>NZ_JASNWF010000012.1 GCF_030283205.1 Actinomadura opuntiae
CGCGGGAGCCGGTCCGGCGCGGCGCCGTGCCGGAGGCGAGCGGGCCGGCGGGCACGGCGGCCGTCCCCGCGGCGACGGGGCCGGCGGGCAGCACCCGTGTCCAGGCGGGCGTCCGCGTCTCCTTGACCGAGACGCGGACGCGCCGGTAGGCGGCGGCCTCGCACGTCCGGTTCTGCGCGATGACCTCCGTGTAGAACCACTCCGACGCGATCACCGCGAGGGCGCCCGCGGAGTCGCGCAGGGCCTCCTTGAGGGCGCCGGCCTCCAGCAGCCGGAACGGCAGGTTGATCGCGCTGCCCGCCACGCCGTGCCGGTCGTAGTGCACCTCCCCGGCGTGCACCGCCATCCGGAGCCGGAAGCGGGCCCCGGCCGCGGCGGCGGCGTTGTGCCGGTCGAGGCGGGCCGGCAGCCTCGCCGGGAAGGCCCCGGCGAGGTGCTCCTTCGGCACGTCGGGGTCGACGAGGATCAGGGCCCCGTCGCCCCGGTCCTCGTAGGCGACGTGCTCCAAGGGCACCCGTGACTCGGCGAACGCCGTGTCCAGGGCGTGGAACATGGCGTCGCGGACGGTGAGCTGGTCGGGGTTCGCGCGGACGCCGAACTTCTCGACGTCCACGCAGACGATCGACCGGTGCAGCGCGAACGACACTCCTGGAGTACCGTGCATGTGCTCATGCTGATGCACTGTCTTATGCACGTGCATATCGAGCATGGTAGGGCACGCGGTACCGCCCGGCCCAGGGTTTCCGGTGGGTCAGTCCGCCAGGAGGGCGGCGAGGAGGCGGGCGCGGACGGGGTCGTCGCCGGCCTGCGGCGGGTGCCAGGGGCAGGCGATGTCGAGGGCGGCGACGCGGCCGGTGGCCTTCACGCGCCGCACGGCCTCGACGACGGCGTCGAAGGACGGGCCGTCGCCCACGGGGAACTTCAGTCCCGGCAGGTCGGCCTTGTCGACCACGTCCACGTCGACGTGCAGGACGAGCGGGCCGTTCGGCAGGTCGATCTCGTCCACCGGGCAGCGGCGCACCTGGGACGAGGCGAGGAAGTCGGCCTCGGCCGGGTCGAGGTCGCGGGCGTCCACCAGGACGGCCCGGTCCTCGGGCAGCGGGCGCAGGCCCAGCCGCGACGACAGCAGTTCGGGGTGGTCGCCGAGAATCTGCCGCAGCGGCATCCCGCCGATGTACCCGGACGTGGTGGTCTCCGGCGTCTGGACGTCGCCGTGCGCGTCGAACCACACGATCGAGGCGTCCACCCCGGCGCGCTGCACGCCGGCGAGGACGGCCTCGGAGACCAGGCAGTCGCCGGAGACCACCGATGGGACCGTTCCATTCGCGACCTGCGCGGCGACCTCGGCGGCGACGGGCTCGTAGAGCGCGGCGACCCGCGTCCAGACGTCGCCGTCGGGGAACTCGCGGGTGACCGTGACCACCTCGGCCTCGGGGAGCGGGAACGTCGTGCCGGGGAGGAGTTCGTCCTGGTGGTAGGGGACCAAGGTAATCGTCATGCGCACACACTAGAGCGGCCCCGCCCGGTGCTCCGGGCGGGGCCGTGGCCTACAGGTTCCCGTCAGTGTTCTATCTGGGGGGACGACCCCCCAGACCCCCCGGCAAGGGCCCGCTGACGCGCTCCTTCGCTGGCGCTCAGTCGACGCGTCAGCGCTTCTTGCCGCCGGCGGTCGCCTTCAGGTAGTCGCGGTTCAGGCTTCCGATCACGTCGAGCTTGATGCCCTTCGGGCAGACCGCGACGCACTCGCCGGTGTTGGTGCAGCCGCCGAAGCCCTCCTCGTCGTGGGTCTCCAGCATCGACACGACGCGGTCCCAGCGCTCCGGCTGGCCCTGCGGCATGAGGCCGAGGTGGGTGACCTTCGCGCCGAGGAACAGCGACGCCGAGCCGTTCGGGCAGGCCGCGACGCAGGCGCCGCAGCCGATGCACTCGGCGGCCTCGAACGCCCGGTCGGCGTCCGGCTTCGGGACGGGCGTGGAGTGCGCCTCCGGGGCGGTGCCGGTCGGCGCGGTGATGTACCCGCCGGACTGGATGATCCGGTCGAACGCGGAGCGGTCCACCACGAGGTCCTTGACGACCGGGAACGCCTTGGCGCGCCACGGCTCGACGTCGATGACCTCGCCGTCGCGGAACTTGCGCATGTGCAGCTGGCAGGTGGTGGTGCGCTCCTCGGGGCCGTGCGGGGTCCCGTTGATCACCAGCGAGCACATGCCGCAGATGCCCTCGCGGCAGTCGTGGTCGAACGCCACCGGCTCCTCGCCCCCGGCGATGAGCTTCTCGTTGAGGACGTCCAGCATCTCCAGGAACGAGGCGTCCGGGGAGACGTCGTCGAGCTTGTACTCGACCATCTTCCCCTTGTCCTGGGGGCCGCTCTGGCGCCAGACGCGCAGTGTGAGCTTCATGATTACTTGTACGACCTCTGCGTCGGGTGGACGTATTCGAAGTTCAGGTCCTCCTTGTGGAGGACGGGCTGCTCGCCCTCGCCGGCCCATTCCCAGGCGGCGACGTAACCGAAGTTGTCGTCGTCGCGCTTGGCCTCGCCGTCCTCGTCCTGGCTCTCGGCCCGGAAGTGGCCGCCGCAGGACTCGGTGCGGTGCAGGGCGTCGATCACCATCAGCTCGGCGAGCTCGAAGAAGTCGGCGACGCGGCCGGCCTTCTCCAGCTGCTGGTTGAGCTCCTCGCCCTTGCCGGTGACCTTGACGCGCTGCCAGAACTCCTCGCGCAGCGCCGGGATGAGCTCCAGCGCCTTGCGCAGGCCCTCCTCGGTGCGCTCCATGCCGCAGTACTCCCACATGATGTGGCCGAGCTCGCGGTGGAAGGAGTCGACGGAGCGGTCCCCGTCGATCGACAGGAACTTCTCGATGCGCGAGGTCACCCGCTCCTCGGCCGCGGCGATGTTCTTCTCGTCGACGGGCGGGAGGGCGTTGCGGGCGATGTAGTCGTTGATGGTGTTCGGCAGTACGAAGTAGCCGTCGGCGAGGCCCTGCATCAGCGCGGACGCGCCGAGCCGGTTGGCGCCGTGGTCGGAGAAGTTCGCCTCGCCGATCACGAACAGGCCGGGGATCGTCGACTCCAGGTCGTAGTCGACCCACAGCCCGCCCATCGTGTAGTGCACGGCGGGGTAGATGCGCATCGGCGTCTCGTACGGGTTCTCGCCGGTGATGCGCTCGTACATCTCGAAGAGGTTGCCGTACTTGGCCTCGACCTTGTCGCGGCCGAGCCGCTGGATCGCGTCGGCGAAGTCGAGGTAGACGCCGAGGCCGCCGGGGCCGACGCCGCGTCCCTCGTCGCAGACGTTCTTGGCCGCGCGGGACGCGATGTCGCGGGGGACCAGGTTGCCGAAGGACGGGTAGATGCGCTCGAGGTAGTAGTCGCGCTCGTCCTCGGGGATGTCGGACGGCCTGCGGGTGTCGCCGGCCTTCTTCGGCACCCAGACGCGGCCGTCGTTGCGCAGCGACTCCGACATCAGCGTCAGCTTGGACTGGTGGTCGCCGCTGACCGGGATGCAGGTCGGGTGGATCTGGGTGTAGCAGGGGTTGGCGAACAGGGCGCCGTGCCGGTGCGCGCGCCAGGACGCGGTGACGTTCGAGCCCATCGCGTTGGTGGACAGGAAGTACACGTTGCCGTAGCCGCCGGACGCCAGCACCACCGCGTCGGCGGTGTAGTGCTTGATCTCGCCGGTGATCAGGTTGCGGACGACGACGCCGCGGGCCCGCCCGTCCTCCATGATCAGGTCGAGCATCTCGTGCCGCGGGTACAGCTCCACGTTCCCGGCGTCGACCTGCCGCATCAGCGCCTGGTAGGCGCCGAGCAGCAGCTGCTGGCCCGTCTGGCCGCGGGCGTAGAACGTGCGGGACACCTGCGTGCCGCCGAACGAGCGGTTGTCGAGCAGGCCGCCGTACTCGCGGGCGAACGGGACGCCCTGCGCGACGCACTGGTCGATGATCTGCCGGGAGATGTCGGCGAGCCGGTACACGTTCGACTCGCGGGAGCGGAAGTCGCCGCCCTTGACCGTCTCGTAGAACAGCCGGTAGACGCTGTCGCCGTCGTTGCGGTAGTTCTTCGCGGCGTTGATGCCGCCCTGCGCGGCGATCGAGTGGGCGCGGCGCGGGCTGTCCTGGAAGCAGAACTGCTGGACGTGGTAGCCGGCCTCGCCGAGCGTGGCCCCGGCCGAGCCGCCCGCCAGGCCGGTGCCGATGATGATGATCTTCTTCTTGCGCTTGTTGGCCGGGTTGACCTGCTTGGCCTCGAACTTGCGGGTCGTCCAGCGGTCCTCGATCGGGCCCTTGGGCGCCTTGGTGTCGACGATCGGCTCGCCGGACTTGTAGAAGCTGTCGCTCATGTCAGCTCACCCATCCGAAGGTGACGGAGATCGGGACGGCGATGAAGCCGAGGGTCACCACGGCGGCGACCGTCCCCGCGAGGGCGCGCAGCGCGCCGTTGCTGCGCGGGCTGCGCAGGCCGAGGGTCTGGAACGCGCTCCAGATGCCGTGGTTGAGGTGCAGGCCGACCAGCAGGACCGCGAGGACGTACCAGATGGTGATGTACCAGCGGGAGCCGTCGAAGTCGGCGATGACCCGGTCGTAGGGGGTGGCGTCCGAGCCCAGCGGGTTCACCGCGAAGAAGGTGAGGTCCAGCAGGTGCCAGATGATGAACAGCGCGACGACGATGCCGCCGTACCGCATCGTGTAGGTGGCGTAGCCCTGCGCGTGCGACTTCTTCTTCGACCGGTACTTGACGGGCCGGGCGTGCGCGGCGCGCTTGCCGAGCGACACCGCCGACCAGATGTGCAGGACGACCGAGACCGTCAGCACGATCTCCAGGAGCGTCAGCAGCACGCGGTGCGGCAGGGCCGGCTCGCCCATCGTGCGCAGCCAGTGCGCGTAGTGGTCGAAGTCCCCCTCGCCCAGGAAGATCTTCAGGTTCCCGATCATGTGCGCGATGAGGAACAGCACCAGGACGGCGCCGGTCACGGCCATGACGGCCTTCTTGCCGACGGTCGATCGGTAGATCGCAGGTATCGCTATAGCCACGTCGCGAACGCTATGTCCAATTTGGACAAGAGCACCAAGTCATCAGCGCACTCATTCTGATAGCCGCAGGCTATGAATCGAGCAGGGACGGGCATCGCCGTGACCTGGGCGGTCCTTGATCGTGAGTGAGTTCACAGCAGGTCCGGGAACTCGTCCGCGCAGTGACGCAGGCGACATTGACCGGCCGCCGCAGATGTGCGGTCAGGACGCGGCCGTGGCGAAGATCACGACGCTGTGGCCTGCCGGGACAGCAGCAGCACGGCCAGGTCGTCGGTCAGGGCGTCGCCGTTGAGGCGCTCCACCTCGGTCACCAGCGCGTCGATCAGCGACCGCCCGGTGGCGCCCCTGCCGCGGGCCGCGCGCGCCAGCCCGACCAGGCCGTCGGTGCCGAGCCGGCTCGACCCGTCCCCGACCCGCCCCTCGATCAGGCCGTCGGTGTAGAGCATCAGCCCCCACGCCTCGCCGAGGTCGATCTCCGTCGTCGGCCACTCCGCGCCCGGCACCAGGCCGAGCGCCGGCCCGTGCGCGTACTCCGGCAGCGCCGCGACCTCGAAGCCGCCGCCGTCCGGCTCGTCGCGGAACAGCAGCGGCGCGGGGTGCCCGGCCAGGTGCATCCGCGCGGTCCGCCGGGACGGCGCGATCGTGATCATGCAGAGGGTGGTGAAGATCTCCTCGCTGCGCCGCTCGTGCCCGAGGACGGTGTCGAGGGTGCCGAGCAGCTGCTCGCCGGTGTGCCCGGCCAGCACCAGCGTCCGCCACGCCATCCGCAGCTGGACGCCGAGGGCGGCCTCGTCCGGGCCGTGCCCGCACACGTCGCCGATCATCAGGTGAACGGCGCCGCCCTCGGTCTGCACGGTGTCGTAGAAGTCGCCGCCCAGCAGCGCCCGGCGCCGGCCGGGCCGGTAGCGGGTGTGGTGCCGCAGCGACGGGTCGTCGATCAGCGGGACGGGCAGCAGCCCGCGCTCCAGCCGCGCGTTCTCGCGGCCGAGGATGCGCGCCTCGACCAGCCGCCGCTCGGTCTCCTCCGAGCGCTTGCGCTCTATGGCATAGCGCACCGCGCGGGCCAGCAGCGGGCCGTCGACCTCCTGCTTGACCAGGTAGTCCTCGGCGCCGGCGGCGACCGCGCGGACGCCGAGGCCCGCGTCGTCGAGCCCGGTCAGCACCACCACCGCGGCCGTCCCGGACATGTCCAGCACCTGCCGCAGCCCCTCCAGCCGGTCGATCCCCGGCGCGGACAGGTCCACGATGATGCACTGGGTGCGGCGGGTCAGCCGGCGCCGCGCGGTCGGCAGGTCCGCCGCGACGGTGATCAGCGCGTCCAGGCCGCTGTCGGCGAGCATCTTCTCGACCATCAGCACGTCGGAGGGGTCGTCGTCGATGAGGAGCAGGTCGACCCTGTCCTGACCGGCGGGCGCGGCCCCTGGCGTGAAGGGGCGCGTCTGGTGACTGATAGTGCTCACTGAGCTTCCGGATAAGTCGGGGCTGGCGACGGCACTGGCAACGGCCGGACCGTTCCGGTTATTCCTGCGATGGCAGGACGCCAGGGCCGGGCCGCACCGGGGGAGCGGCATCTGCGTAGCCGCCGGAGTCCCGGCTGGAGGAGCGGAGGAGCATCGCTCCGTGCCCTCCGACCTTAGCGTGTCCTCACCTTCCCGCGCACCCCTGTGATCGTCCGCGGGGCGGGTCAGGGACTGTCCGGAAATCCCCTCCGGCGCGCCGGCCCGGGCCGCGCGGCCGTCCGGTGCGGGCCGGAAAAACCGTTCGATCCCGGCGGGGGCACCCGCATATCTTCGTCCGGTGAAACCGTTGCCGGAGAAAGATCCAGGCAGCCCCGACCACCGATCCCCCGCCCGGTACCTGCTGTGGCTGCTGCGCGTCGAGTGGCGCGGCGTGCTGGTCGGCGCCCTGCTCGGCGTCGGCTGGATGGTCAGCCAGGCGCTGATGCCCGCCGCGATCGGCCGCGCCATCGGCGAGGGCGTCGCGGGCCGCGACGACGGGGCGCTCGCCCTCTGGACGGGCGCGCTGCTCGTCCTCGGCGGCGTGCAGGCCGCGACCGGGATCCTCCGGCACCGGCGCGCGGTGTTCCTGTGGTTGTCGTCGGCGTACCGGACCGTCCAGATCGTCACCCGGCACGCCACCCGGCTCGGCGCGACGCTGCCGAAGCGGCTCGGCGCGGGCGAGGTCGTCAGCATCGGCCTGTCCGACGTCGCGCACCTCGGCGACGTCGTCGACATCGTCTGCCGCGGCTCCGGCGCCGTCGTCGCGATCGCCGTGGTGGCGGCCGTGCTGCTGGTGACGGCGCCGAAGCTCGGCCTGATCGTGCTGGTCGGCGTCCCGCTCGTGCTGCTGCTCGCCGCGCCCCTGCTGCGCCCGTTCCGCGAGCGCGAGGAGGTCCACCGCGAGCTGGTCGGCGAGCTGAACGGCCGCGCCACCGACCTGGTGGAGGGGCTGCGGGTCCTGCGCGGCATCGGCGGGGAGCGGCTGTTCTCCCGCCGGTACCGCGGCGTCTCCGGCCGGGTCCGCGACGCGGGCGTCGCCGCGGCCCGCGCCGAGTCCCGGATCTCCGGTGCCGAGGTGCTGCTGCCCGGCCTGCTGATCGCCGCCGTGACGTGGGCGGGCGCGCACTACGTGGAGCGCGGCGAGATCGGCGTCGGCGACCTGGTGTCCTGCTACGGCTACGCGGTGTTCCTGATCGTCCCGCTGCGGACGATCGGCGAGGCCGCCGGCAAGATCACCAAGGGGCTGGTGGCGGCGCGGCGGGTCGTCCGGCTGCTGGACCTGAAGCCGGCGCCGGACGGCGGCACCGCCCGCCCGGCCGGGCCCGCCGAGCTCGTCGACATCGCGTCCGGCCTGGTGGTGCGGCCGGGGCGGGTCACCGCCATCGCCGCCGCGCAGCCGCGCGACGCGCAGGCCATCGCCGACCGGCTCGGCCGGTACGCGCCCGGCGACGTCGACTTCGCCGGCGTCCCGCTGCGCGAGGTCGCCGGGCTGCGCCGCCGCGTCCTGGTCGCGGTCAACGAGGACCGGCTGTTCGCCGGCACCCTCGCCGAGGCCCTCGCACCGCCCGGCACGCCTGCCGCCGTGCTCGATGCGGCGCTGCGCGCGGCGTCCGCCGAGGACATCGCCGCCGAGGCCGGCCTGGACCGGCACGTCGCCGAGGCGGGACGGGAGTTCTCCGGCGGGCAGCGGCAGCGGCTGCGGCTGGCCCGCGCGCTCGCCGCCGACCCCGAGGTGCTGGTCCTCGTCGAGCCGACCAGCGCCGTCGACGCGCACACCGAGGCGCGCATCGCCGAGCGGCTCGCCGAGGCCCGCGCGGGCCGCACCACCGTCGTGTGCACGACCAGCCCGCTGATGCTGGACCGCGCGGCGCACGTCGCGTTCGTCCACGACGGCCGCGTCGTCGCGGAGGGCACCCACCACGACCTCCTGCGCGCCGACTCCCGCTACGCCGCCACCGTCACGCGAGGCGAGCCGGTCCCGCGCCCCTGAAATCCCGGCCTACGGAAGCAACGACCACGGAAGGGTCCGAGGACACGTGAGCAGTGAGATCCTGCCGGTCGCCGAGCCCGCGCAGGTGCGGGCGTACGCGCGGCGCATCGCGCTGCGGCATCCGCGCGCCCTCGCCGGGACGCTGGCGCTGCACGGCCTCGCCGCCGCGTCCGGCCTCGTCGCGCCCCGGCTGCTCGGCGACCTCGTCGAGGGCGTCCGGGACGGCACCGCGCACATCGACACGGCCGCGCTCGCCATCGCCGCGTTCGTGGTCGTGCAGGGCGTGCTGACCCGGTACGCCTACTTCACCTCCGCGCGGCTCGGCCAGCGCGTCCTGGCCGAGCTGCGGGAGGAGTTCGTCGACCGGCTGCTCGGGCTGCCGCTGTCGGCGGTCGAGCGGGCCGGCACCGGCGACCTGGTCACCCGGGCGTCCCGGGACGTCGACACGCTCGGCACCTCGCTGCGCGAGGCGGTGCCGGAGACCCTCGTCGCGCTCGTCGTCGGCGCGTCCACCTTCGGCGCGCTGCTGATCAACGGGCCGCTGGTCGCGCTGCCGTGCCTGGTGTCCGTCCCGATCCTGTGGGGCGTGATGCGCTGGTACCTGCCGCGCTGCCGGGACGGCTACCTGCGCGAGAACGCGTCCTGGGCGCTGATCGCCGACGGTCTGGCCGAGACCGTGCACGGCGCGCGGACGGTCGAGGCGTTCGGGCTCGCCGACCGCCGGCACGCCCGCGGCGACGCCGACATCGCCCGCAGCTACGCCGCCGAGCGGTACACGCTGCGGCTGCGGACCGTGCTGTTCCCGGTCGCCGAGTTCGGGTTCGTGCTGCCCGTCGCGACCACGCTGTTCTTCGGCGGCCT
Source organism: Actinomadura opuntiae (assembly GCF_030283205.1). Classification (GTDB taxonomy): domain Bacteria; phylum Actinomycetota; class Actinomycetes; order Streptosporangiales; family Streptosporangiaceae; genus Spirillospora. The sequence goes on from NZ_JASNWF010000012.1 coordinate 9,381, forward strand.
GTTCTACGCGCACGGGATGGCCTCGCTCGCGCAGGTCACCGCCGCGACCCTCTACGTCCAGCAGCTGATCGAACCGGTCGACATGCTGCTGTCGCGGCTGGACGAGCTGCAACTCGGCGGCGCGTCACTGGCCCGGCTGCTCGGCGTCGGGAACGTCCCGCCCGACCGGGAGGCGGGCGGACGGCGCCCGGACGGCGAGCGGCTCACGGCCCGGGACGTCCGCTACTCCTACCGTCCGGGGCACGACGTCCTGCACGGCGTGGACCTCGATCTGCGGCCGGGGGAGCGGCTGGCGATGGTCGGGCCGAGCGGCGCCGGCAAGTCCACGCTGGGCCGCCTGCTCGCCGGGATCGACGGCCCGCGCTCCGGCGCCGTCACGGTCGGGTCCGCCGCGCCCGTCCCGCTGGTCGAGCTGCCCCTGGACGACCTGCGCGGCCACGTCGCGCTCGTCACCCAGGAGCACCACGTGTTCCGCGGCACGCTGCGCGAGAACCTCGCGATGGCCCGCCCGGACGCGTCCGACGCGCGGATCCGCGACGTCCTGGCGACCGTCGACTGGGACGGCCCCGACCTCGACACCGAGGTCGGCGAGGGCGGCGCGACGCTGTCGCCCGCGCAGGCCCAGCAGCTCGCGCTGGCCCGGCTCGTCCTCGCCGACCCGCACACGCTCGTCCTGGACGAGGCGACGTCGCTGCTCGACCCGCGCGCCGCCCGCCGCCTGGAACGCACGCTCGCCGCCGTCCTGGACGGCCGGACCGTCGTGGCGATCGCGCACCGCCTGCACACCGCGCACGACGCCGACCGCGTCGCCGTCGTCGAGGACGGCCGGATCACCGAACTCGGCACCCACGACGAACTCCTCGCCAAGGACGGCTCCTACGCCGCCCTCTGGACGTCCTGGCGGCGTTGATTTGCATTGCCCTTGGCGGTCGGGCGGCCACTCAGCGAGCCAGGGCGGTCTTGAGGTACTCGACCTGGATGAGGAGGAGGTTCTCGGCGACCACCTCTTGCGGGGTCATGTGGGTGACGCCCGACAGGGGGAGGACGGTGTGCGGGCGGCCGGCGGCCAGCAGCGCCGACGACAGCCGCAGCGTGTGCGCGGCGACCACGTTGTCGTCGGCGAGCCCGTGGATGATCATCAGCGGGCGCTTCAGCTCGCCGGCCATCTCGATCAGCGAGTTGGCGGCGTAGGACTCCGGCTCCTCCTCGGGGTGGCCGAGGTAGCGCTCGGTGTAGTGGGTGTCGTACAGCCGCCAGTCGGTGACCGGCGCGCCCGCGATGCCCGCGTGGAACACGTCCGGGCGGCGCAGCACCGCCAGCGCCGCCAGCCAGCCGCCGAACGACCAGCCGCGGATGCCGACCCGGTCCAGGTCGAGCGCCGCCGGATGCACCCGCGCCGCCTCGATCAGCGCGGTGATCTGGTCCTCCAGCACCGGCTCGACGAAGTCGCCGCGGACCGCGCGGTCCCAGACCGGGCCGCGGCCCGGCGTGCCCCGGCCGTCCGCGATCACCACGGCGAAGCCCTGGTCGGCGAGCCACTGCGCCTCGCAGTACGCCCGCTGGACGGCCAGCACCCGCTGCGCGTGCGGGCCGCCGTAGGGGTCCATCAGGACGGGCAGGCGCCCGTCGCCGGGCTTCCACCCGGTCGGCAGCACCACCGCGGTGCGGATCTCCCGGTCCCCGGCGCGCAGCAGCTCCACCCGCGGTGTGATCACCGGCGTCTCGGCGAGCGACGCGACCGGGTGGATGCCGGACGGCTCGCGCACCTCGACCTCGGTGCCTGGCCGGTCCAGCCGCGACCCCGTGACCACGGTCACACCGGCCGCGCGGACCCCGCCGAACACGCCCTGCCCCTCGGTCAGCCGGACGATGTCGCCTGATCCCGCACTTCGGGCGGCAGCCCCGGGGGTCTGGGGGTCCGCCCCCAGAGAATGCGCTGCGTCGTAGGAGTAGAGGTGGACCTCGGTGGGCTCCTCCGAGGCCGTGAACAGGATCGACTCGCCCTCCACCCCGAGGATCGAGCGGATCTGCAGGCCGCCCGGTGTGACCGGCTTCCCGCCGATCGTGATGCGGCGCGTGTCGGTCTCGCGGTCCTCGGTGACCCACACCAGCTCGCCCGTCCCGGTGTGCGCGGGCAGGCCCGGCACGATGTCGGTCCACACCGGGTCGTGCTCGTTGTGCACCAGCGACGTCTCCCCGTTGGACGGGTCGACCCGCAGCACCCGCTGGGACCGCTGGTCGCGCGGCTGCACGACGATCAGCAGGCCGTGCCGGTCCCAGGACGCGGTGACGACGTAGGGGAACGTGCCGCGGTCCCACGCGACGCCGAGCCGGCCGCCGTCCACCTTCAGCAGCACCAGCGACACCAGCGCGTTCGGCGTCCCGGCCGCCGGATAGGCGATCTCGGCGGGGGTCCGGTCGGGGTTGGCGGGGTCGGCGATGTGCCAGCGCTGCACGGGCGTCTCGTCCACCCGCGCGACCAGCAGCGTCCCGCCGTCCGGCGACCACCAGTGGCCGCGCATCCGGCCCATCTCCTCGGCCGCGACGAACTCGGCCAGGCCGTAGGAGACCTGCTCGGACTCCGGCTGGACGAGCGCCCGGTCGTCCGAGCCGTCCATCTCGATCACCCGCAGCGTCCGGCCGGACACGTAGGCGACGCGGCGGCCCGCCGGGTCGGGGCGCGGGTCGAACACCGGCGCCTGCGCGGGCAGCTCCCTGACCTGCCCGGTGCCGAGGTCGGCGACGTGGAGCCGGCCGCCGAGGGTGAACACGGCCTGCCGCATCTCCCGGTCGGTGGCGTAGCCGACGATGCCGCCGGCCTGCTCGCGGGCGCGCTCGCGGCGGGCCCGCTCCGCGGCGGGCAGGTTCTCCTCGCCGGGCACGTCCAGCGCGGCCGGGTCGGCGACGAGGCGCTCCTCGCCGGTGCCGGTGTCGAGCGTCCACAGGCAGGTCACCGGATCGTCGCCCGCCCTGGTGCGCAGGAAGATCACGCGCGTCCCGTCCGGCGCGATCTGGAAGGCGCGCGGGACGCCGAGGGTGAAACGGCGGGTGCGGGCGCTCTGCCGCGGATAGCTGATGCTCATGGCATCCGAGTCTGCCAGCCCGCGAGCCTGTCCGAACGGCGGCGCGGCGCCGGTGCCTGCCCCTATGATTCCGGGCGGTCGTCGCGGCCGGGGAACGGCCGGTGGCCGTGCCCCCGCTCGCGTAAGCTCAGGACTTCCCCAAGCACATTTGTTCCTCGCGGGCGTTGAAGGAGTGGTCCATGCCGGAGCTGCAGCCGGGCGATCCCCGGCGGCTGGGCTCGTACGAGATCGTCGAGAGGCTCGGCGAAGGCGGCCAGGGGGTCGTCTACGCGGGCGTCGACGCCTCGGGTAACAGGGCCGCCATCAAGCTGCTGCGCACCGATCTGGCCGGCGACGCCGGCGCGCGCAACCGGTTCGTCCGCGAGGCGCAGGCCGCCAAGCAGGTGGCCCGCTTCTGCACCGCGCAGGTGCTGGAGGCCGACGTCGCGGGCGACCAGCCCTACATCGCCAGCGAGTACGTGCCGGGCCCGTCGCTGTACAAGCAGGTCACCGAGACCGGACCGATCACCGGCGCGGCGCTGGACCGGCTGGCGATCGGCACCGCGACCGCGCTGGTGGCGATCCACCAGGCCGGGATCGTGCACCGCGACTTCAAGCCGCACAACGTCATCATGGCGCCGGACGGCCCCCGGGTGATCGACTTCGGCATCGCGCGGGCGCTGGACACCGGCCAGACCAACGCCACCAAGGCGATCGGCACCCCGTCCTACATGGCCCCCGAGCAGGTGGCGGGCGCGACCCTCACCGAGGCCGTGGACGTGTGGGCGTGGGCGACGACCATGGTGTTCGCGGCGACCGGGCACCCGCCGTTCGGCGACGACACCGTGGTCGCGGTGATCAACCGGGTGATGAACGAGCCGCCGTACCTGGAGGGCGTGCCCGCCGACCTGCACCGGCTGGTCGCGGCGTGCCTGGTCAAGGAGCCCGAGCGGCGGCCGACCGCGCAGCAGCTGATGATGGCGCTGATCGGCAGCGGCCCGGGCGGCGCCGGCCAGACCCGGATGGACGACCCCAACCAGGCGACCACGATGCTCGCCGAGGGCTCCACGCTGGCCGCCGGCGCGGGCGCGGCCGCGGCGTTCGGCGCCGCGCAGGGCGGGCCTCCCGGCGGGCGGACGCAGCGGGTCTCGCCCGCGGCCTACACCGGCACGCTGCCGCCCGCCCAGCAGCCGCCGTACCAGGGCGGCCGGCACACCGGCTACGACGACTTCGGGCCGGAGCGCCGGTCCAAGTGGCCGATCGTCGCGGCGGTCGCGGCGATCGCCGTCCTCGCGCTGGTCGTCGGCCTGTACATGGCGAACCGGGGCAACAACGAGTCCCCGAACCCGGGGACGTCCCCGACGGTCACCGACTCCGCGACGACCTCCGACAGCCCGACCGACGAGGAGCCCACGGCGACCGAGCCGACGCGCCCCCGCACGCACCTGCCCACGAAGGTGCCGACGCGCGTCCCGACGAGCGAGGCCCCGACCAGGGAGACCCCGACCAGCGAGGCGCCCACCAGCGAGACGCCGCCCTCGCACTCGCCGACGACGAACCCGACGAACACCGCGGGCGGCGGTGATGGCGGCGGCGGTGACGGCGGTGGTGGCGGCGGCACCGGTGCCGGTGGCGGCGGCGGAGGGAACGACTGACGGCCCGCCCGCCGGGCTCCCCGGGCAGGGCGGTCATCGCCGTGCCCGGGGAGCCTGAGTAGGCTCGTGACCATGAAGGAGCCGCGGATCCTGTTCGTCCACGCCCATCCGGACGACGAGTCCATCGGGACCGGGGCGACCATGGCCAAGTACGCCGCCGAGGGCGCCCACGTCTGTCTCGTCACCTGCACGCTGGGCGAGGAGGGCGAAGTCATCCCCGAAGAGCTGCGCCACCTGGCCTCCGACAAGGAGGACCGCCTCGGCGAGTACCGGATCGGGGAGATGGCGGCCGCGGCCGCGGCGCTCGGCGTGCGCGACCACCGCTACCTCGGCGGCCCCGGCCGGTGGCGCGACTCGGGCATGATGGGCACCGCCACCAACGACGATCCGCGCTGCTTCTGGCGGGCCGACGTCGACGAGGCGGCCGGCGAGCTCGCGACGATCATCCGGGAGGTCCGGCCGCACGTGATCGTCACCTACGACGAGCGCGGCAACTACGGGCACCCCGACCACATCCAGGCGCACCGCGTCGCCTGGCGGGCGTTCGAGCTCGCCGCCGACCCGGCGTTCACCCGCGGCGGCGAGCCGTGGCGGGCCGCGAAGTTCTACGCCTACGCCACCCCGCGCACCGTCCTGGCGCGGGCGATCGCGGTGATGCGCGAGGCCAAGCTGCCGTTCGCGCGGGTCGCCGGGCTGGACGAGCTGGGCTCCGGAGTGCCGGACGGGCAGGTCACCACGGTCGTGGACGCCCGCGCGCACCTGCCCGCGAAACTGGCCGCGCTGCGCGCGCACCGCACCCAGATCACGGTGGCGCCCGAGGAGGCCGGGCCGTTCTTCGCGCTGTCGAACAACCTCGGCCAGCAGGCGTTCGGCACCGAGTACTTCATCCTGCAGGCGGGCGAGCTCGGCCCGGTCGGCCCCGGCCGCCGCGAGACCGACCTGTTCGCCGGGCTGCGCGACGCCGGCGCCTGATTCGCTCGCTACGCTGAGGGCGTGGACGAGGACGACGAGGCCAGGGTGAGCCTGGCCAAGGACGGCCCCGCCGCCGGCGCGGCGGGCGGCGCGTCCGCGGCCGGCACGGCCGGGCCCGCGGAGGGGCCGCTGGAGTCCCTGGTGACGGGCGCGGCGTACGCGGCGCTCGGCCTGCTCGGCGGCGTCCTCGGCCTGGTCGGCTCGTACGCCCAGCAGTGGACGGCCGGGGACGTGCCGGTCACCTCCGTCGCGCTGGTGCTGCTGGTGTACGCCGTCGTCCGGCTGGCCGGCTGGGGGATGGGCGGCAAGATCGGCGCCGCGGTGCCGGCGGTGGTGTGGGGCGTCGTGGTGATAGTGATGTCCATGCAGCGGTCGGAGGGCGACCTGGTCGTTCCGGGAACGCTGGCGGGGTATGTGTACATCGTCGGCGGCATGGTGGCCGCGGGGATCGCGGTGGCGCGGGTCCCGTCGCCCGGCCCGCCCGGGCAGTGGCTCACCGGGAGGGCGGCGCGTACCCGCGGGTAGGGAGCTCGGTAGGGTGTGCGCCTTGTGAACGGCGACCAAGCGGACCCCGGGGTGGATCCCGGCCTCTTCCGGCGGGTGGTGGGCAGGTTCGCGACGGGCGTCGCGATCGTGACGAGCGTGGTGGACGGCACCGACCACGCGATGACGGTGAACGCGTTCGCCTCGGTCTCGCTGGACCCGCTGCTGGTGATGTTCTGCCCCGAGAAGATCGCGCGGTTCCACGACCTCGCGCTCGACGCCGGCGAGTGGGCGGTGTCGGTGCTCGCCGAGGAGATGCGGGACGCCTCGCAGTGGTTCGCCACCCGCGGCCGCATGCTGGACGGCCAGCTGCAGGGCTGGGACCACGTCCGCGGTCCCGTCACCGGCGCCGCGATCTTCAAGAACGCCGTCGCCGCACTCGAATGCCGCACCCACGCCGTGCACGATGCCGGCGACCACAGCATCGTCGTCGGCGAGGTCCTCAGCCTCGACGTCCCGTCCCCCGACGCCCGCCCCCTCATCTACTACGAGGGCGACTACCACGGGCTGTGTTAGCCCAGGGGGCGACCCCCTGGAGCCCCCGTCACGACGGACGAGGCGTTTCACGCTCCGCTGGCGCTCCGCGTGAAACGCCTCGTCCGCCCGTGGCCGGTGGCCGGGGTCAGGTGTTCGCTGTGGCGGGGGCGGGGTCGGTCTGGCCGGGGGCGGGGGTGGAGCGGTAGCCCTTGACGCCGAGGCAGGCGGCGGCGCTGGCCAGGATGACGACGATCGGCAGGATCATCGTCGGCTTCATGGCGTGCACGAAGCCGTGCGTGAAGACCTGCCCGGCGACCTGCTGGACCTGGTGCACCACGCTCTGCGGGACGTTCGGCGGCAGCTTCTGCTGGGTGCCGGTCTGGCCCGCGCCGACCTCCAGGCCGCCCTTGGCGGCGCCGGCGAAGCCCTTGACGAAGCCGGGCCGCACGTCCGGCGGGAGCGCCGCCGCGCGGGTCGCGGCCTCGTCCTTGAGGGAGGAGGCGAGCTGGTTCTGCAGGACGGCGCCGACGGCGGCGCTGCCCAGCACCGAGCCGATCTGCCGGACGGTGTTGTTCACCCCGGACGCGGCGCCGGCCAGCCGGGGCGGCACGTGCCGGGTCGCCTCGGTGGCCATCGGCGCGAACACCCCGCCGATGCCGAACCCGGCGACGACGAGCGCGGGGATGAACGCGGTCCAGCCCGTCCCGACCTCGGCGACCAGCACCAGCCACAGCATGCCGATCGCGTAGAGGGTGAGGCCGCCCATCAGGATGAACTTGCCGCCGATGCGGTCCGACAGCTTGCCGGCGACCGGCGCGAGGAACATCGACACGACCGAGGACGGCGCCATCACGAGGCCGGCCTTGAGGGCGCTGAAGCCCAGCACGGACTGCATGTAGATCGTCATCGGCAGGAACATGCCGATCATGCCAATCGACACGGCGGCGCCGACGAAGTTGAGGATCGTGAAGTTGCGGTCGCGGAACAGCGAGAACGGCACCAGCGGCTCGCGGTCCTGCTGCGTCCGCTGGTAGAGGTAGAAGATCACGAAGAGCCCGAGGCCGGCCGCGATGAGGCCCCAGATGCCCTCGTTCCACTCGTACTTCTGGCCCTCGGTCAGCGCGAACGTCAGGCAGAACAGCCCGGCGGAGGCGAGCGCGACTCCGGCGATGTCGAAGCGGTGCTTCACGGTGGGGATGTGGGCGGGCAGGATCGGCACGGCCATCGCCAGCACGAGGACGCCGATCGGCAGGTTCACGAAGAAGATCCACCGCCAGTCGAGGGTGGTCACCAGCAGGCCGCCGATGGTCGGGCCGGCGATGGTGGACACGCCCGCGACGGCGCCCCAGACGCCGAGCGCGGTGCCGCGCCGCTCCGCCGGGAACACGCTGATGATCATCGACATGGTCTGCGGCATCAGCAGCGCGGCGCCGAGACCCTGCACGGCGCGGGCCGCGATCAGCTGGGCCGGGTCCTGGGAGATCCCGCACGCCAGGCTGGACAGGGTGAACAGCGCGACGCCGGCGATGAACAGGTTCTTCTTGCCCCACAGGTCGCCGAGCCGGCCGGCGGTGATGAGCAGCACGGCCAGCACCAGGATGTAGGCGTTGACCACCCACAGCACCTCGTCCAGCGAGGCGTCCAGCTTGTCGATCATGCTCGGGATCGCGATGTTCACGATCGTCAGGTCGAGCAGCGTCATGAAGAAACCCAGGGAGAGCGTTAGCAGGATCGCCCACGGGTTCCCGCGCCATTTGCTCATGGTGCCCCCTTGTCGATGCGGGTGTGATAGTCGGTGCAGTGTTCGTGCTGGTCGGGCGAGTGGCAGGAGGTCACGCCCGCCTCGCCGGACCAGGTGAGCCGCCCGGACTCCAGGTCGTCGGCCAGGCTCTGGACGAACTCCAGCTCGCCGCGGAACCGGGCGATCGACCATTCCTGGTCGAGCAGCTTGTAGCGCTCCAGCCCCCGCTTGCGGAGCGAGACGTTGGCCGCCTGGTTCCCGACGAGCAGCGCCTCCAGCGCGATGGCCCGGGTCCGCAGCTGCCGGGCGACCTCGGCCTCGGGCAGCAGGTTGACGAACGCCAGCCCGGTGCCGAACAGCGGGAACTCCTCGACGGGCTTGGCCAGCAGCTCGGCGAGCCGGATGTGCGCGGCGTCGCGCCCGGCGCTGGTGACCGCGTAGACGGTGCGCTCGGGCCGGCGGCCCTCGCGGCTGGTCTCCAGCGGCTCGATCAGCCCGGCGGACGCCAGCCGCTCCACCGAGTGGTACAGCGAACCATGCGTGATCTTGACGGCCTGGTCGTAGGCGTGGTCGCGGATGCGCTGCTGCATCTCGTACGGGTGCATGGGCCCGTCGCACAGCATGCGCAGCACGGTCAGCGCGAGCGGTGTGAGGGGTCGGGACATGGAGCGACCTTCTTGGTCGAAGCCGATTAGTCCGCTTAGACTAATCCATCCAGACCTCGGTCGTCATATTCTTTTGATGCCCGACTTATCCGTACAGGTCACACCGGGGACGGGCCGGACCTCAGCGGACGGTGCCCACCGTGTTCGCCGCGCCGTTGCGGGCCACGAAGTCGCCGACCCGGTCGCCGCGGACGTCGGCGAACAGCTCGTCGTCCGCCGCCCTGTCCAGCAGCACCACGCTCTGCCCGCCCCGCGAGGCGAACCGGTCGACCGGCACGGTCAGGTACTCCAGCAGCGGCGTCTTCAGCAGCCGCGCCGCCAGCCCGCGCAGCGTGCCCGACGTCACCGAGTCGTCCACGGTCACCGAGTGCGCCGCCGCCCGGATGAACCGGTCGATCTTGAGCGGGTTGCGGGTGTCGAGCGCCTTGTCGGCCAGCGCGTGCAGGAACGCCTGCTGCCGCTTGATCCGGTCGAGGTCGCCGCCGGGCAGGTTCCAGCGCTGCCGGACGAAGTCGAGCGCCTGCACTCCGTCCAGGTGCTGGTGCCCGGCGGGCCACGTCCGGTTGTGCATCGGGTCGTAGGTGCGCTTGGCGACGGTGACGTCGACGCCGCCGAGCGCGTCGGTCATCTTCACGAACCCGCCGAAGTCCAGTGCCGCGTAGTGGTCGACGCGCACGCCGCTCAGCCGCTCGACCGTCCGGATCAGCAGCTTCGGGCCGCCGTAGGAGAACGCCGCGTTGATCTTCCCGCTGCCGTGCCCGGGGATCGGCACCCAGCTGTCGCGCGGGATCGCGATCACCGACACCCGGCCGTCCCGCCCGGACAGGTGCACCAGCATGACCGTGTCGGACCGGGCGCCCATCGACGGCAGGTCCGCGCGCCGGTCCGACCCGATCAGCAGCCAGTTCTCGCCGCGCCCGGTCGAGGCGGGCCGGCCGCTGCGCTCGGGCATCGCCCCCGCGATCCGCTTCACGCCGTCGTCGTAGGCGTTCTGCAGCAGGTACGCGCCGCCGCCGAGCAGCAGCAGCGCGGTCACCGCGAGCCCGCCGCAGCCGACGAGCACGCGCCGCCGCCTGCGTCCGGCCGGCTTGCGGTGTTCGGGGGCGTCCTGCGCGGACCGCTTCGCCTGCATGCGCACACGATGCCCCCGCAGGCGGCCCGGCCGCCGGTGACAGGCGGGGCGCGGGGAACTCTTTACCGGGCGGGGCTCAGCCCTTGAGGGCGGTCTCCAGCTGGTCGAGGGCCCAGTCCAGGTCGTCCCGCTCGATGACCAGGGGCGGGGCGAGGCGCAGCGTGGTGTCGTGCGTCTCCTTGGCGAGCACGCCGAGCTCCATCAGCCGCTCGCTGACCGGCCGCGCCTTGCCGTGCAGCTCGACGCCCGCCCACAGGCCGCGCCCGCGCACCTCGCGAACCAGGTCGCCGGGGAGCCGGCCGAGGCGCTCGTGCATGTGCGCGCCGAGCGTGCGGGAGCGCTCCTGGTACTCGCCGGTCCGCAGCATCGCGATCACCTCGCGGCCGATCGCGCAGGCGAGCGGGTTGCCGCCGAACGTCGAGCCGTGCTGGCCGGGCCGGAAGACCCCGAGCACGTCGCGGTCGGCGACGACGGCCGACACCGGCATGATGCCGCCGCCGAGCGCCTTGCCCAGGATGTAGACATCGGGGACGACGTCCTCGTGCTCGACGGCGAAGGTCGTGCCGGTGCGGCCGAGCCCCGACTGGATCTCGTCGGCGATCATCAGCGTGCCGTTCGCGGAGCACAGCTCGCGGACCGCGCGCAGGAACCCGCTCGGCGGGACGTTGACCCCGGCCTCGCCCTGGATCGGCTCGATCAGCACGCCGACGGTCGAGCTGTCCATCGCGGCCTTCAGCGCGTCGACGTCCCCGTACGGGACGGTCTGGAAGCCGGGCGTGTAGGGGCCGTAGGAGTCCTTGGCGTCGGGGTCGGTGGAGAAGCTGACGATCGTGGTGGTGCGGCCGTGGAAGTTGCCCTCGAAGGTGATGATGTTCGCCTCCCCGGCGGGGACGCCCTTCACCTCGTAGCCCCACTTGCGGGCCGTCTTCAGCGCGGTCTCGACGGCCTCGGCGCCGCTGTTCATCGGCAGCACCATGTCCTTGCCGCACAGCTCGGCCAGCTCGGTGGCGAACGGACCGAACTGGTCGTGGTCGAAGGCGCGGCTGACGAGGGTGACCCGGTCGAGCTGGCGGCGGGCGGCCGCGGTGAGGCGCGGGTTGCGGTGCCCGAAGTTGACCGCGGAGTAGGCGGCCAGCATGTCCAGGTAGCGGCGGCCCTCGACGTCGGTCAGCCAGGCGCCCTCGGCGTCGGCCACGACGATCGGCAGCGGGTGGTAGTTGTGCGCGCTGTGCTCCTCGGACATCGCCCGCAGCTGTTCGGTCGGCGTCACGACGCTCCTTCTCGCGGTCGGGCCCGGCCGGTCGGGCCGGGGCATCGCTGGGACACCGGGCGGGGGCCCGGTGCCGAGGGGGAGGGGACCGGACGCGGCGGGTGGCCGCCGGTCCATATCCAGCGTATGTTCGGGGGAGATCAGCGACCAATGACGAAAACCGACTTCGGGGGTGTTATTTGTTGCGTCTTGACGAGCTGGACCGCCGAATCGTTGCGCGGCTCCTCGAGGACGGCCGCGCCTCCTACGCGCAGATCGGCGACAAGGTCGGCCTGTCGGCGCCGGCGGTGAAGCGGCGGGTCGACCGGCTCCGCGCCGACGGCGTCATCACCGGGTTCGCGGCCGTGGTCGACCCGGCCGCGCTCGGCTGGACGACCGAGGCGTTCATCGAGATCTTCTGCACCGGCGCGACGTCCCCGGAGGAGATCTACTCCAGCGTCCGCGGCCATCCCGAGGTGGTCGCCGCGTACACGATCAGCGGCGACGCGAGCGCGCTGGTGCACGTGCGGGCGCGCGACATCCAGCACCTGGAGCAGGCCCTCGAGCGGCTGCGCCGCGAGGACAACATCACCGCGACCAAGACCGCGATCGTGCTGTCCCGGCTGATCGGCCGGCCGACCGACGCCCCGTCCGCCGACGGGGTTACCGCCCAGTAGGCTGCCGGGCATGGACTTCGCGACCGCTGACCTCATCGACGACTTCGGGGACGAGCTGCGCAGCTGCGAGACGCAGTTCCGGCAGTACGGGGCGCGCGCGGCGTTCGCCGGCCCGGTCTCGACGGTGCGCTGCCACCGCGACAACGGCCTGGTGAAGAAGCTGCTGAACAGCCCCGGCGAGGGCCGGGTGCTGGTCGTGGACGGCGCCGGCTCGCTGGCGTCGGCGCTGATGGGCGACATGATCGCGGCGGCCGCGGTGGCGAACCGGTGGGCCGGCGTGGTGATCAACGGGGCCGTCCGGGACGTGCCGGCGCTGCGCGACCTCGACCTCGGCGTCAAGGCGCTCGGCTCCAACCCGCGCAAGAGCGCCAAGGACGGCGCCGGCGAGGTGGACGTGCCGGTGACGTTCGGCGGCGCGGAGTTCCGTCCGGGCGACTGGCTCTACTCCGACGAGGACGGCATCGTCGTCGCGGCGCGCTCGCTGCTGTAAGCACCGTCGCTGGTGGACGAGCCTGGAAGTGCCCCGCGCGGAACCGGCCACGGCGCGACATGACAGGACGAACCCCGCAGGATCGGCTAAGTAGGCCGTAGCGCGCCGGAACGCCGCTCCTTACGTTCTCAGCAACCACCTGAGACAGGGGAGACATGCGCGCGAAGAAGACGCTCCTGGTGCCCGTGACGGCGGCGGTGCTGCTCGCGGGCCTCGCGGCCGTCCCGGCCGCCGCGCAGGCGAAACCTCCGATCCCGAAGCCCACCGCCAACCCCTGGCAGATGCGGCACTGGCCGCGGACGCAGCCCTGGCAGCAGGCCCAGCCGGGCGCCCGCGGTTACGCGGCCGGCGGCCCGCGCCCCATCGACCCGCAGAACTACGAGCTCCCCGACACCATGACGTGGGACGACTACGCCTCGGTCCCCGGCACCTCGTGGGCGGACCCGGCCCACGAGGGGTCGATCAAGAACTTCAAGGGCGCCGTCGTCCTCGTCGACTACCCGAACCAGCCGTTCGTGGTCACGCAGCCGAAGAACTCCACCATCTTCGGCAACCCGAACATGGTCGGCGACGTCCCGCGCGACCAGGTCGCGAAGTTCTACCAGAACTTCCTCAACAAGCCCGAGGACCTCAACCACGGCCACACCCTGCACGAGTACTGGATGGAGGACTCCGGCGGGCGCTACGGCGTGGACCTCACCGCGTTCGGCGCCTACCAGATGCCCGCCAAGGACCACGAGTACGGCGTCGACGGCATGCAGGGCGGCACCGGCTGCCCCGCCGGCGACACCTGCAACCGCGACCTGCGCAAGGACGCGCGCGCCGCGTGGATCGCCGACGTCGGCGAGGAGACCGCCAAGAAGTTCGACTTCGTCTTCTTCCTCAGCGCCGGGCAGGACGAGAGCTCCACCTGGCAGGAGTTCGGGCAGATGAAGTTCCAGACGAAGGAGGACGTCCCGGCCGAGTGGGGGCCGGGCGACCCGGCCCTGCCGAACTGGGTGAAGACCCGGTACGTGGACTGGACGTCCTGGCAGGCCGGCGCGACGATCTGGCCGAACGCGGTCACCGGCAGCTCCACGCAGGCGGAGAGCTCCGGGATGGCCGTGTTCGCGCACGAGTTCAGCCACATCCTCGGCATCGGCGACAACTACAACAACCCGTACGGGGTGCCGCCGCGCCGCGCGTACAGCGGGCCGTGGGACATGCTGAGTCGCGGCAGCTTCAACGGGCCGGGCGGCCCGCACAGCCGGTGGACGATCCCGGCGGTCAGCGGCGCGTCCATGGGCTCGGAGCACATGCTGCGCAACAAGCTCAAGCTCGGCATCGTCGACGCGAGCAAGGTGCTGCAACTGAACCGGGACACCCTGGCGCAGGACGGCACGGTCGTCGCACGGATCACCGCGCGGTCGGCCGAACCGAGCGAGGGCGGGCTCGCGGGCGTCAACCTCCAGTTGGGCACGGGCGGCGACAAGGAACCGGCCTGCGACACCGGCACCGACCCGCTGTGCGACGGCGGCAAGTTCGACAACTACACCCTCGAGGTCGTCGACCGGATGGGCATGGACTCCTTCACGCCCGACTCCGGTGTCCTGCTGGCGAAGACCAAGGACCAGGACCGGGCGCCTTTCATCTGGGTCGAGGACGCCAACCCGCAGGACATCGACAAGACCGACTTCGTCCTGCCGGACGGCACGCCGCAGAAGATGACGATCGGCGACTACCGCCAGCTGTCGGACGCGCTGTTCCACGCCGGGACGAACTCCGGCAGCGAGTTCGAGTACGTCGACAAGGCGAACCGGCTGCACTTCTACGTGCTCGACCTCAAGCGCGACAAGAACGGCGTCCTGTCGTACACGGTCGCGATCCGCTCGCTGGACGGCGCCGGGTCGCAGCGCCGCGGCGTCAAGGTCGATTCGGGTAACGCCGAGCCGGCCGGCGGTGGCTGGGCGAAGTGCACGATGCGCGTGGGCAACCACGGCAAGGGCGGCACCGGCGTCTACGGCTCCGACGTCTTCCGCCTCAAGGCGGCGGTGAACGGCGAGGGCTGGACGACCTGGTTGCCGAACGAGCTGGCCACCGCGAAGAACGGCCAGGGCACGGACGTCGTGGTGTGGGCGAAGGCCGGCCCGGGCGCCGAGCACAAGGCCAAGCTCACGCTGACGGGCACCTCCGAGAGCGACCCCGCGAAGTCCGACTACGGCACCTGCCGCCTCCCGTAATCCCCATTTCGCCGCAGAACGGCCCTCGCCCGCCCGGACGCCCGGACGTCCGGGCGGGCGAGCGGGTTCACGCGGCCGATGTAATGGTCATTTGCCCTTCCGTCGACGGCTCCCGGGGTTTTCCGCGAGACGGCGCCGGAAAGATCGTCGGGCGTGATGATCATGAAACGGAGTGTGAGCGGGCGGCGGGCGGCCGTCACCGCCCTCGCGGCCGGCGTCCCGCTGGCCGCGCTGGTGGCGGCCGTCCCCGCCGCCGTCCAACCGGTACCCGCGGCGGCGTCCGCCGCGGGGGCGTCGGCCGACCGGGCCGGCGCGCCCCGCAAGGCGGACTTCGGTCTGCGGCGCGGCGCGAACCTCGACCGTCCGCTGCGCGCCCTCGGCGAGAGGCTCGCCACGAGCGGCGTCCAGGCGCTCATCAACGGCTCGGGGCAGCGGCACCTCGCGAGCGGCTGCGGCGGCGCGGCCAAGGTGCCCGCCGGCTCGCGCGTCCACTGCTTCGACGAGCAGGACTCGGCGACCGGAAAGTGGTATCCGCAGGGCGTCACGACGGTCTCGGACGCGGCGGTCGACGGACGGTGGGGCGCGGGCCGCCCGATCCTCGTCTCCTGGCACAACCACGGCGCCGTCCGGCTCACGTTCGTGAACCCCGACCGGCGCACCTACCGGCACGTCCTGCTCGTCTACCCGGTCATCAGGAGCGGGAAGGTCTCCTACAGCGACATCGCCCTGCACGCCGGCGGCATCGCCTGGTTCGGCGACAAGCTCTACGTCGCCGACACCCGCGCGGGGCTGCGCGTCTTCGACATGCGGCAGATCTACGACCTCGGCCGCAGCCGGAACGGATCGACGCAGCACGCCGAGCGGGTCGGCCTGGACGGCGGCAAGTACTACGGGCACGGCTACCGGTACGTCATGCCGCAGACGGGCAGCTGGCAGTACTCCCACGGCTGGGCCGGCGCCAAGTGCGCCGCCCACGGCGCGCCCCGCGTGTCGTGGATGTCCGTCGACCGCACCACGCGGAACCCGTCGCTGATCGCCGGCGAGTACTGCAAGGAGAAGGAGCCGCGCGGACGCGTCGCGACGTGGCCGCTGCGCAACGGCACCGGGATCGTCGCGGGGCACGACGGCGTCGCCTACCCGGACTGGGTCGCGAGCCTGCCCGGCGACCGCATGCAGGGCGGCGTCCGGTCGCACGGACACTGGTGGTTCACGCAGAGCCACGGGTCCAAGCGCGGCACGATGCTGCAGGCCGACCAGCGCGGACACGGCTGGCGGCACCTGTCCAAGCGGACCATCTCCTACGGTCCCGAGGACCTGAGCTGCGACCGCGCCCAGCACCTCGTCTGGACGCTGGCCGAGTACCCGCGCAAGCGCGCGCTCTGGGGCCTCCACGCCCCGCAGTGCCGCTGGTAGTTCCGCCTGGCGGGCCGGCGCGGACGTCCCGCGCCGGCCCGCTCGTTCACGCGTCGACGGCCGCTTCGGCGGTGACCCGCGCCTCGCTCTCGCGCGGGACGGGCCGCCGTTCGTGCCCGACCGCCACCACGGCGAGGGCGGCGACGCCCAGCCCGGCGCCGATCCACGCGGTGGCGGAGTACCCGGCGCCCGCGCCCAGCGCCAGCCCGCCCAGCCACGGCCCGACGGTGATGCCCACGTTGAACGCCGAGGTGCTCGTCGCCGCGACCAGCGTCCGGGACGCGTCCGACAGCGCGAACACCCGCGAGTTGAGCGCCGGATTGATCCCGAACCCGAACAGGCCCAGCAGGAACACCAGCACCGCGGCCGGCACGGGCGAGCCGAGCGTCAGCGCCAGCGCGACAGAGACCACCACGAGTCCGGCGATCCCGCCGTAGAGCGTCGCCATGGGCCGGGTGTCGGCGATCCGGCCGCCGAACGCGATCCCGATCAGCGAGCCCGCCCCGTACAGCGCGAGCACGGCCGGGACCCACCGCTCCGGGATGCCCGTCGCGTCCTCCAGCATCGCGCCGAGATAGCTGAAGATGACCATCAGCGCGGCCATGGCCAGCGACGTCGTCGCGTAGGACAGCCACAGCCGCCGCCTGGCCATCGCCCGCAGTTCCGCCCGCAGGCGCGGCGCGGCCTCGTCCGGGCGCCCGCCCTTGACCGTCGCCGCGACCCCGGCCATCGCCGCGAGCGACATCAGCGCGACCGCCCAGAACACCGCCCGCCAGCCGAGGTGCTGCCCGAGGACGGTCCCGGCGGGCAGCCCGAGGACGGTGGCGAGGGTGAGCCCGCCCGCCACGATCCCCATCGCGCGGCCCCGCGCGTTCGCCGGCACCAGCCCGATCGCCGCCGCCGCGGCGACCGCCCAGAACCCCGCGTACACGAACGCCGCGGCCACCCGCGTCGCGAACAGCACCCCGTACCCGGGCGTCAGCGCGCCCGCCGCGTGCATGAGCGCGAACAGCGCCAGGAACGCCAGCAGCGACCGGCGGTGGGGCCAGCGCAGCGTGAGGACGGCCAGCACCGGCGCGCCCACCAGCATCCCGACCGCGAACGCCGAGATCAGCAGGCCCGCGTCCGGCACGGACACGCCGAGGTCCGCCGACATCTGCGGCAGCAGCCCGGCCAGCATCATCTCCGAAGTGCCCTGGGCGAAGATCGCCAGTCCCAGGACATAGACGGCCAGCGGCATCGGTCACCTCCATATTGGATCGAACAGTTCAAAACTTGCCCGTGAAAAAGGGCGGCCGTGCGGCCGCCCGCCTCAGATCGCCGCCAGGGCCGTCTCGGCGATCGCCTCCAGCGTCCGCTCGTCCGCGCCGCCGCGCGCCGCGACCCGCAGGCCGCTGATGGCCGCGATGACGAAGTGCGCCAGCGCCTCCGCGTCCCGGCCCGCGTCGATCTCGCCGGACCGCTGCCCGGCCTCGATCGCCGCCCGCAGCGCCGCCAGCCGCTTCTCCTGGTCCTTCGCGAGCCGTCCGGCGACGTCCGGATCGCGCGGCGCCAGCTCGATCGTCGTGTTCACCACCAGGCACCCGGCCGGATCGTCGTCGCCCTCGTTCCGCACGGCCCACCCGAGGACCGTCCGCAGCCGCTCCCGGACCGGCCGCTCCACGTCCTCCAGCGCCCCGACGACGTTCGCCGTCTTGATCTCCATGTACCGGGCCAGCGCCCGCGTGAACAGGTCGTGCTTGCTGGTGAAGGTGTTGTAGATGCTGCTGCGCCCGAGCCCGGTCGCCGCGCACAGCTCCTGCGTCGACGTCGCCTCGTACCCCGACTCCCAGAAGGCCCGCATGGCGGCCTCCACCGCCCGCTCCTCCTCGAACTTCCGCGGCCTCGCCATGCCCCGACCCTAACACGTTATGGACAGCCCGATCCAATATCCCTCAGTCCGGCCGGTCGACCTGGACGATCACGTGGTCCGCGCCCTGCCCCAGGACCCCGCTCCCAGGGACCGCCTGCCCGTCGGGTCCGGTCACCCCCATCCGCAGGCTCGCGAACCCGGGCTGCCCCAGCGCGAGCAGCGGATCCGGCTCGTCCCCGGTGCGCACGCCCGCGCGGGCGATGACGAGGTGCAGCCGTCCCGCCCGTCCGATATGGGGGTGGAGCGGCGCGAACAAGGCAGGTTCCACGACGTGCTGGTCATCGATCACGAGGAACACGTCTCGTGTCGACTCGCCGAGCGTCGCGGCCAGCCCGCGGATCAGGTACCTGATCTGGGAGGACGTCGCCGCGTACGTCTTCGGCTGGGACAGGTGCGCGTCAAGCCCGAACAACGCCGGCTCGCGGAGCCCGCCGAACGGATCTATCACGAAGAGCGGCGTCCCCGACCTCCGCAGGAGAGCATCGACGACGATGCGGAGCACGGTCGTCTTGCCGGTTCCGGCCCTCCCGTAGACGGCGAGATGCGGTCGCCGCCGGAAGTCCAGCATCACCGGTTCGTCCGTCCTGACGTGGACACCGATCCGGACGCGGTCGTCCGCGACCGTAGCGAGTTCGTCCCGCGCGATCGACCCGGGTCGCCCGGGCGCGGGCTCTTCGGTCGGTTCGGGGAAGGGGACGAACCGTTGAAAGAGCTCGCCCAGGCCGGGTTCCATGGCGAGCAGCGACCGCAGCCGGGGGCTCGTGCCGCAGAGGACGGCCACCACGGGCTCGCTTTGCTCCGTGGACGAGAGCCGCAAGACCAGATTGGTGACCACGGCTCTGGCGGTCGCGTCCGAGAATTCATCGGCGTCCTGGATGAGCAATATCCCGCCGGCGGCCTCTCGGGATATCGATGGCCAGCTCGTGTGCAGGTCTCGCCAGAATGCCTGTGACACATTGCCATGCCGCAGCATTCCGATTTTGGCGAGCATTCGCCCGTACAGCCGTGCCGCCTCTGTCATCCTCGGATGATAGGTTCCTTCGAACACAGTGTGGCGGGGATCCAGGTCGACCGGCAGTGCGGCTTCCTCCATGGCGGCCAAGCTCAGCATGGTCGTTCGCAGAGAGGGGTCGGCCAGTTCCTCGAACTCGCGCACGCAGTTGCGCAATCGGAGAACCTTTTTCTCCAATGGCAGGTCGTACGGGATGGACTGCGCTGCGTGGGTCGCGTCGTCGATGAAGTCGTCGACCGCGGTCTCTCGGGGAAGCGGTGCCGGCATGAACGGGCGCGGGGCGTCGCTGCCCGCGGCGATGTAGGCCGCTTGGCCCGCCCCGGGTAACGGGAGGTTCGCCCGGCCGAGGACCAGCCGGGACTCGTCGGATGGAAGTCGGTTCGCGGCAATGCGCCAGGTGAGCAGCGGGAGGAAGCTCGCCCAGGCGGCAGTGTTCTCCAGCCTTGACGCGATGATCATTTGTATGCCGTGAGTCCTGCTTAGCTGGGCGACCTCCAGCATGAGGCTGAGGATCATCTCGCTCAGTTCCGGCCTGCCGGCCGCGATCGGCGTCACGTCCGCCATCACGACGAGACGTGGCAGGCGCCCGGCCTCTCCGTGTCGCGATCGGCGGTCCAGTTCCCTCGACAGGAGGTCGATGAACTCGTACGCCTGTTCTGTTCTGGCGAGCAGACCTCCAACGGAGAACTGAACGTGCGGCAGGTCGAGTGGCTCGCCCAGTGGGTGCTCTGCGAGTCCTGAGAAGATGAAGTTCACGTCGCGAGGCGAGTACCGTGCGGCGAGCGCGAGGGCAAGGGTGCGCAGGATGTGTCGGCGTTCTGACATATCGCCCAAGACCAGTCCATGGGATATGTCCATCGATAGGTCGAGTGCGGTCAGTGTGACTTCGCTGCCATCGTAGACGTCGTATCCGATGGCAGGCTGCCGCGAAGTGGACCGGGGCATTCCCCATGTGTTGAGGAACGATTCGGGAGATCCGGCTCCGTTCAAGGCCAGCACATCGGCCATCGCGTCGTCTTCGGAGGAGACGAGGGTGTCGGTCGGCGCCTGCGGGTCCGGGTTCGGCTCGTCGGGCCAGGGGAGTCTGGTCGCGCGGATGCCGCGGTCCTGCATGCGCTCCGTGAGCCTCATCCCCTCGGCGGCGGTGACGATAGCGTGACGGAAGATCGTCGGTGTGCTATCCGTGCTGGTCAGGAGGCTCGCGGTGCCATCCCCGTCTGGGCCGGGGACCGTGATCCGCCATCGCGGGGTGATGAGGGGATCGGCATCCGCAGACGAGCAGAAGACGAACCGGATTCCTTGGGCCGGACCTTCCTCACACAAGCGGACCAGGGATTCGCGCAGTTCGGGCCGCTCGTCTAGCAAGGCCTCCGCACTGTCGATGAACACGACGAGGGCGGCGAAGGCTTCCCCGGCGGGCTCTTCGGCCATGGCGGCCTCGCGGCGAATCCGCTCGTCCTCGAGGGCGGTGAGGAACAGGTCCAGCAGCCGCGCTGCGGTGCCGTGGACCGCGGACGCGACGTGGGGGAGCCCACCGAGGCCGACGAACGACATGTCCTGGGAGAAGTCGGCGAACGCGAAGGTGACCATGTGCGGGGAACTGACGAGCGCCAGGCTGAACACGATCGTTCGGAGGACGCGGTCGCGATCGGCGCGCGGGCCGACGATCAGACCGTGTGGCCAATCGGGGGCGCCGCGCAGGACGTCGAGCCGGACCGTTTCGCCGTTGGTGTCCACGCCGATGGGCGTAGGGCGTGGAGGGCCGTTCCAGCCCTCGCCGATCAGGTCGTCGACGGGGGTGTCGAGGAGGTCGAGGAGGTTCGGGGCGGCGGGGGCGGGTGCCCGGACGGGTGTGGGGAGGCCGGTGCGGACCAGGGCAAAGTGGTCGGTGTCGGCGGTGAGGGTGACGGGGCCGCCGTCGGCGGGCAGCAGGGCGCGGAAGGTCTCGGCGGTGCCGCCGGCGCGGCGTTCGATCTCGGCGGAGACGGCCTCCAGCACGCGGCGGGTGTGCTGGGCCTCGGGGCGCGGGAGGGTGTCGAGGAGGGCCTCGCGGGCGCCGGGGACGAACTCGTAGCGGACGTCGTCCAGCGGGCGGAGCAGCCCGCTGAGCAGGACCTCGGCGAGCCGGCCGGGGTCGGAGCCGCCGAGGACGCCGTGCTGGATGAGCCGCATCACCGGCAGCGACGGGACGGAGACGGCGACGTGCGCGGCGAGTTCGGCGGCGTCGGGGGAGGCGGTGGCGAGGAAGCGGCGGACGCGTTCGGCGACGGGCAGTTCGCGTTCCCGCCGGACGGGCGCCGACGGCGAGGGCCGGGACGGAAGGAACGTGACCGCGGTGGGCTGCGGCCCGGAGCCGGACACGAGCCGCGCCCACGCACCGAACCACCGGGGCGACACCTCCAGGACGGGCACGGGCACGCCGGACGCCAGGCCGCCGTCGAACGGGGCAAAGCGCAGGCCGGTGTCGGGCCCGCCGGGGCGGGGCAGGACGGCGAGGCCGGGTGCGGTGGGGGCGGCGGTGCGGCGCCAGAGGCGTTCGGCGAGGGGCTGGAGGATGGCCGTGGGGCCGTTCAGCGCCCAGCGGCGGACGGCGCGGGCGGCGCGCCCGTCCCACCAGTGGGGGCCGGAGCAGTCGCTCAGGACGAGGACGGCGTGGCGTCCGGAGGCGTCCTGGAGGGTGCCGGGGGCGCGGGGCGGTGCGCCGCCGCCGGCGGTGATGCGTCCGGCGGTGTCCAGGTGGGCGACGGTGACGTTGTGGAACGCGCCCTGCCGGACGAGGACCTCGGCGAGTTCGCGGGCGAGGGGCCGCCAGAGCCGCATGGTGGGGCCGGTGTCGACGACGAGGGTGAGGGTGAGCCAGCGTTCGGGGGCGGGGACGAGGACGGGCGTCCACAGGCGGGTGTCGGCGATGCGGGCCGCGGTGGCCTCCTCGTCGAGTTCGCGGCGGTGCCGGGACGGGACGCGCCGCTTGAGCGGGCGGAGGGCGCGCTGCACGCCGAGCGGGTCGGGCAGCATCGGCGCGGTGGGGACGAGCACTTCGGAGGCGGAACCCGCGTCCGGCGCGGGGCCCGCGGCAGGGGCGGGATGCGGATGCAACGCGGTGCGCGGTTCGGGCGCACGCGCGGGCGGCGGTTCCACCGGCTGGGGAACCGCGGGCGGGACGACCTCGTCCGAGACCGGCGAAGCCGGAGCGGCGGCCGCCGACCCGGACGAGGACGACGCGACGTGGCAGGCGAGCCACAGCATCTCGCTCAGTTCCAGCGCGTCCGGCGGGTCCCCGGAGACGGCGCCGAGCGTCTCGCGCAGCCGGTCAATCGTCATCGATCGGGCCCGCCAGCCGGCGCATGATGCGGTCGGCGAGGGTGTGGCGGTCGGCGGCGCCGGCGTGGCGGCACAGGTAGACGGCGTTGAGGAGCTGGTCGGTGGCGAGGGTGCCGGACGTCGACCGTTCGAAGAAGCGGCGGACGAGGTCGTCGCTCTGGTCGGCGAGGTCGCCGAGGTGCTCGCGGACGATCGCGGTCAGCTCGGCCTCCCCGGCGGGCTGGCGCAGCTCGACGGTGACGCACCGGCGCAGGAACGCGGGCGGGAACTCGCGCTCGCCGTTGCTGGTCATCACGACCAGCGGGAACGCGCGGCAGCGGACGGTCCCGGCGGTGACGGTGACGCGGGCACCGGGGCCGTCGGCGGTCATGACCTCGGCGGACGGGTCGGCGCGCCGGGTCAGCTCGGGGATCTCGTACTCGCCCTTCTCGAACACGGTGAGCAGGTCGTTGGGCAGGTCGATGTCGCTCTTGTCGATCTCGTCGACGAGCAGGACGCGGGGCCGGGCGTAGGGGAGCAGGGCGGTGCCGAGGGGGCCGAGCCGGATGTAGCGGCCGATGTCCTCGTCGGAGACGGGGTCGGCGCCGTCGCGGGCGGCGTAGAGGCGGGTGAGGGGGTCGTACTGGTAGAGGCCGTCGCGGAGGGCGGTCCGGGAGGTGATGGGCCAGTGCAGGACGGGACCGAGCCGCAGTTCGTGGGCGGCGGCGTAGGCGAGGGTGGACTTGCCGGTGCCGGGCGGTCCGGTGACGAGCAGCGGGCGACGCAGGTACAGGGCGGCGTTGACCTGCTGGACGGCGTCGTCCGACGGCAGGTAGGTGGTGGCCTGGTGCCGGTTGCCCGATTCGCCGCCGGGCGGGGGCAGGACGGGGCCGCCGTCGAAGTCGCGCCACGGCGGGGGCGGCGGGAGCCGGTCGATGCCGTCGTGGGGGCGACGGTTCCCGGTGTAGAGCAGCCAGTCGGGCACCTATACCTCCATGGCGAGCGGCGGGTCGGGGAGGCGGGACGGGTCGTCCCACAGCAGGGTGAGGTCGCGGCCGCAGTGCGGCTCGTCCTTCGGCGCCTGCAGGGCCTCCTTGCGCAGGTCGAGAGCGATGCGGGGCAGGTCGGCGGGCGGCGCGCCGCGGACGGCGGCGGCGAGCGCGGCGGCGGCGCGGTGGCCGCGGCAGTCGTGGTGCGCGGCGTCGGTGCAGGAGGTGCGGGGCCACAGCATGACGGGGACGCCGTTGTTGAGGGCGGCGGTGAGCCAGCTCCGCAGCGGGCGGGCGCCGTAGACGAGGACGCAGTAGTCGGTGTTGGCCTCCAGCCAGTCGTGGAAGGCGCTGCCCTTGCGGGGCGCGTCGCAGCCGACGCGGCGGGGTTCGCTGCGGCCGCGCCCGGTGAGCACCCGCCACCGCTGGTGCGCCTGGTCGCGGCGGATGGAGTCGGGCCGCAGCCGGTCGACGTCCCGGACGACCACCGGGTACATCCGCATCGGGATCCTGTTGCGGGCGTCGACGTACCACTGCTCGAACGGCTTGCCGAGCCAGCTCTCCGGCACCGCGAACTCGATCATCCAGCGGCGTCCGATCACGGCCTGGCGGGTGCGGGCGACGGCGTCCTGCACGGCGCCGCGGACCTCGCTCTCGGGGACGCGGACGGTGGGCTGTGAGGGCCCCTCGGCGCCGTCGATCCAGGTGTGCACGGTGAGGTCGTAGGAGCGGTCGAAGGTGAGCCGTTCCAGCCGGACGATGATGGACGCGGGTTCCCCCTCCGCCGCGCCGGGGGCGGGGCGCAGGTGCCGCGCGGTCCAGGCGGCGAGCTCGCGGCGGCGGTGTTCGGGCAGGTGGCGGCCGAGCGCGGCGAGGTGGCGGGCGAGGCGGTCGGGGTCGAGCGGCCAGCCTTCGGCGACGTACCGGACCGACGCCCACGCGGAGCGGAAGGCCTCGAGGGGCGGGCGGCCGACGGCGCGGTCGAGGTCGGCGGCGAGCGGGCCGGTGTACGGGATCCCATCGAGGAGGCGGCGCAGGTCGCGGCGGGTGTCGGGGGTGAGCCAGCGCAGCGGCAGGACGTCGTCCAGTTCCTCCCAGTGCGTGCGGATCCGGGAGAGCGGCAGCATCCAGCCGAGGTCGGCGCGGTCGCGGTCGCCGAGTTCGGCGTCGGTGACCATACCGACGACGGTTCCGGTGGCCGCGTCGTACACGGCGGAGCCGCTGTAGCCCTCCTCCAGCGCATAGCCGGGCGCCGTCCGCAGCTGCCACCATTCCCGCTTCACCAGCCAGTGCGGGTCGGTGGTGACGGTGGCGTACCGCTCGTTGTCGTCGCTGCGGGCGGGGAACCCGTACACGCCGAGCGGGCGTCCGCCGCCCACCAACTCGGGGACGTCCTCGGGATCGGCGAGCCGCGCCGGTTCGTACGGGACGGGCTCGGCCAGCTCCAGCACCGCCACGTCGCCGTCGTCGCCGGTCCGCCGCCACCCGCCGCGCGCGACGACCTTGGCGGGCAGGTCCTCGCGCAGGCCGGGGAATCCGACCCGTGCCTCGTCCTGGCCCAGGACGGTGTGCGCGCAGGTCAGCAGCCGGGTCGGGGTGACGAGGAACGCGGCGCCGAGCTTGCCGCGGGCGGGCGTCCCGACCCACGCGCGCCACTGCCAGTCGTCCACCTACTCCTCCCCGGCGCCGGCCTTCTGCTCACCCCAGGTCAGCTTGACCTTCAGGTGCCCCTCCACGGACGTCTTGGCGATGACGGCGCCCGCGGCGGCGTTCAGTTTCACCCCGAACTCCAGCTCGACCGCGTCGGGGTTGAGGTCGCCGCCGCGCAGCGCGGCGAGCGCGGCCTCGGCGGCGTCCCGGACGTGCTGGAACGCGTCCTCGAACTTGGCGCCGGCCTCGTGGATCAGCCCGTCGCCGCGCGCCACCGAGCGCATGCCCGGTTCGGCGGAGTCGGTCTCGACGACGATGCTGCCGTGCTCGGTCCGCCAGCGCACCAGCTCGTTCACGTCCGCGTCCCCCTCGGCCCTCGGCGTCCCGCCAATCTAACAAGATCATCAAGTGCGGGCCGGGAGACGGCCATACTTTCCGGGGCGGAGCGCTGGCCATAGGAGGACACGGTGATCACTGTCGAGCAGGTGCGGGCGTTGGCGGTGACGCTGCCCCGGACGTCGGAGCACCTCATCAGGGACCGGGTGAAGTTCCGCGTCGGGTCGATCGTCTACGTGGCGTTCTCGCGGGACGAGACGGTGATGGGGTTCGCGTTCCCGAAGGAGGAGCGGGCGGCGCTGGTCGCGTCGGAGCCGGACAAGTTCCGGCTGCCCGGGGAGTCGGACCTGCGGTTCAACTGGGTCGAAGCGTGGACGGGGGCGCTGGACGAGCCCGAGATGCACGAGCTGGTCATGGACGCGTGGCGGATGGTCGTCCCGAAGAAGGTCGCCGCCGCCCGTCTCGGCTCATGAGGTGAGCACCGGGGCGAGCGCGGTGCGCAGCGCCGCGAGCCAGTGCCGGGTGGTGCGCCGGGCCAGGGTGGTGCCCGGCGCGGACGCCTCGAACAGGTGCCATGCGCCCGGCACGTCCTTCGACTCGACCGGGACGCCGGCCTCCATGAGGCGCCGCGCGTAGTCCAGGCCCTCGTCGCGCAGCGGGTCGAGACCGCAGGTCAGGATGTAGGCGGCCGGCAGGCCGGACAGGTCGTCCGCCCGGGCCGGGGCCGCGTAGGGGGAGACGTCGCCACCGGACGGGAGGTAGGCGTCCCACATCGCGCGGACCTTGGCTCGGTTGGTCAGGCGCGGGTCGGTGATCCGGTGGGCGGACGGGGTGTCAAGCCGGTCGTCCAGGCACGGGATCAGCAGGGTCTGGAACGCGATGGCGGGGCCGCCCCGGTCGCGCGCGGCGAGGCACAGCGCGGCGGAAAGGCAGCCGCCCGCCGACGCGCCCGCCACCGCGATCCGCGCCGCGTCGGCGCCCAGCTCGGCGGCGTTCGCGGCGAGCCAGCACAGCACGGTGTAGCAGTCCTCGAAACCGGCGGGGAACGGGTGCTCGGGCACCAGCCGGTAGTGGACGTTCACGACGAGCGAGCCGGTCTCGGTGCAGACGTCCCGCGCCATCGGGCTGGGCCCGTCCAGTTCGCCGTAGCTGAACCCGCCGCCGTGGATGTACAGGACGGCGGGCAGTGGACCGGGCGCGGCGCCGGCGGGACGCAGGATCTGCACCGGGATCTCGTTGCCGTCCGGGCCGGGGGCGGTCGTCTCCTCGATGAGCACGGTGCCGTCGTCGGGACGCATCAGCGGCGCCATCAGCGCCTTGAACGCGGTGCGCGTCGCCTCGATGTCGGCGGTCGGGTCGTCCGGCCTGGGCGCCATCGAGGCGAGGACGCCGGCGAGCTCGGGATGGACGTTCATGCACGCTCCCATCGTCTCAGTGATACCGTCTCAATGGTATGGAAGATATGGTCTCACTGAGACGGTGTCAAGGCCGAGCATGAGGGAGGGTGCGTGGAGGAACCCGGCGTACAGGCGTGCGTGGTGCTCGGGCTGATCGCCCGGCACGGGCCGATGACGCCCTACGAGCTCAAGGCGCGCGTCGAGGAGAGCGTCGAGCATTTCTGGCCGATCCCGCACGCGCAGCTCTACCGGATCCCCGCCCGGCTCGCCGAGGACGGCCTGCTCCGCGAGGAGGCCGAGGAGGGCGGGCGCCGCCGCCGCGTGTTCCACCTCACCGACGCCGGGCACGCCGCCCTCCGCCGCTGGCTCGCCGACCCCGGCGGCCCGCAGATCGAGACCCGCGACCCGGCGCAGCTGAAACTGTTCTTCGCCGACCTCGGCGATCCCGGCGACGTCGTCGCGCTGGCCCGCGAGCAGGCCGCGCTGCATCGCCGCTGGCTGGAGTCCTACCGCGAGCGCCGTGCCGCGCTCGACCCGTCCGACGAGGCGCGGCTGACCTCACGCGCCCGCGTCCTGAAACTCGGCATCATGCACGAGCAGGCGTACGTGGACTTCTGGGAGCACCTCGCCGAGCACCCCGGCGACCTCGACCTCTAGTGCGGCGGAGGCGCCGGGTCGATCGCGTTGCCGGCGCCGCAGCCGCCCTCGCCCGGCATCCGCTGGATCCGGGACGGGCTCCACACGCTGGTGCCGCCGGGCGCGACGCGGGCGAGCGTGCACTCCAGCGCGTCGTCCACGGACGGGTCGGGCCTGGCGGTCAGCGCAACACCCACCACGTCGCCCTCCTTGCGGATCTCGACGGCGATCTTCGGATCGAGGCGCAGGGACGCGACCGCCGCCCGGACCTTCGCCTCGTCGGCCGTGCCGCCGGCCGGGACGCGCGGAAGCGCCTTCCGCAACCGCGCGTCCGGGATCTCGGGCGTCTTCGGCCACGGTTTGAACGTCAGCGGCGCGCCCAGCGGGCAGGCCACCTCGCGCGTCCCGTAGTGGTGCCATTCGGTCGTCGTGGAGAAGGACAGGGCGAAGCAGCGCGTCACGGTGACCGGCGGGTCGGCCGACCAGGGCTCGGAGCCGGTCCCGGACGTGCGGAGCACGAGCCGCATGCCCGGCCCGGCGGTCGAGCTGCCGGTCACCCGCATGACCTCGACGCCGTCGAGGTCGGCGGCGCGGTGCGCGACGTCCTGCGCCGGGCGGACGCGGGAGGTGTAGAGCCTGTCGCCCGCCTTGTCCGCGGCCTTCCGCGCCTCCTCGGCGGCCCTGTCCTCGGCGGTCGTGCCGGACGCCGGGAACGGTGTCTCGCCGCACCCGGCCAGGGCCAGCGCGGCGGCGGCGAGGATGATCGGCATTCGGCGCATGCGCTCATGATCGCGGGCACGGGTGACCCCGCGATATCCGCTCATGTACTCATTTCACGTCCAGAGTGACCGCGATCGGACGATGGTCGGAGAAGGTGACCGCCTCGCTGGCCTGGTCCCGCCCGGTCAGCCCCGGAGTGACGAGCACGTGGTCGATCTGCTGGTCGGACCGGGGCCCGGCCGGGACCGTCGGGAACGGGCGGGCGGCCGCGAGCGCGTCGGTCAGCCCGGCGCCCAGCAGCACCCGCCACGGCGCGCTGCCCGGCTCCAGGTTCAGGTCGCCGGCCAGCACGACCTGCCGGCCGTCGCGCGCCGCGCCGCGGGCGATGCGGGCGAGCTGCTCGGCCTGGCCGAGGTCCTTCCAGCCGTCCGGCGGCTGCGTGTGCGTGGAGATCACCGTGAGGTCGCGGCCCTTCCAACGCACCCCCACCTGGAGCGCCTGCGCGCCGATCGGGCCGCCCTTCACCAGCGGCGTGTTCCGGACGGACGTGACCGGCAGGTCGGTGAGCACCGCGTCGCCCCACACCTCGTCCCCTGCGGGCGCCCAGTACGCGCGGAGCCCCAGCCGCTCGGAGATCAGCCGCAGCATGTCCCGGCCGCCGTTCAGCATCCACGCCCGGTCGACCTCGCTGAGCACCACGACGTGCGGGCGCTGCGCGCGGATCGCGTCCGCCTGCTCGGTCACGGACATCGTGCCGTTCACGCCGTAGCCCATGCGCACGTTGTACGCGGCGAGCCGCAGCCCGCCGTCGTCCACCGGCCGCCACTCCGGCCCGGTGTCCCGCCACAACGGGACGGCCGCGACCGCCACGACGGCGACCACCGCCGCGCCCGCCGCCTGCATGCCGATCCCGCCCGGTTCCGTTACGCGAGGCGCCCGGACGGTCAGCGCGGCCACCCCGAGCGCGGTGACGACCGGCACCCAGCGGTTCGGCGTCCCCAGGTCGTAGGCGGAGTAGTAGGCGAACATCAGCACGACGAACAGCAGCCAGCCGCCCGCCATCGCCGTCCCGCGCCGTCCGGGACGGTCCGGGCCGGGGGTGCGCGCCGCCCAGCCGAGGCAGCCCGCCAGCGCGAACTGCCCGATGACCTGCGCGCCGACCGTCCAGCCGGGCGAGACGCCGTGCACGCCATCGACCGTCGCGCGCCCGGCCGCGAACCCGAGCGCCGACAGGACGAGCCCGGCCGCCGGGACGAGCGGGTGCCGCGTCCAGAACCGGGGACGCGCCGCCACCGCCACCGACAGCACCGCCACCGCGGCGATCAGCGCCGCCGCGACCCCGCCGGACCAGCCCGCGCTCGCCTGCGCGTGCGCCGGGTTGCCGGTGTAGATGCCCCAGAGCAGGACGGACGGCCCGGCGGCCAGCCACACCCGGGGCGCGGCGTTCTCCCCCTCCGCCTGCGGCGTGCGGGCCAGGGTGACGGCGAACAGGGCGAGGTAGACCAGCAGCGGAACCCACGGCGCGACTCCGGTCCGCCACACGAGGTCGATGCCCTCGATCACCGCATGGAGCGCCGTCGCCGCGGCCAGACCCGCCACGAAACCGGTCTTCACGGGCGCCGCTTCGCCGCCGGTCATCGCGGTGGCGACCAGCCAGACGAGCCCGGCGAGGAGCCCGATGCTCGCGGAGTAGAGCTGCGGGTCGCCGCCGTCGGTGGCCTGCAGCACGATCCGCGCGACGATCAGCGCCCCGCCGGCGGCGAGCGCCACCCGCCGCGCCGGGACCAGCCGGGTCAGCGGGACGGTGAGGAACGCGGCCACGAACCACGACACCGCGTACGCGCCCATCACCTCGGCCGGCGTCGACCCCGCGCTGCCGACCAGGGTGATCAGCGACGGCAGGAAGACGCGCAGCACGTCGGCCAGGACCAGGACGCCGAGCAGCACGTCGAGCCGGATGCGCGCCATGGGGCCCTCCCTCAGCCAGAATGTGAAGGAGTCTCACGTATAGCCCGGCGCGGGCGCAATACCCCCCGCCGATCTTCGCCGCTGGCCGGGCCCGGTCACGCCCCGGCCGGCTGGACCTCCGCCTCCTCCGGCTCGGCGGGCGACGCCTTCGCACCGTCCGGCTCCGCCTCCACCGCGCGCCGCCGTCCCCACGCCAGCGCCGCCGCGAAGCACGCGAACGGCATCGCGGGCAGCATGTACCGGTAGTCGAAGTCCACCGTGACCGGCGGGATCGCCAGCAGCGTCACCGCCGTCGCCCACAGCAGCGCGGTCTCCTTGCGCGCCCGACGCCGCCGCAGCAGCCCCGCGAGCCCGGCCAGCAGCACCGCGCCGAGCATCGACCCCCGCACGTAGACGTGCTCCTGATACGCGCGCAACCAGCCCGCGAACGGATCGACGATATGCGTCTTCCCGGAACCGTGCTCGTACTCCCGGACGACCGAGACCCGGTCACCGCCGCCGATCAGCGGCAGCGGCTTCTGCTCCTGCGCGCGCACCGGGAAGTGGTACCGCGCCTCCGTCCCGGGCGTCGGATAATGGTGCCGCTTCCACGCGAACGTCCGGACGAAGAAATCGTAGGAAACGGCCTTCACATAGCCGAGCGGCTGCGTACGGATCGCCCACAGTGCGAATTCCTGCGCCTGCTCGTTGGTCTTCTCGTCGAACGGCTTCCCGTCCACCCACCCGGTCGGCGAGTTCTCCACCCAGATCTGGTGCGACGCCGCTGGCCGGGCGTCCGGCGACCCGTACGGGCACAGATGCGCCAGCTCCGGCGGCGGCGTGTGCCGGTCGCAGTCCGCGAACGTCGACGTCCGCCCCCACAGGAAGATCCCGTCCACCCCGGTCATCCCGAACCGGCCGTAGTCGGAGTGGAACCACACCGCGTAGCCGCCGAGCGGCAGCACGAACGCCGCCGCCAGCGCCGCGAACGCCGTCCACCGCGTCCGCCGCAGCAGCAGGTAGACCAGCGCGATCAGGAACAGCGGCACCCCCACCGTCCGGGTGACCGCCGCCACGCCCAGCAGCGCCCCCACCAGCGCGGCCCGCCGCCACCCCGCCGCGCCCGGCCGCGCCAGCAGCAGCATCGCCGCAAGGATCAGCACGGTGAACACCGTGTCCGACAGGACCAGATGCTCCAGCTCCGCCTGGTAGGCGTCCAGCAACAGCGGCGCCACCGCCAGCGCCGCCACCCACCGCCGCACCTCGAAGTTCCGGACCAGCGCCACATAGCCGACGACCGCGATCCCCACGATCGCCGCGTGCTGCAACGCCGTCACCAGCGCCAGGCTGTGGAACGGCTTCAACGCCCACAGGAACAACCCGTAACCGGACGGCCGCAGCGGGTGCGGGAACGGTCCGTCCGCGATCCGCAGGAAGTCGTAACTGTCGTTGAACCACAGCGTCGGCGGGAACCCCAGCACCACCAAGACCCGCAGCACCACCCCGGCGACCAGCAAGGCCGAGAACGACCGGTTGCCCGCCACCGCGGCACGCACCGACCCGAACTTCAGGCGGCTGATCTGAGGGGAGAGCAACACCGGGAACCTAACTGTGGACGTGCGGCGGACGATGGGCGACGGCGGCCGGCACCGGCGCGCGTGCACCGGGGCGAGCGGCTTCCTATGCGGTTGTCGTCTGAACGACCGCGCGGGGGAGCGGGGGAAGTGTGCGAGTCGCCCGTCCGCCTGGCGAGAACCCTGAGTGCGTCACAGCATCCACCCGCGCATCGGCCGCGATCCTACCAGCGGCCCCCACACGCCCCCGTCCCCTCACCCACCCAACACCCGCACCACCGGCGCGGCCCCCTCGTTGACCGTGCCCATCGCCTCCTGCGAGACCCCGGCTCTCTTGCCCGTGATCCGCATCGGGCCGATCGGTGTCACCAGGTACTTTCCGGGTGCCAGGACATCGCTCCCCGGCACCCGAAGCGTGAAGGTCTGCGTCCACCTGCTCAGAAACGCGCACTCGGACGGTACGTACGGCTCCGCCCTTCCGGTCATGATGCTCTTGGCCCGCACCGGGATGGCGCCGGTTCCAGTGGGAAGCTCATGCCTTTTGGCCGGCGGAACCTTGTAGAAGTACAGGACGTAGTCCTTGACCGGATCGTCACTGTTCCATCCGAAGCTGTAATTTCCTGTGACGTCCGTCCGCTTGGTCTTCTCTCCGAAGCATTGGCGCCGGCCGCCGGGGAGGTATTTGCCGCCGGACGGCGTACGCGCGCGGAACTGCTCGACCAGCCGGAGCGTGGTGCCCGGTTTCATCCGCGCCGGCCTCACCGTGAGGGTCAGGTCCATGTACGGGGTGTCGGATGCCGGCATGTACGGCTGCCCCGTCAGAACCCCGGGGTGCGTCCAGTAGGCGTGGATCCCGCCGTGGCTCGCACCTCCGACCCCTGGGCCCGAGGGCCAGAGCACCCAGGCCGCGATGGCCCCGCCGACCCCTACGCCCGCGATGGCCGCCGCTCCCTTGGTGCCGCCTAACTTGCTCAGCACGCCTTTGGACGTGGAGGCCCCCGCTTTGGCCGCGAAGTCCGCCGACGCTGCGCCGTGCACGAGCCCGGCCGCATGACCGGTGGCACCTGAGGCCATAGCGCCCATACCTGTGGACGACGCGCCGTGGGCGAGCAGCGAGCCGCCGAGCGCAGCGAGGGGGACGGCCGCCCCCACCGTCGCCGCCACCGCGCCGAGCGCGATGATCCCGCGCTGCTCCCAGTCCGGTCCGTACTCGCGAACGGCGATCTCTTCCAGCTCACCTACGAACTCATGTGCGTTCCATGTCCGCTCGGCCGGGCTCTTCGCCAGGCCGCGTTGGACGAGTGGCTGCAGCGGTTCCGGCACCTGGTCGAGCGGCACGGGGGCGGTCGCGTGCTGCGTCCGGTACTCCTCGACCGTTGTTGCCTGAAAGGGCTTCCTGCCGGTGACGCACTCCACGAACACGCAGGTGGCCGCGTAGAGGTCGGTCGCCGGTGTGGCGGGCTGGCCCTCCCACTGCTCGGGCGCCATGTAGGCGGGCGTCCCCGCATGGTCGCCCTGCCCGGTCAGGACGGCGATGCCGAAGTCGATCAGCTTGCTCTGCCCGTCGTCCTGGACGAGCACGTTCGCCGGTTTGTAGTCGCGGTGGACGATGCCGACCGCATGTGCGGCCGCCAGTCCGAGCAGCGAGCCTTTCAACATCGTCAGCGCGGCTTCCGGCGCGAGCGGCTCCTCGTGATCGTCCAGCACGCGCCGCAGCGACCGCCCTGGGACGGCTTCCAGGATGATCGCGGCTCCCTGCGGCGACTCGACGTAATAGAAGAGCCTCGCCACATGAGGATCGACGACCCGCCGCAGGAGTTCCGCCTCGCCCCGGAAGGCGTCCCGCGCGGTGGTGTTCCGCAGCAGGTCCGGAGCGAGGTACTTGATCGCCACTGCGGGGCCGCCCGACTGGTGGCGCGCGAGGACGACCGTCCCCTGTGCTCCCGAGCCCAGTTCCTCGATCTGGACGTAGCCGGGCACCTCCCAGCCGCGTGAAACGCTCGTCACTGGCCCGTGGTGGTCTGGATCTCGCCGACGACGAGCGGCGTGGGCGGCGAGGTCGCCGGGTGCGGAGCCAGGTCGCCGCCCGGCCCGTCGCAGTCGGCGCCCACGCACGTCCAGGCGACATGCCAGACGATGGTCGCCGTGATCTTGTAAGACCCGCCGGGTGCGGCGGCGGACGACCGCTTGTAGATGTAGGTGCAGGCCTTGCCGTTCTCGCTCCCGGCGTTGTCGCAGGTCTTCGTGGTCTCTCCGAGATTCCAGGTGACCGACGCCGGTGTGGCGGTCGCCTGCACCGTCTGGTTTCCCTTGGTGATCGGGTCGGTCTTCACCACGTGGAAGCCGTCCACCCAGAGGGACGTGTTCAACCGTACGTACGTCTTGCCCTTGGGAGCAGTGTGGACGGTGGGGACGGGGAAGGCCGCGGTGTCCATCGCCGAGGCCACGAGATCGGCGGTGGCCGGCACCGCGGCCTGCGGCGGGGGCTGGTTCCCGGGCACCTGGACGAATCCCGCGCCTTCGTTCGGATTCAGCCCCACCGGATCGGGCGCGATGACGGGGCCGCTGTCACCGCCGCCGGAACCGCCGCCCGTTCCGCCGCCTCCTCCTCCTGGAGAACCAGGCTCGTGGACCGTGATGTTGCAGCTGAGCTGGCCGGGATCGTCGCAGCCGCCGGCCTGAGCAGGTGGGGCGGCGAGGAGCGGGGTCAGCAGGGTGGTGGCCGCGATGGCGCCGTAGAGGGCGCGGCGGCCGGCGGGGGTGTGGACGGACATCCTGTGTCCTTTGCTGCGGGAGGTCAGCATGAGCGGTCCCGGGTGGTCGCGGCGACCTTCCAGGTACCCGAGTCGTACTGGACGGTCGTCCGGTAGATGTACGCGCCGCCTGGGCCGCCGCCGATCCGTTTGCCCGTCCTGGCGGAGTAGCGGTACCCGGCGAGGGTGTTCACGCAGTCGATGACGTAGACCTTGGACCCGTCCTTCGACGTGGCGTACACGTGCGGGTTGAACGTGTTCGTGAACCGCCAGATCTCGCCCTTGGCCTTGGTGGACTCGATGTCCTTGGTGAGTTGGGCGAGGAGGGGGTCCATGGCGACGGCGGGGAGGCCGCCGGGGTCGTTGGTGGCGTACGCCTGTTTGTAGGCGGCCTGGTAGTCGCGGTAGCGCTGGAGGACCGTCTTGTAGAGCTGCGCGGTCGGCACGGCGGACGGGGCGGGCGCGGAGGTCGCGGGGACGGCGCCACCGGTGTCGAAGGAGCCTTCGGGCTTGAGGGCGCCGGACGACGGGTGGGAGCTGCCGCAGCCCGCCAGGAGGGGAAGGGCGGCGAGGGCGATCGCTGCGCGGCGGAGCCGTGGCGGGGAGGAACGTACCAACCGGGCGCGCATCGCCATCCCTGAGCGCTGGCCGACAACGGGGCGGAATACGCGCGAAAGCTTACAGAGATGGGTGTGGCGAGAAAAGGGATTCGTTGCGGACGGTTGACCTCGATCCCGGTTGAGGTTGCAGGCTGGTGGGACGGTTCGGGAACGGAGGGGCGCTGTGCGTGCGGTGTGGCTGAGCGAGTTCGGTGGTCCGGAGGTGCTGGTGCCGGGGGAGGCGCCTGATCCGGTGCCGGGGGACGGGCAGGTGCTCGTCCGGGTGGAGTACGCGAATGTCACCTTCGTGGAGACGCAGGTGCGGGCGGGGAGGGGGCCGCAGCCGTTCGCGCCGCGGCTTCCGATGATCCCGGGCAACGGTGTCGGCGGGACGGTGGCGGCGGCGGGGCCGGGGGTCGATCCGGGGCTGGTCGGGCGGCGGGTCGTGAGCGGCACGGGCGGTTCCGGCGGGTACGCGGAGCTGGCCGCGGTCGACGCCGGGGGCCTGTTCGAGGTGCCGGACGGCCTGCCGCTGGACGAGGCGGTGGCGCTGCTGGCCGACGGGCGGACGGCGACGTTGATGATGTGGGCGACGCGTCCGCGGCAGGGGGAGCGGGTGCTGGTGGAGGCGGCTGCGGGCGGGGTCGGGACGCTGCTCGTCCAGCTCGCGAAGGCGGCGGGGGCGACGGTGGTCGCGGCGGCTGGGGGATCGCACAAGACGGACGTCGCGCTGCGGCTGGGCGCGGACGAGGCGGTCGACTACCGGGAGCCGGGCTGGAGCGAGAAGACCGGGCCGGTGGACGTGGTGTTCGACGGGGTCGGCGGTGATGTGGGGCGGGAGGCGTTCACGCTGGTCCGCGAGGGCGGCCGGATGGTCAGCTTCGGCCTGGCGAGCGGGGAGTGGGCGGGGATCCCCGAGGAGGCGGCACAAGCGCGTCATGTCACGCTTCTCCAGTCGAAACCGGCACCGCAGGAGATGAGGGACGCGACGCTGAGCGCGCTGCGGGAGGCGGCCGCCGGACGGCTGCGTCCGGTGATCGGCCAGCGGTTCCCGTTGCAGAACGCCGCCGACGCGCATGCCGCCATCCAGTCCCGCGCGACCACGGGGAAGACGCTGCTCGAGATCAGCGGACTCTAGAGAGGAAGGTCCGGAGCGCGGCCTCGTAGGCGGACGGGTCGACGTTCCACGCCTCGGTGTGGTCGCCCTGGGTGGCGATGTGGGTGACCATGCCGGGCGGTGCCGTCCGCGCGAAGGTGAAGGCGGGGCCGTTGGCGACGATCTCGTCGTCGGCGGTGGTGAACAGCAGGGTCGGCGTCCGCAGCTTGGGGGCGT
Source organism: Actinomadura opuntiae (assembly GCF_030283205.1). Lineage (GTDB taxonomy): Bacteria > Actinomycetota > Actinomycetes > Streptosporangiales > Streptosporangiaceae > Spirillospora. Next base: position 45,834 of record NZ_JASNWF010000012.1, read on the forward strand.
AGCGGCGCTGGTCGAAGTCCTTCAGGTCGATGCCGATCCGCCGTTCCAGGACGGTCTTGGCGAGGCTCGTGACGAACGGCGGCAGATGGCGGGCGTCGCCTTGCTTGTCGAGCGTGGCGTTCCAGTCCATGACGGGGGAGTCCAGGACGACGCCGCGGACGAACGACGGGTCGTGCCGCAGCGCTGTCATCACCATCGCGCCGCCCATCGACCACCCGTACAGGACGACTCCGGTGGCGCCGTTCGCGCGCGCGTACGAGACGGCCGAGGCGACCTCGTTCCATTCGGTGTCGCCCAGGTGGTTCTGGTGGTCGGGGGACTTGGGGGCGCCGACGTCATTGCGGTACGCGATCGACAGCATGGGCAGCCCAAGGCCGTGGACGGTGCGCATGGCGCGGAACGTCTCGGCCTTGTCGGCGTTGCGTCCGTGGACGCCGATGACCCAGGTGCTCTTGGGGGACGACCCGGGCAGCAGCCACGCGGGCATGGGGCCGAGCCTGGACGGATACGTGACGTCCTTGAAGTCGAGCCCCAGCGCCGATTTCGGGTCGCCGGAGTACACCCAGTGGTCGATGGCGGCTGCGGCGCCCTTCTCGAGCCTCCCGTGGGAGACGGAGACGACCTTGCGGACGACGTGGTCCTCGTCGCCGCTGACGACGGGGCCGAGCAGGGCCCGGCCGCCGTGCTCCCAGACCAGCGCCCAGGTGCCGATGCGCTGCGTCTCGGGCTCGCGGGGGAGCGTGACGGTGCCGTCGGAGACGTCCACGATGGTGAGCGGGTACTCGGCGGTGTGGTCGACCTCGGAGGCGACGCCGGCGAAGTACCAGCCGATGCCGCCGACCGTCGCGCACAGCAGCACGGCGACCGCGGCGAGCACCGCCATCAGCGTGCGAACGCGGCGCCGCCGCGTGCGGGCCGGACGCCCGGACGTCGTCGCGGGAACCGGTGATTCGGGGGCATCGGTGGACACGACATAGGACGTTAGCCCACGTCCCGGTGGGCTCCGGGCCCGTCGACGGCCATGTCCCCGAGCGTCCGCGAACGCCGGGTCCCGCCGCAATGGGCCGATCCGTGCGGTTAACCTGCCGCTCAGGTTCCATCGGGATCACATGAGGGGACGCGCGTGACGGGGCAGAGCGAGCGGATCGCGGAGATCGAGCAGCGGATCGTGCGGTTCGCGAGGCAGACCGCGCCGCCGCGCTGGCGCCGCATCGACCTGCGCTGCGCGGCGACCGTCGCGGCGAACGACGTGACGCTGACGATGCTGACCGGCGAGAACGCGGTGGTGCCCGCCGAGGTCGTGCCGGATGAGCTGTCCGCCATGCTGACCGAGCTGCGCCGCGCGCACTACCTGCCGGAGCAGGGCACCTGGTTCTCGATGCTGGCGATCGTCGAGCCCGCCGCGGAGCTGTTCCTCTACAACGACGAGTTCGACCCGGGGTGGGACCCGCCGGCGCCGCTGGAGGCGTGGCGGCGCGACCAGATCGTGATGCCGCGCGACGGCGCGAACGTGCCGGGCTGGCTGCGGGACCGGTTGGAGGGCCGCGAGCCGTCCGAGCCCGCCGAGTGGCCCGCGCCGGCGCCGCTGGACCCGGTGGAGCAGGCGGAGCTGCTGAGCGGGCCGTTCACGGTGCTGGTCGCCGACCACGCCCCGCCGTTCTGGGAGCGGATCTCCGGGCACTACCAGGCGGTCGGCGGGCACGTGGAGTTCCCGCCGATGGCGGTGCGGAGGGCGGACGGCACCACCGCGGCCTGGACTCCGCCCCGCGCAGCCGCCGGGCTGCTCGACCGGCTGCGCGCCGGGACGCACGCGTCCCAGGGCTCCACCTGGTCGCGGATCGACGTCGAGATCGTGTACGGGGACGGTGCCGTGCGGTGCCGGGCGGGCTTCGTCCGCGACGAGGAGCCCCGCTGGGAGGCCGAGCCGTCGGCGGAGGACGTCCGGCGGGAGCTGGAACGGCTGCCGCGCCGCGACGTCCCCGAGTGGATGGCGCGCCGCCTCGGTCCGGTGCCGGTCTCGCCGCCCCCGCCCACCCGGTTCGAGAGCCCGGTGCGGAAGGCGCGGGTGTTCGACCGCGCGGGTGCGGACGGCGGCCCGCCCGTGGTGTCGCGCCCGCCCGTCCCGCCGGACGAGGTCGAGCCCGTGACCCGGTACCTGGAGAACGCGCCGACCGTGATGGCGGCCCGTTCCAGCGCCCCCGACCTGCTCGACCCGTCGCGCGGCGAGTGCGTCCCGCTGACCTTCCACACCGACGGCGCGTGGGTGTGGTCGGGCGCGGTCGGCTACTACCTGCGCGAGCACGGCATCCCGCCGGAGCCCGACCTGGTCGCGCACATGCGCGCGCACGGGTTCCGGATCCCCGTGGTGGACGACGACGCGATGGACGCCGCGAGCGCCGCGGCCATGGGACGCACCGTGCCGCGTGGTATCAGGACGGAACCGGAGCCGGAGCAGTGGCTCGCGCTCCTGCAGAACCGCCTGGACGCCCTCCAGGTCGACCGCGCCCGCTACCGGCTCCGCGGCGAGGAGGAAGGAACATGGTGCCTTCTCCAGGAGAGGACGGGCTGGACGGTCTTCCACCTCGACAACGGTGAACGGACCAGGCAGGTCAGCTTCGACAACGGAGAGAACGCCGCCGCCGCCTATCTCCTCGGCAGCCTGCTGATGGTCGTGCCGCAGCAGACCGTCCAGATCCCGAAGATCCAGCCGCTGAAGGGGGAGCCGCCACTGTCGCTCCTGCGCGACCGCCAGATCACCGAGCTTCCCGCAGGAACCGAAGTGGATCGCTACGGAGGACACGGCGGGAACCACGCCTACGCCGCGCGCACACCGTTCCCGCAGCGTTCGCTGCCCGCCGACTGGCAGGAACGCGAGTACCACGTGTATCGGCTATTGCGCCCTGTGCAGGCCCTCACCGGCACAGCGGTCCCGTGGTTCGAGCAGCCCGGCGGCGGCACGGCGTACGTGTTCGAGCGCTCGTTCGCCTACCTGCTCGCCGACGGCACGCTCATGGAGGTCCTCGACTGAGGCCGCTGGGAGCGGAAGGTCAGGCGGTGCCGATGGCGGCGACCAGGCCCAGCGCCAGCGTCAGGTCGAGGTGGATGAAGGTCTCCAGCTTCGCGCCCGGCGGGACGTCGGGGTCGGCGGCGATCTCGTCCAGCACGGCCAGCGCGGACGGGCTGTCGAGGTCGTCGAGCAGGGCGCGCTCCGCCTTCCGCGCGTACTCGCGGTTCATCGGCCGTCCCGGGCTCCGCGCCCATCCCGCGACCAGGCTCCGCCACGCGTCCAGGCGTCCGGCCGCCGTCATGTACCGGGCCGCCGTCAGCTCCAGCGGGTCCCGGTAGGAGACCTCCAGCAGGGCCAGCCGCGCCGCGAGCGCGTCCATCCCGGCGTCCGCCATGGCCGTGCGCCAGCCGCCGCTCTCCGGCGGGACGAGCAGCCAGTGCCCGTCGACGTCGACGTCCGTCGAGGACGCGATGTAGAGGTCGGCGCGCGGCGGCGGCGCGTCCCAGTCCAGGACCTCGAACGGCTGGACGTTGTAGTCGGTCAGGTCGCGGTCGTCGACCGCCAGGTCCGGTGAGCAGGCCACCGTGACCTCGCGGCCGGCCCGCTCGCCCGTCCGCCGCACGAGGTCGGCGACCACCAGCGCGCGGTGCCCGGCCCCCTCCAGGAGCTGGACCCGCAGGACCCGCCCCGGCGGGAGCTCCTTGGCCTGCCCGGTCCGCTGGTCGTAGAGCCGCATGCCTCCAACCCTAAGCAACCCGCGCGAACCACCCCAGCGCCGACCCCCGGCGCGTGTCGCGGCCTCCGGATCTCAGACGCCGCCTGGAACGGTCCCGCCCGGCATGGCGGTCCCGGCCGGAGCCGCCGGTGCGCCCGGAGCCGCCGGTGCGGCCGGGTCCGGCATGGGAGCGCCGGCGGAGGCGCCGTGGGGCGGGACGTCGGACGCCGCCGGCGGGGCCTCGGGCATGGGCGGCGCGTCCGGCTTGCGGACGGCGGCGAACCGCAGCCGCACGTAGTCGGCCACCCAGCCGGACTCGCGGCGCAGCGCCGGCGCGGCGAGGTCGTTCACCCGGGCGAGCAGCGGCTCGACCAGCTCCGGCGGGACGTCGGCGAGGGCGCGCGCGGCGTAGGCGCGGACCCAGTCGGCGGCGCCGTTCGGCCCCTCGGTCATCTGGCTGGGCCGCTCGGCGTGCTCCAGCAGCCGCAGCGTGAACCCGGCCTCCTCCAGCTTCGTCGCGTACTCGGCCGGGCTCGGGAAGTACCAGGGCAGCTCCGGCTCGCCGAGGCCGAAGACGCGCCAGGCGGTCTGCATCGCCGCGACCAGCTCGGCGCAGTTGCCCTCGCCGCCGAGCTCGCCGACGAAGCGGCCGCCGGGCCGCAGCGCCGCGTGCACCTGCGCGATGACCGCGTCCGGGTCGCGGGTCATCCAGTGCAGCGCGGCGTTGGAGGCGACGGCGTCGCAGGTCTCGGAGATGGTGAAGGTGTGCGCGTCGCCGAGCATGAAGGAGATGCCCGGGTTCAGCGCGCTCGCCTGCGCGACCATGTCCGGGTTGCCGTCGATGCCCAGCACCTCGGCGCCCCGGGCGGCGATCTCCGCGCTGAACGCCCCGGTGCCGCAGCCGAGGTCGATGATCCGTTCGCCGGGCTGCGGGTCGAGCAGGTCGACCAGGGGCGCGCCGTGCGCGGAGACGTACCCGAAGGCGGAGTCGTACGTCACGGCCCAATTCACTGTCGTAATTTATCGGACATGGCCGGGCCGGGTGCGGGGTTCCCCCCGCCGGGGCCGCCGGGTGACCCGCGTCACGGGGGCGGGTCCCGTATCGTCCGGGCCATGAAGAAGCCCGATGTCGTGCGGATCGTCGGCACCGAGCGGCCGGACGGCCTGGCCCTGCGCACCGCCGGCCTGGTCGAGCACGGCCTGCCGGAGCTGAGCGCGGAGGGCCTGCCGCCCTACCTCGGCCAGGGCTGGGCGCGCGTCCTCGGCGAGGCGGCGCGCGTGTTCGCCGCGTCCCGCGACTACCCGATGGAGCTGACGCTGCCCCCGGACGTGCCGGTCCGCCTGTGGCCCGACCAGCACGGCGGGATCATGCTGCTGCCGCCCGCCGACCACGAGGGCGGCCTGGACGAGTGGCGCCGCGACGTGGTGCTGCGGATGTTCCCGGCGGCCCGGAGCTGAGCCGCCCCGCCCGACTTCCTAGAATCGAATTCCACCTCAAGTCGGGCGCGAGAAGGGGACCGCACGTGGCCTACGCCGAGATCGAGTACGAGGTTCAGGACGGGATCGCCACGGTCACCCTGAACCGCCCGGACAAGATGAACGCCTACACGTTCACGATGCGCAACGAGATGCTCGACGTCTTCGACCGCATCGACGCCGACGACGACGTCCGGGCCGTCGTGGTCACCGGCGCGGGCCGCGCGTTCTGCGCGGGCGCCGACCTCAGCGGGGGCGGCGACACCTTCGACAAGGAGAAGTCGAAGGACATGTTCGCCGGCGAGGACGACGTCCTGGAGGACGGCACCCCGCGCGACGGCGGCGGCACGGTCGCCCTGCGCATCGCCCGCTGCCTCAAGCCCGTCATCGGGGCGTTCAACGGCGCGGCGGTCGGCGTCGGCGTCACGATGACGCTGCCGATGGACGTCCGCCTGGCCAGCGAGAAGGCCAAGTTCGGATTCGTGTTCGCGCGCCGCGGCATCGTCACCGAGGCGGCGTCGAGCTGGTTCCTGCCGCGCCTGGTCGGCATCGCGCAGGCGATGGAGTGGGCCGCGACCGGCCGCGTGTTCGACGCGCAGGAGGCCCTCGCCGGCCGCCTCGTCTCCCGCGTGTACGCCCAGGACGAGCTGCTCCCCGCCGCGTACGCGCTCGCCCGCGAGATCGCCGACAACACCTCGGCGGTGTCGGTCGCGACGATCCGCCGCCTGATGTGGTCGGGCCTGTCGGCCGCGTCCCCGTGGGACGCGCACGTCGCCGACTCGCACCTGATGGCCGACCTCGGCGGCGGCGCCGACGCCATCGAGGGCGTCAGCTCGTTCCTGGAGAAGCGTCCCGCCGCGTTCCCGATGCGCGTCAGCAAGGACCTCCCCCCGAACGTCCCCGACTGGCCCACCCGCTGACCCGCCCTCCGGTGCGCCGCCCTCGGCAGCGAGGGCGGCGCACCGGCGTCAGGGCCGCTGCCCCGGACGGTCGACGAGCGCGGTCTTCTCCAGGGCCTGCTCGTTGGTGACGGTTCCGGCGGGGATGACCGCGGGGCCGCCGCGCCGCGCGCGGGCCTTCGGCAGCCGCTGGTCCTTGACCACGACGAACCGCAGGCCGAGGTAGTCGTAGGTGCCCCTGGCCAGCACGAACTCCTCGCGCAGCCCGTCGGGGCCCGTGCGGGAGACCGTGGTGCCGGGACGTCCGAGCGCGTCCTTCGTGCCCTCCTTCACCTGCACGCCCGGGATCCGGGCCAGCGCCCGGAAGATGGTCGCGCGCCGTGACTGCGGCGTGGACGGCCCCTGGCCGAGGAAGTCCACGAGCCGGCCGAACACCCACTGGTCGCGGCCGTCCTCGGAGTTGAAGAGCCGCCCGTGGCTCTCGGCGTTGTAGGACTTCGCGCGCCGGTCGATACCTGCCAGCAGCGCGGACGCGTCGTCCGGCAGAGCGCGCAGGTAGTCGTACCACTGCGCGGGCGAACGCTCCTCGCTGTCGCCGTCCCGCTTCACATCCGTGACCTCAAGACGGGGCTTCTTGCCCGGGATCCCGTCGTACCTGGCGGTCTTGCGGCCGTCGAAACGCACCCAGCCCTCCATGTGCTGCATGAAGGAGGGGGCGTCCTGCTGCCCTGCCTGGTAGGTCCTGGTGTAGACCCACTCGTTCGGCGCCGGGCGGTGGTCGGGCCGCCCCGCGACGGTCTTCGCGGCGCGTTCCAGCACCCCCGTCGCGCTCACCGGACGCGCGGCGATCGGCGCTGGCGCCGGGTCGTTGCGATCCACCACGACCACCGTGACGGCGGCCGCCCCGGCCACCGCGACTCCGACGGCCAGACCGGCCCGCCACGCCGGAACCCGGAACCGGAACCGGGACCGGGACCGGCCCGCGGCCGCCCGCACCAGCCGCTCCCTCCCCGGCGCCAGCCGCTCGCGGCCCGGCTCGGGCACCTGCGCGCGGAACGCCCCGACTTCCTTGAGCTCGTTCATTCCCCTGCCCCTTCCTGGACGTCCGTCGGATCGGTGCCGCCGAGCGCCTCCCGGACCTTGCGGCGCGCCCGGTGCAACCGGGACCGCACCGTCCCGACCGGGATCGACAGCGCCTCGGCGACCTGCTCGTAGGACAGGTCCGCCCACGCGACCAGCAGCAGGACGTCCCGGTCGCCCCGTGACAGCCCCGCCAGCGCACCGGCGAGCGGCCGGGACGCCGCCGCCGCGCTCACCCGCGCGTCCACCCGGTCCATGGCATCGGTCACCGGGTCGGCGCCGGTGCGGGCCAGCGCCCGCAGCATCCGCGTCTCGGACCTGCGGTGCTTGCCGACGAGGTTCGCCGCGATCCCGTAGAGCCATGGCCGCGCGTCGCGGCGCGCCAGGTCGTAGCGGTCGCGCTGCCGGAACGCGGCCAGGAACGTCTCGGCGACCACGTCGTCGGCGGCCTGCTCGCCGAGCCGGCGCGCGACGTACCGGTGGATGGACGGCGCGTGCCGGTCGTAGAGGGCCGCGAAGTCCTCGGGGCGGTGCCGGGAGCGCTCGATGAGGCGTGCGTCGTCCTCCGGCGGTTCGGTGGTGGCGCCCGGCGGTGCCGGCGCGCGTGGGCTGACCGTCATACGGCTCCGTCCTCTGCGGTTCGCCCGTGCGGGATGCCGCACGGTCACCCGTCATCACCCGCAGCGCCGCCGGGAGTTCACGGACGGCCGCGCGAGCCCGCGCCGGCGGGGCATCCGGGGGGCGACACTTCCCTCACCTCGGGTGGCGGCGGGCCCCGGGGGCGGCTGCATGATGGGGGAGCGTCCCCCCGGCGCGCCCCAAGGACGATCTTGGCAATTCGGACCTTGGTGACGTGTGTTGCGAGTGAGGCGCAGGGTAAGAAGCGGCCCGAGGCAACACGTTACGGGGGTGCGTGGTGCGGACCAGGAATTTCGCCCTTATCGCGGCCGCTCTCCTGCTCGTCTCGGGATGCGGCCACACGGAGAAGAAGCAGGCGCGGACGGCCGGCCACCGGCTCGCGGCCGGCACCAAGGCCGGCGCGAAGGCCGGCGCGAGGGCGCGGACCGCCCCGGCCCCGCCGCAGCGCCCGCCCGCGCAGCGCAGGATCGACTGCGACCGGCTCAAGTGCGTCGCGCTGACCTTCGACGACGGTCCCGGCCCGTACACGAACGGGCTGCTCGACGTCCTGAAGAAGGACGGCGTGCGCGCCACCTTCTTCGTCCTCGGGCAGAACGCCCGCAGCTTCCCGGCCATGGTCCGCCGCGAGGTGATGGAGGGGCACGAGGTCGGCGACCACAGCTGGGACCATCCGCAGCTCACCGGGTTGTCGGCCGCGGCCGTCAAGTCGCAGATCCAGCGCACCCAGGACGCGATCACCAGGGCGTCCGGCGGGGTGAAGCCGACGATCATGCGGCCGCCGTACGGCGCGACGAACAGGCGCGTCGGGCAGACCATCGGGATGCCGCTGATCCTGTGGAGCGTCGACACCGAGGACTGGCGCTACCTGAACACCGCCCGCGACACCCGCGTGGGGATCAAGGAGCCGAAGCCCGGCGGCGTCATCCTGTTCCACGACATCCACAAGCCGAGCGTGAAGGCGATCCCGGCGGTCATCGAGGGGCTGAAGAAGCGCGGGTTCACCTTCGTCACGGTGTCGGAGCTGTTCGAGGGCCGGCAGCTGAAGCCCGGCCAGACCTACTCCGAGCGGATGGCGCCCAAGCCCGCCTCGCCGGCGCCCGTCACCGCGAGCCCGCCGCCGAGCGGCTCGCCCGCCGGGCCCGCGCCGTCGCCGTCGAAGTCCCGCCCGCAGCAGGCCGAAGGCCACTGACCGCGGGGCCGTCCGCGCCGCCCGGACGCCGTCAGACTCCGCGGCGCTTCGGCGGCGGCATCGGCGGGACGACCTTGCCCGCGACCACGATGTCCTCGGGCACCTCGACGAGTTCGCCGTTGCGGCGGCGCACCTGAAGGGTCTTGTTGGACCAGGATTCGAGTACGCCCACCACGTCGCTGTACTCTCCCGTTGGCAGACGACGGCGCAGCGAGACCCGCTGACCCACGTCCGCGCTACTGATGGACACCACCAGGCGCGCGGCAAAGCGGCCAGACATGTGAGCACCCCCATGTCGAATCGACTGCGCGGTGGTGGCCATACTATTCACAGCGAGCTTGCGGTGAGCCGTGACGTGCGGCGGGGCCGGAAACCCGAGAGGAGTCACTGACGTGACCTACGTCATTGCGCAGCCCTGCGTGGACCTGCTCGACAAGGCATGCATCGAGGAGTGCCCGGTCGACTGCATCTACGAAGGGAAGCGTCAGCTCTACATCCACCCGGACGAGTGCGTCGACTGCGGTGCGTGCGAGCCGGTTTGCCCGGTTGAGGCCATCTACTACGAGGACGACGTCCCCGACCAGTGGAAGGACTTCTACAAGGTGAACGTGGAGTTCTTCGACGACCTCGGCTCGCCCGGCGGCGCCTCCAAGGTGGGCAAGATCGACAAGGACCACCCGATCGTCGCGGCGCTGCCCCCGCAGAGCCAGGAAGACTGAGAACGGGCTCAACCGGCCGGTCCGGCGGGTCGCGACCTTTCGGGAGCGTCCCGGCCGGACGGTCATCGCGGTTCAACGCATCCGGGCCGTGGCCTCCCGCGCACTCCGCGGGAGGCCACGGCCCTGCCGATTCGGGGCGCCCGCGCGTCCCGCCGAGGAGGGCTGGGCCTTGTTCACGCTGCCGGACTTTCCGTGGGACCGGCTGGAGCCGTACAAGAAGCGGGCCGCCGCGCATCCGGACGGCATCGTCGACCTGTCGGTCGGCACGCCCGTGGACCCGACGCCCGACGCCGTCCGCAAGGCGCTCGCCGAAGCGTCCGACGCGCCCGGCTACCCCGCCACCTACGGCACGCCCGAGCTGCGCGAGTCGGTGGCGGGCTGGCTGCGCCGCCGCGCGGGCGTGACCGGCGCCGACCCGGCCGCGGTGCTGCCCGTCATCGGCACGAAGGAGCTCGTGGCCTGGCTGCCGACGCTGCTCGGCGCCGGCCCCGGCGACAAGGTCGTCTTCCCCGAGCTGGCGTACCCGACCTACGACGTGGGCGCGCGGCTGGCGGGCGCGGAGTCGGTCGCGACCGACGGCCTGCTGACGCTCGGCCCGGTCCGGCCGAAGATCGTGTGGGTGAACTCGCCGTCCAACCCGACCGGCAAGGTGCTGCCCGCCGAGCACCTGCGCAAGGTCGTCGAATGGGCACGGGCGCGCGGCGCGATCGTGGTCAGCGACGAGTGCTACCTGGAGTTCGGCTGGGACGAGGCCAACCCGCCGGTGTCGATCCTGCACCCGGACGTGTGCGGCGGCTCCCACGAGGGGCTGCTCGCGGTGAACTCGCTGTCCAAGCGCTCCAACATGGCGGGCTACCGCGCCGGGTTCGTCACCGGCGACCCGGCGGTCGTCAAGCGGCTGCTGGAGGTCCGCAAGCACGCGGGCATGATCGTCCCGGCGCCGGTGCAGGCGGCGATGGTCGCGGCGTTCGACGATGACGGGCACGCCGACGAGCAGCGCGCCCGGTACGCGCGGCGCCGCGCCGAGCTGCGCGCCGCGTTCGAGCGGCACGGCTTCCGCATCGACCACTCCGAGGCGTCGCTGTACCTGTGGGCGACCCGGGACGAGCCCTGCTGGGAGACCGTGGGGCATCTGGCCTCGCTCGGCATCCTCGTCGGCCCCGGCGAGTTCTACGGGACGGCCGGCGCCCGGCACGTGCGGATCGCGTTCACCGCCACGGACGAGCGCGTCGCCGCCGCGGCCGTCCGCCTCTGACCCGGGCGCGAGCCGGTCGCGGCGAAACCGTCGGCGACCAGTGAATACCCGTACTTCCGGATCCCGGGCCCGCCATCGCGGGTCCGGGTTTTCCGTATGAAACCGGATGTTCCTTCGTTACGTCTGATCGCGATATGGGCGTAAGCGGCCACAGTCGGTAGGATCCGCTGGTCTCCGCCCTCCGGGATCGCCGAATCAATGGAGGTATGTCCGTGAGTGGGACCGTGCTGGCGCTCGTGCTGGCGCTGATCGTCCTCGTGGTCGCGCTGGTGGTGGTGCTCATCGTGGTGCTGTCGCGGCGCAGGCCGGCGCCGCCCGCGCCAGCGGCGCCCCGCGACCCGTTCGCCCCCGAGCAGAGCGTCGCCGGCGACCCCCGCACGCTCAAGGCCGGGGACATGGTCGAGTACCTCGGCACCCGGTACTTCGTACGCGGCTCGCTGCGGCTGCGCGAGGGCGGCTTCACCTGGAGCGAGCACCTCCTGGACGCCGACACCATCGAGGGCCAGAAGGTGTGGATCTCGGTGGAGGAGGACCCGGACCTCGAGGTCGTCTACTGGACCGAGTACGACATGGGCGAGCTGCGTCCCGGCGAGCGGACCATCACCGTCGAGGGCGTGGAGTACCGCCGCGACGAGCACGGCACCGCCGACTACACCAGCGAGGGGACGACCGGCGTCGGCGTCCAGGGCCGCGTCGAGTACGTCGACTACGAGGGGCCGGGCGGGCGCTACCTGTCGTTCGAGCAGTACGGCGGCGGCCAGTGGGAGGCCGGGCTCGGCGAGCGGGTGCCGGCCGGCACGATGACCATCTACCCGGGCAGCGGCTGAATGCGGGCCGTCCTCGACACCCCCTACCGGGACGCGCGCGCCGACGGGCTGTCGTTCGCGCTCGGCCTGCCGCCGCTGGACGCCCTCGCCGTCCTGCCGGTGGAACGTGCCGGGCTGACCGTCGAGCTGCGGCTGCTCGGCGCGTCCCACCAGGTGATCGCCGGGCCGCTCAGCGAGACCGTCGCGTGCCTGGAGGGGGACGCCGCCGCGCCGCTGCCGGGCAGCGCCGCGACGTCGCTGACCGGCTGGGACTACCGCTTCACCGCGACGACGGCCGTGCACGACGACGACGCGGCGTTCGCGCGGGCCGTCGACGCGGTGTGCGCGCGGCTCGCGGACCGCGGCGACGCGCTGACCGGCGCGTTCCCCGGCTCCCGGCACGCCGTCACCGCCCTCGCCCTGGACGGCCCGCCCCCGGCGGGCGCGGTCCCGGGCGGCATCGGACCGCGGGCCGGGACCGGCTGGCGGACCTGGCACGCCTACCCCCAGACCCGGGAGATCGTGATGACACGGAGCCGGTTGGTGAGACCCACATGAGAAGGACGTACCGGGCCGTGGCCGGCGGGTTCGCCGCCGTCCTGCTGGCCGCGGCGCTCGGCGGCTGCGGCGACTCGCAGCAGTCGTGGATCGGCAAGAAGTACCACAAGGTCGGCTACAACACCTTCCAGGCGTCCCAGCCCCCGCGGACGGTCGCCTCGGCGATCAACCGCAAGTTCAAGGCGATCGACCGGGTGGACGACCTGACCAGGTACGGCTCGGGCGGCGGGGTGTTCCTGCGCTACCCGAAGATGGTCGTCGGGGTGACGCCCTCCGGGCGCGGCAGCCGCATCACCATCGACAAGCCGTCCGGCGGCTACAACCGCTACTACTCCCATGTCGGCCACCTCTGGAGCGCGCCCGGCAGTGGCGGCTGGAACAAGCACGGCATCGCATCCTTCCGCGGCGGCGGTCCGGGGTCGGGCAAATGAGGAGCAACGGATGAACGACATGGCGCACGACATCGGCGCTACCTTCGCCTACGGCGCGGTCGGCATCGCGCTGATGGCGATCGGCTACCTGGTGGTGGAGGTGACGACGCCCGGGCGGCTCGGCCACCAGATCTGGACCGAGGCCAACAAGGGCGCCGCCCTGCTGCTCGGCGAGAAGCTCCTCGGCGTCGGCGCGATCGTCACCACCGCGATCGTCACCAGCGACAACGACCTGAGCGACGGGCTGATCGACACCGCCGTCTACGGCGCCATCGGCATCGTGCTGATGGTCGCGGCGTTCTACCTCATCGACATCATCACGCCGGGCAAGCTGGGCGCGACGCTGGTCAACGGCGAGGCCGTCCACCCGGCGGGCTGGGTGGTCGCCGCCGCCGACATCGCCGTCGCCGCGATCGTGGCCGGGGCGGTCTCCTGACCTCCCGCGACCTCGACGAAGCGCCTCCGCCGCCCCCCGCGGCGGAGGCGTCCGGCGCCGGTGCCCCGGAACCCGGCGCCGGCGACGCGGAACCCGCCGCCGGCGACCCGGAAGCCGCCGCCGGGAAGGCGCCCGCCAGGCTGGGCGCGCCCGCCCGGGTGGCGCGCGCGCTGGTCCTGGCCGCCGTGTTCACCTGCGCGGCGTGCGGCCTGGTGTACGAGCTGGCGCTCGTCGCGCTCGGCAGCTACCTGGTCGGCGACTCGGTCACCCAGGCGTCGATCGTGTTGTCGGTCATGGTCTTCGCGATGGGCATCGGGTCGCTGCTGGCCAAGCCGCTGCAGAAGCACGCCGCCGCCGCGTTCGCGATCGTCGAGGGCCTCTTGGCGCTGGCCGGCGGACTGTCGGTGCTCGCGCTGTACGCCGCGTTCTCCTGGCTCGACCTGTACGTCCCGGCGCTGGTGGTCATCGCTTTCACGGTCGGCGGGCTGATCGGCGCGGAGATCCCGCTGCTGATGACGCTGCTGCAGAAGATCCGCAAGCAGGACGCGGGCAGCGCCGTCGCCGACCTGTTCGCCGCCGACTACGTGGGCGCGCTGGTCGGCGGGCTCGCGTTCCCGTTCGTGCTGCTGCCGACGTTCGGGCACATCAAGGGCGCGCTGCTGGTCGGCGTGGTGAACGCGGTCGCCGGCGTCGCGGTCGTGCTGTGGCTGTTCCGCCGCCGGCTCGGACGCCTCGCGCGAGTCGGGATCGGCCTCGGCATGGTGGCGGTGCTGGCCGTCCTCGGCACGACGTACGCGCTCGCCGACCGGATCGAGGTGACCGCCCGGCAGGCGCTGTTCCAGGACCCGATCGCGCTGGCGAAGGACACCCCGTACCAGGAGATCGTGATCACCAGGAAGATCACGCTCGCGGGCGGCACCGACCTGCGCCTGTTCCTGAACGGCGACCTGCAGTTCTCCTCTGCGGACGAATACCGGTACCACGAGTCGCTCGTCCACCCGCTGATGTCCGGGCCGCACGGCAACGTGCTGATCCTCGGCGGCGGCGACGGGCTGGCGCTGCGCGAGGTGCTGCGCTACCCGGACGTCCGCAGCGCGACCCTGGTCGAGCTCGACCCGGAGATGCTGCACCTCGCCCGCACCTACAAGGCGCTGGTGTCGCTCAACCACCGCTCGCTCGAAGACCCGCGCGTCCGCGCCGTCGACGCCGACGCGTTCACCTGGCTGCGCGGCCAGAGCCGCCGGTTCGACGCCGTCATCGTCGACATGCCCGACCCGGACGACGTGCCGACCGCGAAGCTGTACTCCGTCGAGTTCTACGGCCTGGTCAAGCGGGTCCTGGCGCCCGGCGGCCGGATGGTCGTCCAGTCCGGTTCGCCGTACTTCGCGCCGAAGTCGTTCTGGAGCATCGAGAAGTCCATCGCCGCGGCGGGCCTCGCCACCACCCCGTACCACGTGGACGTGCCGAGCTTCGGCGACTGGGGCTTCGTGCTCGCCGCCCCCGCCGCGCGGCCGCCCGCGCTCGCGCTGTCGCCGCGCGTCCCGCCGCTGCGCTTCCTCGACCCGGCCGTCCTGCAGGCCGCGGCCGTCTTCCCCAAGGACCGCCGCTCCCGTGACGTCGACGTCAACACCCTCGTCCACCCCCGCCTCGTCCAGTACGAGGGCCAGGAGTGGAAGGACTCCTAGGCGCGGTGCGCGTGGTGGGGTTCAGGCGCGGTCGGTGGAGGTGCGGATGGCCTTGTCGACGGCGTGCTGGAACGAGGACACGAGCGACTGGATCATCAGGGGCTTGAGCTTGCCCGCCAGCTCCATGAGCCGGTCGCGTTCCTCGGGTGAGCGGCCGCTCTCGCGGTAGGGGCGGACGACGGTGTCCTGGAAGACCTGCTGGAGTTCGGCCGCCAGCGCGGTGGTGTGGCGTTCGACGGCCGCGTGCGAGGCGACCAGGGTCTCCAGCGGCATCGGGAGCGCGGCCAGTTCGGCGCTGATGCCGAGCAGCGCCGGCATGACGACGCGGACGGTGTCCGGTGCGACGTGCTCGACGACGCCGAGCGCTTCGAGGCGCTGGAGGGTGGCGTCGTCGAGGTGGCGCCCGGCGCGGCGGTCCAGCTCGTGCCGGGCGAGTTCCTCGGGACGTTCCGGCGCCCACGGCGACAGCAGCGCGCGTTGCAGCGCGAGGTCCTCGGCGGGCGCGTCCAGCGGGATCTTGCGCAGGTGCTTCTCGATGGCGGCGAGCGTCAGCCCGAGCGACTGGAGTTCCCGGACGAGCTCCAGCCGCGCGAGGTGGTCGGGGCCGTAGAGGCCGGTCCGGCCGCGCAGCCGGGGCGGCGGCAGCAGCCCGCGCCCGGCGTAGTAGCGGACGGTGCGGACGGTGACCCCCGCGCGCGCGGCCAGCTCGTCCACGGTGAGGTCCATAGCCGCTCCTTTGACGTGACAGTGCCAGTGTTACATTAATGCTGTATCAGCACGCACTTACCGAGGGAGACCGCCGGATGGCACGGAAGATCTTCACCGAGGAGCACGAGGCGTTCCGCGACATGGTCCGCGCCTTCATCGAGAAGGAGATCGCGCCGTACCACGAGCAGTGGGAGAAGGACGGCGTCGTCTCCCGCGACGTGTGGCTCGCCGCGGGCCGCCAGGGCCTGCTCGGCATCGACATGCCCGAGGAGTTCGGCGGCGGCGGCAACCCCGACTACCGCTACTACGTCATCCTCAACGAGGAGTTCGCGAAGGCGGGCGTGCACGGCCCCGGCTTCTCGGTGCACAACGACATCAACGGCGGCTACCTGCGCCAGCTGTGCAACGACGAGCAGAAGGCGCGGTGGTTCCCGGGCTACTGCTCCGGCGAGATCATCACCGGCATCGCGATGACCGAGCCCGCCGCGGGCTCGGACCTGCAGGGCATCAAGAGCACCGCGCTCAAGGACGGCGACCACTACGTCCTGAACGGCTCCAAGACGTTCATCTCCAACGGCATCCTGTCCGACCTGGTGATCGTGGTCGCGAAGACCGACCCGTCCGCCGGGGCGAAGGGCGTCAGCCTCCTCGTCGTCGAGCGCGGCATGGAGGGCTTCGAGCGCGGCCGCAACCTCGACAAGGTCGGCATGCACGCGCAGGACACCGCCGAGCTGTTCTTCGACAACGTCCGCGTCCCCAAGGAGAACCTCCTCGGCGAGGAGGGCTTGGGCTTCATCTACCTGATGACGAACCTGGCCCGCGAGCGGCTGTCCATCGGCGCCACCGCGATGGCCGCCGCCGAGTCGGCGTTCGAGCAGACCCTGGAGTACTGCAAGACCCGCGAGGCGTTCGGCCGCCCGATCGGCAAGTTCCAGCACAACCGCTTCACGCTCGCCGAGATGAAGACCGAGCTGACCATCAGCCGCTCCTTCACCGACGAGTGCATCGTCAAGGAGGGCAAGGGCGAGCTGAGCGTCGACGAGGCGGCGATGCTCAAGTACTGGAACACCGAGCTGCTCAAGCGCGTCGTGGACCGCTGCCTCCAGCTGCACGGCGGCTACGGCTACATGATGGAGTACCCCATCGCCAAGGCCTACCAGGACGTCCGCATCCAGACCATCTTCGGTGGCACCACCGAGATCATGAAGGAGATCATCGGCCGCGGCCTCGGCGTCTGACCCCGCTGGAAATGCTGGGGACGGGGCGCGCCGCGTCCCCAGCGGCTTCCGCGCTTCATCGGGAAGGACGCGGAAACGCCGGAATCATCGGTGACGAGGCCTGTCAGTCGATGACGACGCCATGATCGCGGGCCAGTCCGGCCAGACCGTCTGCGTAGCCCTGACCTACCGCGCGCAGCCGCCAGCCGCCCTGGCGGCGGTAGATCTCTGCGCAGATCAGGACGGTCTCGGCGGTGGGATTCGTTGCGAGGGCGTGCACCGTGCCGTCCCGCTCCGTCACCGAGAGCCGGACGGGACCGGGTGGCCCGCTCGTTACCAGAAGGATGGAGCACACGTCCGTGGCCAGCCGCGCCAGGTCCGCGCGGACCTGGCGGGTCGCGGTGTCCAGGCCGACCGCGCCGTCCTTGGAGACCGGCTGGTTGTAGAAGACGAAGTCGGCGTCCGAGCGGACCTTGCG
Organism: Actinomadura opuntiae; assembly: GCF_030283205.1. Classification (GTDB taxonomy): domain Bacteria; phylum Actinomycetota; class Actinomycetes; order Streptosporangiales; family Streptosporangiaceae; genus Spirillospora. The sequence goes on from NZ_JASNWF010000012.1 coordinate 63,132, forward strand.
GTCATGGCCGAGGAGCAGGGCGCACGGGTCGTGGTCGGCGGTGGGCAGAGTGAAGGAGCACGTCAGCACCGGTGAGGAGATCTTGACGTTCTCGCCCGCGCGGAGCGGAACCGCAGGAGCGGAGGGTTCCGCCCTGTCGGGATCCGGATCGCGCCAGCCGTCCGGCGCCTCGATGCGGGCCTCCACCCCCGCGTGCTCCTGAAGGAGGTAGAGCAGGTTGGCGCCGTCGAGCAGCTCGATGGGCTTGTTCTTCGCGAAATCGAAGGACGCCTGGCCGTACCCGCTGGTCGTGACGAGGATGCCCTTGGAGGCCCCCTCGTTCTGCAGCGTTCCGTAGAGGTCGCGGACGGCGGAGACCCCGACGGTGTTCCGGTAGCGCTTCGCCTGGATCACGACCTTGCCGCCCATGATCGGCCGCGGGTCGTAGGCGACGCAGTCGACGCCGCCGTCCCGGGACGGCCTGGTCTGCCGGGTCTCCAGGCCCATCCTGGTGAACAGGTTCTGGATCAGCCCTTCGAACTCCGTCGGCGTCATCTCCAGAAGGTTCGGCCGGTCGTCGAGATCCCCGAGGACATCGCTCTCCTCGACGAACCGCGGATCGACCATGCTGAACTCCAGCACCGGTCGCACCGGCGCGAGTTCGGCGGTGTTCCGGGAGACGCCCGCGCCGAGGTGTTTCAGGCAGGCCGCCGGGTCGACCCGCGCGAGATCGAGCTCGGAGAACGTCTCCCTGGTGGTGCGCAGGGTCAACAGGCAGGGCCGGACGGACGGAGCGGCCCGTCGCGCCGTCGATGGTGTCCACCATGCCGTTGAAGACGATGGTCGTGACGTGGCCGGCGGCGTCGGCTGCGAACAGGTCCCGGACCACGCGCAAGGCGACCTGGCTGACGATGGACGTGTACTGGGCCTTGACCTGCGTCGCCGGGCGCTTGGTCTCGGTGACGGAGTCCGATGCCTTGACGTATCTGTAGATCTTGACGGTGGGGACGACGTCGATGGCCGGCAGTTCGTACTCGACCACGAGCTGGGCCGAGTCCGGGACGTACGCCAGCCGCCATTTCGACGGGAACCCGTCGGGATACGAGATGGTGTTGAGGACCAGGTCGAAGTAGGCGGTCACGGCGTCGGGGCGCCTCTCGGCGAGTTCCCGCTTGAAAGCATCGATCTCGGCGTGCTGTCGCCGCGCCCGTTCTTCCGCCTCTCTCGTCCGGCGTGCGTGTTCTTCGCGAAGGCTGTCCACTTTCGCCTGACGGGCCTGTTCGCGCTGGGCGTGTTCGGCGCAGGCACGCTGGTATTCCAGTTGTCCCTGCTGGACCAGTTCTTCGTGCCGTGCCCCGCCGAAGAGCTTGGACAGGCCCGTTTGTGGAGGCGGCAGGAAGCGCTCCGGCCGCGGCGGGGGTATCGGATGACCCGAGATGCCGGGATCGAAGGGCTCCCGGCGCGGCCTCTCCTTGAGCCGCTCCAGGTCGAAGCGCGTCTTGGTGCGCAGGCCCGAGACCAGGATGGAGTCCAGTTCGGCCAGACGCTGGGCGAGACTCTCATTCATCGCCGCCACTTCGGCGATCCGGGATTCGACGTACAGACGCTTGCGCTCCTTCTCGTCGGCCGCCTGAGCACGCTTGTAGGCGGCTTGGGTGCGAGCCGCCTCCCGTTGCGCGGCGGCCTCCGCCCGCCTCCGTGCAGCCGCCGCGCTTTCGGCCTCGCGCTGCATTCGCGCGACCGCGGCCATGAATCCCTGACGCCTCGCCATTCACCTCACCCGTCGATGACGACCCGGAGACCCGCGTAGGTCCTTCCGTTAACGTTAAGCATCAGGCCGGTCGATGAGGCACTTTTTGCCTGATCAGGTCAGCCGTTCCGTGCCGTTCTCTCCGGGCTGCCGAGTGTTGTGGCCGGTCAGCCGGTCGGGGGAGCGGGGATTTCGGCGGTGCGGGCCAGGGTGCCGAGCCAGTGGGCGGACGGTTTGGGGGTGCGGGCGAACGTGCGGCGGTCGACGGCGATGAGGCCGAACGTCGGCTCGTAGGAGCCCCACTCGTAGTTGTCCAGGGCGCTCCAGTGCAGGTAGCCGCGCACGTCTATGCCGTCGCGCAGTGCGGCGGCGAGGCCGCGCAGCGCGCCGGTGGTGTAGTCGATGCGGCGGGCGTCGTCGGCGGTGGCGATGCCGTTCTCGGTGACGATGATCGGGACGGACGGCCCGACGATCCCGGCGGCGTGCCGGACGGCCTCGCCGAGCGCCTCCGGGTAGTACTCCCAGCCGGGGATGGTCTTCTCCGCGTCGTCCGGCACGGGCAGAGGGCCGTCCTTGCCGACCCGCGTGCGGCTGTAGGACTGGACGCCGATCCAGTCGTCGCCGCGCGCGGCCTCGATGTAGCGGTCCTCGCGGGGCCAGGCGTGGGCGCGGCAGGCGTCCTCCGCGCCCGGCTCCGCCGGCTGGTACACCTGGTTCGCGATCGTCCAGCCGATCGCGGTGCCGGGGAGCAGGCGGTGCAGGACGTCGCGGGCCGCGTGGTGCGCCGCGATCAGGCCGTCGCCGACGGCCTCGTCCGGTTCGAGGCGGGTGTAGTCGGCGTCGAAGTCGCGGCGGACCGCGTGCATGAGCGCCAGCATGTTCGGCTCGTTGATGGTCACGACGTGGCGGACGTGTCCGTCCAGGATCGGCGCGACGGCTTCCACGTACCGGACGAACAGGTCCGTGGCGTCCGGCGCCGTCCAGCCGCCCGACTTGGCGAACCAGAGCGGGGACGTGAAGTGGTGCAGCGTCACGACGGGTTCGAGGCCGCGTTCCCGGGCCCCTTCGATCATCCGGCGGTAGTGCGCGAGGGCGGCGTGGGAGATCTCGCCGCGGGCCGGTTCGATCCGGGCCCATTCGACGCCGAACCGGTAGGCGTTGAAGCCGAGCCCGGCGAGCAGGTCCATGTCCTCGCGCCAGCGGTGGTAGCTGTCGGCGGCGTCGCCGCTGGGCTCGCGGACCCGGGTGCCGGACGCGTGCTCGAACGCCCACCAGTCGCTCCCGGTGTTGCCGCCCTCGATCTGGTGCGCCGCCGTCGAGGCGCCCATCAGGAAGCCGCGGGGGAGGGCGAATGCGTCTGCCGGCATGCTCGGCCTTTCGTTCGGGGGAGCGTCAACGCGAAAACCATACATCGATCGGAATTCATGGTAGCGTCCGACGCGTCCGACGACCCCGGCCGAGGAGGCAGCGTTGATCCCAGCGCCCGTCCGCCAGACGGCGGCGGAAGGCGTGTGCCGCACGGACCGGCCCTGGCACGTCCGGGCGGACGACCCGTCCCTGGACGAGACGGCGCACGTCCTGGCCCCGCATCTGCGCGGCGGGGCCGGCGCCGGTGAGATCGTCCTCGCTCTGGGCGACGTCCCGCTGGAGCCCGGTGCCATCGGCGTCCAGCCGTCCGGCGACTCCGATGAGTGCTACCGCCTCACCGTCGAACCCGACCGCATCACCTGCACGGCCCGCACCCCGCAGGGCATCGCCCGCGCGGCCGCCGGCGTGCTGCAGATCCTCGCGGAAACCCCGGAAACGCCGTGCCGCGTCATCGACGACGCGCCCCGTTATGCCTGGCGCGGCCTCATGGTCGACCCGGCCCGCCACTTCATCGCACCGGACGACCTGCGCCGCCTCATCGACCTCGCCGCGCTCTACAAGCTGAACGTCCTGCACCTGCACCTGACCGACAACGAGGGCTGGCGGCTGCACATCGCAACCCGCCCCGCCCTCACCGCCGGGACTCCGCACTACAGCGCCGCCGAGTACGCCGCGCTCCAGGAGTACGCCGCCGCGCGGCACGTCACGGTCGTCCCCGAGATCGACCTGCCCGGCCACAGTGCCGCCGCGCTGCGCGCCTATCCCGATCTCGGCACGCTGCCCCGGCCGTCCTGGTACCCGGCCGACGCACCGTTTCCCGCGCCCCTCGACCCGAACGACCCGCACACCCGCGCGTTCATCGTGGACGTGCTGGCCGAGACGGCCCGGCTCACCTCCGGCCCGTTCGTCCACTTCGGCGGCGACGAGGCGCTCGGCGCGGACGAGGCGTCGTTCACCGAGGCGGTCCGCCTCGCGCGCGAGGCGCTGCGCGTCGCGGGCAAGCGGCCCATCGGCTGGCAGGAGTCGTCCCGCGCCGGCATCGAACCCGGCGACCTCGCCCAGTTCTGGGTGGACGTCCCGATGATGGACCTCCCGCAGACCCAGGAGGAACTGGACGAACGCCCCGAACTCCTCGCCGCCGGCCATACCCTCGCCCGCACCAGGGCGCTGACCAAGTTCTTCGCGCCGACCAACGACGACCTCGACCGGATCGTGCGCGGCGGCGGACGGGTGCTGCTGTCCCCGCAGTCGCACCTCTACCTTGACCGGCCCTACGACCCGTCGATCGTGCCGCCCGACCAGGCCGAGTTCGCCGCGCGCCTCGGCTTCGCCTACCGGCCCCGCGACATACGGCACGCCGCGTCCTGGGACCCGTCCGCCTACGACCTCGCCCCTGACCAGATCATGGGCGTCGAGGCGACCCTGTTCGCCGAGGACTTCCAGGGCTTCGCCGACCACACGGCCCTGCTCCTGCCGCGCCTGCCCGGCGTCGCCGAGGCCGCGTGGTCGCCGTCGCCGCCGTCCTGGGACGACTACCGGGACCGTCTCGCCGTCCAGTCCGTCCTGTGGCGGGCGCGGGGCCTGACCGCCCTCCGCTCGACCGAGATCGACTGGCGCTGACCTCGATAAGGTGAGGACCATGGCGAAACGCGGCCCCTACCGCAAGGGCGAGGCGAAGCGGGCCGAGATCCTCCGGGCCGCCCTGGAGATCTTCGCCGACGAGGGCTACCGGGGCACGTCGCTGCGCAAGGTCGCCGCCCGCTGCGACCTCAGCCTGCCCGGCATCATGCACTACTTCGAGTCCAAGGAGGACCTGCTCACCCAGGTCCTGCGCGTCCGCGACGAGGCAGAGCGCGCCCGCCACCCCGAGTTCGACCTGGTCGAGGACACCCTCGACGTCATGCGCCAGGGCATGCGCACCCCCGGCCTGGTCGAGCTGTTCGTCTCGATGGCCGCGTCCGCGGGCGACCCCGACCATCCCGCCCACGACTTCTTCCCCCGCCGCTACGAGCTGCTGCGCAAGGCCGCCGTCGAGCACATCCAGAAGGCCATGGACGAGGGCGCCATGCGCGCCGACATCCCCGCCGAACGCCTCGCCGTCCTGCTCCTCGCCGTCGCGGACGGCATCCAGCTGCAATGGCTCGCGGACCGCTCCATCGACATGCAGCAACCCCTCGCCGACGCCCTGAACCTCCTCCGCCCCACCCCCTGACCGATCAGACGATCACCCCGGCCGTGGAGTGCGTGCCGATCTCGGTGTTCCCCGCGATGTACCGGAGGTAGCAGATCGGGAAGTCGGCGCGGTCGCGTCGTGCGCCCGTCAGGTAGGTCGGGCGGTCGCGGCCCGGAACCTTCGCGGCCTCGACGCGCTCGAGGTCGAAGAAGTGCCATCCGTTGTCGTCGCGCTCCCGCGTCTTGGCGCACAGGCGCTCGTACTCGGCGAGCCAGGCCGGGGGGTCGATCCCGAGGCCGGCCCGTTGCGGCGGGATCGCCGCGCGTATGGCGGCGGCCACCTTCGCGCGGGCCTGGTCCGACGTCGCGCCGGTGACCGGCCCGGCCGACGACACCGACACCAGCGCGAGCTCCAGGGTCTCGAGCGTCTGCTGGTAGGCGTAGACCAGGTCGTCGCAGTGCTCCAGTTCGGCGCGCCGGGACAACTCCGCCATCTCCGGGGACATGTAAAGGTGGACGCGGTTCTGCGAGTGCCCCCCGAACTCCACCATGTAATTGCCGATTCCGGCCATCATGCCTTTCTTGCGGTGATCTTCCAAAGTGACCAGGTCGAGACTGGCATTGGTCTCGTAGACGCCGGCCTGCAGATAGACCGCGGTGTTCGTGCCCGAGGACGCGTGCCTCCGGATCGTGAGCCTGCCCTGGAAGTGGTCGCCTTCGGGCGCGCAGACGATCTCGTAGTCCGGTGCTTCGGCCCCGGCGGGAGGGCTGGTGGATCCGGCGTCCCGCAGCCAGCCGCGGGCCGGGTCCAGCTGTTCCGCCGCCAGAATCCCGGCGTGGCCGACCGGGTCCGGATTCTGCTTCAAAGGCATGGCGTACCTCCCCGTTATCCTTCGGCTTTGAAGGATGTGTGCAGTACAGCACGCGCCCTTTTTGATCGCAATACGCCGATCACTCTATGTGGGCGACGACGAGATGGTGTCCATTCCGCTTCTGGTCGTGCGCTTGCGCTCGTGGTAAAGCGCGCCCCGCTGGCGTCAGCGACGGTGGTCCCTGGGGTCTCGGACGCAGTCCGACCCCACGCTCAAAACGATGCGGTTCGCGTCATGCAGTGCCTCGACCCTGAAACCGTAGCCGTAACCGTAGCGGTAGTTCGAGGCGTGGCCCGCGAGTTCTGTGATCGTCCTGCCGCCTGTCGCGGGCCGGAAGGACGAGATCGCCCAACCGGAGCGCTCCGCGTACGCCTTCAACCGCATGACCGCCGGCACCGCCCTGTCCGGCGGCATGCCGTCGATGCTGGAGAAAGACGCGATGTTGTACGGACTGAATTCCCCGTCTTCGAAATATCGAACGTCGAACTGGTCGCAGGGTGCGGAGCCACCTGTGGGAGCGGTGGCGTCCTTACGCGCGTCCAAGGCATGGATGATCTTATAGAAGAAGGCATCGAGTCCGTCCGACAACTTCTTCTCGTCGGCGACTGTCAAATGCTCTTCCTCAACCTGATGCGTGCATCCGGACGCGGTGGCGCACATCAGCAGGAGGGCCAGGAGGGCCAGGAAGGCCGTCGGCCGGCCGGTCCGGCGGTACGTCGCCCGCCGCCTCAGCGACGGTGGTCCCTGGGGTCTCTGACGCACTCCGACCCCACACTGATGACGATGCGCTTCCGATCGTCCAAGAGTGCCTCGACGTTGAAGTCAAAGCCGCCGTCCGGGTCGTGACCCGCCAGTTCCGGCCCTTTCCGAGGGTCGTCGGCTGGCACGAACTTCGTGATCTTCCATCCGACGCGCTCTGCGTACGCCTTCAACCGCATGACCGCCGGTACCGCCTTGTCTGGTGGCATGTCCTCGATGCTGGAGAAGGACGCTATGTTGTACGGGCTGAACTCTCCATCCTTGAAATACTGAACGTCGAACTGGTCGCAGGGCGCGGAGCCCCCGGTGGGCGCTGTGGCTTCCTTGCCCGCGTCCAGGGCATGGATGATTTTGTAGAAGAAAGCGTCGAGCCCTTGCGACAGCTTCTTCTCGTCGACGATCTTCACCTCGTCTTCCTTTCCATGGTGGGTGCACCCGGAGGCGGCGACTGCGAACAGAGCGATGATCACCAGGAAGGTCCGTACGCGTTTCACGACGGCGGCTTGCCGGAGTCAAGGCCGACGCGTCCGTAATCTCCTACGACGACCAGTGCCTGGTTCCTCAGGCTTCCCTTCCTGATATCCCAGTAGCCGCTGTGCCCTTCCGTGTCAGTCGTCATCGCGTTGCCGCCGAACTCCTCGTCTCCGGGGACGAATCCTCCCCTGCCGCCGAGGATCGGCCCGGCATAGCCGGTCAGGTCGCCGGGCGCCGACTCCGACCAGAAGTGTCGCTGGTCGATGTGCAGTTGCTTCACGTTGTCGACGCCCATCCCAGGGCTGCCCACCGCGACCATGTCGTCCACGTTCAGTCCATTGCCATGGGTAGCCGCCTCGCCGATGAGCCGTGTCCCGTAGCTATGCCCGATCACGGTCACGTGACCGGGCTGGCCGGCGTCGCCCTGCGTCTGGCGCACGCCGTCGACGAAACCGTCGAGGGCCGGTGCGCCCTGTTCGGCGTAACTCGCGTTGGCCGCGTTGTGGAGCCCATCGGGCGCGTCGTAGCCCAGCCACATGATGGAGGCGACCTGGCCGTGCGCATACTTCTGGCTCTCTGACCAGATGCGCTCATTCCTCCGCAGTATCCCATCGACCTTGTTCAGGTCCTCCCCGGTTCCCGGGACGTAGACGGACGTGTGGGGAGCGGTGTCGGGGTTGCCGAAGGCGACGATGGCCTGCCCGTCCTTGTCGTTGCGCAGCCCCAGAAGATAGACATCGCGCGGAGCCACGGTCCGTTTCCTGTCGATCCCGCCCTTCTCGTAGAGATCGAGCACCCCCTGGAGTTTCACCAGACGGCGTTCGTCGTCGGTTCGGGGGCCGCCCCTGGCCTCGATGTCGGCGATGCGGCTCTGCAGGTCGGTGCGGTTCGCCTCGTCGCGGTCCTCAGACGGAATGCCGTTCAACCAGCCGATCTTGCTGGGATAGGCGTTCATCAGCAGGTGGCGTTGCTCTTCGGGAAGGCTCCGCCACCAATGCGCGATCTCGGCGGGCGTCTTCTTACCCTGGGGTGGGATGTCGTCCGGTTTGAAGCCGGCGAGCCGTGTCGCCAGGCCCGCGTCCTTGCGGAGTTCGGCCAGCGGGTTGCGGCGGTCGAGGATGCCCGCGTCGAGGCTGCGCAGCGCGGCGGCGATCTCGTTGTCGGCCTTGGTGGCGTCGTCCAGGGCTATCTTCAGCTTGCCGTGGATCCGGTACGCCGCGAGCTTGTACTCGTCCCAGGTGGAGAAGCGTGGCGGAAGGGCGTCGGGGAAGGACAGCGAGCCGTCTTCGCCGACCTTGAGGTAGGCGGCCTCCGCCTCGGAGATCGCCGTGTTGAGCTTGAGCTGTGCGATTCGGAAACGGTGTCCGGCCGTGTCGAGCACGCTCGCGACCGCGGACGCCTCGGTCGCCGAGACCCTGATCCGTTCCTGGACCGGGACGAGGTTGCGCATGGCGGCCTCGGCGTCGCGGCCCTGCCATCTCGAGTTCCGGACGCCGCCCAGAAGCCGGGTGCGGTAGGCGTCCTCGGCCTGCTCGAGCCGTTCGACGAGCACCCGCCAAGATCGCCAGGCCGTGTCGAGTTCTCCAGGCCGGGCGTCCCGGAGGTCGCTGAACGAGACCACTATCGCTTCCCGGTGCGGATCTGCTGGATCCTCCGCGTGGTCTCCTGCTCGGCCCAGGTGTGGTTGCGGGCGGATTTCTCCACGGCCGAGCCCAGGTAGTCGATCTCGTCCGCCAGTCGGCTGACGGCCCGATGCCACTGCGTCGCGAGTTGCGTCATCGCGGCGGCGGTCGCCCAGCCGTGGCCGAGCGCGGCGGCGGCTTGATCGGTCGGCGGCCCGAACGCCCTGGCTCCCGCCCTGATGGGGGCTTCGACGTCCGGGGCGCTCTTGCCGGCGGCGGCAAGCGCTCCGCTGTCCACCGCGGAGACGCCGCTTCCGCCCGGCTGCGTCATCGGCCGTCCCCTCGGATCATCTGACGTCATGAATCGACAAGAATCGTGTCGAAGTGTTGCGAAAGCGGTCAAGGTGGCTGGCGGGATGGCCTCAAGCGGACAGGGGCCAGGGCTCGCTCGCCTCACTCGGTACGTCGGCGGCGGCGCTGGTCCTGACTGATCTTCCCGCGGGGCCGCTGGTTAGGGTGGCGGACTGGTGTGCTGATACGTGATGAGGGTGGGGGATGAGAATCGTCGTTGACGACCTGTCCGGGCCGGAGATCGCGGCGTTCTTGGACGAGCATGTTCGGGAGATGCGGTCCATCACGCCGCTGGAGAGCAAGCACGCTCTCGACCTGGACGGGTTGCGCGGGCCCGATGTCACGTTCTGGTCGGTGACGGACGGTGGGGTCGTCGTGGGGTGCGGGGCGATCAAGCGATTGGACGCGGAGCACGCCGAGTTGAAGTCGATGCGCACGTCGACGGCGCGCAAGCGCAGCGGCGTCGCTTCGAGGCTGCTCGGGCACATCATCGGCGAGGCCGAGCGGATGGGCTTCAAGCGGATCAGTCTGGAGACCGGGTCGGACGACTTCTTCCTTCCGGCCCGGAGGCTCTACGAGAAGTTCGGCTTCGAGTATTGCGAGCCGTTCGCGGACTACCGTCCCGACCCCAACAGCGTCTTCATGAGCAGGTCGCTCGGGCGCTGACGCCCGCGGCCGTTCGCCTCGCTCTGTACGATCTGGGCGGGGAAGGGGTGTGGCAGCAGGTGGTCGCCCGGAGCAAGGCAGGCAACGAGCCGAGGGTCCCGCTGAGCCGGGAGCGGGTGCTGCGGGCCGCGGTCAGGATCGCCGACGAGGGCGGTGTCCGGGCGCTGACGATGCGCCGGCTCGCCGAAGAGGTCGGGTCCGAGGCGATGTCGCTCTACTACCACGTGGCCAACAAGGAAGAGGTCCTGGACGGCATCGCCGACGCCGTCGTCCAGGAGATCAACGACGTCGTCGACCGGATCGACATGCCGTCCCAGGGGGACGCGTGGAAGTCCGCCGTGCGGCGGCGGATCCTGGCGGCCCGTGAGGTCCTGCTCCGCCACCCTTGGGCGCCCGGCGTGTTCGAGACCCGCACCACGACGAGCCTCGCGGTGCTGCGGTATCACGACGGCCTGATCGGGCTCATGCGCGATGGCGGTTTCTCGAACGACCTGTGCCACCACGCGCTGCACGCTCTGGGGAGCCGGGCCCTCGGCTTCACCCAGGAGTTGTTCGATCCCGGCGACGGAGCGGACGACGACGCCGCGGCCGCGCTGGAGGGCATGGCCGCCGAGCTGCCGCATCTCGCCGGCATGCTGATGGAGGTCGTGCACGACGACCCCGATTCGACGCTGGGCTGGTGCGACGACCAGTTCGAGTTCGAGTTCGGGCTCGACGTGATCCTCGACGGCCTCGACCGGCTGCGCGCGACCTCCTGACCGTTCCCGGCCGCCTTCTTGCCCTTCGTACGTCGTAAGAATTATCTTACGACGTACGACTTACAGCGTACGAAACCCCTCGTGCGCGCCGGCCCGAAGGGGGCTGCATGAAGGCGTTCGTCGTGCGCTCGTACGGTGCACCCGATGTTCTCGAACTCGACGATGTCGACAGGCCCGAGCCCGCGGACGGCGAGGTGCTGGTCCGCGTCCGCGCCACCTCCGTCCAGCCCTACGACTGGCACCACATGAGGGGCGAGCCGTACGTCGCCCGCCTGATGCCGGGCACCCTCGGCCTGCGGAGGCCGAAGATCGCGATCCTCGGCGCCGACGTCGCGGGCGAGGTGGAGGCCGTCGGCCGGAACGTGACCGGGTTCGGCCCGGGTGACGCGGTGTTCGCGCTGGTCGACCAGGGCGGCTTCGCCGAGTACGTGTGCGTCCGGGAAGACCGGCTGGCGCCCATGCCCGCGAACCTGTCGTACGAAGAGGCGGCGGCGGTGCCGCTCGCGGCCCTCACCGCGCTGTATGGACTGCGCGATCAAGGACGATTGAAGCCCGGCCAGCGCGTCCTTGTCAACGGGGCCTCCGGTGGCGTGGGGACCTTCGCCGTGCAGATCGCCAAGGCGCTCGGCGCCGAGGTCACCGGTGTCTGCAGCACGCGGAACGCCGACCTCGTCCGCTCGATCGGGGCGGACGAGGTCATCGACTACACCGCACAGGACTTCACCCGGCAGGGACGGCGCTACGACCTGCTGCTGGACGTCGCGGGGAACCGTCCGGCGCGGGAGTGCCGGCGGGCGCTGACCCCCAAGGGAACCTGCGTCGTCGTGGGTGGGCCGACGGGCCGGTGGGTCCAGCCCGCCGGTCATGTCTTCGCGTCGGTGGCGCTGTCGCCCTTCGTGTCCCAGCGGATCGTCCCGGCCGACGTGTACGGATGGACCGAGCACAAGCAGGGCCTGACAACGCTGACGGGCTTCATCGACGACGGCAAGATCGCGCCGGTCATCGACCGCGCCTACTCATTCGAGGACATTCCGGCGGCCATCGCCTACCAGGAAGGCGGCCGCTCGCGCGGGAAGGTCGTCATCACCGTCTGAGGGCGTCAGATGTAGGCGTGCTCGGTGCGGATGTGCTCGCGGAGGGCGGCGAGTTCGAGCAGGGCCTGTTCGCAGTGGTCGCAGACCCACACCCCGCTCGGAATGACGATCTTCCGCTTGGCCGCGTCGTCCCGCGCGCAGGCCAGGTGGTAGGCCTGGACGGCCCGCCGCCATGTTCTCCGAAACGCCGATCGCATCCCGCTCCCTCCAAGCGCCGATGGATTGACGCCCAGAATAGAGGGAGCAAAAGGGTAAAACTTGCACGAACTAGGTAAAACCTGGCCCCATGTCCGTGCCCCGGCCCCAGTGGGACGGGGACGGGGCGCGGCACGGAGTGCCGGGCATCACTGACCGATCTTGACTCCCGGCTCGCCGTAGCGGTACTCGAGCGGCCTGCTGGCGCGGCGTCCCGGGATGTTCTGGTTCTTCCGGAACGCGAACAGCGGCAGGATCGTCCGGCCGTAGGTGTTCTCCATCATCATCGCGGCCGCCGTGTAGACGGCGATCCCCGCGGAGATCACGAACAGCCAGCCGCCGATGCGCAGCGGCCAGGTCGAGCCCGCCCAGAATCCCGCGGCGGTGAAGGCCGCCCCCGCGGCCAGCGGCCACAGGACCGCCGACATCGCCAGGTTCCTGCCCATCGCGGACAGCGCCCCCAGCCCCGTGATCACGCACAGCGGGATGAACCAGAAGGCGAAGCCCTGGCTCACCGCCCCGATCCGCGGGGTCAGCGCCAGCGGGTAGACCCCGATGGCGACGAGCATGAACAGCAGGCCCCAGCCGAGCCAGAACGCGCCCCACATGCCGTGCATCGCGGTGGCGAGGCCGTCGCGGGCGCGGTAGGACCACATCCCGGCCAGGAACTGGGCCAGGCCGCCGAACATGATGACGAACGGGAACAGCACGAGCGGCGTGAGCGCCGACCCGTACCAGTTCGCCTGCCAGGCGCCCACCATCATCGTGGCGCCGGCGAACCCGAACAGGCCCAGGATCGACGGTGCCGCGATCGGCTGCAGGGAGATCCGCGTACGGTCCTCCCAGAGGGCGTGCATCTCCGGTTCGCCGGCGCCGCTCCTCGGCGCCGCGGACGCGGCCGGAGCGCCCCGCCCCGCTGGCATGTCGTGCGCGGGCGTGTCATGCGCGGGCACGTCGTGCCCGGTGCCCGCCATCGGCGTGCCCTCGCCGGGAACCGGCGAAGCCCTTCCTTCGGACCTTCTTCGATCCCTCATGACATCTCCTCCCCGATAGGAGAATCTCCTCACCCCCTTGTAACCGCGATTGACGAGGTGAAACGCACAAAACGGGCAACCGGTGACGGGGAGTGACGCGTCCACATACCTGCGGCGCGCAGGGGGCAGAAGTGTCCGTGTGACAGCGGGGCAGGCGCCCGTCCGGGCGGGGGCGCGGGACGCGGGGGACGGACCTACAGACGTCGTCAGCGGCGGACGCCGTGATCGCGGAGCGGTCCCACGGCGAGACCGGCCTCCCGGCACGCCGCCACGACGGCGGGCAGCGCGCCCAGCGTCGACTTCCACGCGCCGGGCGCGGACGTGACGTCGCTGTCGTGCAGCAGCAACGTCGCGCCGCCCTCGATGCCGGGCGACAGCGCCGACAGCACCGACTCGGGCGTGGCGGACGCCGTCCAGTCCCGTCCCCACGCCGTCCACAGGATCGGCCGCAGCCCGTTGCGGCGGGCCACCAGCAGCCCCTCCGCGCTCAGCGCGCCGTACGGGGGCCGGTACCAGCGGGGCCGCACGCCGCACACGTCCTCGACGAGGCGGACCGTCCGGGCGATCTCGGACGACACCCGTCCCGGCCGGGCGACCAGCGCGTTGTCGTGGTTCCAGCCGTGCACCGCGATCTCGTGGCCGTCCGCGGCGATGCGCCGGCCGACGTCCGGGTGCCGGCTCAGCATCGAGCCGAGCAGGAAGAACGTCGCGCGGCAGCCGAGCCGGTCCAGCTCGTCGAGGAACAGCGGCGTGGACGCGGCGTCCGGGCCGTCGTCCAGCGTCAGCGCGACGTGGTCGGTGAAGCCGCGGCCGGCGATCCGGGGCGTCCGGCGGCGGACCGGGGCGAGCCAGGTCGCCGCGGGAAGCGCGTGCGCCAGCGCGACGCCCAGCCCGGCGGCGGCGCCGCCGAGCGCGACGGCGGGCACGCGGCGCGCCCGGAAACGTGTGTGCACATGACCATTTTGCACAGGGGGGTCCCATCTCATGGGCAAGCGACTCTTAATTCTCACGGCGGGCATGGGGGCGGGGCATGACGCGGTCGCCGGCGAGCTGGAGCGGCGGGTGGCGCCGTACGGGGTAGAGGTCTGCGTGCTCGACGTACTGGACCTCGTGCCGCTGCGGCTCGGGCACGCGCTGCGCCGCGCCTACGCGGAGACGATGCGATCCGCGCCCTGGTTGTACGCGGCGGTCTACCGGGCGTTCTTCGTCTCCCGGCGGCCGGGTCCGCCCCACCCGCCGCCGCCCTCGCCGCTGACCGCGCTGATCGCGGCGCGGCTGGAGCGCCGCGTCCGGGAACTGCCGCCGGACGCGGTCGTGTCGACCTTCCACGTCGCCGCGCAGGCCGCGGGGCGGCTGCGCCGGTCCGGCGGGTTGGACGCGCCGTCGCTGGTGCTGGTCACCGACTTCGCCGTCCACCGGATGTGGCTGCACCCCGGCAACGACCGCTACCTGTGCCCGGACGAGGAGGCCGCGCGGATCGTGACGGCCGCGACGGGCCGTCCCGCCACCGGATGCGCGCCGCTGGTCCCGCCGGAGTTCCGCCGCCCCCACGGCCCGGACGACGGCGCGCGGCTGCGCCGGGTGGTCGGGGCAGGGCAGGACGAGCGGATCGTGCTGGTCTCGGCGGGCGCGTGGGGCGTCGGCCGGGTGGTGGAGGCGGCGGGCGTGCTGGCGGCGTCCGGCCGGTACCTGCCGGTGGTGATGTGCGGCCGGAACGCGCGGCTGCGCCGGCGGATCCTCGCCGACGGCCTCGCCCCGGCCCTCGGCTGGCGCGACGACGTGGCGCAGCTGATGGCCGGCGCGTACGCGCTCGTCGACAACGCCGCCGGGCTGACCTGCCGGGAGGCGTTCGCGTGCGGGCTGCCGGTCGTGTCCTACCGCCCGATCCCGGGGCACGGGCGCGACGGCGCGCGGGCCATGGCGCGCGGCGGCCTCAGCGTCTACGCGCACTCGCCCGCCGACCTCGTCCGGGCGCTCGACCGGCTGACGGACGACGCGCAGCGCCGCACCCGCGCCGCCCGCGTGGACGCGCTGTTCAGCGCCGAACCCGCCGAGCGCGTCGTGTGTGCGGCGATCGGCTGACGGTGTGCTGCTCGTGCAGCACGGGGGAGCGGGCGATCCCGATGCTGCCGACCAGGATCAGCACGACCCCCACCAGCTCCAGCGCGATCCACCCGCCGCCGCGGATGTGCTCGTCGAACAGCCCGACGCCGAGGCAGATGCTCGCCACCGGGTCGGTCACCGTCAGCGCGGGCTGCACCACCACCAGGGTGCCGCTGGCCAGCGCCATCTGCAGCAGCACCAGGCTGGCGACGCCCGTCGCGACCATCGCGTAGAGCTCCCAGGACGCGAAGGCGGCGCCGAGCCCGCGGTCGGTGATGATCTGCGTGGCCGTCTTCATGTACGCGGCGGTCAGCGCGAACCCCAGCGACGTCGTCACGCCCAGCAGGACGGCGCGCAGCGGCCCGCTGACGACCCAGGCCGCGACGATCAGCCCGGCGCCGAGGCCCACCGTCACGGTGCTGGCGATCGTCCACCCGAGCGGGCCGGGCATGCCGGGGCCCTCCGACGGGCTGGCGGCGCTCAGCAGCGCCGCCAGCCCGGCGGTGAGCGCGCCGACCGCCGCCCACGGCACCTTGCCGAACGCGCCGGGCACCAGCCAGCCGAGCAGCAGCATGGTGAACGGCAGTTCGGCCGCCAGCAGCGGCTGGACCAGCGCCAGCCCCGCCTGGTCCAGCGCGGCGGCCTGGAGCAGGAACGCGGCGATCAGCGCGGCGATCCCGCCGAGCCACTCCGGCTTGCGCAGCAGGTCGGCGATCAGCGACGGGCGGAAGGCGTGCTCGTCGGGCGCACCCTTGGCGACCTGCCGCTGCAGCACCGAGGCCAGCGCGTTGGCGGCGGCGGCCAGGACCGCGAACAGCACCGGGAGCATCAGCGCCCCACCCCGTCGGCACCCACCCCGTTCAGCACTCCACCCCGTTCGTGCGCGCGTCCTCTCGTTCACCCGGTTTACCCAGGTAGGGCGATCTGCCGAGCACGACGATCCCGGCGACCATCGCCGCCAGCCCGATCGCCTCCAGCGCCAGGCTGCCGATCGACAGCCGCAGCCGCTCGCCGAAGATCACGATGCTGAGCGCGATGCCGGTCAGCGGCTCGGCCGCCGTGGTCGCGGGCAGCGAGATCCGCAGCGGCGCCGCGTCGAACGCGCTCTGCGAGAACAGCAGCGCCAGCGCGCCGATCAGCACCAGGCTGTAGGGCTGCCAGTCCGTGAGGGCGCGCTTCATCCCGTGGTCGAACAGCAGCAGCACGCTGCGGGTCAGCCCGTCCTGCAGCCCGTACAGCAGCCCGGCGGCGCTGGCCAGCGTGATCGCGCGGACCCGCAGGTCGCGGTGCTGGCCGGCGATCGTGAGCAGCCCGACCAGGCCGAGCACGACCGCGCCCGCGATCCAGCGCGGCGACAGCGTGCTCGGCTCCGTGCCGCCGTGCGGCTCGCCGATCGTCAGGAACAGCGCGACGCCCGCGGTGAACAGCACCGCGCCCTGCCACTCCGCGCGGCCGAGCCGCTCCCGGTAGATCAGGTGCGCGGCGACCAGCGCGAAGATCAGGTTGCTCGCCAGCAGCGGCTCGACCTCGGCGATGTCGGAGGTGTTCAGCGCCACCGCGAACAGCACCTGCCCGATGATCATCGTGCCGATGCCGGCCAGCCAGAGCCGGCTGCGCAGCAGGTGCAGCAGCAGCCGCGGGTGCAGCATCTCCTCCAGCGGCTCGCGGTAGGCGGCATGCTGCTGGGCGACGAAACCGAGTCCGGTGAACGCGGCCGCCGCCACGGCGAAGATCATCCCGAGAAGGCTCATAAGGACCGGTCGATCCGCGCCCGGCGGCTCCGGGCCGCGAAGATCACGATGGACCCCCTACCCAGGCTGGCCTGCCCGAATCGGGCCCCGCGGCGGCTCGCGCCGGGCTCGCGCCGGGGGCGGGCCCGGCCGGATGCGGTCATGGCCATTCCACAAACCGACCGGCCGGTATGTACTACCGGCACGTTCGACCGTGGGAGTCCCATGCGCATCCGTGCCCTCGCCGCCCTCACCGCGACCGCGCTCGCCACACTGCTGCCCGCCGGTACGACCCGCGCCGACACGACGCCCGGTGACCAGCCGCTGCCCGGCTACACCATCCAGAACCCGCCGCTCGCGCCCGTCCAGGTGCACGGCGCCCCGTCCCGCGTCATGCAGGGCGTGTACCGGCACGCCGCCTACGACATCGAGGTGCCGCCGCGCTGGAACGGCCGGCTGGCGATGTACGCGCACGGCTACGCCGGACAGGGCAAGGTGCTGGCGGTCGGCCCGCCGCCCTTCGGGCTGCGCCAGCGGATGCTCGACCAGGGCTACGCGTGGGCCGCCTCGTCCTACTACGACAACGGCTACGACGTGCGGGCGGGCGTGGTCGGCACCCGCGACCTCGCCGACCTGTTCGCCGCCAGGGTCGGACGGCCCCGGCAGCGGATCATCGTCGGCGCCTCCATGGGCGGGCACGTCGTCGGCCGCTCGATCGAGCAGTACCCCGGCTACTACGCGGGCGCGCTGCCGATGTGCGGCGTCCTCGGCGACGACGCCCTCTTCGACTACTTCCTCGACTACAACGTCGTCGCGCAGGACCTGTCCGGCATCCGCGAATACCCCGTGACCGCCGGCTACCAGACCACGACCGTGCCGAAGATCGAGCAGGCGCTCGGCCTCACCGGGCTGACCCCGGGCGGCCCCGACACCACCAACGCGCGCGGCAAGCAGTTCCGGTCGATCCTGATCGACCGGACGGGCGGCGCGCGGCCCGGCGCCGAGCAGGCGTTCGCGTTCTGGAAGGACTTCCCCTTCACCCTCGCGACCCCGCCCGCGCCCGGCGCCACACTCGCGGAGGACCCGGGGCAACTCGCCACCAACCGGTTCACCCGCTACACGCCGAACACCCCGGTCGACGTCAACGGCACCGTCCAGCGGGTGCCCGTGGCGAACCCCGCCGCCCGGCTCTCGCACCGGCTGTCGCAGGTCCCGCTGATCGACGGGCGCCCGAACGTCCCCGTCCTGTCGCTGCACGGGCTCGGCGACATGTTCGTGCCGTTCTCCATGGAGGAGATCTACGCCGGCGAGGCCGCCTGGCATCACCGGTCCGGACTGCTCGTGCAGCGGGCCATCCGGACCGTCCAGCACTGCGAGTTCTCCGACGTCGAGGCCGGGACCGCCTGGGACGACCTGGTCCGCTGGGTCGACACCGGCCGGCGCCCCGCCGGAGACGTCACGACGCAGCCGTCCGCGGTCGCCCGTCCCGACTACGGCTGCCGGTTCAGCGACCCGGCCGCCTACGCCGCCGGCGCCGGCACCCGCCGCCTGTTCCCGGCCTGCCCGGCCCGCTGACCCCGCTACCGGCCCGCGCCGGGCCGCCGTCGCTCGGCCCCCGCGACGGCGGCCCGGCACGGGCGTCCTGTCAGCGGGGCTGCTCCTGGTGCGGGCCGTCGATGCGGGTGAGCTTGTCCGGGTTGGTCACCGCGTAGATGCCGCGGATCCGGTCGCCGTCCGGGGCCAGGTCCAGGACCATGACGCCGAACGGCGCGTCGCCGCTGTCGAACAGCACCGCGGACGGGTCGCCGTTGACGGTGCGGTACCGGACGTCCAGCGGCCACCGCTCCCTCCCAACGCCGCCGGTGATCGTGCGGGCGACCCGGTCGGCGCCGTGGATCGGGCGCAGCGCCGACGGCCGCGCCTTGCCGCCGCCGTCGGTCCACAGCGTCACGTCCGGCGCCAGCAGCTCCATCAGGTCCTGGATGTCGCCGCCCAGCGCCGCCCGCAGGAACCGCTCGGTGACCTGCCGCTGCACCTTCGGATCGGCCTGGTAGCGGGGACGGCGCGCGTGCACGTGCTCGCGGGCCCGGTGCGCCAGCTGCCGGACCGCCGACGGGCTGCGGTCCAGGATCGCCGCGATCTCGGTGTGCGCGTACCCGAACACCTCGTGCAGCACGAACACGGCCCGCTCCAGCGGCGTCAGCGTCTCCAGGACGACCAGCAGCGCCATCGACACCGCCTCGGTGCGCTCCGCCGACTCGTCCGCCCCCGCGTCGCTGACCAGCGGTTCGGGCAGCCACGGCCCCACGTACGTCTCGCGCCGGCGGCTGATCACCGCCTGCCGGGCGAGCGCGGTGTTCACCGCGATCCGCACCAGGTACGCGCGCGGGTTCTCGATCTCCTCCGCCCCGCCCGCGCCGTGCCGGGCCGCCCACGCCAGCCACGCGTCCTGCAGCACGTCCTCGGTGTCGGCGACGCTGCCGAGCATGTTGTAGACGACCGAGAACAGCAGCTCCCGGTGATCGGCGAACACCCGCGTCGCGGTGTCCTCGGCGGTGCCTTCGGGCATGGGTCGACCTCCTGTGCGCTCCCCCCTATGAGGGCCGCGACCACCCGAAGTGTGACATCCCGGCGCCGGATGTGATGTGCGCCTCATCCCGGCGGCGCGGTGTCACACTCGCCGCCCCGCCGCCCCTCTTTGGTCGCGAAAACGGGGCAATCCCGGCACGACACAAGGGGGTCCTCCATGAACCGCACCACCGAGCCCGGCACCAACCCGCCCACCGGCGCGGCGGACCGGATCGACGTCTCCTTCATGTACGCCGTCCACGACGCCTTCCAGCGCGACCTCGACCGGCTGATCGCCATGGCCGAGGCCGGGGACGTCTCCGGTCCCGCGCTGCGCGCCGGCTGGGACCGGTTCACCACGTTCCTCACCGTCCACCACACCGCCGAGGACACGCACCTGTGGCCCGTCCTGCGCGAACGGGTCGCCGACACCGCCGTCCTCGACCAGATGGAGGCCGAGCACCACGCCCTCGACCGGCTGCTCGAAGCCGTCGAGACCGCGATCGGCGGGCCCGCGCCCGTGCTCGCCGACCGCGCCGGGGAACTGGCGCGGGGCCTCACCGAGCACTGCGAGAACGAGGAGGAGCTGGCGCTGCCGCTCGTCCAGAAGCTGCTGACCGAGAAGGAGTGGAACGCCTTCGGCAACGAGCAGCGCAGCAAGCTCGGCCTGAGCGGCGCCGCGTCCTTCTTCCCCTGGCTGCTGGACGGCGCGGAGGACGCCACGCGCCGCAAGGTCCTCGGCATCGTCCCGCCGCCCGTCCGGCTGCTGTACCGCGCCGTCTGGCGGCCCCGCTACGAACGCGCGCCCCGCTGGCAGACGCCGGCGAGCGCCTGAGCTCTGGAGATACCGATCATGGCAACCACGGACGCTCCCGCGTCCTTCCTCGCGACCGGCCGCGGCAAGATCACCCTGACGCTGCTGTGCGCCATCGCGTTCCTGGACTTCATCGACGCCTCGATCGTCAACGTGGCGCTGCCCGCGATGCGCGCGGACCTGGACTTCTCCGTCCAGGACCTGCAGTGGGTGCCGTCCGGCTACCTGCTCACCTACGGCGGGTTCATGCTGCTCGGCGGGCGGCTCGCCGACCTGCTCGGCCGCCGCCGCGTCGTCGTCGCGGGCACCGTCCTGTTCTCGCTCTCGTCGGTCGCCGGCGGCCTCGCGCAGAGCTCCGGGATGCTGGTCGGCGCCCGGTTCGCGCAGGGCATCGGCGCCTCGCTGATGCTGCCCGGAACCCTGTCGATCCTCACCACGACGTTCAAGGAGGGCGGCGACCGCGGCAAGGCGCTCGGCGTGTGGGGCGGCGTCGCCGGCGGCGCGTCCGCCGCCGGGGTCCTGCTCGGCGGGCTGCTCACCGACGGGCCCGGCTGGCGCTGGGTGATGCTGGTGAACGTGCCGGTCTGCGTCATCGTGATCGCCGGGCTGTTCCTGCTGGTCGAGGGCGACCGGCGGAGCGCGAAGCTGGCGAACTTCGACGTCCTCGGCGCGATCCTCGTCACCGGCGGGATGCTGCTGCTCGTCTACACGATCGTCAAGGCGCCGGACGTCGGCTGGGGCGCGGCCCGCACCGTCGGCGGCCTGATCGGCGCCGCGGTGATCCTGCTGGCGTTCCTGGTCAACGAGCAGCGCAGCCGCCACGCGCTGATGCCGCTGTCGCTGCTGCGGATCCGCGGGCTCGCCGCCGCGGACGTCACCCAACTCGTCGCCCTCGCGGGCTTCCTGTCGATGTTCTACTTCCTCAGCCTGTACATGGAGAACGTCCTCGGATACTCGCCGATGCAGACCGGCTCGGCGTACCTGCCGCTCTGCTTCGGCGTCGGGATGGCCGCCGGGATCACCTCCAAGCTGCTGCCCAGGACCGGATCCCGGCCGCTGATGATCGTCGGGCTGCTGCTGGCGGCGGCGGGCATCTTCTGGCTCTCGCGCATCCCGGTGGACGGCGAGTACCTCACCGACCTGCTGCCCGGCCTGATGGTCACCTCGTTCGGGCTCGGCCTGGCGTTCGTGTCCATCACCGCCGCCGCCAACGCCAACGTCCCGCCGGACCGGGCGGGCATCGCGGCGGCGCTGCTCAACGCCTCGCAGCAACTCGGCGGCGCGCTCGGCCTGGCGATCCTGTCGGCCGTGTCCACCGCCCGCGCCGACGACCTGCTCGCCGAGCACCGGCCCGCGAAGGAGTCGCTCACCTCCGGGTTCTCCCGGGCCCTGCTGACCGGCAGCATCTTCATCGCCGCCGCGGCGATCGTCGCGCTGCGCGCCGCCAACACGCGCGGCGAGGCCGAACAGCCCGCGGACGCGGCGCCGGCCGAGGCCGTCCCGGTCAGGTAGGCGCGGGCTCCGGCCGGTCGCCGCGGGGCGACCGGATCAGGCAGGTGCCGGCCAGCACCACCAGACCCGACATCATCAGCACGAACTGGGCCGGGGCCATGCCGAGCGGCGCTCCGCCGGCCTCCTTCAGGAGGTCGGCGGCGCCGCCCGCCAGCAGCGCCGCCAGCGCCAGCCCGAACCGCAGCACCGAGTGGAACGCGGTGAGCGCCAGGTTGCGGTCCACCCCGCCGAGGCTCTCCTGCAGGTAGGTGATCCCGCCGACCAGCGCGCTCGTCGCCGCCGCACCGAACAGCACCGCGCCGACGAACGACCACGGCTTGGACGCCAGCCCGCCCATCGAGGCGATCACCACCCCCTGGACGGCCGTCGCGATCCGCACCTGCGTCAGCAGGCTCCCGGTCTTGCGGTGCAGGACGAGCAGCCCCACGATCGCGCCCACCCCGAAGCACACCACCAGCGCGCCGAACCCGATCTGCCCCGCGTTGATCACGCTCTTCACGAACACCACGCCCAGCGAGAACAGCGCGCCGAGGCCCAGCGCCACCACCGCGATCCCCGGCAGCACGCCCCGCACCACCCGCAGCTTCAACGCGTTGATGAACCCGTGCTTCTCCCCGGCCTCCTGCTCGTCGCGCTCCATCGCCAGCTTCTCGCCCGGCCCCGGACCGAGATCGGGGATCGCCCGCACCGCCAGCCAGGACCCGAAATACGTCAGCGCGTCCAGCCAGAACACCACCACGTACCGCCAGTGGCCCTCCCATCCGGCCTGGTTCGACAGCCACAGGATCAGCCCGAACGCCCCCGCGCCCAGCGGGATCATCCCGTACGAGGTGGCCATCGTGATCCCGTTGGCCAGCTCCAGAGTCCCGGTGTCGTGGTCGTCCTTGCCCTCCTCCCGGTCGTCGCCGATCAGGAACGGGATCGCCGCGTCCCGGGCGGGCAGGAACATCAGCCCGACCACCTCGATCATGAACGCCCAGACGTACACCCACCACAGCCACGGCACGATCGGCAGCGCCAGCGCCATCCCGACCCTGACCAGGTCGGACGTCAGCATCACGCTCCGCCGCCGCCACCGGGTCACCACCCGCGCCGCCACCGGGGCGCCCAGCGCGGACGGCAGCAGCCGCAGCACCAGCACCCCGCCGACCGCCGTGGTGGAGCCGCTCAGCTCCAGCACGAAGTACATCAGCGCGAGCGTGCCCATCCAGTCGCCGAGCGCCGACACCGTCTGCCCGATGATGAGCCGCCGGAAATCCGGGCGGGTCAGCTGCTCCTTGAGTGCCATACAGGTTCCATCCACGGTGTGCGGCGCCGGGGGCTGTCACTGGGATCGCGGACGGGAGCACCGCGGAGCAGCGCCGCCAGCCGGTCCGCGGCGGCGTCCCAGCTCCACCGCTCCCGGGCCCACGCCCGCCCCTCCGCACCCATCCGCGCGGCCTGCCCGGGATCCGCCAGCAGCCGGTGCAGCGCGAGCGCCGGCTCGTCGGGTTCGCCGGCGTCGACGAGCAGGCCCGTCCGCCCGTCCACGAGGGCCTCCGGGCTGCCGCCGGACCGGCCGACCACCACCGGCAGCCCCGCCGCGGACGCCTCCAGCACCGACAGCCCGAGCCCCTCGGTCTGCAGCCCGCGCCGATCGTCCCGGCACGGCAGCGTGAAGACGTCGGCCGCCGCATAGTAGTACGGCAGGTCGGCGGGCGTGACGGGGCCGGCCAGCGTGACCGTCCCTGGCGGCGCCTGCGCCGCCAGCTCCGCGAGCCTTCGCCGCATCGGGCCGTCCCCGACGATGACGAGCCGCGCGTCCGGATGCCTGCGCACCACGTCCGGCCACGCGCGCAGCAGCACGTCATGCCCCTTCCGCCGCACCAGCCGCGCCACGCTCAGCACCACCGGACCCTCGCCCAGCCCGTGCCGCCGGCGGATCCGCGCCCCGTCCAGCCCTGGCCGGAACCGGTCGGTGTCCACGGCCCCGGCCAGCTGCACCAGCCGCGTCCGGTCGCCCACGGCCGCCTCCAGCGCCGGCAGCGTCCCCGCGCTCAAATGCGTGACCACGTCGAACGATCGCACCACCGCCCTGAGCGCCGCCCGTGTCGGCGGCGCCCGGAACCACCCGAGCTCCTGCCCGTGCGTCGACCCGACCAGCCGCCGCACCCCCGCCGCCCGCACCAGCGGCGCGTACAGCCCGAACGGCGCCACCGCCGTGATCCACGCCGTCTCCGCACCATGCCGCGCCACCAGCCGCCGCAACCCCCGGAACAGCAGGTACCCGCGCCTCCGCACCACCGGGAAGTCCAACCCGGCGTCGAACTCCGCAGCTCCCGGCCACGCGGGCGCGACCACCAGCACCCGCTCCGCGGGCAGCCGCCGCACCAGCTCCCACGTGAACGTCTGGACACCGCCCGACTCCGGCGGAAAGTGCCCACTGAGAACCAGAGTCCGCGGCATCTCCATGCCCCTCCGAATGCCCGCCCAGCGCCACCACACACACCCAACGGACCGCCCACCCAGCAGGCTTGCCCTGCGCTACTACTCGGCGTGCTCGTCGACGAGGACACCGTCGGCGAGCCCCCTCTCTCGCCCCTAGAACTTGAAGGACCAGCCGGATGCGATCAACGGAGCGTGTCGTTCTTTAAAAACAGCAGACAGAGCCGAATGAGTGCAACCATCGATATAGTGAATAGCAGCACAAAAGCCGCTGGCACAAGTATATTATTGTCGGATATTCCAGAAATTGCCAGCCACGATCCTGTTGAGCTGTTCATGACGCCTACGGATCGCCATTTGCGTTTCACGTCGCCCGCTCTTCGTGCACTGACAGCAAATGATATAGCTCCACAAAATAGCATCACCAACCCGCAGGCGAGGTTCGGCTCGTTACTCATGTCTCCTACCATTGCAGATCAGAAGAAATGATCAAAAGCGCCGTAAATTGCGCCGCCGAACCCATCTAAAGTGCCCCCAATCCCTATCCCGCCCAGCGTTCAACCCAGTCGACAACGCCACGAAACAACATGGCAGTCGCCTCAGCGAGCACCGATGTGCCCTCACTGCGGGAGAGGAAAGTGCGACGAGCCCATCGAGCGCACATCGCGGAACGATCTCAGTGGGTTCGCATTCCCTGCAAGTTGTTCAGTGTTTCCTTCGCCAGCTGGGCGGCATTCGTTGTCACGTTCGGCCCGATTGTAGGGCTGGACTCATCTGCTCCAGGCAGATAGGAAAGCGTGAATTCCAGGTTCGCGTCCCTGACATAGACATCAATCGAGCCGTTGGCGGCCGACGGGGCGGGCGAGTCGATGTCCTCGCCTCTAATAAATGCTTCGCTTCCGAGTTCATGCAATTCTCGGCATGCCACCCCACGGCAGGCCGAGCGGCCGAGCTTGAAACTCTTGGCGGCAGTAGTCGCGCCGCCGTTCTTCGGGGAGTGGAACACCTCTGCCAATCTCAACGAAGGACCCGTCGGCGAACTGTTCCAAGAACATACCGACTGCTTGTCGCCTGGCCGAGACCCGGGTGGCCGCGACGGTTCGGCGGTTGCATTGTTGCCTACATACCTCTGAAGTGATGAAGAGCCGATCAGTTTGCAGGAATCGACGGCATCCGGGTAGCTCCGCTCATGGGAGTCGGACGATGCCGATGTACAGCCGGCCGTGACCAGCAGCCCGAAGCCGATCGCACATAGGAGTGGTTTCATGTGGGCGTCCAAGCGTGCAAGTCGAGCATCCCCTCCGTAGGCCGGGGGAGAGCCCGAATACCGTTGATATTCTTCAGGGCGGCGTTCAAGGCGACACTGTAGCTTTTATTGGCGTCGATGGCGGCATTTATCAAATTGGTGACGTTGTCCGCGAACTCGGAGAGCAGAGAGGTGAAATGCTTGATGACGAGAGCGAGAGAAGCGCCATCGGTTGCTCCTGCCGCCGCCACCGCCAGGACCGCCTTCCAGTCGCCGAGGAGTCCGCCACCGAAATCCAGAAGGCTCTGGGCGCATTTTGAGATGAACGTTATGCCGTTTTTGTATGCATCTATGACGGCGGAATACATCTGGGTGGTGGCATCGAGGACCCCTTGCAGGGACGTGACATTGTTGGTTATCGTTGTTTTGGCGTCCAACGCGTAGGGGTTGAAGCCGTTCGCGGCGCCGCCTGTCCATCTGGTCTGTAATTGACTGTGTGCTCGCGAGACACCCTCAAATGAGTCGCTCATGGAGCGGATGGCGTTCTCCCACTCCGTTACTGCACGCTGAATGTTGTTGGGGTGCCCTATCATGTCGCGCACCATGTCCAGGGCGTCAAGTGCCTGGTGATGGTTGGTTATCTCCGCGGCCTTCCTCACGGTGGCGGCGTCATCGTGAGGAAAAGGCGCCGGCTCTTCGAGTGTCGTCATTTGAGTATGTCCCGGAGGAGGTCGAGGCTCTTGTGCTCGGCGTGACCATAGTTCGCGGCCACGAGATCCAGGGCATATGCCATGAGATCAAGGTTCGCCACCCCCTGATCTATCTTTTGCCATACGTGATCGACACCGGCGTTGTACTTCGAGACAACGTTCGTCTTCTTGCCGATAATCCCGAGATCATCGGAGCTGAGTTTGGCATTCGCCAGGGTGTTGGTGATGGCAAGCCAGTTTGTATTGGCTGAAACGAGATACTTCGCGGCCTCGCGGAGAGACTCGCGCTGGACGCTGTACCTATCGGCCACGAGCTTGATGCTTTCTAGTTGAGAGTGACGAGTTGCCGGCGGAAGCGCCGTGAGCGGGAAGGCGGAGAGAACTTCTAGCCGCCTCGGCTGCAGCGTTGACAGCTCTCACCAGTTCCCTCCCGAACTCCTCCGCACTGCACCTCCTGATACGCCGGGGATCTAAGTGGATTTGCCGAAGTTGTCCCAGTCCGTTCACTTCGACGGTCCCCAGACCACCCCTGATCTCGATCTCAATGCTTCGATCGATATTCTGTCGGGCGTTCGCCGCAACCTTTTTGGTTTCGGCCTGGAGAGAATCGACCAGATTTCCCAGCGCGCGCACGCTGTCTGCGATTTCGTCGCTATTGGACATCTTCATCGACCAACTTTTGGGCATCCTGAAGATGTGTCAGCCAATCGCTGGTTGCACCAGCGCGAGCCTGGGCGATCACTGTCATTATGAGTGACGAAATCACTTTGGATTGCTGCGTCTTCAACATGTCAGGTGAAACGCTCATGTCAAGTAGTCGACCGTTCCCGTCGACGGTAACACAAATACCTTTTTCTGGACTTTTGGCAGTGTACTGCCGCAACGACGCCTCGTCAATGACGAGGGCCAGGATCTCATGTCGCTTCTCCTGGAAGCTGCGAATGTTCTCTGCGCTCTGTATGGAATCACCGGCAGTGGAAGGTGTCGACGGGGAAAGTGATACCTTTTCTTCGGCGTTCAAATCTTTGTCGCCGCGGGCCGTCGATGCTTGCGTAGGAATGCTCTCTTCGATCTCCGACTCGCCGTTGTCGAGTGTTCTTCCGGTGGAGCCGATGCCGCTTCCCCTGCCTTGGCGACGAGCGGCGGCCCTCCTGCGGTCCTCAATGTCCTCGGCCGTGCGAGGCGCATTCGAGATGCTGATGTTGAGTTCATCTCGTAATCTGTTCTTAGTCATTGGCCATCACCGCGGCGTCACCTCATCGGCATGTAGATCGTCAAAAAGATTTCCGACCGCCGCGTCGACGGTAAAGGACGGTCACGGCAACCGCCACGGCGGCCGTCAAAGCAAACATCGTGCCAAGAATAATATAGACCCTAGAATGGTCGTCTCTTTCTTCTGTTGCTGTTTGGCGTGCAGTCCTGACCGGTCGGCGCTCCGTTTTCTGCTCCGCGCCTCGCTTTTCGAAAGAGGTATAGACAGGATTTGGAGCCGTCTCTGGGACGTCGGCGGTCAGGGCCTTGTAGGGGATCAGGGCGCCGTAGCCGGTCTTCTTGTCCCAGCCCTTGGGGCCTACGTCTCGCGCTGTGGCCAGCATGCGCTGCACAATCTCGCGCCCGGACATGTGCGGGAATCGCGACCTCATCAAGGCCACCACTCCCGAGGTGAGTGCCGCTGCTTGGCTTGTTCCGTTCAGTCCTGAAATGAACGCGCCTGTCCTGCCTATCGACCCCACGGAGACGCCAGGAGCGGCCAAGGCGACGTTAGACCCGGGCGTTGATTTCGCCCATGGTACGAGTTTCGCACTGACTGCCCCCACGGTCAGTACACCCGGACAGTTGGCAGGAGTGTATTCGGAGTCGTACAGGGGGTCATTGCCTGCGCCTGCTACCAAGACCACATCATGGTCGATGGCGTAACCGACTGCGGATCGTATGCCGTCCGGGCATCTGGCGGCCGGGATCACCTCCGACATGTTGATTACTTTGGCTCCATGATCCACGGCATAGCGGATGTCCTTCGCAAATCCAAAGGTGGACGAGACGACGGGAAGTATGCGGCTCTTCGGTGCGATGCCGGCCATTCCGCTGCCTGAGCCCCGACCCGCGATCAGAGCGGCCATTCCGGTCCCGTGCCCACCGGATTTCGTATCAGTGTCCGTGCGCCCGTCGCCGTTCGGCGAGCTGTCGCCTCCGCTGCCGGGCAACACCGCGCCGTTCAGCTCCGGGAGTCGTGCGTTCACGCCTGTGTCGATCAGGCCTAGGGTGACGCCCTCGCCTTCGGTGAGCGGCCACACTCTCCCGGATACCTGCCAGGCGTCGAACCACCACTCCTCTTCACGCGGTGCCGGTGCCGCCTGAGCGGGGGGACCGTTGAGCGAGAGGACGGTCAGAACCGTGACCAGGGCTGCGATTTTCCTTGCGCGTGGAGTCGTTCGCTCAAGGAGATCAACTGCCATGTTCTGAGCTTCTCTCGGCCTGATCAGTGCTGCCGAGCACTCTCGGCGAGACCTCTGTTTCGTCCTTCCAAAGGGAATCGTCCTCGACCAGGTGGACGTCTCTGGTCCGCTCTCCGTTCCTGCCGCCGCCTCCGATCGTCCCGCTCATGGGCAAGCCGGTGCCGCCGGCTCCCTGACGTGCCTCTGTCATGGACATGGCGCTGCCCATGTTGTTCGGGCGCAGGCCTCCACTTCGAAGTACGCCGTCTGTCGATACCTGCCGTGGTCCACCGACAGGTCCGTATGGTTCGAGTGGCTCCGACCCGACGCCTCCCAGCCCCTTGAAGCCGGTACCACCTATCACCCCGCGGGGCGATAGGCCCCTCGGACTCCCTGGACCTGGATTTCCTTCTTGTGGTCCCGGGGGATCCGTGAACTGTGGGAGGCGAGGCCTTCTGCCTCCTCCCTGGGGCCCTGGAACCGAGCGCGGCGGAATGCTCTCGCCTGTTGGCGGCCATGAGGTGCCGCCACCGCCGATCGCGGGAGGAATCTGCCCGTGGCCAGGAACGGTCCGGCCATCGTGGATCGGTGCGGCCGTCCCTGGGGGATTGGGTGCTCCGCCTGGGGGCTGACCCGAGCCAGGGCCCGACCCAGCCAGGTCCGTGGGACTACCGGCATGTGGTGGCGCCGGGAGGGCCGTCCCCGGCTCGCCGGAAGGCCGCTCGGCCGTTCGTGGATCCGAACTGTGAGCGGGAGCCGTCTGTAGCGATGGTGCAGCCTGACCGCCTCCATTGCCGACTAGCGGACCACTGAGCGCAGAGACACCTGCGCCCGTGCTCTGCCCACCGGCTCCCGACGCCCCACCGGGCGCTTCCGATCCGGCGCCGCCTCCGCTGCGGGGAGCATCCCAGACGGGCTTCGGCGAGTCGAGGATGAGTGTGGCGGGGATCTGGTCAAAGGCGGAGGCGAGGGAAGTGTTCGTCTTGGCCAGGGCCTGTTGAGCGGCCTTGGTGTCGGCGGGCGACGCCGCGGCTTCACCGACTATGCCCGGCACGAGTGCCGCCGGTCCGGTCGGGGCCGGGATCTGAGGCGGGTTTCGAAGTGCCGCGACGCCACTGGACATGGCCGTTCCGAACTGGCTGCTCGCTTTGGCGATCGTGGCGGCGTTCTCGGTGAGCTGTTTGATCTCGCTCGTGCCGACCTGCTGAGCGTCTCCGTCCCAGATCTGGTTCAGCCGCTTGGTGTGCTGCCCGAGGCGCTGTTCGAGATCCTGCAGCGCGCCTTGCAGCTTGGTGTAGGCCTGCTGGAGCGCTTCGAGGTCCGTCGGCTTGACGTTCGCGAAGAAGGTCTTGATGGTCAGGTAGTCGTACTGGGCCGGGTCACCGTGACCGAGGGATCCGGTGCGGATACCGCGCTCGTACGGGTGCAGTGTCAATGCCGGTTACCTCCTCGCCGATCAGAAATCGTCTGGTGGGGTGTCTCGTCTACCAGGGGGTGACGTTCTTTGGCGCCGCGCTGTTGGCCGCGGTCTTCGCCCCATCCTCTGCCTTGCCGTAAGTCTTGGCCGCCGCCTCTATCCGGCCGGCTTCCGCGTAGCAACCCTGCACGAACTGCTCGAGGCCGGTGAGCATGTTGGTGTGGGCTGTGTTGACTTTGGAGGCCAGTTGCTGGGCGACGTCCCAGCCGCCTACCTCGTGTACCTGGATCTTGAGGGCTTGGACGGCCTGTTCCAGGGCCTTGACGTCGTTGCGCATCTCGTCGGCGACCTTGAGGAGTTCCCGGCGGCGGACCTCGTACTTGCCGGCGCCTCGGGACGGTCGGCCGGCGGCCGCCGGTTGGGGGGCGGGCTGCCGGGGGGCGGCGCTCGGGGGAGTGGCGGGGGGTGGGGAGCCGTTCGGGAACAGGAGCTGGTTCAGGTCGTTCGAGGGGTCTTGGGGAGGCATGGGCGGTCCTTGGGGGTCAGCTGCTCCACATGGCGGTGTTCTGGCGTTCGGCGCCGAGGTGGATGTCGTGGGATTCGCCGATGACCTTGCTCATGCTGGAGACGGCGGTGGCCATGCGCTGGGCGGCCAGTTTCCATTCGCGGGATTTCTGTTCGTAGGCGTGGCGGGCGTCGCCGTCCCATTCGGCCAGGTGGGCGCGGACCTGGCTGTCGAGGGTGTCCAGGGTGGCCTGGTAGCTCTTGAGGGCGCTGGTGAAGTTGGCCTGGGCGTTTTGCATGCCGCCGAAGTTGACGTAGGTGTAGTCGGTGCTCATCGCCGGTCCTCCAGGTGTGGGGGTGTGGGGAGTGGTGGTCAGCCGTTGACCAGGCCTTTGAGGGTGTTGACGCGGGCGGTCTTGTTCTGTTCGGCGGTCTGGAACTTGGCGCGGGTGTCCACGAGCTTTTCGTGGATGAGGTTCAGGTCTTTGAGGACCTTGGCGAACTCGGTCTCGAAGAGGTTGTAGACCTGGGTGAAGGCGGCGGAGGACTCGCCCTTCCAGGCGCTTTGGAGTTCGGCGTGGTGGGTGTTGAGCTGGTTCTTGATCTGGCCGATCTGGCCGTGGGTGTCCTGGACGTTGCCGGCGGCCTGCTGCATGTGCTGCCGGTTGACCGATGACTGGTTGGTCATCGTGGTTCTCCTTCACGTCGGCGGTTCGGGGGCGTCACGACGTGGCGCTCGGACGTATCGGCTTTGGAACCCCGGGTCACCGATACGACGACACACCCCGTGACAGCGAGCAAGATGAAGCGTAGAGACCGGTGATTCCCGCTGTCCATCAGGTATGTCACCTGTGGATAACTATGGGCGATGGGACATCTGGGACTGAACAGGCCAAGCGGTCAAGCCGCCGTTCGGTTCCACCGTTATCTGGCCGGAACCGGCCGCTGAGCGGCGGGCTGCCAGGCAGTACTCAGACGAATGAGTTGAAGAAGTCGGCGCCGTTTGCGGTGATCAGTGGATGATCACGTGGTCGGTTGGGGCGTTCTTGTCCTGGGTCCAGCCGTCGTGGCCGGCGTCGGACTTCCAGTGGCGGCCGGCGTAGCGGACTTCCTTGAGGCCGTAGAACTGGGCGTGCGTGACCGCCCAGGCGGCGACGGCCCAGCCGGCGCGGGGGTTGGTGACCTTGACGCCGTTCCAGGAGTCGGGACGGGACGGGGCGCCGGCGGTGAGCGGGCCCGGGCCGTCCACCCGGAGGCGGGCGCCGAAGGCGCGGCGCATCTCGCGGATCGCGTCGGGACGGTGCGAGGCGGTCTGCTTGTCCGGCGGGTACCAGCAGCGGGCGGCCCCGGGCTCGCGGCCGGTGAACACCTGCGCGAGGAGCTTGCCGTCGGATTCGTGCTGGGCGTAGGCGCTGCCGTCCGCGCTGTGCTGGACGCGTTGCGCCGCGTCGTGCAGGTCGCGGTCGAGGTAGTCCTTGACCTTGACCAGGGCGTCGAAGAACTTGCTCGTGGACTGCACGGGGTCGCGCAGCTTCGCGGGGCTGCCCCAGCCCTGCGACGGGCGCTGCTGGAACATGCCGACCGAGTCGCGGTCGCCGTCGGCGAGGTTGCGGATGTGCGACTCCTGGATGGCGGTGGCGTAGGCGATCACCGCGGCGCGTTCGGGCAGCTGCTTGCGGAAGGCCACGGCGGCGATGGTGGAGGCGTTGGCGGCCTGGTCCAGGTCCAGCGGCATCGTGGACCTGCCCGCGGCGACCTCGCAGCCCGACCCGTGCAGGTAGGGGCGGGCGCGGTCGAACGCGATGTACCCGCCCACGCCCAGCACGAGGACGAGGACCGCCACGACGTACGGCCAGCGCCGCCGGCGGCGCCCCCCGCCGCCCGAATCCGGCTCGGGCCGCGTCCTCAACCTCGACCAAACAGCCACGCGAAGAAGGTACCGGGAACAGGCCACCAGTAAGCTCAAGGACCATGACCGAAACGTTCACCAGCCCGATCTCCGGGGTCATCGACGAGCTGTGGGAGCGGCGCGCCGAGCTGAGCCCGGACGACACCGACGCGCGCGCCGCGATCGTGGCCGCCGTCGACCAGCTCGACGCCGGCGAGGCCCGCGTCGCCCGCATCGACCCCGCCACCGACGAGGTGGTCGTCGACGAGCGCGCCAAGCGGTCCATCCTGCTGAGCTTCAAGGTCCTCGGCATGGTGCGCTCCCAGGTCGGAGACTTCCAGTACCACGACCGCATCCCGCTGAAGAGCCGGTTCGACGGCGTCCGCGTGGTGCCGGGCGCGATCGCCCGCTGGGGCGCCTACCTGGCGCCGGGCGTGGTGCTGATGCCCTCGTTCACCAACTTCGGCGCCTACGTCGACTCCGGGACCATGGTCGACACCTGGGCCACCGTGGGGTCGTGCGCGCAGATCGGCAAGAACGTCCACCTGTCGGGCGGAGTAGGAATCGGCGGCGTGCTGGAGCCCCCGAACGCCAAGCCGGTGGTCGTCGAGGACGAGGCGATGATCGGCAGCCGCTCGATGATCGTCGAGGGGGCGCGGGTCGGCAAGGGCGCGGTGGTCGGCTCGGGGACGAACCTGTCGGCGTCCATGCCGGTCATCGACGTGGAGACGGGCGAGGAGATCAGCCGGGGCCGCATCCCGGACTGGTGCGTCGCGGTCGGCGGCACCCGCTACAAGGAGTTCAAGGGCGGGACGTTCGGGCTCCCGGCGGTGCTGATCCTCAAGCGCCTCGACCCGGGGCAGCGGCACGACAAGGCGTCGCTGAACGACATCCTGCGCGACCACGGCATCAATACGTGAGGCCGGTCTCGCTGATCTTCAGGGGACGGTCGGTGAGGACGGCGAGGGACGCGGCGTAGCCGGGGCCCGGGGCGAGGTCGGCGAGGCGGACGGGGGACACCGCCTTGTCGTCGTCCCAGGAGAGCACCTCGGCGGGCTCGTCCGGGCCGGACACGTGGATGGCCGTCATGGGGGCGGCCAGCCCGTGGCCCGTCGCCTTCAGCAGCGCCTCCTTGCGGCACCAGTAGGCGTGGAAGCCGCGTTTGCGCCGGTCGGCGGGCAGTCCGGCGAGGACCTCGCGCTCGGGGGCGCTGAGGACCATCTCGCCGAGCCGGTCGACGTCCCGGTCGCTCTCCCGCTCGACGTCCACGCCGACCTCGGGGCCGTCCGTCAGGACGAGGACGACCCGGTCGGCGGAGTGCGACAGCGAGAAGTCCAGGGAGTGGCCGGGGAGGCGCGGCTTGCCGTGCGACCCGCCGCAGTGCGGGCAGTCGGTGGTGAACCGGATGTCGCCGGGCGCCAGGTCCGTCGCCTCGGCGAGGACCGTGCGGGCCAGGAAGCGGCCGGTGACGAAGCGCGCCTTGTCCTCGGCGCGCATGAACCGTTCGTAGCGTTCGCGCTCGCCGGCGTCCAGAAGGTCGCGCATATGCGGTTCGTCCGAGGGGACCGCCCAGTGGACGGCGCATTCCAGCACAGGCATCTCCACGCCCGCGATCATAAGCCGCGTACGCTTGCTGTCCATGCGGCTCGATCTGTTCTCTGACGTTGCGGACCTGACGGCGGCGATCGTCGACATCGAGTCGGTGAGCGGTGCGGAGGGTCCGCTCGCCGACGCCGTGGAGGAGGCGCTGCGCGCGTTTGCGCACCTCGCGGTGGAGCGCGACGGGAACAACGTGATCGCCCGCACGGACCTCGGGCGCGCCGAGCGGGTCGTCCTGGCCGGGCACCTCGACACCGTCCCGCTGAACGGCAACCTCCCGTCCCACATGGAGGGCGACCGGCTCTACGGGTGCGGGACCACCGACATGAAGAGCGGCGTCGCGGTGGCGTTGCGGCTGGCCGCGACCGTGACCGAGCCGACCCGCGACATCACCTTCGTCTTCTACGAGTGCGAGGAGATCGAGGCGGAGCGCAACGGGTTGCGGCGGCTCGCGGCGACCCGTCCCGAGCTGCTCTCCGGCGACTTCGCGGTGCTGATGGAGCCGACGGGCGCGCACATCGAGGGCGGCTGCCAGGGCACGATGCGGGTCGAGGTCACGGCGAAGGGGGAGCGGGCGCACAGCGCGCGCGCGTGGATGGGGTCCAACGCGATCCACACGGCCGGGCGGATTCTCGACGTCCTGCGCGCCTACGAGCCGACACGCCCGGTCGTGGACGGCCTGGAGTACCACGAGGGCCTGAACGCGGTGTTCATCCAGGGCGGCGTCGCCGGCAACGTCATCCCGGACGAATGCGTCGTCACGGTCAACTACCGGTTCGCGCCCGACAAGTCCGTGGCCGATGCGGAGGCGTATCTGCGCGGGGTGTTCGACGGCTTCGACGTCAAGGTGACCGACGCCGCGTCCGCCGCCCGCCCCGGCCTCACCCATCCGGCCGCCGCCGCGTTCGTGTCGTCGGTCGCGTCCGGCGGCACCGAGGTGCGCGCCAAGCTCGGCTGGACGGACGTGGCGCGCTTCTCCGAGCTCGGCGTCCCCGCCGTCAACTACGGCCCCGGCGAGCCCACCCTCGCCCACACCAGGGACGAGTACGTCGAGATGCCGCTGATCGCCGAATGCGAGGCCCGCATGCGCGCCTGGCTCACCTGAGGGCCGGCGCACCCGGAGAAGGCCGAGGAGGCTTGCATGGCCCGCAGCGCACCTGTGATCGCGGTGACCGACGCTGAGCTGGACGACCTGCGCTCACGCCTGCGAGGCACGCGATGGCCGGCCGTCTGGCCGACCGGCGGCTGGGACGCGGGCACCGACGAGGGCGAGCTGCGGCGGCTCGTCGACCACTGGGCCCACGGCTACGACTGGCGGGCCCAGGAGGCCGCCATCAACGCGCTGCCGTCGCACTTCACCGACATCGACGGGACGCCGGTCCACTACCTGCGCTTCGACGGCGAGCGGCCCGGCGCGCTGCCGATCATCGTGACCCACGGCTGGCCCAGCTCCTTCCTCGAACTGACCGGACTCGCCGAACGGCTGGCCCATCCGGCGCGGTACGGAGGCGACGCCGCCGACGCCTTCACGGTGATCGTTCCGTCGCTGCCGGGCTTCGCGTTCTCGCCGCAGCGGCCCTCGCTGGACGCCACGGTGCAGACGCACGAGCTGTGGCACCGGTTGATGCACGACGAACTCGGCTTCGACCGGTACGCCGCGCACGGAGGCGACCTCGGCGCCGGGATCAGCTCGCGACTCGGCGAGGCCCACCCCGAGGCGGTGGTCGGCATCCACCTGCTGGCGGTCGCCGCCCCTGCCGCGTACGACCCGTCCGGCCTCACCAGGGAGGAACGGGCCTATCTCGAGGCCGTGACGGCGTGGAGCGCCGAAGAGGGCGGCTACCAGCACCAGCAGAGCACCCGGCCCCTCACCCTGAGCTACGGGCTGGCCGACTCGCCTGCCGGGCTGCTCGCCTGGATCGTCGAGAAGTACCGCGCGTGGAGCGACAGTGGGGGCGACCTGTCGTCCCGCTTCAGCGACGACTTCGTCCTGACCCAGGCGTCGCTGTACTGGTTCACTCGAACCATCTCGACCTCCTTCCGGCCCTACTACGAGTACAACAAGGGTCTGACAAGACGTGTGGAGCGTGTGGACGTCCCCACGGCCGTCGCGCTGTTCCCGGCCGACATCAGCCGGCCGCCCCGCAGCTGGGCCGAGCGGACCTACAACGTCACCAGGTACACCCGCATGCCTCGCGGTGGGCATTTCGCCGCGCACGAGGAACCCGACCTGCTCGCCCGCGACATCGCCGAGTTCTTCCGCGACCACCGGTAGGGACGGTCAGGTCCGCAGACCTTTGAGGATGACGTCGGCGTAGAGCTGGTGCGCGCCCGGCGGCGTGTTGGTGACGGCCACGGCCAGGCCGCACATCAGGGCCCGGAACTCGTTGACGCCCACGTCGGGGCGCAGCACCCCGGCCGCGCGGGCGCGGTCGAGGAGCGCGGACACCTTGTCGTGCAGGTCGTGGTTCTGGACGCGCGCGCCCTCCTCGAAGAGCTGCCCGATGTCGCCGAAGACCTCGCGCAGCCCGCGGTTGCGGACCATGATCTCGGCGCTGCGGCGGACGAACAGGACGACCCCGTCCCACGGGTCGGGCTCCCTCAGGGCGTCGGCGGCCTTGGCGGCGCCGTCGGCCATCCACTCGGCCGTCAGCTCGTCGATGAGCGCCTGCTTGGTCGGGAAATGCCGGTAGATCGTCCCGACGCCGACGCCGGCGCGCTTCGCGATGTCCTCCATCTGGGCCTCGTTGCCGTCCGCCTCGAACGCGGCGCGGGCGGCCTCCAGGACGCGGCGGCGGTTGCGGCGGGCGTCGGCCCGCAGCGGCCGGGGACTCGACGGGGTGGCGGTCATCGCGTCAAGTCAACCACGGATTGACAACCGGAATCGGGCTTCCGTATCGTCCAGGATCGCAAGCGGAACCGGAATTCGACTTCCAAATAGGAGCCGCGCATGGCCGCCCGGCAGCGGGGGCTCGCCCTCGCCCTGCTCGTCACCGTCCAGTTCGTCCTGGTGCTGGACGCCTCGATCGTCAACGTCGCGCTGCCGTCCATCGGCCGCGACCTGCACTTCGACCGGGCCGACCTGTCCTGGGTCGGCAACGCCTACACGCTGGCCTTCGGCGGCTTCCTGCTGTTCGGCGGCCGGGTCGCCGACCTGGCCGGACGGCGCCGGATGTTCGTCGCCGGGCTCGCGCTGTTCACCGCCGCCTCGCTGGCCGGCGGGCTCGCCCCCGCCGCGGGCGCGCTCGTCGGCGCGCGGGCCGTGCAGGGCCTCGGCGCGGCGCTGGCGGCGCCCGCCGCGCTCTCGCTGATCATGACGCTGTTCCCCGACGGCCCGGAGCGCAACCGGGCGCTCGGGCTGTTCGGCGCGGTCGCGGGCGCCGGCGGGGCGGCCGGCGCGATCCTCGGCGGGCTGCTCACCGACTGGTTCGGCTGGGAGGCGGTGCTGTTCGTCAACGTCCCGATCGGCGCCGCGGCCATCGCGCTCGCGCCCGTCCTGCTGCCCGAGGCCCGCGACCGGACAGTGCACGGCTTCGACCTGTTCGGCGCGGTCGCGGTCACCGGCGGGCTGGCGCTGCTCGTCTACACGCTCGTGGACGCGAACAACGCCGGCTGGGACTCCACGGCGACCTACCTGCGGGGCGCCGGCGCCGCCGCGCTGCTCGCCGCGTTCGTCGCGGTCGAGGCGCGGGCGCGGCACCCGCTCGTCCCGCTTGGCGTGTTCCGAGGGCGGTCGCTGCGCGGCGGCAACCTCGCGGCCGTCCTCGCCACGATGGCGGTCTTCCCGATGTTCTACGTCATGACCCTCTACCTGCAGCAGGTCAAGGGGTACGGGCCGATCCGGGCGGGGCTCGGGCAGCTGCCCGTCGCGGTCACCATGGCGGCCGGCGCCGGAGCCGGGGCCCGGCTGGTCACCCGGTTCGGCACGCGGGCGCCGCTGGCCGCCGGGCTCGCCACCGTCGCGGCCGGCCTGGCCTGGTTCAGCCGGATGTCCGCGACCGGCCACTACGCCGCGGACGTCCTCGGCCCCGCGATCGTCATGGGGATCGGCGGCGGGCTGATGTTCGTGTCGGTCACCGTCGCCGCCACCGCGGGCGCGTCGGCGGAGGAGTCGGGCCTGGCGTCCGGGCTGATCAACACGACGCAGCAGGTCGGCGGCGCGCTCGGCCTGGCCGTGGTGGTCGCGGTGTCCACCGCGGCGACCGAGCACTCCTCCGCGCGGGTCCCCGCGGTCGCGCTCACCGACGGGTTCCAGGCCGGCATGCTGGCGTCGGCCGGGGCCGCGCTGGCGGCCGCGCTGGTCGCGCTGCTGCTCGTCCCCGGCCGTCCGGCGGACGAACCGGGAGGGACGCCCGTAACCGCACCGTCGCCGAGCCGATCCGAAATCGGCGGCTGACGATCGGCGGGCCGCACTACCGTGGCCCCATGACACGCGAAGTGAATCCCCGGACGCGCCGGCAGCAGGGGCCGGCCACACTGCGCGGGCGCGCCGTCCCGCAGACCACCACGGACCAGCGGCTGCTGGACAGCCGCGGCCCGGCCGACTGGGTGCACGCCGACCCCTGGCGGGTGCTGCGGATCCAGGCCGAGTTCGTCGAGGGGTTCGGGCTGCTGGCGGAGCTGCCGAAGGCGGTCAGCGTCTTCGGCAGCGCCCGCACCAAGCCGGGGTCGCAAGAGTACGAGATGGCCGTGGACATCGGCGCCCGGCTGCACGACGCCGGCTACGCGGTGATCACCGGCGGCGGCCCGGGGATCATGGAGGCGGCCAACAAGGGCTGCGACGAGAACGGCGGGCTGTCGGTCGGCCTCGGCATCGAGCTGCCGTTCGAGCAGCGGCTGAACGACCACATCGACATCGGGCTGGAGTTCCGCTACTTCTTCGTCCGCAAGACGATGTTCGTGAAGTACTCGCAGGCGTTCGTGGTGCTGCCCGGCGGGTTCGGCACGCTGGACGAGCTGTTCGAGGCGGTCACCCTCGTCCAGACCAAGAAGATCACCCGGTTCCCGATCGTGCTGGTCGGCACCGAGTTCTGGGGCGGCCTGATCGACTGGGTGCGCGCGACGATGCTGCCGTCCGGCAAGATCTCCGCCGAGGACATGGACCTGATCCACGTCACCGACGACCCCGACGAGGTCGTCAAGGTCATCGTGGACGCGCACATCGAGCAGGAGCGCCGCCTGCAGGAGCAGGCCGCCGTCGAGGTCGCCGCCGAACAGGGCGTCGACGGCACCTGACCCCCTCGCGCCGTCGTCGCGGGTGCCGCCCGGGGCATCCGCACGGCGGCGGACGCCGCCGAATAAGCGGCACCGCTAGAGGAACGCCGTCCCGCCGTTGACGGTCAGGGTCTGGCCGGTGATGAACGCGGCGCGGTCGGAGGCCAGGAAGGCGACGGCCTCGGCGACGTCGACGGGGACGCCGAGGCGCCCGAGCGGCACCCGGCCGACGTACTCCTCGCGGGCGCCGGGCCCGATGGAGCTGTGCCGGTCGGTCGGGATCCAGCCGGGCGCGACCGAGTTGACCGTGATGCCGTACGGGCCGAACTCGCGGGCCCAGCTGCGGGTCAGCCCGAGCTGGGCGGACTTGGCGGCGACGTAGGCGCTGGAGTGCGCCGGGCCGAGCGCGACCACGTCGGAGCCGATCTGCACGATGCGGCCGAACCGGCGCTCCCGCATGCCCGGCAGGGCCCTGCGGACGAGCAGCAGCGGGCTCTTGACGAAGAATTCCAGTTGATCGAGGACATCGCGCCAGGACAGTTCCTCGACGGGCAGGTCGGGCTGCGGGCCGGTGGCGTTCAGCACCAGAATGTCGAGGCCTCCGAAGGCCGCCACGACGCGGTCGTGCAATTCATCGGCCTCGGCCTCGTCGGTGATGTCGGCGCGGAAGAGTTCGGCGCGCCCGCCCGCTTCGGTTATTCGCGCGCGCAGCGCTTCGGCGGCGCCGTGGTCGCGCAGATAATTGATCGCGACGCGGGCGCCGTCGCGGGCCAGCGCGGCCGAGATCGCGCCGCCCAGGCCGCGCGACGCACCGGTCACCAGGGCCGTCCGCCGGCCGGCGGAGGGTGCCTCCCGCATCCGTCCACCCTCCATGTGGTGCTGTGATCAAGGCTCTCACCGGCCACGATGCCGATCGGCGGCCGGAACGGCGCGCCCGCGCGGCGCACCTGTCGATCACCGTACCCGCGGGCGCGGCGGCCATGCCGCCGCGCCGCTCGCCCGGCCTTTTCCCTCTTGGTCCGGCCGCGCGCGACATCGGGTGATATTTCCCTTGGACCGTCGAATGCAATATCAAGGCTTTACCTAACGCACGGTTTTGCCGCCACCCGGCGGCGGCGGGTTACCATCTTCTTCCCTGACGTCGATACCGCTCGGGATCTGAACTCAATTACCATCGGAGCACGGGCCGCACCGATGAGCTTTCCCGGTAGGCCGCGCCCCGTCATACCTTCAAACGAGATTTACCATCGCCGGTCGATGCCGCCGTGTTCCGCGGGTCGCCGGGCTCCGGCGACGCATCGGGTGCGGACCCGCGCGGTCCCGCACGGACCGCGCGCCGGCCACACCGATGCCGATCACGAATGCCGATCACGGACCAAGGGAGGACTGGCATGACGTACGTGGTGCCCTACAGCGGTATCTCGAACCGGCTGGGCGAGGAGGAGATCAAGGCCGTCGGCGAGGCGCTGCGGCAGGACACGCTCGCGATGGGTCCGCGCGGCAAGGAGTTCGAGCGGCTGCTCGCCGAGCGGCTGGGCTCGCCGCACGCGCAGGCGACCAGCTCCTGCACGACCGCGCTGTTCCTGGCCGCCCAGGTGCTCGAGCTGCAGCCGGGCGACGAGGTGATCACGACCCCGCAGACGTTCTGGGTGACGACCTGGCCGCTGCAGGCCCGCGGCTGCGTCGTCAAGTTCGCCGACGTCGACCCCGACACGCTCAACATCGACCCGACGACCATCGAGCCGCTCATCACCGAGCGGACCAAGTCGATCTGGGTCGTGCACTTCGGCGGCCAGGCCGTCGACATGGACCCGGTCATGGAGATCGCGCGGCGGCATGGCCTCACCGTCGTCGAGGACTGCGCGCACGCCGCCGGCGCCACCTACAAGGGCCGCGCGCTCGGCACCATCGGCACCATCGGCTGCTTCAGCTTCCACTCGCTGAAAAACATGACCACCGGCGAGGGCGGCGCGTTCGTCACCCGCGACGACCGCTACGCCGAGATGGCGCGCGCCCTCGGCACGATCCACAACTACGGCGAGATGGTCGAGCGCGACGACCGGCGCATCGGCCCGCACGCCCAGCCCGCCTACTACAAGGACGCGCACGTCCTGCGGTCCTACACCCACGACTACGCCGGCGGCCGCTACCTCGTCGGCAACAACTTCCGGATGAGCGAGCTGTCCGCCGCGCTCGGCATCGTCCAGCTCGGCAAGCTCGACCGGCTCAACGGACGCCGCCGGGAGATCGCGCACCGGCTCGATGACGGGCTCAACGGGATCCGGGGCATCGGCGTCCAGTCCGAGAAGCCCTACGCCCACCACGTCTACCACCTCTACACGTGCTTCTACGACCCCGAGGTCGTCGGCGCCCCGAAGGACGACTTCATCCGCCATCTGCAGGAAAAGGAGGGAATCGAGATCGTCATCCGGTACTTCCCGATCCACCTGCTCCCGGAGTTCCGGGCGCTCGGACACCGCTACGGGGAGTGCCCGGTCGCCGAGAAGACCTACTTCGAGCACCAGATCCAGCTGCCCATCTACGACCACCTCACCGACGCGCAGGTGGAGCACATGATCGCCGCGGTGCGCCGCGGCGTCGCCGAACTCGGCGGGGGCCGCTGACCCGGCCCCGCGCGTCCGCAACCAACCCCCTCGTGCGCCCGGCAGGGAGCACTTGACGTCTGGAGCCTCACCATGGGCAAGGCATCGAACGGTTCACGCCCCCAGAGGAAGGTCGTCGCCGTCACCGGCGGCTCCGGCTTCGTCGGGAGCAATCTCGTGGCACGGCTGGTCGACGACGGACACGAGGTCGTCGTCGTCGACCTGGC
Source organism: Actinomadura opuntiae (assembly GCF_030283205.1). Lineage (GTDB taxonomy): Bacteria > Actinomycetota > Actinomycetes > Streptosporangiales > Streptosporangiaceae > Spirillospora. Next base: position 105,220 of record NZ_JASNWF010000012.1, read on the forward strand.
CCAGCCGGCACCGGAGCTGGGCGCCCTGCCGGGCGTCCAGCACCGGCGCGCGGACCTGCGCGACTACGGCGAGACGCTGCTCGCGCTGCGCGGCGTCGACGTCGTCTACCACCTGGCGGGCAACGCCAGCGGCACCCTGTCCGTCCAGAACCCGAGGTTCGACTTCCAGGTCAACGGCCTCGGCACCTGCAACGTCGGCAACGCCTGCGTGGAGAACCAGGTCGGCCGGCTGGTGTACATGTCCTCGGCGATCGTCTACGGCACGCCGCAGACGTTCCCGATGACCGAGGAGCACCCGATCGCCCCGTTCCTGCCGTACGGGGCGTCCAAGCTGTCCGGCGAGCTGACGCTGCGCAGCCTGCACGACGCGCTCGGGCTGCAGGTGATGATCGCGCGGTCGTTCGTGGTGTACGGGCCCGGCGAGGACCCGCGCACCGCCGGCGGGGAGGTGTCGCAGTTCCTGCGCTGGCAGCTGAACGAGCTGCCGATCCCCGTCGTCGGCGACATCGACCGCAAGACCCGCGACTTCGTGCACGTCGCGGACGTGTGCTCGGCGCTGATCACCATCGCCGACAACGGGGAGCCGGGGGAGGTCTACAACATGGGCAGCGGGCGCGAGGTGTCCATGCGGGCCCTCGCCGACGCCGTCGCGGTCGCCACCGGCAAGCCGTCGCGGCTGAAGCCGGACGAGTCGGAGCTGGCCGACAGCTTCCGGCTGGTGGCCGACATCTCCAAGCTGCGCGGCATCGGGTACGAGCCGAAGATCACGCTGGCGGCGGGCCTGAGGTCGCTCGCCGAGCATCTCGGCCCGTTCCCCGAGCTGCCCAGCGTGACCGTCGCCTTCAGTCGCGAGCCCGCGCTGAAGGCGTGACCGCCGCCCGGCGGCCGCGCCGCGCCCCGGCCGGTCCGGTCGTGTCGGCCGGTCCGCTGTAGGAACGTTCCAAGACAGTCACTCCCGATGGCCCGCGCGAGCGTGCCCGGCACCGTGCCGGGGCGCCGATCGCGCGGGCCCTCGGTTCCCGCCCGCGCCCGCCGGCCCCGAGCGGCGGCCCTGCGGCGGGCGGAGCACCGCACCCACACCCCAGGGGAGTCGAGCATGCCCAGAAGCAGGACACGAGGGCCCCGCGCGGGCACCGACGACGCCGGCGCCGGCCCCCCGGCGCCGCCGGCGGCCGGCCGCGGCCGGGCCGCGCGGCTCGCCGTCGGCACGATCTTCTTCGCCAACGGAGCCGCGTTCTCCACCTGGGCCGCCCGGGTGCCCGACGTCCGGGACGCCCTGGAGCTGTCCCCCGGCCAGCTGTCGATCGCGCTGACCGGCCTCGCCGCCGGCGCCTTAGCGGGACTGCCGCTGGCCGGCCTGCTGGTCGCCCGGCTCGGCAGCCGCCGCATCCTGGCCGGCGCCGGCATCTACCTCGGCGCGCTGCCGCTGGTCGCGCTGGCCCCGCGGCTGAGCTGGCTGACCGGGGCGCTCACCGCGTTCTCCGTCGCCAACAGCGTCGTGGACGTCGCCATGAACACCCAGGGCGCCCTCGCCGAGCGGCTCAGCGCCCGCCCGCTGATGGGCGGCTTCCACGCCATGTTCAGCCTCGGCGGCGTCACCGGCGCTGCGGCCGGCGGCTTCGCGGCGCACGCCGGGCTCAACCCCGAGACGCACTTCCTGCTGGTCGCCGTGCTGCTGTCCACGCTGTGCGCGGTCGCCACCGCGTTCCTGCCGCCCGACCCGCCGAACGCGGGCGGGCCCGGGCCGTCGCTGGCCCGCCCCGGCCGCGGCGTGTGGACGCCCGGCCTGGTGGCGTTCTGCGCCCTGATGGGGGAGGGGACGGTGAACGACTGGGGGTCGGTGTACCTGCGCGACGTCACCGGCGCGCCGCCCTGGCTGGCCGCCGCCGGGTTCGCGGTGTTCTCCGCCGGGATGGTGGTCGGGCGGCTCGCCGCCGACCGGATCCGCGCCCGCACCGGCTCGCACCGGTTCCTGTTCGGCTGCGCGACGCTCGCCGCGTCCGGCGCCGTGGTCGCGCTCGCGCTGCCGTTCACCTGGACGAGCCTGGCCGGCTACGCGCTGATCGGGCTCGGGCTGGCCGCCGTCGTCCCGGTCACCTTCAGCCACGTGGCGCGGCGCGCGCCCGGCGCGCCCGGGCCCGCGATCGCCGCCGCGTCCACCATCGGCTACGTCGGGTTCCTGGCCGGGCCGCCGATCATCGGCGCGCTCACCGGGACCGCCGGGCTGCACGCGGTGATGGTGGTCTTCCTCGCCCTGATGGTCGTGGTGGTGGCGCTGGCGCCGCGGCTGCGCGAGGACTTCGCGCCGGAGCGGCTCTCCTAGAGTGGGCACCGCCCGTCCCCGACCGTGAAAGGCGTGCGCCATGCCCCTGGCCGTCTGCGTGTTCTGCTCCTCCAGTACCAAGATCGACCGGCGCTACGTCGACCTCGCCGCCGAGGTCGGGGACGAGCTGGCCCGCCGCGGGCACAGCCTGGTCAGCGGCGGCGGACGGGTCTCGTGCATGGGCGCCGTCGCCCGCGCCGCCCGGGCCGGCGGCGCCCGCACCGTCGGGGTGATCCCCGAGGGGCTGGTCGACCTCGAGGTCTCCGACGACGACAGCGACGAGCTGGTCGTCACGCACGACATGCGCAGCCGCAAGGGGGAGATGGACCGGCGCAGCGACGCGTTCCTGATCCTGCCGGGCGGCATCGGCACGCTGGAGGAGCTGTTCGAGATCTGGACGGCCCGGACGCTCGGCATGCACGACAAGGCGGTGGTGGTCCTCGACCCGACCGGCGTGTACGAGCCGCTCCGCGAGCTGATGAAGGGGCTCACCGAGCAGGGCTTCGCCCGTCCGAAGATCTGGGACGCGATCGGCTGGACGGCGTCGGTGCCCGAGGCGTTCGATCTGCTGGAACGGTCCCAGCCGCGGATCGGGATGAGCGTCGAGGACTACGCGGAGGCCGAGCTGTGAGCCCCGCGGGGCCCCGAGCCCAAGATTGTCCTGGGGGTTTGCCGTTCGGCAGATGATCGTTCACCTCCGGTTCAGCGCCGGCCGCGACGCTCCTGCGTGATCCCCTCATGCTGAAGGAGACCACCATGTCCGTGACCCGTCGCGGTGTCATGAAGGGCGGCGCGGCCGGCGCGCTGTCCATCGCCCTTGCCGGGAGCCTCGACTCCGTCTTCCAGACGTCCGCGGGCGCCGATACCGGCGAGGCCTACGGCTACGGCCCGCTGATCCCCGATCCCAAGGGCGTGCTGGACCTGCCCGCGGGCTTCTCCTACAAGACCCTGTCGACCGAGGGCGACCCGATCTCCGACGGCGTCGTCGTCCCGGGGCACCACGACGGCACGGCCACCGTCCCCGGCGGCAAGCCGGGCAACACGCGGCTCGTCCGCAACCACGAGCAGAGCAACAACGGCACCCGCGCCGTGGCGCCCGCCGCGCTCACCTACGACCCGGCGGCCAACGGCGGCACGACCACGCTGGAGGTCGACAAGGACGGCGACCTGCTGTCGCAGTACGTGAGCCTGGCCGGGACGTCCACGAACTGCGCCGGCGGACGCACCCCGTGGGGCACCTGGCTGACCTGCGAGGAGACCGAGGGGTTCACCGGTCAGACCAAGAGCCACGGCTGGGTCTTCGAGGTCGACCCGCATGGCAAGCGCACCAAGCCCGTCCCGCTGACGGGGCTCGGCCGCTTCGCCCATGAGGCCGTCGCCGTCGACCCCGACACCCTCACCGCCTACCTCACCGAGGACGCGCACGGCCCGTTCGGCCTGTTCTACCGGTTCCGCCCGCGCGCGCACCGCGGCGACTACCACGCCTACCTTCAGGGCGGACGGCTCGAGGCGATGAACGTCCGGGGCGTCCCGGACCTGTCGGTCGTCCAGGAGCCGGGCACCAAGCTGCACTGCCGCTGGGTGGCCGTGCCGGACCCGTCGGCGAAGACCGAGTCGACCCGCATGCAGTTCGACTCCATCACCCGCAGCCAGAAGCTCGAAGGCGCCTGGTGGGGCCACGGCAAGGCGTACTTCGTCTGCTCCTACTCCCACAAGGCCGACGGCGGCGCCGCCGACCACGCCGGGCAGGTGTGGACCTACGACCCGCGCAAGAACGAGATCGAGCTGCAGCTGGTGTTCAAGCCGGGCGGCAAGTTCGACGGCCCTGACAACATCACCGTCTCCCCGTACGGCGGCGGCGTGATGCTGGCCGAGGACGGCGACGGCGAGCAGCACCTCGTCGGCACCACCAAGGCCGGCAAGCCGTTCGCGATGGCCCGCAACGCCCTCAACGGCAGCGAGTTCACCGGCGTGACCTTCTCCCTGGACGGCCGCATCCTGTTCGCCAACCGGCAGGAGGGCCCCGGCGTCACCTTCGCGATCACCGGTCCCTGGTACAAGATCCGCGGCTGAGCCCGGCTCGGCGGCCGGACGGGCATCGTCGCCCGGCTATGCGAGGCCGCGGCGGGTGGCGGTTGGGGGGCGGGTGCCGCGGATGGAGGCGACCATGTCGAGGACCTGGCGGACGCCGTCCGCCTGCGGCGCGGGTACGCGGAACACGGTCGCGCCCAGCCAGGCGTAGACGGACGCGGCGGCCATCAGCCCGGGGTCGGGGTCCGCCGCGTCCGACTCCAGCGCCACCAGGACGGCGCCGGACGGCCCGGCCCGCTCCACCAGTTCGCTCACCCGCGCCGCCGGCGGCGCCGTGCCCGCGTCCACGGTCCCGTCCGGCGCCGGTTCCGGCCCGGTCAGGATCGTGCTCTCCCGCGTCCGCGCGCCGTGCTCGTGCAACCCCATGCGCCCAAGCGTGGCACGATCGGGGGTGGGGAGTCGCGAGGAGATCGGAGCGAGATGTTGGTCGTGGTCTTCGTGCTGGCGGGCCTGGCCGTGCTGGGCTCCGTCGTCGTCCTCGCGATGGGCCGGGGCGGGGAGCTGACCGAGGCGCACCCCGACCATCCGCCGCTGCCGCTCGGCGACGGCCGGCACGTCACGCCGCGGGACGTCCTCGCGCTGCGCCTGCCCCGCGCGTTCTGGGGGTACCAGGCGCCCGTGGCCGACCAGGCGTTCCGCGACCTCGCCCGTGCCCTCGCCGAGCGCGACGCCCGGGTGGCGGCGCTGGAGCGGCGGCTCGACGACCTGCGCCACGGCGCCCCGATGGCGCCCGAGCCCGAGCGCATCGGCGCGCTGCACGGCCTGAACGACCCGCATTTCCCCGAGCAGGACGCCCCGCCGATCCGGCTGCGGAAGGATCCGGAGCGGCAGAAGGCGGAGGACGAGCCCGAAACGGGCAAGGACGGGCCATGGGAAATTCCGTGAGCGAGGTCGCCGTGCACGCCGAGGCGTTCTGCGACGCCCCGCCGAAACGGCTCTTCGAGGTCCTCACCGACTGGCCGCGGCACGCCGAGTGGATGCCGTTCACCCGCGCCGAGGGCGGCCGCGAGGTCGGCGCGGAGCTGCGCGCGTGGACGGGGATCGGCCCGGCCGGCTTCCTCGACACCATGGTCGTCACCGACTGGCGGGACGGGCGCTTCGTCGCCGTCCGGCACACCGGGCGCGTGGTGCGCGGCGAGGCATGGTTCGAGGTGCTCCCGTACGGCGGGGGCTCCCGGGTGGTGTGGGCGGAACGCGTCGACCTGCCCCTCGGCGTCCTCGGCCGCGCCGGCTGGCTCGTCGCGGGCCCGGTCGTCAAGGCGTTCATGACCATCGGCCTGCGCAGGCTGGCGGCACTGGCGGCCGCCCCTTCCTGAGCCGGCGTCGTTCCGCCGGATTCGTTCTGTCGTGGGCATGCGGTAGAACGGGCCGGTGAGCACCGCGATCCGAGGCGAGGACGGGCTGGCCCGCTGCCCGTGGGGGCTGTCGGCCCCCGACTACGTCGCCTACCACGACGAGGAATGGGGCCGTCCGGTCCGCGACGACCAGGGCCTGTACGAGCGGCTGTGCCTGGAGGCGTTCCAGTCGGGGCTGTCCTGGCTGACGATCCTGCGCAAGCGCGAGGGGTTCCGCGCCGCCTTCTGCGGCTTCGACCCCGAGAAGGTCGCCGCGTTCGGGCCCGGGGACGTCGAGCGGCTGATGGCCGACGTGTCGATCGTCCGCAATCGCGCGAAGATCGACGCGGCGATCAACAACGCCCGCGCCGCGCTCGACCTGCCCGGCGGCCTGGCCGCCACCGCATGGCGCTACGCCGACCCCGACGCCCCCGCATACGCCGACATGTCCGATGTTCCGGCGTACACCGACAACTCCAAGGCCCTCGCCAAGGAGCTGAAGCGGCACGGCTTCCGCTTCGTCGGCCCCACCACCGCCTACGCCCTCATGCAGGCCTGCGGCCTCGTCGACGACCACCTGACCGGGTGCGCCTTTCGCGGCCGGGGGATGAAGCCCTGATCATTCGGCCTTGGCGGCTTCCAGGACGGGGACGGCGGCGGCGCGGCGGGCGGGGAGCGCCGAGGTCGCGAGGGTGACCGCGGCGGCGCCGGCGGCGATGAGGACGAACAGCCACCAAGGCGCGTCCGGGCGCAGGAACGAGCTGCCCGTCGCGATGTGCAGCAGGGCGACGGTGCCGACGGCCGAGCCGACCCCGAGCAGGCCGCCGAGCAGCACGACCGTGGCGGCCTCCCACCGGACGATCGCCCGGATCTGCGCCACCGTCGCGCCGACCGCGCCGAGCAGCCCGAACTCGCGGGTCCGCTCGGCCACGCTCATCGACACCGTGGTGGCCATCCCGAACAGCGACAGCAGCAGCGCCATGCCGATGAACCCGTAGATCACCCGCATCCCCTTGGTCATCGAGCTGGACGCCGTCTTCACGTAGGCGCCCTTGTCCATGACCTTGGTGCCGGGTACGTCGGCGATGGCGCGGGACAGCGCGCCGGTGGAGCCGCCGCTGACCAGGATCGCCTGGGCGGTGGCGTCCGGGTCGAGGCGGTCCATGGTGGACGGGGCGACGAGCGCGCCGTCGGCGAACAGGTGGGACGGGTCGTGGTAGGCGCCCGCGACGGTGAGCGGAGTGCGGCCCTTCGCGCCCCGGACGATGATCCGCTGGCCCTTGTGCAGGCCGTTCGCCTTCATGACCGTGGACGTGAGGCCGATCTGACCGTCGCGCAGCGGCGGGAGGTGCCCGCCGAGGCGCAGCACGGACGGCAGCGCGCCCTGATCCAGCCCCGCCACGGTGATGTAGAGCGATGTGGAGTCGTCGTCATGGTGTTTCGGCACCGGCGAGACGAGCTTGACGCTGGACGAGGTGAGCGCGGCGGCGTGCGAGACGCCGGGCACGGCGGCGGCCTTGGCGGCGAGGTCGCGGGGGAGCGGCGCCGGGCCCTCCGACGTGCGGCCGGTCGCGGCGATCGCGTGATCGGCCCGCATCACCTGCCGTCCCGCCTCGTCGAACCGGCCGTTCGCCGACATCACCACCATCGCGGTGGCGCCGACGAGCGCGACGCCGAGCATCAGCGACGAGGCGGCGGACGAGACCCGCCGCGGGCTGCGGGTGATCGTGGCGCGGGCGAGCCGTCCGGCCTCACCGCTGACGGCCATCCCGATCCGGCCGACCAGGCCGCCGAGCGGCCCGACGAAGAACGGGGCGAGCACGGCGAGGGCCGCGACGGTCGTCATGGAGCCCATCAGGATCAGCACGGACGTCCCGGCGGTGCGGTCCGGTCCGGGCGGTTCCTCGGCGCGGATCGCCCAGACGGGGCCGAAGAACGCCCACGCGAAGGCGAAGACCGCGAAGGCGCCGGCGAGGCGGGGCCAGCGGCGGCCGGCGGTGTCGGCGCTCGCCGCCCTGAGCGCCTGCATAGGGGAGATGCGCGCCGCCTTCCGGGCGGCCCGCCACGCGGCGAGCTGGGTGACGAGGATCCCGACGGCGGCGGGGACGGCGAGCGCGATCCAGCCGTACTGCGCGTCGGCGGCGCTGATGTCGAAGCCGTCCTCGGCGAACAGCCTGGTCAGCAGGCCGGAGACGGCGTATCCGAGCAGGACTCCGCCGGCCGAGGCGACGACGCCGAGCACCAGCGCCTCCAGCCGGATCAGCCGCTTGATCTGCCGCGGCGTGGCGCCGATCGCGCCGAGCAGCGCGAGCCGCCGCGTCCGCTGCCGGACGAGGGTGCCGAAGGTGTTGGACACCACGAAGAGGCCGACGAACACCGCGATGGACGAGAGCATCCCGATCGCGCCGCCGATGGAAGCCCCGGCGCCCTGAAGGTCGGCGGACTGCGCGTGCCGCACGCTGCCCGCAGTCCGGACCGTCGCGGCGGACCCGAACTCCCGCGACAGCTCGCGGCTCAGCTTCGCCGGTGCGACACCGGGCGCGGCCTTCACCCAGGCGGTCTGCCAGGTCCCGGCGGGCAGCCCGGCGGCCTGCTGGACGGTGGCGGGCGGCGCGAGCAACAGGTCGCCGCTCGCGACGGCGCTGTGCCCCTGGACGGTGACGATCCCGACGACCTTCATCGTCCGGGCCTGCTTCGGCGTCAGGACGGTCAGCGCGTCGCCGGTGCCCAGCTTCCCGGCGCGGGCGGCGTGCCGGGTGACGGCGACCTCGCCGTCGGCGGCGGGCGCGCGTCCCGACTCCAGGTGGTAGGGGTTCAGCACCGGGGCCGGCGTCCAGGGCCGCAGCAGCGTCCGCGCCCCCGCCGGCGGCATGATCGTCTTGTGGTCGGGGCCGCTCGCGGTCACCGGGACCGACGCGTCCCCGGCCGCGGCGGCGACGCCCGGACGCCCGGCGACCTTCGCCAGGGCCACCTGCCCGTCCGGCACCGCGTACGGGTCGTCGGCGTCCACCGAGCCGCCCTGGACGAGCACGTCGGCGCGGGCGTACTCGCTGGCGTCGCTGCCCGACACCGCCTCCTGCGCCCGCAGCGTGAACTGCAGCGACCCCGCGATCAGACCGATCGAGAACAGCGCCGCGAGCATCGTGGCGGCCAGCCGAAGCCAGCCCTCGGCGAACGAGCGCCGCGCGATGAGCCACACGGTGATCAGCCCTCCATCCGGCGCATCACGGCGAGCACCCGGTCGATGGTGGGCGCGCCGAGCTCGTGGACGATCACGCCGTCGGCGAGGAACAGCACCCGGTCGGCGTGCGCGGCGGCGGCCGGATCGTGCGTCACCATGATCACGGTCTGGCCGTAGGAGTCCACCGCCGAGCGCAGGAACCCCAGCACCTCCGCGCCCGAGCGCGAGTCCAGGTTCCCGGTCGGCTCGTCGGCGAACAGCACCTCGGGCCGCGTCAACAGCGCCCGCGCCACCGCGACCCGCTGCTGCTGGCCGCCCGACAGCTCGCTCGGCCGGTGGTCCAGGCGGTCGCGCAGGCCGAGCGCGTCCACGACCGTGTCGAACCACCGCCGGTCCGCGCGGCGGTTGCCGAGCCGCCCGGTCAGCCGGATGTTCTCCTCGGCCGTCAGCATCGGCAGCAGGTTGAACGACTGGAACACGAACCCGAGCCGGTCGCGGCGCAGCCGGGTCAGCCTCGTCCGCGACAGCCCGGTGATCTCCACGCCGCCGATCTCCACCGAGCCGGACGTCGCCGTGTCCAGCCCGGCCAGGCAGTGCAGGAACGTCGACTTGCCCGAGCCGGACGGCCCCATGATCGCGGTGAACTGGCCGCGGGCGAACGACGCCGAGACGCCGCGCAGCGCGGTCACCGCGCCGTCGCCCGTCCCGTACGACTTGACCAGGCCGGACGCGACGGCGACATGGTCGCGGACGGGCCCGGCGGGCGGTGCGGCGGAGCGTTGTGTCATGCCCTCGAGCCAACCGCCGAGGGCCCCGCGCCACATTGGCGCGCACTCCAGGAACGGGGGTGGGGCCACCCCCACCCCCGTCCAGGAGGAGGCCCTAGCGGCCCTCGAAGGCGGGCTGCTGCTTCTTCATGAACGCCTCGGTGGCGTTGCGGTGGTCGGCGGTCGCCGCGCACTCGTCCTGGAGCTCGGCCTCGCGCTCCAGCGCGGACGCCAGGTCGTGCGAGGCCGCGTGGTCGAGCGCCGCCTTCACCGCCGCGTACGCCACCGTCGGCCCCGCCGCCAGCCGCCGGGCCAGCTCCACCGCCGCGGGCGCCAGCTCGTCGGCCGGGATGACCCGGTTGACCAGCCCCAGCTCCAGCGCCTCCGGCGCCTTCACCGGCTCCCCGAGCAGCAGCAGCTCCGCCGCCTTGGCCCGGCCGACGAGCCGCTGCAGCGTCCACGACATGCCGCTGTCGGGCGCAAGCCCGATCCCGGTGAACGCCGTCGCGAACCGCGCCCTGTCCGAGGCGACCGCGAGGTCGCAGGCGAACGCCAGCGACGCGCCCGCGCCCGCGGCGACCCCGTTCACCGCCGCGACCACCGGCTTCGCCATCCCCGCGAGCGCCAGCACGATCGGGTTGTAGTGCTCGGTGACCGTGCCGTCGAGCCCCCGGCCGGCCGCCAGGTTGTCGCCGTGCTCGCGCAGGTCCTGCCCGGCGCAGAAGGCCCGGCCGGCCCCGGTGAGGATCACCGCGCGGGCCGAGGCGTCCGCCGCCGCCCGCCGCACCGTCTCCAGCAGCGCGCCCTTCATCTCCGCCGTCAGCGAGTTCATCGCGTCCGGGCGGTTCAGTGTGATTGTTCCCACACCCTCGGTCACGTCGTACAGCACGGTCGCAGACATGCGGTGCCCTCCCAGTCGACGGTAGATCTTCCCCGGCCACCATCGACGAACCGGGACGCGGCGGGCAAGGGCCGTACCGGTCCCGTGAAGCGGCGGTGACCGTCCGGTCCCGCACCGGGCTCCCCTTCCGCCTCGCTTCCGCGCACCCGTCCGGCACCGGCCGAACAGCGCCGCGGAGCCGCCGCCGCCTGCCGTCCTCCGATCTGGAGGCTGATCGTTACCACTTCGCGCCCAGGAGACGAGATAATGGACCACTACTGATGACGCGGATGCGACAGGCGGCCACGCGGCCAACGGTGCCCGGAGGCTCCAAACGGCCCCAAGCGGGGCCTTTAGGCAGGAAGGGGATGCACGCATGGCGGCGATGAAGCCGCGGACGGGAGACGGTCCGCTCGAAGTGACCAAGGAGGGGCGCGGAATCGTCATGCGTGTCCCGCTCGAAGGCGGCGGCCGCCTGGTGGTCGAGCTCTCCGCCGACGAGGCCAAGGAGCTGGGCGAGGCCATCAAGGGCGTCGTGGGCTGACGGCTCGGCCGCTCCCGGCCTTCGGGCGAGGGTCCCGGCGCGCCCGCCGGGACCGTCGCCCTTCCCGAACACCAAGACCCGGCACACGCTCAGCTCAGGGGGGACCTGCCGCCATGCCCATCGAGACCCGCGTCCACGGTGCCGCCGGCACCGTCACGGCGACCGCGGCCGACCTCGCGGCGGAGGCGGTGGCGGTCCCCGTCCGGCAGGGCCCGGTGGCCCCGGACGCGGAGGTCGCCGCGTCCCTCCCGTTCACGCTGGACGAGCTGCTGGCCCTGCACAAGGCCAAGGGCGAGCCGGGCGAGATCGTCGCCGCCCCCGTCCGGGTCGGCGACCGGGTCCGCGAGCTGCTGCTGTACGGGGTGGGCGAGGCGTCCCCCGCCGACCTGCGCAGGGCCGGCGCCGCGCTGGCCCGCCGCGGCCGCGGCCGCACCGCCCTCGCCGCGGGCGTCCCCTCCGGCGACCTCGCCGCCTTCGTCGAGGGCGCGCTGCTGGCCTCCTACGAGTTCCGGATCGGCGCCGCCGCGCCCAAGCGCCCGCTCGGCACCCTGGCCGTGCTGACCGAGGCCGGGCCCGAGGCGGACGCGCCCGCGATCGAGCGGGGCACCGCGCGGGCCCGCGCCACCGCCCTCGCCCGCGACCTCGCCAACACCCCGTCCGGCGAGAAGGACCCCTCGTGGCTGGCCGCGCAGGCCGAGCGGGTCGCCGCCGAGACCGGCCTGACCGCCCGCGTCCGGGGCGAGAAGGAGCTGGTCGAAGGCGGTTTCGGCGGGCTGCTCGCGGTCGGCTCCGGCTCGGTGCGCCCGCCCCGGCTGATCGAGCTGGCCTACACCCCGGAAGGGACGCCCGACCGGCACGTCGTGCTCGTCGGCAAGGGCATCACCTTCGACAGCGGGGGCCTGTCGCTCAAGCCGAACGACGGCATGAAGACCATGAAGACCGACATGGCCGGCGGCGGCGTCGTCATCGCCGTGATGAGCGCGCTGCGCGGCCTCGGCGTCCGCGCCCGCGTCACCGGCCTGATCGCCGCCGCCGAGAACATGCCGTCCGGCTCCTCGATGCGGCCCGGCGACGTCATCGCCCACTACGGCGGCCGGACGTCGGAGGTGCTGAACACCGACGCCGAAGGGCGGCTCGTCCTCGCCGACGCGCTCGCCTACGCCGACGCCGAACTCGACCCCGACACCGTCGTGGACGTCGCGACCCTCACCGGCGCCGCCAAGGTCGCGCTGGGCCTGCGGTACGGCGCGCTGTTCGCCAACGACGACGCCCTCGCCGCCTCCCTGACCGCCGCCGGTGCCGCGGCGGGCGAGCCGCTGTGGCGGCTGCCGCTCGTCGACGACTACCGCGCGGCGATCGACTCCGACGTCGCCGACGTCGCCAACATGGGCCGCGGCGGCTTCAACGGCGGCGCCATCGCGGCCGCCCTGTTCCTGCGCGAGTTCGTCGGCGACCGCACCTGGGCCCACCTGGACGTCGCCGGACCGGGCCGCGCCACCGCCGACGACGCCGAGATCACCCGCGGCGCCACCGGCTACGGCACCCGCCTCCTGCTCGACTGGCTCGCCGCCTGACCGCCGCCTACGCCGCCTACGCCGCCTGAGCGCCGCCTACTTCGTGCGGCGGTCGATGACGGGGACGCGGCGGCGGCGCCGGGCCTCCTTGACGATCCTCGGGAGCTGGGCGTCCCAGCCGGGGCCGACCGCGAAGCACCACGGCACGGCCGCCGCCGTCGCCGGGACGTCCCGCATCGTCAGCGCCACCAGGACGGGCCGGTCGGACGTGCGGGCCATCTCCGCCAGCTCCGGCGTCGGCAGGAACACCACGTAGTCCTGCTCGCCGCGGCGGGTGCCGGGGACGCCGCGGCGCAACGCCGTGATCGCCGCGACCTCGTCCCACGGCAGCAGGCGCCCGGACCGGCGCGGCAGCGGCCAGCGCGCCGGCCGCCGCACCCCCGAGGCGTCCAGCTCCAGGACGGGGCGGCGCGCCGCCAGCCCGCCGAGCGAGGCTGCCAGGCCCGCGCCGAACAGCAGGAAACCGGCGACGCCGATCACCATGAACGCGGCGCTGCCGACGCCCGCGCCGCGGATCACGCCGCCCGCGACGAACCCGATCGACGCCACGAACAGGATGAGGAAGGCGGTGAGCCGCCAGACCGCCCGCCACGTCACGCGGTCGCGCACCGCGAACACCTCGGCGGGCACGTCCGGCTCGGCGGTGTCACCGGCCGCGTTCCGCTGGCGCTCCACTCCGGTCACCGGTCAGTCGCGCTTCACCGCGCACAGCAGGCCGTCGCCCACCGGCACCAGCAGCGGGACGAGCCGCTCGTCCTCGCGGATCGCCCGGTGCACCTCGCGGATCGCCTCGGTCTCCGGATCGCGGACGTCCGGGTCGGCGACGCGGTCGTGCCACAGCGCGTTGTCGAACGCGACGACGCCGCCCGGCCGCAGCAGCCGCAGCGCCGCCGACAGGTACTCGGGGTACTCGTGCTTGGCCGCGTCGCAGAAGACCATGTCGTAGCCGCCGTCGGTGAGCCGCGGCAGCACCTCCAGCGCCGGACCGATGATCATCCGGGTGCGGAACGCGGCGAGCCCCGCCTCGCGGTAGGCGAGCTTGGCCAGCCGCTGGTGCTCGGGCTCGATGTCGACGCTCGTCAGCACCGCGTCCTTCGGCATCCCGCGCATGAGGTACACGCCGGACACCCCGCAGCCCGAGCCGACCTCGACGACGTTGCGGGCGCCCAGCAGGGTCGCCAGGAAGCGCAGCGCCGCACCGCCCGCCGGCCCGATCGGGGTCGCGCCGATCTCGTGGCCGCGCCGCCGGGCCTCCAGCAATGGCTCGTCTTCGGGGAGGAAATCCTCCACGTAGGCCAGGGTGGCCTGAATGGCGTCGATGGCTGCCTCCTCGCGGGACCCCCGCCTGGCTCATGCTGGAAAGACCATATCGCTGACCGGGAACCATCCGGAGTTCCAGCGCGTTGCAGCAGACGTAAGCACCCGCCTCATGGTGGGTGGGGAACACGAGCACCGAACCGGTCCAGAACCGCCCCAGCCCAGGCGAGACCGTGCCGTTCCAAGGCGAAGAGTCTTGGCTCACCAGAGAGGAACAGCCCGGCACCATGGGAGTCGCAGCACTGAGTTTTAGAGGCGCTGTGGGGGTCGGCCCCAGGCAGGGGCTGGGGAGCGCCGCGCGCGAGAACGCCCCCGAGGCCGAATGGGCGCCGCCGTCGTGGGACGAGGTCGTCCGCGAGCACTCGGCGCGGGTGTACCGCCTCGCGTACCGGCTCACCGGCAACCAGCACGACGCGGAGGACCTCACGCAGGAGGTCTTCGTCCGCGTGTTCCGGTCGCTGTCGAACTACACGCCCGGCACGTTCGAGGGCTGGCTGCACCGGATCACCACGAACCTGTTCCTCGACATGGCGCGGCGCCGCCAGCGCATCCGCTTCGAGGGGCTCGCCGACGACGCCGCCGAGCGGCTGCAGGGCCGCGAGCCCACGCCCGCGCAGGCGTTCGAGGACACCAACTTCGACGCCGACGTGCAGGCGGCACTGGACGCGCTGGCGCCCGAGTACCGCGCCGCCGTCGTGCTGTGCGACATCGAGGGCCTGTCCTACGAGGAGATCTCCGCCACCCTGGGCGTCAAGCTCGGCACCGTGCGCAGCCGCATCCACCGGGGGCGGGCGCAGCTGCGGGCCGCGCTGGAGCACCGGGCGCCGACGCGGCGCCGCCCCGGGACGCGCAACGACTGGCAGGCCGCCGAGGCCACCGCCGCGGGGGAGCGGGCCGACGGTGAGATCTCCGCCACCGGCGGCGTGCGGGCGGCCGGCGGCGGAGCCGCCGACCTTCGCGGGGCCGGAGGCGTCCGGCCGCAGCCGGAGGGCGTGTAGCGACGCGCGCGGGGCAGCGGGGCCGCACGCGAGGAACGGAACGAACAGGGGCGTCATGACCAGGCGTAACGAGGGTGTCCATCCGGCGGTCGCCGGGGTGCGCGGGGGGACGTCCCTGCGTGAGGAGGCCGTGTGAGCTGCCTTGGTGAGCGCCTGACCGCTCTGATCGACGACGAACTCGACCCCGGGGAGCGCGACCGCGTGCTCTCCCACCTCGCCGGCTGCGCCGGCTGCCGGGCCGAGGCCGACGACCTGCGCCGGGTCAAGGGGCGGCTGCGCGGCCTGAACGCGATCCCCGCCCCCGACGGCGCCGACGACCTGCCGTCCGGCGACTTCATGGACCGGCTCCGCGCCATGGCCGCCGACCCCGGCCTGACGCCGCCGCAGCCGCCCGCGGCGACGCAGCCGATGCGGCCCGTGCCGCCCGCCCGGCCGCTGCGATCATCCGTCCGCCCCGTGCGGTCCGCCTCGCCCGCGAGGCCCCGCGACAACCGGCCCGGGGCCCGCGCCGGCGCGCTCTCCCGGCACCGCCGCCGCTACCTCGTGGTGGGCGCCGCCACCCTGTTCATCGGGCTCGGCACCGCCTCCTACGCCGCGGGCGGCCGCGAGCAGCCGCCGACCGTCACGCCCGCCTTCGACCGGTTCGCCGTCGAGCACGCGCTGACCACCGGCGACGCGCCCGTCACCGACCCGCTCACCGATCCGGCCAACCAGCTCAAGACCGCCCCGGGGCCGTGACCGCGACCCCCTCGACGGCCTGCCGCCGGGGACGGCGCCGCACCGTCATCGCCGGCGGCCTCGCGGGCGCGCTGGCGCTGGCCTGCGGCCTCGGCGGCGACCCCGCCGCCGCCCGCCGCCCGCGCAGCGACCCCGGAGCCGTGCGCCTGCTGCGCGCCGCCGCCGACGCCGCGCGCCGCGTCCCCTACGAGGGGCGGCGCTTCCTGACGACCTGGAACCGCGACCGGTCCGCCACGTCCCGCGTCGCCGCCGAGCACACCCCCGGCGACGGGGTCCGCTACGGCTCCGGCGGCGCGGAGGGCTACCTGCCCGACGCCTCCGCCGGCGACGCCACCGGGTTCACCGCCCGGACGCTCGCGCTGCTGACCCGCAACTACAGCGTCGTCCGAGGCTCCGACGCGGTCGTCCTCGGCCGCCGCGCGAGCGTCGTGGAGGCCCGCCGCCGGGACGGCACGCCCGCCGGCCGGTTCTGGCTGGACGCCGAGACCGGGCTGCTGCTGCACCGCGAGCTGATCGACGCGACCGGCCGGCCGGTGATCACCAGCGGTTTCACCGAGATCAGCTTCACCGCCCCCGGCGGTGCCCCGCCGCCCGGGAGCCGTTCCCGCGGCTCCGCCGTGGACGCCCCCGCCGACGAGCCGACCAGCGCCAACGCCGCGCCCAACAGCGCCGCCACCGCGCTGCTGGAAGTGCCGCTCGACGCCCGCGCCCTCGACGGCCTGAAGCGCCGCGGCTGGCCCGTCCCGAAGCGGTTGCCCGGCCACCTCACCCTCTACGACGCCCGCCGCGAGGCCGGCGGCGCCGTCCACCTCAGCTACTCCGACGGGCTGGCCTCGGTGTCGGTGTTCGTCCAGCGTGGCGCCCTCGACGCCGCCGCGCTGACCGGCTGGAAGAAGCGCGTCCGGCACGGCCGGACGGTGTTCTGCCGCGAGTCGCTGCGCCGCTGGGCGGTCGCCGCGTCCGGCGGGTACGTCTACACCGTCCTGACCGACGCGCCGCAGAGCACGGCGGAGGCGGTCGCCTTCGACCTGCCGCGCGGCCCCGACCCGTTCTGGACGCGGCTGGTGCGCGGCGCCCGCCGCCTGGCCTCGGCGGCCGACCCGTTCCGATGAGCCCGGCGCCGCGAAGGCCCGCGGACGCCGGACCCGGGGGGCGGTCACGGTGCGTTCTGCCTTACGCTCGCCACATGCCTATCGCGGCACGATGAGCACGGATGATGAGGACCATGCTCGGTAGGAGAGATGGGGATGACGGAAGACAACCGCCGGCCGGGGGACGAGGACGCCGTCCCCGGGCAGGAGCCTGAGCGGCAGGACGCGGCGGCTCCTCCCGAGACGGTGACCGACCAGGAGATCCCCCTGGAGCAGCCGGCGGCGGAGCCCGAGGCCGAGCCCGGACCCGAACCCGAGGGCGCCGACCGCCTCGTGGCGGGCGGCGGGGGAGAGCGGTCCGGCGGGTTCGCCCCGCCGGACGCGCCGCGCGGCGACGCACCGCCGCACGACGACGTGCCCGGCGGCGCCATGGCGCCCCGGGAGGTGCCGCTGCAGGACGCGCCGCCGCGCGACATGCCGCAGCCGCCCCCCGTGCCGATGGACAAGCCGATGGACGGTCCCCAGGACCAGCGCCACCGGCCCGGGTTCGTCCCCTACGACCAGGACCCGCGCGCCGTGCACGGCCAGCCGCCGTACGGGGGCTGGCAGCAGGGACCGCCGCAGGGGCCGCCGCAGGGACCGCCGCCCCCCGGCGGCCGGCCGCCCATGGGCCCGCCGCCTCCCGGGGCGCCGATGGGCCCGCCGCCCGGCGGACCCCGGCCGATGGGGGCGTTCGGGACGCCGATGGGCACCGGCCCGAACTGGGCGCCGGTCCCGGCGCCGCCGTCCTCGTCCGGCCGCGGCCCCGGCCTCGGCCTGCTGGCCGTCGTGGCGCTGATCGTCGCGCTGGTGGCGGGGGCCGTCGGCGCGGGCATCGGGGTGATCGCCACCGACGACGGCGACGACGGCGGCGGCTCGGTCAGCCTCGGCGGGGGCGGCGGCAGCGACACCAAGGTGCAGAGCCGCCCGCCGGACTCCGTCGCGGGCGTGGCGCAGCGGGTGCTGCCCAGCGTGGTGATGATCCGCGTGCAGTCGTCCCAGGGCGAGGTCGGCGGCACCGGCTTCATCGTCAACGGCGGCTACATCGTCACCAACAACCACGTGGTGACCGAGGCCCGCAACGGCGGCCGGATGCAGGTGATCTTCAACGACAAGAAGACGCTGCCCGCCACGGTCAAGGGCTCCGACCCGTCCTCCGACGTCGCGGTGCTGAAGGTCGAGGGGCAGCACTCGCTGCCCGCGCTGGCCCTCGGCGACTCCACCAAGATCGCGGTCGGCGACCCGGTGATCGCGATCGGCTCGCCGCTCGGCCTGCAGGGCTCGGTGACGACCGGCATCGTCAGCTCGCTGAACCGCGCCGTGCCCACCCAGGGCGAGGGCGGCGGCGGCGACTCGTCCTACCTCAACGCGATCC
Organism: Actinomadura opuntiae; assembly: GCF_030283205.1. Taxonomy (GTDB): domain Bacteria; phylum Actinomycetota; class Actinomycetes; order Streptosporangiales; family Streptosporangiaceae; genus Spirillospora. Next base: position 123,472 of record NZ_JASNWF010000012.1, read on the forward strand.
AGACCGACGCCGCGATCAACCCCGGCAACTCCGGCGGCCCGCTGGTGGACGCCAAGGGCCGGGTGATCGGCATCAACACCGCGATCGCCACGCTGGGCGGCCAGTCGCTCGGCGGCGGGGAGCAGAGCGGCAGCATCGGCCTCGGCTTCGCCATCCCGATCAACCAGGGCAGGCGGGTCGCCGAGGAGATCATCAGGACCGGCCAGGTGAAGATGGCCAAGCTCGGCGTGCTGCCGGACCCGCAGTACCAGCAGGGCGGCGCCCGCATCATGCAGCAGGCGGTCCAGGGCCAGGACCCGGTGACCAAGGGCGGCCCGGCCGACAAGGCGGGCCTCAGGCCCGGCGACGTCATCACCAAGGTCGACGACCAGCCGATCGAGGACGCCACCGACCTGATCGCGCAGATCCGCAGCCGCGCCCCCGGCGACCGCATCAAGGTCACCTACCAGCGGGGCGGCAAGGAGAGCACGGTCGAGGTCACGCTGGGCTCGTAGCAACCCCGGCTCAGGGAGGCTCGCCTGGCGGCTCGCCTCCCTGACCGGGCTTGTGCGAGCGCGACCTCGCTTCGCGAGCTTCCCGGTGGGACTCGCCTCCGGCGTCGCCCCACCGGTCAGACGACGCGCTCGCGCGGTGGCCGGGGAAGCGGGGCGAGAATGCGGGCGGACGATGTTAAGGCCGGGTTCATCCCGGCTGGGGATACGCTGGGGGGACCGGTCCGCGCAGGGCCGGTCCCCGGCGGCTTGTGGAGGACGGGTTGTTCGACGTCGGACTCGGTGAGATGGCGGTGCTGGTCGTCCTCGCCCTGGTCATCTTCGGTGACAAGCTCCCCCAGGTGGCCGGGCAGGCCGGCCGGATGCTGCGGCAGTTCCGCCAGATGGCCAACTCGGCCAAGGCCGACCTGCAGGCCGGGCTCGGCCCGGAGTTCAAGGACTTCGACATCGCCGACCTGCACCCGAAGACGTTCGTCCGCAAGCACCTGTTCGAGGACGACGACTCGTTCCTGAACGGCAAGCTCTTCGACGACGACGCACCGTCCTACACGGCCCCGGCCACCACCCCGGCCCTCGACTACGACGAACGCCCCCCGTACGACAACGAGGCTACTTAGCCCAGGGGGGCGACCCCCTGGAACCCCCGTTGCGGTTGTGAGGCTGTTTCCCCGCTCCGCTGGCGCTCCGCGGGGAAACAGCCTCACAACCGTCGGGCGGGCCCGCTCCGCTCGCTGCGCTCGCTCCGCGTGCCCGCCCGTGATGCGGGCTCGGCTTCGACGTTCGCGGGTGGTACGCGAAAGGCCCCGCCGGAGGCGGGGCCTTTCGCTGTTCTGGTCCTAACGGCCCTTCGGGGAGATGCCGAGGGACATGCCGGCTAGGCCGCGGCTGCGGCCGGCGAGCTTGTCGGCTATGGTGCGCAGCTCCTTGGCGGCGCCCGCGTCGGGGTCGCCGAGCACCAGCGGGACGCCGTTGTCGCCGCCCTCGCGCAGCCGCGGGTCGATCTCGACCTGGCCGAGCAGCGGGACCTTGGTGCCGAGGGTGCGGGCCAGGGCGTCGGCGACGGTCTGGCCGCCGCCCTCGCCGAAGATGTACTGCCGCTCGCCGCAGTGCGCGCAGCTGAGGTACGACATGTTCTCGATCACGCCGACGACCTGCTGGTGGGTCTGCGCGGCGATCGCGCCGGCCCGCTCGGCGACCTCGGCGGCGGCCTGCTGCGGGGTGGTGACCACCAGGATCTCCGCGGACGGCAGCAGCTGCGCGACGGAGATCGCGATGTCGCCGGTGCCGGGCGGCAGGTCCATCAGCAGGACGTCCAGGTCGCCCCAGTAGACGTCGGCGAGGAACTGCTGCAGGGCCCGGTGCAGCATCGGACCGCGCCACACCACCGGCTGGTTCCCGGCGGTGAACATGCCGACGGAGATGACCTTCACGTCGTGCGCCGACGGCGGCATGATCATGTCGGCGACCTTGGTGGGGGAGTCGGTGACGCCCAGCATCCGCGGCACCGAGTGCCCGTAGATGTCGGCGTCGACGACGCCGACCTTGCGGCCCTGCGCGGCGAGGGCCGCGGCCAGGTTGACGGTCACCGACGACTTGCCGACGCCGCCCTTGCCGCTGGCCACCGCGTAGACCTTGGTCAGCGAGTTCGGCTTGGCGAACGGGATCTCCTTGGCGGGCTCGCCGCCGCGCAGCTTGGTCTGCAGATCCTTGCGCTGCTCCTCGCTCATCACGTCCAGGTCGACCTGGACGGAGGTGACCCCGTCGAGCTTGGAGACGGCCTCCGTGACGTTCTTGGTGATGGTGTCCCGCATGGGGCATCCGGCAACGGTCAGGTACACGCCGACGCGGACGGTGCCGTCCGCCGCGATGTCGACGCCCTTGACCATGTCGAGCTCGGTGATGGGCTTGCGGATCTCAGGATCGTTCACCGTGGCGAGCGCCGCGGTCACCTGCTCGGTCGTCAACTGGTGGGCCATGCGTCCATGGTATGAACCCGGCGGCGGTATCGGCCAATCGGGTGCCGGACCTCACACGGGCGCGCGACACCCGCCCGGGCCCCTTCGCCCGCGGCCCGCGGCACCGTACGATCGGGGCGTGACACCGCAGTCCAGCACCATGTCGGCCGCCGAGCTGGCGGTGTGGCGCAGCATGCTGCGCGCCCAGGTGCAGATCTCCCGCCGGCTCCAGGCCGACCTGCTCGCCGACCATGATCTCGCGCTGGCCTCCTACGACGTGCTGATGCACCTCGGCGAGGCCCCGGGCGGCCGGCTGCGGATGAACGATCTCGCCGACCGGGTGCTGCTGTCGCGCAGCGGGCTGACCCGGCTGATCGACCGGCTGCAGCGCGACGGCCTGGTCGTCCGGCAGTCCTGCACGAGCGACGCGCGCGGCCTGTACGCGGCGCTGACCCCGGCGGGGCGGGCCCGGCTGGCCGACGCGACCCCCACCTACCGCGAGGGCGTCCGCGAGTACGTGCTGAGCAGGCTGGACGAGCCCGACCTGAGCACCTTCGGCCACATCCTCGACAAACTCGCCGACGAACCGTCGTAGAGAGCCGCGCTCGCCCGGTCGCGGTCAGGGGCCGAGCCGCCAGGCGAGGCCCCTGGGCCGGGGTCGAAATCAGGAAGGCCGGGACTGCGGGAATGCGGGGTGCTGGTCCTTGGCGTCCAGTTCCCGCAGCATCTGCTGGAGCTCCGAGCGCAGGAAGTCGCGGGTGGCGACCTCGCTCAGCGCGACCCGCAGCCCGGCGATCTCCCGGGTGATGTACTCGGTGTCGGCGATGGTCCGCTCGTTGCGGGCGCGGTCCTGCTCGTACTGGACGCGGTCGCGGTCGTCCTGCCGGTTCTGCGCGAGCAGGATCAGCGGCGCCGCGTAGGACGCCTGCAGCGAAAGGATCAGCGTCAGGAAGATGAACGGGTAGGGGTCCCAGCGCAGGACGTGCGGGGCGAGGAAGTTCCAGCCGATCCAGATGACGATGAACCCCGTCATGTAGACCAGGAACCGGGCGGTCCCGAGGAACCGGGCGATCCGCTCCGACAGCCGGCCGAACGACTCGGGGTCGTAGTGGGGCCGCGGCACGATCGTGCGGCGGATCTCGCGCGGCTGGTCCAGACGTGTGGTCATCTCGCCCCCTCTGCGCCCCTCAGCGCCTCTTCCTCCGGATCCGCGGCCGCCTCGGCGGCGGCGTCCATGGCGGCCTCCCGCCAGTCCTCGGGCAGCAGGTGGTCCAGGACGTCGTCGATGGTCACCGCGCCGAGCAGGTGCCCGTTCTCGTCCACCACGGGCGCGGCGACCAGGTTGTAGGTGGCCAGGATCATCGCGACGGCCTCCAGCGTCATGGTGGGCCGCAGCGGGTCGAGCTCGGTGTCGACGATCCCGCTGACCAGCGTGGGCGGCGGTTCGCGCAGCAGCTTCTGGAAGTGCACGGTGCCGAGGTAGCGGCCGGTGGGCGTCGCGGTCGGCGGCCGGCACACGTACACCTGCGCGGCCAGCGCCGGGTTCAGGTCGGGCTGGCGGATCTGCGCGAGCGCCTCGGCGACGGTCGCGTCCGGCGGGACGATCACCGGTTCGGTGGTCATCAGCCCGCCCGCGGAGTGGTCCTCGTAGGTCAGCAGCCGCCGGACGGGCGCGGCCTCCTGCGGCTCCATCAGCGTCAGCAGCTGCTCGCGCTGCTCGGTGGGCAGCTCGCCGAGCAGGTCGGCGGCGTCGTCGGGGCCCATCGCCTCCAGCACGTCGGCGGCGCGGTCGGCCTCCAGCTTGCCGAGGATCTCGATCTGGTCGTCCTCGGGCAGCTCCTCCAGGACGTCGGCGAGCCGCTCGTCGTCGAGGGCCGCCGCGACCTCGGTGCGCCGCTTGGCGGGCAGCTCGTGCACGATGTTGGCCAGGTCGGCGGCCTTCATCTGGCCGAACGCGGCGATCAGCCCGGCGGCGCCCTGGCCGTGCTCGACGGCGGAGAAGCCCTCGACGTGGTCCCAGTCGACGACGAGGCTCTCGCCCCGGCGGCGCAGCCCGCCGCCGCGGCGCAGCCCGCGCCCGCCGCGGCGGACGGCGACCTTGCTGACCAGCCAGTCGCGGGTGCGGGTCGGCTCCATCGCCACGTCCACCACCGAGACCGGTTCGCCGGACTCGCGGAACCGGATGGTGCGGTCGAGCATCTCGGCGATGACGAGGGTCTCGGACTCGCGCTTGCTGAACCGCCGCATGTTCAGCCGGCCGTCGAAGATGACCGCGTCCGCCTCGATCACCTGCACCCGGGTGATCGGCAGGAACACCGGGCGGCGCGGGCCGACCTCGACCACCAGGCCGAGCACCCGCGGCGGCCGGGGGGCCAGGCGCAGCGCCACCACCACGTCGCGGACCCGGCCGACCTGGTCGCCGGCCGGGTCGAACACCGCGATCCCGGCGAGCCGCGCGATGAACACGCGCGTCGGAGCTCCGCTCATGGGCCTGACACTACCCATGATCTACCAGCCGATTCGGCGCGGGAGCCGCGTCGCGCGGGTGACGGCCGGGTGAACGCGCGGGTCAGCGCGCCGCGGCGGCGCGGCGCCCGCGCGCGATCACGCCTCGACCCAGCCGTGCTTCTTGGCGAAGCCGAGGAAGCCCTCGCGGATGCTGACGATCTGCCGGCCGGTCAGGTCGGGCGTGCTCGACAGCAGCAGCTCGGTGATGTCCTCGCGCAGCTCGGCCGGCTCGAGGACGTCGCACAGCCCCTCGTCCAGCAGCTGCGAGGACGACGACGACTGCCGCGGCGGCGCCGAGGAGGAGGACGCCCGCGACAGGATGCGGACGCCGAACGCCTTCGGGCCCCGCTCGCTGTCGACCGTCTCGAACTCGACCGTCGCGCCGGGCGTCAGGCCCGACTTGTCGTCCAGCACCTCGTTGGCGTGGACGAACACGTCGTCGCCGCCGCCGTCGGGGACGATGAACCCGTAGCCCCGCACCCCGTCGAACCGCAGAACTCGTCCGGTACGCACCAGAACCGACCAACTCTCCACACCGCGAAACGCGAACCAGGAATACCTGTCCCCAAAATAGCGCGCCGACCCGTCCGAGCACGGGAAGCGCCGCGTTCCCGCACGGCTGCTGCATAATGCGCCTGTGAACCGAGTGGCCCCCCGGCTCGGGGGACGGGTACCGCGGATCGCCGGGTGCCCGTTGTCGGCGGCGGCCTGCCTCGGCGTCGCGGCGCTCGCCGAAGCGGCCGCGGGCCTGGTGCGCGAGCGGGGGCCCGTCGTGCGGCTGGCGGTCGACATGTCCGGTGCGCGGGACGGCCATGGCGGCGTGCGGGTCCATTTCGTTGCGCTGGTTGTGCTGCTGTGCTTGTGCGCGACGCTGCCGGTCGCGTTGCCGCGCCCGGCGATGGCGGTGCTCGCCGTGACGGCCGCCGACGTGGTCCTGCTCGGCTTCCTGCACAGCGCGACCGTCGCGGGCCTGATCGCGCAACTGGCCGCCGCCTACCGCGCCGGGCGGCACGGCGCGCACCTCGCCGCGCTGGCCGCCTGCCCGCCGTTCGCGGTGCTGGCGCTCGCGGGGCCCGAGGCGGCGCCGTTCCAGGTCCGGGCCGTGCTGCTCGCCTCGCTGGTGCCCGCCGCGGCGTTGGCCGGGGCGGCCCTGCGGGCGCGCGCCGAGGCGCGGGAGAGCACCGCCGCCCGGCGGGTGATGGCCGGGACGCTGCTGGAGAACTCCGCGCGCGGCGAGCGCGCCCGCATCGCCCGCGAGCTGCACGACGTCGTCGCGCACCACATCTCCATGATCGCCGTGCAGGCCGAGACGGCGCGGCTCGCCACCCCCGGCATGCCGGACGCGGGGGCGAAGCGGCTGCTGGACATCGGCGACACGGCGCGGGCCGCGCTGACCGAGATGCGGCGGCTGCTCGGCGTGCTGCGCGAGGACACCCGGCGCCCGGAGGCGCGGGCGCCGCAGCCGGGGCTCGTGGAGGTCCTCGACCTGCTCGACGAGGCCCGGGACGTCTCCGGCACGGCGGCCCGGCTGATCGTGAGCGGGCCGCCGGACCCGCTCGACCCCGGCGTCGAGCTGGCCGCGTACCGGATCGTCCAGGAGTCGCTGACCAACGCCCGCCGGCACGCGCCCGGCGCCGCCGTCGACGTCGAGCTGCACTACACCGGCGACGCGCTGCGGGTGCGGGTCCGCGACAACGGGCCCGGCGGCCCCGCCGCGCCCGCGTCCGGCGGGCACGGGCTGCTCGGCATGCGCGAGCGCGCCGCGGCGGTCGGCGGCGAGGTCCGCGCCGGCCCGGCGGCGGGCGGCGGCTACCTCGTCGAGGCGGACCTGCCGACCCGGGCGGCCCGGCCCGCCGCGTCCGAAGGAGCACGATGAGCAAGCCGATCAGCATCGTCGTCGCCGACGACCATCCGGTGGTCCGCACCGGCTTCGCGACGCTGCTGGACGCCCAGCCCGGCTTCACCGTCGCCGGGACGGCCGAGGACGGCGCCGAGGCGGTGCGGGTCTGCGCCGAGCTGTCCCCGGACGTGGTGCTGATGGACGTCCGGATGCCCGGGGTCGACGGCATCGAGGCGACCCGGCGGCTCGTCGCGTCCGGCGCGGACCGGCCGCGGGTGCTGATCCTCACCACGTTCGACCTGGACGAGTACGTCTACGACGCGCTGCGCGCCGGGGCCAGCGGGTTCCTGCTCAAGGACGTCACCGCCGAGCGGCTCTTCGACGCCGTCCGGGTCGTCGCGGACGGGGACGCGCTGCTCGCCCCGGCCGTCACCCGCCGCCTCATCGACGAGTTCGCGCTGCTCAAGCCCCGCTCGGCGAGCCTGGCCGCGGACAGGCTGGACGTGCTGACCCCGCGCGAGAGGCAGGTGCTGCGGCTCGTCGCGGACGGCCTGTCCAACGCCGAGGTCGCCGCCCGCCTGGTCGTCACCGAGGAGACGGTGAAGACGCACGTCAGCCGCATCCTCACCAAGCTCGCGCTGCGCGACCGCACCCAAGCCGTGATCACCGCCTACGAAACCGGCCTCGTCATCCCCGGATCCAAGTAATAGCTCTCAGGGGGGAGGTGGGGGTCGCTGGTTGGGGGGACGGGGATCGCTCGGTGCCGTGACGACCGGGCGGGCGTCCGCTTTCTACGCTTCGGGCATGGAAGCGACCATCGAAGTCGACGGCCTGCGCAAGCGCTTCGGCCGCGCCCTCGCGCTGGACGGCATGTCGTTCGCCGTCCGGCCCGGGGAGGTCACCGGGTTCGTCGGGCCGAACGGGGCGGGCAAGTCCACCACGATGCGGGTGATCCTCGGCCTGGACGCGCCCGACGGGGGCCGCGCGCTGGTCGGCGGGCGGCCGTACCGGAGCCTGCGCGACCCGCTGCGCCACCTCGGCGCGCTGCTGGACGCCGCCGCGCTGCAGCCGAGCCGGACCGCCCGCAACCACCTGCTGTGGCTGGCGCACTCGCAGGGCCTCGGCGCCGCCCGCGTCGACGAGGTGATCGGCCGGGTCGGGCTGGAGGGGGTGGCGCGGCGCAGGGCGGGCGGCTTCTCGCTCGGCATGCGGCAGCGGCTCGGGATCGCGGCGGCGCTGCTGGCCGACCCGCCGATCCTCATGCTGGACGAGCCGTTCAACGGCCTCGACCCGGACGGGATCCGGTGGATGCGCGGGTTCCTGGTGGCGCTGGCCGCCGAGGGCCGCGCGATCCTGGTGTCCAGCCACCTGATGAGCGAGTTGCAGGACACCGCGGACCACCTGGTCGTCGCGGGACGCGGCCGGGTCGTCGCGGACGCGAGCGTCGCCGACCTGCTGGCGGCGGCGTCGCGCGGCCGGGTCGGGGTCCGCACGTCCGACCGCGCGCGGGCGATGACGGTGCTGGCGAACGCGGGCGCCACCGTGACGGTCGACGGCGCCGACACCCTCACCGTCTCAGGGCTGCCCGGCGAGAGGATCGTCGCGCTGCTGGGCGGCGCCTCGGTGCCGTTCTCCGAGGTCGCCGCGCACCGCGCGACGCTCGAAGAGGCGTACATGGAGCTGACCCGCGACGCGGTCGAGTTCGGCACCGCCGCGCAGGCGGCGTCGTGACCGCGGTCCTGCCGCCGCGGGCGGACGAGCGGCGCGCCCGCGGCGGTTTCGTGCGGCTGCTGCGCGCCGAGTGGACGAAGTTCCGGACCGTCCGGGGCTGGGTGATCGGCATGGTCGTCGCCGCCGTCGTCACCGTGCTGATCGGGTTGTTCGGCACGGCCGGTCCCACGCTGGGCCATCCGCCGGACGCGATCCCGACGGGGCCGGACGGGCAGGCGGTGAACGACAGCTTCTACTTCGTGCACCGGACGCTCCAGGGCGACGGCTCGATCACGGTCCCGGTGACCTCGCTGACCGGCATCATCAGCATGGGCCCGGACGAGCGGCGCGGCGTCGAGCCGTGGGCGAAGGCCGGAATCATCGTCAAGGACGGCCTGCGGCCCGGCTCGCACTATGCGGCGATCATGGTGACCGGCGGCCACGGCGTCCGGATGCAGCACGACTACGTGCACGACACCGCCGCCCCGGACGCGGTCGCGTCCGCGCGGTGGCTGCGGCTCGTCCGGTCCGGCGACACCGTCACCGGTTTCGGCTCCGCCGACGGGACGCATTGGACGCGGGTGGGCTCCGCCCGGCTGCCCGGCCTGGCGTCGATGGCGCAGGTCGGCCCGTTCGTCGCGTCCCCCATGGACATCAAGGCGACCGCGCATGGCGCGGCCTTCGACCCCGCCGTCGCGACGGCGACGTTCGGGACGGTCGCCCTCTCCGGACGGTGGACGCCCGGTGCCTGGAAGGGCGAGCAGGTGAGAGGCGCCGGAACGTCCGGCAGCTACACCGACACGGTCCATGGCGGCTTCACCGAGACGGGCGCGGGGCTGACGGTGACCGGTGCCGGCGACATCGCCCCGGTCGTCGGCGGCCCCGCCCTCGGCACCGGCTACACCCTGGAGAACCTGCTCGTCGGCGCGTTCGCCGGGATCCTCGTGGCGGCCGTCATCGGGGCGCTGTTCCTCTCCGCTGAGCACCGGCGCGGGCTGATCCGCATCACCTTCGCCGCGAGCCCCCGGCGCGGCCGGGTGCTGGCCGCGAAAGCTCTGGTCATCGGCTCGGTCGCGTTCGCGACGGGCCTGGCCGCCGCCGCGGTCACCGTCCCGCTGGCGACCGCGCGGGCGCGCGGGCACGGCTTCTTCATCCTGCCGACGCCCGCGTGGACGGAGGTGCGCGTCGTGGCCGGCACCGCGCTGCTGTTCGCGGTCGCGGCCGTCTTCGCTCTCGCCGTCGCCGCCGTGATCCGGCGCGGCGCGGCGGCCGTCACGATCATCGTCGCGGTGCTGGTCCTGCCCTACGTTCTGGCCACGGGCGGGCTGCTGCCGGACGGGCCGTCCGCGTGGCTGCTGCGGGTCACCCCGGCCGCCGGCTTCGCGATCCAGCAGACCGTCGTCCGGTATCCGCAGGTCGACACGCTCTACACGCCGTCCGCGGGCTATTTCCCGCTGCCGTCGTGGGCGGGCTTCGCCGTCCTGTGCGCTTACACCGCCGTGGCCCTGGCGGCCGCCTCGCACCTGCTCCGCCGGAGGGACGCATGACACCCGCACTTCCCTTCGCGCGGGCGCTGCACGCGGAGTGGACGAAGTTCCGCACCGAGGCCGGTCCCGTCTGGCTGCTGTTCGCCGCGATCGTCTCGACGGTCGCGATCAGCGCGGGGGTGGACGGCTCGTCGCACTGCGCGCCGCCCGACTGCGCGCCGGACGCCACCCGGCTCAGCCTGACCGGGGTGATGCTCGGGCAGGCCGCCGTCGCGATCCTCGCGGTGCTGGCCATCGGCAACGAGTACGGCACCGGGATGATCCGGACGACGTTCACCGCGATCCCGCGCCGTGCCACCGTCCTCGCCGCGAAGGCCGCCGTGCTCACCGGCACCGTCCTGGCGGCCGGGGCGGCCGCGGTCCTCGCGTCCCTGGGGGCCGGACGGCTCGTCCTGCCCGGCCGGGGGTTCACCGGCGCGCACGGCCATCCGCCGATCTCGCTCGCGGACGGCCCGACGCTGCGCGCCGCCGCGGGCTCCGTCCTCTACCTGGTGCTGATCGCGCTGCTCGCCCTGGGGGTGGCGACGGCCGTCCGGGATTCCGCCGCCGCCGTCGGCACCGTCCTCGGCCTGTTGTACCTCTTCCCGATCGTCATCCACGTGATCGGCGACCCGGACTGGCAGCGCCGCCTGGAGAAGATCGCGCCGATGCCCGCCGGGCTGGCCGTCCAGGCCACCACCGGCCTGTCCGGCCTGCCCATATCGCCGTGGCGGGGGCTCGGGGTGCTGGCCGTCTGGGCCGCCGGCGCCCTCCTGGCCGCGATCGTCCTGCTCCGCGCCCGCGACGCCTGACGGGCCGGCAGGCGGTCTGATCAGCGGCGCGGACCCGGGGTGTGCACCGGTCCAAAGTGTCCGGAGGGTGACATTGTCAATGCGGTCACTAGGCGCGGGGGAGAACGCGAGGGACATTCGGGTTCCGTGCTCGTGGTGACGTCGGGAGCCTGGTATGCGCGTGCGGCCGGTGATCGGGATGCTGGTGGCGGGGCTGCTCGCGTGGGGGCCCGCCGCGTTCGCCGAGGGCGGCTTCCCCGCGTCGCCGCCGAACGACCCCGACTATGCCCGGGCCGAGGTGCAGGGGTGCGAGAACGGCGTCAACGGCGAGCAGCACGCGCTGTACTCGTTCATGCCGAAGTGCGCGCCGAACGCCAAGGACCCCGAGAACGCGTCCGGGATGTCGGTCGACAAGGCGTGGCGCGAGTACACGACCGGATCGCCGGACGTCGTCATCGCCTACGTCGAGGGCGGGATCAACTGGCACAACGGCGACGCCGCCGAACTGGCCGACAAGGTGTTCCTCAACACCGGCGAGCTGCCCAAGCCGGACGGGTCCTCCGGGTACGACAAGGACGGTGACGGCGCCGTCACCGCCGCCGACTACGCCGGCGACCCGCGCGTGAAGGACGCCAACGGCAACGGCCGCACCGACCCCGAGGACCTGATCGCCGCCTTCTCCAACGGCAAGGACGACGACGGCAACGGCTTCACCGACGACGTCTCCGGCTGGGACTTCTACGACCACCAGAACGACCCCGCCACCTACGACTCCACGTACGGGCACGCCAACGGCCAGATGAAGACGATGGCCGCGCAGACGGACAACGGCGTGCAGGGCGCCGGGGTGTGCCCGCGCTGCCGGGTCCTGCCCGTCCGCGCCGGCCAGGAGGCCCTCGATCGGACGGACGACCTGGCGCAGGCGTGGCTGTACGCGGCGCAGATGGGCGCGAAGGTGATCGTCAGCACGACCGCGGACCTCGGCTACTCCTCTTATATGCGGCAGACCGTCGACAAGCTGTGGCGGGACGGCGTCGTCATGGTCGAGGCGAGCAACGACTTCGACTCCACCGATCACCAGGGCGGCATGTTCTGGCCGCACGTCATCCCGGGCAACGGCCTCGTCCCGAACAGCAAGGGCGTCCCTGACCCGCTGGCCAACACGTTGACCACCACCTACCGGACGCGCTCGGACCAGACGTCGTTCGGCGCCAAGGCGATGTTCTCCGTGGCCACCCAGGGCGGTTCGACGTCGGAGTCCACGCCGACGACCGGCGGGGTGTTCGGGCTGCTGCTGTCGTACGGGATCCAGGTCGGCCGACCGCTGACGAACGAGGAGGCCGTCCAGGTCCTGCGCGCGACGGCCTCCGACATCGACGACCCGTCCCTGCCCTGGCCCGGCAAGCCCGGGTGGGACCGGCAGTACGGGTACGGACGGCCCAACGTCGCCAGGGCCATGCAGGCGGTGAAGGACGGCGCCGTCCCGCCCGTCGGCTCGATCACCGGCCCAGACTGGTACGCGCTTTACGATCCGACGACCACGGACTCGGTGGACGTCACCGGATACGTCGCCGCGCCACGGTCGTCCGGCTACCGGTACGAGCTGGAGTGGGCGCCCGGAATCGAGCCGTCCGACGGCGCCTTCAAGGAGGCCGGCTCCGGTTCGGGGACCTCGCCGCACGACGGGCCGATCGGCACGCTCGACCTGTCCCAGGTCCCGAAGTCGGTGTGGAACGAGCCGTACAGGCTGTCGGACGACAAGGCGCTGTCGGCCAGCGAGCAGTACACGGTCACGCTGCGGCTGCGCGTCTGGGACGCCTCCGGGCGCATGGCGGAGGAGCGGCGCGCCATCGCCGTCCACCATGATCCCGCCTTGCGCCCCGGCTTCCCCAAGAAGCTCGGCGTCGGCAACGAGAGCCAGCCCGCGATCACCGAGCTCCAGGGCCGGAAGGCGATCGTCTACGGCGACGGTGACGGCCGCGTGCACGCATTGGACGGCGCGTCCGGCAAGGAGCTGCCCGGCTGGCCCGTCACGACGCGGCCGACCGTCCCGCAGCACGCATATCCCGGCATCGACCCCGGACATGAGCCGGTCGTGGCGCCCGTCGCGATCGGCGACCTGCTCCACGACGGCGGCCACGAGGTGGTCGTGACCAGCACCACAGGCCGCACCTATGCCTTCGACGCGTCCGGACGGCTCCTGCCCGGCTGGCCGAAGACCCTCGAAGCAGGCGTGACGCCGCCTCCCATCCCGCGTCCCGCCCTGAAGTACACCCGGCTGCCCGTGCGCGGGGCGACCGCCTCACCGGTCCTGGTGGACCTCGACGGCGACGGGCGGCTCGACATCGTCCAGACCGGCTGGGACGGGCGCGTCCACGCCTGGCGCCCGGACGGCTCCGACCTGCCCGGATGGCCCGTCGAAGTGCACATGAGCAACGAACCGCCCGACGGGTACATCCGGATCGACGACCACAAGCTGCCCGGCACGCCCGCCGTCGCCGATCTCGACGGCGACGGGAAGCCCGAGATCGTCCTCCGCTCGCAGCTGTCGGACAGCAAAGGCGGGGGAGAGCAGTTCTACGGGGCCAACTACGCGTTCGCCTACCACGCGGACGGGAAGCCCGTATCGGGCTGGCCCGTCCGGCTGTCGTCGGTCATGACCTTCTACGGCAGCGCGCAGGAGTTCATCACCGAGGGCGTCAACCAGCCCGTCACGGCCGACGTGGACGGCGACGGTAAAGACGAGGTGGCCACCGGTCCGTCGTTCGGCCCCACCTACCTGATCTCCGGGACCGGCAAGATCCTGCGCGACTTCGGCCCGCTCGCCAACCCCGTCCTGGACCCGTCCGCCGTGCTGGGCGGCCATCTGCCCGCCGACGTCCCGCTCTCGTTCACCACGTCCGGGGCGTTCGGCCGGTTCGGGCCGCTCAACCGGCTGAGCTACACCGAGGGCGGATCGGGCGCCGCGTCCCTGGTCGCCGCGCTGCTGTTCCCCGGCAGCGGGCAGCCGATCGGCAACTACCAGCGCGGCTACGACGCCGCCACGGCCCTGCCCGTGCCGGGCTTCCCGCAGCGCCGGACGGGCCTGGCCTTCCTCGGCTCGCCGATCATCGTGGACGTCACCGGCGACGGCCGCGCCGAGGTCGTCGGCGGCGGCGATACCTCCACGCTGCACGCCTTCGGCTGGTCGGGGCAGGCCGCGGGCTTCCCGCTCTTTACCGGCGGCTGGACGATCTGGTCCCCGTCAGCGGGCGATCTGGACGGCGACGGTAAAACCGATCTTGCCGTCACCACCCGCGAGGGCTACCTGTTCACCTGGAAAACCCAGGGCAAAGCCGCCGGCGCCGAGTGGCCGACCTACCACCACGACGACCGGCGCACAGGGCGCTACGGCCCCTTGGGCTGACCTTGGAGGGCCCCGCATCCCCGCCGCCCCGAGATCGTTCCAACTTTTTTGGCGCCGGCGGACTGGCCCGCAGCCCGTGCGTGGCGGGCGTTTTGGGATGTCTTTGCTGGTGGAGCCGTGGTTTGGGACGCGCTTGACGAAATATGGGGCCCCTTGAACCTGTTGTGGATGTGTGACCGACGGGGAAGCCCGTCCGGGGCGCCCGCTTCGATCTGAACGAAGGGCGCATCGAGTCCCTGATCATCAGGACGGCCGATCAAGGCACGTCCGCCGCCGAGTCCGCACAGCGCCGATCACGGCCACGCGGAGCCGGGGACCCACCGAAACACCGGGGTGAATCCGCACCCCCGCATGCGCGGGGCCGCGGTAGGGCCACTTCCACGCCCGAACCCGACAGCTAACCCGGTAGGCGGACTGGAAGAACCTCAGGAGAACCTTCTCATGACCGCTCGTACCTTCGACCTGACCAAGCGCATGGGCACCCGCGTCGCCGCCGGCGCCGTCCTCTCCCTGGCCGGTGCCTTCGGCTTCGCCTCGCTGGTCCCGTCCGCCCACGCCGACACCAAGCCGGCGCACACCGCGCACGTCGTCGCCGCGTCCAAGGCCGACGCCGCGTCCAAGACCGACGCCAAGGGCGCCGAGACCGGCGGCCGGGCCGCCCGTACCGGCGCGACCGCGCAGGACGTCATCAAGCTGGCGCGCACCCAGATCGGCACCCACGAGGACGGGTCCGGCAACAGCAAGTTCAACGACTGGTACGTCGACTCCTCGCTGGGCCAGATCAACGCCCACCGCATCGGCGCCAAGAGCGCCACGGTCTACAAGGGCCAGTCCTGGTGCGACATGTTCGTGTCCTGGCTGGGCCAGAACACCGGCACCAAGGGCATGGGCGCCGACGCCTACACCGTCAGCCACGCCCAGTGGTTCAAGAAGACCGGCCGCTTCGGCCAGACTCCGAAGCCCGGCGCGGTGGTCTTCTTCGCCTGGAACGGCGGCGGCATCAAGGGCATCGACCACGTCGGCATCGTCGTGAAGGACAACCACGACGGCACCATCTCCACCATCGAGGGCAACACCAGCGACGCCGTCAAGGCGAAGGTGCGCGACACCTCGATGGTCGCCGGCTACGGCTACCCCGAGTACCGGTGACCCCGGGCCGCACCGCGGCCCCTCCCTCCCGCACCGACCAGCGGTGCTCCCCCCTTCCCTCCCCCGCACGATCACGACCACGTGCCGTGCGCCGGACCCCTCATGCCCGAACGGCGTGACCCGGCGCCCGTCTCCGAGCGAAGGATGCACATGCAGCAGCGAGCCATCGACACCGCCCTGACCGCCCTGACCGGTACCGCCCTCGCGGGCATGCTGGTCGCGGGCGCGGCGGTCGAGAGCGCCCACGGCGCCCCGGCGGACGAGCCGATGGCGCACAAGGTCACCGGGCAGCAGCACGTGACCGGGCAGCACGAGAAGACCTCCCGCCACACCGCCGGCAAGGCCGCGGCCAAGACCCGCGGCGTCCTGGCCGGCAGCACCACCGCGTCCTACTTCTGGGACGACGGCTCCGGGGTGAACGGCGACACCGGCGCCCCCGCGAGCGGCAAGCCGATGCAGAAGGGCCTGTTCGCCAGCCCGAGCTGGCCCATGAACACCAAGGTGAAGGTCAGCTACAAGGGCCGCAGCGTCACCGGCTTCGTCGGCGACCGCGGGCCGGGCGAGCCGTCGCACCGCGGCGTCATGCTCGACCTGGACACCTACACCTTCCGCAAGCTGGTGGACGGCAAGAAGCCGGCGAGCAAGTACGACACCGGCACCTCGGTCGGCCACCTGAAGGGCGTCAAGTACCAGGTCCTCTCCTGGGGCCACGGCGCCGGCAAGAAGGGCACCCCCAAGCCCCTCGGCTGACCCGCCGCGGACCGCGTCTCCGGACTCCCCGCGAGCCCGACCCGGACCCCGCCCTCGTCCCACCGGACGAGGGCGGGGTCTTCCGCGTCGCGGAGCGGCCCGGAGCGCATCGACGACAATTGCCGCTGATCGGGGAAGAGCGTAACTTCTTGGCGGGATCCGGATGCCGAGCGAAGGCGGGGCGATGGCGGCGGGTGGTTCGGCGAGTGAGCGGGGACGGCGGGCCCGCGAGGAGGCCCTCGCACTGGCCCGCCGGTCGCGCGAGGCCTACCGGCTGGCCGGACGGTTCGAGGCGGCCGCCGAGGCGGAGCGGGTGGTCGCGGCCACGCTCGTCGGGCTGACGGCGGTCGGCTGGCGGCTGCTCGTGGACCGCCGCTGGCCGGGGACCCGCTCCGCGAACGTCGACATGATCCTCGTCGGGCCGGGCGGTGTGTTCGTCATCGACGTCAAGCGCTGGCGCGACCGCCCAGCCGTCGACGCGGGGCATCTGACGGCCGGCGGCGAGCGCCGCGACGAGGAGGTCCGCAAGCTCCTGGCGATGACGCGGACGGCGGAAGAGCAGGTCGGGACGCTGGGGCTGTCCCCGGTCGCGCTGGTCCCGGTCATCGCGTTCGCCGGGCACCGGTTCGACGCGCGCATCGGCAGGGTCCGGCTGCTCGGGCACCCCGATCTCGTCCACGCCCTGATCGGCGAGCCGAGGCGGCTGACGCCCGCGCTGGTGCGGGCCGTCACCGCGCATCTGGCGGAGGCGTTCCCCGCCTACGAGCCCACCGAACTCGAAGAACGCGGCGGCACCGGTCCCGAGGACGGCGGCGACGCTCTGTTCCAGACCGAGGACGTCGAGAAGGCCGCCCTGGAGTCGCTCCTGCACGCGCCCATCGAGCGATGGATGACGTTCCTGCATCCCGACCAGGTGGCCGTCGCCCGCCGCGACTGGAGCGGCCCGGCACGGATCAGCGGCCCCGCGGGGACCGGCAAGACCGTCGTCGGGCTGCACCGCGCGGCCCATCTCGCCGGACGCGGCCACGACCGCGTCCTCTACGCCACCTTCGTCAACAACCTGCCGCGCGTCCAGCGGCACCTCTTCGAGCGGATGGCCGGCGTGTTCGCCGACCGCGTCGAGTTCTCCAGCCTGCACGGCTGGGCGACCGCGTTCCTCGCCGAGCGCGGCGCCGAGGTGCCGCTGAACGCCGCCCGTGCGGACGACGCCTTCTCCCGCGCCTGGATGACCGCCGGCCGCGACAGCGCGCTCGCCGAGATCGACCCGATGCCCGGCTACTGGCGCGAGGAGATCGACCACGTCATCAAAGGGCGCGGGCTGACCTCGCTGGAGGAGTACCGGACCGTGGCCAGGCACGGCCGCCGGACCGCGTTGCAGCCCGCGCATCGGGAGGCCGCCTGGCTGCTGTACGAGGAGTACGAGCTGCTGCGCGAGGAGCGCGGCGTCGCCGACTTCAACGACGTGCTGCTGGCGGCCCTGGCCGAGCTGCGAGAGCGTCCCGCCGATCCGCCGTACTCGGCCGTCATCGTGGACGAGGTGCAGGACCTCACGCTCGTCGGGGTGAAGCTGCTGCACGCGCTGGCGGGGGACGGCCCGAACGGGCTGCTGCTGATCGGGGACGGTCAGCAGGCGGTGTACCCGGGCGGGTTCCGGCTCTCCGACGCCGGGATCGCGGTCAAGGGCCGGGGCGCCGTCCTGCGCACCAACTACCGGAACGCGGCGGCGATCCTGGAGGCGGCGATGGATCTGGTGTCCGGTGACCCCTTCGACGATCTGGACGGGCCGAGCCCGAACGGCCGCCGCGCCGTCGACCTCACCTACCATGACGGACGGGTCGTGCGGGTGGAGGCCGCAGACCAGGAGGAGCACGACCGCCGGCTGGTCGAAGCGCTCCGGGCGCTCGCCGGGGAAGCGGACGGTGGCAGCGCGTGGGCCGGCACGGTCGTCCTGTGCCCCTCGCGCCGGGAGATCGGGCGGTACCACCGGCTTCTCACCCGCGCGGGCATCCCGGTGCTCCGGCTCGAAGGCTACGACGGTCGGCCGGTCGAGGCGGTCAAGCTCGGAACGTATCGGCGGGCCAAGGGGCTGGAGTTCAAGCATGTGTTCCTGCCGTGCCACGACGCGGCCCTCACCGCCCCTTCCGGGGACGCCGCCGCGCGCGAACGAGCCGAACTGGCCCGTCGGCAGCTGTTCGTCGCCATGACCCGTGCTCGCGACCTGCTCTGGCTCGGCTCCTCCGGTACCACCGTCAACGGTTCCGCCTAGCAAAGGCGCGCCCGGAAGACGAGTTTCGCTCGCAACCGTGGAGGGCCGACCGGGTCTTCGGGCAAAGAGAAAGGCCCTCCGGGAGCGAGACTTGCTCGAACCATGGAGGGCCAGCGCGTGCGCCGTCAGGGACTTGAACCCCGAACCCGCGGATTAAGAGTCCGCTGCTCTGCCAATTGAGCTAACGGCGCTTGCCTTTCAAGGGCTCCGGCCTTGGCCGGTGTCCCTGGCGACAGGAAGAACAGTAGCAGGACCCGCGGACCTGTGCGAATCGGTTAGTCGCCGCCCGGCAGGACGCTCACGATGCCGCGCCACAGCGCGATCGCGGTGGCGCGGGAGCTGACGCCGAGCTTGCCGTAGATGCGGTTGACGTGGTTCTTCACCGTCTTCTCGCTGAGGAACAGCTGCCGGGCGATCTCGCCGTTGGAGCGTCCGGTGGCGATCAGGTCCATCACTTCCGCCTCGCGGGCGGACAGCCCGAGCGAGACGCGGTTGGCGTCGCGGACGCAGCGGATCAGGTCGTGGACGGTGAACGCGCCCGGCACCAAATGCCCGCAGGCGCCGCCGCGGATCGCGGTCTCGACGGCGGGGCCGTCGTCGGCGGAGGCCAGCACGAACACCCGGGACGCGCGGCTGAGCGGGGTCGCGTGCTGCGCGGCGCCGGCGTCCAGCAGCACGATGTCGGGCCGCAGCCGCTCCGCCAGCGGCACCGCCGCCGCCGCGTCGTGGGTCTCGGCCACGACCTCCAGCTCGCTGCTGCCGTCGAGCAGGGAGATCACGTCGGCCCGCACGCGGGCGTCGCCGTCCACCACCAGTACGCGCAGTGGGGCGGTCTCATCGACACTCATCCGTCGCCCTTGGGGTGTCGTTGGCGTTTATAGGGTCGGAGCATAACCGTCCGATCATCCTGAGCCAACGAACGAGCACGCGCGCCGCCGCGGCGGCGCCCCCGGTCGCCGGACCGGGGACGGGCGCGCGGTCATGGTGCGGGGAGCCGGTTCGGGCTGTTGAAGCAGAATCGGGGCGGCACCGTCACGGTGGAGGACGTGCCGATCTCGATGCCTTCGCGCGCCGCCAGGGCGGTCACGGCGGGCAGGTGGTCGTCGTTGACGACCGGGACGCGGCGGTCGGCGGGTTCACCGTGTCCGGCGGGCAGTTGCGGCAGGGCCTCGACGCCCGCGCGGGCGGCCACGTCGAGCGCTTCGCCGGCGTCGCGTCCGTGCAGGTCGAAGGCCGCAAGCAGCGATTCGACGGCGGTCCGGTCGACGGCCCCGTCGAGCACCGCGCGCATCAGCGTCCGATAGGCATCCGCCTGGGTGTCCTTACCGATGAGATCGTCCATGCTCAGGGCATCGTCGGCCAGGATGATGGGCAGTCCGTCGATGATGCCCTCGGGAATCGGAGGGCCGCCCCAGGAGCCGTCCCACCAGCGCACGAACGACACCGACCAGCCCTCCTTCACCAGAAGGTCCTGGAGCCATTCCCAGGGCAACCAGCCCGGACCCCCGGCGAGCAGGTCGACGGGCAGACTCTCGATGTGGACGTCGGGGTAGTCGTTGTCGTACCCGTACAGCACCGCCCGGCCGTTCTCCACCCACCTCATCGCCCAGTAACCGTTGCCGATGTCCTCGGTGCGCAGGCCGCCGCCGTCCACGTGAACTTTCCCGGCGCAGTCGTCGAGGTAGGGGGCGAGCATGGCCTTGACCACGCCCCGGGCCCACAGCTCTCCGGGCGGCGGGACGTCCGTGGCGACGGACTCGTCATAGGTCACGGGGCTTTCCTTTCGTGGGGAGTCCGCCGTCCGACGCCCGCGCGCCCGCAACGGTTCCCCGCGAAAGCAAGAAGCCCCGGACGCCTCCGCGGCGACCAGGGCTCCCGTTGCCTGGGGTGAGTGAGGGGACTTGAACCCCCGACATCTTGGACCACAACAAGGGACCATGGGGGGCGTGACAGCCTGCTCGCATCCGTACGACCACGTCAGAGTGGGTATCGCCAGGACTTGGCGCCGTGCTTCGCCGCGCCTGAACGCATCCTGCCGGGAGGTCTCCGCTCCCACTCTGCTCCCACCGCCTGGGCGTCGCTCGCCATCGCACTCAGCGAGCGATGGGCAGCCCACAGCTGGACGCGCTCTCCCCTTCGACAGCACTGAGTCTTTTCCAGCTTGATCGTGCTGGTCACAAGGTGGTTGCGGTGGGCTGAGGTGGGCGGTGCCGCGACGAGGCCCCTGGTAGGAGCGAAGTCGACCAAAACAACAGCCCTGCCAGGAGCCTCTGGTGTTGTTCTACCGCGCTGCGCTGGATCTGTCGCCCGCTACCCGCGTGGCCGAGCTGATCGCCGGCCACCGCGACCGGATCGGTGCACGCTGGCGTGCGTTGAAGCCCGGCCGCCAGGCGCTGCTGGTGCTGGTGCACCTGCGCTGCAACGAGACCTTCGCCCGTCTGGCCGCCGCGTTCGGTGTCGGCCTGGCGACCGCGCACCCGCTACGTCACCGAGGTCATCGCGCTGCTCGCCGAGCGGGCACCCGACCTGCGCGAGGCAATGCGAATCGCGGCACGCAAGGCCTACGTCATCCTGGACGGCGCCCTGGCCCCCATCGACCGGCTGTCGGGGGCGGGCGACCGGCTGTACTACAGCGGCAAACACCACCGGCACGGGGTGAACATCCAGTTCCTGACCGACCCGCACGGCCGGCTGATCTGGGCGTCGCCGGTGCTGCCCGGCTCGACGCACGATCTCACCGCCGCCCGCGTGCACGGCATCATCGACGCGCTCACCGGCCGCGCGATCGCCTGCTACGCCGACAAGGGGTACGTCGGCGCGGGCGCGATCGGGACGCCCTACAAGCGCCGAAAGCGCCGCCGGCCCGGCAAACGCAAGAAGCTGTTCAACCGGCACCACGCCCAGGTCCGGGCACTCGGCGAGCAGGGCGCCGCCACACTCAAGGCCTGGCACATCCTGCGCAAGGCCCGCTGCTCCCCAAGCCGCCTGACCACCATCGTCCAGGCGATCCTCACCCTCCACCATCACGCCCACTGAGGTTGGAAAGACCTCACTGTCAGGACACACCATCCAGTACTCTGCTGAACCATCCCGGTCATTATGGAGGTATTCGTGTCGCCTAGCGTTTCCCTCTACGGTCCAGTCGGCCAGATCGCCAAGCAAGTAACGAATCGCCGCGGTGTGGATGAAGTGGCAGCCTACACAGTCCTTCTGAGCGTATGGTCAGCTGCTATAGCCGATACGGTCTCCATGGTTTCGAGGAATAGGCTGCGTCCCCCGCTTGTATGGACCGTGCTCGTATCGAACGAAGGTGACTCATCGGCTGCGGCCTTTGAAGCGGTTTTGGAGACGCTGAGGGAGACTGAATCGAGCGTTCTGGAGGGCATCGTTTATGGTGCCGTGACCACCGTGAAGGCTTACGAGAACCTAATCAGAAAGGCGCTACGCGATAGTCGCAAGTCGGCAAAGACCTACAACGTCTTGTGTGCAGGATCGCCAATTGTTGCGCGCGGGCGCGCGCCGTTTTCATTCCAGGCTGGACTCGAAACATCTGTTCGCTCTTCCTGGGACTATGGTGAGCAGCGGGAAGTGCATCAATCTCCCAATGGGCAGGATGACGAGCCCATGCCTAATGTTGGTGTTCAGTGGACGATAAGCAAGGACGCCTGGTTGCGGGGATTTGATAGGGTCTCCGCCGCCACTAGCAGTCGAGTCATGTCGATCCTTGCTGGACCTCCGGACTTCGGTCTCAAACACGACGACACCGCAGGTGCTGTTGGCGAGATCGGTCGGGCGTACGAATGGGCTACCGCTCAACAGCACAATATCACGTTCACGCCTGCGGCGCAAAACAAATTGAACGCTGCCTATGGCACGATAGAAGACTTGAGCGATAGCCCTGATCGGTCATTCTATATCGAGGGTCCGGAACTCCATTTCGTTAGATCTTTCGAGCATCTGCTGCGCATCGCGACGTCTCTGGCTGCAGCAGACCGATCGATGGTTGTGCGCTGTGCTCACGTGGTTGCAGCATGGTCTTTCGTTCGCAGGTCCATTTGGGACACGGTGGAGCTACTTGAGGCCAAAGGCAGCACCAATGAAGCGCTAGCGTCAGCGCGCAACAAATCGTCTTTGATCGACGAAATTTTTGAAGTTGCGGCAGAGAATGACGACGTCACTTCCGTTTATGGCGATGCCCCTGAGATCGTCGCGCGATCGGGTCCACGACGCGATCGAGGCAATTTCCGTGTTCAGCGCAAGGAGGGGGGGACCTCGCCGAGCGTTGCCAGTACTGATGGCGGCAATGCCACTAAACGGATCGAGCTGCGGCCAATGCTCCCCGGCGACACCGCAGAGGATGCCGCACGTCAAGCCAACAAATTGGTGGCCCCCACCGTGAGGGAAGGCCGGACGGTGTTCACTTCACCCACAGGTTCCCTGAACCGGTGGTGGGACCAAGACCCCGCAGAACGGTTCTGGATGGAGATCACTGACCGCCCCGACCTCGGCAGCAACCTGCAGGCACTGCAGCGCAACGGTACCGGCGGGGAGTTCTGGTCCTACTCACTGGTCACTGCGATCAAGCCCGGTGACGTGGTCCTGCACTGGCACAAGAGCCTGCACGGCCAGCCCGGCATCGTCGGACACTCCATCGCCGCCGATGGTCCTTACGACGACCAGCTGATCTGGGACGCCCGTGGCACCTACGGCCAGCAACGCCCCGTCAACACTCACCCCCAACCGGCCTGGCGGTATGAGCTGACCGGGTATACCCCGCTGCACGCCCCGATCGGTCAACAGGCTCTCCGCCCTCTCGAAGACCAGCTTCACGCAATCAAGTGCGACTTGGAAGCACGCATCAACGGGCCGCTGTATTTCCCGTTTGTCTTCTCCCCGAGTCGGCCGCTACGCACCGCACAGGCGTACCTGGTCAAGGTCCCCGCAGCTATGCTTAACCTGCTTCCCGAACTGGCCAGACTCAACGACCTTGTGCCCGCCGCCAGTACGTCAAGGCGGGTGCTCGCCCGTCTGCGCCGCCCACGCTCGCGGACCGGTGCCGGCTACCTGGCCGACCCAGCCCTGCGCAAAGCCATCGAAGAGCACGCCGTCCGCCGAGCCCGTGATCTCTACCCGGACCATGACATCACCGACGTTGGTGCCATCTGCTCCTACGACTTGCGGGCCGTCAAAGGCGACGAAGAGATCCACATCGAGGTCAAAGGTTCCACTGGTACCGCCGACGCGGTCGAACTCACCATCAACGAGGTCACTCACGCCCGGACCACTGCCCGCACCGACCTGGTGGTCGTCGACCAGATCACCTGGCAACGCCAATCCGACGGCACCATCCAAACCAGCGGAGGGCGCTGCCGTCACTGGACCACCTGGCAACCCGATGAGATGGATCTCCGACCGACCCGATACCGCTACACCCTTCCGAACTAGCGGTTCCAGAGGTCACCGCCGAGCAGTCACGTCGCAAGCGCGCTTCGGCGAGCGCGCTTGACCCCAGCTACCGGCGAGCGTGATCGGCTACCTGCTGTCCGGGCTGGAGGCGTCCGCCAGAGTCCGCCTGGGGACGCCCCGCGCCGCCTGCGTTGCTGTACTTCTTGGCTGTACTTCACCGCAGCACTGACCGCCCGGAGCGGGCCGTAGGCCACTTGGGGTACGCCGCTCGTCTTTTGGGCGGCACGCCGGGCCGAAGTCCCTCCCTCCCTCTCGCTTCCACAGACTCTCGGATACAACTAGCCTTCTCCGCCTCTCTCCAACCCCCAGCCAGATCAGGTGGCTGATCGGCCACTGGTACACGCAACCGTGCTTAACCTCTGCGAGAACCGCTTAGGGCCACTAACGCCATGGTCGGAAGAGAGGACTGCCCAGCCTCGAACGGATCTCTACCTGCGCCTCACCAGACGACAGGTCGCTTCATCTCGTTCTGAACAGTGTCCGGTTTTTCGGAGGTCGGCGCAGACATTGGTCCCGAGCACTTGGATGGGGTAAGCGGAGCAGCGCTTTTTCGTCTCGGTAGGGCCGGACGGCAAAGAGTCTCCTAGCCCAAGCAACAAGGTCAGGCCGGGGCAAACCGGGCACATGCGAGCAGCCCTCGACTTAGGATTGATAGTGTTGGAGGGTGGGTGCCAGCAAGGGCAAGATGGGAGAGATGCATGCGTTTGGTAAACGTAATGGCTGAGAACTATCGCGCGTTCAAGATCGCGAACATTCAACTATCTACGGACGGACTCGTGCTCGTTGCTGGCGCCAATAATACGGGCAAGTCGGCACTACTTTCCGCCATTGACCTCGTTGCTGGAATTGATTCCGAGGCAAGAGATATTCGTCACGCACAGGCGAGCACTCCAGCGCGCGTTATTGCGACCTTTTTGCTGGAGGAGCGAGAGCGCTCACGACTCCTTGAAGGAATGGTTGATAGGATAAAGCGGCGAGCTTTTCTTTCTGAGGGCTTCTTGAGTCGACTTGAGTATCATTTTGAAGAACGAGGGAGGTACGGGATAGGGCTCGTCGAAGTGCGAGGTGAATGGTACGGGGAAATGAACATAATGGGCCGCATCAAATGGGATCCGGTCGGCGACGTTTCGAATTTCCTGATCAGCTCCGAATTCATTGCAGATCAACCTCAGGCGAGCATGATGATTAGTCGTGGGCAATTTCATGGAGATCCATGGATCGATCCCAACTTCCCCGACATCCCCCTTTGTGAATCGTTGCTTGAGTGGCGACAACGCTATTATCATTTTCGGGCCCTACGCCCCGGAACGGCGCGTACGATGGGACTATCGAGTGACGATAGACTTGACCCAACAGGCCAGAATCTTCCTGGCGTTCTACTAAATCTTAAAACGCAGCGAGAAGAAATCTTTGAGGAGTTGCGTCATCTTATCGCCGAGATGGTGCCGGAGATCGGCAAATTGGAGATTAGAACGCAAGAAAACCGACTTCAGATCACGTTTTCCAATTCATATACACCGGGCACCGAGCTTAATCTTAAGGATCTTGGAACTGGGGTGGAGCAACTCTTGCTCACAGCTGTGGTGGGGCTAATTGAGGAGTCGCCATTTACCTTGATTATTGAAGAGCCGGAGACAAATCTTCACTCGGCCGCACAACGCGCCTTGTTGAATCTATTGAGCGGGTGGGCTACGGATCGTCAAATCATTGCTGCGACTCATAGCCCTGTTATGCTGGATTGGTCTCCCGGTGACGGTCGGCTCTGGCTGGTCACTAGAGAAAAGGGAGTGTCTAATGTCGCCACAGTGGGAAACGATCCTCTAGCGGCGCTCAACTCACTAGGTGTCAGACCGTCTGATATTCTGTCCGCAAACCGGGTGCTGGTGCTTGAGGGGCCATCGGACGAGGAAGTTTTTGCTGCCTGGTTTCCTCACCTCATTAGAGATCCACGCGTGGCTGTATTGTTCGGTGAAGGCGGAGACAATGCCCGTCATGGCGATCGGTTCGCTAAATGGCTTGTGAGTGGGGAACGACTCGGGCTGCAGCGAGCCCTTTACATTCGTGACCGTGATGAGCTTTCAAGGGAAGCGCTTGAGAAGCTAGAGAAGTCGTCAACAGTATTTATTCTTTCTCGCCGCGAACTTGAAAACTACCTCCTCGATCCTGAAGCGATAGCTTCCGTGCTCAAACGCTATATAGATGACGAAAACGAGGCTCCTGATGCCAGTGATGTAGTCACAGCAATGGAGAATGCAGCCGAAAATCTTCGAGAAGTCGTCGTAATCAATCGTGTAGCGCGTGCAGTTAAGCCGCCACGAATGTTGATGGATCATCAGACTCGGCGCAGACTCGTTGAAGATCGTGCAAATCTGGAAGAAATTACGACAACAGTTCTTGAACGACTTGCTAGTGTCGACGAGATTAGAGCACAGATCGCGTCCTCATGGGCAAGTGCTCGGGAGGACGTAGATGGGCGCACTAGGAGAGATTTGCTGAACGTTGCGCCAGGCGAGGAAATTCTGGATGCCGTATTTAGGATTTTCACGGGCCGACGTTATAGGAAGAGAGTTGACGGTCCGGCTATTGCGAAAGCTATGGTTGACGCCCCACGTGAAATCCAGGAGGAATTGGAAAATTTTATGGCCGACTAGTTGGGCGGTGTAATGGGTGAGTGTTGAACTCTGTGCTGAAGAAGCAAGACCCCGTGCAGTATGGGACGGGGTCTGCTGAAGAAGGTTGATCTACGCTTCGAGGTAGTGGAATTTCGGTTTGGGGTGCATCAGGAAGTCGTGGTGGGAGATGTTCCAGGCGTAGGCGCCGGCCATCGAGAAGGCGACGAGGTCGCCGACGGCGATGCTCTCGGTCGGTACGTCTCGGGCGAAGACGTCCTTCGGCGTGCAGAGTTGGCCGACGAGCGTTACGGGCTGGTCGGTCACCTGGGGGCCGTCGCCGGAACCTTTCAGGACGACGAAGGGGTGGTTGTGCTGCTTCGTGACGGGCGTGCGGATGTGCATGGTGCCGCCGCGGACGACGGCGTACCACTGGCCGTGTGCCTGCTTTACGTCCAGCACGTCGGTGATGTACCAGCCCGAGTAGACGCTGATGGATCGGCCGGGCTCGATGCGCAGGGTTTCGTCTGGGCGGGCTAGCGCTGCGACGTCTTGGCCGTACTGCTTCCAGTCGAAGCGGTCGTTGGGCGAGCCGTAGTCAACGGCCATGCCGCCGCCGACGTTGAATTTCCGGGGGCCATCGTGGCCGATCTTGTCGAGCCAAGTGCGGCCCCAGTCGAGGATCTCGGCGGACTGGCGGACCATGGCGGAGGCGTCCAGTCCGGAGGCGAGGTGCGCGTGAATGCCCCGAGGGTGGATGCGAGGTGAGGCGGTCAGGATCTCCCGGCACGTCTCGATCAGAGCGGGGTCCATGCCGAACGGTCCGCTCATCGCCAGGGCCACGCCGCTGCGGTCGCCCGCGAGGTTGACGCGTAGCAGGACATCGACGTCTTGGCCGGCCGTGTCGGCGATTCGTGCGAGCCGCGTGAGTTCGTGCGGGCTCTCGACGTGGATTCGCTCCACGCCGAGCTTCAGCGCTAGCTCCAGCTCTCGGTCGGTCTTTCCTGGGCCGCCGAAGGCCAGGCGCGCATCCGGCAGCGCTTCGCGGATGTGCGCCAGCTCGCCACCGGACGCGACTTCGATGCCATCGACGTACGGTGCGAGCGCATGGAGGATCGGCACGTCGGGGTTGGCTTTCGCGGCGTAGAAGATCTCTGGCCCGCCGGGCACGCTGAGAGCCGTCTTCACCTCGGCCGCGTGCTCTCGTAGCGCTGTCAGGTCGTACACGAAGGCGGGCAGCTCGGCGCTCGTGGCCAGAGCCTTGGCTCTGTCTTCGACGAGACGCGTGATCATCGTGTGTCTCCGAGTGTCAGGCGAGCGGGAATTCGTACTCGGCCACCAGGTAGTGGGCGGGAGCCACGGTGATGGTCACCTCTACCGCCTTGCCTTCGGCCGTTCTGCCCACGTGCATGATCTCCATGACGGTCCGCTCGGGGCTGATTTCGAGCGCGAGCGCTTCGGCGTCGGTAGGAAGGCGGCTCGGGGTGATGTGCTCCCGTGCCGTCACCTGTGGGTAGCCCAGCTCGGCGAGGGCGGTCTTCACGCCGCCCACGATCACCGGGGCTTCCTCTTCCAGGACGGTTCCTCCTGCGATGTCCAGCGGGAACCAGCTTGCATTAAGCCGGACGGGGATGCCACTGGCCAGCAGGCGCCGGCGACGGACCAGGCAGTTCGGCTCACCGGCCGGTAGTCCGAGCGTCTCGGCGACCTCGGCCGGCCGTGCCCGGCGAACCATTCTCCCCGCCGACCGGCCGCGGAGTCACTCGACTGGTCAGCGGAGAGGGCCGCGGGCGGCGCTCGGAGTGCCGACGGACGCAACTCCTTCGCATCGACGGCACCCTCATCAACCACAGAACGCGCGGGGCTGAGCGCCCCGGGACGGGAAAGCCACCAGCCGAAGACGTCCCGCTCGCGTGCTGGCTGTTGCTCCGCCCCGGCCTGACGCCCCACGGACTCCGGCACGGTCACCAGCCATGGATGGACAACGCTGGCACCCCATACGTCCTGCAATCCGAGCGGATGGGGTACGAGGTCCCCGGCATGCGCGGCACCTACGCCCACCCACACCCGAGATGCGGGCCACCCTCCTAGCGGCCCTGCAACGCCTTTGGGGGGACGCGCTAGCCGAGCGGGCCCGGCTGGCGTCACGGTCCGGAGTGCCGATCCTGGATGCTCTGCTGAGGCGACTCGTTAAGAAGAGCGGTGTTAGAACGGGTGCATGCCGTAGGCCCGCGAGTATCGGCACGCCTGGTGGAACTGGACGGGACAGAATGTGCGTCCTACCGTCACTATGTCGCTCCATCCAGGGAGAGTCGGATCATGTCGCAGGGAAGCCGCCGAGACCGTGCCGCCGCGGCGCTGCTCGCGGTCTGGGTGGCGGTGTTGTCGACTGTGGCTGGCTATGCCCAATCTGACGATCAGCGACTCGTCTCGCTCGCCCTGATCGTTCTCACCGCAGGCGCCCCAGCCCTGGCTGCTTCAAAAAAGCGCTGCTCGCTCCCTAACTGCTCCCCGACTCTCGACGTAGACCGTTCGTCAGATGATCGCGTGTGGCCGCGTCGTCTGGTTCATCCCACTCTGTTCGGCCGGTGGCGTGGGGAAGCGATCTGCTCGGCGAGGGGCTGCCTGGAAGGATCCGGCCGACGCTACCGAGCGAGATCACTCCCAGAATCGGACATCCGGCCGGGGAAGCCTGACGCAAGACACTGAGAAGCCCTGGTCACCTTCGTGATGACCAGGGCTTTCCTGGGGTGAGTGAGGGGACTTGAACCCCCGACATCTTGGACCACAACCAAGTGCTCTGCCAGCTGAGCTACACCCACCGTGGCCGGGATCGCTCCCGGCTCCCAGTAGTGTAGCGGCTCGCGGGGAGTGGGTCAGCCTGGTGCGGCGTCAGCGGGCGGAGATGTCCGCGGCGAGGGCGCGGGCGGTCTCGGAGTCGGGGCCGGGCTGCGGGACGAACACGGCGGCGCGGTAGTAGCGCAGCTCCTGGATGCTCTCGGTGATGTCGGCGAGGGCGCGGTGCCCGCCCTTCTTCTCCGGGCTGGCGAAGTAGGCGCGGGGGTACCAGCGCCGGGCCAGCTCCTTGATGGAGGAGACGTCGACCATGCGGTAGTGCAGGTGGGCGTCCAGGGCGGGCATGTCGCGGGCCAGGAAGGAGCGGTCGGTGGCGATCGAGTTGCCGCACAGCGGGGCCTTCTTGGCGTCCTTGACGTGCGACCGGACGTAGTCCAGGACGATCTCCTCGGCCTCGGTGAGGGTGATCCCGCCCGGGAGCTCCTCCAGCAGGCCGGACGTGGTGTGCATGTCCCGGACGACCTTGGTCATCTGCGCGACCGACTCGGGCGGCGGCTTGATGATCACGTCGACGCCCTCGTCCAGGATGTTCAGCTCGCTGTCGGTGACCAGGGCGGCTATCTCGATGAGCGCGTCGGCGCGCAGGTCGAGTCCCGTCATTTCGCAGTCGATCCACACGAGCCGCTCGTTCATGGGTTCACCCTACGACCATGGACGACCGCGCGGGGCATCGAGTCACCTGGCGATCACGTGCGGGGGGACGGGGATGCCGGGGCGCAGGTCCGGGGCGGGGACGGGGGCGCCGAACGTCCGGTGCACGGGCAGGACGCCGGCCCAGGCCGGGAGGGCGTGGTCCTCGGCGTCGTCGCTGGGCGGGCCCTGGCGGATCTTGACCGACGCCTCGGCGAGGGGGAGGGCGAGGACGGCGGTGCCGGCGAGCTCCTTGCGGGTGGGGTGCCGGGCGGCGTCCCACTGGCCGGGGGCGAGCTGCTCGGTGACGACGCGGAGGGCCGCGAGCTTCTCGTCCTCGCCGGTGACCGGGGACGGGACACCGTAGATCATCGCGCTGCGGAAGTTGATCGAGTGGTGGAAGAGCGAGCGGGCCAGGACGATGCCGTCCAGGTGGGTGACGGTGACGCAGATCTCCTGGGCCGGCGCGGTCATCAGGCTGGACGCGCCGGTGGAGCCGTGCAGGTAGAGGGTGTCGTCGAGGCGGCCGTAGCAGGTGGGGACCACGCGGGGCGCGCCGTCGACGACGACGCCGAGGTGGCAGATCAGGCCGGCGTCGAGGATCTCGTAGAGGACGGCGCGGTCGGTGCGGCCGCGTTCGGGGGAGCGGCCGAGGCTGGTGCGGGGCGTTGCGGAGAGAGGCTTCATGCCCGTCTACGCTAGGACGCGAGTGGCCTGGTCAGTAGGGCCACTTGGAACGGAAAGCCGGACACCACTTTGTCGATCGATCTGCCGCTCGGCATCGACCGGGACGCCGCCGAGCCGATGAACGCCCAGCTCGTCGCGCAGCTGCGGGCCGCGATGCGGGAGGGGCGGCTGGCGGCGGGCGAGCGGCTGCCCGCGAGCCGGGCGCTGGCGTCGCTGCTGGGCGTCAGCCGGACGGTGGTCACCGAGGCCTACGAGCAGCTGTACGCGGAGGGCTGGCTGGAGGGCCGGCACGGGTCCGGGACGTACGTGACGGACGGGGTGGCGGCCGACCCCGAGCCGAGTCAAGAGCGGCCGCGCAGCCTGGCGGGCAGTACGCGCAGGCCGGCGCGGCAGGGGGAGATCGACCTGCGGCCCGGGATGGCGTGGGTCGGCGCGCTGGACACCCCGGCCTGGCGGCGGGCGTGGCGGCTCGCGGCGGGCATGCCGCCGCAGCAGCGGCAGGAGCCGCACGGGGTGCCGGAGCTGCGGGTGGCGCTGGCCGAGTACATCCGGCGCAGCCGCGGCGTGGCCTGCCCGGTCGACGGCCTGCTGATCACCCGCGGCGCGACGAACGGCCTGGACCTGCTGGCCGCGACGGTGCTCCGGCCGGGCGACCGGGTCGGCGTGGAGGAGCCCGGCTACCGGCGCGCGCGCTCGGTGCTCGCCGGGCGCGGCGCCGAGGTCGTGTCGTGCCCGGTGGACGAGCACGGGCTGATCGTCGACGGACTGCCGGACGACCTGCGCCTCGTCTACACGACGCCGTCCCACCAGTACCCGATGGGCGGGGTGCTGCCGGTCCCGCGCCGCCAGGCGCTGCTGGCGTGGGCGCGGCGGACCGGCGCGCTGGTCGCCGAGGACGACTACGACGGCGAGTTCCGCTACGACGTCGCGCCGCTGCCCGCGCTGTACGGGCTCGACCCGGACGTCGTGGTCTACCTGGGCACCTCGGCGAAGATCCTCACCGCGGACATGGGCGTCGGCTGGCTCGTCGGCCGCCCCGACCTGGTCGCGGCGGTGGCGCTGCGGCGCGAGGAGCTGAACGACCGGACGGCGGTCGTCCCGCAGCAGGCGCTGCGGCTCTTCCTCGAACGCGGCGACCTGGACCGGCACGTCCGGCGGATGCGCGGGGAGTACGCGCGGCGCCGCGAGGTCGTGGTGCGGGCGCTGGACGGGCTGCGGCTGCGCGGCGACACGGCCGGTCTGCACCTGGTCGTCGACCTTCCGCACGCGGTCGCGGAGCGGGTCGCGCGGGACGCGGCGGAGCGCGGCGTCCTGGTGGATCCGCTCGAACGCCACCACGCGGGCCCGCGGTCGTTCGGCGGGCTCGTCGTCGGCTACGGCTCGGCGGGCAGCCCCGCCGAGCTGCGGAACGGCTGCGCGATGGTGCGCGAGCTCGCGGCCGCCGCCCTCCGCGAGCCGGAGCCGGAGCCGGGGTAGGACGCGCCCGCCGCCGCGGTCGCGGGGCCGGGCGCGTGGAAGGGAACCGTGACCGGGAGCTAGTTCGACAGTGCCGAGGAACCGACCGGCACGGGGTCGCCCTGCGGCGGCGGATGGTCGGGATTCGACGGGACGCCCGGCAGCGGCGCCGTCCTGGCCGGACGCGCGGGCGCCTCGGCGGGCTCCGGCCGGGGATCCGCCCGGGGATCGGCCCTGACCGGGTCGGCACGGACGGGGTCGGCACGGACGGGATCCGTGCGGACGGGGTCGGGGGCGCGGGACGGCCGCGCGAGCAGCAGCGGCGCGTCCGCCGCCCCGGGGATCGGCGCGCGGGGCACCGGGATCGGCGCGACCGGGGTGTCCGGGCCGGTGATGCGGCGGATGTCGATGCCGCCGGGGTCGGGACGGTCGGCCAGCGGCACCTGCGACCCGCCGAAGTGGCCGCCGAGCGCCCAGTCCCGGCGCGAGCGCAGCGCGTGGTAGGACTGCGGCGACGGCAGCGGGGGGCCGGCGGGCCAGCGGCGCGCGACCCCCCACGCCTCCAGCCACGCCACGATCGCCTCGACGCCGACGAGCAGCGAGCCGGTGAACGGGATCCGGGACTGGCCCACCACCATGATCTGGACGCAGACGCGGCCCTCCCGGCCGACCGGCGGGCCGAGCAGCCGGGCCGCCCGGGTCACCGGCACGAGCTGGACCACGTCCCCGGAGCCGGGGTGCCAGACCAGGTGCGGCGGCCGTTCCTCCTTGACCAGGTCGGCCGCGGCCGAGCGCGCCGAGACGGTGCGAGGGTCGCACTCGCCGGACAGCCATACGGCACGGGGCGCACCTCCCCGTAGCGCTCCACCGTCCTGTCGTGCCGGCATGCGGCCGGCTCCCGGCAGCCATGCGTCTGCCACGGTTGCGTCCCCCCAATCGGGCGGTCTAGCCCCGAATGGTCTAGTCCTCTTCTCTTAGCCCAGCGGGACCCGCAGGTCCAGCTTGCCGCCACGGGCTGGGAACCATCGGCCGGCTCGTTCGACCGCGGCGAAGCCCACTCTTCGCGGCAGTCGAAGCGAAGGCGTACCCAGGCCGTCTTCCGCTTGCACCCGTGCAAACCCGTTTTCTCGGCAAGTTTCAGGCTCCCGGAGGTTTAAGGGCATTTCGGGCATCATTGGTCCAGGTCAGCGCCGTCATGGGGGTCCGGTTTACCGGGTCGCCGCGGTGTCCGGATGTGGCCGAGAGGTTACCGAGCGCATAG
Source organism: Actinomadura opuntiae (assembly GCF_030283205.1). Taxonomy (GTDB): domain Bacteria; phylum Actinomycetota; class Actinomycetes; order Streptosporangiales; family Streptosporangiaceae; genus Spirillospora. The sequence continues at coordinate 156,828 of NZ_JASNWF010000012.1, forward strand.
TCCGGGACGAGCGGGCCGGGACCCGGGCGGGGTTGCCGGGGGTCGGCTGCGCGGCCCGCACCGAGCCGCGTTCTAATGGTGGGTCATGACCGTTGACGCTGACCTTCCGGCCGGGGTGCCCGGCATCGACGTCCCCCGCCTCGCGGACTGGCTGGCCCGCGAACTGCCCGGCGCCGGCCGCATCGGCGCGGTCGACCTGATCGCGGGCGGCCGCTCCAACCTGACCTACGGGATCACGCTCGCCGGCGGCCGCCGGATCGTGCTGCGCCGGCCGCCGCTCGGGCACGTCCTGCCGACCGCGCACGACATGGGCCGCGAGTACCGGGTGCTGACCGCGCTCGGCGACGCCACCGCCGTCGCCGTCCCGCGCACCCTCGCGTTCTGCGACGACGAGGACGTCATCGGCGCCCGCTTCTACCTCATGGACTTCGTCGAGGGCCGCGTCCTGCGCACCCGCGAGGACGCCGACGACCTCAGCCCCGAGCAGGCGCGCGGGCTCAGCGAGGCGCTCGCCGGCGCGCTCGCCGCCATCCACACCGTGGACGTGAAGGCCGCCGGCCTGGAGGACTTCGGCCGCCCCACCGGCTACATGGCCCGCCAGCTCAAGCGCTGGGGCAAGCAGTGGGACAGCTCGCAGGAGGCCATTAAGGCCACCGGCAACACCCACGACCTGCCCGAATACGACCGCCTCGTGGCACGCCTCGCCGAACGGCTCCCCGCCGACGCCCCTGCGCGGCTCGTCCACGGCGACTTCCGGCTCGACAACGCCCTCGCCCGGCTGGAGCCGCGCCCCGAGATCGCCGCCGTCGTGGACTGGGAGATGTCGACGCTCGGCGACCCGCTGTCCGACCTCGGCCTCACCCTCGTCTACTGGGCCGAGGCGACCGACGCCGAGCAGCTCCCCGTCGGCGCCACGATCACCTCCGCGCCCGGCTTCTTCACCCGCCGCGAGTTCACCGAGCGGTACGCCGAGCTGACCGGCTTCGACCTCGCCGACCTCGACTTCTACGTCGCGTTCGCGTGCTTCAAGCTCGCCGTCATCCTGGAGGGCATCCACGCCCGGTTCCTGCAGAACGCGACCGTCGGCGAGGGCTTCGACCAGATCGGCGCCGCCGTCCCGCTGCTGCTCGGCCGCGCGCACGGCATCCTCGACGCCGGCTCCCCCTGGTGACCTCCGCCCGGTAGCCGCAGCGCAGAGCGCGCCCGCCGTCCCGGGCGCGCTCTCGTCACGTCAGCAGTACTGCACGGACGCGGACCCGCCCGGGGCGAAAGAGACGGACCCGGACTTGGAACTCCAGCACCATTCGTCCGGACGCGATGCCGACACGGTGGCGGACTGCCCCGCGGCCAGATGGCCGGACCCGCTCGCGCTCACCCCGCCGGACGTGCCCGTCACGCGCCAGTTCACCGGCCCGCCGACCGCTCTCACGGTCACCGCGCACGAGTCGTCGCGGCCCATGCTGCACCCGCTGACCGCCAGATGGCCCGCCCTCGGCGGCGGGGGCGCGTGGGTGACGGGCTTGGACGGGGGCCTGGTCGCCGGCGACTTCGACGGGGACTTGGACGGCGAGGGCGACTCCGACGGCGACTTCGACGGGGACGGCGAGGTGGACGACACGGTCGGGGACGGGTCGGTGGGCGTCGGCTCGGCGGGCACGCTGGAGTCGTCCCCCGGGGCGCCGGACGATCCGGACGCCGCCGGCGGCCTCCCCGACGCGTCCGGTCCCGATTCGCCGCCGAACGCCGTCATCGCGCCGGCGAGCACCACGATGGCCGCCACGGCCGCCGCGGCGGCGCCGATGAGCGGCCCGCGCCGGCGGCCGCCGGCGCCCCGGTCCTTGGCGCGCGCGGGGGTCGGTTCGTAGGGCAGCGGCCAGCCGTACTCGTCGAACGGTTCCGTCCACGCCGCGATGGCCCGGCGGTTGCCGGCCCGGTCCTCGGCCGTCGCCGCCGTCAGCACGTCCAGCCGCAGGTCCGCGGGGATCGCCGCGATCGGCAGCACCGACAGCATCCGGTCGGCGGGCAGCGGCGGCGTCTCCAGCTCCGTGCACACCGGGCAGCTCGCCACATGCCGGACGAGCGAGGTGGCCGTCTGCGGCGCCAGCGGCCACGACTCGGTCAGCGTCGCGACGGTCGGGCAGTCCTTCCAGTGGTTCTGCGCGATGAGCGCCGCGCGGATCGAGGCGTCGAGATCGATCCGGGACCGCTCCACGAGCTCGAGGGTCTCCTCCAGCGGGATGCCGAAGACGCCGGCCAGGTCGACCTCGTCCAGCTCGTGGCGGACCGACAGGTCGATGGCCTCGCGCTGCCGTCCGCTTAGCGCGGCGAGCGCGCTGTGCGCGAGCAGCCGGCGCTCCTCCCGGCGGGCCAGCTGCTCGGCGGACAGGTCGTCCTCCGCCTCCGGCGCCTCCTGCCCGATGTGCCGGTTCGGGCTGTCGCGGCGGCGCATGCACTCCTTGCGCGCGATCGCGTACAGCCAGCCGCGCAGCCGGTCGGGCTCGGCGAGCCTCCCGGCGTGCTCGCGGGCCGCGATGACGCAGTTGCGCAGCGCCCCGGCCGCCTCCACGCGGTCGCGCAGCAGGCCGTGGCAGTAGTCGTAGACGAACGGAGCGTAGGCGTCGTACACCTCGGTCAGCGCGATGACGTCCCCGGCCCGCAGCGACTCCGCCAGCCTCAGGTCGTCGTTGTGCGCGGACCCCGGCTCACCGGCCACGGGAAACCCTCCAGTCGAATCGGTGTTCTCGAACGTGCCCCCGGTGAGCGCCGGCGCCTAGACGCCCACAGGCGCGCTCTGGTTGCCCGATCTTGCCACCAACGTGATGGATTTTCTCCCGCAGGGCCGATAATTGTGATCGTTACGGTACGCGGCGTGGCCGTATCGCCTTGACGATCAGCGGCTACGCGAGCGAATGTGATGTGGGTCTCAGTCGTGCCGCGAACCGTTCCCGCCGTCCGGCGGCGCGCAGGTCCAGCTGACCGACGCCGCCGCGCCGGGCGAGAAGGAGACCGTCCCGCTGTCGGACGAGGTGCAGCTTCCCGAGAGGGTGACGGTGACGCTCGTCGAGCCCCCGGCGGCGAGCGTGCCGCCGCCTCCGGCGCTGATGAGCGAGGACGACGTGCCCGTCACCGACCAGGTGACCGATCCTCCGACCGCCTGCACGGAGATCGCGCAGCTGCCGCCGGGCGCGGAGATGCTGCAACCGGTCACCGACAGGGTGCCCTTGGTGGGCTTGCTGTGGGTGGGGGCGGGTCTGGAGGAGTGGGACGCCTTGGTGCGGGTGTGGGTGGGGGTCGGGGTGGCGGAGGTGCGCGTCGGCGTGGGGGTCGGCGTCGCGCTGCTCGTGGTCGGCGACGGCGACGTGGAGGGTTCGAGTGACGTGGTCGACTCCGACGGGTCCGGCGCCGAGGACGACCCGGACGGGGCGGACTGCGCGCCCGTGTTGCCCGACGACCCGTCCGGCATCAGGAAGAACGCCCCGGAGACGATCAGCAGCACGGCGATCGCGGCGGCGACCGCGGGCCACAGGGCGCGCGGGGTGCCGCGGCGGTGCGCGTCCGCGGCCGCCTGTTCGGGATGCTCGGGCCAGCCCCACGCGTCGAACGGCCCGGCGCGGTGCGCGATGGCCGCCATGTCGGCGGCGAGCGCCGCGTCCGTCGCGGTCGCCATGACGAGCCCGCGCAGGTCGGTCGGCATCATCGCGACCGGCAGCACGTTCAGCAGCCGCGCCGCCGACACGTTGCGGCGGCGCCGTTCGGAGCAGACCGGGCAGTCCTGGATGTGGTGGACGAGCCGGCGGACGGTCGGCGGCGGCAGCGGCCAGTCCCCGTCGCCGGCGAGATCGGCGACGGCGGGGCACTCGTCGCGTCCGGCGTGCGCGACGTGCGCGGCGGCGAGCGCGTCGTCGAGGCGGGCCAGCGCGGTGCCGGTGAGGTCGGTGGCCTCCTGCGCGTCCAGGCCGAGGACGGCGCCGATGTCCGCCGCGTCCAGGCCGTGCCGCAGCATGAGGTCGAGGGCCTCCCGCTCGCGGCCGCGCAGCCCGGCCAGCGCCCCGTGCACCAGCCGCCGCGCCTCCAGCCTGCGGGTCAGCTCCTCGCCGTCCAGGAAGCCGTCGCCGGCCTCGGGGGCCTCGTGCCGCTCGGTCGGACGGTCCGGGTCGCGCAGCCGCCGCATGCACTCGTTGCGGGCCAGCGCGTACAGCCAGCCGCGGAACCGTTCGGGCTCGCGCAGCACCGGGACGCTCGCGTACGCGGCGACCAGCGCGTCGTGCAGGGCGCTCGCCGCGGGCTCCTGGTCGCGCAGCAGCGCGTGGCAGTAGTCGTACAGCCGTGCCGCGTAGCGATCCATGACCTGGATGAGGGCGCCGGGATCGCCGGCGGCCAGCTCCCGCGCGAGACGCTCGTCGTCCGCGCGGTCGAGAGTAGGCCAACCGGACACAGGGTCCTCCCGCGGGATCTGGTGCCGCCTCGGGCGGCGCGTCCTCGTCCGCTCTGCCAGGGGACGGGCTCAGGGAAGATGGGGAGCGGTTCCGCTCTCCCGGCCCGCGCTCCGGGCGGTTCCCCGTCGCGGCCGGGGAGGAGAGAAGGTCGGAGGCCCGACGGCCCCGCTCCCCGTCGGGCCTCCACTTGAAATGACGATCGACTCGCGCGCCCGGTTGACGCCGGATCCAAGAAAATCCCGGAACTACCCGGCGCGGTCGGGCCGCTACGAGGTGATGCGCCGGGACAGCATCTTCAGGAAGATCTTGGAGATCTCCTGCGGGGTCATCGCGACCTGCACGTTCCCGTTGGTCGCCGCGGCGATCTTCTCCAGCTCGCCCCGGTCGACCCCCTTGCCGAAGCCGATCATGTTGACCTGGATCGGCTTGTTCGGGTCCTGCAGGCTCTTCAGCTCCGACAGCGTCTGGTTGAGCGTCGGCCCGTCCGGGTCGTCGTTCTGGCCGTCGGTGAGCAGCAGGATCGAGTTGCCGAACTCCGGCTTGTAGGTCTTGTTCATCATCTTGTAGGCGTCGAGCATCGTCCGGTAGAGACCGGTGTCGCCCTTGGGCTTCGGCTTCATCTGGTTCAGCCAGGACAGCACCAGCCCGCGCCGCGTCGTGGACCCGATGCGGTCGCCGAGCGCGCCGATCGGCACCGTCTGCTTGTACGGCGTCTTGCCGTTCATGTTCGTGGAGAACAGCCACTGGCCGAGCTCGGTGTCGTTCGACATCATCGCGAGGCCGCCCTGCGAGACCTGCGCGATCGCCTGCAGCCGGTTGGTGTGCGGGGCGACCTGCTCGGCCATCGAGCCGGACACGTCGATCAGCGTCAGGATGCGCAGCCCGAGCGTCAGCTTCGACCACGCCTGCATGACCTGCGCGACCTGGTCGCTCTTCGGCGTCGGCAGCTGCCGCGGCCGCGCCGGGCTGACGCCGGTGGCGGCGCTGAAGCCCTCCGGCGCCTTGCCGTCCGACGTGCGGAACCCGAGCTCGCGCAGGTCGCCGCGGGTGGCGTCGGTGGTCATCGCCTTCTCGAGCAGCTGCGCGGCCTTGCTCTCGTCACTGTCCTTGGAGGTGACGATGAACGGGTAGTCCATCGACAGCGTGCCCTCGGTCGGGTACAGCGCCACCGCCGGCTGGGCCGGCTTGGTCCGGTTGTAGCTCCACAGCGCCTGCTCCGACGACAGGGAGATGGGCTGCTTGCCCGTCCGGTCCTTGCGGAAGTGCGTGAACTCCGCCGGCACCGAGGGGACGAGGTTCTCCCGGACGGTCCGGACGATGCCGGTGAAGATCGAGTCCCGGTTGGGGTCGTTCGCCAGCAGCATGCTCGTGATCATCAGCGAGCCCATGCCGGCCGCGTTCTTGGTCGGGTCCGGGACGACCATCCGCACCGAGCCGGCCGGGATCATCTGGTTCTTGGTCACCGCGCCGCCCGCGACGCCGCCCGCTGCCTTCAGCAGGTTGTCCCAGGACGGGCTGGCGGTGACGCCCTGCTGCTTCAGCTGCACGGCCAGCGACTTCGGCAGGCCCACCACGATGGGGCTGGTCGCGATCGAGGTCTTGGCCGTCTCCAGGCTCTTGTCGCCGCCCTGGCCGCGGGCCAGCGAGGCCCACAGCGAGGAGTCGGGGATCCACACGTCCGGCCGCTGGTTCGAGGAGTTCGCCACGCCCTGGCCGGACAGCAGCGTCGCCACCGAAGCCGGGTCGACCTTCTTCACGTCGGCCCGCACGCACTTGCCGCCGACCTTGTGCTTGGCGTCGTTGAACCGGCCCGCCGCCTTGACGATCGCGGGCTGGACGTCGGGCGCCGCCGCGACCGACAGGCTCATCGCGTCGTCGCCGGAGCACCCGCCGCCGCTCTCGGCGAACGCGTACACGCCGACGCCGAGCAGCAGCGCCAGGCCCACCGCCCCGGCCATCGGGCCGATCAGCGCGGCCTTGCTCCGCTTGCGCTTGCGCTTGCCGTACTCGTAACCGCCGGTCCCGCCACCGCCGTAGCCGCCCGATCCGCCGGAGCCACCGGAGCCACCGGATCCGCCCGAACCGCCGCCGTACCCGCCGGAACCGCCCGATCCCGCGGACCCGCCGCCGAAGAACCCGGCCGGCGTCTCGTCCGAACTGCGGATCGCGTCGTACTCGCTGTACCCGGTCCCGGCCAGCGGGGACCTGCCGGGCGGCGGCTCCTGCGGCGTGGGCGCCGCCATGGGGTCCTGCCGTCCGGTGCCGTAGCCGCCGGACCGTCCGAGCCCGTACCCGCCCGCGTCCGACGCGCCGGTGAACCCGCCGGCGCCGTAGACGGGCCCCTCGGCCGAACCGCGCGGCGTGAACCACTCGGGCGTCTCGCCCTGCCCGGGCGCCCGCGGCGGACCGGCGGGCGGGCCGGCGGGCGGGCCGGCCGGGGGACCGGCGGGCGGGCCCGGAGGCGGCGCGGCCTGCGGCTCCTCGGTCAGTGGACGGCTCTGGGAGTCCCTGGTGCCGAACCAGTCGGAGGACCCGTCGTTCGCGGGCCCGAAGACGGGCGTGGACGGGTCGTAGCCGCCCTCGCCCGCCCCCTCAGGGAAGTCATTGCGATGACGTCCGCTCATGGCTGCCCTCGATTCACCAGAAACCCGCCGATGTTCCACGGCACTGTAGTAGTACGAAGTAGAGGTTACAAAGAACTCAAAATCGATGATGACGCAGGTCATCAGCGTATGTCCGGACGATCCTGGCAATCGCATCCCGCCGTCACGCCCCGCGTCCGGAGCGCCACCCGGCGGCGCGGGCCCTGCGATCATGGGTGGACCGGGCCCGGGACCGAGCGTGATCCTCCCGCAAACCGGAACCGCCGCGCGCGGCCGGAACCGGCCGCCGCACCCCCTTGCCCCGGCCCGGGCACCCCGCCCGCTCCGCCAGAATCGGGGCATGGCCAGCTTCGTCACCGTCACCTCTCCCGCCGACCCCCGGCTGGCCGACTACACCCGGCTGCGCGACGTCAACCTGCGCAAAAGCCTCGAAGCCGAGCACGGCCTCTTCCTCGCCGAGGGGGAGAAGGTGATCCGCCGCGCGGTCGCCGCCGGCCACCCCGTCCGCTCCCTGCTGATGGCCCGCCGCTGGACCGCCTCCCTCGCGGACGTCCTTGACAGCGTCGACGCCCCGGTCTACGTGGCCGACGACGCCGTCCTGGAGGGGATCACCGGCTTCCCCGTCCACCGCGGCGCCCTGGCCTCACTCGAACGCCTCCCGCTCCCACCCGTCGACGCCGTCGTGAAGGACGCCCGCCGCATCCTCGTCCTCGAAGACGTCGTCGACCACACCAATGTCGACGTCCCTGTGCAACACACACGGCCACCTCGTCGCATCCTCGTCCTGGAGGACTTGGTGGATCACGCGAACGTGGGCTCTATATATAGGTGTGCCGCCGCGCTGGGCATCGACGCGATCATCTTGTCTCCACGCTGCGCCGATCCCCTGTACCGCCGTGCGGTGAAGGTCTCCATGGGCGCTGTCTTCGCGATCCCCTACGCCCGCATGACCAACTGGCACGACGACCTAGGCCAGCTGCGCGACGCCGGCTTCACCCTCCTGGCCCTGACCCCCGACCAGACCGCGACCCCCTTGGACGAGGCGCCCATGGGCGACCGCGTAGCCCTGATGCTCGGAACAGAGGGGGACGGCCTCTCGTCTCACTGGCTCAGCGAGGCAGACGAACGTGTGTGCATCCCCATGAGCCCGGACGCGTTGTCCACCGGCGTCGACTCCCTCAACGTCACGGCAGCCGCCGCCATCGCCTGCCACACCCTCATACGGCAGTAGCGCTCCATAGCTAGGTTCCCAGGTGTCGCGCCTGGCAGGACGGCAATGGCAGGCGCACACCACAAGGTGGACCGCGACTGTCTTGACGGGCGTCTGCCAGACGGCAGGGGCTCATTCGGCCGTGGCCGTTTGACACCGGCTAACAGAGCCACAGGGCACGCCACTTCGTCGTAAGATAGGAGGCAGACCGACTGAGACCCGCGAGGTAGAAGCGTGCAGATTCGTGCCGAGAGGCAAAATAACCCTGTAGCCGATGAAGTGAGTGCCCTAGTGGCTGTCACGCGGCCAATTATCGCAGGAATCTATCATTCAATCGGCAGAGACGTACTTAGTGCCATTGGGCCGCGAGAGCAGATTCAGCTAAAGCTGCTCGGCAAAATAAGAAGTCAGGGAGATGGCGATACAGGGATCGCATTCGAGTATGCCGTTCACGACGCAGTAATGAACGGTATTCCAATAGTAGTGGAAAAGGTAGCCTCAGCCCTCGCTCAGTGCAAGATTCGGCGAGGTGACCCGTCATCCATCTTGTTCGCGATAGAGAAGAGCGGATCGCAGCAGTTGATCTCTACGGAGATTGACTTGATAACTGCGGGATCGCGTGTGCTTTCAGGTCAGCGTGGGCAACCGGTGAAACTGAAGGGATACCTCAATAACTTGGCTGCGGCTTTCCGTCGCCCTAGCACTCGGGGGCAGTTGCCTCAGAGCATTCGAGGACTATGGAAGGCAGACCTGTTCTTGGGTTCCACTGAGCCGGATCACTGGGTGGGAACTACTGTAAAAATTAATAGATCACATCTTGAAGCGGCACGCGGACTACGTATCGCACTCGTCCCTAGTAAGTCGGGTGCTTCCGATGCTATACAGAAAGATGAGCAGAAGAACCTCATCGTTTGCCCGATGCCGCATGATGGGAGCTTCATGCAGACTTTCTACGAAGGGTGGCGTATCGTTCAGGTTCTTTGTGAAACCAACTTCACTTCACCGAAGGAAGTCGATCTCCCCAATCCGTTGCACCGCGAAGTTGCCCGTATCTATATTGAACGGCGCGACTTTCCCGTACCCGATGTCTTGGAAGCTACGAGGAAGTTCGGGCAGCCCGAACTACTAGATTTCGACGAAGAATCCGCATCTAACGTGGCATTTGGACGGGATGTGGAGCCGGCAACCTCCACTATCATCTCGCCGTTTCCACGTATGGGCAAGTGATATAGGGCTTGTCCCCTGCCGGGGAGATTTCGTTTGCGTGCACAAGTTCAGATCACCCGGCGCCCAGGCAAGGCGGGTTATTGGCTTCGCAAGGGTTGTCTTCCCTGCAAATCTCGGTCCTTCCTAATCAGATAGGACGCTTGCAGGTGACTCCTCGACTTTTGAGTGTTGGCGCAAAGGGCCAACAAAAGTCGTCGTTTCGATGCCTCAACGAAACGACCGAGCGCGTTTGGAGACCATAGATGCCGGAATACGATTTCAAAACACTATCGCCCTCAGATTTTGAACTTCTGGTTCGGGATCTTCTAGCCGCTGAGCATTCTTGGCGATTGGAAGCCTTTGGTCATGGCCGGGACGGCGGTGTTGACTTACGGAGCTGGTTAAACGGGAAAAAGCTTGTTGTGCAGTGCAAACATTATGCTGGATCTACCTTTAGCGATCTGCGCGCCGCTGCCCGCAAAGAGTTGCCCAAGATGCAGAAGGAACGCCCGGATCGATATCTTTTTGTGACATCGCAGAATCTCAGCCGTACTCAAAAAGACGAGCTTGCCAGTGAACTTTCAAGCTTACTGCTTAGTCCGGCCGACCTGCTAATACAAAGCGATATCAACTACCTCCTCGGGCAGCATGCACAGGTAGAGCGTCAGCATTTTAAGCTGTGGCTGGCCTCTACAGAGATATTGGATCTCATAGTGCGGAACGGACTCTGGGAGCGCAGCGAGGCGCTAATGGAGGACATCCGGGATCGAGTAAAACTCTATGTTCGTAGCCCAGGATACGAACGCGCGGCAGCGCGTCTCCAAGAGAATCATGTAGTGGTACTAACTGGAGTCCCGGGTGTCGGCAAAAGCATCTTAGCGGAGATGCTTCTGCTGGCGTACTGGTACGAAGGCTGGCAAGTAATTTCTTTGTCGTCAAACATTGATGAAGGCTGGGATACCTTCCGGCGCAATGAAAGACAAGTCTTCTTCTTTGATGACTTCCTCGGGCAAACGGATATCAGTGAACGGACGAGTAAAAACGAAGATAGTAGAATAGTCCGCTTCATGGATCGAGTTTCCGGTGATCCTTCAAAGCGGCTCATTATGACGACGAGATCTCAGATCCTCCGACAAGCAGCTCTAATAAGAGAGCCATTGGCGCGAGGCAATTTCCGCCTTAGAGAATGTGTGGTGGAGATCGATGACTACGGACCACTCGAGCGTGCGCGTATACTGTACAATCACCTATACTTTTCTCGCTTGCCGCGACAGGTTTTGCAGGAATTTGTTGCACAAAAGTACTACTGGCCGGTCGTTAGCCATCCCAATTTCTCACCGCGGATCATAGAGCAGGTTCTTAAGAGGGAAGAGTTAAGCGCTGAACTCTTGGCTAAGGCCCTCGTAACCACCCTAGACCGGCCTATCGAGCTCTGGGGCACCATGTTTGCAACAGTGCTTTCAGAAGTTGCGCGGCGAATCGTACTTACGCTGGTGACATTTCCGGTCAGCGGCACCTCGGTGAAAAATATTCGCAGTGTCGCACGGCAAGAGGCTCAACCTCTAGAATTTACCCATGCGCTCCGTGCATTGGAAGGTACATTTATTGCGATCAAGACAGGTGCAACGGGCGACTCTGACCCGGATGTACTATACGCCAACCCGAGCGTCCGAGATTTCGTATTAGCCACACTCGATGAGGAGTCAGAATATATCTTCTCAATAATATCTAACGCTGATAGCCTTCGGCAAGTATTGTCTCTATTGGAGTATGCCGCTGCCGCCGCAAGTGGTGAGCTTAAATTTCCCAAGATGGCGCGCTCGATTATCGTTAATCAAGCTCGAGTCGCCGAAAAAGTCAGTTCGCTTATCGCCCACTTGCTGCAAGAGGGAGCACGCGAAAGATATTCGAATTGGGAAGTGCGTGCAGCGGTAATTGGGCCGCTAGCAAAGATATCTGCAATCGCATATCGACTTATGCCGAATCACTCAGTGGACATGTTGGAAGAGGCAATCAAGCTGAACGATGAGTTCAGGGTAGATCCTGGTGATGCCGTCACTCTTCAGCACCTAACTTTGGCCGTTATTGCCCAAGCCGAAGGGCGGATAGACGCCGCGACCAAACGAGTCGAGAAACTCGTTCAGAGCTGGAGTTCTGCACTAATAGACACTGAAGACATCAGGAATTTCGCTGATTTTGTTCGCAAGCATGAAGTAACGCTGCAAGATTACTTCGATTTGGTTGGGCTCGCCGAAAAGTGCATAGAAGATGCCTTGCGTAAAGATATTGAAACAATGACCGATAATCGAACAGACGAAGACGCAGATAATGCTTGGCTTGATGATATCGAGTCGGTCGCCAGGGAGTTTGGGATCGGCCATAAATTGAGCGAGGACATAGAGTTCGAGAGAAATAATACAGCCGATCACTATGTGGAACAGGAAGAAGAGTATCCTCGGTCAAATTATAGGGAGGTTTCCTATCCGGCTCAGGAAAAGTCTGCTTATAGCGATCGCTCCCATATTGATGGCATGTTCAGCCAACTGTCCTAGTCCATTGAAAGGTAAAGAGTTGGCGTTATCTAAGTAAACAGGACTCGCCTGTCGCCTCCGGCGTGAAACTCTGCCCTCGGCAAGGAAACGGTTTTCGTTTTCGGTTCGGAGGTAGATCATGAAGGTTGCGTTCGTGGGCAAGGGTGGTAGCGGGAAGACGACCACGTCTTCGCTGTTCATCCGGCATCTGGCAGCAGAGAGGCTGCCTGTCGTCGCGATCGATGCTGACATCAACCAGCATCTCGGTGCAGCCCTGGGCCTCAGTGACGAGGATGTTGCGAGCGTGCCCGCGCTCGGGGCGCATCTCGACGTGATCAAGGAGTACCTACGTGGGGACAACCCACGCATCTCGTCCGCAGCCGAGATGGTGAAGACCACGCCACCCGGACGAGGGTCACGGCTCCTACGTGTCGGTGGAACCGACCCGATCCACGCAATGTCGTGCGAGACCGGTGGCGTGACCTTCATGGCAGCCGGCCAGTTCGATGACAAGGATCTCGGCGTCTCCTGCTACCACGGCAAGACGGGCGCGGTTGAGCTGTACCTCAATCACCTCGTCGACGGCCCCGGAGAGTATGTCGTGGTCGACATGACCGCAGGGGCGGACACGTTCGCTTCTGGGCTCTTCACCAAGTTCGACGTCATGTTCTTGGTGGTGGAGCCGACGAGGAAGGGAGTCGCCGTCTACCGGCAGTACACCGAGCATGCGCGGGACTTCGGGGTCGAGATCGCGGTCGTGGGCAACAAGGTCCAGACGAGCGAGGACGAGGAGTTCCTTCGTTCGCAGGTTGGGGCGGACCTGCTGACGTGCATGGGGCATCAGCCGGCTGTCCGGGCGATGGAACAGGGGCGTGACTTCGACCTCGATGCGCTCGACACTTCGGCGCGCGATGTTCTGCGGCGGCTCCAAAGGGAGGTGGACTCGCAGCCGAAGGATTGGGAGAAGTTCTCTCGGCAGTCTGCCGAGTTCCACATCAAGAACGCCGAGAGCTGGGCGAACAAGGCGGTAGGTGTCGATCTCGCTAAGCAGATCGATCCGGGTTTCGAGCTCGCGTCGGAAGTCGTCGTCTCGGGGTAAGCGGATGGAGTGTAGTTTCTGGGCGGGACCGATAGCTGTCGTCCCGCCCAGTGGTGTGCCTGAGTGGTCTAACGCATCGGTTCTTTGGTCGTCGTGTCGGATGGTTGATCATGCTCTGTATGGGACAAAACTGACACGGTAGCCCTTAAGACTTCGGCCATGTCCCAGTGGTGGCGCGCAGTACGTTCTTCGAGGTTCAGGATGCTGACAAACGAGTCTTCCATGTGCGCTTCGGTCTTCTGCTTCAGGTAGCAAGTGACAAGTGGACGTAGCGCGCTGAGGAAGGCGTTGCGCATGCTTCTATGCATCAGTAGTCATCTCCTCGTGAAGAACCCCCCGACCTCTGCCGCGCGCCGTAAGGCGAAGGTCGGAGGGCTCGCTCGTTGTACGGCTAGGGCCGGTACATGCGGGCCGTGAGGTGGCGTCCGATCTCCTCGGCGGCTCCCTTGGCATCGCCGCAGTCGTGCACGCGCTGAGTAGCGCCGTGCGTTCGAAGAGCCTCGTGGTATGCCCAGCGACCTTGAGGTTCGGCGCGCACTCGAATCCAGATCTCGGCGTCTTCGACTCCTGGGGCATAAACGCGAAGCAGAGGGACGGCGGTGGGGAACTCCTCTGGGCGGTACAGCTTCACGCATCGCCAGCCAGCGGCCATGAGAGCGATCGAGAGGACGTCGAGATGCCGTATCGCGGTGTTGTGGCCGATGCGTGTCCGGCATCGTAGGGCGTAGTTCTGGACGAGGTGGCGCGCTGTGGTGGCGAGGTGGCCGGCTACGCCGCTAGGTGCGCCCATACGACCTTGCCCCCTTCGGTGATCGGCCGGGTTCCCCACTTGGTCGTGAGGTTCGTGACCGTGAGCAGGCCGCGACCGGTGATCCGGGTATCGCTCTCGGGCTGTACCACGGGCTGTCCTTGTCCCTGGTCCCAGACCTCCAGGACAGGGGCGCCGCCCGTCTCGTCGCGGAAGAGCCGGACGATGATCTGTCCGGCGCCGTGCAACAGGGCGTTGGTCACCAGCTCGGAGACGACAAGGCGCGCGTCGGAGTCGTCTTCGATCTTCCATTCGCGGAAGCGGTCCGCGAGGAAACGGCGGGCGAGTGCCGGTGCCCTACGGGTCGGGTCGAGGATCAGCGTAGATAGATCGGGGGTGAGAACGGTTGCGTGCATCGGTACGACCTTTGTGCGTCTCCGGTGCCTTGCACCGGGAGAAAGATCAGACGGGGGCGGCCGTGTGCTCATCACGGGAAACCTGCGCTTCCGATCTTCCTGTTGAAATGTCGTGACCAGCGTTCCAGTCGGAGTTACCATCGGCTAGGAACCCTGAGGCGGTTCCCGTTAAACCACCTCCCGGACCTACGAAACCTCGGCCCGAGGTTTCACAGAGGAGCCCCCCATGGGATCACGGCGCGAATCGTACGAATCTCCCGCAATCCTGACGTTCGCTGCGGAGGTGACGTTCTGGCGCACAGAGGCTCAGTTGAACAAACTGGAGTTGGCTGAGAAGCTTGGATACACGTCGCAGTGGATCGGGCAGATCGAGGCCGGTAAGAACTCTCCTTCGGAGAACTTCGCCAAGGACCTCGACACGTTCTTCAAGACCAATGGTCTGTTCCGTCGACTCTGGAAACGTATTGTCGAGACCCGTCACAGGATCGTCAGGCCACCCGGCTTCTCTCACTACCTCGAACTGGAAGTCGAAGCCAGTACGTTGCGCGCCTTCGACGTAGCGATGGTGAATGGGCTTCTTCAGACGGAGAGCTACATGCGGACGGTGTTGGGGAGGAATCAGCGGGTCGATATAGTCGACGATCTCGTGAAGGATCGTTTGAAGCGGCAAGAGATTTTTGTCGCCGAGCACGCTCCTCAAGCCTGGTTCACCATTGATGAGTACGCGCTACGTCGGATGGTCGGGGGACCTGAGGTGGTGCGCGAGCAGTTGCGGCACTTGCTCACCATCGGCGAGTTGTCGAACGTCTGGATCGATGTCGTTCCCCAGAATGCCGGGTACTATCCGGGGTTGGGCGGTAGCTTTATGATGCTCGGCTTTGTCGATCTCCCCGACGTCGCTTATATCGAGGCGGGCGGGCAAGGCATCCTTTTCCAGGAGAAGAGCGCCGTGGCGGAGTACGCGGTGCTGTACAACTTGCTTCGAGGTGATGCGCTCCGGGTCGAGGAGTCCCGAAGCCTGATCAGCAAGATCATGGAGGATGTTGGAAGATGACCGGACCGGACATGTCGGCGGCCCGCTGGCGCAAGTCGAGTCACAGTGACCATCACGGGGGCGCCTGCGTTGAGGTCGCGAGCGTGGCCCTGCTGGTCGGCGTTCGCGACTCCCGAGACCCGGACGGCCCGAGGTTGTTCTTCCCTGCCGATGAGTGGCGCACGTTTGTGCGTCGCGTTCGTGCAGGTGACCACGCTCCGGCCTGAGTCGGAGCATCACTGGGCCGTGCGGCGGTAGGCCGGGTGCGTGACGGTCGGAGGTCCGGGCGTATTCGGCCACGGCATCGCCGGTGTGGGGCCTGCCCTGTGTGAGAGAATCCGCTCATGGTCGAGCGCGATCAACACAACTCCCCACATCAGGCGATCCTTGATGATCTACAGGCAAAGATCAAGAGCGGCGATCTCCCGCCCGATACTCGATTGCCGAGTGAAGACGAGCTCGCCGCGCAGTGGAGCTGTGAACCGAGTGCCGCTCGACGAGCGCTGATCGCGCTCCGCAACGTGGGGGCCATCTACTTCCGGCGTGGTCAAGGCGCCTTTGTGGCCAAGAACCCGCCGCTCGTCCGTACTCACTGGGACCGGTTCCAGCGGCCCCATACGCAGCCGACCTACCGGCAAGAGGCCGATCGAGCAGGCATGGAACTCCAGATGGAGCACTCCACCGAGCGGGCAGAGGCGCCGGCGGGCGTTGCCGAACGGCTCGGCATCGACGAGGGCGCGCCAGTTACGGAGACCTCTTACTTCATCAGCATGGGCGGTAAGCCGGTCTCGTTCAGTGTGGCCTGGGAGCCTCTCGCCATCACCGGCGGTACTGACATCGAGCTACCTCACGAAGGGCCGCACGGCGGCAAAGGCATCGTTCCTCGGTTCGATGCGATCGGCTACGCGGTCGACCTGGAGGAAGAGGTTCTTCAGGTGCGCATGCCTGAGCCGCACGAAGAGATTCAGCTCGAGATGCCGGCCGGTGTTCCGGTCATTCAGGTCTGGCAAACCTTCTGGGCCAACGACGTTCCGGTGGAAGTCGCGAAGATCATATTCCGGGCCGACCGGTACGAATTCCAGTACAGGACGGTTATCGCCTAGTCCTCATCGCGGGCCGGGCCGGCCTCCGGAAGGCCATGGTCGTACTCGTTGCCGCAGTTTCCGCAGGAACGGAACGGCACTTCCTCGCCGAACGCTAGATCAACTTTTGTGGAAATCTCCACATCGGTTGATCCGCATCGCGGGCACCGTGGCTGTGGCTTTCTCTCGTTGTCCATTAGTCGTCGCTCAATTCTAGCCGTGTGCTTTCTCCAGGCCAGACTGTGACTGTGTAGTCGACGGGGCTCCCGTCCTGCTTACGGGTTGTCTCAGTGCGGACGAGGACACAGGCGGTTGGTCTGAGTCCCAGCATGGCCGCTTCCGCGTCGACGGGATGCCGGGCGGTCACGTGGCTCGAAGCTTCGGCCAACGGCCCACCGTGCGCGCTGAGAAGTGCGTCTCGCCATGTGCCGTTGATCTGCTCTTGCGCTGCGAGCGACGTCCCCTCAGCGAACGCGCGGACGAGATGACTCGTCCGCAGCTCTATGGGTGTTCCGTGCTCGTCGAGTGTCAGCCGCCTGCGGACGATAACGGGCGTTGAGCTGTCTTCGAGGGAGAGTGCAAGTGCCGCTGCGTCCGATGCCGGTTCCGTGCGCACGTCTACCGTGGTCCGGGACGTCTCGGGTCCTGCGTTCCCGCCGGACGGGATGACTACGGCCGGGCGGATCACCAGCGTTCCGGAGACGCTGTCGGGAGCTTCCCTGGGCTCGTCGCTGGCGCTCAGAGAGTCCTGTGTGCGCGGGCCGACTGAGACGTGCCCACGGGTCCCCTCCGAACGCGCGTAGCCGGCCGAGACCACCTCGGCGAGTGCCTTGCGCGCGGTGGTGGTGCTGATGGCCTTCTGTGCCGTGAGTTCCCGCACGGACGGTAGGAGCGATCCGGCCGGGTAACGGCCTGACTCGATCTCGCCGATGAGCTGATCCCGAATGACCTCGTAGAGGTTCGGTTTGGAGCCCGCCGCACGCGCGCCACGTTCGGGCGATGCCGTGCCAGCCATGATCGTCTGGCTCCTCTCACCTGCGTCAATGCTTGGCTTCCCGCCACTGTAGCGCGCACGGCTGTATGCGTCCACGCGTTCGCGCACATCTCGACGCGCGAAGCTGGTCACGTAAAAGTGTGCGCGTACGTCTTGACGCACACAGGTGTGCGCGCACACTATGGAGACCGGACGCGCTCCCCGAGGGCGCGACGAACCGAAGGGAGTGATCTCCATGGCGTACGCGGACCCCGACCAGCGCCGGAAGCTCATCGACGGACTTCGCGCGCTGGCCACCTTCTTCGAATCCCACCCGGACGTGCCGGCGCCCCGATGGGCAGAGGTCTCCATCTTCGCCCGGGGCAGCGACGAGGCGATCAGGAGCGAGATCGACCACATCTCGTCCCTGATCGGCGCGGGTGCCAACGCCGAGAACTCGCCGCACGGCCACTACACGTCCAGAAGGACGTTCGGCCCCGTGACGTACAGCGCGATCGGCATCCTCAGCGCCGCGCGCGCCGACTACAACGCCCTGATGTCGTACGAAGGCGCCGTCATCGCGGACGCCTCGAAGGAGATGTGAGCGATGAACTCCGCGATCTTCATGCTCCTGCTCGCCGTGTTCCTCTCCGGCGCGGCCGTCGCCGTCTTCCTCTTCCTCCTCGTCGGCATCCACCTCGAAGAGCACCGGATGAGCCTGACGAGCGCATCGCGGTCGCGGACCACGACCTCAACGCGCCGGCTCCTCGGCGTGACCGTCCGGAACCAGACCCCGGACACGACGAACAAGCCCAACAGCCTTCAGAGGTGAACGTGCGCATTCCCAACGACGTCCGAGGACGTTCCTGCCCCTGTGGAGCCCGCATCGAGCCCGGAAGCCGGCGCTGTCACAAGTGCCGCTGCCGCTCTCGCTGGCGCCGCCGCAAGTCCCGCCACGACGGAATCTGAGAGGACGCTCGAATGCCCCGGACCGCAACCGACCTCAGTCCCGTACCGGCGGCCGTACCGAATACCGACACGGCTAAGGACGGTCCGGTACGGGACTGGTGGGTCCTGATCGGCATGACGATTGCGGCCGTGTCCGCAGCGGTCGCCAGCTTCGCCGGGCTCTACGGGCTGGCGACCGTTGCGGGCTGGCCCGTCCGGCTGGCGTGGCTCTTGCCGATCACCATCGACGCCTACGCCATGACGTCGGCGCGCGTGTGGCTGGCCAACTCCACCCGTTCGCGGGCGGCCCGCCGCTTCGCCCGGACGAACGCTCTGGGCGCGATCACGACGAGCATCGCCGGCAACGCGGCGTACCACGCGATCAGTACCGGCCTGCTCGACCTGTCATGGCCCATCGTCGTCATCGTCGGAGCCGTACCGGCCGCCGTCCTCGGACTCACCGCGCACCTTCACGCGCTGCGCGGCCGAGTCGAGACGGACCCCGTCAGGGAGGACGAGCCAAAGGACGGACCGTCACGCCGTCCCAAACGGCGGGTACGGCGGCGGCCGCCCCGCCGGACCGAGAACGAACTCATCAACGCGGCCCGGTTCGCCGATGCGGAGTACCGGAAGGCTCACGGCCGGCCGATCACGCGGGACGCGCTTCGAACCGCCCTGCGCATCAGCACGCCCCGCGCAACCGAACTCCGGCGGCAACTCAACGACCCCGACGTGCCCGAACCAGATGACTCCGACCACTCATAACGAACGGAGGTGATGCCCTTATGACCGTCTCTATCCCGCTCGTCCTGATCCTCGGCATCGTGGCTTGGGTGGCGTGGCGCTACATGGGCCTGCGCGTCTGGCACGCCGTCATCTGCCTGCTGTTCGGGTTCTTCCTGGCAGCGACCAACGCCGCACCTGAGATCCGTCACCTGGTGGTCGCCCTCGTCGAGTCGTTCGGAACCTCTCCGCACTGACGTCGTCCGCCAACTCGTCAACCGCACCCGACCCGAAGGAGGGGATGCCTAGTGACCAACGCCCCGTATCACCCGAAGATCGACCTCCAGGAGGCCACGACCCGCAGCCGCACCGCCCGCCGAATCGTCGCCCACAGCTTCCCCGACGAGCTTCCCGGCATCGTCCGCAAGACCGTCGAAACCGCGCTCGACTCCATCCCCGCCCTTGCCGCAGAGATCGTGCGCCTTAGCACCGAACTCCGAGACACGCGCATTCGCCGCGCGAACCTCGCTGCCGCCGCACGCGCCACGCTCGCCGCACACCACGACGGAGAGCCCGACCCGCTCGCGTTCCTGAGAGACGAACTCGAAGCTCAGGGCTATGCGGCAGAGGGGCGCGCATGAGGAACCGACAGATGAAGCGCCACGCACGCCGCATGCGTCGCAACGGCCTGCAACCCATGGTGGTCATCGACTCCAACGACCAGCTTCCCGACATCGTCGCCGTGGTGGTCGCCCGCGGCCTGTGGCGGTACCGGTCCGAACTGGCTCCGATCGCGCTCGCTCTCGCCGCGATGATCACGGCTCTCGTCCTCCATCGCACGCACCCCGGATGGTGGATCGGTCTCCTCATCGCCGCAACGGGCGTCTCGTCCCTCCTCGCGCTCGTCGGAGACCGCATCGGCCTCTCACTACGCGTCGAACGGCTCTACGCCGCAGCCGTGACGATGAGCGTCGGCACATGGGTTGCCGCAGCGACGGCCATCGGCGTGACGTGCCGGCCGCTCCCGCAAATCCTCCTCGTCGCCACACCCGTTCTCGCCGTGCCCTGGTGGGCGCATCGTCGTCGGCGCGCTCGCGTCCGTGTCGAGCGCACCCTTGCGGCATGGCCGGACATCTCGAAGTCCGTAGGGCTGCCAGGATCACGCGTCATGTCCGCCATGGTCGACATGTGGGGCTGGCGCGCCCGGTTCGGGCTGGCGCGCGGACAGACGATCCAAGACGTGATCGGGAAGATTCCGGCGCTCGAATCGGCACTCGGCACGTTCCGGGGCGCCGTACGCATCTACCCGACGCGCGACGACAAGGCCAACCGCTTCGAGTTGCGGGTTCTCAACATCGACCCGCACGCCAACTCCATCCCATGGCCCGGACCGTCCGTCGCCACCATCACGGAGCCCATCGACCTCGGACCTTTCGAGGACGCATCGCCCGCCCGCGTTCTGCTTCTACGCCGTCACACCCTCATCGGAGGAATCGCAGGATCGGGCAAGAGCGGCGGCATCAACGTCCTCATGGGCAATCTGTCCGCGTGCCGAGATGTGGTGATCTGGGCCATCGACCTCAAGCGCGGTATGGAGTTGCAGCCGTGGGCACCCTGCATCGATCGACTCGCCACCACGCCGCAACAAGCCTGCGCGCTACTGCGAGACGCCGTCGCGATCCTGGAGGCGCGTGCAGACTTCCTCACCTCGACGGGACGGCGGGTGTGGGAGCCGTCCGCACGCATGCCCGCACTGGTGATCATCATCGACGAGTACGCAGAGCTGGCCGATGACGCGCCGGAAGCCGCGACGTTCACTGACTCGATCGCGCGCCGTGGGCGGGCCGTCGCGGTAACGCTCGTAGCCGCTACCCAACGTCCCACTCAGAAGGCCATGGGCAAGGGCGCGGTGCGCTCTCAGATGGACGTCCGCATGAGCTTTCGCGTCCGGGAGCGCAAGGACGTCGACCTCATCCTTGGACAGGGGATGCTCAGCGCCGGCTGGCACGCGCACACCCTCAACGCGCCCGGCAAGTTCCTCCTGTCCGCACCCGAGCACGACATCCCTCGTCGGGCTCGCGCGTTCCTGCTCAGCGACCAGGCCGTGAGTGACGCCGTGAGGGGGCACGCGCATAACCGCCCCACCCTCGACGAGGTTTCTCGGCGAGCACCCGAAGAGGCTGTGACCCTCGTGAGCCCGGACGCGCCGGAGAGAGGCGTAGAGCGTCTCCTCGACGAGCCGGAGGTGCTCGACGGCTCAGCGGACGAGGAGAGCCCGGAAGCGGCTCTCTGGGCCATGCTGGTGGCCGCGCCCGATGAGGGGGTACCTGTGCCGCTTCTCATCCAGGCAAGCGGCAAGAGCCGGCGGTGGGTCTACTACCAACTCAACGGGCTGGCCGAGTCGGGGCGCGCAATCCAGGTGACTCGGGGTCGCTGGCGCGCGGTCACGCCGGAGACTGGCGACTCTCCGTAGTCGTGCACAGATGTTGTGCAAGTGCACTCCCGCCCGCGTCTGCACGTATAGGACGCGCTTGCACATTGCACGTGCACAGACCTGACCCGGTTCTCGGACACGCAGTGTGAGGGAGGTGAGGCCAGACGGGGAGACGGACGACGGGGCCCGCACCCACCGAACGGGAGTGTTGGGATGAGTTCTGGAAGGTAGCCGCTCATGTGCTCGCCAATGTCGAACGCAGGCGGCGCGATCGGGAGACACGACCACGAGACGACGCCAGGCGTTGAGACTGCCCCCGGCCGATGGATCACGGCCGGGGGCAGTTGCGTTCTCGGATCACTCATCAGCCCAGCGCGGCACGATGCGCGCCTTCTCGGGGTTCGCCCACGTGCCCGGTTGGATCTCGATCCTCTTGACGACCCTCGTGAGCATCTCGTGGCGCTCCTGCGGAGTCGCGTCGTCCCAGAGGTCGGCAAGGGTCGTGAACATGGATCGGTAATCCACGTCGAGTTCCTTGGCTTCCGCTCTGGCCGTGCGTTCGGTCGTCTCTGCCGCTGCCAGTGCCTCGTCTATCTCGGCCTTCTTCTCGTTGTAGTCCTCGCGCTCGATGTCCCCGTCTGTGTGGAGGTCGACGAGACGCTTGCGCTTCGCCTTCAGACGCTTGATCTCGGCGCGCGCCGCTTCGAGGTTCGTCGTCGCCGTACGCGCAGCGATCTCACGGCGCGCGTCCGCCTCGATCGTCTCTCCGCCTTGCGCCTTCTCAAGGACCCACTCAAGAACCTTGGCCTCAAGCCGGGAGTTGCTGGCGACGGCGCCCGGACAGGACTTGGACTCCTGGCGCTTCCGGCATCGCCAGACGTGATACTGCCGCGCTCCGTTGCGAGCACTGATCATCGTCGTTTCACATTCCTTGCAGACGACAAGGCCGGACAAGGTGTGGGCGACCGTGCGGAGACGTGGCGTCTTCCGGGCGTTAGCGATCCGCTTGTCTCGGTACTGCTCCCAGAGGTCCGCCGAGATGATCGCGTCGTGCGCTCCTTCGCGCCAGACGTCGAACCCTGCGATCGTGCGGCCGTTCGTTGCGGCATCGGGCGGTGTGGAGCGTTCGCGGATGAGGCCGGCCGCGAACCCCGTATCCATGAGCCGACCGAGAGCGGTGGGGGTGAAGATGTTTCCGCGCGTCGATCGATGACCGTTGGCGTTGAGGTCGAACACCAGCGACCGCATGGATTCGCCGTTCACGAACCTCTCGTAACAGGACTTGAGGACGGGCGCGGTTTCGGGGTCGATGACGTAGCGCGGCGCCTTGCCCTTCTCCTTCACGTACTCGTAGCCGAAGCGCGGGGCGGTCGTGTGGGGGAGACCGAGACGGCGCCGGCGGGAGTGCGCCTCACGCCAGCTCTCCGCCATCTGGTTGGACTGGAGTTCCGCAATGGCGAGCATCTGGTCACGGGTGAACTTGCCGACGCTCGTCGTCGTGTCGAAGTCCTCTGTGACCGCGATGACCTGTCCGCCCGCCTGTTCCACCTCGGAGAGGTAGAGGCGTGACTGTAGGAGGTTGCGTCCCCAGCGGGACCACTTCCACAGGAGGACGGTGTTCCAGCGTCCCTCCTTGATGCCCTCGACGATGTAGTTCACCGACCGGCGAGCGAAGTCTCGTCCGGACAGGTCGAGATCCTCGACGCGCTCAACGATCGGGATGTCGTGGCGCGCGGCGTAGGTCTCTTGCTCGTGCGCCTGAAGTTCGGGGCTGACCATCTCTTCGCGTTTGGTGGACACTCGCGTGTAGGCGACCGCCACGACGGGGGAGTCGTCGGCGCGCTTGGAAGGGGGCATCCCGCTCACCTGCTCCGATCGGTGTGTCGTTTAGTGCAGTCTACGAACGTCGGCGCGATCTTCCGCTGCGCGGCCGCCCTCGGTGTCGACGCCGCCGTCCTCGCGCCCCGCTGCGCCGACCCGCTCTACCGCCGCTCGGTCAAGGTCTCGATGGGCGCGGTGTTCGCCCTCCCGTACGCCCGCATGACCGACTGGCGCGACGGCCTCGCCGGGCTGCGCGCCCACGGCTTCCAGATCCTCGCCCTCACCCCGTCCTCGGACGCGCTCCCGCTGGACTCCGTCCCGCCCGCCGGCCGCCGCGCCCTCCTCCTCGGTTCCGAAGGCGACGGCCTCTCCTCCCGCTGGCTCGACGAGGCCGACCACCGCGTCCGCATCCCCATGAACGACACGGCCCTGTCCCGCGGCGTCGACTCCCTCAACGTCACTGCAGCCGCCGCCATTGCCTGCTACACCCTCCTCCGCGCATAGACCCCGCCCCTATTACTCCGTGGTCAAGATGGCTATATCTCATCCTCTGTCCGATTTCGGTCCATTTGGAGAAGCCCAGAGACGGGATCGCCGCCGCTCGAACGACCGGCCAGGTAATGATCAGCCGCGCCCGGTACTAACTCGTCATCAAGCCCGCGAGCAAGGCGAACACCCGCACCGCGTGCACGGCCACGGCCAGGGCGATATCGCGACCGGGCGGGTTCTCTGTCAGCGTTTCTCGCCCTCTATTTGCTGCGGCTCCGTCGGCTGTGCGGAAGGCAGGAGAACGCCCGGATGGAACTAGGGGCTGACATGCAATCCCGGCGAAGTGGAACGCGGCGGGTTGCGGGTGCAGTCAGAATGGCGTAAGAGGCGGGTCCCGGTCTCTCCTACTTGCCGAACATGCCGCGGCGGGTGCGGCGGTGCACGCCCTTCGCGCGGTGCGCGGCGGCCGCCGCGCCGGCGGGCGCGCGGCGCTTCCCGAGCCGGAGCTGGGTGAGCAGCACCGCGATCGCCACCATCAGCGCCGCCAGCCACGCGACCTGCGTGCTCGCGACCCGCTCGAAGGTGAGGTCCTGCGCGACGGGCGCCTTGTTCCCGCGCAGCCTGCTGTTCGGCGTCACCGACACCGTGGTCGGGGCGACCGACGGGGTGGGGGCCGCAATCGGCGGCAAGGCCACTTGGGGATTCTTCGACGCGAACGACGAGTTCGGTGTCGGCAGCACGCTGCCGCCCACGGACCCGGCCTCAGCGGCGGAGGCCCCGGACGTCCCACCGCTGGAGCCACTGCCACCGGAACCGCTCCCGCTGCCGCTGCCACCGGACGAGCCGTGGTTGCTCCCGGACGACGACGATGACGACGGCGACGGTGAGGCGCTCTTGGAAGGGGACGGCGACTTCGACGGCTTCTTCGTCGGCGACTTGGTGGGCGTCTTCGTCGGCGACGGACTCGGCACCACGAGCTTGAACGTCACGGCTCTCGACACGGCCTCGATGTCGGTCGCATCGACGGTGATGGTGAAGGTGAGCGTTCCCGACTTCTTGATGGACTTGGGGACGGTCACGGTCGACTCGATCAGTCCGCGGTGACCTTCCGCCAGCTCGCCCACGGTGCAGCCGGCCGAGGTGTAGGGCGCCGCGCAGTCGCCGCCGACCGTGGCCTTGGGCGACGTCGTGATGCCGACGACCTTGATGCCCGACACGGTGCCGCCGTCCGCGACGATGTGCGTCCGCACCTGGACGGTGCCGCCTGGGCGCACGCTGTCCGAGAGGGCGCTCACGTCCATCGCGAGCGTTCCCGGAGTCGGCGTCGGGGACGCGGAGTCCGACTTCGACGGCGTCGGCGTCACATCGGCGGAGGCGGATGCGCCTCCGGCGGCGAGGACGGCCGCTGCGCCGAGCCCAACAAAGATCGGTTTAACCGCCGGTCGGCAGTACACCGCCCCAGCACCTCCGTCGCATCGCCTTTGAGCGCCTGTGCCCGCTGTACCCGGGAGATCGTCCCAGGAATCATGCCAACACGGATCAACGGGCCAAAGCAACCCCGTGGACGTTCACATGACTTCCTCTCGGACGTCCTCTACCTCGGCGCTCGGCGCCCACGCCTGCCAGACGCCCTGGTCAATGCGCTCGAGGCCGAGGGATTCGGCCACCGGGGCCCGCCCGCCGACATATTCGACGCGCAGCCAGGTCTCGTGCTCGCCGACGATGACGAACCGCTCGCCGCGCCACCGGCATGTCGTGCGGACGTACCGGAGCTCCTCGACCTCGGAGGCCGGGACGATCCGCCGGAACCGGCCGGGGCGCAGCTCCTCGAAACCGTCGGTCGGCCCCGGCGTGTACAGCCGGATCTCGCCGTCGGCGCCCGGCGCGGCCTCGAAATCGCGGCCGAGCCAGCGCGCCACGTAGCCGTCCCTGATCACTGCGCGGCCCCCGTCCGCCCGTCCGTGCCGTCGGGGCCGGTGGTCGCGTCGGGCCGCAGCCACGCGAGCCGGTCGGGGTCGTACATCGCGACGAACCTCTCCGAACGATCCGTGCCCAGGTAGTACATCTCCGCGCCGTAGGGGAGCCGGACGCTGTCCACCTTGTACTCGCGGATGGAGCCGGCGCTTCCCGGCGCGAACCCGCCGCCGACGAACGGGGGCCGCTCGATCACCCATCCGGCCTCGCCCCACGCGGCCATCTCCTCGGCGTCGCGCCCGCCGAACGGGATGCGGTACAGCTCCGGGCAGTACGCGGGCCACCGGATCACGTAGACGCCGTCGTCGGCGGGGGAGAAGGACGTGCCCTCGTAGAGCAGGCCCAGCGCCTCGTACAGCTGGACGGGCGTCTGCAGTTCCGCGACGTCGCCCGTGGGGTGCACGAATCCGCCGACGCGGTCGTAGCCCTGCTCCAGATACCAGCCCACGTGTCCGTGCGGGACGACCTTCTGCATGATGGTCGGCTGCGACACGCGGTCGTCGAGGTCGTCGGTCCGCGGCGCGGGCGCGGCCGTCACGTCCTGCACCGTGAGGTCCGCGGCGGGCTCCCGCGGCGGCGGAGGCGCGGGGACCTGCGGGCGCGCCTGGACGAGCCCGACGCGCACGGCCCACTCGCTCAGCGCCCGTACCTGGTCGCCGCGCAGGGACGCGCCGATCCGCGTCCCCGGGTTGAGCAGCAGAGCCCAGTCCTCGCGCGGCCACGCGCCGATCAGCTCGCGGAAGTCGGCGTAGACGAACCGCGACTCCGGCAGCACCTCCCGCAGCCGGACGAGGGAGGTGAACACCCGGACGGCCGCGCCGTCCCGCAGCGCCGCGTCCCACCGGAACTCGCGCTGCACCGGGGTGACCTCGAGCGGCGCGTCCGGCGGGATCGGCACCAGCACGTTGGCGTTCAGCAGCACCCGCAGGAACGCGTCGGAGTCACCGCCGACCGCGGCTTCGTACAGCTCCTGATCGATCCGGTTGCCCGGCTCGAACACCGGCTCGGGCTCCTCGACGCTCCGCAGCCGCCGCTCCGGCCCGGCCGGGCCGGGCTCCTGGGCGTGCGGTGCGGGGGAGGCCGGGTCCGCGGCTCCGACGTCCGCCGGTCCGGTCCGCGCCCCGAGATCGGCGATCGCGTGGCCGCCGGTCACGGTGGACGCGTTCTCGCCGCTCGCAACGTCCTGCGCGGGCGGCACCGGCGCATCGCCCGCGCCGCCGTAGCCGCCGGTGTCGGGCGGGGTGTAGGTGTGCGGCCCGGTCGACTCGGCCGGCGTCCTGTGGCCGCCGTGTGCTCCGGTGTCGCCGGGAAGGGAAGCGCTGTAATCGGTGCGCTCGGTTGCTTCGGTTGGCGCGTCGGTGCTCGATGGACCAGCCGATGCACCCGTGGGGTACCCGCTGCCGCTGTTGGACGGCTCGTAGCCGGGCAGTCCCTGCGGGCCCGTGGTCTCCGGCGCGCCGACCCCGGCGTTTCCGCCCAAGGGCACCGAATCGGAGGCGGCAGGCGAAGACGTGCCGACGTCTCCGGGCGTGTGGGGCACCTGGGGTTGCGGACCGGTGTCGTGTGCGGCAGTGGGATCGGCGCTGCTCTCGTACGCGCTGACCTGTGGCTGCGGGCCTGTGGTGGTCGGCGGGACGGCCTGTGCGCTGGTGAGGTCGGCCGCGTCTTGACCGGGCGGCGGGCTGGTGGGCGGCGGCGTTCCGGCGTCCCCCGGCACGTGTGCGACTTGGGGCTGTGGGCCGGTGGTGTGCGAGCCTGGCGCAGCGGTGGGGTCGGCGCCGCTCTCGTACGCGGTGACCTGTGGCTGCGGGCCTGTGGTGGGCTGTGCGCTGGGCAGGTCGGATGCGTCTTGGCCGGGCAGGGCATGCGGTCCGCTGACGTCCGCCGGATCGGTGGCGGGCGGGAGCGTCGCGTCGTGGGGAGGTGCTGCGGCGTCTCCCAGCGCGTGGGGGACCTGGGGTTGCGGGCCGCCCAGTGCGGCGGTGGGGTCGGCGCCGCCCTCGTACGCGGTGACCTGGGGTTGCGGGCCTGTGGTGGTCGACGGGGTGGGGTGTGCGGCGGTCAGGTCGGCTGGGCCCTGCGGTGTGCCGGGGTCCGCCGGGCCGGGGAGCGGTGGCGGGGTTGCGGCGTCTCCCGGCGCGTGGGCGACCTGGGGTTGGGGGCCGGTGGTGTGCGGGCTGGGGTCGGCGCTGCTGTCGTATGCGCTGACTTGGGGAATCGGGCCGGTGTGGCGTGGTTCGGAGGGCGGGGCCGTGTCGGTGGACGGGACGGCCGGGGCCACCGGGACGGCGGGGTTCTCCGGAGGAGGGGGCGTCGAGGCGGACGGCGGGGTGGCGGCCTCCTCCGGCGCGGTGCGGGGCGGGCCGCTGAGGGCGCGGACCTGCTCGCCCGGCATCGTGGCGTCGATCGGGGTGCCGGGGTTGATGACGAGCGTCCAGCCGGGGTCGGGCCAGGCGGACACGACGTCCAGCAGGCTCGGCATCACGAAGCGGGACGAGCCGATGGCCTCGTTCATCCACTTCAGCGACGTGAAGAGCTGGACGGACGTGCGGCCGTGCACGGTGACGGGCCGCCAGGGGAAGTCGGGATCCGCCGGCGGGATGCCCCACGGGGTGTCGGGATCGGCGGGGACCAGGACCTGCGCGCCGAGCAGGATCTTGAAGAAGGCGTCGGTGTCGCGGCGGCGGGCGGCGTCGAACAGGCGCTGCTCGATGTCGTTCTGCGGCTCGAAGCGGTCGGTCATCCGGGCGGCGGCGCGCTGGTCGGCCCAGGTGGCGAGGCCGGGGAGCTGGGCGGCCATGACGGTGCCGCCGGCGGGGGAGCCGGAGTTGATGGCCAGCAGCCAGCCGTGGTCGGGCCAGTAGCGCAGCGCGACGGTGAACGGCAGCTTGATGTACTCGGTGCCGGTCCCGGCGGCGTGCGCGGCCTCGATGAGGCGTTCGGGCGAGGTGAAGACCGGGACGACGGTGTTGCCGTCGACCTCGCGGGTCCGCCACGGGAAGCCGGGGCGGCCGGGGCGGAGCGTGTAGTCGGTGTCGTCCGGGACGGGCAGCAGGATCTCGGTGTCCGCCATCGTCTGCAGGAACAGGTCGTGGTCGTTGTTCGCCGCGGCGCGCAGGAGCTCGCGCTCGACGTCGTTGGCGGGCCGGAACTCGGGACGGGACGGCTCGGGCGCCGCCTCGCGGGGCAGCTCCCGGTGCTGGCCCTGCAGCTCCTCCCAGGGCGACTCGTCCTGCGAGGACGGCGACGGCGACGGCGCCGGTTCCGGCACCGCGGCGGGCGGGATCCCGGGCCGGCCGACCCGGGGCGGGCGGCCGTCGCCGTCGGCGACCTGGCGGACGAACCAGGCGGGCATCCGCGCCTCGATCGGCAGCGGGGTGCCGCCGGGGTGGCCGGGGGCGTCGACGGCGAGCCACCAGCGGGCGTCCGGCCAGGTCTCGGCGAGGTCGCCGAAGCGCAGCGTCATGAAGTGCCGCCAGGACGGGCCGAGGCACGCGCGCATCGCCGCGGCGGAGGTGTAGGCGAGGACGTGCACGCGGCCGTCCTCCTCGCGGGTCGGCCACGCCGGCCGCGCCCGGCCGGCGAGGACGCCGTCGACGGCGTCGTCCGGGACGGGCACCACGAGCTCGCTGCCCGCGAGGACGCGGAAGTAGCCCTCCTGGTCCCCGGCCCGAACGCTCTCCTCCAGTCGGCGTTCCAGTTCCGACGTGGGTCGCCACGCGTCGGCCACCGCCGCCACCCCCTGTTTCGTCCGTGCTCGTCCCCGACCCGCCGGGTCCCGGTGGGAGCTCCGGCGGGAAGTAGCGCGACTGCCTACGCTACAGGGGCGAACAGGACCAAAGGCCATAAACGTCTGTGCTCGCGGGCGAGTCCGCAGGTCAGCGTGGTGCCAGTCGCGCCAGTGCGGTGCACAGCCGGTCGATGTGCTCCTCGGTGCTGCCGATCCCGAAACTCGCGCGGACCGCCGCCCCCTGCCCGCAGCCCGCGTCGCCGTGCTCGTCCAGCAGGTGCCGGACGAGCGGGTGCGCGCAGAACTTGCCGTCCCGCACGCCGATGCCGTGCTCCCCGGACAGCGTAAGCGCCACGTCGCGCGCGTTCCAGCCGGTCACGGTGAAAGACACGATCCCCACCCGCGGCGACCGGTCGCCCCACAGGGTGAGCTCGCGGACGTGGGGGAGCGCGGCGAGGCCGGCGCGCAGCCGGGCGAGGAGGCGCTCCTCGCGGGCGGCGAGGGCGTCCCAGCCGGCGGCGGTGAGCGCGTCGCAGGCGGCGGCGAGCGCGATGACGCCGAGCACGTTCGGGGTGCCGGCCTCGTGCCGCTGCTCGGCGGACGGCGCCCACCGCACGGTGTCGGCGACGGACGCGCTGGCGCCGCCGCCCTTGAGGTAGGGGTCGGCGGCGCGCAGCCAGTCGGCGCGTCCGGCCAGCACGCCGGCGCCGAACGGCGCGTACAGCTTGTGGCCGGAGAACGCGACGTAGTCCAGGCCGAGCGCGGTCATGTCGAGGGGCCGGTGCGGGACGAGCTGCGCGGCGTCCACCGCGATGCGGGCGCCGTGCCGCCGGGCGACCTGCGCCAGCTCGCGGATCGGCCACAGCTCGCCGGTGACGTTGGACGCGGCGGTGACGACGAGCAGCCGGGCGCCGACCGGGGACGCGGCGAGCGCGCGGTCGGCGGCGTCGATCGCCTCGGCGGGCGTGGCGGGGACGGGCAGCCGCACCGCGCGCCTCCACGGCAGCAGCGACGCGTGGTGCTCGGACTCGAACACCACGACGCTCGTCCCGGACGGGACGGCGTGCGCGAGCAGGTTCATCGCGTCGGTGGTGTTGCGGGTGAACACGACCGCGGCGCGCCGCCACGCGCCGAGGAACTCCCGCACGGTCTCCCGCGCGTTCTCGTACGCCTCGGTGGTGACCTGCGAGGCGTACCCGGCGCCGCGGTGGACGCTGCTGTAGTACGGCAGCGCGCGGGTGACGGCCTCGTGCACCGCCTCCAGGCACGGCGCGCTGGCGGCGTAGTCCAGGTTGGCGTACGGGACGCGGCGCCCGTCGTCCAGCGGGACGGGCGCGTCCGCGCCGATGACGCGCGGAATGCGAACTTCCGCCGGGGTGGCCGGCGTCTCAGCAGGCGTGAACGGGAAGCGGGACGGAGCGGGGGCGAGCGTGGGCATGCCGGTTCCTTCCGGGGTCAGGGACCCCGGGGACGCGCCCGCGGGATCCGCGCTTGCCGGGACGCGGTGGTGCGTCCGGCCCGGTCCTCACCCGGGGCACCCCATCGCGGACGAAGGGTTGCCGGCCAGCAAGCCGGGGCTTGGCGCTGGCGCTCATGACCTAGTGCGGAAGTATATGCGGGGCCTGTGGCAGATCAAGCGGGAGGGTGCGATGCGGTACGGGGTGGTTCGGGCGCTGGCCGGGGGCGTGGTGATGCTCGGCGTGTCCGGCCTGCTGGGCGCGTGCGGTGCGCTGGGGGGCGACTCCGGCCAGGTCTGCACCGACACGAAGAAGGCGTTCCAGCAGTACGTCACCCAGGTCAGGAGCGTGCCGGCGGCCGAGCCGGCGCAGTGGGGGCAGGCGACGCAGCGGCTCGCGACCCGCCTCGACGGGCTGGCGGGGAAGACCGGCGACGGGGCGCTGAAGAAGGCGCTGCGGAGCGAGGCGGGCCGGCTGCGCGCCGCCGCCGCGAGCGTGAGCACCGGGGACGCCGCGCAGCTCAGCGCCGTGATCAACGACACGCCCGCCCGCATCGGGAAGGCGTGCGACTAGCGGGCGACCGCCGGAGAGGACGAAGGCCCGGCGGGTCCACCGCCGGGCCTTCGCGGCTACGCGCCGCTAGTTGAACATCTGGCCGCCTCCGCCGCCGTCGCCGGTGCCGCCACCGCCTCCGCCGTCGTTGCCGCCTCCGTCGTTGCCGCCACCGCCACCGTTCCCACCGCCGTCGTTGCCGCCGCCGCCATTGCCACCGCCG
Source organism: Actinomadura opuntiae (assembly GCF_030283205.1). Taxonomy (GTDB): domain Bacteria; phylum Actinomycetota; class Actinomycetes; order Streptosporangiales; family Streptosporangiaceae; genus Spirillospora. The sequence continues at coordinate 188,516 of NZ_JASNWF010000012.1, forward strand.
TCACCGCCGCCGGGCAGCGACGGGATGATGGTCGGCAGGCCGGTGGACGGCTTCGGCCCCCTCGGCTCGTCCGTCCCGCCGGACGGGCGGTGCGACGGGCCCTCCGTGCGCGGCGGCTCGGTGGTCTGGCCGCCGCCGGTGGGCGGGCCGTCCCAGCCGCCGCCGGGCGTCTCGGACGGCGACCCGAACGACTCGGGGTCGTAGCCCTTGATGTCGACCGCGTCGGTCATGTACGACCGCCACATCTGGGTGGGCAGCTGCCCGCCGTAGGCGCCGTACCCGGGGATGTTCAGCGCCTTGTTGTCCTCGCGGAACATCGTCACGGTGGTCGCCATCTGCGGGATGAACCCGTTGAACCAGATCGCGCGGCCCTCGTCGGTGGTGCCGGTCTTGCCGGCGACGTCGCGGCCGTCGGGCAGCTGCGCGCCGGTGCCGGTGCCGCCCTGGACGACCTGCTGCATCGCGTACGTGGCGTCCCGCGCTACCTGGGTGCTGAACGCCCGCTGGCCCTTCTCGGCGAACTTGCGGGTCTGCCCCTCGTTGTCGGTGACGGACTTCACCACGTACGGCTTGCGGAACTGGCCCTCGTCGGCGAACGTCGCGTACACCCCGGCCTGCTGCACCGGGTGCAGCGACACGATGCCGAGCGGGAACGACGCCGCGGACCGCTGCGCGGCGGTCATCTGCGAGGAGGACACGCCGAGCTTCTCGGCCATCTCGGCGATCTTGTCGTTGCCGATGTCCTGGCCGAGGTTCACGTACGCGGTGTTGACCGAGTGCTCGGTCGCGGTGACGAGGTTGATGTTCCCGAAGTTCTCGCCGCTGTCGTTCTCGATGCGGTGGCCGCCGAAGTACTGCGGCGAGCTGCCGTCGTAGGTGTCGGACAGGGTCTTGCCGTCCTCCAGCGCGGCGGCCAGCGCGATCGGCTTGAAGCCCGACCCGACCTGGGCGGTGTCGTAGAACGCGCTGCTCGCGGCCTCGGTCAGGTAGTCGCGGCCGCCGTAGAACGCCAGCACCTGCCCGGTGGCCGGGTCGACCGACACCAGCCCGGTGCGGATCTTCTTGCTCATCCCGTCCGGGGTGTTGGCGTCGACGGCGCGCTTGGCCGCGTCCATCAGCCGCCGGTCGAACGTCGTGGTGATCTTCAGGCCGCTGCGGTTGATCTCGTCCTCGGTGTAGCCGCGCCGCTCCTCCAGCTCCTTCTTGGCCAGGTTGACCATGTAGCCCTTCTGGCCCTTGAGGACGTCGGTGATCTTCTCCTTGCCGGGCAGCGGGAACTTCATCGCCGCGGCGTCGGCGGGCGACAGCGCCCCGTCCCGGACCATGTTGTTCACCACGGCGCGCCAGCGCTGCTCGGCGTAGACGCGGTGCTGGCCGGTCGGGTCGGCGAAGTTGCTCGGCTGCTGGATCGCGGCGGCCAGGTACGCGGACTCGGCGGGGGTGAGGTCCTTGGCGTCCTTGCCGTAGTAGGCGTGCGCGGCCGCCTGCACGCCGTAGGCGTCGCGGCCGAAGTAGATGGTGTTGAGGTACTGCTCGAGGATCCAGCCCTTGGACTTCTCCCGGCCCACCTTCAGGGAGACCATGACCTCCTTGAGCTTGCGGGTGACCGAGCGCTCCTTGCCAATGCCACCGTAGTAGTTGCGGACCATCTGCTGGGTGATCGTGGAGCCGCCCTGGAGCTGCTCGCCGGTCGCGGTGGACCAGAACGCCCGCGCGGTGCCCTGGATCGACACGCCCGGGTCCTGGTAGAAGCTGCGGTTCTCGGCCGCGATGACCGCGTCGCGGGTGCTCTTGGGGATCCGGTCGAGGGTGACCGCGTCCCGGTTCATGCCGGTCTTGGCGATCAGCGTCTTGCCGTCGGAGTAGTAGAACGCCGGGCCCTGCGCGAGCGCCTGCTCCTGCGGGGACGGGACGGGGGTGAAGACGTAGGCGATCGCGAACGCGGCGACGAAGAACCCGAGGATGCCGAGCAGCGTGAACAGGATCCGGCGCAGGTACCGGACGCGCCGGCTGCGCTGCTTCTTCGGCCCCTTTCCGTTACCGCCGCCGCCACCGCCACCGCCACGGCCGCCGGAGTCGCCGCCGGGGCCGCGCCCCGGAGGCCCCCCTTGCCTGGTCGAAGCAGCCGGCATGGTCTTGGTATCTCCTGACGCGGAGTCGCTCACACCAGCGCCGGTGGAGCCGCCCGGAACGTCCCGCCCGGCGCGGGCGGTATCGGGGGAACCGCCCTTTTCGACCGGCGGGGATTGCGCGTCCGCGGCCGGGGATTGCGCCGTCGCGGCGCCGGCGGTGTCCGCCGTGCTCGCCTTGACGCCGTTCCGAGATATGTCGTCGTTCAGGGGTGATTTCGGGTTGGGGGCGGATTTTCCGGTGTTCACGGTGAGCGTCGCCGTCCGGGTCGCGGGGGCCTGCGCCGGTCCGTCCGTCCGGCCGGGCTCGGGGTCGCGGGCCTGGTCACGAGCCTGGTCACCGGCCTGGACGGCCTCGTCCGCCGGGTCGCGGCGCGGGGCGGCGGAGTCCCCTCCGCCCGCCGCAGCGGCCTTCGCCCCGTCGTGCCCGAGATCCTGCGCACCGCCCGGCGTGCCGTCTTCCTGACCTTTTTCCGTGCTGCTCACAAGCCCCCCGTGATTATTGCGTTACCGACGATACCTGAGGGGATCCATGCGTTGGGCCGCCCAATGCGCATCCTTGGCTTCCCGTTAGGAGGACGGCCGCCGGGTCCTCCGGGTTGTCGTGACGGATGTCGCAAAGCCCCTCCGGACGCCCGCGCGGTGCGTCCGGCGGCCCGCGCGGGGCATCCCGAACGCCGAGCGGCGGGGACCCAGGTCCGGGTGCCCGCCGCTCGTCTCCGCCGCGCGCCGTCAAGCGGCGCGCGCCCTCACTTCTGCGCCTTGGCGAGGATGTCCACCACGAACACCAGGGTGTCGGTGCCCTTGATCCCGGCCTGCGGGCTGCCCGCCTTGCCGTAGCCCTCGGCCGGCGGCAGGACCAGCAGCACGCGGCTGCCGACCTTCGCGCCGGTCAGGCCCTTGTCGAAGCCGGGGACGGTCTTGCCGGTGCCGATCGGGAACAGGGCCGGCTGGGCGTTCTTCCAGCTGGAGTCGAAGACCTTGCCGCCCTTCCAGATCTGCCCCTGGTAGTTGACGACGGCGTCGTCGCCCTTGGCCAGCGCCGGGCCGGTGCCCTGTACGAGCGTCTTGACCTGGAGCTTGGACGGCGCGTCCGCCTTCGGCATCGTCACCTTGGGCGCCTTGCCGGCCCCCTGGTCCTCGACCTTGGGCAGGTTCTTGTCGTCCAGCTTCTGCGGGGTGCCCTGCGGGCCGGCGTTCTTCTTCCCGACCGCCGCGACGTCCACGACGAACACCACCGAGTCGTTCTTGCCGAGGCCGAGCTGCGAGCCCTGGTCGCCGAAGCCCATCGACGGCGGGACCTCCACCAGCACCCGGCTGCCGGCCGTCTTGCCGACCAGGCCCTTGTCCAGCCCCTTGACGCCGCTCTTGCCGACGGTGAGCGCCTGCGGCCCCGACGAGCCGCTCTGCGACTGCTGCTCGTAGGAGGAGCCGATCTTCTTGCTGGTGCTCTTCTTCTTGGAGTCGTCGGCGTCGGTCTTCTTCGCCCACTGGTAGAAGGAGTACTGGACGAACATCGTGTCGCCGTCGGCGATCGCGGGCCCGCTCCCCTTGATCACGGTGCGCGTCTTCAGCGACTTGCTCGGCGCGAGCTTCTCCGGGATCTTCACCTTCGCCTCGGACCCGAACTTGCCGGACACCTCGATCTTCGGGCCGGGCCGGGTCACGTAGTAGGTGACGCCGCCCGCGATGGCCAGCACGGCCACCACGATCCCGGCGATCGTCGCGATCCGCCGCTTGCGGGCCTGGGCCGCGGTCAGCGCGGACGGCCGGTTCAGCCCGCTGCCGCGCCCGGCGCTGATGCCGTGCGGGGTGAACTCCGGGCTGCGGATGTTCTTGGCGTTAGGGATCTTCGCCTTGACCGCCGGCTTGTCATCCTCGGCCATGGTTCCTCACTCGCTCCGGGGTCGACGACATCACGAAAGTGACCACCCTTCCAGCACCGGCCTAAGAACAGCGTGAAAACCGCGCAAAGGAGGCCGACCCGCAATCTACCGGTCACTCGCCGTGGAAGAGCGCTCCTGGCAGGGGACGTGCCCTCGAGGGCACTCCCTTAGGGGACACAGTGACTCGTCAGGATACTGCCGCGGGGGCGCGGGCGAGCAAACGCCGCTTCCGGCCGCCCGGCACGTCGTCCTGCTCCAGGACCGCGAACCCGCCGGGGAGCAGCGACGCGGGCTCGCCCTCGCCGACGCACCAGTCCGCGGGCGGCGTGTCGCGGCCGGCCCGCGCCCGCGCGGTGAGCGCCTCCCAGGCCAGCAGCCCGCCCGGGGCGACGGCCGCGGCGGCCCGCCCGAACACGGCGCGGTCCCAGAAGCCGGTGCACAGGACGAGCGCGTACCGCGCCGCCCCGGGCCGCCACGCCCCGAGATCCTGCTGGACCAGCGTGATCAGGCCGTCCAGCCCGCGGCGGCGGGCCTGCGCGCCGAGCCTGCCGAGCGCCACCTCGGAGACGTCCACGGCCGTCACCCGCCGCCCCTCCCGCGCGGCCAGCAGCGCCGACCCCGACTGGCCGCACGCCAGGTCCAGGACGGGCCCGTCCGGCAGCGCCCCGCCCGGCGCCGCCTCCAGGGCCCGCACCGCCAGCGGATGCGGCGCGAACGACGGCTCCGGCGCGCTCTCGTACTTGGCATTCCACCGGAGCCGGTCGGGATGCCCGGCGAGCTCCGCCGGTACCCCGGCGCCGGGGCCCTCGTTCGCGTCCGTGCCGGAGTCCATGGGACGACCCTAGCGGCGCTCCGCGACCAGGAGCATGAACAGCGCGGTCGGGAAGCCCTCCCGCCACCACGGGTCGTCGCGCAGCTGCTCCGGCGTCGGATGCGGCTCGCGCAGGTCCGCGATGACGAAACCGTTGTCTCGGAGCGTTCCAGAGTAGAACTCCAGCGGACGCAGCCACGATGTGATCATCGAGGGCGACTCCAGGCCGTCCACCAGGAACCGCTGGTCGACCCCGCGCGAGGCGAAGTACCGCGCCGCGGGCACGCTCTCGGTCGCGCCGCGCTCGGAGTCCTCCACGTAGAAGCAGGGGTGCAGGGTCAGCGACACCATCCGCCCGCCGCTCTTCAGCACCCGCCCGAACTCGGCGATCGCGCCCGACGGGTCCTGCAGGTGGCTGAACAGGTGGTTGCAGACGACCAGGTCGAACGCGTCGTCCCCGGCGGGCAGCGCGTCGACGCTGGCCCGGGTGAACGACACCGAGCCCGCGCCGGCGCCCGCGGTGTCGGCGAGCTCCTCGGCGGCGTCGATCAGCCCCTGGCAGGCGTCCACGCCGACGACGTCGGCGCCCATCGACGCCAGCGTCCGCGCGATGTAGCCCTCTCCGCAGCCGGCGTCCAGCACCCGCAGGCCCTTGCACGGCCCGATCGCGTCCAGCAGGGCGGCGTCGGTGAGCTCGGTGCGGTACCGGTCGCGGCCCTCCCTGATCACCTTCACCCAGTAGTCCGCGTTGGCCTCCCACCGCTCCCGGGTGAGATTCGCGATGGCCTCCGCCGTCTCTTCCACCGGCTCCCCATTCTCCGGCCCGCTCACGGGCCTTTCACGTCAACGACCTGATGTGCGCGGCCACTGCCCGCGCGGGCACCCCCGAGAAAGCGCAGCGCCCGGCTATGGCATCCCTTTCAGCCGCCGGACCAGGGCGTTGCACGTCTCTTTGACCCTCCGGTCGCCGCAGTCGGCGGCGCGCAGTTCGAGCGCCCGCCTCAGCTCGGCGAGCCGCCCGCCGAAGGCGGGGTCGCGCCTCAGCGCGAGCGGGATGTACGTCGACGCCAGGTAGTACACGTAGGCGTCGCTGTAGCCGGCGATCTCCCGCAGCACCTCGCTGGCCGTGTTGCGCAGCGACAGGGCGCTCGGCAGGGTGAAGTCGGAGCTGATCCGGCCGTCGCGCATGTAGGTCGGGAACGACCATTCCTCGAGCGCGGCGTAGACCGGCGTCGCGTCCAGTTCCCTGCGGTACCGCTCGGCGAGGTCCAGGTCGTTGGAGCTGATCAGCGAGCCCATCACCACGCCGCGCATCATGAACGCGGTCTGCCGGCCCGGCACCTCGAAGCCGAGGTCGGCCTCCAGCTCGCCGGTCACCTTGCTGACCTGGTGGGTGAGGATGTTCAGGGCCAGGATCGAATGGAAGGAGTAGCTCTTGCGGTTCAGCCTGGGCGCCAGCTCCACCGACGACTCGAACAGCTTGCCGGGGTCGGCCAGCAGGCCGTGCCCGGGCTCGGTGGAGTAGAGCGCCTCCAGCGCCGTGTCGGGCTCGCGCCCCCAGAACCGGGCGATGAACGACGACGTCCGCTGGTTCGCCTCGCCCCGGACGATGTGCAGCCCCGCCTCCAGCGCGTTCAGCAGCAGCTGCCGGGGGACCGGGGACCGCTCGAGCGCGTCCAGGTCGACGGTGAGGCCTTCGGCGCCCAGATCGGCCACCAGCCCGTCCAGGCGCTTGCGGATCGCGTGCGCCTTGGAGTATTCGGCGATCCCCGGAATGGACGACATCAGGCTCTGCAGGGAGCGCCCGCTGACCCGGTCGAGCCATTCGGCGTTGTCCCAGAGCCGGAACACCGTGCTCTCGTCGAGTCCCGAGAACGCGGCCACGTCGGACATGTTCAGGCCCATGTCCCTGGTGATCTCAGAGAGAGACTTCGGCGCGCCGTCCGCTGTCATCACTCGCCCTAGAGCCGGCACTGGTCGACGCCCCGATCGTAGCGAAGGGCACGGCCGCGCGGACGGTTCGCACGGATATGCGGCCGCCTTGTGACTGAGGGTGGAGAGCATCGCGGCCGTCAGACCCGCTTGCGCCCGATGCAGCCGACGAGCGGCAGCGGGCCGTCCAGCCCCGCCGCGTCGGCGAGCGGCAGCGCCGCCGGATAGCGGCCCACCGGGTCCAGCGGCGCGCAGATCTCCGCGATCTCCTCGCGGCGGCGCGGCGTGAACGCCAGTCCGGCGCGCCGCGCCGTCTCCGCCAGCGCCTCCAGGGCCGGCGTCCGCTCGGTGTGGGTGACCACCATGTGGCTGCCGGGCGGCAGGCCGTCGAGCAGCGTCCGGACGATCCCGCGCGGGTCCTCCTCGTCGGTCACGAAGTCCAGCACGCCGAGCAGCAGCACCGCGACCGGCCGGCCGAAGTCGATCAGCCGGCGCAGCCCCGGATGGGCGAGCAGCGCCGCCGGGGCCCGCACGTCGCCGCCGAACGCGCCGGTGCCGCGGTCGACCGCCAGCAGCGCCCGCGCGTGCACGAGGACGAGCGGGTCGTTGTCGACGTAGGCGACGCGGCACGACGGCGCGGCCCGCCGCACCATGTCGCCGACGTTGCGCTCGGCGGGCAGCCCGCACCCGACGTCCACGAACTGCCGCAGTCCCGACTCGGCGAGCAGTCCCGCGGCGTACTCCAGGAAGCCCCTGTTCACCTGGGCGAGCCGCGCGACGACGGGCGCCCGGTCCAGGACCCGCTCCGCCATCTCCCGGTCGGCGGCGTAGTTGTCCTTGCCGCCGAGGTAGTAGTCGTACATGCGGGCGACGCTCGGAGCCTGGGCGGGGACCGCGGCGACGCCGCTCTCCTCGTCGCCGGTGAGCTCGGCCCACCGGCTCAGGCTCGGCAGCGGCCCGGGGATCACGGGCGCCTCCAGCGCTCCCCGACCGGCACCCCGAACCACGAGGTGCTCGTCCCGTTCCGGTTGCGGTGGGTGCCCTGGTCGGCGGCGAGCGCTTGCATCAGCAGCCGCCCCCGCCCGCCGCCGGGGAGCTGGTCGTCCGGCGGCCGGGGCGGGCCCGGCGGGAGGCCCCCGTCGGTGATCTCCACCCGGAGGTAGCGGTCCAGGTGCAGGACGGCGAGGGTCACGGTGCCGCCCGGCCGCGGCCGGGACCGCAGCACCGACTCGGTCATCGCCTCGCTGGTCAGCAGCTCCAGGTCGGCCAGCTCCTCGCGGCCGGCGCCGAAGCACTGGCCGACCAGCTCGCGTACGTAGGAGCGGGCGAGCCGGACGGCGGCGGGGGTGGCGGCGAGGTCGATCTCGCCGAGCAGCCGGCCGGCGGCCGTGCCGTTGCGGGCGGCGGTGGTGCCGAGTTCCAGGGAGGGCGGGGGTACCGGGACGAGCGCGCCCGTCCCCGCGTCTGTGGCGTTCATGGCAGCGACGGCTTCACGTCTCCGTGTCGGGCTGTAAGCGAACATGTGCTCTCGGCCTGTTGGAGTCGGGCGTGGACGTGGAACACGCGAGCGGGTCCGGCCTCCGAGCGCCGTGACGCCGCTCGCACGACAGCCACTCTGACGCGGGGAGCGGGGCCCAGTCACCGTCGCTTGCACGCGTGCAAGGGCCTTCCGGCACGCTGCGGAGCGTCACCGTCCGTCCAAGATCCGCCACATCGCGCCGGACGGCGCCCAGCCGGTGAACCGGCGTGCGCCCGGCGCCGTTGCGTCGTCCAGGCTCCCGCCCGTCAGGACGTGGCGGAGCCCCGCGAGCACCGGGTCGAGGCGGGCGGTGGTGTGGGGCGGCTGCCGGTCCAGCTCGTCCTGCATCCACGCGATGACGGACACCTGCTCCTTCAACCCGCACAGCGCGAGGAAGAAGACCGCCTGCCGCCACGCGTACGCGGCGTCCTTGACGGTCCCCAGCGGGCGCGGGTTCCCCTGCACCTGCTTGACGAGCCGGCAGGCGACCGCGAACGCGCGGCGCGCCAGGTCGTCCCAGCCGGGCGACGGGCTCACGCCGATGGGGTGGACGAGCGGAGCGAGGTTGTGGGACGTCAGGATCTGCGCCTGCTCGATGACCTTCCCGTTGGCGGCGACCCACGAGCGGCCCGCCAGGTCACCGGCCCGGGTACGGCACAGCTCGTCGAAGGCGTCGGACGTGCGCCCGCCGCCGTCCATCGTGCGTACGGCCGCGTAGTCGATCCCGTAGTAGCGCTCGTAGAGGGTGCCTTCCAGCACGTCCGCCGCGAGCTGCGCGGCACGCAGGTACTTGGTGGAGAACGTGCCCATGAAGATGTCCGCCGCCAGTTCCTCCACGAACGGCACCTGCAGGCCCGCGCGCTTGGTGAGGACGCTCAGCTCGCTGAGGAGCGGGTTCGGCAGGACGGTTCCCGGGAAGCCCTGCAGAGCGAGTTCACCGAGCTGGACGAGAACGGCGCGCGCCTCGCGCTGACCGGTGCCGTCCGTGCGGCGGTAGCGCTGCACGGCGCGCACCCATGGCAGCTCCTCCATCCGCACCTGGCTTTCCAGGTTGAGCAGGAGCAGGGTGCGGCGGTTACGGAACGCGGTGTACTGCGCCGCCATCAGGCGGCGTAGCGCGGGGTCCGGATAGGCGCGCGTGGTGGCCGCCGCGACGAGCTGGGGAGTGAGCTCCGCGAGCACCTCCGCCGACGGGACGATCCCGCGCTCGATGAGCGTCGGTACCGGCGCATGGAGGGCGTTCTTGACGATCTCGCACAGCCAGTCGGGGAGCGCGGTGCCGGCCTTGACGCCCGTACGGCGCGCCTCGTCCTCCGTAACGGGCGCCACGAACGGGTCGACGGACGGCACCCCGGAGTCCTGCGGGACGTCCGCGAGGCGCGCAAGCACGATCTGCGCGAGCGTGTGGTGCGCGGGCCGCGCGCCATCGGCCGCCTGCCGCTCGCGGAGCGCCGTGTGCTCCGCGGACCCGGGCAGGCCGCGCCTGGCGACCATCGAGTCGACGGCGTGCTGAAGCAGGCGCGGCACGCCCCGTCCCTCGAAAAGGCTCTCCAGGGACATCCGGAGAATGGCGAGGTTCTCCTTTGGGTTGCGGTGCTTGCCGCACAGGGTGTGGGTGCGGGCGAGCCGCCGGTACCGCGCCAGCAGTTCTGCGCCGCGCTCGCCCCATCCGTCGGGCAGCACCGCGAAGACCCGTCCGTCATGGACGGTCTCCAGCCAATGCTCCAGCAGTTCGTCGGCGAACGGGTTCCAGACCACGAGCGCTTCGTTCATCGCGGCGACGGCCTTGTTCGTCGGTTTGTTCTCGATGCGCCTGCGCACCTGCCCGACGGTCTGCCGGTGGACGAGCGATGCGTCGCCCACGGGAGTGCCGGGCCGGGGGGTGAAACGGAGCCGGTCCGCGAACGGGCCGATGGCGTCGAGGATCTCCAGCGCGCCCGCGCGGTCGCCCGCCCGCAGAAGCCAGGCGACGGTGAGCAGCGCGCCCTCTTCCGGAAGGGCGACCTCGTATTCGCCGCTGTCCAGCAGCGCGTAAAGCTCGTCGATGCCCTCGTCGGTCAGGTAATGCTGGAACAGCGAGCGCCGGTCGCACGCGATGCCGGCGCGGCGTGCAGCGTCCTGCTCGTGCGCAAGGAGCGGGCCGCTCGCGGCGGCGGTGCCGGTGGCGAAGCCGCCGCGCGCGACCTCCGGCGTCACCCATGCGGGAAGCCCTTTGACGGGCGTCCGGGAGCCGATGGACAGCGATCCGTCCGCCATTCCGGAGAGGACGCTCCTCCAGCGCTCCAACCGCTTTTCCGCCAGCCGGCGCGTCTCCGCGCTTTCGTGCGTCAGCGCGGTCACGAAAGCCTTGGACATCTGTCCCGCGGCGTAGCCGGGATTGGCCTGTACGTCCTCGTTCATAGCCAGCGTGGCGGGTTCCGCCCCCGCGCCCTTCGGGTCTGAAGCCCGATGCTCTACTGCTGAGCTACACGCTGTCGGGCCCCAGAGTAGGGAACGCCGTCATTTCGGCGCAAAGGGTTTCGGTCCCCTGGGGCTCAGCGTTTGCGGCCCCAGGCGGAGATGAGCGGTGCCAGGGTGACGTCGAGGCGGCCGTCGGAAATGGCGGAGAGGTGCCGGTCGATCTCCTCGGGAGTGGCGTGGCCGGCGGCGATGAGCTGGTCGCGGACCTGCCGGATCGTCGCGGCCTCCAGGACTCCGCAGGCCGGGGACGTGATCGGGAAGTAGGCGTCGGCGCGGACGCCGTCGAGGCCCGCCTCGCGCAGCAGGCGGGGCAGGGTGCGGCCGTAGGCGAGGTCGGCGCCGCGCCCGGCCAGCAGCGCGCGGAAGTCGTAGCGGAGCTTGTTGGCCAGGCGCTCGGCGGGCCCGTGCTCGTCCGGGCAGGCCAGCGGCTGCAACGCCGGGTCGGCGTCCTCGATCAGCAGCGCCCCGCCGGGACGCAGCGCGTCGACCATCGTGCGCAGCGCCCGGTCGCGGTCGGCCAGATGGAGCAGGACGAGCCGGGCGTGCACGAGGTCGAACGTCTCGGCGGGCGGCGGGTCGCGGACGATGTCGTGCCGGCGGACCTCCACGGCGCCGCCCGCCGCCGGGCGCGTCCAGGACACGTCGATGTCGGTCGCCAGCACCCGGCCCCGCTCGCCGGCCCGGTCGCCCAGCCAGCGCGGGACGGACGGCCCGCCCGCGCCGACCTCCCAGCACCGCGCACCGGGCCCGGCGCCCAGGTCGTCCAGGTGCCGGAACGTCCACGGGTCGAACAGCTCGGAGATCGCCTGGAACCGGACGCCGGCCTCGGCGCGCCGGTTGTCCAGCAGGTATTCGGGGTCGTCGCTCATGGAGCCGCCTTCGTCGCTCGTGGTGCCGCCTTCGTCCGTCCGACCAGCAGGTCGGGGAGCAGCGCGTCGCGCAGCCCGGCGAGCGCCGTGCTCTCGGCCGCCGCGGCCCGCACCCGGCCGGCGAGCGCGTCCACCAGCTCGCCGAACTCGCGGGCGCGGGGCTCGCCCGGCCAGGGGACCTCGTAGCGGGCGAGGTCGGGCCATCTGGCCCTCGGCATGCGCGTGCCGTCGCTGAGGGCGGAGGCGTGCGCGACGACGTCGTCGCTGGACAGCGCCGCGAGCAGCCACCCGCGATGGCGCGCGTCCTTCGGGCGGACGACGAGGATGTCGGTCGAGGCGACGCCGTCCACGAACGCCAGGCCCACCTTGTGGAAATAGGGGCGCAGTTTCCCGAAGAGCACGTCGCCCGCGATGAATCGCCGTTTGGTGCTCAGCACGGCGGACGTGCCGACCCATTCCGAGAGCCACATGTGCCGTTTCGCGATATGTTCCAGCCCGATGTGGTTCTCGTCGGCGCCGATGTCCGCGGCCGGGACGTTCACCGTCACCGGCCCGCCGAGCGCGTCGAGTCGGACCGAGTCCGCAGCGGACGCGGCGAGCTCGGCGTACCGCGCCCTGACCAGCGCGTCGGTGCCGGTGGCGAGTTGCTCGTTGACCGCGATCTTGTCGTCGAGTGCACCGAGGATCTCCGCCACGGCGTCCTGGCCGGAGCGTGGCAGATCGTTGACGGGAAGCGTGTTCAGAATCGTTTGGGTCAGCAGAGGCTGGCCCGACCCGATCCGATGGTGGTTCAGGCCGAGCCCTTTGAGCAGGTAATAGACGTATCGGGGGTGCACGCCGTCCTTCGCCGTCGCGATGATGGCGTTGTCGGTGACCCAGCACCGCTCGCGCGCGAAATGGACGACGCCGCAATAAGAGCCGACGCGCCCGACGATGGTGCTGTTCCGGTCGGCGTTGAATTCTCCGGAGGTGCCGATGACGCCGTTGGCCCCGTACATCGGATAGCGGGCGCCGGCGGCGGGCCGCGCCCTGCCGTTGGTGAAGGCGACGACGTCGCCGAGCCGGATCATTTCCTCAACCGTCCAGCCGCTCCAGTTGCGTCCGGACGAACTGTTCCAGCCGGGCCGATTCGTCGAACCGCGTGAGCAGTTCCTTGGTGAGCCGTTCCACCCTGTCGCGGACCGGTTCGGACTCCTCGTCCGCCGTTTCCGCCGCGCCCGCATAACGTCCGGGAGTGAGGACGTGGCCGTGGTCGCGGATCTCGCCCAGCGCGGCCGAACGGCAGAACCCCAACTCGTCGGCGTACGGGCGCGAAGCGCTCGGGCCGCCGCGCCAGGAGTGGTACGTTCCCGCGATCCTGGCGATGTCGTCGCCGGTCAGGACGCGTTCGGTGCGGTCGAGCAGCGTCCCCATGGAACGGGCGTCGACGAACAGCACCTTTCCCCGCCGGTCGTCGCGTCCGCCGTCCGGACCCTTGTCCTTGGACAGGAACCACAGGCACGCGGGAATGGGCGTCGTACGGAACAACTGCGGTGGCAACGCGACCACGCACGAGACCAGATCGGCCTCGACCATCGCCGCCCGTATCTCGCTCTCGCCCGACTGCCGCGACGACATCGAGCCGTTCGCCATCACCACTCCGGCCGCGCCGCGCGGGCCGAGTTTGGACACGATGTGCTGCATCCAGGCGAAATTGGCGTTCCCGGCCGGCGGCACCCCGAACCGCCAGCGCGGGTCGCCGGCGTCGCGGTACCAGTCCGACAGGTTGAACGGCGGATTGGCCAGCACGTGGTCGGCGAGCAGGCCGGGATGCGCGTCCTCGTAGAAGGTGTCGGCGTGCCGCGCGGACAGGTCGCCCGCGATCCCGTGGATGGCGAGGTTCATCCGGGCGAGCCGCCAGGTGCGGGCGTTGGCCTCCTGCCCGTGCACCGCGATGTCGCCGCTGCGGCCCCGCCGGCTCAGCACGAACTTCTCCGCCTGGACGAACATCCCGCCCGAGCCGCAGCACGGGTCGTACACCCGCCCCTTGTACGGTTCCAGGACGTCCACCAGCAGTTTCACCACGCTCTTCGGCGTGTAGAACTCGCCGCCGCGGCGGCCCTCCGCGCGGGCGAACGTCTCCAGGAAGTACTCGTAGACCTCGCCGAGCAGGTCGCGGGCGGACTCCCGGTCCCGGCCGGTGAACCGCGCGTCGCCGATGACGCCGGCGAGGTCGGCGAGCCGCCGCTGGTCGACGTTGTCCGCGCTGAAGATCGTCGGGAGGGCGCCGTCCAGCGACGGCTCGGCCCGCATCACGGCCGCCATGGCCGCGTCGATCCGCGCGCCGATCGGTCCCGGACCGGACACGACGGCGGGCCAGCGGGCCGTTTCCGGAATGCCGGGGAACGCGGACGAGGCGTATTTGAGGAAGACGAGGCCGAGCACGAAATCCCGGTACTGCGAGGCGTCCATGGACCCGCGCAGTTTCGCGGCGGCCTTCCACAGGACGTCCTGCAGTTCCGCGATTCCCGTTTGCGTCACATCGGCAGACTCTAGGCAGTCCGCGCCCGGCCCGCGAGCACCGGCCGCGGGACCGGGGAGCGGCCGCCTCCGGCCGTCCGGCGGCGATGTGCGGCGTTGTCCGGGAAAACGTGAATTCGGCTCACCCTGGCGGGTTAGGGTGAAGATCGCTCCAGAGCCGGACGAGAGGCACGAGGTGAACGACGGCTGGACGCCCCGCGAAGTGGACATGCAGGTGCCGAACGTGGCCCGCATGTACGACTACTACCTCGGCGGCAAGGACAACTACGCGGCCGACCGCGAGGCGGCCGAGAAGATCCTCGCCCGCGCGCCGTTCACCCCCGTCCTGGCCAGGCACAACCGCGCCTTCCTGCAGCGCGCCGCCCGGCACCTCGCCGCGGCGGGCGTCCGGCAGTTCCTCGACGTCGGGACGGGGCTGCCGACGCGCGGCAACGTCCACGAGGTGGTCCGGGAGCTCGTGCCGGACGCGAGGGTCGCCTACCTCGACGTCGACCCGGTCGTGGTCGCGCACGGGCGCGCCCTCACCGCCACCGACGACCGGACGGTCGTCCTGGAGCACGACCTGCGCGACGTCGAGGCGATCCTCGCCGACCCGGTGCTGCGGGAGACGATCGACTTCGGCGAGCCGGTCGGGCTGATGCTGCTGGCCGTCCTGCACTGCCTGAGCGACGAGGAGGACCCCTACGGGTCCGTCGCGGCGCTGCGCGACGCGCTGCCGTCCGGCAGCCACGTCGTCATCTCGCACATCACCGGCGACGACGCGGTGACGGAGAACTCGACCGAGGTCTACGGCCACGCCAACACCGGCATGACGCACCGCAGCCGCGAGCGGCAGCTGCGCTTCTTCGACGGCTGGACGCTGCTGGAGCCCGGCCTGGTCCGGCTGGACGAATGGCGTCCCGAGCCCGCCACCGGGACGATCGGCGCCGGCGGCGACTACTTCCTCTGCGGGGTCGGCGCGAAGACGTCCTGACGGGCGCGGCCGTGCGGTTTTGTGGCACGGCTGACAAGGCCGGGCCGGCCGATGCGTCACGGCGGCCATTGGAATAAGTGTCCAATTACCCTAGTGTTCCGGAGGCCGTCACAGGGACGGCTCCGGGGGGACGACACGAAGGGTTCACGGTCATGCACAGCAGTGTCCGCCGGGGCCTGCGCGCCGTGCTGGCGTCCTGCGTCGGCGCCGCCATGACGGCGGCCGCCCTGCAGGGGACGGCCGCCGCCGCGCCGCAGGACGCCCCGGCTCCGGCCCAGCCTCCCGCCCAGGATCCGTTCTACCGGCCGCCCTCGCCGCTGCCCGCCGGGCAGCCCGGCGACGTCATCCGCTCCCGCCCGTCGCTGTTCACGGTCGACCCGATCGGCCACTCGCCCTACGGGGGAGTGAAGTCCTGGCAGGTGCTGTACCGGTCGCAGACGGCCGCCGGCGCGCCGACGGCGGTGTCGGGCACCGTCCTCGTCCCGGACAAGCCGTGGACGGGCGCCGGCAAGCGCCCCGTCGTGTCCTACGCGGTCGGGACGCGCGGGCTCGGCGACGCCTGCGCGCCGTCCTACACCCTCACCCAGGGCCTGGACTACGAGGAACTGTTCGTCATCGACGCGCTCAACCAGGGCTGGGCCGTCGCGCTCACCGACATGGAGGGCCTCGGCACCCCCGGCCAGCACACCTACGAGGTCGGGCGCTCGCAGGGCATGGCCGTGCTCAACATGGCGCGGGCCGCCGAGCGCCTCCCCGACGCCGGGCTCGCCGGCGCCCCCGTCGCGATCAAGGGCTACTCGCAGGGCGGGACGTCCGCCGGATGGGCCGCCGAGCTGGCCAGGTCGTACGCGCCGGACCTCGACCTCAAGGGCGTCGCCGCCGGCGGCGTCCCCGCCGACCTGCGCGCGGTCGCCGCGAGCCTGGACGGCAGCCCGTTCGTCGCGCTCATGTTCATGGCCGCCGTCGGCTACGACGCCGCCTACCCCGAACTGAAGCTGGACGGCTACCTCAACGACAACGGGCGCGCGCTGCTGGCGAAGGCCAAGGACATGTGCCTGGTCAGCTTCGACGGCCCGGCCACGGTGCTGGAGACCGCGTTCAAGAAGATCAGCGACTACACCACGACCAACCCGCTGAACACCCCGCAGTGGCAGGCCCGGCTGGACGAGAACAAGCTCGGCTCCACCGCGCCGAGCGTCCCCGTCTTCCAGGGGCAGGCGCTGCTGGACGAGATCATCCCGGCCAAGCAGGCCGAGACCCTCGACCGCGACTGGTGCGCCAAGGGCGCCAACGTCACCTACAAGAGCTACCCGATCGCCGAGCACGCGACCGGCATGCTCGAAAGCGAGGGGGACATGATGGCCTTCCTCGCGGACCGGTTCGCCGGCAAGCCCGTCCAGGGCAACTGCCCCGCCAAGTGACGCTCTCCGTCAGATGACGCCGAAGGGGGGCGGGCCGGGAACGGCCCGTCCCTCACGCCTCGCGCCGCCAGGCCTCTACGATCAGCCGCCGCACCTCCGCCTGCGTGACCGGCGCCAGCCCCCGCCGCTCCCGCTCCCGGCACACCGACGTCATCTCCACGTCCGGCATCCCGCACGGCACCGCCCACGTCCACGGCGCGGGGTCGGCGTCGACGTCCATGGAGAACCCGTGCGCGCTGACGCCCCGCGAGATGTGCATCCCCAACGAGACGATCTTGCGTCCCTCGGCCGTCCACACTCCGGTCAGCAGCGGGCCGCCCGGCGGGGTGTCCCGCCGCTCCGCCGCGATGCCGAGCTCGCCGAGCACCCCGACCAGCAGGTTCTCGATGTCGCGCAGCAGGCCCACCACGTCGCGCGGGTCGGCGAGCTTCAGGATCGGGTACCCGACGATCTGCTCCGGCGAGTGGTAGGTGAGCTTCCCGCCGCGCCGGACCTCCACCACCGGGATGCCGTGCGCCGGGTCGGGCCGCTCCTCCGGCGGCGTCCGCCGCCCCACCGTGTAGGTGCGCGGATGCGACAGGATCCACAGCGTGTCGTCGGCGGCGCCGGCCTGCCGGTCCCGCACCATCCGCTCCATGGCCTCGATCGCCTCGGCGTAGTCGACGAGCTCGCTCTCGATCACCCGCAGCGGCCCGCCCTCGCGGCGGGCCCGCAGCCCGGTGCGCGCGGTGCCCGGCTCGCCGTGGGACGTCGTCAATGACATGAATCCTCCCCGCCGCGAGTGTATCCGGGCGCCGATGCCGGTCCCGCGAGGCAGGATGGTCGCATGGATCTGGTGGACTTTTTGCGCGCCCGGCTGGCCAAGGACGAGCAGGTCGCCCGGGCGTGCTCCGGCGCCGCCTGGGCGGCCGCGTCCGGCGGCACCGTCCGGCTCGACGGCGGCGACGGCCCCGGCGACGAGCCCGGCTTTGTCGCGTCGGCCGAGAACGCCTCGTACGCCGAGCACATCGCCCGCCACGACCCGTCCCGCGTCCTCCAGGACGCGGCCGCCAGACGGCAGCTCGTCGACGACTGCGAGAAGCACGCCTGGATCATCGCCCAGGGCCGCGCCACCCCCGAGCAGCAGGCCGCGCAGGCCGTCCGCGAGCAGGCGCTCCGCCTCCTCGCCCTGCCGTACGCGCACCACCCCGACTACCAGGTGGAATGGCGCGCCTAGGGCGACTCGACGAGGGCGGGGTGGCGCGGGTCGTCGGTCTTCAGGACGACGTCGGCGGTCCGCAGCGGCTCGGCCTCGCGGTCGTAGCGCGCGAACGCGGGAAGCGTCCACGCCTCCTCGCCGGGGGTGCGGCGGGCCAGCGCGGCGGGCGACATCGTCAGGTGGACGGTCAGGTCGAACGGCAGCCCCCGGCCGAGCAGCAGCGGCCCGTCCAGCAGCAGGACACCGCCGGGCCGGAGCGCCGTGTACCGCGCCCGCGTCGCCCGGTCGCGTTCGCTGTCCCACAGGCTCGGCAGCACCTTCCCGGTGCCGCCGGGCTCCAGCGGCGCCAGCACCTCGCGCATGAGTCCGCCCACGTCGAGCCACTCGTCGTAGTACACGTCGGGGTCCTCGCGGCCGAACTCGTAGCGCAGCGACGCCGGCCGCAGGAAGTCCCGCGCCGACACCCGCACGACGTCGCGGCCTGCCGCGCGCAGCGGCCCGGCCAGCGCGTCGGCGAGCACCCACGGCTCCGCCGCCGGCGCCCCGTCGACCGCGACCCGCCGCCACGTCTCGCGCGGCGCGCCGTCGATCCGGCCGCACACCTCCTCGACCGCCCGCTCGGGCGTGATCGCTCGCGCACGCATCCCCCCATCCTGCAACACGCCCGCGCCGGCGTGGTATTCAACGTCGGCAATAATGGCCACTTAACCGGAGATTTGCCATTTATGGCCCCTGATGTTCTGCGTTTGGAGGCCGTTCTTCTGTAGCGTCGCCGCGACGTGTTGTCGCCGCAAGGGACCTGTGGCGACAACACGTCGTCCGCTCTCGCCGGAGGTGGCCTCGGACCTGCGCGAACAGGCGTGCCGTCCGGCGATTGGAGCGTTCCCGGGCCGGGTAGCTCATCGGCCGTATGCGCGCGTGCCGTGGGGTGGGCCGGCGTGCGTCTGCGCATCGGTCTCGGCGGGGCGAGGGGGACGCATGGCATCGGCAACGGGGCGGTCGCGTGACGGAGCGCCTTCCAAAAGGCATGAGCCGATGGCGCCGCTGCTGCCCGGTGGTGAGCCAATCGAGAAAATGCTGCGGCAGGCGCAATTCTTCGTTCCCGGAAAACCGTCCGACGACTACCGGCGTCTCCATCGGCACGGCGGACGCGGCGCCGAGGAGTTCTACCGGGAGCGCTGGCGGCACGACCGGGAGGTCCGCTCCACTCACGGGGTGAACTGCACGGGGTCGTGCTCGTGGAAGGTGTACGTCAAGGACGGCATCATCACCTGGGAGACGCAGCAGACCGACTATCCGTCGGTCGGCCCGGATTCGCCCGAGTACGAGCCGCCCACCGAGGTCGCGCAGCATTACGTCGAGACGTTCGACCTGCGCCGCCGCTGCGCGCTCTACCTCAGCTACTACCGCTACGGCGACACCCGCAAGCGCGGGATGGCGATGCTCAGCTTCAAGGCGGCGTACCGCGCGGCCGGGTTCGAGCCGTCCGAGGACGAGCTGCCCGACTACCTGCCGCTCGTCCTCGACTTCGCGGCGCTCGGCCCGCGCGGCGAGAAGCTGCTGCGCGGCCACCGCGCCGACCTGGAACTGCTGCGCCGCGCCCTGACCGACGCGGGGACCCCCTACGCCGACGTCGTGGCCGCCGTGTGCGCGCGGCTGCCGAAGCTGGGCCGCCGGGACCTGGCACTGGTGCGCCGGGCCTGGGAGCAGGGACCACCGGAGGAGGAGGTGGGGCTGGAGCCGTTCGCCCCGCCGGAGTACCTCGACGGCAGCGGAACGGGGGCGCGGCGATGAGCGGTTTCCAGACGTGGTGGTGGGTGATCCTGCCCTACGCGGCGATGGTGGTGTTCGTCGTCGGGCACGTCTGGCGCTGGCGCTACGACCAGTTCGGCTGGACGAGCCGCTCCACGCAGCTGCAGGAGCGGCGGCTGCTGAAGTGGGGCGCGCCGCTGTTCCACTACTCGACGTTCGCCGCCATCGCCGGGCACGTCATCGGCATCCTGATTCCGAGGTCGTTCACCGAATGGCTCGGCGTCCCGGAACGCGCCTACACGCTGTTTTCCGGCATCGCCGGGTCGGTCGCGGCGATCGGGGTGCTCGTCGGCGCGGGCATCCTGATCTTCCGGCGGATGGGCGTGCCGCGCGTGCGCGCCACCACGAGCGCGGTCGACTACCTCGCGCTGGTCCTGCTCGGCATCATCAGCCTGCTCGGCATCTACCTGACGCTCGGCGTGCAGGAGTTCGGGGACGGCTACGACTACCGCACCACGGTGTCGGTGTGGTTCCGCAGCCTGTTCGCGGGCGCGCCCGACCACCGGGCGATCGGCGACGCGCCGGTGATGTACCAGGTGCACGCCACCGCCGCCTGGTTGATCTTCGCGGTGTGGCCGTTCAGCCGGCTCGTGCACGCCTGGAGCTACCCGCTGTGGTACCTGTGGCGGCCCTACGTCGTCTACCGCGACCGGCGCGCCGGCCCGCCGCCCGAGCCGGGCACCGGCGGCCGCCGGTGGCGGAGGATCGGCGTGCGGTACTGACCCCTCACGCCCCGGTCCGCCGGTGCCAGGAGGCGATCAGGGTGCGGTTGCCGACGCCGAGCTTGTCGAGGATGTGGGAGATGTGGTTCTCCACGGTCCGCTCCGACAGGTGCAGGCGGCCGGCGATCTGGCGGTTGGTGAGGCCCTCGGCTATCAGCGCGGCGATCTGCCGCTCCCGCGACGACAGCGGACCCGGCCCGTCGGCGCTGACACGGGCCTTCTCGGCCAGCGGCGCCATACCCAGGCGTTCGGCCAGGTCACGTGCCGTCTCCCGGTGCGTCGCCGCCGCCCGGACGTCGCCGGGGCCGCGGCGCAGCGCGCACAGGCGGGCCAGTTCCAGATGGGTCATGGCCTGGTACGGCGGTGAGCCGAGCGCCCCGCTCTCCGCCAGGGCGGCGGTGAGGTGGGTCTCGGCGGCCTCGACGTCCTCCATGAGCAGGGCGAGCCGTCCGAGGTGCAGGCTGACGGGCCCGCCCCAGGGCGTGTGGGCGGGGCCGACCGACTGGCGGCCCGCGAACGGCAGCAGCGTCGCGTAGACGGCGGGCGCCTCGGCCGTCTCGCCGAGCAGGCTCAGCAGCTCCGCGTGCCCCGCCGAGATGATCAGCCATTCGGCGGCGGGCGCGGGCACCTGGTCCAGGTGCGGGGCGACGCTGCGCCAGATCATGGCCGCCTCGTCCCGCCGCCCGAGATGAGCCAGCACGACCGCGAGCCAGGACCGGGCGAAGAACGGGCCGTGCTCGCTGAGCCGGCGGACCAGTGGCTCCACCTCGGCGAGGCCCTCGCCGGTGAGCATCGCGGTGTGCGCGGCGAAGACCAGGTCGAGGTGCTCGGCGCCGCCGTGCCGGCAGCGCCGCCCGAGCGCGAGCGCCTCCGCTGCGAGGGCACGCGCCTCGGCGAAGCGGCCCTCCACGAGCGCGACGGCCGCGCGGACGAGGAGCAGCCGCCACCGCCACAGCGGCTCGCCGGACCGTTCGACATGCCCGGTGAACGCGGCGAGTTCCGCGTCGAACTCGACGCGGCGCCCCAGCTCGGCGAACCCGTCCATCCGCCAGGTGTGCCCCCAGAGCGCGGCCTCCGGCAGCGTCCGGCCGAGCAGCGCGGCGCGCTCGCCCAGCGCCAGCCGGTCCTGGACGTGGCGACCGTTGACCAGTTCGGTGTGCCGTGCCTGCAAGGCCAGCAGCAGCACGTCGGGATCGCCGGTGCCCTCCGCGGCCGCCAGCGCGCGTTCGCCGAGCGCGGGACCCGAGCCGGCGGCGGTGCTCGCCCACGGGTCCGCGGTGATCGCGAGCTGGGCGAGCAGCCGCGTCTCCCGCACCGGGTCGGCACCGTCGAGCAGCGCCAGCGCGTCCCGGCACAGCGCGTGGACCTGCGCGGTCAGCGGCGAGAACGCCAGGTCGCGCGGCACCGTGGCGGCGTCGGCGACGACCCGCGCGTCACCGGACGCGCGGCCGAGGCCGGCGGCCTCGCGGCAGTGCCGCCAGCCCTCCTCCACGTCGCCGCTGCGGAACTCGCAGCGCGCCAGCTCCACCAGCAGCCCGGCGCGGCGGGCGGCGGCGCCTGGCAGGGCGAGCGCCGCCCGGTACTGCGCGGCGGCGTGCTCGTGGGCGAGCCGCGCGACGGCCTGCCGGGCGGCTTCGAGGGTCGCCTCCAGCGCCCGCCCGGCGTCGCCGGACTCGCGCAGGTGGTAGGCGAGGGCCTCGGCGGTGCCGTCCGCCCGCACGGCCTCGGCGGCCAGGGCGTGCAGCCGCTCCCGCTCGGCCGTGCCGAGCCGGGAGTAGAGGGCCTCCTGGACGAGGGCGTGGGAGAACCGGGCCGTCCCGCCGGGGTCGACGCGGACGAGCCCCGCCGCCACCGCCTCGTCGAGCGCCTCGGGCGGCTCGCCGGTGACCGCGGTGAACACCGGCAGGGCGAACTCGCGGCCGAGGACGGCGGCGCGCCGCACCGCCGCCGCGGCGGCCGGGCCGAGTCGCCCGGCGCGCTGCTCGATCACGTCGCGGACGCCGCTCGGCAGGCCGGCGGTGTCACCGGTCGCCCTGCGCAGCCGCAGCAGCTCCAGCACGAACAGCGGGTTGCCGCCGGAGCGTTCGCGCAGCCCGGCCAGGTCGCGGTCGCCTAGCTCGTGGCCGAGCTCGTCCGCGGCGAGCCGTCCCGTCTCGGCGGGCGTCAGGCCGCCCAGCACCAGGGAGGAGCAGGCCCGCCCGCGCAGCACCGGGCGCAGGGCCGGCGGCGCCTCCGGGCCGCGGTACAGGCCGACCAGCAGCAGCCGCACGTCCGGCGCCTCGGCGGCCACGACCTGCAGCAGCGACAGCGAGGACGGGTCGGCCCAGTGCAGATCGTCCAACACCAGCAGCAGCCCCGGCCCGGCGGCGTCCCGGACCAGCCCGGCGACCTCGTCGAACAGCCGGGT
Source organism: Actinomadura opuntiae (assembly GCF_030283205.1). GTDB lineage: Bacteria > Actinomycetota > Actinomycetes > Streptosporangiales > Streptosporangiaceae > Spirillospora. The sequence continues at coordinate 211,175 of NZ_JASNWF010000012.1, forward strand.
CCTGCTGCCGCCCGCGAGGTCGGGGGAGGGGAGGCCGAGGGCGCGGAAGGCCTGCGTCCAGGGCCGGTAGGGCGCGGCGCCCTCGCCTTCGAGGCACGCGCCCCAGGCGGTGCGGACGCCGTCGGCGCGGGCGCGCCGCACCAGCGCGTGGGCCAGGGCGGTCTTGCCCGCGCCCGCGTCGCCCTCGACGAGTACCGCCCCGCCGTCACCGGCCAGCGCCTCGGCGAGCCGCCCGGACAGGAAGGCCATCTCGCGCTCGCGCCCGACGAACGTCGTCATTGAGTACCCCGATGAGTGGTTCCACAGATGTCCGTAGCGTGCCCGATTCCTAGCGTCGTCTCCATGGAGAACGCGGAGAAGCGGGTGGCCACCGTGGGACGGCCCGCAGGTTACGGCTCCGCGTCCCGATCCGGCACGAAGGGAACCGCCATGAACCGCACCACCACCGGACTCACACTGTGCGCCCTTTCCGCGGCGTTCAACGTCGACGGCGTTATCTCGCTCGGCGAGTCGGACCCGCCGCCCGCGTTCGTCGGGATCCTGAGCGCGCTGCTCGGCCTCGGCACGCTCGCGGGCGTCCTGCTCGCCCTGCGCGGGCGGCGCGGCGGCGTTCCCCTCGCGATCGGCACCCGGCTCGCCTCGGCGGCCGTCCTCGGCGTGCCGACGTACTTCATCGGCGCGCCGGCCTGGGTCTACGTCACGGTCGGAGTCGGGATGGTCCTCGGCCTCACCGGCATCGCCGCGCTCTGGTCGGCGCGCGAGGCGAGGGCGGCGGCGTGACCGACGGCCCGGTGCTGGCGGCGTCGGGCATCGGCAAGCGCTTCGGCCGCCGGGTCGTGCTGGACGGGGCGGGCCTGTCCGCCCGGTCCGGCGAGATCGTCGCGGTCGTCGGCGAGAACGGCGCCGGCAAGACCACGCTGCTGCGCGTCTGCGCGGGCCTGCTGCGCCCGGACACCGGACGGGTCGTCCGATCGGGGCGGGTCGGCTACTGCCCGCAGGAGCCGGTGCTGCTGGAGCGGCTGACCGCCCGCGACCACCTCGTCCTGTTCGGCGGCGCGGCCGGCTGGGGCCGGGAGCGGTCGCTGAGCACCGGGACCCGGCTGCTCGGCGCCCTCGGGTTCGCCGGGCACTCCCGGGTCCCGGCCCGGCGGCTGTCCGGCGGGGGCCGGCAGAAGCTCAACCTCGTGCTGAGCCTGCTGGGCGACCCCGGCGTCCTGCTGCTGGACGAGCCGTACCAGGGCCTCGACCACTGCTCCTACACGGGGTTCTGGGAGCTGGCGGGCACCTGGCGCGACGACGGCAAGGCGGTCGTCGTCGTGACGCACATGCTCGCCGAGCTGTGGCGGGCCGACCGGGTGATCGAGGTGCCGGCATGAACCGATGGCTGCTTCCGGCGGAGATGCAGGCCCGCGACCTCGCGGGCCGCTGGCCGGCGCTGGCCCTGCTGTTCGCGCTGCCCGCCACCTGGTACCTCGCGGAGCTGGCGTCCGGCCGGCCCTGGGCGATCGGCGCGGGGGCGCTCGCCATGGGCTGGACGAGCGGCGCCGCCGCGCTGTTCGCCGTGCTGGGCGCCCGGCGGGCCGACCCGCGCCTCGTGCAGGCCGGGTACCGGCCCGTCGACCTGGTGATGGGCCGGCTCGCCGTGCTGGCGGGCCTGGCGCTGGCGGTCGCCGCCGCGTTCGGCGCCCTCATCGTCGCCTGCTCGCATCCGGACCGGCCGCGCGACCTGGTCCTCGGGCTCGTCCTCGGCGGGCTGGTGTCGGTGATGCTCGGCTGGGCCATCGCGGTGCTCGTCCCGCACGAGCTGGAGGCCACGCTGGTGCTGATCGGGCTGGCGGGCATCGCCCCGACCGCCCCGGGCCGGGTCGGCGACTACCTGCCCTTCTACGCGCTGCTGCGGTTCACCGACGTGACGCGGCCGTCCCCGGCGGCGTGGCCGCTCGTCCTGCACGCGCTCGCCTACAGCGCCGGGCTCGCCGTCCTCGCGCTGCTGGTCTGGTACCGCCGCGTGCGGGTCGTCAACGACCGCCAGCCTCGCCGCGGCCCTGCCGGGGTCGGATACCCTGGGGAACGGTAATGAGTAGTTCGCTGGTTTACAAAGGGAGGTGCGGGTGCTGCCGCAGCCGCCGGCCGTCCGCCGACAGTGGACCGCCCGCCACCCGGGCATGGACGCCTCCGCCATGCAGATCGCCGAGCTGGTCAAGCGCGTCGCCGCCCAGCTGGAGGCCGCCATCGAGCCGCTCTACGACGACGCGCCGCTGACCGCGCCCGAGGTCGACCTGCTCATCCCGCTGCGGCACATGGAGCAGCCCGTCATCGCCCGCCGCATCGCCGAGCACCGGCACATGTCCCGGGCCGGCATCAGCAAGGCGCTCGCCAAGCTGGAGAAGCGCGGCTTCATCGAGCGCACCCCCAGCCCCGCCGACCGGCGCGCCTCCCTCATCTCGGTCACCGACGCGGGCAAGGCGGCCGTCGACGCGCTGTTCCCGCGCCAGGTCGAGATCGAGTCCCGGCTGGTCGCGGGGCTCGGCGCCGACCGCGAGCGCGTCGTCGAGGCCCTCGTCCTCCTCGCGCGCACCTTCGAACGCGCCACCGCCGAACTTCCCTCGTCCTCGGAGCCCCTGGAACTCGAAGCCCCGGCCTCCGAAAGCCCGGTCACGTGACCGTCATGACGATGAGCAGGTGGACGGCCCGCACGTCAGCGCCCGTCAGCGGCGCGCGCGGCGCGGCAGCTCCGCGCGCCCTGAGCGACGGCGCGAAGGACGCGCTCGGCTCCGCTTTGGGCGCCCTGAACTCCTGACGCATTCTCGGCGCATCCGCTGACCGCGCCGACCGGGCAGGACGCCCGGCCGGACGCGGCGCCGCGCCCCCTCATCACCATCACCGGCAGCCGCCCGCGCCGCACCAAGGTCACGCCGCGCCGTGCCCTGCCGTGCCGCACCAAGGTCACGCCGCGCCGTGCCGCGCCGCGCTGTGCCCGTGCCGTGCTGCCGTCCTGTATCGCGAGAACAGAGGTTCATCCATGTCGTCCACGTCCGTGGAATCCGCCGGGCCGCGCTCGCGGCCCGTGCACGGGAAGCGCGGGGGCCTGCGGGCCGACCCGTGGCTCACCCTGATCGCCGTCGCGTTCGGCCTGTTCATGGTCGGCCTCGACGCGTCCGTCGTGTCGATCGCGAACCCGGAGATCGGCCGGGACCTGCACGCCTCCACCGCGGACCTGCAATGGGTCACCAACTCCTACCTGCTCGCCCTCGCGGCCGCGTTGATCCTCGGCGGCAAGCTCGGCGACCGCTTCGGGCGCCGCACCTTCTACCTGGTGGGCGTCGCCGGGTTCGTCGTGGCGTCGGTCGCGATCGGGCTCGCCGGGTCCATCGAGGGTGTCCTGGTCTTCCGTGCGCTGCAGGGCCTGTTCGGCGCGCTGCTGATGCCGAACACCATCGCCTCGCTGCGTGCGGTGTTCCCGCCGCGCAAGTTCGGTATGGCGGTCGGCATCTGGGCGATGGTCTCGACGGTGTCCACCGCGCTCGGGCCCATCGTCGGCGGACTGCTCGTCGAGCACGTCAGCTGGGAGTCCGTCTTCTACATCAACGCGCCCATCGGCGTCGTCGCGCTCGTGTTCAGCGCGTTCGTCCTGCCGCAGAGCAAGCAGGAGGGCGCCGCGAAGGAGCGCTTCGACCTGCCGGGTGTCGTGCTGCTCGCGGTCGGCCTGCTCGCGGTGGTGTTCGGCGTCGTCAAGGGCGAGACGTGGGGCTGGTCGTCGGCCGGCACCCTCGGCGCGATCGGCGCGGGCATCGCGGTCCTGCTGGTCTTCGGCTGGGTCGAGACCCGCGTGGCGCACCCGCTGCTGCCGATGCGGCTGTTCCGCAACCCCGCGCTGACGATCGGCGCGGTCATCACCGCGCTGAACTTCTTCGTCCTGCTCGGCGTGATCTTCTTCGTGATGCTGTACCTGCAGAACGTCCGGGGGCTCTCGCCGGTCGAGGCGGGGGTGCGGACGCTGCCGCTCAGCCTGGCGTCGGTCGTCGCGTCGCCGCTCGGCGCCGCGCTGACCGACCGGTTCGGGCCGCGGTTCACGATGCCGCTCGGCATGGCGCTGCAGGCCGCCGCGTGCTTCGCGATGCTGGGGTGGGACGCCGGCTCCCCGTTCGCCGTGCTGTGGCCGCCGTTCGTCGCGCTCGGCCTCGGCGCCGGGATGGTGCTGTCGGCGTCGTCCGCCGCGATCGTCGGGAACGCCCCGGTCCGGGACGGCGGCGTCGCGGGCGGGCTGCAGGCGACCGTGCTGCAGATCGGCGGTGCGCTCGGCACGTCCGTGCTCGTGTCGCTGATCAGCGCCCGGGTCGGCGCGACCTACGCCGCCGAGCTGTCCTCGGCCGGCGTGCCCGCTCCCGTGGCCGGCGGCCTCGCCGGGGCGCGGGACGCCGTCGCGATGGGCGTCGCACCGACGTCGGCCGCCATGCCCGCGCAGGCCAAGGCCGCCGTGGTGGAGGCGAGCGGGCAGGCGTTCATGAACGGCGTCCATGTAGCCGTCCTGGTCACCGGCGTGCTGTGCGCGGTGGGAGCCGCCGTCGCCGCGATCGGCGTCCGCAACCGCCCCGCGCACTGATCGCCTCGGCCCCGCCGCGCCCGGCCGGCGCGGCGGGGCCGAGGCGAGGACCTAGGTCGATGGGACCCCACGGGTTGGGTCCGGCGGCCGACGCGCGGGCGGGGGCCGCGGCGACAGCATGAGGTCCATGACCACGATCCACGAAAGCGACGCCGCCCGGGCGGGGGAGCGGCAGGCCGGCGGGGCTCCGGCCTGGGTCGCGCTCCTCGCCGCGTCCACCGGCCAGTTCCTCGTCGTCCTGGACATCTCCGTCGTCAACGTCGCCCTGCCCGGCATGCGCGGCGGGCTCGGGCTCGGCGCCACGAGCCTGCAGTGGGTCGTCAACGCCTACTCGCTCGCGTTCGCCGGGTTCCTGCTGCTGGGCGGCCGCGCCGCCGACCTGTTCGGCCGCAAGCGGGTGTTCATCACCGGTCTCGGGCTGTTCACCGCGGCCAGCCTCGCGGGCGGGCTCGCGCAGGACGCCGGGATGCTCATCGGCGCCCGCGCCGTGCAGGGCCTCGGCGCCGCGATCCTCGCGCCCGTCACGCTGTCGCTGATCACCGGGACGTTCCCCGAGGGGCCGGCGCGGACGAAGGCGATCGCGATGTGGACGGCCGTCGGCACCGCCGGCGGCGCGACCGGCGGGCTCGTCGGCGGGCTGCTGACCGACTACCTCAGCTGGCGCTGGGTGCTGCTGATCAACGTGCCGGTCGGCGCCGCCATCGCGGTCGTCGCGGCGCGGTGGCTGCGCGAGGAGGCCGCGGCCGCCGCGCGGCAACGCCTCGACCTGCCCGGCGCGGTGCTCGTCACCGGCGGCGTCGGCCTGCTGGCCTTCGGCATCGGGCAGACCGAGCACCACGGCTGGACGTCGGGGGACTCGCTGCTGCCGCTGCTCGCCGGGCTCGTCCTGCTGGCGCTGTTCGTCGCCGTGGAGGCCCGGACGGCGCAGCCGCTCGTCCAGCTGCGGCTGTTCCGGCTGCGCAGCGTCGCGGTCGGCAACCTCGCCACCCTCGTCAGCACGATGGCGGGGTTCGCGCTCTGGTACTTCCTGTCGCTCTACATGCAGAACGTCCTGCACTACAGCGCCGTCCGGACCGGCGTGTCGTTCCTGCCGCACACCGCGGGCATCATCGCCGGGTCGAGGCTCGCGCCCACGCTGATGGCCCGGATGGACGCCCGGCTCCTGGCCGCCGGCGGCGGGCTGATGGCCGCCGCGGGGTTCGCGTGGCAGAGCGCCGTCCTGGACGCGGGCGGGACGTTCACCGGCTCCATCCTCGGCCCCGGCATCGTGATGGCGACCGGCTTCGGCCTGCTGATGACGCCGCTGGTGGAGGCGTCGACGGCCGGGGTCGACCGGGCCGAGGCGGGCGCCGTCGCGGGCGTCGTCAACACCTCCCGGACGATCGGCGGCGCGATCGGCCTGACGATCCTCGCGACCGCGGCGGCCCGGTCGGGCACCGACCTCGCGGGCGGCTACGCGACCGCGTTCCTGATCGCCGCGATCATCACCGCGGCGGGCACCGCGCTGGTCGCCTTCCTGCCCCGCCCCCGGCGCTGACCTCAGGCCGCGGTGCGGGACGCGGCGGCATGGCGGACGGCCCCGACCGCGACGACGGCCCAGACGGCGAGCGCCGGCCACAGCAGCACGCGGCCGAGCACGGTCAGCCAGTGCAGGCCGATCACCGTCCCGGCCGTCATCGCGGCCGCCGCCGTCATGCCGAGCGGGAACACCGTCGACCAGCGGCGGCCGTCATAGCCCGTCCGGGGCCGGCGGATCTCCGCGCAGACCAGCAGGGCGTACCAGGAGAACGCCACGGCCAGGATCGCCAGCGTCAGCCATTCCAGCGCGCGCGGCGCGGGCGGTCCGGCCGCGAGGGCGAGCTTCGCGCAGGCCAGCGCCGAGATCGACAGCGCGCCCGCCAGCACCCAGTGGTCGCCCGCCCCGTGCAGCAGCTGGTCGAAGTCGAACCGGCTCAGCACGAACGCGTACAGGAGGAGGCCGAGGGCGAGCAGCGCCCCCGCCGGCCACAGCAGCCAGCGCACCGAGAGCTGCTTCGACAGCGTGGACGACAGCACCACCAGCGACTGCGTCGCCACCGTCACCAGGTAGGCCGAGCCAGGCAGCCGCCGTCCCAGATGCCGCACGACCTGCGGCAGCAGCAGCGCCCACGCCACGGCCATCAGCGCGAGCAGCGCCTCGGCCGCGACGTCGCGCTTGAACAGCAGGAGGCCGACGCCGAACACCCCGGTGCCGGCGACGGCCGTCAGCGTGACCGGGCTGGACTCCTGCGCGCGCCGCCTGTCCCGCCCGCCCCGCAGCCGCAGGCCGAACGTCACCGCCATCACGATCCACAGCACCGCCGTGGCGGCGAGCAGCACACGCGTCGCCCACGCGAACCCGGCGAGGTCCAGCCCCACCGACACGATGCCGGTGGCCATGACCATCGCGCCCCACGGCTGGGGACCGCGCGCACTCTCTCCACCGCTCACCGGTCACTTCTACCCCTCGCGTTCGCGCGCACGCGAACCGCCCCCGGCCGAAGAGCGGCGGCCTCAGGACACCAGCACCGGAGGCTCGGCGGCGGTGGACGGGGCGCGCCGCGCGAGGCGGCGGCCCAGCCGTTGCGCCGGCGCCTCGATCCAGCGCTGGGACGCCCAGCCGGCCGCCAGCAGCACGGCGAGGAAGACCAGCAGGCCCGGCACGTCCTCGCGGCCGGACCGGCCGAGGAACTGGGCCGACACCATCAGCAGCAGCGGATGCAGCAAGTACACCGAGAAGCTCATGGCGCCGAGGGCGGTCGCCCAGCGCGGGAACCGGCGGTGCCGCAGCAGCCACGCCGCCGCGAACGTCGCCGTCGCCGCCACGACCGTCCCCGCCCAGACGAGCTGGGGGTGCCAGTAGCCGTGCAGGTTCCACAGTCCGGCGGCGAGCGCGCCCGCCGGCACCAGCACGGCCGCCGCCGCGCCGGACCAGCGCGGGATCTGCCCGTGCTCGGCGCGGTGGACGGCGGTCCCGGCGAACATCAGCGCCATCATCGCCAGGCCCTGCCACGCGTCGACCCGGCCGTTCAGCGTCACCAGGACGGCCGCGAGCACCCCGCCGAGCAGCCCGCCCGCGACCCGCGCGCCCGCGCGGCGCGACACCGCCGCCGCGACCGCGACCACCAGCGCGACGAACGCGACCGCGACGACGGCGCCGACCCCGGCCGTCCGGGACAGCAGCCCGGTGAGCCGCCACGGCTGCACCAGACCGCCCACCGCCAGCGCCGCCGCCGCGATCCCGACGGCCACCGGCGCCGAGCGCCGGTGCGCCCGCACCACGAACAGCGCCACGACCAGCAGGTAGAAGGCCATCTCGTACGACAGCGTCCACAGCACGTTCATCGCGTTCGGGACGGCGAGGAGGTCCTGCATCATCGTGGCGTGCGCGAGGATCGCCGTCATCGGGTGGTACTGCTCCAGCCCCGCCCGCAGGCCCCGCACCCCCAGCAGGAACGGCAGCACCGCGAGCAGGCACGCCACCGCCAGCAGCGGGTAGATGCGGAAGAAGCGGCCGATCCAGAACCCGCGCACGCTCTCCCGCCGCTCCAGCGACGCCGGGACGATGTACCCGCTCACCAGGAAGAAGACGAGCACCCCGTAGGTGCCGGGATCGAACCAGCCCTGCAGCGCGATCCGGACGTCCGGCAGGTACACGTACGTGGCGTGGTGGAGCGCCACCGCCAGCGCCGCCCACCCCCGCAGCACGTCCAGCCACCCGAGCCGCGTCGCGGAGGTGGAAACGCCTAAGGGCGGGATCATTCCGACAGGCTAGACCTCCAAGACAGAAACACCGCCAACTTCGTCAAGATCTCCAGAAAACCCCCAGGACCGCCGAAACGGCAGCCGTGGTGGCGATCGGGATACGTTCCTTATCACCAGGGAATGACGAGGGTCGTGCGGTTCTCGAGCGACCCGTGCATAGCGGGATTGAACAGCATCATTGACGTGTGCTGCGCCATACTGCTAGAAACGGGGCGCGGCACCATAGGGTACGTATCCGGCGACGGGAGTGGTTCGTGAGCGAGGACGCCCGCCGGCCCGCGGCCGCGGACCCGCGCGACGGGGCGCGCGACGAGGCGGCGGCCGAGAACCGCCGGCTGAGCAGCCCGAACGCCCGCTACGGCGCGCGCCTGCGGCGGCAGTCCTCGGCCTCGGTGCTGCTCAACGCGGTGATCGAGGCGGACCGCGCCAACCTCGAGCACACCATGACCGCGCTGCAGGCCGACGGGACGCTGGAGCAGGCCGCCGCGCGGGTCGTCGCGGCCCGGCGCCGGTTCGTCCTCGGCAGCGCCAAGAGCCGCGCGCACGCGACCCTGCTGCACCTGGAGCTGTCGGCCAGCCTCGCCGGGGTCGCCCTGATCGACGAGGCCGCCGTGCGGGCCATCGACGTGCTCAGCGACGTGCGGCCGACGGACGTGCTCATCGCGTTCTCGTTCCGCCGCTACGCCCGCCCGACCATCGTCGTGGCACGCGAGTTCGCCGCGGCGGGCGGGCACGTCGTGGCGATCACCGACGACGCGGGCAGCCCCCTGGCCGGTGCCGCGCACACCACCGTGGTGGTCGACACCGGAAGCGCGTCCTTCAGCGACTCCCCGACCGCGGTCTCCGCCGTCGTGCACGCGCTGGCCACGCTCACCGCGGCCAGCGCGAAGGGGGCGCGGCGGCGGCTGGCCCGGCGCGAGGGGCTGGCGCGGGCGCTGGCGATCTACTCCGACGAACGAGGGGGCGCGGACGGATGAGGCACGCACTGCACGCGGCGCAGGCGAGGCGCGCGGCGCACGCGAGGCACGAGGCCGACGACGTCGTCATCACCGGCGGCGAGGTGCTGGACGGCACCGGCGCGCCGGCGCGGCGGGCCGACGTGGTGGTCCGCGAGGGCGTGGTCCGCGACGTCGTCCCGCCGGGCAAGACGCACGAGGGCCCGGAGCTCGACGCGACCGGCCTGGTCGTCGCGCCCGGCTTCATCGACCTGCACTCGCACGCCGACTTCACCGTCCGGGAGCACCCGGCCGCCGACACGGCCGTGCACCAGGGCGTGACGACGCTGCTCGGCGGCAACTGCGGGTTCTCGCCGTTCCCGGTGGCCGAGGCGGAGGAGCTGCGCGGCGCCGCCGGGTTCCTGGCGGCGGGCGTCGACTTCGAGTGGAGCGACCTGGACGGCTACGCCCGCGCCGTCGAGGCGGACCGGCCCGCGATCAACCTGGCGACGCAGGTCGGGCACCAGGCGCTGCGGACGCTGGTGATGGGCGCCGACGAGCGTCCCGCCACCGGGGACGAGCTCGCGCGGATGCGGTCGCTGCTGGCCGCCGCCGCCGAGCAGGGCGCGTTCGGCTTCTCCACCGGGCTGATCTACGCGCCGGGATCGTACGCCTCGCCCGCCGAGGTCGCCGCGCTCGCCACAGAAGCGGCGGAGCGCGGCCTGCTGTACTCCACGCACATGCGCAACGAGAGCGACGAGCTGCTCGCGGCGGTCGACGAGGCGCTCGACGCGGCCCGCCGGTCGGGGGCGCGGCTGGAGATCTCGCACCTCAAGGCGATGGGCCCGGCGAACCACGGCGCGGTCCACGAGGCGCTCGCGAAGATCGAGGCGGCCCGCGCCGGGGGCGTGGACGTCGCCGCCGACGTCTACCCCTACACCGCCTCGTCGACGACGCTGACGGCCCGGCTGCCGGGCTGGGCGATGGACGGCGGCGCCGCGCGGCTGCTCGAACGCCTGATGGAACGCTCCACCCGGAGCCGGATCGCCGCGGAGCTGCGCGCCCGCTTCGGCCGCGACATCGACCCGGCCGGGGTGGTCGTCGCCGAGCTGCCGGACGGCCCGTACTCCCGGTTCATCGGCCGCAGCCTCGCCGAGATCGCCGACGAGATCGGCACCGACGCCGCGGAGGCGGCGCTGGAACTGCTGGCCGCGCACAACGCGACCGTCGCGATCGTCAACCACGCGATGTCCGCCGGCGACGTGTCGGCCGTCCTCGCGCACCCGCTGGTCAGCGTGGCCAGCGACGGCTGGACGCTCGCGCCGTCGGGCGGGGGCCGCCCCCATCCGCGCAGCTTCGGCACGTTCGCGCGCGTCCTCGGCCGCTACGTCCGCCGGGACGAGGTGCTCACGCTGCCCGAGGCCGTCCGGAAGATGACCTCCCTGCCCGCCGCCCGGCTCGGGCTGGCCGACCGCGGCGAGATCCGGCCCGGCCGCGTCGCCGACATCGCCGTGTTCGACCCCGCCGCGGTGATCGACAACTCCGACTTCGCAGACCCCTGGCGGCTCGCCACGGGTGTGCGGCACGTGCTCGTGCGCGGCGTCCCCGTGCTGCGCGACGGCACGGCCACCGGCGCGCGTCCCGGACGCGTGCTGCGCCGCGCCGGCTGAGCGCGTCGTTTACCGGATCCCCCCGGATCCCCGTTGAACAGGAGCGCGATTGAGTAGCGCCGTCACCCTCGGCGGACGGCTCGACCGCAGGCAGCTCACCGCGGTGGTCTGCTTCGCGATCTGCGTCGTCGCGGGCATCGTGCTGGCCGTCGCCGGCGGCAAGGCCGGCATCTGGGGCCTGGTCCCCATCATCATGTACGCGGTGCTGGCGCTGCTCGGCGTCGACGTCGTGCTCGCCACCATCGGGGCGGTCATCGTCGCCGCGATCATGACCAGGACCGCGCCGGTGCCGCTCGGCGAGCAGCTCGCCGCGTCGATGGGCTCGCTGGTCGCGGTGATCGGCCTGATCATCCTGCTCGGCGCCGGCCTCGGCCACGTCGCGCAGGAGACCGGCGCCGCGCAGACCCTCGTCCGGACGGTGATGGGCCGGATCGGGCTGAGCACCCCCACCCGCGTCCAGCTCGGCGTCATGGTGTCGTCGCTGGTCATCGTGGGCGCGCTCGGCACCCTCGCGGGCGGCAACGCGATCATCGCGCCGATCGTCATCCCCATCGCGGCGCGGATGGGCTGGCGGCCGCCGGCCGTCGCGGCGATGTTCCACGCGGCGGGCGCGGCCGGGCTGATGCTCGGCCCGTTCACCCCGCCGGTCGTGACGATCACGGCCGCCGCGAAGCTGTCCTACGGCGACTACCTGCTGCACGCGGGCCTGCCGGTCGGCGCGATCACGATCGTGACCGGCTTCTTCATGGCCCGCTGGATCCAGAAGCACACCGACCAGGAGTACGCGCCGGAGGACGCCGCCCAGGACGAGGACCCCGACGCCGCGCCCGACAGGCGCGGGCAGCGGGCCGCGCTCGCCTTCATCGGCGTGCTCGTCGCGCTCGCCGTCTACGGGGTGTGGGTCAAGGCGGGCTACTCCTACGCGCTGGTCGTCATGGTGGTGACCGCCGCCGCGACCGGCCTGGCGGGCGGCCTCGGCGCCAAGGGGACGGCGGAGGCCGTCTACGCGGGCGCGGCCCGGTTGATCTGGCTGTTCATGCTGTTCTGGCTGCTGGACCCGCTGCTGACCCTGGTCCAGAAGACCGGCGCGTTCGACACGATCTTCGACCATCTCAAGGACGTCATGCCGGACGTCGGCCCCTACGCGTTCCTGCTGCTGGTCGTGCTGCTCGGCTACGTGCACGCGGTGCCCGGCGCGGCGGTCGCCCAGGTCGTCCTGATCAACAAGCTGTTCGGGCCGCTGGTGGCGTCGCTGGGCGTGCCCCCGGCGGCGTGGGCGGTGTCGCTGCTCGGGACGGCGCAGATCGACCAGCTCGGCCCGTACCCGACCGCGGACATGATGGGCCAGATGGGACTCGCCCGCTCCAGCGATCTGCGCATGATGCTCTTCAACGGCTGGGCCATCATGGTCGCGAACACGGCGGGATTCCTGGTCCTTTTCGCCCTTCTGCTCTAATTCCGACGAAGTCGGCCCGGGGGGTGCGGGGGGTCGTCCCCCCCCGGGCAACACTGCTCCTGGAGGTCTGGCATGCGCGACGAACTCGACGGACTGGCGCGGCGGGCGGAGCGGCTGGGCGGGACGCTCGGCGTCGCCGTGCACGACCTCGGCACCGGCGGGCGAGCGGAGGTGCGCGCGGACCACCGCTTCACCTCCGCGTCGGTGATCAAGCTCGCGGTCATGGCGGCGGTGCTGGCCGAGGCGGAGGCCGGCCGCCGGTCGCTCGACGAGCGGCTGCCGGTGCCGCCCGGTGCCCGGGTCCCCGGCAGCGGCGTCATCAAGGACCTCGCGGACGCGGCGGAGTTCAGCGTCCGCGACCTGGTCACGCTGATGACCATCGTCAGCGACAACACCGCCACGAACCTGCTGATCGACCTGGTCGGGAGGGACGCGGTGAACGCCTGGTGCGCTCGGCACGGGCTGCACGGCACCGTGCTGGCCCGCGTGATGATGGACGCGGCGGCCCGCGAGCGCGGCGAGGAGAACCTCACCACCCCGGCGGACGTCGCCGCGCTGCTCACCGGCCTGGTGGCGGGCGAGCTGCTCGGCGAGGAGGGCACCGCGTTCGCGCTGGACGTGCTGGCCCGCCAGCAGGTCAACGACCGGCTGCCCCGCCACCTGCCGCCGGGCGTGACGCTGGCCCACAAGACGGGCGAGCTGGCCGCCGTCTGCCACGACGCCGGGATCGTCCTCGCCCCGGACCGCGACCCGATCATCCTGGTGGTCATGACGGAGGGCATCGACAGCGAGGCCGAGGCCGTCTCCCTCATCGCCGACACCGGCCGCGCCGTCTACACCGCGACCGGCCTTACACCCCCCACCCCACCCGTCCCCGCCCCGTAATCGTCAAGTTGCGGCGAGTCGTTGTTATGGGCAGCGCCATAACAACGACTCGCCGCAACTCAACGCGGGGTCTGGAAGGTTTCGGTCGCTTCGGCGCGGATCAGCGACTCGTCCACCTCGTGGCCCAGGCCGGGGGCGGTCGGGACGGGCACCGTTCCATCGGTCGCGCGGATGGGCGGGGTCACGATGTCGTGCGCGTAGTACTTGTCGGAGCCGGACACGTCGCTGGGCAGGTCGAAGCCGGGCAGGGACGCGATCGCGACGTTCGCGGCGCGGCCGACGCCGAACTCGTGCATGCCGCCGCACCACACCTTCCAGCCGGCCGCCATGGCGCGGTCGTGCGCCGTGCGGGCCGCCGTGAGCCCGCCCATCCGGGACACCTTGACGTTCAGGATGCTCCCGGCGCTCAATGCGATGGCCGTGTCGAGCTGGTCCAGGTCGTCGACCGACTCGTCCAGGCAGACGGGGGTGCCGATGGTGGCGGCGAGGCGGGCGTGCGCGGCGAGGGCGCCCGGCGCGAACGGCTGCTCGATGAGCAGCAGGCCGAGGTCGTCCAGCTCCCGCATGGTCGCGAGCGCCTCGAGCGACTCGGGGTAGACGCCGTTCGCGTCGACCTGGACGGCCAGGTCCGGGTACGCCTCGCGGACGGCCCGGGTCGGCGCGACGTCCCAGCCGGGCGCGATCTTGAGCTTGATGCGCCGGTAGCCGTCGGCGACGTGCCGCCCGACCTGCGCGAGCAGCGCGTCGACGGTCGGCTCGATGCCCAGGCTGACGCCGGCGGCGATGCGCTCGCGGGTGCCGCCGAGCGCGGCGGCGAGCGGGGCGCCGGTCGTGCGGGCCCACAGATCCCAGCAGGCGATGTCGAGCCCGGCCTTGGCGAAGTGGTGGCCGCGGATCCGCGCCCAGGCGCGCCCGGCCTCGGACGGATGATCCCATTCGGCCCCGACCAGCGCGGGCGCGAGGTAGCGGCGCAGGATCATCCAGCAGGTGTCGACGGTCTCCGGGCAGTAGTACGGGTCGCTCGGCGAGGCGATCTCGCCCCAGCCGGCGGCGCCGGCCCCGTCGGTCACCCGGACGACGATGTGCTCGAGGTGCGACTTGCGGTGCGAGCTCGTCTGGAAGCTGTGCACGAGCGGCAGGCGCAGCCGGAACGCCTCGACGGCGGCGACGGCGGGCATCAGTTCTTCTCCTGCGGGTCGGGAACGAACCGGTAGACGGCGGTGTCGCCGGAGGCGACCTTGCACGAGACGGCCGCGTAGCCGCCTGAGACCAGGCGGCCGAGGACGCCCGCGACGCGTTCGCGGAGCGCGACGGAGGCGTCCCGGTCGGCGGCGACGCGGGCGTCCCAGTCGCTGGGCAGGCCGAGCAGCACGGCGTCCCCGGCGGGGACGGCCTCGCCCCAGGGCACGCGCGGCGGCGCGGGCGCGCGGCGGGGCGCGGCGGCCGGGTCGGCGGTCAGGTCCCATTCGACGATGAGCCGGTCGGTGCGCATGCCGCGGTCGCGGCCGACGTCCTCGACGCCGAGCAGGTTCGGCTCGAACCAGCGCGCGACCGCGCCGAGGACGTCGAGGTTGAAGTGCGCGTTGCGGGTGCGGACCGGGTCGAACGACCAGCGCATCGCGGTGACGCCGGTGGACAGCACCTGCTCGCGCTGGCCGAGCTTGAGGGCGCGGCCGACGCCGCGGCCCTGCTGGTCCTCGCGGACGGCGGCCATCTGCGAGTAGTGGTAGACCGCGCCGGACGGGTCGATGCCGCCGAAGCCGTAGGCGAACCCGACCAGCTCGCCGCCGTCGAACGCGCCGACGACCGACCCGCCGTTGTGGGCGAGCGAGATGAGCAGCCGCGGGCTGACCGCGGGGTCGGTCTCGCCGAGCCGGAACACCTCGCGGTACAGGGCGACCGCGGCGCGCATCTCCGCGGGCCCGGTCAGGGGCCGCACGTGGACGGCCGGGGATCTCACTGGCATCGCATCGCTTGCTGTCGGCACATGTCCTGACCTGGATATGTTGTGGATCTATGTCCTCGTTGTAGCATCGCGCCTTGTCAGCGTCAAATATTGCGAGGATCGTGACGGACATACGATTCCTATGTTCGTCACCGATCGTCGGGAGCCGGAGGAACATGACCGCCCTGGACCCCGCCGCGGCGGCCCGGATCACCGAGGCCGCCGCCGCACTCCTGGACCCTTCCCGCGCACGCCTGCGCGCATACGCCCTCGCCGAGTCGCCCAGCGGCGACGCCGCGGCCCTGGCCCGCTGCGCCGGGCTGGTCGAGGCCGGGCAGGCCGCCGCCGGCGGCCGGGTGCGGCGGGTGCCGTCCCCGAGCGGCGACCACCTGGTCACGTCCTGGGGGCCGGACGGCGGCGGGCACCTCCTCGTCGTCGGCCACTACGACACCGTCTGGCCCGTCGGGCGCCTCGCCGACATGCCCTACACCGACGACGGCACGACCATCACCGGGCCCGGCGTCTTCGACATGAAGGGCGGTCTCGTCGCGCTGGAGACCGCGTTCCAGGCGCTCGACGCCGCCGGGATCGCGGTGCCCGCGCCGGTCCGCGCGGTCGTCGTCGCGGACGAGGAGGTCGGCAGCCCCACCGGCCGTGCGCTCGTCGAGGAAGAGATGGAGGGCGCCGCCGCGGTCATCGGCCTGGAGTCGCCGCACCCCGACGGCGCGCTGAAGTCCGCGCGGCGGGGCAGCACCCGTGTCGCGCTGCGGGTCCGGGGCCGCGAGGCGCACGCCGCGCTCGACCCCGGCCGCGGGGTGTCGGCGATCGACGAGCTGCTCGACCAGCTCGCCGCCGTCCGCGCCGCCGTGCCCGACGACGGCACCACCCTTTTCAACATCGGCCGGATCGAGGGCGGCAGCCGCGCCAACGTGATCGCCGGGGACGCTTGGGCGGAGATCGGCCTCCGCTTTACCGACGCCGGATCCGAGCGCCGGATGCTGGACGTGCTGCGCGCCGCCCGCCCGGTCCGGGACGGCGCGCAGGTCGAGGCCGAGGTGCTGACGTCCCGTCCGACCTGGCAGGACGACCCGGACAACCCGCTGCTGGCGCACCTGGCGGAGGTGGGCGCCGCGCTCGGGCAGACCGTCCGGGGCCGTCCGGCGGCGGGCGCGGGCGACGCGAACCTGCCGGGCTCCCGCGGCCTGCCGACGCTCGACGGCCTCGGCCCGCGCGGCCGGGGCGCGCACGCCGCCGACGAGCGCATCGAGGCCGCCGACCTGTCCCGCTGCGCCGCCCTCCTCGCCGCGCTCTTCGCCGTCCCGTACCGTCCCTGATCCGACCGGACGGGGTGAAATCGGTCGACGCGGGGCGCCGGGCGGGCAAGACTCGACCTTGTGAAGATCAGGCTCGCCGGCGGTGTCGTCGCCTCGGACATGGGCGCGTGGACGGCGGGCCCGTCCGGCGCCCCGGTCCGGGTGGACGACGCGTCCGGCGCGCGTCCCGGCGCGGCCGTCGCGCTGGGGCCCGCCGGCGCGCCCGGCGAGGACGTCCGGCGCGCGGTCGCCGAGCTGTCCGCGCTGGTCGCGGCCGGGGGGACGGTCGCCGCGGGCGCGGGCGTCGACCTCGGCAACGGGTTCCGCTCCGCCCGCCTGGACGGGGCGCGCGGCGACCAGCGCGACGCGGTCCTCGCCGCGCTGCGGACGCTCGGCCTGGAGAACGCGCACCGGCTCGGCGACCGGGCCGGGTTCCTCGTCGCGCTGTTCGGCCCGTCGGTCACCAGGCGGGTGGGCGCGGCGGCGGCGAAGGCGGCCGGGGACGGGCGGTGGGCCGCGCTGCACCTGGCGTCCGCCGCGAGCGACGTCCTCGGGCCCGAGCAGCTGGAACGCGTCCTCGACCTGGACGGCCCCGACGCCGCCGTCCCCGGCGCGCCGTCCGTGCTCGCCGGGTACCTGCGCCAGGTGCTGGACGGGGTGTCCCGCCCGCGCCGGCTCGACCTGCTCCTCGACCTGTGGGCGCGGGTGCTCGACCAGGAGGACCGGCGGGGCCGCCGCGACCGCCGGCTGGCCACGCAGGGCCGCCGCGACCGGCTCGGCGACCTGCGCGAGCGCCGCGCCCGCTACGAGGACGAGCTGGTCGTCCGGCGGATGAAGGCGGAGCTGTGCCTGGACGAGCCCACGCTCGCCGACGCCGCGCGGTGGAGGCCGCCCAACGTCTACTGGCGCGACCAGCTCGTCCGGATGTTCCATGACGCGATCGCCGCCACCGCCCTGCTGCGCACGGCCGTCGCGGTCGCCGACCACGGCTACGAGGAGGGCCTGTCCCGCTCCGCCGCACTTCTCGGCGCCGTCGTCGAGCAGTGCCCCGGGTGGGCGGACGGCCGTCACCGCTCCGGCGGGCTGCCCGCCCGGCCCACCGTCCACGTGGGGGAGATCCACCGCAGGCTGTCCGCCGGAAAGCCGGTCGACGCCCGGCTCATCGGCTACGTGAAACCGCGGCTGACCCGCGCCAAGGAGTTCGCGCTCCTGGTCATCGAGACCGTCGAGACGGTCATGGACCGGATGATCGGCCACCACGGCGATCTCCTGCGCGACTGGGGCGCGGGCGACCTGCGCGACTGGCGCGCCGCCGTCGGGTACAGCCCGGTACGGCCGCCCGCCGGATGGGACGGCATCCCGCCGTGGACCGGCCCGCTCCTCGGCGACCGCGAACCGCTGCGCGACCGCGACGAGCTCCTCGGCGACCTGCTCTGGTACGTCGACCTGATCGACGCGCTCGCCCAGCTGCACGGGCACGACGCGGCGCGCTCGGTGGACGGCACCGGCGCCCCCTGGTTCGACCACGACCCGCCCCCGCAGGACCCCGAGCCGCTCACGCCCCGGCTCGACTCGGTGACGCTCGCGGTGTCCGGCGCGGCGCAGCTCGTCGCGCTCGGCGGCGTCCCGCCCAAGGGCGTGCGCACCTGGAGCGGGTTCACCGAGGGCCTGACCGCGGGGACGGCGATCAGCGAGGCGCTGACCGGCGAGTTCAAGGTCCCGGCGGCGCTGGCGGCCGTCGACGGGACGGCGGTGCCCGGCGCGAAGGTCCGCGTGAAGGTGGCCCGCAGCGCGCGCGACCTCGCCGAATGGTCGGACTACATGGGCAACTGCATCGCCTCCCACTGGTACGTCGAGGACGCCCGCCAGGGACGCGTCGCCCTGCTCGGCCTGTACGGCGAGGACGGCGTGCTCGTCGCCAACGCCGAGGTCGGCCCGCGCCGCCCGCAGTCGCGCGGCTGGCGCGTCACCGAGATCGCGGCGCGCTTCAACGCGTCCCCCGACGAGGAGCTCGACCGCCGGTTCGCCGCGTGGGTCGCCGCGATCCCCGGCACCAGGCCGCCCGAGGACCCGGTGCCGGACGAGGTGCCGCCCGTCCGTCCGTCGCGCCGCCGACCCGCGCCGCGCCTGGTCGAGGAGGTGGGACCGGCGCTCGGCGACCTCGGCCGCGCCGCCTGGGACGGCACCGGCGCCGCGACGCGCGAGGCGTTCGCCGCGGTCGCCTCGACGCCGCCGGACGCGGCGCTCCCCAAGCTGCGCCGGCTCGGATCCGCGCAGCTCACCGCCGCCGTCCGCCGCGCGCTCGACACCGGCTCGGTCACGCTCGCCGGGCTGTGGGACGCGACGGGGGAACGGCCGCTCGCCACCGCGCTGGACGGCCTCGATCCGGCCTTGCGGCAGCGCTACGACCAGCTTCCCCTGCTGCTCGGCGAGCCGCCGCTGCCGAAGACGCTGCGCAGGCTCGTCCGGCTGCCCGCGATCGCCGAACCGTACGCGCTGGACCTGGTGGCGCGCCGCGTCCGCGCGGCGATCGGGCGGCTGGCCGTCCAGGACGACCCCGCCGTCGCCCGCGCCGTGGCGCACCGGCCGACCGAGCCGCTGCTGTGCGCGCTGGCCGTCCTCGTCACCTGCGCCGCGCCGGACGTCCCGCTCGCGATCGTGGTGCCGCCGCGCAAGATCGCCGTCCCCGGCTACCCGGCGACCACCCTCAAGGACGAGGACGGTCCGTGGCGGCGCGCGCTGCCCGACGCCGCCGAGCTCGGCGCCGACACCGCGCTCCTCTGGGACGAGGTCGCGGCGCGCGGGCTGCGCGTCCCCGCGTCCTGGCTCGGCGCGGGCGGCTGGACGGCCCTGTGGTCGCGCGCCCACAGCCACCGCTGACGGCCGTCCCGCCGGCGGTGGGCCCGCGGAACGGCCGTCCGGGGAACCTCTACCTCTCTGCCTCGGCCGCCTCCAGGTCGGCCTTGGCGGCGCGCGGGCTCCAGCGTCCGGCGAGCGGGAGCATCAGCGCGAAGAACAGCAGCTGGGCGACGATGCACACCCACCACCAGTGCTGCCACTGGTGCGGCGCGTCGGCCGCCGCCTGCTTGATGTCGGCGAGCTGGTGCATCAGCGCCGCCGAGGGCGCGTGGCCCGCCTCCTGCGCCGCCTTGGCCTCCGCGAGCTTGCCGGGGGCGTCGACCAGGGTGTTCGCGCTGCTCACCACGTACTGCAGCGCGAAGACCGAACCGGCGACGGCGATCCGGGTCGTCCAGCCCCAGACGGCCAGGCCGTGCGCCATCAGCGCCGGGTTGCGCCGCTCGATCGTCTCGGTGAACGCGGCCATCCACGGCGCGTACGCGATGGCGAGGCCGACCGCCAGGAGGCTGACGATGGTCGCCAGCGCCCCGAAGCTCGTGTCCGGATGGGTGGCGCGGGTCAGGAACACGTACGTCATGACCACCGCGAGGACGGTCCCGGCGGCCATGAACGGCTTGCGCACCCGCGTCCGGTCCGACACGACCCCGACGACCACCAGCGCGATCGCGTCCATCGCCCAGTACCAGGTGTTGATGCCGTTGGCGCGGGACGTGGAGAACCCGAACGTGGTGGTCAGGTAGATGGTGAAGAACCCGACCGCCGTATAGTAGATGATCAGGAAGACGGAGATCCCGGCGGCCGGGGCGAGGATGTCGAGCTTCAGCATCTGCGTCCACGGCCGGCCGAGGTCGGCGCTCGCCTCGGCCTGCGCCGCGCGCGCCTCCACCTTCGCGCGGTCCTCGGCGCTGACCATGACCTGGCTGCGCAGGCCGGGGTTCAGCTCGCGCAGGCCGCCGAGCGCGATAGCGAAGACGACCAGCCCGAAGGCGCCCATGATGTAGTACTGGCTGGCCCAGCTGTCGTCGAGCCGCTCCAGCGTCCGGTTCGCGACGAAGCTGACGATGAGGCTCGCCACGACCGGGCCGAGCGTCCAGAAGCCCATCGCGGACGCGCGGCCGAGCTGCGGGGAGAAGTCCCGGACCAGCGCGGGCGTGGCCACCAGGATCACGCCCTCGACCATCCCGATGACGGTGAGCAGCACGACGAACGCCCACTTGTTCGGCATCGAGGGGATGAACAGCGTGAGCACGCCGGTGACGCCGAGCCCGTAGGCGACCAGGTTCGCCCGGCCCCACTTGTCGCAGAGTCCCGCCGCCAGGGCGCCGAACGCGCCGACCAGGCCCCCGATGACCAGCGCGTTGACGTAGAAGAGGAACGACATCTCGAAGTGGGCGAGCACCAGCGGCGCCACGCCGCCGGTCACGTACTGCTCGCAGTACAGGACGATCGTGGCGAGGACGACCACCGCGAGGTACCACACGCGGGGGCCGGTTTCGGGATAGCGGTCGAGGTCGCGCTTCCAGAGGCGGTCGAACCCGGCTCTGGACTCGGGGGCGGCCGGGTGATCGAGGGTGGTCATGGGCACCTCTTTCCGGTTGTCCCGGCAGGGGGCTTTCGGCCCGCTGTTCTAGAAGCGAACTCTAGGTTCGGGACCTTAAAATTTCCAGAGCTAAGTTCTAGAATCTCGATCTAGAACTCTCTCCGAGGAGGGCGATGTCCACCGCCTCCAGGCCCGCACCGTCCAAGGCACCGTCCAAGGCGCCGTCTCAGGCACCGTCCAAGGCCGTCCCGAGACCCACCCCCGACACCCGGCCGTTCTGGGACGGCACCGCCGCCGGCGAGCTGCGCGTCCAGCGCTGCCGGGCCTGCGCCCGGCACTTCTTCTATCCCCGCCCCGCCTGCCCGCACTGCGGCTCCGGCGACGTCGCGTGGGTGGCGGTGAGCGGGCGCGCCACCCTGCACTCGTACGTGATCAACCACCGTCCGGCGCCCGGCTTCGAGGACGAGGCGCCCTACGTCATCGCCATCGTCGAGCTGGAGGAGGGCGTGCGGATGATGAGCAACATCGTCGGCGTCCCCGCCGACCCCGAGCACCTGCCGCTCGACCTGCCGCTGCGGGCGGTCTTCGAGCCGCGCGGCGACGTGCACCTGCCGCTCTTCACCCCCGCGGAGGCCCGGTGAACATCGTCATCGCGGGCGCGGCCGAGACCGACGCGATCGGTCGGCTGCCCGATCACTCCACCCGGCAGCTGCACCTGGAAGCCGCCCGCAACGCCCTCGCCGACGCGGGGTTGACCAAGGACGACATCGACGGCGTCGCCACCGTCGGCACCCCCGGACCGGTCGAGATCGCGCACTCCCTGGGGATCGAGCCCGCCTGGCTCGACGGCACGCAGGTCGGCGGCTCGTCGTTCCTGTTCCACGTCCGGCACGCCGCCGCCGCGATCCGCGCCGGGATGTGCGGCACCGTCCTCATCACGCACGGCGAGTCGGGCCGCTCCCGCGTCGGCGCGCCCCGCTACGCCCGCACGCCGGACTCGCTGAGCGGCCAGTTCGAGGCGCCGTACGGCGTGTTCGGCCCGACGAGCGCCTTCACCCTCACCGCGCTGCGCTACATGAAGGAGACCGGCCTCACCCACGAGCAGCTCGCCGGGGTGCCGGTCGCGCAGCGGCGCTGGGCGAACCTCAATCCGCGTGCGATGTACCGCGACCCCATCACGGTCGAGGACGTCCTCGCGTCCCGGATGGTCGCCTACCCGTTCCACCTGCTGGAGTGCTGCCTGGTGACCGACGGCGGCGGCGCGCTCGTCGTCACGTCCGAGGACCGCGCCCGTGCGCTCGGCACCCGCCGCCCGCTCGTCCACCTGCTGGGGGCGGGGGAGTCGGCCGAGTCGCCGATCATCTCGCAGATGGCCGACCTGACCAGCTCGGCGGGGTTCCGCCGGGCGTCCCGCGCCGCGTTCGCCGAG
Source organism: Actinomadura opuntiae (assembly GCF_030283205.1). Classification (GTDB taxonomy): domain Bacteria; phylum Actinomycetota; class Actinomycetes; order Streptosporangiales; family Streptosporangiaceae; genus Spirillospora. Next base: position 233,593 of record NZ_JASNWF010000012.1, read on the forward strand.
GCGGGCATCGGGCACGGCGACGTCGACCACGTGATGATCTACGACGCGTTCGCGCACCTGCCGATCTACGGCCTGGAGGACATGGGCTTCGTCGGGCGGGGCGAGGCGGGCGCGTTCATCGCCGAGGGCCACACCTCGCCCGGCGGCCGGCTCCCGCTGAACACCAACGGCGGCGGCCTGTCCTACACCCACACCGGCATGTACGGGATGTTCGCGATCCAGGAGGCCGTCCGCCAGCTCCGCAAGGAGGCCGCCGCGCAGGTCCCGGACGCGGAGGTCAGCGTGGTGCTGGGCAACGGCGGCATGTTCATGTCCGCCGCCGTGCTCGTGCTGGCCTCGCACCGCTGAGCCGCGGCGTGCCGCCCCCGAGGCCGGCCGTCACAGGGGGCGGCACGCCGCCACGGCGTCAGTGCCAGGTGATGAGGGCGTCGAGGATCTCCACCTCCGCGCCGTCGACGCGCAGCGGGTTGATCTCCAGCGCCTCCAGACGGTCGCCGAGGGACGCGGCGACCGCCGCGACGCGCGCCACCACGTCAGCGACCGCGGCGAGGTCGGCGGGCTTGGCGCCGCGCGCGCCGTTCAGCAGCGCGGCGCCGCGCAGCTCGCCGAGCGCCTCCCGGACGTCGCGCGCGTCCACCGGCAGCAGGCGCAGCGCGGAGTCGCGCAGCACCTCGACCCACACGCCGCCGAGCCCGACCGCGAGCGTGAGGCCCCACGCCGGGTCGCGGACGACCCCGGCGAGCAGCTCCACGCCGCCCGTCCGCTGCGGCTGGACGAGCGCGCCCGCACCGGCGTGCCCCGCGAGCGCGGCCATGACCTCGCGGTAGGCGGCGCGGACGGCGTCCGGCCCGGCCAGGCCGAGGCGGACGCCGCCGATGTCGCTCTTGTGGGCCAGGCCGTCCGCCGCCGCCTTCAGTACGACCGGGTACCCGAACCGGTCCGCCACCGCGACCGCCGCGTCCTCGCCGCCGACCAGCTCGGACGGCACCACGGGCAGCCCCGCCCCGGCGAGCAGCGCGGCGGCGCGGTGCTCGGCCCACACGCCGGACGCGCCGTCCACCGCGACGCGCTCGCCCGCCGCGGGGCGTTGCGCGAGCGCGCGCTCCCGTTCGGCCGACCAGCGGACGGCCGCGCCGATCGCCTGCATCCCGTGCTCGATCCCGCCGACGACGTGCGGGAACCCGGTCCTCTCCTGGACGGTCCGCCCGAACTCCGACACGTCGGTCAGCGTGTTGCCGACCACCACGACCGGACGCGGCGACGCGGCGATGCGCCGGGCGTGCGCCTCGAAGTTCGCCATCGGAACCGACGGGTCCGGCGGTGCGAAGCGGGGCAGGTCGGTCAGCAGCATCACCGCGTCGATGCCCGGATCGGCGGAGACGATCTCCAGCGCGCGGCCGAGGAGCGTCCGGTCGATGAGCACGTAGCCGGTGACGTCCAAGGGGTTCTGCACGGTCGCGAACGGCGGCAGGATCTCCGCAAGTGCGGCCGCGGTCTCCGGCGTGTACGGGGGCAGTTCGAGGCCCTCGTCCTCGGCGCGGTCGGCGATGATCTCCGACGCGCCGCCGGACGGGGTCACCACGCCGATCCGCGGGCCGGGCAGGGGCCCGGTGGAGGCCAGCAGCCCGGCGGTGACGATCAGGTCCTCCAGCGACCGGACGCGGATCACCCCGAGCCGCCGGAACGCCGCGTCCACCACGCCGTCGTCGCCGACGAGCGCGCCGGTGTGCGCCCGCGCGGTGCGCGACGCCAGCCGGCTGCGCCCGATCTTCAGCGCGACGACCGGCTTGCCCGCCTCCAGCGCCCGCCGCGCCGCCCGCGCGAACGCCTCCGGGTCGCGCACCGACTCCAGGAACAGCGCGACGACCCTGGTCGCCGGGTCGTCCACCAGGTAGTCGATGACGTCGGGGACGGTGACCAGCGACTCGTTGCCCATCGACGTCAGCAGGCTGAGCCCGACGTTGCGGGCCTGCGCGAACGCCAGCACCGAACTGGCCAGCGCGCCGCTCTGCAGCACCACGCCGACCGGCCCGCGCAGCAGCGGCGGGGGGATCGGCAGCCCGTACGGGGTGATCCCGGCGGCGGCGTTGATGTAGCCGTTGCCGTTCGGGCCGAGGACGGTCAGCCCCGCCTCCCGTGCGAACGCGACGACCTCGGCCTCCAGCCGCGCGCCCTCCTCGCCCGCCTCGCCGAACCCGGCGGTCAGCACGACGTAGTTCCGGATCCCGGCCCCGGCGCCGTCCCGCAGCACGGGCAGGACGGCGCGCGTCGGCACCATCACGTACGCCAGGTCGATCGGCCCGGGCAGCTCCGCCAGGCTCGGGTACGCGGCGTGCCCGTGCACGAGCCCGCCGCGCGGGTTGACCAGGTGCACCGGCCCGGCGAACCCGTGCGCCCGCAGGTTCCCGAACGTGCTCACCGACCAGCCGGACTTGTCGCTCGCCCCGACCAGCGCGATCGAGCCCGGGTTGAACAGCGCGCGGACCCCGGCCCGCGGATCGCGAGGGGTCATCTCACTCCCCGATGGCGCCCAGGCGGACGTGCCCCCTGAGCAGGTTGCGGGCGATGGTCCGGCGCTGGATCTCGTCGGTGCCCTCGAAGATCCGCAGCAGCCGCAGCTCCCGGTACCAGCGCTCGATCGGCAGCTCCTTGGTGTACCCCATGCCGCCGTGGATCTGCAGCACCCGGTCCACGACCCGGTTCGCCATCACCGCGCCGTTCAGCTTGGCGATGGACGAGGCGTGCCGCGCGTCCAGCCCCTCCTGCACCCGCCACGCCGCGTACAGCGTCAGCCACTTCGCCGCCTCGATCTCCACCTGCGAGTCGGCGATCATCCACTGGATGGCCTGGTAGTCGGCGATCGGATGGCCCATGGACACCCGGACCCCGGCGTAGTCGATCGCCATCTGCAGCATCCGCTCGGCCGCGCCGATCGCCCGCGCCGGGATCATGTAGCGGCCCTGCCCGATCCACCGCATCGCCAGGTCGAAGCCCTTGCCGACCTCGCCGAGCACGTTCGCGCCGGGCACCCGGACGTCCTCGAACACCAGCGACGCCGGCCCCCACTCGCCCATGGTCGGGATCGGCTCGGACTTCCAGCCCATGTCCCGGTCGACCAGGAAGCACGTCACGCCGCCGTCCGCGCCGAGGGCCGGGTCGGTCACCGCGAACACCATGACGAAGTCGGCCTCGTTGCCGCCGGTGATGAACGTCTTCTCGCCGTTGATGATCCAGTCGTCGCCGTCGCGCACGGCGCGGGTGCGGATGCTGCGCGCGTCCGACCCGGCGCCCGGCTCGGTGATGGCGAAGCAGGACCGCCGCTCGCCCTCGATCGTCGGGACCAGGTAGGCGCGTTTCTGCGCCTCGTCGCAGGCGTACAGGATGTTGTCGGCGGTGCCGCCGAAGCTGAACGGGACGAACGTGCGGCCCGTCTCCATCGCCACGATCGCCGACATCAGCGGGCCGAGCGCGGCGCCGCCGTACTCCTCGGGCGTGTTGATGCCCCAGAACCCGGACCTGCGCGCCTTGCCGCGCAGGTCGCGCAGCGTCCCGGGATCGAGCCCGGGGCGCCCGGCGCGCTCGTTGCGCAGCACCTCCGGTTCCAGCGGCACGACCTCCCGTTCGACGAACGAGCGGACGGTGTCGCGGATCTGGCGTTCCTCGGCGCTCAGCGAGAAGTCCATGGACCGGTCCTCCGATCAATCCTAGAATCCATTTCTAGGAATCGGTTCTAGGCTGCGCGCGGGGCCGTCCCGGCGTCAAGGCGCCCGGCCCGCTTTCTAGAATCTGTTCCATCGACGGCCGGACGGCGGCCGCCGCACCGGACGGGGGACCGATGGCCCGCAGGCCCAGCGGCAGGGGCGGATGGGAATGGAGCCGCACCGCCCAGACGCGCCGCACCATGCTGGAGGCGGCGCGCGAGGTGTTCTGCGCGCACGGCTTCGCCGACGCCGCGATCTCCGAGGTCGTCGAGCGCGCCGGCTCCAGCGTCGGCAGCCTCTACCACCACTTCGGCGGCAAGACCGAGCTGTTCCTCGCCCTGTGGGAGGAGCACGAGGGCGCGCACGAGAAGGCCGCCACCGCGAGTGTCGCCGAGGCCAAGGGCGCCGGCGTCGACGACCCGGTCGAGCTGTTCATCGCCGGCGCCCGCGCGTTCCTCGCCGGCTCCTGGGAGCGCCGCGACCTCGCCCGCCTGTTCATGGACGGCGACGGCCCGCCCGGCTTCGACCTGATGCGCCGCACCCGCCGCCGCGACTGGGTCCGGCAGAACGCCGTGCTGCTCGCGCTCGGCGGCGAGCCCATCGACCGCCTCACCGTCGCCGTCCTGACCACGGTCATCGGCGAGGCCGGACGCGAGGTCGCCACCAGCGAGGACGAGGCGGAGGCGCAGGAGGTCATCGACGCGGCGATCGAGCTGATCCGCCGCTTCGACCGCGCGACCGCGACCCCCTGACCGCCACCGACCTCCGCTCCGGCCCGCGCCAGAGGTGAGAAACCAGGCGATTTCCGGCCATTCTCGATCGCCTCGGCAAATGCTTTGGCTTGCCTTTGCGAGCCATGTCCCATGCCTTTATAGTCGCCGATGTCGATCGCTCGTAACGCGCGCAAAGCGCTGCCGGGCCGTGGGCTCGGGTGGAGATGAAGGCAGGGAATTCGTGAGGGTATTTCGTGGGACCGTCGGATGCGGGCGGCGCGGGGCCGGAGCCGTCCTCGTCGCCGCCGCGGCCGTGACCGCGACCGTGGCCGCCGCGCCGCCGGCGGCGCCGTCCGCTCCGGCGACGTCCCCGTCCGTCACGCACAAGCATTACGGGAACGCGGGGGATATTCCGAAATGCCGCCCGGGTTATGCCTGCGCCACCGTCGCCCATGGCGGGAAATACCACGTCTTCGACTTCTACCGGTACGGCACCTACGGGCTGAGCGATTGGCACGGTCGCGGAGGGCTCTCCAACGAGCAGGCGGGCGGCGCCGCGGCCAGGATCTACGACCGGTCCGGCGCCGAGATCGAATGCGTCGCGGCGGGCACCGCGACGGCCGACGTGGACTGGGACCGCGCCGGGAAGATCAAGCTGACGACGGTCCGCTGCTGATCCCGGCCGCCGTGCCGCGCCGGGCGGGCGTGTCGCGCTGGGCCGCGACGAGGCCCTCGCCCGCCTCCGTCCGGTAGTAGAGGACGGAGCGCCCGGCGCGGCGGCGGCGGACGAGCCGGGCGTCCAGCAGGATCTTCAGGTGCCGGCCGACGCTGCCGAGGCCGTGGCCGGTCAGGGCCACGAGCTGGGTCGTGCTCTTCGGGGTGTCCAGCAGCACCAGCACCGACGCGCGGACGGGGCCGAGCAGCGCACCGAGCGCGTCGGGCACCGGGACGGCGTCCGCGTCGGCCAGCGTGCCCGAGCACGGGTACATGACGGCGTACCGGGACGATTCCCGGTTCCAGGAGACCCAGCTCTGGCCGTGCGTGACCGGCACGAACACCAGCGGCTTGCCCGACAGGTCGCGCGGCGGGTAGTCGTAGGTGTTGATCTGCAGACGGTTCTCGCCGAGCCAGCGCATGCCGGGGCGCATGTCGTCCAGCGCGGCCGCCCAGCCGCCCTGGCTCAGGTGCGCGACGCGGGAGACGATGTCGGCCTCGATGATCCGGCGCCGCCGCGGCCAGCCGGGCAGGACCGTCTCGCGCCAGACCCAGGTGAGCAGGTCGGCGATGCGTTCCGGCAGGTCGTCCCGGTCGAGGACGGGCGGCAGCGGTCCGTTCAGGCAGACGGTCAGGTCGGCGCGGGCGGCCTCGGGCGGCGTGCGGCGGATCCGCTCCAGCTCGGCCTCGAACGACGCCTCGGGCTCGCCGGTCGGAGTGGGCGTGACGAAATCGGCGTTCCACCCCTGCACGAACGCCGTCCGCACGAGCCGCGCCGTCACCGGATCGGCGGCCGTCCGCGCGCGGTAGGCGGGCAGGTGCTCCTCCAGCCACGCGCGCTCGGCGGGGTTCCCGGCCCGCTCCCAGCGCAGCGTCTTCAGGCAGGCGGTGGCCTCGGCCAGGGGCGAGACGACGAACCGGCTCCCCGCGAGCGTGTCCGCGTTGATCTCCCACCAGCCCAATGGTTTCGCCTCCCCGCGAAAGAGTAACGGGCCCGGCGGGACGCACCGGACACTTCCGATCATGCGCACCTACGGGGATCTGCTCCGCACGCCGGAGTTCACGCCGCTGTTCCTGGCCTCGGCGGGCAACGTCGCGGCGCAGACGGTGAGCGGGCTGGCGCTCGGCACGCTGGTGTACTCCAGGACCGGCTCGCCGCTGCTGTCGTCGCTGGCGATGTTCGGGCCGATGCTGGCCCAGCTGGTCGGGGCGCTGACGCTGCTGTCGGCGGCCGACCGGTTGCCGCCGCGCGCCGCGCTCGCGGGCCTGTCGCTGCTGTTCGCCGCCGGCACCGCCGCGCAGGCGGTGCCGGGGCTGCCGGTGTGGGGCGTGTTCGCGCTCGTCCTCGTCCTCGGGGTGGCCAGCGCGGTGGGCGGCGGGGTGCGGTACGGGCTGCTGAACGAGATCCTCGACCGGGAGGGGTACCTGCTCGGCCGGTCGGTGATGAACATGTCGGTCGGGCTCGTGCAGATCATCGGGCTCGTGCAGATCATCGGGTTCGCGGCAGGCGGCGTGCTCGTCAACGCGCTCTCGCCGCGCGGGACGCTGCTGGCCGGCGCCGCCCTGTACCTCGCGGCGGCGGCCGTCGCGCGGTTCGGGTTGAGCGCCCGCGCGCCGCGCGCGACCGGGTGCGCGACCGCGGGCGAGACGTGGCGCAACAACGTCCGGCTGTGGTCGTCGCGGCAGCGCCGTGCCGTCTACCTGGCGCTGTGGGTGCCGAACGGGCTGATCGTCGGCTGCGAGTCGCTGTTCGTCCCGTACGCGCCGCGGCACGCGGGCCTGCTGTTCGCGGCCGGCGCGGTCGGGATGCTCGCCGGGGACACGCTGGCCGGGCGGTTCGTCCCGCCGGCCTGGCGCAAGCGCCTCGACGCGCCGATGCGGCTGCTGCTCGCCGCGCCGTACCTGGTGTTCGCGCTGGGCCCGCCGCTGCCCGTCGCGGTGGCCGCGATCGCCGCGGCGAGCGTCGGGTACTGCGCGACCCTGCTGCTCCAGGACCGGCTGCTGGCGATCACGCCGGACGAGCTGAGCGGCCACGCGCTCGGCCTGCACTCGTCGGGGATGCTCGCCATGCAAGGGGTCGGCGCCGCGATCGCAGGCGCGGTCGCGCAGGTCACCTCCCCGGCGGTGGGGATGACGCTGATGGCGGCGGCGTCGGTCGCGGTGACCGTCTCGCTCATGCCGGGCCTGCGCGTGCGCCCCGCGCCCGCACCCGCGACCGAGCGGGTTTAGCGGGCGGGTGCGGAGGCAGGTTGAGGGACATGCGTGCCGTCACCTACGACTCCTATGCCTCCGACAACTCCCGCCTCACCGCCGGCGAGGCGCCCGACCCCAAGCTCGGCCCGAGCGAGGTGCTGGTCGAGGTGCGCGCGGCGGGCGTCAACCCGGTCGACTGGAAGGTGATGTCCGGCGGGCTCGACGGAATGATGGACGCGGTGTTCCCGGTGATCCCCGGCTGGGACGTCGCCGGGGTCGTCCGCGCGACCGGCCCGGACACGCCGGAGTTCGCGCCGGGCGACGAGGTCATGGCCTACGCCCGCAAGAACGTCGTGCACGCCGGGACGTTCGCGGAGCTCGTCGCGGTCCCGGCCGTGCACTGCGCGCGCAAGCCGGCCGCGCTCGGCTGGAACGAGGCGGGCGGGCTGCCGCTCGCCGGGATGACCGCGCAGCGCTCGCTCGACCGGCTGGAGGTCGGCAAGGGCGACGTGCTGCTGGTGCACGCCGCGTCCGGGGGAGTGGGGGGCTTCGCGGTGCAGATCGGCGTCGACCGGGGCGCCCGCGTCATCGGCACCGCGTCCGAGTCCAACCACGACCACCTGCGCGAACTCGGCGCGGAACCGGTCGCCTACGGCGACGGTCTCGTGGAGCGGGTCCGCGAGCTGGCGCCGGACGGCGTCACGGCGGTCGCCGACTTCGTGGGCGGGCAGCTGGACGCGACGCTCGCCGTCCTCGCCCCGGGCGGACGGCACGTGTCCGTCGCCGACAACAGCGTCGAGCAGCACGGCGGCCACTGGATCTGGGTCCGTCCCGACGGCGCGAAGCTCGCCGACCTGGCCGCCATGGCCGAGCGCGGAGCGCTGCGCGTCGACGTCGCCAAGACGTTCTCCCTCGACGACGTCGGCGCCGCGTTCGACGAGAGCCGCAGTGGCCACACGCGCGGGAAGCTCGTCATCACGCCGTGATCCGGGACGACCGGGCCGCCCGGCGGACGGCCCGGTCCCGGTTCAGCAGCCGGAATCGGCGATGACGTAGTAGTTCGCGGACGTCTCCTTCAGCGTGTGCGTGACGAACACGTTGTAGAGGCCCATGTTCTGGTTGGAGCCGTTGGCGTAGGTGTAGCCGCCGCTCATGTGCGCGCGCCCGGCCGTGACGTGCGCGTAGTTGGTGGCGGTGAAGCACTGCTGCGACCCGCCCGGATCGCCGGGGCCACCTGGATCGCCGGGGTCGCCCGGGTCGCTGCCGTCCGAGCCGTCGAGCCCCCAGAACCTCGCCGTGTACGAGGTGGAGCAGATGGCGTCGAGGAAGTACGCGCCGGTGGTGCCGCACTGGTCGGCGCCCGAGCCGGGGTCGACGGCGAGGCCGTGGCCCATCCCGGAAATGGAGTACACCTCGACGGCCGGTTTCCCGTTCGCGTCGTTGTAGTCGCTCTGCGTGGTGCCGCCGGGCAGGCTGCGGGTGCTCGACGGCGTCTGTGAAATGCCCCAGACGTTCGTCCACTGGTCGCGCAGTTCGGTGGCGTTCACCGGATAGACCGTGTAATCGGAGGTGCCCTGCCAGACGGCGACGCGCGGCCACGGCCCGGTGTAGCCGGGATGGCTGTTGCGGACCTTGTCGCCCCATTGCGCGGGCGTGAGGTTCTGGTTGTTCATCTGGCAGCCGGAGGCGGCGGTGAGGCTGGTCGCGCACTGCGCGGGAAGGCCCGAGTCGACCGCGCCGCCGGCGAAGACGTCCGGATAGGCGGCGAGCAGGTCCGCGGTCATTCCGCCGCCCGCCGAAAGCCCGGTGACGAACACCCGGCGCGGATCGGAGCCGTGCTTCTGCTCGGCGTAGGAGACCATCTGGACGATCGACGCCGACTCGGTCCCGCCGCGCGCGTCCTTGGCGGGATCGAACCACTGGAAGCATTTCTGGATGTTGTTGGACGCGGTCGTCTGCGGGAACACGACCGCGAACCTCCACTGGTCGGCGAACTTCGGCCAGCCGGAATGGGAGTAGTAGTCGTCCGCGCTCTGGGTGCAGCCGTGCAGCGCCACCACGAGCGGGGCGCCGGACGGCAGCCCGGCCGGCACGTACTCGTACATCTGCAGGTTCCCGGGGTTGGAGCCGAACCCGGTGACCTGCTGGTAGGTGCCGGTCGCGGCGCGCGCCGGCGCTGTCGTGGCGGCCGCGCCCAGCGCGGCGGCGGGAAGGGTGAGGGCGGCGGCCGCCGCGATCCATTTCGCGAGGCGCCGCAGAATGCGCGGGGGTGGTCGGTGCATGAGGGCTCTCCCGGATCGGTCGAACGGGGTGGGGATCGGGAAGGAGGGGCGCCCATCCGGCAGTCAAGCCAATGCCGCGCCGTTCCGAAATGTGCGGGGCGCCCATGTCGGCACCGGGCGGTTATGGTGCCGTTCCCCATGCGTCACGGGTGGTGAGCGGGGAAGACCCCTGGTATGCGCCGGCGGTCGTGGGGCTGGTACGTCCTGGCCGTGGTCGTCATGGCCGCCGTCACGGCCGACGTGCTGGCGGACGGTCCGCTCCGCCATCTCGATTGGACGGTCCACAAATTTTGCGACGCCAATGCCAAGGGCGCCTGGATGCCGGTCGTCGACGTCTTCAGCCAGCTCGGGCAGCGGGGCGTCATCGTGAAATACGTGCTCGTCCCCTTGGCGGTGCTCGGGATGGTCCGGGCGCGTTCGCCGCGTCCCTTGCTGGTGCCGGTCGTGGTGGTGGGCCTGTTGTCGCTGCTTCAGGTGGGAGTGAAGTCGGTGATTCCGCGAACGTTTCCGTCCGGAAACACCGACGTTCTGTGGACGCACGGCGACGCGTATCCGTCCGGCCACACGCTGAACGGATTCCTGCTCATCTGGGTCGCGGTCGAGCTGGTCGTCATCGTCGTCCCGGCCCTGGACCGGTGGCTGACGGCGCGGGCGCGGCGCGGCGCCGCGCTGGCCGCGGGGTTCCTCACCGGGGCGGCCCTCACGCTCGCCGACGAGCACTGGCTGACCGACGTGCTGTTCAGCCTGGCACTCGGCCCGGTGCTGCTGGCCGGGCTGGCGGCGGCGGGGCCGTTCAGCCGCCGGCTGCGGCCGGAGGGGCCGGCGCGCGCCGCCTAACCGCGGATGTAGCGGATCACCAGCTCGGCCAGCTCGTCGATCATCCGCTCGCGGGGGATCGGCGGCCGGTCCAGCACGTACTTGATCGACAGCTCGCCGACGGTCTCGGCGAGGATCCACAGCGCGGCGTCCACGTCCAGGTCGTCGCGGAACGCGTCCCGGTTCACCAGCAGGTACACCCGGACCAGGTCGGTCAGCCGGCGCTGCAGCGCGGCCAGCTTGTCGAACGGGCCGAGCCGCGGGATCTGCTCGACGATGATCCGCAGCAGGTCGGCGTGCTCCTCGAACAGCCGCATCTGCACGTCCAGCAGCGCGCGGCCGGCCTCCTGCCACGAGGCGTGCATGGTCGACTCGATCTGCGCGCCGAGCCGGTCGGCCAGATGGTCGGCGAACCGGTCGATGACGGTGATGACGATCGCGTCCTTGTTGGGGAAGTACTGGTAGAGCGAGCCGTTGCTGATCCCGGCCGCGCGGGCGATGCGGTTGGTGGACGCGCCGTCGTAGCCGTGCTCGGACAGAACGCGAGTGGCGGCGTCCAGGATGCGCTCCACCATCCGCCGCGACCGGTCCTGGCGCGGCGTCCGGCGGGGCGACAGGCCAGGTGAGCGGGGCATCGGCGGGCCCTCCCCGAACGCGACTTGTAAGCGACCGCTTATTCGCGTTTCACTGTAGTACGAGACCCGTCGGGAGGCGAGACCATGACGATGACCGAGAACGCGGCCGCCGCGCCCGCCGCGGACGCCGCGCCCGCGGCCCGCGTCGCCGCGCGCCCCGAGCCCGTCCCGTTCGAGCCCGGCTCGATCCTGTGGGAGACCATGGGGCTCTACACCTCGGCGATCGCCGGCAACAGCGTGTTCATCCTGCAGACGATGCACCCGGCGATCGGCACCGTGGTCGACCGGCTGTCCAGCTTCCGCCGCGACCCGCTCGGCCGCGCCGCGCGCAGCTTCGCGTCCGTCCAGACGTGGGTGTACGGCGGGCGGACGGCGATCGAGGAGGGCAGGCGGCTCCGCGAGATGCACAAGCCGCTCAGCGCGCAGGACGAGGAGGGCAACCGCCACCATGCGCTGTCGGCCGAGCCGTGGGCGTGGGTGCACCTCACCGGCTTCTACGCCGCCGTCACCGCGTCCAGGTACTTCGCGCCGGAGCCGATGACGCCGGACGAGCAGCAGCAGGTGTTCGACGAGTTCCTCAACCTCGGCCGGATCCTGCAGGTGCCCGAGCGGATGCTGCCCGGCACCATCGAGGAGTACTGGGCGTACTTCGACGACATGGTGGAGAACACCCTCGTCCCGCACAAGGTGGCGTTGGAGGTCCTCGACCGGATGGACAAGCTCCCGCCCGGCGTTCCCACCGCGCTGCGTCCCGTGGTCACGCCGCTGGTCGCGACCAGCGGACGGCTCGGCCGGTTCATCACCGTCGGCACGCTGCCGCCGGCCGCCCGCGAGAAGCTCGGGCTGTCGTGGAGCAAGGCCGACGAGCGGCGGCTGCGCGCCGTCGGGCAGGTCATCGGGCGCAGCACGCCGCTGCTGCCCGAACGCCTCCGGTACATGCCGATCGCCTACCGCGCCCGCCAGGCCGCCCGCGCTCAGGAGAAGCTCCAGAAAGTCCTGGACACCCGCCCCCTCTGACGTTGAGTTGCGGCGAGTCGTTGTTATGAGCGGCCTAATAGCAACGACTCGCCGCAACTCAACGAGTCACTCGGTGCGCAGGGCGGTGGCGGTGCGGGCCTTCGCGGCCCAGCCGGCCGGCAGCAGCGCGCCGAGCATCGCGATCGCGATGCCGCCGAGCGCCAGCGGGACGAGCATCGGCAGGCCGTAGACCGACACCATGGCGTGGGTCAGCCGGGTGCCCGCGGCGTTCCCCATCAGCGGCATGACCAGGTGGTGCAGGGCGATGCCCGCGGGTAGGCCGGCGAGCCCGCCGACGGCGCCCAGCCCGGCGACCGACGCGAGCACCATGACGACCGTCTGCCGCGGCGCCATCCCGATCGCCTTGCAGACGCCCAGGTCGTGCACCCGTTCCCGGGTGTCCAGCACCACCGCGTTGAGGACGCCGAGCCCCGCGACCGTGACCAGCATCAGCGTCAGCAGCGCCGCCAGCGTGTCCAGGACGATGATCGTGCTGCTGACGTCGTCGGCGGCCGCCGTCGCCTGCGTGCCGAGGGGTTTGAGCGCGCGGTTCAGCCCGCTGAGGTAGGACTCCGTCGAGACCCCCGGCTTCAGCCGCACGAGATACTCGTCGGCCCCGCCCTGCTTCTCGATTCCGGAGAACGTGGAGGCGGCGGTGTGCACGCGCATCCCGTCGTTCTCGAGGTCGAACGCCTCGCCCACGATCCGCAGCCGCACCGCGGCGCCCTGGTCGAGTACGGTGATCGTGTCGCCGACGCGGTGGCCGGTCACGTCGAGGAAGTGCGTCGGCACCACGGCCTGGCCGGGGCCGGTGATCCAGTGCCCCGCGATGATCTCGTACGCGGCCGTCCGGAGGTCGCCCTGGTAGAGGCGCGTCTCGACCGCCCCCACGACGCCCGCCACGGTCACCTGCGCGGAGCGCACCCCGTAGAACGACGCCGTGCCGGACTGGGCGGAGATGGCGGCCGCCACCTTCGCGCCGTCCACCGAAGGCGGCCCCTGCTCCGGCCCCTGCTCTGGCCCCTGTCCCGGCCCCTGACCCGGTGGCGGTGCCTGCGCGGGCGCCGGGCCCGGTCCCTGCGAAGCGGGTTCGCCTCCCATCACGCTGACGGCGGCGTTCGCGGCGGGGTCGCGGGCGGCGCCGATGGTGTTCAGCGACGCCGCGAGGCCGATCGCGAACGTCGCGGCGGCGGTCCCGAACGCCACGGCCGCCAGCATCGACGCCGACCGGACGGGACGCGCGAACGGCGTCGCCAGCCCGAGCGTCACCGCGCGCGGCAGCGGCAGCCGCCCGGCGCTCCGCTGCGCCCACCGGCCGCGGCCCGTGCCCGGCGCCCGGCCGACCGCGATCGCCGCCGCGGTCCGCAGCCGTCCCGCCCGCAGCGCCGGGACGAGAGCGGCGGCCGCCACGACCAGCAGCGCGCCCGCCGCGGCGGCCGCGTCCACCCACCAGGCGACCGAGAGGCCGGTCGTCCCGTACACCTGCTGCACGTCGCCGAGCAGCGGGTACGCGATCAGGTTCCCGAGCACCACGCCCAGCAGGGTGCCCGCGGCGGCCGGGACGAGCGCCTGCGCGACATAGGCGCGGACGACCTCGGCGGGCGTGCAGCCGATGGCCTTCAGGATCCCGATCCGGCGCAGGTTCGCCCCGACCATGCCGCCGACCACGCCCGCGACGACGATGACCGACATCCCGAGGCCCAGCGCGCCGAACGCCATCAGGAAGGGCACGAACGTGGCCGCCTCCCGGTCGGCGACGTACTTGGCGTCCAGATACGACTGGGTACCGGCCAGCGCGCCCTTCGGCAGGGCCGCCGCCACCTTCGCGCGGTCGGCGGCCAGCGCGGACTTCGCGGGCGACCCAGAGAACCGGTACAGCATCTGGGTCGTCGCGGGCGCCTTCGCCGAGCGGAGCGCGGCCACCCCGGCCGGTGTCGTCCACGCGTCGGCGGAGCCGGTGACCGAGCGGGCCTGCCCGACGACCTTCAGCGTCCGCCCGCCCGGCGCGGTCAGCGTCGACCCGACGCCCGCGTCGGGCGGGACCTGCGCCGGCATCACGATCTCGTCCGGCCCGGACGGCCACCGGCCCGCCGTGATCTCCAGCCGGTCGACCGGGCCGCCGGAGGAGGAGCGCCCGGCCACGGTCAGCTCGGGCAGGGGCTCCCCGCCCCGCGCCGTGAGCGAGACGACCGCGACCGGGAACGGCCCGGCGCTCGCCCTGACGCCCGGCAGGTGCGCCGTCGCAGCGGCCTGCGCCGCGGTGGCCTTCCCCGCGTCGATCTGCGCGGTCAGGTGCGCGCCGTGCCCGCGCGCGAACGCGTGGTCGAACGGCGCCGACGACGCGACGACCAGCGAGCCGGCGACGACCGCCGACGCCACCGACATCAGCGTGGCGAGCGCGACCACCAGCGTCTGGACGCGCCGCCGCCCGACGCCCGATCGCACCACCCGGCCCAGCGCGCTCATCGGGTGACCCCCGCCCGGTCGTCGGCCGCGATCGCGCCGTCGACCAGCACGACCGTCCGGGTCGCCAGCGACCGCGCCAGCGTCATGTCGTGGGTGACCAGGACGATCGTCTGCCCGCCCCGGTGCACCTCGGCGAGCAGCTCGCGCACCTCGTGGCCGGACGCGGTGTCCAGCGCGCCCGTCGGCTCGTCGGCCAGCAGCAGCGCCGGCCGGTTCACCAGCGCCCGCGCGACCGCGACGCGCTGCCGTTCGCCGCCCGACAGCCGCCCCGGATAGGCGTCCGCGTGCGCGTGGATGCCGAGCATCCCGAGCAGCTCGTCGGCGCGGTCCGCGGCCTTGCGGCGCGGCGTCCCCGCCAGTTGCGCGGGCAGCCGGACGTTGTCGGCGACGGTGAGGTCGTCGAGCAGGTTGAAGAACTGGAACACGAACCCGATCCGCTCGCGCCGGAACCGGGCGAGCGCCGCCTCGCCGAGCCGGTCGACGCGCCGCCCGTCCACCGTCACCGTCCCCGACGACGGCCGGTCCAGCCCGGCGACCAGGTTCAGCAGCGTCGACTTCCCGCTGCCCGACGGCCCGACGACCGCCAGCGCCTCGCCCTCCTCGACGGCCATCGACACCGGCCCGAGCGCCGGCGCCCCCGCGCCGCCGTAGTCCTTCGTCGCGGCGTCCAGTTCGATCACATGTCCCATGAGGCTCCCGCCCTCCGCGTGCGGGCGGCCTGCGGGCCGCCCGGTGTCAGCGGACGTGAAGCTATGGGCGGCGGGGCGTCCGGGGCGTCCGCCGCCGCACCGACATTCCGTACCCCGTGCGGCCGACCCCGCCGGGCGTCATCCTCGCGATGTACGCCGCACGGGCGAGGACCCCGCCCGCTCAGCCGATACCGGGCCGGCGCGGCGGGGGACACAATGTGGGGCATGCAGGTGGAGAGACCGCGCGACTGGCGCGGGGGGCTGCGCGGGCTCCTCCGGCCCGAGCCGGCGGAGGAGCCGCCCTCGCGCCGCGCCCTCGCCAGGGACGCGGCGTTCGCCCTCGCCCTGACCGCGGTGGCGCTGCTCGTGGCGGCGAAGACGGGCGGCGACCATCCCCAGAAGATCGACTTCGGTCCGGAGGCCCCGCCCGCCCCGCCCGTCCCGCCCGACGGCTTCGACGCGAGGCCCGGCGCGGGCCATCCGTCCTGGAGCCTGACCGTCCTGTCGGTGCTGCCGCTGGCCCTCCGGCGCGTGTACCCGCTCAGCACGTTCTGGGTGGTGCTGCTGGCGGCCTGGGCGCTGCGCCACGGCATGACCTGGGCGACGGTGCTGGCCTGCCTGATCGGCGGCTTCAGCGCCATCGCCTACACCCGCTACCGTACGCAGGCCGTCGCGAGCCTCGGGGCCGCCGCCGTCCTCGCCGGCCTCCTCTACCGGGGCACCTCGGTTTCGCTGCCGGACTGGTCCGCGCCGTTCTTCGTGCTGCTCGCCGCCGGGGTGCTGGCGACGTCCGTGCGGTCGTGGCGGCGCCGGATCACCGAGATCGAGCGGGAGCGGGACGAGGCGACGCGGCGCGCCGTCGAGGTGGAGCGCGCCCGGATCGCGGCCGAACTGCACGACGTGGTGACCCACAACGTGAGCGTCATGGTGATCCAGACCGGCGCGGCCCGCAAGGTCGTCGACGCCGACCCCGAACTGTCGAAGAAGGCGATGCTGGACGTCGAGGCGAGCGGGCGCGCCGCGATGGCCGAGCTGCGGCACGTCATGGGACTGCTGGCGCCGTCCGGCGAGGAGGAGGCCGGCGTGCCGGTCCCGCAGCCGGGCCTGGACCGGCTCGGCCCGCTGATCGACCGCGTCCGCGCCACCGGGCTGCGCGTCACCGCCGACATCGCCCCGCCGCCCGGACCCCTGCCGCCCGGCATCGACCTCACCGCCTACCGGGTCGTCCAGGAGGCGCTGACGAACACGATGAAGCACGCGTCGGGCGCGTCGGCCGCGGTGGCGGTCCGCTGCGACGGCGGCGACCTGCGGATCGAGGTCACCGACACCGGCGGCGGGCCCGGCGACGGCGGGGCGGGCGCGCGGACGGGCCACGGCCGCGGCCTGATCAACCTGCGCGAGCGGCTCGCGGTCTACGGCGGGACGCTGGAGTCCGGCGCCACCCTGGCCGGCGGCTTCCGCGTCACGGCCCGCATCCCCTGGAGGACCGCATGAGCGGAGCGGACGCGACCGGCCTGCGGGTGGTGATCGCCGACGACCAGGCGCTCGTCCGGACCGGCTTCCGGATGATCCTCGCGGCCGACGGCATCGAGGTCGTCGCCGAGGCCGCCGACGGTGCGGACGCGGTCGCCGCCGTCCGCCGCACGCGCCCCGACGTCGTGCTGATGGACGTCCGGATGCCGGAGACGAACGGGATCGAGGCGACCCGGCAGATCACCGCGGCCGGCGGCGGCACCCGCGTGCTCATCCTCACCACCTACGACCTGGACCACTACGTCTACGCGGCGCTCACCGCGGGCGCCAGCGGCTTCCTGCTCAAGGACGTGACGCCGGAGCAGCTCACCGCGTCGGTCCGGCTCGTCCAGGCGGGAGACGCGCTGCTCGCCCCCGCCATCACCCGCCGCCTCATCGAGCGGTTCGCGCCCCGCGAGGAGGCCGGCGCCGCGCCCGGGCCCGCGGTGCACCGCGACCTGTCCCAGCTGACGCCGCGGGAGCTGGAGGTGCTGAGCCTGCTCGCCACCGGGCTGTCGAACGCCGAGCTCGCCGAGCGGCTCACGCTGAGCGCGGCGACCGTCAAGACGCACGTCGCGCGCATCCTGTCCAAGCTGAACCTGCGCGACCGCGTCCAGGCCGTCGTGCTGGCCTACGAGACCGGGCTGGTCTCCGCGGGCCGGGGCTCATCGGGAAGCGGCGATTCCCGCACCTGACCCGCACGGAATTTCCCGGCCCGGTGAATTCACCGGATCGATCTCCGTATTCCGGCGCGGCCGAAGGTGATCTTCCGCAATTGCGGAAAGATCATCGGCCCGAATGGTCAGCAGGGCCGGAGCGCCAGTTCGCTCGCCATCTGCGCCCACGCGTCGAGCGCGTCGTAGGAAGTGTCGTAGCAGTGCGCGAGGTGGAACCCCGACGCCGAGCGGACCGCCAGGTGCGCGCGGCCGTCCGGCGGGCCCTCCAGGACGACCGCCGCCCGGGTGCGGTTGACCCGCATGTCCGCCAGGTGGTCGCCGGCGTCCTGGATGGCCAGCGTGACCACGTCCCAGAACACGCGCTCGGCGGCCGCGTGGTCGACGAAGCTGCCGAGCCGCAGGATGCCGTTCGCGCTGACGCACAGCAGCGCGGGCACCGCGGTGCCGGTGAGCATGTACCGCCAGGTCCGCCATGTGTATTCCAGGTGGACGGCGTGCTCGGTGAAGTCGTCCTCGTCAATGTCGGTCATCGCGCGCTCTTCTGGACGATGCTCTCGGCATGGCGGCACCGCGTGCCGAAGGGCACGGAGGTGATGTGGTACGGGACGGTACCACGGTGCGGAACGCGCGCCTACCGTGCCGGAGAAGGGAAATTCGGCGCCGGCCCGCGGCCGTTTCCCGGCACCGGGCGGAACAGCGCGACGGTCGCCTCGACCGCGACCTCGGTCATGTCGCGGACGTCCGCGCCGTCCTCGACGAGGGTGGCGGTGAGCTCGCGGAGCCCGCCGATCAGCATCAGCGCGAACGGGCGGGTCATCGGGCGGGCCCCGGCCCGGACCATCTCGGCGTTCCCGGTCACGTCCCGCAGCAGCCGGAAGAGCGCGTCGACCGCCTCGCGCTGCATGCGCCGGGCGGTGCCGGCGCCGAGCGCCTGCAGCTCGCGGATCCAGCTCAGCGTGATCTCCGGCTCGGAGGCGACCATCTCCACGTACGCCTCGACGCCCTGGCGGATCTGCGTCTCCCACGGGGCGGCCGGGTCGATCGCCTCGGTGACGCGGCGGCGCAGCATCCGGTTGGTCACCTGGAGCAGCTCGACGAAGCAGGCATCCTTGGAGGGGAACTCCTCGTAGAAGGTGCGCCGGGACGTGCGGGCGTGGCGGACGATGTCGGAGACGGTGGTCTCGCGGAAGCCGCGCTCGCGGATCGAGTCGGCCAGCCCCGCCAGCAGCCGCCCGCGGAACGAGGCCGCGTCACCGGCGTGCGCCGCGTCGTCGGCGGCGGCGTGCGTGCCGTCGTCCCCGCCGGGCCGCCGCGCCCCGCCGAGGGACACTCCAGCGGTCTCCACCGTTGGAAAGCTATCCCATCGGGACCTGCGGCGCCGGTGCCCCCGTCCGTCCGGTCCGGCGGGTGCCGGGCCATTGACAACCGGGTGATCCCGTCGCATCGTTTTGAAAACTAATTCTAGAAATTGACTCTAGTCCCGCGCGCGCCGGAACCGGACGCCCGGTCCGCCGGGCCGGAAGGGAGCGACCATGACCGGAATCGCCGACGGACGGGTGGTCATCGTCACCGGGGCGGCCCGCGGCATCGGCCGCGAGCACGCGCTGGAGTTCGCCCGGCACGGCGCCCGCGTGGTCGTCAACGACCTCGGCGCGCAGGTGGACGGCACCGGCTCGTCCGACGGCCCGGCGGGCGAGGTCGTCGACGAGATCCGCGCGATGGGCGGGGAGGCCGTCGCCGACGGCACCGACGTGTCCGACTTCGAGGGCGCCCGCCGGCTGGTCGCCTCGACCGTCGAGCGGTTCGGCGACCTGCACGTGCTGGTCAACAACGCCGGGATCCTCCGCGACCGGATGCTGGTCAACATGTCCGCCGAGGAATGGGACGCGGTCGTCAACGTCCACCTGCGCGGCACGTTCGCGCCGCTGCGGCATGCCGCCGCGTACTGGCGGGAACGCCACAAGGCCGGGCACGAGGTGGACGCCCGCGTCATCAACACCAGCTCCTCGTCCGGCATCTACGGCAACGCCGGGCAGGGCAACTACGGCGCGGCCAAGGCCGGGATCGCCTCGCTGACCGTGATCGCGGCCCGCGAGCTGCGGCGCTACGGCGTGACGGTGAACGCGGTGGCGCCCGCCGCGCTGACCCGGATGACCGAGAACCTGATGCCCGGACGCGAGCGCCCGAGCGAGGGCTTCGACCCCGCGGACCCGTCCAACATCGCGCCGCTGGTGGTGTGGCTGGCGAGCCCGGGCGCGCGCGGGATCACCGGCCGGGTGTTCAACGTGCGGGGCGGGCGGATCAGCGTCGCCGAGGGCTGGCGGGCCGGGCCGGTGGTCGACAAGGGCGCCCGCTGGGACCCCCACGAGCTGGACGACGTCATCCCCGCCCTGGTGGAGAAGGCCCGCCCGAACGTCATGCCGGACGGCGTCACCCCCGAACCCGAGGCATGATCGGGCCGCTCCGCGCGCCCAGGTGACGGCCCGTCCCGGACGGGGAAGGAGAACCGGGCACCGCCGTCGCGCCAGGGAGGACGCGGATGACCCCGCAGGAACGGTACGGACCGCAGTTCGGCCCCGACATCACCTTTCTCGGAGTGCCGCGCTGCACCTGGTCGGACCCCGCGACCTACGCCGACGCCGACGTGGTCGTCCTCGGCGCCCCGTTCGACGGCGGCACCTCGCACCGGCCCGGCACCCGGTTCGGCCCGCAGTACATCCGGCAGAGCTGCTACCTGCCGCAGGACGGGTCGCGGCCGTCGCTGGCGCTGCGCGTGGACGGCCTGCGCGGCGACCTCACCGTCTACGACGCCGGGGACGTCGAGATGTACTCCGGCGACGCCGAGCGCTCCGTCCGCGACCTGGAGGAGGCGGTGTTCACCGTCACCCGCAACGGGGCGATCCCGCTGGTCCTCGGCGGCGACCACACCATCGCCTGGCCCGACGCGGCCGGGGTGGCGCGGCACCTCGGGCAGGGCCGCGTCTCGATGGTCCACTTCGACGCGCACGCCGACACCGGCGACGTCGCGTTCGGCTCGCTGGTCGGGCACGGGCAGCCGATGCGCCGGCTGATCGAGTCCGGGGCGGTGCGCGGCGACCGGTTCCTGCAGCTCGGCCTGCGCGGCTACTGGCCGGGCCCGGAGACGCTGGCGTGGATGGCCGGGCAGGGCATGCGCTCCTACGAGATGACCGAGATCGTCGCGCGCGGGCTGGACGAATGCCTCACCGAGGCGTTCGCGATCGCCACCGACGCCTGCGACGGGGTGTTCCTGTCGGTCGACATCGACGTCTGCGACCCCGGGCACGCCCCCGGCACCGGAACCCCCGAACCCGGAGGCCTCACCGCCCGCCAGCTCCTCGACGCGGTGCGGCGCGTCGCCTACGAGCTCCCGGTCGCCGGCGTCGACGTGGTCGAGGTGTCACCGCCCTACGACCACGCCGACATCACCTCGGCGCTGGCCAACCGCGTCGTCCTGGAGGCGCTGTCGGGCATCGCCCGCCGCCGCCGCGACGCCCGCGACGGCACCGCCTGGGATCCCCGGCGCCCCCTTCTGGACGGCCGGTAAAGCGGTAATGCCGGTCAGGGCTTTCGCGCGACGCCGCAGAGCGTGGACGTGTTCGGCGTGTCACCGAACGGATTCGGCTCCGGACGCCATTTCTCGCAGGCCACCACTCCGGGCTCGACCAGCTCCAGTCCGTCGAAATAGCCGATGATCTGCTCGGGCGGGCGGAGCCGGTAGGGGACGGCGCCGGTGTCGTCGTACTCCTGCTGCGCCTTGTTGTGCGCCTCGTCGGTGTCGGTGTCGTCATAAAGGGCGAGGAAGCTGCCGGAAGAGAGGCCGCCGGTCAACGTCCGGATGATGTGCAGGACGTCGTCGTAGGAGTCGATATGGCCGAGCACGCCCATGAGCATCACCGCGATCGGCCGGTCGAAGTCGAGCTTGTCCCGCGCCGCGCGCAGCACCTGCTCCGGGTCGCGCATGTCGGCCTCGATGTAGCTGGTCTCGCCCTCGGGACGGCTCGTGAGCAGGGCGTGCGCGTGCGACAGGACGAGCGGGTCGTTGTCGACGTAGACGATGTGCGCCTCCGGCGCGACGCGCTGGGCGACCTCGTGGGTGTTGTCGACGGTCGGCAGTCCCGTGCCGACGTCGAGGAACTGCCGGATCCCCTGCTCGCCCGCCAGGTAGCGGACGGCGCGGGCGAGGAAGTTGCGGCCGGCCCGCGCGACGTCCGCGATTCCCGGGTAGACCTGCAGATACTGGTCGCCGGCCTCCCGGTCGACGGGATAGTTGTCCTTGCCGCCGAGCCAGTAGTTCCAGATACGCGCGGAATGCGGCACGGACGTGTCGATGATGCTGCCCGCCTCTTCGGCCACGGCACACTCCCCAATTCGCGGTCGGGCTTTCCCGGTAAAACTAGCCGCGATGGGCGGGGCGCGCGATTCGCCGCCGCATCGAATCGATTTCCGGCCTGAACCGGCCTTTGGCGACGCCGCGCGCGCCGTTCCCCGGTTCGGCGAGGGGAACGGCGCGTCGTCCGCCGCGATGCCGAGGTCAGGCTCGGGTCGCCTTGCGCGTCAGCCAGGTCTGCTCCGGGCGGCAGGCCAGGCGTGTGCCGTCCGCCCGGCACCATGTCTGGTAGTCGCCGGAGTACAGCCGCTCGCCCAGCCAGCGGTAGTCGGTCCGCGGCTCGCGGCGGGGCGTGGCGGCGCCGAAGTTCGACGCGTCGTCGGTGCTGCCCGTGCCGTCGTAGCGCGCGACCTGCGGATACGGGTAGACGGGACGGGTGCGGGTCACGGTGCCGCCCGCCACCTTCGACGCGACGATCCTCCCGGGGCGTCGGCCGCTCTCCGTCCAGGCCATCACGGGCGTGAGGACGTCGAAGGTGTCGGGTCCCTCACCGCCGCCGCAGTGCGCGACGCCGGGGAAGAGGTAGAGCCTGGCGAAGTCGTCGACGGCCTTGCGGCCCATGCTCTTCTGCATGGCGTCGTAGTAGGCGAGCGTGCTCTGCGGCGAGATGTGCTGGTCGCTCCATCCGTGCCAGAGCAGGAGCTTGCCGCCGCCGCGCTGGAAGCGGCCGAGGTCGGGGTCCATGGCGGCGAGGTAGCTCGACGACTGCACCGTGTTCCAGAACGACTCGACGGTGAGCTTCAGATCGGACAGTTTCCAGTCGGGTCTCACCTGGTCGGTGTAGCCGAGATACCTTGCGAAGGACTCCACGAAGTTCTGGCTGCCGACGGTCTGCCCCTGCCTGGACGGGACGAACAGCGTCCATTCGAGCTCGGAGCCCCATTCGTGGGAGATCGCGGGCTCCAGCCGCCTGCCGTGCTCGTCCACCGCGCCGTCGTGCAGCCGCCGGACCACACCGGCCTCGGCCTTGGTCAGGCAGGTCGCCGGGTCCTGCCCGGACCTGCACAGCAGCGTGGACGGGTCGAAGTCGCAGCGCCGCGGGTCGCCGATCAGGCCGTCCTTGAGACCGTCGAGCCCGTCGCAGGCGGACAGCACGGCCCGGTGGACGAGCGGCAGCTTGCCGGCGAGCAGGATGTAGCGCCCGTCGCCGTCAAGGTTGGTCAGGACGTTCCACGCGTGGTGGAAGGTGTTCTGGACGACCATGTCGTTCGCGGGTGCACCGGCGGCGATGCCGTCGAAGTCGCCGGGGTGGCGCTGCGCCTCCATCAGCGCCTCGCGCCCGCCGTCGGAGCAGCCGTCGAAGTAGGAGTAGGCGGGGGAGCGGCCGTAGAACCGCTTGATGAGCGCCTTGGCCGCCTGCGAGGTCACGTGCACGCTGCGGTAGGCGAAGTCGATCTGCGCCTGCCGGTTGTTCGCGGCCCACGACCCGTCCGGTGAGCCCTGGTGGCCCATGTCGGTCGTGGCGCTGGCGATGGTGCCGTCCGCGACCGGCGCGCACGTCGCCGCCTGCGTGTAGTCGATGTTCGAGCTGCCGCACTCGCCGCCGCAGCCGGTCTGCAGGTAGCGCTGCGTCCAGCCGTGCACGGGCAGCCGCATGACGATGGTGTCCGCCGGGGCGATGGTGCCCCGGACGTCGCAGTACGGCGCCGGCGCGCCCGCGGTCGACACTGTCGCGGACGTGATCGTGACCGGCGCGTCGGTGACGCCGCCCAGGCGGAGGCCCGCCAGGTCGGCACAGTCCATCGCCGGTTCGACGGCGGGCAGGTCCGCCAGCCCGTCCGCCGTGATCCGCTGGTGCCGCGGCTGCGCGGACGCGCCGCCGGCCCCCAGCGCCGACACCACGGCGGCCACCAGGACCGCCGCGACGAGCGAACCGACGATCGGCCGGAACCGGCCGCGCGCGCGTCTCAGGACGCCCGCTCCGAACACCGTGCCCCGAGTGAAGAACCCCTGCATGGCGTACCGCCTCCTCGGATGGGCGGCCCCGCCGCCGCGGGGCGCCGCCGCGGCCGGGTTGAACCGCAGCCGGATGCTACAAAAATGGTGACAATCCGACAAGCAATCTCGGAGACAGGACTGGACATACCGCCGAGGGGCAGGTGCGGATTCGGAGTGAGCGGTTGGCCATGCAGCAAGCCGACCTGCTGTGACGTGGGCGAGCGCTCAGGATCGATCCGCACTTTGGTCGCCAAATCGTTGACAATCTTGTGTGGCGGTCCTTAGCATCGCCGTCACGCCAGAGGGGACCCACCCGACCGACGCCCAGGAGAAGCACCGTGAACAGAATCCGGGCGGCTCTGGCCGCCGCCTCCGTACTCCTCCTCGCAGCGTGCGGCGGGGGCGGCGGTTCCTCCAACGCCTCGAACAAGGGCCCCGCGACGGTGAAGGTGAGCGTCATCCCGATCGTCGACGTGGCGCCCATCTACCTCGGTGCCCAGCAGGGCTTCTTCGCCGAGCAAAAGCTGAAGCTCCAGTTCGAGACGGCCCAGGGTGGCGCGGCGATCGTGCCGGCCGTCGTCAGCGGCCAGGTCGACTTCGGGTTCAGCAACTACACCTCGCTGATCCTCGCCCGGTCCAAGGGCCTGCCGCTCAAGGCCGTCGCGCCCGGCAACGCCTCGACCGGCGCCGACAAGAAGGACTTCGGCGGCGTCGTGGTCAAGTCCGGCAGCCCCATCAAGACGGCCAAGGACCTGGTCGGCAAGCGCGTCGCGGTCAACACCCTGAACAACATCAACGACACGACCGTCCGGGCCTCGATCCGCAAGGCCGGGGGCGACGCCAAGAACGTGAAGTTCACCGAACTGGCCTTTCCCGACATGCTCGCCGCACTCGACAAGGGGAACGTGGACGCGGTCCAGGTCGTCGAGCCGTTCCTCACCACCGCGCTGAAGAACGGCGGGCGGCTCGTCGCGTCCAACTACGTCGACACCGCGCCGAACCTGACCATCGCCGCGTACTTCACCTCGCAGAAGACGGCCGCGTCCAAGCCCGACCTGGTCAAGCGGTTCGCGGCGGCGATGCAGAAGTCGCTGCAGTACGCCGACCGGAACCCCGACGCGGTGCGCAAGATCCTCGGCACGTACACCAAGATCGACCCGTCGGTGGCGGGCGCGCTGACGCTGCCGAAGTTCCCGACCCGGGTCGACCAGGCCGGACTCCGGACGCTGGAGAATCTCGCGGTGCAGGACGGCCTGATCAAGAAGGCCCCGGACGTCAAGGACCTGCTGCCGTGACGGCGGCGGTGACGGCGGACGCCGTGGCGGACGGCGGGGGCGGCCGCCGTCACCGCCCCGTGCCCGCCTGGCTCCTCGGCCTGGCCGGCCTGGCCGGGGTGATGGCGCTGGTCGAGGCCGTGCCCCGCGCGGGGCTGGTGAAGAAGCGGTTCCTGCCGCCCTTCAGCGACATGGTCTCCGCGCTGGCCGACGAGGCCGGGACGGGCGCGTTCTGGCGCGCGCTGCTGGAGACGCTGCGCGGCTGGGCGATCGGGCTCGCGATCGCGACCACCGCGGGCGTGGTGCTGGGCATCGTGATCGGCGGCCTCCCGCTGGTGCGGGCGGCGATGTCGTCGACGATCGAGTTCCTGCGCCCCATCCCGTCGGTGGCGCTGATCCCGCTGGCCGTCCTGCTGTACGGCACCACGATGCGCTCCACCCTCCTGCTGGTCGTCTACGCCTCGTTCTGGCAGGTCCTCGTGCAGGTGCTCTACGGGGTGCGGGACGTCGATCCGGTGGCCCGCGAGACCGCGCGCTCCTACCGGTTCCGCGCGCTGACGCAGGTCCGCACGGTCCTGTGGCCGACCGCGCTGCCCTACGTCATGACCGGGTTCCGGCTCGCCGCCGCGGTCGCGCTGATCCTGGAGATCACCGGCGAGCTGGTCATCGGGTCGCCGGGGCTCGGCAAGCAGATCGCGGTGGCGCAGAGCTCCAACGCCGTCGCGTCGATGTACGCCCTGGTCATCGTGGTCGGCCTGATCGGGGTCGCGGTGAACGTGGTCGTGCGGGCGGTCGAGCGCCGGGCGCTGCGCTGGCATCCCTCCGTCCGCCGGGAGGTGGTCTCGTGACGGTCCTGACCGCGGCGCGGAAGGCGCTGCTGCTGCTCGGCATGCCGGTGCTGCTGGTCGCGGCCTGGTGGCTGGCGACGGCGAACAGCACCGACTTCTTCTGGCCGCCGCTCAGCACGATCCTCGGCACGTTCGACGACACCTGGTTCCACGGCCGGCTCGGCACCGACGTGCTGCCCAGCCTGGGCCGGCTGCTCGCCGGCTACCTGCTGGCCCTGGTCCTCGGCGTCGGCCTCGGCGTCGCGATCGGCTCGGTCCGGGTGCTGCGGGCGCTGCTCGAACCGGTCCTGGAGTTCTTCCGGGCGATCCCGTCGCCGGTGCTGGTGCCGGTCCTGATGCTGTTCGCCGGCATCGGCAGCGGGATGAAGATCCTCGTCATCGTCTCCGGCTGCGTCTGGCCGATCCTGCTGAACACCGTCGAGGGCGTCCGCGCGCTGGACGAGGTGCTGCGCGACACCGCCCGCTGCTACCGGATGCGCCCGCACTCGCGGCTCGTCCACCTCGTGCTGCGCGGCGCCAGCCCGCAGATCACCGCCGGCGCGCGGCAGGCGCTGTCCATCGGGATCATCCTGATGGTCATCAGCGAGATGTTCGCCGCGAGCAACGGCGTCGGCTTCACCATCATCCAGTTCCAGCGCGGCTTCTCGATCCCGCAGATGTGGAGCGGGATCATCCTGCTCGGCCTGATCGGCATCGTGCTGTCGGCCGCCTTCCACATCGTGGAGACCCGGGTGCTGAGCTGGTACACCGGCCTGCGCCGGGCACAGCGAGAGGGCTGAGATGACCACTGCACCGACCGGCGCCGGGACCCCGGGGACCTCCACGGCGCTGCTGGACGTCCGGCGGCTGAGGAAGGTGTACCAGGGCCGCGGACGCGCCGTCGAAGCCGTCCGGGACCTGACGTTCACCGTCGGCGCGGGCGAGATGGTCTGCATCGTCGGGCCGTCCGGCGCGGGCAAGACCACGCTGCTGCGCTGCGTCGCGGGCCTGCTGGGATGCACCTCCGGGGAGGTGGTGCTCGAAGGCGAGAAGGTCACCGGGCCGCCCGCCGGGATGGCCGTGGTCTTCCAGGAGTACGGCCGCAGCCTGTTCCCCTGGATGACCGTCCGGCAGAACGTCGAGCGCCCGCTGAAGGAGAAGCGGATCGCGAAGGCCGAGCGGCGGCGGCTCGTGGACGACGCGCTGGAGGCCGTCGGCCTCGCCAAGGTCCACGACGCCCACCCCTGGCAGCTGTCGGGCGGGATGCAGCAGCGCGTGGCGATCGCCCGCGCGGTCGCCTACGAGCCGCACATCCTGCTGATGGACGAGCCGTTCGCCGCGGTGGACGCGCAGACCCGCGCCGACCTGGAGGACCTCGTCCGCTCCCTGTGGAAGCGCCTCGGGGTGACCGTCCTGTTCGTCACGCACGACATCGACGAGTCGGTCTACCTCGGCGAGCGCGTCATCGTCCTGTCGAACTCCCCGACCGTCGTCCTGGAGGAGGTCGCCATCGACCTGCCCGGCGAGCGCGACCAGCTCACCACCCGGTCCGACCCCCGCTTCGCCGAGCTGCGGACGCGCATCTACAAGCTCGTCCAGCAGGCCAAGGACGGGTACCGGCCGGCGGAGTGAGGCCGCGGGGCGCCCGCCCGCGGGCGCGGGCCGGGAGGGGCCGCGCGCTCTAGAATCGATCGCCGGATCCCGCGACGATCCACGCGGCGACGCGCCGGGCGCGGGCCCGGCGGAGCCCGCGAGTGAGGAAGCATGGCAGCGCACGAGCAGACCACGGACGCCCCGGGGGCCGGACGCCCCGACGTCGCCGGCGCGATCCGCGAGGCCATCGTCCGGGGCGACTTCGCCCCCAACCAGCGGCTGGTCGAGGCCGACCTGTCGGACATGTTCGGCGTCGGCCGCAGCAGCGTGCGCGCCGCGCTGTTCGAGCTGACCAACGAGGGCCTGGTCGAGCGCGTGCAGAACCGCGGCGCCCGGGTCCGCGCGGTGACCGTGGCGGAGGCGATCGAGATCTCCGAGATCCGCATGGTGGTCGAGGGGCTGTGCGCCGCCAAGGCCGCCGAGCGCGTCACCGACGCCGAGACCGCCGAGCTGCGCGGCCTCGGCGAGGCGATGCGCGCCGCGGTGGCGCGCGGCCACGTCCTGGAGTACTCGGAGCTGAACAGGGCGCTGCACCTGCGCATCGTCGAGATCAGCGGCCAGCGGACCGCGGCCGGGGTGCTGCGGCGGCTGCGCGCCCAGAACGTCCGGCACCAGTTCCAGCTGGCGCTGGTCCCCGGCCGCCCCGGCGTGTCCGTGGCCGAGCACCTGGCGATCATCGACGAGATCTGCGCCCGCGCCCCGGACGCCGCCGAACGCGCGGCCCGCCGCCACCTGCTCAGCGTGATCGACGCCCTCAAAAGCATCTGACCAGCCGCGATGTATGTTGAGGTGAGGGGGAGCCGCTAGCGGCCCGGACGGCGACTTGGGGGAGGCGCCTTGCCCGGCGACCGGGGGGAGGGGCTCGGCGGGCCGGCGCTGGAGGCGTTCGACCGGGCGCCGGTCGCGGTCGCCCTGATCACCGGGCCGGAGCACCGCCTCGCCTACACCAACGACGCCTTCCGCGAGATCTTCGGCGAGCGCCCGGTCGGGCAGCAGGTCCGCTGGGCGTTCCGCGACCTCGTGCAGCGCGGCTACTTCGACCTCCTCGACCGCGTGCTGGAGACCGGGGAGCCGGTCACCCTCGCCGAGGCCCCGGTGAGCCTGTTCTTCCCCGGCAGCGGGTACGAGGAGCGCTTCTTCTCCTTCAGCCTGTCCCGGGCGCCCGGGACGGACCCGGCGGTGCTGTCGGTGGCCGTGGACGTCACCGAGCACGTCACCGCGATCCGGCGGGCCGGCGACAGCGCCGAGGAGCAGCGCCGCGTCCTGCGCCGGTTCCAGAGCCTCGTCCGGGTGAGCGCCGAGATCGTGTGGGTGACGAACACGGCGGGCGAGCCCCTCGAACCGAGCCCGGGCTGGGAGCGGGTCACCGGTCAGACCTGGGAGGGGTTCCGCGGGATGGGCTGGGCGCGGGCGCTGCACCCCGAGGACCGCGAGCCGGCCGTGCGGTCGTGGAAGCGGGCGATCTCGCAGGCCCGTCCCTGGCGGTACGTCTACCGGCTGCGGACGGTCGGCGGCGCCTACCGGCACTTCGAGGTCAACGCGGCCCCGGTGTACGAGAACGGCGACGTGGTCGAATGGGTCGGGACCTGCGCCGACATCGAGCAGCGGTGGCGCCGCGACCGCCGCCGGCGGCTGCTGGACCGCACCGCCGCCGCGACCGCCGAGCACGCCGGGCCGCGGGAGATGCTCGGCGCGGTGGCGGACGTGATCGTGCCGGCGATCGCCGACGGCTGCGGCGTGCACCTGCTGCCGGACTACGTCGACCGCCCCGACGACGCCCCGCTGCTCACCGAGCGCGTCGCCACGGCCGCGCGGCCGGGCCTGCCGCGCCAGCCCCCGTTCGGCCAGGAGTGGTACGCCGCCGACAGCGGGTTCGCCCGGACCGTGCAGCGCGGCCGTCCGCTGCACCACACGTTCGCGCCGGGCGAGCCGCCGGCGGACATGCTGCCCGAGGGCACGGCGGCCTGGCTGGCCGCGGCGAACGCCAACAGCGTGGTGGTGCTGCCGGTGACCGTGGACGGGGCCGTGGCCGCCGTGGTGACCGCCGCCGTCTGCGGGGACCGCCAGCCGCTGAGCCGGGACGACGTCGACCTCATGCGGCAGATGTTCGACCACGCCCACGACGCGCTGAGCAGCGCGATCGAGTACCAGCGCACCCAGCGGGTGGCCCTGGCCCTGCAGCACGGCCTGCTCGCCGAGCCGCCCGAGGTCCCGGGCCTGGAGATCGCCGCGCGGTACCGGGCCAGCCCCGCGACCGCCGAGGTGGGCGGCGACTGGTACGACTCGTTCGTGCTGCCGGACGGCGCCGCCGTGCTGGCCATCGGGGACGCCACCGGGCACGACCTGGCCGCCGCGGTGGCGATGAGCCAGCTCCGCAACATCCTGCGGGCCCTGGTCGTCGACCGCCGCGAGCCGCCCGGGCAGATCCTGCGGCGGCTGAACATCGCGATGGAGACCCTGATCCCGGACGGCTCGGCGACCTGCGCCCTGGCCCGCGTCCAGGAGACCGGGACGGGCGAGCTGCGGCTCGACTACGCGGCGGCCGGCCACCCGCCGCCGCTGCTGGTCGGCCCGGACGGCCGCTGCCGCCTGCTGGAGGACGCCGCCAACCCCCTCCTCGGCCTCGGCCTGCTCTACGACGGGCCCTACGAGAGCGCGGCCCTGCCGCTGCGGCCCGGCTCCACGCTCGTGCTCTACACCGACGGCCTGGTCGAGCGGCCCGGCGAGAACCTGACCGCGGGCCTTCACCGGCTCTGCGACCAGGCGGGCCGGCTCGCACGCCGCCCCCTGCCGGCCTTCTGCGACGGCCTGCTCACCGGCCTGCCGACCGCCGGCATCGACGACCTCGCCTTGATCGCCCTCCGCGTCCCGGCGGCCGGCGGCTAGCCGCGCCCGGCCGCCGCGGCCGCTCCGGCCGACGGGCTTTTGCACGATTCCCACAACTCGAGCCGCCGAGCCTGCGATGTCAGCGACATGGAGCTACCCGCGGGTAACCGGAAGGGTGGGCACAGCCGAGGGCCGTCGTTCCCGGCGGACATCGTGGTCTATCAGGAGGGCTCGGTCGGGTGTTCACTCGTGTCGCCATCGTCAACCGTGGTGAGGCCGCCATGCGGCTCATCCACGCCGTACGGGACATCGCCGCGGAGACCGGGACGCGGATCGAGACCGTCGCCCTGTACACCGACGTGGACCGCACCGCCACCTTCGTCCGCGAGGCCGACCTGTCCTACGACCTCGGTCCCGCGTCCGCGCGCCCGTACCTGGACCTGGAGGCGCTGGAGCGCGCGCTGGTGGAGACCGGGGCCGACGCCGCCTGGGTCGGCTGGGGATTCGTCGCCGAGGATCCCGCGTTCGCGGAGCTGTGCGAGCGGATCGGCGTCGCCTTCGTCGGGCCGAGCCCGGAGGCGATGCGCCGGCTCGGCGACAAGATCGGCGCGAAGCTGATCGCCGAGGAGGTCGGCGTGCCGGTCGCGCCGTGGAGCCGCGGCGCGGTCGAGACGCTGGAGGCCGCCCGGGCCGCGGCGGCCGAGATCGGCTACCCGCTCATGCTCAAGGCGACCGCGGGCGGCGGCGGACGCGGCATCCGCGTCATCACCAGCGAGGCCGAGCTGGACGACGCCTACGAGCGCACCAGCCAGGAGGCCGCGCGCGCGTTCGGCAGCGGCGTGGTGTTCCTGGAGCGCCTGGTCACCGGCGCCCGGCACGTCGAGGTCCAGGTCATCGCCGACGGCGAGAGCGCGTGGGCGCTCGGCGTGCGCGACTGCTCGGTGCAGCGCCGCAACCAGAAGATCATCGAGGAGTCGGCGTCGCCGGTGCTGCCCCCCGCGCGGGCCGCCGAGCTCAAGGCGTCCGCCGAGCGGCTGGCGGTCGCGGTCGGCTACCGCGGCGCCGCCACCGTGGAGTTCCTCTACCACCCGGGCGACGACCTGCTGGCGTTCCTGGAGGTCAACACCCGGCTCCAGGTCGAGCACCCGATCACCGAGTCCACCACCGGGTTCGACCTGGTCCGGGCGCAGCTGCACGTGGCGTCCGGCGGACGGCTGGAGGGCGCGCCGCCGGCCGAGCGCGGGCACGCCATCGAGGCCCGGCTGAACGCCGAGGACCCCGACCGCGACTTCGCCCCGTCCCCGGGCCGCATCGCCCGGCTGGACCTGCCCGCGGGCCCCGGCGTCCGGGTGGACACCGGGGTCAGCGAGGGCGACACCATCCCCGCCGACTTCGACTCGATGATCGCCAAGATCATCGCCTACGGCCGCGACCGCGGCGAGGCGCTCGGCCGGCTGCGCCGCGCGATGGCCGAGACCACCGTGATCATCGAGGGCGGCGCCACCAACAAGAGCTTCGTGCTCGACCTGCTCGACCGGCCCGAGGTGATCGACGGCAGCGCCGACACCGGCTGGATCGACCGCGTCCGCGCCGAGGGCGGGCTCGTCTCGCACCGGCACTCGGCCGTCGCGCTCGCCGCCGCCGCCATCGAGGCCTACGAGGCGGAGGAGGCCGCCGGGCGGGGGCAGCTGCTGTCGACGGCGTCGGGCGGCCGCCCGCAGGTCCGGCACGAGAGCGGCCGGCCGCTGGACCTCAAGCTGCGCGGCGCCGGCTACCGGGTGCGCGTCGCGCGGGTCGGCGCGCAGCGCTTCCGCGCGGCCATCGAGGCGGGCGACGGCGAGGTCCGCACCGCCGTCGTCGAGCTGGACCGCTTCGACCGGCACACCGGCCAGATCGTGGTCAACGGCGCCCGGTACCGCCTGGTCACCGGCACGCACGGGCCCGTCCACCTGGTCGAGGTGGACGGCGTCACGCACCGGGTCAGCCGCGACGAGGGCGGCGTCGTCCGCTCGCCCGCGCCCGCGCTGGTCGTCGCGACGCCGCTGGAGGTCGGCGGCGAGGTCGAGGCGGGCGCGCCGGTGCTGGTGCTGGAGAGCATGAAGATGGAGACGGTGCTGCGCGCGCCGTTCAAGGCGCGGCTGAAGGAGTGCCTCGTCTCCGTGGGCGGCCAGGTGGAGACGGGCGCGCCGCTGCTGCGGCTGGAGCCGCTCGCCGACGCCGCCGAGGCCGAGGAGGCCGCCACCGGCACTGTCGAGCTGGACCTGCCCGCCGAGCCCCGGGAGGTCCCGGCGGCGGAGCGTGCCGCCCGCGCCCTGGAGGACCTGCGCTGCCGGCTGCTCGGCTTCGACGCCGACCCGCACGACGAGCGGCGGGCGCTGGACGACTACCTCGCCGCGCGCCGGGCCGCCGCCGCGGACGGCCACCGTCCGCTGGCCGCGGAGCTGGCGCTGGTCGAGGTGTTCGCCGACCTCGCCGAGCTGAGCCGCGACGGCGCCGACGGTGCGCACGGCGACGGGCACGTGCACAGCGCCCGCGAGTACTTCCACACCTACCTGCAGAGCCTGGACGTGGAGCGGGCCGGGCTGCCGGAGTCGTTCCAGGCCAGGCTCGCCAAGGCGCTCGGGCACTACGGCGTCACCGACCTGGACCGCACGCCCGAGCTCGAGGCCGCGGTGTTCCGGATCTTCCTCGCCCAGCAGCGCGCGTCCGCCGACGCAGCGGTCGTGCTGGCGCTGCTGCGCTCGTGGCTGCAGGAGCCGCCGCCGCAGGAGGCGCTGCGCGAGCCCGTCGGTCTCGCGCTGGAGCGGCTGGTCGCCGCGGCGCAGGTCCGCTTCCCGGTCGTCTACGACCTCGCGTGCGGCGTGGTGTTCGCCTGGTTCGCCCAGCCGCTGCTGCGCCGCAACCGCGCCCGCGTCTACGCCCGCGTCCGCCGGCACCTGCGCCACCTGGACGCGAACCCCGGTGCCCCGGACCGCGCCGAGCGCATCGCCGAGATGGTGCGCAGCACCGAGCCGCTGGTGCGGCTGCTCGGGCAGCGGCTCGTCCGCCGCGGCCAGGGCGACCAGGACAACTCGGTCATGCTGGAGGTGCTGACCCGGCGGTACTACGGCAACAAGGGCCTCACCGGCGTCCGCACCGTGACGACCGGGACCCCCGGCGAGGGCGCGGGCTGCCGGTTCGTGGTCGCCGAGCGCGCCGGGTCGTCGCTGGTGTCGGCCGCGGTCCGCTTCGAGTCGCTCGGCGGCGCCCTGGAGGGGCTGGCGGAGCTGGCGGCCGGCGAGGACGCCCTCGACGCCGACATCTACCTCGCCTGGGAGAACCAGCCCGAGGACTTCGACGCCATGGCGGCCGCGCTGCACGACGTCATCGCCGAACATCCGCTGCCGCGGCAGGTCCGCAGGCTCACCGCCACCGTCGCGGGCAGCGCCGGCGCGGTCATGCACCACCACTTCACCTTCCGCCCGTCCACCACGGGCATGGCGGAGGAGAGGCTGATCCGCGGCCTGCACCCCTACATCGCGCAGCGGATGCAGCTGGAGCGGCTCAGCAAGTTCGACCTCACCCGGCTGCGGTCGGCGGACGAGGAGGTCTACCTGTTCCAGTGCGTGGCGCGCGAGAACCCCGCCGACGAGCGCCTCGTCGCGTTCGCGCAGGTGCGGGACCTGACCGAGCTGCGCGACAACGACGGCAGGCTCGCCACGCTGCCGATGGCCGAGTACTCCATCGCCACCTGCGTCGACTCGATCCGCCGCGCGCAGTCGCGGCGGCCGTCCAAGAAGCGGTTCAACACCAACCGGATCGTGCTGTACGTCTGGCCGCCGATCGACCTCACCCGCGCGGAGCTGGAGACGATCGTCGGACGCGTGCTGCCGACGACCGCGGGCGCCGGGCTGGAGGAGATCCTGCTCATCGGGCGGCAGCGCGACCGGAGCACCGGCGAGCTGACCAAGATCGCCGTCCGGCTGTCCTTCGACGCGGCGGGCGGCGTCCGGCTGAGCGTCGGCGAGCCGTCGGACGAGCCGATCGAACCGGTCGACGGCTACCGGCAGAAGGTGCTGCGCGCGAGCGCCCGCAACACCGTCTACCCGTACGAGCTGACCGCGATGCTGGGCGACTTCGTCGAGCACGACCTCGATGACGACCACGCGCTGGTGCCGGTCGACCGGCCGAAGGGACGCAACACCGCGGCGATGGTCGCGGGCGTCGTCACGACGCCGACCGAGCGGCACCCGGAGGGCGTCACCCGCGTCGTGCTGCTCGGCGACCCGACGAAGGCGCTCGGCGCGCTGTCGGAGCCGGAGTGCCGCCGGGTGATCGCCGCGCTGGACCTCGCCGAGCGGATGCGGGTGCCGCTGGAGTGGTACGCGCTGTCCGCCGGCGCCCGGATCTCCATGGAGTCCGGCACGGAGAACATGGACTGGGTGGCCGCGGCGCTCAAGCGGATCGTCGAGTTCACCCAGGACGGCGGCGAGATCAACATCGTGGTCGCGGGCATCAACGTCGGCGCCCAGCCGTACTGGAACGCCGAGGCGACGATGCTGATGCACACCAAGGGCGTCCTCGTGATGACGCCGGACTCGGCGATGGTGCTGACCGGCAAGCAGGCGCTCGACTTCTCCGGCGGCGTGTCGGCCGAGGACAACTTCGGCATCGGCGGCTACGACCGGGTCATGGGCCCGAACGGGCAGGCGCAGTACTGGGCGCCGAACCTGACCGCCGCCCGCGACATCCTGATGGCGCATTACGACCACACCTACGTCGCGCCCGGCGAGCAGGCGCCGCGCCGCGCCGAAACGACCGACCCCGTCGACCGGGACGTCTCCGACTTCCCGCACGTCGTGGAGGGCAGCGACTTCGCCACCGTCGGGGAGATCTTCTCCGCCGCGGCCAACCCGGACCGCAAGAAGCCGTTCGACATCCGCACGGTGATGCGGGCGCTGTCCGACCAGGACCACCCGGTGCTGGAGCGCTGGGCGGGCATGGCCGACGCCGACACCGCGGTGGTGCAGGACGTCCACCTCGGCGGCATGCCGGTGTGCCTGCTCGGCATCGAGTCGCGGGCGGTGCCGCGGCGCGGCTTCCCGCCCACCGACGGCCCGGACTCCTACACCGCGGGCACGCTGTTCCCCCGGTCGTCGAAGAAGGCGGCGCGGGCGATCAACGCGGCCAGCGGCAACCGGCCGCTGGTGGTGCTGGCGAACCTGTCGGGCTTCGACGGCTCGCCGGAGTCGATGCGCAAGCTCCAGCTGGAGTACGGCGCGGAGATCGGCCGCGCGATCGTGAACTTCCGCGGCCCCATCGTGTTCTGCGTGATCTCGCGGTACCACGGCGGCGCGTTCGTGGTGTTCTCCAAGGCGCTGAACCCGAACATGACCGTGTTCGCGCTGGAGGGCTCGTTCGCCTCGGTGCTCGGCGGCGCCCCCGCCGCCGCGGCGGTGTTCTCCCGCGACGTCGACGCCCGCACCGCCGCCGACCCGCGGGTGCGCGACCTGGAGTCCCGCGTCGCGGCGGCGACCGGCGCGGTCCGCGCCACGCTGACCGCGGAGCTGGACGAGCTGCGCTCCTCGGTCCGCGCGGAGAAGCTCGGCGAGGTGGCCGCGGAGTTCGACCGGGTGCACGACATCCGGCGCGCCGTGCAGGTCGGTTCGGTCGACGCCGTCATCAGCGCGGCGGAGCTGCGCCCGCGGATCATCGAGGCCATCGGGGCCCGCCGGCCGTGAGCCCGGCCTCCCGTCGCGCGCGCCGGATGCATGTGCCCTGGTCAGCCGGGTACCAGCGGACTGTGCCGCCGGTCGGGCGGCGGCGCGCCGATGGGGGGAGCGGGAGATGAACGACGGATCCGGCAGGGCGGACGCCGAGACCGACGTCCGGCGGCGCGTCCAGCGCGTCGGCACCGGCGCGAGCGGTGACCGCGGGACGCTCGGGGCGGACGACGTCCCGGACGCCGGCGGCGCCGAGAGCGACGTCGAGCGGCGCGTCCGGCACATGGGCACGGGCGGCGACGACCACGTCGGACGCGTTCCGCCGGACGCGGGCCCCGGCACCGCGGACGCCCGGGCGGACGTCCGGCGGCGCGTCGGGCACGTCGGGACGGGCGCGAGCGGGCACGGCGGGGACCTCCTGGGGCACGCGGTGCCCGGCACCGACGGGGCCAGGAAGGACGTCGAGCGGCGCGTCCGCCACATGGGCACGGGCGCCAGCGACAGCCGCGGCGACGCGACGAGGAGCTAAGCCCGATCAGGGCGCGCGGGTAGGGCGTCCGCTCGCGCGCGGAAGGTGCGGCGGTAGGCGTCCGGAGGGACGCCGACCGAGCGGTTGAAGTGCCGGCGCAGCGTCGTGCCGGTGCCCATGCCCGCGCTGACCAGGATGTTCACGACGGATCGAAGCGGATCATGAGGCGGGAACCATGCAGAAGGTCGCGGTGTTCGGCGCGTACGGGCACACCGGGCGTTTCGTGGTGGACGAGCTGCGGGAGCGCGGGTTCGTCCCGGTGCCGTCCGGCCGTGACACCGGCAAGTTGAAGGCCCTTGCGGCCGAGCTGGACCTGGAGCCACGTCCGGCCTCCATCGACGACCCGGCCTCACTCGACCGGGCGCTCGCCGGCGCGGCGGCCGTGATCAACACCGCCGGGCCCTTCGCCGCGACGGCGGCGCCCGTCATCGAGGCGGCCCTGCGCGCCGGGATCCCGTACGTGGACGTGGCGGCGGAGATCGAGGCCAACGCCGACACGTTCGCGCATTTCGCGGACCGCGCCGGCGGATCGGTGATCGTCCCGGCCATGGCGTTCTTCGGGGGCTTCGGCGACCTGCTGGCCACCGCGGCCCTGGACGGCCGGACGGAGGCCGACGAGGTGCACGTCGCCTACGGGCTGAGCGGCTGGCACCCCACCCGCGGGACGCGCGCCGCCGGCGCGGTCTCCCGCGGCCGCCGGGACGGGCGCCGCGTTCGCTACACCGGCGGGCGCCTGGAGTACCGCGATGACGAGCCGCCGACCCTCGAATGGCCCTTCCCCGCCCCGCTGGGCCCCCGCGCCGTCATCGGGGAGTACGCCATGGCCGACGTCGTCACCGTCCCCAGCCACCTGTCCGTCCCCGAGGTCCGCACCTACATGACGGTCGAGGCGGCCAGGGACATGGCGAACCCGGACACCCCGCCCCCGGCCGCCGCCGACGAGCGCGGACGGTCCGAGCAGACCTTCATGGTCGACGTCCTCGTCCGCTCCGGCGGCACCGAGCGGCGCGCGGTGGCCAGGGGCCGCGACATCTACGCCGTGACCGCGCCGCTCGCCGTCGAGGCGGTCGACCGCATCCTCACCGGCCGCACCAGGACGACCGGCGTCGCCTCCGCCGGCGAACTCTTCGACGCCCCCGCCTTCCTCCAAGCCCTGACCCCCCACATCACCGTCGACCTTCCGTACGGGCTGCTCGGCGCGCACTGATCGGCGGGACGCCGTCCGGTCGTCCGGGCTCAGCGTGTCAGGTCGCGCTCCAGTGCGTCGGCGACCGTGCGCAACGTGCCGACCAGCGCGGGCAGCCGCTCCTTCTCGTACCGCGCGCTCGGCATCGACACCGACAGACCGGCCACGACCTCGCCGTCCGGTGCGTGGACGGGGACGCCGATAGCGACGGCGCCCCGCTCGGACCGTCCCTGGTTGACCACGAATCCGTTGGTCTGATGCCGCCTCATCCGCGCTCCAGCGCCGTCCCGCACCTGTGGAAGTGGGACCGGCCGGTCCGCCTCGCCGAGCAGGCGGGCCGGATCGTCCCGGTCGGCCGCGGCGGCGAGCGCCGCGCGATCGCGCTCGCCAACCCGGGGCTGGGCGCCGCCCGTTCGCCGCCCCGACGCTGTGGGCGGCGATCCAGTACCTCATGCCCGGCGAGGACGCGCCCGAGCACCGCCACACCCAGCACGCCTTCCGCTTCGTCGTCGAGGGCTCCGGGGTGTGGACGGTCGTCGGCGGCGACCCGGTGCCGATGAACCGGGGCGACTTCCTCCCGCAGGCCGGCTGGGTGCTCGGCGAGCACGTCGCCCGGCACCTCGCCGACGGCGGCTGGCCCGCCGTCCTCGCCGCCTACCAGGCCGTCCGGCCCGAGCACTGCCGCCGCGTCGTCACGACCTCGCGCGCCTGGGGCGAGCTGTGGCACCTCGACGGGCTCGCCCGGCGGCAGCGCAACGTCCTGCTGCGCGAGCGCGACACCTACGACTACGCGTTCGTGGACTGGCTCTACGGGCCGACCGCGCTGGACCCCGCCGACGAGCCCCCGATGTTCACGCCGATCCCTCTGTCGTCCGCGACCCCGGACACGCTCCCCTCCGCGGTCAGGCGGACGTGAGGGGGACGGGGAGCCGGTCGCGCAGCTCGTCGAGCGTGATGCCGAACGTCTCGCGCACCGCCGCCCCGTCCGGGCCCACGTCGATGACGGCGACGTCGGTGTAGACGCGGCTGACGCAGCCGACGCCGGTCAGCGGGTAGGTGCACTCGGGCACCAGCTTCGACCGGCCCTCCTTGTCGAACAGCGTCATCATCACGAAGACCTGCTTGGCGCCGATGGCCAGGTCCATCGCGCCGCCGACGGCGGGGATCGCGCCGGGCGCGCCGGTGCTCCAGTTGGCGAGGTCGCCGGTGGCCGACACCTGGAACGCGCCCAGCACGCACACGTCGAGATGGCCGCCGCGCATCATGGCGAAGGAGTCGGCGTGGTGGAAGTACGACGCTCCGGGAAGCTCGGTCACCGGGACCTTGCCGGCGTTGGTGAGATCCGGGTCGATCTCGTCGCCGGTCGCGGCGGGCCCCATGTTGAGCATGCCGTTCTCGGTGTGCAGCACGACGCCCGAGCCGTCCGGGAGGTGGTCGGCGACCTTGGTCGGACGGCCGATGCCGAGGTTGACGTAGGAGCCGGCCGGAATGTCGCGGGCGACGACCGCGGCGAGCTCGTCCGGGGTGAGGGACATGTCAGCGCGCTCCTTGGACGGTGTAGTGGCGTTCCTCGACCCGCACCACGCGGTCGACGAAGATGCCGGGCGTGACGACCGCCTCCGGGTCCAGGTCACCGGCGGGGACGACCCCGCCCACCTGCACGATCGTGGTGGTCGCGGCCGTGGCCATCACGGGACCGAAGTTGCGGGCGGTCTTGCGGTAGACGAGGTTGCCCATCGTGTCCGCGCGGTGCGCGCTGATCAGCGCCACGTCCCCCTTGATCGGGTACTCCAGCACGTGGACGCGGCAGTCGATCGTCCGGGTCTCCTTGCCCTCGGCCAGCGGCGTGCCGACGGCGGTCGGGCAGTAGAACGCGCCGATGCCCGCGCCGGCCGCGCGCATCCGCTCGGCGAGGTTGCCCTGCGGGACGACCTCCAGCTCGATCTTCCCGGCCCGGTAGAGCTCGTCGAAGACGTAGGAGTCGCTCTGCCGGGGGAACGAGCAGATCACCTTCCGGACGCGTCCGGCCTTGAGCAGCGCGGCCAGCCCGACGTCCCCGTTGCCGGCGTTGTTGGACACGATGGTGAGGTCCTTCGCGCCCTGCCGGATCAGCCCGTCGACGAGGTCGAACGGCATGCCCGCGAAGCCGAAGCCGCCGACCAGAACGGTGCTGCCGTCCTCGATGCCGCGGACGGCCTCGTCGACGCTCTCGAAGATCTCCGCGCGGCTCACGCTCCCGCCCCCTTGTTCGTCGGGCTCGTGTTCTCCAGGACGACCGCCAGGCCCTGCCCGACGCCGATGCAGATGGCGGCGACGCCCCAGCGCTCACCGCGCTCGCGCAGCACCTTGGCCAGCGTGCCGAGGACGCGGGCGCCGCTGGCACCGAGCGGGTGGCCGATCGCGATCGCGCCGCCCTTGGTGTTGACGATCTCCGGATCGACTCCCCAGGCGTCGACGCAGACCAGCGACTGGACGGCGAAGGCCTCGTTCAGCTCGACAGCGCCCACCTGGTCCCAGCCGATCCCGGCCCGTGCGAGGGCGCGGTTGGCCGCCTCGACCGGGGCGTAGCCGAAGTCCTGCGGGTCGAGCGCGAAGGCGCCCCGTCCGGCGATGCGCGCGATCGGCTCCAGACCGATCCGGTCGGCGGCCTCGGCGGAGCCGAGCAGCAGGGCGGACGCGCCGTCGCTCAGCGGCGAGGCGTTGCCCGCGGTGATGGTGCCGTCCGCGCGGAAGCTCGGCTTGAGCCCGGACAGCTTCTCCAGCGAGGTGTCGGCGCGGATGCCCTCGTCGCGCTTCAGCCCCTCGACCGGGACGACCAGGTCGTCGTAGAAGCCCTCGTCCCAGGCGGCGGCCGCGAGCCGGTGCGAGCGCAGGGCGAACGCGTCCTGCCGCTCCCGGCCGACGCCGTACCTCTCCTGGAGCAGCTCGTTGGCCTCGCCCAGGGAGACGGTCCACTCCTTGGGCATGCGCTTGTTCACCAGCCGCCAGCCGAGCGTGGTCGACACGGCGGTGAGGTCGCCGGCCGGGAAGCCCTTGGGCGGCTTCGGCAGCACCCACGGCGCCCGGGTCATCGACTCGACCCCGCCGGCCAGCACCACGCCGGCGTCGCCGGTCTCGATCGTCCGGGACCCGATCATCGCCGCGTCGAGGCTGGACCCGCACAGCCGGTTGACGGTCGTGCCGGGCACGCTCGTCGGCAGCCCGGCGAGCAGCGCGGCCATCCGGCCGACGTTGCGGTTCTCCTCGCCCGCGCCGTTCGCGTTGCCCCAGACGACCTCGCCGACCGCCGCGGGGTCCAGCCCGGGCGCCCGCTCCAGCAGCGCGGTGATCACGCCCGCCGCGAGGTCGTCGGGCCGGACGCCCGCCAGGGCGCCGTTGAACCGCCCGAACGGCGTCCGGACGGCCGAGTACAGGAAGGAGCTCATGCCCCGAGGCTAGGTGACCTCCCTTGATACAGTGAAGTATCAATATTCGCTCCGATTGATACGCGCTCCATATGGATCTACGTCAGCTGCGGTACTTCGTCGCCGTCGCCGAGGAACTCCACTTCGGCCGCGCCGCCGAGCGGCTCAGCATGGCCCAGCCGCCGCTGTCGCAGGCGATCCGCCGCCTGGAGGCCGACCTCGGCGTCGAACTGCTCCACCGCAGCACGCGCCGGGTCGACCTCACCGACGCGGGCCGCGGCTACCTCGCGCGCGCCCGGAAGATCCTCGACGAGGTGGACGAGGCGGCGCACGAGGCCCGCCGGATCGCGGCCGGCGCGGTCGGCCACCTCACGATCGGCTGCGTGGGCTCGGCGACCTACAGCCTGCTGCCCGCCCTCTCCCGGGGTCTGTCCCGCGAGCTGTCCGGTGTCGACTTCTCCTTCCGCGGCGAGATGCTGGTGCCCGATCAGGCCGCCGCGCTGCGCACCGGCGAGATCGACCTCGCGCTGCTGCGCCCCCCGATCGCCGACCTGTCCCTGACCGTCCTGCCGCTGCGCCGGGACCGGCTCGTCGTCGCCGTCCCCGCCGACCACCCCGTGGCCACCCTCCCGCGGGTGGGCATCACCGACATCGCGGACGCCGACCTCATCGTGCACTCCGCGGACCGCCGCTCGGTGATGTACGACGTCGTGCTCGGGCTCTTCCGCGACGCCGGCGTCGAACCCCGGATCCGGCACGAGGTCGGCGAGACCTCCACGCTGGTCACCCTCGTCGCGGGCGGGCTCGGCGTGGCCGTCGTCCCCGAACCCGTCACGGCCCTGGCCCTCGACGGCGTCGCCTTCCGCCCGCTGGTGCGCCCCGCCGCGGGCGTCGACCTCGCGATCGCCCACCGGACCGACCGCACGGAACCCCACCTCGTCCGCGCCGTCTCCGTCGTCCAGCGGATCGTGCACGGCGCGCCGGCTGTGGACGGTGGACGAAAGCCCTGGTGAAGCCGTTAATGGACCGGCCGGACGAGGGTATTGGGTGAGCATGGGGGACGCGGCAGGCGAAGAGACCGGGCTCGGGGCGGACGAGGTGGCCCGCCGGCTGGGCGTGGCGGCCTCCACCCTGCACGCCTGGGACCGCCGGCACGGCGTCGGCCCGACCGGCCGCGACCCCGCCGGGCAGCGCCGCTACACCTCCGCCGACCTCGCCCGGCTCGAGCGGATGCAGCGGCTGATCCTTGACGGGACGCCGCCCGCCGAGGCCGCGGGAGCCGCCCTGGACGCGCCGCCCGGCGAGCCCCCGGCGCCGCGCGGCCACGAGGCCGGAGCCGACGACATCCCCCTGGACGCCCCGGCCGCCGAGCGCGACCCCGAACGAGCCGCGCAGATCAACGGGCTGGCACGCGCGGCGATGGCGCTGGACGAGCTCGCGATGACCGAGGCGGTGCGCTCCGCCCTGCGGCAGGAGGGCGTCGCGGAGGCGTGGGACCAGGTGCTGGTGCCGGTGCTGGTCGGGATCGGACGCAAGCACGCGGCCACCGGCAAGTACGTGGAGGTGGAGCACCTGCTGTCGGCGGTGGTGTCGCGCTGCCTGGTCGCGGTGTCGCCGCCCGAGGCCGTGACCCCGGGCCGGCAGGGCCGCGGCCCCGTCCTGCTGGCGTGCGCCCCCGACGAGCAGCACAGCCTGCCGATCCTCGCGCTGTCCGCCGCGCTGGCGGAGTCCGGCGCCCCGAGGCTCATGCTGGGGGCGCGCGTCCCGGCCTCGGCCCTCGCCGCGGCGATCCGCCGGGCTGCGGCGCACACGGTCTTCGTCTGGTCGCAGACCACCGAAACCGGCGACCCGTCCTGGCTCGCCGACCTGCCCGCCCCGCGCCCTCCGCTGCGGGTGGTGGTCGGCGGCCCCGGCTGGGACCGCGAACGCCTCCCGCCCGAAACCTCCTTCGCCACGTCCATGTGCGAAGCACTCGCCACCCTGCAATCGGCCCAACACTGAACCGCTGGCGATCGGTCCGCCCGGGATCCTCCTGCCCCGGCGGAGTGGCCCTACTCGGGTGGGTTGGCCGCCTCGGTCAGGGCGGTCAGGACGGCGGCCACGGCAGGTGGGTCGGGTGGGTCGCCGTAGGTCGCGGCGTGGATCTGTCGGCGGAAGCCGGTGTCGGTGGCGTGGATGTCCTCGCGACGGTGGGCTTGCAGCGCATAGCCGGGCAGGGTGGTGACGCCCGCGCCGGCGGCGACGAGGGACTGCACGACGACCATGTCGTCGCTGTGCGAGCCGATGCGGGGGGTGAAGCCCTCGTGCCGGCACATCGCGTTCAGCTCGGCCTGGCACCGGCTGCAACCGCCGATCCAGGAGGAGAGGCGGTGGCTGGCGAGGCTGTCGTCTGGTTGCCGGCTGATGAGGTAGATGGCGTCATCGCCGATGTGGACGAGGCGGAATCCCTCGTCTTGGACCGGGCCGTCGGCGTGGCGGAAGACGAGCGCGACGTCGATTTCGCCGTGCCGCAGCATCTGCAGCGCTTCGACGGGGTGGCGGTCGAAGAGGCTCAGCTCGATTCCTGGGTACGCCTCGGTCAGTGAGGCGAGCGCCTTCGGCACGATCGTGCTCAGCGTGGAGGCGTTGGCGGCCAGGCGGACCCGGCCGGACTGCAGGCCGACCTGTGCCGCCAGCTCGTTGGTCGCCGCGTCGACGCGTCCGAGGATCTCGGCGGCGCGGTTGGCCAGTAGGTGGCCTTCGGGTGTCAGCCGGATCCCGCGGCCGATCCGCTGAACGAGTTTGGCGCTGGTGGCTGCCTCCAGGCGGGACAGGTGGTGACTCACCGAGGACTGGGAGTAGTGCAGGTGCTTCGCCGCTTCGGTCACCGAGCCGTGCCGGGCCACAGCGGACAGGACCTTCAGGTGGACCAGGTTGAGCATTGATCGAGAATATCGATGCGATTCCCGCAGAATTGCCATTAGACGTCATGTCTTGCCTGCTCCATCCTTGAGCGAGATCCAGCACGAGGAGGACGAAGCGATGACCACACGTTCGGGCAAGGTGACCTGTGATCTCTCGATTTCGGTCGACGGATACTCGGCCGGGCTCAACCAGACCCAGGAACGCCCGTTCGGCGACGACGGCGGCGACGGCTGGGGCTCCAAGCTCCACTCATGGATGGATGATCCGCAGGAGGCCCGGCTCCAGGCCGACTGGCTGGCCGAGTCCAAGGCGTT
Source organism: Actinomadura opuntiae (assembly GCF_030283205.1). Taxonomy (GTDB): domain Bacteria; phylum Actinomycetota; class Actinomycetes; order Streptosporangiales; family Streptosporangiaceae; genus Spirillospora. The sequence goes on from NZ_JASNWF010000012.1 coordinate 277,973, forward strand.
CATCATGGGCCGCAACATGTTCGGCCCGGTGCGCGGCGAGTGGGATCGGCTGTGGAAGGGCTGGTGGGGGGACAACCCGCCCTACCACGGCCCGGTCTTCGTGCTCACCCACTACCCGCGCGACCCGCAGCCGATGGAGGGCGGCACCACCTTCTACTTCGTCACCGACGGGATCAAGGCCGCGTTCGAACGGGCGCGCGAGGCGGCGGGGGACGGCAACATCTCCATCCACGGCGGTGCGACCACCATCAATCAGTACCTCGCCGCCGGCCTGATCGACGAGTTGCGGCTGCGCATCATGCCGATCACGCTCGGCGCCGGCACGCGGCTGTTCGACGGCGTTCGGTCGCTGAACCTCGAGCAGGTGGAGTCGCGAGCGCCAGGCCCGATCACGCACCTGACCTATCGCGTGCTGGCGTGACAAGGGAGATCACCATGAGACCCGATGGCGCCCTGCAGACCTTCATCGACGATGTGGAGTCCGTGGTCGCCGGCACCGATGACGAGCACGAGATCGTCAAGCGGGTCGCGGACCTGCTGTCCGCCCTCTTGGCGGGCGACTACCGGCTCCCACCCGAGGTCACACGGCCCTCGAACGATCACCACGTCAACTACCCGCTCTACATCGCTCCCGATCACGGCTGGTGCCTGGCCGCAGTCGTCTGGAACGTCGGTCAACGCACGCCCGTGCACGGACACCAGACGTGGGGCGTGGCCGGAATCTACTCGGGATCCGAACACGAGTTCCGCTACCACAAGCCCACGGCCGCCGATGCGGGCCGCCCTCTCAAGCCCGCCGGGGAGAACGTGTGGGAGCCCGGCCAGGTCACCGTCTGCTGCACGACCGACGACGACGTCCACGCCGTCGCGGCCGTCGGCGATGTGCCCACCGTCGGGATCCACGTCTATGGAGCCGACATCTGCGCCATCGAACGGCGCTCCTACGACCCGGCGACCGGAGCGGCCACCTGGTTCGTCTCCGACTGGGACGCCCCAGATCCCGGAGTTAATGGAGGTCCGGCTCGACGCCGTCTACGCCCTTGAACGGCTGGTCCAGGGGGCGGCCGGACATGCGGTGCCGGTCGATGAGTGGGGCTGGGCCGCGTGAACGACGACGGCCAGATCGGGGCCTGCCTGGAGTCGGCTGACGACACGGAGGCGAAATCCGAGCGGACACGAGGTCGTTCCGGGCGCGGATCTTAGCCTGTAAGCATACGTTTACCCTGGTCAGGGGTGGCGCGCCCGGCAGGATTCGAACCCGCGACCGTCGGTTTAGAAGACCGATGCTCTATCCAGCTGAGCTACGGGCGCTCGGCGGCCCGGCGGGACGCCGGGACACAGTGTAAGGCGGAGCGTCCTCCGGCTCCACATCCATAACGGTGCTACCAGGCGACGCGTCGGGCCGCGGCGGTGGGCGCGGGGTCATATCTTGTGGTGTTGTGGCGGTGGAGTACGACGAGGTGCCGCTCTCCGGCGGGGACGTGACGGAGGGCCTGGTGCGGGTGGGGGACACGGTGCGCAGGCCGCTTCGGGCGCACAGCGCGGCGGTGCACGGGTTGCTGCGGCATCTGGAGGAGGCCGGGTTCGACGGCGCGCCGCGCGTGCTCGGGGTGGACGAGCAGCGGCGGGAGGTCCTCAGCTGGGTGCCGGGGGACGTGCCGCACCGGCCGCTGCCGAGGTACGCGGTGTCGGAGGACGCGCTGAGGGGAGTCGGGGCGCTGCTGCGGCGGTACCACGACGCGGTGGTCTCGTACGGGGTGCCCGAGGGCGGCTGGGACCGGGAGGCGTCCAACCTGGACGGGCCTCCTGAGTTGATCGGGCACTGCGACGTGACGCCGGAGAACGTGGTGTTCCGGGACGGGGCGCCCGCGGCGCTGATCGACTTCGATCTGGCGCGGCCGACGACGCGGCTGTACGACGTGGTGACGGCGCTGCGGCACTGGGCGCCGATCGCCGATCCGGCCGACCGGGACGCGCTGCTCTACCAGGCGGACGTCGCGCGCAGGGTGCGGATCTTCTGCGACGCGTACGGGCTGGACCCGGACCGGCGGCGGGAGCTGCTGCCTGCGGCGCGGGTGCGGTTCGAGCGGTCGTACGAGGCGATGCGGGCGCGGGCGGCCCGCGGCGGCGGCTGGGCGCGCATCTGGCAGGGTGGGGCGGGCCCGCGGATCCGGCGGGCGCAGGACTGGTTGGAGCGTCACTGGGATGAGCTTGATGCGCGGCTCTGCTGAGGGGCTGGTTCTGGGGGTGGCGCTGGACGCGCTTCTCGGGGATCCGAGGAGGGGGCATCCCGTCGCGGGGTTCGGGAGGCTGGCGTCGAGGCTCGAACGGCTCGTCTACCGGGATTCGCGGGCGGCGGGCGTCCTTTATGCCGGGGTTCTCGTGGGCGGTGCCGTGGCTTCGGGCGTGATCCTGGAAAAGGTCGCGCGGGGGCCCTGGCGGGTCGCTCTCACCGCGGGAGTCACGTGGGCCGTTCTGGGCGGGACGTCTTTGGGACGCGAAGGGCTCGCCATGGAGCGGCTTTTGGAGGACGGGGATCTGGAGGGCGCGCGGGGAAGGCTTTCGCATTTGTGCGCGCGCGATCCCAAGGGTTTGGACGAGGCGGAACTGGCGCGGGCGACCGTCGAGTCGGTCGCGGAGAACACGTCCGATGCCGCGATCGCCCCGCTGGTGTGGGGAGCGATCGGTGGTGTTCCGGGATTGCTCGCTTACCGGGCGGTGAACACGCTCGATGCGATGGTCGGATACAGGAACGCGCGCTATGAGCGGTTCGGATGGGCCGCGGCCCGGCTCGACGACGCGGCGAACTGGGTGCCGGCGCGGCTGACCGGAATGCTCGTCGCGCTGTGCGCGGGACGGGACGCCTGGCGCGTTCTGCGACGTGACGGAGGCAATCACCCGAGCCCGAATGCCGGACGGTGCGAGGCCGCTTTCGCGGGCGCGCTGGGCGTCCGGCTCGGCGGGACGAATTCGTACGGAGGTTCGGTGGAGCGGCGGCCGGGAATGGGCGACGGACGGGCTCCGGAGGTCCGCGACATCGGGCGGGCGGTGCGGTTGTCGGCGGCGGTGACGTTCGCGGCGGCGGCGCTGGTGTGGGGTGCGCGGTGAGCGGTCTGCTGGTCGCGGGGACGACGTCCGACGCCGGAAAGAGCGTGGTGACCGCCGGACTGTGCCGGTGGCTGGCGCGGCGGGGCGTGAAGGTGGCGCCGTTCAAGGCGCAGAACATGTCGCTGAACTCGATGGTGACGGCGGACGGCGCCGAGATCGGGCGGGCGCAGTACATGCAGGCGCAGGCGGCCGGGGTGGAGCCGCGCGCGGTGATGAACCCGGTGCTGCTGAAGCCGGGCAGCGACCGGCGCAGCCAGGTCGTGGTGCTGGGGCGGCCGGTCGCCGAGGTGGACGCGCTCCAGTACGGCGACCACAAGGAATGGCTCCGCACCGTCGTGAAGGACAGCCTGGACGAACTCCGGAGCGAATACGACGTGGTGGTCTGCGAGGGCGCCGGAAGCCCGGCGGAGATCAACCTGCGGGCCGGGGACATCGTCAACATGGGGCTGGCGAGAATGGCGGACCTGCCCGTCATCGTGGTCGGCGACATCGACCGGGGCGGGGTGTTCGCCTCGCTGTTCGGGACGGTCGCCCTTCTGGAGCCGGCCGATCAGGCGCTCATCGCGGGATTCGTCATCAACAAGTTCCGCGGCGCCAAGGAACTGCTGGAGCCGGGCCTCGAACAGTTGAGGAAGCTGACCGGGCGTCCGGTGCTGGGTGTCCTGCCGTGGACGCTGGGGCTCTATCTGGATTCCGAGGACACGCTCGCGCTCGACGCGCCGCGTCCCGAGGCGAGAGGCCCGTACGGGAGGCAGACGCTGCGGGTGGTGGTCGTCCGTTTCCCGCGCATCTCGAATTTCACCGACCTGGACGCGCTGGCCTGCGAACCCGGCGTCGTGGTGCGCTATGCCGCGAGCGCCGGAGACCTGGCGGAGGCCGATCTGGTCGTGCTGCCGGGGACGCGGGCGACGGTCAGCGATCTGGCGTGGCTGCGCGAGCGCGGAATGGCCGACGAGATCGTGCGGCGGGCCCGGGAAGGGCTTCCGGTGCTCGGCATCTGCGGCGGCCACCAGATGCTGGCCCGCGAGATCGTGGACGACGTCGAATCGAAGACCGGACGCGTCGAAGGGCTCGGACTGCTGCCCGCGCGGGCCGTCTTCGAGGGTGACAAGACGCTCGGACGGCCGCGCGGCAGCGCCTATGGCGAGGACGTCGAGGCCTACGAGATCCACCACGGAATCGTGACCGTCGAGAGCGGCGAGCCATTCCTGGACGGCTGCCGCGTCGGCGCCGTCTGGGGCACGACCTGGCACGGCGCCATGGAGAGCGACGGATTCAGGCGGGCCTTCCTGAAGGACATCGCGCAAACGGCCGGACGGGATTTCACCCCCGCCCCCGACGTGGAGTTCGCCGCGCTGCGGGAGGCGACGATGGACGCGCTCGGCGACCTCGTCGAAGAGCATCTCGACACCGACGCCGTGTGGCGGCTCATCGAGAAGGGCGCGCCGAAGGACCTGCCGGTCGTGCCGCCGGGCGGTGCCCCGGCTATTTGATGAGCCCCTGCTCGCGCATCCAGTCGCGGGCCACGAAGACGGGGTCGTCGCCGTTCACGTCGACCTTGCTGTTGAGGCCCCGCATGACGTTCGTCGTGAGCTTCGGGCTTATCTTCGCGAAGAGGGCCGTGAGTTCGGGATGCGCGCGCAGTACCGATTCGCGGACGGTGATGGCCGGGTTGTAGTTCGGGAAGAAGTGCTTGCTGTCGCTGAGCACGTGCAGGTGCAGTGCCTCGATGCGGCCGTCGGTCGTGAACACCTCGCCGAAGGTGCACTTCCCGCCGGAGGTGGCGTTGTAGACGACGCCGGACGACATCTGCCGGACGTTCGTGGCGGCGACGCTCGACCCGTAGGAGAGCCCGTACGTCTTGAGCATTCCGCGCAGCCCGTCATTGCGGGTGAAGAATTCGGGGTCGACGCAGAACGTCCGCTGCCCCGCCGGGACCTTCCTCATGTCGGAGAGGTCCGACAGCCCGTACTTCTTCTGGGTCGCGGTCGTCACGGCCATCGCGTAGGTGTTGTTGAGCGGCGCCGGAGGCGCGAGCCACGCGATGCGGTTGCGTTTCAGGTCCAGGTCGCGGACGGCCTCGAACTGCTTCTGCGGGTCCGCGATCGGGTTCTCCTCACCGAGGTAGGTGATCCAGCCGGTGCCGGTGTACTCCCAGGCGAGGTCGTTGTCGCCGCTGGTGATGGACTTGCGGGCGGTGACGCTGCCCTGGACGTTGGTGTGGTCCTCGGCGTTCGCGCCGGCGGCGGTGAGCGCCAGCACCGCGATCTTGCCGAGGATGATCTGCTCGGTGAACTCCTTGGAGGTCACCCGGATCGTCGCGTCCTTGAGGCCCGGAATGGGACGGATGCCGGCGGGCTCGATGTGCGGGATGAACGCCGACGCCGGCTTCAGCCCGCACCCGGCGAGCGCGAGGACCGGCACCAGCGCCGCCGCGAGGAACCTCCGCCGCATCACAGCCCCTTCGGCACCAGCAGCCGGGTCGCCATCCCGCCGAGCCAGTCGACCAGCAGGGCGAGCAGCGCGATGAGGACGCAGCCGGTCAGCAGCACAGGGGTGCGCTGGGTGCTGACGCCGCTGGTGATGAGGTCGCCGAGCCCGCCGCCGCTGATGAACGCGGCGATGCTGGCCGTCCCGACCATCAGCACGAGCGTGGTGCGGATGCCGGCCAGGATGACCGGCGCGGCCAGCGGCAGCTCGACGCGGCGCAGCACCGTCGCCGGCGGCATGCCGATGCCCCGGCCGGCGTCGGTGAGGGTCGGGTCGACCTGCTGGAGCCCGACCATGGTGTTGCGGAGCGCGGGCAGCACGCCGTAGGCGACGAGCGCGACGACGGCCGTCCAGAAGCCGATGCCCCAGATGACGGCGAGCAGCACGACCACGCCGATCGCGGGCGCGGACTGCCCGATGTTGGCGATCGCCAGCACGACCGGCGTCGCGGGACGCGCCCAGGCGCGGCTGAGCAGCACGCCGAGCGGGATCGCGATGACCAGGACGGCGAGCGTCGACACGACGGTCAGCTCGATGTGCTCCCATGTCTTCTGCGTGACGTAGTGCGGCGCGAGGCTGCGGCGGGCGATGCTGTCGAGGTCGGAGTTCTCCACGTACAGCATCCACGCGGCGCCGACCGCGATGATGACGACCGGTTCGAGCACGGACCGCCAGGACCGCCCGGTCGGGGTGTGCAGCGACTCGCGGGGCTCGGCGGCGGCGTTCGGGTTCTCCGCCGGGGCCTTCCCGGACGGCGCCGGGGTGGCGGGCGGCGCGCTCACGACGGCCGCCGCGGCCTGCGCGCGCGGTCCTTCATGTCCCGGATCGCGTTCTGCAGGGTGCCGAGGGTGACGGTGCCGCGGTAGACGCCGCGCGGCCCGACGACCGGCACCCACTCGTGCTCGATCTGGATCAGCGACTCCAGCGCCTGCTGCAGGGTGTCGCGGGCCCGGATCGGCGGCGCGACGTCCATGCCGCGCTCGCCGACCGGCCCGCTGACGCCGTCGAGGTCCTCGGGATGGGCCCAGCGGACGGGCCGGTCCCGCTCGTCCAGCACGATCGCGAAGCCGATCTCGCTCCCCTCGATCCGGCGCCGGACGTCGGCCGCGTCGTCGCCGGTGCGGGCCTCCGGCACGTGCTGCAGCGGGACGTCGGCGACCCGGCTGAACTGCAGCAGCCGCATCGCCTGCCCGCCGCCGAGGAACTGCTCGACGTACTCGTCGGCGGGGTTCAGCAGGATCTCCTGCGGGGCGGCGAACTGCGCGACGCGCGAGCCCTTGTCGAGGATGGCGATGCGGTCGCCGAGCTTGAGCGCCTCGTCGATGTCGTGGGTGACGAACACGATGGTCTTGCCGAGCTCCTCCTGCAGCCGCAGCAGCGAGTCCTGGAGGTTGCCGCGGGTGATCGGGTCGAGGGCGCCGAACGGCTCGTCCATCAGCATGGCGGGCGGGTCGGCGCCGAGCGCGCGGGCGACCCCGACCCGCTGCTGCTGCCCGCCGGACAGCTCCCGCGGATACCGGTCGCGGTACTGCGCGGGATCGAGGTCGACCAGCTCCAGCAGCTCGTCCACCCGCTCCGCGATGCGCTTCCTGTCCCACTTCAGCATCTGCGGGACGAGCCCGACGTTCGTCGCGACCGTCATGTGCGGGAACAGCCCGGCGTTCTGGATGACGTAGCCGATGTGCCGGCGCAGCTCCGTCGGGTCGAGGCCCATCGCGTCCCGCCCGGCCACGATGATCTTTCCGGAGGTCGGCTCGATCAGCCGGTTGATCAGCCGCATCATCGTGGTCTTGCCGCTGCCGGACGGGCCGAGCAGCACGACGATCTCGCCGCCGCGGATCGTCATCGTGACGTCGTCGACCGCGGCCGCGGCCTGCCCCGGATACCGCTTGGTGACGTTGATCAGCCGGATCCCGCCGCGCCCGGCGCCGTCCGCCTCCCCGCCCGCGGCCCGCACCTCGTCAGACACGGACGCCCCGCGGGGTGGTCAGCCGCCCGACCAGCACGAAGCAGCCGTCGAACAGCAGCGCCAGGATGATGATCAGCACCGTCCCGGCGAGCGTCATGTTGATCGCGTTCGCGCCGCCGAGCCGGGCCAGCCCGGAGAAGATCTGCTCGCCGAGCCCCGGCCCCGACACGTACGCGGCGATCGCGCCGATCCCCATCGCGAGCTGGGTGCTCACCCGCACGCCGGTGAGGATCACCGGCCAGGCGAGCGGCAGCTCGATCCGCAGCAGGATCGCGGTGCGGGTCATCCCGATGCCGCGCGCCGCGTCCACCAGCGTGCGGTCGACGCCGGCCAGCCCGACGATGGTGTTGCGCACGATCGGCAGCAGCGAGTACAGGGTCAGCGCGACGACGCTCGGCGCGACGCCGAGCCCCAGCGGCGTGATCAGCAGGCCGAGCAGCGCCAGCGACGGCACCGTGAAGACGACCCCGGCGGTGCTGGTGGCCAGCGCGGACAGCCGCCCGCTGCGGTAGACGGCCAGCCCGATCACCAGCCCGATCACCAGCGCCGCCAGCACGCACTGGAAGACCATGCTGGCGTGCTGCCAGGTCTCGAACTCCAGCCGCTCGCGCCGGCTGCCCAGGTACTCCCAGAAGTCCACGTTCCCCCCGCAACGATCACTACCCACCGCAGTCGATCGATCACACATCACCGCCACGGGCCAGTTCGACACCGGCCGCACCCGTACTAAGCTCGACCCCCAACAACCTCAAGCGTTGCGATCGCGAGCGAAGCCGGATTCGAGCGAAGCGAGAATCCGATCGCGCAGCGAGGCCCCCAGGGCCGAGTCGGAGCGATGCAGCGATCGCCGCGTTGTCCGTTGAAGGAAGGGCGCTCCAGCGCCCGCCCGCCAAGGGCAATGCAATGAACACGGAGGACGTCGGGTGACCGAGGAGCGGTCCAGTCTCATCGTCCCGCTGATGAAGGCGCGGGTTCCGGCGGAGGTCCAGCTGGAGTTCCCGCTGCCGCCGGACGAGGAGCCGGTCCGCGACGCGTTCGTCGGCGACCTGTACGTCACCTACGCGCTGGAGATCGCCGACGAGTCGGCGGTGGCGGGCCGCCGCTACGAGCACGTCGCGGGCCGGCACTGCGCGGAGCTGGGCGTCGCGGCCGGGGATCTGCGCCGGCAGGCGGTGATCAACCTGCGGAACCGCCGGCCGGACCTCGGCCTCAGCTGGTATCCGGACGTGCGGGCGGTCACGGTGACGCTCGGCGAGCCGGGCCCGGCGGGGGCGCCGTCCAAGCGGGGCGGGCTGGAGGCGGCCCTGCTGCTGGACGAGGGGTTCCTGGACAAGCTCGCGCAGGACGTGGAGGGCGATCTCGTCGTCGCGGCGCCGGCGCGGGACGTGTTCGTGGCGTCCGGGACCGGGCATCCGGACGGCGTCGACAAGCTGCGCTGGGCGGTCGGCCAGGTATGGGCGGAGGACCGGGGCGACGGCGTCTCGGACCCGGCGTGGGACGTGCCCGCCGGGAGCCTGCTGACCCACGACCTGCTGGTCCGCCGCGGCACGTCCTGGGAGATCCTGACCTCCTGACCTCCTGATCCGGCCGCGCCCTCACACCTTGAGGTTCGCCAGCCCTTCCAGCGCCTCGACCAGCGGGGTGAGCTCCGGCAGCCGGGACGCCTCGGCCAGCGCGTCGTCGAGCGCGGCGTTGTGCGTCGGGGCGGCTTCGTCGTGCACCCTGCGGCCCTCGGGGGTGGCCTCGGCGTAGATGCCGCGCCGGTCCTCCTCCGACAGGACGCGGGTGAGCAGGCCGCGCTTCTCGAGCCGGGCGACCAGGCGGGTCGTCGCGCTCTGGCTGAGGACGAGCTTGTCGGCGAGCTGCTGCATCCGGATGTGCCGGCCGTCGGGCCCGGCGAGGTGGTGCAGCACGCAGAACTCGTTGACGCTCAGGCCGTGCCGCCGCTGGAGGGCGCGCTCGATCCCGTCCTCGATGCGCGCGTGCAGGGCGGCGAGCGTCCGCCAGCCCTGGGCGCGGTCGCCCGTGCCGGAGGGCGTGCCGGACGGCTGGGCGGGTGACATGGCTCACGCCTCCTCGTGTTGCGCGCCGGATACGTGCGTGGTGATATAGCAGGCGTCTGCAAATACATGCTTCTGCAATAAATGCTCGCGCTCCCTATTGCAGGCGCCGCCTACTCTACCCGAGGAGACCGCTCATGCCCCTCGCGCTGCTGGCCCTCGCGCTGGGCGCCTTCGGCATCGGCACGACGGAGTTCGTCATCGCCGGGCTGCTGCCCGACCTCGCCGCCGACTTCCACACCTCGATCCCCGCCGCCGGGCTGCTGGTGTCCGGCTACGCGTTCGGCGTGGTCGTGGGCGCGCCGGTGATGACCGCGCTCGGCGCGCGGCTGCCCCGCAAGACGATGCTCGTCGGCCTGATGGCGCTGTTCGTCGCCGCGCACCTGCTGTCCGCGCTCGCGCCGGGCTTCGGCGTCCTGCTGGCGGCGCGGATCATCGCCTCGTTCGCGCACGGCGCCTACATGGGCGTCGGCGCGGTCGTCGCCGCCGAGCTGGTCGCGCCGGAGCGGCGGGCGCGGGCCGTCGCGCTGATGTTCACCGGGATCAGCCTGGCGAACGTGCTCGGCGTCCCGCTCGGCACGTTCCTCGGCCAGCAGCTCGGCTGGCGCGCGACCTTCTGGACGGTCGCCGGCATCGGCGTCGTGGCGCTCGCCGGGATCGCGGCGCTCGTCCCGTCCGGACCGCGCCCGCGCAGCGGGCTCCGGCACGAGATGGCGGTGTTCCGCAGCGGCCGGATGTGGCTGGCGCTCGCCACGACCGCGCTCGGCTGGGCGCCGGTGCTGGCCGTCGTCACCTACGTGGCGCCGCTGCTCACCGACGTCACCGGGTTCGGCAGGGGCGCGGTCCCGGTCGTGATGACGCTGCTCGGCGCGGGGATGCTGGTCGGCGGCCCGCTCGGCGGCCGCTACTCCGACCGGGCGCTGCTGCCCACGATCCTCGCCGTGCTCGCCGGGCTGACCGCGCTGTCGGCACTGCTGCTGGTGACCTCGCACGACCGGATCGCGGCGGTGGTGACGCTGACCGTCTTCGGGGTCGTCGCCTCGGCCACGATCCCGCCGCTGCAGGTGTGGGTGGTGGCGAAGGCCGCGGCCGCGCCGACCATGGCGTCCGCCGCGAACGTCTCGGCGTTCAACCTCGGCAACGCGGTCGGCCCCGCGCTCGCCGGGCTGACGATCGGGGCCGGGCTCGGGTACACCTCCACGCTCTGGGTCGCCGCCCTTCTCGGCGCCGCCGGGTTCGCGTCCGCGCTGGTGGGCGGTGCCCTGGACCGCCGCGACCGGACGGCGCCTGCGGCCGTCCCCGCCGAGCCGAGCCGCGTACCGTGCTGACGCGGCGGGTCAGCCGAGCGACTTGAACTCGGGCCACAGCTGCGTCCAGGGCGCGCGCTGCCCCCGGCACACCCAGACCGGCTTGCCCTGCTCCTGGTTGTCGAGGCCGACGCCGTCGTCGATGCGGCCCACCGCGCGCACGTCCGTCCAGTACCGGTGCAGGCGCGCTCCTTCGGCGAGGTCCTCCGGGCCGACAACGATCGTGGGGCCGCCGGTGTCGGGCGGACGGCCGAAGTACCAGAAGCCGGTGTGCCCGCTGTAGGCGCGGGGCAGGCCGAGGCCGGGGCCGTACCGGTCGAGCGCTCCGGCCTCGCCGTAGTTGCCCACCACGATCGTCGCCTTCGCGCGCTCGTCCGGTGGCAGCGTCCGGTGGACGCGTGCGACCTCGCGCGCGAACCGGGGCCAGCCGACGGTCTCGGCGGAGTCGGGGTTGACGACCGGCTGCGGGGTGTCGGCCAGCCACTTCACCGGATACACCGGCAGCGTCAGCGCGATGCTGCACACGGCCGTGACCGCGTACGCCGGGACGGTCGCCGCCCACCCCCAGCCGCGCGGCGCGCCGTGCCGCTCGACCTCCACGGCGCCCGCCGCCCACAGCGCCGCCCACAGCCCGGCCAGGTAGTACGGCTTGCCGCCCGTGGCGATGAACACGACGTTGAGCAGCAGGTAGGCGTGGCCGAGGAAGCGGAACGGGCGCAGGCCGTCCGACCGGTACGTCCGCCACAGCCCGTAGATCCACAGCCAGGACGGCAGGATCCCCGTCATCAGGATCTGGAACGGGACGAAGCCGGGCCGGCCGCCGAAGTCGCCGCGGCCGGCGATCTCGCCGGCCATGTCGACCTGCGGCCAGCCGTGCCGGGCCTGCCAGACCACCCCCGGCAGCACCGCGATCGCGACCACCGCGGCCCCGGCCGCGAGCATCGGGCGGCGCACGAAGTCGCGCGGCCCGGACACCAGCAGGCCCACGGCGAGCGCGACGAGCAGGAACCCGGCCAGGTACTTGACGTTCAGCGCCGCCGCCGCGACCGCACCGGCCGCGAGCAGCATCCGCTGGTCGGACGTCCGCACCCACCTGATCACGATCCACACCAGCGCCGTCGACAGCAGCAGGTCGAGGGTCGCGGTGGAGAAGGTGTGGCCGACCGCGACCACGATCGGGCACACCGCGTACGAGACGGCGGTGAGGAGCTGGGCGCGGCGCCGTCCGCCCATCTCCCGCGCCGTGAGCGCCGCGACGACGACGCCCGCCGCGGAGAAGACGGCCGCGGGGACGCGCAGCGCCACCAGCGTGTCGCCGAACGCCTCCGTCACGGCCCTGGCCAGCAGCGGCAGCAGCGGCGGCTGGTCCGGGTAGCCCCAGGCCGGATGCCGTCCGGCGACCCGGAAGTACAGCTCGTCGCGGTGGTAGCCGTAACGGGCGGCGACCGCGATCAGCAGCGCCCCGAGCACCCCGGCGATCAGCAGCACCGGCCTCCAGGCGAGCGCGGGGACGTCGTCGGGGGAGGTGGCTTCGATCGGGCCGGACGCCGCTGAGGCGTGGGCGGTCATGCGCGCACGCTATGTCGCCGCTGTGGTCTACGTCACGGTGAATCCACCGGCCAGGAATGGTCATCCTCCGCCGCCGCCTCCCGGAACCGGCCGGGCGCCTCCGCGAACTCGCGCTTGAACGCCTTCGCGAACGCGAATTCCGAGGTGTAGCCGACCCGTTCCGCGACCGACCGGAGCGGCAGGTCGGTGTCCCGCAGCAGCCGCGCCGCGACCGTCATCCGCCACCAGGTCAGATATGCCAGCGGCGGCGCACCGACCGTGGCGGTGAAACGGCGCGCGAACGCGGCGCGGGACAGGTCCGCCCGGCAGGCCAGGGACCGCACGGTCCACGGCCGCCCCGGTTCGTCGTGGACCGCCCGCAGCGCCGCGGCGACGGCCGGATCCCGCAGCGCCGCGGCCCAGCCCGTCGCCTCGTCCGCCGGACGGTCCTCGTACCAGGCGCGCAGCATGTAGAGGAGGAGGACCTCCAGCAGGGCGGGCAGCGCGGCGTCGCCGCCATGCCGCGTCCCGCCGTCCAGTTCGCGGCCGAGCAGTTCGATCGCCCCGCGCAGCGACGGGTGCCGGCCGATCCGCGCCGGGATGTGGACGACGTCCGGCAGTTCGGCCAGCAGCGGATGCACGCGGGACTGGTCGAGGCGGTACGCGCCGCACAGCATCTCGGTGCGCCCCGCCGGCGGATCGTCCGCGCCCGCCGGCCGCAGCAGCGAGCGGGCGTCGGCCAGCGGGCGGTCCGGCGCGTCCGCGAGGCCGTGGCCCAGCTCGCGCGGCAGGAACGCGACGTCCCCGACGCCGAGGTGGATCGGGTCGCCCGCCGGGGGGATCAGCCAGCAGCCGCCCTTGAGGATCACGTGGAACCCGGCACCCGGCTGCGGCCCGAACCGCACGCCCCACGGCGGCTCCAGGAGCGTGCGGGAGGAGTGCGGCCGGCCGAGACGCATGGCCGTGATCGCGTCGCTGAGGACGTCCATGCCGCCGAGCGTATCGAGTGACACCGGCTGGAGAGACGAATGGACATGGAAGCTGGACTCTGAGGCATGGGGAGTCTTCCGTGTCGTCCCTACGGTGATCGTGAAGATCAAGCTGCACAGGGAGGCTGCCATGAGGATCGCCGTTCACGGAGCGAGCGGTTTCACCGGAGGGCTCGTTCTCGCGGAGGCGCGGCGCCGGGGGCTCACGCCCGTCGTCGTGGGCCGTGACGAGGAACGGCTGAGGAAGGCCGCCGCGCGCACCGGCGGCGACGAGGTCGAGATACGCGTCGCAGGGCTCGACGATCCCGCCGCGCTGGCCGGGGCGTTCCGCGACTGCGACACCGTCGTCAACTGCGCGGGGCCGTTCACCCTGTGGGGCGAACCGGTCGTGCGGGCCGCCATCGCCGCCGGCTGCCACTACGTGGACACCACGGGGGAGCAGCGCTACCTGCGGCACGTTCTGGACGCCTTCGGCGGCGACGCCGAGCGCGCGGGCGTGACGGTCGTCCCCGGCATGACCGACGACGGCGCGCCGGGCGACCTGATCGCCGCACTCGCCGCCGCCCGTCTCGGCACCGTCGACGAGGTCCTGGTGGCCGACCTGCGGCCGCCCGGTGCGGCCTCGCGCGGGACGGCCCGTTCGATGGCCGCGATCGGCGAGGCGGAACCGCTGGAGTTCCGCGACGGGGAGTGGGGCGCGGCACCCGCCGACGAGGCCGGACGCACCCTCGCCGTGCCGGGCGAACGGGACGGGGAGGTACCGGTCGGGTCCTTCCCCCTGCCGGGCGTCGTCACCGTCCCCCGCCACGTGCGGGCCCGGCGCGTGCGGAGCGCGCTCCGGGCCGAGGTCGCGGCGATGTTCCGGGGCCTGACGGCCGACCTGGTGGAGAGCGTTCCCGTCGAGCCGGACGAGGCGTCCCGCGCGGCGTCCCGCTGGCTCATGCTGGCCGAGGCGTCCGACGGCGCGGGGCGTACCGCGCGCGGCTGGGTCACCGGGACGGACCCGTACGGGATCACGGCCGTGGTCGCGGTCGAGGGCGCCCGGCGGCTCGCCGCGGGCGGCGCCCCGACCGGGACGCGCGCGCCCGCCGAGGTGTTCGACCCCGCCGGGTTCCTCGACGCCCTCGCGCCGTCCGGTGCCGCCTGGCAGGTCGAGGGCGGGTGAAAAAATGGGATGGGCTCCGGGATGTCAGGTGCGTACTGTTCGAGGATGATGTCGACCGGGCAACTGCTCGCCTTCTCCGCGATGGCGCTGGCCATCATCCTGATCCCGGGGCCGACCGTCCTGTTCGTCGTCGGCCGGGCCCTCGCCCACGGCCGCGGCACCGCGCTGACCAGCGTGGTCGGCAACGAGATCGGCGCGCTGGCGCTGGGCGTCGCCGTCGCGCTCGGGATCGGCTCGGTGGTGGAACGGTCCGTCCTGGTGTTCACCGCCCTCAAGCTGGCGGGCGCCGTCTACCTGGTGTACCTCGGGATCCAGGCGTTCCGGCACCGCCGGTCGCTGACCGAGGCGATCGGCGCCACCGGCGGCGCGTCCGGCCGCAGCCGCGCCCAGGACCTGTGGCAGGGCTTCGTCGTCGGCCTCACGAACCCGAAGACGACCGTCTTCCTCGCCGCCGTGCTGCCGCAGTTCGTGGACCGCGGGCGCGGGCACGTGCCGCTGCAGATGCTCGTGTTCGCCCTGGTCTTCGTGGTGATCGCGCTGCTGTGCGACAGCTGCTGGGGGCTGGCCGCCGGCGCGGCCCGCGGCTGGTTCGCCCGGTCGCCGCGCCGGCTGGCGGTGATCGGCGGCACCGGCGGCCTGATGATGATCGGCCTCGGCGTCACTGTGGCCGCGACGGGCCGCAAGGACTGACCGCGCCTACGCCGCCCGGCTCCTGCGGTACAGGTCGGCGACGTGGCGGGCGGACAGGCGGGGCCAGAAGCTCACCTCGCCGCTCTGCCGGTCCAGCACGACGACGCTGCCGCCGATGGTGTCCGGCGGGCGGGACCAGTCGGCGGGCGGCGGCTCCACCGGCCACACGACGAAGCCGAGGTCGAACTCGTGCAGGCCGACCTCGACCGGGCCCGTCGCGGTGGGGGAGGCGGCGAACATGGCGCGGGAGCGTTCCAGCACCCACTCGCGGGTGATCACGGCATCCCCCGTCCGGCGGCGTCGGTGATGATCGCCCAGACGCCGTGCACGTCCGGGTAGAGCGGCTCGGGGCCGCGCTCGCCGCGGCAGGTGTCCATCCAGGCGATGCGGCCCTCGTGGTTGCAGGCGTTCCAGGCGTGCGTGCCGGTGCCCTCGCTCGGATGCCAGCCGTTGACGATCAGCGCCGTGTGGCCGTGCCCGAGCTGCAGCAGCCGGTCCCGGATCGCGTCGAGCGCGGCGGCGTCCGGGCCGATGTAGCGGAACGCGGCGCCGAGGGTGCTCTCGGCGCGCTCGCGGGCGTGCGGCTCGCCGCGCAGGATACTGAGCGCGTCGGCGGGGTCGTAGCGCACGCTGCCCGCGGCGGTCGGCTCGCCGTACCAGGTCTTGAGGAAGGCCAGCGCGCACTCCAGCGCGTTGCTGGTGCGGCTGCCCTCCAGCTGGGCCGGTTCCGTCATGGGGGGAACTGCTCCGATCCGTCCGATGATCTTCGCGAGAGACTAGGGCATCGCGGCGGTCAGCGTGCCTTCGGCAGGACGGGGGGCGCGGTGACGGGCGGCTTCCTGCCGAACCGGGCGCGCAGCGGGTAGCAGGCGGCCACCACGGCGAGGCTGACCAGCGAGGCGATCAGCTGCGACCGCTGCGCGTGCATGAACGCCATCGACACCAGCACCGCCAGCAGCGCGGCGACGACCAGCCACGACAGGTACGGGTACAGCCACATCCGGTAGCTCAACGCGCCGGGGTCCTCGCGCGCCAGCCGGGCGCGCAGCCGCAGCTGCGAGAACATGATCGACAGGTAGACGAACGCCAGGATGACGCCGATCGAGTTCATCAGGAACTTGAACACCTGGTCGGGCGAGGCGTACGAGGCGATCACCGCGGCCCACGCCGCGACGGTGCCGAGCAGGATCGCGCGGACCGGGACGCCGCGCCGGTTCAGCCGCACCAGCCCGGCGGGCGCGTCGCCGTCCCGGGTCAGCACGTACAGCATCCGGGACGAGACGTAGATCGCCGAGTTCAGCACCGACAGCACCGCGGTGAGGATCACCGCCTGCATCACCGTGCCCGCGGCGGGCACGTCCAGCCGGTCCAGCGCGCTGACGAACGGGCTGGTCAGCACCTTGGCGTCGTTCCACGGCAGGATCGACACCACGAGCAGGATGGACAGCACGTAGAACAGCGCGACGCGGTACAGCACGTTGCCGGTGGCCTTCGCGACGGCGCGGCCGGGCTCCGCGCTCTCGGCGGCGGCGACCGTGACGATCTCGGTGCCGCCGAAGGCGAACATCACCGCCACGATCGCGGTGAAGATCGCCTTGACGCCGTTGGGGGCGAAGCCGCCGTGCCCGGTCAGCACGTCCAGGCCGCCGGGGGAGTCCGGCCACAGGCCGGCGACCCAGAGCACGCCCAGCACGAGGAACACCAGGATCGCGGCGACCTTGATCGAGGCGAACCAGAACTCGAACTCGCCGAACGAGCGGACCGACACGAGGTTGACCGCCGTCATCACCACCAGCAGCACCGCGGCGAGGAACCACTGCGGCAGGTCGATCCAGCCGGCCAGGATCGCCGCGCCCGCGGTCGCCTCGGCGCCGACGAGGATGACGTACAGGTACCAGTACAGCCAGCCGATCGTGAACCCGGCGAACGGGCCGAGCGCCATCCGCGCGTACTCGGCGAGCGACCCGGCGACCGGCCGCGCCACGACCATCTCGCCGAGGGCCCGCAGCACGCACAGCACCAGCACGCCCGCCGCCGCATACGACACGACCGCGGCCGGCCCGGCGGTGCCGATCACGGCGCCGCTGCCGACGAACAGCCCCGCGCCGACCGCGCCGCCGATGGCGAGCATCGTCATGTGGCGGCGGCGCAGCCCCGTCCGCAGCCGGGTCGAACGGTCGTCGGTGGTGTCGGTCATCGCTCCGGGTTTCCCTGTCGGCGGCTGGGGGTCGCGACCCGTGACGGGGTCGTCACACACCCTAGGGGACTTTGGGACCGTGGCGATCCACATATCGGACGTCCGAATATGGCGATCCGGGGCGATGGGCCCGCACCGTACGCTGAGGGGCGGCGGTACGGCGAGGGAGGCGCGATGGACGTGACGGCGGATGTGCTCGGCCCCGGGTACGAGGCGATCGAGCTGCCGATGGGACGCGACGCCGAGGGCGAGGTCGTGGCGACGCTCGTCCGGCGGCGCGGCGCGGAACCGTCCGACCGGGCGGTGCTCTACCTGCACGGGTTCGTCGACTACTTCTTCCAGACCCACCTCGCCGACTTCTACCTCGACCTCGGCTTCGACTTCTACGCCCTCGACCTGCGCAAGTACGGGCGCTCCCTGCGGCCGCACCAGACGCCGAACTACGTCGAGAGCCTGAGCGAGTACTTCCCCGAGATCGACGAGGCCGTCCGGATCGTCCGGGACGTGGACGGGCACGGCACGCTGCTGCTGAACGGGCACTCCACCGGCGGGCTGATCGCCGCGCTGTGGGCCGACCGGGCCCGCGGGAAGGGCCTGGTGGACGGGGTGTTCCTCAACAGCCCGTTCCTCGACATCAACGAGCCGCTGCCGATGCGCAAGATCGGCGCGGGCCTGGCGCGGGCGCTGCGCCCCCGGTTCCCGAAGGCGACGCTGCCCGCCGGGGTGAGCGACCGGTACCCGCGCAGCATCCACCGCGACCACGAGGGCGAATGGGACTTCGACCTCGCCTGGAAGCCGCTCGAGGGGTTCCCGGTCCGCGCGGCGTGGCTCGACGCGGTCCGGCGCGGCCAGCTGCGCGCGCACAAGGGCCTGGACATCGACGTGCCGGTGCTGGTGATGGCGTCCTCGCGCAGCGTCCGCCCGTCGCGCAAGGTGCTGGACGTCACCGGCGCCGACGCCGTCCTGGACGTCGCGCACATGGCGAAGTGGGCGTCCCGGCTCGGCCGGCACCTCACGCTCGTGCGGATCGACGGCGGGCTGCACGACCTGACGCTGTCCGCCGAGCCCGCCCGCCGCGCGGTGTTCGCCGAGCTGACCCGCTGGATCGCCGGCTATCTGCCGCCCCGCTGACCGTCAGCCGGTGATCTTCGACAGGTCGAAGTCGTCGAAGCCGACGAAACTCTGCTGCGCCTGGTTGCCGCCCCGCTCGATCTGCAGCTTCGCCGAGCCGTTCGGCAGCGGCTGGTCGGCGTCGGTCTTGTCGAAGACCTGCTTCCCGTTCACCCACAGCCGCAGCCGCACCTTCTTGCCGCCGTCCTTCCCCTCGCAGGCGATCTGCAACTTGTTCGGCCCCTTCGCGGAGAAACCGGGCACCGAACTGGGGTCGGCCAGCTCCTTGGAGCCCAGGGACGCGCTGGCCTTGCGGAGCGTCGCGCCCTTGCCGTCGTGCCGGACGAGGAAGGTGTACTGCTGCTTGCCGTTGTCGCCCGACCGGCACGCCATGCCGTAGTGCGCGTCCGGCGCGCCCTGCGCGACGGTCACCGTGACGGTCATCAGCATCGGATCGGGGACGTCCTTGGGGTCCTTCGGCACGTCCCGCGACCGCGCGGCGGTGATGCTGTCGGTGTCGATCCAGTACTTGCCGTCCTTGTAGCCGTACTGGCTGGTGAAGTTGGAGCCGCCCCAGCCGGAGTCCTGGTTGGAGAAGTCGTCGCTGAACACGGTCGCGAGCTTGTCCGGCGGGCCGTCCGGGCCGAGCAGGGTGAACGCGACCACGGCGGCGACGGCCAGCGCGGCGACGACGGCGCCGGCGATGATCAGCGGGCGCTTTGCGGGGCGGCGCGCGCCCGCGGCGGGACGGCCGTCGCCGCGCGTCGCGTCCGCGCCGAGCAGCGCGGTCGGCCCCGGCCGCGGCGGGGTCTGCTGGAACCCCGCGGGCTCGAACCCCGCGGGCTGGGGCTGGGCCTGGACGGTCGGCTCCGTCCCCGCGCCGTGCCAGCTCGCCTGGACGGTCTGGGCGAGCACGGCCGGGTCGGGCGTCCGCCCGGAGCCGACCAGCCGGCCGAGCAGCTCCTGGACCGACGGCCGCTTGTGCGGGTCCTTGCCGAGCGCGGCGGCGACGATGTCGCGCAGCGCCGGGTCGAGGCCGTCCAGCTTCGGCTCGTCGTGCGCGACCCGGTAGAAGATCTCCGGGACGGTGTTGCCGGCGAACGGCGCGGTGCCCGTCCCGGCGTAGGCGACGACGCAGCCCCAGGAGAACACGTCGGAGGCCGGGGTGACCGGCTCGCCGCGCAGCAGCTCGGGCGGCAGGTAGTTCGGCGTCCCGACGAACTGGCCGGTGCGGGTCGGGCCGTCGGCCGCGTCGAGGGCGCGGGCGATGCCGAAGTCGATGACGCGCGGCCCGGTGGACGACAGCAGCACGTTCGCGGGCTTGAGGTCGCGGTGCACGATCCCGGCGCCGTGGATCGCGGCGAGCGCGGTGGCCACCCCGACGGCCAGGCCCTCCAGGTCGGAGCCGGGCAGCGGACCCCGCTCGGCGACGGCGGCCTCCAGGCTCGGGCCCTCGATGTACTCGGTGACCACGTACAGCGGGTCGCGGTCCAGCTCGGCGTCCAGCACCGGCGCGGTGCAGAACCGGCGGACCTGCCGCGCGGCCGTCACCTCGCGGCGGAACCGGTCGCGGAACGGCGCCTCCCCGGCCAGCTCGCGGTTGATCACCTTGACGGCGACGCGCCGGCCGCCGGCGTCCTCGCCGAGGTAGACCGTGCCCATGCCGCCGCGGCCGAGCCGCCCGACCAGCCGGTAGGGGCCGAGCCCGGTGGGGTCCTCGGGGCGCAGGGCCTCGCCGTTCTCTCCTGCGTGCGTCGTCATGGTGTGTCGTTCCTGGGAAGGGGGTTTTCGGGGGGTTCGCGTAGCACCCTAGTGGGGGCCGACGTTTCAGACGCGCGAAGCGCCCCTCGGGTTCAGCGGGCGGACGCGGGTTCAGCGGGTCCGGCGGGCGCGGGGCAGCGTGCGGAACGGCGGCAGCTTCTCGCCGGTGAGCCCGAAGGCGTACGCCACGACGCGGCTCGACCAGCGCTGGCAGCCGACGGCCAGGCCGTAGAGCGGGCGCGGGTAGCGGCCGGTGAACGGGATGACCAGCCAGCTCAGCAGCATCACCACCACCAGCGCGGCGTACATGAGCAGCATCACCAGCAGGTGCGGGATCACCAGCAGTCCGCGCAGCAGGGTGAACCAGCGCCGCGGCCCGCGCCACGCCGCCGGGAACGGCAGGTCGACCAGCACGGTCTCCTCGTCCGCGCCCCGCTCCACCGGACGCGCCGCGGTCTCGCTGGGCTCCGGGACAGCGGACGCCTCATCGGCGGGCTGCACGGCGGGACGCGGCGCCGGGACGTGCGGCGCCGCCGCCGGGGCGGGCGCGGGCGGCGGAAGCGGCGCGGGCGGCACGCCGTCCGGCCGCCGCCAGACCGCCGAGACCGTCGCCGCGGCCCGTTCCGGGTCGGCCCGCTCCTGCCCGACGAGCCGGGCGAGCAACTGCTCCGCGGTCGGCCGGCGGTGCGGGTCCTTGTCGAGCGCGGCGGCGACGATGGCGCGCAGCCGCGGGTCCAGGCCGTCCAGCACCGGCGCCTCCGCGCCGATCCGGCGGAAGGTGTCGGCGACCGACTCGCCCTGGAACGGCGGGCGGCCCGTCCCGGCGAAGGCGATCACGCAGCCCCACGCGAAGACGTCCGACGCCTGCTCGACCGGCCCGCCGTGCAGCACCTCGGGTGCGAGGTAGGACGGGGTGCCGACGAACTGGCCGGTACGGGTGGGGCCGTCGGCCGCGTCGAGGGCGCGGGCGATGCCGAAGTCGATGACGCGCGGTCCGGTGGACGACAGCAGCACGTTCGCGGGCTTGAGGTCGCGGTGCACGATCCCCGCGCCATGGATCGCGGTGAGCGCCGTCGCGACCCCGACTGCGAGCGACTCCAGGTCCGAGCCGGGCAGCGGCCCGCGCTCCCGGACGGCCGCCTCCAGGCTGGGCCCGTCGATGTACTCGGTGACGACGTAGGGCGGGTCCTGGTCGAGCTCGGCGTCCAGCACGGGCGCGGTGCAGAACCGGTGGACGCGGCGCGCCGCGGTGACCTCGCGGCGGAACCGGGCGACGAACGCCGGCTCCCCGGCCAGCTCCCGGTTGACGACCTTCACCGCGACCCGGCGCCCGTCCGGCTCGGCGGCCAGGTACACGGTGCCCATCCCGCCGCGGCCGAGCCGGCCGAGCAGGCGGTAGGGCCCGAGCACGCGCGGCTCGTCCTGTTCGAGGGGATCGGCGGCGTATGTCGTCATGGAGGCAAGGCTAAGGGAGCCGGCGCCGCCCTGATCATCGATGCGCGCGCTTCGTCAGGGGATCAGCAGCAGCTTGCCCGTGGTGCGGCGCGCCTCCAGGTCGGCGTGCGCGGCGGCCGCGTCGGCGAGGTCGTACCGGTGCCCGATGTGCAGGTCCAGAGTGCCCGCCGCGATCCAGCCGTACACGTCGGCGGCGCGTTCCAGCAGCTCCTCGCGGGTCGCGGTGTAGTGCAGGAGCGTCGGCCGCGTCAGGAACAGCGAACCCGCCGCGTTCAGCCGCTGCGGGTCGAACGGCGGCACCTTCCCGCCCGCCGCGCCGTACAGCGCCATGACGCCGCGCCGCCGCAGGCTCGCCAGGCTGCCGTCGAACGTGGGCGCGCCGACGCCGTCGTACACCACGGCGACGCCCTCGCCGCCGGTCAGCTCCCGCACCCGGTCGGCGAAGCCGTCGTAGTCCAGCACCTCGTCGGCGCCCGCGTCCCGCGCCGCCTGCTTCTTCTCGGGCGTCGACGCGGTCCCGATCACGCGCGCGCCCGCCGCCGTGGCGACCTGGGTGAGCAGCAGGCCCATCCCGCCCGCAGCCGCGTGCACCAGGACGGTGTCGCCCTCCTTCACCTCGTGCACCGAACGCGTCAGGTAGTGCGCCGTCATGCCCTGCAGCAGCGCGGCGGCCGCGTCCTCCAGGCCCACCCCGTCCGGGACGGGCACGACCTTGTCCGCCGGCACCGCCGCCCGCTGCGCGTACGACCCGGGCACGTTCGCCCAGGCCACCCGGTCGCCCACCGCGAAGTCGCCGACGCCCTCGCCCACCGCGGCGACCGTGCCCGCGCCCTCCACGCCCGGCGTGTACGGCAGCGGCTGCGCGTAGGCGCCCGTCCGGTAGTAGACGTCGATGAAGTTGACACCGCTCGCCGCCACGTCGACGAGCACCTCACCGGGCCCGGGGACCGGGTCGGGACGCTCGCCGGCCTTCAGCACCTCCGGGCCGCCGTTCTCGGCGACGACGATCGCGCGCATGTTCCACTCCTGCCGTTCGGGGAAGCCTCCGGAACGCCGCAACCCGGCGTGCCCGCGGGCTATTCCGCGCCCGTCACACCCAGTCGCGCATCGTGCGGCTGACCAGCGCGACGGCCTCCTCCACCCGGGCCGCGACGGTCTCGGGATCCCAGATGTCCTGCCGCGCGCAGTCCTCGAACGCGATCCGCGTCGCCGAGGAGTAGAACGCCACGACGATCCTCGGCCGCAGATCCCGCACCGGATCGACGCCCTCCCGCCGCGCGATCACCTCCGCGAGGTCGCTCTCCGCCGCCTTGTACCGCGCCATCTGCGCCGAGATCAGCGACGGCGTCGCCTCGATCACCTGCTGGACACGGCGGAACCGCTCGCTCTCGGCCGGATCGCTGCCCGCGATGGTGCGCAGCACCACCCGCAGCGACTCGAACAGCGCCGTGAACGGGCGCTCGCCCGCCGGCCGCTCCGCCAGCGCCTCCGCCAGCACGTGGTCGTGCTCGGCGGGAAAGCTCGTGACCACGTCCTCCTTGGTGGCGAAGTAGCGGAAGAACGTGCGCTGCGACACCTCCACCGCCGCCACGATCTCGTCGATCGTCGTCGCCTCGTAGCCCTGCTCGAGGAACAACTCGAGCGCCGCGTCGATCAGCGCGAGCCGCGTCTTCTGCTTCTTGCGCTCGCGCAGCCCCGCCAGGGCGCGCTCGGTCCGCTCCGGGACGCCTGCGCCTTCCGGGGGATCCGGCGCGTCACCGGCGGGGGCGGCGGTCATCGGCTGGCTCCTTCTGCGGGGCCGGGCGCGGGACGGCCCGTCTCAGAGAGGCTTCTATCACGGACGGACCCTCCGCATCCGAACCGGGTTCCGTTGTCCGGAAGGCCGCACCGCCCGCGCGCCGATTGGCGCACGTGGGAAGAGGGCGCCGCCCCGCCCGCCCGGACCACCGCCGCCAGGCCGGGAAAACCACCGTCCCACTCTCGGCGTTTCCGCTGCACCGCCCGCCGGCACCGGTCATCCTGAAAGCGGTCACCAACCGTCGCCGCCCGATCGCACAAGGTCGCCGGGCGGACGGCCCGGTCCATGCTGAGGCGGCTGATGCGGGTGTCTGGAGCCGATGGACGAGAGATCGCCGAGGTGCGTCGCCGGCACCTGGCGGCCCTGGCGTACGAACTGGAGGCCCGAGGCCTGTCCTGCCGCCTCGCCGGCCCCGCCGAAAGCGTGCTGAGCGTCCACGGCCCCCGCCCGGACCGGCACATGATGGTCGTCGCCACCCCCGTCGGCACCGGCTGGTCCTACCTGTGGGCCGGCGGCGGCATGGCCGACACCGCCACCGACGCTGCTGTGCTTATTTGCATTGCCCTTGGCGTCAGGCCCTAGAGGGCCTTCCTTCGGCGGGCAATGCGTGCGATCGCTGCATCGCTTCGACTCGGCCCTGGGGGCCTCGCTGCGCGATCGGATACTCGCTTCGCTCGAATCCGGCTTCGCTCGCGATCGCGACGGTTCGGGTCGGCGCGTGGCTGGGGTGCCGGTTGCGGTGGTCGTGTCGGGGGTGGGGGCGCCTTGCCGGGGGGTGGCGGGGGTCTCTAGACTCGGTCGCGAACGTATGTTCGAACAGCCGCATGTCCTTCCCCCGTGCGGCGGGCACGAGGGGGAGGCAGATGACACGCGTGTTCGGCGACCCGGTGGACGTCTGGGTGAGCGACGGGCGTCCGGTCCGGTTCGTCTGGCGTGGCCGGCTCTACCGCATCCGGCGGGTGCTGGAGCACTGGGTCACGACCCGCGACTGGTGGCGGGAGCAGCATCCCGACGGCGAGGCCACCGGAGAGCGGGAGTTCTGGCGGGTCGAGGCGACCCCGGACCGGGAGATCGGCGTCTACGAGCTGCGCTACGACGCGGCGTCCGAGACGTGGCTGCTGTCGCGGGTATGGGATTGACGTGCACCTTCACGTCGCTTCGGCGTACTCGCAGCGGTACGGGGCGGCACCGCCCGCCGCGCTGGCCGCGCGTGCGGCCGAGCTCGGCATGGAGACGCTCGCGCTGACCGACCGGGACGGGCTGTACGGCGCCGTCCGGCACGTCATGGCGTGCGACGGCGCGGGGATCGGCGCGGTCGTGGGCGCCGATCTCGGCTTCGCGGGTGGTGAGCGGGTCGTGGTGCTGGCCGAGGGGCGGACGGGGTGGCGGTCGCTGTGCCGGCTGGTCACCGCGGCGCACGCGGCCGGGGAGCGTGGGCACCCGGTGACGACGCGGGAGATGGTCGGTGCCCATGCCGACGGGCTCGTGGTCCTGCTCGGCCCCGCCTCCGACGTGGGACGGGCGATCGCGGCGCGGCGTCCGGACGTGGCGTCCCGGCTGCTGGCGCGATGGCGCGCGACCGCCGAGACGGTGATCGAGATCGTCGACCACCACGACGTGGGCGACGGGCACCGGGCGGCGCGGATGCTCGCGCTCGCCCGGGAGTCCGGGGTGCCCGCGGTGCTCGGCAATGCCGTCAGGTATCTGGAGGCGGCCGACCATCCGGTGGCGCAGGTGCTGGACGCGACGCGGCGGCTCGTCCCGCTGGACCGCCGGCACCTGGACGACCGCACCGGACACGCCTACCTGAAGTCGGAGCCGCAGATGCGCCGCGTCGCCGAGCTGGCCTGCGGCCCGGACGAGGCCGGGGCGCTGCTCGCGCAGACCCGGCGGCTGTCGGTGCGGTGCGTCCTGGATCCGGGCCGTGACCTGGGGATGGGCGCGGTGCATCTGCCCGAGGTGAGCGGTGACGCGCACGCGCGGCTCGCCGCCCGCTGCGCTGAGGGGATGGCCCGGCGCGGGCTCGGACGACGCGCGGAGGCGCGGCTCGCTGAGGAGCTGGGCGTGATCGCCCGCAAGGGGCTCGCCCCGTACTTCCTGACGGTCGCCGACGCCGCCGCGCTGATCCGGTCGCGTGGCATCCGCTGCGCGATCCGCGGCTCGGGCGCGGGCAGCCTGGTCAACTACCTGCTCGGTATCGGCGACCTCGATCCGCTCCGGCACGACCTGGTCATGGAGCGGTTCCTCGCCGACAGCCGCGAGGGGCTGCCCGACATCGATCTCGACGTCGAGTCCGCGCGGCGGCTGGAGGCGTACGAGGCCCTGTTCGACCGGTACGGCGCCGACGGCACGGCGTGCGTGTCGATGATGGAGACCTACCGGGCGCGCAGCGCGATCCGCGACGTCGGCAACGCCGTCGGGCTGCCGCCGCAGGAGATCGACGCGATCGCCAAGGCGTTCCCGCACATCCGCGCGAGCCAGATCGGCGCCGCGCTGCGCGACCTGCCGGAACTGCGGCAGAGCAACCTGTCGCAGGGGCGCCTGGAGGTGCTGTTCCGCATCGCCGAGCGGCTCGACGGCCTGCCCCGGCACATCGCCATGCACCCGTGCGGGGTGCTGCTGTCCAACGCGACGCTGCGCGACCGCGTGCCCGTCGAGCAGAGCGCGCTGGGGTTCCCGATGAGCCAGTTCGACAAGGACGACGTCGAGGCGATGGGCCTGCTGAAGCTCGACGTCATCGGCGTCCGGATGCAGTCGGCGATGGCGCACGCGGTCGCGGAGGTCGCGCGGACCACCGGCGAGGAGATCGATCTGGAGGCCGTCCCGCGCGACGACCCCGACACCTACGCGCTGATCCGCACGTCCCGCACGCTCGGCTGCTTCCAGATCGAGTCGCCCGGCCAGCGCGAGCTGATCGGCCGCCTCCAGCCGTGGAACCTCGACGATCTCGTCATCGACATCTCGCTGTTCCGCCCCGGGCCGGTCAACTCCGACATGGTGTCGCCGTTCCTGGACGCCCGCGCCGGGACCCGGGAACCCGACTACCCGCACCCCGACCTGGAACCGGTGCTGCGCGAGAGCCTCGGCGTCGTCGTCTTCCACGAGCAGGTGCTGCGGGTCTTCGACGTGATGACCGGTTGCGGCCTGTCGACGGCGGAGGCGGCGCGGCGCAGCCTGAACCACGAGCGCGGCCAGGCCGTCGTCGGCGCCTGGTTCCGCGAGCGGGCGCGGACGCGCGGCTACGACGAGCCGACCGTCGAACGGGTCTGGCGGACGCTCACCGCGTTCGGCGCGTTCGGGTTCTGCAAGGCGCACGCCGCGTCGTTCGCGCTGCCGACGTACCAGTCCGCCTGGCTGAAACGGCACCACACCGCCGCGTTCTACGCCGGCGTTCTCACCCATGACCCCGGCATGTATCCCAAGCGGGTCATCCTGGACGACGCGCGGCATTTCGGTGTGCCGATCCTGCCGCTGGACGTCAACCGGTCCGCGCGGGAGTGGCACGCCGAACCCGTCTCCGAAGGCGGCCCCACGGGGATCCGCGTCGCGTTGAACGAGGTCAGGGGCATCAGCGACGCCGAGGTCGGCACGATCGTCGGCGCGCGGCCGTACGCGTCGCTGACCGACTTCTGGCGGCGCGCCCGGGTGTCGCGCCCGACCGCCGAGCGCCTCGTCCTCGCCGGGGCGTTCGACGCGCTCTACCCGGACGAGGAGGTGCCGCGCCGTGACCTGCTCTGCCGCGTCGGCGCCCTCGACCGCGTCACCGCCCGCCGCTCCGGCCCCGCCGTGGTCGAGGGGCAGCTGCCGCTCGGCTACGAGGACGGCGACGGCGCCCTGTCCGGAGTGGAGATCGGCCTCGCCGAGCCCGTCCCGCTCGGCGAACTGCCGCCGATGACGCCCGCCGAGGTCGTCGAGGCCGAGCTGGACATTCTCGGCATGGACGTCAGCCGGCACGTCCTCGGCTTCTACGACGGGCTGCTCGACGGCCTCGGCGTCGTCCGCGCCGCCGCGCTGCCCGGCCGTCCGGGCGGATCGGACGTGCTGGTCGCCGGGGTGAAGGTCGCGACGCAGACCCCGGCCGTCCGGTCCGGGCAGCGGGTCATCTTCGCGACGCTGGACGACTCCACCGGCCCCGTCGACCTGGCGTTCTTCGAGTCGGTGCAGGAACGCTGCGCCGCGACGGTGTTCGGCTCGTGGCTGCTGGTCGTGCGGGGCCGGGTCCGGCACGCCGGCGCCCGCGCCGTCTCGATCACCGCGACGGCCTGCTGGGACCTCACGTCCCTGTTCGAGCGGTGGCGGGACGGCGGCATGGACGCCGTCCGCGCCGCCATGGCCGAGCGGGGGCCGCGGGCCCGCCCGGTCGGCCGCCGCATCGTCCAACCGACGGGATTCGCGATGTCCCCGTACTCCGACATCGCCCCGGCGGGCGGCAACCCGCCGCGCGTCCCGCTCTGGCACGCCAGCGGCGGCTCGTCCGGCCCGGCGCCGACCTAGTCGCGGACGACCTGCAACCGGGTGATCTTGAAGACGGTGGCCATGCACAGCGCGGCCGCGAGGGCCTGGAAGGCGGCCGCGGCGACGCCGACGTGCACGTCGAAGCGCGCGTCGGCGAGGGTGTCGACGCTGCCGTGGTCGAACATGCGGGAGAGCACCAGGCCGAGCAGCGCGCACCCCCACCAGCCGGCCACGACCAGGCCGGCCGCCTGCCGCTCCGCCGTCCGGTACCGGCCGCTGTTCACCCAGACCTCGTAGACCAGGCGCGGCGGCAGCCACAGGTTGACCACGGGGCAGAACCAGCCGAGCAGCACCCAGGCGCGGTGGTGGCGGTGCGGCCCCGGCGACTGCCCGTAGGCGCGCCACAGCCACGCCAGGTACAGCAGGCCGGTCACCCCCGCCATGATCGCGCCGATCAGGAACACGTCCCCGTACGGGGCGAGGGCCTTGCCGGTGGCGGACGCGTCGTAGGTGTCATGGGTCGCGTCGTGCAGCGGACGGGCCATCCTCAGCAGGCTGATCCCCGAGCCGAGCGAGACGAACGCGTCGAAGCCGAGCAGCATGAACACCGCCACCCCGACCGCGCGGAAGTCGCGGCGCCGCGCCCAGGCACCGCATGCCGGGCACCGGGCGACCTCGGACGGGATGATGTCGCCGCATAGTGCGCACGGCATGGTTTTCACCTCCGAGGGGCCCTATTTCGCGGTTCGTTGCTTCGGATACTACGTAGGTTTGACTTGGTTGGCCCGCGAAGGGTTCGCACTCGTCCGGCGGATCTTCGGCCGCGGCCCGCCGCTACCGGCCGAGGACGAGGCGTCCCGCCACATACGTCACGGCCGCGGTCAGCAGCAGCCACGCGGCCAGCCGCCGCAGGCCGCCATCGGCCACCAGCCGGGCGGGCCGGAACCCCGTCACCAGCGACAGCGACCACCACTGCGCCGCCAGCGCGATCGTCGCGTACAGCGACCCGTAGCCGATCAGCGCGAACAGCAGGACGGCGCCCGCCGGGGTGGCGGTGTGCGCGAACAGCGCGGGCCCGCGGCCCGGGCCGCGCAGGCCGCGGCGCAGCCCCGCCAGGACCACCCCCCACCCGGCGGCGCACATGATCCAGATGACCGCCACGGTCAGGGGGATGCCGTCGATCGACTCCGGTGCCAGTGCCGTTCCCCCGTAGCTCCTTCGATGCGCGCGCCCCGCTCCCCGTCCGGGGCGGTCAGGTCATCAGGCCCGACTCCCACGCCCACGCCGCGACCTCGACCCGGTTCCGCGCGCCGAGCTTGTGCATCACGCTGCCGAGGTGCGTCTTCACCGTGGACAGCGACACGAACAGCTCCGCGGCGATCTCCTCGTTCGTGCGGCCGCGCGCCACGAGCCGGACGACGTCCAGCTCCCGGTCGGTGGGCCGCTCGCCGGGCGGCGCGGGCGCGGCGGGCGGGCGTGCCAGGTGCTCCAGCAGCCGGACGGTGATCGACGGCGACACCAGCGACTCCCCGTTGGCCGCCGCGCGCACCGCCTCGAGCAGCAGCGCCGGGCCGCTGTCCTTGAGCAGGAAGCCGACCGCGCCGCCGCGCAGCGCCCCGTACACGTACTCGTCCATGTCGAACGTCGTGACGATCACCACGCGCGGCGGGTCCGCCGCGTCCGGGCCCGCGACGGCGCGGGTCGCCTCCAGCCCGTCCAGCTTCGGCATCCGGATGTCGAACAGGCACACGTCGGGACGGAGCCGGCGGGTCAGCGCGACGGCCTCGGCGCCGTCGGCGGCCTCCCCGACCACCTCCATGTCCGGCTGCGAGTCCACGATCATCCGGAACCCGGTCCGGACCATCTGCTGGTCGTCGGCGATCAGTACACGGATCGTCACGGTGCCGATTGTGTCAGCATTTCGCCGCGCGCCCGCCGCCGCACCGGGCGCCTCGGGCCTCACGTGTCGCGGGCGGGGAGGCGGGCGACTACCTCCCAGCCGCCTTCGGGGCGGGGGCCGGCGTGCAGGCGGCCGCCGAGGGCGTCCACCCGCTCGGTCAGCCCGGCCAGGCCGAAGCCCGAGGACGGCAGCCGGCGGCCCCGGCCCTGCCCGTCGTCGCGGACGCTGACCTCCACCGACCCGCCGCCCACCCGCGCGACCTCCACGTGGACGGACGCGGCGTCGGCGGCGTGCTTGCGGACGTTGGTCAGCGCCTCCTGCACGACCCGGTGCACGGACGCGGCGACCTCGGGCGGCAGCGCGCCGACGTCGGGCGCGAGCGCGAGGGTGGCGGGCGGGTGGGCGAAACCGGCGACCAGGTCGCGCAGCCGGGTGAGGTCGCCGACCGGGCGGGTCGCCGCCTCGCCCGCCCGCGCGCCGCCGCCCCCGAACGCCTCGCCGTCGGGCGCGGCGGTGTGCTGGGCGTCCCGCAGCAGCCCGACCATCTGCCGCATCGACGTCAGCGCCTCGGTGCCGGCCTTCTCGATCCCGCCGAACATGGTGTCGAGCTGCTCCGGCGACTGCGCCGCGCCCGACTGCGCCGCGAACCGCGCGGCCTGCGCCTGGACGACGATGCCGGTCACATGGTGGGCGACGAAGTCGTGCAGGTCGCGGGCCAGTTCCAGCCGCTCGTCGCGGCGCGCCGCCGCCAGCGACCGGGCCCGCCGGGCGTCCACCGCGCGCAGGTAGAGCCCGACGCCGAGGGCGACCGCGACGGTGATGCCGAGCGGCGCGGTGAACAGCAGCGCGCCCACCGGCGACCAGCGCAGCGGGATGGCCAGCACCGCGGCGCCGAGCAGCACGGTCAGCGGGACGATCCGGTCGCGGGCGGCCTTCCAGACCGTCCGCGCGATGACGATCAGCAGCCCGCCGATCTCGGCGAACACCCCGGGGTTGCTGTTGTGCAGGTCGGCCGCGGCGCAGATGCCGGCGGTGCCGGCCAGCGACAGCGCCCCGGCGGCCACCGCGGCGCGGACCAGCCACCGGCGCGGCGCGAGCGCCGCCGCGTTCGCCACCGCGGCGAAGAGGATCAGCCACAGCTGGGGCGGCTCGTGGTGCACCGCGATCAGCCCGCCCAGCAGGTACAGGAAGGCGAACCCGCCGTAGGCGGCGCGCATCAGGCAGCCGCCCACCGAGTGGATGCGGTCCAGCCCCGTTCCCGTGTCGCTCACGACTATGCAGGTTACGACCCCGAGCGGACCCCCGGATCGGCCGTTCGGCCGATGCCCGGCCCGCCCGGACCGGACGTGTGCCCGATGTGCGCGGGGCCCGGCGCGCCGCACGCTGGAGCCATGGAACCGATCTACACCCCCCTCATCGTCCTGTTCACCGTCTTCGTGATCTACGGCGGACTGGTGATCCCCGTCCGGGAGATCACCGAGTCGATCCGGGACCGGCGGTCGCGCGGCCCCTCGGAGCCGGACGCCGGGCCCGGCGCCGAGGGCGTCGAGGTCGTCGAGCTGCGGTCCGCCGGGGAGTCGCGGAGGGCCGCGGCGTGAGCGGGGCCCCGTCATCCGGGCGGCCGGAGCCCGTCCTGGCGGGACGCGGCCTGGCCAAGCGGTTCGGCACCGCCGTCGCGCTGGACGGCGTCGACCTCGCCGTCGGCCGCGCCGAGACCGTCGCGATCATGGGGCCGAGCGGCTCCGGCAAGTCCACCCTGCTGCACTGCCTCGCCGGGATCATGCGCCCGGACGCGGGGGAGGTGCACCTGCTCGGGCAGCGGATCGACGCGCTCGGCGAGCGCCGCCGCAGCGCGCTGCGCCGCACCCGGTTCGGGTTCGTCTTCCAGTTCGGGCAGCTGCTCCCCGAACTGCCCGCCGAGGAGAACGTCGCGCTCCCGCTGATGCTGAACGGGACGCCGCGCCGGGAGGCCGTCAAGGTCGCCCGGACCTGGTTCGGCCCGCTCGGGCTCGGCGGGCTGGAGGGCCGGCGTCCGGGCGAGCTGTCCGGCGGGCAGGCGCAGCGGGTGGCGATCGCCCGGGCGCTGGCGCCGCGTCCGGCGGTCGTCTTCGCCGACGAGCCGACGGGCGCGCTCGACCAGGCCACCGGCCACGAGACGATGCGGCTGCTGACCGAGGCGACCCGGCACAACGACGCCTCGCTGGTCGTGGTGACGCACGACCCGTCCGTGGCGCGCTGGTGCGACCGGACGGTCCAGGTCCGCGACGGCCGCGTGCGGCAACCGGTCCACGGAGCGGCGTGATGCGCAGGACCCTGGAGCTGACCTGGCGGTTGCTGCGCGGCGGGGGCCGACGCAACCTGCTCGGCTCGCTGCTCACCCTCGCCGCGGTGGCCGTCTCCACCGGGCTGCTGCTGTTCGCGGTCAGCGCCAACCTCGCGTTCGCGCAGCGCTCCCACGCCGATGCGTGGCGGCATCCGGGGAAGGCGGACGCGCGCCCGGTGATGGTCGAGGCCCTCGCGACCGACTACGTCCGCGGCCGGCCGATCACCGTCGTGGAACTGGCGGCGCTGAAGCCGGACGCGCCCGCCCCGCCGGGCATGCCGCGCTTCCCGAGGCCCGGCGAGACCTGGACCTCGCCCGCGCTCGCCCGTCTCATCAAGGACCTGCCCGCCGATCAGCTCGCGGGCCGCTTCCCCGCCCGCGCCGGGACGCTCGGACGCGACGCGCTGATCCACCCGGGAGAGCTCGTCGCCGTGGTCGGCCACCGCCCCGGCGATCCCGCCATGACGGCGCACCGCGACGACCTCTCCGGGGTGGAGAACACCGCCGCGCCCACCGCCATCGCGCGGTTCCCGACGGACACCGCCGCGGTTTCCAGCGTCTACCAGGCGCTCGTCGCGATCGCGTCGGTGCTGATGGTCGTGCCGCTGCTGGTGTTCGGCGGCGCCGCCGCCCGGCTGACGGTGGCGCGCCGCGACCGGCGCCTCGCCGCGCTGCGGCTGGTCGGCGCCACGCCCGGGCAGGTCGTCGCGATCACCACGGCCGAGGCCGTGCTCACCGCGGCGGCGGGCGCGCTGGCCGGGACCGTCCTGTACGCGGCGGCGATCCCCGCGCTCACCCGCATCGCGATCGCGGGCGGCGGCTGGTACGCCGCCGACCTGTGGCCGGGCGCGCCCACCGTCGCGGCGCTGCTCGCGGCGGTGCCCGTCCTGGTCGGCGCCAGCGCGGTCGCCGGGCTGCGCCGCGTCGTGGTGAGCCCGCTCGGCGTCGCCCGCCGCGAGACGCCGCCGGCGATGCGCGCCGTCCGGCTGCTGCTGCTCGCCGCGGTCGTGGTCGCGTTCGGCGCGCTGAGCGGCGGGCTGACCGGCATGGGCCGGACCGGCCTGGTGATCATGCTGCTGTTCCTCATGCTGGCCTTCGTCGCGATCAACCTCGCCGGGCCATGGGTGGTCGCGCTGATCGGCCGCGTCACCGTCGGCCTCGCGCGGAGCCCGGCGCGGCTGCTGGCCGGGCGGCGGCTGGTGGACGACCCGCGCTCGGCGTGGCGGACGGTCGCCGGCGTCGCGCTGACCGGGTTCGTCGCGGGCTTCCTCGCGCTGATGGGCACGGCGTCGCCGGGGACGAAGGCGTCCGGCGAGCTGCGGCTGACCGTCCCGCCGGCCCGGGGCGAGGCCGTCGCCGAGCAGGTCAGGGGCAGGCTCCACGGGATCGACGCGGGCGTCTCGGTGAAGCCGCCCTCCACCGAGGACCCGCCCGCGGACGCCGCCGTCCTGACCATCAGCGTCCGAGGCGGGGCGGGCGCGGTCGACGAGGCGCGCACGGCGCTCGCCGCGGCGGTCCCCGGCCGGGTCGCCACCACCACGGCCGACCAGGACAGGGCCCAGGACCGGCTGCTGGGCGACCTGCGGACGGGCGCCCTCACCGTGCTGGTCGTGTCCTTCCTCATCGCGATCACCAGCGCGGGCATCACCGGCGCGTCGGCGGTGCTCGACCGGCGGCAGGCGTACGCGATGCTGCGCCTGGCGGGCACCCCGCTGCGGGTGCTGGACCGGGCCCGGCGGCAGGAGACGCTGATCCCGCTCGTGGTGATGGGCGGCGGCTCGCTGGCGACCGGCCTGTTCTTCGCCTCCCCGTTCGCGATCGGGTTCGGCGCGTCCGGGGCGGTGACGCTCGCCGCGTTCGTGGCGCTCGGCTTCGGCGGGATCCTCGGCGCGTCCGCGCTGAGCCGCCCGCTGCTCCGCGCCGTCACCACCGACCCCGCGCCGACCCCGGACTAGCCGAATATCCGTTCGAAAAATGTCCGAGGCGCTGCGTAGGTTGGGATGTGATTTAGGGGACAACCTGGGGCAACCGGGAACAGCCGCCGAACCGCGTGGCTTGTGCCTACGTACCTAGGGGTATGTGTCAACCGGCGGCCGTCGCACAGGCGCGGGGCCGCCGGGTCAAGGAATGAGGGGTGTCGACAGTGAGCGAAGCGACCGGCACATTCCATCTCACCCACCCGCGGCTGGACGGGCCCGCCGAGCGGACCGTCGTGCAGCCGTGGCTCACCGAACTCACCCACGCGACGCTGAACGCCTACGCCGAGATCACCCCGGCGCTGGCCGTGCTCGAGCCGCTGCCCGCCCCGCCCCCGGCGCCCGTCCCGGCGGTGCCCGCCGCGCGGCGCGTCGCCCTGGCGGCCTGACCGGCGGACCGACGCACAAGGCGGCCCGAGGATTCGGGGCGGCCGCCTGACAGACGGGCTCCGAGAGGGGGCCGGGACCAGCGCGTCTCGGCCCCCTCTCGCATGTCCGGCCTCTGTCGTCTCATATCATGAGATTCAGTTCTCAGATTATGAGAAGCCGGCGTAGGGTGCAGGCACCGTCAGAGAGGGGATCCCGATGCCCGCGAACGCGACCTACACCCATGGCCACCACGCGAGCGTGCTGAGCTCGCACCAGTGGCGCACCGTCGAGAACTCCGCCGCCTACCTGATCCCGCACCTGCGCGCTGGGATGTCGGTGCTGGACGTCGGCTGCGGCCCGGGCACCATCACCGCCGGGATGGCCGAGCGGGTCGCGCCCGGACGCGTCGTCGCCGCCGACGCCGCCGAGGTCGTGCTGGCCGAGGCGCGCAGGACCGTGGCCGCCAGGGGCGTCTCCAACGTCGAGTTCGCCGTCGCCGACATCCACGCCCTGGACTTCCCCGACGACACCTTCGACGTCGTCCACGCCCACCAGGTCCTGCAGCACATCGCCGACCCCGTCCGGGCGCTGGCCGAGATGCGCCGCGTCACCAGGCCCGGCGGGATCGTGGCGGCCCGCGACGCCGACTTCGGCTCCATGATCTGGTACCCGCAGCCCGAGGCCATGGCCCCCTGGCTGCCCATCTACTACGAGGTGGCGCGCGGCAACGGCGGCGAGCCGGACGGCGGCCGGCGCCTGGTCTCCTGGGCGCGGCGGGCCGGGTTCACCGACGTCACCGCGTCCGCGTCGTCCTGGTGCTACGCCACGCCCGAAGAGCGCGAGTGGTGGAGCGAGTCGTGGGGCGGCCGGATGCGCGACTCGTCCGTCGCCGACAAGGCCGTCGCCGGCGGTTACGCCACCCGCGACGAGCTGCAGCGCGTCTACGAGGGCTGGAAGGAGTGGGCCGCCGCCGAGGACGGCTGGTACTCCGTCACCCACGGCGAGATCATCTGCCGCGCCTGAGCCGCCCCGGGTCCCAGTCAGGACCGTCCGTCGAGGAACTCCTCGGCCAGCCCGCGGGCGAAACGGGCGTCGGTGCCGGGGATCGAGAAGACGACCCGGAAGTACAGCGGAGCCACCACCCGGTCGGTGATCTGCTCGACGGACGGCAGGCCCGTCTCGCCGTTCTCCCGGGCGGCGGCGAGGATCGCCTCCAGGTCCCCGGTCACCTGCCGCAGGCATTCGCGCAGGCCCGCCTTGCGCTCGTCCAGATCGGCCGCGACCTCGGCGCGGAAGAACGCGATGCCGCCCGGACGCGACAGATGCGCCAGGTCCCACTCGGCGTAGGCCGCCAGGTCGGCGCGCAGGTCGCCGGTCGGCGCGGGCGGGGCGTCGGCGTCCAGCTCCTTGGCCGCCACCTCCGCCAGCAGCGCGGGCACCGTGCCCCAGCGCCGGTAGACCGTCGTCGGGTTGACCCCCGCGCGCGAGGCCACCAGCGGGATCGTGACGCGGTCGGCGCCGCGCTCGCAGATCAGCTCGGTGACCGCGCGGTGCACCGCGTCGCGGACGCGGGCGCTGCGCCCACCGGGCCGCGCGGAGGCGGGACGGGTGGCGGTACTCATACCGACCAGGTTAACGCAATATTCTTTGCTTTAGCGTCCCGAGGCGAGTACCGTCTCTT
Source organism: Actinomadura opuntiae (assembly GCF_030283205.1). GTDB lineage: Bacteria > Actinomycetota > Actinomycetes > Streptosporangiales > Streptosporangiaceae > Spirillospora. The sequence continues at coordinate 314,324 of NZ_JASNWF010000012.1, forward strand.
AAAGCCAACATCTTTGCTTTAGGAGTGCTCGTGACCACCGCCCTCCCGGCCGCCCCGCCCGCCGCGGGCCCGCGCACCCGCCGGCTGCCCCGCGCCGCCGCGTTCTGGACCCTCGCCGCCACCCTGCTGGCGTTCATGGCCGCGGCCGCCGCACCGTCCCCCCTCTACGTCGTCTACCAGGCCGAATGGAAGTTCTCGGCCACCACGCTCACCGTCGTCTTCGCCGTCTACGCGCTCGCGCTGCTGGTCGCCCTGGTCACCGTCGGCGGCCTGTCCGACCACGTCGGCCGCCGCCCCGTGCTCGCCGCCGCACTGATCGCCCAGGTCGCCGCGATGCTGCTGTTCGTCACCGCGGACGGCGTCGGCTGGCTCGTCGCCGCCCGCGTCCTGCAGGGCCTCGCGACCGGCACCGCCACCGGCGCGATCAGCGCCGGCCTGGTCGACCTGCAGCCCCCGCACGACCAGCGCCTCGCGTCCCTGGTCAACAGCGCCACCCCCGGCATCGGCCTCGGCGCCGGGGCCCTCGGCTCCGGACTGCTCGTCCAGTACGCGCCCGCGCCGACCACCCTCGTCTACTGGCTGCTCGCCGCGCTGTGCGCCCTCGCCGTCGCCGGCATCGCGGCCATGCCGGAGACCGCCGCCCGCCGCCCCGGAGCCCTGGCCTCGCTGCGCCCGCAGGTCAGCGTCCCGCGCGGCGCCCGTGGAACGTTCCTGCTGGTCGTCCCGAGCCTGATCGCCACCTGGGGCGTCGTCGGCCTCTACATGTCCCTCGGCCCCTCGCTGGCCGCCGGCGTCCTCGGCGTCCGCAGCCACCTGGTCGGCGGCCTGGTCGTCTTCGCGCTGATGGCCTCCAGCGCCACCGCCGTCATCGCGACCGGCCCCCGGCGCCCCCGCCCGATGATGATCGGCGGCTCCCTCGTCCTCGCGACCGGCCTCGCCCTCACCCTGACCGCGCTCGCCACCGCGTCCACGCCGCTGTTCTTCACCGCCACCGTGGTCTCCGGCCTCGGCTTCGGCGCCGCGTTCCTCGGCGCCTTCCGCATCGCCGCGACCCTCGCCGAACCGGCCCGCCGCGCCGCCCTCTTCGCGACCGTCTACACCCTCAGCTACCTGGCCTTCAGCCTGCCCGCCGTCGCCGCCGGCTTCGCCACCACCCATATCGGCCTGCGCGAGACCGCCGACATCTACGGCGGCGCGGTGATCGTCCTGGCCCTGCTGGCCGCCGGCGGCCTGCTGCTCAGACGCTCCAGCGCCGGAAGCCCCCCTCAGAGTTGATCACCTGCCCGGTGATCCACCGCCCCTCGTCCGACACCAGCCACCGCACCAGCCGCGCCACGTCGTCCGGTTGGCCCCACCGCCCGAACGGCAGCGCCGCGGCGATGCTCTCGGCCAGCGGGGCGTCCGCCCACCCGGTGTCCACCGGCCCCGGATTGACCGCGTTGACCGTGATGCCCCGGTCGGCCAGCACATCGGCCAGCGTCAGCGTCATCTGATGGATCGCGCCCTTGCTCACCGCGTACGGGATCTCCCGCCCCATCGGCCCGAGATGCTGCCCCGAGGTGAACAGCACAATCCGCCCGCCCGGCCGCGCGTCGTCGTGGACCTCCGCGAACGCCCGGGCGAGCAGCACGCTCGCCCGGGCGTTCACCGCCCAGCAGTGGTCCAGTTCGTCGGCCGTGACCTCGTCCAACGCCTGCTCGGCACTGCGCGCGTGGTTCGCCACCACCACGTCGACCGCCCCGAACACCTCCACCGCCCGCTGGACGACCCGCCCCGGCGCGTCCGCCTCGGCGAAATCCGCCGCGACGTAAGCCAGCCGGGGCCCCAGCCCCCCGAGCGCCTCCAGCACACCTTCCACCGGCTCGGCGCCCCACGGCTGCTCCTCGTCGTGCGGCGTCCACGACTGCACCAGCACACTCGCCCCGGCCGCCAACAACTCCCGCGCCACCGCGAACCCGATCCCGGCCCGCCGCCCAACCCCCGTAACAACCCCGACCCGCCCCGCCAAAACCCCACTCATCCAGCCACTCTAGATCCCAACACGAAACCGGCCCCGCCCAAAGAGGACGGGGCCGGCAAGTGCGTCAGTCGAATAGTTGTTCGGCGTGATCGATGACGAGAGCGCGCTCGGCCCAGCGCTCGAGCTGCTCGGTGTCGGTGCACTCGGCGATTCGGTCGCGAACGTCGTTGGGGACGGGGACGTCCCGCTTCTCGAGGATGAGGAGCAGCAGCCTGGCCGCTTCCTCGGTGCGGCCTTCGGCGATGTGGGTTTTGGCGAAGTCTGACTGCCACTCGTAGCCGGCGGTCTTCACGGTGTCCTCCAGGAGCTTGCGGGCAGCGTCAGAGAGCAGCGTCCTCAGGTAGTCATGGTACAGAGGGCCGGTGTCTCCGGTGAGCGTGTCGATGGCCGCCGCGACGGCGCTGACCACGGCGGATGCGTGCGGGCCGTCGGCGTGCGCGGGCGCGCTGAGGACGGCCAGTTCGGGTATGCGGACGGCTTCGGCGGGGTCGGTGATCGGGGGGAGCATGCCGGGGTGGACGGTCAGGGGCCGCAGCACCCAGTCGGGGTGGCCCATGTCGATGGGGGCGGCGCACCGGCGGGCGCTGTTCTGGTCCGGGCACAGGACGAGCAGGGTCGCCCCGCACTTGTGGCGTAGCCGGAGCAGTGCGATGTAGGCGGGCCAGCTGTACTGCTTGCCCTCATCGAACCGCTGCTGTGACTCCACGACCACGCCGTGAGCGGGCTTTTCCGGGGCGTCGAACAGGACGGTGGCGTCGCAGCGCAATTCGGCGGGGTTCAGGTCGGCGAAGGACTCGGACGTGAGGCTGGGTTCGCCGAGGATGTCCAGGTCGAAGACGGTCCGCAGGATCGTGGGGACGAGCTCGGGCCGGTTGCGGACCATCTCCAGCGGGAGCTCGTGTGCACTCGTTGGCATGGAACGCAAACTAAGGGTAATCGAACAGTTGCGCGCTGCTCATGGTCTCGAATGGTTATTCGAGACCATGAGCAGCGCGGCGGGTGGCTAGAACGGGCCGGTGAGGTCGCCTAGTTTGTCTGTTAGTTGGAGGTTGTGGGAGTAGTCCACCGGGACGGTGATGACGGACACGGTGTCCTCGGCGAGGGCCTTGCGGAGGGTGGGGAGCAGCTCGCCGGCCGATTCGACGCGGTAGCCGCGGGCGCCGAAGCTCTCGGCGTAGGTGACGAAGTCGGGGTTGCCGAACTTGATGTGGGAACTGGTGCCGATGTCGAAATCCATCTTCCACTCGATCAGGCCGTAGGCGGAGTCGTCCCAGATCAGGACGGTGATCGGGACGTTCTCGCGGACGGCGGTCTCCAGTTCCTGGGAGTTCATCAGGAACGCGCCGTCGCCGGTGGCGGCGAGGACCCGGCGGTCGGGGTGGGCGAGCTTGGCGGCGATGGCGCCGGGGACGGCGAAGCCCATGGACGACAGGCCGTTGGAGACCAGCAGGGTGTTCGGCTCGTACGTCGGGTACATGCGGGCCATCCACATCTTCACCGCGCCGGTGTCGGCGAGCACGATGTCGCTGCGGCCCATGGCGGCGCGGACGTCGGCGACGATGCGGCGGGGCGAGAGCGGGAAGCCGTCCTCGGTGGCGCCCTCGGCGAGCTCGTCGCGCATCATCCGGCGGATCTTCTCGCCGGTGCCGCCCACGTCCCAGCGGCGGTGGACGCTGCCGGCGAGGGCGCGCAGGGTCCGGGAGATGTCGCCCTGGATGCCGACGGTGACGGGGTAGTGGTCGTCGACCTCGGCGGGCGACTGGTGGATGTGGATGATCTTCTTGTCGGCGTTCGGGTTGATCTTGACGGGGTCGAACTCCTGCAGCTCGTAGCCGACGGCGATGAGGACGTCCGCCTCGTCGAAGCCGAAGTTGACGTAGTCGTGCCGCATGAAGCCGACGGCGCCGAGCGCGTTGCGGTGGTCGTCGGGGAAGACGCCCTTGCCGTTGAAGGTGGTGGCGACGGGCAGGCCGAGCTGCTCGGAGAAGTGGACCAGCGCCTCGCTCGCGCGGTCGCGGGTGGCGCCGTGCCCGGCCAGCACGATCGGCTGCCGGGCGAGCGCGATCACGTCGGCGGCGCGGGCGATCTGCGAGGGCGACGGCTCCTGCGGCCGGACGATGTTGAGCGGCAGCGGCTTCAGCGCGTCGGAGACCTTCGCCGACTCGACGTCCTCGGGGATCGCCAGGTAGACGGCGCCGGGACGCTCGGTCTGCGCGGTCTTGAACGCCTTGCGGACCATCTCCGGCAGCGCCTCGGCGGTCGGCGCCAGCTCCGCCCACTTGGTGATCGGGCGGAACAGCGACACCAGGTCGACGATCTGGTGCGACTCCTTGTAGATGCGGTCGAGGCCGACCTGCGCGGAGATCGCGACGACGGGGGTGCTGTTGGTGGTGGCGTCGGCGACGCCGAGCTGAAGGTTGATCGCGCCGGGGCCGAGCGTCGCGGAGGCCACGCCCGCCTTCCCGGTGAGCCGGCCGTAGATCTCGGCCATGAACGCGGCGCCCTGCTCGTGGCGGACGAGGACGTAGCGGATCGAGGAGTCGTTCAGGGCGTGGACGAAGTGGATGTTCTCCTCGCCGGGTATGCCGAACACGTACTCGACGCCTTCGGCCTCCAGGGTCCGGACGAGCAGCCGGGCGGCGTCTTGCTGCGTGGACATCGTGTGTCCCATCTCCAGTCTCTGATCTCCGGGTGCCTTCGGTGCAGCGCCCGGTCCACCGCCTCCATTCCATCGCGCCCTGTGTGATCGCTTACGGGGGACCCCCGCCCGGACATGGGGAGGGGCGGCCCGGCGTGCGCCGGACCGCCCCTCCCCATGCCCCGGTGACTCGGGTGGCCTGATCACGAACGTAGGACCCGCTCCGTGACGGCGGGAACTTTCCCGCCCGTGATAATCCTGGGCGAAAAGGTACGGACGGCTTGCTCAGCCGTCCACCATCTCCTTGATCGCGCGCAGCGTCGGCTCGTCCTTCACCCCGGCGATGAGCACGGTGGTGACCGGGCTGTCGCGCCACAGCCGGAGCCGCTCCTTGATGCGGCCGAGGGGGCCGAGCAGCGAGATCGAGTCGGCCAGCTCGTCGGGGACGGCCTTGATCGCCTCGGCGCGGCGGCCGTCCAGGAACAGCTCCTGCACGCGCTGCGCCTGTTCGGCGAAGCCGAGCCGGCCGATGAGGTCGAGGTGGAAGTTGCGGTCCTTGGCGCCCATGCCGCCGATGTAGAAGGCGAGGGGGATCTTGGCGAACTCCAGCGCGGAGGCCAGGTCGTCGGTGACGATCGTGGTGACGGTCGCGGCGATCTCGAAGCCGTCCGGACGGCCGGCCAGCGACGCCCCGAACACCGGCTCGATCTGCTCGGGGTCGACGAACAGCGGCAGCCAGCCCTGCGCGACCTCGGTGGACAGCGCGACGTTCTTCGGCCCCTCCGCGCCCAGGTAGACGGGGATCTCCGGGCGGAGCGGGTGGACGATCGACTTCAGCGGCTTGCCGAGGCCCGCGCCGCCCGGGTACGGCAGCGGGTAGTGCGGGCCCTCGCTGGTCACCGGCTCCTCGCGGCGCCACACCTGCCGGACGATGTCGAGGTACTCGCGGGTGCGGGCGAGCGGCTTCGGGAACGGCTGCCCGTACCAGCCCTCCACGACCTGCGGGCCGGACGCGCCGAGGCCGAGGATCACCCGGCCGCCGGACAGCGCGTCGAGGGTCAGCGCGTGCATCGCGGTGGCGGCGGGCGTGCGCGCCGACATCTGCACCACGGCCGTGCCCAGTTTGATCCGGGACGTCCGGGCGGCGTACCAGGCCAGCGGGGTGAAGGCGTCGGAGCCGTAGGCCTCGGCGGTGAAGACCGAGTCGTATCCGCAGCGCTCGGCGGCCAGGACCGTCTCGGTCTGGTCGTCGGGCTCGCGCTGCCAGTAGCCGACGTTGATGCCGAGCTTGAGTTCCGCGGTCACGATGCCACCCTCCGGTCGCCGGGGCACGCGCCGCCGGGCCGGTGGCGCACGGCGATACTAGAACACGTTCTATTTTCCCGGAAGGGCGGGTGCCGGGAGGGCGGCCGAGCACGGCAGAGGGCCGCGGCGCTGCGCCGCGGCCCTCCGTGCGCGTCGTGCTCAGACCTCCCGGATGGAGTCGAGGAGGGCCTGCCATGCGTGCGGCGTCAGCACCAGGGCCGGGCCGCCGGGGTCCTTCGAATCGCGAACAGCGCGCAGATCGCTGGAGAGGGGGGCCACCTCGACGCACTGGTCGCCGCTCCCGCTGTGGGAGGACGTGCGCCAGGCGGCTCCGTTGAGTTCGCGCTGCAGGTGGGTCACGGGCTGCTCCTTGCTGCCTCGGCTATGAGGTGCGCGGAATCCTCGGGGGACAGGGCGGCCGCCTCGATCCGATCGAAGCGGTCCCTATGTTTTGCTATTGCCTCGCTGCTCTCAAGGTAAACGTCACCCATGGTCCCCTCTACGTAGGCGATATCGGGGTCGGCGGGGTCCGGATACGACAATATGGTGAAACGTCCGTCAAGGCCCGCATGGCCCCCCTCTGTATAGGGGAGTACCTGAACGGTCACCGTTGGGCGCTTCATCGCCTCCACCAGGTGCGCCATCTGCGCGCGCCACACCTCCGGGCCGCCGATCGGCCGGTGCAGCACGGCCTCGTCGAAGATCACCTGCAGCCGGGGCGCGCTGTCGCGGTCGAGCAGCGCCTGGCGGATCTTGCGGGCGGCGATCCGGCGCTCGACGTCCTCCGGCGCCGGCAGCAGGCGGCCCGCCCCGATGACGGCGCGGGAGTAGTCCTCGGTCTGCAGCAGCCCGTGGATGAGCTGCGGGTCCCAGGTGCGGATGTGCGACGCCTCGTCCTCCAGCGCGACGTAGCTGCCCGCGAAGACGTCCTGGTAGGCGGTCCACCAACCGCGCTGCCCGGCCTGCCGGGCGAGCGTGATCAGCGCGTCGCGGTCCGGGCTCGGCACGCCGTAGAGGTCGAGGATGTCGGCGATGTCACCGGGTCGCGGACGGGTCTGGCTGGTCTCCAGACGGGACACGGTGGCCCGGGACCAGTCGAGCCGGTCGGCCACCTCCTGCAGGGTCAGGCCCTGCTCCTCCCGCAGCTTGCGGAGCTCCCGCGCCAGACGGCGACCACGAACGGTGGGGCGGTAGGTCATGGGAGCGAAGTCTCGCCGCTCCGGCCCCGCGCCACAACGCGATTGACGAACCCGGCACGAAGGGCGGGGCAATTCCCTGAAGGCGCTTGCGAACGTGAGAATCTCACGAGAGTCTTGAATGCGTGACTGCTCGGGAACCCATAGTGACGGCGATCGGACCGCGCGCCCGGGCAGGCGGCCCGCGGGAGGCACTCGTGAAGACCCCGCCTGAGACCACCGACGCGAGCCCGTGCGGAACGCGGCACACCGCCGGGCCGCGCGCCGAGCACGACCGCGCGGCCGCGGCGGCCGGCCCGGTCGCCGGCCCGGTCGCCGGCCCGGCGCCGCCCGGCCCCGGCCC
>NZ_JASNWF010000013.1:0-64529 GCF_030283205.1 Actinomadura opuntiae
AGGCCGCCCGCCAGCAGGCGCAGCAGGCCCCGGCCGCCCCGGCGCAGGCCCCGGCCGCGCCCGCCGCCGCTGCGGCCCGTCCGGCGGGGCGGCACGCCGCCCCCGCGCCCGAGGGCGCGCCCGCCGAGCAGCTCGCGCTGCGCGGCCGGACCGAGAAGATGTCGCGGATCCGGCAGACGATCGCCCGCCGCATGGTGGAGTCGCTGCAGGTGTCGGCGCAGCTGACCACCGTGGTCGAGGTGGACGTCACCAAGATCGCGCGGCTGCGGGAGCAGGCCAAGGCCGACTTCCAGGCCCGCGAGGGCGTCAAGCTGTCGTTCCTGCCGTTCTTCGCGCTCGCCACGGTCGAGGCGCTCAAGGCGCACCCGAAGGTCAACGCCGTCATCGACAGCGAGACCAACGAGGTGACCTACCACGACGTGGAGAACCTCGGCATCGCCGTCGACGTGCCCGAGCGCGGCCTGATGGTCCCGGTCGTGCACAACGCCGGGCAGCTGAACCTGGGCGGCCTGGCGCAGCGGATCGCCGACCTGGCCGAGCGCACCCGCACCAACAAGGTGAGCCCGGACGAGCTGGCCGGCGGCACGTTCACGCTGACCAACACCGGCAGCCGCGGCGCGCTGTTCGACACCCCGATCCTCAACCAGCCGCAGGTCGGCATGCTCGGCACCGGCGCCGTCGTCAAGCGCCCCGCCGTCATCGACGACCCCGACCTCGGCGAGGTCATCGCGGTGAGGTCGATGGCCTACCTGGCGCTGACCTACGACCACCGGCTGATCGACGGCGCGGACGCCGCCCGCTTCCTCGGCACCATCAAGCACCGCCTGGAGGAGGGCAACTTCGAGGCCGACCTCGGCCTCTGACCCGTCCTCTCCCCCGGGACCCCGCCGCCCCCCGCGGGCGGCGGGGTCCCGCGCGTCTCCGGGGAACCCCGGGAACGTCCCGGCGGAAACCCGGGACCGCGGTGAGAGTCTCACCGTCCGCCGGTGCCGTCCCCGTAGGGTGGGGACATGAGGGTGACCGTGACGGGCTCGTCGGGCCTGATCGGATCGGCGCTGGTGCGGGCGCTGCGGGAGGACGGCCACGAGGTCGTCCGGCTGGTGCGCCGCGAGCCGTCGGCGCCCGACGAGGCGCGCTGGTCCCCCGCCGACGGCTGCGTCGAGGCGGCCGCGCTGGAGGGCGCCGACGCCGTCGTGCACCTGGCCGGCGCGGGCGTCGGCGACCGGCCGTGGACGAAGGCGTACAAGCGCCGGATCCGCGACAGCCGGCTCGACGGCACCCGGACGCTCGCGGAGGCGATCGCCGCCGCGGACCGCCGCCCGCCGGTGCTGGTGTGCGGGTCGGCGATCGGCTTCTACGGCGACACCGGCGACCGGGAGACCGACGAGAAGTCCCCGATGGGCGGCGGGTTCCTCGCCGCGCTGGTGCGGGACTGGGAGGCCGCCGCCGCGCCGGCCCGCGAGGCCGGGGTCCGGGTCGTGCACCCGCGCACCGGCGTGGTGCTGGCCCGCGGCGGCGGGATCGTCGGGCGGACGCTGCCGCTGTTCCGGCTCGGGCTCGGCGGCCGGCTCGGCGACGGGTCGCAGTGGACGAGCTGGATCGCGCTCGCCGACGAGGTCGCGGCCCTGCGGTTCCTGATCGGCCACGAGGTGTCGGGGCCGGTGAACCTGACCGCGCCGAACCCGGTGACCAACGCCGAGTACACCGCGGCGCTGGGCCGGGCGCTGCACCGCCCGGCGCGGCTGGCGGTCCCGAGGGCGGTGCTGCGGGCCGCGCTGCGCGACTTCGCCGACGAGGGCCCGCTGGTCAGCCAGCGGGTTCTGCCGCGGCGGCTGGAGCACGCCGGGTTCCGGTTCCGGTACCCGGACGTCGACTCGGCGCTGGCCGCCGTCCTGTAGCGGCCGTCCTGTAGCGGCCGTCCTGTAGCGGCCGTCCTGTAGCGGCCGTCCTGTAACCGCCGTTCGGGGCGCCTCCGTACCGGGCTCGGCAGCGCGAGACCAAGATTCGCTAAAGTCGCGGCCGATCGCAGGCGGCGGCCCTACGGTGACATCGAAGGGCTTGCCGACGAGGAGGGCGAATGAGCACCGACGGACAGCCGCACATCCTCGCCATCGGCGGGGGCACGTTCGTCCCGGACGGCCGGGAGGGCATCGCGCCGAGCCCGCTGATGCGCTACGCGCTGGACCTGACCGGGCAGGACCGCCCGCGGATGTGCTTCCTGACGACCGCGGTGGGCGACGGCGCCGAGTACGTCGCGCGCTTCTACGCCGGGTTCTCCCAGCTGGACGCCGAGATCAGCCACCTGTCGCTGTTCCCGATGCCGAACGTCGCCGACATGCGCGCGCACCTGCTCACCCAGGACCTGGTCTACGTGTCCGGCGGCAGCGTCGCCAACCTGCTGGCGCTGTGGCGGCTGCACGGCCTCGACGAGATCATGCGGGAGGCGTGGCAGGAGGGCGTGGTGCTGTCGGGGCAGAGCGCGGGCGCGCTGTGCTGGCACGCAGGCGGCAACACCGACTCCTTCGGCCCGCAGCTGCGGCCGCTGACCGACGGGCTCGGCTTCCTGCCGTACTCGTGCGGCGTGCACTACGACAGCGACCCGCAGCGCCGCCCGCTGCTGCAGCAGCTCGTCGGCGAGGGCACGCTGCCCGGCGGGTACGCGGCGGACGAGTCGGTCGGCCTGCACTACGTCGGCACCGAATTCGTCCAGGCCGTGTCGTACCGGCAGGACGCGGGCGCCTACCGGGTCGAGCCGGACGGTCCGGGCACCGCGAAGGAGACGCGGATCGAGCCGCGCCTGCTCGCCTCGCTCTGACGCGCGCCCTGATGGACCGATCGCCGGGCGACGTAGGCTGGCGGACGTGAGTGATCTGGACGTGCGGGGGGCCGCACCCGAGACGCCCCCCGAGCAGGCGCCGGCGACCGACCGGCTGGTCATCGTCCACGCGGGGTTCGGGACCGCGGCCGTCCCCTACCTCGACGGCTGGGAGCTGCAGAAGCGCACCCACGCGCTGCGCGCCGACGACGTGATCCCCGACACCGTGCTGCTGATGGAGCACCAGCCGGTGTACACCGCGGGCAAGCGGACCGGGGCGCTCGACCGCCCCTTCGGCGACCCCGGCGCGCCGGTCGTGGACGTCGACCGCGGCGGCAAGATCACCTGGCATGGTCCGGGGCAGCTGACCGGCTACCCGATCGTGCGGCTGCCCGACCCGCCGGACGTCGTCTCCTACGTCCGGCTGCTGGAGCGGATGATGATGGCGGTGTGCGCCGAGTTCGGCCTGGAGACCGCCACCGTCGAGGGGCGCAGCGGGCTGTGGGTGCCCGGCACCCCCGACCGCAAGATCGGCTCGATCGGGATCCGGGTGGCGCGCGGCGTGGCGATGCACGGGTTCATGCTGAACTGCGACAACGACATGGGCTGGTTCGACAAGATCGTGCCGTGCGGGATCCGGGACGCGGAGTCCACCAACCTCAGCCGCGAGGTCGGCCGGGACGTCACCGTCGCCGAGGTCACGCCGCTGGTGGAGCGGCACCTCGCCGAGGCGCTCGGCGGGCGGCGGACCTTCCACCGGACGACGGCGCAGCTCGGCGTCTGACCGAACGGTTCAGCCGGTCGGGAACATCAGCTTGTAGACGGCCTGGCCCTGGTCGGCCGCGGTCTGGAAGAACGCGGTGACGCCTTCGTAGGCGGGCTTCAGGACGCGGTCGCGGGCCGCGGGGTCCATCCGGGCCGCGTCCTGCACCCCGGCCCGGGCCATGGCCGCCGGATCGAACCGCGCCGCGACGGCGCCGAACGGCGTCGCGGCCAGATGGTCGGCGGCGGGCTTCACCCGGTCGGGCGCCAGGTAGATCACGTCCATGCCGAGCTCGTCGGCGCCGTCCTCGGTGAGCAGCCGGCCGCCGCACACCACGTCCGCCTCCGGCTGGCGGCCCTCCCACGGGTCGCCGGTCACCAGGTAGTGCAGCGCCTGCCAGGCGCCGCCGACGTCCAGCGGCGCGACGGGGACGCGGCGCCGCCAGTCCGGCTCGCCGAACACGCGGCGGGCGATCCGGGCGGGATCCGGCTCACCCTCCAGCACCGGCGGCACCCTGAGGTACGACATTGCCAGACCCACTGCGGTCCTCCATGCGAACGCGGTTGCGTGACGACAGGGAGTCACCCTAGAGAGAAGCGCCGGTGGTCATGGGCCGAAACACGCGAATCGACGGCGCGGACCCGGTAACGTCACGCTTTCGAGATCGCCTCGATACCGCGTCGAGCCCACCGCTCGCGGGCCGCGCCGGCCCGATGTGCCGTCGCGCTGATCGCGACGTAACCTGAACGGGTGACGACGGTGACACCAGAGGGGCGCAAGCTCCTGCGCGTAGAGGCCCGCAACAGCCAGACCCCGATCGAGCGCAAGCCCGAGTGGATCAAGACGCGGCTGAAGATGGGCCCGCAGTACCGGGAGCTCATCGGCCTGGTGAAGTCCGAGGGCCTGCACACGGTGTGCCAGGAGGCGGGCTGCCCCAACATCTTCGAATGCTGGGAGGACCGCGAGGCCACCTTCCTCATCGGCGGCGACCAGTGCACCCGCCGCTGCGACTTCTGCCAGATCGACACCGGCAAGCCCGCCGCGTTCGACCGGGACGAGCCGCGCCGCGTCGCCGAGTCCGTCGCGACGATGGGGCTGAAGTACGCGACCGTCACCGGCGTCGCCCGCGACGACCTGGAGGACGGCGGCGCCTGGCTGTACGCCGAGACCGTCCGGCAGATCCACGCCGCCGTCCCCGGCTGCGGCGTCGAGCTCCTGATCCCCGACTTCAACGCCGTCCCCGAGCAGCTCGCCGAGGTGTTCTCCGCCCGTCCCGAGGTGCTGGCGCACAACGTCGAGACCGTGCCGCGGATCTTCAAGCGGATCCGGCCCGGGTTCCGCTACGAGCGCTCCCTCGAGGTGATCACCAGGGCCCGCGAGGACGGCCTGGTCACCAAGTCCAACCTGATCCTCGGCATGGGCGAGACCCGCGAGGAGGTCTCGGCGGCGCTGCGCGACCTGCACGCGGCGGGCTGCGAGCTGATCACCATCACCCAGTACCTCCGGCCGAGCCCCCGCCACCACCCGGTGGAGCGCTGGGTGAAGCCCGAGGAGTTCGTCGAGCTGAACGCCGAGGCCGAGGAGATCGGCTTCGCGGGCGTCATGTCCGGGCCGCTCGTGCGGTCCAGCTACCGCGCCGGACGCCTCTACAAGCAGGCGATCGAGGCCCGGCAGGCCTGATTCCGCGTACCGGCGACTCCGGCCCGCACGCGAGCGCGTGACCTGAGCCCGGAGCGAGCCGGAGGCGAGCTCCGGGCGAAGATCGCGAAGCGATGCCGCGCTCGCCGCTGCAGCGATCGGCCTGCGAGCCGCCAGGCGAGCAGGTCGAGTCGCGGAAGCGATCAATACAGCGGGGACGGGTGGTCGGCCGGGGGTCCCGGCCGACTATCCTTGGGTTCATGTCGAAAACGCCCGCGGACGGGGGCCAGGAGCGTCCGGGCCGCCTCAAGCAGATCCGCATGGTCGCCCAGGTGCTCCGCCAGGCCGACCCGAAGGCCCTTCCGATCGTCGCCGCGTCGGCGCTCGGCACCCTGATCGTCGTCGTCGTGATCGGGCTGGTGATCGGCCGGCTGTGGATCTTCGTCCCGCTGGGCGTCCTGGCCGCCGCCGCCGTCGGCATGATCGTCTTCGGTCAGCTGGCGCAGCGCGCGCAGTACAAGGTGATCGCCGGGCAGCCCGGCGCGGCCGCCGCGGTGCTGAAGAACATGCGCGGCGACTGGACGGTCACCGAGGCCGTCGCCGGCAACCGCAACCTCGACATGGTGCACCGCGTCGTGGGCCGTCCCGGCGTCATCCTCGTGTCGGAGGGCCCGCGCAACCGGGTCGGGCAGCTGCTCGGCGCGGAGAAGCGGCGCATCTCCCGCGCCGCGCAGCAGGTGCCGATCTACGACGTGCAGGTCGGCGACGACGAGGACCAGATCCCCGTCGGCAAGCTGCAGCGGCACCTGATGAAGCTGCCCCGCAACCTCACCAAGGCGCAGGTCGGGGAGCTGAACGACCGGCTCCAGGCGCTGCCCCGCTCCATGCAGATGCCGAAGGGCCCGATCCCGAAGGGCGCCAAGATGCCCAAGGGCCCCAAGCCCAAGATGCGGTAGCGGCGGAACGGAAGAGCGCCCCCTCGGGGGCGCTTTTTGTTCGTCCGGTCAGATGTTCACGACGGCGGTGTTGGACGCGCGGTCGTGCATGCCGCGGTAGTCGCGGTCCCAGATCAGCGCGGGCAGGATCAGCAGCAGCAGGGCCGTCCGGGCGAACCCCATGAGGAACCCGACGGGCCGCCCGTCCAGCCGCGCGACCCGGATGCCGCACAGCCGCTTGCCGGCGGTGGTGCCGAGCGTGGCGGTCAGCACCCACGCCTGGATCCCGAAGACGGCCAGCGTCGCCAGGCTGCGCTGCGGCGCCGACCAGTCGAGGCTGCGCGCCACCAGGCTCGCGACCAGCATCGACAGCCCCCAGTCCAGGAACAGCGCGACCAGCCGGCGGCCGTAGGACGCGATGGCCCCGCTCCCGCTCTCCGGCAGCCCGAGCCGCTCGCCCGGGCGGCCGAGGTCGGCGCCGGCCGAGCGCGCCCCGCCGAGCCACGTCTGCGTCCACCGCGGCCCCGCGGCCTGCTGCTCTTTACCACCGCTCATGGCCTCTACGCTATCCCGTCCCCCGCCGGGTTCCGACCGGGCTCCCCTGGGGAGGGAGACCCGTGGAGCAGGACGGCCGGCGCCGCGTCCCCCCGCGCCGCGTAACACAGCCGAAACATATGGGACACGGCCGGGAAACGGCCCCGCCGTAACCTGCGAGATGCCCAAAAAGCGCACCGAGGAGGCTGGATGTTCAGCAGCGCCGAAGAGGTCCTGAGCTATCTCCAGAACGAGGACGTCAAGTTCGTCGACTGTCGGTTCGTCGACCTGCCGGGCAAGATGCAGCACTTCACGTTCCCCGTCGAGAACTTCGGCGAGAGCGTCTTCACCGACGGGCTGATGTTCGACGGGTCGTCGGTGCGCGGGTTCCAGGAGATCCACGAGTCGGACATGCTCCTGCTGCCGGACCCGTCCACCGCCGTCGTCGACCCGTTCCGCCAGCACAAGACCCTCGTGCTGAACTTCTTCGTGCACGACCCGCTGACGGGCGAGCCCTACAGCCGCGACCCGCGCAACATCGCCCGCAAGGCCCAGGACTACCTGCGCGGCACCGGCATCGCCGACACGGTCTACTGCGGCCCCGAGGCCGAGTTCTACATCTTCGACGACGTCCGCTTCGAGACCAAGCAGAACGCGGGCTACTACTTCCTCGACTCGATCGAGGGCGCGTGGAACACCGGGCGCGAGGAGGCGGGCGGCAACCTCGGCGCCAAGCCCCCGTACAAGGGCGGCTACTTCCCCGTCCCGCCGATGGACCACTACACCGACCTGCGGTCGGAGATGGTCTCCCAGCTCATCGAGTGCGGCATCGCCGTGGAGATGCAGCACCACGAGGTCGGCACCGCGGGCCAGGCGGAGATCGACTTCCGCTTCGACACGCTCCTGAAGACCGCCGACAACCTGATGCTCTACAAGTACATCGTCAAGAGCGTCGCCCGGTCCGCCGGCAAGAGCGTCACCTTCATGCCCAAGCCGATCTTCGGTGACAACGGGTCGGGCATGCACGTCCACCAGTCGCTGTGGAAGGACGGCGCGCCGCTGTTCTACGACGAGGTCGGCTACGCGGGCCTGTCGGACACCGCGCGGCACTACA
The DNA here is from genome assembly GCF_030283205.1 of Actinomadura opuntiae. Classification (GTDB taxonomy): domain Bacteria; phylum Actinomycetota; class Actinomycetes; order Streptosporangiales; family Streptosporangiaceae; genus Spirillospora. The sequence continues at coordinate 7,800 of NZ_JASNWF010000013.1, forward strand.
TCGGCGGCCTGCTCCGGCACGCCCCGTCCCTGCTGGCCTTCACCAACCCGACGGTGAACAGCTACCACCGGCTCGTGCCCGGCTTCGAGGCGCCGGTCAACCTGGTCTACTCGCAGCGCAACCGCTCGGCGTGCATCCGGGTCCCGATCACCGGCTCGAACCCGAAGGCCAAGCGCATCGAGTTCCGCGTCCCCGACCCGTCCTGCAACCCCTACCTCGCCTTCTCGGCGATGCTGATGGCGGGCCTGGACGGCATCAAGAACAAGATCGAGCCGCCGGAGCCGGTCGACAAGGACCTCTACGAGCTGCCGCCCGAGGAGGCCCGCGCCATCCCGCAGGTCCCGGGCACGCTTCCCGCGGTCCTGGAGGCCCTGGAGGCCGACCACGACTACCTGCTCGAGGGCGGGGTGTTCACCCCGGACCTCATCGAGACCTACATCGCGATGAAGAACGAGTTCGAGATCGACCCGATCCGCCTGCGCCCCCACCCGCACGAGTTCGAGCTGTACTACGACGTCTGATTGGCGTTCCGGAAGGCCCGCGAGTCACCCCTCGCGGGCCTTTCGCGTTCCCGAGGGCCGGGACGCGGGTCAGGTGAAGGACGCGGCGTGCGCGGTGGCCCACTGCGCGAAGGTCCGGGTGTCGCGGCCGGTGACGTCGCGGACGGTGGTGGTGACGACCGATTCGTCCAGCGACCCGGCGACGTAGAAGTCGAAGAAGGCGTCCACGTACTTCTCCGGCATGTTCTGCAGCATCTCCGCGCGTGCCTCGTCGTCCGGCACGGACTCCAGCCGCAGGTCGCGGCCGAGAACCTCGCCGAGGATCCGCAGCCGGTCGGCGGGGCGCAGCGGCTCCGGGCCGGTCACCCGGTGCACGCGGCCCCGGTGGCCGTCCCGCAGCAGCGAGGCCGCCACGACCGCCCCGATGTCGGCCGGGTCGATCACCGCGATCGGCACCCCGGCGAACGGCGCGCGCACCACGTCACCGGCCTTGAGCTGCGGGATCCACTCGAACGTGTTGGACATGAACCCGCTCGGCCGCACGATCGTCCAGGCGAGCCCGGACTCGCGGACGGCCGTCTCCGACTCGATCATGTAGCGGCTGACCGCGTTGCTCATGTCCCCCGACTCCGCCGACGAGCCCGACAGCAGCACCACGTGCTCGACCCCGGCCCGTCCCGCCTCGGCCAGCAGGTCGGCCGTCCCCTCGTAGCCGGGCAGCAGGAACAGCCCCCGGACGTCCCGCAGGGCGGGCGCGAGCGTCTCCGGCTTGTTCAGGTCGCCGGTGACGTACTCGACGCCGTCGAGTGCGTCCGCCGGGGCACCGCCCCGGACCAGCGCCCGCACGGGTTCCCCCGCCGCCGCGAGCGCGGCCGCCGCTTCCCGTCCGACATTGCCCGTCGCACCCGTCACGAGGATCACCGAAGACTCCCTTCGCTTTGTTAGGGAACGTTCCCTAACAAAGCGGTACAGTAGAGGCATGCGTCGGGATCGGCAAGGGGTCCGGTGATGCGCCGCAGCGCCGCCGAGACACGCGAGCACCTCCTCGAGGTCGCCCACGACCTGTTCTACTGGCAGGGCATCAAGGGCGTCGGCGTGGACAAGATCGCCGCCACCGCGGGCGTCGCGCCGACGACGCTCTACCGGCTGTTCGCGTCCAAGGACGACCTGATCACCGCCTACGTCACCCGCGCGGACGGCCTGTACAGGGAGTGGTTCGACGCCACCGCCAGCGACGAGGGCCGCCCCGCCCGGGACCGGATCCTCGCCCTGTTCGACGCGCAGACCGAGCAGATCCAGCCCGACCGCTGCCGGGGCTGCCCGTTCCTCATGGCACTCGCCGAGATCCCCGACTCCGCCCATCCCGCCCACCAGGCCGCCGCCGGGACGAAACGGTGGGTCCGCTCCCGCTTCGCCGACCTCGCCTCGGCCGCCGGCGCCACCGCCCCCGACACCGTCGCGGACCAGTTGGCGCTGGCCTTCGAGGGCGCCTACGCCTCCGTCCAGGCCCTCGGCACCGACGGCCCGGCCCGCCACGCCCGCCGCCTGGCCGAACTCATCCTCAACGCCGCGTCCGCCTAGGTGGTCCGAGTGGTTCGGGTCCACTTGTAGTACTTGTCGGCGACGTTGGCATAGGTGATGTGGGACGAGTTGCAGCCGCTCAGAAAGACGGCGTTGTTGTAGGTCTGCCAGTCCGTGGTGAGGCAGGTGCCGGTGGCGCGGTCCGGTGGGCGAGACGAACCACGGCACGCCGCCCACGCCCGGTTTCACCCGCACGCTGTCGCCGACGCGCCCGGACAGGAACACCCTCAGCAACGGCGGCGTCCCGTCGTAGCACTTCTCCGTGCTCCAGCCGGCCCGCGTCAAGGCCGCGGCCAACCGGTCCAGGTGCCCGGCGTCCTGATCCGTCATGCGTCGCGCCAGGTAATGGTGTCCGAGTCGCGGCATTGCCTCGGCCACCAGGCCGAGGTCCACGTAGACGGAGCGGCCGAGCGGGCAGAGCGCCACCCGCCGCACCCGCCCCCACGTCCCCGGCGGCGCCCCGGCCAGCCCCTCGCGGACGTGCCGCCGCGCCACCTCACGGTCATCGGTCACCCCACCCGGCCTGCCGTCCGCGAACACCTCCCATGTGAATAGGACTGGCGGTTTCTGAAGTGCCGGCGTACCCATCACTGCCCTCCTGAAGTCGGTTACGGAGAGCGTTGATGTCGAGCCACAGAGTGATGGGCGCGCCGCGCGTCCGGTGCGCAAGGGGTGCGAAGTGCGCCCCGCGAGCGCGGGGGCTGCCCGCGCCCGTCAGACCGGCAGGCCGAGGAGGCGGGCGAACGTGTGGGCGCGGCGGTCGATCATCGGACCGCCGTGGTCGACGGCGTCGGACGCGATCTGCCGGGCTTGCGGCGAATAGTGCACGGAGTCGTTGCACACCGGGTAGGCGCGTTCCAGCCAGTCGAGGGCGGCGGAGTGGTCGCGGCGCTGGTGGTAGGCGCGGGCCGTCTCCACCATCAGCCGCGCGCGCCGCTCACGGCTCGGGACGGTGTCCGGGTCGATCCGCTGCGCGTGGTCGCGCGCACTGGACGCCCTGGAGAGGTCCGCCTGGATCGACACGGCGTGCACGGCGACGTTGGACGGGCCGAACTGCGTCCACGGGTGGTGGTAGCCGTCCGGGAGGCGCTCGGCGGTCGCCCGTCCCTCGTCGAGGTAGCGGAGGGCGTCGCCCTCACGGCCGTCACGGGCGCTGGTCATCGCGGCGTGCAGTTGGAGCGCGCCGTACATGGCACGGAGTTCGACGGGGCCGTCCTCCAGGCGGGGCCGCAGCAGGCCGGCGCCCTCGTTGACCAGATCGAGCGCGCCGTCGAGGTCGCCCATGGACCGCTGGACGATCGCCATAGTCCAGGCGGCACCGGCGAGGGTGATCGGCCGGTCGGCCTCGTGGGCGGCGGTCACGCTCCGGTCGGCGACGACCCAGATCAGCTCCGGTTCGGCGGCCCACACGACCTCGTGCTGGACGAGCGCGTAGACGTCGGAGAGCACGGCGTTGGCGGCCCGGCGCTTCTCGCCCTCGGCGACGCGCGCGGCGACGCGGGCGTCCCTGACCAGCGCGGGAAGGATCCGTCCCACGTCGGTGCGGTGGGTGGGCGAGCCGTGCCACAGCCGCCAGGCCTGCTCGACGCGCCCGGCGAGCGCCGCGACGTCCACGCGGGCGTCGGGGCGGGTGAGCAGCGGCGCGCGGACGGCGTCGCGGACGGCGGGGATCGCCTCGTGCGGGATGCGCGCGAACGACGACATCGGGATGGTCGCCGCGCCGCCGAGGTCCATGTCGGTGCCCGCGAGGAGCGCCACGTCGCCGACACCGAGCGCCTCGGCGAGCCTGACCAGCGTGGGCAGGCGCGGCGGGAGGCGGCGTCCGGTCTCGATGCCCTTGAGCCAGGACGCGGACTTGCCGACCAGCCCGGCCAGCGTCGGCCTGCTCAGCCCCCTGCGTTCGCGCAGCACCTGAATACGCTCACCGGTCCGCCGCCCACCCAGATCGTCAAGCATGGCCCGCCGCCTTTCGAGGGTTCTTGTTCAGGTTAGGCGGGGTGGGCGCCGTGGACGGGGGTCTCCAGGACGAAGTCCTGGCGGTGGGTGCGGCCGGCGGTGAGCAGGACGCGGGCGACGGCCGGCGTGTGGGCGCGGGCCAGGAGGAGGACGGTGACGAAGTCCTCCGGGAGGCCCGCGGCGGCGTAGCGGCCCTCGTCGTCGGTGCGGGTGCGCATGAGCTGGTGGCCGCCGGTGGCGAGGACGGTGACCAGGGCGTCGGCGACGGGGTCGCCGGAGGCGGTGCGGACGGTGCCGACGAGGCCGGGGACCACGTCGCCGAAGTGCTCGTGGTGGGCGGGGCTGACGGCGTGCGGGACGGGGACCTCGAAGGTGGGGTCCTCGACCAGTTCCTCCTCGGCGGTGGCGCCGGGCTCGGCCTGAGCGGCCTTGCGGTGCTGGAGGTAGGCGCCGAAGCCGACGAGCGCGAAGCCGGCGGCGACCCAGGCGCACAGGACGAGGGTGGGCCGCAGCAGTCCTTCGTTGCCGAAGTAGAACAGGCCGTGCAGGGCGTCCAGCAGGTTGCCGAGGGGCATGACGGGGTGCAGGGCGCGGAAGAACCCGGGGACGAGCTGGTACGGGATGGCGCCGCCGCTGGACGGGATCGACAGCAGCACGAACAGCGTGATGGCGACGCCGGGGATGAACTGGCGGACGAACGGCACCAGCCCGTAGGCGAACTGCGCGACCGCCTGGGTGATCAGGAAGCCGTAGACGATGGCGACGGGTTTGTTGGGGACGACGTCCATGGCGAGCGCGATGTAGAAGCCGACGACGGCCATGAAGGCGCCCATGGCGGCGAGGGTGAGAACCTTGGCGCCGCGGCTGAGGGTGACGGCGCGCATCAGCATCATGACGGCGATGTAGGGCGCGATGTTCCAGGCCATGGACAGGTAGAACAGGCCGGTGCCGGTGACGTCGCCCTTGGCGGTGGGGACGAGTTCGACGCTGCGGACGCTCTGCCCGCCCTGCTGGGCCACGGCGGTGAAGGTGCTGGTGGCGGCCTGTTCGAGGAAGGTGCCGTCGGCCTTGGCGACGTAGAGGGTGGCGCGGGCGGGTCCTTCGACGGCGTAGGCGGCGACGACCTGCCGGGTGAGGATCTTCTTGCGCGCGGCGGAGGCGTCCTTGACGGGGACGACCTCGAACGCGCCGGGCGCCTTCCGGTCGAGCGCCGGGCCGAGCCTGGCCGCGACGGCCGGCGGGGACACCGCGACCCGCACGTCGTGCGGCGACGGGGAGTGGAACGGCAGCATGTAGCAGAACAGGAAGCCGAAGAAGAACAGCAGCGGGAACCACAGGCTTCCGGCCAGCGACATGGCCAGGCCGGGCTCCTCCTCGCGGTCGTCGGTCACGCTCGGGGACCTTTCTGGACGCAACGGGTTCCACCAGGGCGAAGCAGGGGCGCCGCGCTGGCATCATGTGCCGGGAGATCGCGGCGGAGGGAGCGGCGGGCGCGATGGCGGACGACCCGAGGGAGGTCCTGCGGGGCGGCCATGCCCTGCTGGACGCCGCCCGCGCCCTGATCGCCGACCACCGGCGGGCGACGGCGGAGGTGCACGAGGCGCTGGCGCCGCTGCGGGCAGAGGCGGCGCGCGGTCAGCTCGCCGAGATCCCGGTCGCGCGGTTGAAGGACGTGACGGACGGCCGCCTGCGCCTGACGCCGCTCGAACAGGCCGGGCTGACCACCGTTCTGGACGTCCTGGACGCGACGCAGTACCGGCTGCAGCTGATCCCCGGCGTCGGGCCGCAGACGGCGGCGCAGATCCATGCGGCGGCGCGGAGCCTGGCCGAGGCGGCGGAGCGGGCGGCGGGCATCCGGATCGACGCGGGACGGCGGGATCCGGCGACGACCGCGCTGGTCGTGGCGCTGCACCGGCTGGTGAACGCGGGCCCCGATCTGCCGCGTGCCCGCCGGGCCGCCGAGGAGCTGGACGAGCGGCTGAGCCCGCTGGTGCACGACGCGCGGCCCGCCGCGTCGTGGTGGCGGCGGGTCTTCGCCGGTCCGGCACGCCGGGAGCGGGCCCGCGCCGCGATCGCGGAGCTGGCGGAGACGGCCGGGCGGGCCCGCGACGAGCGCCTGCTGATCTCGCAGGCGTCGGTGGACCTGCTGCGTCCTGCGGTGTCGGCGGACGAGGCGTGGATCGACTACGAGCTGCGCGGGTCGGACTACCAGACGCTGCTCGCCGAGCTGGCGGCCGTCGGGCCCGAGCGCGCGGCGGCCGAGGGATTCCTGCCGGACGACCTGGCCGAACGGGTCAAGGCGCAGCCGCTGGACGAGACGTACCGTCGGGTGTCGCTGCGCGGCTACCAGTCGTTCGGGGCGCGGTTCGCGCTCGCCCAGCGCCGGGTGGTGCTCGGCGACGAGATGGGGCTCGGTAAGACGGTCCAGGCGATCGCGGCGATGGCGCATCTGCGCGCGGAGGGCGCGACGCACTTCCTGGTGGCGTGCCCCGCCAGCGTGATGATCAACTGGGTGCGGGAGATCGAGGACCGCAGCCGGCTGGCGGCGCGTCCCGTGCACGGCGCCGGCCGGGCGGCGGCGCTGGCGGACTGGGCGGACGCGGGCGGCATCGCGGTCACCACCCTCGACACCCTCCACGCCCTGGACGTCCCGGACGCGGTGCCCGTCGCGATGTTCGTGGTGGACGAGGCGCACTACGCCAAGAACCCCGAGACGCGCCGGTCCAAGGCGGTGGCCGCGTGGTGCGCGCGCGTGGAGCGGGTGCTGTTCCTCACCGGCACGCCGATGGAGAACCGCGTCGAGGAGTTCCGCACCCTGGTCGGGCACCTGCGGCCCGAGCTCGTCCCGTCGATCCGGCCGAGCGACGCGGCGGTGGGGCCGCGCGCGTTCCGGGCGGCGGTCGCGCCCGCGTACCTGCGCCGCAACCAGCAGGACGTGCTGGTGGAGCTGCCCGAGGTGCAGGAGATCGAGGAGTGGGAGGAGTTCAGCGCCGCGGACGAGGCCGCCTACCGGCAGGCCGTCGCGGACGGCAACTTCATGGCGATGCGGCGCGCCGCGTACGCCGACCCGAAGCGGTCGGCGAAGCTGGCCAGGCTCCTCGAGCTGGTGGACGAGGCGGACCGCAACGGGTTGAAGGTCGTGGTCTTCTCCTACTTCCGGGACGTCCTCGCGGCCGTCGAGCTCATGGTGGGCCCGGCGGCGCGCGGCCCGATCTCCGGCTCGACGCCGGCGGCGCGGCGCCAGCGGCTCGTGGACGACTTCACCGCCGAGCCGGGCCACGCGGTGCTGCTGGCGCAGATCCAGGCGGGCGGCGTCGGGGTGAACCTCCAGGCCGCCTCCGTCGTGATCATCTGCGAGCCGCAGGTGAAGCCGACCATGGAGGAGCAGGCGATCGCCCGCGCGCACCGGATGGGGCAGGCCCGGACCGTCCAGGTGCACCGGCTGCTCACCCCGCGCGGGGTGGACGAGCGCATGCTCCGGATCCTGCGGGGCAAGGCACGGCTGTTCGACGAGTACGCCCGCCGCAGCGATCTCGCGGAGCGGACGCCGGACGCGCTCGACATCTCCGAGCAGGAGCTGGCGCGGCGGATCGTCGAGGAGGAGCAGGAGCGCCTCGGCACCGTGCCCGGCGCGGCCGCGGACGCAGAGCTGGACGCAGAGCCGGACGCGGCGCCGTGATCGCGGGAAGAAGCACCGTGCCCGGCGTGTTCGGGCAGGCGGGCCCGCCACGGGCCGCCGACGATCGGAGGGGATGACATGGCCGAGGTCAGGGTGGAGCGCACCGAGGACGGCTTCCAGGCCGGCAACGGGCGGGGCGCCCGCGTCGCCATCGGGGACGGGGACACCGAGGGGGCGTTCACGCCGGTCGAGCTGCTGCTGGCGGCGCTCGGCGGCTGCGAGCTGGTGACCGTGGAGCCGCTGACCGCGCAGCGCGGGCACCGGATGGCGCGGCTCGCCGCGACGGTCCAGGCGGACAAGGTCGAGACCAGCAGGCTGGGGACGATCACGGTCACCTACGACGTCGAGCTTCCCGAGGGCGACGCGAAGGCCGAGGACGTGCTGAAGGCGGTCGCCAAGCGCGTCCACGAGCGGTACTGCACGGTCGGGAACGCGCTGAAGGAGCCGATGAAGGTCGAGCAGATCGTCTGATCCCACCGGTTCACTCACACGTGGCGCCCTTCGCCGGGAGCGTGCCTTCCATCAGGTAGGCGTCGACGGTGCGGCGGACGCAGGCGTCGCCGGTGTCGTAGGCGCCGTGCCCCTCCCCCTTGAGGGTGAGGAGCGCGGCGCTTCCGCCGAGCTCCTTCACCAGCGCGGGCGCCCACGCGTACGGGGTGGCGGGGTCGCCGATGTTGCCGACGACCAGGATCGGCGCGGCGGTCGGGGCGGACACCTCGCGCGCCGCGTCGTCGCCCTTGACCGGCCATCCGGTGCACTGCAGCAGGCCCCACGCCATGGACGGCCCGAAGACCGGCGAGGCGCTGCGGAACTTCGGCATCAGCCGGCGGACGTCCGCGGTGGTGTAGCGGTCGGTGCCGTCCGCGCAGGTGATCGCGGTGTTGGCGGCGGTCAGGTTGTCGTAGGCGCCGCCGGGCTTCCGGCCGTTCTGCAGGTCGGCGAGCATCAGCAGCAGCGACCCGTCGCGCCGTTTGACCGCGTCGACGAGGCCCTGCGCGAGGTACGGCCAGGCCTGCCTGGTGTAGAGGGCGGCGGCGACGCCGGTGTCGCCGAGGCTCTGGGTGAGCTTCCGGCCGCTGGAGGTCGCGAGCGGCGTGCGGTCGAGGCCGTCGAGGATCTTCGCGGTGGTCGCGGCGACCGCCTCGCCGTCGCCGCCGAGCGGGCATGACTTCGCGCCGAGCCGGGCGCAGGCCGCGCCGAAGTCGACCAGGGCGCGCTGGAACCCGGCGGCCTGCTGGAGGCCGAGGTCGGCGGTGCCGAGCCTGGTGTCGACGGCGCCGTCCAGCACGGCGCGCCCGACGTTGCCGGGCATCTGGTGGGCGTAGTTGCCGCCGAGCCAGGTTCCGTAGGAGATCCCGAAGTAGTTCAGCTTCGAGTCGCCGACGGCGGCGCGGATCGCGTCCATGTCGCGGGCGGCGCTGAGCGTCCCGACGTACGGCAGCAGCCGGCCCGACCCGGCCTCGCAGGCCTTGGCGAAGGACGCGCGCCGCGCGAGGTAGGCGGTCTCCTCGGCGGTGGTGTCGGGCGTGTCGTCCTCGGCGGTGAGCTGGTCCATCGTCCGGTCGTCGACGCAGGTGACGGGGGCGCTGCGGCCGACGCCGCGCGGGTCGAAGCCGATGAGGTCGTAGCGGGTGTTGAGGCTGGTGTACTCGGACGCGGCCTGGGCGAGGGTGTCGACGCCGTCGCCGCCGGGCCCGCCGAAGTTGAACAGCAGCGAGCCGATCCGCCGGTCCGGATCCGTCGCGGGGATCTTGAGCAGCGCGAGGTCGATCGTCCCCGAGGCGGGGTCGGCGTAGTTCAGGGGAACCTTCAGGGTCGCGCACCGGTACCGGGCCTGCGAGGCGCCCGGCTCGGGGGCCGGCAGGCCGGTGCAGCGCCGCCACTCCGGCTTCGGGGCGGGCGCGCCGGTCGCGGCGGCGGCCGCGCGGACCGCCGGCGCCGGTGCGGATCGGGCCGTCCCTCCGGCGGAGGAGATCAGTCCGAAAGCGGCCAACCCGGCACCGCCTATCGCCGCAATGCCGGGTATGGACCCGATCGACGTCATTCGTCCCCCCGTTCGTTCACGGGGGGCCGGTCGTGATCTACCCAGCGCCTCCTATGCTGATTCCTGATAGATCACACAGGCTCCACACTCCACAGTGCTCCGTGCTCCTACAGGCTCCAGAGGAAGGCAGGACCCCGGCATACCGGGGTCCCCTCCCCCGAAAGTCCGGATACCGCGTCAGGGTCGTACTACTCAGGTCTGAGACGAAGACCATTCGCGGCGGTGATCTCACGAAGGGGGCCGCGAGGCAAAGATAGGTAACATGGCTCAATCCGCCCCCCCAGCAGCGCACCGCGGCCGGACCGTAGCGTCCCGGCGCGGTGAGCCGCGACGCAGCGCCGCGACGAGGCGGCCCAGGGTGCTCACGGCACCGCCGGTGTGGCGCGAACTGCTGCTGCTCGTGCTCTTCTACACGGGCTACACGCTGACGCGCGTCGTCCTGGTCCAGGACGGCACCGGCCCGGCGTTCTCGCACGCGGACCAGATCCTGCACGTGGAGAAGGTGCTGGGGCTGGACGTGGAACTGGGCCTCAACACGATGCTGATCAACGTGCCGTGGCTGGCCCGCACCGCGAACATGTTCTACGCCACCATGCACTTCATCCTGACGGCGCTGGTCGTCGTCTGGCTGTACCGGTACCGGCCGCGGGAGTACCGCTGGCTGCGCACCGGGATCATGGCGGCGACCGCGCTCGCGCTGATCGGCTTCTGGCTCTACCCGCTCGCGCCGCCGCGGTTCCTGCACAGCGCCGGGTTCGTCGACCCGGTCACCGCGCTGCACTCCTTCGGGCTGTACTCCAGCGACGCGTCCGGAAGCCTCACCAACCAGTACGCGGCGATGCCGTCGATGCACGCCGGCTGGGCGCTGTGGTGCGGGTTCGTGCTGGTCAAGTTCGTCTCCCAGCGCTGGGCGAAGGTGCTCGGCGTGCTCTACCCGGCCACGACGGTGTTCGTGATCCTGTCCACCGCCAACCACTACGTGCTGGACGCCGTGGTCGGGATGGCGCTGATCGGCGGCGCTCTCGGGGTGGCCTGGCTGCTGTACGCCCGCTGCCCGCAGCCGGTCATCGACCTGCGGGACCGGGCCGTCCAGCGGATCCGGCACCCGCACGGCGGCGCCTCCCGCGCGCCGGGCCGGTCCAGCGTTCAGTCCTCCGCCCCGTAGAACACGCGGTCGACGACCGCGCGGGCGCGGCGGGCGTGCCGCCGGTAGTCCTCCAGCAGGTCGCCCGTCCCCGGGTAGCCGAGGACGCGGCTGACCGCGGTGCGCTCCCGGTGGTGGTCGGTGGGCAGCAGGTCCGACGCCCGCCCCCGCACCAGCATGATCGAGCCGCGGATCCGGGTCGCCAGGCACCACGCCTCCGCCAGCACCTCCGCGTCGCCGCGGTCGAGCAGCCCGGCCTCCGCCGCCGCCTCCAGCGCCGCGAGGGTCCGGGTGGTGCGCAGCGAGGGGACGGCGTGCGCGTGCCGCATCTGCAGCAGCTGCGCGACCCACTCCACGTCCGACAGGCCGCCGGGGCCGAGCTTGATGTGCAGCCGGCGGTCGACGCCGCGCGGCAGCCGCTCGGACTCCATCCGCGCCTTCAGCCTCCTGACCTGCCGCAGCGCGTCCTCGCCGATGCCGTCCTCGGGCCAGCGGATCGGGTCGATCAGCGCCCGGAACCGCTCGCACAGCCCCGGATCGCCGATCACCGGGTCGGCGCGCAGCAGCGCCTGCGCCTCCCACGGCTGCGACCAGCGCCGGTAGTACGCCGCGTACGAGGCGAGGGTGCGGACGAGCGGCCCCTGGCGCCCCTCCGGCCGCAGGTTCGGGTCGATGTCCACCGGCGGGTCGGGGGCGGGCAGGGCGAGCAGCCGGCGCAGCTCCTCGGCGACGGCGTGCGCGGCGCGTCCGGCCGCCCGCTCCTCGGCGCCGGGCAGCGGGTCGTGCACGAACATCACGTCGGCGTCGCTGCCGTAGCCGAGCTCGTGGCCGCCGAACCGGCCCATCGCGACCACCGCCACCCGGGTCGGCAGCGGCTCGCGCGCCTCCATCTCGATCTTGCTGACGGCGGCGCGGAGCGCGGCCTCGATCGTGACGGCGGCGATGTCGGTGAGCGCCGCCCCGACCGTCTCCACGTCGGCGAGGCCGAGCAGGTCGGCGACCGACACCCGGAACAGCTCGCGGCGGCGCAGCCCGCGCACGACCGCGACCGCCTCCTCCGCCGGCCCGCCGCCCTCGGCGTGCCGGCGGCCCGCCGCGAGCAGCTCCGCGCGCAGCGCCTCGTGCGGGCGGGGCGCCAGCGCGTCGGTGCCGCGCAGCAGCGCGACGGCCTCGGGGGCGCGCAGCAGCAGGTCGGTGGCGTACCGGCTGGAGCCGAGCACCCACGCCATCCGCTCGGCGACGCTGACGTCGTCGCGCAGCAGCCGCAGGTACCAGGGGGTGGTGCCGAGCGCGTCGCTGACCTGCCGGAACCCCAGCAGCCCGGCGTCGGGGTCGGGCGCGTCGGCGAACCAGCCGAGCATCACCGGCAGCAGCGTCCGCTGGATCGCGGCGCGCCGCGACACGCCCGAGGTGAGCGCCTCGATGTGCCGCAGGGCGCCCGCCGGGTCGGCGTAGCCGAGCGCCTCCAGCCGGGTGCGGGCGGCCTCCGGGGTGAGCCGGGCCTCCTCCCCTGGCAGCCGCGCCACGGCGCGCAGCAGCGGCCGGTAGAACAGCTTCTCGTGGATGCGGCGGACCTCGCGGGCGTGCCGCCGCCACAGCGCGGTGAACTCCCCGACCGGGTCGGTGCGCAGGCCGAGGGCCCGGCCGAGGCGCCGCAGGTCCGCCTCGTCGTCGGGGACGAGGTGGGTGCGGCGAAGGTGGTGCAGCTGGATCAGGTGCTCGACCCGCCGCAGGAACCGGTACGCCGAGGTCAGCGCCGCCGCGTCGTCGCGCCCGACGTAGCCGCCCTGGGACAGCTCCGCGAGGGCGTCCAGCGTATTGGGGCTGCGCAGGGTCTCGTCGGCGCGGCCGTGCACGAGCTGCAGCAGCTGGACCGCGAACTCGACGTCGCGCAGCCCGCCGGGGCCGAGCTTGAGCTGCCGCTCGGAGTCGCCGGTGCGGCGGTCCAGGTCCTTCTCGACGCGGCGCCGCATGTCCTGGACGTCCTGGACGAAGCCCTCGCCCTCGGCGGCCTTCCACACGATCGGCGTGATCGCGTCCAGGTAGCGGGCGCCGAGGCCCGGGTCGCCGGCGACGGGCCGGGCCTTCAGCAGCGCCTGGAACTCCCAGGTCTTGGCCCACCGCTCGTAGTAGGCGCGGTGGCTGGCGAGGGTGCGCACCAGCGGGCCGGCCTTGCCCTCGGGACGCAGCGCCGCGTCCACCTCCCAGAGCGCGCCCTCCCGCGTCGAGGCCGAGCAGGCCCGCATCATCGCCGAGGCCAGCCGGGTCGCGGTGCGCAGCGCGGCGTCCTCGCCCTCGCCCTCCCGCGCTTCCGCCACGAAGATCACGTCGACGTCGCTGACGTAGTTCAGCTCGCGGCCGCCGCACTTGCCCATGCCGATCACCGCGAGCCGGCAGGCGGCGTGCCCGCCGACCTCGGCGCGGGCGATCGCCAGGCCCGCCTCCAGCGCGGCGGCGGCGAGGTCGGCCAGCTCCGCGGCGACCTCCGCGACGTCCGCGGCGCCGATCAGGTCGCGGCCCGCAAGCGACAGCACCCGCGCCCGGTAGGCGGCGCGCAGCGCCACCAGGGCCTCGTGGCCCGCGCCGGACGCCACCGGGTCCTCGGCGGACGGGTCGGCGCCCACGGCCTCCAGCAGCGCGGCGCGCAGCGCGCCCGCCGCCGGGCGGCCGCCCTCGCCCGGGGTCCCGTCGTCGCGCAGCACCCGCCAGTGCCCGGGATGCCGGACGAGGTGGTCGGCGAGGGCGTCGCTGACCCCGAGGACGGCGGCGAGCCGCTCCCGGGTGCCCGGTTCGGCGCGCAGCGCGGCGCGCAGGTCGGCCCCGGCGCCGCGCTCGTCGGCGGACGCGAGCACGCGCAGCAGGCCGTTCAGCGCGAGATCGGGATCGGCGGTGCCGCCGAGGGCGTCGAGGAGGTCGTCACCGATCCCGGTGCCGGCGTCCCGCTCGGCCTCCCGCAGCAGCCGCTCGACGCGCGCGGCGTCGGTGAAGCCGAGCCGCGCCAGCCGGCCGGCGAGGGAGGGACGGCGGTCGGAGGTCCACGGCTCGCTCACGTTCCAACCGTATTCCGGTCAGAGCACCGCCAGCAGCCTCTTGCGCTCGAACTCGGTCACCTGCCGCCGGTAGTCCTCCCATTCCTGGCGCTTGTTGCGCAGGAAGAAGTCGAACACGTGCTCGCCGAGGACGTCGGCCATCAGCTCGCTGCGCTCCATCGCGCGGACGGCCTCGTCCAGGTTCTGCGGCAGCGGCTCGATGCCGAGGGCGCGCCGCTCGGCCGGGGTGAGCGCCCACACGTCGTCCTCGGCGCCCTGCGGCAGCTCGTAGCCCTCCTCGATGCCCTTGAGGCCGGCGCCGAGGATCGCCGCGAACGCCAGGTAGGGGTTGGCGGCGGTGTCCAGCGACCGGAACTCGATGCGGGTCGAGTGGCCCTTGTGCGGCTTGTACATCGGCACCCGGACCAGCGCCGACCGGTTGTTGTGGCCCCAGCAGATGTAGGACGGGGCCTCTCCCCCGGCGCCCGCCGCGGACCCGACGTTGCCCCACAGCCGCTTGTAGGAGTTGACCCACTGGTTGCACACCGCGGTGATCTCGGCGGAGTGCCGCAGCACGCCCGCGATGAACGCGCGGCCGACCTTGGAGAGCTTGAACTCCGCGCCCGGCTCGTAGAACGCGTTGCGGTCGCCCTCGAACAGCGACATGTGGGTGTGCATGCCGGAGCCGGGATGCTCGGTGAACGGCTTCGGCATGAACGTGGCGTGCACGCCCTGGTCGAGCGCGACCTCCTTCATCACCAGCCGGAACGTCATGATGTTGTCGGCGGTGGTGAGCGCGTCGGCGTAGCGCAGGTCGATCTCCTGCTGGCCGGGGGCGCCCTCGTGGTGGCTGAACTCCACCGAGATGCCCATCGACTCCAGCATCATGATCGCGTTGCGCCGGAAGTCGTGCGCCGCGCTGTGCGGGGTGTGGTCGAAGTAGCCGCCCGCGTCCGCCGGGTCGGGCTCGCGGCCGTCCTCCGGCTTGTCGTTGAGCAGGAAGAACTCGATCTCGGGATGGGTGTAGAAGGTGAACCCGAGATCGGCGGCGCGGGCCAGCGCCCGCTTGAGCACGTAGCGCGGGTCGGCGAAGCTCGGCGTGCCGTCCGGCATCAGGATGTCGCAGAACATCCGGCCGACGCCGGGCGCCTCCGAGCGCCACGGCAGCACCTGGAACGTGGACGGGTCGGGCTTGGCGATCATGTCGGCCTCGTACACCCGGGCGAAGCCCTCGATCGCCGAGCCGTCGAAGCCGATCCCCTCGCCGAAGGCGCCCTCCAGTTCGGCGGGCGCCACGGCCACCGACTTCAGGAACCCGAGCACGTCGGTGAACCACAGCCGGATGAAGCGGATGTCGCGCTCCTCCAGCGTGCGGAGCACGAACTCCTGCTGACGGTCCAAAGCCCTCTCCCTCGGTGACGCGGTGCCGGCCGCACTGTCCGGCCCGGCTTGCAGTATGCCCGGCCGCTGTTACCGCGACGTTACGCGTTCGGCTCGTCGGTTCCGAACTTATCCGACAGAGCGGAGCCTTCCACCCGGGTGGCGGCCGGATCGAGCACCCGGGACAGGAAAGCACGGGTCCGCTCGTGCTCCGGGTCGGCGATCACCCGCGACGGCGGGCCCTCCTCGACGACCACGCCGCCGTCCATGAACACCACCCGGTCGGCGACCTCGCGCGCGAACGACATCTCGTGGGTGACCACGAGCATGGTCATCCCCGTTTCGGCCAGGCCGCGCATGACGCCCAGCACGTCGCCGACCAACTCGGGGTCCAGCGCCGACGTCGGCTCGTCGAAGAGCATCACCTCCGGGCCCATCGCCAGCGCGCGGGCGATCGCCACGCGCTGCTGCTGGCCGCCGGAGAGCTTGGCCGGGTAGGCGTCCACCTTGTCGGCGAGCCCGACCCGCTCCAGGTTCTCCCGGGCGATCCGCTCGGCCTCCGCCCTGTCCCGCTTGAGCACCTTGCGCTGCGCGATCGTCACGTTGCCGAGCGCGGTCAGGTGCGGGAACAGGTTGAACGACTGGAACACCATGCCGATCCGGCGGCGCACCGCGTCGATGTCGACGTCGGGGTCGGTGACCTCGACGCCGCCGACGCGGACCGTGCCCGCGGTCGGCTCCTCCAGCAGGTTCACGCAGCGCAGCAGCGTCGACTTGCCCGACCCGGACGGGCCGATGACGCACACCACCTCGCCGCGCTCGACGTGGAAGTCGATGCCGCGCAGCACCTCGTTCGCGCCGAACGACTTGCGCAGCCCGCCGATCTCGACGGCCCGGCCCGCGCCGGTCTGGTCCGGTATCGTCATCGCTGCTCCCTGCGCTGCCGCGCCTCCAGCCGCCTGGCCAGCAGGCTCAGCGGGATCGTGATGATCAGATAGCAGATGCCGGCCACGATGATCGGCGTGGTGTTGCCCTGCTGGCCGGCCAGGTCCCGGCCGAACTTGGTGAGCTCGCGCTGCTCCAGCGTGATGCCGAGGAACAGCACCAGCGAGGAGTCCTTGCACAGCAGCACCAGCTCGTTGGTGAGCGGCGGGATGATGATCCGGAACGCCTGCGGCAGGATGATCGACCGCATCGCCCGGCCCTGCGACATGCCGAGCGAGCGCGCCGCCTCCAGCTGCCCCCGCGGGACGGCCTCGATGCCGGCCCGGATCGTCTCGGCCATGTACGCGGCGGCCGCCAGCCCGAGCGCGAGGCCCGCCTGCCCGACCGCGCCGCCCGGGATGTTCGTGCCGGGGAAGGCCAGCGGCACGCCGACGCCGACGAAGATGAAGATCAGCAGCAGCGGCAGGCCGCGGAACGTCTCGATGTAGGCCGTCGCGAACCACCGGTACGGCAGCACCGGCGACAGCCGCATCAGCGCGACGACCAGGCCCAGCACCAGCCCGATGCCGAACCCGACCGCCGTGTAGACGGCGGTGTTGCGCAGCCCGACGGTGATGATGTCGGGGAACAGGGCCTTCGCGACCTGCCAGTTGGCGAAGTTCGCGTGCAGCTGCGACCAGTTCGCCAGCGCGGCGACCAGCACCACGACGACGGCGAACAGGCCGTACTGGCTTCCGAGCGACGCCCGCCGGCGGGCCCGGCGGGACAGCCCGCCGGAGCCCGCCGAGCTGGCCGCCTGGTCCACGGTCACGACGGCTTACCGGCGGCGGCCGGCATTGGACCGATCCACTTCTCGTAGATCTTCTTGTAGGTGCCGTCCTTCTTCGCCTGCTCGATCGCCTGGTTCGTCAGCTCGACGAGCTTCTTGTTGTGGTTCTTGCGGATCCAGAAGCCGTACTGCTCGCCGGTGTTGAGGTTGGCGACGATCTCGTACCTGCTGTTCGCCGGGTCCTTCAGCCAGCCCTTGACGACCGGGTCGTCCTGCACGATCACGTCCACCTGGCCGGTGCGCAGGCCGTCCAGCTCGGCGTTGGAGTTGTCGAACGAGGACGGGTCGAAGCCCTTGCCCTTGACGAAGTCCTCGCCGGTGGTGCCGGCCTGCGAGCCCAGCTTCAGCTTCCGGGACTTGACGTCGTCCAGGCTCGTGATGCCGCTGCCCTTCTTGGCCATCAGCGACTGCGTGGCGTCGAAGTAGGGCTCGCTGACGTCCATGAACTTCACCCGGTCCGGCTTGATCGTCATGCCGCCCATGACGATGTCGCACTTGCCGGCGTTCAGCGCCGCGCCCGTCTTCATCGTCTCGAACGGCGTGTCGACGACCTTCTGGGTCACGCCCAGCTTCTTGGCGACCAGGTCGATCATGTCGACGTCGAAGCCGACCACCTTGCCGCCCTGCTCCACCTGGAACGGCGGGTACGGCAGGTGGGTGCACGAGGTCAGCGCGCCCTTCTTGATCAGCTTGACGCCCTGCACGGTCGCGCCGTCGCCGCCGCCGCACGCCGAAGCGGTCAGCGCCAGGGCGGCGACACCGGCGCCGAGTGCCCAACGTGTGGTCCGTCTGGACACGTTTCCTCCTGAGTCGAGCTCTTCGCGATCACCGAACTATGCCATGCCGGCCTGGGCGAACGGCATACTCCACCCTGACCGACCGCGCCCGGCGTTTCCCGAGAATTGACGTTGCGATCATGGTCGGGCCGCCCGGTGATCATTAGCGTGGACCGCGTCGTGGACATCTCTCTTCTTCTCTCGATGACCGACCGGGCGGCCGCGCTGGCCGCCCCGTCGGCCATGCACCCGGAGTCCTGGCAGCTGGGCGCGCAGGTGGAGGCCTGGGCGCGCGGCCGCGGCCTGGTGCTCGGAGATCCGGACACCTCGCCGCTCGGCCGCGCCCGCTGCGAGCGGCTGGCCGCCCGCGTCTTCCCGGACGCCGACCTCGCCGCCGTCGACCTGTTCGCCCGCTGGCTCACCTGGGCGCTCGCGCTGGACGACACCCTCGACCATCCGCCGCTCGCCGACAGCGGCAGCGCCGTGCACGCGCTGTACGACGACCTGCTGCGCGCGATGCGGCGCGGCCACGCCCGCCCCGGCGCCCGCCCGCTCGAGTCGGCGCTCGTCGAGCTGTGGCAGGCCACGGCCAAGGGGATGAGCCGGGACTGGCGCCGCCGGTTCATGCTGCAACTGGAGGCGCACCGCGACGGCTGCGCCGAGGAGGCCGTCAACCGGCGCATCCGGCACGTCCCGACCCCGGCGGAGTACCTGCCGCTGCGTCGCCGCGCCTGCGGCCCGTTCCTGTACGACCTGGTCGAACCGGTGCTCGGCGTCGAACTGCCCGCGCGGCTGCTGCGCACGCCGTGCTGGCTGACCCTCACCGAGAGCGTCGCCGACGTCGTCGCCTGGTCCAACGACCTCGCCTCGCACGACATGGAGAGCGCCCGCGACGACGTGCACGGCCTGCCTGCCGTTCTGGCCGCCGCGCACTCCCTCAGCCCCGACCAGGCCGCCGCCGCCGTGGCCGACCGCATCGTCGCCCGCGTGGACCAGGCGTGGAAGGCCGCCCGCCGGCTGCCCGAGATGCTCGACCGGCTGCAACTGACGGTCGCGCAGCGCGCCGCCGCCGCGCAGGTCGTCAAGGTCCTGCTCGACACCCCGCGCGCCCACCTGGACTGGCTCGCCGAGTCCGGCCGCTACGAATCCACCACCCCCACCCAGCTCAGACTGGACGCTCTGTCTGATTGCAGAGCCCTTGGCGTCGGGCGCTAGAGCGCCCTCCTTCGGCGGGCTCTGCGGCGATCGCTGCATCGCTTCGACTCGGCCCTGGGGCCTCGCTGCGCGATCGGATTCTCGCTTCGCTCGAATCCGGCTTCGCACGCGATCGCGACGCCTCGGCCCGCGCGTGGTCGGTGTTACGGACGATCATCCTTCGGTCGGCGAGGGGTTTCCGTGGGCTGTGGCGGTCAGGGCGTCGCCGGCCGGGGTGCGGGCGTAGAGGACGCGGCGGCCCAGGCGGTGGCCGGTGACCAGGCCGCAGGCGCGCAGGACGCCGAGGTGCTGGCTGACGGCGCCGGCCGTCACGCCCATCCGTCCGGCCAGCTCCGTCGTGGAGGCGGGCGTGGCGAGCGCGGTGAGCAGGTCGGCGCGGCGGCGGCCGATGAGCGCGGCGAGCGCGCGCGGGCCGGCTCCCCGGTCGCGGCCGGTCTCCCAGAGCGTCGCCACGCCGTTCGGCGGGTAGCTGAGCATCGGCTGGTACGGCGGCACCATCACCGACACGTTCGGCCACACGAACGCGGACGGGACGAGCAGCAGCCCGCGGCCGAGCAGCTCGCCGCGGAAGTCCCAGCGCCGGTCGATGGTCAGGGTGCCCGCGCGCCACGACACGTCCTCGTGCAGGTCGCCGAAGACCCCGGCGGCGCCGTGCGCGGCGAGCGCGCGGGTGCGGCGCAGGACGTCCCCCTCCAGGAGGTCGCGCAGCCGCGGCCAGTACGGCTCCACGGCGGCCGACCAGTACCGTTCGAGCAGGCCGGCGAGGGTCTCCAGGGTGCGCTCGGGTTCGGCGGCCATCGCCGGCCGCGCGGGGTCCGCCCGGCGGCCCGGCTCGGTCCACAGCAGCTCGGCGGCGACGACCTCCGGCGGCGTGTTGCGGACGATCTCCAGCTCGGCGTCCAGGTCGGGCAGCGGCGTGTCCGGCGGCGGGGTGAGGAAGTCCGGGATGTACCCCCAGGACGGGACGGCCGACAGCAGCGGCCGCAGGTCGAGCCCGCGCAGCCGGGGCCGGACGCCGTGCACCCACGGCAGGTGCAGCGCGTGCCCGGACGGGTCGGCCAGCACCCGCACGCTGCGCACCAGCTCCAGCAGCGGCGAGAACGCGAACCGGACGCGGGCGGCGTCGTCCGGCGCGAACACGAACTCGATCACGACGCGGTCCCGGTCATTTAGCCCACACTAAATCAATGCCGATGTCCGAGGCGTTCCCGGACCATCGTGCAAGTGACCACATTGGACGACACTCCTGTCGGTCCGCCGGGCCGGATCGCGGCGTTCCTGCGGCCCCGGGTCGGCGGCCTGCCCCGGACGTTCTGGGTGCTGTGGGCGGGCACGCTGCTCAACCGGCTCGGCACGATGGTCGAGCCGTTCCTCGGCCTGTACCTGACGACGGCGCGGGGCCTGTCGCTCGGGCAGGCGGGCGCGGTGATGGCGGTCCTCGGCGTCGGCTCGTTCGCCGGGCAGCTCGCGGGCGGCGCGCTCGCCGACCGGCTCGGCCGGCGGGTGACGCTGACCTTCGCGACCGTGGGCACGGGCGCGGCGATGCTGGCACTCGGCTACGCGCACGGCATCGCGATGATCACGGCGGCGGCGCTCGTCCTCGGCCTGCTCCTGGACATGTACCGTCCCGCGGCGCAGGCGATGGTCGCCGACGTCATCTCCCCGGCCGAGCGGCCGCGCGCGTTCGGGCTGCTGTTCTGGGCGGTCAACCTCGGCTGGGCGGTCTCGATGGTGCTCGGCGGCACGCTCGCCCGGCAGGGCTTCCTGTGGCTGTTCTGGATCGACGCGCTGACCTGCGCGGCGTTCGGGCTGCTGGTGTGGCGCGCCGTCCCCGAGACCCGGGTGCGCGGCACCGGCGCGGACGCCGCTCCCGGCGGGTTCGGCCGGGTGCTGCGCGACCGGGTCATGGTCGGGTACGCGGCCGTCCTGCTCTGCTACACGTTCGTGCTGATGCAATGCATGACGACGATGCCGCTGGCGATGCGGGAGGTCGGGCTCGGGCCGCAGGACTACGGCATCGCCTTCGCCACCAACGGCGTGCTGATCATCATCGTGCAGCCGCTCGTCGGCGCGTGGCTGAGCCGGCACGACCACAGCCTGGTCATGGCCGCCGGGTTCGTGCTGGTCGGCACGGGCTACGGGCTGGCCTCGACGGTCTCCTCGCTGCCCGGCTACGCCGCGACGATCGTGGTCTGGACGCTCGGCGAGATCACCGCCGCGTCCGTGCTGCAGGCCGTCGTCGCCGACCTCGCGCCGCCGCACCTGCGCGGCCGCTACAGCGGCCTCTACGGCATGGCCTGGTCGGGCGGGTTCCTGCTGGCGCCGCTCGGCGGGACGCAGCTGCTCGGCGCCGGCGGGCCGGCGCTGCTGTGGCTGAGCTGCTCCGGCCTGGCGTTCGGCGCCGCCGCGGGGCAGCTCGCGCTGGCCCCGGCGATCCGGCGCCGCCGCGCGGCGGTGATCCACCCCACCTTCTCGTCATAGTGACGACACCACTCCGACCGAACTAGGCTGGAGCCGTGGCACAGCTCAGGATCGCGCTCGCGCAGGTGAACCCGACCGTCGGCGACCTCGGCGGCAACGCCGACCTGATCGTGGAATGGTCCCGCCGCGCCGCGGACGCGGGCGCGCACCTGGTCGCCTTCCCCGAGATGATGCTGACCGGATACCCGGTGGAGGACCTCGCGCTGCGCGCGTCCTTCGTCGAGGCGTCCCGGCGCGCCCTGGAACGGGTCGCCGCTCGGCTCGCCGACGAGGGCCTCGGAGACCTGCCCGTCGTCACCGGATACCTCGACCGGCCGCCGGTCGGCCTGGTCCGCGCCGGGCACCCGTCCGGCCTGCCGCTGAACGCCGCCGCGTGGCTGCACGGCGGCGAGGTGCTCGTCCGGTCCGCCAAGCACCACCTCCCCAACTACGGCGTGTTCGACGAGTACCGCATCTTCGTGCGCGGCGACCGGCTGCCCGTCGTCCGCGTCCACGGCGTCGACGTCGCCACCGCCATCTGCGAGGACCTCTGGCAGGACGGCGGCCCGGTCAGCGTCACCGGCGAGGCCGGCGCCGGGCTGCTGCTCGTCCTCAACGCCTCCCCCTACGAGCGCAACAAGGACGACGTCCGCCTCGAACTGTGCGCCGGGCGCGCCCGCGAGGCCGGCTGCGCGCTCGCCTACGTCAACATGGTCGGCGGCCAGGACGAGCTGGTCTTCGACGGCGACTCGGTCATCGTCGGCCCGGACGGCTCCC
This sequence comes from Actinomadura opuntiae, assembly GCF_030283205.1. Classification (GTDB taxonomy): domain Bacteria; phylum Actinomycetota; class Actinomycetes; order Streptosporangiales; family Streptosporangiaceae; genus Spirillospora. Next base: position 30,115 of record NZ_JASNWF010000013.1, read on the forward strand.
TGCTCGCCCGCGCGCCCCAGTTCACCGACCACCTCCTCGTCGCCGACCTCGCGCTGCCCGCCGCCGACCCGGCCGCCGAGCCGGGCCGCATCCCGGTCGACGCGCACGACGGCACCACCATCACCATCGACCGGCTCGCGCTGTCCGCCGACCCGCTGCCCGCCTACCCGGTCCGGCCGCAGACGGTCGCCGACCCCATCGACGACATGGCCGAGGTGTACGGGGCGCTCGTCCTCGGCACCCGCGACTACGTCCGCAAGAACGGCTTCCGCTCGGTCATCCTCGGCCTGTCCGGCGGCATCGACTCCGCCCTCGTCGCCACCATCGCCTCCGACGCGATCGGCCCCGAGAACGTGCACGCCGTCCTGCTGCCGAGCCGCTACTCCTCCGAGGGCTCCGTCACCGACGCCGAGGACCTCGTCAAACGCCAGGGGATCAACGCCCGGACCGTCCCGATCGCCGGGATGGTCGAGGCGTTCGAGGCCGAGCTCGACCTGCACGGCCTCGCCGCCGAGAACCTCCAGGCCCGCATCCGCGCCAACGTGTGGATGGGCCTGTCCAACGAGCACGGCCACCTCGTCCTGACCGGCGGCAACAAGAGCGAGCTCGCCACCGGCTACTCCACCCTCTACGGCGACTCCGCGGGCGGCTTCGGCCCCATCAAGGACGTCTTCAAGACCACCGTCTGGGACCTCGCCCGCTGGCGCAACGCCCAGGCCGCCGACCGGCGGGGCGCGGACCTGCCGTTCCTGCACCCGTTCGCGCAGGAGCCCATCCCGCAGGTGATCATCGACAAGGAGCCGTCGGCCGAGCTGCGCCCCGGCCAGCGCGACATCGACAGCCTCCCCGACTACGCCCTCCTGGACCCGCTGCTGGCCGACTACGTCGAACGCGACCTCGGCCGCGACGCCCTCGTCGCCGCCGGCCACGACCCCGAACTGGTCGACCGCGCCATCCGCCTGGTCGATCTGGCCGAGTACAAGCGCCGCCAGTACCCGCCCGGCCCCAAGATCACCCCGAAGAACTTCGGCCGCGACCGCCGCCTCCCCATCACCACCCGCTGGCGGGAGTGCTGACTGTGTCTTCCCAGGGGGGCGACCCCCTGGAACCCCCGCCACGGTCGGCAGACCGTTTCCCGCTCCGCCGGCGCTCCGCGCGAAACAGCCTGCCGACCGTCGGGCGTGCCCGGTGGCCGAGGTTCACGCCGCCGGAGGGCGCGGGCCGCTCACGCGCTCACCGCAAGGGGAGCGTCCTTAGCCCTGGCCCGCGGGGACCTCAGCGTTGCGATCGCGTGCGAAGCCAAGTTCGAGCTTGCGAGAACTTGATCGCGCAGCGAGCCCCTGGGCGAGTCGGAGCGATGCAGCGATCGCCGCAGTGCCCGCCGAAGGGAAGGCGCTCCAGCGCCTGACCGCCAAGGGCACTGCAATCAACACCGCAATCAACACTGCAATCAACCTCGGTGGTGGCTTTCGCCGGGCCAGGCGGAGTCGAGGTCGACCGGGTCGGGGTCGATGCCGGGGACGGTCTGCTCGCACCAGACGACCTTGCCGGCGGCGGTGCGGCGGGTGCCCCAGCGGTGCGCGAGCTGGCTGACGACGAGCAGGCCGCGGCCGTTCTCGTCGTCGTCCTCGGCGCGGCGGAGCCGGGGCAGCGCGGCGGACCGGTCCAGAACCTCGCACACGAGCGTGCGCTCGAACAGCAGGCGCAGCTCGATGGGGCCGGGCGCGTAGCGCAGCGCGTTGGTGATGAGCTCGGAGGCGAGGAGCTCGGTGGTGTAGTCGAGCTCGTCCAGGCCCCACTCCTCCAGCCGGGTGCGGACGAGGCCGCGGGCGCGGCGGACGGCGGCGGGGTCGGCGGGCAGCGTCCAGGAGACGAACCGGTCCTCGGGGATGCGGCGCAGCCGGGCGATGAGGACGGCGATGTCGTCGCGGTGCTGGTCGGCGTAGACGCCGGCGAGGGTGGCCTTGGCGAGGTCCTCCATCGGGCGGTCGACGGCGCCGGGGCCGAAGATGCCCTTGAGCCGGGCGAGGCCGTCGTCGATGTCGCGGCCGCGGTTCTCGACCAGGCCGTCGGTGTAGATGACGAACAGGCTGCCGTCCTCGACGGTGAACTCGCGGCTCTCGATGGCGGCGCCGCCGGCGACGCCGAGCGGCGGGGCGGGCGGGACGGTCAGGTACTCGGTGTCGCCGGACGGGCCGGCCAGCAGCGGCGGCAGGTGCCCGGCGGAGGCGATCTCGATGGTGCCGGTGGTGGCGTCGTAGACCGCGTACACGCAGGTGGCGAAGTGCGGCTCCTGCTCGCCCAGCTCGATCATCAGCTCGTGCATGACGTGCAGGGCGTCGGCGGGCGGCAGTTCGAGGTTGGCGAGGGTGTGCAGGGCGGTGCGCAGCCGGCCCATGGTGACGGCGGCGCGCACCCCGTGCCCGGCGACGTCGCCGACGATGAGGGCGACGCGGGCGCCGGGCAGCGCGATCGACTCGTACCAGTCGCCGCCGACCTCGACGAGCTTGCTGCCGGGCAGGTAGCGGTGCCGGACCTCGACCGAGGACGGCGCGGACAGCCGCAGCGGCAGCAGGCTGCGCTGCAGCGCGAGCGCGGTGGAGCGCTCGCGGCTGAACTGCCGGGCGTTGTCGATGACGATGGCGGCGCGGGCGGCGAACTCCATGCCGATCTCGACGTCGTAGGCGTCGAACTTGCGGAAGCCGGGGATGCGGGTGCAGGCGATGAAGCCGAGCAGCGTGTCGCTGGCGATCATCGGCAGCAGCACCATGGACACGTCGGCGAGCAGGTCGCCGGCGGGGCGGCGGCGCCACTTGTCGCCGATGTCGCCGGCCGCGTCGGCGTCGATGTGCGGCAGGTGGACGGGCTGGGCGGTCTCCATCACCTGGCGGTAGGGGGTGCCCTCGGGGAACACCAGCACCTCGCCGACGGGGAAGGTGGCGCCCCACGCGGGGTTGCCGTCGTCGGAGGTGACGGCGATGCGGCGCAGCACCGCGGCGCCGGACTCGCTGTGCACCTCGTCGGCGGCGACGAGGCTCTCCAGCACCAGCACGGACGCGGCGTTGCAGAAGTGCGGGACGACGACGTCGACGAGGCCGCGGGCGGACTGGTCGAGGTCGAGGGACGCGCCGAACCGGGTGAGCTGGTCGTCCATCAGGGCGCGGCGCATCAGGGCCGGGTCCTGGTAGCGCTCGCTGGGCGGCAGCGGGACCCGGACGTACAGCAGGCCGGCGGGGCCGGCGCCGCTCTCGCCGCCGAGCATCGGCTGGGCGGTGACGACCGCGTCCGGGGACGGGCCGCCGTCGCCGCGCGGGACGGCCAGCACGGCGGTGCGCTCCTGGCCCGCGGCCAGCGCCTCCAGCAGCGTCTCGAGCTCGGCCTTGGCCTCCTCGGCGACGAGGTCGGCGGCCGGCCGGCCGATCAGCTCCTGCGGGGCGCGGCCGATGACGGCCGCGGCGTTGGGACCGCACTGGACGATCCGCCGGGCCCCGTCCACGCCCAGGACCAGGGTCCGGGACGCCGAATCGGTGGCGGGCGCATCGCCTCGCGGCGCCATGACGGATCTCACCTGACGCGCTCCAGACAGCCGGTCGTCTTAGCACTACTCAGCGACAGTATGGGGCATGACGCGTGATCGGCGGGAGAAGATCACGGTTACCGCGCCGAAAACCGTCCTGTACGCGGATTCCGGGGCCCCGTCTCCCGGGGGAGCGGCCGCCCGGCGCCCCCGCCGAGGGGCGCCGGATCCGGTCAGGACGGGGCGCCGATCCCGCGCAGGAGGGCGTCGACGACCGTGTCCGCGTACCCCTCGGGGAAGGCGTCCTGCGGGGTCTTCGTCGACAGCGACCCGGTCAGCATCGAGATGGCGACCTCGACGTCGAGGTCGGCGCGCAGCTCCCCGGTCCCGATGCCGCGCCGCAGCACCTCGCGGATGACGGCGCGGCGCGGTTCGATGACGTCCTGCTTGTACCGGGCGTACAGCTCGGGATGCTTCTCGGCGCTGCCGACCACGTTCCAGAAGCAGCGGGAGTAGCGCTTCTTACGCTCGGCGGCGAAGGTCCGCGCGATCTCGGTGAGGTCCTCGCGCGCGGACGCGCCGGACGGCCGGGGCATCTCGCCCTTCGCCGTGCCGAGCGCGTCCACGATCAAGGCCTCCTTGCTGGGCCAGCGCCGGTAGATGGTGGTCTTGCCGACGCCGGCCCGGGCGGCCACCGCCTCGATGGAGACGCCGGCCACCCCGGACTCCGCGGCGAGCAGGTCCAGGGTGGCCTCGATGATGGCCTTCTCGGCCCGCTCGCTGCGCGGGCGTCCAGGCGCGCGGTTGGTCGTCGTGTCGTTCATGGCATGCTCACGTTCTCACACGTGCGCCTTCTCCGGTTCCGGCGCCGCCTGCTTGTCCTCGACGGGGGCGGCGGTGCGTCCGGGCATCCACTTCAGGACGACCAGCGCGCCGATGAAGGACACCACGGCCGCGGCGATCGACGCGGTGTGCATGGCGTGCACGAACGCGGTGTCGGCGGGGCCGACCAGGCCCTGGCCCGCGGTGCCCATCCGGGCGGCGACGGCGTGCGCGCCCTCGATGGACTCGCCGGCGGCCTGGCGGGCGCCGGCGGGCAGCGCGGCGAGCCGGTCGTGCAGGTCGCCGCGGTAGACGGACGCGACGACGGAGCCGAGGACGGCGACGCCCATCGCGACCGCGACCTGGCGGGCGACGTTGTTGACGGCCGATCCGGCGCCGGCCTTCTCGCGCGGCAGAGCGGACATGACCGACTCGGTCGCGGGCGGCATCACGTTGGCCATCCCCGCGCCCTGCACGAAGAAGATAGCGCCGAGGATCCACATGGGGGTGTCCGTGCCGACGAACTGGTAGCTCGCCAGCGCGACGGTGACCAGCAGCAGCCCGGACGTGCAGACGGCCTTGGCGCCGAACCGGCGGACCATGGCGGCGCTGCGCGGGGAGAAGATCAGCTGGGCGGCGGCGAAGGGCAGCACCATCGCGCCGGACTCCAGCGCGCTGAGCCCCCGCACGGACTGCATGTAGAAGCTGGTGAAGAAGAACACGCCGGTGGCGGCGAAGAAGCACAGCGCGATGGACGCGACGGCCGCCGACATGCGGGCGTCCTTGAACAGCCGGACGTCGAAGGCGGGCGAGGCGGTGCGGGCCTCGTGCCAGACGAACAGGGCGAGGACGGCGAGGCCGGCGAGGATCGGGCCGAGGGTGCTCAGGGTCAGCCATTCGCCCTTGTCACCGCCCTGGATGATGCCGTACGACACGACGACCAGGCCGACGACCGACAGTACGACGCCGATCGGGTCGAGCCGTCCGGGGTTCGGGTTGCGCGACTCGGGCACCAGGAACGCGATCAGCGTGACGCCGGCGGCGATGACCGGCACGTTGATGAGGAAGACCGAGCCCCACCAGAAGTGGGCGAGCAGCAGGCCGCCGGTGAGGGGGCCGATGGCGACGCCGAGGCCGACGGCGCCGGCCCAGATGCCGATGGCGCGGGCGCGCTCGTGCGGCTCGAAGACGTTGGAGATGATCGACAGCGTCTGCGGCATGATCGCGGCGCCGCCGAGGCCCATCAGGGCGCGGGCGTAGACGAGCTGGTCGGGCGACTGGGCGTACGCCGAGGCCAGCGAGGCGACGGCGAACACGGCCATGCCGCCCATCAGCACGCGCTTGCGGCCGATCCGGTCGCCGATGACGCCGAAGGTGAACAGCAGCCCGGCGAAGACCAGCGTGTAGGAGTTGATCGACCACTCGAGCTGGCTCTGGGTGGCGCCGAGGCCCTTCTCCGGGTCGGCGATGGTCTTGAGCGCGACGTTGAGGATGGTGTTGTCCAGCACCACCACCAGCAGGCTCACGGTCAGGACGCCGAGGATGTACCACCGGCGCCGCTGGACGGTCTGGGAGTCCACAGTGCTCCTTGGGTCGTGGACGGGGGAATGCGATACGGCTACGTCTCGTTTCGTAAGGAGCGTACGCCGCCCGCCACCGATACGCAACCGTAGCGTTTCGTAATCTGTTCCCGCCCGCGCCCGGAAATTCCGGGAATCTCGGGGACTACCCGAATCGTTTTCCAAGTGGCACCATCGAATCCGTCTGGGTACGCCACCGTGGCGCCTCAAGACCGGAGGTTCTGCATGTCTTCATCTGTAGCGCCGCCCGCACAGCCGACCGCCCTCTACGGCGGCACCGGCGGGCGGAGGGTCACCGTACGCGACATCGCCGCCGCCAAGGAGCGGCACGAGAAGTGGCCGATGCTCACCGCCTACGACGCCCTCACCGCGCGGATCTTCGACGAGGCCGGCATCCCCGTGCTGCTCGTCGGCGACTCCGCCGCGATGGTCGTCTACGGCTACGACTCGACCATCCCGGTCACCGTCGACGACCTGGTCCCCCTCGCCGCCGCCGTCGTCCGCGGCTCCAAGCGCGCGATGGTGGTCGCCGACCTGCCGTTCGGCTCGTACCAGACCGGCGTCCCCGAGGCGCTCGCCGCCGCCACCCGCTTCCTCAAGGAGACCGGCGCCCACGCGGTCAAGGTCGAGGGCGGCCGCCGGATCCTGCCGCAGGTCGAGGCGATGGTCGCCGCCGGCATCCCGGTGATGGGCCACCTCGGCCTCACCCCGCAGTCGGTGAACGTCTTCGGCGGCTACCGGGTGCAGGGCCGCGGCCAGGCCGGCGAGGAGCTGATGGCCGACGCCAAGGCCCTGGAGGCCGCCGGCGCGTTCTCCGTCGTGCTGGAGTGCGTCCCCGAGGACCTCGCCGGACGCGTCACCGCGTCGCTGTCCATCCCGACGATCGGCATCGGCGGCGGCAACCAGACCGACGCCCAGGTGCTGGTCTGGCAGGACATGGCCGGCCTCACCCCGCACACCGCGAAGTTCGTCAAGAAGTTCGCCGACATCGGCACCGTGCTCGGCGACGCCGCCCGCACCTACGCCGAAGAGGTCGTCAACGGCACCTACCCGGCGCCCGAGCACACCTACAAGTGACCGGCACCGGCGCCGTCACCCGTCCGCGCGGCTGACGGGTCCCGGCACCCGCCCGACCACTCCCGGCCCCGTCACCGACCCACCCCGGTGGCGGGGCGGCGCCCGTGCGGCCGCGCCTCGCCCGGTGCGGCCGCACGGGCGTCCCGCGTCACTGGTCCGGGTTCGAGCGGACCAGTTCGCCGTCGCCGGCCCGGCCCGCGCCGGCCTGGCCGTTGCGGGGCACCGGGACCCGGGGCGGGCCGTCCGCCACGATCTCGTCGCGCAGCGTCTCGACGGCCGAGCGCAGCACGTCCGGCCCCGCCACGTTCATCAGCAGCAGCCCCAGGTTCAGCGCCATCTGCCCGTCGGTCATCTCGCTGCCGGCGAGCGCGTCCACCGCGGTGCGCAGGTCGGCCTGGTCCTCGGCGGAGACGTTCTGCAGCAGGCCGAGGCAGTACGTCGGCAGCGCCAGCCTCGACTTGGCGAACGAGACCCCGCGCATGATCTCCCCCGCCTCCTGCGCGCGGGTCTTGGCCTGCATCCGGTCGACGCCCCGGTCCGCGGCGGCCAGCAGCGAGGTCAGCAGCGTGCTCGGCCCGACCGCGACGTCCTCGTCGCCGACCCGGACGGTGAACACCGCGCTGCGGAACACCATCATCGAGCCGAGGCTGGCGACCAGCACCTGCGTCGCCGCCGCCACGTGCGGCGACGCCACCCCGAACCGCCAGCCGAAGGTGTGCAGGAGCAGCAGCGACCCGGCGCCCGCCGCCCCGTTGATCAGCACGTACGCCCAGGTGCTCGGCACCCGGACCAGCGTGGTGGGGCGGTCCCGGTACCGGCTGACCAGCTCGGCGACGCCGACCAGGCAGCTCAGCGAGACCGCGACGAGGTAACCGACCATCCGGGCCCGATCACCGCCCGGTCAGCCGGACGACCTCGTCGATCTCCCGCTCGATCGCGACCAGCCCCCGGTCGTGCAGCCGCTCGACCGCGTCGGCGACCTCGAGCAGCCCGAGCCCGGTCGCGTGCCTGATCTCCGCCAGCGACAGCGGCCCGCTCGCGGACCGCAACTGGTCGAGCACTCGGACATGGGCGTCGCTGCCGGTCCCGCCCGCGTCCGCCTTGCCGAAGTCGCCCCGCGCGTGCGGGGCCTCGGGGGCGCCCGGCGCGCCCGGCTCCCCGGCACCGGCGGCGCGCCCGGGAGGGGCCAGGAACGTGCTCCACGGGTCCGCGGACCGGATCTGCCTCATCTTCACCTGCCCTGTCGCATGCCGATCATAGGCGGCGCCGGAGCCGGTGCGGCGGAACCGCCGCGCCATCCCCCACGGCGGACACCGGCGCCGTGCGCCGCGCCCGCCCGTCTCGTCCATGCTCCAACGTCAGCACTTGGACGCGCCGCGGTCGGCTACCGCTCCCGCCATTGTCGCCTTTCCTGGCCGGAACGCGCCATCCCCGCCGGCGAACGCGCTCCCGCGCCCGCCTCAGACGTCGGTGATGCGCAGGCCGGCGTGGGCCTTGTAGCGGCGGTTCATCGAGATGAGGTTGGCGGTGAACGCCTCGACCTGGCCGGCGTTGTGCAACCGGCCGCCGTAGACGCCGCGCATGCCCGGGATGCGCCCGGCGAGCGCCTGCACCAGGTCGGTCGCCTCGCGGTCGTTGCCGAGGACGAGGACGTCCAGCTCCATCCCGTCCACCTCGGGGTCGAGCAGCAGCTTGGCGGACACGTGGTGGAACGCGGCGACGACCCGGCTCTCGGTCAGCACGGACGCGGCCTGCTCGGCGGCGCTGCCCTCCTCGACCGGCAGCGCGAACGCGCCCTTGCCCTTCTCGAAGCCGAGCGGGTTCACGCAGTCCACGACGATCTTGCCGGCGAGCACCTCGCGCAGCGACTCCAGCAGCGCCTTGTGCCCGTCCCACGGCACCGCGACGATCACCACGTCGGCGTCGCCCGCGGCGGCCGCGTTCTCCGCGCCCGACACCGGCAGGTCCGCGCCGAGGTCGTCGGCGGCCTGCTGCGCCCGCTCCGCCTTGCGCGAGCCGATGACCACGCGGTGGCCGGCCAGCGCGAACCGGCGCGCCAGGCCCTTGCCCTGGTCCCCGGTGCCGCCGAGGATGCCGATGGTCAGGCCGGTCACGTCGGGGAGGTCGTAGGGCGTCTTCTGCTGCTGTTCGGTCATGCCGCCGAGTCTGCCAGGCGGCCTTTGCGCGGCTTCGCGGCGCCCTCCCGGGTCGCGCGAAACCGGCGTGGCGCCCGCGCCGCGTGCGGCACCATGGTGCGGTGGACGCCGAGCAGATCGTGATGTTGCGCGAGGTGCTGTCCGCCACCGGATGGCTGGAGCGCACCCAGGACTTCGGGCGCGCCCTGCGGGTCACCTCCCGCACCCCCGGCGGGCTGCTGCTGGTCGGCACGCCCGCGGAGGACCCGTGGCACCTCGCCGCGCACCTGGACGACGAGGCCCGGCTCGGCGACGCCCCCGGCCTGGCGCCCACGCTGGTGCGCTGGTCGCCGCCGCAGGACGCGCCGCCCCACCTGAGCATCGGGCTGGCGCGGCTGGAGGAGGCGCGGCGCGGCGAGACGCTGTTCGTCGTCGCCGAGGACGCGGCGCCCGCCCCGCTGCTGGAACGGGTCGACGACGCGCGCCGCGTCGGCGCGACGATCCTCGCGCTCGACGGCGGCGACCGCGAGCTGGAGGGCCTGGCGCACGAGGCGCTGACCGTCCCGCCGGGCGAGGCGCTGCTGTCGTTCGACGGCGCGCAGCACCTGGTGAGCGCCGCGGCGGGCCAGGAGCCCGCGCGCGGCGCCCGCGGCCTGCGGCACCGCCTCGCGCGGCTGCTCGAGGCGGTGACCGGCCCGACCGTCGACTAGTCCGCTGGTCCTCGTCGTCCCTTAGTCCTCGTTGTCCTTGCGCCAGGCCTCGTTGCGCTCCCGGGCCAGCGCCAGCGCGCCGGCGGCGGCGCTCTCGTCCGGGTACGGGCCCATCCGGTCCTTGTTCGGGCACCCCGGCCCGTGCTCGACCTTCATGTGCTTCAGGCAGAACCACCAGTCACCCTCGTCACCGGCCATCGGCACTCCTTCCGATCATGGCTCGCGCGGGGATTCGTTGCCGCGATGCCGCTGACTACACTCCATCACTATGACGACCCAGCTTCTCCGACCCGGCACCGTCTCCCCCATGCGCAAGGTCCCGGCGCAGATTCCGCGCCCGGAGTACGTGGGGAAGAAGCGGCCGAAGACCGGCGAGCCGGACGTCAAGACACCCGAGATCATCGAGCGGATGCGGGTGGCCGGCAGGATCGCGGCGCAGGCGCTGGAGGAGGTCGGCAGGCACGTCCGGCCGGGCATCACCACCGACGAACTGGACCGCATCGGCCACGAGTTCATGCTCGACCACGGCGCCTACCCCTCCACCCTCGGCTACCGGGGCTTCCCGAAGTCGCTGTGCACCTCGATCAACGAGGTGATCTGCCACGGCATCCCCGACGACACCGTGCTGCGCGACGGCGACATCATCAACGTCGACATCACCGCGTTCATCGACGGCGTGCACGGCGACACCGACGCCACGTTCCTGTGCGGCGACGTCGACGAGGAGTCGCGGCTGCTGGTGGAGCGCACCCGCGAGGCGACGATGCGGGGCATCCGGGCGGTCAAGCCGGGGCGCGCGCTGAACGTGATCGGGCGGGTCATCGAGTCCTACGCCAAGCGGTTCGGGTACGGGGTCGTCCGCGACTTCACCGGGCACGGCATCGGCACCACGTTCCACTCGGGCCTGGTCGTCCCGCACTACGACGACCCGAACGCCACGACGATCATCGAGCCGGGCATGACGTTCACCATCGAGCCGATGCTGACCCTCGGCACCCACGACTACGACATCTGGGACGACGGCTGGACCGTCGTCACCAAGGACCGCAGGCGCACCGCCCAGTTCGAGCACACCCTGCTGGTGACCGAGGACGGCAACGAAATCCTCACCCTCCCGTGACCCCACCGTCGACCTAGAGTCCCGTTCAGCCTGCGACCCGGCCGGGAGAATCCGCCAGATGAACGCGCCAGCGCCGTACGAGCCGAGGGTTCCGTCCGACAGCATGCCGCCGGGGCGGGCCGCGCTGAGCGTGACATGGGCTGCGCTGCCGTTCCTGACGCTGGGGTACGCGACGCCGTTCACGTTCGCGGCCGCGGCGCTGTGGCGGCGCAGCGCGCACCTGCTGGTGTCGTCGGCGGTCTACATCGGCGTGTTCGCGCTGATGCTGTACCTGCTGCCCGACATCGGCAAGGAGGACGGCACGCAGCAGGCGGTGGGCGTGCTGCTGTTCGTCCTCGCCGTGGTGGGCTGCGGGCACGCGTTCCTCATCCGGCGGCGGGTGTTCGACCCGCACGGGCTGTCGGGCATCGACAACGAGGCCGTCGTGGAGCGGGTGCGGCGGCAGCGGCTGCTGCGCGAGAAGGCGCGGGAGCTGGCGGCGGCCGACCCGGGCCTGGCCAAGGAGCTGCGGATCGGCCGCCCCGACCTGCCGCGCCAGTACAAGGACGGCGGCCTGGTCGACGTCAACCACGCGCCGGCGGAGGCGCTGGAGCTGCTGCCCGGCATCACGCCGGAGCTGGCGGAGAAGATCGAGCGGGTGCGGGCCGAGACCGGCGGGTTCATGTCCGCCGAGGAGATGTCGGTGGTGGCGGGCCTGCCGCCGCAGCTCACCGGAGACCTCGCCGACTACGCCGTCTTCATCCGCTGATCGCGGGTATGTGGCGGGCGTGACGGAGAAGAAGGGCACGAAGGGCACGCGGAAGGGCGACCGGCTCGCCGAGTACCGCGGCAAGCGCGACCCCCGGAAGACGCCCGAGCCCGTCCCCAACGAGAAGGCGCTCCCGCACGGCGACGACGACACCTTCGTCGTCCAGGAGCACCACGCGTCCAGCCTGCACTGGGACCTGCGCTTCGAGCGCGACGGGGTGCTGGTGTCCTGGGCCGTGCCGAAGGGCCTGCCATGGAGCCCGGAGACGAACCACCTGGCCGTCCACACCGAGGACCATCCCCTCGAGTACGCCACGTTCGAGGGCGAGATCCCGCAGGACGAGTACGGCGGCGGCAAGGTGACGATCTGGGACCGCGGGACGTACGAGACGGAGAAGTGGTCCGAGCGCGAGGTGAAGGTCGTCGTGCACGGCTCGCGGGTGTCGGGCCGGTACGTGCTGTTCCGGACGGGCGGCAGGAACTGGATGATCCACCGGATGGATCCGCCGGCGGACCCGGACGCCGAGCCGCTGCCGGAGGCGCTGCGCCCGATGCGGCCCGCGCCCAGGGCCCGGCTGCCGCGCGACCAGGACGCGTGGGGGTTCGAGTTCGCGTGGGGCGGCAAGCGGCTGCTGGCGTACGTGGAGGGCGGCCGGACGCGGTTCACCGACGGCCGGGGCCGCGCGGTGGACGGCCCCGGCGGGCTCGGCCCGCGGCTCGGCGGCCAGCTCGGCGCGCGCCCGGCGGTGCTGGACGGCGAGCTGGCCGTGCTGGACGGCCGCGAGACCTACATGATCTTCGATGTGCCGCACCTGGACGGGCGGCCGCTGCTCGGCGTCCCCTACCGCGAGCGCCGGGAGCGGCTGGACGGGCTGGAGCTGTCGGGCCCGCGGTGGCAGACGGCGCCGTGGTACCCGGGCGACGGCGACGCGGTGCGGGAGACCGCCGCCGCGCAGGGCCTGCCCGGCGTCGTCGCCAAGCGCCTGGACTCCCCGTACGAGCCGGGCGAGGAGTCCGGCGCCTGGCGGCTGATCGAGTCGCCCGCGCGCAAGCGCTGAGAACCGGCACGCGACGAGTCAGTACGCGACGGCTCAGTACGCGACCGTGATGCGGCGGCCGATCGCCTCGTTCTTCTCCAGCTCGTCGACCAGCGCGACCGCGTAGTCCTCGGCGCTGATCCGGCTGTTGCCCTCGGCGTCGCGCAGCAGCCGGTCGCCGCCGACGCGGAACGTGCCGGTGCGCTCGCCCGGCTCGATCACCGCCGCGGGCGAGACGTAGGTCCAGTCCAGGTCGTCCGCCTCGGCGCGGATGACGTCGAGGAGCGCGGCGTGGGCCAGCGCCTCGGGCTTGTACGCCTCGACGAAGCCCGGTTCGTCCACGTGCCGGACGCCCGGCGCGACCTCCAGGCTGCCCGCGCCGCCGACCACGACCAGCCGCCGGACCCCCGCCCGGCGCACCGCGTCCAGCACGGCGCGTCCCGCCTCCAGCACCGGCCCCTCGGGGTCGGAGCCGTCGCGGGGCGGCGAGATCGCCACCACCACCGCGTCGTGGCCCTTGGCGAGCGCGGCCACCGCGGCGGCGTCGGCGGCGTCCGCCGTCCGCGTGCCCTCGGCGCCGCTCCGGGTCACGCCGGTGACCTCGTGGCCGCGGCGGCGCGCCTCGTCGGCGACCCGGCGGCCGATCATCCCGGTCGCGCCGATCAGCAGGATCCTCATGTCGTCCTCCTCGAATGTCCGTGCCGAGCGTGAAGGTATCCATCGGATACCGGTTACTTCAACGTGCCATTGGTACCCTCTGGAAACCATGAGAGGCGACGCGTTCGATCCCGGCTGCCCGACCCGGCTCCTCCTCGACCGGATCGGCGACAAGTGGTCGGTGCTGGTCGTGCTCTGCCTCACCGAGGGGCCGCGCCGCTTCACCGAGCTGCGCCGCCTGATCGGCGGCGTCACCCCCAAGGTCCTTACCCAGACGCTGCGGACGATGGAACGCGACGGCCTGGTCACCCGGCAGGTCTTCGCCGAGGTCCCGCCCCGCGTCGAGTACGCGCTGACGCCCCTGGGGATGTCCCTGCACAAGCCGATCCAGGCCGTCACCGAGTGGGCCGAGGAGAACGTGGCGGCCGTCGTCACCGCCCGCGCCCGCCACGACGATCTCTCCGCCTGAGGCGGAACCGCCGCCCCGCATTCCGCATCAAAGGGACGTGGCATCCGCTTCGGCGCGCCGCCGCTGAAAACGATCAGTAGCGGGCTAGAGTCCCGCCCTGAACCGGGCGGCGGACGGTGTGCGGAAAGCGGGGGAACGGCCATGATGGGGAAGACGCACGCGCTGAGCGGGGCGCTGGCGTGGCTCGCCGCGGTGCCGGTGATCGCCCAGGAGAGCCTGCTCGGCGACCACGCGGTGTCGCTGTCGCCCGAGCAGATCGCCGCGGGCGCGGTGGTGTGCGCGGGCGCGGCGATCCTGCCCGACGTCGACCACCACAACGGGCGCATCGCCAACACCTACGGGCCCATCACCCACCACATGTGCAAGTGGATCGGGAAGCTGTCGGGCGGGCACCGCAACGCCACCCACTCGATCCTGTTCGCGGTGGGCATCGGGTGGGCGATGGACACCCTCGCCACGCACTACGTGTACGCGTGGTGGGCCTGCCTGTTCATGATCGTCGGGCTGGGGCTGCGCGGCGTCGGCCTCGACTTCGAGGGCCGCGAGCCGCAGTCCGCGCTGGCCGACTGCGCGCTCGCGCTGATCGCGGTCTGGCTGATGCACAACATCGACATGAGCTTCGTCGGGTTCGCGGTCACCCTCGGCTGCCTGGCGCACGTCGCCGGCGACTGCCTGACACCGCGCGGATGCCCGGTGTTCTGGCCGCTGCCGTGGCGGATCGAGGTGCCGCTGATCCCGCGCACCAACGGCAAGGTCGAGCACTGGGTGGTCGGGCCGCTGCTGATCCTCGGCATCGCGATCCTGGCGGTCCGGTCGGTGCTCGGCGACGTCGCGACGAACTGGCTCACCCGGGGCTGACGCCGGCCGGGCGGGCCCCGGTCAGCGCATGTCGTCGAAGTCACCGCACCGCACGGTTCCCCATCCGTTGCCGTCGGCACCCGGCGCGCTCCACAGCTCGACGCTGCTGACGCCCGGCACGGCCTGCGCGGTGCAGGCGATCTGGGCCAGCGCCGTCCGCGACCAGTGCACCGGCCGGTGCGGGACCGTGTCCGGCAGGTCGACGACCAGCCGGCCCGGGTCGTCGGGCTGGGACACGATGCGGATCAGGCGGCCCTCCAGCGGGTGGTCGACCTCGGTGTGCAGACCCTGGAGCCGCTCGCCGGAGGTGACCCGGACGCTGAGCTGGTTCAGCCCCAGGTACGGGTTGCCCGGCAGCCCGGGGCGCACCACCGGCACCACCTTCTTGCCCTGCGCGAGGTACACGGTGATCGTGCCGGAGTTGCCGGCCGCCTCCACCGGCTGGCCCGCGTCGATGACCCCGGTCGGCCGGACGCCGCAGCCCGCCGTCACCGCCGCGGCCAGCGCCGCCGCCGCGATCGTCCAGGCGAGCCGGTCACGCATCGCGTTCCTCCTCCGCGGCCTGCCGGGCGGGGAGCCACAGCGTGAACACCGCTCCCCCGTCCGGCGCGTTGGCGGCCTCCAGCGTCCCGTCGTGCAGGACGGCGTTCGCCTGCGCGATCGACAGCCCGAGCCCGCTGCCCTCGCTGCGCGACCGGGCCGCCTCCGCCTTGACGAACCGGTCGAAGACCACCGGGAGCAGGTCGTCCGGGATGCCGGGACCGCGGTCGGCGACGTCGATCCGCACGCCCGGTTCACCGCCGGGGTCCCGGGCGGCGGGGCCGAAGCGCACCGACACCGGCGGGCCGCCGTGCTTGAGCGCGTTGCCGGCCAGGTTCGCGACGATGACGTCGAGCCGGCGCGGGTCCGCGCGGACGAACAGGTCCGCCGGCCCGGCGACCGCCACCCGGTCCGCCCAGCCGCGCGCCGACAGCGTCCCGGCGACCGCGTCCGCCACGTTCACGTCGTCCAGGACGAGCGCGGCGGCGCCCGCGTCGAACCGGCTGATCTCGATCAGGTGCTCGACGAGGCCGCCGAGCCTGCGGGTCTCCTCGGCCACCAGCCGCGCCGCTCCCCCGTCGTCGCCCGCCTCCTCGGCGAGCACGTCCGTCATCGCGATCATCGAGGTCAGCGGCGTGCGCAGCTCGTGCGAGACGTCCGCGACGAACCGCCGGGAGGCCGCCTCCATCGCCCGCAGCTCGGTGACCGTCCGCTCCAGCGCGGCGGCGGCGTGGTTGTAGGTGCGGGCGAGGTCGGCGAGCTCGTCGCTGCCGCGCACCCGCACCCGCGTGTCCAGCCTTCCCTGGCCGAGCGCGCGGGCCGCCGCGCCGAGCCGGCGCACCGGCCGCAGCACCCCGCGGGTGGCCAGCAGCGCGAGCAGCAGCGCCGCCACCAGCGCCGCGACGTCGGCGACCACCAGCACGCGGGTGAACGTGCGCAGATCCGCCGCCTCCCGGGCGAGGCTCACCGAGACGAACACCATGGGCGGCGTGGTGCGCTCCGGCTCGTCCACCGTCGTCTCGTAGCCGAGGACCCGGGCGCCGACCAGCAGGTACGGCATGCCCTCCAGGCTGGGGCGGCTCCTGCGCACCAGCCGCTGGAAGACGATGCCGCGCATCGCGCGCCGCGCGAACTCCTCGCTGACCGGGACGTCCAGCGAGCCGGGCCGCGGCATGGCGGCGCTGCCGTCGAGCGGGACGGGCACCGCGGCGATCTTGCGTCCCGGCCCGGCGAGCGCGTCCTTCAGCTGCGCGGCGAGGAGGGGCTCGGTGTCGGGCGGGAGGTTCCTCGGCGTCCGCTGGGCGAGGACGCTGCGGACGTCGGTGAGGACCGCGTCCTGCGCGCGCTGCAGCATCACCCGCCGCAGCAGCACGTAGGAGATGCCGGACGCGAGCACCGACGACAGCAGCGCGACCGCGGTGAACGCCGCGGCGAGCCGGACCCGCAGCCCGGTGAGCCGGCGCAGCCGCCTCACGGCGCGGTGAACCGGTAGCCGAAGCCCCGGACGGTCTCGATCAGCCGCGGCTCGGCCGGCTCGTCCTCGATCTTGGCGCGGACCCGCTGCACGCAGGCGTCCACCAGCCGCGAGTCGCCCGGGTAGGTGTGCTCCCACACCTCGGCCAGCAGGTGCTGGCGGGTCAGCGCCTGCCCGGGCCGCCGGGCCAGCTCCAGCAGCAGGCGCAGCTCGGTCGGGGTGAGCCGGACGTCGGTCCCCGCCTTGGTGACCTTCAGCGAAGCCCGGTCGATGACCAGGTCGCCGTAGGCGGACCGGTCGACGCGGGTCTGCTCGGCGCGGCGCAGCACCGCGCGGATCCGGGCGTCCAGCACCCGCGGCTCGACCGGCTTCACCACGTAGTCGTCGGCGCCCGCCTCCAGGCCGAGCACGACGTCCAGGTCGTCGCCGCGCGCGGTGAGCAGGATCACCGGCAGCGGGTCGGTGCGGCGGATCCGCCGGCACACCTCGATGCCGTCGATGCCCGGCAGCATCACGTCCAGGATCGCGATCTCCGGGCGGCGGGCGCGCAGCGTCTCCAGGCCGTCCTCCCCGGTGGCGCGCGAGGTCACGCGGTGTCCCTGGCGGGTCAGCGCCAGCTCCAGCGCGGTCCGCGCCGAGGGATCGTCCTCCACGAAGAGAATGCTCGCCACCTGGACATTATTGGGCCTATCGGGCACCGGCCCCCAAGCCGTGTCACGAGATCCGGACATTTCATGGACAAGGTCATGAAGTCCGGTCGCCAGCGTGGGACGCATGACGCTCGAGATCGTTCCGGTCCGGCGGTCCGCCCCCGCCGCTGCCGCCGCTCCCCCGCGCGCCCGGCGCCGCCCGGCCCGGCGGTGGCCGCCGTGGCTGATGGCCGCCGGATTCGCCGCGCAGGTGTGCGTGCGGCTGTGGTTCGGCCGCGCGCGGACGGGCCCCGTCGCCAACCCCGACGAGACGGGCTACCTGCTGGCCGCGCGCCTGCTGGCCGGCGGGCACGGCGGCGACCTGTCCGGGCACACCTTCTACCAGGGCGGATACCCGCTGCTGCTCACCCCGGCGTACTGGTTCACCCACGACCCGGCGACCGTCTACACGATCGTCCTGGCGATCAACGCGGTGATCGGCGCGGCGCTGTTCCCGCTCGGCCACCTCGCGGCCCGGCGGTTCGGCCTGTCCCGCCGCGCCGCGCTCCCCCTCGCCTGGGGCGCCGCGCTGCTGCCCGCCACGACGTTCTTCGGCGAGTTCGCGCTCGCCGACGCCGTCCTCCCGACCATCGTCCTGGCATGGCTGTGTTTGTTGCAGCGCCCTTGGCGTCAGGCGCTGGAGCGCCTTCCTTCGGCGGGCGCTGCGCGCGATCGCTGCATCGCTCCGGCTCGGCCCTGGGGGCCTCGCTCCGCGATCAAGTTCTCGCAGGCTCGAACTTGGCTTCGCTCGCGATCGCAGCGGCTGAACTCGCTGGGGGGTCCGGTTCGCGGGGCGAGGTACCTGGAATCCGTTGGTCGGCTGAGCGGGGCCGGTATCGGCCGGGACGTGGGGCTGGCTAGTGGGGTCGCGGCTTTCGCGGTGGGCGTGCACAGTCGCGGTGAGGTCGTGCTGGCGGTCCATGTGGCGGCGCTGGTGGGGCTCACGGTGGTCGGTGCCGTCCGGCGGCGGCGGGCCGTCGTCGCCGCGGGGGCCGCGGGGCTGGCGGTCGTTGCGGGTGGTTACGCGGTGGCGTCGGCCCTCAACGGGCACCTCCGCGCCACGCTGTACCCGTCGGGCATCCGGAATCTCGGCGCGATCCTCCAGTGGCGGCTCACCACGGGCGACGGGCAGGCGTGGGCGCTGTCGGGGGCGGCCGGGCAGATCTGGTACCTGGCCGTCTCGACGTGGGGGCTCGGCGCGATCGGGCTCGTCGCCGTCATCGCCGTGCTGGTGCGGCGGCGGGCGCTCCCGGCCGACCGCGCGATGGCGGCGGTGCTGCTGGCCGTGACGTTCGGGATCGCGTACGCCTCGTCCGCCGCGCTCCCGGACGAGCATCGCGTCGGCAACTACGCGTACGGGCGGTACCTGTCGTGCGTGGCGCTGGTCTACGCCCTGGCCGGTGGAGCGGCGTTGATACGGGCGGGCCTGCGGCGGGCGGCCGGGCTGGTCGCGGTCGCCGCCGCGGTCGTCGCGGCGACGGGCCTGTGGGTCCACCTCTACGCCGGCGAGCGGCTGCGCACCTACACGTTCATCGGGTTCGACTTCCCCGAGACGTCGTTCCTGACGGGCGACCGCGGCGCGCTGCACCTGACGGCGGCGTCGCTCGCCGCGCTGGGGCTGCTGTGCGGGTTCCTCGTGCTGGTCCGGCTGCCCAGGGCCGGGGTGGTCGCGGCGGCCGGCGCGCTGGCGGTGACGAACCTGGCGGCGCTCGCGTTCCTGTTCGGGACGGCGCCGGACCGGGTCCGGCCGGCCTCGCCGCTGCCCGGCGCGCCGAGGGGCGGCGTGCTCGCGGACGCCTCGGTCGACTGGACGGTCCGGACCATGCTCGTCCATCCGGTGTGGTGGACGCGCGTCGGCCGGATCGACGTCCGCCGCGAACGGCCCGCGCCCGGCGTCTGCACGGTCGTCGTGGCGCGCCCGAACGGGACGTCCCCCGACGCGACCTGGCCCGCGCACCCGGCGGGCTGGCGCCCGTACGCGAGCCGGTCGCCGGTCGGCTGGGTCGCCTGGCACGACCCGTCCTGCGGTCAGTAGCGGGTGACCAGCGCGATGCGGTCGTGGTCGATCAGGAAGCCGTCGGAGACGAACGTCACCTCGCCGCCGTACTCCAGCGCGGTCTCGATGACGTCGTCCACGACGTCGTCGACCACGTCCGCGCCCTTGAGGACGCCCGGCATGCCGTCGACCGGGACGAGTTCGCCGTCGGTCCGCACGGCGGGCGCGTAGTAGCCGCGCTCGACCACCAGGTGCTCGCCGCGGCCCTCCTCGACGAGCCGGGCGACCTCGAGCAGCCCGGCGGCGTAGCGCTGGATGCTGCGCGCCGCCTCCAACTCGGCGAGCACCCCGACCTCGCGCAGGTCCTCGTAGGCGTGCAGGGCCGGACGGGCCGCCTCGACGAGGGTGCTCGGCGCGGCGCCCTCGTAGCTGCCGTCGACGCGCCCGGCGACGTGCAGGTGCGGCCCGGCGGCCTCGTCGAAGAACGCCTGGTGGCGGGTGACGCCGGCGACGATGACGGGACGGCGGTCGCGGACCAGGACGCGGCCGAGGGCGTGCGCTGCGTCGCGCGCGGCGCGCCGGTGCGGCTCGTCCGCGCCGTCGCGGGCGCTGCGCCGGTCCATCCGGCCCGCGCCGGCCTCGTCGAGCGGCTCGGGTGCGATGGGGAAGCCGTCGCGGACGTGCTCGGTGAGCTCCTCGCGCCGCCCGTCCCACAGCCGGGTGCACTGGTCCGACAGCGACAGCAGCCAGTAGCGGGGAGCGCGGGTGTAGGCGGCGACGAGGTCGCGGGTGGCGAACCCGGTGTCGACGACGACGCGCTCGTCGACGGGCTGGCTGACGGTGAACGCGTGGTGCTCGCCGTCCGGCGCGGCGAACAGGACCAGGCCGTCCTCGGCGTGCCGCAGGTCGATCTCGCCGGCGGCCCGCTCCAGCGCGCGGACCACGTGGTCGGCGGTGCCGCCGGTGACCCGGACGTCCTCGTGCAGCCGGCGGCGCGCCTCGGCGAGCAGGTTGCGGAGCCGGATCGGGTCCTGGCGGTTGCCGGGCGCGGCCCGGTGCGTGGGCATCAGCACCGAGACGGCCGGATAGCTGCGGGGCTTGCGCAGTTCGGACAGGGTCGAGGCGTCCATGATCCCCCGATCGTCGCCTTCGCATCTCTTGCCTCTTTTGTAGCTACTCGCAGGTAAACAAGGTGTAAGCGGCGATTGAGGATCCGGCGGGCGCTTTTTTAGCACGGCCATGTTATCTTGGCTTTTGTTAGCACGCCCCTGCTACATCGTTCGCGTCCCAGCGCGCCTCCGGAGGCGGTCATGACCCTCACCCGAACCGGCCCGACCGATCCCCCGCGCGCCACCGGCCCCGCCTGGCCGCTCCGGCTGCTGCGCGAGCGGAGCGTCCGGATCGCGCTCGTCTGCTGGGCGGCCGCCAACGCCGCCGCGGTCGCCATCGCGGGCGGGACCGTCCCGTTCGACTGGCCCATGGACCCCGACCGCGCCACCGGGCACCGGCTGGTGGAGTTCAACACGCGGTTCGTCGAGGTCTTCGCGCTGATGGGCGTCGTGTACTGGCTGACCCGCAAGCGCCCGATCCCCGACCAGGCGTCGCGGGCCCCCGCCCGTCCGGCCGCGCTGCGCGAGACGCTCTGGCTGACCGCCTACGGCGTCGCCGGGCTGATCGGCGGCTACGCGCTCGGGCGCGGCCTCGGATACCACCCGTTCTCGCTGCACCTCGACGGCTCGATGTACGGGACGCGCGACCGCGTCGTCCCGGCCGAGGCGATCATCTGGGCCGCCTACTGCCTGGTCGTGTTCGCGGTCGTCCCGGTGCTGTTCTTCCTGCGCCGGTATCCCGCGCGGTCGCTCAACCTCGTCTCCTCCGACCGGCGCGGCGACACCAGGGTGATCGTCGCCGTCCTCGCCATCGAGGCGACCGTCCAGTACCTGGCGATGCACCCGGAGACGTTCCACCTCGGCGCCCGGCAGCTGGCGACCGGGCTGCCGCTGACGTTCGCCCTGTACCTGGCCGGGGCCGTGCTGCCCGCGATGGTGTTCGTCTACTGCGTCCTCGTCCCGCGCATCGCGCTGCTGACCGGCTCGACCGCGACGACCGTGATCCTCGGCGGGGTCGCCTACGCGGCGCTGCACGTCTGGGACGGCTGGACGCTGTGGGACGGCCCCGCGCACGGCACCCTGACGGTGATCTTCCTGCTGGCGACCTACTTCGGCCCCGGCATGTTCAAGACCTGGGCGACCGTCCGCACCGGGAACGCGTGGGTGCACGTCTGGGCGTACCACGCGTTCGTCCCGCACACGGTGATGAACACCCCGCTGATCGTCCGGGTGTTCCGGCTCTGATCACCGTCACAGCGACTCGCGCAGCTCCCTCTTGAGGATCTTGCCGGCGGCCGAGACCGGGATCTCGTCGACGAAGCGGACCTCGCGAAGCCTCTTGTAGTGCACGACGGCGGCGTTGACGTACTCCATCAGCTCCTCCGCGGTGACCTCGCCGGAGCGGACGACGAACGCGGTGGGCAGCTCGCCCGCCTTCGGGTCGGGGCGGCCGACCACGGCGGCGCCCGCGACGGCCGGGTGGGCGAGCAGCTTCTCCTCCAGCTCGCGCGGGTACACGTTCCCATGTCGGACAGGAACGCCGGCACGTCCAGCCGCGGGTGGCTGACGATCGTGGTCCCGGTCATGAACTGGGAGTTCAGGTAGCCGACCGTGCCCATCGCGTGGAACCAGGGCGCGACGCTGACGATGACGCCCTCGCCGAGCGGCGTCGGGTACTCCCCGTCCGGGCCGACCGAACGGACCGTCAGCCCGCCGTGGCCGTCGAGCTCGGGCACCGATCCGGTGCCGGAGCAGGCGAACTGGAGCGTGTTCACCACGACGTTGCGGTGCGGGAGCATGACGCCCTTGGACCGGCCGGTCGTCCCGCCGGTGTAGGCGATGTGCGCCAGGTCGCGGCGGGCGTCGATCTCGACCTCGGGGAACTCCTCGGGCCGTCCCGCGCCGACCTCCTCGAACGCGACCCCGCACTCGGCGAACGCGCCGCCGCACAGCCCGGCCACGTCCGCCGGGCCGCCGCCCGAGCCCGCCACTACCACCGTGCGGACCTTCGTCCGGTCGAGGGCCTCCGCGACGGAGCCGGCGAGCAGGTCGAGCGTGACGACGGCGACCGCGCCGCAGTCGCCGAGCTGGAAGGCCAGCTCGTCCGGCGGCAGCAGCGGGTTGCACGGGGAGAACGTCGCGCCGGCCAGCAGCGTCCCGTAGTAGGCGATCGCGAACTGCGGGACGTTCGGCAGGTGCAGCGCCACGACGTCGCCGCGGCCGATGCCGCGCGCGATCAGGCCGTGCGCGAACCGGGCCGACGCGCGCGCCAGCTCGGCGAACGACAGGTCGCGCCCGGCGTGGTGCAGGGCCGTCCGGTCGCCCCAGCGCCGCGCGGCGCCCGCCAGGATCGCGCCCACCGGGACGTCCGGGTAGTCGAGCGAGTGCGGGACACCCGCGAACCAGTGCCGGGTGTGCTCGGAAGACGTCGCGCCCATCGCCGTCCTTTCTTGGAGGCTCGTTCTAGAATCTCGTTCTTCCACTCTAGAAGAGCCCGCCGCCCGGACGGCACGGCAGGTCAGCCCGGGGTGATGAAGCCGGTCTCGTAGGCGAAGATCACCGCCTGCGTGCGGTCCCGCGCCTGGAGCTTGGCCAGGATGTTGCCCACGTGCGTCTTCACCGTCTGCGGGCTCACGAACAGCTCCCCGGCGATCTCGGCGTTGGAGCGCCCCTTGGCCACCAGCCGCAGCACGTCCGCCTCCCGCTCGGTCAGCTGCCCGTGCCAGCGCGCCGCCCGCCCGCCGCCGGACGGCCCCGCGTGCACGGCCGCCAGCTCCCGGATCGCGGCGGGGAACAGCAGGCTGTCGCCACCGGCGACCATCCGGATCGCCTGGAGGATCTCCTCGGGACGCGTCCGCTTCAGCAGGAACCCGCTCGCGCCGGCCTTCAGCGCGTCGTAGACGTACTCGTCGTTCTCGAACGTCGTGACCACGATGATCTTCGGTGGCTCGCGGACCGTGTCCAGGACGTGGCGGGTCGCCTGGATCCCGTCGAGGCGCGGCATCCGCACGTCCATCAGGACCACGTCGGGGCGCAGCCGCGCCACCGCGTCCGGCACCTCCGCCCCGTCGGACGCCTCGCCGGCCACGGCCAGGTCGTCCTCGGCGTTGATGATCGCCGCCAGCCCCGCCCGGATCAGCCGCTCGTCGTCGACCAGCAGCACCTTGATCGTCATGTCCCGGACCCTCTCACGAATACCCGCACGCCCATGGAACACCGCCGCCACCCAGCCTCACCGGACGGCGCCTCACCGAACGGCGCCTCACTGGACGGTGGTCAGCGGCAGCGACACGTGCACCCGCCAGCGGTCGCCGTCCGGCCCGGCGGTCATCTCGCCGCGCAGCACGGTGACGCGCTCGCGGATGCCGCCGAGCCCGCGGCCGCCGCCGTGGCGCCTCCCTGCGCCGCGCGCTCCCAGCGGATTGCTCATCTCCATCTCCAGCCGGTCCCCGGCGACGCCGAGGCGCAGCCGCACCGGCACCTTGCCCGCGTGCCGCAGCGCGTTCGTCAGGCCCTCCTGGACGATCCGGTACGCCTCCCGGGAGACCGCCGCGGGCACCTGCTCGACCTGCGGGTCCACCCGCGCGTCGAGGCTCACCCCGGCCAGCCGCGTCTGCTCCAGCACCCGGCCGAGGTCCCTCAGCGTGGGCTGCGGCGCGGGCCGGGACCGGTCCTCGCGCAGCAGCCCGAGCACGTGGTCGAGGTCCTCCAGCGCCGCGCGCGCCGACTCCTCGATCGCGCCGAGCGCCTCGCGGGCGAACCCGGGGTCGGTGTCCAGGACGCGCCCGGCCGCGCCCGCCTGCAGCGTCACCACGCTGAGCGCGTGCCCGACCGAGTCGTGCAGCTCGCGCGCCAGCCGGTTGCGCTCGGCGAGCCGGACCGCCCGCGCCTCCATCTCGGCGAGCCGCTCGGCCGCCGTGGGTCCGAGGAACCGCGGCGCCAGCCGCGCCAGCAGCGCGCCCGACCCGACGATCAGGGCCAGCAGCACGGCGACCGCGGCGATCCCGGCCGGCGGCGCCGCCCACTCCTGCCACGTCCCGGGCCGGGCCCACCCGCCGAGGAAGCGCTCGTCCCAGTCCACGACCGGCGCCATGACCAGCACGAACGCCAGCGGCGGCACGACCAGGCTGAGCCCGCTGACGACCACGCCGGCGAACAGGTGCAGGGTGAACCACGCGCCGGCCCGCACCCGGCTCTCCCGGGTGGCCGCCGACCCGGGCACCAGCGCCTCCGACGGCCCCTTCAGCAGCTCCTTGGCCAGCGAGCTCTCCAGCAGCCGCACCGTCGGGACGAGCCCGGTCACGAACGTGGCGGCGGCCGGGAACAGCAGCAGCATCAGCGCCGCCGCGATGGCGCCGTCGCCGGCCACGAACGGGGACAGGCTCAGCCCGAGGAACCAGTACGGCATGAGCAGCGCGCCGCCCACGACCAGGTGGGACCAGCGCCGCCAGGTCGTCCGCTCGATCAGCGGGCGCAGGACTCCGGACACACCCCGATCCTGGCAGAGCGCCGGCGCCGGGCACTCCCCCGCGCGACCGGCCCGGCTCCCCCGTGCGGGGGAGCCGGCGGCCGGGTCACGGCTCGGGCTGGTCGGCGGCGGGTTCGGCGGCGGGCTCGGCGGCCCGCCCGGCGGGCCTGCGCGCGCGGTCGGCGGCGAGCCGGTCGCGTTCGGCGAGCTTGGCCAGCCGCGCGTTGTAGGCGGCGAGCTCGTCCTCCTCGCCGCCGACCTCGCCGCGGGCGGTGCGCTCGGCGGCGCGGTCGGCCTTGCGGTCCATCCGGCGGGCCTGCCGCTGGTCGTCGGCGTACCACTGGAACGCCATCACCAGCAGGACGACGAACGTCGGCACCTCGCCGAACGCCCACGCGATCGACCCGGCGGTGTGCTGGTCGTGCAGGATCGTGGTGCCCCACGGCGGGTTGACGGCGTTGTACCAGCCGGGCGCGAGCGCCTGGTTGATGTTCATCAGCGCGATGCCGAAGAACGCGTGGAACGGCATGGTCACGAACAGCAGCAGCAGCCGCATCGGGTGCGGCAGCTGCCGGGGCGCCGGGTCCACGCCGAGCAGCACCCAGAAGAACAGGCAGCCGGACGCCAGGAAGTGCACCATCATCGCGATGTGCCCGAGGTGGTCCCGCATGAGGTCCTCGAACAGCGGCGTGAAGTACAGGGCGAACGTGCTGCCCATGAACAGGATCGTGGCGAACGCCGGATGCGCGATGAACCGGACGAACCGGCTGTGCAGCATCACGGTCAGCCATTCGCGCGGGCCGCGGTCGCCGCGGACCTTGGCGGGCTTCAGCGCGCGCAGCGCCAGCGTCGTCGGGGCGCCGACGACCAGGAAGATCGGCGTCAGCATGTTCAGCACCATGTGCTGCGCCATGTGCACGCTGAACAGGAGCGGCGCGTACCGGGCGACGCCCGTCTGGGTCACGACGACGATCGTCAGCAGCCCGAAGAACCAGGAGACGGTGCGGCCGACCGGCCAGGCGTCGCCGCGCCGCCGCAGCCGCAGCACGCCGGCCAGGTACAGCCCGCCGAGCACGATGACGAGGACGGCGAAGAACAGGTCGAAGTGCCAGAGGGTCGCCAGCCGCTCCAGGTTGATGTGCGGCGGCATGTCGAAGCCGAGCTGCGTCTTGATCGCCGACTCGGTGCCGGTCACCGGCGGCGGCGCGGTGCGGGCCAGCGCGACGGCCAGGC
The DNA here is from genome assembly GCF_030283205.1 of Actinomadura opuntiae. Lineage (GTDB taxonomy): Bacteria > Actinomycetota > Actinomycetes > Streptosporangiales > Streptosporangiaceae > Spirillospora. The sequence continues at coordinate 56,353 of NZ_JASNWF010000013.1, forward strand.
CCATGGTGGCGGCCATGACGGCGGCCTCGACGGTGGCGAAGCGGGCGAACGCGCGGGGCTTGCGGTCGTGCAGCGCCGGCAGCGTCCGCTCGCGGTGCCACCAGCCGAACCAGCCGAGCACCGCCCACGCGACGATCTTGCCGAGCGCGAGCCGGCCGTAGTCGGTGGTGAGCAGCTCGGACGGGTCCGGCAGCCGGGAGACCACGTTGACCAGGCCGCTGGCGCCGACGGTGAGGTAGCACCACAGCGCCGCCCGGCTGTACCGCTCGGCCATGATCGGCAGCTTGTCGCGGCCGAGCAGCGCGTGGGCGCCGACGACCGCCAGGCCGCCGACCCACGGCGCGACCGCGGCCACGTGCAGCGCCACGCCGGTGACGGCGACCTCGTGGTTGGCCGCCGAGGCCGAGTGCCCGGTCAGCGGGGGCGGCAGCAGCGCGATCCCGGCCATCGCCAGCAGCGCGAACGCGGCGGCGGGCGTGGTCGTCGTGCGCGCGAGCAGCGCCACGACCACGGCCAGCAGCACCACGATCATCAGCGCGGTGCCCTGCTCCAGCGAGCCGACGTAGCTGCTCAGCTCGTTGCCGCCGACGACGTCGGCGACCGGCTGGCCGAGCACGTCGGCGACGGTGAACACCAGCGTGGCCGCCGCGGCGGCGGCCCATCCGGTCGCCAGCCAGGACGCCGCGCGCAGGTAGCCGACCGAGTCCTTGGACAGCCGCGCCGCGTCCCGCGCGCCCTCGATGGGCAGCAGCGCGGAGCCGGCCATCAGCGCGCCGATGGTGAGGGCGGACAGCAGGTCCATCACCGTCCGCGACACCGGCAGCCCCCACCGGGTGGCGGCGCCGGCGTCCCCGATGCCGGGGATCACCTGCTCGGTGACCGCCCCGCCGAGGACGAGGGCCGCCACCAGGACGGCGGCCGCGGCGGCGAGCGCCCCCGCGGCGGCGCGCAGCACCCGCAGGCCGCCCTCACTCACCGGCGTTCCTCACTGACTGGCGTTCGCTCACTGGGGTTCCTCACTCACTTGCGCCGGTCGCCCGGTGTCCGCGCCGGCGGGTACTTGCGCTGGGCCCGCTTGACGATCAGGAAGCCGATCCCGATCCCGACCAGCGCGCCGACGCCGATCAGCACCCAGGTGACCGCGGCGGAGCCGCCGTCCTTCTCGCCGTGGCGCTCGTCTCCGGCCTCGGCGGCGACGGCGGCCGGGCCGGACGGGGACGCACCGCCGCGGGCGTCCGCGAGGACCGTCCCCGCGGGCCGCGCTTCGGCGGAGGCGGGGAGGGCGGTCAGGGCGCCGAGCGCGGCGGCCAGGACGGCGACGAGACCGAGGCGGCGCAGGGACCTGCGGGACGTGCGGGTGCTCATGGGGCGGCCGGGTCCTCTACGTGGGATTCAGGGCCCTTCTAGCGTACTGACGCGGCCCCGGTGGCCCGTCCGGGGTCGCCGGAGCCCGGCACGGGGCCCCGTCCGGGCGTTCCCGCCGTGGTCACAGCGTCGTCAGCGCCTGATCGCGGCCGTGCGCCGCGAACTGGGCGCGCAGCGCCTCGGCGTGCGCGGCGGTCATCGGCTCGTAGGCGACGCGGCGTCCGGGACGCACCCATACCGGCTGCCCGTCCACCGGGTCCCACAGGGCGCGGCGCAGCGGCCGCTTGTGCACCTTGCCCGTCGCGGTCAGCGGCATCGGCCGGACGATCCGGACGAACCGCGGCGCCCACTTCGTCCCGAGGTCGGGCTGCGCGGCGAGGAAGTCCGCGAACTCCTCGGGGTCGAACGACGTGCCGTCGTGCAGCTCCAGCGCCGCCATCACCTGGTCGCCGGTGCGCGGGTCCGGGACCGGGTAGACCGCGCACATCACCACGGCGGGCCAGCGGGCCAGGATCCGCTCGACCGGCGCGGCGGCGAAGTTCTCGCTGTCGACGCGCAGCCGGTCTGCGCCGCGTCCGGCGAAGTAGAAGTAGCCGGCCTCGTCGCGGTAGCCGAGGTCGCCGCTCCAGTACACGCCGTCGCGGACCCGTTCCGCGTCGCCCTCCGGGTCGTTGTAGTAGCCCTCGAAGGCGGCGCCGGCGCGGGGCCCGGCGAGCTCGCCGATCGCCTCCCCGGGGTTGAGCAGGCGGCCTGCGGCATCGAAGCGGGCGCGGGGGCACTCGGCGCCCGTGCCGGGGTCGAGGACGGCGACCTCGACGTCCGGCGGCGCCACGCCCAGCGCGTCGGGCGGCGCGTCCGGGGTCTTGCGCAGCGTGATCGCGCCCTCGCTGGACCCGTAGCCCTCGATGACGCGGCACCCGAACCGCCGCGCGAAACCGGCCATGTCCTGCGCGGACGCCTCGGTGCCGAACACGCATTGCAGCGTGTTGTCGTGGTCGTCGGGCCGCTCGGGGGTGGCCAGGATGTAGGCGAGGGCGCGGCCGACGTAGTTGAAGTAGGTCACCCCGAAGCGGCGCACGTCGGGCAGGAAGCCGGACGCGGAGAAGCGGCGCCGCAGCGCGACGGTGGCGCCGGCGTGCACGGCCATCGCGAGGTTGGCCATGACGGCGTTGCCGTGGAACAGCGGCATCGCGACGTAGGTGACCGAGTCCCGCTCGATCCCCATCATGGCGGACCGTTCCGCGATGGCGGCGAGGCGTCCCTGCCCGCACGCGACGGCCTTCGGCGCCCCGGTCGACCCGGAGGTGAACAGCGCTCGCCACGTCCGCGACACTGCCACCAAGCATTCGCTTGGTCAATGGGGCGGATCAGCCGCACCCGCAGTCGCAGTCGCAGTCGCAGCAGTCACAGTCACAGCAGTCGCAATCGCAGCCGTCGCACCCGCAGTCGTCGCAGTGCCGGGTGCACCAGCAGCGGTCGCCGCAGGCCTTGCCGTGGTGCTCGCTCCATTCGGGCTGGAACACCCCGCAGGTGACGCAGACGACCGTGCCGGTGAAGCACGGGATCGGGAACCCCGGACGCCGGCCCCGCGGGCGGTGCCCGAAGTTCGCGCCACCGCCTCCCCCACCTCCCCCGCCGCCGTGCGGCGGGATCCAGCCGCCCCCGTCGCCGTACGCACCGCCGTGCTGCGGCGGGTACCCCGGCGGCGGATACGGGGCGTTCCCGTAGGGCGCCTGCGGACCCGGCTGCGGCCCCGGACCCGGCTGCGGCCCAGGACCCGGCGGCGGGTAGGCGGCGAAGACCCGGTCGACCGAACGGCGGACCTCCCGGTCAAGCAGCGCCCGGACGAGCCGCGGCCGCTCCAGTTCCAGGTCGGCCAGGGCCAGCCGCAGGCCGTGCAGCGCGTCGTCGGCGTACCGGCGCGCCTCGGCCGGCGTGGTGCCGGTGGCCAGGAGCAGGTTGAACGCGCCGGCCGCGTGGTCGTCCGCGACGTCCTCGACCGCGTCGATCAGGTGCGCGAGACGGCCGAAGTAGCGGCCCACCTCGGCGAGCGTCTCGGCGTTGCCCTCCTTGCCCGCGAGGACGGCGGTGTGCGCGAACACGGCCGCGACGGCGGTCTCGGTGGGCTCGGTCAGGTCGAGCAGCCCGAGACCCGGCTCGGCCTCCAGGACGCCCTGCCGCGCGACGGCGTCCCGCAGCACCGACGGGTCGAACCCCACGGCGGCGCCCGTCCGCGCGCCCGCCGCGTCCCAGCGGGCGGCGGCCCGGCCCGCGGCGGCGGCCACCAGCCGGCGCCCGTACGCGCCGTCGCCGTCCGCGACGTGGTCGCGGGTCTTGCCGGCGGCCAGCAGCAGCGACGCGGCCGCCGCCAGCCGCGCGCCCTCCGCCCGCGCGGCCACGACCTCAGCGGTCTTCATCCCGCGCAGCGCGCAGGGCCCCGCCTTGCGGCGCGGCGACAGCTCCGGCGCCTGCGCCTCCACCAGCACCGAGACCAGCAGCCCGTCGTAGTTGGTGACGATCCGCGCCGCCTGGCCGTGTTCGGCGCGCAGCGTCAGGCACAGTCCGCACAGGTGCGCCATCCAGTCCTTGAACAGCGACCCGCACAGCACGTGCTGGCACGGACGGACCACCCCGAACACCGGCATCTCCCCATCTCAGGCGACTCGCAGCATTATTCACGGACGCGGCGTCACCCGGGATGGTTCGCCCAGGAAGATCGAGAATCGGCGGGATCAGACCCCGACGCAGGTCAGGGCGCGGCGGTAGGCGGCCATCCGCGGCTCCTGCGTGCCGGTCTCGGCGAGCACCTCGGCGAGGTCGAACCACGCCTGCGCCGCCTCCCGCGAGGACTCCATGTCCTCCAGGCAGGTCGCGGCCCTGGTGAGCACCTCCACCGCGCGGTCGCGGTCGCCGAGCCGGACGCAGGCCTCGCCGAGCACGGTCAGCGCGCCGGCGGTGACCCGGCGCGGGGCGTCCCCGAGCAGCTCCAGCGCCTCCTCGGCCAGCCGCACCGCCTCGGCCGGGCGGCCGAGCGCGGTCTCGGCGCGGGCCAGCTCGGTCCGGCACCGGGCGACGTCGATCTCCCCGGCGGAGCCGGCGTTGATCTCGCCGCTCACCCGGGCCAGCAGCTCGCGGGCCTGCACCGCCTGGTCGGGCCGGGCGCGCAGCAGCAGCCCCGCGTAGACCACCCGGAGCCGGTTGAGCTCGCGCGGGTCCTCGCCGTCGCCGGCCAGCATCAGCGCCCGCTCGGCGAGCGCGACGCCCTCCTCGTACTCGCCGCGGATCTGGGCGACGTTGGCGGCCTCGGAGTAGGCGACGGTGCGGGCCCGCGCGCTGCCGATCCGCTCGGCCCGCTCGACCAGCTGGCCGGCCAGCTGCCGCGCCCGCACCAGGTCGCCGCGCTCGATGAAGGCGGCCAGCAGCGCCGCGCCGAGGTGCACGGCGGCGTCGGTGGAGTCGGCGCCGGTCGCGATGAGGTGCCGCAGCGCCTCCTCGGCGGCCTGCACGCCCGCGCTGATGTCGCCGCGCTCGCGCAGGCACCGGCTCAGCGCGACGTGCACCCGGGCCCAGTGGTCGAGGTCGGCCTCCGCGGAGGCCTCCTCCGTCAGCGCGCGCAGCCCGGCGATCGCCTCCTCCAGCTCGCCCGCGGCCTCCAGCGCGAGGGCGTGCCCCCACCGGGCCTGGTGCAGCATCTCCGGCAGCGCCACCGCGTCGGCGTTGGCCAGCACCTCGGCGAACCGGGCCCGCGCCTCGGCGGCGGCGCCGTTGCGCAGCGCGATCTCGGCATAGTCCAGGGTGACGCGCAGCTCGTCGACGACGTCCTCGCTGACGCCGCTGACGAGGTAGGTCGCCGAGCAGTTCAGCTTCACCGCGAGCAGGTCCACCACGCTCGGCGCGGGCACCCGCTTGTCGCTCTCGATCAGCGAGATGTAGCTGTCGGACAGCTCGGGGAAGGCCAGCTGCGCCTGGCTCACGCCCTGCCGGATCCGCAGGGCGCGGATGCGCTGCCCCAGTGTCTCCCGGTCCATGTGACCCGCTCTTTCTCGTGGCGCCTACAGGGTTCTCGCCGGGCGCGTCGCGCGCAGGGCGAGGAAGAAGTCGACTCGGTCCTCAAGTGTGCCGAGATCCCGGCCGGTGAGGTCCTCGATTCGCCGGATTCGGTACCGAAGCGTGTTCACATGGACGTGCAGCCGGGTCGCGCTCCGGCTCCACGACCCCGAGCAGGACAGGAACACCTCCAGGGTGTGCACGAGCTCGGCCTGCCTGCTGCTGTCGTACTCCTCCAGGGGGCCGAGCAGCCGTTCCCGGAACGACCAGCGCGTCCGCTCCGGGACGGCGGCCAGCAGCAGCGCGTAGGAGTCCGCGCCGGCGTCCCCGCACGGGTCGGGGGCCGGTGCGTCCACCGAGTCTCGCATTCGCACCATGGCAGGCTATAGCGGACCGTTCCCGTCACGCAGCGCTGACCCTGAATCACCTCGCGGCACCGCCCGGCGGCTACCCTGTGCTCGCACTTTCCGGGAACGACGCTGGTGAAGGCGGAGCACGCGCGATGTCCAAGATCAATACGGCGGAGGCCGGCGCACCGCCGCCGGCCGGCGGGGGCGGGCCGCTGGAGCGGCTGTTCGACCTGTCCGCGCGGCGCACCACCGTGGCCCGCGAGCTGCGCGGCGGCGTCACCACGTTCTTCGCGATGGCCTACATCATCCTGCTGAACCCGATCATCCTCGGCGGGGCGAAGGACGTCACCGGCGCGACGCTGTCGATCCCGCAGCTGACCACGATGACCGCGCTGTCCGCCGCGATCACCACGGTGATCATGGGACTGGTCGGGAACGCGCCGCTGGCGCTGGCGGCGGGCCTCGGCATCAACGCGGTGGTGGCCTTCCAGGCGGCGCCGGTGATGACCTGGCCGCAGGCGATGGGCCTGGTGGTGATCGAGGGCCTGATCATCGTGCTGCTGGCGCTCACCGGCGTCCGCGAGCGGATCATGAACTCGATCCCGCTGGCGCTCAAGCACGCGATCGCGGTCGGCATCGGCGCGTTCATCGCGCTGGTCGGGCTGTACGACTCCGGCTTCGTCACCTCCAGCAAGACCAGCCCGCCGCTGTCGCTCGGCACCGGTGGCCGGCTGGAGACCTGGCCGACGCTGGTGTTCGGGCTCACCCTGCTGCTGATGATCGTGCTGTACGTGCGCCGGGTGCCCGGCGCGATCCTGATCAGCATCGTCGCCGGCACCGTGCTCGCGGTGGTCGTCCAGTCCTACGCCTCGGTGCCGGACGGCGGCTGGGGCGTGGTCACCCCCGACCTGCCCGACAAGGTGTTCGCCGCCCCCGACTTCGGGCTGTTCGGCGAGGTGGACCTGTTCGGCGGGTTCGGCCGCGCGGGCGTGATCACCGCGCTGGTCGTGCTGTTCACCCTGGTGCTGTCGGGGTTCTTCGACGCGATGGGCACCATCCTCGGCATCAGCGACGAGGCCGGCCTGACCAACGAGCGCGGCGAGGTGCCGCGGCTCGGCCGGATCCTGTCGGTGGACGGGCTGTCCGCCGCGCTCGGCGGCGTGACCAGCTCCTCGGCCAACACCGTGTTCGTGGAGTCGGCGGCGGGCGTCGGCGAGGGCGCCCGGACGGGCCTGGCCAACATCGCGACCGGCGTGCTGTTCGCGCTGACGCTGTTCCTCACCCCGCTCGCCGCGACCGTGCCCGCGCAGGCCGCCGCCCCCGCCCTGGTGGTGGTCGGCGCGCTGATGATGACGCAGGTCGCCAAGGTGACCTGGGACGACCTGGAGATCGCGATCCCGGCGTTCCTCACCATCGTGCTGATGCCGTTCACCTACTCGATCACCATCGGCATCGGCGGCGGGACGGTCACCTACGCGATCATCAAGCTGGCCCGCGGCGGGGTCCGCGAGGTGTCGGTGTGGCTGTGGCCCGTGGTGGTGCTGTTCCTGCTGTTCTTCGCGATCCACCCGGTCGAGACGTGGCTCGGGGTGAAGTAGGGGCCCGCGGCCGCGAGATTCTCACGGGAATGTCGGCCCATTTGAAAGTCTCGGACGCTCCGGCGGGTGTCAAATAGTGCCGTCATGGCGTAAGCAGAAGGTAGGGCCTTACCCCCCGGCGTGAAAGGCGTGGCTGTGGTGTCCGCGGACCGTCCCCCCGACCCTCCCGCGCACGGCCACGTCGTGCTGGCGCCCGGCCGGTTCCCCGGCACGCTGACCGCCGCGCAGGTCGCCCGCCACCTCGCCGCCGGGCTGCGCCGCTCCCGCCCGGACGTCCCGCTGGTCGAGCTGCCCGTCGCGGACGGCGGGGACGGCACCGTCGAGGCGGCCGTGGCGGCGGGCTGGCGGCGGGTCGAGGTCGAGGTGTGCGGGCCGACCGGCCGGCCGGTGACCGCGCGGCTGGCGGTCAGCGGCCGCACCGCGGTCGTGGAGCTGGCCGAGGCGTCCGGGCTGCGCCGGCTGCCGGGCGGCAAGCCGCGCCCGCTGACCGCCTCCAGCCTCGGCACCGGGCAGCTGATCGCGCACGCGCTGCGGCTCGGCGCCCGCCGGATCGTGCTGGGGCTCGGCGGCGGCGCGTGCACCGACGGCGGCGCCGGGCTCGTCCAGGGGCTCGGCGGGCGGCTGCTGGACGCGCTCGGCAAGGACCTGCCGCCCGGCGGCGCGGCGCTGCGCTCGCTGCACGCGCTCGACCTGCGCGCCCTGCCCGACCTGTCGGGCGTCGAGGTGGTCATCGCGGGCGACTCGGCGGGCCCGCTGCTCGGCCGGGGCGGCGCCGCCGCGGTGGACGGCCCGCCGCACGGCGCGAGCCGCGACGAGG
>NZ_JASNWF010000013.1:64539-313040 GCF_030283205.1 Actinomadura opuntiae
TGCTGGACGCGGGCCTGCGCCGCTGGGCGGACCTGGCCGAGGCGGCCTCCCGCCGGGCCGCGCGGGACCTGCCGGGCGCCGGCGCGGCGGGCGGCGTCGGGTTCGCCGCGCTGACCTTCCTCGGCGCGACCATCGAGCCGGGCGCCGCGCTGATGCTGGACCTGCTCGGCTTCGCCGGCCGGGCGCGCGGCGCGCACCTGGTCGTCACCGGCGAGGGCACGCTGGACACCCGGTCGCTGCGCGGCACCGCGCCGATCGGGGTCGCGCGCGCCGCCGCCCGCGCGGGCGCGCCGGTGATCGCGGTCGCCGGGCGGCGCGGGCTGACCGGTGAGCGGCTGCGCAAGGCCCGCATCCAGGCGGTGTACGCGCTGGACGACATCGAGCCGGACGCCGAGCGCCGCGTCCGGCGGGCCGGGCCGCTGCTGGAGCAGCTGACGGTCGCGATCGCCGACGAGTGGCTGCCCGGCCCCCGCCGCTGACGCCCGCCCGGAACGCTCCAGCGAACATTCCACGGTTCCCGGACGGGCGGCCGGACCGGCGTCTAAGATCAAGAACGGCGGCGGCATCCGGATAACTCGACAGCGGGACGGGCGGACGCACATGGCGGACGAGCGGCAGTACGACTGGGCATCACTCGGTATCGACGTCACCAAGCCGAGCATCGCGCGCACCTACGATGTCGTGCTGCGCGGCAAGGACAACTTCGAGGTCGACCGGGCGTTCGTGGACGAGATCGTCAAGATCGTCCCGGAGATCTACGACGTGGCCGACTACAACCGGCAGATCCTCGGGCGCGGCGTGCGGTACCTGGCGGGCGAGGCCGGGCTGCGCCAGTTCCTCGACCTCGGCTCGGGCCTGCCGACCGTGCAGAACACCCACCAGGTCGCCCAGTCCGTCGCGCCGGAGTCCCGGGTGGTCTACGTCGACAACGACCCGATCGTGCTGGCGCACGGGCGGGCGCTGCTGGCCGAGAACGAGCGGACGACGGTCGTCACCGCCGACGTCCGCGAGCCGGAGAAGATCCTCGCGCACGACGACGTCCGCCGCCTGATCGACTTCGGGAGCCCCGTCGCGGTGATGCTCGTCGGCATCCTGCACCACCTGCACGACGACGAGAACCCGCAGCACGTCGTGGACACGCTGATGGAGGCGGTGCCGTCCGGCAGCCACCTGTTCATCACGAGCTTCTGCGCGTCCAGCCAGGAGGCGGTCGACGCCGAGGTGCAGTACCAGGGGCTGCTCGGCACCGGCCGGTTCCGCACCCCCGAGGAGATCGAGGGCTGGTTCGGCGGCCTGGAGCTGCTGGAGCCGGGCGTGGTCCCGCTGCCGCTGTGGCGGCCCGACGGGCCCGTCCCGAGCGAGCTGACCGTCGGGCACCGGCTCATGTACGGGGGCATCGCCCGCAAGCCCTGACCGGCGCCCGCGCCGACCTGGGGGCCTTTACACAGTGTCATCGAAAAGGCCGAGGCCTTTGCAGGCTGCACGTGGCACGGAGAGCTCCGCGCACCGCACGCTGTAGGCGTGCGCACCGGCGTACGCCCTGGTCAGCGTTGACGGAGGAGCCCCGTGAAGATCGGCGTCCCGCAGGAGATCAAGAATCACGAGTACCGGGTGGCCATCACCCCGGCGGGGGTGCACGAGCTCACCCGGCACGGCCACGAGGTGTTCGTCGAGCGCGGCGCCGGCCTCGGCTCCCACATCCCCGACGACGACTACACCGCCGCGGGCGCCAAGATCCTCGACGGCCCGGACGAGGTGTGGGCCGAGGGCGACCTGATCCTCAAGGTCAAGGAGCCGATCGCGGCGGAGTACCACCGGATGCGCGCCGGCCAGACCCTGTTCACCTACCTGCACCTGGCCGCGTCCCGCGAGTGCACCGACGCGCTGCTGTCCGCCGGCGTCACCGCGATCGCCTACGAGACCGTCCAGCTGCCGGACCGCTCGCTGCCGCTGCTGGCCCCGATGTCGGAGGTCGCCGGGCGGCTCGCCCCGCAGGTCGGCGCGTACAACCTGATGGCCTCCAACGGCGGCCGCGGGGTGCTGCCGGGCGGCGTGCCCGGCGTCGCCCCGGCGAAGGTCGTGGTGATCGGCGGCGGCGTGTCCGGGCTGAACGCCGCGCAGATCGCCGTCGGGATGGGCGCCGACGTCACCGTCCTGGACCTCAACGTCGACCGGCTCCGCCACATCGACGCGATCTACCAGGGCCGGATGCGGACCCTGGTGTCCAACGCCTACCTGATCGAGCAGGAGGCCCGCGCGGCCGACCTGGTGATCGGCGCGGTGCTGATCCCCGGCGCCAAGGCGCCCAAGCTGATCTCCAACGAGCTGGTCGCCGGCATGAAGACCGGCTCGGTGCTGGTGGACATCGCCATCGACCAGGGCGGCTGCTTCGAGGACTCCCGCCCCACCACGCACGACGCCCCCACCTACACGGTGCACGGCTCGACGTTCTACTGCGTCGCCAACATGCCGGGCTCGGTGCCCAACACCTCGACGTACGCGCTCACCGGCGTCACCCTCCCCTACGCCGTGCAGATCGCAGACAAGGGCTGGCGCCGCGCCCTGCACGAGAACGCCGCCCTCGCCAAGGGCCTCAACACCCACGCCGGCGAACTGGTCTACGACCACGTCGCCGAAGCCCACGGCCTCCCCTACACCCGCCTGGCCTCGATCCTGGACTGAGCTCGCCGCGGCGCCCCCGGCGAAGGCCAATAGGGTGGGGCGCATGGGCCAACTGATCCTGCTGAGGCACGGCGAGACCGAGTGGAGCCGGGACCGCCGGCACACGGGGCGCACCGACCTGCCGCTGACCGCGCGCGGTGAGGAGCAGGCGCGGGCGCTGCCTTCACTGCTGGCGGGGCGGAGCATCGTCCGCGTGCTGGCCAGCCCGGCGGAGCGGGCCCGGCGCACCGCCGAACTCGCCGGCCTGAAGGTCGACGAGCACGACCCCGACCTGTGGGAATGGGACTACGGCGGCTACGAGGGGATCACGACGGCCGAGATCCGGCGGGACCGGCCGGACTGGTACCTCTGGAAGGACGGGGTGGTCCCGGGCGACGAAGCGCACCCCGGCGAGACCGTCGAGCAGGTCGGCGCGCGGACCGACGCCGTCCTCGCGCGGGTGCGGCCGCTACTGGCCGACGGCGACGTGGCGCTCGTGGCGCACGGGCACGTGCTGCGGGTGCTGACCGCGCGCTGGCTCGGGCTGGAGCCCGCGCTCGGGCGGGTCTTCGCGCTCGCCACCGGGACGCTGTCGACGCTCGGCACCGAGCACGGCCACCCGGTGGTCGCCTCGTGGAACGTCCCGGCCGATCCGACCGCATAAAATACCCCGAGGGGGATCTCCCCCGGCGGGGCGTCCCAGGGACCCGCGCGGCCCCGGAGTGATTGCGAGGACGGAGATGGCGACCAGCGAGACCCCCACCCGCGGGTACACCGCCACCAAGGACCAGCTGCAGACCCGGCTCGCCCGGATCGAGGGGCAGGTCCGCGGCATCGACCGGATGGTGGCCGACGACCGCTACTGCATCGACATCCTCACCCAGATCAGCGCCGTCCAGGCGGCCCTGGACAAGGTCGCGCTCGGGCTGCTGGACGGGCACGTCCGGCACTGCGTGGCCGAGGGGACGCAGGAGGGCAAGGGCGAGGAGATGTCCACCGAGCTGATGGCGGCGGTCGGGCGGCTCATGCGCCGCGGCTGACCCCGCCCCCGAGCGGGTCCTCGCGCGCGGCCCGCTCCATCATCTCCACCAGGGTCCGCCAGCCGTGCAGGAAGTGCTCGCGCTCGAGCGGGCCGAGCGCCTCCAGCGTCATCCGCAGGGGCCGCAGGCGCCGCCAGGCGAACCGCTCGACGAGGTCGCGGCGCTCCTCGTCCAGGCTGACGATCATGCGGCGGCGGTCCCGCTCGTCCGGGCGGCGCACCACGAAGCCGCCGCGCTGCAGCTCGCCGACGAGCTGGCTGACGGTCGCGGGGCTGAGCGCCAGGTGCCGGGCGAGCACCCCGACCGGGACGGGCCCGTCGAGCACCAGGCGGATCAGCACGGGCACGTGCCGGGGGCCGAGCCCGGCGTCCTTGACCAGGCCGGTCAGCTCCTCGGCCTCGCCGTGCGCCGCCGAGCCCTTCATGCCGCGGAACATCCGGCCCATGATCTGGACCATCGCCTCCAGGTCGGCGTCCACGCCGGTGCCCGTACCGGCGTCGGCACCGGCGGCCGCGCCTGATTTCCCGGACATACCTTGAATTTCAACACATTCCGTGTTGCAGTGTAAATACGTTGAACTTCAAGCCGTTTCAAGCTTTCAGCAACGGGGACACGGGGCAACCGGAGCACACACGAGGGGGCCGACCATGGCCGAGAGCCCGCCCACCGACCTCGCGCCGCCGGGCGCGTCCGCCGCCACCGAACGGCTGGACCGGCAGGTGATCCTGCTCGGCCTGGTCATCGTCTCCGGGACCGTCATGGCGATCCTGGACACCACCATCGTCAACGTGGCCCTGCAGACGCTCGGCAAGGACTTCCACGCGAGCCTGTCCACCATCCAGTGGACGATCACCGGCTACACGCTCGCGCTCGGCACGGTCATCCCGATCACCGGCTGGGCGGTCGACCGGTTCGGCGGCCGCCGGGTGTGGATGCTGTCGATCGTGCTGTTCGTCGCCGGTTCGGCGCTGTCGGGCGCGTCCTGGAACATCGAGTCGCTCATCGTCTTCCGCGTCCTGCAGGGGCTCGGCGGCGGCATGCTGATGCCGACCGGCATGGCCATCCTCACCATGGCCGCCGGGCCGCGGCGGATGGGCCGCATCATGAGCATCGTGGGCGTGCCGATGCTGCTCGGGCCCGTCCTCGGCCCGGTGATCGGCGGCTGGCTGGTCGAGGACGTCGACTGGCGCTGGATCTTCTTCGTCAACCTCCCGGTCGGCGCGCTCGCCTTCGCCCTCGCCTGGTGGAAGGTGCCGCACGAGCAGGAGGGGCAGGGCGGGGGCGGCTCCTCGGCGCTGGACCTGCGCGGGCTGTTCCTGCTGCCTCCGGGGTTCGCGCTGCTGATCTACGGGCTGTCCACCACCAACCGCAACGGCGGTTTCGGGAGCACCTCCACGATCGCCTGGCTGGTCGCGGGCGCCGTCCTGGTGACGCTGTTCGTGCTGCACAGCCTGCAGCGGCGGGAGCGCTCGCTGATCGACGTGCGGCTGTTCACCGACCGGACGTTCGCGACCGCGTCCGTCGCGGTGTTCCTCGTCGGCATCGCACTGATGGGCTCGATGCTGCTGATCCCGCTGTACTACCAGACCGCCCGCGGCGAGGGCGCGCTCGCGGCCGGGCTGCTGCTGGCCCCGCAGGGCCTCGGCGCCGCCACCGCAATGCCGTTCTCCGGCATCGTCACCGACAAGCTCGGCGCCGGACGGATCGTCCCGGTCGGCATCGTGCTGCTGGTGGTCGGGACCATCCCGTTCGCACTGGTCGGCGCGCACACCTCGTACTGGGTCCTCGGCGGCGCGCTGTACGTGCGCGGTCTCGGCCTCGGCTGCACCATGATGCCGACGATGTCGGCCGCGCTGACCACGCTGGCCCGCTCGGCGGCGTCGCGGGCGAGCAGCACGCTGAACATCCTCGTCCAGCTCGGCGGCTCGGTCGGGGTGGCGCTGCTGGCCGTGATCCTGTCCCGCCAGATCAGCTCGCGGCTGCCGCAGGCGGGCGGCAACGGCGGCACCGCCGGGGTGGGCGCCATTCCGGACCGGATCCGCGAGCAGGTCGCGCCGAAGCTCGCCGACGCGTTCGGCACGACGTTCTGGGTCTCGATGGTCCTCACCGCGGTGCTGATCGTCCCGGCGCTGCTGCTGCCCAAGCACGGCAAGGACGCCGGCGAGGGACCGGACGCGGCCGCGAAGGGCGGGGCTCCCCCGCCGATCGCCTGACGGGCCCGTCTCAGGACGCCATCGACCAGCCGGCCGGGTCCTCGTGCGCGCGCATGAGGCGCCTGGCCCGCTGGGCGTCCGGCGAGTACCGGAACCGCTCCGGCACGACGTGGGTCGTCCGGTACAGGCCCTTGAGCGCGAGCGTCGCGGCGAGGTCGGACGTCGGCAGCCCGGGCAGCCCGTACATGCGCCGGGCCCAGCGCGGCAGCGTCGACACCACCAGCATCGCGACGCCCGGCGCGGCCAGCTTCAGCGGCATCAGGTGCTGCGGGACGGCCGGGCTGAACATCCGCTTGAGCCCCTCGCGCGCCTCCCGGCACGCGAAGATCCGCCGCCGCATCCCCTCGTAGTACTCCTTCATCTCGGCGACCGAGGCCGGCACGTCCGCCGGGTCCAGGCCGACGACGGCGGCGGCGCGGCGCTGCTCGTCCACGAACGCGTCGGCGTCCGCGGCGGTCAGCGGCACGCCGGCGCGGCGCGCCACGTCGAGGTAGGAGTCGACCTCGCCCATGTGCACCCAGAGCAGGTTCTCGGGATCGCCGACCGGGAACGTCTCGCCGGTGCGCAGGTCGAGGCCGGTGAGCTTGGAGTGCAGCTTGCGGACGCGGCGGCCCACCCGCTCGACCTCGTCGTGCGTGCCGTAGGTCCGCACCCGGACGAACTCGACCGTCCGGCCGAGCCGCGCCCACGCGGCGTCGGGGTTCATCAGCTCGGAGTTCTGCGCGGTGCCCCACATCGTCCGGGGATGCAGCGCCTGCAGCAGCAGCGCCCGGATCCCGCCGACGATCAGCACCGGCTCGCCCATCACCCGCCAGGTGACCGAGCCCGGCCCGAACAGGCCGGTGTCCTCGCGCTCCCCGATCCCGCGGACCTCGAACTCCTCGCGCACGTCGACCGCCTTCCTCTCCGCGGCCGAGGAAACCACGCCGGCCACGGTAAATGAAGACTTACCCGGCTGTGGCGTCGGTCACACGCGCGCACCGGCCGCGCCGGTCGCCAGCCGCGCTAGTCGACGGGCTCGTCCACCGCGTCGTCGCGCTCGCCGGGCTCGGTCTGCTCGGCGACCCAGGCGAGGTAGTCCAGGCTGCCCGCCACCACCGGCGTCGCGATGATCTCCGGGGTGTCGTAGGAGTGCAGGTCGGTGATCAGGGTGGCCAGCTCGTCGAAGCGGTCGGCGGTGGTCTTGAACACCACCATCCACTCCTCGGCCGACTCGATCTCGCCCTCCCACCAGTAGGTGCTCGCGATCGGGCCGACGAGCTGGGCGCACGCGGCGAGCCGTTCGGCGACCGCCGACCGGGCCAGCCCGGCCGCCTCGGACCGGGCGTCGGTCGTGGTCGTCACCTGCACGTAAGACTGCGCCATGAGAGCACTACTTCCCGCTCGCCCGGCCCCGCACGCGTGCCCGCACAGATCATCACCGGGAGTCCGGGCGGACGACCATCGCGCTGCCGCCGCCGCGCCGGACCGGCTCGGCGACCGCCTGGACGAGCCCGGGCCGCAGGAACTCCAGGCCGGTGGCCGCGCCGATCACGCCCGCCGGCGGGCCGGGGAACACCTCCAGCCGGTGCCCGCGCGCCGCGAGGCCCCTGCCGTACCGGTCGATGAACGCCTGCTCGGCGAAGACCTGCGGGGTGTTGCGCTGGGTGGCGCGCGGCGCGGCCAGCGCGGCGGGCAGGTCCATGCCGAGGTCGATCCGGTTCACCAGGATCTGCAGGACGGTCGTGATGATCGTGGATCCGCCGGGGGTGCCGAGCGCCAGCCGCGGCCGGCCGTCCTGCAGCACGATCGTCGGCGAGATGCTGCTGCGCGGCCGCTTGTGCGGGCCGGGCAGGTTCGGGTCGGGCAGGCCGCCGGGCGCCGACGGCGTGAAGGAGAAGTCGGTCAGCTCGTTGTTCAGCAGGAAGCCGCGGCCGGGGACGGTGAGGGCGCTGCCGCCGAACTGCTCGATCGTCACGGTGTAGGAGGCGACGTTCCCCCACTTGTCGGCGACGACGAGGTGGGTGGTCTGCGGTCCCTCGGCGGCGAGCACGCGGGTCTGCGTGCCGGACGGGACGCACGGCTCATATCGGCCGTCGGGGCTGCCGGGCGCGACGGGCGCGGTGGCGGCCTCGCCGGGCTTGATCAGGCAGGCGCGCTCGCGGGCGAACCCCTGCGACAGCAGCTCGTCCAGCGGCACCTTCACCTGGGCGGGGTCGCCGACGTAGGCGCCGCGGTCGGCGTAGGCGAGCTTCGACGCCTCCAGGTAGTAGTGCAGCGCGGTGACGGGGTCGCGCGGGTCGAGGCGGAAGTTGCCCAGGATGTTGAGCGCCTCGCCGACCGTGGAGCCGCCGGAGGACGACGGCGGTTCCCCGTACACGTCGTAGCCGCGGTAGGCGACGTGTGTGGGCTGCTTCGGCAGCGCCTTGTAGGCGGCCAGGTCGCTGGTCTTCATGACCCCCGGCCGGACCTTCCGCGTCGCCTTCGGGTCGACCGGCGGCCGGGTGACCGTGCTGACGATCTCCTTGCCCAGCTCGCCCCGGTAGAGCCAGCCGATGCCGTGCTCGGCGATCTGCCGGTAGGTGTTCGCCAGGTCGGGGTTCTTGAAGACCGAGCCGACCGCCGGCGGCTCGCCGCCGGGCAGGAACAGCTTCCGGGTCGGGACGATGTCGCGGAAGCGGTCCGCGTTCACGGCGGTCTGGTCGTGGAACTCCTGGTCCACCACGAACCCGCGCTCGGCGACCTTGATCGCCGGCTGCAGCAGCGTGCTCAGCCTGCGGGTGCCGAACCGGTGCAGCCCGAGGTCCCACTGGGCGAGCGTTCCCGGCACGCCGACGCTGAGCCCGCTGGTGACGGCGTCGGCGAACGAGAGCGGCTTGCCCGTCGCCGGGTCGATGAAGTAGTCCTCCTTCATCGACGCCGGGCCGAACTCGCGGCCGTCGAGCGCGTACACCTTGCGCGACCTGGCGTCGTAGTAGGTCATGTAGCCGCCGCCGCCGATGGCCGACACGTACGGTTCGGTGACGCCGAGGGCGGCGCCCGCCGCGACGGCGGCGTCCATCGCGTTGCCGCCCCGCTTGAGGATCTCCAGGGCCGCGCGGCTCGCGTCCGGGTCGACCGTGGAGACCGCGCCGCCGTAGCCGGTGGCGACGGGCTGCTTGGGCGGCGGGCGGTGCCCCGGCGGGGACGCCGCGGCGGCGGCCGGGACGGCCAGCGCCGCCGTGACGGCGACCGCGGCGGCGAGCGCGGTGCGGCGGAGGGCTCCGGAGGGCGAGGGGCGCTGTGCTGGGCGGGACACCGAACCTCCTGTGGGACGCGGCGTCCCTACGGTGTCACCGATCTTCGCCGATTGCCACCGTCCGCACCGGCCGACCCCGGCCGCCGCGGGGCCGCCGGGGCCGCGGATCGAAAGCGCTTTCCTTCGGAATGGCGGTATTGGTGGGAACGGTCCACCGGAAACGGCCCCGGTATCGCCCCCTCACCTGCGGCTCCTTCCGCCATACTGGCGGACCGTGGTTTGGCAGCATCCGACAACAGACGCTCGACGGCAATCCGCTGGAAAACGTTGCGATTATGGTCATACCTGGTGAATTCTTAGGGACTTCGACCAACCGTCTCTCGCGAACAGCGGCGCGGGTTCGGGCCAGGGGGGAACACCTATGACCTGGGACGTCCGCATGCGCAACAACATGTTCCGCCGGCTGCCGGTGGAGCAGGCGACCGGCCGGCTGTACGGCGGCCGGCACCGGCTCCGCGTGGTGTACCGGACCCGGGACCTGGTCGTGCTCGGGCTCGGCGTGATGATCGGCTCCGGCATTTTCAAGATCTCCGGAGAGCAGGCCGCGACCACCGCCGGCCCCTCGGTGATCATTTCCTTCCTGATCGCCGGCGGCGTCTGCTTCCTCGCCGCGCTGTCCTACGCGGAGCTGTCGTCCATCGTGCCGGTGGCGGGCAGCGCCTACTCCTTCAGCTACGTCGCGTTCGGCGAGATCTGGGCGTGGGTGGTCGGCTGGGCGCTGGTGCTGGAGCTGCTGCTGGCCGCGTCGGTCGTCGCGCGGGCCTGGTCGCTGTACGCCGCGCAGGCGCTCGCCGACTTCGCGGTGCCGGTGCCGTCCTGGCTCGCCGGGATCATCGGGCAGGAGAAGGGCTTCGACCTGTTCGCGTTCGGCATCCTGGTCCTGCTGATCGTGATGCTGGCCACCGGCAGCCGGATGAGCCTGCGCAGCCTGTGGTTCATGGTGATGGCCAAGCTGATCGTGATCGGGCTGGTCGTGGCGACCGGGCTGAAGTTCTTCCACGCCGGCAACCTCACCCCGTTCGTGCCGCCCGAGCGGCCCGCGCCGGCCGGCGCCGAGACCGTGCTCGACGCCGTGCTCGGCGCGGTCACCGGCAGCAGGCCCGAGGTGTTCGGCATCTGGGGGATCTTCGCCGCCGCGCCCGCGATCGCGTTCGCCTACATCGGCTTCGACCTGATCGCCACCGCGTCCGAGGAGACCGACGACGCGCCCCGCAAGGTGCCGCGCGGGATGCTGACCAGCCTGGCGATCGCCGTCGTGCTGTACGTCGCGGTCGCGGTCGCGATGGTCGGCATGGTCTCCCCCGACCGGCTGGATCCGGCCAAGCCGCTGCTGGCGACGGCGTTCGGGCTGGTGGGCGCGGACTCCATGGGCAAGATCATCGACGTCGGCGCGGTGCTGGCGCTGACCACCGTGATCCTGGTGGTGCTGATCAGCCTGACCCGGGTGGTGTTCTCGATGTCGCGGGACGGGCTGCTGCCCCGCCCGATCGCCGGGATGAGCCGCTACCGGGTGCCGTCGCGGGCCACGCTCGTCGCGGGCGGCGCGGCCGTGGTGATGTCGCAGAGCGTCAACGTGCTGACGCTGGAGCAGATGGTGGTGATCGGGACGCTGTTCGCGTTCCTGTTCGTCTCGGCGGGCGTGCTCGCGCTGCGCCGCGACCGTCCCGACCTGCACCGCCCGTTCCGCGTCCCGGCCGCGCCGGTCACCGCCGTCGCGACGATCCTGGCGACCGGCTGGCTGATGCTGAACCTGAAGGTCCAGACCTGGGGCTACTTCACCGTCTGGATGGCCGCCGGGATCCTGATCTACCTGGTGTACGGCCGGCGCAAGAGCCAGATGAAGCTGCTGCTGGACGCCCCGCCGCCCGCGCGTCCGGTCGCCGCCCGGATGGAGGCGCCGCCGCCCGGCGTGGCGCCCTTCGAGGGCGCGGCGGGCTTCGACGCGTTCGGTGGTTCGACGCCGCCGGACGGGTTCCCGGCGGTGGGCCGGCACGGGACGGGCGGGCGGCCGAACGTCCCCGCGCCGGAGAGCCCGTACCCGACCGGCCGTTACTCGGCGGGCCGCCGCGAGCCTCATGCGCGGGAGTCGGGTCCGTACGGGCGGGAGGGCACCGCGGAACCGCCGGCCGATCCGTACGCGCTCGATCCGGACGTGCCGAACCCGTTCGCGTCCGGTCCGCATCCGGCGGCCGGGCGGTACGGGCCCGAGGAGCTCGGCTCCAACCCGTACGAGGGCGGACGGTACGGAACCGGCCCTTACACGCGG
Source organism: Actinomadura opuntiae (assembly GCF_030283205.1). Taxonomy (GTDB): domain Bacteria; phylum Actinomycetota; class Actinomycetes; order Streptosporangiales; family Streptosporangiaceae; genus Spirillospora. The sequence goes on from NZ_JASNWF010000013.1 coordinate 75,997, forward strand.
GACCCGTACGTCCAGGAGCCGTACGAGGACGGCGAGCGCGAGGAGCCGCCCTATCCCGGCGGCCGCCACCGCCGCTGACGATCCACTCGTCGAGCGCCGTTTCCCCAGGTGGGGAGGCGGCGCTCTGCGCGTGCACGAAACCGGCTGGACATACCGCCCGTCCCGGGGTTATGTTCTTCTCATATCGAGATGAACTCATACTGAGATTTACTCAGAGCGAGACCATGGTGAGGCGCGGATGACCCCGGACCCGATGCGCGACGAGAGCGAGTTCCTCGCGAACTACGACCCGCGCGCCTACGACCCCGTCGCGGTGACCGTGGACGTCGTCGCCCTCACCATCCGGGACGGGTCGCTGCACGTCCTGCTCGTCCGCCGCGGCAACGCGCCGTTCGAGGGGATGTGGGCGCTGCCCGGCGGGTTCGTCCACGCGGGTGGCCGGCGCGAGGCCGAGGACCTGCCGGACGCCGCCGTCCGCGAGCTGGCCGAGGAGACCGGGCTCAGCGGGAAGGACGGCGCGCTCGGGCGCGTCCACCTGGAGCAGCTCGGCACCTACGGCGCGCCCGGCCGCGACCCGCGCATGCGCGTCATCTCCGTCGCCTACCTGGCGTTCGCGCCCGAGCTGCCGGACCCCGAGGCGGGCGGCGACGCCGCCGACGCGGCCTGGGCGCCGGTGGGCGCGCTCGGCCTGACCGAGTCCGGCGACCAGCGGCCCGGCACGACGCGGCGGCTCGCCTTCGACCACGCGCGGATCCTCACCGACGGCCTGGAGCGCGCCCGCGGCAAGCTGGAGTACACCCCGCTCGCCACGGCGTTCTGCGGCGGCGAGTTCACCATCCCCGAGCTGCGCGCCGTCTACGAGGCGGTCTGGGGCGAGGAACTGCACGCCGGCAACTTCCACCGCAAGGTGCTGTCGGTCCCCGGCTTCGTGGAGAGCACCGGTGCCACGTCCGACAAGGGCGGCCGGCGCGGCGGTCCCCGGCCCCGGCTCTACCGCGCGGGCGACGCCCGCCTCCTGCATCCCGCACTGCTGCGTCCCGGCCGCGAGGAAGAGATCAGGTGATCCCCCGATGGACGACGTGAACATCCGCGAACTCGACGACGCGCTGGCCCGCCTCGGCCGCGCCCGCGTCCCCGCCGACCTGTTCGGCGACGACTCCGCCGAGGCGGCGCGGCGCTACCGGCGGCTCGTCCGGCTCGTCCACCCGGACGCGACCGGCGGCCGGACGCGCGACGCGTTCGTCCGGCTGAACGCGCTGTGGCGCACCTACAACCGGTCCGACCCGGCCGTCGTCACCACCCGCCGGCACTCCTACCGCATCGCGGGCGACTCGGTCTCCGGCGACCTCGCCCAGCTGTACCGGGCCGCGACGGACGCCGCGGCGGGCGAGGTGCTGCTGAAGATGCCGCGCGACCCGCGCGACGGCGACCTGCTGGAACGCGAGGCCGTCGCGCTGCGCCAGCTCCCCAAGGACGGGGACGGGCGGTTCCTGCCGTACGTCCCGCGCCTGGTCGAGTCGTTCCGGCACCAGGACGCCGCGACGGGCGGGCTGCGGCAGTCGAACGCCATCGCCGCGCTCGACGGCTTCCGCAGCCTGGCCGAGGTCAGGGCCGCCTTCCCCGGCGGCGTCGACCCGCGCGACGCGGCGTGGATGTGGCGGCGGCTGCTGGTCGGGCTCGGGTTCGCGCACCGCGCGGGCGTCCTGCACGGCGCGGTGCTGCCCGACCACGTCATGATCCACCCGGAGGAGCACGGGCTGGTCCTGGTCGACTGGTGCTACTCCGTTCCCGGCTGCTACGCGCACGCCGACCCGTCCGGGCGCGTCCCCGCGCTGGTGGAGCGGTACCGCGACTGGTACCCGCCGGAGGTCCCGGCGCGGCGTCCCGCGAGCCAGGCCACCGACCTCTTCATGGCCGCCCGGTGCATGACCGACCTGATGGGCGACCGGGCGCCCAAGGCGATGCGCATGTTCGCGCGCGGCTGCCTGCTGACCGCGCAGAACCGCCGTCCCCACGACGCCTGGCGGCTGCTGGCGGAACTCGACGAGCTGCTCGAACGGCTCTACGGCCCGCGGCGCTTCCGCCCCTTCCACCTGCCCGTCACCCACTGAAGGAGAAGATCCATGGGAAGCGGAAACTGGTCCACCGACGTCTACGCGGCGCGCGCGAGCTACCGCGCGTCCACCGGCGCGAGCGCGTTCGCCTACAGCGACGGCGGCGCGACCGCCGTCCACTCCGACCTCGACCCGCACGGCGTGACCGTCCGGGAGAGCCGCGACTCCGACGACCACCCCGAGTCGCTGGCGATCGGCGTGCTGTTCGACGTCACCGGCTCGATGGGCACCGTGCCGCGCACGCTGCAGACCAAGCTGCCCGACCTGCTCGGCCTGCTGCTGCGCAAGGGGTACGTCGAGCACCCGCACATCCTGTTCGGCGCGGTCGGCGACGCCACCTGTGACCGGGCGCCGCTGCAGATCGGGCAGTTCGAGGCCGACAACCGGATGGACGACGACCTCGGCAAGATCCTGCTGGAGGGCGGGGGCGGCGGCCAGATGCGCGAGTCCTACGAGCTGGCCATGTACTTCATGGCCCGGCACACCTCGATCGACTGCTTCGAGAAGCGCGGCAAGCGCGGCTACCTGTTCATGATCGGCGACGAGCTGGCCTACCCGAAGATCAAGCGGCGCGAGGTCGCCAAGGTCATCGGCGACGAGCTGGAGCGCGACCTGCCGATCGCGGACGTGCTGCGCGAGCTCCAGCGGATGTACGAGGTGTACTTCATCATCCCCGAGGGCGCCTACCACTCCGGCAGCCGCGAGCTGAAGGACTTCTGGCAGGGGCTGCTCGGCCAGCACGTCCTCTACCTCGACGATCTCGACGCGGTGTGCGAGACGATCGCGCTGACCGTCGGGCTCGCCGAGGACGCCATCGACCTGGACGAGGGCCTGGACCACCTGGCCGAGGCCGGCTCGGACGCCGGCGCGTCGGTGTCGCGGGCGCTGGCCCGGCTGGACGCGTCGCGCACGCCGGTCGCGGTGTCGGCGACGCCGCCCGGACTGGACGCCTCCGGGCCGTCCGCCACGACGCGGCTCTGAGGTCGAGGCCGCGATGGGGCACGTCATCGTCGTCGATCTCGGGTACGGGGACGCGGGCAAGGGCACGGTCGTCGACCACCTCTGCCGCGCGTCCCCGGTGACGGCGGTCGTCCGGTTCAACGGGGGCGCGCAGGCGGCGCACAACGTCGTGACGGACGACGGGCGGCACCACACGTTCGCCCAGTTCGGCTCGGGGACGTTCGTCCCAGGCGTGCGGACGCACCTGTCGCGGTTCATGCTGGTCGACCCCCTCTCCCTCGCCGCCGAGGCCGACCACCTGCGGCGGCTCGGCGTCGGCGACGCGCTCGACCGGCTCACCGTCGACCGGGACGCGCTCCTCACCACGCCGTACCACCGGGCCGCCAACCGCGCGCGGGAGCGGGCGCGCGGCGCGGCCCGGCACGGGTCGTGCGGCATGGGCATCGGCGAGACCGCGTCGTACGCGCTCGCGCACGATGACGCACCGCGCGCGGGCGACTGCCTGTCGCCCGCGCGGCTGCGGCGCCGGCTCACCGCGCTCCACGACTGGTACCGCGACACGTTCCCCTCCGGTGGCGACGTCCCGGACGTCGACGCCTGCGCCGAGGCGTTCACCGCGTTCGCCGACCGGGTCCGGATCGTCGGCGGCGGCCATCTGCACACCCTGCTGCGCTCCGGCGACGTGGTGTTCGAGGGCGCGCAGGGCGTCCTGCTGGACGAGTGGCACGGCTTCCACCCGTACACCACCTGGTCGACCACGACGTTCGCCAACGCCGAGACGCTGCTGGCCGAGGCGGGCGCGACGGCAGCGCGGCTCGGGGTCCTGCGGACGTACGCGACCCGGCACGGTCCCGGCCCGTTCGTCACCGAGGACGCGGCGCTGACCGCCGCGCTCCCCGACCCGCACAACGGCACGGGCCCGTGGCAGGGCGCGTTCCGCGTCGGCCACCTCGACGCCGTCGCGCTCCGGTACGCGCTGGAGGTCACCGACGGCGTGGACGGCCTGGCGGTCACGCATCTGGACGTCGCGGGGGCGCGTCCCGACCTGCGCGTCTGCCACGCCTACGCGACGCCGGACGGGCGGCTGGACCGGCTGCCTGCCGGCGAGGGCGACCTGGACCGCCAGGCCGCCCTCACCCGCCGGCTGGCGTCGGCGCGGCCGGTCTACGCGCCGCTCGGCCGCCCGGCCGCGACGATCGAGGACGCGCTCGGCGTCCCGGTCGTCCTCACCTCGCACGGCCCGGCGGCCGCGGACAAGCGCCCCACCGGTCAGCCGCTCTCGCGGAACCCCGGCACCTTGCGCAGGACCGCGTAGAGCAGCGCCGCCAGGACGAACCCGACCGCGAACGTGATGTCGCCGAACGAGGGGTGGTGGCTCGGCACGATCCCGACGTACTTCTCCTGGTTGGAGAACAGCCACACCGACACCACGACGGCGACCGCCATCGCCGCGGGCCCGGCCCAGTTGCGGCGCCGGACGTCGAAGACCATGGCGTCCACCCGCGCGTCCGCGTCCCGCACCGACCAGACCCCGCGCCGCAGCACCAGGTCGGCCAGCACCACGCCGAGCCACGGCCCGATCCAGTACGCGATGACCAGCAGGAACGCCTCGTAGTCGTGGCCGGCGTCGTCCAGCCCGAAGTAGGCGACGACGAGCCCGACCGCGCCGAACGCCCCGGCGACCAGCGCGCGCTGCAGCCGCACCGGCAGCGGCAGCCGGATCCCCGTCGCGACGAACGACATGGACCCGGAGTAGATGTTGATCGCGTTGGCGCCGACCGCGCCGACCGCGATGACCAGCAGGGTGAGGTTCGCGACGAGGGAGGGCAGGTGCCCGGTGAACGCACCGGTCGGGTCGGCGAGCGCCTCGCCGCCGAGCGTCGCGGACGCCGCGCCGACGATCTGCAGGACGGTGCAGCCGGCGAAGACGCCGAGCGACGCCCACAGGCCCGCGGCGCGCGGGCTCGTCCTGGCCGGCAGGTAGCGGGTGTAGTCGGCGGCGTAGGGGTTCCAGCCCGCCGCGTACCCGAAGCTCGCGCCGACCACGATGAGGAACGCGCCGATCCCGCCCGGTCCGGCCCCGGCAGGCGCGGGCGCGCCGGTGTCCGCCTTCGCCAGGATGATCACCGACGCGATGCCGAACACCACCGCCAGCACCGGGAACGCGTACCGCTCGTAGGCGTGCACGAGGTTGTGCCCGAAGAACGCGACCCCCGCCTGCAGCGCGACCACGATCGCCAGGCACAGCGGCTTCGGCATCCCGGTCAGCGTGTTGAGCGCCAGCGACCCGCTGACGCTGTTCACCGCGAACCAGCCGACGCCGCCCGCCACCGAGTTGATCGCGGACGGCAGTATGTTGCCGCGGTGCCCGAACGGGACCCGGCCGAGCACCATCTCCGGCACCCCGTAGCGGGGGCCGCGCGCCGACAGGACCGCGTGCGTCACCGAGCCGAGCAGCGTGCCCACCACGATCGCGGCGGTGGCCTGCCAGAACGTCAGCCCGAACGCGGCGACCGCGAGCACGCCGAGGAACACCGTCGCGAACTCCAGGTTCGGCGACGTCCAGGTCCACAGCAGGTTGAGCGGCCGGCCGTGCCGCTCGTCGAGGGGGATGAAGCCGGCGCCGCCCGGCTCGACGGCGGCGACCCGGGCGCCGTAGTCGCCCTCGCGGACGACCGCGCCCGCGGGCACGCCTTCTTTTATCTCCGTCATGGGGGGACCTTTCAGCTGTTCCGGCGAAGCGCGCTCAGGCGAGGGTGATGGCGTCGAGGCGTTCGAGGAGGAAGTCGTGCGCGCGGACGGCCGCACCGCCGGCGGTACGTCCGACGGGCGGGCCGAGCGGCTCGACGCGGGTGTCCGGGTCGCACTCGTAGAAGAAGATCAGCGACACGAGCTCCTCGTCCGGGGCGCTCGGGTCCGGCGGCAGGACGCGGTGCCGGTTGGACTTCCAGCGGCCGCCGGTCCAGTGGGCGAGCAGGTCGCCGACGTTGATGGTGAAGGAGTCCTCGACCCACGGGGCGTCCACCCAGCCGGCCTCGTCGGAGTGCACCTGGAGGCCGCCCACCCCGTCCTGCCGGTCCAGGACCGTGACGGTGCCGAAGTCGGTGTGCGGGCCGATCCGGAACTGGCCGGGCTCCGGCTCCCCGAGCTGCGACAGCGGCGGGTAGCGGTTGATGTTCAGCGTGAAGGACGGGTGCAGGGCGTGCGCCGTGAAGAAGCCCGACGGCAGGCCGAGCGCGACCGCGCACAGCGCGAGCAGGTCGTCCGACAGCCGCTTCATCCGGGCCAGGTAGCGCGTCAGCAGCGCCTCCAGCTCCGGCACCTCGTCCGGCCACACGTTCGACAGGAACCACTCGGCGTCGAAGAACGGGTCGCCGGTCGGGCGGTCCGCGCCGACCGCGAACGTCTCCTTCAGGTCCGGCGGCGTCGCGGTGCCCTCGGCGTACCCGTTGGCCTCGACGCCGGGCGGCAGCCAGCCGCGCTCCCCCACGGTCGCCGCGTACCGCCGCTTGGCCTCCTGCGGCAGCGCGAAGAACCGCTTCGCGGCGGCGCGGATCGCGTCCCGTTCCGCGGCGGGCACCCCGTGCCTGGTGACGACCAGGAAGCCGATCTCGCTCAGCGCGGCGTCGACCCGCGCGGCCACGGTGGCGCGGTCGCGCTCACCGCCGCGGAACCAGGGGGCGAGGTCGACGATCGGGACGGCTGTCATGGAACGGTCCTTTCCGAGCGGGTGCGGCGCTGCGCTCACTATCGCTGGCGATCAAGGCCGGATCACCCCCCGAAACGGAGATGAAACCGTCACTTCGGAAGAATTAACGTGGTCGGAACACACGGGGGCCGGTGGCCCTCCGGACGGTCCCCGGATGACCGGCATCGGCCGACTTCGGACGCCCATTGACCCGGGGCCGCGGTGAGACCAAGATCTCCCCGAACGCCGCGGATCTCCCCGGAGGTGGACGATGCGTGCCCGGTCCTTGCGTGCCCTGTCTCTGCGCGCCCTCGCTTCGGGCGCGGCTCCGGCCCTGGCCGCGGCCCTGCTCGCCGTGACGCCGGCGTCCGCCGACACCGCCCCCGCGGGCGGCGACGGCTGCGACCCGATCGACCCGGCGTCGTGCCTGCTGCCGTTCCCGAGCAACTGGTACACCAGGGCCGATCCGCACACCGCCACCGGCCTGCGCGTCGACATGCGCACGACGTTGAAGAACGCGCTCGGCCTGCCCGTCTCGCCGGACGAGTGGAACCGGGCGGACGGCTTCTCCCCCGGCTCGGACCTGCTCGCCCGCGTCCCCGGCGTGGACCTGGCGCGCAGCGGCGCCGCGCCCGTCACCGACATCGGCGCGTCGCTGAAGCCGGACGCGCCGATCGTCCTTGTCGACACCGCGACCGGGCAGCGCTGGCCGTACTGGGCCGAACTGGACGCCAACGCGCCCGACGACCGCAAGGCGCTGATCGTCCGGCCCGCGAAGAATCTCGTCGAGGGCCACCGCTACGCGGTCGCGCTGCGGAACCTGCGCGACGCGTCCGGGAACCTGCTCGGGCCGAACGCGGCGTTCAGCAAGATCCTCGGCCCGGCGCTGCCGTCGACCGACCCGCTGCACGCGCGGCAGAAGGCCGAGAAGAAGGTGCTCGCCGACCTCGCCGGGCGCGGCGTCGGCACGAACGGCCTGTACCTGGCCTGGGACTTCACCGTCGCCAGCGCGCGGAGCATCGCCGGCCCGATGCTGCACGTCCGCGACGACGCGCTCCGCAAGCTCGGGAACGCGTCGCCGTCGTTCCTGGTCACGAAGGTGACCAACGACGTCGACGACAAGATCGCGCGTGAGGTGAAGGGCGTCGTGTGGGCGCCGAGCTACCTCGACCAGTACGGCGGGCTCCCCGGATCGGCGTTCCACTACGGCAAGGACGGCCTCCCCGCGCAGCTGCCCGGCAACAGCCAGGCCGTCCCGTTCCAGTGCGAGATCCCGAAGGCCGCGTTCGGCAAGCCCGCGAACCCCGCCCTCTACGGGCACGGCCTGCTCGGCAGCGAGGGCGAGGTCGACGCCGGGAACGTCAAGGCGATGGCCGCCGAGCACGACTTCGTGTTCTGCGCGACCAAGTGGATCGGCATGTCCGACGAGGACGTCCCGAACGTCATCTCCGCGCTCGCCGACATCACCCGGTTCCGCACCGTCGCCGACCGCCTCCAGCAGAGCATGCTGAACTTCGTCTTCCTCGGCCGCGCGATGACCCGCGGCTTCGCCGGCAACGCGGCCTTCCAGGACGGCGCGGGCAAGCCGCTGATCGCGCCCGGCGCGCCGCTCACCTACGACGGCAACAGCCAGGGCGGCATCATGGGCGGCGCGCTCACCGCGGTCTCCCCCGACCTGCACCGCTCCGTCCTCGGCGTCCCGGCGATGAACTACAGCACGCTGCTCAACCGCAGCGCCGACTTCCCGCAGTACGCCAAGGTCCTCGACCTGTTCTACCCCGACAAGCTCGACCAGCAGATCGGCCTCGCGCTGATCCAGATGCTGTGGGACCGCGGCGAGGCCGACGGCTACGCCTGGCACATGACCGACGACCCGTATCCGGGCACGCCGAAGCACCAGGTTCTGATGCACGTCGCGTTCGGCGACCACCAGGTCGCGACCGTCGCCGCCGAGGTCGAGGCCCGTACGATCGGCGCCCGGATCCACGCCCCGACCGTCCGGCCCGGACGCAGCCTCGACAAGGTCCCGTACTGGGGCGTCCCGACGTTCGGCGCGTCCACCGGCGGCTCGGCGATGGTCGTCTGGGACAGCGGCTCCCCCGCCCCGCCGACCACCAACACGCCGCCCACCGAAGGCCGCGACCCGCACTCCGACCCGCGCGGCAACGCCGACGCGCGGAAGCAGAAGGCGATCTTCCTGACCACCGGGCAGACCGTCGACGTCTGCGGCGGCGGCCCCTGCGTGATCACCCCCTGACGCGCGCTGGGAGAATCGGATCATGCTCCAGGTCTGCCCCAACGGGACGCGGGCCGCGGGCGTCCCGGTCACGCCGGACGAGCTCGCGACCGCCGTGCGCGCGGCCGTCGACGTCGGCGCGCAGGACGTCCACCTGCATCCCCGCGACGACACCGGCGCCGACACCCTGGACCCCGGCCACGTCGCCGCCGCGCTGTCGGCCGTCCGCGAGGCCGCGCCGGGCGTGCCCGTCGGCGTCACCACCGGCGCGTGGACCGCCGCCGACGCCGCCGAGCGCGCGGCGCTGATCCGGTCGTGGACCGTCCTGCCCGACCACGCGTCGGTCAACTTCCACGAGGACGGCGCCGAACGCGTCGCCGAGACCCTCCTCGACCGCGGCGTCGCCGTGGAGGCCGGGATCTTCTCCGGCACCGAGGCCGCCGCGCGCTTCCTGCGCTGGCCTCGCGCCCGCGAGGTGCTGCGCGTCCTCGCCGAGGTCACCGACACCGACCCCGAGTCCGCCACCGACGCCGCGAAGGACCTCCTGCACGCGCTCGGCACCGGCCACGGCCGCCCGGTCCTGCTGCACGGCGAGGACGGCGGCGCCTGGCCCGTGCTGCGGCTCGCCGTCCGGTTCAACCTCGACACCCGCATCGGCCTGGAGGACGTCCTCACCCTCCCGGACGGCACCGCGGCGGTCGACAACACCGCCCTCGTCCAGACGGCGAAGACGCTGATGACCGGATAACGGCGGGTACGGAACCCGCCGGCGGCGCCCGCCCGGCGTCCCCGCTCACCTGGCTGGACGGATCGGAACGAACAGGAACGGGCCGATGCCCCGCAACGGGTTGGCAACCTTACGTGCTCGCGCGATGCTTTTGAGTCACCGGACAGGCCGGCTCAACCGACTGGGGGCACCGTGAAGGACACCGCCGTCGCCATGGTCGTCATCGAACACGAGCGGCACACCACCGTGCTGCTGACCGGGGAGATGGACCGGGCGTCCGCCCCCGCCGTCCGGACGCGGCTGATGCACTTCGCCGCCCGCCCCATCGTCCTGGACGTCGCCGGCGTCTCCTTCTTCGACGCCGAGGGCATGCGCGCCGTCGCGCACTGCGCCCGCCGCTGCGAGGACAACGGCGCCGCCCTCGCGGTGGTCGGCGCCCGGCCCTTCGCCCAGCGCATGTTCCGCGTCCTCGGCCTCGACGAGCGCATCCCCCTGTGCTCCTCGATGGACGAGGCCCTCTGGTGCGCCCTCCCGCGCAGCGACGACGAGATCGCCGCCTGGCTGGCCTAGCCGCGGCGCGGCGCTCAGCCGGCCGACAGGTACCGCTCGACCGACTCCACCTTCGCGTCCAACGCGCCCGTCACCCCCGGCCGCAGATCGGCCTTCACCACCAGGCTCACCCGCGGCGCCCGCGCGGCCACCGCGTCCGTGGCGGCCTTCACCACCGCCATCACCTCGTCCCACTCCCCCTCCACCGTCGTGAACATCGCGTCGGTGCGGTTCGGCAGGCCGCTGGCCCGCACCACCCGCACCGCCTCCGCGACCAGTTCACCGACGTCCTCCCCCGTGCCGAGCGGGGTCACCGAGAACGCGACGAGCACAACGCACCTCCTGATCAGGGCTGCACCACCTGCCTCACCACGATCTCATTCAGCCGCCGCTCCACGATCGCCCCCACCGGCCAGTCGCGCACCAGGCAGCGCAGCAGCGCCGCGTCGTGCTCGGCGAACGACGGATCGCAGCCCTGCTGCTCCAGGCTGGAGCGGATCGCCTCCACATAGTCCTCGTCGGTGAACCCCGGCACGTCCCGCACCATCGCCGTCGTCGTCGCACGGTGCGAGTTCAGCCCGGCGAACGAGCGGCCGCACCCGCAGCCGCCGTCCGGGTCGTCCCGGTCACGGGCGCACACCACGCCGATGTGCACCAGCTCGCCCTCGACGCACCAGTCGAAATCGTTGTCGCGCAAACCCTGGCCGGCGTTGGTGGCAGTGAGCAGCTTCAAGGCCATACCCCCTCGGCGTCCGTGGACCAGCCCACCGTACGACGAGGGTCTGACGTAACGTCGGGAGCATGAGCGAAGCCGATGACGTCCTCCTCAGCCGCGACGGCGACATCACCACCATCACCATGAACCGCCCGCGCCGCCGCAATGCCCTGTCCAAGGCCTTCCTCCTGCAGCTCACCGGCGCCTTCACCGAGACCGCCGGCACCGACGCCCGCGGGATCGTCCTCGCCGCCAACGGCCCCGTCTTCTCCGCCGGCCACGACTTCGCCGACATGGCCGGAGCCTCCCACGCCGACGTCCGCGACCTCCTGCGCACCTGCACCGTCCTGATGCAGACGATCCAGTCCGTTCCCCAGGTCGTGATCGCCCGCGTCCACGGCCTCGCGACCGCCGCCGGCTGCCAGCTCGTCGCGTCCTGCGACCTCGCCGTCGCCGCCGAGAGCGCCGCGTTCGCCGCCCCCGGCGGCAAGGGCGGCTGGTTCTGCCACACCCCCCTCGTCGCGATCTCCCGCAACATCGGCCGCAAACGCGCCGCCGAAATGGCCCTCACCGGCGACACCGTCGACGCCGCCACCGCCGCCGACTGGGGCCTCGTCAACTACGCCGTCCCCGACGACGACCTCGACAAGGCCACCCTCGCCCTCCTCCAGCGCGCCACCCAGGGCAGCCCCCGCAGCAAAGCCCTCGGCAAACAGGCCATGTACGCCCAGCTCGACCGCCCCGAAGCCGACGCCTACACCTACGCCGTCGAAGTGATGGCCGCTTCCAGCCAGACCCCCGAAGCCCAGGAGGGCATGCACGCCTTCCTGGACAAACGCCGCCCCACCTGGCCCGCCTGACCCGCCCGCCGCCACTTCCCGGTGGCCCCCGCCGACACCCCGCCGCTAGGATGGCACCCGGCACGCCCCCGACCACGCGTCACCGACGGGGCGCCGCCTCCGGGGTGGTAGCTCAGCTGGTCAGAGCAGGAGACTCATAATCTCCCGGTCGCGGGTTCGAGTCCCGCCCGCCCTACGGGCGTGGTGTTCGGCGGCCTTCGGCCGCCTTCCCGCCACCGTGGTGTCTTTCTGGGGGGCGACCCCCAGACCCCCGGTGTGGGGGCTCCGCCCCCCACGGGCTGGGGCCGCATGCTCATCGCCCTTCGGGTGATTTCGCCCTCGCCGCGGTGTCTTTCTGGGGGGCGACCCCCAGACCCCCGATGTGGGGGCTCCGCCCCCACGCCCCCTCCCGGTACCGGTTAGGGGGAAGCGCCGGTCAGCCGGTGGCGAGCGCCCACGCTCGTTGGCAGTGCGAGCACTGATCACACCGCCGCACGGACACGCCGCTTTTGCCGGACCACGCGGCGACCTGGGCCGTCGCGATCGCGTGCGAAGCCGGATTCGAGCTTGCGAGGATCCGATCGCGCAGCGAGCCCCCAGGGCGAGTCGGAGCGATACAGCGATCGCACGCATTGCCCGCCGAAGGAAGGCCCTCTAGGGCCTGACGCCAAGGGCAATGCAAGATAACTCGTACTCCAGGACTAGGGGAAGTCAGACCTGGTACCGAGTGACGGGTGAGGTGACTCGTCGGTAGGGTCCGCGTATGTCCAGACGAATCCTCGGTCTCGTCCCGCTGTCGCTCGCGCTGCTGGCCGGTGCGTGCGGGGGCGGCGGCGGATCCGGCAAGCCGGCGCCGAAGGCGAACTTCGACGGGGCCGCGACGCTGAGGCAGGCGGCAGGCGCGATGGCCGGTCTGAAGAGCGTGGCGTTCACCGTGACGTCGGACGGCAAGACGCCGATCATGGTCAAGGGCGGCGACATGAAGCTGCTCCGGGACGGCGACGCGCAGGGGACGCTGACGCTGGAGCAGTCGGGCCAGAACGTCGAGGCCAAGGTCGTCGCGAAGGGCGAGGCGTTCTACCTGGACGCCGGGACGGGCGGGTGGCGCAAGCTGCCGAAGTCCATGGCGTCGGTGGTGTACGACCCGTCGGCGGTGCTCGACCCGAACCGGGGCATCTCCAAGCTGCTGACGTCGATGCAGGCGCCGAAGGCCGAGGCCGTGGAGAAGGTGGACGGCAAGGAGGCCTACCGGGTCGGGGCGACGCTGCCGCAGGACCAGGTCGGCGGGCTGATCCCCGGGATCGACGACGACCTGGCCGGGCAGGTGTGGGTGAGCAAGGCCGACGGGCGGCTGCTGAAGGTGCGCGGCGCGTTCCCGAAGGGGCAGGGCGCGGTGGTGATCACGTTCACCGGCTTCAACGCCCCCTACAAGATCAGCGCGCCGAAGTGACCGCGCGGCGCGGGATCGCGATCGGGGCCGGCGGCGCGGTGGTGCTGCTGGCCGCGCTGGACGCCTACGTCGTCACGACGATCCTGATGCCGGTGGTCAAGGACCTGGGCGTCCCGGTGAACCGGCTGGAGCGGATCACGCCGGTGCTGACCGGGTTCCTGCTCGGGTACGTGGCGGCGATGCCGCTGCTCGGGCAGTTGTCGGACCGGTTCGGGCGGCGGCCGCTGCTGCAGGCGTGCCTGGTGTTCTTCGCGGCCGGGTCGGTGGTGACGGCGCTGGCGCAGGACGTGCCGGTGCTGACGGCGGGACGGGTCGTCCAGGGGGTGGCGGGCGGTGCGCTGCTGCCGGTGACGATGGCGCTGGCCGGGGACCTGTGGGACGAGCGGCGGCGTCCGGTGGTGCTGGGCGCGGTGGGCGCGGCGCAGGAGTTGGGCAGCGTGCTCGGGCCCCTCTACGGGGCGGGGATCGCGGCGGCGCTGGAGTGGCGCGCGATCTTCTGGATCAACCTGCCGCTGGCCGCGCTGGCGGTGGTGGCGGTGCAGCTCACGGTGCCGGGCGGACGGCCGAAGGGGCCGCGTCCCGGCGTCGATGTGGTGGGCGGGCTGCTGCTGGCGGCGGGTCTGGCGCTGCTGGTCGCGGGTGTCTACAACCCGGATCCGGAGAAGTCGGCGCTGCCGTCGTGGGGGCTGCCCGTGATGGCCGCGGGCGGGGTGGTGCTGGTCGTTTTCGTGGTGTGGGAGATCAAGGCCCGGACGAGGCTGCTCGATCTCACCGGGGTGCGGCGCGGTCCGCTGCTGGCCACGCTGGGTGTGAGCTTCCTGTCGGGAGCGGCGCTGATGGTGACGCTGGTGGACGTGGTGCTGGTCGCGCAGACCGTGCTGAACAAGGACGAGACCGAGGGCGCGCTGCTGCTGACGCGCTTTCTCGTGGCGCTTCCCGTCGCGGCGGTGGTGGGGGGATTCGTCGCGCGGCGGGTCGGCGAGCGGTGGCCGATGGCGGTGGGGATGGTCGTCTCCGCGGTGGGCTATGTACTGATCGCGGGGTGGCCGGCGGATCTGGCGCACGCGTCGTACGGGCCGCTGCCGCGGATGGACGTCGATCTGGTCGTGACGGGGCTCGGGCTGGGCCTGGTGATCGCGCCGGTGTCGTCGGCGGTGCTGGCGTTCGTCCCGGCGGCGCGGCACGGCGTCGCGTCGGCGGCCGTGGTGGTGGCGCGGATGATGGGGATGCTGCTCGGCGTCTCGGCGCTGTCGGCGTGGGGGTTCCACCGTTTCCACGCGCTGACGGCGCACCTGCAGCCGCCGCTGCCGTTCCTGATGTCGAAGGCGGAGTTCGCGAAGCAGATGACCGTGTACAAGGCGGCGGTGCAGGACGCGCTGCGGACCGAGTACCGGGAGATCTTCTGGATCACGGCCGGGATGTGCGTGCTGGGCGCCGTGCTGGCGCTGGCGGCGGGCGCGCGGCGGGACGGCGCGGAGCCGTCGCCGGAGCCGGAGGAGAGCTTGGCCGCGCGCTGACCTCGCGTTTCGCCAAAGAATCAAGGGCCGGAAGAAATCTGGCCGGATGTGGCCATGCTCGGGTGCCACCTCGCTCACACCGGCCGCATTGACCTCGCCGTTCACAGGGCGCATGGTTACCGTGACTTCTTCCGCCGCCCGCGCCCCGGCGGTCCGGCCGGTGGCGCGCCTCCCCCCGACCCCCCGCGGAACGCGGCAGAAAGACGGTGAGCCCGTGCATCGCATGAGCGGACTGGACGCCAGCTTCTACCTCCTGGAGGACGAGAACACACCCCTGCACGTCGCCTCGGTCGTCGTGTTCGAGGGCCCGGCGCCCTCGTACGGCGACGTGGTCAGGACGATCGCGGCCAAGCTTCCGCTCGTCCCCCGGTACCGGCAGCGCGTGCGGGGTGTCCCGCTGCACCTCGGCCGGCCCGTCTGGGTGGACGATCCGCACTTCAACATCCTCTACCACGTCCGGCACACCGCCCTCCCGGCGCCGGGCAACGACGAGCAGCTGCGCAACCTGTCCGGCCGGGTGCTCGCGCAGCGCCTCGACCCGGCCAAGCCGCTGTGGGAGATCTGGCTGGTCGAGGGCCTGACCGGCGGGCGCTGGGCGCTGATCGCCAAGGTGCACCACTGCATGGTGGACGGCATCGCCGGCATGGACCTGGCGACGGTGATGTTCGACCTGTCCCCCGAGTTCGAGCAGCCCCGCGAGGGCGAGCCGTGGGAGGCCCAGCCCGAGCCGTCCGACCTGGCGCTGCTGGCCGACGCCGCGCGCCGCACCGTCACCCGGCCGCTGCGCCAGCTCACGGACGTGGCGCGCACCGCGGGCGCGGTCCGGGAGGCGCACCGGCTGCGCGAGTTCGTCTCCGGCCTGAGCCGCGCCACGGCCCGCCTCGCCAGCCCGTCGGCGGGCTCCCTGAACGGCCCGATCGGCCCGCACCGGCGCTGGTGCTGGCAGCGGGTGCCGCTGGACGAGGTGAAGGCGGTCCGCAAGGCGCTCGGCGGGACGGTCAACGACGTCGTCCTGACCGCGGTGTCCGCCGGGTACCGCGACCTGCTGAACGCGCGGGGGCGGCTGGAGGAGGACACCGTCGTGCGGACGGCGGTGCCGGTGTCGCACCGGGGCGCCGACGAGCGCGGCGAGATGAACAACCGGGTCGCAGCGGTGTTCGTGAACCTGCCGGTCGGCGTGGACGATCCGCTCGAGCGGCTGCGCCGCGTCCGCGAGCAGACCGACGACGTCAAGCGCAGCAACCAGGCCGCCGGGACGCAGGCGATCACCCGGCTGACCGACACCGCCGTGGCGCCGGCCCTGCTGTCGCTGGCCGCGCGGATCCCGGTGCGGCTGCGCCAGGACATCGTCCAGACCGTCACGACGAACGTCCCCGGCCCGGACTTCCCGCTGTACGTGATGGGGCGCCGGGTCCTGGAGATGCACCCGTACGTGCCGCTGACCGGCGGCATCCGGGTCGCGACCGCGATCGTCTCCTATTGCGGGACGCTGCATTTCGGGATCACCGGCGATTTCGACGCGATGCCCGATCTGGACGTCCTGGCCAAGGGCCTGCAGGGCGGGCTGGACGAGCTGGCGCGGGCGGCGGCCGAGGCCCGCCCCGCGGCGCCGCCCGCCCGCTGAACGGCGCCGAACGGCCCTGAACGGCACTGAACGCCGCTGAACACCGCCGAGGCGATGGCCGGATCCGGTCATCGCCTCGGCATACCCCGCGCCGGCTGGGAGAGGATTCGGTCACCGGTCATGTGCCGATCATCGAACTCGGGAATATCCTGGGGAGAGAGGGTCCAGGACCTCTTGCCGGGTGGGCACACCCCGGGGAGGTGACGCAGATGCGCGGGTCCGGCAGCGGACAGGGAGGCGGGCCGCTCACCAGGCTGCGCCGCAGGTTCGGCTGGGAGCACAACGAGCTGCGCCGCCGCGTCGACCGCGTCCAGCGGCTGATCGGCCTCGGGCTGCTCGTGCTGCTGCTCGCGGTCGCGCCGCCGCTGGCGATGTGGGCGGGCACGTGGTCCTACCAGGCGGGCAGCGGCGCCGAACGCGCGGAGCGGGCGCAGCGCCACCAGGTCGTCGCCACGGTCGTCTCGACCGGCGGCATCGGGTCGTCCGGTGACCGCTACATCCACGAGACGGTGCAGGCGAACTGGCCGGGCGCCGACGGCTCGGTCCGCACCGGGACCCTGCCCAGCTGGAAGAACGCCAAGGTGGGCGCGCACCGGACGATCTGGATCGACGCGAAGGGCGAGCCGACCGTGCGTCCCCGCCCGCACAGCCGCACGGTCACCGACGCGGCCTACGCCGCCACGGCCGCGGTCCTCGCCGTCGCGACCCCGGTCCTGCTGGCCTACGTGCTCGTCCGCCGCCGCTGCGACCGCCACCGCGACGCGCTGTGGGAGGCCGACTGGGCCCGCATGGACGCCGCCGGCCAGCGCTGACGGCCCTTCTCGCGCGGGGTCTCAGTGGTCCTCGACCAGGCGGGCGGCCACGCGGTCGAGGACGGCCAGGTCCTCCGGCGGGAGCTCGTACAGGGCGGCGGGCGGGGTGCCGAGGATGCGCTCGGCCTCGGCGGCGGCCGCGCGGCCGGCGCCGGTGACGGTCACGATCTTGGAGCGCCGGTCGGCGGGGTTCGCGGTGCGCTCGACGAACCCCCGCTCCACCAGGTCGTCCACCACCAGGGTGATGTAGGGGCGGTCGGTGCCGAGCAGGTCGGCGAGGCCGCGCAGGGTGAGCGGCTCCGGCGCGGCGGCCAGCCGGCGCAGCACCTTGGTCCGGAAGAAGCTCATCCCGAGCGCCTCGGCGACCTCGGCGCGCCGGTCGCCCCGCTCCTGCATCAGCGTCCACAGGTTGCTCCAGACGCGGCGGGCCGCATCCGGCTCGGCGCCGGGCGCCGGTCCGGACGCGGCGCCGGGGCGGGGCCCGGGCTGGTTCATCGGGTGCTCGCTCCCGTCACGTGGCGTCCGCCGGAGGGCGGCTCGGCGGTCTCGAACAACGCGGCCGTCCGCTCGGCGCTGCGCGCGGCGCGGCGGCCGGTGGTGACCACGCCGAGCACCAGCACGGCGGCGGCGCAGCCGGCCAGCACCCAGTATGCCGGGCGCGCGGCGTCCACGAAGGCGGCGCCGCCGGACCGGGAGCCGGACGTGCCGGCGGCCAGCACCGCGCCGATCACCGCGACGCCGAGCGCGTTGCCGACCTGCCGGCTGGTGGAGGCGACGGCGGCGGCGACGCCCGCCTGGGCGCGCGGCATCCCGGACACCGCGGTGTTGGTGATCGGCGAGTTGACCATGCCGAACCCGATGCCGAACAGCACGTAGGCGGCGAACAGCGTGACGTTGCGGGTCTCGGCGTCGAAGACCGCCATCAGCAGCGCGCTGGCGAGGGTGGCGGCGCCCGCGGCGACGAGCGAGGCGCGCGGGCCGCGGCTGCCGACGAGGCGTCCCGACAGCGGCGCGAACACGGCGCTCATCGCGGCCATCGGCAGCAGGTACAGTCCGGCGTGCAGGGCCGACAGCCCCCGGACGTCCTGCAGGTAGAGGGCGTTGAGGAACATGAAGCCGCCGAACGCGGCGAACACCGACACCGCGATCACGGTCGCGCCGGCGAACGGGACGCTGCGGAAGAACCGCAGGTCGATCAGCGGTTCGGGGGCGCGCAGCGCGTGCCCGACGAACCCGGCCAGCGACAGCGCGGCGGCGATCGCGGCGCCGAGGACGGCGGGGTCGCCCCAGCCGCGCCCGGGCCCCTCGATGATCGCGTAGGTCAGGGCGCCGAGCAGCACGATCATGAAGGCCTGGCCGGCGGGGTCGGCGCGGCGCGGCCGCTCGGCGCGCGACTCGGGCACGTACAGCGCGGTCAGCGCGAGCGCGGCCAGCCCGATCGGCACGTTCAGCCAGAAGATCGAGCGCCAGCCGACCGAGTCGACCAGCACGCCGCCGACCAGCGGGCCCATCGCCATGCTGAGCCCGACGACGGCGCCCCACACGCCGATGGCGCGGGCGCGCTCGCGCGGCTCGGTGAACACGTTGGTGATGATCGACATCGCGACCGGGTTGAGCATCGAGCCGCCGACGGCCTGCACGACGCGGGCGCCGACGAGCCAGCCGAGCGACGGGGCGAGGCTGCACAGCACCGAGCCGAGCACGAACAGCGCGAGCCCGGTCTGGAAGACGCGGCGGCGGCCGATCCGGTCGGCGGTGGAGCCGGCGAGGATGAGCAGGGAGGCCAGCACGATGAGGTAGGCGTCGATGGTCCACTGCAGGCCGGACACCGAGCTGTGGAAGTCGCGCCGCAGGGTGGGCAGCGCGACGTTGAGGATGGTGTTGTCCAGGCTGACGATGAGCAGGCTCATGCAGCAGATGGCCAGCACCAGCATCCGGCGGCGGGGGGTGAGGTCGGTCAAGCGGACTCCAATCGTTGTACCCCTATAACCGTTATAAGCGTACAACTATTTCTGGACGTCGCACACCTGGCTTTCGTGTCCCTCGTCACGCCGTTCGCGCCCGGTCAGCAGGCGCGGGCGTCCTCCACCGCGCGGACGTCTCCGGACGCGTCGTCGGCGTCGCGCGCGAACTCGGCCGCGCGGGCGTCGCGGGTGGCGCGCGCGGCGGGGACGACCAGCGGCGTCCCGGTCTCCGGGCACTCGATCACCCGGCACGGGAGCCGGAACACCTCCTCGACCAGCTCGGCCGTCACCACCGTCCCCGGCTCGCCCTCCGCCACGATCGCGCCGTCCCGCATCGCGATCATGTGGGTGGCGTACCGGGCCGCGTGGTTCAGGTCGTGCAGGACGGCGACGACGGTGCGGCCCTCCTCGTGCAGCCGCGCGCACAGGTCCAGCACCTCGATCTGGTGCGCGATGTCGAGGTAGGTGGTCGGCTCGTCCAGCAGCAGCAGCGGCGTCTCCTGCGCGAGCGCCATCGCGATCCACACCCGCTGCCGCTGCCCGCCCGACAGCTCGTCCACCGCGCGGTCGGCCAGCGCGGCGACGCCGGTGGCCTCCATCGACGCGGTGACGACCCGCTCGTCCTCGCGGGACCACTGCCGCAGCAGCCCCTGGTGCGGGTACCGGCCGCGCGACACCAGGTCGGCGACCGTGATCCCCTCCGGCGCGATCGACGACTGCGGCAGCAGCCCGAGCGTGCGCGCCAGCTTCTTGGCGGGCCAGCCCGCGATCGGCTCGCCGTCCAGCACGACCGTGCCGGACGCGGGCTTGAGGATGCGCGCGAGCGCCCGCAGCAGCGTCGACTTGCCGCACGCGTTCGGCCCGACGATCACGGTGAACGAGCCGTCCGGCACCGTGACGTCGAGGTCCCGCGTGATGGTGCGCCTGTCGTAGGCGAGGGTGAGGCCCGAGCCGCTGAGCCGCGCGTTCGCGTCCTTCATCAAATCCGTCCCGTCTTGCGTTGGGTCACCAGGAGCCAGACCAGGTATCCGCCGCCGAGCAGCCCGGTCACCACGCCGACCGGGAGCTGGTGGCCGGTGAACGCGCGCTGCGCGGCCCAGTCGGCGGCCACCAGCAGCGCCGCGCCCATGCACATGGACGGCAGCAGGTTGGGGCCGGGCGTGCGGGTCAGCCGGCGGGCGAGCTGCGGCGCGGTCAGCGCCACGAACGACACCGGTCCGGCCGCCGCCGCGGCGAACGAGGTGAGCAGCACGGCCGCGGCCAGCATGATCAGCCGCGCCCGCTCGATCGGGACGCCGAGGCCGTGCGCCGCGTCGTCGCCCATCTCCAGCATCCGCAGCGCGCGCCCGCAGCCGACCACCACCAGCGGGCCGAGGACGGCGAGCGCGGCGAGGACCGGCGCCGCGTCGGCCCAGTCCCGCCCGTCCAGGCTGCCGGTCAGCCACAGCACGGCGCGCGCCGCGTCGGTGATCTTCGCCTGGGTGAGCAGGTAGCCGTTCACGCCGGTGAGGATCGCGGCGACGCCGATGCCGACGAGGATCAGCCGCTGCCCGTGCGCGCCGTGCCGGCCGGCCACCGCGTACACGACCGCGCCGGTGAGCAGCCCGCCCGCTGCGGCGCCCGCCGCGACGGCCGCGCTGCCGCCGCCGGTCAGCACGATCACGCCGAGCACGCCGGTCGCGGCGCCCTGGGTGAAACCGAGCACGTCGGGGCTGCCGAGCGGGTTGCGGGTCAGCGACTGGAAGATCGCGCCGGCCAGCCCGAGCGCGGCGCCGACCGCGAGCCCGGCCGCCGCGCGCGGCAGCCGGATCTCGTTGACGATCAGCGAGTCTGCGGGCGAGCCGTGGCCCAGCAGCGTCCGGACGACGTCGGCGGGGCTCATCGGGAAGTCGCCGCTGCCGATCAGCAGCACGCTGACGCCGAGCGCGACGGCCAGGCACAGGACGGCGACGGCGAGCGCGCGCGGCCGGAACCGCAGCGACACCCCGTTCGGCGTCCTGATGACGGCGGGCCTCACGACGCGACCGCCTTGCCGCGCGGGCGCCGGACGAAGTAGAGGAACACCGGCCCGCCGGCCACCACCATGACGACCCCGACCTGGAGTTCGGACGGCCGCACGACGACGCGTCCGAGCACGTCCACGGCCAGCATCAGCGCGGGCGCGAGCACCGCGCAGTACGGCAGCAGCCACCGCAGGTCGGGCCCGGTGAGCGCGCGGACGAGGTGCGGCACCATCAGCCCGACGAAGATGATCGGCCCGCAGGCCGCCGTCGCCGCGCCGCACAGCAGCGTGACCGTGACGATCGCCACGATCTTGGCACGTCCGGGCCGGGCGCCGAGCGCGCGCGCCGCGTCCTCGCCCATCGCCATCGCGTTCAGCGGACGGGCCAGCAGCAATGCGAGCACGAGCCCGATCACGACGAACGGCGCGACCTTCTCGACCGTGGACGTCTGCGCGGCGGCGAGGGAGCCGACCGTCCAGAACCGCATCCGGTCGAGCGACGCGGTGTCGAGCAACTGGACGGCGTTGACGTAGGAGTACAGCGCGGCGTTGAGCGCGGACCCGGCGAGCGCGAGCCGCGCGGGCGTCGCGCCGCGCCCGCCGCCGACCGCGTACAGCAGGACCGCCACCACCCCGGCGCCCGCGAACGCGAACCATACGAACCCGGCGAACGACACGATGCCGAGGAAGGAGATCGCGGACACCACCGCGGCGGACGCACCCGCGTTGATGCCGAGCAGCCCGGGGTCGGCGAGCGGGTTGCGGGTCAGCGCCTGCATCACCGCGCCCGCCAAGCCGAGCGCGATGCCGGCGAGCAGCCCGAGCAGGGTGCGCGGCAGCCGCATCTGGTGGACGACGGTGTAGGACGCCGAGCCCTCGTGAAAGAGCCCGTCCCACGCCTGCCCGACCGACAGCGGTTTCGCGCCGGCCGCGAGGCTCGCCACGACGACCGCCAGCAGGAGGAGCACCGCCGCGACGAGCCCTGACGCGCGGGCGGAATGGCGCCGCACCGGCGCCGGCGCGAGGGCGGCTGGCGCGCGCGCCGGGGCCGTCGGCTGCGCGGTTCTGGTCAACGGCACGGGCTGGCTCCGGGGGGACGGACGGGGGCGGTGGTCCGCCCCCTGCCACTGGACAACGACTTAGGTTAGGTTAACCTAAGCGCCCATCGGGCCGGAATCCGGCCATCACGGTCGATCAGAGATGAGCAGCCGAAAATGCGGACAGTCCCCTCGCCCTCCTTCACCCGCCGCGGTCTTCTCGGTGCCGGCGGCACCGTCGCGCTCGGCGCCCTCATCAGCGCGTGCGGCGGAAGCGGCGACGGGAACGGCGAGGCGTCCCCCTCCGGCGGCGCGTGGACCTTCACCGACGACCGCGGCACCGCCGTCCGGCTCAAGGCGCGCCCGCAGCGCGTCGTCGGCTACGTCGGCGCCCTCGCCGCCCTCTACGACTTCGGCGTCGACAAGCAGCTCGTCGGGGTGTACGGCCCGACGAAGCTCAAGGACGGCAAGCCCGACCCGCAGGCGGGCGACCTGCCCGTCGACCGGCTGACCATCATCGGCAACGCCTACGGCGAGTTCAACATCGAGAAGTACGCCTCGCTCCGCCCCGAGCTGCTCGTGGACAACATGTTCGTGCAGAACGAGCTCTTCTATGTGCCCGCCGAGAGCAAGGAGAAGATCTACGCGCTGGCGCCGCAGGCCGCGATCTCCACCGGCGCGGTCGCGCTGCCCAAGCCGATCGAGCGGACCGCCGCGCTCGCCGCCGCGCTCGGCGCCGACCTGAAGTCCGCCAAGGTCACCGCCGCCAAGGCCCGCTTCGACAAGGCAGTCGAGTCGCTGCGCGCCGCCGCGAAGGCCAACGCGGGACTGAAGGTGCTCGCCGCGTCCGCCAGCCCCGACCTCTTCTACGCCTCCAGCCCCGCCAAGAACACCGACCTCATCTACTTCAAGGAGCTCGGCGTCGACCTCGTCGTCCCCGACAAGCTCGGCCAGGACGGCTACTTCGAGAGCCTGAGCTGGGAGAACGCCGACAAGTACAAGGCCGACGTCATCATGCTCGACAGCCGCACGCAGGCCCTGCAGCCCAAGGACCTCGGCTCCAGGCCGTCCTGGAAGGACCTGCCCGCGGTGAAGGCCGGGCAGGTCGTCCCCTGGCAGCCCGAGCCCCGCTTCTCCTACGAGGGCTGCGCCCCGATCATCGAGGCCCTCGCCGCGACGATCCGTTCCGCGAAGAAGACCGGCTGACCCACCGAAAGGGACAGTGATGAGGACCCCCAGCGACCCGTACGCCTTCTTCGACCTGCACGTCCTGCGCGCCGCGCCGCTCGGCCCCTCGATGGTGCGCGTCACCTTCGGCGGGACGTGCCTGGACGGCGGCCCCCGCGGCTTCGTCACCGGCGGGCGCGACCAGCGGTTCAAGATCTTCCTGCCGCACCCGCACCAGGACGCGCCCGTCATGCCGGACGACTGGTCGCCCGACACCTGGTTCGCCGACTGGCGCGCCCTCGACCCGAACGAGCGCGGCATCATGCGCTCCTACACCGTGCGGGCGCAGCGCCCCGGCGAGCTCGACGTCGACTTCGCGCTGCACCCCGGCGGGACGTCCGGCCCCGCGTCCCGCTGGGCGTCGGCCGCCGCCCCCGGCGACCGCGTCGTCGTCCTCGGCCCCACCGGCCCCGACAACGGCGGCTACGACTTCCGCCCGCCGGACGGCCGTCCCGTGGTGATCGCGGGCGACCTCACCGCGCTCCCGGCCATCGCCGGGAACCTCGACTGGCTGCCCGCCGGAACGCCCGCGCGGGTGTTCGTCGAGACCCCGTACCCCGACGACCGCCAGGACCTGCCGACCGAGGCCGACGCGGAGATCGGCTGGGTCTCCCCCGGCGGCCTCCTCGACGCCGTCCGCGGCTCATCGCTCCCGGACGACGCCTACGCGTGGATCGCGGGCGAGGCCGCCACCGTGAAGGCGCTGCGCCGGCACCTGGTGAAGGAGCGCGGCATCGACCGCCGCTCGGTCACCTTCACCGGCTACTGGCGGCGCGGCGCCACCGAAGAGGACCTGCTCGCCGAAGTGGTCGCGGGCGGCAGCCCCGCCACCGAGGAGTAGGGCCAGCGGTTCTCGGCGAACCGCCCGACCAAGGCCGCGTGCGACAGGGGCGTGGACAGATCGTCCACGTCCCCGTTGACGGTGTAGTCGAGCAGCACCACTTCCCCGAGGCGCCGCAGCTCCTCCACCAGGTGCGCGACCTTGTTCTCCAGCACCCATCGGTATGCGGGCAGGTAGATCTCTCTCCTGGCCCGCCCGTAGGGCAGCAGCTCGTCCCCTTCGAGCCCCGCCCGGTGCCCCCGCACCGGGCCGTACCTGCGGACCGTCCGCTTGATCCCCCTCATCGACGTCACCGCCAGCTTGGACGCGTCCACGTCCGCGCCGTCGAACACCTTCAACGCCTGCCAGATCCCCTCCACCGACGCGGCCGTCACCCCGTCCGAGAACGGCACCGGTATGCCCCCGTGCGGGTAGAACGGACTGAACCGCACCCACGGCTCCGGCCCGCGCGACGTCACGTCCAGCACCACCGCCCCGGGCCACTGGGCCACCACCGACTCCCGCGCCCGCCGCCGACTCGCCACATGAATCCCCACACCGGGCACCCTCCCACCCGCCACCGACAATCCACCGCCGGCCACGAAGCGATCAGCCGATGTCGTGCCCGCCGCACTTCACCCGCTGCGCGAACGCCCGCCATTCGGCGGCCGAAAAGACCAGCGCAGGACCGTCCGCATCCTTGGAGTCCCGCACACCGACCCTCTTAGCCAGGGACGCCACCTCGACGCAGGCACCGCCGGTGTCACCGCTACGACTGCTCTTCCGCCACCGGACCTTCGACGTGCCACGGATGCTCACAGACCCTCCAAGATCTCATGAAGCAACTTCACCGACTCGTCGGCGGACAGTGCTGCACCCCTTATCAGATCGAGACGTCGCGCATACGCCCGCACGGTGTCGGTCCGTTCGATCAACTGTCCACCCACATGACCTTCAACGTACGCCACGTCCGGCCCCTCGTCGAAGCCCAAAAGCATGAAGGCCCCCATGACCCCTGGATAGGAGCCCTTGGCACTCGGGACGATTTGCAATGTGACGTTCAACCGGTCGGCCAGGTTGATCAGGTGCTGCAGCTGGCCACGCATGACCTCGGGCCCTCCGACGGGCCTCCGGAGGGCGTACTCGTCGAAGACCACGACGACGTGGCAGGCGTCCTCCCCTTCGAGGATTGACTGGCGAGCGAGCCGCGTCGTCACGAGTTCCTCGGTCTCCTCCGGAGTTCGCCCATCCTTCAGTTGAGCGTAGGCGTAGTCCTGTGTCTGGAAGAGGCCGGTCACGGCCATGGCTTCGAAGGTGTGAATCACTCGCGCCACGGCTTCGCGCTCCAGGAATTCGGCGAAGCCGGGTGGGAGGATGAGGAGGTACCCGAGATCTTGGATCCATTCCCAGATGCGATGGAATGACCCTTTCGTCTCGAAGAAGGTGTCGCAGTCCTTCGCGAAGTTCTCGGACGGGGCGCTGGTGCCGCTCTCGACCTGGCCGATCCGCTGGGGCGAGTATCCGAGCTTCGCCGCGAGCTGGGGGCGTCCGAGGTCCGCGGCTTCGCGGCATGCGCGCAGTTCGGCGGCGAAGTACTCGACGGGGTTCTTCGGGATTCCGAGGTCACGGGGACGACGGGGCATCGTTGCCTCCAGGGGGTCGGAGACCGCCGCGAGCCTTCACTAACCCCGGCGGCTTTTCCGACCATAAGACGGCCCCGGAAAACTGTGAAGCAATCATCGAAAGAAAATCGGTCCGCTTTCTTTCGTTCGATGGATAATCCCAGCGAAAGTCGGCTCATAGGACCAAAACGGTGCGGCGGCCGTTCTCGGGACGCGTCCAGGCGTCCTCAATGTCGGCGAGCGGCACGGCCTCGGCGTCGAGGACGATCTCGCCCTCGGCCACAAGGCCGAGCATCCGGTCGAACGCGGCCGCCGCCTCCTCGATCGACGGCGAGCCACCCGTCCCGCCGCCGATCACCTCGACGCGCGCCGCACGCAGCGCCATTGCGGGGACCTCCGCTGTGGCGCCCGCCGACATACCGACCAGGATGTACCTGACGCGCCGTTCATTGCCCCGCGACAGCGCGGCGAAGGCGGCCTCCGCCGGAGCGCCCCACAGGTAGTCGACGACCAGGTCATAGGGCCCGTGCGCAGTGATGGCATCGACCACCTCGTCCTTCGGCCGGTCGAGCCGGACGACGGCGTCCGCACCGAGCGCGTCGAGGACCGAGCGATCGCGTCCGGCCGCGACGACCCGCGCCCCTTCCCGCTTCGCCACCTGCACCGCGATCCGTCCGGACGCCCCGGTGGCGCCGAGCACCAGCACCGTCTTTCCCGGGCCGGCCCCGCCCTCCCACACGACCGTCTTCCAGGCTGCGCCGCCGGGGTTCAGCAGGGCGGCCGCCGTCACGTCGTCCACGCCGGCCCGGACCGGGAACCACAGGCCCCGCCGCACGAGCGCCCGCTCGGCCATCCCGCCGTACGGCGTCACCGGGCCGAAGAACGCCACTCGGGTGCCGTCGTCCAGCCTCCCCACCCCGTCCGCGCCCACCACCTGCGGGAACACGGTCGGGCTCGCGGGATGCAGCCCCTCGGCCCACCACCGGTCGAACGGCTTCAGCGCCGCCGCGCCCACCGTCACGACCGCCTCGCCCGCTCCCGCCACCGGCGCGGGGAACTCCCCGTAGCGCGGCACCTCCCCGATCCCGTGCAGTACCGCCGCCCGCATGACGTCCGGCATGGCCCCTCCCGCGATCCGTTCACTTTGAACGGAACACTAGCCGAGGATCCGTGCATAATGAACGGGATGGCGGACGAGGACTACTACGACGTCTGGCTCGACATGCTCGGCCGGACGTCGCGGCCGCGTTTCGTCGCGCTGATCCTCGACCTCGCCGGCGTCACGCTCGACCCGGACCTGTGCCGCTACCTCATCCACCTGGACCTGCGCGGCCCGACCGGCGTGCTCGACCTCGCCGAGCTGGTCGACCACAACCATCCGAAGGTCAGCCGCTCCCTGGCACGCCTGGAGGATCTCGGCCTGGTGGCGCGCGCCGAAGCCCCCCATGACCGCCGCGTCAAGACGGCCGAGCTCACGCCTGAAGGCCAGCGCGTGGTCGCGTCGATCAACCAGGGCCGGCGGCGGCTGCTGGAGAAGGCGTTCGCCGGGTGGAGCGACCGCGACCGCGCCGACCTGGCGCGCCTCACCCGCCGGTTCTCCGACAGCGTCCAAGCCCTCATCGACGCCCGCGAGACACCGCCGGACGCCTAGCGGCGGCTCACTGCGAACCGGACGGTGCGTGGCTCAGGTCGACGACGCAGAAGAGGTTGCCGTCGGGGTCGGCGAGGACGACGAAGTCCGGGTCCGGCGGGTACAGGTCCCAGTCGACCCGGCTCGCGCCGAGCCCGACCAGCCGCTCGACCTCGGCCTCCTGCTCGGCCGCGCTGTCGACGAACAGGTCGAGGTGCAGGCGCGGACGGGGCTCGGCGGGCGACTCGCTGCGCATCAGCCCGAGCGCGCGGCCCGAACCGTCCGCGTGGTTCAGCGTCCGCCAGCCCGGACTCTCGAACTCCGGGCTCGGCACCAGGTCCAGCGCCGCCGTCCAGAACGCCACGGCGCGCGGAAGGTCCTCCACACCGATCACGGGAAAGCCAAGCCTCAACATGGGCCCGAGTCTAGGAGCACCGGTTCCGTGGCGCCGCGCCCGTCCCCCGGTGTATTCATGGGACCAAATGGATATCGAGGATCTCTCGGACGCGGAGCGCGTGATCTGGGACGCCTTCCCGCGCGCCGGCAAGGTCGATCTGACGGGCACCGGGGAGGCGGTCCGGGGCGAGGTCCTCGCGGCGCTGCTGCTCGGCGCCCGGCCCGCCGACGCCGGGCAGGTCCCCGCGCTGCGCCTCACGGGGGCGCGGATCAGCGGCGTCCTCGACCTGTCCTTCGCCGAGGTGCGGTACGCGGTGCTGCTGCGCGACTGCACGTTCGACGAGCCGCCCGCCCTGTACGGCGCCCGGGTGCGGCAGTTCAGCCTGACCGGCTCGCGCCTGCCCGCCCTCCACGCCTCCGACTCGCAGGTCGACGGGCTCCTCTGGCTGCGGAACTGCCGGTTGGACGGCCCGCTGCAACTCGTCGGCACCCGCATCGACGGGACGCTGTCGCTGCGCTCGGCCCGCCTCGCGGGCGTCGAGGCCAACGCGCTGACCGTCGTCCGCAACATCGACGCCACCGACGCGGAGATCACCGGCGAGGTCATGCTGCACGGCGTCCACGTCGGCGGGACCTGCGTCCTCAACGGCGCCCGCCTGTCCAACCCCGGGGCGGTGGCGCTGAACGCCGACGGCATCGAACTGCCGTCCGGGCTGCACGCCGAGGCGCTCACCGCGGACGGCGAGGTCCGGCTGCCGGACGCGCGGATCGGCCGCCGTCTCGTCATGACCGGCGCGCGGCTGTCCAACCCCGGCGGCACCGCCCTCGACGCCGACCGCGCCCGCATCGACGGGGCCGCCGTCCTGGACGCGGGGTTCCGCGCCGACGGCAAGGTCAGCATGCGCTCCGCGGTGATCGGCGGAACCCTGCTGCTCAGCGGCGCCGACCTCGACGCCCCCGGCGGCACGGCGCTGAACGCCCGCCTGATCAGCGTCGGCAGCAGCCTGCGCGCCGCGGACGGGTTCCGGACCCGGGGACGCGTCTGCCTGGACTCGGCGACCGTCCAGGGCGCGGCCGACTTCACCGGCGCGCACCTCGCCGACCCCGGCGGCCAGGCGCTCAGCCTGTGCCGCGCCGAGGTCACCGGCGGCCTCGCCGGCGGGGGCCTGCGCGCCGACGGCGAGATCCGGCTGCTCGACACCGTCGTCGGCGCCAGCGTCGAGTTCGGCGGCGCCCGCCTGTCCAACCCCGGCGGCCGGTCGCTCACCGGCTACGGCCTGACCGTCAGCGGCGTCCTGAACTGCCACGAAGGGTTCACCGCCGACGGGCGCGTGTCGCTCGCCGGCGCCCGCGCCGGCGAGCTCGACTTCGACGACGCGACCATCAACGGCTTCGAGGACATCGCGCTCGGCCTCCGCCGCGTCCGCGCGGAGATGCTCTGGTTCACCCGCTGCACACTGTCCACCGGAACCGTCGACCTGCGGCACGCCCGCATCGACGTGCTCCGCGACGACCCCGCCCGCTGGCCGCCCCGCCCCCGGCTCGACGGCTTCGTCTACCAGACCCTCGACAAGCCCGGCCCGCTCCCCGCCCGCCTCGCCTGGCTGGACGCCGCCGACGGCTACCACCCGCAGCCCTACGAGCAAC
This sequence comes from Actinomadura opuntiae, assembly GCF_030283205.1. Taxonomy (GTDB): domain Bacteria; phylum Actinomycetota; class Actinomycetes; order Streptosporangiales; family Streptosporangiaceae; genus Spirillospora. The sequence goes on from NZ_JASNWF010000013.1 coordinate 105,573, forward strand.
TCGCGACCGTCTTCCAGGGCATGGGCCGCGACGCCGAGGCCCGCACCGTCCGCCTCGCGAAACAACGCCGCCGACGCCGCACCCTCGGGCTCCCCGCCCGCGCCTGGGGCGTCGCCCAGGACTGGACCGTCGGCTACGGCTACCGCCCCCTCCGCGCCGGCGCGCTCCTGGCGGCACTCCTCCTCATCGGCACCCTGGTCTTCGCCGCCCACCACCCCCTCCCCCTCAAAAAGGACGAGGCCCCCGCCTTCAACCCGTTCCTCTACACCCTCGACCTGCTCCTACCGATCATCAGCTTCGGCCAGGAACTCGCCTTCAACCCCCGAGGCCCCTACCAATGGCTCGCCGCCGCCCTCATCGCCTCAGGCTGGATCCTCGCCACCACCATCGCCGCCGGCATAACCAGAGTCCTCTCCCGCCAATGACCAGGAAGCTTCGCGAGACTCCGCACGAACCACCACGCCTCCCCCAGGACGCCCGGCACTCAGTCAGCCACCCAATACAGCAGTCAGGCCCGTTCCCGGCATAGGGAACGGGCCTGACCTGTGGTTTTGGGGTGTTGATCTGCTCCCGCGATTGGACTCGAACCAATAACCTGCCGGTTAACAGCCGGCTGCTCTGCCGATTGAGCTACGCGGGATCGTGCGTCCGGTGGGGCCCTCGGCCCTGCCAGCGCGTCTAGGTTAGCGCATGTGCGGGGCTGTTCGCGCACGCGTCAGGGGTTGCGGCGGCGTTCTCGGGTATGGAGTGTGGACGATCGGCCCCACAGGGAGTTGAACATGAAGTCGCGAACGATGTTCATGGCAGGCGCCGCGCTCGGTTACGTCCTCGGGACGAAGGCCGGACGGGAGCGGTACGAGCAGATCAAGCGTCTGTCGCGGCAGGTCTCGGAGAACCCGAACGTGCAGGAGGCCGCGGGCGTGCTGCGCGCCAAGGGCGGCGAGTTCGCCGGGGCGGCGCGCGGGAAGGCCGGCGAGATGGCCTCCACCGCGAAGGAGAAGGTGCCGCAGCAGATGCCCGGCCGGCACAAGGCCGAGGCGGACGCCGAGGACGAGCCGACGGTCTACCCCGGCTAGAGGCCCGTCTGGCGGCGCAGGTCCTCGAGGACCTGCTCGGCCTGGGCGCGCAGGCCCGGGTCGGCGGGGTCGAGGCCCGCGTCGAAGACGAACGTCCAGCGCACGTCGCCGCCGGCTGCGGGGCGCCGGCCGGCGATGCGCACCCGTCCCCCGCCGGGCAGCCTGGCCTGGTGGGTGACGGCGATGGTGGCGGTGACGCGTTCCCGGACGGTCTCGGGGACCGAACCGGGGTCGGTGAGGCGGACGTGGTGCTCGGTGCCGCCGGAGGTCTCCGTCACGTGCAGCCAGCCGTCCTTCCAGGTGGCCTGGTCGACGCGCTCCCACGGGACGCGGGCGAAGCCGCCGGCTGGGGCCGGGACGTGCAGGGCGGTGGTGGTGGCGACCACGTGGGAGCCGCCGCGGGTGGGGGCGGAGGCGAGGACGCGTTCGCCGCGTTCGGTGGCGAGCGCGTCGCGGACCGCGGCGGGCAGGTTGCCCCGGAGTAGGCGCATGCCCCAACGGTAGGCGATCAGGCGGCCTGCGGGGCGCGGCGGGCGGCGAGCAGGTCCAGCACGAGGGCGGCGGACCAGGAGTAGTCGTGGCTGCCGCGCCCGGTGCCGTCGAAGGGGTCGAAGAACTCGCGGAACCCGGACTGCCGGACGAGCCGCATCGTGGAGCCGTACAGCAGGTCGGCGACGACGGGCAGGCCGTGCGCGAGGGCGCCGTACCAGATCAGCCAGTTGGTGCTGATCCAGGTGGGGCCGCGCCAGTAGCCGCCGCGGTCGAAGGCGGGGGCCTGGATGTCGCAGGTGGGGACGGGGTAGCCGGCGGCGCCGGCGAACCGGGCGGACAGCAGCAGGTCGACGAGGTTGCGGACGTGCGCGGCGGGCAGTTCGGGGTCCAGGAGCGGGCCGAAGGAGCCGGCGGTGATCACGGGCAGGAGCCGGTCGTCGCGCAGGTCGCGGGCGCGGAAGCAGCCGGTGTCGGCGTCCCAGAGGCGGTCGAGCATGGCGGCGTGGACGCGCTGCGCGGTCTCCACGTGCGGGGCGGGGTCGGCGCCGACGATCCGGGCGACCTCGGCGAGGGCGTGCGCGGACGCGAGGTAGGTGGCGTTGAACAGCGGGTCCTCGACCGCGAACGGGTGCGATTCGCGCAGGTAGGCGCGGTCGTAGCCGGACTCCCGGAGCAGGGCGACGAGCCGGACGTAGCGGTCGTAGTCCTCGCCGGTGGGCAGGGTGCGGGAGCGGTGGCCGGGCGCGTAGGCGGTGGGCGGGAGCGGGAGGGCGGCGAGGGGGCGGTCCCAGGCGGGGCTGTTGTCCAGGCCGGACTCCCAGGGGTGGCAGATCGCGGCGAGGCCGGCGGCGCCGAGGTCGCGGGCGGTGGCGAGATAGCGGTGCTGGGCGGCGAGCATCGGGTAGAGGCGGGCGAGGAAGCCGCGGCTGCCGTCGGTGTCGCGGGCGCAGGCGTGCAGGCGGAGGGCGACGAGGGCGTGGACGGGCGGCTGGGTGAGACCGGAGGTCTGGACGCCGCGGGGGGCGGCGGGCTGCTCGGCGCTGCGCCACAGGTCGGGGCCGGGGAAGAACGCGTGCCGGGCGAGGGAGGCGTTGAAGACGATGTGCGGGAGCATGCCGTCGGCCCACTGGCCGCGGAAGAGCGAGAGCAGTTCGGCCTCGGCGCGGGCGGGGCGGTGCCGGGCCAGGCCGAGGCTGATGAAGGCCGAGTCCCAGCTCCACTGGTGGGGGTAGAGGCCGGGGGACGCGGCGGTCGCGGTCCCGGTCCAGTTCGCGTCCAGCACGCGGGCCGCGGCCTTCCACAGGGCGGTCTCGTCGCCGGTGAGACGGGAGCTCATGCGCTCAGGGGTACTCCTCGCGTCCGGGGTGCGGGGGCCTAGTGTGATTGTGACCCGCGCCGGCGGCCCCGGCGACCCCTAGGGCGGCGTCGGTTGTCGACGGACGCGGCCGGTCAGCGGTGATTTTCCGCCGAGTGCAGCAGCCAGTTCGTGATCTCCTGGCCGGCGGCGATGCCGCGGGACGCGGTGACGGCGGTGGCGGGGGACGTCCAGCCCGCGTCGTGGAGCTCGCCGTGCGCGGGACGGATCGACCGGTGGGCGGCTTCGAGGAGTTCGACGTCCAGGAGCGAGTCGCCGGCGGCGAGCATCGTCGCGGCGCCGGTGCGGCGGGCGACCTCGGCCGCGGCGGCGGCCTTGGTCAGGCAGGCGGGCAGGCAGTAGACCTTGCGGCCCTGCAGGGACGTCCGCCAGCCGCGTTCGGCGCACCAGCCAGTGAGGTCGCCGACCCAGGCGGGCGGGAGCGCGGCGCGGTCCACGACCGTGTAGGCGAACAGGTCGGACGCGGTGCGCCGCTTCAGTACGAACTCGCCGCCGACCGCGACGAGATGGTCGCGGACCTCGGCGAGCGGCGCGCACCCGTCGGCGATACGGGCGCGGACGGCCGACGACCAGGCCGGGTCGTCCTCGCCGTCGACGAGGAGATGCCCGCCGTTCGCACAGATCGCGTATGCGGGCGTCTTCTCCAGCAGATGGATGCGGCGGTACTGCTCCGGCGTCCGCGTCGTCGTGGGGACGAACACGGTGGACGCGGCGAGGGTCTCCAGCGCCCGCGCGGCGGGCTCCGTCATATAGGAGAGCGGCGCGCCCTGGTAGAACTCCACGCAGACGAGGCGCGGCATGCTCTCGTCGGGGCCGTGCAGGGAAAAGGCGGCCTGCGAGTAGATGAGCGTACGGTCCAGGTCGGAGCACACCAGCACGGTCACTGGACCGTCCCCTTGCCGAACCGCGGATGGATGAGCCCCATGCACGCATAGGGGAAGCGGTCCGGATCGACGTCCACGACGGGCACCCCGCGTTCCTCCGCCAGATGCCTGATATGCCGAAGTTCGGGGCCGACGTCGGTACGCGCGAGGACCTTCCACGGGACGCGGCGCAGCAGCACACGGGTCGTCTCGCCGATGCCCGGTTTCACCAGGTTGAGATCGTCGATGCCCTGTTCCGCCGCCACATCGCGGACGGCCTCCCACCCCGACCAGTCGGGCGTGCGATCGGACTCCAGCAGGCCCGGGGCGTCCTTCGCGACGCGCTCGGCCACGTCCGCGAACCGCGCGCAGACGGTGTCGAGGAACAGCGCCGACACGTCGTCGGCGGCCAGTTCGGCGTAGAACTTCGCGCCGTGGAAGTCGTCCGGGCCGATCAGCCGGTCGTTCAGGACCGTCCGGCTGACCAGGCCGGACACGGTCGAGTTCAGGCACGCCGACGGGATCAGGAAGTCCTCGCGCGTGCCGTACAGCGGCGCGCAGCGGCCGGGGTCGGCGAGAACGGCCAGGTCGTCGGGGAATCCGCTCCCCGCGAGCGCGGCGGTCAACTCGCGGGTGATGGCGCCCTTGCCCGTCCAGCCGTCCACGAACATCACCGTGGACGGGTCGTGCCGTCCGGCCAGGTACCGCAGCGCGACGGTGTCGATGCCGCGGTCCCGGACGATGCTGACCGCGTAGTGCGGCAGGTCGAGGCCGTGCGCGAACCGGGCCCAGCGGCGCACCAGGATCCCGACGGGCGTGCCCGCGCGCGCGAGCGACACCAGAACGGCGTCCGGGCCGCGCTCGGCCAGGATCTGCTCGGTGACGAGCCCCGTCGCGTAGGCGAGCCTTTCGGCGGACGCCTCCAGCGCCTCCTGGAACAGCCGCCGGTACTCCGGGCCCGGCTGGTACTCGATGGGCAGTGATTCGGCGTAGTGCGCGCGGCCCGTCTGCACCGCGGCCTCGCGCTCCTCCGCGGGCGCCTCGAGGCGGACGTCCGACAGGTCTTTCAGCAGCCACGTGACGTCCTCCGCCGGGTAGCTGCCGAAATCGGGCCCGTACAGCGGTCTCACTGGTCTCCCCTATAGGACGGGACCGTCACGACCAGTACGGGCGCCAGCGAGCGCAGGCGCGCCAGCAACCCGTCGGCAAGCGCTTGGGTGTCGCCCACGTCGTCGACGACGAACACGATGCGGTCGAACGCCGGCCCATCCGACGCGGGCGCGACGTTGTAGGCGTACCGCTCCCCCGGGCCGTCCGCCGGGTCGTCGTGGGACGGGAACGCGAGCCGGGTGCGGATCGCGTACCCGGGGTCGTCCACGGCCAGGACGGGCGAGCGCGTGGTGGTGGAGTACCGGACGTCCGCGCCCGGCAGGGCGTCGGCGAGCGCCTCCCCCAGCCGCAACGGCGCGTACATCAGTTCCTCGAACCCGAGCACGAGCACGCGGGACGGACCGTCTCCGAGTTCCGGCGCGATCGCGTCGGCCATGCGCGGCAGGTCCTTCTCCAGGGCGGCGCGATGCTCGGGCAGGAACCCGTGGCGGCCGCCGTCCGGCACCCCGCTCGGCCATTCCAGCGAAATCCGAGCGAGGGGAAACAGATCGGACGCCGGCGGCGGCGCAGCGTTCGCCGACAAGTCGGAGACGATCCGCTCCCCCACTTCCAGCACGTCACCGGGCAGCTCCACACGTCCTCCGGCGAGCGCCACGGCATCGATACGCGTCCCCAGCCGCAGGGCCAGTTCGTCCATGCGCGCGCGGTCGTTCTCATTGCGCAGATCCACCAGTGCCGCCAGCACGTAGTGCTTCCGGGGGCGGAGCTCATGCAGGGCGGAAATGGTGTTGAGGACGGTCTGCCCTGTGGAGAGCTCGTCGTCCACGAGCACGACCGGCACGTCCCGGTCGAGCGCTGCGGGATTCGACGGCAGCAGCAGATGGCTCGTGGCGTGGCTGTGCTCCTCCTCGAACCCGCCGTAAGCGGCGAAGCCCGGCACCGGACGGCGCGTGGAGTGCAGGTAGTAGGCGCCGCCCAGCGCGTCCGCCACCGAATGCCCTAGCGCGGTGGCGGTCTCCGCATAGCCGAACACCAGGGCGTCCACGGGCGGACGCGGCTCCCGCATAGCGTCGCGCAAGGACGCGGCTGCACCGGGAGCCCCCGCCAATGCGTCCGCAAGCGAGCCGCTGGGAACGGACGGTGCCTCGTCCCGCAGGCGCGCGCGCACGAGCTCCCCCAGCAGCAGCCCCGACCCGTAGACGAGGCGCGGATCGGTGGGGACGTGCTTACCGAGCACGGCCGACACCAGCAGGTGGGCACGTCGCGGATTGCGCCGGACGGCGAGCCCGACCAGCGAGGCCAACCCGGCGCCGGCGGGACGCTCACCGTCCGCGAGCCGTACCCCGAGCCGCGACGCCACCCACTCCCCCGGCCACACGCCCGTCATCGGCTGCCCGCGGCTTCGAGCAGTTCGACGAACGTGACGTCCCGCGCCGCCACTCCGAACACCCGCGCACGCAGCATCAGCCGCTCCGCCCAGGCGCGGTGCGGTTTCGCCTCGTTCATCTTGTTCGCGTACGAGCTGGCCATGGCGCCGCCCCCGGCGAACCCGAGGATGTCGGCGGCGTCGCAGTACTCCTCGTGCGTCACGACCGACAGGGCGTGCACGGCCGCGACGTGCGTCGGGTGGATGACCGTCTTGCCGGTCAGGCCGTTCGCCTTGTCCAGATGGACCTCGCGGATCAGCCCGTCCAGGTCGGAGGTGATGAGCCGCTGCCGCAGCGGCGCGGCCCGCTGCGCCTCGAACGGCGACTGGCGCAGCTGCGGCTTGAACATCCGCTCGCCCGCCGAGAAGTACTCCCAGACCGGTCCGGTCAGCACGAACCCGCTGCCGTCCGCGCGGCCGAGCACGTTGACGATGTCGGTGATCGCCGCGGCGACCGGCCGGATGTCGTAGATCGTCAGGTCGGGCGGGCGGCGCAGCCCGTAGGCCGCCGACATGTCGGTCGCGCCGATCCGCACCGCGAGGACCAGCTCGCGGTGCTTGGCCAGCAGCCGCGCCACGTCGTGCAGCATCTCGGTGCGGGTCTCGCTGTGCACCGCGTCCGGGCTCTCGATCACCGGCATCGCCATCAGCCGCAGCCCCGTGCGGTCGGCGGTGTCCTCCAGCGCGTCGAGGAACGCTCCACCGGTCGCCGCGGTGAACTTCGGCAGCACGAACCCGCTGACCAGCCCGGCCGCGGGCCCCAGCCGGACGGCGATGTCGCCGATCTGCCGGGGCTCGCGGACCCGCACGAACAGCAGCGGCACGCCCCCGATCGAGCGCTCCCCGGCGCCGGAGTCGCCGGCGCCCCGCGCGTGCAGGTCCCGCAGCTGGGCGACCAGGTTGGCCTCCGCCGCGGGCACCTCGTCGTCGGCGATCGCGTCCTCCAGGCACACGACCATGCTCATGACGCCGCGCCGCGCCGCCTTCTCGATGTCGCCGGCGAGCGTGGGACGGGTGGCGGGGCAGTACAGCGTCGCGCCGAGCGCCACCGCCAGCACGTCCGGATCGTCGTGCCGGCCGAACGGGCGGGGGTGGCGGTGGAACAGGTGCTTGCGGTAGGCGGTGTCAATGTGGTCGAAATGCCGCATGTTGCCGTCACAGATGGGCGGAGACCGCCGGCAGCAGGTGCTGGAACGTGCGGCCCGTGGCGGTCGCGCCGATCGCGGTCATCGACCAGCCCTGGCCGTCCCGCGACACCTTCGCCATGATCTGCGCGTTGTGCTGGCCCGCGCCGCTCAGGTCGTAGCGGGCGATCTCCTGGCCGGTCGTCTCGTCCACCAGCCGGCAGAACGCGTTCTCGATCTGCGAGAAGTCCTGCCCGGTGAAGGAGTTCACCGTGAACACCAGCTGCGTGACGTTCGCCGGGACGCTCTGCAGGTCGACGTTGATGACCTCGTCGTCGCCCTCGCCCGCGCCGGTCAGGTTGTCGCCGGTGTGCTGGACGGAGCCGTCCTTGCTGCGCAGCTGGCGGAACCACACCGAGTCGGCGAGGTTGCCGCTGCCGTCGAACAGCAGGCAGGACGCGTCCAGGTCGATGGACTGCGCCTTGCCCTTGCCGAACAGGCCCTTCTTGGCGACGGCGTCCCAGCCGAGGCCCATCCGGACCCGGGTGAGGGTGCCGCCGCCGGGCTTGGCCAGCGAGACCTTCTGCCCCTTCTGCAGCGAAATCGACATCGTCGCCTCCTTCGGTGATGATGCTCGGTCGTCGCGGGATGCGGACGGGCGCGCCGGCCTAGACCTTGCCGGCGCGCAGCGGCTCGTCCTCGCCCGCCCCGGCGTCGGCGCCGCCCTCGGTCCGGTTCCGCACGACGGAACTGATGAACGCGGCGATGATCAGGCCCGCGCCGATCCCGCCGGTGAGCCACTCGGGGACGTGCCGGCCGATGCTGACCAGCATGCACACCGCGAGCGCGCCGATCGCCCAGTGGGCGCCGTGCTCGAGGTAGACGTACTCGTGCAGGGTGCCCTTGCGGACCAGGAACACCGTCAGCGACCGGATGTACATCGCGCCGATGCCGAGGCCCAGCGCGATGATGATCGGGTCGGTGCTGATCGCGAACGCGCCGATGACGCCGTCGAAGCTGAACGAGGCGTCCAGCACCTCCAGGTACAGGAACAGGAAGAACCCGGCCTTCCCGGTGGCCAGGGCCAGCGAGCTCGGCCCGGACCGGGCCGGCGCCCGCTCCTCGGCGGTCTCCTCCCCGTCCTCGTCCTCGTCGTCCCCGGTCGCCTCGGAGAACAGCTCGCCCAGCCCGTTCACCAGGATGTAGGTGACCATGCCCAGCACGCCGGCGATCATGACCTGGCCGGGGTCGTCGGCGAACAGCCCGGCGGTGAAGGCCAGCGCGCCGCCCGCGACGACCACCGACAGCTGGTCGAGCTTGCCGATCCGCTGCAGCGGCGCCTCCAGCCACGGCAGCCACTTGTCGACCCGCTCCTCGAACACGAAGTCCAGGAACAGCATCAGAAGGAACATGCCGCCGAACGCCGCGATCATCGGGTACGCGTCGTTCATCAGGTGGTGGTAGCGGTCCGGGTCGTTCAGCGCCAGGTCGAAGGCGTCGTAGGGGTTCAGCTTGGCGGTGATGCCGACGATGAGCAGCGGGAAGACCAGCCGCATCCCGAACACCGCGATCGCGATGCCGACGGTGAGGAAGATCTTCTGCCAGAACGGGCTCATCCGGTCCAGCACCTTGGCGTTGACCACGGCGTTGTCGAACGACAGCGAGATTTCCAGCACTGCGAGGACGGCGACCAGGGCCAGCCCGGTCCCCCCGTCGTACAGGGCGGCGACCAGAAGGCCGAGGACGGTGATGCCGAAGGCCCAACCGAAGGTGCGAAGAATCATGCGCGTATTTCTGTGAGGAAAAGGGCGGCCGGACGGACCGGCCGGCGGGCGGGGTGGCCGGCCGTCAGCCGACGTTGACGCCGAAGTCCATCGCGATGCCGGCCAGTCCCGAGGCGTACCCCTGGCCGACCGCGCGGAACTTCCACTCGGCGCCGTGCCGGTACAGCTCGCCGAAGACCATCGCGGTCTCGGTGGAGGCGTCCTCGGTCAGGTCGAAGCGGGCCAGCTCGCTGCCGTCGGCCCGGTTGACGATCCGGATGAAGGCGTTGCGGACCTGCCCGAAGTTCTGCTGCCGGTTGTCGGCGTCGTAGATCGACACCGGGAACACGATGCGGTCGCACTCCTGCGGCACGCCGGTCAGGTCGACGTTGATCGACTCGTCGTCGCCCTCGCCCTCGCCGGTCAGGTTGTCGCCGGTGTGCTCGACCGAGCCGTCCGGGCTCTTCAGGTTGTTGAAGAACACGAAGTGCTGGTCGGAGATGACCTTGCCGGACGGGCCGAGCAGCAGCGCGGAGGCGTCCAGGTCGAAGTCGGCGCCGGTGGTGGCGCGCACGTCCCAGCCGAGGCCGACGGTGACGGCGGTCAGATTCGGGGCGGCCTTCGTCAGCGAGACGTTGCCGCCCTTGGCGAGTGAGACTCCCATGATCGGGCCACTCCCTTCCCGGGGAAGAAGTCGTTAGATGTTGACGCCGAAGTCCATCGCGATGCCGGCCAGGCCGGAGGCGTAGCCCTGGCCGACCGCCCGGAACTTCCAGTCCGTCCCGCTGCGGTACAGCTCGCCGAAGACCATCGCGGTCTCCATGGACGCGTCCTCGGACAGGTCGTAGCGGGCCATCTCGGACCGGTCGCCCTGGTTGAGCACCCGGATGTAGGCGTTGCGGACCTGGCCGAAGTTCTGCCCGCGGCTGTCGGCGTCGTAGATCGACACCGCGAACGCGACCCGCTCGGCCTGCGCGGGCATGGCGCCGAAGTTCACGTTGATCTGCTCGTCGTCGCCCTCGCCCGCGCCGGTGGTGTTGTCGCCGGTGTGCTCGACGCCGCCGTCCGGGGTCCGCAGGTTGTTGAAGAAGACGAAGTGCTGATCGCTGATGATCTTGCCGGAGGCGTCCAGCACCATCGCGGAGGCGTCCAGGTCGAAATCGGTGCCGGTGGTGGTGCGCAGATCCCAGCCCAGGCCGACGGTCACGGCCGACAGGCCCGGCGCCTGCTTGGTGAGCGAGACGTTGCCGCCCTTGCTGAGACTGACACCCACGGCGTTCCTCCAAGATCGCACGACGTACCGGACGCCGGCCAGGCGCCTCGCTATATCGACGTAGCAGCGATGCTATCCGTTCCCTCATTGCCGGTCGCATTGCGCGAGAACGTCCGGACTGCGCGAGACTGGGCATGGAGGACGAGGGGAGGCGGCGTGCGGGGACCGGGCGACCAGCGGCGGCGCGGCAGGGGCGGGCAGGCGGCCGACGCGGCGATCCAGGCGCGCGAGGCGGCGGCCGCCGCCTTCTACGACATGGACCAGGCGCAGAAGTTCCTGGACGGCCGCGTCACCGTCTTCGGGGATCTCGACGCGGGGGCCGCCGCGCCCGTCCGGCGGGAGTTCACCGGGCTGGCGGAGGCCGCCGACGCCGCGTCCGTGGCCTACATCGCCGTCCTGGACGCGCACGACCTCGACGACCGGGACCGGTCGCCCGCCGAGTACGACGCGGCGCGCAGGGCGTTCCTGGCCGCCACCGAGCGCCTCCAGCAGATCACCCGGAACCTGAACGGGTTCGCCGAGCGGCTCGCGCCGCGGATGGCGCGCCTGGAGGCGGCCCTCGACCAGCTCCCACCCCGGCTCACCGCCGCCCGCGACGCCGTCGCCGCCGCCGACGCGGCCGTCCGGGCCGCCCGCGAGGCGGGGATGGACGCCGCCGACCCCGAGGCCGAGCTGGCCCGCGCGAAGGAGGCGCTGGCGCTGCTGAGCTCGCAGGGCCTCGGCGGCCTCGGGCTGGACGGGGCGATGCGCAAGGCCGAGGAGGTCCGCGAGATCGCCGAGAAGGCCCGGGAGGCAGCGGCGGAGCTGCCGAAGATGGCGGAGAAGGTGCGCAACTCCCTGGCCTCAGTGCGCACCCGGGTGGACGTCGTCGCCAACCGCGTCGAGCCCGTCCGGCAGGCGATGCGGGTGCTGCTGCGCGCCTACTCGCAGGCCTGCTGGCAGGACCTGCGCGGCGCGCCCGAGGCGATCGAGTCGGGCGTCACGCGGGCCCGCGAGCGGCTGAACGAGGCGGCGGAGTCCGCCGCCCGCACCGAATGGAAGCAGGCGCAGCAGGCGCTGACCGCGGCGCGCACCGAGCTGAACGCGGCCGACCGGCGCGCCGGGCAGGTCACCGGGCGGGTGACGGAGCTGGAGGCGGTCGCCGCCGACCCGGACAAGCCGGTCGAGAGCGCCCGGTTCGCGATACGGGACGCGCAGCGGCTGGCGATGGCGCAGCCCGGCGGGGCCGCGCCGCACCACGCGCGGGCGCTGGACGCGCTGGTCGAGCGGCTGGAGCACGCGCCGAAGCGGCTCGGCGGCGCGCATCCCGACTACTGGGCCTACCTCCAGGAACTGGAGTCGATCAAGACGGCCGCGGGCGACGTGGTGACCCGCATCCGCTCCGAGCGCGCCGCGGGCGGCTCCTGAGCGCGTCCCGCCCGGCCCCTTCACGCGAACAGGGTCTCGCCCCAGTGGCCGCCCTCCCGCACGCCGGGCGGGCACGCGAAGATGCCCGATCCGACATGCTGGACGTACTCGTTCATCGCGTCGCCCGCCAGCGACTCCTGGATCTTGATGAAGCCGGTGCGCGGGTCCCGCTGGAACGCGATGAAGAACAGGCCCGCCTCCAGCCGGCCCAGCCCGTCGGAGCCGTCGGTGAAGGAGTAGCCGCGCCGCAGGATCCGCGCGCCGCCGTTGGAGTCGGGATGCGCGAGGCGGACGTGCGCGTCCGGCTTCATCCGCGCCAGGACGGGCTTGTCGCGCTCCTTCTTCTCCCCCACCGGCGCGCCCTCGGACTTGCTGCGGCCGAACACGTCCTCCTGCTCGCGCAGGGACGTGCGGTCCCAGATCTCGATGTGCATGCGGATCCGGCGCGCCACCAGGTAGGAGCCGCCCGCCATCCAGTCGGCGCCCTCGCCCTTGCCCGCCCACACGTGCTTGTCGAGCAGCGCCGTGTCGTTCACGCCGATGTTGTCCGTGCCGTCCTTGAACCCGAACAGGTTGCGGGGCGTCTGCGCGTCCGGGGTGGTCGAGGACGTCTTGCCGAACCCGAGCTGCGACCAGCGGACGCCGACGACGCCCATGCCGATCCGCGCCAGGTTCCGGATGGCGTGCACCGCGACCTGCGGGTCGTCCGCGCAGGCCTGCACGCAGATGTCGCCGCCGCTGCGGTCGGGGTCGAGGTTCTCGCCGGAGAAGTGCGGCAGGTCGACCAGCGCGGGCGGGCGCTTGGCCTTGATCCCGAACCGGTCCTTGCCGTCCTTCTCGAACAGCGTCGGGCCGAAGCCGATCGTCAGCGTCAGCCGGGACGCGGGCAGCCCGAGGGCCTCGCCGGTGTCGTCGGGCGGCGCCACGGCGACCCTCGGGATCGCGCCGTCGCCGATCGCCCGGCCCGCCGTCATGTCGGCCGCCGCCGCGGTCCAGTCCTTGAGCATCTGGACGAGCTTGCCGCGGTCGTCGGTGGTGACGTCGAACGCGGCGAAGTGCAGCCGGTCCTGGACGGGGGTGGCGATGCCCGCCTGGTGGGCGCCGTGGAAGGACACCGCGGTGCCCGCGTCCGGCCCGCCCGTGTCGGCGGAGGCGACCCGGTCCAGGCCCGCCCCGGCGGCGGCGCCGACCAGCAGGCTGGCGCCGGAGAACCCGAGCATCCGCCGCCGGGACATCCCGGCGCGCCCGCCCTCCTGGCGGGACGGCGCGTCCGAAGCACCGGGCTGCGTCATTTGGCCACGACCTCCGCGAGCTTGGACAGCGGCTCGCCCAGCGCGTTCACGGCGTCGGCGAGCTTCTTGCGGTCGTCCTTACCGACCTTGTCGTAGGACACGTAACCGTCGCCCTCCTCGTGCTTCTTCAGCAGCGCGTACACGGCCCCGAAGTTGTCGTCCAGGTCCTTGGCCAGCTGCGCGTCCTTCTCCTGGACGACCGGCTTGAGCAGGTCGTAGGCCTTCTTCGCGCCGTCCACGTTGGCCTTGAAGTCGACGAGGTCGGTGTGGCTGAAGGGCTCCTCCTCGCCGGTGACCTTGCCGGTGGCGACCTCGTCCAGCAGGCCCTTGGCGCCGGCGGCGAGGTCGTTGACGGGGTCGAGGGTGAGGCTCGGCAGCCGTCCCTTCAGCGTGTCCAGGTCGGCCAGCAGCTGGTCGCCGTACTTCTCCTTGCCCTTGACCGAGCCGTCCTTCCACAGGGCCTTCTCCAGCAGGTGCCAGCCGGACCAGTCCTTCTTCTCGCCCGGCTTGAGGTCGGCCTCGCGGGTGTCGACCTTGCCGTCGATGTCGCTGAACTTCTCCGCGACGGGCTCGATCGACTCCCAGCCGACGCGGGAAGGCGCGTACAGCTTCTTGGCCTTCTCGACGTCGCCGGCCTTCACCGCCGCCACGAACGGCTTCGTCTTGGCGATGGTGTCGTCGAGCTGCACGGTGACGTAGGCCTTGTAGTCGGTGGCGGCCTGGGCCAGCCGCGGGTCGGCGCCGCCGCCCTTGCCGGTGACCGTGACCTCCTGGGAGGGGCCCTTGCCGGTCTGCCCGGCGCTGCACAGCAGCTTGAACTTGCCCTCCGGCAGGTTCACCACGAAGTTCACGCTGGTGCCGGGGCCGATGTTCTCCCGCTCCGCCAGGATGCTGCCGTCCGGCTTGAGCACCTCGAACTCGTTGACCTCCGAGCCCTTGTTGGTCACCTTGAAGGAGTTCTTCCCGGCGGCCAGCTCGGTCTTGGCGACCTCGCACTTGTCCTTGGACGCCGTCACCGGAACGGCGCCCGCGGCGTCCGCCTTCCCGTCACCGCCGCACGCCGAGAGCAGGGACATCGACACGGCGGCCACGCCGCTGAGGGCGAGGACGGAGGCAGGGCGCATGGGGGACTCCAGGGTGCAATGGTTAGGCTCACCTAAATTAGCCAAAGCTAACCTCACCCCGTCAAGTCGCCCGGGCGACAGTGAGAGGGATCCCACCCGCCCCGGGAGACGACCCGGGTCCGGACCGGCCCCGGGCCCCTGCCCCGGAAGGTCAGCGCGGGCGGTCGTTGATGCCCATCGTCAGGTTCCGCGCGGCCATCGGCGGGCCCGACTGCGGGTCGCCGTACGGCGGCAGATGCCCCTGCTGGGAGTGCTGCATGTGCTGCGGCGCCTGGTGGTGCGGCGCCTGCTCGCGCGCCGCCGGCTCCGCCCACACGGCCGTCCCGTACGCGCACACCTCGTGCCCCCGCCGGGCAGCGCCGCGGTGTCGAACCGCATCCCGACCACCGTGTTCGCGCCCTTGCGGCGCGCCTCCTCGCCGAGCCGGTCCACCGCGTCGCGGCGCGCGCCCGCGAGCCCGAGGGCCGGCCGGTCGCCGGTCACCCGGAACGTCGCGCTGCTCCCCGAATGCCCGGGGCGCTGCACCCCGGCCTGATCGGTCTGGACGGCCGTCCCCAGGACCTCGCCGAGCACGCTGCGGATCTCGTACCCGGCCACGGCATCAGTCGTCACGATCAGCATGGGCATTACGGTAATCCACCGTCCGCCCGAAATGCGACGTCATGCACCGGATCCCCGGAAACCGGCGCGCGCCGGAGCGCGGGCGGGCGACCGCCCTCCGGGCCGCTCGGGCCCGGAGGGCGGTCGCCCCCTGTCGGTCTCTCCCGCCCGGTCCCGGCCCGGACGGGGCCGTCCCCGGCTCGCGGGCTACTCGAGGTACTCGCGCAGCGTCTGCGCGCGGGACGGGTGCCGCAGCTTGGCCAGGGTCTTGGACTCGATCTGCCGGATCCGCTCCCTGGTCACGCCGAACTCCCGGCCGACCTCCTCCAGCGTGCGCGGATGCCCGTCGGCCAGGCCGAAGCGCAACTGGATGATGCGCTGCTCCCGGTCCGACAGGGTGCCGAGGATGTCCTCGAGCTGGTCCTGCAGCAGGATGAACGCGGCGGCCTCGATCGGCACCACCGCGTCCGCGTCCTCGATGAAGTCGCCGAGGTCGGAGTCCTCCTCACCGATCGGCGACTGCAGCGAGACCGGCTCCTGCGCGATCCGCTGGATCTCCACGACCCGGGCGGGCGGCAGCCCCATCTCCAGGCCGATCTCCTCGGGGGTGGGTTCGCGGCCGAGGTCCTGGTGCATCTGCCGCTGCACGCGGACCAGTTTGTTGATCGTCTCCACCATGTGCACCGGGATCCGGATGGTCCTGGCTTGGTCGGCGATCGCGCGGGTGATCGCCTGCCGGATCCACCAGGTGGCGTAGGTGGAGAACTTGAACCCCTTCGTGTAGTCGAACTTCTCGACCGCACGGATGAGCCCGAGATTTCCCTCCTGGATCAGGTCGAGGAACAGCATTCCCCGGCCCACGTAGCGTTTCGCGATCGAGACCACCAGCCGCAGGTTGGCCTCGATCAGCCGTTGCTTCGCCCGGACGCCGTCGCGGGAGAGCAGTTCGAGGTCGATCCGCTCGGCGTGGGAGAGGACGGCGGCGTGCGCCATCTTCTCCTCGGCGAACAGCCCCGCCTCGATCGATTTCGCCAGTTCTACTTCATCTTCTGCCGTGAGAAGCGGTACGCGACCGATCTCTCTCAGATAGATCCGGACCAGGTCGCTCGTCGGCGCCCGCTTGCCGAGGTCTCCCTCATCCGCTCGCGCGACGTCCTCGGTCTCCTGCTGAGATTCGAGGACCTCTACCCCCTGCTCTGCGAGCATCCGGACGACGCGCTCCAGGGAGTCGTCCGGCAAGTCCGAGCGATCGAGCGCGGCAGCGACGTCTTCGACGGTCACACCGCCGCGCTCTCTGCCGCGTGCGACGAGGTCCGCCACCTGATCAACCGATGGCGCCTCGCTTGGCAGCACCGAAGGGCCCACGGGGACAGTCTGCGACAGATGCGGCCTAGATCACAGGACCCATTTCGCGGTAATACCGGCTACTGGGATCCAAGCCCTCGCTCCCGCAACACCCGTCTCTGCTGCTCAAGCGCGACAAGATCGCCGAAGAGCCGGTTGTACTGCTCGGGGTCCTCGACCGGATTCAGCCGCTGGAGTTTAGACTTCGCATCGGCGATCATGCGGGTGAGCTGGCGCTCCTGTATTCGGGCCAGCAGTTCCACGGCATAGCGGTCGTCCGATTCCTGTGCGGACCGTACCGGCTCGACTCCGAGCATGGTGATCAGATCCTTGACCTGCTCGTTCGGAGCCGCCTCCAGCAGGGTCATCGCCCACTCCGCGGCGTTGCCGGCCGCCGTCACGCCCCCCGCCTCGGCGATCACCGCGCGCACCGCGGCGTGCGGCGGCGCGATGAACGCCCCCGCCGGGACCTCGTCGAACACCGGCCCGAGCACCGCCGGGCGCTGCACCGCCAGCTTCAGCAGCTCGCGCTCGCGCTGGACCTCCGGATCGTTCGGGTCGTAGGCCGGGCGCTGCGGCACCGTCCCGTTGCCGTTGCCGCCGTTGCCGTTGCCGCCGCCGTTCTGCAGGGCGCCGGTGCGGCCGCCGCCGTTGCCGCGGCCGTTCTGCGCGCGGGCGTGGCGCCGGTTCGCGAGCTCGCGGACGCGCCGCAGCACGAACTGCTCGTCCATCAGCCCGACCCAGCGGTCGAGGCTGACCGCGTACATCTGCCGGAGCGACCGGTCCTTGATGGCCGCGACGACGGGCGCCGCCGCGTCCAGCGCCGCGAGCCGCCCCTCCACCGTGTCGAGGTCGTGCCGCTCGATCGCGCTGCGCACCGCGAACTCGAACAGCGGCAGCCGCGAGGCGACCAGGTCGCGCACCGCCGCGTCGCCGTGCCGGATCCGCAGGTCGCACGGGTCGAGGCCGTCCGGCTGGACGGCCACGAAGGTCTGCGTGACGAACTTCTGCTCGTCGGCGAACGCGCGCAGCGCCGCCTTCTGCCCGGCCGAGTCGCCGTCGAAGGTGAAGATCACCTCGCCGCGGAACTCGTCCTGGTCCATCAGCAGCCTGCGCAGGATCTTGATGTGGTCGTCGCCGAACGCCGTCCCGCTGGTGGCGATCGCCGTCTGCACCCCGGACAGGTGGCAGGCCATCACGTCGGTGTAGCCCTCGACCACCACGGCCTGCCGCCGCCGCGCGATCTCCTTCTTCGCCAGGTCCGCGCCGTAGAGCACCGAGCTCTTGTGGAACAGCGGCGACTCGGGGGTGTTCAGGTACTTCGGGCCGTCGTCGTCCTCGTACAGGCGGCGCGCGCCGAACCCGATGACGTCGCCGGACAGATCGCGGATCGGCCACATCAGCCGGCCGCGGAAGCGGTCCATGGGGCCGCGGCGGCCCTCCTTGGCCAGCCCGCCGGCGACGATGTCGCGGTCGGTGAACCCGCGCCCGCGCAGGTGCCGGACGAGGCCCTCCCACTCGCGGGGCGCGAACCCGACGCCGAAGCGCGCCGCGTCCTCGGTCTCGAAACCGCGCTCGGACAGGAACCGGCGGCCGATCTCCCCCTCGGGCGCGGCGAGGTGCTCGGCGTAGAACTCGGCGGCCGCCTTGTGCGCCTCCAGCAGGCGGGCGCGCTGCCCGCCGTCCTGCCGGGGGCCGCGCCCGCCGCCGCCCTCCTCGTACCGGAGCTGGATGCCGGTCTGCGCCGCGAGCCGCTCGACCGCCTCGGAGAACGAGAGGTGCTCGATCTCCTGGACGAACTTGATGACGTCGCCGCCCGCCTCGCAGCCGAAGCAGAAGTACAGCCCGCGCGAGGGCGTCACGTTGAACGACGGCGACTTCTCGTCGTGGAAGGGGCACAGGCCCTTGAGGTTGCCGCCGCCCGCGCTGCGCAGCTGCAGGTACTCGCCGATGACGTCGGCGATGGACGACCGCTCGCGAACGAGCGCGATGTCCTCATTGCGAATACGGCCGGCCACAGCGAAGGAGTCTACGGCGCCCCACCGACATCCGGCGCATCACGCCGCAACCCGCATGGCCGCCCGCGCGCACCCGCCGCGCGCCGGGGCCGGCCCCGGCGCCGGATCCCGCTCCGGGCGATCACCGGCACGGACTTTCCCGAGGTGGCCGGACCCGGCCTTGTTAACCGCCGGTAACTCTGGATGGGCTATGGACAAACGGATTGTGACGCGATGAGATGACGCACCGAGTTCCTGCCCACCCCCAGGCGGCCCCGATGACGGATGTTGTGCTAGACGGCGTCGAGAAGGTGTATCCCGGCGGGCAGGTCGCCGTCCGCAACGTCCGGCTGCGGATCGACGACGGCGAGCTGTTCGTCCTGCTCGGGCCGTCCGGCTGCGGCAAGTCGACCATCCTGCGGATGATCGCCGGGCTGGAGGAGATCACCTCCGGGGACCTGTGGCTGAACGGGTCGGTGGCCAACGACCTGACGCCCCGCGAGCGGAACGTGGCGATGGTGTTCCAGGAGGGCGCCCTCTACCCGCACCGCACCGTCAAGGGCAACATGATGTTCCCGCTGGAGGTCTCGGGCGACGACCGCGCCGAGGCCAGCGCGAAGGTGGTCGAGCTGGCCCGCGCGCTCGGCCTGAACACCATGATCGACCGGCTGCCGAGCACGCTGTCGGGCGGCCAGCGCCAGCGCGCCGCGATCGGCCGGGCGCTGATCCGCGAGCCGTCGCTGTTCCTGATGGACGAGCCGCTGTCCAGCCTGGACGCCGGGCTGCGCACCGAGCTGCGGGTGGAGATCGCCGCGCTGGTGCGCTCCAGCCGCACCACCACCGTCTACGTCACGCACGACCAGATCGAGGCCATGACGATGGCCGACCGGATGGCCGTGCTGCGCGACGGCGTCCTGGAGGACGTCGGCACCCCCGAGCAGATCTACGAGGACCCGGCGACGGTGTTCGTCGCCGCGTTCCTCAGCTCCCCGCCGATCAACCTGCTGCAGGCGAGGCTGTGGGCCGTCGAGGGCGAGGGGCTGCTGCTCGACCTCGGCCCGCAGCGCCTGACGGTCCCGTGGGACGACCCGCGCGCGTCCTCGCTGATCAGCCACCACGGGCAGATGGTGATCGTCGGGATCCGGCCCGACACGCTGCTCCCGATCGCGGCCGGGTCGCCCGCCCGGCCGGGGACGGTCCTGTCCGGGCAGGTCCACGCGCTGGAGTTCCACGGCCACGAATGGCTCGCCTACGCGCAGGCGGGCATCCCCACCGTCGACGCGAACGAGTTCGGACGACCGCGTCCCGCGCCGGCGGTGGCAGCGGCGCAGCCGGGCCTGCGCGACCGGCTGCGCGAGATGCTCGGCCGGCCGTCTCGCGAGCCCGGCCACGCCGAGGAGCACGCCGGGCACCACCGGCGCTCCGACCTGATCTTCCGCGCGAACCCGGGGCAGCGCCCGAACCGCGGCGACCACGTCGCGCTGACCGTGGACCTCGACCGGATGCTGCTGTTCGGCGCGGACGGCCGCCGCGTCACGCCCGTGCAGCGCTGAGGACGTCAGCTTGTCGCCGCGGCCCACCGGTCGACGACCGGCCGCAGCCGGCGCAGGCCCTCGCCGATCTCCGGCAGCGTGACGGCGCCGTAGCCGAACACCAGGCCGGGCGCCGGCGGCGCGTCGACGGCGAACTCCGACAGCGCGAACAGGCCGACGCCCTCCCCCAGCGCCTCGCGGACGATGCCGGCGTCGTCCGTCCCGTCCGGCAGGGTCGCGCACAGGTGCAGGCCCGCCGCCGACGGGACGACCTCCAGCCGTCCGGCGAACCGGGTGCCGAGCAGCCCGGCGACCCGCTCGTGCCTGGCCTGGTACTCGCGCCGCGACCGGCGGATGTGCCGCGCGAGCAGGCCCTCGTCGATGAACCGGGCGAGCGCCGCCTGCGTGGGCAGCTCCGCGTGCCAGGACGAGACGTACCGCGCCATCCGGAACGCGCGGTGCAGCGACGGCGGCGCGACCAGGAACCCGAGCCTGAGCACCGGGCGCATGATCTTGGAGAAGGTGCCCATGTAGAGGACCCGGCCCCCGTCGTCGAGGCTCTGCAGCGGCTCGATCGGCCGCCCCCCGTACCGGTACTCGGTGTCGTAGTCGTCCTCGACGATCACCACGTCGCGGCGCCGCGCCCACTCCAGCAGGGCGTGGCGGCGCGGCAGCGACATCGCCATCCCCAGCGGGAACTGGTGCGACGGCGTCACGTAGACGGCGCGCGCGTCGTCCGGCAGCGCGTCCACGCGCAGGCCCTCGGCGTCCACCGGCACGCCGCGCACCCGCATCCCCGCCGCCCGCAGCAGCATCCGAACCGGCGGGTAGCCGGGGTCCTCGACGGCCACGACGTCACCGGGCTCCAGCAGCACCCGGACGACCAGGTCCAGCGCCTGCTGGATGCCCGACGTCACCACCACGTCGTCCGCCGTAGCTCGCACCGACCGCGAGACCCCGACGTGCCGGGCGATCGCCTCCCGCAGCTCGCTCAGCCCCGCAGGATCGCCGGCCGACGCCGGATCGCCGAACGCGGACGGGCGCAGCCGCCCCGCCATGATCCGCCGCCACGGCTCGTACGGGAACAGCCCCACGTCCGGCAGCCCGGCCCGGAAGTCCCAGGTGATCCCGGACATCCTGCCCGGCCACACGCCGATCTCGTCCCACACCTCGCGCGGCCGCAGCGGCGACGCCACCGGACGTTCCCGCTCCAGGAAACCGGCATCGCGGACGAACGTCCCCGCCCCCACCCGGCTCTCGAGGAACCCCTCAGCCGCGAGCCGGTCGTAGGCGACCGCCACCGTGTTGCGGGAGATCGCCAGCCGCCGCGCCAGCTCCCGCGTCGGCGGCACAGTCTCGCCCGCGCGCAGCCGCCCGTCCAGGACCGCGGCCCGCAGCTGCCGGTAGATCTGGCCGACGAGGTCCTTCCGCCCGACCAGGCTCACGTGCAGGTCCACACGTCCGACCCTAGACCGGCTCAGTCATTTTCCGCGATTTTGGCCCTGTACCTGGGCCACTCACCGTTCCTACGGTGGACGTATGGACGTTCTCACCGAACTGCTCACCACCGACTTCCGCCCCTTGGACCGCAAGGCCGCCGACCTTTACCTCTCGGCCGTCGCCCAGGTGAAACCGGACGCGCTCGCCCTGCCGACGCCGTGCCCCGACTGGACGCTGCACGGCCTGCTCCGCCACCAGGTCAGCCAGGACCAGGGCTTCGCGGCCGCCGTCCGCGGCGACGGCGGCCGCCTGGCCAACTGGCACGGCGGCGACCTCGGCGACGACCCCTACGCCGCCGCCAAGGCGTCCCTCGACCTCGTCACCGAGGCCTTCGCCTCGGTGCCCCTCGACACCGGGCTCGTCCTCCCCGAGATCCGGGACGGCGGCCCCTTCCCCGCCGCACTAGCGATCAGCTTCCACTCCGTCGACCTGGTCGTGCACGCCTGGGACGTCGCCGCCACCATCGGCGCCCCCTGGGAACCCGGCGACGAGCTGCTGACCGCGTCCCTCAAGGTCGCGGCGATCGTCCCCACCGACGACCGCGGCCCCGGAACGGCCTTCGCGCCCGTCGTCCCGCCGGCGGACGGCACGTCCCCGAAGGACCGCCTCCTGACCCTCCTTGGCCGCTCCCCGTCGTGGAACCGCTGAAAAGCTGGCGCCCCGGACCCGCCGACGGCCGCGGACCCGTCCTGGTGAGCGTCACCGACTTCACCTGCGACCACGCGACCGACCTCCCGGAGGTCTACCGGGCCGGCCTGACCCTGCGCCGCGCCTGGCCCGACCTCCAGGGCGCGGTCGGCCTGTGGCTGTGGACGAAGCCGCTCCAACTGCGCTGCGGCTCCGTCTCCATCTGGGAGACCACCGAGGACCTGCACCGCTTCGTCGCCTGGCCCCCGCACGTCGCCATCATGCGCCGCTTCCGGAACCGCGGCGCCATCCGCGCCTCCACCTGGACCGCGGACGCCTTCGACCCCGCCGAGACCTGGACGCGCGCGGCGCGCGTCCTCGCTCAGACCGGCACTTCCTCGCAGACCGCGCCCCGATAGAAGCCGATCTTGAACTTGATGTGCTCCTGCTGCTCGCGCAGCCGGGCGATCTGCTCCTCCACCCGGCGATCGTGCTCCTGCAGCAGCTCCAGCCGCTCCTGCACGGTCTCGGCCCCGCCCCGCGCGAGCTCGGAGTACCGCAGCATCTCCGCGATCGGCATCCCCGTCTCGCGCAGGCAGCGCAGCATCCCGAGCCACTGCAGGTCGCTCTCGCTGAACACGCGCCGCCCCGACGCGTTCCGCGCGATCCCGGACAGCAGCCCGATCTTCTCGTAGTACCGCAACGTGTCGATGCTGAAGCCGCTCTTCTCGGCGGTCTCAGCCGGAGAGTAGGAACTCACGTTCCCAGGATCCCACCTGGAGCCCACTCCAGGTCAACCCACCGTCCACCCGGCAAAGCCAGACACATAGCCACTGACCAGCCAAAAGAACACCCCCACACGCCCTCAGCGAACGAGGAGACCGCCCCTGCACCAAGGAATCTCACGCGATACGAAAGATGATCAGCGTAAGGAGCCCTCCGAACGTGGCGTCAAGGCCGACCGACACGTGACAGACGGCACGCAAAGCAAGACCGAGCACGAAGCGAAGAGCGCGGCGCAGGCAAAGGATGGGCGCGACACTGGCGAGCGTGGCACCCGGCTGAAAGCTACGGAACACGCCAGACAAGGCGAGATCGACCGCAGACGAGCATTGGCAACCGAGCAAGCTAGCGCGCGCCATCGAGCAAACGCGGTCTACACGCGGACACGATGATGCGTCGACGGTCAAGCGTGGTCCACAGACGGCAAGCGTCCCGGGCGGGCGTCAGGTCCGACGGGTAGGTGCGCAGGCCGACAAGCGCGGCGCGCGGGCGACAAGCGCACCGGACAGTCGCGGCGGGTACACGCGACGGGCAGACGGGTGCCACGCACAGGTGGCCAGCACGATGCGCAGACAGGGCAGGCGCGGCGGGCAGGGTGTTGCAAGCATGGTGGACAGTCAGGCAGACGCGGCACAGGCAGACGAGAGCTCGGCGGCGATAAGCGCGCCGGACAAGCGGGCGGCGGGCAACGGCGGCGGGCAGTGCGTGGGCGAGGCAGGAGCGGTGCACAAGTAAGCAGGGGGTGGACGGTCCGGCGGCAGGGCGGTGCGCGGACGGGAAGAGGGTGTCGTCGCTAGGCATGGGAAGCGTGAAGGAGTGTTCGCGCTAGCAGGCGTGGGCGGGCATTCGGGACGGGTGCAAGCACGTTTTGGGGCAGGGGTGTTGGGTTGGCCGTGCGGTGGGGTGGCGCTGGCGTACGGGGCCGCCCCTCCAAAGTCAAGGGCGCCTTCGGCGTCGCTTCGCGATGGACTTCGTCCACCCTTGACTTTGGAGCCTCTGCGGCCCCTGAGGCAGCGCCAAGGGGCAGGCTCCGCCTGCCCCGCCCGGGTCGCGCCACCCCACCGCCCCCGAACCAGAGGACCAAGAGGCAGAGACGGAGAAGGAGACGACTCCCAGCGTGTATGGGGCGCCGACCTCACGCCGATGGTGCAGGGCAGGTCGGGGCGGGTCGCCTCACTCCCTGCATTCAGGAGAGACCAAGCCACCTGAGGGGCGCGTCGCTCCTGGGGCCGTGCCGTTCTGGAGTGCATAAGCGTGCCCTTGTGTTGGGCCGGGGTGTCCTTGCAGTCGGTCCGACCGGGTCCGTGCCGATAAGGCCAACGGCTCCTGGTGCCAACCGCGCCTACCGGCGTAGACGCTGGCTTGGCTGCACCACCGCGATCAGGGTCGCCCAGGCCCGCAACCGCAAGAAGCGAGGCAAGGGCAGTCGCGGTGGACGCCCGCCGGTGTGGTGCGAGCGGGGCCACCGAGCGGCGACGCGCAGTCGGGTACGGCATCAACGGGCTGAAACACCACCATGCCGTGGCCACCCGGTAGGAGGCCGTCGTCCGCATCCCGTTATGAGCGATGGGTCTCGAGCGGTACACCACGGTGGAGTGTGGTCGCCGCGCACGCCGCAACAAGGCAATGGCGAGGGGCCGGGGCGAGGGGCCCAGGTTCAGCTGATCGCAGCTGCTGCTGACGGAGCAGTGGAGGGTGGGAGTGATGTGGGGCATGCCGGTTCGCCCGAGATCCCATGTGGATTCGGGCGAACCGGCCATGTGCGGGTGGGGTTGGTTATGCGGCCCAGGTGATGGCGGGATCGGGTGGGCCGAGTGCGCCCGGCGGTCCGTTCCCGAGTTTGGTTCTTGACCTGGCGTCGGGTGGTGGCAGCAGCCGGTACACATACCGCCCGTCGGGATCTTTGCTGATCCCGATCTGCTTCCGGCTGGTGTGTTTGAAGCGGTTGTGCCATCCGCAGGTGAGCGTGAGCTGATCGATGTCGGTCGGACTGTGACCCAGGGCCCAGCCGTGGACGTGGTCGACCTCGCACAACGTCCCCGGAATCTCACACTCCCGCACCGCACACGTCGGATACAGCGTCTCCAAGACCCGGCGTTGGGCCGGGGTGGCGAACCGCTCCCGATAGCCCAGGTACAGCGGGTTGTGCCCGCGTCCCAGGATCAGCGGGGAGACTCCGGCTGCCAGTGCGATGCGGCGTACCTGCTCGGCCGGGATCGGTGTCCCGTCGATGAGGTGGCCTGGGGCATTGCCGCCGGTGATCGTCTCGAGGTCGCAGATGACGGTGACCTTGGTGGCCTTGTGTCCGCCCGACAGCACACTCGACAGCGCCGCCGCCGTTCGCTCGGCGACGTCACGGTGATCGTCGGGTCCGGCCGGCTTCGCAAGCGGAGCCAGCGTGCCGTCCCAGATCGCGGCGTCCTCGGCGTTCAGCCACCCCTTGATGTACCGACCACCGTCCAACGAACCGGAGCTGGTGACCCAGGACTTGGCGTAGCCGCGCTTGACTTCCTCGGGTTCGTGCTCGGTGTCGTCGCGTTCGGCGATGACGTCGCGGATCCGGTGACCGAACACCGCGATCTTCCCCGGCGAGAACCCCTGGCCGACCATCTCCAGCAGCTTGTTCTCTGCCTTGGCGCAGTCGGTGTCGTCCAGTCGGGCTACTGAGTCGGCGACCGTGACGGCGTACCCGTAGGACAGCTCTCCGGCCGCCAGTTGCTCGGTCACCTGCGGTAGGCGGTGGCGTTGCCGCGCCAGTGTGAGGCGTTCTTTGGCGCGGTTCTCGCGCATGCCCAGGCGGGACCGCAGCCACGCCCGTGTGGAGGGAAATCCCCACCTCTGCTGCTCTCCGGTGGCATCAACCCGGCCGATGAAACCGGCCAGGGCGCTTTCTTGCATATCGCAGGCGGCGGCCAGGTCTTCGGTGAGTTCCAGGCACGCGGCCGCCGATTCCGGGGCCTGGCGTTGGGCGAGTTCAGTGGCGATCGTTGAGAGCGCGTTCACCAATTCCATGGTGGACGCGCCCGCAAGGTCGACCGTCACTGACTGCATACCTAAAGTGTACCCCAAGTGACCGACAATTGCGCGCAGAGCGGGGGCCTTCTTTCTTGCTGATCAGTGGAAAGATATTGCTCAGTGCGCCTCGATTTTGCTCACCTTTGCCTGGTCGGTGAATTGTCTCTTTGGGGTGGCTTGTCGAGCACGCGGACGGATGGGGGCGGTGGGGTGGCGCGACCCGGGCGGGGCAGGCGGAGCCTGCCCCTTTGGCGCTGCCTCAGGGGCCGCAGAGGCTCCAAAGTCAAGGGTGGACGAAGTCCATCGCGAAGCGACGCCGAAGGCGCCCTTGACTTTGGAGGGGCGGCCCCGTACGCCAGCGCCACCCCACCGCCCGAACACCCTTCTTGCCGCTCAGCCGAACACCCTTACTGATCTTGAACTCCAAATACCCCCATTCTCCAAACCATCCATAGCATGAACCGCCATGCACAAGACCCGCACACCACGAAACAACAAGTACGACCACCGCCGATACCATCCTCCGATGGACGGTGTGCTTGAAATGATGTGCCTTCGGCATGCCGAGGCAGAGAATGTCGTGGCCAAGGCGGCCGGGGCGCTTCCTGGGGCGTTGCTGACCGAGCGTGGGCGCCGGCAGGCCGTAGCGGTCGCGCGCGTTGCCCGCGGTCGACCACGTGTACGCCAGCACGGCGGAGCGCGCGTACCGGACGGCGGAGGCGATCGGGCGGGTCCACGGGGCAAAGGTCACGGGGATGGCGGGGCTGGTCGAAGCGGGAATCGGCGGGCTGGTGCGACGGGTCCGGTGACGAGGGCCCGGACCGCCGAGGTGCTCCGGGCCTGGGTCGTGGACGGGCGGCTCGACGAGCGGGTGGCCGACGGGGAGACGGGGCGCGCGGTGGTCGAGCGGGTGGTGGCCGCGTTCAAGATGATCGCGGCGGAGCATCGGCACGGCGGCAAGGTCGCCGTGGTTGGGCATGTGGCGAGCCTGACCGTGGGGCTGAGTGTGCTGTGCGGGCTCGGCTCTCGGGTCTGGGGCGCGCCGTTGCCGCATGCCGCGCCGTTCCCGGTGCTGGTGGACGATCAGGGCTGGCGTTGTGCGGCCTGGCCGGGGTGCGAACAAACCTGAAGACTGGGCCGGGAACGGGCGGGTATCCAGCGGGGACCAGGACTTGACCTGGAGTGCGGTCCAGGTCGCAGAGTTGACGGCAGACACGACGACACGAGGGATCACCCATGCGCATCGGACTCCAGGTTCCCAGTTTCACGTTCCCCGGCGGGCCGGAGGAGATCGGCCCCACGTTCGGCCGGATCGCCAGAGAGGCCGACCAGGGCGGGCTCCACTCGCTGTGGGTCATGGACCACTTCTTCCAGATCAGCATGGTGGGGCCGGCGGAGGAGCCGATGCTGGAGGGCTACTCCGCGCTGGCGTACGCGGCGGCGCTGACGGAGCGGATCACGCTCGGCACGCTGGTCACCGGCGTGACGTACCGGCATCCCGGCATCCTGGTGAAGACGGTGACGACGCTGGACGTCCTGTCGGGCGGGCGGGCGTGGCTGGGCATCGGCGCGGCGTGGAACGACGAGGAGTCGCGCGGGCTCGGCGTGCCGTTCCCGCCGACGGCGGAGCGGTTCGAGCGGCTGGAGGAGACGCTGCGGATCGCGCACCAGATGTGGAAGGGCGACGAGTCGGCGTTCGAGGGCGAGCACTACTCGCTGGAGCGCCCGCTGAACTCGCCGCCGGCGCTGCGCCGGCCGCATCCGCCGATCCTGATCGGCGGGACGGGCGAGAAGAAGACGCTGCGGTTCGTCGCCAAGTACGCCGACGCCTGCAACATCTTCGACGGCGACGACCTGCCCCGCAAGCTGGACGTCCTGCGTGAGCACTGCGAGCGGGAGGGGCGCGACTACGCCGAGATCGAGAAGACCTCGCTGAGCTTCTTCCCCGAGACGCCGTCGGTCGGCGCGGCCGTCGACACCATCGGGCGGCTCGCGGAGCACGGCATCGACCAGGTGATGTTCTCGCAGGGCACCGGGCAGGACCTGACCGGGATCCTCGCCGAGGCGCTGACGCAGACGGAGAAGATCGTTCCGGCGGGTCGCTGAGCCCTGTCCGGCCCGCGTCCCGCCGAGAAGCGGGGCGCGGGCCGCAAGTCCGGTCAGTTCCGCGCGGGCGGCTTCATGTGCAGCGGGACGCCGAACAGGTTGAGCGCGTTGATCAGCGATACCAGGGCGACGAGGTCGCCGGCCTCGCGGTCGTCCGGGTAGTGCTTGCGCAGCGTCTCCCACACCTCGTCGCTCACCGGCTCGCGGCGGGTGGCGGCCTCGGTGTAGGCGAGCGCGGCGCGTTCGGCGTCGGTGTAGAGCGGCGACTCCCGCCACACCGTCAGGTGGTGGAGGCGTTCCTCGGGTTCGCCGAGGGCCCGGAAGTCCCGGGTGTGCCGGTCCACGCAGAACGCGCAGCCGTTCAGCTGGGAGGCCCGGATCTTGATGAGCTCCTGGGTCGGCCGGGCCAGCGGCCCCCGGTGGATGTGCCCGGCGATGGTCATGAACCCCTGGTAGACCTCGGGGGTCGCCTCCTGCATGAGCAAGCGCGGCATGGTGCTTCTCCCTTCGTCGCCAGGGAGACGACGCACCGCCCCACCGTGTGACAGGCGCAATCGGCTCAGTCGAATGAAGCAGTATTGGCTCTTTCACTGGGCCGGTCGACGGTCCTAGGTTCGGCCGCATGGCAGCGAACAACGAGAAGGCCCGGCTCTTCAGGTCGTACCACGACGGATTGCTCGTCCTGCCGAACGCCTGGGACGCGTGCAGCGCCGTGGTGATCGAGCGGGCCGGGGCGTCCGCGATCGCCACGTCCAGCGCGGCGGTGTCGTGGGCGCTCGGCAGCCCGGACGGGCAGCGCCTCGGCCGCGACGCGATGGCGGCGGCGGTCGGCCGGATCGCGGGCGCGGTGGACGTCCCGGTGACCGCGGACATCGAGGGCGGCTACGGGCCGGACCCGAAGGACGTGGCCGCCACGGTCGAGGCCGTCGTGGAGGCGGGCGCGGCGGGGATCAACCTGGAGGACTCCCCCGGCCCGGCGGGCGACCCGCTGGTCGCGCCGGACGCGCAGGCCGAGCGGATCACAGCCGCCTGCGAGGCGGCGACCCGCGCAGGCGCGCCCGACCTGGTGGTGAACGCGCGGACCGACGTCTTCTTCCACCAGGTCGGAGACCCGTCGGGCCGGCTCGACGAGGTGATCGCGCGGGCGCGGACGTACGCGGAGGCGGGTGCGGCCTGCCTGTTCGTCCCCGGCCTGCTGGATCTGGGCCTCCTGAAGACGCTGGCCGCCGCGGTCCCGATGCCGGTGAACGCGGGCCTGTTCTTCGCGGGCGGCCCGACGGTCGCACAGCTGGCGCAGGCGGGCGTGCGGCGGGTCAGCGTGGGGACGGCGCTGGCCGGCGCGGCCTACACCGCCGTCCAGCGCGCGACGGAGGCGTTCCTCGCGGACGGCGATCTGGACGCGACCGCCGGGAGCCTGTCGCCGCTGGACCTCGACGCGGCGATGAGCCGGGCGGCCGCCCGGTAGCGGTCCCGAGGGCGAGAGGTCACCAGTTCAGGGTCGCGCGGGCGGCGGCGAGCTTGTAGGGGTTGAGGACGCGGCGGACCGCGACGATCCGCCCGTCCCGGATCTCCAGCGTGTCGACGGCGGCGAGGCGGCCCGCCCCGTTGCGCACCAGCAGCGCCGGCTCCCCGTTGACCTCGGCGGGCACGAGCGCGAACCGGTTGCGGACGGCGACCCGCAGCAGCGTGGCGGCGACCCGCGCCGCACCCGCGATGATCTTGCGGGCGGCGAACACGTGGCCGCCGCCGTCGGTGGTGTAGGTGGCGTCCGGGTCGAGCAGCGCCATCAGGGCCGCCTCGTCGCGGCGCTCGTAGGCGGACCGGAACTCGCGCAGCACCCGTTCCCGCTCCCCTGCGCGGGCGGGGCGGGACGGGGACGCCGCGGCGACCTTGCGGCGGGCGCGCGACGCGAGCTGCCGGCACGCGGCGGGGCTCTTGCCGAGCACCTCCGCGATGGCGTCGTAGGGCACGTCGAACGCCTGGTGCAGGACGAACGCGACCCGCTCGGGCGGCGACAGCTCCTCCAGCACGAGCAGCATCGCGGTGCCGGCGGTCTCGTCGACCAGCACGGGCTCGGCAGCGTCGGGGCCGGTCAGCAGCGGTTCGGGCAGCCAGGGCCCGACGTAGTCGACGCGGCGCGCGTGCGCGGAGCCGAGCACGTCGTAGGCGCGCCGCGCGGCGACGGTGATCAGCCAGGCGCGCAGGTCGCGGACGTCGTCGAGGGGCTCGCGGGCGGAGGCGCGCAGCCACACGTCCTGGACGACGTCCTCGGCGTCGGCGACGCTGCCGGTGATCCGGTAGGCGGCCCCGAACACCGCGGGCCGGTGCGCCGCCCACTCGTCGTCGAGGCGTCCCAACTCAGGCGGCCGCCGTGGTGAAGACCCACTTCTTGTACGACCAGTAGCGGAACGCCGAGCTGAGCACGACGCCGGCGAGGAGGCCGAGGTTGTAGGCGACCCCGCCGTGCAGGCCGAGGGTGTAGTAGGTGAAGCCGGTGCACAGGATCTGGATCGCGAGCCCGACGCCGTTCAGCGCGAAGAAGATCGCGAAGCGGCCGGAGCCGTCGCTGTCGCGGTGCCGGAACGTCCAGTAGCGGTTGAGCAGGTAGGAGCTCAGCGTGGACGCGACGGTCGGCACGGCGACGCTGGTCACCGGGCTGCCGCCGAGCCGGGCGCGCATGAGGTTCGCGCCGAAGATCATGATGAGGGTGCCGACGAAACCGACGAGGCCGAAGCTGAGCAGTTCCTGGAAGAACGCCCGGTAGGCCGGTGCGGACGAGACCGTTCTCGCCGGTCTCGACCGCTGCATGGTACTCACTCGCCCAGACCTTACCTGAACGGTACATATAACGACGTCACAACCCCGCTGAAACGGTCCGACCCCTTCACGGCCCGCCCGCTCACAGAAGGTGCGCCCGCCGGTCAGCGTTCGGCGGTGCCCGCCGCCGGCGCCAGCAGGACGATCAGCGCGGCGAGCCCGGCCGGGACGGCCAGCGCCCACGCCAGTCCCACGCCTTGGGCGATGAATCCGATGACGGGCGGGCCGCCGAGCAGGCCGAGGTAGCCGACGCCGGTCACCCGGGAGATCCCGGCGGCGGCCGGCACGCCGGGGACGTTGCCGGCGGCGCTGAACGTGACGGGCGCCACGACCGCGATGCCGAGGCCGAACAGCGTGAAACCGGACACGGCGGCCACCGGGTTCGCCGCCGCGAGCCCGAGGGCGAGGCCGAGCGCGGCGACGAGGGATCCGATCCGCAGCACGGCGACGGGCCCGAACCGGGCGACGACGCGGTCGCCGGCGAGCCGTCCCGCGGTCATCGCGATCGCGCATCCGGCGTAGCCGAGCCCGGCCGCGCCGGGCCCGGTGCCGAGGCTTTCCCGCAGGTAGATGGCGCTCCAGTCGGCCATCGCGCCCTCGCCCACGAACGAGCACAGCCCGATGACGCCGAGCATGACCAGCGGCCACCGGGCGGCCCGGACGGCCGTCGACCGCCGCCGCGCGGACGGCGCGTCCGCGTCCCCGGGAGCGTCGTCCACTTCCGGCGGCACGTCGATGGAACGATCCAACAAGTCGCGGCAGCCGACCGCCAGCAGCAGCACCAGCACCACCGCCGCGAGCGTGAGGTGCACCGCCACGGGGACGCCCGCATGCGCCGCCGCCGACCCGACCAGCGCCGACAGCAGCGTCCCGATGCTGTAGTACCCGTGCAGGCCCGACATCAGCGGGCGCCCGTAGCCGCGCTCGACGGCGACGCCCTGGGCGTTCATCGCCACGTCCATCAGGCCGAGCGACCCGCCCATCAGCACCAGCGAGCAGATCAGCGACGCGAGGTTCCACGACAGCCCCAGCGGGACCAGCGCCAGCGCGCCCGCGGTCCCGGCGGCGACCGTCGTGGCGCGGCTGCCCCAGCGGTCCACGATCCAACCGGCGAACCGGACGGCGGCGACGACGCCGACCGGCGCGCCGAGCAGCGCGACGCCCATCGTCCCCGCGCTCAGCCCGAGGTGCTCCTTGATCTGCGGGATGCGCGCCACCCAGGCCGCGCCGAGCAGGCCGTGCGCCACGAACGCCACCGTCACCGCCAGGCGCGCCCGCGCCGGCGCGGCGATCTCGTCTGTCACCACCCGGCCGACTGTACGTGCCTTACACCGGGGCCCGATACGGCCGGGCGGTGAGAAAGATCAGGAGGCCCGGGTCAGGCCGCGAGATCGGCCAGCGGCACCCCGGGGTCGGCGAGCCGGGCGGCGTCGACCTGCCGTCCGGAGCGGATCAGCGCCTGCACGTCGCCGGTGACGTCCCAGACGTTGACGTTCATCCCGCCGACGACCCGGCCCTCGTTCAGCCAGAACGCGATGAACTCGCGGGAGGCGACGTCGCCCCGGTAGACGACCTGGTCGTACTCCCCCGGCGCGGCGACGCCCGACATCTCCATCCCGAGGTCGTACTGGTCGCTGAAGAAGTACGGGACGCGGTCGTACACGACGTCCCGGCCGAGCATGGCGCGGGCGGCGGCGGGCCCGCCGTTCAGCGCGTTCGCCCAGTGCTCGACGCGGATGCGGCGGCCGAGCAGGGGGTTGTAGGCGTTGGCGACGTCGCCCGCGGCGTAGATGTCGGGGTCGGAGGTGCGCAGCGACTGGTCGACGAGGACGCCGTCGGAGACCTCCAGCCCGGCCTGCTCGGCGAGCCGCGTGTTCGGCCGGACGCCGATGCCGACGACGACCACGTCCGCGGGCACCTCGGCGCCGCCGGAGGTGACCACGGCCGACACCTGCCCGGCGCCCCAGAACCCGGCGACGCCCTGGTCGAGGCGCACGTCCACGCCGTGGTCGTGGTGCAGGTCGGCGAAGACGCGGCCGAGCTCGGGGCCGAGCGCGGCGTGCAGCGGCGCGGGCTCCGGCTCGATGAGCGTGACGTCGTTGCCGTACGCGCGGGCGGCGGCGGCCGCCTCCAGCCCGATCCAGCCGGCCCCGGCGACGACGACGCGCCGGCCGCCGTGCGCGAACGCCTGCTTGAGCTCCGCCGAGTCGGCCATGGTGCGCAGGTAGTGGATGCCCTGGAGCTTGGAGCCCGGCACGTCGAGGCGGCGAGGGGACGCTCCGGTCGTCAGCAGCAGCTTGCCGTAGCCGATCGGCTCCTTGGTCGACAGCCGCACCTCGTGGGCCGCCCGGTCGATCGAGGCGACCGAGACGCCGACGCGCAGCTCGACGTCGTGCTTGTCGTACCAGTCGGCCTCGTGCACGTGCGCCTTGTCCCGCGGTTCCTTGTCCAGCAGGAACCCCTTGGACAGCGGCGGACGCTCGTACGGACGCTCGATCTCCTCGCCGATCAGCAGCACGCGGCCCGCGAAGCCCTCCTCGCGGAGCGTCTCCGCCGCCTTGGCTCCGGCAAGGCCGGCACCGACGATGACGAACGTCTCCTCGGGCATGGCGACCTCCTGTAGTTGACTTGTAGTTATCCCTACAGCGGCCTCCGTGACGAGACAAGGGTCATCGTCGGGCGCGTCGGGGCGGAAGGCACGCACCCGGCCCGCTAGCGGGCCGCCCGAAGCGCGCGCTATCAGCGGGGCTACTGCGGCCGGCCGCCGAGGAGGCGGTGGCGGGCCATCGCCGACAGGTCGGTGAGGGAGGCGATCTGGTCGACGACGGCGCGCAGCCGGGCCGCGTCGTCGCGCGCGTCCACGAACGCCTCCCGGAACCCGGGGTCGAGCGAGCCGGGCGCGCCGACGAGCATCATCTCGGCCAGTTCGGTGATCAGGGTGCGCTGGCGGGCCCTGACCTCCTCGTGGCTGATCCACACGTAGTGCGCGGTGATGCCCTTGAGCAGGGCGTTCTCCAGCCGCTGCTGGCGCGGGACGATCAGCTCCGCGGCGTAGCGGGTGAGCGGCCGGTCGCCGTGGGCGGCGCGGGTGGCGGTCTCGGCGGCCAGGCAGAACCGGCCGATGAGCGTGCTGGTGAGGTTCTTGAGCGCGGCGAGGCTGCGCGGCGTGCCGTCGTAGCGGTCCGGCCAGTACGGCTCGGCGAGCAGCGCGGCGAACCGCTCCTCCAGCTCGTTCAGATCGGCGTCGGTGCAGTACAGCTTGGCGGCGGTGGCGGCGACGAGGCGGCGCTCGGACGGGTCGGCGAGCCGCGCGAAATCGACGTGCCCGGCGACGAGCGCGTCCTCGAGGTCGTGGACGGAGTAGGCGACGTCGTCGCTCCAGTCCATGACCTGGGCCTCGAAGCAGGTCCGGCCGGGCGGGGCGCCCTCGCGGACCCAGCGGGCGACGTCCACGTCGTCGGCGTACACGCCGAACTTGCCGTTGACGGCGTCCTGCTGCGTCCACGGGTACTTCATCGCGGCGTCGAGGGCCGCGCGGGTCAGGTTGAGGCCGACGCTGCGGCCGTGCAGGGGCGGGCCGTCCGGGGCGAACGACTTGGGCTCCAGCCGAGTCAGCACGCGCAGGCTCTGCGCGTTGCCCTCGAAGCCGCCGCAGTCGCGGGCGACGACGGCGAGGGCGGACTCGCCGTTGTGCCCGAACGGCGGGTGCCCGATGTCGTGCGACAGGCAGGCCGTCTCGACCAGGTCGGGGTCGCAGCCGAGGGACTTGCCGAGCTCCCGGCCGACCTGGGCGCATTCGAGCGAGTGGGTGAGCCGGGTGCGCAGGCTCTGCACGGTGTCGGCAGCGGCGTCCGCGCCCGGCGAGGCGACCTGGGTCTTGGCGGCGAGCCGGCGCAGCGCGGCGCTGTGCAGCACGCGGGCCCGGTCGCGTTCGAACGCCGTGCGGTCACGGCGCTTGGCGGACTCGGGCGCCCAGCGCAGCCGGTCGGTCGCCGAATATGCGGACGCCGCCGAGCGGCCGGTCCGTGGTGGGTTCTGGGTCATGTCCTTCCAGAGTAAGCGGGCAAAGGGAGAGTAAGCAGGCATGGCCCGCCGTGTCTCGGGAAATGTGGTGCCTCAGCGGGTAGGCGAGCCGCTGGGGGACGCGGTGCCCGCGGGGCCGGGCGACACGGTCGCCGTCGGGTCGCCGTGAATGATCTTGATGGTCTCGCTGGGCGTCTTCACGCTCTTGCCGAGCAGCACGTACGACAGGTACGCGCCGGTCTCCCGGACGATGTAGTGGAACTGGGTGTCGCGGGTCTGCACGCTCGGGCCGCTGCGGGTCGGCGACGCGGCCGCGGTGATCCCGCTGTCCTCCGCCATCCGCTTGGACCGCAGCGCGTGCCACGGGTCGGTGACGATCACACCGGACGACCAGTGCCGCGCCTTGTAGGCCTTGCCGACCGCCTTCATGCTCTCCAGCGTGTCGCGGCCGACCGGCACCGCGACGACCTTGGACGCGGGCAGGCCGCCGTGCTCGATCAGCCAGCGGCGCCCGGAGTCGGCCTCGGTGTAGTTGTCGCCGGGCGCCCTGCCGCCGACGGTGACGATCGCGGGCGCGACCTTGTCGCGGTACAGGTCCAGGGCGTGCTGGAGGCGCCACCGCAGCGTCGGGGACGGCACGCCGTTGTACTGCGCGGCGCCGAGCACGATGATCGCGTCCGAGCGCGGGCGCTCGTCCTGCCGGGCCTGGTACCAGACCCGGGCGCCGACGGTCAGCGGGGTCAGCACGACCACGGCGAGGATCCCGCACAGGACGGTGACCGAGACCCTGAACCAGAGCGGCCTCGTGCGCCGCCCGCGCCTGTTGCGGCCGCGCGGGCGCTCCTCGGTCTCCTCCGGCTCGTCCGGGTCCTGGTCCGGCAACTCCACTTCCAACGTCATCGCTCTGGACACGTTAGTGAGATGGTCCGGCGGGCGTCCGGGGTTCGCGGACCCGGCGTGTTGCGCGCCCCACATTTCTCCCGTACCGGGCGGCCGGCGCGCGAACGGCCGACCGCCCGGGACGGATCAGCGGGCGCCGCCGGAGCCGTCCGCCTCGATCGCGGCGCGGCCGGCCTCCAGCCGCGCCACCGGTACCCGGAACGGCGAGCAGGACACGTAGTCCAGGCCGACCTCGTGGCAGAAGTGCACCGAGTCGGGGTCGCCGCCGTGCTCGCCGCAGATGCCGAGCTTGATGCCCGGCCGCGCCTTGCGGCCCTCCTCGGCGGCGATCCGGACGAGCCGCCCGACGCCGTCGCGGTCGAGGGTCTCGAACGGCGACACCCCGAAGATGCCGAGCTCCAGGTAGCGGGAGAAGAACGCCGCCTCGACGTCGTCGCGGGAGAAGCCCCACGTCGTCTGGGTGAGGTCGTTGGTGCCGAAGGAGAAGAACTCGGCGGCCTCGGCGATCTGCCCGGCGGTCAGCGCCGCCCGCGGCAGCTCGATCATGGTGCCGACCAGCGCCGGGACGTCCACGCCGCTGGACCGCCCGACCTCCTCCAGGATGCCGCGCGCCTCGTCGCGGACGGCCTCCAGCTCCTGCACCGCGCCGACGAGCGGGATCATGATCTCCGGGCGGGGGTCGCCGCCGGCGCTCCGGCGGGCCGCGGCGGCCTCGGCGATCGCGCGCACCTGCATGGCGAACAGGCCCGGAATCACCAAACCGAGCCGCACGCCGCGCAGCCCCAACATAGGGTTCTGCTCGTGCAGTCGGGTGACTGCTTCGAGCAGTCTCCGGTCCTTGGGGTCCGCGCCGTCGCCGGCGAGGGCCACCCTGACCGACAGCTCGGTGAGGTCGGGGAGGAACTCGTGCAGCGGCGGGTCGATGAGCCGGATCGTGACCGGCAGCCCGTCCATGGCCTCGAAGATGCCCTCGAAGTCCTGCTTCTGCAGCGGCTCCAGGGCGTCCAGCGCGGCCTGCCGCTCCTGGTCGCCCTCGGCGAGGATGAGCTCCTCGACCAGCTGGCGCCGGTCGCCGAGGAACATGTGCTCGGTGCGGCACAGCCCGATGCCCTGCGCGCCGAACCGGCGGGCCCGCGCGGCGTCCTCGGCGTTGTCGGCGTTGGCGCGCACCGCCATCGCCGCCCTCGCGTCGGCGTGCTCCATGATGCGGTTCACCGCGACGACCAGTTCGTCGCCGTCCTCGGCGGAGAGCTCGCCTTCGAAGTACCGGACGACCGGGGAGTCCTCGACCGGGACCTCGCCGAGGTAGACCTCGCCGGACGAGCCGTCGATGGAGATGACGTCGCCCTCGTTCACGGTGACGTCGCCGGGAGCGGTGAACGTCCCGGCCTTGACGTCGACGTCGAGTTCCTCGGCGCCGCACACGCAGGTCTTGCCCATGCCGCGGGCGACGACGGCGGCGTGCGAGGTCTTGCCGCCGCGGGAGGTCAGCACGCCCTTCGCGGCGACCATGCCGGACAGGTCGTCGGGGTTGGTCTCGCGGCGGACGAGGATCACGTCCTCGCCCTGATCGGCCAGCTCGACGGCCCGCTCGGAGGTGAACACGACCTTGCCGACGGCCGCGCCCGGCGAGGCGTTCATCCCCTTGGTCAGCTTCTGGACGCCGTCGACCTTGCTGGCGAACCGGGGGAACATCAGCTGCGCGAGCTGGTCGCCGGTGACGCGGCGGGCCGCCTCGTCCAGGTCGATGAGCCCCTGGTCGTGCAGCTGGCAGGCGATGCGGAACGCCGCGGCGGCGGTCCGCTTGCCGACCCGGGTCTGCAGCATCCACAGCTTCCCGCGCTCGATCGTGAACTCGATGTCGCACATGTCGCGGTAGTGGTTCTCGAGCGTCTCCATGATCTCGAGAAGCCGGTCGTAGGACGCCTTGTCGATCCGCTCCAGATCCTTCAGCGGAACCGTGTTGCGGATGCCGGCGACGACGTCCTCGCCCTGCGCGTTCTGCAGGTAGTCGCCGTAGATGCCCTGCTGCCCGGACGCGGGGTCGCGGGTGAAGGCGACGCCCGTCCCCGAGTCCATCCCCATGTTGCCGAAGACCATCGAGCAGATGTTGACGGCGGTACCGAGGTCGACGGGAATGCGCTCCTGGCGGCGGTACAGGATCGCGCGGGGCGCGTTCCAGGACTCGAACACCGCCTGGGTGGCCAGGTCCATCTGCTCGCGCGGGTCGGTCGGGAACTCGCGGCCGGCCTGCTCGCGGACGATCGTCTTGAACCGCTCCACCAGCTCCTTGAAGTCGTCGGCGGTGAGGTCGACGTCGTCCTCGGTGCCGCGGGCGCGCTTGACGTCCTCGATCGCGTCCTCGAACAGGTCGCCGTCGACGTCCAGCACCGTCTTGCCGAACATCTGGATCAGCCGGCGGTAGGAGTCCCACGCGAACCGCTGTCGCTCTGTTTCCGTGCCCCCCACTTGGGCGGCAAGGCCGTGCACCGACTCGTCGTTGAGACCGACGTTCAGGACGGTCTCCATCATCCCGGGCATGCTGAACTTGGCGCCCGACCGCACGCTGACCAGCAGCGGGTCGTCGGGCTGGCCCAGCTTCTTGCCCATCGCCTTCTCCAGGGCGGCGAGGTGGGTGTTCACCTCCTCCGCCAGCCCCTCGGGCAGGGTCCCGTGCTCAAGGTAGTGCCGGCAGGCCTCCGCGGTGATCGTGAACCCGGGAGGCACGGGCAGGCCGAGGTTGGTCATCTCGGCCAGGTTGGCTCCCTTGCCGCCCAGCAGATCCTTGAGGTCCTTGTTTCCCTCGGTGAAGTCGTACACGAACTTCGGCACGGGGAGCTCCTTCTCGCTCCGGTTCCACCCAGTGACAGTTCCGGCCCCCCGCGCCGGGGAGCGCGCGCCGTCGCGTCCTCCCAGGCGGCGGCGGGTCCGCTGCCCTGTTTGCCGGGACTGTACCCGCGCCTGACCGGGTCTCCCGGCACTCCGTGCCCGCAGCGGCGTTTCTGCAGCTCAGAGGCCGTTTAATGGTCTATTCCAAGTGGTCTACTCCACTACCGGCACGACGACGGCGCCCATGAGGCCGCACACCGCGCGCCCGGCACCGGGGAAACACCCCGCGCCCCTGGCGCACCCATTGCTCTGGAGAGGGAATGATGGATCAAGGAGGTGAGGCTGTGAGGCCGAAGGTCGCCGGCGGCCGGGCGGGAGACCCGTTCGCCCCGATCGCCGATTTCGGGTTCCTGTCCGACTGCGAGACGACCGCGCTCGTCGCGCCCAGCGGGAACATCGAGTGGATGTGCCTGCCGAAGATGGACTCGCCGAGCGTGTTCGGCTCCATCCTGGACCGGGACGCCGGATACTTCCGGGTCGGCCCGGCGGGCGTGGAGGTGCCCGCCGCGCAGCGCTACATCCCCGGCACCATGGTCATGGAGACGACCTGGTGGGTGCACGGGGGCTGGCTGGTGGTCACCGACGCCCTGCTGATGGGGCCGTGGCACCACGAGACGGAACGCTCCCACACGCACCGCCGCGCCCCCACCGACTACGACGCCGACCACGTCCTGCTGCGGATGGTCCGCTGCGTGAACGGCCAGGTCCAGGTCCGGCTCGACTGCATGCCGGTGTTCGACTACGGGCAGACGCCGGCCCGCTGGGAGCACGCCGGCGCCGGGTACCACGAGGCGGTCGCGCGCGGCAACGGCGTCGGGCTCCGGCTCACCACCGACATGAACGTCGGGTTCGAGGGGTCGCTCGCCACGTCCCGGACGCTGCTGAAGCAGGGCGAGTCCCGGTTCGTCGCGCTGTCGTGGAGCGAGCACGCGGCGCCCTCCTCGTGGGAGGAGGCGCAGGAGCGGCTCGTGTGGACCGTCCACCACTGGCAGCACTGGTTGGACCGCGGCCGCTTCCCCGACCACCCGTGGCGCAGCCACCTGCAGCGCAGCGCGCTCACCCTGAAGGGGCTGACGTTCGCGCCGTCGGGCGCGGTGGCGGCCGCGGCGACGACGTCGCTGCCGGAGGCGCCGGGCGGCGACCGGAACTGGGACTACCGCTACACCTGGATCCGCGACTCCACCATGGCGCTGTGGGCCTTCTACACCCTCGGCTACGACTGGGAGGCCAACGACTTCTTCTACTTCATCACCGACGTCGCCGAGGCCGCCGAGGGCAAGCTGCAGATCATGTACGGGCTGGACGGCCGGGAGGAGCTGCCCGAGTCCACGCTCGACCACCTGACCGGCTACGACAACGCCCGCCCGGTGCGCATCGGCAACGAGGCGTACATGCAGGCCCAGCACGACGTGTGGGGCGCGATCATCGGGTCGATCTACCTGTTCGTGCGCAAGCGCGACCGGCTCGACGACCGGCTCTGGAAGATCGTCGTCAAGCAGGTGGAGGACGCCCTCGCCAACTGGCGCACCCCCGACTGCGGGATGTGGGAGGTGCGCGGCGAGCCGCAGCACTTCACCTCGTCCAAGGTGTTCTGCTGGGTCGCGGCCGACCGCGGCGCGCGGCTGGCCCGGATCCGCGGCGACCAGGAGCGGGCGCGCCGCTGGCAGGCCGCCGCCGACGAGATCCACGCCGACGTGCTGGCGAACGCGCTGGACGAGCGCGGCGTGTTCACCGCCCACTACGGCGCGGACGCGCTGGACGCCTCGGCGCTGCTGATCCCGCTGCTGGGGTTCCTGCCCGCCGACGACAAGCGCGTCCGGGAGACGGTGCTGGCCATCGCCGACGAGCTGTCGGAGGACGACCTCGTGCTGCGGTACCGGCCGACCGAGACCGACGACGGCTTCGAGTCGGACGAGGGCACCTTCACCATCTGCTCGTTCTGGCTGGTCAGCACGCTGGTGATGATCGGCGAGCTGGACCGGGCGCGGGCGCTGTGCGAGAAGCTGCTGTCCTACGCCAGCCCGCTGCAGCTGTACGCCGAGGAGATCGACCCGCACACCGGCCGGCATCTCGGCAACTTCCCGCAGGCGTTCACCCACCTCGCGCTGATCAACGCGGTGATGCAGGTGATCAACGCGGAGGGCGAGCAGCACCAGCCGCCGCTGGCCTGAGCCGGCGGGCGCCGTGGCCGGGGGCCCGCCGGCCACGGCGCCTCTCACCGGTCAGCCCTCGGCCGTCGTGACGCGGTCGAGCGGCACCGGGGCGATCGTCGGGTGCGCCTTCAGGTAGGAGACGAACGCCTCGTGGTCGGGCGGATCGTTGCGGTGGGCGGTGGTGAACCCGGTGAAGGCGGTGTAGCCGTCCGCGCCGATCAGCGTGTAGGCGAGCGCAGCGAGCCGGTACGTCCGGGACGTGTCGAGCGGCTTGCCGTCGATCAGCACGTTCTTCGGGTCGACGCGGTCGCCCACCGGCCGGGAGGCGTCGTAGCTGTAGCGGACGTTCCTCGACACGGCGAACGGCGCGAACTTCGCGCCCTGCCACTGCTGTTCGAGCGCCTGATGGATCTGCTCGCCGGTCACGGTGACGGTGAGGATCGGGTTGCCGTACCCGTAGGCGCTCCACGCCTCGCCGAACGTCACGCGCCCGTCGGCGTCGCCGGCGCCGGTCCCCTTCGCGTACGGCAGGTCGCGCGCGACGGCGTTGGAGCCGGTGACGGGCTTGGTGGCGACGAGCGCGAGGTCGGCGCGGCCCTTGCGCGACGTCCCGGCCGTCCAGTACTGGACGTCGGCGGCGAGGTCGCCCATCGTGCTCTCGCCGTTGCCGTTCTGCGTGCGGGTGAAGTCGCCGGTCTGCTTCGCCAGCGGCTGCGCGGACCGCTCGTTGCCGCGCGCCGTCCAGTAGTCGGCGATCTTCTGGACCGTGGTGTCGGGGGTGATGTCCCTGGTCACCGGGTGGTTGACGGCCTTGGTCTCACTGCGGATCACCTCGCCGCGGGCGTCCAGCCGCAGGTCGACCTCGCTGATCAGCCGCCCGTGGTTGAGCCCCTCGATGACGGGGCGGGGGTTCCCGGCCGGGTCGGCGATCGTGCAGTTGAACCCGGCGTGCCAGTGCCCGGTGAAGATGGCGTCGATGTCGGGGGACGCCTGCTTGGCGAAGTCGATGACCGGTCCCCACGGGGCGTTGCAGCCGTTGAAGCCCGCGCCGTCCGCCGACCCGCCGTCGTGGACGTTCGCGACGATCGCCTTCACGCCGCGCCGCTTCAGCTCCTCGGCGTACTTGTTCGCCGTCTCCAGCAGCGGCAGGGACCGCAGGTCCGGCTGGTAGGAGGTCGAACCGGCCGGGGTGTCCGGGACGGTCAGGTCGATGAACCCGACCGGGATCCTGCGGCCGCCTTCCCCGCGCACCCACTCGATGTTGTACGGCTTCAGGATCGGCTTGCCGGTCTTCGCGCCGACGATGTTGCCGGTGTAGAAGGGGAAGTCGGCGCCTCGGAACCGCTTGCCGGTGGAGTCGGTGAAGCAGCTGTCGACGTTCACCTTGCCGAAACAGCGGCCCTTCATCATGTGGTCCTTGAGGAACCCTGCCGACACGTCCAGCTCGTGGTTGCCGACTGTCGAGAACTGCACGCCGAGCTTGTTGAGCACCTCGATCGTCGGCTCATCCTGGAACGCGTCCACCTCGAACGGCCAGCCGCTGAAGTTGTCGCCGACCGAGAACAGGATCGAGTTCCTCTTCCCCTCGCGCAGCCGCTCCAGGTGCGCAGCGTTGTAGGCGGCGCCGCCCACCTTCAGGACGGTGCCGTCGGGCAGCTTCACCTGCCCGTTCGCCGCGTCGTTGTACGGCTGCAGGTAGCCGTGCAGGTCGGTGATGGACAGCAGCTGCACGTCGACCGGAGCGGCCTGCCCGGCGTGCGCGGCGGGGACCGCCCCCGCCGTGAGGGCGGCGAGGGCGACGGCGCCCCCGGCCAGCCGTCGGGACATTCGAGACACGAGGCACCTTCCGCAGCGATCGGACTGATCGCCTGAAGATCACCAGCGCCGGATGTCCGCCGGGCAAGAGGAAGATCATCGCCGGATGAACGGCTCTTGATCACAACTCGGCGACTGCCGCCTGAAACGCCCGATTCGTGACCTTGATCGCGTACCTTCCCGCTGTGACAACGCCACCGGACGCTGACCACGTCCCGGAGACCCCCGCCGAAGCCTGGGCACCACCGGTCGGACCGCCCCACTCCCCCGGCTTCGCGCCGCCCCCACCCGCACCAGGCCCACGCCGGACGAACCGCCTCGCGATCGCCGCGCTGGTCACCGGCTTCCTCGGCCTGGTCGTCTTCGCGATCGGGTTCGCCATCGCCGCCCTCGTCCAAGCAGGCCGCCGCAACGAAAAGGGCCGCGGCCTCGCCATCGGCGCCCTCGCCGCGTCCACCGCCTGGATCATCGCCCTCGCCACCGTCGCGGTCGTCGTGCCCGCGCGTCATTCGCACCATGGCGGAGCAACGGCGGCACCGGACGTCCGGAACGGCAAACCGCGCGTCACCACGTTGCAGATCGGAGACTGCTTCGACGCCTTCGAGGAGGACATCAACCGCATCTACGCGAACCCGGTGTCATGCACAGGGCAGCACGAAGGGGAGATCGGGGCCGCTATCACGATGCCCGGCTCCGCCTATCGCGGCGATGCGGCGCTGATGGCCGAGGCCACCAGGCTGTGCGGGCAGCAGACCCACTATCTGATGAAGAACCGATTCGCCAACGACATCGAAATGCACGTCGACCGTCCTCGGCGGGACGCGTGGGAACACGGCGAGCACCATGTCACCTGCGTTCTCCGCTATACCGGCAAGGAAAAGCTGATGGGCACGCTCGGCAGCCTGACGTGGGGGCCTCGGTATTACACGCAGCTGGTCGCCGGTGATTGCGTCCGCGAGTGGAGCAAGACCCGGCTGGAGACCGTCGACTGCTCCAAGCCGCACGAAATCCAGGTCTATTCCGTCTACGACCTGCACGGGAACAACTACCCCTCCACTCGGGCCGCCGAGGATGGGATCCTACGAGACTGCGCCGAGCGTGCGGTGAAACTGTTCGGCACGCACCCGCTTAGGAGTCTCATGCCGGGATACGGCTTCCCCTCGAAACATGGATGGACCATCGGTGAACGGCGCATCGTCTGCACGTTCACCGCGGCCCACGGTCGGCTCCGGCATTCGGTGATGCCCGGATGAGCGCTCAGGACCCCGGTCCCGGCGCCGATGAGTCGCCGCAGTTCGATGTCCCCGAATCGGCGTCGGGCGCTCACAGCTGGGTTTCACCGGACCGGTCGTCCACGGAGCTCGCGGCTCCGCCGGACGAGGTGCGTGCGGAGGGTTCGGCGCCGGCCGTCGAGTATGCGTACGCGCCGCCGTTCGGGCACGGGCACGGGCCGGCGCCGCGGCGGACGAATCGGTTCGCGATCGTTGCGCTGGTCACCGGGCTCCTCGGCATGCTGCTCCTCGCGATCGGGTTCGCCATCGCGGCGTTCGTGCAGATCGGACGCCGTGGCGAGAAGGGCAAAGGGCTGGCCATCGGCGGCCTCGCCGCGTCCGCCGCCTGGGTCGTCGGCGTTGTCGCCGTCGTGGCCGCGACCACGCTGAGCGCCGGTGGCAGCGGGGATGCCTCGGCGGCCGCTTCGACGAAGAACGGGAAGCCGCGCGTTACGACGCTCGGTGTGGGTGCCTGCTTCCTCGATTACGAAGAGGACCTCGACCGCATCTACGCGACCATCGGAGGCTGCACGCTTCCCCATGAAGGCGAGGTCGGCGCGCAGTTCGCGATGCCGGCCGCTCCCTATCCCGGTGACACCGAACTCGTGTCCACGGCGACGAAGGTATGCAAGGAGAAGACCGAGGACCTGGTCGACAACCGCTACCGCGACCACATCGAACTGCGCCTCGACCGACCCCGCCGCAGCGACTGGGACGATGGGGACCGCCACATCATCTGCGTCCTCCACTACACGGGCAAGGAAGAGCTCACGTCACCGCTCAAATATCTGCAATGGGGACCGAGAAGCGCCAGCGATCTGGTCACCGGCGACTGCATCGTCACGTGGCGCACCACCGGTATCGAATCGCTTGTCGAC
The DNA here is from genome assembly GCF_030283205.1 of Actinomadura opuntiae. Taxonomy (GTDB): domain Bacteria; phylum Actinomycetota; class Actinomycetes; order Streptosporangiales; family Streptosporangiaceae; genus Spirillospora. The sequence goes on from NZ_JASNWF010000013.1 coordinate 150,148, forward strand.
TGCAAGAAGGAGCATAAGTACCAGGTCTTCGCCACTTACAATCTGCATGGTGACGACTATCCTTCAGGGCTGGAGGCGAAGGCGACCCAAGGCTGCACCAAGCGCGCCGACAAAGTATTCAAGTCGCACTTTCCCGGCGGTGTCGAGATCTGGTACACCTACCCGTCGAAAAAGGGGTGGAACTACGGTGACCGGAGAATCATGTGCCTGGTGCACGGCGTGGACGGCCCGCTCCGGCGTTCGCTGATGCCCCGGTGACCTGGCTCGGCGCGCCGGTCCGGCGGCGGTTCGTCGTCATCGCGCTGGTCGTCGGCCTGCTCGTCGTCGCCGCCTTCGTGATGCTTCATGGGCGCGGCGGCAGCGTCCCCGTGACCGGTCCGCGTGGGCAGCGGGTCACGCTCTTGCACGCGGGTGACTGCTTCAACGGGTTGGAGGAGGGCGTCACCGGAATGTACGTGACCAAGGTGTCGTGCCAGCGCCCGCATGAAGGGGAAGTCGGTGTCGTGACGGCTGTGGCCGGTGGGCCTTATCCCGGCGACGCGGCACTCGTGGCCGTGGCGGGGAAAGCCTGCAAGAAGCGGATCGGGTTCATGCCGGATGACCGCCGAGGCGATGACCTGGAAGTACGCATCGACCGTCCGCAGCCCGAAGCGTGGAAGCGCGGCGACCGCGCAGTGGGTTGCGTACTTCGCCGTACCGGTGCGCAGGCGTCCGCCTCGACGCCGTCCCCGGGCTGGAAGGACATCGCGGAACTCCGGTCGGGCGAGTGCGTCAAGAAATGGCGGCTGGACGACGGCGAAGCGTTCGTCGACTGCCGGCCCGGTTACGAGCGGCGGGTGCTCGGTGTTTTCACGCTCTCCGGAGACGCGTGGCCGGGGAGGAGCACGGAGTTCGCGATGGTGAAGGAGGGCTGCGGGGCGTTGCGGGGCATGGTGTTCGGCGGCCGGCGGGTGCGTGAGCGGCGGCCTGGGCAGGTGCAGCCGTCTCGGGCTGCTTGGGAAGATCATCGAAGGTCGGTCGTCTGCCTGGTCGCGGACCACGGCGGCGTGGCCGGGTGACGTGCCGCCGGTGGTCTGCCGGCGGCACGTCCCGGTCAGACGACGGCGCCTGAATCGGTGCGGTTCGCGGGGCGGGGCTTCGGGGCCGGGTGGGGTGGGGGGCCGGCGAAGCGGTTCAGAGTGATCGCTAGTGGGGTGGCGGTGAAGACGCTGGAGTAGGTGCCGACGAGGATGCCCGCCAGCAGGGCGATGGCGAAGTCGGTCAGCGTGTCGCCGCCGAGGACGGCGAGGGCGGCCAGGATGAACAGCGCGCCCATGCCCGTGTTGACGGTGCGGGGGACGGTCTGCAACGCCCCACGGTTCGCGACCTGCGCGAACGGGGTGCGCGGTGAGACCGTCCACAGTTCGCGGACGCGGTCGAACACCACCACGGAGTCGTTCACCGAGTAGCCGATGACGGTGAGCAGCGCGGCGAGGAAGACGCCGTCGACGGGCTTGCCGAGCCAGGCGAACAGGCCGGTGACGATGGTGATGTCGTGCAGCATCGCCAGCACTGACCCGGCCGCGAACGTCCAGCGGAACCGGAACGTCAGGTAGCCGAGCTGCACGAGCAGGGCGACGCCGAGCGCGATCATCGCCTTGGTGCGCATCTCGCCGCCGAGGCTCGGGCCGATGAGCTCGTCGCGCTGCTTGGCCGCGCCGCCGCCCTGCTGCGCGAGCGCGTCCCGGATGCGCCTCTCCTGCGCGTCGGTGAGCTCGCTGGTGCGGACGGCGATGCCGTCCTTGCCGGAGGTCTGCACGGTGGCCTGCGGGAAGCCGGCGCGGGCGACGGCGGAGCGGGCGTCGTCGATGTCGACGGGACGGTTCGTGGTGTACTCGACGGCCCGTCCGCCGGTGAACTCGACGCCGTAGTTCAGGCCGCGGGTGACGATGCCGGTGAGCGTGATCGCGACGGCGAGGCCGGAGATCGCGAGCCAGAGCGTCCGGCGTTTCATCAGGTCGGGTTCGCGGTGTTCCAGCCATCGGCGGATCCGGCCGCCGGGGCTGAGGCCGCCGGCCTTGGAACGGCCGAGACGCGGCAGGCGGGCCAGGGCCGCGTCGGTGAGGACGCGGCTGAGCAGCATCGCCGACACCAGCGAGGCCAGCACGCCGATGCACAGCGTGACGCCGAATCCCTTGACCGGCCCGGACGCGAGGAAGAACAGCAGGCCGCCGGCGAGCAGCGTGGTGGCGGCGGAGTCGGCGATCGCCGACCACGCCTTGGTGAAGCCGATGGCGAGGGCGTTGCGCGGGGAGCGGCCGGGGGCGGCGGCGCGTTCCTCGCGGGCGCGTTCGAAGGCCAGGACGTTCGCGTCGATCGCCATGCCGATCGCCAGGACGAACCCGGCGAGGCCGGGCAGGGTGAGCGTCGCGCCGGCGGCGACGAGCGCGGCGTAGGAGATCAGCGCGTAGCCGGCCAGCGCGAGGGTGGCGAGCAGGCCGACGAGCCGGTAGACGGCGACGATGAACAGGCCGGTCAGCGCGACGCCGATGACGGCCGCCCAGGCGCTGGCCCGGATCGCCTCCTCGCCGAGGGTGGGGCCGACGACCCGCTGCTCGACGATCGTCACCGGGACGGGGAGAGCGCCGCCCTGCACCAGCGCGGCCAGGTCCTTGGCCTCCTCGGCGCCGAAGTTCCCGGTGATGCGGGTGGAGCCGCCGGTGATCCCGATGCCGCAGGCGACATCCTCGCTGACCTGCGGCGATGAGATGACCTTGCCGTCCAGGACGAACGCGACGCGGCGCTCGTCGCCGGTCGCGCAGGCGGCCTTGGCGGTCGCCTTCTCCCAGGCGGCTCCACCGCCGCCGCGGAACTCGATGCCGACGTCCCAGCCGCCGAGCCCCTCGGGGTCGAAGGACGCGGCGGCCGAGCCGATCCCGTCGCCGGTGAGGACGGCGGGGCCGATGATGACCGGCCGGCCGCTCTCGTCCGGGACCTCCTTCTCGCCGTCGCCGGCCCGGCCGTCGGCCGCGCGGACGGGGTGGGCGGTGAGCTGGGCGGTGCGGCCGAGCAGCGACGCGGCGTGCGAGGGGTCCTGCACGTCGGGCAGCTCGACGATCAGCCGGCGGTCGCCGGAGCGGGTGATGGACGCCTCGGCGACGCCGAGCGCGTCGACGCGGCGGTGCAGCACCTGGCGGGCGCGGTCGGTGGCCTCGCGGCCGGCCTTCACCGACGGCGAGTCCCGGGTCTCCAGGACGATCCGGGTCCCGCCGCGCAGGTCGAGGCCCAGCCGGGCGGGTTCGGACAATGCGAAGTACAGCGATGCGGCGAGCACGGCGAATGCCAGGACCGCCCGCACCGCGTTGGCGCGAGTCAAAGGGGAACCTCCACACGGAGCGATGGCGCCGCCGCTTCGCAAGGCGCGGCGCCGCTGGACGGAACGTCAGATCCGAGTGGAGGCGGGCGGGGCGCGTCCCCGCGGCACGCCCGTGGCCGTGACGACGGGCGCGTCGAAGCCGGGAAGCGGCCGGACGAGCGGGACGAGCGCCGGACGCACGTCCGGTCCCGCGGCGGCGAACGCGCCCGGCGTGGCAGGCGCGGGTGCTCCGGCGTGATGCCGCGCCACCACCGCGGCGGCATGGGCCGATCGCGGTGAGGATGCCCGTCCGGGCGCGTACTGCACGGAGCCGGTGCGGACCGCGACGTCGGCCACGCCGCCGGACGGTCCGGCGAGCGTGCCGGCGGCGGGCGCGCCGGCGAGGCCGAGCAGGCCGAGTGCGAGGGCGAGCAGCCAGCGGACGGCGGCGGGCGAGCGGCGCGGTTCGCGCATGGGCCCTCCTCACCGTCCCCGAGCCGCCGGGCCGGCGGCGGTGGTGCGGCCCAATCTAGGCCACTTCGCGGGCGGGCGCATTGGACCGCAACAAAGCGAGAAAGCACGGAGTCGGGACTCCGTCAATCGGGCCGGGCGCCACAACCTCCTCCCCCTCCCCCGCGCGTCCGGGCCCACCAGCAGACACCGGCTGGTGTCCCAATGCGGCCAGGCCGGATCGGACCGCGCCCATTGCCGACCCAGGAAAGGCGAATTACTTTCGCGTTGCCCACCCCGAACCGGACAAAGGAGTATCCGGTGGCACGTATCAGACAGACCGCGATCATCGGGACCGCCGCGCTCGCCGTCCTCGCCGCGGGCGTCGCACCCGCCTCGGCCGCGACCACGACCATCCGCAAGGGCTCGGCCACCGCCGCCCCCTACGCGGGCAACGTGCGGGCCTCGCTGCTCGGCACCGCGACCGTCTCCACCTCGATCGGCAGCGGCTCCTGCAGCCAGTCGACGATGACCGGCTCGATCAACTCCGACGGCACCGGCCTCAGCATCGGCAGCGCCGACTTCAGCAACTGCACCGGCACCGCGTCCGTCGCCATCACCGCGCAGAAGCTGCCGTGGACCGGCGGCACCGTCGTCTACGACTCCGGCCACAGCGGCAACCGCGACGCGGCGGTCACGATCGCCAACTTCAGCGTCAAGGCCGTCGTCGACCTGTTCGGCGGCATCACCTGCGTCTTCGGCGGCAACCTCACCGCCAACGGCTACAACCCCGACAACCCGAACCGTCCCGTCACGAGCAACGCCCAGGCTCAGGTCGGCGTGAACAACGCGACGGTGAACAAGCAGTCCGGCAGCAGCTTCCTCTGCCCGTCCACCGCCACCGTCTCCGCCACGTACCAGCTGCAGGGCGAGACGACCGCCGGGTCCGGCACCTACGACCAGACCCTGTACGTCACGGGCTGACCCGCCAGAGGGGGCGCTCCCCGGCAGGCTCCCGAACGACGCGCTCCCACCACAGCGATGATCGCTCCCAAAGAGAAGCGGGCCGCCCCTCGCACAAGAGGGGCGGCCCGCCGCCGCGTCTCAGCGGCCCCGGCGGCTCAGCAGCCGACGAGCTGCGCCGCCAGGAACGACTCGACCTGGCCGATCGCGATGCGCTCCTGGCTCATCGAGTCGCGCTCCCGGACGGTCACCGCGTCGTCCTCGAGCGTGTCGAAGTCGACGGTGACGCAGAACGGCGTGCCGATCTCGTCCTGGCGCCGGTAGCGGCGGCCGATCGCGCCGGCGTCGTCGAAGTCGACGTTCCAGTTGCGGCGCAGCTGCGCGGCCAGGTCGCGGGCCTTCGGCGACAGGTCGGCGTTGCGCGACAGCGGCAGCACCGCGACCTTGACCGGGGCGAGCCGCCGGTCGAGCCGCATGACCGTCCGCTTCTCGAGCTTGCCCTTGGCGTTGGGCGCCTCGTCCTCGGCGTAGGCGTCCATCATGAAGGTGAGCGTGCAGCGGTCGACACCGGCCGCCGGCTCGATCACGTACGGGGTGAACCGCTCACCGGACTCCTGGTCGAAGAACGACAGATCCGCGCCGGACGCCTTGGAGTGCGTCGACAGGTCGTAGTCGGTGCGGTTGGCGATGCCCTCCAGCTCGCCCCACTCGCTGCCGACGAAGTCGAACTTGTACTCCACGTCGACGGTGCGCTTGGAGTAGTGCGACAGCTTCTCGGCCGGGTGCTCGTACAGCCGCAGGTTCTCCTTGCGGATGCCGAGGTCGACGTACCACTGCATGCGCTCGTCGATCCAGTACTGGTGCCATTCCTCGTCGCTGCCCGGCTTGACGAAGAACTCCATCTCCATCTGCTCGAACTCGCGCGTCCGGAAGATGAAGTTGCCCGGCGTGATCTCGTTGCGGAACGACTTGCCGATCTGCCCGATGCCGAACGGCACCTTGCGGCGCGCGGACTGCTGGACGTTCAGGTAGTTGATGAAGATGCCCTGCGCGGTCTCGGGCCGCAGGTAGGCCAGGCCCGACTCGTCCTCGACGGGGCCGAGGTAGGTCTTGAGCAGGCCGTTGAACATCTTCGGCTCGGTGAACGAGCCCTTCACCCCGCAGTTGGGGCAGGTGATGTCGGCGAGCCCGTTCGCGGGCGCCCGGCCGTGCTTCTCCTCGTAGGCCTCCTCGAGGTGGTCGGCCCGGAAGCGCTTGTGGCAGGACTGGCACTCGGTGAGCGGGTCGACGAACGCCTGGACGTGACCGCTGGCCTCCCAGACCTCGCGCGCCAGGATGACGCACGAGTCCAGGCCGACGACGTCGTCGCGGCCCTGCACCATGGACTTCCACCACTGGCGCTTGACGTTGTTCTTCAGCTCGACGCCGAGCGGCCCGTAGTCCCAGGACGCGCGGAGCCCGCCGTAGATCTCGCTCGACGGGTAGACCAGGCCCCGCCGCTTGGCGAGGTTGACGATCGTGTCCAGCACATCGGAACGGCGTGCCATGAGTCTTCTCTCCATCCGGCTGGCGGTCGGCGGGTCAGTGCGAACGCCCCGGCCGCCGGCGGAACGGCGGTACGGCGGCGATGGTGATCCCCGGTGATGGTGCGCTGTGCAAGAGCGGTGAGGCGCGGCTCCCCGGCGCCTCAGAGCATTCCCCAGCTTAGGGCACCCGGCGGGGTTCCCGGGCGGCACCGGCGCGGCGCGCCCGACGTGCCGGGTGCGCCGCGCCGGAGGCCGGGGCGGTAGGGCGGGCCGGGGCTCAGTAGGCGCGGCCGTCGGCGAGGCTGCTGTCGATGTTCAGCGTGACGCCGCCGTGCCGCTCCCGGTGGGCGCCCCGGTACTGCTTGATGCGGCGGTGCGGCGGCCACCAGCGGTCCGGCAGGTACCGGTCGCCGTACACGCGGGCCTTGCCGTCCCAGTTGGCGAACCAGATGCCGACGGGCTTGGCGGCCCCGGCGGCCGCGCCCACGTCGCGGACCCCGGAGCTGGCGTTCCCGTAGAGGCACGGCTTGTAGTGCTTCTTCGCGACCGCCTTCACCCAGGCGCTGACGAAACGGATCACGGCGGCCCGGCAGGAGGCGTTCCCGCTGTTGTACGCCTCCAGGTCGAGGTAGATGGGCTCGCCGGCCGGGATGCCGAGCGCCTTGGCCCGGGCCGCGGCGTCCCCGCCGGTCCTCCTGCCCTGCGACGCGGCGCTCTTCTTGGTGAACTTCTGCGGGCGCGTGCCGCACGGCGGCTGGAGACCGACGTACGTCGGCAGGATGCGGTAGCCCATGTTGTGGACCTTCTTCACCCACGAGGCCGTGAGGTTGGGCTGCGCGCAGCCCCGCGCTGCGCCGCCGATGTAGATGTTGGTGACCTTGTAGGCCGGACGCCACGCCTTCATCGTGGACAGCGCCGGAGCCGTGCAGGTGTCGAAGCCCTTGCCGGACGCGTAGTCCAGCCGCTCCGGGGGCTCCGGCGGCGCGCTGCGGCGGACGGCGGGCTTCGACGACGGCCCGGCCGGCTCGTGCGCCCCGGCCGGCTTCTCCGGCTGGACCGGCTTCGCAGGCGTCTCGGGCTTCGCGGGCTTCGCGGACGTATCGGGCTTCGCAGACGCATCGGGGTTCGCGGGTGCATCGGGCTTCGCGGATGCGTCGGGCTTCGCGGATGCGTCGGGCTTGGCGGGGTCGGCCGGCTTGGCGGGTGTGCCGGGCTTCCCGTGCGCGTGGGGCTTGCCGGGTCCGCCGGTCCGCTTCGAGATCAGCCGGGTGCCGCGCAGGACCCGCTGGAGCTCGGCCGGGTCCGTCCCGTACACGCCGGTGATGCTGAGACCGGCCTCGGGAAGGGCCAGCATGGTCTCGTGGCCGATGGTGGGCCGGACGGTGAACGAGCCGAGCTTGTCGCCGTGCACGACCGTCCGGGACGCCGCGGCGCCGCGCAGCGGCTGGACGTGCACGGCCTCGGTGCGGCCGACGACCCGGGCCGGGCAGTCCGGCTGCGGCCCGGGACGTCCCAGGTAGACGGCGTGCAGGTCGTAGCGGACGCAGGCGGACGGGTCCAGGTCGAGGCTGATCACCCGCCAGCCCTCCGGGACGGGGACGCGCACGCCGCGGTAGGCGACCGAGCGGGGCCCGGCCTCGCCCGCCGCGCGGACGCCGGGCGCCCCTCCGGTCAGCGCGGCGGCCGCGTGGGCCGCGGGCCGCGCGGGGGCCGCCGCGTGGAGGGCGCCGAGGCACGCGACGGCGGCCGTCCCGGTGGCCGAGCTGAGCAGGGCGACAGCGGTCTGCGAGACGACACGGCGCATCATTCTCCCCCGAACTACGCCGGGCGGGGCGGCGGCCGTCTCCCCCGCGGGCCCGGCGGCATGATCGTGACCCGGCAAAGATGACCTTGACGGGCGGCGCCGAAACCGGGCCCGGCCGCTTCTTGCCCCGGTATTGCCCGCTTCGTTGACCTGCGGCGAGGTCCCGCGGGTCAGCGCGGGAGGGAGGTGACGACCTCGTAGGCGCCGGGCTCGTCGACGGCCAGCGCGGCCAGCGGCATGAACTCCAGCCGCACCTCGTAGGCGCCGAGCGCGCGGCGGTAGTGGCCGGCGCCGTCCCATTCGGTGACCAGCGCCCACAGGCCCGGCTCGTCGACGGTCCTGGCGAGTCGCCCGGACCGGAATCCGGTGCTGCGCGACAGCGCGGTGAGCACCGCGGTCATGCGGTCGGCGAAGCCGTCGGCGTCCGACGCGGGCACGCGGTACCGGGTTATCGCGATCATCCGCCCATCCTCGCAGTACGTTGGGCCGGTGGAGACGCGGAGCGGACGGGACCGGCCGGCGGGCGGCGTGCGGGCGGCGGTGGAGCGGTGGAGCGCGGCGCCGGTGGTGTTCCTGCACCGGCTGCCGCGCGGGCTGCTGCTCGCCGTCGTGTTCGTGCTGCTGGTGATCGGGATGGTGGGAACGGGCTGGGTGGCGGCGGCCGGGCTGCTGGTGCTGGCGGCGGCGCTGGCCTGGTTCGCGTTCCTGAACTGGCCGGAGCTGGAGGCGCAGGGAAGGATCCTGCGGGTCGTGGCGTTGGCCGTTCTCGTCGGGTTCGCCCTGGGACGGGGCTTTGGGCGGTTTTGACAACCGTTTTCATCTTCGTCCATAATCGTGAGGTGCCCCGACCCCGCAACCCGCTCCGCGCCCTCCTCGCGGCCGTGCCCGCAGCGGTGCTCGCCGCCGGTCTCGGCGCCGCGCTGGTGGGCTGCGGCAGCGCCGTCGCGGACGTCCCGCCGGGCAAGACGGCCGTGGTCGCGTCCTTCTATCCCGCCGCCTGGCTCGCCGAGCGGGTCGGCGGCGGCGACGTATACGTCCGGACGCTGACCAGACCCGGCGCCGAGCCCCACGACCTGGAGCTGACGGCCCGGCAAGTCGCGCAGGTCGAGAAGGCCGACCTCGCCGTCTACGTCAAGGGCGTGCAGCCGGCCGTGGACGACGCCGTCCGCGAGCACGCCCGGAACCGGTCGCTGGACGCCGCGAGCCTGGTGAGGACGCTGCCGCCGCCGTCCGACGACGAGAGCGAGATCGAGGAGCACGACGGCGACCGGGGGCACGCCGACGTCGGCTACGACCCGCACGTCTGGCTGGACCCGGCCCGGATGGCGACCATCGCGACCGCGCTCGGCGACCGGCTCGCCGAGGCCGACACCGCGCACGCCACCGCCTACCGGCAGCGCGCGCAGACCGTCGCCGCCCAGCTCACCGGCCTCGACCAGCGGTTCCGCGACGGCTTGGAGAACTGCGCCCGCCGCGACATCGTCACCGCGCACGCCGCCTTCGGCTATCTCGCCGAACGGTACGGCCTGCGGCAGGTGTCGATCGCGGGCATCGACCCGTCCATGGAGCCGTCGCCGAAACGGCTCGCCGGGCTGACCCGCGAGGTCCGCGCCGCCGGCGCGACGACGATCTTCACCGAGCGGCTCGTCAGCTCCAAGGTCGCCGACTCCCTCGCCCGCGAGGCGGGCGTGCGGACCGCCGTGCTCGACCCGGTGGAGGGCGTCGAGCCGGGCTCGTCCGACGACTACCTGACCGTCATGGACCGCGACCTGCGGACGCTGCGCCCCGCCCTGGGGTGCTCATGAGCGGCGGAGGGACGGAGATGACCGGTGCGCAGGAGGCGGCCCCGCCGTTCGCGATGACCGGCGGCGTGGTCCGGCGCGACGGCCGCGAGGTGCTGTCCGGCGTCGACCTGCGGGTCGCCGCCGGCGACGTGCTGGCCGTCATGGGGCCGAACGGGGCCGGCAAGTCCACCCTGGTCAAGGCGCTGCTCGGGCTGGTCCCGCTGGCCGCAGGCCGCACCGAGATCTACGGCGAGCCGCCCGCCCGGTTCCGCGGCTGGACGCGGATCGGGTACGTCCCGCAGCGGCTGCCGCTGGGCGGCGGCGTCCCGACGACGGTCCGGGAGGTCGTGGCGTCCGGGCGGATCGCGCGGCGGTCGCGCTGGCGGCCGGCGCTGTTCACCGACCGGGCCGCCGACCGCGCCGCCGTGGACCGCGCGCTGGAGGCCGTCGGCCTCGCCGGCCGCGCCCGCGACTCGGCGCATCTGCTGTCGGGCGGCCAGCAGCAGCGGGTCCTGATCGCCCGCGCGCTGGCGGGCGAGCCCGACGTGTTCGTGATGGACGAGCCGACCGCCGGCGTGGACGCGGGGAGCCAGGCGGCGCTCGCGGCGACGCTGCGCGGGCTGGCCGAGGCGGGCCGGACGGTGGTGCTGGTGGCGCACGAGCTGGGCCCGATGGAGCCGCTCGTCACCCGCACCGTCGAGCTGGAGCACGGCCGCATCGCGCGCGAGACGGCGGGCGGCGCCGCGGGAAGCACCGCGGGGAGCACGGTGGGCGGCGGCACGAGGGGGAGCGCGACGTGACGGAGATGCTGCAGTTCGACTTCATGCGGATCGCGCTGGTGATGGCCGTGCTCATCGGCCTGACCGCGCCCGCCGTCGGGACGTTCATCGTGCAGCGGCGGCTGTCGCTGCTCGGCGACGGCGTCGGGCACATCGCGCTGACCGGCATCGGCCTCGGCCTGCTGACCGGCTCCTCCCCCGTCCTCGGCGCCCTGGTGGTGGCGGTGCTCGGCGCGGTGGCGATCGAGGTGCTGCGCGCCCGCAGCCGCAGCGGCGCCGACGTGGCGCTGGCACTGCTGTTCTACGGCGGGCTGGCCGGCGGTGTGATCCTCACCAACGTGCAGGGCGGCGGGACGAGCCTGCAGTCGTACCTGTTCGGGTCGATCAGCAGCGTGTCGGCGTCCGACCTGTACGTGGTCGCGGCGCTTGCGGTCGTCGTGCTCGGGATCGTCGCGGTGTTCGGCCGGGAGCTGTTCCTGCTGTGCCAGGACGAGGACGTGGCACGGGCGGCGGGGCTGCCCGTCCGGTTCCTCAGCGTGCTGATCGCGGTGACCGCAGCGGTGACCGTGGTGATCGCGATGCGGGCGATCGGGCTGCTGCTGGTGAGCGCGCTGATGATCGTGCCGGTGGCGGCGGCGCAGCAGGTCGCGCGGGGGTTCCGCGGCACGATGCTGCTGGCGATGGGGGTCGGTGTACTGTCGGCCGTGTCGGGCCTCGCCGGCTCCTTCGAGTACGATCTTCCCCCGGGACCCTCGATCGTGCTGCTGGCGCTCGCGCTCTTCGCGGTCGCGGCCGCCGGGGGGACCGTGGTGCGCCGCAGGCGCGCGAAGGCCCGTCCGGCCGGGGACGCGGTCCCGGGCCCGGGACCGGGCGAGCGGCTGCGGGTGGACGCCGAGGCGGAGGTGATCAGGGGATGACGACGGCCCGCCGCGACGCGGTGCGGCAGGTGCTGGCCGGCTGCGAGGGCTTCCGCAGCGCCCAGGACATCTACGCCGACCTCCGCGCGGACGGCTCCAAGATCGGCCTGACGACGGTGTACCGGGCGCTGCAGGCGCTCAGCGACTCCGGCGAGGTCGACGTGCTGCGCACCGACGAGGGCGAGGCGGTGTACCGCGCCTGCCGGACCGAGGAGCACCACCACCACCTGGTCTGCCGCGCCTGCGGCCGGACGGTCGAGGTCGAGGGCCCGGCCGTGGAGCGCTGGGCGGACGCGATCGCCGCCGAGCACGGGTTCGCCGACATCACCCACACCGTCGAGGTGTTCGGCACCTGCGCGGACTGCCGCTCCCAGGCCCGCTGACCCGCCCCCGCGTCCCCGTCCGCGGGGCCTCGGCGTACGCGGGGACGGTGTGCGAGAGAATCGGTGGCATGGCTACGACACGCACCGCCAACGCGCACTGGGAAGGACCGCTCCTCAGCGGTCAGGGAACCGTTTCGCTCGACTCGTCCAAGGTCGGCACGTTCGACGTGACCTGGGCGTCCCGCAGCGAGGAGCCGAACGGGCGGACCAGCCCGGAGGAACTGATCGCCGCCGCCCACTCCACCTGCTACTCGATGGCCCTGTCGCACGGGCTGGCCGGCGCCGGGAACCCGCCGGAGAAGGTGGACACCAAGGCGGAGGTCACCTTCCAGCCGGGCGAGGGCATCACCGGCATCCACCTGACGGTCCGGGCGAGCGTGCCCGGCCTGTCCGCGGACGCCTTCGAGAAGGCCGCGCAGGACGCCAAGGAGAACTGCCCGGTCAGCCAGGCCCTCAAGGGCACCACGATCACCCTGGACGCGGCCCTGGTCTGAGCCCGGACCCGCGTCAGCCGGTCGCGGCGGTGGGCTCCACGGGGTTGGGGATCGCACCGCCGTACCGGCGGTCGCGGCTGGCGTACAGCTCGCACGCGTGCCACAGGTGCCGCCGGTCGAAGTCGGGCCACAGCGTGTCGAGGAAGACCATCTCCGCGTACGCCGACTGCCACAGCAGGAAGTTGGACGTGCGCTGCTCCCCCGACGAGCGCAGGAACAGGTCCACGTCCGGGATGCCCGGCTCGTCGAGGTACCGGGCGAACACCTTCTCGTTGATCTTGTCGGGGTTGAGGCGGCCGGCGCGCACGTCCCGGGCGATCGCCGCCGCCGCGTCCGCGATCTCGGCGCGGCCGCCGTAGTTCACGCAGAACTGCAGGGTGAGCACGTCGTTCTCGCGCGTCATCTCCTCGGCCGTCTCCAGCTCCTTGATGACGCTGCGCCACAGCCGCGGGCGGCGGCCCGCCCAGCGCACCCGCACGCCCATCGAGTGCAGCTGGTCGCGGCGGCGGCGGATCACGTCGCGGTTGAAGCCCATCAGGAAGCGGACCTCGTCCGGCGAGCGCTTCCAGTTCTCGGTGGAGAAGGCGTAGGCCGACAGGTACGGCACGCCCAGCTCGATCGCGCCCATGATCACGTCGAACAGCGAGTCCTCGCCGCGCTTGTGGCCCTCGGTGCGCGGCAGCCCGCGCTCCTTGGCCCAGCGGCCGTTGCCGTCCATGACGATGGCGACGTGCCGCGGCACCAGGTCCGCGGGGATCGGCGGGGGCTTCGCGCCGTCCCGATGCGGTTCCGGTGGCGATACGGCCCTTCTCACACTCTCTCCCTGGTGGTGTCGTCGCCGGCGGCGTCCGAGCGGTCCGCGCGGTCTCCGCGGTCCTCGCGTTCGACGTGCCGCAGCGAGCGGATCCCGTGCTCCAGATGCCACTGCAGGTAGGCGGCGACGAGGCCGCTGCTCTCCACCCGGTGGCGGGGCTCGCTGGCGTCGGCGTACTCCCAGTCGCCGCGCAGCAGCGCCAGCATCAGCGCGAACGTCGGCGGCGCCGGCGTCGCGGCGCCGGGCTGGCGGCAGTTCGCGCAGACCGCGCCGCCCGCCGCGATGGCGAACCCGCGCAGCCCGCCGCGGTTACCGCACCGGCAGCACTCGTCCAGCGCCGGGGCCCACCCGGCGACCGACAGCGAGCGCAGCAGGAAGGCGTCCAGCACGAGCCGCGGGTCGTGGCCGCGCTCGGCGAGCGTGCGCAGCCCGCCGACCAGCAGCAGGAACTGCCGCAGGGCGGGCTCGCCCTCCTCGCCGGCCAGCTTGTCCGCGGTCTCCAGCATCGCCGTGCCCGCCGTGTAGCGGGGGTAGTCGCCGACGAGCGCCTCGCCGTACGGGCGCAGCGTCTCGGCCTGGGTGATCAGGTCGAGCGAGCGGCGCTCGTACAGCTGGAGGTCGACGTGGGTGAACGGCTCCAGCCGCGCGCCGAACCGGGACCTGGTCTTGCGCACCCCCTTCGCCGCGGCGCGGATCCGGCCGCCGCGCCGGGTCAGCACCGTCACGATGCGGTCGGCCTCGCCCAGCTTCTGGGTGCGCAGGACGATGCCTTCGTCGCGGTAGAGGGTCACCCGTTCATTCTCGCGCACGCGCCCGGGTGCCCGGTCGCGCCGCCCGGCATCTCCGCAGGATCTTCACAAGTCTCCCAGCCGCCCCGTCCGCCCCGGATGCGGTCACGCTTTGTGACCGGTTTCGGCCGTGCGGTGACGGCGAAAGGTGTGGCCGCCGTCACGGCGAGCTGGCAGCGTTGGAGCATGAGATGCCACATCGTGCCTCCGCACATGCTGGAACGCATCGCCCGCGACGCCACCGACCCGGCCATGCGCGACCGTGCCCGCCGGACGCTGGCCCTCACCTCCGCCCACGCCACCGAACGCCGCCTCGCCTCCTACGCCGCGCCCCCCGCGCCGTCCGGCGCCGCCGCGCCGAACCGGGAGATCGCCGACGCCGGGCACAAGGAGCAGCTCCCCGGCCGCACCGTCCGCGCCGAGGGCGCCGCCGCCACCGGCGACACGTCCTGCGACCAGGCCTACGACTGGCTGGGCGCCACCTTCGCCTTCTACCAGACCGCCTACGGGCGCGACTCCATCGACGGCGCCGGCCTGAAGATGATCTCGACGGTCCACTACGGCGAGCGCTACGACAACGCCTTCTGGAACGGCGAGCAGATGGTGTACGGCGACGGCGACGGGACGATCTTCACCGACTTCACCGGCCCGCTCGACGTCACCGGCCACGAGCTGACCCACGGCGTCACCCAGTACACCGCGAACCTGGACTACTCGGGCCAGTCCGGCGCGCTCAACGAGTCGCTCTCCGACGTGTTCGGCTCGCTGATCAAGCAGATGCACCTCGGCCAGACCGCCGACCAGGCCGACTGGCTGATCGGCCAGGGCCTGCTCGCCCCCGGCGTGCACGGCGTCGCGCTCCGCTCGATGAAGGAGCCCGGCACCGCCTACGACGACCCGCAGCTCGGCAAGGACCCGCAGCCCGCCCACATGAGCGGCTACGTCCGCACCTACGAGGACAACGGCGGCGTCCACATCAACTCCGGCATACCGAACCGCGCGTTCTACCTCGCCGCCGCCGCGATCGGCGGGAACGCCTGGGAGAAGGCCGGGCGCGTCTGGTACGAGACCCTCACCGGCGGGTCGCTGGCGAGCGCGATCGACTTCGCGGGCTTCGCCGCCGAGACCGTCCAGACCGCGACCCGGCTCTACGGCGCCGACGCCGCCGAGACCGCGGCGGTGAGCAACGCCTGGAAAGGGGTAGGCGTCCAACAGTGAGGCAGGCCGAAGCGGCGGCGCGGGCGGGGGAACGCGCGAGACGGTGACAGTGCGGGACGGTGACGGTGCGGTGAAGGTGACAGTCGTCCGCAGCGGCGGGTTCGCCGGGATCCGGCGGCAGGGCGAGGCCGACAGTACGACCGATCCGATGCTGGCGCGGCTGGTCGGCCGGGTCGACCTGGCGGCGGTGCCGCCGCCCGGCCGGATCCCCGACCAGTTCGTGTACGACATCGACATCGACGGCCGGCACACCACGGTCGGCGAGGCCCAGCTGAACGGCCCGCTCCGCGAGCTCGTCCACCACGTCCTCGGCCGCGCCCGGTGACCCCCGGCCGGTGACCCCCGGGCGCGCCGGGCCGGCGGGCACGCGGGGACGCGGGTGCCTCCCAACACCCGCGTCCCCGGTCCCCCTGCTCAGGGGTTCCTGGTGATGGTGAACGTGGTCGTGGTGTTCCTGATGTCCTCGGCGTTGTCGTGCAGCGTCAGGTGGTCGAAGGTGGCCGAGCCGACCGCCGGGCCCTGACCGGGTTCGGGCATCTCGTTGACCCAGATCCCGAATCCGGACTTGGCGTCGAACGCGTCACCGCTCCTGCGGGCGCCGGAGATGGTGACGTCCGTGAGGACCGTGTCGGTGATCGGCTTGAGCGGCTGCCCTCCGGAGTACTTGGTCTGGAACATGATCCCCGAGTAGGTCGGGTCGACGATGTCGACGTCGTTGATGCGGATGCCCTGGAACGGGAACTCCCCCGAATACAGCCAGAGGGCGGGGAAGGTCTGGTTCCCCCAGAAGTGCCCGCCGGCCCGGATCAGCGAGATGTTCTCGAACGTCGTCTTCGGGTCCGATTCGAATCCGAGGGCGGGAATGCCGCCGAACTGCAGCGTCCCGATCGTGATCCCGGAGTAGACGAGCGTGTCGGCGATGTGGATGTTGCGGAAGGTGTTGCCGCCGCCTCCGTAGACCGCGAGCCCGGCCGCGCGCCAGGTCAGCAGCGAGGTGAGGTCCTCGAAGACGTTCCCGGTCTCCTGTTCGTTGTGGTTGTCGGTGGCGGGGAACAGCGCGAAGCTGTCGTCGCCGGTGGTGCGGGTCTCGACGTTCGCGACGTGGTTTCCGGAGCTGCCGTTGGTGAAGTTGATGCCGTCCGCCCACGTGTCGCGGATCCGCGAGTTCTCGATCGTGGAATGGTCGACGTTCGTCCCCCAGAAAAGGCAGACGACGTGCTCGGCCCAGACGTCGTCGATCGTCATGTCGCTGACGTTCGAGAAGTCGAACACCTTTCCCGGCCCGTCGATACGGGACGTGTAGTTGCCGAGGAACCCGAATCCGGAGAACGTCGAACCGTTGGCGGTCGCGTCCGCGCGGAATCCGGCGTCGGTGTTCTGCTGGTTCGGCGGCGTGCGGAACCGGGTGAACCAGGGGCCCGCGCCGACGACCTTGACGGCCTTGCCGTAGACCTGGAACTTCTGCGCGGTGTCGTAGGTGCCCGGCGGCAGGTAGACGCCGACGAGCGAGGAGTCCTGCCGCACCTTGTCGAGGGCGTTCTGGACGTCCTGGTGGGTGAAGCCTGCGGGCTCGGCGTACTTGGCCGGGTCGGGGTTCGGCTTGGCCGTGGCCAGTTCGGTGTTGACGAAGTCGATGGCGTAGGTGGTGGTGTTGGCGGCGTCCTTCTGCAGCTTGATCTTGTGGCCGGCCGGCACCGTCGTGCCGAGCATGAGGTTCGCCTCGTCGTAGATGTGGCGGGGCGGCCCGGCGCCCGGCGAGTCGCTCGGACTCGCCTCGGCCCCGTACACCCACGTGTACCGGGACGTGAGGTCGATGGCCTTGAGGAACGTCCCGTCGACGTAGACGTCGAGCGTCGAGTCGACGCCTCCGCCGCCCGCCGCGTCGGGGATGGAGTAGCGGGTCACGAGGGTGTTGGTGGGCGCCTTGGTGGTGAACTCGACGCTGCTGCCGGTGGAGTTCAGCGTCACGGCGCGGCGGCCGGACGCCTCTCCGGCGAGGTCGCCGATCGTGCGGTTGGGGCCGACGACAGCGGCACCGCCGCCGAGGACGCCGTCCTCGGCCTCGTAGGCGTCGAACGGCAGGTGCGCGCCGCGCCCGACGAACAGGGCCTGCGTGGAGGTGTTGTTCGCGCGCTTGACCGGCACCTCGTTGACGTCGTCCTCGATGGTGGTCCGGATCGTGTAGCGGCCGTTCGCGGCGGTCCAGGTGCCGAGGTCGACGGGCGCGGCGGTGGCGCCGGGCGCGAGCGGGCCGGTGAAGGAGCCGGTGAGCGTCTTCACCGCCGTGCCGCCGTCCAGGATCGTCAGCGTGATGCCGTGGGAGCCGCCGGCGGTGGCCTGGGTGCCCTCGTTGCGCGGCGTGGCCGAGAACCTGACCGCGTCGCCGGCCTGCGGGTTGCCGGGGCTCCAGGTGACGTCGCGTACCACCAGGTCGGAGCTCGGCACCGGCGCGATCTTGAGGGTCGCGCTCGCGGTGTTGTTGGTCTCGTTCAGCTCGACGTCGTCGTCACCGGCGTCGGCCGTGGCCGCGACGGTGTAGCTGCCGGCGTCGTGCGTCCCGATCGAGGCGGACACGGTGGTGGACGCTCCGGCCGCCAGCTCTCCGACCTGCGCGGACGCCGCCTTCGTTCCGCCGACCAGGAAGTCGAGGGAGCTCGGGTCGGCGGTGCCCGTCCCGGCGTTCTTCACGGTCGCGCGGAGCGTGACGCCGTTGGTCTCGTCCGGAGCGGCGGGGTCCCAGGACAGGTTCGTGACGGTCAGGTCCGGGGCGGGCGCCGGGGTGCCGATGACCTGGAACTCGGCGGCCTGGCCGCCCGGCGCGCCGGAGTTGGCGGTGAACGCCAGCCGCACCTCGGCGGCCGTCGCGGTGACCGGGATCGTCACGGTGTTGCCGGTGGCCGGGTCGAAGGCGTACTTCGCGGCCGGCTTGATGGTCGTGAACGAGCCCGTGTGGCCGCCGCGTCCGAGCACCTCGATCGTCTGGCTGCGGGTGGACCACGCCGCGTCGGGGTTCAGCTTCACCACGACGGAGGTGAGGTCGGCCTTCGCGCCGAGATCGACGGTGAGCGTCGCCGGATAGGCGCCGGAGCCGGACTCCCAGTACGTGGCGACGTCGTTGTCGTTGGCGTTGCCCTCGACGAAGGAGTAGACGTGCGAGGACGCGGTGATCGGCTTGCCCGCGGCGAGGTTGGTGCCGCCGCCCTGCCCCTGGCGGGTCACCACGTTGCTGTCGGGCGAGACGTTGCCCGCCGCGTCCCGCGCCCGGACGAAGTAGGAGACGGTCGCCGTCGCGGGCTGGTCGTCGGTGTAGGTGAGGACGTTCCCGGCGACGCTCGCGCGCTTCCCGCCGTCGGCGTAGACGTCGTATCCGGTGACGCCGACCGCGTCGGACGCGGCGTTCCAGGTCAGCTTGATCTTCCCGGCGGACGGCTCGGTGTACGCCAGCCCGGACGGCGCGGTCGGCGGCGTCCGGTCCCCGGTGGACGGGCCGTAGATCTCCAGTTCCGACAGCTGCCCGGCGGGCCAGCCGGTGTTGGCGGTGACGCGGACGCGCAGGTAGCGGGTGAGCTTGGCGTCGTAGGTCAGCGTCACGGTGTTGTTCGCGGCCGGGTCGAAGGTCCGGCCGGCGGAGCCGACGAGGTCGCTGTAGGTCGTCCCGTCCGTGCTGCCCTGCACGGAGAGCGTCTGGGTGCGGGCGCCCCAGTTCGCGGTCGGGAGCTTCAGGACGACCTTGTTCGTGTCGACGGAGGCGCCGAGGTCGACCTGGATCCACTGCGGGAAGGCGTTGTTGGCGCTCTCCCAGTAGGTGGCCTGGTCGCCGTCGTTGACGTGGTCGGCGGTGTACTGGCCGTTGGAGCTGCTGGCGGACACGGTCTTGCCCGCCGCCAGGTTCGTCTCGGCCGCGGCGGCGGGCGCCGCCGCCGGGCCGGTGAGCCCGGCGGCGGCCAGCACGGTGGCCAGCGCGGCCGCCACCAGCGTGCGGAGGGACTTCTGTCTCATCGCGTTTCTGCTCCCTGTTCGGTGAATGCGGGGGGTGGGACACCTGCCTGGGAGGAGCGGCAGAAGTATCGGCGGGCCGGCGCGGCCGCGGCGGCCCGGCTCAGCGCAGCCAGACGGCGGTGTCGGGCGGCAGCAGGCCGTCCGGCAGCGGTCCGCTCGCCAGCAGCACCTCGCCGGTGACCGGCACGGGCTCGGCGCCGAGGTTGACCATGCAGGTCAGCCCGGAGTCGCGGGCGAAGGCGAGGACATCGTCCGGCGAGGGGAGCCAGGTGAGGGAGCCGTCGCCGAGGTGCTCGCGGCGCAGCCCCAGCGCCCTCCGGTAGAGGTTGAGCATCGAGCCGGGGTCGGGTTCCTGCGCCTCGACGGTGAGGTCCTTCCAGTCGGCGGGCTGCGGCAGCCAGGGGTCGCCGCCGAACCCGAACGGCGGCCGGTCCCCCGACCACGGCAGCGGGACGCGGCAGCCGTCGCGGCCGGGGTCGGTGTGGCCCGAGCGGCTCCAGATCGGGTCCTGGCGCAGGTCGTCGGGCAGGTCCTCGACCTCGGGGAGGCCGAGCTCCTCGCCCTGGTAGATGTAGACGGCGCCGGGCAGCGCCATCGCCAGCAGCGCCGCGGCCCGCGCCCGCCGCACCCCGAGGGCCCGGTCGGTCGGCGCGCCGTGCCGGCGGTCCTGCAGGTCGAACGAGGTGTCGGCGCGGCCGTAGCGGGTGACGGGCCGGACGACGTCGTGGTTCGACAGCACCCAGGTCGGGGGCGCGCCGAGCGGGACGTGCGTGGCGAGCGTCGTGTCGATCACCCCGCGCAGCGCGCGCGGCTCGAACGCGCAGTTCAGGAAGTCGAAGTTGAACGCGGTGTGCATCTCGTCGGGGCGCAGGTAGCGGGCGAAGCGCTCCTGGTCGGGCAGCCACACCTCGCCGACCAGCATCCGGCCCGGGTACTCCTCGGTGATCTTGCGCCAGCCCCGGTAGATCTCGTGGACGCCGTCGCGGTCGGTGTAGGGGTCCCGGCCGTCCGGTTCGGCGTCGGGGTCCTTGACCAGCAGCGCCGCCGAGTCGATGCGGATGCCGTCCACGCCGCGCTCGTACCAGAACCGCAGCACGTCGTGGAACTCCTGCACGACGTCGGGGCTGTTCCAGTTCCAGTCGGGCTGCTCGGGCGCGAACAGGTGCAGGTACCACTCGCCGTCCGGCACGCGGGTCCAGGCGGGCCCGCCGAAGATCGACCGCCAGTCGTTGGGCGGGCCGTCGCCGCGTCCGGGACGGAACCAGAAGCGCTCCCGTTCGGGCGAGCCCGGCCCGGCGGCCAGCGCCTCCCGGAACCAGGCCGCCTGGTCGGAGGCGTGGTTGGGCACCACGTCCAGGATGATCCGCAGCCCCGCGCCGTGCGCCGCGGCGATGAACGCCTCGGCCTCGGCGAGCGTCCCGAACACCGCCTCGACGTCCCGGTAGTCGGCGACGTCGTAGCCGCCGTCCGCCATCGGGGACGGGTACCAGGGGTTCAGCCACAGCGCGTCGACGCCGAGCCCGGCGAGGTAGGGCAGCCGGTCGCGCAGGCCGGCGAGGTCGCCGACGCCGTCGCCGTTCCCGTCGGCGAAGCTGCGCGGGTACACCTGGTAGATCACCGCGCCACGCCACCATGCTTCGGGCATGCGAACACTCCTTGCTCGTTAAGAGGAACGGACGGCCGGGGGCGGATCAGCCCTTCAGGCCGCCCGCCGTGAGGCCGGCCATGATGTGCCGCTGGAAGACGAAGAAGACGACGATGGTGGGCACGCTGGCGATTACCAGCGAGCCGATCAGCACGTTCTGCGGCACCTGCACCGCCAGCGACGAGATCGCCACGCTGATCGTCTTGCGGTGCGAGTCGGGCAGCACCAGCAGCGGCCAGACGAAGTCGCGCCACACGTTGACGATCGTGAAGATCGACACGACGCCGAGGATGGGCCGCGAGACCGGCAGCACCACCGACCACAGGATCCGCGCGGGCGAGGCGCCGTCCACCTCCGCGGCCTGCAGCAGCTCGGTGGGGATCGAGTCGAAGAACCGCTTGAGCAGGAAGATGTTGAAGGCGTTCGCGGCGGCCGGCAGCCAGATCGCCCAGGGCGTGTTCAGCAGGTTGACGTGCAGGAGCGGCAGGTCCTTCACGGTCAGGTAGGCGGGCAGCAGGATCACCATCGGCGGGATCATCAGCGTCGCGAGCATCAGCCCGAGCACCGCCCGGCCGAACATCGGGCGCAGCTTCGACAGCGCGTACGCGGCGGTGACGTCGACGCCCATCGTGAACAGCCAGGCGCCGAGCGCGTAGACCAGCGTGTTGCGCAGGTACAACCCGAGGTCGAGCTGCCGCCACGCCTCCCGGTAGCCGGACAGGTCGAGGTGGTGCGGGAACACGTCCGGCGGGACGTCGGCGAGCTCGTCCGGCGACTTCATCGCGCCGGTGACCATCCAGTACAGCGGGAACACGAACACGAACGTGAACACGACGACGATCGAGACGAGGGTCGTCCAGTAGATCGCCTTGCCGCGCCGGGTGCCGAGCGTGTGCGGCGAGACCAGGGTGCGCGTCTCCGCCATCGGTTACCTCGCCTCCTCGCGCGAGACGCGCAGGTAGATGGCGGAGAACACCATCAGCACGAGCATCAGCATCAGCCCGAGCGCGCCGCCGCCGCCGAAGTTGGTGAAGTTGAACGCGTACTGGTACATCAGGTACGCCACGGTGACGGTCGAGCCCTCGGGTCCGCCGCCGGTCAGCAGGTACGGCTCGATGAACACCTGCATCGTCGCGATGATCTGCAGGAGCAGCATCACCAGCAGGATCAGCCGGGTCTGCGGGACGGTGATGTGCCGGATCCGGCGGAACAGCCCGGCCCCGTCCAGCTCCGCCGCCTCGTACAGCTCGCCGGGGATGGTCTGCAGCGCCGCCAGGTAGATCAGCGTGCCGCTGCCGAGGTTCATCCACGTCGACACGATCACCAGCGAGACCAGCGCGGTGCTCGTCGAGTCGAGCCAGCTCAGCCCCGGCAGGTGCACGGCGTGCAGCATCTGGTTGAACAGCCCCGGCCCCGGGTCGTAGAACCACTTGAACAGCAGCACCGCGACCGCCGGCGGCAGCATCACCGGCAGGTACACCACGAACCGCAGGTACGCGCGGGCGTGCTTCAACTCGTTCAGCACGATCGCGATGGCGAACGGCACGACGTACCCGACCACCAGCGCCAGCAAGGTGAACTCCGCCGTGTTGACCCACGCGTCCACGAACCCCGGGTCGGCGAACACGGTGCGGAAGTTGTCGAGCCCGACCCAGCGGGCCTCGCCGACGAAGTTGGTCTTCTGGAAGCTGAGCAGCACCTCGCGGACGATCGGGTACCAGGAGAAGAACGCGAAGCAGATCAGCGCCCCGCACAGGAACCCGTACGCGGTCAGGTTGCGCTTCGCGGCGCGCCGGGCGCGCGAGGGGCTCCGCCGCGCGTGCGCGGCGGGGCGGACGAGCGTCCGCGCTGTGGTCATCGGTGCCTCCGGGCGTTGGGCGGCGGGTCCGGGACGCCGGCGTCGCGGGCCGGCGCCCCGGGGGCGGGCGTCAGTTCCCCGACCGCGCCAGCGCGGCGTCGGCCTTGCGCTGCGCGTCCGCGAGCAGCTGGTCGATGTTCGCGTCCCGCCTGGTCAGCACGGCTTGGACGACCGAGTCGAGAATGGTGTAGAGCTGCTGGGCGTGCGGCGGCTCCAGCTTGCCGGGCACCTTGGCGTAGGCGTCCTCGTACGGCTTGAAGTTCTGGACGGGCAGGTTCGCGGACGCGGCGCGCAGCTGCCGGTCCTTCTGCCCCATCGCGTTGTCGCCGAACAGCTTCGGCTGCGGGATGCCGACGGGACGGCCGTCCTTGGCGGCCCGCGCGTAGTTCAGCTGCCCCTGGCCGGGGGTGAGCATGGCGAAGTCGAGCCACATCAGCCCGGCCTTGATCTTCTCCGGGGACGCCTTCGGGCTGAACAGGTAGCCGTCACCGCCCATCAGCGTCCCGGCCGAGCCCGGGATCGGCGCCATGCCGTAGTCCTCGTACCGGCCCTTGAACTGGTCGACCAGCGCGGTCGCGTTGTCGGGGGCGCCGAGGTACATGCCGAGCTTGCCGGCGGCCATCATCCGCTGCACGTCGGCGTCGACGAGCAGCTGCTTGGTGCCCATCGAGTCGTCGGTCCAGCGCATGTCCCTGAGGTTCTGCAGGACGGCCTTGCCCTGCGGGCTGTTGAACGCCGACTTCTTGCCGTCGGCGGTGACCATGTCGCCGCCCTGGCTGTAGACCGAGGTCGCGAAGTGCCAGCCGCCCTGGTTCTTGGCGCTGAACTCGGCGTAGCCGACGGTGCCGCCACCGAGGGCGCTGATCTTCTTGGCGTCCTCGCGGACCTCCGCCCAGGTCGTGGGCGGCCGGTCGGGATCGAGGCCCGCCTTCTTGAACAGGGACCGGCTGTAGAACAGGCCCATCGAGTAGTTCTGCCGGGGCAGGCCGTAGACCTTGCCGCCGTCCTTGAAGACCTTCTCGACCGCCGGGTCGACGCTCGGGTACTGCTTGGACTGGCCGATGTAGGGGGTGATGTCGGCCGCCTGCCCGTTGGCGATGACACCGCGCACGTC
The DNA here is from genome assembly GCF_030283205.1 of Actinomadura opuntiae. Classification (GTDB taxonomy): domain Bacteria; phylum Actinomycetota; class Actinomycetes; order Streptosporangiales; family Streptosporangiaceae; genus Spirillospora. Next base: position 174,018 of record NZ_JASNWF010000013.1, read on the forward strand.
GGTGAAGTAGACGTAGTAGACGTCCTCCATCTGCCCGCCCGCCAGCTTCGCCTGGAAGGTGTTCGGGTCGATGCAGGGGAAGGCGTCCTTGCCCTCGACCGTGATGTTGGGGTGCAGCTTCTGGAACGCGGCGACGTCCTCCAGCCACTCCTTGCGCTGCGCGGCCTGGCTCTTGGCCGGCATGCAGCCGACCGTGATCGACACCTTGGTGCCGGCGTCCAGGGGCGCGGTGTCCTTGCCACCGGAGCCGTCCCCGCCGCAGCCGGCGACGGTGGCGCCGAGGGCCGCGGCGAGCGCGGTGGCGAGAATCCGGGATCTCATGGGGGTTCCCTCCTGGGCCGTTGGGTCGGCCGATTGCGAGGAACATACAGAGACCAACATCACAGTGCAATAGGTGAATGAATATTCGCAAGAACTCGACAACAGCTCCCCCACCAGCCGTAAGCGCCTGCAGAACACCGAAAGCCGCCCTGCACGAGGGCGGCTTTCGGACGGTCCGGTACGCGGGGCGCGGCGTCAGCCGCGCGGGTTCCTGATCGGCGCCGTGGACGCGCGAACGACCAGTTCGGGCTCGTAGAGCAGTTCCTCGGCGGCGACCGGGCCGCCTTCCACCTGGCTCACCAGCAGCGCCACGGCCGCGCGGCCGATCGCCTCGATCGGCTGCCGGACGGTGGTCAGCGGCGGATTCACGCAATTCATGAACGCCGAGTCGTCGTAACCGACGACGGAGACGTCGTCCGGAACCGTCATGCCGAGCCGTCGCACCGCGCGGATGACGCCGAGCGCGAGCGGGTCGCTTGCGCAGATCACGCCGGTGACGCCGTCGCGGATCAGCCGCCCTGTGACGGCCTGGCCGCCCTCCAGCGAGAACATGCTCCGCCGCACCCACGCCTCGGGCAGGTCCAGGCCGGCGCGCTCGGCGGCGGCGCGGACGGCGGCGAGCTTGCGGCTGGACGGCACGTGGTCCGCGGGGCCGAGGACCACTCCGATGCGCTCGTGCCCGAGCGACAGCAGGTGCGCGAACGCCTGCTCGGCGGCGACCGCGTCATCGGTGGACACCTGCGGGAAGCTGAGCTTCTCGCTGGCCGCGTTGACCAGCACGACGGGCAGCCGCACGTCCAGCAGCCGGTGGTAGTGGCCGTGCGGGGCGTCCGCCTCGGCGTACAGCCCGCCCGCGAAGATCACCCCTGACGCCTGCTGCTGCAGCAGCATCTCCACGTAGTCGGCCTCCGACAGCCCGCCCGGCGTCAGCGTGCACAGCACCGGCGTGAAACCGCGCTGGGCGAGCGCCCCGCCGACGACCTCGGCCAGCGCGGGGAAGATCGGGTTGCCGAGCTCGGGCAGCACCAGCCCGACCAGCCGCGCCCGCTCACCCCGCAACTGGGTGGGCCGCTCGTACCCCAGCACGTCCAGGGCCGTCAGCACGGCCGCGCGGGTCGCGTCGGAAACGCCCGGCTTGTCATTGAGGACCCGGCTGACGGTGGCCTCGCTGACCCCGACCTTCTTGGCCACCTCAGCCAGTCGACGTGTCATACCGCAACTATACGACGCGAAGTTGCAAACCGCTTGCGTTCCTTGCAGCCCGACCCCGCCACCGAACGTGGAACCCGGCTGAACAAAGGAACGGAGGGCCGGACCTCAGCCACAACCACGGGCAGGCACGCGGAGCGAGCGCCAGCGAGCGGAGCGGGCCTGCCCGCCGACCGACAGGCCGTTTCGCCGCGGAGCGCCAGCGGAGCGGCGAAACGGCCTGTCGGTCGCAACGGGGGTTCCAGGGGGTCACCCCCCTGGGCTAACAGCAGCGGTTGACCGCCGACAGGATGGCCTTGAGGGAGGCGGTGACGATGTTGCCGTCGATGCCGACGCCCCACACCGTCGTGCCGTTGACGTCGCACTCGACGTAGGCGGCGGCGCGCGCGTCGCCGCCCGCGCTCATCGCGTGCTCGGCGTAGTCCAGCACGCGCACGCTGATCCCGACGGACGCGAGGGCGTCCTCGAACGCCGACACCGGGCCGTTGCCGACGCCCTGGATCTCGCGGATCTCGCCGTCCACCCGGATGTCGCAGCTGAGCGCGTCCTTCTCGTCCACCCGGGACGTGGCGCGGTGCGCCAGCAGGCCGACGCGCGGGCCGTTGGCGAGGAACTCCGCCTCGAAGATCTCCCACATCCGCTCGGGCGTGACCTCGCCGCCCTCGTCGTCGGTGTGCTCCTGCACCACGCGGGAGAACTCGATCTGCAGCCGGCGCGGCAGTTCCAGGGAGTGCTCGGTCTTCATGATGTAGGCGACGCCGCCCTTGCCGGACTGGCTGTTGACCCGGATGACGGCCTCGTACGTCCGGCCGACGTCGTGCGGGTCGATCGGCAGGTACGGGACCTGCCAGGTGTACTCCTCCACCGGCGTCCCGGCGGCCTCGGCGTCCCGCTTGAGGTGGTCGAAGCCCTTGTTGATGGCGTCCTGGTGGGAGCCGGAGAAGGCGGTGTAGACCAGGTCGCCGCCGTAGGGGTGGCGCTCGTGCACGGGCAGCTGGTTGCAGTACTCGACGGTGCGGCGGATCTCGTCGATGTCGGAGAAGTCGATCTGCGGGTCGACGCCCTGGGTGAACAGGTTCAGGCCCAGGGTGACCAGGCAGACGTTGCCGGTGCGCTCGCCGTTGCCGAACAGGCAGCCCTCGATGCGGTCGGCGCCCGCCATGTAGCCGAGCTCGGCGGCGGCGACGGCGGTGCCGCGGTCGTTGTGCGGGTGCAGCGACAGCACGACCGAGTCGCGGTAGGCCAGGTTCCGGTGCATCCACTCGATCTGGTCGGCGTAGATGTTCGGGGTGGCCATCTCGACGGTCGCCGGCAGGTTGACGATGACCTTCTTGTCCGGCGTGGGCTTCCACACGTCGTTGACGGCGTTGCAGACCTCGACGGCGTACTCCAGCTCGGTGCCGGTGAACGACTCCGGCGAGTACTGGAAGTAGATCTCGGTGTCGCCCATGTCCTCGGCGAGCTTGGCGCACAGCTTGGCGCCCTCCACCGCGATCGCGGTGATGCCGTCCTTGTCCTGGCCGAACACCACGCGGCGCTGCAGCGTGCTGGTCGAGTTGTACAGGTGGACGATCGCCTGCCTGGCGCCGCGCACCGACTCGAAGGTCCGCTCGATCAGCTCGGGCCGGGCCTGCGTCAGGACCTGGATCACCACGTCGTCGGGGATCCGGTCCTCTTCGATGATCTGCCGGACGAAGTCGAAGTCGGTCTGGCTGGCCGCCGGGAAGCCGACCTCGATCTCCTTGTAGCCCATCCGTACCAGCAGCTCGAACATCTGGAGCTTGCGGTGGGAGTCCATCGGGTCGATCAGCGCCTGGTTGCCGTCCCGCAGGTCGACCGCGCACCAGCGCGGGGCCTCGGTGATGACCTCGCCCGGCCAGGTCCGGTCGGTCAGCTTGATCGGGGTGAACGGCCGGTAGCGCTGGAACGGCATTCCGGAAGGCTGCTGTTGCGGATACATCCGATGTGCTCTCTCTGCTCGAACCTCACGGCCGACGTCCATAACGAAGTCCCGCAGCGAGGGAGCCGACCTGGTTTACAGGCCCCCGCTGCGGCCGCTAAGGAGGAGCAGCTCACGCAACACGCCTGCCAACGTAACAGACGACGTCCCAGTTACGGAAACCAACGTCCGGATGCTGAGACAACAGGGACCCCTGCCGTCTCCTCCAACGGCCCGCGGCACACCGGGCATTCCCGTCCCGCCGCCTCAGGGGAGGAGGACGGACAGGCAGGTCACGCAGCCTTCCAGGGCCTCGAACTCGCTGATGTCGACGCGCGTCACCCGCAGCCCGTCGGCGGCGAGCCGCGCGGCGGTTCGCGGCGCGGACGCCGCCATGAGCACGTGGTCGGGGCCGAGCAGCACCACGTGCGCGCCCGCCGGCTCCGGGACGACCCGGATGAACGGCAGCACCGAGGTGTCCACCAGCTCCGGCACCCCGATCAGGCTGCCGTCCGGCAGCGCCGTCATCGCCGACTTCAGGTGCAGGCAGCCGCGGGTGTCCACCGGCACCACCCGCCGCCCGCCCAGCAGGTGCGCGAGCTGGCAGATGCCCTCCTCGTTGGTGCGCGCGCCGCGCCCCACGTACACGGTGTCGCCGACGCACAGCACGTCCCCGCCGTCCAGGGTGCCCGGCGCCTTGATCCGCTCGACCCGCAGGCCCAGCTCGCGGACGGCCTGCTCGGTGCCGGACGCCTCGCCGCGCCGCCGCGTCTCCCCCGACCTGCCGAGCACCGCCAGGTCGCCGCAGACCACCACCGTGTCCTCGACGAACACCGCGTCCGGATGGTCGTCGGCCGGCGGCACCGCCCGGATCCGCCGCCCGGACGCCCGCAGCGCCGCGACGTACGCCTCGTGCTGGCGCACGGCGAGCGCGGTGTCGACCGGGCGACGCCCGATGTGGGTGACGATCCCCTCGGCGAGGCGCGGCCCCGGCGGCCGCACCAGGGCCGTGCCGGGACCCGGGCCGGGATGGGCGGGGTCCATGTCAGCGGGACGCCCCCTCGGTGGTGACGATCACGCCCAGCGCGTACGCGCGGGACATGCCGAGCAGTTCGGCGACGGCGTGCAGCGCCTGCCGCTCGCCCTCGTCGAGCGGGCCGTCCGCCAGCGCGATGCGGACGGCCTCGGCCAGGAACCACTCCTTGGCCTCCACGGCGAGGTGGGCGCCCGCCCGCTCGACCTCCTGGCCGAGGAACACCGGGGCCACGACGAGATCGGCGTCGATGGCGTCGTCGTCGTATTCCGGCTCCCCGTAGCGGGTGACGGTCTCGATGGCGCGGGCGCGGGACGACTCGTCGTCGGGGGCGCCCGAGCGCAGCACCAGGGCCGCGGCGGCGCGCATGCCCGCCGGCAGCGCCGCCGCCATCTGCTGGGCGGTCGGCGCGCGCAGCGCCGACACCGGGAAGCGGCCGCGGCACGTGCGGCACTCGGCCGCGTGCCCGAGCCGCCACAGCGGGACCAGCGGCACGAAGAACAGGCTGAACCAGCGCCGCGCGGCCCGCCTGCGGTAGGCGCGGTCGCCACCGCACTGCGGGCAGTGGAACATGCCCTCGCCGACCGTACGGAAGACGACCGTCAGCCCGAAAACGAGCAACACCGGGGCTCTCCTCCCAAAACGGACTTCGCTCCAAAGTACCGACCCCGCGCCGCCGACGTGGCCGTCCCGGGGAACACGGCCGCGCCGTTTACGCTGGGTCCATGACCGGTGACCTGGGTTCCGAGGCCGGCCGCGCGCGGCCGCGCCCGTCCTTCCTGCCGCCCGAGGGGGACCCGCCGGAGGCGGCGCCCGCCGGATTCGGCCCGCCGCCGGCGGCGCCGCCCGCGCCGGCCGGGCCGCGCCGCGCCGGCTGGGACCTCGCCATGATCGTGGTCTCCGCCGTGCTGGTGGTCTCGGCGTTCCTGCCGTGGGCGCACGCCCAGATCGTCTTCGATCTGTTCGGGCGCTCGCTGGTCCGCGACCGGGGCAGCGTGGCGGGCATCGACGCCGACACCATCGTCCTCGCCGTCCCGGTGCTGGCCGTCGTCGCGATCGTGATGGCGTTCTGGAACCTCGTCGCGCGCGACCAGCGGATCGGCGCGCTGGCCGCCATCCCCGCCGTGCTGTCGCTGCTGACCTGCGGGATCTTCGTGCTTCGGCTCGGCGACGTGCCCGACCGCCTGGCGGACAGCGGGCTGAACCTCACCTACCAGGTCAGCCTGCGGTACGGCTGGTTCCTCGCGGTCGCGTCGAGTCTACTGCTGGTCGCGTTCAGCCTCGTCCGTCCCATCTCGGACCGCCTGGCCGCGAGGACGGGCGGCGCGCCGCACCCCGACCAGCAGTACGCGTACGCCGAACAGCAGTACGCCGAAGCGCAGTACGCGCAGCAGCAGTGGGCGGAATCCGGCGCCGCGTGGCCCGAGGAGGCGCAGGCCTGGGGCCGGCAGCCCGAGGAGCACCACCCCGATCACCGGCCGCATGGGGGGACGGCGCCGACGCCGCAGCCCGAGCAGGAGTGAACACCCGCCCCGGTCAGTCGTAGAACCCCAGCCTGCGGAGCTGCTTGGGGTCGCGCTGCCAGTCCTTGAGCACGCTGACCCGCAGGTCCAGGAAGACCTTGGTGCCGAGCAGCGCCTCGATCTGCCGCCGCGCCGCCGCGCCGACCTCGCGCAGCCGGGCGCCCTTGTGCCCGATGATGATGCCCTTCTGGCTGGGCCGCTCGACGAACAGGTGCGCGTAGACGTCGATCAGGTCGTCGCGGCCCTCGCGCGGGTTCACCTCGTCCACCACCACCGCGATCGAGTGCGGCAGCTCCTCGCGGACGCCCTCCAGCGCCGCCTCGCGGATCAGCTCGCCGATCAGCACCTGCTCGGGCTCGTCGGTGAGGTCGCCCTCCGGGTACAGCGGCATCCCCTCGGGCAGCCGGGAGATCAGCAGGTCGCCGACGAGGCCGACCTGGAAGCCGCTCTCGGCCGAGCACGGCACGATGTCGGCGAACTCGCCGAGCCGTCCCACCGCCATCAGCTGCTCGGCGACCCGCTCGGGCGCGACCAGGTCGGTCTTGGTGACGATCGCCACGACCGGCGTCTTCTTCACCCCCGCCAGCTCCCGCGCGATGTACTTGTCGCCGGGCCCGACGGGCTGGTCGGCGGGCACGCAGAAGCCGATCACGTCCACCTCGGTGAGGGTCGAGCGGACGAGGCTGTCCAGCCGCTCCCCCAGCAGCGTCCGGGGCTTGTGCAGGCCGGGCGTGTCCACCACGACGAGCTGCGCCTCCGGCCGGTGCACGATCCCGCGGATCGCCCGCCTGGTCGTCTGCGGCCGGCTGCTGGTGATCGCCACCTTGGTGCCGACCAGCGCGTTCATCAGGGTGGACTTCCCCACGTTCGGCCGGCCGATGAAGCAGGCGAACCCGGCCCGATACCCCGCGGGCGCGACCCCGCCCATCACGTCTCCGCTGCTCGTCACGCTCCATATTGTTGCAGTGCCCTCGGCCTCAGGCGCCAGAGCGCCTTCCTTCAACGGGCACTGCGGCGATCGCCGCGTCGCTCCGGCTCGCCCCCGTCGGGGTCACGGACGCGCGCCTGATCGCCGGGGTGCGCCCGACGGTCAGGCCGTCCCTGGGCCGACACCCGTCAGCACCCTCATGACCTCGGCGGCCTTGCGGTCGTGGGCGGCGGCGGTCGCTTCGGGGAGGCCGAGGAAGCGGGCGAGGTCGGCGAGGACCTCGTCCACGGGGCCGATGGTGGCGACGGCGGTGGCGCCGCCGGTGACGTGCCCCTCGTACGGGAGCAGCGCGTCGTAGGTCTCGGCGGCGAGGGCGCGGTCGCCGAGCGCGAGGGCCCGGCGGGCGCGGATCGCCATGACCAGGTCGTAGAAGTAGTCGCGGCGGACCGGCGCGGTGTCGGCGGGGGCGGCGCGGCGGGCCTCGTCGAGGCGGCCGGCGGCGGCCAGCGCCAGGACGTGGATGTCGGAGGTCGCGGCGACGTGCGGCCACTGCGCGCGCAGCCAGGCGGTCTCGTCGACCAGTTCGCCCGCGCGCCCCTGGACGTACCGCAGGCAGAACGCGCCGACGAGCATCATGCCGCGCTCGCTGCTCCAGATGCCGGTCCGGCCGATGGCGCCGCCGACCTGCGTGTAGACCCGTTCCGCCTCGTCGTAGCGGGCGCCGAACGTGTGCGCGAGGCCGCCGTACCACTCGGCGATCATCGCGAGCAGCGGGAGGCCGTAGTGCTCGGCGAGCCGGCGGCCCTCGTCCAGGTGGCGGCGGGCGGCGGCGAGGTCGAGGGAGGCGACCTCGGTCTGCTGGAGCTGCAGGCGGGCGAGGACGAGGTAGCCGGGCAGGTCGTGCTCGGTCGCGAGGTCGAGGAGTTCGGCGGCGATGCGGCGGCGTTCGCGCAGGCCGTCGGCGGAGCGGTAGCCGTTGAGGTAGCCGCCGTTGAGCGCGGCGGCCAGCAGGGCGGGGTCGCCGAGCCCGCGGGCGGTCTCGACGGCCTCGCGGGCCGCCCTGGCGCCCCGGTCGTCCTGCTCGCCCTCCAGTTCGATCGCGAGGGTCGTCAGGAGGCGGGCGCGCAGCGCGGGGTCGTCGCCGGGCGAGCCTGCGAGGGCGTGCTCGGTCGCCTCGATGACCTCCCGGTCGAGGATCCCGTACTCGCGGCTGGTCCACAGGGTCGGCACGTCGAAGGCGACGATGATCCGGGCGAGGAGGCGGACGTCGCCGAGCGCGCGGGCGTCGGCGATGGCGCGGCGGCGGCGGTCCCGGGCGTCGACGACCTGCCCGGCCAGCGCGGTCGCGCGGATCGCGGCGGTCTCGATCTCCAGCCGTTCGCGGGCGGCGCCCTCGCCGCGGGCGCGCAGCGTCTCGGCGGCGCGGACCCACAGGTCGGCGGCGACGCGATGGGCGTAGCGGGCCTCGGCCGCCTCCGCCGCGAGCCGCGCGTACCGGACGGCCCGGTCGGGCGCCGTGCCGGACTCCAGGTAGTGGTGCGCGATGGCGGCGACCTCGTCGGGGCTGTGCCGTTCGAGGGCGGCGGCGACGCGGCCGTGCAGGCGGGTGCGGCGGGCGCTCGACAGGTCGGTGTAGAGGGTGTCGCGGACGAGGGCGTGCGCGAACCGCATGCGTCCGGGCGCGGGCTCGGTGACCAGGCCGGCGGCGAGGGCGGCGTCGACGGCGTCGATCACGGTGTCCTCGTCGCCGGACAGGTCGGTCAGCACGTCCAGGGCGGCGTCGCGGCCGGCGACGGCGGCGTCGCGCAGGACGGTCCGGGCGGGTTCGGGGAGCCGGGCGATGCGGCGGCGCAGCACGTCGCCGACGCCGGCGGGCACCCGGCGGGTCGCGGCGGGCAGGCCCTCGGCGGCGAGCAGCCGCGCGGTCTCCCGGGTGAAGAACGGGTTCCCGCCGGTCCGTTCGGCGATGGCGGACAGCTCCGCGTCGCCGAGCCGGGTGTCGCAGACGCCGCGGACCAGCGCGGCGACCTCGGCGGCCGACAGCCCGGGCAGCTCGATCCGGGCCGGCTCCCGCCGGGCCAGCGCGGCGAGCGCGCCGGCGAGCGGGCCCGGGACCTCGGTCTGCCGGAACGTCGCGGCGAGCAGGACGCGGCGGTCGCGGACCCGCCCGGCCAGCCAGGTGAGCAGCGCGAGGGTCTCCTCGTCCGCCCAGTGCAGGTCCTCGAGGACGAGCAGGAGCGGCCTGCCTTCGGCCAGCCCGGCGAGGTAGTCACCGGCGGCGAGATGCAGGCGGAACCGGCCGGCGCTGACGTCGGCGGCGCCGTGCCCGGTCGCGGCGTCGTCCAGCAGCGGGGCGAGGCGGACGGCCAGGGCGGCGGGGGGCGGGGCGGTGGCGGCGAGGTCGCGCAGCAGCTCGGCCCAGGGCCAGGCGGCGGGCGCTCCCCCGGTCTCCGGCGCGCGTCCCCACGCGCACGTCCAGCCCCGTCCGGCGAGCAGGCGGGCGAACCGCTCGGTGAGGGCCGTCTTGCCCATTCCGGCGTCGCCGCTGATGAGGACGGTGGTGCCGCGTCCGGCCTCGGCTTCGCGGGCCGCCTCGTCCAGCCGGGCCAGTTCCCGCTCCCGCCCGACGAACGGGGCGCCGGACGGCTCCGCGGCCGCCGCCCGCGCCACGTACCGGGCGGGCCGTTCCGCTCCGCCGCCGAGGTCCGGGGCCTGGGCGAGGATGCCGGCTTCGAGGTCGCGCAGGGCGGGGCCGGGGTCGACGCCGAGTTCCTCGGTGAGGGCGGCGCGGGCGCGGCGGAGCGCGGCGAGCGCGTCGCCCTGCCGTCCCGCTCGGTACAGGGCGAGGGCCAGGAGCCGCCACGCCTCCTCGCGCAGCGGGTGGGCGGCGGTGTGCGCCTCCAGGTCGGGGACGGCCTCGGCGGCGGTCCCGAGCGCGAGCATCGCCTCGGCGCGGCGCTCGACGGCGAGGCGGCGCCGCTCGTCGAGCCGGGCGGCCTCGGCGGCGGCCCACGGCAGCGCGGCGAACTCGGCGTAGGCGGGCCCGCGCCACTCGGCCAGCGCCGCCTCGGCGTCGCGGCGGGCCCCGGACGGGTCGCCGGCGTCCAGCAGCCGCGCGGCCCGGTCGATCAGCGCGTCGAACCGCCAGGCGTCGACGGCGTCGTCCGGCAGCCGCAGGGCGTACCCGGGCGGTTCGGTGACCAGGACGCGGGCGGGCGTGCGGGGCGGCCGTCCGGGTTCGAGGGCGCGGCGCAGGTGCGACACGAACGACTGCAGGCCGGCGGCGGCGTGCGGCGGCGCCGTGCCCGCCCACAGGTCGTCGACGAGCCGGTCCGCGGGGACCATGCGGCCGTGCGCCGCGGCGAGGCGCGCCAGCACCGAGCGCCGCCGGGGACCGCCCAGGTCGGTGGGCACGCCCGCGACGTGCACGGCGAACGTCCCGAGGACGCGGACGGCGGTGGTCATGGCCCGATCAGCCTAACCGGGCCGTGACCGCCGCCGTGATCCCCTGCCGGTCCGGTGCGAGCGGCGCCTCGGCGGCGTCAGCGCGCCGGCGCGGGCTCCCGCTCGCGTCCGGCGTCCGCCGGCTCGGCGCCGTGCAGGTCGATCTCCGGCAGCACGCGGGCGAGCGGCTTCGGCAGCCACCAGTTCGCCCGTCCGAGCAGCGCCATCGCGGCGGGCACCAGCACGAGCCGCACGACCGTCGCGTCCAGCGCGACCGCGACCGCGAGGCCCACCCCCATCTGCTTGATGACCAGGCCGGGGTCGGCGGCGAAGCCGAGGAAGACCGCGACCATGATCAGCGCGGCGCTGCTGATCACCCGGCCCGTGGCGGCCAGCCCGGACGACACCGAGCCGCGCGCGTCGCCGTGCCGCAGCCACTCCTCCCGGACCCGCGACAGCAGGAACACCTCGTAGTCCATCGACACCCCGAACAGCACCGCGAACATCGGCAGCAGGATCAGCGACGACACCGGCACGCCGTGCGGCAGCCCGAGCGGCCCCGCTCCCCAGCCCCACTGGAACACCGCCGTCAGCACCCCGTAGGCGGCGCCGATCGACAGCAGGTTCATCGCGGCGGCCTTCAGCGGCGCGACCAGCGACCGGAAGACGATCATCAGCATCACGAACGAGGTGGCGACGACCGCCCCGATCATCGGCCAGAGCCGGTCCGACAGCGAGCGCGACAGGTCCACGTACGCAGCGGTGAGCCCGGTGATCTCCGCGCCGGGCGGCAGGTCGCGGCCGCGGATCCGGTCGACGACGGCCGGCGCCCGCTCGTCCTGCGGCCCGTACTTCGGCGTGGCCACGAGGACGGCGGCGTCACGGCCCGGGGACAGCAGCGGCGGCGACACGCTCACCACCCCGTCGGTGCGGGCGATCCGCTCCCGCAGGGCGGGCAGCGTGCTCGCGTCGGCCTTCCGCAGGTCGACGGCGACGATCAGCGGGCCGTTGGCGCCGTCGCCGAACCCCTCGGCGACCAGGTCGTACGCCCGCCGGACGGTGTTGGACTCCGGCTCGCTGCTGGCGTCGCTCGGCCACGTGCGCATCCCGAGCGCGGGCGCCGCCAGCGTGATCATCAGGACGAGCCCGGCCAGCAGCCACGCCCACGGGCGGCGCCCGACATGCTCGGCCCAGCGCCGCACCCGCGGCGAGTCCGCGTGGATCGTCGCCCCGGGGGCCCGGTCGCGGCGGCGCAGCACCCGGCGTCCGGCCAGGCCCAGCACCGCGGGCAGCAGCGTGACGGCGCTCGCGACCGTGGCCGCCACGACGAGCCCGGTCGCGAACCCCATCGTCATGTAGACCGGGTTCCGCGACAGCACCAGCCCGCACAGCGCCAGCAGCACCGTGAACCCGGCGAAGATCACCGACTGGCCGGCGGTCGCGATCGCGCGTCCCGCCGCCTCGGGCACGTCCAGGCCCTCGGCCAGCCCCTCCCGGTGCCGGGTGAGGATGAACAGCGCGTAGTCGATCCCGACGCCCAGCCCCACCATGACCGCCAGCGTGGGCGCGGTCGTCGACACGTCGGTGAACGCGGCGAGCAGCGTGACCCCGGACACGCCGGCCCCGAGCCCGGCCAGCGCGACCACGAGCGGCAGCCCGGCCGCCACCACCGACCCGAACGCCAGGAACAGGACCACCAGCGCGGCCACGACCCCGACTCCTTCGGCGACGCCGCCCGGCGCGGTCACGTTCTCGGGCACCTGGCCGCCGAACTCCACCTGGTAGCCGGCGGCGTCGAGGTTCCGCGTCGCCGACTTCAGCCGGTCGACGCTCTCCTTCGGTGCCAGTTCGGTGACCTGCACCGAGTACCGGACGGTGAGCAGCGCGGTCCGCCCGTCCGGGCTCGGCTGCGCCGGATCCACCGCGCTGACATGCGGGAGCGTGCGCAGCCGCGCCCCCGCGACGGCCAGCGCCGCCCCGTCGACGCGGCCCGACTTCGCGTGCACCACGACCCGCGCGTCCGCGCCCGACAACGCGGGGAACCGCTCCTCCAGCAGGTCCCTCGCCTTCTGCGACCCGCTTCCGGACTGCGTGTAGTCATCGTGCAGCGCGCCCCCGGCGACGCCCGCAAGACCGGCCAGCGCGCCGACGAGGACCAGCCAGACGACGATGGACCGCCACGGCCGCAAGGCCGCTGCCTTGCCGAGGCGGTAGAGCAGGCGTGACATGGCCCTCCCCCAGAACGGTGTGATCCGACACCGCCCAGGGTCGTCCGCCCCGCTTGCCGCCCGGTTGCCGGTGACTTGCGGCCGCCGGCAAGGCCGTACGCTGGGCTCGTGAGCGAGCTGAACGCCGAGGACGCGAAGATCATCACCCTGGCCCGGTCGGCGCGGGCGCGCACGGGCGCCGCCGAGGGCGCCGCCGTCCGCGACGAGACGGGCCGCACCTACTCCGCCACGAGCGTGGACCTGCCGTCGCTGAAGCTGTCGGCCCTCAAGGTCGCCGTCGCGATGGCCGTCTCCAGCGGCGCCGAGGACCTCGAGGCCGCCGCCGTCGTCACCGCCGCCGAGACCGCCGACCCCGCCGACATCAGCGCCGTCCGCGACCTGGGCCCCAAGGCCCCCATCCTCGTAGCCGCCCCCACCGGCGACCTCCGCACAACCGTCTGACCCCCGGCCCGGCAGCTCGAACCTCAGCCGCCCGTTGACGGGGGTTCCAGGGGGTCGCCCCCTGGGAAAACACAACCCCCTGGGTCAGCCCAACCGGCGGACTAGAACCGTGCCGATGCGGTTGCGGCGGCCGGCTATGGTCTCGGCCTTGAGGGACAGGACGGGGGTCTCGCCTTCGGCGGGGCCGACCTCGGCGGTGGAGCCCTCGATCGGGACGCGGCCGAGGGCGTGCGCGAGCAGGCCGCCGACCGTCTCGACCTCCTCGGCGTCCAGTTCGACGTCGAACAGCTCGGCGAGGTCCTCCACCGGAAGGCGGGCGGTGACGCGGGCGGCGCCGTCGTCGAGCCAGGTCACCGGCGGGATCTCCACGTCGTACTCGTCGGTGATCTCGCCGACGATCTCCTCGAGGATGTCCTCGATGGTGACCAGGCCGGCGGTGCCGCCGTACTCGTCGATGACGACCGCGAGGTGGATCTGGCGGGCCTGCATCTCGCGGAGCAGCTCGTCGATCGGCTTGCTGTCGGGGACGTAGGTCGCGTCCCGCATGACCGAGCCGACCGTCTCGACGGTCTCCCGGCCGGGGTTCTCCTGGCTGCGGCGGACGACGTCCTTGAGGTAGGCGATGCCGACGACGTCGTCCTCGTTCTCGCCGACGACCGGGATGCGGGAGAAGCCGCTGCGCAGCGCCAGCGACATGGCCTGCCGAAGCGTCTTGCCGCGCTCGATGAACACGATGTCGGTGCGCGGCACCATCACCTCGCGGACGAGGGTGTCGCCCAGCTCGAACACCGAGTGGATCATCTGCCGCTCGTCCGGCTCGATCAGGCTGCGCTGCTCGGCGAGGTCGACCAGGTCGCGCAGCTCGGCCTCGGACGCGAAGGGTCCCTCGCGGAACCCGCGGCCCGGGGTGAGGGCGTTGCCGAGCGCGATCAGCAGCCGGGGCAGCGGCCCGAGCACCCGGGTGATCGGGTGGATCACCGCGGCGCCGGCCAGCGCGATCCGGCCGGCGTGCTGGATGCCGAGGGTGCGCGGCCCCACCCCGATGACGACGTAGCTGACCACGATCATGACCGCGGCGGCGACGACGTAGGCGCGCCACGTCTCGTCCAGCCACGAGATGCACAGGTCCGCGACGATCACCGTGGCGACCAGCTCGCAGCCGATCCGCAGCAGCAGGACCATGTTGACGTAGCGGGCCGGGTCGGCGACGACCTCGGCGAGCTTGCCGGCGCCGCGCCGGTTCTCCCGGACGAGTTCCTCGACGGTGACCCGGGAGACCCGGGCGAGCGCGGTCTCGGCGCCGGCCAGCAGGCCCGCCATCAGGACCAGGCCCACCGCCAGGGCGGACAGCCACCCCTGCGCGGTGCTCATCAGCGGCCGCGTTCCCCCCGCCAGGAGGCGAGCAGCCCGGCCTGCAGGCCGAACATCTCCTTGTGCTCCTCGGGCTCCGCGTGGTCGTAGCCGAGCAGGTGCAGGATGCCGTGCGCGGTCAGCAGCTCCAGCTCGGCCGCGGTGCCGTGCCCGGCCTCCTTCGCCTGCCGCTCGGCCACCGGCGGGCACAGCACGACGTCCCCGAGCAGGCCCGGGTCGGTCTCGCCGTCCTCGTCGGCGCCGCCGGACATGTGGCCGGGGCGCAGCTCGTCCATCGGGAACGACAGCACGTCGGTGGGGCCGGGCTCGTCCATCCACTTCTCGTGCAGCTCGGTCATCGCGTCCTCGTCGACGAGCAGGATCGACAGCTCGGCGAGGGGGTGCACGCGCATCCCGTCCAGGACGTGGCGGGCGAGGCCGGCGAGGTTCTCCTCGTCGACCTCGACGCCGGACTCGTTCAGCACCTCGATGCTCACTGCCGCCCCCGCTTGCGCGGCGCGCCGCGGCCGCCGGCGCCCTGCTTCAGCTCCGGCACCCGCGCCTCGTCGTAGCGGTTGTAGGCGTCGACGATGTCGGTCACCAGCTTGTGCCGGACGACGTCGTGGCTGTTCAGCCGGGAGAAGTGGATGTCCTCGACGCCGTCCAGGATGTCCTGGACGACGCGCAGCCCGCTCAGCTGCCCGTTCGGCAGGTCGACCTGGGTGACGTCGCCGGTCACCACGACCTTCGACCCGAACCCGAGCCGGGTGAGGAACATCTTCATCTGCTCGGGCGAGGTGTTCTGCGCCTCGTCCAGGATGATGAACGAGTCGTTCAGCGTCCGGCCGCGCATGTACGCCAGGGGGGCGACCTCGATGGTGCCGGCGGCCATCAGGCGCGGGATCGAGTCGGGGTCGACCATGTCGTGCAGCGCGTCGTACAGCGGCCGCAGGTACGGGTCGATCTTCTCGTAGAGCGTGCCGGGCAGGAAGCCGAGCCGCTCGCCCGCCTCGACCGCCGGGCGCGTCAGGATGATCCGGTTGACCTTCTTGTCCTGCAGCGCGCGGACGGCCTTGGCCATCGCCAGGTAGGTCTTGCCGGTGCCCGCGGGGCCGATGCCGAACACGATCGTGTGCTTGTCGATCGCGTCGACGTAGCGGCGCTGGTTCAGCGTCTTCGGGCGGATGGTGCGGCCCCGGCTGGACAGCACGTCCAGGGTGAGGACCTCCGCCGGGCGCTCGCCGCCCTCGCCGCGCAGCATCGCCAGGCTGCGCTCGACCGCGTCGGGGGTGAGCTGGGTGCCGTTCTTGAGCAGCTCGAGCATCTCGGTGAACAGCCGGGACGCCAGATCGGTCTGCTCCTGCGGGCCGGTCACGGTGATCTCGTTGCCGCGGACGTGCACGTCGACGTCGCTGCCGAAGGCGCGCTCGACCGCGTGCAGCAGCTCGTCCCGCGAGCCCAGCAGGCTCACCATCGAATGGTCGTCCGGCACCACGATCTTGATCTGGGAGCGCGCGCCCGCACGGTCGTCGCGCCCGGTACGAGTTGACCTCGTGTGAGTTGATTCGACCATCAGCCGGGCCTTGCGGCCTCTCCGACCTGCCTTCTGTTCGCTCCGGGTGTCCAGGGTTGCGTTTCCATGGTACTGGGACCCCCCGACGGAACGCCGCCGCTTTTGCGCGCGCCCGCCGCGGCGCCCGCGGGACCGGCGCGGGCCGGCCGGACCTCGGTCGGTCGGCCCGGCCGGGCGGCCGGGCGGGCGGTCAGCCGGGCGGCCAGTTCAGGCCACGCCCGCCGAGCACGTGCGCGTGCACGTGGAAGACGGTCTGGCCGGCCTGGGCGCCGGTGTTGAAGACGATCCGGTAGCCGGTGCCGTCGATCCCCTCGTCCACCGCGACCCGGTGCGCCTCGCCGAGCACCTCGGCCAGCAGCGCCGGGTCGGCGGCGGCCAGCTCGGCGGCCGTGGGGTGGTGGTCCTTGGGGATGACCAGCACGTGCGTGGGCGCCTGCGGGTTGATGTCGCGGAACGCCAGCACGCGCGCGGAGTCCCGGACGACCTTGGCGGGCACGTCCCCGGAAACGATCTTGCAGAACAGGCAGTCGGTCATCTGTCTCCCCTCACGGCGGCCCTGGCCGCGTCCGAGATCCTATCGAGACCACCGCGGGGATGGCCCGCGACGCCCCAAGATCGCTAATGTTTCCGGCGTCGATCTCCGGTTGTCGAGCCGCATTCCGACCGGCCACTGGTTAAGGTTGTCAACTCAGGGCGTACCCCCCGGTCCGAGGGCGTTGCCGCGCGCTCGCGCGGGTGGGGGAAACCCGATTCGATGCCGGTCCGAACGGCTCGCCCGAATGGGCGGCCCGGGGGCGGTGAAGGCGGCGGATAGGTGACCGAGGTCCTCAAGAACATGCCCTTTCGTAAACCCAACGGCGAGGGTGCGCGTCCCACTGACGTGACCGAGACCCTCGTGGCCAGGGGAACGGCGGGGGCCGTGGCCGTCGCCTGGGACGCCGATCAGGCGGTGACCGCGCTCTACAGCGCCAACTACCGCTCGCTCGTGCGTCTCGCCGCCATGCTCGTGCGCGACTCCGGGACGGCCGAGGAGGTCGTCCAGGACGCGTTCGTGGCGATGCACGGCGGCTGGCGCCGCCTGCGCGACCCCGACAAGGCCCTGTCCTACCTGCGCCAGTCCGTGGTCAACCGGTCGCGATCGGTGCTGCGGCACCGCGCCGTCGTCGAGAAGTACGCCCCGAAGGGGCTGCCGGACGCGCCGAGCGCGGAGGCCGGAGCGATCGGCGAGCTGGAACGCTCGGCGGTGATCGACGCGCTCTCCCGCCTCCCCGCCCGCCAGCGGGAGGCGCTCGTGCTCCGCTACTACGCCGATCTGTCCGAAGCGGAGATCGCCAACGCCATGGGCATCTCCCGCGGCGCCGTGAAGAGTCATACGGCGCGCGGCATGACCGCGCTACGCAACGTCCTGGAGCAGTTCTCATGACCACCGACCCCCACGACGAGCACGGCGAGATCCTCCGCCGCGCCCTGCACGCGGAGGCGGACTCGGTCACCCCCGCCGACGACGGCCTGGAGCGCATCCGGGCCCGCATCGCCGACCCGCGCCGCCGGCGCTGGTTCGGCCTGGAACGGTTCGGCACGGCCTGGTACGGCCTGGACCGGTTCGCCCTGACCTGGGCGCGGCCCGCGCTCGCCGTGGCCGCGGCCGTGGCCATAGCCGGCCTCGGCGTGACCGCGCCGCACACGATCGACCTGATCCAGCATTCGGTCGGCAGTAACGGGCCGTCGGACAACGACCGCAACGCCCACGCCGGCGACCACGTCGACTCCCAGGGCAATCCCGTCGTGCCCGGCTCGCCCCGGGCTTCGCAGCCCGACGCGTCGGGGTCGCCGAGCACGTCGGCCTCGTCGTCGCCGACGACCTCGACCGGGCCGACGCCGTGCGGTTCCCCGTCCGCGGGCACCGGCGCGAAGGCGTCCGGGTCCGGCTCGTCGTCCAGGGGCGGCGCGAAGGCGTCCGCCTCGCCGTGCCCGAGCGGCAGCCCGACCACGAGCCCGACGCCGACGCAGACGCCGACGACGCCCCCGCCGTCCACGCCGACGCAGCCGACCGAGCAGCCGACGCCGCCCGCCAGCTCCACCCCGGCCACCACCGCCGACCAGGGGGCCGGCGCCTCCGCCCCCTGACCGGCCCGGCCCGCGCCCGGCCGGGCGCGGGTCACCAGCGGCCGGTGGCGGCCATCAGCACGGACGCGGCGGCGACCCCGGCGGTCGAGGTGCGCAGGACGGTCGGGCCGAGCCGGACCGTCCGCGCGCCCGCGGCCGCGAAACGTTCGAGCTCGTCCTCGGCGATCCCGCCCTCGGGGCCGACCACCAGGACGATGTCGCCCTCGGCGGGCGGCCGCACGGCGCTGAGCCGCTCCTCCGCGTCCTCGTGCAGGACGAGCGCGAGCGGCGCGGCGGCGATCCGCGCGGCGACGTCGGCGGTGGCCGCCAGGTCCGCCACCTGCGGCAGCCGGCTGCGGCGGGCCTGCTTGGCGGCCTCCCGGGCCGTGCCGCGCCACCGCCCGAGCGCCTTCTCGCGGCGTTCCGGGCGCCACTGGGTGACGCACCGGGCCGCCGCCCACGGGACGATCTCGTCGATGCCGGCCTCGGTCATGGTCTCCACCGCGAGCTCGCCCCGGTCGCCCTTCGGCAGCGCCTGGACGACGACCAGGCGGGGCGAGGGCGCCGGCTCGACGCGGCGGGCCAGCACGTCCAGGGTCAGGGCCGCGCGGTCGGCGGCGGCGACGACGCACTCGGCGAGCAGCCCGTCCCCGTCGGTCAGGTCGACCCGCTCACCGGGCCGCAGCCGACGCACGGCCGCGGCGTGCCGGCCCTCGGCGCCGTCTAGCACGACCCGGTCGGCGCGCAGCCGGCCGGGATCGGCGAGGAACACCGGCGGGCTCATCCCGCTCCTCCCGGGCCGCCGCCCGCGCGCCCGCCGGCGGCCGGCGGCGTGCCGTCGCGGCCCTCCTGGTAGGCCGACACCGTGGCTCTTCAGTGCTGGTTGAACACGTCCCGCAGGCGCGAGAACATGCCGCGCTGCCCCGGCGCGAACTTGCCGGGCGGGCGCTCCTCGCCGCGGAGCGCGGCGAGCCGGCGCAGCAGTTCCTCCTGCTCCTCGTCGAGCCGGTTCGGCGTCTCCACGTTCACGTGGATCATCAGGTCGCCGCGGCCGGACTCGTTGAGGTGCCGCACGCCCCGGTTGTAGAGCGTGATGACCTGGCCGGACTGGGTGCCGGGCTTGATGTCGACCTCCTCGGCGGCGTCCAGCGTCTCGATCGTGACGCTGGTGCCGAGCGCGGCGGCGGTCATCGGGATCTCGACCGTGCAGTGCAGGTCGTCGCCCTCCCGCTCGAAGATCGGGTGCGGCTTCTCGGCGATCTCCAGGAACAGGTCGCCGGGCGGGCCGCCGCCCGGGCCGACCTCGCCCTCGCCGGCCAGCTGGATGTGGATGCCGTTCTCCACGCCCGCCGGGATCTTGACCTTGACGGTGCGCCGGGTGCGGACCCGGCCGTCGCCGGAGCACTCGGTGCACGGGTGCCGGATCACCGAGCCGAACCCGCCGCAGGCGGGGCACGGCCGGGCGGTCATGACCTGGCCGAGGAAGGAGCGCTGCACCTGCTGCACCTCGCCGCGGCCGTGGCAGGTCTCGCAGGTCTCCGGGTGCGTGCCGGGCGCGCAGCCGGACCCCTCGCAGGTGGTGCAGGCGACCGCGGTGTCGATGGACAGCTCGCGGGTCGTCCCGAACGCCGTCTCCGCCAGGTCCAGCTCGACGCGCAGCGTCGCGTTGCGGCCGCGGCGCGCCCGCGAGCGCGGGCCGCGCGAGGTCGCGGTGCCGAAGAAGGCGTCCATGATGTCGCTGAACGGGAACCCCGCGCCGCCGAAGCCGCCGGCGCCCGCCCCCGCGCCGCCCGGCGCGAACGGGTCCGCGCCGAGGTCGTACATCTCGCGCTTCCTGGGGTCGGAGAGCACCTCGTAGGCCTGGGTGATCTCCTTGAACTTCTCCTGCGTCTCCGGGTCGGGGTTGACGTCCGGGTGCAGCTCGCGGGCGAGCCGCCGGTACGCCTTCTTGACCTCGTCGGCGCTGGCGTCCCGGCGGACGCCGAGGGTCGCGTAGTAGTCGTTGGCCACTTACGACCCCGCCAGGATCTGTCCCACGTAGCGTGCCACTGCCCGTACCGCTCCCATCGTGCCGGGGTAGTCCATGCGTGTCGGCCCGAGTACGCCGAGCCGGGCCAGGGTGAGGTCGCCGACGCCGTAGTCGGCGGCGACGACCGAGGTCGATCGGAGCCCCTCGTCGGGGTTCTCGGTGCCGATCCGCACCGTAAGAGTAGAGGAGTCGCCGGTCTCGCCGAGCAGCCGCATGAGCACGACCTGTTCCTCCAACGCCACCAGCACCTCCCGCAGGCTCTGGGAGAAGTCGACCGCGGCCAGGTTCGCCGCCCCGGCGAAGACGATCTTCTCCTCGTGGTTCTCGACGAGCGTCTCCAGCAGGACCGACAGGACCGCGGCGGCGACCGGACGCTCGTCCGGGTCCACCTTGTCCGGCAGGTCCGCCACGGCCGACGGCACGTCGCCGAAGCCCAGCCCGTCCAGGCACGTGTTGAGCAACGCCCGCAGGTGCCCCACCGATTCCTCGGAGATCTTCCCGGTCTCGATGACGCGCTGCTCCACCCGGCCGGTGTTGGTGATCAGCACCAGCAGCAGCCGGCCCTCGGCGACCGGGACCAGCTCCACGTGCCGCACCGACGAGCGGGTCAGCGACGGGTACTGCACGACCGCGACCTGCCGCGTCAGCTGCGCCAGCAGCCGGACGGTGCGGCCGACGATGTCGTCCAGGTCGTAGGCGCCGGACAGGAACGTCTCGATCGCGCGGCGCTCGGCGATCGACAGCGGCTTGATCGTGGACAGCCGGTCGACGAACAGCCGGTATCCCTTGTCGGTGGGGACGCGCCCCGCGCTGGTGTGCGGCTGGGCGATGTACCCCTGCTCCTCCAGGACCGCCATGTCGTTGCGGATGGTGGCCGAGGACACTCCGAGGTTGTGCCGGTCCACGAGCGCCTTGGAGCCCACCGGCTCGTTCGTGGAGACGTAGTCCTCGACTATGGCGCGCAGTACCGCGAGCTTCCGGTCGTCAAGCACCCGGTCACCTCCTTCTGCACCTTCCACAGGTCCTCACGTCCAGGTATACCGCCGCCGGGGCGTTGCTGGCACTCCGAAGTTCCGAGTGCCAAGTGTACGGCCCGGCGGGGACGTTCCGGGGGTCCGCGGCCGTCCGTGCCCGGGCGCGCGGCTGCGTGATCTTATCCCGGCCGTTAGGGTGCGGAACCGTGCGGAGCGACAACTACGGAAACGACGTGCTCGCCGGCGACTGGCGCCGCCCCCGCAAGGGGCAGATCCCGGAGGTCCCGGCCGAATCCGGCCTGGTCGCCGAGGACCCCGACAGCGGCTTCTGCGGCGCCGTCGTCGGCTGCGACAAGTTCGGCGTCACGCTGGAGGACCGGTTCGGCAAGCGCCGCGTGTTCCCGCTCACCAAGGCCGGGTTCCTGATCGACGGCAAGCCGGTCACCCTCGTCCGGCCGGCCGCCGCGCCCACCGGGCCCGCCCGCTCGGCCTCGGGGTCGATCGCCGTGCAGGGGCTGCGCGCGCAGGTCGCCAAGGAGAGCCGGATCTACGTCGAGGGCCTCCACGACGCCGAGCTGGTGGAGAAGATCTGGGGCCACGACCTGCGCGTCGAGGGCGTCGTCGTCGAGTACCTGGAGGGCGTGGACGATCTGCCCGCCATCGTCGAGGAGTTCGCCCCCGAGGAGGGCCGCCGCCTCGGCGTCCTGGTCGACCACCTCGTGGAGGGGTCCAAGGAGAGCCGGATCGCCGCGCAGGTGTCCTCCCCGCACGTCCTGGTGACGGGCCACCCGTTCATCGACATCTGGGAGGCCGTCAAGCCCGCCGCCGTCGGCATCCCCGCCTGGCCCCGCGTCCCCCGCGGCATCCCGTGGAAGGAAGTCGTCGTCGAAGCGCTCGGCTGGGACTGCGAGACGGGCGCGGCCTGGAAACGCATCCTCGGCTCCGTCAACGCCTACACCGACCTCGAACCCGCCCTGCTCGGCAGGGTGGAGGAGCTGATCGACTTCGTTACGTGTTAGTCCAGGGGGGCGACCCCCTGGAACCCCCGTTGCGACCGACAGGCTGTTTCGCCACTCCGCTGGCGCTCCGTGGCGAAACAGCCTGTCGGTCGGCGGGCAGGCCCGCTCCGCTCGCTGCGCTCGCTCCGCGTGCCTGCCCGTGGCCGGCGGCTGAGCTTCAAGCTTTCAGGCGCCCCTGGAAGCCCCTCGACGGTCAGGTCAGGTCAGGTCTCGGGTTAGGGCGTCGGCTAGGAGGCGGCCTTGGCGGGTGAGGACGGCGCGGCCTTGCTCGTAGGGGGACGGGGCGAGGAGGCCGTCGGCGATGGCGCGCCGGACGGCGGCGTCGTCCAGGAGGTCGGTGGGGCAGCCGTCGGCTAGGCGGAGTTCGAGCATGATGCGCTCGATGCGGCGGTCGTCGGCGCCGAGGATCTCGCGCGCGTGCGCGGGCGTGGTGCCCTCGGCCAGGCGGGCGGCGTAGGCGGCGGGGTGCTTGACGTTCCACCAGCGGGTGCCGCCGACGTGGCTGTGGGCGCCCGGGCCGACGCCCCACCAGTCCGCGCCCGTCCAGTACAGGAGGTTGTGGCGGCAGGCGGCCTCGGGCGCGGCGGCCCAGTTGGAGATCTCGTACCAGTGCAGGCCGTGCGCGCTGAGGAGTTCGTCGGCGATCAGATAGCGGTCGGCCATGGCGTCGTCGTCCGGGGCGGCGAGTTCACCACGACGGACCTGCGCCGCCAGGCGCGTGCCCTCTTCGACGATGAGCGCGTAGGCGGACACGTGGTCGGGGTCGCATTCGAGGGCGGCCTCCAAGGACGCGCGCCAGTCGTCGTCCGTCTCCCCCGGCGTCCCGTAGATGAGGTCGAGGTTGACGTGCTCGAAGCCCGCCTTGCGCGTCCAGTCGACGACCTGCGGAACGCGGCCGGGCGTATGGGTGCGCTCCAAGACGGCCAGGACGTGCTCGCGCGCGCTCTGCATGCCGTAGGAGACGCGTGTGAAACCGACTTCGCGGAGCTTCGCCACGTACGCCTCGTCCACCGATTCGGGGTTGGCCTCGGTGGTGACCTCGGCGCCGGGGGCGAGACCGAATTCGGTGTCGATGGCCGTGAGGACGCGCCCCAGGTCGTCCGGTGAGAGCAGGGTCGGTGTGCCGCCGCCTACGAAGACCGTCTCGACGGGGAGGTCCGCGTCGCCGAGCACCTTGCGGGCCATGCGGATTTCGGCGATGGCGGTGTCGGCATAGGAGTCGCGGCTGGCGCCCGGCCCGAGTTCGGTGGCGGTGTAGGTGTTGAAGTCGCAGTATCCGCAGCGCGTCACGCAGAACGGGACGTGCACGTAGAACGCGAACGGCCGTGTGCCCAGGCCGTGCAGGGCGCTGCGGGGCAGCGCGCCGTCGGCGGGTACGGGATCACCGTCGGGCAGCGTGGAGGGCACCTCTACAGTCTGCCGCGCCCGGCCGGATGGTCCGGCCGTGTCAGGCCTCGTCGAGCTTGCGGCGGAGCCAGCCGGGGATGTGCGCGTCGGTGCGGGGGAAGCGGTCCAGGTCCAGCGCGTAGGCGGACGGCGTGAGCGGCGGGGTGAAGTCGGGTTCGCCGTCGTAGTCGAACTCGGCGCTGAACCGGCCGGAGCGCTCGATCTCCAGCCGGGCGGTGAACCAGGCGCCCTTGCCCCGCCGGTACATGACGCGGCGCAGCTCGTCCATCTTGCCGACGGCCTGGCCAGGCGGGGTGGCCTTGCGGCGCTCGCCGTCGGCGCCCTCGACCTCGAAGGAGGCGCTGTCGATGCCGACGGTGGCGCGGAACTCGAAGCCGAGCCGCTCCCAGCCCTGGGGTGCGGCCGACCGCAGGGCGCGCACGGCGCCGTTCACGGTCTCGCGCTCCTGCGGGGAGCGCAGGACCTGCTCGGAGTGGGGCACGCTCGAACCTCCGGTACCGTCGTGGCCGCTCGTCCCGGCGGAGGCCGGACCCGCGCGGTGCGGGGCCGTCCCCCGGGGAAGCACTGCCCCCGACCGTACCGACATCCGCGCCGGGATCGAGCAGCGCCGGCCGTGTCGCGGCGAAACCGCCGGCCGCCGCCACCGCCCAGCCGGGACGATCTTGGTCGAGCCGGGCGCCGGGGACGGCGGCGCGGGCCGCAATGACGCATGCCGCCCCTCTTGGGCGGATAGGGTCGTCCGAATGCGGAACGAGGGGCCGGTGGACTGGGGGCGCGTGCCCGCGCGGGTACTGCTGCGCGGCGGCCCGGACGGGTGGCACTACGTCGTCGTGGACGACAAGGGCGCGGAGCGGCGCACCGCGTTCGACGTCCCCGGCACCCGCTGGCAGACCGGCGGGCGCCGCGACCCCGAACCGCCATGGTGGCCGCGCCGGCTCGGCGAGACGGCCGAGGGGCTGCGCGCCGTGATCGCCGAGCGGCTCACCGACGCGACCTTCGGCGACCTCGGCGCGGAGGCCGCCATCACCTGGTTCGCGGTCGACGACCCGGTGGAGTGGGAGGGCCTGGTCACGCTGCGGGAGGCCGATCCGGCGCGGTTCCCGGGACGGGTCGCGCCGTTCGTGATCACGCTGGAGCCGGGGCGCGGGGCCGTGCTCCCGGACGCCCACCTGCTGTTCAGCACGCCGGCGCCGGACGCCTGGGCGACCCTCGCCGCGGTCGCCGAGCGGTGCGGGACGCCGCCGCCGAGGGCGCAGTTCCTGTGCGGGTGGGCCGATCACCGCAGCGTCCGGGTGGGGCGCGGGATGCTGTCGCTGTCGACCGAGCGGTCCGCGACCGGCGCCGAGCGGGTCGCGGAGATCTGCGGGACGCGCCGGCCCGGCTGGAGCGGCAACCCGGAGATGCGGTTCCGGCTGGACGGGATCGACCTGCTGGACGAGCCGTCCGGGGACGTGACCGCGCTGCTGGCCGAGCTGGGGCACGAGGTCGTGCGGCGGGGACGGGCGGTGCGGCTGCCCGCGCTGGGGCTCACGCTCCACGAGCCGGACGACCGCGCCGCGGGCCGTTCCGCCGTCCGGCACGAGGACGGGCCGTCGCGGTTCGCGGGCGTGTCGCTGCAGCTCCCGGCCTCCCTGGCCCCGCTGTGGAGCACCGCCTGAGCCAGCGGGACGGGTTCGGCGGCGGATGATCGGCTCGCGGCAACGATCCCGACACGCACCGGGGACCTGCCCGTCACCGGGGCGCAATCCGGCCGCCCTAGGTTCGCCGATCATGAGAAGCCGTGCGCGTCACACAGCCCTCGCCCTGACCACCGCCGCCCTCGCCGCCGCTCCCCTCGCCGCCGTCGCCGCCCCCGCGCAGGCCTCGGCCCCGCGGACCGTCAACGTCCACCGGGGCGGGCCCGCCCGCTCGTTCACCTTCTCCGCCGGCCGCGCCGGGGAGGCCCTGATCGGCTTCACCGCGTCCGCGCCCGGGGTGTCGTGGGCGAAGAAGGGCGCCGAGTCCGCCGTGGTCTCCATCGCGGTGGACGGCCGCCACGTCACCGACCTGGTCGTCCCGTCGTCCGACCCGACGCCCCGCAGCCTCGCCCTCGGCCACGTCGACCGGGGCAGGCACAAGGTCACGCTCCGGTTCGCCAAGGGCAGCGCGCCCGCCGCCCGCAGCGTGCGGCTGGCGCGTCCGAGCGTCCGGATGCCCGCCGCCGACCAGCTCGTCCTGCGCTACGCCCCCGTCGTGGTGGGACGGACCCTCGCGCTGACCGGCGACGCGTACCAGAACGCCACCACCGACACTCCGCTGATCGCCTGGCACGAGACCAAGCCCGCCACGACTCCCGGCCACCAGATCCTCGAATACTCGGTGGTCTGGAGCAACGAGGACGGCGGCACCGACACGCCCGCCCTCATGGCCCGCTGGGGCCGCACCACCGACATCGAGTGGATCTACCGCGTCGAGGTCGACGCCAAGGGGAACCGGGTGGACGGCACCGGCGTCTACCAGGCGCCCAACCACGCCACGCTGCAGTTCACCGGCAAGTACGAGGCAGACCATCCGCTGCTCCAGACGTGCACGGTGAACAACAACATGTGCGACGCCATCACGCCGGACGCGCCGCTGCGCTTCACGCCGGACGTCACCGCGACCCGCCCGCAGGACCGCACCCGCGAGTACGTCATGGACCAGCAGCCCTGGACGTACCGGGTGATGGCGCAGGAGATGCTCCGCGAGGGCAAGATCGAGAGCCCGTCCGACCCCGCGACGACGGCGGTCGGCGACCAGCGCACCTACCTGTTCGTCGAGTTCGCCAAGACGACCGGTGCCGCCACCGGGACCGGGTCGGTGCCGGGCGTCGCGCTCGGGGTGCGGCTGAAGTCCGACCCGTCGCGGCTCTACCGGTCCGACCACGACCAGCCGACGTGGTCGATCGACCGGGACGGTCCGGTCGCGACGACGGTCGAGCTGCCGGAGGGTACGACGGCGTCCGACATCGCGAGCGTCGAGGCGATCCGGCGGCCCATCGGGCTCGGCGACAACGGCGCGCCCGCCACCGTCACCTCGGTCAACCGGGGCTTCTTCCTCGGCTCCTCGTACCTGCCGCAGCCGTCGTTCCTTACCTGGAAGGGCTCGGTCACGCTCACGCCGCAGAACCCGTCGGGAGTCCTCTGGCGTCCCTGACGCCCTCTGCGCCGGCGGCGGGGGCGGAAAGGCGGGAAACCGGGCGAACTCCGGGCGCGTCCAAGGAGTCGTACACTTCGCGAACACCTCGCTCAGCGAACCCGGAGAGGACACCCGCCATGGCCTACGGGCCTCCCCCGTCGCCCGGCCAGGGCCCGCAGCCCGGATGGCAGCAGCCTCGGCAACCGCAGCAGCCGTCCCAGCAGCAGAGCCCGTGGCAGCAGCCCGGATCGGCCTGGCAGCAGCCTCCTCAGCAGGGGGCGGCGTGGCAGCAGCAACCTCCGCAGCCGGACTCGGCGTGGCAGCAGCCCCAGCAGCCCGGTCAGGCGTGGCAGCAGCAGGCACCGCAGCACCCCGGCACCACGCCGATGCCGGGCCACTACGGTCCCGTCAGCGACGACGACAGGACCTGGTCGCTGATGGCCTACCTCGGCCAGTTCCTCGTCGGCGCCATCGCGCCCGGCATCGTGTACCTCGGCAAGGCGCGCTCGCCGTTCGTCCGCCGGCACGCCGCCCAGGGCCTGAACATCGGCATCGCGGCGATCGCGGTCTGGATCGTCGGCGGCCTGCTCTCGCTCGCCGTCGAGGTCCTCATCTGGGTGCCCCTGCTGTTCACCGCGGTCGTGCTGTTCTTCCTGGTCTACGCCGCGCGCGCGGCCAACCGCGGCGAGTTCCGCGCGGTGCCCGCCGTCGTCGCCTGGCCGCTGATCAAGTGACCGAGGGCCGGGCGGCGGCACCGCGCCCGCCCGGCCTGCCGGAAAGCTACTTGCGGCCCTTGTCGGCGGACTCGCCGCCGGTCGACAGCGCGGCGACGAACGCCTCCTGCGGGACGTCCACCCGCCCGATCGTCTTCATCCGCTTCTTGCCCTCCTTCTGCTTCTCCAGCAGCTTGCGCTTGCGGGAGATGTCGCCGCCGTAGCACTTGGCGAGGACGTCCTTGCGAATGGCGCGGATGTTCTCGCGCGCGATGATGCGCGCGCCGATCGCGGCCTGGATGGGCACCTCGTACTGCTGCCGCGGGATGAGCTCCTTGAGCTTCGCGGTCATCATCAGCCCGTACTCGCGCGACTTGTCCTTGTGCACGATCTGGCTGAACGCGTCCACCGACTCGCCCTGCAGCAGGATGTCGACCTTCACCAGGTCGGACTCCTGCTCGCCGCTCGGCTCGTAGTCCAGCGACGCGTACCCGCGGGTCCGCGACTTCAGCTGGTCGAAGAAGTCGAAGATGATCTCGGCGAGCGGCAGCGTGTAGCGGATCTCGACCCGGTCCTCCGACAGGTAGTCCATGCCGAGCAGCACCCCGCGCCGCCCCTGGCACAGCTCCATGATCGCGCCGATGTGGTCGCTCGGGGACAGCAGCGTCGCCCTCACGACCGGCTCGTACACCGCGCCGATCTTGCCCTCGGGGAACTCGCTGGGGTTGGTGACGGTGTGCTCCGTCCCGTCCTCCATGACCACCCGGTAGACCACGTTCGGCGCCGTGGAGATCAGCGACAGGCCGAACTCGCGCTCCAGCCGCTCACGGACGATCTCCATGTGCAGTAGCCCGAGGAACCCGCAGCGGAACCCGAACCCGAGCGCCGCCGACGTCTCCGGCTCGTAGACCAGCGCCGCGTCGTTCAGCTGCAGCTTGTCGAGGGCGTCGCGCAGTTCGGGATACTCGTCGCCGTCCACCGGATACAGGCCGGAGAACACCATCGGCTTCGGGTCCCGGTAGCCGCCGAGCGCCTCGGGCGCCGGACGGCTCGCGACGGTCACGGTGTCGCCGACCCGCGCCTGCCGGACGTCCTTCACCCCGCTGATCAGATAGCCGACCTCGCCGACGCCGAGCCCCTGCACGGGCTTGGGCTCCGGGGAGATGACGCCGACCTCCAGGGTCTCGTGCGCGGTCCCCGTCGACATCATCAGGCTCTTCTCGCGGCGCGACAGCCGCCCGTCCATGATCCGGACGTAGGAGACCACGCCGCGGTAGGTGTCGTAGACCGAGTCGAAGATCAGCGCGCGGGCCGGGCCGTCCGGGTCGCCGACCGGCGCCGGCACGTCCCGCACGATCTTGTCGAGCAGCTCGCGGACGCCCTCGCCGGTCTTGCCCGACACCCGCAGCACGTCCGAGGGGTCGCAGCCGATGATCCCGGCCAGCTCCTCGGCGTACTTCTCCGGCTGCGCCGCGGGCAGGTCGATCTTGTTCAGCACCGGGATCAGGTGCAGGTCCGCCTCGAGCGCCAGGTACAGGTTCGCGAGCGTCTGCGCCTCGATGCCCTGCGCCGCGTCCACCAGCAGGACCGCGCCCTCGCACGCCGCCAGCGACCGCGACACCTCGTAGGAGAAGTCGACGTGGCCGGGGGTGTCGATCAGGTTCAGGACGTAGTCGGTGCCGTCCGAGCTCCAGGGCAGCCGGACCGCCTGGCTCTTGATCGTGATGCCGCGCTCGCGCTCGATGTCCATCCGGTCGAGGTACTGGGCGCGCATCTGGCGCTCCTCGACCACACCGGTCAACTGCAGCATGCGGTCCGCGAGCGTCGACTTGCCATGGTCGATGTGCGCGATGATGCAGAAGTTGCGGATGATCGCGGGATCGGTCTTGTCAGGCTCAGGCGCTGGCACCGGGGTCCGTTCGCAAACTCACAGGTGGACAATGGATCTGCATCCCATGGTCCCATGCCCCGCGCGATGCTCCGTGCAGGGCCTGCGGAGGCCGGCCCGCACCCGGTCGCACCCGCCCGCACCTGGCCGGTTCGCGGCGGACGGGCGTGATTGGTAGGCTGTGCGACTGCGTGTGGCGTAGCGTCGTGCCCCGGGGCACCGTCCGCCCCCGTCAGACATCCTGTTCGCGCCTGCCGAGTCGGCAGGCCATGATCGCAACCAAGGTTGAGGCACTACGACGTGGCTAACATCAAGTCCCAGATCAAGCGGAACAAGCAGAACGAGAAGGCGCGGCTGCGCAACAAGGCCGTCAAGTCGGAGCTGAAGACCGCGATCCGCAAGTTCCGCGAGGCCGCCGAGGCCGGCGAGGTCGACAACGCCGTCGCCGCGCAGCGCGTCGCCGCCCGCAAGCTGGACAAGGCCGTCAGCAAGGGCGTCATCCACAAGAACCAGGCCGCCAACCGCAAGTCGGCCATCGCCAAGCAGGCCGCCGCCCTGCAGGCCAAGTAAGCACGGCGCGACTCGAGGGAGCACGCGCACGCCCGGGGCCGGTCCATCGCGACCGGCCCTGACGCATTCCCGGAAAAGGGCGCGGGCGGGCAGGACGCGCGGGAGGGTGGTCGCGGATCCATGGACGCGCGGCGCACGGTGAAGATCTCCAAGTATCTCGCCAAGCACCTGCGGCACCGCCCCGAGCGCATCGGCCTCACCCTCGACGCCGGGGGCTGGGCCCGTGTCCCCGACCTGCTCGACGCCGCCGCGCGGCACGGCTTCCCGATCACGCGCGACGAACTGGAGCACGTGGTCGCCGTCAACGACAAGCGGCGCTACGCGCTGGACGGCGACCGGATCAGGGCCGTCCAGGGGCACAGCATCGAGGTCGACCTCGACCTCCCGGTGGTCGCGCCGCCCGCCCTGCTGTACCACGGCACGCCGGAGCGGTCTGTCGAGTCGATCCGGCGCGAAGGGCTTCGGCGGATGGACCGGCATGCCGTCCACCTGTCCGCCGACCCCGAGACGGCCCGGCGCGTCGGCGCGCGCCGCGGTACGCCCGCCGTCCTGGTCGTCGAGGCCGGGCGGATGGCCGCCGACGGCCACGAGTTCCGCGTCAGCGCGAACGGCGTGTGGCTCGCGGGCGCGGTGCCGCCGGAATATCTTCGCTGATCAGCGAGGCGTCCGCCCATGACGGGACGTGCCGCACCCAGTCCGGGACGTCGCCCTTCTGCGGCCCGAACAGGTACCGGTGCGGGACGACGTCGCGGATCGCCCGGTGCACGTCCAGCCGGTCGTCGATCATGTGGGTGATGCCGAGCTCCGCGCAGTGCAGCGCCTTTTCCGGCCGCTTCCGGCAGAACCTGACGTTGCCTCTGGGCAGGCCCGTCCGGCCGTAGAAGTCGTGGTGGTCGAGCCACGCCAGCGTCCGCTCGCGGACCCGGTCGCCGCACTTGGAGATGATCCAGGCCCGTCCGCCGAACGCCTCCACGAGCCCCGGCAGGACGTCGTACACGCCGTCCGCCGCCGGGGACGCCATCGCCGCCGCGAAGGACCCGCCGAGGAAGACCGTGTCGTCCGTCCCCGGAGCCGAGACTCCCTGGATGACGCGGCCGAAGTCGATGCCGAGACGAGGTTCCATGCGGTCAACCCTGGCGCGACCGCCACTAGAGCAGAACTATCGATCGGCCTTGGGTCTATAGTTCTGCGCTATGGAACTGAGCCGTCTGTCCACCGACGCGCTCGCCTCCTTCGCCGCGTTCGCCGACCGCCTCAACTTCACCCGCGCCGCCGAGGACCTGCACATCTCCCAGCCGGCCCTGCACGTCAAGATCCGCAAGCTCGCCGAGACCCTCGGCCGCCCCCTCTACACCCGGCAGGGCCGACGCATCGCGCTGACCCCGGCGGGCGAGGCCGTCGCCCGCCTCGCCCGCGACCTGGACGCCCGCGTCACCGCCTTCCTCGCCGAACTCGACGGCACCGCCCCGGCCCGCCTCCCCGTCCTCGCCGCCGGCGAAGGCGCCTACCTCTACCTGCTCGGCGACGTCGTCCGGCACGGCGTCCGGCTGATCAACGGCGACCGCGCCCGCACGCTCACCGCCGTCCGCACCGGCCGCGCCGACCTCGGGGTTGCGGTCCTGGACGTGCTGCCGTCCGACCTGGAGGCCGTCCCGCTGGCCGCCTACCCGCAGGCTCTCGCCATGCCCGACGACCATCCGCTCGCGGACCGCCGCTCGCTCGCCCTTGCCGATCTCGCCGGCGCGTCCCTGGTCGTCCCGCCGCCGTCGGGGCCGCACCGTGTCGCCCTGGAACGCGCCCTCCGCGCCGCCGAGGTGCCGTGGACGGCCGCCGTGGAGGCCGAGGGCTGGCCGCTGCTGCTGCATTTCGTGTCGCTGCGCGCCGGGCTCGCCGTCGTGAACGGCTGCGTCACCCCTCCCCCCGGAGTCGTCCTTCGCGAGATCATCGACCTGCCGGACGTCCCCTACTACGCCGTCCACCTACCGGGCCGCGGCGACGACCCGCTCGTCACCGGCCTGCTGAATCGGATCCGCACCGCACTGAGCACCGGGAGCCCACCATGCACTTCGAGGTCACCGTCGACATCGACGCCGCCCCCGAGACCGTCTGGAAGCTGCTGAAGGACGTCGAGCGCTGGCCCGACATGACCGCCTCCATGAGCCGCGTCGAGTTGCTCGACGGCCCGCTCCCCGAAGGCTCCCGCGCCCGCGTCCGCCAGCCCGGCATGCCGGCTGCGGTCTGGACGGTCACCGCGTTCACCGAGAACGAGAACTTCACCTGGCAGTCCCGCTCTCCTGGCGTCACCACCACCGGCGGCCACGAGGTCCGCCCGCGTCCATCGGGCGGCACCACCGTCCGCCTCACCCTCGACCAGACCGGCCCCCTCGCCCCACTGGTCGCCCTCCTGCTGGGCTCCCGGACCCGCCGCTACGTCACCATGGAGGCCAACGGCCTCAAAACCGCCGCCGAAGCCACCTGACCGACACCTGCCGCCCCGAGGAGGTCGGGGAGGCGGCGACGCCCGAGAGGACGTGGGTGACACAGGCGGCGAGGAGGCCGTCCCGATCGTGGGCCCCTTTAGGACGCCCGCGACGATGGACCGGAGCGGCGGCGGTAAGCATGTCGTTCGCGGTGTCGCCGCGGACGGCGATGTGCCGAAACCAACGGGCCCTCGATCAGACCGCCGCGCAGCGGACGCCCCAGGCGGCCGCGGCGCTCGACAGTCGATCGGAGCGGGCGGAGGTCAACCGCGGGCGGGGTCAGCCGCGGACGGACCTCAACCGCGGACGGACCTCAACCGCGGACGGACCTCAACCGCGGACGGACCTCAACCGCGGACGGACCTCAACCGCGGACGGACCTCAACCGCGGACGGACGTCAACCGCGGGCGGACGTCAACCGCGGGCGGCGACGATGTCGGCGACGGTCTTCTCCAGCGCGTAGGCGGGGTCGGCGGCGCCGCCCTTCACCTGCGCGTCGGCCTCGGCCACGGCGGTCAGGGCGCGGGCCACGCCGTCACCCGACCAGCCGCGCAGCTGCCTCTGCACGCGCTCGATCTTCCACGGTGGCATGCCCAGGTCCTTGGCCAGCGCGGCACCGCGGGCTCCCCGCGGCGCGCCGCCGACCTTGGCCAGGCCGCGGACGCCCTGCGCCAGCGCGCTGACGATCAGCACCGGCGCCACCCCCGTCGCGAGCGCCCACCGCAACTGCTCCAGCGCCTCCGCCAAGTGCCCCTCGATCGCCTTGTCCGCGACCGTGAACCCGCTGACCTCGGCGCGTCCCCTGTAGTACCGGGCGACGGCGGCGTCGTCGATCTTCCCGCCGGTGTCGGCGACGAGCTGGCTGCACGCGGCGGCCAGCTCGCGCAGATCGTTGCCCACGGCCTCCAGCAGTCCGCGCGCCGCGTCCGGCGAGATCTTCCCGCCGGACCGCCGGATCTCCGCCCGCACGAAGTCGATCCGCTCCCCCATCTTCGTCACCTTGGGACAGGAGATCTTGCGTGCCTTGAGCTTCGTCAGCCCGTCCACCAGCGCCTTGCCCTTGGCGCCACCGTGGTGGACGGCCACGAGCACCACGTCCTCCGCCGGGTCCTTGGCGTACGTGAGCACCTCGGCGGTCAGGTCCTTGCCCAGGTCCTGCGCCGCCCGGATGACGAGCACCTTCCCGCCGCCGAACAGCGACGGCGACGTCAGCTCCGAGATCCGCCCGGGCTCGAGCCCGCCCGGCGCGAGGTCGATCACCTCGGCCTCCGGGTCCCGCCCCCGCACGGACGCGGCGACCTCGCCGATCGCCCGCTCCACGAGCAGCTCTTCGTCTCCCACGATCAGGATGATGGCCTCGGACACCCCTGCAGCATGCCACGCCCCACCCCCTCCCCGCGCCACCCCGCAAACACCCCCAACGCGAGGGGGCACGGCGGCGGGGTGACAGCAACGCGGACGCGACGTGGCGGGGGTGGGGGGTGGGTTAGTGGCGGGAGATGGCGGTGGGGCCGGCTTTGGTGTGGACGATGGCGATGTCTCCGTCCTGGTCGGTGCGGTGGATCTGGGTGTGGAGGCCGTGCAGCAGGGCGAGGGTGGACGGGGACGGGTGACCGTAATCGTTGTCCCGGCCGACGGAGACGAGGGAGATCGGCGCGTGGGCGGCGGCCAGGAAGCGGGGGTCCTGGCTGCGGGATCCGTGGTGCGGGACCTTCAGTACCTGGACGCGGGGGACGCTCGTTTCCAGGGCGCGCTGCGCGTCGGTCTCGACGTCGCCGGCGAGCAGGGCGCTGAAGCCGGGGCGCCGGGCCACAAGGACGATGCTGGCGTTGTTGATCGTGGTGCCGTCGTCGCTCGGTGACAGGGCCGGGCCGGTGGACGGGGCGAGGATCGTGAGGGTGAGGTCGCCGACGCGCCACTGCCGGCCCGCGAGCGCCGGACGGGACGGCAGGCCCGCGATGAAGCGGTTCTCGGCACCGTCGGTGAGGGGCGTCCTGAGGACCTCGCGGACAGTGCGGCCGTGCCGGACGCCGGACGTCCCGCCGATGTGGTCGGCGTGCGGATGGGTGAGGACAAGCAGCGGCACGTCCGTCACCCGGAGGCGGGAGAGGCAGCGGTCGACCGGGGCGGGGGCGGGACCGGCGTCCACGACGACGGCGCGGCCGGGCCCGGCGGCGAGCGCCAGCGCGTCGCCCTGCCCGACGTCGCAGGCGACCATCTGCCAACCCGGTGGCGGCCAGCCCGGTGCCATCACCCGCAGGACGACGACGGCGACCAGCACGCCCGCCATCGCGGCGACCACAAGCAGACGCAGGCGGGGACTGCGGAGGATCAGCACGGCGACGCCGCCCGCCAGCAGCAGGGTGGCCGCGCCGAGCCCGCCGCCGGTCCACGGGATGGTCGCGTAGGGCAGCGCGGCGGCGGTGCGGGCGACCCGGATGATCCAGCCGACGGCGAGGCCTGCGGGCCATACCACCAGGCGGGCGAGCGGCAGCGACACGGGCGCGATGGCGGCGCCGAGGGCGCCCAGCAGCGTCGCCGGCGCGACAGCAGGGGCGGCCAGCAGGTTCGCCGGCAGGGACACCACCCCTACCTCACCGGAGAGCATCACCAGGACCGGCGCCACGGCCACCTCGGCGGCCGCCGCGACGGCGAGGGCGTCCGCGAGCGGGCCGGGCAGGCGACGCGCGAGCCGCTCGCGCCAGGGCGGCGCGAGGACCAGCAGGCCCACCGTCGCCAGCACCGAGAGGGCGAAGCCGTACGAGCGCGCCAGCTCCGGGTCGATCAGGACGAGCAGCAGCACGGCGGCGCACAGCGCGGGCACGCCCTGCCGGGACCGCCCGGTGAACAGCGCGAGCAGCGCCACCAGCCCCATGACCGTGGCCCGCAGGACGCTCGGGTCCGGCCGCGCGATCACCACGAACGCGGCCACCGCCACGGCCGCGACCGGCGGGGCACGGCGGCGGCCGAGGCCGGCGACGCGGCACAGCCACAGGACGGCGCCGATGACGATCGCCAGGTTGGCGCCGGACACGACGAGGAGGTGGCTCAGCCCAGCGGCGCGAAAGTCGTCGGCGAGGGCCGGGTCCAGCCGCGAGGTATCGCCATCGACCATGCCGGGCAGGACACCGCGCTGGTCGGGCGGGAGCCGATCGGCCGCCGCGCGCAGCCGCTCGCGGACCCGCTCCGCGACCCGCTGGATCGCAGACGGGTCGCCCAGCACCGCCGGCGGGCCCCGCACGATCACCACCGCGGCGAGCAGTTCGGCGCCGCGCGGCTCCTCGAACCGGCCCCGCAGCCGCACCCGCTGGCTCGGCAGCAGCCCGAGCCAGCGCCCGTCGCGCGCGATCAGCAGCACCGGCACCCGCACCTCGGTTCCCGCGACCGCCTCCACCCGCGCCCGGACGATCACCATCGGCCGCCCCCCACCCTTCCTGGCCTGCGGATCACCGGTCAGAACCGCCTCGGCCGCCGCCGTCCCGCCCGTCCGGGCAAGCGCGCGGACAGGCCCGGTGCCCACGGCGGTCGCTCGAAACGCCACAACCGTCGCGGACGCGGCCACGCACACCAGCACCATCCCCATCAGCCGACGGTCGAGCATCCGCGCAGCCCCGAACACACCACCCCTGTTCGGGAGCGCAACCAGCCGTGCGATGGTCGCTCGCTCACCTCCGAGCCCCCATCCCGCCGACGCCCGCACCTCGGCTGCCGGTGCCGCTGGCGGCCGCCGCCCGCTACCGTCCGGTTCCCGTCCGGGCACGACCGAAGATCCGGCGGGTTCGTTCGCCTGCCATGAGCCTCGTGCCGCCTCGTCCGGCATCGCGGGTGTGGCTCGAGTGGCGGCCGGATGTCGACGTCCGAGTGCCTGCTCCGATGACGTCCGTTGGTCGCGGCCATCAGGTCTTCCGATTCCGAGGGGAGGAGTCGTCTCTCTTGGGTTGATGGGGGGTGTGGTGTTCCGCGGGCGACGGGAGGTGGTGAGGAGGTAGAGGGCGGTGGCGGTTGTGGTGGTGGCTACGGTCCAGGTGAGGGTGGACGGGAAGCCGATCGTCAGGGCGGCGGTGATCCAGGCGGCGAGGGCCGGGGCGGCGAGGCGGAGGTCGTGGGTCATACCCGCACCATCGGTTTCAGGTCGGCGAGGCGGCGGGCCCCGATGCCGGTGACGTCCTGGAGCTGGTCGACCGAGCGGAAGCCGCCGTGCTGGGTGCGGTAGTCGATGATGCGCTGGGCGAGGACGGGGCCCACGCCCGGGAGCTGGTCGAGTTGCGCGACGGTGGCGGTGTTCAGGTCGATGGGCGTGCCGGGCGCGGCCGGGCCGCCGGAGGCGGCAGGCGGTTCGCCGCCCGGCGGCGGCGCGCCGGGGGCGGGCGAGGGCATGGGGATGCCGACCGGTATCTGCTCCCCGTCCACGAGCTTGCGGGCGAGGTTGAGGGTGCCGGTCCGGGCACCGGGACGCACCCCGCCCGCGGCCTTGATAGCCTCCTCGACGCGGGAGCCGGACGGGAGCGTGACCACCCCGGGGTGCTCGACCTTGCCCAGGACGTGCACGACGACGGTGCCGGCCGGGCTCGCGGCGCCGGCGGGGACGGCCGCGGGCAACGGCCCGGACGAGGCCGGGGCGTCGGCGGACGCCTCGACCGGGGCGGCGTCCGCGCCGGCGGGCGCCGGGTCGGGGCGGGGGCGGGCCAGCCAGAGGTACCCCGCCGCGACCAGGGCTGCGATCAACGCGATGACGGCTAGGACGCGCACGTTCGCCTTCTCCGGCCCGGACCGCAGCCGGGCGGACGGCGGCTGCGCGGCCGGCGCCTCGGAGGAGGGCGGCTTGAACCGGTCGATGAGGGTCTGGAGGCGGTCGTTGGCGGTCATGGGGTCGACGCTAGGTGCGCCGGCCGCCTACCGGCAGGCCCGCCGGAAAATGTGGATAACTCACGGCGCACCCCTCCTGAGCAGGGAGGATCAGAGGTGCGGGGCGATGACCACGCCGAGCATGCCGGGTCCCACGTGGGCGCCGATGGCCGGTCCGACCTCGCCGACGTAGATGTCCTCGACGTGCGGGATGCGGTCGCGCAGCCGGGCGGCGAGGGCGTCCGCGCGGCCCGCGGCGGCGAGATGCTGGACGCCGAGGTCGACGCGGCGGGCACCGGCCTGCGCGACGGCGAGCTCCTCGAGCCGGGCCAGCGCACGCGCGGACGTGCGCACCTTCTCCAGCGGCATGATCCGTCCGCCGGCGATGTCCAGCAGCGGCTTGACCATGAGGGCGGAGCCGAGCAGCTTCCCGGCGGCGCCGATCCGGCCGCCGCGGCGCAGATGCTCGAGGGTGTCGACATAGAACAGCGACCGGGACGTCCCGGCGCGGCGCGCGGCGGCGTCGGCCGCCGCGTCGACGTCCGCACCCGCCATCGCGGCGGCGGCCGCGGTCAGCGCGGCCAGCCCGAGTCCCATGCCGATGGTCCCGCTGTCGACCACGCGAACGGGAACGGGCGCGTCCTCGGCGGCGAGACGCGCCGCCTCCAGCGTCCCGGACATGGCCGCCGACAGGTGCACGGACACCACGGCGTCGGCGCCGGCCTCCGCGGCGGCCTCGTAAGCCTGGACGAACCGTCCCGGCGAGGGACGGGACGTGGTGACGGGCCGCCGGTCCCGCAGCGCCCGGACGGCCTCGGCGCCGCTGATGTCGCCCTCGTCCCGCATGGGGCCGCCCAGGGAGATCTGCATGGGGACGACGGTCAGCCCGTGCCGTTCGGCGAGCCCCGGCGGGAGGTAGGCGGTGGAATCCGTGACGACCGCGACGGAGCTGCCCATGAACGCGACATTACCCCCAGGCGTCTCCAAAACCACTTCCGCGACGCACTCGTCGAAAGCGGACGTCCAAGCGACGACGCGTCAGGGCTGGACCGGCACGCCCCCGCGCCACACCCGCAGCGCGCGCAGCCCGAACGCCCACGCGAACGCGCCCTCGTGGTCGGCGTCCCACAGCACGATGTCGGCGAGCATGCCCGGCGCCAGCGAGCCGCGGTCGCCGACGCGCAGGGCGGCGGCCCCGCCGAGCGTGGCGGCGCGCAGCGCCTCGGTGACGCTCAGCCCGAACATGGCGACCGAGAGCCCGATGACGAGGGGCATCGAGGTGATGCCGCACTGGCCGGGGTTGTGGTCGGTGCCGAGCGCGACGGTGACGCCGCGGTCGAGCATCTGCCGGACGGGCGCCGGGGCGCGGCTGCTGTTGAGGGCGCTACCGGGGCAGACGGTGGCGGTGACGCCGGCGTGCGCGAGGGCCTTGATGTCGTCGTCGTTGGCCTGGGTGAGCAGGTCGGCGGAGGCACAGCCGACCTCGGCGGCGACCTGCGCGGCGCCGACGCGCTCGTTGGCGCAGGCGTGCATGCGGGCCTTCAGCCCGGCGCGCTTGCCGGTGAGCAGCAGCGCGCGGGCCTCCTCGGCGGTGAAGTGGCCCTCGTCGCAGTAGACGTCGATCGAGTCGGCACCCGCGACGGCGGCGTCGCCGGCCCACAGGCGGACGGCCTCGATGTAGTCGCGGCGGCGGCCGAAGAACTCCGGCGGAAGGATGTGGGCGGCGAGGAACGTCGCGTGGATGCGCGGCATGGACGGCTCGCCCTCCAGCGAGCGCAGCATCCGGATGTCGGCGAGCTCCCCGTCGCGGGTGAGGTGGTAGCCGGTCTTGGCCTCGACGGTGGTGGTTCCGGCGAGGATCCACTGCCGCAGCCGCTCCCGGACGCCGTTGCACAGCGTCCAGGGGTCGGTGCCGCGGGTCACGGTGACGGTGGAGTTGACGCCGCCGCCGGCCGCCGCGATCGCCGAGTGCGACGACCCGCTGGTGCGCATCGCCAGCTCCGCCCAGCGGTTGCCCGCGTAGACGGGGTGGGAGTGGGCGTCGATGAGGCCGGGCGTGACCAGGCCGCCGCCGAGGTTCTCGACATGGTCGACGTCGACGATGTCGTCGATGATCCCCGGGACGCTCTGCGGCAGGTCCGAGGCGGGCCCGGCCCAGACGATGCGGTCGTCGTGGATCAGCACGGCGGCGTTGCTGCAGACGTCGGTGCCCGTCCAGAGCCTGCCGATGTTCGTCAACAGCCGAACCGTCATAGGGTCACCGACCTGCTCGAGACGAGGCGCCGCGGGGCGCGGTACCGGACGCTGCGAAGGGACCCGGCTGTGCGGGTGCGGGCCGTGCGGGTGAGGTGCGTGCGGGTGAGGTGCGCGCGGGGCGCTGCGCCGTGGGACGCGGCGGGCCGCCTGCTCGCCGTCCGGTGTTCGCACCTGCCATCGATGGGGCCACCTGCTCTCGATCCGAAACGCCGACTGGGTGCCGGCGATTCACCGTTGGAGGGTCGGGTGATCGGGCGACCACCACTGGCAACGAGACCGGAGATATCGGTTTCGTTACGGTAGTGCACTGAAGGCCCGTCCGACAAGCTCTGGTCGGCGCTGGTCAGCCGACCGGACGCGACCCGCACGCCGATCCGCGCACCCCATGGTGTCCGGTCGCAGCGCATTGACAGCCATCACCCGCCCCCTAGCCCTTCGACCGTACGGATTTCAACGAGACCGTCAAGCCGTTTGGGGAAGCTGTCACCGTTCGGCGACCAGGATCATGCCGGGCCCGGAATTCGGACGGGCCCAGACCGTCCTTTCCGGACGGCCTGAGCCCGTACCCGCCGGCGCGCGCGGACGCCTCAGACGATCTGCGCGGCCACCTCGTATCCGGACAGCTCGGCCGCCAGGTCCTGCGGGACGCGCGCGTGCAGCAGCGTGCCCTCGGCGACGTGCTCCTGCTTGAGGACCTCGCCGCGCTCGTGCACCCGCGCGACCAGGCCGCCGCGCTCGTAGGGCACCAGGGCGTGCAGCTCGCTGTCGAGCCCGGGCAGGTCGGCCTCGATCGCGGCGCGCAGCTCGTCCATGCCGAACCCGGTGCGGGCGGAGACGACGACGCTGTGCGGCTCGCGGCGCTGCAGGCGGGCGATCGCCAGGTCGTCCGCGGCGTCCGCCTTGTTGATGACGATGATCTCGGGGATCGCGTCGGCGCCGATCTCGCGCAGCACCTCGCGGACGGCGTCGATCTGCGCCTCGGGGTCGGCGTCGGAGCCGTCCACGACGTGCAGGACCAGCCCGGCGTCGGTGACCTCCTCCAGCGTCGAGCGGAACGCCTCGACGAGCTGGTGCGGCAGGTGCCGGACGAACCCGACGGTGTCGGCGAGGGTGTAGGCGCGGCCGCCCGGCGTCTCGGCGCGCCGGACGGTGGGGTCGAGGGTGGCGAACAGCGCGTTCTCCACCAGCACCCCGGCGCCGGTGAGCCGGTTGAGCAGGGACGACTTGCCCGCGTTGGTGTAGCCGGCGATGGCGACGGCGGGCACCTCGTGGCGGCGCCGCTCGCCGCGCTTGGTGTCGCGGGCCTTGGACATCTCGGCGATCTGCCGGCGCAGCTTGGCCATCCGGGTGCGGATCCGCCGCCGGTCCAGCTCGATCTTGGTCTCGCCGGGGCCGCGGCCACCGATGCCGACGCCGCCGGCGGCGCGCCCGCCGACCTGCCGGGACAGGTTGCCGCCCCAGCCGCGCAGCCGCGGCAGCAGGTAGTTCAGCTGGGCCAGCTCGACCTGCGCCTTGCCCTCGCGGCTCTTGGCGTGCTGGGCGAAGATGTCGAGGATCAGCGCGGTCCGGTCGATCACCTTGACCTGGACGGTCTCCTCCAGGTGCCGCAGCTGGCTCGGCGCCAGCTCGCCGTCGCAGATGACGGTGTCGGCGCCGGTGGCGATGACGACGTCGCGCAGCTCGGCGGCCTTGCCGGAGCCGATGTAGGTGGCCGGGTCGGGGCGGGACCGGCGCTGGACGAGCCCCTCGAGCACCTCGGAGCCCGCGGTCTCGGCGAGCAGCGCCAGCTCGCGCAGCGAGTTCTCGGCGTCCTCGGCGGTGCCCTCGGTCCACACGCCGACGAGGACGACCCGCTCCAGCCGCAGGGCGCGGTACTCGACCTCGGTGACGTCGGTGAGCTCGGTGGACAGTCCCGCGACGCGGCGCAGTGCCCGCCGGTCCTCCAGGTCGAGTTCGCCGGTCATGGGCTCGGCGTCCGGCTCGTCGTAGGTCCGGTCTTCGTGGGTCTGGTCTGCAGAGAAAGGAAGAGTCATATGTCCTCGGTAGAACGCCGCGGCGCGGCCGTGTCTTCCCGGCGATCGTCTCACGGCCGTCCTGCCGGGTCACGCGGTTATCGGCCGCCCGGCGGCGCGGGCGCGTGGATTGGCGCGATCGCGCGCGGGGAGGTCAACGGCACGGTGGAGGGCGGCCCCGCTTTGACCGGGCTCCGTACCGCCGAGTAGCGTTACTCCATAAGACAGAAGTGGAATTTCACCATACGAAAGGGCGAGCAGATGGCCGAACTGGAAGGTGTCGAGGTCAACGGACCTCTCGGGGAGCGGTACGAGGAGATCCTGACGCCCGAGGCGCTCGGCCTGCTCGCCGCCCTGCAGCGTGACCTGGGCGCCCGCCGCAAGGAGCTGCTGGCGGCCCGCGCCGAACGGCAGCGCAAGCTGTCGGAGGGCGGGACGCTGGACTTCCTGCCCGAGACCGCGTCCGTCCGCGAGGACGACAGCTGGCGGGTCGCCCAGCCCGCGCCGGGCCTGGAGGACCGCCGCGTCGAGATCACCGGCCCGACCGACCGGAAGATGACCATCAACGCGCTCAACTCGGGCGCCAAGGTGTGGCTGGCCGACTTCGAGGACGCCAACACCCCGCTGTGGAACAACATGATCGAGGGGCAGCTGAACCTGCGCGACGCCCTCGACCGCACCATCGACTTCACCGACGCCAGGTCCGGCAAGTCCTACGCGCTCAAGGACGACGCGGAGCTGGCCACCATCGTCGTCCGCCCCCGCGGCTGGCACATGGAGGAGAAGCACCTCCTCGTCGACGGCGAGCCCATGTCGGGGTCGCTGTTCGACTTCGGGCTGTACCTCTTCCACTGCGCCCGCCGGCAGGTGGACAAGGGCAAGGGCCCCTACTTCTACCTGCCGAAGATGGAGAGCCACCTGGAGGCGCGGCTCTGGAACGACGCCTTCAACCTCGCCCAGGACCACCTGGAGATCCCGCGCGGCACCATCCGCGCGACCGTGCTGATCGAGACGATCCCGGCCGCGTTCGAGATGGAGGAGATCCTCTACGAGCTGCGCGACCACTCCGCCGGCCTGAACGCCGGCCGCTGGGACTACCTGTTCTCGGTGATCAAGAAGTTCCGCGACCGCGGCGCCGACTTCGTGCTGCCCGAGCGCAACGCGATCACCATGACCGCGCCGTTCATGCGCGCCTACACCGAGCTCCTCGTCCGCACCTGCCACAAGCGCGGCGCGCACGCGATCGGCGGCATGGCCGCATTCATCCCGTCCCGCAAGGACGAGGAGGTCAACAAGGTCGCGCTGGAGAAGGTCCGGGCCGACAAGACCCGCGAGTCCGGCGACGGGTTCGACGGCTCCTGGGTCGCCCACCCCGACCTGGTCCCGGTCTGCCGCGAGGTCTTCGACGGCGTGCTCGGCGACAAGCCCAACCAGCGCGACCGGCTCCGCGAGGACGTCCACGTCTCCGCCGCCGACCTGCTCAACGTCAAGGACACCCCCGGCGACATCACCGAGGCCGGCCTGCGCAACAACATCGACGTCGCGCTGCGCTACCTGGCCACCTGGCTGAACGGCTCCGGCGCCGTCGCGATCCACAACCTCATGGAGGACGCCGCCACCGCGGAGATCTCCCGCTCGCAGGTGTGGCAGTGGATCTACAACGGCGTCTCCACCGCCGAGGGCAAGAAGATCACCAAGGAGTGGGTCGAGCAGCTCCTGGACGAGGAGCTCGGCAAGATCCGCGCCGAGCTCGGCGACGCCTACAACGAGCCCCGCTTCGACCAGGCCGTGACCCTCTTCAAGGAGGTCACCCTGGCCGACGAGTACTCCGAGTTCCTCACCACCCCCGCCTACCAGCAGTTCCCCTGATTCCCAGGGGGCGACCCCCTGGAACCCCCGTCAACGACCGACAGGCTGTTTCGCCACTCCGCTGGCGCTCCGTGGCGAAACAGCCTGTCGGTCGGCGGGCAGGCCCGGGTGGTCCGATCTTGCCGTCCGGACGGGTCCGGGAGGATGGTGGAGGGGATGGAACCGGTACTGGAAGCGCTTGCCCTGCGGCTGGACGCGGTGCTCGGGCCCGACCGGGTCATCACCGACCCGGTGCGGCTGCGCACCTACGAATGCGACGGCCTGACCACCCACCGTTCGACGCCCGGGATCGTCGTGCTGCCCGACACCGCCGGGCAGATCGCGGAGATCGTGCGCGCGTGCGCGGAGGCGGGCGTCCCCTACGTGGCGCGGGGCTCCGGGACGGGGCTGTCGGGCGGCGCGCTCCCCCGCGCGGACGGGGTGCTGATCGTCACGTCCCGGATGCAGCGGATCCTGGAGATCGACATCCCCGGGCAGCGGGCCGTGGTCGAGCCGGGCGTGATCAACCTGGACGTGACCCGGGCCGTCCGGCCGTACGGGTACTACTTCGCGCCCGACCCGTCCAGCCAGCAGATCTGCTCGGTCGGCGGGAACGTGGCGGAGAACTCCGGCGGCGCGCACTGCCTGAAGTACGGGTTCACCGCGCACCACGTGCTGGGCTGCGAGGTCGTGACGCCGGACGGCGAGCTGGTGGAGCTGGCGGCCGACGGCCCGGGCTACGACCTGCTGGGGGTGTTCGTCGGCGCGGAGGGCACGCTCGGCATCACCACGAAGATCACGGTGCGGCTGACGCGGGTTCCGGAGACCGTCCAGACGCTGCTGGCCGCGTTCGAGTCGATCGAGGCGGGCGGGACGGCGGTGTCGGCGATCATCGGCGCCGGGGTGGTGCCGGCCGCGATCGAGATGATGGACGCGCTGGCCATCGAGGCGGCGGAGGCGGCGGTGCACTGCGAGTACCCGCCTGGCGCGGGCGCGGTGCTGATCGTGGAGCTGGACGGCCCGGACGCGGAGGTCGCGGCGCAGTTCGCCGAGGTGGAGCGGCTGTGCCGGGACGCGGGCGCGTTCGAGATCCGGATCGCCGCCGACGACGCGGAGCGCGCGCTGATCTGGAGGGGCCGCAAGTCGGCGTTCGCGGCGGTCGGCCGGATCAGCCCCGCCTACCTCGTGCAGGACGGCGTCATCCCGCGCACGGTGCTGCCGCAGGTGCTGGCGCGGATCGACGCGCTGTCGGCCGAGTCGGGCGTGCGGGTCGCGAACGTCTTCCATGCCGGGGACGGCAACCTGCATCCGCTGGTGCTGTTCGACGACTCCGAGCCGGGCGCCGCCGAGCGCGCCGAGGAGGTGTCGGGCGCGATCCTCGACCTGTGCATCGAGCACGGCGGGTCCATCACGGGCGAGCACGGCGTGGGCGTCGACAAGTCGCGCTACATGCCGCGCATGTTCACCGACACCGATCTGGACACGATGCAGATGGTCCGTTGCGGGTTCGATCCTGCGGGGTTGTGCAATCCGGGGAAGGTCTTCCCCACGCCGCGGCTGTGCGGGGAGGTTCCGGGCGTGCGCAAGGGCCCGCACCCGTACGAGGGAAAGGCGGACATCTTCTGATGCAGCCGTTGGACGCCCTGGCGAAGG
The DNA here is from genome assembly GCF_030283205.1 of Actinomadura opuntiae. GTDB lineage: Bacteria > Actinomycetota > Actinomycetes > Streptosporangiales > Streptosporangiaceae > Spirillospora. The sequence continues at coordinate 218,964 of NZ_JASNWF010000013.1, forward strand.
TCTGCGACGACGTCCGCGCCGGCGAGCCCGAGGAGGGTGTGCTGGGCGTGCAGCCCGACTTGGTGGCCGCCCCCGCGTCCATCGCGGAGGCCGCCGAGGTGATGCGGGTCGCCGCCGAGAAGGGCCTGTCCGTCGTTCCCCGCGGTGCCGAGACACGGCTGGACTGGGGAACGCCTCCCGAACGCTGCGATCTGCTGGTGGACACCCACCGCTTGGACAAGCTGGTCGAGCACGCGTCCGGAGACCTGGTCGCCAAGGCGGAGGCGGGGCTCCCCATGGAGACGCTGGCCGAGAGGCTCGCGGAGAAGAGGCAACGGCTGTCGTTGGACGTTCCGCTGCCCGGCTCGACGGTCGGCGGGACCATCGCCACCGGTGCCGCCGGTCCGCTCCGCACGCTGTACGGGACGCCGCGCAACCTCGTCATCGGCCTCACGGTCGTGCGGGCGGACGGCCGTATCGCGCGTTCCGGCGGGAAGGTCGTGAAGAACGTCGCCGGGTACGACCTGGGCCGGTTGTTCTCCGGTTCGTACGGCACGCTCGGGCTCATCGTGGAGGCGACGTTCCGCCTGCATCCGGTGCCCGCCGCCACCGCCTGGGTGATACGCCGGGTCAACGGCCCGGACGAGGCGCACGATGCGGTCCAAGCGGTCCTGCACTCGCCCGTGGCGCCCAGCGCCCTGGAGTACATCGCTCCAGGGACGGTCGCAGCGCTGCTGGAGGGTGTACCGGACGGTGTCGCCGCGCGCGCTGGGCAACTGGTGGAACTCCTCGGCGGCGAGGCCGAAATCACGGAAACCGCGCCGGACGGATGGGGCGGCTATCCCGATGGCACGACCCTCATCGACGTCACCGCTCCGCCGCCTTCACTCAGCGACCTGATCGGTGCCGTCAACGGCACAGGGCACGACGTCGCGATGGCCTGGAACGGCAGCGGGCACGGACATATCGGTCTCCCGTCCGGCCTGACCTCCGAAGAGGTGTCCGGAGCGCTCAATGCCCTACGCGACGTTCTAGCCCGCCACAAGGGCGGTGCCGTCGTCCGCTACGCGCCACAGGACGTGCGCAGCGAAATCGACCTGTGGGGCCCCGTTCCCGCCCTGTCGCTGATGCGCCAGGTCAAGGACCAGTTCGATCCTGATCACCGGCTGTCCCCCGGCCGCTTCGTGGGAGGAATCTGAATGAGCGCCCAGGACGACCTCCCGAAACTCCTCGGCGACTGCGTGCACTGCGGGTTCTGCCTGCCGACGTGCCCCACGTACGTGCTGTGGGGCGAGGAGATGGACTCCCCGCGCGGCCGCATCCACCTCATGCAGCAGCATGTGGAGGGCGCGCCCCTCAACGCCCCGATGGTGCAGCACTTCGACCAGTGCCTCGGCTGCATGGCGTGCGTGACGGCCTGCCCGTCCGGCGTGCAGTACGACCGGCTCATCGAAACGACCCGTGCCGAGGTGGAACGGGAGCATCCCCGTTCGCTGAAGGAGCGGGCCATCCGGGAGGCGATTTTCCAACTCTTCCCGTACCGGCGTCGGCTCCGCGCGATGCGCGGGCCACTGCGCGCCTACCAGAAGTCGGGTCTCGACCGTCTCGTCCGGCGCAGCGGGCTGCTGGAGCGCATCTCGCCGTCCATCGCGGCCATGGAACGCCTCGCGCCGCCGCTGGGACGGGCGCCGCGGCTACCGGAGTTCGTCGCCGCGCGCGGGGAGCGCCGTGCCACCGTCGGAATGCTGACGGGTTGCGTGCAGGGCGAGTTCTTCCCCGACGTCAACGCCGCCACGGCGCGCGTCCTGGCGCTGGAGGGCTGCGACGTGGTCATCCCCAAGGCGCAGGGATGCTGCGGCGCGCTGTCTCTGCATTCCGGGCGCGAGGACGAGGCGCGCGCCTTCGCCCGGCGAACCGTCGAGACCTTCGAGTCCGTCGACGTCATCGTGGTGAACTCGGCCGGCTGCGGCTCGGCGATGAAGGAGTACCGGGCGCTGCTCGCGGACGACCCGGAATGGGCGCCGCGCGCGGAAGCGCTGTCGGCCCGGACCCGCGACCTCGCCGAGTTCCTGGCGGACCTCGGACCCCGCGCGGAACGAAGGCCACTTCCGGTCACTCTCGCCTACCACGACGCGTGCCATCTCGCCCATGCGCAGGGCATCCGGTCCCAGCCGCGCGCGCTGCTGGGCGCGATCCCGGAGCTGACGGTCGTGGAGGTCGCCGAGCCCGACCTGTGCTGCGGGTCCGCCGGCACCTACAATCTCCTCCAGCCGGAGGCCGCCTCCGCATTGGGCGACCGCAAGGCGGTGAACGTGGACGCCACCGGAGCCGAACTACTGGTCGCCGCCAACCCCGGCTGCTCCATGCAGATCGCCACAGCGCTGCAACGCCGCGGCGCGCACATCGCGGTCGCGCACACCGCGCAGGTGCTGGACGCCTCGCTGCGCGGGCTCGGCCGCGACGCCCTTGTCGGACGCAGTTCGTAGGGTCCTGACCAGGTGGTTCCGCCGCTTCCTTGTCAAGGGAGGGACGGCGGCCGCTGATCCGGCCGTCCGGTATCGTGTCTGGCCCCTGCAGGCAGGACGCGCTTACTGGGCCCGGTGCGGGCCCGAGGGAGCACGGGAGACGTGTCGAACAGCTACCACTCACACCGCCGAAGAAAGAAGAGCGGCGCGGGCCGGCTCGGCCTCGCCGGCGCGCTCACGGGCGTCGTCGGCATCGCCGCCGTCGCCGCCGGGATCGTCTACTTCCGCCCGGACGGCGACGGCGGCGGGAACACCGGCCGCCCGTCGCTCGCCAGCCAGGGCGACACCGGGACGCACGCCGCCGCGCCGATGCCGAAGACCGGGCCGCCGGTCAACTTCACCACCCCCGAGGGGTACGGCTACAGCCTGGCCGCGGTGAAGGCCGGGACGGACCGGCAGCCGCTCGGCGCCACGCAGGCGCCGCCGTCCGGCACGACGTACGCCTACGCCGATTACGTGCTGACCAACAGCCAGCGCAGGCCCGTCCTGCTGGACTTCCCCGCCGACCTGTTCATGCCCCGGTCGCAGGTGCCGGCGGACGCGCAGGGCCGCTGCATGCCCCAGCCGGGCATCCCCGACGACCTGTGCACCCTCCCCAACCACAGCAAGATCACCGCCAGGCTCGGCGGGGCGAAGGCGCCGGTCGACGAGGGCGGCGACCAGATGATGCCCGCGGGCGCCTCCTACCTGGTGCGGATCGCGACCGACCTTCCGGTGAAGGACGGCCTGTCCGCCGACGAGCTCAAGATGTACGTGTGGAACGCCCGCTACACCAGCGACCGCAAGGGCGTCGAGATCGCATTCCCGTAGCCGGGCATCCGCGGTCAGCCGGGGCTCGTGAAGCCGATGTCCTGGTAGGCGGGCTCGTAGAAGCCGCGGGCGCCCATGTTGGCCAGGTCCCCGCGGACCGCGACGAGCTGGGGACGCTGGTACAGGGGCAGGACGGTCGCCTGCCGCCAAACGAGCCGGTCCACTTCGTTCACAAGGACGTGAATCCTCGCAGGGTCGATCTCCGCGATCGCGCGGTCCATCGCCGCGTCGATGGCGGCCGTTCCCGTGCGCGCGTAGTTCTGCTGGATGCGGTCTCCGTGCGGCCGCGCGAACACCGCCTTCATGGGCGACACGGGGAACGAGGTCCCGAGCCACGAGAACGGGACGATGTCGAAGTTCCCGGGCGTGACGTAGTGGTCGAACACGTCGTCGGCGGGAACGGCGTCGATGTCCACCCGGACGCCGATGCGTTGCAGCAGGGCGCGCGTCAGTTCGCCTTCCTGCTCACTGATCGGCACACCGGCGGGGATGACGAACCGTAGCGCGAGCGTCCGGCCGCCCTTTTCGCGGTACTTCCCGTGCCGGGCCCAGCCGGCCTGGTCGAGGAGCCGCCGCGCGCCTGCCGGGTCGTAGCCGCCAAGCTCCGCGGAGTTGTCCTGATAGCCGTCCTGGGTGTTGACATAGAAGTGGTTACCGAGCGTCTGGATCGGCGCTCCCAGTCCGGAAAGGTCGGAGCGGGCTATGGCGCGCCGGTCGACGCCCAGCATGAGGGCGCGCCGGACACGCGGATCGGACAGGATCGGGCCCGCCGCGTTGAAGGTGAAGTGCCGCCAGTCAGGGCCGCCCGCCCTGCGCACGACGGCGCCGCGAACGGCCTGCACGCGGTGCAGCGCGCCCGCGTCCATCCCGACGTCCATCAGGTCGATCTCGTTGCTCGCGAACGCGCCGGGCATCGCGCTGGTGTCCATCGCCCGGTAGACGATCCGGTCGAGCTTGGCGGGCGGGCCCCACCAGCGGGGATCGCGCACCACCGTGACGGTCTCGGCCGTCTGGTCGATCTTCTGGAGCTTGAACGGGCCCGCGGTGACCGGCATACGGTCGACCCAGCCGGTGTTGAACGCGGCGGGCGTCGAGTAGGCCGCGGCCGGGTAGAGCGGGCTGAACAGGCTCCGCCAGTCCGCGTACGTCCCCGCGAAGGCCACCTTGACGGTATGGGAGTCGGCGCCCTGCTCGACGCTCTGAATTCCCCGGTAACCGGTGACGGTGGAGACCTCGTAACGCGGATCGCGGCCGGACAGCGCGTGCGCCTGTGCGGCGAAGTCGCGGTAACTGATGGGCCGCCCGTCGGACCAGCGCGCGTCCTGGTTGAGCCGGTAGGTGACGACCTGGCCGTTCCCGCTCCGCCGCACCTCCACCGAGCGGAGGTACTCGGGGACGGGATGCGGCACGGCCTTCTCGTCGGCGCGCATCAGGTGGGGCAGCACGCCCTGGATCACCTGCTCGACCGACCCCTTCGTGCCGTTGACGTCGTTGAAGTTCCACTGCGAGGGGAACTCCGGCAGGGGCCAGCGCAGCGTGCCGCCGTTGCGGACGTGGTCGCGCGGGGTCGGGTTCACGTCCGAGGCGGGCAGCCGCCCGGACGCGCGGGTCGTCGCCTCCCCGGGCCCCGGACCGCCGCAGCCGCCGACCGCTGCGGCGGTGATGAACAGCAGACACGCCCCGAACAGGCGCGTCACGGACAGACTCGGGCTTCGACGAGGGGGTGATGGCAGGCGGCCCATTGGTCGCTTTCTCGGTCGGTGCTCATGGGACGGGGCATGGGGTCGTGCTCTTCGCAGCGGCGGGCGTCCACTTCCGGCAGCGCCGCGTAGCGCGGGCAGCGCGAACGGAAGCGGCAGCCCGGGGGCGGTGCCGTGGGGTCGGGCGGGTCCCCGCGCAGCGGGACGCGGCGGCGGCGCCGTTCCAGGCGCGGATCCGGTAGCGGAACCGCGTCCAGCAGCGCGCGCGTGTACGGGTGGGCGGGGCTTTCGTAAATCTCGTCGACGGAACCGATCTCGACGATGCGTCCCATGTACATGACGGCGACGCGGTCGGCGATGCGGTGGACGACCGCCAGGTCGTGCGCGACGAGCAGGTAGGCGATGCCGAGCCGGTTGCGCAGCCCTTCGAGCAGGTCGATGACGCCGGCCTGCACGGACACGTCCAACGCGGCGACGGGCTCGTCCAGCAGCAGGAGCCGCGGCTCCAGCGCGAGTGCCCTGGCGATGCCGACCCGCTGCCTCTGGCCGCCCGACAGGCCGTTCGGATACCGCGCGGCATGGACCGGCTCCAGCCCGACCAGGTCGAGCAGTTCCCGGACGCGTCCGGCGGGCGCGCGCACGCCGTGCGCGGCGAGCGGCTCGGCGATGATGTCGGCGACGCGCATCCTGGGGTCGAGGGAGGCGAAGGGGTCCTGGAAGACCACCTGGACGTCGCGCCGCAGCGCCTTGCGGCGGGCGGCGCGCAGGGCGGCGGTGTCCTCGCCCAGCACGGCGACGCGTCCGCCCTGCGGGCGGGCCAGCCGCAGGATCTCCATCAGGGCCGTCGTCTTGCCGCACCCCGACTCCCCCACGAGCGCGAGCGTCTCCGCCTCGCGGACGTCGAACCCGATGCCGTCCACGGCGTGCACGGCCCCCACCCGCCGCCGGAACAGCGTCCCCCGGTACAGGGGGTGATGGCGGACCAGGCCGTCGACCTCCAGGACGACCGGACGTTCGCACCGGGGCGGACGCGCGGGCGGCGGCACCGTCTCAGGCAGCGGGAACACCTCGCCGGAGCCGGCCGTCGCCACGGTGTTGACGCACGCGGCGGTGTGCCCGGACGGCCCCACCGGCACCGGGTCCGGTTCCCGGTCGCCGCATACGTCCGTCGCGACGGGGCAGCGCGGCAGGAACGCGCACCCGCCGCCCGCTGCGGACGCACCGGGCGGCGCGCCCTCGATCGCCACGCGGCGGGCGCTCCCCGCCGTCCCCATCTGTGGCAGCGACTGCAGCAGCCCGATCGTGTACGGCATCCGCGGCCGCCGGTAGACCTCCTCCACCGGCCCGGACTCCACCGCCCGCCCCGCGTACATCACCATGATCCGGTCGGCGAACCCGGCGACGACGCCGAGGTCGTGGGTGATCAGCACGATCGCGGCGCCGGTGGCCTGCCGCGCGGTCCGCAGCACGTCCAGGACCTGCGCCTGCACGGTGACGTCCAGCGCCGTCGTGGGCTCGTCCGCGACGATCGCGACCGGGTCGTTGGCGATCGCCATCGCGATCATCACGCGCTGCCGCATCCCGCCGGAGAACTCGTGCGGGTAGGCGCGGGCCCTGCGCGCCGCCCCCGGGATGCCGACGAGGTCGAGCAGTTCGACGGCCCGGGCCCGCGCCGCCGCGCGGGTGGCGCCCGCGTGGGCCCGGATGGTCTCCGCGATCTGGTCGCCGACCGGATGGACGGGCGTCAGCGCGGACAGCGGGTCCTGGAACACCATCGCCAGGTCCTTGCCGCGCACGCGCGAGAGCTCGGCGTCGGACCGTCCGAGCAGCTCCTCGCCGCGCAGCCGGACCGACCCGGTGACCTGCGCGGCCGGCGGCAGCAGGCCCATGATCGCCAAAGCCAGGGCGGTCTTGCCCGAACCCGATTCCCCGACGACGCCGAGCACCTCCCCCGCGCCGACGTCGAGGCCCACCCCGCGGACCGCGTGCACGTCCGGCGCGTACCGGACCGTCAGGTCCCGCACCGCGAGGACCGTCACCGCCCACCCCGCCGCGGGCCGGGCGAAGGGTCCAGGGCGTCGCGGAGGCCGTCCCCCAGCAGGTTGACCGCCAGGACGATCAGAACGAGCGCCGCCGCGGCCGCCGCGAACGGCCACGGGCGGCCGGTCGCGGTGCCCTGCCGGGCGGCGATCAGCGTGCCCAGCGAGACGTCGGGCGGCCGGACGCCGAACCCGAGCAGCGACAGCCCGCTCTCGGCGACGACGGCGACGCTGACGTTCACGCTCGCGTCCACGACCAGCAGCGACGCCAGCTGCGGCAGGACGTGCCGGACGATCACCCGCGGCGTGCCGGCTCCGGCGAACCGGGCGGCCAGCACGTACTCGCGCTCGCGCAGCGAGACCGTCATGCCCCGCACCGCCCGCGCGGTGATCATCCAGAGGAACGCCGCCAGCAGCGGCACCAGCGCCGCCGCGCCGCCGCCGAACCTCGCCGACAGCACGGTGACCACCAGGAGCGACGGCAGCACCAGCAGCAGGTCGGTCGCCCACATCAGGATCCGGTCGACCCAGCCGCCCGCGAACCCGGCGGCCGTGCCGACCAGCGCCGCCAGCCCGGTCGACAGGACAGCCGCGGCCATGCCGATGACCAGTGACCGCTGCGTGCCGCGCAGGGTGAGGGCGAGGACGTCCCGGCCGCTCTGCGTAGTGCCGAGCCAGTGCCGCGCCGACGGGCCCTGCCGGAACGCGGCGAAGTCGGTGTCGTCCCATCCCCACGGCGACAGCAGCGGCCCGGCGAACGCGACCGCGCAGAGCACGGCGAGCAGGACCAGGCCCGCGACCGCCCGCTTGTTGCGCGCCAACCGTCGCGGCAGCCGCACCGGTTCGGCGGGCGGCTCCACACGGAGAGGGCGGTCCCGCGCCGCCAGACCTGCCGTCACGCCACCGCCCCCGCGCGTACGCGTGGGTCGAGCATCCCTTGCAGGACGTCCGAGACCAGGTCGGCGGACAGCACTCCGCACGCCGCAAGGCAGCAGATCGCCGCGACCACATTGACGTCACCGCGCGAAATCGCCTCGACCAGCCATTCGCCCATTCCGTGCCAACCGAAGACCTGCTCGCAGAACATGCCACCCAGTAGCAGGAACCCGAACGAGTAGGCGAAGTAGGTGGTCATCGGAATCAGCGCGGTGCGCAGCCCGTGCCGCAGAAGAGCGCTGCGGTGCCGCAGCCCCTTGGCCCGCGCCGTGCGCACGTAATCGGCGTACAGGACGTCCATCATCAGGCTGCGCTGGTAGCGGCTGTACAGGGCGAGCTGCGTCAGCGCGATGGTGACGGTCGGAAGCAGCAGATGGCGTATCCGATCCGCGAACCCGCCGAACACGCCGAACGGCCCCGACGCCGCCTCCGGGGAGGTCTCACCCACCCACGCGAACATGTGCATCCCCATCGCGTCGTTGGCCTTGGCGGCGACGATCTGCAACAGCACCGCCAGCACGAACACCGGCACGGCCAGAAGCAGGTACGACCCGAACGTGATGAACCGGTCGGCCGCATGCCCGTGCCGTATCGCCGCATAGGCGCCCAGCAGGATTCCCAGCACCGACCCCAGGAAAGCGCCCGCGAGTAGCAGCCGCAGGCTCACCCCCACGCGCCGCCACAATTCCGCGTCAACGGGACGCCCTTCCCACGTGCGCCCGAAATCACCGTGCAGGACGCCGGCCGCCCACCGGCCGTACCGGTCCTTCAGCGGCGTCCGGTCGTTCAGGTTGAGTTCGCTGAGCCGCGCGTCCACCACGGACTCGGGCGGACGGGGCGCGCGGCCGTCGAAGTTGGAGCGCGGATCGAGCGCGACCGCGGCGAGCAGGTAGGCCAGGCTCGTGGCGACCACGACCAGCACCGCGTGGTTCGCGAGCCGGCGCAGCAGGAACGCCGCCATGTCCCTCCTCCCCCCGCACGAATCGATCACAGAATGCTATGGATCGATCACGCAGAGCGCGGGAGAAACGCCGACGGTTCCCGTTTCCGTTACCCGACCGCCGCCGGCCGGCTCGGAATGCGGACACGAGTGATGAGCGAGATGCCCCGTTCGCCCCTTGGCGGCCTGAACTGGGACAACTGTTCTCAGCGCCCGGTTCCGCGGCTACCATCACGGCACGCGCCGCAGCGAGCGCGGTGCGGCGCCCCGGACGCGCCTGTCCTGAGGCGGACGCCCCTATGTGTGCAGGACGGAGACCTGGGCGTTTTAACATTCCATTACTTTTGAACCGGGGAGCGCACATGGACACCGTCGAGCACGGCCGCGGGCGCGCGGCACGCGCGGCGGTCCCGCTCGCCCTGGCGGCCGTGCTGGCCGTCGCCGCGTCGCTGGTGCTCGGCACCGGGCTGCCCGCCGGCGAGCGGCTGGTCTGGTGGCATCCGGAGATCGTCATCGCCCTCTTCTGGACGCCGGTGGCCGCCCTGCTGCTGCGGCAGCGGGCGGGGCTGCGGGTCGGCTGGCTGATGCTCGGCTCGGGGTTCAACGCGGCGGTGTACGTCCTGGTGCTCAACCTCGGCCCGTGGTTCGCGCTGCACGACTGGGCGGGCGCCGGCTTCCTCAAGTGGCTCGGCACGTGGCTGTGGGCGGTCGACACCTACGCGCTCACCCTCGTCCTGCCGCTGATCTTCCCGGACGGGCGGCTGGTGTCGCGCTGGTTCCGGCCCGTGCTGGGGCTGGCCTGCCTGGTGCCGGTGGTCGTGTGCGTGCACCTGACGATCGACCCGGGCGTCCGGCGGTTCCACAACGGGGTGTCGGTGTACCCGTTCGAGGAGATCCCGGTCCCGATCACCGTCCTGATCCTCGGGACGCTGGCCGGGGGGCTGCTGTCGCTGGTGGTCCGGTTCGCCCGGTCGTCGCCGGACGTGCGGCGGCAGATCGCCTGGGTCGTCTACCCCGGCGTGCTCGCCCAGGCCGTCATCTACGTCGGGGAGAACAGCGCGATCGGCGACCCGCTGCGCGACCTCAGCATCGCCGCCGTGCCGATCTGCATCGCGATCGCCATCCGCCGCTACCGGCTGTACGACATCGACCTGGTGGTCAGCCGGACGCTGGTCTACGCCGGGCTGGTCGTGGTGATCACCGGCGTGTACTTCGCGCTGGTCGGCGCGGCGAGCCTGCTCGCGCACGGCTACGGCACGCTTGCGGGCCTCGCCGGCGCCGTCGTGGCCGGCGCGGTGTTCGAGCCGGTCCGGCGGCGGCTGCAGCGCGCCGTGGACAGCCTGATCCACGGCGAGCGCGACCCCTACCGGATCGCCGACCGGCTGAACCGGCGGCTGCAGGCCGCCGCCGACCCGGCCGCGGCGCTCGCGGCCGCCGCGGAGATCGCCCGCACCGCCCTGCACGCCACCGGCGTCGTGATCGAGGTGCTGGACCGCGAGGGCCGGACGGTCTCGGCGGAGGACGGCGTGCTCGGCGCCCGCCCGCAGCTCATCCCGCTGGTGTGGCACGGCGAGCCGGTCGGGCGGCTGCTGTTCGGCGTCGCCCGGCCGCCGGACGCCCACATGTCGGGCATCCTCGCCCGCAACCTCGCCGAGCTGGCGAACGCCGCCCGGCTCACCGCCGACGTGCAGCGCTCGCGCGAGCGCATCCTGCGCACCCGGGAGGAGGAGCGGCGGCGGCTCCGCCGCGACCTGCACGACGGGCTCGGGCCGACGCTCGCCAGCCTCGCCATGACGGTGGACGCGGCGCGCATCACCATGAGGACCGACCCCGAGGCCGCCGACGCGCTGCTGGAGAACCTGCGGACGATGATGGGCCGCACCATCGGCGACATCCGCGAACTGGTGTACGGGCTGCGTCCCCCCGCCTTGGACGATCTGGGGCTCGCCGGCGCGATCCAGGCGCTCGGCGGCGTCGTGGCGACCGGGGACGGGCCCCGTGTGGACGTCCATGTCGAAGGCGACCTGGAGCGGCTCCCTGCCGCCGCGGAGGTGGCGGCGTACCGGATCGTCCAGGAGGCCCTGACGAACGTGCACCGGCATGCCAGGGCGGAGTCGGCGGTGGTGCGGCTGTACCTGAACGGCGATCTGCACGTGACCGTCAACGACGACGGTGTGGGGCTTCCCTCACAGATGCGGTCCGGTATCGGCATGTCGTCCATGCGCGAGCGTGCGGCCGAAATCGGCGGCTCCTGCACGGTGGGGCCGGGGCCCAAGGGCGGAACGCTGGTCCGCGCCCGGCTGCCCGTCAACGGCGCCCGGAGCTGAGAGGGCCTCCGGAGACCCGGGCCTTCGGAGACTCGGCCCTCCCGGTGGGAGGGCCGGTGACCGCCCCCCGCCAAGAAGGTCGCCACCGGCCCTCGGGCTCCGTACGGCGCCGGGGCTCCCATCCCGGTCCATACGGGCCATTCACCAGAGGGTGTGCAAGAGAGAAGTTATGCGGCCCGCGGTCCCGTTGCAGAGGGACACTTGTCCCGATCGATCCGGGACCGCGCCGCACGCCCCGTCTGCCCTGGTCGAGGCGGTCTCGGCTAGATCCAGCCGGGCCGGGTCTCGCCCTCGGCGACCAGGACGGCCGGGCCCCGCAGGTGGCTGGTCCGGCCGTCGAGCGTGACGGTGAGCCGCCCGCCGAGGACGTCCACGGTCCATTCGCCCGGCCCGGCCGCGCCGCCGGCCGCCGCCACGGCCGCGGCCACGGTCCCGGTGCCGCAGGAGCGCGTCTCGCCGGACCCGCGCTCGTACACGCGCATCTCCAGATGCCGGTCGCCCACGGGCCGGTAGAACTCGACGTTCACGCCTTCCGGGAAGGCCTGGGGATCGAAGTCCGGGGCACGCGACAGGTCCAGGGCGGCGACGGGACCGTCCACGTGGCACGCCAGGTGCGGGTTCCCCATGGAGACGCGTTCGCCGTGAAAGACGGCGCCCGCGAGGGACGCCTCACCGGGGCCGAGCGGCACGGGCGCGCCCATGTCGACGCTCACGTCACCGGACGGGCCGAGCGTCACCCGCTTGAGGCCGCCCCGCGTGGCGATGTCCCACTCCCCCGGGGCGGCGAGCCCGGAGTCGACGAGGTAGCGGGCGAACACCCGGACGCCGTTGCCGCACATCTCGGCGATGCTGCCGTCGGCGTTGCGGTAGTCCATGAACCACTCCGCACCATCGAGCCCGCCGGTGGCGCCGGAGTCCATCGCCTTCGTGCGGACGACCCGCAGGACCCCGTCCGCGCCGATGCCGGCGCGCCGGTCGCACAGCCGCACCACGGCCTCGGGCGTGAGCTCCAGCGCACCGTCCAGGTCGGGCAGGATCACGAAGTCGTTCTCGGTGCCATGCCCCTTAACAAACCGCATCCCTCGATCGTATGGCCTGGGACCGACACCTCATCCGACCAGGGCGAGGGCCCGCTCCAGCAGGTCGGGGGCGTCGTACGGAAGCCAGTGGACGCGGGGGTCCCGGCGGAACCACGACTCCTGGCGGCGCGCGAAACGCCGCGTCGTCCGGATCGTCTCCTCCTTGGCGCGCTCCTCCGTCCACTCCCCGGCCAGGTACCGGAGCACCTGGGCGTAGCCGAGGGCGCGGCCGGCCGTCAGGCCGTCGCGCAGCCCCTGCTTCTCCAGGGCGCGGACCTCGTCGACCAGCCCGGCGTCCCACATCCGTTGCACGCGCAGCGCGATCCGTTCGTCCAGCCTTTCGCGCGGCACGCTCAGCCCGATCTGCACCACCGCGTCGTAGCGGTAGACGTGCTCGGGCAGGGTCGCGGTGAACGGACGGCCGGAGATCTCGATGACCTCCAGCGCGCGGACGATGCGGCGGCCGTTGCTCGGCAGGATCGCCTCGGCCGCCGCCGGGTCCCGGTCGCGGAGGCGGGCGTGCAGGACGTCCGGCCCCTCCCGCTCCAGTTCGTCCTCCAGGCGCGCCCGGACGGCCGGGTCCGTCCCGGGGAACTCCAGCCGGTCCAGTGCGGCGCGCACGTAGAGCCCGGATCCCCCGACCAGGACGGGGACGTGCCCGCGCGCGCGGACGTCCGCGATCGCCTCGGCGCTGAGCCGCTGGTACTCGGCGACGCTCGCGGTCTCGGTGACGGGCCAGACGTCCAGCAGGTGGTGCAGGACCCCGCGCATCTCGGCCGGCGTCAGCTTCGCCGTGCCGATGTCCATGCCGCGGTAAAGCTGCATCGAGTCGGCGTTGACGGCCTCCCCGCCCAGGCGGAGCGCCAGTTCCACGGCGAGGTCGGACTTGCCGGCGGCCGTCGCCCCCACGACCGCGATCACATCTGGAGAGGTCACGACTGCAATTGTGGCAACAGAGTGGGTATGGGCCCGCACGTACGGGCACCGCGCCGCGGCCGGCGGCGAGGGACCATCGGCCCCGAGGGATCCGGAGGGAACGCGATATGTCTTTCATGGACAAGGTCAAGGAGATGCTGGGCCAGCACCCCGACCAGGCCAAGTCGGGCGTGGAGAAGGCCGGCGACATGTTCGACCAGAAGACCGGCGGCAAGTACGCCGACAAGGTCGACAAGGCCCAGGAGAAGGCCGGCGACTACATCGACCGCGGCGACAGGCGCGCCCCGGGGAGCGGCACTGAGGGCGGCCCCGAGGGCGGTATGCCGGGCGCCAACAAGCCCCACTAGCCGACCACAGAGTCCCCTATCGACCAGCTCGCGACGAAGTAGCCGACTCCGTAGGGCGCGTCGTCGGCCAGTAGCGAGGCGGTGAAACCCGCTGGAGCCGCGGCCGCGGCGCCGCCCGCGAGCACCTGCCATGCCGCACGCCCCGCCGCCTGGAGCTCCCGCGAGAGAGCGGGATCCAGTGCGGCGAGGGCGGCGGCATCGCCCTTACCGAGCGCCCCTGCGACGTGCTCGTCGTAAGGCTGCGCTCGCTCGTCGAGGTATCCGGGCGCCTTCTCCGTCCGGCATGCGGATCCGTCGCCCATCACCAGAAGCGCGACGCGCTGCGCCGAACCGGCCAGTTCCGCGCCCAGCCGCAGGCAGGCGTCCGGATCCGCATCGAACGCGATGGACCGGTACCGCGCGTCCGCAGCAAGGCCGTGCCGTTCGAGCAGCCAGTACCCGATCGTGAGGGAGAGCGGCAGCGCCTCGCCGCCGTACCCGTCGGCCGGGTCGGCCGGGCTCGTCCAGTCGAGCCCGTACGGGCGCAGCGTGGCGTAGGCGCCGACACCGTAGGCACGCGTCTCTGGCGCGCCGCCCACGACGATGAGCGCGTCCGCGTCGCCAGCGCCGAGCCGGCTGACGGCCTCGTCGCAGGCGGCGCGCAGGCCGTCCAGCTCCGCCGCGGCGCCCGCCGCCAGCGCGGGCACCAGGATGGGCGGATGCGGGCACACCGCCGCCGAGATCAGCATTCTTCACGCGCCCGCGCGACGGACGGGCGCTCCAGGTGCCGAGCGATCATGCCGGCGTCGAGGCGGGGGCGACGCAGCCCGGTGCGGCGGCCTCGCTCTGGGCGGGGCGGCCGATCGTCGGCATGCCCAGCGACACGCCCTTCGGCCCCTCGGCCTGCCGCGCCTCCCACGCGTCGCCCGCCCGCGTACGGCGGACGTCCTGGACCGGCTTGTCGGCCACCAGGTGATGGGGCGCGGCATAGGTGACCTCGACGGTGACCATGTCGCCCGGCCGGACGGGCTCGTCGGGCGCCTGGAAGTGGACGAGGCGGTTGTCGGGCGCGCGGCCCGACAGGCGGCGGGTCTCCTGGTCCTTGCGGCCCTCGCCCTCGGCCACCAGGACCTCCAGGGTGCGGCCGAGCTGCTTCTTGTTCTCCGCCCAGGAGATCTCCTCCTGGAGCGCGACGAGCCGCTCGTACCGCTCCTGCACGACCTCCTTGGGCAGCTGCCCGTCCATGGTGGCCGCGGGCGTGCCGGGGCGCTTGGAGTACTGGAACGTGAACGCCGAGGAGAACCGCGCCTCGCGCACCACGTGCAGGGTCTGCTCGAAGTCCGCCTCGGTCTCGCCGGGGAATCCCACGATGATGTCGGTCGTGATCGCCGCGTCCGGGATGGCGGCGCGCACCTTCTCGATGATGCCGAGGTAGCGCTCCTGACGGTACGAGCGGCGCATCGCCCGCAGCACCGCGTCCGATCCGGACTGCAACGGCATGTGCAGCGACGGCATGACGTTCGGCGTCTCGGCCATCGCCGCGATCACGTCGTCGGTGAAGTCCTTGGGGTGCGGCGAGGTGAACCGGACCCGCTCCAGTCCGTCCACGTTCCCGCACGCGCGCAGCAGGCCCGCGAACGCGGACGAGCCGTCGGCGGTCATCGCGCGCACCTCGTCCGGCGCGGCCGACAGCGCGCCGAAGCCCGAGCCGTAGGCGTTGACGTTCTGCCCCAGCAGCGTGATCTCCAGGACGCCCTCGCCGACCAGCGCCTCGACCTCGGCCAGGATCTCCCCGGGGCGGCGGTCCCGCTCCTTGCCGCGCAGCGATGGGACGATGCAGAACGTGCAGGTGTTGTTGCAGCCGACGGAGATCGACACCCAGGCGGCGTACGGGGACTCGCGGCGCGTCGGCAGCGTCGACGGGAAGGTCACCAGCGACTCTTCGATCTCGACCTGCGCCTCGCTCTGCACCCGCGACCGCTCCAGCAGCACCGGCAGCGACCCGATGTTGTGGGTGCCGAACACCACGTCCACCCAGGGGGCGCGCTTGACGATGGTGTCGCGGTCCTTCTGCGCCAGGCAGCCGCCCACGGCGATCTGCATGCCCGGATGACCGTCCTTGACGGGCCGCAGATGGCCCAGGTTGCCGTAGAGCCGGTTGTCGGCGTTCTCCCGCACCGCGCAGGTGTTGAACACCACCACGTCGGGCTCGTCCTCGCCCGCGCGCACGTACCCGGCCGCCTCCAGCAGCCCGGACAGCCGCTCGGAGTCGTGGACGTTCATCTGGCACCCGTAGGTACGGATCTCGTACGTGCGGGGGCTCGTCTCCATAGGCGCACTCATGACAGTCCCCAAGCGTACGCGCCGGAGGGTGCGCGCCGGGCACGGATGATCACGCTGCGGTGCCCGATCCACCCGCCGAACTGCGCAGTCGTGATCGGATCGGTACCGCCACGGAACCAACGCGTCCTGCGGGATGACGTAAAGTTCCACCGCATGACGGACAGCGAAGGCGGGCCCGACCTGACCAAGGGGCAAGGGCCGGAGGACGCCATCACGCAGGCCGCCGCAACCGGCACGGGACCGCTCGTCGTGGTCGAGCACGTCCACAAGCACTTCGGCGAGCTGCACGTGCTCAAGGACATCAACCTCACCGTCGACCGCGGCGAGGTCGTCGTCGTCATCGGCCCTTCGGGCGGCGGCAAGTCGACCCTGTGCCGGTCGATCAACCGGCTGGAGCCCATCGACGGCGGCCGGATCCTCGTCGACGGCAAGGAGCTGCCCAAGGAGGGCAAGGATCTGGCGCGGCTCCGCGCGGACGTGGGCATGGTGTTCCAGTCGTTCAACCTGTTCGCCCACAAGACGATCCTCGAGAACGTCACGCTCGGCCCGGTGAAGGTGCGCAAGCAGGGCAGGCAGGAGTCCGAGAAGCACGCGATGGAGCTGCTGGAGCGCGTCGGCATCGCCGACCAGGCCGGCAAGTACCCCGCCCAGCTCTCCGGCGGGCAGCAGCAGCGCGCCGCGATCGCCCGCTCCCTCGCCATGAAGCCGAAGGTGATGCTCTTCGACGAGCCCACCTCGGCGCTCGACCCCGAGATGGTCAACGAGGTCCTCGACGTCATGACCGGCCTGGCCCGGGAGGGCATGACGATGATCGTGGTGACCCACGAGATGGGCTTCGCCCGCCGGGCCGCGCAGAAGGTCGTGTTCATGGCGGACGGGCAGATCGTCGAGGAGAACACTCCCGACGGGTTCTTCACCAACGCGCGCACGGACCGCGCGAAGGACTTCCTTTCCAAGATCCTCACGCACTGAGCCGCGGGGCTCCGGCAGAGAAGCAGAGGTGTAGCGAGCAATGCGATTCAAGCGTTTCGGCGCTCTGATCGGCGCGGGCATGGCCCTGTCGCTGGCCGTGTCGGCCTGCGGCAGCGACAAGGAGAAGACCGAGGCCAAGACGGTCGTCCAGAAGGCCAAGGAAGACAAGAAGCTGACGATCGGCATCAAGTTCGACCAGCCCGCGCTCGGGCTGAAGAAGCCGGACGGCACGTTCGCCGGCTTCGACGTGGACGTCGCCAAGTACATCGCCAAGCAGCTCGGCGTCCCCGAGAGCGGCATCACCTTCAAGGAGACGACCTCCGCCAACCGCGAGTCGTTCCTCGGCGGCGGCCAGGTCGACCTGGTCGTGGCGACCTACTCCATCACCGACGCGCGCAAGCAGCAGGTCACCTTCGGCGGCCCGTACTACGTCGCGCACCAGGACACGATGGTCAAGGCGAGCAACAACAGCATCAAGAAGGCCCAGGACCTCAAGGGCAAGAAGCTGTGCCGCGCCGCCGGGTCGAACTCCTTCCGCCGCGTCACCGAGGGCCCGCCGGACGGCAAGCTCAACATCAAGGGCGTCACGCTGGTCGACGCCAGCAGCTACTCCGAGTGCGTCAGCAAGCTCAAGTCGGGCGCCCTCGACGCGGTCAGCACCGACGACCTGATCCTGGCCGGCTTCGCCGCCCAGCAGAAGGGCGCCTTCAAGGTCATCAACGACCCCTTCACCGACGAGAAGTACGGCGTCGGCATCAAGAAGGGCGACAAGGAGACCTGCGAGGCCGTCAACGCCGCCATCCAGAAGATGTACACCGACGGCAGCGCCAAGACGTACCTGGAGCAGAACTTCTCCGGCACCGGGCTGAAGCTCGTCACGACCGCTCCGCAGATGGAAGGCTGCGCCTGATCCCAGGCCGAGGCCCGTCGCGCCGGCGCGTCCCGGGAGTCCCGGAGGCGCCGGCGCGGCCCCGACCCGCTGGAACGCCATGGAACAGCTAATCAATGTTTGACTTCGGCCCGTTCTTCGACCACTTCGACGAGATCCTCCAGGGGTTCTGGGCGACCGTGCGCCTGGCCGCGGCGTCGGCGGTGCTGTCGCTCGTCATCGGCACGGTGCTGGCGAGCTTCCGGGTGTCGCCCGTCCCGGTCCTGCGCGGCGTCGGAACCGTCTACGTCAACATCATCCGCAACACCCCCCTGACCCTGATCCTGCTGATGTGCAGCCTGGGGCTCAACGACAACCTGGCCATCCGGTTCTCCGGCAACTCCTCGACGAGCTACTACTGGTGGGCGGTCCTCGGGCTGTCCGGCTACACCGGGGCCTTCGTCTGCGAGTCGCTGCGCGCGGGCGTCAACACCGTGCCGCTCGGCCAGGCGGAGGCGGCGCGCTCGATCGGGCTCACCTTCGTCCAGTCGCTCCGCATGATCATCCTGCCGCAGGCGTTCCGCGCGGTCATCGCGCCGCTCGGCAGCGTCTACATCGCGATGATCAAGAACACCACGGTGGCCTCCGCGGCCAGCTACGCCGAGGTCGCGCTGGTCACCAAGACCATCCTGGACGAGCCCACCTTCAGCAACGGCACCATCCCGCTGTTCATCGGCGTTGCCGTCGGTTTCATGATCCTCGTCCTGCCCACCGGCTTCTTCTTCGGTTGGCTGGCCAAACGGATGGCGGTGGCCCGATGACCAAGGAAGCAACGGTCCTGTTCGACGCCCCCGGACCGCGGGCGCGCGTCCGCAACGCGGTGCTGACCGCCGTCGCGTCGGTCGTGGTGGCCGCGGTCGTCGCCGTGCTCGTCTGGCGGCTGAACGACAAGGGCCAGTTCGCCGGGAACCTCTGGAGCCCCTTCCTCAAGTGGGGGGTCTGGCAGCACCTGATCCTGCCCGGTCTGTGGAACACGCTGAAGGCGGCGGCGCTGGCCTCGGTGCTGGCCCTGCTGTTCGGCGTCGTCTTCGGGCTGGGCCGGCTGTCGGACCACTGGTGGGTGCGGATCCCGGCGGGCGTCGTCGTCGAGTTCTTCCGGGCGATCCCGCTGCTGATCCTGATCTTCCTCGTGTTCTTCGTGCCGAACAAGATCAGCCCGTCGATCGCCGAGTCGCAGTTCGGCACCCTCCAGCGGGTCCTGGTGGAGGACTTCTTCTCGCTCTTCGGCGTCGAGATCAACGCCGGGACCGTCATCGTGCCCGCCTTCGCGGCGGTGGTCTTCGGCCTGGTCCTGTACAACGGCTCGGTCCTGGCCGAGATCGTGCGCGCGGGCGTGCTGTCGGTCCCGAAGGGGCAGTCGGAGGCCGCCTACTCCATCGGCCTCCGCAAGAACGGCGTCATGCGGCTGGTGCTGCTCCCGCAGGCCGTCACCGTGATGATGCCGGCGATCGTGAGCCAGATCGTCGTCCTGCTCAAGGACACCGCCCTCGGCTTCATCATCGCCTACCCGGAGCTGCTCCAGGCCGGCTTCAAGCAGGTGCCCGCCAACTACCACAACAACGTCATCCAGGCCGGCGTCGTGGTCGCGATCATCTACATCGCGATCAACATGTCGGTGAGCCGGCTGGCGACGGCGCTGGAGAAGCGCAGCCGCCGCAGCCGCAAGACGGAGGCGAGGACCATGGGGACCGGGACGGGGGCTCCGCCCGCACCCGGGATGGCCGTCGGAGGGACATCCGGCGGGGCCGGGGTCGTCTAGGCCCGCAGCACCCCGCCGTGCAAGGGCGCCGCCGTTATCCGGCGGCGCCCTCCGCTTTTCCCGGGGCGGGCGCCGCGCGTTGCCGATCACCTGTGACCGGCACATATCTTTCCGAAGTCAAAGCGCCCGTCATGGCCCCAACCGATCCCCGTATGCGGGACGA
Source organism: Actinomadura opuntiae (assembly GCF_030283205.1). Taxonomy (GTDB): domain Bacteria; phylum Actinomycetota; class Actinomycetes; order Streptosporangiales; family Streptosporangiaceae; genus Spirillospora. The sequence continues at coordinate 238,726 of NZ_JASNWF010000013.1, forward strand.
TTCCTGGTATGACCGCTCGTGCGACCCTCCCCTACGGCTCCTGGCCTTCCCCCATCTCCGCGGCCGACGTGGCCCGTGCTCGGCTTCGCCTCAGTTTCCCCACCGTGGTGGGCGATGACGTGTGGTGGCAGGAGACCCGTCCCGAGGAGGGCGGGCGTACGACGGTCATCCATCTCCAGGGCGGTCACCGTACCGAGCTGCTCCAGGCGCCCTGGGACGCCCGTACGCGCGTGCACGAGTACGGCGGGCGGTCGTACCTGCCGGTCCGCACCGCCAACGGTGTGTCCCTGGTGTTCTCCAACTACGAGGACCAGCGGCTGCACCGGCTCGACGAGGGCGACCCCAAGCCCTACCCGCTGACCCCGGAGCCGGCCGTCCCGGCCGGGCTCCGCTACGCCGACTACGTGCTGTCCCCCGACGGCACCGAGGTCTGGTGCGTGTGCGAGGGGCACATCGCCGAGCCGCCGGCGGGCGCCGCCGAGCAGAGCGAGGGCACCACCGGCATCCGCCGCGCCATCGTCGCCGTCCCGCTGGACGGCAGCGCCGCCGACGACGCCGGGGCCATCCGCGAGCTCGTCACCGGCGCGCACTTCTACGCCTCCCCCGCGCCTTCTCCGAGCGGCGGGCACCTCGCGTGGGTGCAGTGGAACCACCCGCGCATGCCGTGGGACGGGACGGAGCTGCGCGTGGCGGCCATCGAGGACGGCACCACGGTCGCGCCCCGCACCGTCAAGGGCGGCCTCACCGAGTCCGCCGTGGCGCCGCTGTGGCGCGACGACGAGTCCCTCTACGTCATCTCCGACTGGCCCGGCTGGTGGAACATCTACCAGGTCGGGCTGCACGGGGAGTCGCCGCAGGCGCAGTACCCGGCCGAGGAGGAGTTCACCGGGGCGCTCTGGCAGCTCGGCGGCATGCCGTACGCGCTGCTGGGCGACGGGCGCCTCGCCGTCCTGCACGGCGAGGGCGACCTGCGGCTCGGTATCTACGACCCCGAGACGCTCGACCTGGTCGACATCGAGGTGCCCTACGAGGACTGGCACCCGCAGCTGTCGGCGGACGGCACGACGATCGTCGGCATCGCGGGCGGCCCGGACCTGCCGACGTCGGTGGTGCGGGTGGACACCACCACCGGCCGCGTCGAAGGGCTCCGCCGCGAGCTCGCCGAGCTGCCCGACGTCGCGTACCTGTCGAAGCCGCGCACCGAACGCCTCGAAGGGCCGTTCGGGCGCCCCGTCCACGCCTACGTGTTCCCGCCGACCAACCCCGAGGCCGCGGCCCCGGAAGGGGAGCTGCCGCCCTACGTGGTGTTCGTGCACGGCGGCCCGACCGGCCGCGTCTCCAAGGACCTCGACCTGGAACGGTGCTACTTCACCAGCCGCGGTATCGGCGTCATCGACGTCAACTACGGCGGGTCGACCGGTTACGGGCGCGCCTACCGCGAGCGGCTGCGCCGCCAATGGGGCGTGGTGGACGTGGAGGACGCCATCGCCGCCGCCCAGGCGCTCGTCGACGGCGGCATAGCCGACCCGGACCGGCTCGCCATCCGCGGCGGCTCGGCGGGCGGCTGGACGACGCTGGCCGCCGCCACCCAGACCGACCTGTTCAAGGCCGCCACGTCCTACTACGGGATCAGCGACCTGCAGAGCTTCGCCGAGGCCACCCACGACTTCGAGTCGCACTACCTGTTCGGGCTGATCGGCCCGCTGCCGGGCTTCGAGCGGGCCTACGAGGAGCGCTCGCCCCTGAACCGCGCCGACCGGACCGCGTGCCCCGTGCTGCTCCTGCAGGGCCTCAACGACCCGGTGGTGCCGCCGGACCAGTCCGAGCGGTTCGCGGTCGCGCTGGCCGCCAAGAAGATGCCGTACGCCTACCTGACGTTCGAGGGCGAGTCGCACGGCTTCCGCCGCGCCGACACCGTCATCGCGTGCCTGGAGGCGGAGCTGGCGTTCTACGGCCAGACGCTCGGCTTCGAACCGCGCGGGGTCGACCCCATCGACCTGACGGTCGCCTGAGGCAGCCGTCGGTCCGCCGCCGGCGCGTCCCGCCCCGGCGGCGGACCGTACCGGCCGGCCCGGCGGCTAGGCGGCCCGGCGCTAGGCGGCGCGGCGGTCAGGCGGCGCGCTTGTCGGCGGCGGCGCGCAGGTTGTAGACGTCCTTGTCGAAGTACGCCGAGTACGAGCGCGACGCGGTGTTGCCGCCGCCCTGGTAGCCGCCGATGACGCCGTTGATGTCGCCCTTCTGCGTCGTGTAGCTGTAGTTCAGCAGCCACGGGCTGCCGCTCGTGCCGCCGTAGAAGCCCGTGCAGTCCATCCGGATCTGGAACTGGGACTGCTTCGCGGTCTTGGTGCGGCAGTAGATGGGGCGGTCGCGCGGATCGAAGGCGATCTTCGGGTAGCCGGCCACGTTCACCGTCTTGCCCGTGCCCTGGTTGATCGCGAGCTTGTTGTAGCCGACCGCCTTCTGGATCGTCTTGCCGCTCCGGTCGTTCAGCGCGATGAACCCGAAGTCCAGGTCGGGGTCGGTGCTGGTCACCCAGCGCTGGTCGACCAGCAGCATCTTGGCTGTCCAGGTGCCGTAGGGGCGCTTCCCCTGGTCGTACTTGGGGACGAACGCCACCTTCGTCGCGTACTTCTTGCCCTTGCCGCCGTGGATGCAGTGCGCGGCGGTGATCAGCAGCCGCTGCGACGAGCTCTGCACGACGCTCGCGGTGCAGAAGTGGTCGCCCTGTCCGTTGTTGAAGAACAGCGCGCCGATCGTCGGGACGCCGCCGAACGCCTTCGACTGGACGATCGCCTGCGAGGAGAACGTCTGCCCGGTCACGCCCCCGCTCCTGCGGTCGACGGGCGTCGCCGCGGCCATCCGCTTGGGGGTCCAGTAGCGGGACGCGTCGTTGGCGTCCGCCGCGCTCACCCGCATGCTGGCGGACGTGTCGACGACCGTGCGTCCCCGCGCGTCGCCCGCCGTGTACCAGACCGTCCCGGCGCCCGCCGCGACGATGCCGGCGCAGGCGCCGCCCGCGGCCGTCCACCGCATCCACCGATTGCGCATCGCGCAAAACTATCGATCTTGACGGTCCCGCACAACGGGAACGATCACACCGGTCAGCGCGCGAACTCGATGGCCCTGGACTCGCGCACCACGGTGACGCGGATCTGGCCGGGGTAGGTCAGCTCGTCCTCGACCTGCTTGGCGATGTCGCGGGCGATGACCTGCGCCTGGATGTCGTCGACGGCGTCCGGCTTCACCATCACGCGGATCTCGCGGCCGGCCTGCATCGCGAAGACCTTCTCCACGCCCTCGTGCTTCTCCCGGGCGATCTGCTCCAGCCGCTCCAGCCGCTTGACGTAGGCCTCCAGCGACTCCCTGCGCGCCCCCGGGCGGCTGCCGCTCACCGCGTCCGCCGCCTGGGTGAGCACCGCCTCGACCGTCCGGACCTCGACCTCGTTGTGGTGCGCCTCGATGGCGTGCACCACGTCCTCGTGCTCGCCGTACCGGCGCGCGATCTCGGCCCCGATGAGCGCGTGGCTGCCCTCGACCTCGTGCGTGAGTGCCTTGCCGATGTCGTGCAGCAGCGTGCACCGCTTGGCGACCTCCACGGGAAGCTTCAGCTCGCTGGCCATGATCCCGGCGATGTGCGCCGACTCGATGAGGTGCTTCAGCACGTTCTGCCCGTAGGACGTCCGGTACCGCAACTGGCCGAGCAGCGCGATCAGCTCCGGATGCATGTCGGCGATGCCGACCTCGACGAGCGCGTCCTCGCCGGCCCGCACGCACAGCTGCTCCACGTCGGTGCGGCTGCGCTCGTAGACCTCCTCGATCCGCTGCGGGTGGATCCGCCCGTCCAGCACGAGCTTCTCCAGGGTCAGCCGGCCGACCTCCCGGCGCACCGGGTCGAAGCAGCTCAGCAGCACCGCCTCCGGCGTGTCGTCGATGATGAGGTTCACGCCGGTCGTGGTCTCGAACGCCCGGATGTTGCGGCCCTCGCGGCCGATGATCCGGCCCTTCATCTCGTCGCTCGGCAGGTGCAGGACCGACACGACCGACTCGGCGGTCTGCTCGCTGGCCACCCGCTGGATCGCCAGCGTCACGATCTTGCGGGCGCGCTTGTCGCCCTCGGCGCGCGCGGCGTTCTCGATCTCGCGGGTGATCGGGATGGCCTCCCGCTTGGCCTGGTTCTCGATCGCCGCGACCAGCTCGCCCTTGGCCTGCTCGGCGGTGAGCCCGGCGGCGCGCTCCAGGACCTTGCGGCGCTCCTCCTCGATCCCGGCGAGCTCCTTCCTGCGCTCCTCCAGCGACCGCTTGGTCTCCGCGAGCTTGTCCGCCCACTCCTGCAGGCGGCGCATCTCGCCGTCGAGGCGCTGCTCCCGCTCGGCCAGCCGGGTCTCCCTGCGCTCCAGGTCCTCCCTGGCGGTCCGCAGGTCCGCGCGGAGGGTCCGGGCCTCCTCCTCGGCCTCGGCGCGCGCCGTCTCGGCGATCCGCTCCGCCTGCGCCTCGGCCTTCTCGCGCGCCTCCCGGGCCTCCTGCTTGACCCGCGCCCGGATCTCGTCGGCCTCGCCCTGCGCGCGGGCCATCTCCGCCGCCGCCTTCCCGGGCACGCCGGGACGCCACAGCATGACGATGACGAGAGCGACCAGGGTCACCAGCAGCGCCGCACCCAGCAGGACGCTCTCCATGAGGCAGATCCTTCCTCGCCGCGGGCCGGCCCGACATCGGGACCCTGACTAGCGAGGATTTACTCGCGCCGGCGGACGGCCGGGTACACGGCACCGCCGGGCCGCGTCGCGCGCCCCGGGCGTTCCGGCCGGTTCCGGTCGACGAACCTGTCCTGTATGCCTCTCAGCTGCTGGAACGTGCTCGATCGTATGGCAATCCGCGAGACGCGGAGTAACTCCTCACTGCCGTAACGGTAAGCGGCATGGAGGTAATGAGCAAGCAAACGACGGGCATTCCGGACTAACCGAACGTCCGCGTGAGTCCTTCCTTACCGGCCGCCCTGACCGCCCGCACCCCGCGCCACCTGCCCCGCGACCGGCCACCGGAGCCGGAGGGCACCGGCCGGATCCCCACCTGACTTCACTCCACCCGGCGTGTCGCCCCGACCGGAAAACCCGGATCAGTCGAAGGGGAGCGGATCATCGGGAAAGGTGTCCGGGTCGGTGCCCTCGTCGGCGAGGGCCTCCTTGACGACCCGGTAGGACAGGCCCGGCGAGTAGCCCTTGCGGGCGAGCATGCCGACGAGGCGGCGCATGCGCTTGGCGGGGTCGACGCTCCTCGTGGCGGGGAGCTTGCGGTCGACCAGCGCCCGCGCGGTCCGCTCCTCGTCCGCCGGGTCGAGGGAGTCGACGGCGTCTTCGACCGTCTCATTGGCAACGCCGCGACGCCGCAGCTCGGAGGCGAGCGCCCTCTTGGCCAGCCCCCGGCCGGCGTGCCGGGACTGCACCCAGGCGTGGGCGAACGCCTCGTCGTCGATCAGGCCGACGTCGGTGAACCGGCCGAGCACGTTCTCGGCCACGTCGTCGGGGATGTTCTTGCGCCGCAGCGCGTCCGCCAACTGCGCGCGGGTACGCGGCGAGGACGCCAGCAACCGCAGGCACACCTCCCGCGCCGCGGCCTCAGGATTATCCGGCACACGCTCGGCGGACTCCCCTCCGCCCTTCCGACGAGCACCACCCCGCCGCCGCCCTCCCGACCCGACCACACCCTCCTCCACCTCACTCACCCCCCACATTCACCCCGATATCCACCGGCCCCCACCCGCCGCGGTCCCCACCGAACGAACCGGCGCCACGTGAGCGAAGCGAGGAACCGACGCCGAGGTGGGCGAAACGAGGAATCGGCGCCGGGCGCTGATGCGAGCGAAGCCAGCATCCGGCGAGGTGATGATTGCCCAGCCGTTTGTGCCCAGCCACGCCGCGACCTGGACCGTCGCGATCGCGAGCGAAGCCAAGTTCGAGCTTGCGAGAACTTGATCGCGCAGCGAGGCCCCCAGGGCCGAGTCGGAGCGATGCAGCGATCGCACGCAGTGCCCGCCGAAGGGAGGGCGCTCCAGCGCCCGACCGCCAAGGGCAATGCAAATGAACACTGCCATAAGGACGGCGGCGCCGTCGGGGAAGGCGTCCCGCGCCGGTGGGCCGGTGCGGGGTGGGGCGCCGCCGCCCTGCATACGAGATCATCGCTCACTCTTCGTCAGGAGTCACCCGGATCGGGGGATTCTCCGTCAGGAATCACCCGCGGTCTTGGCCGTCTTGGTGCTCTTCTTCCCGGCGGCGGCCCGGCTCGCGGCGGGCGCGGCTGCGGCGGCGACCGGGGCCGGGGTCGGCGGGGCGGCGGGGCCGTCCACCGGTGCGGCGGCGGGTTCGGCCTCCTTGTCGACCTTCGGCCCGATGCCGAGCTTCTCCTTGATCTTCTTCTCGATCCCGTCGGCCATGTCGGGGTTGGCCTTGAGGAAGTTGCGGGCGTTCTCCTTGCCCTGGCCGAGCTGGTCGCCGTCGTAGGTGTACCAGGCTCCGGACTTGCGGACGAAGCCGTGCTCGACGCCGAGGTCGATCAGGCCGCCCTCGCGGCTGATGCCCTGGCCGTAGAGCAGGTCGAAGTCGGCGACCCGGAACGGCGGGGCCATCTTGTTCTTGACGACCTTGACGCGGACCCGGTTGCCGACGGCCTCGGTGCCGTCCTTGAGGGTCTCGATGCGGCGGACGTCCAGCCGGACGGAGGCGTAGAACTTCAGCGCGCGGCCGCCGGTGGTGGTCTCGGGCGAGCCGAACATGACACCGACCTTCTCGCGCAGCTGGTTGATGAAGATGGCGGTGGTCTTGGTCTGGTTGATCGCGCCGGTGAGCTTGCGCAGCGCCTGCGACATCAGGCGGGCCTGGAGGCCGACGTGGCTGTCGCCCATCTCGCCCTCGATCTCGGCGCGCGGGACGAGCGCGGCGACGGAGTCGATGACGACGACGTCGATCGCGCCGGAGCGGATCAGCATGTCGGTGATCTCCAGGGCCTGCTCGCCGGTGTCGGGCTGGGAGACCAGCAGGGCGTCGATGTCGACGCCGAGCTTGCTGGCGTACTCGGGGTCGAGGGCGTGCTCGGCGTCGACGAACGCGGCGATGCCGCCCTTCTTCTGCACGCTGGCGACCGCGTGCAGGGCGATGGAGGTCTTGCCGGAGCCCTCGGGGCCGTACACCTCGACGACCCTGCCGCGGGGCAGGCCGCCGATGCCGAGCGCGATGTCGAGGGAGATGGCGCCGGTCGGGATCACCTCGACGGGTGCGCGCGCCTCCTCGCCCATCCGCATGACCGAGCCCTTGCCGAACTGCCGCTCGATCTGGGCGAGTGCGGTCTCGAGAGCCTTCTCCCGGTCGTTCGCTGCCATGTGAGATGTCCTTCTCGTTGTGACTTGTCGGCTCTCGGCCGCTGTTTGCGATGTCGAAGGCGACGTTACGGCGGGCCACCGACACTTTTCGAGATGCGGGCGCGGTTGTGGACGACGAGGCGTGCCGGGGCCAGCTTACCGAACATTCGTTCGATCATCGCGCGGTGTGCCGATTCGGGCGGGAATCACCGTGCGCGCCGAGGTCCGGACCCCGTACGCTGGCGCCGGCGAGCCGTCCACGGAGGGTCCCATCATGACGCTGACCGTCCTCTTCTGCGTCGATCCGATCCATCCCCGGCGCGTTGACCCCCACTATGCCCGCGAGGCCGCGGCCGTACGGGACCATTACGGCGAGACGGTCCTGCTGGACCATGACGCGTTGCGGCGCGGTGACGTGGAGGCGGCGGTGCGCGCGGTGCCCGCCGACCTGGGGCCGGTCTGGTACCGCGGCTGGATGGTCACGGGCGACGAGTACACCGCGATGGCCAATGCGCTGAAGCGGCGCGGGACGGTGCTGCTGACGCATCCGGACGACTACACGCGCGCGCACGAGCTTCCCGGATGGCACGACACGTTCGCGGGGCTGACGCCGCACAGCGTGTGGCGCCCGCTCTCCGCCGGGCAGGACCCGGGCGACCTGAACGCGCTCGCCGACCTCGTCCGGCCGCTGCGCGCGGGCCCTGGCGTGGTCAAGGACTACGTGAAGTCGTGCAAGCACGAGTGGGACGAGGCGTGCTTCGTCCCGGACGTGAAGAACCCCGCGAAGCTGCACGCCGTCGCCGCCAAGATGATCGCCCTGCAGGACGAGTACCTGTCCGGCGGCCTGGTCGTGCGCGAGTTCGAGTCCTATGACGGCGCGGGCGAGGCGCGCGTGTGGTGGGTGGACGGGGAGCCCGCGCTGGTGGGGCCGCATCCGGACACGCCGGGCCTGGAGCCCGAGCCGGAACTGGACGCGGTCGCGCACGCGGTGCGCGCCCTCGGCTGCCGCTTCATCACGACCGACCTGGCGCGCCGCACGGACGGCGAGTGGCGCGTGGTGGAGGTCGGCGACGGACAGGTCAGCGATCTTCCCTCGTCGGTGGACGCGATGGACCTGTACGCGCACCTGCCCGTCCCGGACTGACGCGGACGCGCGCCGGCGGACGCCGACGCACGCGGGGACGCCGACAGACACCGACGGACGCGGCAGCGCTGGGTGTCCGTGATGCGGCGGAACCCGGATATGCCCGCTTCCGTCCCATGTTGAGCCACCTCTAGGCTGTGGCCGCTGTACAGCTCCCTTGCGAAGGACGTGTTCTGCCCGTGCCCCCTCAGGAGTCCGGTCGCCGGCTCAGTTCCCGTACCGTCAAGGTCGGCATGGTGAGCGCGTTGTCGCTGACCCTGGTCGCCTGCGGCTCCCACTCCACCACCGCGCGCTGCGTGGACCGCAACGCGCCGTCGGGCAAGGGCGGCTACAAGGCGGTCCCGGACAACTACTGCGACGTCAAGGACATCGACAACGGGTCCGCCGGCTCCTACAACCGGTACTTCTGGTACTACGGCGGCAAGCGCGGCTCCAACGGCTACGTGTCCGGCGGCAGCCGGTACCGGCCGAGCGACGGGAAGATCAAGTCCGGTAGCGGGAAGACGCTGAGCCGCGGCGGTTTCGGCGGCAGCGGCAAGAGCGGGAGCTGATCCGTGCGCCGCATGCGTTCGACCCCGAGGGACGGCTGGGCGGAGAAGGTCGAAGCCCATGGGCTGGCGTTCCACCGGACCGCGCATCCCGAGCACCTGACCCGGCCGTACTGGGACGAGTCCGTGCACTACGTCTTCGACATGGACGAGGTGCTGGCGCTCGAGGCCGTCGTCGAGGAACTGCACGGCATGTGCCTGCAGGTGGTGGAGCACGTCGTCAGCACAGGCCGCTACCACGTGCTCGGCATACCCGACTGGGTGGCGCCCCTCATCGAGGACTCGTGGCGGCGGCGCGACCCGCATCTGTACGGGCGGTTCGACCTCCGCTACGACGGCGAGGGCCCCGCCAAGCTGCTGGAGTACAACGCCGATACGCCGACGGCGCTCGTGGAGAGTTCCGTGGTGCAGTGGTACTGGCTGCAGGACGTGCATCCGGGCGACGACCAGTGGAATTCCATCCACGAGAAGATGGTGGCCCGCTGGAAGGACCTCGTGCCCCGGTTCGGCGGCGGCCCCGCGCATTTCGCCTGGACGACCGCCGACGAGACCGGTGAGGAGGTCATGACGATCGCCTACATGCAGGAGACCGCCGAGGAGGCGGGCCTGCCGGGTGTGGCGATCGCCATGGAGGACATCGGCTGGGATCCGGTGCGGCGGCGGTTCGTCGACATGGACGAGCAGGAGATCCGCACCCTCTGCAAGCTCTACCCGTGGGAGTGGATCGTCGCGGAGCCGTTCGGGCGGGAGATCCCGGGTGCGCCGACGTCGTGGATAGAGCCGATCTGGAAGATGGTCTTGTCGAACAAGGCGCTGCTCGTCCTGCTGTGGGAATTGTTCCCTGGGCATCCCAACCTGCTGCCGACGTACCTGAACACGCCGTCCGGCCTCAGTTCCTATGTCCAGAAGCCGCTTCTGGGGCGGGAGGGTGCGAGCATGCGGATCGTCGCGCCGGACGGCAGCGAGCAGCGTACCCAGGGCGACTACGGCGCGGAGGGTTTCGTCTTCCAGGAGTTCTGCGCGCTGCCGGACTTCGACGGTGAGCATCCGGTGCTCGGCGCGTGGGTGATCGAGGACGCGTCGGCGGGCGTGGGCATCCGGGAGACGTCGGGGCTCATCACCGATGACACCTCGTCCTTCGTCCCGCACCGCATCGCCCTGTAGGGCGCGGGCACTACTGGAGGCTGGAGGGGACGTCGAAGGTGGCGACGACGGCCTGCCAGACCTTTTTGGCCGGTTCCCCGTCCGCGAACGCCTGCTCGATGGTGCGCCCGCCCAGTTCGGCTATGACGTAGTCCTTGGCCACGCTCTGGGCGTAGGCCTCGCCGAACTGCTGGTTCATCCGGTCCCAGAAGACTGTTAGACGCACCCGCCCACGCTATCCGACGGTCGGCCCGTCCAAGGACTCCGCGACCTCGCCCGGTACAGCGGGGGCGGTTCCCTGGCGGTACTGGCGATGCAGGCCGGTCAGGTACCGCTCGACGCCTTCGACGACGCGGGCCGTCCGGTAGGAGGGGAAGACGTCGAAGGCGTGCTGCCCGCCCTTCATCTCGGCGTAGATGACCGGCGCTTCGGAGACGTCGCGCAGCCGCTCGACGAAGCGGCGCGCCTCCAGCACGGGGATGAGCGAGTCGTGGCTTCCGTGGATGACGAAGAAGGGCGGCGCGTCCTTGCGGATGTAGGTGACGGGCGATGCCTTGGCGTACGCCTCGCGGTTCTCATCGAAGGGCAGTTTGACGACCATCTTCTCCAGGAGCCGGGTGGCTCCCATAGGGACCGGCCATGGGCCGGCGTCCACGAGGTTGTAGACGCCGTAGAAGGGGACCGCGCCCTGCACGGAGGTATCCGCGTCCTCGAAGCCGGGCTGGAATTCGGGCACGTTCGCGGTGAGCGCTACCATCGCGGTGAGGTGCCCGCCCGCCGAGCCGCCCGTCACGCAGAGGAAGTCGGGATCGGCGCCGTACTCCTGCGCGTGCTCGCGGTACCAGGCGACGAAGTGCTTGAGGTCGATCAGGTGCTCCGGCCAGGTGGCGCGCGGGCTGAGCCGGTAGTTGACGTTGAACCCGACCCATCCCTGGACGGCCATGTGGTTGAGCAGGGGCAGCCCCTGTTCGCGCTTGTCGCCGATGACCCACGCGCCGCCGTGGATCTGCATGAGCCCCGGCCTCAGCCCATCGCCGGGGTCCGACCCCGCCGGGCTGTAGACGTCCAGTTTCAGGCGGAGCCGGCCGTCCTCGCGGTAGACGATGTTGCGCTGCACCTTCACGCCCTTGCGCGGGACCAGGCACAGCGGCGGGACGAACAGCGGCGCCAGCGGGAACCGGGGCGCGCCGTCCGGGTCGAGGTGGAGGGGCGCTCCGCTCTCCCGCAGGGTGACGACGGTACGGCGCGACGCGAGGATGATGGCGACGGTACCGGCCGCCCCCAGGACGCCGAGGACGAGCCCGATCCAGCCGGCCCACCCGTCCAGGCCCCCGTACAGGGAGGTGAGGACGAGCGCGACGGCCTCGGCGACGAGCAGGTGCGGGGCCATCTCGATGGCGAGCCAGCCGGAGAAGAAGCTCGGCACCAGCAGGAGGGCGTTGCGCCGCGGCGCGTGCGCGTTGACCGCGAGAAGGGCGAACAGGATCCCGAAGGCGAGCAGCAGGTAGGGCATCGCGACTCCTAGGCGGCAGGCGTCCTACCGGTAGACCATGCCCATACAAGCGCTTGCTTACAACGTGACGCGCGCCACGCCGCCGCATTCTGTCCGACCCGCGGGGCAGTATGGGCGCCATGGGCGGTGACGTGCTCGAACGCTTCTCCCCGGCGACCCGCGAATGGTTCGCCGGGGCGTTCGCCGCGCCCACCCCCGCGCAGGCCGGGGCGTGGGAGTCGATCGCCGGCGGCGACAACACCCTGGTCGTGGCGCCGACCGGGTCCGGCAAGACCCTCGCCGCGTTCCTGTGGTCGCTCGACCGGCTCGCCGCCGCGGGCCCGCCGAGCGCGGGCGATGGCGACGCCTCGGCGAAGCCCGATCCGCTGCGCCGGTGCCGCGTGCTGTACGTCTCGCCGCTGAAGGCCCTCGCCGTGGACGTCGAGCGCAACCTGCGCGCGCCGCTCACCGGCATCCGGCACGCCGCCCGGCGGCTCGGCCTGCCCGAACCGGACGTCCGGGTCGGGATGCGGTCGGGCGACACCCCGGCCGACGAGCGCCGCCGGCTGGCCGTCAAGCCGCCCGACATCCTGATCACCACGCCCGAGTCGCTGTTCCTGATCCTCACCTCACGTGCGCGCGAGTCGCTGCGGGGCGTCGAGACGGTGATCGTGGACGAGGTGCACGCGGTGGCGGGCACCAAGCGCGGCGCGCACCTGGCGCTGTCCCTGGAGCGCCTGGACGCCCTGCTGGAGCGGCCCGCGCAGCGGATCGGCCTGTCGGCGACCGTCCGGCCGCCGGAGGAGGTGGCGGCGTTCCTCGGCGGGACGCGGCCCGCGTCGGTCGTGCAGCCGGGCTCGGACAAGGTGTTCGACCTCGACGTCGTCGTCCCCGTCGAGGACATGGGCGAGGTGGGGCAGTTCGTCGGGGAGTCCGGCACGGCCGACCCGCGGCAGCGCAGCATCTGGCCCCACGTGGAGGACCGCCTCCTCGACCTCATCCAGGCGCACCGCTCGACGCTGGTCTTCGCCAACTCCCGCCGCCTGGCGGAGCGCCTGTGCGGGCGGCTGAACGAACTGGCCTACGAGCGCGCCACCGGCGAGCCGCTGCCGGAAGACCACTCCCCCGCGGCGACGATGGCGCAGGCGGGCGCAGCCAAGGGCGCCGTGACGGAGATCGCCCGCGCGCACCACGGGTCAGTCTCCAAGGAGGAGCGGGCCGTGATCGAGAACGCGCTCAAGGAGGGCCGCCTTCCCGCGGTCGTCGCGACGTCCAGCCTGGAGCTGGGCATCGACATGGGCGCGGTCGACCTGGTCGTCCAGGTGGAGTCGCCGCCGTCGGTGGCCAGCGGGCTGCAGCGGGTCGGCCGGGCCGGGCACCAGGTGGGGGCGGTGTCCAAGGGCGTCATCTTCCCCAAGTACCGCGGCGACCTCGTCCAGACGGCCGTGGTGGCCGAGCGGATGCGCGGCGGCGCGATCGAGGAGCTGCACTATCCGCGCAACCCGCTCGACGTGCTCGCGCAGCAGATCGTGGCGATGGTGTCCATGGACGAGTGGACGGTCGACGATCTGGAGACCCTCGTCAAGCGCGCGGCCCCCTACGCGACGCTGCCGAGATCGGCGCTGGAGGCGACCCTCGACATGCTCGCCGGGCGCTACCCGAGCGACGAGTTCGGCGAGCTGCGCCCGCGCCTGGTCTGGGACCGCGTCACCGGCGTCCTGCACGACCGTCCCGGTGCGCAGCGCCTCGCGGTGACCAGCGGCGGCACCATCCCTGACCGGGGCCTCTTCGGCGTGTTCCTCGTCGGCGAGAAGTCGTCCCGCGTGGGCGAGCTCGACGAGGAGATGGTCTACGAGTCGCGGGTGGGCGACGTGTTCGTCCTGGGCGCCAGCTCGTGGCGGATCGAGGACATCACGCCCGACCGCGTCCTCGTCTCGCCCGCCCCGGGGCAGCCGGGCAAGCTCCCCTTCTGGCATGGCGACACGCTCGGACGCCCCGCCGAGCTGGGACGCGCCCTGGGCGCGTTCACTCGTGAGCTGGCCGGGCTCCCCACCGAGACGGCCCGCGAGCGCGTCACCACCGCCGGCCTCGACGAGTGGGCGGCCGGCAACCTCGTCTCGTACCTGAGCGAGCAGCGGGAGGCCACCGGGCACGTCCCCGACGACCGGACGATGGTCGTCGAACGGTTCCGCGACGAGCTCGGCGACTGGCGGATGGTCGTCCACTCGCCGCTCGGCGCGCGCGTGCACGCGCCGTGGGCGCTTGCCATCGCGGGCCGGCTGCGCGAGCGGTACGGCGTCGACGCGCAGGCCATGCACGCCGACGACGGCATCGTCATCCGCATCCCCGACATGGACGAGCCGCCGAGCCTCGACCTCGCGGTGTTCGACGCCGACGACATCGAGCGCATCGTGGTGGACGAGCTGGGCGGCTCCGCCCTGTTCGCCGCGCGGTTCCGCGAATGCGCGGCACGGTCCCTGCTGCTGCCCCGCCGCCGTCCCGACAAGCGGATGCCGCTGTGGCAGCAGCGCCAGCGCGCCGCGCAGCTGCTGGCGGTCGCGAGCAAGTACCCGTCGTTCCCGATCGTCCTGGAGACGATGCGCGAGTGCCTGCAGGACGTGTTCGACGTTCCGGGCCTCGTCCAGCTGATGCGCGACATGTCGGGCCGCAAGGTCCGCATGGTCGAGGTGGAGACGCCCGAGCCGTCGCCCTACGCGCGCTCCCTGCTGTTCCACTACGTCGGCGCGTTCATGTACGAGGGCGACTCGCCGCTGGCGGAGCGCCGCGCCCAGGCGCTCGCGCTCGACTCGGCCCTGCTCGCCGAACTGCTCGGCCAGGCCGACCTGCGCGAGTTGCTCGATCCGGACGCGGTCGCCGACATCGAGCGGGAGTTGCAGCGCCTCGCCCCCGACCGCCGCGTCCGCGACCTCGAAGGCGTCGCCGATCTCCTGCGCGCGCTCGGCCCGCTGACGACCACCGAGGTCGCGCTGAGAACGACCTTGACACCCGACGCCGCGGCGGCCGTCGATCCGCGCCCCGCCGACGGGCCCGGTACCGGCCCGGATGGCGAACCCGGCGGCGTCGCCGCATTCCCCGTCCACGACGACCAGGTCATACCCGGTTCGGCAGAAGCGGTACGAGCCGGCGAGCCGGGCGATCCCGCGCGACCGGCGCGGGACGTGCTCGTGTGGGCGTCGCGGTGGCTGGAGGAGCTGGAGGCGACGCGGCGCGCGATCCGCGTCCGCGTCGCCGGCGAAGAGCGGTGGGCCGCGATCGAGGACGCGGGCCGGCTCCGCGACGCGCTCGGCGCGCCGCTTCCCGTGGGCGTCCCCGAGGCGTTCCTCGAACCGGTGGACGACCCGCTCGGCGACCTGGTGTCGCGCTACGCGCGCACGCACGGGCCCTTCCGCACCGGCGAGGTCGCGGCGCGGTTCGGGCTCGGCGCCGCCGTGGTCGCCGAGACGCTGCGGCGGCTGGCGGGCGCGGGACGGGTCGTCGAGGGCGAGTTCCTGCCCGTCGAGGCCGTGAAGGGCCCGCTGACCGGCGAGTGGTGCGACGCCGGGGTGCTGCGGACGCTGCGGCGCCGGTCCCTGGCCCGGCTGCGCGCCGAGGTGGAGCCGTCCCCGCCGGAGTCGCTCGGCCGGTTCCTGCCGGCCTGGCACGGCATCGCGGGCGGGTCGCGACTGCGCGGCATCGACGCGCTCGTCCAGGCGATCGAGCAGCTGCAGGGCGCGGCGGTGCCCGCGTCGGCGCTGGAGTCGCTGGTGCTGCCATCGCGGGTCGCGGGCTACTCCCCCGCCATGCTCGACGAGCTGACGTCCGCCGGCGAGGTGGTGTGGGCGGGCCAGGGCGGCCTGCCCGGCGGCGACGGCTGGGTCTCGCTGTACCTGGCCGACACCGCGCCGCTGCTCATGCCGGAACCCGCGGAGATCACCCTCACGCCCGCGCACCAGGCCGTCCTCGACAACCTCGAAGGCGGCGGCGCGCTGTTCTTCCGCACCCTCGCCGACCGCGTCAACGCGCAGGTCGCCACCGCCGACGCCGACCTCGCCACCGCCGTGTGGGACCTGGTCTGGGCGGGGCACCTGACCAACGACACCCTCGCCCCGCTGCGCGCGGCGCTCGGCTCCGGACGTCCCACGCACCGGTCGCGGACGACCCGGCGCGGCCGTCCCGTCCTGCCGTCCAGGACGGGCCCGCCCACGGTCGCGGGCCGCTGGTGGCCGCTTCCGGTGCGCGAGACCGCGGCGACGCTGCGCTCGCACGCGCTGGCGGAGGCGCTGCTGGAGCGGTACGGCATCGTGATCCGCGGCGCGGTGGCGGCCGAACGCACTCCCGGCGGGTTCTCGGCGGTGTATCCGGTGCTGCGCGCCTTCGAGGAGAGCGGACGGTGCCGGCGCGGGTACTTCGTCGAGGGCTTGGGCGCCGCGCAGTTCGCGCTGCCCGGCGCGGTCGACCGGCTCCGCGCGCTGCGCCCGGCCGCCGCGCCCGACGACATCTCCGCCCTGTGGGAGACGCCCCGCAAACCGGATGTCCGCGCGCTGGTCCTCGCCGCGGCCGACCCCGCCAACCCGTACGGCGCCGCCCTGCCCTGGCCCGGCCGCGACGACGAGGTCGCCAGCGGCCACAAGCCGGGCCGCAAGGCCGGCGCGCTGGTCGTGCTGGTCGAGGGACGCCTCGTCCTGTACGTGGAGCGCGGCGGCAAGACACTGCTGACCTGGGACGACGATCCCGAGGTGCTGCGGCCGGCGGTCGACGCGCTCGCCCTGGCGGTCCGCGAGGGGGCGCTCGGCAAGCTGACCGTCGAGCGGGCCGACGGCACCGCGATCAACGACTCGCCGCTCGCCGCCGCGCTGGAGTCCGCAGGCTTCCATCCGACTCCTCGCGGCCTTCGCCTGCGCTCCTGACCCGGGTCTTCGCGAGAGACCGGGGGGCGGGCGCTCGCAGGACGACGGCCACGGCAGCGGCGCACGCCAGGACGCCCACCAGCGACAGCGGCGTGAGCGTGCTGCCGAACAGCGCCCACGCGCCGAACATGGTGGCGGGCGGGGTGAGGTAGAGGAGGGCGGAGGCGCGGCCGACGCCGCTGCGCCGGACGTTCACCCAGTACAGGCCGTAGCCGCCGAACATCGCCAGCACCACGAGGACGGCGATGGCGGTCCAGAAGGCGGGGTCCGCCGGCGGGGCCAGGCCGCCGCCGGCTCCGGCGAGGGCGGTGAAGATCAGCGCGCTGGTCCCTGCCTGGACGGTGAGGGCGTCGACGACGCCCACGGACGGCCGCGTGCGGCGTTCGATCAGGGTGGCGCCGACGAGGCAGAGCGTCGCGGCGAGCGGGAGCGCGTAGGCCCACGAGGGCGCTCCTCCGCGCAGGTCGCCGCCGACCACGAGCGCGACGCCGCCGAGGCCCACGACGAATCCGGCCAGCTGCCGCCGGGTGATCGGCTCGCCGAGCACGGGCACCGCGAGGACGGCGGCGAGCAGCGGCTGCAGCGCGGTGATCAGGTTGTCGACGCCGGCGCTGACGCCGAGCTCGGCGGCCAGGAAGACCCCGTACAGGTATCCGCCCTGCCCCAGGGCCCCGATGAGGACGTGCAGGGCGAGATCGCGAGCCGGGATGCGGGGACGCCGCCAGCAGGCCCACGCCAGGAGCAGGCCGCCGGCGACGATGAACCGCCAGGCCAGCAGGGTGCTCGCCGGGGCGGCGCCCGCGCCGAGCTGCGCGCCGATGAAGCCGGAGCTCCAGGTCACGACGAACACGGTGCCGAGCACGGTGCCGATCAGGGCGTCGCGGCGCGGAGCGATGGCGGAGGTATACATACCGGTATAGTTACCCCATATCCATACCGGTATGTAAACTTGGCCGCGCCGGACCGAAGAGCCAGGTCGAAGGAGCCGCCGATGCCCGCCACCACCGGGGAGCGCCCGCTCACCCCCGCCGCGCGGCGGGTGCTCCAGGTCGCGAGCGAGCTGTTCTACGAGCGCGGCATCGGCTCGGTCGGCATGGAGCTCGTCGCGGCCGAGGCCGGGGTCACCAAGAAGACCGTCTACGACCGGTTCGGCTCCAAGGAGGCGCTCGTCCTGGCCTACCTGCGCGCCCGCGACGCGCGCTGGCGGGAGTTCATGACCCGGCGGATCGACGCGGTCCCCGGCCCCCGCGACCGCGTCCTCGCGACCTTCGACGCCCTTGGCGAATGGCTGTCCACCGAATGCGGGCGCGGCTGCTCGATGGTGAACGCCTGCGCCGAGCTCCCCGATCCCCGGCATCCCGTCCACGGGGTGGCCGCGGAGCAGAAGTCCTGGGTCAGGGACCTGTACGCCGGACTGGTCGCCGACGGGACGCTGGCCGACCAGCTCCTCATCCTGCACGAGGGCGCGGTCGTCGCCTTCAGCGTCGGCGGCGTCGGCGACGCCGCCGCCAAGGCCCGCGCCGCCGCCGACGCGCTCCTGCCCCGGTAGGTCAGCGGCGGCGGCCCTTGAACATCGAGATCAGGCCGCGGAGGGCCCGTTCGTCCAGGGAGCCGAACGGGTTGTCGTGCACGAGGTAGGTCCAGGTCGCGGACGGCCGCTTGAGGCCGGCGGCGTCGAGGTCGACGCCGTCCTCGGAGGCGGTGAGCCCCTCGAAGGCCGCGACGGACCGGCGGCGGGCGTCGCCGAGGAGGCGCTTGCCCGCCGGGACGGCCTCCCGGTTGAACTCGACCAGCGGATCGAGGCCGCGGCCGAGGGAGCGCAGGTGGATGCCCTCGCGCAGGTCGGCGAGGAAGGTCAGGTGCTCGGCCCAGCACCGGTCCAGCTGGAACAGGACGATCTGCCGGGCCGCCGCCGCGACGGCGTCCGCGCCGGCGGCCTTCGCGAGCTCGGCGTGCTTGGCGGGCGCGTCGGCGGCCATGGCGCGGTCGGCGGCGTCGCCGGTCAGGACCGCGTCCCGCTCGGCGAGGACCTCGCGGCGCTGCAGGCCGATCAGCTGGTTGTACCGCCAGGTGTTGCGGTGCAGCTCCAGGTCGACGCCCTCGGCGACCCGCTGGGCGTGGCCGACGATCCAGTGCGCGCCCTTGTCGTCGACGCGGCCCTCGTTCCCGACGGGCCCCTCGTAGGCCTCGTCGGGCGCGTAGCGGGTGACCAGGTCGTCCTGGAGGCTGGTGAAGAACACCGATCCGCCGGGATCGCCCTGCCGGCCGGCGCGGCCGCGCAGCTGGTCGTCCAGCCGGCTGCTGTGGTACCGGCCGGTGCCGATCACCAGCAGCCCGCCCGCGGCGGCGACCTCGTCGCGGGCCGCGCCGTCGCGGTCGGCGGGCGCGGTGCCGGGGGCGGACGCGGCCGGGCCGCCGCCGAGCCGGATGTCGGTGCCGCGCCCGGCCATCTGGGTGGAGACGGTGACCGCGCCGGGCGCGCCCGCCTCGGCGATGATCGCGGCCTCCTCGGCGTCGTTCTTGGCGTTGAGCACGACCGGTTCGACCCCGGCGCGGACCAGCCGGCGGGCGAGCCGCTCGGACTCGGCGACGTCGCCGGTGCCGACCAGGACGGGACGCCCGGTCGCGTGCGCCGCGACGATCTCCTCCACGACCGCCACCTCCTTGTCGGCGGTGGTGGCGTACAGGCGGTCGGGCTCGTCCTCCCGGACGCACGGCCGGTTCGGCGGGACGACGGCGATCTGCAGCGAGTAGAACTCGGTGAGCTGCCCCGCGACCGCCATCGCGGTGCCGGTCATCCCGCAGCGGACCGGGTAGCGGCCGATCAGCTCCTGCACGGTGATCGAGTCGAGGATCTCCCCGGACGGGGACGCCTCCAGCTCCTCCTTCGCCTCGACGGCCGCCTGCAGGCCGTCCGGCCAGCGCTGCAGCAGCGCGACCCGGCCGCGCGACTCGCTGATCAGCTTGACCGCGCCGTCGCGGACGATGTAGTCGACGTCGCGGTGCAGCAGCACCTCGGCGTGCAGCGCGACGTTCACGGCGGTCAGCGTCGCGAGGTTCTCGGGGGCGTACAGGTCGAGGCCGAGGACGCGTTCGACCTCGCGGGCGCCGGCGGCGGTCAGCTGGACGTTGCGGGCCTCCTCGTCGGTGGCGTAGTGCAGGCCGGGCCGCAGCCGCCGGACGAGGTCGGCGTACCGGGGGTCGGCCGGGTCGAGGTCGGCGGCGCCGGCCAGCACCAGCGGCACCATCGCCTCGTCCACCAGGACCGAGTCGGCCTCGTCGATCAGCGCGACGCGCGCCTCCCGCTGGACGGCGTCGGCGGGGTCGGTGACGAGCCGGTCGCGCAGCAGGTCGAAGCCGATCTCGCTGACGGGCGCGTACAGGACGTCGGCCCGGTACGCCTCGCGCCGCTCGTCCGGCGTGGATGCCTGCCCCACCCAGGCGACGGACACCCGGAGCATCGCGTACAGCGGCCCCATCCACTCGGCGTCGCGGCGGGCGAGGTAGTCGTTGACCGACATGACGTGGACGGATTCGCCGCGCAGCGCGTACCCGGCGGCGGCCAGGGCGCCCGCGAGGGTCTTGCCCTCGCCGGTGGCCATCTCGGCGACGTGCCCGGCCAGGAGCGCCAGGGTGCCGGTGAGCTGGACGTCGAAGGGCCGCTCGCCGAGCGTCCGGCGGGCGGCCTCGCGGCCGATCGCGCAGAACTCCGGCAGGTCGGCGATCAGGTCCGGGGCGGCCGCGGCGGTGAGCTCCGCGTCGGTCAGCCCCCGGACCCGCTCCTCGCGCCGCCCGGCCTCCGCGACGGCGTCGCGGAAGGGCGCCAGATCGACGCTGCCGGGCCTCTGGACGAGGCGCCGGAAACGGTCACGCAGCGCCATCTCGCCCCCTCGATCCCTCAGTCACGGTTCCCCCAACGGCCGGGTCCGGTCCCTCGTTCCCCATGATCGCCGCGGAAGGTCTCCGGACGATCTCCGGGAGGTCTCCGCACGAGGTCTGACCTCGAATTCATCCCCAAGATGGATCCCCGCGAGCCCCCGGTTTGAGACCATGGACGCATTACGGGGTTGCGGTGGCCACGGGGAGAGCGTCACCGCGGAACGGGGTTTCGCCATGACACCTACGGCACGGTGGGCCGCCGCGCAGCGGCGCAAGCGCCAGATCATCAGCCAGACGGTCATCGACCGCGCGCTCAACGACCCGCGGCGCCATGACCAGCCCGCGGCCGCGGCCGCGCAGGCCAAGTAACCGCGAGCACACGTGAGCGCCCCCGCCGCCGGCGGGGGCGCTCGGTCGTCCGCGCTCAGCCGGCGTCCGCCGAGAAGACCTCGTCGCGGGCCTTCTCCAGGGCGGCGTGCAGCGCGCCGCGCAGCACCGGGTTGCCCTCCACCTCGGTCACCGCGACGGTCGGCCGGGTCGGGCTGATCCGCCCGACGGCCCGCTCGATGCGGTCGGCGAGGGGCGCCCCGCCGGCCCGCCCCAGGCTGCCCGACAGCACCACCAGGCCCGGGTCCAGCACGATGTTGACCGAGGTCACACCGTAGGAGAACCGGTTGGCCAGCTCGTCCAGGAACGCGCCGCCCCGCGACTCGTCGGCCGCCGCCGCCCGGACGCACTCCACCGCCGTCGGCTCGGTGATGCCGTGCTCGTGGGCCAGGGCGCGCACCCCGTCCGCGCCGACCAGGGCGCCGTAGCCGCCGGCGAGGGTCGGGATGCCCCAGGACGTCGACTCGGTGACGCCGCCCTCCTCCTCGGGCACGCGGCGCGCGGTGCTCAGCGGCAGCGGCGCCCCGGGGACCGGCAGGTAGCCGATCTCGCCCGCGCCGCCGGACCGGCCGCGGTGCAGCCGGCCGCCGAGCATCACCGACAGGCCCATGCCGCGGTCGAACCACATCAGCGCGAAGTCGTCGGCGTCGCGCGCCGCGCCGTAGGCGCGCTCGGCGACGGCGGCGAGGTTCACGTCGTTCTCGATCGTCACCGGGCGGCGCAGGTCGGTGCGGAGCGCGGCGAGCACGCCCTCGTGCCATGCGGGCAGGTCGAAGGAGAACTGGACGTCGCCGGAGCGCGGGTCGACGACGCCGGGGGTGCCGATGACGAAGGCGCTCAGCCTGTTCACCGCGACCTTGGCCGACCGGCACGCCTTGACAACCGCGTTGTGGACCATCTTGACGGGCTCGTCAGCGCCGTTCGGATCGACGGTAACCTGGGCGACCATGCGTCCGGTGATGTCGGCGACGCCGGCGGTGACGCCGTCCGGGCCGACCTCCAGCCCCGCGACGTAGGCGCTCGACGGCACCACGGCGTACAGGGCGGCGTTCGGCCCGCGGCCACCGGCCTGCTCCCCGACCACCGCGACGAGTCCGCGCTCCTCGAGCCTGGACAGCAACTGGGAGGCGGTGACCTTGGAGAGCCCGGTGTGCTCGCCGATCTGCGCCCGCGTCAGCGGGCCGTGCTCGACGAGCAGGTCCAGCGCCGCGCGGTCGTTCAGCTCACGCAGCAGCCGCGGCGTTCCCGGGCGTCTGGCCATGCTGGTACCCCTCGATGTCTCAATCCGCTAACGGGCGGTTTTGTTTAGGAAAGTTTCTTGTTAGTTTACCCGCAAGCGCCGACCGTCCCCTCATCCGGGGAGGGGCGTGCAGAGCGCCGACTGGCGAGCAGGGCGCCCGCGAGCGACGCGACGGCGAGCGGGGCATGTCCCGGACCCTAAAGGGTCCGAGCGTGCTCCACTCGCATCGCAGGCCACAAGGCCGCGCGAGGCGATGCCGGAAAGGAACCCCCAGTGAAGTACATCAAGGTTGCGGCCACGGCGGCCGCGATCGCCCTGGCCGCCACGGCCTGCGGCGGCGGCGGTGACAACAAGGACGACGGGTCGGGCTCGGGCAAGGACCCGGCGCAGCTCAAGGTCTGGATGATGGGCGACGGCACCACCGAGCAGACGAACTTCCTGAAGGGCGTCGAGACCGAGTTCAAGCAGAAGCACCCGAACACCGCCGTCCAGATCAAGTACGTCCCCTGGCCGCAGGTCGCCACGACGTTCCAGAAGGCCGCCGCCGGCGGCGAGGGCCCGGACGTGACCGAGCTCGGCAACACCGACGTGCAGTCGCACATCGAGCAGGGCAACCTCGCCGAGGTCACCGACGAGATGTCGGGCTGGGCGGACAACAAGACGCTGAACAAGACCGCGCTGCAGAACGACCAGGCGGACGGCAAGACCTACGCCGTGCCGTGGTACGGCGGCGTCCGCGCCATCTGGTACCGCAAGGACTGGTTCGACGAGCTGAAGATCCAGCCGCCGGCGAACTGGGCCGACCTCGTCGCCGCCGCCAAGAAGGTCCAGGACGCCAAGAAGGTCCCGGGCATCGGCGCGCCGAGCGACCAGACCAACGCGCTGGTCAGTTTCATCTGGGGCAACGGCGGCGAGGTCGCCGTCAAGGACGGCGGCAAGTGGACCGGCAAGCTCGACCAGCCGCAGGCGGTCGAGGCCGTGAACTTCTACGCCGGCCTCGTCAACAAGGAGAAGGTCGCGCCGGAGAAGTACGTCGGCAAGAACGAGCTGGACGGCCCGCAGCGCGACTTCGCCCTCGGCAAGCTCGGCATGTACATCGACGGCAGCTGGGCGCTGGCGCAGATGAAGAAGATCTCGCCGAAGAACGCCGACAAGTGGGCGGTCTTCCCGATCCCGGCCAAGACCGGCGGTAACGCGCCGGTCATGGCGGGCGGCTCCGACCTCGCGGTGTGGAAGGACAGCAAGGCCAAGAAGGCCGCGTTCGACTACATCACCATCCTCAACAACGCCGCGAACGCCAAGAAGTGGGCCGACATCAGCGGCTTCTCCTCGATGCGGTCGGACGTCCAGTTCTCCGACCCGGCGCTGGCGCCGTTCACCCAGATCGCGACCAACACCAAGTTCACCCCGATCAGCGCCGGCTGGGGCGACTTCGAGCAGTCCAAGAAGGTGCTGCCGAACGCGGTGAAGGCGATCATGCAGGGCAAATCCGCCGAGCAGGAGATGAAGAAGGCCAACGAGCAGGCCAACGAGCTGCTCAACCAGTAGCACCGAGCGTCCGGCGGGCCCGCGCGCCTCATCCCCCGCGGGCCCGCCGGACCCCGCAGGCCCCCGTCCCCGCTGATCGGAAGCGTCCATGCTCGACACCGCCCCCGCGGTGCGCAGGCCACCGGGCCGGAGATCGTCCGGCCGCGCCCGCCCGCGCCGCCGGCCCCGATTCGGTCCCTACCTGCTGATCGCGCCGACCGTCGCCGTGATCGCCGTGCTGATGTTCTGGCCGATGATCCAGATCGGGATCATGGCGTTCCAGAAGGTCGGCAACCGCCAGCTGCGCGGCGAGCCGGCCGAGTCGGTCGGCACCGAGAACTTCGACACCATCCTCAAGGACCCGCTGTTCTGGGCGGCCCTGCGGCACACCGTGCTGTTCGCCCTGGTCGCGGTCACCCTGACGATGGTGGTCGGGACGCTGGTCGGGCTGCTGCTCAACAAGCTCGGCCGGCGGATGTCGAGCCTGGTCTCCGGCGGCGTGATGGTCGCCTGGGCGACCCCGCCGGTCACCGCGGCGATCATCTTCAGCTGGCTGTTCGGCTCCACCGGCGGCCTCGTCAACTGGTTCCTGGAAAAGCTGCCCGACGCCCTCGTCGGCGGCGGCTGGGACGACTACAACTGGTTCTCCACGCCGCTGTCCACCTACACCGTCCTCACCGTCTGCGTCGTCTGGCAGGCGTGCCCGTTCGTGGCGGTGTCGGTGCTGGCGGGCCTGAAGAGCGTCCCGGGCGAGCTGTACGAGGCGGCCCGGGTGGACGGGTCGGGCCCCTGGCGGACGTTCTGGAGCCTCACCTACCCGATGCTCAAGCCGATCTTCCTGGTCGTCCTGGTGATGTCGATCATCTGGGACTTCAAGGTGTTCACCCAGCTGTTCATCATGTCCGGAATGGCCAACCGCGACGCGTTCAACCTGTCGCTGTACGGCTACTCCGAGGCGTTCGGCGCGCTCAACCCCAAGCTCGGGATGGGCTCGGCGATCGCGGCGGTGCTCACGCTGATCCTGCTCGTCGTCACCGCGCTGTACGTGCGGGTCATGGTGCGTCAGGGGGAGACTCGATGACCCAGGCGGCCCTCAAGGCCGGACGGCCCGCGCGCAACCGCCGCCGCCCCGCGCGGCGCAGGCGGCTCGGCCGGATCGTGCTCAACGCGCTCGGCGTGCTGGTGTTCGTGCTGGCGGTGTTCCCCGTCTTCTGGATGGCGTCCACCGCGTTCAAGCCGAACAGCGAGATCTTCAGCACCACGCCGAAGCCGCTGCCGACCCATCCGACGCTGGCGCACTTCGACTTCGTCCTCAACGGCGGCATCGCCCAGGTGTCGTTCTGGACCTACTTCCGCAACAGCATCGTGCTGGCCCTCATCACCGTCGTGGTGTCGAGCCTGCTGGCGCTGCTGGCCGCGACGGCGGTGGCCCGGTTCCGCTTCCGGTTCCGCACCACGTTCCTGATCATGCTGCTCGTGGTGCAGATGGTGCCGTGCGAGTCGCTGGTCATCCCGCTGTTCCTGGACCTCAAGCGGCTCGACATGCTGAACACGCTGCCGGGGCTCGCGGTCGTCTACATCGGGTTCGCGGTGCCGTTCGCGATCTGGATGCTGCGCGGCTTCGTCGCCGCCGTCCCGAAGGAGCTGGAGGAGGCCGCCGCGATCGACGGCGCCGGCCCGATCCGCACGTTCTTCACCGTCATGCTCCCGCTCGTCGCGCCCGGCCTGGTCGCGACCAGCATCTTCTCGTTCATCACCGCGTGGAACGAGTTCATCTTCGCCTTCACGTTCCTGGACGACCAGGACAAGTACACCCTGCCGATCATGCTGCAGTTCTTCTTCGGCCGCAGCGGCACCGCCTGGGGGCCCATCATGGCAGCGTCCACGCTGCTCACCATTCCCGTCATCGCGTTCTTCCTGCTCGTCCAGCGCCGCATGGTGTCCGGCCTGACCGCCGGGGCGGTGAAGGGGTGACCACCGACGACATCGCGACCACCGGCGAGATCGCCCGGCTGGCGCGGGGCACGCTGCTGCCGTCCTTCCCGGGCGCGTCGGCGCCCCGCTGGGTGCTGGACGAGCTGGAGGCGGGCCTCGGCGGCGTGACGCTGTTCGCGCTGATCGGCAACGTGCCGAGCCCGGAGTCGCTGGCCGCGCTCACCGCGCGGATGCGCAAGGCGGGCGACCCGTTCGTCACCATCGACGAGGAGGGCGGCGACGTCACCCGGCTCGGCGGGCACGCCACCGGCAGCCCCTACCCGGGCAACGCCGCGCTCGGCGCCGTCGACGACCCGGAGCTGACCCGGCGGATCTACCGCTCGCTGGGCGCCGAGCTGGCCGAGGTCGGCGTGAACCTCAACTTCGCGCCGTCGGTGGACGTCAACACCGCCGATGACAACCCCGTGATCGGGACCCGCTCGTTCGGCTCGGACCCCGAGCTCGTCGCCCGGCACGCCGCGGCGGCGGTGACCGGCACGCAGGAGGCCGGCGTCGCGGCCTGCGCCAAGCACTTCCCCGGCCACGGCGCGACCGTGGAGGACTCCCACCTCG
The DNA here is from genome assembly GCF_030283205.1 of Actinomadura opuntiae. Lineage (GTDB taxonomy): Bacteria > Actinomycetota > Actinomycetes > Streptosporangiales > Streptosporangiaceae > Spirillospora. The sequence goes on from NZ_JASNWF010000013.1 coordinate 264,888, forward strand.
GCGTCCCGATCGTCGACGCCGACCTGGCGCTGCTGGACCGCCGCGAGCTGGTCCCGTTCCGGGCGGCGATCGCGGCCGGCACCCGCGCGGTGATGACCGGGCACCTCAACCTGCCCGCGATCACCGGCGGGGTGCCGGCGACCCTGTCCCCCGCCGCGATCACCGGCCTGCTGCGCGAGCACCTCGGCTACGAGGGCGTGATCGTCACCGACGCGCTGGACATGCAGGGCGCGAGCGGCGCGATCGGCATCCCGGAGGCGTCGGTGCGCGCCCTGCTGGCGGGCGCGGACCTGCTGTGCCTCGGCCCGAACGAGCACGCCGAGACGCTCCGCGCGACGCTGGACGCGATCGAGGAGGCGGTGCGCGCCGGCCGGCTGCCGGCCGCGCGGCTGTTCGACGCGGCGGAGCGGACCCGGCGGCTGCGCGAGTGGCTCGCCGGCGGCGGTCCCGCCGCGGCCGACCGCGCCGCCGGGCTGGAGGCGGCCCGCCGCGCCCTGCGGGTGACGGGCTCGCTGCCCGGCTGGCACGGGACGCCGCTGGTGGTCGAGGCGGAGGCGTCCGGCAACATCGCGGTGGGGCCGACGCCCTGGGGCCTGCGGCCCTGGGCGCCCGACGCCGTCCGGGCCGCGGGGGCGCCCGGAGAGGCGGAAGGCGTCCTGGAACGTGCCAGGGGGCGCGGGCTGGTGGTCGTGCTGCGGGACGCCCACCGGCACGCGGGCCAGCGGGCGCTCGCCGACGCCCTGCTGACGGCCCGTCCGGACGCCGTGGTGGTGGAGATGGGGCTGCCGGTCTGGAACCCCGGCGCCGCCGTCTACGTGGCCACCTACGGCGCCGCAGCCGCCAACGCCCAAGCCGCCGCCGAACTCCTAGGCCTGGCCTGACCAACCCAACCACCCGCCGACACCGCGACCGCGAATTCGATGCCCCCAGGGCCGAGCCGAAACGCTGCAGCGATCGCACGCATCGCCCGCCAGGGCAATGCAAGTAAGCCCGTGGCGCGCCCGCCGGTCAACAGCCCGGTACCAGCGGGCGCGCCACGCCCATACAGCCGGACGTCCGCGCCCCCAGCCCCAGCCCCAGCCTGCACTGACCGACCGCCCAAGCCGATCTTGCCCAGCCCCGCAACAACCTCAACCGTTGCGATCGCGAGCGAAGCCAAGTTCGAGCGAAGCGAGAACTTGATCGCGCAGCGAGGCCCCCAGGGCCGAGTCGAAGCGATGCAGCGATCGCCGCAGTGCCCGCCGAAGGAAGGCGCTCTGGCGCCTGACGCCAAGGGCAATGCAAGCAAACAGAGCGAGGCCCCCAGGGCCGAGTCGGAGCGATGCAGCGATCGCACGCATTGCCCGCCGAAGGAAGGCCCTCCAGGGCCTGACGCCAAGGGCAATGCAAGAAGCAGAGCCCGACCAGTCCGATCGGCAAGGGATAATACCTACATGCGATTGTCCGCCAGGGTCGACTACGCGTTGCGTGCCGCCGCGGAGCTGGCGGTGGCCGGGAGTCACCCGGTGACCGCGGTGCAGCTCGCCGAGGCCCAGCAAATCCCGCCCAAATTCCTGGAGAACATCCTCGGCCAGCTGCGCCGCTCCGGGCTCGTCCGCAGCCAGCGCGGTCCGGAGGGCGGCTACTGGCTGGCGCGGCCCGCCGAGCAGATCTCGCTGGCCGACATCATCCGCGCGATCGACGGGCCGCTGCTCGGCGTGCGCGGCGAGCGCCCGGAGCACGTCGGTTACGAGGGGCCCGCACGTTCCCTGCAGGAGGTGTGGATCGCGCTGCGCGCCAGCGAGCGGGCGATCCTGGAACGGGTCAGCCTCGGGCACATCGCCGCCGGCGAGCTGCCGGAGGGTGTCCGCAAGCTCACCGAGGACCCGTCCGCCTGGGAGAGCCCCTCGCTGATCTAGGGGCTCTGATCGATGCCCGAGGGCGACGTCGTCTGGCTGACCGCCCGGCGCCTGCACGAGGCGCTCGCCGGGCGGCCGTTGACGCGTGCGCAGTTCCGCGTGCCGCGGCTGGCGACCGCCGACCTGCGGGGCCGGACGGTGCTCGACGTGGTCTCGCGAGGCAAGCATCTGCTGATCCGGGTCGAGGGCGGCCTGACGATCCACACCCATCTGCTCATGGAGGGCCGCTGGCAGATCCGGCCCGCCGGGCCGATGCCGCGCGATCACCGGGTCCGGCTGGTGCTGGGGAACGCCGAGCGGCAGGCGGTCGGCTCTTCGCTGGGCCTGGTCGAGCTGCTGCGCACCGCCGAGGAGGACGCGGCCGTCGGCCATCTCGGCCCTGATCTGCTCGATCCCGGCTGGGACGCCGTGCTCGCCGCGCAGGCGGTCGCGCGGCTGGAGGAGCGGCCCGGCCGCGCGATCGGCGAGGCGCTGCTCGACCAGACCCGGCTCGCCGGGATCGGCAACGTCTACAAGGCGGAGATCCTCTTCCTGCGCGGCGTCCACCCGTGGACCCCGGTGTCGGACGTCCCCGACCTGCCCGGCCTCGTGGACCTCGCTCACCGCCTGCTGGACGCCAACAAGGAGCGGCACGGCCACGTCACCACGGGGAACCTCGCGCGCGGGCAGGAGCACTGGGTGTACGGGCGGGCCGGGCGCCCCTGTCGCCGCTGCGGCACCCGCGTCGAACGCGCTCCCCAGGCGTCCGACGTGGGCGACCGCACGGCGTTCTGGTGCCCGCGCTGCCAGCCGGTCCGTTAGGACGACCGCTCGGCGCGGCGGGCGGCGGCGCCGAGGATCTCCAGCCGGATGAACCCGGCGCCGCCCGCGCGGATGAGCAGCCAGTACGGCGCGAAGACGCGGCGCGCGAACGCGTCCGTGCAGTGCACCCGCGTCTCGAAGGCCAGGAGCGAGCCCGGCCCGTCGGGTACCACTCGCAGCGACAGTGCGGCCTTCGCCCAGCCAGGCTCGGTGAAGGCGGTGAACGCGCCGGGGTCGCCCGGCTCCACCGGCGCCCCCTCGGGGCGGAGCCGCCAGAACTTGGCGATCTTTCCCTTGACCAGCTCCGTTCCCTCGTCCCGCAGCAGGGTGCGGGCCGGGAACGCCTCGAGGAGGGGCCCGCTGAGCCGGGTCCGCCCGCCGGACCGCAGCGCCATCAGGCGGCGGGAGACGGGCAGTTCCTCGGCGGTCAGGGTCATCAGGGCGTCCCAGACGGCCGCGGGCTCGGCCTTGACGCGGCGGGTGTAGCGGGAGCGGAAGTCGGCCTCGGGCAGGACGCGGTCGAGCAGGGCGGGCCGGGCGGACGCGTGCGAGGCGGCCGGGGTCGGGTGCTTCACGGGCTCTCCTTCGTGCCGAGCGCGGCGACCGCCGCGCCCGCCAGCCGGTCGGCGAGGCCGGGCGGCGCTTCGCCGCCCGCCAGGAACAGGTAGGTGTAGATCGGGCCGAGCAGCAGGGCGTGCACGAACGCGGGGTCGCCGCCGGCCGGTTCGCCGCGCGCGCGGGCGCGGTCGAGGATCGCGGCGACGACGGCGCGCTCGGCGTCGATGACGCCGGCCTGGAACCGCGCGGCGAGGGCCGGGTCGGCCGACAGGTCGGCGGTCAGGCCCGGCAGGACGAGCCGCGCGTACGGGCCGGACAGCAGGTCGATGACGCGTTCGGCGAGCGCGGCCAGGTCGCCGCGCAGCGAGCCGGAGTCGGCGGGCGGAACGGGATGCGGGCCGTGCACCGCGACGGCGAACACCATCTCGGCCTTGGACCGCCAGCGGCGGTAGATCCCCGCCTTGCCGACCCCGGCGCGCGCGGCGACGCCGTCGATGCTCAGCGCCTGGTAGCCGGCCTCCGCCAGCAGCGCGCGGACCGCGTCCGCGACGGCCCGGTCCACGTGCCCGGACCGCGGGCGTCCCCGGTTCATGGTCCCGAGCATAAACGAAACGGATCGATCCGTAAATGAAATCGGCGCGGTCGGCGCCCGTCCGTCGCCTCGAGGTCGCGGACGGGTCGCCGCCGGGAGCGGGTCGCCGGATCCTGCGCCCGCGCGACCATCCTCCGATTGCGATCGTTCCAAGTCAATTCTCGGGTTTCCTTATCGATCTCCCAGGTCTAACTTGGGCCCATGACCCTGGACGACCTCCGCGTCTTCGTGGCCGTCTGCGCGGCCGGCAACCTGAGCGCCGTCGCCCGCGACCTGTCGTGCAGCCAGTCCGCGGTGAGCCAGCACGTCAAGCGGCTCGAGCGGGAGACCGGGCTGGTGCTGCTGGAGCGGCGCCCGCGCGGGGTGCTGCCCACCCGCGCCGGCCGGATCCTGCACCGGGCCGCCACCGAGGGCATCGCCGGGCTGGACGCGGCGCTGCGGCAGCTGGACGACCTGCGCCGCGGCGTCGGCGGCACGGTCCGGATCGCGACGGGCGCCACGACCGTCCGGCACTTCATGGCCGCGGGGGTGGCCGCGTTCCGGGCCCGGCACCCGGAGGCGGCCCTGCAGTTCGAGACCGCCGGGTCCAGCCGCCGCTGCCTGGAGGCGGTGCGCACGCACGCCGCGGACCTGGCCTGGGTGACGATCGGCCCGCCGCTGGAGGGCGTCGAGCAGCGCGCGTCGTGCGAGCTGCCGTGGGTGCTCGCCGTGCACGCCGGCGACCCGCTGGCCGGCCGGGAGACGATCGCGCCGGACGATCTGGCGGGCATCCGGCACATCGAGCTGCCCGCGCACTCGACGTCGCGCGTCCACCTGGAGATGCACCTGGAGCGGCACGGGGTACGGCTGACGTCCAGCACCGGCGTCGCCGACTGGGACACCGCACTGCTGCTCGCCGAGCTGGGCCTCGGCCACGCGATCCTGCCGGCGCTGCCCGGCTGGGGCGGCGGGAAGGGCGAGGTGCGGCTGATCCCGATCCCCGGCCTGCCGCCGCTCACGGCCGGCTGGGCGGCGCGCCGCTGGGACGCGCTGACCCCGCTGGCCATCGAGTTCGCCGAGACCGTCCTCGACCACCTGCGCCGCTGACCGGCGTCCCAGGACGCCGAAAGGCCCGGCCCCAGGAGAGGGGCCGGGCCTTTTCGTCCGGATCCGGGAGCCGCGCCGAGGATCGCGGCGGCGCGGCGCGCGGATCCGCGCTTCAGGCGGTCAGGTCTGCGCCTGGAACATCCAGTGCTGCTTCTCCAGCTCCTGGGTGATGCCGATGAGCAGGTCCTGGGACACGGGGTCGGCCTCGTCGGTCGCCGCGATGCGCTCGCGGAACCGCGCGATGATCTGCGCCAGCACGTCGGTGATCGCGGCGACGACCTTGTCGTCGGCCAGGTACCCGGCCTCGAGCTGCGGGAGCTCGGTGCGGTCGGCGACCGTGCGGGCCCGGCCGTCGGGGTTCGCGCCGATCGCCACGGCGCGCTCGGCCACGTCGTCCTGTCCGCCGCGGGCGAGGTCGACGACCTCGTCCAGGTGCTCGTGCACGACCTTGAAGTTGCGACCGGTCAGGTTCCAGTGCGCCTGCTTGGCCACGAGCGAAAGATCGATGAGGTCCACGAGGGCGCCCTGCAGGGCCTGCCCGGTGACCTTCAGTGCCTCGTCGGAGAGCGGGCTCTTGACGGCCGCCATTGTCGGGCTCCTTCCGCGTCGTTACGGTCATCCGCTACAACGGGAAAGCGTCCCCCCATATGCCGAGCTCATGCGTGAGACCGCGCACACCCGCGGCCCCGGTCGGGCATGGGCCCGGCCGCCCCGGACCGCGGTCGCGACCGCGGTCCCGGCGGACGCCGGCCGGTACGGCGACCGGTGCCGGCTAGGCCGCGACCATGTCGCCGCGGAACTCGCCGGTGATCTCCTCGGGGGTCTCCGGGATGCGCTCGGCGGGGATCCGCTCGTGCTCGGGCGCGCCCGCCATGACCGGCTCGTGCTGCAGCTCGGCGAGGGCCAGCGAGTCGGCCACCTCCCTGAGCACGTGCGACAGCGGAACGCCCAGCGCCTTGCAGATCGAGGAGAGCAGTTCGGAGGAGGCCTCCTTCTGCCCTCGTTCGACCTCGGACAGGTAGCCGAGGGAAACCCGCGCGGCCGCGGAAACCTCACGGAGGGTGCGTCCCTGGCGCAGCCGCAGCTGCCGCAGTACGTCACCGAGCAGCTGGCGAAGCAGGACCATCGTCTCGCTCCCTCCCTCAGTTCGGACCATCTGCCGGTTCCACCGTACCCGGCTTGGCGGTGGCCGTGGCAGACCGTTGATTTCGTGTTCGCTCGGAACGTAACGCTGTAATCAGCCCCTAACTTCCCGATCTTCCCGAGCGTCCCCGGTCCCGACCTCGGCGTCAAGCCCCAGCAGCACACGTCTCAGCAGCTCAAGCGCGTGCACCACGGTCATCCGGCGGATCACCGCGCGGATCTCCGGCCCGGTGCCGGGCACGGGGAGTTTCGGCTTGACCACGGTGCGCGTATCCCCGGGTCCGGTCACGCCGATATAGACCGTTCCCACCGGCCGGTCGTCCTGCGGAAGGGGGCCGGCGACGCCCGTCACCGCGACCCCGTAGGTCGCTCCGAGCCGGTCGCGGACGCCCGCGGCCATGGCGGCTGCCACGTCCGGATGGACGGCCCCGTGCTCGGCGAGCAGGTCCTCCGGGACGCCCAGGAGGCTGTGCTTGAGCTCAGTGGCGTACGTCACCATCCCGCCCGCATACGTCTCCGACGAGCCGGGCATCGCGGTCAGCTCCGCGCCGATGAGCCCGCCCGTCAGCGACTCCGCCACCGCGACGGTCGCGGAGCGCTCGGCGAGCAGCCGGTGCACGACGCGGTCGAGCGACTCGTCGTCCACTCCGTAGACGACCGGGCCGAGCAGCTCCCGCACGCGCACCTCGACGCCGTCGAGCCGGCCCTTGGGGTCCGCGCCGACGGTGGTGATGCGGATCTTCACCTCGGCCGGGTCGGGCAGGTAGGCGAGCTTCACCCCGTCCATGGCCTCGACCTCGGCGAGCCGCGTCGCGACGACCGACTCCCACATCCCGGCGGTGCGCAGCGTGCGGCGGGCGACCGCGGGCAGCCCGGCGGTCCCGGCCAGATCCGGCAGGACCACCTCGTCCATGATCGTGCGCATCTCGAACGGGACGCCGGGCAGCGCGTAGACGGTGCCGCCGTCCAGCTCGACGCGCAGGCCGGGGGCGCTGCCGGCGGAGTTGCGCAGCAGCCCGGCGCCCTCGGGGACCTCCGCCATGCGCAACGCCATCGGCTGCAGTTCCCGCCCGGCCGCCTCCGCCCGCTCGCGCAGGCGCCGCTCTAGTTCCGGGTCGCGCACCAGCGGGACGCCCGCGGCCTGCGCGAGCGCGTCGCGGGTCAGGTCGTCGTAGGTGGGGCCGAGACCGCCGGTGGTGATCACCGCGTCGGCGCGCTCCAGCGCGGACCGCACCGCGGCGACGATGACGTCCAGCTCGTCCCCGACGACCACGCTGCGGGTCACCTCGACGTCGTGCTCGGCGAGCCGCTTGCCGAGCCAGGCGGCGTTCCCGTTGATGGTGTCGCCGAGGAGCAGCTCGTCCCCGACCGTGAGCAGTTCGACCCGCATCGCTTCCCCGTCCGTTCGCCGACCAACCGAATCTACCGGCCGGCGACGACGGTCCGGGGCCTGGCCGCCCGCGCGCCGGGCGGGGACGGCGGGACGCCGACGGCGGCGAGGCGCGCCCGGTTGACGGCACCGTGCGGCCGAATCAGGACGAAGCTTCCTTTGCCCGGCAAACATCCGCTTGCCGGATCGTTCGCTGCATATCCCATTTCGTTCGCCGGCAAAAACGCGGGCCGCGCATTGTGTCACACGCCCGCACGGGCCCGCACACTGCGCGCGGATGGGAACGCGACCGGGACGCGCATCGTCGCACCGCCCCGACCTGCGCCATTGCGCCGTACGGTCCACCATCGGCCACACGTGCCGTCATTTTGTGAGTCAGAACTCATTTGCCATGTCGCGACCACTCCCCATTCACAGGGATAATTGCCAGTGCGGCCGCCATGAAGGGGCTGCGGGGCACGACCGGGGTGGGCGTGCTCCCGCAGCCCGCATGGCGGCCGTGCTCGTCCCCGCCCGGCCCGCTATGAGGGTCACGGGCGCGCCAGCCGGCGCAGGACGGCCCCGCAGCGCCGCGCGTACGCGCGCTGGAAGACCGGCCCGAGCGGCCCCGCCAGCCGTGCCGCCGCCGTGACCGGGCGGCTGAACGAGGTGACCGTCAGCCACACCTCGCCCTCGTCGTCCAGGTGCACGACGAACGACTCCTCTCCGGCCATCGGATGGCCCTGCAGCGTCCCGTACGCCCATCCGGCGCGGCGGTCCTCCTCCCGCGTCCACACGACCCGGCAGGGCGCCACCAGGCGGAGCGGCCCGACCCCGATGCCCATCTCGACGCTCACGCCGGGCTCCGCGCGCGGAGCCGACGCCCGCACGCGCGCCGGCAGCGCCCGATGCATCCAGAACTCCAGCAGCGCGTCGGAGGCGTTCCGGAACGCGACCGGTCCCGCGCCGACGAGCGAGCGCACGCGCAGATGCCGGAACCCCGGCGGCCGCTCGGCGTCCCACGTCGCGCCCACCTCGGAGTAGGTGAAGTCCTGCCCGCTCATCGGCCTCCGGCCCCCAAACTGACGAATCGGCGTCAAGTATCGCCCGTTCTCCTGGTCACCGGCCGGGCGCGGATCTAACGTCGCCTCATGATCGCCGTCATCGCGGAGCTGAACGTCTTCCCCGTCAAGAGCGCGAGCGGGGTCTCGCTCGCCGAGGCCGAGCTGACGCCGCAGGGGCTGCGGCACGACCGCGCGTTCATGCTCGTCCGCCCGGACGGACGGCACCTGTCGCAGCGGGAGGTGCCCGAACTCGCGCTGATCCACCCGGCCTACGACGGGACGAAGCTGACCGTCCACACGCCGCTCGCGGACGCTCCCCTGATCTGCGAGGCGGCCGACGGCCCGGCACGCGACGTCACCGTGCACCGGCGCCCCTGCCAGGGCGTCGACCAGGGCGACGATGCCGCCGCGTGGTTCTCCGACGCTCTCGGGATCTCCTGCCGCCTCGTCCGCTTCACCGGAACGCGCCCGACCAAGCGCGGCGGCGGCACGCTGACGTTCGCCGACGGGTACCCGGTCTCGGTGCTGTCCGACAAGTCGCTCGACGACCTGAACCGCCGGGTGGACGCCCCGCTCCCGATGGACCGGTTCCGGCCCAACATCGTCCTGCGCGGCCTCGGCCCTTACGGCGAGGACGGGGTCACGCGGCTCCGCGGGGCGGCGGAGATCGAGCTGATCAAGCCGTGCGGACGCTGCGTCATCATCAACACCGACCAGGAGACGGCCCGGCGCTCCCCCGTGCCGCTGCGCGCGCTCGCCGGTTACCGCACCGCGCGGTCCAACGGCTCCCGCGAGATCGTGTTCGGCCGGCTCGGCGTCCCCCGCGCCACCGGCGTCCTCCGCGTCGGCGACGAGCTGCACGCGTCCTGACCCGGCGTCCCGTCAGGAGCGCGGGGCGCGGCGCAACCGCCACGCCTGCACGACGTAGTCGGCGCCGGTGACGACGGTGACGACGAGCGCGGCGGCCATCGTGACCCAGCGCAGGTAGTCCAGCGGGCCGGGCAGGATGTAGAAGCCGATCGCGAAGACCTGGAGCATCGTCTTCAGCTTGCCGCCCTTGCTGGCCGGGATCACCCCGTACCGGATGACGACGAACCGCATCAGCGTGATGCCGATCTCGCGGACCATGATGACGACGGTCACCCACCACCACAGCTCGCCCAGCGCCGACAGGCTGACCAGGGCGGCCCCGATCAGCGCCTTGTCGGCGATCGGGTCGGCGATCTTGCCGAAGTCGGTGACCAGCCCGCGGGCGCGGGCCAGGTCGCCGTCGATCTTGTCGGTGACGGACGCGGCGGCGAACACCGCGAACGCGCCGATCCGCCAGCCGGTGCCGTCCAGGAACAGCAGCCACACGAACAGCGGCACCAGCGCGATGCGCAGCAGCGTCAGCGCGTTGGCGATGTTGTAGACGCTGGCGGGCGGCGGATCGGGCGCCCCGGCGACCGGTTCGGGCATGCCCGCGATCATGACACGTCCGCGACGAGGTCCACCCCGTCGCTTCCGGTGACGCGCGCGGCGACGATCTCGCCGAGGGCCAGCCCCTCGCCGCGGACGAGCACCGTCCCGTCCACCTCGGGCGCCTGGTGCGCGGCGCGGCCCTCGAACCCGCCGTCGGCCTTGTCCTCCAGCAGGACGTGGACCTCGGTGCCGATCCGGTCCTCGGCGCGCTGCGCGGTCAGCTCCTCGGCGAGCTCCGACAGGTCCTCGACGCGGCGGGCGATCTCGCCGGGGTCGACCTTGCCGGGCAGGTTCGCGGCCTCGGTGCCGTCCTCGTCGGAGTAGCCGAACACGCCGATCGCGTCGAGCCGGGCGGCGGACAGGAACTCCGCGAGCTCCTCGAAGTCGTCCTCGGTCTCGCCGGGGAACCCGACGATGAAGTTGGACCGTACGCCCGCCTCCGGGGCCAGCGCGCGGATCTGGTCGAGCAGCTCCAGGAACCGGACGCGGTCGCCGAACCGCCGCATCGAGCGCAGCACCGGGCCGCTGGCGTGCTGGAACGACAGGTCGAAGTACGGCGCGACGCCGGGCGTGCCGCAGATCGCCTCGATCAGCCCGGGCCGCGTCTCGGCGGGCTGCAGGTAGCTGACCCGGACGCGCTCGATGCCGTCCACGGCGGCGAGGCCGGGCAGCAGCTTCTCCAGCGCCCGCAGGTCGCCGAGGTCCTTGCCGTAGGACGTGGAGTTCTCGCTGACCAGCACCAGCTCGCGGACGCCGTGGCCGGCGAGCCAGCGGGCCTCCTCCAGCACCTCCGCCGGCGGGCGCGACACGTACGCGCCGCGGAACGCGGGGATCGCGCAGAACGTGCAGCGCCGGTCGCAGCCGGACGCCAGCTTCAGCGGGGCGACCGGGCCGCCGCCGAGGCGCCGCCGCAGCACCCGCGGCCCCGATGCGGGGGCAACGCCGTCAGGCAGGTCGGCAGACTGGTCGGCAGAGTCGCCGTGCCCGGGGATCGCCACGCCCTCGGCGGACGAGGATCGCTCCACGGGGCTGATCGGCAGCAGCGTGCGGCGGTCGCGGGGGGTGTGGGCCTCGCGCGCGCGGCCCTCCATCACCTCGTCGAGGCGCTCGCCGATCGACAGGTAGTCGTCGAACCCGATCACCGCGTCGGCCTCCGGCAGCGCCTCCGCCAGCTCCCTGCCGTACCGCTCGGCCATGCACCCGGCGGCGACGACCTTGGCGCCGGAGTCGTGCGCCGCGAGCAGCGTGTCGATGGAGTCCTTCTTGGCCGCCTCGATGAAGCCGCAGGTGTTGACGACCACGACGTCGGCGCCGTCCGGGGCGTCGGCCAGGTCCCAGCCGGAGTCCTCCATGCGCGCGGCGAGCTCCTCGGAGTCCACCTCGTTGCGGGCGCAACCGAGGGTGATGAGCGAGACCTTGGGGCGAGTCGACATGCCCCTAAGGTAATGGGCCCCGGGACCGGGGCGGACCTTCGCCCCGCCGGTGCGGGGACCCGCCGGTCAGGGGCCCGGCGGCGGGCCGGGGCGCCGGATCAGGCGGCCGCCGGGTCGTTGCGGTCGAAGCTGAGCCGCTGCACGCCCTTGCCCTTGCCCGGCGTGCCGAGGTCCTTGCCGTTCACGGTGAGGCGGACGCCGCCGCCGATGCCGATCACCAGGCTGATCTTCTTCTTGGCGGTCCACTTCTTCTGGTCGCCGCTGTGCAGGACGCCGGAGTACAGCGCCTTGCCCTTGTCGCCGCGGACGTTCACCCAGACCGTCCGCTTGGCCACGGCCTGGACCTCGACCTTGGTGCGCGGCGCCGCCGCCACCGGGTCGTCGGGCTTGGCGGCCGGCGGCGGGGTCGGCTTCGGGGTGCGCGGCGCGGGCGTCCCGGCGACCTGGCGGGCGGTGTGCCGCTCGTGCCCGCCGTCCTGCCGGATGGCCTGGAACACCCCGCCGATGACCACGACGGCGAGGGCCAGCGCCATCGCCGCGCTCCAGTTCGCCGAGCGGCGCTCGCGGAAGGGGATCGGGCGCTCGGGCTCGAACGCCGCCGTCGCCGACACCGGCTGCGGCGCGCCGCCGTGCGCGGCGTCGAACTCGCTGACCAGCGGCTCCGGGTCGATGCCGATGACCCGCGCGATGCTGCGGATGTGGCCCCGCGCGTAGAAGTTGCCGCCGCAGGCGGAGAAGTCGTCGGACTCCATGCCGCGGATCACCGTCTCGCGGATCCGCGTCTGGAGACTGACCTGCGTCACCGAGAGACCCGCCTGCCGACGCTCCTGGGCCAAGGTCTCACCGATGCTCACGCCGGGCCTCCTTCGAGCGCGTTCGCCGCTCGTTCCACGCTGATGCGACACCAGTCTAGAAACGGGAATGCCCGCTCGGCGAGCGCCAACACGTTCGAAACAGGGCAAGATTTCGCATCATTCCGCCATGCCCGTCCCCGGAACGGGTGGCCATATGACGGCAACCGCGCGGACATTCCATTGTTCCCCCGCGGTAAGCGCCGCGGGGGAACGCCCGGTCAGCCGCCGCCGCGCAGTTCCGCGAGGACGCCGGGCAGGTCGTCGGGCTTGGCGAGCACGTCGCGGGCCTTGGAGCCCTCGCTCGGCCCGACGATGTCGCGGCTCTCCATCAGGTCCATCAGCCGGCCCGCCTTGGCGAACCCGACGCGCAGCTTGCGCTGCAGCATCGAGGTCGACCCGAACTGCGTCGACACCACCAGCTCGATCGCCTGGACGAGCAGGTCCATGTCGTCGCCGATGTCCTCGTCGATCTCCTTCTTCGGCGCGGACGACTCGGCGACGTCGTCCCGGTAGTGCGCCTCCATCTGCCCCTTGCAGTGGTCGACGATCCCGTGGATCTCCTTCTCCGACACGTAGGCGTTCTGGATGCGCATCGGCTTGCTGGCGCCCATCGGCAGGAACAGCGCGTCGCCCTGCCCGACCAGCTTCTCCGCGCCCGGCTGGTCGAGGATGACGCGGCTGTCCGACAGCGACGAGGTGGCGAACGCCAGCCGGGACGGCACGTTGGCCTTGATGAGGCCGGTCACCACGTCCACGGACGGGCGCTGCGTCGCCAGCACCAGGTGGATGCCGGCGGCGCGCGCGAGCTGGGTGATGCGCACGACCGAGTCCTCGACGTCGCGCGGCGCGACCATCATCAGGTCGGCGAGCTCGTCGACGATCACCAGCATGTAGGGGTAGGGCGTGTAGACGCGCTCGCTGCCGGGCGGCGCGGTGAGCTTGCCCGCCTTCACCGCCTTGTTGAAGTCGTCGATGTGCCGGAACCCGGACGCGGCGAGGTCGTCGTAGCGGCGGTCCATTTCCCCGACGACCCATTCGAGGGCTTCGGCCGCTTTTTTGGGATTTGTGATGATCGGGGTGATCAGGTGGGGAATGCCCTGGTACATGGTCAGCTCGACCCGTTTCGGGTCGACCAGGATCATCCGCACCTCGTCCGGCGTCGCCCGCATCAGGACCGAGGTGATGAGCCCGTTGATGCACGTCGACTTGCCGGCGCCGGTCGCGCCCGCGATGAGGATGTGCGGCATCTTCGCCAGGTTCGCCACCACCGTGCGGCCCTCGACGTCCTTGCCGAGCCCGACCACCATCGGATGGTGCTCGTTGGTCGCCGCCGGGGAGCGCAGCACGTCGCCGAGGCTGACGATGTCCTTGTCGGTGTTCGGGATCTCCACGCCGATCGCCGACTTGCCGGGGATCGGGGAGATGATCCGCACGTCCGCGCTCTTCACCGCGTACGCGATGTTCTTGGTCAGCGCGATGACCTTCTCCACCTTCACCGCGGGGCCGAGCTCGATCTCGTACCGGGTGATCGTCGGCCCGCGGGTGAACCCGGTGACCTGCGCGTCGATGTCGAACTGCTCCAGCACGCCGGTGAGGGCGTTCACCACCGTGTCGTTGGCCTTGGTGCGCGGCTTGGAAACGCTGCCCGGCCGCAGCTCCATCGGATCCGGCAGCACGTAGATCTCACCGGACGACGACAGCGGCAGCTGCTCGGAGCTGCGCGGCGCGGGCGTCGGGTCGGGGACCTCGGCGCGCTCGGGATGCTCGGCCGGCGGGAGGTCCTCCGGGGGCGCCTCGTCCAGCGGCGGTCCGTCGTCGACGGGCGGCGCCGGCGGGACGTCGCCGCCGAACGGGTCCGGCTCGAACAGCTCGTCGGCGAGGTCGCGGACCGGACGGTCGGGGCGCTTCGGCTCGTCGTCCAGCAGCGGCGTGTCGTACGGCTTGGAGTGCTCGCCGACCTCCAGCTCGCCGTCGGCGTCCTCCGCCTTCTTCTTGCGGCGGCGCTTCTTCGGCGCGTCCTGCTCGCCCTCCACCGTGTCGGACGGGCGCTCCGGGCGGCCCTGCAGCGTCGCGACGGCCCACAGGTCGGCGACGCGCTCGGGCACCTTCGCGATCGGGGTCGCGGTGATGACCAGCAGCCCGAACCCCGACAGCAGGAGCAGCAGCGGCACCGCCACCCAGCCGCTGAGCGCGGCGTCCAGCGGCGCCGACACCAGCCAGCCGACGACGCCCCCGGCGTCGCGGACGCCGGGCATGTCCTTGGCCGGGGACGGGATCCCCGCGGCGATGTGCAGGACGCCGAGCACACCGACGGTGAGCGCGGTCAGGCCGATGACGACGCGCCCGGTCTCCTCGTTCTGCTCGGGGTGGCGCAGCGTCCGCCACGCCAGCAGCGCCAGCACCACCGGCAGCGCCATCGCGACGATGCCGATGCCGCCGCGCACGACCTTCTCCAGCGCGATCGTGACGACGCCGTCCGGCCGGAACCAGGTGACCGAGGCCAGCACGATCGACGAGCCGAGCAGCGCGAGCCCGAGCCCGTCGCGCCGGTGCTCGGGGTCGAGGTTGCGGGCGCCGTTGCCGTAGGCGCGGAAGACGGAGCCGACGGTGACCGCCGCGAGCAGGTACAGCTTGAACAGCAGCTTGAAGAACCCGAGGACGGCCTGCGAGATCGGGTCGGGCTTCTGCTGCTGCGGGCGCCCCCGGCCGGACCCCCGGCCCGCGCCGCCCCTGGCCGCACCGCTCCTGGCCGGACCGCCCTTCGCGCCACCGCCCTTCGCATTGCTCGTTCGCTTCCGGGGGGCCGGCCCTGCGGGTTTGCGAGCCGCGCTGCCCCCGGTACGCGAGGAGGTGGTCTTCGCTCCCCCGGACGCACGTGTGGCCATGGTTATGAGAGTAACCAAGGACCGCCGGGGTTCCCGGGACGGCGACCGGGCGTGTTGCCCCATACCGGGACGACCGGGCACGACACCGCCGGGACGACCGGGCACGCCGCGCGCGCCCGGCCGTCCCGGCGGGCGGCTACACCTCGACGACCACCGGAATGATCATGGGACGGCGGCGGTAGTTGTCGCTCACCCACTTGCCGACGGTGCGCCGGATCAGCTGGTTGATCTGGTGCAGGTCGTTGACGGCGTCGCCGGCCGCGCCGGCGAGCACCCCCTCGATCCGCTCGATGATCTCGTTGAAGTCCTCGTTGACGATGCCGGCGCCGCGGGCGTGCACCTCGGGCCCGGCCACCAGCTTGCCGGAGGTGGAGTCGATGCCGACGACGATGGAGACGAAGCCCTCCTCGCCGAGGATCCGCCGGTCCTTCAGCGAGGTCTCGGTGACCTCGCCGACCGACAGGCCGTCCACGTACACGTAGCCGGCCGGGACGGCCCCGACGATCTTGGCGTGCCCGTCCACGAGGTCGACGACCACGCCGTCCTCGGCGATGACGATGTTGTCGTCGGGCACGCCGGTGAGCGCGGCGAGCTTGGCGTGCGCCCGCAGGTGCCGCCACTCGCCGTGGATCGGCATGAAGTTGCCGGGCTTGGTCACGTTCAGCACGTACAGCAGCTCGCCCGCCGACGCGTGCCCCGACACGTGCACCAGCGCGTTGCCCTTGTGCACGATCCGCGCGCCCCACCGGGTGAGGCCGTTGATGACGCGGTTCACCGCGTTCTCGTTGCCGGGGATGAGCGAGGACGCCAGCATCACGGTGTCGCGGTCGGTGATGCGGATCGAGTGGTCGCGGTTGGCCATCCGCGACAGCGCCGACATCGGCTCGCCCTGCGAACCGGTGCACACCAGCACCAGCCGGTCGCCGGGGATGTCGTCCAGCTCCTTCTGGTCGACCATGATGTCCTCGGGGACGTTCAGGTAGCCCAGCTCGCGGGCGACGCCCATGTTGCGGACCATCGAGCGGCCGACGAAGCACACCTTGCGCCCGTTGGCGACGGCCGCGTCCAGCACCTGCTGCACGCGGTGGATGTGCGAGGCGAAGCAGGCGACGATGAGCCGCTCCTGCGCGGTGCGGAACACCTCGTCGACGACCGGGCCGATGTTGCGCTCGCTGGTGACGAAGCCCGGGACCTCGGCGTTGGTGGAGTCCGACAGCAGCAGGTCGATGCCCTCGGCGCCGAGCCGGGCGAACCCGGGCAGGTCGGTGAGCCGGCCGTCCAGCGGCAGCTGGTCCATCTTGAAGTCGCCGGTGTGCAGGACGAGCCCGGCGGACGTGCGGACGGCGAGCGCGAGCGCGTCCGGGATCGAGTGGTTGACGGCGAAGAACTCGCACTCGAACGGCCCGAACGTGCGCCGGTCGCCCTCGGCCACCACGTCGGTGACCGGTCTGATGCGGTGCTCGGTGAGCTTGGCCTCCAGCAGGGCCAGCGTCAGCCTCGAGCCGACCAGCGGGATGTCGCGGCGCTCGCGCAGCAGGTACGGGACGGCACCGATGTGGTCCTCGTGCCCGTGCGTGAGCACGACGGCCTCGATGTCGTCCAGGCGGTCCCTGATGTACTCGAAATCCGGCAGGATCAGGTCGACGCCGGGCTGCTCGGTCTCGGGGAACAGCACGCCGCAGTCGACGACCAGCAGGCGCCCGCCGTGCTCGTACACCGTCATGTTGCGGCCGATCTCCCCGAGCCCGCCGAGCGCGACGATGCGCAGGCCGCCCTCGGGCGGCGCGGGCGGGTCCGAGAGATCCGGGTGAGGATGACTCACCGGGCGACCTCCGGAATGACGACCTCCGGCACTTTGACTCCCCCTATCGTGAGGTCTTCACGCAAGCGCGCCGCGAACTCGGGCGTGGCCTCCACCAGCGGGGCGCGCAGCGGGCCGCCCCCGGGAAGGCCCAGCAGGTTCAGCGCTGCCTTGACGGCGATGGCGCCCTGCGTACGGGTCATGATCGCGGCGACCACGGGCAGCAGGCGCCGGTGGATCTCCAGCGCCCGCCCATGCTCACCGGCGCGGTATGCGTCGATCATCTCATGGAGTTCGGCTCCCACGACATGGCCGACCACGCTGACGAACCCGGCGGCCCCGACCGACAGCCACGGCAGGTTCAGCACGTCGTCGCCGGAATACCACACCAGGTCGGTCTGCGCCATCACCCGGGACGCGCCGAACAGGTCGCCCTTGGCGTCCTTGACGGCGATGATCCGCGGATGCTCGGCGAGCCGGATCAGCGTGTCGTTCTGGATCGGCACCCCGGCGCGCCCCGGGATGTCGTAGAGCATGTTCGGCAGCCCCGTCGCGTCGGCCACCGCCGTGAAATGGCGGAGCAGGCCCTCCTGTGGGGGCTTGTTGTAGTACGGGGTGACCACGAGCAGGCCGTGCGCGCCGGCGGCCTCGGCCTGCCGCGCGAGTTGCAGGGTGTGCTCTGTGTGGTTGGTCCCGGCACCGGCGACGATCACGGCGCGGTCGCCGACCGCCTCGATGACCGCGCGCAGAAGCGCGCTCTTCTCGTCGTCGCTCGTCGTCGGCGACTCGCCGGTCGTCCCGTTGACGACCAGCCCGTCGTGGCGCCGCTCGTCGACCAGATGGGTCGCGAGGCGCGCGGCGCCGTCGTAGTCGACTCCGCCGTCCGGCAGGAACGGCGTGACCATCGCGGTCAGCATCCGCCCGAACGGGGCGTCGGTCGTTGTGCTGGGTGCCATGCATCGAACGGTACCGTTCCGGCCGCCGGCTTGGACCCGCAGGTCGAGGGGTTTCGCGGCCGGGTCCGGAGCGGGCCTGCCGCGGACGTGGAAGAAGCCGCCGCCACACGCTCGGGGGTACGCGTGGCGGCGGCTCCCACACCCGACATCGTGGCACGCAAATGCCTCGTTACGGGGTCAGTCCGGCCACTTCCCGGACTCGGTTGGATAACGTGACCCTCCGGTCAGTTCGCGCAGCCGACCGCGCAGTTCCTCGACGTCCGGCGTGCGCACGAGATCATTGCCCCGGACGGCCCACCAGTACCCGGACCCGCCCCGTCCGATCCGCCAGCCGATGAACTCGGCCGTCAGCTCGCTGAGCCGGTCGGCGTCGTGCCATGCGGTCCGCTGATCGCGCATCGGCCTCGTCCCCACTTCCCTCGCCTCCGCCGGTACCACCCGGTCTCCGCACCCGTCCCTACCCCCGCCGGTGCGGCGCTATACGCCCCCTTTCTACCTGCGAATACGCATAAATCAGTACGTAGTCGGCCGGGTTTCTCAGCGGCCAACTTTTTCTGTCGCGGAAGGCAGCCATGTCGCGCGATAACGCGCCCATTCGGACGGTTCGGTGGTCCAGTCCGCGTACACGCCGACGCCGTAGGGGCGCTTCGGTGGCCGTTTCAGCTCGTCGATTCCGCGCCTTACACCACGCAAGGCGACAGTGAGATTCTCAGCCCAGTCCATGGCGGGGCGGTAAGTGGGGACGCCGACGAAAACCGTCACCTGATCGCCGATCAGTTCGAGGGTGTGCCGGGTGTGCCGGGCGAAGTGCCGGCCGGCGAGCGACCGCGTCGGCAGCGACACGTCATAGGTCATGATCGCCACCTGGTCGACCCGGCGGGCGACCCGCCGCAGGAAGGCGTCGGTCGGGCGCGGGGGATAGTGCAGGAACCCGGTGCGCGGCAGCAGCGCCTTGTAGACGGGCTGCGCCGCGTCGACGAGCGTCGGCTGCTCCAGCGCGACCGACAGTAGGCGCCCCCGCGAGCGGGTCAGTTCGCGGGTCCCGTCCAGCAGCGCCAGGAACGCCCGGTCGTCGGGATAGATCGGCTCGAAGTCGTAGTGGATGCCGTCGAAGCCGACGTCGAGCAGGGCCGCGTCCGTCTTCAGCACCCGTTCCCGGACCGCCGCGTCGTCCAGGTCGATGACGCCCTTCCCTTCGACCACGCGTATCTGGCCGAGGTACGCCTGGACGTGCACGCCGGGCGCGTATGTGCGGACGGCCTCGATGAGCCGCCGCGCGTACCGGTACTTGGACGGCGGCACCGTCCCGTCCGACTCGAACGGTCCGGTATGGAAGAACACGTCGGTGATGCGGTTCTGCTTGAGGAGCGCCCCGAGGGCCCGGTACTCGCCGTCGGTGTGCGGCTCCCCCACCCACTGGTGCCGCGCCCACAGCGCGTTCACCTCGGTGCCGCGCGCCTTCGGCTCCGGCTGCCACCAGACCCACGCCCCGCCGAAGGCGATCGCGACCAGGCCGAGCACGTACGCCGCCGTCCAGCCCGCCCACCGCAACGCCCGGCCCCGGATACCGCCGGACCACCCCGTCCCCGCCATCCAGCAATGATCCCGTATAAGTCCGGCACATCGGGCGCGCCATGACCCCGAAGGGTCGGCGCCCGGCATGGCCGAGGGCACGGCACCTCCATGACTCGACCACGATTGCGCCGCGTCCGCGTGGCGGGCGCGGCGCGCGCCCGCGCCGGGGGAACCCTGTGGTGACGAGGCGGTTCAGCGGTGCCGGAACCTTCGATTCGAACACCGGTTCGACCTGGGTCCCGTTGGGGGGCCGCCCCGATCCTGTTCCGAAGTACCGGGATGGAGGTCGAAACCGACATGCGAACCCGACCGAACCAGGCCGAACCGAAACCCCTGATCAGCACCCGGGCGCTCCTGATCATGATCGTCGCGGTCGGCGCGGCCGCCCTGACCGCGATGGCCCCGCGGGCCGCGGTCCCCATCGGCGTCGGCG
Source organism: Actinomadura opuntiae (assembly GCF_030283205.1). Taxonomy (GTDB): domain Bacteria; phylum Actinomycetota; class Actinomycetes; order Streptosporangiales; family Streptosporangiaceae; genus Spirillospora. Next base: position 284,797 of record NZ_JASNWF010000013.1, read on the forward strand.
TGGGCGTCGTCACCCTGCTGGCCCAGATCGTCAGGGACTGAGCCGTCGAGTTGCGGCGAGTCGTGGTTATGGATCGGTCCATAACCACGACTCGCCGCAACTCGACGAAGGGCTCGACGAAGGGTCAGAAGACCGGGATGATGTCCGCGGCCTCGATGCCGGTGACGTCGACGCCGGAGATGTCCAGCTCCGGGATGGCCGGGAACTCGATGCCCCAGCGCTCCACGATCGCGCGGACGCGGGCGATCGCGACGCGCCAGTTCTCCGCCTGCTCCTCGAACGACAGGACGCCGAGCCCCGCGTCTCGGGCGTGGTCCATCAGGACGCGGTGGTTGGCCAGGAAGTAGGGCGGCAGGTCCCAGAAGCCGTCCGGCGGCTCCCAGAGGATCATCGACAGGAACACGAACCCGGCCCGCAGCTGCCTGGTGATCTGGCCTTTGACGTCCTCGGTGAGGCCGGGCCACTCGTTCTCCAGGATCGTCATGCAGATCTGCAGGTGCCGCGACTCGTCCCGGCCGATCCGCTTGAACATCTCACCGAACAGCGGATGGCGGGTCCCGGACGCCATGCCCCGGAACAATGTGGAGGCGGCCATCTCCCCCATCATGAAGCTGGTGAACAGCACCGCGAGCGAGTACTTGCGGACGGCGCTGTTGTAGCCCTGCCAGTAGCGGCCGCCGTTGTGGTAGAGCCAGCCGATGTTGTTGTGGGCGGCCTTCTCCAGGTCCGTTCCGGGGGTCCAGTCGAGCGGGCCGCCCGGCCACGTCCGCGCGATCGCCCGCTGGCAGCACTCCTCGTGGTTCATCTCGTCGCGGGTGATCGAGAAGAAGCACTTGCGGACCGGGTCCTCCTCGTGCTGCTCGAACGCGTGGATGGTGGCGCGGGCGAACACCGCCGGGCCGGAGGCGTCGAAGTTGGCCAGCACCGCGAACCAGTACATGATCCCGAGCCGCTGCTCCGGCGCGAACGCCTCCGGGCGCAGCTCGTCCCAGGGCAGGTCGGCGGGGTTCCACACCGTCCGCTTGGACTTCTCGTAGATGGCGGCGAGCTTGTCGGTCTCGACCCGCCACTCCATCGGGTAGATGTTCGGCTGCGGGATCTCGGGGGCGGGCCAGAACCCGCCCTCAGGGACGATCGGCTTGTCGGCCATGGAAGGCTCCTCGCTGGTCACCGTTTCGTGACGCCCTACCGTCCATTGTGCGCATCTCGGTCGCGGTCCTGCGCGGCCCGGTCGCGACCGCGGTCGGCTCGGGCGCCAGCGGGACGGCTGCGGGGGCGCGGCGGATCCGCGTCCGCTGGGTCAGGGCCACGCAGACAAGGACGCCCGCGGCGGCCAGCATCGTCACCGCGTCGACCGATTCGCCGAGCATGAGCCACGACCAGAGGAGCGTCAGCACCGGCTGGGCGAGCTGGACCTGGCTCGCCCGGGCGATCCCGGCCCGCGCCAGGCCCTCGTACCAGGCGAAGAAGCCGAGGTAGGCGGAGAAGACCGTCACGTACCCGAAGCCGAGCACGGTGTGGCCCGTCCAGTGCGGGCGGGTCGTCGCGAGCAGCCACCCGGTCACCGGGACGGTGATCGGCGCGGCCAGCACGAGCGCCCAGGAGATCACCCGCCAGCCGGGCATGTCGCGGGCGAGCCGGCCGCCCTCGGCGTAGCCCGCGGCGGCGGACAGCAGCGCCGCGAACAGCAGCAGGTCGGCGACGCTGAACCGGCCGGCGCCGCGGACCAGCGCGAACCCGGTCACGCAGGCGGCCCCGGCGGCGCCGGCGAGCCAGAACGCGCGCGACGGGCGCTCGCCCGCGCGCAGCACGCCGAGGACGGCGGTCGCCGCCGGCAGCAGCCCGACCACGACCGCCGAGTGCGAGGACGAGGCGCCCCGGTCGAGCGCGAGCGTGGACAGCACCGGGAAGCCGAAGATCACCCCGGCGGCCGCGACGGCCAGCGCGGCCCACTGCCGCCCGCGCGGCCGGCGGGCCCGGACCGATAGCAGTGCGATCCCGGCGAGGACGCTCGCGGCGGCCGACCGGCCGACGCCGATCAGGTAGGGGTCGAGGCCTTCGAGCCCGTACTCCGTGGCGGGAAGGGTGAACGAGTAGATCAGCACGCCCAGCGCGGCGAGCCCGATGCCGGCCCCGAGGACCCCGCCCGCTACCGGCCTGCTGACAGTAGCGCTATCTTTGCTCCTCATGAAGAACGATAGCAGTGTGGCGGCGCTGGCCGACGCGCTGCGCGCCGAGGTCGGCCGGCTGGGCCCGGGCGAGCGGCTGCCGTCGAGCCGGACGCTGGTCGAGCGGCACCGCGTCAGCCCGGTCACGGTGTCGCGCGCCATCGGGCTGCTGGCCGCCGAGGGGCTGGTCGTGACGCGTCCGGGCGCGGGCGCGTTCGCCGCCCGCCGGCCGTCCGCCGCGTCCGAGCCCGCCGACTTCGGCTGGCAGGCGGTGACGCTGGCCGGCCGCTCGGTGGACGCGGCCGGCGTGTCCTGGCTGCTCACCCCGCCGCCGGACGGCACCGTCGCGCTCAGCGGCGGCTACCTGCACCCGAGTCTGCAGCCGGTCCGCGCCCTGGCGAACGCCGCGGCGCGGGCCGCGCGGCGCCCGAGCGCCTGGGACATGCCCCGGCTCGGCGGGGCGCCGGAGCTGCGCGCCTGGTTCGCCCGCACGGTCGGCGGGGGCGTGTCCCCCGACGACGTGACCATCACCAACGGCGGGCAGCAGTCGCTCACGACGGTGCTGCGGGCACTGCTCCCGCCCGGCGCGCCCGTCCTGGTCGAGTCGCCGACCTATCTCGGGGTTCTGGCGGTCGCGCGGGCGAGCGGGCTGCAACCGGTGCCGGTCCCGATGGACGCCGATGGCGTCCGGCCCGACCTGCTCGCCGAGGCGTTCGCCATGAGCGGCGCGCGGGCGTTCTACTGCCAGCCCGCCTTCCACAACCCGACCGGGGCCGTGCTGAGCGCCGAGCGGCGCGAGCGGGTGCTCGCGGTGGCGCGGGCGGCCGGCGCCTTCGTCGTCGAGGACGACTTCGCGCGGCACCTCGCCATCGATCCGCCACCGCCGCCGCTGATCGCGCAGGACACCGACGGCCGCGTCGTGCACATCGCCTCGCTCACCAAGGCCACCGCGCCGAGCCTGCGGATCGCCGCGGTGATCGCGCGCGGGCCGGTCGCCGAGCGGATCCGCGCGACGCAGCTCGTCGAGGAGTTCTTCCCGGCCCGGCCGCTGCAGGAGACGCTGCTGGAGCTCGTCTCCTCGCCCGGCTGGCCGCGGCACCTGCGCGCGATCCGGACGGCGCTGCCCGTGCGCCGCGACGCGTTGCGCACCGCGCTCGCCCGCCACCTGCCGCAGCTGCGGACCAACCGCCCCGCGGGCGGTCTCAACCTGTGGGTCCGGCTGCCGGACGGCGTGGACGACGTCGCGGTCGCCGAGGCCGCCCTGCGCGCCGGCGTGCTGGTCAGCGCCGGGCGGCCGTTCTTCCCCGCCGAGGCTCCGGGGCCCCACCTGCGGCTGAGCTACGGCAGCGCGTCGTCGGAGGCGGAGTTGGCCGAGGGCGTCCGCCGGCTCGCGACCGTCCTGCGCTGACGCGCCGCGCCGGCGTCCGCGCGGCCCGGGCGCTCAGCGCGCCGTGCAGAAGCAGAACTCGTTGCCCTCGGGGTCGCGCCAGACCCGGAACGGCGCCTCGGGGTTCCCCATCGGCTCGCCGGCCGGGGTCGCGCCGAGGCTCGCGGCGCGCTCGCCGGCCGCGTGGATGTCCGGGACGTCCAGGTCGAAGTGCAGCCGGTTCTTGACCTTCTTGCGTTCGGGGACGCGCTGGAAGGACAGGATCGGCCCGCCCTCCCCCAGCGGCTCGAGGTCGAGCCATCCGTCGTCGGCCGCCGTGGTCTTCGCGCCGAGCAGGCCGCCCCAGAACGCGGCCATCGCCTCCAGGTCGGCGCAGTCGATCACGATGTTCCCGATCTTCGGGCCGGTCATCGGGTTCCTCCCAGGGAGCCGCTGATGCGGACCGGGCGCGCGGCGGCGCGCCGGCAGTGGACGGGTTCGGGGCGGCGGACCGGAAGCGCCGAGCGCAGCCGGGCACGCCGGCGGGCGGCGCGCTCCCCGGCCTGGGCGCGGGCGGCGAGCCGCGCCTCGACGATCTCGGCGTGCAGCCGTGCGTACTCCCGCTCGGCCCAGGCGTGCCGGGTCGCGAGACCGGCGAGATACGGCAGCGCGTTCATCGCGCCTCCCTTCGTTGACACCACTCAAACGGTAACGGTGGTGTCGGAATTCTGCAACCGGTCAAAGCCGTTCACTGGTGTTGACGGTTGGTAGGCTGCTCGGCGAAGGGCGGGAGGGACCGATGGCCGACGCGCGATCCGGCGAGCGCCCCGGCGACGACCCGTCGGTGCTGCTGCAGGACTTCGTCAACACGCTCGACATCGACTCCGGCACCGAGGGCCTCGCGTCGCCCGCCGCGCTCGCCGGATGGCTGTCCGGGCGCGGGCTCGTCCCGGACGGCACCCCCGCCCACGCCGCCGACCTGGCCACCGCGATCACCCTGCGCGAGGGCCTGCGCGAGGCCATGGCCGCCCACCACGGCCCGCAGGAGCCCGACCTCCCCGCCGACCTCGACGACGCGCTGTCCGCGCTGCCCCTGCGGGTCGAGCTCACCGGGACGCGGCCCGCGCTCGTCCCGCTCGACCCGCCCGCGACCGCCGCCGCCGGCCTCGCCCGCATCGCCGCCGCGATCACGGACGCCGCCGCCGCCGGGACCTGGCCGCGCCTCAAGGTCTGCCAGGAGGGCACCTGCCGCTGGGCGTTCCTCGACACCTCCAAGAACCGGTCGCGGTCCTGGTGCTCGATGCGCACCTGCGGCAACCGCACCAAGACCCGCGCCTACCGGGCCCGCAACCGCGCCTGAGGCGGCCCCGGGCCCTAGACTGTCCGATGATCGTTCAGGAGGGGGCGCCCATGACCGCCAGCGGGCCCGACGCGGGGGTGCGCGAAGCGCGGCGCGCCGACGCGGCCGCCGTCGCCGACATCCAGGTGCGCGCCTGGCGGCACGGCTACCGCGACCTGCTGCCGGCCGCCGTCCTGGACCGGGTGACCGGCCCCGACGCGCTGGAGGCGTGGCGGGAGCGCTGGGCGGACGCGGCGGCGCACCCGCCGAGCCCGCGGCACCGGCTGCTCGTCGCGGTCGCGTCCGACCTGGTCGTGGGGTTCGCGGCGCACGCCCCGGCCGAGGACGCCGATCTCGACCCCGCGGCCGCCGCCGAGCTGATCACGCTGCTGGTCGACCCGCTGCACGCGCGCGCCGGCCACGGCAGCCGGCTGCTCGCCGCCACCGTCGACCTGCTCCGCGAGGACGGCTTCACCACCCTGGTCAGCTGGGCGTTCGAGAAGGACGAGGTCACCCGCGCGTTCCTCGGCGGGGCGGGCTGGGCGCCCGACGGAACGGCCCGCACGCTCGACATGGGCGAGCCCGTCCGGCAGATCCGGCTGCACACCGACATCAGCGCGCACTGAGACCATCGGCGCGCACTGAGACCGGGCCTGGAGGCTCGCCGTAGCGCAGGGGCCGGTGAGGGGCATCCGCGCCCCGGCCATATCGTTGAGGCCGTGCCCGAGTCCACCTCTCTGACGCCGCCGCATGCCCCGGCGACGCCCCCGATGGCCGACCACCGCCGCTGGCTCGGCATGGTCGTCATCAGCCTGGGCGTCTCGCTGGTCGTGGTGGACGCCACCATCGTCGGCGTGCTGCTGCCGCGGGTCGTGTCCAACCTGGACCTGACGACCGCCGGCGCGGAGTGGATCACCTCGGTGTACTCGCTGGTGTTCGCGGCGCTGCTGATCCCGTTCGGCCGGGCCGGCGACCTGTTCGGCCGGCGCCGGATGTTCGTGCTCGGGGTGGCGGTGTTCGCGCTGGCGAGCGTCGCCGCGGCGCTGGCGGGCGGCGAGGGCGCGCTGGTCGCGGCGCGGGCCGCGCAGGGCGTCGGCGCGTCCATGATCCTGCCGGCGACGCTGTCCACGGTGAACGCGGTGTTCACCGGCCGGGAACGCGCCATCGCGTTCGGTGTCTGGGGCTCGATGATCAGCGGGATGGCGGCGCTCGGCCCGCTGCTCGGCGGCGCCGTCGCCACCGGCGGCGGCTGGCGCTGGGCGTTCGGGATCAACCTGCCGCTCGGCGCGGCGCTCATCGCGGGCGCGTTCCGGCTGATGCCGGAGACCCGGGCGCCCGGCTCGGCTTCGCGGGGCGCGCTGCGGGAGATCGACTGGCCGGGCGCGGCGCTGTCCGCGCTCGGGCTCGGCGCCCTGGTGTGCGGGCTCATCGAGGGCCAGACCTACGGCTGGTGGACGGCCACCCGCCGCTTCTCGATCGGCGGGTTCGACTGGCCGGGCACCGCGCTGTCGCCCGTCCCGGTCGTGATCGCGCTCGGGATCGTGCTGATCGCGGCGCTGGTGGTGGTCGAGCGGTCGCGGGCCGCGGCGGGCCGTCCGGTGATGCTGGACCTCGCGCTGTTCCGGATCCCGAACTTCCGGCACGGCAACCTCGCCTCGTCCCTGATCAATGTGGGCGAACTGGGGCTGCTGTTCATCCTGCCGCTGTTCCTGCTCGGCGTGCACGGCACGAACCCGCTGCAGATCAGCGTCGCGATCCTGCCGCTGGCCATCGGGGCGTTCCTCACCGGCGGGTACGCGGGCAAGCTCGCCAACAGGCGCGGCGCGCACCGGGTCGTCCAGATCGGCATGGTGATGGAGGTCGCCGCCGTCCTCGCGCTCGGCGTCACGGTGTCGGCGACCACCGGCGGATTCGGGCTCGCGCCGTGGATGCTGCTGTACGGCCTCGGCCTCGGCCTGACGTCGGCGCAGCTGACGAACGTCTCGCTCGCGGACGTGCCGCCCGCGCAGGCCGGGCAGGCGTCCGGCACCCAGTCCACGGCCCGGCAGGTCGGCGCGGCCCTCGGCATCGCCCTCATCGGGACGGTCTTCGCCACCGGCCTCGGGCACGCGATGAGCGACCGGCTCGCGGGCACGTCCCTCTCCTCCGAGCAGCAGGCGTCCGTCACCCGGCACCTGCGCGACAGCGCCGGCACCTACGGGCGCGACCTGCACGACGATCCGGAGAAGGCCGTCGAGGCGCACGCCGCCGACGCGAGCCTCGCCGTCGCGACCAGGCACGCCGCGCTCGCGACCGCCGCGATCCTGGCGGCGGGGCTGGCGCTCTCGCTGCGGCTGCGCCCGAGCACTGATCGACATCGGGAAGAATCGGACCGCCAGGGCGGCTGACACCCCCTGAATCCCTGTCGTCCCTCGAGAACGAACGGTAACCGTGGCCACGCTGAACCAATGGGTCGCCGGATCCCGGCCCCGCACCCTGCCCGCGTCCCTCGTTCCCGTCGTCGTCGGCACCGGCGTCGCGATCGGCGCGGACCACGCCGTCTGGTGGCGCGCGCTGCTCGCCGCGTTCGTCGCGCTCGTCCTGCAGATCGGGGTGAACTACTCCAACGACTACAGCGACGGCATCCGCGGCACCGACGAGGACCGGGTCGGGCCGCTGCGCCTCGTCGGCTCGAAGGTCGCGCCGCCCAAGCAGGTCCTCGCCGCCGCGCTCGGCTGCTTCCTCGCCGCCGCCGTGGCCGGGCTGGTGCTCGCCGCGGTCACCACCTGGTGGCTGCTGCTGGTCGGCGCGGTCGCGATCCTCGCCGCCTGGTTCTACACCGGCGGCAAGACCCCCTACGGCTACCGGGCGCTCGGCGAGGTGTCGGTGTTCGTGTTCTTCGGCCTCGTCGCCGTCGTCGGGACGGTGTACGTGCAGGCCGAGGAGCTGCCGTGGGAGGGGTGGGCGGCGGCGGTGCCGGTCGGCCTGCTGGCCTGCGCGCTGCTGGTCGCCAACAACCTGCGCGACATCCCCACCGACCGCGAGTCCGGCAAGCGGACCCTCGCGGTGCTGCTCGGCGACCGCCGCACCCGGATCCTGTACGCCGCGTGCGCCGCCCTGCCGTTCATGTTCGTGCTGGCGCTGGCCGCGCCGCACCCGTGGGTGCTGATCGCGCTGCTCGCGGCTCCGCTGTCGATCCCGCCGACGCAGAAGGTGCTGGGCGGCGCGTCCGGCCCCGCCCTGATCCCGGTGCTGGGCGAGACCGGACGCCTCCAGATCGCCTATGGCGTGCTCCTCGCCATCGGCCTGGCCCTGTAGACCGCGCGCCGGTGCCCGGCCTCCCGCATAGGAGGCCGGGGGGCGTTCAAGCCGTGCCGATCAGGCGAGGCTCCAGTCGATCTCCGGCTGGCCCGCGTCGACCAGCGCCTTGTTCACGGCGCTGAACGGCCGCGTGCCGAAGAACTTCTTCGCGCTGAGCGGGCTCGGGTGCGCCGACTCGATCACGGTGTGCTGCGGGCCGGTGATGAGCCGCGCCTTCTTGCGCGCGTAGGCGCCCCACAGCACGAACACGACGCGGTCGGTCTTGTCGTTCAGCGCGCGGATCGCGGCGTCGGTGAAGTCCTCCCAGCCCTGGCCGGCGTGCGATCCGGCCTCCCCGGCGCGGACCGTCAGCACCGCGTTCAGCAGCAGGACGCCCTGGTCGGCCCACCGCGTGAGGTCACCGGACGGGGCGGGCGGCACCTCGAGGTCGGCGGCGAGCTCCTTGTAGATGTTGCGCAGCGACGGGGGGAGCCGCACGCCGTCGCGGACGCTGAAGCTCAGCCCGTGCGCCTGGCCCGGCCCGTGGTAGGGGTCCTGACCGAGGATCAGCACGCGCGCGGCGTCGAACGGGCAGTGCCGGAAGGCGTTGAACAGGTCCTCGCGCGGCGGGTAGACGGTCTGCGCGCCGTACTCCCCCGCCACGAAGGCGCCCAGCGCGGCGGTGGCGAGCGGGTCGAGCAGCGGGTCGAGCCGCTCCCGCCAGTCGCCGGGCAGCAGTTCCATCAGGTCGAGGGACATCGTCCGTTGCCTCCGGGAAGGTGATCTCCAGTTGGGGGAACAGTAGCGCCGGGCACCGACACGCTGGCGGCCGAATGCCGGGAGTCGACGGGGGCCGTCCCTAGGATGATGCGATATGCCCGACTCCCCCCGAGCGTGCCGTGTTCGTGCCGTCGGGCGTGCCCGCGCGTCCGTCCTGCTGGTCCCGCTGGCCGCGGCCGGGCTGCTGTGCGGGTGCGGCGGGTCGTCCGGGCCGGTGACGCTGACGGTGCTGGCGTCCTCGTCGCTCACCGAGGTGTTCGGCGAGATGGGCGCGGCCTACCGGCAGTCGCATCCGGGCGTCCGGCTGAGGCCGGAGTTCGGCGGCTCGGCGGAGATGGCCGAACGGCTCGCCGAGCACGACCCGGGAGACGTGCTGGCGACCGCGGACACCGTCAGCCTGAACCAGGCGGACCGGTACCTGGACGGCCATCGCCGGGCCATCGCCCGCACCGGGCTCACGATCGCCGTCGGGCCGGGCAACCCCGGCCGCGTCCGCGGGCTCGCCGACCTGGAGCGGCGGGGGCTGCGCGTGGTGGCCGGCGCGGCGTCCGTGCCGATCGGCCGCTACACCCGCCAGGCGTTCGCCAAGGCGGGGGTGAGCGTCCGGACGAGCGCCGAGGAGATCAGCTCCCGGGCCGTCCTGGACCAGATCCGCACCGGCGACGCCGACGCGGGCGTCGTCTACATCACCGACCTGCGGTCCGCCGGTATCGCGGTCACCAGCGTGCCCATCCCGGCGAACGAGAACGTCACGGTGACCTATTCCGCGGCGGCGGTGAAGGACGGCCCCCACGAGGAGGACGCGGACGAGTTCGTGTCGTGGCTGGTCACACCAGAGGCGCAGCGGCTTTTCAACAAGTACGGGTTCGCCACCCCGGTCGCCCCGCAGTGACCCGCGCCACATGCCGGTGTGCGTTCGCCCACCGCTGATACGGCACGGGAACGTCTCGTAGCGGAATCCCGTTTACCTCCCCGGAGCCCCGAACCGCGGGACCCCGCCGAAGTCGATCGCCCGTGCCACCCGCGGGCGAGATTACCGGGAGATGCCAGACGTGCCGTCCAAGCGACCCGCGCCGCAGCCGAGCGAGGCGGCGGCGCAGCGTTCAGGTTCCGCGGAGCGCGACCGGCGCGAGTCGGTGCCGCCGCGCAACGACCCCGAGCGTCCCTGGCGCGCCGAGGGCGTGCCCGAGCGGCCGAAGAAGGCCGGCGGCGGCTTCGGCGGCTGGCGTCCCCGCCGCAACACCTCCATGTTCTGGCTGCTGCTGCTCGTGGTGTTCGGGCTGAGCTACGTCTCGATGCACTACACCGGCCAGCAGGAGAAGGTGAGCGTCCCCTACACCGCCTTCACCCAGCAGGTGCAGGCCGGGAACGTGAAGGACGTCTACACCAAGGGCTACCAGATCCAGGGCAAGCTGAAGAGCGCTCAGCAGGTCCCCGGGCAGAAGGACCCGAAGAAGACCTACACCGCGTTCGAGACGCTGCGCCCCGCGTTCGCCGACGACAAGATCTACACCGAGATGGTGAACAAGGGCGTCGAGGTCGAGGCCAAGCCCGTCAACGAGGACCGCGGCCTGCTCGCCAACCTCGCGCTGTCGCTCCTGCCGACCCTGCTGTTCGTCGGCCTGTGGATTGGCGTCATGGTCTGGCTGCAGCGCCGGATGACCGGCGGCGGAGGCGGCGGCATCATGGGCGGCTTCGGCCGCTCCCCCAAGCCCGTCGCGCCGGACGACAAGCGCGCCACGTTCGCCGACGTCGCGGGGATCGACGAGGTCGAGGCGGAGCTCAGCGAGATCGTCGGCTTCCTGAAGGACCCGGGCAGGTACCGCCAGATGGGCGCCCGCGTGCCGCGCGGCGTGCTGCTCACCGGCGCGCCCGGCACCGGCAAGACGCTGCTGGCCCGCGCCGTCGCCGGCGAGGCCGACGTGCCGTTCTACTCCGCCGCCGCGTCGGAGTTCATCGAGATGGTCGTCGGCGTCGGCGCCGCCCGCGTCCGCGAGCTGTTCACCGAGGCCCGCAAGACCGCCCCGTCCATCATCTTCATCGACGAGATCGACACCATCGGCCGGACCCGCGGCAGCGGCGCCAGCCTCGGCGGCCACGACGAGCGCGAGCAGACGCTGAACCAGATCCTCACCGAGATGGACGGCTTCTCCGGTTCCGAGGGCGTGGTCGTCATCGCCGCCACGAACCGCCCCGACATCCTCGACCCGGCGCTGATGCGCCCCGGCCGGTTCGACCGGCAGGTCGCCGTCTCGCCGCCCGACCTGGACGGCCGCGTCGCGATCCTGCGGGTGCACACCCGCGAGGTCCCGCTCGCCGGCGACGCCGACATCACCTCGATCGCCAGGATGACCCCCGGCATGACCGGCGCCGAGCTGGCCAACCTGGTGAACGAGGCCGCCCTCCTCGCCGTCAAGCGCGAGAAGGGCGCGGTCGACATGGACGACTTCCAGACCGCGCTGGAGAAGGTGCAGCTCGGCACCCGCCGCGCGCTGGTCATGCCGTACGAGGAGCGGCGCCGCACGTCCTACCACGAGTCCGGGCACGGCCTGCTCGGCATGCTGCAGCCCGGCGCCGACCCCGTCCGCAAGATCACGATCGTGCCGCACGGCCGCGCGCTCGGCGTCACCGTGTCCACGCCCGACAGCGACCGGTACGCCTACGACGAGCGCTACCTGCGCGGCCGCATCATCGGCGCGCTCGGCGGGATGGCCGCCGAGGAGCTGGTCTTCGGCGTGATCACCACCGGCTCGGAGAGCGACCTGGAGCAGGTCACCAAGATCGCCCGCGGGATGGTGGGCCGCTGGGGCATGTCCCCGAAGGTCGGCCCGCTGTCGATCCTGCCGTCCGACGGCATGGAGCCGATGGGCCAGTACGCCGCCCAGGGCACCCTGGACGCCGTCGACCTGGAGGCCCGCCGGATCGTCGACGAGTGCTACGCCGAGGCCCTGGAGACGCTGCGCGCGCACCGCGACCAGCTGGACTCGCTCGCCGCCGCGCTGCTGGAGGCCGAGACCCTCGACGAGGAGGCCGCCTACTCCGCCGCCGGCATCACCCGCAGCATCACCGACGTGGACCTCTCCAAGACCCCCTCCCGCGGCTGACCGCCGGATACCGGCCAGGATCACGGAAAGTAGGTACGCTGGCTACACACGGTCCTCTACAGTGACGGGAGCCGAGCGTGATGGAGGAATCACCCAAAGTGAGCACACTCGCCACTGTTCACCACCATCGCGAGTTCCCCGACACCCCCTACAACCTCTGGATGCGGGACGAACTCGTCGACCTGCTCGATCTCCCCCACGACGGCACCCGAGTCGAAATCATCGGTGGGGAGATCGTCGTGTCACCAGGGCCCGATTACGGCCACAACGTCATCGTCCGCAGCGTGAGCGAGGGCTTCCTCGCGGCCAAGCTGACGGATCCGGCCTTCCCCTGGCGATGCGTCCAGACCCAGGACCTGAACCTCAGCGACATCCACGACGGATACATCCCCGACCTCTGCGTCCTCAGCAAGGAGGACGACCGGCAGGCCGCGGCGGCGCAGCTCACGAAGGTCGTCCCCCCGCATCTCGCGCTGGTCCTCGAGGTCACCTCGCCCAGCACCGCGGCCCACGACCGCCTGCCCGGCCTCCGCCGCGCCAAGCCGACCAAGTGGAACGGGTACGCACGGGTCGGCATCCCGTACTACCTGCTGGTCGATCGCGAGCCCGGCAAGGCCCTGACGACCCTGTTCAGCTCGCCCGACACCGCGTCCGGCGAGTACCGCGAGTCGGTGAGCTGGGAGTTCGGCGAGCCGATCAAGCTGCCCGACCCGTTCGGGCTGGAGATCTCCACCGACGAGTGGGAGCCCTGGCAGCGCTCCTAGCCGACGCGCGGGAGGCCGATGGGGTTGGGGAAGGGCATCTCACCCGCGTCGGCCACGGCCCTCGCAGCGGGGACGAGGCGCTCGTACAGGGCCTTCGGGTCGTCCAGGACACGGTAGGGCGGCGCGGCGAGCGCGTCGGTGCGTCCCTCGATCCGGGACTTGAGCGAGCGCCCCGCGTCGGTCGCGGTACCGCCATCGACGAGCCCGCGGGCGGCGAGGGCCGCGGACGCCTCGTCCCACTGCTCCTGCGTCCAGCCCCGGCTCCGCAGCATCTGGTCCGAGGTGACCGCGCCGACGGCGGCGGCGAGGACGTTCGAGGTCAGGCCGTCGAGCCCCTCGCTCGTCAGGACGGCCACATGCCCGTCGCCGCGGTGCTCCCGCAGCGCCGTCGCCGCCTGCCACAGCGCCTCGACCGGGTCGTTCGGCATGTTCAGGTCGCGGTTGGCGGCGAACAGCGGACGGCCCGCCGCGTCCGCCGCCTCGACCGCGCGGTGCAGCATCGGCGCGGCCTCGGCGGCCACGGCGTCGATCCCCGGCACGATCCTGCGGAGCGCCCGTGCCGCCGCCGTGCCCCGCGCCGCCAGGATGCTCTCCGGTGAGGCGAAGCGCCAGGCGTCCGGGACGGCCCGCCGCACCCGGGACGGATGGAACCCGAAGAACGTCGCCTCGACCACGCCCGCCGGCACCGCGCCGAGAGGGGCGCCGCGGCTGCCGAAGTAGCCCATCCAGAAGCCCTTCAGCCCGACGCCCTTGTTCGCCTCCAGGCACTCGGGCGAGAAGTACGTCACCGCGTGCAGCGGCTCCAGGACCATCCACATGTCGCGCGCGATCGAGTCGTCCATCCGACGAACGCTAAGCCTCCGCTCTCCCACGCGACAACCCCGTCACTCCGGGGCAGGGGACTTCCCCAGCCTGTCGTGGGTAGGACGGCCCGGGGAGGGAGCGTCATGGAGATCCCCAAGCGGCCCGAGCCGCCGTCGGGGCTGCGCCGGACCCTGTTCCGGCTGCCCGTCCACCTTTACCGGATGGGCCTGGGACCGCTGTTCGGCGACCGATTCCTGCTCCTCGAACACGTGGGCCGCGCGTCAGGCGAGCCCAGGCGGGTGGTCGTGGAGGTCGTCGAGCACTCCGGGGACGACTACGTGGTGTGCTCCGGCTTCGGTCCCCGGGCCGACTGGTACCGCAACCTGAGGAAGACGCCGCGGGCGACCGTCCAGGTGGGGCGGAACCGGTTCGCCGTGACGGCGCGTCCGCTGGACGCCGACGAGGGCGGGGAGCTGATGATCCGCTACGCGCCGCGCCATCCCCGGGCCACCGCGAGGCTTCTCCGCTACATGGGCTTCATCGTCGACGGCACCAAGGACGACTACCGCCGCGTGGGCCGCGAACTGCCCTTCGTCCGCCTCACCCGCGTCCGCTAGAGCGTGGTGGGGAGCGCCTCGACGGTGAGCGTCGACATCGACTTGAGAGCCTTCAGGACGGCCGGATGCGGCGTCGCGTGCACCGTCGGCAGGACCGGCACGGACGGGTAGGCGAGGCGGTCCTCCGAGGCGGAGAACTCCACGTGGACCTCGTCGTTGTTGCCGCGCGGGTCGAGCAGCACCCAGCGGTCGTCCACCAGCGCGGCGGCGAGGCCGTGCACGAACCCGTCCACCAGCTGGTAGCACAGCCCCGCCTGGATGCCCCCGGCCCGCAGCAACGCCGCATAGGCGTTGGACTTGGCGTAGCACAGGCCGGTCCGCTGTTCGAGGACGTCGGACGCGCGCCAGGTGACGCGGTCGTCGCCGGCGTCCATCGAGTGGGTCACCTGGTCGCGGACATGGTCGAACGCGGCGCGGGCGTAGGCGATGTCGTCGCCGGTGCGCAGGTCCGAGGCGATCTGCTGGACGAGCGGGTGCTCGATGTCGATCGCCTCGGACGCGGCGAGGTAGTCCCAGGGCTCGGCGGCGAAGTCCATCACAGGCCGAGCAGCGACTCGATGCCCACGGTGAGCCGGTCGGGGCTGTCGACGACCTTCCGCACGGCCAGCAGGACGCCCGGCATGAACGACTCGCGGTTCATCGAGTCGTGCCGGATGGTGAACAGCTCGCCGTGGCCGCCCAGCACGACCTCCTGGTGCGCGACGGCGCCCGACAGCCGGACGGCGTGCACGTGGACGCCGTCCACGTCCGCGCCCCGCGCGCCGTCGACCTCGTCCGTCGTGGCGTCCGGCGACGGGGCGACCCCGGCCTCCGCGCGCGCTGCGGCGACCAGCTCGGCGGTCCGGTAGGCGGTGCCGGACGGGGCGTCGACCTTGTTGGGGTGGTGCAGCTCGACGATCTCGACGGACTCGAAGAACGGCGCGGCCTTCTGCGCGAAGTGCATCATCAGCACCGCGCCGATGCCGAAGTTCGGAGCGATCAGGACGTTGGGCCCCTTGCCGGTCAGCCACGACCGGACCGTGTCGAGCCGGGAGGGGTCGAAGCCGGTGGTCCCGACGACGGCGTGCAGGCCGTGGTCGACGCACCACTCGAGGTTGTCCATGACGACGGCCGGGCGGGTGAAGTCGACGACCACCTCGGCGGCGGTCAGCGGCTCCCGCTCGTCGTCCTGGTCGACGGCGGCGACGAGCTCCATGTCGTCGGCGCCCTCCACGGCCCGGCACACCTCGGCCCCCATCCGGCCGCGCGAGCCCAGCACCCCAACCTTGATCACGTGTTCCTCCCGATGAAGCGTGCGTCGAGCCTACCGGCCCCCGCCCCGCCTCCCGCGCGTCAGTCCCGGTCGTCGTCCGCGACGAACAGGTTGAGCAGCCAGCTCACCACGCCGATGATGATCGCGCCCCAGAACGCGGGCCAGAACCACTCCACATGGAACGGCACGTCCAGCTTCCCGGCCACCCAGCTGGTCAGCATGAGCAGCCCCGCGTTCACCACCAGGGCGATCAGTCCCAGGGTGACGATGTAGAACACGCAGCCGAGCACCTTGATGACCGGCTTGAGCACCGCGTTGATGATGCCGAAGATGATCGCGACGACGAGCAGCGTCAGCACCTTCTCGCCGGTGCTCCCACCGCGCACGTCGATGCCGTCCACCACGGCGGACGCCACCCACAGCGCGACCGCCGAGATCAACACCCGAATAAGGATCTTCACCCAGCGCCGATACCCCGAGACCCCCGACCGAATCGCCGGCTGAACACCCGGACGCAAGACCGGACCCCAGCCCCTCACGGGCGGGCACGCGGAGCGAGCGCAGCGAGCGGAGCGGGCCCGCCCGACGGTTGTGAGGCTGTTTCGCCGCGGAGCGCCAGCGGAGCGGTGAAATGGCCTCACAACCGCGACGGGGGTTCCAGGGGGTCGCCCCCCTGGGAAACACAGCCCCCCGGGTCAGAACCTATCCCCCACCGGGCCGATCACCGTCAGGGCCTGGGGGGCGGTGAGGAGCTCGTGGGCGACGGCGCGGACGTCGTCGAGGGTGACGGCCTCGATGCGCGCGAGGACCTCGTCGACCGGCAGCAGCGACTCGTAGACGAGTTCGCTCTTGCCGATGCGGCTCATCCGGGAGCCGGTGTCCTCCAGGTTGAGGACCATGGCGCCGCGCAGCTGGCCCTTGCCGCGGTCCAGCTCCTCGGCGGTCAGGCTCTGCTCGGCGGCGCGTCCGACCTCGTCCCGGCAGATGGACAGGACCTCCTCGACCTTGCCGGGCTGGCAGCCGGCGTAGACGCCGAAGATGCCGGAGTCGGCGTACTGGGCGGTATAGCTGTACACCGAGTAGGCCAGGCCGCGCTTCTCGCGGATCTCCTGGAAGAGGCGGGACGACATGCCGCCGCCGAGCGCGGCGTTCAGCACGCCGAGGGCGAAGCGGCGGTCGTCGGTGCGGCACACGCCGGGGACGCCGAGCACGATGTGGGCCTGCTCGGTGTCCTTGTCGATGATGACGGTGCGCGGGTCGACGGGTGCGGCGGGGCCGCCGACGCGGGGCGGCGCGGGCGTGGCGTCGCCGGTGAGGTGCTCGGCGAACGCGTCCGACACCAGCCGGACGACCTCGTCGTGGTCGATGTTGCCCGCGACGGACACCACGAGGTTGGACGGGGTGTAGTGCTCCCGGTAGTAGCCGTGGATGCGGTCCCGCGACAGCGCGTTGATCGAGTCCTCGGTGCCGAGGATGGGGCGGCCGAGCGGGGTGTCGCCGTACAGCGCGGTGGCGAACTCGTCGTGGATGAGGTCGCCGGGGTCGTCGTCGCGCATGTGGATCTCTTCGAGGATCACGCCGCGCTCGGCCTCGACGTCCTCGGGGCGGTTCACCGAGTCCGCGACCATGTCGGAGACGACGTCCACGGCGAGCGGGAGGTCGGAGTCCAGCACCCGCGCGTAGTAGCAGGTGTACTCCTTGGCGGTGAAGGCGTTGAGGTCGCCGCCGACCGCGTCGATCGCGGCGGAGAGCTCCAGCGCCGACCGCCGCTTCGTGCCCTTGAACAGCACGTGCTCGAGGTAGTGGCTGGCGCCCGCGTCGGCGGGCGCCTCGTCGCGGGAGCCGACGGCCGACCAGACGCCGAACGCGGCGGACCGCACCGCCGGCGTCGACTCGGTGATCACCCGCAGCCCGCCGGGCAGCACGGTGCGGCGGACCGCGCCGGCGCCGTCGGTGTGGATCGTGGTGGTGGTGCCGGGCTCCTGCGCCCGCGCCGGCAGGGTCACGGTGTCGCTCGCATTCGGTGGTGGTCCGGGGTCGGGGCGGAAAGCGGCCGACCGGCCTGCCCGGGACGGGCAGGCCGGTCGGTCATCGCGTGCTCGGTCAGGAGTTGCGCTGGCCGGAGTCGTCGCCGCGGCGGGTGCGGCGGCGGCGCGGGGCGCGGCGGTCGCCGTCCTCGCGGCGCTCCCGGCCCCCGCCCGTGTCGTCGCCGTCGGCCTCGGCGGCGGCGGGCTCGTCGCCCTGCTCGGCCTTCTCGGCGGACTCGCGGTCGATCACCTCGACCGGGACCAGCGACAGCTTGCCGCGCTGGTCGATCTCGGTGACCTCGACCTGGATCTTCTCGCCGACGCCCATCACGTCCTCGACGTTCTCGATCCGGGCGCCGCCGTGCAGCTTGCGGATCTGCGAGACGTGCAGCAGGCCGTCCTTGCCGGGCAGCAGCGACACGAACGCGCCGAACGTGGTGGTCTTGACGACGGTGCCGAGGAACCGCTCGCCGACCTCCGGCATGTGCGGGTTCGCGATCGCGTTGATCGCGGTCCGCGCGGCCTCGGCGGACGGGCCGTCGGTGGCGCCGACGTAGATGGTGCCGTCGTCCTCGATCGTGATGTCGGCGCCGGTGTCGTCCTGGATCGAGTTGATCATCTTGCCCTTGGGGCCGATGACCTCGCCGATCTTGTCGACCGGGACCTTGATCGTAATGATCCGCGGCGCGTTCGGGCTCATCTCGGCGGGCGCCTCGATGGCCTCCTGCATCACGTCCAGGATCGCCAGCCGGGCGCCCTTGGCCTGCTTCAGCGCGGCGCCGAGCACCGAGGCGGGGATGCCGTCGAGCTTGGTGTCCAGCTGCAGCGCGGTGATCAGGTCGCGGGTGCCGGCGACCTTGAAGTCCATGTCGCCGAACGCGTCCTCGGCGCCGAGGATGTCGGTGAGGGTGACGTACTCGTCGCCCTCGTTGATCAGGCCCATCGCGATGCCCGCCACCATCTGCTTGAGCGGGACGCCCGCGTCCAGCAGCGACATGGTGGACGCGCAGACCGAGCCCATCGAGGTGGAGCCGTTGGACCCGAGCGCCTCCGACACCTGCCGGATCGCGTACGGGAACTCCTCGCGGGACGGCAGCACCGGGATCAGCGCGCGCTCGGCGAGCGCGCCGTGCCCGATCTCGCGGCGCTTGGGCGAGCCCACCCGGCCGGTCTCGCCGGTGGAGTACGGCGGGAAGTTGTAGTTGTGCATGTAGCGCTTGGTGCGCTCGGGGTTCAGCGTGTCGATCATCTGCTCCATGCGGAGCATGTTCAGCGTCGTCACGCCGAGGATCTGCGTCTCGCCGCGCTCGAACAGCGCCGAGCCGTGCACCCGCGGGAGCACGTGGGCCTCGGCGGTGAGCTGGCGGATGTCCTTCAGGCCGCGGCCGTCGATGCGCAGCCCGTCGCGGATGACCCGCTCGCGGACCAGCTTCTTGGTGACGGCGCGGTAGGCGGCGGAGATCTCCTTCTCGCGGCCCTCGAACTGCTCGGCGAGCTTCTCCGCGGCGGCGGCCTTGATCTCGTCGAGCCGGGCCTCGCGCTCCTGCTTGCCGGCGATCGTCAGCGCCTGCGCCAGGTCCTCGCTGACGGCGTCGGTGACGGCGGCGAGCACGTCGTCCTGGTAGTCCAGGAAGATCGGGTACTCGCGGGTGTCCTTCGCGGCGACGGCGGCGAGGTCGCTCTGCGCCTGGCACAGCGCCTTGATGAACGGCTTGGCCGCCTCCAGGCCCTGCGCGACGGTCTCCTCGGTCGGCGCGGCGGCGCCGTCGGCGACGAGCTTGAGGGTGTCGCGGGTGGACTCCGCCTCCACCATCATGATCGCGACGTCGCCGTCGGCCAGCACCCGGCCGGCCACGACCATGTCGAAGGTGGCGCGCTCGAGCTCGGGGTGGGTCGGGAAGCCGACCCACTGGCCCTCGATCAGCGCGACGCGGACGCCGCCGATCGGGCCGGAGAACGGCAGCCCGGCCAGCTGGGTGGACATCGAGGCGGCGTTGATCGCCACGACGTCGTACAGGTGGTCGGGGTGCAGCGCCATGATCGTCTCGACGACCTGGATCTCGTTGCGCAGCCCCTTGGTGAACGAGGGCCGCAGCGGCCGGTCGATCAGCCGGCAGGTCAGGATCGCGTCCTCGGACGGGCGGCCCTCGCGGCGGAAGAACGAGCCGGGGATGCGCCCGGCCGCGTACATCCGCTCCTCGACGTCCACGGTCAGCGGGAAGAAGTCCAGGTTCTCCTTGGGCTTCTTGGACGCGGTGGTCGCCGACAGCACCATCGTCTCGTCGTCGAGGTAGGCGACGGCGGAGCCGGCCGCCTGGCGGGCCAGCCGGCCCGTCTCGAACCGGATGGTGCGGGTGCCGAACGTGCCGTTGTCGATCACGGCCTCGGTGCTCTGCGCTCCGTCGATGCGCACGGCTTCTGTCACGGGAAACCTCCTCAGGGTTCCTTCGTCGGACCTCGCGGCCGTTTCCCGTGGCTTGTCACGCTGCCGGTCTTCGATCGAAGCACCCGGATCGTCAGGCCCGCCGATGCGGCGGGACGGATCCGGAAGCCACTACCGAGGACCGGCCCGCACCAGCGGTGTCCGCGAGGCTCTTCTCTTCGGTTCTACCCCCGGACGGGACGTCGCTGCCCCGCCCGGGTCCTACGGGTCCTACAGGTCCTACAAAGAGAGGGAGCGGCCCGGCGGGCCGCTCCCTCACCGGCTAGCGGCGCAGACCGAGTCGCTCGATCAGCTGCCGGTAGCGGTTGATGTCCTTGTTGCTCAGGTACTTCAGGAGCCGGCGACGACGGCCGACCAGCAGCAGCAGGCCGCGGCGGCTGTGGTGGTCGTGCTTGTGCTCCTTGAGGTGCTCGGTCAGATCGTTGATGCGGCGCGTCAGCAGCGCGACCTGGACCTCCGGGGATCCGGTGTCACCCTCAGTGGTCGCGTACTCGGCGATGATCTGGTTCTTCGTGGCGGTGTCGAGCGACACGTGGCTCCTTCGATGAGGTCGTCACCCGCAGATCCGGGCCCGGTGGGCGCACGGGTCCGCATGGTGCGTTGGAGAGGTGGCGGGCCGCATGAGGGTGCAGCCCAGCCGCGCCGGGGCCCATCCCGGCGACTATTCACCGTACCATGTCGAAAACCCGCCCGGTCACGCAGCGGAATCCGCCATGATCGCGACGTGTGCGGGCGTCCGGCGGAGCCGCGCCGGGCCGGTCAGGACGTGATCTCGCGGGCCCGGTCCACGTCGCGGCGCATCTCCTCGATCAGCGCGTCGACCGAGTCGAACTTCAGCGTGTCGCGGATGCGGGCGGTGAAGTCGACGCCCATGTGCTCGCCGTACAGGTCGAGGTCGTCGCGGTCCAGGGCGTAGGCCTCGACGGTCCGCTCCCCCGCGCCCTCGAACGTCGGGTTGGTGCCGATGGAGATCGCGGCGGGCCAGCGGAATCCCGGGTAGCGGTCGGTGTCGGCGACCAGCCAGCCCCCGTACACCCCGTCGGCGGGGACCGCGGTGTGCGGCAGCGTCTCCAGGTTCGCGGTGGGGAAGCCGAGCGCCCGGCCCCGCTGGTGGCCGCGGACGACCACGCCCTCGACGCGGTGCGGGCGGCCGAGCGAGGCCGCGGCGCCCTCGACGTCGCCGGCCTCCAGCCGCTCCCGGATGTAGGTGGAGGAGATCGTGTCGCCGTTGGCGACCAGCGGCATGCCCTCGGCGGTGAAGTCGTACTTGGCGCCGAGCTCCTTCAGCAGCGCGACGTCGCCCTTGGCCCGGTGCCCGAACCGGAAGTCCTCGCCGACGATGACGTGCGCCGCGTGCAGCCGGTCGACCAGGACCTGCTGGACGAACTCGTCCGGCGGGGTCTTCGACAGCTCCAGCGTGAACGGCACGACCACGACCGCGTCGGTGCCGAGGCCCTCCAGCAGCTCGATGCGCCGCTGGGTGGTGGCCAGCAGCGGCGGGTGGGTGCCGGGGCGGACCACCTCGTCGGGGTGCGGGTCGAAGGTGATCGTCACCGAGCGCAGGCCGCGGCGGCGCGCCTCCTCGGCGGCGGCGCCGACGATCCGCTGATGGCCGAGGTGCACGCCGTCGAACACCCCGATGGTGACCACCGAACGGCCCCAGTCGGCCGGAACCTCGTCGAGGCCATGCCAGCGCCGCACCATGCTCTCCCTGCGTAGGACGTCCCTGCGGGTTCTGTCTGTCGACATAAGAGTGCCATGCGCCGTCCGATGCCGTTACCCGAGGGGGCGCGCTCCGGCCCGTCCCGCCGTCAGCCGGACTGGTAGACGACGAACGACACGGCGATGTACTGCAGGACGTACGCGGCGAGCGTGAAGGCGTGGAACACCTCGTGGAAGCCGAACCAGCGCGGCGACGGGTTGGGGCGGCGCAGCCCGTAGACGATGCCTCCGACGCTGTAGCAGATGCCGCCGACCGCGACCATCACGCATGCGACGACGCCGGCGCCGTCCAGGAACTGCGGCAGGAAGAACACCGCCACCCAGCCCAGCACGATGTAGAGGGTCACGTACAGCAGGCGCGGGGCGCCGATCCAGGTGGTGCGGAAGACCACACCGGCGATGGCGCCCGTCCACACCGTGGCGAGCACGGCGATGCGGACGCCGCCGTCGAGCGCCAGCACGGCGAAGGGCGTGTAGGTCCCGGCGATGATCAGGTAGATGTTGGCGTGGTCGAAGCGGCGCAGCACCTCGATCAGCCGGTGCGAGTCGGCCTGCCGGTGGTAGGTCCCGGAGATGCCGAACAGGAGCCCGGACGTGGCGACGTAGACCGCCGAGGAGAGCCGGGCGAGCGGGGTGGGGCCGAGCGCGACGAGCACCAGTCCCGCGAGCATGACGGCCGGGAACGCGCCGAGGTGCAGCCAGCCGCGCATCCTCGGTTTGGTCGGGGAGCCGGCCGGGGCGCCCGGTTCGGGGCCGCGTCCGGGGTCGTCCGCGGGGTCGGTCACGGGATCGGTCACCGTGGTCAAGGCAGCCTCCTCTGCAACTAACCTACGGTTACGTAGGTTACGCGCCCGTAGGTTGCGGGCGCACCGCCGCCGCGGGGTGACGCTCGCCACGATGCCGTCCGCCCGAGGGCGCGCCCGCGCCGACACGCATGATCCGATGCCCCGGCACCGGTTCTCAAGCGGTGCGCAGGAGAAACTCGCCTAACCGACGAAGACGGCGAAAGGCTTGGCCGTCCCGCCCTGCTCCTCGACCAGGGCCAGGAGGGTCCCGTCCGGCGCGAACACGCCGACGGGGCCCGGGCCCAGGCCGGCCGCCGCGAGACGGCCGCCGTGCGCGACCTTGCGGGCGTCGTCCTCCGAGACGTCCCGGCGCGGGAACACCGCCGCGACCGCCTCCGCCATCGGCAGGATCTCCGGCTTCTCGGCGAGCTGGTCGAGGGTGCGCGCCATGGCCAGGTCGTACGGGCCGACGCGGGTGCGGCGCAGCGCCGTCAGGTGCCCGCCGCAGCCGAGCGCCGCGCCGAGGTCGCGGGCCAGCGCCCGGATGTAGGTGCCGGACGAGCACGACACCGACGCGTCCACGTCGATCACCTCGCCGTGCCGCCGGACGTCCAGGACCCGGAACTCGTGCACCGTCACCGGACGGGCCGCGAGCGCGACCTCCTCGCCCTTGCGGGCCATCTTGTAAGCCCGCTGCCCGTTCACCTTGATCGCGCTGACCTGCGGCGGGACCTGCTCGATCGGCCCGGTCAGCGCCGCGATCCCCGCGTGCAGCGCCTCGTCGGCCACCGATGCGGCGGACGCGGTCGCGGTGATCTCGCCCTCGGCGTCGTCGGTATTGGTCGTCTCGCCCAGCCGGATCGTCGCGTCGTAGCCCTTCTCGGTCAGCGCGAGATGGCCGAGCAGCCGGGTCGCCTTCCCGACGCCGAGGACGAGCACGCCCGTCGCCATCGGGTCCAGCGTCCCCGCGTGCCCGACGCGGCGGGTCTTCGCCAGCCGCCGCATCTTGCCGACCACGTCGTGCGAGGTCCAGTCCGCCGGCTTGTCCACGATGACAAGTCCCGAGTTCTCCACGCGCGCGCTCTCTACTCTCCGTCGGGGCCCGGCTCGCGCAGCGCCCCGCGCAGCCGGTCGATGATCCAGGCGGGCTCCCCGCCCATGGTGAACGCGGCGGCGGTGCGGTGCCCGCCCCCGCCCAGCTCCACGCAGGCGCGGCCGACGTCCACCGCGCCCTTCGCGCGCGTCGACACGTACCACTCGCCCCGGTCGTTCTCCTTCAGCACGACCGCGACCTCGGCCTCGTCGGTGCGCCTGAGCTGGTCGATGACGCCTTCCAGCTGGTCGTAGGGGACGTCGCGAGCCTCCCGGTCGGAGCGGGCGATGGTCGTCCAGACCAGGCCCCGGCCGCCCGCCGCGTCGCGCTCCAGCCGCGCCCGCGACAGCGCCCCCGCCAGCACCTGCAGGTAGCCGAACGGCGCCCGGTCCCACAGCTCGCGGCTGACCGCCTCCGGCCGCACCCCGGCCGTCAGCAGCCGCCCGGCCAGGTCGTGCACCTCGGGCGTCGTGCACGGGTACTTGAACGAGCCGGTGTCGCTGGCCAGGCCCGCGTACAGGCCCTGCGCGATGTCGCCGTCCAGCGGCACGCCGAGCCGCCGGATCAGCTCCTCGACCAGCACCGCCGTGGCGGCCGCGTCCGGATCGACCAGGCGGACGCCGCCGAACCCGACGTTGGACGCGTGGTGGTCGATGACGATCAGCGACCCGGCCCGGCCCGCCGCGCCGGCGAGCGACCCGAGCCGCGCCTGCCCCGCCGCGTCCAGGGAGATCATCAGCGCGGGCGCGGCCGGCATCCGCGCGGGCTCGACCAGGAACTCCTGGCCCGGCAGGAACCGCAGGATCGCCGGCACCGCGAACGGCTCGCCGAACGAGGCCAGGCACCGCTTGCCCATCGCGTGCAGCGCCTGCGCGAGCGCGAGCATCGAGCCGAGCGCGTCGCCGTCCGGGGCTATGTGGCAGGCGAGGCATACCTCGTCGGCGGCCTCGATCAGCTCGACGGCACGGCCCCACTGCGTCTCGGCGACCGCTCCATTCGCCGCCCTACCGCCGGACCCCGCATCGGCGGGCATCCCCTGCGGCAGCGGCGCCCGGACGGCCGACGGCACAGCCGCGCGCGCCTCCGGACCGCCGGCCCCGGGCCCGTTCGGAGCGGCCGCGTTCAGGCCGGCCCCGTTCGGAACGGCTCCGGTGGGATCGGTCCCGTTCGCGACGGCGCCGTTAGGACCGGTCCCCTTGGGGGCGGCTCCGTTCGGGGCCGGTGCGGGCTGCGGCGGGGCACCGCCGCGGACGGTGCCGCTGGGCACGATGTCGTGGCCGCTCGCCCCGTGCCCGCCCATCGCGTGCAGCGAGCACTCCTCGGCCCAGGGGGCGCCCGGCGTGTCCGCGCGCCCGTCCCGCGCGCTCACGATGACGGGCGTCCGGACCGGCCGTCCTCACCGTCCCCCGCCGTGTCGCCGCCCTCGTCCAGGTCGTCCTCGTCCAGGTCGTCCTCGTCGTCGGCGTCCGCGCCGTCGAGGTCGGCGTCGTCGGCGGGCTCGCGGTACGGGTTGGCCTCACCCGCCGGGGACGCGCCCTGCGCGGCCCTCGCCACCTCGGCGTCCTTCGCGCGGGCCTTGGCGAGCAGGTCGTCGATGTGCGCCGCGTTCTCCATCAGGGAGTCCATGACGAACGTGATGCTGGGCGTGTGCCGCACCCCGGTCTTCCTGCCCACCTCCGACCGGATGACGCCCTTGGCGCTCTCCAGCGCCGCCGCCGTCTCGGCGCGCTCGCCGTCCGACCCGTACACCGTGTAGTACACGGTCGCGTCGCGCAGGTCGTTGGTGATGCGGGTGTCCGTCACGGTCACGAAGCCGAGCCGGGGATCCTTGATCCGCCTCTCCAGCATCTCGGCCACGATCTGCTGGATGCGGTCGGCGAGCTTGCGCGCCCGAGCTGCGTCCACCATGATCGCACTCCCTTTCTCTATGGTCGCGGGGCGCCGCGGGGGCGATCCCCCGCGGTCCCCGGTGTCCCGGCCGGCCGCCGTCCGCCGCTCCGCCGGAGCCTCGCGCCAGACGCCGCCCGGTCAGTCCTCGTCGTCGTTGAACAGCCGCTGCCGCGCGGACAGCAGCTCGATCTCCGGCCGCCCGAACACCAGGCGCTCGCACTGGTCGAGCACCCGGGTGCAGTTGGCCGCGGTGCCCGAGACCACGGCGATGCCGATCTGCGCCCTGCGGTGCAGGTCGTTGTCGCCGGTCTCGGCCACCGCCACCCCCGGGAAGTGCTTGCGCACCTCGGCGATGACGGGCCGGACCACCGACCGCTTCTGCTTGAGCGAGCGGACGTCCCCCAGCAGCAGGTCGAGAGTCAGCGCACCCACGTACACCTGGTCGATCACCTCGGGATCCACACGTAGGAACGACGGCGGTGAGCCGCCGTGTTCCCGGGCCGCCCGGCGGGCGCCCGGGAATGACAGACGCCAGGCTAGAAGAACAGCCTGGCGTCGTGTCACATTTTTTCACCGCTCCGTCCCGGCCGGGCGCCGCCCGGACCCGGCCCGAAGGCCGGGGTCCGCGCGGCGCCCGTACCGCGGACGGTCTCGTGCCGCGGGCGCGGGCCTCAGTCGCGAGGCTTCTCCCGCATCTCGAAGCACTCGATGACATCGCCGAGCTTGATGTCGTTGTAGCCGACCCCGATGCCGCACTCGAAGCCCTCGCGGACCTCGGTCGCGTCGTCCTTGAAGCGGCGCAGCGACGACACCGTGAGGTTGTCGGCGACCACGACGCCGTCGCGGACGAGCCGCGCCTTGGCGTTGCGCTGGATGATCCCCGAAGTGACCATCGAACCGCCGACGTTGCCGATCCGCGGCACCTTGAAGATCTCGCGGATCTCGGCGGTGCCCAGCTGGACCTCTTCGAACTCCGGCTTGAGCATGCCCTTGAGGGCGGCCTCGATCTCGTCGATCGCCTGGTAGATGACCGAGTAGTAGCGGATGTCGACGCCCTCGCGGTCGGCCAGTTCCTGCGCGTTGCGCTCCGGCCGGACGTTGAAGCCGATGATGACCGCGCCCTCCTCGGACGCCAGCGACAGGTTGACGTCGTCCTGCGTGATCGCGCCGACACCGCGGCGGATGATCCGCAGGCTGACCTCGTCGCCCACGTCGATCTTGAGGAGCGAGTCCTCCAGCGCCTCGACCGAACCGGACACGTCTCCCTTGAGGATGAGCAGCAGTTCCTGCCGCTTGCCCTCCTGGAAGTCCTTGAACAGTTCCTCGAGGGAGCTGCTCTTGCGGCTCCGCAGCAGTTCGGCGTTGCGCTTGCGCGCCACCCGCTTGTCGGCGATCTGCCGGGCGACCCGGTCGTCCTCGACGACCAGGAAGTTGTCCCCGGCGCCGGGCACGGCCGCGAGGCCGAGCACCATCACCGGACGGGACGGGCCCGCCTCCTCGACGCTGTTGCCGTTCTCGTCGAGCATCGCCCGGACGCGGCCGCTGGCCACGCCGCAGACGATCGAGTCGCCGACCCGCAGCGTGCCGCGCTGCACCAGCACGGTCGCCACGGCGCCCCGGCCCTTGTCCAGGTGGGCCTCGATGGCCGAGCCCTGGGCGGGCATGTCGGGGTTGGCCTTCAGCTCCAGCTCGGCGTCGGCGGTCAGGATGATCGCCTCGAGCAGCCCGTCGATGTTGGTGCCCTGCTTGGCGGACACGTCGACGAACTGGGTCTGACCGCCGAACTCCTCGGCGACCAGGCCGTACTCGGTGAGCTGCGCCCGGACCCGGTTCGTGTCCGCGCCCTCGACGTCGATCTTGTTGACCGCGACCACGATCGGCACCCCGGCCGCGGTGGCGTGGTCGATCGCCTCGGTGGTCTGCGGCTTGACGCCGTCGTCCGCGGCGACCACCAGCACCACCAGGTCGGTGGTGTCGGCACCGCGGGCGCGCATGGCGGTGAACGCCTCGTGGCCCGGGGTGTCGATGAAGGTGATCTTGCGGTCCTCGCCGTCCACCTGGGTCTCGACCTGGTAGGCGCCGATGTGCTGGGTGATGCCGCCGGCCTCGCCCGCCTGCACGTTGGCGTGCCGGATGGCGTCCAGCAGCTTGGTCTTGCCGTGGTCGACGTGGCCCATGACGGTGACCACCGGCGGACGGGACTCGAGGTGCTCCTCGCCGCCCTCGTCCTCGCCGTACTCGATGTCGAAGGACTCGAGCAGCGCGCGGTCCTCCTCCTCGGGGCTGACGACATGGACCTCGAAGTCCAGCTCCAGGCCCAGGGCCTGCAGGTCGTCGGGGTCGACCGACTGCGTCGCGGTGAGCATCTTGCCGAGGTGCATCATGATCGCGACGAGCGACGCCGGGTTGGCGCCGATCTTCTCGGCGAAGTCGGTCAGCGACGCGCCCTGCGGAAGGCTGATGGCCTTGCCATTGCCGCGCGGAGCCGAGACGCCGCCGACGGCGGGCGCCTGCATGTTCTCGAACTCTTGACGACGCGCCCGCTTCGACTTGCGGCCGCGTGCGGGACGTCCGCCCGGACGTCCGAACGCGCCCTGCGTGCCGCCGCGACCGCGGCCGCCGCCACCGGGACGGGGGCCGAAGCCGCCGCCCGGACGACCGCCGCCGCCGGCGCGGGGCGCACCGAAGCCGCCGCCGCCACCGGGACGACCGCCGCCACCGGGACCGCGACCGCCACCGCCGCCGCCCGGACGGCCACCGCCGCCGGGACCGCGGCCGCCGCCGCCCCCACCGGGACCGCCGCGCCCGGGG
>NZ_JASNWF010000014.1 GCF_030283205.1 Actinomadura opuntiae
ATGCCGGGATCAGCGGTTCGGCAAGCTCCCACAACTCATCCGGCACGAGACGCAACGCAAGATCCGACGACACGATCCCGCATTATTCCGCAGGACGTACGCGGCCCACATGAGACACGTTCTAAGTCGGTTCCGTCAGTACGAGGTGCCGGTTGAGGGAGATGACTGGCGTCCCACGGTGTTGCTTCCTAAGAATCAGACGGCTATTTTTGAGGGTCGAGAAGAGCAGTTGCGCGAACTGCGTGATTGGTTCGACGATATCGGCTCTCGAGCTTGCAATATTTACGGCGAGGGTGGTATCGGAAAGACGACACTCACTCTCCATTTTCTCAATGCAATCCTGAATGCGGAGTCGCCGGCACCGAAATGGCGTCCGGAGGTAATATGCTTCTTTAGTGCGAAGCAGACGCGCTGGGGGCCGGAGGGCCTCCAGGTTCTGCATGGCACGGTCCCTCCGGTTGAGGATGCAGTGCGCGAGCTGGTCTACTGCTACGAAGACCGCGTTGACCCTGCTTTGTACGAGATGCCAGCGGAAAAGCTGATCAGCAAGGTGGCTGGCAGTCTACGCGAACTTGGGCTGAAGCGGGACGACATCTTGCTCGTCCTAGACAACACCGAGACGCTCGCGTCTAGCGCAGCTGATGAGGAGCGGCTAGCCAAGGTGATCAATTCGATTGCCCGGCATCTTGCTCGTGTTTTGATCACCTCGCGGCGGCGCGAACAGTTGGAGGCCAACCCGATCCGTGTGCCTGGACTCTCCGAGTCCGAGGGCGTTGCCCTGCTGGAGCGGCTCGCGGATGAATACGAGGCCACCCCGTTGAAGCAAACCGGCCGGCCTGGCAAGCGCAAGTTGGTGACGCGCTTCTCCGGGCGGCCGCTGCTCCTAGATGTTCTCGCCAGACTGATAGGCCGGTATCAATACTCGCTCGACAGTGCAACAAATGCTGTGATGCGGTTGGCCTCGGACGATCTCGGGGCTTTCCTTTACGACGATGTGTGGAAGCGACTGGATATCGAGGAGCGCACCGCTCTTCTGGTGATCGGCCAACTTGGAGACACGATCAGTGGGCGACTCGTTGAGTTTGTCTGCTCGGAACTCAAAATTCAACACTCGATTCTACTTGACACATACGAAAAGACGCGATTCGGTGCCCGCCATGATTACTCAACGTCGTACGACCTGGTAATCGAGCCTTCGGCCCGCGCGTTCCTGGCGAAGAAGTATAAGGACTGCTCGGCGGGTCAGCGCGACGCCATCAGTAAGGCCGTCACGGGCTCGATGCGCCGTCACCGCGAGATTCTCAGGGCGCACCAGTCTGTAGTCACCGATCGAGTGAGCAAGGCGTTCCGGAGTGACGCGGCCAAGGCCGCCAAGAATGCGGCCAGTTTCGGTGACTACGAGGACGCAGTTTTCTGGTACGAGCAGGCGATTGAAGCGGACGCAGGCAACGCGGCGCTGTTGGATCGGTTCGCGTTCTTCCTGGCAAACAAGAAGCATGATCTTGATCGAGCCTACAAACTAGCTAAGCGGGCATGCGAACTGGATCCGGATGACGCGGATTCGCATTTTACTGCCGGACACATCGCGGCATCGCTCGGTGAAGTACTCCAAGCGGATAGATTCCTCCTGCGGGCCCAGGGGCTTGGGATCCCAGCGCATCGTTGCGCTCTCCAGCAAGCCAAGGTTCGAGTGGTAGAGCTTGAGAACCTGCACCGGTCTGGCCAACGCGGGACAGCCGACAACCTGTACAGACGTTATCGTAGTGAGATCGATAAGCTGCTCTTCGCCTCCCGCATTAACGTGCCACACGGAGAACTGGACCGGAAGCACATGAGAGAACGCGACCGCGTCAAGAACCGCACTACGGAGATTGCACGGGTGCTAGGTTGGACATTGAGCTAGTTTTGCTTAATCGTTAGCTCATGCTGCCGATATGTGGTGCTTCGTCGACGAAGCGATGAGCCGTCCAGTTGGCATGCTAAACGTTTGGCTGCTGCGGTTCCCGCGTCCTGGGTTCGATTTGTTGAAGGTGGACGTCGCGGGACCGAGGCATCGGTATTGGCCTCGGTAGATCTGGCGGAGTGGCGGCTGCGGGCGATTCGGGGCCGAGGCGACGGTGCCGTTGACCTCGCGTCCCGCCATCATGACTGGGAGCCGGGTGCTGGCGACGGGATATGAGCTTGCGCTCTTCGACGGGCTGAACCCCTTCGACGCGCGCGAGGAAGAGTCCGAGCTTCGCGGACGGGCGTCCATGCCGACCAACTACCGCCCGTATCGGTGGGCGGTGGGGCTGGCCTGGCGGTTTAGAGGTTCAGCTCGCCCTCCACGAGTGCCAGTACGCCGGGATGGTTGTTGCGCAGGTAGCGGGCGATCCACTGACCGTCTGTGTCGGGCAGGCCCAGGGGGACTGTGTCGATCAGGCGGCGCAACAGCATGAGCGGAAGCAGAGCGTTCAGTGCCACGTAGTCGACGTCGCCGTAGCCCTCCAGTAGCGGTTCAGCCGATCCGCCGTGTGGGAGGTCTACGGCAAGGGCCCAGGCCAGGTCGAGCATCGGCGGGCCCTGCTCGGTGGCACCGGGGTCCAGGACGCCGGTGAGGGTGTCGCCGTCGAACAGCGCGTTATGGCCGACGGCGAGGTCCCCGTGGATGGGTGTCATTGGCATCGCGTCACAGGCGTCGCTGAAACGTTGGGCGAGGGCCGGGTAGGTGCGGGGGACAGCACGACGTGCCCCGCCGAGCAGGACGCCGACCGCGCCGGGATCATCTAGGCGCAGGCCGGCGGCCGGGCTGTGGGAGTGCCACGCGCGCAACGTGCGTCCGAGTGCGCGTTGCTGCTCGACGGTCGGGTGGTTGCTGTGCGTTCCTGGGAGCCGTTCGAGGATGGCCCACCAGGTGCCGCCAGGGTCGGTGCCGTGGTCGAGGAGGCGCGGGACCGGAATGCCGGTCGCGGCGCGGAGCTGCTCCAGGTGCAGGGCGGTCTCTAGTCGCTCGTGGGCGCGGTGTTGGAGTTTGATGACGGTGCGTTCCCCGAAGATGATCCCGTCGTCGCCGACTTGCTGGACGGGTGACCCATCGAATGCCGGAGAGGCGGACGCAGACCGCGCAGCGCGATCGAGGGCGTCGTTGGGGAGCCGGTCGGTAGGAATGAACGCCTTTCGGTCAGCCACGTCGAGCGGTGCGCACAGACTGCGGTGCAGGCGCCGAAGCCGGTCTAGGGGCTCCTTCCAGCGCTGTAGAGCGGTGTCGGTACCGTCCAGTAACCGCAAGCCCGCCCCCTCTGGGGCAGGGAGGCCGGCCCACCAGCTGGTCACCTGAACCCAGACGGGTAGGCACTCGGGCTGTGGGCCTTGGACGGACGCGGCGAGTCGGGTAGCGATGGCGGCGGCTTGGTCGATGCGTCCGTCGGCGGCGTACTGCAGCACCCGGATGGCTTCCGCTGGGGTCAGTTCGCCGGTGGCGCCGAGCTCTTCGTATTGACGGGCTGCGGCGTCCAAGAGGTCGGCAGCCTGGCCGTGCTCGCCGCGGAGGGCGTGGGCCATGGAGGCGGCCAGGTCGCACTGCGCCACACCGATCAGTTCCCCGACGGCGGAGTTGAGGTCGCGGGCCCGGGGGACGAGGGCGAGGGTGCGGTCGGGGTCGTACCACATCAGTGCGAGGGCCAGGTGCCGCAGGGCGCGGGCTTCCCACAGCGGTGTTCCCGCACCTTGGGCGGCTTCCAGCGTGGTCTCGAAGAGACGGACGGCATCGGCGAAGCGGGCATTGTGGATATAGGTGTGGCCGAGCATGTCGGCGACACGGATGCGGTCGAGTCCTTCGTCGGTGGCCTTGTCCATCAGGTCGGCGACCTGCCGGTAGTCACCGCGGCGTAGCGCGTTGTCGGCCAGGCCGAACAGAGCACTCGCTCCGATCAGCGAGCCGTCGGCCGCGATCGCCGACAGGTGCTCGATCGCCTCGTCCAGCCGCCCGGCGACGTGGGCGCGGGTACCCAGCTCCCAGCGGTAGTAATCGGCGAACGGGTCAGCGGACTCGGGCGTCGCATGCTCGCCGACCAGCCCATACATCGCCTGATAGCGGTCCTCAGCGTTGAGGTCGCCGCGGGTGGTCAGCCGGGCGACGGCGGACAGGCGCCTCAGCTCGGGAACCGCCTCCGGTGCGGGAAGGGACGCTAGGACCTGCCAGTGGCCGGCGACGCTCAGGCTGTAGGCGAGGTCGGCCAGCACTGGCGGTAGTACGCGGTGCTCGATCGAGGCACGCAATAGCAGCAGGAACGCGGCAACGGTCTGGCGGCTCCGCTCGGCCAGCGATGCCGACTCTTCCTCGTCCCAGATCGACAGCGCGACCTTCGCGAGGTGGCTGATGGCGCGCTCCAGATGTTCGCGGCGCTCGCCGAGCGTCCATCCGTCAGGGGTGTGGGCGTCGCAGTCCAGGACGCTGCGGCGCAGGTTCTCGTGCAGCCGGTAGGCAGGCCACACCGACTCCTCATGGCGGACGAACGGGCGCGAGATGAACGCGTCGATACGCCGGCGGCGGATGCCCGGGAGCATCGCCTGCAGCAGATCCGCATCGAAGGTTTCGAGTAGCGCGGCGGCACGCAAGAGGTCACGGTCGGTCTCCGACAGGTCCCGCATTGTCCGCAACACCAGTTCGGGGAACCCGAGCCCGAACACCTCCGGAGGCGGCGTCTCGCCGCGGGCGAGGTACTGCGCGTAGAGGCTCGCCGAGAGGTCGAGATACAGCGGGGACCCGGCGGATCCGGCGATCATCCGGTCCCGCACGGCCTCGTCGATCGCGGGACGGTCCTCCACGGTCAGCCGGGACGTCAGATACTCGTTCGCGGCCACGGGGTCGAAGCCGTCCAGCCTGACCTGGACGGGCCCGGCGAGTTCGGGCCAGCGGTGGGCGCCACCGTAGGTCAACCCAAGGGAGCGGACCGGGTCGTGCCAGCCCAGCGGCAACCGGCTGGCCGCCAGGAACGCCACGTTCGGCATCAGGTAGACCAGCCGCGACACCAGGTCCTCCAGGCCGCCGCGCTCGGACGGCAGTCCTTGGACGATCTCCAGCGTGTCGAGTACGCACACTGCGAGCGCGGGCCTCTTGGCGCGGGCACGTTCCAGGTCGGCCGACAGCAAGACGGGCATGTAGCCGAGCATCCGGTCAGGGTCGGGCTCATCCAGGATGGGGTCGAGCGCGGGCAGCTCGTTGCGCAGTGACTTCAGCCTGGCCTTCTGCGCGACGGTGCGTCCGAGCTTGTCGAGGACCTGGTAGGTAACGCTGATCGCGCCGAATCCGCCGAGGAGCTGGTCGACGGTCCCGCTGACCTGGTCCGCTGCGCGCCGTCCGTCTGCCGACCCTTTGCCGAGAAAGGCTGCGAGCGACTCACCTGGATGCTTGCGCTCCCAATAGAGGGCCAACGCGACGTCGAACGCCGGCCAGCTACGCGCCAGACGCCCCAGCCCAGCGCGGACGCGCAACAGCAGCGACTCGAAACTGGAGGTGTCGGGGTCCGCGAAATCCAGCACGGCGCAGGCGCGGTTCTTCGGAAGCCCGTCCAACTCTCCCTGAATCGCCAGGTCAGCGACGTGCCGCGTCAGGGTGGACTTGCCAATGCCGCCCTCACCGGCCACCGCGAGAATGTTGACCGCAGGCCGCTGGAAGTCCATCAGCGCCGGGACGGGCCACTCACGTGCGGAGTGCTCGACCAACCAGCGATGACACCGCTCGATCTGCGCTTCCCTGTTCGTGAACACCTCATTGGTGGCAAACGGAGCGTTAGGCCCATAGCCGAAGAACTGGTCGATGCTCACCGGAACACCCGATCACACAGGACCACCCGATGACAACGCGCCCGCAGTCTGCCTCTCGCCCGGGTCGTCGCAAGCCGAGCCCTCGCCGGGTGTCGACCGGCCTCGTGTGCTGGAGCGTTTTCGATCGAGAAAGACATCCTGAAGGACGAGTTCGAGCCTGTCTGGATCACCGGAGTCATGCACAGCTGCGAACCGGCGTTGCTCACGCCCTCGTATGCCGCCAAGTAGAGGAAGCTACGCACGCCTTCGGGCGCGAGTGGGCCAAATGACAGGTCACTCTGCCTATCGCTGAGCGATGAAGTCGAGCTCGTTCCTCTTCGCCCTGGCGACGAAGTCGGCGAAGCTGCCGATGGAAAGCGAGAGGTGCCCGCTGTCCGGGTCCTTGCTGTCTCGTAGGCCGATGGTGTCGTCGAACTGGGCGACCTCCACGCACTGGCCGCTCGTCCCATCGCTGGACCGGCTGCTTTTACGCCATCGGGGGGAAGTCACGTCATGGTCTCCATCAGTTGCTTGATCAGGCTTCGACTGGAGTCTACGGGGAGAGCAACCGCACCAATACGGTCGAATCTCTCCAGCAGTCCGTCGACTTCGGCGACCTCCGGGACGAGTCGTCCTCCGGTGGGCGCCTCGACGTAGCCGACCTGGCCCTCCTTGACCTTGATGACTTTGAACGGCCCGTCAAGGCCGGCGTTGGCGCCCGCTGTATTCGGGACGATCCGAAGCATCACGTTCGGCAACTCGGACACCTCGAGGAGCTTCGCGAGCTGCTCCCGCATGACCGTCTTGCCGCCCACCAGGCAAGCCATGGCCGTCTCCGCCAGCAGCACCCATAGGTCAGCCGGGCTTTCCTTGGTGAGAATCTGCTGTCGCGCCATCCGTGCCTCTACCAGGGCATCGATCCCCGGCTCCCGTCCTTCGACCAGGAGAGCGCGCGCGTAGGCGGGCGTCTGCAAGAGCGCGGGGATCAGCTGGCCGCTGTAGATCCTGAGGACGGTCGCGCGTCCCTCGGAGTCGGTGAAGGTCTTGAACCAGTTCGGATCGTGTCCGAGCCGCGCGTACCAGAGCATGATCGTAAACATGCCGCCGGTGTTCCACTCCGCGTCGAGGACGGACGCCTGGCCATCGGTCAGCTTCGCCTCGCAGTTCTCCAGTCTGGAAATCGAGGAACGAGAGCAGTTGAGGAGCTCGGCCAGGGCGTGGCCTGACATGCCGTGTTGCATGCGCTGAAACCGCAGGTGGTAGGCCATCCACGCCCACATCGACGATCGCGGGTCGGGGGCCTCGTTGATGTGCATGAAGCGTCCGTCCGTCGGTTGAATTCCCAGACGTTCCAGGGAACGGCGACACAGTAACTCTCTAGGAGCACGCTTGTCGCGAGAACTGCGAGGTCAGAGCGGCAGAACAGGGAAACAGCATATGCCGGACAATTTGGAACAAGAACTGCATCTAAGGCGGCGTCATCACCTCCTGATCTGGCTGGCGGACCAATTGCCGCACCACGAAGTGCGCCCTGAAGTCCTCGGTGTCGGCGAGAAGGCCGTCCTGCGCGTCACGAACCACCGCACGCGAAGGATCCACTTCGTTGCGTGCATCCCCGCACCTCAGGCCGGTACGTGGGCATGGGTGTGGTCCTTCGACTGGGCCCTGATCACCGACCCTCGCGCCGTCCCAGCGATCGCCAAGGCGGTGACCCGATGACGACATGGATCATCCTCGGCCGCACGACCCTGCCCGCGATACCCAAGAGCGTCGGCGAAGCCCGCCGGTTCGCCGCCGCGGTACTGGGCGGCAGCGAGCACACGGCCACGGCACAACTGCTGATCTCCGAAGCCTGCACCAACAGCGTGAAGCACTCCGAGTCGCGCCACGGCGGCTCGTTCAACATCACGCTGTACGACTGCGGGGGCTGCTTGCGCTGCGAGGTCATCGACGCAGGCGCCGCCAGCACCCCGACTCGCCGTAACGGCACCGAACTCCGCGACCATGGTCACGGTCTCGTCCTCATCGAGGCCCTCGCTGCCCGCTCCGGCTACGACACGGACAGCTCCGGTCGACTGACCACCTGGTTCGAGCTCACCTGACGTTCCCGCCCCGCGCCAACGCTCCCGCCTGCGTGAGCCTCAAAACGCGAATGGTGCGGGCAGCCGGACGGCTGCTTGAGGGGAGACGGCGTGGCGGCCATCAGATGGAGTTACGCCAGAACGTGACTGTCTGCCCATGTGCCCCGGGCAGCGGTCATGAGCTCATGACGAGCCTTGCCGTCGGCCCGTCGCCAATGCCATCGCGCGCCCTGGCTGGGGCGCCCCGCTCATCAGCGAAGAGCCTGCCGACATCGTGATCCACGATGCCCGTGGCCTTCCTCCTGTACCCGTTGCTGCGGACATCGTCTCGCGAGGCTGCCAGCCGATGATCACGACTTTGGATTCGACGGCTGCGAGAGCATCACAAGGCTCGGGCTCCGCCTCGTGATGGGGAGGGATTTCGAGTGCCGCCTGTCGACAGCGAGGGATGCGTCCCCGCTTGTCCGCCGCTCGTCCGGCGCGGTCCCGTGCTCGTCCGCGTTGGTCCTCGGCTTGTCCGGCACTCGTCCGCGCTTGTCCGCCGCTTGTCCGCGCGGACGACGGCGGACGGGTTGCGGACGGACCGTCCGCCACACACCGGACGAAGCCGGGACGGGGCTCGGGGGTCGTTGGTGCAGCATCGACGCCTGACGCAAGAGTTGCCCAGTGGGGCTCATCATCGGCGGCATCTTGTACGCGAGCCACCCTCGCACCCAATCGCCGCCGCGAGACCGGCATCGGTTCGCCGCTCGAACCTGCCGTGAGCGACCGGTCGACCTCCAAAGAAATCTCGAGGGAGGTAAGTGTCGCGGAGACTCTCTGCACACGAAGTTCTATAGCGTGACTCCTGTCAATTGAAGGTCGGAACTGTCCGGTACTCAACGACACCGTACGGCCCGAATAAACGCCCTGCGACTGAACGTGGCATCGGTCGGCAGAATCGTCGACGACCCTACTTAGAGGCTGCAAGGTAGGACCGTGTCGCGACACGCAATGGACCCGCGGCGGGTCCATTACGTGTGCACCCGGGGCGGGTCGACCGGGCGCGGTCGTGATCGATGTGGTCGGAGGTGGAGCCACGGAAGACGAGCAGGTCAGCGCATCACGCAAGCTGCAGCGACGCTCGCAGCTTGGTGAGGGGCGTCGGCGAGACCGGGAGATGAGGTTCCGAGTCAGCGACGAGGAATACAAGGAGATCTGCGAAGCAGCGCACCGAGCAGGAGCTGCCTACGGGACATTCATCGTTCACACCGTACAAGCAGTCAATCGCCAGCACAGATCTGGATACGAACTGACGCCGGATACCTGCGAGGAACTGCGCGGCATCGCACGACAGTTGAACCGGATCGGCGTGAACCTCAATCAGCTGGCCCGTATCGCGAACACGACGGGACAGGTACCCCACGAACTGCCCGCTGCGTTGGCGTACCTACAGAACGTTCTTCGAAGAGTGGACGCCTCGTCCGTCGAACTCGGCGGGCTCCAGCGTTGATCGGCAAAGTGACCCGGGGCGAGAGCGTCGCCCGGTTGCTGTCCTACCTCTACGGCCCCGGCCGGCGCAACGAACACGTCAATCCCCACCTCGTCGCCGGCTTCCGACTCCCCATGGCCCTGGAACCCGGACTGGACGTCAGAGGCGATCGGGACTTCCGGCATCTGGTCGGAGTCCTGACCTCCCCGCTCGACACTCTCCGACATACCCCGCTGGCGTCTCCGATCTGGCAGTGCTCGGTCCGCGCCGCCCCTGCGGACCGGCGCCTGTCGGACGACGAATGGGCCGACATCGCCGAGGAGGTGATGCACCAGACCGGGTTCGCGCCGCGAGGCGATGACGAAGCATGCCGCTGGATCGCAGTGCGACATGCCGACGACCACATCCACCTCGTCGCTGTCCTGGCGCGCGAGGACGGGCGCAACCCCAACGTCCACCGCGACTACTTCAAGGTCGCCGACGCCTGCCACATCGTCGAGAAGCGTTACGAACTCACCCCGACCGCGCCCGCAGATCGGACAGCAGCCCCACGACCAACCCGAGCCGAGACAGAACTTGCCCACCGCAAGAACTGGCCCGAGCCGCCCCGCGCCACCCTCCGTCGGCACGTAGCCACCGCAGCTGCCGGAGCCGAGAACGAGGGCGACTTCTTTACCGCCCTTGAACACGCCGGAGTGCTAGTCAAGACGCGCCACAGTGCCCGCGCACCCGAGGAGATCACCGGTTACGCCGTTGCGCTCCCACATCACAACAACAAGGAGAACCAACCAGTCTGGTTCTCCGGCAAGAAGCTCGCACCTAACCTGACGCTCTCCAAACTTCGCGAGCGCTGGTCGGCGCCGCACGAGGGCAACCGCTTCGATCGTCGCCCCTTCGGCGGGGTGGACCTGACCCACGAGGAGCGATCCGCTGCTTACCAGCAAGCCGCCCGAGCCGCTGCGACGGCCACCTGGCAGATGCGCCATATCCAGGACCCTGCCGTCCGCGCCGACGTAGCCGCCGCAACCTCCGACGTCTTACACGTGACCGCGGCCCTCACAGGAAACCGGGAACTCGCCCGTGCCGCCGACTTCTACGACCGCGCAGCTCACGAACCCTACGGACGCCAACCACCCTTGACTCCCTACGGCACGAGCCTCCGCAGGGCTGCCAGAGCACTGGCTCTATCCGGTATCAGGGGACAACGCGGTAACCGTCCGAGCCTCGCCGGCGTCCTAACTCACCTGGTCGTGCAACTCGTCGCCCTCATCGAGGCGATCGCGGAGTACCGGCAGTTGCAGCAACGCGCTGCCCAGGCAGCTGCCGCCCGCAAGGCTGCCACCCAGCTCAGCAGACTCAGCCGGTCAGCTCCGCGGCCACCTTCCCCCACGCTGCCACGGACACCACCGAACTACACGGCGGAGCAGAACGCGGCGCGCCTCGCGGCCACAGCCTTCCCCGTACCCCTGAGCGACCAGCTCGCAGACGGTCCATACCGATCCAGCACGCCCACACCGACGCACCCCAGCCCTCACCGCCGCCGGGGCCCAGCACGGTGACCCGACCACGCAACCCCGGCGCCACGCCGTCCTGGTCCTGGCACAAAGATCAGCGCCTCTGCATACTACGGAGCGTAAACAGCGCCAACAATGCGCAAGCAGTGCACCGCCGCAGCATCCGCGCCGGCAGAGTGGCACTACCTCACGACCACCACGCAAGAGAGGCGAGGCAATGACCGATCACAGCCCCCAGGCGGGCCCCGTATCTACAAGGACACATTCACATGACCGATCACAGGCAGGCTCCGGCTACTGCCCGTAACGACGACCAAACGGCGGACCTCGCGAGCGACCTCTACGAACACGTCCGCCAGCTCAACCTCGCCACGGCCGGCCCTCCGAGCCTCACCCTCCCCGGCACCGCCTACACCGTCCTCGGCAATCTCAGCGCAGCCACCTACGGCCTCGATCAGGTCCTCGACCAGATCAACCGCTTCTTCCTCCGGGAGCTGCAAGCCGGCCGTCTCGGTCACGACCAGGGCGAAGACGTCGCCGACGTCCTGAGCCGCCACGGTCAAGCTCTAGCCGAAGCCAGGCAGCACGCCCGAGCCCTCTGCACGGCCCTCAGCGACGCCCAAGCGACCATCAACGCAGTCCACTCCCGCACCACCCACAGCCGCGAAACGTCCCCAACCACCGACGGAAGAACGCGCCTGGACGACGTCGGCGTAGCAGCGGCGGCCAACGACTTCCCCAGACCGATCACCGATCCGACGCTCCTCGCACCACCTCTCACCGGCGAACGAAGCCGCTTCATCCGCACTCGCCGCCCGAACTTCCCGGAGGCCTGAGCATGGAGCCGATGACCCACGAGGAACTCGCTGCCCTGCCCACCACAACAACCATCGAAACCGCTGCCCGAGCCCTCGGCCTCGGCCGAACCCGCGCCTACCAACTAGCCCGCGAGAACCGCTTCCCCTGCAAGGTCATCCGCATAGGCGCCACCTACCGAGTAGTCACCGCCGACCTGCAACTCCTTATGGCCGGTACCGACGGCAGTTCATAGACGACTATCGTGATACGAGGCGCATAGACAGGCTATGTCCCGCTGCTACTGTCAGCAAGAAACGATGACGTTCGATGTTCGCGACCCGCATAGTACTTCAGTGGTTGCAACGCGCCAGAAGCAGCGGGTCGCCATCTGTCCCGAGCATCCGATCCAATTGATGGTGGAGTCGGAATGGGGTTGTGGACTGAATCCTTCTGGACAGAAGTGCGGCAGGCAGTATCTCAGGCCGACGTTGAAGTCATCGGGGTCACCCTTCCTTCGTGTGACGTGGGTCTACTTCGATTCGGCCGGGCCAGCACGACGGCTGCCCCATTGAGCCGTTCGGGATGTTGCGACCGCTCCTCGCTTCAGGCCTGACGCGCAGGCTGGTGGAGCCATAGGGTGGGATCACGCAAAGTGGATCATTGGAGGCGAGGGTGGCGGAGCTGTTCGAGCCGGGACGGCGGGTACGCCTGCCTCGTGGTCCGAGCGGCTGGTTGACCGTCGACTACGCGCGCATGGCCGACGCAGGGGGCTGGATCCTCTACGTCGCTCCCGAGGGCGAGGAGACCTTCAGTAAGGTCACGTTGACCGCCGAGGAGGCTGCCCAGGTCGAAGTGCTCAGTGCCGATGGTCGGGGCTCCTCAAGCGGGGCCCTGGCGGGGCTCTGGACGGTCTGGATGGCAGCAGCCGCAACGGCCCCGGGGGTCGGCCCATCGCCCGCTACGCCCTTGCGGCCATACATTCATCAGCACGACGCGGTCTACGGAGCGATGCTCCCGCAGCCGCGGCTTCGATTCCTCCTTGCCGACGAGCCTGGCACCGGAAAAACCGTGATGGCAGGGTTGTATCTCCGTGAGATGGTGAGGCTCGGATTCGTTCGCCGTGCGCTCATCGTTGCTCCGGCCGGGCTCGTGTCCAAGTGGCAGGCGGACTTCGAACGGTTCTTCGGTGGTGGACTCCGGCGAATCACAGCTGCCACCGTTCGTGAGGGCGCTCTGGAGCTAGGGCACGACCTGTGGGTCACCTCCCTTGAGTTGGCCGCCGTGAACGTGACGGTCCAGGAGGCAATCCTCCCCGACAAGGCGGGCTGGGATCTTGTCGTCTTCGACGAGGCGCACCGTCTGACCCCTACGGCACGATCGTTCCACAGGGTGGGGCGGCTGCTGACCCGGGACA
This sequence comes from Actinomadura opuntiae, assembly GCF_030283205.1. GTDB lineage: Bacteria > Actinomycetota > Actinomycetes > Streptosporangiales > Streptosporangiaceae > Spirillospora. The sequence continues at coordinate 13,063 of NZ_JASNWF010000014.1, forward strand.
CCTCGCGTGTCCTGCTCATGACCGCCACGCCGCATCGCGGCTCGGAATGGTTCTTCAGGCACCTGCTCCATCTGGTCGACCCAGAGGTATACCCCGATCCCGGTGATGACCCGAAGCGGCCGCTCACTGCGTTACGTCCCGGATCGATCCACTTCCTGCGCCGCATGAAGGAAGACCTCGTCGACCACGACGGCACCACCCCTTTGTTCAAGAAGCGGCGAGCTACCAACTTTCGCGTCCCCCTCAACACTGAAGAGCTCGAGATCTACACCCGCGCCCTCGCCGTGGTCGACGACTTCTTCCCTGCGCAGGCCCGTTCGCTGGCGCGCATGGTCTACGGCAAGCGGGCGGCCTCCAGCCTTTACGCCCTCCAGCGGACTCTCGAGCGCCGGCTTGCAGGTATGGGCAGCCGTTCGCCAGTGGAGGCAGCGGCAGACGCAGATCCGGACGATGACGACCCGGCGACGCGGGACGAGGCCAGTGTTGTCTACGCTGACTCCCGTTCCCCCCGTGCGGAGCGAACTGCTATCCGGCCGCTGCTCGACCAAATCACCAAGCTGCTCACTGCTCCGGAGTACGCGCCCTCCAAATGGACGACGCTGGTCGACCGCTGCCTGGTCGGCAACGGCGTCGTTCCAGGTGGACCGGACCAGGCGGTGATCTTCACCGAGTACGCGGACACCGCCGAGTGGATTGCGGACCGGCTCGCCGATGGCGGATTCTCCGCCCGGACGTACAGCGGACGCCGATCGCATGCGGAACGGGACGAGGTACGTGCGGCGTTCATGGTGGGCGACTTCCAAATCATTGTGTCGACGGACGCTGGCAACGAAGGCATCGACCTTCAGATCGCGCACGTCCTGATCAACTACGACATCCCCTGGTCCCTAGTGCGGCTAGAACAGCGGATGGGGCGTATTCACAGGGTCGGCCAGAAACGGGATGTAGAGCTATACAACCTGGTTGCCACTGAAACCCGCGAAGGCGACACGTTGCACAAGCTGCTGGAGAATTTCGTCACTGCGGCCAACGAGCTCGACGGGCGGATGTTCGACAGCCTCTCCCTGGTGGCAGAGCTCGCAGCCGTCCCTTACGAAGACTGGTTGCGCACTCTCTATGGAGACGACGAGTTGGAGCGTGGCGAGGTCGTCGCCGCCGTGGACCGGATCAGCGCTGCCGACCTGCAACGGCGCGCCGAGGCAGCACGAGCGCAGGAAACCGAACTCGCGAGCGGAGTCAACGTCGCAGCGGGGCTGGCCCATATCCAGCGGTCCGCCTTGGAACAGCTCAACCCCGCGATCGTTGATGCCTACCTGCGAAGGCTGGACGCCGCCGAAGTACTTCACGCGCACCCCACTGCCGCCGGCGAAGACATCATGCTGCTTGAGTCGGCCAAGCCCTTCCCCAAGGCGTTGGGTGACGGAAGCCGTGTGCTGATTCGCACAGGGGCTTCCGCGTCGCACGGCGAGGCTCTTACACAGGCTGTGTTGCTGGAGCCGGGCGAGAGGGGCTTCTCCGAACTGGTGGCCATGGCGTCAGAGGACTTGGCCGCAGACATCTATCGGGGGGCGACCGTAGAGGATCCCACCACGGCTATCCCCTACGAACTGCTGGCGTTCTCGGCCTCACTCCGCTCTCCTGGCTCCCGGACTCCAACCTCCTGGTCGGTCCTCATCCGTGTGGACGGTGCCGGTCGCACACGTCGCGTGCGCTGGGAGTCGCTCGCCAACCTGAGGCCCTCTGATCATGATCCGGTACCTCCCGACGCGGCGGCGGCCAGGGTGGCGGCGAGCGAGGCAAAGAGGCTGCTTAACGCCGAAGTCCGCCAACAGACTCAGGCGCGGCGTCATTGGTACGCGGCCGCGAAGAGAGAGCTAAGCAACCTTCCCATCGACCTGACGCTGGACATCGCCGACCGCGCGGAACGGATCGCCATGCGTGACAGGCTGTCTGCCTCCGCCCAACACCGGCTCCGCCAACTGGAAGAAGTGTGCCGGTTGGAAGCTGACCCACCTCGGTTGGTCGCCCGGCTGCGCGTCGTTCCCCCCGTCGTGGACGACATCACTCCGGAACGCCGCCAGGCTGACACGATCGCCGTCGACCACGTGAGATCGCTGCTGGAACGCGACGGCTGGCAGGTAGAAGACGTTCGCGACGAGGAGCGGGGCTTCGACCTTCGCGTCGTTCGCGGCGAGCGGCAGCGTCTGGTGACCGCGCTCGGCACCTGGCGTTCGGCTGAAGTTGAGGGACTTGTGATGAGCGGAGACAAGCTGTTGCTGGCCACTCAGCATCGGAAAGATTATTCGCTGTATGTCGTCGAGTACTGCCACGACGGCCGAGGCTTGCTGTATGGCTGCTTCCCCGACCCCGTCACGGTGTTCGCCGATGTCATCCGAGGCGAAGCCATGACCCATCTGCCCGGCCCCACGCTACGGTCAGCACGCGAAGTGCTGCGCACCTCCCCGAAGCCCGGCACCGAACTGGAGAGCCCATGACCCGGATGATCGAACGCTGGTTCCCCTGCGCGGAGGTGAGCGATGCGTCGATGGCTGGGTGGGGCAGCGGCAACAGCGAAGCGAGCCTGTGGGTCTGGTTCGCCAAGCGCCCCACGGCTCAAGCCAAGGCCGCGGTCCTGACGAGTCTGCTTCCCTGGCCGGAGGACGAGGCTGAGCAGAAAGAGCTTCAGGCCGCAGTCCGCGGCGTACTGGCCATCAAGGATCCCAAAACCATGCGTGCTGCGACCATGGCGAACGGACCTGTCGCCCGGGTGCGCGCCGCCCTTGCAGAGGCGTATCCAGGTGGTACACGCATCCTTGACCCCTTCTCCGGCCGCGCCATGATCCCTCTGGAAGCGGGGCGGCTCGGCGTCACCGCCAACGGCATCGACTATTCCCCGTTCGCTGCCCTCGGCGGGGCGCTGCTGGCGGAGATCCCATTCCAGGACTGGGATGGCGAGCCGCCGTTGCCGTGGCAGGAGGACGGTCAGGACGAGCTCACCGGCGACCGGTTGGAACGCGACGTGGAGGCGTTCCTGGCGGAGGTCGGGCGCCGGTACACCGAACGCATGGCGGAGTTCTACCCGAAGCATGAGGGCCGGCAGCCATGGGGGTACCTCTGGGCCTCCACCCTGCCCTGCCAAGAGTGTGGCAACCGCTTCCCGCTGGTAGGTGAACTGTGGCTCCGCTTCCCCCGCGAACGGACGCCCAAGCGCGACGCTGATGAGGGCCAGAGCTTCGACATCTTCGCCGACCCCACGACCGGGGAGTTCCAAGCTGTCCCCCACAGTGGTGAGCCGAAAGGGAAGCCAACCCGGCTCTTCGCGGGAAAGAGTAAATACTCCTCTAAGGGACGGGTCGCCGTTTGTCCATTCTGCAACCACGTCCATCCCAAGGTTGTCCACACGCGCCTCAGCGCCGAAGGGTTGCGCCGTGATGCACTGCTCCTTGCCGCCGACATCGCCGCCGACGGCACCAAAGTCTTCCGCGAGCCCAGCATGGCCGAAATCCAAGCCGCCAAGCTGGCTGAAGAGTCACTGGGCAAGGAACCCGCGTTCGGTCCGCTGAGTGCTCGCCCAAATGAAGCTATTCCCGCTGGCAATACCTGGACGATCCAGTCCGTCAACTATGGTGACAAGACTTATGGCGACCTGGTGCCGCCGCGTCAGACACTTGGACTTGTGCGCCTGGCGAGATCCATCAACGATCTAGCGGAAGAATGCTTGGCGGCCGGTCTGTCCGCAGCCTATGTTCGAGCGCTCAGCGGCTTCGCCACAGCGGCGATGATGAGGAAACTCCGCCGCTCTTCTCGCGGAGCTCGGCTTCAGAAAGCTGGCGGAGCTCAAGTGGGAGACATCTTCGTCAACCAGTCCGCGATCTCCCACGCCTACGACTGGTTCGAGAGTGGGCTCTCTGATGGTCCCGGATCATGGACCTCGCTGGCCGAACAGACGGTAACTGCTCTTCGCGGAATCCGGTCTCGTTCTCCTTCTGTGCCCGCATCGATTCAGCGCGGCAGCGCAACGATGCTGCCCTATCGGGACGGGATGATGACCGCCGTGGTCACCGATCCACCGTATGACGACATGATCGACTACAGCGACTCCAGCGACCTGTTCTACGTCTGGGCTAAGCGGGCGATGTTCACTGCCGACCCGTCGCTAGCGATGACGATGCACCCCTACGGCGTGCAGGAGAAGGACGAGGAGATCATCGTTAAGCGAGGCGGGAGCCAGGCAGGCGACCACCGAACGATGGAGCACTACGACTCAATGATCTCCCGTGCCTACGCGGAGATGCGCCGGGTCGTAGCCGACGATGGTGTGGTGACCATCGTCTTCGGCCACAACGATCTGAAGGTCTGGCATCGCATGCTGAGCGCACTCAGTCAGGCAGGGCTGGTGATGACCTCATCATGGCCTGCAAAAACGGAGGCGGGCGGCGCGGGCGCTGGCGCGCTTAATGTGGTGACGACCCTGACCATGTCATGTCGTCCCGCGGCGACCGATCGGGAGCCCGGATCGCTTGCTGCGGTGGAGAACCAGATCCGGGCAGTGATCGTCGACCGGTTCCGGCTCTGGGAGTGGTCTGGGCTCGCGCGCCAGGACATGTTGATGGCCTCGGCCGGCCCCGCCATGGAGGTCGCGGGCCGCTACAGCAAGATCACCAGGAACACCGGCGAGCCGGTCGAGCTCGTCGACCTGCTGGCGACCGCGCGTCGCGCGGTGCAAGAGATCGCCCTAGAGAAGATCAACTCGGTGCCGCTGGAGCTGTTCGATGAGCGGACCAGGTTCGCATTGTGGTGGATCGAGCTGTTCCGGCGCGACGAGGTCGCCCTGTCCGAGTTTGGCTGGCACAGCTTCACCTCGGGTCTTGACATGAAGTCGTTGCAGACGCTTGTGAAGCGCTCGACCAAGGGCTGCCGCTTTGTCCAGGCGAACCAGTTCGACGCCCAGCTGACCGAACGGTCCGCGTTGATTGATGTGGTGCTCGCGATGGCGCGCGCCTGGGCGGAGGGCGACCTCGCCGACGTGGCACGGGTACTGGTGAGAGCGGGCCGTGACCCGGAGGACGAGCAACTTTGGGCCACCATTGCGTTCTTGACCGAGAGACTCCCACAGGCAGACCCCGACGTGCGGAGTTGGCATGCGATCAGCCGCGAGAGTCGGGGCATCCGCTCGGCCACCCACCTTGCGCAAGAGGACCAACTGTCAGAGACCCGCGCAAGAAAGTCCAGAGATTCTCAGACTTCCCTGTTCTGATTGGTCAAGACACGGCAAGATCTTGTCACGGTGAGGGAAAACTGAATCGTGACGAGGGGAAGCCATGGTCGAGGCCGGACAGGATGCCAGGTGGTGGCGGACGCTGAAGCTTCGCGACGAGGTGCTCGGTGCCTCGGGAGTGAACGATGACACCACAGCCTCGCTGTTCCGTGTTGTCTACGGTAAGGGAGCGACCCGCCCGCTGTACGCCACCGCCTCGTACTACGGAAAGATCACCCATCCGACCGAACAGCTGATCGAGCTGCTGACCGGATTGGCTGTCCGGCTCGGCGGTGGCGCGGACCGTGACCTCGGTCGCGCCCTCGTACGGCTCGATCAGGGGATGGGCGGCGGCAAGTCGCACGCTTGTATCGGGGCCTGGCATCTGGCGACCTCACCCGAGGAACTCGCCGGTACCGACATCGGCCGTGAGGTGTTTGCTCGGGCTAGGGAGGTGCTGGGCGCAGACCTGCCCGCGCACCTCGGCCATCCGCACGCGGTCGTGCTGTCAGGCGACAACATGACACCAGCGCCCGCGACCGATCCGGAGTTCGACGGTCCGTGGGCCTACAGCCTCTACGAGCGGTTCCTGTGGCGCCTGTTCGCAGGTAGAGACGACAGAGAAGACCTCTTCGAGCTCTATAAGCCATTCTTCTCTAGCAAGGCAGATATCAGCGAGGCGATCAAGGCGGTCGGTCGCCCCGTGCTAATCATCTTCGACGAAATTCTCAACTACATCGGCGACGGTCTGGAGGGCCGCAACAACGCCGAGCTGACCGCGCAGGATATGGCGTTCCTCCGGGCGCTCACCGAGGCTGTGCGGGACACCCCTAACACCGCCATGCTCGTCGTAATGATCTCTTCGGAAAAGGACCCGACGACGCTCCAGGGGGACGGCGAGACGCGCCGCCAGGATCTGGAGGCGTATCTCCAGCGCAACGGCGAGAGCATGGCGGTGAACGAGAATGCAGACTTCACTGCCATCCTGCGACGCCGGCTGTTCGAGTATTCCGACGAGGCCGCCCTATCGCGTGCCGTGTCCACTGCCGTAGACGCCTTTTCTCCAGTTATGGCTCAAGGCAACTGGAAGTCCAAGGTGGTGGGGGCTTTGAACACCAGGTGGACCAAACGCTTCTCCGTCGAGGTCGAACGGACCTTCCCGTTCCACCCCCAGCTGATGGACCTCGCCGAAGGCGAGTGGGCTAACTTGTCAGGTTTCCAGCAGGTGCGCTCCACCATCAAGATCTTCTCCGCGACCGTGCGCGCGCTGTCCGAGCGAGCCGAAGCGGGAGACTGGACACCGTGGCTGATCGGGCCGGGCGACATTCCGCTCTCCGACTTCGAGACGCGGAAGGCAGTCCTCACCTCGGGGCTGATCAGCAACTCCAAGACGCGCACCAACTACCAGTCGATCGCCCAGAACGACGTCGTCGACCTGTCGGATCGCGCTGGCGCGGCACGCGTGCTCGACCTGGCGCGGACCGACGCACCGTGGTACGCGGCCAACCCGCGCGCGGCTGAGCGTGCTGCAACCATGATCTTCTTGGCCTCGATCGCGGGGGCGCGCGGCGGATCCCGGCGCGGCGCGAGCGATCCCGAGGTCAAGGCCGCGACCATGGTGCCCGACGCTGAATACGGCTACAACGACGCGGACGCGGTCGTGCGGGCATTGACCGATGCCGATGGCAGTGGCCTGGCTTCGCTGGAGCTTTTTCCAGGCCGCGGCGGACAGCCACCCCGGTACTACCTGTCCACCCAGCAGCGGTTGCCAATGCTCGTGCGAGCGATGCGCAACACGATCACTGAGGCCGACAGGGATCAGGCCATTGCTCAACGGGCCGCCACCCGCATGCGGAAAACTCCCTTCGCTCAGGCACGCTTTCTGACCGCGCAACCTGGGCAATCGCACCGCGAGGTTCTGGCGGCCGCCGAACTCGAGAAGGCCCGCACTACTAGGCTCGTAGTCCTCGACCCCGCCATGTACACGCTCGGCAACGGCACCCAGCGGCCGACGATGGACGCGGTCCGTGCCTGTCTGGGGATCGGCGAGGACCATATACCCACGCAGTGGGCATCATCCCTGGTGTTCCTAGTCTTTGCGGCACGGCAGCGGGGTCTCGCCCGCAAGGCCGCCGCGGAGTACCTGGCGTACGAGCGCGTCCTTGACGGGCCGGAGGTGGAGGAGGACAGCGACCTGAAGTCACAGGCTGAACAGGGGCTTGATCAGGTGCTGTCCCGGTTCGACGACTATGTCGAACGTGGCTTTCAGCACGTGCTCTACCTGGCCCAGCCCGATCCGACCGTGGACCGCGACGTCGCACAGCGCAACCTGGACGAGGGAACACTCGACGGCGCGAAGATTTGGGACGAACTCGTCGAGGCGCAGAAGGCTTTCCCGAAGGGCAAGTTCACCGGCCGGGCGCTGGTGCACAACCTGCGCGATAGCGACTACGAGCGTCCGCTCAGCGAGATTCGCGACGCCTTCTGGAACACGCCGCGCCTAGGGCTGCTTCCCGGAGGAGAGACCGATTTGCGGGAAGCTATCTACGAGGCGGTGAGGGCGGGTGAACTGCGAATCGTCCGAGCCGGTGATGAGACTGTCATCGTCGACGACATGACCGGCATCAACTTCAATGCCCCCACCTACCGGCTCGCCAGGCCAAAGCCAACGCCAAAGCCAAAGCCTGACCAGAAGTCGACCGACCCTACGGAGCCGCATCCTGGCGGAGGCTCCGGCGAGGGACCTGGCGGGGGCGGCGGAACCGGATCCGGCTCCGACGAAGGCTCCCCAAGCGGCGACCAAGATCTGGGCGAGGACGAAGCTACCTCTCCCCTGGAGCAGCAGCTCATGTTCACGGTGATGAAGAATATCGCCTCTGCCCCGGACGTCGCCGAACAGCTCGCACAGCTCTTCCGTCGGTTGTTCGACACCCTGGACCGTGGGGCTATCAGCTACTTGTCCCTTTCGATCCAGGCGCAGCTGCCCCCAGAACAGGCTCAGGAGATCGCCCATTTGGTGGAAGAATTGGGCATTACGCCCACGCTGCGAGATCTGTGAGATCAGCCCCCGGAAGCATCCTTGCGACGGGACGGCGCTGCACCCATAGTGTCAAGGCCCGTCGCAGCATGCCGGCTAGGGGCCAATCGGCTAGGCCAATGCCATCCATTCCCGCGATCAGTGCTGCGGCCACCCGCTGGTTATCGAGGGCAGGGCCCAGGCCCGAAAGGTCCGGACGGTAGGAGCGGTCACCACGCACCACGTCCAGACCGCCCTCTGGCCAGTGACTCCGCTCGACCTCGGCCATGCCCAGTGTCTCGACCATGCGATCGACCAGCGGGAGGTCCATTGGTGTCAATATCGGTTGCTGACGTACGACGTCCAGGGCTGCCCCGATACTTTCCCGGCGGCGCGCCATCAGGCTGGTGAGCTCGAAACCCCTGAGCTGGACGAACGGGAAGGTTGCAGCGAGCCCCGCCACCGCGGCGCGCTGGCGCGGGCTCGCCTGCGCGAGATCCTCACGAGCTGCGGTGAGCCAGGTACGCGCCGGTTCGACCAACCTTCCCTCTCCGCCCATCCAGGTGGCGCACACCATGAGAGCGCTGAGCGCGGGAAGGCCCGAAGTGGCGAAGGCGTCCTTCACCGCGCGTACGACAACGTCCTCCACCGCTGGCGTCCGTTCGACCGCGTCCGCGAGGACCTCAGCCAGCCGCTTCAAGTGGAGGTCGGGATGGTGGCGCAGCAGTTCCAGCGCCTCGCCTGCAAGTGCCTTCTGGAATTTGGGTGATGCGTCGGCGACGTTCTCGTCGAGTAGATCGATCGCGAGGTGAGCCGCCGGCCGTACAGCCAGCGCGATTTTGTCTCCCTGATTCACCGTGGTGAACAGCGACATCAGCATCTCTCTCAGATGCCGCTGCTCGGCAAAGACCCCACCCGCTGCGAACAGCCATGTGTTGCGCCAGTGATTGGAGGATGCGAGCACGGTCAGGCGTTGCGTCACGACCGGGTCGGAATCCGATAGCAGCGCCCGCGCTGCCATGAACTCCTGCAAACTACGCACTTCGAAGCCGAAGCCTCCGTTAGGCTGGCGCGTCAACAGCACCAAACGTCGTTCGGCCACGTCGACTAACCGAGCCGACAGGTCGTCCACAACGTCGGGCGCATGATCCTCCTCCCGCAGCAGCCGCGCTGAGAGCGCGCGCAGATCGCGCGGCAGCAGGGCCGACTCAGCCTCTCCTTCCCGCTCGGAGCGTGCCTGGAGGATCAGGCCCGCTTCGGCCTGCAGCTGGTGGATCAGAGCATCGTGCCTGTCCAGCAGCCCCGCGTCTACAGTGCCCTTCGCCACCTCTCTCGCAAAGACAGTGTCGTAGTAGCCCTTGAACAGCCCAAAGCGATGCTGGGGAGCGCGGCGCCGACGTTCGAGCAGCAAAGTCATGATCGTGACCTGGAGCGGCGAGCGCATCAGTCGGGAGGTCTGCTCCTCTTCCGCCGCTTCGCCGACACGCCGGAGAAGTTCCTGGCGCTGTTCGCCGTCAGCGGGATGGCGCGCATCGGCCAACCTTTCGGCATAGGCCAACGCCTCCGCGGTGCTAAGCGGGCGTAACGAGAGGTGGTCGTATTTTTCACTCGGAAATTCCTCCAGGTAGCCCTGGGGACGTGTCGTGACCAGTAGCAACAGGTCGGCCGTCCGGTGTGCTGCCTCAACCCGGAAGTCCTGGATGTGGCCCAAGATTCGATCCCTATCATGCGGATCGGAGACCTCGTCCATCCCATCTAGGATGAGAACCCATGGCCAGCGGGCGAGCCAGTCGGCCATTTGCGCCGTGGTCACCTCATGGATTGACCGTTTACTAACCCGCTCGGCGACAAATTGGAGAAGGGTGAGGTCTGGATCCTTCGCCAGTGCGTCGGCGTAACGGTCGAGCCTCAAATGGAACGGCCATCGTCGCCTGTTGGGAATCGCGATCCCGAGCTTTCCGATGATGTCTCCAACGAACTCGCTCCGCAGCGCACGAACCTCCGCTGCCAACCGGCCGTCCTCGACATCCATTAGTTGGGCCACGCGGTACGCTTGACAGATAAGCTGTGCCACGGTGGTCTTGCCCTGCCCCGGGCCTCCCAGAATCACCAGCGGGCGATGGGAAGCCTCGTCATCGTTCGGGTGTAAGGGGAGCTCGCCCCGCTCTAGGACGTGCGCCACCACCTTGACGTCCTTGCCGTGGCAATCGGCAGGCAGATCTATCGCCACCCGATTGAGTGGTAGCCTGCCCTCCTCCCTGTCGCCAGCCTGTCCCAGTGTGACGTTCTGCTCGGCGAGGAGCTCCTTCGCAGCATGAGCCAGCAGCGTGTCGCCGAGGTCCGGAGCCAGACCCGCCACGTAATCGTGCAGCCGCGCTAGGACATCGCCCGGAGTGATCAACCCGTAGTAGCTTCGTACGATGTCTGAGGTGTCGTCGAGCAGCCGGCACAGCGTGGTGTAGTCCCAGATCCGCCACCCTTTAAGTGGGAGCCTGGGCAGCACCTTCTGTTTCATGTACTTCTCGATCTTCGCCCACCCCCCGGCCTCAGGTTCGGGAGAAAGACTCACATTGGTGATCACAAGGAAGTAGTCGGGCAAGCGCCCTCGCTTCGACTTGCCATCCAGCCATTCGTCGGCCTCCTTTCTGATCTGGCCTTGGAGCCACTCCACATTATCGGAACGGCCGCGTGAGTGTGTTCTGTGCTTCACCTGGACGATGCCGTAGCCGTTCCACGGCCCCCCCGGATCGGGCTCGGGAAATTCAACCGGCCCTTCAAAGGAGGCTTCGCGTCCACCATCCGGGCCATCTCCGAAGACGCTGACTCCGTTACCGAGGATCTTGAGGACGAGCGCTTCGGTCAGGTGCTCCATCTGCCTCCAGCCGAGCCGGTCAAGGTCGTAGTCCACGCATACCTCCGGGGGCCTGGTTCGCGACGGGTTGTACTGATTGAGACCATACGCCAACGGGGGCGAGTGACGCCGAACATGTAGGGCATCGGCCACACTCGTCACCCCTCTCGTGGGTCTACGGAAGGTGCGGCAGGCTGATCGCTGTTCGGATCCACGTCTTGGGGGCGCTGTACACCGCGTTACCGACGTTTACCTACCTTGACTAGCCTTGTGTTACGTAGCTCCCATACGCCTGGGACCAGTGTCACATCGCCTGTCGCCCACATTTGTGTGGCCCATATTTATCGTCGATGCCGGTGAAGCGGTTGATTCCTAGGATCCCTGTCCAGGTTTCGGGCTCGTAAGACCAGCGGTAGAGCCAGACTTGGCGGCCGGTTATGTCGGTGGCATAGGGAGAGCAGGTCTACGGGGTTCGTGAACCAGACCGCGCCCCAGATGCAGAAGACGGCGTCCCAGCGGGGATCGTTGATGGCGAGGTAGTCGAGGACGCCATGTTCAAAGTGAGCTTTGGAGAGGTGGGCCCAGCGGGTCCGAGCCTTCTCGCAGGGCTGGTGAAATGTCCAGGCCGGTTGCGGTGACGCCTTTGGCGGCCAGGGGCTGCGACGGCATCACCTTGACCCGAGCCAAGCTCCAGGTCGTCGCGGGGGGCCGGCTGTGGCCTAGGTACTGGGTCTAGTCGAAGGCGTTCTTGAGGGCTTCGTCGGGGGCGGTCCGCGACGCCTTCTGTGTAGTAGTCCCAGTAGGTGGTTTGGTCGGTGATGGCAGGTGGCACGCGGCGGTCCCCTCGCAGATCGAGATGGCGGAGCCCGTGGTCAGGAAGGCTCCATGGGATACCTTCCGTCTGTCTGATGAGGTGCTGGGGACGGCCTGTGGCGGCACTTGGCCCCGGCGGGTGTGGTCGGCTCCGCGGCGGGGTCACGAGGTCGTGTGGGGGTTGTCGGGCAGCTTGGCTCGCTATGCCGTCGGCAGGCGGGCCGCGACGATGCTCGAGCGGCGCTGGGGCGTCGTTCAAAGGGGTGCCGGAGGGGGGTGGGATGTGGCCAGCGGGTGATGGTGCGTGACCCTGGGTGTTGCGGGGTCGCGTTCAGGGGCGGGGTCAAACGAGGGTCAAACGATCAAGAGGCCGGATTCCCTGTTTGGGAACCGGCCTCTGACCTGGCGTTATCTGTCGGGGTGGCGGGATTTGAACCCACGACCTCTTCGTCCCGAACGAAGCGCGCTGCCAAGCTGCGCTACACCCCGGTGGTGGCTGCCCGGGAGTCGTACGTGCTCCCGGCGCCTTGACCACTTTAGCGGATGTCGGGGAGTGGTGCGTACCCGATTCGGGGCGGCGGGGTCATCGGGGGACGAGGGTGAGGAGGGAGGCCTCGGGCGGGCAGCAGAAGCGGATGGGGGCCTTGGGGGAGGTGCCGAGGCCGGCGGAGACGTGGAGCCAGGAGCCGCGGTGCCGGTGCAGGCCCTTGACGCGGGGGCGGTCGATGCCGCAGTTGGTGGCAAGGGCGCCGTAGAAGGGGACGCAGACCTGGCCGCCGTGGGTGTGGCCGGCCAGCAGGAGGTCGTAGCCGTCGGCCGTGAAGCGGTCGAGGTTGCGGGGCTCGGGCGAGTGCATGACGCCGAGGTGGACGTCGGCCTGCGGGTCGACGGGGCCGGCGATCTTGTCGTAGCGGTCGCGGTTGATGTGCGAGTCGTCGATGCCGCCGAACTCGACGTCGAGCTCGCCGACCTTGAGGCGGCCGATGCGGTTGTTGAGGTCGAGCCAGCCGGCGGCCTGCAGGGACGAGCCGAGCTCGCGGTAGGGCAGGTCGGGCTCGCGGCGGTGCCGCTTGTAGTCGGACTTGCTGGTGCGCCAGATGTAGCGCAGCGGGTTCTTGAAAATCGGGGAGTACAGGTCGTTGGACCCGTAGACGAAGACGCCCGGACGGTCCAGGAGGGGGCCGAGGGCGTCCAGGAAGGGGCCGATCGCGTCCCGGTGGGAGAGCGTGTCGCCGGTGTTGACGACCAGGTCGGGCTCCAGGGCGTCCAGCGAGCGGACCCAGTGGATCAGGCGGGACCGGCCCGGCGTCAGGTGCGCGTCGGAGATGTGCAGGATCTTGACCGGAGGACGGCCGGGCGGCAGCACCGGCACGTCGAAGCGGCGGAGCCGGAACCAGTTCCGCTCGATGACCGAGGCGTACCCGAAGGTCGCGGCGCCCGCGCCCAGGAGGCCGAGGGGCGCGGCGTAGATCTTTCGCACGGTTCTCCCTTCTCTGGCGTCCATGGTTCCAGACATGGGCACCTCGCGGTAATCCTGATGAGGCGGCCGGGTTCGTGCGGGCATGATGTGACCATGAGCGACCTGAAGGTGAAGCTGGAGACCGACCTGTCGGCGGCGATGAAGGCGCGCGACGAGCTGCGCACGCGGACGCTGCGGATGGCGCTGACGGCGGTGAAGAACGAGGAGGTCGCGGGCAAGCGGTCGCGGGAGCTGTCCGACGACGACGTGGTGAAGGTGCTGACCCGGGAGGCGAAGAAGCGCCGGGAGGCCGCCACGGCGTTCGGGGACGCGGGCCGCGCGGAGCAGGCGCAGGCCGAGCGGGACGAGGGCGCGGTGCTGGAGGAGTACCTGCCGGCCCAGCTGTCCGACGAGGAGCTCGCCGCGCTGGTCGCGGACGCCGTCGCCGCGACAGGGGCGACGGGCCCGCGGGCGATGGGGCAGGTCATGAAGGTCGTGAACCCGAAGGTCGCCGGGCGCGCCGAGGGCGGGCGGGTCGCCGCGGAGGTCAAGCGGCAGCTCGCGGAGTGAGCGAAGGGCCCGGCGCGCCGCCGGGCCCTCCTCGTGCCCGGCCGTTGGCCGGGCTTTTCGCCGTCAGTTGCCGGGCGGCGGCCAGCCGGGGAAGCCCTGTCCGTTGCCGCCGTCGTCCCCGTGGTCGCCGCCGCCGCCCTTCTTCTTGCCGTTGCTGACGTAGAGGATGACGGTGGTGCCGGGCGGGACCTCGGTGCCCGCGTCCGGCGAGGTGGACACGACCGTGCCCTTCGGCTGGTCGGAGTCGACGGACCCGGACGCGACCTGCACCTCCAGGTCGGAGCCCTTGATCCTGGCCTTGGCGGCGGCGAGCTTCATGCCCTTCACCTGCGGGACCTGCGTGGTGTCGCCGAAGTCGCGGGACGGGGTGTTGAAGTCGGGCGCCGGCTTGCCGGCGAGGGCGTCCTGCATGCTCTGCTGCCACATCGCGCCGGGGGTGTCCGCGCCGTACACGCCGTAGACCTTGTACTGGAAGGGGCCGCGGTAGTCCCAGTAGGCGGTGGCGGCGGCCATGTTCGGGGTGAAGCCGGCGAACACCGCGCAGGTGAACTCCTCACAGGTGCCGGTCTTGCCGGCGGCGGGACGGCCGATGCCGCGCCCGGCCGCGGTGCCCTTGGTGAGGACGCCCCGGAGGATGGAGTCGACCTTGTCGGCGACGGCCTGGTCGACGGCCTGGTGGCAGTCCTGCTTGGGCAGCTTCAGCTGCTTGCCGTCGGCGTCGATGACCTGCGTGACGGAGAGCGGCGTGCAGTACTTGCCGCGGGCGGCGAAGCCGGCGTAGGCGGCGGCGAGGTGCACCATGTCGATGTCGTTGGTGCCGAGGACCTGCGACGGGACGGGCGCGATCTCCTCGCCGTTGCCCTTCTTCATGCCGAACGCCTTGGCCATGTTGACGGCGTCGCAGACGCCGACGCGCTTCTCGAGCTGGGCGTAGAAGGTGTTGACCGAGTGCCAGGTCGCGGTCTTGAGGTTGAAGTTGCCGGCTTCGCTGTCACCGGCGTTGTGCAGCGTCCACGTCCCGCCGCCGGCCATCTGGTTCTTGTACTTGGTCTGGTCGATGGTGCCGGTGTACTTGCAGGGCTGGAACCCGCTGACGGTCGTGGTCTGCGGCGAGTTGATGGTGGTGCTGACCGGGATGCCCTCGTCCAGGGCGGCGGCGAGGGTGAAGGTCTTGAACGTGGACCCGGCGGACACGCCGGTGCCGCCGCCGTGGTGGGAGTCGGCGGGCAGGTTGATGGTGGTGCGGCCCTTGCCGGCGCCGAACCGCTTGCTCAGCCCGATCGCCTTGACCTTGCCGGTGCCGGGCTCGACCATCGCCTCGGCGCCGACGCGGTTGCCGGCCGGCGCGACGTTGCTGCGCAGCGCCCGGTCGACGGCGTTCTGCGCCTTCATGTCGAGGGTGGTGCGGATGGTGTAGCCGCCGCGGTTCAGCTTGTTGACGACGTTCTGCTGCTCCTTCGGCGTCATGCTCCAGTACTTGCCGTGGGAGAGGATGTCGAGCATGTCGTACTTGACGTACTCGCAGAAGTACGGCGCCTTGCTGGACTCGCAGCCGCCCACCGGGTCGGTGCGGTTCAGCTGGATCGGCTTGGCGGCCTCGGCGTCGGCCTGCTGCTTGGAGATGTGCCCGAGCTGCGCCATCCGGTAGAGGACGATGTCGCGGCGCTTGCGCGCCTCCTTCGGGTTGCGGATCGGGTCGTACAGCGTCGGGTTCTGGGTGATGCCGGCCAGCAGCGCGGCCTGCCCGACGTTCAGCTTGTTCGCCGGGATGCTGAAGTAGCGCTTGGCGGCGGCCTGGATGCCGTACGCGCCGGCGCTGAAGTAGGCGACGTTGAGGTAGCCCTCGAGGATCTGGTCCTTGGTCATGCGCTGCTCGATGTCGAGCGCGTAGCGCAGCTCGCGCAGCTTGCGGCCGACGGTCGGCGCGGTGACCTCGCGGTACTCCTCCTGGGTCGTCGCCTGGTCGACGAGCAGGTTCTTGACGTACTGCTGGGTGAGGGTGGAGCCGCCCTGCGTCTGCTCGGACTCGACGTTGGACGCCAGTGCGCGGATGGTGCCCTTCAGGTCGAGCGCCCCGTGCTTGTAGAAGCGCGAGTCCTCGATGTCGACCATCGCCTGCCGCATGATGGGGGCGACCTGGTCGAGCCGGACGGACTCGCGGTACTTGTCGAAGAACGTGGCGACCTGCTTGCCGTTGGCGTCGTACATCACCGTCTTCTCCGACGGCGGCGTCGTCTTGAGGTTGCTGTCCATGTCCTCGAAGTTGTTCGCGGCGTCGCGCGCGGTCAGTCCCGCGCTGCCGACGCCGGGCAGCGCGATGAACGCGACCAGGACACCCGCCACGACGCCCGCTCCCAGCAGCCTGAACAGCGTGGAGAAGGCCTTACCCCGATCTAGCTTCGCATCGCGCACGCGCTCTAGGGTACGCGGGACGACCAGTGCATACGGGACAGGTCCCCCGGCCTCGGGCGTATCCGAGCGCGCGGCGCCGGATCTTCGTCCGGTATGTCCCCCTCGTGACAACCTGCGCCATGTCTGGCGCGTCAACTACAGGTAACTAGTCCGTTCCGGCGGTATGGCCCCGGTGGGCTATATCGAGAATGGGCCCATCGGGGTCTGTTGAATCGTCCCTCGCTTCCGTAAGTTCTTCCCCACGGCTTTCGTTTGGCGGCCTGACGTCCGCGCCCGTCCGGCCAAGGAGCGCAAATCGACACAGACCCTAGGGGAGTGGGGCCAAGATGTGGATCACGGATTGGACCGCCCGCGCCGCCTGCCGTAACGCGGATCCGGATGCCCTGTTCGTGCAGGGAGCGGCGCAGAACCGGGCCAAGCTCATCTGCCGCGGCTGCCCGGTGCGCACGGAGTGCCTCGCCGACGCCCTCGACAACAGGATCGAGTTCGGCGTCTGGGGCGGCATGACCGAGCGGGAGCGCCGCGCGCTCCTGCGCAGGCGGCCGGACGTGCGATCGTGGCGCGAGCTGCTGGAGACCGCCAAGGAGGAGTACGAGCGCTCGGTCGAGGCGGACGAGGAAGAGCTCGTCGCGAGCTGAGCCTGGCTCGGCACCGTTTGGCGGACGCACGATGACCGTTCTGCGGGCGGTCATGGGAATGACCGGTCCTATATCGGCCGGTCGACGGCAGGTGACCGGAAGGTCGACTAAGCGCGGCTGCGGGCCCGTACCGATGGGGTACGGGCCTGCCGCCGCGCCTGCACGCGCTCACGCCACGCACTCACGCCCGCGCGCCCCGCAACCCCGCACCGCGAGCGCGCCATCTGACCGGCGGGGCGATGCCGAAGGCGAGCCCTGCCGGGAAGCTCGCGAAGCGAGGTCGCGCTCGCCCAAGCACGGTCAAGGTGCGAGCCGCTAGGCGAGCGCCTTGGGCCGGGATTGCCTAAATACGGCCGCTAGGCGAGCTTTTTGGGCTGGGATCGCGTCAGTACCGCTGACAGGTCTTCGCCCACTTGGCGGAGGCCGTCGAGGTCGTGGACGTCTTCGGCCTGGGCGGGGACGGCGGTGACCGGGACGGTCGGATGCGTCGAGGCGAAGTGGTCGCGCAGGCGCTCCTCGCGGGCGGCGAGCTGCATGCGGTCGGTGTGCAGGCGCAGCAGCGCGGCGGTCAGCGGGTGCTCGCCGCGCTCGTCCAGGGTCTCGGCGGCGGCCTGGCTGCGGGCGGCCGACAGGCCGTCGGCGGCGGACTCGTGGACGCGGTTGACGACGAGCCCGGCGAGCGGCATCCGCTCCTCGGCGAGCCGTTCGACGAAGTAGGACGCCTCGCGCAGCGCGTCCGGCTCGGGCGCGGCGACGACGAGGAACGCGGTGCCGGGGGTCTGGAGCAGCTTGAACGTCTTCTCGGCGCGCTCGCGGAACCCGCCGAACATGGTGTCGAACGCGGCGACGAACGTCTGGACGTCGCGCAGCAGCTGGACGCCGAGGACCTTGTTGATCGCTCCGGTGAACATGCCGAACCCGGCGCTGATCACCTTGACGCCGAACCGGCCACCGGTCTTGGCGGGGGCGGCGAGGATCTTCATGAAGCGGCCGTCGAGGAAGCGGCCCATCCGCTCGGGCGCGTCCAGGAAGTCCAGGGCGTTGCGGGACGGCGGGGTGTCGACGATGATCAGGTCCCAGGCGCCGGAGCGGTGCAGCTGCCCGAGCTTCTCCATCGCCATGTACTCCTGCGTGCCCGACAGGGACGAGGAGAGCGACTGGTAGAAGGGGTTGGCAAGGATCTGCTTGGCCCGGTCGGGGTCGGCGTGCGCCTCGACGATCTCGTCGAAGGTGCGCTTCATGTCGAGCATCATGGCGTGCAGCTCGCCGTCGCCGCCGACCTCGATCCGGCGCGGGTTGTTGTCGAGCTCGGACAGCCCCATCGACTGGGCGAGCCGGCGCGCCGGGTCGACGGTGAGGACGACGACGTCGCGGCCGCGCTCGGCGGCCCGCACGCCGAGCGCCGCGGCGGTGGTGGTCTTGCCCACGCCGCCGGACCCGCAGCACACGATGGTCTTGGTGCGGGGGTCGTCGAGCAGCGCGTCGACGTCCAGCGCCGGCGGGTTCTTGGTGGGGCTCATACCGTTCTCCTCATGCGTGCCGCCTGCGGGGGACGACCCCCCGCACCCCCCGGCAAAGACCGCCGCATGCCCTCGCTCCGCTCGGTCATGCGGCGCCCTGTGCGCGGAGTGCCGCGGCCAGTTCGTACAGGCCGGCGAGGTCCATGCCGTCGGACAGCATCGGCAGCGTGTAGCGGGGCCGGTCGACCGACTCCAGCCGCTCCTTCTCGCGGCGCTGCAGCGCGGTGCGGCGGGCGTGCTCGCCGGCCTCGGCGGCCAGCACCGCGCCGATGGACTCGGCGTTGCTCTCCAGCCCGGCGGCCTTCACCCCGCGGACGATCTCGTCGACGTCGAGGGTGCCGGCGGCGGCCGCGGCGAGGTCGTCCTCCGACAGGACGGGCTGGTGCTCCATGTTGACGATGACGCCGCCGACCGGCAGCCCCACCTCGGTGAGCTCGCGGATGCCGTCCATCGTCTCCTGGACGGGCATCTCCTCCAGCAGCGTGACGAAGTGGACGGCGGTCTCGGGGCTGCGGACGACCTTCATCACCGTGTCGGCGTGGTTGCGGACCGGTCCCATCTTGGCCAGGCCGGAGACCTCGTCGTTGACGTTGAGGAACTTGGTGATGCGCCCGGTGGGCGGGGCGTCCATGACGACGGCGTCGTAGATGAACGAGCCGTCCTTCTTCTTGCGGCGCACCGACTCGGAGGTCTTGCCGGTGAGGATCACGTCGCGCAGGCCGGGGGCGATGGTGGTGACGAAGTCGACGATGCCGAGCTTGGTCATCGCCTTCCCGGCGCGCTTGAGGCTGTAGAACATCTCGAGGTACTCGATGAGCGCCTCTTCGGTGTCGATGGCGAGCGCGTAGACGTCCCCGCCGCCGGGGGCGACGGCGACGCGGCGCTCCTCGTAGGGCAGCGGCGGGCAGTCGAAGAGCTGGGCGATGCCCTGGCGTCCCTCGACCTCGACGAGCAGGACCTTGCGGCCGCCCGCGGCCAGTGCCAGGGCGAGTGCGGCGGCGACGGTCGTCTTGCCCGTGCCGCCCTTCCCGGTGACGACGTGGAGGCGTACGCCGTCCCAGTCGGTGTCTCTCGCGCTCACCCGATCGACCATATCGTTCACTCGGCAAGGACTTCAGAGGCCGCCCGCCCCGATGCAAGTGATCCCTGACACGGTGCCGTCCGCGCCCGTAGATCGTCCGCCGGGACCGTTGCTACGGGCGTGCCCGCGCGGTTAGCTGGGAAACGTGAGACCGGTCCGCGGGCCGGTACGTCCGGGCTCCGAGCGGGTACGGACAGTCCACATCGGAAAGGTGGCCCGTGATGGCAGCGGTGGCCCTGATCATTTTGCTGATCGTCGTGGTGGGCGGCTTGATCACGCTCGCCTCGTCGCTGCGTGTCGTGCAGCAGTTCGAGCACGGCATCGTGTTCCGGTTCGGCCAGGTGCAGCGGGGCGGGCAACTCCGCCCCGGCGCCGTCCGCCGGCCCGGCCTGACGGCGATCATCCCTTATGCAGAGCGAATGCAGAAGGTCAACCAGCAGACGGTCACGATGGGGGTGCCGGCGCAGGACGGCATCACCCAGGACAACGTGAGCGTCCGCGTGGACGCGGTCGTGTACTTCCGGGTGGTCGACCCGGTGAAGGCGATCGTGAACGTGCAGAACTACGGATACGCGATCTCGCAGGTGGCGCAGACGTCGCTGCGCTCGGCGATCGGCCAGGCGGACATGCAGGAGCTGCTCGGCGAGCGCGAGAAGATCAACGTCCGGCTGCGCTCGATCATCGACGAGATCACCCAGGATCCGTGGGGGATCCTGATCGAGCGGGTGGAGATCAAGGACGTGTCGCTGCCGGAGGGCATGAAGCGCTCCATGGCGCGGCAGGCCGAGGCGGAGCGGGAGCGGCGCGCCCGCATCATCACCGCGGACGGCGAGTTCCAGGCGTCCAAGCGGCTGGCCGCGGCGGCGGAGATCATGTCGCAGGACCCGGCGGCCCTCCAGCTGCGGCTGCTGCAGACGGTCGTGGAGGTGTCGGCGGAGAAGAACAGCACGCTGGTCATGCCGCTTCCGGTGGAGATCCTGCGGTTCTTCGACAAGATGGGCGGCGGCGGGCCCGAGCGGTCCGGCGACGGCGCCGAGCGGATGGACCTGCGGGAACGGCTCGCCAAGGCCGAGGCGGACCTGGCGAAGGCCGCCGAGCAGCCCTCGACGCTGGAGTCGGCCGAGGACGTCCCGCCGGTGATCGGGCTGGACGAGCCGAAGCCGCACCACGGGGTGTCCGGCCCGAGCGAGGGCGAGCGGCGCGGCATCGCCGGCGGGGACCGTCCGGCGGGCGGCGGAGCCACCGAGCAGGAGCCGCCCACCGACTTCTGAGCCGGGCCCCGGCCCCGGACCCGCCCGGTCACGGGACGGCCGGGGCCGGCGCCTTCGGCATCGTGAGGGCGCGCACGCCCGGGACCGCGGCCGTCCCCAGGCAGCTCCCGCCGACCAGGACGGCGCTGACCAGGAGCGGGACGGACGCGCCCCACGCGGACGCGGCCCACGGGGCCAGGGCGTAGCCGAGCGGCGCGGCGCCCAGGGAGAGCAGCCAGTCGTAGGAGGTGACCCGGGCCAGCGACCGCGGCGGGACGGTCAGCTGCACGACGGTCTCCCACGTCGGGTTCAGCACGCCGAGCCCGGTGAGCGCCAGCCCGTAGGAGGCGATGACCAGCGGCGCGGGCGCGGCGGCGGCCAGCAGCGCGAGCGGCAGCGCGAACGCGGCGAGTCCGAGGTTGCAGACCAGCACGGGCCTGCGCGGCCGGATCCGCGCGGCCAGCAGCGCGCCGGCGACCAGGCCGACCGCGCCGACCTGCACGGTCGCGACCCAGGTGCCTTCGCCGCCGAGCCGGTCGATCGCGATGGCGGGGCCGAGGGTGAGCAGCACGGCGGACGCGCCGTTCCAGGCGGCGTGCGCGATCAGGCTCGTCCAGTACCAGTCGCGGGAGCGCACCTCGTTCCAGCCTTCGGCGAGGTCGCGCAGCAGCCGGCGGCCCGATCCCCCGTCCGGTGCGGGCGCGACCGCGGCGCGGCGGACGCGGGTGATGGCGAGGAGCGCGGCGCTCGCGGCGAACGAGGCGGAGTCGAGCAGGAACGTCCAGCCGGGTCCGGCGGTGAGGACGAGCGTGCCGGCGAGGGCGGGTCCGGCCAGCCGGGTGGCGCCGTTGGCGGTGCCGATCAGCGCGTTGGCCCGGTGCAGTCCGGCGGCGTCGACCGTGCCGGTGATCATCGGGGAGACGGTCGGGGTCTGGAAGGCCGAGGCGGCGCCGCCGACCGCCTGGGCGGCGGCGAGGTGCCAGAGCCGGGGGTGGCCGCCGAGCAGTTCCAGCGCGGCGAACAGTTGGGCGCCGCAGCCGGCGAGGTCGGTGGCGACGGCGACGGCGCGGGCGTTGAGCCGGTCGGCGAGGACGCCGCCGACGGGGAGCAGCAGCAGGCGCGGCACCATCGCGCAGCCCAGCACCAGGGCGAGCGCGGACGTGGAGCCGGTCGCGCGCAGCACGGCGAGCGTCAGCGCGGCGGGCACGGCGGCGTCGCCGGTCAGGGACAGCACGCGGGCGGTGAACAGCAGCCGGAAGTCCCGGCCGCGCAGCGGATGCGGCATACCGGACAATCTAATTCGACAGCGAACTATTCGTCAACGAACTATTCGCCATCGAAATGATAGGGGTCGTACGATCCGTGCATGGGCGGAACGGAGGAACTCCACGACCGGACCGACGACCACGTCGCGCGGTGGGCGGGGGTCCTGTCCGACCTCGATCCCGACATCGAGGGCGCCGTCACGCGGATGGTGCGCTTCGTGGAGCACATCAAGCGGGTGAAGGACCGCTCGCTGGTCGAGTACGACCTGCACCGGCACGAGTACGACACCCTCCAGGCGCTCGGCGGCCGGCACGGGAGCGCGGCCCCGTCGGAGCTGGCCGCCGACCTCGGCATGCCGCCGAACTCGGTGACCGGGCGGCTGGACGCGCTGGAGCGGCGCGGGTTCGTCCGCCGGACGCCGTCGCGGACCGACCGGCGGCGGGTGCTGGTCGAGCTGACCGACGAGGGCCGCGCCGCCTGGCTCGGCGCGATGGGCGGCGTCGGGCACGAGGAGTACCGCCTGCTCGGCGGACTGACCGCGGACGAGCGCCGCACGCTGTCGGACCTCCTGCGGCGCGTGATGGTCCGCGCCGAGCAGGAGGCCCGCGACACCTGACGGCCCGGCCCGCCGGCGGCCCCGTTCAGGCGGTCGTCAGGACGAGCCGGCCGCGCAGCCCGCCCGCCTCCAGCCGCTCGTGCGCCTTGACGGCGTCCGCCAGCGGGAGCGTGCCGGCGACCCGCAGCGTCAGGCGACCCGCGTCGACCAGCGCCGACAGGTGCTCCAGCTGCGTGCCGTCCGCGCGTATCCACACGTTGTGGACGGTGATCCCGCGCAGCGGCGTCGGCGCGGCCGGGCCGCCGGCGACCGCGACGAACACGCCGCCGCCCCGCACCGCGTCGACCGCCGCGACCCCCAGCAGCGCCGCGTCCAGCGCGCCGTCGACGCCGCCGGGGACGAGCGCCCGCACGGCGTCGCCGAGGTGCGCGCCGCGCGGGACGAACCACTCGGCGCCGAGGTCCCGGACCAGCGCCTCGTCCGCCGCCGAAGCCGCCGCCACGACCCGCAGCCCGCGCTGCACGGCCAGCTCGACCGCGAAACCGCCGACCGCACCCGCCGCGCCCGTGACCAGCAGCGTGCCGCCGGACGGAAGGTCCAGCAGGTCGAGGGCCTGCGACGCGGTGAGCCCGTTCAGCGGCAGCGTCGCGGCCTCGACGGCGGACACCGAGCGCGGCGCGTGCGCGACGGCGGACGCGTCCAGGACGATCGCCTCCGCGTAGGCGCCGAGCGGGACGTCCAGCCGGTCCTTCAGCCCGATGACCTGGTCGCCGACGGCGAACCGGGCGACGTCCGGGCCGACCGCGTCGACGGTTCCGGCCACGTCCCAGCCGATGCCGATCGGGCCGCGCGAGCCGAACGGCGGCATCAGCCCCGCGTCGGCAAGGAGACCCGACCGCGTCACCGCGTCCACCGGGTTCACCCCGGCCGCCGCCGTGCGGATCCGGACCTGCCCGGGACCGGGGTCGGGCTCGTCGACCTCGGTGATCGTCAGCGACTCGGGGCCGCCGGGCTTCTCCACAATGATCGCGCGCATGCCGAACTCCGTCCCTGACCTGGTCCGATGTGGGGGAGGCGGGAAACCCGCCGCACGGTCACTGTGGCCCGGAACAGCGCGGCGCCGGAAGAGGTTACCTTCGAGTGCGATCAGCACCCGGAGGTGAGCCCACAGCATGGCGACCGTGAGTACGACATGACGACGCAGACCGCGGCCGAGCGGCGGCAGGAGGCGAAGGCCGCGTTCGACTCCTACATGGAGTCGTGCCCGACGCACGACCTGCTCGGTGTCATCGGCAACAAGTGGACGTCGATGGTCCTGTACCAGCTGACGCAGGGTTCGCGCCGGTACGCCGAGCTCGCCCGCGCGCTGCCGGGCGTCAGCGCCAAGATGCTCACGCAGACGCTGCGCTCCCTCGAACGCGACGGTTTCGTGGCGCGCGCCGTCACCCCGTCCGTGCCGGTCCAGGTCGAGTACACGCTGACGCTGCTGGGCGAGCGCCTCGTCCCGCTGCTCGACGCCGTCCGGCACTTCGCCGAGCACAACATCGACGAGATCCGGTCGGCCCGCGACCACTACGACGCCGCCTCCGCGGCTGATCGCTAGGCTGAAACCCATGAAGAAGTGGGAGTACGCGACCGTTCCGCTGCTGGTCCACGCGACCAAGCAGATCCTCGACAACTGGGGCCAGGACGGGTGGGAGCTCGTGACCGTCCTCCCGGGCCCGAACCCGGAGAACCTGGTGGCCTACTTCAAGCGGGAGATCCAGTCCTGATGAGCACACCCGAAGAGCGCATCACCGAGCTGGGGCTGGAGCTGCCGGAGGTCGTCACGCCGCTGGCGTCGTACGTGCCGACGGCGCGGACCGGCTCGCTCGTCTACACCTCCGGGCAGGTCCCGCTGGTGAAGGGCGAGCTCAAGGTGACCGGGAAGGTCGGCGCCGAGGTGTCGCCCGAGGAGGCGGCCGAGCAGGCGCGGATCTGCGCGCTGAACTGCGTCGCGGCGCTCAAGGCCGAGCTCGGGGAGCTGTCGCGGGTGGTGCGGATCGTCAAGGTCGTCGGGTTCGTCGCGTCCGCCCCGGACTTCCACGGGCAGCCGCAGGTGATCAACGGCGCCAGCGACCTGCTCGGCGAGGTGTTCGGGGACGCGGGCAAGCACGCGCGCAGCGCCGTGGGCGTCGCCGTGCTGCCGCGCAACGTGCCCGTCGAGGTCGAGCTGATCGCCGAGGTCTCCTGATCCCGGCCTGATCCCGGCCCGATTCCGGCCCGATTCCGGCGGAGCCGGGCCCGGGGACGCCGTAGCCGTGCCCCGGGTTCGGCCCCGCGCCGCGCCCGGGACCGCAGGGTTGACGGAATGCCATTCGGTATGTCCGAATGAACCGCCATGAGTGCGACGAGTTGGGCGGGGCGATGGTGAACGGGCTGAAGTTGCCGGAATCGATGCGGGAGCAGATCGACGACATCCTGGTCGGCCGGGCGCGGCCGGTCCCCGCCCGGCACGCCGCCACCGTCGTCGTGCTCCGCGACCATGACCGGCACGGGCTGCAGGCGTTCATGCTGCGGCGCGTGCGGTCCATGGCGTTCGCGCCCGGTGCCTACGTCTTTCCCGGCGGCTCGGTCGACCCGCGCGACGGCGACGCCGACCTCGCCTGGTCCGGACCGTCGCCGGCGGACTGGGGCGCCGCGTTCAAGGCCGACGAGAAGATCGCGCGCGAGCTGGTCTGCGCGGCGGTCCGCGAGACCTTCGAGGAGACGCTCGTCCTGCTGGCCGGGCCGACCGGCGACACGGTCGTGGACGACACCCGCGGCGACGAGTGGGAGGCCGACCGGCAGGCGCTGCTGGACCGTTCCCAGTCGTTCGGCGAGTTCCTGGGCCGGCGCGGCCTCGTGCTGCGCTCGGACCTCCTGCGCCCGTGGGCGCACTGGATCACCCCGAAGATCGAGCCGAAGCGCTACGACACCCGGTTCTTCGTCGCGGCGATGCCGGAGGGGCAGCGCGCCCGCGACGTCAGCACCGAGGCCGACCAGGTCGCGTGGGTGCGCCCGGCCGAGGCGGTGGAGCGCGCGCAGGCCGGCGAGTGGTTCATGCTGCCGCCGACCCTGGCGACGCTGAGCGAGCTGGCCGCGTTCGACACCGTCGCCGACGTCCTCGCCGTGCCCCGCGAGATCGTCGTGTACGAGCCCACCGCGGAGATCATCGACGGCGAGGCGTGGCTGGTGCTGCCCGAGGACGCCGCCCAGTACTACCCGAGCGGGGCATGACCCGCCGGGTGCCCGCTTATAGGGACTGGTCGCGGGCCGTCATGTGGCGGCTCGCCGGCACGTCCGCGCTGCGGCACCTGGAACGGCTGGGCTGGAACCCGGTCCGGCACCCCGACCGCGCCTCGGGCAGGATGGGCGACATGAGCGAGATCGATGGGATGGGCACGGAACGGGCGACCTGCGTGCTCGCGCCGAACCCGTCCGCGATGACCCTGGACGGCACCAACACCTGGATCATCGGGGAGCCGGGCGCCGAGGAGGTCGTCGTCGTCGACCCGGGCCCCAAGGACGGCAAGCACCTGCGCCGCGTCGCCGACATCATCGCAGGTCAGGGGCGGCGGGTCGGGCTCGTCCTGCTCACCCACGGCCACCCCGACCACTCGGCGGGCGCCGCGAAGTTCGCCGGGCTCGCGGGCGGCGGCAAGGGCGGCGGCGTCAAGGTGCGCGCCCTCGACCCGCGGCACCGGCTCGGCGACGAGGGGCTCGGCGAGGGGGACGTCGTCACCACCGGCGGCCTCGAACTGCGGATCATGGAGACCCCGGGCCACAGCGACGACTCGCTCACGTTCTGGCTGCCGGCGGACCGCGCCGTCCTCACCGGCGACACCGTACTCGGCTACGGCAGCACGGTGCTGGAGGGGAAGCTCGGCGACTACCTGAGCTCCCTGGACCGGCTGCGCGCCTTCTCCGCCGACCAGGACGCGGCGGTGATCCTGCCCGGTCACGGCCCGAAGCTGGACGACCCGCTGGCCGCCCTCGACCACTACATCGACCACCGGCGCGAGCGCCTCGCGCAGGTCGAGGCCGCCGTGGCCGCCGGTGCGCGCACCGCCCGCGAGGTCGTCGAGATCGTCTACGCGGACGTCGACGAGTCGCTGTGGCCAGCGGCCGAATGGTCGGTCCAGTCGCAGCTGGACTACCTGGACGAGCGCTCCTGACGCTCCGCGCACCGCTGAGCGGAGGCCGGGAGGCGCTGCCTGCCGGAGGCGCTCCCTGCCCGAAGGCGCGCCCTACTTGGAGCGCTTGCGCAGCCGCTCGATGTCGAGGATCACCACGGCGCGCGCCTCGATCCGCAGCCAGTTGCGCTGCGCGAAGTCGGCGAGGGCCTTGTTGACCGTCTCCCGGGACGCGCCGACGAGCTGCGCCAGCTCCTCCTGGGTGAGGTCGTGGTGCACGTGCAGGCCCGCCTCGGACGGCTGCCCGAACCGCTCGGCGAGGTCCAGCAGGGCCTTGGCGACCCGGCCCGGCACGTCGGTGAAGACCAGGTCGGCCATCACGTCGTTGGTCTTGCGGAGCCGCTGGGCGAGCGCGCGCAGCAGCTGCACCGCGACCTCGGGGTGCCCGGTCAGCCAGGGCCGCAGGTCGTCGTGGCCGAGCCCGGCCAGCCGGCACTCGGTCACCGCGATGGCGCTGGCGGTGCGGGGCCGCGGGTCGAACAGCGACAGCTCGCCGAACATCTCGCTCGGGCCGAGCACGCTCAGCAGGTTCTCCCGGCCGTCCGGCGCCGTCCGGGTCAGCTTGATCTTGCCTTCCAGGACGACGTACAGCCGGTCGCCCGTCTCCCCCTCGTTGAAGAGCGTCTGACCGCGTGCCAGACGCACCTCCGTCACGTTGGCGCGCAGCGCCTTGGCGCCCTGCTCGTCGAGGGCCTCGAAGAGCGGTGCTCTGCTCAGAACGTCCACGTCGCGGTCGGTCACGCTTCTCCTCCTCGAAACACCTACATGCATAGTGTGACGTACGTCCCACCGCGTACGTGAAGGTAGGGTCACGGCGCGCCGAAACGCAGGACCGCCTCCACGATCCCGTTCGCCCAGTGTACGGACCATCCGGTGAATGCCGTCACACCGGTCTCATCTCCTGTTTTCCGGCGGGCCGCGCGTCCCGGGGCGGTGCTCTATCGTGATCCGGGTGCCGCAGTCCTCGCCGCCCCGGCTCCCACGGGGACGCCACGCGCTGTCCCGCGCGGAGGTCGACCGCGTCCACCGCGGGCGCCTGCTGGCGGCGATGGCCGAGGCGATGACGGAGAAGGGGTACGCCGGCACCTCCGTCGAGGACGTGCTGAGGCGGGCCCGGGTGTCGCGGCAGAGCTTCTACCGGCTGTTCTCGTCCAAGCTCGACTGCTTCATGGCGGCGTTCGACCAGGCCGGCGAGCTGGTGCGGGAGCGGCTCGCGCAGGCCGCGCAGGGCGGAGCCGACCCGGTCGACCGGTTCGATCGGGCCATCACCGCTTATCTGGACGCGCTGGCATCCGAGCCCGGCTACGCGCGGCTGTTCCTGGTGGAGGTGTTCGCCGCCGGGCCCGAGGCCGTCGCCCGCCGCTCGGCGGTGCAGCGCGACCTGGCGTCGGCGCTCGCCGACCTGATGGGCGCCACCGGCGAGTCCGCGCGGTTCGCGTGCCAGGTCGTCGTCGCGGCGATCGGCACGATGGTGACGCCCGCGGTCGCGTCCGGCGACATGGCCGCCCTCCGCGCCGTCGGGCCGCCGATCGTCGACCACGTCCGCACGCTCATCCGCTCGGGCGTCCTGGAGGGTTAGGACGGCCCGATCGCGGCGCGGACGGTGGTGTCCTTGCCGTCCGGGGTCGGCGGGAGGGTGAAGGTCAGGCGTCCGGACGCGGTGGCCCGGGCGGCGATGCGGTGCCCGGGGATCGTGACGGTGTAGCGGGCTCCGGGGCGGTAGGACGGCGGTGTCGTGATGGTCGCGGTACCGCTCGCCTTCAGGGTGAAGCCCTTGGACGTGGCGTCGCTAAGGCGGCTGAACTCCCGAGGGGTGCGGCGGACGAGCGACACCGTCCAGCCCCACTGCGTCCACGTCCGGTCGATCGACGCGTAGGAGACACGGACCGGCGGACGCGGCGGCGCCGCGAACGCGCGCATCAGCGGCCCGATCTCCTCGCGCAGGTCGCGCGCCCAGTACGGGAAGGTGTGCGTGCCGAAGGTGTAGTCGTCGAACCGGCTCGGGATCTTCAACTGCTGGAGGCGGCGGTGGAAGCTCAGCGTCGACTGGTGCGTGAGGGCCTCGATCCCGATCGCTCCGAGGTCGGGGACGCCGTGGTCGAGCGGCCCGGGGATGCCGGTCGCGGTGTAGAGCGAGAGCCGCGTCCCGCGCAGGTTGGTCGCGAGGGTGGCCGGGTCGTGGCCGCGCCAGTTGATCCCGTCGGCGAACCGGGAACCGAAGATCGAGTCGGGCGGGACGCCGTCGTAGGCGGTGGCGACCAGGGAGATCACCCCGTACGCGCCGACCGCGGTGACCGGGTCGTGGGCGATGTCGGGCGCGCCGGAGAACGAGGTCGCCGAGGCGAACGCGTCGGGATGGCGGGCCGCGTAGCTCATCGCGCCGAACCCGCCCTGGGACAGCCCGGCGATCGCCCTGCCGCGCCGCGCCGCGACGGTCCGCAGGTTCCGGTCGATCCACGGGATCAGCTGGCCGACGTGGAACGTCTCCCAGCGCGACGGCCCCAGCTTGGTCTTCGGGTCGGCCCAGTCGGTGAACCAGCCGCCGCCGTCGCCGTCGAATCCGGCATCCGGCATCACCGTGATCAGCGGTTTCCCGGCGGTCGTGGCCTCGGCGCCGCCCTTGTCCACCCAGTCGGAGGCCCGTCCGTTCGTCCCGTGGAACAGGTACAGGACGGGATACCGGGCGGTCGGCCGCTGTTCGTAGCCGGTCGGCAGCAGGATCCGGACGTCCACCGCCCGCCCGAACGCGGCCGTGCCGACGCGGACCGCGTACTGCCGGTCGTCGATCCGCTGGACCCGCTCGACGTGGATCCCGGCGCCGTCGGCGAACCGCACGGACGCCGGAGTCCGCGGGGCGGCCTCGGCGGGCCCTGGCGCGAGGAGGACGGGGCCCCGGCCGACACCAGCGCCGTCGCGATGAACCGTCGTGCGCGCATTCGGGGACCTCCCGGGGAGAAGGGTCAGCGTCGGGGACGGGGCGCGTCGGGGCGCACGCGCAGCGTGTCGATCACGGTCGCGAGCATCTCGTAATGGCCGGCGAGCATGCAAAGCTCGACGCATTCGGGCTCGGTGAGGCGGGCGCGCAGCCGCGCCCAGGTCTCGTCGGAGAGGTCCTGCCGGTGGTGCAGCTCGTCGGCGGCGGCGAGGATCGCCTGCTCGCGCGGGTTCCAGCCGTCGGCGTCCGGGCCTTTCTTGAGGCGTTCGACGTCCGCCGCGCGGACCCCGGCGCGGCGGCCGAGCCGCACGTGGTGGTCGAACTCGTAGCGGCAGTCGCGCAGGTGGGCGACGCGCAGGATCACCAGTTCGGTCTCGCGGCGCGCGAGCCTCCCGCCCGGCATCAGGCGCCCGCCGAACCACAGCCAGCCGCGGAACAGCCCGCGCTGCCGCGCGAGGGTGAGGAACAGGTTGGGCGGCCCGGTCCCGGCGACCCGTCCGGAGACCGCGCAGATCAGCCAGTTGACGAGCCCGACATCGCGGATCCCGCCCGGCGCCACCCGCGGCGCGTCCGGCGGGGCGCTCACAGGCCGCGGCCCGGCTGCGGCGTGGTCAGCGCGGCGTGCTCCTCGCGCGCGATCTCCAGGGCGCGGCGCATCCCCGGCTGGACGAGCCGCTCCAGCACGGGCTGGAGCGCGGCGCGCGCGGGCAGCGCCCCGGCCACCCACCAGGGCGCCACGATCCGGCGGGACCGGCGGGCGATGCCGCGCTCCAGGGCGTCGATCCCGGCCTCCAGCGGCGCGACCCGCGACATCGCCCCGCCCCGCGTGCCCTTGGACAGCGCGGCGGCGGCCTCGGTGCCGAAGCCGCGGCTGGTCATGTCGGTGTCGAGCTCGGCGAAGTAGGCGACGCCGGCCTTGGCGCCCCACGGCCGGAGCTCGACGCGCAGGGTGTCGCCGAGCGCCTCGGCCGCCGCCTTGGACGCGCTGTAGGCGCCGAGCAGCGGCAGGTGGACGGCGGCGGCGAGCGACGCGATGGTCAGCGCGTAGCCGCGCGGGTGGCTGATGTGCGGGCCGGCGGCCGACAGCGTGTTGTGGACGCCGAGGACGTTCACCCGCAGGCTCTGCTCCAGCACCGCCGGGTCGCCGCCGATCACCGGCATCTGCGCGGCGACGCCCGCGTTCGCGACGACGGCGTCGAGGCCGCCGAGCGCGCGGGCGGCCTCGTCCACGGCGGTGCGGACGCGCTCGCGGTCGGTCACGTCGCAGCTCCACCAGGGGGCGTCCCCGCAGCCGGCGGCGGTGGCGGCGAGCAGGTCGGGTTCGAGGCCGGCCAGGGCGACCCGCGCGCCGCGCGCGTGCAGCCGGGCGGCCAGCGCCGCGCCGATGCCGCGCGCCGCCCCGGTGATCAGCACGCGCCGGCCCGCCAGGGTGGCCGTCCAGCGTGCGGAGTCGTAGATCATGCCGGGACGGTAGCATAAAAATACACACTCGTCTTTTTAAGTGGACGCGGGTCTCACGACCCCGTCGATCGGGAAAGTCCGCAAAACCTCGTAATCAAGTGAGCAATCGGGCGTCTTATGCGGCGGCGGATGGCGACCTACGAGGGTTGTGATCAGATGCGTGCTCTGGGTTGGATGTCGTCGTGGTGACAGGCGCGGGGACCGAGCCGGACGCCGATCTGGCGGCCGCCGCCGGCGCGGGCGACGAGCGTGCGTCCGACGAGCTGTACCGGCGGCACCACGCGGCCGTCCTGGGCTATGCCCGCGGGCTGGTCCGCGACCAGCACCTCGCGGAGGACCTGACCAGCGAGGCGTTCGCCCGGACGCTCGCGGCGCTGCGCCAGGGCGGCGGGCCCCGCGAGGCGTGCCGGCCCTACCTGTACACGGTCGTGCGCAACGCGGCGGTGGACTGGGCGCGCACCGACCGCCGCACCGTCGTCACCGACCAGGTCGCCGACTGGGCCGCCGGCCCGCCGGACGAGCTGCCGGACGTCGACGAGCTGGACGCCCTCGTCCGCGCGTTCCGGTCGCTGCCGGAGCGCTGGCAGACCGTCCTGTGGCACACCGTCATCGAGGACGAGCCCGTCCAGCGGGTCGCGGAGATCCTCGGGATGGAGGCGGGCGCGGTCGCCCAGCTGGCGTTCCGGGCCCGCGAGGGGCTCCGGCAGGCGTTCCTCGCCGCGAGCTGCGAGGGCCATCCGGACTGCGCGGAGTTCACCGCGCAGCTCGCCGCGTCCGTCCGCCGCCCGGGCCGGCGCCGCAGCCGCGCGCTGCGCCGCCACCTGGAGTCCTGCGAGCGGTGCCGCCGCACGGCCGAGGAGATGTCCGACCTGAACGGGCGGCTGCGGCGCGCGCTGCCGATCGGCGCCGTGCTGCTCGCCGCGCCGACCGCCTCGTTCGGGAACTTCGCCCCGGCCGCGTCGCTGCCCGGCTGGGCCGTCCCGGCGGGAGTCGCGGCGGCCACGGCGGCGGTCCTGGGCATCCTGTTCGCCACGGGCGGCGACGATCCGCCCGGCACGGTGCGCGCCGCTCCGCCGACCGCCGCGCCGCTGCCCTCCGCGAGCACGGCCGCGCCCGCGCGGGAGCCGGCGGCCCCCGGCAAGCCCGACCACGCCCGCGGCCGGAAACCCGCCGGGCACGGAGCGCCCGGCGGACCGAACGGCGCGCCGGCGGGCGGCGCCCCGGCGGCGGGCGGTGCCGGCCGGGTGCGCAACACCACCTTGCAGTCGTGCCTGGCCCCTTCCGGTACCGACGTCGTGCAGCGCTCCTGCACCGACTCCTCGACGCAGTGGCGGCGCAAGAACACCGGAGGCGGCTTCACGCTGACGAGCGTCTCCACCGGGAAATGCATGGCCCGCGGGCAGCTGTCGGCCGGGCCCATGTGGGAGGGCGGGCAGCAGTACTCCGTCGTGATGGCGCCCTGCGGCGGATCCCATCAGGTATGGAAGCTGGTGCAGTTCGGGGGCGTCTACCGGCTGGCCAACGGCGACGGCTGGTACCTGCAAGCGAGCTGGTCGGGCCTGGTGCCGGTGACGCTCAAGCCGTCCTCGTACGCGGGGATGGCCGCCCAGGGCTGGTCCGTGGGCTGACCGTCCCCGCGCCGGCGGTCAGCCGTAGCGGAGCTGGTCGCGCGCGGACGGCTCGGGATTGAGCGCGAGCCACGCCCGCAGCGCCATGTGCAGTTCCAGCCGGTCCGACGTCGCGTGGATCGTGTCGCCGAACAGGTCCTCCAGCTGCCGGAACCGGTACCGGACGGTCTGCGGGTGCACGTGCAGGTGGCCGGAGACCGCCGTGGCGTTGAACCCGCACTCCAGCGAGGCCAGCAGGGTCTCGGCGAGCCGGTGCCGCTGCGCCGGGCGGGCCGCCAGCAGCGGCGCCAGCCGCCGCTCGATCACCTTCTCCACCAGCTCCCGCTCCCGCATCATCACGATGATCGGCATGTGCAGCTCGGCGGCGATGGGCGTGTCCCGCCCGGCCGGATCCTCCTCGATCAGCCCCTGGTCGGCCAGGTCCAGCGCGTCCCGCGCCCAGCGCAGCGACCGCGCCGCGCCGGCCGGGTCGACGGCCGGGCCGATCGCGGCGGTCCAGCCGTCCAGCCGCCCCTCCAGCAGCCGGGCCCGGCCGGGGCCCTCCGGGTCCGGGACGACCAGGCAGGGCTCGGCGCGGTGCAGGCCGAGCAGCACGTCGGGCGGCAGGGACGGGCGCCGGGTCTCCGGGCCGCGCTCGCGCAGCGCCACGGCCGCGACCGTCCGGGGCAGCGGCCAGGACGCCTCGGCGGCCGCCTCCCGCAGCTGCCGCGGGGCCGGGGCGGGCTCGTCCAGCAGCAGGTCCAGCAGCCGGCGCCGGTGGTCCTGCTGCGCTCCGGCCGCCCGCGCGGCGGCGTCGGCGTGGCCCTCGGCGACCGCCGAGGCGAGCTGGCTCATGTAGTCGAACACCGCGTTGGCGATCCCGGCCATGGTCGGCGCGCCGGCCCGGTAGCCGAGCCGTCCCGCCCGCTCGGTGAGCTGCTCGACCGCCACGCCGGCGCCGATCCGGGTCGCCGCGTGCCAGGACTCCAGCGTGCGCCCCTCGCCGGCCTCGCCGGCCCCGACCCGCCGCCAGAAGTCCAGGACGTCGGCGGAGGAGACGCCCGGATCGGCCAGCAGGTCCAGGAAGTGGCCGATCGCGCACTCGACCGCGGCCTCCAGCCCCCGGGTGTACTTGGGGTCGTGGGGCCGGACGAACTCCGGCAGCCGCTTCTCGATCCGGCGCGTCGCCTCCTCGGCGACGGCGGGCACCTGGCCGCGCAGCTCGCGGGCCATCCGGGCGGAGCCGTCGAAGGACAGGCCGAGGTCGATGCGGCGCACG
The DNA here is from genome assembly GCF_030283205.1 of Actinomadura opuntiae. Taxonomy (GTDB): domain Bacteria; phylum Actinomycetota; class Actinomycetes; order Streptosporangiales; family Streptosporangiaceae; genus Spirillospora. The sequence goes on from NZ_JASNWF010000014.1 coordinate 47,248, forward strand.
GGAAGGGGAACCACCTGGCTGAAGTCAGACAATGAGATCTCCTTCGCGGGGGACGAGGTACACAGAAGACGGCCGGAACCGCCCGCGATTACGGACTTTCGCCGGAGATTTCCGTGGCGGTTCCGCTACCGGGAGCTTTGCCACGTCTTGCCCAAGGCTGGAGCGATTCCTGGGACAGTGGCCCGTCCTGCGGGTACGTTGAATGATCTGACCTGCGACAACCGGGGCACAGCAGACTTCTGCGGGGCGGATGCCATTGGACACCCAGACCGACACTCCGCCGGCCGGAGGCGCCGCCGGCGGCCGCGCGGCGGACGGCGCGCCGATCACCGACTGGGCGTTCGACCAGTCGCCGTTCGCGGTGGCCGTCCACGACACGGACCTGGTGTGCCTGCGCGTCAACGAGCGCCTGTGCCGGATGTTCGAGATGACCGAGGACCAGCTCCGCGGGCGGCGCCTCACCGACGCGCTGCCCGGTCCCCAGTTCGAGGCGCTGGCGCGCTACATGCGCCAGGTGCTCGACACGGGCGAGCCGGTGCACCGGGAGACCTTCCGCAAGGTGCCCGGCGAGGACCTCGAACGGGCCTGGTCGGTGTCCATCGCCCCGCTCAAGGACGGGCAGGGCAGGACGCGCGCGGTGTGGGTCGGCGTGCTCGACATCACCGAGCAGTACCGGGCGCGGCAGCGGCTGGCGCTGGTCAACGAGGCCAGCACCGCCATCGGCAGCACGCTGGACGTCACCCGGACCGCCAGGGAACTGGTCGAGGTGGTGCTGCCGCGGCTGGCCGACGTGGCCGTCGTCGACCTGCTCGACTCCGTCATGGCGGGGGACGAGCCGCTTCCCGGGCCGGTCCCGGCCACGGTCGTCATGCGGCGCGCCGCCCACGGGTCCGCCGACGCGCGCGTGCCGAGCGCGGTGCGGCCCGGCGACATCGACCACTACCCGGAGTCCTCCCCCCTGGTCCGCGCCCTCACCGGCGGCGAACCGGTGCTGACCGGTCTCGGCGACCCCGGGTTCCTGTCCGCGATCAGCCACAACCCCGAGCGGGCGGAGACCGTCGTCGAGCACGGCCTGCACTCGGTGCTCGCCGTGCCGATCCGGGCCCGCGGGATCACCCTCGGCGTCGCGACCTTCCTGCGCGGCCGCGACCGCGAGCCGTTCGCGCCGGACGACGTGCTGCTCGCCGAGGAGCTCACCGCGCGGGCCGCGGTCTGCCTCGACAACGCCCGCCGCTACACCCGCGAGCGCGCGACCGCGCTGGCGCTGCAGCGCAGCCTGCTGCCGCAGCGGTTCCCGGAGCAGTCCGCGGTGGAGGTCGCGGGCCGCTACCTGCCCGCCGGCGCGCAGGCCGGCGTCGGCGGGGACTGGTTCGACGTGATCCCGCTGTCGGGGTCGCGGGTCGCGCTGGTCGTCGGCGACGTCGTCGGCCACGGGGTGCACGCGTCCGCCGCGATGGGCCGGCTCCGCACCGCCGTGCGCACGCTCGCCGACATCGACCTGCCACCGGACGAGCTGCTCACCCACCTCGACGACCTGGTCGGCCGCCTCGCGACGGAGACAGACGGCACCGGGCCCGGCGAGCAGCATCCCGACCTCGGCGCCACCTGCCTGTACGCGGTGTACGACCCGGTGTCGCGGCTGTGCAGCATCGCCCGCGCCGGGCACTGCCCGCCCGTGCTCGTCACCCCCGACGGCTCCGCCGACTTCGTCGACGTGCCCGCCGGCCCGCCCCTCGGCCTCGGCGGCCTGCCCTTCGAGAGCGCCGAGATGGAACTCCCCGTGGGCAGCACCCTCGCGCTCTTCACCGACGGCCTGGTCGAGGAACGCGACCGCGACATCGACGTGGGCCTGCAGCGCCTGCGCCGCGCGCTGACCCGGACGTCCCCGTCGCCGGAGGCCGCCTGCGAGCACGTCCTCGGCTCGGTGCTGCCGGAACGGCCGGTGGACGACGCGGCCCTGCTGGTCGCCCGCACCCGGGAGCTGAAGCCCGACCAGGTCGCCACCTGGGACCTGCCCAGCGACCCGGCCGTCGTCGCCGACGTCCGGCGGCACGTCACGGAGCAGCTGGCCGCGTGGGGCCTGGACGAGGCCGCGTTCGTGACCGAGCTCGTGGCGAGCGAGCTGGTCACCAACGCGATCCGGCACGCCGAGGGCCCGATCCGGCTGCGGCTGATCCGGGACCGGACGCTGGTCTGCGAGGTCTCCGACGGCAGCGAGACCGCCCCGCACCTGCGCCGCGCCCGCGTCTTCGACGAGGGCGGCCGCGGCCTGCTCCTGGTCGCCCAGCTCACCCAGAGCTGGGGGACGCGCCAGACCGCCCGCGGCAAGACCATCTGGGCCGAGCAGCCCCTGCTCGCGCAGGCCGGCCTCGACGGCCTCGCCTGACGGCCCGGCCGTCTTCGCGCGGTCCGGTCGCCGGGGGTTCTAGTCTGAACCGCATGGCGGACAAGACGGCGGCCGGCAAGGCCGAGCCGGGGGCGGCGGCGCGGGCGCGCAGGTTCCGCGACGAGACCAGGATCGGGCTGGTGCGGCGCGCGCGCAGGATGAACCGGGTGCTGGCCGAGACCTACCCCGACGCGCACTGCGAGCTGGACTTCGGCACCCCTTTCCAGCTGCTGGTCGCGACCGTCCTGTCGGCGCAGACCACCGACAAGCGGGTGAACCTGACGACCCCGGCGCTGTTCGCGAAGTACCCGACGCCGGAGGACCTGGCCGCCGCCGACCCCGAGGACGTCGAGACGCTGCTGAAGCCGACCGGGTTCTTCCGCGCCAAGACCAAGTCCGTGATGGGGCTGTCGGCCGCGCTCCGCGACCGGTTCGGCGGCGAGGTCCCCGGACGGCTGGAGGACCTCGTCACGCTGCCGGGCGTCGGCCGCAAGACCGCCAACGTCGTGCTGGGCAACGCCTTCGACGTGCCGGGCATCACCGTCGACACCCACTTCGGGCGCCTGGTCAACCGGTTCGGGTGGACCGACGAGGACGACCCGGTCAAGGTCGAGCAGGAGATCGGCGAGATCTTCCCCCGCAAGGACTGGACGATGCTGTCGCACCGGCTGATCTGGCACGGCCGCCGGATCTGCCACGCGCGCCGTCCCGCCTGCGGGGCCTGCCCGCTCGCCAAGGACTGCCCGTCCTACGGCACCGGGCCCGTCGACGCCGAGGCGGCCCGCAAGCTCGTCAAGCCCGGCCCGTTCTCGTGAGCGGTGAGGCGACGCGAGCGTTCCCGCCGGGAAGGAACGCGGGCGTTCCGGAGTTGGGAGTGGCGTGACCGAGACAGCATCCACCTGCCCGCCGTGGCTCGACCGCTTCCGCGCGGAGGCGCCGCGGATGCCGGTGCCGCCGATGTTCGAACCGGAGCCCGGCGCCCGCGCCGCCGCCGTGCTGATCCTGTTCGGCGAGGGTCCCGACGGCCCGGACGTCCTGCTCACCGAGCGGGCCGCGACGCTGAACGCGCACGCCGGGCAGCCCGCGTTCCCCGGCGGCCGCATCGACCCCGAGGACGACGGGCCGGTCGCGGCGGCGCTGCGGGAGGCGTGGGAGGAGGCCGGCGTCGAGCCGTCCGGCGTGGACGTGCTGTGCACGCTGCCCGAGCTGTACCTGTCGCACAGCCGGCACCGCGTCACGCCGGTCGCGGGCTGGTGGCGGGAGCCGTCGGAGATCGCGCCGGGCCATCCGGGCGAGGTCGCGACGGTCGCGCGGGTGCCGATCTCCGATCTGGCCGACCCGGCGAACCGGCTGACGGTCCGGCACCCGTCCGGGTTCAGGATGGGCCCGGCGTTCCGCGTCGGCGGCATGCTGGTGTGGGGGTTCACCGCGGCGGTGCTGACACGGGTCCTGGACGCCGGCGGCTGGGACCGCCCGTGGGACCCCGGTCACGTCGAGGACCTGCCGCCGGACGTGGTGAGCCTCGCCGCCCGCGGCTGACCGGCCCGGTCCCCGCGCACCGAACCCTCCCGAACCGCCCCGAATCCGTGCAGGTCAGGGCGTCGGTGTCATCCTGGGCGCGGAGCCGCGCCGCCCGCGGTCGCTCCGTACGGTCACGCGCGCCCGTCCAAACTGGTCCGTCGAGGGGACGTGAAGCGGGCCCGGCGCCCTATACGGTGAAGCGGTGCTGCACGACCACGTTCTCGATCTCATCCTGCTCGTGCTCGTCGTGCTGTTCGGAGTCTCGGGGTACCGGCAGGGGTTCATCGTCAGCCTGCTGAGCTTCGTCGGCTTCGTCGGCGGCGGCGTGGTCGGGGTCCTCATCGCGCCGCCGATCGCCGAGGCCACCGTGAACGGGGCCGCGCAGCAGGCGCTGCTGGCGATCGTGGTCGCGTTCCTGGCCGCCACGCTCGGGCAGCTGATCGCCTCCTCGGTCGGCGCGGTGCTGCGCAACCGGGTGACGGGGCTGAACGCGCGCACCGCGGACGCGGTCGGCGGCACCGCCGTGAGCGCGCTGTCGCTGCTGGTCGTCGCCTGGTTCTTCGGGAACCTGGTGGCGAACTCGGAGTTCAAGCCGGTGCGCACGCAGGTCAAGGGCTCCACGATCATCAAGGGCATCAACGGCGTGATGCCCGCGCAGGCGCAGACGTGGTTCACCTCGTTCCAGGGGTTCGTGAAGAACAGCGAGTTCCCGCAGGTGTTCAACGGGCTCGGCGGCGAGTCGGTGGTGCAGGTGCCGCCGCCGGACGAGTCGGTGCTCAACACCGAGGGGCTGCAGAGCGCCAAGAGCAGCATCGTCAAGGTCGTCAGCACCGCGCCGCAGTGCCAGCGCCGCATCGAGGGCACCGGGTTCGTGTTCGCGCCGCACCACATCATGACGAACGCGCACGTCGTCGCGGGCGCCCGGGGACCGTCGGTGGTCGAGACCCGCACCGGCGGCAAGTCCCGCGGCCGGGTCGTGCTGTACGACCCGAAGCGCGACATCGCGGTGCTGTACGTGCCGGGGCTGGACGCGCGGCCGCTGAAGTTCGCCGGGCAGGCGCGGGTCCGCGACAGCGCGATCATCGCCGGGTTCCCGAAGAACCAGCCGTTCACGCCGGGCGCCGCCCGGATCCGCGCCCGGCAGACCGCGCGGGGCCCGGACATCTACCACGCCGGCCAGGTCAGCCGGGAGATCTACGCGATCCGCGGGAAGGTCGAGCCGGGCAACTCCGGCGGGCCGCTGCTGTCCACCGACGGCCGCGTCTACGGGGTGATCTTCGCCGCGGCGCTGGACACGCCCTCGACGGGGTACGCGCTGACCTCCGACGAGGTCGCGCCGGACGCCAAGCAGGGCGCCGAGCTGACGGAGCCGGCCGACACCCAGGGCTGCTCGGACTGACCCCGGCGGCTACGGCGGCTACGGCGCGGTGAGGCGGAGCTTCACCGGCGCGTCCTCGGGGCGTTCCGCAAGCGCGCGCGCCCCCTCGACGATGCCGTGCACGTCGATGCGGTGCGGCGGGTTCTCGCTGTAGGGCTCGATGCGATCGGCGGCGCGGCTCAGCAGCGCCATGGCGCCGCGCTCGTTTCCCCGTCGCATATGGGTGATCCCTACAGCGACCTGGGCGAGCCCCCTCCACAGCTCCCGTTCCGCCTCCGGAGCGGCCTTCCATGCGGCCTCGAGCACCTCGTGCGCGTGGAAGGGACGATCCTCGTCCAGGAGACGCTGCGCTTCGACCAGAGCATCTACGGGCGGCATGTCGAGGTCGTCCGGCATCGTCGGTATGCCGGTGGCGCCGTGAGGCAGCGGACGACCGTACGCGTCACGTGGCCGCGCATTGCGTGGGCGTCCCGCCTCGTCCCGATCCCGCATCCCTCTACGGTACGCGTCCGATCCGACGGCGTTAGCTGTCGGGTTCCGGGTCGGCGAGCCAGCCGAGGAGCTGCGCGTCGAACGCGCGCGGACGCTCCTCGTGCGGGAAATGCCCCGCCCCTTCGATGAGCTTCCAGCGGTAGGGGGCGGACACGTACCGTCCCGAGCCCTGCGCGCTGGCCGGAAGGATGCAGGTGTCGAGGGCACCGTGCAACTGGAGCGTCGGCGCGTGGATCGGGGCGCGCATACGGTGCGCGTAGCGGATGCCGTCCGGACGGGCCTGCGACCTGATGAGCCACCGGTGGTACTCCAGCGCACAGTGCGCCGTCCCGGGGATCTGCACCGCCCTGCGGACGAACCGCTCCGTGCGCTCGTCCGGCCAGTCCGGGCCGGACCAGTCGTGCAGCAGCCGGCCCGCCAGCTCCGCGTCGTCCCGGACGAGCCGCCGTTCCGGCCACATCGGCACCTGGAAGCCGAACGTGTGGCGCGCCGCCCAGCCCTGCCCGCGCGGATCGCCCAGCACCGACCTCCGCAGCCGCAGCGGATGCGGCGCGCCGACCACCGCCAGCCGCTGGACGACCTTCGGGTGGTAGACGGCCATCGTCCAGGCCAGCAGCCCGCCCCAGTCGTGCCCGCACACCACCGCGTTCGCCTCGCCGAGCGCGCGGACCAGCCCCGCGGCGTCCCCGGCCAGCGTGACCAGGTCGTAGCCGCGCGGTGGCTTGTCGCTGCCGCCGTACCCGCGCAGGTCCACCGCGACCGCCCGGTATCCGGCGCCGGCCAGCGACACCAGCTGGTGGTGCCACGCCCACCAGAACTCGGGGAAGCCGTGCAGCAGCAGGACCAGCGGCCCCTCCCCGGCCTCGGCGACGTGGAACCGCGTCCCGCCCGCGCTGACGGCGCGGTGCGTCCACGGCCCGTCGAGCTCGACCAGGGACGTGTCGTGCCCCCCCATGGCGCGCGTCAGTCCGTCAGGGCGGGGGTGTCCGAGTCGCCGCGGTGCCGGAGCGCGGTGAAGTCGTCCTTCAGCGTCCTGCGGGTCCGCTTGGCTCCCTCGATCTTGCGCATCCGCAGGTAGCCGAAGGCGATCAGGCCGGCGGCGAGCACGAGGTAGATGCCGGACACGACCAGGAACGCGGCCCAGTGGTAGAGCCCGGCCGCGACGAGCCCGTAGGCCAGCGCGATCGACAGCAGGATGACGATCAGACCGCCGATCAGCGCGGCGATGGTGAACATCACGCTGCCGTAGGCGGCCTTCTTGGCGTCCGCCTTCAGCTCCAGCTTGGCCAGGTCCATCTCCGCCCGGACCAGCGCGGAGACGTTGCTCGACGCCAGGGCGACGAGCTCGCCGATGGATTTCTCCTCGACGCCCCCGTCCGGCAGTGCCTCGGACATAGCGCTCCTCTCCTTGAAGTCAGCCGTCACTCCGCCGGGCGCGGGCGCGCCCTTCTCCGGAAGACGACGGCGGCGGCCGCCGAGGCGATGATGCTCGCGATCAGGACCGCTGTCGTCACTCTCTCGAATCGGGACGGGTCGGTATAGGCCAAACCGCCGATCAGCAGGGAAACGGTGAAACCCACCCCGGCGAGCATCGCGACCCCCGCGATCTCCCGCCAGCGCAGATCCTCCCCGAGCGTCGCCAGGCCGACCCGCACGGCCGCCCAGGCGCCGCCGAGGACTCCCACGAACTTACCGATCACGAGTCCGCAGATCACACCGAGGGCCACCCGGTCGCCGAGGACGGCGCCGATCGCGGACCCGCCGAGCGCGACGCCCGCCGACAGGAACGCGAAGACCGGCACGCAGAAACCCGCCGACAGCGGTCGCACGACGTGGTCCGCGCGCTCGGCGTTCGTGGGCCGCCCGTCCGGCGTTTCCTTGGAACTGGTCAGCATCCCCAGGGCCACACCGGCGACGGTCGCGTGGATCCCGCTGCGCTGCAGGCAGTACCAGGCGAGCACGGCGATCGGCAGGTAGAGCAACGGAGATCGGACATTTCTGGACTGCAACAGCCCGTACACCGCTATCAGCACGACGCCTATACCGAGCCATGTCCAGTGCAGTGTCTCGGTGTAGAACAACGCGATGATGGTGATGGCGATCAGGTCGTCCACCACGGCGAGCGTCAGCAGGAAGGCGCGCAGCGGCGGGGGACACGACGAGAACGTCACCGCCAGCACGGCCAGGGCGAACGCGATGTCGGTCGCCGTCGGCACGGCCCAGCCGCGCAGCGCACCGGGCTCGCCCGCGCTCACTACGACGAAGATCAGCGCCGGCATCGCCACGCCCGCCACCGCCGCGATCACCGGCAGCGCCGCGTCCCGCGGATCGCGCAGCTCCCCGTGCGCCAGCTCCTCGCGCAGCTCCAGGCCCGCGATGAAGAAGAACACCGCGAGCAGCCCGCCGGACGCCCAGTGCTGCACGTCCATGTGCCCGAGGTGCAGCCAGTGCGGGCTCAGCTCGTGCGACCGGAGGCTCTCGTAGGCGTCGGCCCACGGGGTGTTCGCCCAGACCAGCGCGGCCACCGTCGCCAGCAGCATGACGATGCCGCCGACCGTCTCGGTGCGCAGCGCCGCGGCGACCTGGCCGCTGTAGCGGACCGTCGGACGGAACGGCCACACATGAGCGATGCGGCGCCTTTCGGGCGCGGTGGACGGGCGCGGCATGGCGATACCCCCGGGAAGGCGGCGGACGGTCGGACGCGGACCCCCGCCCGCACCTCGCGGGCCCCGACATACCAGTGGGAATGGGGCGTCCCCTGCCGACCAGACTTCCCGGCGCACCTGATCACCAGGCTACCCGCTCCACCGCCCCCGGCACGACGACGGCCCGCGCCGGAGCGCCGCACAACGCTCCCGCACGGGCCGTCCAGGTACCGATCAGTCCTCGGACTTGGTGCTGGGGAGCTTCTCGGAGATCAGGTCCATCACCGTGCTGTCGGCGAGCGTCGACACGTCGCCGATGCTGCGGTTCTCCGCCACGTCCCGCAGCAGCCGCCGCATGATCTTGCCGGACCGCGTCTTCGGCAGCTCCGGCACCATCATGATCTGGCGCGGCTTGGCGATCGGCCCGAGGGTCTTGGACACGTGGTCGCGCAGCTCCTTCAGGAACTCGGGGCCTTCGACCTCCTCGCCGGCGCTGCCGCGCGGGATCACGAACGACACGATCGCCTGCCCGGTCACCGGGTCCGTCGCGCCGACGACCGCCGCCTCGGCCACCTTCGGATGCGACACCAGGGCCGACTCCACCTCCGTGGTGGAGATGTTGTGCCCGGACACCAGCATCACGTCGTCGACGCGGCCGAGCAGCCAGATGTCGCCGGCGTCGTCCTTCTTCGCGCCGTCGCCGGCGAAGTACTTGCCCTCGAAGCGCGACCAGTACGTCTTGATGTACCGCTCGTCGTCGCCCCAGATCGTCCGCAGCATGCCGGGCCACGGCTCGGTGAGCACCAGGAACCCGCCGCCGCCGTTCGGCACCGGCTGCCCCTGGTCGTCCACGACCTCCGCGGAGACGCCCGGCAGCGGGCGCATCGCCGCGCCCGGCTTGGCGGCCGTCACGCCCGGCAGCGGGCTGATCATGATGCCGCCGGTCTCGGTCTGCCACCACGTGTCGACCACCGGCGTCCGGCCCGCGCCGATGTTCTCGCGGTACCAGATGTAGGCCTCCGGGTTGATGGGCTCGCCCACGGACCCGAGTACGCGCAGGGACGACAGGTCGTACTGCGCCGGAATGTCGTCGCCCCACTTCATGAACGTGCGGATCGCGGTGGGCGCCGTGTAGAAGATGGACACCTTGTACTTCTGGATGATGTCCCACCAGCGGCCCTTGTTGGGCGTGTCCGGCGTGCCCTCGTACATGACGCTCGTGGCGCCGTTGGCGAGCGGCCCGTACACGATGTAGGAGTGGCCCGTCACCCAGCCGATGTCGGCCGAGCACCAGTAGACGTCCGTCTCCGGCTTCAGGTCGAACACCGCGTTGTGGGTGTAGGCGACCTGCGTCAGGTACCCGCCCGTGGTGTGCAGGATGCCCTTCGGCTTGCCCGTCGTACCCGAGGTGTACAGGATGTACAGCGGGTGCTCGGCGTCCATGGGCTCGGCGGTGTGCTGGTCGCTCTGCCGCTCCACCAGGTCCTGCCACCAGACGTCGCGCTCGTTCTCCGCGACGTCCTCGCCGGTGCGCCGGACGACCAGGACGTGCTCGATCGTCGGCGTCTGCGCGACGGCCTCGTCCACGGTCGGCTTCAGCGCGGACGGCTTGCCGCGCCGGTACCCGCCGTCGGCGGTGATGACCAGCTTGGCCTGCGCGTCGTCGATGCGGGTGCGCAGCGCCTCGGAGGAGAAGCCGCCGAACACCACCGAGTGGGTGGCGCCGATCCGCGCGCACGCGAGCATCGAGATCGGCAGCTCCGGGATCATCGGCAGGTAGATCGCGACCCGGTCGCCCTTGCGGACCCCCAGCTCCAGCAGCGCGTTCGCGGCCTTGTTCACCTCGCGCTGCAGGTCGGCGTAGGTGAGGGTGCGGGTGTCCCCGGGCTCGCCCTCCCAGTGGTAGGCGATCTTCGCGCCCAGGCCGGCCTCGACGTGCCGGTCGACGCAGTTGTAGGCGGCGTTCAGCTCGCCGCCGACGAACCACTTGGCGAACGGCGGGTTGCTCCAGTCCAGGATCTCGTCCCAGCGCTTGGACCAGGTCAGCCGTCCGGCCTGCTCCGCCCAGTAGCCCAGGCGGTCCGCGGCGGCCTCGTCGTACGCCTCGGCCTTGACGTTCGCCGCTGCGGCGAGCTCGGCGGGCGGGGGGAAGCTCCGCGTCTCCTGCAGAAGGTTCGACAGTGTCTCTTGGCTCTGGCTCAACGCGTACTCCTTGCTAGCTGAACGGGGGTCGCCCGGTATCCCCACTCCACCAGGAAGGTCCCGTCCCCACAAGGCCGCATTCCCGAGTGTCGGGGGAGAGCGCGACCGGCGCCCCAGGCTCCGGATCGTGGTGTGTGATGCCCGACACACTGTGCCTTCCCAGTGCCGCACCTCGGGAACCGCCTTCGTTCCACGCGCGCGCGGGGCGTGTGCACGAGCGATACCGGCGACCGCATAAGGTCGGGCGCGTGACCGATGCCCTTGCACAGATAGCGAACCTGCCCGGTGTCGAGGACGCCGTGGCCGATGCGCGCTCCGCCGTGGACCGGCTGCTGGGCCACCGCATCCTGCGGCGCCGCAGCGCGGAGGTGTCCACCGAGTCGGCGCTGCGCGGCGCGCGCGCGTCCGCCGTGCTGGAGGGCGCCTCGGTCACGCTGGAGGACCTGCGCACCACCGAGAACCCCACGGACCCGGTCGTCCAGGGGGCGCTGCGGGTGTCGGCGGACCTCGGCACCCTCACCGAGACGTGGCGGCAGGCGCCCCGCCAGGTCCTCGCGCGCCTGCACGTACTGGCCGCGGCCGACGCCGTCGACAGCGCCGATCTCGGACGTCCGCGCAGCGGCGACCAGCCGGTGAAGGACGTCCTCGGGCTGGGCGAACCGCCGTCCCCGGCCGAGGTGGCGGCGCGCTTGGACGCCCTCAGCGGGCTCCTCACCGAGCCCACCAAGGCCCCCGCGCTCGTGGTCGCCGCCATCGTGCACGGCGAGCTGCTCACGTTGCGTCCGTTCGGCTGGGGAGACGGCATCATCGCCCGCGCCGCGCAGCGCCTCACGCTCGTCGCCCGCGGCCTCGACCCGAAATCGTTGGTCGCGCCAGAGGTCGGCCATGCGGAGCTGGCCGGCGACTACGCCGAGGCACTGCGCGCCTATGCGTCCGGGACGCCGCAGGGCGTCGCCCAGTGGCTCGCGCACTGCTCGGCCGCCGTGGCCGCGGCGGCCCGCGACTCGCAGGCCATCTGCGAAGCCTTCATGCGCGGCTGACGCCTTCTGTCGGTGGCGGCCTGTCGGTGGCGGCCGCCATGCTGTGCCGATGGCCGAACGGAAGGGCGGGCGCCCGGCGGCGCCCACCGAGACCACGATCGCGTCCGCCGACTGGGACTCGCGCGATCTGACCGGCGAGCGGCACGAACGCGTCCTGTTCGTGGACGTCGACATGACCGAGGCCGCCGGCACCGGCGCGGTGTTCACCGAGTGCACCTTCCGCGGCGTCCGCTTCAACGCCTCCACGCACACCGACGCGGCGTTCCTGAACTGCACGTTCGTCCGCTGCGGCTTCTTCGACGCGACGTTCGCCGGCTGCAAGGTCGTCGGCGGGATGTTCGACGGCTGCACCTACGACCTGATGAAGGTGACCGGAGGCGACTGGTCCTTCACCGGGCTGCCCGGCGCCGACCTGCGCCGCGCGTCGTTCACCGACGTCCGGCTGCGCGAGGCCGACCTCACGGGCGCGCGGTGCGCGGGCGCCACGCTGCGCGGCCTCGACCTGTCGGGCGCCTGGCTGCACAAGGCCGACCTGTCACGCTGCGACCTGCGCGGAAGCGACATCTCCTCGATCGACCCGCACACCGTCGAGCTGCGGGGAGCGGTCATCGACCCCTATCAGGCGGTCGTGCTCGCGACCGCGCTGGGCCTGGAGGTGCGCGCCGACTGAGGGCGAACGGGCGGCGCGGAGGCTGGGGACATGGCGAACGGCGCCCGCTGAGGAGCGCCGCCGCCGATCACGTCACACCGGGTTACCATGCGTGCACCTCACTATCGTCGGATCGGGTCAAGCCCGTCTCGACGCGCCTCCCGCGGCTGGTCGCGCGTGGGTGCCCGGCTGCCGTGCCGCGGACACAAGGTCCGTAGACCCTGTCTACGCCTCATTTTCCCAGTTGACAAGGCCTGGGCCGGAAATCCGGGCGGCCGTGGAGCGGCGCCCGGCGCCGCGGCCGCCGCCTCTTCTTCGCCCGATAAGGGGCGGAATGCGCAATTTCGGACTATCCGCAACCCGGGCTCCGGTCGCCAAAACGATCACTCAGTGTGATCGTTTCTTTTTGGCCGCCGATCGGCCACTCGACCGGAAAAATCTTTGGTTCTCCGGTACGCTCCCACTTCCGTCCCGTTGCAGTCCGTATGGGGCGGGACGGCCCTCGCGGCCCCCGTTCCGCCCCGCGGCGCGGGGATCCGGAGCGGTACGCCTTCGACAGATGAGGATAAACACCGCCCTCCGGGCGAGTTTACGGCTCGACGGAACTCGCGGCGGCCGCGCGGCATAAGTTGTATCTGCTTAGACTGGAGACAGCGAGTTTGCCTCTCCTATAGACCGGCCTTGCTAACGGCTCAGCCGATCTCCCCGAGACTTTCTTGGGAAAACGGACCGGCTCTACCCCCCCGGAGCCGGACCGTTCGGCGACCCCCGCTCTCCCCCCCGGCGGGGGTCGCCCAAGCCTGCGGCGGGCGGACGGTGGCACGTCAGGATCCTCCACGCCACCGTCCGCCCGCCGCGCTCTTCCCCTCCGCCTCCACCCGGGTCCGACCCGGGGACGCGGAGAGTTATCCACAATTCACGGAACGCTTTCGTCCGCCCGGGGCGGCGCCGCACGCTGGAGTCCTCTGAACGCCACTGGAGGATCCGATGAACATCGCGGCACTGATCATCACCGCCGACCCCGCCGTCGCCGACGGCCTGCTCCGCCTCGCCGCGGCCGCCGACGCGCACGCCGAGGTCGCGTCCGGACCCGACGAGGCCCGCGCCGCCTGGGCGTGGCCCGCCCTGGTCCTGGTCGGCGCGGACGCCGCCGGGGACGTCGCGGCCGCCGGCCTGCCCCGCCGCGGCGGCGTCGTCCTGGTCGCCGGCGCGGCCTCCCCCGACGCCTACCAGACCGCCGTCCGGATCGGCGCCCAGGACGTGGCCGTCCTGCCCGACCACGAGCAATGGCTGATCGACGCGTTCGCCGCCGCGAGCGAACCCGACGGCGGCCGGGCCACCACCCTCTGCGTCGTCGGATCCCGCGGCGGCGTGGGCGCCAGCGTGCTGGCCGCCGCGCTCGGCCTCATCGCCGCGGGCAGCGGCCTGCGCACCCTCCTCGTCGACGCCGACCCGCTCGGCGGCGGCGTCGACCTCATGCTGGGCCTCGAAGGCCACGAGGGCGCCCGCTGGCCCGACCTCGCCGAACGGCACGGGCGGCTGAACGCCGCCACGCTCCGCGAGACCCTCCCGTGCACAGGCGACCTGTCGGTCCTGTCCTGGCGGCGCGGAGAGTCGGCGCCGATCGCCGACGCGGCGGTGGTGTCGCTGTTCGACGCCGCCGTCCGCGGCTTCGACCTGGTGATCGCCGACGTGCCCCGCTTCCCCGGCGACATCGGCCGCGCCGCGCTGCGCGCCGCCGACGCCACGTTCCTGCTCGTCCCCGCCGAGGTCCGCGCCACCGTCGCCGCCGACGGCCTCGCCGCCGTCCTGCGCCGCGAGACCGGCGACCTCCGCCTGATCGTGCAGGGCCCGTCCCCCGGCGGCCTGACGCCCGGCGCGGTCACCCAGGCCCTCGGCCTCCCCGTCGCCGGCGTCTTCGAGCGCGACCGCCGCCTCCCCGCGGCGATCGAGGAAGGCGCCCTCGCCCGCGCCTGCCGCCGCGGCCCCCTCGCCGAATTCTGCTCCCGCCTCCTCGCGGACCTCTCCCTCCAGCCCTACGCCCACCGCGAGGAAGCAGCATGAAAAACCCACCCCCCACACCCCCACCCACAACGCCCACTCCAACCACCGCCACCGCCGACAACGCCACCGCTACCGGCACCGCCGCGGCCGCCGCCGTCAACGCCAACGCCGCCGCCACCGGATCCGCTATTGCCGTCGTCGCTGCCGTCGCCACCGTCGCAGCCATCACCGGTGCCAGTGCAGGTGCCGATGCCGAAGCCGGTGGCGGTGGCGGTGGCGGTGGGGTCAGAAGGTCACTCACCACCTCGGAGTCGGCATGACGCGGCTGTCGTCGGCCGTTCGCGACAGGCTGGCGGACGCGGGTGGAGAGGCGACCACGGGACGCGTCGCCGCGGCGCTGCGGGCCGAAGGAAGGCTGCTCGGCGACCGCGAGGTCCTCGCGCTCGCCGACGAACTGCGCGCCGAGTTCGTGGGCGCGGGCCCTCTCGAACCGCTGCTGAGGTCGCCCGAGGTCACCGACGTCCTGGTGAACGGCCCCGGCGAGGTCTGGGTCGACGCCGGTTCCGGTCTCGTCCGCACCGACCTGCGGTTCCCGGACGAGGCCGCCGTGCGCCGCCTGGCGCAGCGGCTCACCGCCGCCGCGGGCCGCCGCCTCGACGACGCGTCCCCCTACGCCGACGCGCGGCTCCCCGGCGGCGTTCGGCTGCACGCCATCCTCCCGCCGGTCGCCGCGAACGGCACCTGCCTGTCGCTCCGCCTTCCCCGCCGCCGCGCCTTCACCCTCGACGAACTCGTCGCGGCCGAGGCCGTCCCGCCCGAGGGCGCCACCCTGCTCTCCGCCCTCATCGAGACCCGCGCCGCCTTCCTGATCACCGGCGGAACCGGAACCGGCAAGACCACACTCCTCAGCGGCCTCCTCTCGCTCGCCGACCCAGGAGAACGGCTCCTCCTCGTCGAGGACTCGGCCGAACTCCGCCCGACGCACCCCCACGTCGTCCGCCTCGAAGCCCGCCCGCCCAACGTGGAGGGCGCGGGCGGCGTCACGCTGAACGACCTCGTCCGCCAAGCCCTGCGCATGCGCCCCGACCGCCTGGTCGTAGGCGAGGTCAGAGGCCCGGAGGTCGTGGTTCTACTCCAGGCGCTCAACACGGGCCACGAAGGCGGTTGCGGCACCTTGCACGCGAACGCGGCCGCGGACGTCCCGGCTCGTCTGGAGGCGCTGGCCTGCGCGGCGGGCCTGTCACGCGAGGCGGTCCACAGCCAGCTCGCCGCCGCGCTCGACGTCGTCGTCCACCTCGTCCGCGAAGCGGGCGGCGGGCGCCGCCGCGTCGCCGAGGTCTGCCTGCTGCGCCGCGCCGCCGACGGGCTGGTCGGCGTCCTGCCCGCGGTCACCTTCACCACCACGGGTCAGATGATCGCCGCGGAAGGGGCCACCGCCCTCGCGGCCCGGCTGCGCAACCGGTGGACGCCATGACCGATGCCATCAGTCTCGCCGCCCTCTGCTGCGCCGCCACCACCTGGCTGCTGCTCGCACCGTCCCCCGCCGGCCGGCGGCTGGACCGCCTCCTCGGCCCTGAACCCGAGCCCGGCGGCCCGCTCCCCGCCCTCAAGGCCCGCGTCGACACGATCAAGGAGCGCAGAGGTCGCCCCGCCCGCCGCCGCACCGCGATCATCGGACTCTGCGACGGGATGGCCGCCGAACTGGCCGCAGGCCGAACTCCGGAGGAGGCGTTCGCGCTGTCCGCCGCCGTCCTCGACCGGCACGTGTCCGCCGAGCTCATCGACCCGAAGCGGCCGCCCCCGTCGTTCCCCGCCCACCTCGCCGACCTGGCGGACGAGCCCGGCGCCGAAGGCCTGCGCCTCCTCGCAGCCTGCTGGCGTATCGGCAGCGAACGCGGCGGCACTCTCGCCACCGTCCTGGACGGCCTGGCCGCCGCGCTCCGCGACGAAGAGGCCCAACGCCAGGACGTCGCAGTACAACTGGCCGGCCCCCGCGCGACCGCCCGCCTGCTCGCCGGGCTGCCGCTGCTCGGCCTCGGCATGGCCGCCGCCCTGGGCGCCCATCCCCTCACCTTCCTCTGCGGCTCCCTCCCCGGGCTGGCCTGCCTGATCACCGGCATAGCCCTCAACGCCACCGGCCTCTACTGGACCCGCCACCTAGCCAAATCTGCCGAATCCCCAACCTGACCCTCGACCACAACAAAACACAGTCCCTCGACACCCGCCCACCCCAGCGCGCAGAGTGCAGCCGCCACTGATGGAACACGCACCACCGGCCCGTCCGCAGCACCACGGAGTTCGGCAGGCCACACCATCAACTGCGACGGAGCACGCGCCCACGGGCTCGTCCGATGCGGCCTGATACTCAGCCGCCGCGTCACCGGCCTCAGCCTCACAGCTTGCGGGCCCCACCCCGGCGCACTACGGAATCCGACAGGCCACCGTCGGCCGCACCTGAGAGAACACGGGCCTGCGGAGCCCGCCCCAGCAAACTGCGGAAAGGAGGTCACCCCGCCGCACGCGCCCGCCGGAGCCTGGACGTGCGGGTCCCGTCCCCGACGCGCCGCGGAATCCGGTCGACCGCCCCGCTGGCCGCGGCCGTTAGGAGACCAGCCTGCGGACACGTGCCGACTGCGGTGCAGTCCCAAGACCACGGCGGTCTGAACGCGGGCTGCGGTTCCGTCCCAGCGCGCACGCAGGCTTGTGGAGGCTGTTTCGCCTTGGTGGGGAAGCAGCGGGTCGTCCCGTCCACCATCGCCTGATGGAAGGCGGGCGGGCACATCCCATTGTGACGCGGGCGCGGTACCGGCAGGCCGCCTCTGTCAGAGCGCGGGTTTGCGGGCCCGGTCCGACACGGCGCCACCGCCTTCTGGTCGCACCTGCCGGAGCGGGGGTTTGCGGGTTGCGTCCTGGAGCGGTGCGGAAAGCGGCGAGTCGGTTCGTCGGCTGTCGCTGGACGGAGACGGGTCCATGGTCTCGCCGCGGCGCGTTGTCCGAGGGCGCGGCTGTGGGAGTGCGGCCTTGTGAGGCCTGGCTGGCGGGGCGGGAAAGCGGCGGGATGGCTCGCTGGCTGGTGCTTATTGGTAGGCGGGCCCGCGGTTCGTGCGGGCGCGGGACGGAATTCGGCGGGCTGGCCTGCTGGTGTGCCTGGGGCTGACACGGGGCGCGGCTTCTCGGCGCGTGTGGGCGGGTGGGAGGAGCCATACCGCCGGGACGGTGACGGCGAGCGGAAAGACCTCAAGAGACATGGAGGAATGATGGTGGCGTTGATGGCGGTGCTCTGCGCGGCGGTGGCGGCCTTTCTCTTGCCGAAGGGGGCGAACGCCGCCGGACGCAGGTTGGATGAACAGTTCTCCAGAGCATCACCGAGGCATGCCGCGCGGAAAGGGAAGCGGGATGCTCTGCGTTCCGCTGGGGCCGCGCGTCTCGTCCGCGGTACGGAATCCCGCGCACTCGACGGGCAGTCTGGGGGCGCGTCACCTCAGCAGAGGGAAGCCGCTGGACCGGCTGGCGGCAGCAAGCGAGGGGCCGAGACCGGGCGGCGGGAGAGGGTGCTCCGGCGGGCGGCGTCCCTGGCGGCCGGTGTGATGTGCTGGGTGACGTTCGGCTGGCCGGTCGGCGCGGTGATCGGCGTCGCGGTCGCCGTGGCCGTCTGGTACTCCTTCGGCCGGCTCGGGAGCGCCGACCGAAGACGGCGGCGGGCCCGCCTCATCGCGGATCTCCCGGTCGCGGTGGACCTGCTGGCCGCGTGCCTACGCGGCGGCGCCCCATGGCATGACGCGGTCGAGGCGGTCGCGGACGCGGTCGGCGGTCCCCTCGGGGACGAGTTGCGGGGCGTGGCCGTCCAGATCCGCCTCGGCGCCGACCCCGTGGAGGCGTGGCTCGCACTCACCGCGGAGCCGAGCCTGGCGCCGCTGGCCCGAACGGCCGTTCGCGCCGTCTCCAGCGGCGCGGCCCTGGCCCCATCCCTTGGACGGCTTGCCCGCGACCAGCGGCGGGTCGCCCGCACAGCGGCGGCCGAACGGGCACGGGCCGCGGGCATCCGTGCGCTCGCTCCGCTCGGGCTGTGCTTCTTGCCCGCGTTCGTCCTGCTCGGTGTGGTGCCCGCGATCGCCGGGATCGCCTCGACCATCCTCCTGCCATGGTGACCCCGGCCCTGTCGAGCCAGTGCCGCGTGTGCACGTGAACGTGGCGGTCGGTTGGGTGATCTCGAAGTGCCCGTGGTCTTCGCGGTGACGGGCCGGTCGGGTGGTGGCTTGTGCTGTGCGGCCGTCATCCCACTGGCCCCGTCCAGTAGTTGCAACCGCTCTCGCTGTCGTCGGTGAGCTTCTCCGCAGTGGCGGCGGCATCCGTCGACGCGGTCGGTGAGACGCGGGCGGAGTTATCCACAGAATGCGGTTCGCCTGGTGGGCGGGCGCGGTGCGCCGGAGCCTGGGAACGGACGCGATCGGGCGTCCACGAGGAGAACGAGGAGGCCCCATGCGGGCGATACAGATGGTGGTGCGGAGATGGCGCGCCTTTTCCGGGGACCGCGGGATGTCGACCGCCGAATACGCCGTCGGCACCATTGCCGCCGCGGCGTTCGCGACCCTGCTGTTCAAGATCGTCCAGAGTCCGGAGGTGCACACGATGCTCGCCGGGATCATCAAAAAGGCACTCCAGCAGGCCGGCTGAGGGGCGACCGGGGCATGGTGACGGCGGAGATCGCGTTGGCGCTGCCCAGCCTGGTGCTGGTCACCGCCATCGCGCTGTGGGGCGTTGCGGTTGCGTCGGCTCAGCTCACCTGTACCGACGCCGCGCGGACCGGAGCGCGGGCGGCGGCGCGAGGAGAGTCCCTCACCGCCGTGCGGGAGCTGGTGGTCAAGGCGGTGCCGTCCGGCGCCACCGTGAAGGTGCAGCGCGACGCCGCGACCGTGCAGGTGGACGTCTCCGCCCAGGTCGAAGCCCCGGCGGCCTCCCGGCTCCCGGCCCTGACCATCCACGCCCATGTCGCTGCCGCGACGGAACCGGGAGCCGCGGACAACGGCTGACAAGCCGAGACGTGAACGTTGGCCGGACGACGCGGTACGCGGACTGCGGAAAGGCGCTGCCGCTGTGGGTCGGAGAGAGGAGATCAGGAGGTGTGGATGGGTGTAGGGCGGTGGTGGCGGAGCGATCGGGGTGCGGGGACGCTCTGGGTGGTGGCCTTCATGGCCCTCATCTGGGTCGGTGGCGTGGTGGCCATGGAGGTCGGTGGAGTGCGGGCGGCCCGGCATCGGGGTGACGCCGCGGCGGACCTCGCGGCGCTGGCGGGGGCGGCGCGCGTGCCGGACGGGTCCGCCGCCGCCTGCGGTGCGGCGCGGGAGATCGCGCGCCGGTCCGGTGCGCGGATGGCCCGCTGCGCGGTGCGCGGCGAGATCGTCGAGGTCTCCGTGACGGTCGCGCTGCGGGCGCCGGTCGGGGACGGTGCCGTCCGCATCGAGTCGCGGGCCCGGGCTGGCCCCGCGGGGCGGGACGGCGTAACCTGAGCCGGTGCGACTCGTTGCACTGAATGTCAATAGGGAGGTGGCTGAGGTGGAGCCGGTTCCTGCTACCGCTCTGTCACCTTCCTGTGACTTTTCCTACCGTGCGGTACGTTACGCTGCCCTGAGCCCATAGTCATCACTCGGCACAGTGCGCCCCGCGAGCGTCGTTCTCGGCGGGTGGAGATGCAGGACGCTGTCGAAGGGATTGAGGCCGTGACCATCATTCGCAGGATCGGTGCAGTCGCACTCGCGGCGCCCCTTGCGATGAGCATCCCGGTCCTCGGTGCCGCGCCCGCGGGCGCGGCCACGACGGCCGTGATCAGCCCGGCGAACGGCGCGGTCATCACCAGCGGCACGAGTGTGACGGTCAAGGCGCACTACGACTTCGCGCTCAAGATGCAGCTGCGCGTCGACGGCCCCGGCATCGGCGACACGTTCCTGAAGGAGAGCAGCTGGGCGGGCGACCTGTCGGCCCCGCTGGAGCTGCGCCGCAACGGCAAGTACAAGGCGTACCTCAAGGGCTCGATCACCGGGCAGGTCTACGACACCAACGTCTTCACCGTGCGGATCGCGCCCGCCGCGCCGACCGGTGTGTCCGCAAGGGTGTCGGGCGGCAAGATGGTGGTGAAGTGGAACCGCGGCTATGAGGACGACCTCCTCGGCTACGCCCTGTCGGGTTCCGGGGTCGGCTCCAAGTCCGGGTCGTTGGCGTCGCTCTGCTCCGGTACGGAGTGCAGCGCCAGCCTGTCGCTGACGAAGTCGAGCGGAACGGTCTCGGTGGGTGTGCGGGCCAGGCGGTCCACCGGCGGCGGCGGATCGCTGTACTCGTCCACGTCGACGGCCAGCGCCGTCGCGGGGAGCGGCACCGGAAGCCTGCCCTCCGGCAGCGCGCCGTCGCTGCCGTCCGGCACGTCCGCGCCGAGCACGTCCACCCCGCTGACGCCGTTCAACAACGAGTCGCCGGTCACGCTGCCGTCCGTCCAGCCGGACGGCGCGACGCCGGGCTTCACCTACCCCGCGCCGAAGATCGCGACGGACGCGCCGAAGGCGGTGAACGTCGCCTCGACCGACCGGTTGCAGTGGGGCAAGAGCGTCGGGATCGCGCTGATCCTGCTGATCGTCGCGGGCCACCTCGGCATGTGGACGCGGCGCCTGCGGGTCGCCCAAGTGGGGGCGAGCAGCCTCGGCACCGCGGCCCGGATCGCGCGCGGCGGGACCGGGCGCAAGCGCGTCAAGGCCGCACGCGAGCAGATCGCGCGCGCGGAGGCCATCGCCAAGACGGCGCCGGTGAAGCCGGACGGCAAGGGAGCCCGCGCCGGCGACACGATGGTGATCGGCCCGGCGCAGAAGGCGAAGCCGAAGAGCCGCACCGGCCGGCGACCGGCGACGGTCGGCCAGCCCCGCGGCGGCGTCGACGTCCAGATCGGCAAGCCGGCGTCCGCCAAGTCCGCGACCAAGCGCCGCTCCGCCACCACCCGAGGCCGCCGCCGCAAGTAGCCCCGCTGCAAGTAGGACCGCAGCAGTAGCTGGCAGTAAGTAGCTCGGCTGCAGGTAGTCGCGCTGCAGCTAGCTCCGCCGCAAGCAGCCCGGCAGCAAGTAGCCCGGCAGCAAGTAGCCCGGCAGCAAGGAGCTGGCGGCAGGTAGCCGCGCCGCAAGTAGCCGACGCTGCGCGTAGCCCTCGCGGCTGCGTTTTCGGGTGGTGGACCGGGTGCCGTGCTGCGTGCTCGTACGAGGCCCGGGTTCGTGGGGTGGCGGGGGATTTGTCGGGGGGTCTAGGCTGCCTTGCCAGTTTCCCCGGCACGGGAGAGGAGACCCTCCGCATGATCATGTTGGGGTTGGTCGTCACGCTCGCCGCCATCGTCGCGGGTGTGGCCGTCATCCTGGACAACACCGGTGAGGTGCACGTGACCGCGTTCGGGCACGAGGTGCCCGGCGTCACGCAGGAGTGGCACCTGTTCCTGGCCGGCGCCGTCGTCGCCATCGTCTTCATGGCGGGCGCCGGCATCGCCGCACTGGGGTTCCGGCGCACCATGGACATGCGCAGGGAGCTGCGGGATCTGCGCGAGGAGCACGAGGAGTCGCTGCAGACCCTGGAGCTGGAGCGCCGCAAGCTGCAGCAGGCGCTGGAGCAGGCCCGCCGGGGCCTGGACGAACAGCCGTCCGTCCCCGCCCAGCGCGTCGCCCCGAACTAGGGAGCCGCTTCCAGAAGGACGGCCAGGAGCGTCAGGGCGCCCTGCTTGTCCAGGGGTTCGTTGCCGTTGCCGCACTTGGGGGACTGGATGCAGGACGGGCAGCCGGACTCGCATTCGCAGGAGGCGATCGCGTCGCGGGTGGCGCGCAGCCAGGCGGACGCGTCGCCGTAGCCCCGTTCGGCGAAGCCGGCGCCGCCCTCATGGCCGTCGTAGACGAAGACGGTGAGCAGGCCGGTGTCGGGGTGGACGGCGGTGGAAACACCGCCGATGTCCCACCGGTCGCACGTGGCGTACAGGGGGAGCAGGCCGATCGAGGCGTGCTCCGCGGCGTGCGCGGCGCCCGCGAGGTCGAGGTCGCCGAGGGCGTCGACCTGCGATTCGGAGAGCGTCCACCAGACGGCGCGGGTCCGCAGGGTGCGGGGCGGGAGGTCGAGGGGTTTCTCGCCGAGCATCTCGCCGGTCTGGACGCGGCGCATCTGGTAGGCGACGACCTGGCTGGTGACGTCGACGGTGCCGTAGCAGAGCGTCGCGTCGCCCCAGGAGGTCGAGCGGAGCCGTTCGGCGATGGTGATGTCGGTGACGTCGCGAGCGGTGGTGGAGTAGTCGGGGTCGGCGGCCTCGACGAGGGCGACGGAGTCGTCCAGGTCGAGGGTCTGCACGATGAACGACTCGCCCTGGTGGATGTAGACGGCGCCGTCGTGGACGGTCGTGTGCGCGGACGCCTCGTCCACAGTGCCGAGGAGGCGTCCGGTGGCGGCCTCGACGACCTGGATGGGCGCGCCACCGGCGCCGCGGATGTCGGCGAGGTCGCACGCCTTGTCGCGGCGCGTCCAGAACCAGCCGGCGGGGCGGCGCCGCAGGAACCCGCGGCGGACGAGGTCGGGGAGCAGATCGGCGGTGGACGGCCCGAAGAGCGCGGCGTCGTCGTCGGTGAGGGGCAGCTCGGACGCAGCAGCGCACAGGTGGGGTTCGAGGACGTACGGGTTGTCGGGGTCCAGGACGGTGGCCTCGACGGGCGTCCCGAAGATCGCCTCGGGGTGGTGGACGAGGAAGGTGTCGAGGGGGTCGTCGCGGGCCACGAGGACCGACAGTGCGGCCTGCCCGGACCGTCCGGCGCGCCCGGCCTGCTGCCAGAGGGACGCGCGGGTGCCGGGCCAGCCGCAGACGAGGACGGCGTCGAGCCCCGACACGTCCACCCCGAGTTCGAGGGCGTTCGTGCTGGCCAAGCCCACAATGGAACGGGAGCGGAGCGCGGCTTCGAGGGCGCGGCGCTCCTCGGGGAGGTACCCGGCGCGGTACGCGGCGACCTGCTCGGCGAGCGCGGGGGCGACCTCGTGCAGGGCGCGTTTGGCGCCGAGCGCGACGGATTCTGCGCCGCGGCGGGACCGGACGAACGCGAGGGTCTGGACGCCCTCGACCACGAGGTCGGCGAGGAGATCGCCCGCCTCGGCGGTGGCGGTCCGGCGGACGGGCGCGCCCTGCTCGCCGCGCAGGTCGGTGAGGGGCGGTTCCCAGAGCGCGAACGTGGCGGGACCGCGCGGCGAGGCGTCGTCATCGACCGCGACGACGTCCACGCCGGTGAGGCGGGACGCGGTCGACGCCGGCTCGGACGTGGTCGCGGACGCCAGGACGAAGGTGGGCGCGGCGTGGTAGCGGGCGCAGATCCGGCGGAGCCGGCGCAGGACGTGCGCGACGTGCGAGCCGAAGACGCCGCGGTATCCGTGCGCCTCGTCCACGACGACGTAGCGGAGCCGGCGCAGGAACGACGACCAGCGGGAGTGCCCGGGCAGGATCGACCGGTGCAGCATGTCCGGATTCGTCAGCACATAGTTGGCGTGCTGGCGGACCCAGGCGCGCTCGTCCCGGGGGGTGTCGCCGTCGTAGGTCGCGGCGCGGACGCGGGTGAGGCGCAGGCCGCGCAGCGCGCGGAGCTGGTCGGCGGCGAGCGCCTTGGTCGGCGACAGGTACAGGACCGTCCCCTCGCGGCGGTGGTCGTCCTCGCCCGCATAGATCGCCTCGATGGCGGGCAGCAGGTAGGCGAGGGACTTTCCGGACGCGGTGCCTGTGGCGATGATCACAGAGCGGCCGGCGCGGGCGTGCTCCGCGGCGGCCGCCTGGTGCTCCCACGGGGCCTCGATCCCGGCGGCGGCCAGCCGGTCCACCAGCAGCGGGGGCGACCACGACGGCCACGGTGCACGACGGCCCTCACGTGCGGGAACGCGCTCCACATGGGTGATGCGGTCCCGCCGGGACGGGTCGGCGAGCAGCCGGTCGAGAGGGGTTGAAGATCTTTGGGCGGCCATCAGGTTTTCAGTTTGCCAGCCGGGGCAAAACTACGGGAACGCCCCGGCGCCGGTGGGCCCGTCCCCCCGGTCCTCATGTGTGGATCAGCAGGTCAGACGGGACGGCGCGAACTTTCGCCCGACTGGTCGATAACGTGCGTGCGCCGCGCCGGAGCGTGGTTGAATCTCGGCGAAGTCTCGCCGCCCGGGCCGCCGCCGCGGAGCCCGGAGCGCGGGATCGGATTGTGCTGCACGGCGCTGGAGGATTTGTGGACCTGAAGGTGAACGACTACACCACCGACGATGGCCTCACCGTCATCAACGTGGAGGGCGAGATCGACGTCTACACGGCGCCGAAGCTTCGCGAGAAGCTCATCGACCTGGTCAACAAGGGCAAGTTCCACCTGCTCGTGGACATGGAGAAGGTCGAGTTCCTGGACTCCACCGGTCTCGGCGTCCTGGTCGGCGGGCTGAAGCGGGTCCGCGCGCACGACGGCTCGCTGGAGCTGGTCTGCACCCAGGAGCGCATCCTCAAGATCTTCCGGATCACGGGGCTGACCAAGGTCTTCGGCATCCACGACTCGATCGCCGAGGCCGAGGAGAAGCGCAAGGGCGCGAAGTAGGCGGCCTGACACCACGATGGCGACCGTTGAACTGTCCTTCAGTGCGCTGCCCGTCCATGTCCGGACCGCCCGCCTGATCGTGACCGCGGTGGCCCGCCGCAGCGGCGTCGCCGAGGCGCTGCTGGACGAGGTCAGGCTGGCGGTCGGCGAGGCGTGCTCGCGGACCGTGGAGGCGCACCGCCTGCACTGCCCGGACGAGCCGGTCCGGCTCGAGCTGACCGGCGCCGGCCGCCGCTTCGAGGTCACCGTGAGCGACACCGTTCCCGGGGACGACGCGGCGGGCGGTCCACCGGCGCCCCCGGACGCCGACGACCTGGACTTCGGGCTGGGCGAGGGCACCGCCGAACTCGGGCTCGCCGTCATCGCCGGGCTCGCCGACGACGTGGAGATCGCCACTACACCGAAGGGCGTCCAGATCAGGATGAGCTGGCCCGCGGAGGCGGAGGCGACCATCTGAACCCGGCCGCGGTGCGGGAGGGATCTCCCCGCCCGGCACCGACCGGCCCGTCCCCCAGAGCGCAGGCGAAGGCCCCGCCCCCGGCGGGGCCTTCGCCATGCCCGCCCCTCGGCCTCGCCCGCCCCACCCCCGCCTCCACGCCAACCCGGTCTCCGCCGCGTCTGCGCCGACCCGGTCGTCACCGTGCCCGCGCCGGCCTGGTGTTCGCTGGGCGCCCAGCCGCCGCGCCGTTTCCGGCGGTGGCGCGCCGCCCGGCGCCTCCGCAGCACGTCCGGCGGCCGGTCCGGCCTGCGGCCCTGGCGGGCCCGCCGCCATTACCGCAAGCCGAGCCATCAGCGGGCCGTCATCCAGGGGATCGGTGGCGTGCTGGTGCTGCTGGCCATCTCCGTCGCGCTGTGGTGGTGGCACCTGCGTCGTTCTGGTGTTCGCCGTGCCCGCCTCCAGTCGGCCATCGCCGCCTGGGAGCGAGCTGGTGGCGGGTGCAAACGACCTTGCTCTGGTGCGGCCCGGCTCGATGAGCTCATGCGTTTTGGCGGCATCATTGAGCGGCAGGACCTGGACGACGTACGGACGGGACAGGCAGTCCTTGGCGAGGGTAGGGACAGCGCTTCGAGGCACGGTGTGGTCGGCTCGATGGTGATGCGGCGTCCGGCCGCGAAGGCGGTCGCCGCGAGTGCGGTGTCCGTACGGTCCACGGCGGTCACGAGAAGCCCGTCCGGACGCAGCACGCTCAGCGACCGCTCGCTGTCCCCTGGCCTCCGACGGTGAGGCCGCCGGTGGCCTCGGTGAAGTCGGCCGTCCGATAGTCTGCCCTCTCGTCGGCGCCGAGCGAGCGGACGAAGGCATGCTCGCCGTCACGACGATGTGGCGCGCCACGCGCCTCGGCGATCCCGCGCGGCGACGTGGCCGAGCCCGCCCCGTCCCGTGCACGAGGACCCGGTCGCCCTCTCGCACTTCGTCGCTGTGGCGCCCGCGCTCCTGCGGCCCTTCCTGCGCTCCCACGCCGTCCTCTCGCGCTCCCGCCGCGTCCTCCCCGCTTCGGCGGCGCCGCTCGTCACATCGGCGGCGTTCTCCCGCGCTTTGACGGCTCCCTCCGCGCTTCGGTGGCGTTCACGAGGCGTGTGACGCCCGGTGCGACCTCGTCCACGTCCTCGACGCGTTCCAGCCGAGGACGCCGAGGAGACTTCCGGGCCGCTGGGGACCGCGCGCGGAGCGGACGTCACAGGGCGACCCGCACCGAGGCGTGGGACCGCGGGTGGCGTGCGCGTGTTGGCGCAGGGCGGTGGTGTGGGGGGCCGGTGGTCGGTTGGGGGGGTGTGCGTTGGTGTTCGGGGTCGGGTTTGAGTTCGGCGGGTGGCGCTAGTGCTGGGGGTTGTGAGGGGCCTGGGGCGGAAGGGGCGGTGGCGTGTGAGATTCTCTTCAGGGATTGATCTTGAATCGCCCGGATTTGGGTCTGGACATATTGCGTGTTAATGCCTAGCTTAATGACGAGGCGGTCCGGCCGGGCGAGGTGCTGCGGCGCCGTCAAGGTGGCTGCGGGGTAATACTGTGCTTACCCGGACCGACCTGCGGAAATAACTGCCGACCGGGTTCAAAGGTCAAATTACGGCGTAATGCGGATTGCTTTTCCGTGACATCCTCATCAAGGGTCTGGCGGCCTTCTCATTCGCCGTTCGCGTGCGTAGACTCCCGGCACCCGCGCTGCCGTGCGAGGCGTTCGAAATCAGGACTCGCGGGGTAGGCGGTAAAGATCGTCTTTTGACGGTCGAGTCGCAACACCCCTGTCGAGGAGGACGGATGTCTGGGCTTTCCCTGTCAAGCCCGGCCACTGCAGCAGCAGACGTGGATCTCGGCGGCGGCGACCTGTCACTGGTCGTCGTCGTCGCCGTGGTCGCGTTGCTGGCACTGGCCGTCGCCGCGGGCCTGGTACGCGATGTACTGGCCGCGGGTCAGGGCACCGAGAAGATGCAGGAGATCGCGCACGCGGTCCAGGTCGGCGCGAGCGCCTACCTGAAACGCCAGTTCCGCACGGTCGGCGTCTTCGTGGTGCTCATTCCGCTGGTGCTGCTGCTCCTGCCCGCCGACTCCTGGAGCGAACGCATCGGGCGGTCGGTGTTCTTCGTCATCGGGGCGGTGTTCTCGGCCGTCACCGGCTTCACCGGCATGTGGCTCGCGGTCCGCGGCAACGTCCGGGTCGCGGCGGCCGCCCGCGAGGAGGGCGGCGAGAAGACCGCGATGCGGATCGCGTTCCGCACCGGCGGCGTCGCCGGCATGTTCACCGTCGGCCTCGGCCTGTTCGGCGCGGCGATCGTCGTGCTGGCCTACCAGGGCGACGCGCCGAAGGTGCTGGAGGGCTTCGGGTTCGGCGCCGCGCTGCTCGCGATGTTCATGCGGGTCGGCGGCGGCATCTTCACCAAGGCCGCCGACGTCGGCGCCGACCTGGTCGGCAAGGTCGAGCAGGGCATCCCGGAGGACGACCCGCGCAACGCGGCGACGATCGCCGACAACGTGGGCGACAACGTCGGCGACTGCGCCGGCATGGCCGCGGACCTGTTCGAGTCGTACTCGGTGATGCTGGTCGCCGCGCTCATCCTGGGCACCGCGGCGTTCGGCACGCAGGGCCTGGTGTTCCCGCTGCTGGTGCCGATGATCGGCGTCATCACCGCGGTGATCGGCATCTTCGCGGTGATGCCGCGCGACGGCGACCGGTCCGGGATGACGGCGATCAACCGCGGCTTCTTCATCTCCGCGATCATCTCCGCGGTGCTCGTGGCGATCGCCGCGTTCACCTACCTGCCCTCGTCGTTCGCCGACCTGGACGGCGGCATCCACAACGTGGACGCCGACCCCCGCTGGGTGGCGCTCGGCTCGGTGATCATCGGCATCGTGCTGGCGAGCGCGATCCAGCTGCTGACCGGCTACTTCACCGAGACCAACCGCAAGCCGGTGCGGGAGGTCACCGACAGCTCCCGGACGGGTCCGGCGACCGTCATCCTGTCCGGTATCTCGCTGGGCCTGGAGTCGGCCGTCTACACCGCGCTCGTCATCGCCGCCGCCGTCTACGGCGCGTTCCTGCTCGGCTTCGGCAACACCACCGTCGCGCTGTTCGCGGTGGCGATGGCCGGCACCGGGCTGCTCACCACCGTCGGCGTGATCGTCTCCATGGACACCTTCGGGCCCGTCTCCGACAACGCCCAGGGCATCGCGGAGATGTCCGGCGACGTCCAGGGCGAGGCCGCGAAGGTCCTGGAGCGGCTGGACGGGGTCGGCAACACGACCAAGGCGATCACCAAGGGCATCGCGATCGCGACGGCGGTGCTCGCCGCGACCGCGCTGTTCGGCTCGTTCGGGACGGCGGTCAACTCCGCGCTCGCGGACGCGTCCAAGAGCGCCAAGGACGCGATCGGCTCGCAGTTCAACCACGGCATCAACCTGTCGATCGACAACCCGAACGTGCTGATCGGGCTGATCATCGGCGCGGCCGTCGTGTTCCTGTTCTCCGGCCTGGCGATCATGGCGGTGGGCCGGGCGGCCGGGCGGGTCGTGGTCGAGGTGCGCGAGCAGTTCCGCACCAAGCCCGGGATCATGGACTACACCGAGAAGCCGGACTACGACCGGGTCGTGGACATCTGCACCCGGGACGCGCAGCGCGAGCTGGCCACCCCCGGACTGCTGGCGATCCTGACGCCGATCGCGGTCGGCTTCGGGCTCGGGTACGCGCCGCTCGGCGCGTTCCTGGGCGGCGCGATCGCGGCCGGGGTGCTGATGGCGGTGTTCCTGGCCAACGCCGGCGGCGCCTGGGACAACGCCAAGAAGGTCGTCGAGGAGGGCTTCCTCGGCGGCAAGGGCAGCCCGGCGCACGAGGCGACGGTGATCGGCGACACGGTCGGCGACCCGTTCAAGGACACCGCCGGCCCCGCGATCAACCCGCTGATCAAGGTGATGAACCTGGTCGCGCTGCTGATCGCGGACGCCGTCGTGACCTACGCCGACAACTACGCGCTGCGGGTCGGCGTGACGGTCGTGGCCGTCGGCATCGTCGTCGCGGCGATCGTGATCTCCAAGCGCCGCGCCGACCCGATCGCCCCGTCGGTCGAGGCGGGCGGCGACGCGGCGGCGTCCCCCAGCGCCGTCACGGGCGGCGAGGGCGCCGGCGGTGAGGTCGCGGGCGGCGGGAACGCCGAGGTCGAGGCCACGGCGCCCGAGCAGGCCGGCGCTCCCGCGCAGGAGGCGACCGGGCCCGAGGGGGCCGCGGTCGGCGCCGACGCGAACGGCGCCGCGACCTCCGGCAAGGCCGACGAGTCCCCGGCCGGGGCGTCCTGACCCGGAGCGACTCCGAGGGGCCGGTGGCATCGCGCCACCGGCCCCTTTCGCGTTCGCCCGGATGGCGTCCGGAGCACGCGGGACCGGCCCCTTGCGCGTTCGGCCCGGGTGGTGTCCGGAGCACGCGGGACCGGTCGTACGCTGTACGCGGGAACGGCGAGTGGAAACGGGAGGCGCTGTGGCGAGCGGCGACAAGCCGGCCCTGTCCGGGGGCAAGGGGTTCGCGCTGGTGCTCTGCGGGATGCTCGGCATCCTGCTCCTGCTGTGGGGGCTCGCGGCGCTCGTCGCGCCGTGACCCGCGCGGGCGTGAGCTGGCACGACGGTGCCCGGGGCGTCCGGACGCGGCACTAGGGTGGCGGGCATGCCGACGCTCATCGTGCTCCGCCACGCCAAGGCCGTCGCGGAATTCGGGACGCCCGACATCGAACGGACCCTCAACGACCGCGGGCGGCGCGACGCCGCGGCGGCCGGGGAGTGGCTGCGCGCCGAGGGGCTCGTCCCCGGGCGGGTGCTGTGCTCCACCGCCGCGCGCACGCGCGAGACGCTCGACCTGCTCGCGCTCCAGGCCGACACCGACTTCGAGGGCCGGATCTACGACAACGACCCCGACGTCCTGATGTCCCTCGTCGCCGAGACGCCGGACGACACCGGGACGCTCCTGCTGGTCGGGCACAACCCGTCGGTGCACCAGCTCGTCCACGACCTGACCGGGCAGGCGCCGGAGCAGTTCCCCACGTGCGCGCTCGCGGTCGTCGACCTGCCGGGGCCGTGGGCGAACGTCCGGCCGGGCCTCGGCACGCTGGTCGCCTTCCGGACCCCGAAGGACTGAGCGCTCACGAACGCCGCCCGGCCGCGGCCAGCGAGGCGTTGATCACCCGGCCGGTGTCGCGGCGCAGCGACCTGATCGTGTAGCGCGTCCCGGACACCTGCAGCAGCGCGTGCCGCAGCGGCGTGAACTCCTCCCGCCCGACGCCCGACTTGATCTCGGCGCGGCGCCGCTTGGTGAGCGTCGCCAGGTAGGAGTCGAGGTCGGCGAGCTCCTCCTCCAGCTCCTCGGCGGGCGAGCGCGTCTTCAGGTCCTCCTCCGGCGGCTCCTCCAGCAGCGCGGCGGCCTCCTCCAGCTGGTCGGCGAGCCGGTCCAGGATCTCCGGCACCGGCCCGGTGTCGACGGCCTCCTCGCGGGTCACCCGGGCGACCGCGATGAGGTGGTCGCGGACGCGGTGCGCGGCGCGGACGGCGTCGCGCAGCCGGCCGATCAGCTCGGTGTCGGGCACCCGCTCGTGCCGCAGCCGGTCCCCGGTCTCGGCGACGGCCTCCGCGGACCGCTCCGCGGTGACGACCTTCTCCTGCGGCAGCCGGACCCGCTCGCCGCCCGCCACGTCCGCCGCCGCCCGGACGAGGTCGGCGTGCACCGACAGCATCCGGCCGAGCTGGACGGGCAGCCGCTCCAGGTGCCCGGCGGGCCACAGCAGCCGGACGGCGAGGAACGACAGCACCGTCCCGCCGGCGACCAGCCCGATCCGCTCCCCGGCGATCCGCCAGTCGGCGGGCGCGGAGAAGTCGAGCAGCATCATCGCCAGCGGCGTGCCGAACAGCCCCCAGTAGGCGAAGTTGATCGGCCGCAGCGCGAACCCCGCCAGCGCGAAGACGAACACGATCAGCGCGACGGCCGGCTGGACCGGCGCCAGCGTCAGCACGACCGCGGCGACCACCGACCCGGCGGCGGTGCCGCCGACCCGCTGCACCAGCCGTTCGACGGTCTCGCCGTAGGTCGCGCGCAGGCTCAGCATCGCGGTGATCGTCAGCCAGTGGCCGTGCGGGATGTGCAGCCCGGCGGCCAGCGCCATCGACACCACCGCGGTCACGTACACCCGGGTGACCTGCCGGAACAGCGGCGACCGGGTGCGCACGGCGCGCCGGGCCTGCTCCAGCGCCGACATCGGGTGCGGGGCGCCGGGCATCCGCGGCGGCCCGATCCCGATCCGCAGGCCCCCGGCGATGACCCGGCGCGCCGAGGACGTCTCGCCGGCGATGCGGTCGATGGACCGCCGCACCTGCCCGATCAGCGACACCGCGATGAGGTCCTCGTCGCCGGCCAGCCCGGCGCGCCTGATCTGCTCGGCGAGCCGCCCCATCCGGCGGACGGCGGCGGAGTCCTCCCCGCCGAGCGGCGCCTCGCCGTTGGTGGCGATCGCGCCGGCCAGCAGCCGCAGCCGGGCGGCGAGCGCGGACACCGCGGTCTGCGTCTCCAGCGTCCATTCGCGGTCCGGCGGGTAGTTCTTCGCGGCCTCCAGGACGGCCTGCAGCGTGACCGTCTCGTGCAGGACGCGGCCCAGCGCGTCGATCAGCCGTTCCGGCCGGGTCGGCTCGCCGCGGCCCCGCCCGGACCGGTAGAGCCCGTAGGTGGCGCGGGCGTCGGTGAGCGCCTCGGACGCGGCGCGCCGCCGCTCCTCCCAGTCGGGCATCCGGGTGACGGCGAGCAGGTCGGGGTTGGTGAGCTCGACGGCCTCCAGCGGGCTCGGATCGGGGGCGCCGACGTCCTGCCCGATGGCGTCGAGCGCCTCGGCGACCCGGTCGGCGGCCTCGGCGAGGGCCTCGCGCAGCGGCCGCAGCCGCCGCACCGGCCAGGGCACGAGCAGCAGGCCCATGGTGAGCAGCCCGCCGATCAGCTCCAGCAGGCCGATCCCGATGACGTCCGCCGACGGCGGCCGGATCGCGCTCAGCAGCACCGCGAGGCCGGCCGTCGACCCGATCCGCGGCACCGCGACGCCGAGCGCGATCAGCGGCGGCACCACGACGACCGCCGGCCAGGTGTGCCCGCTCAGCAGCCCGCCGACCGCGGACCCGATCGCGACCATCAGCACGCCGCTGGCCAGGTCCCGCGCGCGGTTGCCGTAGGGCCCCTCGGGCGCCCGCAGCGCCACCAGGTACGCGCCGAGCGCGATCATCGAGCCCTGCGCGGCGTGGCCGGTCAGCGACCCGGCCAGCAGCGGGATCGCCATGGCGAGGGCCGCCGCCAGCCCGTAGAACGGCGCCGTCTGCCCGTTGATCTGGGCGTACGCCGACCGCGCACGCTTCAGCACCGCTCCGGCTCGCCTTCCCGACTCGTCCCGGCGGCCCCGGCGGGTTCCGGTGACCGCACGACCCACTCCTACCCCGAAACCCCCGCGATGATCGTTACGGGGCGGGAGGCGGGCGCGGTCGCGGTCGCGGCTTGACCCTGACGTCGCGGGAGGGTCGACGATCTCGGGTCATGAGCGAGTACGTCAGCCCCGTCCCCCTTCCGGCGGCCGATGCGGTGCCTCCCGAGCCCTACCGGGAGATCTACGGCATGCCGGTGTTCGTCACCGTCCCCACCCGCGACCTGGAGTCGTCCAAGGACTTCTGGATCCGCGGGCTCGGCTTCATCGACCTGTTCTCCGTCCCGGGCCAGGTGACCCACCTGCGGCGCTGGGCGTTCCAGGACGTCCTGCTGGTGCCCGGTGAGCCGGGCGAGCCCGGCGGTGGGGCGCCGGCGGTGAGCGTCAGCTTCGCCTGCGTGCTCGGCCAGATCGACGAGATCGCCGCGCGCTGCGAGGAACTGGTGCCGGGATGCACGAGCGGGCCGGTGGACAAGCCGTGGAACTCCGTCGAGCTGGAGGTCGTCACGCCGGAGAGCGCCCGGGTCGTGATGACGGCCGCCAGGCCGCTCGACCCGGACGGGCCGCAGGCCGCCTGGATGCGCGAGGCGGGCCTCGAGGTCCCGCGGCCGTGAGCGCGCAGGTCACCGGCCCGGTGCGCGACACTGGGCCGGTGACGCATGCCGAGGCGGACGGGCTGACCGTCGGACGGGCCGCCGCGCTGGTCGGGGTCAGCGTGAAGACGCTGCACCACTGGGACGCGGTCGGGCTCGTCAGCCCGAGCGGGCGCACCCGCGCCGGGTACCGGGTGTACTCGGCCGACGACGTCGCCCGCATCCACCGGGTCCTCGTCTACCGGGAGCTGGGCTTCCCGCTCGCGGAGATCGGCCGGATCCTCGACGACCCGTCCGCCGACGCCCGCGACCATCTGCTGCGGCAGCGGGCCGCGCTGCTGGAGCGCGCCGGGCGCCTGCGGGAGATGGCCCGCGCCGTCGACCGGATGCTGGAGGCGCTGGACGCCGGGCTGCGGCTGACGCCGCGGGAGCAGGTCGAGATCTTCGGCGCCGACTGGCGTCCCGAGTGGGTCGGGGAGGCCAGGGACCGCTGGGGCGGCACCCGGCAGTGGGTCCAGTACGCCGAACGCGCCGCCGGGATGACCGCGCAGGACTGGAAGGACGCCGTCGCGCGGACCGAGGCACTGAACGCCGACCTCGCCGCCGCCCGACGCGCGGGCGTCGCCCCCGGCTCCGCCGAGGCGAATGCGCTCGCCGAACGGCACCGCACGCTGATGTCGACGTACTTCGACTGCACGCATGCGATGCACGTCTGCCTGGGACGGATGTTCGCCGAAGATCCCGGATTCGCCGCGTACTACGACGCGATGGCGCCGGGCCTCGCCGGCTGGCTGCAGGACGCGATCTCCGCCAACGCCGAGGCGCACGGCACGGATCCCCGCACCGCCGCCTGGGAGTGAGCCCTCAGGCGTCCCGGGCCGCGTCGGCGGCGTCGGCGGCCTCGACCTCCTCGCGGGAGATGCCGAGGAGGAACACGATCGTGTCGAGGTAGGGGACGCTGACGGCGGTGTCGGCGGCCTGCCGGACGACCGGCTTGGCGTTGTAGGCGACGCCGAGCCCGGCGGCCTGGAGCATGTCGAGGTCGTTGGCGCCGTCGCCGATCGCGACGGTCTGGCTGACCGGGATGCCGGCCTCGGCGGCGAACCGCCGCAGCGCCGCGGCCTTCCCGGCCCGGTCGATCACCGGTCCGGTGACGCGGCCGGTGAGCTTGCCGTTCTCGATCTCCAGGGTGTTCGCGGCGGAGTAGTCGATGCCGAGGTCGTCGACCAGGGCGTCGGTGACCTGCGTGAACCCGCCGGAGACGATCGCGAACTTGTAGTCCAGGCGCTTGAGCGTGCGGACCATGGTGCGGGCCCCGGCGGCGAGTTTCAGCCGGTCGCGGACGTCGTCGATCGCGGCCGCGTCGAGCCCGGCGAGCAGCGCGACCCGCTCGCGCAGCGAGCCCTCGAAGTCGAGCTCGCCGCGCATCGCGGCCTCGGTGACCTTGGCGACCTCGTCGAGGCAGCCGGCGTGCTCGGCGAGCAGCTCGATCACCTCGCCCTGGATCAGGGTGGAGTCGACGTCCATGACGATCAGCCGCTTGGCGCGCCGGCTCAGCCCGCCGTGCTGGACGGCGATGTCGACCTGCTGCTCGGCCGCCTCGACGGCGAGCCCGGCGCGCAGCGTGTCGGGGTCGGCGCCGGAGACGTCCATCTCGATGCAGGTGACCGGGTTCTGCGCGAGCCGCTCGATCCGGTCGATGTTGGCGCCGTGCGCGGAGATCCGCCCGGCGATCCCGGCCATCGCGGCGGGCTTGAGCGGGGCGCCGAGCACGGTGACATGCAGCCGGCCGCCGCGCTTCGGCATCCGCTTGTTGCGGCCGGTGGACAGCTCGATCTCCATGTCGAGATCGTTGGCGACCTTCTCGGCGGCGTTCCACACGCGGCCGATGTCGGCGCCCTCGGTGTAGGCGAGCAGGACGCCGAGGACGAGCCGCCCGCGGATCACGACCTGCTCGACGTCGGCGACGGTGAGCGGGAACTGGGAGAGTGTGCGGAACAACCGCGACGTCACGCCGGGGCGGTCGCGTCCGGTGAGTGTGATGAGCAGCGTTCGCTGTGCTGACCCGTCCATAGCTGTCCACAACGGTACCGGCCGGCGCGCACCCCTCGTGCGCGAGGTCCGCCATGCGAGACGGCCCGCGCCCCGGTCAGCCGATCTCGCAGACGGCCAGGTCGTCGAACGCCGCGGACATCGCCGGGACGTCTCCCCCGCCGGGCGCGGCTTCCAGGCCGATGCGGCCCGGGCCCAGCGGCCCGCGGGCGTCGGTCGCGTCGATCAGCCGGTGCCCGTTCACCCAGAGCCGCAGCCGGACCTTCCTGCCGCCGTTCTCGTCCTCGCAGGTGATCTGGACCTTGTTGGCCTGCTTTAGCGACCGGATCGGGCCGCTCTCCGCCAGCTCCTGAACGCCCTGCTCCGGGCTGGCCTTGGTGAGCACCGCCCGCCGGCCGTCCTCCCGGACCGTGAAGGCGTACCGGCGGCCCGTCATGCCGGGCGTGTCGGCCACGGCGCGGCAGTCGACCCCGTACCAGCCCTTGCCGGGCGGGCCCTGCCCGCTGACCTTGACCGTCACCAGTGCGCGCGCCGGGATCTTGGCGATGTCCAGGGGCGCCGGAACCCAGTTGGCGTCGGTCGTCCCCGAATCCACCAGGTAGTCGCCGCTGCCGTAGCCGGAGCCCTTCTCCTCGCCCGCGGTGTGGTTCAGGCCGCCCGGCCAGCCGCCGTTGGTGTCGGTGAAGTCGTCGCCCCAGACCCGCGTGACGTCACCGGACGGCCCGGTGTCGGGGCCGGTGCCGACGCCGCGGGCGATGAGCGCCCCGGCCGCCACCGCGACGACCACGGCCGCCGACACCGCGCCGGGCAGCAGCGAACGCCGGTTCGGTTGCGCAGAGGCCGGCGGGGCTGGCGGGACCGCCGGGGCCGGCGTCCGCTCCTCGGTCCAGTCGGCGCGCACGGTGGCCTCCAGCGTCGCCGGGTCGTCGGGACGCACGTCGCCGACCAGCTGATCCAGCAGCTCGCCGGCGGACGGACGGTCGCGCGGGTCCTTGGCGAGCGTGGCCAGGGCGAGCCCGCGCAGCTCGGGGTCCAGGCCGTCCATCACCGGCTCGCGCGTCTGGATGTGATGGAACGTCTCGGCGGTCGTCCGGCCCCGGAACGGCGGCCGTCCCGTCCCCGCGAAGGCGACCACGCACCCCCAGGCGAACACGTCGGACGCCCGCCCGGCGGGCTCCCCGAGCAGCACCTCGGGCGCCATGTAGGACGGCGTCCCGACGAACTGCCCGCTGCGCGTCGGCCCGCCGGGTTCGTCGAGGGGCCGCGCGATGCCGAAGTCGATCACTCGCGGGCCGGTGGGGGACAGCAGCACGTTCGCCGGTTTGAGATCGCGGTGCACGATGCCCGCGCGGTGGATCCCGGCCAGCGCGGTCGCGACGCCGACCGCGAGGCCCTCCAGCGCCGATCCGGCCAGCGGTCCCCGTTCGGCGACCGCGCGGTCCAGGCTCGGGCCGTCGATGTACTCGGTGACGAGGTAGGGCGGGCGCCGGTCGAGGTCGGCGTCGATCAGCGGCGCGGTGCAGTACCGCCGCACCCTCCGCGCGGCCGCGACCTCCCGCCGGAACCGCCGCAGCGCGTCGCCCTCCCCCGCGAGCTCTGGGTTGATGACCTTGACGGCCACCCGCTCCCCGCCGGGGCCTTCGGCCAGGTAGACCGTCCCCATCCCGCCCTGCCCCAGGCGTCCGAGCAGCCGGTACGGCCCGATGCGCCCGGGATCGTCCGGCCGTAAGGGCTCGGGTTCGCCGCATCGGGCCACCCGCGGGCCGAGGGTCAGGGGAGCAGGAGGTTGAGGTCGCCGAATTCGTGCCAGAGGTAGTGGGCGTCCAGGGCGGCCTGGTAGGTGGCGGACAGCAGGGGGCGGCCGGCTATGGCGGTGAGCATCATCAGGTGGGACGAGCGGGGTTCGTGGAGGCCGGTGAGGAGGCCGTCGACGGCGCGGACGCCGCGGTCGGGGGTCACGATGTGCTCGGTCCAGCCCGAGGACGGCCCGACGTGGCCGGAGGCGTCCACGGACGTCTCCAGGGCGCGGACGGCGGTGGTGCCGACCGCGATGACGCGGCCGCCGCGGGAGCGGACGTGGGAGACCAGCGCGGCGGTGGGCGCGGGCACCTCGTAGCGCTCGGCGTACGGGGGTTCGTGGGCCTCGGGGGACGCGACGCCGGTGTGCAGGGTGATCGGGGCGATCAGGACGCCGCGCGAGACCAGCCGGGTGACGAGTTCGGGGGTGAAGGGGCGGGCGGCGCTCGGCATCTCGGCGCTGCCCGTCGAGCGGTCGTGGGCGAACGCGGTCTGGTAGGCCGACGCGGGCCAGTCGCGGCGGACGTACCCGTAGCGGATCGGGACGCCGTGGTCGCGCAGGTAGGGGACGACGTCGGTGCTCAGGCGGGCCTGCCAGAGCCGGTGGGTGCGGCGGCCGATGAGGGTGAGGGTGGCGCCGCCGGGCATCGGGATCCATTCGCCGGGGCTGCCGCCGCCGTAGGGGAGGCTCGCCTTGCCGGACAGGCGGCGCAGTTCCACGATCCAGTCGCGGTCGTCGGCGCCGGGCAGGGGCGTGGAGAAGTGCACGCTGATCCGGTCGAGGCGGACGGCGGCGGGCAGCGTGGCGGAGGTGTTGACGACGAGGAGGTCACCGGGGTCGAGCAGCGACGGCAGGTCGCGGAAGGCGTGGTGGGAGACCTCGCCGGTGCCGCGCCGGCCGACGAGCAGGCGGACGCCGTCGCGGGTGCGCCCGCGCGCCTCCGGGGGTTCGTGCGCTTCGAGGGACGGCGGCAGGGTGAAGTCGAGGATGTCGGTCATTTCCGGGCCTCCAGGCGGAGTGCGGCGATCACGCCGGCGGCGGCGATCGCGGCGAACATCGCTCCGGCCGCGCCGAGCCCCAGGTGGAGCCGGCCGGTGCCGAAGCCGGTGACGAGCGCGCCCGCGGCGCCCACCACGAGGGACGAGCCGAGGGTGTCGGCGATCTGCAGCGCCGAGGAGTTGACGCCCTGCTCGTCCTCGGGCGAAAGGTCGAGCATCAGGACGCTGAGGCTGCCGATCGAGAAGCCCATGCCGGCGCCGCCGACGATCCAGGCGGGCACGGCCGCCCAGCCGGACAGCTGGAGCGCGACGGTGACGGCGACGATCCCGACGAGGACGAGCACCGCTCCCACCAGCGCGAAGAACGTCCGGGACCGTTCCGACCGGCCCTGGATCTGGGACGCGGCGGACCATCCGAGCCCGCCGACGGTCAGCACGACGCCGGCCGTCGTGGCGCTGAATCCGTGCAGGGACGTCAGCGTCAGCGGGATGAAGGAGTCGGCGCCGAAGAACGCGCCGGACAGCAGCGCCCGGACGAGGACGACGCTGGGAAGCCCGCGGCGGAGCCGGAGCGTCCCGGCGGGCAGCAGCTGGGGCAGCCCGTAGCCGAGCCCGGCGAGGCCGATCAGGGCGGCGGGGAGCATGGTCCAGCCGGTGCGTCCGAGGCCGTAGAGGAGGAGCCCGGCGCCCGCGGCGGCGGCGATGGCGGCCGTGTAGCGGGCGCGGCCCGCCGCGTCCGGTGCGGTGTCGGAGCGGCGGACGCCGCGCAGCGTGGGCGTCAGCAGCAGCGCGGGCGGGATGACCAGCGGGATCAGGCCGAGGAACACCCAGCGCCAGCCGACATGCTGCGCGACCGCGCCGCCGACGGCGGGGCCGATCAGCGACGGCAGCACCCACGCGGCCGACAGCGCGGCGAACACGCGGGACCGCAGGTGCTCGGGGTAGACGCGGGCGATCACGACGTACAGCGCGACCATCGGGACGCCGGAGCCGAGGCCCTGGATCGCGCGTCCGGCGACGAACAGCCACATCGTCGGCGCGGCTCCGGCCACCGCGAGCCCCGCGACGAACACGGCGAGACCGACCATGAACGGGCGGGCCGGGCCGAACCGGTCGACCCAGCCGCCCGCCAGCACGGTGGACAGCAGGCTCGCGATCAACGTCGCGCTGAACCCCCACGCGTACAGCGACAGGCCGTGCAGGTCGCCGGCGACGGCGGGCATGACGGTCCCGACCGACATGGACTCGAACGCCAGGAGGGTGACGACGAGGACGATGCCGAGGGTGGCGATCCGGTACCCGCCGCTCATCACCCCCTGGCGCGGCCGTTCCCCGGCGGCCGCCTCCTCCGGTTCGATCACGGTGGTCATCGCGGGTCCGCCAGGTCCGCGGCGCGGTACCGGCCGCTGGCGGGCCGGCCGTCGACCA
Organism: Actinomadura opuntiae; assembly: GCF_030283205.1. Lineage (GTDB taxonomy): Bacteria > Actinomycetota > Actinomycetes > Streptosporangiales > Streptosporangiaceae > Spirillospora. Next base: position 86,955 of record NZ_JASNWF010000014.1, read on the forward strand.
GCCGGTGGAACGCGGCCGCGGCCTCCTCGGGCGGCGGCGCGGCGTCGGCGTCCTCGCCTGCGGCGCGCAGCATGTCGGTGCGCATCTCCCCCGGGTCCGCCCACCACACCCGCACGTCCGGCTCCTCGGCCGCGAGGACGTTGGACAGCTGCTCCAGCGCCGCCTTGGACGACCCGTAGCCGCCCCACGTCGCGTAGTTCTCGACCGCCGCGTCCGAGCTGACGTTGAGGATCGCGCCGTGCCGTTCCCGCAGCGCCGGCAGGACGGCCTGGATCAGCGCGAGCGGCGCCAGCACGTTGACCGCGTAGGTCTCGGCGAGGTCGGCGACGGGCTGGTCCGCGAGCCGGGGCAGCGGCGTCGTCCCGAGGCTGCTCGCGTTGTTGACGAGCAGGTCGAGCCCGCCGGCGACCGCGCGGGCGAGGTCGGCGCGGTGCGCGGCGTCGGTGACGTCCCCGGCGACGGCCGTGACGTCACCGCCGATCTCGCGGGCCGCCGCGTCCAGTGCCGCCGCGTCGCGGCCGTCGATGACGAGCCGCCAGCCGTCCCCCGCCAGCTCGCGGGCCAGCGCCCGCCCGAGGCCCCGCGACGCTCCAGTGATCAGTGCTGTCTTCGTACCGGCCGTCTTCATGCCCTCGACGTTAGGAATCCGCAGGGTTTCCGGCATCGGCCATCGGCCCCCGAGCCCGCTCCGCAAATGGTCGTAGGACCCCGGACCCCCCATGCCGGGGCCCGCGTCCGGAGGCGCGGGCGCAAAACCGAGTACGGTCTTCACATGTGCGCGCCGGACGGCGCGCGAAGGGGGAGGCGAGAAGCCGCGATGGGCGACGCGGAAGGGCTCGGAACCGGGCAGGGCGCGACCCTGCACGCGGTGAGCTCCGCCGTGCTCGCGGTCACCCGCCATCTGTCGGTGCACGAGGTGCTGCAGGTCATCGTCCGGGCGGCGGCGCAGCTGCTGGACGCCCGGTACGCGGCGCTCGGCGTGCCCGACGACGAGGGCTCGTTCGCCGAGTTCGTCGTCGAGGGCGTCTCCGAGGAGGACTGGGAGCGCATCGGCCCGCTGCCCCGCCAGCACGGCATGCTCGCGGCGATGCTGCACGGCGACACGCCGAAGCGGCTGCCCGACATCCGCAAGGAGCCGGAGTTCGAGGGCTGGCCCGTCGCGCACCCCGTCCTGAAGGACTTCCTGGGCGTGCCGATAGAGGACGGCGAGGACGTCCTCGGCATCATCTTCCTGGCGAACAAGAAGCGGCCCGGCGGGTTCACGCAGGACGACCAGGACCTGCTGGCCCTGTTCGCCGCGCACGCCGCCATCGCGATCACCAACGCCCGGCTGTACGAGCACAACCGCGAGCTGACGGTCGTCGCCGAGCGCAACCGGCTGGCCCGCGAGCTGCACGACGCCGTCGCGCAGAAGCTTTTCTCGCTGCGGCTGACGGCCCGCACCGCGTCCGCGCTGGCCGAGAAGGACCCGGCGCGGACCGTCCGGGAGCTGGAGCAGGTCGAGCGGCTCGCCGCCGACGCGCTCGCCGAACTGCGCGCGGTCATCTTCGAGCTGCGCCCGGCGGACCTCGCCGACGGCCTGGTCGCCTCGCTGCGCAAGCACGCCGAGGTGCTCGACCGGGCGCACGACACCGCCGTCCGGTTCACCGCCGCCGAGCCGGTCGTCCTCGCCGAGGACCAGGAGGCCGTCGTGCTGCGGATCGCGCAGGAGGCCGTCTACAACGCGCTGCGGCACGCCGGGGCGCGCACGGTCGACGTCAGCCTCACCGTCGACGACGGCCGCGCCATGCTCGAGGTGGCCGACGACGGATCCGGCTTCGACGCCCTCGACGGCGACCAGCAGGGCGGGCTCGGGCTCGCGTCGATGCGCGACCGCGCGTGCTCGATCGGCGGGACGTTCGCCATCGACGCCGCCCCGGGCCGCGGGACGACCGTCCGCCTGGAGGTGCCGCTGTGACGCCACTGGCGGGACCCATCCGGGTGCTGATCGCCGACGACCATCCGGTCGTCCGGCAGGGGCTGCGGACGTTTCTGAGCATCCAGGACGACATCGAGGTCGTCGGCGAGGCCGCGGACGGCACTTCGGCCGTGACGCTGGCCGAATCGCTGGAGCCCGATATCGTGCTGATGGACCTCAAGATGCCGGGCGCCGACGGCGTGACCGCGCTGACGGAGCTGCGGGCTCGGGGAGTGGGGGCGCGGGTGCTGATCCTGACCAGCGTCACCGAGCGCGGGCACGTGCTGCCGGCGGTGCAGGCGGGCGCGGCCGGCTACCTGTACAAGGACGTGGACCCGCGCGCCCTCGTCCAGGCGATCAGGGCGGTGCACGACGGCCATGTGCTGTTCGCTCCGGACGCGGCGGAGGCGATGCTGCGCACCGGATCCGAGGGCGGGCCCGGGCGCGGGCCGGCCGACCGCGGCCTGGGCGCGCTCACCGAACGGGAACGGGAGGTGCTGGTGCACATCGCGCGCGGCAGGTCCAACCGGGAGATCGCCCGCGCGCTCGTGGTCTCGGAGAAGACGGTCAAGACGCACGTCAGTAATCTGCTCATGAAACTGGGAGTGCAGGATCGGACGCAGGCGGCGCTGTACGCCGTCCGGCACGGCATCGGCCACGACGGCGGCCGGGACGGCGCCGGCGGGCGGGACGGTGCGGACCGGGCCGGGGAGGCCGCCCGTGAGTGATACAACTCCTCTGACAGGATCGTCATCGAAATCGGTATGAACGTAGCAATCAGGTACGCAGCAGGCAGTGACATCGGGTGCAACCGAGAGAACAACGAGGACTCGGGCTACGCCGGTGCGCGGTTGATCGCGGTCGCGGACGGCATGGGCGGCTATGCCGGCGGCGAGGTCGCGAGCTCGACCGTCATCGGCTCGCTGCGCTCGCTGGACACCGGCGCCCACGGTGACGACCTGGTCGAGAGCCTCGGCCGCGCGGTCGCGGAGGCCAACGAGAAGCTCCGCATCGTCCGCGAGGAGCGGCCCGACCTGAGCCGGATGGGCACCACCCTGACCGCGATGCTGTGGTCGGGCGAGTCGGTGGCCCTGGCGCACATCGGCGACTCGCGCGGCTACCTGCTGCGCGACGGCGAGCTGTTCCAGATGACCCAGGACCACACGATGGACGAGCTGCTGAAGGCCGAGGCCGAGCAGGCGGGGCAGACCGCCGACCCGGCCGAGACCTCGCGGCTGTCGCACGTGCTGTACCGGGTGCTGGACGGCAGGGACGACCGCGAACCGGACCTGCGCCTGCGCGAGGCCCGGCTCGGCGACCGCTACCTGCTGTGCTCGGACGGCCTGAGCGGCCCGGTGGAGGCGCAGCGCATCTACGAGCTGCTGTCCGCGGAGGCCGATCCGCAGCGCGCCGTCGCCGCGCTGATCGAGGAGGCCCGCGCCAACGGCGGCCCGGACAACATCACCGCGGTCGTGGCGGACGTCGTCGAGGCGGAGTACCACACCGACGCCGGCGGCCCGGTGGTCGTGGGCGCCGCCGCGTCGTCCCAGTCCTGACCCCGCGGCGCCCCACCGCCGCCGCGTCCGCCGCGTCCGGCGCTGCGTCCGCCGCCGCGTTCACGACTTCGCCGTGGCGCCGTCCACCGCCGTCCACGTCCGTCCACCGCCGTCCACGGCCGTGCCCGCCGGGCCTCCCGGTGCCCCGCGGAGCGATTCATGGACCGGTAACCGTAAAGCGTGCCCGCATACCTGGCGTTTTGTCCTACTCTTGCACCGAGGTGGACTCAGCATGCCCGCGGTAACGGTCCCGTCCCGGATCGCCGCCCGGTCTTGACCCGCCTCCGGGTGGACCCGGTATACGGGTCACTCAGCTGTATGTCTTCGAGGCGGAGGATTCGTTGGGGGGAGCGCCCGGGGCGGCGGCCGCCGGAGCACCGGACGGTGCGCTCGGCAGGCTCGTCAGCCGGACCCTCACCGCAGCGCGGCACGGCCCGCGGGGCGCGATGCTGCGCGTTGCGGCGATGGCCGTTGCGGCCGTCGGCGTCTCATGGATCCACCGCCTCCACGACCCCGGCGTGCTCTGCCCCTGGCGGGCGCTCACCGGTCTCCCGTGTCCCCTGTGCGGGGGGACCACCGTGTTCGTCGAGCTCGGCGCGGGCCGTCCGGTCCGCGGCGCGCTGGCGAACCCGCTGGCCCTGACCGGTGCGATCGCCGTCGCCCTCGCCCCGCTGGGGCTCGGGGGACGGTGGTGGGCACTCCAGCCGAAGACCCGTGCCCGCATGCTCGGCACCGCCCTCGCCGGGTCGGAGCTGTGGCAGCTCGTCCGGTTCGGTGTTCTGCGGGTTTGAGCCGCGGTCGATCGTCGGTCAGACTTGCGGAGCCCTCCGGGTCCGGCGGGCGTCACATATCCACAGGGTCAATCAATAAGGAGCAAGTGTGGGTAACCCCTACGACCCGTACGGTCAGCAGCCGGGCTACGGGCAACAGCAGCCCGGGTACGGGCAGCAGCAGCCTGGCTACGGCCAGCCCCCCGCCCAGCCGGGCTACGGCCAGCCCCAGCCCGGGTACGGCCAGCCGCCGGCGCAGCCGAACTACGGCCAGCCGTCGGCCCAGCCGAACTACGGCCAGCCCGCCGCGCAGCCCGGGTACGGCCAGCCGCCCGCGGCGCAGCCGGCCTACGGCGGCCCGCCGGCCCCCGCGCAGCCGGGCTACCAGGAGGTGCACCACCACCACTACGGCTCGACCGGGCAGCTGGCCCAGTGGGGCCCGCGCGCCGGCGGCTTCATCATCGACTACCTGATCGCCGTGGTCCCGTTCTTCGTGCTCTGGCTGCTGGGCAACCTGCTGGCGAGCGCGGGCAGCGGCGCCGCCGTCCTCGGCGTGCTGTTCATGGTGATCGGCATCGGCATCTGGATCGGCGCCTTCCTGTGGATCTGCTACCAGGAGGGCACCACCGGCCAGTCCATCGGCAAGCGCCAGATGGGCATCCGGCTGGTCAGCGCGCAGACCGGCCAGCCGATCGGCTTCGGCATGGCCTTCGTCCGCAAGCTGGCGCACATCCTCGACGGCGCGGTGTGCTACCTCGGCTACCTGTGGCCGCTGTGGGACGAGCGCAAGCAGACCTTCGCCGACAAGGTCGTCGGCACCCTCGTGGTCCGCAGCTGAACGAGCGCGACCCGGGCAGGCATTGAGCGGGGCGTCCCTCCGGGGGCGTCCCGCTTCCCTTTTGGCACGTTCTCAGCGCCGTCTAGGGGACGGGGTCGAACGCGCTGTTGCACGCGGCGACCAGGGCCCGCCGCACGGCCCGGTCCAGCAGCCGCAGCGCCTCGCCGCGGCGGCGCATCTGGTCGGCGGTGAGGCCGCGCTCGTCCATCCGCCGCGCCAGGTCCACGACCATGGACAGCCGCGTCGCGAGCGCCGCCACCCGGTGCGCGCGCGGCGGGTAGCCGGGGGCCAGCGGATGGCCGCCGCGCTCCGGGTCGCGCAGGTCGACCAGCGCGTCGGCGATCTCCGGCGGCACGCCGGACACGTCGTCCACGGTCAGCAGCGCCTCGGTCGCGTCCCGCATCGCCAGCGTCAGCTGCCGGTCGGCGTCGGCGAGGCCCGGCACGTCCGGCGGGTTCGCGGACGCGTCGTGCGTCGTCCAGCGCACCCCCACGTAGGACGAGCCGCGCCGGTCCTCCTCGGGGACCAGCCCGATCGCCCGGTCGCCGAGCAGCGCGACGACCGCCGCGCCGGCGTCGATCGCGGTCCGGTTGAACCCGGCGGGACCGGTCAGCCCGAGCGGGTCGCCCGGCTCGGGCAGCGCCAGCCGCAGCGCGGTCAGCCCGCCGACCCGCAGGTCGCCGAGCCCGCGGCGCAGCGTCACCTCGGCGGGCTCGCCGCCGAGGATCTGCGGGCCGGCCGCCCTCTCGACCGCGTCCACCGCCTCGTCCAGGCCGACGCTCCCGGTCAGCCACGCATTGCCCCACGCGACCAGCGCGGTCGCCACGTCCTTGCTCATCCCGTCCAACACTCCCCAATGGGCATGCGATCCACCATAAGCGCTCGGATCGCCTGTGCCATCGGCCCCGCGGGACGTTCCCTGCTACCCCCGGCGGCCGGGGCGGGGAGCCGGGGGGCGGGGGAGGGCCGGCATCGCATAGGTTCTTTCCTGGAGAACGGACCGGTCCGGACCGGGACCGGTGGGATCACCGGGATTGGGGACGAAGGCGCGCGATGGCCGGCGAGGTACTTCAGCTCCGCGGAGTCGGGGTCAGGCGCGGGGGCTCGGCCCTGCTGCGCGATGTCACGTGGACGGTGAACGAGGGCGAGCGGTGGGTGGTCGTCGGCCCCAACGGGGCGGGCAAGACCACGCTGCTGCAGGTCGCCGCCGCGATGATGCACCCCACCGAGGGCTCGGTGGAGATCCTGGAGGAGGAGCTCGGCCGCACCGACGTGTTCGAGCTGCGCCCGCGCATCGGGCTGGCGAGCACCGCGCTCGCCGAGAAGGTGCCGGCCGGCGAGAAGGTCATCGACCTGGTGCTGACCGCGTCGTACGCGATCCTCGGCCGCTGGCAGGAGGAGTACGACTCCACCGACGTCAGCCGCGCCGTCGCGCTGCTGGACGCGCTCGGCTGCGCCGAGCTGATGAGCCGGACGTTCACCACGCTGTCGGAGGGCGAGCGCAAGCGGGTGCAGATCGCCCGCGCGCTGATGCCCGACCCGGAGCTGCTGCTGCTGGACGAGCCCGCCGCGGGCCTCGACCTCGGCGGCCGCGAGGACCTGGTCGCCCGGCTCGGCGCGCTCGCCGACGACCCGACGGCGCCGACGATGGTCCTGGTGACCCATCACGTCGAGGAGGTCCCGGACGGGTTCACGCACGCGCTGCTGCTGCGCAGGGGCGAGCTCGTCGCGCAGGGCAAGGTCGACGAGGTGTTCACTCCCGAGCATCTGACGGCCTGCTTCGGGCTGCCGCTGTCGATCGAGCGGCAGAACGGCCGCTGGTACGCGCGCGCCGTCCGCTGACCCGGGCCGTCCCCCGGCCCGGCCTTTCCGGATCAACCGCCACGGAACCGCCACCCCCATTAGCGTCCTGAGCTGCGCTGTCCCTACCATCATGAGCGCCGTTGCGAATCTCTAGCTCTGGGATGGGGCGCTCTTGAACCTGCTGGACGCGGCCGCGGTGTTCGCGGCCGGGGTCGCCGCCGGAGGCATCAACACGGTCGTGGGCTCGGGTTCCCTGATCACGTTCCCGACGCTGGTGGCGCTCGGGTACGTGCCCGTGGTGGCGAACGTGTCCAACAACATCGGCCTCGTCCCCGGCGGGGTGACCGGCGCCTACGGGTACCGCGCCGAGCTGCGGGGGCAGCGCTCCCGGCTGCTGCGGCTCGGCAGCGCGTCGCTGATCGGCGCGGTGATCGGGGCGCTGCTGCTGCTCGGGCTGCCCGCGTCGGCGTTCAAGTTCATCGTCCCGATCCTGATCGTGATCGCGCTGGTGCTGGTCGTGGTCCAGCCGCGGCTGCAGAAATGGATCCGCGAGCGCCGCGAGGACGGCGGCGGCCATGCGCACGGCGGCCCGTGGCTGTGGATCGGCGTGCTGCTTGCGGGGATGTACGGCGGCTACTTCGGCGCCGCGCAGGGCATCATCCTCATCGCGCTGCTCGGCATCATGCTGGACGACGACCTGCAGCGGCTGAACGCGAGCAAGAACGTGCTGTCGGCGATCGTCAACGGCACGGCGGCGATCCTGTTCATCCTCACCTGGCTGTTCTCCGACACCGGCATCGACTGGTGGGCGGTGCTGCTGATCGCGGCCGGATCCACGGTCGGCGGGTTCCTCGGCGCGAAAGTGGGACGCCGCATCCCGCCGCTCGTCCTGCGCGGCGTCATCGTGGTCGTCGGCGTCGTCGCGATCGTGAACTTGCTGCGTTAGCCCAGGGGGCGCCCCCCTGGAACCCCCGTCACGACCGAGAGCCTGTTTCGCCACTCCGCTGGCGCTCCGTGGCGAAACAGGCTCTCGGTCGGCGGGCAGGCCCGCTGCGCTCGCTGCGCTCGCTCCGCGTGCCTGCCCGTGGCGGTGGCTGAGGTTCAGGGGGGTGGGGCGGGGGTGTCGGGGTGGGCGTCGGCGTTGGGGTACTCGACCAGGGCCAGGACGCGGCTGGCCATGAACCGGGCCGTGCGGACCGGGGTGCCGGTGCGGGTGACCTCGCTGACCTCCACCACGCCGCGCCGGGTCGCGACCTCCACCCGGCGGCCCGCCCGGGCGGCCACCACCTCGTAGGTCCGGGTTCCCTCGCCGCCGGCGTCGATCACGATCTCGACCCTGTCGCCCTTCATCGGCGCGACCCTCCGATCGTCGAACGTATATTCGACTTATACCCCGAACGGGGCCCCGCGAACCGCCGCGAAACGGGCGGAAAGCGCTGGTCAGCCCAGCGGGCGGACCTGGACGACGCCGTCGGTGACGCGGGTCTCGAAGAAGGGCTGGCGGGCGGTGGCGGGGCCGTGCACGACCGAGCCGTCGCGGACCCGGAACGTGCTGCCGTGCCACGGGCAGACGACGCAGGTGTCGGCGTTGTCGTCGGTGACGATGCGGCCCTGGTGCAGCGGCCCGGCGAGGTGGCTGCAGCGGTCGGCGAGCACGTTGATCTCGTCGCCCTCGCGCAGCACGAACAGGCTGATGTAGCCGAGGCGGCGGTGCACCGGCCAGCCGTCGGGGAGCTCGTCGGCGGCGCACAGGTCGTGCCAGCCGGTGGTGACGAGGTGGGAGGTCTGGTCGGCGTGGCTGGCGCCGGCGGCCTGCCGGAACGCCAGGTGGCCGCCGAGGTAGGTGCCGCCGAGCAGGACGGTGAGCCCGGCGAACCCGAAGGCCTTCCCTGCGCCGTCGCGTCCCTGGTAGCGGGCGGCGAGGGACGCCGAGTACAGCATGCTCGCGGTGGCGGTCGCGGACGCGTGCACCAGCCCGACGCGCTGCTGCTCGCGGTGCAGGGCCGACCAGTCGGCGATGCCGGTGAGGACGGTCGGGACGGCCCCGGCGAGCCCGGCGGCGACGAGCGTCTGCGACGCGCGCGCCGTTCCCGGCATGAGGTCGAGGATCGCCGACGACATCCAGCAGCCGATCGGGACGTCGGTGAGCGGTGTGTGCGCGGGGTGCCCGAACGGGACGCCGTGCAGGGTGTCCTTCAGCGGACCGGGGCGGAGGGTTCGGCGCACGGCGTTCGAGAGCACCCGGATGGTGCGGTCGAGTCCGCGCGCGTGCTCCAGGGTCTCCGTCGCGTCCGCCAGCCGCTGCGACGCCTGCGCCCGTGCTCCGCGCCGGAAGATGTTGCTCGACCGCCGGTTCATGTCCCTCCCTCGGGTGCGTGCAGCCGGACCGCGCGAGGCGGCGCCCGGACCCATCGGTTCCGTCCGGCCGCCCGGTTAGAGACGGCCGTAATGGGACGCTCGGTTGCGAGGTTAGTCGATCCCCCATAGGACGTTCGAGGCGGCCCGAGCCGCCCGCGGCGAGGGATACCTACCTGGACATGCCGGGGCTAAACACATCGTTCACGGGCGTGCACGCGCAGCGAGCGCAGCGTGCGGAACGAGCGGAGCGGCCGACGAACAGGCTGGGGAGCCCGCTCAGGTCCGTAGCGGGGTCAGGGTTACGGGGACGCCGTTGAAGACGGCGTTGCCGGAGAGCGGGTCGATCTCCTGCTCGTCGGTGACGGCGTTGACGTTCACGCCGGCGTGCTCGCGCGCGACGGCCGTGCGGGTGCCGGGGCGGTCGTGGCCCCAGCCGTGCGGGAGGCTGACGACGCCGGCCATGACGGTGTCGGTGGGTTCGGCGACGGCCTCGAGCGAGCCGGTGCGGGAGTCGACGCGGACGGTGTCGCCGGCGGCGACGCCGAGCCGCGCGGCGTCGGCGGCGTTGAGCTGGAGCGTGCAGGTGTTGGAGCCGCGCACCAGTTCGGGGACGTTGTGCAGCCAGCTGTTGTTGGAGCGCAGGTGCCGCCGCCCGATCAGCACGAACTCCGGCGGACGGTCCTCGCGCAGCGCGGTGTGGAGGCGGGCGACGTCGGCGGCGCAGGTGGGCGGGCACAGCTCGACGCGTCCGGACGTCGTGCACAGCACCTCGTCGAGGCGGGGCTTGAGGGCGCCGAGGTCGAGGCCGTGCGGGTGCTCGGTGCGCAGCCGGGTCAGGGTCAGCCCGGCGGGGTCGGCGCCGAAGCCGTCGCCGTAGGGGCCGAGCCGCAGCATCATGTCGAGCCGCTGCTCGGTGAGGGTGCCGGCCTCGTCGAGCATCTTGCGCAGCTCGCCCGGTTCGCGGCCGTGCACCGGGGAGGCGGGCATCCCGGTGGCCTTCCGCAGCGTCGTCGAGATGATCATCTCGTCGAGCGCGGCAGGGTCGCCGCCGGTGCCGGACGCGGCGAGCGCGATCCGGGCGAGGATGTCGGACTCGCTCGGCCGCCCGTCCGGCAGCGGGACGAGCGGCGGCGAGTAGCGGGCGTAGTCGCGGACGGCCAGGCCGGTCAGCGCGATGTCGTAGTGCGGCGTCTGCACCGGGCGCGGCGGCGGCAGGACCACGTGCGCGTGCCGGGTCGTCTCGTTCAGGTACGGGTCGACGCTCACCATGAAGTCGAGGCCGGCGAGCGCGCGGTCGAGCCGGGCGGCGTTCGGCGCGGACAGCGCCGGGTTCCCGCCGATGGTGATCAGCGCGCGGATCCGGCCCTCGCCGGGCGTCTCGATCTCGTCGGCCAGGGTCGCGACCGGGAACTCGCCGTTGACCTCGGGCAGGTCCCGGACGCGGCTGCGCCACCGCCCGGTCGTGAACGGCTTCTTGCGCCGGTACACGGGGGCGTGCGCGGGACGCGGGAACATGGCGCCGCCGGGACGGTCCAGGTTGCCGGTCAGCACGTTGAGGACGTCCACGAGCCAGCTGTTGAGGGTTCCGAAAGCCTGCGTGCACGTGCCGATGCGCCCGTAGACGGCGGCGCGCTCGGCGGCGGCCAGCTCGCGCGCGGTCCGGCGGATCGTCGCGGCGGGCACGCCCGTGACGGCGGCGACGCGCTCGGGTGCGAAGTCGACGGCGAGGGCGCGCAGGTCGTCCAGGCCGTTCACCCGGTCGTCGAGCCGCACGGCCGCGAGGTCCTCGGCGAACAGGGTGTGGACGAGCGCCATCAGCAGGAACGCGTCGGTGCCGGGACGGATGAACAGGTGCTCGTCGGCGAGCGCCGCGGTCCGGGTGCGGCGCGGGTCGACCACGACGACCTTCCCGCCGCGCTCGCGGATCGCCTTCAGCCGTCCGGGGAAGTCGGGGGCGGAGGCGAGGCTGCCGTTGGACTCCAGCGGGTTGGCGCCCAGCATCAGCAGGTGTCCGGTGCGGTCGAGGTCCGGCACCGGGATGGCGAGCGGGTCGCCGAACATGTGCCCGCAGCTCACGTGCTTCGGCATCTGGTCGGCGGTGCTGGCGGAGTAGAGGTTGCGGGTGCCGAGCGCCTTCACGATCGCCGAGGCGTACAGCGGTCCCGCCACCGAATGCGCCGTCGGGTTGCCGATGTAGACGGCGACGGCGTCCCGACCGTACCGCTCGATGACGCGGGCCAGCTCCCGCCGGACGGTCTCGAACGCCTCGTCCCACCCGGCGGTCCGGTGGGCCTCGCCGTCGCGGACCAGCGGCTCGGCCAGCCGGTCCGGGTCGCCGTCGAGGACGCCGAGCGTCGCGCCCTTCGGGCACAGGAACCCCTTGCTGAACGGGTCGTCCTTGTCGCCGCGTACGCGCGTCACCGCGCCGGCGTCGTCGAGGGTCAGCTCGAGCCCGCAGAGGGCCTCGCAGAGGGGACAGGTGCGGAAGGCCGTGCGGTCGCCCATGTAGACGCTCCTCCTGTGGGACCGAACTCCATTCTGTCCTTTTCCGGGCGGGGGCGCCATTTCCCGCCTTTGGCGTTACTTTGTTGTAGAGGACTTCCGGCAGCCACAGGGAGCTGCTATGGACGCGTGGGCCGTCTGGTTGCTGATCGCGGCGCTCCTCGGGATCGCCGAGCTGCTGACGCTCACGTTCGCGCTGGGCCTGCTCGCGGTCGCGGCACTCGCCGCCGGCCTCACCGGCGCGGCCGGCCTCCCCCTCGCCGGGCAGCTCGCCGTCTTCGCCGCCGGCTCCGTCGCCGGGATCGCGGTCGTCCGCCCCATCGCGCACCGCCACATCCGGCAGCCGCCCCCGCTGCGCACCGGCACCGCCGCGCTCGTCGGACGGGAGGCGCTGACGCTCACCGAGGTGTCCCGGGCCGGCGGCCGCGCCCGGATCGGCGGCGAGGAGTGGTCGGCCCGCCCCTACGACCCCGACCTCGTCATCCCCGCGGGCGCCGCCGCCGACGTCCTCGCCATCGAAGGGGCCACGGCCCTGCTGTACCCGGTCCCGGGCGGGCCGGGCGAGGAGTCACCATGACCGACATCGCCATCGCCGTCCTCATCGTCATCGTCGCCGGGCTGGCCGTGGTCGCCACCGCGGTGATGCGCTCGGTCTGGATCGTGCCGCAGGCCCGGGCCCGCAACGTCGAACGGCTCGGCCGCTACCACCGCACCCTCGAACCCGGCATCAGCTTCGTGCTCCCGTTCGTCGACCGCGTGAAGTCGCTGATCGACCTGCGCGAGCAGGTGGTCTCGTTCAAGGCGCAGCCCGTCATCACCGAGGACAACGTCGTCGTCCACATCGACACCGTGCTGTTCTTCCAGGTCACCGACCCGCGCGCCGCCGACTACGAGATCGTCAACTACATCAAGGCGATCGAGCAGCTCACCGCCACGACGCTGCGCAACGTCATCGGCACCCTCGACCTGGAGGCCACCCTCACCTCCCGCGACCGCATCAACACCGCGCTGCGCGGCGTGCTGGACGACGCGTCCGGCAAGTGGGGCATCCGCGTGACCCGCGTGGAGATCAAGGCGATCGAGCCGCCCGCGTCCATCAAGGACGCGATGGAGAAGCAGATGCGCGCCGAGCGCGAGAAGCGCGCCGCGATCCTCACCGCCGAGGGCGCCCGCGCGTCCAAGATCCTCACCGCGGAGGGCGACAAGCAGTCCACGATCCTGCGGGCCGAGGGCGCCCAGCAGGCGGCCGTGCTGGAGGCCGACGGGCAGGCCAGGGCGATCGAACGCGTCTTCTCCTCCATCCACGCCGCCGACCCGGACCCGAAGCTCCTCGCCTACCAGTACCTCCAGACCCTGCCGAAACTCGCCGAGGGGCAGGGCAGCACGTTCTGGGTCATCCCCAGCGAGGTCACGACGGCCCTCCAGGCGATCACCGAGGCCTTCGGCGGCACCCCGGACAAGCCCCGGCCGAAGCCGTCCGCGACGGACGACCCGGAACCGTCCCGGGAGATCCCCGCCGGCGACCCGATCCCGTCCTACGAGCTGGCCCCCGGCAAGCCCAACGGCCAGGAGACCCCCGCCGACGCCACTCCCTGAACGCCCGCACCCGGCCCGGGGCGCACGGGCCGGATGTGGTCGAGGGTGGCCATGGGGGACTTGTCATGATCGTGGCATGCTTGGCCGGATCGGACTCGGAGGTCTCCCATGCGCGTTTCAGCCGTGGCCGCCATGGGTGCGCTGGTCGCCGTCGCCGCGTCCGCGTGCGGCGGCTCGGACGGCGCCAAGGCGGAGGGGACGACCCCGCGGGCCACGGCCTCGGCGGCGAAGCCGAAGCCGGCCCCGCCGAAGGCCGCGGAGCCGATCGTGCTCGCCTTCGGCGGCGACACGCACTTCGAGGGCCAGCTGCGGTCGCGGCTGGGGAACCCGTCGACCGCGCTCGGCCCGGTCGCGTCCACGCTGCGCGGCGCCGACCTCGCCATGGTGAACCTGGAGACGGCCATCACGACGGGCGGCACCCCGGCGCCCGGCAAGGAGTTCACCTTCCGCGCGCCGCCGTCCGCGCTCACCGCGCTGCGCCGCGCCGGCGTCGACGTGGCGTCGATGGCGAACAACCACGGCATGGACTACATGCAGGAGGGCCTGCGCGACTCGCTCGCCGCGATCAAGCGCAGCGGCTTCCCCATCGTCGGCATCGGCCGCGACGCGGACCAGGCGTACCGGGCGTACCGGACGACCGTGAAGGGCAACCGGATCGCGATCGTCGGCGCGACGCAGGTGCTGGACGACAACCTCGCCACCGCGTGGACGGCGACCGGCGCCCAGGGCGGGCTCGCGTCGGCGAAGGACGTCCCGCGGATGGTCCAGGCGGTGAAGGACGCGCGGAAGGGCTCCGACCTCGTCATCGTGCACCTGCACTGGGGGCAGGAGCTGAAGTCGTGCCCGCTGCCGCGCCAGCAGGAGCTCGCCAAGGCGCTCGTCGCCGCGGGCGCGGACATCATCGTCGGCGGGCACGCGCACGTCCCGCTCGGCGGCGGCTATCTGAACGGCAAGTACGTCCACTACGGCATGGGCAACTTCGTGTTCTCGTCGGCGCACGGCCAGACGGCGAAGTCCGGGGTGCTGCTGCTGAGGGTGGAGGGCCGCAAGGTCACCAAGTCCAAGTGGAAGCCGGCGGAGATCGTCGGCGGCCTCCCGATCCCGATGAAGGGCGCCGCGGCGGCGGCCGAGGTCGAGCGGTGGAACGGCCTGCGGGAGTGCGCCGGGCTGAGCGCGCGCCCCTAGTGGACTCTCCCACCGTGGGAGACGCCAGTCTGGGGACGTGAGCAACGATCTCCTGCCCATCGGGCGGTTCGCGCGGCTGTGCCGGCTGAGCGTCAAGCAGCTGCGCCACTACGACGACCTGGGCCTTCTCGCTCCGGCGTGGGTCGATCCCTCGTCGGGCTACCGGTACTACCGGCCCGACCAGGCGCGGGACGCGCTGACGATCGGGATGCTGCGGGACCTGGACGTCCCGCTGGCGGCCGTCGCGCGCGTCCTCGCGGGTACCGGCGCGGACGCGCTGCGCGAGGCGCGGGACCGGCTGGAGGCGGACGTGGCCCGGCGCCGCCGCGCGCTGCGGCTGCTGGACCGGGTGCTGGCCGACGGGCTGCCGGAGACGGCGGTGTCGGTCGTCGAGGAACCGGCCCGGCGGGTGCGGACCGTGAGCGAGCCGTCGACCCCGACCACGATCGCCGCGGCCACCGGCGCCTGCGTCGCCCGCCTCCTCGCGACCTTCGAGGGGGAGCCGAAGCTGACCGGCCTGTTCCCGCTCGACATGCCCGACGAGTTCGAGGTGCGGGTCGCGATCGAGACGGCGTCGGGCCCGGACGTGCTGCCCGGCGGCCCGTTCGCGCAGGCGCTGCACGTCGGCCCGTACGAGGAGATCCCGCTCACCGTCCACGGCGTGCTGGCCTGGTTCGGCGACCACGGGCACGCGCCCGGCGGGCCGGTCCGCGAGGTCTACCTGAACGACCCGGGCGGCACGCCGCCCGAGCACCTGGAGACCCGGGTGCTGATCCGAGTGGAGGATGCCCGATGACCTGGTACGAGGCGGCGGAGAAGCCGGAGATCGCGGAGTTCGGACCGGTGTCCGGGCTGGCCGTCACCGGACGCGGCGAACCCGGCGGCGCGGCGTACGGCGCGAGCGTCGGCGCGCTGTACGCGGTGATGGGCGCGCTCGGCGCGCCGATGGTCCCGCTGGAGGGCCGCTGGTGGGTGGAGGACGAGCGGTCCCCGTTCGAGGTGCCGCGCGACGAGTGGTGGTGGCATTTGTTCCTGCGGCTCCCCGACGGCGCCGACGGCATTGGGGCGGACGGCGTCGGGGCGGACGGGGTCGGGGCGGCCGTCGAGCAGGTCAGGCCCGGGGTGCCGGCGGCGGCGCGGGTCCAGCACGTCACGTTCACCGAGGGGCGGTGCGTGCAGATGCTGCACCGCGGCCCGTACTCCGACGAGCCCGCGAGCCTCGCCGAGATGGCCGCCCTGATGGCCGCCGAGGGGCTCGCGGTGAACGGCCTGCACCACGAGATCTACCTCTCCGACCCGAACGAGCCGGACCAGGCGAAGGCGCGGACGATCCTCCGCCAGCCCGTTCGCTGAACGGGCCTGGACAGCATCCCTCATCGGCGTAGTTTCTCGGGCAAACCCCCGACGAGCGGTAGGGAGCGCCGATGCGGGACCAGCGGGTGAGGTCGGGCGAGATCGAACTGGCGGTACGGGAGCGCGGCGAGGGGAACCGGCCCACGGTCGTCCTCGTGCACGGCTACCCCGACACCGGCGCGATGTGGGACGACGTCGCCGAGCGCCTCGCCGCCCGGTTCCGCGTGATCACCTACGACGTGCGCGGCGCGGGCGGCTCGTCCGCGCCGCGCGACCCGCTCGACTACGGCCTCGACGCGCTGATGGGCGACCTGGAGGCGGTGCTCGACGGCGTCGGCGCGGACGAGCCCGTCCACCTCGTCGGCCACGACTGGGGGTCGGTGCAGGGCTGGGAGGCCGTCATCGGCGACCGGCTGCGGCGCCGGTTCGCCTCGTTCACCTCGATCTCCGGGCCGGACCGCCGGCACCTCGCCCGCTGGGTCCGCACGGCGATGCGGTCCGGGCCGCGCGGGGTGCGGGAGGTGCTGGGGCAGGTGCGGCGCAGCGTCTACATGCCGGTGCTGATGGCGCCGCGCGCGGGCGAGCTGGCGGCGCGGCTGCTCCCGGCCGGGTTCGCCCGCGACCTGCGGCTGCGCGAGGGCGCCGAGCCGCGTCCCGGTCATCCGGCCGCCACGCTGGCGCGGGACGCCCGCAACGGGCTCGGGCTGTACCGCGCGAACATGGGCCGCCGCGGCGCACCGCCGCCGGAGGGCGACGGGCGCACCGACGTGCCCGTGCAGCTGATCGTCCCGATCAAGGACCGGTACGGGTCGCAGCCGCTGCTGCTGTCGCCGCGCGGCATCGTCCCGAACCTGTACGTGCGCCGCGCGCCAGCCGGGCACTGGGTGGCGCGCAGCAATCCGGACCTGGTCGCCCGCTGGATCACCGAGTTCGTGGAGCACGTCGAGGGCGGCCCCGAGACGCCCGGCCTCGCGCACGCGCGTGCCGCCGCCGACCCCGCCAAGGAGTTCGGCGGCGACCTCGTCGTCATCACCGGCGCGGGCAGCGGGATCGGCCGCGCGACCGCCCGCGCGTTCGCCGACGCCGGCGCGCGCGTCGTCGTCGCCGACATCGACGAGGGCGGCGCCAAGCGGACCGTCGACGAGATCGGCGCGACGGGCGGCGAGGCCCACGTCTACCGCGTCGACGTCGCCGACCCGGAGGCGATGGAGCAGTTCGCGCACTACGTCAAGGACACCTGGGGCGTCCCGGACATCGTCGTCAACAACGCCGGCATCGCCCTCGCGGGCTCGCTGCTGGAGACCCCGGAGGAGGACTGGGAGCGCATCCGCTCCATCAACATCGACGGCATGTACCGCGGGGCCCGGCTGTTCGGGCGGCAGATGGTGGAGCGCGGGGAGGGCGGCCACATCGTCTTCCTGTCGTCGCTGGCGGCGTTCACCCCGAGCCCGGAGCTGCCCGCCTACGGCGCGACGAAGGCGGCGGTGCTCCAGCTCGCCGAGTGCTTCCGGCTCGACATGGAGCGCTACGGCATCGGCGTCACCGCCGTCTGCCCCGGCGCGGTCGACACCCCGATCACCCGCCAGACCCGCTTCGTCGGCATGGCCCCGGCCGTGGACGCCGAGCTGCGCGAGAAGATGGCGCGCGCGATCGAGCGGCGCGGGTACCCGGCGGAGAAGGTCGCGCGGGCGATCCTGCGGGCCGTCCGGCAGGACGCCGCCGTCGTCCCCGTCGCCGTCGAGGCCCGCGTCGCCCGGACGATCGCCCGCGTCTCCCCCGGCGCGAACCGGGCCCTCGCCCGGCTCGGCCGCCGCGCCGGCGACCGCATCCTCACCGACGTCCGGCAGCGGCTCGGCTGACCGCCCGCCCGCGCGCCTCCTAGCCGGGGAAGCGGCGCTTCTTGGCGGTGTCGATCCAGCAGAGCAGCCCGAACGCGACGAGGATCGCCAGCACGGACACGATCCACCAGGCCGGGCTCGGCAGCCGCAGCGGGAACACCAGGAAGCGTTTCGGGCCGTCCGGCTGCCAGCCGAACAGCTTCCCGGCGAACGGCACGACGCCCACGTACACCCCGAGCATGAACACGAACGAGGACAGGCCGTCGTAGGACTTCGGGTCGTTCATGCCCACCGAGCCTGCCGGGCGCCGGACGCCGCCGATACCGACCTTGGTCGATCCCGCGGCGTCCGGACGTCGGCGCCCGCCCGTTCGACCTGCGGTCAGGGCGGCGGAGCGGAGCGCTTGAGGGTCTCGGTCGGGGTCTCGCCGAAACGCTGCCGGTAGTGCGCCGCGAACCGGCTCATGTGCAGGTAGCCCGCCGCCGTCGCGACACCGGAGACCGTCGCGCCGCCCG
Source organism: Actinomadura opuntiae (assembly GCF_030283205.1). Taxonomy (GTDB): domain Bacteria; phylum Actinomycetota; class Actinomycetes; order Streptosporangiales; family Streptosporangiaceae; genus Spirillospora. Next base: position 105,226 of record NZ_JASNWF010000014.1, read on the forward strand.
GCGCGGCGCCGCGGAGGGCGGCGCGGGCGTGGTCGAGCCGCACCCCGCGCAGCAGCTGCGTCGGCGTGATCCCCCACTGGTCGCGGCAGATCGCCTGGAGCTGCCGGATCCCGATCCCGGCCGCCGCGGCGATGTCGGACGCGCCGATCGGCCGATGGTGGTGCGTCTCCACCCACTCCCGGATGAAACCGGCGAGATGGTGCGGGACGCGCCGCGGCGGCTCCGCCAGCTCGGGCATGGCCGTGTGCGGCAGCCCGAGCAGGATCGCGGTCAGCAGCGACTCCTCCAGGCTGCGCGCCGCCAGCGGATGCAGCCCCTCGGACGCGGTGTCGTCCAGCACCGCGCAGACGTGCCGCCACGTCCGCTCGACGATCGACGCGGGCGCGATGGCCGGGGCGTCCACGCTGTGGAAGCGCAGCGGCGGCTCGTACGCGCGGCCGAGGAACCCGCCGAGGTGGTCGGCGAGCCGGCCGGTGCTCGTCGCGATCACCAGGCAGCCGTGCCGCGGGTCCGGGGTCAGCCGCATCGGCTCGTCGTGCGACACCACGAGGCTGCCGCCCGCGGTGTCGCGGCTGCGGGACGCCCGGTACTCCACGCCCATCGGCGCGATCGGCGCGCACAGCGCGAACGCGCCCTCGGTCGGCGGCGTGTCGACGATGACGCCGGCGCCGCCGTAGCGGACCCAGACGAGCTTGACCGCGCCGACGCCCAGCGCGTTGACCAGGCCGTCCAGCGGACGCCCGGGGGCGCGCGCCTGGAGGTCGTGGCCGACCGCGAACGGCTCGACCGTCGCGTGCAGCACGTCGATGTCGGAGCTGGCGACGCGCTGGAACGGCGACAGCGGCGGCTTCTCCTCCTGGGGGGCCGCGGCGGTCATGGCGAGCCGCCCGATCCCGAGGCCGCCGGCAGGACGCCGCGGGCCCGCAGCCTCGGCATCACCTCGTCGGCGAAGTAGCCCAGCTCGCCGGCGTAGTCGAGGAACGACAGCGCGATCCCGTCGAAGCCGGCGCGGGCGAATCCGGCGAGGCCGTCCGCGACGTCGTCGGGGTCGCCGACCAGCGGGCAGCTGCCGTGCCCGGCGGCGAACCGGTCCCGGTAGATCCGCAGCATCTCGGGCGTGAACGACTGCGCGTGCAGGCCCTGCAGGCGCATCACCTCGTCCACGGCCGGCCAGTCGGCGTGCTCATCGGCGTAGTAGTGCAACTGCTCCTCCGCTTCGGCGCGGGTGGGGCGGCAGACGACGTGCCCCAGCGTGAAGACGCCGACCGTCCGGCCGTGGGACGCGGCCTCCGCGCGGATGGCGGCGACGATCTCCGCCCCGTCCTCCGGACCGGCGACGACCGTGAACGCGCGGTCGGCGTTGCGGGCGGCGAACGACCGGCCCTGCCGGGACGACCCCGCGTTGATCACCGGCAGGCTGTGCCCGTTGTACGGCTTCGGCGATCCGACGACCCGCCTGAGGTGGAAGTACCGCCCGTCGTGGTCGAACGGCTCGGTGCTCGACCAGATGCGTTTGACGATGTCCCACCATTCCTGCGCGTAGGCGTACCGGGTGTCGTGGTCGTCGGGGAGCGCGAGGCCGAACATCGCGTACTCGGGCGCGTGCCAGCCCGCGACGATGTTCAGCCCGACGCGTCCCCGGCCGAGGTGGTCGGCGGTCGCGAGCTGCTTGGCGGCGACGACCGGGTGGTGGAACGCCGTGTGGACGGTCGTGAAGACGCGGACGCGCGCGGTGTTCGCGAGCAGGCCGGACGCCCACACCAGCGGGTCGAGGACGCTCTGGTGGAAGCCGGTGTCCGGGCCCCAGTCCGTCCAGCGGGCGACGGGGAGCAGGAAGTCGATTCCGGCCTCGTCGGCGAGGCGCGCGAGGCGCAGATTGTTGTCCCAGGTCGCGCGCCATCTTTCCGGAACCGTGGTTATCGCCAGTCCCGATTCGGTGTTGGGGGAGAACAGGCCGAGCTGGAATCCCATCCGAATTCACCTTCGTCCGGCATCGTCCGCTTGCATCCGACTTTGCCCAGTATCGGAAGGGCGTCGGGTGCGGGCAATGGCCGGCGGCGTTCATATCGGGATGACGCCGAGCGCGAGCCGGGCGAAAGGTCCGGACTGTCCGTTCTCTGTGGCGCGCCGGCCCTCCGCCGTCGCGTAGACGACGATCTGCGCCGACGTGTCGGGCCCGCCGGTGCAGCGGTGGGCCAGGGTCTGGACCACGTCGGTGAGGTGGGTGCCGCAGGAGTCGCCGGCGGGGGAGGCGGCGTCGCGGGTGGGCGCCGGCGCGCCGCCGCCGGTCTCCAGGCGGACCTGGAAGCAGGACGGGCGGCCGCATCCGGGCGCCGAGCAGACGTGCTGGTCGCCGAGCGGGGAGCGGGCGGGATCGCTGGGCATCGAAAGGCCTTCCGGCGCGGTCGCGAGCGGGTGATGGCGGGTCCCAGGGCACGCATGTCGCGTTCTTCCGGAAATTCGGTGCTCTTCGGCGGGGGTCGGTGGATCTTCTGTCTTCCTCGGGTGAAGAAGCGCGAGAACGTGCGGCATCAACTATGCCCGAGCCCGGTCATCCTTCGCAACGCTAACCGGATAGTCAGCCGCGCTTTCCGGCTAGTGACACCGGGCTGTTTATGGCATTTCTACCTATTGTTGTGTTCCGTCCGGAAATGGCGGGAGACCAGGGCGGACAGCAGCGCCGCGCCGACCATGAACAGCCAGCCGTGCCGGAAGGCCGCCACCGGCGGCCGCACCCCGTCCCCCAGCAGCACCGTCAGCACCGCGATGCCGAGCGCCGAGCTGATCTGCCGCGCCATCATCAGCACCGCCGACCCCAGCGACAGCCGGTCCGCGGGCAGCGCCGCCGCGGACCCGAACAGCGGCGGCTGCAGCAGCGCCGTGCTCACCCCGACCAGCACCGCGCCGGGCACGAACATCGTCAGGTACTCCGGGCCGCCGGACGCGAACGCCGCCCACCAGCCGCAGCCGGCCGCCAGCGCCAGCCCGCCCAGCACCGCCGACGCGCGCCCGCCGATCCGTCCGACGATCCGTCCGGAGAACGGCGACATCACCACGCACGACAGCGGGATCGGCGCGATGCCCAGACCCGCCCGCACCACCGAGTAGTGCCACACCCCGGTGAAGAACAGCGACCCCGCCACCAGCGTCGCCGCGAACACCAGGTAGTAGAGGAAGACGCCGGAGACCGCCACCGCGAACGTCCGGTGCCGGAACAGGTCGAGGCCGATCACCGGGTTCGGGTGCCGCCACATGTGCGCCACCGCCAGCGCCCCGAGCACGACCGCCGCCACCGCGCACGCGGCCGTCCGGACCGACTCGTAACCCCAGGTCGAACCCTCGACGAGCAGCGCGGTCACCGCCGTCGCCGCGTTCAGCACCAGCGCCGACCCCAGCAGGTCGAGCCGCTGCCGCGCCTTCGGCGGCGTGTCCGGCAGCAGCCGCCTTCCCGCGACCATCGCCGCCGCCGTCACCGGCACGTTGATCAGGAAGATCCACCGCCAGCCCGCCATCAGCAGCAGCCCGCCGAGCACCGGTCCGCAGCCGCCGCCGAGCGCCGCCACCGCCGTCCAGATCCCCATCACCGTGGGGTGCTCGCGCCTGGGGAACGCTGGCAGCGCGAGCCCGAGCGACGTCGGGACCAGCACCGCGCCCGCCGCCGCCTGGACGACCCGCGCCGCGACCAGCACCGGCAGCGTCGGCGCCCCCGCGCACCCGACCGACGCCAGGCCGAACAGCGCCATACCCGCGAGAAAGCTCTTCTTGCGGCTGGTGTCGTCCGCGAGCCGCCCCGCGGGGACGAGCAGCGCCGCAAGGACGATCGTGTACGCGTTCAGCACCCACGACACCTGCGGCAACGGCGCGCCGTCGAACGAGCGCCGCAGCGCCGGGAACGCCACGCTCACCGCGAACAGGTCGAGGATCGCCAGGAACTGGGCCGTCGACGCGACGGCCAGCACCAGCCAGCGCCGCGCGTCCACTGCTTGGGCAGGCGCTTCGGGGACGGCTTCCGGCTCGGATCGTGTTCGTGCACTCATGCCGTCAATGATCGAAACCGGCGGCGCCCGCCACGAGTGGCAGGATTGACACTGTTCGATAGATTACTGACATGACGCGGATGCTGGCGATCCTGGTCGTCCCCGGCGCACCGATCTTCGAGGTCGCCATCCCCTGCCAGCTGTTCGGCTCGCCGCCGCCCTCCCCCACCGGCCCCTGGTACGACGTCCGGCTCTGCTCGCAGGGAGAGTCCCCGCTGCGCGGCTCGTCCGGGCAGGACGACCTGCCCGGCGCCTTCCAGCTCGTCGCGCCGCACGGGCTGGACGTCCTCGACACGGCCGACACCGTGGTCATCCCGGCCACGGGCAACGTGTTGGCCGACCCGTCGCCGCAGGTCATCGAGGCCGTCCGCGCCGCCCACGCGCGGGGCGCCCGCATCGTCTCGCTCTGCTCCGGCGCGTTCGTCCTCGCCGCCGCCGGCCTCCTCGACGGGCGCCGCACCGCCCTGCACTGGAAGCACGCGCCCGTCCTGCGCGAGCGGTTCCCGGCCGTCGAGGACGACACGTCCGTCCTCTACATCGACGACGGCGACCTGCTCACCGGCGCCGGCAACAGCGCCGGGATCGACCTCTGCCTGCACATCATCCGCCAGGACCTCGGCGCGGACGTCGCCAACGCCGTCGCCCGCCAGATGGTCGTCCCGCCGCACCGCACCGGCGGCCAGGCCCAGTACGTCGAGACGCCGCTCCCCCCGTCCGGCCGCGCCGACGGCCTCGCGCCCGTCCTGGAATGGGCGCTGACGCAGCTCGACCGCCCCGTCACCACCGCCGAACTCGCCGCCCGGGCCGGTCTGACCAGCCGCACCCTGATCCGCCGCTTCCACGCCGAAACGGGCACGACGCCCCTGCGCTGGCTCCTCGCCCAGCGCGTCATCCGGGCGCGGGAACTGCTGGAGGAGACCGACCTGTCCGTCGACCTCGTCGCCGAGAAATGCGGCCTCGGCACCGCACCCAACCTCCGCACCCATTTCGCCCGCGAACTCGGCGTCACCCCCAGCGAATACCGCCGAACCCACCGCCGCGTGACCACCGTCCAATAACGGTCGCGGCCGGTGCCCATAAGCACCCGCAAGACGCTCGCGATAGCGGCTGATGCGAGCCGTCGAGATCGATATCAGCCGTCCCGACCGAATCAGACTCCCGCGCGACCAGCACGCCGCACAGGGCATCAAACACCTCCCCGGCCGCAACCGGCAGCCAACTCCCGGGCAGGGCCGAGACGGACCAGGCCGCCCTGCCCGGATCGTGCTCGTCCCCCTGACAACAGTGAACGTCGAGCCTGACGGCATATCGTGGTCACCATGGCCACGTGGGACGACGTGCGGCGCATCGCCCTCGCACTGCCCGAGACCGAGGAGACGCACAAGGGCCTCGGCCCGAAATGGACCGTCAGGGGCAAGCTCTTCGCGCTGGAACGCCCGCTCCGCAAATCCGACCTCGAGGCCCTCGGTGACACCGCACCGGACGGCCCGATCCTCGGCGCGCGCGTCCCCGACATCGGCGCCAAAGAGGCGCTCCTCGCCGACGCCCCGGACGTCTACTTCACCACCCCGCACTTCGACGGCTACCCGATGATCCTCGTCCGCCTGGACGAGATCCAGCGGGACGAGCTCGAAGAACTCCTGGTCGAGGCATGGCTCGTCCAGGCCCCGAAACGCCTGGCCGCCCAGTACCTCGCCGAGCGTCCATGAAATTCGCCCTGCTGACGTTCAACACGCTCTTCCGAGGCGATTCCCGCGCCCGTACCAAGGCCCTCGGCCGGATCCTGGAGGAGTCGCCGTACGACGTGGTCTGCCTTCAGGAAGTGATATCGCCGCTGAACCTGATGGCGCTCCGCCGCACCGCGCGGTCATATCCGCACATCGCGCACGGTCCGCTCGTTCCGCTGGTCCACGGCGGCCTGGTGACGCTCTCCCGTCATCCCATCACCCGCCGCTACTTCCGCCCGTACACCTTCGCCGGGCCGCGCCGCCCCGAACACCTCATGCGCAAGGGCGTCCTGCTGACGCGCGTGCGGCTCGGGGACGAGCACGTGACGATCGCCAACACCCACCTGTCGGCCAACAAGACCGACGACTGGTCACGGACCAATCCTTACGCGCAGGCAGAGGCGAGCGAACTCGCCGAACTCACCGGCTTGCTGGCGCACCCGACCCTGACCGACCCGCTGGTCGTCGCCGGCGACTTCAACGTTCCTCGGAACTCGCCGATCCTCCGCGAGTTCATCGAGGCGGCCAGGCTCCGGGATGTGCTGGACAATGACCCAGCGACCACCTATCGACCCAGCGCCGAACTCCCCGGCCCGAAGCCAATAGACCAGATCCTCGCCAGCCCGCCCCTTCGAGCGACCACCAGTCTCGTCTTCAAGGAAAAGGTCGCCCTTCCGGATGGGCGCCTCATGTACCTTTCAGATCATTACGGGATAGCGGCCACCTTTGCGTGACCAGGGTGCGATGGAGGTTGGGCTTGTGAGGGATTCGAGCATGGGTTAAAAGGGCGGTGGGGGCGGCGCTGCGTACGGGGCCGCCCCTCCAAAGTCAAGGGCGCCTTCGGCGTCGCTTCGCGATGGACTTCGTCCACCCTTGACTTTGGAGCCTCTGCGGCCCCTGAGGCAGCGCCTAAGGGCAGGCTCCGCCTGCCCCGCCTGGTCGCGCCGCCCCCACCGCCCGCCCACGTCCGCGTGTTCGACAAATCAACCCAAAGGGACAATTCACCGATCGCCTCAAGGGCGGGAAGGTGGGAGCGCGTCTACCTATATCTCGCCGCTGATCAACAGAAGGAAGTCCCCTTTCGATGTGCAATTGTCGGTCACCTAGGGTACACTTTAGGTATGCAGTCAGTGACGGTCGACCTTGAGGGCGCGTCCACCATGGAATTGGTGAACGCGCTCTCGACGATCGCCACTGAACTCGCCCAGCGAGAGGCCCCTGAATCGGCGGCCGCGTGCCTGGAACTCACCGAGGATCTGGTGGCCGCCTGCGATATGCAGGAAAGCGCACTGGCTGGATTCATCGGCCGAGTCGACGCCACCGGAGAGCAGCAGAGGTGGGGATTTCCCTCCACGCGGGCGTGGCTGCGGTCCCGCCTGGGGATGCGGGAGAACCGCGCCAAGGAACGCCTCGTGTTGGCCCGGCAACGGCACCGCCTACCGCAGGTGACCGAGCAACTGGCGGCCGGGGAGCTGTCCTACGGATACGCCACCACCATCAGCGACTCGGTCGCGCGGCTGGACGACGATGAATGCGCCGAGGCCGAACGGACCCTGCTGGGTTTCGTCGACCAGGGGTTCTCGCCGGGCAAGGTCGGAGTGTTCGGCCGCCGCATCCGCGACGTCATCGCCGAGAACAACGGCACCGACCGCGAACCCGAGGACGCCAAGCGCGGCTACGCCAAGTCCTGGATCACCAGCACCGGCTCCCTGGACGGCGGCCGCTACATCAAGGGGTGGCTGAACGCCGAGGACGCCGCGATCTGGGACGGCACACTCGCTCCGCTGGCCAAGCCGGCCGGGCCTGAGGACCACCGCGACGTCGCCGAACGAACAGCAGCGGCGCTGTCGAGTGTGCTGTCCGGTGGACACAAGGCCACCAAGGTCACCGCCATCTGCGACCTGGAGACCCTCACCGGCGGCAACGCCCCGGGTCACCTCATCGACGGCACGCCGATCCCGGCTGAGCAGGTGCGCCGCATCGCCCTTGCGGCCGGAGTCTCCCCGCTGATCCTGGGACGCGGGCACAACCCGCTGTACCTGGGATACCGGGAACGGTTCGCCACCCCGGCCCAACGCCGGGTCCTGGAAACCCTCTACCCCACCTGCGCGGTGCGGGAGTGCGAGATCCCCGGGACGCTGTGCGAGGTCGACCACGTCCACGGCTGGGCCCTCGGGAACTCGCCCACCGACATCGATCAGCTCACGCTCACCTGCGGGTGGCACAACCGCTTCAAACACACCAGCCCGAAGCAGATCGGGATCAGCAAAGATCCGGACGGGCGATACATCTACCGCCTACTCCCACCATCCGACGCCAGGTCAAGAACCCGAACCGGGAATGGGCCGCCGGGCACACTCGGCCCACCAGATCCCGCCATCACCTGGGCCGCATAACGGCCCCACCCGCACATGACCGGTTCGCCCGAATCCACATGGGATCTCGGGCGAACCGGCATGCCCACATCACTCGCGGCCCTCCCCGATCCACCGACACCCGCGGTGGCCAGTCCAGCTCGGACATCCCCGCCCCAGCCTCGCCAGCGCCCTCCCTGCACCGCAGTACGCGAGGGCGCCGACATCCCCAGCGCTGCAGTCCGGGATGCTGCCTGCCCTCAATGACGAGCCAAGGCACACATGCTCTCCTCCCATGGCTGCCCCACCGACCGGCTACGCGGCTCTCAACACCACCGGCCCGGTGAAGCGGCGCGCCCCTCGGCCCTTCGCCCGATGCATACCTATTTCTTGGAACACGCGGACGTGGGCGGGCGGTGGGGGCGGCGCGACCAGGCGGGGCAGGCGGAGCCTGCCCTTAGGCGCTGCCTCAGGGGCCGCAGAGGCTCCAAAGTCAAGGGTGGACGAAGTCCATCGCGAAGCGACGCCGAAGGCGCCCTTGACTTTGGAGGGGCGGCCCCGTACGCAGCGCCGCCCCCACCGCCCGCTCGCCCTTTGCCCATGACCCCATATCAACGGATCCGTGTACGGCCGCCCATAGCTACGCGGTGCCGCCACCAACTCGAACCCCTAACCCCTCACACGCACCCTCGATGCCGGGCGCCTGATACCGGCCCCGTACTGCAATCACCAGGCCCCACCCCCTGGGCCGCAGTCGCAAGGCCGCAGTCGCAAGGCCGTAGCCACCGCGTCCGGCATCCACGTCCGGCGTCCGTGTCGCGTCTGGCCTGCGCGTCTGGCCTTCGGGTCCGGCCTCTGGGGTCATGGGGCGGGTTCTTCTCGTGAGTGCGCTCCACGGGTGGCATCGCAGGCGGTGCTGCTCGGCGCGGTTGCTTCAGGGCCAGGTCCTTCTGTTAACGCAGTTACGACTTGCGTTTGTTGGGACGGTGGGGATACTGTTCTGTCAAACGCAGTTGGTGACTGCTTTAGCGTTCGGAGGGCGACATGAGCGATGTGATCGATCAGATCGATCGGGCCTTGGTGATGGTGGCGGGGGTCGTTGATGGCATCAGTGGTGACCAGCTCGGGCTGCCTTCGCTGTGTGCGGGGTGGGATGTGCGGGCGGAGCTTAACCACCTTGTGGGCGGGATGCGGATCTTTGCCGCCGAACTCGAGGGCACTGACCCGGGCGGTCGTCATGAGGACGACTGGCTCGGCGGGGATCCGCAGGCGGCGTTCGCAGCGGCGGCCGGTCTCGATCGGGCGGCCTGGCATCGTCCGGGTGTCCTCGAAAAAGAGGTCCGGCTGGGGTTCGGGGTGCTGCCCGGGCCGATGGCGGCGCTCGTCCACCTCACCGAACTGCTCGCCCACGGTGCTGATCTGGCCGTTGCCACCGGTCAGGAAGAGCTTGTCGACCAGGACGCCTGCCGGGGTCTGCTCGCGGTCATGAGGGGGATGGACTTCAGCGCCTTTCGGCGGCCTGGCATGTTCGGTCCCGAGCGTCTCGCGCCGGACGGGGCGGAGCCGCATCGGGAGCTTCTGGCCTTTCTTGGCCGCGATCTCGGGGCGACTGCGCAGTGAAGGGCGTCGTGTCGTGACTGCGGCTGCCGGGCAATGGCGGTGTCCTGCATAAATGGCTTCAGCGGCGGTGTTACGGCCGCGCGGCCATTCGAGAAGGGGCAGCGGTAAATGACGAGTGCGCTCGAATGACTCGTGATTTACTGCCCCCATGACCACTGTGCGGGATTCGATCGTGCGGGCGTTCGACGAGGTGTGGCGGCGGACGCGGGGCCGGCTCGAAGGGCTCACCGACGACGAGTACCTGTGGGAACCCGCGCCGGACGGGTGGACGCTCCGTCCGGACGCCGGCGGCCGGTGGCTGATCGACGGGGAGGGCGGCGGCGGGCCCGCTCCCGATCCGGTGCCGGTGGCGACCATTGCGTGGCGCATCGGCCATGTCGGGCTGACGTTCATCGACTACGGCACCCGGCTCTTCCATGGCCGGAACATCACGCTGGACGACGTCGAATTCTCCGGAACGGCCGACGGCGGGCTCGGGTTTCTGGAGACGGCCTTTCGTGTCCATTGGCGGGAGCCGCTCGGCGCGATGGCCGATGAGCGCTGGTGGGGGCCGTCCGGTCCCGCTTTCTTCGGCTACGCCGACTACCCGGTCATCGACACCGCGCTGCACGTGCTGGACGAGTTCACCCATCACACCGCCGAACTCGGCGTCCTGCGCGACCTGTACCAGCATCGGACCGCCGGTGGCTGAGGTCTCATTCGTCGAGCCGCCTGGTGACCTGGTCCACTTGCTGGATGCGTCCGTCGGGCGCGAGGCGGCCGAACATGTAGATCTCCGCGGCGAACGTCTTCCCCTTCCGCATTCTGGTGCGGAGCGTGTACCGCGCGGCGATCCGGTCGCCGGAGACCATCGCCTCGTAGATTTCCAGGCCGGACCGGTCGGCGGCCGCCATCGCCGCCTTGTCGATGTTCTTGCGGACCGGTCCCGCGTGCTCGATCATCCGCCGGCGGTCGATCGCGAGACCGTCATTGCGGTACGCGAAGTCCGGCACGAAGTAGCGGTCCAGGACCGCGGCCGGGTCCTCGTCCGAGACGGCCATGTCGCGGGTGTAGTCGGTGAGGAAGTCGGTCAGGTCGCGTGCGGTGCGGATGCTCATGGGCGCCCCTCGTAGGAGTACGTCGTACGCTTACCTGCCGCACACCGCCCCCGTAGGGGGAGTGATCATGGATCGCGTAGATTGATCCGGTCGTCCGATCGCTATCCCGAGGAGTGAGGCCTGTGCCTGCGACCCGCTGACGGGCCGCTGCGCACCACCGGACCATCGTCCGGTGCTGGTTACGGAGCGGCCCGTGCACGCCGCCGTTCCCATTCACCCGAACCAGTAGGGGTTTCCTCACCATGTTCGAATCCGACGTGCACGCCTATCTGCGTGCCGCCGCGGGCGACGCCGCCGTCCGCGTTCCGCCGTTCCTCGCCAGGCTGGACGAGCACGACGACGGGCTGTTCTTCAACTACGCCGTCCCGGACGACGGCGCCCGGCCCACCTCGCGGGACGTCGCGAATCTCATCGCGGCGTTCGCGGATCGCCGCCGGACGCCGCGGCTGGAGTACCTGCCCGCCGCGGCCCCCGGTGTGGAGGCGGCGCTGCTGGCCGCCGGGTTCCGCCAGGAGCGGAGACTGCCGATCCTCACGTGCGAAGGCATGCCGCCGATGCCGGAGACCAGCGGGCCGGTCGAGGTCGTCAAGGCCGCGGACGACGCGCTGTTGTGGCAGGTCGCGCGGGTGCAGAGCGAGGCGTACGGCATGCCGGAGGCCGCGGAGCACGACGTGGCGCGGCTGCGGCGAGTCGTCGAGCGCGGCGGTCTGGTGGCGCTGGCCGTGGACGCGGCGAGCGGCGAAGGCGTCGGCGCCGGTCAGTTCGGTCCGCCGCACCGGGGCGTCAGCGAGCTCGCGGGCGTCGGCGTGCGCGCGTCCCATCGGCGGCGCGGGATCGCGGCGGCGGTGACGGCGTGGCTCACGCGCGAGGCCCGGACCATCGGGATCACCAAGCCGTTCCTGATGCCGGACAACGACGACGCGGAACGCATCTACCGGCGCGCGGGCTACGAGCGCGCGACCGAGATCCTGCACATTTCGCGGCCATAGCCGGGGGCGGGGCCCGGCCCGAGCCGGGCCCCGCTCACGCGGGCTTGCGCGCCTCGATCAGGAAGCGGGACGAATGCGCGACGAATGAGCCGTCGCGCTGGATCAGCTCGTGCATGTCCCGCAGCCGGTCGCGGTAGCGCTCGACGGTGAAGCCGGGAACGATCCAGATCACCTTGCGCAGGAAGTAGACGACCGCGCCGATGTCGAAGAACTCCATGCGCAGCCGTTCGAAGCGCAGGTCGATCACGTCGAGGCCGGCGGCGCGGGCGTCCGCGCTCTCGATCTCCGGGTCGCGTTTGCTCCGCGCCTTGGGCTGCGGCCCGAGGAAGAACTCGGTCACCTCGAAGACGCTGGCGGGCCCGACGTGCTGGGCGAAGTAGGCGCCGCCTGGCGCGAGGACGCGGGCGATCTCCGCCCACCAGACGACCGCGGGGTGACGGCTGGTGACCAGGTCGAACGCGCCGTCGGCGAACGGCAGCGGCGGCTCGTCGGGATGGACGACCACCGCCGCGCCGCGCGGGTGCAGCAGCCGCGTGGCCTTGACGACGTTGGGCGGCCACGACTCCGTCGCGACCATCGTCGGCGGGAAGGCCGCGGCCTCGGCCAGGACCTCGCCGCCGCCGGTCTGGACGTCCAGCGCCGCGGTGGCCATCGCCAGCCGCTCGCTCATCAGGCGCTGGTAGCCCCACGAGGGCCGCTGCTCGGTCGCGCGGCCGTCCAGCCAGGTGAAGTCCCAGCCGTCGACGGAGACGGAGTCGGCTTCTTCGACCAGGTCATCGAAGGTGCGGTTCATGGGGCCATGCTCGCAGCCCGCGGCTCGCGCCGGACCCGTCCGGCCACCTCGACCAGGTCGCCGGGGCGCGGCGCCGTCATGATCTGCGAGCCCCGACCCTGGGTGACGGTGAGCGGACGGCCGAGGCGGGACGTCAGCAGGAGCGCGGCGGCGCCGGTCGCCTCGTCCTCGTCGATGCCGTCGCCGCGGCCGGGGAACCCGCGGGCGCGGACCCGGCCGGACGGCTCGTCCTGCCACGCCCACGCGTAGATCCATTCGCCCGGCGGCGGGACGGGCAGCGCGTCGACCTCCTCGGCCGACCCGTACTGCCGGAGGGTGCGGCCGGGTGCCCAGTCGGCGCGCCCGGTGATCCAGGTGAGGTCGCCGTCGCGCCGGACGTCCACCACGCCCGCCGCGGTGACCAGGGCGGGGACGCCGAGCAGCCAGGCGGCGCCGACGCAGGGATGCCCGGCGAACGGCAACCGCGCGGAGGGGGTGTAGATGTCGATGGCGCCGCGCCCGGCGTCGTCGATGAAGATCGTCTCGCTGAAGCCCAGCTCGCGCGCGACCTCCTGGCGGCGGGCCGCGCCGGGGACGGCGGCGCCGTCGCGGACGACGCCGAGCCGGTTGCCGTGCGCCCCTCCGGCGTCGCAGAAGACGCGCACCACCTCATAGTCGATCATCCGGACAGTCAATCACGCTGCCATGACAACCCCCGGTTGTCGATCCGGCCGGACGGCTGTTGGACGCGGCGCCCCGTCCGGCGATGTCATGTCCGCCGTGAACCGAGAGACGCAGACCCTTCTGGTGATGGACGTGCAGCACGCGGTGGCGGCGCAGTTGGGAGACCGGGCGGACGGTTACCTGTCCCGGCTGGCGGAGACGGTGAAGGCGGCCCGCTCGGCGGATGTGCCGGTGATCCACGTCCGGGTCCGGCACCGTGACGGCCACCCGGAGATCGGGCCGCTGAACAAGCCGTTCCAGGGCCTGCTCGGCACGGACACGATCACCGAGTCGAACCCGGGCAGCGAGATCCATCCGGCGGTCGCGCCGCTGCCCGGCGAACCCGTCCTCGACAAGCGGTTCTTCAGCGCGTTCGCCGGCACGGACCTGGACGCGCTCCTCCGTGCGCGCGGTGCCGGGACGCTCGTGCTGACCGGCCTGGCGACCAGCGGCGTCGTCATCAGCACCCTGCGGGACGCGACGGAGCGGCAGTACGCGCAGATCGTCCTGTCGGACGGGTGCGACGACGCCGACGAGGAGATGCACCGCTTCCTGGTCGAACGGTTCTTCCCGCGCGAGGCCGACGTCTTGACGAGCGCGGAGTGGACGGCCGGGCTCGCGCCTCAGTGACCCATGACCAGGAAGACCACGCCGGCGACCACGTGCGCGATGACGGTCACCGCGAGCATGACCACGAACAGGTACTTGGCGGTCGGGTGGCCGAACTGCGAGCCCGTCCGGGCGCCCTGCGCGGAGCGGTCCTGAGCCTGCTGCTCCAGGTCGTCCAGGGAGGGCAGGAACGACGGGCGGCGGAGTGCCATGCGTGCTCCCTCAGCCCATGACGGCGAACAGGACGCCGCCGATGACGTGGGCGGCCACGGTCACGGCCAGCAGCCCGATGAACAGGTACCTGGCGGTGGGGTGGTCGAACTGGCCGCCGCTCCCGGCGGGGCGGGGGCCGAGTTCGGCCTGGCGGCGGGCGATGCGCTCTTCCAGGGGTGCCCTGCCGAACATGCGTCCTCCGTTGCCTCGCCAACCGTTGGTGCACAAAACATTGCCGTAGTAACCTTTATAGCCGAGGCACCCGGCGAGCGGAGGTTCCGTGGCACGTGATCTGGACGACGTTCCCGACCCGCTCGCGCTGGAGAACCAGGTCTGCTTCGCGCTGGTGGTGGCGTCGCGCAGCGTGCTCGCGCTCTACCGGCCGCTCCTGGAGCCGATGGGCCTGACGCATCCGCAGTACCTGGTGATGCTGGCGCTCTGGGAGCACGGGCGGCTGTCGGTCAAGGAGCTGAGCCGGCTGCTCCAGCTCGATCCGGGGACGCTGTCGCCGCTGCTCAAGCGGCTGGAGTCCGCCGGGCTCGTCCGCCGCGAGCGCGACGTCCGCGACGAGCGGCTGCTCGCCGTCACCGTCACCGAGGCGGGCCGGGCCCTCCGCGCGGAGGCGGAGAGGATCCCGGCCACGATCATGCAGCGGCTCGGCATGGGCCGTGGCGAGCTGGAGGACCTGCACGGCACCCTCACCCGCGTCATCGCCGCCGCCACCCCTTAGGGTGCCCCGGCGCCCCAGTCCCAGAGGGCCTGCAGCACCGGGCCGAGGCGCCGGCCCCGGTCGGTGAGGCTGTAGCGGGTGCGGGGCGGCACGCCCGGTTCGCGGCGCCGGTCGAGGACGCCGGCGCGGACGAGATGGGCGAGCCGGTCGGCGAGCACCTTGTCCGACAGCGCGGGCAGCGCGGCCCGCAGCCCGGTGAAGGAGCGGTCGCCGCGCAGCAGCTCGCGGATCACCAGCGTCGTCCACCGTCCGCGCAGCGCGTCGAGGGCGATCTCCACCGGGCAGGACGGGTCCGGCGCGGCGGCGTCCGCGCGGGGGTCGTCGGGCAGTCCCGGGCGACTGACCGTTTGGTGAGCCATGAACGGGCCTCCTAGCGTTGCCGCGTCTCGACGATCTTGTCTACCGGAAGGATCACGATGCGGCGGCCGGCGATGCGTCCCGAGGACGTCCCCCAGGTGTTCGAGGAGCGGTTCAACAGCGGAGACACCGCGGCGGTGGCGGACCTGTACGAGGACGGCGCGGTGTTCGTGCCCGAACCGGGCGCCGGCCTGAGCGGCGCGGATGCCCGTGCGGCGAACGAGCGGTTCGTGGCCCTCGGCGTGCCGATCAAGGTCACCCCGCGGCACGTCTACGCGGCGGGCGACGTGGCGCTGCTGATCGTCGACTGGGTGATCGACGGCACGGGCCGGGACGGCGTGCCGGTGCACATCGAGGGCACCGCGACGGACGTGGCGAGGCGCGGCGCGGACGGGTGCTGGCGCTACGCCGTCGACAATCCGTTCGGGGTCGCCGGGCTGGGATGATTCGGGCATGCGGTTCGGCATCCTGGCCGACTACGCAGGGGCGTCTACGCGTTCGACGTCGTGAACCGCTCGATGGTGACCTTCAGCTTCGGCGTGCCGTCCTGCGCGGGCTCCGCGCCGGCCTGGGCCACCTTGTCGACGATGCCCATGCCGGACGTGACGTGCCCGAACACCGTGTAGCTCTTGGGCAGCGACGTCGTGTCCCCGTACAGGATGAAGAACTGGCTCCCGTTGGTGTCGGGGCCCGCGTTGGCCATCGCCACGGTCCCGCGCGTGTACGCGGCCTCGCCGAGGTTCTCGTCGGGGAACCGGTAGCTCGGACCGCCCGACCCGGTCCCGGACGGGTCGCCGCACTGGAGCACCTTGAGGGACGCGTCGGTGGTGAGCCGGTGGCAGTGCGTCCCGTCGAAGTACTTCTTCCCCGCCAGGTACATCACCGAGTTCACGGTGCAGGGCGCCTTCGCGGCGTCCAGGTCGAGGTTCAGCGTGCCGAGGTTGGTCTTCATGGCGGCGTGGACGGTGCCCGTCGCCTGCGCGACCGGCGGCGGCGTGCCCACGTCCTTGACATTGCCGCCGGAGGACGGCGCCAGGTAGGTGCAGCGGCCCCCGCCGGCGCCCCTCGCACCGGTGGTGGCGGGTGTGACGGCGGCGCCGGTCACGTGCCGTGCCGACGGCTTGCCGCCGTCGTCCTTCAGCAGGAGGGCGGCGGTCGTCGTCGCGGCCGCCAACAGGACCACGCCCGCGACCGCACCCACGATCAGCAGCGCCTTGTTGCCCTTCGGCGGAGCCGCCGGGACGGTCTGGAACGGCGGCGGGACCGGCCCGGGCATCGTCGCCGGCGGCGCGAAGGGAGCGGGCGGCGGGAGCGTCGCGGCGGTCAGCGTCGCCGCCGCCGACGTGCCCTCCGCCAGCAGGTTCCCGTCCGGTCCGGTGCCGAGCAGCCGCGTCAGCACCTGCAACGCCGTCGGACGCCGCGCCGGGTCCTTCTCCAGGCTCGCCGCCACGAGCGCGCCCAGCTCCCCGGACAGCACGCCCAGCGCCGGCGGCGCGTACAGCACCCGATGCATGATCGCCGGGACGGTGTCGACGCCGAACGGCGGCGTCCCGTTCGCGGCGTAGGCCATGGTGCAGCCCCACGCGAACATGTCCAGCGGCGCCCCGCCCGCCGCGCCCGACACCTGCTCCGGCGCCATGTACGCGGGCGTGCCGACCGCGCCCGTCAGCGTCGCCGACGTCGCCTCCAGCGGCCGCGCGACGCCGAAGTCGATGACCTTCGGGCCGTCCGGGCCGAGCAGCACGTTCGCGGGCTTGAAGTCGCGGTGCACGACGCCCGCCTCGTGGATCGCGGCCAGCGCGGTCGCCGTGCCGATGGCGAGGCGCCGCAGCTCCGGCTCCGGCATCGGACCGCGCCCGGCGACCAGTTCCCGCAGGGACGGGCCGTCGATGTACTCGCTGACGATGTAGGGCGCCTCGCCGCCGGCCTCCGCCGCGAACACCCGCGCCGTGCAGAACGGCGCGACCCGCCGCGCCGCCGCCAGCTCCCGGTCGAACAGCGTCCGGGCCCGCTCGTCCCCCTCGATCTCGGCGCGCAGCACCTTCACGGCGACGCGCTCGCCGTCGTCCGACTCGCCCAGGTAGACCGTCCCCTGGGCGCCCTCGCCGACCCGTCCCGTCAACCGGTACCCGCCGACCTCGGTCGGGTCGTTCGGACGCAGCGGCCGTGGCTCCGCCATGCACGGACCTCCAAGACGAGGGAAGAGGTCGCAACCCTACCGATCTCCGGGCGATTTTCTTCGCCCCGGCGGTCACATCCGTTCCGGGCGCTTCGTCAATGCGGTGTACGAGCCGAACGGGTGAGGAGAACCGCGATGAGCAAGCTGGACATGTCGAGCATGTACGCCTTCCACGACGCGCTGCGCCGCGAACTGCGGCACATCGCCGAGGTCACCGAGCGTCCGGACGACGACCCCCGGCAGGTGCTGGCCACCGCCGTCGGCTGGGAGCTGTTCAAGAAGGCGCTGCACATCCACCACACCGCCGAGGACGACGCGCTGTGGCCGGCGATGCGCGCGGCGCTCGCCGGCCGTCCGGACGACCTGGCGCTGCTGGACGCGATGGAGGCCGAGCACGCGGCGGTCGACCCGGCCATCGACGCGGTCGACGCGGCGCTCGCCGACCGCGAGACGGGACCGGCGCGCCTCGGTGAGCTCACCGACGTCCTGGCCACCGCGCTGACCGCGCACTTGAAGCACGAGGAGGACGAGGCGCTCGCGCTGATCGACGCGACCTTGACCGAGGAGCAGTGGCGGCACTTCGGCCAGGTCAGCGGGCAGCGCGTCGGCGCGGACGTGTCGCGGATCATCCCGTGGATGCTGGACGGCGCGTCCGAGCGGGCGACCGCGGCGATGCTCGCGCCGCTGCCCGAGCCGGTCCGGGCGGCGTACGCCAACGAGTGGGTCCCGGCGTACAGGGCCCTCGACCTGTGGGCCGCCCGCGCCGGGGCCTGACCGTTCAGAACGGGCCGCGCAGCAGCGAGTCGGTCTCGGCGAGCAGTTCGAGGACCGTCTCGTCCCCGGCCCGCTCGAAGGCGTCGCCGACCGCGCGGGCGGCGGCGCCTTCGGTGAGCCAGGCGACGACCTGCCGGTACGGGCGGCTCCCGGTGTCCCAGAAGCCGGCGCGCACGCCGGGCCGCCTGCCCCGCCAGGTCAGCTCGTCGGCGGCGAAGTCGCGCAGGTCCCTGATCGCGGCCTCGGACGGCAGCCGCGCCCATCCGGCGAGGTGGGACGACACGTCGGGGAGGGCGGCGGCGAGCGCGCAGAGCGCCCGGCCGATCGGCAGGGGGCCGGGGCGGTCGAGCAGCGTGCGCGTCCAGAACGCGTCGAGGAACGCGGCGACGGCGTCGCGCTGACCCCACCGCTCCCAGCCCGCCTGGCCGAGCTTGCCGAAGACGATCTCGGTGTCGGGGTAGGCGAACGCGTCGCCGGCGGCGAGTTCCAGCAGGCGGGGCGCGAAGTACCGGAAGTCGTTCTCGTCGCCCCAGGTGCTGAGCGCCTTCGCGGCGTAGCGCGCCAGGTCCTGCGCGCCGAGGTCGCGCGGCGGGCGCGCCAGCAGCGGCCGGTCGGCGTCGGGCGGGACGCAGCACGGGCAGCCCACGACCCGGGTCGGCCGCGGGACGTGGGCGAACGCCGCGTACAGGGCGTCCGCCGCGTCCCGGTAAGGCGCGTCGGGGGGCATGGGTCAGGGGGTGGTGCGGCGTGCGTGCTCGTCCAGTTCGAGGTCGATGAACGCGCCGATCATCGCCCGCCACACCGCCTCGGCGACGTCGGGGGACAGCCCGGCGGACGCGGCGCGGTCGCGGGCCAGCGCGACGACCTGCTCGACCCGGCCGGGCGCGCGGACGGCGCCCGCGTCGGCCTTGAACGCGGCGGCGGCCCGCACGAGCCTCTGGCGGTCGGCCAGCAGCCGGACGAGGTCGGCGTCGATGGCGTCGATCTGGGCGCGGACCTCGGAGAGCGAATCCATATCGGGATCCTGGCAGGAACGCCTGTTTTGCGTCACTTCGATGACGCGGCGATGAGGTCCCGGTACCAGCCGTAGGACTTCTTCGGCGTCCGCTTCTGCGTCTCGTAGTCGACGTGAACGAGCCCGAACCGCGGGTGGTAACCCTCGGCCCACTCGAAGTTGTCGAGGAGGGACCAGGCGAAGTAGCCGCGGATGTCGACGCCCTCGTCGATGGCGGTCCGCATCGCCTTGATGTGCGCGGCGAGGAACTCGATGCGGGCCGTGTCGTCCACCGTGCCGTCGGCGGCGACCTCGTCGGGGAACGAGCAGCCGTTTTCGGTGACGTAGAGCGGCGGCAGCCGGGTCCCGTACCGCTCGTTGAGGTCGCGCAGCAGGGACAGGAACGCCTCGGGGACGATCGGCCAGCCCATCCCGGTGACCGGGTACTCGGTGATGTCCACCATCTCGAAGGGGAGCGGGCCGCCGTCGGACGGCGCCCGGAGCCGGGTCGGGTTGTAGTAGTTCACCCCCAGGAAGTCGATCGGCGACGCGATCACGGACATGTCCAGGTCGTGGACGTGGGGCGCGAGGTCGGGGCCGCCGAACGCCGCGACGTCGGGGTAGGCGCCCGTCAGGACCGGATCGGTGAACATCCGGTTCATGAAGGTGTCGAAGGCGAGCGCGGCCCCCCGGTCGGCCCCGGACGCCGGGTCGGCGGGCCAGGCGGGCGAGTAGTGGTTCGTCAGGCCGACCCGGCGGGCGCCCCGGCTGCGCAGCGCGGTGACGGCGAGGCCGTGGCCGAGGAGCTGGTGGTGCGCGGTCGGCAGCGCGTCCAGCATCAGCGTCTCGCCGGGCGCGTAGACGCCGAACGCGTAGCCGTAGGCGGTGACGACGACCGGCTCGTTCAACGTGATCCACGTGCCGACGCGGTCGGCGAGGCGCTCGGCGGCGCGGTAGGCGAACTCGGCGAACCGGTAGGCGGTGTCGCGGTTCATCCAGCCGCCCGCGTCCTCCAGCGGCTGCGGCAGGTCCCAGTGGTAGAGCGTGACGGCGGGGTCGATGCCCGCGGCGAGCAGCGCGTCCACGAGGCGGTCATAGAAGTCGAGGCCCCGGGGATTGGCGGCGCCGCTGCCGGACGGCTGGACGCGCGGCCACGCGATGGAGAACCGGTAGGAGTTCACCCCGAGGGCGCGCATCAGCCCGACGTCCTCGGGCCAGCGGTGATAGTGGTCACAAGCGACGTCCCCGGTGTGGCCGTCCCGCACCCTGCCCGGGGTGTGAGCGAAGACGTCCCAGGTCGACGGCCCGCGGCCGTCCTCGTGCACGGCGCCTTCCACCTGGTAGGCGGCGGTCGCCACGCCCCAGCGGAAGCCCTCCGGAAACCCCATCGGCACCTTCCCCACAAACGCGAATACTGTTCGGACTTTACGGGGCGGGGTGGTCGGCGCGGAAGAGTCCCGTGACCGCCGGGTGGGGAACGCGCCCCGCGCCATGACCGAGCATGGCGGGTTCGGGTGACAATGGTGGCGTGACCGAGATCCGCACCCCGCTCCGCCGACGTCCCGCCCAGCGCCGCAGCGCAGAACGCGTCCAGCGGATGCTCGACGCGTGCGCGGACATCCTCGACGAGGACGGCTACGACGGCCTGACCACCACGCGGATCGCGCAGCGCGCCGAGGTCGCCATCGGTTCGGTGTACCAGTTCTTCCCCGACAAGCGGGCCGTCGCGCAGGCGCTCGCGCTGCGCAACCTCGAGGTGTTCGGGCAGCGGATCTCCGCCCGGCTCGCCGGCGGCGTGTTCGCCGACTGGTCCGACACGGTCGGCGTCATCATCGAGATCTTCGTCGAGATGCACCGCACCGTGCCGGGGTTCCGGGTGCTGCGCTTCGGCGACGTCGCCGACGTCAACCTGCTCGACTCCGACGCCGACAACAACGCGGTCGTCGCCGACCGGCTCCGCGAGATGATCGTCGAGACGTTCGGCGTGCAGGACACCCCCGGCCTCGCCACCGCCCTCGCCATCGCGGTGGAGGCCGGCGACGCGGTGCTGAAGATGGCCTTCCGCCGCGACCCGGCCGGCGACCCGGTGATCGTCGCCGAGGCGGAGCGGCTGATCCACGGCTACCTCGCCGGGCACATCGAGGCCGGCCGCATCGACGAGGCCTGAGCCCCGCCGATCCCCGCCGGACCCCAGCTCACCCGCCCGATCCGCGTCCGTGGCGTGGCCGCCTTCGGCAATTTGCTCGGAAATCACCCAACAGCCGTCGTATATGGCAGACTCGCGCGAAAACACGACGGAACAAAGGTGAGTTCGCTGGACGCAGAGCGGCTCCAGGCACAGAACCGGCTGCTGATCCGGCAGCGGGTGCGCCTGATGGTCAACCAGTACGAGGTGCACGCCGAGGACCCCGACGGCGGCGAGGGCGAGCTGCTGGCGTTCGCGCAGCAGAAGCGGCTGGCGTTCAAGGAGCAGGTGACGCTGTACGCCGACGACTCCAAGACGCGCCCCCTCCTCGGCTTCAAGGCGCGCAAGCGCATCGACCTGGCCTCGGCCTACGACATCACCGACGCGGGCGGTCAGCCCATCGGGGTCTTCCGCAAGGACTTCAAGAAGTCGCTGATCGCCTCGACCTGGCATCTGGAGCAGCCCGGCCTCGGCGTGACGACGGGCACCGAGCGCAACAAGTTCGTCGCGGTGCTGCGCCGGCTGTGGAACTTCATCCCGTACGCGGAGAACCTGCCGTTCGCGTGGCCGTACCACTTCGACTTCTACGCGGGCGACCAGGTCGTCTTCTCGGTGGAGAAGAAGTTCGGCCTGCGCGACCGCTACGTCGTCGACATCAAGGACCCGCGGCTCGACCGGCGCCTCGTTGTCGCGCAGGCCGTCGGCCTCGACGCCCTCCAGTCCCGCTGACGGCGGACGCGGCTACAGCCAGCCCTGGGCGCGCGCGGCGTGGACGGCCTCGATGCGGTTGCGGGCGCCGACCTTGTTGATGGCCGACGACAGGTAGTTGCGGACGGTCCCCTCCGACAGGTGCAGCCGGCCCGCGATGTCGGCGATCGTGGAGCCGTCCGCGCCCGCGTCCAGGACGTCGCGCTCGCGCGGTGACAGCGGGTTCGGTCCGGCGCTCAGCGCGGTGGCAGCGAGCGCCGGGTCGATGACGCGCTCGCCGGCGACGACGCGGCGGATCGCGGCGGCCAGCTCCTGGGCCGGGCCGTCCTTGACCAGGAACGCCGCCGCCCCGGCCTCCATCGCGCGGCGCAGGTAGCCGGGGCGGCCGAACGTCGTCAAGATCATGATCTTGCAGTCGGGGGCGGCGGCGCGGATCCGCGGCGCGACGGCGAGGCCGTCCCCGCCGGGCATCTCGATGTCGAGCAGCGCCACGTCCGGTCGCGTGCGGCCGGCGACCGCGACCGCCTCCTCGCCGCCGGACGCCTCGCCGACGACCTCGAGGTCGTCCTCCAGGCCGAGCAGCGCCGCCAGGGCGCCCCGCACCATCCGCTGGTCCTCGGCGAGCATCACGCGGATCACGGACAGGACTCTACCGGCGCCCTCCGCGCGTCCGCGGGCGCGAGCGGCACGCGCAGCGCGAGCCGGAAGCCGCCGCCGTCCAGGGGGCCGGCCGACACCGTCCCGCCCGCGTCCGCGACCCGCTCCGCCAGGCCCGCCAGCCCGTGTCCAGGCGCGTGCCCCTCGGGGGCCTTCCCGCACCCGTCGTCGACGATCTCCAGGGTGGCCACGCCGTCCGCCCGGCCGACCGTGATCGTGACGCGGCGGGCGCGGGCGTGCCGGACGATGTTGGTGACGCCCTCCCGGACCGCCCAGCCGAACAGCCCGTCGACCCGGTCGGGCAGCGGCGCGCCGGGCGTGCGGACGACGGCCTCGGTCTCGGCGGCCGCCAGCACCGCGCGGGCGCCGTCCAGCTCCTCGGCGAGGTCGCGCCGCCGGTATCCGGAGATCGCGGCGCGGACGTCGGCGAGCGACTGGCGCGCCACCGACTCGATGTCGCTCACCTCCGCCATCGCGCGGGCGTGGTCCTTCTCGTCGAGCCGCCGCGCGAGCTCGCTCTTCAGCACGATCAGCGACAGGCTGTGGCCGAGCAGGTCGTGCAGGTCGCGGGCGATGCGCAGCCGCTCGTCGGCGGCGGCGAGCCGGGCGACCTCGCTGCGCGCCTCGCGCAGCTGCTGGACGAGCGTGCGCGCGTGCCGGAACCCGAACATCATCAGCCCGAGCGACAGCGAGGTGACGCCGATGGCCGGCAGCGCGCCCCCGGCGCCGAGGATCAGCGCGCACTGCAGGGCGGCCAGCGCCGTCGCGCCCGCGATGCCCCACGGCACCCGGTTCATCGGCAGCGTCATCGCGGCGACGATCGACAGGTAGATCGGGGCGCCGACCCACTGGTCGCCGAACGCGAACGGCAGCGCGGCGCTGACGGCCGCGAACGCGGCGAGCAGCGCGTAGGTGCGCGGCCGGATCGGGGCGATCCAGTTGTCCAGGCTGAGCGGCGTCGCGTAGTACAGGGCGACGAACGCGGCCAGCGCGAGCGCGGCGAGGGCGAGCCTGGTCCCGCCGTAGCCGGCGACGGCCTGGCCGAGCGGGATCATGTAGATGAGCCCGAACGAGGACCACAGCGCGCGCCGCCGGCGCGACCTGCCGGGGTCGGGGACGTCCAGATCGTCGCCGCCGAAGAGCCTCGTGGTCATGACGCCTGAATCGTATGCCGGGGCGCGGGGGCGGCGGGCGCGCCGGGCCCGCCCGCTTCGGCGGCCGCGGGCCCGGACCGTTGCGTCATGCCCTTGACGCTACGAACACCCAGGTCGGACCGGTAGTGAACCTTGTCGTGGCGCGGCGATGACTTTTGTCATGGTCACCTTGCCTCCGCCGTGGGTCTGGTCTCCCCGCGCTTTACATGTTACGAAGGTATGTAAAGCGGTGGGCGGAGCACACCCGCGCCGCGACGCTGCGGCGCAACCCCGAGGAGGATCCCCCGTGAGTTCCTACGACCTCTACTCCACGCCCGTGCCCACGGAGACGTGGAACGTCCCCATGGCCGGCGACGCCCGGTTCACCTGGGAGTACGACGAGGGGCGCGACCGGCTGCTGAGCCTGTACCAGAAGGGCAAGGACAAGCAGTGGGACGCCGCCAAGCGCATCGACTGGGACCTTGAGGTCGATCCGGTCAACGTCGCCGGGCTGCCGGAGAACTTCAACCCCCTCGTCGGCTCCGACATCTGGGACAAGATGTCGCAGAAGGAGCGCGACGAGTTCGGCCGCCACCAGGGGTCCTGGCTGTTCAGCCAGTTCCTGCACGGCGAGCAGGGCGCGCTGAACGTCTCGGCGCGCATCGTCCAGTCGGTCCCCGACCTGGACTCCAAGTTCTACGCCGCGACGCAGACGATGGACGAGGCGCGGCACGTCGAGCTGTACGCCAGGTTCGTGCACGAGAAGATCGGGATGTACTACCCGATCAACCAGGACCTGGCCAAGCTGCTCGCCGAGTCGCTGGAGGACAGCCGCTGGGACCTGCCCTACCTCGGCATGCAGGTGCTCATCGAGGGCCTCGCGCTCGCCGCGTTCGGGCTGTACCGCGACATGTCGACCAACCCGCTGGTCAAGCAGCTGCTCGCGTACGTCATGCAGGACGAGGCGCGGCACGTCGCGTTCGGCCGGCTGGCGCTCAAGGACTACTACGCGGAGCTCACCGACAAGGAGCGGGCCGAGCGCGAGGAGTTCGTGGTCGAGGGCTGCTACCTCATGCGCGACCGGTTCAAGGGCCGCGAGGTGTTCGAGCAGATGAACATGCCGGTGGAAAAGTGCATGGAATACGTCGACAACTCGGACATGTACACGCTCTACCAGTCGCTGCTTTTCAGCCGGATCGTGCCGTGCGTCCGGGACGTCGGCCTCTGGGGCGACAAGGTGCAGGCCGCCTATGCCGATATGGGCGTCCTGGACAACGCCAAGGCCGACCTCGAGGCGCTGATGCGCCAGGACGAGGAGATCGCCGAGAAGGTCGACGAGGAGAAGTACGCCGCCGAGCTGGCCGCCCGCAAGGAGGAGGTCGAGGAGGCCATCACCCTCGGCGCGGAGTGACCCGGCGCCGCGCGCCGGACCGGCGCGGCCCGCCGCGGGCGGCTGCGGGCGGCGAGGTAACGGCGCGGTGAAAGGCGGGGACGTCCACGGGCGTCCCCGCTTCGCCTTTCCGTAGATCTTTATCGGGTTCCCCTGATCGATTCCCATATTCGGCATGCGCGGCATCCGGGCTGTACTAACGTGCCCGCTCGACGGTGCGCCGGAAATCGCACGCCGCAGGCGCACGCAGACCGCGCAGAGTCGATCCGAGAAACTCGGGGGAAAAAAGACATGAACCGATCCGCCAGAAACCTGCTGGGCCTGACCGTGGCGGTCCCGCTGGCCGCGGCACTGACCGCCGCCGCGCCCGCGAACGCCACCGAGGGCCCGGCGGCCGACCTCGTCTACGGGGCGGTCGGGCAGGTCGGCCCCGCGCTGCCGCCGGTGGCGCCGCCCGCCCCCGTCCCGGACGCCGCGGGCCGCGCCGCCGCCCTCACCACCGGCACCGCCGACGGCGCGCTCCGGTCCGCGGCGCGCCCCGCGACCCGCACCGGCCTGGCCCCGTCGCTGCCCGTGTCGCGTACCGGCGCCCGCCCGGCCGCCCGCGCCGCCTGCAAGATCGACCCGGTCACGACCGTGGACGGCACCCGCGTCACCCGGCTGCTGCCGCGCCAGACGATGACGCTGACGCCCGGCCAGGACGCCGCGCCGATCTCCGCGCCGCGCAGCGGCAGCTGCCTCGGCTCGGCCGCCCGCACCACCGGCCGGCCCGCCGCGTCCCCGTTCCCGGCGCCGGTCGGCGAGGCCGCGAAGGTGCCCGGACGCGTCGTCGGGCGCGTCACCGCCGTCCCGAAGCGGGTGACGGGCAGCAAGGTCGGGAAGATGGCCGGGGCCGCGGCGGCGCTGCCGAACGGCCGGTCCGCGGCGTCCGGGGGGCCGCTCGGCGACGCGGTGACGCTCGGGCTGCCGGGCGACGCCGCCTCGCTGCGCTCCGCCGCGCCGATCTCGATGGTGCTGCCGGACGCGGCCGCGGCGCGGCGCGGCAAGCCGGCGCCGACGAGCCTGGTCGGCGAGACGAACGACACCGTGCACGAGATGCACGCCCAGGTCGGCGACGTCGTCAACGTGCTGAAGACGCGGGAGCGGCCGTCCGACACCGGGCGCGCCGCGTCCGGCGACGGTCTGCTCGGCGAGCTGCACGGCCCGCCGGTCTACCTGCCGCGGCTGCCCAAGGTGAACTGATCCGGGTCCCGCCCGGGAACCGCGGAAACCACCTCTGAACGGGGCGTTCCGGAGATGCCATGCGCATCCCGGAACGCCCCGTTCCGCTGTCAACGAACGCCCGTTATATGCCCGAGATCGCACCTTCCATGGCGGGTAAACAGGATCTTGAAATGCGCTCACCCAGCGAAGTGGATCAGCTTCGCAGGGCAAAAAGAGAGGTGACAAACCCCACAAACCAGGGGGCTGTGCTTGATTCACTCCGGACGCAACGTACGGTCAAGGACTTGTGCGGCGCTATCGAGATCAAAAGTGAAGATGCAATACCGCCGCACTTGCCGGACGCCGATGCCGTGATGACACGGCCGCGCCATGAGGAGCGCGGAGGCGGGCGCTGAGGCCCGCGGTCGGCGCGTGGCTCGGGGGACAGGGAGGTCGCCCGAGCGCGCCGCGAGAACGGCGGTGAGACACGCCGGGCGTCCGGGGTCCTGTCCCCTACCGAAGGATCCTTCGTGGGAAACCCTGACGTACGCCGTCTTTTCGCGCGCCTTCCGCGGCCGCGCCTGCGCACCGCCCTGATCGTCTCCGGCGTCGCCGCCGCGGTCCTTGCGGTCGGCGCGTTCGCCATCGTCAACGGCGGCAAGGCCCCGGCCGACTCGGCCCAGGCCGCGCAGACCGCCCCGAACGCGGCCGCCCCGGCGGCGGACCCGTCGCGGACCGCCCCGACCCGGGCCAGCCGCGGCGAGCCCCGCGACCCCGACCCGAAGCACGGCACGAAGGCGCCGCAGAAGAAGGCGAAGCCGGCGGCGGCCGCCGAGCACAAGGCCGAGCCGAAGAAGAAGGCGTCCAAGAAGAAGGTGCTGCAGTCCGGCAGCTGCGAGGCGTCGTTCTACGGCGAGGGGCAGATGACCGCCAGCGGCGAGGCCTTCGACCCCAGCGAGCTCACGGCCGCGCACAAGACGCTGCCGATGGGCTCCAAGGTCCGCGTGACCAACAAGAACAACGGCCGTTCGGTCGTCGTCCGCATCAACGACCGGGGCCCGTACGCGGGCGGCCGCTGCCTGGACCTGTCCACGGCTGCGATGAAGAAGGTCGGCGGCACGGGCGCGGGTGTCATCCCCGTCCGCTACGAGGTCCTGTCGAAGGGCTGATCACCACCACCTGACCCGCCACGCGGGGGCACCATGCTGCCCGCATGCCGGGAATCCGCCCCTGCGGGCGGGCGCCGAGCGCGGAGGCGCCCGCCCGCAGGGGTTTCAGCGCGTGACGGGCGCCGGCGCCGGATAGGGCGCGGTGTCCTGCTGCTCCGTGCTCTCCGCGGCGGCCGGCGCGGCCTCCGCCCCCGGTTCGGGACGGACGTCGGCGAGCCGCTCGCGGAACCAGTCGGTGAGCACGCCGTCCACCCGGACGGCGTCGGTGATCGGAGGCCGGGCCTCGGTGCCGGGCTCGGCGGCCAGCGCGTGCCCCATCCGGAACGTGGTGGCCTCCACCGAACCGGCGCCGCGCCGCTGCAGCACGTCGCGGAACGCGGTGACCTCGCCGGCCGGGACGACCCGGTCGCGGGCGCCGCCGACCAGCAGCAGCGGCACGTCCCGCGCGGCGATGTCGCCGGCGAGCGCGCCGAGGTCGAGCCGGTCGGCGAGCGCCTGCGCCGGATCGCTCCACGCCCGGTCGCGTCCGGCGCGCCGCTCCACCGCCCGCGCGGCCCGCGCGGGGGCGACCACGGGCGCCACCACGGCGGCCGCGCTCACCGCGACCTCGCCGCGCGCGACGGCCAGCAGCGCCGCCGCGCCGCCCGCGCTGAACCCGGCGAGCGCGACCGGCCCGTCCGGCAGCGCGAGGTCGCGGCGGATCTCCGCGAGGGCGGCGGGCAGCCCGGTCGCGGCCTGCTCGACCGCGCGGCCGTAGGCCTCGATGGCGTCGTTCTCCAGGATCGCGCCCGAGCCGAGCCCGCCCGGCGAGCGGCCCGGCAGGTCGAGGTGGACGCGCCACACCGGCACGCCCGTCATGGGGATCGCCGCCGCCAGCGCCGCCGCGGTGCGCGGCGGGTCGAACCCGGGCCAGGCGACCAGCAGCAGGGTCGGCCCCGAGGCGGTCGCGTCGACGGCAGTGGGCGGCAGCGCCACGTAGGCGACGCCCGCCGCCGTCCCGTGCACGGGTCTGTTCGTATGGTCGCCGCTCATGTCGTGGATCAGCTCCTGCGGTGCTCGACGGGCGGTGCCGGTCGTGCCTCAGGGAGGCGGCGCCCCTCCCTCGGGACCTCTCATGCTGGCAGCGGCCGACGGAGAATGCGGCGGAATCACCGCACGTTGCCCGCGGGAGTGACGAAGAACTCACTTCCGGTAACCCGAACCGGCCCGTGCGGGACGGGCGGGGCGGGCCGCCGACGATCATTCCGGCGGGCGCGGCGGCGCGCCGGTTGTGACGCGCGCCTCATGGCCGCCGCGACGGAACAAATCCGGCATGATCGGCGTCATAGAGGGACGTGGGCGCTGCGGGGGCGCGCCCTCAACGACCTCCGACCGAGGAGTGCCTGTGGACAGGAAGCGCAGCGCGGCCGCCGCCGGGCAGGCCTGGCAGATCTACAGCGAGACCCTCCAGCCGGACGCGCCGGGATTCTGGGAGCGCGTCCGCGCCGTTCCCCGGATGCTGAAGTCGGTCCTGCGCGGCCAGTACAAGGGGATGTCCTTCGGGACGCTCGGGCTGCTCGCGCTCGGGCTCGTGTACATCGTCTCCCCGATCGACGCCATCCCCGACGTCATCCCGATCGCCGGCATCGCCGACGACACCGGGCTCGCCCTCTGGCTGGCCGCGGTGCTCGTCAAGTCCGCCGGCGACTTCGTGGCCTGGGAGCGCGGCGGCCGCCCGACCGTCATCGTCGGCGAACCGATCGACTGACCTTCGTTCTCCAAGGGCGAGACCACCGCGACGGTGGTCTCGCCCTTCTCATGCCGTCGGGCCCAGCTCCTTGGCGAAGCGCTCCGCCGCGTCCCGCATGATGGGCACGACGTCGGCGACGGCCTCGCGCGTCATCCGCGCGGACGGCCCCGACACCGACAGCGCCGTCAGCGCGGGCGCCCCCTGCAACGGCACCGCGACGCAGCGGACACCGATCTCCTGCTCCTCGTCGTCCACCGCGTAACCCTGCTCGCGGATCCGGCGCAGCTCGGACAGGAGCGCGCCCTCGTCGGTGAAGGTGTTCGGTGTGTGCGCGGCCATCCCGGTCCGGCGCAGGATCTCGCGGACCCGGTCGTCCGGCAGCTGCGACAGCAGTGCCTTGCCCACGCCGGTGCAGTGCGGCTGCACCCGCCGCCCGACCTCGGTGAACATCCGCATCGAGTGCTTGGACGGCACCTGCGCCACGTACACGGCCTCGTCGCCCTCCAGCACGGCCATGTTCGCGGTCTCGCCCACCTCGTCCACCAGCTGCGACAGGACGGGGCGCGCCCACGTCCCGAGCAGCCGGTTCGCGCCCTCGCCGAGCCGGATCAGCCGCGGGCCCAGCGCGTACCGCTTGGACGGCTCCTGCCGCACGTACCCGTGGTTCACCAGCGTCCGCATGAGCCGGTAGATGGTCGGCATCGGCAGCCCGGACACCTCGGTCAGCTCCGACAGCGCCATCTCACCGCCCGCGTCCGCCAGATGCTCCAGCAGCTCGAACGCGCGCTCCAGCGACCGTACGGCCTCCGCCACCCGCGTCTCCTCTCCTCGCGATCCCCCGATTCTACGGAGAACCGATTTCACTACGCGAAAGAGGGGGGCCGCTTCGGAGGCGACACGTTACGTATGGCCACACAGTGGAAACAAGTGACTACACACGGCGACGAATCGCCGCCCCCCTGCGACGACGAAGAGAACGTGAAACCGCGAGAGGGGACCGCGTGCGGACCGGTGGCAGCAGGACACGCAGCAGGGCGCGCGTCGGCGCGATCATGGCGACCGGCGCGCTCGCCGTACCGCCGATGACGCTCACCGGGGCCGCGGCGGACGCGGACCCGCCCGGAGTCCGGTTGCTCACCGAGACCTCGACGTCCGCCGGGCTGTCCGGCGGGCCGGGCTACGCGCTCGGCTACACCGTCCGCGTCCGCGCCGAGGGCGGCGTCGCGCACCACGCCGTCCTGCGCATGCTGGCCGGCGACCCGCTGGCCTGGACGAGCCATTCCGCGGGCTGCGCCCAGCTGGACTCCGGCCACGAACTGCGCTGCGACCTCGGCGACGTGGGCGGGGCGCCGGTGACGCGGACCGGCACCGTCTCCGTCCCGTCCTCCGCTGTGGGCCGCCCGTCCGCGACGCCGCTGACCATCCTCACCTACGCCGAGGCCGACGACGCCGAGCCCCGCTCGACCCGGGCCGTCCTCGACTTCACGCCCGGCGACCCGTCCGCACCGGCGGACGCCCCGCCCGCGCCGAACGGCGACGCCGCGCACTGCAGCGGCGGCGCCGACGCGCCCTGCCACAACGGCGCCGCACCCCCCGCGACCGGCACCGCGCAGCAGGGACGCCCGCCCGCCCAACCCCAGCCCGCCCCGCAAGGCCACCCGGCCCCGCAGGCCCCGCCAGCGCCCCAAAGCCACCCCGCCCAACAAGCCCACCCAGCACCGCAGGGCCAGCCCGCCCCGCAGGGCCACCCGGCTCCGCAGGGCAACTCCGCCCCGCATGGCCAGCCGATGCCGCAGGGCCACCCCGCGCCGCAGGGCCACCCCGCGCCGCAGGGTCACCCCGCCTCGCAAGGTCACCCCGCCTCGCAAGGCCACCCCGCGCCGCAGGGTCACCCCGCCTCGCAAGGCCACCCCGCCTCGCAAGGCCACCCCGCCTCGCAAGGCCACCCCGCCTCGCAAGGCCACCCCGCCTCGCAAGGCCACCCTGCGCCGCAGGGGCACCCGGCCCCGCAAGGTCATCCCGCCTCGCACGGTCAGCCGGCGCAGCACGGTCGGCCGGGCTCGCATGGCCGGCCCGCGCCGCAGGTCAAGCCCGTGCCGCAGGTCAAGCCTGCGCCGCAGGGCCACCCGAACCCGCACGGTCAGCCCGTCCCGCACGGTCAGCCGGCGCATCATGGGCGGCCTGCGCACCACGGCCACCCGGCGCACCATGGCCAGCACGCACATCACTCCTCGCCCGTGCAGCAGAACGGGGTGACGCATCACGGCGTGCCGGGCGGCGGGAACGTTCCAGAGTATGGGGGCGTGCCCTCGCGGCCGGACGAGTCCGCTGCGGACGACGGGTGGGAGGAGGGCGACGAGCCGTCGGTCTCGTCCGGCGGAGGCTCGGCGGGCGGGACGCATTGCCGGGACGGCCGGACGCGCGGCGAGCCTTGTCACGGGGGCCTCGCGGGAAGCGGGACGTCCGGTGACGGGAATGAGTGGGAGCAGCAGGTGCCGAAGCTGCCGATCGTTCCGACGCCCGGGCCGCACGGGGTCTGGCTGCCGCCGCTGAACGCGCCGGGCGTGGTGCCCGCGCCGAACAGCCAGGCCATGGCGGGGACGACGAGCGACGACGCGGACGACAGCGAGAGCCGGATGACGCTGGTGTCGCCGGCCGGGATGCAGGAGGGCAACGGCACCGACTGGGCCGTCGTGCTCGGCATCGCCGTCGTGGCGGAGATCGCGCTGCTGTGGGGCGCCGCGTGCGTGGGGCTGTGGCGGCGCCGGATCGCGCTCTACCGCGCCGAGACGCGGGCGGCGGAGGCGCGGGCGGCGGCCGCCGAGCGAGGCGGCGCGTACATCTGACGTGCGGCGGCCTACACAGGGGCGGCGCCGGCGTGGGATCATGCAGCGGATCCTCGCGGCGGACGGTAGTCCGCACACGGTCGGTAACGAACCCTGCGCCGAGGTATGAAAAGGTCGGTCCTCTTGTCATGGCCGTGACAAACCCGGCTGCGGCGAATGTGGCGCCCGGCTAATATCGCCCGCTCCCTACCATCCGGTAGCTTCACGATCATCGCCGGTCGCCGGGGGGCGCCAGACGAGTCGTCCGGCCGGCCGCACGCACCGCCGACGGCGCCCGCCCCCACCGATGGCCCGCCCGGCCCGTCCCCTCGGGAGATTGATCAATGGCATTGGGCTCGCTGCTTCCCGAACTCCTGCCCGGCGGCTCCGGCCGCACCCCGCTGATCGAACGGGTCGCGCGGTGGGCGAGGGAGAAGCCGGACGCCCCGGCCTTCACCTTCGTCGACTACTCGCTCGACCCCGCCGGCAAGCACATCACGCTGAACTGGGCCGACACCGACCGGCGCGCCCGCGCGACGGCCGCGGCGCTGCGCCAGGTGACCGGGCCCGGCGAGCGGGCCGCGCTGCTGCTGCCGCAGACGCTCGAGTACATGATGACGATGCTCGGCGCGATGTACGCGCACGTCGTCGCGGTGCCGCTGTTCTCGCCGGACCTGCCGGGGCACGCCGACCGGCTGATCGGCGCCTACACCGACAGCGAGCCGGCGGTGATCGTCACGACCCGCAACGCGCTGCCGCACGTGGAGAAGTTCCTCGCCGACCACGACGTCCCGCAGCCGAAGGAGATCCTGTTCGCCGAGGAGGTCGACGAGTCGCTCGCCGGCTCCTGGGAGGACGAGCCGATCGGGTTCGACGACCTGGCGTACCTGCAGTACACCTCGGGGTCGACGCGCCGCCCCGCCGGCGTGGAGATCACGCACGGCAACGTGACGGCGAACGCCGCGCAGCTGTGGGCCGGCTGGGCGCCGGAGAAGCCGGACCCGGAGCTGGTGAGCTGGCTGCCGCTGTTCCACGACATGGGCCTGATCGCGACGATGGCGCTGCCACTGGTGCGCGGCGACCACGCGATCTACACCGACCCGGTGTCGTTCATCATGAACCCGATGCGCTGGCTGCAGCTGATCTCCGGGCGGCCGGGCAAGAACGTGTACACCGCGGGCCCGAACTTCGCCTACGAGTACGTGGCGTCGATGGCGAGCCCGGACAAGCTGGCGGACCTGGACCTGTCCGGGCTGACGACCTGCCTGAACGGCGCGGAGCCGATCCGCACGTCCACGCTGTCGACGTTCGCGGACGCGCTGGCCCCGGCCGGGCTGCGGCCGGGCGCGCAGGCCCCCGGCTACGGGCTGGCGGAGGCGACGGTGTTCGTCACCGCGGCGGCCGAGGACGTCCCCCCGAAGATCATCTCGGTGGACCGGGAGCTGCTCACCCAGGGCGAGCTGCGGCTGTGCGACGCCGGCGCCGAGCGGGCGAGCACGCTGGTGTCGTGCGGGCGGCCGTCCGGGCAGATCGTCGCGATCGTCGACCCGGACGCGCGCACCGAGCAGCCCGACGGGCGCGTCGGCGAGATCTGGGTGCACGGCCCGAACACCGCCGCCGGGTACTGGCGCAACTCCGAGCGCAGCCAGGACACCTTCGGCGGCGAGCTCGCCGAGCCGGGCGAACTGCCGGCCGGGCCGTGGATGAAGACCGGCGACTACGGCGTCGTCCACGAGGGCGAGCTGTACGTCACCGGCCGCATCAAGGACCTCATCATCGTCGACGGCCGCAACCACTACCCGCAGGACATCGAGGTCACCACGCAGGAGGCGCACCCCGCCGTCCGGCCCGACCACGTCGCGGCGTTCGCGCTGCCCGGCGAGGAGACCGAGCGGCTGGTGGTGGTCGCCGAGCGCAACCGCCGCGTCCCGCTCGGCCGCCTCGACCTCGACGAGGTCGAGTCCGCGGTGCGCGGCGCGATCAACGTCGAGCACGAGATGAGCGTGCACGAGTTCCTGTTGATCGAACCGGGTGGCGTGTCCCGCACCTCCAGCGGCAAGATCGCTCGTGCCGCCACGCGGCGGCGGTACCTGGACGGCGAGCTGCCCACCACGGCGGCGCGGCTGGCGTCCCGCAGGTAACCTCGGCGCGACCGGCCGAACGCGCGGGCGGTACGGGACCGGCAGGACGGGCCGCGGGGCGTCGCGCCCCGCGGCCGTGACGACACAGGAGGACCATGCTCTCGGGGCTGGGGCGTCTGATCCACCGGCGGCGCTGGTTCAGCCTCGTCTTCATCCTGCTGGTCACCGTCATCGCGGGCGGCTGGGGCCTCGGGGTGTTCGCCAAGTTCAAGGCGGGCGGCTTCGAGGACCCGAACGCCTCGTCCACGCTCGTCGCCAAGCTCGGCGCGACCTACTTCGGCAGCACCAACCCCGACGTCCTGGTGCTCTACAAGAGCGACACCCTGACGGTGGACGACCCGCGCTACGAGGCCGCCGTCGTCACCACCGTCGCGCGGCTGCCCAAGGACCACGTCGCCGAGATCATCTCGTACTGGGCCCTCGACAACGAGAAGGACGCGGCGTCGTTCGCGTCCCGCGACAAGCACGAGACGTTCGTCGCCCTGAAGCTCAAGGGCGACGACGCCGCCAAGCCGGCGGACTACCACGCGATCAAGGACCGGCTGCGGGCGCCGGGGCTGACCGTCCGGTACGGCGGCGCCGTACCGCTCAACGAGGAGTTCGGCGAGCAGGTCACCGCCGACATCGTCCGCGCGGAGACGATCACCGCGCTGCCGCTGCTGGTCCTGCTGGTGCTGCTGTTCGGCGCGGTCGTCGCCGCGTCCCTGCCGATGGTCGTCGCGGTCTTCTCGATGATCGGCGGGCTGGCCGTCCTGCACGTGGTGACCTATGCCGCCGACGTGACGTCCTTCGCCCTCGAGGTCGTCACGATGATGGGCGTCGGCCTCGCGATCGACTACTCGCTGTTCATCATCAGCCGGTTCCGCGAAGAGCTGCAGCGCGGCATGACGGCGCACGGCGTCCCGCCCGGAAAACCGTGGAAACGGGAACGCGGGAAGGAGGCGCGCAAGGCCGCGAAGAAGGCGCACCGGGAGACGATGCGGCCGATCCGGGAGGCGGCGCTCGCCGCGACCCTCGCGACCGCCGGCCGTACGATCATGGTCTCCGGCGTCACCGTGTCGGCCGCCCTCGCGGGCCTGCTGCTGTTCCCGCAGATGTTCCTGCGCACGATCGGCCTCGCGGGCATCGCCACCGTCATGGTCGCCGTGTTCGGCGCGACCGTCCTGCTGCCGACGCTGCTCGCCATCCTCGGGCCGCGCGTCGAGGGCGGGCGGATGCCGTGGCGGCGCCCCACGTCCAAGCGGGCGCAGCGCGACCACGACAGCGGCTTCTGGTACCGGCTCGGCCACAGCGTCATGAAGCATCCGCTGCCGTACTTCGCCGCGGTGCTCGTCATTCTGGGCGTGCTGTTCGGGCCGTTCCTGCACGTCCAGTTCGGCAGCGTCGATGCCCGCGTCCTGCCGAAGGACAGCCCGACCCGCGCCGTCGTCGAGACCGTCAAGCACGACTTCCCGAACGGCACCGCCGAGCCCATCGACGTCGTCATCTCCGGCGACCTGATCCCGCGCAACTGGAAGCCGACCAAGTCGGGCGACAACATCCCGCCCTACCTGGAGGACTTCCGCAAGAAGCTCGCCGCGATCCCGGGCGTCACCGAGGCCAAGTTCACCGGCTACTCCGGCTCGTACGGCGGCGTGCGCATCTCCGTCACGCACAAGTACGAACCCATGGACCAGCACGCGCAGGACCTCGTCAAGACGATCCGCGCCATGAGCCTGGTCAAGGACGGCTACCCGATGCACATCGACGTCGGGGGCAGCACCGCCGCGCAGATGGACCTGATGTCCAGCCTGATGCGCAGCCTGCCGAAGATGGCGGTCGCCGTCGGGCTCGCCACGTTCATCCTGCTGTTCATGTTCTTCGGCTCCGTCGTGCTGCCGCTGAAGGCCATCGTGATGAACGTGCTGTCGATCGGCGCGTCGTTCGGCGCGATCGTCTGGGGGTTCCAGTACGGGCACCTCGCCGGCGTCCTGGACTTCACCCCGACGGGCGGCGTCGAGGCCACCAGCATGATCCTCATCCTCGCCGTCGTGTTCGGCCTGTCCATGGACTACGAGGTCTTCCTGCTCAGCCGGATCCGCGAGGAATGGGACCGCAGCCACGACAACCGCACCGCCGTCGCCCGCGGCATGCAGCACACCGGCGGCATCATCACCAGCGCCGCCCTGCTGTTCCTCGTCGTCGTCGCCGCGTTCAGCCTCGCCGGGATCACCGTCGTGAAGCTGATCGGCGTCGGCATGTTCGTCGCCGTCGTCGTGGACGCCGCGCTCGTCCGGTCGCTGCTCGTCCCCGCGACCATGCGGTTCATGGGCGCCGCGAACTGGTGGCTCCCCGGCCCGCTCGCCTTCCTGCACGCCAGGATGGACCTGCGTGAGCACAGCACCGCCGGCGCGGCCGTGAAGACGGTCGCCGTTCCGCCGCCGCTTCCGGAGGAGCAGCCGTACCCGTACCGGGTGCACTGGGAACAGGCGACCGCCGAACCACCGGCGCGCCCCGCGCATACCGCCCCGGCTCCTGCCCCTGCTCCTGCTCCGGCCCCTGCCCCGACCCCCGTCCCGACGCCGTCGCGCCGGCCGATGGTGGACGCGAACGACGCCTTCACGCCGGCGTTCCGTCCCGCACCGGGCGGAGCCCCCAACGGCGAGCGCCCGCAGATGGTGTTCCGCGACGCCGCGCCCCGCCCGGCGGCACCGAAGGCCCCGTGGGCGCCGTGGGCGAACGGCCAGCCGCAGCCCCGCCCCGTCCGCCCGCCGCGGGTCAAGCGCCGGATCGTCCCGTCCCCGGACGGCAACGGCTGGACGTGGAGCTCCGACTGACCGTCAGCGCAGCAGCCCGTCGATGACCGCGCGGGCCTGGCCGACACCGTCCTCGGCCCGGATCCGCCGGCCCAGCTCGTACGCGCGGTCGGCCATCTCCTGGTCCTCGGCGACGCGCCGCAGCTTCCGCGCGAGCCTCGGCACCGTCATCGCGCGGAACGGCAGCGGCGACGGCCCGGCACCCAGCGCCGCGACGCGCTCGCCCCAGTACGGCTGGTCACCGAAGAACGGGCACACCACCGTCGGCACGCCGGCCCGCAGGCCCGCCGCCGTCGTCCCGGCGCCGCCGTGGTGCACGACCGCCGACATCCTCGGGAACAGCCACGAATGCGGGACGTCCCGCACCGCGAGCACCTCGTCGTCCGAGGTGTCCGGGTCGCCTTGGACCACGCCGCGCACACCGGCCAGCCGCAGCGCCGCCCGGACGACACGTCCGGTCATCTCCGCGTCCTTCGGCACCATGCTGCCGAACCCGACATAGACCGGCGGCGGCCCCGCCTCCAGGAACGCGGCGATCTCCTTCGGCGGCTCCCACTCCGGCTCGTCCAGGAACCAGTACCCGGTCACGTGCACGCTCTCCGGCCAGTCCTTCGGACGCGGCACCACCGCCTCGCTGAAGCACGCCAGCACCGGCGTCCCGTCCCGGCGCAGACCCCTGAGCGGCAGCTTGGACAGCCCCAGCCGCTCGTCCCGCCACGGGTTGATGAACGGCCGCGACAGCTGCCACGCGACCTGGTCGATCGCCCCGAAGCTCGCCCGGTTCCCCCAGCGCCCCAGCATCCGCGCCTGCGGCACGAACGGATGCGGGAACACCCCCGTCGGCTGGCTCGGCTGGAAATGGATCAGCGCCCGCGGCACGTCCAGATGCTCACCGATGTGCTCCGGCAGGAACCCCAGCGTCGGCCCCAGGATCAGATCGGCGCCCTTGCAGGCGTCCAGGCACTCGCCCAGCAGCCGCTCGGCCATCGGCCCGAGGATGCGCCGGAACCCGCCGAGGAACTTCACCGGATTCCGTCCTCCGGCCAGCAGCTCCTGCCCCGCGTCCGACTCCAGGATCTCCGTCGGGTCGGCCGTCAGGGGCGCCAGCTCAAGCCCCGCCGCCACCGCCATCGGCGCGTACCGCGCGCTCGCCACGAGCCGGACCTCGTCGCCCCGCTCCCGCAGCGCCCGCCCGAGCGCCACGCACGGCTGGATGTCCCCCCGCGACCCGGCGGCGAAGATCACGATTCGGCTCACGGCTTCTCCTCACCAGGCATCGCTGCGCGGACGCACGTCCGGCTCGCCGGCCGGCTCCTCGTCCTCGGGAACGTACGGCGCGTACAGCCACCCGTCCGGCGGCGGCGGAGGCCACCCCGGCCCCCCGACCTCCGGCACGGGGCCTTCCGCACCCCCGCGCCCGGCCACCCAAGCATCCCCCGGCTCCCCCAAAGGCACCCCCCGCGCACCACCCGCCTGCTGCGGGCCCTGCACGGTATCCACCGCCCCACCGAACGCCGCGTCCTCGCCCTCACCGGCCGAGACGACACCACCCTGACCACCCGGTGCCTCGCCACCGGCCCAGTCGCCCGCCGTCTTCAGAGGGCCGCGCTCCTCACCCATGAGCGGCTCGTCCGCACCTCCCGGGCCCGCGACACCCGTGGGCGCGGTGTCCAGCGTCTCGTCGGACGGCACGACACTGCGCCCGTCACCCGGTGGACTCGGCCAGGCTGCGGCGGGTGGCGTCTCCACACGAGGAGCACCCTGGTGTTCTGGGGCTTCGAGCGGGTGGCCCGCGCCTTCAGCCGCCGAGCTCGGCTCGTCCGTTGCTGCGGTCGGGAGTTCGCCGCTCACCTGCCCGTCCGCGAGGGCGTCTTCGCCGTCTGGAGCTTCCCCACTGGCCTGGCCTGCCGCCACCTGGGAGGGCGCCGCTTGGTCGGACGGCACGACGCCGGGCGCGTCGTCCGGGGGGCTCGGCCAGGCTGCGGGGGGTGGGGCTTTCGGGGGGGTTGCGTTGTCGGGCGTCGGGGCCGGGTCGGTGGCCGTGCGGGCTCTGGTGATGGCTTCGGCTGCTCGTTCGATCGGCAGGACCTCGTCGGCGGGGAGGGCCGGGGGGACGGGGGCCGTGAGGGGGGAGCTGCCGGGGAGGGTGCTGAGGGGGTCGTCGTCGGACGGGCGGGAGCGGGCGGCGGTCTCGTCGTCGAACCACCGGCTGGCCGGCGGGCGCGGGGGGCCCTCGGCGCTCTGCGTCCACCAGCTGGGCTCATCGGGGGACGGGTACTCGTCGGGGCTGGTCCAAGTGGGGATGGCGGTGTCGGCCCAGTCCTGCCAGGGGGACGTCGCGTCCGGCGGGGCCGGGCGCCAGGCAGGGGCGGAGGCGTCGTCGTCGGGGGCGTCGCTCCACCAGTGTGGGCCGGGGGTGGGGGGTGCGGCCATGGTCTCCGTTTCCGTCCTGAGGGAGAGGGGCGCGGGGACGGGAGCGGCCTCGGCGGGCCGGACGATGGGGAGCGGGTCGCGGGGCGTGGCGGTGCTGGCGGCGGCGAGGGCGGGTTCCGGTTCGGCGATGAGCGGGGCCTGCTTGCCGTGCTTGGGGCCGATCCAGCCGCGCCGGCTGGGCAGGGTGAGGCCGCTGATCACGCCGCCGATGAGGACGAGGACGGCGCCGAGGACGAGGCCGGAGGAGGTGCCTTCCCGGAACGACTCGAGGGCGCCAGCGCTCGCGCCCTCGTCGGGGACGGTCTGGATGAGCAGGCCGACGATGGCGATGCCGAACGCGCCGGACGCCTCGCGGATGACGTTGATGACGCCGCTGGCGACGCCGGCGCGCTTCTCCGGGACGGCCTTGAGCACGTACATGACCAGGGGCATCGCGAGGGCGGCGCCGACGCCGACGAGCAGCACGCCGGGCATGAGGTCGGCGTAGCCGTCGCCGGTCTCCAGGGTGGAGAACAGCACCATGCCGACGCCCATGAGGGCCATCCCGGCGCCGATGGCGGGGCGGGGGCCGATCTTGGCGGCGAGCAGGAACGCGACGGGCGTCAGCAGCATGATCGCGATGGCGGGCGGCAGCATGACCAGGCCGGCCTCGGGCGGGGAGAAGCCGAGGAAGCGCTGCAGGAACGGCTGGG
This sequence comes from Actinomadura opuntiae, assembly GCF_030283205.1. Taxonomy (GTDB): domain Bacteria; phylum Actinomycetota; class Actinomycetes; order Streptosporangiales; family Streptosporangiaceae; genus Spirillospora. The sequence continues at coordinate 145,461 of NZ_JASNWF010000014.1, forward strand.
AGTAGAACATCATGCCGTTGAAGCCGATGCCGTAGAGCATCTGGGAGAGCAGCCCGCCGGTGAAGACGCGGTTGCGGAAGAACCGCAGGTCGATCATCGGGTCGGGGGCCCAGCTCTCCACCACGACGAAGCAGACGAGGGCGATCGCGCCGAGGGCGAAGGTGCTGAGCACGGACGGGTCGGTCCAGCCGTGCCTGTTGCCGTCCTCCAGGCCGTAGATGAACGCGAACAGCATCGTCGCGGAGATGAGCACGCCGGGCAGGTCGATGCGGGCGCGCCGGTTCTCGCGGCGTCCGGTGAGCACGACGGCGCCGAGCAGGATGACCAGGATGCCGGGGACGATGTTGATGAGGAAGATCCAGCCCCAGTGGAAGTGCTCGACGATGATGCCGCCGATGGTGGGGCCGAGGGCGGTGGCGCTGGACGCGGCGCCGATGAAGACGATGTTGCCGATGGAGCGCTGCTTGTCGTTGCGCCCGACGGTGACCATGACCTGGGTGGCGGGCAGGACGAGCGCGGCGCCGCCGCCCTGCACGATGCGGGCGAGGATGAGCACCTCGGAGCTGTGCGCGAGGCCGCAGACGGCGGACGCGGCGGTGAAGACGGCCATGCCGGTGGTGAAGGTGACGCGGCAGCCGTACAGGTCGGTGAGCCGCCCGCCGGTGATCATCAGGCAGGAGAACATCAGGATGTAGCCGGTGGCGACCCAGTCCTTGGCCGAGGACGACATGCCGAGGTCCGCCATGATCCTGGGCAGGGCGGTGAAGACCACCGTGTTGTCCATGGTGGTCATGAACGCGCTGACGGCCACCACCGCCAGCGCCCATCGGTATCGGCCCCGGGTCACCTTGTGCTGCGGCGGACGGTCCCGTGCCACCGGGAAATCCGCCGCTTCCCCCTAAAAGCGTTCGTGGCTATTGTTACGATTGGTTGGCATCCGGTCACTCAGCCCGCTCGCAGGGCAGAGTCCCACAACTATCCCATCAGGCCACATTGGTTACTGCCGAGTCTTGTCATCACCGTGACAAGTGCCGGGGGAGAAAAGTGGTCTGGATGCGCATCGTGAGCCGGTCACCGTAGGACAAAGTGGTCCCTCCGCTTCGATGAACGATCCCGGTTTCATGGGGGGAACCCACCGCATGCAGAGCAACGATCGTTCCGGAGCCGGCGCGCCCGACGGCCCTCGGATCGCCGCGGACGCGATTCGCCGGCACCTGATCGAGCAGATCGCGCGGCGCTCCCGCATCCCCGTGGCCGAGGTCGATCCGGACCGGCCGCTCGAGGAGTTCGGGCTGGCGTCCCGGGACGCGGTGGCGATCGCGGGCGAGCTCGAGCAGATGCTGGGCCGGGCCCTCCCCGCGACGCTGGTGTGGGAGCACCCGACGATCAGCAAGCTCTCCCGGGCGCTGGCGGACGGCCCGGACGCCGCCGCCGAGCCCGAGGCCGCGGTGGCGCCGTCCGTCCGGGAGGCCCGGCGGGACGAGCCGATCGCGGTGGTCGGGATCGGCTGCCGCTTCCCCGGCGGCGACCGCGATCTGACCGGGCCGGAGGACTACTGGCGGTTCCTGACCGGGCGCGGCGACGCGATCCGGGAGGTCCCGGACGGCCGCTGGGACCCGTTCGACGACGGTTCCCCCGAGGTCGCCGACCGGCTGGCGAAGACGACGCGGCTCGGCGGGTTCCTGGACGACGTCGCGCAGTTCGACGCGCAGTTCTTCGGTCTCACGCCGCGCGAGGCGGCGGTGATGGACCCCCAGCAGCGCCTCGTGCTGGAGGTGGCGTGGGAGGCGTTCGAGCACGCCGGGATCGGTCCGGCGTCGCTGCGCGGCAGCCGCACGGGCGTGTTCGTGGGCGTGTCCGCGCCGGAGTACGCGGCGTTCACCGCGTCCGACCTGGCGTCGCTGGAGCCGTTCACCGCGACGGGCGCGGCGCTGAGCATCATCGCGAACCGGCTGTCGTACCTGCTGGACCTGCGCGGTCCCAGCATGATCGTGGACACGGCGTGCTCGTCGTCGCTGGTGTCGACGCACCTGGCGGTGCAGGCGCTGCGCAGCGGTGAGGCGGACGTGGCGCTGGCGGGCGGGGTGAACCTGCTGCTGTCGCCGACGGTGACGATGACGTTCGACCTGGCCGACGCGACGGCGCGGGACGGGCACTGCAAGGCGTTCGACGCGTCCGCCGACGGCATGGTCCGCGCGGAGGGCTGCGGCGCGGTGGTGCTGAAGCGGCTGTCGGACGCGGTCCGCGACGGCGACCGGGTCCTGGCGGTGGTGAAGGGCTCGGGCGTCAATTCCGACGGGCGTTCCAACGGCCTGGTCGCGCCGAACTCCGACGCGCAGCGGGCGCTGCTGCGGGACGTGTACGCGACGGCCGGCGTCGAGACCGGCGAGGTCGACTACGTCGAGGCGCACGGCACCGGGACGTTCCTGGGCGACCCGATCGAGGCGAAGGCCGTCGGCGAGGTGCTCGGCGTCGGGCGCGGCGAGGACGAGCCGCTGCTGATCGGCTCCGCGAAGTCGAATCTCGGGCACATGGAGTCGGCGGCCGGAATAGCGGGTCTCATCAAGACCGTCCTGGCGTTGCATCACAAGGTGATCCCGCCGAGCGCGCACTACAAGGAGCCGAACCCGCACATCCCGTTCGAGGAACTGCGGCTCCAGGTCGTCGCGGAGGAGACGCCGTGGCCGGAGCGCGGCCATCCGGCGCGGGCGGGCGTGTCCGGTTTCGGGTTCGGCGGCACGAACGCGCACGTCCTGCTGGAGGAGGCTCCGGCGCAGGAGGCCGTGTCGCAGCCGGCGGTCGTCCGGACGTTCCCGCTGTCGGACACCAGCGACGACCGGGTCCGCGACCACGCCGCGCTGCTCGCCGAGTGGGTCCCGAACCGCGACGACGTGAAGCTCGCCGACCTGGCGCGGACGCTGCACCGGCGCGGCGGGCGCGGCCGGTCCCGCGCGGCGGTGTCGGCCCGTGACCGCGCCGGCCTGGTCGAGGGCCTGAAGGCGCTCGCGGAGGGCCGCCCGCACCCCGGCGTCGTGACCGGTTCGGCGCTCGGTGTCCCGGGGCGCCCGGTCTGGGTGTTCTCCGGGTACGGGGCGCAGCGCGCGGGCATGGCGCAGCGGCTGCTGGAGGAGGAGCCGGCGTTCGCCGAGGCGATCGACGACCTGGACGGCCTGTTCGCCGAGGAGGGCGGCCCCGAGCTGTGGTCGCTGCTCGAGGAGGGCCGCAAGCCCGAGGGCCCGGCCGACGCGATGCCGGTGCTGTTCGCGATCCAGATCGGCCTGGCCCGGATGTGGAAGGCGTACGGCGTGACGCCGGGCGCGGTGATCGGGCACTCGATGGGCGAGGTCGCGGCGGCGGTCGTCGCGGGCGCGCTCACCCCGCAGGACGGCGTCCGGGTGATCGTCCGGCGGTCGAGGCTGCTGACGCAGCTGGTCGGCGGCGGCGCGATGGCGGTGCTCGGCGCGTCCGCGCAGGAGGTCGAGCGGCTGGCCGACGGACTGCCCGAGGTGTACGCGGCGGTGCACTCCTCGCCGAAGCAGACGGTCGTGACGGGCGACGCCGACCAGGTCGCCGAGATCGTCAAGCGCGCGGAGGCGGAGGGCCGCCTGGCCCGGATGGTGCAGGCGGAGGGCGCGGGCCACTCCCCGCAGGTCGACCCGCTGCTGCCCGGCCTGCGCGAACAGCTCGCCGAGATCGGTCTCGAGCAGGGCACCCCGCTCGCCGACGGCATCAGGCTCTACACCACCGCCCTGCCCGACCCGCGCGCGTTCGACGGCGAGGACGCGCGGCTGGACGTCGAGTACTGGGCGGCTAACCTGCGCAACCCCGTCCGGCTGACGGACGCGGTGTCCGCGGCGGCCGAGGACGGCTTCCGGACGTTCGTCGAGGTCAACGCGCACCCGATCCTCGCGCACGCGATCGGCGAGACCCTCGACGGCAGCGGCGCCCTGGTCACGCACACGCTGAAGCGGGCGCCGAAGGGCCAGGAGACCGACGACACCCTGACCTTCCACGCGCAGCTCGCGACGCTCGCCGCGTACGGTCTGACCGTTGCACAGCCTGTGGACGGCCGGATCGTGGACGTCCCGCAGTCGCCGTGGCGGCACGAGCGCCACTGGGTGGACTTCTCGTCCCGCACGCGAGGCGGCCGCGACGAGCACCCGCTGCTCGGCGCGCACGTCGAACTCCCCGGTGAGGACCGGCACGCCTGGCGCGCCGACGTCGGCCTGGCCGCGCAGCCGTGGCTGAACGACCTGAGCGTGCACGGCTTGCACGCGCTGCCGGTCGCGGCGTTCGCGGAGATGGCGCTGGCGGCGGGCGCGACGGCGCTCGGCACCGAAGCCGTCCGTGTCAACAGCCTGTGGATAGAGCGGCCGCTCGCGCTCGCCGACCACACGACCGTGACGACGACGTTCGCCGAGACCGAGCAGCGGATCGAGATCCACGCGCTGACGCCCGCCGGCACGTGGGTGCGGCTGGCCAGCGCGGACGTCGGCGAGGACGACCGGCCCCCCGCCGCGCCCGAGCACGGCGCGGCGACGGAGGTCGCGGGCGCCGAGCGCGGGTCGCGGCACTACCGGCTGCACCCCGAGGTGTTCGACCGCTGCCTGGCGGCGCTGTCCGACGAGGTCGCGGCGTCGGACGGGCGGGGCGGAGTCTGGCTCGCCGAGACGATCGGGAGCCTGCGCGTGCACGGGCCGTCGCATCGCGGCGGGCACGTCCGCGCGGCGGTGACCGACGACGACGGCGAGATGATCGGGTCCGTCGCGCTGCTCGACGGCGACGGCGAGGTGCTGGTCGAGGCGACCGGCATCGTGCTGCGCCGCGCCGAACGCCACGACGTGCCCGTCCCGGTCGCCGACAAGCTGGTCGAGCTGGTCTGGGACGAGACCGAGGCGCCCGGGTCCGGTGAGGGCGACGGCCGCTGGCTGGTCCTCGCCGAGGACGACGACGCACTCGCGGGCGCCACGGCCGCCGGGTTGGAGGCGCGCGGCCGCCGCGTCGTCCGGCATCCCCTGGCGAACCGGGACGAACTCCCGGTGACCGGCGACCCTGTGGACGGCGTCGTGCTCGTCCCGTCCGCCGATCTCGTCGACGAGGACCTCGTGCTCGCCGTCGCCGGCGTGAGCCGCTCCCTCCCGGACGGCCCGCGCCTGTACGTCGCGACGCACCGCGCCGCCCCCGTGCGGGCGGGCGAGGCCGGCGAGCCCGGGCACGGGTTCGCCGCGGCGCTCACCCGCGTGCTGGCGTTCGAGCGGACCGTCCAGCGGGCCACGCTCGTGGACGTCGACCGCCCGGCCGACCTCGTCGAGGAACTGCTCGGCGACGGCGACGCCCGCGAGGTCGCCTGGCGCGGCGGCACCCGGTACGTCGCCCGCCTCGCGCAGGCCGTCCTCCCCGACTCCGACGCCAAGCCGAAGAAGATCGTCAAGCGGGGCGGCGCGTACGTCATCACCGGCGGGTACGGCGGGATCGGCCTGGTCACCGCGCGGCTGCTGGCCGACCGCGGCGCCGGCCGTATCGTGCTGTCCGGCCGCGGCGGCCCCGGCGCCGACGCCGAGAAGGTCATCGCGCGGCTGCGCGAGAGCGGCGTGGACGTCGGCGTCGTCCTCGGCGACATCGCCGCGCCCGGCACCGCCGAGCGCCTGGTGCGGGTCGCGCAGGAGGGCGGCGTGCGGCTGTGCGGCGTCGTGCACGGCGCCGGCGCGATCGACGACCGGCTGATCGCCGACCTCGGCGCCGAGGATCTCCACAGGGTGTGGACGGCGAAGGTCGAGGGCGCGCGGCGGCTCAGCGAGGCCACCTGGGACCTCGACCTCGACTGGCTGGTCATGCACTCGTCGGCGGCGGCGCTGCTCGGCTCGCCGGGCCAGGCCGCGTACGCGGCGGCGAACGCGGCGATCGACGCGCTCGCGGCGTACCGGCGGGCGCACGGCCGCCCCGGCACCACGATCAACTGGGGCACCTGGTCGCGCGTCGGCGGCGCCGCCGAGTCCGCGGTGACGGTCATCGACCCGATCAGCCCCGAGGAGGGCGCCGAGGCCCTCGAAGCGCTGCTCGCCCACGGAATGGCCGCGACGGGCGTGCTCCGCTTCGACCCGGTCACGGCGGTCGAGCTGTTCCCCGAGATCGGCGACATGCCGTACTTCGCGGCGCTGACGGAGGCCGCCGCCGAGCGCGGCGCCGGCGACGCGGGCGACTGGCCCGGCGTCGACGCGCTCAAGGAGCTCGACCCGGCCGAGGCCCGCAGACTGATCGCCGGGCAGGTCAGGTACCGGATCGCGTCCGTCCTCGGGTTCGACCCGCAGCGCCTGGACCCGGCCGTCCCGCTCACCGACCTCGGCCTGGACTCGCTCGTCGCCGTCCGGATCAAGAGCGGCGTCGAGCACGACCTCGGCCTGACCGTCCCGCCCGCCGTGCTGCTGCAGGGTGCGAGCGTGAACGTGTTCGAGGAGTGGGCGGCCGGCGAGCTCGGCCTGGCCGACGCCGCCGCGCCCACCGCCGCGACCGCCGTCTCCAACGCCGAGTCCGGCTACGTGATGCCGCGCGACGCCGCCGAGCGCCTCGCCGTCCGCATCTTCGAGGACGTCCTCGGCCTGGACCGGGTCGGCGTCACCGCCGACTTCTTCGCCGACCTCGGCGGCCACGAGCACCAGGCCGACCAGGTCGTCGCGATGGTCGCCGCCGAACTCGGCGGCGAGGTCACGCGCGGCGAGCTGTTCGAGGTGCCGACCGCGGAGAACGTCGCGGAGGTCATCCGGGCCGCCGACGAGGAGGCCGCGCGGCAGACCGTCCGGCCGCTCAAGCCGTCCGGCGACCGCCGCCCGATCTTCATCGCGCACCCCGCCGGCGGCACCACCGCCTGCTACCGGCAGCTCATCGACCTGCTCGGCGACGACCAGCCCGTCTACGGCCTGGAGCGGTTCGAGGACGCGCCGCCGGTCGAGGAGCGCGCCGCCCGCTACGTCCAGCACCTGCTCGAGACGCAGCCCGAGGGCGCGTTCCGGCTCGGCGGCTGGTCGTTCGGCGGCGTCCTCGCCTACGAGACCGCCCGGCAGCTCACCGCCGCCGGACGCGAGGTCGAGTTCGTCGCGCTGTTCGACGCGGGCATCCCCCTCGCGGTGGACGACGAGTCCGACACCCTCGCCCGCCGCTTCTCCGCGTTCGCCGACTACATCAACGAGACCTACGGGCTGGACGTCACGCTCACCTACGAGGAGCTGTCCGGCCTGGACGAGGAGGCGCAGTTCGCGCTGGTCATGGAGCGGGCGGCGCCGCTGGTGGACTACATCCCGCCGGCGGCCCTCACCCACCAGCTCACGTCGCACCAGGACACCCGATCCCTGGAGGCGTACCGGCCGAAGCCCTACGACGGCCGCGTCATCCTCTACTACGCCCCGGAGGAGACCCCCTGGGCGGTGCGCGACGCGCGTTACGTGCTCGACGGGACCAACGGTTTCGGCGGGCTCTGCTCCGACCTGGAGATCGTCACGATCCCCGGGGTGCACCACCTGAACCTGCTGGACCCGCCGGGCGTGGAGGCACTCGCCGCGCACCTGGAGGGCCGGCTCGCCGGACGCGCCGCGGGCGCGGACGGTGCAACCCGGCGGCCCGCGGACGGCCCGGACGCGCAGGACGCGCCCGGCCGCGCCCGGACCGCGGCACGGTCAACTCTGGCCCGCTGAGGGCCGCGCCCCCCACCCCGTCGTTCCACGGAGGACACTCATGGCCCACGACCTGCTCGACGCCGTCCGGTCCGGTGCGAGCGGACCCGAGCTGGCGGAGATCGACCTGCCGACCCGGTTCCGCGCCGCGTTCACCCGCAAGGACGAGGTCGGCATCTTCGACGGCCAGACCGACAAGGACGTGCGCAAGTCGCTGCACGTCGGCGAGGTCGACATGCCCGAGCTGGCGCCCGACGAGTGCGTGGTCGCGGTGATGGCGGCGGCGATCAACTTCAACACCGTCTGGTCGGCGATCTTCGAGCCGGTGCCGACGTTCGCGTTCCTGGAGAAGTTCGGCCGGCAGGGCTGGTACGGCGCCCGGCACGACCTGCCGTACCACATCCTCGGCTCCGACGGCTCCGGCGTCGTCGTCCGCACCGGCAGCGGCGTGAAGAGCTGGAAGGTCGGCGACAAGGTCGTGCTGTCCCCGTCCTACGTGGACGAGGAGGACCACGGCTCCTACGACGACGGCATGATGTCGGAGTCGCAGCTCGCCTGGGGCTTCGAGACCAACTTCGGGTCGCTCGGCGAGTACTGCATCGTCAAGGCCAACCAGCTCATCAAGAAGCCCGCGCACCTCTCCTGGGAGGAGGCGGGCTCCAACACCCTCTGCGCCGGCACCGCGTACCGGATGCTGGTCGGCCGGCACGGCGCCCGCATGAAGCAGGGCGACGTCGTGCTGATCTGGGGCGCGACCGGCGGGCTCGGCTCGTTCGCGACGCAGCTGGTCCGCAACGGCGGCGGCATCCCCGTCGGCGTGGTCTCCTCCGAGGAGAAGGCGGAGATTGTCCGGGCGCAGGGCTGCGAGCACGTCATCAACCGCAACGACCTGAACCTCGGCGAGCAGGGCCTGCGCAACCCCAAGGCGGGCCGGATCCTCGGCGAGGCGATCCGCGGCCTCGTCGGCGAGGACCCCGGCATCGTGTTCGAGTACCTCGGCCGCGAGACGTTCGGCGCGTCGGTCTACGTCGCCAAGCGCGGCGGCAAGATCGTCACCTGCGGCTCGTCGACCGGGTACAAGCACGAGTACGACAACCGCTTCCTGTGGATGCGGCTGAAGAGCATCATCGGCTCGCACGGCTTCAACTACCACGAGGCCGTCGAGGTGAACCGGCTGTTCTCCCTCGGCATGATCCACCCGACGCTGTCGAAGTCGTTCCCGCTGGACGAGGCTGGCGAGGCGACCCGCGCCGTCCAGACCAACCAGCACGTCGGCAAGGTCGCCGTGCTGTGCGGCGCCACCGGCGAGGGCCAGGGCGTCGACGACCCGGCGCTGCGCGAGCGCATCGGCGAGGAGAAGTTCCACCTGTACCGCCGCTGACCACCCCGCATGTCGGGCCCCGGCGGTCACCGCCGGGGCCCGACATGTTCGCGCGTTCAGGAGGCCGTGAGCCTCGAGTAGACGATCAGGTTCTCGGTGTAGTGGCCCGCCCTGGGGTCGAAGGCCCCGCCGCAGGTCACCAGGCGGAGGGCCGGGTGGTCGAGCGACTCGCCGAAGACCTTCTGGTGCGGGAAGGCGTCCTTGTTGACGCGCTGCGCCCGCTCCACGGTGAAGGTGGCGGTGGTCCCGTCCTTGCGGCCGATCTGGATCTTGTCGCCCGGCTTCAGGTCCTTGAGCCGGTAGAACACCGCGGCCTTCTTGTCGGCGTCGACGTGGCCGAGGATGACCGCCGGGCCGACCTCGCCCGGCGTGGGCCCCTCCTTGTACCAGCCCGCCAGGTTCGGCCTGCTCAGCGGCGGTTCCTCGATCTGCCCGCCCGGCTTCAGCCCGATCTGCCCGACCGGCGCCGACACCCCGATCCTCGGGATCGTGATCGTGGTGGGCTCGGACGGGGCCAGGGACGAGACGTTCGACGCGGCCGTGGTGCCGCTCGGCGCCGCGCTCGGCGCGGGCGCCGGCGGCGGCTTCGAGGACGAGGCGCCGCCGCCGTCCCCGCCGCCGCAGCCGCTCAGCAGCAGTCCGGTGAGCAGCACGCCGGCCGCCGCTGCGGCGCGGCGACCGGCGGCCGGTGCTGGGAGATCAGGCAACGTTCGACCGCTCCCGGGCCGTCCGGCGGCGCAGCGCGACGGCGCCGAGCCCGGCGGCCGCGAGCGCGCCCCAGCCGATCGCCATCAGCGGCGCGCCGGAGCCCGCCGTCCGGCCGTACATGCTGCCGTCACCGGTGTCGATCCGCCCGTTCGGGATCTTCGGCGTGGTCGGCTGCATGCCGGTGCCGGGCTTGGCCGGGTTCTTGGACGGGTGGGTGCTGAACCGGACCGACCCGAAGCCCTTGCAGACCACCGTGGCGACCGTCGGGTCGGGCAGGCTGCTCTTGAAGGTGCCGGTCGCGGTCCACGTGCTCTTGCCGGTCTTCGCCACCGGCAGCGGGCTGCGGGTGTAGCCGTTGCTGGTGATCGTCACCGTGCTCGGGCAGGTCACCGTGAACGTCGTGTGGCGCCCGGGCGCCACGACGCGGCTGGACAGCCGCACCTTGTCGAACCCGAACCGGAACACCGGCTTCGGCGTGGTGGGCGGCAAGGTCGGCGGCTGGTCACCGGGGGAGACCTCGACCCAGTGCGGCACCTTCTGCCCGGGCTCTAACGTGCACTTCAGCAGCGTGCCGTCGGCGAGCTTCACCTTCTTGCCGACGTCGGCCTTCTTGCAGAACTGTCCCGCCTTCGGTCCGTCCTGGGCGGGCGAGGCGAGTGCGGTCCCCGCCATTCCGAGCACCATGGACCCGGTGGCGACCGCCGCGGCGGCCAGCCGAGTTGCGCGCATTTGCCTGCTCCTCTGATCGGGGGGTCTCTCCGCGCGTCCCGGGCTGGACTCGCACCTGGCCGATGGCGGGGAAGCCGCGGAGCCGCGCGGCTGTCAGGCGGGTGCGCTCGTCGGGCGAGGCCCGGTGGGGCGGATGAGAACGATGGGCCTGGAGCCTAGCGGGATCAACCACCCCACAACCGAAATGCACCGAAAAGATTAGCTGACTGGCCATTTCCGGAAACCTGCGGGAATGGTGTAAACCTGACCCGTCCCCCGCGCGACCCCCTGACGAGAAACGATCTTTGGACGCGTAACGGCGGGTCCGAAGCCGTCGGACGAGCGGCGGCGCAAGGCGCTCGCTCGCCGCCCGCCCCCTGGGCTGGACCGGCGAGACCGGAGTGACCTCCGTCACATCGCTTTATGCAACCCGAACCGGGTCATTGGCGAAGCGCTGCGCTTTCTAACGGTACGGACGAGAAACATCGCTTAGCGTAGTTGCCTCTGCTATGCGACAAAACAGATGATCTGTGCCAGTTTGAGGCGGGTTCCCGGTAAATGATCTTGGCCATCGCAGTGGCCAGGTGACCGTCCGAGGAGAGCTCCCATGAAACGGCACCTGAGGGCGCTGGCCCGCGCGTGCGCGGCGACCGCGGTCGCCGCCGCCGGCCTGACGTCCGTCGCGGGCCCCGCCCACGCCGACGACCCGCCCACCCCCAGCCTGGACAACTACTACATGCGGCCCGCCTGGAACCAGGCGGAACTGCTCGACCGGACCAAGCAGCTGGACGCCGAGCTCCCCAAGCTCGGCGTGCAGAACATCCTGAACGAAGCCCCCCGGCAGGGCAGCACCGCCAGTGGCAAGGCGTGCAACCCGCAGGCGCTCGACACCAACACGTCGCGCCGTCCCGACATCACCTACAGCTTCTGCTGGGACGGGTCGGACTCCGCCGCGTCCGGCAACTACGAGTGGACGCCGCAGGGCATCTCCACCGTCGCCGACGCCCAGGACGACAAGTACTGGGGCTCGGCCCAGCCGTTCGTCACCACCTGGTACCAGCAGCAGCACGGCACCGCCGTCGGCCAGCAGTGCAAGTACAAGAAGGACGGCCAGTGGGCCGAGCAGACGTGCGTCAAGGGCGTCCGGATCTCGATCGTCGACCCGAACACCGGCAAGTACGCCCACGTCCTGCTCGTCTACCCGTTCGTCAACGCCTCCGGCAACGCCAGCTACATGAGCCTGCGCACCGCGCAGGACAGCAGCCACGGCTCCCTGCACGCCGGCGGCATCGCCTGGTACGGCAACTACCTCTACGTCGCCGACACCGCGCGCGGCGTGCGGGTGTTCGACATGCGCTACATCTTCGACCTGCAGTCCGCCGGCGATAAGGCGGACATCACCGACAAGACGAAGATCGGACGGCAGGACGGCAAGTTCTACTCGCACGGCTACCGCTACGTCATGCCCGAGGTCGCCGCCTACACCAACACGGTGCCGCGAACGGCCACCGGGAAGTACGAGTGCCGCAACAGCAGCTCGCCGAACACCTCTTTCGTGTCGATCGACCGCAGCGGCACCGACCACCTGGTGACCGGCGAGTACTGCGAGCTGGCCAACGGCGACACCAACGGCCGGGTCGCCGCCTGGCCGCTGAACGGCGACAACGGGCAGCCGGACCTGAACGCCACCTGCGTTTCCGACCTGCCGGGCCACGAGTCGATCCCGTGCTGGCACGCCGACGGCGCCTACGCGATGCCGGTCGACCACGTCCAGGGCGCCGCCCGCTACGACGGCACGTGGTACCTGAGCCAGAGTCGCGGCGACACCTCGGCCGGCGCCCTGCTCCACGCCCGGCAACCGGATGGGAAGACCGGTCTCCTCCGCTCCCTCGCGCCCGGCCACTACGCGGGGATCGGTCCGGAGGACCTCTCCTACTGGCCCGGTTCCGACGCCGGACGCAGCGGCCTGTGGACGCTGACCGAGCACTACGGCAAGCGCATGGTGTACGTGACACCGAAGCCCTGACCGCACGGCGGGCCGTCTCTTTGGGGAGGCGGCCCGCCGTTGTCATTCGTCCCGCAGAAGCACCCGCACGACCGCCCCGAGCCGCCGGTCGAGCATCAGCACCGCCAGGCCCGGTTCCCTGCACGCCGCCAGGCGTTCCCCGGTGCTGGACGTGAACCACCAGTCGGCGTCGTCCCTCGCGGCCGTGATGCTGTCGCCGAGCGACGGGATCCGCGCGTCCCAGACCCGCAGCAGCGGCGGCGAGCCCTCGTACCGGAACTGCACGCTCCACCCGCGCAGCCGCAGCCGCCGCGCCAGCCGGTTCAGCAGGAAGCACGCGAGCCAGGCGTCCGGCGCGGCCGGTGAATCCGGGGGGACGCCCACCGGCCGCGCCTCCTCCGATGACCGGATCCGGCCGTTCATCGGAAGCTCCCAATACGGCCCTGCGCGCGCGCCGCCTCCTTTGTCAGCTCGGTACGCAGTTCCTCCGGGCCCGCCCGCATCACCGTCGCGTCGACGCCGGCGCACGGATCAATGAGCGTCGCCACGTATTCGCCGGGCAGACCGTCCCAGCGACGCGAACGCCATATGCGGTGCCCGGGGAATTCCTGGCGCAGACGCTCGATAGCCGAGCTGTCCGGTTTCGATTTTGTATCGTCCATGGCAGGTCCCATGCTCGAATTCGCGGACGGGGAATGTGTTATAAGACTTACAGAAGTGCGTCGCTCCCCGCCAGCAACCCCCCACAGGGAAGGCGCAACCCCCCGAAAGATCAACGAAACCCGGCCCGGGTTTCCCGAGGAGATCTCATGGGCTCGCGCAACGAACCATACGAAGCTCCGGCAATTCAGGCATTCGCCTCAGAACTGACGGCCTGGCGAGAAATGGCCGGCCTCAGCAAGGCCGAACTCGCCGAGACCCTCGGCTACACCCCGCAGTGGATCGGCCAGGTCGAGGCCGCCAAGAGCATCCCGTCCAAGGAGTTCGCCCAGAACCTCGACACCCACTTCACCACCAACGGCGTCTTCGAACGCCAGCAGAAGCGCATCATCGAGACCCGCCACAAGGCCATCCTCCCGCCCGGCTTCACCGAGTACCAGGAACGCGAAGCCGAAGCGAACCAGATCCGGACCTTCGAGTTGACGCTGATACATGGCCTGCTCCAGACGGAGAGCTACATGCGTGCGGTCGTAGGGCACAAGCAGGAGGCGGATACAGCCGAGCGGCTCGTTGCTGAGCGCCTTAAGCGGCAGGAGCTCCTCATGCGCGAAAGCGCCCCCAATGTGTGGTTCACCCTCGACGAGCAGACGCTCCGGCGGGCCGTCGCCGACGAGGACATCATGCGTGATCAACTCGCGCACATCCTCGAGCTTGGCGAACGCTCGAATATCTCCATCGACGTCGTCCCACAGGATGCGAGGTACTACCCGGGGCTCGCGGGGAGCTTCACCATCCTGGGCTTCTCCAATGCGCCGGATGTCGTGTACGGCGAGATCGCAGGGCAGGGAATGCTCATCCAGGACCCGCGTATCGTCGCAGGCTTCGCAGTAAGGTACAACTCACTGCGGGGTTACGCACTCCGGGTGGAGGAGTCACGGACTCTGATAAAGAGCGTCATGGAGGAGTACGGATGATCAAAAGTGATCTCTCAACCGTGAAGTGGCGCAAGGCGAGCCGTAGCGCTCATGAAGGCGGTAACTGCGTCGAGGTCGCGCAGGTCGCGCCGGTGGTGGCAGTCCGTGATTCCAAGGACCCGGGCGGCCCGAAGCTCGCCTTCGACGCCCCCGCCTGGCGAGCGTTCACCGATCGCGTGAAGTCCAACCTCCACGACCTGCCCTGACGAGCCACGTCACAGAGGGTCCCTCTGGCGCCGGACGCTGGTGGCGCATCCGCGATCAAGAAAGGACCGGGACTGCGCGAACTTCTCCGTGCCGTCGCACATCCTGACGCCCGCGGCGGGGCGCGGGTTCGGGGCGGGACGGGTCGGATTGATCACGTCCCGGTGCGCCAACCCCGTCGAGCCGCGCCCGCATCTCACCCGGTACAGCGCGATCAAGAAGACCGCGCACCGAAGGGATGAAAGCGGGGACCCATGCGGAAGATCGCGATCACCGGGATGACGGCGGCGCTGGCGCTCGGCCTGACGGCCTGCGGCGGCAACGGCGACGGCCACGGCAACTCCGTGGCCGCCCCGCCCTCATCGCCCACCGCCTCCGCGTCCGTGCCGGGCGGCACCGCCACGCCGAGCGGCGCCTCCACCCCCGCGCCGGCCTCCACGCCGAACGGCGCCTCCACGCCCGGCGACCCGGGCGCCCCGACGGTCCGGCACACCCCGGCCACGGGACAGGGCGGCCAGCAGATCAGGACCAAGTGGGGAAAGCTGCGCTACATGGCGCCCGGCAAGTACATCGTCGGCAACGTCGCGTTCTTCACCGCCAACGACACCGTCGTGTACGTCGCCGGAGGCACCTGCCCGGACGGCAGCACCCCGCCCGACGACAGCAAGTGCTCCATCGACGGGCTCGACGAATGGGCGCAGGCCGCCCCGCACAACGTCAGCGTCCGCTTCTCCGGCCAGGCCGCCACCACCATCACCGAAACCCAGTGACCACCGGGCTCAGCCGCCGCCGTGCGCCCGAGGGCTTTCGGGTCAGGACTCGGCGGCCAGGCGGACGCCGAGTCCGAGGAGGACCACGCCGGAGACCTGCTCCATCCGGCGGCGGACCGACCGGCGCTGGAACACCGCGCGGGCCCGTCCGGCCAGCCACACCATCGGCAGGTACCAGATCATGTCGACCAGCGCCCAGATCACCGAGAACAGCACGAGCGTCGCCAGGACGGGCGCGCCGTGCGGCACGAACTGCGGCAGGAACGACACCGCGAACACCCCGGCCTTGGGGTTGGCGAAGTTGGTGACCACGCCCTGCCGGAACGCGCGCCCGTGCGAGACGGCGGACGTGGGGGCCGGCTCGTCGTCCACGTCGGTGCCGCGCCGCGCCTGCCACAGCGCCCGCGCCCCCATGAACACCAGGACCGCCGCGCCCGTGATGCGCATCGCGTCGTAGGCGACCTGCGAGGCCAGCAGCAGGGCCGACAGCCCGAACGCGGCGGCCAGGCCCCACAGCAGCACGCCGCACTCGTTGCCCATCACCGTCGCCACGCCGTTGCCGCGGCCGCTCATCAGCGAACGCCGGAGGATCACCGCCGTGCTGGGCCCCGGAACCATCGCGACCAGAAAGGCCGCGCCGACGAACGCCGCGAGCGAGGACATCATTCGCTCAGTATTCAGAGGCGGGCGTACCCGCACAACACCGTTTCCGTCCGGCGCTCCGGCCGGGGTCAGCCGAGCAGGTCGCCCGTCAGCGGCTTGCGCGCGGGCGGCGCGGACGCCTGCCGGGCCGGGCGGTCGGCGTGCAGGCCGTGGCGGTCGAGGGTGAACCGCTGCCCGTCGGCCGGGAACGTGACGTTCGGCCGGGTCGGGTCGGGGACGTCGTCGCTGAGGTGCGTGGACAGCACGTGCAGGCCGGGGTGGCGTCCCGCGAGCGCCTCGATCTCGTGCAGGCCCATGTGCCCGAGCTTGCCCTCGGCGGGGAAGGTGGTGTCGGCGATCAGGGCGGCACTGGTGGACGCCAGCTCCTCGACCGCCGGGCAGTAGGCGGTGTCTCCGGTGCAGCCCAGGACGGTGCCGTGCTCATCGGTGATGCGGTAGCCCAGGCCGGGGACGGTGTGCTGCACCGGCAGCGCCCGGACGTGGTAGCCGCGGCCCGTCCACTCGCCGCCCTCGTCGCCGATCTCGACGAACGACGGACGGGTCTTGGTGCGGATGTTCTCCCAGCTGCCGGGATAGGCGAGGTCGAACAGCCGCTGGACGCGGTCGGCGAAGCCGGTGGGGCCGACCAGCACCAGGTCGCTGTCGCGCTGCTGCAGCAGGCCCTGCTCCAGGAACAGGAAGACGATGTCGAAGAAGTGGTCCGCGTGGAAGTGGGTGATCAGGCAGACGTCGACGGCGGCGGGATCGAGCCCGGCGCGGCGCATCGCCTTCATCGACCCGTTCGGGGTGTCGATCAGGACCTTGCCGTCGACCAGCGCCGACGAACTCATCCGGTCGCTGACGATCGAGCCGGTACCGATGAACCGCAGTTCCATGCCGTGCGCCTCTCCTGGACACGTCGCCTAATGCACTACTCAACGTAACCGGAGATGTCGTTCGGTAACCGTGAGAAGTCCCTATCCCGCGCGCTCGCCGTTCGTGCTGATCAGGAGGAGGCGGTCGACGAGCGTGCCGACGTGATCGGGGGCCGGGGGCCCGGCGCCGAACAGGGCGCGGATGTACATCGGAGCCAGGATGTGGTCGAGGACGTCCAGGGCCTCCGGCGGGTGCTCGCCCCGGTCGCGGGCGCGGCCGAGCATGGCCTGAGATGATCACCACGTCCATGAGCAGCGCTTCGAGGGTGCCCCGGCGCCGGTAGACGCTGGTGTCGCGGAGCGTCCGCAGGTCCCCCAACCGCCCCGGAGGCGGACCGGTGAGGGCTAGCCGAACTGGCCGGGCTGGTAGTCGCCGGCAGGCTGGCGGGTGATGACGTTGAAGCGGTTGTAGGTGTTGATGAGGGCGATGAGCCCGACCAGGGCGCTCAGCTGCTCCTCGTCGTAGTGCTTGGCGGCGTTCGCCCAGGTCGCGTCGGAGACCCCGGCGCCGTCGGCGAGGCGGGTCCCCTCCTCGGTGAGCTCCAGCGCGGCCCGCTCGGCCTCGGTGAAGACCGTGGCCTCCCGCCACGCCGCGACCAGGTTCAGCCGCAGCGCCGTCTCCCCGGCCGCCGCGGCGTCCTTGGTGTGCATGTCGAGGCAGAAGCCGCAGCCGTTGATCTGGCTGGCGCGGATCTTCACCAGTTCCTGCGTCGCGGCCGGCAGCGACGACTCGGCGATGGCCTTGCCGGCGGAGTTGATGTACTTGCCGACCTTCCCCGCGAGCGGGTTGCCGTAGAAGTTCAGGCGGGCGTCCATGGCGGTCTCCTCGGTTCTCGTTGCCGCTTACACCCACATGACGGAACGGACCGGCCGCGTGTGACATGTCCCCGCGAGGAGAATCAGGGAATCTCGGCGCCGAACGTCTGGAGCGCCTCGGTGACCGGCTGGAAGAACGTCACGCCGCCGCTCTGGCAGTCGCCCGAACCGCCCGACGTCAGCCCCAGCGCGGTGCTGCCGCTGAACAGCGGGCCGCCGCTGTCGCCGGGCTCCGCGCAGACGGTCGTCTGGATCATCCCGCTGACCGTCCCCTCGGGGAAGTTCACCGTCGCGCCCACCGCCGTGACCCGTCCGGTGTGCACGCCCGTCGTGCTGCCGCTGCGCGCGACCTGCTGGCCGACCACCGCGTCGGCGGCGTCCGTGATGGGCTGCGCGGTGCCGTCATGCAGGTCGACCGCGCTCTGCCCGTCCGCCGTGGACTGGACGAGCGCGAAGTCGTCGCCGGGGAAGTCGCTCTGCACCGTCGTGCCGACGGCCTCGGCGCCTTCCTGGTCGGCGGTCCAGTTCTGGACGATGTTCCCGCAGTGCCCGGCGGTGAGGAAGAACGGCTGCCCGTCCCGCTGGACGTTGAAGCCCAGCGAGCACCGCGCGCCGCCGCCGAAGATCGCGTCCCCGCCGAGCGTCGCGAGCGTGTGAAGCCGGCCCGGGAAGCGCACCATCCGCACGGCCGTCCCCATGCGCCCCGCCTCGCGCCGGACCGCGGCCATCCGCGTCCCGGTCACCGAGTCGTCGGTCCACATCACGACCTGCGACGTCGCGGGATCGACGGCCCAGCCGGTGCCCGGCGTCCCGGCCATCGACCGGCGCAGCGCGGTGGTCACCCGGTTCAGCGCGCGCGGGGTCCTGCTCATCGTCTTCGGCACGGCGCCGGCCGCGCGCACCGCCGAGGCGTCCGCCGCGTTGGTGACCGTGACGACGGGCCGTCCTGCGGGGTCGACGTAGGCCCCGGCGGTCCGCTCGCCGAGCCGTGCCGCGACCTTGGCCGCGAGCGCCGCCGCCCTCGGCTGCGACTGCGCGGCCCGCGGCCGGGGCTGCGCGTGGGCCCGCGTGTCCCCGGCCAGTTTCGCGGCCTGCGGTCCGTCCTTGGCCTGGACGGCGTACAGCGATCCGGCGACGAGACCGGCGGCCCCGGCGACCGCCGCGCCCGCTCCGGCCACGGTGCGCAGACGACGTTTCCTCGCGGCGTTCCGGCGCCTCATGAGCCCTCCAGCTCCCGAGATGACGATCTACGGGAGGGGGTACGGCGCCGTCCCCGCCGGAGTTCAACCGCACTCGCGCCTCCGCCGTTTCCGCTGGTCAACCCGGAGTTGCGCGCAATGATCTACTCACTGTCAGTAGTCGCGCGGATGCACTCCGGGTAGGTCTGCCGGCGAATCGCGGGCCCCGCCGGGGCCCTGGCATCTGGAGGAAGCATGAAGATCCGGACTCCGCTGCGCTCGGCCGCGCTGACCGCCGCCGGCCTGGTCATGGCCGCCGGCCTGGCCGCGTTCGCTCCCACCGCTTCGGCGGGCGCGGCGGAAACCACCGCGGCCCAGGCGCATCCCCGCCCGTGCCCGTACGGGACGTACTGGGACCGCTACCTGCACAGGTGCATCCGCGCCCACCACCACGGCCACCACCACGGCCATCACGGCCACCACCACGGCCATCACGGCCATCACGGCCATCACCACGGTTACGACCAATAGCGCGCTGAGGGCGGCCGGTCGTCTCACCGAGAGCGGCCGGCCGTCCTCTCGCCGAGCCTGCTCCTCCGGACGGGCGGCGCGGCCCCGGTCAGGCCAGGTCGCGGGCCAGACGCGTCGCGCCGATCGCCATGTAGGCGCCGGTCAGCGCGGTGAGCGAGGCCGCGGCATGGCGCGGGAGGTCGCCGCGGGTCAGGCGCGCGACGCCGTGGACGGTGTCGAGCGTGTCGACCAGCAGCGCCAGCCGCTGCCAGCGGGACCGCTCCGCCGGCGGCGCGGTCAGGTAGCCGAGCCCGAGCGCGACGGCCCGCGCGCCGAAGATCTGGATCATGTAGCCGAGCTCCGGTGACGGGCGCACCCCGTAGGCCCGGGTCAGCGCGTTCGGTGCCGCGATCGCCGCCGCGCCGAGCACCACCCGGCCCGCCGCGAGCCCGCGCAGCGCCGTCGCGAGCGCGCCGCCGCCCGCCGCGCCGGTCCGTTCGTCGTCGGTGGTCATGCTTTCTTCGCGAGTGTTCACGGCATTTATGCTGGCGCGCATGGCCGTCCCGGCACTTCCACGAACGTGCGCTCGCGTGCGGTTGTGGGTCCGGCTCGGGCACGTCGTCTACGTCGGCCCGTCGCTCGGCCTCGGCCCGCATTCCACCGCGGTGGCGTGCCTGGGCGTCGGCCTCGACGCACCGTTCACCGTCCGCGCCGACGGGCTGCCCGGCCTGACCGCCCGCAGCTTCCTTTTCCGCGCCAGGGTCCGGCACGAGGTCCGCGACACCACCGGCCGGATGCTGTTCTGCTTCTTCGACCCGACGTCCGCGCGGATGGCCCGCTCCCTGGGCGGGATGCGGCGCGACACCGGCGGATTCCACAGCGACCACCACCGCGAGGCCGACCTGATCGACCTCGCCACGCGCGACGAGGTGGACGTCGAGCGGCTGCTGGCGGCGGCGAGCATCCCCGTTCCGCAGGCCCGCGACCCGCGCATCGTGCGCGCGGCGGCCCGGATCCGGGACGATCCCGCCCGTCCGCAGCGCGCCGAGTCCGCCGCCCGCGAGGCGGGGCTGTCCAGGTCGCACTTCCTGCGGACGTTCGCCGACCAGACCGGCACGAGTTTCCGCCGGTACGTGCAGTGGGCGCGGATGCTGCGGGTGGCCGAGGCGTTCGCCGACGGCCACGACTTCACCCGCGCCGCCGCCGACGCGGGATTCGCGTCCCCATCCCACCTCAGCGACACCTTCCGCGGCATGTTCGGCCTCACCCCCACGGCCCTGGCCGCCCTCGCCCCCGAACTCGTCCTCGACGAGCCCCGCTGAACGCCGGTCAGTCCGCGCCGTACCAGCGACGCACGTCGCCGGACGACAGGAGCCGGCCCGCCGCGAGCAGCAGCCCGCCCGACAGCACGCCCGGCGCGAAGTACACCAGGCCGGACGCATCGAACCCGGTCGAGACGGCCAGCGCACCGAACGCGACCATGCCCGCGAGGAACACCAACCCCAGCGCGTTGGCGATGAACTGAACGTAGACCCACGCCTTCGGACCGCCCCACCAGCCGCGGACCAGCAGCGCCAACACGGCGACGACCCAGAACAGAACCCACAACAGAGTCGACGCCGTGGACTCATGCCGACCGGCAGACCCCCGCCGCCCCGCGGTAGCGGACCACAGACCGACCCCGCCCACGGCCAACCACCAGGCGACCAGCACCCCATAAGCGACATGCAGCCGCCCCGGCCGATGCTCGGACCACGTCCGCGACCGCGGCGCCGGCGCCCTGAACCGCCCAGAAAACAACACCCCCGCACCCTACGACCCCCGGCCGGGCGGTCGCCGATGATCACCCCACACCCGCAACCCCAAGACCCCACAAACGCAACGCTCCTCGGCACGTCACACCAGGACGCAGACAAAGGACTCACGAGGCCGCACCCGACCGGGACATGCCGTCGTGGCCAGCGAGCCGCGCCGGCCGGAGGTTCTCGTAACGCGGCGCCGTCCGGAGACCGCATGATTGTGATCATTCGCAGGGCGATGCGTTCTGCAATAGGTGCCATTCGGACAAAACCCTGTTGGTCGGGTGTGGGAGGCGCTCTGAAAACCGGACCGGCAGACTGAAAAGCGCCTCTAGATGACTACATCCTGTATTGTGATGACCACGTCGCGTCAATTAGTCGAATCTGGTGGAGGTCGGCAAGGTGGAGCCGAAAGCTCGCTCTTCTCTGGCGGCCAAGGTGAATCAGAGCACCCCCTACGCCCCCGGGGACACAGGTGAGACCGCAGCGCGGATGGCCGCCGCGCGCTCCACTCCCTCGGTACCTCGGGCGCTTGCCGGAGCCGGTGCGTCCCGGTCGTCCTTGCGCTCCAGCGAGACGGCTCCGAGTGGACTGTCCAGCGTCTATGTCCCCACGACCCGTCGGGCAAGGTCGGGCGAGAAGCCCGAATACCAGCTACGCGTCATGGAGGACGGCAGACCGGGAATCGCGGTGTACACCTCGGTCGACCGCCTCAGGGAGTGTCTCGGGGACGAGCAGTCCTGGTCCGAGGCCTCGCTGCTGGAACTGCTCTATCTGGTGGGCACGAAGCGCATCGGCGTCGCCCTGAACCCGCGACTGGATCTTGACCTGACCCGAGTGCCGGCCACGCCGGGGGCCGGCACGTGAGCAAAGAGATCGAAGTCGTCTTTGCCGACGTGCTTAAAACCTCGGAAATCTTCAAGGACGCCGGTAAGGCGTACGCCGACATCGTTCCCGGAAAAATCGGTGCGGTGCCTGAGGTGACCGAGGGGTCGCTTGAGGATGCGATCTCTTCCGTTCTCAACGCGATCGAGGTCATGTACGACGCTCTCGGCTTCTCGATGCAAGCACACGGGGAAAAGCTCAAGTACGTGCACGACAACTACCGGAGAGCCGAGAAAGATGTCCAAGGCCTCCTTGACAGGATCGATGATCCGGACGGCATCCAACCCACGTTCTGAACGCATCGCCAACCTCTCGCAATGAGAGAAAATAAACTCGGAGGTAGGAAGTGGCTCCGAAGGAGGCCGCACCGATTCCGCCAGGCGTGCAGCCGGTGGGAGGCTTCTTCGGTCTCGGGGTGGACATTCGCGGCTTGGCGGCGCTCGCCACGAAGCTCTATGGATACGCCCCCGCCAGCGAAAAGGTCGTGGAGCAACTCCAGGGCTCGGTCGGACGGCTGGTCGGCGATGCCGGCTGGAAAGGCGATGACGCCAACAGGTTCCAGGACGCATGGGGAGCCGACGCGAGCGACGCCAGAAAGCTCTCGATGTTCACCGATGACGCGGCCCAGATCCTGGACGATCTTGCTTCGGCGTTGGCCGAGCTCCAGGTCGCGGCGAACAATCGCAAGCTCGACTACGAGCACCAGAGCACCCGGCCGGCCAATGACCCGCAGGTGCAGCAGGACCTCGGCGTGATGCTGCGCGATGCCCAGGCCAAGGCGAGGGAGATGCAGTCGGATGCTGCAAAACGCCTGGTCGCCCTCTATTCGGGAGAGAAGAAGGGAACTTGGTCGGTACTGGACGCCGTCAAGGTCCGTGCCTTGGACGATGATGTCTCAAAGAGGCTCAGGGACAAGCTTGGAGACGTTGAAGACGATCTCGATGACGGGCTGCCTGACGATGACTTTCCCTGGACCGACTTCGTCGGCTGGGCAGGAGGTGGGGCCGGGCTGGGGGCCACTGTTGGGGCGTTCTTTGGCGGGGTCGGGGCCGTTCCCGGCGCTACGCTCGGCGGGGGGATCGGCCTCGTCGCCGGTGGGGTGGTGGGCGGGGGAAAGTGGGCCATCGATCAGATCGATGACTGGTTCTGAAGAGGTGCTCTCGTGCCCGTGATTGTTTTCGGTGCGCTGGTGTACGCGCTGCTGGGGCTTGCGTGCATCGCGGTGGGTGTGAGAACGCGCAAGGGCATGGGCGAGTACAAGGTTTCCCGCAGAATCAAGGTGAGGTACGACGAGCTCCCGCTCCGGGAGCGAATGCGCACGGGTAATGCCCTGTTGGTTCTCGGGGTGGCGCTGCTTCTGTGCAGCCCGTTCGGCCTCCTTCCGGCGGTCGCCATGGCGGTGCTCTTCCTCGTGGCCCTCTGCGCCTTCGTCGCCTACCTGGTGATCCAGGTGAATCTGCGAAGGGCCGCGCAGGAGATCGCGCGCGCGAAGGCGGATTGATCCGGCCGTCCAGAAGGGGCCCGAGCGGGCCACGCGGGCGGCCCCCACGTGGGGACCGCCGCGCGCGGGCACACCCACCGCGGGGAATCAGGGGCCCAGGGCCGGGCGGTCTTCCCCGTGGGGGCGTTCGGGGAGGTCGTGGACGAAGCGGCGGTTCAGGGCGACGCGGACGCGGCCGAGGCCGGTGCGGGCCTCCGGCGGTCGGACGCCCTTGGTGTCGGGGCGGGACAGGGGCACGGCGGCGGGCGGGCGGTCGTCGGTGATCGGCGCGGTCGCCTCGGCCGGGAGCGGCTGCTCGACCTCGATGTACTCGCCGTCCGGGAGGCGCCGGATGACGCCGGTCTCCAGGCCGTGCCGGACGAGGCCGAGGTCGCGGCGTTGCAGGCCGAGGCAGATGCGGTAGGCGACGACGTAGGCCAGGACGGGCCCGAGGATGATCGTGCAGCGGAAGAACCAGGTCGTCCAGAACAGCGGGATGTCGAACCGGTCGGCGATGACGTCGTTGCCGCCGGCAGCCCACAGCACGCCGTAGAAGACGACGCCGCCGGCGCCGATGCCGGTGCGGGCGGGGACGTCGCGGGGCCGGTCGAGCAGGTGGTGGACGCGGTCGTCGCCGGTGATCCAGCGTTCCACGAACGGGTAGGCGGCCAGGCCGGTGAACAGCAGGCCCGGCACGCCGAGCGCCGGGACGAGGACGCTCATCGGCACCGTGTGGCCCCAGGCGTTGATCTCCCAGGCCGGCATCATCCGCAGCGACCCCTCCAGCCAGCCCATGTACCAGTCGGGCTGGGAGCCGGAGCTGATGGCGGCCGGGTCGTACGGGCCGAACAGCCAGATCGGGTTGATCTGGAAGAACGCCGCGAGCAGCGCGGTGACGCCGAAGACCCACAGGAAGTACGCGGTGGTCTTGGCGATGAAGACCGGGAAGAACGGGTAGCCGCGGACGGTGGTGTTGCTGCTGCCCTTGCCCGGGAACTGGGTGTGCGTCTGCCGCCAGGTCAGCACGACGGCGTGCAGCGGGATCAGCGCGAGGAGAATCCCCGGGATCAGCAGGATGTGGACGATATAGAGGCGCGGGATGATGTCGGTGCCCGGGAACTCGCCGCCGAACACGAACATCACCAGGTACGACCCGACGAGCGGGATCGAGGCGAGGACGCCCTCCAGGATGCGGATGCCGGTGCCGGACAGCAGGTCGTCCGGCAGCGAGTAGCCGAACAGGCCGTTGACCATCACCAGCATGAACAGCACGATCCCGATCAGCCAGTTCAGCTCGCGCGGCTTGCGGAACGCGCCGGTGAAGAAGTTGCGCAGCAGGTGGACGGCGATGGCCGCCATGAAGATGTCGGTCGCCCAGTGGTGGATCTGCCGCATGAGCAGCCCGCCGCGCACGTCGAAGGAGATGCGCAGCGACGAGGCGTACGCCTCGCTCATCCGGACGCCCTTCAGCGGCCCGTAAGACCCGCCGTAGACCGTCTCGTTCATGCTCGGGACGAAGAACAGGGTGAGGAACACCCCGGTGAGCACGATGATGAGGAACGAGTACATGGCGATCTCGCCGAGCAGGAAGCTCCAGTGGTCGGGGAACGCCTTGCGGAGCGCCTTGCGCGCGAAGGCGCCGCCGCCGAAGCGCTCGTCGACGGCCCGGCCGGTGGCGGCGAGCGCCTTCGGCGGGACGGGGTCGGCCGGGCTTCCGGGCATGCGACCACCTCGCACATGCTGGTCCGTGCCTTCACTGTCGCACCGGACGGGCGTTCGGGCCAGCGGTGCGCCCACTGTGGACATCTCTCGAACCGTCCGGCCGAACCTGGTCGTATCTCGACCTAGACTTTGCGCCCGGGCACGCCACGGGTCATGATTTGCCCCACACGAGTCCCATAAGTAAGTAATTACCCCGTGTGTACGGCGCGCAACGCAGGGGGACGAGCGGCTGGAGGTTCTGTGTCGGACGATGGTTCGACCACATACGGGCGCCCCTGGGCGGATCTGCCCAGAGAACTGGCGGATCACATGCGTCCCCACCTCGACGAGGTCGCCGACGACATGATCCAGGAGATCCAGACCAAGGTCCGCGAGTACGACCGCCCCGGCGACGGCTCCTACTCCGGGACGCTCCGCCAGGCCGTCGAGCGCGTGCTGCACTACTTCGTCGACCGGGTGGCCGATCCCGGCCACGAGCCCGCCTCGGTCACCGACTTCTTCCGCGCCATCGGCCGCGGCGAGGCCGGCGAGGGCCGCAGCCTGGACGCGATGCAGTCCGCGATGCGGGTCGGCGGCATGGTCGCCTGGCGGCGGATCACCGAGGGCGCCGAGGCGCAGCAGGTCTCGCCGCGCACGCTCGGCGCCGTCGGCGAGGCGCTGATGCAGTTCCAGGACGAGCTGGCCAAGGCGGCCGCCGAGGGGTTCTCGCAGGCCAAGGCCGCCGTCGCGGGCGAGATGCAGCGCCGCCGCAAGCGCCTGCTCGACCTGCTGTTCGCCGACCCGCCCGCCGCGCAGGAGGCCATCGCCGACCTCGCCGCCGCCGCGCACTGGCCGCTGCCGCGCACCGTCGCCGCCGTCGCGCTCGGCCGTCCCGCCCAGGAGTCGCGGCAGCCCGCGTTCCCGCCGGACGTGCTCGCCGACCTGACCCGCCGCACCCCCAGCCTGATCATCCCCGACCCGGACGGGCCCGGCCGCGCCAAGCTCGTCGACCGCGCCCTGTCCGGCAGCCTCGCCGTCGTCGGCCCGACCGTCCCGCTGATGGAGGCGGCCCGCTCGATCCAGTGGGCGCGCAAGACGCTCAGCCTCGTCCAGCGCGGCGTCATCGAGGCCCACGACGGCGTGATCCGCAGCGTCGAGCACATGTCGACGCTGATCCTCTTCCAGGACGAGGGGCTCATCACCTCCCTCGCCGACCTGCGCCTCGCGCCGCTGTCGCACCTGCGCGCCAGCCAGCAGGACCGGCTCGCCGAGACGCTGCTGGCCTGGCTGCAGTCCGGCCGCAACGCCAACGAGGTCGCGATGCGGCTGCACGTGCACCCGCAGACCGTCCGGTACCGGCTGAGGCAGCTGGAGGAGCTGTTCGGCGACCAGCTCCTGGACCCGGACCTGCGCTTCGACCTGGAGATCGTGCTGCGCGCCCGGGCCCTGCTGGCCGACAACGCGGGCGAGCGGATCATCCCGCCGGCCCGCGAGGCGGTCGGCGACAGCGGCGAGGTCGTCAGCTTCCGCCGCACCTGACCCCGCGGCGCCCGGGGCCGCATCGGTTCAGCCGCCGAAGGGGACGCCGGCGCGGAGGCGCTCGGCGGTGGCGACGCGCTCGGCGAGGCGGGTCTGGGCGTCGCACAGCAGCCACAGCTCGCCCTCGTCCAGCGCGGTGATCTCCTCGAGGCAGCCGTTGAGCAGCTGGTAGTCCGACAGCGGGGTGATCCGGGTGGCCCGCAGGCCCCGTTCCGAGCGTTCGCCGTGCCAGCCGGGCATGCAGGTGATCAGCGACATCGACGCGGACTCCTTGGTCGGCCTATGGTAGGTCTACCCTAGGCCGACCGGCAGCGCTCCCGCGCCGGGTTCGGCAGAATGCCTGCGAGGCTTCCCGGCAGGCAGCAGAGAAGGATCCGGTATGCCGCGTCCCCCCACCAAGGCCCAGGCGATCACCAGCGCGCTGGCCGCCCGCATCGTCGAGGGCGAGCTGGAGCCGGGCGCCTGGCTGCCGTCCGAGCGCGACCTCGCCCGCGAGTTCGGCGCCGACCGCTCGACGGTCCGGCGCGCGCTGCGGATGCTCGCCGAGCAGGGCCTGGTCGAGGCCCGGCACGGCGCCGGCGTGCAGGTCCGCACGGCCGCGCCGGTGCGGCGCGCCGCGTCCGACATCACCCGGCAGGTCGGCTCCTGGCGCGGCTTCCACGTGTCCGCGCAGCAGGACGGCCGCCGCCCCTTCACCCGGACCGCCGTCGCCGAGGTCGAGGCCGGCGAGCGGCTCGCGCGGCGGCTCGGCGTCCCGCCGGGCACGCGGGTGCTGGAGCGGGCGCGCGTCCAGGGCGTCGAGGGCGAGCCGCCCGTGCAGACCGCCACCACCTGGGTGATCCTCGGCATCGTCGACGAGATCCCCCGGCTGCGCGAGATCGACACCGGGCCGGGCGGCATCTACTCGCGGCTGGAGGAGGCGGGGCACCGCATCGCCTTCGAGGAGACCGTCACCTGCCGGCTGCCCCGCGCCGACGAGCAGGAGACGCTGCGGATCGGGCCCGAGCAGCCCGTCCTGACGCTGTGGCGGCGCGGCACCGACGAGACCGGCCGCGTCGTCGAGGTCACCCACCGCGTCGTGGTGGGCGACCGGCACGAACTCGTGTACCGCTACGGCCCGGGAGCCTGACGTGACGCACAACGAGGAGCCCGCCGTCCGCCGCGTCGGCTCGCGGGTCGTCTACGAGAACCCGTGGATGCTCGTCCGCGAGGACGAGGTCGAGCGGCTCGACGGCTCGCGCGGCATCTACGGCATCGTCGAGAAACCCGACTTCGCGCTGGTCATCCCGGTCGAGGGCGACGGCTTCCACATGGTGGAGGAGTTCCGGTACCCGATCGGGAGGCGCACCTGGAGCTTCCCGCAGGGCTCGCTGCCCGGCCGGGAGAGCGCCGAGCCCGAGGAGCTCGCCCGGATCGAGCTGGCGCAGGAGACCGGCCTGCGCGCCGGAACCCTCACCCACCTCGGCCACCTGAACTGCTCGCACGGGACGAGTGGCCAGGGCTTCGACATCTTCGTCGCCACCGACCTCAAGGCGGGCGAGGCCGACCGCGAGCCCGAGGAGCAGGACATGCGGCAGCGCTGGGTGTCGCGCGCCGAGTTCACCGCGATGATCCGCGACGGGCGCGTCACCGACGACTCCACCGTCGCCGCGTTCACCCTGCTCACCCTGCACGAGCACGGCTGACGTCGCCGGGCAGGACGACCCGGATGCGGCAGCCCTCGGCCGTGTCCAGGACGGTGATGTCGCCGCCGTGCAGCTCCGTCGCCCAGTTGGCGATGGCCAGGCCGAGGCCGGTGCCGCCGCCCGGCGTCCCGGTGCCGTTGCCGGCGCCGCGCGAGAACCGCTGGAACACCCGCGCCCGCTCGTCCGGCGGGATGCCCGGCCCCTCGTCGGCGACCTCGATGACCAGCCCGCCGGGCCCCGCGCCCGGACGCGCCGTCACCGTGACGGGCCGCCCGGCCGGGCCGTGCCTCACCGCGTTGTCCAGCAGGTTCGCGACGACCTGGTGCAGCCGGTCGCGGTCGGCGGTCGCGTGCAGGCCCGGCGCGACGTCGGCCTCGAACAGCGCGTCGGGGTGGCCCGCCGCGGCCTCCGCCGTCACGTCGCCGATGAACGCCGCGACGTCGAGCTCGTCGAGGTCGAGCGGCGCCGCGCCCGCCTCCACCCGCGACAGCTCGAGCAGCTGCGTAACGAGCCGGCCGAGCCGCTCGGTCTGGTCGAGCGCCGACTCCAGGACGTCCGGCGTCGCGGGCGTGACGCCGTCGGCGACGTTCTCCAGCACCGCGCGCAGCGCGCTGATCGGCGTCCGCAGCTCGTGCGAGACGTTCGCGACGAATTCGCGGCGCTGCCGGTCGACCTCCGCCAGGTCGGCGGCCATCCGGTTGAACGCCTGCGCCAGCTCGCCGACCTCGTCGCGCGACGTGGCCCGCACCCGCCGGCTGTAGTCGCCGCGCGCCATCGCCCGCGCCGCCGCCGTCATCTCCCGCAGCGGCGCCGTCATCCCGTGCGCGAGCAGCTGGATCACCACCAGCGAGATCAGCACCCCGACCGGCATCGTCTGCCGCGCCCGGAAGCCGAGCGGGTACCCCCACAGCACGATCAGCACCGCCACGCACGCCGTCACCACGACCACGACGCCGAACTTCACCTTGATCGACCGTAGCGGATCCAGCGGCCGCGGCCACCTTGTCCACAGCCTGTGGATAACTCGTGCGTCGCTCACTGCGCGGCCTCCAGGCTGTAGCCGACCCCGTGCACCGTCCGGATGAGCCCCTGCCCGAGCTTGCGGCGCAGCGCCTTCACATGGCTGTCGACGACCCGCGTCCCCGACGCGTCCGCCCAGTCCCACACCTGCTCCAGCAGGACGGCCCGGGTCAGCACCATCCCCCGGTTGCGGACCAGGCAGGCCAGCAGGTCGAACTCCGTCGGCGTCAGATGCACTTCGCGCCCGTCCCGCCGGACGCGCCGCGCCCGCGGATCGACCTCCACCGGACCCGCCCGCATCGGACCCTGCCCCACCGCCGGGGCGCCCGGCCGCTCGACACGCCGCAGCACCGCCCGTATCCGCGCCACCAGCTCGCGCATGCTGAACGGCTTCGTCACGTAGTCGTCGGCGCCGACCCCGAGCCCGACGAGCAGGTCCGTCTCGTCGTCGCGCGCCGTCAGCATCAGCACCGGCACCGCGCGCTCGGCCTGCACGCGCCGGCACACCTCCAGGCCGTCGAAGCCGGGCAGCATCACGTCCAGCACGGTGAGGTGCGGCTCGAACGCGCGCGCCCGCTCCACGGCGGACGGCCCGTCGGCCGCCGTCCGCACCGCGAACCCCTCGGCGGCCAACCGGTCCGCCACCGCCCGCGCGATCGTCGGCTCGTCCTCCACCACCAGGATCCGCGTCTCGCTCACACGCCGACTCTAGAAGCACCCAACGCACACACCGTGCCCGAAATGTGCTGATCTTGTGAAGGAGATCACCACTCGTGGACGGGGGCGTTGGAGCGCATGTTCTCCACGTAGCGGCGGGTCATGAGGCGGAGGGCCTCGTGGCGGGGGGCGGCGGTGGACTCCTCGATGGCGTCGACGGTGGCGATCTGCCAGGCGGCGCCGGTCTGTCCGGTGACGCAGCGGCGCTCGATGATGCCGAGGAGCCGGTCGCGGCGGGCCGGGTCGACGCCCCACCGGTCGAGGCCCTCGTGGGCGAGCGGGAGCAGCTTGCGGAGGATGAGCTCGGAGGCGGGGACCTCGCCGACGCCGGGCCAGTAGAGGGTGGAGTCGAGGCCGTCGCGGGCGGCCCGGTGCAGGTTCTCCTCCGCGGTGTTGAACGACATCCGCGACCAGACGGGCCGCTCCTGCTCGGCGAGCATGCGGACGACGCCGTAGTAGAAGGCGCCGTTGGCGACGACGTCGGCGACGGACGGCCCCGCCGGCAGCACGCGGTTCTCGATGCGCAGGTGGGGGCGGCCCTTGACGACGGCGTAGATGGGGCGGTTCCAGCGGTAGATGGTGCCGTTGTGCAGGGTCAGCTCGCCCAGTTCGGGGATGCCGCCCTCGTCGAGGACGGCGCGGGGGTCCTCGTCGTCGCACAGCGGCAGCAGCGAGGGGAAGTAGCGGGTGTTCTCCTCGAACAGGTCGAAGACGGAGGTGATCCAGCGCTCGCCGAACCAGACGCGGGGCCGGACGCCCTGGGTCTTCAGCTCGTCGGGGCGGGTGTCGGTGGCCTGCTCGAACAGCGTGATGCGGGTCTCCTGCCAGAGCCGGTGCCCGAACAGGAAGGGGGAGTTGGCGGCCATGGCGACCTGCGCGCCCGCGACGGCCTGCGCGGCGTTCCAGTAGGCGCCGAACTCGTCGGGGCTGACCTGAAGGTGGAACTGGACGCTGGTGCAGGCGGCCTCCGGGAGGATGGTGTCGGTGTGCATGCGCAGCGGTTCGGGACCGTCGATCTCGATGTGCATCTCCTCGCCGCGCGCGCGGAAGATCTGGTCGTTGAGCATCTTGTAGCGGGCGTTGGAGGAGAGGGTCTCCTCGCCGATGTCGCTGCGCCGCAGCGTCGGCAGCACGCCGATCATGATGAGCTCGCCGCCGACCTCGCCGGCCCGCTCCTCGGCGTGCCCGAGATGGTCGCGGACCTCGGCCTCCAGCTCGCCGGTGCCCTCGCCGCCCAGCTCGCGCGGCGGGATGTTGATCTCCAGGTTGAACTGGCCGAGCTCGGTGTCCCAGGCCGGGTCGGCGATGGCCTTCAGGACGTCGGCGTTGCGCATCAGGGGGTCGCCGAGCTCGTCGATCAGGTTGAGCTCGATCTCCAGGCCGATGTGCGGGCGCTCGAAGTCGAACTGGGACTCGCCGAGCATGCGGGCCAGCACGTCCAGGCACCTGCGGACCTTGTCGCGGTAGCGCCGGCGGTCCTCGCCGCTGATGGTGACCGAAGCCACGTCCCTGCCCATGTGTTTCCGTCCCTGTGCTTCGGAGGAACCGTCATAAAACGGGATGTCCCCGCAAGGGGGGCCGAAAACCCGGCCGCTGATTTCGGGCCACGTTTAGTGACTGGCCGGTAACCTGTGTCGGCCGCCGGGTGTCCCGTGACACTCTGTGATGGACGGCGAGGCCCACCGTCGCCGCCGGGCACGGCGGCGCACCCCCCGGGCGGCGCCGCGCGACGGACGGAGCGGCCATGCGGATGCGCCCCCGGTCGATCAGGGCCAGGGACACCCTCGTCGCCGCCGTCATCGCCGCCCTGGTGTGGGGCGTCTCCGCCGTCGGCGTCGACCTCGCCGTCCGCACGATCGTCAAGTCCGACCTGATGCGCGGCACCCAGGTGGTCGCACGGCGGGTCAGCGGCGGCGTGCGCGACGGCACGCTGCGCGGCCCGATCCCCGACGACGGCGGCGGCCGCATCCTGGTGCAGGTCGTCGAGCCGGGCGGGCGCGTCCGGGAGGCCACGCCGGCCGCGGCGGGACGCCCGCCGGTCAGCCGGCTCTGGCCGTCCGCCGAGCTGCGCGTGCGGGACTACACCGAATGCCGGGGCCGCTGGCCGCACCGCAGCTGCCACGTCGCGGAGGCGATCCGCGCGACCACCGCGCCCGACTCGGTCGTGGTGTACGCGGTGGAGCCGGTGCCGTCCTACCTGGTGAACGGGCTGCTGGAGGGGCTGCTGACGGCCGGCGTCGCGGCCCTGGCCGGGCTCGCGGCCCGGATCACCTGGCGGGTCGTCGGCCGCACCCTCGCCCCCGTCGAGGCGATCCGCGCCCAGCTCGCCGAGATCAGCGCCACCGACCTGAGCCGCCGGGTGCCCGAGCCGCCCGGCGAGGACGAGATCGCCCAGCTCGCCCGCACCGCCAACGCGACGCTCGACCGGCTGGAGTCGGCGGTCGGGCGGCAGCGCCAGTTCGCCTCGGACGCCTCGCACGAGCTGCGCACCCCGATCGCCGGGCTGCGCGCCAACCTCGAGGACGCCTCGATGCACCCCGAGGACAACGACCTGCCCGCCGTCGTGGAGCAGGCGCTGCACGACACCGACCGGCTGGAGTCGATCGTCACCGACCTGCTGCTGCTCGCCCGGATCGGGACGGGCGGGACGGTCGCGCAGGAGCCGATCGACCTGTCCGCGCTGGCCGCCGCCGAGATCGGCCGCCGCACCTTCCAGGTGAAGATCGAGAAGGAGCTCGCGCACGGGGTGACGGTGCGCGGCGTGCGGATGCAGCTCGTCCGGCTGCTGGGCAACCTGCTGGACAACGCCGAGCGGTACGCCGACCGGGTCATCGCCGTGGAGACGGTCCGCGACCACGACCACGCGCTGCTCACCGTGACCGACGACGGCGTCGGCATCGCCCCGCCCGACCGCGAGCGGGTCTTCGAGCGCTTCACCCGGCTGGACACCGCGCGCAGCCGCGGCGCCGGCGGCACCGGGCTGGGCCTGGCCATCGCCCGCGAGATCGCGCAGGCGCACGGCGGCACGCTGCGCGTCGAGGACGACCCGCGCGGCGCCCGCTTCGTCCTGCGCCTGCCCCTCGCCCCGCCCGACGCATGAGGAAAGGGCCGCCCACCAGTGGTGGACGGCCCTTTCCGGGGCCGGCGCCCGTGCGGGGTGGGCGCCGGGGAGGAGGGTCTCAGGCGCGGACGGCCTGGATCTCCAGCTGGAGGTCGACCTTGTCGCCCAGCAGGGCGCCCTCGCCCTTCAGGGGCACGTTGAACTCGATGCCCCAGTCCTTGCGGTTGATGGTGGTCTCGGCGGAGAAGCCGGCGCGCGTGCCGCCCCACGGGTCCTCGGCGACGCCGTTGAACTCGACCTTCAGGGCGACCGGGCGGGTGACGCCGCGGATGGTCAGGTCGCCGTCCAGGTAGTAGTCGCCGCCGTCGGCGCGCACCCCGGTGGTGTTGAAGGTCATGGTCGGGTGGTTCTCGACGTCCAGCACGTCGGCCTGGCGCACGTGCGCGTCGCGGTCGGCGTTGCGGGTGTCGATGGAGGCCATCTTGATCTCGGCGGTGGCGGTGGAGCCGGCGAGGTCCTCGGCGATCTGCACGGCACCGGAGAACTCGGTGAACGAGCCGCGCACCTTGGTCATCAGGTGCCGGATCGTGAAGGTGACCTCGGAGTGGCTCGGGTCGATGGTCCAGGTGCCGGCGGTCAGGCCCGGGGCGATGGTGGCGATGCTCATGGACGCCTCCAGTGGCGTAGGTGCTTGAAACTTCAACGACTAGGTCGAGGTTAGTTGAAAGCTCAAACACATGTCAAACCCCTGATGTTCCCGGGACCCGCGAGGCGCCCCGGCGGGCGGTGGCGGGAGTGGCCGGTTCAGGCCGCGGTCCGCGACCTCAGCGGGTGCGCGCTGCCCTCGAGGAGGACGCGGGCGACCTGCGGCGGGTCGTCGGACATGGGGACGTGGCCGCAGCCCTCCAGCCAGACGAACCTGGCGTGCGGAATGCGGCGCTGGGCGCGGACGGCCTGGCTGCGCAGCAGCAGGCGGTCCTTGGTGCCCCAGCCGATGGTGACCGGGACGTCCGCGCAGGAGCCGAGGAAGCGCGTGGTGCGGCCGGCGCGCAGCGTGGGTGCGAAGCCCACCGCGTCGCGCAGGGCGCGGGCGTCGCCGGCGAGGACCTCCAGGTCCATCAGGTCGGGACGGCCGTAGATCATGCCGAACAGTGCCGTGCGGCGGCGCGGCGAGCGGGCCAGCAGGGCGAGGAGGGGGTCGGGGACGCGGGCGCCGAACCGGGACGCGCGCAGCACCGAGGCCGCGTAGCGCAGCTCGGCGGCGTTGAAGAAGCCGGCCGGGGACAGCACCGTCGCGGAGCTGACCAGGCCGCGGTCGGCCGCCTCCAGGGCGAACAGGCCGCCGAGGGAGTTGCCCGCGATGTGCGGCCGGTCCAGGCCGATTTCGGCGAACGCCTCGGCGAGGACGGCGATGGCCGAGTCGAGGGTGTAGGGGGTGCCGTCGGGCAGCGGCGGGGACTCGCCGAAGCCGGGCAGGTCGACGGCGATGACGTCGCGTTCGGCGGCGAGCAGGTCCATGACGGGGGACCAGCCCTGCCGGCGGTGGCCGATGCCGTGCAGCAGGACCAGCGGCGGGCCTTCGCCGCGGCGGTCGAAGACGATGTCCACGCGGCGAGGGTAAGCCGAAGTTACTCAGCGGTCACTAGTGACGCTCGTCACGCGCGGGCCCCGCCCCGGCGGTCGGCCCGGGGGCCGCCGGCGGTCAGCCGGGGGTGACCTCGGCGGGGCGGCGGTGCTCGAGGGCGTTGCGGAGCTGGGCGCGGCCCCGGTGGATGCGGGAGCGGACCGTGCCGAGCTTCACCCCGAGGGACGCGGCGATCTCCTCGTAGGTGAGGCCCTCGATGTCGCACAGCACGACGGCGGCGCGGTACTCGGGGGCGAGGCCGTCCAGGGCCTTCTGGATGTCGGCGTCGAGGTGGCGGTCGTCGTAGGACTGGGCGGGGCTCGGCTCGCGGCCCTGGAGCCGCTCGGCGGCGTCGTCGGCGAGCGCGTCGAAGCGGATGCGCTGCTTGCGGCGGGCACGGTCGAGGAACAGGTTCGTGGTGATGCGGTGCAGCCAGCCCTCGAACGTGCCGGGGCTGTAGGACGACAGCGACCGGAAGACCCGGATGAAGACGTCCTGGGTCAGGTCCTCGGCGTCGTGCCGGTTGCCGGTTAGGCGGTACGCCAGCCGGAACACCCGTGTGGAGTGCTCGGTGACGATCTCCTCCCACGTCGGAGGAGTCCACGCCATCGTGCCTGCGCTCACCGCGACCCCCGTCTGATACGAAATCGTTACGGCCAAGCATGCCGGTACCCAGATAAGACCGCTGTAAGAAGCCCTCACGTGGCCGGATCCGGCGTCGTCGCGAACCGGGCCCTTCACCTGGGGATCACCGCCCGGTCACCGGGGGGCTCTACGGTCCCGCTGTGATGGATCGCTCATTCCCGTACAAGACGGCCCTCGCCGGCCTCGCTCTCGCGCTCGTCCCCGGCACCGCGTTCGTCCCCGGCACGGCGCTGGCCGCGTCCGAGCCGGCCCCGGCGAGCGCGACGCTTGCGCGCACGCCGCTCGCCCAGTTCCAGAACGCGCTGCTGCCCGGCAGCGTCGCCGACGACCGCGGGATCGCGCTCGGCGGCGTCGGCAGCGACCTGTTCCACGAGAAGGGCGCGCCGCGCGACGAGTTCTGGGCGATCACCGACCGCGGCCCGAACGGCACGGTCACGGTGGACGGCGAGGACCGCGTGACGTTCCCCGTCCCCTCCTTCGACCCGACGATCGTGAAGCTGCGGGTCCGCAAGGGCGAGCTCAAGGTCACCCGGGCGCTGCCGATCACGAACGCGCAGGGCCGTCCGGTGACCGGGCTGCCGAACGTCGAGGGCCGCGAGTCGGCGCCCTACGGCTTCGACGGCAGGACGCGCCTTGCCTACAACGCCGACGGCATCGACTCCGAGGGCCTCGTCCGCACCAAGGACGGCGAGTTCTGGGTGGCGGAGGAGTACGGCCCGTCGCTGCTGCACCTCGACCGGCGCGGGCGGGTCGTCGAGCGGTACGTGCCGCAGGGATGGGCGGGGAGGCCCGGTTACCCAGTGAAGGCGGTGCTGCCCTCAATCCTGAACAAGAGGACCGAGAACCGTGGCTTCGAGGGGTTGACCGTATCCCCGGACGGTAAGTCGCTGTACGTCGCGGTGCAGAGCCCGCTGTCGAATCCCGACAAGGGCGCGTACAAGAAGTCGCGGATCGCGCGCGTCTTCCGGTTCGACCTGCGCAAGGGGCGGATGGCGGGCGAGTACGCCTACCGGTTCGAGGACGTCTGCTCGTTCGACCCGTCCGAGTGCGGCGACCAGAAGGAGATGAAGATCTCCGCGCTGACCGCGCTGAACGACCACGAGCTGCTGGTGGACGAGCGGACCGACAACGTCGCGCGGCTCTACCGCGTCGACCTGCGCGGGGCCACCGACCTGCTCGGCACCCGCTGGGACGCCGCCGCGACGGCGCCGTCGCTGGAGCAGTCGGACTCGGGCCTCGCGCCGCTGCCGAAGACCCCGGCGGTGGACCTCGGGACGGTCGCGGGCCTGCCCGGCAAGATCGAGGGCGTCGCGCTCGCCGACCGCCGCACCCTCGCGGTGATCAACGACAACGACTTCGGCCTCGGCGCGTTCGGGCCGGACGGCCGGCTGGTCGACAGCGGCGTCCCGACCCGGCTGACCTACCTGCCGCTGCCGCGCTGAGCGGCGCCGCGCCGTGTGACTGATGTCATTGGACTCGATGCCAACAGGCATTGAGCCGGTCGGCGGTCGCCGAGGATGATCGGAGGCGTTCCCCCACCCCGACATCGGAGGACGTGGCATGGCGCGCAGCTACAACCTGGCCGATCTTCTCGAGATCCTGGCGGCGGCGGGGCCCGGGCGGCCCGCGCTCGTCGCCGGGACCGAGCGGCGCACCTACGCGCAGCTCGACGAGCGGGCGAGCCGGGTCGGCCGCCACCTCGCCGCCGCGGGCGTGCGGCCGGGCGAGCACGTCGCGATCCTCGCCTACAACCGGGCCGAGTGGATCGAGTCGATGCTCGGCGCGTTCAAGATCCGCGCGGTGCCGATCCCGGTGAACTACCGGTACGTCGCCGCCGAGCTGCACCACGTGCTGTCCGACTCCGACTCGGTCGCGCTCATCGGCGAGCGGTCGCTGCTGGAGAAGGTCGAGGAGGTCCGCGGCGACCTGCCGGAACTGCGGCACGTCGTCGTCCTGGAGGACGGCTCGTCCGCGGCCGTCGCGGACGCGGTCGGGTACGAGGAGGCGCTCGCCGCGGCCGGGGACGGCGGCGGCTTCCCGGAGCGCTCCAGCGACGACCGCTACATCATGTACACCGGCGGCACCACCGGCTACCCCAAGGGCGTCGAGTGGCGCTGCGAGGACATCTTCTTCGGCGCGCTCGGCGGCGGGAACGTCCTCGGCGACCCCATCGCCAGCCCCGAGGCGATCGCGGCGAACGCCGAGCAGCCGCCGATGGCCGTGCTCGACTGCGCGCCGGTCATGCACGGCGCCGGCCAGTGGGTCGCGTTCATGGGCCTGTTCAGCGGCGCGAAGGTCGTCCTGTACACCGACCACGCCTTCGACGCCGACAAGGCGCTGGCGCTGCTCGCCGAGGAGCAGGCCAACGTGCTGATGCTGGTCGGGGACGTGATGGCGCGCCCGGTGGCGAAGGCCCTGGCGTCGGGCAAGCACGACACCTCGTCGCTGATGGCGATCGCCTCAGGCGGCGCGCCGCTCACCGAGGGCGCCAAGGCGGCCCTCCAGGAGCACCTGCCGAACGTCATGTTCCTCGACAACTACGGCGCGTCCGAGACCGGGGCGTGCGGGCCGTCCGTCGACGCCAAGGAGGGCACCGCCCGGTTCATGATGAAGCCGGGCATCACCGTCCTGGACGACGACCTGAAGGCGGTCGCGCCCGGCCAGATCGGCAAGCTCGCGCGCAGCGGGCACATCCCGCTCGGCTACTACAACGACCCGAAGAAGACCGCGTCGACGTTCTTCACCGACGTGGACGGCACCCGCTGGTCGGTTCCGGGCGACTTCGCGAGCCTGGAGGAGGACGGCACGATCACCCTCCTCGGCCGCGGCTCCCTCATGATCAACACCGGTGGCGAGAAGGTGTACCCGGAGGAGGTCGAGGTCGCGCTGAAGGACCACCCGGACGTCTACGACGCGGTCGTCGTGGGCCTGCCGGACGAGCGGTTCGGGCAGCGCGTCGCCGCCGTCGTCGCGCCGCGCCCCGGCGCGGCGATCTCGCTGGACGAGCTGGCCGAGCACTGCCGCGGCCGCCTCGCGGGCTACAAACTGCCGCGCGAACTCAAGGTGGTCGACGAAGTGCAGCGCACCGCCGTCGGAAAGTCGGATTACAAGTGGGCGAAATCCGTCTTCGCCTGATCCTGCGCCGAAAGGGCGCGCGGCGCCACCAGCGACGCGCCGGGAAGCGGTCAAGAAAGAATTGACGGCGGGCGTGCGTGCCCCGCCGCGTTCGGGCGCATAACCTCCCCATGAATGGGGACCGGCCGGTACCGCTCGCGCAGCGGTACCGCCTGCTCTCCGTGGTCGGCCGCGGCGGCATGGGCACGGTCTGGCGCGCCTACGACGAGATGCTCGACCGGGACGTGGCGGTCAAGCAGGTCCGCCTGCCCGCGCGCATCACCGAGGCCGAGCGCAAGGCGCTGTGCCGTCGGCTGCTCGCCGAGGCGCGGGCCACCGCCGCGCTCCGCCATCCCGGCGTCGCCGCCGTCCACGACGTCCTCGTCGAGGACGGCCGCCCGTGGATCGTGATGGAGTTCCTGCCGTCCTGCTCGCTGAACCGGCTGGTCAGCGAGGGCGGCCCGCTCGGCGTGCGGCGGACGGCGCAGATCGGCGCGGCGGTGCTGTCGGTGCTGCGCGCCGCGCACGCGGCCGGCATCCTGCACCGCGACGTGAAGCCGAGCAACGTGCTGGTCTGCGACGACGGCCGCGTCCTGCTCACCGACTTCGGCCTCGCCCTGCACACCGACCGGGGCCGCGGCGACGGCGGGACGCTGCAGGCCGAGACGCTGGCCGCGGGCATCGAGGGGTCGCCGGCCTACCTGGCGCCCGAGCGGGTGCACGGGCTGGCGAGCGTCGAGGCGTCCGACCTGTGGTCGCTCGGCGCGACGCTGTACACCGCCGTCGAGGGGTTCTCGCCGTTCCTGCGCTGCCACGCGCTCGCGTCGATGGTCGCGGTGCTCCTCGGCGACTACGCGCCGCCCGTCCGGGCGGGGGCGCTCGCCCCGGTCATCGAGGGGCTGCTGCGCGAGCGCCCCGAGGACCGGCTGTCGGCCGAGGCGACGGCGCGGATGCTGGCGGAGGTCGCCGAGGGCGAACCGGCGGGGGCGACGGCTGCGGCGCCGGACCGTCCGCGGAGGCGGGCCGGCCGTCGGGCGCCGTCACGCATCTCGCGGCTCCGGCGACGACCGCGGGCTCGGCGGACGCTGCGGTTCCCGGTGCCGGTCGGGCGGCGGTTGCGGCCGGGAGCGGTGCTCAGCGTGGCGGTCCTGGCGGTGGTCGCGGCGGGGGTCGGCACGTGGACGGCGCGGTGGAACGCCGTCGGCAAGAGCGACGCCGTGGCGCTGCGCCCGGCGTCGGGCGTCGTCACGAGAATGGTCAGGTACACCGAGGCGGGCGCCTATTCGATCCGCGTTCCGGCCGGATGGCAGAGCGAACGGCGCGACGGCGTCATGGAATGGGACGACCGTGCGTCCGGGCGCGGAC
Organism: Actinomadura opuntiae; assembly: GCF_030283205.1. Taxonomy (GTDB): domain Bacteria; phylum Actinomycetota; class Actinomycetes; order Streptosporangiales; family Streptosporangiaceae; genus Spirillospora. Next base: position 185,251 of record NZ_JASNWF010000014.1, read on the forward strand.
TGCGCGTCTCTCCGGCGCCGGGCGACCCGCTGGACGGTCTCCGCGCGGACGAGCGCAGGGCGGTGGACGGCCGCCTTTATCCCGGCTATCGCCGGCTGCGGCTGGAGGCCGCCCCGGAACTCGGCGAGAACGCCGCGGAATGGGAGTTCGTCTGGAACGGCGCGCCGGGCGGCGAACACGGCGGCGAACACGGCGGGGAGCATGTGCTGTGCGGCCGCGCCTCCGGATACGCATTCTGCTTCTACGCGCCCGATTCGCATTGGGCGCCAGGGCAGCGGCTTTACGACAGGATCCTCAGGACTTTCCGGACCGAAACGGGTTAGAGGCTCTTCTGCAGGCGGAGCAGGAACTCGGCGTTGGACGAGGTCCCCTTCATCTTCTCCAGCAGCTGCTCGATGGCCTGCTGCCTTTCCAGGCCCTGCAGCGCGCGGCGCAGCCGCCAGGTGAGCGCGAGCTCCTCGGCCGACATCAGCAGTTCGTCGCGGCGGGTGCCGGACGCCTCGATGTCCACGGCGGGGAACACCCGCCGGTCGGCGAGCCCGCGGTCGAGCTTCAGCTCCATGTTGCCGGTGCCCTTGTACTCCTCGAAGAACACGTCGTCCATCCGGGAGCCGGTCTCCACCAGCGCGGTCGCGAGGATGGTCAGCGAGCCGCCGTCCTCGATGTTGCGGGCGGCGCCGAAGAACTTCTTCGGCGGGTAGATCGCGGTGGTCGCCACGCCGCCCGCGAGGATGCGGCTGCTGGAGGGCGCCGCGAGGTTGTAGGCGCGGCCGAGCCGGGTGATCGAGTCGAGCAGCATGACCACGTCGTGGCCCTGCTCGACGAGCCGCTTGGCGCGCTCGACGGCCAGCTCGGCGAGCGCGGTGTGCTCCTGCGCGGGCCGGTCGAACGTCGAGTGGATCACCTCGCCGCGGACCGTCCGCTGCATGTCGGTGACCTCTTCGGGGCGCTCGTCGATGAGCACCACCATCAGGTGCACCTCGGGGTTGTTCTCGCTGACCGCGCTCGCGAGGGCCTGCAGCACCATCGTCTTGCCGACCTTCGGCGGCGAGACGATCAGCCCGCGCTGGCCCTTGCCGATCGGCGCGACCAGGTCGATGACGCGGGTCGCGAGCGGGCCGGTGTCCAGGCGCAGCCGATCGTCGGGGAACAGCGGGGTCAGCTTGGCGAACTCGGGCCGGCCGGCGGCCTGCGCGGGCGGCAGCCCGTTCACCGACTCGACGGTGGCGAGCGCGCCGAACTTCTCCCGGCCGCTGCGCGGCGGGCGGGCCGTCCCGGCGATGGCGTCGCCCGGGCGCAGGTGGAAGGTCTTGACCTGCGCCAGCGACACGTGGACGTCGTCGTCGCCGGCCAGGTAGCCGGACGTGCGGACGAACGCGTGCTTGTCCTGGACGGCGAGGATCCCGTGGAAGGGGACGGCCGGCTGGTCGTCGGCGGCGGGCCGCCGCGCCTGCTGCGCGCCCTTGCGGGCCGCCGGCACGGCGTGCGCCCTGCCGTCGGCGGCGCGGCGTTCGGTGGTGAGTGTGGGAGTGGACATACGGGTCCCTTCTCAGGGCGGCGCGGAAAGCGCCGCGCCCCCTGGAGTCGAACCCCGCGTACGGCGGCGGAACCCGCGGCTCGTGCGCGAGGAGAATGCGAGGAATGCAGCTCGGTTCACCGGGCTGTCGACGGCTCCCTTGTGCGACGGTCCGGGACGCTCGTCAGCGCGTCCGGACGGGGGATCACCGGGCGCTCAGATGGCCCGGGCGGGGAAGAAAGGCGTCTCAACCGCTCAGCGCGGGAAATCAAAGACGCTGCCTAGACAGTACAGCACCGGAGGCCGTTCGCGCATTCCCCAAGGTCACCGATGCGTCCGGGGCCCGCACGGGGTCAGCTGGCCGGACGGCGGGCGCGGGGCAGGGTGAGCGACGACAGCGGACGGGTCTGCAGGAGCCAGAGCGCGCCCTCGTGGTCGAAGCCGAACTCGATCTCCTGCGGGCCGCCGAACAGGGCCGTCGCGCGCGCGGCCAGCTTGACCAGCGCCCGCAGCTGCGGCCGGCTGAGCGGCTCCTCCTCCGGGGCGGCGCCGTCGCGCTCCATGCTCACGACCTTGCCGCGCCGGTTGAGGGCGTAGCGGGTGGCGGCCTGGCTGTCGCGGACCGCGCGCGGGCCGCCGGCCGCGGCCGAGACGATCACCCGGTCGCCGCGCCGGTCCAGCGGGTCGGCGCCGAACAGCACGCCGCCCGACACCAGGTCCAGCTGCGGCTGGACGAGGATCGCGGTGCTCGCGGGCCCGGTGGCGGAGGCCACCACCCCGGTCACGGCCTTGAGGAACTCGGGCCAGCCCGTCACGTCCAGCGCGGACACGTACCGGCCCTCGGCCCCCTCCGCGTGCGTGGACGAGGAGCGGACCGCGAGCGGCAGCGTGCCGTTGCGGCTGAGGCGGGCCCACGCCTTGCGCAGCTCGCCGGTGTTGCGGTACCGCTCCCCGCGCGGGACGCACTGCACGGGGATCACGAACCCGGGCGGCACCGGCAGCCCGTGCCGCACCGCGCGCGACAGGTCGGACGCCTTGGCGCCGGCCATGTGGGGCGCGCCGGCCAGCGGGTCTCCCAGGTTGATCGTCCAGAAGGCGTGTGCGCTCTGTTGCACCACGAGCTCCGTTTCGGGTCGGAGGCCGCTCATATGTATACAATCCGGCCGGCGTCGCCAGGATTCCTCCCTCACAAGGGGTGTTCCTAATCCATCCGGAAGGAGTATCCGGTGTGGCGCGCGTCGTCCGCGGGGCGGAGGAACGGGCCCCGGCGCCGGTCCGTACGATGATGCCCCGGTGCAGCGAGGGAGGACCATGGGCGGCGGGGTGCGGTGCGAGGTCGCCGGGGGCGTGGGGACGATCACCATCGACCGGCCGGAGAAGCGGAACGCCATGTCGGCGGACATGTGGCGGGCGCTGCCGCCGCTGCTGGACGGACTGGAGGCCGACCCGGGCGTCCGCGTCGTCGTCCTGACCGGGGCGGGCGGCAACTTCTGCGCCGGCGCCGACATCGCCGAGCTGCCCGACATCCACCGGGACGACGACTCGCACCTGTCGACGGTCGCCGAACGCGCCCTCGCCGCGTTCCCGAAGCCGACGCTGGCGGCGATCGAGGGGTTCTGCGTGGGCGGCGGCTGCCAGCTCGCGGCGGCGTGCGACCTGCGGTTCGCGGCGCCGGACGCCCGGTTCGGGATCACCCCCGCCAAGCTCGGCATCGTGTACCCGGCCGCGGCGACGGCCCGGCTGGTGCGGCTCGTCGGGCCGTCCGCCGCCAAGTACCTGCTGTACTCGGCCGACCTCGTCGACGCGGGGCACGCGCTGCGGATCGGCCTGCTGAACGAGATCGCCGCCGACCTGCCGGCCCGGGTCGCCGCGTTCACCGAGACGCTCGCGTCGCGGTCGCTGCTGACCCAGCAGGCGACCAAGGACATCGTGGACGCCATCGCCGCCGACGGCCCGGTCGAGGAGAAGATGCGCGGCTGGCTGGAGGAGGTCGCGGCGCGCGGCGAGGTCGCCGAGGGCATCGCCGCCTTCCTCGAACGCCGCCCGCCCCGCTTCACCTGGACCTCGCGCTAGGACGCGTCGAGGAGGCGGGCGGCGGGGAGGCGGCGCAGGCGGTCGGCGGCGCGGGGCGGGTCGTCCAGCAGCCCGGCCGTCTCGGGGAGGCGCAGCTCGGCCAGCGGCAGCACCCCGCACAGCAGCGCGCCGGACGTCCGGACGATCAGCAGCGGTCCCGCCTGCACGACGGCCTCCTCGGCGCCGTGCAGCGCGTCCAGCAGGGCCCCGGCCTCGGCGGCGGACTCCCGGCAGTCTCCCCGCAGCACGGCCAGCAGCTCGATGAAGTCGCGTTCGAGGCCGCGCGGGCTGCGTCCGGACAGGTAGTAGCGGTCCTGGTCGGTCAGCTCGCACCACAGCCCGTACCGCTCCAGGAACCGGTCGTACGGGCCGGTCAGCGCGGTCCGGGCGTCCTCGGGCGCGGCGGTGAGGGTCCCGGCGACCAGGTCGGCGGGCTCGGCGCCGAGGGAGGCGGCGACGGCCTGGTCGAGCCGCCCGACCAGGTGGGCGCGCAGCGCGGACACGTCGCCGGCGAGCCGCTCCAGGGCGGCCTGCTGCGCGGTCAGCCGCTCGTTGACCTCCGGCACCATCCGGTCGTTGATCTGCTCGACGAGCGAGCCGATCCGGGCGTCGGCCGCGCGCAGCGACTCGTCCTGGCGCTCCTGCCCGGCGGTGAGCCGCTCCAGCCGCTCGCGCTCGGCGGAGCGGAAGCGGGCCAGCTCTTCGCGGGTGCCCTTGAGCGCGGCGAGCTGGGTGCGGATGTCGGCGATCTCGGGCGCGCCCGCCGTCCGCCTCCGGTCGAACGCCAGGTAGAGCTCCCGGCCCGCGATCGCCAGGCAGAGCAGGATCAGGATCACCGTCATCGCGCCCTCCAAAGGGCCAACCTCGCCGAGCAACCTATTTCACTGCGGCGGGCACCGGATAGTCCGCCGAAAACGGCGAATACCCGAGCAGAGACGGAATGATCAGCGATTCAGATAGGCCAGGACGGCCAGGACGCGGCGGTTGGTGTCGTCGGTGACGGGCAGGTCGAGCTTGGCGAAGATGTTCGCGGTGTGCTTGGTGACGGCCCGCTCGGTCACCACCAGCTGCCCGGCGATCGCCGCGTTCGAGCGGCCCTGCGCCATCAGCTCCAGCACCTCGGTCTCGCGCGGGGTGAGCCGCCCCAGCGGGGTGCGGCGGGTGCCGCTGGCGACCAGCCGGGAGATCACCTCCGGGTCCATCGCGGTGCCGCCGGCGGCGACCCGGCGGACCGCGTCCACGAACGCGGCCGCGTCGAACACCCGGTCCTTCAGCAGGTAGCCGATGCCGCCGCTGCCGTCGGCGAGCAGCTCGCGGGCGTACAGCTGCTCGACGTACTGCGACAGCACCAGCACCGGCAGGCCCGGGATGCGGCGGCGCGCCTCCAGCGCCGCCTGCAGGCCCTCGTCGGTGAAGGACGGCGGCAGGCGCACGTCGACCACCGCCACGTCCGGGCGGTGGTCGAGCAGTGCCTTCAGCAGCGAGGGCCCGTTGTCGACGGCGTCGGCGATCTCGAAGCCGTGCGTCTCCAGGAGGCTGACGAGGCCCTCCCTCAGGAGGGCGAGGTCTTCGGCGAGGACGACGCGCACGGCAGCTCCAGGGTGACGATGGTCGGGCCGCCCACCGGGGAGTTGAGGGCGAGCACGCCGTCGAATGTACCGATCCGCCGCTCGATCCCGCGCAGCCCGCTGCCGCCGCCGATGCTCGCGCCGCCCCGCCCGTCGTCGGTGACGGTGACGCGCAGCATGCCGTGCTCGTGGCGCATCTCGACCCAGACGCGGGACGCGCCGGAGTGCTTGGCGGCGTTGGTGAGGATCTCCGAGACCGCGAAGTAGGCGGCGGACTCGACCGGCGGCTCGGGCCGCGCCGGCAGGTCGGCGGCGACCTCGACGTCCAGCGGGTGGTCCAGCGCGAGCGCCTTCACCGCGTCGCCGAGGCCGCGGTCGGCGAGCACCGGCGGGTGGATGCCGCGCACCAGGTCGCGCAGCTCGTGCAGCGCCTTGGCGGACGACTCGCGGGTCTGCGCCAGCAGGATCCGCGCCTTCTCCGGGTCCTTGTCGAGCAGGTGCTCGATGGCGCCGAGGCTCATGCCCATCGCGACGAGCCGGGCCTGCGCGCCGTCGTGCAGGTCGCGCTCGATGCGGCGCAGCTCGGCGGCGGAGGCGTCGACCGCGTCCGAGCGGGTCTCGGTGAGGTGCTGGACGCGCAGCGCGAGCTCGGACTTCTCGGTCGGGCCGAGGACGGCCTTGCCCCACCGGCCGTACACCTGCATCATCGGCGGGCCGAGCAGGTACCCGGCGGCGATGCACAGCGTGGCGACGACCACCGTCGAGACGATCCGCCCGGTGTCGCGGCCGTAGCCCTCGGTGACGCGGACATAGGCGTACCAGTCGCTGCCGCCGTAGTGGCCGATCATGTCGCCGGCGAACGCCGCGACCGCGTACCCCCACAGCCCGTACACGATGAGCAGGCCGGGCAGCGCGGCGGTGAACAGCGAGACGACCGGGTCGGCGGCGACCCACAGGTAGTCGCGCCAGGTGGCGGGGTCGGAGGCCAGCGCGACGAAGCGCCGCATCAGGCCCCGGACGCCCGGTTCGGGTGCGGGCAGGGGGAGGTAGGGCCGCTCGATCCGGTGGCCCGTCCAGCGTTCGATCCTGTCGCGGTACACGTCGAGCTGCTTGCGCAGGAGCATCGCCGCGGACGGGAACAGCAGGAAGCCCACGAAGCTCGCCAGCAGCGAGAGCACCGTGAGGAACCACAGGCCGACGAACATGGCCGGGACCGACAGGAGCCACAGCGCGAGCCCCTGCCAGGGCGCCTTGAGCCGCCGCTGCCGCCGGGTGTCGTTCACCAGTTGACCGTTCACCGTGTTCCTCCGGTCGTCGCCTGCCGTCGTGCGTCCAGTCTCCGGCCGGCGCCCGCTCGGCACAGTGTGCCCGCAACCCGGGCAAGGGGTGTACTCAGGTACACCTGCGGACGGCGTTCAGGCCCATGTCGGCGGGGTCGCGGGCCCTGTTGGCTTCGTGGTGTCACCCCGCACCGACGACCCCCAGGGGACCCCATGAGAAGGAACGTCGCCGCCGCGCTCGGAGGCTGGAGCGCGCGGCACCGGTTGACGGCCGTCCTCGGCTGGCTGCTGTTCGTCGTCCTGGCCTCGGTGCTGGGCGGAGCGGCCGGGCAGGTCGCGATGGCCGACCACGAGCAGGGCGCCGGTGCGTCCGCGCACGCGGAAAAGATCATCGCCGACGCCGGGATCGACGACCCCGACTCGGAGACCGTGCTGCTCACCGGCCCCGCCGGCGCGCCGGAGACGGCCCGCGCCGTCGCCGCCGTCCGCGCGAACGTGCAGGCCACCGGCAAGGTCACGGACCTGAAGCCGGACGTGGTCGCGCGGGACCGGCGGCATGTGATCGTCCAGTTCACGGTGAAGGAGGCGCCGGACGGCGCGCCGGACCCGCTGCCCGCGATCGAGGACGCCGTCGCGAAGGCCCAGCGCGACCACCCGTCGGTGCGGATCGGCGAGTTCGGCGGCGCGACCGCGGACGCCTGGTTCGACAACGCGCTCGGCAAGGACTTCGCGCGCGCGGAGATGACGGCCGTGCCGCTGGCGATCGGGATCCTGCTCGTCGCGTTCGGCGCGCTGCTCGCCGCCGTCCTGCCGGTGGTGCTGGCGTTCACCGCCTACCTCGCGGCGGGCGGGCTGCTGGCCGTCGCCAGCCACGCGGTGCACGTCGACGACACGACGAACTCGGTGATGCTGCTGATGGGCCTCGCCGTCGGCGTCGACTACTGCCTGTTCTACCTGCAGCGGGAGCGAGAGGAGCGGCGGCGCGGCCGGGACCGGGAGGCCGCGCTGGCGATCGCGGCGGCCACTTCGGGGCGGTCCGTGCTGGTGTCCGGCCTCACGGTGATGGTCGCGATGTCCGGGATGTTCCTGTCCGGGCTGCTGATGTTCAAGGGCTTCGCGGTGGCGACGATCCTGGTCGTGTGCATCGCGATGCTCGGTTCGGTGACCGTGCTGCCCGCGCTGCTGTCGATGCTCGGAGACAAGGTGGAGTTCGGGCGGGTCCGGCTGCCGCGCCGTCGTGCCGGCCGTCGCGCCGGCCGCCGCGAGGAGCGCGCCGGGGTCGTGGGCGCGCTGCTCAAGCCCGTCCTGGCCCGTCCGGGTATCGCGGCCGTGCTGTCGGCGGGGCTGCTGCTGGCGCTGGCGGCGCCCGCGCTCGGCATGAAGACCGCCAAGCTCGGGATCGACCAGCAGATCCCGTCCGGCGAGAAGATCGCGCAGACCTACACCGAGCTGAACAGGGCGTTCCCCGGCAATCCCGAGCCCGCGCTCGTCGTGGTGAAGGCGCGCGACATCGACGCGCCGCGGGTGACGGCGGCGATCGGGGAGCTGAAGCGGCGGGCCCTGGCGTCCGGCGAGATGAACGCGCCGATCGAGGTGACCGTGCACCGGCAGGCGGACGTCGCGGAGATCGAGGTGCCGCTCGCCGGGTCCGGGTCCGACGCCGCCTCGAAGCACGCGCTGGAGACGCTGCGCAAGACGATCGTCCCGCAGACCGTGGGGCGGGTCGCGGACGCGCCGGTGACCGGGCAGCTCGCCTGGTCCACCGACTACAACGCCCAGCTCAAGCGCGCCCTCGTGCCGGTGTTCCTGTTCGTCATGGGCGTCACGTTCCTGCTCATGCTGGTGTTCTTCCGGTCCGTGGCGATCGCGCTCACCGCGATCGCGCTGAACCTGCTGTCGGTCGGCGCCGCGTACGGGGTGATGGTCGCGGTGTTCCAGCACGGCTGGGGCGACTCGCTGGTCGGGACGCGCGGCGCGGGCGCGCTGGAGTCGTGGATCCCGCTGTTCGTGTTCGTGGTGCTGTTCGGGCTGTCGATGGACTACCACGTGTTCGTGGTGTCGCGGATCCGCGAGGCCCGCGACCGGGGCCTGGACACCGCCCGCGCGGTCGGGGAGGGCGTGCGCGCCACCGCCGGGGTCGTGACCGGCGCCGCCGTCATCATGATCGCCACGTTCGCGATCTTCGGGACGCTGTCGATGCAGGACTTCAAGCAGCTCGGCGTGGGCCTGGCGGTGGCGGTGCTGATCGACGCGACCGTCGTGCGGATCGTCCTGCTGCCCTCGGTGATGGCGCTGCTCGGCCGCGCGAACTGGTACCTGCCGCGCTGGCTGGGCTGGCTGCCGCGCGTCTCGCACGGCGAGGCCGCGCCCGTCCCGGCGCCCGCGCCGCCGGCGCCCGTCCTCTAGCGGCTCTGGCCGGGCGGTGGTTGCTCGTACGGCTGCTGTTGGTACGGCTGCTGTTGGTACGGCGGTTGTGGCGCGTCGTACTGCACGGGACTTGCGTACGGGGGCTGCGGGGGCGGGAGGGCCGGCTGCGCGGGTTGCTCGACGGCCCTGCCCGCCCGGCGCTCCCGGTAGGCGTCCTTGAAACGGCCGCCGAGCCGCTTGCCCGCGTCCTGCACCTGCTGCGCGCGCTCGCTCGCCGCGGCCTCGCGCAGCTTCCCAGCGGACTGGCGGCCGAGTTCCTGCAGCCGCCTGGCCTGCTCGGACTCGACCGCCTGCCGCACGCGGTCGTGCTGGGCGAGCCGCGCGGCGTTGTCGCGGGCCGCCTGCCCGACCACCTGGCCCGCGGCCTGGGTGCCGTCCCACGCGAGGACGGCGCCCTGCCGCGCCGCCGCCACGGCGCGCTGGTAGCCGCCCGCCCGCATGACCACCGTGCCGCCCACCAGGTCGGCGAGCGTGCGGCGCCGCCGGCCGACGAGGGCGGGCAGGCTGTTGGCCAGGAAGGCGGCGATCGCGAGCAGCCACAGCAGGACGGCGAAGAAGAACAGCCCCTCCAGCAGGAGCACCCAGGCGAGCGCGTACAGGCCGGTGCCCGACGCGGTCGTGACCAGCGCCCGGCGCGCGGCGCGCGCCTTGCCCGGCTTGCCCGGGACGGCGCAGTGCGCGACGCGCAGGTCCATCGCGGCCTTGCCGACCGTCCGCCCGAGCCAGGCCGTCCCGACGAACTGCAGGAGCAGCTCCGCCAGCACGAGCAGCAGCAGCGCCTGCTCGACGATGGCGACGAACGTGCCCCACACGCCCGCGCCGAACTCGCCGGCGGCCTTCTGGACGCTTCCGCCCGACAGCAGGAGCTCGATGCCGGCCGACCACGCCTTGTGCGGCAGGTCCTCGGCGACGTAGGACTGCAGCCGCCCCCACGTCATGGCGCCGAGCAGCAGCGCCGCGACCAGCAGGACGCCGGAGTCGATCGACCACGCCAGCAGCCGCCTGCCGCGCGGGGCCGCGTCGCTCGCGGGGCCGCCCTGCCCGTCCGGCGGCGGTGGCAGATGCGCGGGTCCGTAAGGCGGGCCGTTGTAGGGCACAGGGAACGGGGGCGGCGGAGGGCCGTGCACGCGGGAACCCCTCTGGATCGACGCGGTTGACCGTGATCATAAGGATTCCGGTCGGCGGTACGCCACCACTTGACCGCCTTGTGCCACGGGGTTCTCGCCATCTCGCCGAACACGAACGTAGGTCGAACCTAAAATTAGCCTTGACCAAGTAAGTGTGTCGAGCCTAAAGTTTGGCTCGTTCCACTTACTTGGAGGTGTCCATGACCGCGCCCTCGCGCGCACCGGCCCCCGCGGCGGCCGCTCCGGACCGGCTCGAACCGGCCCTGCTGAAGACGTCGTTCGTGCTGGTGCTCGGGCCGATCCTCGCCCTGCTCGACACGACGATCGTGGGCGTCGGGCTCGACGCGGTCGCGCGCGACTTCCACAGCCCGATCGCGACCCTCCAATGGGTGTCGGCCGGGTACCTGCTGGCCATCTCGATGGTGATGCCGCTGGCCGGCTGGGCGAGCGACCGGTTCGGCGCCCGGACGATGTGGATGGCGTCCGTCGCGCTGTTCGTCGCCGGGTCCGCGCTGTGCGGGCTCGCCTGGTCGGCCGGGAGCCTGATCGCGTTCCGGGTGCTCCAGGGCGTCGGCGGCGGGCTGATCCAGCCGATCGGCCAGTCGATCGTCGTGCGGGCCGCCGGACCGAAGCGGCTCGGCCGCGTCATCGGCCTCACCGTGCTGCCGCTGACGTTCGCGCCCGTCCTCGGGCCGGTGCTCGGCGGGCTCATCGTCGAGCGGCTCGACTGGCGCTGGATGTTCCTGGTGAACGTCCCGCTCGGCCTGGCCACGCTGCTGCTGGCGGCCCGGTACGTGCCCGCGTTCGCCGGCGGCCGGTCGAGCCGGCTGGACGTGCGCGGCCTGGCGCTGCTGTCGCCGGGCCTCGCGGCCGTCGTCTACGGGTTCTCCGAGGCGGGCGGCGCGGGCGGGCTCGCCGCGGCGCGCGTGCTCGTCCCGCTCGCCGCCGGGACCGTCCTGCTCGCGGGCTACGGCCTGCACGCGCTGCGCCGGCGCGGCGCGGCGCTCATCGACCTGGGGCTGTTCGCGCGGCGCGGCTTCGCGGTCGCGACGGCCAACTCGTTCCTCCAGGGCGCCGCGCTCTACAGCTCGATGCTGCTGCTGCCGCTGTACTACCAGCAGGTCGAGCACGCGTCCGCGCTGGAGGCCGGGCTGCTGCTCGCCCCGCAGGCCCTCGGCACCGCCGTCGCGACGTTCTTCGCCTCGCGGCTGGCCGACCGGACGGCGCCGCGCCCGCTCATCCTGACCGGCATCGTCCTCACGCTCGCCGGGACCGTCGCGTTCACGCAGCTCGGCGCGCATCCCGCCGGGTGGCTGCTGACGCTGTCGCTGATCGTGCGGGGCGCCGGTCTCGGCGTCGTGATGGCGCCCGGCATGGCGACCGTCTACGCGAGCGTCCGCCCGGACGAGACGGCCCGCGCCGCAGGCGCCGTCAACACCCTCAACCGGGTCGGCGGCTCGCTCGGCACGGCGGTCCTCGCGATCGTCCTGCAACGGTCGCTGGACCACCACGCACCGGCCGCCGCCTACGGCGCGACGTTCTGGTGGGCGGTCGGCCTCTCGGCGCTGACGCTCGTCCCCGCCCTCTTCTACCCGTCCCGCATCTCGAAGAAGGAGCCCGCATGAACCTGCGCGTCACGCATGGAGAGCGTCCGCGGTTGCTGACCGTCCACGCGCATCCCGACGACGAGTCGAGCAAGGGCGCCGCGACGCTGGCGAAGTACGCGGCCGAGGGGGCGGACGTCCTGGTCGCGACCTGCACGGGCGGTGAGCGGGGAAGCGTGCTGAACCCCGCGATGGACCGTCCCGAGGTGCGGGCGGACCTGCCGGCGATCCGGCGGAAGGAGATGGAGGCGGCGCGGCGGATCCTCGGCGTCCGGCAGCGGTTCCTCGGCTTCGTCGACTCGGGCCTACCGGGCGACGGCGAGGAACTGCCCGAAGGCTGCTTCGCATCGCTGCCGCTAGCGGACGCGGCCCGGCCGCTGGTGGCGCTGATCCGCGAGTTCCGGCCGCACGTCGTCATCACCTACGACGAGACGGGCGGCTACCCGCACCCCGACCACATCAAGACGCACCAGGTGACGGTCGAGGCGTTCGACGCGGCCGCCGACCCGGAGCGCTACCCGGGAACGGGCGAGCCGTGGCAACCGGCGAAGCTCTACTTCCAGGGCGCGTTCTCGCGGCAGTGGTTCCAGGCGCTGCACGACGGCATCACCGCGCGCGGGCTGGAGTCGGCGATCGGGCCGCTCCTTGCGGACTGGCCGGACACCGCGCCGGCGCTCGACATCACCACGCGGGTGCCGTGCACGGAGTACTTCGCCGTGCGGGACCGGGCGCTGCTCGCGCACGCCACCCAGATCGACCCGGACGCCGGGTTCATGCTGCACCCGCGCGACGTCGAGCGGGAGGTGTGGCCGACCGAGGACTACCGGCTGGCCCGCACGCACGTCGAGACGCCACTGCCGGAGGACGACCTGTTCGCCGGCCTGCGCCGGGAGATCAGAGCGCCACGAACGTCAGCCCGCGCTTCTTCATCTTCGGGATGACCTTGCGCAACGCAGCGATGGTCTCCGAGCGGTCGCCGCCGCCGTCGTGGCACAGCATGATGTTGCCCGCCTTGCCGCGCAGCAGCGTCCGGCGGATGTGCCCGACGCCGGGCCGCGACCAGTCGCGCGGGTCGACCGCCCAGTCGATCGGCAGCATGTTGTGCTCGGCGACGAGGTCCAGGATCGTCTTGGACCAGGCACCGCCGGGGGAGCGGAAGAACTGCGGCTCGATGCCGGTGGTGTCGGCGATCCGGTCGCGCGCCTGCACCATCTCCTTCTGCACCCCCTTGCGCGGCATGCCCGCGATGGTGATCGGGTGCGTCTCGGTGTGGTTGCAGATCTGGTGGCCGGCGTCGGCGACCCGGCGCACCAGCTTCGGCCACTCCTTCACCTGCTCGCCGATCATGAAGAAGGTCGCGTGGACCTGGTGCTCGGCCAGCAGGTCGAGCACCTTCGGCGTGTACTCCGGGTGCGGGCCGTCGTCGATGGTGAGCGCGATGGTCTTCGGCGGGGGCGCCGGGGACAGCTGGGTCAACTCCCGGACGGGGGTCTCCAGCGCGGTGAGCCGGGCCGGGGTCCAGCTCGCCGGGCGCGGCGTCGGGGTGGGGGACGGCGCCGGCCTCGGATGGATGACGGGCCGGGCCCGCGGCGTCGGCACCGACGGCTTCGCCGCCGCGTGCGACGCGGGGGACGGGCGCGCCTCGTCCGCCCCGAAGGCGGCGAGGCCGGCGGCGGCCCCCATCAGCCAGAGCGCTTTGCGGCGGGACGTCCCGCCTGCCTCCTCATCCTCCACAAGTCCCACGCTATCGGGGATTTCGCGCCCCGGAGGCGGCTTGCGGATCACAATCGCCTCAAATGGGAAGAGCGGTAACAGAAGATCGTTGGTCCGGGGGGTGGGGATGAGCGCGGCGCCCGCGGTCGGGCCACTGCTGGCGATCGTTCTCGGCGCGCTCGCGGTGGTCGCGGCGGCGCTCGCGCGGCTCGGCCGGCTGGGTCTCGGCCGGGACCTGGTGGTCGTCGCGGTGCGCGCGGCCGTGCAGCTGGCGGCGGTGTCCGCGCTCATCGCCGCGGTGCTGCGCGACGCCGGCTACACCGCCGCGTTCATCGCGGGCATGGTGGCCATCGCCGTGGTCACGGCGGGCCGCCGCATCACCGGCGCGCTGCGCGCCGGCGCGTGGACGACGGCGCTGCCGATCGTCGCCGGCGTCGCGCCCGTCCTGGCGCTGCTGCTCGCGACGCGGCTCGTCCCGTTCCGGACGGTGTCGGTGCTGCCGATCGCCGGCATCTTCATCGGCGGCGCGATGTCGGCGACCGGGCTCACCGGGCGCCGCGCGCTGGACGAGCTGGCGACGCGGCGCGGCGAGTACGAGGGCGGGCTCGCGCTCGGCCTGATGCCGCGGGACGCGGCGATGGAGGTGTGCCGCCCGGCCGCCGCGCTCGCGCTGTTCCCCGTCCTCGACCAGACCCGCACGGTCGGCCTGGTCACGCTGCCGGGCGCGTTCGTCGGCGTGCTGCTCGGCGGCGCCGACCCCGTCCAGGCGGGCGCGACGCAGCTGCTGGTGCTCATCGGCCTGCTGGCCATCGAGGTCGTCGCGGTGCTCATCACCCTGGAGCTCGTGGCGGCGGGCGTGCTCAGCAACGACGGTCGGGATGCCCGCAGTCGGCGGAGACGGCGCGCGCGGCGGCGTCGAGGTCGCTGAGGCCGGTGCCGTCGCCGGGGTCGGGGACGGTCACGGCGGCGACCACGCGTCCGGACCCGTCGCGGACCGGCGCGGCGCGGTAGCGGGCGGGCGCGCCGTCGCCGTCCAGCTCGTCGAGCAGCGCGGGCGGGCCGGTGACGAGGTGGGCGGCGTGCCCGGTCGCCTCGCTCAGCCGGGCCAGGTGCGGCGCGGCGGCGTCGCGGACCTCGCGCCGGTCGAGCGTCTCGGCGAGCGCGGAGAGCCGGTTGCCGAGGTGGAAGCGGTGCTGCTCGTCGCGGCGCACGAAGCGCTCGGCCTCCAGCGTGCGCAGCAGCCGCAGCACGGTCGTCTTGTGGACGCCGAGCTTGGCGGCCAGCTCGTCCAGGTTGTGCGGGCGGTCCCCGAGCTCGATCAGGATGCTCAGCCCGCGGCCGAGGCTTTGGCTCATCGGGTTCCCTCCTCCCGGCGGCCGATGCCGGAGCGCAGCGTACCCGCGGATACGCACCGCTTCCGTCCGCCCGCCCGGCGCCCGGCGGGGGGTGGTGTTCGTCCTGGAAGGGAAGGAGCATTGCGGGACGGATGCGACAAGAGAGGGGCACGCCGGTGACCGGGATCGACACCGACGCCGTGGACGCGCTGGACGGCGAGCGGCTCGACTGGCGGTTCAAGGCGATCCCGGTCTCCGCGCACGGGATGACGGTGGAGCGGGCGCGGGACGCCCGGCTGCCACTGGACGACTTCGGCACGCCGCTGCTCACCCTCGACGCCGGCGCACTCGACCACAACGCCCGGTTGATGGCCGACTGGGTGAGCGCGGCCGGTATGGAACTGGCACCGCACGGCAAGGCGACCATGGCCCCCGCGCTGTGGCGCAAGCAGCTCGACGCGGGTGCATGGGGCATCACGCTCGCGACGTTCCCGCAGTTGCGCGTCGCGCGCGCGTTCGGCGTCCGCCGCCTGCTGATGGCGGGCGCGCCGCTCGACCCGGCGGGCCTCGCCTGGCTCGCCGGCGAGCTGGACGGTGACCCGGAGTTCTCCTTCGTCTGCTGGGCCGACTCGGTGCGGTCGGTCGAGCTGATGGACGAGGCGCTGCGCCTCGCGCGCGCCCAGCGGCGCGTGGACGTGTGCGTGGAGATCGGCGGCCCGAACGGGCGGACGGGCGTCCGCGACGACGGCGACGCGCGGGAGATCGCCGACGCCGTCCGCCGCGCGCCGGCGCTGCGGCTGGCCGGGCTCGGCGGCTACGAGGGCGCGCTCGCGCACGACGCGTCCGAGAAGGGCCTGGCGTCCGTCGACGCCTACCTGCGGCGGATGGCGAACCTGTACCAGGGGCTGGAGTACGAGACCGACGAACCGATCGTCACCGCGGGCGGCAGCGCCTACTTCGACCAGGTCGCCGAGGTGCTCGGCGGGCTCGACGCGCGGGTGGTGCTGCGGTCGGGCTCCTACCTCGTCCACGACGACGGGTTCTACCGGGAGATCTCGCCGTTCGGCCGGGGCGCCGGGGCGGGCGGCGAGCGGTTCCGGTCGGCGATGCACGCCTGGGGGCGCGTCGTGTCCGTGCCGGAGCCCGCGCTCGCGCTGCTGGACGTGGGGCGCCGCGACGTCCCCTTCGACTCCGGCCTGCCCGAGCCGCAGCTCGTCTGCGGCAAGGGCGCCGTGCCGGTCGACGGAGCGCGCGTCACCGCGCTCAACGACCAGCACGCCTTCCTGCGGGACGCGTCCGTCGAGGTCGGCGACGTCGTCCGGCTCGGCCTGTCGCATCCCTGCACCGCGCTCGACAAGTGGACGCTCGTCCCGGTCGTGGACGATGCCGGCGCCGACGAACCCGTCGTCGTCGACTACGTCCGCACGTGGTTCTGACCGTCCGGCATCGCGATCGAGCGACGGATCCGGCCGGTGGATGTTACGGTTTTCCCCGCCCTTCGAGGGCCGGACGTCCCCGCCGGAACGCGCGGCGGGACGACCGAGCGATCACGGCCCGGCGCAGCCGGTGCGCGGTGATGCCGTCACGTCCACGCAGTGCGCCACGGGGGCCGATCTGCACTGGACGGCGCGTCGCACCACCGCACCACGAAGGCTGACCCCGTCGCCGGGCCGATCGCCGGCCCCGCCCGCCCGGCGGGCGCCGCTCCCGGGAGCGGGCCGCCCGCGCAACCGGGCGCGCCTCCGCGGGGTTCTCCCGCCATGACTTCCCCAGACGATGCTCCCCGTCGCGTTCCTCCGCTGCGGCATGCGCGCGGGATGCTCGCGGTGCTGATGCTCGGCCAGTTCATGGTCAACGTCGATACCGCGATCGTGAACGTTGCCGGCCCCTCGATCCAGGACGATTTGCATCCGTCGGGCGGCGCGCTGGAACTCGTCGTGTCCGGCTACACGCTGACGTACGCGGTGCTGCTGGTCACCGGCGCGCGGCTCGGCGAGGCGCGCGGGCACCGGCGGATGTTCCTGCTCGGCCTCGCCGCCTTCACCGCGGCGTCGCTGGCGTGCGGGCTCGCGCCGGTCACGGGCGCGCTGGTCGCGGCGCGGCTCGTCCAGGGGGCGGCGGGCGCGCTGATGGTGCCGCAGGTGCTGTCCGGCATCCAGATCCACTTCACGGGGAAGGCCCGTGCCCGCGCGCAGGGGATGCTGGTGATGACGCTGGCCGGCGGCGCGGTCGCCGGGCAGGTGCTCGGCGGCGTCATGGTCTCCGCCGACCTGTTCGGACTCGGCTGGCGGCCCGCCTTCCTGGTGAACGTGCCGGCCGGTGTCGTGCTGCTCGCGGCGGGCGTCCGGCTGCTGCCCCGCGACACCGGCACCGGAAGAGGGCGACTCGACCTCGGCGGCGTCGCGCTGCTGTCGGCGAGCGCGCTGCTGGCCGTCGTCCCGCTGGTCTTCGGGCGCGAGGCCGGGTGGCCGCTGTGGACGTGGCTCTCGCTGGCCGCGAGCGTCCCGGCGGCCGGCTGGTTCGTGCGGCGTCAGCGGCGCATCGCGGCGCGCGGCGGGTCACCGCTGGTGAACCTGGGCGTGCTCGCCCGTCCCGTCGTCGCCTGGTCGCTGGGGTCGATCGCGCTGGCCACCGCGACGTACTTCGCGATGCTGTTCACCCTCGCGCTCTACCTCCAGCAGGGCCTCGGGAAGGGCCCGATGTTCTCCGGGCTGGTGCTGGTGTCGTGGGTCGCCGCGTTCGGCATCGGCGGACCGCTGCTGCCGCGCCTCCCGGCCCGTCTCGCCGAGCAGGCCCCCGTCATCGGCTACGCCCTGCTCGCCGCCGTGTACCTGGCGATCGGGCTCGCGCACCCGGACGGGGTGCTCCTCGTCGTGCTGCTCGGCTTCGGCGGGTTCGGGCTCGGCCTCGGCTTCGCATCCCAGCTCGGGCGGGCCACGGCGGACGTCCCGGCCCGCCTCGCGCCCGACCTCAGCGGCATCGTCAACACCAACTCGCAGCTCTCGGCCGTCGCGGGCGTCGCCGTCTTCGGCACCCTCTACCTCGGTCTCGGCGGCACGCACCGGCACGCCTTCACCGTCGTGATGGCCGCGTTCGCGGGCACCGCGCTCGCCGCGTGCGCCGCCGCGCTCGCCGGAGGCCGCGCCGCCCGCCGCGAGCAGGCCCGGGATCAGGGCAGCAGCCCGGCGCGGCGCGCCGAGGTCACCGCCTCCAGCCGGGTGTGAGCGCCGAGCTTGCGCATCGCCGAGCGCAGGTAGCTCTTCACCGTCTCCGGCAGCAGCCCGAGGCGCTCGGCGGCCTCGGCGTTCGTGCAGCCGATCGCGACGTAGGACAGCACGTCCAGCTCGCGCGGCGTCAGCGCCGGGGCCGGCGGGCCGCCCGCCGGGCCCGGCGGCGCGTCCGGGTCCAGGCCGGCGGCGGCGAGCCGCAGCGTCATCGCGCGCAGCCGGTCGCGGGTCGGCGCGTCGTGCACCCGCTCGGCGAGGGCCCGCAGCTCGGCGTGCACCGCGCGGACCTCCTCCCACCGCGCCGCCGCGTCCGGCGGGACGGCCGGCGTCCGCGCCAGCGCCTCGTCGGCCCGGTCGCGGACGGCGAGGTCCTGCTCCAGGTCGCGGGCCGCCTGCACGGCCGCGCCGACGATCCGGTCGGCGAGCGACAGCGGCTCGCGCAGCGCCCCGTACAGCACGCCGCGCACCCGCCGCCGCACCACGACCGGCACCGCGACGATCGACAGCAGCCCCTCGCGCCCGACCGGCCGGTCGTAGTCGTGGCTGATCGACGCCGCGCACGGGTAGTTGCTCACCCACATCGGCCGGCCCGTCGCCATCGCCTTGCCGCCGAGCCCGTTGCCGTGCCGGACGACCAGGCCGTTCAGCGAGTCGGTGGTGTTGCCGACCAGCTCGGTGATGCGCAGCCGGTCCCGTCCGCTGAGCGCGCCGCCGAACACCATGGGCAGGCCGGTCGTGCGGTGCAGCGTCAGCACCGCCGACCGGACCGCCCCGGCGTCGTCGCCCATGCTGGACAGCATGCCCGCGGGCGGCCGATCACGGAAGGTCACGCGCGCGGAAATCGCACCGGCGCGACCTCACGCGTGCTCTCGGGAGGCCACGTCGCCGAGCCCGAGGATGTCGACCGCCTCGGCGCGCATCTGCACCTTGCGGATCTTCCCGGTGACCGTCATCGGGAACTCGTCCACGACGTGCACGTACCGCGGGATCTTGAAGTGCGCGAGCCGGCCCCGGCAGAACTCGCGCAGCGCCTCGGCGGTCAGCTCCGGCGCGCCCTCGCGCAGCCGCACCCACGCCATCAGCTCCTCGCCGTACTTCTCGTCCGGGACGCCGATGACCTGCGCGTCCACGATGTCGGGATGGGTGTAGAGGAACTCCTCGATCTCGCGCGGATACACGTTCTCGCCGCCGCGGATCACCATGTCCTTGATCCGGCCGGTGATGTTGACGTAGCCCTCGCCGTCCATGACCGCGAGGTCGCCGGTGTGCATCCAGCGGGCCGCGTCGATCGCCTCGGCGGTCTTGTCGGGCTCCTCCCAGTAGCCGAGCATCACCGAGTAGCCGCGCGTGCAGAACTCGCCGGGCGTGCCGCGCGGGACGGTGACGCCCGTCTCCGGGTCGATCACCTTGATCTCCAGGTGCGGCATGACGGTCCCGACCGTGGACACGCGGCGGTCGAGGGAGTCGCCCGCGCGGGTCTGCGTCGACACCGGCGAGGTCTCCGTCATGCCGTAGCAGATCGCGACCTCGCTCATCCCGAGCCGGTCGATGACCTGCTTCATCACCTCGACCGGGCACGGCGACCCCGCCATGATCCCGGTGCGCAGGCTCGACAGGTCCAGGCCGTCGAGGGACGGCTCGTTCAGCACCGCGATGAACATCGTCGGCACCCCGTACAGCGACGTGCAGCGCTCCGCCGCGACCGCGTCCAGCGTCGCCTTCGGGTCGAACGCCGGCGCCGGGATCACGATGCAAGCGCCGTGGCTGGTCGCCGCGAGGTTCCCCATCACCATGCCGAAGCAGTGGTAGAAGGGCACCGGCACGCAGATCCGGTCCTCCTCGTCGTAGCCGCACAGCTCGCCGACGAAGAACCCGTTGTTGAGGATGTTGTGGTGCGACAGCGTCGCGCCCTTCGGGAACCCGGTCGTCCCCGACGTGTACTGGATGTTGATCGGGTCGTCCGCGCCGAGGCCCTCGCCGATGCCGTGCAGCAGGTGCCGGTCGCCGGCCCGGCCCGCCTCCACCAGCGCGTCCCACGCGTCCGTCCCGATGAGGACGACGTCGGCCAGCGCGGAGCAGCGCGGCCGGACCTCCTCGATCATCGCCGCGTAGTCGGACGTCTTGAACGACTCCGCCGCGACGAGCGTGCGGATCCCCGCCTGGTTCAGCACGAACTCCAGCTCGTGCACCCGGTAGGCGGGGTTGATGTTGACCAGGATCGCGCCGAGCTTCGCCGTCGCGTACTGGACGAGCATCCACTCCGCGCAGTTCGGCGCCCAGATCCCGACCCGGTCGCCCTTCGTCACGCCGAGGTCGCGCAGCCCGAGCGCGACCGCGTCGACGTCGGCGGCGAACTGGTCGTAGGTCCAGCGGCGGCCCGTCGCCATCTCCACGAGGGCCTCGCGGTCGGCGAACGCGGCGACCGTCCCGTCCAGGTTCGCGCCGATCGTGTCGCCGAGCAGCGGCGTCGCCGAGACGCCGGACGCGTACGAGAGCGTCATCGCAGGTCCTCCTCGCGGAACTCGCCGGGCGGCCGGTCGCCCGCGCCCGGATGCTTGCCGATCTCCGCCGTCCGCAGCTCCACCCGGCGGATCTTCCCGGAGATCGTCTTCGGCAGCTCGCCGAACTCCAGCAGCCGCACCCGCTTGTACGGCGACAGCTGCGCCCGGCCGTGCTCGAAGATCGCCTTCGCCGTCTCCGCGGTCGGCTCCCAGCCCGCCGCGAGCGTCACGTACGCCTTCGGCACCGCGAGCCGCACCGGGTCCGGCGACGGGACCACCGCCGCCTCCGCCACCGCCGGATGCTCGATCAGCACGCTCTCCAGCTCGAACGGGGAGATCTTGTAGTCGGACGCCTTGAACACGTCGTCCGCGCGCCCGACGTAGGTGATGTAGCCGTCCCCGTCCCGGGAGCCGATGTCGCCGGTGTGGTAGACGCCGCCCGCCATCGCCTCCTCGGTGCGCGCCTCGTCGCCGTGGTAGCCGGTCATCAGCCCGAGCGGCCGGTCCTCCAGCTCGAGGCAGATCTCGCCCTCGTCGCCCCGCTCCCCGGTCACCGGGTCGACCAGCACGACCTGGTAGCCCGGCACGGGACGCCCCATCGAGCCCGGCCTGACCTCCTGGCCCGGCGTGTTCGCGATCTGCACGGTCGTCTCGGTCTGCCCGAACCCGTCGCGGATCGTCCGGCCCCACGCGTCCTTCACCCGCTGGATGACCTCGGGGTTCAGCGGCTCGCCCGCCGCGACGACCTCGCGCGGCGGCGTGGCCAGCCGGCCGAGATCGGACTGGATCAGCATCCGCCACACCGTCGGCGGCGCGCAGAAGCTCGTCACGCCGCACCGCTCCATCGCGTCCAGCAGCTTCTCGGCGTCGAAGCGCGTGTAGTTGAAGATGAACACGCACGCCTCGGCGTTCCACGGCGCGAAGACGTTGCTCCACGCGTGCTTCGCCCACCCCGGCGATGAGATGTTCAGGTGGACGTCCCCGGGCCGCAGCCCGATCCAGTACATCGTGGACAGGTGCCCGGCCGGGTACGACGCGTGCGTGTGCTCGACCAGCTTCGGCTGCGCCGTCGTCCCGGACGTGAAGTACAGCAGCAGCGTGTCCGACGACATCGTCATCCCGTACTGGGAGAACTCGTCGCTTCCCTCGTAGGCGTCGGCGTAGCGCAGCCAGCCGTCCACCGGCTCGCCGACCGCGATCCGCGTGAACTCGCCCTCCAGCCCGCCGAACTTCCCGGTCTCGGCCGAGCCCGTCACCACATGGCGGGCCCGCCCGCGCGTGAGCCGGTCCTGGAGATCCGCCGGGCCGAGCAGCGGCGTGCACGGGATCAGCACCGCGCCGAGCTTCATCGCGGCGAGGACCGTCTCCCACAGCTCGACCTGGTTGCCCAGCATCAGCACGATCCGGTCGCCGCGCCGCACCCCGGCGGCCCGCAGCATGTTCGCGACCTGGTTCGACCGCCGCGCCAGCTGCGCGAACGAGTACCGCTCCTCGGACCCGTCCTCCTGGACGATCCACAGCGCCGGCGCGTCGTTCCCCTCGGCGATCTTGTCGAACCAGTCGAGCGCCCAGTTGAACCCCGTCAGCACCGGCCAGCGGAACTTCTCGTACGCGGTCGCGTAGTCGTCGCGATGCGCGAGCAGGAAGTCGCGCGCCGCGCGGAACTCGACTGCGGGCATGATCTCTCCTCGTAGCCGCCCGAACACCTGGTCAGGGGGATAGTGGAACAACCGGAGTGACCCACGCCACCCCCGAACGGGGGTAGTCGGTTCACTCTGGGGGCGCGACCCCCAGACCCCCGGCAACTGCTTCCTACCCGCCCGCGACGAAGGTGGACCGCAAGAGGCGCGCCATATGCTCGCCCACCTCGTCCGGCGACCAGCCGCGGTCGACCAGCAGCGTCTCGCTGACGCCGTTGGAGACGAGCGCGAGGAGCATGTCGGTGGCGGTGCCGACCGTCCAGCCCGGGGCGAGGACGCCCTCGGCGTCGAGCCGCGCCATGAGCGCCCGGTTCGTCTCGTACCGCCAGCGCATCGCGGTCGCCCAGTGCCGCGCCGCGTCCGGGTCGTCGCCCGCCTCCCGCTCCACGGCCCGCGCCACCGCGAGGATGCTCGGCACGAAGCCGGCGTGCTGGTGCGCGAACCGCTCCAGCGCGGTCACCGCGTCCGGCGCGGCGGTCACCGTCGCGAACCGGCCCTCGATGCCCTCGACCTCGTTGACGTAGTCGAACAGCTCGCTGATCAGCTCGGCCCGGGACGCGAAGTGCAGGTAGACGGCCCGCCGCGACACCCCGGCGCGCTCCGCCACGGCCGCCATCGTCGTCGCCGCCATCCCGTGCTCCTCGACGAGCTCGCGCGCCGCGCGCAGCAGCGCCGCCCGGGACCGGCGGCTGCGCGCGTTCCGCGGCTCCTCGATCGACCTCGCCATGACCCCATGCTCGCACCCGCCCCGGCCGCCGTAGGGTCGTCGTCCATGACCGCCTCCCCCCTGGACGACACCCGCACCGCCTACGACGGCGTCGCCGACCTCTACGCCGAGCTGTTCTCCACCGCGTTCCTCGGCATGCCCCTCGACCTCGCCTCGATCAACGCGTTCGCGCAGCTCACCCGGGACTCCGGGACGGTCGCCGACCTCGGCTGCGGGCCCGGGCACCTCACCGGCCACCTGCGCTCGCTCGGCTGCGACGCGTTCGGCGCGGACGTGTCCGCGGAGATGATCCGGATCGCCCGCGCGGCGCATCCGGGCGTGCGGTTCGACCGGGTCCCGATGACCGAGGTGGACGTGCCGGACGGCTCGCTCGGCGGGATCCTCGCCTGGTACTCGATCATCCACACCCCGCCGGAGGAGGTGCCGGAGGTGCTCGCCGCGTTCCACCGGATGCTGGCGCCCGGCGGCCACCTGCTGCTCGGCTTCTTCGCCTCCGACACCGCCGAGTGCGTCCCGTTCGACCACAAGGTGGCGCCCGCGCACCGCTGGCCCATCGACGCCCTCGCCGGACTGCTGGAGAAGGCCGGGTTCACCGAGCTCGGACGGCTGCGCCGCGAGCCCGGCGAAGGCGAGCGCCACCGCCAAGGCCACCTCCTCGTCCGCAAGCAGACACGTTGAGTTGCGGCGAGTCGTCGTTATGGACGCCCGCATAACAACGACTCGCCGCAACTCAACGCAGGATGGCGAGGGAGACGCGGCGGAGGCGGGCCGGGGCGGTGATCACGGTGTAGCCGGCGATGCGGTCGCCTTCGACGGCGAGCTGGAGGACGGCGGCTAGGCGGCCGCGCGGCGCGACGACGATGCCGATCGCGCCGTCCACCAGGGCGGGGCGGGCGTTGCGGGCGCGCGCCGGGTTGGCGAGGGTCTCGCCGGCGATGCGGCGGGCGCCGCGGACCTCCGCCGCCGGCTCGGCCCGCCGGAACGCGTCCGGCGCCAGCACGGCGAGCAGTGCGTCCATGTCGCCGGAACGGGACGCGGCGAGGAACGCCTCCACGACCTGCCGCTGCCGCGCGAGATCGGCGGCGGGCACCGCGGGCGCCCCGTGCACGCGCTGCCGCGCGCGGCTCGCCAGCTTCTTCGCGGTCGCGGGCGTGCGCTCCACGATCCCGGCGATCTCCGCGAACGGCACGGCGAACAGGTCGTGCAGGACGAACGCGACCCGCTCGGCGGGCCCGAGCCGGTCCAGGACGACCAGCATCGCCAGCCCGACCGAGTCGGCGAGCAGCGCCTCCTCCTCGGGGTCGCGGCCGCCCGCCCGCTCCGGCTCGGCGAGCCCGCCGAACTCCTCACCGCGGCGGCGCCGCGCGCGGAGCATGTCGAGGCAGATCCGCCCGGCGATCGTGGTCAGCCAGCCCGGCACATTGGCGACGTCCCCGGCGCCCGCGCGCGAGGCCCGCAGCCAGGTCTCCTGGACCGCGTCGTCGGCCTCGTCCAGCGATCCGAGCATCCGGTACGCGACCGCCCGCAGGTGGCCGCGGCACTCGTCGAACCGCTCGGCCAGCGCCTGCTCGTCCATCGGTCCTCCAACGGTGGAGATTCTTGCCTTCAGGTGTGGGCAGAGCATTTCCGCTGGCAAAGCAAGGCCGGTCAGGCCTGGCGCCTAAACGGAGGAGCGTCGGGACGCCTACCGGCACGTGTCCAAGACGAAGATCCGGTAGGAGGATCAGTCGGCGCAGTTGAAGGAGATCCGGGCGTTCGATCCCGGCCGTCAGGGGCGTTGGTCGTTCTCCTCCCAGCAGGCCACGCTGCGCCGGTTGAACAGGGCGTTCGAGGCGTTCTTCCGCCGGGTCAAGATCGGGCAGATGCCCGGCTACCCGCGTTTCAAGGGTGCTGGGCACTTCGACACGGTGGAGTTCCCCAGGGACGGGGACGGGTGCCGTTGGGACTCCACCCCGAACGACGCCCGCACGCGCGTCCGGCTGCAAGGCGTCGGGCATATCCGAGTGCATCAGCACCGGTCCGTCCGGGGACGTGTGAAGACGATCAGCGTGAAGCGGGAAGGGCGCCGCTGGTTCGTGGTCGTCGCTTGTGTCGATGTGCCCACCGAGCGACTTGCGGTGGCGGGGTCGGCCGTAGGTATCGACATGGGCGTGGCGCAGCGGCACTTGGCCACCTTTCCCAAGCGCACGCGGCAGCGGACCAAGCGGCACCGGGCGGCGGCCCGCAAGGTCGCCAAGCTGTACGCCAGGATCCGGCGGCAGCGTCTGGATCACCACCACAAGACTGCCCTGAAACTCGTGCGCGAACATGACGCGATCGCCTGCGAGCGACTCAACATCGCGGGTATGACCAGGGCGCCCGCCTCCAGGCCCGCCGTGGGGCAGGCGGGCGTGTTCCTGCCCAACGGCGCTGCGGGCAAAGCGGGCCTGAACAAGAGCATTCTGGGCGCGGGTTGGGGACTGTTCCTGGGAATTCTGGCGGACAAGGCTGAGAGCGCCGGTCGCCGCGTGATCCCGGTGGACGCCCGCGACACCTCGCGTACCTGCCCGCCTTCCGCCGGAGGTTGCGGGCACGTCGCCAGGGAGAACCGCCTTACCCAAGCAAGGCTCGAGTGCGTCGCATGCGGGTTCACCGCGAACGCCGACCACGCCGGGGCCTTGAACGTTCTTCATCGGGCCGGGCTGGCCCGCTGCCCGGCGGCCTAGCCGCCGGCGCAGGAAGCCCGCGACTTTCGTCGTGGGTGGAGTCACCGGTCCCCTTTCGTCGTCGCGGGTCGTCATAGCTGTGGAACCAGGGACGACATCGGAACGAAGGGGCGCTCACCCATGCTATCGGCCCGTGACCAGGTGGCTTCGCTGCTGCATCTGGACTCCAGCCACTCCGGCGACTCCGTCACCCGGGAGCTGTCCGCCCGGTTCGCGGACGTCTGGAAGGGGCGGCACGGCACGTCCGAATACCGGTACCGCGATCTGTTCGCCGAGCCGGTGCCGCCGATCTCCCCGGCCTACTGCGCGCTGGGACGCCGCGTCGAGCGGAACGGATACGTCCCGCCCGCGAAGGTGGACGCGCTCATCGAGAACGGCGCCGAGGAACGGGAATGGGCGCTGACCCTCCCGCTGATCGAGCAGTTCACGGACGCGGGAACGGTGCTGATCGGCGCTCCGATGTACAACTTCTCGGTGCCCGCGTCACTGAAGGCGTGGATCGACCGGGTCACCTTTCCCGGCGCGTACACCGACCCGGACACCGGCGGCAGCCTGCTGCGCGGCAAGCGGATCATCGTGGTCACCGCGCGCGGCGGCGCCTACGGCCCCGGCGCGCCGCGCGAGGGTTCGATTTCCAGGAGCCGTATCTACGTGCCTACTTCGCCAATCTCGGCATCCTCGACGACGACGTGCAGTTCGTGAACGCCGAGATGACGCTCGCCGATCTCGTCCCGCACCTGGCGCGCTTCCGGGAAATGGCGGCGGACTCGCTCGCCGCGGCGCGGGAGGCCGTGACCGACCTGGCCTGCCGCTAGCGGCGGGTCATGTGGACGGGACGTAGGGCGGGGCGACGCCCCAGCCCCAGTGCGGCATGGGCGCTTCGAGCGGCGGCGTCGCACCGGGCTGGGAGTTGGCCAGCGCGATACGGGTGCCCCACTCGATGTAGGACGCGAACGCGGCGCGGAACTCGGGGTCGGCGGGCAGGCCGACCTCGTCCGCCGCGTCCATGAGCAGGCTCACCCAGCGGCGGCGCTGCGCCTCGGTGATCGCCTTGCCGAGGTGCTGGCGGACCATGTGGTGGTAGCCGCCGCGCTCCTCGCTGTAGCGCGCGGGACCGCGGAACACCTCGCTCAGCCAGAGCGCGACCCACGTGGGGTGGTCGGCGGGCATGTGCTCGAACAACGGGATGAGCAGGTCGTCCTTGAGGACCTTGCCGTAGAAGACCTTGGTGAGGTTCTCCAGCGCCTCCGTGCCGCCCGCCCACTCGTACATCGTCGGGACGGACGAGCCGGCGCCGCGTACGGGCGTCCGCTCGTAGTGCCGCATCTCCTCGATCTGCTGGACGTACGGCTTGATCTCGGCGAAGAAGGCGGGGAAGTGCTCGCCGGAGCGGAAGCCCTGGGAGTGGTCCTCGGCGGACGTCCAGCAGATCCGCAGGATGTAGCACTCGGGCTCGTCCACGCAGCGGGAGAGCTCGTAGTCGACGCACTGCGGCGCGGCGGCGAGGGGGACGGAGGCGCGGGCGTAGGCGGCCTCGAACTCCTCCGCCCTCTCCCGGTCGATCCGGTAGCGGATGTACTCGACGATCACTGGGCCCCCAGGGCGTGCGCTTCCGGTCGGGTAATCAATGTAACGCTGTAATCACCCGACCGGAAGCCCGGTGGTCACTTCTCCCCGGAGGCTCCCGAGGAGCGCCGGTACCAGGCGAACCCGCCGCCCACGGCCACCACGACGAGGGCGATCAGGCCGATCCACAGCCAGCCGGACGAATCGCTGCCCGACGCCCGCCCGGACGCCTTGGAGGCCGAGGCCGACGCCGAAGGCGCCGGCGCCGCCCCCGCCGATCCGGTGACGGTGAACTTGTAGGTGCCGCTGATGGGATGGCCGTCCGGCGACACCACGCGCCAGCCGACCGTGTAGACCCCGTTCGGCAGCGTGCCCTTCACCGCCTCGGTGACCTTGTTGTCCACCGCCTGCGGCGCGCCCGACTCGTGCCGCCCGCCCTGGGCGTCGGTGATCACCACCTGCGGCAGCTGCACCGGGTCCCCGTAGGTCAGGACGACCTGGGCGGGCGGCGCGACCGTCGCGTTCTGCGCCGGGCTCGCCCCGGTGAGCGAGGTGTGCGCGGAGGCGGGGGGCGCGGTCAGGGCGAGCGCGGCGCCGGCGGCGGCGAGGCCGGCGGCGGCGCGCCGGACGGCCCGGGTCACGCCCGGCTCCGCGCGCGGGCCAGGCCGTAGCCGCCGACCGCGAGGCCGATCACGCCGATCCCGATGCCGACGCCGCCGAGCACCCGCGCGGTGCCGTCGTCGGAGCCCGCCTCGGCCTTGGCGGCGGCGGGCTTCGACTGCGCGGTGAGCCCGGCCGTGGTGGCGTCGGCGGTGCCCTTCGGGGTGAGCTTGAGCGTGGGCGCCGGGTGCTCGGGCTCGGTGGAGCCGTCGCCCGGGTCCTGCTCCCACTTGACGGTCTCGCCGTTGGAGTAGGTCTGGTCGGCCTTGAAGGTCAGCGTGTCGGTGTCGGTGGGCAGCGGGCCGAGCGAGACGTCGAACTCCTGGAACTGGCCGGGCTCGATCTTGCCGCCGGACCAGGTGATCTGCGTGACGGCCTTGGTCAGCTCGCCGCCCTCGGTCTTGACCGGCTTCGGCAGCGTGGACTTCACGACCTTCGCCGTCCAGCCGGGCAGGGGGCGTACCGACACCGACGCGAGCGGGTGGTCGGCCGGGAAGTTGACCACGAGCTTGGTGGTGTCGGCGTTGTCCTCCTCGTTCGGCACCCGGAACGAGACCTTGGCGTAGGAGCCCTGCTCGGCGGTCTTGGGGTTGACGGTGACGTGCGCGGACGCGGCGGTGGCGAGCGCGATCACGCCGAGGCCGGCCAGCGAGGCGACCGCGCCCAGCCGGCGGGCGTGCGACAGGGAAGGCAAGACGGAACTCCGTTCGAGTCGTACGGGTCGGACCGGACACGCCGGGATCGGCGTCCGGTGACGTACGGCGCCCGGCTCACGGATGAGCGAGCGCCCTCGAACGCGGCGGGGGACCCCGCCGGACGACCTGGTGCCGGAGCGCGCGGCCCGCCGCCATGGCGCCGGCCGCCACCGGCACCACGGGAGTACGGACCGGACGCGGCGCGGGTTCGACGGACATCAGCGCGAGCAGCAGCCGGATCGGGCGGTCGGCGGCGGACGCCAGGCGCCGCGCCAGCGACCACGCGGCCCGCTCGCCGCGCCGCAGCCACCACGCCGCGACCACGGCGGCCGCGCAGTGCGCGAGCGTCATCGACGTGCCGGGGCCGTGCATCGGCATCGCCGCGCCGTGTCCCGCCGGCATGGCGGCGTCGGTGTCGCAGTGGCGCATGCCCTCGGTCGCGCGCGCGAACAGCGCGTGCAGCGCGAACTGCCCGCCGAGCAGCCCGCCCGCGATCGTCGGGAGGGACCGCTCGTGGCCCGCCAGCGCCAGGGTGACCGCCAGCACCGCGCCGAACCCGGCGAGCACCGCCCAGCCCGGCACCGGCTCGTGCGCGGCCAGCGCGTGGCCGAGGGTCGCCAACGACACGCAGACGGTCGCGAAGACGACCGCCCGCGCGGTGCGGAAGACCGGCTGCCGGGGACGCGGGGACATGACGGAGCCATCGTCCCACCCCGGTCCGGCCGCCCGCATCCGACCCCGGCAACCCGCCCCGACGCACGCTACATGTTGGGGTTGCGCAAGGGGGATCAACAAGATGTAGGGTTCAAGTCCGTGCTGGTCCGCCCCCGCCGCTCGCGGCGGGGGCGTCGCACGAGGGACCCGGGGCGAGTCCAGGGCCGCCCCCGGCGGTGAGCGGGAGCGACCGCCGTCACAGGCACCGAAGGCGTTCTGACGAACTTTCCGGCCGGGGTGCTCGTTGAACTGGGAGAAGCTAGGCCGAGGAGGAAGAACGTGGCTTCTCTCATCGACCGGATCATGAGATTCGTCCGGGGTCCGCAGGGACAGAAGGCCCGGGCGAAGGCGGAGCAGTTCGCCCATAGTCCGCAGGCCCAGAAGGCGCGGGCGAAAGCGGAGCAGTTCGCTCACGGTCCGCAGGGGCAGAAGGCGCGGGCCAAGGCCGAGCAGCTGGCCCGCAGCCCGCAGGCGCAGAAGGCCCGCGCGAAGGCCGAGCAGTTGATCAGCGACCCGCGCAACCAGGAGAAGGCCCGCAACCTCCTGTCCCGCCTGCGCGGCGGCCCCCGCCGCTAGACCCCGCCCGACGGCCCGTCCCCACGTAGGGGGCGGGCCGTCCGGCGCGCGTCACGCGGTGTCGAGGTTGGCCAGGTACGCCTCGTTGCCCTGCGCGCCCGCGACCGCGTCCGGCGGGACGATCTCCTCCAGCCGCTCGAACGCCGAGGCGTCCAGCGCGAGGTCGCCGGCGGCGGCGTTGGCGCGGGCGTTGGCGGCCTTGCGGGTCCCCGGGATCGGCAGCGCGCCCCGGTCGACCAGCCACGCCAGCACCAGCTGCGCCGCCGTGACGCCGTGCTCGGCGGCGAGCGTCGCCACCCGGTCCGCGAGCGAGACGTTGCGCTCCAGGTTGCCGCCCTGGAAGCGCGGGTTGCCGCGCCGCCAGTCGCCCGCCTCGAGATCCTCGGCGGAGCGGACCTGGCCGCCGAGGAGCCCGCGCCCGAGCGGGCTGTAGGCGACGAACGCGATGCCCAGCTCCGCGCACGCCGGGATCAGCTCCGCCTCCGGCGCCCGCTGGAACGGCGAGTACTCGGTCTGCAGCGCCGCCACGGGGTGGACGGCGTGGGCGCGCCGCAGCGTCCGCGCGGACACCTCCGACAGCCCGTAGCCGCCGATCTTCCCCTCCGCGACCAGCTCGGCCAGCGCGCCGGCCGTCTCCTCGATCGGGGTCGCGGGGTCGAGGCGGTGCAGGTAGTACAGGTCCACGTGGTCGGTCCGGAGCCGCGACAGGCTGGCGTCCAGCGCTCGCCTGACGTACTCGGGCCGGCCCATCCCCGGGATCAGGATGCCGTTCGCGTCCTGGTTCCCGCCGAACTTGGTGGCCAGGACGTACTCGTCCCGCCGCTTCTCCAGCATCCGGCCGATCAGGGTCTCGCTGTACCCGGCGCCGTAGATGTCGGCGGTGTCGACGAACGTGACGCCGGCGTCCAGCGCGGCGAGGAGCGTGTCGGCGGCCTCGCTCTCCTCGACGCCGCCGTAGACCGGCGCCACGGTCATCGCGCCGAACCCCACCACCGACACCTGCGGCCCGTTCGTTCCAAGGGTGCGATAGCGCACTGGGAAGTCACCTCTCGTCTGTCATGGATGTGCCTTCACCCTGCCCCGCGCGCCTTCGGGCAACCAGTGCCCGCCCATGGCTAGGAATCGGAGGGCTAGCCTCCGGAGGGCAGACTTGTCCCATGGCGACACGCGAGATGGCGGACTTCCTGCGCTCCCGGCGCGACCGCATCAAGCCCTCGTCCGTGGGCCTTCCCGACGGCGGGCGCCGGCGCGCCCCCGGCCTGCGCCGCGCGGAGGTGGCGCTGCTGGCCGGGATCAGCCCGGACTACTACATGCGGCTGGAGCAGGGCCGCGGCATCCGGCCGTCCCCTTCCGTCCTGGACGGGCTGGCCCGGGCGCTCGTCCTCAACGACGACGAGCGCGACCACCTCTACCGGCTGGCGCTCGCGCTGCCGTCCCCGCCGTCCCCGCCGCACGCGCCGGCGGACGGCCCGGTCGACCCGACCGTGCAGCGGCTGCTGGACGCGATCGACCCCGTCCCGGCATATGTGATCAATCCGCGCCTGGACGTGCTGGCCTGGAACGGGATGGCCGCCGCGCTCATGCCGCACCTGGCGGAGCAGCCCTCGTCGCGCCGGAACCTGCTCCGGTACGCGCTCTGCGACCCGCGCGCCCGCACGTTCTACCTGGAGTGGGAGGAGATGGCCCGGCACGGCATCGCGCAACTGCGCGCGGCCACCGGCCGCGACCCGGACGATCCCGCGACCCGGGCGCTGGTCCGCGAGCTGTCCCGGCAACCGGGGTTCCGCACCTGGTGGGACCGGCAGGACGTGAAGGGACCGGGGATGGGCCGCAAGGAGTACCGGCATCCGGTGGTCGGCCGGTTGTCGCTCGACTACATCGGCATGATCCTCCCGGGCACTCCCGACCACCAGTTCGTCACCCTCACCGCCCCCGGGGAAGGGCCGACCCGAGCCGCCCTGGAAGAGCTCGCCGCCCTCGCCCGCTCCTGAGCGCCGCCGCCTCATCGCATAAGTTTCACTGAAGCTTTCGGCAGCAAAAAGTAACTGGACCTTTTCTTGCGGAGTGCGGAACGGTGGCGGCATGGTTTCCCGCTTCGGTTCCGCGCACGTCCTCGCTCTGGCGGGCACCGTCGTGCTGTGGGCCTCGGCCTTCCCGGCCATCCGGGTCGGCATCGACGGCCTCGGTGTGGCGGCGCTGTCGTTCCTGAGGATCGTGACCGCGGCCCTGGCGCTGATCCTGGTGGCACCGCTGGCCAAGGTGCGCCGGCCCCGGCGCCGCGACCTGCCGATGATCGCCCTGTGCGGCGCCACCGGCATCACCGCGTACCAGGTGCTGCTCAACTGGGGCGAGGTCCGGGTGGAGGCCGGGACCGCAAGCCTGCTGATCGCGACCGCCCCCGTCTTCAGCGTCCTGCTGGGAAGCCTGGTCCTCAAGGAGCGGCTGACCCGCACCATCGCCGTCGGCAGCGTCGTCGCACTCGCCGGCGCGGCCATGGTCGGGCTGGCCGAGGGCACCGGCGGTTTCACCGTCTCGGCCCTCATCGTCCTGGCCGCCGCCGTCGTCCAGGGGACCTACCACTTCGCGACCAAGCCCCTGCTCCGCCGCTACACCGGCCTGGAGGTCGCCACCTACGCGATGGTCGCGGGAACCGTCCTCGCCCTGCCCCTGGTCCCCGCCGCGTGGTCCGCCACCCTCGACGCGCCGGCGGACGCGCTGGCCTCCGCCCTCTACCTGGGCCTGATGCCGTCCGCGCTCGGCTTCGTCATCTGGGGCTACGCCGTCGCCCGCCTGCCGCTCGCGGCCTCCACGGCGGCCCTGTACCTGGTGCCGCCGGTGGCGCTGGTCGTCTCCTTCGTCTGGCTCGGCGAGGTGCCCCACCCCGTCGAGCTGCTGGGCGGCGCGGTCAGCGCGGCAGGGGTGATCCTCATCCACCGGAGCAGGACGGCCCCGCCGCCCCGCGACACCCCGGACGGCGGCGCGCCCGAGGACGCCTCCGATCAGGCGGCCGGCCGCCCGGCGCCGACACGCTGACGGTTCTGCCGGGCCTGGGTCCTCGGGACACACTGGAGCTGCCGTCCCGATCCGAGTGATCCGAGTAAGGAGCCCGTCCGTGCTCGACGTACGCCGTCTGCGGATCCTCCAGCACCTGGCCGCCTATGGCACCGTCGCAGCCACCGCCGAGGCCCTGCACCTGACGCCGCCGGCCGTCTCCCAGCACCTCGCCGCCCTGCAGAAGGAAGCGGGCACGCCCGTGGTGGAGAAGGTCGGCCGCACGCTGCGGCTGACCGCGGCCGGGGAGCTGCTGGTGGCCCATGCCGAGATCATCCTGGCGGAACTCGCGGCGGCGGAGTCCGGCCTGGCCGCCCTGCAGACCGGCCGGCACGGCATCGTGCGGATCGCCGCCTTCGCCTCCGCCGCCCGCGCCCTCATCGCGCCCCTCTGGCAGCGCCTGGCCGACACGGACGCCTCCGCGGCCCCTTCGCTGCGGCTCTCCGTCCTGGAACCCGACGAGGCCCTCGACCAGCTGCGCAAGCGCGCCACCGACCTCGCCGTGGTGCACAGCTACACCGTGCTGCCGCGCAACTTCCCCGCCGCGTGCGAGCAGGCCGTCCTGATGGAGGAGCCGGTACTGCTCGCCCTGCACCCCCGCCGGGCCGAGGCGCTGCGGCTGGCCCCCGGGCAGCCCGCGGATCTCTCCCGCCTGTCGGACGTGCCGTGGCTGGCGCCCGGGCCGGAGACCTCGTGCCACGAGATGATCCAGCGGGCCTGCGGCACCGCCGGTTTCGTCCCGGACGTCCGCGCCGCCGGCAGTGACTTCTCCGTGCTGGCCGCCCTGGTCGCGGCAGGAGCGGGCGCCGCCCTGATCCCCCGCATGGCCTTGCCGGAGACCACCGCGGCCCTCAGCCTCCACCCCCTGGTCCACCCCGTCTCCCGGACCATCTTCACCGTCAGCCGGGCGGGCACCGGCAAGCGCCCCGACCTGCGGCGCGTACTGGACCTGCTGCACGACGCGGCCACCGTTCCCGGCGACTGATCCCGAAAGCACCCTTGCTGTGCCGGCGGGGTCAGTGCGGGCGGGCGGCGTGGGCCGTCAGGCGGTCGAGGAGGGCGGGCAGTTCGGCCAGGAGGTCCTGCTCGGCGGGGGTGAGGGTCGTGGCGATGGCGTCGGCGAGCCAGTCGCGGCGGGCGCGGCGGTCGCGGTCGAGCGCGGCCCGTCCCTCGGGCGTGATCGCGATGACGCGGCCGCGAGCGTCGCGGGGGTCGTCGCGGCGGGTGGCGTAGCCGAGTTTCTCGAGGTCCTTCACGGTGCGGCTCTGGCTCTGGTGCCGGACGCGGCGCCGCTGCGCGAGGGAGGCGATGCTCGCCTCGCCCTCCCGGTCGAGCAGCCCGAGCGTCTGCGCGATCGGCGGCGCGAGCGCGTCGGCCTGGAGGCGGGTCGTGCGGACGAGCCCGCCGATGGACGTCCGCAGCCGCTCGGCCAGGTCGTCGTGGTGCGTCATGGCGGGCCTCCCGGGGATGCGCCGCCAGTATACACAGCAAAGGTGTACAGTTTGAGCTGTACACCTTTGCTGTGGAAGGACGGGCATCGATGCAGCTGACCAAGTACGCCCACGCCTGCGTCGTCCTGGAGAAGGGCGACACGACGATCGTGCTGGACCCCGGCACGTTCACCCCGGACGCGGAGGCCGCCGTCGCGGCGGCCGACGCCGTCCTGATCACCCACGAGCACTTCGACCACTTCGACGACGCCCTCCTCGGCGCGGCTTTGGAGAAGCGGCCCGACCTGCACGTCTACGGCCCCGCCTCGGTGCGGGACAAGCTGGGCGAGCACGGCGGTCGGGTCCGGGCCGTCGCGTCCGGCGACGCGCTGACCGTCGGCGACTTCGCCGTGACCGTGCACGGCGAGCGGCACGCCGCGATCCACCCGGACATCCCGATCGTGGACAACTCCGGCTACCTGATCGACGGCGCGGTGTACCACCCGGGCGACGCCTACCACGTCCCCGATGCGCCGGTCGACACGCTGCTGCTGCCGACCAGCGGGCCGTGGACCAAGATCGGGGACGCCGCCGACTACGTCCGGAAGGTCCGGCCGGCCCGGCTGCTGCAGATCCACGAGCTGATGCTCAGCGAGCTCGGCCAGAACTCGGCCGTCGCGTTCCTGGAGGGACTGACCGGCCTCACGATGTCCCGGCCCGCCCACGGCGAGAGCGTCGAGCTGTAGGTCAGCGCCGGCGCCGCAGGCCGGGGTCGGTGAGCGCCGGCCTGCGGTAGTCGACGTCGGCGGGGTTGAGCGTGACGCCGGGCGGGACGATCTCGTCGATGCGGTCGAGGGCCGCGTCGTCGAGCCGGACGCCGGCCGCGTCGAGCTGGTCGGTGAGCTGCTCGATCGTCCGGGGGCCGAGCAGCACCGAGGTGACCGCCGGGTGGTTCGCCGCGAACGCCAGCGCCAGGTGCGTCAGGGAGATCCCCGCCTCCTCCGCCACCGCGAGCAGGCTCTCGACCGCCTCGATCTTGCGCCGGTTGCCGGGCAGCTCCAGGTCGAACTTGTGCGCGACCACCCGGCGGAACTCGGTGAGCTCGATCGGCTCGCCGCGGCGGAACCGGCCGGTGAGCCAGCCGCTGTTGAGCGGGCTCCACGTCAGCACGCCCAGCCCGTACTTGCGGGCGGTCGGCAGCACGTCGGCCTCGATGCCGCGCACGAACACCGAGTAGGGCGGCTGCTCGGTGCGGAACGGGACGTGGTTGCGCCGGTCGGCGACCCACTGCGCCTCGACCAGCTGCTCGGCCGGGAAGTCCGAGGTGCCGATGGCCATGATCTTCCCGGCGCGCACCAGGTCGGACAGCACCGACAGCGTCTCGTCGATGTCGGTGGACGGGTCGGGCCGGTGCACCTGGTACAGGTCGATGCGGTCGGTGCCGAGCCGCCGCAGGCTGTCCTCGACGGCCCGGGTCAGCCAGCGCCGCGAGTTGCCGCGCCGGTTCGGGTCCCGGTCCCCGCGCTGGACGGGGAAGTGCCCCTTCGTCGCGAGCACGACCTCGTCGCGGCGGCCCCTGATGGCCTTGCCGACGATCCGCTCGGCCTCGCCCTCCGAGTACTGGTCGGCGGTGTCGATGAGGTTGATCCCGGCGTCCAGCGCGGTGTGCACCAGCCGGACCGCGTCGTCGTGGTCGCCGTTCCCCCATGCCCCCAGATGCAGGGTGCCCAGGGCGAACGCGCTGACCGAAACGCCGGTGCGGCCGAGAACCCGGTACTCCACTGACGGTCTCCTCAAAACGAAACGTAACGTAACGCATCCAAGTGTGCGGCAGACTTGCCCTCCTGTCAATACGTTACGTAACGTTTCGCTGGGGCCGCTGCGGCCGCGCCCGCGCCGCCGCGGTTACCGGCGGGTACATAGACTGGCGCGCGTGATGAGCGACTACCCGCACCGGATCAGCGTGCCGACGCGCTGGAAGGACAACGACGTCTACGGGCACGTCAACAACGCCGTGCACTACTCGCTGATGGACACCGCGATCAACGAGTGGATGATCACCAAGGCGGGGTTCGCGCCGCTGGACGCGCCGTCGATCGCGCTGTGCGTGGAGTCGCACTGCCAGTACAAGGCGGAGGTGTCGTTCCCGGACACGATCCTGCTCGGCCTGCGGATCGGCAAGCTCGGCACCTCCAGCGTCCGCTGGGAGATCGGGATGTACCGGGCGTCGGACGACGCGCTCATCGCCGAAGGCCATTTCGTGCACGTGTTCGTCGACCGGGAGACCCGCCGTCCGGTGCCGATCACCGGCGCGATGCGCGCCGAGATGGACAAGCTGGTGGTCACGTCCGGTTGAGCAGTGAATGGCGCCGGCTGTAGGCGAAGTAGATGACGCAGCCGATGGCGAACCACACCACGAACCGCACCCACGTCTGCCATTGCAGGAACGTGATGAGCCAGATCGAGAAGACGACCCCGATGGCGGGGACGACCGGCATTCCGGGGGTCCGGAATTCGCGCGGCAGTTCGGGGTGCCGGTAGCGCAGCACGATGACGGCGATGCACACCACGATGAACGCCAGCAGGATCCCGATGTTGGTGAGCTCCGCCGCCTCCGCGATCGGCAGGAATCCCGCGATGATCGCGGACGCGACGCCGAGGATCCAGGTGATCCGGGTCGGCACGTGCCGGGTCGGGTGCGTTTTGGCGAACCAGCCGGGCAGCAGCCCGTCGCGGCTCATCGAGAACCACACCCGGGTCGCGCCCATCATGAACGTGAACAGCACCGTCAGCACGCCCAGGATCGCGCCGATCGCGATGATGATGCCGATCGTGTTCAGCCCGACCGACTTGAACGCCGAGGAGAACGCCGCGGTCGGGTTGATGTCCCGGTAGTCGACCATTCCGGTCAGCACCAGGCACGCCATGACGTACAGCACCATCGCGATCGCCAATGAATAGAGGATCGCCTTCGGCATGTGCTTGCGCGCCTCTTGGGATTCCTCCGCCGCAGTGGACATCGCGTCGTATCCGAAAACGGCGAAGAACACGGTCGCGGCGCCGGTGAAGGCCCCGGAAAGGCCGAACGGGAAGAACGGCGAGTAGTTCCCCGTCCGGATCTTGAAGACGCCGACCACGATCACCAACAGGACGATGGCGACCTTCAGGTACACCAGGAACGTCTCGAACCGCGCCGCGTTCTTCATCCCGAGGTTCAGCACCCACGCGATGAGCAGGCACAGCAGCACCGCGATCAGGTTGACCTTGTAGCTGCCGTCCGCGACGCCCTTCGGCTCGGTGCCGGGCGCCCCGCTCATCCACAGCGGCAGGTGGACGTGCATGAACCCGAGCAGGTCGTCGAAATAGCCGGATATGCCGATCGCGACCACCGCCACGATCGCGGTGTACTCCAGCAGCAGGTCCCAACCGATGGCCCACCCGGTGAACTCGCCGAGCACCGCGTACCCGTAGGTGTACGCCGAGCCCGCCTTTGGGATCAGCCCGGCGAACTCGGCGTAGGAGAACGCCGCCGCCGCGCTCGCGATCCCCGCGACGAGGAACGAGATCAGCACCGCCGGCCCGGCCTTCTCGTTGGCCACCGCCCCGGCGAGCGAGAAGATCCCCGCGCCGATGATGCCGCCGACCCCGATCGCGGTCAGCTGCCACAGCCCCAGCGTCCGGGTGAGCCCCGCGCCGCCCGACTCGTCGTCGATCTGCTCGATGGGCTTGCGCCGGATCATCCCGTCCAGGACCGAGGGCATGCAGCCACCTCCCAGGCACCGTTGCCACCGAAGATCATGTGCCCGCCCGCGCGCCCGATGAACCCGTCGCCGCCTGACGCGCGTTCCCGGAGTTGAAAGAGCGGTCGGGTGTTGCTTTCGAGTCATGTGCCGACCGCTGTAACGGGACGGGCCCCGCGCATAGGCTGGAGTCAAGTTGGGCCTCGCCCAGCGCGAGGGGATGGACGGGACCCGTCGGCACCCTCCCCCTCGCAGCGGCCCAATGGAGGACGACATGCAGAAGTACGTCGTCGCGGCAGTGGCCACAGTGGCGGCGGTGATCGTGATCGTCGCCGGCGTCGTCGCGTTCGTCGCGCTCAGCAACGACAACTCGCACACGGCGGGCCGGGCCGCCCACTCCGCACCGGCGGCCACGCCGTCGACCTCGCACAAGCCCCGGCCGACCGTCACCGTCACCAGG
This sequence comes from Actinomadura opuntiae, assembly GCF_030283205.1. Classification (GTDB taxonomy): domain Bacteria; phylum Actinomycetota; class Actinomycetes; order Streptosporangiales; family Streptosporangiaceae; genus Spirillospora. The sequence continues at coordinate 223,645 of NZ_JASNWF010000014.1, forward strand.
CCGGCGCCGCAGCACACCGTCGTCGTCCCGCCGCCGACCCCCACCAGCGACGAGGACGCGAACTTCCTCGCGCTGATCGCATCGGACGGCATCAAGGCACCGGACGACTGGGCGATCAACGCGGGCCACGTCACCTGCGGCGAGGACTACGCCACCGCCTACGCCTACCTGACGGACGGCGGCATCTACCCGTACCACGTCCAGACCTTCCTGGACGACTGGACGACGACCCACGACGGCTGCTGACCGCTCCGCCCCCGCGACCTTACGGAGGGTCGCCGCCGGGGTGATCGCGGCGCTGGCGGACGGGTCGCTGCCCGCGGTGGCCGGCGCCCGCGTCCCGGTGGACGCGGGGTTCCGCGTCCTGACCGCGCCGTGAGGCGGGGCTAGGTGAGGACTTCGCTGGTCAGCAGGTCGGCGAAGTCCTTCTCGAACCGCTCGTAGGCGGTGCGGAGCTCGGGGCCGGGCCAGTCGGGCGGCAGGAGGGCGGGCGGCAGGAGCGGGTCGTGCAGCAGGTGGCGCAGGACGGCGGCGGCGAGCGTGAACCGCTCGGCGATCGTGCCCGCCCGCCCGATGGACGCGTGCAGGGCGCGGGCGGTGGACGTCCAGCCGTCGAGGTCCCAGAGGGCGCGGGCGAGGGCGGCGGGGTCCTCCTCGGGACGGCCGCCGAGGAAGGTGCACTGCCGGACGACCGTCTCGGGGCGCGGCCGGTCGAGGTTGGCGGGCCGCAGCCAGGTGCCCTCGCGCAGCTCGGCGAGGCGGAGCGCGGACATCGCCTGGCGGAGCGCGGCGCGGTCGGCGGCGGGGCGCCGCTCGGCGGTGATCACGGCGATCTCCCAGGTGCCGTCCCAGGAGCGGGTGCGGGGGCGGCGCGACTCGTCCTGGCGGGCCTGGCGCTGCAGGAGCCGGTCGGTGAGGGCGTACGTGCCGTCGGACTGGACGAGGTCGCCGGAGGTGACCATGCGCGACAGGGCGACCCGGATGGTGCCCTCGGCGATGCCGAACAGGTCGCCGACGCGGACGAGGTAGCGGGCGGGGAGCCGGGGCGGGTGCACGCCCAGCAGGGTGCTGAGCACGACCGAGCGGGCGGTGAGGGGGCGGATCTCGAGCGTGTCCATGGCTGTTCGGGACTTTATCCGGTGCCGCCCGGCGGCACCGGCGGACCGGGTCCGGCGGGCGGTGAGATTACAGTCTTCCATCACATGAATCAGAAGTGTAATGTCCGGGGCATGGCCTCTTACCTGATCGAGCCGTTCGACCGGCTCCCGTTCGGCGGCGCGGAGAAGGCCCGCCGGTACGCGACGGAGCGCTACCAGGGGGCGGCGGGCCTCAACTGGTACGACTGCGACCCGACGCTGCGGTTCCTGATGCGGCGCCACCTCGGCGACGGGTTCGGCTGGGCCGAGCCCCGGCTGCGCGAGACGGGCGCCCTGATGGGCGGCCCGGTGAACGCGTGGGCGGAGGAGACCGACCGGAACCCGCCGCGGCTGGAGAAGTACGACCGGTGGGGACGCGACGTCAGCGAGGTCGTGATGCCGGCGTCGTTCGAGGCGGCGCGCCGGGAGGTGGTCGCCGCCTCGTTCACCCGTCCCGACTTCATCGCCGAGGCCAGGGCGAACGGCGTCGACCCGGCGCCGATGGCCGTCGCCTGGAGCTACCTGCTCGACCAGGCCGACATCGGCATGGCGTGCGCGCTCGGCACCGGCGGGGACATGGTCGTCGGCCTCACCGAGCTGTTCGCGCCGGACGAGGTGAAGCGGCGCGTCCGGGAGATCTTCGCGGCCGGGGAGTTCTCCGGCGAGGCCGCGCAGATGCTCACCGAGCGGTCCGGCGGCTCCGACCTCGGCGCGCTGGAGTCGACCGCGTCCAAGGACGGCGACGCGTGGCGGCTGAACGGCCTGAAGTGGTTCGCCTCGAACGCCAACGGCTCGGCGTTCGTCGTCCTCGCGAAGTCGGAGGGCGCGGCGGACGGGGTGCGCGGCATCGCGCCGTTCCTGGTGCTGCGCGAGCGGCGGGACGGTTCGCGCAACGGCGTGCGGATCCGCCGGCTGAAGGACAAGCTCGGCACGCGCTCGGTGGCGTCCGCGGAGATCGAGTTCACCGACGCGGAGGCGTTCCTGCTGGCCCCGGCGTCCAGCTCGGGCGAGGGCGGCGACGGCAGGGGCCTCGCGCGGATGATGGAGCTGACCAACGGCGCGCGGCTCGGCATCTCGATGATGGGTCTCGGCTGCGCGCGCCGCTCGCTGGTCGAGTCGCTCTGCTACACGCGGGTCCGCGAGGCGTTCGGGGCGCCGCTCGCCGAGCAGCCGCTGATGCGCCGCAAGCTCGCCGAGATGATCGTGGAGACCGAGGCCGCGCAGGCGCTCGTCTTCGACGGTTATCTCGGTCGGGAGGTCGGTCGGGGTCGGTTGGTCGGGGAAAGAGAGCCGCGCCTGCGCATCGGCGCCGCGCTCATCAAGCTGCGCGCGGCCCGTCTCGGCGTGACGGCCGCGAGCGACGCCATCGAGATCCACGGCGGCAACGGCTACATCGAGCAGTGGCCGGTCGCGCGCATCCTGCGGGACGCGCAGGTCAACCCCATCTGGGAGGGCGGCGACAACATCCTGTGCCTGGACGTCCGCCGCGCCATCGAGCGGCAGGACGCGCACGAGCCGTTCCTCGACCGGCTCACCGAGGCCGTCCGGAGCGCGCCGGACGGCGACGACGCGACCGCCGACCTGGTGAACGCGCGGATCGGGCACGTCCGCGAGGCGATCGAGAGGTGGCGCGGCCTCGACCGGACGACCGCGGAGGCGCGGCTGTTCCCCCTCGCGCAGTACATGGCGGACGTGTACGCGGCGGCGCTGCTGCTGGAGCAGGCCGGCTGGGAGCGCGCCGACTCGGGCGGCGACCGCAAGGCGCTCGTCGCGCGGCTCTACGCTCGAAGGCACCTCGCCGACGCGGGCCCGCTGCGGGCGATCGACGCGCCGGCCGAGGACCTCGAACGGTTCAAGGACCTGGCGGACGGCGCGTTCGTCCACGTTGGAGAGTGACATGCCGGACCCTGCTCCTTCCGGAGGCCCGACCCCCCGGGAGGCCCCGCGCGTCCGCAGCGAGCGCCGCGGGCCGGTGACGACCGTGATCATGTCCCGTCCGGAGGTGCGGAACGCGGTGGACGGGGCGGCGGCGCGCGAGCTCGCGGCGGCGTTCCGGGCGTTCGACGCCGACCCGGACGCGAGCGTCGCCGTCCTGTGGGGCGAGGGCGGGACGTTCTGCGCGGGCGCCGACCTGAAGTCGATCGGCACGCCGGACAGCCCGCGGGTGGACGCCCCGCCCGCCGACGGCCCGCTCGGCTGCACCCGGATGCGGCTGTCCAAGCCGGTCATCGCGGCGGTCGCCGGGCACGCGGTCGCCGGGGGCCTGGAGCTGGCGCTCTGGTGCGACCTGCGGGTGGCCGAGGAGGACGCGGTGTTCGGCGTGTACTGCCGCAGGTGGGGCGTGCCGCTGGTGGACGGCGGGACGGTCCGGCTGCCCCGGCTGATCGGGACGAGCCGGGCCATGGACCTGATCCTGACCGGCCGTCCCGTCGGCGCGCGCGAGGCGTTCGACATCGGCCTGGCGAACCGGATCGTCCCGCCGGGGACGTCGCGCGAGGCGGCCGAGGAGCTGGCGGCGGAGATCGCCCGCTTCCCGCAGACCTGCATGCGCAACGACCGGATGTCCGTCCTGGAAGCGGAGGGCCTCCCTGAGGAGGAGGCGCTCGCCGCCGAGTACCGCCACGGCCTCGGCTCCCTGGCCGACGCCCTCGAAGGCGCCGGGAGGTTCGCCGCCGGCCACGGCCGCCACGGCACCTTTACTGACCTCGGCTGACGTCGCGGGCCCGCAGTACCACCGGCCCCGTCGAGTAACCCAGCGCTTACGGTCATGGGCGCGGCGCTCTAAGCTCAGGTCCGAGGACCCGGGCGTTGCGATCGCGCAGCGAGCCCCCAGGGCGAGCCGGAGCGATGCAGCGATCGCCGCAATGCCCGTTGAAGGAAGGCCCTCCGGGGCCTGACGCCGAGGGCAGTGCAAAAAGGAGCAGCATGACCTTGACGGTGGAGGAGGCGGGCCGGGCGCTCGCCGATCCGAGGGCGTACGCCGACGACGCGCGCCTGCACGAGGCGCTCGCGCTGCTGCGGCGCGAGTCGCCCGTGCAGTGGGTGGAGGCGCCGGGCTACACCCCCTTCTGGGCGATCACGAAGCACGCGGACGTGCTGGAGATCGAGCGCAACCACGAGATCTTCCTGAACGCGCCCCGCCCGCTGCTCGGCACCGCCGAGTTCGACGAGCTGAACCGGCAGCGGGCCGAGCAGGGCATCGCGCTGCGCACGCTGATCCACATGGACGACCCCGACCACCGGGTCATCCGGGCCATCGGCGCGGACTGGTTCCGGCCGCGCGCGATGCGGGCGCTCGAACCGCGGGTGAGGGAGCTGGCCAAGCGCTACGTCGACCGGATGGTCGAGCTCGGCGGCGAGTGCGACTTCGCGCGGCAGGTCGCGGCGCACTTCCCGCTGTACGTCATCCTGTCGCTGCTCGGCCTGCCCGAGAGCGACTTCGACCGGATGCTCAAGCTGACGCAGGAGCTGTTCGGCGGCGACGACGACGAACTGCAGCGCGGCCAGTCCAACGAGGAGAAGCTGCAGGTCCTGCTGGACTTCTTCGCCTACTTCCAGAGCCTGACCGAGGAGCGCCGCAAGCATCCGACCGACGACCTGGCGTCCGCCATCGCGAACGCACGGATCGACGGCGAGCCGCTCAACGACTTCGACACCGCCTCGTACTACGTCATCATCGCGACGGCCGGGCACGACACCACCAGCGCGACGATCGCGGGCGGCCTCCGGGCCCTCATCGAGCACCCCGACCAGCGCGAACGGCTCACGCGGAACCCGGAGCTGATGCCGCTGGCGGTGGACGAGATGATCCGCTGGGTCACGCCGGTGAAGGAGTTCATGCGGACCGCGACCCGCGACTACGACCTGCGCGGCGTCACGATCCGCAAGGGCGACGCGGTCCTGCTGTCCTACCCGTCGGCGAACCGCGACGAGGACGTGTTCGGCGACCCGTTCGCCTTCGACGTCGGACGCGACCCGAACAAGCACCTGGCGTTCGGGTTCGGCGTGCACTACTGCCTGGGCGCGGCGCTGGCCCGCATCGAGGTCCGCGCGTTCTTCGAGGAGCTGCTGCCGCGGCTCGGCTCGATCGAGTTCGCGGGCCGGGCGGAGAGCATCGCGACCACGTTCGTCGGCGGCCTGAAGCGGCTGCCCGTCCGCTACTCGCTGGCCTGAGAGGACTTCCGGTGCAGATCGACGCCGCGGTGCTGCGCGCCGCAGACGCCCCCTACACGATCGAGCGGGTCGAGCTCGCCGACCCCGGGCCGGGCGAGATCGTCGTCCGGATCGCGGGCGTCGGGATGTGCCACACCGACCTGATCGGGCGGGTGCCGGGCGACCTGGTCGCCAAGCCGGTGATCCTCGGGCACGAGGGGGCCGGGGTGGTCGAGGCGGTCGGGCCGGGCGTCGCCGGCGTCACCGCGGGCGACCACGTGGTCATGTCGTTCGACTCCTGCGGGACCTGCGCCAACTGCCGCGACGCGGTGCCCGGAGCGTGCCCGCAGATGGCGGCGCTCAACATGATCGCGATCCCGCTGGACGGCCGGCTCCGCGTCACCGACGCCGGCGGCAACGCGGTCAACAACCGGTGGTTCGGGCAGTCGTCGTTCGCGTCGCACGCGCTCGGCACCGTGCGGAACGTCGTCCCGGTGACCAGGGACGTGCCGCTGGAGAAGCTGGGGCCGCTCGGCTGCGGCGTGCAGACCGGCGCCGCGTCCGTGCTGATCTCGCTCGGCGTCCGCGCCGGCGACAGCCTCGCGGTGTTCGGCGCGGGCGCGGTCGGGCTCTCCGCGGTGATGGCGGCGAAGGTCGCGGGCGCCACCACGATCGTCGCGGTCGACCTGAACGACGCGCGCCTCGACCTGGCCCGCGAACTCGGCGCCACCCACACGATCAACGGCGCGGACGACGACATCGCCGGGCAGATCCGGGCGCTGTCGGGCGGCGAGGGCGTCCAGTACTCCTTCGACACGACCGCCGTCCCGTCCGTGGTGTCGACCGCGGTCGCGTCGCTGCGCACCACCGGCGTCTGCGGCCTGGTCGGCGTCGGCTCCGAGGACTACCGCCTCGACCCGAACCTGCTGCTCATGGGACGGACGGTCAAGGGCATCATCGAGGGCGACGCCGTCCCGCACACCTTCATCCCGAAGATGATCGACCTGTGGCGGCGCGGCCTGTTCCCGTACGACCGGCTCATCGCGAACTACCCGCTCGACCAGATCAACCAGGCCGAGGCGGACGCCGCGTCCGGCAAGGTCGTCAAGCCCGTCCTCATCCCCTAGACGACACGGTGCAGGAGGTCGCGGCCGGAGGCCAGGCGGCGGCAGTTCTCCGCCGCGACCTCGAAGTACCGGTCCCACGTCTCGCCGGTCAGCCACGCGACGTGCGGCATCACCACGACGCCGTCGAGCGCGAGCAGCGGGTTCTCCGGGCCGGTCGGCTCGCGCTCGAACACGTCCAGCCCGGCGCCGCCGAGATGCCCGGACGCCAGCGCCGCGACCAGCGCCGACTCGTCGACGACCGCGCCGCGCGCGGTGTTCACCACGATCGCGCCGGGCGGCAGCAGCGCGAGCCGCTCGGCGTTCAGCAGGTGGTGCGTCTCCTCGGTCAGCGGGATGTGCACCGACAGCACGTCGCTCGCCCGCAGCAGGTCGTCCAGCTCCCGCCAGGACGGGTCGTCGCGGCGCGGGCGGCGCGAGGTGTACAGGACGCGGGCGCCGATCGCCTCCAGCATCCCGCGCAGCAGCCCGGCGATCTCCCCGCCGCCGAGCAGCCCGACCGTCCGGCCCTTCAGCTCGCCGCCGACCAGCGACCGGTCGGCGGGCCAGCCCGCGCCGCGCCGCGTCCGCGCGTCGAACGCGACGAGCTTGCGCAGCGCGGCGAGCATCAGCAGCAGGCTCGTCTCCGCCACGGCCTGCGCGTTGCGGCCCGGCATGTTCGCGACCGCGATGCCGCGCGCGGCGGCGGCGTCCAGGTCGATGGTGTTCACCCCGGTGCCGAGCTTCTGGATCAGCCGCAGCTTCGGCGCCCGGTCCATGTCGTCGCCGGTCAGCGGCCGCAGCACGTGCCAGATGACCTCCGTCTCGGGCAGCAGCTCGTGCAGGCGGGCGTCGTCCTGCTCCGAGCAGCTGACGATGTCCAGGCCGGGCTCGGCGTGGTCCATGTCGTAGTGCAGCAACACCCGCATCCTGGTCCCTCTCGGTCGTTCACGTTCGCTGAACCCGGCGTCGCCGTCCGGTGCCCCGCGCATTATCTTTCCGATCGTGACGCATACCGCGAGCCCCGGAGGGGCCGCCCCCGACAGCCGGATCGCCTCCGTGCTGCGCTTCCTCGCCGAGATCGTCGCGTGGGTCGCCGCGCCGTGGGCCCTCGCCCCCCATTCGATCCTCCTCGCCGTGCTGGCGGACGTCGTGCTGATCGGCCTGCCGACGGTGTTCTCGACGCCCGGCGACAAGGCCCGCGTGATGGTCCCGGTGCCCGGCGCCGTGACGATCGCGCTGGTGCTGCTGCAGCTCGCCGCCGCGGTCGCCGCGTCGTGGGCGGCCGGGCCGATGCCCGTCGCGGTCGCCGTGACGGTGCTGTGCGCGGCGGTCGTCGTGTGCGAGCAGCCGCGCTGGCGGTGGTTGGTCCGCCGCGTCCCGGATAGGGAACCCGCATGACGGCACCCCGGCTTCCCGGCACGCCCATCGTCCAGGCGCCGATGGCGGGCGGCCCGTCCACGCCCGAACTCGCCGCCGCCGTGTCGGACGCCGGCGGGCTCGGCTTTCTCGCCGCCGGCTACAAGACCGCCGGCGCCATGCGCGCCGAGATCGACCGGACGCGCGAGCTGACGTCCCGGCCGTTCGGCGTCAACGTGTTCATGCCGTCGCTCGACGCCGTCGACCCCGCCGCCGTGGCCGCCTACCGCGACCTGCTCGCGCCGGAGGCGCGGCGGCTCGGCGTCGAGCCGGGCACGCCGTCCGGCCGCGACGACGCCTACGACGCGAAGATCACCGATCTGCTGTCAGACCCGCCCGCGTTCGTCAGCTTCACCTTCGGCTGCCCCGACACCGACGTGATCCGGGCGTTCCAGGAGCGCGGCACCGTCGTGGTCGTCACCGTGACGACCGCCGACGAGGCCCGGCGGTCGGCCGCCGCCGACGCGCTGTGCGTACAGGGCACCGAGGCCGGCGCGCACCGCGGCTCGTTCGCCAACACCCTCGACGGCGCGCTCCCGCTCCGCACCCTGCTGCGCGACGTGCTGGCCGTCACCGACCAGCCGGTCATCGCCGCCGGCGGCCTCGGCACGCCGGACGACGTCGCCGAGATCCTCTCCCTCGGCGCCGCCGCCGCCCAGCTCGGCACGGCCTTCCTGCGCTGCCCCGAGAGCGGCGCGAGCGCCGTGCACAAGGCCGCGCTCGCCGACCCCCGCTTCACCACCACCGCGCTGACCAGGGCTTTCAGTGGACGCCCCGCCCGCGGCCTGGTCAACCGCTTCCTCGCCGAGCACTCCGGCGACGCGCCCGCCGCCTACCCGGACGTCCACTACGTCACCTCGCCGCTCCGCAAGGCCGCCGCCGCCCAGGGCGATCCGGACACCGTCAACCTGTGGGCCGGCACCGCCTTCCGCGCCGCCACCGACGCCCCGGCCGCCGACGTCGTCGGGCACCTGGCGTCCCGCCTCTGACCCGCGCCCGCCCCGCCGGGCCGCGTCAGCCGACCGGGTCGTCCCGCAGGTTGCGCGGATGGCAGGCGACATGGCGCCCGTCGCGGATGAGCGCGGCGCCGCGCTCGAGATGGTCGGTGCCGTAGCCGCGGCGCTGCTGGTACGCCCAGTAGGCGGTGCGGGCCGGGTTCGTCCACCGCTCGAAGATCATGACCTCGCGGGTCTCCGGCCCGCCCGTGGCGTTGACGACGAGGTCACCGGGACCGAGCCGGGCGGGCGGGACGCGGTCGCAGTAGGACGTCAGGAGCGCGGCCGAGTTCGGGCCGGGCGCCGGTAACGCCAGCGCCATGGAGGCGTACCCCGACCCGTCGGCGCGGTAGCCCTGGTAGCTGCTCGCCTGGTCGTACGGCACCCGTCCCGGCGCGTGCGGGTGCCAGCTCTTCGCGCGCTCGACGACCTCATGACGGTAGATCGTGCGGACGGCGGCATGGGTGGCGCGCGCGGCCGAGGCGTGTGTCGGACCGTCCGGGGTCTCCTGCGCGTTGGTGCGCAGCGTCGTCCCGAGCAGCACACCGGCGCCCCCGGAGACGAGCACGCACCCGACCGCGGCGGCGATGAGCACGGCCTGCGGAACGCGCCTCCTCCGCGGCTCCGGGACCTCGGGCGCGGACGGGGTCTCCTCCGCGGTCGGCTCCGCGGGGCCGGTCGCGCCCAATGCGTCCGGTTCACCGTCCGGTGCGTCCGGGGCGCCGTCGGGCGCGGGCGCGGTGTCCGGCGTTCCGGACGCCGCCGCCGTCCGGGCCTGGTCGGCGACGTCCCAGAGGGCCTCCAGGCGGTGCCGGTCCCCGCCGCACAGCTGCGCCAGCGCCGTGACCGCGGTGCGCGGCAGGAAGGTCTCCCCGCCGAGCCACCGGCTCCACGACGACCTGCTGGCGTGCGTCCGGCGCTCCAGGGACCGCAGGTCGTGCCCGGACGCCCGCCGCAGGTCGCGCAGCTCGGTGAGCAGGACGCGCATCGCGTCCGGCAGGTCGTCGGGAAGGGGGGCCGGCGTGCGGCTTCGGCTCATCGGTGCATCTCCCGCAGGTCGGACCGCAGGCCCGGCAGCGGCCGCGGATAACGCCCAGGACTCTCCGTCGCGGCCGCCCATTATGCCCAGTCCGGCGGCCCGAATGGCCGGAACCGCGATCGTCGCCGTGCGTTCGCGAATGCGCACCAAGGGTGATCGGCGACGGCGTCCCGCAGGGGCCCGAATGTCCCGCCCGTGTCCCGTTCAGGGGGATGTCTCGCCTGGTCAGAGGCCTGGACCTGTCTCTTTGTCCCGATCTCGCCGCCGGGTCTGCACAACGGCGGAAAACGTTCCCTAACGTCTGCCGGGTCGATCGACGAACCCCTCACCGCGTCCCTTGCGGACGCAATTCAACGACCATTCACGGAGGTTCACCCAATGGCTTCCCCTCGGGCCGTCCTCATCGGCGCCGGCTCCCTCGCGCTCGCCGCCGGCACCGCCGCCGGGCTGATCGGGCTGACGTCCCCCGCCGAGCACGCCGCCGCGCCGCAGGGCGCGCGGCTGCAGGCCGACTCCGGCCGCACCGTCGCGGTCGCGGCCGTGCCGAAGGTCACCCGCGCCCAGGTCATCGCGCGGGCCAAGACCTGGCACCCGCACACCAGCAGCCGCGTCCCCTACAGCCAGTCCAGGACCCACGGCGGCTACCGCACCGACTGCTCGGGCTACGCGTCCATGGCCCTGCGGCTGCCCAAGCCCGGCCCGAACACGGTGGGCCTCGCGTCCTCGACCTACAGCAAGCGGATCTCGATGTCGCAGCTCAAGACGGGCGACCTGGTGATCGACGCGATCGGCAGCAACACCACCCGGCACGTCGTCATCTTCGAGAAGTGGACGAGCAGCAAGCACACCGCCTACTGGGCGTACGAGCAGCGCGGCCACTACGGCACCGACCACCGCACCCGCACCTACGGCCTGGCCAAGGGCAGCCAGTACAAGGCGTACCGCCCCAAGAACATCACCTGACCGCCGCCCCCCGCAGGCCCGGCCGGATCCGCCTCCGGCCGGGCCTTCCGGCGTCCGAGGCGTTCGCCGCCTGCTAGTGGCGCCGCGCCCAGGCGGCCTGGGACACCGTCCCGTCCAGGAGGACGGTGGCCAGCCGGGTCAACTCGTCGCGTTCGGCGGGGGACAGGCGCTCGGTGAGGCCGGCGACGCGGCGGGCGATCTCGGCGCCGGCGCGCTCGGTGAGCCGCTCGCCGTCCGGCGTGAGCGAGACGAGGACCGCCCGCCCGTCGTGCGGGGACGGGGACCGCTTCACCAGGCCGCGCTTCTCCGCGCGGCCGACGAGCCCGGTCATGGACGACTTGTCGAGCCCGAGATAGGTGGCGAGCTCCACCATGCCGGCCCGCCGGTCGCGCAGGATGCCCAGCAGCCGGATCTGGATGATCGACAGGTCGTGCTCGGAGCCGATGGCGGACAGGACGCCCTGGACCAGGAAGGACAGCTGGACGAGGGCGTCGACCGGGTCGAGGGGGCGGTCACAGGCGGGGTCGGCGGGGTCGGCGGGGTCGGTGGTCATGGTGGGCAGCCTAGTTGACGTAGTACGTGACCCCAACTACTTTGGCAAACTAGTACGTGACACCAACTAGCTCGGGGAGTCGCCATGCACGCCGCAGTCGTCCGATCGTTTGGCGCGCCGCCCCGGTACGAGGAGCTCCCGGCCCCCGTCCCCTCCGGAGAGCGCGAGGTCCTGGTGGACGTGCTGGCCGCCGGCCTGCATCCGCGGGTGCGCTCGTCCGCCGACGGCACCCACTACACCTCCGACGGCGTCCTGCCGATGGTCCCCGGCATCGACGCGGTCGGCCGCACGCCGGACGGCGAACTGCTCTACTTCGTCGCGCCCGACACCGCGCTCGGCACCATGGCCGAGCAGGCCGTCGTCGACCGGCGAAGGGCCGTCGTGCTGCCGGACGGCATCGATCCGGTGGCCGTGGCGGCGGCCATGAACCCGGGCATGTCCTCGTGGGTGGCGCTGCGCCGCCGTGCCCGCTTCGAGCCAGGCGGATCGGTGCTGGTGATGGGCGCGACCGGGAACGCCGGACGGCTCGCCGTCCAGATCGCCAAGCGCCTCGGTTCTGCCCGCGTCGTCGGCGCCGGACGCGACCCCGAGCGCCTCGAACCGCTGGCGAGGCTCGGCGCCGACGAGGCCGTCCGGCTGGGAAGCGAGGAGTTCGCGCGGGCGGCGGCGGACGTCGACGTCGTCATCGACTACCTGTGGGGCGCGCCGACGCAGGAGGCGATGCCCGCGCTGCTGCGGGCCCGCGCCGACCGGTCGAAGCCCCTGGCCTGGGTGCAGGTCGGGTCCGTTGCCGGGCCGGACATCACCTTGCCGTCGTTCCTGCTGCGCGCGGCGAATCTCACCATCATGGGCAGCGGTCAGGGGTCGGTGAGCACCGCGGGAATCGTCGCGGAGCTTCCGTCGCTCGCCGAGGAGATCGCGTCCGGAACCCTCGCCGTGGACGCCGTGCCGACGCCGCTCGACCAGGTCGAACAGGTCTGGAACGCGCCGGTCGTCCCCGGTCGCCGGGTCGTCCTGACGCCGGTGTCAGTGGAGTGAGCGGGCGCGGAGCAGGAGGCCCTGGAGGGTGTCCTGCTCGTCCTGGTTCAGGCCGGCCAGGGGCGAGTCCTTGGTGAGCAGTTCGAGGAGCCGCTCGCGCAGGGCCGTGCCTTCGGGGGTGAGGACGAGCTGCTTGGCGCGGCGGTCCAGCGGATGCGGGCGGCGCTCGACCAGGCCGCGCTTCTCCAGCTTGTCGATGACGAACGTGGCGTTGGACGGCTCGCAGCTCATCCGGTCGGCGAGGTCGCGCATCGTCATCGGCCCGGTCAGCTCGCGCAGCGCGGTGGCCTGGGGGCCGGTGAGCCCGAGCGTCGCGGCGCGCTCGCGGACGTGCTCCTCGATCTGCCGGGACAGCCCGTTCACCAGCCCGCACAGTTGCCGCTCGGCCGCCGCGGCGGCCTCCGCCTCGCTGCTCATGGCCCGAGCTTACATCAAGCTGCAATGGTTGCAGCTTGAATAGTTCTAGTTGTAAGTTTCCCGGTGCGGCGGCCGCAGGGCGCGGCCGTCCCGGAGGGAGACACCCATGCCCGCCACCGCCCGCGACCGCCTCGCCGCCGAGGCCGGCCCCGGCACGATCCGGCTCGGCGACCTGACGATCGGCTACGTGCCGGACGGCGCCGTCGCGCTCAAGCCCCGCGCCTGGCTCCCCGGCTCGACCGCCGAATTCTGGGACGCGCACCCCGAGTACCTCGACGCGTCCGGGAACCTCGTCGCGAGCATCGGCGGGCTGCTGGTCGAGCGCGGCGACCGCGCCCTGCTGATCGACGCCGGCCTCGGCCCCCGCTGCTGGCCCGACGACCCCGCCGAGCCGTTCGGCGCGGCCCACGGCGGCGGGCTGCTCGACGGCCTCGCCGCGCTCGGCCGCGACCCCGCGACCATCGAGGCCGTCGCCGTCACCCACCTGCACAGCGACCACGTCGGCTGGCTCTGGCCCGCGGCCCCCACCTGCCGCCCGCCGTTCGCCGAGGCGCGCGTCCTGCTCACCGAGGCCGAGTGGGAGCACCGGCACCTGTCGGGCACCGGCGCCGACATCCTCGACGGGTTCGCCGACCAGGTCCAGGCGGTCACCGACGGGGAGGAGATCTTCCCCGGCGTCCGGGTCCGGACGACGTACGGTCACACCGCCGGGCACGCCACGTACGAGATCACCTCGGGCGGACGGCGGCTCATCGCGTTCGGCGACGCGCTGCACAGCCCCGTCCAGATCGACCACCCGGAATGGTCCGCCGCGCCCGACCACGACCCGGTGCTGTCCGCCGACGTCCGCCGCCGCCTCGTCGCCGACCTCGCCGAACCCGGCACGATCGGCTTCGGCATCCACTTCGCCGACGTCCAGTTCGGACGCGTCGTCCCGGGCACCCCCGGCTGGCTCCCGGAGCCCCGATGACCGGGCCCGTCCCGCGCAGAGGACCCTGGCCCGCCGTCGTGACCGCCGCGCTCACCGCGACCGCGGCGGTGATGCCCGGGTTCGCGGTCGGCGCGTTCGCCCCGTCCATGCAGGAGACCCTGCACACGACGCGGACGACGCTGGGCCTGGCGATGAGCGCGTTCTACGCCGCGAGCGCGCTCGGCTCGCCCGTCGCGAAGCGGCTGGCCGCGCGGCTGCCCGTCCCGGCCGTCCTGTCGGCGGCGGCGATCGTCGCCGCGCTGGCGATGCTGGCCCTCTCGCGCGCCGGGCACGTAGCGGTGCTGTTCCCGGTGCTGGTCGTCGCGGGGCTCGCCAACGGGCTCGTCCAGCCCGCCGCCGGACGGCTCATCGCCGCCCGCGCCCCCGCCCGCCGCCGCTCCCTCGCCGCCGGGACGGTCGGCGCCGCGCTCGGCGCGGGCACCCTCGTCCCCGGCCTCCTCGTCGCGCTGGTCGTCCACCCCTACGGCTGGCGCGCCGCCATGACGATCGCCGGGCTGCTGGCGCTCGTCCCCGTCGCCCTTTCCCCGCTCACCCGCACGCCACCGGCCGAACGGCGGCGCGCGCCGAACGCGCCGGCGCCCATGCCCCGCGCCGTCCGGCGGACGCTGGTCCTGTGGGCGGCCGCGGCCGCGCTGTCGGCGACCGGCAACAACGCCGTGGCCTCCTACTTCGTGCAGCTCGGCGCGCATTCCGGGGTCCCGGACGCGCTGACCGGCGACCTGCTCGCGATGAGCGCGGTCATCGCGATCGCCGTCCGGCTGGCCGCGGGCGCGCTGGCCGACCGGGCGCCGCGGGGCGACCGCGCGGTCATCGCGGTGATGATGCTGAGCGGCGCCGCCGGCCTCGCGCTGATCGCGGCCGGCTCCCCGGTCACGTTCCTCGCCGGCGCCGTCCTGGCGTTCTCCGCCGGTTGGGGCTGGACGGGCCTGCTGCTGTCGGCGGCGCTGCGCCTCCTGCCGGATCGCGCCGAGAACGCGGGCCACACCGTCCAGGTCGGCGTCTACACCGGCGCGACGATCGCCCCGTTCACGTTCGGCGCCCTGTCGGCGTCGCTCGGCTTCGCCGCGGCGGCGCTGCTCGCGGCGGTGGCAGCGCTCGCCGCCGCATCCCTCATGGCCACGACCACGGGATCGGCCCGCGAACTCGCGGTGGACGGACCGGCCGTGCGGACGTGCTCATGAGGTCGCGGGCAGAACGCGGCCGGTGACCTCGCCGAGACCGATGCGGGCGCGGCCCGGTCCGGGCGCTGTGGCGGAGATCGTGACCGTGTCGCCGTCCTCCAGGAACGTGCGCGGCTCGCCGCCGACCTCGATCGGCTCCTTCCCGCCCCAGGTCAGCTCGATGAACGCGCCGCGCTGGTCCTTCTCCGGGCCCGACACCGTCCCCGACGCGAACAGGTCGCCGGTGCGGGACGCGGCGCCGTTCACCGTCATGTGCGCGAGCATCTGCGCGGGCGACCAGTACATCTCCCGGTACGGCGGGCGCGACACCACCTGCCCGTTCCACTCCACGACCAGCTCCAGATCGAGGCCCCACGGGTCCTTCTCCCGCAGGTAGGGGAGCGGTTCGGGGTCCTGCAGCGGCGTCGGGACGCGGGCGGCCTCCAGCGCGAGCAGCGGCACCACCCATGGCGACACCGACGTCGCGAAGCTCTTGCCGAGGAACGGCCCGAGCGGCACGTACTCCCACGCCTGGATGTCGCGCGCCGACCAGTCGTTGACCAGCACGACCCCGAAGACGCGCTCGGCGAACTCGTCCACGCCCACCGGGGCGCCGAGCGGCGAGCCGGTGCCGACGACGAACCCGACCTCCGCCTCGATGTCCAGGCGGCGGCACTCCCCGAACGTCGGCGCTGCCTCGTCCGGCGCCTTGCGCTGCCCGCTCGGCCGGACGATCCCGGTCCCGGACGGCACGACCGTCCCCGCGCGGCCGTGGTAGCCGACGGGCAGGTGCTTCCAGTTCGGCATCAGCGGCTCGGCGTCCGGCCGGAACAGCCGCCCGAGGTTGGACGCGTGGTGCTCGGAGGCGTAGAAGTCGACGTAGTCGGCGACCTCGAACGGCAGGTGCAGCGTCACCGCGTCCAGCGAGTGGACGGCGTCACCGGGCAGGTCGTCGGTCACGGCGTCCAGGATGTGCTCGCGGACCTCGACCCACCGCTCGTGGCCCTGCTCCATGAACGCGTTGAGCGACGGCCAGGAGAACACGTCGTCGCCGAAGACGGCGGCGAGGTCGACGACCCAGTCCGCCACCCGGACGCCGACGCGCGGCTCGCCCCCCGCCGGCGCGAACACCCCGTACGGCAGGTTGTCGAGCCCGTAAAGCGAACCATCCGGAACCGAAATGCGGGTCATGCAACTTCCTTGAGGAGGGAGGGCGCCAGGAGGCCGAGGGCGGCGAGTTCGGTCAGGGGGTCGGTGATGCTGCACGTGCCGAACGACAGGAAGCGGGAGCGGGCGAACGCCGCGCGGGCCTCGCCCAGGCCGGCGACGCGGGCGGCGATCAGCGCGGCGTCGCGGTCGGCCAGGATCGCGCCGAGCTCGGCGGGCCCGGCGCCGTGCATCGCGGCGTCGGTGGCGAGCAGCAGGTTGAGGAACCCGTGCTGGTGGAAGCCCGTCTCCGGGTCGGTGTTGCGCACCGGGTGGTGCAGCCCGGCGGTCGCCTTGAACGGGACGCCGGCGCGCACGGCGGCGACGACCGCGGCGGCCAGCTCGTCCGGGCCCGGGTACAGGTTCGCGTGCACGCCGCCGGTGCGGAACTTGGCGCGGTGCCCGGTCGCGGCGAGCGCCTCGATGATCGCGGGACGGCGCTCGTCGCGCGGGACCTCGACGAACACCGGGACGTCGAGGAGCTCCAGCCCGTGCACCAGGTCGGCCGCCGTCATCCCGGTGGGCACCGCGACCTCGACGGCGTGCACGTCGACGGGCAGGTCGGCGGCGGCCGCGACGGCCTTGGCGGCCTGCGCCGGGCCGTTCGGCGCGGTGATCGACAGGTCCAGCGGGTCGCTGGTGACCAGCGGGTAGAGCTGGTCCAGCGCGGTCGCGGGCAGCACGAGCGGCCCGACGAGCGCGGCGTAGGGGGCGGCCCGGTGCCGGCGGTGGGCCGGGACGGCGTCGGCGAGCGGCGCGAGTCCGGGCGGGAACACCGCCGCGTCGTCGCACAGGCCGCGCGCGAACGCGGGCAGGTCGCTCATGCGTTCCGCCTCCCCGCCCACGTCCACGCGTACGCGGGATCCTCGCAGGCCAGGCCGCCCTCGCCGAGTTCGAGCGGGCGGAAGGTGTCGACCATGACGGCCAGCTCGTCGAAGAACTCGGCGCCGATGCTGCGCTCGTAGGCGCCGGGCTGCGGGCCGTGCGCGAGGCCGCCGGGGTGGACCGAGACCGAGCCCGGCCCGATGCCGGAG
Source organism: Actinomadura opuntiae (assembly GCF_030283205.1). Taxonomy (GTDB): domain Bacteria; phylum Actinomycetota; class Actinomycetes; order Streptosporangiales; family Streptosporangiaceae; genus Spirillospora. Next base: position 240,851 of record NZ_JASNWF010000014.1, read on the forward strand.
CCCTTGCGCGCCTCGTAGTCGCCGCCGCAGTAGAACATGATCTCGTCGGAGTCGACGTTGGAGTGGTAGTAGGGCACCGGGATCGACAGCGGGTGGTAGTCCACCTTGCGCGGGACGAAGTTGCACACCACGAAGTTGTGGCCCTCGAACACCTGGTGGACGGGCGGCGGCTGGTGGACGCGGCCGGTGATCGGCTCGAAGTCGTGGACGCTGAGGGTGAACGGGTACAGGCAGCCGTCCCAGCCGACCACGTCGAACGGGTGCCGCGCGTAGGTGAAGCGGGTGCCGCCGATGCCGCGCGAGGTGCGGTGCTTCACGAGGACCTCGACGTCGGTGCCCTCGGCGGTGAGGACCTCGCCGGGGCCGTGCAGGTCGCGCTCGCAGTAGGGGGCGTTCTCCAGGAACTGCCCGAACCGCGACAGGTATCGCTTGGGCGGCGCGATGTGCCCGGTGGCCTCGATGACGTAGGCGCGCAGCGGCTCGCCGGTGTCGGAGCCTTCCGGCAGCCAGCGGTGCGTGGTCGAGGTCGGGATCACGACGTAGTCGCCCTGCTTCGCGGCGACCGCCCCGAAGATCGTCTCGACGGTCGCGGCGCCGGACTCGACGTACACGATCTCGTCGCCGGTCGCGTTGCGGTACAGCGGCGACTCCGTGGCGGACACGACGTAGGAGAGCCGCACGTCGTCGTTGCCGAGGATCAGCCGGCGGCCCGTCACGACGTCGGTGTCCGCCCACGCCTCCTTGGGGAACAGCTCGTGCAGCTTGAGGTGGCGCGGCTTGAGCGGGTGGTTGGGCGTGGTGGCGGCGTCCGGGACGTCCCAGACCCGCGAGTCGACGATCGCGGACGGGATCTCCCGGTGGTACAGCAGGGAGGAGTCGGAGGTGAAGCCCTCCTCGCCCATCAGCTCCTCGAAGTAGAGCCGGTCCGACGCGTCCCGGTGCTGGGTGTGCCGCTTCGGCGGCACGTCCCCGACCCGCCGATAGTGGGCCATGGGTCCCTCGCCTCCCTGGGTGATTAATGCGTGTACTACTTTCTTGCGACACTACGTCGCCCGGCGGGGGCTGAAAAGACCCCCGAGCCGCCCGGCGGCGGCCGGGACCGGCCCGGCTAGCTGCGCTCGCGGACGTCGAACCGGTGCCGGCCCGCGATCAGCTTGTCCAGCAGCATGATCAGCATCCGCTGCTCGGTCTCGGTGAGCACCTCCGCCCACTGGCGTTCCCGCTCGTGCTGGCCCGCGAAGATCTCCAGCATCCGGCGGCGGCCGTCGTCGGTCAGCGACAGGATCACCGAGCGGCCGTCCCGCTCGCCCGGCGTGCGCACCATCATCCCGTCCGCGACCAGCGTCTTGGCCAGGTTCGACACGGCGGCGCGGCTCATCCCGGCGAGCGTGGCGGCGCGCCCCGGCTCCAGCGGGCCGGCCAGCCAGGTCACGAACAGCAGCCGGAACCCCGCCCAGGAGTGCCCGCGCGGCCGGTGCACCGTGGACTCCAGGTCGTAGGTGACGATCGCCGACGCCCGGTTCAGCGTCAGCAGCAGCCGGGTCGCGAGCCGGTCGGGGAAGCCGAACTCGTCGGCCAGCCGGCCGCCCGCGAGATCGACGAACGACCAGAAGTCCAGGTCCTCGCGCTCGTCGTCCATGCCCGCCACCCTAATCCCGCGTCCCGGCCCCAAGTAGTTCAACGATTTATCATCTCTCCCCTCCGGCGCTCCGGGCACGCCCGGCCCGTCCGGGCAGGTGTCGCCGCGGCGATCATGGGGAGGCTCCACCAGGACGCGGGGGAGTTTCGGAGGGGACATGGCGACGGTCGCGGACCAGTTCATCCAGGTGCTGCGCCAGGCGGGCGTGCGGCGCATCTACGGCGTGGTGGGCGACAGCCTCAACCCGATCGTGGACGCCGTCCGGCGCACCGGCGGCGACATCGAGTGGGTGCACGTCCGCAACGAGGAGGCGGGCGCGTTCGCCGCCGCGGCCGAGGCGCAGACCACCGGACGGCTCGCCGTCTGCGCGGGCAGCTGCGGGCCCGGCAACACGCACCTGATCCAGGGCCTCTACGACGCGCACCGGTCGGGCGCGCCCGTCCTGGCGCTGGCCTCGCAGATCCCGAGCACCCAGATCGGCAGCGGCTATTTCCAGGAGACCCATCCCGAGCGGCTGTTCACCGAATGCAGCCACTACTGCGAGCTGATCAACGGACCGGGACAGATGCCGCGCATCCTGCGCACCGCGATCCAGCACGCCGTCGGTCTGGGCGGCGTCGCCGTCCTCGCCCTTTCCGGCGACATCGCCAGCAAGGACGCCGAGAACCCCACCGGCGAGCACGACTTCCTCGTCCGGAAGGGCATCGTGAAACCGCCCGCCGACCAGGTGGACGAATTGGCCCGCGCGCTCAACCGCGCCCGCAAGCCGATGCTGTTCTGCGGGTCCGGTGTGCAGAACGCGCATGCCGAGGTCATGCAGCTCGCGCACAAACTGCTCTCGCCCGTCGGGCACGCGCTGCGCGGCAAGGAATGGATCCAGTACGACAACCCGTTCGACGTCGGAATGAGCGGGCTTCTCGGCTACGGCGCCTGCTACGAGGCGATGCAGGAGGCCGACCTCGTGCTCCTGCTCGGCACCGACTTCCCGTACGACCCGTTCCTTCCGGGCCGGCACACGATCCAGGTGGACGACGATCCCGCCAAGCTGGGCCGCCGCACGCCGCTCACGCTCGCCGTCCACGGCGACATCGGCGAAACGCTCCGGCTCGTCATGGACAAGGTGGAGCAGAAACGCGACCAGTCCTACCTGGACGAAATGCTGCACCGGCATGCCCGCTCGCTGGAGAACGTCGTCTCCGCCTATACGCGCGACATCGAGAAGCACACCCCGATCCATCCCGAGTACGTCGCGGACGTTCTGGACGACCTCGCCGCCGACGACGCGATATTCACCGTCGACACCGGAATGTGCAACGTCTGGGTCGCCCGCTACATCACCCCGAACGGCCGCCGCCGCGTGATGGGCTCGTTCGTCCACGGCTCAATGGCGAACGCCCTGCCGCACGCGATCGGCGCCCAGTACGGCGCGCCCGGCCGCCAGGTCATCTCCGTCTCCGGTGACGGCGGCCTCGGCATGCTGCTCGGCGAGATCCTGACCGTGAAACTGCACCGTATCCCGGTCAAGATAATCCTCTTCAACAACGCGTCGCTCGGCATGGTGCGCCTCGAAATGATGGTGGACGGCCTGCCGTCCTACGAGACCGACCACGAGGCCGTCGACTACGCCGCCATCGCCCAGGCCGCCGGGATCGAGGCCGCGCGCGTGGAACGGCCCGCCGACGTCCGCGACGCGATGGCGACCGCCCTCGCCGCGCCCGGGCCCTACCTCCTGGACGTCGTCACCGACCCCAACGCCCTGTCGATACCGCCGCACATCACGCCGGCGCAGGTCAAGGGCTTCGCGCTCGCCGCCGGCAAGACCGTCCTCACCGGCGGCGTCGGCAAGATGCTCGACCTGGCCCGCAGCAACCTCCGCAACATCCCGCGGCCCTGACCGCCGGTCACGGCCATCCGAGCTGGTTCACGTCGGTGCCCTCGGGCAGCGGGCGCCGGATCGTCCACAGCGGCCGGACGTGCGACTTCGCCATCTTCCACCGCCCGTCCTCGAGGACGTACGCGTCGTCGTACTCGGCGGTCATGAGCAGTTCGGTTCCGTCGACCCGGTTCACCTGACGAAAACGCAGCGTCCAGACTCCGGATGCCGATACATCGTCGATCAGCGTGATGACGGGATGGAAGCCGTGGTGCATGTCGAGCACCGCGTACCGGCCGTCCACCTTGCTCAGCGCGATCTCGGCGAACACCCGCGCCAGCTCGTCGGCGTCCTCGAACGTGCCGAGCGAGCCGTAGTCGATCGACGCGGGCCCGGAAACGAAGCAGTCCCGGAACGCGGCCGGATCCTTGCCGTCGCACGCGCGCCAGTACCGGTACTTGAGGGCCTTGATCGCCTCGACCCGCTCCAGGTCGGCCGTCCGCTGCTCCAGGGAGCGTTCCGCCGCGACCTCCGCCATGCCGAGCCCCTCTCCGAGTGGATCACCGAACGCTAGCCGCGCGGCGCGACCGGCGCGGCGGACGCTCCCGCCCACCGGGAACCCGGCCGCCGATCACTCCGCGACCATGCCGCGGGCGTGGGCGACGAACCGGCGGAGCGCGGGGTTGCGGTCGTCGCGGTGCCAGGCCAGGGCGATCGGGACGGTCGGGACGGGATCGGCGAAGCGCCGGACGACGACGCCCGGGACCGACAGCGTGCCCGCCTTGCCCTCGGTGATGAAGGTGATGCCGTGCCCCTGCGCCACCGCGTGCAGCATCCGCTCCTCCTCGGGCTCCCAGTGCGCGACGGGCGGCCGGACCCCGTCGCCGAAGACCTGGTCGAGCATCCGGTCCCACATGCCGGGGCCGTGCTCGCGCGGCCACCAGACCAGCGGGCGCCCGGTCACGTCGGCGGTGCGGAGCCGCCGCCTGCGGGCCAGCGGGTCGTCGCCGCGGACCGCCGCCACGATCGCCTCGGTGCCGATCTCCAGGACGGCCAGGTCGTCGCCCCGGTCGATGGGCGGCCGGACGAACGCCGCATCGATCGCCCGCTCCCGCAGCCGCTGCTCGTGCAGGGCGGTGAAGCCGCTGGTGAGCTGGAGGTCGACGGCGGGGTTCGCGGCCCGGAAGCCGTCGACGAGATCGGTGACGGCGCCGCCGGGCGCCGAGCGGGTGAGGCTGACGGTGAGCCGCCCCGCCTCGCCGCTCGCGTGCCGCCGCACCAGCTCGGCGGCGGCGTCGGCGCGGGCCAGGACGTCGCGGGCGGCGGGCAGCAGCGCGGCCCCGGCCTCGGTCAGCGCGACGCCGCGCCGGTTGCGGGCGAACAGCTCCGCGCCGAGCTCGCGCTCGAACGCCTTGATCTGCTGGCTCAGCCCGGGCTGGGCGACGTGCAGCCGCTGCGCGGCCCGGCCGTAGTGCAGCTCCTCGGCGACCGCCACGAAATACCGCAGATGCCGCAGCTCCATGCCACCGACGATAGCCGGTGATAACTCCGGCTTCTCACAGACGAAGAACCAGGACTTGGACGCCGCCGCCGGACGCGTGGCGGAATGGCCGCATGGTCACCGCAACGACAAGCCCGCGCGCCGCCGGGACGGCCGGCGCCCGGCAGTGGATCGCCCTCGGATCGGTACTGCTCGCGACGTTCATGGGACTGCTGGACGCGAGCATCGTGACGGTCGCCGTCCCGTCCATCCAGCACGGGCTTGGCGCCTCGTTCGGCGAGGTGCAGTTCGTCGCCGCCGGATACACGCTGGCGTACGCGGTCGGCCTGGTGACCGGCGGGCGCCTCGGCGACCTGTACGGGCGGCGGCGCAGCTTCCTGGCCGGGGTGCTGCTGTTCCTCGTCACCTCGATGCTGTGCGCGGCGGCGCCGTCCGCCCCGTTGCTGATCGGCGCCCGCGTGCTGCAGGGACTGGCCGCCGCGGTGATGCTGCCGCAGGTCCTGTCGATCATCCAGGCGTCCTTCACCGGCTCCGCGCGGGCGAGCGCCCTCGGCCTGTACGGGGCGACGATCGGGCTGGCCTCGATCTCCGGGCAGATCGTCGGCGGCGCGCTGCTCGCCTGGAACCCGCTCGGGCTCGGCTGGCGCTCGACGTTCCTGGTCAACGTCCCGATCGGGCTGGCCGCCCTGCTCGTCGCGGGCGCGACCGTCGCCGAGGGACGCGGCGCGCGCTCCCGCCTCGACCTCGGCGGGGCCGGGATCCTCGGGCTCGCCCTGGTCGGCCTGCTGCTCCCGGCGGCGCTCGGCGGGCCGGTGTGGAGCCTGCCGATCCCGCCGGCGGGGGCGGCGCTGCTGGTCGCCTTCGGGTTCTTCGAGCGGCGGCAGGCGAACCCGCTGGTGCCGATGCGGCTGCTCGCCCAGCGGCGGATGGTGCGCGGCCTGGTCACGGTCCTGGCCTTCTACGCGGGCAACGCCGGGCTGTTCCTGCTGCTGGCCTACCACCTGCAGTCGGGGCTCGGGCAGAGCCCGCTGCGGAGCGGGATGATCTTCGCGCCGCTCGGGGTCGGGTTCGCGGTCGCCAGCGTCACCGGCCGCAGCCGCGCGGCGCTGGTGCCGGGCGCGGCGCTGATGGCGGTGAGCCTCGCCGCGATGCTGCTGATCGTCGGCACCGTCCACGGCCACGCGCAGATCGGCTGGCTGCTGCCCGCGCTGGCGGTCTCCGGGATCGGCGAGGGACTGGTCGCGGCGCCCCTGATCGGCAAGATCCTCGCCGGTGTCGACCCGGCGGACGGCGGCGCGGCCAGCGGCGTGCTGCTCACCGCGACGCAGGTCGCGAACGCGGCGGGGGTCGCGCTGATCGGCGGCCTGTTCGCGGGCGCGCTCGGCGCGACCCCCGGCACTCCGGGGACGCCGCCGTCCGCCTACGACCACGCGACCATGATCACGATCGCCGTCGTGCTGGCCCTGGCCGCCGTCACCGGCCTGCTGGCCCGCACCCTCTCCGACCGCTGAGCGCCCCCCCGGTCCCGCCGGACGTGGTGGGATGGGGGCGTGACCGTGGAGGAGAGCAACCGCCGGATGCTGCGGGCGCGGGACGCCATGGACCGCGCCTACGCGCAGCCGCTGGACGTCCCGGCGCTGGCCCGGATCGCCCACGTGTCGCCGACCCACTTCACGCGGACGTTCCGGGCGACGTTCGGCGAGACGCCGCACCGCTACCTGCAGCGCCGCCGCGTGGAGCGGGCCATGTTCCTGCTGCGGGAGACCGACCGCAGCGTCACCGACATCTGCTTCGCGGTCGGCTTCGGCAGCCTCGGCACGTTCAGCCGCACCTTCCGCGGCATCGTCGGCCGGTCGCCGCGGCAGTACCGCCGGGAGTCGGTGCCCGCGGACGTGCCGACCTGCTTCACGATGGCCTGGACGAGGCCGAGCGGCGGCTGAGTCGTTTCGGATAAGTTTTTCCGGCCCGCGCTCACTAGCGTGAGGTGCATGTTCAACGCGATCACGCATTCCCAGATCTACGTCCTCGACCAGGACGCGGCCCTCGACTTCTACGTCGGCAAGCTCGGCCTGGAGGTCAGCGCCGACGTCGACATGGGCTTCATGCGCTGGCTCACGATCAGCGTCCCCGGCGACCCCGAGCGCAACATCCTGCTGGAGAAGCCGGGGCCGCCGTCGCTGTCGGAGGAGACGGCCGCGCAGGTCCGCGAGCTGCTGACCAAGGGCGCGGTGGGCGGCCATCTCATCTTCGGCACCGACGACTGCCGCAAGACCTACGAGACGCTGCGGAGCCGGGGCGTGGAGTTCACCGAGGAGCCCACCGAACGCCCGTACGGGATCGACGCCGCCCTGCGCGACCCGTTCGGCAACAGCATCCGCTTCACCCAGCGCACCCCCTGACCCAGCGCACCCCTGACCCCAGCGCACGCCGCTACCTTCGGTGACGGGGCGCGTCCCTTACAGAGTGGTGACGGGCGCCGCTAGGGCTCGATGGTGATGTTCATGGCGGCGGCCAGTGCGAAGAGGAGGCCCTGGGCGTCGGTGGCGGGGACGATCGCGCCGGCGAAGCTCTGGACGCCCCTGACCCCGTAGAGGTCGCAGCCAGACAGGCGGGTGCCCTTCATCGTGGCGTTGCTGAACTGGGCGCCGGCCAGCTTGCACCGTTCGAAGCGGACGCCGGACAGGTCGGCCTCCTGGAAGTTGGCGTCACCGAGGTTGCAGTCGCGGAAGACGACGTTCTTGAACCGGCTGAAGCGGTAGGACGACAGGTCGGCGCGGCAGTCGCGGAACAGGACGTCCCGCAGCGTCGAGCCGGTCATCGCGGTGCCGGTGAGGCGGCTGCCCTCGATCAGCGTGCGGTGCAGGCGCGCGTCGGTGAGGCGGAGGTTCGCCAGGTCGCAGCCGGTGAACTCGGCGTCGGTGAACTCGGCCCGGCGCATGGCGGTGCCGGCCAGGCGCGTCTCGCGGAAGCGGCAGCGGTCGAACTCGACGTCCTCCGCGTCGCGGGCGGACAGGTCGAGCGGCCCGTACTCCGCGGACAGGTACACGCCGTCGTCGGCGAGGCCGTCGTCCGCGGGCGCGAGGGTGCCGGGGAGCTTGGGGGATGCGGGTTCCTTGGGACGCGTCGCGCGCGTGTTGGCCGGCATCCGCCCGACCTTATCGCCGGGGTCAGACGAACCGGGCGGCCATCGCGGTGAGGGTCTCGTCGGTCACCTCGGCCATGGGGCGGGGCGGGTCCTGCTCGGTCCAGGCGAGGGCGCCGACGCGCAGGGCCGTCATGAAGGCGGCGGCCATGACGAGGGCGCGGGTGGAGCCGGGCGGCAGGCCGTCGCGGTCGGCGATGAGGTCGGCGAGGGCGCGCTCGAACGTGGTGTAGTGCGCGAGCTGGCGGGCCAGGACGGACGGGTGGGCGCGGGCGAGCCGGGTCTGGGCGGCCCAGCGCGGGTCGGGTTCGCCGATCTCGCCGGCGAGGTCGTGGAACGCGCCGCGCAGCGCGGCCCAGGACGGCTCGCCGGGCGGCCGGGCGGCGAAGCGGTCGAGCAGGCCGCGCATGCGCTGCTCGTCGCCGTACAGGAGGGCGTCCTCCTTGCCGTCGAAGTAGTTGGAGAACGTGCGGCGGGACACGCCGGCGGCGTCGGCGATGGCCTCGACCGTGACGGCGTCCAGCCCGTGCTCGACGGCGAGGCGCATCGCGGCCTCGTGCAGGGCCGTGCGCGTCGCCTCCTTCTTGCGCTCGCGCAGCCCGCCGGCCGTGGTCTCCATGGTGTCCTCCAGCCTAGCCGGACGAGAATCTTTCTCGATGCGAAAACTTGCCCACTGGGAATAATGCGGGTCGCCGGCGCCTTGTAGAGGGCGTTCCCACTCACCACCGGAGGCGTCCCTTGACCGTGTCCGCCGACCAGCCGGCCCCGCCGGCGCCGTCCGCGACGATGTCGCGCAGATCGATCTTCGAGGCGCTCAGCGGCCTGATGCTGGTGCTCTTCGTCGCGATGCTGAGCGAGACCGTCGTGTCCACCGCCCTGCCGCAGATCATCGGCGCGCTCGAGGGCAGCCAGTCGCAGTACACCTGGGTCGTCACCGCGACCCTGCTGGTGGCGACGGCCAGCACGCCGATCTGGGGCAAGCTCGCCGACCTGTACGACAAGAAGAGGCTGCTGCAGGTCTCCATCGTCATCTTCGTCGTCGCGTCCGTCGCGTCGGGGTTCGCGCAGAACGGCGCGCAGCTGATCGTGGCGCGCGCCGTGCAGGGGCTCGGCGTCGGCGCGCTGCAGATCCTCGTCCAGATCGTCATGGCGGCGATGATCAGCCCGCGCGACCGGGGCCGGTACTACGGCTACATCGGCGCGGTCATGGCCGTCGCCACCGTCGGCGGCCCGCTGCTCGGCGGGCTGATCGTCGACACGTCCTGGCTCGGCTGGCGCTGGTGCTTCCTGATCGGCGTGCCGTTCTCCGTCGTGTCGTTCGCGCTGCTGCAGAGGACGCTGAAGCTGCCGGTCGTCCGGCGCGACGGCGTGAAGATCGACTACTGGGGCGCGACGCTGCTGGCCGGCGGCGTCAGCCTGCTGCTGATCTGGGTGACCTTCGTCGGCGACAAGTTCGCCTGGCTGTCCTGGCAGACCGGCGCGATGGTCGGCGCGGGGCTGCTGGTCCTCGCCGCCGCGGTGTGGGTCGAGTCGCGGGTCGCCGAGCCGATCGTCCCGCTCGGGATCGTCGCCCGCCGCAACACCGCGCTCGCCATCCTGGCCAGCCTCGCGGTCGGCATGGCGATGTTCGGCGGCGCGGTCTTCCTCGGCCAGTACTTCCAGATCGGCCGCGGCTACAGCCCGACCGAGGCGGGCCTGCTCACGATCCCGATGATGGTCGGCGTGCTCGGCTCGTCCACGATCGTCGGACGGCTCACCACCCGGACCGGCAAGGTCAAGTCCTACATCGTCACGGGCGCGGTCGTGCTGACCGCCGGGTTCGCGGCCCTCGCCACCATCGACCAGCACACCTCGCTGGTCTTCGTCGGGGCCGGGATGCTCCTGGTCGGCGCCGGGGTCGGGATGGCGATGCAGAACCTCGTCCTGGTCGTGCAGAACTCGGTGCACCTGAACGAGATCGGCGCGGCCAGCGGCACCGTCACGTTCTTCCGCTCGCTCGGCGGGACGATCGGGGTCTCGGTGCTCGGCGCCGTCCTGGCCAACCGGGTCTCGGACAACATCGCCCACGGGCTGTCGCGCATCGGCGTGAACCCGTCCGCGGGCGGCGGTGACGCCGGGAACCTGGACGTCGGCGCGCTGCCCGGCCCGATCCGGGAGATCGTGCGGGCCGCCTACGGCGACGCGACCGGGCACATCTTCCTGTTCTCCGCGCTGATCGCGGTGGTCGGGATCGTCGCGGCGGCGTTCCTCAAGCCGGTGACGCTGCGCGACAGCCTCGACCTGCCGGACGACGCCGCGCCCGCCGAGGTCCCGGCCGCGATGCCGGTGGCGGCCGGCAGCGAGACGGGGAGTCCGGCGATCCGGTAACCACCCTCCGAGTCAAGGGCCGACGGGCCGCCGCGGTGTACGCGGCGGCCCGTCGCCGTGACGCGTTGTCACGAGCCTGACAAGCCCCCGCCCGAACACCTGGGTTGAGTCGCAAGAGTCGCGCGGCCCGCCGTCCGTACGGTCGAAGCCCCACTGGACCACGCGTCGGACGACCGGGAGCGGCAGATGAGCGGACGATCGGAGTTCGGGCGGCGCACGGCGTCGGCCGCGCGGACGGGCGAGATGTTCGTCCGCAGCGGGCTGTGGCGCCCCGGGCCGCCGCTCCGGGTCGCCCGGCAGCTCGGCGCGCTGCGCCGCTGGGGCACCCTGCTCGGCGGGACCGTCGCGTCCGCCGCCGCCCGCGACCCCGACGCGGTCGCGATCGTCGACGACCACGGCGAGCTGACCTACGGGCAGGTCGACGCCCGCACCGACCGGCTCGCCGCCGCGCTCTCCCGGATCAACGCGGCGCCGCGCGTCGCGGTGCTGTGCCGCAACCACCGCGGCATGGTCGAGACGCTCGCCGCGTGCGGCAAGGCCGGCGCCGACCTCGTCATGCTGAACACCGGGATGAGCGCCGAGCAGCTCGCGGCGGTCGTCCGGCAGCAGGAGGCCGACGTGGTCATCGCCGACGCCGAGTTCTCCGGGTTCCTGTCCGCGCTGCCGAAGACGGTCCGCGCCGTCACCGCCGGGTCCCCGGACGCGGAGCTGGAGACGCTCATCGCCACCGCGCCCGCCGGGCCGGTCGGGCCGCCCGCCCGCACCGGCCGGACGATCGTCCTCAGCTCCGGCACGACCGGCCGCCCGAAGGGCGCCGACCGGCGCTCGCGCCCCGGCCTGCAACCGCTGACGTCGATCCTGTCCCGCATCCCGTACCGGGTGCACGAGCGGATGTTCATCGAGGCGCCGCTGTTCCACACCTGGGGCTACGCGATGCTCCAGGTCGCCGTGTCGCTGCGCGCGACGATCGTGCTGCGCGCCCGGTTCGACCCGGAGCTGACGCTGCGGACCGCCGCGGCGACCGGCGCGACGGCGCTCGTCGCCGTCCCCGTCATGCTGCAGCGGATCATGGAGCTGCCGGACGCCGTCCGCGCCGGGCACGACACGTCCGCGCTGCGGATCGCGGCCGTCAGCGGCTCGGCGCTGCCCCCCGCGCTCGCGACCGCGTTCATGGACGCCTTCGGCGACGTCCTCTACAACCTGTACGGGTCGACGGAGGCGTCCTGGGTCACCATCGCCACCCCCGCCGACCTGCGCGCCCACCCCGACACCGCCGGCACGCCGCCGCCCGGCACCAGGGTCGCGATCTTCGACGACGACGGCCGGCCCGTCCCGCCCGGCACCACCGGGCGCATCTTCGCCGCCAACGAGCTGCTCTTCGCCGGCTACACCAGCGGCGACACCAAGGAGATGCGCGACGGCCTGATGAGCCTCGGCGACCTCGGCCGCCTCGACGCCGACGGCCGGCTGTTCGTGCACGGCCGCGACGACGACATGATCGTCTCCGGCGGCGAGAACGTCTTCCCCAGCGCGATCGAGGAGGTCGTCGCGACGCTGCCGCAGGTCCGCGAGGTGGCGGTGACCGGCGTCCCGGACGAGGAGTTCGGGCAGCGCGCCGCCGCCTACGTCGTGCTGCGCGAGGGCGCGACCCTGGACGCCGACACCGTCCGCGCGACCGTCCGCGACCGCCTGGCCCGCTTCGCCGTGCCCCGCGACGTCCACTTCCTCGACGCCCTGCCCCGCAACGCCACCGGCAAGGTCGTCCGCCGCCACCTGGGGCATTGACGGCGTCGCCCTTGGCGTCAGGCGTCAGGCGCCAGGGCGCCTTCCTTTAGCAGTCCACCTCGAACCAGAGGCGGGTGCGGTGGGGGGTCTGGTCGAGGCCCCACTCGTCGGCGAGGGCGTCGATGACGGTGAGGCCGCGGCCGTGGTCGATGCGGCGGCGGCCGTGCAGGTCGTCCTGGACCGGGCCCTCGTCGGCGACCTCGACGCGCAGCCGGCGCCCGTCGGTCTCGACGGTGACGGTGATCGCGCCGCTGCCGTGCAGGACGGCGTTGGCGATCGCCTCGGCGGCCATCAGCTCGACGTCGTCGAGCGGCTCGTCCCGCGCGACGACCTTTGCGGCCAACTCGCGCACGGTCCGCCGCGCACGCCGGCCCGCCGCCGGGTCGCCGACGAACCCGAACGGTTCGCCGAGCCGTTCCATCGCAGTCACCGCATCACCACATCGAGTCGGAAGCGCACTGCAATCATTCACCTGCGGTGCGTGATCGGGCAATGCGCCGGACGGGCCGATCTCGGCCTTTTCCGGGACGCGGCCGCCGGACCGGACGCCGCGCACCGCGCCGGGGCGCGCGCGAGCCCGGCCGGGACCGCTCCAAAGCCCGGCGCTCGACCCTTCGGCGGGAGCCTACGGTATGGATCACCGCGCCATCGCCGCCTTGCGAAAATGGTGAACGGGCGCCGCCGCACCACTCACCCGTCCGCACACCGGGGCGGCGAAGTGATCGTCCGAACGCAGGGCGCGCACCGGCGGCCGCCCTCTAGCGTCGGCGCAGGCGACGGATGGCGAAGGGGCCGGGCTATGACGTTCTCACTGGAACTCGACGAGGAACTCCTCCAGATCCGCGAGTGGGTGCACGGGTTCGCGGAGGACGTGATCCGGCCCGCGGCGGCCGAGTGGGACGAGCGGGAGGAGACGCCCTGGCCGATCCTGGAGGAGGCCGCGCGCATCGGGCTGTACTCGCTGGACTTCTTCGCCTCGCAGTCGCTGTCGCCGAGCGGCCTCGGCATCCCCGTCGCGTTCGAGGAGCTGTTCTGGGGCGACGGCGGCATCGGCGAGGCCATCGCGGGCACCGGGCTGGCCGCCGCGGCGGTCGCCACCAGCGGGACGCCCGAGCAGGTCGAGGAGTGGCTGCCGGCGATGTTCGGCACCCCGGACGACGTCGCGGTGGCGGCGTTCTGCTCGTCGGAGCCGGGCGCGGGCAGCGACGTGTCGGCGATCCGCACCACCGCCGTGTACGACGAGGCGACGGACGAGTGGGTGCTGAACGGCACCAAGACGTGGGCGACGAACGGCGGCATCGCGGGCGTCCACGTCGTCGTCGCGTCGGTCGACCGGGAGCTCGGGTCGCGCGGACAGGCGAGCTTTGTCGTGCCGCCGGGCACGCCGGGGCTGGAGCAGGGGCAGAAGTTCCGCAAGCACGGCATCCGCGCGTCGCACACCGCCGAGGTGGTGCTCCAGGACGTCCGGGTCCCGGGCCGGTGCCTCGTCGGCGGCAAGGACCGGCTGGACGAGCGGCTCGCGCGCGCACGCGAGGGGCGGCGGGGGCGCGGGCAGGTGTCGATGAAGACGTTCGAGGCGACCCGTCCGGCGGTCGGCGCGTCGGCGGTCGGGATCGCCCGCGCCGCCTACGAGTACGCGCTGGACTACGCGCGCGAGCGCGAGCAGTTCGGCCGCAAGATCGGCGACTTCCAGGCCATCGCGTTCAAGCTGGCCGACTGCAAGACCGCGATCGACGCGTCCCGGCTGCTGGTGTGGCGGGCCGCCTGGATGGCCGCGCGGGGGATGCCGTTCGACAACGCCGAGGGGTCGATGGCCAAGCTGGTGGCGAGCGAGACGGCGGTGCGGGTGACCGACGAGGCGATCCAGATCCTCGGCGGCAACGGCTACACCCGCGACTACCCGGTCGAGCGGATGCACCGCGACGCCAAGATCTTCACGATCTTCGAGGGGACCAGCGAGATCCAGCGCCTCGTCATCGGCCGCGCCGTCACCGGACTGCCCGTCCGCTGAGCCCGCCCGGCGGTACTCACCTGGGCGCACAAAAGCGCCGGATTCTCCGTGTTCCGGGTCCAATCGCCGGACGCCTTCGCCGTGTCACCATCCGTTCCAACCGTGTTTATCGCCCGGTGAGCGGCTGCATAGGGGGTACCGCCCGCCGGGGCCGCCTCTGGCTCCGGTTCGGGGCCCACCCCCGGAGGTGCACCCGTGAACACCAGTGAGCTCGTCTGGGCCGCCGTCCTCGCCTGCACCGCGCAGGCCGTCTACTTCATCGCCTTCGTCCTGTTCAAGACGGCCGTCGGGCGGATCGGGCCGATCGGCGGCCGGCGCCCGCTGCACGCCGCCGGGCTGCTGCTGCGCAGCCCCCGCTGGGTCGCCGGGGTGCTGGTCGTCCTCGCCGGCTTCGCGCTGTTCGCCGGCGGGCTGATCAGCCTGCCGGTGGTCGCCGCCCTGCCCGCCTACGCGCTGAGCCTCGCGCTGCTGCTGGTCGTCGGGATGAGCGGGTTCGGCGAGCGGCCCACGTCCCGCGAGTGGCTGGCCGTCATCATCGTCGTCGCGGCGATGGCCACCGCCGCGCTGTCGGTGCTGCCCGCGCAGGGCGAGTCGCTCGCCGACGCCCTGCACCGGCCGGACGGCGCCGGCGCCGCGCAGGCGCTGCCGCTGTGGAAGGCCGGGCTCGTCTTCGTCCCCTCGCTCGGCCTGCCGCTGTGGATGTTCTTCCTGCGGGACCGTCCCGTCGCCGGACGGCACGCCCGGCCGATCACCGGCATCGCCTACGGTCTCGGCGCGGGCGTCCTCCTCGGCGCCACCGAGGTCTTCGGCCAGGGCATGGCGATGATGCTCGCCGGGCACCGCGGGACGGCCGTGCTGTCGTCCCCGCACCCGTACCTGTTCGTGCTCGCGGGCGTCCTCGGCCTCGGGCTGCTGTCCCTGGGACTGCAGCGCTGCCGGCTCACCATCATCGTCACCGTCGTGACCGTGACAGCGAAGACGCACCTGCTGCTGTCGGCGACCCTGCTGTACGGGGAGCCGTGGCCGCACGCGCCCGCGATGTTCCTGCTGCGGGTCGCGGGCGTCCTGCTGGCCGTGCTGGCGCTGCTGGCCTTCCCGCGCCACGAACGCCGCTCCACGCCGCGCCCATCTCGCCCCGCACCCGCCGCCCTCGCCGCACCAACGCCCGCGCGGCCTGCACCCGCGCCCACCGCGCCTGCGCCGCCCGCGCCTGCCGTGTCCGCGCCTGCCGTGTCCGTGCCTGCCGCGCTCGAGCGGCCTGCGCCTGCGTCCGCGCCGGTGGTTCGGGCGGCGCCGCGGCCGGTCGGGCGGTACGCCAGGACGGCCACCCGGTTCCCGGACGCCCCGTCCGCCTACCCGGAGTCGCCGCTGGAGAGCCCGCCGCCCGCCGGGTGGCCGGTCGTGCGGCCGGTGCGGCCGCCGGACAGTCCCGCGCGCTTCCCCGCGGGCGGGTGAGCCGTCACCGCCGGACGGCCGTCCAGGCGGTGGTCTCCAGGCGGCCGGTGTTGCCCAGGTCGAGCGGGCCGTTGGACGGGAGGACGACGACGGGCCGCCCCGGCGCCGGCCGGACCTCCAGGTAGCTGCCGTTGACGGCCACGGTGGTCGACTCGGTGACCAGGTTGCGCCAGACGATCACGATGCGGGCGGACGCGCCCGGCGCGACCGTCAGCGGCTTCGGCCCTGGGTCCTTGACCTCGCGCGTTCCATTGACGGGCCGCACGTCGAACGGCTGCCGGTCCTTGTCGAGGATGCGCAGCGCCGGGTAGCCGTTCAGCCTGTACGGCCGCGTCCCGCAGTTGTGCAGGTCGACGGCGGCCGCGCGCAGGCCCATCGCCGCGTCGGGGACGTCCATCGAGAGGCTGACGCCGTCCGCCGAGCAGGGCGTTCGCGGCGCGGGCGTGGGCGACCGCACGCTCGGAAGGGGAGACGGCCGGCTCGTCGCGGTACCGGGTACGGGCGGGACGCCGGACGCGCCGCCGGCCTCCGAACCGCAGGCCGCGGCGCCCAGCACGGCGGCCAGCGCTCCCGCCGCCACGGCAAGCCGCCACAGACCCCCCGAAGTACCGTCCATCCGCCGATCATTCCAGACGGACGCCGCGAAACGCCCTCCATGGGCGCATCGGCACACCATCGACACATCCGGCGGGGGCGCCGGCCCGGCGCCCCCGCCGGGCGGTCACTTGAGGCGGCGCAGCTGCGACGGCGGGTGGGAGACGGGCGTGGGGCGGCGCGGCCCGGCCGCCCCGGGGCGGCGGGAGCGCAGGAACGCGGCGCGCAGCGCCACCTCGATGCCGAACCGGGCCTCGGGGTCGTCGAGCTCCGCGCCGAAGGTCTGCTCGATCTTGCGCATCCGGTACCGGACGGTCTGCGGGTGGATGTGCAGCTGCTCGGCGATCTCGGCGGCGGTGCCGCGGGTGACCAGCCAGGTCCGCAGGGTCTCGGTGAGCCGGTCCTGCTGGCCGGGCGTCATGCCCTCCAGGATGCCGAGGCGGCGGCGGGTGAGCTGCTCGACGAGCGCCGGGTCCGACAGCAGCCAGAGCGTGACGAGGTTCTCCTCGCAGAGCACGATCGGCTCGTCGTCGAAGACGCCGTCGAGGGCCAGGGCGAGGGCCTGGCGGGCCCAGCGCAGCGAGTCGGCGGCCTGCGCGGGCGGCACGGTGAGGCCGACCGCGGCGCGGCGGCCCGGGACCGCGGCGCCCAGCATCGCGCGGCGCGCCTCGGTGAACGGGCCGGGCATCAGCAGGTGGGGCGCGTCGCACTCCAGGTCGGCGAGGACGTCCTCGTCCAGCGCCGTCCAGACGCAGCGGGCGTCGGGCTCGACGGCGACCAGGGTGACCTCGGCCGGAACGGTCCAGCCCGCGGTCTCGGCCGCCTCGGCGACGTCGCAGCCCGGCTCGTCCACGAGGCGGTGCAGGAGCCGGCGGCGCCGGTCGTCCATCGCGGGGATGGGTCGGGCCCTGGCCTCCAGGTAGCCCTCCAGCGAGAACGCGGCGAGCTCGTCGAGGTAGACGAACAGGGCGTCGGCGAGGCGGGACATGACGGCGGAGGAGATGTCGTGGCGGGGCGCGACCTTCATGACGCGCCGCCACGCGACCTGCCCGCCGATCCGGTAGGCGGCCTGGAGGCTGTCCATGCTGCGGCCCTCGTGCGCCTCGTACTGGCCGAGCATGCGGGCCGTGCCGGCGCAGCCGTCGCTGACGGGCGGCGCGCCGGGCGGCGCGGCCACGCGGTCGGCGAACGCCGACAGGCTGTGCTCCACGCTGATCCGCAGCACGTGCCCGTACGGCCCGTCGATCGGGCGGGCGTACTCGGGGATGGCGCGGCGGATCTCGGCGACGATCTCCTCGGCGAGGCTGGGCAGTTCGGGACGCATGATCCGGGCGAGCCGCGGCGGGAGCGGGGCCGAGCGCTCGGCGAGACCTCCATGGTCGAGGGTTCTGGTCATCGGGCACCTCCGTCACCGCGTTGCGCGGGGCCGGGGAGCGGGGGGTCGGGGCGGGGTCGCCCCTCCCGGCCCGGCCGGCGCGGGCGGCGGTAGTTCGAGACGGCGGACGGGGGTGGGACGCGCCGAGCGGGGACCCCGCGCGCCGTCCGTCCGCGGTCCAGGACGGTTCGACGGTACGCAGGGGGACCGGGGGCGTTCTGTAGAGGAAAGGAACAAATCCCGGTACGCGCTGCTCACCTGCTTATAACCGGGCGCCGGGAGCCGATGTGAGGCGCTGACCTGCCCGTCGTCGATAAAGTGCCGAATGACAGGTCATATCCCGATTATTTATCGCCGGGTGTTAGAAAATAATTCGGATTCGCCCCGCTCCGGCTCGGCCGGGGCGGGGCGGATCGCGCGGCGGTCAGGCGCAGAAGGCGGTGTCGGCGGCCTTGGCGAGGTCGGCGCGGAACGTCTCGTCGTCCTCGTACTTCGTCTCGTTGTAGGTGATGATCGCCTGCCGGCGGCCGTCGGCGCTGGTGTAGGTCCAGGTCCGGTAGCCGGGGAAGCCGCCGTCGTGGCCCCACCCGTATCCGCAGGAGAACGCGATGCGGGCGGCGCCGAGGCCGTAGTCCTCCACGACGCCGTCGTCGTTGACGGGGCGGACCGTCCGCAGCTCGCGCATCTGCTTCGCCGGCAGCAGCTTCCCGGTGAACAGGGCGCGGTGGAAGCGGGCCACGTCGTCGACGGTGCTGACGATGCCGCCGGCCGTGCGGGCGCTCGACGGGTTGATCAGCGTGCTGACGTCGCCGTAGTCGGCGTAGTAGCCGTGCACGTACGGGCCGGGGAACGCCGGGTCCGTCGTGGGGTAGTAGGTGTGCCGCAGCCGCAGCGGCGTGAAGATCCGCCGCTGGAACTCGTCCCCGACCCGGTGCCCGGTCGCCTTCTCGATGATCATTCCGGCGAGCATGTAGTTGGTGTTGGAGTAGTTCCAGGCCGTGCCCGGCGCGTACAGCGGCGGCTTCTCCATCGCGATCGCGACCAGCTCCTCGGGCGTCCAGGTGCGGGACGGGTCGGTCATCACGCGCGGGTCGGACGTGTAGTCGTTCAGCCCGCTGGTCTGCGCGAGCAGCTGCCGGACGGTGATCTTCGAGCCGTCGTTGCCGTTGGCCCGCACCAGGCCCGGCAGCCAGTGCTCGACGGTGTCGTCCAGGGACAGCCGGTGCTCGGCGGCGAGCTGGAGCACGACCGTCGAGGTGAACGTCTTGGTGACGCTGGCGACGCGGAACAGCAGCCGGGCGTCCATCGGCGCGCCGGTCGCCTTGTCGGACACGCCGGAGGTGACGTGCGCGACGCGTCCGCCGCGCCGCGTCAGGACGATCACGCCGGGCGCGCCGTCCGCGACCAGCTTGTCCGCGCGCTGCTGCACCTTCGCGTCCAGCCCCCGGCCGTGCGAGCCGGGCCGGGCGGCGGGCCCGGCGGCGGCGTTCGCGGCGGGCACGGCCGCGGCGGTGAGCGCGGCGCCGGCCAGCGCGGTGGACAGGACGCGGACCATCATGCGTGCCATGGGGTTCTCCTCGGCGGCTCGGAAGCTGATGTGTCAACACTCCCGGCGCGGCGGCCGCGCCGCATTGGCCCTGGGCCCCGTCTCGGGGGTGTACCTGCCGACACCTCCCCGGCCGCCCGCCCACGGGTTATATTCGACGAACTATCCAATAGCGGGAGGTGCGTCGTGCCGGACACCGAGATCGCGATCATCGGGGCCGGGCTGAGCGGGATCGGGATGGGGATCGCCCTGCGGCGCGCGGGCATCGACGACTTCGTCGTCCTCGAACGCGCCGGCGACATCGGCGGGACGTGGCGCGACAACGTCTACCCGGGCGTCGGCGTGGACGTGCCCGCGCAGGCGTACCAGTTCAGCTTCGCGCTCAACCCGCGCTGGAGCCGGGTGTTCGCGCCCGGCGCCGAGGTCAAGGAGTACCTCGACGCGCTCGCCGACCGGTACGGGCTGCGCCGCCGCATCCGCCTGCACACCGAGGTCACCGAGCGCGTCTGGGACGAGGACGGCCGGTTCTGGCGGCTCCGGACGCCCGCCGGCGAGATCACCGCGCGGTTCGTGGTCAGCGCGATCGGCGCGTTCGTCGATCCGAGACCGGCCGACATCCCCGGCATCGACGACTTCACGGGCACGGTGCTGCGCTCGTCCTGCTGGGACCGCGGCCACGACCTCGCCGGCAGGCGGGTCGCGGTCATCGGGACGGGGGCCAGCGCCGTCCAGATCGTCCCGGAGATCGCGCGCCGCACCGCGCGGCTCGACGTCTACCAGCGCACCCCGATCTGGGTCGGCCCGAAGCTGGACGCGCCCATCCCGCGCCCGCTGCGGCGCCTGTTCCGCCGCGCGCCCCGCGTCCAGGAGGCGGTGCGGCGGGTCGCGACCCGGAGCGTCGAGATGGTGCTGATCGACCTGGTCGTCGGGCACGGCAGAGCGCCGTGGGTCGCGCACGGCGGCGCGCGGCTGGCGCGATCGGTCTGGTACCGGACGCAGGTCAAGGACCCGGACACCCGCCGGAGGCTCACCCCCGGCTACGGCCTCGGCTGCAAGCGCCCGTCCGTCTCCAACACCTACCTCAGGACGTTCAACCGCCCGGACGTCGCGCTGGTCACCGACCCCATCGACCGCGTCACGCCGACCGGCGTCCGCACGGCGGACGGCCGGGTGCGGGAGGTGGACGCGATCGTCCTCGCGACCGGGTTCCGCCTGGCCAGCGACCCGGAGGTGTTCCGCCGGACGCCGGTGCGCGGCCGCGGCGGCTTCGACCTCGCGACGTTCTACACCGAGCACCGGCTCGCGTCCTACGAGGGGATCAGCATCCCCGGGCTGCCGAACCACTTCATGATGTTCGGGCCGTACGGCTGGGTCGGCGGCACCTGGCACCAGCTCGTCGAGACCACCTCGACCCACGTCGTGCGCGTGATCCAGGAGGCGCGCCGCCGGGGCGCGACCGCGGTCGAGGTGCGGCCCGAGCCGACCGAGCGCTGGACGCGGCGCATGCGCGAGCGCCTCGCCGGATCGCTGTGGGCGACCAACGGCTGCGCCACCGCCAACAGCTACTACTTCGACCACCACGGCGACACGCCCTACCTGAGGCCGACGAGCGCCGCGCAGGCCGCCCGCGCCGCCCGCACCTTCCCCCTGGACGACTACACCTACACGACACCGGCTTCGCCCGCGTAGAGGCACGGCGGCCGCCCGGTCAGGGGATCCTCGGCCCTCGGGCCGAGCCGCCGCTTCCCGGGCCAAGCTAAGGTCGCGGACGAACGACGACCGGGAGGCGGATCATGGCAGTCCTGGAGAACAAGGCCGCCGTCGTGACGGGCGGCTCGCGCGGCATCGGCCGGGCGATCGTGGAGCGGCTCGCGCGGGACGGCGCACGGGTGGTGTTCAACTACGCCCGCAGCGACGAGGCCGCCGCCGAGCTGGTGCGGGAGGCGGGCGGCGACGTCCGCGCGGTCCGTCTCGACCTGGCCGAACGGGGCGCCGCGCAGCGGCTGATGGAGACGGCCGAGGAGCACCTGGGC
Source organism: Actinomadura opuntiae (assembly GCF_030283205.1). Classification (GTDB taxonomy): domain Bacteria; phylum Actinomycetota; class Actinomycetes; order Streptosporangiales; family Streptosporangiaceae; genus Spirillospora. The sequence goes on from NZ_JASNWF010000014.1 coordinate 262,172, forward strand.
GCGCTGGACATCCTGGTGAACAACGCCGCGTTGAGCTTCTCGCCCACCCCGCTCGCCGACACCGACGAAGAGCTGTTCCACCAGGTCATGGCCGTCAACCTGACGTCGGTCTTCCTCACGATCCGGCACGCCGCCCGGCACATGCGCGACGGCGGGCGCATCGTCAACCTCTCCACGGTCAACACGGTGCGTCCCGTCCCCGGCATCGCGCTCTACGCCGCGAGCAAGGGCGCCGTCGAGCAGCTGACGGCCGTGGCCGCACAGGAGCTCGGGCCGCGCGGCATCACCGTTAACACCGTGTCCCCGGGCGCGACCGACACCGACCTGCTCCGCGACACCAACCCCGCGGACGCGCTGGAGACGGCCGCCGCCCTCACCCCGCTCCGCCGCCTCGGCCGCCCGTCCGACATCGCCGACGTCGTCGCCTTCCTCACCGGCCCGGAGGGCCGCTGGATCACCGCCCAGAACATCCGAGCCACCGGCGGCCTAGCCTGACCCACCCCCACCGAGCAAGGCCCGCGCCCACAGCTCCTGCCGGTCCTCGATGTACTCGGCGTTGCCACGCCACGTATCCCCGTGCCCCTGCCCCCAGAGCGTCACCCATGGCTGGCGTCCAGCGGCGGCCTGCGCTCGCAGGAAGTCATGCATGGCCCGGGCACGCCGCCCGAGCAGCGGCACCAACTCGCGCCGCTGCCGTTCGTCCAGCCCGTAAGCATCGGCGAAGACGCCCAGCCGGACGGCTGCATCGGCTCGCCGCCACGCCGGATCGGCGGACAGCGGTATGAAGCTCTGGCAGGCGTAGGCGAGGTCCCACAGACGAGAACCGGGTGCGGCGGTGTCCCAGTCGATGAAGGCCCAAGCGCCATCGTCACCGGCGACGAGATTCCACGGCGCCAGGTCGTGATGGGCGATGATCTCGCAGGCATCGGGAGGAATCAGCACCTGCCAGCGAGCGTCCGGCGGTGGCGTGAAGCCCTGCACGGCGTCATGGAAGTCGCGGACGAGCCGGGCAACACGCTCGACGCTGTCCAGCCCGTCCATCAGGGCGAAATGGTCTGGCCACACCGTCGTGCCGGGAACGTAGGTCAGCACCTCGCGGCCTTGCTCGTCGATGCCCAGGGGGCGCGGCGCCGCGCGGAAACCGGCGTCGTGCAGGTGGGAGAGCAGTGCGTGGACGGCTGGGGTCCAGGGGCCTGCGGGGCGGCGGACGGTGTCGCCGATCCGCACCACTCCGGCGCTGACGTTGCCGCCGGTCAGCGGTTGCTCGTCCTCGATCATGCGGACACCCGGTCGTCAGTGGTCGGGGACGGTTAGTTCGGGGGATTCGCCGGGGGCGAGGGGGAAGTAGCCGAGGAACGTCACGCCGTCGTCTTGGGCGTCGAAGCGGGCGATGCGGGTGTTCTCGGGCTCGTAGAAGACGTCGCCGGGGCCGAGCACGGACGCGGGTTCGCCGTCGATCTGGTAGATCGCCGAGCCGGTCTCGATGCTGCCGAAGACCGGGCCGTTGTGGACGTGGAGCCCGGCCGCGTGTCCGGGCGCGATGGTGATGCGGCGGACCTCGACCCGCTGCGTGCTCCGCGGCGCAGGGAGGTGCTGGTCGAGCACCACTGAGCGGGTGATCGGCGGGACGTCCTCGTCGTCGCGGCGGTACTCGTCGTCGGTGACGGGGGCGCCGGGCTCGGACGCGGCGCCGTCGGCGGAGACCGGCTCGATGGCCAGGTGGGTCATGGGAGCGGTGGGGGCGGCGCCGTGCCAGTGCCATTCACCTGGGGCGATGCGCACGGTGTCGCCTGCCCGGATCGTCTCGACGGGCCCGCCGCGGCGCTGCACGCGTCCGGTGCCCTCGGTGACGACGAGCACCTGCCCGAGCGGGTGGCGGTGCCAGACGGTGCGTCCGCCGGGTGCGAAGCGGACGCTGTCGATCCGCGCGCCCGCCTCGGGCTCGGCGACGGGCTCGATCCAGGCGTCGCCGGTGATCCATTGCGACGGCGCGGCGGCACGGGTGGGCCTGCGGGTGATGTCCATGGTGGCCTTCCTAGGGTCAGTGGACGGTGCGTGCGCCGAGGAGCGCGAGGATGCCGGTGATCGCCTGGTCGAAGGGGTCGGCGGTGCCCGCGGCGCGGGCGAGGACGTATCCGCCCTGGAGGGCGGCGACGATCGCTGCCGCGGTGGACGCGGGGTCCACGGCGGCGTCCAGCTCTCCGCAGTCGAGGCCCTCCTGGACCACCGCCGCCAGGCGCGCCCGCAGCCAGGTGAAGGTCTCCTCGACGGGTGCGCGGAGGGCGGGGACGGCCATGACGTCGGGGTCCTGGGTGAGCCGGCCGATGGGGCATCCCCGCAGGACGTCCCGTTCCCGGCGCAGGTACGCGGTGATCCGCTCGACCGCCGTGCCGGGGCCGGACAGCTGCGCGTCGACGGCGGCGCGCAGCTCGTCGGCGGTCCGGCGGATGGCCGCCTGCGCGAGGTCCTCTTTGCCGGTGAAGTGGTGGTACATGCTGCCCTGGCCCGCGCCGGCCCGCTGCTGGATGGTCTTCGGGCTGGTGCCGACGTAGCCGCGTTCCCACAGCAGCGCCCGCGTGCTCTCGACGAGCCGTTCCCTGGTGCTCACGCAAGCAGTGTACATACCAGTAGGTACAGCCGTCCGTTCAGCCGTGCGGCACGACGAAGAGGACGACCGACGCCGCCAGCAGGCCGGCCATCGCGCAGCGGAAGACGAGCCAGGTCCGCGGGGTGCGGAGGAAGCGCTGGAGCGCGGCGCCGAACGCCAGCCAGGGCAGGCAACTGGGCAGCGCGGCCAGCAGGAACAGGACCGCGAACCCGACCGCTTGGCCCAGAGCGCCGCCGTGCCGGTCGAGGAACGTGGCGTCGGCCGCGGCGGCGATCAGCCACCCTTTGGGATTGGCCCACTGGAAGGCGGCCATGCCGAGGAACCCGGTGGGCGCTTCCGCAGCCCCTTCGATGTGTTTTGCGGTCGCGATTCCCCAGGCCATCCAGCACAGCAGCGCGGCGCCACCCCATTTCAGAATTTCGAGCGTCCAGGCGTGGTCGAGGAGGAGGCCGCCGAGTCCGAGGGTGACGGCGAACAGCATCGCGGTCATCCCGATCACCTGCCCGAGCAGGCTCTTCATTCCTCGCCGCACGCCGACCCTGGCGCCGACGGCGGCCAGCATCACATTGCCAGGGCCGGGGGTTCCGGCGGCCACCGCGGCGAACGCCATGAACGCCATTACCCGGCCGGAAGAGGATTCCATGGGTTTCTCCGTAGACTCCGCTTATGGCACGCAGCGTGGCCGATGCCCTCGGCGGCGGTCTTGAACGTTCGTGCCGTCCGGGCGAGTGGGTGGAGGCCGGCGGGCCGGTGGACGGCGTGGAGCTGTTCCGCGCCCGCCTGCGCGGCCGCCCGTTCGGCCGTCATCGGCACGACGTGTACGCGGTCGGCGTCACCGAGGTGGGGGTCCAGGCGTTCGACTACCGGGGCACGGTCGAGCGCAGCCTCCCCGGACAGGTCTTCGTGCTGCATCCGGACGAGCCGCATGACGGCCGGGCCGACGGGCCGAGCCTGTTCGGCTATCAGCAGATCTATGTCGCCCCGGCCCGGATCGCCGACGCCCTGCCCGCCCTCACCGGACGTCCGACGCCGCTGCCCTTCGCCGCCCCGGTGACCGACGACCCGGCGCTGGCGCACGCGGTGCGGACGGCGTTCGCGGGGGCGACCGAGCCGCTGGCGCTGGACGCCCTGGTCCTCCGGCTCGCGGATGGCCTGCTCCGGTGCGGCACGGGCGGCCGCCGCGTCCGCGCCGTGCCCTGCCGCGTCGACCTGCCCGCCATCGAGCGCGGCCGGGAGTTCCTGGAGAGCCGGCTGGCGGTCGTGCGGTCGAGCGAGGTGGAGGCGATCACGGGCCTCGACCGTTTCCAATTCGCGCGCCAGTTCCGCTCTGTGCACGGGACCAGCCCTTACCGGTACTCGGTAATGCGCCGCCTCGACATCGCCCGCAAACTGTTGCGCGAGGGAAACCCCCTGGCGGAGACGGCCGTCGCGACGGGCTTCGCCGACCAGGCCCACTTCACCCGCACATTCAAGGCCGCGTTCGGTATGCCTCCCGGCCGCTACGCGACCCTCGCCAGAACCCGAGTCCCGTGACGAGCCCGACTCACGGCCTGCTGGGCGAGTGCGTGAGCTTCAGGCGTGGTGCTGGTGGCAGCGGCGTGGACGCTTCCGTCTCCGGCGCGGCGCGGAACGCCTCGATCACGTAGGCGGCGAAGCGGCGGGACGCCGCGACCCGGGCGGCGAGCGGCGTGTCTTGGAGGCCCCGGTGGGCCATGAGCATGAGGACCAGGTCGTCGACGACGAAGCCGGGACGCAGCCGTCCGGTCCGCTGGGCTCTGCGGGCCAGTTCGCCGACGGCGCGCAGGGTCTGCTCCCGGTCGGCGGCGAAGTCCATGGCCTCGGGGAAGGCCGTCATGAACGCGTCGGCGAATCCCCGGCTGTGCGCGTGGAGTTCGCAGATCCGCTCGATCAGGGTCTGGAATCCGTGCCATGCGTCCGCGTCCGCAAGGGCGTCGCGGACGGCGGCCTGGCAGGCCCGCCGCTGCTCGGCGAAGGTCTCGGCGATCAGTGCCTGCTTGGTCGGGAAGTGCCGGTACAGCGTGGCGGGGCCGACGCCCGCATGCCGGGCGACCTCGCGCATGGGCGCGCTCAGGCCCTCGTCGCCGAACACCGCGCGGGCGGCGTCCAGGATGCGGGCGCGGTTGTCGCGGGCGTCGGAGCGCACGGCCTGAGGCAAATGGTCGGTCATCGTTTCTCACTTTAGCCAAACGGACGGGGGCGTCCGTTACGGTCCGAAACGGTGCTACCCCGTCGCTAGGAGCAGAGATGAAAGCCGTTGTGATCAGGACGTTCGGAGACCCCGACGGCCTGGAGGTCGTCGACCTGCCGGTGCCCGTTCCCGACCCCGGCCAGGTGCAGATCGCCACGGAGGCGATCGGGGTGGGCGGCGTGGACGCCGTGATCCGCCGGGGGGCGCTTGCCGCCCACGGCTTCCGGGAGGGCCATCTCCTCGGCAGCGAGGTAGCGGGCCGGGTCACCGCAATAGGGCAGGGCGTGGACGCCTCGTGGATCGGACGGCGCGTGTGGGCGTTCACCGGCCTGTCCGGTGGATATGCCGAGCAGGCCGTCGTTGCGGTCGAGGACGTCCTCGCGCTGCCCGACGGCCTGACCGGCGCCGACGCGGTGACTCTCGGCGGCTCCGGCGTGGTCGCCCACTTCGCCCTGGACCGGGCCCGTTTCACCCCCGGCGAGACGGTGCTCGTGCGCGGCGCGGCGGGCAGCATCGGGATCACGGCGGTCCAGCTCGCGGCCCGGAACGGCGCGGGCGCGGTGGCGGTCACCACCTCGTCACCGGAGCGCGGCGCCCGCCTGCGGGACCTGGGCGCGACCCACGTCCTCGACCGCTCCGGCCAGGGCGGCCCGGACGGTTTCGATGTGGTGATCGACGTCGTCGCAGGACCCGAGCTCCCTCTTTTCCTGGACAAGCTGAACCCCAACGGGCGCTACGTCGCGGTCGGTGTGGTCGGCGGGCCGCCGCCCGCGGATTTCGGCATGCGCCTGATGGACGCCTTCCGCAAGTCGCTGTCGTTCGCCACTTTCAGCTCCGACACCGTCCCCGGCCCCGACCGCCAAGCCGTGCGGTCGTCCCAGTTCACCGACGCCGCCCGCGGAGCCCTGCGCACGGTCGTCCACGACGTGCTGCCACTGGCCAATGCGGCGCAGGCCCACCAGGAAATGGACGCCGGCAAGGTCTTCGGCCGAATCGTGCTGACCCCCTGACCCGACCAACCCGCGGCGGCAGCAGTCGCAGCCGTTTCCCCCGCGCGCCTGTCTCCTCCACCACCGCGTCCACCAACGCGAAGTCCACGATTTGGGTCAACTCGCCCAGATGCCGGGGGCGCTGATGGTGGTCACGCGTCGCGCAGTCGCAGTAGGAGTGCGGCGATCAGAAGCGATGCGGCTGCCCATGCGGTGAGGACGCAGAGGCCGGCCCAGGGGGCGATGGGTTGGGAGTGGGGGTTGGTGGTGGCTTGGATGGCAAGTCCGGCGGTCATGGGGGCGACCTGCTCGATGTGCCGCCGCAGTGGGTCGGTGAAGGCTTGGGCGAGGAGTGGGGGCAGGTAGAGCAGGCCGAGCACGACGGCGATTGATGGGGCGGTGTCGCGGATGGCGGTGGCGACACCGAAGGCAAGCAGGGAGATCAGGACGAGGTAGCAGACGCTGCCGGAGGCGGCGCGCAGGGTCGGGCTGTGGCTGAGTGAGATGAGTGGGTAGCCGTGGGCCGGGTCGAGGCCGGCGGCCGGGAGTATGAGGCGGCCGACGAGCAGGCAGCCGGTGACGGCGAGGATGCCGGCGGCGAGAGCGAGTGCCGTCGTGGTGGCGGCTTTGGCGGTGAGGAGGACAAGGCGGCGCGGCATGGCGGCGAGGCTGACGCGGATCATGCCGGTGCTGTATTCCTCGGAGATGGTCAGGACGGCGAATACCACGACGACCGCTTGGCCGAGGTAGATGCCGGCCAGGGCGAGCTTGGTGGGATCCTGCTGGCCGCCTTGTGTGGACACGTGGGTGGCGGCGGCGGTGCCGGCGCTGACCGCGATGGTCACGGCGACGGCACCGGTGAGCAGCCAGGCGGTGCCGCCTGCGGTGCGCGTCTTCGTCCATTCCGCTCGTAGTGCTTCGATCATGCGTCTCTCCGGCGCAGCAGAACGGCGGCGATGCCGAAAGCGAGCGCTGCCCATGCGGTGAGGACGCCGAGGCCGGCCCAAGGGGCGAGCGGGTAGTAGCCGTTGGCGAAGGTGTAGGGGTAGTCGACTTGCGCCGATCGGGGCAGGGCTTGCAGCACCGACAGGCCGGCGGACGGGGTGAGGCGATACAGCCACTGCACGGCGCCACCGGAGCTGATTGAGCCAATGATCGAGGGCAGGACGAACACCACGATGCCTCCGGCGACCGCGGCGGCGCTCTTGCGTGTGATGGTGCCGACGGCGAGCACGGCGACGGCGGTGACGGCGGCCAGGGCCGCGGTGCCGGCGATGATGCGCAGTACGGTGAGGGCGCCGGCCGGGAAGACGTAGGCGCCGTTCGCGTGCAGGATGTGCTCGCCGAGAGGGATGGCGGCCGCCGCGGCCACGGCTGCGACCACGAAGGCGACCGCGCCGATGACGACGGCCTTGGCCGCGAGCACGCGGCGCCGACTGGGGACGGCCGCGAAGGTGATGCGGATCAAGCCGCGGCGGTATTCGGCGGTGATGAACATGGTCGCCACCACGATGAGCACGATCAGCGCGACGGTGAGCCCGAAGGGCAGGCTGCTGGAAGCCGTGTCCGCGCCGAGGAGCCCTTGGACGACGGCGGGGGCGATGTCTCCGGAGCCGCTGACGACGAGGGAACCGCCGGCGCGGTGATAGCTGCCGGCTCGCAGCGTCGGGTAGAAGTCCCGCCGGCCGGCTCCGACGCTCTGACCGTGCCAGGCGCTGGGCGCGGCGTGGCCGTCGATCATGGTGTGGTCGAAGGTGGCGGTGGCGAGGGTGCGTGAGCCGCTCGCCGATGTCCGGAAGGAGACCGGCGAGGTGACGAACAGCCCTACGTGGACGGTGACCGGTAGCCCGGGCAGGTGCGTGACACCGATCCGGGTCCACGTCGTGCCGTTGGTCGAGTCGTAGCCGGTGAGGGTGTCGCCGGTGCGGGTCAGGCGCAGCCAGCGGGACGAGCCGATGGAGACCGGTCCGGGCCGGCCGGCGTTGTCGTGGCTGTAGTTGTATTGGAAGCGGTCGCCGTGGCCGCCGGTGGCCATCACCGCGGCGTAGGCCGACCCTTGCCGGGTGCTCGGCCGCAGCAGGATCCCGGCCTTGGCCCAGGCCGGGATTCCGAGGCGGGTTCGCTGCGCCTGGGTGGGGGCGACGTTGGTCGGGGCGGTCGAGGTGACGCCGGTCAGCGAGGTGAGCCGGGTGGTGATGGTACCGTCGCCGGTCAGCTGCCGGCCGACGGTGTAGTAGCTGTCGGCGACCGCTTGGCCGTTCGGCCCGGTCGGCACGAAGGCATGGCCGGCCTTGCAGTCGCCGGCGCCGGTGCAGAAGTCGGTGTGGGTGCCGTTGGCGACCAGGATCGTGAAAATGATGCACAGCACGGCGGCCATGATCGGGGCGATCACCCAGCCGCGGACCGTGCGAAACTTGGTCCACTCCGCTCGCAGCACGGCCGTGAAGCGTGCCCGCTCGGGCGTGCCGGCCAGGAGCGGCGGCTCGCTGGTCGCGGTCACCGCTGTGTCCCCTGCCCCGCGTCGGCCCGGAACTCCGCCTCGCCGCTGGTGAGGTGGAAGTAGACGTCCTCCAGCGTCGCCCGCTGGGTGGTGACCTCGGAAAAGGCCACGCCCGACTGCCCGAGAGCCTCCACGACCTGGCGGGCGGCGAGCCCGGAGACGCTCAGGGTGTCGTCGTCGAGGAGCGTCGTGGCGCCCCCGGCGCGCTGCAGCACCCGGGCCGCCTCGGTCGGCGCCGGCATCTTCAGCAGGACCTGTTCACCGCCGGCGCGCGTGAGCAGCTCATCGATACCGGCATCGGCGAGGACCCTGCCGCGGCCGATCACCACAATGTGGTCGGCGATGCCCTGCACCTCGCTCATCAGGTGGCTGGAGACGAGCAGGGCCCGGCCCTCGGCGGCGAGGGTGCGCAGCAGCTTGCGCATCCAGACGATCCCCTCCGGGTCCATGCCGTTGAACGGCTCGTCCAAGATGAGGACCGGCGGGTCGCCGAGCATCGCCGCCGCGATGCCGAGGCGTTGGCGCATGCCCAGCGAGAAGCCGCCCGCCTTGCGGCGGGCCGCCGCGGCGAGGCCGACCAGCTCGGTCACGGCGTCGACCCGGCTAGCCTCCAGGGTCTGGGAGCGGGCCAGCCACAGCAGGTGGTTGCGAGCGGTGCGGCTGGGTTGGACGGCGGCGGCGTCGACCAGCGCCCCGACGTGGCGCAGTGGGTTCCGCAAATCCTGATAGGGGTGTCCGCCGACCCGGGCGCGGCCCTCGTCGGGAGCGTCGAGACCGAGGATCACCCGGATGGTGGTGGACTTCCCCGCCCCGTTCGGGCCGATGAAGCCGGTCACCTTGCCGGGCGGGGCGGTGAAGGTCACGCCGTCGAGGGCGAGCGTGGACCCGAACCGTTTGCGTAGACCGGTGACTTCGATGATCGCGTTGTTCACGTGCTCGTCCGTCCTTGTCTGGCGATGGCACTCGACGTAGATCTACGACACGCCCGGTGTCAGCACCGTGTCAGCCGCCGACACCGCGCTGACACCGGGGCCCTGGCATCGTTGCGGTGATGGCACCCCACCCCGGATCCGAAGCGGGCGTGGCCGCCACCTTCCGGCAGCGGAACGGAGAACGTTCGTGAGAGTGCTAGTCGTCGAGGATTTCGAGATCCTGGCCCGCTCGATCGGCACCGGCCTTCGCCGCGAGGGCATGGCGGTGGACGTGGTCCTCGACGGCGACGACGCGCTGGAGCATCTGGCGATCACACGCTACGACGTCGTGATCTTGGACCGGGACCTGCCCGGAGTCCACGGCGACGAGGTGTGCAAGAGGATCGTGACCGAGCGCTCCGGCAGCCGCGTACTGATGCTCACCGCGGCGAGCACCGTCAAAGACCGCGTCGACGGCCTCGGGCTGGGCGCCGACGACTACCTGCCCAAGCCGTTCGACTTCTCCGAGCTCGTCGCCCGCGTCCGCGCCCTGGGCCGCCGCTCCACGCCGGCAACGCCACCCACATTGAGCGCAGCGGACCTCACGCTGGATCCGAGCCGCCGGGTCGCCTTCCGCGCCGGGCGGCGCCTGGAGCTCAGCCCGAAGGAGTTCTCCGTCCTCGAATGCCTCCTCGCCTCCGGCGACCGGGTGGTCTCCGCCGAAGAGCTCCTCGAACGGGTGTGGGACGAAGAGGCCGACCCCTTCACCACCGCGGTCAAGACGACGATCCGCCGGCTGCGCGCGAAGCTTGGCGACCCACCGGTCATCCACACCGTCCGCGAAGGCGGCTACCGCATCGGAGACGTGTGATGCGCCCGCGTGGCAAGGTCATCTCCCTACTCCGCCGCAGGCGGCGGCCCATGCTCCGGGCACAGCTCACCTTGCTGTACTCGGGATTCTTCCTCGGCCTGCTCGCTGCCGTACTCCTCGCCACCAACCTGCTGTATGGCCACACGGCGGCGCGGGCCCCCGCAAACGCCACTCCCGGCGCCGACCAGGTCGGCGGAAGCCACCAGTTCGACTTCGGTCCAGCCGCCATTGGCTTGGGCGCCGCGATCGTCGCGCTCATCGGAGCCTGGTGGCTGGCCGGACGATTCCTGCGCCCCCTGCGCGCCATCAACACCACCGCCAAGGAGATCTCCGCCACGAACCTCAACCGCCGGCTCGATCTCGACGGCCTAGGCGACGAACTCACCGACCTCGGCAAGACCCTCAACGATCTCTTCGCGCGACTCGAGACCTCCTTCGAGGCCCAACGCCACTTCGTGGCCAACGCCTCACACGAACTGCGCACCCCGCTCGCAGGACAACGAACCCTCCTGCAAGTCGCCCTCGCCGACCCCGAGGCCGGCACCGAAGCCCTGCGGACGGCCTGCGAACAGGCGCTACAACTCGGCGATCAACAAGAACGCCTCATCGAGGCGCTGCTCACCCTGGCGACCAGCGAACACGGCGTCGAACAGTGGGAGCCGGTCGATCTCGACCAGATCACCGAAACCGTCATCGCCGGCCGCAGACAACAAGCCGAACGCCGTGGCATCACCATCGGTACCGCACTCGGCCGGGCACCGGCCACCGGCGACCCCAGACTCATCGAGCGGCTGGTGGCAAACCTCGTCGACAACGCACTGCGCCACAACACACCCGGAGGGCAAGTCGAGATCACCACGAACTTGGTCCGAGACAAGGCCTACATCGCAGTCAGCAACACCGGCCCGGCGATCCCTCCCGCCGAGGTCGAGCGGCTCTTCCAGCCATTCCAACAGATCAGCAGCCAACGCATCCGCCACGCCGACGGCCACGGACTCGGCCTCACCATCGTGCGCGCCATCGCCCAAGCCCACGGCGCCACGCTGACCGCACGCCCCAGCCTCGAAGGAGGCCTCCACGTCGAAGTGGCCTTCCACGGTCCCACTGCCGCGCGCCGAACCCTCTCGAGGACCACAGCACCGCACGGCCGCGCATAGCGTCCCGTCCGGGCCCCCGGTGCCTTGCTGTCCCGGATACCTCGTCCATCGCTGAGAGCAGCGACCTCTACGCACTCATTGCCAGATGCGTTGCTCCTGTTGGACCTGCGCCAAGCGGGCTTGCTCAACGCAAGGTTGAGCAGGACGCGGGGATGAGGCGCCCTCGCGTCGGCCGCCCGAGGCCCGGTGCCTGGGCGGCGCGTCAGGTGGACCGAGGAAACGCCGGACGCGGCGCGGCCGGAAGCCGTGCCGGATGCTGATGACCGCCCGCGACGACGACCGGACCGCCGACGCGCCGCGCTCGACGCCCTCCTCCGCGCCCCGGAGGACTCCGGCGCCCTGACCGCCGGGAAGATCACCCGCGCCTATCCCGACCCGAATGACGTTGACTTGCGGCGGCTCACCGCTCCTGAGGGGGCGGGTTCGCCCTTGTCACCGGGTGATGTGGACCGTCTTGCGCGCCATCGGGCTGTTCCGGCGCGGGCCTGCCCTGGTCGCGTCCGTTCCGAATCGCCAGGGGGATCCCGGCGGCTTCCACGGCCTTCTCCGGGACGGGCCTCGCCTTCATCCGTCCGTTGTCACGGTAGGTCGAAGGCGAGGCGGCGCGCGTGGTCGTGAGGGTTAGAGATTCAGGTCGCCGCGCTTCAGGCGGGCGATGAGCTGGGAGAAGTCTGCGGGAGTGAGGGTGAGGTGCCCGGCCTCGGCTGCCTTGCTGTCCCTGATGCCTCGGCCGTCGGTGAGAGCAGCAACCTCTACGCACTCGTTGCCAGATGCGTTGCTCCGGCTGGCCTTCCGCCATTCGATCACTGCATGGCCTCCATAATCCGTGCGATGTGACTTCGCGAGGTAGACGCGGACGAAGCTTCCGCGCCTATCAGGTCGAAACGCCTGGCGAAGTCATCGAGCATCGTGGGGTCATGCGTCAGTCTGCCACCCGTGTTGGCTTCCATGTAGGCCGCAGACCATTTCCGTCCGGTCAGAAGGGTGAAGGAGCCATCCAGGCCGATGTGCGCACCCACGGCACGTGGCACCGTCCGAAGGATGACGTTGCGTTTGTGGCTCAGGGTCACCAGGTGCGCGAGCTGCCTCCGCATGACCTGCGCTCCGCCCACGGGCTGATCGAGTGCTGCCTCGTTGATCAGGACGCGTAGTTCTGGTGGTCTCTCTCGCTCAAGGATCTCTTGCCTGGCCATGCGGGCGTGAACGGCTGCCTCGACGTCCTCGATGATCTGTCCTTCGTCGAGCAGCGCGCGGGCGTAGTCCTCGGTCTGGAGCAGGCCGGGAATGATCGCTAGGGCCCAGTAACTCACGCAGGACGCTTTTGCCTCGAGCGGCGTGTACTGGGACCACCAGCCCGGATCGTGCGTTCTCTCCGCCAGCCGTCTGAGTCGGGCAAAGTGGCCGCGAGTGCGCCAAATGCGGTCCAGAGTTTCGGCGTGTTTGACGGGCAGGTTTTCGCGGGCCGATTCCCAGTTCGAAACATGAGATTTCGTCACGCCGAGGAGTTCGCCCAGAGCGGTCTGCGTGAGGTTCCGTTCGAGACGCCATACACGCAGGTCAGCGGCCAGCCAGTGCCAGTGGTCGTTGTCCGGGTCGAGTCTTTTCGCGGCCGTCATTCATGATCCTTAAAGTACGGATCGATTGGTTGAACGGTTCCGAAGGTACAGCGGGCGGCACTCTAATTCCAGAGTTCGGCCGTGAGAGGTGGGTGTGATGGACGGGATTCCGGGCAATCTGGGCAATTCGTATTCGAAGGCGCGTGATGAGTTCTCGCTTCGGTGGCACGCCTATCCGGAGAGCGTGTATCTGACGCGCTCGCTCGTCACGCAGGCGTGCGAGGAATGGGGGCTCGCGCAGCACGACTACGTCGGGCGGACGATCATGTCCGAGCTGGCGGCCAACGCCGTGGTGCACGCCGTCGAGGGGCACGAGGTCCAGGCGTGGGTGACGCGGCTGGCCGACGCCATCGAGTTCCGGGTGTGGGACCCGTCGCACGCGCCGCCCGTCGTCCCGGAACCGGACTTCGAAGCCGAGGACGGGCGCGGCCTGACGATGGTCCAGTTCCTCGCGTCGGGCGGCTGCGGCTACCGGTACATGGTCGGGGGCCTGGGAAAAGTCGTCTGGGCGCGGCTGGCCTTGTAGACACCCCGCCCGTCCGGCGAGCCGGCGCCGCCCGCTTCCCCCAGCGGCGGCGGCAGCTCGTTCCCCCACACCGCCGGACGGGCGGGGCCATTCCGAGAGAACGGCAACGAAAGGAACCGATAGATGGGAAAGCATGGAAGCGCCCAGGCCTGCGGGACCTGTGGTGGCAGGGGCTGGGTCAAGGTGAGCCTGGACGGCAAGGAAAAGACGATCACCTGCGGGTCGTGCAACGGGACGGGGAAGGCGTGAAGGGGTTCTCCGGGCTTCCGCCCGTCGATCGGCGTCTGTTCATTCCGGAAACGGTGTGGGTCCTCCGTGACGGGCGGCTGAGGCCGCTGTCGCGCGAGGCCGAGCCGGAGGAGTGGGAGCGGCTCGTGGGGGCGGACGAGCCGATCATCACAAAGGTGAAGGACGGGGCGTGGCCCATGTCGTCGTCGACGGGGCCGTCGATGATGGCGCAGATGATCGCCGCGCTGCGTCTCGGGGCCGACATGCGCGTGCTGGAGATCGGCACCGGGACCGGGTACAACGCCGCGTGCCTGGCGGAGTTGGGGGCCGAGGTGGTGACGGTCGAGGTCGATCCCGAGGTCGCCGCGCACGCGGAGGAGGCTCTGCGGGGCGCCGGGTGCTCGGACGTGGTCGTCATCGCGGGCGACGGGGAGGACGGCGCGCCCGCGTACGCGCCGTTCGATCGGGTGGTCGCGACCGCGGCGGCTCATACCGTCCCGTATGCGTGGATCGAGCAGACCAAGCCGGGCGGGCTGATCGTGGTTCCGTGGGCGGCGACGTTCCATCCCGACGGCCCGCTGGCCGTGCTCACGGTGGGGACGGACGGCACCGCCGAGGGACGGTTCACCGAACCGTCCTGGTTCATGCCGCTGCACGGTCAGCGCCTGCCGCAGGCCGTCCTGGACGAGACCAGGGAGCGGTGGAAGGCGGCCGGTGAGCCGCAGGCGTCCCGGTACGGGATCACGGTGACGCCGGACGGGCAGGACGTCTGGCTCGACGAGCCCGGTGCGGTCATCGGGTGGCCCCCAGGGTTTTAGCGCTTTCTTATAAAAAGCGGTGGCGATTCCGTCGTGCAGGCGATTTCAGGGGCGGGTCCCTTGTGAGAACGCTGTGTTAAGACGCACACTGGCCGAATATCGGCCCCACCCTAAGGAGCGGCCATGGGGGCGCTTGCTCTTGCCACCGCGGCACCGGTCGCCTATGTCGCGGGTTTCACCGTCTTCAAGCTCAGCGGGCGCCGGATGCCCCGGCTCACCGGGTCCCGGCTCTTCCACACGACCGGGACGCTGGCGACCAGTCCCGCCTGGCTCTTCGGCCTGGCGCTGCTGATCGGCGGAATGGTCGTGCAGAGCATCGTGCTGACGCGGGTGCCGGTGAGCGTGGTCGTGCCGATGTACGGGCCGGTCATGGTCGTCCTGCTGCTGATCGCGGTGACGAACTTCCGGGAGCGGGTCACTCCGGGCGAGCTGGGCGCGCTGTCGGTGCTGGTCCTGGCGCTGCTGGCGTTCGCCGCGGCCGGCGGGCTGCTGTCGGGGTCGATCCCCGCGGGACCGGCCGGGCCGTGGCGTCCCGACGCGCCGCTCTGGAAGATCGCGCTGCTCATCGGGCCGTCCCTGGTGTTCCCGCTGTGGCTGTTCGTCGTGCGCGACAGCCCGGTGGACGGCCGGCACGCCAAGCGCGTGACGGGCGTCGCGTTCGGCCTCGGCGCGGGCGTGCTCGTCGGCTGCGCGGAGAGCTCCGGCGCGGCCATCGCGCGGCTCATGCGGCACGACCCGTCCGGCTGGGGGCACGTGCTGGGCACGCCGCACCCCTACATCGTGGTCGTCACCGGGCTGCTCGGCGCGGGGCTCGCGCACATCGGCCTGCAGCGCTGCCGCCTGTCGGTGGTGATCATCATGCTGGCCGTCGGTTCGAAGGCGTCGCTGTGGCTCGGCGGGATCCTCGTGTACGGGCAGCCGTGGCCGCAGACGCCGGTCAAGTTCGCGCTGTCGGCCGTCGGGCTCGTCCTGGCGGCGGCGTCGGTGTTCACGATCCCGCGCCACGAGCGCGAGGCCCCGGTGACCGAGGAGGCCGTCGCCCCCGCGCAGGCGCCGCTCGCCCCGCCGCGGCCGGCCCCCCGGCCCGACTGGGCGCCGATGCTGTCCGCGCCGGTGATGGAGCCGCGCCCGGCGGTGCCGCGCAGCGCGGCGGCGATGCGGTACGAGGCGATGCAGTACGAGGCGATGCGGGACGAGGCCGCCCGGCGGCGTCCCGGGTGACGGCGGCCCGCGTCAGGGGGACGGGTCCTCGCACGCCGGCCGGCGGGCGGCGGCCCGCGCCTCGTCGCGCTCCCTGATCAGCCGCGCCAGCTCGTTGGTCACCAGGTCGAGGAACGCGTCGACCTCGTGCACCGCGTAGCCCTGGGTGAGGCGGGTCGTCGCGAACTTGCGGTTCCGGACGGCCTCGGGAGTGATCCGCAGGTCGCGGTCCGGCTCGTCCGGGCCCTTCACGAGGTCGGTCAGCCGGGTCTGCCACGCCGGTCGCTTCATGCCCATGCGCACCACCTAACACAGGGTGTCCGCGGCGGTCGACGCGTTTCCTCGAAGACGTTGCGAGGGTGCGGATTCCGAACCGCTTTCTTGAAGCGCGGTGAGTATTTCCCGGAAGCACGAATGGAACGTGTTATCCGGATCCGAGGGAAAAGAATTGTCACCCGGTGACAAGTTCCGGCGGCCCTGCGGAAACGGACGCGGCGGGTCTCACTCAACTGAGCGGACGCCCCCGGCTTTTTCGTCGGAAAGTTGATTCAGCCGCGTCCGGCCGTTCAATACGTTCGTTGGTCCGAGCCGCGGCGACCGCGTTCCCGGCCGCACCGTAGCGAAGGGTGGAGCATGTGACCGCCTCGGTAGCGGTGGAAGAGCCCCCGGCCCTCGACCAGAGGCGCCGGCTCGGCGCGCTGCCGTGGGGCTGGATCGGGCCGCTCGCCGTTTCCGCGCTCGCCGGTCTGCTGGTCTTCCACCGGCTCGGGTCCCCGCACGCGATCGTGTGGGACGAGACGTACTACGCCAAGGACGCCTGGTCGTACCTGCACTACGGCGTCGAGCACAACTGGCACATCGGCCGCGACGGCAACCCGGCCAACACCTACTTCCTCGCGGGGCATCCGGTCGCGGGGCTCGCGGGCGGCGGCGAGTGGGCCGCGCATCCGCCGCTCGGCAAATGGCTCATCGCGGCGGGCATGGCGGTCTTCGGGACGGGTCCGTTCGGGTACCGGTTCGCGGCCGGAGTCGCGGGCGTCCTGGCCGTGCTGATCCTGGCGCGGACGGCGCGGCGGATGACCGGCTCGACGTTGCTCGGGTGCGCGGCGGGCCTGCTGATGGCGCTGGACGGGTCGTGGCTGGTGTCCAGCCGCATGTCCATGCTGGACGTGTTTCTGCTGCTGTGGGTCGTCGCCGGGTTCGGCTGCCTGGTGGTCGACCGCGACCGGACGCGCGCCGCGCTCGCCGCCGGCATCGGAGACGCACCGCGGAACGGTCCGTTCGTCCGGCACGGTTGGCGGATCGGCGCGGGCGTGTGCTTCGGGCTCGCCTGCGGGACGAAATGGTCCGGCCTGTACGTGATGGCCTTCTTCTGGGTCCTCGCGTTGCTGTGGGACCGGAACGCCCGCAAGAGCGCCGGAGCCGAACGTCCCTGGCGCGGCATGCTCAAGCTCGACCTGCTGCCGTCGCTGCTCTGGTTCTGGGTCCTCGCGGGCGCCGTGTACGTGGCGAGCTGGTGGGGCTGGTTCGTCTCCGGGACGGGCCTGCAGAAGACGCTGTTCGGGCAGGTCGTCCCCGGCTACCAGCGGAACTGGGCGGAGCGGCATCCCAGCGGCATCTGGCCCTCGTTCCTCGATCCGATCCGGTCGCTGTGGCACTACCACGCGATCACCCTGGACTTCCACGACGGCGTGACGCAGGCCAACCCCGCGCAGTCGTGGCCGTGGCAGTGGCCCTACCTCGGGCATCCCGCCGTCATGTACCGCGCGTCCGCCGAGAACGGGCAGGACGGATGCCACGCGACGAGATGCGTCGCCGAGGTCGCCCACCTCGGGACGCCCGCCATCTGGTGGTTCTCCATCGCCGCACTGATCGCGATGGCGCTGTACGCGGTGTCCTTCCGCGACTGGCGGGCCGTCGCTGCGGTCGGCGGCTACCTCGCGAGTTGGCTGCCGTGGTTCCCGGCCGCGTTCGCCCACCGGACGATGTACTCCACCTACACGCTGCCGATGCTGCCGTTCGCCGTCCTCGCGATCGTCCTGCTCTTCGACGGGATCGCCACGCCGTACCGCGGTCGGCGCGTGTGGCGGGCGCTGATCTGGACGTGCGGCGGCGCCTACCTCGCCGCCGTCGCGGTGAACCTGGCCTACCTCTACCCGATCCTCACGGCGCAGGCCGTCCCGGAGTCCGCGTGGCACGACCGGCTCTGGCTGCCCGGTTGGGGCTGACGCCGTGAGCACCCACATCGCACGTTCCAGGAGAGGTGACCGTATATGAGGATCCGTGCCCGCTGGGCGCTCGGCGCGGCCGCGGCGATCGGGCTCGGGGCGGCCGTCGCCGGGCCCCTGCCCGGCGGCGCGGCGCCCGCGCGAGCGCAGGAGGCCGACACCGCCCTCGACTACACGTGCACGTCACCCGCCGGGACGGCGGAGAAGGTGGCCGTCCGCGTCCAGGGGACGTTCCCGGCGGACGGCACGGTCGGCAAGCCCGTCCGGCCGGGCCGGGTGACGGCGACCGTGACGATCCCGAAGGCGTCCCTCGGCGACGTGACCGCGCTCGGCGGCGCGTCGGTGGTCGGGACCGCGCGCCTCACCGCGTCGGTGACGCAGAACGGCAAGGCCACCGAGGCGTCCTGGCCCGGGCTGGTGACTCCGGCCACCCCGGTCGCCGACGACGCCGACCTTGTGCTCCCCGCGTCCGGCGACGTCCCGCCGGTGACCCCGTCCGGCACCGGCGACCTGACCTTCTCCGCCGGAGATCTGGCGCTCACGCTCAGCCCCCGCGCGGCCGACGGCACCGAGCCGAAGACGCCGAAGACGCTCGCCCTGACCTGCGCCCCGGTGAAGGGCCGGACGCCGGTCCTCGCCACCGTCCCGATCTCCGGACCGGCGGGCACCCCGGCGCCGGAGGCGTCCGCGGCACCGAAGGCCGCCGCGCCCAAGGCAGCGCCCGGAACGCCGGCGGACTGCGGGAAGTACCACGGCCCGACCGACGACTGGTACAGCGGCTGCACCTACCTGAGCGGCTTCTCCAACGTCAGGAAGCTGAACGGCGCGACGATCATCAACGACGCGACGCTCGCCGACCCGGTCGCCACCAACGTGACCTACACGATCGCCGACCCGGGCTTGCAGGTCAGGCAGCGGTTCCTCGGGCCGCTGCGGTCCCGCTCGACGTTCCTCACCTTCGGGATGATGCCGACGACCGCGACGATGGAGATGACCCAGCGGCCGCTGAACCCGGGCGACCCGAAGGATCCGCAGGACTACGGCACGTTCGTCGCCACCGACGACGGCAGCGGCATCCAGAAGGTCGAGGCGCACATGCGGATGTCCATCCGCATCTACGACGTCAAGGTCAACGGGACCCCGCTCGACGTGGGCGGCCGCTGCCGGACGGGGACCGACGCCGACCTCCGGCTCAAGGGCCAGATGCCCAGCATCCTCAACGCGGGCGTGCTCGACGGCACCTTCACCATCCCCGCGTTCAGCGGATGCGGGGTGGGCGAGGACCTCGACCCGCTGTTCAACGGCTCGGTGGCCGGCCCCGGCAACCTCCTGCGGATGGGACTGGCCGCCACCTGCATCCCGGACGCCGACCTCAACTGCCCGCCGGTCGTCCCCGACCCGCCGCGCACCGTGCCGCCGGCCGCGCCGGGCGGCTGAGGCGCCCGTCCCCGCTCCCGCGCAGATCCGCTCCCACCGCAACCCGATCCGACCGACAAGGAGGCCGCCGTGGCGCGACCGAAGGACGACTGGCGCCGCTGGATCGCCGAGAACCTGCTGCTCGGCAACCCGCCGGAGGCGATCCGCGACGCCATGCCCCGCGACGAGTTCACCGCCGAGGAGGCGGCCGCGGAGGTCTCCGCGGCGCTCGCGAGCCCCTACGTCCAGGGCGGCTCGCGGATCGCCAACCGGCTGCGCAAGCGGGAGTGGGCGCTGACCGTCTACGGGCGGCTGAACCGGATGCGCGCGAACGGCGGGACGATCGAGCGCCGCGAGCGCCTGTCCCGCGACGAGTTCTTCGAGCAGTACTACTTCCAGAACCGCCCCGTCGTCATCACCGGGATGATGAAGGCGTGGCCCGCGTCCACGAAATGGGACTTCGACTACTTCCGGGAGCGCTGCGGCGACCGGGAGGTCGAGGTCCAGTTCGGCCGCGAGTCCGACGAGAACTACGAGATCAACGGGCCGCAGCACAAGAAGATGATGCGGTTCGGCGACTACGTGAGCATGGTCGAGGCCGCCGGGTCGACCAACGACTTCTACATGACGGCCAACAACGCCTCCCGGAACCGCGAGGCGCTCGACGTGCTCTGGCAGGACATCGACCCGATCACCGAGTACCTGGACGCGGACTCGCCCGACAAGGGGTTCTTCTGGCTCGGGCCGGCCGGCACCAGGACGCCCTACCACCATGACCTGACCAACAACTTCATGGCCCAGGTCATCGGCCGCAAGCACATCAAGATGGTGCCGCTCCACGACACCGCCTACATCTACAACCACGTCCACTGCTATTCGGAGGTGGACGCGAGCGCCGTCGACCACGAGCGGTTCCCGCTGATGCGCAAGGCGCAGGTGCTGGAGTGCACGCTGGCGCCGGGCGAGCTGCTGTTCATCCCGATCGGCTGGTGGCACTACGTCGAGGGACTGGACGCCACGGTCACGATGAGCTTCACCAACTTCCTGCGGTTCAACGACTTCGCCTCGAACTACACGACCTACCAGCACCTCTGAGCGGTGCCGCCGGAACGGCGCGGCGCGGACGACCCCTCACCGGATGACAATTTTCCGGTGCCCGGGCCCGCGCCGCGCCCTTTCTTGTCACCGGCCGATGAGCGCGCCGCTCCGCGTTGTCAATAAATGATCGTTCCCGCCGCTTCCCGGCTTTTTCTGAGCACTTTTCATATAGCCATCCGGTTCTGTTGAACCGGTGAGCGCCGCCCTCTTCATTTTTGTCAGTGAATCGTGGAGACAGCCCCGATGGGCGCCGATAGTTTACCCACACGAAACGGACGAGATCTGGATCACCATCCGCCGGCCGAACACCGGCGAGACGATCCACTCCCTGCCGATCCACCCGTTTCACCAGGGCCGGCGGCGCCGCCTGGCGCCCGGCCCGGTCCGAGCCCCTCACGGAGGTGAATCGAAGCTTCGGGGGTCGCACGAATCGACAGTGCTTCGGCGCAGGCACACCCAGGTCTCTTCCAGATGAAAGGCAGAAAGTTGGAAGACAAGCTCAGCAAGCGCAAGCGGTTCGGTGCCAAGGGACTCGCCGCGGCGGCCGTCAGCGGCCTCGGCCTCTCCATGCTCGGCATCATGGGCGCCGGCCCGGCCCTGGCCGACCCGGTGCACGCGACGATCAACTACCACTGCACGTTCCCGCTGATCGGCACCCAGCCGCTGGCGGTGGACGTCGAGTCGGACATCCCCAAGGAAATCCCGGTCAACACGCAGACGCCCGCCTTCCACATCAAGGCGACCGCGCACATCACCGGGACGATCACCAACGGCCTGCACGCCGTCAAGGCCACCCAGCTGCAGGGCACCGCGTCGGCCGACGCGACGCTCGACGTCCCGGAGTCCCAGGGCCTCCCGGTGTCGATCGACATGTCCTTCCCCAAGACCGCCATCCCGGCCGCCTCCGGTGCGACCTGGGACCTGGTCGTCGAGGGCGACGCGCCGCAGCTGTCCTTCAGCGAGGCGGGCGACGGCACCATCTACGTCGGCAACATGACCCAGCACATCGACCCGCTGAAGGCCGATGGCAGCGAGGTCTGGGCCGGCGGCAAGGACGTGCCCTGCACGAAGGACCCGGGCCAGGACCAGCCGTTCGCCACCTTCAAGATCACTAACGGCACCCCGACCCCCACCCCCACCCCCACGCCGACTCCCACCCCCACCCCCACGCCTACCCCGACCCCCACCCCGACGCCGACGCCGACTCCCACGCCGACGCCGACGCCGACTCCCACCCCCACGCCTACGCCCACCCCGACTCCGACCCCCACTCCCACCCCGACCCCCACTCCCACCCCGACTCCCACTCCCACCCCGACCCCCACCCCCACGCCGACTCCCACGCCCACCCCGACTCCCACGCCTCCGGGCGGCGAGCACTACGACTTCACGCTCGCCGGCGAGACCTTCGTGAAGGCGCCGAACGGGAAGGCGCCGCTGAGCGGCTCCGTGGGCGCGGACCTGAACCTGGACAGCGGCGCCGTCACCGCGGACCTGAAGCTGAACCCGACCAAGGGCAACTTCCAGATCCTCGGCTTCCTGCCGGTGACCTCGGACATCGCGTTCGTGAACCAGGGCCAGACGACCGGCCTCTACAAGGACGGGCAGCTGACCACCAACTCCAAGGTGATCACCAAGCTGTCGACGTTCAACGTCTTCGGCGCCATCCCGATCGGCGGCGGCGACAAGTGCCAGACGACCAAGCCGTCCGACATCACGCTGAAGTCGGCCGACGGCCAGTTCTTCGACCCGGGCGTCGGCGGCAAGATCAGCGGCACCTACGCGCTGTCGTCCATCGACAACTGCGGGCCGCTGACCGGCATCCTCAGCCTGTTCACCGCCGGTGACGGCAACACGATCGACCTGAACCTGACGCCGAAGTCCTGATCCGGGACGGCGGACGCACGGTCGACGAAGGACGGCCCCCGCCGTACCGGGAGGTGCGGCGGGGGCCTTCCCCGTAAGGGCGCGCAGCGCCGAGAGGTGGCACGTGAGAACCAGGAACAGAGCAAGGAGGGCGGGGGCCGCCCTGGCGGTCGCCGTGGCCGCCGGCCTCGTCGCCGCCGGCGTCGCGGGCGCCGGTCCCGCGGGAGCCGCTCCCGCGGCCGGGCAGGTGACGCTGGGGCTGGACTACCACTGCACCTTCCCGCTGCTCGGACCCGAGCCCGTGCACGTGGACCTCACCGCGGACGTCCCGTCCTCGGTCGAGGTCGGGCAGCAGCTGAACGGCTTCGTCATCGACTCGGTGTCGACGGTGAACGCCGAGTCCGCCCGCGCCCTCGGCGCGCTGTACTCCGTCACCCTCGAGGGGGACGCGCTCGCCGACGCGACGCTGACCGTCCCCGAGGAGCCGGACGGCCTCCCCGTCCAGGTCGACTCCGCGCTCGACAAGGCCACGCTTCCCGCGTCCGGGGGATTCACCGTGCACGGCAAGGGCACGTCCCCCGACCTGACCTTCACGCAGGCCGGGCCCGGCAAGGTGACCGTCGGGAACCTGGTGCTGACCCTCACCCCGCGCACGGACGACGGCGGCCCCACCGGCCTCGGCACGTTCCAGTCCGAGTGCACCCAGGATCCCGGCCAGAACAACGTCCTCGCGAACTTCCAGATCACGCTTCCGGGCGCGCAGGGGCCGTCCAAGCCGGGAACGCCGGCGGTCACCGCCCACACCTCGACGAGCGTGACGCTCAAATGGGGCGCGTCCACCGACACCGGCGGGACGGTCACCGGCTACGACGTCTACAGCAACGGCGCGGTCGTCGCGAGTTCGACCGGCACCACCGCCACCGTCCCGAACCTGACCCCCAAGACGAGCTACACCTTCACGGTCAAGGCCAAGGACGACAAGGGCAACGTCTCCGTCGCCAGCGACCCCGTCACCGTGACCACTGACGCCGCAGGCCCGTCGAGCCACGCCTACGCGCTCAAGGGCACCACCACGATCAAGGCGTCGAACGGGACCGTTCCGCTGACCGGCTCCCTCAACGCACAGGTCGCGCCGGACACCGGCGCCGTCACCGGCGACCTCGCGCTCGACCCGGCCGACGCGGGCCTCCAGGCGTTCGGGTTCCTGCCGGTGACCGCCCACCTGGCGTTCGCGAACCAGGGCCCCACCACCGGCAACTACGCCAACGGGACGCTCAGCACGGACACCAAGGTGCTCGTGAAGGCGTCCTCGTTCACCGCGTTCGGCATCGTCCCGATCGGCGGCGGCGACCAGTGCCAGACCACCGCCCCGTCCGACCTCAAGCTCACCTCCGCCGGGACGTTCGACCCGGCCAAGGGCGGCGCGCTCAAGGGCGGCTACGACCTCGCGCAACTGACCGGCTGCGGCCCCATCACCGGCCTGCTCAGCCCGCTCCTCGCCGGGACCGGCAACACCGCCGACCTGACGCTCACCCCGAAGTCCGGCAGCTAGGAGGCCAGGAGATGCCGAAGAACATCGCGCTCCCGCGCCGCGGCCGGGCGCTCCTCGCCCCCGCGGCCGCCGCCCTCGCCCTGGTCGTCGCGCTCGGGACGGCATCCGCCGCCCCCGCGAACGCCGCACCCGCCGCGCCCCAGGCCAAGCCCGTAGCGGCCGCGCCGGCGGGGACCGATCCCGGTCCGGCCGGCGACGCGTTCTACACCCCGCCATCGCCGCTGCCCGCGGGCAAGCCCGGCGACGTCATCCGGGCCCGTCCCGCCAAGGCCGGCCCGCCGGCGGCCCGCGCGCTCGCCGACGCGTGGCAGGTCATGTACCTGTCGACCAACGCGCTCGGCAAGCCCGTCGCCGTCACCGGGATGGTGCTGGTGCCGAAGAACGGCGACCCGGCCAAGGCCCCGGTCGTCGGCTTCGGCCCCGGGACGAGCGGCCCCGCGTTCCGCTGCGCGCCGTCCCGGTTCGTCGACCAGGGCGCCTTCTACGAGCAGTCCGCGATCAACGAGATGCTCCAGGCCGGCTACGCCGTCGCCGAGACCGACTACGAGGGGTACCACGAGAACCCCACGACGACGTACGTGGTCAACTCGATGGGCTACGACCTGATCGACGCCGTCCGCGCCGCGCAGCGGCTGCCCGAGGCGGGCCTGTCACCGGACGCGCCGGTCGCGTTCCGCGGCTACTCGCAGGGCGGCGCCGCGGCGATGTGGGCCGGTCAGAAGCAGCCGGGCTACGCGCCGGAACTGAAGCTCACCGGCGTCGTCGGCGGCGGGGTGCCGTCCGACCTCGCCGCGGTGGGCGCCCCGCTGGAGGGCGCGAAGCCGTTCGGCTTCCTCCTCTACTCGATGGTCGGCATGGACAACGCCTACCCGGAGCTGAAGCTCGCCTCGTACGCCAACGACGCCGGCAAGGCGATGCTGGCCGACTTCCAGGACAACGTCTGCACCCTGGAACTCCTGCTCGGCTACCAGGGCAAGACCGTCCCGGACTACTTCACCTCCAGCCCGTACGCGAACGAGGACTGGCTGGCGCGGGTCGCGGAGAACACCCTCGGCGCCGATCCCATCAAGGCCCCGGTGTTCCAGTACCACTCCACCGCCGACGAGATCGTCGCCTTCGGGCAGGCCAAGGAACTGCGCGACAACTACTGCAGGCTCGGTGTCCAGGAGACGTGGAAGACCTGGGACAAGATCAGCCATATCACGCTCGTCTACCGCGGGAACCAGGACGCGATGGCATTTCTCGCCGACCGGTTCGCCGGAAAGCCGGCGACCTCCAACTGCTGACCGCCACCGGGCGGTCCTTCGGGGAATTCATCGGCCGGTCTCAGCTCGGCACCGGCGCAGTCGAGAAGGAGAAGGAAATGGTTCGGCGAATGATCGCCGGAGTGGTGCTGGCCGGGACGGCCGCCTGCTCCGTGGCCGGATGCGGCTCGGACGGCAAGAAGGACCAGGCCGGTCCCGAGGTCGCCTGGGCCGGGAAGGTGTGCACCGCGATGGCCCGCACGAGCGCGCTGTCGGTGCCGAAGCTGAACTCGGCCGACGTGCTCACGGACAAGCGGTCGCTGGCGAAGCTCCTCGACGGCATCGGCAAGCGGATGGGGACGCTGGAGATGAACCTCCAGGGCGTCGGGGCGCCGCCGGTGCCGAACGGCAAGCAGCTGTTCACGACGGCGATGGGCAACCTCACCCGGACCCACTCGTCGGTCAGCACCGCGTCCCGGCGGCTCGAGAAGGCCAAGGTCACCGACAAGAAGTCGCTGCAGGCGGCGGTCAAGCAGGTCGGCACCGTGTTCTCGCAGTACAACACCTACCAGGGGCCGCAGCAGGACTTCCGGAAGGACCCCAAGCTGAACGCGGCCTTCGCCAAGGCCCCCGCCTGCCAGACCACCAAGCCCGGCTGACCGATGCGGGGGCCTCGGAGGTCACTTCGCGCCGGCGGACTTCATGCAGGCCAGGAGCGCGGACTGCATCTTGGTGTCGCCCGGACTCGGCGTCGGCTGCCAATGGCTGACGTCGTCGGGGACCTTGACGCCGTGCGCGCGCATGCAGGCGACGAAGTCGTTGACGACCTTGCTCGGCGCGGCCGAGGGAGCGGCGCCGCCGCCGGACGTGCCGGAGCCGCCGCCGGCGGAACCGCCCCCGCCGGAGCCCCCGGAGCCGCCGGGGCTGGACGGGACGGTGACGCCCGAGCTCGCCTCCGGGCCGGACGCGGACGGGGAGGAGGGCGCGGCGCCCTTGCCGTCGCCACCGCCGCCGCAGGCGGTGAGGGAGAGCGCCGGCGCGAGCAGCAGGACTGCGAGACGACGTCGGTTCACTTCGGTTCCTTCCCGCGGGGTGGGGCCTTGACGATAGCCGGTTCGACGCCGTTCGCGCGCCCCCTCCCGGCGGCCGGGGAACGTGTTGCCCGATGCCAAGGAAATGAAGACGGCCATCGAGAACATGTCAGTTCGGGATAGAAAAGCGCCGGACCCGGGATTTCCGTTCCCCTTGTTCTTGCCAGCCGAATTTACTCGCCAGTAGTTTTCCTGGACCACGCGAACGTGAAAGGAGGCCCGGCCGTGGCGGTACCGGTCATCGAATTCCCGCTGGGCGCGCTGCGCCAGGCAGGGCGGATGTTCGCGCTCGGCGCCACCGTGCTCGGCATGGCGTTCCGCCGGCCGTTCCAGTTCCGCGAGTTCGTCGAGCAGTTCTGGTTCATCGCCAGCGTGACGATCCTGCCGACCGCGCTGGTGTCGATCCCGTTCGGCGCGGTGACCTCGCTGCAGGTCGGCTCGCTCACCCAGCAGTTCGGCGCCCAGTCGTTCACCGGCGCCGCCAGCGTCCTGGTGGTGATCCAGCAGGCCAGCCCGATGATCGTGGCGCTGCTGGTGTCCGGGGTGGCGGGCTCGACGATCTGCGCGGACATCGGCGCCCGCACCATCCGCGAGGAGCTGGACGCGATGGAGGTGCTCGGCGTCTCGCCGATCCAGCGCCTGGTCGTGCCCCGCGTGCTCGCGTGCGTCGCCGTCGCGCTGCTGCTGAACGGCCTCGTCTCGGTCGTCGGCGTCGCGGGCGGCTACTACTTCAACGTCATGATGCAGGGCGGCACGCCCGGCGCCTACGTCGCGAGCTTCTCCGCCCTGGCGCAGCTCCCCGACATCTACGTCGGGGAGGCGAAGGCGCTGCTGTTCGGGTTCGTCGCGGGCGTCGTCGCCGCCTACCGGGGGCTGAACCCCAAGGGCGGGCCGAAGGGCGTCGGCGACGTCGTCAACCAGTCCGTCGTCATCACGTTCCTGCTGCTGTTCCTGATGAACCTCGTGATCACCGGGATCTACCTGCAGGTCGTCCCGCCGAAGGGAGGCTGAGCGATGAGCCTGCTGACGGTGGTCAGAGCCGGCCCCAACCGCTGGTTCGCGTGGCTGGACCAGCCCGGCGACCAGGGCACCTTCTACGTCCGCGCGCTCCTGTGGACGCCGCGCGCCCTGCACCGCTACCGCAAGGAGGTGCAGCGGCTGCTGTCGGAGGTCGCCTTCGGCAGCGGCGGCCTCGGCGTCATCGGCGGGACGATCGGCGTGATGGTCGCGATGACGCTCGCGACCGGCGTCGTCGTCGGCATGCAGGGCTACTCGGCGCTCCAGCAGATCGGCACCTCGGCGTTCACCGGGTTCGCGTCCGCCTACATCAACACCCGGGAGATCGCGCCCGTGGTGTCCGGCCTCGCGCTGTCGGCGACGGTCGGCGCCGGGTTCACCGCGCAGCTCGGCGCGATGCGGATCAGCGACGAGGTCGACGCCCTGGAGGTGATGGGCATCCCCAGCCTGCCGTACCTGGTGACGACCCGGATCATCGCGGGCGCGGTCGCGATCGTCCCGCTGTACGCGATCGGGCTGCTATGCGCCTACCTGGCATCCCGCGAGGTCACGGTGAAGGTGAACGGGCAGTCGGCGGGCACCTACGACCACTACTTCGGGCTGTTCCTGTCGCCGCTGGACGTGGTGCTGTCGTTCCTGAAGGTGCTGGTGTTCAGCGTCCTGGTGATCCTCTCGCACTGCTACTACGGCTACCGCGCGGCCGGCGGTCCCGCGGGGGTGGGGAAGGCCGTCGGCCGCGCGGTCCGCACGTCGATCGTGCTGATCAGCGTGAGCGACTTCTTCTTCAGCCTCGCGGTCTGGGGCACCAACACGACGGTGAAGGTCGCCGGATGAACGCCCGGCGGGAGGCCCGCGGGCGGCGGCGGGCGGGACGCGAGCGGGTCGCCGGGCGGCGGCTGGCAGGCGTGGCGTTCCTGCTGGTCCCGGCGCTGCTGGTCTGGCTGTCGATCGCGGTCTACGACAAGGCGTTCACCAAGGTCAGCTGGGTGACGCTGCGGACCGCGAGCGCGGGCAGCGAGATGCATCCGCACGCGGACGTGAAGCTGCGCGGCGTCGTGGTCGGCGAGGTGCGGACGGTGTCGTCCGACGGCGGCGTCGCGACGCTGAAGCTGGCGATCCAGCCCGACAAGGTGAAGCTGCTGCCCCGCAACGTCACGGCGCAGCTGCTCCCGACGACGCTGTTCGGGCAGCGGTTCGTCGCGCTGATCCCGCCGCCGCAGCCCAGCGCGGCGCGGCTGACGGCGGGCAGCACCATCAGCCAGGACCGCTCGTCCAACGCGATCGAGCTGCAGCGGGTGATGGACAACCTGTACCCGCTGCTCACCGCCGTGCAGCCGGCGCGGCTGTCGGCGACGCTGACCGCGGTGTCGCAGGCGCTGAGCGGCCGCGGCGAGCAGCTCGGCGACACCCTCGTCCAGCTGGACGCCTACCTCAAGAAGATCAACCCGAGCCTGCCCGCGCTGAACCGCGACATCCGGGCGCTCGTCGCGGTCAGCAACGACTACGCCGAGGCGACGCCCGACATCCTCCAGGCGCTCAACGACTTCAGCTACACGACGCGCTCGATCGTCCAGCAGCGCGACGACCTGAGCCGGCTGTACCAGACCGTCACCGGCGCCTCGCAGGACATGTCGGACTTCCTGCACGAGAACTCGGCCAACTTCATCGCGCTCGCCGCCGACAGCCGCGCCTCGCTCCAGGTGCTGCAGAAGTACTCGCCCGAGCTGCCCTGCACGCTGCGGATGCTGAACGACTTCATCCCGCTGATGGACAGGGTGCTCGGCAAGGGGACGAAGCGTCCGGGCCTGCACGTGGACGTCACGACCGTCCAGAACAAGGGCCGCTACGTCCCCGGCAAGGACGCGCCCCGCTACACCGACAGGAGCGGCCCGCACTGCTACCCGGCCGGCGCCGCCGCCGTGAAGTCGGCGCCGCCGAACGCGGCCACGCCGGTCGCCGTGGCGCCCGGGGCGCTCGGCCTGCCGAACTCCCCGGAGGAGAACCGGCTGGTCAACGAGCTGCTCGCGCCCGGCCTCCAGGAAGTGCCCGAAGACCTGCCCGACTGGAGCAGCGTCCTGCTCGGCCCCGTCTACCGCGGCACGGAGGTGAGGATCAGGTGAACCGGAGGGGGCTGCTCGGGCCGCTGGTGAAGTCGCTGGCGTTCGTCGTGGTGACGGTCGTCGCGACGGCGATGCTGGCGCTCAGCATCACGCGGACCGGCGGCGGCGACACCGTCACCTACAAGGCGCGGTTCACCGACGCGTCCGGGCTGCGCGACGGCGACAGCGTGCGGATAGCGGGCGTCGAGGTCGGGCGGGTCGGCGCGATCAGGGTCGCCGGCCGCCGGCAGGCGCTGGTGACGTTCGGAGTCGGGCGCGGGCACCGGCTGCCCGCCGCGGCCACCGCGACGATCAAGTACCTGAACCTGATCGGGCAGCGGTACGTCGAGATCGGCCGCGGGACGGGCGGCACCGGCACGCTGCGGCCGGGCGCGACGATCCCGGTCGAGCGGACGGCCCCGGCGCTGAACCTGACGCAGCTGTTCAACGGGTTCCAGCCGCTCTTCCAGGCACTGTCGCCCAAGGACGTCAACCAGCTCGCCGGGTCGATCGTGCAGGTGCTGCAGGGCGAGGGCGGGACGGTCGAGGGCCTGCTGTCCACGGTCGGGTCGCTGACCAGCAGCATCGCGGACAAGGACCAGGTCATCGGTCAGGTGATCGACAACCTCAACGCCGTCCTCGACACCATCAACGGGCGCGGCGACAACCTGTCGAGCCTGATCACGACGCTGCGGCGGCTCGTGTCGGGGCTCGCCGGCGACCGGACGTCCATCGGGAACGCGATCAGCGCGCTGGACGACCTCGCCGGCGCCACCACCGACCTCCTCCAGGAGGGCCGCGCCCCGCTCAAGCAGGACATCGCGCAGCTCGGGCGGCTGTCCACCAACCTCGACGACGACTCCCCGACGATCGAGCGGTTCCTGCGGACGCTGCCGGTGAAGATGGCGGCGATCGGCCGGATCGGCTCGTACGGGTCGTGGATGAACTTCTACATGTGCGAGGCGTCCGTGACCGGGGTGACCTACAAGCAGTACCCGGGCGAGACCCACCCGGCGCCGACCGGCGTGCACTCGGACGCGGCGAGGTGCGGATCATGAGGCGGCCGCGGCTGAAGCCCGTCCGGGAGCGCAACCCGGTGCTCGTCGCGATCGTGTCGATCGCGCTGCTGGTCGCCGCCGGGCTCGCGGCGTTCAACGCCAAGGACCTGCCGCTGGTCGGCGGCGGCACCACCTACCGGGCCGACTTCACCGAGGCGGCCGGGCTGCGGTCCGGCAACGAGGTGCGGGTCGCCGGCGTGAAGGTCGGCGAGGTCACCGGCGTCCGGCTGGACGGCGCGAAGGTGGCGGTGACGTTCCGGGTGAAGCGGACCTGGGTCGGCGACGCCAGCACCGTCGCCATCGCCATCAAGACGCTGCTCGGCGACAAGTACCTCGCCGTCGACCCGCTCGGCCCGCGCCGGCAGGATCCGGGCGACACCATCCCGCTCACCCGGACGACCTCGCCCTACGACGTGACGCAGGCGTTCCAGGACCTCGCCACGACGACCGGCCAGCTCGACTCGGTGAAGCTCGCGCAGAGCCTCGACGCGATCTCCGGCGCGTTCGCGCACACCGCGCCCAGCGTCCGGCAGGCGCTGACCGGCGTGTCCGCGCTGTCGAGGACGATCTCGTCGCGCGACTCGCAGCTGTCCCGGCTGCTGGCCAACACCCGGCAGATCACGGGGACGGTCTCCGGCCAGACCCAGGACGTCCAGGCGCTGCTGCGCGACGGCAACCTGCTGCTGAACGAGATCGGCCGGCGCCGCGAGGCGATCCACGGGCTCCTCGTCGGGACGCAGTCGCTGTCGCAGCAGATCAGCGGGCTCGTCGACGACAACCAGAAGCAGCTCGACCCGACGCTGCGCGCGCTCGGCCGCGTCACCGACCTCCTCCAGCGCAACCAGGACAATCTGGACCGCGCCCTGAAGACCGCCGGCCCGTACACGCGGCTGCTCGGCAACACGATGGGCAACGGCCGCTGGATGGACGGGTACCTGTGCGGGCTCGTCCCGAAGGAGTACGCGCCCAAGACCACACCGGACAAGGGCTGCATGCCGCCCGGGAAGGGCGGGCACTGATGCTGCGCAAACTGGCCGGTCCGGCGTCGCTGGTGGCCACCGGGCTCGTCGTCATCGTCGCGGCCGTCGTCGCGTTCGTCGTGCTGCGCCCGCAGGAGGGGACCCGGGTCACCGTCTACTTCCACGACGCCGTCGGCGTCTACAAGGGCTCGGACGTGCGGGTCCTCGGCGTGAAGGTCGGCACGGTGAACTCCGTCCGGGCGGCGGGCACGAAGGTCAGGGCGGTGGTCACGGTCGACCACGGGGTGGACGTCCCCGCGGACGCGAAGGCCGTCGCGATCGCGCCGAGCCTGGTCGCCGACCGGTACGTCCAGCTCACGCCCGCCTACACCGGCGGCCCGAAGCTGGCGGCCGGCGCGACGATCCCGGTCGAGCGGACCGCGACGCCGGTCGAGCTCGATCAGATCTACGACAGCATCCGCAAGCTGTCGGACCAGCTCGGCCCGAACGGCGTGAACAAGGACGGCGCGCTCTCCCGCGTCCTCGGCACCGGCGCCGAGAACCTCCAGGGCAACGGCCAGGACATCCGCACCACGACCGAGCGGATGGCGCAGGCCGCCAAGACCCTGTCCGGCTCGCAGAAGGACCTGTTCGCCACGATCTCCAACCTGTCGGCGTTCACCTCGATGCTGAAGACCAACGACGGGCAGGTCCGGCAGGCCGAGCAGCAGCTCGCGGACGTGTCCGGGTTCCTCGCCGACGACCGGCGGGAGCTGGACGCGGCGCTGCGGACGCTGGCCGCCGCGCTCGCCAAGGTCAAGACGTTCATCCACGACAACCGCGAGCAGATCCGAACGAACGTGGCGAAGCTCTCGAAGATCACGCAGCTGCTCGTCGACCAGCGCCGGTCGCTGGCCGAGGCGCTGGACGTCCAGCCGCTCAACGTCACCAACGTCCTCAACGCCTACGACCCGAAGACCCGGACGCTCATGGGCCGGGGCGACCTCAACGAGATGAGCCCGCCGCTGCCCGCGGCCGGCCGGGCCGCGCCGGCCGCCGGCGCGGGGAAGGGGGCGCCATGAGCCGCGCGGACCTCCGGCGCGTCCGGAACGCGGCGCTGGCCGCATCGCTCGCCGCGGCGACGCTCGGCGGCTGCGGCCTGGGCGGCTTCTCCGGCGTCCAGGACCTGCCGCTGCCCGGCGGCGCCGACCTCGGCGACCACCCGTACACGGTGAAGGCGCAGTTCGCGAACGTGCTGAACCTCGTCCCGCAGTCGGCGGTGAAGGTCAACGACGTCGCGGTCGGGCGGGTGGTGAAGGTCTCGCTGCCGGACGGCGGCTGGACCGCCGAGGTCACCATGAAGATCAACGGTGCCGTCCGGCTGCCCGCCGGCGCCTACGCGCAGCTGGCGCAGTCCAGCCTGCTGGGCGAGAAGTTCGTCCAGCTCAGCGCCGCACCGCAGGACACCGGGCTCCCGGGGGGCGCCGCCGCGCCGGGCGGCGCCGCACCGGGCGGGCCCGCGCCGTCCGCGAGCACGGGAAGGCTCGCGGACGGCGCGGTGATCCCGGTGTCGCGCACCAACCGCAACCCGGAGGTCGAGGAGGTGTTCGGCGCGCTGTCCATGCTGCTCAACGGCGGCGGGATCGCGCAGCTGCGCACCATCACCACCGAGATGAACAAGGCCCTGGACGGCAACGAGCCGCAGATCCGCTCGCTGCTGGAGCAGGCGAGGCGGCTCGTCGGCGACCTCGACGCCAACCGGCAGGGCATCACCGACGCGCTGGACGGCGTCAACCGGCTGTCGGCGACCCTGCGCGCCCGCCAGGGCCAGATCGGCGTCGCTCTGGACGACATCGAACCCGGACTGAAGGTGCTGGAGGAGCAGCGCGGCGCGCTCGTCCGGATGCTGGACTCGCTGAACGAACTGTCGGGCGTCGCCGTCACCACCGTCCGGCGGAGCCAGGACGACCTCGTCGCGGACCTGAAGGCGCTGGAACCGACGCTGCGCAAGCTGTCGGACGCCGGGCACGACCTGCCGAACGCGCTGCAGGTGCTGCTCACCTACCCGTTCACCGACGCGGTGCTGCCCGCGGTCAAGGGCGACTACCTGAACGTGTACCTCCAGGTCACCGCGCAGCCGGGGACCCAGATCGTCCCGCCGATCGCGCCGCTGCCGGCGGCCGGCGACGGGAAAGCAGGCGACGGGAAACCGGGCGGCGGCGGCTCGACGGGCGGCGGTTCGACGGGGCAGGGAGGCTGACGGATGCTGACCATCGGCACCAGGATCAAGAACCTCGTGTTCCTGATCGTCGGCGCGCTCGCGATGGGCTACGTCGGCCTGAACTACGCCGACCTCGGCGGGCACGTCGGGCTGAAGGACTACTACGTCGTCAGGGTCGACCTGCCCGAGGCGGGCGGCCTGGCGAAGAACGCCGACGTCACCTACCGGGGCACGTCGGTCGGGCGCGTCGGCGGCCTGGACCTCACCGGCGACGGCGTCGTCGCCGACCTGCGGATCCGCAAGTCCGCGCCGAGGGTGCCCCGCGACACCCAGGCCGTCGTGGCGAACCGGTCGGCGATCGGCGAGCAGTTCATCGACCTGCGGCCCCGCACCGACGCGGGCCCCTACCTCGCCGCCGGCTCGGTCATCCCGCGCTCCTCGGCCACCACGCCCGCGCCCGTCACCGACCTGCTGACCAGCGTGAACAACCTCGCGGCGTCCGTCCCGACCGGCTCGCTGCGCACGGTCGTCGCCGAGCTCGGCACGGCGTTCGCCGGCGAGGGCCCGAACCTGCAGGCCCTGCTCGACAACACCCACACCCTCACCGAGGCCGCCGACCGCAACATCGAGCCGACGCGCTCGCTCATCGGCGACAGCCAGACCGTCCTGGAGACCCAGGACCAGGAATCGGGCGCCCTGAAGGCGTTCGGGCGCAACGCCCGGCTGCTGTCGCAGCAGCTGCGCGCGTCCGACCCCGCGTTCCGCAGGCTGGTGACGACCGCGCCGGGCGCGGCCGGCGAGCTGCAGGGCCTCGTCCGCGACCTCGACCCGTCGATGAGCGTCCTCGTCGCGAACCTGCTGACGACCTCCCGCGTCCTCCAGCCCCGGACGGACGGCCTGGAGCAGCTCCTCGCCAAGCTCCCCGACGCCGTGTCCATGGGCCTGACCGTCGCGCGCGACGGACGCCTCAGCTTCGGCATGGTCAACACCTTCTTCGACCCGCTGCCCTGCACGTCCGGATACGGCGGGACGAAGTACCGCAACGGCCTCGACACGTCCGCCGGGCCCGCGCTCAACACCGCGGCCCGCTGCACGGCGCCCGCGTCCAGCGGCGTCAACGTGCGCGGCGCGGCGAACGCGCCGCACCGGCCCGTCCCGGCGGCGGCGCACCCCGGCTCCGTCCTCGGCGGCGCGACGGCGTCGGCCGCCGCGAACCCCGCCCTGCCCGGCGCCCTGGCCCTGCCGGGCGTGGCGCCCGGGCCGTCGGGGATGGGCGCGCTGCTCGGCCTCCAGGGAGGGCACTGATGGCCACCACCGTGAAGGCCGAGGCCCCGCCGCGGCCCCGCCCGAAACGGCGGCCGCTGCTCGCCGGGTGGGGCCTGATCGGGTGGGCCGCGATCCTGGCCGCCGCGGCCTTCCTCGGCTGGACCGCCTGGACGCTCTTCCCCGGCTCCCCCGACCGCGAGAGCGGACCCGAACGCGAACGCGGCACCGTCCTGCGCAGCAGCGAGCGGGAGATCGCCGCGCTCAACACCCTGGACCGCGCCGACCCGTCCACCGGGCTCCGGGCCTGGCTCGACGCCACCACCGGCCCCCTGCACGACCAGCTCCAGCGCGACGAACCGCGGAACCGCGCCGCGATCGGCGCGTCCCGGACCAGCGCGTCCGCGACCGTCACCGGCGCCGCCGTCACCTCCCTCGACACCGCCGCCGGCAAGGCCCAGGTCATCGCGTCGGTGCGGATCGAGCTGACCCCGCAGGACGGTGCGCCCACGCAGCAGCGCAAGCGGTTCGAGGCCGGCGTCGTGCGGACCGCGTCCGGCTGGAAGCTCGAATCGCTCACCTCGATCCCGGCCGGTGCACGATGAACCGCCTGCTCGCCCTGTACAAACCGCTCGGGATCGCGCTCGGGCTCGTCCTCATCGCGCTGCTGCTGCACCCGATCGCCGGACGGTTCCGCGACGACGGCACCCCGCACGACCGGGCCGTCCTCGACGGCGTCGCCACCACCGACGTCACCGGCGACGTGTCCACCGCGCTCGGCCGCATCTTCAGCTACACGCCCGCCGACGTGGACACCGCGCGGCGCGCCGCGTCGGAGGTGCTCACCGGCTCCGCCGCGGCCCAGTACGAGAAGATCTACGGCCAGGTGCGGCGGCAGGCGCCCGCGCAGCGCGTCACGCTGACCACCCGCGTCGTCCGCGCCGGCGTGGTCTCCCTGACCGGCGACACCGCCCGGCTGCTGGTGTTCCTCGACCAGACCGCGACCCGCGCCGGCAAGCCCGACGGCACCCCCGCCGCCGCCCAGCTCACCGTCACCGCGCACCGCGACGGCGGCCGCTGGCGCATCACCGAGCTGAAGTCCGCCTGACCGGGAGGCCCGACATGCCCGAAACGGACGCGCTCCAGGGAGCCGACACCGTGCGGCGGACGGCCGCCTGCCTCGCCGTCCTCGCCGCGCTGTTCGCCGCCTGGGCCGGCTGGACCTGGTACTCCGCCGCCCACAACGGCGCCTACGCCTACTCCCGCACCCGCGACGACGTCCTGCAGAGCGCCGAGCAGGGCGTCCAGAACCTCAACACCCTCGACTACCGCGCCGTCGACGCCGGAATCCGCACCTGGCTGGACTCCACCACCGGCGACCTGCACCAGCAGATCGCCCAGGGCCGCGCCGCCTTCACCGACCAGGTCCGCAAGGCCCGCACCGTCACCACGGCCCGCATCCTGGACGCCGCCGTCTCCGAACTCGACGAGCGGTCCGGCAAGGCGAGCGTGCTGGTGGCCGTCGAGACCACCGTCACCCCGCCGGGCGGCGCCCCCGTCACCAAGCAGAACCGCCTGGCGGGCCGGCTCGCCCGCACCGCCGACGGCTGGCGGCTCAGCGACCTCGGCCAGGCCCCGACGGGCACGACGTGAGAGGACGGCCCGCCATGGCCGCGCAGACCACCCGCATCGCCGCCGGCGCCGCCCGCTGGAAGGCCGCCGCCGCATCGGCCGCCGCCTCGCCCGTCGCGCTCGGCCTGCTCGCCGTGCTACTCGCCGCGTCCGGGATCTGGATGCACCAGCGGGCCCGCGACGTCCGCGCCGACCCCGCGGTCCGCAACACCGCCCTCACCGACAGCGCCGCCACCAGCGAGGTCAAGGGCGCCGTCGCCGCGATGGTCGGCACGCTGTTCTCCTACAACTACACCGACCCCGGCCGCACCGACGCCGCCGCCCGCACCGACCTCGCCGGCGACGCCGTCCGCCGGTACGCGGCGCTGATGGGCAGGGTCCGCACCGACGCGCCGCGGCAGAAGACCGTCCTGAGCACCAGGGTCACCGACAGCGCCGTCATCACCCTCCACGACGGCCGCGCCCGCCTCCTCGTCTACGCCGACCAGCAGACGACCCGCACCGGCGACGGCAAGAGCACGACGTCGCCCGCCATGCTCGCCGTCACCGTCGTCCGCAATTCCGGCCACTGGCGAATCACGGCAATTAACACGTTCCAGCCCTGAAAGAACGCCCCCGCGCGATGGCCCCGCCGCGAATTCCTGCTTATGGTCGGTGCGGCACGCAGTCGCGCGAGGAGGAGGCCAGGCGGGGATGAGCAGCGAATGGACGACGGCCGGCATGGACGTCTCGCGTCCGAGCCCGGCGCGCATCTATGACTGGTTACTCGGCGGCAAGGACAATTTCGCGTCCGACCGGGAGGCGGGGACCAGGCTGCTGGAGGCGCAGCCGCTCGCGGGGATGATGGCCCGCGCGAACCGGGGCTTCCTGGAGCGCGGCGTCCGGGCGCTCGCCGGCGCGGGCGTCCGCCGGTTCCTGGACCTCGGCACGGGCTTGCCGACCTCCCCGAACGTCCATGAGATCGCCCTGGCGGCCGACCCGGACGCCCAGGTGGTCTACGTCGACAACGACCCGGTCGTGGCCGCCCACAACGATGCTCTGCGCGCCAAGCCGGCCGGGGTCGCCGCGATCCGGGCCGACATGCGGGACGCCGACGCGGTGCTGGCCCGTCCCGAGGTCGCCGCGCTGTTCGGCCCCGGCGAGCCGGTCGCCGTGCTCATGCTGGCGGTCCTGCACTTCATCCCGGACGAGGACGACCCCCACGCGGTGGTGGCCGCCTACCGCGACCGGCTGCCCTCCGGCGGCCACCTGGCCGTCTC
This sequence comes from Actinomadura opuntiae, assembly GCF_030283205.1. Lineage (GTDB taxonomy): Bacteria > Actinomycetota > Actinomycetes > Streptosporangiales > Streptosporangiaceae > Spirillospora. The sequence continues at coordinate 299,808 of NZ_JASNWF010000014.1, forward strand.
GACGCCGAGCACCGACGGCTACACCGACGCCGAGCTCGCCGAGATCACCAGCCCGTACGGCAACGCCACCGCCGGCGTCACCATCCGGACCCGGGAGGCCATCGAGGCGTTCTTCGGCGGGTGGCCGCTGCTGCCGCCGGGCCTCGTCGAGGCGTCCCGGTGGCGCACCGGCGGCCCCGAACTGCGCGGCAAGATGCTGGCCGGCATCGCCCGCAAACCCTGATCCGCGCCGCGCGCCGACGCGATGGTCCGCCGGAGGCGGAGACCCCCGCCGTTTCCGTCGGATTTCCGAAATGGCGAAAGGCAAATGCCGGGCGGCCCGCGGTTTTGTCAGTCGACTCCAGGAAAGGACGCTGAACGGTTTATTTCAGCGACAATCGGAATCGGGTCCCCATCCGGGATCCTGGGGAGCGCCGGAGACCGGCGGACCTGGGACAGGGGGAGCGACGCGTGGTGCGAACAGGGTTGGACGTACGGGCCTTCGAGGCCGTCCCGGCATGGGTGGCGCGGCGGCTGCGGCCGCACGTGGACCGGGCGGCCGACGAGGTGCTGAACGAGCTGCGGCGCGGCGATCCGCCGATCGGCGAGGAGGAGGCCCGCCGGGCGCGCGCCGGGATCGCCGCCGCGATCCGGCACTTCTGCGACCTCGTCGAGGACCCCGGCGCCGGCTGGGAGCGGGTGGCGGCGTTCTACCTGCGGGTCGGGCGGCACCAGGCGCGCGACGGCCGCGACCCGGTGGAGACCCAGCAGGCGCTGCGGCGCTCCGCGCTGGCCGCGTGGCGGACGCTCGCGGCCGTGCCCGGCGGGCTCGACCTCGACCTCGGCGCGCTCGGCCTCGTCGTGGACGCCCAGTTCTGCTACATGGACGCGGTGTCGGAGGTGATCGCCGCCGGGTACGCCGCGGAGGTCGCCGCGCGGGCGGACCGGGCCGACGACCTCGCCGCGCAGCGCCGCCGGGCCCGGCTGCTGCACCTGCTGCTCGCCGACCCGCCCGCTGACGCCGCGCGGGTCGCGGCGCTGGCGGCGGAGGCCCGCTGGCCGCTGCCGCGGACGGTGGCCGTCGCGGTGGCGCGGCGGCGCCGCGAGAACGCCGGCCGGGCGCCCGCCGCGGCCGCCGCCGGCCTGCTGTGCGACTTCGGGGCGCCCGAGCCGTGCCTGCTCGTCCCGGACCCGGACGGGCCCGCCCGGCCCGCGCTGCCGGACGCGCTGCTGCACGACTGGGCGGTCGCGATCGGCCCGGCGGTGCCGCTCGCGCGGGCGGCCGACTCGCTGCGCTGGGCGCGCGAGACGCTGTCGCTGGCGGTGCGCGGGGTGATCCCGGACGGCGGGCTGATCCGCAGCGCCGAGCACGTCCCGGCGCTGGTGATCTCCCGGGCCGGGGAGCTGATCGACGACGCCGCGGCGACCCGGCTGGCGCCGCTCAGCGCCGTCCCGCCGGCCCGCCGGGAGCGGCTCGCCGAGACGCTGCTGGCGCTGCTGGAGCACAACTTCAACGCCGCCGACGCGAGCCGCCGGCTGCGCGTGCACCCGCAGACCGTCCGGTACCGGCTGCGCCACCTCCAGGACCTCTTCGGGGACGACCTGCGCGACCCGCGGCGCTGCCTGGAGATGGAGCTGATCCTGCACGCCCGCCTCGCCGGCCGCACCGCACCGCGCTGAACCCCGCCGCGCCGCGCTGAGCCGCACCGCGCCGCGCTGGGAGCCGTGCCGCGCCCTGCTCGGCGGCGTCGAACCCCCCGATGCGACGCCGGATCCGGCCCGGTGCGCGTTTTTGTCAATCCGGTGACAACCGGGCCGCCGAATCGTTGCACCGCGTGCATGGTGCGCGACGGAGCGCGGCGCCATAGTCGGGGACCCCATGCTCGGCCGTCCCAGTGAGGTGATGCTCCGATGTCCGGTGCCGCGTACGACTTCGACGTGATCGTCGTCGGGTCCGGATTCGGCGGCAGCGTGTCGGCGCTGCGGCTGGCGGAGAAGGGCTACCGCGTCGCCGTCCTGGAGGCGGGCCGCCGCTTCGACGAGCGGACGCTGCCGAAGACGTCCTGGCGGCTGCGCAAGTACGTGTGGGCGCCGCGGCTGGGGATGCGCGGCATCCAGCGCATCCACCTCGTCGGCGGCAAGGCCGGGGTGCTGGTGCTCGCGGGCGCGGGCGTCGGCGGCGGGTCGCTGGTGTACGCCAACACCCTGTACGTGCCGCCGGAGCCGTTCTTCAAGGACCGGCAGTGGGGCCACATCACCGACTGGCAGGACGAGCTGAAGCCGTACTACGCGCAGGCGCAGAAGATGCTGGGCGTCACCGTCAACCCGCTCGTCACCCCGGCCGACGAGGCGATGAAGCGCGTCGCCGACCGGATGGGGGTGGGCGACACCTACCATCCGACGCCCGTCGGCGTGTACTTCGGCGACAGGCCGGGCGAGGACCACGACGACCCCTTCTTCGGCGGCGCCGGCCCCCGCCGGACGACGTGCACCGCCTGCGGCTCCTGCATGATCGGCTGCCGCGTCGGCGCGAAGAACATGCTGACGAAGAACTACCTGTACCTGGCCGAGCAGGCCGGCGTGCAGGTGCTGCCCGACACGACCGTCACGGCGGTGGCGCCCCGGGACGGCGGCGGCTACACGGTCGAGACGGAGCACACCGCGCCGCTGCGCAGGCGGCGCCGCACGCTGACCGCCGAGCACGTCGTCTTCGCCGCCGGGACCTACGGCACGCAGCGGCTCCTGCACCGGATGCGCGCCACCGGCCGCCTGCCGCACCTGTCGCCCCGCCTCGGCGAGCTGACCCGCACCAACTCCGAGGCGCTCCTCGGCGTCGAGCGCATGACGGTGTGGCATCGCAAGAAGGACGTCGACCACAGCACCGGCCTCGCCATCACCTCCTCCTTCCACCCCGACGACAAGACCCACATCGAGCCGACCCGCTACGGCGCCGGCAACAACCTGATGGGCTTCATCCGGACGCTGCTGGTCGACGGCGGCGGCCCGCCGCGCTGGCTGAAGTTCCTCGGCCAGGCCGCCCGGCACCCGACGATCATCCTGCGCGGCCTGTCGCTGAAGGACTGGGCGAAGCGGACCGTCATCGCGCTGGTCATGCAGACCGCCGACAACTCCATCACGATCACCGAGAGGCGCGGGCGGCTCGGCCGCCGCCGCCTGTCCGCCGGGCTCGGCGAGGGCGAGCCGAACCCGACCTGGATCCCGATCGCGCACCGGGCCGTCCGGATGCTCGCCGAGGAGCTGGACGCCACCGCCGGCGGGACGTGGTTCGACCTGTTCAACATCCCGACCACCGCGCACTTCATCGGCGGCTGCGTCATCGGCGAGACGCCCGAGACCGGCGTCATCGACCCCTACCACCGCGTCCACGGCCACCCCGGCCTGCACGTCGTGGACGGCTCGGCGGTCACCGCGAACCTCGGCGTCAACCCGTCGCTGACCATCACGGCGCAGGCCGAGCGGGCGATGGCGTTCTGGCCGAACCGCGGCGAGAAGGACCCGCGCCCCGAGCCCGGCGCCCCCTACCGGCGCGTGGAGCGCGTCGCCCCGCGCTCCCCGGCCGTCCCCGAGGGCGCGCCCGCGGCCCTGCCCCTGGTCTGAGCCGGCGCGCTCAGCGGGGATCGGCGTCGGGGCACCGCGGGCTCATCAGCCGGTCCATCAGGACGTGCATGTGCTCGCGGAACGACGCGATGATCTCCGGGTCGTAGGCGCTGCGCATGCCCTGCGACTGCTCGAAGACCCCCGAGCCGAGGAAGCCGTGCACGCACCAGACCATCGTGCCGAGCAGGTAGAACGGGTTGACGTCCGGCGGGATCACGTCGCGGATCTTGCGGACGGCCAGGTGGAACAGCGGCCGCGCGTAGCGGTCCTCCAGCTCGGAGATGTCGGCGGCGTCGGCGACCCACCGGTGCGCCCACAGCGCGCGGTTCTGCGGATGCGCCAGGTGGAAGTCCAGGTAGCCGTCGACGATCTGGTGGATGGCGCGGCGTCCCGGCTCGGCCTGCTCCACGACCGTGTCCAGCATGTCCCGCTCGGCCTCGAACGCCTGCCGCATGACCTCCAGGTAGATGGCTCGCTTGTCGCCCGCCACCTCGGTGACCACCGTGGGGCCGGCGCCCAGGGCGTCCGCGATCAGCTGCACGGGGGTCCCGTCGTAGCCCAGCTCGCCGAACAGGCGGGTGGCGACGTCGATGACCTGCTGCCGCGTGATGTCACTGCCCATAGTGACGACGCTATGCAGCCCCGGTCCGGGCGGAACCTAAGCCCCGGCATGGCCGCGGCCAACACCCGGTAAACGCGGCGGCCGCGCTGGCCCCGGAGGGTCGGCGCGGCCGTGGACGAGGAAGGCGCGGAGGGGGTCAGGAGGCGTTCAGGGCGGCGGTGGTGACGGGCTTGCCGAGGGCGCTGCCCGACGCCCACTTGGCGAACGGCATCTGCCAGTAGCCCCAGCCGTTCCACCACTCCAGCTTCCGCTTGGTGCCGGTGATGGTGACGATGTCGCCGCGGTAGGACCAGCCGTAGAACCACCGGGCGTCGTCGCCGGGGGAGCGGACGCAGCCGTGGCTGCAGTTGCGGTCGCCCAGGCAGGTCGGGTCGTCCATGTTCTGGTGGATGTACTCGCCGCTGTTGGAGATGCGGGTGGCCCACGGGACCTGCTCGTCGTACCAGCCCGGGTCGCCCTTCTTCTTGCCCGGCGGGCGCATCCGCTCCAGGCGGCTGTGGTCCATGGTCAGGTGGACGCCGCTGGTGGTGAGCAGGTGGTCGATGCCGTCGGACTGGACGTCGCCGCCGGCACCGAGGCTGACGCCCCAGGACCGGACGGTGCGGCCGTTCTTCTTGACCACGAGCCGGTCGGTCCGGGCGTTCACCTGGATGGTGTGCGAGTCGCCGATCCTGAACGAGCGGGCGGTGTCCTTGTTGCCGAACACGTTGTCGCCGATCCTCAGCCCGGCGTAGTGGACGGTGACGGAGACCCGCTGGTGCGGCGTCCACGGGTGCTTCGGCCGGAACACCAGGGACGGCAGGCCGTTGAACGACTCGCCCGGCGCCAGCCACCGCCAGGCGCCCTCGGTCGGCTTGGTCGAGGAGATCTCGATGCTCTTCTCGATCGCGGCGCGGGCCTTGGCCGGGACCGTCTTGTTGAACTGGATGAAGATCGGCATGCCGGTGCCGACCGTCTCGTTCGCGCTCGGCACCACGTTGTTGATCACGGTGGCGGCGGTCGCCCGGCTCGTCCTGAAGGCGCTGGTGGCCGTGGTGGCCTTGCCCTTGGCGGAGGTGGCGGTGGCCGACACCTGGTAGCTGCCGCCCGGCTGCAGCGTCCAGGTGGAGTGCCACTGCCGCTTGTCCGCCGACAGCTCGCCGGGGACCTGCACCGTCCTGCCGGACGCGGCGCTCTTCAGCTGCACGGAGATCTGGCCGAGCGTGCCGCCGGCGGCCGCCACCGTCACGCCCTCGTCCGGCCGGGCCTTGCCGGCGCCGTTCGCGGGGGTGATCGTCACCTTGGGGGCGCTCTCCTCACCGCCGCCCGCCGCGGCCGTCCCGGCCTCGCCGCCGCTGCCACCGCACGCCGTCGCCAGCCCCAGGACCAGAGCGACCACCGCAACCGACTTCCCTCGCACCGTTCTCCCTCATCCAGCCCACCCGAACCGGGCGGAGCACGGACCCCGCGACGCGACCGCCGACGGACGCCCGTCGATCCCGGCCCGCACCAGGGGGGACGGCCGGTCATCGCACCCGATCACATGTGACGTCCATCGTGCCCCGAAGGTTCGCGCCGTGGAGGTGGTTCTTCCTATCTTTCGCCGCACGCGCCCCAGCCGTTCCCGCGGCGGCGCGGGCGGCACGGGCGGCGGAACGCATGTCATTGCTCGCAATCGGCGCGGTGCCGGGCGAAAAGGAAAGGCGTCGGCGGCGTCCCGGGATAGGAAAATGCAAGGGCCGCCGGGGGATCGGCGGCCTTGGTGTTTCTTGGCGAAAGCGATGGCCGGCGATGGGGTCGTCGCCGCAGGTCAGGTGGGTAGCACTCGGACAGTGTCGATCTTCTATTCAAGACTGAGGTGGCCTTCGTTAAAAGCGCCGATCATCGCCGCCGCGCGCTGCGATGCTGGTTCCCGGCCGCTTGCGGACCCCGTGTTCGGCGGCGGGGAATGCGCGCGGCGCCATGGCACGGCGGGCCCGCCGGCGTCACCTGCCGGTGAGCTCCTGTCAGCGAAGGGACGCGCGAGATGAGAGCCCAGGGGCTGAGCGCCTCCATCGACCCGGGCGCCTCCATCGGCGCCGGGGCGCCCCTCGCCGATCCGCCGCCGCGGTCGCTGCCGCGCCGCCACCGGTCCCCGGCGCTGCTCGCCGTGCTGTACCCCGCCTGCCTCGCCGTCGCCGACGGCTGGGCGATGGCCGCCGCGGTGTCCGTCGCGCGCGGCGCCGGACCCGACGGGGCGCTGCCCGCCGCCGCGTCCGCCGCCGTCATCGTGCTGAACGCCGCGGGCGGGCTGTACCGGGTCCGGCGCAGCCCGTCGCTGCTGGCGGACGTGCGTCCCGTGCTGGTGCGGGCCCTCGTGGTCGGCGCGCTGGCCGCCGCGCTGCTGCCCGTCCTGACGCCCGGCACCGCGCCGTCGCGCGCCGGGACGGCCGCATGGCTGCTGATCGCGTCGGTCGCCGGCGCGCTGTCGCTGGCCGTGCGGGCGTTCGGGAACGCCGCCGCGCGCACCTACCGGTGCCGCCGGTCGCGCGCCCGCACCGCCGTCGTCGTCGGGACGGGCCCGATGAGCGACCACGTCGTCGACATCCTGCTCGCGCGCGGCGAGCTCGGGCTCGCCCCGGTCGGGCTGGTCGCGGCCGGCGGGCCGGACGCGGCGCCGGGCCCGACGCCCGTCCTCGGCGACGCCGCCGACCTGCCCGCGCTCGTCGAGGAGCACGGCGCCGACACCGTGGTGATCGTCGCCGAGGAGGTGCGCCCCGGCCGGCTGGACGCGGTGCTGCGGCTGGCGTTCGGGCTGCCGTGCGAGACGCTGCTCGTCCAGCCGCCGTCGGACGTGGTGCCGGTGGCGCCCGCCCGGCGCGAGTACCTGGCCGGGCTGCCGTGCGCGCGGGTGGACTGGCGGCTGCGCGGCGCCGCGCCGCGGCTCGCCAAGCGGGCCCTCGATCTGGCCGTCGGCGCGCTCGCGCTGGCGCTGGCGGCGCCGGTGCTGGCCGCGTGCGCGCTCGCGGTCCGGCTGGAGGGCGGCCCCGGCGTGCTGTTCCGGCAGCGGCGGATCGGACGCGGCGGCGAGGAGTTCGTGCTGCTGAAGTTCCGCACCCTCAAGCCCGCCGACGAGCAGGAGTCCGACACCCGCTGGACGGTCGAGGGCGACCACCGGATGGGCCCGGTCGGCCGGTTCCTGCGCCGGACGTCGCTGGACGAGCTGCCGCAGCTGTGGAACGTCGTCCGCGGCGACATGAGCCTGGTCGGGCCGCGCCCGGAGCGCCCGCACTTCGTGGAGCAGTTCTCCCGGTCGTGCCCCGGCTACATGCTGCGGCACCGCGTCCCCGTCGGGATGACCGGCTGGGCGCAGGTGCACGGGTTCCGCGGCGACACCTCGATCGAGCTGCGCGCCCGCCTCGACAACCACTACATCGACCACTGGTCGTTCGGGTCCGACCTGCGCATCCTGCTGCTGACGGTGCGGGCGATGCTGTGCCGGGACGCCGCATGACCGAGCGGAGCGAGGGCATGCGGCTGCCTTTCCCGGGGGGTGTGGGGGGTCGCCCCCCGCAAGCGGCACGCATGACGACGCTGCCCCGGCACCGCGCGGCGGCCGCCGCCCGCCCGCACTGGACGGTGCGGGCGGGCGGCGTCCTCGCCGATCTGCGCGGCCGCCCGAGCTGGCTGGTCGCGGTGACCGTGGCGTGCGTCGGCGTCCCGTCCGGCGGCGACGGCGGGGACGGCACCGGGGTGCAGGTCACCGCGGGCGACGTCGCCAGCGTCGTGCTGGTCGCGGCGGCCGCGCTGCTGGTGGCGACGCGGCGGACCGCGCCGCCCCGCCGGGCGCTGTGGGCGTTCGCGCCGGCGGCGGCCGCGTTCGGCGTGACGACGGTCGCGTCCACCGACATCGCGTCGAGCATGTCCGGTTTCGTGCGGGACGTGCAGATCTTCGTGCTGGTGCCGCTCGCGGTCGTGCTGCTCGTCCGGGACCGCCGCGACCTCGGGATCGTGTTCGGCTCGGTGCTCGGCCTCGGGCTCGGCGAGGCGCTGTACGGGATCTCGCAGTCGCTCAGCGGGACGGGCGCGTCGATCGGCGGCGAGAACGTCCGCGCGGTCGGCACGTTCGGCGCCGCCGACGTCATGGCGATGTCCATCGTCGTCGGGTTCGCGTGCCTGGTGCTGACGGCGTTCGCGCTGGTCGCGCCCCGGTACGGCGCCGCGGCGGTACCGGCGGCGCTGGCCGGGCTCGGCGTGCTGGCGCTCGCGCTGCTGCTCGCGCTCAGCCGGGGCAGCTGGATCGCGCTCGCCGCCGCCGTCGCGCTGATGCTGCTGGTCTTCGACCGGTGGCTCGCGGTGAAGGCGGCGGTGTGCTGCGCCGCGCTCGGGCTGGTCGCGCTCGGGCTGCTCGGCGGCGGGGAGGTCGTCCAGCGGTCCGCGTCGATCGTCAGCTCGGTGAACGCCCCGGACCAGTCGGTCAGCGACCGCTACAACCTGTGGGCCGCCGCCGGCCGGATCTGGACCGACCACCCGGTCACCGGCGTCGGGGTGAAGAACTTCCCCGCCTACCGGGACGCCTACGCGGGCATCGAGCTGTCGTCCGGCAGCGAGACCGACGACCCGGTCAACGGCTACCGGCGGCAGCCGCTGCTGTCGCCGCACGACGAATACCTGCTGATCCTGTCCGAGCAGGGCGTGGTGGGCTTCGCCGGGTTCGCCGGGCTGCTCGGCGCGATCCTGTGGGGGCTGTGGACGCGCCGCGACGTGCGCGACCCGTTCTGGCTCATCGGCGCCGCGTTCATGACGTTCCTGCTGGTCAACTTCCTGTACGCGGACATGGGCGGGCCGACGTGCGTGCTCACCGGCGTGCTGCTCGGCGCCGCCGCCCGCCGCGCCTTCGGCCTCGCCCCCGACCGCGCCACCGCTCCCGACCGCGCCGCCGTTCCCGACCGCGCCGCCGTTCCCGACCGTGCCAGCGCTCCCGACCGGCCGGGAGGGACCCGCGGATGACGGCGCGGGACGTGCGGCGGGGCGGCTCGGTGGGGCGGGCCGCCGCGCTGTCGGGCGTCCTGATCGCGGCCGGCACCGGGCTCGGGTTCGTCCGCGACCTGGTCATGGCGCACCGGTTCGGCGCGAGCGGATCCACCGACGCCTTCCTCGTCGCCTGGACGATCCCCGAGACCGTCTCGCCGCTGCTCATCGAGGACGCGATGGCGCTGCTGATGGTCCCGGTCGTCACCCGGCTGCTCGCCCGCGGCGGCGGCCTGCGCGCCTTCACCGGCACGACGCTGCCCCGGATGGCCGCCGCCCTCACCGTGGTCACGCTCGCGCTCGGGTTCGCGGCCCCGATCGTCGTCGGGGCCCTCGCGCCGGGGCTGACGCAGCCGGGGCCGGCGGTGCAGTGCGTCCGGCTGACCGCGCTCACCGTCGTCACGTTCGGCCTCGCGGGGTTCATGAGCGCCACGCTGCGCGCCCACCACCGCTTCGGCCCGCCCGCCGCGATCTACCTGGCGTACAACGTCGGGATCCTCGCGCTGATCGCGGGATTCGCCGGGCTCGTCGGCATCATGAGCGCGGCGATCGGCGTCGCGTGCGGCAGCGTCCTGATGGTCGCCGTGCAGCTGCCCGCGTTCGTCCGCTGCCTGCGCGAGGACGCCGCGCCGCAGGTCGACCGCGCCGAACTGCGGCTCGGCCTCGCCGCCGTCGCGCCCGTCGTCGTCTACACCGTCACCCGCCAGGCGCAGGTGTTCGTCGAGCGGTTCATCGGCTCGGGGCTCACCGCCGGGTCGATCTCGCACCTCAACTACGCGCAGAAGGTCGCGCAGGTCCCGATGGTGCTGTCGCTGCTGATCGTCACGGTGACGTTCCCGCGCCTCGCGCGCGCCTCGGCGGACGGCGACACCGGCGGCGTCGCCCGCCGCATCCAGCAGGACCTCGTCGTCGCCAGCGGCCTGGTGCTGTGCGCCGCCGCGTTCCTCATCGCGTTCGCGCCCGCCGTCATCGCGGTGCTGTTCCAGCACGGCGCCTTCACCGCCGCCGACACCCGCGACACCGCCGCCACCCTGCGCGTCTACGCGCTCGGGCTGTGGGGGCAGTCGGCGGTCGGGCTCGCCGCCCGCGCGTTCTTCGCGCAGAAGCGCCCGCCGTGGCGGCCCGCCGGCGTGCTCGCGGGCGGCCTCGCCGTCACCGCCGCCGTCTGCGCGGGCCTCGCCGCAGCGGCCGGGACGGTCGCGCTGGCCGCCGCCGACGCCGCCGGCATCACCCTCGCCGCCGTCCTGCTGCTCGCCGGGCTGCGCGCCCGCGTCGCGCCGATCGCGCTGCGCCGCGTCGCCGCGGACCTCGCCCGGCTCGCCCTGTTCGCGTCCCTCGCCGGCGCCGCCGCCCTGCTCGCCACCGGGCCGCTCGGCCGCTCCGGCGACGCCGCGTCCGCGATCGTCCGGCTCGCCGCCGGCGGCCTCGCCACCGCCGCCGCGTTCGCCGCGCTGATCGCCGTCGCGGGACGCGACCTCATCGCGCCATGGGGCACCCCATGGCCCTCATGGAGGCCCGGCGCGCTCGCCCGCCGCGGCCGTACTTCTTCCGGGGGAACCAGTGACCCAGCCGACCGAACCGGCGCCGCACACGACGCCGGCGACGGCGCCGACGCCCAGGCCCGCGCAGCCTCCGCAGGAGGTCGAGCCGCCGCCGCTGGTGCTGATGTACCACTCGATCGATCACTACGCTGACGACCCGCACCTGGTCACCGTCTCGCCGCCCCGGTTCGAGCGGCAGATGGCCTGGCTGCGCGCCCGCGGCCTGCGCGGCGTCGGGATGGCCGAGCTGCTCGCCGAGCACGCCGAGGGCCGCGCGCGCGGCCTGGTCGGCCTCACCTTCGACGACGGCTACGCCGACTTCGCCACCCGCGCGCTGCCCGTCCTCGTCCGCTACGGGTTCGGCGCGACCGTCTTCGCCGTGTCCGGGCGCGTCGGCTCCTACAACGCCTGGGACGAGGGCCCCCGCAAGCCGCTCATGACCGCCGAGCAGCTGCGCACCGTCGCCGACACCGGCATGGAGGTCGGCTCGCACGGCCGCCACCACGTGTCGCTGCCCGGGGTGGACGACACCGAGCTGCGCGAGGAGCTCGAGGAGAGCCGCACCGCCCTGGAGGACATCGTCGGACGGCAGGTCACCGGCTTCGCCTACCCGTACGGGCACGCGACGGCCCGCGAGGTCGACGCCGTCCGCGCCGCCGGGTACGACTACGCCTGCGACATCCGCCCGCAGCGGCCGTCCCGGCACGCGCTCGGCCGCGCCTACATCGGCGAGCGCGACGGTGCCCTGCGGCTGCGCGCGAAGATCATCCGGCACCAGATGCAGTGGCGGAGCCGCATGTGACCCGCGTCCTGCACGTCATCACCGGACTGGAGCACGGCGGCGCCGAGCGCCAGCTCGCCGCGCTCCTGCGCCACCTGCCGCTGGACTGCGAGGTGGCGACGCTGACGCACGCGGGCGCGCTCGGCGAGGAGATCCGGCGCGGCGGCGTGCCCGTCCACGAGATCGGCATGCGCGGCAACCGCGACCTCGGCGCGCTGCCGCGCCTCGTCCGGGTGATCGGCGACGGCGGCTACGACGTCGTCCACACGCACCTGTACCGCGCCTGCGTCTACGGCCGCGTCGCCGCCCGCCTGGCCGGGACGCCGCGCATCATCGCCACGGAGCACTCGCTGGGCGACGGCCACATCGAGGGCCGCCGCACGACCCGCGCCGTCCAGGCCCTCTACCGGGCGACCGAGCGCCTCGGCTCGCTGACGGTCGCGGTGTCCCCGACGGTCGCGGCGCGGCTGCGCGCCTGGGGCGTCCCGCGGGACCGCATCACCGTCATCCCGAACGGCATCGAACCCGCCGCGTTCGCCTTCGACCAGGCACGGCGCGCCGCGACCCGCCACCGCCTCGGCATCCCGCCCGATGCGCACGTCGTCGGCGCCGTCGGACGCCTCGTCCCGACCAAGCGCTTCGGCCTGCTCGTCGCGGCCGTCGCCCGGATGCCCGGCGCCCGGCTGCTGATCGTCGGCGACGGCCCGGAACGCGGCCGGCTGCACCGGCTCGCCCGCGACCTGCGCGTGCTCGACCGCGTCGTCCTCGCGGGCGGGACGGGCGACGTCGCGCCGGCCCTCGCGGCCATGGACGTGTTCGCCGCACCGTCCACGCAGGAGACGTTCGGCCTCGGGGTCCTGGAGGCGCTGGCCGCCGGGCTGCCCGTCGTCCGCACCGCCTGCCCGGCCCTCGACGACCTGCCCCGCGAGGAGGCCCCGGACGCCGCGCGCCTGCCCGCCGCCGCCGGCCCGGACGCCTGGGCCGCCGAGCTCGGCCGCCGCACCGGACGGGTTCCGGTGCCGCCGGCCGTCCACCGCTACGCCATCGCGGAGCAGGCCGCGAAGCTCGCCCGCCTCTACACCGGCGGCGGGCCGGGCGCCGGGCGGACGCGGCCCGCCCGCGAGTCCATCCCGACCTGACGGCATGAGAGAAGGGTCAGCCGATGTCGCAACGTGACACCACCAGGAAACCGGCCGCCCGGAAGCCGGCCACCGGGACGCCGGCCGCCGGCGAACCGGACGGGCAACCGGCCGACGGAGGCGGCGGCCCGCCGGCCGAGGCCCGCCAGGCCGCAGGCCGTGCCGCCCGCCGG
>NZ_JASNWF010000015.1 GCF_030283205.1 Actinomadura opuntiae
CCCGACCGCGTCCATGATGTCGACGCATTCGAGCAGGTGGTCCAGGGCCTTGCGGCGGACCTTCGGGTCGGGGTTGGTGACGCTGCCGAGCTTGTAGTCGTCGTCCTGGAACACGTTGGTGTTCACCGCGCCGATCCGCACGCCGCGCTCCTTGGCGTGCGCGGCCAGCGCGGCGTAGTCGTCCACCTTGTCCCACGGGATGTGGACGGCGACGCTGGGCGCGACGCCGGTGAAGCGGTGCACCTGCGCGGCGTCGTCGATCTTCTCCTGCGGGGTGCGCGGCACCCCCTGCTGGGCGAAGACCTTGAACCGGGTCCCCGAGTTGCCGTACGCCCACGAGGGAGTCTCGATCCGCTGAGCTTTCAGCGAAGCCTTCACCTCAGACAGGTCGGTCAAGGTTCCTCCAGGGGTAGGCATGCGAAAGGCTCTCGAACTCAGATCAGGGTCATCGCCCTGCGCGACCATTCGGGGCCGGCGCGGGCCACCGGACCAAGAGTAATGAATCGATTCACTCTCAAGGATAAGAGTGCGTCTCTGACTACGTCAAGGCGATCACCCGGACCCAAGAGGTACCACCCGTCCTCCGCACAGGCTGCTCAGCGGCCCCAGGTCCTCACCGGGCGCCACTCAAACCGGAGAATTGAAACAATTCATTTCAGTCGTTCTCGCTCGCGAATCTACGCTCTATGCCAGCAAGCAGCTCTTCAATGGGCGCGTCATGGTGGACGCGGCGGCCGAGCAGGACCGCGGCCGCCGATGTCCAGCCGTGCAGCCTGATGGTTCCGTACCGCTCGTTGGGGAGATTCAGGCCACCCGTGACCACGTTGTACTTCTCGTACAGCTCGCCCGTGGCCACGAAGTGACGCACCATCATCTCGACGAAACCCTGTGCCACGGAACGCCCGGCAACGCGCAGACCGTACCTGTCCAACCCCCAGGAGGCGATGATGACGAGTGGCGGCCAGCCCGCAGGATGCATCCATTGGAGATCACCGTCGGCCAGCTCAGGATGCGGATTGTCCAGCATCCGGTCGGTGACCGCCGGCCCATGGGGATGCTGGAACCGCTCCAGAGCGGCGGCCGCCCTGCGCGCCTGCGTTTCCGTGGCCGTGCCCGACCACAACGGCCAGTACCCGCACAAGCTCCAGTACGGCATTCGACGGTCGGCCACGTGGTCGAAATCGAAGAAGAAGCCTTGCTCTTCGTCCCAGCACAGGTCACGGATGAGAGCGCTCCGATCGGCGGCCTCGGCGCGCCACCGCCGCGCGTCGCCCGGCCGCCCGAGGAGATCCGCGAGATCGCCGAGCACCTCCGCATAACGTACGAGCGCACAATTGATGACCAGCGGCGCCACCCGGCGGGCATCACCCGCGTAGATCGGGGTCCAGTCCAGCCCGGTCTCGGCTTCCGCCGCCAAGCGCGGGTCCAGCGAAGGGTCACCGAGGTCTGCGCAGCGGGCGAGCCCGCAAGCGGTGCGGTGGTGATCGTCGTTCCAGTAGCCGGTGTACTCGGTCACCAGCGCCGGGTACGCGCGGTGCAGGAGCGCATCGTCGCCGGTCGCACGGACGTACCGCAGCACGCTGTCCGGGAATACCGGCGTCTGAGAACGGGTGCGCAAAGCAACCTGGTTGGCGTTGGGCATGAAGCCGAAACGCTCCACCATCGACAGATAGTCGACCACATGCGCCCGGACGAGGTCCTTGCGGTCGTGAACGAGCAGGGCAAGGTTGCTGAACCAGGTGTCCCAGGCGAACATCGACCGGTACCAAGCGGGCCCGACCCGGCCTCCGCCGGAGGCATAGGGCTCCGGCAGGAAGAGCACGTTCTCATCGGCGCGGACGCTCGCCTCCTGGGCGGTGACAACGTCCTCGTCCCACCAACCGCGGATGGCTCGATCGAGGCGTTCCCAATGGACGGCAGCGCTGACGTTCATTCTTGCGACGATCCTTCGAAATCCAGGGGCGGCGGGGAGTGCAGCGCCCATCAAGGCGAGGTGATAGGTCACCCTGTGGTCTTGAAGCGGCTGATCTGCTGCTTGAGCAGGTCAAGGTACTGCGTGCCCAGTTCAACACTGGGTTCGATGTCGTTGCTGAACTCCGGGCTCATCTCCTCACCGGGCCTGGCGGGGCATCCGGTCCACTCGTTGAACGACTGCACCAGCACGACCTGGGGCCGGATGGCGACCGCACGGTCCCACTTCGAGACGAAGGTCTGCCCGTTGTTACGACCCTCGCGCTTGTCGGCGCTGGCCCAGCCGTTGGGGTCGCCGCGCACGCCCGCGGTGACCATCATGGCCTCGGGTACGCCGTCGACGACCGGGTAGGTCTGCTCGCCGCGGTCTTCCCAGGACCAGTAGCCGTACTTGCTCACGCGCCCGGCCAGCAGGTTGGGCTGCTCGGAGACGAACCCGGTCATGTGCCGCACGGTGAACCGCCCGTCGTCCCACGGCGGAAGGCCATTGGGGAACAGCGCGGGGGTGCCGGCGTAGTCGACCAGCAACGGCTTGCCGCGGAAGGTCTGATACAGCGCGCCGAATGCCGGGTCGGCAACGAAAGTGCGGTACACCTGGTCGGCCTTGGCCTGGATCCGCCCGTTGCCGTAGTCCTCAGCGTGGGAAGTGCCGATCAGGATGGCGATGTTGGGTCGCGCGGACATCTGCGCGAAGGTGGCGAAGACGGCGGCCGTGGCGTCCTCGATCGCTTTGATATCGGTGCGGGACGGGTCGCCGGGGTAGTCGATGTCGTTCGACCAGTCGATCAGGATGAAGTCGATGCCGGCATCGGCGAGCCAGGCGCCGTGCTGACGGATGGTCGCGGGATCGGCGGAGTCATACGCGCCCAGCTTCGGCGTGCCCCAGGTGCAGCCCCCGTTGCTCGACCAGACGGTCGGGGGGAACCAGGTGGAGTACGTGATGCCCACCAGGCCCCCGGGCGCGGCATGCGCCCGGGACGTTCTGGCCAGGAGACCGGCGGCGCCCAGCGCCGCAGCGGCGCCCCCCGCGAGCACCGATCGCCGGCTCGGAGACGGTACTGCGTTCATTGAACCCCTCTACGAAGAGTGAATCGATTCGGCCGAAATGCAGCGATCCCCCGAGAGGCACGCCAGAGGCTCGGCCGCGCTCTGCTCAAGCCCGGAGGCACTATGAAAGGATTCAGCCTCTGATGACTACAGCACGCACGGCCGGACTTGTCCAGGGGGTGGGTCGTTCAGATGTCTGCGGCGATCGCTCCGACCCGCCGTCGACACCTTGGCTGCAGAGCATTAAGGCAGGTAAAGAGCCTGATGTCAGATCGAGCAAGGATCAGAGAACGAACCCGCAGTACGGCCGTGAACACGAGGAATCAGCGTGAGGACGCGGACATTCGTTGACCGGAATCTGAATCGTTACAATCACCTGCAGGTTGCGAGCGACCGCTCCCTAGGGAGCAAGCTCAACGTCGCCACCAGGCCGGGCGATGAACGGCTCGCCTCCAGATCGCCTGCCAGACTTGGACCGCCCGACGTCGCCGATTCCAACCGCGCCGGCGGCTTTGAACTCCTCGGCGAGTGCGAGCATGCGGGTGCCCGCCCGATGACTACCGTCGCTCTCGCCGGCGATGAAGCCGAGTTCGGCCGCCCGTGGCACCCACTCGGGCGCCACGGACGGCCCGCTCGGCGGGCAGGTAACGGATCAGGGCGTCCAGGGAGCGGCGAGGTGCCAGGTGACATCCGGATCGTAAGACGACGGCGAATCGCAGGGGGACGGCCCGCCGTTGCTCGCGACCCACACCTGCGCCGCGTAGTGCCGGATGTTGTGACCGATCTCGTTGTAGGAGGCGAGCGTCACGTCACCGGAGCCGTAGCGGCCGGGCTGGGCGCAGAATGTCGCATCCTGGTCGAACAGCGCGGAGCCGTCGCGTGGGTCTTTGCGGATGCGGAAGTTCTGGTGCCGCAGGTAGTGGCCGCTGTAGTTGCGGGATTCGAAGGAATAGCAACTGGAGTCGGCGAGACCGGCTCGGATGATGAAGGTGGCGTCGCCCTTGAGCCCGGCGTCGGCTGCGGCGTTGACGACGTCGGTGTAGCCGAGGCCGTCCTTGTGCCTCAAGTAACGATCGGTGTAGCCGGGCGTGACGACCTGCAGCGACTTGGCCTGCCCGGTCGGCAGGTCGGCACCGCTGCGCCACCAGGGTGTGGTGGGCGACCAGGTCGCGTCGGCGGCGAAGCCGGCAGGGGCGTCCCAGGCGTTGGCGCCGCTGTCGTCAGAGATGTAGACCTCGGAGTTGATGTGCCGCAGATAGCGGCCGCGGTAGTTGTACGACTCCAGGGAACTGCCGCCGCCCGACAGCCCGGAACGCACGCAGAAGGTCGCGTCCTGCGCGAACTGCGACGATCCGTCGTTGGCGTCGCGGCGGGCCCGGTAGCCGAAGTGGCGCAGGAACTGGCCGGGCGCGCCACGCGATTCGAGCGAGACGCAGGAGGGGTCGGCCAGGCCCGATCGTACCCAGAAGGTCGCGTCCCGCCGTGCCGCTTCCGAGCTCGCGGTGTTAACGACTGCCGTGATCCCGAGACCACCGGACAGGCTCAGCGATCGGTCGGTGTACCCGGGCGTGGTGACCTTGAACGACGTCAGCGAGCCGATGGGCAAGTACTGGCCCTGAGCGGCGGTTTTGACGGAGTTGTTGACCGCCAGCACCTGCGCGAAGTCCATCTTCTGGACTCTGCGGTCGTAGGTGTAGAACCCGTTGACCTCGTTCTCCACATCGGTGGGCTCGGTGTAGACCGATGCCGACAGACCCCGGGTGGTGATCAGATCGCGCAGTTGCCCGGTGATGGCGACATAGCGCTGGGTGAGCGTCGCCGAGTCCGGCTCCATCTCGTAGCTGAACCCGTTGCCCGGGGACCATTCATGGCCGCTGACACGCAGGCCGAGGCCGCCGTACTCGCCGAGAACGGCGACCCGGCTGGAGGTGGGCAGGTGGGTCTGGCCCGGTCCGACGTAGATGTGGTCGTCGACGACGTCGCCGTTGCCGCCGTCGGTGCCGCAGCAGTTGGAACCCGAGTTGTTGTCCACCAGGCGGCTGGGGTCCCAGCTCTTGACCAGGTCGGCGATACGGGCCGAGTCGTACTCCCCCCAGCCCTCGTTGAAGGGGATCCACTGCACGATCGAGGTGATGCCCTTGAGTTGGTCGACGACGCGGTGCAGTTCGGACTCGAAGTTGGCCCGGTCCGCACTCGACGGGTCCGTGCCGGTGCGCATGGCGGGCATGTCCTGCCACACCATCAGCCCGAGCTTGTCGGCCCAGTAGAACCAGCGGGCAGGCTCGACCTTGATGTGTTTGCGGACCATGTTGAATCCGAGCGCCTTCTCCTGCTGCAGATCGAACTTCAAGGCGTCGTCAGTGGGAGCGGTGTAGATGCCGTCCGGCCAGTACCCCTGATCGAGCGTGCCCATCTGGAAGACGAACTTGCCGTTGATGACCGGCCGCAGGACGCCGCCGACAACGGCCTTGCCGATCGAGCGCATGCCGACGTATCCACCGACCACATCACCGCCGCCGGTGCCGGTGAGACTCACCCGCAGGTCGTAGAGGTAAGGGTCATCGGGGCTCCACAGGTGCGCGTTGGGCACGGGGATCCGCAGGTGCGATCCGGGCGAGCCGTCCGCGGAACCGACCACCTTTCCACCCGCGATCACCTCGGCATGGACGTTCTGGGCGTTGCCGCCGCCGACGTGCGCGACGACGTCCAGCGCCCTGGCCGGAACGTCGGGCGTGGTGTCGAGGCGGGTGATGTGGGCAGGGGTGGTGGGTTCCAGCCAGACGGTCTGCCAGATACCGCTGGAGGCGGTGTAGAAGATGCCGCTGGGGTTCAGTCGCTGCTTGCCGATGGGGTTGCCGGCCGCGTCCACCGGCGAGTAGACGCCGACGATGATTTCGTTGTCGCCGCTGTGCAGCGCATCGGTGATGTCGAAGCTGAACGCGTCGTAACCGCCGCTGTGTGTGCCGACGTCGACGCCGTTGACCCAGACGTTGGCGCGCCAGGTGACGGCGCCGAAATTGAGCTGTATCCGCTTGCCGGACCAGGCGGCCGGGACCGTGAAGGTACGCCGGTACCACATGTTGTTCTCGTGCCGCATGATGCCCGACAACGCCGACTCGATCGGGTACGGCACCAGGACGGTTTCGGCGAGGTTCTGGCCGACCGGAGGGCTGGTGATGGCCTCCGTGGCGGCGAACTGCCACTGCCCGTTGAGACTCTGCCAGTCCGGGCGGGTCAACTGGGGGCGCGGGTACTCGGGGAGCGGGTCGGTCCGGGAGACCTGACTCGTCCAGGGGGTCGTCAACGGCGGCGTCTTGGGAATGTGGTCCGCTTGGGCCGTCGCGGCGCCGACCAGCATGGCCCCGAGCATGATGAGGGCAACGCTAAGGGCCGTCAGGGCTCTGAAGGCCGCGTTGCCGGATTGGGCCCATGCGCCTGAGGCCGTGGCGTGGCCGGGCATGGCACGGCCGGCCATGCCGCGGTGGGGTGGGATGTTCATCGCTCGTCCTCACTAACGGGGGATGGTCGGATGCGAGTGATGGCGGAGCAGGGTGGCGCGATCAGAGGCCCGCATTGATCGGTCGCCGGGCGGACGGCGCCGGGGCGGGCAGGGTCACCGATCGAAGCCGGTGGGCGGCCTCCTCGGGGAGGACGTCGCTGACGAAGGCCCCCATGGCGGCTTCGGAGCCGGCCAGGTACTTCAGCTTTCCGGGGGCGCGGCGGTTGGTGAACAGTTGCAGGTGCAGGTAGCCCAGATCACGGTCGATCCGGGTCGGGGCCTGATGCCAGGCGGAGATGTAGGGGGCCGGCGCGTCGAACAGTGCGTCGAGCCGGGCCAGCATGTCCAGGTACAGGACGGCGAACTCGGCGCGTTCTTCGCTGTCGAGCGCCGCGAGGTCGGGGACCTTGCGGTGCGGGTAGAGGTGGACCTCGTAGGGCCAACGGGCGGCGGCGGGCACGAACGCGGTCCAGTGTCGGCCGCTGGCCACGACCCGATCGCCGGCCTCCCGCTCGGCGGCGAGGTTCTCGGCGAACAGGTCACGGCCGGTGCGGTCGCGGTGGGCACCGGCGGAGGCGAGCATGCGGGAGGTCCGCGGGGTGATGAAGGGATAGGCGTAGATCTGGCCGTGCGGGTGCGACAGGGTGACGCCGATCTCCTCGCCTCGGTTCTCGAAGCAGAAGACCTGCTGGACGTAGGGAAGGGCGGAAAGCTCGGTGGTGCGGTCCGCCCAGGCCTCCATGACGGTCTGAACCCGGGCGGGGGTGAGATCGCGGAAAGACGCGGAGTGGTCGGGGGTGAAGCAGACCACCTCGCAGTGGCCGGGAAGTTGTGAGCCGCCCGACCCGGCTCCGCCGCCGGCGAGGCGGTGGCTGTAGGCGGGGAAGCGGTTGTCGAAGACCACCACCTCGTAGTCCGCCGCGGGGATCTCGGTGTACCTGCCCGGCGAGCTGGGACACAGCGGGCAGCCGTCGGCCGGGGGCAGGTGGGTGCGGTCCTGGCGATGCGCTGCATAGGTGACCCACTCGTCGAGCAACGGATCATGACGGACCTGCGAGCCGGAGGCCGGCGCGGTCGGGTTCCTCCGGTCCGGTGCGCTGCGGTCGGCGTCGTGTCGCTGATCGAAATACCGGAGCGTGCGGCCGTCGGCCAGCCGTATCACGGTGCGCTTCATGCGACTCGCTCCCGCAAGCCGGTCACCCGGTGCGCGCCCGCCGACGGGTCGGCGGCCAGGAAGGCGGGCGCTGCCCACCCCCGCCGCGCGAAATCCGCCTCGACCGCCGCGCGTACGCCCGGAAGACGCCGGTCTTCGACGAGCGCGAGGACCGAGCCGCCGAATCCGCCGCCGAGCATGCGGGCGCCGGCCGCGCCCGCGCGCACCGCCGCGTCGACGGCGGCGTCGGCCTCGGGCCAGGACACCTCGAAGTCGTCACGCAGCGACCGGTGCGACGCGTTCAGCAAGGCGCCCACCTCGGCGCCGCGGTCTGCGGCGAGCAGGTCCACGGCGATGCCGACGCGCTCGTTCTCGGTGACAACGTGGCGGACGAGGCGGCGCAACCCCCGTTCTGCCAGCCGCTCCGCCGCCTTTGCCGGATCCGGCAGGTCCCGGAGCGTACGCACCCCCAGCAACCTCGCGGCCCGTTCGCACTCCGACCGCCGGGAGGCGTAGGCGCCGTCGAGGAGCTCATGTTGCGCGCGAGTGTCGATGACGAGCAGGGTGAGGCCGTTCAGAGCGACCGGGATGTGCACGGCCGTCCAGGTGCGGCAGTCCAGGAGCAGGGCGTTGCCCGCGGTGCAGAGCATGGCCGCCGACTGGTCCAGGACGCCGCACGGGACGCCGACGAACTCGTTCTCGGCCTGCTGCGCGATCCGTACGAGTTCCGTGCGGGTGAGCGGCAATCCGTAAAGATCCCGCAGCGCCAGCGCGATCGCGCACTCGAGCGCGGCAGAGGAGGCCAGCCCGGCGCCCTGCGGAAGATCGGAATCGACCAGCATCGCAGCACCGCCCACAGGATGACCGGCCTTGTGGAATGCCTGCCAGATCCCGGCGCCGTAGGCGGCCCAGCCCGTCACGGCCCGGACTCCGATCTCCGAAAGGTCGACCACGAACGGTGCGTCCGGCACCTGCCGGGAGCGCAGCTCCAGCACGCCCTCCCGCGGCGCCGCCGCGACGCGCACCCCCTGGCCGAGGGCGAACGGCAGGGCTAGCCCGTCGTTGTAGTCGGTGTGCTCGCCTATGAGATTGACCCGGCCGGGCGCGTGCCACACCCCGACGGGCGGCCGCCCGTAGCACCCGGCGAACTCTGCAGTGATCGGGCCTGTCATGTCGCCGGCCACCCGTCGCCTTCCGCGGGAGCGAAGGCGCCGGCGGTGAGCCGGATGCCGGTGTAATGCCGCTGGTCTCCGATCGGGCGGGCACCGACGATGTTCTCCAGTGCCTCCGTCACGGTGACCAGGCTCGGTCTCGGGTTCAGACGGATCAACGGATAACGCAGCACTCGCCTGTCTCCTCGGATTCGCAGTGAAAGGTCGTCATCGGCGGTCCGCGGGAACCGGCCCGATGCGGCTGTCGGGGGTGGGGCTGGAACATGGACCGCCCCTCCGGTCCGGACGCTTGAGGAAGTTTTACAACGTTGGAACAACGTTGTAAATGACTTCGCTCGCTAGGATTCGGGCAACTGGTGGAGACCGCGGAGGGTGGGACACGGTGGCGGCAACGCTCAAGGACGTCGCGGCGCTGGCAGGCGTCTCGGTGAAGACGGTCTCCAACGTGGTCAACGGCTACGCCTTCGTCAAACCGGAGAATCGCCGCCGGGTGGAGGACGCGCTGGCCGCCACCGGCTACCGGCCCAACCTGGGCGCGCGGAACCTGCGCCGCGGCAGGACCGGATTCATCGCTCTGGTGGTGCCCGAGCTGAGCATCCCCTACTTCGGCGAACTCGCGGGGCTGGTCATCACCGCGGCGCGCCGCCATCACTGGAACGTGCTCATCGAGCAGACGCAAGGCGCGCGCGATCGCGAGCGTTCCGCCCTGGCGGCGATGGGCCCGCACATGATCGACGGCGCGATCCTCAGCCCTCAGGCGCTGGCCGCCGAGGACTTCGGCGCATTCGACCTCGCCGTCCCACTGGTCCTGGTGGGCGAGCACTCCGTCGAGGTGCCCTTCGACCGCGTGGCGATCGACAACGTGCAGGCCGCCCAGAGGGCGGTGGCCCATCTGGCCGCCCTCGGCCGCCGGCGGATCGCGGCCATCGGCCAGCACCCGTGGCGTGGCACCGCCGCCCTCCGGATGGAGGGCTACCGGGCGGCCCTGCATTCGGCCGGCCTCCCGGAGACGGGCGAACTGATCGTGCCCGCCCTCGAATACCACCGGCGGGAAGGCGCGCAGGCCATGCGACGGCTGCTCGAACTGCCCCACCCGCCCGATGCGGTGTTCTGTTTCAACGACCTGCTGGCCATAGGCGCGTTGCGCACGGCCGCCGAACACGGCCTGCGCGTCCCGGACGATGTGGCGATAATCGGGTTCGACAACACCGAGGAAAGCGCGTACAGCATCCCGTCCCTGACCACCATCGCGCCCGACAAGGCCGCCATCGCCACGACCGCGGTCGACCTCATTCGCCGCCGGGTGGACGCCAGGGACGCCTTCGCCGTCCAGGACGTGCAGATCCCGTACTCGCTGGAGATTCGGGAGAGCACCGTCGGCCGCGCGGCACAGTGACCTGGACCGATCGAACCTGCGCACTCCAGATCGTTTCCATCCACGATCCCAGCCAACTTCGTCCAGTTCACCGCCTGAATTGCGGGCGTCTGATCGGTATTGACAAAAAGCGATCGCTGGTGGCTCAATTAGGCCACTCGACCCGCCCCGTGGGAGGAACCACCGATGATCGTGCCTGCGAGAAGTCATGCGTATCGAGCCGCGTTGCTCGCGTCACTCGTCCTGGTCATCGCCGGATGCGGCAAGTCCGAGGACTCCGGCTCCGGCTCCGGCTCCGCCGAGAACACGGCGGGTCAGCAGGCGGTCCAGACGCCCACGGGCAACGCCGGCCCGTCATGCACCATCGACAAGTTCGGGGCCACCAAGTTCGATCTGAAGTCCTCGGTCGTCGGTTTCTCCCAGTCGGAGAAGGAGGCCAACCCGTTCCGGATCGCCGAGACAAAGTCGATCAAGGACGAGGCGTCCAAGCTGGGCCTGACCGGCCTGAAGACGACCAATGGCCAGTCGCTGTTCAACAAGCAGATCAGCGACGTCCAGCAGCTCATCGCGCAGGGCGCCAAGGCTCTGGTGATCGCGCCGCTCAACTCCGACGGCTGGGAGCCGGTGCTCCAGCAGGCGACGGCCAAGCACATCCCGATCATCACCGTCGACCGCAAGATCAACGCAACCGCCTGCAAGGACTACCTGACCTTCATCGGGTCGGACTTCACCACTCAGGGCAGGCGCGCGGCCGACCAGATGATCAAGGCGCTGGGCGGCAAGGGGAAGGTGGCGATCCTGCTCGGCGCGTCCGGAAACAACGTCACCACCGAGCGCACCAACGGCTTCAAGCAGGAGATCCAGGCCAAGGCCCCGAATATCCAGATCACCTTCGAGCAGACCGGTGAGTTCACTCGGGAGAAGGGCCAGCAGGTCACCGAGCAGATGATCCAGAGCAACCCCGACGTCAACGCCATCTACGCCGAGAACGACGAGATGGCGCTGGGGGCGGTCACCGCGCTGAAGGGTGCGGGCAAGAAGAAGGGCGACATCAAGATCGTCTCAGTGGACGGGACACGCAACGCGGTCCAGGGCATCGTGGACGGCTGGATCTACGCCGTGGTGGAGTCCAACCCGCGGTTCGGCCCGCTGGCGTTCCAGACCCTGCAGAAGTTCGTCGCCGGTGAGCCCATCCCCGACAAAGTCATCATCTCCGATCGGGAGTACGACGCGTCCAACGCCAAGCAGTCACTGTCCGGCGCGTACTGACCAGGCCCGCGTGCCCGTGCGACCAGGCCGCGACCGGAGGAACCGCACGGCCGTGCGAGAGGAGTTACGTGACCGACAGCGAGCCTCTGCTGGAAGTCCGCGGCGTCGTCAAGCGCTTCCCGGGCGTGGTGGCGCTTGACAACGTCTTCGTGGAAATGATGCCGGGCGAGGTGCACGCTCTCGTAGGGGAGAACGGCGCCGGAAAGTCCACCCTGATCAAGGTGATGACCGGGGTCTACAGGCCGGATGCCGGGACGCTCCGGTTCGCCGGCCGGGACACCGCGTTCGCCTCTCCCGTCGACGCCCAGCACGCCGGCGTCCAGGCCATCCACCAGGAGATCGGGCTGGTGCCGTCCATGAGCGTGGCACGCAACCTGCTGCTGGGCCGGGAACCGCGTACCAGGCTCGGGCTGATCGACCATGGCGCCATGCGGCGGGCCGCCGCCGCGGCGCTCGAGTCCTACGGCGTCGACATCGACGTACGGCGGCCGCTGCGGTCGCTCGGGGTCGGAGCGCAGCAGATGGTCGCGCTGGCCCGGGCCGTCTCGGTCAAGGCCCGGCTCGTGGTGATGGACGAGCCCACCTCCTCGCTGGAGCCCAAGGAGGTGGCCACCCTGTTCGACGTCATCGGGCGCCTCCGCGAGCAGGGCATCGCAGTGATCTACGTCAGCCACAGGTTGGACGAGCTCTACCGGATCTGCGACCGGGTCACCGTTCTGCGGGACGGCCGAGTCGTCCACGGCGGGCCGCTCGCTGGACTGGATCGGTTGAAGCTGGTCTCGCTGATGCTCGGACGCGACATGGCCGAGGTGAAGGCCGAGGGGATGACCAAGTTCTCCGGGGCGCACGATACCGCCGGCGTCCAGCCGGTGGTCGAGGCGCGGGGGCTCAGCCGCCGCCATGTGCTGGACGGAGTGTCGGTGAGCATCCGGCCGGGCGAGGTGGTGGGCCTGGGCGGACTGCTCGGCGCCGGCCGCACCGAGACGGCCAAGGCCATCGCCGGCGCCCTGCCGCTGGACGACGGCCGGATCACCGTGGCGGGAACACCGATCCGGCGTGGCTCCCCCGCCGCCGCGGTCCGGGCGGGCGTCGCCATGCTCCCCGAGGACCGCAAGGCCGAGGGCATCGTCGCGGGGTTGTCGATCAGAGAGAACATCGCACTGGCCGCGCTGCCCCGGCTGTCGCGTGCCGGGGTCGTGTCCGAGGCGCGGATCGACCGCGTCGTCGAGACGTTCATGAAACGGCTGCGCATCAAGGCGACCGGCCCCACCCAGCGCGTCGCCGAACTGTCGGGCGGCAACCAGCAGAAGGTGCTGCTCGCCCGATGGCTGGCGACAGAGCCGAAGGTGCTGCTGCTGGACGAGCCGACCCGGGGCATCGATGTCGGCGCCAAGGCCGAGGTCCAAGCACTGGTCGACGAGCTGGCCGAAGAGGGGCTGGGAGTGTTGCTCATCTCCTCCGATCTGGAGGAGCTGGTCGAAGGGTCGGACCGGGTGACCCTGCTGCGGGACGGCACCGTGGTGGGAGAACTGCGGGGCGACGAGGTCACCGAGCACGGCGTGATGAGCGCCATCGCCGGACAGCATGAAGCCGAGGAGGCAGTCGATGGCTGAGGCCACCGCCGCTGCGGCCCGTAGCATCGATCGCGGCCGAGCCCTGGCCTGGTTGCAGGACTACGGCGTGTACGCCGCGATCGCGCTGCTGGTGGCCGTCAACGCGGTCATCACCCCGCACTTCTTGAGCACCGAGAACCTGCGCACCCAGCTCATCCAGGTGGCGCCGGTGGTCATCGTCTCGCTGGGGATGGCTCTGGTGATCGGGACGGAGGGCGTGGACCTGTCCGTGGGCTCGGTGATGGCGCTCGCGGCGGCGCTGCTGCCGCTGTACCTGGGGTACGGGGCGGTACCGGCCATCGTGGCCGCGCTCGCCGGCGGTCTCGTCGTCGGGCTCGTCAACGGATCGCTGGTCGCGTTCGTCGGTGTGCAGCCGATCGTCGCCACGCTCGCGCTGTTCGTGGGTGGGCGGGGGCTGGCACTGGTGATCGCGGGCGGGCGGCTCAAGGACATCCGCAACCCCGATCTCCTGGGACTGGGCTCCGGCGGCGTGGCCGGTGTCCCGGTACCGGTCCTGATCGCGGCCGTCCTCACCGTCCTGGTGATGGCGACGGTAAGGCGCACCACGTTCGGCCGGAGGGTGGTCGCCGTCGGCGGCAACCGGACGGCCAGCGAGCTGGCCGGCCTGCCGGTCAAGCGGATCCTTCTGCTGGTGTACGTCATCGCCGGGATCCTGGCGGCGGTGGCCGGCACGCTGGCGACGGCCCGCCTGCAGGCCAGCGATCCCTCTTCGCTGGGTCTGCTGATGGAGCTCTCCGCGATCACCGCGGTGGTGGTCGGCGGCACGCCGCTGAGCGGCGGCCAGGTCCGGGTGCTCGGCACCGTCGCCGGGGCGCTGCTCATCCAGCTCGTGCGGGCCACATTGATCAAACATGACATGCCGGACTCGATGGCACAGATGGTTCAGGCGGCGATCATCCTGGTGGCGGTGTACGCCGCCCGGGGACGGGGCGGGCGATGAACGTGACCGTGGCAAGTGCTCCTGAGGCGGCGATCTCGGCCGCCCGTCCGGACCGCCGCGAGCGCGTCTCCGGGCTGATCCAGCGGCACGGCGCGGCCGCCGTCCTGGTCCTGCTGGTGACGGCCGGATCGCTGCTGTTCGACAGTTTCCCCACGCACCAGAACCTCGGGAACATCGCCATCACCTCGGCGTTCCTGGCGATCGTCGCCCTGGGCATGACCTTCGTGATCATTTCGGGCGGCATCGACCTGTCGGTCGGCTCGGTGTTCGCCCTCGGCGGCGTGCTGGCCGCCTACGGTTCGCGCTGGGGGTCGGTGCCCGCGCTGCTCCTGGCTCTGGGGGTCTGCGGCGGGATCGGCCTTCTGCAGGGGGTGCTGATCGCTCGCGCTCGGATGGCGCCCTTCATCGTCACTCTGGCGGGCCTCCTCGGCGCTCGCGGCCTGTTGTTGTCGATCTCGAACGAGGGCGCCAAGACCTACCTCATCCCGCACGGGTCCGTGCTGGCCAAGGTGGGCCAGGGCGAGTTCTTCGGCCTGGGCTACCCGGTGTACGTCATGGCCGGGCTCTTCCTGGCCGGTGGAGTCGTTCTGCAGCGCACCGGGTTCGGCCAGGCGGTGTACGCGATCGGCGGGGCCGAGGACGCGGCCGGGCTGATGGGCGTCCGGGTGGCCCGCACGAAGATGATCGTTTACACCGCGTCCGGGCTGCTCGCCGGGCTCGCCGGGGCGCTGAACGCGGCCCGGTTGTCGTCCGGGGTGACGATCCTCGGCACCGGGATGGAGCTGGACGCGATCGCCGCGGTGGTGATCGGCGGAACCCTGCTGACCGGAGGTGTGGGCTACCTCAGCGGCACCGTGGCCGGTGTCCTGCTGCTCGGCGTGATCCAGAACATCATCAACCAGGTCGGCGACCTGAGCTCCTCCTACCAGCAGGTGGTCAGCGGGGCCTTTCTCGCCGTCGTGGTAGTGCTGCAGACCTATCTGAGCCGGCTCAACCGGTTGCGATGAGGCCGAGGCCGGGGGCGCACACGACCGACTATGATCGGTCATGTCCGGTTGCCGTCGCGTGGGCTGGGGAGACGTGAGCGACGTCCTGGGGTCCGACAGCCGCAAACCGGTCTTCGGCGCCGAGCGCCGCAAGCGGATCCTCGAGCTGCTACAGGCCAACGGCACGCTGTCGCTGCGCGAGCTCGCGGAGGCCGTTCAGTCCTCCGAGGTGACCGTGCGCCGCGACGTCCGCGTGCTGGAGGCCGACGGCCTGCTGGAACGCCATCACGGCGGGGCGTCGCTGCCAGGAGAACTGTCGTCGCGCGAACCCACCTACCTGCAGAAGTCACAGGTAGCCAGGGACGAGAAGACCGCCATTGCGGACCTGGCCGCCGCGCTGGTCCAAGACGGCGATGCCATCGTCATCGGGCCGGGGACCACGGCCCAGGCGCTGGCCCAGCGGCTGACCAACCACGGCGAGCTGGCCGTGGTGACCAACTCGCTGCTGGTGGCCCAGGCCCTGAGCGGCTCGCCGCGCATCGAGGTCGTCCTGACGGGCGGCACGCTGCGCGGCTCGATCCAGGCGCTGGTCGGCAGCGCCGCCGAACACGCCCTCGCCGAACTGCGCGTCCGCAGGGCGTTCATCTCCGGCAACGGGCTGACCGCGGAGCGCGGACTGTCCACCCCCAACCTCCAGGTCGCCAGCATCGACAAGGCGCTCGCGGCGGCCGCCGAGGAGGTGGTCGTGCTCGCCGACCACACCAAGATCGGAGTGGACGCCATGGTGCAGACCGTTCCCCCCGAACGCATCGACCATCTGGTCACCGGGGAGGACGCCTCACCGGAGGAACTCCATGAATTCAGTTCGCGGGGCGTCCGCGTCCACGTCGCGCGCGTATAGGCCCCGGCATGCCTCCCGGCAGCGGCCCGCCATCTGTTACCGACGGCGCCGTCGTGGTATTACCGGTGCGGTGACCGGCTCGGACCCACTGGGAGGTGCGTCGTGACGGAGAAGGTGCTCGACGCCGCCGGGATCGTCAAGTCCTTCGGGGGCACGGTCGCGCTCGACCATGTCTCCATCACGCTCGCCCGCGGCGAGATCCATGCCCTGGTCGGCGAGAACGGATCCGGCAAGTCCACCCTGGTCAAGGTGCTGTCGGGCGTCTTCCCCCCCGACGCCGGACTGCTGCGCAGCGGCGGGCGGCAGATGACGTTCGCCGATCCGTCCGACGCCCAGCGGGCCGGGATTCGCGCCGTCTACCAGGAAGACGACCTGATCGCTTCGCTGAGCCTGTCCCGCAACCTGTTCCTGGGCCGGGCGCCGCGTAACCGCCTCGGCCTGATTCAGCACTCGCGGATGAAGGAACGGGCCGCAGAGATCCTGCCGGCGTTCGGGGTCCACAGCGACGTTCGCCGGCCGCTCGGAGCGCTGGACGACGGCGCGCGCAAGCTGGTCGCGGTCGCCCGCGCGATCATCGCCGGCGCCCAGCTCGTCATCATGGACGAACCGACCGCATCGATGGGGCCCACGGACATCGAGTCGCTGTTCGCCGCGATCGACGCCTACCGCGCCGAGGGCGGCTCGGTGCTGCTCGTAAGTCACCGCCTCCCCGAACTGGAAGAGCTGTCGGACCGGATCACGGTCCTGCGTGAGGGCCGGGTCGCCCACACCGGGCCGGCGGACCGGATCGACCGGCGGACCCTGATCTCGGTCATGCTGGGCCGACGGCCGACGCTGGCCGTCCCAGCCCCGGCCGGCCCTCCGGAAACACCCACCGCCCCGCCGTACCTGCGCGCCATCGGGCTCACCCGGCGGCACGCGCTCAGCGATGTGTCGATCGAGCTGCGTGAGGGCGAGGTCGTCGGGCTCGGGGGGCTCCTCGGAGCGGGCCGCACCGAGACCGCCAAGGCGATCGCCGGCGCGCTCCCCCTGGACTCCGGGGAGGTGACGGTGGCCGGAGCACCGCTGCGGAAACGGTCGATCACCGGTGCCATCCGGGCAGGAGTCGGCCTCCTACCGGAGAACCGGACGGCTGAGGGCATCGTCCCGACACTGTCGGTCCGGGACAACATCGCGCTCGCCGCTCTGCCGCGCCTGTCCACTTTCGGCGTGCTCTCCAACGCCCGGATCGACCAGGTGGTGGACACCTTCATGCGGCGCCTGCAGATCAAGGCGCACTCGCCGCACCAGAAGGCCGGGGAGCTGTCCGGCGGCAACCAGCAGAAGGTGCTGCTCGCCCGCTGGCTGGCCACGCACCCGAAGGTGCTGCTGCTGGACGAGCCCACCCGCGGCGTCGACATCGGCGCCAAAGCCGAGCTCGCGGACCTATTGGACGAGCTGGCGGTCAACGGGCTGGCCATCCTGCTCATCTCCTCCGACCTGGAGGAACTGGTCAACAGCTGCGACCGGGTTGTGGTGCTTCGTGACGGCGCCGTCATCACCGAGCTGATCGGACGCGGAATCACCGAAGAGGGCATCATCTCCGCCATGGTGTCCGCCGGATGACCCTTCGCGGCACCGGGCCCCGGTGGTGAGTCCGCGAAGCCCCAGACCGTCAGAGCCCGGACGGTGGAGGGGCGGTCGAGCGCCGAACGACCAACTCGGTGGCGAGCTCGACGTGGCGGGACTCGAGCTCCTCGCCGGCGGCCAGGCGCAGCGCGGTCCGCAACGCGACACCCCCCATCTCCCGAAGGGGCTGGCGCACCGTGGTCAACGGCGGCGACGCGAGCCGGGCCACCTCGGTGTCGTCGAACCCCACCACACTCAGGTCCTGAGGGATGCGCAGCCCGCGGTCCCGGGCGGCCTCGATGACTCCCGCGGCGGTCTCGTCGCTTCCGGCGAACACGGCTGTCGGAGGTTGCGCCAGGTCGAGGAGTCCGGCTCCATGGGCGATCCCGTCCTGGTATGTGAAGTGCCCCGTTCGCACATAGTCGTCGGGGGCCGGCGCCTCGACCGCCTCCATGGCGGCGCGGTAGCCGTGCATCCGCGCCTGGTTGCATCCTGCGGTCGCCGGTCCGCCTATGTAGGCGATGCGACGGTGGCCGAGGGAGAGCAGGTGCTGCGTCGCGGCCATACCGCCGGCAAAGTTGGTCGACCCGACACTGGTCACACGCATGGGGGGCAGATTGAGCGGATCGATGACGACGAGCGGCAGACGCGCCCGCGCCAGAGCCGCGAGTTCCGCGCTCGTCAGCTCGCTCACCACGGCGATGACCGCTTCGCGGCCGCCCGCAGCCAGATCGCGGGCCCACTCGCGCGGGCGCTCCGCCCCGCCCCGCCCGCTCTCGGAACGCATGCTGACGGCGATCGCCACCCCGGCCCGTGCACCGGATTCCAGAACCCCCTGGAGGATTTCGGTGGCGTAGGCGTTGAGGTCACCGGCGAACATCAGCTCGACCCTCGCTGTCGCCGGGGACCGTCCGGCCGACCGGGGCCGCCGTCGAACGTAGGCGTGCTGCTGGAGGTACGACTCGACGAGCGCCCGGGTCTCCGGCCCCACATCGGCCCGGCCGTTCACCACCTTCGACACCGTGGCCACGGAGACACCCGCGGAGGCGGCGACCGTCGCCAGCGTGGCACGCTCGTCCTTGGGCGGCGGCATACGAACCCCTCTCCTATGCGCCGGCACTGACGGGGGCCGGGACGACGTCCACCGGTGTGACCAGCCGGCGGTCGGAGCCCACCACGCGCAACGGGCCGGTCAGCCGAACTGTACCGCGACAGGGCAGCTCGGCCGCCGAGGTCCCGGCGAGCACCTCCAGCTCTCCTGGCTCGACGACACGCGTGAAATCCCGGCCGGTGAACGCGGTCCGGTCGGCGTGCAGGTGGAACCGCACTCGCACCTCGTCACCGGGATCCAGCCGCACCCGCGTGAAACCCGCCAGCTGCCGTACGGGCCTCACGACCTGGGCAAGGGCATCCCGCAGATAGAGCTGGACGATCTCCTCGCCCGGCCTCGATCCGGTGTTCCGAACCCGCACGGAGATCGTCACCTCGCCGTCGGTGGGCACCTCGGTGTCGCTGATCCACAGATCGTTCACCTCGAAGCTGGTGTAGGAGGCCCCGTGGCCGAACGGGAACAGCGGAGTCGGGTCGAGGGAGCTGATGTCGGTGTTCCCGGCGCCGAGCCGCGGTTGGAGATAGGTCCCCGGCTGGCCTCCCGGGTTCCGAGGGATCTGTACAGGAAGCTTGCCGCTCGGCTGGACACGGCCGGAGAGAACGCCGGCGATCGCGGCACCGCCCTCCTCCCCCGGCATGAACGCCTGGACCAGGCCGGCGGCCCGGGCGTGCACGCCCCCGAGCGCGTAGGGGCGACCGGTCACGACGACGACCACCACCGGCGTTCCTGTTCCCAGCAGCTCGGTGAGCAGATCCTCCTGGACCCCGGGCAGCCGGAGGTCTTCGGCGTCGCAGCCCTCGCCCGATGAGCCCTGTCCGAACAGGCCCGCGAGGTCGCCGACGAAGGCCACGCACAGGTCGGCCGACCGGGCCGTGGCCACGGCCGCTGCGAAGCCGGACCGGTCTGCGCCGCGCACCTGGCAGCCCTGCTCGTAGACGATCTCCGTATCCGGCAGCTCCGCGCGCAGGGCGTCGCTGGCGGTCCGCACCTCGATGCCGAGGCCACGGCCGGGGAAGTGCGGCAGGACGTGGTTGGGGAAGGAATAGCAGCCCATGAACGTCCTCGGGTCCGCTGCACAGGGCCCGATGACGGCCAGGCGGCCGAGAGCGGGACGGTCTGGTCCGGCCAGCGGCAGCGCCGAACCGGCGTCGAGAAGGATTACGGACCGCTCTGCCACCTCCAGGGCAAGAGCACGGTTGGCGGGAGAGTCGAGGTCGGTGCTCGCCGCGCCGGCCACCGAACGCTCCGGCGTCCAGTCCGGATCGAGCAGCCCGAGTCGCGCCTTCTGGGTGAGCAGGCGCCGGGCGGCCCTGTCGACGAGGTCCTCAGGCACCTCACCGCGCCGCACCCTCTCCACCAGCCCGGAACCGTACCCGAGGGTGTCGGGAAGCTCCACGTCGACGCCCGCGGCGAGGGCCTGGGCGGCGGCGGCGTCGAGGTCGGCTGCGGTGCCGTGCATGGTCGCCAGGAAGGGTACGGCCCAGTAGTCGGACACGACCGTCCCGGTGAACCCCCACTCTTCCCGCAGCAACTCGGTGAGCAGCCAGGAGTCCGCGACCGCGGGCACCCCGTCCACGTCGGCATAGGAGTTCATCACCGAGTCGGCACCGGCGACCCGCACGGCCGTCTCGAACGGCGGCAGCACGATGTCCATCAGCTCGCGCCTGCCCATCGACACGGGCCCGTGGTTGCGCGCCGCCCGTGAGGCGGAGTACCCGGCGAAGTGCTTCAGGGTGGCGATCACTCCTGCGCTCTGCAGGCCCTGGACATAGGCCGCACCGAGCATCGAGACCAGGTAGGGGTCCTCGCCCATGGTCTCCTCGACGCGACCCCAGCGGTAGTCACGCACCACGTCCAGTACCGGCGACAGGCCCTGGTGCACGCCCACCGCGGCCATGTCCCGTCCGATCGCGGCGGCCATCCGCTCGATCAGGTCGGGGTCGAACGTCGCCCCCCAGGCGATCGCCGCCGGATACACCGTCGCGCCATAGGTGGTGAAGCCGGTGAGGCATTCCTCGTGCACGATGGCCGGGATGGGCAGACGCGAGCCCTCCAGGACGATCCGCTGCTGCCGGACCAGCTCCGCGGCGCCCCCGGTGACAGTGACCGGAACGCCGCCGTAGACCCGAGTGAGGTGGCCGAGCCCGTGGCGGCTCGCATCCTCCAGCGGGACCGCGCCTGATGCCGCGAAGATGTCCTGCATCGGCGCAACGTTGGCGTCTCGCCCGGTCCCGGTGGCGTCCTCGGTAACGGCGTCGGCGTCCTGCATCTGGTTGCGAACCCACCGGCTGCCGAGCTGGGCCACCTTCTCCTCAAGGGTCATCTGCCGCAGAAGGACTTCGACTCTGTCGGAGATCGGAAGCGCCGTGTCCTGCCACGGCGGCGTTTCCGGTCTCGCTGAGGGGTTCTGGTCAAGTGTCGCCACAGAGGGCCTCCCTACGAAAACTGCACGAAATTTTCGCGACCCGATCGCCAGTTGTTTCGAGTCGAGCTTGAACGCGTCGGCTCTGCCTCCACCCAGGAGCTGCCAGGCAGCGTTGCGGCTCTTACCCTGACCCAACGCCTGGGAACACCGCAACCCCTTGACACGGCACCTTCGCACTTCTACGTTGGCCGACAATTCTTCGTGAACTTGCGAAACATCGGCCGAAAATCGTGCAGCCAGACGCGAGACCGCCCGGGCACGCGGTCGGCCATCTGTTTCAGACGATCGACTCGCCGCGGGAACCGCCGCGGCTCCCCGAGTGCGGGAGGTCAGCGTGGATCGCACCACGATGTCTCGACGGAACTTCCTCAACCTGGCCGCGGGCGCGACCGCCGGGGCGGTGCTCTCCGGCTGCGGCAGCTCCGGCCCGAAAGGCACGGGCGGTGGTCCCGGCGCGGCCAGCTACTGGTACCTCAGCGGCCAACCCGACGAGGGCGTCCGCACACACACCCTGGAGCGCTTCAACAAGGCCAATCCCAAGACCCAGATCAAGGGCACGACGTTCGAGAACGACGCCTACAAGACGAAGATCAAGACGGCCATCGGCGCCGGGCAGGCCCCGACCATCATCTGGGGCTGGGGCGGCGGCGGGCTGAAGAGCTGGGTACAGGCCGGTCAGGTCGAGGACCTCACCTCCTGGTTCGCCCAGAACCCCGCCGTCAAGAACCGCCTGCTGGACTCCGCCTTCGCCGCCGCGACGGTCGGCGGCAAGATCTACGCGATGCCCGCCGAGCAGGTCCAGCCCGTCGTGCTCTACTACAACAAGAAGACCTTCGAGAAGATCGGTGCCCAGCCCCCGCAGTCCTGGGGCGACATCATGAACCTGGTACCCAGGTTCAACGCCCGGAACATCGCGCCGTTCTCGCTGGGCGGTCAGTCGCGGTGGACCAACATGATGTGGGTCGAGTACCTCTTCGACCGCATCGGTGGCAGCGAGGTGTTCCAAGGGGTCCTCGACGGCACCAGGAACGCCTGGTCGCACCCGGCCGCCATCGAGGCACTCACCAAGGTGCAGGAGCTGGTCAAGGCCCACGGCTTCGTCAAGGGCTTCTCCTCCATCACCGCCGACACCAACGCCGACCAGGCCCTGCTGTACACCGGCAAGGCCGCGATGATGCTGCACGGCTCGTGGACCCACGCGAGCATGGCCACCGACGGAGGCGACTTCGTCTCCGGCGGCCATCTCGGCTACATGAGGTTCCCGGCCGTCGAGGGCGGCAAGGGCGACCTGAGCGTCGCGATCGGCAACCCCGCCCAGTACCTGTCGGTCTCGTCGAAGGCCACCGCCGCGCAGAAGGACATCGCCAAGAAGTTCTTCGCCACCGCGGTGCTCTCCGACGCGGAGGTCAAGGAGTGGATCGGCAACGGATCGGTGCCGATCGTGAAGGGCATCCAGAGCCAGTTCGCCTCCTCCAAGGACCCCGGTTTCCTGAAGTTCGTCTACGACACCAGCAGCAACGCCAAGACCTTCGTGCAGTCCTGGGACCAGGTGCTGAGCCCCGCGGCCGCCGAGAAGCTGCTGGACAACATCGCCAGGCTCTTCCAGCTGTCGATCTCGCCCCAGCAGTTCGCCTCGAACATGAACCGGGCCATCGGGCAATGACCACGGTCGCTCCGCACGCCGCGCGCAGCACGTCCTCCGCCCGTTCCCGTGCCGGGCAGGGCCGGTCGGTGGCCTGGATGGCGCTGCCCGCGCTTGCGGTCTTCGTCGTGTTCGCCGTCGTCCCGCTGCTCGGGGTGCTGCTGCTCAGCTTCACCTCGTGGGACGGGATCGGGGCGATCCACATGGCCGGCCTGTCCAGCTGGCGCGCCGTCCTCACCGACCCCGGACTGCCGCACGCCCTGTGGGTGACCTTCCTGGTCATGGCGATGTCGTGGGCGGTACAGACGCCGCTGAGCGTCCTCATCGGTGTGTTCCTGGCAGGCCGCCAGCGCTACCGCGGGTTCCTGGCGGTGCTGTACTTCCTCCCGCTCCTGCTGAGCTCGGCGGCCATCGCCATCGTCTACAAGGCGCTGCTGGACCCCAATTTCGGTGTCGGTCCGGGGCTGGGCATCCCGCTGCTGGCACAGGACTGGCTGGGCCGGAGCAACCTGGCCTTCGGTGTTGTCATCTTCGTGGTGTCGTGGCAGTTCATCCCGTTCCACTCGCTCATCTACCAGGCCGGGGTGCGGCAGATACCGGTCTCGATGTACGAGGCGGCGCAGATCGACGGGGCAGGCCGGCTACGGCAGTTCTTCAGCATCACCCTGCCGCAACTGAAGTACACGATCATCACGTCGTCGACGCTGATGGTCGTCGGGTCGCTGACGTTCTTCGACCTCATCTTCGTGCTCACCGAGGGCGGCCCGGGCGATGCCACCCGCGTGCTCGCGCTCGACATGTACAAGCGCGGTTTCCAGGCCGACCTGATGGGACCGGCGAGCGCGATCGCGGTCATCCTGGTGCTCGTCGGCCTCGCGCTGGCTCTGCTCCTGCGGCGGCTGGGCGGCCGCGGCGCGCGCACCAGCCTGCTGGAAGGGGCATGACATGGTGACGAAACAGGCCACCCGTCCCAGGGAGGGAGCGCACGTGCGGACACGGCGACGGCCCGCCCGGCGCGGTCACGATCGGCCGAACTGGCTGGGTGGTGCGGCCGGATGGCTCTGGCTCGCCGTCGTCGTGCTCCCCATTTACTGGGTCGTCATCACCAGCTTCAAGACACAGAGCACCTTTTTCGACACCAACCCGCTGGCGCCGCCCGACCACGCCACCCTGGAGAACTACCGGCTCGTCCTCAGATCGCAGTTCCCCCGCTACTTCCTCAACAGCGTCATCGTCGCCCTGGGCACGGTCGTGCCGGCCGTCCTGGTCTCCTTCATGGCGGGCTACGCCATCGTGCGAGGCGGCCGGGGGCTGTTCCTGCGGTCGGTCAACACGCTGTTCCTGGCCGGCCTGGCGATCCCGCTGCAGGCGACGGTCATCCCCATCTACCTCCTCATCATCCGGCTGCACCTCTACGACACTCTGCTGGCGATCATCCTGCCGTCGATCGCCTTCGCCATCCCGCTGTCGGTCCTGGTCCTGTCCAGCTTCATCAGCGACATCCCCCGCGCTCTCTTCGAGTCGATGCGGGTGGACGGCGCCACCGAGTGGCGCATCCTGTGGAGCCTGGCGTTCCCCCTGACCCGGCCGGCCATGGTCACCGTGGCCGTCTACAACGGACTCACGGTCTGGAACGGATTCCTGCTGCCACTGATCCTCACCCAGAGCCCCGCCCAGCGCACGCTGCCGCTGGCGTTGTGGACGTTCCAGAGCCAGTACGACGTCAACGTGCCGGCGATCCTGGTGGCGGTCGTCCTGTCGACGCTGCCGATTCTCGTTCTGTACGCGATGGGCCGCCGCCAGTTGCTGAGCGGGTTGACCGCGGGATTCAGCAGATGAGAGCCGGGCCGGCACGCCACCGGAAGACCCGCTGGTCTTTCGCCGACGCGGCCTCCGGTTTACTCCTTCACCGGCCGTTCGCTCGCGCGCACCACCCGCGAGTGGATTGAGATCGTTGAACCGACGCAGGCCATCCGTGCGTGGCGGTATGGGTGGCCTTCAACGAGAGCTGGGGCGTCCCGCACGTCGCGCATTCCGCCGCGCAACGCAACGCCGCACACCTTGTACCACCTGCTCAAGACCCTGGATCCGGCGCGGCACGTGCTCGAAAGCGACGGTGTGAGTACGTGTCTGGCGACCTGCTGGGAATCCGCCCTCGACGCCACCCGCCCACCGTGCCGGTTCTGCTCAGCGGGTTCGGAGGCGTCGCCCACGCACCCGGCCGTCCCGCCGCCTGGGCCGGCTACAAGGACCATCAGCACGCCCGAGCAGCTCCCTGAACGGCTCGAGGCGCTGCTCACCACCGTGCATGCTGCCGATGGCCTGGCCGGGTCCGCTATGCCCAGCTCACCCGACACCGCCCAGTAACGCAATGGACTGCTCACCGAGGACCGCAAACCCAAGGCCGACCCGGACCTGATCGCGCGCATCATGAGCGGCCGGAACGGATCGCGGGCGTGACCGCGACCCCGGGTCTTCCGGATCAGCGGGAACAGCTCGGCCACCCGCGCGTGCCGGTCGGACACGGGCCGGGTCACGCGCACTACCCGGCCGACCAGCGTCGGCGTCATGGTGGGTGAAAGGATTCAATAACACTCTTTTGATCAGCCACGTAGAAGGCGTGATTTACGAGGGACGACGGCTCCGTGACTCCGTTCCTCTATTGAAACGGCTCAACTAGGATGCCTCAACGATCGCTTCTCGGTGCGGGCATCCGCGCGATGCCCAGGGTGGATTCCACGATGGGTGAGCACTTCGTATCGCAGCGAACGAGCGGCCAGGGCCGACGGCGGCCCGTGACGGGAATCCGGCGGCCGTGCGACTGCTCCCGGCACCCCGCCGCGGCGTCCCTGATGAATCCGGACGAGTTGCGGATGATCGCACTGTTCGCCGAAGGTCTGCCCATCGACGCCATCGCGCGGCGGATGGACGTCTCCGAGCGCACGATCCGACGACGGATGCGCAGAATCTGCGACCGCCTTGACGTTCAGGCCGGAATCCAGGTCGCCATCTGGGCCGTCCGGCACGGCCTGATCTGAGTCCCCGCGGAGGAGGGACCGGAACCCGCCCGAGCGGGTCGACCGACCCGAGCAGCGCTCACGCGACCACGTGGACCAGGCGGCTGAAATGTTTCACTCAGCGCCCGCCCGAGTGGGAGCGTATGCGCCAGCGGTGTCGACATCGAAGGTGGCTGTACACGGGCGATAGAGCACTCACGACGGTGTCCGAGAACGGACATTCGCCTTGAACCCATTCAGTCTGCGGCTTATGAAGGGAGCACCGTTCACCTCGATCGGGTTCTCCCACGAACCCCCGCCCCCGAGAGAGAAGATGGACATGCGCCCGCCCAGACGTCTGATCGGTGCCCGTTCCGGGCTGGCACTGCTGGCCTTGCTCGCCATCGCCGTGGTCGTGCCCGGCGCCGTCACGCATGCGGACACCTCGGACACCGGCATCACGGTCTCCCACCTCGACAACGGCGCCAATGCGTACGACTACACGCCGACAGTGATCCAGCAGGGATCGGTCCAGCGCATCTGGTGGTGCGGCCAGAATGCCAACCCCAATCCCCCTGGCCAGCAGACCGACACGATCCTCTACGCCACCCATGACACCCGCACCGGCGCGCAGAGCGATCCGGTCACGGTGCTCGGCCCCACCGCCGGGGCCTGGGACCAGGTCTTCACCTGCAACCCGGGCGTGGTGGGCGGCGTGTTCAACAACCCACTCGGCGATGGTGTCACCTACACCCTCGCGATGTACTACGTGGGCACCGCGCAAGGCGACGGGAGCGCCAACTCGATCGGTGTCGCCTTCTCCAATGACGGAATCACCTGGAAGAAGGACCCGACCCCCGTCATTACCGCCGCCAACCCTGCGCCCGGCGCCTACGGCGTCGCCCAGCCGACCCCCTACAACGGCGACGGCCGAGCCGGCATCCACCTGGTGTTCTGGGACACCACCGCCGGGCACTACTACCGCGTCACCTCCTCAGACGGCGTGCACTTCGGCGCCCGTGGCCAGGTCAGTGAGAACGGCTGGCCGTACCCGAGCAACGGCACCTTCGCCTACGACTCGCAGACCGGCTTCTGGTACACGGCCATGGAGATCGATCTCCGCGCGAAGGCCACCACCGGGGGCGTGGCAGAGCGGGAGGCCTACTCCTACACCCTGTACCGCATCCCCGCCGCGGGCTTCACCAGCGGCGGCACCTGGACCCAGCTGACCACGGTCGACACCGACCGTACCGGTTACGAGCTTAATTTCATCCCGTCGATGGTCCGAGACGGCTACGGCAACATCAACACCGGCGACTACCCGAACGTCACGATGTACTACGGCGCCAGCAACCCGCGCACCGCGCCCGATGCCTCCCCCGCCCAGGCCGGAACCAGTGCCGATCCAAACCAATGGGACCTCAAGGCCATCACCTGGCGTCCGGGCCACCCAGAACTTCCGCTGGTGCGGTACTACAGCGCCGCGCTGCACACGCACGTGGTCAGCACCGGTTGGGTGGCTACAAGCACATTCCGGGCGGAGGCGCGGCTTGCCTCGCTGTACGAGGCCCCACAGCCGCAGGCTGGTCGCGCCTTGTACGCCTGCAAATCCGGTTCGACCGACTACTTCCTTTCCCCCGACCCGGCCTGCGAGGGCCAGCGTCAGCTCGGCCTGGACGGATACGCCGCGGCGAGCCCGTCGTCTGGTGTGACGGTGCCGTTGTACCGCTGTTTCTCCGGAGTCGACCACTTCGTCAGCACCTCCGCGGACTGCGAAGGGAGCAGGCGGGAGTCGCTGCTCGGCTATGGGGCAGGCTGAGCCCGCTTTGCCGCCACCGTGCCATGCCTGCTGGACCGGTGATCCGCGTGGTCAAGCAACCCGATGATGCCCGACGCCCGCCGGTGCGGGAGGTGCGAACCGAATCATGGAGATGTCCGAACTCAGCCGACGCGACCTACTCAAGATCAGCGCGGGCGTGACCGCCGGGTAGGCCGCGATGAGCTTCCCGGACGCTGGGGCCGTTCAAGCGTCCCTGCCGCTGGGAGGTCCAAGGGCGGCCGATGACGCGCTCAAGCTCTGGTACGAGCAGCCCGCGGCGCAGTGGCTGGAAGCGCTGCCGATCGGGAACGGACGGCTGGGCGCGATGGCGTTCGGCGGCACCGATAAAGAGACCCTCCAGCTCGACGAGCACAGTGTGTGGGCAGGCCGGCCCCTTGTCTACGACAACCCCGACGGTCTTGCCGCGCTGCCGGAGATCCGCAGGCTGGTGTTCGGCGGGCAGTGGTCGCAGGCCCAGCAACTGGTCGATCAGCGCTTCATCGGGCTTCCGGCGGGCCAGATGCCCTACCAGCCGGTTGGGAACCTCACCCTCACCTTCCCGTTCTCGGGCGACGTGAGCCGCTACCGCCGCGAACTCGATCTCGAGACCGCCATCGCCCGCACCACGTATGCGCGCGACGGCGTGCGCCACACTCGAGAGATCTTCGCCAGCGCTCCCGACCAGGTCATCGTCATCAGGCTGGGCACCGACCGTTCGGGGGCGCTGTCGTTCACCGCCGCCTTCGACAGCCCGCAGCAGTCCGGCAGCAGCGCGATCGACGACCGTACGATCGCGCTCGACGGTGTCAGCGGCACCGCGAAAGGCATCGAGGGCGGCGTCCGGTTCCGCGCCCTGGTCCGCGCCATCAACGAGAACGGCCACGTGACGACGGACGGCGGTGCCCTCCGCGTCCAGGGCGCGACCACGGTCACCCTGCTCGTGTCGATCGGCACCAGCTATCGCAACTACCACGACCTGAGCGGCGACCCGGCAGCTCAGGCCGGTGGTCACCTCGCGGCCGCCACCGCGCGGCCGTACGACGGGTTGCGCGGAGATCACGTCACCGATCACCAGCACCTGTTCCGCCGGGTGGAGCTCGATCTCGGCACCTTGGACGCCGCGGTGCTGCCTACCGATCAGCGGGTCGCGGGTTTCGCGTCCGGCAACGATCCGGCGCTGGTCGCCCTGCACTTACCAGTTCGGGCGGTACCTGCTCATCGCCTCGTCCCGGCCGGGCGGTGGCCAGCCGGCGAATCTGCAGGGCCTGTGGAATGACTCGATGAGTCCGCCGTGGGACTCCAAGTTCACCGCCAACATCAACCTCGAGATGAACACTGGCCGACCGCACCGGCCAACCTGATCGAGTGCTACGAGCCGCTGTTCGACCTGATCTCAGACCTGTCGGTGACCGGCGCCCGGACCGCACGGACGCAGTACGGCGCCGACGGCTGGGTCTGTCACCACAACACCGATGGCTGGCGGGGCACCGCACCGGTCGACTTCTCCCTTTCCGGAATGTGGCCGAGCGGTGGAGCCTGGTTGTGCCGGAGCCTGTGGGACCACTACGAGTTCACCGGAGACAAGGAGGCGCTGGGAAGGCACTATCCGCTCATGAAGGGCGCCGCCCAGTTCTTCCTGGACACGCTGGTCACCGAACCGACGCACAACTGGCTGGTCACCAATCCGTCGGTGTCCCCCGAGGTCGCGCACCACGCCGCCGAAGGCGCCTACATCTGCGCGGGCCCTACGCTAGACATGGAACTGCTGCGCGACCTGTTCGACGCCTGCGTCCAGGCCTCCGAGATCTTGCAGGTGGACGCGGCCTTCCGCGACCAGGTCGAGGCCGCTCGCGCGCGCCTGGCTCCGCTGCAGATCGGCCACTTGGGCCAGCTCCAGGAATGGCTGGAGGACTGGGACGCCTCCGCCGATCTGCACAACCGGCATGTCTCCCACCTCTACGCGCTGTTTCCCAGCGACCAGATCACCCCCGGAGGGACGCCGGACCTGTGGAAGGCCGCGCGCACCTCGCTGGAGATGCGCGGCGACGACGGGACCGGATGGTCGCTGGCGTGGAAGATCAACCTCTGGGCGAGGCTGCTCGACGGCGAGCACGCCTACCGGCTGCTGGCCGGCTTGCTGACGCCCGACCACACGGCGCCCAACCTGTTCGACCTGCACCCGCCGTTCCAGATCGACGGCAACTTAGGGGCGGTGTCCGGTGTCACCGAGATGCTGCTGCAGAGCCACGCCGGAAGGATCCGCCTGCTGCCCGCGCTGCCCGCGGCGTGGCCCAGTGGCCGGTTCCGGGGCCTGCGGGCCCGTGGCGGGCTCAGCATCGACGCGTCCTGGCACGATGGCCGGGCGACGGAGTTCTGCTTCTCGGCCGCCCATGGCAGGTCCGTGAAGCTGCAGAGCCCGATGTTCTCCGGCCGGTTCGAGGTGGTCGACACCACCGGCGGGCGCGTCACCGTGCGCGGGGAGGGCGCCGATCGCATCGAGATCGACCTGCTGGCCGGCCACTGCTACCGCGCCCACCCGGTGTAGGCGCGGTCCCCCGATGAGCGGGTCGGCGCGAACATCACTGTGCGGTACTTGCACGGAATCACCTCGACGATCCCGATCAAGATCACCGACTGAGTGAAGGCGTGCGAGCCGAAGGAGTCAACGGGCAGGGTATTCGCGGCCCCGGACGATCTGGTCGGACACGTTGACCAGGAAGTGGCCGAACAGGCCGGAGACCGGATCGCCGTCACCGTCCATCGACAGCTGGATGAACCGCGTGCGGTTCCCCGGCAGCGGCACCGGCAACACCATGGGGTGCGGGATCCAGCCGCTCGGGTGCGGGGCGTCGAGGGTCCCGACGAGCCGGGTGTCGAGGCCGTACACGCGATAGTCGGTTCCGCTACTGGTCAGGATGTACCAACGGGTGCCGATCCGGCATACCTTCGTTCCCTCGTAGTACACCCCGCCGTTGTCGTTGGCGCCGACCGGCACCGGTTCGGCGAACGCGTCGTCGGTGAAACGGTAGGCGGTGGTACGGCCGCCGTCGGACACGGCGAGCCACCAGGTGCCGTCGATGCGGACCGGGTATGGGTCGATGCCTCGTGCCACAGGGCGGGACGGGACGATGTGGACGCCGTGCAGCACGTCCGAGCGTGCGGCCGCGTAGCCGGTCACCCCCTCGTTGAAGATGTCGTAGTCGCCGAACGTGACCGCCATGACGCGGGATCCCTCGGCCGGGTCGTGGATGACGCGTCCCGCATGGTCGCCGAGCACCTCCTGGTCACGTGCGACGAAGATCTTGCCGACCTCCTCCAGGTTCCGGTAGTCGGCGAGGTCCATCCGGAACACGCCCATGTGCGCGGCCGGGATGCCGCCGGCGAGCCCGCTGTTGGTGAGCGTGAAGTAGAGCTTGCCGCCCCGGATGTAGGGGGCGCCGTCCGGGGCGGACACGATGACCGGGTCCCGGATGCCGGCCTGCCCGAAGTAGCCGGCCTCCACCCGGCCGAGGGTGATCGTGCCGCGGTCCGCCCGCACGCCGATCGTGTTGCGGTAGGCCGCCAGCAACTCCGCCGCGGTCTCCGCCGCGGGGAACCGCACCCGGATCGTGCGGTCCCCTTCGGCGGGGGCGCCGTTCCGGTACGCCCGGCCCCACGAGATCGCATCGGTGCTGCTGCTCCACCATGCGACGGGGCCGTCCGGCTCGGACTGCTCCAGGTAGTAGGTACCGGGCG
This sequence comes from Actinomadura opuntiae, assembly GCF_030283205.1. Lineage (GTDB taxonomy): Bacteria > Actinomycetota > Actinomycetes > Streptosporangiales > Streptosporangiaceae > Spirillospora. The sequence goes on from NZ_JASNWF010000015.1 coordinate 31,284, forward strand.
GAAGCGGGGTGTCGGCGGTGAGGAACTGCCAGGCGTTGTCCGGGATCCCGGTCAGCCGGCGCCGGGTGATCAGGGCGCCGTCGGGACCGTCCCGGTACAGCGACAGCGTGACCGACGAGTCGGTGGTCTGGTAGGTGGGGAACATGCCGCCGACGCCGGTGAAGGGCCGGTCGACGGTGAACAGCTGGCCCAGCGTCCCGCCGGCCGGCACCTTGGGGGCGGTGTCGAAGGTGGTGTTCGCGATGCTAGGGCCGATTCCCCGCAGGTCGAGCGCGTCGGCGGTGACCGCTCCGGTGAGCACCCGCCAGCCGCTGCCCTCGTCGGCGAGAACGTTGCTGCCGGGGCCGGTCATGGTGAACGCCAGCCGGAACGGTGGGGCGAGTTTCACCTTCACCCGACCGAACGTCCGCACCGTTCCGTTCGCGGAGACGTCGAGGCCCGCCTCGCCGGACGCGTGGTCGTACCAGCCCATGATGTAGTCGCCCGCGTCACGTGCGAGCCCGGCCAGCACGGTGTCGTGATCGGTGCTGCCCGACAGCGAGCGGACGTCGGCGATCACACCGGTGTAGGGCGCCCGCTGTCCGGTGTCGGAACGGAGCAGGGTGAAGAAGGCGGTGTCCGCGCCGGCCGTCAGGGAGCCATCGCCGATCCGCACCGATGCCGCGGCCAGGTCCGGGTCCGGTTGCAGCATCTGGTAGCGGCGCTCGTCCCGACGGAAGTGGTCGTCGAGCTGCCGCAGGTTCGGCGAGACGATCGAGTACGGCGCCATCTTCGCGGCAGGCGAGAACGTCAGGTCGGCCGGGCGCAGGGTCGCCACGTCCAGTTGACCCGGGGGCGCCGCGGACGCCCGGCCGCCGGTCAGGGCCGAGCCGGCCGCCGCCCCGGCACCGGCGGCCATCGCCCGCAGCACGCTTCGGCGGCTCGGCGCGCGCCGGGCATGGAAACTCTCGTCGTTCATCGGATCCTCCCACCGGCCGAAGGCCGTCGTGAATGGCCGTTGGCGGCCCGCCGAAGCCGGTCAACCGAACAGTCCGGAATCGGACGCCGCCCGCGATGCCGCGGAAGCTCGATCAACCGGTCAGGCCGGTGCACGAGTCGGTGGTGACCAGGACCGCGGCTCTGGGATCGAGGTTGCGGACGTCGAGGGTGACCGAGGTGCCCGTCGTGGTCGCGCTCACCCGGTCCTGGGCACCGATGGGGGCGCATTCCGCGGCGCCGGTGGCCCGGTCGAAGACGGTCAGGACGTTGAGCGGCGCTCCCGCGGTGAGGCTGGTGTTCGGGACCGTGCGGGTCTGCCCGGTGAGGGCGCTGCCGCTGTCGTTCCACAGCAGGGCGGCGAATCGGCCTTGGCCGTTGTCGCCCGCCGCCAGGTCGGGGTGCGCCGGGTCGAGGTAGGCGTTGGTGGACACGTTGCCCAGAGCCTGGTAGGCGGTCAGGGCGCGCAGCTGACCGGAGAAGCCGTAGTGGTCGCCTTCGTTCTGGCCGGCGTTGATCATGTGCTGGAGGTCGACGTAGAAGAGCTGCCTGATGGCGCCGGACAGTTTGCCGTTGCGCTCGGCGTTCCACAGGTCGGCGAGAACGTGGCCGGGCGAGCGCTCCACCTCGTCGGAGACGTTGTCGTCTCCGTACTCGGTGACCCACGTGCCGGCCTTGCCGCCCACGTCGGTGAGCGACCGCCAGCCGCCGTAGGTGTGGTAGGACGCCTGCTGGATCTGCGGGCGGCCGACGGTGTTCTGCCAGATCTGCGAGGTGCGGAAGGCCGTCGCCGGGCCCATCAGGACGCTGGTGTCGTTGCCCACGGCGGCGTAGAGCCGGTCCATGTAGTGGTTCCAGGCGGGCACGTCGTCGGGGTCGGCCACGAACCAGGCGGTGTCGGCTTCGTTGATGGTCTCGATGTATCGGACGTTGGGGTACGTGCGGCGCGTGCGGTCGGCGAAGGCCAGGTAGGGGCCGTCGGCGATCTGTCCGATCGACACGACCGGCTGGCTGCCGCCTCGCGCCCACCAGTTGTCGTAGCCGTCGGTGCAGCAGGCAGCAATGATCATCGGGATGCCGGCCTGGTTGGCCTGGGCGATGAAGCCTTCGACCGCGCCGGGCGTGTTGCGATAGTGGCCGGTCTCGTTGTCCCAGCGGATCCATGCGCTGGGCAGCAGGTCGTGCAGGCGTCGCAGCGAGGCCAGGGTCCGGCCGGCATCGCCGTAGGACAGGTCGGGAATGGCGTAGAGGCCGAGCTTGTCGGGATGGATGGTGGTGTTGCCGAACTGCCCGCCGACGGTGGGCAACTGCCACGACTGGGGCCACTGGCCGTTGCAGTCCCACAGCTGCAGCTGGACGCCGTTGGTCAGGTTTCCCGAGGGCAGGTCCAGACAGCGGCCCGAGGCCGGGTTGAGCAGGACACCGCCCGGCTGCGGCCGCCAGATCTGGTTGCCTCCGCCGTGGCAGTCCCACAGGTGGACCTTGCTTCCGTTCGCGGTGCCGTAGCCCTCGACGTCCATGCACTTGCCCATGGTGCGGATGGTGCCGTCGCCCGCCACGGTCCAGGACTGGTCCGCCACGCCCAGGCAGTTCCAGATCTGGACGGGCGCGCCGGTGGCTCCGGTGTCGTCGCCGGCGACGTCGATGCACCGGCCCGCGCTGCCCGGTCCGCGGATCGGCCCGGCCGCCTCGGCGGCCAAGGCGCTGACCGGGGGGAACGCTGCCATCGGCAGGGCGACGGTTAGGCAGCCGGCGATTCGCCGCAGCCCTGACCGGGCGCGGGGGCGGGAACCGGGGCCGTGCGGGCGCCCGGGCGGGGTGGGAGTGAACATCCGGAGTCCTTTCGCCGGTCGGACGCCGTGCAGGCGTCGGCCGGCGGTCGGTCGTGCCTGCACGGCGTGCTGGAAGGGGCTCAGTAGACCTCGGCGCGGTCGAAGCCGATGTAGGTGGCTTGCGACGCCGAGCTCTTGGTACCGGTGTTGCGGATCCGCAGGACATGCGTGCCCGCGCCGAGTTGCGGGCTGACCCACAGGACCCGCTCGCCGTCGCGGACCGGGCCGTAGTAGTCGACGGTGACCTCGGGCCCGTTGTCGATCGACAGGGCGGCGATGCCGTTGCCGACGTCGCGCACGCCGAGCAACGCGATCTTGGTGCCGGTGAAGGTGATCGTGGCGGCGGCCCCGCTTTGATCGGTGTAGTGGTCGTTCCCCCGGTAGCACTGGACCCCGCACGAGGTGCCCGCGCTCCAGTTCCCGGAGTACCGCACCGAGCCGGTGCCGCCGCCGGCGGGCAGGTGCCAGCTCTGCGGCCACTGGTTGTTGCAGTCGTAGATCTGCAGTTGCGTCCCGTTGGCGGTGTTGCCGGCGTTGAGGTCGAGGCAGCGTCCAGACGCCGGGTTCTTCAGCGACCCGTTGGACTGGGCCTGCCAGATCTGGTTCGTGCCGCCGTGGCAGTCCCACAGATGGATCTTGCTGAAGTTGGCGGTGCCGTAGCCCTCGACGTCCATGCACTTGCCCATGGACCGGATCGTGCCGTCGCCCATGAGGGTCCACTGCTGGTCCCGGGAGCCCTGGCAGTCCCACAACTGCACCGCTGCTCCGGTGGCGGCGGTGTCGTCCCCGCTGACGTCGATGCACTTGCCGGCGTCCCCCGGCCCCCGGATCGGGCCGGTCGGCGCGCCACCACCGATGTCGGTGTCGTTGATGACCTTGGGTGCGGGGCCGGGGTCGCCGGAGGGCAGTGCCAGATCAGCGCCCTTGGCTACGGGCGCGCCGAAGTTGGGGGTGCCATCGGCGTTCCAGGTGAACCGCTGGGCCCGGGTGTCGCGACCGGCGTAGGTGTTGTCGCCGCTGGCGCCGGTGTTCTTGGCCTGGTAGACGATCCAGTCCTCGGTGCCGTCCGGCGAGGTGAAGAAGCCGTTGCTCCCCACGCTCCAGACACCGGCGTCGGGATTGCTGGCGAATACGGTGCCGTGGTTGCGCCAGCTCCCGCTGTTCATCGGGTCGTCGCCGTCGGCGATGGACAGCATCTTGATCTGATAGTCCGGCTTGCCGGTGTCGCATACGGAGTAGGTGAGGAAGGTGCGGCCGTTGCGGTGGATCGTCGCCGGCGCCTCGGCGACGGTGTCGCACAGGTCGACCGGCATCTCATAGCTCGCTCCGGTCAGGGTCCACGGGTTGGCCATCGGGGCGATCCGCAGCCGGTCGAAGCCGCAGCAGTGGCCCGACGCCCAGACGAAGTACAGCGATCCGTTGTGCGTGAACGGCACGCCGTCGATCCCGAAGTAGCTGCTGCTGGGATCGTTGAGCTGCGCCTTGTAGTGGTACGGGCCTGTGGGGCGCGCGCCCTGGGAGACCAGCCCGTCGGACTCCAGCACCTGCATGTGGTGCTTGAAGATGTCTCCGTCGTCACCGGTCCAGTAGACGTACCAGTGGTCGTTGAGGTCGGCGAAGGCCGGTGCCCAGATGTCGTGGTTGCGACTGGGGTCGTTCTCGGTCCAGATGACGTTGGCCGGCGCCGCCAGCAACCGGCCGAGGCTGTCGGCGTCGCGCATCCGGATCGTGTTGTCACCGGCCACTTCGACGGCGTAGTAGCGCCCCTTGTACTGGGTGATGAACGGGTCCGGGGCCGGGCTCAGCGGATTGCGGAACGTGTTGGCCGGCGCCGCCGCAGCGCTCTGCGGCGGAGCGGCGACGGCGACCAGCGACGCGGCGGCGACGACGGCGAGCAGGCAGCGCCAGAGCCAGGAGGGTCGGCGATGGTGTCTGACCATCGAGTTACCTTTCGTGAGGCCGTACGGCGAGGGCTGCGGCGTGGGCCGTCGGATGGCCGCACGCAGAAGCGCAGGCGAGGGCACGGCATGGAAGCGCTCCCATGATGGGCAGCAAGAGACGAAGAGGAACAAGGACGAGATAGGCACAGCGGTTGCCGATCTCTGACCGACACCTCCGGATCGGCGCCAGGGAGGCCACCGAGGGGTCAGTCGCACCGGCGCATGCAGGCTCACACCTATGGCTCGCCACACCGCCTGGTCGAGACAGCAGAGCTCGCAGCGGACACGACGGCGAAAACCTTAAGCGGAGACTGGCGAGGGAGAGTCAGGCGATCGGCTCATACACACTCCTTGGGCGTTGATCGACCCCCGAGAGCAGCGATCTCCAGCCTGGACCACATTTGACCATAATTGCAAGTTTTAGATCAGTTTGGTTATCGGTCCGGGCGCAACGGCACTCCTGGGGCCAGGTCAGTTCGCCTGGTGCAGGGGCCTGGACGAAGCGCCCCGGCCGGGTGAGGGCTCGTTCTCCTGAGCCGATCGAATCACGGCACGTCGGTTCCCCTATCCCCTGAGCTGTGCGGGCGCGCGGTCCGCACAGTCCGAGACGGCGCGCGGCTGGGTGCGTCGGGCCGAGACCGACGCTGGCGCCCGTCCAGGAGCCGCGACCAAGGGATCGGCCGCGCGCGACCGGCCAGAGACAGAAACTGACCGCGGTCATCGACGCGTTCCACAAGGTCGTTCGGGGGTGGAGCGGATCTGCCGGGTGCCGCCTGAGCACAGCACCAAGATCGCACCGTCAGCCGGAGGTGGCGTCGAAGCGGAGTTTGGAGGTGATGCGGTAGCGGTCTCCGCGGTAGATGGAGCGGACGTGTTCGACGATGCGACCGGTGGCGTCTTTGGTGGTGCGTTCGATGCTGAGGGCGGGGGTGTAGACGGGGACGTCGAGCAGGTCGGCTTGGTCGGGATTGGTGACGGTCGGCTCGATGGTCTGTATCGCGTCGGTGACCAGGATGCCGTAGCGGTCGCGGAGCAGGTGGTAGAAGTTGCCGGCTTCCATGTCGTGGGGCTGCAGGCCGGGCAGCAGGTCGGCGGGGAGTTGGAGGTGTTCGATGGCGATGGGTTCGTCGTCGACGAACCGGACCCGGACGATCCGCAGTATGGGGGCGTCGGCGGCGACGTGGAGCCGCGTCGCGCGGGTGGGTCCGGCGGGGGCGGTGGTGAATTCGACGACGTGGCTGGTCCACTTGCCTTCGGCCGGGGGGACGCCCAGCGCGTTGGTGGCGTTGGCGGCGAGTTCCTGGGTGACCTTGTGGGGGCTGGTGAAGGTGCCGCGGCCGTAGTGGCGGGTCAGCAGGCCGGTGCGGGTCAGTTCTTCGATGGCGGCGCGCACGGTGGGCCGGGAGACGCCCAGGTCCGCCGCGAGCTGCCGTTCGGAGGGCAGCCCGGTGCCGGGGCCGGCGTCGTCGATGATGTCGAGTAGGTGCCGCATGACCAGGTCGCGTTTGGCGGTGGCGGGCTTTCGTGCGCTGCGGTCGGCGGGGCTCACGGGTTCATCGTCTCAGTGCGTCCGGACGCGGGAGTGTCCGGCCACCAGGTGCGCGGCCGGGGTATCGCCCCGAGTGCCTGTAGTCGTTGCAGGTGAGGGGCGAGGCGCGTACGGAAGTCGTCGAGGTCGTGGGGGCCGTTGGTCCAGACGACTTCGGCGAAGGCGCACAGGCGTGGGTAGGCGAGGTGCAGGACGTGGTCGGAGGTCGGGGCGAACTCGGTCCAGATCTGCGCTTGGGCCCCCAGCACGCTGGGACGGTGCCCGTTGCCGGCGCGGGCAGCCGGTAGACCGCCGGCCAGGGGGTCGTAGGCGTAGACGTCGGCGAGGGTGGTGATCAGGTCGGGGTGCCCGGGTGGTTCGTGGGCGGCGGTGCTCTGCCGGTAGTCGAGGTAGGTCCAGCGGTGCGGAGCCATGATGACCTGATGTTTTCGTCCCAGAGCGAGGGCTCCGTGGCCGGGGTCGCGCCATGCGGTCAGCACCATGTCTTCGGGCAGTCGGTCGGTGAGTTCGCCGGTCTCGTCCCAGCAGACCGCGGTGCGGCCGCGGGCGGCCAGGAAGTCGCGCATCTCGGTGAGGAACCATCCGTGCAGGCTGGAGACGTCGTCCAGCCCTAGCTGCGCGGCGCGTTTCACCGCGTCGTGGTTGTGCTCCCATTGGACGGTGGGGCACTCCTCGCCGCCGATGTGAATGTGCTGTGACGGGAAGATCTCCATTGTGGCGTCCAGCACCCGGCGGCAGAAGTCCAGTGCCGCGTCGTGCACGCCGAAGATGTTTTCGTTGATCCCCCAGCTCGTCCAGACCGGGAGGCGCGCGTCGGGGTGGTTGCCCAGGTGCGGGTAGGCGGCCAGGGCCGCCTGCGCGTGGCCGGGCATCTCGATTTCGGGCATGATCGTCACGCCGCGTTCGGCGGCGTGGGCGACGAGGCGGCGGAGTTGGCCACGGGTGTAGTAGCCGCCGTGGGGGGTGCCGTCGAAGCGGGTGCTGCCGGACCGCCCGATCATGGACTCGCCGCGCCAGGCGCCGACGCGGGTGAGCTCGGGCAGTTCCTCGATCTCGATGCGCCATCCCTGGTCGTCGGTCAGGTGCAGGTGCAGGACGTTCAGGTGGTGGAGCGCGAGTTGGTCGATGAACTCATGGAGGAATTCCACAGGCATGAAGTGGCGGGCCACGTCCAGCATCACTCCGCGCCATGGCAACCGGGGTTGATCGTGGATGTGCAGGCAGGGCCACCGCCAGTCGCCCGGCGGCCCTGCGGTGCGCGCGCCTGCGTCCCGCGCCGCCAGTGCGGTGGACGGCAGCAGTTGTCTCAGGGTCTGGACGCCGTTGCGCAGTCCGTCGACGCCGGTCGCGGTGAGTGTGACCTGGTCGGGGGCGATGCTGAGGTCGTAGCCGCCGGGCGACCGGTCCTCGCGGCCCGGTGCCGGGAGGAGTTCCAGGTGGATGCGCGGCCCGGTCCCGGTGCGCGGCCGGGATCCGCCGAGGTATCCGGAGAGGAGCTCTGCGGACTGTTCGGCGCCGGGGCCGGCGGTCAAGTGCAGTTCCGGCGGGATGAAGAACCAGCCGGGTTCGCGGGTGAGCTGTGCGGGACGAGGGATGATCACGTGGGTCCTTTACGCAGGCAGCACGGACGGCGAGTGCGCTGGGGGTGGCGCGGTCAGCCTTTGACGGCGCCGGAGGTCATGCCGGCCACCAGGCGTCTCTGCAGGATCATGAAAAAGATCACGACCGGGAGCGCGAACAGCGTCGAGCCGGCGATGAGGCCGCCGTAGTCGGTGCCGCCACTGGTGTGGAAGGAAGCCAGCCAGACGGGCAGGGTGTAGCGGGTCTGGTCCTTCATGATCACGTAGGCGAAGATGTAGTCGTTCCAGGCGGTGATCAGTGCGAAGACGCTGGTGGCGATGATGCCGGGCATGACCAGGGGCAGCAGGATGCGGCGGATGACGGTGGCCCGTCCGGCGCCGTCGACCATGGCGGCCTCTTCGAGCTCCGGAGGGATGCCGTGCAGGAAGCCGCGTAGCGTCCAGGTGGTGAACGGCAGGACGAACGCCACGTAGGTCAGGGTCAGGCCGATGAGACTGTTGAGCATGTTCAGGCTCTGCAGGCCGAGGAAGATCGGGATCACCAGGGCGGGCTGCGGCACCATCTGGGCCAGCAGGATGGTGATGAGGAATCCGCGGCGTCCGGGGAAGCGGAACCGGGTGAGCGCGACCGCGGCCAGGAAAGCCACGGAGATGGAGATCGCGACGACCGAGGCGGCAACGATCAGGCTGTTGCGCAGGTAGTCGAGGAAATGGGGTCTGGTGACCGCGTCGGCGAAGTTGTGCAGGGTGAGCGGATAGGGCAGGAACTTCGGAGTCGAGGACTGGATGTCGGCGGCGGGTTTGAAGGCGGTGTTGACCATCCAGTAGACCGGGAACGCCCAGATCAGGCAGAACAGGGTCGCGATGCCGTTGAGCAGCACCCGGCGGGGGCGGACGGCGGTGGTCACGAAGTCTCCTCCCCGAGCCTGACCAGCCGGGTCAGGTGGCGGATGGTCAGGCCTATGAGCAGCACGACGGCGATGACGGCGATCGCCGCGCCGCGGCCGAAGGCGTTGGCGCTGAAGGCCTTGGCGAAGCCCCAGACGACGATCGTCGTGGTGGCGGTGCCGGGGCCGCCGTGGGTGAGGATCCAGATCTGGGTGAAGACGTTGAAGTCCCAGATGATCGACATGATCGTCACCAGCAGCAGGATCGGCCGCAGGAACGGCAGGGTGATCGCCCGGAACGCGCTGACCGGGCCGGCGCCGTCGATCGCGGCCGCCTCGTAGTACTCGCGCGGGATCTGGCTGAGCCCCGCGTACAGCGTCAACGCCACGAAGGGCACCGCCTGCCAGACCACCAGCAGCCACACCACCAGCAGCGCCGACCATGACCTGGCCGTCCAGTCGTACTGGTGCAGGTCCCCGAACAATCCGGTGGCGGTCAGGGACCAGTTCGCCACCCCGTACATCGGCTGGAACAGCCACTGCCAGACCAGGGTCGCCGCGACGGTCGGCATGGCCCATGCGGTGATGAGGCACAGCGCCACGGTGGTGCGCATGCGGCGGCCGAGCCGCGTCATCATCACCGCGACGCCCAGGCCGATGACCAGCGTCCCCGCCACCAGCGTGGCGCACAGCAGCACGGTCCGCGCCAGTACCGGCCACAGTTGCCCGTCGGTCAGCACGGCCCGGTAGTTGGCCCATCCGATCCAGCCACTGTGGCCGGAGAACAGCGCGCGCAGCCCGTAGTCCTGGCCGGAGATGACCACCAGGCGGACCAGCGGGTATCCCAGCACGGCGGAGAACAGGACCGCGGCGGGTGCCACCAGCCCGTAGGGGAATGCCCGGCGTGCCCAGCGCCGCCGGGCACGCCTTGTCCCGGCGGCCTGGCCGGGGGCGATCCCGATGACCGGTGGACGGGTGGACGTCGTCATTGGCCTGAGGTGTTCAGGGCCTGGTCGAGGTGGCCGTCGAAGCTCCTGGCCGCCTCGGCGGTGGACGTGCGGCCGGTGGCGATGTCGGCGAAGAACCCGTTGATCGACTTGTCGGTCTCCACGGTCGCCCAGCCGGGGGTGGCGGGCGTCGCGACGCTGTTCGCTGCCGCGGTGAGGAACGCGGCGGCGGTGGGCGCGAGGCCGCCGCGGGTCTGGTCGATCAGCTGGGTGGAGATCGGGGTCCAGCCGTCCACCCCGACGATGTCGTTCTTCTGGATGCCCGGGCTGGTGGCGGCCTTGAGCCAGGCCAGCGCGAGCGCCTGGTTGCGGCTCTTGGCGGCGATGGCCAGGTCCGAACCGCCCAGGAACACGGGCTGGGACTTGCCCGGTGTCGCGCTGGGGAACGGGAAGGTGCCGATCCGGTTCTTCATCGTCGGGTGCGCCTTGACGATCTGGGAGATGGAGGTGTCGACGATCGCGGCGGCCCTGCCCTGCCCGAACAGGGCCCGCTGATCGGGCGTCACGTTGTCGACGTTGCGGGAGGCCGGCACCGAGTAGCTGTTCTGGAAGTTCTTCCACGCCTGCAGGCCGCGCTGTGCCTGCGCCGACTCCAGCGCGCCCTGCCAGCGTCCCCCGGATTGGGAGGCCAACTGCCCACCGGCGTCCCAGACGAACTGGACCGCCGAATGCCATTCGCGGCCGGGCAGGTAGAGGGCGGAGAAGTCCGCGGCACCGTCCCCGTGCGCCTTCTTGATCTTGTCGAGGTCGGCGGCGAACTCGGTGAGCGTCGCGGGCGGCCGGGTCACCCCGGCCTTGGCCCAGATGTCCTTGTTGTAGATGACCGCCCGGTTGCCGGCGAACAGGGGCGCCGCGTACGTCTTGCCATCCACCGTCGCGGGGCCGACCAGCCCCGGCAGCCACGTCTGCCCACCCGACAACTCGGCTCGGTGCCGGGTGAGGTCGCTCAGCCCGCCGTTGGCCGCGAACAGCGGCACATCGGTGTTGCCGAGGTCGAGCACGTCCGGCGGATCGCTCTGCGCCAGCGCCGTGGTGATCTTGGTGTTGATGTCATCCCACTGCTGGATCTGCACGTTCACCCTGGCGCCGGTGGCCTGGGTGAACGCCTTGTTGATGGCGGCGACCGTCGTGTCGGTCAGATCGCCGTCCATCAGCCAGACGGTCAGCGTCCGGTCGGCGGACGGCTTGTCCTGCGCGTCCGATCCGCCGCCGCACGCGGTGGCGGTGATGGCGAGCGCGGCCAGCGGCACGGCGAGGTGATGCACCTTCATAGATCCTCCCGGGTCGTTCGACCCACGAAGCCCCTGTGGCGTTGCGCAGACCTTCTCACTTGACCACTGGTAAGGCAAGGCCTCACCGCTCGCCTATTTTTGGGGCCTTGACAACGAGAAGGACAGCATCCACCTTGTCATTTGGCTGCACTTCAGTTGACCAGTGGTCAGATATTGGTTCGGGGGACCGTCTTCTGAGGAGAGAAGATGTCGCTAGGCAACCCGCTCCGAAGTTCGCTGCGCGGCTCCCTGCGGAGCCCGCTGGGCCGCGGCCTGACGGCCGGGGGGTCCGCCCTCACGCTCGCCCTCGCCGCGGCCGCCGCCTACCCGGCGGTGCGGGCCGCACACGCCGACGCCGCACCCCCGATCACGGTGCGATACAAGACCGGCCAGACCAGCGGCAGCGCCGGTGAGATCGAGCCGTGGCTGGAGATCGTCAACACCTCCACCGCACCGATCCCGCTCAGCGCCATCAAGGTGCGCTACTACTTCACCGCCGACGCCCCGGTCCCCTACACCTTCGCCTGCGCCTGGGCTCGGCCCGGTTGCGCCAACCTCAGCGCGTCCGTCGCGGCGATCAGCAACCCCGCCTCCACCGCCGACCATTACCTGCAGATCGGCTTCGCCGCCGGCGCGGGCACCCTCGCGCCCGGTGCCGATACCGGTGACCTGCAACTGCGGCTCTACCGCAGCGACTGGCAGAACGTCGACCAGTCCAACGACTACTCCTTCAACGGCGCCGACACCGCGTACACCGCCAACGACCACGTCACCGCCTATGACGATGGCGCACTCGTATGGGGCACCGACCCCACCGGCGCCAGTCCACCGACCTCCCCACCGCCCACCTCGCCGCCCAGCGGCCAAGCCCTGTTCGACGACTTCTCCTACGCCGGTCCGAGCGACTCCGGGCTGGCCGCCCACGGGTGGAGCGTGCGCACGGGCGGCGGTGGACCCGGCATCGCGGGCACCTGGTCGGCCAACGCGATCAGCTTCCCGGCCGACTCCACCGCCCAAGGCGGGAAGGTCATGCAACTTCAGGCCACCACCGACGGCACCATGGCCGGCACCACCCAGGCCGAGATCGACACCAGCCAGCGTAAGTTCTTCGAAGGCACCTACGCCGCCCGCGTCTACTTCAATGACGCGCCTACCACTGGGCAGGACGGCGACCACGTCAACCAGACTTTCTACACCATCACCCCCGACGACTCCCTCTACAGCGAGCTGGACAACGAGTACCTGCCCAACGGTGGCTGGGGCGCGCCCGGCCCGACCCTCTACACCACCACTTGGTACAGCGCCGACGCCATGGACCGGCAGACCCACAACGTCATCAACAGCCTGCAGGGATGGCACACGCTCCAGATGACTGTCAACGCCGGAACCGTCACCTACTACGTCGACGGCCAGCCCTACTTCAGCACCACCGGCAAGTACTACCCCCGCGAAAAGATGACCATCGACTTCAACGAATGGTTCATCGACCTACCCTTCACCGGCGCACGAACCTGGAATGAAAAGGTCAACTGGGTCTACTTCAACGCCGGCACCCTCACCCCCGGCCAGGTCACCACGGCCGTCAACGGCTACTACGCCAACGGCACCCACTTCACCGACACCGTCCCCAACGGCTGACCACGACCCGCGCGGCAGCATCCCGAGTTGGACGCCCGTCCCACGACCGCCCGCCACGCACCGCGCGGTGGGCGGTCTCCAGGCGACCCCCCGGTGCCGGCACCTCGTTCCGGACGCCGCGGCTTGATGGTGCCGGAAGATCGACAACGTATGGTCACCGGTGACGCAACGGACGACGAACTCTCCTCCGACTACCAACTCGTCGAGATCACCGGCCGTCCGCGACGCCATACAAGCCGTCCCCACCGGCACCGAGTTCAAGGCGATGCCCGGTGCGGTGATCATCAAATCGGCTTACCATTGCCGACGCTATCAATTTTTTCCAACCGTTCTGAGGCCGCGCCAAAGGCCAGGACAGCGACCCAGACGCGCGAACCGGCCGGGGATCAACTACCGTGATCGCGGTCCGCCAAGATTTCATCGATCACGCGGAGGTTGACCGCAGTTCGCTTCCTGTCCCTGTCGATATCTTCGACCAAGCCGATCAACGCCTTCCATAGCGCCCATCCGCGGGCTCCCGCCCAGATGTCGCGATCCTGACCGACAGCGCTACGAAATGCCACGCGACTGTCGCCGAAGAACATCGTCCAGGAGATCACCAGATCACACGCAGGATCACCGACCCCCGATGTCCCAAAATCGATGACCGCAGCCAGCCTTCCGTCCCGAACCAGCAGATTTCCACTGGCGAGATCGCCGTGGAACCACACCGGCCGTTCCGTCCAGGCCGACGCCAAAGCGGCGTCCCACATCGCCGACACCCGGTCTGTGACGATACGCCCCTTCAGCCTGGCGATGCAGCGGCGGGTCTCCTCGTCATAATAAGCTGGCGACGTGCCCCGATAGAAGCTGTGGGCACCCGCCGCCGGTCCGTCCGTTGCATCAACGTCCTGCAGGGCGAGAATGAATCCTGCGACCGACACCGCGAACTCGGACAAGTCTTCGATGCGGTCGAGCGCCGCAATTTGTCCTTTTACCCAACGGCGAATCGACCAGCTGAACGGGTAGCCGTGCCCCGGGGATCCCTTGACCAGCGGCGCCGGAATCACAACCGGCAACTTTGGCGCGAGAATAGGCAGCCATCGATGCTCCTTCTCGATCGCCGGAGCGTAGTGCGCTGCGGTCGGAAGGCGCACCGACATCTCTTGGCCAAGACGGTAAGTACGGTTGTCCCAACCGTCGATCTCAACCGGCATCACTTTCCCCACGGCGCAACGGATTTTCGCACCGCCGATCTCGCCGAGCCGGACAACGGTGCGCATTCGCAGGGTACGGTGCAGGCACGGAAGGCGGGGACCGCGAGCGGAGCCGCTAAGGACCCCGCTCAAGAGGACTGTCGCACCACGAGGGTCGGATCGAAGACGACGGAGGTCACCCGGCCGGAGGGTCGCTCGAGCTGGTTGAGCAGCAGGTCGACCATCTCCCCCACCATTTCCTCCACGGGCTGGCGGACGGTGGTGAGCTGCGGCCGGCCGGCCAGCGCCGCACTGCTGTCGTCGTAACCGACCACGGCCACGTCCTCCGGCACCCGGCGGCCATGGTCGCGCAGCACCAGCACCGCACCGTGGGCCATCAGGTCATTGGCGGCGAAGACGCCGTCCACATCCGGGCATTCGCGTAGCAGCCTCTCCATCGCCGCCTGGCCGCCGGCTTGGGTGAAATCACTCTCAACGAAGCCGACGCATGGAAGGTCGTGCCGAACCAGCGCCTCCTGAAAGCCGACCAGGCGTTCCTGCGCAGCAGGAACATCGAGAGGGCCGGCGATGGCGGCGATTCTTGTCCGCCCCCGTGACACCAGGTGATCGGCTGCCAGTTTCGCCCCGTCGCGGTGCGCGCAGTCGACATAGCTGGTGCGAACCGGCTGTGTCGGTTTGGCGAACAAGACGGTGGGCTGCCCGGCGTCGACCAGCATTCGCGGCAGCGGATCACTGCCTCGCATGGACACGACCAGCGCTCCGTCGCAACTGCCCTCTCGCAGACGCGCCACCACCTCGGAACGAGCTCCCGGGCTGTCGGCCAGCATGAGGACCAGTTGGCTGCCCCGAGACCGCAAGGAACCCAATGCTCCTGCGACCACGCGCCCGAAGAAGGGGTCCTCGAACAGCGCGGGCGCAGGCTCCTCTCGGCTCTCTTCTTCACCGACTCCGGAGATGATCAAAGCCACTGTGCCGGTGCGCCGCGTCACCAGCGAGCGGGCTGCTCGGTTGGGCGCATACCCCGTGGTGGCCACGGCCTTCCAGACGGCCTCCTGAATCTCGGGGCTGACATTGCGTATCCCGTTGACCACTCGCGAGACCGTGGCCCGTGACACGCCGGCCACCCGAGCGACATCTTCCAAGGTGGGCGTCCCCTGTGCGCTCCGGCCCCCGTTGCTCATGATGGCTTTATAGCAGGCTGGGAGAGCGTTCTCCAAGAGGTCTTCGGCTCTTCGATGCTCAAGCGCGCGGATGGCGAGTCCACTGTGAGCCGGGCAAGGGGCAGGTTAACCCGCTGCCCACCTCGCGAAGGTTCTCACGAGCGAGTTTCTCGAGGCATGTCGAATCGACCGTTCTCCCGGCGTGAGCATGGTGCCTCGGAGCCGGAACCCCGACGGGCGCAGGGTTGCTTTCTCCCGCGACCCCCTACAACTCGCGATTAGGGTGCTGCCATTCTCCAGCGGGAGCGCTCTTTCCCTAACTACTGGGATTCCATGGGGTCGGTGCTCTTGCCGAGGGGCCGGGGGGCTGGCACGCGCTTGCGGAGCTCGTGCGCTGGCAGGGGCGGCCGCTGCGGTCCGGGGATCGCCCGAACCGCAGCGGCTCGTCAGCCCGTCACCCATGGCCAGTCCGTATTCCCAACGACATGGGCTGGGGCAAGCGTGTGTCTCAGTTGTAAATACCGAACTCGTAGAGGGAGTAGCCGTACGCGGTGCCGCGGGCGGTGCCATTTATGCGGACGTAGCGGCCGCTGCCGTTGACATCGAAGTCGTCAATGCCGCCGTTGCCGTCGGTCACCTGGTGGATGGTCTGCCAGTTCGTTCCGTCGTCGGAGGTCTGGATGGTGTAGGCCTTGGCGTAGGAGGTCTCCCAGTTGAGCTGGATGTGCCGGAACGATTGGATGGAGCCGAGGTCGACCTGGAGCCACTGCGGATCGCTCCAGTCACTGGCCCAGCGGGTCTGGGAATTGCCGTCGACGGCGCCGGCGGCGGTGCAGGGGCAGTCACCACCGCCGGTCTGGTAGGAGGAGGCCGTGGCGGTCTTGCCCAGGGCGATGTCGGTGCCATCGACGGGGGGCGCCACCACACGCACGGAGCGGCTCTCGATGCCCATGTTGCCATTGCCGTCGGTGACCTTGAGGTAGATCTTCCAGGCACCGGTCTTGTCCGGGGCGGTGACCTTGAAATGGCCGGAGCCTTCGTCGGTGGACTGCAGCGGCGTCAGGTCCTTGCCCTTGTCGACGTACATGCTGTTGCCCAGGACCTGGTAGGACAGGGCGTCCCCGTCGGGGTCGGTGACCTTGGTGGTGAGGGTGAGGTCGCCGCCGGCGGGGACCATGGAGGCGTCGCCGTCGATGCTCATCGCCGAGATGACGGGCGGGGTGTTGTCGTGGGAGGTGTCGCCGCCGTAGGCCTTCTTCACGGCGTAGTACGACAGCCGCTTGAGATCGGCGGGCCGGAGGTTGAACCAGATGCCGCCGAAGTCGTTCTCGGTGCCGTAGTGGAACATCGTGGCGCCGAGCGCGACGCCCTTATGGCCGGTGATACAGCCCCATGCCTTGGTGTACCCGTCGGCTTTGCCCTGATCGGTGGGCTCGTCGGGGATGCCGTTGGCGTCGTTGGGCACCTCCCACTCGCCGGCCGGCCCTGTTTCGGTGACGATGTACGGCTTGGTGTAGCCCCCTTGTTCCCAGGCGGCCTTGACATCGCACACCGCCCGGTAGGCGTTGACGGCGTACAGGTCGAGGTCGGGGGCGTTCTTCTTGAAGTAGGGCCAGGCGCCGACCCATGCGTCGGTGGAGGTGACGGGGTGGTCGGGGTCGATGGAGTGGATCTCCTTGGCGATGTCGTCGACGAAGGAGGTGTAGGCGTCGCGCTGTTTCTCCAGTTCGTCCCCGCTGTAGCAGTTCTGCAGGCCGAGCACCGACTCGTTGCCGACGTCCCACATCAGCACGCCCGGGTTGTCCTTGTAGGTCTGGACCCACTTGGGGAATTCCTCGAGCATCTGGTTCTTGTAGGCGGTGTCGGTGACGTAGTTGACGCAGCCGCCGCTGCCTGGGCCGCCGCCGGGCTGCAGCCAGAAGCCGGCGATGACCTTGATGCCGTGAGCGGCCGCCGAGTCGAAGAGGGGCTTGCTGGTGGCGTCGGTGCCCCACGTGCGGATCGTGTTGACGCCCATGGACTGCAGATCGGGCATGTACTTGTCGGCGTCCGCGATGGACGGCCCCCAGGTCAGGCCCTTGATCTCGTACGGGGAGCCGTTCACCGAGAGCTGCCAGTCGCCCTGTGAACCGGTCACTTTCACGACGTCGCCGGCAGCCTTGGCCTGCTGGGCGGGGAGCGCGATCATCCCCGCGGCGAGCAGGCCCGCGGCGAGCGAGGCGGCCACGCGCCCGGATGACGGGCGGTGCGTGCGAAGCGTGTTCATGCGGATACCTCCTACGGGGTGGGAGTGATGGAGGTGAGCAGCGATTCGGCTTTAGGTTGCGGACGGTCGGGGCAGCTCGTAGTTCTCGTCGAGCGCCGCACCCGCCTCCGGGTGGGTCTGGTCGTAGCCGCGGGCGTCGCACTGCAGGCCCCCGACGATGCAGTGGTCGACCAGCGCCTTGAGCGTCGCGTCGTCCCATGCGTTGAAGAAGTCGTAGTGGAAGGAGTAGCTCGGTCCACTGGCCAGCCGTAGCCGGGCGAGGTCTCCGTTGACCGGGAACGCCATTTTGAACTCGATCATCGGCAGCGCGACCGGATGGTCAGCCGGGCAGACGTTGTCGTTGGTACCGGGCTTGACCTGGGGGTAGGCCATGTGGCTCTTGTGGTCCGGCGTGTCCAGGTATTTTCCGTCCCAGCAACTGGGGGCCTGGAAGCGGATGTTGAGCTGGACGTCTGCGGTGCTGGGGCAGTCGGTGGGGAAGGCGACGTTGAAGTAGCTGTTGCCGCATTCCCAGCCTTCGACGAAACCGGGGCTGTTGCGGAATTCGTCGGCCGTCTGCATGGGACTGCCCACGACGAACCGGAGGCCTTTGGGGAAGGGCCGGACGCTGGTGTAGTCGGTGACGCCGGCCTTGTAGTAGATCGTCTGCGGGCCGACCGGAAGCACCGGTGTGTCGCCGTTGAACAGGGTGGGCATCCAGTAGCCGGACTTGTCCCCGGGGGCCTTGCAGGTCGTGGTGCCCGCGTCGAGCGACGCCGTTGTGCTGTAGGCGTCGGTGGTGGTGTTGCCCATGAACGTGTGATCATGGGATTTGCCGGGCTGCTGCGGGAAGACGATGGGGTCGTCGGGCCTGGTGTGACTCACCGAGCAGTTGGCCTGGAACTCGTGGAAGTAGCGGTGGGGCGGGTCCTGGGTGGAGGGTGTGACGCCCGTGACCGGCGGATTCACGGGAATGTAGCCGTCGCCGTCAGGGTCGTCGGGTGAGGAGGCCGTTGACGCCGGCATGGCGTGCACCTGACGCATCACCTGCCCGTGATGCGGCGCCATCTGGGCGTTCATGGGCACGGTCGCGGCATTGGCGCTGAGGGCGTGCACGCCCAAGCCGATCGAGGTCAGAACCAGCGTGCCGGACACGAGCAGGCGGGCTATGGGGATGAATTTCGATCTCCGCAGCATGGAGACCTCCTGTCACGTCAGTGCGGACAGTGGCGGGGAGGTTGCGGGGACACGGCATTGTGAAACGACGCCGCGTCACAGACGACCCCGCAGAACGCCGACACTTGCGAGATGGGAGAGCGCTCTCCCGCTGGGAGTGTTCCTCTCGCACTGAACCATGTCAATAGGAGGCGAGCATCTCCCTTTCCGGCACCAGCCCACGGCTGGCACCCTCGCAGACATCCCCCACCAGAGGCGCTCCCAGGTAGTTGCTGCTATGGGCTGCTGATTCTCGAGTCCTGGACAGCGGCGAGGAGAACGAAGTCGCCCAATCAGCCCACGTACGGCCCTTGACGCGTCCGCCACTTGGATGAACCATCTCGAGTCAGGAGAGCGCTCCCTCAGGATTCCATCGTTCAGTTACCTGAACCAGGAGAACCGCAATGCCCACCCCTCTCTCACGCCGTAGCGTTCTCGGCGGGATCGCCGCATCGGCGGCCGCCGCGACGGGGCTCGTGTCGATGTCCGCACCGGCTTCGGCGCGCGCCTCGGCGTCCCCCGCGCAAGCCCGCCGCCGCCTGGCCGGCGGTGGCGACCTCGGCCCCAACGTCATCGTGTTCGGCCCGGACAGCGCCGGCATCCAGAACAAGCTCGACGAGATCTTCAAGCAGCAGGAATCGGCTCAGTTCGGCACCGGCCGCTACGCGCTGCTGTTCAAACCCGGAACCTACAGCGGGCTCAACGCCCAGATCGGCTTCTACACCTCGATCGCCGGGCTGGGCCTGTCCCCCGACGACACCACCATCAACGGCGACGTCACAGTCGATGCGGGCTGGTTCAACGGCAACGCCACGCAGAATTTCTGGCGTTCGGCGGAGAACCTCGCGCTCGTGCCGGTGAACGGCACCGATCGGTGGGCCGTCGCTCAGGCCGCGCCGTTCCGCCGCATGCACGTGCGCGGCAATCTCAACCTCGCTCCCAACGGCTACGGCTGGGCCAGCGGCGGCTACATCGCCGACAGCAAGATCGACGGCAGTGTGGGCCCGTACTCGCAGCAACAGTGGTACACGCGTGACAGTTCGGTCGGCGGATGGGTCAACGGCGTCTGGAACATGGTGTTCTCCGGCGTCGAGGGCGCGCCCGCGCAGAGCTTCCCCGACCCGCCCTACACCACGCTGGACACCACACCCGTCTCGCGCGAGAAGCCGTTCCTGTACGTCGACGGCGCCGACTACAAGGTGTTCCTCCCCGAAAAGAGGACCGCCGCACGAGGCACGACCTGGGGCAGCGGTACTCCGCGCGGCACGTCCGTGCCACTCACCCAGTTCTACGTCGCCCAACCCGGCGTCAGCGCGGCCACCCTCAACGCCGCGCTCGCGCAGGGGCTCGATCTTCTTCTGACCCCGGGCATCTACCATCTGGACGCCCCGATCCAGGTCGATCGCGCGGGCGCGGTGGTGCTCGGCCTCGGCTATGCCACGCTCGTCCCGGACGGCGGAGTGAGCGCACTGAAGGTCGGCGACGTCAGCGGGGTACGCCTGGCCGGCTTCCTCATCGACGCCGGCACCGTCAACTCGCCCACGCTGCTGGAAGTCGGTCCGCAGGGCGCTGCCGCGGACCACTCGGCCGATCCGATCACCGTGCAGGACGTGTTCATCCGGATCGGCGGCGCCGGCCCGGGCCTCGCCACCACCAGCATGGTGATCAACGCCCGGCACACCATCGTCGACCACACGTGGGTATGGCGCGCCGACCATGGCGCGGGCGTCGGCTGGGAGACCAACCGGGCCGACTACGGCGTTCAGGTCAACGGCGACGACGTCCTGATGACCGGCTTGTTCGTGGAGCACTTCAACAAGTACGACGTGCGATGGTCCGGTGAGCGCGGACGCACGATCTTCTTCCAGAACGAGAAGGCCTACGACGCGCCGAACCAGGCCGCGGTCCAGGACGGCGACGTCAGAGGCTATGCCGCCTACAAGGTCGACGGCACCGTGACCGACCACGAGGGCTGGGGGCTGGGTTCCTACTGCAACTACAGCACGGACCCGACCATCCGCCAGGACCATGGCTTCGCCGCCCCGGAAACCCCGGGTGTGAAGTTCCACGACCTGCTGGTGGTGTCGCTCGGGGGCAACGGCCAGTACGAGCACGTCATCAACGACACCGGCGCCGCGACCTCCGGCACCGCGACCAAGCCGTCCACGGTGGTCTCCTACCCCTGAGACATCCGGTCGCGATGCCACGAGCGCCGCCCCGCCGCCCGCAGAGGGCGATATCGGGCGGCGCTCGTGCTGTACGGGGCCGGCACGGCACGCGGGAAGGGGGTCAGACCAACTGGTCGCGCCCACCAGCACTTCAGCGCCGAAACGTCGGCCGAACCCGTCGTTCATGGCGGCAGGGGTTGACCAGACCTTGTAACACGTCTTAAATCATGGCCTAAACCTCTTGTGCCCAGAGGTCGGCCGTCCCCCCATAGAGAGGCCACGATCGTGTCCAAGCTACGTACGACCGCAACCGCGGCTGTCACCGCAGTCGCCCTCGGGGTCCTCGCCGGCTGCGGCGGCGGCTCCGGCGGCGGCAACAGCGACCCGAAGACGCTCACCTACTGGGCGAGCAACCAGGGCGCCGACCTCTCGGTCGACAAGAAGGTCCTCGAGCCGGAGATCCGCAAGTTCGAGCAGCAGACCGGGATCAAAGTGAAGTGGGAGGTCGTCCCCTGGACCGACCTGCTCAAGCGCATCCTGGGCGCCGCCACCTCCGGCCAGGGCCCGGACGTGCTCAACATCGGCAACACCTGGTCGGCCTCCCTCCAGGCGACCGGCGCGCTGCTTCCGTTCGACGACGGCACCTTCGCCAAGGTCGGAGGCAAGGACCGGTTCCTGCCGTCCGCGCTCGCCTCCACCGGAGCCCAGGGCAAGCCCCCGGCCGCCGTCCCGCTCTACTCCCTGGCGTACGGGCTCTACTACAACAAGAAGCGGTTCAAGGAGGCCGGCATCACCAAGCCTCCCGCCACCTGGACGGAACTGGTGGCGACCGCCCAGAAGCTCACCGGGGGCGGTCGTTACGGCCTGGCGGTCGAGGGCGCCAACAACGCCGAGAACGCCCACCACGCGTTCGTGTTCGCCAAGCAGCACGGCGGCGAGTTCTTCGACGCCGCCGGCAAGCCGACCTTCGCCACTCCCCAGACGGTCGCGGGCGTCCTGCAGTACGTCGGCTTCATGGGCAACGACAAGATCGCCGCACCCGGCGACGCCGAGTACGTCCAGAACGAGTCCGTGCGGGACCTGGCCACTGGCAAAGCCGCGATGCTGCTCTGGCAGGCCGCTGGGCAGGCGCTGCAGGCACGCGGAATGAAGCCGGGCGACTACGGGGTCGCGCCCGTTCCGGTGCAGTCAGGCGTCCCCGGGCCCGGCACCAACGTCGACTCCATGGTCGCCGGCATCAATATGGCGGTGTTCAAGGACACCGACAACCTGGACGGCGCGTTGAAGTTCGTGAAGTTCATGACCGGCGACCAGGAGCAGAAGACGCTCAATACCGCCTACGGATCCCTTCCGCCGGTCAAAACGGTCCTGAACGACCCCACCTTCTCCTCGCCGGAGCTGGCCGTTCTGCGTAAGACGCTCAGTGAGAGCGCCGCGCCGCTCCCCCAGGTCCCCAACGAGTCGCAGTTCGAGGAACTGGTCGGCACGGCGATGAAGAAGCTGTTCGCCGATGCCGCGGCCGGCCACCCGATCACCGCCGACTCGGTCCGCAAGCGCCTGGTCGAGGCGCAGCAGCAGATGCCCAAGTGAGGACCTCGCCCGTGACGACGAGCACCTCACTCCATCGGGCGTCCCGCGGCGGCGGGCATGCCGCCGCGGGACGGGACCGCAGGCGGCGCCCGGGTCGGCTTCGCCGCCGGGTCCGCAATGCCGGGGTGCCGTACCTGCTGCTGCTGCCCGCGCTCTTACTGGAACTGCTCATCCATCTCGTGCCGATGGTCGTCGGGATCGTGATGAGCTTCAAGGAGCTGACCCAGTTCTACATCCGCGACTGGGGCCGCGCACCGTGGACCGCGCTGAACAACTACCACCTCGCCGTGGACTTCAACGCCCCCGTCGGGGAGTCATTGTTGCGCTCCTTCGCCGTCACCTGCGCGTTCACCGTGCTGGCCGTGGGGCTGTCCTGGCTGATAGGGACGACCGCGGCGATCGTGATGCAGGACCGCTTCCGCGGCCGTGGCGCCCTCCGCGCACTGTTCCTTACCCCGTACGCACTGCCGGTATACGCGACGGTGATCGTGTGGGCGTTCATGTTCCAGCACGACAACGGGCTGGTGAACCATGTGATCCATGACCAGCTCGGGCTGACGGCGAGTCGGCCGTTCTGGCTCATCGGGAACAACAGCTTCGTCGCGCTGCTGACGGTTTCGGTGTGGCGAACCTGGCCGTTCGCGTTCCTGATCCTGACCGCGGGGCTGCAGAACATCCCGGCGGAACTGTACGAGGCGTCCTCGATCGACGGCGCCGGAATCTGGCAGCAGATCCGGTTGATCACGCTGCCGTCACTGCGGGCGGTCAACCAGGTGCTGGTGCTGGTGCTGTTCCTCTGGACCTTCAACGATTTCAACGTGCCGTACGTGCTGTTCGGCAAGTCGGCACCCGAGGCGGGCGATCTGGTCTCGGTGCACATCTACCAGTCGTCGTTCGTCACCTGGAACTTCGGCACCGGCTCGGCGATGTCGGTCCTGCTGCTGCTGTTCCTGCTCCTGGTGACGGCGATCTATCTGCCGCTGACGTCACGTGCCAGGAGGAGCCTTGGCTAGCAACGCCGCTCACCGACCCGGCAGGCCGAGTTCCTCCGGCAGTCCGGCCTCGCGCCGGAGAGCCCGCCACGGTCCGGTCCGCGCCACCCGGTCTCCGCTGGCGCCACCGCGGTCGTTCGTTCTGACCCGATGCATCGTCCTGGCGCTGCTCACGTTGTTCACCGCACTGCCGGTGTACGTCATGCTGTCCAGCTCGCTCAAGCCGTTGCAGGACGTATCGGGCAAGTGGCGGTGGATTCCAAGCGGCCTCACCATCCGCCCCTACCTCGACATCTGGCGGACAGTCCCGCTCGGCCGCTACTTCCTGAACTCCATGATCGTGTCCGGCGCCGCGACCATTCTCTCGGTGGTGGTCGCGGTGTTCGCCGCGTACGCCGTCAGCCGCTACCGGTTCCGGGGCAGGCGGCTCTTCACGGTCACGGTGCTGTCGACCCAGATGTTCCCCGGCATCCTGTTCCTGCTGCCGCTGTTTCTGATTTTCGTGAACATCGGCAATACGACCGGGATCGTGCTGTACGGCTCACGCACCGGCCTCATCCTCACCTACCTGACTTTCTCCTTGCCGTTTTCGATCTGGATGCTCGTCGGCTACTTCGATTCCATCCCCAAGGGCCTGGACGAAGCCGCCCTCGTGGATGGCTGTGGGGCGCTGGGCGCGCTCTTCCGGATCGTCATCCCGGCTGCGGTTCCCGGCATCGTCGCGGTCGCCATCTACGCGTTCATGACCGCGTGGGGCGAGGTGCTGTTCGCCTCGGTCATGACCAACGACACCACGCGCACCCTCTCGATCGGCCTTCAGGGCTACTCCACCCAGAACGACACCTATTGGAACCAGGTCATGGCCGCCTCTCTGGTCGTGAGCGTTCCCGTGGTCGCCGGGTTCCTGCTCCTCCAGCGCTACCTCATCACCGGCCTCACCGCCGGCGCCGTCAAGTGATCCCAGAAAGGCATTTCATGAACGAGCTCGATGCCCTGCCCGCCGACTTCACCTGGGGCGTGGCCACTTCCGCGTACCAGATCGAGGGCGCGATCACCGAGGACGGGCGGTCCCCGTCCATCTGGGACACCTTTTCCCACACTCCCGGCCGGATCGATGGCGGCGACAACGGCGATGTGGCCTGCGACCACTACCATCGCTGGCAAGAGGACGTGGAGATCATGAAGCGGCTCGGCGTCGACGCCTACCGCTTCTCCATCGCCTGGCCCCGTGTCGTCCCCGACGGACGGGATACGCCGAATCCGGCCGGGCTGGCGTTCTACGACCGTCTTGTCGACGCCCTGCTGGAGGCCGGGATCACCCCCTACCCGACCCTCTACCACTGGGACTTGCCGCAGGTCCTCCAGGATCACGGCGGCTGGGCGGACCGGCGGACGGCCGAGCATTTCGCGGCGTACGCCGAGTACGTCGCCGCGGCCCTCGGCGACCGGGTCACCCATTGGGCCACATTGAACGAGCCGATGTGCGCCGCCTGGATCGGGCATCTCGAGGGCCGGCACGCCCCCGGTCTGACGGACACGGCCGTGGCCGTACCCGCGTCCTACCACCTGTTGCTGGGCCACGGATTGGCGACCCAGGCGATCCGCGCGGTCGCGGCAGGCTCCCGCGTCGGCATCGTCAACCTGCTCAATCCGGCCGAACCGGCCAGCGACAGCGACGCCGACGTACACGCGGCACGTCGCTTCGACGGACACGCCAACCGCTGGTGGCTCGATCCCATCCACGGACTCGGCTTCCCGCAGGACATGATCGAGGTCTATGGCGTGGACCTGCCCGAGCACCCGGGCGACTTGGAGACCATCGCGACACCCACCGACTGGCTGGGCATCAACTACTACAACCCCACTGTGGTCGCCGACGCTCCCGACGGCCCAGCCCCCTACACCAAATTGACCGGCCGGCCTGGGACACGGCAGACGATGCTCGGCTGGGAGATCCGTGCCGAAGGGCTTGAACGGACCCTCCTGCGCGCGACCGACGACTATGGCCCCGGCGAAGTCTACGTCACCGAGAACGGCTCGGCCTGGGCCGACGCAGTCGGGCCCGACGGACAGGTCGCCGACCCTGAGCGCGAACGCTACCTGCGCGAGCATCTGGCGGCCTGCGCCCGCGCCGTTGTGCAGGGCGTCCCGCTGGCCGGCTACTTCGCCTGGTCCCTGCTCGACAATTTCGAATGGGCATACGGCTACGAGGCCCGCTTCGGGCTCGTCCACGTCGACTACGCGACTCAGAAGCGCACTATCAAGGGGAGCGGCCACCGCTACGCCGACATCATCCGCCGACACCGCAACCGCAACCGCCGGGTGGCCTGACCTCGCGCGGAGTCTGGCCGAAGCGCCGCGCTCATCGCCCCTCTCGGCTCCCAGCCTCAGGAGACCTGTGGCTGGGAGCCGGGCCCGGACACCTCGTCTCTCCGGCCTCGCGCCATGGCCGGGCACCGGCCGTCGAACGCGAGACCACTCCGAGTATGCTTTTGTTCTTGTAATAAGAACTAAACGAGGAGGCGGCGATGCGGCGAAGGCGGTCGACCGTTCGCGACCTGCGCCGGGACAACCGGTCCGTGGTCCTGTGGTCGCTCTACTTCGATCAGCCACGCACCCGACAGGAACTCAGCCGGGCAACCGGCCTGAGTCCCGCCTCCATCAGCAACGTCACCCGTGACCTGATCGAGGAAGGCATCGTGGTCGAGGCGGGTTCCCAAGACTCCGACGGTGGGCGCCCTCGCGCCCTGCTGCGGGTCGACCCGTCCTACGGCCACGTCATCGGTGTGGACGTCGGCGAAACGCGCATCCGCGTCGAGTTGTTCGACCTGATGATGGTGGAACGCGCCAAGGCCGAGTTTCCGTTGAACCCCAGAGATCACGGCACGGACGTGGTCGTCGAGCGCATCCTCGCCGGGCTTGACGGGGTGATCGCCCAAGCCGGCATCAGCGCAAGTGAGGTCGTCGGCGTCGGCATTGGCGTACCCGGGGTGGTCGAACAAGGGACCGAAGTTCTCGTCCATGCGCAAACCTACGGCTGGGATGCAGTGCCCCTGCAACAATTGCTGCAATCCGGCACGCACCTTCCCTTGTACATCGACAACGGCGCCAAGACGATGGGACAGGCGGAACTCTGGTTCGGGGCCGGGCAGCGAACCCAGCACGCCGTGATCGCCCTCATCGGTTCCGGGCTCGGCGCGAGTATCATTTCCGATGGGACCACCTACAGGGGCTATACGTCCAGCGCGGGGGAATGGGGACACACAACAGTCGTTGTCGGTGGGCGACGATGCCGCTGTGGAGCACGTGGCTGCCTCGAAGCCTACGTCGGCGCCGAAGCAATACTCGATCGATACGGACACCCGCTCCCCGGCAAAGACCAGGAGGAGCAACTCGGTGCGCTGCTCGACGCCGCCCCGAGTTCGCCCGCCGCGGCTGAAGTGCTGAACGCCACCGCTCGTTATCTGGGTGCGGGCATCGCCAGCCTGATCAATTTGCTCAACCCCGAGCGCATCATCCTCGGCGGCTGGGCGGGGCTGCTTCTGGGAGACAGAATGCTCCCGGCCATCTACGACGCGGCCAGAGAGCATTCGCTCGGGCATCCCTTCACCCAGACGTCGATCGAACTCGGTCAGTTCGGCCCGGATGCCGTCGCCCTCGGCGCCGCCACCCTCCCGATTGAACAAGTCCTCAATGGCACCACCGCTCCCCTGGCGCTCGAAGGCCGCACAGAACCCTGACCCCCGTTCCGCAATCGTCGGGACGGTGAAGAGGGGCGCCAGTGCCCACAGCCGCAGTGCCCCCGTGGACGTCCCGGCGGGTGCCGCGGTGGCCAGGGCGATCGTCAGCGGCGCCGCGCAGTAGGTAAGTTGCGTCCAGGTGACCGCGCGGCTCGCGGAGATCCGCGAGACGATGTCGGGGTAGGCAGCGGAGATCACGACCCGCAGGAGTGCCGGGATCAGCCGTGGTACGGTCCCCCACCGGGACGCCGCCGCGCCCACCGGCGGGCCCGTAGGGCGGCCATGACGTCCCGGCCCGGCGGAGAAGAGCACGATGAGGCCGAGGGCCAGTTCGGCTAGTTGGTCTCCATGTCCGGGCGCGGGCGGGGTGCGGCCCTCGGTCAGCGCCAGCAGGCCCTGCAGCGTACTTGCTGAGCGAGGCCACCCGCATCGGCGTGCCGGCCCATTACGGGACAACCATTTGGGCGAAGCATTTCTCCCGTACCTGCCGAACGGAACCCGCGACGCGTGGGCCGACGGGCCGCTGAGCCCGCGCAGCACCGACGAGCAGGCCGCAGCCCTTCTCACCGCCGCGGGATTCACATGCGTCCAGACCATCACCCGACGACTCGACACCCGGTTCGCCACGGTCGGACTGTGGGAGGCGTTCTCCTGGCCTACCGGCCAGCGTGCGATGTGGCTAGCGGTATCCGAAGCCGACCGCCCCGCACTCCGCGCGGAACCATATCTCTTGCGACCCGAGATCCTCTAGAGCGCCATGACGCTTGCAGGCCGGACCAATCGCATGGGCAAGACGGTGACGGTGCAGGACTTCGAGTCGGTCGCAGGCAGCCTGGCGAGAGATCGGTGAGCGAAACGAATGGATTGCTCGCGGGTATGGCGCCGATCGACGTTGGGGTATTCCATTCCCTCTGCGTAAGGAGGCGTCCATGCGACGCGGTATTGCGATGGCCGCAGCGGTCATCGGACTGTTGCTGCTGGGAGGAACAGCCCCGGCGCTCGCCGGTGAGCGGCCCACGGCCGACGAGGTGGAGACGGCGTGGGTCGCAGGCCGGTTCATCACCCTGTACGTCGACACGCCCGACTCGGCGGGCTCGGGCCCGAGCGAAGCGCGGCCGGACGCCGACGTGTTCCTGGTCGCGCCGATGGACCCGGACCACCCGCTCGATCCTGGCGCGGTCATCCCCTCGCCGCCGGCTCCGGCACCGATCGTCGTCCCGGTGCACGACACGGTGCTGGACCGTCCGACGCCGCCGTCGGACTGCTTCGGTGTGCAGGTGCTCCCGGCGCCGGGCGCCGGCGAGCGGGTACTGACGCGTCCCGACCCCAATGGCGGTGCGGTGCTGGCATGGGCCGTGGTCGTCGACGGGCATCGCGTGAAGCTCACCAGCGGACCGGTCATCCGATGGGCGGCCGCCTCGGGCTTGGTCGTCCTGGACCGGTCCTGGCCCGGGTACGGCGGTATCTGCTGGACCGGCGCTTGGCGGCGCTGACCTCGCGGTATCGGTGGGCGAACCACGCACCTTTGACCGGCGTCCGCGCCGGTCGACGATGAGGCCGCTGCGCAGCGATCATTTCCCCCTCTCCACTCCAGGAGGACAAGTGCGCAAGGTGCTCATCACATTCGCGATGGCGCTAGCCGGCGTCGGCGTCGCAGTGTCCCCGGCCGCCGCGGCGACCACCAACGTCTACTACGAGACCGTCGCGGACGGGGACACCCAGTTCATCCCCGCCTGCACGCCCGGCCCGGACAACCCGACCTGCGACCCGCGCGGCGCGGGCAGCAGGCTCATCTCGACCGGCTCACTCTCCTACACCCGAGGCGGAGAGACCGTCGGGTCGGTGCACACCGATTGCACAACGACCCGGAAGGTGGGCAACGACTACTACGGTGTCTGCACCGACACCCTCACCACCCCGCAGGGGAACTCGGTCGCGGTCGGTGAGATCAACGAGAGCGCGCTCGAGCGCTACGAGGCCCAGAACCTGACGCTCACGGGCGCCCGCGGCTGCCTCACCGTGCAGCAGGTCGTGTACCCGAACGTCTTCAAGCTGACCGTCAAGCGGTCCTGATCCGGATGAGGGCGGCCGGGTCTGCGATGGCCCGGCCGCCCTCGCCTATGTCAGCGGTGACCGATGGCCCGCCGGACCGCGCGGGCCAGCGCGCCGGGGTCGAAGCCCGGGAGGACGGCGGCGAGGTGTCCGTCGGGCCGGACGAGGTGGACGGTGTCCGGACCGGCCTCCAGCGCGGCGCGGAGGACGCCGTCGGCGTCGATGGCGTCTAGAAAGTAGGTCCGGACGGGCAGGCCCTGCAACCGTTCTGCGAGCTCGTCGCCGCGCTTCTCGTTGCCCATCAGCACGATGAGATCGGTGCCGAGCAGCCGGCGGAGCCTCGTCTTGTACCCGTTGATCACGCAGGGCCCGTCGGGGCAGAGGACGCCGGGGATCGGTGGCCGGACGGCTCCGGCCGCACGGGGGAAGTCCTCGACCGGCCCGGCGGGGGTGGTGAGCGGCGAGTCCAGGTACCAGTAGGGTTCGGCGAGCTTCCCCGAGTCGATCTGGGCACGGGCTTCGGGGTCGGTGAGCGCGGCCTCCAGCGCGGCCAGCCGGCGTTCCTTTTCCTCGTCGGTGTGCGGGACGAGGAACTCCATGGTGCGGGTGGTGACCGCCAGGTTTTCGCCAGAGGCCGCGCGCCGCTCGATGTCGTAGCTCGCGAGCAGGTCTTCCGGAGCCTGGCCGCGGCGGACGAATGCGAGTTTCCAGGCGAGGTTCTCGGCGTCCTGGACGCCGGAGTTCAGCCCGCGCGCTCCGAACGGCGCGTACAGGTGCGCCGCGTCGCCCGCCAGGAACACGCGTCCACGGGAGAAGGTCTCGGCGCGGCGCTGGTGGAACCGGTAGGCCGAAAGCCAGACGATCTCGTACGGGGCGGCGCCGGTGATCTTCTGGATGCGGGCGTCGAGCGCGCCCGATGCCCGTTCGGCTTCGAGGTCGTAGTCGGCGGGCACCTGCCAGTCGATGCGCCAGGTGCGGTCGGGGCACTGGTGCACCAGGACCTGGCGGCCGGGGTTCCATGCGGGGTCGAAGTAGAAGCGGCGCTCGTTCGGGAACGGCAGGTCGGCGCGGATGTCGCAGATGAGGAACTGGTCGCTGAACGAGCGGCCGGGGAATCCGATGCCCATGAGCTGCCTGATCGTGCTCTTGGAGCCGTCCGCGCCGACGAGGTGGCTGCCCTGGACGACGACCCTGGCGGTCGCGGTGGCCGTGTCGACCTCGATCCCGGTCTCGTCCTGGTGGACGCCGATGACGGGGTGCCCGTATCGGATATCGATGAGTGGTTCCCCGGCGGCGAGGTCGAGGAGGTACCGCTCCAGCTCGGCCTGCGAGATGTTGATCCATGGAGGTACGGTGCTGCGTCCCGCGGCCGGGAACGTGACCGCGAACAGTTCGGTGCCGCGGTAGTAGGTGCGGCCGGTCGTCCAGGTGACGCCGCGCGCGATCATCCTCTCCGCGCAGCCGACGCGGTCGAGGACGTCCAGGACGTCGCGCTGAAAGCAGATCGCCTTGGACCCGGCCGGATCCCGCCGGGCGGCGGCCTCCAGCACGATCGTGGGAATCTCGAAGCGGGCCAGTAACAGGGCCGTCACCAGCCCGACCGGGCCAGCGCCGACGATGACGACCGGTTCGGTCTCCTTCCTTTTCATCGTCACCCCTGAAGCTCGTCCCAGACCGCCCGGTCGCGCTCGGCGGTCCAGATGGCCGGGCGTCCGATGCCCGACAGCTCGTCCCACAACCGGGACACGTCGAACGGCAGGCAGTGCTCGAAGATCGGCCACCGTCCGTATTCCGGTTCCAGCTCGGTGTGGACCGCCTCGAACGCCTCCTTCAACGTCCCTCCGCGTCCCTGCACGGCCGTCACCTCGCGGATCATCACTTGCAAGAAATGCCGCGTCTGGCCGATCGCCGCGTCCACCGCCTCCCGGCCGGCCGCGACCGCGCCGCGTCCGCCGACCAGTGCTTCGGCGCCCAGCGCCGCGACGCGGTCCAAGGTGCCCGACGCCCACTCACGGTGGAAGGCGTCGCCGGTATAAAGCGCCGCCTGCGCTTCGACCAGGTCACCGGCGAACAGCACCCTCTGCCGCGGCAACCACGCCACGATGTCGCCCTCGGTGTGCCCGCGGCCGCAATAGCGCAGCACCAGCTCGCCCCGGTCGCCGCCCAACTGGATGGTGAACCGGTCGCTGAACGTCGCCGTCGGCCACGTCAGACCCGGAATCGACTCCGGCTCCTTGAACAGCCGCGGCATCCGCCCGAACTCCGACTCCCAGTCCTGCTTCCCGCGTTCGGCGACCAGTTCGCGCGTCTTCTCGTGCGCCACGATGACATCGGCATCGAATGCGCTCGCCCCCAGCACCCGCACCGCGTGATAGTGCGACAGCACCAGATACCGGACGGGCTTGTCGGTGTACTCGCGCAGCATCGACAGCCATTCACGCGCCGCCACCGGCGTCGCCAGCGCCTCGAAACAGACGACGAAATCCTCGCCCTCGACCGCCCCGACATTCGGATCGCCTTCGGCGGTCAGCGCATAGACGCCGTCCGCCAGCACCTCCAGGCTCCGCTCCTTCTCCACCAGATCGGCCGACGACGCGAACGGTTTCATTCCATTTCTCCAATTCGATCGTTGAGTTTCGCCTGGACGGGGCCGCCATTTCTGCGGTTCACCCGTGCTCCTGTGCGAGGAAACCGTTGACCACGGCGTGGTAGTCGTGCGGGCGCTCCTCCTGCAGGTGGTGCGCTGCCCGGTCCATGACGTAGAGCTGTCCGCGCGGAACCATCCGGGCGAGCATCAGCGGGTAGTCCGGGGTGAGGAACGCGTCCTGCATGCCCCAGCAGAAGAGGACGGGCGCTTGGATGCGGCCCAGTTCGGCGGTGAGGTCCTGCCAGTCGCCTCGCGGGCTGTCGGACCGTGCCGCCAGTTCCATCTCTTCGGGGTCGATGCTCTGCGCGTATCGCATTTCGACGGTGGAGGCAGGAATGGCGTCGGGGTCGTACCATTCGAGCCTCGTTATGAGGTCGCGCATCTTCTCCGGGCTCGGGCCGCCTCCGCCGTAGTAGGCGTCGCGGGCGTTCCGACCGCGTCTTCCGCCTTCCGGGAGGGGGGCCAGCGGGCCGTAGAAGACCGGCATCGAACCGGTGACGACGAGCGACCGGGCCCGGTCCGGGTAATTCGCCGCGAGGTTCAGGGCGATGGTGCCGCCCCAGGAGTTGCAGACGAAGTCGGCCCGCTCGATACCGACCGCGTCCATCAGCGCGACGGTCTTGGCGGCGTGGAAGTCCCACATCGGGCCCTCGATCACACATTTCTCGGATTTGCCGTACTGCAGGATGTCCACGAGCAGGCACCGCCTGTTGCGGGCGAACAGCGGCGCGACGGGGCCGAAGTCGCTCCAGGCTGTGCAGCCGGGTCCGCCGCCGTGCAGGAATATCGTCGGTGCGCCCTGCCCGAGGTCCATGTAGTGGTAAGTGACGCCGTCGGCCTTGATGAAGGTTCCGGCGGACGCGGGGGTCGTCTCGGTTGGCATGCTCGTCGTTCCTTTCACCTCCGGCCGAGGAATTCCGCGGTCAGGCGGGCGAACTCCGCGGCCTGGAACTCCAGGGGGACGGCCCCGCCCTCGATGACAGCGGTCTCGGCGTGCGGGATGCGTTCGGTGAGCGGTCCGAGTTCAGGGAAGGCATATAGGTCCGCTGAGGCGCCGATGCACAGCACCGGGCACGCGATGAGCCCGATCCGTTCTTCCATCCGGTACGCGCTCACCGCGGCGTGCCCGTGCTCGACGTCCGGCCAGACCTGCAGTGCGTCCCGGACGAAACGCGTGAGCAGGTCCGGGCGGCCCTCGGGGTAGAACGCCGCGCGGCGCTGCCACAGTTCGGTGAGGTGCGAACCATCTGGCCGCTCGTCCACCGCGTCGATCGCCGGGCGGGACGCGCGGCGCTTCCGCGCCCCTTCGTCG
The DNA here is from genome assembly GCF_030283205.1 of Actinomadura opuntiae. GTDB lineage: Bacteria > Actinomycetota > Actinomycetes > Streptosporangiales > Streptosporangiaceae > Spirillospora. The sequence goes on from NZ_JASNWF010000015.1 coordinate 64,280, forward strand.
ATGTACGGGGTCGACGACAGGACGAGCTTGCGCACCCGCTCCGGAGCTCGCGCGGCGATCTCGGCCGCGACGACCCCGCCGGTGTGATGGCCGGCCAGGTCGAACTCGTTCACGCCCAGTGCGTCGAGAAGGCCGAGGATTCCGGCTGCGTAGGCCTCGATCGAGTGCTCGGGAATCCGCGCGGACGCTCCGAAGCCGCACGTGTCCGGCGCGATGACCCGGCGGCCGCCGGCGAGCAGCGGTACCGCCTCGCGGAACTCGTCCCACGATCGCGGGGTCTGGTGTAGCAGGACCAGCGGCCGACCGCTCCCGCACTCGGCGTAGTGCACCTGCCCGGCGGGCGTGTCGGCGTAGCCGAAGCGGATCATGACGCGCCCTTCAGGAACTCCAGCGAGAGCGGGTTGTACAGGTCGGCGCGCTCGTGCTGGGGCCAGTGGCCGCACTCGGCGAACAGCTCCAGCCGCGCCCCGGAGATCGCTTCGTGCATCGCCTGCGCCTCGGGCACCTCGCCGAACGGGTTCTGGCGACCCCACACGATCAAGGTCGGCGCGGTGATGCGCGCCATCCGGTCGGGCCGCAGCAGGTTCCGCTGCCGGGTCTCCATGTCCTGCAGACACAGAAGGTTGTGGACGTTCGCCACGAAGTCCGGCTGGTGGTAGATGTGGTGACGGATCTCGACCAGTTCTTCGGAGACGTCCTTGGCCGGGTCGTGCATCAGCAGGTGCAGCCGCTTGCGGGTGAGGTCGATGTCGTCGGTCCGCACCGCGTTGAGCGTGGAGGTGCGGATCCGTTCCATGATCTTCGGGTCGGCCTTGGTGCCGCCGGCCGCGAGCAGCTGGAGCGACGCGACCCGGCCGGGGTCCTCGCTCGCCAGCCAGGCGGCCACCCAGCCACCGAGCGACTCGCCGACGAGGTGGACGCGGTCCGCGCCGATCGCGTCGAGGTAGGCGGTCAGGTGCTCGACGTACCGCGGGATCTCGTACGGGTGGTCGGGCTTGCCGGTGTAGCCGTGGCCGAGCATGTCGATGGCGTGGCACCGGTAGCCGGCCGCGGCGTGGACGGGGATGTTCCTGACGAACGCCTCCAGGTGTCCGCTGGTGCCGTGCAGGAACACCAGCGGTGGGCCGTCCTCGGGGCCGGCGATGAGCGCGCGGGTCCGCACGCCTCCCGCGTCGACGTAGGCCAACTGGTGGTCCACGCCGGTGAGGTCGGTCCAGATCGTCATGTGGTGGGCTCCTTCTGCGCGGTCGGGTCGAGGACGGCCACGGCCATCCCGGTCAGCCAGTCGTCGATGGGCTCGTAGGCGAGCCGGCGGCCGGGCGCGTATCCGAGAGCGGCGGCCATGACCAGCCACGTGCGGATCTCCTGCGCGCCGTTGCCCGCGACCCGCTCCAGCTCATCGGTGGTGAAGGCGCACATCCGGTCCGCTTGGCCGGTCTCGATCAGGTCGAGGAACTCCCGGTCGAACCGGGGGTTGACGATGCTCGGCGCGGCCCGGATGATCTGCCGCCGGCGGGCGTCGTAGCGGGACCAGTCGCCGCGCCCGTTCATCCAGGCGGCGACCATGAACTCCTCGTCGTCACCGTGCGGATCCCGCCAGTCCGGCCACGGCAGCCGGTGCGACAGGCCGCCTGATCCGATGACCGCGACGCGCCGGTCGCTCGGGAAGGCCTGCACGGCCGCGCGCAGCGCCTCACCGAGAGCGGCGCAGCGCGCCGTGGTCGGCAGCGGTGGCGCGAACACGTTCACCACGAGCGGGACGATGTCGACGTCCAGACCGTTCAGCAGGTACTGGACGGCGTGCGTCTGGCCGTGGTCGATCTGCAACCGAGCCGAGAACGCCGGGTCGAAGTCGCCCTCCACCAGCGAGGAGGCGATGTGCCGGGCCAGTGGCACGTCCACCGGCAGCGGGCCCTTGGGGGTGCCGGACTCGCCGCTGGCGATGCACTCCCCCACGCCGATCGTGAAGGCGGGGACAAGGTCGAGCCAGAAGCCCCGGAAGTGGTTCGAGCCGACGATCACCACGGTGTCCGGGCGGGCCTCGGCGAGCAGGTCCCGGGCCTGGTGGAGCGCGTCGCGGAACCGGGTGGCCTCGGCCTTCTGCGCGGTCTCCTCCCAGTGGGTGTTCATCAGCGTGCTGTGGGACGCGCCGACGCCGAGCACGATCTCAGCCGGCATCGTGCACTCCGATCACGTCGATCGCGACCCGGATCAGCAGGCGGGTGAGCCGCTCCATCTCGCGCAGGTCCACGGTGTTCATCCCCATCTGGAAGTCGGCGGAGGGGTCGATGCCCAGCCCGCCGGTGCTCGCCTTCGGCATCCCGACCCGGACGGTCGGCACGCCGCGCGACCGCAGGATGTTGGCGTCGGTCGCTCCGGAGTTGCCGAGGATCGGCACGTGCGGGCCGCCCTCGACCTCCTGGAACGCGGCGACGGCGGCGGTGACCACGGGGTCGGACGGGGCGGTGCGCGTGCCGGGGATGGCCAGCACCGTCTCCCAGGTGATCTCCGCTCCTGTCTTGGCGGCGATCTCTTCGATGGCCGCCGCGAACTCGCGCTTGGCCGCCGCCGGAGTCAGATCCGGCGGGAGCCTCAAGTCGCAGCGGAACCGGCAGGCCGCCGGAGTGACGGCGGCCATCCGCATCCAGCCACCCTCGATCGCGCTCACCACTCCCTGGGGCGCCACCGTTCCGGCGGTGTGCCGGGCGGCGTACTCCTCGAACCATGCCTCCAGCCCGGCGACCACCTCGCCCGCCAGGGTGATCGGGTTGCGGTACGGGAGCCGGTGCCTGCTGCCGACGTAGGTGTGCGTGCCGTGCACGGTCACCTCGAACCAGGCCAGTCCGACCTCTTCATGCGAGACGGTCCAGCCCGGTTTGGCGATAACGGCGTGGTCCGGCCAGAACCCCTGCTCGAGCAGGAAGGCGCAGCCGACGCCCTGGCCGGTGTGGCGGCGGACGTCATCGTCCAGGCGGGGCGAGTTCGTGGGCATGCCGCCCGCACCGAGCCCCACCAGTAGGTCGCCCGCCAGCGGCACCCCGGCCGCGGCGACCGCCTCCGCCGCGGCGATCACGCAGGCCGCATGCCCTTTCGGGTTGCCCGCTCCGAGCCCGACCACGTAGTCCCCGTGGACGACCGGCTCGGCACGCATGTCGGCACGTAGCTCCGGGCCGATCCACGGGACGTCCTCATCGGGGCGTCCGATGGTCAGCGTGTCGACGGGCGCGTACAGCATCAGGTCACGGCCGCCGCCCGTGCCCGGCAGCCGCGCCCAGGCGCACGCCTGCCGGTCGTCCAGCGGCAGCGTCCCTGACCGCAGCCCGCCGGCCGCCAGTTGCGCCGCCGCGTACTCGGCCAGCGGCCCCTCGTCGCCCGTCGGGCTGGGAATCGCGACCAGTCCCGTGACCAGTTCCAGCAGCCGCGCGCGGCGCACGTTCGCGCGGGCCCGCTCGACCCAGTTCACTGGTTGATCCGGTGGATTTGGGTCCGGCTCGTCCGCCGCAACCGCCAGGCGAGCACCACCAGGGCCGCTAGCACGGTCATCACCAGGGCGCGTCGCATCTCAGTCGTCCTCCTTCCGGACCGCGGCGAGCTTGGCCTTGAACTCCTTCTCGGCCAGGCCCCGCCAGGCCGTCAGCGAGACGTCGGGCCGGTACAGCTGCTCAGGAGGCGCGTCGGTCACGTCGACCATCCACGCGTCCTGGCCGGAGAACTGGCCGTGGAACAGCCAGCGGATCCAGCCCAGGTACTTGGCGTAGAACTTCAACGTCGCCGGACCGCGGAGGAAGTTGACCATCACGCCGACGTACAGATGCCGGTCGGCGTCCACCGGGACGTAGAACTCGTAGTGGATGAACTTGGGGTAGGCGATGCGCAGAACGCCGGGCATCGACACCGACGCGAAACCAGGGAAGTTCTGCGCGGCGATGACCGGGTCGACCTTGGCCGCCGCTCCGGTGTTGCCGATGTTGGACGGCGTGCTCCCCGCCTTCGCGGCGGGCGGGTTGAGCTTCCACCAGCGCTTGTTCGTCCAGCGGCCGAGCCCCGGGAAGTCCGCCTCCCAGAACTGCTCTTCCTGCTTGCGGTAGATCCAGCGGCCCTGCGGGACGATGCGTGTCACGTTCCACGTCGGCATCGCCTTGAACAGCCGCCACAGCGACGTGCGATGCAGGTATTTGGCGTGCCCCTCGTCATAGCCGTTCTCGCAGGCGAAGCGCCAATTGCCGGCGCGGTCGTCCATGCGGCCGCCCATGACGAACGGGTTCTCGACCAGTTCCTCGGGCAACTGATCGTCGATCGGGTGCGGGACCTCGTCGGCGATGGGCACGTACACCCAAACCATTCCGAGGCGCTCGGCCACCGGGTACGTCGCGACGCGGGCCTTCCCGCAGATCGGCGACTGCGGCCCATCGGTGATCGCCGCGACGAGCTCGCCGTCCTTCAGGTCATAGGTCCACCCGTGATACGGGCAGCTCAGAGTCCCGGGGAACTCGCGGCGGCCCAGCGAGAGAGGCACGCCCCGGTGCGGGCAGCGGTCATGCAACGCGTACGCGGTCCCCCGATCCCGGACCAGCGCGATCTTGTCTCCGCACAGCGTGATGCCCGTCGGCTTCCCGGTCACCTGGTTCGACCAGGCGACGGGGTACCAGTAGCCGCGGAATCCCGCCGCGGCCGCGTCATAGTGCGGCCACGTGGACCAGTCCCGGCGTCCGCGCGCTCCCCGCTGCGTCTGTGAATCGGCTCCTGTCACGCCTCGATGTTGGTGCGGAACGCCAGGTGAGCCCAAGCAACGGGGTCCGCCCAACGAACCACGCCACCTTGGCCCACGACCTGCCCGGGGCATCGTGGTGCCCATGGTGCGGTCGGCGAAGACGTACGCGCGATCATCGACGCCCTGACGTTCCCACCCCGCGGCAAGCGCGGACTGTGCCCGGCGCTGCGCGTCCCCGGCTACACCATCACCGGATTCAACGACTACATGCGCGCCAGCGACGATGACCTCCTCATCATCCCGATGATCGAAACCGTCGAAGCGGTGGAGAACATCGAGGAGATCTGCGCGCTCGACCAGGTCGCCATACTGACCTTCGTCGCCGGCGAATTCGCCTCGCCATGGGCGAGGGCGCCACCATGCGCACCATCGCCAAGATGCGTCAAGCGCAGGAAAAGGTGCCGCGGCCGGGCAAAGGCACAGCGTCGCCTGATCGGCGGACTGATCCTCGACCCCTCCAAGGGCAGTTGCGCCGCGGCGCTCGACAGCGGCATCTCGGTGCTGTGCGTCGGCCTGGACGCGCTGCGTTCCGTCGACTCTGCGAGACCACCGTGGCCGCCGCCAAGCCGCACTCAAGGCCAGCCCACACCACACCCGGCCCCCGCTCCACCAAGCGGCTTCCCAGTCTCCTACTGACCGCCCGGGACAGCGCTGCTCCCGGGGCGGCCAGCAGGCCTGGCGAGAAGAAAGAGGCCTGCACACAGCCGCCGGCGGCGGCCAGGCAGGCGGGTGCCGTTGCGCGGGGATTGCTTCTGGGGTTCAGTTGACGGCTGGGGCGGCGGCGAGCCCTTCTTTGATCGCGTCAAGGTCGGCCGCTGAGTAGTGGCGTCCGGCTCGCACGACCGCGGTGATGCGGTGCAGGTTGGCGACGCTTTCGACAGGATTGCCGGCCAGCAGGACGAGATCGGCGTTCTTACCGGGGGCGACGGTGCCCATGGTGTCGGTGGCATCGAGGAACTGCGCGGCTCGCAGAGTGGTCATCTGCAGGACGCGCAGCGGCGTCAGGCCGGCGTGGCCGAGTTCGTCGAACTCGTGGTGCAGTGCCGCTCCGGGCACCTCCCAGACGGCTCCGGAGGAGTCGCTGCCCGCGAGCATCGGTACCCCTGCCTCGTCGAACAGCTCGGTCAGCTCGAGCTGGCGGCGGTAGGCGGCCTGGAACGTCGCGCGGGCCGGGCCGGGGAAGCGAGAGTACTTCTCGGCGGCCGCCGTCCACTCCTTGAGGGTGGCCGGACCCATGTAGCGCAGGTCGGGGTCAGCGGCGAAGGCTGGGTCGTCGCACAGCTGACTGGTCTTCAGCCGGATCAGGGTGGGCACCTGCCAGGTGCCGTCGGCGGCCAAGCGCCGGGCGAGAGAGCGGGCCAGGTCGTCGTCGAAGGACCTGACCGTATGATCGAGAAGCCGGACGTCGGCGGGTCTGCTGCGATTGGCCGGGTTGACGATCATCTTCCGGAGGGCCTTGCCCAGGATCGGCTCCAGGAAGGGGATCTTGAAAGGCGGGAGCTTCGGCCGGCGTTGTTCCGCGATCACGTCCTCGATGTGAGTGTGCTCTTTGGAACAGCAGGCGAACAGCGCGACGCCCGGGCCGAGGTGTTCGACGGATTTCACGCCGATGCGCGACGCTCTGCGCACGTCGATGCCCGGCGGAAGGTGCCCGGCGATGGGCAGGCCGAGGCGAAGCGCCTCGGCTTGGGCGGCGAAGAACACCTCTGGGCTGACCATGCCGACCTTGATGAAGTCGGCTCCCGCCCGGTGCTGCTCGCGGACGGTGGCGGCAGCCATGGCCGGAGTGGCGGCGTTGGCCGGGGTCAGGAGGGGCCCGGGCGTAGCCAGCAGGGCGGGTGAGGCCGTGGGGAAGGCGAGCGTGCCCGCGGAGCGTGCGCGCAGCAGACCGCGCGTTCCTGACATCTGACGGAAACCGGTGATGCCGTGCGCCAGCATCAGCCGCAGCGCACCGCTGTGATCGCCGTTGCCCAGCGGGTGCGCGTGCATGTCGTTGTAGCCGGGCACGACGTAGGTGCCATCGACGTCGACGGTGACGGATCTGAGACCGTCCGGTACCGCGATGCCGGGGCGGACCTGGAGGATGCGGCCGTCGTGCATGAGCACGTCGGTGCCCGGTGTCAGCGTTCCGTCGCGGGTATCGACGACGGTTGCGGACTTCAGCAGCAAAGCGGCGGTCATGAAGAAGGCCCCCTGGCGGCGTGGTTCAGGTGAGGTGGGGGAAGAGTTCGCGGGCGTTGCGGGTGGTCAGTGTGCGCCAGGTCTGCCCGTCGGGCTGCTCGGCGGTGTCGAGCGCGGAGATCTGGGCGGTGGTCAGCGCGGCGGGCGTCCAGCAGTAGTCGCTGCCGTACAGGAGCCTCTCGCCGCCGAAGGCGTCGACCATGGCGGGGATCTGGCGGGGGAAGGGGGTGCCGGCCATGTCGAACCACAGCCGCGCCAGTTGGTGCCGGACGTTCGTCGCGCGCGTGCCCTGGCCGAAGGAGGCGCGGAACATCTCCAGCCGGTCGGCCAGCAGCGGCAGCACGCCGCCGCCGTGGGTGAAGATCCATCGGATGCGCGGATGGCGGGCCAGGACCCCGGACAGCACCAGGTCCGTCGCGGCGCGGGCGGAGTCGAAGAGGAACTCCAGCATGGGGCGGGGCCAGCCCAGGCTCACGGCCTCGCAACCGGGTGGCGAGGTCGGGTGGACGAAGACCACCGCCGCTCGTTCGTCCAGTTCCCGCCACAGCGGGGCGAAGGCGGGATCAGCCGGGTAACGGCCGCCGGCGTTGGTCTCGACCACCACGCCGTCGCTGCGCAGCACGTCCAGTGCGTAGCAGGCTTCCTCCAGGGCGCCCGGCACGTCGGGCAGCGGCAGAGAGGCGAAATGGCCGAACCGGCCGGGATGAGCACGGGCGATGGCGGCGCCGGCCTCGTTGACGTCCCTGGCCAGAGTGCGCGCGGCCCTGTCGTCGCCGAAGTGCACGCCGGGTGAGGAGATCGACAGCATTGCCGTGCGCACCCTCCACCGGTCCATCAGCTCCAGATGGGTGGCGGCGTCCCAGGACGGCCAGCCGGGCATGCCGTCCGGTCGCTGATGTCCGGCCTGCCGGGCGAGGTCGCGGTAGGTGTCGGTGACGAAGTGCGCGTGCACGTCCACCAGCGGTCCGTCGGTCATCAGCGCCGCCGCCCACGGGCGAGCCAGGCACTGTTGGCCGCGTAGAGCTTCTTGATCGTCCCGGGCCGGTCGACGCCGGCGAGATCGTCGCGGACGGCGGCGGCGCCACGGGTCTCCTCGACCCAGTACGACAGCGCCGCGTAAGACGGCCGGTAGCGGGCGAGCCGATCGGCGTCGATGCGCACGGTCGCGTCGGGATCCTGCGGGGTCAGATAATCGAACTGGTAGATGCACTTCAGTTCGCTGATGCGCCAGTCGCTGCCACGTTTCTCCAGCCGCTCGACAATGCGGCTGTAGGCGGTAAGGCAGACGTCGACGCCGCCCACGCTGATCTGCCCTGCGATGATCGCGCCCGTGTCGGCGGTGGCGCGGTCGCCGTTGACCTGGATCAACACCGGACTGAGGACGTGGCAACTGCGTCCACCGGCCTCGAAGCTCTGACGTGAGAGCCTGACGAACTCCGGTCCGCTGGTCTGGATCCACGAGATGTCGACCAGCGAGTCCGGATGGAACTGCTCGGCCATCACGTCCCACTGCGCCATGTCGCGTGCCCACCGCTCGGTGAGCACTACGCTCTCCACTTCCTTCTGCCCGGCGAGGTCCATCGGGCGCCTGCCAGAATCGGGCGATCCGGCTGCGGCCGCGGCCGGAAGCGCGTAGTACCCCGACACGCCGATGCCCACGCCGCCTGCGAGCAAGGAGCGGCGGAGCAGGGCTCGAGGGACGTCATCGCGGTGTGGCATCGGATCTTCCTTCGTGGTGGCTGGCCGGTGGACATGGGAGTGGGCGGTGCGTCATGGGCGGATGCCGTCGTCGTACGGGTGCGCCTCGGTCGGCTCGACCGGTGGTCCGGCATCGGTCTGCCAGCGCTTGGCGAGCGCGGTGTAGTAGGCGATGAGATCGGGCCGGTCGATGGCTCCGTCGCTCACGACCCGGTGCGCCGCCGCTCCCTGCAGGATCCGCTTGAGCGGCACCTCGAGCTTCTTGCCGGTCTTGGTGTGCGGGATGGCCTCGACGACGTGCATCTCGTCCGGGACGTGGCGCGGGGAGCCCCCGCGGCGCAGCAGGTCGGCAAGCCGCCGCAGGTCGGCGTCGTCGAGGCGATGACCGGGCGCGGCGACCAGGAACATCGGCATCCGGTAGGAGCCGTCGGCGAGCTCGACGCCGAGCACCAGGGCCTCGGCCACCGCGGGGTCCCTCTCCACGATCTGGTAGATGTCGGAGGACCCGATCCGGACTCCGTTGCGGTTCAGCGTCGAGTCCGAGCGCCCGTGGACGATGAAGGTTCCGCGACCGGTGTGGGTGGCCCAGTCGCCCTGTCTCCATACGCCGGGGTAGGTGGCGAAGTAGGCCTGGTGGTACTTCTCCCCGTCCGGGTCGTCCCAGAACCGCAGCGGCATCGACGGGTACGGTGCGGTGACCACCAGCTCACCGACACGGTCCCGTACGGCACGGCCCTGCTCGTCGAAGGCTGCGGCGGCGACGCCCAGCAGCGGTCCGGAGATCTCGCCGGGGTGAACGGGCAGGTTCGGGGCGCCTCCTAGGAAGGCGCTCACCACGTCGGTGCCGCCGCAGGTGGAGACCAGCGGGATCGTCTCGTCCACGTGTTCGCGGACCCAGTCGTTCAGGGCGGCGGGCACGGGTGCGCCGGTGGCCGCGATCTGAGCCAGTGAGCCGAGGTCGTGGGTGGCACCGGGAGCGAGCCCGACGGTCTTGCTGTGCTGGAGGTGTCCCGGGCTTGTACCGAACATGGTGACCCGCTCGCGTTCCACGATCCGCCACAGCCGATCGGTGGTGGGATGGGTCGGGCTTCCCTCAAAGGTCACCGTGGTCGCTCCGACCAGGAGGGCCGACACGACCACGTTCCAGAGCATCCAGTTGGTCGTGGTGTACCAGAAGAGCGTGTCGTCCGCCCCAAGGTCATGCTGCAGTCCGAGAAGAGCGAGATGTGCCGCCAAGACGCCGGCGTGCCCGTGGACGATGCCCTTGGGGACACCCGTGGTGCCGGACGAGAACAGCACCCACAGCGGGTGGTCCGCCGGCACCTGCTCGACGTGCGCGTCGGAACCCGGGGTGGTGATCGCGTCGTTCCACCGCACCACGCGGGCTTGGGAGAGGTGGCCGGGTTCGATCGAGAGCCCGGATCGTTCGACGGCGATGACGGCTCCGACGCCCAATGCGGCGGCCAGGTCGGCCACCACGCCGCGCCGGTCATGGGTCTCGCCTGCCCAGTCGTAGGCGGTCACGGCCACCAGGACGGCGGGCTGGAGTTGCCGCAACCGGTCCGTGGCCGCGGCCGCGCCGTAATCGGGCGCGCACCCGGCCCAGACACCTCCGACCGCCGCGCAGCCCAGGAACGCGATGATCGCCTCGACCGAGTTGGTGAGGTATCCCACGACCCGCTCCCCCGGACGGACACCGAGCACGCGCAGCCCGCGGGCGAAGGCCGCGACCTGGTGCGCCAGTTCGCTCCAGCCGAGCTCGGTGCGCGTGTCGTCCTCGGCGATCGACACCACGGCCGGTCCGGGCCGGTCGCGGTGCCGGAGGACCTGGTCGACGTAGTTGAGCCGAGCGCCGTCGAACCAGCGCCGCCCCGGCATCGGGCCGTCGCTCAGTACCCGGTCGTACGGCCGGGAGGAAGGCACGTCGAAGTACTCCCACACCAGGGCCCAGAACCGCTCGGGGTCTTCGACCGACCAGCGATGCAGGTCCCAGTAGTCGTCGACGGTGACGCCGAAGCGGGTTGCGGCCGCTGCGGCGAATCGGTCGATCCGGGTGGCCGGGGCGGAGGGGAGCCCGGTCATCGGGCTCGTTGTGGCCGAGTCCATGGTGTTCAGGACGAGTGCGCACCGGTCATGAGACCGGCGAGGTCCTCGGGGGCCAGGAAGGACGGGGGCGGGGGCGGGCCCCAGTTGTACAAGCCCTTGGCGCCTTCCCAGACTCCGGGCGTCCACAGGGCGTCGTCGACGATGCAGTCGAGGTCGGAGTAGTATTCGGAGAAATTGCCGGCCGGGTCCTTGAGATACCAGAAGAAGTTCGACCCGACGTGATGGCGGCCCAGGCCCCACACGTGCCGCTCGGGGTCCTTCTCCAGCATCGCGGTGGCGCCGCGACCGATCTCGTCGACGTCCTCGACCTGCCACGAGGTGTGGTGCAGGAAGTTCACCGGAGCTTGCTGGACCAGCACGTTGTGGTGGTCGGTCGAGCATCGCATGAACGCGGCCAGGGACGGGACGGTGTCGCTGACCTTGAACCCGATGCCCTCCACGAAGAAGCGCTGGGTGGCCTCCTGGTCGGTGGACCCGATCACGACGTGGCCGAGCTTGCGCGGCCTGACCGGCCCTTCACGCCCTACCCCGGGGGCCCGCCCGTCGCGCTCGACGCGTCCGGGCCCGTTGTAGAGCACGGGTTCGCAGCGCGGCTGCTCCAGGCGCGGACTGACGGTGAGGCTGGCCCGGAACCCGGCGATGGGTTCGCGGGTCTCCAGGGTGTCGCCCTCGCGCTCGGCGGTGAGGCCGAGGCGTCCGAGCCGCGTCGCGATCCTGTCCAGGTCGTCAGGGTCGTCGACGCCGATGCCGATGCCGAGCAGCCGGCGGACCGGTGAAGCCGCGATGCGGAGTTGCCGCCCGCCGTCGACGGTGCTGAAGCTTCCGTCGCCGTGGGAGACGAGGCCGAAGTCGTCGTAGTAGGCGGCGGTCTCCTCGACGTTGGGGACGCCGATCGTGATGGAGGTGAGCCGGTGCAGTGCCATGGGATCGCCTTACTTCCGCAGAGCCTGTCAAGGCCGGGTGTCGGTGGTGTCGGCGGCGGCCGCGCCGGACACGAAGTGCTGGTGTTGTTCTCCCAGGCCCTCGATCCAGCTGTGCAGCCGGTCGCCGCTCTGGAGGAAGCGCTGAGGCCGCCGCGCCGCTCCCACGCCGTCCGGTGTCCCGGTGAAGACCAGGTCGCCGGGAAGCAGCGTGATCGTGTGGGACAGGACTGACACGAGGCGAGCGACCGGGTGGATCAGGTCGCGGGTGCGGCCGTCCTGCATGACCTCGCCGTTGACCGAACAGCCCAGCGCGAGGTCGTCGGGGTCGGGGACGTCCTCGGGGGTGACCAGCCACGGTCCGACCGGCGCGAAGCGCGGGAACGACTTGCCGAGGCTGAACTGAGGTGCCGGTCCGGCGAGCTGGGCGACCCGCTCGGAGATGTCCTGGCCGATGGTGAGGCCGGCCACGTGCCCCCAGGCGTCGGCCTCGGAGACCGCCCTGGCGGTCCGGCCGATCACCACTACGAGCTCGACCTCCCAGTCGGTGTTGCCGCCCGGGGGGAGCGTCACTTCGGCGTCGGGCCCGGTCAGGCTGCTGACGAACTTGGTGAACGTCGGCGGGAGCCCGGTGGGCGCCTCGAAGCCCGACTCCGCGGCATGGGTGTGGTAGTTGAGGCCGATCGCCACGATCTGGCGAGGCGCCGGCGACGGGCTGCGCAGCTGCGCGCGGGTGAACGACACCCGCGGTCGGGACCCGGCGGACGTCGCGGTGGCCTCCTGGGCGTCCGCCCAGGAACAGAACCCGTCCCACTCCTGGTAGATGACGGGGAGGTCCGGGCCGAACCTCCCGGCGCTGGCCTCGGCCACGTCGATGCCGTCGGTGTCGCTGGTGAGGAGAACGGCGCGGCCGTCCACGTTGGCGAGTCTCATGTCCTGCCTGTCCTGAACTGGTGCGTTCGTGTGGTCGGTCCTCAGATCAGGGCGGTGATCTGCTACTCCACGCCGAGGACGGCGCGACCGTAGAGCTCGTAGCCGATCTCTGGGTTGACCACCGCGTGGCGTCCGCCGGTCTCCAGGTCGCGCCAGACCCGCTGGAGCGGGTTGGCCTCCGCGAAGCTGCCGGCGCCGTGCACGTTGAGCAGCAGGTCGACCGCCTCGCGGCACCTCCGCACGACCGTGGCGACATCGGCCCGGACGCGGGCGCGGGTGAGGAAGTCGAGGTACTCCCCAGAGGCGGCCGCCTCGTCTATGTCGGTGGCGGCCCGGAGCATGTGCAGCTCGGCGGTGTCGATCAGCTGGGCCGCCTGAGCGATCTGGAGCTGGGTGGTGGGAGCCAGTACCGACTTGTCGTAGAAGGTGTAGCTGATGCCCTTCCCCTTCGCGAGAGACGCCTCCACGAGCTCCAGGGCCTGCTTGGCCAGGCCGAGTTGAGGAGCGACGAGGACCAGCGCGAGGACCGGCACCAGCGCGGAGCGGTAGAGCGGCTCGCCGGTGTGCTCGGTGGGGTAGTCGCCGCCGATGGCGCGAGAAACGGACATGATGCGGTGGTCGGGGACGAACACCCGGTCGGCGACCAGCGTGTTGCTGCCGGTGCCGCGCATGCCCGCGACATACCAGGTGTCCTCGATGCTCAGGTCGCTCATCGGGATGAGGGCCAAGCCCTGGTCGATCTGCTCGCCGTCGGCGTTCATGACCGGAACACCGACGCCGGCCCACTGCGAGTGCAGGCACCCGGATGCGAACCCCCACTTCCCGGTGACGATCTGGCCGCCTTCGGTGTGGACGCTGGTGGCGGTGGGCGCGAGAACGCCGCATACACGGGCGTCCGGGTCCTCGCCCCACACTTCGCGCTGAGCGCGGTCGGGGAACAGGCCGGCCATCCACGCACAGACGTTCATCAACGTGCTGGCCCATGCGGCCGACCCGTCACCACGGCCGAGCTCCACGCTCACGCGTAGCGAGGTTCGCAGGTCGGTCTCGAGTCCGCCGAACCGCGCCGGGACGGCGAGACGGTAGAGGCCGGCCGCCGCGATCGCCTCGATGCTCGCCTCCACCACGCGACGGTTCTCCTCCGTGGCGGCGGCGTTGGCGCGAAGCAACGGCACCAGGTCAGCGGCGCGGGCGACGAGGTCCTCGCTGTCGAACCGGGCCTCAGCCGGGGCTTGCGTCGACGGACGGGCGGTAGTGGTGGTGGTCATGGCGTGCTCCTACGATCTGGAGCCGCTCGCCGGAGCGGTCAGAGACGAAAATGGGTATGTCCCCCACGATGCGGGACCGTCAGAGCCGGCCGCTTGCGCTGCCAGTCCACAAAATCGAGCCACCCTTGGACTGCGCTGTGACAACCGTCACGGCATCCCGGGCGAGTTCAACGAGCCGCACGAGCATTGGACCCCAGGACCAAAACACGCACCGGAGTGGCGTGCTTCACTCGATGTGGTCGGAGGCGTCGCCCACCGCGACGGCTCCGGGCACCGATCCGTCCCAGGACCACCGGAGGATCCCATGACAGCGACGGCCTTGCCGCCACGGTCCGACCCGGCGACGTTCCGGCGCGCGCTGGGTCACGTGCCCACCTCGGTGTGCGTGGTGACCACGTCCGATCAGAACGGACCGACAGGCATGACGGTCGGGAGCTTCACGTCGATCTCCTTGGACCCCGCGCTGGTGGGCTTCTTCGCCGACTCCGCCTCCACGACCCTGCTGCGGCTGCGCCACGCCGGGCACTTCACCGTGAACATCCTCAGCGACGCCCAAGGAGCGATATGCCAGGCCTTCGCCCGCAAGCACGGTGACCGACTCGCCGATGTGCCGCTGGTATCCGGCGAACACCCGGCCCCACGGGTGGCCGGCGCCATCGGATGGATCGACTGCGGTCTGGAGTCCGTCGTCACCGTCGGCGACCACGAGCTGGTCGTCGGCCGAGTGCTCGACCTCGACGTACCATCCGTACCGTCCGGCCCGCTGGTGTTCTTCCGAGGCGCCCTGTGCCAGCTCGACACACGCACCGTGCCGAGCAGAGGCACCTGGCAGCGCGACCACTACGCCGAATGGTGAACTCCGCCCACCAGGCCGATCGCGGCGGACGCTGGCTGCGCACGCTCACCGGTTCCGGCGTCCACGCCCCGGCCAGTCACCCACCGCTGATCGCCCAGTCGATCGACGCGTTCGGCCCGGGCGCGTTCGACTGGGCGGTCGACCTCGGACACCGGATGGCGGTGACGATCATCGCCGAGATCCCCGAGTTCGGCGGGGGCGAGGAAGCCTTCCAGACCCTGCGCATGGGCACCGAGTCCGCCATTCTGCGCGCCATGCTGCTGCTGGTCTCCGAGGACAGCGCCGCCATCACCGGCGCCGGCCGCGAGGCGCTGGAGGGCGATCGCGACTTCGTCCGGCGCGGCATCCCCCTGGATCTCGTCCTGCGCGGCATCCGGATCGGGCACGCGATGATGTCGCGCGCGCTTCTCGGCGCCGCGGCCATCAGCGTGGAGGAGCCGTTGCGGACCTCGGAGATACAACGCGTCTCCGAGTTGCTGTTCGAGTACATCGATCACTTCTCCTCCAGCATGGCCACCGAGTACCTGACCGAGCACGACCGGTGGGTGACCAGCGCCGCAGCCGAACGAGCCGAGCTGGTCCGGACCATCCTCGACGGCCACGCGGTCGCAGTCGATCAGGCATCCCGCACCCTCGGCTACCCGCTCGCCCGGTACCACCTGGCGCTCGTGCTCTGGCACGCCCCCGGCAGTCCAGCGACCCCCAGTCACCTGCAACGCACGGCGTCCCACATGCTGGCGGACAGTGGATGCGGCGCCACCCTCGTCGTTCCCCATGGCGCCTCCTCCCTGTGGGCTTGGGCATCCTGGCGCTCGAAACCGGCCCAACTGCCGAAGCTCGCCGTACCGACAGAGCCGGGCACCCACGTCATGGCGGGAACCCTCGCCACTGGAATGGCCGGATTCCGGCAATCCCACCGCGAGGCACAACGGGCCGCCGAGATGGTACGGTCCACCGCAACCTCTGAAATGACCGGCGCAACGGTGACCTGGTACGCCGATGTGGAGCTTGCCGTCCTGCTCGGCCAGGATCTCGAGCTCGCCCGAATGTTCGTCGCGCGCGAGCTCGGCACCCTGTCTTTCGACACCCCCTCCGCCGCCGAACTGCGGGAGACCCTCGCGGTCTACCTCTCCTGTGACCGAAGCCTCGCCAAGGCCGCCGAGATACTCCACGTCGCCCGCAACACGGTCGCCTACCGCGTCAAGAAGGTCGAGAACAGTACAGGACGTGATCTTCGCGATCGGCGCCTCGAACTCGAATGCGCCCTCCGCCTCGCAGCGACGTTGGGGCCTCAAGTATTGACGCGCGAGGAATAACTCCGCCGGCTCAACCGTCACCAGGCCGACCAACCTGGCGAATGCGCGGCCCGGTACTGGGGCGCCGACATCGCAAGCCTGATCAACCCGTTCGACCTGGGACGCGGCATCCTCGCCGGCTGAGCCGGTTCCCGCCGCGGTTGCTCAGACGGGACAAGCCACATGAGCGGGGTCAAGGAGACCGGGAGTCCCGTCGCCGCGTCCCTCGCACCTGATCAATTCCTGCGCTGCCGCAGGCGCGTCACTCCGCTGTCGACAGGCCTGCGACCTCGAACGAAGCGGTCAGCATCGTGGCGATCGTGGCCCCTGCCTGCTCGGGGGCCAGCCGCAGGTCGACGCGCAGCGAGTCCCAGAACGGCCAGAGCGTTACCGCCAGCAGCGACTCCAGCAGTCGTCGCCGGGGCACCGGGGCAAGGCGGTTGAGCTCCGGTGCGAAGAGGGTCGCCAGTTCTGCCTGTCCCAGCCAGACCATGCGCTCCCTGCTGCGCCGAAGCCCTTCGGAGAAGGGTTCCTGCAGCCGGGCCGCCCGCCACCCGGGGACCATCCGCTCGAAGATGAGGACCCGCTGTTCGACCAGCCAGGAGATCCGCTCGGCGAGAGGACGACCGGTGTCGGTCGGACTCACCAGTTGCAGTACGAGTTCCACGTCGCGGCGCGCGGCTGCGATCAGAAGGGCTTCCAGGTCGTCGAAGTGCTGCCAGACCGTGCGCAGGGAGACTCCGGCCCGCTCGGCGATCTTCTTGGCGGTCGGGTGCAGGTCGCCTTCGGTGTGCAGCTCGCGGAGCGCTTCGATGATCGATCGCTGTGACCGGTGCGAGCGTGCCGCCCGGCCGTCCGGCGATGGCTCGCCCGAGAGCAGGCCGATCAGCTCGTTCATGCGTTCGGCCCCCAGCGCAGGCGCGATCCACTCCAGGAACCGGGAGCTCGACCGCCCGGTGTGCGCCCCGCCACGGCCGCTGTTGTCCCTCAAGCGCAACCGCTCCTCCGCTGGATGCGACCTGTCTGCCACGATCCTATGGTCCCTGTCGCGGCGGTGGCGAAGAGGCATTGGCGGCGCGCGCATCGGTTCGGGTATTGACGGCCGCCCAAAGATATAGCACTCTGAGTGCAACATCTTCGCCGAGCGGAACTCCCACCCATTCGACATCATGAGCCTCCGCCCATGACACGCCGCCGACAAATTGCCATGGACCTGGCAGCGAAGAACCGGATGGCGGCGGCCACGCGCGGCGCTGCTCATAAATCCCTCATTCGGCCGACCAGATATGCCTTGCTCTGGCAGGCGAACCTCCGCCCGGCACCGGCTCGTTTTCTCGATGCCAAACCCAAGCCTCGCCATCCCCCGTTTGGGCATGCCCGTTCACACCACTCGGGGACCCCGGCAAAAAAGGACGGTGATGCCGCTTCGCCGGATGCGCTTGCGCAGCGAGACCACCACCCCCTCCGGTGCATTCCAAAGCCCATGAAGGAGCGCCAGCAGATGTCAAGGAGAAAATCGACCGCCGTGGCCGCCGCGGTGGCCTTCGCCGTAATGGGACTGAGCGGACCGGCGACTGCGGCACCGGCCGCCGCCGATGCCGCGGCTCCCCCGACTCCGACCAATTGGCCGACGTTCGGACACGATCTGGACAATACTCGCAGCGCCACCGAATGGCTTCTCAACCCGTCGAATGTCGGGCGCCTCAAGCAGAGGTGGAGTGCGGCAGGTGCGGCGGTCACCAGCACACCCGCCGTGGTGGACGGGATCGTCTACTACTCCGACTTCGCGGGGAGCCTGACCGCGCGTGTCGCGGCGACCGGGACTACGCTGTGGCAGACAAGCCTGGAGCCGGGCGGACAGCTTCCCGGCTCACCGAGCGTGTCGAACGGCACCGTGTACATCGCGGGCGCGGGCGGCATGGTCTTCGCGGTCGACCAGTACACCGGTGCGCCGAAGTGGGCCACCGACATCGAGCCCACCCCGAACTCGCTGACCTGGTCGTCACCGGTCGTCGCGGACGGCACACTGATCATCGGCAGCGCCTCCTACCAGGTCTTCTCACCAGCCGATCCGCCCTTCCAGGGCAGCGTCCTCGGCCTGGACCCCACCACCGGCAAGATCAAGTGGCGGACACCGGTGTGCACCGGCTCGTGCACCGGAGTGTCGGTGTGGTCCTCGGCGGCCGTCGACACCGGCCTGCACCTGGCCTACATCGGCACCGGCCAGTCCTACACCGCGCCAGCCGGTCCAATGTCGGACTCGCTGATCGCACTGGACTACCGGACCGGCAAGATCGCCTGGTACCACCAGTACACCGCCGGCGACGTCTTCTCCGATGCCGCACCCTACGGCAAGGACTCCGACCTGGGCGCCGCTCCCAACTTGTTCACCGTGAACGGCCGCAGGCTCGTCGGCTGCGGCGACAAGGGCGGCCACTACAAGGCGTTCGACGCCCAGACCGGCGAACAGGTGTGGGCCGACCAACTGGTGGCGGGCACCCAGCTCGGCGGGATCGAGGAGACCACCGCCTACGCCGACGGGACGATCTACGCGGTCGGCAACACCGAGGAGACCGCCACCAGCCGCCAGGACGCCCGCCCGACCAAGGCGGACCTGCTCGCGGTCAACGCCGCCGACGGCACGATCAAGTACCGGGTGCCGCTGCCCGCGGGCGGCTTCGGCGGCGTCGCGGTCGCAGGCGGGGTGCTGTACTTCACCACCTGGGACGGCACTCTGCGGGCGCACGACGCTCAGACCGGCAAGACGCTGTTCACCGAGTACATCGGCGACCCCGATGCGACCGGTGTCGTGGAGAAGGGCGCCGCCGGCGGCCCGACGGTGTCCAACGGCATCGTCTACGTCGGCTACGGCTGGACGTGGGGCGCCACCGCGACCGGTGGCATCAGAGCATTCGGCGCGTACTGATCGAGAGGGAGCGGGTCGCCCGCAGGGAACCGCCGGCAGGGGCGGCCCGAACCCTCCACCCCCTCATCTGGCTCTCCGACAGCACTTTCCGGCCCGGATCCACCGAGCTTCTCGTCCTTAGGGAGCACATATGGCGATCGACGCAACCGAGTCGCGTACCGGACGCCCGGACGCGTTCCTCTTCGAACGGTTCGCGGATGACTTCCACTTCCCCACCAGCCTCACCTTCGACGAGCACGGGCGCTGCTACGTCGCCGAATCGGGACTGCCCTTCGCGGGGGCGCCGCCCGGCGGCCGCATCTGGCGGATCGACGGCCACAACCGCGCCCTGCTCGCCGACGGATTGCGCCCGCCGGTGAACGGGCTCACCTACCATCGCGGCGCGCTCTTCATCTCCGAGGGCGGCCACCCCGGCCGGATCTTGCGGCTCGGTCCGGACGGCGGTAAGCCCGAAACAGTGGTCGACGGCCTTCCCGGCGGTGGGAACTACCAGACCAACATGGTCGCCTTCGGCCCGGACGGCAAGATGTACTTCAGCCAAGGCGCCCTGACCAACACCGGTATCGTCGGGCTGGACGCACTCGATCTGGGATGGCTGAAGAAGCTGCCGCATGAGCTCGACATCCCAGGGCTCGATATCGAGTTGCGCCACGTCACCGTCGAGACGGACGACCCCTTCACCAAGGGAGCACGCCTTTCCACGGGACCGTTCGCGCCGTTCGGTACCGCTCACGCGGCGGGAACACGCATTGCCGCGCGGTCGCCGTGCACGTCGGCGGTGATGCGCTGCGACCCGGACGGCACAGGGCTGGAGCTGGTGGCGTGGGGGCTGCGTAATGCGTTCGGGCTGCTGTTCCTGCCCGACGGGCGCCTGCTGGCCACCGACCAGGGAGCCGACGACCGCGGCAGCAGGCCCGTCGGACAGGCTCCCGAGTTCCTCTACCAGGTTCGTAAGGGCGCCTGGTACGGCTGGCCCGACTTCATCGGCGGCATTCCCATCAGCGATCCGCGCTTCGCCCCCCAGAACGGTGAGCTGCAGCAGTTCATCCTGGCCAATCACCATGAGATGCCGCCCCCCGAGCCGCCGCTGCTGAGTTTCGAGCCGCACGCGGCAGCCGTCAAGATGGACCTCGTCCCGGACGGCCGGATCGTGGTGGCCCTTTTCGGGGACGAGATCCCGATGACCGCCCCGTCCGGCCCGCGAGCCGGCCGGGCATTGGCCATCGTGGATCCGGATGGCTGGAGCGCGGTCACCGTCTCTGTCCCGCAGATCAGAAGGCCGATCGACGTGCGGTTCGGGCCGGACGATCACCTGTACGTTCTCGACTTCGGGCATTTCGAACCGGGGAAGGGAAGCCTGGACGCCGCTGCCGGAAGCGGCGGCGTGTGGAGGATGCCATGGTGAACGCCGCCCGGGGAGAAGCTCCGGGTCGGCTCTACAGTGCCGTACGACTACACCGTCCACTTCACCGCGGACGCCCTGGCCTCGGGGAACCACCTTCTCGCCGAGGCCGTCGCGGAAGGCGGCGCCGCGCGGGTGCTTCCGGTGCTGGTCGTCCTACCAGGCGGCGGGCAGGTCAAAGACGGGATGCGGTACGTCAACGCCGTGCATGCGGCCATCGCGCAGTGCCGCCTCGACCGGCATTCTCTTGTGCCCATCGGCGGTGGTGCGGTGCTGGACGCAGTGGGCTTCGCCGCTGCGACCCGCACCGTGGTGGCCGGTTGATCCGGCTGCCGACCACGGTGCTGGCGCAGAACAATGCCGGTGTGGGTGTCAAGAACCAGCAGATCGCGGGCGGCGGCGATCCTTCCGAGAGCGGATCAGGCCGGCTGGATTTCGGGCATTGGACGGCGTACACGTTCGAGCGCTTGTCGCGGCACCGGCTGCGGCACGGTGAGGCGGTCGCGCTGGGCGTCGCGCACCTCGGGTGAGGCCTGCCGACTCGCTGCGAGCAGCACGTCGAGGGCACGTCAGGCCGCCGTCCCCTTCGCCACGAGGTCATGAGTCCAGATCGCTCCGGCGAGCGATGCGGCCCTGCCGGCCGTCAGGCGACCTCCTGCCGCCGCGGCCAGGCCGATTCCGACAGTGGTAAGCGCGCACGCGGCGCCGAGGTCCTGCGTGCGGCTGATCGACCCGCCGGATATGGGACGTTCCGGGCGCTCCATGGAGTCCAGCGCCGCGTCCGCCCAGTACAGCGCCGCAGATACCGGGGGCAGCAGCCTTCTGCCGAGCAGCAGATCACCTGCGGCGACGCCAGCCACAATGTCCGCGAGGACGGTCAGCAGGAGCGCGGGTTTCCACAGGTCCGTTCGCGCAGTTCGGCATGTCGCACCCGGCAGGGGCGCGAAAAGCGGCACGGCTGCCATGCACGTTGGTGGTGATGCGCTGCCGACTGAACGGCATCGGCCTCGAGCTGATGGCATGGGGGATGCGCAATGCGTTCGGGCTGAGCAGCGTCGTTCTCCTTCTCGTCAGTGGCCCAGGTGGGCGGTGTGCGGCTGCGCGTGCGGCGTGTCCGACGTGTCCGGCTGTGGGCCGTATCCGAGCGTCGCCATCATGCCGAGCTCGGAGTGGCGAAGGTTGTGGCGGTGCAACATCCACACTCCGGGGTGGTCGGCGTCAAGGTCCACGTTGATCGTTTCGTTCCGCCAGATGACCGGATGCCAGATCTGTGTGGCATCCGTGAAGGCCAGCCGGCCCTGCCGCCCTTGGTCGACCCGTACGCACAGCGATCCGGTCGGGGTGCCGCCGGGCGAGGTGCTGATCGACCGCTTCGGGGGTCTTGCCGTTGACGAGGTGGTAGGGGCAGGGCACGTTGCCGGCGAGCCCGCCGAGCGCGTTGCTGTACCTGGGCGGGGTGTTGAGCGCCCGGCGTGCCGCTTGGCCGCGGATCGCCGGGTCCGGGAATCGCGTCGGCGAAACGCTATGTCGACAGGGACCGGCCGCCGATGTCGACGCTTCCGAGAGATGGTTCGAGGGATTGAAAGGTGTCGGCGGCCAGCGCGGACGGTGCCGTCAGCCCGCGTAAGGCGAGGCCGGCGGCGCCGGTGAGGCCGATCGCGGCTCCGCTCTGCAGGAGCCTGCGGCGGGTGAGGGCGGGGCGGCCTGGCGTGGGACCTCCAGGCGGGCGGGGACCGACGCCCGGAGCGTGCGGGTTCGTGGGAGGTTGTGGAGCCTGGGCGTTCTGGCGAGCGGACCCAGCTGCTGATCACGGGCTCTCCTGGTCCAGTTCGTACTCGATGAAGGTCTCGGAGATGCGCCCGGCCGTGGTGAGAACGGCGGGGACGAGCCTGGCGAGCTGGGTCCGCGACGTCGGCGCGGCCACAGAGATGGCCCCGGCCACCCGTCCGCGCGCCGCGCGGACGGGTGCGGCGACCGACAGGAAGCCGACGCGCGCCTCCTCGCTCTCCACGGCGTATCCGGCGCTGCGGATGCGCTCGAGTTCCATTCTCAGCAGCCTCGGTGCGATCACGGTGTGGCCGGTCAGGCGGCGCAGCGGCCGGGCGAGCAGTTCCTCCACGACGCGGGAGGGCGCATGGGCAAGCAGGACCTTGCCGGTGGCCGTGCAGTGCAGTGGCATACGGCCGCCGGTGCGCGACGGGCGGGTGACGCTTCTGTGCCCGCCGAGCTTCTCGACGTAGAGAACATCACCGCCGTCGCGGACCGCGCAGTGCACCGTCTCCTGTGTGCTCTGGGCGAGCTCTTCCAGGAAGGGCAGGGCGATGTCGCGCAGGATCCGCTGGCGCGGCGCGAGCAGACCGAGCTCGAACAGCCGCAGGCCGACCCGGTAGCCGACTCCCGCGCGCTCGAGGGCGCCCCAGGCGACGAGTTCCTGGCTGAGCCGGTACACGGTCGCCTTGCGCAGCCCGGTCCGGCGGACGAGTTCGGCGAGCGAGAGTCCCTCGTCGTCCGGGCGGAAGGCCTCCAGGATGAGGCGGACCTTCGACAGGACGGTGTCGGTCTCCCCCTGAACGGTGTCTCCCTGGCCGGGGTCGATGGGGGTGAGTGCGGCAGCGGCAGTGATCATCGTGGGCCTCCCTCGCCTCCGGTGAACTGCTGGAGTCTGGCGCGCGCGACGGGGTCGACGCGGGTGCCGGGGGCGTCGACGCCGCGCACGCCTGGCACCGCGAGCAGCACGGGCGCGACGAGCCCCTCGTGGCAGGCGGGACGGCCGGGGCATCCGGCGCACATCCCGGTGTACCGGACGGTGGGCACGGTCCCGTCCGCGACGAGTTCGAGTCCGCCGCCGTGCCCGCGTAGCGTGCGCGACAGGGCCTGGACCGCGTCAGGAACGTTCATCGCCGGCCCCGCTGCAGGAATGAGGGACGTCCACACCGAAGAGCCGGGCGGCGTTCAGCCCCAGGATCTTGCGTTTGTCATCCTTGGTGATCTGCGGGTAGCCGTACCCTTCCCGCAGGTCATCGGGGATCTCCAGGGCCATGAACGCCTCCAGGTAGGGGCGCGGCGGGCCGGCGAGCGCGGCCTCCGATCCCCACAGCAGGCGGTCGGCACCGACGGTGGCGAGCAGTTCGCCGACCTGCCGCTGGATCAGCCGGGGCCGGACGGGGGTGAAGTTCACGGTCGCCGACAGGGCGAGATGGATGTTGGGGAACCGGGCGGCGATGTTGACGCACTCGTCGAAGTACGGCATCGCCAGGTGATGGATGACGAAGGTCAGATCGGGGAAGTCGCGGGCGGCGCGCTGCAGGTCGCCGGGATGCAGCTGTTCGAGGTTCTCGGTGCCGAACGGGTTGCCCTTGTGGAATTGCAGGACGTCGATACCGAGGTCGCGGGCGCGTTCGTAGAGCGGATAGGCGAGCTTCTCGTCGTCGCATCGCCAGCCGCGGTCCACGTGCCCGTTGTAGAACTTCAGCGACACGGCGCCACGGTCGATGACCTGCCAGTCGAGGTGTTCCAGCGCCGATTCCACACCGCGGAAGCCCGGGTCGACGCCGCCGCAGAACAGGGCCCGGTCAGGGTAGGCGCGGGCGAACTCCGCTTGGAGATCGACGGGCGCCCACCAGTCGTCGTACCAGTCGAAGACGGGGACGACCTGCGCCATCGCGATGTCGGTGGGTTCGGTGCCGGGCGGGTCGCCGAAGACCATCCGCCCCATCGTCTCGGCGGACAGCCTGCGGTCGAAGCTCTCCGGATCGCCGTGCAGGGGCCGCAGCGCCTCGCCCAGTCCGAGGGACATGCTCCTGACATGCCTCGCCCAGGGTGCGCCGGCGAGCAGGTTCGCCTCGCTCATGTCGTGCAGGTGCACGACGAGGTCGAAGACGAAGACGTCATCGATCACCGGCCACCTCCAGGACCACGCGGCCGTGCGCGCGACCCGCGCCGAGCGCTTCCCAGGCGAGGGAGGCGGCGGCGAGCGCGTGCCGCTCGGTCCGCAGGGTCAGCTCTCCCGCCGACAGCCGGACGAGCAGCTCGTCGGCGAGCGCGAATGCCTGCGGCGCCCGCCGGATCATGTTGAGGAACCGAAGGTCGACGTCGTGGGCGCAGCGGGACGGCAGGTCCAGTTCGACGCGGGCGCCCGCCGTGTACCCGACGATGACGGCGACGCCGCCGGGGCGCACCGCGTCCAGCCGTCCGGTGAGGCCCGGGCCGCCGACCGTCTCGATCAGCACGTCGTAGGGGCCGGAGTCGACGGCCCCGACGAGCGTCCGGACACCGCCGGGCACCAGGGCCGCCCGTTCCGCCCGGGAGACCAGTGCGGTTACGTCCGCGCCCGCCTGCACGGCGATCTGCGCGGCGAGCGAACCGACCGCCCCGGCGGCACCGGTCACCAGGACGCGCTGCCCCTCCTTCACCGCGGCCAGGTCGTGCACCGAGATCCACGCCGAGGTCGCCGGGGAGAAGAAGCAGGACGCCAGGACCGGGTCGGCGCCCTCCGGCGCGAGATGCACCGCCTCGTCGGGCACGGCGGCGTACTCGGCGGCGACGCCGTCCCGGGCCACGCCGAGCCCGCCGCCGCGCAGCCACACCAGCGCGCCGCGCGGGAACCGGCCGGACTCCTCGACCCAGCCGGCACCGTCACCGCAGGGGGTGTAGGGCAGCGGCGGGTGGTGCGGGAACGTCCCGGACGCGACGCTGCGGTCGAGGTGGCCCAGCGCCGCCGCGGCGACCCGCACCAGCGTCGTCCCGTCACCGGCCTCGGGAACGGTGAGGTCCGAGGCGAGCGCCGGCGGCCTGCCGAACTCGGTGATCCGCAGCCCGTGCATCGCATTCACTCCCCTGCGCCCAGCTGCTCGGCGACGGCGGCGTGGTCGTAGTAGACCGTCTCGTTGATCATGGTGTCGCTGCGGAACCGGAACACGATGACGCCCTCGATGTCCATCACCCGTCCCTTGGACGGGATACCGGCCCAGTCGGCGTGCTGGGTTCCGCGGGTGCGGCCCTCGATGATGACCGCGTTCGCGGCGTGGTGGACGAGCTCGGGGATGAGTTGCAGGTCGGGAAAGGCGCCGAGGAGATCGGTCAGCAGTTCCCGGACCTGGTCGTCGCCCGCGTGGGCGCGCCGCAGCGGCATGATCCGGTAGTGCGCGCCGTCCGGCATGGTGGCCAGGCAGGCGTCCAGGTCGCCGGCCATCTCGGTGGTGAGGTGCTCGATGACGACCGCCTCCCGCCGGGCGCGCAGGCCGGCGTCCGGCAGGGGGTGATCGGCACCGGGAAGCTCGACCGCCGTCATGTGTGCCGTCCCTTCATGCTGGGGCCGCTCTCGAAGAGCGAGAAGTCGGGGGCCGGCTCGCCGCGCTCGACGAAGGGCAGGTCGTCGACGACGCCGGCGAGCCATTCGAGCTCGGCGGGATCGTCCAGCAGCGGGAAGAACAGCACCTCGTCGGCGCCCTGCGCGCGGTAGGCGCGGAACGCGGCCTCGATGCCGTCGCGGCCGCGCGCGATACCGGAGATGACGTGCTCGGGCGGGCCGCCGTTCTTCAGGTAGGAGTCCAGCCGGGCATCGGCGAGGTCGCCGGGCTTCTCGCTGGAGGCATACCACATGCTCGCCACCAGGCGCGGCCGGCCGGGCTTGCCGGCGCCCTCCCACGCCTTCGCCGCGGCGAACGCCTCGAACGCGAACACCTCCGGCTTGAGGCCACCGCTGACCAGCCCGTCGCCGTGCTCGACCAGCCGGCGCAGCGCCGGGTCGGACGCCCCGCCGATCAGCAGCTCGATCTCGCCGAGCTCGGGCCCGACGGTGTTCTCCTCGCCCTTGAGGTCGCGAATCTCCGCCAGGGCCCGCAGCTGCTCGTCCATGATCCGGCCGCGTCGCTCCCACGCGATATCAGCGGCGGCGTAGTCGTTGACGCGGTTCCCGATGGCGACACCGAGCGAGAGCCGGCCGGGGGCCAGCGCGGCGAGCGTGGCGACCTGCTTGGCGAACAGCGGTGTCGGCCGCAGCGGTCCGAGGAACGCCGCCGACATCAGCCGGACGCGGCGGGTCATGGCGGCGGCCGCCGCCATCGTCATCATGATCTCGTGGTTGACGTAGACGTAGCGGTCGGCGACGCCGAGCGAGGAGAACGGCCCGTCCTCGATTTCCCGGATCCAGGTGCGCAGGGTGTCCCCGGTACAGCCCGGCACCCCGTTGGGCAGCAGGACGCCGATCCGGTTGGTCTCCGCTTCGTGCGGCATGCGTTCTCCCGATCAGTAACCGTGGCGGCGGACGTTGACGAGCGGCTCCCCGTGGGCGTAGCGGCGCAACTGGTCGCCGGCGAGCCGGTAGGCGCGGTCGCGCCAATGCGCGGACGACCCCGCGACGTGCGGGGTCACCAGCACGCCGGGCGCGGAGAACAGCGGATGGCCGGGCGGGAGCGGCTCGGGGTCGGTGGTGTCGAGAGCGGC
Source organism: Actinomadura opuntiae (assembly GCF_030283205.1). Lineage (GTDB taxonomy): Bacteria > Actinomycetota > Actinomycetes > Streptosporangiales > Streptosporangiaceae > Spirillospora. The sequence goes on from NZ_JASNWF010000015.1 coordinate 91,080, forward strand.
ACGCACCCTGCCCTCTCGGAGCGCGTCCAGCAGCGCCGGGGTCTGGACGAGGGTGCCGCGCGCGGCGTTGACCAGCAGCGCGCCCGGCCGCATCCGCGCGAGGAACGCCGCGTCCACCATGCCTCTGGTCTCGTCGGTCGCGGGCGCGAGCAGGACGACGACGTCGGCGTCCGGCAGCAGGCCGGGCAGGTCCTCAGGGCCATGGACGCCGTCGCGCGGATGGCGTGCGATCCCGGTCACCCGCGTCCCGAACGGTGCCAGCCGCCACTGCAGCGCCTGTCCGATCGAGCCGTGGCCCACGATGAGGACGTGCTGCTCCGACAGGTCCCGTGCACCTTCGGCGCCGGAGAACGCGGTGTTGCCGGAGGTGTCCCACTTCCCGGCGATCTGCCGCTCCACATAGCGCGGCAGGTCCTTGTTCATCGCGAGGATCGCTCCGACGATCCATTCCGCGACGGGACCATCGTGCACGCCGCTGGCATTGCACAGCGTCACCCCGTCCGGCAGCTTCGGGACGCGGTCGATGCCCGCACTGAGAGCCTGCACGACCTTCAGCGCGGTCAGCCTGGGCAGGATCTCCTCGAAGCGGTCGCGCGCCGGCGGGTCCAGGACGCAGAACTCGACGCCCTCGGGGAGGGTGTCCCCGAACACCGCCAGCTCCACGCCGTCCGGCAGCGGCCCCATCGCCTCGATCCGCGCATCGGCCGGAACCAGAGCGATCACGCGCTCACCCCTCCCTCAGCCCGGCCTCGACGAGCCGGGGACGCAGTTCCCGGGCGTACTGATCGATCCCGGCCTGGTAATCCAGCCACGACAGCGCCAGCCCGTCGAGTCCCGCGTCGGCGAGTTCGCTCATCTGCCGGACGACCGAGTCGGGTGTTCCGACCAGTGGCAACGCGAAGAATCCGGCGATCGCGGACGCGGCCATTCCCTCGGCGTCGAAGTCGGCGCTGCCCGAGTTCGGGATGAGCAGGCGGATCGCGTTCGCGGCGGCGTCATGGTCACCGACCTCGTCGACCATGCGCCCGTACTCGCGGCGCGCGGCGTCCTCGGTGGCCGCGCACACGATGTGGGCGCCGGCGAACACCATCAGCTTGCGGTCGTGGCGCTCCTGAACGTCCGCTTTCAAGCCGGGGACGATGCGGGCGGCGGCCGCTGCGTCGGGGACCATCGCGAACGTCAGGTCGGCGTGCTTGGCCGCGAAGTCCCGGCCGGCGGGGCTGAACCCGGCGTTCATCACGACCGGACGGCCGCGCTGCACGGGTTTCGGCTCCGACAGCACGCTGCGGGCCTTGAAGAAGCGGCCGTCGAAGTCGAACTCCTCTTCCGCCGCCCAGATCCGGCCGAGGAAGCTCATCCATTCGTCCGCGACCGCGTAACGGTCGTCGTGCTCGCGCTGCTCCAACCCGAACATGCGGAACTCGTCCTCGTTCCAACCGGCGACCACGTTCACCGCGAACCGTCCGCCCGCGATGTGGTCGACCGTGGCGATCTGCTTGGCGGCGCTCACCGGATGCACGACCGGGATGTGGAACGTGGCGAAGACCTGGATCCGCTCGGTGACCGCCGCGATCCCCGCCGCCCAGCTGAACGACTCGAACGAGCGGTGCGCGTCGCGGCGCGCCGGGTCGGCCATGCCGCGCCAGCGCGCGACCGGGATCAGGGCCTCGAAACCGGCCGCCTCGGCGGCCCGCGCGATCTCGACGCTCTCGGGCCATGTGGCGCGGGGCGCCTCGGGCGCGAAGGTGAGGTTCGCGCCGCCCGCCATGTTCGCCGAGAACACCGCCAGCTTCAGCCGGTTCGGGCTGCCGAGCAGCGGCCCGGCCGACCGGTCGGTGACGGCGCCGGCGCTCACGGCCGCCTCGCGGGCGGGCTGGTGTCGGCGCCGGCGGCGACCTCCGGGATGTGCCCGACCGGCGTCGGCAGGTCGCGTCCGTCGGCGAGCCGGACGACGGGGGACAGTTTCGGCGCCCCGTGCAGCGCCGCCATCTCGGCGTTGGTCTCCGGCGCCGGACGGGCCGCGCGCAGATGGTCGGGCCTGCCGTCGGGCTCGCGGAAGTGCGGGACGACCTCCTCGGCCATGATCTGGAGGTTCTTCATCACCATCCAGTGCGGCATCGAGCCGAGCGGGCCGCCCGCGCTGATCGCCATCCCGAGGCCGTACTCCTCGATCATCTGCTCGTACTTCTCGATGACGGTCTGCGGGGAGCCGACGACGATGTACCCCTGGTCGATCAGCTCGTCGTAGGACATTTCCCAGAAGTCCTTGACGCCGGCGGCCTGCCGTCCCTTGATCGTGCGGAGGATCGAGTCGGCGGTGTTGTAGCCGGGCGGCATGAGGTGGTGCATCGGGATCTTCAGACCGGTGCGGAAGAACCACATCACGTGCGGCATGAACTCGCGGCGCGCCTGCTCGTCGGTCTCGGCGACGTAGGTGGGGATGACGCGTCCGAGCTGCGCCGGGTCGGGCTCGTACCCGTACTTGTCGCGACAGATCTCCCGGAACAGCGCGAACGACTTCTTGGTCACCCAGTTCGACGTGGTCGTCTGCATGTAGGAGAACCGCCGCTTGGCGACCTCGTCGATGGTGTCGGTCGACCCGGTCCCGGGCATCCACACCGGCGGATGCGGGTCCTGCAGCGGGCGCGGCCACGGGTTGACGTGCTCGATGTCGTAGTGCTCGCCCTGCCAGGCGAACGGCCCCGGCTCCGTCCACGCCTTGACGATGAGGTCGTGCGCCTCCCAGAACCGGGCCTTGGACGTCGTCGGGTTCATGCCCGACGAGTGGTACTCCGCACCCATCCCGCGCACGTGCCCGGAAATGATCCGGCCGCCCGACACGATGTCGAGCATCGCGATCTCCTCGGCGACCCGCAGCGGGTTCTGGTGCAGCGGCAGCGCGTTGCCGATCACGCCGATCCGGATCCGGCTGGTGCGCGCGGCGAGGTAGGCGGCCCACACGTTCGGCGCGTTGATGGTGCCGAACGCGTTCTGGTGGTGCTCGTTGACGATGATGCCGTCGAACCCGAGCCGTTCGCAGGCGACGAGCTGCTCGAGGTTGTCGGTGTAGAGCCGGTGCGCGACCTGCGGCTCGAAGTAGGTGTTCGGCAGCGTCACCCACGTCGATTCCAGGTCCTCGCCCGGCGGGATGAACGGGTAGGGCATCAGGTGGAAGACGTGGAACTGCAGGCGGTTAGCCATGAGAGACCCCCGAGACGAACGTGGTGATGAGCGCGGCCGTCTCGTCCGGCCGCTGGATCGGAAAGGCGTGACCGCCAGGGACGTTCTTCACGCCGGTGCCGAGCAGTTCGGCCCAGCGGGCCGGATGCTCGGCCGGGACGATCCGGTCGTCCTCACCGGCGACGACCAGTGCGGGCAGGCCGAGCGGGGGTAGCCGATGCTCCAGCTTCAGGTCGTAGCGGAAGTCCCAGATGAGCCGGGCCGCCGCCCCCATGTCGCCGTACCGCGCCGCGAACCCCTCGGCACCGCCCTGCGTCGGCGTCCCCGGCCCGGGCACGACGCCCTCGACGGGGTCGCCGTTGAAGTACATGTCGTCGTAGTCGGCCGGGTTCATGATGAACACGTCCGCGATCGGTCGGCCCGGAACGCGCAACCCGAACGGCGCGAGCAGCGACAGGCTCCGGACCCGGTGCGGGTTGAACACCGCGAAATCGGCCGCGAGCCACCCGCCGAGCCCGTATCCGGCGACGTGCACGCCGTCGAGTCCGAGGGCGTCCAGCAGACTCCGGTACAGCAGGACGACGTCGTCCCGCCCGGTGACCCAGGAGGGGCAGGGCGTGTCACCGAAGCCCGGCGCCTCGGGCGCGATCAGGTCGGCGCGTTCCGCCATGGCCGCGTGCAACGGGCTCCAGCAGCGGGTGAGCCAGTGCCCGTGGAAGAACAGCACGGGCTCGCCCGAACCGTCCCGGCGGTAGGCGATCTCCGCGCCGTCCACCTCGATGCGGTCGGGCCCGGTGCGCCAGCGCACCCCGGCCTCCAGAACGTCGCTCACAGTGTCTCCTTGTCCAGAAAGGCCAGGACCGCCGTGTTCCAGGCGGTGGCCGCCTCCAGCTGCGGGCAGTGGCCGCAGCCGGGGAAGATCTCCAGTCGTGCTTCCGGGATGGCGCGCGCGACCTCCTCGGCGAACCCGGCCGGCTTGAGCCGGTCGCGGTCCCCCGCCGTCACGAGCGTCGGCACCCGCACCCGCGCGTAGTCGAACGGGTCGCCGAGCGGCGGCGGGACGGCACCGGGCGCGCGCAGGCCGAGCGAGGCGAACGCCTCGTAGGAGCCGGGCGCCAGCGCCGCCTCCATCCGCGCGGCGACCATCTCCTCGTCCTGCGCCCACGCCGAGTCGGCGAAGGCCAGCCGAATCTGGTCGCGCATCGATTCGACCGTCCCGTCGAAGGCCATGAGCGCCTCGCGCGCCACCCCGCCGACGGGTGGACCGCCCGCGCTGACGAGCACCATCCGGCGCACGTCCAGCAGCGGGGCCTCGGACGTCTGGTCGCGCAGCAGGTGGGAGCCGCCCATCGACAGTCCCACCACGTCGGCCTCGCCGACGCCGAGGTCCTCCAGCAGCCGCGCCAGATGGGCGAGCATCCGCCCGGCGCGGTCCGCGAAGTCGACGATCTTCGCGGTGCCGCCGAAGCCGAGCCAGTCGGGAGCGATCACCCGGTGCCCGGCCGCGGCCAGTTCCGGGAGGGCCGCCGGCCAGGCGGTCCGGGCACACTCGCCCCAGGCCCCGCCGTGCAGCAGCACCACCGGCCGCCCCTCGCCCGCCTCCAGCAGGTGGGTGCGCACACCGTCCACATCGAGCGTCCGAGACCTGATCCCGCTCACCGACCCCTCTTCGTTCACGTGACGGTCGTAACGACGATAACCAAGCACCGAGTGACGGGGAAGCCCCGGTCCGGTGAGCGATACCAGGCAATTTCCGAAGTCCAGGCCATGCGGTTCCATGACGATCGTGACTGAACAACTGGATGCGGCGAGGTTCCGCAGGGTGCTCGGCTGCTACCCGACCGGCGTGGTCGTGGTGGCGGCGATGGTGGGCGGCGAGCCGGAGGGCCTGGCGGTGAACTCCTTCACGTCGGTCTCCCTCGACCCGCCGCTGATCGCGTTCTGCGCGGCGGCCACGTCCTCGACCTGGCCCCGGCTGCGCCGCGCGGACGGTTTCGCGATCACGCTGCTCGGCGCCGCGCAGCAGGACGCGTGTCGGACCTTCGCCAGCAAGGGCGCCGACCGCTTTTCGGCCGTCTCCTGGTCGATGTCGCCCGGCGGCCACCCCCTACTGGACGGCGCGCTCGCCTGGCTCGACGTCGTCCCGCACTCGATGCAGCAGGCCGGCGACCACGAACTGGTCCTGGCCCGAGTGACCGGCCTGGACGCGGCGACCGACGACCACCCGCTCGTCTTCTTCCGCGGCGCCTTCACCGCCCTGTCCCGACCGGAGACCGCCGCGCCGTCGCCCGGCCCGGACGTCTCCGCCGCGCCCCACGGGCTGGACGCCGAATCCCCCTTCTTCGACGTCCTCGCGGCGAAACTCGACGCCACCGCACCTTGAGCCGGTTCCAGAACCGGGAACCCGCCGTTCGGTGACCTCGACGGGGTGCTGGTCCAGCGGCTTCGTGTTCTTGGTCTGGTCCGACACGATCGCGGTCGCACGTTGCCACAGCACCGCGTACAGGCATTCGTCCAGTGACCGCACGAAGCGGGACGGCGCATCGTCGCAGGGCTGTCAAGACGCGCGCCCCGCCTGCGTCCTCCTTGTTCCCCGTCCCGGTTGGTAGGGTGCCCTGTCAGTAGCGTGTCGGGATGCTCACCACGCTCGCGGTAGAGAATTACCGCTCGCTGCGGCAACTGGTGCTGCCGCTCACCCAGCTGAACAGGGTGACCGGGGCGAACGGAACCGGGAAGTCCAGCCTGTACCGGGCCCTCAGGGTGCTGGCCAATGCTTCCGGGAACGGGGTTGTAGCAGCGGTCGCCCGTGACGTGGCGGACTGCCGGCCACGCTCTGGGCCAGCCCCGAAAAGACGGGGCTGGCGCGCCGGCCTGTGCGGGGCGGGGCGCATTTGAAGCCGGTCGCGCTGCGACTTGGGTTCGCAATAAACGGGTGAGACGCCGCCGGTCCTTGGGCGTAGCCTGGCGTTGACAGGGCGTGTTCTGGCGACCGTGGAGTGTGGGCGAGGTGACCATGACACCGGACGGCTCGTTGCCCGGGCTGAAGTTAATCGTGGATGCCAAGCCGGCTGGGCCGTGGGTGGTGGTCGAGCTGGGCGGGGAACTGGATGTGGCCACCGCTCCGGCGGTGATAGACCAGGTCAGCAGGCTGCTGACGATGGTTAGCCCGCCGCGGATCGCGCTGGATCTGACGCAGGTGACCTTCTGCGATTCCTCAGGGCTCAACGCCTTCGTCCGGCTGTGGAAGCGTGCCGCGGCCGCCGGCGGGGAGCTGGTGCTGCTGCGTCCCCGCCTGCGAGTGGCCGAACTGCTGACCCGGACCAGGGTGGACGGTCATGTGCGCGTCTGCGAAGAACTCCCGAATGTCTCAGAGACCGAGCCGGGCCCGTGAGCCGATCCAGGCGGCCAACCTGCCGGGCGGTATCGCTTCGCCGCCGAGGGGCCTGGTAACCGCGGACCTTCGGGAGGGTCTGTGTTCCACCACCGGTCGGTGGTGGAACACAGACCCTCCGTGTCTCAGCCGTGTTTGAGATGCAGGACGCGGCCTTGACGGGTACCGAGCCAGATCCGGTGGTCGTCGTCGGTGCCGTACAGACGGGGGTTCGTGTAGACCGTCTGGGATGGTCGGTCGGGGTTGACGGTGACGGTGGCGTCTTCCAGCAGCCAGTCCGGCTCGTCTCCGTCCGGTTCCAGGCGCAGGTAGGCCGGGAAGTCCTCCAGGTCTCCATGGGTGAGCTGCGGGCGGCGTGGATCGTTGACGTCGGCGTCCTGGACGTCGGCGTCTTCACCGAGGTTGAAGAAGGTGGTGGCGCCGCGCTGGAAGTCGCCTGCGTCACCGTCCGGCGGGTCGCTGTGCTGGAGCCGGAATTCGCGGCCGGCCAGGCCCAGGTAGAGCCGGGAGCGGGTGTCGGCGTTGGGGGCGTCCACGGTCCGCAATGCCACCCGGATGCGATCGATCGGCTCGTCGCGGTCGGCGGCGAGCGGCCGTCCGCTCGTATCCGGCGCGCCCTTCGCGGCGCCGGTGCTGCCGGCGGCTTCTTCGCCGGTGCTGGTCGCCGTTGCCGCGGCGGTGTCGCTGCCGGCTCTCGCGGGCTTGCGGGAGGGCAGTTTGACGATGCTCGTCAAGCGAGGTTCCTCCTTCGGCGTTGGAATGGCGCCGGTGTCCGGGGATCAGGAGTCGGGAGCGTCGGCGATGATCCACGCCTGGGAGAGGGTCGGCTCGCCGGCCCACATCCTGATCGGCTTCACGTACTGGTTGTTGGCCTGGTAGTTGCCCTCGATCCCCAGTGCGTAATCGGGATAGAGCTGCGGGATGATCGCGAAGTCGCTGCTGCCGAGCACCGACCTCAGGTGCCACCGCTGGCGCGGGGCGACGGACTTGCTGCGCTCCTGCAGTACCGGGTGGGCGCCGGCGGTGGTTCCGGCGGTCAGGCAGTAGCGGTGAACACCGCTCTCGATCCGGTAGATGTCACCGCCTTCAGGGGCGAAGTACCAGCGGTGGCCCGCCTTGTCACCCGTCGGCAGCGGGTCCTCGTTCCAGGTCTGCACATCGTCGTTGAGGTAGTCGTACCAGTTGTCCATGAACAGGTACGTCCCCGTGACCTCGTGAACTGCGATCTTGACGCCGTCGGAGACCTCGTGGGGGATGGTCGGCATGGGGCTTCTCCCTGGAGTTGCGCGAGTGTCCGATGCGACGCGGGACGCCGCCGTCAGATCATCACCCTCCGCTGACCGCCAGTAACGAGACCAGCCACTCGACCTATGTATCCAGCCGCACCAGGAAAGTAACTCTCTGCAACTTGATGCTGGTGAGGTACACGAACCGGCGCCGCCGGGCGCCCTGCTGAGCGGCGCGGGCGAGGTCGCGTCCGGCCCTCCAGCGCGGTCTGGGCGGAGCGGAGCACCGCGACTCGCCTACTCGTGATCGTCGAGGGGTTAGGGGAACCCGAGCGCGGGCGCCGTCCGCTGGCCGTGCGAGCCGGGCCTGGCCGTCTGGTCGCACATGGTACGGCCACTTCTCTTCAGCGGGGTTCCGGCCCGCCGCTGGGGTGCTCCCGCTCGGCTTCGGCGGCACGCCGATACCAGCGCTCCGCTTTCCTGCGCTGACCGGACCTTTCCAGCAATGAGCCGAGGCTGGCCATCGCGCCGATGTGACCTGCTTCCGCTGCGCGCAGGTACCAGCGTTCGGCTTCCCGCGGCTCGGTGTTCTCCAGTAGCACTCCCAGGTTGTTCATGGCGTCCGCGTCGCCGGCCTCAGCGGCGGCCCGAAGCCAGTCGGCGGCTTCGTCGGTCCTGCCAGACTCCGCTAGTAGGCGCCCAAGGTTGGCCATGGCACTCGACCGGCCATCTTCCTCCGAATCCTCGGCCTCGGCCGCGTGCCGGTACCAGCGCATGGCCTCCTGCGGGTCGGTCTCTTCCACCAGGACGCCCAGGTTGTTCATGGCTGATGTGCTGCCGGCGCTGATGGCTCGGCGATACCACTGCTCGGCTTCTTCGCGTCGGCCCGAATGCCGGAGTAGAAGCCCCAGGCTGTTCATGGCGTCTGGATCACCGGCTTCACCGCCGCGGCGGTACCAGTGTTCGGCCTCCTGAGGTCGGGTTTCCTCCAGCGCGAGGCCTAGGTTGTACATCGCCTTGGTCGAACCCGCCTCGGCGGCGCGCCGGTACCAGAGGGCGGCTTCCTCGCCGTGTCCGCAGTCCTCCAATAGGCCGCCGAGATTGGTCATGGCCTGTACGTCGCCCGCGTCGGCTGCCCGGCGATACCAATGCACGGCTTCCTGCGGCTTGTTCTCGTGCAGGACGAGGGCGAGGTTGAACATCGCGCCGACGTGGCCGGCCTCGGCGGCACGCCGATACCATCGCAGGCCTTCTTTCCCATGCCCGGAGCTTCGGAGGAGCACTCCCAGATTGCTCATTGCGGCTGGGTGGCCGGCATTGGCGGCACGGCGGTACCATTGCTCCGCCTCGCGCGGGTCCGCCTCCTCGACTATGACTCCCAAATTGTACATCGCGTCGAGGTCACCGGCACTGGCTGCGGCTCGGCACCAGTACGCCGCCTCCTGTGGATTTTTTCTCTGGAGTATGATACCCAGGTTGTACATCGCCGCGATGTCGCCGGCATTGGCGGCACGGCGGTACATATATTCTTCTTCCGGGGAGGTGGCGCTCTCGGTAATCCTTCTCGGATTGTCCGTCCCCTTCGGCGAGACATACGAGTATTGCGCTTGGCCCATGCCCATCGCCGGAAGGGGCGCCGAGCGAGCCGGGGACCGCAGAAGATCGAGAAGGGTTGCCGCGTCGGCCGGCCGGTCCGCCGCGTTCTTCGCCAACAAGGCCATGGTCAGGGCGTTGAGGTGCTCGGGGATGTCGGCCCGGTGCACCAGGGGTGGATCAGGGGGCTGGTTGATGTGGGCGTGCAGGATTGCGGCGACCTGTGCGGCCGCACTCGTCCAACGCCTTCCCGTCAGCAGCTCGTAAAGCACGCAGCCCAGTGCGTACAGGTCCGTCCGCTGGTCGACGAACTCGTTCTGGACCTGCTCGGGCGCCATGTAGTGCGGCGTGCCGGTGATCCCGGTAGAGGTGATCCGCGTGGCGCCCGAAAGGTGGGCTATGCCGAAATCGCAGACCTTCACTTCGCCGTCATCGCACAGGAAGAGGTTGGCGGGTTTGATGTCCCGATGCACCACGCCGGCTTGATGTGCTCGCTGCAAAGCGGCGGCGATCTGCTCGACCAGGTCGGTTACCTGCTCAATCGGCAATCCTGTGGGGTGATCATTGATGACCTGGCGGAAATCATTCCCCCGGAGCAGTTCCATCACCAGGAACTGCATTTCCTCACGGCCTTCGCGGTGCTGACCGATGTCGAAGACGGTGGTGAGCCCTCGATGCTGCAGCGAGGCCGTGACCTCGGCTTCTCGCCGGAATCGGACCAGCGCGCTCTCGTTGCCCTGAGCCAGGTCCGGCAGGAGGACTTTCACCGCGACAGGGCGGCGTAGTTGAAGGTCGACGCCGCGCCAGACTTCCCCCATCCCGCCCCGGCCGAGCAGCTCCTCTAACCGGTACCGTCCCGCCAGCGCAACCCCGCTTTGCAAGGACTGCCCACCTCCGCCCCCTGCCGATGACGACGTCTATCGCATTGCAGCAGGACTGCGTCCAACTGTCCAGATCAACGGAATGTCACGTGGTCGGCTCAACGCCGCTGGAGACGGGCGGTGCCGATCCTCAAGTTGACACACCCCTGGTAGGAGATCGTGCAGCTGGCGGGACCGCCACATCGGTCCGACGCACGCCACTTGCCCTGCGGCGAGGCTCATTCGACGTGGGTCAGGGCGGCGGCGGCGACCGAGGCTCCGGCTTGGCAGGCCCCTTCTTGCGGGGCGCCGAGTTCGGGAATGGTCGTGGTCCCGACCGGGTGTTCGGGGTCGTTGACCGCGACGAAGATGAAGCAGATGTGCTGGAATTCGGACTGGACGGCGGTGTGGTGCCCGACGGGCACCTGCGAGACGCGCCCGTGCTTGGTCATCGTCTTGGCATACGACAGCGGGACGTCCAGATCGAGCGTGACGTTCTGACCGGCGAGTTTCCACAGGCAAGACTTCCCACTCCGGCCCGATTCCTCTTTGCCCTGGCCGGCGGCGCCGAGTGCTGCCAGGTCGCGCGCATCGAGCGAAAGACACGGCTGCTGCTTGAGCTGATCGAGGGGGTACCTGCGCAGTTGCGGCCCGGAGGGCGATACCGGCGGAGAGGACGACGGCGTCGATGACGATGCCCGCGGTGAGTTGTGCCCGTCCGAGCATCCGGCACCGAACATGCTGACGGCGAGAACGACGTAGCCGGCGATGACCAGGGCAGACCGAGACCGTCGGAGAGGATCAAACGGCATCATGCCCGCACCGTAATGAGTGGCGGCTGGGAGGGGTCCCGAGGAGGGTGCACAAACGCCTCGGTCGCGTTGCTGTGGTGGCGCCAGCCGCGACGTAGGCTCAGCCCCGCGGGTAGGGCGATTGAGCCCTCCGGTGACCTTGCCGCTGGCGAGCGGCCGAGGTGCACCAGCCAATGCGGCCTGCCCCGATGGCGAGGCTGAAACACTGCTGCGGCGGCTCCGCGCCTTGGCCGAGGACGACAGATCGGCAAGCTGGTCGGCCTCTCCCAGTTGCACGTGTGCCGGCTCCTCAACGACAGCCTCAAGCAGTTGCGCACCGCATGGCTCACCGAATAATCAGCCGACCCGCGAGGAGGCCGACGACCGACTGCTCCGATCTCGGGGGCTCGGTGCCCGTCATCTGACGATCAGCGTCGCCTGCATGAACGGGTGGATGGCGCAGATGTAGGGGTAGCGGCCGGGCTCGGCCGGTGCGGTGAAAGTGGCAGCTTTGCCGGGTGCGATGTGGCCGGTGTCGAACTTGCCCGTGTCGGTCACGGTGTGGGCCGTGCTGTCGTTGTTCACCACGGTCACCTTGGTGCCGCGCCCGACCGTGAGCGACGACGGCGCGAACGTGAAGTTCTTGATCGTGATGGCGATGGCGCTCGACGCATCTTGGCCACTGGAGCCCTTGGACACCGGGGACTGCGACGATGCGCCACAGCCGGTGACCGTGGCGGTCGCGCAACAGACCACCGCCGTGATGACCGCGCGTGCTGAGCGCACGCCCATGCAGCCGATGCCGCCGGGTTCACTGCCCCGCCCCCTCGTCGGCGCCCTGCGCTGACCGCGGTGACGCCCGCTCGGGCAGGGCCCGAAGTACTCCTTCGGGTCCTGCCCGAGCATGCCCCGGTGGTGGTTCGGGCGGTGGCGCATCAGGCGGTGAGTTGGCTGGGTTTGGCGGCCTTGCCGGTGCCGATGAAGTCGTCGGGTACCGGGTACTGGCCGAGGATGAAGCGCAGGATCGCCGAGTGCATCGCTTCGACGGGCGCGATCGTCGCGGCCATCGCGATGCCGGTCTTGGAGGTGACGCCGGTCATCGCCGTCAGGTAGGTCTGGGCGGCCTGATCCTCCAGTTGCAGGGCCAGCTTGGCGACTGCGGTCACGTCGGTGACCTTGCCGAGCGCGTCGGTCACCGTCTTCTGATCCTTGAGCGGCGTGCCGGTGACGGGCTTCTTGCCGGCCTTCTGCAGGACGCTGTTCCAGGCTTTGGCGTGATCGGCATGCTGGCCCATGGCCGTCTTGACGAAGGTGGACACCGCGGGCGGCACCGTCCCGAGCTTGCCGGCCTGCGCGGCGTTGAGCGCCGCCTGGTAGGCGCCGACCGCCTGGTTCTCCAGAGCGGCGGCCAGCGCGACGACCTTGAAGTCCCCGGTGTACCCGCCGGCTGACGGGGACGCGGGGCCTGAGGTGCGGTCCGATGCCGTCTTGGCGTTCTTGTCACCACCGCCGCAGGCCGCCAGGCCGAAGGCGAGTGCGGTGCCGCCCGCCACGGTCAGGAACATCCGCCGCGCCACCGGCATCGCCGGTTCCCGTTCGACCAGCGGTTCCGGCCGCGCTGTCGGTTCCGGCCGCGGGGATTCGATGAGCTCGTCCGACAGGTCGCATGCTTGGGCCGTCATCTGCGCGAGCGTGTCGTTGTGCGCGGCGGCCAGGTCGCGGGTCATGGCGTTCAGCTGGGTTTCGGTGACGGGCAGGTGCCCGGGCTCGCGGGTCATTTCACCGCCCCTTCGCTGATCGGTGAGGCTTTGCTGGTCGGGTAGTAGGTGTCGGGGATGCCGACACTGCCGGCCGCCGCGGGCAGTTTCGCCGCGTCGGTGGGGATGGCGATCAGCTGGGAGGCGTTGCCGGCCAGCAGCGCCTGCACGGCCAGCAGCACCGACCGGTGCTGCGCCTCGACCGGCGCGATGCTGCCGAACAGCTGGCGCAGGTGGGCGTTGCTGACCTGGCTGACGTTCTTGGTGTAGGTCTGCGCGGCGACGTCTTCCAGGGTGATGGCCAGCTTCACCACGTCCGCGGGGGTCTTCAGCCCCGGCTCGGCCTTCTTGACCACGGCCGCGTACTTGGGGTCGGGCGCATTCTGCTGCTTGCCGCCCGCGTGCTTGGCCGCGCTGTTGAACGCCGCGGCGTGCGCCTTGTGCTGCTGGGTGGTCTTGGCGATGAACGCCACGATCGTCTTGTTGCCGTTCTTGATGAACGGCAGACCCGCCGCGGTGGTGTAGACCGCCACCGCCAGATTCTCGATCGAGGCGGCCGTCTGCAACGCCATCACATCGGCAGACGCCGCTGCGGCCTCGCCCGCCCCCCACAGCGTCCCGGCCCCCGCCAGCGCGCCCACGGCGCCGAACCGCGATCGCCGGCGCGCCTTCCGCGCGTTCCGTTCGCGGGCGTCCTCGGCGAACTGCCCCAACGCCTCCCGGGTGATGCGCACCGCATCACTGTCGAGGTCTTGTGACTGCTCGGTCAGCTCCGCCAACAGGCGGGCATCGACCTGGTCCCTGCTCACTCCACACCTCCACACGCCACCGTCAGCTACATACCGTAATCGATCGCGTGCAAACAGCGATGCAGCGGCCTTGGCCGGGCGATTCGAGCGTGAACGAGTGCCGCAGAGCCGGAGAGTCGCCTTGCTGTGCCCGATATGCGCACGGTCGGCGTCCAGATGCGGCCAGATGCCGTCTTCGCCTTCACCAGGTCGGTCGCGTTCAGCCGCGGTCGGCCTGATGTGTCGCCTCTGGGCGATACCGTGCGCGGGGCTCGCCCGGTCAGCGGCCGGTCAGCGGGCGGTGCGGAGCCGGACGATAGCGTGCAGGTCGCTGGTTTCCAGTGCCTGCGCTGCGTGTTCCAGCGCGTCCTTGACAGCGTGTTTGGCAGCGGCCGGGTCGGCGGAGGGTTCCAGTGTCACGGTGAGCCGCAGGCGGGGGTGCGCGGCGGTGCCGGACAGGACGGCGTCGGCCCGGCGGATGTCCAGGCCGCCGGACAGGTCGTCTTCCAGCGCCGCGGTGACGGCTCGTCCGGGCAGGGTGGTGGTGCCGCGTGTGGGGTCGAGCTCCAGGCGGACGTCGCGGACGGCGTTGGGGCGTGCTTGGACCGCGAGCCAGCGCAATGCGAGCAGCCCGACGGTCACGGTGGCGGCTGCGACGGCGGGCCAGAACCAGCTGTGGCCGTCGGCGAAGTCGCGGGCGGCGCGGTCGGTGACCGGTGCCCCGGATGCTCCGAGCAGCCCGGGGGCGGCACCGAGGCCGCGCGCGAGGGCGGCTGCGCCGGCGGCGGCGAGCGCGAGCCCGGTGAGGATCAGGCCGAGGCGGTTGCCCCGGGCGGTGCGGCGGTTCATGGCCGGTCAGTTCTCTCTGTGTCGGATGGTGACGCGGACTCTTGGAGGGCGCAGCGGTGCGAGTTCGCCGACACACTGCCCGACCGCTTCGCGCACCTGGCCGCCCAGGCCGCCGGCGTCGCGGAGCGGGCTGGTGGCGCGGACCCGGATCCGCCGTCGCCTGATCTTGATTTTGGTGGTGGCGACGCCGTCCACCGATGCGGCGGCATGGGCGATGCAGCGGCGCATTCCCCGGCGGGTGATGCCGAGCACCACGCGCGGGTCGCCGGTGGCCAGCGGGATGGTCCGGGAGCGGCCGGGCACGGCGCCGAGCAGGATCAGCAGCCCCCCGACGGCGACGGCGGCACCCGCGGCCGTCACCGCGAGCGAGTCGTCCCAGCGTGTGTCGCGGCCGAGCCGGGCCAGGTCCGACACGGGCAGCAGGTGCGGCGGGTGCCCGGCCAGCGCGCCGATCACCTCGGTGGCCGTCAGCAGCGCGGCCGCGGCCAGCGCGGCGGCGGTGAGCACGGCGGGCAGCCTGCGGCCGGTGCGGAACGCGCGCGCGGCGCGGCGGCGTGTCGGCCGATCGGCCAGGATGCCCGTCGCCCCAGGCCCCGTCGCCCTGGGCACGGCGCCGCCCGTGTCCGGGCCGAGACCGCCCTTGCTCAGCGCGGCACCGCCGACGCCGGTGCCGACGCCGGTGCCCGGGGCGGTGTCGCCGCTGCTCGGGTCCGTGTCGCCGATTTCCAGGATCCTCACAGCACCTGCCTCCCGTTCCGTTCGGGCCGGGTGAGCTGGGCGACGCGGATGTCGACCTGCCGCACCTGCAGGCCGGTCAGCGCGGCGACGCGTGCGGTGACGTGGTCGCGCAGCCTCCGAGTGACCTCTCGCACGGGCGCGGGATAGGCGACCGACACGGTCATCCGCAGGATCGCCAACCCGCCGTCCACCTGAGCGGCGACCTGCGGCGCGGCGCGTTCACCGGTGCGGCCGAGCGGGACGCCCAGCACCCGCCGGGCCGCGCCGCCCGCCGCTACGACTTCGGTCAGCGCATGTGCGGCGATCTTCTCCAGCACCCGGTCGGCGATCTCTGTGCGTCCGCGCTCCTCCGCAGGCGCCCGCGCCGCAACCGGCGTCGATACGGTCCGCGCTGACGCCTCCGGTGTCGCCGTGGGCGGGGTACCCGCAGCGGCCGGGACGGCCGGGCTCACGGCCGCCTCCGGCGGCCCAGCAGCTCGCCGAGATCGAGCTCGCCGGTCAGCGCGCGTCCGGCCAGGAAGCCGACCACCCCGAGGACCAGCACGATCACAAAGGCGCCGAATCCGCCGAACGCCCCGGCGAAGCCCAGCGCGGCGCCGAACGCCAGTCCGACGACCGGCCACGAGGTCATCTCACCCATATCGGTTCACCTCTTCCCTGCTTGTTGCGGCTCGCACTCACACGACCCGGCGCTCGGTACGGGCGTGCCGCTTCCACCAGCGCCGCACCTGCCACAGGCCGCCGCGCGAGCGGAACACGATGATCTGTCCGCCCGGCCGCGGCGGCCCTGGGCGCCGCTCGGTGTCGCGCCAGCGCCGCAGACCTTCGGTGAACGCCTGCCGATCGCCGCCGGCATCGGGATGATGGGCCCGCACCCAGGCGCGGAACGCCTGCCGCGAACCGCGCTCCGGCCGCCACTGGTCCACTCCTTCACCCCTCCGGCAAGTCGATGTCGTCGATCGCCACCTCGACGCGCCGGCCGGGCGCGGCCCCCTCGGCCGCCGCACGGACCCGTTCGGCGATCCCGGCGAGCGGCCGGCCGTACCGGACGATGACCGCGACCCGCACGCACGGGCCGTCCACGCTCACCCCGTGGACGACGCGTCCGGGCAGATAGGTCGCCTCCGGTCCCGTGGCCAGCCGCGCCACCTCCGGGCAGGCGACAACGGCGGCGGCGACCGCGTCGGCGAGCGACCCGAGATCGGGTGCGCCGGCCGGCGTCACTGGACCCGCGGCTCGGCCGGAGCGCCCGACTCCTCGCCGGGGATGTGGACGTCGCCGACGACGATGTTGACCTCGGTGACCTCCAGCCCGCACATCTGCTCGACCGAGGAGATCACGTTGCGGCGGATCCCCGCCGCGAGATGGGGAATGGACACGCCGTGCTCGACGATCACGTCCAGGTCGATGGCGGCCTGGCGCTCCCCCACCTCCACCGCGACGCCCTGGGTGACGTTCGGGCCGGCGACGCCGGGGATCCGGTCGCGGACCGCGCCCAGCGCCCGGGTCAGCCCGGCGCCCATCGCATAGACCCCCGGCACCTCCCGCGCCGCCAGCCCGGCGATCTTGGCGACCACCGCGTCGGCGATCGCCGTCTTCCCATGCTCGCTGACCAGCTCCGTGCGCGCACGGGTGGTCAGGTTCCCCGCAGTCGGCCCGGCGGTCCCCTGCCCGGTCGAGTGCCCGGTCGCGTGCCCGGTCGAATGCTCGGCTGCGCTGTGGTCCACCGTGGTCTCCTTCGCCGGTGTGGTCATGGTGCGCCCCCTCCGTGGACTTCCGTGGACCGCGGTCCCGCACGCGGAGCGCGGGCCGCATGGACACGAACACACAGAGGATGCGGGCCGTGGCCACAACCTCACGGCGAGGTCGATGTGACCTGCCTCACATCCCCCGGAGCGTGTGATGAGCGGTGACGACGCCGCCCTGGTCTTACGCGCCCAGGGCGGCGACACCACGGCGTTCGAACGCCTCGTCCGGCGCTACTCCGGGCCCGTCTACCGAATCGCGCTGAGAATACTCAACGACGCCCAGGCCGCCGAGGACGTCGCGCAGGAGGCGTTCGTGACCGCGTGGCGGCGCCTGTCCGACCTGCGCGACGGACAGGCGTTCGCCGCCTGGCTGTACCGGATCGCCACCACCCGCGCCCTGGCCGCTGCGCGGCAACGCACGCCCGATCCCGGACTGGAATCGGTCGGCGGCGAGCCCGGTCCCGCTCCGGCCGCCGCCGATCCCGAGCAGCACGCGCTGGCCGGCGATCTGCTCGGCGCGTTGTGGCGGGCGCTTGCGCGGCTCACTGCGCAGCAGCGGGCATGCTGGGTGCTGAAGGAGTTGGAAGGGTTGTCCTATGACGAGATCGCCGAGGTCACCCGGACCGGCCCGGACGCGGTCCGCGGCCGGATCCACCGTGCCCGCGTCCGGCTCGCCGAGGAGCTGAGCGCATGGCGATGAACGAGCCGGCCATCCTGCCCTGCGGACATTCGGCCGCGACCGTCTACGAACACACCCTCGACGGGGCACTGGACGAGCACGAGCGGCACTGCCCGCACTGCCGCCAGACCGCCGCACAGGTGGCACCCCTGCGCCGCGCGCTCGCGCTGGCCGAGGAGACCACGCACCAGCCGCCGCGCGGTTTCACCGAGGCGGTGATGGGCCGCATCCGCGCCGAGGCGGGACCGGGCAACCAGATCACACTGCCGGCCGAGCCGCCGCTGCGGTTGTCGATCAGCCAGCGGGCAGCGGTGGCGGTGCTGTCGGCCGCCGCCGACACCGTCGCAGACGTCACCGCCCGCGGCTGCCGGTTCCCCGACCCAGCCGCCCCGTCCCGGGTGGTGATCAACATCAGCGTCCGATACGGAACACCAGCACCCGCAGCCGCCGACCGGGTCCGCCAAGCTGTGCGCGACGCCGCACGCACACAACTCGGCCTCGAACTGACCGACGTCACGGTCAGTGTGGACGACATCGACGTCCGGCCGACCCGGCCCTGACCCGGCCGACCCGACGTCGAGCAGACAGCGAGCGCATCCCGGCCGGACTCATGGCCGCGGACTGTTCGCCACTTCTTCAAAAAGCCGCCAAGCCTGAATCTCATGGCGACCGTCGAGGAATTCCCTTAACCGGGGAAGGGTAGGTTGCCGAATCCGAGGAGGGGCAGCCCTTAAAGCGGGCCCCGGCTCGCATTCTCGACATTCCACGCGGCAATAATTCAGGCGAAATGCCACATCTTTCCCTTCGGGAAAGTGGCCTGCCGGCCTGTCGAGGCGCACTGCGGGGCGGACCGGCGCGGCCCCCCTCCTGCTGCGTCAGGTGAAGGAGGGCGAGGGGACTGTGGGTTTTGTTGCCAGTCGGCGCGGCGGCCGTGCTACCGGCTCGTCCAGGCGACTGCGACTGCGCCTGGCCGGGCTGGTGCTGCTCGCCCTCGCCGTCGCGGTGACGGCGATGGTGGTCGTCGGGATCGTCCGCACGAGACCACCCTCTTCCGGTTCGGACACCGTAGCGGCTCCGGCGGGGCAAGGGGGCGCCGATGCTATCTACCATTACCAGCAGCGGTTGCGCGAAGTCCCCGGTGATTATCAGACCTGGGCCGCGCTGGGCGGGGCCTACATCGAACAGGCGCGGATCAGCGCGGACCCCACCTACTACCCCAAGGCCGAAGGGGCGCTGCGACGTTCCCTGGCTCTGCGCCGCACCGACAATGACGCGGCGATGGTCGGGATGGGCGCGCTGGCCAACGCCCGGCACGACTTTCGCGCTGCGGCGCACTGGGGCGAGGAGGCCAAGAAGATCAACCCCTCCAGCCCGGGAGTGTTCGGGGTGCTGACCGACGCCTACACCCAGCTAGGGAACTACGCTGCCGCCACCGCGGCAGTCGGCCGCATGACAAGGCTGGCGCCGGGCGTGTCGTCGTTCACCCGAGCGTCCTACGAGTTGGAGATGCACGGTAACCGGGCCGGGGCCCGCACCCTCTTGCTTCAGGCGCTGCAGGCCGCCTACGTGCCCTCCGACATCGCCTACTGCCGCTACTACCTCGGTGAACTGGCCTTTCATGCGGGCGATTTCCCCCAAGCCGCTCACCAATATCGCCTTGCCTACAACGCTGACAAGTCCTACACCCCCGCGCTTGAGGGGATCGCGAAGACCGCGGTGCGGCGCGGCGACCACGACCGGGCGGTCAAGGCGTATCAGGAGGTCGTGGGCCGGATGCCGCAGCCGCAGTACATCATGGAATACCTCGAGCTGCTGAACTCCCTGGGACGCAAGGACCAGGCCGCTCAGCAGAGCCGGCTGCTGGACAGCACTCAACGCCTGATGGCCGCGGGCGGTGTGGCCGACAACCTGTCGGCCGCCGAGTACGCCGCCGACACCGGTGACGCCCGCCGGGCCTTGGACCAGGCGCGCGCCGAGTGGCGCCGCCGCCACAGTGTGATCGTCGCCGACGCCCTTGCCTGGGCTCTGCATCTGAACGGCAAGGACCGCCAAGCGCTGGGTTTCGCGGAGAAGGCGACCCGGCTCGGCTGGCAGAACGCCCAGTTCTACCAGCACAAAGCCGCCATCGAAACAGCGCTCGGCGACCACGACGCCGCCCGCCGCGACCTCGCCCGGGCCACCCGCGCCAACCCGCACCTGGACCAGAAGATCCCCGCGCTGGGAAGAGTCACATGAAGCGCTCGCCGCGCCGCCTGCTGCTCCCCGCACCGGGCTCACCACGGGCGGGTACCGCATCGGTGGGCGTCGCATCGACTGGAACTCTGCTCGCGGTGCCGCTCGCGCTGGTCCTGCTAACGGCGGTCCTGATGGTGGTCAGTGCCGGACCGGCCTCAGCCGCAACGACTCATCCGCTGGGCAACTTCACCATCAACCACTATGACGGGCTGACGCTGCGCAGCGACCGGGTCGACGACCTGGCGATCGTGGACGCCGCGGAGATCCCCACCCTGCAGGAACGAGATACCGTCGACGCCGACCACGACGGCACGGTCACCTCCGCCGAGACGGCCGCCTACGCACACCGGCAGTGCGGCGTCCTCGCCCGCGCGCTGTCGGCGAAGGTGCAGGGAAAGCCGCTGGCCTGGCGGGTGCGGACATCCTCGTTCGTCTACATTCCGGGCGCGGCTGGTTTGCAGACCAGCCACACCACCTGCGCCCTGACCGCGGCGACGTCGCTCACCCCGGGGTCACAAGTGGCCTTCAGCGACGGCTTCCGCAGCGACCGCATCGGCTGGCGCGAGATCACCGCGGTCGGCGACGGAGTCCAGCTCGACCACCCGCCGGTACCGCGCCGCAGCGTCAGCCGGCAGCTACGGCACTACCCCGGGGACCTTCTCACCTCGCCCCTGGACGTCCGCTCGGTCACGCTGCGGATCGGAAACGGGTCCGGATCCTCGGTGGGGGTGCTGCCTCACGTGCCCTCAGCAGGCATGTTCGCCCGGGCGGTCAACCAGCTCAACAGCCGCTTCGACGCGCTCGTCGCCGCCCGTGAACTGACTCTGCCCGTCGGTCTTCTCGCGCTGTGCCTGGCGCTGGTCCTCGGCGCGTCCCATGCCGCGATGCCCGGCCACGGAAAGACCGTCATGGCGGCCTATCTGGTGGGCCGCCGCGGCGGTCTGCGCGACGCCGTCATCGTCGCCGCCACCGTAACCCTCACCCACACCGCCGGCGTCCTGGTCCTCGGGCTGCTGGTCAGCGGCTCAGCAGCCCTGGCCGGGGAATCGCTGCTGAAGACTCTCGGCGTCGTGAGCGGACTCCTGGTGACCGCGATCGGGATCGGGCTGCTGCGCAGCGCATGGCGAGCCCGCCGAAACCCCAACCCCACCACCGACGCTTCCCAAGACGCCGCCGTACCGGTGGCAGCCATGGCCGTCCACTCCCCAACATCCCATCCCGAACACGACCACGGGCACGGCCACCACGGGCACGGGCACGGCCACGGCCACGGGCATGAACAAGGGCGGGATGGGCGCTCGCGCCGCAGTTGGCTGCTCGGATTGGGGGTCGCCGGGGGGCTGGTGCCCAGCCCGTCGGCGCTGGTGGTGCTGCTGGGGGCGATCGCGCTCGGCCGCACCGGGTTCGGGGTGGCGCTGGTCCTGGGGTACGGGGCGGGCATGGCCGCCACGCTGACGGCCACCGGGCTGCTGCTGGCCCGCCTCAGCCACCTGCTGCATCGGGTGCCGCTCCGGCAACGCGCGTGGGACCTGGCCGGCTACACCCGGATCATGACCGCCGGACTAGTGATCATCGTGGGCGCCGGACTGGCCTTGCGCAGCCTCAACGGCTCAGTCTGAACCGGTCGCGGGGACACCCCAACCAGGGACACCGCTCACCAGGGACACCGCACCGTACTCCGCTGACCGTCTCGGCCTTCACGGGGCGCGATGCCCGAGCCGCGCCGCAACCCGGCACGCCGCCCTCGCTCGTGGTGCAGGGTCGCAGCCAGGACAGGCATGCGCGGTCACCCTGACCTCACTCCACTGAGGATGATCCTTCAAGCGCTGATCAAATCAGATTCCAGAGTTCCCCTGATGACGCATTTCCGGCCGTGGAGGGGTAGGAGGCGATCCAGTGATCAACTGCGGAAAGGGGCGTTCAGTGTCCGGGTCCGCGCCCAGTCGAAGGAGACAACTGGAATGCGTCAATTGTGTGAGCGGCTGCGCGCAAAGCGCACGGTAGTCGCGGCTGCGACGGCGGGGACGCTCGGCGTGGTCAGCATGCTGGCCACGCTGGGGCCGGGGACGAGCACGGCTTCCAGCCACCGCGAGGCGCCCCTCATCGCCAACGACCCCCAAGCCGACAACACCGACGTGTACGCCTTTACCAGCCCCGACTCCCCCGACACCGTCTCGATCGCCGCGAACTGGATTCCGTTCGAAGAACCCAACGGGGGCCCGAACTTCTATCCGTTCGCCACCAACACGCACTACAACATCAAAATAGATAACAATGGCGACGGGTACGCCGATATCACCTACCGGTGGACATTCCGCAACGAGGATCGCAGGGACAACAACACGTTCCTGTACAACAACGGGCCAGTGAAGTCGCTTCGCGATTCGACGCTGCTGTTCCGGCAGCACTACTCGCTGACCGAGAACACCAAGAATCGGACGCGGACGCTGGTGAAGGACGCGATCGCCGCGCCGTCGTTCGTCGGCAAGGCCTCGATGCCCAACTACGCCGCGCTCCGCCAGCAGGCCATCACCCCCGTGTCGGGCGGCGGCAAGACCTACGTCGGGCAGGCCGACGACCCGTTCTTCCTGGACCTGCGGATCTTCGACCTGCTCTACGGCGGCGACCTCAGCGAAACCGGCACCGACACCCTCAAGGGCTACAACGTCAACAACATCACCCTGCAGGTCCCCAAGTCCGACCTCGCGCTCAAGGGCAATCCCGCCCGCAACCCCGTGCTCGGGGTATGGGCCACCACCGACCGCAAGGGACCGGGCGTCAACATCGACAAGGCACCGGCGGGCACCTACCAGCAGGTCTCCCGGCTGGGGAACCCACTGGTCAACGAGGTGATCTCCCCAGCCGGGCTCAAGGACGCCTTCAACCGGCTCGACCCCTCCCAGGAC
The DNA here is from genome assembly GCF_030283205.1 of Actinomadura opuntiae. Classification (GTDB taxonomy): domain Bacteria; phylum Actinomycetota; class Actinomycetes; order Streptosporangiales; family Streptosporangiaceae; genus Spirillospora. The sequence continues at coordinate 113,821 of NZ_JASNWF010000015.1, forward strand.
CACACCGTCCAACCGCTGGTGAACCGCGTCCTGGACCCCGAGGTCCCGCAGCTGATCCAGAAGATCTACAAGATCAAAGCCCCGGCCACGCCGCGCAAGGACCTGCAGGAGATCTTCCTGACCGGCATCTCCAAGAACTCCGGCGGACCGATCAAGGCCGACCTGAACTCCCAGCTGCTGAACAAGGACGTCGACCCCAAGCGGTTCACCCCGGCCGAGGAACTGCGGCTGAACATGGCCGTCCCCCAGACCGCCAAACCCAACCGGCTCGGAGTCCTGGCCGGTGACCTGCAAGGCTTCCCCAACGGACGCCGGCTCACCGACGACGTCGTCGACATCGAACTGCAAGCACTCGAAGGCGCCGCGCAGACCGGCAAACTCGTCCCGGCCCTGGCCAAGGGCGACCGCGTCGACCACAACGACAAGCAGTTCGGCCGCACCTTCCCCTACCTCGCCCTCCCGCACAACAGCGGATCGGGCAAGGCCATGCCCAACGGCGCAGCCGCCACCGGAGGCGGATCCACCTCCGGCCTGCAGCACACCGGCCTGCTCGGCCTGGGCGGCGCGCTGCTGGCCGCAGCCGCCGGAGCCCTGGTGATCCAACGGCGCAAGCGCACCATCACACCCGCTGAATGATCCGGCGGGCCGCAGCGCATCTGCACAGCGCACCGAGCGCTGTGCGGGCCGCGCTGCGGTCCGCTGTGCAGGCCGCGACCGGCCGCCGTAACCACGCCGTCCCGGCGACCGCAGCGGCACTGGCCACCACCGGCGCCGCCGTCATCGCCTACACCCTCACCTCCCAGCAGCACGCGCCGCAGCCGCCGCTGACCGACGGCGCCCCCCTGCGGGCACAAGCCGGCGCAGCCGGCCCCATCGCAGTGCCTTCCGCTTCTCCGCTGTCCTACGCCGTCCCCACCCGTATCGACATTCCCGCGATCAAAGTGAGCGCGGCGATTATCACACTCGGGCTCAACGACGACGGGACCCTCCAGGTCCCCCCGCCCGGACCCGACTACGACAAGGCCGCCTGGTACACCGGCTCAGCCGCCCCCGGCCAACCCGGAACCGCCGTCATCGAAGGACACCTCGACTCCGCCCGCGACGGCCCCTCGGTCTTCTACCGGCTCGGAGCCGCTCGCCCCGGCGACCTGGTCACCATCACCCGCACCGACCACCACAACGCGACCTACCGCGTCGACACCATCAAGCGCTACCGCAAAACCGCCTTCCCCACCGACACCGTCTTCCGCGACACCGACACCCCGTCACTCCGGCTGATCACCTGCGGCGGCCACTTCGACACCCGCAGCCACCACTACACCGACAACACCGTCGTGTTCGCCACCCTCGCCACGCCCCCCAGCACGCCCCCCAGCACGCCCCCACGACGCGCCCACACCATCGCAGGCGTGGAGGCTGCTGAAGGCACGGTGACCGCAGACAGAGGAGAGCCTGGCAAGGCGGCGATGGGCGGCCATCGCGTTCACTTAGTGGTCGGCGGGTGAGAGCCGCCGTGGCAGGACGGCATGGGAACGGAACGGTGGGAGGATGTCGAGGGTGAGGGCGAGCACCAGTGACATCGAGACGGCGGCCGATGTGCTGCGCACCGGAGGCCTGGTGGCCTTCCCGACCGAGACCGTCTACGGCCTGGGCGCCGACGTCCCCGCAACCGCGCGCTTGCTGGCCGAACACTTCTGGCCGGGGCCGCTGACACTGGTGCTGCGGCGCGGTCGGGGAGTGCCGCTGGAAGCGACGGGCGGTCTAGAGACCGTGGCCGTGCGCGTACCCGACCACCCGATCGCACTCGCGCTGCTATCGACCTTCGGCGGCGGCCTCACGGCCCCATCGGCCGACCGCTTCGCCTCAGTCAGCTTCGACCGGAGCAGGGACACCTCCCAGGGCGGCGGGCCGGGCAGGGGAATCGGGGGCGGGCTCGGAAGCGACGCGGGTCAGCAGGTCTGCGGCAATTAGATTAAAGGGTCAAGGTCCTGGCCGTCCGCGCCTGCCGCGGCTTCACTTGGGGGGCGTCAGGACGCTGTCGATGATGTAGACGGTGGCGTTGGCGGTGTGGACGTTGCCGCAGGCCACCTTGGCGTCGCTGCCGATGGTGAACGATTCGCCGGAGCTGCTGGTCTTGAGCATCGCGCCGTTGAGGGTCTTGAAGTCGCCGTTGGCCAGCCCGCTCGGGGTGATCGGCTGCCCGACGACGTGGTAGGTCAGGATGCCGGTGAGCGTCTTCTTGTCGCTCAGGACCTTGTCGAGCGTCGCCTTGGGGATCTTGTTGAACGCGTCGTTGGTCGGTGCGAACACGGTGATGTTCTTGGCCGAGTTGAGGGTGTCGACCAGCCCGGCCTTCTTCACGGCGGTGACCAGCGTCGACAGCACCGGGTTGTTGGACGCGGCGGTCGCGACGGGGTCGGCGGACATGCCGCTGAAGCTGCCCTTGCCGGACGCCGGGACGGCCGAGCAGGCGGGCCCGAACGGCTGGTCGGAGGCCGGTGAACTGCTCGCGGCCGTCGCCGGCGCCGAACCGGCGGGCGCGGCACTGAACCACCGTGATCTCCAGGAACACATGCCCTGGCGCCCGGCTCGGTCGAACCGAGGACGCTGGGTGCCCGCTCGCCTGCGGCCTCACCGTTCAGACGGCGGGAAGGGCTGCGGCGATGCCGAGGTGGAGCATTTCTCTCGTGAAGTCGCAGGGGTAGCCGGTCCAGGCGTCCCGGAGGAGCTTCTCCGGACCAGCGCCCGTGGTGACTCCGGTGGCTCCGTGCAGCCGGACCGCTGTTTGCGCGCATTGGATCGCCGCGTCCACGGCGCGGGTCTTGGCCGCCGGAACCAGGACGGCCAGCTCGCTCGGATCGCCTCCCCCGTCCAGCGCCGTCGCGGCCTCATGGACCAGCAGCCGGGCCGTCCGCACGGTCACCGCCATCTCCGCCAGGTCGAGCGCCACGGCCTGATGCTCGCGCAGCGGGCGGCCCCAGCTATGGCGCGAGGCGGTATGGGCGCGGGCGAGGTCCTCGGCGGCGCGGGCGACGCCGACGAAGGTCGCGGCGAGACCGACCGCCATGCCCGGCGTCGTGCTCATCAGCAATCGCAACGCCTCACCCTCCGACCCGATCCGGGAGGAGGCGGGCACCCGGACCTCGTCGAAGAACACCTCGGCGTGGAAGCCGGTGCGCAGTCCCAGCAACCGCGAACGAGGCCCGCAGGACAGGCCCGCGGTGCCGGCCGGGACCCAGAAGGCGCTGGTCGATTCGACGCCGGCACGGTCCGTGGCCGTCCGGGCGAAAGTGACGTAGGCGTCGGCGACGCCAGCGTTGGTGACCCACTGCGCCTTGGCGCCGCTGATGACGTACTCGTCGCCCTCCCTCACCGCGCGGGTGCGGTAGCCGGACTCCGGGCCCGGTCGGGGGTCGAACAGCTCGGAACCGGCGACGGACGGCTCGTTCATCGCGCCCGCGAGAACCGTCTCGCCGACCGCTATGCCCGGCAGCCACCGTTCCTTCTGCTCCGGCGTGCCCGCCGCGAGGATCAGACCTGGGACGGTCATGGTGAGGTTCAAGCCGGCGGCGAATCCCGCGTCCACCGCGCCGAGTTCCTCGGCGACGATCGCGTTGTCGAGCTGCGTCCCGCCTCCCCCGCCGTACTCCTCGGGAATGAGCAGGCCGGGAAGTCCCAGTTCCGCCGCACCTTTCAGCAGGTCGCGGTTGGCCTCGGAGGACAGCTCACCGTCATCGAGAGGAAGCGCGGGGGCGAGGCGGTTGCGGGCGAAGGCCGCGACCGCCTCGCGGAGCGCCTGCCGTTCGGGCGCCATGCGGGTCACGGCATCGCCTTTCCGCTGCGCAGGCGGTCGATGCCGATCGCGACCACGAGGACGACGCCGCTCACGACGTTGCTCCAGAACGGGCTGACGCCTGCAAGGGTCACGCCGTTCTGCAGAACGCCGAGGAACAGCACGCCCAGCAGTGTGCCGAGCAGGGAGCCACGGCCGCCCATGAAGGACGTCCCGCCGAGCAGGACGGCGGCGCCGGCCGTCAGTTCCATCCCGATGCCCGCGTCCGGGGAGGTGGAGGTGAGGCGTGCCGCGCCGACGACGCCGGCGAGGCCGGCGAGCGCGGCGCACAGCGTGTAGACGGCGACGCGGACGCCGGCGACGCTGATCCCGGCCAGCCGTGCGGCCTCGGGGTTGCCGCCGACCGCGTACACCATGCGGCCGAACCCGGTGTAGCGCAGCACGAGGACGGCCAGCAGGAACACCGCGGCAGCGATCATCACCGTGATCGGGACACCGGCGACGCGCTGGGAGCCGAGCTTCACCAGGAACGCGTGCTTGAAGATCGTCTGCGACTGCCCGCCCGACCAGATCTGGGCGAGCCCGTGCAGCAGCGTCCCGGTGCCGATCGTGACGACCAGGAACGACAACCCCGCCTTGCCGATGAGCAGGCCGTTGGTCAACAGTCCGGCGGCCAGCGCGGCGGCGACCGAGGCGAGCAGCGCGGCGGGGGCGGGCAGCACGTCCAGCAGCTTCCAGCACACGATCGCCGAGAAGCCCATCATGCCGCCGACCGACAGATCGATGCCCCCGGTCAGCAGCACGAACGTCATCCCGGTGGCGACCAGCAGCAGCACCACGTTCGTCTCGGCGATGTTCATGAAGTTGTCGACCGTGAGGAACTGCGGCTGCGTCACCGACAGCACCACGATCAGCAGCACCAGGACGGCGAGCACCCCGAGGTACTGCGAGGTCGCCTGCACGGCGTCGCGGGCCCGGCCGGCGGCCGGGCCGCGCGGCGCCGCCGCGGTCAGTGTCCTGTCAGGCAGCGTCATCTCGGTCCCCTCCCCCAAGCGCCAGCAGCGCGATGGCCTCTTCGCTCGCCTCGTCCCGGCCGAGGGCGCCGGCCGGGCGGCCCTCGGCGAGCACGATGATCCGGTCGGCGAGCCCGAGCAGTTCCAGCAGATCGGACGAGGCGAGCACGACGGCGGCCCCGGCCTCCGCCAGCCCGCCGATCAGTTCGTAGATGTCGGCGCGGGCACCGATGTCCACCCCGCGGGTCGGCTCGTCCAGCAGCAGCACCTTCGGCGCGTGGCCGATGGCGCGGGCGAGCACCAGCTTCTGCGCGTTCCCGCCCGACAGCGTCCCGACCGGGACGTCCACTCCGGGGCAGCGGACCCGGTACTCGGCGACCGCTCGGTTCGCGCGTTCCCGGTCGCGGGCGCGGTCCGTCCTTCGCAGGGCGCGCAGCCACGGGACGGCGAGATTGTCGCGGATCGTGTGCTCGGCCGCCAGGGCCTGCTCGAACCGGTCCTCCGGGACCAGCGCGACTCCGGCCCGGCGGGCGGTGCGGGGGGTGGCGCGTTCCACCGGGCTCCCGTCGACCACGACGGTGCCGCCACGCGGCCTGCGGGCACCGGCGATCGTCTCCAGCAGTTCGCTGCGCCCGGCACCGACCAGGCCGGCGACGCCGATGATCTCCCCGGCGCGCGCCTCGAACGAGATGGCGTGCGGGGCCCGGTCCGTCACCAGGCCCTCGACGCTCAACCGCACCGCACCGGGCGTCACCGGACGCTTGTGGAAGTACTCGCCGAGGTCACGGCCGACCATCGCCGAGGACAGTCGCTCGTCGGTGAGCTCGTCGCGCCCCAGCTCGGCCACGGTGCTCCCGTCGCGCAGCACCGTCGCCCGATCGCAAGCGCGCCGGATCTCCCGCAGCCGATGGGTGATCATGATGACGCCGCAACCCCGCGCCGCGAGCCCGTCCACCACGGCGAACAGCCGTTCCGGGTCGGGCAGCCGGGTCGTCACCTCGTCCAGGATCAGCAGCCGCGGTTCGGCGGCCAGGGCCTTGGCGACCTCGACCAGCTCCCGCTCCCCCGGCGGAAGCGTCCCCGCGGGCCGCAGCGGGTCGACGTCCAGCCCGGCTCGCTCCAGGTACGGCACGGCCTGGGCGGCCAGGGCCGTGCGGCGGACGGTCCGGGCCGCCCGGTTCAGCCGGGGCAGCAGCACGTTCTCGGCGATCGAAAGCCCCGGGACCAGCGTCGGCTCCTGCGACACGAGGCACAGCCCCGCGTCGAGCGCGTCTTTCGGGCCGCTGAACGTCACCTGATGCCCGTCCAGTTCGACGACGCCCGCGTCCGACGGCATCGCGCCGGCCACGATGCGCGCCAGCGTGGACTTCCCGGAGCCGTTCTCGCCCGCCAGGCAGACCACCTCGCCGCGGTTCACCACCAGGTCGGCCCGCCGCAGCGCGGCGACGGGCCCGAACCGCTTGGCGACCCCGGACACCTTCAGCAGCGGGGCCGTGTTCGCGTCCGCCACGTCAGCCCAGCTTGACGTAGGTCTTGCCGTCGCGCTGCTCGAAGGCGAGGGAGAACGGGTTGTTCACCCGCTGCGCGATCGGCTGCCAGGTCCCGACGTTCTTCTTGTCGAGCTTCACCGTCGGGATCCAGATCTCCTTCGGGACCTTGCCGCCGCACACCGCGCGCAGCGCCGCGTACGCCAGCGCCTGACCGGTCTTGTCGTAGGGGACGCCGTAGGTGGCGGAGATCTTGCCCGCCTGCACCAGCGGGATCGCGTCCGGCTGCCCGTTGATCGACACGATCGCCGGCCTGAAGTCGCCGGACAGCGCGGACGCCGCGCCGATCGCGGAGACGTCGTTGAACGTCCAGATGCCCTTGAGGTCCTTGCCGTACTTCTGCCGCCATGACTCGGCGATCGCCTTGGCGTCCTCGGGGGTGATCTTCTGGTTGACCTGGCGGTCCACCACGGTCAGTCCCGCCTGCTTCGCTCCCGCCTCGAAACCGGCCTTCTCCCAGTTCAGCAGCTCGGCGTAGCTCGGGCCGAACATCGCGGCGACCTTGCCGCCTCCGACCAGCGCCTTCAGGGTCTTCGCCCCGTCCGCGCCCGCGAAGTCCACATCGTCGTGGACGGTGGTGAAGTACGGGCCGCCGACCTTGGTGTCCAGCACGATGATCGGGATCTTCTTCGCCCGCGCCTGCGCGAAGACCCCCTGCGTGGCGTTCGGGTCGACCGGGTTGGCGATCAACGCGTCCACCTGCTGCTGCATCAGCGTGTTCAGGTCGGAGATCTGTTTGCCCGGGTTGAGGTTGGCGTTCACGGCCTTGAGCTTGGCCCCGTACTTGGCGAGCGCTTTGGAGACGATCTGCTCGATCGCCTGGAAGTTGGGGTCGGGCAGCGGCTCGCTGAATCCGATGGTCTTGCCCTTGGCGGCCGGGCAGCCCGTCCCGTCGTCTCCCCCGGACGCGACGGTCTTGTCGTTGTCGCTGCCGCCGCAGGCGGCCAGGCCGAGCAGGAGTCCTGCCGCCACCACCCCGGCCGCGGTGCTCCGTGCACGCACGGTCATATGCCACCTCCGGCAGTCTTACCGCATGACGGTCGTCACATTGCTGACGACTGGAATCACGGTTGTACGCCCTGACCGGCAGGACCTCCGAGACAAAGGGTTCGCTGGACGGACCCGCACGCCCGACCGCCCGGCTCATGCACACTGGGGTGCATGCGAGGACCCGAGAGCGACCTCATCGACGGCGACTGGGCGGGCGCGACACCGTCCATGGCCCGCAGCCCCCGCAGCGGCACCGCCGGCGAGCCCGGAACCGGCCGCCCCAAGATGCTGATCATGGACGTCTGCGGCGCCTACATGCGGCCGCTCGGCGGATGGTTCGCCATCGCGAAGATCGTCCAGCTGATGAACGAGCTCGGGGTGGACGAGACGGCGACCCGGTCCGCGCTGCTGCGGATGCGCCGCAAGGGCCTGCTCGAATCGGAGAACCGGGCGGGCGCGCGCGGGCTCCGGCTGACCGAGCAGGCGCTCGCCGCGCTGGAGGAGACCGACCGGCGGATCTTCGGCCCCCGCCACCCCGCCTACCTCGGGGACGGCTGGGTCCTGGTCTCCCTGTCCGTCCCCGAGGACGAGCGCTCCAAGCGGCACGTCCTGCGCTCGCAGCTGTCCTGGCTCGGCTTCGGCAACCTCGGCAACGGCCTGTGGCTGGCACCGCGCCGGATGCGGGACGAGCTGGAGAAGACCGTCAAGCAACTCGGATTCGAACGCTTCGTGCTGATGTTCGACGCCCAGTACTCCGGTTTCACCGAACTGTCGGCCCTGGTGGAGAAGGCCTGGGACATGGCCGAGCTGACCGCGCTGTACGCCGAGTTCGTCGAATGGTGCGAGCCGGTCACCGAACGCTGGCAGGACGTCCGGCTCCCGTCCGGCTCCCAGGCGTTCGCCGACTACACGCTGGCCCTCTACCACTGGCGGAAATTCCCCTACCTCGACCCGGGCCTGCCCAAGGACCTGCTTCCGGCCGACTGGGCCGGGCACCGCGCCGCCGAACTCTTCTTCGATCTGCGCAACCGGCTGGAGCCCGGTGCGATCGAGTACGTCCGCAAGGTCTGCGCGGCCGGCTGAGTTCGTCCAGCGGACCGTGCGGCTCCCGGCTCTCGCACCCGCCGACCTACCGTGCCTGCGTGATCAAGGGATTCAAGGGCCGGCTCCTCACCCCCGGCGACGCGGGCTACGACGACCACCGGCGCATCTGGAACGAGGCCGTCCAAGCCCGTCCCTCCCTGCTCGCCCGATGCGCCGACACCGATGACGTCGCCCTCGCCATCGGTCACGCGCACGACAGGGGCCTGCCGTTGACCGTCCGCGCGGGCGGGCACAACTTCGCCGGCCGCTCGCTCGCCGACGGCGGCGTCGTCATCGACGTCCGCGACCTGAACGGCATCGCGGTCGACCTCGAACGCCGCGTCGCCCACCTGGGCGCCGGCCTTCGCTGGGGCCAGGTCGACCCCGTCCTCCAGGAGCACGGCCTGGCCACCACCGGCGGCTCGGTGTCGAAGGTCGGCGTCGCCGGTTTCTCCCTCGGCACCGGCCTCGGCTGGCTCGGCCGCCTCCACGGGCTCGCCGGCGACAACCTCACCGGGGCGACCATCGTCACCGCCGACGGCGCCGTCCGCAACGTCGGCCAGCACACCGACCCCGACCTCTACTGGGCGCTCCGCGGCGCCGGCACCGGCCTCGGCGTCGTCACCGAACTCCGCATGCGGCTGTTCCCCCTCGTCCGCCCGACCACCGGCATGCTCATCCACCGCATCGACAACGCCAACGACGTCCTCTGGCAGGTCGTCGAAGCCACCGCGGACGCTCCCTCGCATCTCAACTGGGCGGCCGTCCTCACCTGCGCACCCCCCGTCCCCGCCCTGCCCGGCGACGTGCAAGGCCGCCCCGTCTTCCTCGTCCCCGTCTTCTCCACCAGCCCAGACGGAGTCGACGACCCCCACGTCCAGGCCCTACGCCGCATCGGCCGCCCGCTCCTGGACACCATCGCCCCCACCGACTTCTGCACCTTTCAGACCTCCACCGACGACGCCGCCCCCGACGGAACACGTTGGGACGTCCGCTCCGAATGGCTCACCCGCCTGGACGGACCCGCCATCGACCACGCCGCCGCCATGATCGAGGAGGCGTCCTCACCGCTCGGCGAGTTCCTCTTCCGCCCCCTCGGCGGTGCCATCGCCGCCCCGGACGCCCCCGACACCCCCTTCTCCTACCGCCCCGCCGCCTTCATGACCGAGGTCATCGCCAACTGGCCGCACGGCGACGGCGCCGCAGAACGCGCATGGACGGAAAAGGGACTGGCCGGCGTGCTCCACCTGTCCGCCGGGGGCCCCGACGTCAACCACCTCGGCCTCGACGAAGACCCCGCCCGCGCCCGCGCCGCCTACTCCCCCGCGACGCTGAACCGCCTTGCGGCGATCAAGAAGACCTATGATCCCGCCAACGCGTTCACCTCACCGCCGTGGCTCGCCCGCTAGAGACAGATGAGAGCCGAGCCGACCGGCTTGGCAACAGACCAACATGGCCCCCTTTGCCTAGCAAGTCGCCCCCAACGCCCCCAGTCGGTGTCAGGGGCCCTGCCGATGGGACGCGCGTTCGATGGTCTTCGGCTCAGTCGGGTGTCGACCGGCGACACCCTTCTCTGCCTTGACTGCCGGGACAGCTCGACAGGGGCGGCGAGTGGCGGCGACGGCGGCATCGCGTTCACCGAGCGGACGGCGGGTGAGAGCCGCCGTGCTAGGACGGCATGGGAACGGAACGGTGGGAGGATGTCGAGGGTGACGGCGAGCACCAGTGACATCGAGAAGGCGGCCGATGTGCTGCGCACCGGAGGCCTGGTGGCCTTCCCGACCGAGACCGTCTACGGCCTGGGCGCCGACGCCCAGGACCCTGTCGCGGTCACGCGTACCTTCCAAGTCAAGGGACGTCCGCCCTCCCACCCGCTGATCGTCCACATCAGCGGCGCCGAGCGCCTGCCGGAGTGGGTCGCCGACGTCCCCGCAACCGCGCGCTTGCTGGCCGAACACTTCTGGCCGGGGCCGCTGACGCTGGTGCTGCGGCGCGGTCGGGGAGTGCCGCTGGAAGCGACGGGCGGTCTAGAGACCGTGGCCGTGCGCGTACCCGACCACCCGATCGCACTCGCGCTGCTGTCGACCTTCGGCGGCGGCCTCACGGCCCCGTCGGCCAACCGCTTCGGCTCGGTCAGCCCCACCACAGCAGACCACGTCCGCACCGAGCTCGGTGACGGCGTCGATTTCGTGTTGGACGGAGGCCCCTGCCAGGTCGGTGTCGAGTCGACCATCCTCGACGTCACGGGCGATGCCCCGGGCATCCTCCGCCCCGGCGGGGTCACGCGAGAGGACCTCCAAGCAGTGCTGGGGCGCCCGCTCGCCGTTCCGTTGACGAGCCGCGTCCGGGTGCCGGGCCAGCATCCCTCCCACTACGCGCCGCGCGCACGGGTCGTCCTCGTCGACCCCGACAAGGTCATCGCCGAAGCCGAAAGCGCGCAGGAACTGGGGCACCAGGTGGGAGTGTTCCTACCCACCGCCTTCGCCGAGACCCCGGTCAATGCGCACGCCGTGGTGACGATCCCCGACTCGATGACCGCCTACGCGCGCGGACTGTATGGGTTTCTCCGCGAGCTCGACCAGCGAGGCTGCGACCTCATCATCGCCTCCTTGCCGACCGAAAAGGGACTGGGACTGGCGATCGCCAACCGGCTCCGCCGCGCCGCAGGCCCGCGGCCTTCTTAAGGAACAGCCTTCAAGAAACCGGGCCGACCTCTGGCGGAGCCCTGGATCAAGACGCGGAGTCAGCGGCGACTTGGAGCCCGCGTGCCGCGACCACCTGGGTGTTACCGTCGGCCAGGCGGTAACACAGCCCACGACCGCGGCCCGCCGGCGTTGGCCCGTTCGGCGAGCACCCGGGAGCGGTCCAGCAGCGGGTCCTGATGTGCTCGGCCAGGATCTCCTCGGTCTCCACCCTGCCCGCGGCGCGCGCCGCGAGCACGCTGGACGTCACCCGCTCGACGACGTCCCGGATACAACCGCCCGGCGCCATCCCCTCCTCCAGCGCCGCACGCGTCATGGCCCAGGACCACCACCAGCGGGCAGCCCAGCACCTCCACCCCATACTCGATGCCGCCCACCACTCCGGACCCATCACATGACCCGCGGTACGCACAGTCATCGGACCCCGCTCGGCTCCACGATCAGAGCACCACACGCATCGCCGCCGAATGCGGAGAGGCCTGGATCGCCTTGGCAACCATGCTGCTTCCGCCCTTTTGGACTCCTCGGCGACAGGCTTGCTGGCCCTCTATCGCTCCATTCGGGGACGGCGCGGCTAAAGGTTGTCCCGTAATGGTGGAGAAGCGCGGCCAGACGTGCTGCCGGTGATCTGGCGTCCTCCGGGCCGGGTCAGCCGGCTGTCGCCAGGTTGTGCATGAGGGCGATGCCGCGGGTGGCGTGGTGGACGCCGTCGCGTTTGCGGCGGCAGTTGCGCAGGATGTTCCACCACTTCATACGCGCGAAGGCGTGCTCGACGCGGGCGCGCACCCGTTTGTGGACGGTGTTGAGCTCGTGCTGCCAGGCGGGCAGCTCGCTGCCGTCGCGGGGCCGCCGGTAGGGCATGATGACCTGCCGGTTTCCCTGGTAGCCGCCGTCGGCCATCACGTGCGCGCCCCGGCACGCGGTATCGGCACCTGAATCGCGGAAGGCGGTGCAGTCGTTGTGATTGCCCGGCACCGGGCGTCCGACCGCGACCACCAGCCGGGTGTTGGCGTCGATGACGACCTGCATGTTCACCGAGTAGCGGTAGTTCTTGGACGAGGCGGTGACCGTCCGGTCGTGGACGGGAACCAGCGTGCCGTCCACGATCAGCACGGTTTCGGGGCCGTGCCGGCGGGTGACCGGGGCGAGTGCGAGCAGCGGCGCCAGGTGGTCCACGACGCGGTGCGCGGCCGACTTCGACACCCCGAACAGCAACGCGACCTGCCGCAGCGTGAGGTTGGTGCGGTAGTACACCGCGATCAGCAGCACCCGGTCGGCCAGCGGCAGACTCCACCGCCGCCCGGTCCCGGTCTGCTCACCACCCCGACCTGCAACGATCCGCACCAGGCGTCGGAACTGCCGCACTGACAGACCGGTGAACACCGGCACCCACTCGTCCCGATCAGCAGTGATTGCCCGCTCCACACCAAGATCAACGATCTTGATCGCCTGACGTTACGGGACAGCCTTTAAGCCGCCGGGCAGCATGCAGGTGCCGAAGGTCTGCTCGACCGCCCACCGCTTGGGCACCGGGGTGAACCCCCTGTTCTCCGGGCCCGGGCTGCACCGTGATGACGGTGATGCCCAACGCGGCGCCGTGGTCGACAGGCGGCTGTCCCGGAGGGTGCTGCCGGGCCGGCTAGTAGGAGTTCGGGAAGCCGCTTGGTGGAGCGGGGGGCCGGGTGTGGTGTGGGCTGGCCTTGGCTGCGGCGTTGGCGGCGGCCACGGTGGTCTCGCAGAGTCGACGGAACGCAGCGCGTCCAGGCCGACGCACAGCACCGAGATGCCGCTGTCGAGCGCCGCGGCGCAACTGCTGGATGCGGCCGTGCTGCGCATCACGCCGCCATGGCCTGGAGGCGAGCCGACCGGCATAACGCCATGGCGCCACCGGCAGGTGCCGGGCCGCAAGCCGGTGCGGGTGCCGGCGCCTGAACATGCGGCGGACCGGGATCAGGACGGTATCGGCGCAACGTGGCCCGTTGAGGTGATCAGCGCAGGAGCAGGGTGGGACCGTAGGGGCATGTCGACTCGCGCCGACACTTCCAGCAGCGCGGCGCACGCCTTGTCCAGGTCGTCGCTGCTGCGGTTCTCTTACCACCAGGTGAAGGTGATCTTGTGGGCGACCTTGCCGTCCGAGGCGCCCAGAATGTTGGCCTCCGGATGCTTCTCAGCGTGGAAGCCGCTGAGGTAGACCGTCACCGGCGGGTAGTCCTCCGTGCGCGCGCACGACTGCGGTGAACAACCGGGTGCCGCGCGGGTGGGGACGGTCGGCGGGGCCTTGTGCCCTGCCGCCGGGTGGTGCGCGGAGGCGTGGTCGTCGGTGGAGGAGCAGCCGGACAGGGTCGCAGCGATGGTGAGTGCACTGGTGGCGGTACAGGCGGCGATGCGCACAGGCGTCGGCATCGGGCTTCCCTCATCGAGACGGGGGGCGGCTGTCGAAACGCGAGCCCTCACCCTAGCCAGGCGATCACCCGGCCGGGTAGCGGCCAGCGCCGGGTTCCGTGGTTCCCCGGACACTGCCAGTGAGAGAACCCCGCCCCCCGCCCGAGCCAACATGGCAACCCGCAGGCCAATCCATTACCGGCCGAACGACACGATTCTCAGAGGACGAACCAAGCGGTCCGTCCGGCGGTGCGACCAGTCCTCGCGGCCGTTGGTCGCCGGTTTTGCACAACGGGTCGTTTATGACAATGGCCGTTGTGTCGCTCGGTGGTGGGTGCTCTGCTGTGGTGGCGTATCGGGGGTGGAGGAGGCGGTGTGTCTGCCGCGCTGGTCGGCGAGGAGGGTGAGGGCGACTCCGATAGCGGCCCAGGCGGTGAGGACGAGGGCGGGGAGGCCGGCGCCGGTGCTGTCGAAGAAGGCGTTGGCACGCAGGAGGCTGCCGGAGGCTCCCGGGGGAAGGAGTTGGCCGAGGGTGGCCCAGCCGGTGGGGAGCCAGTGGGGTCCGGTGGCCAGGCCCGAGAGGGGGTTGCCCAGGAGCATCATCAGCGCGCCGCCGAGGGCGAAGCCGGCCATGCCGAGGAGGGCCTGGAGTCCCAGGAGGGTGGTGGACATCGCGGCCATGCCGAGGATGACTCCGAGGGCGGTGAGCGCGTAGTTGCCGTCGATCGAGTGGGTCGCGAACTGCAGGACGGCGGCGACGGCGGCGCCCGCGGCGGTGGAGAACAGCAGGGCCCCTGTCAGGCGGGTCCGCAATCCGCGGTGGCCGGGGAAGATGCTGCTGAGGATCAGGGCGGGGAAAATTCCGCCGAAGATCATGGGTAGGAGCGCAGAGGTCAGCCCGGTGCCGTGGGGGTCGTGCTGGGTGAAGGGTGCCAGGTCATGGGTGGAGGCTGTGGTCGCGTGCTGTGCGGCGAGGCTGTCGCCCAGCGCGGTGAGGGCGCTGGTGGCGGAGGGGCCGCCCGCGGTGGCGGTGTAGATATCGACGCCGTGGCCGGTGACCGCGAGTCCACCCGCGACGTCGCGGTGTTTGACTGCGGTTTGGACGGCGTCGGAGGTCTGGTAGAGGCTTAGGTCCCACGCCTTTCCGTCGAGCTTGTCCTGGAGAGCTTCGGTGGTCTGCTGGGGTCCGCTGACGCCGATGGGGATGTGGTGGGGGCCGCTGTTGAGGGAGGGCAGCGCGAAGGCGCACAGCATCGTGGTGATCAGGGCGGCCAGGCCGAGGACGACCAGGGTCAGCTTGCGTGTTGTACCGGGCGGCGTGGAGTGCTTGGACATCGTTTGGGTCTTTCTGTGCTTTGCCGTGCGGGGAGAGGGCGGAGCCCTTCTCTGGCGGGGTGATGGAGAAGGCCGGACGGACTGCGCGGCGCGCCCGTACCCCGTGTACCCCGGTTCCCCGTGCCCCGGTTCCCCGAGGCGCGGTCGGTGTCGCCCTCATGCGGTCGGTAGCGGTGCGGGCGTCGTACGTGCCGGAACCGCCGACCACAGGTCGGGGCATCTGGCCCGCTGTGGCCGAAGCTGCCCGACCTGTGGCCCAGAACCTCAGGCACGGGCAGCGGCGGCGGCGGTGATCCAGTTCCTGAACTCGACGGCGTAGTGCCGCAGGTGGTGGTCCAGGACCTCGTCCGGGCAGGTGACGGGGAAGTAGACGCTCAAGTTCGCCGTGAAGCCGTCAGCGGTGTCACCGAACTGGATCAGAGCCCGCCCGACGACCGTGCCGTCGGCCAGGAACAAGTTCGAGGACATCTTGTGCGGAAACTCCGACTTCGGGAGAAGCTCGTCCGCGTCCGCGGCCCAGGCCACCGCGTTCGATCCCCAGCCGCCCATGTAGAAGGAGCAGACGTGGGGGCCGATGTTCTCCACCACGCGCGCGCCGATGTCATCGGGGCCCATCACGTAGTGCTCGGGGTGCGCCGCGAGGAGCGCGCGCTCGTCGCCGACGAAAGCCCTGTCCATCCAGGCCAGGAACGCACCCGAGGTCAGGCCTGTCGTCGTGAGCACGGTCGTGCCCCCCTTGAAGCGGCCGTCGGAGGTGCGGGCGCACTCGCGCAGGAAGGCGTTGCCTTCCTCAATGTCGGCGGCCAACAACTCGAGCAGGCCCTGGCGTCCCAGCCGCGTCCGCAAGCGGTCCAGGGCACGACGGGCGTAGAACAGCTCGAAGTCGTCGATGCTCCCATCGGCGGGCCCTGACTCCAGTGTCACGGTCACCGGCGGGCGAGTCTGGTTGTCGGTCATGGTCGAACCTCCAGATGATAATATGTGAATGCGAACTCGCGTTCTCATGTTGGAGAGTACCCAGAGGAGTGGACCCGTTGTCAAAAGAACCTGCTGAGACCTCCGCCACTGCGATGCGGGACGTGACTGAGGAGCCGGACCGCCCACTGCGCTACCGGCAACCCCGGCAGGCACGCAGCGCCGCGACACTGGCGCGCGTCCTGCGGGCGGCCGAGGAGATCGCCGCTTCGTCCGGTCTGGAGGAGATGACGATGGCCGGCGTCGCAGAGCGCGCCGGCGTCTCCGTCGGCACGATCTACCGCCGCTTCGAAGACAAGGAGCAGCTGATCACCGCCCTGAGCGAGCGGATGCTGGAACGCCGCGAGGAGTACATGGCCGAGCAACTGCGCACGGCCGAGCCGTCACTGTCGGGTGTCCTGGACGCCTACGCGCACGCCCTGCTGCAGTCCTTCGCCGACAGCAACAGGCTCTTCCCCGAACTGCTACGCACGCGGGGAACCACGTCACTGAACCGCGGAGCCCGCACCATCACCGAAATCCACCGTCTCCTGCTCCAAGCGGCAGCCCCCTACACCGACCAGATCCAGCACCCCTACCCGCAGCAAGCGCTGGACACCGCGGCCCGCGCCGTCCTGGGCGCCTGCTTCCACAACTCGGTGCGCCCCGACCCCGTCACGGGCGAGACAGCCAGGCGCCAGTACGCGGACGAACTCGCGGACATGGCGATTGCCTACCTCCTCACCCCCGACCGCCGCCGCACCGCACACACACGGGGGTATCTCTCCAGGGGTGAAAATGATCTTGGCGGGTAGATGATCGGCAGGAAGATCATCCATCGAATTCGGGGGGATTCGTAGCCATGAGCGTGATCGAGGGAAATGGGAGTGTCGCCCAGACCGGGGGCGGGTGCGGCCGGGTTGGTGCCGGTGCCGGCAGGGAGCCGGGATGTGCCGGTCCGCGAGCTGCTGAGCGATGAGGTGCTGGACCTGCTGGCCGAGCGCTCCCGCGACGAGGCCGGGCAGCTGCGGTTGACCGGTGAGGGGTCGATGCTCGGCGAGCTGGTCAAGGCGGTGCTCGAGCGGGCATTGGAGGCCGAGTTGACCGCGCACCTGGGCTACGGCAAGCACAACGTGGCCGGGAACAACTCGGGCAACTCCCGCAACGGGCGGGGCAAGGGCAAGACGGTGCAGACCGGGGTCGGTCCCGTCCGGCTGTCGGTGCCGCGGGACCGGGCGGGGACGTTCGAGCCGGTGCTGGTGCCCAAGCGGGCCGGGCGCATCGCCGGCGGCCTGGACGACATGATCATCTCGCTGTACGCGCACGGCATGAGCGTGCGCGACATCCTGCACCACCTCAAGCAGGTGTATGGCACCGAGTTGTCGCACGAGCAGGTCTCCCGCATCACCGACCAGGTGATGGACGAGGTCAAGGCATGGCAGACCCGTCCGCTGGACCCCACCTACGCCGTGGTGTTCCTGGATGCGCTCGTGGTCAAGGTCACAGACAACCATGTCGTGCAGAACAAGCCCGCCTACATCGCGGTCGGGATCGACACCGACGGGCACAAGCACGTCCTGGGCATCTGGCTCGCGCGCACCCCGGCCGAGAGCGCCACCGCCGGCGAGAGCTCGCGGTTCTGGACCTCGGTGACCACCGACCTGCGCAACCGCGGCGTCCGCGACATCCTCATCGCCTGCTGCGACGGGCTGAAGGGGTTCGAGGACGCCATCGGCGCCGCGTTCCCCGCCACCGTGGTCCAGACCTGCGTGGTTCACCTCATCCGGAATGCGCTGCGGCCGGTCGCCCGCAAGGACGCCGGGGCGGTAGCCAGGGAACTCAAGAAGATCTACACCGCCGTCGACGCCGACGCGGCGCTGGAGGCTCTGGCCGAGTTCGCCGACACCGACCTCGGCAAGAGGTATCCCCAGGCGGTGAAGGTGTTCGAGAACGCCTGGGACCGGTTCACGCCCTATTTCGCCTTCACCCGCCCGGTCCGCAAGCTGCTCTACACCACCAACGGGATCGAGTCGCTGAACTACCAGCTCCGCAAGGTCACCAAGGCCCGCGGGCACTTCCCCACCGACGACGCCGTGGTCAAGCTCCTGTGGCTGGCCATCGTCAACATCGAGGACAAACGCGCCCGCGAACGCGCCACCAAACGCCACAACGGCGACAAGCACGCCTTCTCACCCGCACGCCTCGTCGAAGGACAACGCGCCGCCGGATGGCGCGAAACACTCAACGAACTCGCCGACGCCTATCCAGGACGCATCAGGTAAACCAGACTTCACCGTCTATCTGCAAGAACTTTCCACACCTGAAGTTACAAGCTCCACACACCTGAGCCGCCCGCACTGCCGGATGGTTCCATCCGCGTCTAACCAGGGTTTATGGGTCGTGGCGGTTGGGTGAGTGGACCGGCCGGTTGCGGGGGCGTTTGCCGGTGGCATGGCCAGATACCACCGGGGCGGCGGGATGACCGGCGTTGGGCGTGCACGTCGGGAGCTTGTCCGGCTGCAGGCGGCACAGTGGTTTGCTGAGGGTCGTGCAAACGCGGAGGTCGCCGCCGAGTTGCGGGTCGGGTTGCGGCAGGTGGAGAAATGGCGGCAGGCCTGGCGTCAGGGCGGGGTTCATGCGCTGCGGTCCAAGGGCCGCACGAGCGGCTGCGTCTGGACCAGGCGCAGTTCGCCAAGTTGGAAGCCGAGCTGAATCGTGGCCCGGCTGCGCACGGCTACGCCGATGACCAGCGGTGGACGCTTGGCCGGATGACCGCGCTCATCAAAGAGCTGTTCGGCATCGACTACACCCTGCCCGGGGTGTCGCTGCTGTTGCGCCGTAACGGCTGGTCGGTGCAGGTTCCCTTATGCCCCTGAACTCAACCCGGCCGAGGCTGTGTGGTCGGCGCTGAAGCGCTCCATGACCAACTTCCTGGCCACCGACCTCGACCACCTCGCGGGCATGATCAAGCACCGGCTCAAGGTGATCCAGCACCACCCCGACGTAATCAACGGCTGTCTGAATCCCACAGGCCTCACCCTGACCACCACACCCACCATCACCAGTTGAACCTGGTTAGAGGGGCTCCCCCGCCGTCCGCGACCGGCTCGGCGACGGCTTGGCGACGTGATAGCCATCACCCGCGGCCCCGATCCGGACTGCTCTCACCTGGAGTGTCGCTGAGGGGCGTGCGGCCGTGGGGTCAGGGCCTGGCGGCGTCCAGTTCGCGCTGGACGTACTCGCGCAGCGTCGTCGGCGCCCGGCCGAGCAGCCAGGTCAGTACGTTGGGGTTGCCCGTGATGCCGTAGCGGCTGTAGTGGCCGAAGAGTCGGTACATGATGTCGTACGGGAACTCGGCCTCGGCCAGTCGCTGGCGCTCGGGGCTCACGAGGTCGTTCAGCGCCTGGACCTCGGCGACGACCGGGCGGCCCGACAACTCGGCGAGGACCTCGGCGATCTCGTGGCCCGTGACGTAGTCGGCACCCGACAGTTCGTAGGTCGCGTAGTGGTGGTGAGGATCGCCGACCACCTGCGCCGCCACCTCGGTGACGTCCTCCAGGTCGACGTGCGCAAGACGGGAGTCGGCCGAGTGCGGCTTGGCGTAGACGCCGGACGCGACGGAGGCGTTGACGTCGATGTTCTGGAGGTAGTGCATCGGCTGCAGGATCGTGAACGGAATCGGGGACTCGATCACGGCGCGCTCCACCGCCAGCTTGGCCTGGTGGTTCAGCAACTGCTCGATCTGCGGGTGCACCACGGAGAACTGCACGAAGTGCTGAACGTCGTGACGGCGCGCCTCCGCGACGACGGCACGGCCGATGTCGGCCTCGCGGTGGTGGAAGAGCGGCCCGATGTGGACGACCGACTCCACGCCCTCCATCGCCTTGCGCAGATCGGACGGTTCCAGGAGGTCGGCCACGACGGTCTCGGCCGCGCCGAGTTCGCGGACCTCGTGGACCGAAGGCGCGATGTCCGCGGCCCGGACCTCTTTAGCCAGGCGCGTCAGGGCGCGGATCACGCTACGGCCGGTGCGGCCACTTGCTGCGGTTACCAGGATCACGAGGGCTCCAGACGCTCGATCGGAGGAATCGATATATTTGATATCACTACCCGTACCCACTGGGAAGCCTCGGTCCCCCACCCTCCGCATGCCCACCGGCAAAGCTAGGCGCCCAGCTCGCACCACACCATCTCGCCGGGAACGCGCTCCGCCACCCCCCATTTGTCCGCCAGCTCCGACACCAGCAGCAGCCCCCGGCCGCCTTCGCCGTACTCCCTTCCGCACACCTGCGGTATGGCCAATACGCCGCCGCTGCCGTGCACCTCCACGCGTACGCCGTTGCCGTCGCCGTCGCCGTCGCCGTACGGCAGCAGGCGGAGGAGGAAGCCCCGGCCGGGGGCCAGCCGTTCGTCGACCTCCAGTAGCCGCTGGTAGGGCAGCGCCGAGTACTCCATGCGCAGCGCCCGGCTCCGGCCCGGCCGCATCGGCGCCGGGGTGCCCGAGCGGGCCAGCACGCCGACAGGACGTCGAGGGTGAGCCATCCGAAGCCGGCCGCCTTCACCCACATGGGGGTGGGCATGCGGGAGACGATGGACATGATGGCCAGGTGGAACACGACACCGGCGTACTCGACCGCGACGGCCCCGGGGGCGACGGCGAAGGAGACCAGCGGGGGCGTGAAGAGCATGGGGGAAGGAGGGTGAGGGTGCGGAACGCGAATTGGCCCGCGATCTGCTGGTGGATTTACGTGAACGCGGCCTGGATGTCACCCGGCCGATCCTGGTGGTGCCGTACGAAGCCGAGGCGGCTGTACCGCGCCGCGACCGACGTGTTCGATCAGCCCGCCATCCACAGGCGTCAAGAGACCGTGCAAGGTGGTCTGGCCAGGTGCCGGGCCGCACGCGCCAGTGGCGACGAGGCGACGTTGGCGGTTCAAGGCGCGCACAGTTAGCCGCCACCGTTGAGCCATTTCCAGACGGCGACGTAGAAGGCGGCCAGTTCCTCGGGGCGGTCATCGCCGAGTTCGTCCTGGCTGGGGGAACGTCCTTCCCGCGCGGTGTTCCAAGCGAGTACCGCGTAGCTGGGCCGGTAGTCGGCGAGTTCTTCGGGGGGAATCTGGATGGTCTGGCCCGGTATCGAGGGGGTGAGCGTGGAGGATTCGTAGACGGCGTCGAGGGACAGCATCTTCCAGATGCCGGCTCGGCGTTCCAGGCGGTAGTTCAGGCGGGTATGGGAGATCAGATCGCCCATCACAGTGTCGACTTCGACCTGGAACCGCATTGCGACGGACACCTCGACGTAGGCTCTGTCGCCTCGCACATGCACGACCGGTGCGAGCAGATGGTGGGTGGCCACAGCTCCCCGTCGGGCCATGGCCTTCGATCCTTCTACGAAGCCGGCCCCGTCGCCGTCGTACCAGCTGAGACGGACCGAGGAGTCCGGCCAATACTGGGCCGCCATCTGGCCCCACCAGCCGCGGTCTCGTCCCTGGCGCTCGGCCAGGACGACCTGGGTGACAACCGCGATGTCGTTACCGCTTCCGGCGAGGGGCGTCTCTCGTGCGCCGACACCCGCGTCCACTGTTTCCATTCGATCCTCCTGTTGGAACAAGTCCTTCGGCCGTTCACCGAGCGTCATGCACGGGTTCAGCGCTTCGCCGGCCGCAGCTTCCCGGTGACTCTGGCCAGCTCGTCAAGCATGAGCATCGCCGCCTGATCGGCGTCGGCGTCGTTGGCGAACTTGTGCTCGGCAGTGAGCTTCTTCATGGCGAAGGGGATGTTGACCGACTCCAAGACCGGCACCATCCGCAGCGTGGTCACCACTTGCTTGAGCTGCTGGACCGCCCTGGTCCCCGCGCCGATGCCGCCGTAGCTGACGAAGCCGACCGCTTTGTCCGCCCATTCGTGGCACAGGTGGTCCAAGGCGTTCTTCATGACGGCGCTGTACCCGTAGTTGTACTCCGGTGTCACCAGCACAAAGGCGTCCGCGCGCTCCACCGTGGCACTCCAGTCGAGGGTGTGCTGATGGACGTACCGCCTGAGCCTGGGGTGGTGCGGCTCGTCCAGGAACGGCAGGTCCACCTCGGCGAGGTCGATCACCTCGACCTCGAACATCGCGTGCTTGTCGGCCATCGCGGCGAACCAAGCGGCGAAGGCGGGCCCGATGCGCTGGGGCCGCGTGCTTCCGATGTGGATCTGCAGGAGGGGACGTGTGGTGGTCGACATGCTGTTCCTTACGGGTTGACGGCGGGGGGAGAATTCACCCGGTGATCTCATTGGCGTTGTCTACTGGCGACGTTGCCGGGCCAGGTCGGTGTCCGAAGGTGCCCCAGCCAAGGAAGCACAGGTGTTATAGCATATCGCAGGGATCGGGCGGTGTTCGGTTCCCGCGGAATTCCCTGGCGCCGTTGCGCTTGATGACGGACTGAATGTGAAAGCAGGAACGATGACGGACAGCCCTGTCCCGCCAGTTGAGCCCCGCTCGGTCTCGGAACTGGTCACCATCGAGTTGCGGCGCGCGATCGTCTCGGGTGAGCTCGCGCCGGGCGAGACGTTCTCCCAGCGGAAGATCGCCTCCGATCTCAACGTCAGCTTCATCCCGGTGCGGGAGGCGTTGCGCGCGCTGGAACACGAAGGCCTGGTGATTATCAGACCGGGCCGGGGGGCCTGCGTTGCGCCGCTGTATCTGGAGGACCTCCAGGGGATCTACCGGCTTCGCCGCAACCTTGAACCCGATTTGGCGGCGCACTCCTGCACGCTGATCTCTGACGCCGAGCTGGACCGGCTTCAGGCCCAGGTGGAGGACTTCGGAGACGAGCGGCACACCATTCAGACGGTCTACGACTCCCATCACGAGTTCCATGTGGCCTTGATCGCCCCGGCGGCGACCGTGTGGGACATGCGGGTTTTGAACTCGCTGTGGCGAGCCGCCGAGCGCTACATCCGGATCGGCTTCAGCAAGCTCGACCCCGACCCGCAGGACAAGCCGCGTCGCCGGCACGCTCACGAGAGCCTCCTGGATGCATTCCGCCGGCGCGATCCCGCCGCCGTCGCGGACGCTGTGCTGGTCCATCTCACCAGCAACGAGCAGACGGCGCTGCGGGCGCTCGCCGACGGCCAGTACCTGGCGACCAGGTCCGAGTCCTGACCGGGCCGAGTCCCGACCGGCGGTGGCGAACTGCACGATGCCGCCGCGCTCGTTCACCCGGGCCGCCCCCGTTCGCCCGCGCCGCCCCCGTTCGCCCGCGCCGGGCCTGGCCCCCCGATACCGGTTCCTCGCCTGCCGACCTGTCACCTTCTAGATCATGGGGGTGATCCGCTCGTCGGAGCCGACGAGCGCTTTGCCGTAGATCTCGTAGCAGACCATCGGCAGGATGCCGGCATGGCGGGCGGCGACCTCGGAGTCGCGCCAGATCCGCTGGAGCGGGTTGGCCTCGGCGAAGGCGCCCGACCCGTGCGCGTAGAGCAGGATGTCCGTCGCCTTCACCACGTTCTCGATGGCCCAGGCGATGTCCGCACGGATCCGTGCCCTGTCCAGGAAGGTGAGCTTCTCGCCCCGTGCCGCTGCCCTGTCCAGGTCGTCGGTCACCCGGTGGGCGTGGAAGTGGGCGGTGTCGAGCAGCATGGTCGCCTGCGCCAGCTGGATCTGAAAGGCCACTGAGTCGGCTTGCCGCGCGTAGATGGTGTTGGCGATGCCCTTGGTGGCGGCCTTGGCCTTGACGATCTCCAGCGCGGCCCGCCCGAGGCCGAGCTGCGGCCCGACCATGCCCACCGCGAAGAACGGCCCGAGGGGCGATTGGTAGAGGAGTTCGTCGGTGAACTCGGTCGGGAAGTCGCCCTCGATCGCCGGGCCGACCGACATGATCCGGTGCTCGGGGACGAACACGTCCTTGGCGACGAGGCAGTTGGAGCCCGAGGCGCGCATCCCGGCGACGAACCAGGTGTCCTCCAGTTCGAGGTCGCTTCTCGGCAGCAGGGCCATGGCCATGTCGACGACCTCGCCGTCGTCATCGGTGACGGGCATGCTGAGGACGGCCCAGTCGGCATGCCAGGATCCGGAATTGTAGAACCACTTCCCGGTGACCTCATGCCCTCCGGCCACCTTCCTGGATTCGACGCGCGGTGAGAACACGCCCGATACCAGCGCGCCGGGGTTCGAACCCCAGACGTCGTCCTGAGCCTGGGCGGAGAAGCAGCCGGCCAGCCACGCACCCGAGTTGAGGAGCGACACCACCCATGCCGTGCCGCCGTCCGCCTCGCCCACGGCCGCGGAGACGTCGACCAGCGCGCGCATCGAGGTCTCGAATCCGCCGTAGCGCTTGGGCTGCAAGATCCTGAACAGTCCCGCCTGCTTGAGGGCTTGGATGCTCTCCTCGACCACACGCCGATCCTGCTCACCCTGCGCCGAGTTCTTGCGCAGCAGCGGTTGCAGCCTCTCGGCGCGAGCAACGAGTTCCGTCACATCTGGGGTACCGGCAGTGGGGTCGGTCTTCATCGGGGTGGTCATGCGTCTCCTCCGGAGATCATCGCGCCCAAGAGCGCGGGATATCTGAATGCGGGCGGGTGACCGCACCGCCAACGGGCACGGCGGTGCCGAGCGGGTGAGGTGGACGATGGAACGGGGTGGACGACGGGCCTGCCGGGGTCACCGGCAAGCGCTCAGTTGTCGGTGGCCGCGGCCTGGAGCTCGCGCACCACGTACTCGCGAAGCGTTGTCGGGGGGCGGCCGAGCAGCCAGCCGAGCACATTCGGGTTGCCCGTGATGCCGTAGCGGCTGTAGTGGCCCCACAGGCGGTACATGGCGTCGTAGGGGAACTCGTCCTCCTCGCGCCGTTGACGTCCGCTGCTCGCAAAGTCGCTCAGCGGCTGGAGCTCGGTGGTGATGGGCCGTCCCGCCACCTCCCCGATGACGGCCGCGATCTGGTGACCGTTCACGTAATCAGAACCGCACAACTCGTAGGTCGCGTAGTGGTGGTGCGGATCCCCGACCACCTTGGCCGCCACGGTCGTGACGTCCTCGAGGTCCACCTGCGCCAGCCGCGAGTCGTGGGAGAAGGGTTTGCGGTGCACCCCCGACCGGACCGTCGCGGCGACGTCGATGTTCTGCAGGTAGTGCATCGGCTGGAGGATCGTGAACGGAATCGGCGACTGGATCACCGCGCGCTCCACGGCCAGTTTGGCCTGATGGTTGAGCAGCGCCTCGATCTGCGGGTGCACCACCGAGAACTGCACGAAGTGCTCGACCTCGGCGCGCCGCGCCTCGGCGACCACGGCGTGCCCGATCTCCGCCTCGCGGTGGTGGAACAGAGGGCCGATGTGGATGACCGACTTGATGCCCTGCATGGCCTTGCGCAGATCGCCGGGTTCGAGCAGATCGGCCACCACAGCCTCATCGGCTCCGTGGTCTCGCAGCTCACTGACCGACGGCGCGATATCCGCGGCCCTGACGCGCTTCCCCGCGCGCACGAGCGCTCTCACCAGGCTGCGGCCGGTCCGGCCGCTGGCCGCTGTCACCAGAATCACGAGGGAACCTCCAGATCACCTCACCCGCTGGTCACCGGGCGGGCCGAGTGACACCAAGCGAGTGTTATAACTTATATCGCGTTGGGCGTGTCGCGGATAGACAGGGATGCGCCGCCGGGTCAGGAGGCGACGGTGAATCGTTGGCGGCGATGGGCGGGGCGTTCGATCTCGTCGACGAAGGCCGTAGCGAAGTCCGCCCCGGAGATCTGCGAGAGGCCCTCTTCGTCGGTCAGCATGACCTCGCCGCCCACGCGGTACTTCCCCGTCGCTTCGCCGGGCGCGTAGTGCCCGAAACCCATGGGCGGGCTCAGCACGAACCAGTCCAGACCGGGGTCGCTGTTGCGCAGTGCTTGCAGGACCTCATCGCTGATGCGCGCGTGGGCCCGGAACTGCGCGGGAAACGCCGGAGCGTCGTAAACCTTGGGCCCGTCGGCCGCTACCAGCAAGGACCCGGCCCCGCCGACCACGCCGAGGCGGGCACCACTGCCGCGGGCGATGTCGGCGATCTCCTGATTCACCTTGACGAAGTCGTCGTGAAGTTCCCCGCTGGGCGCCAGCGCGACGACGATCACCTCAGCGCCCGCCGTAGCGTGCTCGAGGTCGCGCCGGACAAGGACGGACCCGGTCGCCGAGACGACGCCGGCGGTTGCATTGCGGGGGGCGTTGCGGCTGAAGGCGACGACTTGATGCCCCCGTGCGGCCGCTTCGCGGGCGATGGCGCTCCCGGCGTATCCGGTGCCGCCCAGAACGGTGATGCGGATCATGAGATCTCCCAACTGTTGTGCGCCGAGAACCCTCCCCGCCGCGGGATGCCCCGGTGCCGGGAGAGGGCTCGCTCCCCGCGCCGGGACCTTGCTTTTTGGCTGGCTCCCGACCGCTTGCCACGCGGCGGGAAGCCCGCTTCACCAACCGGCATGCGCGGGCCCCCTCGGCGTCTCCGGTCGCGTGGAGCCATCCCCTGTCCTGCCCGGTCCTCGTGAGCAGGCGCGGCGTCGCCCCGTCCGGAGGGGCTAGCAGGCTCGGGCTGGCCGACATCGGGTCAGCCGCCCTCGACCGACAGGACGTCGGCCACCAGCGACCCCGAAGTCCGGTGCGCGTAGGCGTTGCGAACGGCCGGAACCAGAGCCCTGGCACGCTCGGGGTCGGCGTGCTCGGCACGGAGCTTGAGGATGTCTCCGGACCGGCGATCGGAGGGCACATCGGCGGTACGGGCGGTGATCAGAACGTGGAAGTGGGGGTACGCCTCACCGAACATGAGCATGTACGTCGCCTCCGCTCCGGTGGCGTGAGTGACGGCGGCGACCAGATCCCCGGCTCGCCGGCCGAACGTCTCCTGCTCCCCTTCACTGAGACCGGTGATCCGGTCGGCGTGGCGCCGGGCGCGCAGGAAGAACCACCCGGGGACGTCGTAGCCGGGGACGATCTCGGCGGCCCAGAGCTCGTCGCGGAACACCACGTCGGACTCGTCGGCCTGCTCGAGGTCACAGATCGGGCACTGCGATTCCATTAGCTGCTCCCTGGGGGTCGGGTTGTGTGCGGTGGCGGATGCAGGGACGGCGAAGACGGGGGCTGGGGTGACCGTCACGACCCGCCGCGAAAACGCGTGCGGATCGATCCGATGCCCTCGATGCTGGTGACAAGCTCGTCACCCGGTTTGAGTAGCACTTTGGGTTCGCGCGCGAAGCCGATGCCCGCCGGCGTGCCGGTGAAGATGACGTCGCCGGGTTTAAGGGTCACGATCGCCGACAGCCGCGCGATGATCTCGGCGACCGGGAAGATCATGAGCTTGGTGCGTGATTGCTGCATCGGCGTGCCGTTGAGAGCGCAGCCGATCGCGAGGGCGTCGGGGTCCTTGAATTCATCGGCCGACACCAGAGCCGGTCCCATCGGCGCGAAGCCGGGGAAGGACTTTCCCATGTTGAACTGCGGGGTGGGCGGCCGGAGCTGGGTGTCGCGCTCGGACAGGTCCTGTCCCACGGTGAGCCCGGCGACGCAGTCCCAGGCCTGGCCCGTGTCGATCCGATGGGCGTGCTTGCCCATGACGACGACCAGTTCGGCCTCGAAGTCCACCGAGCCCGGCGGCAGTTCGACTTCGGCGAACGGCCCGGTGATCGATGAGGAGAACTTGGTGAACACCACCATGGAGTCGGTGGGCACGTCCAGTCCCGCTTCTTCGGCATGGTCAAGGTAGTTGAGACCGATCGCGAAGACCTGCCCCGGTTGCGGAACCGGTGAATCCAGCCGCGCCTCCTCCAACGGTTTCGCCGCGGCCCCTCCGGCTTCGACGGCCCAGGCTCTGAACTCCGTCCACCGGTGGTAGACGGCCTGAATATCCATTGAGAACAGGCCGTTGCTTGCCTCGGCGACGTCGATCACCGCATCGCCCGCGAGCAGTCCCAGCCTGCCCGCCATGTTGACGATCCGCATTCCGTGCTCCTCTTTACGCCGCTTTTCGGGACCGGCGCCCATGGATGGCGCCGGGCCGGGAGATGACGGCACTCGTGGATAGATATGGAAGAAGTGGACGATCGTCGGTTTGGCAGGGACTTCAGTCGTCGGCCATGGGATGAGGGAGTTCGGGACTCGTCCGCTGCGCCCAAGCCCGGCTCTGCAGCTCGGCGGCCGGCACACCGGCCCGTCGCGCCTCCACCATCAGCTCAGGCCGGTACCGCACGCCGATCGGATCGGCGTCGTACTCCGGCCCCTCCATGTACGCGGTGGCCTGTTCGGCCGTGGCGAAGTTGTCGACCTGCAGCTCCACGTGATTGCCGTCCGGGTCCTCGTAGTACAGCGAGGTCGTGACCCCGTGCTGGACGGGCTTCCAGGGCTCGATGCCCTTGTCCCGCAGCGCGAGGTATCGGTCGAGCAGGTCGTCCAGGGAGCCGAAGGTGTAGGCGACGTGGTTCACGATCGCCGCCGTCGGCGGCTTGCGATCAAGGTCGGGGATGTGGGCCAGGGCGATGCGGTGGTGCTCGTCGTCGAAAGTGAGGAAGGTCAGGCCGTGCCCCTGGTAGACGACGTGGGCGTCCAGCAGGGCGCAGTACCATTCGCGCATCGCGTCGGGCTGGGACGTCTGGAAGACGACGTGGGCGAATTTGGGAATGGCGGTCATGATCGTGTCCTGTCTGCTGTGCTGTCGAGCGGCTGGACCGGTGGCGCGGACGTTCGCGCACGGAGCACCGCGCCGGTCGTCACTTGGCGATGGCGTCGAGTTCGGTGACGGCGTCATCCGGCAGATCCAGGGCGGCGCTGCCGATGTTCTGGCGCAAATGCTCGATCGACGACGTGCCTGGGATCAGCAGGATGTTGGGAGACCGCCGAAGCAGCCACGCCAGCGCGACGGCCTTGGGGGTCGCGCCCAGACGTGCGGCGACGTCGTCGAGGATTGCGGACTGAACCGGCGTGAAGCCGCCGAGCGGAAAGTAGGGGACGTAGGCGATCTGCTGCTCGGCGAGGATGTCGATCAGGTCGTCGTCGTCGCGGTTGGCGATGTTGTACATGTTCTGCACGCACACGACGGGTGCGATCGCCCTGGCCTCGGCGATCTGGTCGGCGGTGACAGTGCTGAGCCCGAGGTGCCGGATGAGGCCCTGCTGCTGCAATTCCGCGAGGACGGTGAAGGGCTTGGTCACCGGCTCACCGGGCCCGCCCATGCGAAGGTTCACCACATCGAGGCAGGTCAGACCCAAGCGCGTGAGGTTGTCGTGCACGGCTTGGCGCAACTGGTCGGATTCGGCGGCCTGGGGCCAGCCGCCCGTCTCATCGCGGGCGAATCCGACCTTGGTGACGATGTGCAGGTTCTTGGGGTAGGGGTGCAGCGCCTCGCGGATGATCTCGTTGGTGACGTGCGGACCGTAGTAGTCGCTGGTGTCGATGTGGGTGATGCCGAGCTTCACCGCCTCGCGCACGACCGCGACCGCGGCGGCCCGATCGGCCGGAGGTCCGAACGCCCTCGGGCCGGTGAGCTGCATGGCTCCGTAGCCCATCCGGGTCACGGTGAGGTCGCCGCCGAGGAGGTAGGTGCCCCCGGAAAGGGTGTGCGACATATCGGGCTCTCCTGGTGTGTCGGTGGTGAGTGTTACCTGCCTAGCGCCGTCGGCGGGCGGGTGGTGGCGCGGCGTGCCGCGTGCCCCTGCGTCCGGTCGCATGTCGGCTCTGGCACCGTGGACCGCTGCTCAGCCGACGCCCCATAGTTGCGCGTAGGTCTTGCGGAATGAACCATCGGTGAACCAAGCCCCGTCTTTGAAGTCCTTGACGCTGCCGCCGTTCACCGAGTGGATGTTGCTTTTGTTGAAGACGCGCCGCGGAATGGTGTAAGCGGACTCTTCCGGACGCTGCGCCCCCGACAACATCCGCAGCAGGTGGTCGGTGTTGTTCCACGCCACGAGCGCCGGGTCGACCGCGACGTCTGCCAGTTGCTTCCCGTTCGCGATCCGCTGCATCGCCGCGACGTCCGATCCGTACCCGACCACCTTCAGCTTGTTCGCCCGGCCGGACAGCTGCATGCCCTGCAGGGCCGGCGGGCTCGCCGGCTGGTCGTAGCTCACGTAGACGTAGTCGATGCTCGGGTCGGCGTTGAGCGCGACGCTCACGGTGGTCGGGATCTTCTGGACGGCCGACGCCTCCCAGGCCGCCGTGGTCACCTTGCAGCCGGGACAGTAGGTCTTGAACTCCTCAAGGACCGCGTCGGAGGACTTCTTCGTCGTGCTGGTCGAGGTGGTGTTCACAAACAGCACCTTGGCTTTGCCTCCGGAGTCGGCGATGATCGCGTCGGCCATCAGCCGGCCTCCTACGTCCTGCCCGTTGTCGGTGGTGACGACCTTGTTCGCCCACTGCTGGGGAATCGGGTCGGAGACATCGGAGGCGACGACCGGGACGCCGGCCTTGGCGGCAGCGGCATAGGCGTTGCGGGCCAGGGCGAACGGAAGCGAGTCGGTGATGATCCCGGCCGAGCCGGACGCGACGGCCTGGTTGAGGCATTGCGTCGCCGCCGTCGGCTGGGCCTGGGCGTCGCAGACCTGGACCTTCATGCCCAAGGGCGCGGCGGCCTGGGTGATCTGCTCCAGCTCGGCCTGGAAGTACGTCGCCTTCAAAGTGATGGGCACGTAGGCGATGGTGCGTCCCTTGAACTTGCCGAGCCCGGCGATCTTCTCGCCAGGTGCCTTGAATGTGCCCTGTACATTCTTGTGGTTCTCGACCGCCGTCTTGGCGTGCTGGAGGCCCGCGGCGCTCGTCGCGCCGTGCCCGGCCCCACCGGAGGCGTCCGATTCGCCGCAGGCGCTCAGGCCGGCAGCCGTGAGTGCGGCGGCCGCGGCGGCCGCTGCCCACCTCGCTCGGCCCGGTGCCCGGCGGGTGTTCGATGACCTGGGATGCAACATGCTTTTCATTCGGTTCCCTCGAGACGCGCGATGGGGTGGACGCAACCGCGCCGCAGTGGCTGCCGACCGCGATGGCCGCCGACCGTGACGGCTGCCGACCTGGTCAGGCCTGGCGCCGATCACGGCGGAACAGCGTGGACAAGACGATGGCGATGATGAGCGCCGATCCGTAGAAGACGTCGCTGATCCAGCCGGCGAAACCCAGCAGCTGGAGTCCGACGATCCCGGTCGCCAGGAAGTAGATGGCGATCATGCTGCCGGCCGGGTTGAACCTGCCCGGTTGGATGACGGCCGTACCCAGGAACGTCGCCGACAGTGCGGGAAGAAGATAGGTGGACGCGCTCGCCGGGTCGAAACCGCCGACGGTTCCGACCATGAGAACGCCACCGGTACCGCACAGCAGTGACGATGAGACGTAGGCGCCCACGCGGATCCGGTCGACCCGCACCATGGCGAGTCGGGCGACGGAACGGTTGGAGCCGACGAAGAGCATGTGGCGGCCCAGCGGCGTGGACGTCATGACGTAGGTGAAGACGACGGCCACCAACAGCCCGTAGTAGAAGCTGATCGGCAACCCGAGAACGTCGGTGGCTGCCACCTTGTAGAGGCTCGGGCTGTTGAGGAAGACGCTGCCCCCATTGGAGATCTTGGAGGAGACGCCGGTGAGCAGCGTGGACACGCCCAGCGTCGTGACGATCGGGTTGATTCCGATCTTGATGATGAGCAGCGCGTTGAAGGCGCCCACACCCACCGCGGCCGCCAGGGCCATCAGCACCGCCAGCCACACGTTCAGGCCCTGCTGGCTGACCAGGACGGCGACCAATGTCGCCGACAGCCCGGCGACCGCCGCCACCGAGAAGTCGAACTCTCCGACCGCGAACGCGCACAGGGCACCCAGCGCGATGAAGACCAAGGCCTGCTGGGAACCGAAGATTGTCTGAAGTGTCCCGACGGTGAGGAACCGGTCGGGTTTGAGTACACCGAAGGTGGTGAACAGCGCGGCCCAGACCACGATCAGGCTGCCCCGACGGGACAGATCCGCCGCGACCCTGCGACCGGGGCTCGCACCACCGGCGGCCGCCTTCGCGGATTCAGCGCCGGCGGGCGGGATGGGCTGCGCCTCTGTAGTGGGAGTAGCTCTGTCATGCGATGTCAAGGCCGTGTCTCCTTCGTCGTGCGCCGTCGGCCGGCATGCTGGGTCAGCCACACGTGGTGGGTCAGCCATAGGTGGCCCGGGTGATCGCTTCGGCGGTGACGTCGCCGGCGATCTCCAGGTGGTCCCGCCCGGCGCGCAGGACGATCACCCGGTCGCACACCACCGCGAGGTCCTGCACCTCGATCGAACAGATCACCACGGCTATCCCCTCGTTGGTGGCCTGGCGAAGGGCCCGCAGGATGTCCAGGCGGGCACCGACGTCGACGGCCTGCGTCGGCTCGCACGCCATCAGGATCTGCGGCCGGTTCAGCAGCCATTTGGACAGCAGCAGCTTTTGCTGGTTGCCGCCGCTGAACCATGCGGCCGGAGAGTTCGGCGACTGCGGCGTGATGCCGAAGGCGTCGACCGCCGCCTTGAACTCGCGCCGCTGCCAGCCGCGGCCCAGGAAGAGACGTCCCCGCCTCCCCACCCGGGGCAGCGTCACGTTCGCAAGCGCGCTCACCTCGGCCGCCAGCCCGTCCTCCATGCGGTTCTGGGGGATGACGGCCAGCCCGGCATCGTGCAGGGCGGCACGATTGCCCACCGGCAGGGTGAACTCCCTGCCGCCGATCTTGAGCCGGCCTCCGCACGCGCGGCTGTTTCCTGCGACGATGTCGGCGACCTCGGTCAGGCCGCAGTCGCCGGCCCCGGTGATGCCGATGACCTCACCGCCGTGTACCTGCAGGTCCAGCTTCCGCAGGACCCTGCCGGACAGGCCGGTGGCCTCCAGTGCCACCTCCGGCTTGACGTGTTCGCCATCGGCGGCGGCACCGATTCGGCCACTCGCGAGCTCGCGTCCCAGGATCAGCCGGCTCAACTCGGCCTCGCTCAGTTCCGCCACCGGGACGCCCTCGGCCGTCGCCTTCCCGTCACGCAGCACCGTCACCCGGTCCGCCAGGGCCATCACCTCCTCCAGGCGGTGGCTGACGATGAGGATTCCGGTGCCCGAACGCGCGATGGCCTGCAGAATGTCGTAGAACTCGGGCAGCATCTCGCGCGGCAGGGACTGGGTGGACTCGTCGAACACGATGGCGCCGGTGCCCGGGCGCTGCCCCTGGACGGCACGTGCGATCGCCACGATCGCGCGCTGGCCCGCCGGCAGGGACCCCACCTGCGCGCCCCTGGGGATGGACGCCTTGAGTCTGGCGAAGGTCTCTTCCGCGCGACGGCCCTCCTGCGCCCAGGCGATCCGCCGCGAGAGGCGACCGGGCCGGTACTGTCCCACCCGCACGTTCTCCACGACGGTCAGGTCGTCGACCAGGCCGAGGTCCTGGTGGACGAACGCGAGGCTGTGCTCCCGGAGATCGGCGGGACGCACCGGGGCCGACAGCGGCCGGCCCCCGACGCGGATCTGCCCCGCGTCGGCGGTGTGGACTCCGGAAAGGATCTTGATCAGGGTCGACTTCCCCGAGCCGTTCTGCCCCACCAGCGCGTGGATCTCTCCCGGCGCGATGGTCAGGTCGACCTGGTCCAGGACGGTCGCGCGCCCAAAACGCTTGGTGAGGCCTTTGATCTCCACGGCCTTTTCCGCGGCACTCTCTGCAGCCTTCTCCGCCGCTTGCCGACCGTGCGACCCGCTCGCGTCTGCGTCCGCGTCGCCCCGTCCCCGGCCCTTGACACGGCCGCCGGCCCGGACGGGTTCTCGACGGATCGGTGCGCTCTTACTCCTCATCAGTTCTCCTGCCTTCCAGTCACACGAACCGGGCTCGGCCTGACATGGCCGGCGCCATTCCAGACGCGAGGGATATATGTGATATCAGCGGGCGCTCTGGTGACCCTTAGCCAAGACGGAGGGAGGGGTGGCGAGACCCGGGGGCGATTCAGAGCATCGGGGTGATGTTGCCGTCCTGGGCCAGCAGCGCTGTGCCGTACATCTCCAGGCTCACCCCGGGGACGATGTAGGCGTGGCGGCCCGCCACCGCCGAGTCGCGCCAGTGCCGCTGGATCACGTTGTTCTCGGCGAAGCCGGCCGCGCCGTGGGCGAACAGCAGGAGGTTGATCGCTTTGGTGATGTTCTCCACCACCCAACCGGCGTCGGCTCGCGCGCGGGCGCGGGCGAGCTCGTCGGGATAGGTGCCCTCGCGGGCGGCTCGGTCGATCTCATCGACGGCGCGGTAGGCGTGCAGGTAGGCGGTGTCGATCAGCATCGCGGCCTCCGCGATCTGGTGCCTGAAGACCGCCGAGTCCGCCTGCGTAGAGTAGAAGGTGAAGGTGAGCGGCTTGGTGGCGGCCTTCGCGCTCACCAGCTCCAGCACCTTGCGGCCCATCCCGAGCTGGGGGGCCGCGACGCCCAGGGCCAGGACCGGTGTGAAGGCGCTGCGGTACAGCACCTCGTCGGTGTGCTCCGTGGCCACCTCGCCCTGCCATGCCTTCGGCGCCGAGATGATCCGGTGCTCGGGAACGAACACGTCCTTGGCGATGAGGCAGTTCGACCCGGACGACTTCATCCCCGCCACGAACCACGTCTCCTCGAAGTCCAGGTCGGTCCTGGGGATGAGCGCGATGCCGTGGTCGAGCATCTCGCCGGCCTCGTCGACGACCGGCATGCCCAGGACCGCCCAGTCGGAGTGCCAAGAACCGGAGTTGTAGTACCAGCGGCCGTTGACCACGAACCCGCCGTCGACCTTCACCGACTCCGAGCTCGGAGTCACGACGCCGGAGACCTTCGCCTCAGGGGTGGACTTCCAGACGTCGTCCTGGGCCTGCTCGGGGAACAAACCCGTCATCCACGCGCACTGGTTGCACAGGGTCACGACCCAGGCGGTGCCGCCGTCCGCCTCGGCGACGGCCGCCGATACCTCGATCTGGGTACGCACCGGCAGCTCGTACCCGCCGTACCGTCTGGGCTGGGCGATCTTGAAGATGCCGGCTTCGGTGAGAGCCCGGATGCTTTCCTGCGCCACTCGGCGGTCCTGCTCGCCTCGTGCAGCATTCTTCTCCAGCAGCGGGTGAAGGTCTCTGATCCGGGCCACCAGTTCTTCGGTGCTGGTGGCGGTGGGGGCGGTGTCGGTCGGCTGTTCGGTGGTGGCGGATGCCATAGTGGGTGCCTTCTCCCTATCGGTGGTCGTCAGCGGGCCAGGGCGGCGATGGAGTCGGTGATCGCCGGGCGGCGGCGTTCGCCGTAGCGGGAGTGGGTGCCGAAGGTGCGGTGGGCGTAGACGAGCGGCGGAAGCTCCGCCCGGCTCGCTCCGACGACATGCCCGAGCAGGAGCATGTGGTCGCCGCCCTCGACGGCCTCATGCAGCTCGCATTCGAGCCAGCCGGCGGCCCCGTCCAGGCGCGGAAGGCCGTTCTCCAGGTGCCAGTCGGCCTGGGAGAAACGGTCCACGTTCCGCGTGGCGAACAGGACCGCCAGGTCGGCTTGGGCGTGGCCGAGCAGGTTCACCCCGAACCGCCGCTCGACCAGGATCTGGGCCAGGACCCGCGATGCCCGGTCGAAGGCCACCGTCACCAGTGGCGGATCGAGCGACAGCGAGGCGAAGGAACTCACCGTCGCGCCGGCCGGTGACCGGTCGCTGACCGTCGTGACCACGGTGACCGGTGCGCAGACGCCCGCCATCATGTTCCGGAAGACCTGGGGCGCCACACTCCGCTTCTCAGTGCTCATCGTGCGCTCCTTCCACTCGGCTTGCCGTATCCGTCCCTCACCGGGAGTCGGTCCGGCCTGGTCACCCGAGGCCCTCGAGGTCGCGGAGGCCGAGGGCGTCGATCATTCGGGCAAGCGCGTTGAGGGCACCCTCTTCGAGGTCGAGGTACGGCTTTCGGGCGTAGCCGCCGGGGAGGCCCTGGATGCGCAGCATCGCCTTGTAGACGACGACCCTCGGTGCCGCGAACTCGGCGCAGAACCGAGAAATCCCACTCCACAGTTGCGTCACAGAGCGATAGATCTCCCCTGCCGCCGGCAGGTCCTCGCCGTGGAGGGCGTTATGCAGGCCGCGGCACAGGCGCGGCGCCACGTTCTGCAGGTTGTCCAACTCGCCTGCCGCACCGACCGCGAAGGAGAACATCAGCCTCTGCGTCATCGTCAGCACCGTGGTGTGCGGCGCGAACCGCGCGACGAACTCGGCGACGTTGTGCTGGTCGGGATGGTGTTTGAAAACCCCGATCACATGGGGGAACTCCTCGATCGGGCGCTCGAGGACGGCGGCGGGCACCTCGAACCCGGTCGTGAAATTGCTGGACAGCACGACGGGCGCGTCGATCGCCGCGAGGACCTCGGCGTAGAACGCCTGCAGCATCGCGGCGTTCGGGGCCAACGAGTGCCCCAGGGTCGGCGGGTAGATCTGCACCGCGTCAGCCCCGCGCGCCATGGCTTCGGCGGCGAAGCCGATGTTCTGTGCCGCCGTCGGGAACTCGCGGTTACCGGCGACCACCGGGCTGCGGCCCGCGACCTCCTCGGACACGATCTCCAGCACGCGAAAGATCTCGGCGTCGCTCATCTGCACCCCCTCGCCGGTGGCGGGGCTGGCGGGCCAGAAGCCGACGTTCTCGCGAGCCATCCACCGCACGTGCTCGCGAAGTGCGCCTTCATCGAGGTCACCGTCCCGGGTGAACGGGGTCAGTCCCATCACATAGGAGCCAGCCGCAAGTCCTTGTCGCGCGGGGCCCTGGGCTGCCTGCTGGTCTCGCATTGCCTGCTGGTCTCGCATCATGTGTTCGTTGCCTTCAGTCGGCGCCGCCGCCCATGAGGGCTGGCATCGGGTCGGGCAGTTCGGACTCGAGCGCCCAGGCGCGGTCACAGAGCTCTTCCGCCGTTGCGCCGTTGCGCCGGGCCTCCAGAAGCGCCTCGGGGTCGAAGGCGGGCCCGACGGAGTCGGCCGCGTACTCGGCGCCCTTCATGTAGGCGGTGGCGTCGGTCGGCTCGGCGAACCGGTCGATCTGCATCTCGACCATGTTCCCGTCAGGGTCGCGGTAGTACATCGAGGTGGTGACACCGTGCGCGATGCAGACGGCCGGCGCGACACCTCGATCACGCAGGAGGACGTACCGGGCGAGCAGGTCGTCGAGGGAATCGAAGGTGTAGGCGACATGGTGCATCGCAGCCGTGTCGGCGGCCCTGCGCTTGAACGGCACGTGCGGGTGGATCAGGGCCACCCGGTGGTGCTCCTCGTCGAAGGTGATGAACGAAAGGGCCTCGTCCTGGTAGACGACATGGCCGTCCAGGACGGTGCAGTACCAGTCGCGCATCTCCTGCGGCCGGGCCGTCTGGAAAACAACGTGGGCGAACTTCGGGCTCGCTGACATTGCGGATCTCCCTGGACTCTTACCTCGGGGTCGCGGGTGCTGCCACCCGCGGATCCGGGGTGCTTCGAGAGCGAGCGATGCGCATCACCGTAGCCGCGATATGTTATAACAGCAATGCTCTGGGGAGACTTTCTTCACATGACCGCAACAAACGACGGGCTTGCGGACCTGCCGCCTCGACGGCGAGGTTCAGGACGTCGAGGTACAGAGGCACTGGTCGTTGGGCAGATGTGGTCGCCGTCTACGTCCTTGGCGAGTATGCGGGCGAGGCAACAGTCCCGAGTTGCACACCAGGTGGGAAGGCCGGCTCGGGCGCCGCGCCTTCCCGGCGGCGGTGCACCGCGCATCCGCGCACCGGTGCCCCTGCTCTCCCGGCTGCGGCCGGAGGTTCCGAGTTGCCGGCCTCGGCCTGTTGCTACATCAGCACTGTCAGTCGGCGACGGCTGCGATGCCCTGCTGGGCGATCTGCTCGTTGACGTCCAAGTGGTGCAGGACGGCTTGAGCGGCGTGGTCGGGGTCGCGTTCGGCCACCGCGGCGAGCAGGCGCGTGTGCGCCTCTTCTCGCCTGTGGGGTTCGTCGGGGTCGCTGTCGCGGCCGCCGAAGGCGAGCCGGATGTAGCGTTCGGCCGCGTGCCAGAGCATGTCCAGTACGCGCAGGTCCCACTCGGTGGCCGCGGGGCGCAGCAGTTCGAGGTGGAACTCGTAGTGGGCTTCGTAGATCTCTTCGAGCCCGAGGTTGCTGTCGCCGAAGGTGTCCAGACGGGCTGCCAGCCGGGCGTGATCACGGTCGGTCAGCAGCAGGCAGGACTGTCCGACGAGCTCAGGTTCCATCTTTCGGCGCAGCCGGTAGATGGCGCGCAGGTCGTCGTGGCTGAGCGGGGCGACCGTGGCGCTCTTGCCGCGAGCGGTGATGACCAGGCCCTGGCCCTCAAGGCGGCGTAGGGCCTCACGCACCGGAATGATACTGACGCCGAGCTGCCCGGCGATCTCGCGCAGAGAGAACTCCTGACCCGGACGCAGGTCGGCGGCGAGGATGGACCGGCGGATCTCCTTGGTCACCTGCTCAACCACTGACAGCGGCTCCACGCGGCGCACCCCGGTCGTGGTCACTCCAGCCACACCGGCCCTCCTTCAGGGCACTTGATGAGCCCGCCGGGCCCGATGTTATCAGGTATGTCAGCGGGGCGCCCCGGAGCTGCCCGCGGCGGCTCGCCGCAGGAGCGGGGTGATGCGGTACTGGACCATCTGGCGCATGACCAGAGCGGTGTTGGTGCGCTCCACCCCGGGAACGCCGAGGATCTGCCCGGCGATCCGGTACAGGTCCTCGGCATCGGCGGCCACCACCTGGATCAACAGATCACTGTCGCCGGTGAGGCCGTACACCTGGAGCACTTCGGGAATCGCGGCGAGCGCGGCGGCGACCTCGTCGAGCCGCCGCTGGACGACGCGGGCGGTGACGAAAGCGGTCAGCGGATAGCCGAGCGCGGCCGGGTCGATCCGGCGTTCGAAGGAGCCCACGGCGCCGGTGCGGTCCAGGGCGGCCAGCCGCGACTGGACCGTGTTGCGGCTGAGGCCCGCCTGCTCGGCGAGCGCCACCGCGGTGGCCCGGGGATGCGCAGCCCGGGCCAGCAGAAGCCGGGCATCGGTGGAATTGATCCGCGCAGAGGTGGTCGCGGAGTTGGACGCGGAGTTGGTCACGATGCGCACCTTCTCGGGGAGTGAGGGGTGGAGTTTGAGCATCCTGCACTGTTATAACGCAGACTATTGCGCACATCCCCGCCGTGGTGGTGTGCTCACTGCCAGAACTGCTCGCGTGGCGATCGGCTTGCGGCCGCGATCCGGCCGCGTCGTTCCTGGAGTGCCCGCCAGAGCAGTCTCCCGTTCGTGCCGTGCCGTGCACGCTTTCCCCGTTTACCCCCGTCGCTTCCCGACCTTCGGCCCGCTTCGGCGAGTGCAGGTCGCGAGGAGGTCCGCATGACCGCTGCCCCCGCTCAAGCCGCCGCTTCCCGTGCCTTCGGCGATGGCTCCTTCGACGTCCTGCGCGAGGTCGAGGAGCGTGTGCTGTGGCTGTCCAGCGCCATCGTCCACCACGCCAACCGGGTGCGCCCCAACCCCACCGGCCTCAAGGTGGGGGGCCACCAGGCCTCGTGCGCCTCGATGGTGTCGATCATGACCATGCTGTGGTTCGTGCACCTGCGGCCTGAGGACCGGGTGTCGGTCAAGCCGCACGCGTCCCCGGTCCTGCACGCCATCAACTACCTGCAGGGGAACCTCGACGCCGACTTCCTGCCGACCCTGCGCGCGTTCGGTGGGCTGCAGAGCTACCCCAGCCGCTCGAAGGACCCCGACCCGGTCGACTACTCCACCGGCTCGGTCGGCATCGGAGCCACCGCCACCATCTGGGGGGCGATCGCCCGCCGCTACGCCTCGCAGGATCCCGGCACCGCGGCGGGACGGCAGTATGCGTTGGTCGGCGATGCCGAACTGGACGAGGGCGCTGTCTGGGAAGCGGTGCTGGATCCGCAGGTCGCCGAGCTCGGCGAGCTGGTCTGGATCGTCGACCTCAACCGGCAGTCCTTGGACCGGGTGGTGCCCGAGATCGCTGCAGAGCGGCTGAAGGGCATGTTCGCCTCGGCCGGCTGGCAGGTGCTCACCCTGAAGTACGGAACCCTCCTGGAGGAGCTGTTCGCTCGCCCCGGTGGCGCACAGCTGCGCAGCCGCATCGACGCGATGCCCAACCCCGAGTACCAGCGGCTGCTGCGCTGCTCCGCGAGCGACCTGCGCGAACGGCTGCCCGGCGGCGGCTCCGAAGCCCAGCAGATCGCCGCCCTGCTGGAGGAGTTGGAGGATTCGACCCTGCTCGAGGCCCTGCGGAACCTGGGCGGCCACGACCTAGCAGCGCTCGACGGCGCGCTCGCCGCCATCGACGACCACCGTCCTACCGTGATCTTCGCCTACACCGTCAAGGGCTATGGGCTGCCGACCCAGGGCCACCCGCAGAACCATTCCTCGCTGCTGACCGGCGCCCAGATCAATGAACTGGCCGCCCGGATCGGCGCCGATCCTGCCAGCCCGTGGGAGGGTTTGGCCGCCGACTCGGCGGCCGGGCGCCTGTGCGCCGGGGCCGCGGCCCGGCTGCACCGTGACCCGGCCGAGGCCATGGCGCCTTTGCCGGTGCCCGCCGACATCGGCCGCACTCCCACCGGGACCGCGACCACTCAGGCCGCCCTCGGCCGGGCCCTGCTCGACCTGACCCGCGCGGCACCGGAGACGGCCCGCCGCGTCGTCACCGTCAGCCCGGACGTCAGCTCCACCACCAACCTGGGCGGCTGGGTCAACAAGGTCGGGGTCTGGGCCCCCACCGAGCGCGTCAACTGGTTCCACGACGACGCCGAGACGCTGCTGCACTGGCGCGAGAAGCCCTCCGGCCAGCACATCGAACTCGGTATCGCCGAGACCAACCTCGTCGGGCTGCTCGGCGAGCTCGGCGCGACCTGGAGCCGCTGGGGCAAACCACTGCTGCCCATCGGCGTGCTCTACGACCCCTTCGTCCATCGCGCCCTGGAGCCCTGGTCCTTCGGCATCTACGCCGGCGGCCAGTCCATTCTCGTCGGTACACCATCCGGCATCACCCTGGCCCCCGAAGGGGGCGCCCACCAGTCCATCACCACCCCCTCCCTCGGCCTCGAACAGCCCGGCTGCACGACCTGGGAGCCGGCATTCGCCCTCGACACCGAGTGGATCCTGCTGGCCGCGCTGGCCCGGCTGGGCCACCCGGAGGGCAGCTCGGCCTATCTGCGGCTTTCCACCCGGCCCGTCGACCAGTCGCTGGCCCAGGTGCCCGCCGACCCGGCCGCCCGCGAGCGCCGCCGCCGCCAAGTCGTCGCGGGCGCCTATCCGCTGCGCCGCACCGAACATCCCCAGGTCACCATCGCCGCCATGGGCGCCACGGTGACCGAGGCGCTGGAAGCCGCCGAGCGGCTCGCGCCGCAGGGCATCGCAGCCGACATCGTCTGTGTCACCAGCCCCGGCCTGCTGTTCAAGGCCCTCCGCGCCCGCTCCGGCCACGGCCACGCCGACACCTGGATCCTGGACCAGGCCTTCCCCGCCGACCGCGCCACCCCCCTGATCACCGTCCTGGACGGCCACCCCCACACCTTGGCCTTCCTCGCCGGCCTGCACCGCGTACCGCTGTGCACGCTGGGCGTGACCCACTTCGGCCAGTCCGGCTCGCTGGAAGAGGTCTACCACCATCACGGCATCGACACCGACAGCATCATCCGAGCCGCCCTGGACCTGACGCAGTGACCCACGCACGCTTCGCGGTGCCGCCGCGGGCGCTTCCGGATCCGTGCCCGGCTCGCCGGCGCCGGGGCGGAACACCCGGCACGCACCGTGGACATCCGGCAAGCACGCACCAAGCGGCACCTGAACAACCCGATCCGAACGTATTGGAGAGCCAGTCCCATGAAAGCCTTGAGCGGAGTCGAACGCACCTGGTCAGGAGCCCGAGCACCGCACACACGGGCCGAAGCGCCAGCACCGCGGCCCCGCCACCTGGCACCAGGCGGCCGAATCGGCATGGTCACCTCCTCAACGCCGGGCGAAACCACCGGCGCCGGTGAGGAACCAGCTGATGCCCCTGCTTGGGGCCCGCAGGACGACGCCGCCTTGTAAACGCGCGTCGGCCACGAACGGTAGCGGCCGGTTCCGCCGGACGTGCGGCCGGGGCATCCACGTGCGCTTGTAGAAGGATCGTATGGACAAGACATTCGGCTCTGCCAGGGAAGCGGTGGCGGACATCGGGCACGGTGCGCCCCTGGCGGTGGGAGGCTTCGGCCTGTGCGGTGTCCCCGCCACGCTGATCGCCGCGCTTCACGACCAGGGCGCAGGCGGGCTGCGGGTGGTGTCCAACAACCGCGGGACCGACAACGAGCGACATCGCCGCCCGAACCGGAGCCCCCTTCACACCCCTCACCTCCCCCGCATCCGCTGAATCGGCGAGAGGTGTCGGATGCCCCTCTTCCCGCCGCGGGTGGTCGGGGCCCGTCCCCTGGCTGGGTCTGCCTTCCTGCCTGGTGCTCAGCTGCCTGTCCAGCCAAGCACCACGCCGCGGCCGGCTCCCGGAGCATCCGGACGGCCGGTCGCCCGGAAGGCGACCGGCCGCGGGCTCGCCAGCCGCCCATCCCTCCGCCACGACAAGGAAGCCAACGAACATGCCGGTCTCAGTAACACTGCCCTCGCTCGGCGAAAGCGTCACCGAAGGCACCGTCACTCGCTGGCTGAAGGCCGAGGGTGACCATGTCCGGGCCGATGAACCACTGCTGGAGGTCTCCACGGACAAGGTCGACACCGAGATACCGGCCCCCATCTCGGGAATCCTGGCCTCGATCGCGGTGGCCGAGGACGAGACCACCGAAGTCGGGTTCCGGACGCTGCGCCGTCCCCCGCGACCCGTCAGGCCGCGCCGCCGGATGCGCCCACCGCACCGACTCCCACCGTCGCCACCTCCTCCGCTGCAAGACCAGTGCAAGAGGACCGGGCCGTACCAGCCGGCGGGGCGCCCCGCACTCCTGTGGTCATGCCGGTGCTCGGCGAGAGCGTCACCGAAGGCACCATCACCCGCTGGCTGAAAGACGTCGGAGATATCGTCGAGGCTGACCAGCCACTGTTGGAGATCTCCACCGACAAGGTGGACACCGAGATTCCCGCCCCGGCCGCAGGCGTGCTCCTGGAGATACTGGTCGGCGAAGAAGAGATCGCCGAGGTCGGCGCCCAACTCAGCCTCATCGGCGCGCCCGCCCGCACCACGTCGGCGACCACTCCGTCAACGGCCTTGCCGCCCTCCCGCACAGAAGAGACCGCGTCGACATGTGCGCCCATATCTCCGCCGGCCGCAGCCGCTGCCCCGGCCGCGCGGGTGTCCTCTCCACACGACAGGACCGCGAACGCCACCGAGCTCACACCTGCACTTGCGCCTGCCGCGCGCTGCCGCTGAGACCACCGCAAGCGCGCTGCGCGGGCGGACGATCCAGATGAGCCGCATGCGCAAGGTGATCGCCGGCAACATGACCAAGGCCCTGCAGACCTCGGCGCAGCTCACCTCGGTCGTCGAAGCCGATGCTCCCGCCATCATGCGGCTGCGGGCCCAGGCGAAGGACACGCTCGCCGCCCGCGAGGGCCTGAAACTGTCCCCGCTGCCGTTCTTCGTCAGAGCCGCCGCCGAGACGCTGAAAGCCCACCCGGTCATCAACGCCAGCATCGACCCCGACGAGGGCCGACTGGGGTTCGCCATGGATCCACGACCGCTTTCGCGTCCGGTATCGTCACCCGTAGCGTCCTGCTGGACCTGGCCGCCGACGGCCCGCTCCCGAGCGGCTACGAGGTCACCTCCGGCGACTTAGAAGTTGCCCAAAGACGCCAAGGCGTAGAACTGGAATCCGGCGATGCGCTGGTGGTCCGGGGCGGATGGACGTCGACCCCGGACGCCACTCGACAT
Source organism: Actinomadura opuntiae (assembly GCF_030283205.1). Taxonomy (GTDB): domain Bacteria; phylum Actinomycetota; class Actinomycetes; order Streptosporangiales; family Streptosporangiaceae; genus Spirillospora. The sequence continues at coordinate 157,458 of NZ_JASNWF010000015.1, forward strand.
GAGCCTGGACGCCGTTCAGTGGATGCGGCAACCAGGGGCTGGGCACCTCCGCGCATCCACGGGCTCACCGGGACCCCCGTCAATCCCCTCGCGATCTTCTGGATTCTGACTGACGCTCCTCGACCACTTTCACACTAATTAGTTACCCTAGATTCCTCGACCAGACTCACACAAAGCTTTCACAAGCCGATGCCCTACCGACCAGGGCGCCCTAACGCCCGGTAGAGCCGGGTCGGCCACAGGTCAAGGAACCTGAATTTTTCGACAGCGGCGTTGCCTCCCCAGCGAAGAGGCACCGATAGTAGAAGAATGTCCAGGGATGATCCTGAGGCCAGAGAGATCTCCGAGCCGCTTCGCGACATCGCGGGCCGGATCTTCGCCGAGGTCGGATATGATGGCACCACCACTGACCTGCTCGTCTCCGCCGGGGCCGACAGGCGAGAAGTGGCCGCTGCGGGCGGAAAGAGCGGTCTATACCGTTCAGTCATGGAGGAGCTTATCCGGCGCCAGCGCGACGCCCTTGAAACCGCCCTGGAGAATGCCGCCCCGGGCCTGGACTGCTTCCGTCGATTCGCGGATGCCTTCCTGGACTTCCACTTGGAGAATCCTCACGCGACGGCGTTGTGGATGCATCGATTGCTGCACGATGCCGCCGACTTTGCCGAGCTCGAATACCGATATGTAGCTCCCGTTCACCAGATAATGAGCGATAAAAGCCGTGGCGTAACACTGCCCACCGACCCTGAGATGCAGATAGCCACCGTCGCCTGGTGTGTCGTGGGTTTCCTCAACAGGGGACTGTTCAACGCCGACGGGAGCACGAGCGGCGCTGAGGATCCGGCCGCAGTCGCCCGCTTCCGGAAGCACCTGCAACATCTGGTCAGCCTGATGAACACCCCTGGCCGCGGAACTACGGCCTGAAAGGCCTGCTCGAGGCGGTGGAGACCTGCTCGAAGCGGTGAGGACCGTCTGGCCCCGCACCATCGCGGAGACTCTGGGGTTCACCTGATGCCGCGCAACACCCTCTATGCCCGCCAGGACTGGGACAAGATCGCACGAGCGCTGACGCGGATCAACGCTGCCCCGAGCGAGGACGCGGCCACCGACACTCCGACAGCCACTGAGGAGCCCATCACCGCCTCTGTCGCTTGGGTGAAGGTCGGCGGATGTGCTCTCGGCATGTCGTCGGCTCGCCCCGCCCGAGACGGGGCGAGCCGACTGGATGTCACGCGGGTCGGGCAGGGAGCTGCAGGTACGATGCGCGGTCCCCTCCCGTGTGCACGACGTGCGTTCCCCGGTTCTGAGGGACGTATTCGCGGTTTCCGGGCATCATCGTTCCCAGGATGCTGTGCGCGCTGATGATGAGGCGAAGTTGTTCGCCCGGATAGAACGTGAGCCCGACCGGCAGCAGATCGATCTCGACGTCGACGACTTCCCCGGGTGAGAGCTTTTCGACGCGGTCGAAGCTGTGGGCGGGGACGTCTTCAGTGGACAGCGTCTCGTCCAGATGGCGCATCGAGACGCGAAGCCGTCCGTCGCTGCCCTTGTACCGCAGGATGGAGGCGCCGTGTTCGGTGATGTCATGGACCCGTGCGTTGTGGTTGGGCACGGTGAACTGCTGCAGCGGCGTGCCGTAGGCGTCGAGCTTCTGGACGAGGAGGAACAGGTCCATGTCGTCGGCCCCCTCCGCCTCGACCCACAGGTGTGCTTTCGGATATCCGACCAGCACGGTCTCCTTATCGAAGCGTGTCACGAACGACACCAGGTCCGGATTGGTCCCGGCTGTGTAGGTCGCCGTCGCCTCGGCAGTGGGCACCTTTGTGCCCAAGGTCCGTGAGCGGGCGTCGAGGTAGTACCTGGTCGCCATCACGTCTGCCGGCGGGAACTGGTCCGCCGGGATGTTCACCCGGTCGCCGCCTTCGAGGTCGAGCAGCGAGTAGCGCACCCATGGCGTCTGCTCCCATCCGTTGTCCTCGCCCTTAAGGAAGTGGTCGAAGAACCGGCGCAGATCCTCCCGGTTGGCCTCGTCGTAGTAGTCGGGCCATTCCTGGCTGTTGTGGATGCGCAGCCACTTGTCCTTGGAAGCCATCCGGCGCCAGGCGCGGAAGGTGCCTGCGGTGTGCAGGGTGTTGGAGTAGCTGGCGACGACGTACGCGGGCACGGTGATCTTCTCGAACTGCGGGATCTTGTCTTCCCACAGGGCATTTATCAACGGGTAGCGCTCAGCCTCCGCCAGGAGGTCTTCCTTGCGGTTGTTTCCCCAGTAGGTGTGGTCCTGGAGTTGCTGGGCGAAGCCGGTGTCGGGCATGCCGCCGCGCATCACCAGATCGCGGTAGACATCGCTCACGCCCTCCCACGGATTGATCGCCGCCAGGTGGCCAGGCTGCTCGGCCGCGGTGAACCACTGCGAGACCGCCAGATACGAGGTTCCGCTCATCGCGACCTTGCCGGTGCACCAGTCCTGGACGCCCAGCCACTCGATCAGGTCGTAGCAGTCCCGGCCCTCCTGGCGGTCCCACACGACGCTGTCGCCTTCGGAGTGGGCCACGCCCCGGATGTCGGGGTTGCAGATCGCGTAGCCGTGCGCGCACCAGTACGCAGGGTCCGGGCCCTCGAACTTCTCCAGGCCCGAGACGATCCCGTTGTCCAGTCCCACCATGCCGAAGATGCCGATCACGCTGGCAGAGGTGCCCTGTCCTTTGCCGTACGGGCTCCAGGCCACGATGACGGGCACCTTCTCCGTGCCGGTGGGCCGGAAGATGTCGACATGGATCGTGACGCCGTCACGCAAAGTGACCGCAACATCCTTCTCCAGGACGACATCGACGGGTAGCGGCTTGAACGGCGGGGCGATCTGAAAGCCCGACTCCAGCGTCCGGATTCCGGGCTCGTACCCGCTCAGAATTCCGTATCGGTCGCCCGGCTCCAGAGGGTGGGACGGCACGAACACCTTCAGGTCATCGCTCATGGAAGCTCCTTGCATCTCATCGCGTGTTACGGACAGTGATCTTTCCGGTTCGCCGTACCCACGTTTTCGACCGGCGAGTGGTGGTACCAGCGGTTGCACGTCAGGCGCGGGCCGCCGCAGCGGCGACGATCCGGTTCCTGAACTCGACCGCGAAATGCCGCAAGTGGTGCTCCAGTACGTCCTGCGGGCACGCGGCGGGAACGTAGACCGTCAGGTGTGCGGCGAAGCCGTCGGTGGTGTCACCGAACCGGGTCAGCGCGTGTCCGATGACCGTGCCGTCGGCCAGGAAGAGTTCACGCCGTCGCGCATGGTGACGGCGACGTCCTTCTCGAACACGACGTCGGTCGGCAGCGCCCGGAAGCCGGGGTCGATCCGGTAGCCCGCTCGCAGGGGCCGGGTGCCCGGCTCGAACCCGCTCAGCAGCCCGTGCGCCTCGTCGCGCGACGGCTCGAACACCTTCTCGTTCTGGCTCATTGCCGCTTCCTTTCGCCGCCCGGAATCGCGGCATGCCCGTAGAGCGTCCTTTGTCCCGATGATTCAATGATATGTGAGTCTTTGATTAATGTAGCCTATAGTCGAATATCAATCGAGGTGGACCTCCCACGCGGGACGTGTGGTGGCACGAGGTCACCGGTCGGCAGTCCGCCGAGCACGAACGTCTCCCACCCGGTGTCGCCGAGTCCGCCGTGGTGGGCGCGGCCGACGTCACCACACTCACCGACTCCTCGGTGATGGACCTGACCCAGTGCGGGCTGTCGGCGGCGTTCGGTGAGGGCTGACCGATGTCGGCTACTGGTTGCAGGCGGCGGCGAGGGCTCTGCGGATGCGGACGGGCTCGTAGGTGGGTGAGGCGATCGAGAGGACGACCAGGGCGGTGCGCCCCAGGTGGGTGGCCAGTGCGCGGGCGGCGGCGTTCGCATCACGCGACTTCACCGCCTCGGCGATCGTGTGGTGCTGTGAGCTCGTGTCCGCCTGCCACTCCAGCGGGTTCCAGGAGACGAAGGCCAGGCGATAGCGCGTGGCGTGGTCCGACAGCAGGGCGAGTTCGCGTTCGATGCGCGGGCCGGACGGGTGGACCAGAGCGCGATGGAACTGCTCGTGCGGGCACTCCCACTGCTCGACGTCCCCGATGCGGGCCTTGTCGTCCATCTCCTGGAGCAGGTGGTCAAGCCGCTGGAGGTGTTCCTCGCTCATCCGCGGGACGGCGATCCCGATCGCGAGCGCCTCAAGGCTGATCCGCATCGCGTAGAGATCGTCGAGGTCCTCGTCGCTGAAGGCCGAAACCCGGGCGCGGTGCTGGGACTCCTGCTGGACGAACCCTTCGCGCTGCAGGATTCTGAGCGCCTCGCGCAACGGACCGCGGCTCACCCCGAGCTGCCGGGCCAGCTCGACCTGCGACAGCGGATCGCCGGCGCGCAGTTCGCCGTGCATGATCGCGCGACGCAGGGCGTGATGGGCTCGGCTCACCTCGTCGGGGTGGGCGGTCTTCTCCGCAGCCTCGGCCGGCTGTGCTGTCATCGTCTGCGGGCCTTTCACGCGTTGCCGGATGGCGCCCGGAGGTCTTCCTGAGCCGCCGGGACGAGCTGCAAGTACCCAAAGTAGCCGATGCCGACCTTGGTTCTGCCGACACTTTCGAGGGCACCCCGCTCCCGGCCGATGTCGAAGAGCCGACCAGAACGCCTGTTCTTCAGTGCCAAGGCGTACACAGAGCACTCACCGTGGGTGAAAATGTTGACACCTGGTGGGGTGCAGGGCGGGTCGAACGGCGAGAACGTGGGCGAGCCTTCGCCCCGCCCGCTGAGGTCACGGCTTCGCGGACAGCCGGCCGTCGGCACCGTTGGACGGCCGGTGGTCGCGCCGGTGGTCGTCGCCCACCACGGTGTTGCGGACCACGCCCAGGCGCTCCACCTCCACTTCCACGGTGTCCCCTGGCTGGAGGAGCCGAGGGGGTTTGCGGACGTAGCCGACACCCTCCGGCGTACCGGTGGCGAGGAGATCGCCGGGTCTCAACGTCAGGGTGTGGGAGATCAGCGACAGCGTCTCGCCGACGGTGTAGATCATCTGGTCGGTGCGGGCGTCCTGCATGATCTGCCCGTTGACGCGGGTCTGGAGCCGCAGGCCCTGACTCAGATCGCCGACATCGGCGGCGGGAATGATCGGGCCGATCGGCCCCGACCGGTCCCCGTTCTTGCCCAGGATCCACTGAGAGGTCAGCTTCTGCGCTCTGCGGGCGGTCAGATCATTGAACACGGAGTAGCCGATCACCGCCGCCCGGGCCTCCTCGGGGGAGGCGTCGATGAGCGGTTCGCCGACCCAGGCGACGACCTCGCCCTCCCAGTCCAGCCCCTCCTCGTTGGCGGGCACGGGGACCTTCGCTCCGTCCACGGTCAGGGACTGGGTCCATCGGGCGAACAGGGTCGGATATGGCGGCAGTTCCTGGTCGCGATAGCTGCCCTCTGCGGCGTGCTGCCGGTAGTTGAGCCCGATGCAGATGACACGTGCGCCGGGAAGCGCCGGGGGAACCAGCTTGACGGAGGTGGTGGCCAGTGTCGGGCCCGGGGCCGGCCGGGACAGGTGGCCGGCCGGGTCGGCCCAGAAGTTTTCGAGCGGGGCGATGACGGTCACCTCGCCGCCCTGTTCGGCCAGGGTGGCGGCCTCCACACCGGTTCCGGCGCCCGGCCGTTTGACGCCCACGATTCTCATGCGTTTCCTTTCCCGGTCTCTGCGCCGGTGTGGTCGTGTTCCAGGTGGTGCTGGATCAGCAGATCGGCGCCGAAGTCGTTGACGGGATCGCGCCAGACGCTGTGCACGTGGTTGGCGTCGTCTTCGGCGTTGTCGAACTCGATGAGGGTGGCGGGGCCCTGGATGCGGAAGTAGTGCGGCTGGTCGATGGACGTGCCGCCGGCCCAGGCGAAGCGCAGTTCCTCGACGCCGCCCGCCGCCCCGATGCGGTCCATCTCGAAGCCGACCAGGCCTGGACGGGCGCGCTCGACGAACCGGGCGAGCAGGCCGTCGAAGTGAGTGCGCTGGTCGGGGGATAGATCGCCGACGCGGATGCCGCGAGGGTGGGCGCGGAAGTAGGCCAGGGCCGCACGGTCCTCGTCCGTGATCATCGCGTCCCGGCGGCCGACGCCGTGGTGGTCGGGGTACTCGACCTCGCCGATGGTCGCGACGGTCCGGGTGACGAAGTCCGCGGGCGGCCGGTGATGGATGATCGCCTCCTTCCGCTGGGCGCCGGTGAGTCCGTCCAGCAGGGTGAAGGCCGCGTCCTCCTCCTCGCCCAGGATCCGGAAGGGACCGAAGCGGGCGGGTTCGGCGCCGAGCAGGAACGGCGTGGCGCTGACCAGGTCTCCGTCGACGACGGTGACGTTGATCGACAGATGGTGGCCGACCAGCCGCCAGCCCCAGGTGGTGTCCGGTTGCGGCTGGCCGAAGAAGGTGAGGAAGTAGCCGCGGGCGTCGCGGAAGGTGGCCGCGACATGACCGAACACCGGCAGGTTGAGCTCGCGCAGGACGTGCTCGTTGGCCATCACCTGGACCACTCGGGCGTAGGCCGGGATCGACATCGACTCGGCGATCAGCCGGTGCGCCAGCGTCTCCTGACGGCGGTCGAGTTCGCCGAGGGGGAGCCCATGACGGCCAGATTCGGGCAGGAAGTTCCAGTGCGTCCGGTTGATGTCGGTGTGGGGTAGCAGCACACGCGCGCGTTGGTCGGCGGCCAGGCCGTCGAACAGCCCCATCGCCGCGAACGTGATCACCGTCGCGTCGAAGGTGCCGTCCGGCCGTGGTCGGTGGGCCTCCGGAAGATCACCGCCGGGCAGTGGATGTGGTGTCGTCATCGGCTCGCCGGCCGGATGACGAGCATGCTGGCGGGCAGATGGGTCCGGTTGACCACCTGGCGGACGGTTCCGGGCGTGAAATGCGCGGAGTCGTGGGGCCGGAGCGTCTTCTCGGTCCCTTCGCTGATCATTGTCAGCTCGCCGGCGACGACGACGTAGACGGTCTCGGTGGGCTGGGGGGCCATCTCGGCCCGCCCGCCCGGCAGGTAGTGGGACAGCACGACGGTGACGGTCTCCCCGTCCTGCAGGCGGACCGGCCCCACGCCGCGGTGTCCCGGTGGGTCGAACGGTGTTGCGTCGGCGAGCCGGGTGACGCGCATGGCCATGGTCGATCACTCTCCTTCTGTAGAGGTCGGCTGGAGCGTCTGGCGCAGGCACGAGACGAAGAGCGGGATCTGGCTGTGCGCCCCGGCCGCGAAGACATAGAAGTCGGGCCGGACTAGGAGCGCCTCGCACCCGTGCTCGGTGAACCAGCGCTCGTAGGTTCCGTCGAGATCGTGGACGGGACCTTCGCCCGACACATCGGCGATCACGCCGCCGATCCGCCGGAACCAGGACGTGTCCTGGCCGTCCAGGAGCCCGGCCGGGTCCCCGCTGCGGCTGATCAGCTGCCAGCCGCCGCCGACGATGTCGTCGAACAGGCCCACTCGGCCGCCGACCCGGACCCGCCCCTGAGGCGCGAGCCGGCCGTCGACGCCCCTGCTCGCCAGCGTCAGGGACGGCTCGCCCAGGCGGGGGTGCGGAGGTTCCAGCGGGGCGGCGTCGGGATCGCGCGACCGCTTCCTCATCTCGGCGTCCCTGGCGGCCGCCCGGTCGACGTCGAGTTCGCAGATGACGCGGCCGGCGGCGACCGCCTCATCGATGATCTCCCGGACGTGCCCCGTGCGTTCGGGCCCGTAGGTGTCGAGCACGGTCGGCGCCGCCAGCTCACGATGCACCATGCCCAGCCGCCAGGTGAGCGCCCGGGCGTCCCGCAGCCCCGAACACAGCCCCTGCCCGAGGAACGGAGGCATGAGGTGGGCGGCGTCACCGGCGAGGAAGACGTTCCCCTCGCGCCAGACGCGCGCCCACCGGCCCCGGAAGGTATAGACGGCGTGCCGTTCGAGCCGGGCGGTCTCCGGCGTCACGCCCCAGGGCGCCATGAGCCGCCAGGCCGTGCTTTCCCGGGCCAGTTCCTCGACGGTCGTGTCCGCGCGGCGCATGAACTCGAACCGGCGCCGGCCGGGGCCGCTGTTGACCGCGGTCGCCGGTTGCGCCGGGTCGCAGTACTGGGTGACGAAGGCGCTCCACTTCTCCTCGCCCAGCGGCAGGTAGTCCACCACCAGCCAGTCGGCCTGGAACCCCGAATCCCCGACCTCGATACCGAGCTGGGAACGGACGGGGCTGTTGGCCCCGTCGGCGCCGATCAGCCACCGTGCCCGGACGTCGGTGACCTCGGTCGGTCGGCTGGTGGCGGTCATTTTGACCGACACACCCTCGCGATCCTGGGTCAGGCTTTGGAAGGTCCAGCCGCGGTGGACCGTCACTCCCGGGGTGGCGGTCGCCAGGCCTTCGAGGGCCGCCTCGAGGTCGGGCTGGTGGAAGCCGTTGGTGTTCGCCCATCCCGACTCGGCGGGCCGGTTCCAGTCGATGGCCTGCAGGAGCTCGCCGTCGCCGTTGCGGAACTCGTATCCGCCCCGCTCACCCCGGGACGGCTCGAACAGGTCGGCGTGGTCGTCCATGAGTCCCGCGGCCTGGAGGATGCGGAGCGCCTCATGGTCGATGGTGCACGCCCGCGGCAGTGGGTACCGCCGCGGCCAGCGTTCCACGACCGACACCCGCAGCCCGGCCCAGCCGAGGAGGACGGCGGTCAGCAGGCCGACGGGGCCGCCGCCGACGACGGCGCAGTCGACCATCGGCGGGGGCGGGACGGCGGGGCTCGGCTCGCCTCCTGCCGTCATGCCCCCGACTCCTTCGGGCCGAGGGCGTCCGGAGCGGAGCCGGACGGTGTGGATGCGGTGGTCACGGTCGTGTGCTCCGGTCGTGTCGGGGTGGGCTGGAGGTGGCGAGGGTCTCCCGGCAGGAGGACGCACTTGGCGTGCGGCGAGTCCGCCTGTGTCCGCCAGGCCGAGGGGAGTTCCGTGAGCGGGAAGGTGCGGACCTCGACGGCCAGTTCGCCGCGGGCGAGGGCGGTCCACAGCCAGGTCAGTGCCGGCAGCTTGTCCGGCAGCGGGGTGTGTAGGCCTGCGAAGCCGGACAGGGTGAGCTGCTTGCCGCGCAGCAGCCCGGCCGGTATCCGTGCGGTCGCGCCTGCCGGGTTGCCGATGTTGACCAGCCGTGCCCGAGGTGCGCACACCCGCAGCGCCGCCTCCAGCGGCATCCCGTACACACCGTCCAGGACGACGTCCACCGGCCCGGCCGCGGCGAGCAGGCGGACCGACAACCCGTCGGCGTCCTCGCCGGCGCGCAGATCGACGACGGCATCCGCGCCGAGGGCCGGCAGCCGCTCCAGCGCCGCGCGGTCGCGGGCGACGCCGACCACCCGGCCTGCCCCGCTCTGCCGTGCCACTTGGACGGCGAGCTGCCCGACCGAGCCGGTGGCTCCCAGCACCAGCACTGTCTCTCCGGGACGCAGCGCCGCCTCCTGGATCAGCGGCATGAACGCCGCCGTGCCGGAGTTGCCGACGGCCGCCGCCTGCACCGGGTCGAGGCCGCCGGGCAACGCCAGCACGTTCTCGTCGGCGACGAGTACCTTCGTGGTGAACGTGCCCGGCGTGGCCGGTGAGGCGTGGCACTCGGCGTAGACCCAGGAGCCGGACTGGTGGCGGTCGGAGTCGAGTACGACGCCCACGCACTCGCTGCCCGGGACGTAGGGGGCTTCGTGACGTGCCGAGTGGAACGTCCCGGAGGCGATGGCCAGGTCCAGCGGATTCAACGGTGCCGCGGCCACGGCCACGAGCGTGGTGCCGGGGGCACGCCGCGGCAGGACGACCGAGCCCAGTCGCGGCTCGGCCCCGGGGGCCTCGACGATCGCCGCCAGGTTCGCGCCGGACACTCAGCCGACCCTGTTCGGAGGGGCGGGGGCGAAGCGGTCCAGGGTGGTGATCCCCGCGACCTTGTGCGGCTGAGCCCCGGCCATCAGCCTCCCGTAGTTCTCGGAGAGGGCCTCGAGATTGAGGGCACCGTGCAGGGTGATGACACGCGCGTCGCGCCAGGCCCGCTGGATGGGCTCGCTCTCCATGATCGCGGTCGATCCGGAGTTCCTCTGGAGCAGCTCGATCGCCTCCGCGCACGCCTTGGCCGCGAAGGCCGTCTCGACCAGGACGCGGGCGCTGAACATCTGCATGTAGTCCGGATCGGCCGGCGTGCCGGCGGCGGCGAGCTCGCCGAGCCGGTCGGTCTCCTCGGCGTTGGCGCGGGTCATCAACGTGGCCGACTGGATCTTGGCGTGGACTTCGGCGAGCATCAGATGCGTGGAAGGCGCTTCGAGCTGGTTCTTGTACGTGGTGCCGCGGATCGGCCGGCCGGCGGATCGTTCGAGGAATCGCTCCAGCGTGCCCTGGGCGATGCCGATCGACATCCCCGCCATGAGGCTGAAGGCCCAGCCGAGCGTGGGCGCCCTCCAGAGGGAGCCTTTGAGACCGTTGTCGAGGGTTCCGGCGGAGATGTGACGAAAGTCGACGCCCCGATAATCCGGGACGAGGAGTTCGTCCTTGGCGAGCATGAGGGAGACGCTGCCGGTGGCGCGCATCCCGGCGACCTGCCAGTCGTCGAGGAAGCGGAGCTCGTCGCGCGGGACCTGAACGCCTACCAGATAGGGGCCCTCGCCGTCGTCAGCGATGCAGCCGAGGTTGGTGAACGGCGCCCAGAGCGCGTCACTCCCGAACGTCCAGGGGCCGCCGGAGATGATCCAGCCGCCCTCGACACGCCTCGCGCGCCCCCGGGACGCCGGGAAGTGGCTCGAACCGGCGACGCGCGGCCCGACCCACGGCGGGCCGTAGACCTCCTCGACGACGCGGGCGCCCGAGCCGGCCGGAATCCAGTTCGTGGAGGCTCCCGCCCAGACGGTCCATCCGCTGGAGCCGTCCCACTTGGAGACCTCGGAGACGACGTCCAACTGCTGCCGGACGGTGAGCTCGTAGCCGCCGAACTCGGCGGGGCTGCCGATGTCGAAGGCCCCGGTGGCGTCCAGATCGGCGATGGTCTCGTCCGAATGACGGCCTGCGCGTTCGGCGGCCAGCGCCCGCTCGCGCAGCGTGGGGCCGAGCGCACGCACCTTCTCCAGGATCGCCGTCAGCCTGTCGGTTGTCTCTTGGGTCGCCGCCATCGTCGTCATCTCCTCTGTCGTGCCTGTGGATCGAGAACCGCTCTGCCGGAGATCACCTCGGTGGCACGATCGGCAGCTGGACATAGCTCGGGTGGGCCGGCCCGGTGTGGATCATGTTCTCCGCCCCGACGTGGTAGCTCTCGTCGTACGCGCGGACGGGCAGGCCGGCGGGTGCGTAGGGCTGAACGTCGATCCGCAGGCGGCAGCCCTTGCGGATCTTCGCGCTGCTCGGGTTGAGCCCGATCTCGATCGGGACGATCTCGCCGGGCTTCAGCGGCCGGTGGTCCGCCTCCGCGTGCGTGTGGACGGGCCAGTACTCCGTCGACCTCGCCTTGTCCAACTCGCGGTGTGAGGCCTTCAGCCAGCCGTGTCCGACGGGGTGGATGTTGTTCGGATCGATCGGATGGACCAGGGCCTCGTAGCGAATCTCTCGATCCTGCTCGTCGATCACGCGCAGGGACACGAAGACGTCCATGTCGTCGCTGGTCGACGACACCCACAGGCCTACCTTCATGTAGCCGGCGAGCACCAGGTCCTCGGTCAGCGGCTCGCTGACGAAGGAGATGCCGGTGGACCAGCGCGGTGTGCCGCCGACGGAACCCGTCGGAAAGCCCGTGGGCCGTCCCAGCTCGAGGTGGGCGTCGTAGTGCGCGCTGCTCCCGGTGGCCGGTATCTCCTCGCTGATCCGCAGGAAGTCCTCCCGGCGGCCGTCGCCCTTCCAGCCCGACGGGACGGCGTCCAGGTACCAGCGGCGGTAGACGGTCCGCGCGATCGGCCATTCGTTCTCTTCCGAGACGTAGTAGGCGCCGTTGCCCGTCCTGACCTGGACGCGGACCGGAGCGTCGTCCATGACGCCGTTGTCGGCGCCCTTGAGCCAGTGGTCGAAGAACCGCATGTGCTCGGCGATCGTCGAGCTCTTGTAGGCGTGGGGGAACCAGGCGTCGACGAAGTCGAACCTCTTCGCCTTGGCCCCGGTGGACCGGATGAAGGTCTCGCTGCTGCCGAGCTGGTGGATGGTGGCACCCGTCTGGGGGCCGACGATCCAGACCGGCGCCGTCGCCTTCTCGATCTCGGGAGACATGAAGATCGACCCACGAGGGCCGTAGGCGGCCGGATCGTTGAAGGGGGTCGCCAGCACGCGGGCCATCCAGTCGGTCTCCGGACGCCGCTCGCCGCAGAAGTTCCGCCCGGACCAGATCTTCCACCACCAGTTCCAGAAGCCCTCGCCGAAGATGCCGCCGCCGTAGACGGCCTCGTTGTAGAGGTCGGAGTCGGTGCCCAAGGCGATCATCGCCTTCAGGTGGGGCGGTCGCAGGCTGGCGACGTTGTGCTGCGTCATCGCCAGGTAGGACATCCCCCAGAGACCGACGTTGCCGTTGGACCAGGACTGCGTTGCCGCCCATTCGATCGCGTCGTAGTAGTCCTCCGCCTCCTGGACGCTCAGGGGAGACTGGACGCCGGGGCTGTTGCCGACCCCGCGGCTGTCGATCCGAACGCACACGTAACCGTTCGGAACCCAGACGGCCGAGTCGACGCTCTCATGGTTCTCGTACTGCTGGCCCTCGGGATTGCCCGAGAAGTAGCGGTCCTCGGTCTCCTCCTTGGCCAGCGCGTCCGCTTCGCTGCCGATGCACTCGTGATTGAAGGCCTTACCGTAGAAGCTCATGCTCATGACGACCGGGTGGCGGCCGTCGTCGGCCGGACGGAAGACGTCGGCGTAGACGAAGGACCCGTCGCGCAGCGGGATGGCGACGTCGGTCATCTTGATGATTCCGCGGATGTCGCGCCGGAGCGTGTTGCGGGCGGCGGCGGCGGTGCGCAGCCTTCGGGGGGTTTTCGCGGTGAAGACGCCCGGCGTGGCGTTGAGCTTGTCCAGAAGGGCCGTGACCACGGCATCGTCGGCGAAGGGGTCGGCGCCTGCCGGACCGGCTTCGGCCTGGTCGAAATCGATGACGACCGATCCGACGAGGTCGTGCACGATCGGCGCGATCGTGACGCCGGATTCGACGTCGCCGGACTGGTCCAGGGTCTGGACCAGTCGCGCGAGATTGGTCGCGGCCGGATCGTGAAGCCGGTCGATCTTCCCGGCCACCCGGTAGACGAGCTGCGCGAGGTTCACCCGAGGCGCGCCCTCGACCGCTCCCAGGACGAGACCGCCCACGAGGAAGCTGACCGCCTCACCCTTCCGGTAGTGGAACTCACCGCGTTCGTTGGTGATCCCGGTGAGCGTCGGTGTCTGGTACCGGAGGCCGGCGATCGGCCCCGCGAAGACGCCGGTGGCGATGCCCGCCGCCTTTCCGCCCGTTTCAGCGATGCGCATCAAACTTCCACTCTCATCGACACTGACGTGAACGAGTTCGGCCGTACGCGGCGGTCACTCCGGAGGGAAGCGACCGAAGGGCTCGCCGCGGCCGCCACCGGCTCGCTACCTCTCACTGCGCTCTCCTCTCCAGGCATGACGGTGCGTCCAGCCAGGCCCGGATGGACGCGGTGTCGGCGTCGAGAACGGGGGGCGGGCGGTGGTCCACGCGGGTCATCTCGGTCTCGGCGCCCGCCGAGTCGACGGTGAAGGTCCGCAAGGCCGAACCCGGCAGGCTGATCTTTCCCAAGCTGTGATGCTCGACGTCGATGAGCAGATGTTGGGAGCGGGTCTGCTCCCACTCGTAGACCTCGTCGAGGCTGCGGACCCGGCCGGCCGGTACACCGGCCTCGGCGAGCCGCTGCAGCAGTTCACCCGGCTCGATGCGGGCAAAGACGGCTTCGAGCAGTTCGGTGAGAGCTTCGCGGTGCGCCACCCGGTCGGCGTTCGTCGCGTAGCGCGGGTCGTCCGCCTCGAGGTGGAAGGCGGCGCTGAGGCGGTGCCACATGGCGTCGTTCCCGCAGGCGATCTGCACGCTTCCGCCCGCGCAGCGGAACAGCCCGTAGGGGGCGATGGTCGGGTGGTGGTTGCCCTGCGCGCGACCGACCTCGTTGGCCACTGTCCAGCGCGTTCCCTGGAACGCGTGGGCCGCGACGACGGAGGACAGCAGCGACGTGCGGACGATCTGTCCCCTGCCGGTGCGGTCGCGCTCTCGCAGCGCCGCGAGTACGCCGAACGCGCCGTTCATGCCGGCGAGCAGGTCGGCGATCGGCACTCCGACGCGCTGCGGATGCGCGGGGTCCGGTCCGGTGAGGGACATCAACCCGGCCTCACCCTGGGCGATCTGGTCGTATCCGGCGCGGCTCGCCTCAGGGCCGTCGTGCCCGAACCCGCTGATCGACAACACCACCAAGCGCGGGTTGAGCCCCATCAGCCGCTCGGTCCCGAATCCCAGCCGCCGCAGTCCGCCCGGCTTGTAGTTCTCCAGCAGGACGTCCGCCCGCTCGATGAGCCGGGCCAGCAGCCGGGAGTCCTCGTCGCTCTTCAGGTCGAGCGTGATCGACTCCTTGTTCCGGTTGCAGGACAGGAAGTACGTCGACTCCGCAGTGCCGTCCTCGGCGCGGACGAACGGCGGCCCCCAGGACCGGCTCTCGTCTCCGGCAGGACTTTCGACCTTGATCACGCGAGCGCCGAGGTCGCCGAGCATCATCCCGGCCTGCGGTCCGGCGAGCGCACGACTGAGATCGATGACGAGCAGCCCTGCGAGCGGCCCGCCGGATGCCGGCCCGCTCGCGGGCGGATCCGTATGGTTCTCGACTCTGTCTGTCGGCACGATCGTGGCGCTCGATTCTGACTCGGAGGAGTGGATGTGGTGAGCACCCTAGGAAAACTCGAGGCAAAGTGTCAACATTTTCACGAGCGGCCGGTCGGGTTGACCTGGCCGGGCAAGCTCTCGCCCCTCCACCTTGGCCTTACTGAAACCCCCTAGATCTTGCAGGGGCTTAGATCATGTGGAGTCGTTTCAGTGCGGAGGCGGGCACGGAGTGTCGCGGGCAAAGTGTTGACACTTTTCGTGGAGCCTCCTTAGGGTGAGCCGCGCAACCGAAGGGCGCTCGGTCGGGCATTGACGCCGATGGGCGACCGCAAGGACGAGGAGGGCAACCATGGTTGAACACGACAAGGCCGCCATCATCGAGGCCATGAACCTCTACGGGTTCGCGCTCGACGCCCACCAGTGGGATCTGTTCGACCGGGTCTTCACCGAGGACGTGACGGCGGAGTTCGGCCCGGCCGGAGCCGCATGGAAGGGCCTCGCCGAGTTCAAGCGCTCGTTCGCCGAGTTCCACGAGACGCTGGACGGCCACCAGCACACGATGATGGGCCATCTGGTGCACGTCGATGGCGACAGGGCCCACGCCTTCGCCTACGGCAACTGGCTGCTCGTGCGCGAGGCGGCCGAAGGCGGTCCGACCTGGCAGGGAACCGGCTGGTACGACGACGAGCTCGTCCGAACCGACCGCGGGTGGCTCATTCGGCGGCGCGTCTGCCGGCTGATGTCCTGGACCGGCAACCCCCTGGTCCCCGAGCCGAACGCCGAACACAACCCGGACATGAAGACGAACGTGCTGCGCGAGCACGGCGACGCGGGCATGATCGGATTCCTGAAGGCGATCCAGGCGGAGTAGCCGCCCGTTTCGCCTGACATGCGAGTTCATAGTAAATTGAACGATATGTCACGCATCAAGAGCTCGCCCGGCGGTCAGGTCCCGCAGGAGATCATCGAAGCCACACTGCGGGCCGCGGCGGACCGGGGCGTCTCCGTGGCCGAGGTGACCCTGCGGGACATCGCCCTGGAAGCCGGACTCTCCCGCAGCACACTGGTGCGCCGGCTCGGCGGCACCCGGAACGCGCTGGACGAGGCGTTGCTCGCCGCCGGCGTCGAACTGGGAGGCCGGAAGCCGGTCAGGGAGCGCGCGATCGAGGTCACGGGCACCATGATCAGCACGCAGGGGCTGGGACGCGTGACCTTCGAGCGGGTGGCGGCTGCGGCCGAGTGCTCCGTGCCCAGCCTCTACACGACCTTCGGGAGCCGCGACGAACTCCTGCGGGCGGTGTTCGAGCGTTACAGCCCCATCCTCGACGTCGAGGCGTTCCTTGCCTCGTCGCGTGGCGACCTGGAGGACACTGTCCGACGCCTGACCCGGCTCATGGTCGACACACTGGAGCGCGAACCGCGCGTCCTGCCGACGCTCCTCGCGGAGGTCTTCGCCCGTCCCGGTGACGAGAGCGTCCACATGGTCTTCCAGAACCTCACCCCTCGCCTGCTGGCGGGGCTGGGCGCATGGCTCGCCGAGGAGGCCGCCGCCGGTCGCATCCGTGATCTGCCGCCCCTGCTGCTCACCCAGCTCATGGTCGGCCCGATCTTCCTGCACTTCCTTCTGCGCCCCGTCACGAGCCAGGTCGTCCCTGCGGCCGACCTTCCCAACAAGGACGAGGCCATCGAGGCCTTCGCCCAGGCCTTCCTCCGAGCGGTCGCCCTGCCTCCGACGGAGCCGCTCGACTAGCTCCCTCAGTACGAGGCTTTCTTGGCCGTGAAGGCGTCGAATTCCCGCTGGGCGAACTGCTCGAAAGTGGTCGGGGGTCGGCCGAGCAGCCACGTCAGTACGTTGGGGTTTCCGATGAAGTCATGGCTGCTGTAGCGATCGCTGATCGCCCGCAGGAGCCGGGCCTGGTACGGGAACCGGGTGGGGCTCTCGGCTCCGAGGGTCGCCTTGAGAAAGGTCTCGGAGTCGATGCGTTCGGCGGTGACGTGGCGCCCCGTCACCTCTGACAGGATCTTCGCGAGGTCGTGGGCCGTGTATCGCCCGGGCGCCACCAGCTCGTAGGTGGCGCCGGCGTGCTGTTCGGCGTCGATGAGGACGCCTGCGGCCACTTCGGTCACGTCACCCAGGTCCACCATCGACTGGTAGCGGTCGAGCGCCCAAGAGAGGGCGAAGACGTCCCTCTCGAAGGCGGCCCTGAGCCGATGGCGCAGCATGTAGTTGGCGGGTTGGAGGATGGTGAACTCCATCCCCGACGAGAAGAGATGTTCTTCGAGGTCGCGCTTGATCTCGTGTTGGACGAGGTCGGTGATGATCGGGTGAAGCACCGAGCTGAAGACGAAATGCCGTACACCGGCCGCCCGGGCGGCGTCGATGGCGGCGATCCCCATCTCCCGTTCTCGGGGATGGAGAGCGGGCCCGACGTAGTAGACCTTCTCAACGCCTCGCATGGCTCGGGTCAGGACGTCCGGGTCGGCGGCGTCCCCGACGACGACGTCGGTGACACCGTTCGCGTGCAGGGCCTGTGCCGACTCTTCGGAGCGAACACAGGCACGAAGTGTGACTCCGGCCGCCATGAGTCGCGGGAGTAGCACCTTGCCTTGATTGCCGTTCGCCGCCGTCACCAGTAGCAACTGCCGACTCCTTGATGAAATAGACCGAACCAATAGGTTTGATAATAATGCGGTCTCCGGCCGGTTCCGTCAAGGGAGGAGCCGGCCAGACCGGATCCTGGTCGAATCGGGCGTATCCGTTAGGCTCCATCCATGGTCCTACCTGCCCAGCGAACCCGCGCCGAGGACGTCGTGGCCTATGTCGAGGACAAGATCGACAAGGACGGACTGCGTCCCGGTGACCACATAGGCACCCGTGCCGACCTGCGTGAGCAGACCGGCGTCGCGAAGGCCACTGTCAACGAGGCGATCCGGCTGCTGCAGGAACGGCGGCGGATCGTGGTTCGGCCCGGGCCGGGCGGGGGACTGTTCGTCGCAGCGGCCGATCCGGTCGTCCGGCTCGGGCGTACGCTCCTCGTCGTGCACGGTGAGCCGTTGGCGGTGGCCGAGGCCATCGAGGTCCGCGAGCAGCTCGAGCCGCTCGTGGCCGTGCACGCGGCAAGGCACCGCTCGGCGAAGGACGGGCGCGAGCTCAAGGCGCTGATCCGGGCGATGGAGAAGAACCTCGAGGACGTGTCCCAGTTCGTCTCGCTGAACTGGGACCTGCACGTCCGCATCGCGGCCATCTCGCCGAACGCGGTACTGAGGGGCACCTACGTCGGGCTCTACGAGTTCGTCAACCAGGTGTCGCTGGTGGATCCCCAGCCCCGCGACAACGACTACCTGGCGCAGCGACTGAGGGTCCACAGCGACCTGGTCACCGCCATCCTGGCCGGTGACGACGACGCCGCCCGGCAGGCCGCGGAAGCGCACCGGCACTCGAGCTGAGCCCGGCGGTCACCGACTCCTGCTGTCGCTCTGAACCGAGAACCAGGTCCGGGGATACCGGGCCGCCGGCCCCGCCTCGAAGGACCCCATGGGCTCCGGCCTGCGCGTCGGCGTGTCCGCGCTCGGCTACGGCCATCGAAATCAGACCTAACCATTAGCCCTGATACAGGCGCCGGAAGTCTTGACGCGGCTCATGGGCGAGGTGCAGGGTAAGGCCTATTGGTTCGGCCCATTTAGGTCGGGGGACAGCACCGACCGCGGAGGCCCCCGAGGCGTGCCGGGGCGAGCCGGTTCGCAGCATCACGTCATTTCTGCACCCATCCACCCCCACAGGAGCGCGAAAGATGCTCGCAAGGTTCAGTGACCTGGGGCGCGGCAGCGCCGTCGGCGGACGCGCAAACCGCGGCGCCACCTGGAAGATGATCATCACCTGTGTCTCGGCGGTCGCGGTCATGTCCGTCGCGGCCTGCGGTGCCTCATCAGGTTCGGCCGCCGCTTCGAAGTCGGGGCGGAAGGCGAACGTCGCGGCGGCGAAGACGGCACTCGCGCCCTACACGGTTCCGCCGACCGGCTTCCCGGTGACCGAGCCTCTGCCGCAGAAGCTGCCGGCCGGCAAGAAGTTCGTCTATCTCCAGTGCTCGACGCCCATCTGCGCCGCGGTGGGCATGTTCGTGCAGCAGGCGGTCAAGGCGATTGGCGGGACGTACACCGCGGTGAACGCCGGTTCGACGGCGCAGACGGCGCAGGCCGCCGCGTCGAGCGCGAACGCGCTGAAGCCGGACGCCGTCATCCTCGGTGCGATCGACCCGGCGCTGTTCGGCAGTGGTCTGAAGAAGCTCGCCGACGGCGGCGCGAAGCTGGTCTCCCTCCAGATCGACAAGGACGTGAAGCCGTACGGCATCACGTTCAACTACCTGGGCACCGACCTGAGCCGGCGCAACGGAAAGCTCCTGGCCGACTGGGTGATCGCGAACAAGGGCGCACAAGCCCACCCGGTGCTCTACACCCTGCCCGCCCTCGACATCTCGGCTCCGGTGCAGAAGGCCTTCCAGGCCGAGATGAAGGCGGACTGCCCAGCGTGCAAGGTGCGCGTCGTCCCCATCGACGTGAGCACTCTCGGGACAACGGCGCCGCGGACCATCGTGACCGACCTGCAGGCCCACCAGGACACGAACGCGGCGGTGTTCGTGAGCCTC
Organism: Actinomadura opuntiae; assembly: GCF_030283205.1. GTDB lineage: Bacteria > Actinomycetota > Actinomycetes > Streptosporangiales > Streptosporangiaceae > Spirillospora. Next base: position 176,888 of record NZ_JASNWF010000015.1, read on the forward strand.
TCGGCGGCCGGAGGGCTGCCGCCGGTGATGAAGGCCGCCGGTCTGTCGGTCACGACCGTGGGCTTCGGCCCCACCGCCGGCAACCTGCAGGACATCAAGAGCGGCTCGCTGACCGCCGCCCTGAACATCGACTTCCCGGTCTCGACGTGGACCGCCGTCGACGCGGCCGCCCGCCTGATCGAGGGCGCCCAGCCGACGGCGAACGAGCAGGCCGGCGTGGTGCCCGAGCAGTTCTTGGAGCAGAAGGACATCACCTTCAACCCGACCCTCGGCTGGTCGGCGTTCCCCGACTACGCCCAGCGGTTCGCCAAGCTCTGGCAGGTCTCCTGATGGCCGACACCGCGGCGCCTCTGCTTCGGATCGAAGGCATGTCGAAGACGTTCCCGGGGCTGAAGGCGCTGGACGGCGTGTCGCTGGAGGTCCACCCGGGGGAAGTTGTCGCGGTGCTGGGACACAACGGCTCGGGCAAGTCGACCCTGGTCAAGATTCTGGCCGGTGTGCACCAGGCCGATCCCGGGACCGTCGTCGAGGTACGTGACGCCGACGGCGAGTTGGCGTCGGGACCGGCGGCCCGCGAGAATCTGCATTTCATCCACCAGGATCTCGGTCTGGCCGACATTCTGACGGCAGTGGAGAACCTCGGGTTGGGCAGGTCGGCGCGCGGCCGGGCGCTCGCACCCGTCCGCGGGGCCGCCGAGCGCCGCCACGCCCGGCAGCTCATCGCCCGATTCGGCGCCAGCCTGGACGTGACGGTCCCGGTGGGGAAGCTGTCGCCGGCGCAGCGGACGATCGTCGCGATCGCCCGGGCGCTGGACGGCTGGACCCGTCCGGACAACGTACTGCTGCTCGACGAGCCCACGGCGGCGCTGCACGGCGATGAGGTGCAGGTTCTGTTCGAGGCGATCCGGCGGGTCGCCTCGTCCGGGGCGGGGGTCATCTTCATCTCCCACCGGCTCGACGAGGTGCTGGAACTGGCCGACCGTGTGGTGGTGCTGCGCGACGGGCGGGTGGTCGCGGAACAGGCCACCAGCGAGCTCGACCACGACACGATGGTGACGCTCATCGCCGGTCGCGAGATCGCCGAGACGACCGTGCGGAGTCGGGACGAGACCGGTGAGCCGGTACTGACCGTGGCCGGCATCAACGGTGCGGAGATCCACGACTTCTCGCTGAGCCTGCGGGCGGGTGAGATCGTCGGTGTCGGCGGCATCCTGGGCTCAGGGCGAGAGCAACTCGCACCGATGCTGTTCGGAGCCCGGCACCGGTCCGGCGGCCGGGTCGAGGTCGGCGGGCGGGAACTGGTCCCCGACGACGTCCCGGCGGCGATAGAGAGCGGGATGGCCTACGTACCGGCCGACCGCCGGCGGAGTGGCGTGGTGATGGAGATGAGCGTCCGGGAGAACCTGACGCTGCCGCTGATGCGCCCGCTGCGACGATCCTTCGGGCGTCTGGACAGGCGAACCGAGCGGGCGCAGACCCGCTCCTGGATGCGGACCGTCGGACTGCGCCCGCCCCACCCCGAGCAGCCGCTCAAGCTGTTCAGCGGCGGCAACCAGCAGAAGGTCGTACTGGCCAAGTGGCTGCGCGTCCGTCCTCGCGTGCTCCTGCTCGACGAGCCCACCCAGGGCGTCGACGTGGGCGCCAAAGCCGCCATCTACGAACTGGTCCTGGCCGCCCGACGGGACGGGACCGGCGTCCTGCTGTGCTCCTCGGACTCCAAGGAACTCGTGTCCCTGTGCGACCGCGTCCTGGTGCTCAAGGACGGCCGGGTGGTCAGCGAGGTCCCGCAGGAGGCCCTGACCGAAGAACGTCTGGTCCGCGAGGAGTTGGGGCTCCAGACGGTCGACGCTCGCACCAGTACGAGCGATCCGGAGTGAGGAAAATGCAGACGACCAGTATCGCCGCGAGTCCTGGGCAGGCGTCTGGCGACGCCTTGCCGGCAGCGGTGTCCGAGGTGCGTTGGTGGGTTCGGTTGCGGCGTGCGGTGGCGTTTCGGAACGTCTCGGCGTTGTATCTGCTGGCGTTCATGGTCGTGGTGTTCGCGTTGTGGGTTCCCGGTACGTTCCTGACGGCCGGGACGTGGCGGTCACTGCTGTCGGATCAGGCGCTGACCTGTCTGGTGGCGGTCGGGCTGGTGGTCCCGACGGCTGCGGGTGTGATCGATCTGGCGATCGGTGCGCAGGTGGGGCTGGGTGCGGTTCTGGTCGCGCGGTTGCTGGTCGGTCACGTTCCGATCCCGGTGGCGATCGTGCTGTCGCTGTTGGCCGGTGCCGCGGTGGGGGCGTTCTCCTGGTTGATGATCACCCGCGCCCGGATTCCGTCGTTCATCGCCACACTGGCCGTGAGTTCGCTGCTGGCGGCGTTGACCGCTTGGGTCTCCGGCAGCCAGCAGATCGTCGACCTTCCCGCCGGCTTCGGCAAGCTCGGCACCGGCCAACTTTTCGGCATCACCTACCCCGTCTACATCATGCTCGCCGTCGCCGTGCTGCTCTGGTACGTCCTGGAACACACACCCGCAGGCCGCCGCGTCTACGCCACCGGCGGCAATCCCCAGGCCGCTGCTCTGGTGGGGGTGCGCACCTCGCGAGTCATCCTGTTCGCGTTGCTGACGTCCGGCGCGGTGGCCGGGTTGGCGGGGTTGCTGTTGACCTCCCAGCTGTCCACCGGCGACCCGACCGTCGGGCCCGGCTACCTGCTGCCCGTGATCGCCGCGGTGTTCCTCGGCTCCACACAGTTCCGGGGCGGCCGCTTCAACATCTGGGGCACCGTCGTCGCCGCCTACACCCTCGCCGTCGGAGTCAAAGGCCTGCAACTGGCCGGCCTGCCCATCTGGATCCCCGACCTTTTCAACGGCACCGCGCTCCTGGCCGCCGTCGGCCTGGCCGCATGGCGAAGGGCACCCGCCACCCGCAGGATCGGACCGGGTCGGCTCCTGCCTCCCCGGCCTGCGGCCCGGTAGCAACTGAAGGAGGTCTCTCATGTCCACGGGCATCGACTCGGCCCTGTTCCGTGAAACGCTGGGGCACTACCCGACCGGGGTGGCCGTCGTCACGGCGATTGCCCAGGACGGCCGCCCCACCGGGATGGTCGTCGGAACATTCTCCTCCGTCTCTCTGGACCCCCCGATGGTCGCGTTCTTCCCGGCCACGAACTCCAGGAGCTTCCGTCAACTGCGGACGGCCGGAGCCTTCTGCGTCAACGTCCTGGCATCTGACCAGGAGCCGCTGTGCCGCCGCATCGCGACGGGCGGAGCGGACAAGTTCGACGGCGTTCGCTGGCGGCCCGGACCACTCGGTTCGCCCATCATCGAGGACTCCGTGTGCTGGATCGAGTGCACGTTCCAGGACATTCGGGAGGCAGGCGACCATTTCGTCGTCCTCGGGCTGGTCCACGAGCTGGCCGTCGAGCGGTCAACGCTTCCGCTGCTGTTCTTCCAGGGTGGCTACGGACGGTTCTCACCCGGATCTTTCATCGCCACGCCGGATCCCGACCTGATCCAAGCTGCGCAGCTGGCCGAAACGATCCGATCCCAGATCGAGGACCTCAGCACCGAGCTCGCTGTCAACTGTGGCGTCCTGGCCGAGATCCGCGGTGACGCCGTGCAGGTGCTCGCGGCGAACCGGGGATCGGTCGCTGAACCCTTTCCCCTCGGCCATCGGCAGCCGATCATCCCGCCGCTCGGAGCGGTCTTCCTGGTGAACTCGACAGCGGCGCAGGTCGAGGAGTGGCTGCGGCGCGCCCCCGATGACAGTCGCGACCGCCGCGATCTCTATCGTGCCGGGCTCGACAAGGTACGCGCGTGCGGCTACTCCCTTCTCGCCGCCGAGCCCCGGCTCCTCCAGCGCCAACAAGCGGCACTGTCCGCGTTCGAGGAGTCCGACCGCCTGCCACGACACGAGCGCGCGGTGCAACAGGCGACCTCCGAGCTAGCCGAACTGTTCTGCCCTGACCTCCTGCCGGGCGAACTGTACGACCTCGCCTCGATCGTCGCGCCCATCCCCACTGACGCAGACCTGCCCCCGATGGCGATCCGGATAACCGGTATGCCCGCCGCCGTTCCAGCGGAACAGATCGAGTCCTGGGTTCACAGCCTCAAGCGCGTCGCGGCCGCCGCCGGAGCTGCCATGACCGGTACACGCGGATGAGCAGCTACCGGTACACGCTGCGCAGCAGGGTGGACGTGCCGCGGCCGTTGCGGCCGACGAGGGCGACGAACTCACCGGTCGCGGCGGCGAGGCCGACCATCGGGCGGGCGTCGATATGAGCGGCGACGCCGGCCAGGTCGAGGCGCATGGTCGCCTCCCGTGGCCCGCCGCCGCAGCAAGCCGCAGGAAGAACGGACGCCGAGGCCCGGCGTGTGAAGGTCCCGACCGACAGCTCGTTGGGTCGGCCAGCGATCCTGGCGGCAAGGTCGACCAGCACCATGAAGACCGCGCCGGTCAGCGGCGTGACCCGCAGTACCTCGCGGTGTCTGCCAGACAACGTGGGATTCCCGCCTTCTCCAGCTCCCGCAGGACTCCCCAGACGCGGGTGGCGGTCAGGTCGTGGACCTTGCCGGGCATCGCCCCCGAGGTCCACAGGATCGTCCCGTCCGGTCCGGCGATCACCTGCACGTTCATCCCGTGCACCCGGTGCTTGCCGCAGAAGTAGGGGCGGTCGGCCTTCACCCGGTCGGTGTGGATCAGCGTGCCATCCAGGACCAGGTGCGTCATCTCGTCCGTCTTGGCCTTGCGCAATGCAGCCCCCAGCTTGGGGGAATGCGCCGACAGCAACGCGACGATCTCCTCGACGTAGCGCCAGGCGGTGGCCACCGACACCCCGAAGCCCGCGGCGGCCTCGACGAGCGTCTCGCCCTTGCGCAGATGCACCAGCACCAGCACCAGCACCAGCAGAGCCTGCCGGCCCGGGTTCAGCAGCCGCCACCGCGACCCGATCGCCCGGCGATGACGCCGGACGATCCCCCCACACACTTCAGCGTCGGACGCGACAAATCCACAGCGGCACGGTAAAACAGCATGCAAAAGCTCCTGGTGGGACGGCGTGGGTTGTGGTGATCAACCCGTCTACCAGGGGCTTCTCTGCATCCGAAAGGGGGTCCATCAACTCGCGATCATGCTGTGATCAACCCGCATGTCCGAGGATGAAAGAGAGTCATTGTTGCGACGACCAATTGAATCCGCCGAGTGCATCACCTTGCCCACCTGGCGGCGGCCCCAAGCGGACCCGTTCCCCCAGATTCACACCGGTCTGCACCCGTTCCTCCTCCTCGTCGTTCCTTCGGTCGGTCAGAGGACACCGGCGGCATCGCCGGGTCGCGCGCGGAAACCGCTGCCCCGGCGTGGGTGACCGAACCGCACCGCACCGCATTGCCGGCGGCCTGGCCCAGCCGGCCTCGCCCACTGCCGAACACCGACCGCGCCGGGTTCAGAAACACCACTGCCTCACCACCGAGGGCGGTCAAGGATGAAGCCGTCCCAGGACAGCACAACCGGCGGCGGGGAATCATCAGCCGAAAAGGTTGTGATCCGATCCCCCGGAGGATCACCCCTGGACCCGGCCTCCGATCGAAAGAAATCTGTTCGCTCATTAACCTGCGTTTGTTCCAGCGCATCGAGCTGGTCCGCGCCCCTGGCGGCCGAGCCGCGGTTACTGCTGGAAGAGCCCTGCAACAGGGCTCAGACACAGCGCGGTGGACAAGTTCGGAGCGATCGAGTCCATGCAGTGGGCCACAGGCACCGCCCGGCTGCTCAAGGGCCGCACCACCAGGCCGGTGTTCTTGGCCGACCGGCAGGTCCCGGCCTCGGGGCGGCGGGTCCCGGCGGCCGGCAACGTGTGCCCGGTCACTGGCCGCGGCCGGCCCTCGTACCCGCGCGCGGAGTACCTGTTCCAAGACCGCCTCGGCCGCCTTGGACTCGCACGGTAAGGGGTGGACGGTGCATCAGTTGCGGCACTCGGCGCGGACCCGGCTGGCGGCCAGCGATCGGCTATATCCGCAAAAAGGCGCCAAGTTCTGGCGCTACGGCGATCACAGAGATTTCAACGAACATCGGAGGACCTGCTGCCGTCATCGCACTGGCAGCCGGACCTCAAGAGAACACGCGTCGTCGTGGCCGGATTCGAATCCCAAAGGTGTATCTACTCATCACAGACGAGGCGACAGAACTCGCGAGTAAATCCTTGAGCCGGTCGCCATCGAGGAGACCCTCAGGTTGGACGAACTCGACAAATGGCTTCGGACGGCGCCGCCTGGGTTCACCTCTGGCTTCGTTGCGGGATTCGGATGCGGCCAGTGCGTCGGCTTCAGTGGCGGATCGGCGGGACACGTGGTCAACTTGTCTTGACCGTCAGCCCCGCCGACGTTGGAGAGTGATCGATGGTGGACCCGTTGACCTTGGCGATCGCCACTGCCGCAGCAGGGAAGGCTGTCGAGCTCACCGGCCAGCCGGTCAAGGACGGGATCGTCGCCCTGGGCCGCAAGGTGCGTGGCCGATTCCGCGGCCGGCCGGACGACGAGGAGGTACTGAGCGGCGCGATCGCCGATCCCGAGGATGACGCCCGGCTCGTCCGGCTCGCCGAGACGCTGCGTCGCGAGATGGAGGCTGAGCCCGCGTTCGCCGACGAGCTTGAGGCCGCGCTCCGGCGCGCCATGGGTGAGGACTCCGGGTTCCGCACCGAGGTCGAGAACAGGCTCCAGCAGACACGCGTGGAGGCGACCTCGAAGGACGACGGGGTCACGAACGTTTTCAACGGGAACGCGGAGAAGGTCATCCAGCTCGGGGACCTGCACGGCGGGCTCACCATCAACTGACGCACCCTCGCTATGGTTGCCCTGTTTGTCGGTTTGGTGACACAGGGCGGGCGATGACAGAGGAGTGGGCCAGGGTTCCGGTCGGACCGGAGTCCGAGCGCTGGACGACCCGACCCGGGCGGCGCACCGTGCTGGCGATCGTCCACAACGTGACATCGCTGACCCGGCTGCTTGACGTCGTCTCATTGCTCCACGGCGACCTACGTCTCCAGGTGCTGTTCACGTGGACGCGCTCGTCGCCTTTCGTCCATGACGTCGAGCAATTTCTCGCCGACATCGGCGCCATCGTCGTCCCGTGGGAGCAGGCGTGCACGATCGACGCCGACCTGGCGATTGCGGCCAGTTACGGCGGCGAACTGGGGGAATTGAAGGCCCCACTGGTGGTTGTATCCCATGGAATGGGATACAATAAATACCTGGAATCGAGGAATCGAGGAATCGAGGAATCGAGGAATCGAGGAATCGAGGAATCGAGGAATCGAGGAATCGAGGAATCGAGGAATCGAGGAATCGAGGAATCGACGAGCCCAGGCCCGGTGTTCGGACTTTCCGCCGGTTGGCTCCTGCATGACGGGCAGCCGGTGGCGGAGCGGATCGTCCTGTCCCATCCCGAGCAGTTGGAGCGGCTGCGCCATGGCTGCCCCGAGGCGGTGCCGGCGGCGTTCGTGGCGGGAGACCCGTGCTACGACCGGCTGTTGGCAAGCCTCTCCCATCGGCGCCGCTACCGTCGCGCGTTCAGCGTCGACGACCGGCGCAAGCTCGTCGTCGTCACCTCCACATGGGGACGCGAGTCCCTGATGGGGCGCCTGGGTGAGCTGCTGCGCGACCTGCTCGCCGAGCTTCCGCTGGACGAGTACCGTGTCGCGGCGATCCTGCACCCCAACATCTGGCATGGGCATGGGCCGTGGCAGGTGCGTTCCTGGCTGGATGCGTGCCTGCGCTCCGGTCTGATCCTGCTGCCGCCGCGGGACGGGTGGCGGGCGGCGCTCGTCGCGTCCGACCTGGTGATCGGCGACCACGGGTCCGTCACCTTCTACGGGGCGGCGCTCGGGCGGCCGACCTTGCTCGGGACGTTTCCGCACGACGCCGTCGATCCCGCTTCGCCCGTGGCGCGGCTCGGGCGCACCGCACCGCGGCTCCGCACCGATCGGCCGCTTCGGCCGCAGATCGACCAGGCCATCGCCGAGCATGAGCCCGGACTCCATCAGGCTGTCACCGCGCACACCACTTCGGTGCCCGGCCGTTCCGCGGAGTTGCTGAGAGCCGAGTTCTACCGGATCATGGGTCTTTCTGAGCCGGCCACTCCTCCGGTGGTGAATCGGGTGCCGGAGCCCGAAGACTGCGTCATACGGGAGATCACCGCCACGCTCGCGTCGGCGTCCTGGGATGGCGATACTGTGAGCGTCGTGCGCTTTCCTGCCGGGGCGGCTCTCAATGGTGAATCGATGCCCGGGGGTGCCCACCTCGCGGTGGACGAGCGCGAGCCCGAAGAACGCGTCATCGAACTCGCGGACGCCGTTTCCTGCCGTGCTGATCGGCTCGACCGCCCCGCGGATGACTGGCTTACCGAGACTCTCGAGCAGTACCCCGGGTGCCACCTCGCCGCCGCCGAGCACCTGCCGGGCGAGTCACTGGTACGGCTACGCGACGGGACGACCTTCCACGTCACGGGAGGACCGGTCGAAGTGCACGCCTCCGTCGTCTACACCTGGACGGGCCGCAACCGCACACCGCCGCCCGCCGAGAGCACCGTCCTGCTCGGCCCGGACGCGCACCGGGTGTCGATCAAGCCGGCCCGGTGAGCGCGACGAGCCGTTCGCGCAGCGCCTGGACCTTGGCCGCGGGCCTGCCGTCCAAAACCTCCAGGGCCGACTCCAGCCACGAGGCGGCGGTTTCACGGTCGTTGGCGCGCTCGGCGGCGGCGCTGAGCGTCTCGAACACCACCGCGCGCTCAACCCGGTTCTCGTCGGTGCCCAGCACGTCAATGGCTTCGCGCAGCAACGGGACGGCCTCGGCGTTCCGACCTGCGCGCAGGTACGCCTGCCCGAGGTCGGTCAACGCGCGACCCTCGTTGTAGGGGTCGGGGACGGCCGCGATCAGCTCGCGTGCGCGCCTCAGATGAGTGATCGCGTCGTCGTGGTTCCCGGTCGCGCTGAGCGCGCGGCCGCGATGGCGCCACGCCAGCGCGACCGCACGGTCGTCGTCGTTCTCCTCCGACATCTGGAGGTTGAGCGACAGGTTCTCGGTGAGCAGTTCCAGCGCTCTTGCCGCGAAGTCGCCTCGCGCGGTGAGGGCGGGCAGGATCTCGGCTCCGCTACGCCGCAGATCGAGCAGGCCGAGCGACTCCACCGCCGTGGCCAAGCCACGCACGTGCCCGACCAGGCGTTCGGCGCGGCTTGCCTCGGTGAACTCCGCGGCGGCGGCATCCAGCCTGTCCAGTTCCATGTAGCCGAACCCGAGCTGGCAGCGTATCCGTCCTTCGAACCTGGAGTCACTGAGCCGGACGGCGGCCTCGCGTCCCAGCTCGAAGACGGCCAGCCAGTGGTCGTGGTACTTGCCCTTGAAACACAGGCTCCACTGGGCTTCGACGAGCTGGACGGCCTTGTCGTACCAGCCTCGCTCCACGGCCGCCCTGACTGCGGCGAGCATCGCCGCGCGCTGATCCTGCAGCCATTGCCACGCCGACGCCCGCTCCATCGGTGGCCTCTGCCCCCGGTACCTTTGGTATTCGGGGCCGAGCCACCAGCGTTGCGGCATCACGGTGTAGTCGGCGGCCACCGCCGTCCGCAGATACCAGTCCACGACGCGTTGCAGGGCCGCCTCGTGCTCTTCTTGGGTGGCCTGCTCCCGCGCATGCTTCAGTGCGAGGGCGTGCAGGCGGAAGGCAGTTCCGGCCTCCTCGACCAGCCCGGCGTCGACCAGCTCGGCGAGCGGTGCGGCGACGTCGTCGAGGCCTGCTGCGGCGGCTGCCAGGTCCGCTGAGAAATGACGCCCGAAAAGCGCTCCCAGGCAGCGGTACAAGCGGGCTGCCTTCGCGCTGAGCCCGCGGTATCCGGCACCGAACACGGCCATGACGACTTCCTTACGCTCCGCCGCCCGCTCGGTAGCGATCTCCTCGCTCAGAGACGGCCCGCGCCGCTTCATCTGCCGCGCGGCGGCGGAGAGCGACAGTGGCTGCCCCTTGCACAGGGCCGCGATGGCCTCCGCGCCGTCAACGGTCCCGGCCAGGCGCTCGATCAGCATGACCGCTGCCGCTAGTTCCATCGGTTTCACTTCGAAGGACTGCACGTTCGGCACGTTCTCGAGCGGCTCCCGGGCTGTGACCACCACGACGCTCCCGGCTGAATTGGGCACGACCGCCCTCACCTGGGAGGCCAAGGTGACGTCGTCCAGGAAGACGATCGCAGGATTCTCGCTGGTCAGCGTCCTGAACATCGCGGTCATCTCGGCGAGGGTCCGCGGCACCTCGGCGGGTTCGACGCCCATGGCGCGCAAAAATTCACCCAACGCGTCCTTCGCGGACGCAAGTCCGCCGTCCTTCATGTCCTTGTACAGATGCGGACCGGGCACTTCCCCTGCGATCTGCCACGACCACTTGGTAGCCAGTTCCGTCTTGCCCATCCCCGCAGGACCGCTGATCACCACCACCAGCGGAACGCCGTTCTCCCGCGCCAGCCGCCACGCGTCGGTGAGCTCGCACAGCAGCTCCTCGCGGTCGGTGAAGTAGAGCGTCACCGGCGGCAGCGCCCGCGGTATCGGCCGCGAGCGCGGCCCGGAATGGTAGTGGGTGTGAACACCGCCAAGGATGTCTCTGGCCTGCACGACCGTCTCGGCCCGATGCACATCGCCCATGCCGGGATCTCGTACCACCGGACCTCCACTCAACCGCTTCGCGAACCTCACCCATTATCGACGCCCGCCCCACACAATTCACCCCGGAAGCCGAGCGCAGCGGGCGGTGCGTCCGCTTCTGCAGCGTTCTGGGGCTGAAGGCTATGCTTGTCCGCCTGTGACCGACACGATGGCGGATCTCCCCCCGATCGCTCGCCGGATCCCTGCGCTGCTCCCCGGGTGGGGGACCGTGCGGACCAAGCGGCGCGTGCTGATCGTCATCCATAGCGTCACCTCCGCGACACGGCTCAGCGATGTCCTCCCGGCGTTCCACGACCCGAACCTCCACCTCTTCTGCACGCAAACGTCCGACGCGATGTTCTCCAACGGGGTCGCTTCCTACATGAGCGCCAGGGGTCTTCTCTGCCTGACGTGGGAGCAGGCCGCGTCAGTGAAGTTCGATCTCGTGGTTACCGCGAGCCTGGGCGACAATTTGCACGAATTGACCTCACCCATCCTGCGTCTCGCCCACGGAAACGGCTACAATAAACGCTGGAACCAAGAACCAAGAACCAAGAACCAAGAACCAAGAACCAAGAACCAAGAACCAAGAACCAAGCGGTCTTCGGACTGTCCGCCGGGACCTTGATGCATGACGGGCGCATTATTCCGGCGGCCATCGGGCTTTCGCATGAGGAGCAGTTCCAGCGGCTCGCCGAAGGATGTCCCGATGCCGTCTCGCGTGCCTTCCTCGCAGGCGATCCCTGCTATGACCGGATGCTCGCCAGCGCTCCTCGCAGGCTCCACTACCGGCACGCCTTCCATCTACGTCCCGGCCAGCGACTTATCACCGTGAACTCCACGTGGCGCGAGAATTCCCTCTTCGGCCTCGACCCGCTGTTCACCCAACGGCTCCTCTCCGAACTTCCTTTCGACGAATTCCGAGTCGCTCTCATCCTGCATCCGAATGTCTGGGCATCTCACGGTGCACAGCAGATCGAATCATGGCTTTTCGACGCCCGCCGCGCCGGCCTGATCCTGCTGCCCCCGCAGGAGGGATGGCGCGCCGCGGTGGTCGCCTCCGACTGGGTTCTGTCCGACCACGGATCGGTCGGCATGTACGCGGCCGCGGTGGGACGGCCGGTTCTGCTGGAGCAGAGCGGCCGTCCAGGAATAGACCCGCATTCCGGCCTCGGAAGGCTTTTCGACGTCGCACCGCCCCTAGATCCGCACGCCCCGATCCGCCCGCAACTGGAGCACGCTGAACGGATGCGCGAACGCACGCATGAGGTCGCCGCGACCTGGATCAGCTCCGCGCCCGAGAAGTCACTCCAACTGATCCGCGACGAGGTCTACCGGATCTTCGGTGATGTGCCGCCCGCGACCGGCCTTCCGCGCCTTGCCGTCCCATCGCCGACGATCGACGACGCGCTGCCGACATCGCTGTGGACGCGCGTCGAGCAAGGAGCTTCAGGCAAGCTGTCGGTGCACAGGACGCCCGCGACCGTCGCCGGCGACCACCGCGGCGTACTGCTCGTCTCCGACGAGGAGCTCGATCACCGCCTGACCGGGACGGCCGACATCATCCGCATCACCTCGCTGGCGCTGCCGGCGGACGAGGAGACCTGGTCGGCAGCCGTCTTCGAACATCGCATCGGAGTGCAGCTCACCATCGTCCACGACCGGCAAGGCGCCCGCGTGCGGACCCGAAACGGCGCATGCACCACCATCCTCCTCGACTCGATCAGCCACCCAGACGACGCCGAACTGCTGTTCGCCGTACTGGCCGAGCGGATCCTGACCGCCGGCCCGGACGCCGCCGCCCTCAGCCCGCTGACAGTGCACGCGTCCCGAGAACGGACGATCAGCGCCGAGTTCCACGTGCGCACGGCGCCACCGCCTACCCGAGGCGGACGAGCTTGACGCGCACGCGCTCTGCCGCTTGCGCATGGCCGTGCCGCTCGTAGACCTCGAAAGCCGACCGCCAGTACGCGGCGTCGCCGTCCAGATCGCCCAAGGCCTCCAGCGCCTTGGCCTCCTGGTAGGGCCGCCGAGCCGCGCGGAACCGGGTCAGTGCCTCCTCGAACAGCGGCCTGGCCAGGCGCGGCTCCTGCGGCACGAGCAGCTCCCCCTGCCCGCTGAGCACCTTTCCCTCGTTGGCCTGATCGCGCCGCCCTTCGGCGGCCAGTTCGCGAAACAGCCCCATGGACGTCGCGTACTCCTCCAGCGCAGCCGACCGGTCCCCCAGAAGGGCGAACGCGTCGGCCCGATGCATGTGGTGCAGCGCCTGGCTCCGCTTGCGGGACGGGTCGAGATACGGCCGCGCCTGGTCGAAGTACTCCAGCGCCTTGCGGGCGTTGCCGCGGCGGCGTTCGGTGATGCCCAGCCATTCCAGCGCCGCACCGCGTCCCCGGGGATCGGTGCCCGGCTCCTCGGCAGCGGCCAGCGAGCGGCGGAACCGGTCCTCGGCCTCGTCGATCCTGCCCTGGCCCAGCAGCATCTCACCCCACTGGGCCTGGATGCGGGCCTGGGCATCGGCGTTCCCGCAGGCGCGCGCGTCGTCCTCGGCCCACCCCAGGACGGTCGCGCGCTCATCGTGGCGGCCGTGGGAAGTGAAGTAGCCGTGCGTCGCCTCCGCCATCTGCCAGCGGTAGCCGGGAGCGGGGCGGCTCCCGTCCCAGATGCGTCCTGCACGCTCCATGCACGCCATGATCGCGGCCAGGTTGTCGCCTACCCAGTCCGCGGGGGCGGACGAGTCATCGCCGGCGAAGTCCGGCAGGGGGAACGGCGCCCGGCGGCCGTAGTACGGCCCGAGCGTCCACCGCTGTGACAGGTAAGGGCTCGCGGCGACGGCCCCGTACAGGTAGTAGTCGGCGATCCGCTCCCGGATCCGCTCCCGGTCCTGCGAGTCGCAGTCCCGCAAAGCGACCATGGCGGCATGCTCGTGGGTGAGGTCGTCCATCAGGTAGCGGCCACGCCGGTCACGCTTGACCAGCCCCCTCCTCATCAGCTGCCGCAACGCTTTCGCACCATCCTCGGCGAACAGCGCGGCGACCAGACCCGCGTCGAAGTCGCGGACCGGATGCAGACCGATCACCCGGTAGAGGCGTGCGGTGTCGGCGTCCAACTCACGGTAGGAGACGTCGAACACCGCCGAGGGCTTGGGCATGGTGTCGTCATGCCCTCCGTCCAGCACCGTCAAGCGGCCCTGCTCCGCCATCTGGGCAACCAGGTCGCCGATGCGCAGATCGGGCTCATCGTGCAAGAGACCGGCGGCGTGGCCGGCGACAAGCGGGGACCCACCGCACAGCCGGACGAGATCCGCGAGCGCGGCGGGCTCGGCAGCCGCACGATCCACGCCCACGATCTCGGTGAGCAGATCCGTTACGGCATCGTCGGCAAGCGGGGCCAGAGCCAGCGGACGTGGACGGTGCTGGGCGAGGCCAGGCAGCGGGCCCCGGCTCGTGACGACGACCAGCAGCCCAGGCATGTTCGACAGGAATGGCGTGACCTGTGCCGCGGACTGGACGTCGTCCAGAAGCAGCACCGCCTCCTTTCCCTCCAACCGAGAACGCAACAGGGTGATCTTCGCGGAGAGCGTTCCCAGCGCGTGGCCGTCGGTCGCGAGACCGCTCTCCACGAAGTAGACGTCGCACATCTCCTCGATGCTCCGGCCGAGACCGGCGCCGCCACCGCAGTCCATGGCGATCTGCGCGTGCCGGAAGCGGTGAGCGTTCTCATTGATCCAGGTCAACGCAAGGGTCGTCTTCCCCACCCCGGCCGACCCGACGATCTCCCACAGCCGGCTGCCACCCGTGCTCACCTGATCCGCCCAAACATCGAGACACGCCAACTCGGACCGGCGGTTCTGAAACACCGATGTCACCGCCTGAACCAGCCGGACGGTTCGCCTCTCCGGCTGCCCCGGGTCGACAGAACCATTGAGCGTCCCGATTTGAACCACCGTTCCGGAGACCCGTCCCTCGAAGTAGTTCCCGCTTCCGCTCACGGCACTCCGCCCCAGCTAGGATCCATTGCCAGAACAGCGTCTCAAAGTTCCGCCCGGGATGGGCCACGAGCACGAAGAATCCTGGCGAGACAGGGCGTGACACCACCGATGCGTACAGCGATGCACTCTCCGCGAACAGCAGGGCGACACCGTCAAAACGAGTCTAGAACTGGACCCGCAGCTTAGACGGCGAGGCTTCAACGCCGAAACGGCCTGCGACCGTCGCGTGCCACCTTGTCATCGAAAGTCACGAACCAGGCCGATGGACGGTAATCGCCCATGCCGATCTCGCGATTGAGATCGCTATCGGGATCTTCGACGCCATCCCAGCCCGAATCAAATAAAGTCAAGATATCATGATCCTGCAAAAGAACCTCCCCCACCATTCCCCAATCCAGGTCGTCTGGATGCTCCGGTAACCGAAGCAGAACTTCTGCCAAGTTCGCCCAGTCGTCCTCGATCGCCGCCGGGGCTACGCGCAGCATTATGTGTAGAGCCATCTCTTCGCCTGGGCATGTGGGATGCGGCCAACGCGCCCTGCCTCAATGTCGCCGGTCAGATCGTCGAAGACACGAGCAGCTTGGCGCCGCCATACCGCATTCTGCCGCCGGGTGATCGCCGGAAACTACCCGAAGACCGCCCATTCGTTTGAGTCTAACAGCGGATCGTCACCATGCTCTTCAACATCGTTGAATGCTTCGTCTGCCAAAATCTCACCGACTGCGTGCAGTGCTGCCACAGTGCGCGGCGTCAATTGGAAACCTGAGCATGACTCACACGCCTCATCGCCGCAGCGACACAGAGGAAATAAGGCTGTGAAGTCGAACAGGGGGCCGACCTCTATCCCCTGTTCATCGATTTCCTGCGCTTCGCAGGTCGTCTCTATCACCCGTGTGCCTGGCACGGCCACAGTCAGGCTGCCAGCCTCAACGAGTTGGGCCACGCTTGCCGCTAACCCCAGGTCCGTCGAGCCACCCCCCTTAGGTGACCTTTCGTCTCTTCCGCTCTGGCACTCCGAAGTATGGGCCGAGTTGGCGACAGAAGCCGCAGCCTGCTTCAGCGCCGCCTAATCGGTGATGTCCACCAGGACCTCAACAGTAAGTATCAGACGCCGAACGTTGGGCTCGCAGCCGGTCACGGAACCAAGCCTAATGGGGCTCCCAGCACCTTGAGGTGATTCCAACCTGAGTCCGCAGGTCACGGGCCGGTTGCGGACGAGTGATCGCCGCCCATAAGTAGCGAAGCTCCTGCTAGATGAGGTTGTCGACCAAGATCAACCCCGAACAACACGCATGGGTCGCCGGCGAGTTGCGGGTTGGGCTGCGGCAGGTGGAGAAGTGGCGCCAAGCCTGGCGCGCGGGAGGGACTGAGGCGCTGCGGTCCAAAGGACCGCATGGGCGGCCGCGACTGGATGATGCGCAGTTCGCGCTGCTGGAGGCGGAACTGAACCGTGGTCCGGCCGCGCACGGTTATGCCGATGACCAGCGGTGGACGCTGGGCCGGGTGGCCGGGCTCATCAACAAGTTGTTCGCCATCGACTACACCGTGCCTGGGGTGTCGCTGCTGTTGCGCCGTAACGGCTGGTCGGTGCAGGTGCCCGGCCGCCGCGCGATCGAACGCGACGAGCAGGCCATTGCGGCTTGGAAGCGGGAGGTGTGGCCGCAGGTGGAAGCACCGCGGCGGACCTGGGCGCCTGGATCTGTTTCGAAGACGAGACCGGCCAGGGGCTCAGGCCGCCCAAAGGACGGCCTGGAGCCGGCGTGGACACCGGCCGCAGATGAAAGTGCACGGGGGCGAGTACGGCAGCCGGGTATCGGTGGCCGGGCTGGTCTGTTACCGGACCGGCGAGCGGTCCCGGCTGATCTACCGGCTGCACCTGTACCGCCGCCGCAAAGGCGAACGCGCCGCCTTCACCCTGAACGAGTACAAGAGCATGCTGCAGGGCGCCCACCAGCAACTACCGGACGGAAAGATCGTGCTGATCTGGGACAACCTGGGCATCCACCACTCCATGGCGATGCGGGCGTTCATCGATGCCCACGCCGATTGGCTGACGGTGTTCTACCTGCCGGCCTACGCCCCGGACCTCAACCCGGCCGAGGGCGTGTGGTCGGCACTGAAGCGCTCCATGACCAACTTCCTGGCCGCCGACCTGGACGATCTCGTCGGCATGGTCAGACACCGGCTCAAGATGATCCAGCACCACCCCCACGTGATCGACGGCTGCCTGCCTCCCACCGGCCTCACCCTCACCACCACACCCGCCATCACCAATTAACGCTAGTTAGGGAATGTGAAAGCGTTTGACGTTCGGTGACCACACCGGCAGTCTCTGGGGTGCGGTACACAAAGCCGCATTTCCCAGAGAGGAAACCCATGGCCATTGAGCCGACCGCAGAACAACAGGCTGCCCGCGAAGTGTTCGCCGCAGGAAAAGACCTCGCGCTGGTCGCCGGCGCCGGAACGGGCAAGACCTCCACGCTGATCCTGATGGGCGCCTCCACCCGCAGATGCGGCCTGTACGTCGCGTTCAACCGGGCGATCGCCGAGGACGCCCGGCGCCGGTTCGGGCCGAACGTGCAGTGCCGTACCTCGCATTCGCTGGCGTTCCGGGCAGTCGGCCGCCGCTACGGCGACCGGCTCAACGCCGCGGCGCGGATCCCGGCCAAGCAGACCGCGCGGATCCTCGGAATCACCCGCGACATCGACTTGGGCCGCGACCGCCGCATCACCATCACCCACCAGGCGCGCCTGGTGTTGAGCATGATCCGCCGGTTCTGCTACAGCACCGACCGGCAGGTGATGGCCCACCACGCCGAGCCGGTCAACGGCCTTGACGCCGGCGGCCAGAACGCCCTGGCACGGGTCCTGTTGCGGTACGCGACCATGGCGTGGGAGGACATCATCTCCCCGCGGGGCCGGCTGAAGTTCGAGCACGACCACTACATGAAGCTGTGGGCGATGACCGGCCCTACCCTGGACGCCGAGTTCGTGCTGCTGGACGAGGCACAGGACACCAACCCGGTCCTAGAGGAGGTGTTCCTGTCCCAGGGCGCACAGCGGGTGTGCGTCGGCGACCCCGCCCAGCAGATCTACGGCTGGCGCAACGCCCGCGACGTGATGACCGGGTTCCCCGCCCAGCACCTGCACCTGACCCAGTCGTTCCGGTTCGGCCCGAAGATCGCCGCCGTCGCCAACCGGTGGCTCAAGCACGCCGAATCGCCCATGCAACTCACCGGCCACGGCCCCGCCACCTCCCGCATCGACCGCGCCGCCCACCCCGACGCCGTGCTGTGCCGCGGCAACGCCGACGCCATGGCCGAGGTGCTCGCCTTCCTCGAACTCGGCGTCCCGGTCGCGCTCACCGGCGGCGGTAGCGCCCTGCAACGCATCGCCACCGCCGCCCTTGAACTCCAGTCCGGCAGGCGCACCACTCACCCCGAGTTGTTCTTGTTCAACTCCTGGGACGAGGTGCAGGAGTACGCCGAACACGACACCGCCGGCCAGGACCTCAAGGCGATCGTCGGGCTGATCGACACCTACGGCCCCGATCTGATCCTCCAAGCCGTCGACCGGCTCTCGCCCGAGGAGCACGCCCGCGTCACGGTGTCCACCGCGCACAAGGCCAAGGGCCGCGAGTGGGACAGCGTCCGCATCGGCAAGGGCTTCGAGGCGCCCCTCGCCGACCGGGACGGCATCCACCGCGACCTGAGCCCCGCCGAAGCCCGCCTGATCTACGTCGCGGTCAGCCGCGCCCGCCACCTCCTGGACCCCGAGAGCCTGGCCTGGATCGACGACTACGAGAAGTCCCGTGCGGCAACCGGCCGGTCCCTGATCACCCTGAGCCTCACCGGACAGCTCAAACATCCCTCCTCGCCGGTCAACGAGTTCATGCAGAACCACTTGCCGGGCACCTCGGCCATCGAAGGCGACTACCTCTCCGGCCTCGCCGGGCTCCCGCACCCGGTGCAGCCGATCGACGTGAAGTATCCCGACTGGTCGGCTCTCGGCCACGCCATCGACTATCGGCTCCGGCTGTCGTTCGGTGGCGGGCTCGGCCCCGCCGTCAGCCTCGGCGTCGACGCCTTCGACGACGACACCGTCTTCCCCGGCGCACCATCCCGGCCGGTCCGCCAAGCCCTGCTGACCGCCGGGCGACAACTGCTGACCGAGGTCGACGCCTACCTGGCCGCCCCCAGCCGTCACGATGAGGACGCGGTCGCCCGGCTGTGCTACGTCGCCGCGTTCTTCGAAGACCTCGCCCGAAACGGACAGATCCGCCGCTACAGCCTGCTCGCCACCGCCGCTCCCAGCACTACGCTCACCGACCTCACCGCAGCGGTCCCCGCCCACGCCGTCAACGACATTCACCAGCAGATACGCCTGGCGCAACAGCCCTTGGCGTCACTGCGGGCCCTACCCGGCCCGGCCAAGGTGTGCGGACCGCTGTTCACCGGCAGCAGCGACCTCGGCGGCGCCGACGCCGACTACATCCTGAACGGCCTGCTGCTGGACTGCAAAGCCACCACCCGCCCCCGCCACCTCGGCCGCGAGGAGATCTACCAGCTCGCCGGCTACCTCCTGCTCGACTACAACGACCACTACGCCATCAACAGCGTCGGCCTCTACCTCTCCCGGCAGGGCGCACTGATCACCTGGAGCGTCGAGGACTTCCTGCACCGGCTCGGCAGCACCGTCCCGCTGCCTCAACTCCGCCGCCAGTTCCGCAGCCACCTGCGCGCGGCCGACGACCAAGCCGCCGACGCCTCCCAGCACTCATGAACCAGCTCCCAGACGACACCGACGGCCAGCCCGCCGCAACCGACGGCGAACTCGAGACCGGGGGCGACACGTCCTTCGTGCGCCTGCCGATCGACCCCACCGAACCCATGGCCGAATGGCTGGCCATCATCTGATCCAACACTCCACCCGATGGCCCAGGCGCACCCCGCCACCCTGGGCCGAAATCGCCCGGGTCCTACGCCACCCGCATCCGAACGGCCAACGGCGGCAACTCCGCCCGAGCCGACCCGCTAACGCCGTTGGGCCGGTCGGTTGCTGCTCAAGCCCCGTAACGGCCGGTCCACCGGTCGCGGAGGCCGCAGCCGACTGATCCTGCGGTTCGTCGACCCGCTCGGCCTTCTCCGGTTCGGGGATGAGAAGTTCCTCGACGCCGCAGCCCAGGACGGCGTAGATGACGTTGAGATCGGCGAGCTTGATGCTGGCCGGCTCGCCGGACCACAGCCCGGACATCTTCCCAGCACTGATGGTCAGGCCGTGGTCGGCGAGCATGCGCTGCAGCTCGCCGGCCTTCCAGATGCCCGCGGTTGGCTGCGGCCAGCCGCAGGTTCCACTTCACAGTCGTAGTCCTTCCAGCCGGGCGGCGGCGCGTCGCTGCCCGGCGACCCAGGCGTCCTCGACGTGGGTTCCGGGGAGGTGCACGTAACGCATCGTGGTGGCGATCCAGGTGTGCCCGAGCGTGGCCTGGATCGCGCGACCAGGCCCATCCCGCTCAGATAGAGCTGGGAGGCGCAGAAGTGCCGCAGGAGATGGGGTGTGATCTTGCCGGGCCAGTCCGGCAGATGCTGGGCGGTGGCCTCGGCGAGCGCTGACCGGAGCGTCTCGTCGCCGACTCGTCGGGCGGTGCCGTCGGCGTTCTTGCGTTCGGACGCAGCAGCGGAACCCGGGCCAGGTGTGGTCGTCGCCGAACCGGCCCCAGACATCCTCGATGAACCACCGCAGCGTCGTCCCAGCATTGTTGATCAGCGGGACCATCCGTTCGTGGGGCCCGACCCCCGAGAGCCTTTGCCGTGCCGGACGTGCGGCTTGCCGAAGTGACCCAGCTCCCACTTGATGTCAGACAGGTCGAGTCGGCACGCCTCGTTGACCCGCAGTCCGACCTCCGACATGAGATCGGCGGCGGTGTAGTCGCGGGCGGCGGTCGAGAACTTCCGGCGGGTCGACAGCTCCTGGCGCCACCTGTCGAACAGCCGCGTGACCTGGTCGGCGGTGGGCAGGATCCGCAGCTTGGCCGCCTGGTGGCCGCGGGGCCGGTTCGTCTCGTCGATCGGGCACTCGACGACCCGGCCGGTCATCTGGTGAATCTCGACCTTTGCTGGAATTCCAGGAACAGGAAGTAGGTCTTGATCGCCTGGGCCCGCGCTCGCCGGGTGCCCTTGGCAGTGCCACGCAGAGCCATGCCGAAGTACCGGCCGGCGTCAGCGGGTTCCATCTTCCACGGCGGCCGTCCAAACCAGGCCCTCACCTGCTCCAGGTGGACGACGTCGGCGGCGATCGTGCGGTCGGCCACCCGGCCGCCGCCCGAGCCAGAACGAATCCGGCCAGCACGTCGGTCTCCAACGCTTCTAGGTCTTCGGGCGTCGCCGGTGAACGCGCCACCCGGAGATCACGTACGACGGCGAGACTCAACCCTGGCCTCCTCGCCCTCATCCACCCAGCAAGATGAACGACGTGGGGTTGTCGTTCACCGGGACCTCAAGCCGTCCAACGTACTGGTGGCGGTCGACGGCCCCGCGTGTCGACGTCGGGATCGCCCGCGCCGTGACGCGAGCGTCGCCACCCGGACCGGCGCCTTGGTCGGCTCGCCGCCCTTCATGGCTCCCGAGCAGGTCCAGGGCGCCAGGTCACAGCGGCCTGCGACGTGTTCAGCCTCGGCTCGGTGCTGGCGGCCACCGGCCACCGCCCGTTCAGCTCGGGCGCCGACGGGCTGAACGCTCTACTCCAGCGCCTCCTGCGGCAGCCGCCGGATTTGGCGGGCCTGTTCGGACTGGTGCGGGACCTGGCGGAGTCCTGCCTGGCCAAGGAGCCGGAGCGCCGCCCCACCCCGTGATTGCGGCCGTGAGAAGCAGCAGGAACGTTCGTGCGTCGGTTTGAGCGACAGTCGGGGGTCCGCGGGGGCGGTGATGTTGACGAGATTCAGCGACGGTGAAGTGGCGGTGGATGGGTGGGTGGTACAGACCGAAGTCGTAGCCCCACAGTGGCGAATCAGACCCCGGAGCGGCACGCTCCGGGGTCTTCGTCGTTACGGAGGCCAGTCCCGTGACCGCTGGGACCGGAGGGACAGGTGCGCGGCCGAACACCTAGGCTCTGGGGTCCAGTTTGTGATGGTGTGGCCGGGCGTCCTGAGCGCCGGGGACAGGCTGCGGGCGGGGTCGTTGCGGGCGGTTCGCCGTTTTCGACGGTATGGTGATCGGTCAGTCGCTGTGAGTGGGGCCGGTGAGGCCGTGCCGCAGCAGCCCGGTGAGTGTGTCGATCGCCTCGTCGTCGGTGAGGGAGTGGCCGGTCGGCTCGCATTTCCCGATGAGCCAGACCGCGCAGAACGCCTCCATGAGGGCGTTGAACGCTGACGCCAGGACGACGGGGGCGCCGGGCAGGTCGAACCCGGCGATCTGGAGCCGCTGGAGGTGTTCGCGCATGGTCTGCAGTTGGGCGTGCCGGATCTGGGCGAGGCGTTCGGCGAACTCCGGGTCGACCAGTGCGGCTTGGCCGAGCGCCTGGATCTCGGGCAGGTGCGCCTTGTAGGTGTGCCAGTACGTGGCCACCCGGGCGCGCAGGGCGGGCTCGCTCGACAGGTCGTCGCCCGCCTCATGGACGGAGAGCTCCTCGCCGGCTTGGGCGAGCCAGTCGGACAGCAGTGCTTGGAGTACTTCCTGCTTACCAGCGAAGTGCTTGTAGAAGGAGCCGGCGGAGCGTCCTGCCTCGGCCATGAGGTCAGTGATCTTGGCGTTGAGGTAGCCGTCGCGGGCGAACACGCGGCGGGCGGCCTCCTTGAGGGCGATCTCGGTCTGCGCGGCCTTTTCCTTCCGGCTCGCAGTCGTCGGCTCGGACGCGGACACACGCTCCCCTGACGGACGAAGCAACTTGAGTGAATGTAGATTCATCGAATCTACATTCACTGAAAATCTGTTCAGTCACAGACAGTATGAACCACCGAAAGGGCGAGGCCATGAACACGGACCCTTTTTCATCCTTGGGTGATCTCGTAGTTTTGTAGGGCGGCGATGGCCTTGACCAGGTGGCCTGCCTTGCCGGGGCCGCAGCGGAGCTTGTGAAGCAGCTTCCATGACTTCAGCTGGGCGTTCGCGCGTTCGCCGGGTCCGCGGAGTTTGGCGTGGGAGCGGTTGGCCTGCTTCTGGGACTCGGGCTTGTTGCGTCCCTTGTACGGGGTGATGACCACCGAGGCCTCGGCGCCTTGATACCCCTTGTCGGCCAGCGTGATGATTCCGGCGTTGTCCAGCTCGCGCAGGATCCCCCACACGCGGGCGGCGGTCAGGTCGTGCGTGCGACCGGGCATCGCCCCCGACGTCCATACGATCGTCCCGTGTGGACCTGCGATCACCTGGATGTTCATGCCGTGGCAGCGGTGCTTGGCCGAGTAGTACGGCCGGTCGGCCCGCACCCGGTCGCAGGCGATGAGCGTTCCGTCCAGCACCAGCAGGTGCAGCCCCTCCTTGGTCGCCTTACGCAACGCCGCCGTCAGCTTCGGCGACCGCTCCGACAGCAGCGCCACGGCCTGCTCGATATACCGCCAGGCCGTACTCGTCGACACCCCGAACCCGGCCCCGAGCTCGGCGAGGGTCTCGCCTTTGCGCAGGTGGACCAGCACCAGCAGAGCCTGCTGCCCAGGGTCGAGCAGCCGCCAGGGCGTCCCGAGGGTCTTGCGGCGCCGGCGGATCAGTCCGGCCAGGTAGTTCAGCGTTGAACGCGACAAATCGACGGCAGCACGATAGAACAACACGCAGGGCCCCTGGTTCAGACGTCGAGATTGTGGTGATCAACTCGTCTACCAAGGGCTTCTTCGCTTCACTGGCCGAACGTCAGCATCGCGACCACTCCGTGATCACCATCACTCCAGGCCGATGAAAAAGGGTCACGGCACGCAACGGCGAGATCGAACTCGCATACGAGACCTTCGGCACCACGGACGGAGCGCCGTTGCTGCTGATCAGCGGCACCGGAGTGCAGATGCTCGTCTTCCCCGAAGACCTCTGCGACGCGCTGGTCGGCCTCGGCTTCCAGGTCGCCAGGTTCGACAACCTTGACGCCGGCCTGTCCACACACCTGACCGGCGTACCGGCGCCCGGCCGACTCAAGACCATGATCCGGCCCTCTTCGGCGCCGTAGGGGCTGAAGGATATGGCCGAGGACGCCCTGGCGGTGATGGACGCCCTCGGGTGGCGCTCCGCACACCTGGTCGGCACCTCGCTGGGCGAGATGATCGCCCAGACCCTCGCCATCCGGCACCCCGCCCGGGTCGGCACCCTCACCTCGATCATGTCGACCCCCGCGGCCCGGATCGGCACCATGCCCAAGATCGCCACCCTGAAAGCGATCATGAAACTCTCCAGCACGCCGGTCACCAGCCCGGACCAGGCAGCGCAACAGGCAGTCGCGATGAGGAGGCTCATCGGCTCCCCGCGCTACCCCTTCGACGAGAAGGAGGTGGGCGACATCGGCCGCCGCTCCCACGAGCGCCATCCCGGCAGTTCCGACGCCGACGCGCGCCAGCGCGCCGCAGTCACCGCCTCCGGCGACCGGCGCAAGACACTGGCCGCGCTACGCGTCCCCACCCTCGTCCTGCACGGCGAGGACGACCCGGTCATCCAGCTCAAGGCCGGACAGGCAACCGCAGCAGCCATCCCCGGCGCACGCCTGGTCACCTACCCCGGCATGGGCCACGACCCGCCCAGACAACTCTGGCCGTCCATGCTCGAGCAGGTCCGGGCCCTTGCCTTCACGCATTGACAGATCATCGCGCCCGACGCTCGTAGATCCACAAAGGTTCCGATTCAGGAGCCCACGACGGTCTCGAAGTCGTGCCGCGGTATCCGGCTGCCTACCACGCCGGTGACGCGAATTCCCGGCCCTGGAGGTGTCCAGACACCACAGTTCGGCGATCAGCAGGCTGCGGTGGCGTTCGGCCTGACCTTTAGCCCGCAGCCGCTCGTGCCGAGCGACTTCCTCACGGCCGTCATAGACGACCAACTCCGAGGCGTGCAGCACGACCTGGACCAGTCACAGCAGACACCACCCCGCGGGGGCCGACGCTCCCCTCCGACAGGGCCGTGTCACGGCGCTTGGCCACCGGTGCCGGATGCTGCTGGGGGCCGGGGGCACCCCCATCGCGGCCACGATGGCCCTCACTGTCGTCCTGGGGGACGGTGACAAGGTGGACGGCGCCGGCGCGGTCGGCACCCAGAATCGAAAATATATTCGCAACAAAAAAGACAAACCATGACTGCCGATTGGCAGATTGCGGCCATCTCCGAAGGAATGTGACTCCCCAGAGGTCTATTCTTGATACTCCTGACATTCTCAGCCAGAGCGGGCGCCAGTCACCGACGCTTGGGAGGCCGCCTTGGAACAACCACGGCTGTGGTGGCAGGCGGTACAGCACTCCGATTGGGCGGTGTTCTCCCTCTCCGACGATCTGGCACGCGATCGGTGGACCGCGCTCCTAGCGGCATTGGAACGCTTGTCGACCCGCGGCCCCATGGCCGATCTCGATGAGATCACGGTTGAGATGCGCGAGATCGGGTTCCACGCTCCTTTGTCGGAGCAGGATCTGCGCAGCGCCCTGGAACGCCTGGCAGGCGACGGGCTCGCCGAACCCTTCCGCGACTACACCGTCCCCGTCCGCAACTACCAAGGGCTGATCGTCAGGCAGGAGGCATGGGCGCTGACCCGCCGGGGCCGGACGGTCGTGGCGGCCGTACGGGACGCGGTCCTGGACGTCGGGCGCGCCTTGCAGTTGCCCAGCCGCCTGCTCGACAGCATCGCCACCACGATCCGAGAGATCATCAGGCATTTCGCGGAAGGCGACGACACCGCCCATGTCAAGGAGGGCAGGGGCAGGGGCCTGCTGCCGATGGACCTCGACGACGTCCGGACCCGCATCGGCGAACTCCAGCGTGTGACCGCCGACTTCTATGCCGCGCTCGGCCAACTGGTCCAGGCGGACGTCACCAACGACATGCTGTTCGGAGCGAACAGGGATCGTGTCATCGAGGCGCTGCGGCAATTCCCCCGCGAGTACGAGAGAGCGTTCGTCTCGGTCGAGAAGGCACTGGCCGATCTGGAACGGGTCGGCCACCGCCAGGTCGCCGAGGCCGCGGTAGCACACGCCGGGCTCATCGACGCCCGCGACCAACACCACTGGGTCGAGGAGCGGGTACGGCTGCTGTCGGCTCTGGGATCGTGGTTCGCCCCGGAGGGCACCGTCCAGCGGCTCATCTCCTCCGCGTCCGGCGCCGTCTACACGCTCCTCATCGCCATCGACCGCCGCTACTCGGCGCGCCGCCGCGGCTCCGACCTCGGGGCCGACTTCCACGCCCTGGCCCAGAGCCTGCACCGGCAGCGGTCCGACGAGGACGCGCGGCGCGTCCATGCCGCCGCCTTCGGCGACTGGTCCGCATGGCATGCGGTCACCCCCCGAGCCGAGGAGGATGTGGCCCACGGCACCGAGGCGGCAGGCCGCCCCGATCGCCACCGTGTGGAGGTGACGCTCCGCGAGCACGAGCGGCAAGGCCGGACCAGCGGCCGTCCCCGTGCGGTTCCTGACACCGCCGCCGACCGGAAGGCCGCGCTGGCCGAGGCCATGGCGGAGGCGGAGCGGAACCGCCGCCTGGCCGAGTTGCTGGTCACCTCCGGCGAAGTGGAACTCTCCTACTTCGCGGGGCTGGGCGCGGAGGCCGTCGAGGCCCTGCTGCGCGCCGTGGAGACCGCGCTCATGCGCCTCGACCCCGTGACGGGAATCGGGGCGGGGCACGTGGACGGGGCGAACGTCCTGGTCGAGATCCGCTGCTTCGACCGTGGCCCCACAGCCCGAGCGGACTTCGCCGAAGGGGCTCTGTCCTTCTGGGGACGCGACCTGCGCCTGCGCGTCACCTCGCTTGAGCCGGGTGCGTCCCCTCCCATCGAGAACGTGCCGTCCCGGGAGGGCATCGCATGACCGGGCGGCGCCTCGACCCCGACCTCAGTCCGGCCGCGCGCATCCTGAACGCCATAGGGCGGCTCCGGGCCGAGATCCACCCGGAGGAATACCGCACAGCGCTCAAGGGGCGCGAACGGCTCACCACCTTCTTCCACGATGAGCTCGGCTGGACGCTGGAGGTGTCGGAGACCGCCTCCCTCATCCGGCTGCACAAGCGCCGGGCGGACGTGCCGTCCGATCGAGGGCCTCGGCTCCAGCGGGCGCGCGGGGACGGCCCTCTCGCGTCCAAGAAGGTCCTGATCTGCTGTGCGCTGATCTGTGAGCAGCTGTGGCGCAGGTCGCGGATGAGCCTCCAGGAGCTCCTCCAGGCCATCGCCCAGACGTGCGCCACTGAGGAGCACGAGGGGACCCTCCCCCCGTTTCCGGTGGTTCTCGCCGAGGACGTGTCCAAGCAGCAGGCGCGGAGCAATCGGCTCTGCCTCGTGGACGCGCTGAAGCTGCTGGTCGCCGAAGGTACGGCCACCGTCGACGACGACCTCGACCGCGTGGTGGACGACGAGGACGCCAACCTGGTGGTCACGGCCTCCCGGGAGCGTCTGGCCATGAAGTTCTCCTCCCTGTCCCCCCTGCTGCTCGGCCTCGCGTCACTCCCGCCGGAGCAGCACGCCGCGGCGCTGTCGCGGGCGACCCTGAGCGATTCGGCCGAGTCCGACGTGCCGTCGCTGGATGAACGGCGGGTGAGGCTGATGCGCCGGATCGCCGACGACCCCGCGACCGATCCGGTGGACGACCCCACCGGGGGCTCCCCCTACCTCCACACCCCTGCGGGGCGCGAGCGCGCGCTGGACCTCATCACCTCGTTCGGCTACATCGCCACGGTCCGCCGGGACTGGTGGGAAGTGACAGATCGCGACGGAACCGGAACAGGCATCGAGTTCCCCCACGGACGCCGCACCGAACGGCAGGCCGCCCTCGCCCTGCTGGCGGCGATCGTTCGCCGCACCGACCCCGCGGCTCCGCTGTTCACAGCTGAGGCGGTGGAGGTGCTGGAACTGGCGCGCCGGGATCGGCCCCGCTGGGCCGCCGCCTACGCTGGGAGGCTGCCGGTGCTCGCCCGTGTCGCCGCCGCCGAGCTGACCAACGTCGGGCTGCTGCGTCCCGATCCGCACCGCGGCGGCACCTGGCTTCCCACACCCGGCGCCCGCCTGTGGCATGTCAAGGTCCACTCCCCGCCGGTTCCCGCCGCCGCCCGCACGGACGCCGGATCAGCGGTTCAGCCTTCCCTTCTCACCGACGAGGATTGAGGAGTCAGCCGTGTCCCCTGACGCAAACCCGCTCCACCCGGTGACCGAGACGGCGGTGCTGGGCGTTCCGACGGCCGAGGGCCGCTGGCAGCCGACCCGGGCCGGCGCGATCAACTCGTGGGCCTGGTCGGACGAGGTCCTCTTCTTCGCCGGTGGCTGGCTCGCCCTCGCCGGGCCCAACGGCTCGGGCAAGTCGCTCACCGCCTCCATGCTGATCACTGTGCTGCTCGACGCCGAGATCTCGCAGAAGGCGCTGTCGGTGTCGGGAAAGGCCAGCGGGACCCTGGCCAGCAGGCACACCGACCGCAACGAGCAGGAGGACCGGACCGGCCTGTGGTGGCTGGAGTACGGCTACCGCGATGAGCACACCGGGCAGACCCGGTACCTGACCACCGGGATGTGGTTGCGCTCGACCGGTGGGAAGCTCCAGCGCGCCTTCTTCATCGTGCCGGCGCGCGTGGGCCACGAGTTGGCCCTGCGGCGCGAACGCGCCACGGTGAAGATCGACGATCTCGGCGGGCAGCTCGCCGCACTCGGCGGCCGGCTGTTTCTGTCCTCGGCCGTCCCCCGCTCGGCACTCGCCGGCGTGCCGCTGAGCCTCGGGGACGAGCACGAGTTCCGCGACGCCGTCCGGAACCACCTGTTCGCCCCGTTGAACGAGATCCAGTTCGAGGCCCTCGTCGGTGTGCTGCGCAGCCTGCGCAGCGTGCGGACGGCTGAGGCGATCTCGCCCAAGGAAATGCGCCAAGTCCTCACCGACGCGCTGCCGGCGCTCGAACCCGATCGGCTCAAGGTCGTCGCCGATGCGATGGCGCGGATCTCCGAGCTGGAGAAGCAGCTCGACCAGTCCCGCAAGGAGGCGCGGCTGCTGGCCCAGACGGACAAGCACTACCGCAGCTACCGCAGTGCGGTCGCCCAGCTCCAGGCCGCCGAACTGGCCGCCGCCAACAACGCCTACGACGAACAGACCCGCCAGGCGCGCCAGGCGTCCCGTGATCTGGAGAGGGCCCAGGCGGCGGCCGAGGGCATCCAGCGGCGGCTCTCGCGGAAGTACGAGGGCGTCTCCCGGCTGGAAGGCGAGCTGTCCGCCGCCGAGGGGATGCTCAGGGACCACGCGGGGGCCGAGCTGCCCCTCCGCGAGGAACGCGCCGCCGAGCTGGACGACACCGCCGCCGACGCCGAGACGCAGGCCGAGCAGGCCGCCATCGATGCCGGTACGGCGATGGACGGCTCCGCGGAATCGGCTTCCAGAGCCCACCAGGCGCAGGGTCATCTGCTCGATTTCGCCGAGCGGCTGCGGCAGGACGGTGAACATCTCGGTGCCGCGTCCGCGACCGACCGCATGGTCTCGGTCTACCGCAGGCTCTGTGCCGCCGAGCCGCACACCGAGCCGCCGGCCGTCGATCTGGACGAACTGTGCGCGACACCGCTCGCCTGGACCGAAGCGCGCACGGGCAAAGTCGCCCGGGTCCGGACCGCGCTGCGCCTGCACGGCGAGGCCCAGACGGCGGAACGGACCCTCGCCCAGGGCAGGCAGGAGGCCGACACCGGGGAGTCCGCCGCGCGCGAAGCCTTGGAAGGCGCCACCCGCGATCGGCAGGAGGCCGAGACCGTGTTCCTCGACGAACTCGGCACCTGGTCCGGCCGGCTGCGCCACCTCCGGCCGCCGCCACCCGACCTGTGCGCACCGGATCAGGCCGCCGAGAACGACCGCCTGCCCGCGGACCGGATCCGGCGATGGCTGTCCGAGGAGGTGGCGGCCGCCGGCCTGCGCATCGACCTGGCCGGGCATCGAGAACGTGCGGCGACCGCCAAGGCCCTCGCTAACGCCGCCGAAGGGCACGCCGCCGACGCCCACACCGCCCACCGCCGGGCACTCGGCGTGGTACGGGAGGAAGAAGGCGGCCTGCTGGACGTCCAGGCCGAGAACGCCGCCGCGGAACAGGCCGATGAGACCGAGCTCGAGCAGGCGCGTGCCGACCACCACCGCGAGATCACTGACGCGGGAGAGGCGGAACGGGACGCTTGGCGGCGCCGCTCCGACGCCGCGGCCGCCGCGCTCCAGGCCGCCCGCGACTGGCTGGCCGGCGCTCACCGCTGGCGAACGGCGTTGGCCTACCTCGATCCCGGCGCCATCCCGCTCCCCGAGCCCTCGGCTCCGCTCTCCGACGAGGCGCTGCGCGGGGTCGAGCCCGCGTCCGTCCGCCTGGCCGCCCACAAGGCCCACGCGGCGGCCGCCGCGGAACTGCACCATCAGGTCGCCGAGGCCCGCGAGGTCATCAAAACGATCGAAGCGGGCATCGAGGAACTGCGCGCCGACGTGGTGCGAGCGCGCCGGACCGCCCCCGTCCCGCCCGCACCGCAATGGCGGTCGCGCTCAGCCGACGACGGCGTCCCCCTGTGGGCCGTCGTCGACTTCGCCGGCCACCTTCCCACCGAGGAGGCCGACCGGCTCGAAGGAGCCCTGCTGGCGTCGGGTCTCCTCGACGCGCTGATCAGGCCCGACGGCCGCCCGGTCGCCGGTGATCTCGTCCTCACCCCCACCGCGTCCGCCCCGCACCGGACACTGGCCGACTTCCTCCAGCCCGACGCGCAGGACGGCGGATCCGCCGAGGCGATCCACCGGCTGCTGCGCTCGATCCCGGTCGACTCCCCCGCGCCCGGCGCCCTGCGCAACGGCGTGCTCACCGCCGCCTGTCCCGAGGGCTACCAGGCGGCCTACATCGGCCGTACTGCCCGAGAACGCGCCCGGCGACAGCGCCTCGCCGATCTGGAGCAGCGCCTCGCCGAACGCGAGCAGGAACTGCGACAGGCCGGCCAGGAACTCAGCCGACGCGAAAGCCACGTCCTCGCCACGGCCGCCGAACGGGATGCCCTGCCCACCGCCGAGGCGCTCTCCTCGGCCCGCCACGACCTCGCCAGCCTGACCCGCGAGCATTCCATCGCCGAGCGGCAGGCGACGCAGCGCACCGCTCAGGCGGACCTCGCCCTCCAGCAGGTCATGACGACGCTCCGGCAACGCTCCGACGCACGTTCCGCCCGGCTCGATCGAGCCCGGCAGAGCCTGGAGCACGCCGAGCGGACAGCACGATCCGCCGGCTCCGCCGCGGCCACGGCGGAGGAGAACGCCGCGGAACTGCGGCGATCCGCCCAAGGATGCGAGACCGCCCGCCTGGAAGCCGCCCGCGCCCAGGAGGAGGCTGACGGAGAACAAAACGGGTTCCCCCACTCCGCGGTGAACGCCGTCCGCACCGCGCACAGCGCCGAAGATCGCGCGCAGGCGGCGCTCATCCACGCCGAGACCACCGCCATCGACGCCGCAGAGAAGCATGACGAGGCCACCAGGACGGTCCGGTCCGCGCTGGGCGCCCTCAACAAGGCGGCCGCCCTCCCGGACGGCTCCCTGCTTCCCACGTCCCATGACGCCCTGGACAACCACGCCGGAGCGGTCGGCGCGCTCGAACTGCTGGTCCGGGACGGCCGCATGGCAGCTCTCCGCTGCACCGAACTGATGCGGGCCGCACGCCGCGATCACCAGACCGCCGCCACGGCCCGGGCCACTGCCGCCAGGATGTCCGACCGGGCCGGCCAGGCACGCGCCAAAGCGCGGAAGGCCATCGCCGCGGTCGAGACGATGCGCAGGCTCTACGGCGCCGAATACGACGACCTTCTCACCACCAAGAACCGGCTCTCCGAACAGCTCGGCCGGGTCAAGTCGGAGATCGAGACATTCCGCACCGAGAAGGAGGAAGCCGACAAGGAGCAGACCAGGGCAGAGGTCACCCTGGAGAACGTCGCTCCGCAACGCCGGGCCGCTGAACAGCAACGCGACCACTGCGTGCGCACCCTCGGCCGCCTGATCGACGAAGGTCTGGCCACGCTGCCGGACGGCATCACCGCCGACCCGTCCGGCCGGCCGGCCCACTTGACCGCAGCCCTGGAGTGGTCGCGGCTGCTGCTGGCCGACCGCCACGCGCATGCGGACCGGCACGCCCAGCTCATCCGGTTCCGTGACCGGGCACTGAAAACGGTCGAGAACAGCGCCCGCGACACCAGTGGCGAACTCGCCCGCTTCAACCGCCAGGTCATGCTCGTCTCGATCGAGGGGACCGAGTGGCGCCGCGCCGTCGTCGCCGAGCCCGACACCGTGCGCGGCGACGACCTGAGCGATGCCCTGGCGTCCCTGGAGGCGAGCATCGCCCTGCTCGAAGAGGACCTGCGCGACGACTTCAAGCAGGCGATGCGCACCGGCATGTTCACCCGGCTTCGCAAGGACATCCAGATCCGCCGGGAGGCGGCCCGCGAGCTGGTCCGGCAGATCCGCGAGACGCTGGCCGGCGTCCGCACGGGGGTCGCGAACGTCGGCATCCAGGTCGACTGGGACGTGCGCAAGGAGGACGAGGATGCGATCCGCATGATCAAACTCATCGAGGAGGCCCCGACCGACCGGTCCTTCGAGGAGATGTACACCGTCCTGCGCCAGCGGATGGACGCGAAGGCCGACGAGCCCTGGCCCGACCGGGTCGCCCACACCTTCGACTACCGCTCCTGGCACGAGTGGGACATCTTCGTGACCCACGCCTCCTTCGGCGACGGATCGTCGAACGAGGCGTTCCGCAAGGTCGGCATGCGCTCCAATCCGCTGGAGACGCTGTCCACCGGTGAGCGCAGGCTCGCCACGATGCTGCCGCTGCTGGCCGCCGCCTGGTCCATGTACTCGGGCGACTACCGCGGGCCGCGCCTGCTGTCGATCGACGAGATCGACGCCGCCTTCGACGAACCCAACCTACGCCAGGTGCTGGCGCTGCTGCGCTCCTGGGACTTCGACGTGCTGGCCACCACCCCGTCCATCACCCCCATGATCAAGCGGGAGGCGGGCCGGACCATGGTCCACCAGGTCGTCGCCTCCGGCCGCAACCGCATCACCATCCCCTGGCTGTGGGAGGGCCGCGGCGAACCCCGGCCGGTCACTCTGGACGGGACGGCGTGAGCGGGATTCTCGCCGGGTTCGCTCAAGACCCGGACTTCGTCCCCTTCTGGACGGCCCTGCACGACCGGCTCTGCGCGGGACGGTCCGCCGACCAGATCGTCACCCTGAAAGTGACGGACCTTCCGCTGGGAGCCCTGGCCGAGCTGCGTACACACCTGGACACCTGCACCCGGCGCCGCCGCGGCCGCTCCGCCGTCACTGTCGAGGGCACCACGACCAACGTGCCGCTGCGCGAACTCCTCCAGGTCGCCGATGCGTCCGCCAACGAGGTCGCTCTCCTGGCCGAGCAGGTCACGGGCAGGCCCGTGGTGAATCGGGCCGCCGATCGGCGGGAGGCGGCCGGGCAGCGCCGCGAACTCTGGGAGCACGCCGACGCGGCGTTCCCCCGCCTCCCCCGGCTGGTCCGCCGCTTGAAAGCCAGCGGCATCGGCGCTGACATCCCCAAGGCCCGCCGCCTCATCACCGCCCTAGCCCACGTCACCGAACGCCTGCCCTATACCCCTCCGGTCAGCCTGCCGAAGCTCGCGCACGACTGCGCGGGCGACCCGCACTACTTCGACCTGGGCGGATTCAACGGCGGCTGCCTGGTCTACGCGGTCATGGAGGTCACCGGCCGACCCGAGCCCGCCCTTCCCCACCACACCCGTGCCCTGCTGGCCGAAGCGGGGATCATCGCCGACCGGCTCACGTCGACCATCCTGCTGCACCGCATCCGTACCACCGCGGACGGTGTCATCGACCGCAGACTCCGCGAGTCCGACGTCCCGGTCGCCCTGACCCTGCTGGACCTGACCCGCGATCCTCCCACCCTGGCCCCGCAGACCGTCACGGTCGTCGAGAACCCGTCCGTGCTGGAGGCGGCCATGGCCTCCGGCTCCGACGTCCCGCTGGCCTGCACCAGCGGCCACCTGCGCGCCGTCGACCACGTATTCCTGCAACTGGCCCGCGACCAAGGCGTCCGGCTCCGCTACGCCGGAGACCTCGACCATGACGGCTTCCAGATCGCCGCCACGGTAGCCGAGCAGTACGGGGCAGAACTGCTGGCCATGGACGCCGAGACCGTCACCGAAGCGGGCCCCTCCCCTTCCTCAGCCCCCCTCCGCGACCGCTTCGCCGCCTCCCTCCGGTCCGACCTCGGCCTCACCCACCACGCCGTGTTCCAAGAGCACGACGCCGTGACCCGGCGCATCCTGAGCCCCGACCTCCACGACGACACCTCGGCGCACACCACCCTCCGAGCCCGCCCCTGAGCGGTGGGCCTCGAAGGCCATCCGCGGAAGTCCTCACCCCAGTCCGGCGGAGAACCCCGCCCTACAATTGCCGAGAATTCCGTCCGTGTGATGTCCGTCGAACAGGGGAAGCTCAGTTCGCCCGGGTCAGGCACTTGCGGCCTCGAGATCAAACGAACCCGTCGGGTTGACGGTAATCCAGCGCCCAGACGGCCGCCGACCAGTTACGCGACGCGACGTCCACCTCAGCTTCCTCAACGAGTTGGACCGGTCGCGAGGTCGCGGCACCAAAAGCGTCAGAACAGTTCGTCCTCGTCGGTGTCGACATCGGTGATGTTGGAGCTGAAGACTGTGCCGATCGGAACGGGGTCAGTGGACAGCTGCCCGGCCCGCTGCATAGCGGCGAGTGCCTTGTCCCGGGCTGCTTCACGGTCACGCAGAGCGAATGACCACTCCACGAGTGCTTTTCTCCATGCCTCCCGCATCTGCCCGAGTTGGTCAGTAGAGGCCGTCGTGCGGCTGCCGCGGTAAGTGCGGAAAGCGGTGTCCGCGATGCGCCGCGCGGCTTTGACGGTGTCCGCCGCGGCGGTGAAGTTGTCGCCGGTTCGCTTCAGACGCGCCTGCAGCTCAGGATCGGGCTCAGGGGCGTCAGGATTGGGCGCACGCAGCCGATCCTTGCCATCACGTCCGGATAGGGCATCGACCGCGGCCAAGTCCACCCGCTCTGGGGACGACGGGACAGCCGGGAGCACACCGGTGTCACTTTCCCTATCCAGGAGCATGACCGCGGCCAGCGCCTCTTCCAGTACCAGAGCCTTGTGGATCCAGTCCGAAACGCCGAGGAACCAGGACCGTTGGGCGTTGGCCACCCAACCACTACCAGGCGCACGGTCCCGGCAACGCTCATAACTCGCAGCAGCAGCCTTCACCGAGGCGCGGGCCACCTCGAAGTCACGTTCCGCTTCCCGTAGTAGCGACTCTGCTTGATACCGCTTGACCGACGTCACAAGGACATTAGAAAGCCACCGAGAAGCGAAAACCACCTAACGTCCATATGCGGCCACCGGAAGACGTCATCTGTCGATACAACTTGCGCCGGTCGGGGGCCTGGACGTGCAACGCGCAATCAATCCTTGGCGGAGTCGGCAGGGTCCTCATCCACGGACGCCGGCTGGTGGACGCAGCGGATCAGAGTTTCGGCGTCGGTCTCGCGCCATCCTTGATGATCGCAGTCAGGGCAGTCTTCGATCACCGACCGGTCGAACACGCGTTGCACGTCGGCATTGAGCTTGCGTAGCGCGAAAAGCGCTACCGGCGGCTGGCGCCAGCGTGACGTGTCGTACTCGGGGATGGAGTGATGCACCTCGATCGCTTTTTCGATCTTGTTACGGATGATGGTGGCCGTAGAAGCCTCCGGCGGACCCATGCGCGCGTTGCGCTCCTTCCAGCCCGCTGCGGTGTCTGCGGCACGCCAAGCGAAGCAGATCATTTGGCCTGGGGTGTAGCCAGCGACAAGACCTAGCCTGATGTTCTCGGCGAGCTCTTGTCGACGCGCTTCATGGACTGTTGGATAGCCGTACTTGTCCACCAGCAGCTCGTCGAGGTAAGTCATCACATCGACGAACTCCATGCATTCGACACAGTCGGCGAGCGCGCGGCGGGCTTCATACGCGGCCTGTCCCGAACCGGTCAAGAGGTATTGGCTGATCCTAATCAGTCGTAGCGAGTTGCTTTAGAGCAGACTCGCTGGGTTGGTAGCCGTCGGCGGGTGAGCACTGGCTGTTCCTGGACGTGGAGTCCTGATGAAAGAACGTGCCCTTGTCGATCGGCTGGGAGAGTTGATCGCTTCTGGGATGTCGTTGCCCACCGTGTCGGTGTGAGCACTGCTTGATTAGGTCGTTGATGGTTCTCCCGCTGGCTGCCGGTGCTGGTGTTCGTCGGGTTGAGGAGCTGGGTCGTTGCGTTTGTTCGTCGGGGATGACTGGGCTGAGTCGCATCACGATGTTGAGGTGCAGGACGAGACCGGCCGCAGGCTGGCCAAGGCCCGCCTTCCAGAAGGTGTGGCGGGGGTGGCCCGGCTGCACGCGTTGATCGCTGAGCAGATCGGCGAGGCGGCCGATGACCAGGTGGAGGTGCTGGTCGGGATCGAGACCGACCGGGGCCCGTGGGTGCTGGCGCTGGTCGCGGCGGGGTACCGGGTGTTCCCGGTGAACCCGCTGCAGGCCGCGCGTTACCGCAACCGGCTTGGGGTGTCGGGGGCCAAGAGCGACGCGGCGGACGCGCACATGCTGGCCGACATGGTCCGTACCGACGCCCACCAGCTGCGGCCGATCTCCGGCGACACCCCGCAGGCCGAGGCGGTCAAGGTGGTCGCCCGGGCCCACAAGACGCTGATCTGGGAACGGACCCGGGCCGGGCAGCGGCTGCGGCACGCGCTGCGCGAATACCTCCCCGCCGCCCTGGCCGCGTTCGAGGACCTGGACGCGCCCGAAGCGCTGGACCTTCTGGCCCGGGCCGCGACCCCCGCCGAGGCCGCCAAGCTCACGATCAGCCAGATCAGCGGCGCGCTCAAGCGGGCCCGCCGCCGCGGTGACCTGGCCGAGCGGGCCAAGCCGGTCCAGGCCGCGCTGCGCACCACCCACCTCGGCCAGCCCGACGTCGTGACCGCCGCCTACGCCGCCTCCACCCGCGCACTGGTCGCGGTCCTGACCGTGCTGAACGAGCAGACCGCCGTCATGCAGGGGCAGGTGGAGGCGCATTTTGGGGCGCACCCGGCCGCTGAGATCATCCGCTCCCAGCCTGGGCTGGGAGCGGTCCTCGGTGCCCGGGTGCTCGCAGAGTTCGGCGACGACCCCGACCGCTACAGCTCGGCCAAGGCCAGAAAAAACTACGCCGGCACCAGCCCGATCACCCGAGCGTCCGGCAAGAAGAAGACCGTCCACGCCCGCTTCGTGCACAACGACCGGCTCATCGACGCCCTCATGACCCAGGCCTCGATCGCGATCCGCCACTCCCCAGGCGCCCGCACCTACTTCGACAAGCTCCGAGCCCGCGGCGCCGCCTACAACACCGCCCTGCGCCAACTCGCCAACCGCCTCGTCGGCATCCCGCACGGCTGCCTCAAGACCGGCAGCCTCTACGACGAGACGACCGCCTGGCCGACTCCCGCGAACGCTACGACTTGACACAACTAACTCCTGGGATGTCTTTCTACTCGCTCGGCGGCCATCGTGGCGTCGCCGACCAGACGCCATCTGGCGTCAGCAATAAGGAAATTGACCCCGCCGTCCTCCAGAGAGACTTCTAAACGGTCCGCTGGAGTCTCGCGGGAGAGGGCGATCAGGCCAGCATAATAAAGATCCTTCAAGGCCGTGACATCGTAGTCCATGTCGCCGGTCCAGCCAACGGGGAACAGGTCGCTTACGCTGGGGATCAAGTTGTTCGGACGGTATACGGCGTGGTTCGCCAGTGCAATGTACAGAGCAAATCCAGGCGAGGAGGGGGCAGTAAGCGTGCCGGCGGATCCGTCTTTGGCGTCTTCTTTGTCGAATTCTTCAGCAATCTTACGGGCTAACTCTTCTGCCTGTTCGCGCTGGCGTTCCTGCTCGGCTCGCGCGGCTTCCGCTCGGAGCTTGGCCTCCTGTTGTTGCTCCTGTTCACGGACGGCGGAGCACTCTGAGCAGATATAGGTGGCGTTGGGACGGTCGAGTTTCGGACCGGCGACCCTGACGGCCCACGATCGGTTAGGGACGCGGATCGGCTCTTCGCACTGGGTGCACAACGAACCCAGCAGGGTGGCGTGTGAGACCGACTTCACCGTGGCGACAACTGACTGCAGATCACCGATGCTCTCAACTGAGCGTGCCCACTTCCCGGTCTCTGTGACCTCCCAATACAGCAACGCCAGGTCCTGGGCATCCTGGGGTTGGTCAGGCTTCACCACTACGCGGATACGAGGCGCACCGGTCGGGAATACGACCGCTATTGGGGCCGCGGCGGCCCTCCGCTCTTTCGCTCGAGCCCGCTCCCGCTTACGCCGACGCTCACGCTTCCCCAACTCGTTCCTCCTCCACTCCAGATGGTCTGCATTGCGCATCCTTGGCGCAACCAAGCCCGGAACCCAAAAGTCCGAGCACACCCTCGATGCCGAGGACTGCCCCCTTGCTCAGCGCCGCACTGGAACCGGTACAGCCTCAACAGCTATAAACACGACCCTCCGTCGTCAAAGTGCGGGCGAACGTACAGAGGCGGCACACCGGGACGGTGCCGTCCGTATCGATATTCCCACCCCGCAACCGGCGCGCGAATCCGCATTCATTAACCCGCTTGCGCGGGTCAAATGATCGGTGATGATTATGCGCCCCGTCCGCCGTGGTCTGCGGCGGCGATGACCAGGAGGACCTCGGCATCGTCGATCGTCCTTGCGTCCGCCGAGACCGCTGTGCGGACGCGTTCGGCCAACTCCGCCCCGGCCCAGGCACGGGCGTGCTCTTGGGCTTCGCTGCGCACGCCGCCGTCGCTTCTCAGGCGTTCTGTCAGGTGTTCAGCCATGTAGGTAACGAAGGCGTGCAACGGGTCTTCGGCATCTCCCTCGCTGCTGAGGCGCTGGAGCAGCGTCGCGCCATACTCCGGATCAGCAATGCCGGTCTGCGGGTCGGTCAGCACGGCGATGGTGTTGAGGATCAGCAGGTTCTCCGAGACATCCGGATCCGGGCCACCATGGCGGCTGACATAGTCCTCGACCGCCCCGTACCACTCTTCGGCGTCTTGGTCAGTGAGGAACGTGCCGTCAGGGCGCGGCAGGAGTCCGCCGGTCTGCTCGTAGGCGTGGATCCACGCCGGGTCGAGCCCGACGCGTTGCAGGAGGGCCACAGTCTCCCGAGCCACCTTGGCCAAGGAGGCAATCTGAGGAGTATCGACCTCAGGGTCGAAGAAGATCGGTTCGTCGGGACGGGGAGGCCGGCCGAACTTCTCCGCGAAGCTACGGTACTGCGACTCCAACCGGGCCGCGGTGTCCGCAGTCATGCGAACCACTTTGGCCTCACGCGTTCGGACATGGGAGTGCCCGAGTTCGAACGCGAGATTGATCAGGGCCCTGCCAGGCGAGCTGTTCCAGCACCGGTCCTCGGCGCGGACCTGCTCGGTGAAGGCGGGGACCGCGAAAAGCCGACCGAGGATGTCGTCGATCGGCTGAGTCCGCCTGCGGAGCCAGCAGGAGGATGTCGGTGATCGGAAGCAGGGGTGAGTCGGGGGCGAGTGAGAGTGCCCAGATGACTGCCCTTTCTCCGGCATCGTCAACGGCTTCTTCGTCGCGACCGACCAGCGCCAGGTAGAGAGCAGGCAGCAGCATGGCAGGTTCGCTGCGTGTGGACATTCCGCTCTCGGCCAGGCGATGAAGCCCTTCACGTAGCGCATCAACGGCCGTTCCGTCATGCGCCAACTCAACCTGCGTGCCCGCCCAGAACTGCTCGACCAACTCGGCCGCACCGCCGGGCGGCTCGGGAAGCGGCAGATCGTCAGATGGCCCGAAAATCGCCCGAGCACCGGCAAGAGCCTGCTCGGGGAGGAGAGCCCGGGGTAGCGTGCGCTGATCCAGCTTGGCGCCCTCCAGCCTGCCGGCGATCAAGCGCATGAACTCACCGTCGTCGGCCGGAAGGCCGTACTACTCTTCACTGGCATCGACGACCTCATGAACGAACCGCTCAATCCTCGACCAATGAACAGTTCCACGCAGCAGCCGGAGCCAAGCATCGCGGGCGTTTGAAAACTCGAACTCGTCCCGAAACATCTTCGGCCACGCTGTCCCCAGGAACAACGCGTCGAGCGGATCGAGCTCGTGGAACCATTCCGGCCCGTCGTCTTCGGTCTGGGCCATCCCCAACGCCCCGTACCCGAAAGCGTACGCGCCCGCCAGGCTGACCTTGCCCGGCGCGTTGAGGCGCAACAACCGTGCGAGCGCAGCGTCGGCACGCGCTCGCGGATCGCCGGAGGCAGTCCCCTGCGAGGCCTTCACCTTCGGCGACGCCGTCTTACCGCATTGCCGCCGGCGCCGTGCTGCTTCGCCCATTCCCTACCTCCCGATGCCAATACTACTGCTCCAAGAGGGTCAAGATGGTCGCTGGGAAGTCGGAGCCCGTCCACGTCGCTTACCGGGACATGTGGGAGATGGCCGGGCATGACACGATCACGCACGTCCCCAGCCCTAAACGGCACCCCGTTTACGGCTCGGCGTGC
Organism: Actinomadura opuntiae; assembly: GCF_030283205.1. Taxonomy (GTDB): domain Bacteria; phylum Actinomycetota; class Actinomycetes; order Streptosporangiales; family Streptosporangiaceae; genus Spirillospora. The sequence goes on from NZ_JASNWF010000015.1 coordinate 217,246, forward strand.
CTCGCCGCAGACGGATGATCATGTGCTGTGATGATCGGTGATGTGCCACAAGGGGTCGTGCGGCGTGTGGGCGGCATCAGCCCTGCGCAGGTGCAATACCTGCTCGGACACGCTTCGGTGGCCACTGCCGGGCGCTACTTCCGGGCTGGTCGCCGAACTCGTGGAGAGTGTCTAGGGGGACGGTGCGTGACCTGGGTCGGGGCCCGGCTCGGGGGCCGGCTCGGGTGTCGGGGGTAGCGAGTCGACCACGCGCACCCAACTGTCCACGCCGGTCCTGGCCAGCAGCTCGGCCAGCCGAGGGCGCGGACACAGCACCATGATCTGCCCGTCGGCGGCCCTGGTGCGCTTCCACAGCTGGACCACCGCGTTGATCCCCGACGAATCGCAGAAGGTCACCCCGGACATCTCCAGCGCGATGCACGGCGACGCCGTCAACGCGATCAGCCTGCCGACCCGCGCGAGCAGACCCGGAGCAGTGGCCAGGTCCAACTCGCCGGTCACCTCGACCACCAGCCACGACCCGATCTGCTGCACGCCCGCACCCAACTTGGACACAGACGGCTTGGACGCAGCCGACGATGCCGCCGACGCTCCATCCGGCGTCACGGCCATGCCGCCACCTTCCGCTGGACGACGGATCCCCGGGGTCTCCCCAGCAATTCTTACGCCACGTACGGTACCCGCACAGCAACGGCTCGGGACCAAAAGGTTCCCGCTCAGGCTCCCCACCTGGCCAAGCGCGCGGACAGCGTCGGCCGCGTGCGGTGCAGACGCTGCTCCTGGCGCTCGCTGTTCACCGGGCGACCTGGCCGACGGTCGCGGGAGAAACTGAAACTGGTCGCGGCGCGGGCCGCTTGTGCCCGGCCCCGTGGCGGCCAGCGGTCGGGCGGGCGCGGCCTACCGTGCCCGAGGCCTCCTTCTCGTTGCTCGGTCACCCGGGCTGTTCACCCTCGATCCGCGCGAGGGCTGCCTCGATCTGGACCTGCCACAGCGCAGTCGGAACCCGGCCTCGGCCCTCTTCCAGATCGAAGCTGTGGCGACCGGGATGGTGGGCGGGAAGCTCGCAGAGCTCTTTCTCGTCCGGGCGCTCGGCTTCACACTGGTCCAGGGCGGCCGTCAGTTCGCGTAAGCCGGCGGCGGGTGACCACCGGATCCAGACTTCGCCGTCGGGTTGGAAGCCCTGTCCGAGCGCCAGGTGGGGATCCGAATGCCCGGCCTCCAACTCGCACAAGGTTTTTGCCTCGACCACGTGTGCAGCCTGGGAGAGCGCCTCCAGATAGGCGATCTCATCGGCGGTGCGGTGGTGGTGGCGGTATCGTTGCTGTACACCGCCCGTTCCTACCGGCTGTCGCACCGTGGGCAGGTCACCAACCGGTTCACCAAAGCCCTGGAACGCCTGTCCTCCAACGACATCGACGCTCGCCTCGGCGGCATCCACGCCCTGGCCCACGTCGCCAACGACTCCCGCCCGCACCACGACGACGTCGTGGAGGTTCTGGAAGCCTTCGTCCGCCGCCGCACCCCAAAACCCGCCGTGACGACGGGCCGACTTTGGCCCCACGTCCTCATTTACCAGGGCGACCCGCCTCCGATGTTCAAGCCGCGTTGCCCACACTCGGTCGGCGGCCCCACCGTCCAGAGCGCGCATCCTCGATCTCAGTGGCCTCCACTTAGAGCGTGTCTCACGTGGGTTGCGTGTGTTCTGCGGGATAATGCGGGATCGTGTCGTCGGATCTTGCGTTGCGTCTGGTGCCGGATGAGTTGTGGGAGCTTGCCGAGCCGCTGATACCGGCGTTCAGGCCACGGCGGCAGGGTGGCGGGACGGCGGCGGTGGATGATCGGGCGGTGTTCACCGCGATCGTGTACGTGCTGACCAGCGGGTGTGCGTGGCGGCATCTGCCTGCGGAGTTCGGTGTCAGTGTGCCGACCGCGCATCGCCGGTTCACCGCCTGGACGCGGGCGGGGCTGTGGCCGCGGCTGCATCGCGCGGTGCTGGACGAGCTGGGTGCACGGGGGCAGGTGGACTGGGCGTCGGCGATCGTGGACGCCGCGGCCGTCCGCGCGAAAAGGGGGGCACGCTGACCGGCCCCAATCCGGTCGATCGAGGCAAGAAGGGCAGCAAACTCCACGTACTGTCCGACGCCGCCGGGCTGCCGCTGGTGGTCGCGGTGTCGGCGGCCAACGTCCACGACAGCCAGGCGCTCAAGCCGCTGCTGATGGCATTGCCGGCGATCCGGTCCCGGCGGGGACCGCGCCGGCGCAGGCCGGTCAAAGTCCGCGCTGACAAGGCTTACAACTCCGCCGAGCATCTGGCCTGGCTGCGCAGACGCGGGATCGTCCCGCGGATCGCCCGAGCGGGCGTCGAATCGAGCGAACGCCTGGGCCGCCACCGCTGGATGATCGAACGGACGCTGGCCTGGCTGTTCGGCTACCGGCGTCTGACCGTCCGCTGCGAACGCCACGGCCACCTGTTCAATGCCTTCCTCGTCCTCGCCGCCGCCATCACCTGCTACAAGAAGCTCGCAAAACTACCCACGTGAGACACACTCTTAGTCGGCGCTCGCCTGGCCAACCTGGACCTGAGCAGGGTGGGCTAAGAGACGCCGACCTGAGGGCCGCGAACCTATGGGGCGCGAACCTGTACGGCGCGAACCTGTGCGAGGTGGCAGGCCGGTCCGAGCGGGAAATTCATGCGGTGGCCAAGGTGAATGAGCGCACCTACTTCTGATCGTCCATAAGACGACCGCCATCGTTTTCCGACGCATCTCGGGTAGGAAGCCGCTTCTTCGTGAAGCGTCATGAGCTCGCTGCGGAGCACACGCTCGGTTCTCAGGGGGACGATCGGCCGGCGGCCCCAGAGAAGGCCGCCTTGGGGGGACGCGGTGTGTCCAAAGAAGGCCGCCTCGTTGAGCCCGGCCTCCCCAGAGAAGATCGCCCCGAACCAGGCATCGCCGGAGAAGCTGAACGCAGCCAGGTTGATCATGAATGCTGTGCAGGCTCGACAGATGGCCGCTCGCCTGCGGGGTACGTGGTGGGGTGTTGGAGGTTTGTCAGCAGCGGGGCGATGCGTTTGAGTGCGCGCGCGCGCCGAGACTTGAGTGTTCCGGACGGAACCTCCATGACCTCCGCCGCGTCGTCGACGGAGTAGCCCATCATGTCGATCAGGATGAGGGCGGCGCGCTGCTCGTACGGGAGTTGCTCCAGGGCGGCGCGGACGTCTAGTGACACCCCGTGGGCGTCGGTCGGGTCGGGCAACTTGGGCGCGACGGCGTCGAAGGTCGCGTCGTCGCCCATCGAGGTCGCGGGCCGGGCGGACCTGCGGCGGATCCGGTCCAGGCAGGCGTTCACCACGATGCGGTGCAGCCAGGTTGTGGCGCTGGCGTCGCCGCGGAACCGGCCGGCGGCGCGGAACGCCGACAGGCACGCGTCCTGCAGGGCGTCGGCGGCCTCCTCCGGGTCGCCGAGCGTGCGCAGCGCAACGCCCCACATACGATCTCGGTGGCGGTGCAGCAGCTCGGCGAACGCGTGCGGGTCTCCTTCCGCGTGCCAGGCCATGAGGTCGGCGTCGGTCGCTTCAGATCGGCGTCGCGTCTGCTCTTCAAGGCTCTGCCGACTGGTGCGGTTGGGCGGCTGTGGCTGATTTTTGAGGCGGGACCAGGCGTTTTTCCAGCGTGCGGCGTGTGCTTCGCCCACACCGCATGCGGCCACGTAATCCAGTACGAACTCCAAACGGGTGGGCAGCCGATCCCGTCGCAACGCCTCGCTGACGGTCGCAGGCGGTAGCCGGTAACCACCCGCCCATTGATTGAGAGCGGACAAGGACGGGTTACCCGCCCACGCCCGTAGGCCCCTCAAGAGCGCGACGAACTGCGCTGGAGTCGCTGCCGTTTCGGGGTCAGGTGGATCGCCGCCCGGCAACTCCGGGTGCTGGATTACTGATCTTCCTGCAGCCTGGCTGGCCTGGGAATGCAAGGTGTGGGCACGTTCGATGTCTCCTCCGCAGGCACTGACGAACAGCCGGGTGACCTGCCAGGTCGGGAGTTCTCGGCCGCTGGCGGCACTGCACAGGGTCGAGCTGGCTATGCCAGTGAGCGCAGCCAGCTCCCGATAGGTGGCGCCCTTCCGCCGGCGCAGTCGACGCAGCTCGCACGCGAGCTCGTGCGACGGGCCGGCGGAAGGGACCAGCGGCTGCTCTGGCCGTCCACCGCCAGGCATCACATTGCGTAACGCTAGGCGTTGTCGATCGACGCGATCTGGAGCCGGGCGGCGATTTCAGTAGCAATCAGCCCGGCGCCACCGATGACCGCAAGCGCGGCGGCACTGGGGTAGCCGTGGCCTAGGAGCCACAGCACCCCCACCATCACGATGATCAGGATTACGATCGACCCGCGGACCGCACCACCGGCCAGCCGTGCCCCGGGTGGAGGAAGCTCTCCCGCGGGCCGATTCCGATCCAGGCGCGACTTTGCGCGCACGAAGGGCAGCATCGTCGAGTACACCCCTTCCCATTGTCCAGTGGCGTGAGACGAGGACTTGAGAGTTCAGGCGGGCGTGGTTACCGCCACACCCGACCTGAGATTCGACTCCCATCTCAACTCTCCACCAATGTTCATGAAGGGGTAAATCCCTTTGAGTTGTTCGGAGGCATTCGGATTCTGCTCACCTCTGGACAGCCGAGAGGCGCGCGCTTCGCTGGGGTTTGACGATCATCGCGCTTGCAGGCTGGCGCGATACCTATCTCGCCAGGTCAAAGCGCGTTTCGATCCGGGCGGGTGCTAACTAGTTGGCCAGGAATGCCTTACCATCATGGAAGTGGGTTCTTTCTTGTGAGCCCAGACGGTAGAGGCGCGCCATCCAACAGGAGCACATTCACCACGTCGCCGAGCACCCCGGTTTCATTGGCGTGAGACGAGGCGCCCAGGCGATCAAGGCGGGCATCTGTTACCGCAGGTGCCCGCCTCTGCACGTGAGACGCGGGGGCTGGGGAACCCAGGCACAGTGTCTCACGCCAATGAAACCGGCAGTTATCGGCAAGAACGATCTTGCTCGTTGGGTGGCGGGTTTGGATCTTCGTTTTACGACAAATATGTCGCTATGCCATCTAGCAGCCACATGAGTCGCCTCCCGGTCGCGTCCTTGAAGTTGACCGTGCCACCCGCGGAATGGACGCGCTCGAAGGCGACCATGCTGACGGCGGGGCCGGGCGCGCGGGGGCGGCCACATGTGGTTGGGAGGGGCGGACTGGGTCGTGTCGGGGGCGCTCGGTGGTGATGATGCCGTGCTCCCGGGCCGCGGTCAGATCATGAATGGACCCCGGCAGGGCCGGCGAAGCCCAGATCAACTCGCCGCGCGGATCGGTGAGGAACTGGACGTTCACGCCATGGCAGCGGTGGTTGCCCGAGTAGTGGAGCCGGTCGTTCCCGCCCGACAGGTAGTCGGTGGCCGCCAGCATGCCCGTCGAGGATGGCGGCGGCCTGCTCCTGGCGTTGGCGTTCCAGACACGGCGGGTCTACCTCCAACGGCCCGGGCGTGGTCCCAGTTGCGAGGCTGCACAATGCGCTTCAGAGTCGGGCGAGGGGCATCAGGCGCGAAGGAGGCGAGGATCTCGTGAGCGGGAAGACGGTCACCGGCCTGGCCATAGTGTTGGCGCTCGCGCTGATCGGTTGCTCCGATTCGTCCTCCAGCCGAGGGGAGCAGGAAGGAACGCCACGGACGGCCCCGTCTGCCTCCCGTCTGACAGCGACACCAACCGCCTCTTCCAGTGCCGATGTCGGCGCGGTCTGCCAGACGGTGGACACCGCGGCGTGGAACCAGGCGGTTGCCGCGACGCTCGCCGTCGGCGCGAACAAGAAGAACTACTCGGCGTTGCGGGCCGACGTCGCGGAGACCTACCGGGACCTTGCCGACCAACTGTCGGCAATCGCCCCGCAGGCCCCCCAGAAGCTGCGGTCGGCACTGACACGGTGGGTGTCCGCCAGCACCGCGGTGGCGCGTTTCATCGCCAGGCAACAACCCCGCCCTGGCATCGTCATCGACTACGGGCCGCCGGAAAAACAATGGGAGGCGGCACAGAAGGCCGCCGAAAAGAAATGCGGGCGCCGACTCCCCGACCTCGATCACTAACGGCACACTCCTCAAACGTCCCTGCGGGCGGTGTCCGGGATTCCAGCCGGCCTTGCCGAAGGTGTCGCGGGAACTCGGGATGGTCTTGAAGCCGCGGAGCGACGGTGCCGTCTCCGATCCCTGCGGTCTGGCAAGCCAGCGGCAGACTGCCGCCGGCGGAGGGCAGCGCGGCGCGGACGCCTTCGGTCGCTGTCAGCGGATGGCAGCCTGAATACGGTCGAACCCTCCCCACCCGCAACCTTCGACACCACCTACTGCCAGTGGTGCCCCGAACACGGCATCGACCCTGATCGACACTGCAGCGCATAACTCGCTCGATGAGCCCGCCAGGTCAATCAGTGAAGACGATTTCGGGAATCAGTGCAGAGGGCTCCGGAAATCGACACCCTGGATGGGCCGGTACTCCGGCCAGCACTGTCGAAAAACGTGTCGGATAGTCCGGGCGTTCATCTAGTCTTGCAGCACCCTTTTTCGTACACTCGCGGTCATCGAGGAGATGTACGTGTCGAAGAACGTCGAGCTTCCGGCGGGCCCGCTGCTGGACGGCTCGCTCGGCGACGACCCGCTCGCGCCGGAGCCGGCCGTACTCGAGGGCGGGATCCTGATCGGCTACGCCCGGGTGTCGACCGGCGGGCAGCGCCTGGACCGGCAGCTCGCCGCGCTTGAGCAGGCCGGGTGCGCGCGGATCTATGCCGACAAGAAGGCCGGCGAGAACGTCGAGCGCGCCGAGCTGTGGAAGGCGCTGGAGTACGCCCGGCCCGGCGACACCCTGGTGGTGCCGTCGCTGGAGCGCCTGAGCCGCTCGCTGAAGGACCTCATCGCGATCGTGGCGAACCTGCGCACGCGCGGGATCGGGTTCCGGTCGCTGCACGAGGCGATCGACACCACCACGCCCGGCGGCCGCCTGGTTTTCCACGTGTTCGCGGCGCTGGCGGAGTTCATCCGCGAGCTGATGGTGGAGGGCACCCGCGAGGGCCTGCAAGCCGCGCGGGCACGCGGGCAGCGCCTCGGCCGCCCGCCGGCGCTCACCCCTGATCAGGTCCACCAGGCCCGCGCCCTGCTGACCCGGCCGGAGGAGTCGGTCACCTCCATCGCCCGGCTGCTCGGGGTGAGCCGCTCCACGCCGTACAAGTACGTCCCCGAGGCGGCAGGCGGGTCCGGTGTCGTCGGGCCCGCCGCCGACACCGCGCCCGCGCCCGGGGAGAACGCGCCCGCGGAGGACGCGTCTCGGGAGGACGAAGGTGTGGCACCTGTTGGCTGGGACGGGGAATGGCGGCTGGTCCCCGACGATCAGGACGAAGACCGCTGGCACCTCACCCACCACGGGCACCCCGCCGGAACCATCACCAAATCGGAAGCACGGGAAGGTCCTCGCGCCGAGGAACCCGCCGATCGTGACTGGCCCCCGGGAACCCGCCCGGGATGGCGGGCCGTGACCTCCAACGGCCGGCACCTACCCGCCGAGCCCGGCTACAGCTACAGCCCGCGCAGCACCGAGACCTGGCGCACCCGTGACCTGGCGGCCACCGCGGTCGCGCGGGCACACCTGCTCCACTGCCCGACGACCCCGACGGCACCGGCCTGATACGGCCATGGCCCGGCATCCCCGGACGCCGCGCCGCCTGGTGCTCCAAGACCTGCCACTCGGCGGCATGGCGGGCGCGCATCGCGGCGGAGCGGGCCGGGCGGGAGGCGGCCGAGATCTGCGACCGCGTCGCCGGCGACGCCTACAGCGCCGTCCAGGCAGCGACCGGGGCGCTGGCCGCCGCGGTGCTGGAGATGTGCGGCAGGGCGATGACGTCCCCGTCGACGTTCACCAAGGCCCACCTCGTCCCACGAATCCGCCGATAGCTGACTCAATGGGCCACGGCCAGATCGAAGCTAACGTCGAAGGTTCACGTCATCTGTGATGGGTTGGTTGCACACGGGAGGTCGACCATGGCGCCGACTGCGGCTTACATCCAGATTGCGGACTGGTATGAGCACGAGTTCCTCGGCGGACACAGCACCGGGGCCAGGACACGAGACGGCAATCCGCTCGATCTCGATGGCGTCTTGCGCCACCTCCTTGACGAGGGCAGCGGGATCTGCCTGGAGATCGGGTGCGGCACCGGCGTCCATGCCGTCCAAGTCCGCGAGCTCGGCTGGACGCCCATCGGCATCGACCTGTCCGCCGGGATGCTCCGACACGCCCGCAGCCGCCTGCCCGTCGCGCAGGCCAACGCCGAGCACCTGCCCTTCCCAGATGACTCACTGCCCCGCCGTCATCGCGATGATGGTCCATACCGACATGCCCGCCTACCCCGCAGTGCTGCGCGAAGTGGCCCGGGTCCTGCAGCCTGGTGGCGTGTTCGCGCACGTCGGCGTCCATCCCTGTTTCTGCGGCGGATTCGCCGACCGCAGCAACCTGGATGCGGTAGTGCTCCACCCCGGCTACCTCGACGGGCACCCCCACCTTGTCCAGTCCAACGCTTCGGCGAGCGTGTCGCGGATGGGCGGGACGCTGGCGACGGTCCCCAGTCGTGATCGACCCGCGGCGTGTGACCGTGATCGCCCGGTCCCGGTCGGGCCGGTGGTCGGGTGCGGTGGTCGGGTGCTTGTCCTGCGCGCTGCTCAGTCTGGTGTAACGGTTGTGTTGTGGTGGTCGCCCATCCGCAGCGCCGGCGCTAGCTCCTGTTACCTGGCCGGGGGGCGCCGTGGTCGCCGGCCCGGTAGGAGATGCCGAGCCGGGCAGTGGGCCGGCGACCACGGTGGCGAGCCGGGCCTGGTCACCTCCCCCCCGGGGTGGCCGCCTGGTCCGCCTTCCGAGCGAGCTACCCGGCGACTTGCCAGCTAACCGCGGTGGCTGGCCTCGCGTGGTCCGATGTCCTTCCTGGCCGGAACACCTGAGGTCTTGTCGTGTTCGGGGAGAGCGAGGGCCGGAAGGGTGATCATGGCTGGTCACCTGTTGTGTACATGGCCGGTGACCAGCGGTGTAGGGCGTATGCGGTGATGATGCCGGCGATGGTGCCGGCGGTGACGTCGCCGGGGTAGTGCGCGCCGGTGTACACCCGCGCGTAGGCCACCACGGCGGCGGCCGCGGTGACCGGGGCGGCGGCTTGGGGGGCGGTGAGCGCCACCGCGGTGGCGAACGCGGAGGCGGCCGCGCTGTGCCCGGACGGGAACGCCCCGGAATCGGGGACTCGTCCCGGCCGCCGCTGCCGCACCGCCCTTGGCGGCCGGTCCCGGCCCACCGCGGGCTTGCCGAGGGCGTTGCAGACCGGCCCGGCGACCAGCATTGCCGCTAGGGCGTGTCCGATAGATCTTGATCTATCGGTTCGGTAGTTGTTGGTCGGTGACGCGGCGGTTCGAGCTGACTGATGAGGAGTGGGAGCGGCTTGCGCCGCTCCTGCCGTCTTGTGGTGGTCGTGGTGGTCAGTGGGCCGATCACCGGCGGGTGGTGTCGGGCATCTTGTACCGCGTTCGGACGGGGGTTCCATGGCGGGACCTGCCAGAACGGTTCGGGCCGTGGAAGACCTGCTATGAGCGGCATCGCCGCTGGTCAGCGGACGGGACCTGGGGCCGGATCCTGGACGAGCTACGGATCGGGGCCGACCTGGCCGAGGGCGATGACTGGACGGTCGGGATCGACTCCACCGCGGTGCGTGCGCACCAGCACGCGGCCGGGGCCCGGCATCGCCGACCGCGTCGGCTCCGCAAAAGGGGGACCTGAGACGGGACGAATCCGACGGACGGGAGGCGTTGGGCCGGTCTCGCGGTGGGCTGACCACCAAGACATCCGATCTCCGTAGGAGTCAAGTTCCGGCCGGTCTGGGCGTTCCCGGGAACGCGATGGTTTCGTCGAATGGAGTGCCTTCTTGGAGGCAGTGGTAGAGGCATCCGAGGAAGCGGTTGTAGAGGTTGCGTAGCGCCGCTGCGTGCCGGTCGCCGACGTCGCGGCGGCGGTCGTAGTGAGCCCGGGCCCCGGGCGATGGTTTGAGCGCGGCGAAGGCCCAGGAGAAGCCACGGCGGCGAGGCGGTCGTTCTTGACTCGGCGATGGGTGACGATGGTGCTGCGTCCGGAGGCCTTGGTGACGGGCGCGGATCCGGCGAATGCCTTGACTGATCGGGCATTGGCGAACCGGTCGCGGTCGTCGCCGAGTTCGGCGAGGATCCGGGCTCCAGAGAGGTCGGCGAGGCCGGGGAAGCTGGTGATCACCTCGTAGTCGGGGTGCTGCTTGAAGGCCTCCATGGTGGCCTCGCCGAGTTGGTCGACGCTGTCGCACTCGGCGTCCAGGGTGGCCAGTAGGCGCAGTGCCTGGGCGCCCATGGCCTGCTCGACCAGCGGGGCTTGGCGCAGATGCGGCCGACGCAGGATCTGGTGCAACTCGGCGGCGACTTCCTCGACTCCGCGGGCACGGCCGGCCTTGCGCAGCGCGGCGATGATCTGGGTCTTGGAGAGCTTGGCAGCGGCGGCCGGGGTCGGTGCGAGCTTGAGCACAGCGCGGATGAGCGGCGAGGTCAGGGCTCCTTTGCGGGTCGCTGCGGCTTCCTGCATGGCGGGGTAGTACTCGCGCAGCAGGGAGCGGAACTCGTTGGATGCGCGGGTGCGCCGCCAGGAGGCGTCTTGGCAGGCGCGGGCCAGGACCGCGATCGAGCGGGCCAGCTCGCTGTCTTCGGGCAGCGTGCGGTGGATGTGCGCGTCGGTGCGCAGGATGTTGGCCAGGACCATCGCGTCCAGGTGGTCGGACTTCTTGCCGGTCGGTGAGTACCGTTCGCGATAGCGGGCGACCGACATCGGGTTGATCGTGTAGACCTTCCGGCCGCTCGCGCGCAAGGCGGCGACCAGCAGTCCGCGAGGTGTCTCGATCGCGACTGGGATCGGGGCCTCGGCTGTGTCGCCGGCCTCGGCCAGCATTGCCAGCAGTTCGTTGAAGCCTTCAAGGGAGTCGCCGATGCGGCGCTTGGCGACCAGGCCGCCGTTCTCGTCGACGAGGGCGATGTCATGGTGTCGGCCCAGTCGATGCCGCATGTGATCTTCAAGCTCGTTCTCCGAGGACTAGGTGTTGGTGCTGGTCAAGCCCTGTTAGGAACCACACGGCGCCCTAATGGAAAGGCTCTGCGGCCTGACATCCGATTAGCCGTCCGTGATCCCAGCGACCGTCACGGGTCCCTGTCTTCAGTGAGGACTCAGACGGCCCGGATCTTTCGAGGGATGTGCCGTGCTGGCGGGCTCGAACCACGGAAATCATCAAACTGGACGAACAGCGACAGACGATCAGCGGGTGACGGAAAGCTCCGCCCCCGCTGAGGGGCACCTCGTCCTCAGCCGGTCTTGCACGAGGCTCCGAGGGCCAGAGGTGTCTCAGGTCATCGAGAACGAGACGCCCCAGCTCGGAGAGGGTTCCTCCCGAACCTGCCAGTCTTGGTGGGGAGCTCGAAGCCCCTGATCCATCTAGGGCATCGTCCGGGAGGAACCCTTCGAGCCCCATTAGGTCCATCTGTCTCTGCCCCTGGTGCTGGTGGCGGCGGTGGCCGGTGCGGTCGCCGGGGCGCAGACCGGGTTCTGGCTGGGCCGGCGAGGAGGCCGGGCGTTGCTGGCCCGGACGACCAACCGGCACCTGTTGGAGGGGACGGCCAGGGCGCGGCACTTCCTGGCCCGGTACGGGCATGGCAGGGCGATCGTGCTGGCCCGATTCGCCCCGGTGGTGCGGACCGTGCTCAACCCGCTGGCCGGGGCGTTGGACGTGCCCGCCGGGACGTTCGCGCTCTGGCAGGTCACCGGGGGGCTGCTCTGGGCGGTCGGGGTGACGGTCACCGGGTACCTGCTCGGGTCGAGCATCCCGGGGGTCGATCGCTATCTGCTTCCCATCGTGGCGGTCATCGTGGTGGTGTCGCTCGTGCTGGTCGCACTGGAGGTGCGCCGAGGCCGGCGCGCCGGTGTGTCGTCCAGGGCGCGTGATCGTGACGGGGCGGTCGACCGGTGATGGGGCCACTCAAGCGTGTCAGCATCGCCGCTGAGGCGCCCGTGGCTGCGCTGATCGTGCTCTCGCTTGGGTTCGTGCTCGCTCTTGCGGCCCTGAGCGTGGAAGTCGCGGCGAAGCACACGGGCGGCTGGGATCGGCCGGTGCACGCCTGGTTCGTCGGCCATCGGTACGGGGTGGTGACCGGGTTGATGGAGGCGCTGACCTGGCTCGGCTCGACGGCGGTGCTGGTACCGTTGCTGCTGGCCGTCGGCGGTTACCTGGTCTGGAGCCGCCGTTCCTGGAGCACTCCCCTGTTCGTGTGGGCCGCTTTCGCGGGTGCTGTGGTCCTCGGCGAGACGGGCAAGGTGATCTTCGGTCGGGCTCGGCCGCCGGCGGCGGACATGATCACCCGGGCCGGGGGCTACGCGTTCCCATCTGGGCACAGCGTCCAGGCCATGACGGGTTGGGGATTGCTGGCCGTCCTCGCCGTCGGGAGCGGGACCCTGCGGCGGCGGACTCGCCTCGCGCTCGCCTGGGCCTGCGCGGTAGTGATCGTCCTGGTCGGGACGTCGCGGCTCTACCTCGGAGTCCACTGGCTCAGTGACGTGATCGGCGGGTTCCTTCTCGGCGCGGCGTGGTTGTCGCTGCTGCTGGCCTTCCGCACCGGACATGGTCGGCTCGGGCCTCCTCCCCCGCGCACCGTCGTCCTCGTCGAAGGCGACGACGTGACCCAGGACGACGAGGTCTGGGAAGACACCGACACCTCCTGACCTCTGGCCAGGAGTTCCTCGGAGCCGTCCTGGCTCGAAGTTCGTCCACGCCTTGCTCCCGCACGCCCACCGACAGGTCAGGGAGGGGGTCGGCGGGCCGTGCGCGACCGGAAGGAGTCTGCCGTGCGCAACCCCGGGCAGATGGAGAATCTTTCCACCGATGCTCCAGGGCCAAGCGGTCTGAGGGCCCGGCTTCACAAGGCTGTCCGGTCGATCGAGGGGTGCGTGGGGCTTTGGGCCGGTCTGTGCGCGTGGCATCTGCTGTGGGTGCTGGCACGCTCGCCCGGCGCCGGCGGCTCATGGCATTACTTCGCCACGGGCGCCGCCGTCCTGTTCGGTGACGACCGGGGCGAGGGCCTTCACCTGTACGCGACGCATCCGGAGTTGCAGATCGGTCCGCTGTCCTTCGCGGTGGCGTTGCCGCTGGACGCGTTCGGGCCATTCTGGGGCCGGGCGGTCGCAGTGTTCCTCATGTCGTGCACCGGCCCGCTGCTGCTCGCCGGGATCTGGAAGCTCGTCCCGCTTCCGTGCCGCCGTCCGGGGCGGCTGCTGGCCGCAGGCCTGGTGTTCCTTCCGATCTGGGCCGAGTTGGCGACCCATGCGGGGCATCTGGACGACGTCCTGGCGCTGTCGCTGGCGATCGGCGCCCTGCACGCCCGCGCCCGCGACAGCCCCGTCCTGGCGGGGCTGCTGGTGGGCGCCGCGACCGACGCCAAACCATGGGCACTGGCCTTCGCGGCCGTTCTCCTCGTGCGCCCGGCACGGTCTGCGATCGCCGCGTTCGCGGTCTGCCTCGCCGTCGTCGCCGCCGTGTGGCTGCCGTTCCTGGTCTACGACCCGCACACCATGCACGCCGCCCACTTCACCATCGCCAACGCCGCGGGGTCGGGGCTGCGCGTCCTGGGCTACCACGGGCCCCGCACACCGCCGTGGGACCGCCCCGCGCAACTCGCGCTCGGCGGGCTGCTGGGCGCCGCAGCGGTGCTGCGCCGCCGCTGGGAGGCGGTCATCCTGCTCGCGACGGCCGCCCGTATCCTCCTGGACCCCGAGGTCTACGGCTACTACACCGCCGGAGTCCTCCTCGGCACCGTGGTGTTCGACCTGGTCGCCACCCGGCGGCAGGTCCCGTTGATCACCATCACCGCCGCAGCCACCCTCTACCTCTCCCGCCAGTTGTCGAACATCCACGCCGTGCCTTTGACCAACGCTGAACTCGGCCTGCTACGGGTCTCCTTCGTCATCATGGCCCTGATCGCCGTCTTCGGCGCCGCCCGATCACGACCTCGTAGCGCAACGGGCACCGGCGAAGCCGAGTGAGGTGGTCGCGGGCGGCGGGATCAGCCGGGCGGGAGGGCGACCACGAAGGCCGCGCGTCCCTCGAGCGTCAGGTCGCCTCCCGCGGACCTGGCGAGCCTGCGGGCCAGGGCGAGGCCGAGGCCCGCGCCCGGGTGTCCGTCGGCGGGCTCGGCCCGGAACCCCGGTTCGAACACCCGGTCGCGCACCGCCTCCGGCACACCGTCGCCGTCGTCGTGGACCACGATGCGCACGCCCGGCTCCACGCGTAGGACGACCGTGGTGGCGGCGTAGCGGCGCGCGTTGTCCAGCAGCGGCGCCAAGAGCCGCTCCACGATCTCCGGCGGGGACCCCGCGGTCAGTTCTTCGGCCAGCGTCTGCAGGGTCAGCCGCGGTCCGGTGGTCGGCCATCGCGCGGCCAGGTCCACCGCCATGGCCGACAGCGCGCAGCGGCCGGGGAGCCGGGTGCCGCGGGTTCTCGCCTCGGCCAGGAGCGTCTCGCATATCCGCTGCATCTCCTCGGCGGCACCTTTGATCACGTCGAGCGCGGCCCGGTGCCCTTCGGCCGAGCGGGGCCGCCGGGAGAGCCAGTCCGCCTCGGCGACGATCCTGGACAGCGGGGTGCGCAGCTCGTGGGACAGCTCGGCGCTCCACTGCTGCTCGTGGCGCAGGACGAGCGAGAGCCGGTCGAGCAGCTCGTCCAGACCGGCCGCCAGGGCCGACAGTTCAGCGGGGCGGCGGCCGGTGCCGAACCGGCGGCCGAGGTCGTGACCGCTCCAGTCGGCGGCCTGCCCTGTCATCTCGGCCACCGGTTGCAGCGCGCGCCCGACCACGGCCCGGGTCACCGCGTAGACGCCGAGGAGCAGCAGCAGCGCCAGGACGATCGATCCGGTGAGCGCTGAGGTCAGCATCCGGTGGTAGGAGTTCAGGCCCACCGCCGTCACGACCGTCCCGGCCCGCCGGCCGGCGGCGGAGATGGGCCGGGTGTACAACCGGATCTCACCGGTGGTGGTGAAGCCCGTCGTGGAACCGGCGAGGGTGTCGGCCTTGCGCTGCAGCCAGGGCTGTCCCGCGGGCCGTTCCACGGCGCGGGTGCCCTGGTAGATCCAGATGTCGGTGTCCAGGGCGCTGTCGTCGGCGGGTTCGGCGATCTTCAGCGTCCCGCCGGGCAGCACCTGCACGGTGGAGGCCGCCGCCTCCGCTCGGGTCCGTAGCAGGTCGTCGGCGTCGGCGCGGAGCCTGCCGCCCAGCAGCACGTTGAACAGCAGGGTCAGCAGCACCACCCACGCCGCCGTGGTGACCAGGGCAAGGAACGCCAGCCGTCCGCGGAGCGTGCCCGGTCTCATGCAAAAGGGTGCCCGTGACCTCATGCGAACCGGTAGCCCACGCCGCGGACGGTGGTGATGCCGCTTTGCGCGTTCAGGCCGCGGATCTTGCGGCGCAGCCGCGTCAGGTACTGGTCGAGAGTGTTCTCCGAGACCAGAGCGCCATCGGGCCAGGCGGCGCTGAGCAGGGCGTGCCGTCGGACGACTGCGCCGGGCTCTGCCATGAGCCGCGCGAGAAGACGGAACTCCGTCGGGGTAAGGGGCACTGAGCGGCCCTGGCGCTCCAGGACGTGGCGGACCGGGTCCAGCGTGAACTCACCCGCCTTCGCGTGGGCCGGGCCGGCGCGGCGCAGCGCGGCGCGAAGCCGCGCGGCCAGTTCCGCGAGGTGGATCGGCTTGGCCAGGTAGTCGTCCCCTCCGGAGGAGAACCCCGAGAGCCGGTCCACCAGGGCGTCATGGGCGGTGAGGAACAGGACCGGGACGTCCACGCCGCGGGCCCGCAGGGCCTGGCAGACGTCCCGGCCGTCGGAGTCGGGCAACGCGACGTCCAGGACGACCGCGTCGCTCTGCTCGGCGCGCAGTGCGGAGGCACCGTCGCAGGCGGTGGACACCGCGAAGCCCTCCTCCCGCAATCCGCGGGCGAGGGCCGCACGCAACTGGTGGTCGTCTTCGACGATCAGTACGCGATGAGCGGTCACCGGCCCAGTATCACGCCTGCTCGACCGAGGTTCGGTCGCGCCGCGACAGCGTAAGGTAGACGACCAGGGCACAGATCACGCTCAGGAAGATCGCGCTGGTCACCGTGGTGCCGAGGCCGAGCCCGCCGTCGTTTCGGGCCTGGGAGAGGTAGTCCCCGATCGACGCCCCCAGCGGCCGGGTCAGGATGTAGGCGATCCAGAACGCCGCGACCGCGTTCACCCCCACCACGGCACGGGCTCCGGCCACGACCGCGATCAGCGCGCCGAACAGCACCACCGACAGCGGGTACCCCAGGTTCAGCCGTTCGGCGACCAGGTCGCCCGCGGCGGTGCCGAGCGCGAAGGTGAACAGCACGGCCGCCCAGTAGAAGCCCTCGCGGCGCGTGGTGAGGATGGTGTGGATGGACAGGGTCCGCTCGGCCGCGTACCAGGCCGCGAAGGTCGCCGCGAGGACGACGGTGAAGACCGCGGTGGTGATCGCCAGCGGCACACCGAGACCATCGGTGAGCTCATCGGTGATGAGGGTGCCCACGATGCTGATCAGCACGACCGACACCCAGTAGACGCCGGCCACATAGGTCCGGAGCCGGAACTGCCACACCAGCGCCGCCACCAGCCCGACGCTCATCACCAGCGCGGTCCAGGTGAGGCCGAGGCCGACGGTGTCGTTGAGGTAGTCGGCGGCCGTCTCCCCCACCGTCGTGCAGAGAACCTTGATGATCCAGAAGTACAGCGTGACCTCTGGGACCTTGTTCATTTTCAGGCGCGGCAGAACCGCGTGTCTCGTCGTGGTGGTCATGGTGGCGAGACTTGCAGCCGTTACCTGAAAACGACCTGAACACATCGTCCGGCCGCTGGCCGACGCCCCGTCAGATGATGCGGCGCCGCAGCAGGACGACCAGCACGCAGGCGGTCGGCAGCAAGGGCAGCCAGGCCGTGATCAGCCGGTAGCCGAGCACGGACGCCAGAGCGGTGGTGGACGGGACGCCCGCCGTGACCAGCGCGGCGACCAGCGCCACGTCAAGGCTGCCGATGGCGCCCGGCGCCGGCAGCAGCGCGCAAACGGCGGACACCACCACGTAAACAAGCAGCACCGTCCCCAGCGGGACCGGGTTGCCGAGGCTCCGCAGAACGGCGTAGAGGATCAGCGTGTGCAGCAGCGGCGCCGAGACCGACCCTCCCCACAGAGCCGCCGCGCGTCCCGGGTGGCGCAGCACCGCACGCAACTGCCCCAGGTCCTGGGTCAGTTGCGAAGTCGTCTTGGAGCGGTGACCGCATCCGCGCCTCCTGAGCCGCAACCCCAGCCAGGTGAGCGCCCCCACACCTGCAAACACGCCGATGGCGGCGATCACCGTCGAGTCGGTTCCGGAGAAGGGGCCGAGGGCGGACCAGTGCACTCGCGGAGCCAGCGTCGTAGCGGCCGACGGCGCGGCCGCCACGACGCCCGCCAGCAGGAGCAGATGGGTCACCAGCCCCGCGAGCGAGTTCAACCCGACCGCGCCCGCGGCCGCGCCGCGGCTCATCCCCAAGCGGCGCATGAACCGCATGTTGACCGCCATACCGCCCACCCCTGCCGGCAGGACGTGGTTGGCGAAGCTCGCCCCCATCTGCACCACGAACAACCGGCCGAAGGGCGGCAGCAGCGGCATCGAACCCAGATGCGCGATCGTGCCGACGATCCACATCAGGAGGGTCGCCGAGGCGGCGACGACCAGCCACTCGCCGTCCGCGGACGCGAGACTGTCCCCGCCGGCGTCGACGGCGGCCCGGTGCAGAAACCCGATGACCAATACCGCCACGGCCGTCGCCAGCCCGAACAGCAGGCGTGTCATCGAGGGACCGGTGAAGACCGGACGCCGCAAGCCCGCGCCTACGCGATCCGGGCCGTCTCCCATACCCGCACCTCCAGCCTCCTACAACGAGCGCGACTCCGCTGGTGTGCCGCTGATGGGGCTACCGAGGAACTCCCTGACCAGCAGTGATCAGGGAGCCGCCGAGTCGTCATTCCACGCTAAGCAAGATCGTCTTTCGCGGCGACGCGAGTCCACCACCCACGTCCAAGCCATCTGAGGGCGAACAGGGTGTGCGGGTCGCTGGCCGCTTCGGAGCTGAACGCCTCCGGTGGCCACCAGAAGCGCCGCGGTCCAGGTCGTGGCAAAGCCCGGCCGGGCTCGTTGTGTCGTGTGGTGTTACTGGCCAGGGAGGTTTCCCGACGGCTCGTGATCACCGGAATCGCCGTTCTTGAGTTGGACACCGCTCGTTCATTGTCTAGAGTCCCACCTAACTTCTACACGCGTATAGAAGTAACGCGTGTTCCGAGTGTGCCTTGCCCGCGACCGGCCGCACCATCACCAGCTGCACCATCACCGACAGCGGGCACTGCCGGACAAGGACGACACATGACCTCCCCTGCCGTGCCGGTTGCCTCGCCTCCCATTAACGCGGGGGCCTTGGACGGGCCCTCGATCGACGGTTCCGCCTACCGGCAGGTCACCGACTTCGCCCGGCGCACTCCCTGGCTGCACGGGTTCATGTCCGCCTACACCACTGCGGGGATCATCGCACTGTGCGTCCTGTTGGCGGCGGGGTGGTGGCTGGCCCGTCGCTCCGGCGACCTGGCTCAGATGACTGCCGTCGCCTGGACCTGCTGCGGCACCGTGATCGCCGTTGCCGCCGGCCTGTGCCTCAAGCAAGTCTTCACCGAAACCCGGCCCTGCCTGGCCATCCACGCCACCACCGTGCAAACCTGCCCCGGCCCTACCGACTACTCCTTCCCCTCCGACCACGCGACCGTCGCCTTCGCCCTCGCCGCCGGTATCTGGCTCGTCAATCACCGCCTCGGTCTCGTCGCCGCGCTGGCGGCCCTCCTGGAGGGGGTCTCCCGCGTCTACCTCGGCCAGCACTACCCCCACGACGTTGTCGCCGCGCTTGCGCTCTCCGCCCTCATCCTGTTCCCCGGATGGATTCTCGCCCGTCGGCCGCTGAACGGCGTCCTGCGCCGGGTCGCCCGCACCCCGCTCGCGCCTCTCCTGGCCACCAGGCACTGATCACCTCCTGAACCGTCGAGAGCATCGGGCCGCAGCAGGCCTCGACAGCCGATCCCCCGGCGGAGTTGTGCGGCCCGATGCCGATCGCGATGAACAGGGCCACGCGTTCGGTTGGGGTGGCGGGTGCCGGTCGATGCTGGACCGGTGCCGGGTGTGGCACGGTGGCGACGTCCGGCCCTCGGGATGCTCACGAGTCCGGCGGGACGCGAAGATCCGGCGGTCGCAGTACGCGCCAGGCTGGCCACCGGCTGCCTACGACGAATCCGCAGTCCGCCCCACACTCCGCCCCCAGGCACCAGCCTGCCCTCCCACCACAACACCGCCGATCGCCACCGCGCCTAGGATGCCCGAAATCTCAGATCCATCCCCTCCAGCAGCACCACCGCAATGCACCGCCCCAACCAGAGGAGCTTGGCCGCCTGTCACGACGAACTTCTACAAGCGTGTAGACGTTCACGTTCAGCTTCCCTATGCTCACCGTGAGCGTTCGAACTGGCGCTGACACCAATCGCTGGTACCGACATCACCGGGGGATCACGCATGACCACGACGACACCATCGACCCGCGGCGCCGGGCACCGCCTCCGCCAGGACGTCAGGGCTGCGGGAGTCACGCCTCTCGTCGGCGTGTTCGACATGTTCTCCGCAACCATCGCCGCACAGCACTTCGACGGGCTGTTCGTCTCCGGCTTCGGGTTCGCCGCCTCCCACTACGGCCTGCCCGACATCGGCTTCATCGCGTGGCCTGACATGGTCGCGTTCGTGTCCCGGCTCCGCCCGGCCTTCCCGCATCACCACCTGCTCGTCGACATCGACGACGGCTACGTCGACTCCGAGGTGGCCTGCCACGTCGTCGGGCACCTGGAGGCCATCGGCGCCTCCGGCGTCATCATCGAGGACCAGAAGCGCCCGCGCCGCTGCGGGCACGCGGACGGCAAGCTGATCCTGCCGCTGGAGGAGTACCTGGCCAAGCTCGAGATGGTCCTGGCGACCCGCCGCGACTTGCTCGTCGTCGCCCGCACCGACGCCACCGAGGACGAGGAGATCCAGCGCCGCGCGGAGGCGCTGGCCGCCACCGACGCCGACGTGATCCTCGTCGACGGCGTGCGCAGCGCCCACGCCATCCGGCGAATCCGCGAAGTGATCGGCGACAAGCCGCTGCTGTTCAACCAGATCGCCGGCGGCAAGTCGCCGCGGCTCTCGCTGACCGACCTCACCGCTCTCGGCGTGGACGTCGCCATCTACAGCACGCCTTGCCTGTTCGCCGCGCAAACTGCCATCGAGCAGTCGCTTCAGGACCTGAAGAAGGCTGACGGGCTGCTGCCGGAGCACTCCATCGGCGTCGCCCACTCCACCGCCCTTCTCGAAGGCAACATCAGCCGCCACCACAGCCCGGCCTAAGACCGGACTATGGCGGGCGGCTCGTCCCGCGCCGCGTGGAAAGCTGGAGCGGGCCACCCGTCCAGCCGGACTCGATCGCCACGTTGAAGCTGACCAGCGGCGCGGCGCGTCCCCGCGACCTGTCCACGGCTTCAGCCGCCCCGGCCCCCGGGGCTCCCGGGTGACGTGCGCTCAGTCGTCGCCAGGAAGATCCTTTCCACGGTGCGCTCCGCCGCATGACCGTCGTCCCAGGGGCAGAACCGGGCGCGGAAGGCGGCGCGGGCCTTGGCCGCCGTGTCGCTCCACGGCTCGCCGGTCCGGAACGCCTCGATCAGCTCATCCTCGGTGCGGGCCAGCACGCCGGGCGGGGAGGCGATGATGTCGAAGTTGACGCCCCTGGTGAGCCGGTAGGTCTCCCAGTCGTTGGCGAGGACGACGATCGGCCGGCCCCCTAGGACGGCATAATCGAACATGATCGAGGAATAGTCGGTCAGCAGCACGTCGGAGGCGATGCACAGGTCCTCGACCGACGGGTGACCGGAGACGTCCATCACCAGTTCGTGGTGCAGGCCGTTTCCCGCTGTCGGATAGTAATAGTGGGAGCGCAGCAGCAGGACATACTGATCGCCGAGTTCGCGGATGAACCGTTCGACGTCGAACATCGGCCGGTACTCATCTCGGTACTCCCGGTGCGTCGGGGCGTACAGGATCGCCTTCTTGCCCTCAGGGACGCCGAGCCGAGCGCGCAGCCGGGCCCGCTCGTCTGGGGTCGCCGCGGCGAGCCGGTCGTTGCGCGGATATCCGATCTCCAGTATCTCGTAGCGGCAGGGGAAGCTGCGGCGCCACGCCTCGCTGGACAGCGGGTTGGACGACACCAGGAAATCCCAGCGGTCGGCGCGGACGAGTTGGGCATGGAAGTCCAGCCCCTTGGCGCCAACGGGGAAGGCCATCTGGTCCAGCCCCATCTTCTTCAGCGGGGTGCCATGCTGAGTCATGACGTGCACCTGCCCGGGACGCTTGCTGACCGCGTTCGGGAACGTGACGTTGTTGACGAAGTACTTCGCCCGCGCCATCACCCGCAGATACCGCAGGGTGCCGGGCGCGACATGGTCCACACCGTCCGGCACGGGGCCGGGGGCTCCCGGTTTCACGACCCAGACACCGCGCAGGTGCGGCGCGATCTCCGTGGCCTTCTCGTAGATGGCGGCCGGATTGCACGAGACACCGCGATACCAGTACGCGGCGTACACCACGAGGTTCTCATCGATCGGCATGCGCAGTTGCACGCGGTAGTAGAGACGGCCGAGTAGCCGTCTGCCCGTGCGCATGGCGCGCCGCACAGGCCGGACGGCCGCCCTCGGGAGCGTCCTGGCTCCCCGCCGAGCCCCGAGGAGCGTGACGGCCACCTGGTACGGCCGGTACGCGCCCCTCTCCAGCAAGCGGTACTTCACGGCCTTCAGCCGACCGCCCGGGACACCGTCCCCAGCCGGACGACGGCGCCGGTAGAACTCGGTGAGGCGGCCGAAGAAGTCGGCGCGGTCCGATGGGGAGATCCGGTCGCCGCATTCCAGGATCATCAGCGCGTGCCCGACCACCCGGTCGAACATCAGCCCGCGGAACGGCTCGGTGCCGGGATGGGAGTCCATGAACGCGAAGATCCGCTCGTACTGGTCGAAGGCGTCGAAGTGGCGGCGGCTCGCGCTGCTCGTGATGCCCCCGGACCGGCGCTGCCGGTAGACGTAGCAGACCCGATCCAGCAGGCTCAGCCGCCCGGCCGCCATCAGAAGCGGGAAGGAGACGTTGAGGTCCTCGTAGTAGCCGGGACTGAAACGCCGCCCCAGTTCGAGCAGGTAGTCGCGGCGGATCACCTTGTTCCAGACCGCCATCATGATCCGCAGGACGCTGGGACGCTCCGCGCAGGTGAAGGTGTCGGGCGCGGGCGGGTCCCGGAAGTAGCGGCCGCCGGAATTCGGTACGCGGGTGCCGTCCCACAGCTCGCGCTCGTGGTCGACGACCAGTACGTCGGGCCGGGTCGTCCTCAGCCGGGCGAGGATCGCCCGGACCGCTCCCTCCTCGGCGTGGTCGTCGCTGTCGAAGAACCAGACGTAGTCGCCCGCCGCCATCTCGAGCCCGAGATTGCGGGCCTGCCCGAGCCCGACGTTGCGGTCCAGGTGCCGGACGCGGAGCCGGGGATCGGCTGCGGCCATCTCGTCGAGGATCGTGCCGCAGTTGTCAGGCGAGCAGTCGTCTACGGCGATGACTTCCAGGTCGGTGACGGACAGGTCGAGGATCGATTCGAGGCACTGGCGTACATAACCCTCTACCTCGTAGACGGGCACGATGACGCTGAGGGCGGGGCCGCCGGATCGGGCGGTGCTTTCGGGTGCGGGCATCGCCGGTCCCTGGTGATGAGGGACGTGTGGTCGGCTTTCCGGGCTTTCGCGATCGGCCGGCGGCCCGTCCACGCCGGAGGCGTCCTCTGCGGTCACAGCCTGGATATGCGCTGCTCAGCCCGGTGCAAACGTGGCGCATCGACCATTCGATCCACAATCTACTACAGCGATCGTAGTTCGCCCGCACTCTTGGCCGGGACGGCTCAGCCCACCCTTCCCTCGGCCCACCCCTTCCCGAGGGCCGCCCGTCGGGCGCCCTGTCCAGCCGTTCGACGGCCAGACCGTACAGATCCTCGGTCCGGCGCAGCACGCCCGCGCCCGTCCAAACGGTCCGGCACGAGGTCACCGAACTTGAACGTCACCCGGTAGCGGTCCGTACCGACAAGAGGTGTCTCAAGAGCTGGAGAGGTGACGCGCCGTCCTCATAGACGGTCTTCCAATTGCCGTACCGCTCGGGCAGATCCCGCCACGGCACACCGGTGGCCAACTTCCACAAAATCCCGTTCAGCACCGTGCGGTGATCAACCCACCGGCCGCCCTGGACGGGTTGCGCAGGCAACAGCGGCTCGATCCGCCGCCACGCCGCATCGGTCAACTCATGCCGTCGCACCACGACACACCATCAACCCACACCCACCAGATCGTCCTCAGCACAACACCAAGATCTACCGGACAGGGCCTAGGAGCAGGATGGAGGCCGGCCTGGACGCATCGATCGGCACCGTCGGCGACGCCCTGGACAACGCCCTCATGGAGTCCCAGATCGGCCTGTTCAAAACAGAGCCCATCGAGCCTCCACCGAACCCGGCGCAGTGCACCCCAATGAATACCCCACCCAGAACGCGGCGCCATCCCAGTCTGTCCACTCAGCCAACCGGCCAGGATGATCCCAGCGGAGCGTTGCATCACTCGGGAGCGGGCCATTCCTCGGCCAGGAGCGCGTATGAGAGACCGTCGAGCCATCCCCTGGTGCGGTGGAGTGAGTCTCTCACCGTGTGCTGTTCGCGGCGCATCCCGACCCGCTCCATCAGCCGCCATGAAGGTTCGTTGTCATAGAAACAGTCGGCGTGCAGGCGGCGCAGGCCAAGACTCCCGAAGGAGATGTCGATGAGGGCGCGTACCGCTTCGGTGGCGTAGCCCTTGCCGCCGTAGGAGGGATCCAACGTCCACCCCAGCTCTCCTTGGACGCTTTTCGCCTGGTCAGCGACCTCCTCCTGGGTCCAAGCGTCCTGGACCTGCAGCGTTAGATCGCCGATCACCCGGCCGTCCAGTTCGATGATGAGCAGGTCTGCCAGCCGCTCCTGGCGGAGAAAACGCTGACGGTAGTCGTCGTACGTCGTCGTGGCGACCCTGACCCATTCGTGAGTCTCCGGCAGCTGCTGGTAGGCCCAGGTCGCGTCCACGTCGTCGGGGGTAGCCCGGCGCAACAGCAGTCGGTCGGTGGAAATCGGCCAGTCCAGCGTGTCAAGAGGTTGGTGCATGGGCTTCATGCTGGCAGAGAGCCGTGGTCATACAAAGCGGATTACTGCGGGCGGCGAGGAGGTGATGGCGCCGCTGCTGCGCGCCGCGCTGTTCTACGTCACCACCGCCAGCGGCGACCTGGCCGCTGCCCGAGCCGAACTGGCCGACCTGCACACCCATCTGCGCGCCCGCCCGCCGCTGGGCCACGGCGAAGGGAAACAGGTACTTATGGACGTCGCCTGATCAATACTCACGGGCGCGAGGTGTTCGTCCGCCCGGAGGCCTCCCGTTTTGGTCGTTCGCGTCGCTAACGGAAGTCCCGGTGGCCTTGGCGGCTTCGGGCAGAGCAGCATCAGGTCTCCGAAGACCCGACAGATCGTCAGGGAGGCGGTTTACCCTCCGGTCATGACCCCCGTCCAGGCAAACGACCCAATCCGAAGAAGGACAAGAGCGCGCGCCGGCGGCGCGGCTCCAAGCCCGGCACCTTCACCACCGGCTTCCTGGATCCCGGGCAGCGTGATCGGCTGAATCGGTCGACGCTCCAGGCCAAAGACGCGCCACCAGAATCGTTGCTGGTGGTGCTGCTCACGGTGACCTGGGCCGACGCCCAGAGCGGCCAGAGCGCTCACCACTGCGTCGACTCCTGCCGCACCCTCGGATACGCGCTGGGGCACCTCGGCGTGGCCACCGAGCTGCGCGCCGCCGGGGTCGTCATGCACCATCAGCGGACCGGGATGACGACCTCCTGCGCTCCGGTCATGCCGTCCTGGCGGAACCGCAACGAGCTCGATGGGCACTGCCTGCTGACCATCCCCGACCAGGGCCGGTACATCGATGCGACCATCGAGCAGTTCCCCGGCATGTCGCAGCTCCGCGCGGGTCCGGCGGTCGGCCGGTTCGGAGCCCTCCCGGACCCGACCACCGGCGAGATCAGCGACGTAGGAGACTTGATGGGACGGCCACCCGCCGGCACCAGCATCGCGCTGCCGCGCGGCGACCGGGTCCTGGTCTACACCCTCAGCCCTGATGCCGGGTCCAAGGTCATCACCGAGCACCCGACCGTGACGACATTCGCCGCGTAGCACCGCCGGGCCGCGCTGAACCTGCTGGCCGTCACGCTGAGCGCGCTGAGCGACCACGAGAGCGGGCTCGGGAAGAAGCTCCGCGCGATTCCGCTGCCGCGTCTGCAGGCACTCCTGGACGCCATCGACGGCATGCCCACGACCCGCGCCGACAACCAGGACGTGCTCTTCACGCTCGGCGGCCGGACGCTGCGCCTGGAAGAGGTCCCACTCCCGGACGACCTCCCGCCCGCCGCCACCCCGAACTGATCATGAGAGAGTTCATGAATCGGCTGCTGCGCAGCCTGGACGGAGAGCGGCCGCGCTTCGGATACGGCCGCTACGGCCGCCCGCTGTGGGACGAACGATGCCGTGACGCCGAACGCATCCGCCGCGCGCTACGCAAGGCCAAGATCCGCGAGTTCGGCGAGGACGGTGGCTTCTCCGTCGAGCAGCCTGCTGAAGACGGTGGCCCCTACACCGTCGCCGCCGCACTCGATGATGACGAGGACCTGGAGGCGGTGATGGCCGACTACAGGCGTGCGCTCGCCGCTCAAGGATGGCGGATCGGGCCCGACACCGGCCCAGACCCCCCAACCGCAGATCCTGGAAGTCTGGATCACCCCGGGCTGACCGGACCTGCCGGAACGAGAACGGAGCGGGTCCGGTCCCTGGCCGGATCCGCCGCGGATCGCCGGCGGACCGGGTCCCGTTGTGCTGGTCCCATGACAACCTTCATCGCGCAGATCGTCGTGCCGTTGGTGGTCGCCGCACTCAACGCCGCAGTGGGCTTGCGAGTCGCCCACGCCAGCTTGCCCCGGCCGCGCCGGTGCCCGCCCCTCGGCGATCACGCAGGTCGCCGAAGAGAACGGCCTCGCCCTTGGCTGCTCCCCGGCCGCCGTGGGTAGGTGGCTCAATGGAGCGATCCCGCTGCCGCAGAGCATCGCCGTCGCAGTCGCAGCGTTCGCGTGGCTGCTGGACCGCCCCGGCCCGTCCGCCGCCGACCTGGGCTGGCCGACAACGCCGGCCGTCATGCCCGACGACCCTGGCGCGGGGACCCCGTCGCCTGGCTCACCCGACTAGGACACGACGACATGCTCCACCGCCGCACCACGCTCACCCTCGGCCTGTACGCTCTGGCCGAGGCCGCCCTTCCCCGCCCCGCCCACGCCATCACCTCGCGAACCGGCCCATCCCGCCGCGGCGGCGCCGGCGACGTCGGCCGCATCCGTGAGACGACCGCGGCGTTCGGACGGCTGGACGACCTGTACGGCGGCGGGCACGCCCGAGGCGCCGTCGCCGCCTACCTGGCCGGCGACGTCGCGCCGCTACTGCGCGGAACCACCGGCCGAGCCCGCCCCGCCCTGTTCACCGCCGCCGCCCAACTGGCCTACCTCGCCGGCTGGATGAGCGCGGACATGATGCGCCCCGGCCTGGCGCAGCGCTACTACATCATGGCGGTCCGCCTGGCCGACGAGGCCGGCGACGACCTGATGCGCTCGACGGCGCTACGCAGCCTGGCGGTCCAGGCGGTCGAACTCGGCCATCACCGCGTCGGCCGCGACCTCGCCGACGCGGCCGCCGACGGCATCCGCACCAGATCACCCGCTCGAACCAGAGCATGGATCACCGGCATGTGCGCCGAGGCCGCCGCCGCCACCCACGACCAACGCCGCGCGCACACGCTCCTGCGGACCGCCGAAACCGAGTTGGAACACGCCGACTCCCGCCCCGACAACGCCGTGACCGCCAACTACCGCCGCGAATCGTTCGCCCATCAGGTCGGGTTGACCCTGACCCACCTCGGGGACCTCAGCGGCGCCGAGGAACACTTCGCCGCCTCCCTCCATTCCCGCCGGCCGGTCGAACGGCGGACCCGCGCCCTGATCGGTGCCCGGCTGGCGCTGACGCAACTGAACCGGCAACACCCGGACGTCGCGGCACGGACCGTGCTGAACCTGCGCGACGACCTGTCGGGCGTAGAGTCCAAACGCGTCCACCAGACCCTGTCGAAGATCTGCACCACATGGCGCAACGCCACAACCGACGACCCGATCGGCGAAGCCGACCGGCTGCTGGCGACCCTCGCCGGAACCGGCGGACCCGGCCGATAGGGCCCGCGTTGCCGGGTGGCACCCCCGCCGTAGACTCCGTGCCGAAGCAGGCGACCCTTCCCCGTCGCGATCGCAGATTGGACGGGGAGAGCCATGCGCATCTGGGTGGAGTTGCCCCCTAGTGGAGTAGGTGCAGGTTCCCCCACCTCTTATCCCACAGGCAGCCGTCCATCTAACGACCTCGTGCATGGTTGTGGTGGTGGCCGGGTTCCTGATCGTTGATCATGGTCGGATGGTCCGGTCGGTGGCTCGTGCGGTGGTTGTGGGGAATCGTCGGATCACCGGTCTGTCGCCGACAGTGATCGCCGAGTTGGTGGCGGAGGTCGGGCCCGTGTGGCAGGAGCGGCACCAAGCGGTGCTGGCCGCTCGTCCGCGGAGGCGCGCAGTGGGTGCTGGCGCGAAGTACAAGCTGCTGTTCGTGGACCGGCTGCTGGCCACGCTGATCCATCTGCGGCACGGGGTGACCCACGATGTGCTGGGCTGCTGGTTCGGCGTCAGCCGATCCACCATCACCCGAGCCATCGCCGAGGTCCGGCCGCTGCTGGCCGACCGTGGCTGCACGGTCGAGCCGGGAATCTGGTTGCGCACGCTGGCCGAGGTGATCGAGTACCTGGGCGCCAGCGGGCAAACCGCGATCATCGATGCCACCGAGGTCAGGGTCCGCCGACCGGCGGCCAAACGGCCGGACCGCAACGTGTTCGTCTCCGGCAAGAACAAGCAGAACGCAATCAAAGCCATGGTGGTCACCGACGCCGGTGGTCACCTGCTGTTCTGTGGACAAGCCGAGCCCGGAAGTTGCGCCGACATCACCCAGGCCCGCCGGTCGGGACTGGTCGAGCTACTGGCCACCGGTCCGCCAGTGCAGATCCTGGCCGACGCCGGCTACCAGGGCCTGGGCGCCGAGACCGCCGGTCAGGTAGTGACACCGCCGCACCGCAAATTCCGCAAGAACGCCCCGGCCTGGTACGAAGAGCTCCACGCCGCCCAGCGCCACGCCCATTCCGTCCGCCGTAACCGGGTCGAACACGGCATCGCCCACCTGAAGAACTGGCGCTCTCTCGCCCGCCATCACGGCCGCCGCGAACACCTCGCCGACATAGCCAGAGCCGCTGCAGCACTGAGCCCTTTTCAGCGTGATGCGGTCTCGCGGAGTTGCAGGGTGTGGATGGCTTTGGCGAGGTGGCCGGCGCGGTGGGGGCAGCAGCGCAGCTTCCGCAGGATTCGCCAGGACTTGAGTTGGGCGTTCGCGCGTTCGCCCGGTCCTCGGAGCTTGGCGTGTGCGCGGTTGGCGTCCTTTTGCGGCTCGGGCTTGTCGCGTCCCTTGTAGGGCGTGAGGACGTGTGGGCCGGCGCCCTGGTACGCCTTGTCAGCCAGTACGAGCAGGCCGGTGGCGGCCAGTGCCCGGATGACGCCCCAGATCCGGGCCGCTGTCAGGTCGTGGACCGAGCCGCGCAGCGGTCCCGACACCCATAGCAGTGTCCCGTCCGGTGCGGCGATGACCTGGAGGTTCATGCCGTGCAGGCGATGCTTTCCCGAGTAGTAGGGCCGGTCGGCGGCGACCCGGTCGATTGAGATCAAGGTGCCGTCCAGCACCAGGTAGGGCAGCCCGGCTTTGACCGCTTTGGCCAGCGCCGCGCCGAGTTTGGGTGCGGTTCCTTTTCAGGGACTGAAGTGATCAAGCGGTGAGGTTGTACTCGTCCTGGTAGCGGGCGTGGTGAACGCGCTGGTGTTCTTGCTTGAGGTGGAAGCGCCAGTAGTCCGGGAAGGTCCCGTTGGCGACCACCGTGCGGAGTTTCAGGACCGCTTCTGCTCCGGCCAGGCCCCAGCGGGCGCCGGAGATGTCGAGCCGGTCGGCCACGATGTGGCGGACGGCGCCCTCGATGACGCCGGTGGCGATCGGCCACCCGGCCCGCAGGGCCTGGTCGTAGCGCAGGAACGCGGCATGGCCGGCCAGGTAGCGGACGCAGGCGTCGATCTTGTGGCGGTGGTGCTCGCCGAGGGCGGCGGCCTGGGCGTTCAGGGCGGTGGTGACCTGGTCGGTGTTGCCGGCCAGCAGGGCCGTCGCGTGGGCGTGGACCCAGTCCTCGGCAGCGGGGTCGCCGGGGTGGTGCAGGTCCCAGGCCGCGGCCCAGAGCTTCTCGATCACGTGCACGAAGTCGATGACGATGTGGACGGTGACGCGGCGGCGGGCGGCCTCGGCCCGGATGAGATCGAGCTGGTGGCGGGCGCCGTCGACCAGCACGACCCAGGTCCGGGCGTGGGCGGGGTCGCGGGCCTGGGCCTGGTCGAAGACCCGGGTGATCACCTCGCCGGGCTCGGCGATCACCGACCCGCACAGCCATTTCCCGGTCGCGTGCGGCCCCGGACGGACGGTCCGGTCGCCGTGGCGGCCGCCGGGCACGGCGATCACATCGTGCGGACGGCGGGGCGCGGGCTCGGCGTCATAGACCGCGCCGAGGGCGGCCATCCGTTTGCGGGCGGGTTTCTCCCCGGCGGCCAGGCGGGTGCGGAGGGTGCGGGAGTGCCGTGCGGCCGCCTGGGCGGTCGCCGGCCGCAACGCCTCGGGCCGCATCACCACGCCCTTCTGGTCGGTGCTGAGGACCAGCAGTTCGTCGGCGGTCCTGGGCACCGGCCTCACCGAGGCGTCGAAGGCGTCGATGTCGGCCGCCGCCCGCCGCACCAGCTGCAGGAGCGCTCGTTTGCCGACCACGTCCCCGCAGCGCGCGGTGATCGAGGCGCGGGCGTCGTCGAACGAGCCGCGCACCGCCTCCACAGCGGCCAGGCGGGCCAGTCCGTGGCTGTGCCGCCCGGCCAGCGACAGCTGCTCATCGGCCGGATACAGGTTGCAGGCTCCCGGGGCGCGCCAGGCGCAGCGGGAGACGGCCACCGTGCCGAACACCGTGGCCAGCAGCCGGTGATGCCCGCTCTCCAGCCGGTGCCGCCGGACACCGTCGGCACCGACCGTCCCGGCCCCGGCGGCGCGGGCACGTTCGGCGGCCCGCCGTTCGCCGGCGGCGCGCAGGTCCAGGTGGGCCTGCAGCATCTGCCGCAGCAGCTCACGTCCCCGCTGCTCGAGCAGTTCCTCCAGCCGATCGTGCGGCCAGGACGCCGCCTGCGGGCCGGTGAGCTGTCCGAGCGCCGGGTAGCCCCGGATGATCACTCATCCGAGGCCCCCTCAGAACCGTGCGTGCCACTCATCGCGGCACACGGCTCAAGCAGATCGCGAGGGCGATCGGGGTTGCTGCGCTGGGTTCTCTCTGCGGATGCGGGCGTGGAGCCCGCGTTGGCAGGAGCTGTGCACCAGGCGTGTTCGTTTATCGCCGGGTGGGCCGGGTCTCCGGTGGTGGGTGAGGTAGCTGGCGGCTATCGCCCTCCGGGTGACCTGCTGCCACCATCGTTCCCAGTCACGGGGGGATTGCGGTGGCTGCTCGGCGGTCAGCAGGTGTTGTCCGCAGAGTGGGCACCGGCCGTCCTGCTTGGTGAGCAGGCGAAGCGTGTACTCATCCAGCGGGGGTTTCACTCGTTGCCGCCGTTTGGCCCAGTAGTCGGCCAGGGCGGGGTCGTCGGGGGACGCCGCGCCTTTGACCATGACGTGCCGGACGATCCCGGTCCAAGAGAACTTGTCCAGGTAGGTGCCGCTGTCGCGGTCACCGAATACCCAGTGGTCGTCTCGGAACGGGTTGAACTTGCCGTAGTAGCAATCGGTGACCCATCGGCGACCATGGTCGCCGTGGCGGTGTCTGGCCCACTTGTAGGTGAGTGTCCACACGTGGAAATCCAGGTTGGCGAACACCCCGGATGACACCACGCCCCGGTAGTAAGCCGCCCATCCCCGAATGATCGGAGACAGCGTCCTGACGACCGCCGCCGCGTTCGCGCCACGCAGGCGGCGCATTTCGACGGCGAGTCTTTCCCGGAGCCGCCCAATTGCCGATCGGCTTGGCTTGATCAGCAGCTTGGAACGGTAGCGGCGAACGTTGAAACCCAGAAAATCAAAACCGTCTTCGAGGTGCACGATCTGCGTCTTATCCTCGTTGAAAGCCAGCCCTCTGGGTGCCAGCCACTCCGCCAGCCGTGCCTTGACCCGCCGTGCCTGCTCCTGGCTGTGGCAGAGCACGGTCGCATCGTCGGCGTATCTGATCAGGATCGGGGAGCCCTGCTTCACCTCCCCAGCACGGATGCCGGAGGTGATCCGCTGGACCCCGGCCGCACCCTCCATCCCGTGCAACGCGACATTCAGCAGCAGAGGGCTGATCACACCGCCTTGAGGAGTTCCCTCCTCGGTCGGCGCGAACCCCCTGCCCGGCTCGAATAGTCCCGCCTTCAGCCACCCCCGAATCATCCCCCGAGCGGGGAAGTCACCGAGAGCCGACAGCAGCCGGTCGTGATCGATCCGGTCGAACGCCGCGGCCAAGTCCGCGTCCAGCGCCCAGACTCGCTTGGCCCGAGGGCCCTTGCACGCCTGATAGACAGCGCCGATCGCGTCTTGACAACTGCGGCCCGGCCGAAACCCATACGACCGGGACTCGAACCGGGCCTCCCACTCCGGCTCCAACGCATTCCGGACCCGTGCCTGATGACACCGGTCCATGATCACGGGAATGCCGAGCGGCCTCAGCTTCGCACGGTCGGAAGCCTTTGGTATGTACACACGCTTGACCGCCATCGGCCGCCAGGACCCATGCGTGGCCAGGACCTGCCCGGCCACCCGCGCCCTGGCCGCAGAGGTCAACGCGACCTCTCCGTCAACCCCGGCGGTCTTGCGCCCAGCATTGCGCTGCGTCACCTGGCGGACCGCGACCAGCGCGTTCGCCCTGCTGCGCAGCATCAGCTTCTGCAGATTCCTGACCTTGCGCCAGTCCTCTTCCCGAGTCGCCTTGAAGATCCGCTGCCGCAGACGCCGTACCTCCCGATCGCACATATCCCAGTCGATCGAATCCCACTCGACCACTTCCGGGTCTGCGCGCGAAAAGTCCTCAGGTCCGTTCACCTTGCGGTGCCCAACTTGCCCTTCAGTTTCAGCGTTCACTGACAGCCCAGCACTCCAAAGATCCACCTGCCCACGTCGGCCCGCTTTCGCGGCCCCGCACTTGACGGGGTATCCGGCCGGTTGAGCGGGACGGGCGGCGGAGGAGCCGTCCATTGCCTCGCCCTTCCCGTTGCCTTTCGGCCACCGGCATTAGCTTCTTGGGCATCCTTTCCCGCCGGGGAGTTGGGCCCTCCTTGCGGTCGGCTTACCGGCCAGCGGCCGGACCTCGACGGGGTTTCCATGTTCCACTCGCATGAGACTCGACTGGGGTTGGGCGTCCTCTGTACTCCGGGGACGGCGGTGTCCACACGGCCCGGTGTCCTTCCTGGCCGCCGCCTGCCGCCTCTTAACGGCCGGTCCCTATCACCCCGGCTATCAACCCGTCGCGGGGTGGGTTCATCACGAAGCCTCAGCAAGGATTCACTGGCGTTCGCCCCATGCCCAGCCTTTCCCTCGCCTGTGACCCCCGGACGGGACGCGGGTCCTTGGGCTTTACCGTGAGCTCCGCACCCACCGACTCAGGAAGCCGGCACGCACGTCACGGCGGGAACGGGTCCAGACACCGACCCGGGCTACGTATCCGGCATCAACCGGACCTCCAATCCACAGCCACTCATCACGAGCGACCTCACGTCGCAAAGACAGTTGAACGTGCGTTTCGCGTCGGCAAAGCAGTCAGCATCGACGGCGTTGTCGTACCTTTCCATCACGGGCTCTTCTTCCCGGCGCGGTTCGGGCAGGTTTGGTCACCTTCGAACCTGACCGGGGGAAGAGCCCGGCCGCAATCACCCCGCCGGTGAGGAGGTGATGCCGCCTGCGCCACCGGCCGGCCCACCGGGCTGCCCGGCGATCTCGCGGGCCACCGGCCCGCACAGGGCGAACAGCCCCGGGCCGTCCTCGACGGCCCAGCCGCGCTCGACCAGCCGTTTGAGCTTGGACCGCAGCCCCTCCCGCTTGGCCGCCGAATCCGCCAGCCCCATCGCGGCCGCGACCTGCCCGGCCCGCATCGCCCCGGCCGCATCGCCCCGGCCGCATCGGCCAGGATCTCCACCGCGTCGCGGTAGGCGACCGGCAACACCGACACCCCCATGCCCGGCCGCCACGGCGGCACCGTCAACACCCCCACCGGCGACCCCACACCCGCCACCACATCGACCGGCTGGGCGGACACGTCCTGCTGTGCGGGGCCCTCGACCGGCCGGGCGGTCTCACCCAAGACCTCCTGCACCGTCTCCCGCGTGATAACCAGCCGCGACAGCCGGTCCTCCTCGACCTCCAGCAGCCCGTTCAACTCGGCGATCCGCTCACCGAGCTCTTCGATCCGCTGCCGGGCGGCGGCCTCCCGCCGCGCCAGCTCCTCCAGCAACGAACCCATCGCGATCGCCTCCACCACGCACGGTAGAAGACAACCGGTCACACTGCGACCGACCCCTCAAAACCCCAGCTCAACCAGTCCCTGAAAAGGAACCACACCCGTTCGGGTTGTACGCGGGATTGGCATCAGGCCGCATCGTGGTGACCGGGCGGCAGGGCAGCGGGAAGACCTCGATGGCGATCTTGACCGCGCTGGAGGCGTTGGATTCGCGTGGCGCACTGCCCTTCGAGCTGCGCTGGCAGGTGCCGGTTCCGGTGCTGCTGACCGCTGACAGCTGGAATCCGCAGCACCAGAGCCTGCGGACCTGGCTCGCCGATCAGCTGGCCGTGCGCTATGGATTCCTCACCAGCGACGCCTACGGCAGCGACGCCGCCGGGCAACTGGCGGCGCGCGGGAAGATCGCGCTGTTCCTGGAGGGCCTGGACCAGATGGATGCGGGTCTGCGCCAAGCCGCGTTGCAGCAGCTGACGTCCGAGCACGCCATCCGCACGGTCGTGATGAGCCGCCCCCGCCAATACGCCGCGGCGGCTGCGGCGGTGCCCCTGTCCGGCGCACTGGTCATCGAGCTGATGCCGGTGCCGCTCCAGGACGCGCTGGAGTATCTCCAGCGGCGCCAGTACGGGCCGGCCGAACACATGACGGCAGCGGTGGTCCAGCACCTGCAGCAGCATCCCGACAGTCCGCTGGCCCAGGCCCTGGACTCCCCGCTCAGCCTCACGCTGCTGCGCGCAGATCCCCACGCCAACCAAGCACTCCTGACCAGAGCGGGCGTCCACACCCGGCGAGAGGTCGAAGATCTTCTCCTGGACTGCTTGATCCCCCGGGCCTACAGTGCCGAGCGGCCTGAGGGGCTC
The DNA here is from genome assembly GCF_030283205.1 of Actinomadura opuntiae. Classification (GTDB taxonomy): domain Bacteria; phylum Actinomycetota; class Actinomycetes; order Streptosporangiales; family Streptosporangiaceae; genus Spirillospora. Next base: position 252,114 of record NZ_JASNWF010000015.1, read on the forward strand.
ACGGCAGAGCAGGAACGGCCGTGGCAGACCCGCATCGACGCCACCCGCACCGTCCTGGAACTGATCGCGGCCAGGATGACAGAGACGGGAACAACCAGCCTGGCGTGGTGGCGGATGCACTACTGGAAGCCTGCTCGCTGGCGCATCGGCGCCAACACTGCGGCGGGAATCATCATGGGCGCCATCGGCATGCTCGTCTTCGGGCCGATCGGAAAGTACACCGTCAACGGTCACACCGGTTTGCGGTTCGGCACGAAATACGGAGCGTTCATGGGTCTGTGTTTCGGCTCGCTGGCCGGGGCTATCTCCGAGGTGCGCGACCTGCGCCCCGCTCGCCTCACCAGGCTCGACAAGGTCCTGGAGCACTGCCCGGAGAGGATGAAACGCCGGTGGCCGCAGCTCGGCAGCGCTGCCAGCGCGCTCGCGTCGTTCAATCCCGCGATTGCGTTGCTGATCTTCACTGCCATGATCATGGCTGTCGGCAATCAGGGCGGATGGCCCATCCTCGGCCATCTGTTGTTCGGTGTCCCCGCGGGCCTGGTCGCAGCCGGCGTGACCGGGCGGGCCGCCGCTCGCGAACGGCTGCGGCCCATCGGCCGGTCCCGCTGGATAATCCTGCGCCCCACCAGAGCCGACCTGCTCGCCGCGGTCAGCACCGGCCTGCCCATCGGGCTCACCTACGCACTGACCAAGACCACCGAGTTCGGCCTGTGGGCCGGGCTGTTCACCGGGTTCACCTTCGGCCTCATGACCGCCGTGGCCCGCCCCATCAGCAACCCCGACACGCCCGCCACCCCCTTCACTCACGACCGTGACGATCGGCGCCGCGCTCGCCGAACCGCGCTGGTCGTCGCGGTCCCCATTGGTGTGGCCCTGGGATGGCAGAACGGCCTCGCCCACGGCCCGCTCGCCGGGATCACCGCCACCCTCGGCCTGGCGACCATCATCTCCCTGGGCTGCATGGCCGCTCTCTCCGACTCCTGGCGCACCACCCTGGCATTCACACAACTGCACCTGCACGGCCGCTGGCAGCGCTTCCGCGGCGACCAGAACGCGACCGTCTTCCCCCTGCACGGAATACGGTTCCTCAAAGACGCCTGCGCCAAGGAGGTCATGCGCAACTCAGGCCCCTTCTTGACCTTCCGGCACACCCAGCTCCAGCACCTGCTCGCCGACGCCTACACCAGCCGTGCCACCGCCACACGGCAAACCAGCCGAGAGGATCACCCAACCCCACACAGCTGATCACCCTGGGTACGACGGTTCTCCGGGCACGGCGGTCCCTGCTTGGGGAGCGCGAGGTACTCACGCAGCTCCGCGCGCGACATCCGCTATGACGCCGTACGGCACGACAAATACCGTGTCTATAAGAGCGGCGTTCAGCGGGTCACAGCCCAGCCTGCGCCCAGCGGCCCGCCGTCCCAACCCCGCCCCCGCGGCGCGGGCCGACGAGTTCGCCGCTGCGGCGGAACGTCTGCGCCCGCTCCGGATCGAGAAACTGCCCGCCACCGCGATCATCACCAAGTATGGGCTGGCCGACGCCGTCCTGTACGTCGACCCGCCGTACCTGGAGACCATCAGGGCCAGGCGGGACCGCTCGCGCGGCCGCGACTACCGTCCCTAGCGCGTCCGGATCGGGTAGGCGCGTTGCTTTCGACGTCGGCCGTCGGCCACCCCAGATCGGCGAGAACGAGCTCCGCGGCGACCCCGCCCACCAAGCCGCGGTCACCGCGCTGAAAGAGGCCGGAGTCCTCTCCAGAGACACTGCCCGCACCGCGCCGGCGTGCACCCCGCCGTGCTGCTCGGCATGCGCTACGAAGACGACACCCGCCTCGCCCGCCAACTCGGCGAAGACCTACCGTGCGCCCACCGGGCTCCTTAACGTGACCGCCCGTTCGGTTACTAGCTCCAGCACCCCAACCTATGTGACACTAGGTAATCGTTTCACTACGAAAGGGGATCGGGATGAAGGGTAAGAGCACGGCCATCGCGCTCATGGTGGTCTCGGTAGGGACGGCGGTCCTTACGGCGCCCGCTGCGTCCGCGCAGCAGCAGGGGCCCAAGGACCACCGGTGCGATAACGGCGAGTTCTGTCTGTACGTCGGCTACTTTCAGCACGGCAGTGTTTCCGTCGACCGCCGCTCGTTCGAGGAGAACGTGCGCGCCTACACCAACATCGCTCGTTCCTGGAGAAATCTGACCGGCCGCGACTGGTACATCTACGACCAGCCGCATTGCAGGGGGAACAGCTATCCCCTGCTCGTCCGCGACGGCACCACCCACAATCTGGACACCTCCTGGCAGCACCGCATCCGCTCCATCGCGCGCAGGGACAAAGTCGGCCAGTGCCAGCGGTGATCTAGAGCAGAGATGCGAGGACCTCGATCGCCTTCAGGGTGGCCGATGGTCCGAGCCGTCGCCCGAGTCAGCGCGGAGGCGGGGTCACAACCTGCGTGCAGCGCGTGCCTCCAAACACGCGCGCAGCCATGATCAGGAGATTGAGAACGGGCACTATGAACCGCGCCGGGTTCGGTGGAGGTAGAGCCTCCACCGAACCCGGCGCGGTGCACTTGAGCTCCGCAGACTCCTTGGTCGTGGTCCCCGGCCGGGCACCGGCGTCGACCTCGGCCTGACGCACCCAGGACCACACCGTCTCGGCATGCTTGACACCCAGTCTGGTCGCGACGGCCTTCCTCGCCGACCACTCACTGGGATAGCCCGGACGCACCTCGGCGACCATACGGACCGCCCGCCTGCGCAGCTCAGGCAGATAGGAGGACTGAGCTGCCATGACTCGATCCTCTCAGGGAGACGAGCCTCGCGGGGCGCTTCACTGGCTCGACGTCCCGACGAGCAGGTCGTCGAGCGCCTGCGCACGGATCTGGCAGCCGCCCGTGGCTCCCCGATCTAAGCGGGGAGCCACGGGAGCCAGCGCGGGGAGCCAACGCACCTGGACCACTCACGATCTCTCGCGACCTCCTACCTGTATCGCTGCAGGTAGGAGGCTCCCCGATCGACTCTCCTGGACGTGGTCGGACCCCTCGGTCTTACCTGGGAGGTAGCCCCCTCGGCCCCGGTGCCGAAGATCGTGTCCACGACCCCGACTCCACCCGTGAGCACGCACGTGAACCGGCGCCGGTAGACGGTCTCGGTGGACCGCGCGCCGGAATGGCATCGGCGCGCCTTCAGCGTCCTCGTACCGGTCCTGCTGGTCACGGGCGCCCTGGTCACCCGTCACCGACCGGCGCGCCGATCATCCAAGGGCTCTGACCAGCCCTTTTCTGGATTGGCGTACCGACTGGTCGGTACGCCAATCTAGAAAAGGGTCTTGCCTTCCCGCCTGGAAGAGGTTTCTAATTCGGTGGGGCGGCTCGGGGGCGCCGGAAGCAGGCTTGCGGAAGGAGACCCATGAGGCTGAAAGGCATCGCCATACTGGTAGCCGCGCTGGTCGTCGCCGGTGGCGCGGCACCGGCGTCGGCGTCCGCCGCGCAGAACTCCCCCGCCGTCGTCCGGACGAACACCGGACTCGTCCGGGGAGAGGTAGGGAAGGACGACCGGCTCTTCCAGGGCATCCCGTACGCGCAGCCCCCGACGGGCGCGTTGCGCTGGAGACCGCCGCAGTCCGCACGGCCGTGGGCCGGCACCTACGACGCGACGTTCCCGCGCAGCCAGTGCGCGCAGATCGCCCCGGTCTACGGCGGCGAGACGACCTACACCGAGGACTGCCTCTACCTGAACGTCACGACGCCGAACCGCCATCTCCAGGGCCGGCACGGACTGCCCGTCATGGTGTGGGCGCACGGCGGCAGCAACGTCACCGGCACAGGCAGCGCCTACAACGCGTCCAAGCTCGCCGTCCGCGGCGGCGTCATCGTCGTCACGATCAACTACCGGCTCGGGCCCATCGGTTGGCTAGCGCACCCGGCGCTGGAGACCGGCGCCGACCGGCGCTACCAGGCCGGCAACTACGGTCTCCTCGACCAGCAGGCCGCCCTGCGCTGGGTGCGGCGCAACATCGCGGCCTTCGGCGGCGACCCGCGCAACGTGACGCTGTTCGGCGAGTCCGCCGGTGCCGCCGACTCCTGCGCCAACCTCGTCTCGCCGTCCGCCGCCGGGCTGTTCCACAAGGTCATCCCGGAGAGCTTCAGTTGCGCCGCGCCTACGCGGACCGAAGCCGGCGCGGAGGCCGACGGCGCCAAATTCGCCGACGCCGTCGGATGCGGGGGCAAGGCCTCACCTGCCGAGACGGCCGCCTGCCTGCGCGTCGTACCGGTGAAGACCCTGCTGGAGACGTTCCAGGCCAAGGACATGACCGCCGGCCCCGTCGCGGGTGGCGACCGCGTCCTGCCGCTGCAACCCGCCCAGGCCATCGCGCAGGGCCGCTTCAACCGGGTCCCGGTGATGCACGGCAACACCCTGGACGAGATGCGCCTGTTCGTCTCCCTCACCTACCCGCAGCCGATCACGGCGGCGCAGTACGAGGGCATCGTCCGCTCGATGTACGGCGCCAACGCCGACAAGGTCCTGGCCCGCTATCCGGCGCGGAACTACCCGGACCCGCGGATCGCGCTGTCCACGATCGAGACCGACTTCGGCACGTCCCTCTCCACCTGCCTGCACCAGGACGCGTTCCAGGCACTGTCGCGCGCCGGCGTCCCGGTGTACGCCTACCAGTTCGCCGACCGGACGGCGCCGCCGCTCGTCGACGTCCCCGGATTCGACGAGGGCGCCGAGCACGCGACGGAACTGACCTACCTGTTCCCCGGGCTGCTCGGCGACCTGAACGCCCAACAGCAGCAACTGTCGGACGCCATGGTCGACTACTGGACCTCGTTCGCCCGCAACGCCCACCCGACCGCCGCCAACGCACCGCACTGGCCGCGTTTCCACTCGTCCACCGACGTCCTGTCCTTCACACCCGGCCCCAACGGCATCCACCCGACCGACACCGCGGCGCAGAGCAACTGCGCATTCTGGAAGTCGCTGTCGTCCTGAAGCGAGCACGGCCTCCCTCCCAGCCCTGGGCGGGAGGCCGTGTTCTGCCCCGAAGACGCCTGGCCTGCGATGGCCTACTGCCCGAGGTCGACTGCTCGACGGTCTAGCCGATTCCGTTCGGGGACGGTCCGTGCGGCGCGACGGGGAGTCGGATCGTGACGAGGAGGCCGCCGGCGGGGCGGGGGCTGAGGTCGAGGGTCCCGTCGTGTACTTGGACGATGGTGTTCACGATGGCCAGCCCGAGGCCGACGCCGGCGTGCTCGTCGGTTCGTGTGCGTTGTGTTCCGCGTTGGAAGGGTTCGGTGAGGGTCGGTAGGAGTGCGGTTGGGATGGGCTGGCCGGTGTTCTCGACCTGCAACACGCTCGCGTCGTGGTGCGTTTGGGTGTGGACCGTCACGGTGCCGCCGGTGGGGAGGTTGTGGACGATGGCGTTCTGGACGAGGTTGGTCACCATCCGCAGGAGGAGCGCCGCGGAGCCGACGGTCTGTGCCTTCTCGCCGGTGACGGAGAGCGTGATCTGACGCTTTTCGGCGAGAGGAAGCAGCGTTTCGGTGGCTTCTTCGGCGATGAGGGACAGGTCGACGGGTTCGCGGGTGAAGGTCCTGCGGTTGCTGCGGCTGAGCAGCAGGAGGGCCTCGGTGAGATCGATCGCCCTCGTGTTGACGGTGTGGAGGCGCTCGATGAGCTCGCCCTGGTCCCGCGCGGGGTCGCTGCGGGCGACGTCCAGGAGCGTCTGCGAGATCGCCAGCGGAGTGCGCAGTTCATGGGAGGCGTTCGCGGCGAACCTCTGCTGTTCGCTGACGTGGGATTCGAGCTGGTCGAGCATGGTGTCGAACACGTCGGCGAGTTCGCGGAACTCGTCTCTGCGGCCCTGCAGCCGGATTCGATGGGACAGTGATCCGTTCGCCGTCATCCGTGCCGCGTCCGCGATCCGGGTGAGCGGGGCGAGCATCCGCCCGGCGAGGATCCATCCTCCGAACAGGCCGAACAGCAGCAGGAAAGCCAGCGCCAGGGCCACGGCGGGGGCGAAGCGCAGGCGGACGGAGCGCGCCAGCGTCCCCTCCGGGGTGGTGATCACCCCGGGTGCGTAGCGCAGCAGGTACATCCACACCACGGCCAGCAGGACAGCGCCGGCGACCAGGAGGAATCCGGCGTAGCTGAGGGTGAGTTTCAGTCGGGCGCTGAGCCCCGGGCGCCTAGTCATGAGTGCCGCCAGAGTGGGCGGGCCTCGTCCTCCACGATCGGCAAACGCATACCTGAAGCCTAAGCAGCACGGCATATCGCCGACGTATGCGACGCGGACCCTGCCGACCAAGCCCGCGCCGTCGGCGCGGCCCGCGTAACGTGCGCGCCGGGTTCGTCCACCGACCCGACCGCGGCATCAGCCTCGGTGCCGCCGGGGGGCGACCGGGGTCCGGTTCACGGCCGCATCCTCGGGTCCTCAGCGGGGTCGGCGTACATCGGCGGGTAACGGCCGTCGGCAGCGTCGGGACGCGGTTCGTGTCGCCAAGGCTCATTGCCGTAGATCTGGCCCGGCCCATACGCGGCGCGATGTTGCGGCGGCCAGGCTGCGGCGCCCGGGTGCGGCAACCGGACCGGCTCGACCGTTCGGTACTCGAAGTGCCACCACTCGTTGTCGTAGACGCGGTAGAGCCCGTAGCGTCCGCCGTGCCGTTCGAGCCACCGCGCGCCCTCGGTCGGCCGGACGTCGAGCGCGAGTCCCCGCACGTGGCTGGATTCTGGCGGTGGCAGCACCCGGCTCCGCGCCGCGAGCACCGAGCCGGTGCGCCGCACCTCCTCGGCGAAGATCCGGTGCTGTTGTGCCGCGTCGCGATATCCCGAGGTGAGACCGATCAACTGACCGTCGCGCCAGAACGCTTCCGCCCGCGCGTGCGTGAACGCCATCAGCGTTTCCGGTGCCAGCCCGCGGAGATCCTCGGCGGGGAAGCGCAGGCTCAACGCCCACTGGCAGGCCAGGAAGCGGCCATGGCCCGGTGCCCGGCAGAAGGCGATCGGCACCAGCAGCACTGCGACGAGCCGAGTGAGGGCCGCGAGGACACGCACTCTGATCGCCGATGAGTTCGCCACGACTCACCGCCGAAGGGTCAGGCCGTACGCAGGGCCTCGGTCGGCGAGCGCCGGGCAGAGCATCAGCCCGTCGATCCCTGGACCGACGAGCACGACCCCGGCCATACGATGGGCCGCCGCTGACAGTGCTGCACTGTGGTTCATGTCTCCACTGAAAGCGGAAGGCTGTTGCGGCGCCGTATGCGGTTTTCGATACGCCCGCGATACACGCGATCCCCGGCACCGCCCGCTCGGTGAGTGCGGGCCGTTCGGCGGCGTGGGTTGTCCGCGGTTTTCGGGGTCCTTACTCTGGCCTCGCACACGCCTACAACCGCGGTTAGAACGGGGAGGAGAACCGGTGACCCTGCCGGCGGAGGAGGAGACCCTCAGCTTCCAGGCCGAAGTGGCGCAGCTGCTGGACCTGATGGCCCACTCCCTCTACAGCAACAAGGAGATTTTCCTGCGCGAGCTGGTCTCGAACGCGGCGGACGCGATCGACCGGCTGCGCTTCGAGCGGATGACCCGGGCCGAGTCCGCCGGGTCCGGCGAGGACGACGCGCCGCCGCGGATCCGCGTCGAGCACGACCGGGACGCCCGCACCGTCACGATCACCGACAACGGCATCGGCATGACCCGCGACGAGGTCGTCCGCAACATCGGCACCATCGCCAAGTCGGGCACCGCGGAGTTCCTCAGATCGCTCAGCGGCGACCAGCGTGCCGACGCCGCGCTGATCGGCCAGTTCGGCGTGGGGTTCTACTCGGCGTTCGTGGTCGCCGACCGGGTCGTGCTCACCACGCGGCGGGCGGGGCGGCCGGCGTCGGAGGGCGTCCGGTGGGTCTCCGAGGGCAAGGGTGAGTTCACCGTCGAGAGCGTGGAGCGCCCCGAGCACGGCACGAGCATCGAACTGCACCTGCGCGAGGGCGAGGACGAGTTCCTCAGCGGCTATCGGCTGCGGTCGATCATCAAGCAGTACTCCGACCACATCACCGTGCCGATCGTCATGCCGGACCAGGCGGCGGACGCGGAGGGCTCCGGCGGGGAGACCGTGGTCAACCAGGCGTCCGCGCTGTGGGCCCGGCCGAAGAGCGAGCTGACCGACGAGGACTACAACGGCTACTACCGCCACCTCACCAACGACCTCGACGACCCGCTGACCTACCTGCACGCAAAGGTCGAGGGGCGGTACGACTACACGCTGCTGCTGTACGTCCCGTCGCGCGCGCCGCACGACCTGTGGCTCCCGCAGGCGCGCCAGGGCGTCAAGCTCCACGTGCAGCGGGTGTTCATCCTGGAGGACGACGACGGACGCCTGCTCCCCCAGTACCTGCGGTTCGTGCGAGGCATCGTCGACTCGGCCGACCTGCCGCTCAACGTCTCGCGGGAGATGCTGCAGGGCAGCCTGGCCCTGGAGCACATCCGGTCGAGCGCGACGAAGAAGGTGCTGAAGCTCCTCAAGGACCTGGCCTCCAAGGAGCCCGACAAGTACGCGAAGTTCTGGGACGAGTTCGGCGCCGTCCTGAAGGAGGGCGTCGGCGACGACTACAGCAACCGCGAGGACATCGCCGCGCTGCTGCGCTTCACCACCACCCAGGGCACCGGCGTCTCGCTGGAGGAGTACGTCGGCCGGATGAAGGACGGGCAGGAGAAGATCTACTACCTGCTCGCCCCGAGCCCGGAGGCGGCCGCCGCGAGCCCCCACCTCGAGGCGTTCCGCGCCAAGGGCGTCGAGGTGCTCCTGCTGGGCGAGGCCGTGGACAACTGGCTGGTCAGCAGCCTGCAGGAGTTCGGCGGGAAGCGGCTGCAGTCGGTCGCCCAGGGCGACCCCGACTTCGGGGAGCTGCAGGACGAGCAGGAGAAGGAGACCGCGCGCAAGGCGGAGGACGACTACGCGGACCTGGTCGCGAAGCTGAAGGAGCACCTCGACGGGAAGGCCTGGGACGTCCGCGTCTCCAACCGGCTCACCACCTCGCCGGCGTGCATCGTGGCGGGCGAGCCCGACACCGACCTCAACCTGGCGCGGCGGCTGCGCGGCAACGGCCTGCCCCACCAGCCGGTGCTGGAGCTCAACCCCGGCCATCCCCTGATCGAGCGGCTGAACCGCCGGCAGGACGACCCGCGCCTGGGCGACTGGGCCGGGGTGCTCTTCCACCAGTCCGTCCTGACGCTCGGCGCCCGGCTCGACGACCCCGCCGCGTTCGTCGGGAGCCTGAACGAGCTGCTGGTGGCATTGACCATCGAGGAATGACACGCACCCGCGGCGATGAAGGCGGCCTGGACGCTTGTCCCGGCCGCCTTCGTCATTATCGGCGGCCATTCGGTGCGGAGGTCCCGATAAAGCAAAGAGTCGAGTGACGGAGACGCCTTCTCTCCGCCGATCGATTGAGCCTCGGCGAGTTTCCCCCACCGGCGGGGACGAATATCGAGCCGCGATCCAGGGCGTCGAGGGTCGCCCGGCCGCGCCGCGACCGCGCGCGAAAGATCGAAAACGCGAGCGTGTTTCACAACATCGGCGTGCCGGGCCGGAGCTCGCGAGCAGGCGCGCCGCTCCCCCGCGGCGCGGTCCGCCCGGCGCGAAACCCGCCTCGCGGCGCTCCGGCGAGCAGACCAACGGCGGACGCACCATTCCCGAGTTACGGCCGTCCGTAAGCCGGACGTTGGGCACGGCGCCTCATTCGTGTCACTAATTTTTCACCCTGCACAGCCTTATTTTCGGACATAGAGGCCAGATGAGGAGGCATGTCCGTAATACCCATTCCAGGTCAGTGGCGAGACCCTCACCGACCGCAGTCGGAGAGTGACGAACCGCTCGTTGACGGGTGCTTCCGGGCGGTGTAATCCTCTTCACCGTCGACGGCCCCAGAGAGAGCTATTTCGGCCTGATACTCGGGGACTCTGGGAAGCGGCGACGGCAGGAAACTGGGGATGCCCGTCGTGATCTTGGTCGAGCCTCGCGGCGGGCGGGCGCCGTGAGAGGGTGCGTTCGTGGGGTGCCAACGCGATCTGGGACGGGGCGTTCTGAACGGCGCCGCGATCGGCGGCGGGACGGTCGGCGACGGGGCGCCGCCGCGCGCGCCTCGGAAATGCGCGGAACGGTCCACCGGTAAGCCGCCCCGGCGCCGCGATCGCATTTCCCCCGGAAATGCCGCGTCCCGTGGACGGGGCGCGGGGCGCGGGCATCTCAATGCGCCCTCGGCGATATGCGGACGGCATGCCCTCGCCGGGCGAAATCGGTTGAGGCTTTCCCCCGAAAGCCGCGCAATTCCTGGTTCCCGGCCGGAAGGCGCCTGCGAGGTTCCGGCGCGATGGAGGACGGGCGCGCACCGCAGCGGCGGCAAGCACGCGCTGGCCGGTGCCCGGGCCCCTTGAAGAGGTACCGGCCCTATCCGCGGGTCCGCCCGCCGCGCCGCGATGGGCGGCACGCGGTTCCGCGGTCGGCGGGGGCGGCCGGTACGCGGACCGCACCCGCCCCCGCCCCGCCGGCGTTCCCGCCCGCCGGCCGACCCGGCCTCGTTCCGGGTCGGCGCGCGCATGCCGGCACTCCCCGTCCGCACCACTCCCCGGCCGCCGACGCCGGCCGGCACCTCCTTCGAGCTCCCCGAGGGGACAGTATGACCCGGGACCTGATCAGGAAGATCACCATCGTGCTCGTCGATGATCATCGGCTGTTCCGGGAGGGCGTGCGCGAGATCCTGTCGGCCACGGCCGACCTGGAGGTGGTGGCCGAGGGGCGCTCCGGCGCGGACGCGGTGCACCTGGCGGCCCGGTACCGGCCCGACATCCTGCTGCTGGACGTGCGGATGCCGGGCATGAGCCCGGTCCTGACGATCCGGCAGGTGGCCCGGGTGTCGCCGGCGACCCGGACCGTCGTGCTGTCGATGCACTCCGACAACGACCTCGTCCTCAGCCTGGTCGCGGCCGGAGCGGCGGCCTACCTGTCCAAGGACATCGGCGGCGGCGAGCTGTGCGACGACCTGCGCTCGGTCGTCGCCGACGGCCAGGTCTTCACCGCGCGCCTGCAGCGGACCGGCGGGCACACCGCCGAGGCCCTGCGGCCGTCCGTGGCGCTGACCGACCGCGAGATCGAGGTGCTGCGGCTGGTGAGCATGGCGCTGAGCAACTCGCAGATCGCCATGAAGCTGTGCGTGAGCGAGGCCACCGTCAAGCGGCACCTGACCAACGCCTTCACCAAGCTGAAGGCGCGCTCGCGGCTGGACGCGGTGAACCGGGCCATCGCGCTCGGCATGCTCGCGGGACCGGAGAACCGGCACACCGTCGGCTGACCGGGCGTCCTTCCGCGGACCCGCGCGCCCCACCGGACGGTGCGGCACGCGGGTCCCCATCGCGCCCGCGGCCGCGGCACTGTAAGATCATTTGAAATTTAAACCGGCATCGCGGCGACCGCGCGCGGCGCGCCATTCCCGCCGCCCTCTCCGCCCGTCCCGCGACCGCACCCCCGGCGCCCTTCGACCACCCGGTCATACAACGAAAGTCGTAGCCGGGCGTGCGACTCGGCGCTCAATCGCGCCATGAGACGCCCGTGTTGTCGCGAAAGTCGTGGTCCCCTGTTTTACTCGTCCCTGCCAAGGCGAGCATGCACCAACGGCCTGCCCCGGTCGGAGGGCTCCGGAAGGTTCCACAAGAACAGGGGGCTGTCAGTGAGCGTCATATCCGTCAGTTCGTTGCCCGCGGACGGAGCCGGAGGGAAGCCCGTACTGCGCGAGGTCCGCGACACCGGCACCGTCGAGATGCCGATCGTCGATCTGCTGCCGGCGAATTCACCCCGGCTGACCGAGGACGACGACCATATCCAGGTCCTGTCGGAAACCGATACCGAACTGCCGCCAATTCTGGTGCATCGTAACACCCTGCAGGTGATCGACGGAATGCACCGGCTGCGCGCAGCGCAGCGCCGCGGCGACACCGCCATCGCGGTCCGCTACTTCGACGGCGACGAGCGCGAGGCCTTCGTCCAGGCCGTCCGGCTCAACAGCGAGCACGGCCTTCCCCTCACGCTGGCCGACCGCAAGAACGCCGCCCTGCGGATCATGAACTACCACCCGGAATGGTCCGACCGCGCCATCGCCGCGCTCGTCGGCATCTCCGACAAGACCGTCGGCGCGATCCGCCGCCGCGAGGGCGACAACCTCCCCCGGCCCACCGCCCGCATCGGCCGCGACAACGAGAGCCACCCGCTCAACTCCCGGCAGGGGCGGCTGCGCGCCAGCGAGATCTTCCAGCAGAACCCCCACGCCACCACCCGCGAGGTCGCCAAGCTCGCGCAGATCTCCGCCACCACCGCCAAGGACGTCCGCAACCGGCTCCTGCGCGGCGAGGACCCCGTCCCGCCCAAGCAGCGCGGCGCCGCCGCGCCGTCGGCTCCCGCGGCTCCCCGCACTCCCGCCGGCGCCACCCCGCCCACCCGGCGGCCGCCGGCCGTCGCGCTCAGCCGTCTGCGCACCGACCCGTCCCTGCGCTTCTCCGAGACCGGGCGCACGCTCCTTCGGTGGCTGGAGGCCCTCGGCAACCAGCCCGACGAATGGCTCGCCGTCGCCCAGAGCGTTCCCGCCCACTGCGCTCCCGCCATCGTCGAGATGGCCCGCCAGCGCGCCGAGGACTGGCACAACTTCGCCAGCGCACTCGACCAGCGCATCCGGGCCATCTCGTAAGGGCGGGCCGGTGTTTCCCATCCACCGATTCCCCCACGACGAAACCGAGGGACGACATGAGCACAAACCCATTCGACGATGAGGACGGCCGCTTCTTCGTACTCGTCAACGACGAAGAGCAGTACTCCCTCTGGCCGTCCTTCGCCGAGGTCCCGAGCGGATGGCGAGTGGTGTTCGGCGAGGACGGCCGCGCGGAATGCCTCGACTACGTCGAGCGGACGTGGACCGACATGCGGCCCAAGAGCCTGCGCCTGGCCATGGCGGCGGACGGCGACGACTCGGCCTCCTGATAAGGCGCGTCAGAAGAACGCACGAACGGCGATGCGGCGACCTTTTCCAGGTCGCCGCATCGCCGTTTCGTTGCGAGAGCCGCGCGCTACCGGGCCGTCTTCTTGCTGAAGACCGACCTCGACCAGACGTAGCCGACCACGGTGATTCCCGCGCACCAGGCGACGGAGATCCAGCCGTGGTCGCCGACCCTGCCGTCCATCATCAGCGCACGCAGCGCCTCGATCACCTGAGTCATCGGCTGGTTGTCGGTGAACGACCGCAGCCAGCCCGGCATGCCGGACATCGGGGCGAACGCGCCGCTGAGGAACGGCAGCATCGAGATGAGCGAGGCCGAGCTCGCGGCGCCCGAGGTGTTGCGCGAGGCGAGCCCGATCCCGGTCGCCACCCACGACACCGTGAACAGCAGCAGCAGGATCAGCCCGGCCGCGGCGAGCCAGTTCATCGGATCGGTGGTGGGGCGGAAGCCAAGGGCGAGCCCCATCAGGACGACGACCACGATGCCGACACCGGTGCGGATGGTGTTGCCGATGACGTGTCCGACGAGCACGGAGCCGCGGGAGATCGCCAGGGTGCGGAACCGGTCGATGACGCCCTCGCCCATGTCGGTGCTCACGGCGACCGCGGTGGCGCTGGCCGAGTACCCGGCGCCCATCATGATGATGCCGGGGATCAGGTAGTCGATGTACTTGATCCCGCCGGTGTCGAGCGCCCCGCCGATCCCGTAGTTCAGCAGGAGCAGCAGGATGATCGGCAGCATGATCGACATCAGCAGGGTCGAGGGGTTGCGCGCCGTGTGCCGCAGCACCCGGCCGATCATCGTCCGGGAGTCGGACAGCGCGAGGACGATGGCGCTCATCACTTGGTCGCTTTCTGCGCGTCGGTCTCGTCGGCGGGCTCGTCGGGTGCTCCGTCCCCGGCCTCGTCGGCCGGTTCGGCGGCGCCGTGGTCGGTGAGGGCGAAGAAGACGTCGTCGAGGTCGGGCGAGTGAATGGACAGGTTCGCGACCTCGACGGAGTCGTCGTCGAACTTCGCCAGCAGGCTCTTGAGGGAGGCCACGCTGCCGTCGCTGGGCACGTCGACGGAGAGCATCTCGCGGTCGCACGGGGGGCCGCCGAGGATGCGCAGCGCCGCCTCCAGGCTCTCGGCGTCGGCGAAGGTCAGCGTCACGTGCCCGCCCGGCACCTGCTTCTTCAGCTCCTGCGGCGTGCCCTGCGCGACCAGCTTCCCGCCGTCCAGCATCGCGATCCGGTCCGCCAGCCGGTCCGCCTCCTCCAGCACCTGGGTGGTCAGGAAGACGGTGGTGCCCTCGCCGACCAGCTCCTGGACGATCTGCCACATCGTGCGGCGGCTGCGCGGGTCGAGCCCGGTCGTCGGCTCGTCCAGGAAGATGATCTGCGGCCGCCCCATCAGGCTCATCGCCAGGTCGAGCCGGCGCCGCATGCCGCCGGAGTAGGCGGAGGCGATCTTGCCGGCGGCGTCGGCCAGGTCGAACCGCTCGAGCAGCTCGGCCGTCCGCGCGCGCCCCTCCTGCTTGCCCAGGTGCGCGAGCCGCGCCATGAGCAGCAGGTTCTCCTCGCCGGTGAGGAGCTTGTCGACCGCGGAGAACTGGCCGGTGACGCCGATGGCCGCGCGCACGGCGCGCGGCTGCTTGGCCAGGTCGTGGCCCGCGATCACGGCCCGGCCCGCGTCGGGGCCGATGAGCGTGGTGAGGATCTGCACGGTCGTGGTCTTGCCGGCTCCGTTGGGCCCGAGCAGCGAGAAGACGGTGCCGGCGGGGACCTCGAAGTCGATTCCGTCGAGCACCGTTTGCTTGCCGAACGATTTCCTGAGCCCGACCACCTCGATCGCCTTCGACGGCGCGCTGGTCATATGGTCCTCGTCTTCTGCTGGGGAGATGGCGGAGAAACCGCCGCGGCGAGCCGGAACCCGCGGTTCCCGACTCCGGCGGACCTCACCGATCCACGGTCTTCCACATTTCAGAGGGAGTGCTGGCGATACGCAAGCGGCGGTAGCGAGTCGACGTACCGCGGTTGTCGCACCGGGATGAGCCTACTCAGCTGATCGGCGCGCCACTATAGCCGCTCCGCTCACGTCGTCCTTACTGAACATGTGGGCGGCTTCGGAAGGGCGCAATGCCCATCGCAAGGGCCGGGCGGATCGGTCGCGTTGACGACTGCCGCGGGTATGCGGCCCGGTTATGATGCGGTGCGTCGCCTTGTGCCCGGCACGGCCCGCCGGGTGGTCGCATGCGGATATTCCGCAGCTGACCACCGCACCTGCGGCGCGCCGACCGCTCCCCCACCGCCGCGCTCTTGCCAGAGCGGCCGCATATCCCCATTCTGGCGCGGGGGCCGCGCTCTGCGAGTACTCGATGGTACGCGCCGCACCACGCCGCCCGACTGCCCGCCGCGGACGGCCGCGCGCCCGTTTCCGCGGCCCGTCCTCCCCGGCGGCCGCATTCTTGACCAGGGTCCGCGCCGGCCATAGCGTGATCGAAAAAGACGGGAGTTTTGTCCATGCGAGATGACGGATCCAGGATTCACGATGTGATCGGAATAGGTTTCGGTCCGTCCAATCTCGCACTCGCGACGGCTCTCGACGAACTCGGCTCCGAACCGGGCGGCCGCGCGATCGACGCGGCGTTCTTCGAGAAGCAGCCGGCACTGGGCTGGCACCGCGGGATGCTCCTTCCCGGGTCGAAGATGCAGGTCTCGTTCCTCAAGGACCTGGCGACCTTCCGCAATCCGGCGTCGCCTTACAGTTTCGTCGCCTACCTCCATTCGGAGGGACGGCTGGCGGCGTTCGTGAACCGCAAGGACTTCTTTCCCAGCCGCCAGGAGTTCCACGATTACCTCGAGTGGGTCGAGGCCAGGTTCACCAAGTACGTGACCTACAACGCCGAGGTGGTCTCGGTGAGCCCCGAGCACGGGGAGGACGGCGAGGTCGACCGCCTGCGGCTCGAGGTGCGGCAGGACGGCACGGACGCCTCGGACGGCACCCGGACCGTGCACGCGCGCAACATCGTGGTCTCGACCGGGCTGGCGGCGTGGATGCCGGACGGCATCGAGCGCGGCGACACCGTCTGGCACAGCTCCGAGTTCATCACCCGGTTCCGGGAGTTCGACACCACCGGCGTGCGGAGCGTGGCGGTCGTGGGGGCGGGGCAGAGCGCGGCGGAGATACTCCGCTTCGTCTACGACAACCTTCCCGACGCCGAGGTGTACGCGATCCTCTCGCCGCTGGGGTTCTCCGTCGCCGACAACACCCCGCTGGCCAACCAGGTCTTCGATCCCAGCGCGGTGGACGACTTCTTCTACTCGTCCGAGAGGTCGAAAGAGGCGGTCTGGCGCTACCACCGCAACACCAACTACTCCGTCGTGGACGACGAACTCATCCACGACCTCCACGAGCGCATGTACCAGGACGAGCTGAACCGCCGCACGCGGCTGACGTTCCTGAACCTGAGCCGTGCGCGGTCGGCCGAGGCCGCAGGCGGCCGCACGCGCGTGGCCGTGGAGTCGCTGCGTTCGGGCGCGGTGGACCACCTGGACGTCGACCTGCTCGTGTGCGCGACGGGCTACGAGCCGATGGACCCCACGCGCATGCTCGGCGACCTCGCCGGCCTCTGCCGCCGCGACGGGGAGGGCCGGCTGCGCGTCGACCGTGACTACCGCGTGGTGACGAGTCCGGAGATCCGCTGCGGGATCTACCTGCAGGGCGGCACGGAGCACACGCACGGGCTGTCGTCGTCGCTGCTGTCGAACATCGCGGTGCGCAGCGGCGAGATCGCGAACTCGATCGCGCAATCCTGCGCCCGTCCCCCGGCCGGGCTCGGCGGCGGCGCGATGCCGGGCCCGAACGGCCTGTCCGGCGTGAAGGCGGTCTGATGCTGGTCCCGAAGATGTACCGGCCGCGCCGCGCCGCCGACGTCATCGAGGTCGTCCGGCGCAACCCGCTGGCGCTGCTGGCCAGCAACGGTGCGCGCACGCCGTTCGCGACGCACGTCCCGGTCATCGTCGACCGGGTCGCGGCGGCGCCCGACGGCGAGCAGACGCTGGTCGGCGCGACCCTGCTCGGGCACATGAACCGCCAGAACGAGCATTGGCGGGCGCTGCGGGAGGGCGGGAACGTCCTGGTGATCTTCCAGGGGCCGCACTTCTACATCTCCCCCGTCGCCTACGAGAAGCGGCCCGCGGCGCCGACGTGGAACTTCATCACGGTGCATCTGCGCGGACGGGTGGAGCCGATCGACGCCGGCGAGCCGACGTTCGACGTCGTCACCGCGACGGTCCGGGCGCTGGAGGGCGTCGCGGGCACCGGGTGGGACATGACGGGCTCCTGCGGCTACTTCCGCGACATCCAGCCCGGGGTCGGCGCGTTCCGGGTGCACGTCGAGTCGGCGGAGGCCATGTTCAAGCTCAGCCAGGAGCATCCGGAGGAGGTCCGCAGTTCCATCCGCGATCACCTCGCTGCGCGCGGCGCCGGGTCGAGCCGTGAGCTGGCGGAGGCCATGTGGTCGGAGGAAACGGCCGCGGGCGTCCGGGAGTCCGTGCCGGCGCCCGCCACCGCCGACCGCGCCGGCGAGCCGGGGAAAGGGTGATGGCCATGGACCCGCGGGCCTGGCCGGACACGCTCGGCGCCCTCGTCCGCTCGCTCCGCGACCGTGATGCGGCGGTGGTGGTCGACGACCTGTCCCATGATCCCGTCGAGGCCGGGGGCCTGGTCGCGCACGTCGCGGCGATCTGCGCCGCACTGCGCGCCGCCGGCGTGGACGGCGGGGAGCCGATCGCGGTCCGCGTCGGTCACGACGCGCCCTCCGTGGCGGCGCTGCTCGCCGCGGCCTCCTACGGCGTCGCGGCCCCGGTCGCGGCGGACGCGCCGGACCTGCCGAGCGGCCCGTTCGGCATCCGCGCCGTGGTCACGACCGTCCCGCCTGTCGGGGATGAGGCGCCGGTGACGGTCGACGCGTCCGACCCGTCGGCGCTCCCGCCCGGTGACGCCGGGGAGGTGCCGGTTCGGGCGCCGGAGGATCCGGCGCTGCTGCTGTGCACGTCCGGCACCACCGGCGAGCCGAAATGGGTGCGGCTCTCCCAGCGCAACCTCATCGCGGCGGGGACGTTCATCAGCGAATCGCTGAAGCTCTCCCCCGGTGACCGCGGCCTGTCGACAATGCCGCTGCACCACGGGCACGGGATCACCGCGGGCGTGCTCGCGCCGCTGCTCAGCGGCGGCGAGCTGGTCATCATCGACTCCTCGGACCTGGACTTCCTTCAGGAGGGCCTGCGCTGCGGGATCACCTGGTACTCCGCGGCACCGACCGTGCACGCGTCGCTGCTGGTCGCCAAGCGTTCGTGGCCGTCATGGTTCGCCGCGTTCCGGCCCCGCGTGATCCGCTCGACGTCCGAGGCGCTGCCGGCCCGCGACCGCGCCCGGCTGGAGGCGGAGTTCGGCGCGCCGGTCATCGAGGCGTACGCGCTCACCGAGGTCCCCGGGCACGCCTGCACGCAGGTGCTCGGCACCGCCACCGATCCCGGCTGGATGCCGCCGCAGGACGGCCTTCAGGTCGAGACGGTCGGCGCGGACGGCCGTCCCACCGCACCCGGCGTCCCGGGACGGGTCCGGGTGCGCGGCCCGAACGTGATGCTCGGCTACCTCGGCCACGACCCGATCGGCCCGGACGGCTGGTACCTGACCAGCGACATCGGGGCGTTCCGGCCGGACGGGGCGCTGTCGGTGCTGGGCCGCGACTCCGAGGCGATCAAGCGCGGCGGCGAGACCATCGCCCCGGCGGTGGTGGAGTCGCTGGTGGAGAAGCATCCCGACGTCGAGCGGGCGAGGGTGTGCGGGATGCCGCACGAGAGCCTCGGCGAGCAGATCTGCGTGGCGGTGATCAGCCACCGCGGCGAGCCGGACGCCGGCGACCTGCTGCGCGAGCTGCGCGCGCTGCTGCCGACGAGCATGGCGCCGTCGAAGCTGCGGGTCGTCGAGGCGTTCCCGGACAACGGCGGGAAGGTCAGGCGAAGCGACCTGCGCCCGCTGTTCGCGGAGTAGCCGATGACCGGACGGGAGGCGCGGGTCGCCGCGGGGCGGCCGGACGCGGGATCGCTCGCCGAGGTCGCCCGCGACGTGCTGCGCGTGGCGAGCGGCTCGTCCAGCGTGCGCGGCCGCCGCCCGACCGTGCTGGTGTTGAGCGACGGCTCGTCGGTGCTGAGCCGCGGCGACCTCGGCGCCGAGGCGGTGCGCCCGGTGCTGGAGCGCAAGTGCCGCGTCGTCGAACGCGCCACGGGGATGGACGCCTTCCCTCTGGCGTTCGCGCGAGCCGAGCCGGGCGAGCTCGTCCGGACACTGGAGCTGCTGCGGCCGAACTACGACGCGATCCTGATCGCCGACGTCGCCGCGCCCCGCTGCTTCGAGCTGCAACGGCTGCTGGCGCACGGTCCGGTCGCCTGCCCGGTGCTGCACGACGACCAGCAGGGCACGGCCGTCATGGCCGCCGCGGCGGTGCTGGTGTCGCTGGCCGGGACGGGCCGCGAGCCCGAGGAGACCTGCGCGGTCGTCGTCGGAGCGGGCGCCGCCGGGTCCGCCACGGCCCGGCTGCTGCACCACCTCGGCCTCGGCGAGCTGCGCGTGGTCGACTCGGCGGGCATCCTGCGTCCGGGCCGGTCCGGGCTGACCGCGGACAAGGCGGAGCTCGCGGCCCTGACGAACCGGCGCGGCCTCTCCGGCCCGCTCGCGGCGGCGCTGCGCGGCGCCGACCTGTGCGTCGCGCTGTCGGGCAGCCCGATCGCCGCGGACGACCTCGCCGGGATGAACGCCAAGCCGATCATCATCCCGCTGTCGTATCCGGACATCGAGGTGGGGGCCGAGGACGCGGCCGCGCTCGGCGCCACCTACCTGCCGGCGCTGGAGAACGACCTGAGCAACAACCTGGCCACGCCGGGCCTGCTGCTGGCGGCGTGCCGGCTCGGCCTGCGGCGGCTGTCGATGCGCGACCTGCACGCGGCGGTGGACTGCCTGACGTCCCTGCCGGGGCCGCGGGCGGGCGCCGCGCCCTTTCCGCGCGTCGCTCCCGGCCCGCTCGCCGAATCGATCGCCCGCGCCATCGCCGACCAGCGCTCCGGGACCGCGCGGACGTGCGGCTGCGACGCGGCGCCCGGTTGACGGGCCGTCCCGCCACCGCGTCCTTCGGGCACACCATGTGAGGGGTCATGGAAAGGATCGAGAACAGCGAGCCGCGCGAACGCATCGTCGGCACGCCGGTCGGCGACCTGGAGCCGGACGAGGCACTCGCGTTCCTGCGCGAACGGCTCGCCGGGGACGGCGCCCGGCAGGGCCGGCTGATACTCGTCGGCGGGAGTGTCGCGAGCGGGAAGACCCGCCTTCTCGATGGCCTTCTGGACGCCGCCGCACGGGCGGGCGTCCGCGCGCTGAGCGCGACCGGCACGGCGGACGAGCGGCTTCTCCCCTACGGGATCGCCGATCAACTGGTCTCCGACCCGGGCATGCCGCGGGCTGCGGCCGAGCAGGCGCGGCGCGCCGTCGAGGCCCTTCAGGACGCCGCGTCCGGTGATGCCGTGGAGGGTGCGCCGACCGGCGCCACCGCCCACCTGGTCCGCCGCCTCGCCCGGGCGTTCCTGGAGCCGGCGCGCGACGAACCGCTGCTCGTCGCCATCGACGACGTCCACCTGGCGGACGACGCCTCGGTGCTGCTGCTCCGGTGCCTGCAGCGCAGGCTCCGTTCGACCGAGCTGACGCTCGTGGTCACCTTCCGGGACTGCCCCGGAATCGCCGACCGGCCTACGGACTTCGCGCTCCAGCGGGATGAGCGCTTCCAACTCACTCCGATGTCCGAGCGCGCCGTCCGCGACCTGATGGCCGCCCGGCTCGGCGACGACCTCGTCAACGGGACTCTCCCCGCGCTGGTCCGCAGGCTCGGCGCCGGCATCCCCATGCTGGTGGACGCCCTGGTCGACGACTACATCGTCACCGGCTCGCTGGGTGAGGAGGCAGCGGCCGGCAAGGCGTACTCCGCGGCCCTCGCCGCCTACCTGGACCGCTGGGACCTCCCCTTGCGCGAGACGGCCGGGGCGATAGCGGTGTTCGGAGCGGCGCCGTCCACCGAGGTCGTGGCCGGACTGGCTGGGACCGCGACCGACGCCGCCGGGGACGCCATCGGGGCGCTGACCGCCTGCGGTCTGCTGGTCGACGACCGGTTCCGGCACGCCATTACGGCATCGGCGGTCCTCACTGGCCTCTCCCCTGCCGCTCGGGCCTCGATGCACCTGCGGGCAGCCGAACTGAAGCTGCGGCGGGCGGAGCCACCGGCGCATGTGGCCGAACACTTGATCGCCGCCGGTTCCGCGGAGCCGCCTTGGGCGATCGCGGTGCTACAGGACGCCGCCACCCAAGCCGTCGACGACGACCGGATGGACTTCGCCCAGCGGTGCCTGGAACTGGCGCTCGCCTCCACGACGACCGACGCCGACAGAAGGCCGATTCTCGGCGCCCTTGCCCGCTGCACCTGGCGGACCAGCCCCGCAACGAGCAGAACCCATATCGACGCGCTGCTGGATCTCGCCCCTGACTCCCCCGCACCCTCGGAGGGCACCGAGACGGCTGCCGTCGCCCGCACCGCTCTCTGGCAGGGCGACGAGGCGGGATTCCGCCGGAGCTGGGACGCGTCCGCCGGGCGGCTCGATACCCGGACGGCCGCCGAACTCCGGCTGGCTCGCGAGTGGTGGTTCGGTCCGTCCGACGACGGCTCGCCGGCTCCGCACCCTGACGACGATCCCTGGCAGGTCACGGCGACGGCGCTGTCCCGGATCTGGCGGGAGTCCGGCAACGACGCCTCCACGACCGCGGCCGAACGGATCCTGCGCAGCTGCACCCTCTCCGACGCAAGCCTCGAAGCGCTGACGACCGCGCTGCTCGCCCTGGTGTATGCGGGACGGCCGGAAGAGGCCCGTTCGCATTGGCGCTCGCTGAAGGCCGAGGCGGACCGGCGCGGCGCGGTGACCTGGCAAGCGGTGCTCGGCGGCCTGTGGGCGGGAGCGGCGCTGCGCGCGGGCGACGTCGCGTACGCGGCCGAGCTGGCCCGCCACACGCTGAGCCTGCTGCCCGGCCCGGACTGGGGTGCGGCGATCGGCGACCCGCTCGCCACCCTGGTCCTGGCGTACACCGCGGCGGAGGAGTACGACCGCGCCGCCGAGGTCCTGGCCCGCCGCGTCCCCGCCGCCGTGTTCCGGACGGTCGGGGGGATCCGCTACGTCAGGGCGCGCGGCCACTACCACCTCGCCACCGGCCGGCTGCTCGCGGCGGTCGACGACTTCGAGGAATGCCGCCGGCTGCTCGCCGCACGAGGCGGCGACCTGCCGGTCATCGCCCCCTGGCGCGCCGACCTGGCGGCCGCGAACCTCAGGCTCGGCAACATCGACGCCGCCCGCGACCTCGCCGCCCGGCAACTCGACCTCGCCGCCGGAACCGACGCCTACACCCGTGCCCTCTCCCTGCGGACGCTCGCGCTCACCACGGAACCGGCGCAATTGCCCGGTGCCCTCGCGCAGTGCGCCGAGATGTTCGCCGCAAGCGGCGACCAGTGGGAGGCCCGCAGGACGTCGCGGATTCTGGAAAAGCTGCCGCAACGGCGCACCGCGGCCACACTCGGTGACCGCGTCGCACCATTCCGCAGCGCGGAATCCGCCGCTTCCCGGCAAGCCGCGCCGGTCGAGCGGATGGTGCTCACCCGTAATGCCGTTCCCGCCGCGGCCGCTCCGGTGGGCGTGTCGGCGACTGCGCAGATCGACCGGGGCCGCGGCGCCTTGGAAAAGATGAGCGCGGCGGAGGCGCGGGTCGCCAGGCTCGCCGCCCGCGGCCTGACGAACCAGCAGATCAGCAGCAGCCTGTTCATCACGGTCAGCACCGTCGAGCAGCACCTCACCCGCGTCTACCGGAAGCTCGGAATAAGGAACCGGACGCTGCTGGCCGCGAAACTCGGCGCCGAGTAGAACCTGGCCGCGGCGATTGACGAAAGCGGTCCGGCTCTGCTTGAGTGACATTCTCAAAACGCTATTTTCAAAACGGGTACGAGGAAACACGGTCCGCACCGGCAGGTGAGGAGGCCGCCCGTCGCGCGGCCACAACAATGCCGGGCCCATTTCGCCGCGGCCGGTTCCCTCCATTGCCCGGAAGTGGGCGGCACGGATGGCCTGCCGATCGCCGAGAGGGAGACCCGCGCCATGCAGAACCAGCATCAGGACACCGGCGTCGAGGAGAAGACCGTCCGCGAGTACTACCGGCTGGTGGACGCCGAGGACGTCGACGGGCTGCTCGACCTGTTCGCCGACGACGCCGTCTACGACCGGCCCGGCTACCCGACCATGCGCGGGCGGAGCGACCTGGCCAGGTTCTACGGGGGCGAGCGCGTCATCGCCGGCGGCCGCCACACGCTCGACCGGGTCGTGGCGAGCACCCCGCAGATCGCGGTGACCGGTTCGTTCGAGGGCGTGCTGAAGGACGGCAGCGAGACCCGGGTGCGCTTCGCCGACTTCTTCGTCCTGGACGGCCCGCGGATCGTCCAGCGGGACACCTACTTCTTCGCGCCGCTGGTGTGACGGACGCGGCCCCGAGCCCGAGAGGACGCCGAGCCATGCCGCCCAGTCCCGAATCGCCGCCCGCGCGGGCCGGCGCCAGGTCCCTGGCGTTCGGCACCGCCTTCACCGCGCACATGGTCTCGATGCGGTGGACCACCGAACGGGGCTGGCACGAGATGGAGGTCATGCCCCACGAGCCGCTGGTGATGGACCCGGCCATGGTCGGCATCCACTACGGGCAGAGCGTCTTCGAGGGGCTCAAGGCGCACCGCGTGCCCGGCGGCGTCGCGGTGTTCCGTCCCGAGGCGCACGCGGCCAGGCTGCGGGCCTCCGCCCGCAGGCTCATGATGCCGGAGCTGCCGGAGTCCGCCTTCCTGGCGGCGGTGGACGCGCTCGTCGGCGTCGACCAGGGCGAGCTGCCCGACGACCCGGGTGTCAGCCTGTACCTGCGCCCGATCGTCTTCGCCACCGAACGCACGCTGGCACTGCGGCCCGCGCAGGAGTACCGCTTCCTGCTCATGGCCTTCCTGACCGAGGGCTACTTCGGCTCGGAGCAGCGGGCGGTGAGCGTGTGGGTGACCACCGAGTTCTCGCGCGCCGCCCCCGGCGGGACCGGCTTCGCCAAGTGCGCAGGCAACTACGCCGGCTCTCTCATGGCGCAGGAGCTGGCCAAGGAGCAGGGCTGCGACCAGGTCGTCTGGCTCGACCCGGTGGAGCGCCGCTGGGTCGAGGAGATGGGCGGGATGAACCTGTTCTTCGTCCACGGCGCGGGCTCCGGCGCGCGGCTGGTGACCCCGCCGCTGAACGGCAACCTGCTGCCCGGCGTGACGCGCGACTCGATCCTGCGCCTCGCGCCCGATCTCGGCATCGCGGCGTCCGAGGAGCCGGTGAGCGTGGACGGCTGGCGGGCTGGCTGCGCGTCCGGCGAGATCACCGAGGTGTTCGCCTGCGGCACCGCGGCCCGCGTCACCGCGGTCGGCCAGGTGAAGTCCGAGGAGGGCGGCTGGACGGTCGGCGACGGCTCCGGCGGAGAAGTGACGAACCGGATTCTCGCCACCTTGTCCGGCATCCAGGGCGGGCAGCTTCCTGACCGGCACAGTTGGCTGCGCCGGGTCACCGCAGCGGACCAGTAGGAACCGAAGCCCGTTGGACCTGAATCACCTTGACCGCCGATGTTTCTACGCCCTTGATAAACGCATGTTCGATTGCTAATTACCTGGAACTCGATCCGTCAGCCATCAGGCGTGATGGAGATCTTTCCACAGGACGATCGAACGCCATTTCATTGATGTTGTGAGGTGAATCCGTGGTGGCAAGGGGATCGATCGTCTCGTTCGACCGGATCAAGGGCTACGGGTTCGTGGCCCCCGAGTCCGGGGGCGAGGACGTGTTCGTCCACGTCAACGATCTTCTGGACGACAAGAGCCAGATGGTCCCGGGACGGACGGTGGAGTTCGTCCTGGACCAGGGCGACCGGGGGCCGAAGGCGTCGCGGGTCACGGTGGTCCCGACCGCCGCGGCGGCCCCGCGCGCGGAGGCGGGGCAGGCCCGGCCGGAGCCGCAGGACGGCGACGACATGTGCGACGTGCTGTCCGCTGCCGAATTCGGGCACGAGCTCACTGAAGTGCTGCTGCACGCCGCTCCGGCCCTTTCGGGCTCGCAGATCCTCGACATCCGCGAACGCGTGGCCGCGTTCGCCCGTTCCCACGGCTGGGTGGACGGCTGATCGATTCGGGACGGATCACCGCGCGGAAGCGTATGCTCACGCCATGGACTCCTCCCAGCCGGCTGACGCCAACTCCGGCCAGTCCCCCGAAAACACCGTCGTTCCCGCGGAACAGGCACTTCGCGCCTCCGATTCCGACCGCGAACGGGCCGCGGCCGTGCTCCAGGAGGCGACGGCCGACGGCCGGGTCTCGCACGCCGAACTCGAGAAACGCCTCGACCTGGTTTACCGGGCCAAGTCAAGGGCGGAACTCGAATCCCTGGTGAAAGACCTCCAGCCCATTCAATGGGCGGACGGCAGCCCCACGGCGACCAAGGATTCGGGCATCATCAGCTCGCTCGTCCGCAAGGGCCGCTGGGTCGTGGGGTCCGAGTACCGCGCGACCGCGGTCATCGGCTCCGGGGTGGTCGACCTGCGCGAGGCGCAGTTCACCGGCCCCGAGACGACCATCCGCATCAGCGCCTGGCTCAGCACGATCTACGTCGTCGTCCCGGAGAACGTCGAGGTGCGCGTGTCGGGCTCCGGCGTCATCGGCGGGTTCGAGCAGGACCGCGAGAGCACCGGCCACGGTGCGACGCACCGGGTCACCGTCACCGGTGTCGCCGTGTGCTCCACCGTCCGCGTCGTCCACCGCCTCCCCGCAAACCAGGAGCGCCGCCTTTCGAAATGACCGGGAAGGGGCACCGGACCCGTTCCGCGTGCCCGGCGAACGCGACGATGAGGCGGGCCGGCGACCGGCCCGCCTCATCGCATGCCGCGGCCTCGCGCGGCCGCGTCCTCAGTCCCAGTCCGCCAGCGCGTCGTTCATGATGGCGCCCATGTACCGGGCGTTCTCCGGCAGGTGCATGTCGTGGTGGGTGCAGGACACCTCGCGCTCGTCGATGGCGCCGGTGATGTTCGACCGCCATTTCCGCGTGCCGGACGATCCGCCCGGCTGCCGGCCGAGCATCGCCGTGAACAGCAGCGCGTCGCCGTCGTAGACCGGGGAGACGAACGACTGCAGCTTCTCGTGGTGGTCGGTGATGATCCTCGTGGCGAGGTCGACCATCGGGAGGTAGTCCTCGCCGCCGTGCATCCGCGCGAAGTACTTCTCGTACTCGACCCGCATGATCCGTTCGAAGTCGGCGCGGTCGTAGGCGTCGGCGCCGTGCCGCGGCGCGGCGTCCATCAGCGCCAGCATCCCGACCTGCCGGCCGCGGGTCTGCAGCTTCACCGCGATCAGGTGCGCGAGGATCCCGCCGAAGGAGTACCCGAGCAGGTGGAACGGCCCCTCCGGCTGGGTGCGCAGGATCTCCTGCAGGTAGTCCTCGGCCATCGCGTCGATGGACTCGGGCAGCGGCGTCACGCCGTCGAAGCCGCGGGCCTGGATGCCGTAGACGGGGCGGTCGGGGAAGCTCGCGGACAGCCCCAGGTAGATCCAGCTCAGCCCGCCGCCGGGGTGCAGGCACCACACCGGGTTGCGGGTGCCCTCGGCCTTGATGGGCAGGACGGTCGCGAACGGGTCGGCGGGCTGCGTGCCCGCCTCGGGCCGCAGCCGCGGGGTCAGCGCCGCCACCGTCGGCGCCTCGAACACCGCCCGCAGCGGGACGTCCACGCCCAGCGCGGCCCTGATCCGGCCGATCAGCCGGGTCGCGCGCAGCGAATGCCCGCCGAGCGCGAAGAAGTCGTCGTCGACGCCGACCCGGTCGACGCCGAGCACCTCGGCGAACAGCCCGGCGAGCACCTCCTCCTCCATCGTGCGCGGCGCCCGGTAGGCGGCGCCGGTGATCGTCGGGGACGGCAGCGCGGCCTTGTCCAGCTTTCCGTTCGGCATCAGCGGCAGCCGGTCCAGGACGACCAGCGCCGCCGGGACCATGTAGTCGGGCAGCCGCGCCGCCGCGAACCGGCGCAGGTCCTCCACCCGCCGGGCGGCGTCGGGGTCGTTGACGTGCTCGGACAGGGCGTCCACCGGGGCGTCCGGGACGTACACGCCGGTCAGCGGCGCGTCCGCGCCGGAGCGCAGGAAGACCGCGTCCATCCGGCCCGGCACGGACGACCAGGTCACCACCGCCTGGTAGCCGAGGTCCGCGGCCATCCGGCGGCAGTCGCCGGGCGTGAGCATCGCCTTGCCGGCGTCGGTCCGCCGGATCTCGGCGGCGGGCAGGTGCCCCGCCGCGGCGTCCAGGTCGCGCACGAGGTCGGCGACCGGTTGCACCTCGGCGTGCGGGATCCCCCGCAGCCGCACGCTTTCGGGGCGCTGCTCGGTGAGGAACCGCCGCAGCACCTCCGGCGAGCCGAGGGCGTCCCACGCGACCGTGGCGACGTCGGCGAGGGACCGCACCGTCTCCGGCGACTTCCGCAGGACGACCTCGTAGCGGTAGCGGCTCAGCTCGTTGGCGGCGTCCATGTCCTTGAGCCGGACGTCCACCGCGCCGATCTCCGGCAGCAGCCGGGGCAGACCGGTGAAGAACTCGGGGGCGAGCAGCAGTTCGCGTTCGGCGAGCATCTCCAGCCGCACCCGCTCGCGCAGGCCGTCCACGGTGGTGCCGGCGTCGGAGTGCGCCAGCTGCACCTCGGTCGCGAACTCGCGCAGCAGCGCGTTGTTGCGGATGTCGCCGAGGTACATCGCGCCGCCCGGGGCCAGCAGCCTCATCGCCTTGGCGATGACGTCGATGAGGTAGCCGGCGTTGGGGAAGTACTGCACGACCGAGTTGACGATGATCGTGTCGAAGTGCCCCGGGGGCAGGTCGTCCAGCTCGTCGGCGCGGCGCGTCCGCAGCCGCACCCGGTCGGCCCACGGGGCGTCCAGCCGGCTGATCTGCTCCCGCAGCGACTCGATGGTCGCGCGCGAGAAGTCCAGCGCCCAGTACTCCTCGCAGCCGGGCGCCAGCGGCGCCAGCAGCAGGCCGGAGCCGACGCCGATCTCCAGCACCCGGGACGGGGCGAGCCCGCGGACGCGCTCGACGGCCGCGGCCCGCCATTCGCGCATCTCGTCCAGCGCTATCGGCGCTCCCGAGTAGCTGCTGTGCCAGCCCTGGAAGTTCTCGCCGAACTCGACCGCGTCCTGCTCGGCGGCTGCCGCGTCGTCGGCGACGTACGCCTCCTTGTGGGAGTAGAGGTCCTCGTACACCTGCTCCCACTGGCCGACCGACTCCGCCTCGACGGCCTCCTGCCGGACGAGCGACGCCTCCCGGTCCAGCACGACGTAGCCGACCAGGTCCTTGGACCCGCCGCCGGCGGAGTCGCGGGCCACGACCACGGCCTGCGCGACGGCCGGGTGCGCGGCCAGCGCCGCCTCGACCTCGCCGGGCTCGATCCGGAACCCGCGCACCTTGACCTGGTCGTCGCTGCGGCCCGCGAACACCAGCTCGCCGGACGGGGTCCATTGGACGAGGTCGCCGGTGCGGTACATCCGTCC
Source organism: Actinomadura opuntiae (assembly GCF_030283205.1). GTDB lineage: Bacteria > Actinomycetota > Actinomycetes > Streptosporangiales > Streptosporangiaceae > Spirillospora. The sequence continues at coordinate 280,848 of NZ_JASNWF010000015.1, forward strand.
GCCCGCCGGGTCGAACGGGTCGGCCACGAACCTCGACGCCGTCAGGGCGGGGCGGCCGCGGTAGCCGCGGGCGACGCCCGCGCCCGCGACGTACAGCTCGCCGACGACGCCGGGCGGCACCGGGACGAGCCCCGGGCCGAGCACGTACGCCCGGGTGTTGGGCAGCGGACCGCCGATCGGCACCGTCCCGTTGCCGGTCCGGTCGGCGGCGTCCGCGGCCGACACGGTGTGGTAGGTCGCGTCGACGGTGATCTCCGTCGGGCCGTAGGCGTTGACGACGTCGGTGCTCGGATGGGTCCGCTGGAACTCCTCGACCACTCGGGCCGTCACCGCGTCGCCGCCCGTCACGACCCGCTCCAGCGACGCCAGACCGTGGTCGTCCGTCGCCAGCATCTCCAGCAGGGCGGGCACCACGAACAGCGAGGTCACGCCGTGCTCGTCGACAGCGCGCGCCAGCGCGTCGACGTCGCCGGGGTCGGCGGGCCCGATCACCAGGGTGCCGCCGGCCATCAGCGCCGGCCACGTCTCGAACGCCGAGGCGTCGAAGGAGATCGAGGACAGCAGCATCGTCCGGCCGCCCGGCTCCGGCCAGCCGTGCAGCGCCAGGTCCGCGACGTTGCACTGCGTGATGGCGACGCCCTTCGGGACGCCGGTGGAGCCCGAGGTGTAGATGACGTACGCGAGATGCTCGGGACGCAGCGGGCGGAGCCGGTCGGTGTCCGTGACCGGCGACCGGCGGGGCGCACGCTCCTCGTCCAGGTACAGGCGCGGGATGTCGGACTGCGGCAGGACCGCGTCGGTCGCCCGGTCGGTGAGGATCACGACCGGGCGCGCGTCGTCGAGGATGAAGGCTACGCGCGGGCCCGGATACTGCGGATCGATCGGCAGGTAGGCGCCGCCCGCCTTCACCACCGCAAGCAGAGCCACCACGTAGTCCGCCGATCGGCCGGTGGCGATGGCGACGACGCCGTCCGGGCCGACCCCACGGTCGATCAGTTCGATCGCCAGGCCGTTGGCGCGGGCGTCGAGTTCGGCGTAGGTGAGGGAGCAGGTTCCGTCGATGACGGCGACGGCGTTCGGCGCGGCGGCGACGACGTCCGCGAACATGTTCGGCAGGGTCGTTTCCGGGAGCGGGCCCCGCGTGTCGTTCCACTGCCGCAGCACCAGCGCCCGCTCGCCGGCGGTGATCACGTCGACCGCGCCGACCGCCGCGTCCGGGTCGGCGATGATCTGTTCGAGCACCCGCACGTACCGCGCGGAGATCGCCTCGATCGCCGCAGGGTCGAAGACGGCCCGCTGGTACTGCAGCGACATCCGCAGCGGCTCCGGCGCCGCCATCAGCGTCAGCGGGTAATGCGTGCCGTCCACCGGTGTCGAGCGGCTGATGGTGAACGGCGCGTCGGTGATCGCCTGTTCCAGCGCGTCCCGGTCGATCGGATAGGACTCGAAGCCGACGATGGTGTCGAAGAGGGTGGGTAGGCCGGTGTCCTTTTGGATGTCGGCCAGGCTGTAGTGGTGGTGGTCCAGCAGGGCTGCTTGGCGGTCTTGCAGGTCGGTGAGTACGTCGGCGAGGGAG
>NZ_JASNWF010000016.1 GCF_030283205.1 Actinomadura opuntiae
GGGGAGGATCCTGGTGTACTCGGAGATGTCGTAGCCGCCGTCTTTGAGCGGTGACTGGTAGATGGGCAGCAGCCACAGGCAGTCGACGCCGAGCCATTCCAGATGGTCGAGTTTGGAGATGAGACCGCGCAGGTCGCCGTAGCCGTCGTTGTTGGAGTCGCAGAACCCGCGCACCGACACCTCGTAGAACACCGCCGTCTTGAACCAGTGCGGGTCGCGGGGCGTCTCGGGGCTGAATGCGTCGGGGACGGGCTCTGACGGCGAATGGATGGCGTCGGGCGGGATCTCGGTGACGGGTTCGTCCCGGGGCACCGGCCCAGGAGTGGGGCCGGGCGTCGGGGAGGGTGCCTGGGGCTCGTTCGGTCCGCTCAACTCTCGCTGCTCCGGAACGTGAAGATGTGCGCCGGTCGTGTATGCGGGTCCAGGTAGACGTAATTGGACTTGCGCCAGGTGTAGGTCGCGTCGTCCAGTTCGTCATGGACGGTGAAGGGTCGGTCGGGGTCGTTGGGAAGGCCGAGCGCGGCGAGGTCCAGATGGACGGTCGCCTCGCGCGCCTGGTGCGGATTGAGATTGACGACCGCGAGCACCACGTCGTCCATATGGCGTTTGGAGAACGCGAGCAGCTCGGGCTGGTCGATGGGATGGAAGTGCAGATTCCGTAGTAGCTGGAGTGCGGGGTGGGCGTTGCGAAGTGTGTTGAGCCGGGTGATCAGCGGGGCGATGGTGGTGTTGTCGCGGTCGGCGGCCTCCCAGTCGCGGGGGCGGTACTGGTATTTCTCGGAGTCGCGGTACTCCTCGCTGCCGGGCCGCACGGGGGTGTTCTCGCACAGCTCGTAGCCGGAGTAGATCCCCCAGGTGGGCGACAGCAGCGCGGCGAGGATGGCGCGGATCTCGAAGGCGGGACGGCCGCCGTGCTGGAGGTATTCGTTCAGGATGTCGGGGGTGTTGGTGAAGGCGTTGGGCCGCATGTAGGCGGCGGCGTCGCCGGCGAGTTCGGTGAAGTAGGCGGCGAGTTCGTCGGCGGAGTTGCGCCAGGTGAAGTACGTGTAGGACTGGTGGAACCCGATCTTGGCCAGGGTGTGCATCATCGCCGGGCGGGTGAACGCCTCGGCCAGGAACAGCACGTCGGGGTCGGTGGCGTGGATGTCGGCGAGCAGCCGTTCCCAGAAGTCGACGGGTTTGGTGTGGGGGTTGTCGACGCGGAAGATCCGAACCCCGTGGTCCATCCAGTGGTGGACGATCCGTTTGACCTCGGCGTACAGCCCCTCGGGGTCGTTGTCGAAATTCAGGGGGTAGATGTCCTGGTACTTCTTGGGCGGGTTCTCGGCGTAGGCGATCGTGCCGTCCGCGCGGGTGGTGAACCATTCGGGATGCTCGGTGACCCAGGGGTGGTCGGGGGAGCATTGCAGGGCCAGGTCCAGGGCGACTTCCAGGCCGTGGTCGGCGGCGTAGGCGACGAAGGCGTCGAAGTCGGCCAGGGTGCCGAGGTCGGGGTGGACGGCGTCGTGACCGCCCTCGGGCGAGCCGATCGCCCACGGGGAGCCGGGGTCGTACGGGCCGGCGTCCAGGGTGTTGTTGGGGCCCTTGCGGAACGTGGTCCCGATCGGATGGACCGGGGGCAGGTAGACCACGTCGAAGCCCATGTCGGCGATCGCCGGGAGCCGCTTCATCGCGGTTCGGAACGTTCCCGAAATCGGGCCGCGGCGGCCCAGCGGGTCGAAGGTGGCGCCCTCGGAGCGGGGGAAGAACTCGTACCAGGCGCCGTACAGCGCGCGTTGCCGGTGCACCACCAGCGGGTACCACTCCGAGACCGTCAGCAGGTCCCGCAGCGGATGCCGCTCCAGCACGTCGGCCACGTCGGGATCGGCCGCCGCCTCCATCCGGTCGCCGGCGGGGACCGTCTCGTCGCCGAGGCACTTGGCCAGCCGGGTCAGGGTCGGGCGGTCCTTGCTCGGCACCGCCTCGGCGGCGCGGGCGAACAGCCGCGCCCCCTCGGTGAGCATGAGCTCGACGTCCTGGCCGCGCGGGATCTTGATCTCCGCGTCGTGCCGCCAGTGCGCGATCGGGTCGCCCCACGCCTCGACGCGGAACGACCACTCGCCCATCTGCGTCGGGGTGACCCGGGCCGCCCAGCGGTCCAGGCCCGTGCCGACCTCGGCCATCGGCTCGCCGGGCTGCTCGGTGCCCTCCGGCGACCGCAGCACCACCGCCGCGCCCAGCATCTCGTGCCCCTCGCGGAACACCGTGGCCGACACCTCGACCGTCTCGCCCACCACCGCCTTCGCCGCCCACCGGCCGCCGGACACCACCGGCGCCACGTCCAGGATCGGGATCCGCCCGAGCCTCGGAATATCGGTCTTCTTGGACGTTCCGGACTCGACTTGCATGTGCCCACCCCTACCCGATCGAGACCTCCGAAACGTCCATGCCCGGGATGCGGCGTCACCCGTCATCCTCTTTCCGATAACTTTGCGCGACCTTCCGGACAACGCTCCGCGACCGTGAAGCGATCTTCCTGGGGCTTCGGGCCCGGCGCCTGACCGGGGAACCGGAGGGCGCGAACCCGGCGCGGCGGCGAATCGTTGAACCGGCGTGCCCGATCATGTCCCCATGGAGGTGGTGCGCCCGTTGGCGCTCTGGGTCGTGATCGCGCTGTCGGTGGCCCTGCTGTGGCGGCCGGTCGCGCGGCGGACCGGGTGGGCGCCGCTGCCGGCGCTGGCGCTGCTCGCGTGGACGGGCCTCGTGCTGGCGATCACGCTGCCGGCCGACGTCGCGCCGGGCGCGGGCGCGCGGCTGGAGCACTGCGTCGCGACCCCGGTGTCCGACATCGCCTGGTCGCTGCGCATCTTCGGATCGCGCGGCTTGGAGGATGTCATGAATGTCGCCTTATGGGTGCCTCTGGGGTTTCTCGGGGTCCTGCTGACGCGCCGCCCCGTCGCCGCGCCCGCCGTCTTCTCGGCGGGGTTCGTTCTGGTCGAGTTCTTGCAAACTCTCGATCCGGGCCGCGAATGCGATCCCGGCGACATGGCCTACAACACGCTGGGCGTGGCCGCGGGAGCCCTTACCGCATCGGGGTTCCTGCGCCTGCGGGCGCTCGCGGCCGACCGGTCCGCGAGGTGACGAAACCCCTCCCGGCTGTCGCGTCATCGCATCGCATTGCATAGCGTGACGTTGCGTGAAGGCAATCCGACGATTCACGGTTCGCACCGTCCTCCCGGAGCCGCTCCGGCAGCTCGAGGAGCTCGTCCTCAATCTGCGCTGGTCATGGCACCACGAGACGCTCGACCTGTTCCGCGCCGTGGACCCGGCGCTGTGGGAGGCCGTCCACCACGACCCCGTCCGGCTGCTCGGCGAGGTCGCGCCGGAACGGCTGGCGCAGCTCGCCGGCGACCGGCGCTTCCTGCGCCGGCTCCAGGACACGGCAGAGGACCTGCACGAGTACCTGACCGCACCGCGCTGGTACCAGTCGCTGACCGGCGCCCCATCGTCCATCGCCTACTTCTCGCCGGAGTACGGCATCACCGCGGCGCTGCCGCAGTACTCCGGGGGCCTCGGCATCCTGGCCGGCGACCACCTCAAGACCGCAAGCGACCTCGGCGTGCCGATCATCGCGGTCGGCCTGCTGTACCGGCACGGCTACTTCTCCCAGTCGCTGTCGCCGGACGGCTGGCAGCTGGAGCGCTACCCGCCCATCGACCCCAACGGCCTGCCGCTGACCCTGCTGCGCGAGGCCGACGGGACGCCGGTCCGCGTCGCGATCGGCCTGCCCCCCGCGGCCGGACGCGGCAACGGCAGCGGCGAGCAGGGCGCCGGACCCCCCGAGTTGCGCGCGCAGGTGTGGCTGGCCAGAGTCGGCCGCGTCCCGCAACTGCTGCTCGACTCCGACGTCGAGGACAACGACCCGGCCGCGCGCGACGTCACCGACCGGCTGTACGGCGGCGGCGGCGACCACCGGCTGCTGCAGGAGATGCTGCTCGGCGTCGGCGGCGTGCGCGCCATCCGCGCGTACTGCCGCATCGCCGGGCACCCGGCGCCCGAGGTGTTCCACACCAACGAGGGCCACGCCGGGTTCCTCGGCCTGGAACGCATCCGCGAACTGGTGTCCGAGCACGCGCTGACCTTCGACGAGGCGCTGGAGGCGACGCGGGCGGGCACCGTGTTCACCACCCACACCCCGGTCCCGGCCGGCATCGACCGGTTCCCGCGCGACCTGATCGCCCGGTACTTCGGCGGCCCCAACGAGGACCCGCACGTCCCCGTCGAACGGGTCCTCGCGCTCGGCGCCGAGGACTATCCCGGCGGCGACCGCACGGTGTTCAACATGGCCGTCATGGGGATGCGGCTGGCGCAGCGCGTCAACGGCGTCAGCGAGCTGCACGGCGAGGTCAGCCGCGAGATGTTCGGCGGCCTGTGGGGCGGCTTCGACACCGCCGAGGTGCCCATCGGGTCCATCACCAACGGCGTCCACGCCGGCACCTGGGTGGCCCGCGAGATCCTGGAACTGGCCGCCCGCGAGATGCCCGCCCTGATGACGTCCGGGCGCGGCTGGGAAGGGGTCCGCGACGTCCCCGACGGAGAGATCTGGCGGATCCGCGGGCTGCTGCGCGAGCGGCTCGTGCTGGACGCGCGGCGCCGGCTGCGCGAGTCGTGGCTGCAGCGCGGCGCCAGCGAGGCCGAGGTCTCCTGGATCGACGACGCCCTCGACCCGAACGCGCTGACCATCGGGTTCGCGCGGCGCGTCCCGTCCTACAAGCGGCTCACGCTGATGATGAGCGACCCGGACCGGCTGCGCCGGATCCTGCTCGACCCGGACCGCCCGGTGCAGATCGTCATCGCCGGGAAGGCGCACCCGGCCGACGAGGGCGGCAAGCGGCTCATCCAGGAGATCGTCCGGTTCGCCGACGAGGAGGACGTCCGGCACCGCATCGTGTTCCTGCCCGACTACGACATGGCGCTCGGGCGGCTCATGGTGCAGGGCTGCGACGTGTGGATGAACAACCCGCTACGGCCGCTGGAGGCCTGCGGCACGTCCGGGATGAAGGCGGCCCTGAACGGCGGGCTGAACCTGTCCATCCGGGACGGCTGGTGGGACGAGTGGTACGACGGCCAGAACGGCTGGGCGATCCCGTCCGCCGACGGCCTGGCCGCCCCCGAGCGGCGGGACGCGCTGGAGGCCGCCGCGCTGTACGAGCTCATCGAGGACCACGTCTCGGTCACCTTCTACGACCGCGACTCGGCAGGCCTGCCGCGCCGCTGGCTGGAGATGGTCAAGCACACCATCGCCACGCTCGGCCCGAAGGTGCTCGCCGGCCGGATGGTCCGCGACTACGTGCAGGACCTGTACACCCCGGCCGCCGCGTCCGAGCGCGAGATGGTCGCCGACAAGTACGCCGGCGCCCGCGCGCTGGCCGGCTGGAAGCAGCGGGTCGCCAAGGCGTGGCCCGGTGTCGCCATCGAGCACGTCGAGTCCAACGGCGAGGAGAGCCCGCAGGTCGGGGCGCGGCTGACGGTGAAGGCCGTCGTCGCGCTCGGCGGCCTCGACCCCGACGACGTCGCCGTCGAGGTCGCCTACGGCCGCGTCGACGACGCCGACGCGCTGATCGACCCGTCGTACGCCGAGCTGGGCGGCGCCGAGCCGGCGGGTGACGGGCGGCTGCGCTACACCGGGGAGGTCCCGCTCGGGCGCAGCGGCGCGTTCGGGTACGGCGTCCGGGTGGTGCCGAGCCATCCGATGCTGTCCGGCCGGGCCGAGATGGGCCTGGTCGCGCTGCCGCCCGCGCCGCACGGGATGACGAACGGCGACCTGCGCTAGGCGCCGTCCTCCTCGTCCTCGTCGTCGGGCGGCGGATCGGGCAGCCGCCACCCGGCGACGAGGACGGGCAGCAGCATGTGCGTCTCGAACAGCGCGACCACGCCCACGACGACGGCCGCCATCGGGACGCGGTCGGTGCCGCTCGCCATCACCGCGACCACCACGGCGACGAGCACCCCGAGCATGATCCGGTGCGCGGCCGTGAAGGCGCGCAGCCGGTCGGCGACCTGCCGCTCGTCCAGCCGGTGCTCGGCCAGCGACATCGTCCCGCGGGTGGCGATGTTCAGCAGCGACACCACCGGCAGCGTGACCGCCACCGACACGGCCAGCAGCGTGACCGTCACGACCATGGCGGTGTCGCTCGGCGCCAGGTGCCACGACACGACCGTGCCCGCCCAGATCATGGCGAGCCCGGCCAGGCCGGCGGCCGCCAGCCCGCGCCGCCGGCGCCGGGTCGCGTACCAGGACGGCAGCAGGTCCGACTCCAGGACCTCCTCCCGGTGCCGCGACCACCGTTCCCACATTCCGCGAGCTCCCCTCTCCGGCACGGGCATCAGGCGCTCCCCAGGCGGGGGAACGGAGTCAGCGAGAACACGACCTCGACCGGCACCTCGAAGAAGGCGGCGATCCGCAGCGCGAGGTGCAGGCTCGGGCTGTACTCGCCGCGCTCCAGGTAGCCGATCGTCTGGTAGTGGACGCCCAGCGCCGTCGCCAGCTCGCGCCGCGACACCCCGCGCTCGGCGCGCAGCACCGCGATCCGGTTGTGGACGTGCTCCTTGTCGGCCTTGCCGCCCGTCCTGCCGTCCGCCACCGGCCCAGTCTCCCGCACCCGCGGGTCAGAACGCGCCCTGGGCGGCGCGGCGCTCCCGGCGCTCGGCCAGCCGCGTCCCGGACTCGCGCCGCGTCGCGCGCAGCAGCAGCCACGGCGCGGTCAGCAGGCCCGCGACGGCCCACGCGCCGAGCACCGCCGCGGTCTCCAGCGGGCGCCAGCTCCCGCCGATCTCTCCGGCGAGCATCGCGTCCGGCAGGAACGCCGACCGCAGCCCGAGGCCCTCCCAGTACAGCGGGAACGCCTGGGCGATCCACTGCACCTGCTCCGGCAGCGAGGTCACCGGGAACAGCACCCCGGAGACGACCATCAGCCCCATCACCGGCAGCGACAGGATGCTCGCGGCGTTGCGCGGCCCCGGCAGCAGCGCGCCGAGCGCCGCGCCGAACGGGACGACCGCGAGGGTCCCGAGCGCCGACACCCACAGCAGCGTCAGCCACCGGCCAGGGTCCGAGGGCAGGTCCAGGCCCGCGAACGCCATGCCCGCCACCAGCATCAACGCGATGTACGTGACGATCTGCAGCAGCACCGAGACGGCCCGTCCGACCAGGTAGGCGGGGACGCCGCCGGGCACGGTGCGCAGGCGCAGCAGCGTGCCCTCCTCCCGGTCCGCCGCGATCATCATCGCGAGGTTCATCAGCCCGGTCGAGAACACGCAGAACGCGACGAACCCGGCGGCGAGCAGCAGGCCCTGCGGCACCCGCGTCCCCTCCGCGTCGTGGCCGCCCTGCCAGCGCACCATCAGCACGAAGACGCCGACCGTCCCGACTAGCCCGGAGAGCAGCTCCCGCCGGTTCCGCAGGGTGTGCACGTGCTCGGCCCAGCCGCGCCGCGCCCCGATCCCGATCGCCCTGGTGTTCACGCCGCCGTCCTCTCCTCGGCCACGGCCGCGCCGGCGACCAGGTTCAGGTAGCTCTGCTCCAGCGTCGGACGCCGGATCTCCAGGCCCGGGACCGGGCCGCCGAACCGCGCGTGCAGCTCGTACGCCAGCCGCGACGGATCCGGCGTCCGCTCGGTGCGGGGCGCGCCGTCCTCCAGCCACCGCACCTCCGACGCGGCCTGCACGACCGACGCCAGCCCGGACGGGGTGCCGCTCACCGTGACCTCGCCCCGCACCAGGATCGCGATCCGGTCCGCGAGCCGCTCGGCCTCCGCGAGGTCGTGCGTGGTCAGCAGGATCGTCATGCCGTCGTCGCGGGCGAGCCGCGCGACCAGCTCGTGGAAGTCGCGGCGCGCCTGCGGGTCGAACCCGGCCGTCGGCTCGTCCAGGAACAGCACCTCGGGGCGTCCTACGATGCCGAGCGCGACGTCCAGCCGGCGGCGCTGCCCGCCCGACAGCCGCGCGACCGCCTGCCCGGCCTGCGCCGTCAGGCCCATGACCTCCAGCAGCTCGTCGGGGTCGCGCGGCCGGTCGTAGAACCCGGCGATGTGCGCCAGCAGCTGCCGGACGCCCCAGCGCGGGTGGTCCTGCCAGTTCTGCAGGACGATCCCGAGCCGCGCCCGCCACGCCGCGCCGCCGGTGCCGGGGTCGGCGTCGAGCACGCTCACCTCGCCGGACGACCGGCGCCTGAACCCCTCCAGGATCTCGATCGTGGTCGTCTTGCCCGCGCCGTTCGGGCCGAGCAGCGCGGCCACCTCGCCCGCCCCGACCTCCAGGTCCACGCCGCGCAGCACCTCGGTGCGGCCGTAGCGCATCCGCAGGTCGCGCGTCCGGATCACCGGCTCGTCCATGCGCCCCCCATCCGTATCGGAGCTTCGTTCATTGATAGTAGAAGTACTACATCTCATCGCAGAGTCGCAAGGCTGGCAGGATGGGGTCGTGCGCGCACCAGCCCTCGCCCGGGACCGTGCCGCGACCGCGCTCCGGTGGCCGCGCGGCCGCCTCGCCGACGCCCTCCTCGGCGCCGCCTGCTTCGCCGTCCTGGCCGCGATCGCCCTGATCGCGACCTACGCGCTGCATCGCGGCACCCTCGCGTACTACGGCTGGGCGCTGCTGCTGGTCGCGTGCGGCGCGCTGGCCTTCCGCCGCAGCCACCCGCGCACCGCCGCGCTCGTCACCTTCGCCGCCTGCGCCGTCTACTACCCGGTCAGCTCACCTGACGGCCCGATCATCATGACCTTCGTCATCGCGCTCTACACCGCGGCGGCCGAGGGCCACATCGCGACGGCGTCCGCGCTCGCCGCGGCGGCGATGGCCGCCACGCTCTACGGCAACGACAGCGACAAGATCAACCACCTGGCCGACGCCGCCACCTTCCTGCTCGCCGGCTGGTTCGTCGCCGTCATCGCCATCGGCGGCCTCGCCCGCAACCGCCGCGCCTACCTGCGCGAGGCCGAGCGGCGCCTCGCCGCAGCCGAACGCTCCCGCGAGGAGGAGGCCCGCCGCCGCGCCATCGAGGAGCGCCTCCGCATCGCCCGCGAACTGCACGACGCGCTCGGCCACAACATCTCGCTGATCCACGTCCAGGCCACCGCCGCTCTGCACGTCCTGCCCCGCGAGCCCGGCCGGGCCGAGGACGCGCTCACCGCGATCAAGGACGCCAGCAAGGACACCCTCCGCGAACTGCGCGCCACCCTCGGCGTGCTCCGCCAGGTCGACGCCCCCGCCCGGCCCGGCCTCGCCCGCCTCGACGACCTGACCGGCGGCATCGCCGCCTCCGGCCTCACCGTCCGCACCGAGACCGAGGGCGCCCCCCGCCCGCTGCCCCCCGACGCCGACCACGCCGCGTACCGCATCGTCCAGGAGGCCCTCACCAACGTCACCCGGCACTCCGGCGCGTCCTCGGCCGTCGTCCGCGTCCGCTACACCGGCGACGCGGTCACGATCACCGTGGACGACGACGGCCGCGGCACCGCGCCCGCCGCCGGGGACGGCAGCGGCATCCGCGGCATGCGCGACCGCGCCGAAGCCCTCGGCGGCACCCTGGAAGCCGGCCCCCGCCCCACCGGCTTCCGCGTCCGCGCCACCCTCCCCACCTGAAACCATGACCCCATGAAGGTCTTCGTCTCCGTCGACATGGAGGGCTCACTCATCCCGGGCGTGCAGCTCACGGCCTCCCGCACCACCGAGTTCACCTCCACCGACTACGCGGAGATCGTCGGCCTCCTCGGCATCTGCGCCACCCTTTCCGGAGAGATCGGCTGCACCGGCCGCCACTACGGCTGACGGCCGTACTGCTCCCGCAACCCGAGGGACTCCATGAGCAACTCTTCGAGCCGGGCTGCCGCCGCCCGGTAGGCGTGCACCCGTCCCACGCAGACCCCGGCAAGCTCTGACGAAGCATCCATGGCCGAGCCGGCGATCCGGAGGTCTAGGGCGTGTTTCGGAAGTCCGGGTTGCCGTGGCCGGTGGTTGATGGCGGCGATGTGGTGCGTGGCCGATGGGCCCGGACGTCCACAGGGCGGCCATCGGGATCGCGCACCGTCATCGTCCATTGAGTGGGGAGTGTCTCGATCTGTCCGACCGGCCACCCGGCGGCCTGTATTTGTTCGCGAAGCTCACATAGCTGCGCGTGGGTGCCAACGCGCAGTCCCCAGCCCGCCCGGCCCAGGGGGTCGAGATCAGTGGTGGGAGTGGTGGCGGTTTCGACGATCATCAGGTGGTCGGCCCCGCCGACATCGATGACCGCGACCCGAGGATCAGCAGGGGTTGCAGCGCGCTCGAACGCGAGCGTGGCTCCGAGCAACTCCGTGTAGTACGCCACGAGCCGGTCGAGGTCGGTCGTAGACAGTGTCAAATGGTTGATTCCGTGCAGTTCGAGCATGGTCATCCGAGCGTAGTCGAAGAGTACGGGGTGGAGGAGCTCGGCTGGGGTGAGGACGGGGTTGTCGGTGACGTGGATGCGTAGGAAATCGGCGCCGTTGGTGTTGAGTGGCGCTGGGTCACTCGGATGGCTTGGTGGCTAGGGCTTCGTAGGCGGGGAGTAGGGCGTCGGGGAGGGGGCGGCGGCGGATTTTCACTGGGGGCGGGGTTGCCACCTGGAGGATGAAGCCGGGTGGGACGGGAGGTGCGGGTGGGCGGTCGCGGAGGCGGGCGAGGCCGGACGGGGTCGTCCAGAAATCGGTGGCCGACAGGGGCTCGTCTTCCATTTCCAGGGGGTCGGGGGCCGTGGTGGAGCCGCGGCGCAGGGCAGTGAGGAGCTGGTCGCGGCTGCGGCCGTTCCATTCGAGAATGAGGAACGGGTCGTCGTCGAACGCCTCGGCGAGGAGGTAGAGGACGGCGGCGGTGTGCTTGCAGGGGTCGCCCCAGTCGGGGCAATCGCACATCAGGTGCAGGTCGGAGGCCGTGTTGGGGAAGAGGGCGAGGCCGAGTTCGGCGAAGACCCATTCGATTTCCGGGGGCATTTCACCGGCGAGGAGGCGGGCGCGGAAGACGGCGCGGGACGCCAGCTCCTTTTCGGCGCGGCGCCAGTTCGCTGTGTCGATTCCTTCGATGCCGAGGGCCACGTCGTAGGGGTCGGGACGTGAGCCCCTGACTTTCGCGGTGACCTCGTACGGGGTGACGCGCAGGTCGTAGACCTGGCCTTTGCGGGCGTAGGTGCGGCCGCGGGAGAGGCGGCCCTTGTCGGCGAAGGACTCCAGGAGGTCGATGAAGCGGCGCGACCACCATTGCGCGCCGATCGAGCCGCGTTTGGTGCGGGCCTTGAGGCCTTCCTCGTCCATTTAGTCGCTCACCGCCTCGGGGGACAGCCGCAGGACGTCGCGGAGTTCGGCGACGGAAAGTTCCGTCAGCCATTCCTCGCCGGTGCCGACGATCGATTCGGCGAGCGCCTTCTTGCGCTCGATCATCTCGTCGACGCGCTCCTCCATCGTGCCGACGCAGATGAACTTGCGGACCTGCACGTTGCGGGTCTGGCCGATGCGGAACGCCCGGTCGGTGGCCTGGTCCTCGACGGCGGGGTTCCACCATCGGTCGACGTGCACGACGTGGTTGGCGGCGGTCAGCGTGAGGCCGGTGCCGGCGGCCTTGAGGGACAGCAGGAAGATCGCCGGTCCGGCGTCCCGCTGGAAGTGCTGGACGAGGTCGTCGCGGGCCTGCTTGGACGTGCCGCCGTGCAGCCAGAGCACGGGCCGTTCGAGCCGGGCCGCGAGGTACGGCTGGAGCATCGAGCCGAACTCGGCGTACTGGGTGAAGACGAGCGCCTTCTCGCCCTGGTCGAGGACCTCGGCGCAGATCTCTTCGAGGCGCTCGAGCTTGCCGGAGCGGCCCGGCAGGCGGGAGCCGTCCTTCAGCAGGTGCGCGGGATGGTTGCAGACCTGCTTGAGCTTGGCCATCGTCGCCAGGACGAGCCCGCGCCGCTGCTTGTCGTCGGCCTCGGCGATCTGCTCCAGCATGTCGTCCACGGTGGCCCGGTAGAGCGACGCCTGCTCGGTGGTCAGGTTGCAGTAGACCTTGATCTCCTGCTTCTCCGGCAGGTCCGAGATGATCGACTTGTCGGTCTTGAGGCGGCGCAGGATGAACGGCTGCGTCGCGCGCTTGAGGGCGAGCGCCGCCTGCTCGTCGCCCTCCTTCTCGATCGGGACGGCGAACCGCTGCCGGAACGCGGATCGCGGCCCGAGCAGCCCCGGGTTCGCGAACTCCATGATCGACCACAGCTCGGTGAGGTGGTTCTCGACCGGCGTACCGGTGAGCGCGATCCGGCTGCGCGCCGGGATGCTCCGCACCGCCCTGGCCTGTCGCGTCCCGCTGTTCTTGAGGGCTTGTGCCTCGTCGCAGATGATCCGTTCCCACTCGACGGGCGAGAGCATTTCCGCATCGCGGGTGGCCGTCCCGTAGGTGGTCAGGACGAGGTCGGCCGCCGCGGCGGCCTTGAGCAGCTCCTCGCCGCGGTGGCGGCCCGTCCCGTGGTGGACGTACACGCGCAGCTTCGGCGTGAACCGCGCCGCCTCCCGCTGCCAGTTCCCGACCAGCGACATCGGCAGGATCGCCAGCGTGGGGCCGGGCCGGGCGCCATCTTCGCGTTCGTGGACGAGAAGGGACAAAACCGAAATCGTCTTACCAAGCCCCATATCGTCCGCGAGCAGGGCGCCGAGACCGAGGTCGTTCATGAAGGTCAGCCAGGCCAGGCCGCGTTCCTGGTAGGGGCGCAGCTCGGCGTCCAGGTCGTCGGGCGTGCGCATGGGGGTGAGGCGGCGGTCGGCTTCGCCGGACAGGAGGTCGCCGAAGGTGCCGTCGGCGTCGACGGAGGTCAGCGGGAGGGCGTCGTCGCCCGCGTGGACGATCGCGCGGATCGCCTCGGCGGCGGCCATCCGGCCCTGGCGCGGATGGCGCAGGAAGTCGAGCGCGGCCTCCAGCTGCTCCTCGTCCAGCTCGACCCACTGGCCGCGCAGCCGGACCAGCGGCGTCTTCAGCCGGGCCAGCTCCTCCAGCTCGGCCTCGTCGATGGTCTCGTCGCCGATGGCGAGGTCCCATCGGAAGTTGATCATGCCCTTGAGGTCGAAGCCGGACGGCGATGCGGCGCCCGACGACGCCTCGGGGTCGTCGCTCCGGGTCGTCAGCTTCATGCCGAGCTTGGCCTTGCCCGCCCACTGGGGGAGCAGGACGCCGAACCCGGCGGCGGCCAGCATCGGCGCGGCCCGCCGCAGGAAGCGGAACGCGCCGGCGGTGTCGAGGGGCAGCCCGGCGGGGGCCGGGCCGTCGAGCGCGGGCGCCATGTCGGGGAACAGGCGCAGCGCCCGGCCGAGGCCGGCGAGGAGCGTCTCCTCGGCGTCGGGGATCGAGGTCGCCTCGCCGTCCCACACCATCGCGGCGGGCACGTAGAGGCTGGGGTCGTCGGTGCCCTGGAGGGCGAACTCGACGCGCCAGGCGTCCCCGGATTCCTCGGGTTCTTCGGGGTCCTCGGATTCGGCGGCGGGGTCGGCGGCGAACTCCTCGGCGCCCGGTTCGGCGAGGCGGAAGCAGACGCGCAGCGGCCCGGACGGGCGGCGCGCGGCGGCGGCCCACGCGTCCAGCTCCGCGATCAACTCGTCCGGGTCGTCGCCGGGTTCCCGCGCGACCTCGGCGGACGGCCCGGTCAGCGCCTCCGCCCAGCGCTCGGCGAGCGGCAGCCGGTCGGGGACCTTGCCGCGCCGCGGCGGCAGCAGCGGATGCGGGACGACGCCCCGGACCGCGGTGTCGACCAGCCCCGACAGCGCCTCCCGCAGCACCTGCGCGGCGGGACGCCCCCCGTCGGCGGCGCGGCACGCGGCGGGCATCGCGCGGGCCAGCGCGCGGAACCGGACCGGGTCGTCCAGGACGGGGCGCCAGCGCGCGACGAGGTCGCCGTCCTCGCGCAGCAGCGCCGGCAGCACCTGGCCGCGCCCGGCGAGGTGCACGGCCTCGTCCGCGAGGACGCACAGGAACCGCAGGTCGGAGCCGGGGACGACGTCGCCGCTGTGCTCGGCGGACTGCAGCAGCGCCATCGCGGGGAACGGCTCCAGCACCAGCGCCGGGACCCGCCACGGCCGCAGGCCGGGCTCCCCGGGCACCGGTTCGGGGCCGAGTTCGGCGGACGGCAGCGGATGGTCGCCGTGCGTCGGCAGCGACAGGGTCAGCTCGACCCGGAACGCGCCCCGCAGCAGCGGCTCGTAGGACGTCCCGGTGAAGTCGCGGGTCGCGAACGGGTGCGCGTCGCCGCCGGGCGGGTCGTGGGGGCCGGTGCGCTCGGCCCACACGCACAGCGCCCCGCCATGCCATGCGGCATGGGCGACCAGCATCCGAAACCCCCGGGTGACGTGCGATGTGACTGCCGGGCCCGAAGCTACCAGTGGGGTCCGACAGCCGGGCGGCCGTGCCGGGGCGCCGGGACGGGTTGTTAGGTTCGGGGGCGTCGGTCGACCGGAGGATCTTGGAGGCGTTCGTGGGCGAGTTCGTGCGGGTGGAGACGGAGGACGGCGTCGCGACGATCAGGCTGGACCGTCCGAAGATGAACGCCCTGAACGCGCAGATGCAGCGGGAGCTGATCGACGCGGCGCGGCAGGTCACCGAGGACGACGAGGTCGGCGCGGTGGTGCTGTACGGCGGGGAGCGGGTGTTCGCGGCGGGCGCCGACATCAAGGAGATGGCGCCGATGGCGTACGCGGAGATGGCGGCGGGCCACTCGCGGCTCCTTCAGGACTTCACCCGGGCGCTCGCCGCGATCCCGAAGCCGGTGATCGCGGCGATCACCGGGTACGCGCTCGGCGGCGGGCTGGAGGTCGCGCTCACCGCCGACCTGCGGGTCGCGGGAGAGGGTGCGAAGGTCGGGCAGCCGGAGATCCAGCTCGGCATCATCCCGGGCGCGGGCGGCACGCAGCGGCTCGCGCGGCTGGTCGGCCCGTCCAGGGCCAAGGACCTGATCTTCTCCGGACGGCACGTCAAGGCCGATGAGGCGCTCGCCATGGGGCTGGTGGACCGGGTCGTTCCCGACGCCGACGTCTACTCGGCGGCCAAGGAGTGGGCGGCGACGTTCGTGGGCGGGCCCGCCATCGCGCTGCGCGCCGCCAAGCAGGCGATCGACTCCGGGCTGGAGGTGGACCTCGCCACCGGGCTGGAGATCGAGCGGACGCAGTTCGCCGCACTGTTCGCCACCGAGGACCAGAAGAACGGCATGAAGTCCTTCGTGGAGGAGGGGCCGGGGAAGGCGAAGTTCACGGGCCGCTGAGCGCGCCGTCCGACACCGCGCGTTCCTGCGCGTCCAGGACGTCGGCGGCGTAGCGCTCGGTCCAGCGGCCCAGGGCATTCAGGGGTTCGAGCATCCCGCGCCCCGGGCCGGTCAGCTCGTACTCGACGCGCGGCGGCGCCTCGGCATAGCGGCGGCGGACGACCAGGCCGTTGTGCTCGAGGCGCCGGAGCGTCTCGGTCAGCACCTTGTGGCTGATGCCGCCGATGCGGTCCTGGAGTTCGCGGGGACGCAGCGGGCCGTGTTGCAGCGTCCACAGCACGACGCCCGTCCAGGTGCCGGACAGGAGGTCGAGGCCGAGCCGTGTCTGGCAGTCGGCGATGAACTCCAGATCGTCCATTCTGCCCCTCCCGATACGCACCGGATGGTGCGGAACGAACCGCTTAGCGTCCCGTCCGACGGTAATCGACACGGGAGGCAGATATGCGGATCGGTGTGCTGGGTGCAGGGAACATGGCGGACGCGCTCGCCACGCAATGGGCGGGCAAGGGGCACGAGGTGCGGATCGGGGCGCGGACGCCGGAGAAGGCGATCGCGCTAGCTGGACGCATCGGCCACGGAGCGGAAGGCGGGACGCTCCGGAAGGCGGCCGAGTTCGGCGATGCGGTCCTGCTGGCGGTCGCCCATGAGGGCGTCGAAGACGCGCTGCGCGAGGCGGGGCCCCTCACAGGACGCGTCCTCATCGACTGCACGAACCCGATGGAACCGCCGTTCGAGCGGATGAAGACCGGCGGCGGCCCTTCGGCGGCGCGCCGCATCGCCGACCTGACCGGCGCGCGGGTGGTGAAGGCGTTCAACACCTGCCCGGACCCGGTGTGGCGGATGACGCCGCCGGCCTTCGGCGGGCGCCCGCTCGGCGTCCCGCTGTGCGGCGACGACCCCGACGCGCTGGCCGTGGTGCGCCGCCTGGTGACCGACCTCGGCTGCGTCCCGATGGACGGCGGCGGCCTGGAGCGGGCGGCGCTGCTGGAGGCGGCGACCGCGTTCCTGGTCGGGCTGTGGACGGCCGGCGAGGACCCGCTGACGATGCTGCCCCCGGCCGGCGTCGTCATGGCCCGGGCGCCGCAGCGGACGTCCGAACCCGCCCGCTGACGGGGCGCGCGGCGGGCCCGGGGCCGCCGCGCACCCCGCGAGGCACCCCCGTGATGGTCCTCTTCGTGCCATTTGTGAAGCGTTTTCGGCGAGTGCCGCCGGGCGCGGCCAAGATCACCGCTAGCATCTGCCGCCATGCGACACGCGTACCGAACCGCGCTGGTGACCGGCGCGTCCAGCGGGATCGGCGAGAGCTTCGCCCGCATCCTGGCCGCCCGCGGCACCGACCTGGTGATCGTGGCCCGCCGCGGCGACCTGCTGGACGGGCTCGCCCGCGAGCTGGTCGAGCGGTACCGGGTCGCGGTCGAGGTGCTGGCCGCCGACCTCACCGACCCGGGCCAGCGCGCCGAGATCGAGCGCCGGCTGCGCGCCGAGCCCGTCGAGCTCCTGATCAACAACGCCGGCCACGGCGCCTTTGGAGCGTTCGCGGAGCTGCCCGTCGAGGACCACCTCCGGCAGCTGGAGCTGAACGTCACCGCGCTGGTGCGGCTCACCCACGCCGCCCTCCCCGGGATGCTCCTGCGCGGACGCGGCGGAGTGCTGAACGTCGCGTCCATGGCCGGGTTCACCCCCTCGCCCGGCAGCGCGACCTACGGCGCGACCAAGGCCTACGTCGCGTCCTTCTCCGAGAGCCTTCACGCGGAGGTCGCGTCCAAGGGCGTGCACGTCACCGCGCTGTGCCCCGGCTTCACCCGCACCGAGGACGACGCGCCGACCAGCCTGCTGTGGCTGCGCCGCGACGACGTGGCCAGGGCGGGACTGGACGCGGTGTCGGCCGGACGCGCGCTCTCCGTGCCCGGCGTCCAGTACAAGGCGGCGCTGCCCGCGCTGAAGCTCGTCCCGCGCCCCCTGCTCAGGGCCGCGGTGAACCGGATGTGGCACCAGGCGGCCGACACGCAGTGACAAAAACGGACCACCGGTTTCGCTCAGATCTACAAAACACTCCCGGGGCGGATTGTCACGGGGGTGACTTGACGCGGGTCGTGCCGACTGGCGACCATCGAACCTACGCTTGAGTAGGTTAGAACGGCCTGCTGGGCGCCCCACTCCGTGCCGCGGGCGCGGCGGCACCGTCCGGCATCCCGACACGTCCAGCGAAGGAAGCGCATGTCCGTGACCCCCGAAGAGAAGTTCCAGACCGAACTCCTGCTCGACCTCGAGCCGGTGGTCGAGAAGGAGCTCGACCGGCACATGTCCATGGCCAAGGAGTGGTTCCCGCACCAGTACGTGCCGTGGAGCGAGGGCCGCGACTTCGACGGTCCGCTGGACGGCGAGCCGTGGTCGATCGAGCAGTCGAAGGTGACCCCGGAGGCGCGCGAGGCGCTCATCGTCAACCTGCTCACCGAGGACAACCTGCCCGGCTACCACCGGGCCATCGCCACCGTCTTCGGCCGCGAGGGCGCCTGGGGCACCTGGGTCAACCGGTGGACGGCCGAGGAGAACCGGCACGGCATCGTCATCCGCGACTACCTCACCGTCACCCGCGCCGTCGACCCGGTCGCGCTCGAGCGGGCCCGGATGCGGCACATGGAGGCCGGCTACGAGGCCGACCACGGCGACTCGTTCCTGCACGGAACCGCGTACGTGGCGTTCCAGGAGCTCGCCACCCGCGTGTCGCACCGCAACACCGGCCGGGCGTCCGGCGACCCGCTCTGCGAGCAGATGATGGCGCGCGTTGCGGCCGACGAGAACCTGCACATGATCTTCTACCGGAACCTGATGGCCGCCGCGCTGGAGGCCGCGCCGAACGAGACGATGCGGGCCGTCACCGACGTCGTCAAGTCCTTCCAGATGCCCGGCCACAGCATCGACGGGTTCCTGCGCAAGTCCGTCGTCATCGCCAACGCCGGCATCTACGACCTGCGCCTGCACCACGACGACGTGCTCAACCCGGTGCTGCGCAAGTGGGGCGTGTTCGACCGCACCGACCTGACCGGCGACGGCGACAAGGCCCGCGAGGAGCTCGCCGAGTTCCTGGAGCAGCTCGACGCCGCCGCCACCAAGTTCGAGACCCGCCGCGAAGAGCGCCGCGCCCGCCAGGAGGCCCGCAAGGGGTGACTCGCCCCCCCGGGGCGAGGTTCGTGGGGGGTCGCCAGGAACGAGTGGGTGATTCCCGGCGTCTCAGTGTTCATGGGGACTCATCGGCGGCTGGGCGAGTATCGGTTGCTGGACGAGATCGGCCGGGGGAGCACCGCGGTGGTGCATCTGGCCCTGGACTCCCAGGGCCGCGAGGTCGCGGTGAAGGAGCTGTGCCCGCAGGTCGCGGGCGAGCCGGAGGCGCTGGCGCGGCTGGCCCGCGAGCTGGCCGTGCAGGCGCGCGTGAACAGCGCCTACGTGGCGCGCCTGCTGGACGGGCGGGTCTCGGCGGAGCGGCCGTACGTGGTGATGCAGTACGTCCCGGGTTGCCCGCTGAACGACCTGGTCCGGGCGTACGGGCCGCTCGGCGGGGGGCGGCTCGTCCGGTTCGCGCGGCGGCTGGCGCTGGCGCTCGGCGACGTGCACGACGCGGGGGTGCTGCACCGCGACGTCGCGCCGGGCAACGTGATCGTGCTGGGCGACCGGCCCACGCTGATCGACTTCGGCATCTCCCACCAGGCGGGGATGGAGCAGATCACCCGGCGCGGGATGGTCGTGGGGACGCCCGCCTACCTGGCGCCGGAGCTGATCGAGGGGGAGCGCGCCACCACCGCGTCGGACGTGTTCTCGTGGGGCGCGAGCGCGGCGTTCGCGGCGACGGGCCGCCCGCCGTTCGGGCGCGGCTCGCTGCACGGGGTGTGCTTCCGGATCCTGCGCGGCGAGGCCGACCTGGACGGGGTGCCGGAGCCGCTGCTCGGCGTGGTGCGCCGGGCGCTCGCGCGGGACCCGGCGGCGCGCCCGTCCGCGCGCTGGATCGCGGGCGCGCTCGCGCAAAGTGACGACCCTACCACGGTCCACGGCCGGTTCGCGGCGGCCTGAGATGACCGTTGGATCCTTCCGCCGGGGGCGGCGAAGGTAGGGTTTCGGAAACGATGGAGGGAGCAGTCACGTCCGGGGACCGTATCGGCCACTACAGCGTGCTCCAGACCCTCGGGGAAGGGGGCATGGGCGTCGTCTACCTCGGCGCCGACCCCGAGGGGCGCAACGTGGCCATCAAGGTGCTGCGGCCCGCGGTGGCGGGCGACGCCACGGCGCGCCGCCGGCTGGCCCGCGAGGTCGACTCGATGCGGCGCGTGCACAGCCCCCACGTCGCGGAGATCCTCGACGCCGACGTCACCGCCGACCAGCCGTACATCGTCACCCAGTACGTGCCCGGCCGCACGCTGGAGGAGGTCGTCGAGGAGAACGGCCCCATCTACGGGCAGGGCCTGCAGCGGCTGACGGTCGGGCTGGCGTCGGCGCTGTCGGCGATCCACGGCGCCGGGATCGTGCACCGCGACCTCAAGCCCGGCAACGTGATGATCGTGGACGGCGAGCCGGTCGTCATCGACTTCGGCATCGCGCAGGGCGCGGACGCGACCCGGCTGACCGCCACCGGCATGGTCATCGGCACCCCCGGCTACCTCGCCCCGGAGATCATCGAGGGCGAGGACGCGGGCCCGCCGTCCGACGTGCACGCGCTCGCCGGCACCGTCGCCTACGCCGCGACCGGGCGCCCGCCGTTCGGCTCCGGCACCTTCGAGTCGATCTTCTACAAGATCATGCAGGGCACGCCCGACCTGGACGGCGTGCCGGAGGCGCTGCTGCCGCTGCTGCGCTCGGCGATGGCCCGCAACCCGGCCGAGCGGCCCACCGCGGTCACGCTCGTGCAGCTGGCGCGGCGCATCCACCTCGAGGCGACGATCACCGACCAGACGCGGGTCGACCAGCACTACACCCGCCCGGACGGGACGGCCCAGCCGGTCGCCGAGCGGCCGGCCCCCGACCACGCCCGGCAGTTCGCCATGCCGCCGAGCGAGACCACCGGCCGCACGGAGGGCCGCACCGGCGGGCGCACCGCGACGCCCGCTCCGGCGCCGCTTCCGGCGCCCGCGCCCGTCCCGGCGCAGCCGAAGGACTTCGTCGGGCAGCTGCCCCCGGCCGCGCCGCCGCCCGTCCCGCCGCCCGCGCCCGGCCCCTACGACGCCGCGCCGCGGTACGGGGCGCAGAACTACGGGCAGCAGGGCACCTACCCGCCGTCCGCCTACGGCCCCTACAACCAGCCCACCCAGCCGCCGACCCAGCCGCCGCCGAACGCGTTGCAGCGCGGCCCGCAGCAGGGCGGCCCCTACGACCCGCGGCAGGACGCGCAGCGCCGCCGTCCCGAGCCCGCCCGCGACGACCGCGACAAGAAGGAGGCCCGCAAGCCCTACGGCTGGTACCGGGTCCTCGGCTTCATCGTGCTGGTGGCGCTGCTCGGCTTCGCCAACATCGCGCCGCTGCTCGCGGTCGGCGTCACGATCGTGGGCGTGCTGGTGCTGCGCAGCGCCGACAAGGCCGCGCAGGGCATGGAGGGCAAGCGGACCCGGCGCGGCCCGCGCTCCGGCGACGTCGTCGCGGCGGCGTTCCGCACCCCGCTGCACCTGCCGGGCGCGGTGATGGTCACCGCGCTGCTGTCGGCGCTCAGCGTGTTCGCCGGCCTGGTCCTGCTCGGCGTGCTGATCTTCACCAAGTCCGACATGACCGCGTCCCGGGCGATCGCGTACTCGGCGATGGCGGTGATCGGGCTGCTGTGCCTGGCGCCGGGCAGCGGCGCGCCGCGCCGGCAGCTGGCCCGGATCTGGGGCGCGCTGCTCCCGCGCACCGAGGCCGCCCTCGTCGCCGCCCTCATCCTGGGGATCTTCGCGGCCGTGCTGGTCGGCCTCTCCCAGAAGCAGCCACCCGACACCACCCCGCTGGACGGCATGAGCCAGAACCTGGAGAGCCTGCGCAGCGATGTCCACGACCTCGTCACCGGGTTCCCGTTCGCCTGACGGAGCCTGGGTCCCCCCGCCGCCAGGGCCGACCGGGCCGCCCGACGGCCCGCCGC
Organism: Actinomadura opuntiae; assembly: GCF_030283205.1. Lineage (GTDB taxonomy): Bacteria > Actinomycetota > Actinomycetes > Streptosporangiales > Streptosporangiaceae > Spirillospora. Next base: position 21,357 of record NZ_JASNWF010000016.1, read on the forward strand.
CGTTCGCGGCCGCCCCCGCCCCCGCGCCGCCGCTCCCGCAGGACGCCCTCCCGGCCGACGACCCGCGGCGCGCCGACCCGCCGGTGGACGGGGAGCGGGCCGAGATGATCGGCCCGTACCGGCCGGTGGAGCTGATCGGCTCCGGCGGCATGGGGCAGGTGTTCCGCGCCCGCGACCCGCGCGGCGGGACGTTCGCCGTCAAGACCCTGCACCCGCACCTGGTCGACGCCGGCGACTCGCGGGCCCGGCTGCGCCGCGAGGTCGAGACGATGGGCCGCGTCACCAGCCCCCGCGTCGCCGAGGTCGTCGAGTTCGACGTCGACGCCCGCGTCCCCTACATCGTCACCCGGTACGTCGAGGGGCGGCCGCTCCTGGACGAGGTCCGCGGCGGCGGCGCGATCACCGGCGCGGCGCTGTGGCGGATCGCGGTCGGCACGGCCGAGGCGCTGGAAGCGGTGCACCGGGCGGGGGTCGTGCACCGCGACATCAAGCCCGGCAACGTGCTGCTGGAGGCCGGCGAACCGGTCGTGATCGACTTCGGCATCTCGCAGGGCGTCGACGACACCCGGCTCACCCACACCGGCGGCGGGCGGTCCGGTACCTGGCGGTATCTCGCGCCCGAGCTGCTGGAGGGCGCGGACGCGGGCCCGCCCGCCGACGTGTTCGCCTGGGCCGCGACCATCGCGTTCGCGGCGACCGGCGTCGACCTGTACGACGCGCCGAACGACGCGGCGGTCTGCGTCCGGATCATCCGCGGCGACCACGACCTGAGCGGCGTCCCCGACGAGTTGCGCCCCCTGCTGGCCGACGCGCTCGCCGCCGATCCGTCCGCCCGCCCGTCCGCGGAGGCGCTGGTGCGGCGGCTGCGGGCGCTGCGCCCCGACTCGGCCGGGCTGCGGGTGTCCAGCGGCAGCGGCCCCGCCGTGTCCACCGGGGGACGCATGCCGGACGGGCGGCCCCGCCCGCTCGCGCCGATCGGCCCGTACCGTCCGCTGCAGCGGCTCGGGCGCGGCGGCATGGGCGACGTCTTCCTCGCCCGCGCCGACGACGGCCGGATGATCGCGATCAAGACGCTGCACCCGTTCCTGCCCGCCGAGTTCCAGGCCAAGGACCGGCTGCGCCGCGAGGTCGAGGCGATGCGCCGGATCCGCAGCCGCAACGTCGTCGAGCTCGTCGACCACGACGTGGACGGCGAACCGCCCTACATCGTCACCCACTACGTCGAGGGCACCTCGCTGCTGGAGACGGTCAAGGGCCGCGGCCCGCTGCCCCGCGACGGGCTGCTCCGGCTGGCCGGCGGCCTGGCCAACGCGCTCGCCGCCGTGCACGAGGCCGAGAGCGTCCACCGCGACGTCAACCCGGGCAACGTGATGCTGGTGGCGGGCGAGCCGATCCTGATCGACTTCGGCATCGCCTATCTCTCCGGCGCGTCGCGGCTGACCCAGGGCCCCGTCGGCACGCCCGGCTACGTCTCGCCCGAGGTGCTGGAGGGCAAACCCGCCGGCCCGCCCACCGACGTGTTCGGCTGGGCCGCGACGATCGCCTACGCCGCGACCGGGCGCCGCACCTACGAGGCGACGAGCCCGGCGGCGTTCGTCCGGCGCGTCCTGACCGGATGGCCGGACCTCGCCGGGATCGACCCCGACCTGCGCGAGGTGCTGGAGGACGCGCTCGCCCGCGACCCGGACCTGCGACCGGACGCCGCCGAACTGGCCGCGCGGTTCGCCAACCCCGGCTCGATCGCGCCCCGGCTGAAGCTCAAGCCCGAGCCGAAACCGGAGCCGCCTCCGCCGCCGCCCGAGCCCGAGCCGCCCGCCGACCGGGTCGTGGCAGGCCGCGCCGCGTTCGCGCAGGCCGGGTTCGCGCTGACCGTCTCGGTGATCGAGGTGTCGCTCGCCGAGGCCAAGCGGGAGCTCGTCGCCGCCGAACGCAGCCACGCCATCGGCGGGACCTGGTCGGAGCACACCGCCGGCTACGCCCGCAAGTCGCTCGCCGCCGCCACCCGCGCCGCCCGCGACGCGCAGACCGGCACCGGCGTCCCCGCCAACGGCCCCCGCCTCGCCGAGATCTACCGCGCCGCGGGCCTGTACGCCCGGCACGCGCAGGGCCTCCTGCAGGGCCATCCGGTGATGCCGGGGCAGCTCGCCGACGTCCGCCGCGTCGTCGCCCTGCTCGGCACCGCCCGCTTCACCCGCGCCCGGTTCAAGGAGGGCTACGACCCCGCCGAGGTCGACGGCTTCGTCGGCCGCGTCCGCGCCTGGCTGGTCGGCGACCGCCGCGCCCTCGCCGAGGTGATCGGCGCCGACGACGTCCGCGCCCGCTCCTTCACCCTGCGCCGCCTCCGCGAGACCTACGACAAGGACGAGGTCGACGCCTTCCTCGCCGCCCTGGAGACCGAACTCCGCCGCACCGGTTACGTGTGAGCCCGGAGCGCTGCGGGAGGGCGGGGGCGGTCGGTAGGGTGGCGGGCCATATGAGCGGCGAGACGAGCCACCAGGAGCACATCGGTCCGTACCGGCTGCTGACCCGGCTGGGCGGCGGGACCGGCGTGCACCGCGCCACCGGGCCGGACGGCCGCGACGTGGCGATCAGGCTGCTGCCGCCGGGCGCCGCGCCCGACATCGAGCGGATGCGCGCGGTGCTCAGCCCGTACGTGGTGGACGTCCTGGACGGCGAGTCCGGTGTGCGGCGGCCGTACGTGGTGTCGCGGTTCGTGCCGGGGCGTCCGTTGGCGGAGGTCGTCGCGGAGCAGGGGCCCATGTCCGGCGACGCGCTGCGGCGGATGGCGGTCGGGCTGGCGAAGGCGCTGGCCGCCGTGCACCGGGCGGGGCTCGCCCACGGGGAGCTGGGGCCCGAGACGGTGCTGGTGGTCGACGGCGCTCCCATCGTGGTGGATTTCGGCCTGTCCGCCGGGGCGCACGGGCCCGGTGACGTGCGCGCGTGGGCGGCGACGGTGACGTTCGCGGCGACCGGACGGCACGAGGTGCCCTTGGACGCGCTGCCCGCCGATCTGCGTCCGCTGGTGGCGGCGGCCGCGGACGCCGATCCGGCGGCCCGGCCCGATGCGGAGCGGTTGGCGGAGGCGGCGTCCCGGCTGGAGGTGCGTCCGGTGCGGGCCGTCCCGGCGCCCGCGCCGCCGGTGGAGGAGGAGGCCGGGCGGGCGGCGGTGCCCGCGCCGGTCCGGGAGCCGGTGGAGACGACCGCGCGGGCGGCGGACGCGCAGGACCTGGCGGTGGCGCAGGGGTGGGCGCGGCTGCTCGCGGCGATGGTGGTGGTCATCGGCGTCGGCATCGCGGTGATGATGCCGATCGTCGGGCTGCTGCTGACGCTGGTGGCGGTGACGCTGCTGCGGGCGGCCATGTCCCGCACGGTGACGGGCTGGGCCGGGGCGCTCGGCCGGACCGCCCTGACCGTTCCCTACGCGGCGGCGCTGACGGCGGCGGTGCCGCTCGCGCTTGCGGCGGCGTCGGTGATCGGCGGGGAGATCGACTCGCTGGGGGCCTGCGCGTTCGGCGCGGGGGCGGGCGCGGCGGTGCTGTGGACGGCGCCGGGCGTCAGCGCGCCGCGCCGTCAGCTGGAACGGATGTTCCTGGCGGTCGCCGGCAACCCCCGGCACATCGCGGTCGCGGGCGTGGTGCTCGGGGTCCTGGCGCTGCTCGCGGTGGTCGGGGCGATGTCGCTGAGGCCGAGCTTCGCGCCGATGTACGGGCTGCAGAGTTCTCTGGAGCGCTCGATCGACCGGCTGCAGAACGCCATGGACCGGATGTGAGTATGAACTGCGTCACGCGGCCCGCTGGACGGGATCGGACCCGTAAACCCGGCGGTCGCGTGGGTAAGGTCTCACGAACTGGGATTTGCCAGTAGGCTACCGATGAGTAACATTTGTCGTGCACGGCCGAACCGGGGACCCGGCTCCGAAGCACGTTCGGGTGTTTGGCAGGCTGTGACTGCGAAAGCGCATGTCCGCGCCGACCCGTCAGGGGCGGCGCCCCTCTGTCCGCTTACCCCAGCGGCCAACTGAGTGCAGGGAGGTCGGCCACCGGCCATGAACATCGTCGTCCTGGTGAAGCAGGTTCCCGATACGGAGAGCCCGCGCAAGCTGAAGTCCGATGACAGCACGCTCGACCGCGCTGCCGCGGACGGTGTCATCAACGAGCTCGATGAGTACGCCATCGAAGAGGCGCTGCGCATCAAGGAGGCCCAGGGCGGCGAGGTGACCGTTCTGACCATGGGCCCCGACAAGGCCACCGACTCCATCCGCAAGTCGCTGGCGATGGGCGCCGACAAGGCCGTCCACCTCGTCGACGACGCCCTCGCCGGCTCCGACGCGCTGCAGACCTCCTACGCGATCCAGCAGGCCCTCGGCCGCACCGGCTTCGACCTGGTCATCCTCGGCTCGGAGTCCACCGACGCGCGCACCGGCGTGCTCGCCGCGATGCTCGCCGAGCGGCTCGGCGTGCCGCAGGTGTCGCTGGCCAACAAGGTCGAGATCGACGGCTCGTCCATCAAGGCGCAGCGGGTCACCGACTACGGCTTCGACCGCGTCGAGGCGACCCTGCCCGCGGTGGTCTCCGTGGTCGAGAAGATCAACGAGCCGCGCTACCCCTCGTTCAAGGGGATCATGGCGGCCAAGAAGAAGCCGGTCGAGACGCTCGGCATCGCCGACGCCGGCATCGACGCCGCGCAGGTCGGCCTGGCGAACGCGGCCACCGAGGTGGTCGACTTCGCCGAGGCGCCGCCGCGCGCGCAGGGTCAGATCGTCACCGACGAGGGCGACGGCGGCGCGAAGATCGCCGAGTTCCTCGCGTCGAAGAAGTTCGTCTGACCGAGGAAGGGGATTAGAGAACAATGGCTGAGATTCTCGTCCTCGTCGACCACGTCGACGGTGAGGTCAAGAAGGTCACCCTCGAGCTGCTGACGCTGGCGAACAAGCTGGGCGAGGCCGCCGCGGTATGGGTCGGCCCCGGCGCCGACGGCGCCAAGGACAAGCTCGGCGAGTACGGCGCCGCCAAGCTCTACGTCGCCGCCGACGAGGAGCTCACCTCCTACGTCGTCGCGCCGAAGGCCGCGCTGCTGGCGCAGCTGGTCGCCGACAAGTCCCCGGCGGCGGTGCTCGTCTCCGCGACCGCCGAGGGCAAGGAGGTCGCGGGCCGCCTGGCCGTCAAGACCGGCTCCGGCGTGCTCACCGACGTGGTGGACGTCGCCGACGGCTTCGTCGCCGAGCACTCCATCTTCGGCGGCGGGATCATCTCGCACGCCAAGGTGAAGACCGGCACGCCGATCATCGCGGTGCGGCCGAACTCCGTCGCGCCCGAGGCGTCCGCGGCCACCCCGGCCGAGGAGGCGGTGCAGGTGACGCTGTCGGACACCGACAAGGGCACGAAGATCGTGGAGAAGGTCGTCCAGGAGAAGGGCGAGCGCCCGGACCTGACCGAGGCCGCGATCGTGGTCTCCGGCGGCCGCGGCGTCGGCGGCGCCGACAACTTCAAGATCATCGAGGACCTGGCCGACTCGCTCGGCGCGGCCGTCGGCGCCTCCCGCGCCGCGACCGACGCCGGCTGGTACCCGCACTCGTTCCAGGTCGGCCAGACCGGCAAGACCGTGTCGCCGCAGCTGTACGTCGCGGTCGGCATCTCCGGCGCCATCCAGCACCGGGCCGGCATGCAGACCTCGAAGACCATCGTCGCCATCAACAAGGACCCCGAGGCGCCGATCTTCGAGCTCGTCGACTACGGCATCGTGGGCGACCTGTTCCAGGTCGCGCCGCAGCTCACCGAAGAGATCAACAAGCGCAAGTGACCTCTCGCCGGACGCCCCGTCCCCGGAACGCTCCGGAGGCGGGGCGTCCGGCGTCTCACGACCGCGCGGGCGACGGGTACGGGACGGCCTTCAGCAGTTGCGGCTTGAGCATGTCCGCGACCTCCGCGTAGGGGACCGTCGTGTCCTCCTCGCCGCACGCGGAGGCGTAGCCCAGAACTGAGCCGTAGAAGGCCACGCGGAGCCCGGTCGGTGTCAGGGCCATGCTGACGTCCCCGGACTTGACGAACTTGGACGGGTTGTCGGTGCCGTGCGGCTGGATGGGGCCGGTCCCGGGGTCGACGTCGCTGTAGCAGTACGTGCCGTGCGGCAGGTGCGCCTTGATCTTCTTGTCCAGCGGTTCGAGGCCCTGCTCGGTCGGGACGCGGAACAGGTCGAGCGGCTGATAGGCCGCGCCGGTCTGCAGATCGACGGTCACGGCCTGCGAGTGGTCCCAGCCCGTTCCGCGCTCTCCCTGCAGGCTGACGGTGTACCAGACCGACAGCAACCGGTCGTTGCGCAGGAGAATCGCCGGTTTCACGACGTCGGTGTAGCCGCCCCTGCCGATGTCGGCCAGGCCCTTGCGGGTCTTGGCCCAGCGGTCCTCGAGCGGCGCCCGCAGCGCCTGGTCGATCTTCCGGACGAGCGCGGGCCGCCCGCCCGTGACCGTGACGACCTGGCCCCGCGCCTGGAAGGTCATCCCGCGGCCGAGGTCCCGCTGCGGTTCGTTCAGCGCGGCGAGCGAGGCCACGATCGGCTTCGGCTGGGGCTTGTCCTTCGCCTCGGCGACGTACACGGCCGCGCCTGCGCCCGCCGCGACCACGGCCGCGCCGCCCACGGCTGCCGCGGCCCCCTTCGCGCCGAGCGCGCCGATGACGCCCTTGCCCGCCGTGGCCGTCCCGGCGGTTCCGGCGCCGCCCGCTGCGCCGGCGCTTCCTGCCGCCCCCGCGCCTGCGCCTGCGCCGCCTGCCGCCGCGCCGGCTCCGATGCCGCTCGAGCCGAGGCCGAGCGCCGTGAGCGGGAAGAGCATCGAAAGCGCCGCTGCGGCACCGGCCAGTGTGCGGACGCCCATCGTCTCCCAGTTGGCGCCGTAGGCACCGGACGCGGCGGACTCCAGCTCGGACACGAACGCGGCGGCGCCCAGCGGCCGATCCCAGGCGCTCTTGGCCAGGCCGCGTTCCATCAGCGGCCGCAGCGGCTCGGGGACGTCCTGTACGGGGATCGGTGCGGTCAGGTGGCGGCCCATCAGCCCGGCCTGGTCTTCCGCGGTGTAGGGGCGCCTGCCGGTCACGCATTCGTAGAACACGCACGTGGCGGCGTACACGTCGGTGGCGGGGGAGGCGGGTTCGCCGCGCCACTGCTCGGGCGCCATGTAGACCGGCGTGCCCGACCGGTCCGCCTCGCCCGCCTCGGCCGCGATCCCGAAGTCGATGAGCTTGCTCAGGCCGTCGGCGCGCACGATCACGTTGGCGGGCTTGTAGTCGCGGTGGACGATGCCGAGGTCGTGCGCGGCGGCCAGGCCCAGCAGCGAGCCCTTGAGCACCGCCAGCGCGGCCTCGGGCTGCAGGGGGCCGCGTTCCGCCAGGACGGCCTTGAGCGACGCCCCGTCCACCGCCTCCATGACGATCGCGGCGCCCTCCGGCGTCTCGACCAGCCCGTACAGGCGGGCGACGAACGGATTGTGCAGCCGCCGCAGCAGGTCGGCCTCGCCGCGGAACCGCTCGCGGAACTCCGCGTCGGCGATGAGCGACCCGGCGAGGTACTTGATCGCGGCCGGTCGGCCCGTCCCGTCGTGCGCGGCCAGGACGACCCGGCCCTGCGCGCCCTCGCCGAGCACCCGCAACTCGCTGTACCCCGGCACTCGCCAGCCGCTCATGCACTGCCCCGTTCGTAGGTCCAAGGGCGTTATATACCGGACGGACCGCCGCACGTCAGGACGCCACGGCGGGAGTTATCCACAGTTGCGCGAACTGCTTTCGGAGGCTGATCCGGGCGTCGCAGACTGTGTCCATGCCACGACTGACAGCATGCATCGACCACCGTTCCGCCCGTCGATCCCGCGCTCTCGGCCGTGAGCCGAGAGCGCGGGACGGGGTGGCGTCCGTGTTGGGCGCCACCTTCCGCACGCGGCGGCGGGAGCACGTTCCGCCGCCCCCGTTCGGGCGGAGCGGTCCCGGCTCAGGCCGCGACGGGCTGGGGACGCGTGTCGTTCGGGTCGTCGCGGGACGGGCCGCCCGGCGTCTCGGCGGCGGCGACCGGCGCCTCGGGGGAGTGCGCCGAGATGTCGGACGACGTCCGGAGCGGGACGAACCGGGCACCGGCCGCGATCAGCAGCGCCAGCACGACCACCACGCCGACGCCGAGCCGCAGCGACGTCGCGTCCGACAGGAAGCCGACCACGACCGGGCCGAGCAGCAGACCGCCGTAGCCCATCGCGCCGACCTGCGCGACCGCGGCGGCCGGACGCCCCGGCGCGGCGGTGCCCGCCAGCGAGATCGTCGTCGGGACGACCGTGCAGACCACCAGCCCGGTCACGAAGAACCCGGCGATCGCGACGGGCGCGGTCGGCGCCAGCACGACGACCGTCATGCCGAGCGCGGTGCCGATCCCGGCGCCGGTCAGCAGCCGGCGCGTGCCGACCCGCATCCGGACCCGGTCGCCCACCAGCCGGCCGAACAGCATCGCCAGCTCGAACATCGGGTAGCCGAGGGCCGCCAGCGCCTGCGAGGCGTGCAGCTCGTCGTGCAGCAGCAGCCCGCTCCAGTCCGCGATCGACCCCTCGGTCATGAACGCGATGAACGCCAGCACGCCGATCAGGTAGACGGCGAGCGGCAGTCGCCGCGCCGCCCGCCCCGTCCCGGAGCCGGCGGGCAGCTCGGCGGCGGGGACGGCGCCGATGTCGATCGGGTAGGTGTCGGGCAGGTAGGTGCGGCCGAGCAGCAGGCCGAGCGGCACCGCGGCCAGCGCGGCGATCAGCACCGTGGCGGTGAACCCGAGCCCGGCCGCCGCGGTCGCGACGCCGTACAGGCCGCCGCTCATCGCGCCGACGCACCAGCCGGCGTGCATCCCGCTCATGATCGACCGGCGGTATCCCTGCTCGACCACGCTGCCCTGGGCGTTCATCGCGATGTCGGTGATCCCGAAGGTCATGCCGAACAGCGCGACGGCGCCGAGCAGCAGCCCGTAGGTGGGGGCGAGCGCCACGGCGGCGTACGACAGCGCGGTCAGCGGCAGCGCGACGCGCAGCACGTTGCGGCTGCCGGCCCGGGCCATGACCCCGCGGAGCACCTGCATGGCGACGATCGCGCCGAGACCCCAGACGAGGACGACGATGCCGATCTCGCCCTCGTTCGTCCCGAACTTTCCGGCCAGCGCCGGCATCCTGGCCACCCACACTCCGGTGAGCAGGCCCGCCAGAGCGAAGGTCAGGAACGTTCCCGAACGGGCGCGGAACAGCATGGTTCACCTCTTTCTCGGCTCGGTGGGACCCGTGCCGGACCGGCCGGGCACGGGCCCCGATGTGAAGAACAGGTCGTGCGCACGCGAGTGCGCGGTGGTTCGTCCGTGACGGAGATCCGGGCGTCGCCGAGCGCTCCAGGCCCGGGCCGGGCCCCGAGGGGTTCAGACGATGCCGGTGGCGGCGCCCGTGTCAGCGGGGCGCGGCCGCGCGTCGTCGGCGCATTCGGCGCCGCGGGACGCTTATGGCAGCAGCGCCAGCAGCCGCCGTTTCAGCGCCTCGAGCTGCTCCCCGTCGTACAGCTCGGGCGCATGGCTCACCACTTCCCACAGGCCCTCGGCCGCCAGCCGGACGACCTGCGCGGCGCCCGGGTCCGGGTCGTCGGCGGGAGCCCGGCCGTGCCAGCGCCGCATCGCCTCGTTCAGCGGCTCGGCCTGCTCCGGATCCGCCGCCGCGGCCGTGATGGCCGACCATCGTCGGTACGCGCGGGCCTCCCCGCCGAGGATCTCGAACGTGGCCTCGACGTAGGCCCGCGTATAGGACCCGGGCGTGCCGTCGTCGTGGGAGGCGATCAGGCCGTCGAACTCCTCGATGACCCGCGCCACCATCGCCTTGACGAGCGCTTCCTTGGTGGGGAAGTGGTAGAGCAGCCCGCCCTTGCTGACCCCGGCGCGGTCGGCGACCGCGGCGAGCGTCAGCGCCTGCGTGCCGTGCTCGAACAGCACGGACTCCGCGGCGTCCAGGAGGGCTTCTCGTTTCATGACCATTCCACTGTACCGGCCGGACGGTATACCCACCAAACCGCAGCTCCAGCCGCCCTATTCCCACCCCGCCCCACCCCTCACCGCCAGGCCCGCTCGAGCTCGGGGTGCCCGGCGGCGGGCACGGGTGATGGCGGCTGCGGGCGCATTGCCTGGGTGATGCGCTGGGGTGCGGCGGGGGTAGGCCGATTCGCCTGTGGCGGCGGGCGTGGGAGGCGGGCGGGGGTGGGGAACAGGGGGCGCGCGGATACTGTTGACCGCGTGGTGACCTACCTCGACCATGCGGCGACGACCCCGATGCTGCCCGAGGCGATCGAGGCGATGACCGCGGAGCTGCACGAGCTCGGCAACCCCTCGTCGCTGCACGCGGCGGGCCGGCGCGCCCGCCGGGTCGTCGAGGAGTCCCGCGAGATCATCGCCGAGGCGTTCGACGCCCGGCCGAGCGAGGTCGTGTTCACCTCCGGCGGCACCGAGGCCGACAACCTCGCGGTCAAGGGCCTCTACTGGGCGCGGCGCGCCGCCGGCCCGGCCCGCGTCCGGGTGCTCGCCGGCGCCGTCGAGCACCACGCCGTCCTCGACGCCGTGACCTGGCTCGGCGACCACGAGGGCGCCACCGTCGAATGGATCCCGGTGGACGGCCTCGGCCGCGTCCGGCCCGACGCCCTCCGCGAGGCCCTCGGCACCGGGGACGACGTGGCGCTCGTCACCGTGATGTGGGCCAACAACGAGGTCGGCACCGTCCAGCCCGTACCGGAACTGGCCGCCATCGCCCGCGAGTGCGGCGTCCCGCTGCACACCGACGCGGTGCAGGCCGCCGGCCACCTGCCCGTCCGGTTCGCGGCGAGCGGCGCACAGGCCCTCACGATCACCGGCCACAAGCTCGGCGGTCCTGTCGGCGTCGGCGCGCTCCTGCTCGCCAAGCCGAAGGAGCCGCTGTACCTCGATCCGGTGCCGTTGCTGCACGGCGGCGGCCAGGAGCGCGACGTCCGGTCCGGGACCCTCGACACCCCCGCGATCGCCGGGTTCGCCGCCGCCGTCCAGGCGTCGGTGGCCCGCCGCGACGCCGAGGCCCACCGCCTCGCCGAGCTGCGCGACCGGCTGATCGAGGCCGTCCGCGCCGCCGTGCCCGACGCGATCCTCAACGGCGACCCGGACGACCGGCTCCCCGGCAACGCCCACTTCTCCTTCCCCGGCTGCGAGGGCGACGCCCTGCTGATGCTCCTCGACGCGCGGGGCATCGCCTGCTCCACCGGGTCGGCGTGCTCGGCCGGGGTGTCCCAGCCGAGCCACGTCCTGACAGCGATGGACACCGGCCCCGAGCGCGCCCGCGGCTCGCTGCGCTTCACCCTCGGCCACACCTCCACCGAGGCCGACGTCAAGGCGCTCGCCGACGCGATCGGCCCCGTCGTCGAGCGCGCCCGCCGCGCCGGGCTGTCCTAGAGACGCCCCGCAATGGTCGGCCTCCGCGGCATGGGCCGCTCCCTCAGGGGCACCCTGGTTTGGCCATTCCTTGAGCGGGGACAGGCCAGCCGGTTAAGGAAGGCGACGATGGCAGCGAGGGACGCGGCGCGCGACATCGGGCGGCGCGCGGCCGGACATCCCTGGTTCCGCCACCTCTCCCGCGCCGGGCTGGGTGCGCGCGGCTTGCTCTACCTGCTGATCGGCTGGCTGGCATTGCTGATCGCACTGGGGCACGGCAAGGAGGAGGCCGACCGGAAGGGCGCGCTGCGGACCGTCGCGGCCACCCCGGGCGGGTGGATCGTTCTCCTCCTGCTCGCAGTGGGTTTCGCCGGGCTGGCCCTGTGGCAGTTCGCCGAGGCCCTGTACGGTCGGCCCCTGCCGAAGGGGAGGCGCAAACGGATGCGTTTCCCCGCCCTGTTCCGCGCGCTCACCTACGTCGCGGGATGCGTGGGGACGATCGCTTTCCTGTTCGGGCAGAGCGGCGCCTCCAGCGACCAGCAGTCCAGGGCCCTGTCCGCGCGCGCGATGGCCGAGCCCGGAGGACGGTGGGTGGTCCTCGCCGCCGGTGTCGGCTTCCTCGTCTGGGGCGGTATCACGCTCGTCAACGCGGCCCGGCGCGCTTTCCGGGACGAGCTGAAGACCGGCGAGATGGGGACGGCGGTGCACTGGATCGTCCAGCCGCTCGGCGTGATCGGCAATATCGCGCGCGGACTGATCGGCGGGGCCGTCGGCGCCTTCCTGGTCTATGCGGCGATCTCCTTCGCGCCGGATCGGGCGGAGGGTCTGGACGGCGTGCTGCGCGAGTTCGCCGCGACCCCGGTCGGCGGTTGGGGGCTGGTGGCGATCGCCGCGGGGCTGGTGACCTTCGGGCTCTACTCCTTCTGCGAGATCCGGTGGCGCAAGATCAAGGACGTCGAGCCGCTCGAGGGTCGCGACGGCGGCGCTTGAGCTGCGCTTTGCCGGAGTTTGACCCGTTCGCTGTGGGGCACAGCTCTGCCGTCCACGACGAGAAGGGGCGGCAATGACCTCCAATGTGGCCGAGGGCGGTGTGCGCCGCGCGGGGCGCCGGGCGGCGGGAAACTCGGCCTTCCACATGTTGTGCCGGTCCGGCCTGGCGGCCCGGGGCGTGCTGTACCTGCTGATCGGCTGGCTGGCCGTGCAGATCGGGATCGGCGAAGGCGGCCAGGAGGCCGACAAGAAGGGCGCGCTCCAGACCGTCGCGGAGAAGCCCGGCGGCACGGTGATGCTGTGGGTCCTGGCCGCTGGCTTCGCCGGGCTGGCCCTCTGGCGCTTCTCGGAGGCGGCCTTCGGGCAGCCCGTCGCCGACGGCCGCAAGGCCCGCAAGCGACTCGCGTCGTTCGGCCGCGGCGTGTTCTACACCGGCGGTTTCATCACCATGCTGAACTTCGTGCTGGGCCAGGGCGGCAGTTCCAGCAACGAGCAGTCGAAGACCTACACGGCGCGGGCGATGGAGCATCCCGGCGGGCGCTGGCTCATCCTGGCGATCGGCCTCGGCTTCGTGGCCTGGGGGATCGGCAACGTCGTCGGCGCCGTCCGGCGCAAGTTCCTCGAACGGCTGAACACCGGCCAGATGGGGCGGCGCACCCGCAGCGTCGTCCAGACGCTCGGGGTCGTCGGACGCGCCGCCCGCGGCATCGTCTTCGGCGGCGTCGGGGTCTTCCTCGTGTACGCGGCCGTCACCTTCGACGCCGACAAGGCCAAGGGACTGGACGGCACGCTGCGCGAGTTCGCCGGGACCCCGGCCGGGCCGTGGCTGCTGGTCGTCGTCGCAATCGGGCTGCTGGTCTTCGGCGCCTACTCCTTCTGCGAGGCGCGCTGGCGGAAGGTGGAGGCCGTCCGGGGCGGCTCGCGCGGCCGGACGGGCCGCGGCGGCATGCGGCGGCTGCTGCCCCAGGGCCGGTAGCCCTCAGGGCCGCCTCAGGGCCGGTGCCTCGGCCGGTGCCTCGGAGCTGGTAGGTCTGCCTCAGGGCTGGTAGGGGGCGAGGGCCTTCCAGCCCGGGTCGGCGGTGGAGGCGACCTTGGCCTTGCCCTCGCTCCAGCCCGCGGCGAGCTGGTCGAGCTCGGCGATCACCCCGGAGTCGGGGTCGGCGTACAGGTGGAACACCCGCAGGCCGTCGCCGGTCTCGCGGACCGCGAGGACCGCGCGGTCGCCGAGCTTGGTGAGCTTTCTCTCGAACGCGCGCAGCGCCCCCGCCGAGGGCTCGACCGGGAGCCGGTCGGGGTTGGAGTTGGCGTACGGCACGGTGATCGCCACGTGCAGGTCGCAGAGCGGGTAGTCCTGCCGGTGCAGCGGGAACCGGGCGCCCAGCCGGGCGGGGTGGCCGCGGGGCGTGCGGCCCTCGCCGGTCAGCCAGGCGGGCTCGCCGAACGGCTCGGCGACCTGCTCGACGACGGCGGACAGCATCGAGGGCGGCAGCGAGTCGATCGGCGTCTCGGTCGCGATCGTGACGTCGCCGATCCAGCGGGCGACGTCGTCCTCGCCGAGGGCCCAGTCCAGCACGTGCAGCGCCACCGCGACCTGCTGCTCCTCCGACACGAACAGGAAGTCGGGGTGGTAGGCGGTGATGTGCACCCGGGCACGGTCGGTGTCGGCGCGCATGCCGAGCCGGACGTACTCCAGGTCGAACTCGTGGTCGCCGAGCACGAGGTCCTGCGAGAGCATCTCCAGGTCGGCCTGGCGGGCGGGGTGGAACTTCCAGCCGCCGGCCGCGGCGCCGGACGGCGCGGCCCGGAACCAGCGCTCGGCCAGCCCGCGCAGCTCGGGGTCGCCGGCGCCGGTGACCGTCAGCGACGGCGTCCCGTCGGCGCCGCCGATCTCCCATTGCAGGTCCGCGTGGATCTTGTGGACGCGCCGGGACAGCTCCTCGATCGCGTCCGCCGACAGCCCCTCGCCGGGCACCGGCCCGCCGGACTCCTCCGGCTCGGCCCCGGAGGCGGCCAGCGACGCCTCGATCGTCGGGCGCGCCTGCGCCCACCATTCCCAGAACTCGCTGATCGCGGGCGGTGTCGCGGCGGAGGTCTCGCGAGGGCGGCGGAAGATTCCCATAACCCGCCTCATCGTACGCGGAATTGACAACGGCCGACCCTGCGACGGCGCGTACGCTCGGAGGCACTATGACTTTGCGCGTACTCGCCGCCATGTCGGGCGGCGTCGACTCCGCGGTGGCCGCGGCCCGCGCCGCCGAGGCGGGGCACGACGTCACCGGCGTCCACATGGCCCTGTCCAGCAACCCCCAGTCGTACCGGACCGGCGCGCGCGGCTGCTGCACCCTGGAGGACTCCCGGGACGCGCGCCGCGCCGCCGACGTGATCGGCATCCCGTTCTACGTGTGGGACCTCGCCGAGCGCTTCCACCGGGACGTGGTGGAGGACTTCGTCAGCGAGTACGCGGCGGGCCGCACCCCGAACCCGTGCCTGCGCTGCAACGAGAAGATCAAGTTCGCGGCGCTGCTGGACCGGGCGATGGCGCTCGGCTTCGACGCGGTCTGCACCGGGCACTACGCGCGGCTGGACGGCGGCGTCCTGCGGCGCGGCGTCGACGAGGGCAAGGACCAGTCGTACGTGCTGGCGGTCTGCACGCCCGAGCAGCTCGCGCACGCGATGTTCCCGCTCGGCGACACCACCAAGGCCGACATCCGGCGCGAGGCGGAGCGGCGCGGCCTCCAGGTCGCGGACAAGCCCGACAGCCACGACATCTGCTTCATCGCGGACGGCGACACCCGCGGGTTCCTCGCCGAGCGGCTCGGCTCGGCGCCGGGCCCGATCGTCGACGCCGACGGGACGCGCGTCGGCGAGCACGACGGCGCGTACGCGTACACGATCGGGCAGCGCAAGGGCCTGCGGCTCGGCGTCCCCGCGCCGGACGGCAAGCCCCGCTACGTCCTGGACATCTCGCCGGTCACCAACACCGTCACCGTGGGCCCGCGCGAGGCGCTGGACGTCCACGAGATCGTCGGCGAGCGCCCGGTGTGGCTGGGCGAGGCGCCGGACGGGCCGTTCGCCTGCCACGTCCAGCTCCGCGCGCACGGCGAGGTGTACGCCTGCACCGCCGAGCCGGACGGCGACGCGCTGCGCATCCGCCTCGCCACCCCCGCACGCGGTGTCGCGGCCGGCCAGGCCGCCGTCCTGTACGAGGGAGACCGCGTCCTCGCGTCCGCCACGATCGCCGAGACCGCCCGCGTCCCCGCCTGACCCGCCCTGACCTGTGTTGGCGCGGGCCATGCCATGAGCGCGCGTTCATTTGCGGCGAGTCGTCGTCATCCCGCCCGCCATAACGACGACTCGCCGCAAGTCGACGTCCTGCGGTGGGGTTAGGGTCGTCGGTGATCTGCGCTTGGAGGGTGCTGTGGAATTCGGTGTGTCGACGTTCGTGACGGACGACGGGATCGGGCCGGCCGCGTTGGGGCGCGGGCTGGAGGAGCGCGGGTTCGGGTCGCTGTTCGTGGCCGAGCACACGCACATCCCGGTCAAGCGGGAGTCGCCGTGGCCGGGCGGGGACGAGCTGCCCCGGCACTACTACCGGACGCTCGACCCGTTCGTGACGCTGACCGCCGCAGCGACGGCGACCGAGCGGCTGCGGGTGGGCACCGGCATCGCGCTGATCGTCCAGCGCGACCCGATCGTGCTGGCCAACGAGGTCGCCTCGCTCGACCTGGTCTCCGGCGGACGGGCCGTGCTGGGCGTCGGCGCGGGATGGAACCGGGAGGAGATGCGCAATCACGGCACCGAGCCGAAGACCCGGATGCGGCTGCTGCGCGAGCGGGTGCTGGCGGTGAAGGAGCTGTGGACCAAGGAGCAGGCCGAGTTCCACGGGGAGTTCGTCGACTTCGACCCGGTGTTCTCCTACCCGAAGCCGGTGCAGGACCCGCATCCGCCGGTGCTGGTCGGCGGGTCGGGGCCGACGACGTTCGACCGGGTGGTCGAGTTCGGGGACGGCTGGATGCCGATCTTCGGGCGGGGCACCGACGCGCTGGCGGCGCAGATCGCCGAGCTGCGGGAGCGGGCCGGGCGCCGCGTCCCGGTGACGCTGTTCGCCGTCCCGCCCAAGCCCGAGGTGATCGAGAAGCTGGAGGGCGCCGGCGTCGACGAGATCCTGTTCAACCTGCCGACCGAGCCGGAGGACGGGACGCTGCGGCGCCTCGACCGGCTGGCGGAGCTCCTCTGAGTCCGGGGAGCGCCGCCGCCGGGATTCGGGCGGTCGTTTCGTCGGTAGGGTTCCGTCCGTGACGAGCGAGCATCCGTGGCAGGCGGGGACGGCGACCGGGATCGGGTCGTATCCGGGGGACGACCCGGAGGAGGCGCTGCGGGTCGTGCTGGGCGAGCTGCCCGAACTGCCGCATCTGCCGGAGCTGCCCGCGCGCGGGCCCGGCGCCGACCTGACCGGGCGGACGGCCGGGCTGCTGGTGGACCTGCCGGTGCGGGTGGAGCCGTCCGGCTGGCGGTTCTCCGACCGGCCGGGCCGCGACACGCTGCGCTCCCACGACCATCTCACGCGGGACCTCGACGTCCTGGAGGAGGTCGCGGGCGGGCACGACGGACCGTTCAAGATCCAGGTGTGCGGGCCGTGGACGCTGGCGGCGACGATCGAGCTGCGGCACGGCGACCGCGCGCTGAAGGACCCGGGCGCCGTCCGCGACCTGGTCGCGTCGCTGGCCGAGGGGGTCGCCGCGCACGTCGCGGACGTCCGGCGGCGGCTGCCGGCGGCGGAGATCGTCCTGCAGCTCGACGAGCCGGGCCTGCCCGCCGCGCTCGCCGGGACCGTCCCGACGGCCAGCGGGTTCTCGCGGCTGCGGGCCGTCGAGGCGCCGGTCGCCGAGGACGCGCTGCGACAGGTGATCGAGGCCGCGGACGCGTTTCCGGTGGTGCACTGCTGCGCCCGGAACGTCCCGTACGGTCTGCTCCGCGCGGCGGGCGCCAAGGCGATCTCGGTCGACCTGAGCCTCGTCCCGAGGCGCGACGACGACGCAGTAGGGGAGACGATCGACGCGGGTGTCGGGCTCTTCCTGGGCGCGGTGCCCGGAACGGACGCCGCGCTGCCGTCCCTCCAGGCGACCGCGGCACCGGTCAAGGAGCTGTGGCGCCGGTTCGGGTTCCCGCCCGCGCGCCTGGCGGAGCAGGTCGTGATCACCCCGGCGTGCGGGATGGCGGGCGCGTCGCCGCGCTACGTCCGCGACGCCCTGAAACGCTGCCGCGACACGGCGAGAATGCTGTACGAAGCCGCCGACTGACGTCCGCAACGGAGCGCCAGCGGAGTGGAGGACGGCAGTCGGCCGCTTTGCCGGGGGGTGTGGGGGGTCGTTCCCCCACAAGGTGACCGACTGACGTCCGCAACGGAGCGCCAGCGGAGTGGAGGACGGCAGTCGGCCGCTTTTGCCGGGGGGTGTGGGGGGTCGTCCCCCCGCAAGGTGACCGACTGACGTCCGTAACGGAGCGCCGGCGGAGTGGAGGACGGCAGTCGGCCTCTTTGCCTGCGGGCGGCGGAGTGGCTGGTGGGCGGGCGTGCCGGGCGTCGGATTGTCGGTGGCAGCGGCGAGAATAGGCGCATGACCACCAGCGAGGGCGTTCCGACGGAGGCCGCTCAGCGGCACCTGGAGCTGAGCGAGCAGATCGACGAGGCCAACTACCGCTACTACGTGCTCGACCAGCCGACGGTCACCGACGCCGAGTACGACGGGATGATGCGCGAGCTCCAAGCGCTGGAGGCCGAGCATCCGGAGCTGGTCACGCCGAACTCGCCGACGCAGCGGGTGGGCGCGCCGATCACGACCGACTTCGCGACCGTCGAGCATCTGGAGCGGATGCAGAGCCTCGACAACGCGATGAGCGCCGACGAGCTGCTGGCATGGGACGAGCGGGTGGTCCGGGAGGTCGGCGAGGTCGCCGGCTACCTGTGCGAGCTGAAGATCGACGGGCTGGCCATCGCGGTGACCTACGAGAAGGGGCGCCTGGTGCGCGGGGTGACCCGCGGCGACGGCCGTACCGGCGAGGACGTCACCAACAACGTCCGCACCATCGACGCGCTGCCCGACCGGCTGGCCGGCGAGGGCTGGCCCGACCTGCTGGAGGTGCGCGGCGAGGTCTTCCTGCCCGTCGAGGGGTTCGAGCAGGTCAACACGGCCCAGGTGGAGGCCGGCAAGGACCCGTTCGCCAACCCGCGCAACGCGGCGGCGGGGTCGCTGCGGCAGAAGGACCCGCGCGTCACGGCGCACCGCCCGCTGAGCATGCTCGTCCACGGGTTCGGCGCGTGGGAGGGCGGCAAGCGGCCGGAGAGCCAGTCCGGGGCGTACGAAACGATGCGCGGGTGGGGGCTGCCGGTCAGCGACCGCTACAAGGTCGTCGACGGGCTGGACGCCGTCCGCGAGTACATCGACTTCTACGGCGAGAACCGGCACGACCCGGCGTACGAGATCGACGGCGTGGTGGTGAAGGTCGACCAGTTCTCGCTGCAGCGACGGCTCGGGTCGACGAGCCGCGCGCCGCGCTGGGCGATCGCGTGGAAGTACCCACCGGAGGAGGTCAACACCAAGCTCCTCGACATCAAGGTCGGCGTCGGCCGGACCGGGCGCGTCACGCCGTACGGCGTGATGGAGCCGATCAAGGTCGCCGGGTCGACGGTGGAGCGGGCGACCCTGCACAACGCGGGCGAGGTGAAGCGCAAGGGCGTGCTGATCGGCGACACGGTCGTGCTGCGCAAGGCCGGCGACGTGATCCCGGAGATCGTCGCGCCGGTGACCGCGCTGCGCGACGGCTCGGAGCGCGAGTTCGAGATGCCGACGCGCTGCCCCGAGTGCGGGACGGAGTTGGCGTACGAGAAGGAGGGCGACGCCGACATCCGCTGCCCGAACGCGCAGTACTGCCCGGGCCAGCTGCGGGAACGGGTGTTCTTCGTGGCCAGCCGCAACGCCCTCGACATCGAGGCGCTCGGCTACGTGGCGGCGACGGCGCTGACGCAGCCGCTGGAGCCGAGCGACCCGCCGGTGAGGAACGAGGGCGATCTGTTCCACCTGACGGTCGAGCAGCTGCTGCCGATCCGGAGCCATGTCCTCGACCAGCGGACCGGGACGACCAAGACCGATCCGAAGACCGGCGAGCCCAAGGTCGTGTCGTTCTTCGCCAACAAGGAGGGCGAGCCGAAGAAGACGGTCGAGATCCTCTTCCAGGAGCTGGAGAAGGCCAAGCGGCAGCCGTTGTGGCGGGTGCTGGTGGCGCTGTCGATCCGGCACGTCGGACCGTCCGCCGCGCGCGACCTCGCCCGCGAGATGCGGTCGATGGACGCGATCGCGAACGCGACGGAGGAGGAGCTGGCGGCGGTCGACGGCGTGGGCCCGACGATCGCCGCGTCGATCAAGCGGTGGTTCGAGGTCGACTGGCACCGCGAGATCGTGGAGAAGTGGCGGGCCGCGGGCGTGCGGATGGAGGACGAGGGCGCGGCGGGCCCGCGCCCGCTGGAGGGCGTCACCGTGGTGATCACCGGGTCGCTGGAGGGATTCAGCCGGGACTCGGCGACGGAGGCGGTGCAGCGGCTCGGCGGGAAGGTGTCGGGGTCGGTGTCGAAGAAAACGGGCTTCGTGGTGGTGGGCGACAGCCCGGGGTCGAAGTACGACAAAGCCGTCAAACTCGGCGTACCGGTCCTGGCGGAGGAGGGCTTCCGGGTGCTCCTGGCCGACGGGCCAGATGCGGCCAAAAATGTAACTTTGCGCGCGGACGGATGACCGGGCGTGGTTAAGCGCCCCCTCACCAGTGTCGCGTTACTCAGGGGTACACTTCAGCTACCGTCGGGTGAGGGGCCGGTATGGAAAGGGCATAACGGAACGTACGCAACCGGTTTCGCGAAGTTGAGCAAAGGCCGTACTCTCCCTGACATCACGACCCACCTGAATCTCCGGACGCACCACCCGGGAGGAGTCCCCCGAGGTCCGGCACGTCCGGTGCCGGGGGACGGCCCCCCGAACCCCCCGAGGATGTGATGAAGGACCCGAACAACACGCGGAACACGGCCCCGCGCCGCGGCTCCCCGTTGTGGATCTACTTCGTCGTCGTCATCCTGCTCGGCGTCACCGCGTGCGCCGTCGCGTTCGCCGGGCTCAGCGGCGCCGACCTGGACGCGCTCGCCGGCAATCCGGTGTTCTGGATCCTCGGCTGCTTCATCGTCTTCGGCGAGCTGCGCCCCATCATCACGCCCGGCTCCACCGAGAACAACGGCGCGACCACCTCCACCACGTTCGCCTTCGCCGCGCTGCTGTACGCCGGGCTCCCCGTCGCCGCCGCGCTCCAGGCGATCGCCGTGGTCACCTGCGGGGTGTTCCGCGGCCGCACCCCGCACCGCATCGCCTTCAACGCCGCCCAGTACACCCTCAGCCTCGGCGCCGCGCAGCTCGTCCTCGCCCTCTTCGGCGACCTCGCCACCCCGTCCGGCACCTGGGTGCCCGACGGCTCCGACCTGCCCGCCATCGCGCTCGCCGGCGCCGTCTACTTCGTCTGCAACGACACCCTCGTCGGCTCGGCCGTCGCGCTGCACGAGCGGGTCTCCCTGGTCAAGGCGCTGCGCTGGGACCTCGCCTACCAGGTGCTGGTGCACCTGGCGCTGCTCGGGCTCGCCCCGATGATGGTCATCGCGATGGACCGCTCCGCGCTGTTCGTCCCGCTGATCCTGCTGCCGTTCATCGCCGTCTACCTGAACGCCTCCGTCGCCGTCCGGCGCGAGCACCAGGCCCTGCACGACGGCCTGACCGGCCTTCCCAACCGCAAGCTGCTGATCGTCCGGACCGAGGAAGCGCTCGCTGAGGCGCGCGGCGCGGAGAAGCGCAGCGCGGCCCTGCGGCGCGGCGCGGCCTCGATCAAACCGCCGCGGCGCCGCGCCGCGGTGGAGGAGCGCGATCAGCGCGCCGGGCTGTTCCTGCTCGACCTCGACCGGTTCAAGGAGGTCAACGACACCCTCGGGCACCCGACCGGCGACCGCCTGCTGCAGCTGGTCGCGCACCGGCTCACCCACAGCGTCCGCCCCGGCGACCTGGTCGCCCGGCTCGGCGGCGACGAGTTCGCGGTGCTGCTGCCGTCCGTGCGCGACGAGGCCGCCGCCCGCGAGGTCGCCGCCCGGCTGCGCGCCGCGCTCGGCGAGCCCGTCCGCCTCGACGGCATGTCGTTCGACCTGGAGGCCAGCGTCGGGATCGCGCTGTTCCCCGACCACGCCCCCGACTTCGAGCTGCTCCTGCAGCGCGCCGACGTGGCGATGTACAACGCCAAGGAGGGCCGCACCGGCGTCGAGGTCTACTCGCCCGCCAACGACCGCAACTCACCGGAGCGGCTCACCATGCTCGGCGACCTGCGCCGCGCCATCGACCGCTCCGAGCTGGAGCTGTTCTACCAGCCGAAGGTCTCGCTGCGGGACGGCCAGCTCGTCGGCATGGAGGCGCTGCTGCGCTGGCGCCACCCCGACAAGGGCCTCCTCGAACCCGAGGCGTTCCTGTCGATCGCCGAGCAGACCTACCTGATGCGCTCGATCACCCATCACGTCGTCGAGGCCGCCCTCGCCCAGACCGCCGCCTGGTGGCGCGAGGACCTCGCCGTCCAGGTCGCGGTGAACGCCTCCGGACGCGACCTGCTCGACACCGGCCTCACCGAGACCATCGAGGAGGGACTGCTCGCGCGCGGGCTGCCCGCCGCCGCGCTCCAGCTCGAGATCACCGAGCGGATCCTGATGAGCGAGCCGGCCTACGCCTCCGACACCGTCGCCAAGCTCGCCGAACTCGGCATCCCGCTCAGCCTGGACGACTTCGGCACCGGCTACTCCTCGCTCGTCCGGCTCAAGCGGCTCCCGGTCGAGGAGATCAAGATCGACTCCTCGTTCGTGGGGCGGCTCACCGACTCCACCGACGACGCGGTGATCGTCCGCTCGATCGTCGACCTCGTCCGCACCCTCGGCCTGCGCTCGGTCGCCGAGGGCGTCGAGAACCCGCAGACCGCCCGCATGCTCCGCGAGATGGGCTGCGACGCCGCCCAGGGCTGGCACTTCGGCCGCCCCATGGACGCCGACACCGCCACCGACTGGCTCCGCCGCCACGTCCAACGAGCCCCCGAACCGGCGGCGTAGTTCATTGCAGTGCCCTAGGCGTCAGGCGCTGGAGCGCCTTCCTTCGGCGGGCACTGCGTGCGATCGCTGCATCGCTCCGACTCGGCCCTGGGGGCCTCGCTGCGCGATCGGATTCTCGCAAGCTCGAATCCGGCTTCGCTCGCGATCGCGACGGTCGAGGCGGTCGCGTGGCCGGGCCGGTGGCTGAGCCATGCGCGGGGATGCCTTCCGCGCCGGGGAAACCGCGTGGGCTTCCGCGTCGGTGTTCGGACGCAATCAGATCAGTAGCGGCGGCGGGGCTCGTAGGGGTCGTCGTCGTAGTAGTGCTCTTCGCGGATCGCCGCGGGCGGGCGGCGCGCGACGGTACGGCGCGCGGAGACGATCCGGACGATGCCGACCACCAGCCCGATCAGGCCGCCGACCATCAAGATGACGCCGACCAGCCGGATGTCGATGCCGCTGAACTGGTAGTTGACCGCGTATGCCAGGATCGCGCCGATGATGATCAGGGCGATGCTGCCGCCGATGGTCACGGCGGACTCCTCTCGTCGTCCCGGGGGTGGACGACAACAGCCTTCCCCGCATGCGGATCTGAAACGGCGCGCCGCCCGAGCGGGCGGGGGCGGGTGCTCTTCCCCGGCCACGTGCGGGCCTGAACCGTCGCGATCGCGAGCGAAGCCGAGTTCGAGCTTGCGAGAACTCGATCGCGCAGCGAGGCCCCCAGGGCCGAGTCGGAGCGATGCAGCGATCGCACGCAGCGCCCGTTGAAGGGAGGGCGCCCAGCGCCCGACCGCCGAGGGCGGTGCAATGAGCTCGGCGCGGGGGGAAACCGTTCGGGTGGTGGGGGCGCGGCCAATAGGATGGCGGGTAACCCATTCTCACCGCAGGAACGGTTTCTCATCATGTCCGCCATCACCCGTGACGAGGTCTCGCACCTCGCCCGGCTGTCCCGGCTGGCGCTCGGCGACGATGAGCTCGACCATCTCGCCGCCCAGCTCGACCAGATCATTTCCGCGGTCGCGCGGGTGCAGGAGGTCGCCGCGGAGGACATCCCGCCCACCTCGCACGCGCTGCCGCTGACCAACGTCTACCGGCCGGACGAGGTGCGGCCGTGCCTCGCGCCGGAGCAGGCGCTCGCCTGCGCCCCGGCCAGCGAGCAGCAGCGCTTCCGCGTACCGCGGATCCTGGACGAGGAGGCGTGATGGGCGAGCTGTTCCGCAGGAAGGCCGCGGAGCTCGGGGAGCTGCTGGCGGCCGGGGAGGTGTCCGCGGTCGAGGTCGCGCAGGCGCACCTGGACCGGATCGCCGCCGTCGACGGGCAGGTGAACGCGTTCCTGCACGTGGACGCGGAGACGACGCTTGCGCAGGCGCGGAAGGTGGACGAGCGCCGCGCGGCGGGGGAGGAGCTCGGCCCGCTGGCCGGCGTCCCCATCGCGCACAAGGACGTGTTCACCACCACGGACATGCCGACCACGGCCGGATCGAAGATCCTCGAGGGCTGGCGGCCGCCGTACGACGCGACGGTGACCAAGCGGCTGCGCGAGGCCGGCCTGGTGATCCTCGGCAAGACGAACATGGACGAGTTCGCGATGGGCTCGTCCACGGAGAACAGCGCGTTCGGGACCACGCACAACCCGTGGGACCTGACGCGCATCCCGGGCGGGTCGTCCGGCGGGTCGTCGGCGGCGGTCGCCGCGTACGAGGCGCCGCTGTCCACCGGCACCGACACCGGCGGCTCGATCCGGCAGCCCGCGGCGGTCACCGGCATCGTCGGCACCAAGCCGACCTACGGCGGTTCGTCCCGGTACGGGATCATCGCGTTCGCGTCGTCGCTGGACACGCCGGGCCCGTTCGCCCGCAACGTGCTGGACGCGGCGCTGCTGCACGAGGCGTTCAGCGGCCATGACCCGATGGACTCGACGTCGATCGACCGTCCCGTCCCGTCCGTCGTCGAGGCCGCGCGCAGCGGTGACGTGGACGGCCTGCGGGTCGGCGTCGTCAAGGAGTTCGCCGGCGACGGGTACGAGTCCGGCGTGTCGGCCCGCTTCACCGAGGCAGTCGAGCTGCTGGAGTCGCTGGGCGCGAAGGTCGTCGAGGTTTCGTGCCCGCACTTCGCCTACGCGCTGCCCGCCTACTACCTGATCGCGCCGTCGGAGGCGTCGTCGAACCTGGCCCGGTTCGACGCGATGCGGTACGGGCTGCGCGTCGGCGACGACGGCTCCCGCAGCGCCGAGGAGGTCATGGCGCTGACGCGCGCGGAGGGCTTCGGCCCCGAGGTCAAGCGCCGCATCATGCTCGGCACCTACGCGCTGTCGTCGGGCTACTACGACGCCTACTACGGCAAGGCGCAGCAGGTCCGCACTCTGGTCAAGCGCGACTTCGACACCGCGTTCGAGCAGGTGGACGTGCTGGTGTCGCCGACCACGCCGACCACCGCGTTCCCGATCGGGGAGCGCGCCGACGACCCGATGGCGATGTACCTGGCCGACCTGTGCACGATCCCGGCGAACCTCACCGGCAACGCCGCGATCTCGGTGCCGTGCGGCCTCGCCGACGGCCTGCCGGTGGGCCTGCAGGTCATGGCGCCCGTCCTCGGCGACGACCGCGTCTACCGGGTGGGCGCCGCCGTGGAGCGGGCCCTGGAAGAGCGCTGGGGCGGCCCGCTGCTGGCCAAGGCCCCCGAACTGGCGGAGGCGAAGTGAGCACCCCGACACTCATGCCGTACGACGAGGCGCTCGCCAAGTACGAGCCCGTCCTCGGCCTGGAGACGCACATCGAGCTGGGCACCGCGTCGAAGATGTTCTGCGGCTGCCCGACGGCGTTCGGCGCGGAGCCGAACACGCAGGTCTGCCCGGTCTGCCTGGGCCTGCCCGGGTCGCTGCCGGTGACGAACCACGCCGCGATCGAGGGCATCATCAAGATCGGCCTGGCGCTGAACTGCACCATCGTCGAGTGGTGCCGGTTCGCCCGGAAGAACTACTTCTATCCGGACATGCCGAAGGACTTCCAGATCTCCCAGTACGACGAGCCGCTGTGCGTCGACGGCCACCTGGAGGTCGAGGTCGAGGGCGAGACGTACCGGATCGAGATCGAGCGCGTCCACATGGAGGAGGACACCGGCAAGTCGCTGCACGTCGGCGGCAGCACCGGCCGCATCCACGGCGCCGACTACTCGCTGGTCGACTACAACCGTGCCGGCATCCCGCTGGTGGAGATCGTCACCAAGCCGATCGCCGCGACCGGCGACAAGGCCCCGCTGGTGGCCCGCGCCTACGCGACCGAGCTGCGCGAGCTGGTGCGCTCCCTCGGGGTTTCGGACGTCCGCATGGAGGAGGGCTCCATGCGCTGCGACGTGAACGTGTCGCTGATGCCGCGCGGCGCGTCGGAGTGGGGCACCCGCACCGAGACCAAGAACGTCAACTCGCTGCGCTCGGTGGAGCGCGCCGTCCGGTCGGAGATCGAGCGGCAGGCGGGCGTGCTGGACGCGGGCGGACGGGTGATCCAGGAGACCCGCCACTTCAGCGAGGACACCGGCCGCAGCACCAGCGGGCGCAGCAAGGAGGAGGCGCAGGACTACCGCTACTTCCCCGAGCCCGACCTGGTGCCGATGGCGCCGTCGCGGGAGTGGGTGGAGGAGCTGCGGGCGTCGCTGCCGGAGCTGCCCGCCGCGCGCCGCCGCCGCGTCCAGGGCGAGTGGGGGCTGTCGGACCTGGAGCTGCGGGACGTCGTCAACGCCGGCGCCGTCGACCTCATCGAGGCCACGATCGCGGCGGGCGCCGACGCGGGCGCGGCCCGCAAGTGGTGGATGAACGAGCTGTCGCGCCGCGCGACCGAGCAGGGCGTGGAGCTGGCCGAGCTGCCGATCACGCCGGAGCAGGTCGCGCGGATCCAGGCGATGGTGGCGGCCGGGGAGCTGAACGACAAGCTGGCCCGCCAGGTGTTCGAGGGCGTCCTCGCGGGCGAGGGCGGCCCGGACGAGGTCGTCGCGGCCCGCGGCCTGAAGGTCGTCAGCGACGAGGGCGAGCTGGCCGCGATCATCGACCAGGTCATCGCCGACAACGCCGCCGTGGCCGACAAGGTCCGCGCGGGCAAGGTCGCCGCCGCCGGAGCCCTCGTCGGCGCCGTGATGAAGGCCACCCGAGGCCAGGCCGACGCCGGCCGCGCCCGCGAGCTGATCCTGGAGAGGCTCGGCGCCTCCTGACCGGCTCCGCCGTCCCGCGGGCACGCCCGCGGGACGGCGGAAATCCGCTCGCCACGGAGCCGTCCCCTTGTTGGCTTCGCGCGGGTGATCTACGAGCATCCGCTGGCCTACCTGCTCGGCCTCGAAGGCGTCGCGCTGCTGCGCGGCTTCGCCGGGGAGCACGACCGGGAGTTCGTCGACGCCCGCATCGCCGAGGTCCGCGCGCTGCTGGACGACCCGTCGCTGGCGGACGCCGCCGTCCACACCGAGCGCGTCGACCCGGCGCCGGGTTACCGCGCCTGGGCGCGCACCTACGACGACGAGCCGAACGGCGCGTTCGCCATCGACGCGCCGATCGTCGCGGAGATCCTCGACACGCTTCCCGCGGGCGACGCGCTGGACGCCGCGTGCGGCACGGGATGCTTCTCGGCGGTCCTCGCCGAGCGCGGCCACCGGGTGGTCGGCGAGGACGGTTCCGCCGACATGATCGACCGGGCCAGGGCGCGCGTGCCGGACGCGGAGTTCCGGACCGGCGACCTGGGCCGCCTGCCGGTGGCCGGCGGATCCGTTGACCTGGTCGTCTGCGCGCTCGCGCTGACCCACGTCCCCGCCCTCCCGCCGGTGCTCGCGGAGTTCGCCAGGGTGCTGCGGCCCGGCGGGCATCTGGTGATCTCCGACGTCCATCCGGAGCGGGTGCTGCGCGGTTCGGTCCCCTCGGTGCGCGACGCCGCGGGCCGTCCAGGCAGCGAGCGCTGCCGTTTCCGCCATGCTCATCTGGCATTTCCAGTACCACCGGCCGCAACGGGGCTGAGTCCGGCGACCTGCTCCTTGTCGGAGGCGTCCGCTAGTTTCCGGGGGCATGGTGGAGAGTGCTTTTCCCGCGCTGCCGTCCGGGTTGCCGCCCGGGCGGTTGGTCGCGCCCGAGGAGGGGCCCGAGGGCGCGGTGGCCCTGTGGGTGTCCGACGAGCCGCACGCCGGTCTGGGCGAGCTGTGGTGCCGGTTGTACGACGAGCGGGCGAAGACGGGGCTGTACCCGCTGCTGCTCGACACCCTGAGCGGCGAGCCGACGCGGCCCTGGCACGACGGGGAGCTGTACAACGAGGAGTCGGTGGCCGACATCGACGCGCTCGACGTCGAGGCGGTGCTGCTCGGCCACCGGGACGGCGCCGAGTCCGAGGACGAGGAGGCCGCGCTCGGCCCGTGGCCCGGGCTCGCCGCGCCCGGCGACGGGACGGGGGACGCGGACGAGTACGCGCGGGAGTCCGCCGTGCTGGGCGCGGAGGACACCGGGTTCCTGCTCGGGCTCGTGCCCGCCGTGCGCGGCGCCGACGCGTTGACGGCGATGAGGTGGTCCGGGCCGGCCAACCACTCCGGGACGGCGGAGATATCGGCGGTGGTGCGGTCGTGGGAGGAGCGGTTCGGGGCGCGGGTGGTCATGGTCGGCTTCGCCGACCTGGGGCTGTCGGTGGCCGCGCCGCCGCGGACGCTCGAGCATGCCCGTGCGGTGGCCGCCGAGCACGAGGCGTTCTGCCCCGACAACATCTGGCAGGGCGTCGGCGACATGGACGAGTACGCCGCCGGGCTGGTGGACTGCCCGCGCTGGTCGTTCTGGTGGGACTAGCGGAGCGGGACGGTGATGATGCGGTCGTCGGTCCTGGCGGGCTCGCCGCGGCCGTCGCGGTTGCTGGTGGTGAGCCAGAGCGAGCCGTCGGGGGCGGGGACGGCGGCGCGCAGCCGCCCGTAGTCGCCGGTGAAGCGGGCGACGGGGCGGCCGGCCTTGCCGTCGGCGGACAGCGGGACCTGCCAGAGGCGTTCGCCGCGTAGCGCGGCGGCCCACAGGGAGCCGTTCGCATAGGCGAGCCCGGACGGGGACGCCTCGGACGTCTTCCAGGTCAGCAAGGGGTTGGTGAAGCCCTTGCGCTTTCCGAAGCCCTCGACGTCGGGCCAGCCGTAGTTGCGGCCCTTCTGGATGAGGTTGATCTCGTCGAAGCGGTCCTGGCCGAACTCGGTGGCGTAGAGGCGGCCTTTCGAGTCCCAGGCGAGGCCCTGGACGTTGCGGTGGCCGTAGGTCCAGACGCGGGTGCCGAACGGGTTGCCGGGCGCGGGCTTGCCGTCGGGGGTGACGCGCAGGATCTTGCCGGCGAGGGAGCCCTTGTCCTGGGCGGGTTCGCCCTCGCCGGTCTCGCCGGTGGTGATGTACAGCATCCGGTCGGGGCCGAAGGCGAGGCGGCCGCCGTTGTGGATCTCGCCCTTCGGGATGCCGGTGACGATCGGCCGCGGGGCGCCGAGCCCGCCGTCGTAGGTGATGCGGGCGACGCGATTGTCGCCGGACGCGGTGTAGTACACGAAGATCTGGTGGTCGGCGGCGTAGCCGGGGGAGACGGCGACGCCGAGCAGCCCGCCCTCGCCGCCCGGCCGGACGCCGGGAACGGTCCCGACGGCCGTCGTCCTGCCGGCCGGGGTGACGCGCAGCAGCCGCGCGGAGTCACGTTCGGTGACAATCGCATCACCATTGGGTAGGAACGCCATCGCCCAGGGGATCTTCAGGCCGGTGGCCAGAACCCGGGGCGCTCCGGGCGCCGCGGTGCCGCTCGACGGCAGCGGCGGCGGGGTGCGGGCACCGCCCGTGTCCTCGTCCGGGGACGACGAGCAGCCCGCGAGGAACAGCGCGACAAGGACGATCAGGTGCTTTCGCATGAGAACGCCTCCCGACCCCAGGATGACACTCCGATGCCGCGAGGATCACGCGGTCCCCCACAGCGGACGGCGGGGGACAACGGGCGCACCGGGCCGCTCGGCCCCCGAACGCGGTCACTCAGCGTGATGCCGGGCAAGGCGCCGATTCGGTGACGATCGCGTTTCGGCCGTCCCAAACGGATCGCCGACATGGCGCTTCGTCGCCATGAGGACGCCCGGTCTCAATCGGTCCGTGACCTACGGAACGTACATTGAGCATCACGGTGATCCCGCAGTGCAGCAACGTCGCTGATCTCCGGCCGGCGCAGCCGATGCGCCCGCCGCCCCGCGCCGACCCTGCGCGGGGCACGATCCACGACCCTCCGGGCGTTATCCCTGCGACCGGTGAGGTCTCCGGACCCAAGTACCCTCTGGCGCGCCGCCGCGTCCGCGAGGGACCGGCAGCTCCCAGCGGGGCAGGAAGGGACACGGCGCGATGAGCGGCGAGAACGCCAGGCGGATGCCGCCGCGGGCGGTGCCGGTCGCCATGGCCGCGATCGTCGGCGTGCTGTACGCCACCGGGTCGCTGCTCGGCTGGGGCGGCACGGCCTTCATCGCCTGGACCGAGGCGGTCGCCGCGGGCACCGCCGCGGTCTCGCTGCTGATGTCGGCCGGGCGGCCGAAGGGCGCCGCGGCCGACGCGGCCGGAACCGGTGACGCCGGGATCGTCCGGCGGGTGTCCTCGGGCGCGGTCTGGCGCGCGTCGTGGCGCTGGTACGGGGTGGCGGCCGCCGGGTGGTTCGCGGGCGCGGTCGGCAGCGCGGTCGCCGACAACGTCTCGCGCAGCGCGCTGTCGCTGTCGGTGCCGGACCTGTTCTACCTGCTGGCCGTGGTCGCGCTGGTCACCGGCCTGATCGTGCCGGTGCGGCTGTCGCGCGACGTGGGGATGTGGCTGCGCTACCTCGCCGACACCTACGTCTGCGCGTGCGCGGTGTTCGTGCTCGGCTGGGTCGCGATCTTCGGTTCGCTGTACCACCAGTCGGGGGAGTCGGCGTCGGAGTACCTGCTGGAGCTGCTGTACCCGCTGATCGACGTGGTGCTGGTGTGCGGGGCGCTGCCGTTCGCGCTGGGCGCGGCGCGCGGGCACCGGCGGCTGGCGTGGATGGGGTTCGGGGCGCTGACGGCGTTCGCGACCGCCGACGTGGTGACGACGTTCGTCCGGCTGGACGGCGGCGGGCCGTCCGACGACCCGTCCGACATCCTGCGGCTCGCCGGGCTGCTGCTGCTCCTGCTCGTCCCGTGGACGGGGCCCGCGCCCGAGGCCGAGGCGGACGGCCCGTCCGACGACATCCCCGACGACGTCCCGCAGGCCGCCGCGCCCGAGCGGGAGGAGCGCGGCCGGATGATCGGCCCGGGGCTGGCGCCGGCGGCGGTCGCGGCGGCGGCCTCGCTGTTCGTCGCCGGGCACTCGCTGACCGGCCGCGACGGGCTGGAGCCGGTGGTGTCGATCGTGGCGGGCTCGGCGGCGCTGGTGCTGCTCGCGCGGCTGGCCGGGCTGCTGCGGGAGAACGACCGGCTGCGCCGCGCCGTGGAGACGGGCGAGGAGCACTTCCGGGCGCTGTCGGAGAGCAGCAACGACGCGGTGCTCATCTGCGACCTCGACGCGACCGTCCAGTACGCGAGCGCGGGTGCGCTGCGCACCTACCACTACACGCCCGAGGAGCTGCTCGGACGGCCGCTGCACGAGATCATCCACCCGGAGGACCTGCCGCGCGTCCAGGAGGCGTTCACCGAGTTCCTCGAGGAGGAGGACGCCGCCGGCGCGGACCGTCCGGGCGCCACCGAGTCGCTGCGGGTGTCGTGCCGGGTGCGCGCGGCGGACGGCACCTGGCTGCCGACCGAGTCCACGATCTCCCGGTACGCGGGGACGGGCGAGGCGCCGGGCCGGCTGCTGGTCACCACCCGCGACCTGAGCGAGCAGGCGGCGCTGCAGCGGCAGGTCGCCCACCTGACCTTCCACGACGGGCTCACCGGCCTGCCGAACCGGTCCTACTTCGAGGAGCGGACCCGGGAGGTGCTGGCGCAGCAGCGGCCGGGCGGCCGGGTCGCGGTGGTGTTCGTCGACATGGACGGCTTCACCGACGTCAACGACTCGGCGGGCCACGCGGCGGGCGACCAGGTGCTGGCGCAGGCGGCGCGGCGGCTGCGCTCCAACGTGCAGGCCGACGACACGGTGGCGCGGTGGGGCGGCGACGAGTTCGCGGTGCTGGTGCAGCTGCCCTCCGACGACCGGGAGACCCAGGCGGCGGTGGAGCTGGCGGGGCGGCTGCTGCGGGTGCTGTCGGTCGACCCGTACCAGGTGGGCAGCAAGCAGATCGTGCTGACGGCGAGCGTCGGGATCGCGTTCGCCGGGGACGAGGAGCCGCCGGCGGGCCCCGCGATCGGCCCCGGCGCGGACGCGGGGCGCCGGCTGCGCCGCACCGCCGCCGACCTCATCCGCAACGGCGACCTGGCGATGGCGCGGGCGAAGGAACTGGGCGGCGGGCGCGTCGAGGTGTTCGCGCCGCACATGCACGCCGACGTGGTGCGGCGGCTGGAGCTCGGCAGCGACCTGCAGCGGGCGCTGGCCGAGGAGCAGTTCGCGGTGGAGTTCCAGCCGGTGGTGGACCTCGCGACGTCCCGGGTGACCGGGGTGGAGGCGCTGCTGCGCTGGTGGCGGGGCGGCGAGTCGGTGCCGCCGGAGGAGTTCATCGGCCCGGCGGAGGAGTCCGGCCTGATGATCCCGCTCGGCGACTGGGTGCTGCGCGAAGCGTGCCGCGAGGTGGCGCGGTGGCGCCGCGACTCCTGGGACGTCGGCCTGTCGGTGAACTTCACCGCCCGGCAGATCGCCGCGCCCCGGTTCGTGGAGTCGGTCGCGGCGGCGCTGGAGGACACCGGGCTGCCGCCGCAGGCGCTGACGCTGGAGGTGCGCGAGGAGGTGCTCGTCGA
Organism: Actinomadura opuntiae; assembly: GCF_030283205.1. Taxonomy (GTDB): domain Bacteria; phylum Actinomycetota; class Actinomycetes; order Streptosporangiales; family Streptosporangiaceae; genus Spirillospora. Next base: position 53,764 of record NZ_JASNWF010000016.1, read on the forward strand.
GGACGGCGGGCAGAACGTGGCGCGGCTGTCGGAGCTGCGCGACCTCGGCGTGCGCCTCGCGATCGACGACTTCGGCACCGGGTACGCGTCGCTGGCCTACCTCGGCCAGCTGCCGGTGGACGTCATCAAGATCGACCCGTCGTTCGTGGCGGGCCTCGGCTCGGACGAGACGCTGTCGCTGCTGACCCGGACGATCGTCCGGCTGGGCCGCGACCTCGGGCTGACCGTGGTGGCGGAGGGCATCGAGCGGCCCGAGCAGCTGGAGCTGCTGCGCGCGATGGACTGCCCGCGCGGGCAGGGGTTCCTGGTGGCGCGGCCGATGGCGGCCGGGCGGGTGGAGTCGCTGGTCCGCACGAACCTCGCCGCGCAGGACCTGTCCGGCGATCTTCCGCTGCCGCTGCCGGGCTGACCCGGCGCGGCTTTGCCGTCTCATATGACGAGATTTATTGTCCACGGATTTGACGGTGGGCCCGATCTCGGCGAAAGTGGCTGCGTGCAGAACACCATCAACGGCATCCTCGTAGTACTTGGTCGGCGCGCAGGCTGACCAAGCTCACCGACCTGCGCGCCTCCCCTCGACCGCTTCCGGCGGCGGGGGTTTTTTGTTGCCCCGGCGAGCCCAGACCCTCTCTCCCAAGGACACTCAGATCATGACGACCGAACAGATGACGGGAGCCCAGGCGCTGGTCCGCGCCCTGGAGAACGTCGGCGTCGACACCGTGTTCGGCATCCCGGGGGGCGCGATCCTCCCGGCCTACGACCCGCTGTTCGACTCGAACAAGCTGCGCCACATCCTCGTCCGGCACGAGCAGGGCGCCGGCCACGCCGCGCAGGGCTACGCGATGGTCACCGGCAAGGTGGGGGTCTGCATGGCCACCTCCGGCCCCGGCGCCACCAACCTCGTCACCGCGATCTCCGACGCCTACATGGACTCGGTGCCGATGGTGGCGATCACCGGGCAGGTGGCGACCTCCCTCATCGGGACCGACGGCTTCCAGGAGGCCGACATCGCCGGCATCACGATGCCGATCACCAAGCACAACTTCCTGGTCACCCGGGCCGAGGACATCGCCCGCACCATCGCCGAGGCGTTCCACATCGCCGGCACCGGCCGCCCCGGCCCGGTCCTGGTCGACATCGCCAAGGACGCCATGCAGGCCACGGTCGAGTTCCAGTGGCCCGTCCAGATGCAGCTGCCCGGGTACCGCCCCGTCACCCGGCCGCACTCCAAGCAGGTCCGCGAGGCGGCACGGCTGATCGTCGAGGCGGAGCGCCCGGTGCTGTACGTCGGCGGCGGCGTGCTGAAGGCCGGCGCGGCCGCCGAGCTGAAGGTGCTCGCCGAGCTGACCGGCGCGCCCGTCGTCACCACGCTGATGGCCAAGGGCGCGCTGCCCGACAGCCACCCGCTGCACATGGGCATGCCGGGCATGCACGGCGCGGTCGGCGCGGTCGGCGCGCTGCAGCGCTCGGACCTGCTGGTCGCGCTCGGCGCCCGGTTCGACGACCGGGTCACCGGCAAGCTCGACGGGTTCGCCCCGCACGCCAAGGTCGTGCACGCCGACATCGACCCCGCGGAGATCTCCAAGAACCGGCACGCGGACGTCCCGATCGTCGGCGACGCCCGGGAGGTCATCGCCGACCTGATCGTCGCGGTGCAGAACGAGCACGAGAACGGCCGCAAGGGGAACTACGAGGACTGGTGGCGCCAGCTCAACGCCTGGCGCGACACCTACCCGCTCGGCTACGACACCCCCGAGGACGGCACGCTGTCCCCGCAGTACGTCATCGAGCGGATCGGGCAGATCGCCGGCCCGGACGCCTACTACGTCGCGGGCGTCGGCCAGCACCAGATGTGGGCGGCGCAGTTCATCAAGTACGAGCGGCCGGGCGCGTTCCTGAACTCCGGCGGCGCCGGGACGATGGGGTACTCGGTCCCGGCGGCGATGGGCGCCAAGGTCGGCGCCCCCGGCAGCACGGTCTGGGCGATCGACGGCGACGGCTGCTTCCAGATGACCAACCAGGAGCTGGCCACCTGCGCGATCGAGGGCATCCCGGTCAAGGTCGCCGTGATCAACAACGGTAACCTCGGCATGGTCCGGCAGTGGCAGACGCTGTTCTACGAGGGGCGGTACTCCAACACCGGGCTGCAGCCCCGCGCCGGGCACGCGGTCAAGCGCATCCCCGACTTCGTCAAGCTCGCCGAGGCCTACGGGTGCGTGGGCCTGCGCTGCGAGCGGGCCGAGGACGTGGACGCGGTGATCGCCAAGGCGATGGAGATCGACGACGCCCCCGTCGTGATCGACTTCGTGGTGCACAAGGACGCGATGGTCTGGCCGATGGTCGCCGCCGGCACCACCAACGACGACATCAAGATCGCGCGGGACATGGCGCCCGAGTGGGAGAACGGAGACTGACCGCGATGAGCTCGCACACCCTCTCGGTCCTGGTGGAGAACAAGCCGGGCATCCTGGCGCGGGTCGCGGCCCTGTTCTCGCGCCGCGGCTTCAACATCGAGTCCCTCGCGGTCGGCACCACCGAGCACCCGGACATCTCCCGGATGACGATCGTGGTCAACGTCGCCGAGCTGCCGCTGGAGCAGGTCACCAAGCAGCTCAACAAGCTGATCAACGTGCTGAAGATCGTCGAGCTGGAGCCGTCGGCGTCGGTGCAGCGCGAGCTGGTCCTGGTCAAGGTGCGCGCGGACGCCGAGACCCGTTCGCAGGTCCTGGAGACCGTCACGCTGTTCCGTGCCAAGGTGGTGGACGTGGCGCCCGACGCGGTCACGATCGAGGCCACCGGCAACCGCGACAAGCTCGACGCCTTCATCAAGGTGCTGGAGCCGTTCGGCATCAAGGAGCTGGTCCAGTCCGGCATGGTGGCGATCGGGCGCGGCGCCCGGTCCATCACCGACCGCTCGCTGCGCGCCATCGAGCGCAGCGCCTGAGGCGGTGCCCGGACCCGGGCGCCCCGACCGGGCGCGCGGCCCGGCCCGAGACGTACAAACCATCGAAGAAAGGCAACAGCACTGTGGCTGAGATGTTCTACGACGACGCCGCCGACCTGAGCGTGATCCAGGGCCGGCACGTCGCGATCATCGGGTACGGCAGCCAGGGGCACGCGCACGCGCTGTCGCTGCGCGACTCCGGCGTCGACGTGCGGGTCGGGCTCCGCGAGGGGTCGGCCAGCCGGGAGAAGGCCGAGGCCGAGGGGCTGCGCGTGGTCACCCCGGCGGAGGCGGCCGAGGAGGCCGACCTCGTGATGCTGCTGGCCCCCGACCACCACCACCGCGAGATCTTCGAGAAGGACATCAAGCCGGCCCTCGTCGAGGGCGACGCGCTGTTCTTCGGGCACGGCTTCAGCATCCGCTACGGGCTCGTCCAGCCGCCGGAGGGCGTGGACGTGGCGATGGTCGCGCCGAAGGGGCCGGGCCACCTCGTCCGCCGCCAGTTCGTCGCGGGCCGCGGCGTCCCGGTGATCGTGGCGGTGGAGAAGGACGCCTCGGGCAACGCGTGGCCGCTGGCGCTGTCGTACGCCAAGGGCATCGGCGGCCTGCGCGCCGGCGGTATCCGGACGACCTTCACCGAGGAGACCGAGACCGACCTGTTCGGCGAGCAGGCCGTGCTGTGCGGTGGCGCGTCCGAGCTGGTCAAGGCCGGTTTCGAGGTGCTGACCGAGGCCGGCTACCAGCCCGAGGTCGCCTACTTCGAGGTGCTGCACGAGCTGAAGCTGATCGTCGACCTCATGTACGAGGGCGGCATCTCCAAGATGTACTGGTCGGTGTCCGACAACGCCGAGTACGGCGGCTACAGCCGCGGCCCGCGCGTGATCACGCCGGAGACCAAGGCCGCGATGAAGAAGATCCTCGGCGAGATCCAGTCCGGCGCGTACGCCAAGGAGCTGGTGGAGGAGTTCGAGGGCGGCCAGGCCCAGTTCGGCAAGTACCGCGAGCAGCTCGCCGAGCACCCGATCGAGAAGACCGGTGCGGAGCTGCGCCCGATGATGAGCTGGCTGAACGACTAGCCGCTCCACTGACCGGGGGCGAGCGCGGCGCTCGCCCCCGTTCGCGTTCCCGGCGTCCTCAGCGCGACAGGCGGCGGCGGATGCGGGCGCGCAGGGACGTCGCGCCGGCGTCCTCCCGCACGACCAGCGCCAGGTGGCCGCCCTTGGTGAAGTAGACCGAGACGTGGTGCGGGCCCACCGGGCGCCGCTGCGGCGCGGTCTTCAGGCCGTCGCTGCGGCGGGAGCCGAAGCGGGCCTCGCGGGTCACGCCGTGCGCGGTCGCGGCGACGTGCACGTCCCAGCGGCCCGGTTCGACGCCGGACGGGTCGGCGAACGCCTCGAAGCCGCCGGCCTGCGCGCCGGGCGCGGGGCGCGGGTCGGCGGGGAACACGTGCTCCCTGCCGGTCGCCCGCTCGCGCAGGATGACGTCCACGGCCGTCCGGTTGGTCTCGACGCGCTCCAGCAGCGCGGTGCCGCGGATCCGGACCCGCCTGCCCTGCCAGGCCACCGCGTCGAGGCGGTGCTCGACGCCGACCTCGGTGGTGATGTCGGCGTCCTGCCGGGGGACGCCGCGCAGGTAGGGGTACATCGCGTAGATCCGGCCGCCGACCACGACCGCGCCAGCGGGGCTGCCCTCCACCTCGTCGCGGATCAGCCGCTCCAGCTCGTCGCGCAGGCCGTACTGGATGCAGAACGCGCGGAGCCGGTCGGCGGCGGGCAGCGCGGCGCGGGCGGCGTCGCTGAGGCCCTCCTCGCCGATGACCCGGCGGGTGCCGTCGACGAGCCGGTCCCGCTGCCGGCGGTCCAGGTCGAGGTACCGGTGGTCGTAGACGCGCAGGACGTCGCGCAGGACGCTGATCGTGCTGTCCGAGGTCACGCTTCTCTCCTGATCGGCCGGGGACATCGTCACGGTAAGGCGCGCGATGGCCGCGCACAGTGAAATTCCGGTAGCGTGTCCTCCGGGATGCATACTCGGTATTGCGCTGCGCATACCGGGTATGCATACTCGGTGATCATGTCCATCCGTCACGGCCTGCTGGCGCTGCTGTCCCGGGGACCGCGCTACGGCTACCAGCTGCGCGCCGAGTTCGAGGCGTCCACCGGGGCGTCGTGGCCGCTCAACATCGGGCAGGTTTACTCCACGCTGGCCCGCCTCGAGCGCGACGAGCTGGTCGTCCGCGACGGCGCCGACGGCGAGGGCCGGTTCGTCTACCGGATCACCCCGGCCGGCGAGGCGGACGCGCGGCGCTGGTTCGCCACCCCGCTCGGCCGCGCCGACCGGCCCCGCGACGAGCTGGCGATCAAGCTGGCGCTGGCCGTCACCGCGCCCGGCGTGGACGTCCGCCAGGTCGTCCGGACCCAGCGCGCCGCCACCCTGCGCGGGCTGCGCGACCTCGACCGGCTGAAGGCCGCCGCCGCGGATGAGCCGGGCGTCCCGGGCGGCGCGAGCGGCGCGGGCGGGCGCGACGCCCGCGACGCCCGCGCGTGGCGGCTCGTTCTGGAGTCGATGATCTTCCAGGCGGAGGCCGAGGTCCGCTGGCTGGACCACTGCGAGGCGTCGCTGACCGGCCCCGCCGTCTCATGAGGGCGATCCCGCCGGGGGCCGCCGCGTGACGGTCCTCGCGTGAGGCTCTCCAGGCGCCGCGAGGCGGGGCATGGGGGCGCGGCTGATAGCGTCCGGCCCGTGGCGGAGGTCGAGGCGGTCGCGGCGGCGGCGGACGGCGCCCCCGCAGGCCGGGCGCCGCGCGGGAGGCGGCGCCTGTGGGCGCTCACCGCGCTGGTCGCCGCGAGCGCCGTGCTGAACTCGGCGTTCGCGCTGCTGCGCCTGCGCGCCTTCCGCGCCAGCACCTACGACCTGGTGATCTTCGATCAGGCGGTCCGGTCCTACAGCCGCTTCGGCGCCCCGGTGGCGATCGTCAAGGGCGTCCACAACGGGTTCGGGCCCGGCTTCTCGATCCTCGGCGACCACTTCTCGCCGATCCTGGCGGTGCTGGCGCCGCTGTACTGGATCCACGACGGCCCGGGGACGCTGCTGGTCGTGCAGGGCGTGCTGTTCGCGCTGGCGATCGTGCCGATCTGGCGGTTCACCGAACGCCGGCTCGGCGCGGGCGCCGGATACTGCGCCGCCGCGGCCTACGCGCTGTCCTGGCCGGTCGCCGAGGCGCTCGCGTTCGACTTCCACGAGGTCGCGTTCGTCCCGCTGCTGTCGGCGGTGATGATCGAGCGGTACGACGCCGGGCGGCGCGGCCGGGCGGCGCTCGCCGCGCTCCTCCTGCTGCTGGTCAAGGAGGACATGGGGCTGCTGCTGGCGGGGTTCGGGCTGTTCCTGCTGACCCGCCGCGGCGAGCGGCGCGCGGGCCTGGCCTACCTGGCGGTCGGCGCGGTCGCGACCGGCGTGTGCTCCAAGGTCGCCATCGCCGTCTTCGGCGGCGACAACGACTACTACTGGGCCTACACCTCGCTGGGCCCCGACCTCCCGCACGCCGCCGTGCACGCGCTGACGCACCCGTGGGACGCGGTCGCGGAGATCGGCACGCCGCCCGCCAAGCTCGCCATGATGGGGCTCCTCGTCCTGCCACTGCTGCTGCTCCCGCTGGCCTCGCCGCTGACGCTGGTCGTCCTGCCGCTGCTGGCCGAGCGGATGCTCGCCGACCGGTTCGCCAACTGGTGGGCGCCCCACTACCACTACAACGCGTTCATCGTCGCGGCGCTGGTCATGGCCGCCGTGGACGGCGCGGCCCGGCTGCGCCGCAGCGACCGGCTGCGCGCCCGCCTGCCCCTGCGCGGACGGCTCCGGGAGGGGCTGAGCCCGCCCTGGGCGCCCGCGGCCGGCCTGCTGGCGGCGGCGATCATCGCGGTGCCGTTCTTCGCGTTCGGCGCGCTCGGCGACCCCGCGCTGTACCTGCGCAACGAAAGGGCGTCGGCCGCCGCGGCGGCGGTGGCGAAGGTCCCCGACGGGGCGCTGGTGGAGGCCGCCAACGGCGTCGGCCCGGGGCTGACGGCCCGTACGCGCGTCCTGCTGTGGGACTGGCAGCCGCGCGACGCGCCCTGGGTCGTCGCGGACGTTCAGCGGCAGACGTTCCCCTTCCCGTCGGTGGCCGAGCAGCAGCGGCGCGTCGCCGAGCTGACGGCGTCCGGCTACCGGGAGGTGTTCCGCCGGGACGGCTACGTCGTGCTGCACCGGGACGGCCCGGACCCCTGGTGAGCGAGCCCGCGCGCACGCGCCGGTAAAGGCGGCGATCGTTTGGACAGAGTGTCCAATGACCTTTGTGATCGCGGCCCGTCAGAATGCCGGTGGAGATGGCCCGCAGGGTAAAAGAACCTACCCTTTTGGCGTACCTTGCCGGATACTTGAAGAAAGTCGCGACGGCCGTGGCCGGCGCGGGAGCACCTGCGCGAACACTCACGTGACCGCCGCCGGAGCGGCGTTGGGGCGAGTACATGAGTGGAGAGAGGCTGTCAGGCGCCGTCGCCGGCCGGCCGGCCGGGCGCGCGGCGCAATTCGTCACCGGCGCGGCAATGCCGCGGGCAGGAAAACACCCGTTCCGCATTGGCGGTGATCGGGTGGGCAATGGCGCGGAGAGATGACGTGCAGGCGCGAGGGGACAACGACGTCCGGCGCTGGGAGACGTGCGGGAGGGCGTGGATCGGCGTCCTGCGGCACGTGTGGGCGGCCGGAGTGGCCGGGATGGAGGACGCGGGGCCCATCATCGAGGGGCCCCCGCTGCTCTTCGAGATCAGCTCGCTGAGCTGGGAGGACCCGATCCTGCTCAAGCACGGCGACCGGGACCGGATCGCGCGCCGCGTCCAGGAGCGCGCCCGGGACGCGGTGATCGGCCGCTACGGGCCGCGGCTGCGCGACCTCGACGGCGTCGACCAGCTGCGCTGGGTCGTCGGCCTGCTGCGGGCCCGGCCGTGGACGACCAGCGCGTGGATCTCGCTGACGCTGCCGGGCGAGGACGCCGCCGCGGTGCCGTGCCTGACCGCGCTGTCGTTCCGGATCCGCGGCTACCGGCTGATCATGACCGGGATGTTCCGGTCGCAGGACGTCTTCCGCGGCTACCTGACCTACGTCCCGCTGCGCGAGGTGCAGCTCCAGGTGGCCGAGGAGCTGGGCCTGCCGGCCGGGCCGCTGCGGGTGTTCGTGGACGTCCCGCACGTGCGGGTCGCCGACGCCGAGCGGGTCGCGGCCCTGCTGGCGGCGATGCCCGAGCCGAACGCGGCCTGACCGCACCCGGCCTGACCGCACCCGGCCTGACCGCACCCGGCCGGGGCCGCCGGCCGGGTGCGGAGGTAAGGGCGGGGCGGGCGCGGCGGACACCGTGGAGTTACCGGCCGGTGTTTGCCTGCCGCGAACCCCGCCGCCCACCGGGGGATAGACTCGCCTGCTGGGGGCGAGGGCACGACGAGGTGACTCGCGACTTCACCTGCACACCAGCCGAACATCCGACTTCCGAAGGACTGTTTCCTTGAGCAAGCCCGTCGTCCTCGTCGCAGAAGAGCTCTCCCCGGCCGGCATCGCCGTGCTGGAATCCGACTTCGAGGTCCGCCACGCCGACGGCAGCGACAAGGCCAAGCTGCTGCCCGCCGTCGCGGACGTCGACGCCCTGATCGTCCGCAGCGCCACCAAGGTCACCTCCGAGGTGTTCCAGCACGCCAAGAGGCTGCGCGTGGTCGCGCGGGCCGGCGTCGGCCTCGACAACGTCGACGTGGAGGCCGCCACCAAGGCCGGCGTCATGGTCGTCAACGCGCCGACCTCCAACATCGTCACCGCCGCCGAGCACGCGATCGCGCTGCTGCTGGCCACCGCGCGGAACGTTCCGCAGGGCCACGCCGCCCTCAAGCAGGGCGAGTGGAAGCGCTCCAGGTACACCGGCGTCGAGCTGCAGGGCAAGACCGTCGGCGTGCTCGGCCTCGGCCGCATCGGCGTGCTGGTCTCCCAGCGCCTCGCCGCGTTCGACATGAACGTGATCGCCTTCGACCCGTACGTGCAGGCCGCGCGCGCGGCCCAGCTCGGCGTCAAGCTCGTCACCCTCGACGAGCTGCTCCAGCAGAGCGACTTCATCACCGTGCACCTGCCGAAGACCCCCGAGACCCTCGGCCTCATCGGCGACCGCGAGCTGCACCAGGTCAAGCCGAGCGTGCGGATCGTCAACGCCGCGCGCGGCGGGATCGTCGACGAGGAGGCGCTCGACCTCGCGCTGAAGGACGGCCGGGTCGCCGGCGCGGGCATCGACGTGTTCAGCAGCGAGCCCTGCACCGACAGCCCGCTGTTCGTCCACGACAACGTGGTCGTCACCCCGCACCTTGGCGCCAGCACGCACGAGGCGCAGGAGAAGGCCGGCACGCAGGTCGCCCGCTCGGTGAAGCTGGCGCTGTCCGGCGAGTTCGTGCCGGACGCGGTGAACGTCCAGGGCGGCGCGGTCGCCGAGGACGTCAAGCCGGGCCTGCCGCTGGCCGAGAAGCTCGGCCGCATCTTCACCTCGCTGGCCGGCGGCGTCCCCGTCCGGCTGGACGTGGTGGTGCGCGGCGAGATCGCCGAGCACGACGTCAAGGTGCTGGAGCTGGCCGCGCTCAAGGGCGTGTTCGTGGACGTGACCGAGGAGGCGGTGACGTTCGTCAACGCGCCGCTGCTGGCCCGCGACCGCGGCGTCGAGGTCACCCTCACCACCAGCGAGGACAGCCCCGACTGGCGCAACGTGGTGCAGGTGCGCGGCACGATGGGCGACGGCGGGGTGGTGTCGGTGTCCGGCACGCTGACCGGCCCGAAGCACGCCGAGCGGATCATCGAGATCAACGGCTACAACATGGAGCTGGTGCCGACCGCGCACATGGCGTTCTTCTCCTACGTCGACCGTCCGGGCATCGTCGGCGCGGTGGGCAAGCTGCTCGGCGACGCCGCGGTCAACATCGCCGGCATGCAGGTCGGCCGGGACGCCAAGGGCGGCAAGGCGCTGATCGCGCTGACCGTCGACTCGGCCATCCCGGCGCAGCTCGTGGACGCGATCACCGCCGAGGTGGGCGCCGACATGGGCCGCCGCGTCGACCTCGACTGACCGGCGTCCGGAGCGGAGCTCCGGCGGACCGGAGGACGACGGTCAGTCGCTCTTGCCGGGGGTCTGGGGGGTCGCCCCCAGAATGAGACTGAGCGGGAGCGAACCGCCGCGGGCGGGTGCCCGGCCGATGGCCGGTCGCCCGCCCGTCGCGTTCGTGAGCACCGTCACGTCTCATATGTTGAGATTTTACGCCACGGGTCGGGACAGTCGCCCGGACGGCGGGTAGCGTGATCGGTAATCATGCGGCGTTTCGTGGTAATCCTTCGCTGCCGCAGCGGGGCCTGATATCGGCAGGCCGGCACCGCTGCGGAGGTTCCGCCCGGCCATGAGCCCGATTCCGCGCCCGGAGACCCGTGCGAACCGCGCGTCCCGGGGGCCCTCCGGCACCAGCCTCAGCGATTCGGAGCGATCATGAACGACACCACCTGGACCAACGCGCCCGCGGACGACGCCGCCGAAGAGGCGGCCCGCGCCCTGCAGACGGCGCTGGACCGCCGCGACAACGGCGGCCACCCCTCCCGGTAGCGGCGGGTACGTAGGCGGCATGGCAGGGTGAACGCCATGCCGCCGCCCAAGCCCGCCGCAACCGAGGACGTCGCGCAGGCACTGCGCGCGGCCGGGCGCCTCGGCCCTTATTTCGCGATCTCCACTGATCCGAATGAGGAGGTCGATCCGACCTGGCGGGCGCTGCCCGAGCGGGATCCCGGCCGGATCACGGACCTCACCGACCGCTATGCCGAGCGGCTCGGCACCGGCGAACGGCGCGTCGCGGCGTCCATCCTGTTCCAGGGCCTCGCGTCGCGGCTGTGGTCGCCGGTCGTCGCGGCGGCGGCCCACGGGGTCGTGCCCGACCTGTCCGGCCTGCACTGGCGGTGGGCGCCGGGGGCGCCCATCGCGCTCTGGCTCGCCGAACCGCGCGGATGGCGCGTCGAGGACCCGACAGAGGCCGCCGATCTCGTCCACGCCGCGGTCGTCACCGGCCAGCTGGAGCCGCTGCGCGCCACGATGCGGGCCGTCTCCCGGCTTGCAGACGGCCTGCTGTGGGGAAACGCGGCCTCCGCTCTCGCGGGCGGCCTGAACGTCGGCCCCCGGGATCCCTTCCGCGGCGCCCTCGTCCGCGAGCTGCTCGCCCGGCCCCCGCTCGCGGGGACGGGGACGTTCGGTCCGCGCGGATTCGTCCGCCGCAGCTGCTGCCTGTACTACCGCGTCCCGCCCGGCGGGGAGCTGTGCGGGGACTGCGGTCTCCGCCGGCCGCCCGGTCGCGGCGAGCCGTCGCTACAGGGGCGCTCGTAGCGACGGCCCGCCGCAAGCACGGCGCTTCCGTCAGGCGGCGGTTCGGGTCAGGCGGCGGCGAGGGCCCGGCGGCGGGCGCCCGCCCGCTCCGTCAGGTAGCCGAACAGCAGCCCGATCGTGGCCCACAGGACGAGCTGGACGCCCAGGGAGGCGATCCGGAAGTTCCACAGGACCGTCGCGGGGAAGTGCTCCGGGACCGCGTCGGGCTCCGGCGTGAGCCGGTACACGACGGCGAGGAGCACCACGTAGCCCACGGCGGTCGCCGTGACCGCGTTCCAGGCGCCGAGCCGGGGGACGAGGCGGCGGCACACGATCACCGCCGCGGTCGTCGCCAGGATCCCCAGCGCCATCATGCAGAAGTACAGCGCCGTCCGGCTCCCGATGGTCGTCGGGTTGCCGACCGCCGGGGGCGTCGCCGGGTACTTCAGGAACGGCACCAGCTCGACCGCCACGAACCCGGCCAGCGCGACCAGCGCGGCGGTGGCGCGGGCGCCGAGCCGTCCGAGCCGCCCGGACGCGAAGGCGAACGCGATCGAGAACAGCCCGCCGAGCGCCACCCCGTACACCGCCATCGCGGTGATCAGGCCGGCGGTCTTCTGCACGGTGCGGCTGACGACCTCGGGCTCGTGCCCGGCGTGTTCGGCGTGCGCCGTCGCCTCCTCGAACGCGATGGCGTGCCCGACCTGCGGTTCCCCGTACAACCAGGCGACGACCAGCGCGAGGGCGGCCGCGGCCAGGCCCGCGAGCATCCCGCGGACCAGCAGTGCTCTCATCGACATCTCCTCGAATCGGAATCCCCTGGCCACCGCGCGAGCGCGCTGTCCGACCGGTGGGACGACGCCGGAGGCGGGTCCCACCGGGAAGCTCGCGAAGCGGGTTCGCGCTCGCCCGAGCACGGTCAAGGGCCGAGCCGCCAGGCGAGGTCCTCGACCGTGCTTGCGTGAACTCAGTGGCAGGGGAAGCCGAGCAGGTGCCGGCCGTCGTGGGTGAACTCGTGCACCCAGGTGCCGCCGAAGATCGAGGTCGCGCCCTGCTCGGCGCCGACGAAGTAGATCAGGACCGCGGCCAGCACCACGGCGAGCACGGCCCACGGCACGATGTCGCGGATCGGCACGCGCAGCGGCGCGGTGGACGGCTCGGCCTGCGGGGACGCGGCGGACGGTACGGCGGACTCGGCCATGTCGGTTCTCCTCACGGGGTGCACTCGCCCCGGTTGCGGGAGGACGACGGGTCAGTGTCCTGACTCCCAGATCGCCGTCTCCCGCCGACCTTCCCGCCGGTCGTCCGGCCGTGGTCGTGCGGTGGGGGAGACTCCCTGGTCACAGTGGCGGGACCGTCCTGGATTCGCACCAGGTTCCTGCGCACCGTCGCCTCGATGTGAACTTGTCGAGGAGAGCGTCTCCTCTCCCCTCCGGCCCGTCAACCCCGCGCGGAGTGACAAAGGCGACGCCCGGCCGCCGGCGGCGAGACCGCTGTACCGGGATATGAGACGAAAGCCCAAGCAGTGAGACGTTTGCAGTACAGTACGCGCATGGCTTCCCGCAGCATTCGTCTGGCCGTCATCCCCGGTGACGGGATCGGCCCCGAGGTGGTCGCCGAGGGACTGAAGGTCCTCGAGGCCGTCGCCCCGTCCGGTGACCTCGCGTTCGAGCAGACCTCCTACGACCTGGGCGCCGCCCGCTGGCACCGGACCGGGGAGACGCTGCCCGACTCGGTGCTGGAGGAGCTGCGCGGCCAGGACGTCATCCTGCTGGGCGCGGTCGGCGACCCGAGCGTGCCGAGCGGGACGCTGGAGCGCGGGCTGCTGCTGCGGACCCGGTTCGAACTCGACCACTACGTCAACCTCCGCCCGGTGAAGCTGTTCCCGGGCGTGCGGACCCCGCTGGCGGACGTCACGCCCGACGACATCGACATGGTCGTCGTCCGCGAGGGCACCGAGGGCCCCTACACCGGCGTCGGCGGCGTCCTGCGCAAGGGCACCCCGCACGAGGTCGCCACGCAGGAGAGCGTCAACACCGCCTTCGGCGTCGAGCGGGTCGTCCGGTACGCCTTCGAGGTCGCCGCGGCGCGCCCGCGCAAGAAGCTGACGCTGGTCCACAAGGACAACGTCCTGACCTTCGCCGGTGATCTCTACCAGCGCACGCTGAAGCGGGTCGGCGAGGAGTACCCGCAGGTCAGCACCGACTACTGCCATGTCGACGCGGCCACCATGTTCTTCGTCGGCCAGCCGCAGCGCTTCGACGTCGTGGTCACCGACAACCTGTTCGGCGACATCATCACCGACATCGGCGCTGCGATCGCCGGCGGCATCGGGCTCGCCGCTTCCGGGAACGTCAACCCCGACCGGACGGCGCCGTCGATGTTCGAGCCGGTGCACGGCAGCGCCCCCGACATCGCGGGGCAGGGCAAGGCCGACCCGACCGCGACGATCCTGTCGGTCGCGATGCTGCTCGACCACCTCGGCGCGGGCGAGGCCGCCCGCCGGGTCGAGCGGGCCGTCTCCGACGACCTCGCCGAGCGCGCCGCGCTCGGGACGCGGTCGACCGCGCAGATCGGCGACGCGATCGCCAAGCGAGTATCGGGCTGAGGGCGCGCCTCTCCGGCCACGAGCAGGGACACTCCGGGCGCGCCTCGCGGCGCGCCCGGTTTTCCGTATGCGCCGCGTGCGAGGAGTGAGGTCACGAAGAAGTACGACAATGGGGATGAAGAGCCGTCGGGCGGCAACGGGGCCGGCGCGGCGATCGGGAGAGGACGAACGGCGATGAGCGACACCCTGGACTTCGAGATCACGCGGACCGAGCGGCCCGCGACGGCCGCCGAGCGCGAGCGCGTCCTGGCCGATCCGGGCTTCGGCCGGTACTTCACCGACCACATGGTCACGATCCGGTACTCGGCGGACCGCGGCTGGCACGACGCGAAGCTCGAACCGTACGGGCCGATCCCGATGGACCCGGCCAGCCAGGTGTTCCACTACGCCCAGGAGCTGTTCGAGGGCCTCAAGGCCTACAAGCAGCCGGACGGCTCGATCGTCACCTTCCGGCCGTACATGAACGCGGCCCGGATGAACCGCTCCGCCCGGCGGATGGCCATGCCGGAGATCCCCGAGCAGCTGTTCGTCGACGCCGTCGAACTGCTCGTCCGCACCGACAAGGACTGGGTCCCCGACACCGAGGGCCACAGCCTCTACCTGCGGCCGTTCATGTTCGCCACCACCCGCGCGCTCGGCGTGAACAGCCCGGCGAACGAGTTCCTCTTCATGGTCATCGCCTCCCCGTCCGGCCTGTACTACCCGCGCGGCATCAAGCCGGTCTCGGTGTGGCTGTCGCAGGACTACACCCGCGCGGCGCCCGGCGGCACCGGCGAGGCCAAGTTCGGCGGCAACTACGCCGCGTCCTTCGCCGGCCAGGCCGAGGCCGTCCAGCAGGGCTGCGACCAGGTCGTCTGGCTCGACGCGGTGGAGCACCGCTGGGTCGAGGAGGTCGGCTCGATGAACCTGATGTTCGTCTACGGGTCCGGCTCGGGGGCCCGGCTGCTCACCCCCGCGCTCACCGGCACGCTCCTGGCCGGCGTCACCCGCGACTCGATGCTCAAGCTGGCCCCCGACCTCGGCATCCCCGCCGAGGAGGGCAAGATCAGCATCGACGAGTGGCAGGCCGGCTGCGCGTCCGGCGAGATCACCGAGGTGTTCGGCTGCGGCACCGCCGCGATCATCAGCCCGGTCGGCCGGGTCAAGGGCCACGACCGGGAGTGGGCGATCGGCGACGGCGAGCCCGGCGAGATCTCCATGCGGCTGCGGCAGGAGCTGGTCGGCATCCAGTACGGCACCCGGCCCGACCCCTACGGCTGGGTCCACGAGATCGTCTGATCCGTGGTGGCGCCCGATGGCGCGCCCGTCCCCGGGTGCGCGCCATCGGGCGCTGTCGTGTCCGGCCGCGTCAGCGGCCGAAGCGCACGGTGGTGGTGAGCGCCGAGCCGGCGGTCTTCGGGCTCACCCCGGGCGAGTCCGGGTTGATCGCGTAGTGGAACGCGAAGCCGACGTAGGCCCGCCCGGGCCTGCCGCCGACCTGCACGGGGAAGGTGCAGGTCCCCGAGAGGGTGTAGACCTTGCGGACGCGGTGCGGCTTGACGGTGGAGTGCCAGACGTAGCCCACCGGGATCACGTGCCGGTCGTGGTAGTGGCCGTTCAGCCCGGTCGCGGTGCAGACCGCCCGGCCCCGCGCGATCGCCCGCAGCTTCTTGTTCGTGATCTGGAACGCCCACGGCATCGGGTACTGCCGGGAGTACCGCCCGGTGAGCCTCACCTGCGCGTGGAACGCGCCGATCCGGTCCCGGTAGGCGAATCCCTGATGGCGTTTGGTGAACACGAAGTAATGGGCGGCGGCCGCGGGGGCGCGGTGCCCCGGACGGCCCGCGGCGGACGCGACGGACACGGTGCCGAGCGCCATTGCCAGCGCCGTTCCGCTGATCACGGCCGTCCGGCCGAATGTATGCATGAGCATTCCAGGCATTCCCTTCGGAAATGGTCGCCGTCCGCCGGGGGCCGGCGGGCGGCGGTGGTGGGTCCGCCGCCGGGATCCTCAGCTCCGGCCGGCCGGCCGCACGTCCAGCGCGCGGTAGGCGTAGCCGTCCTGCTCGGCTTCCTCCCAGGTGAACAGCACGCTCTCCCCGGGATCCAGGGAGGCGAAGCCGCCCGGCTCGGTGCGCACGGCGGAGAAGTGCGCCCAGACCTCGCCCGGGACGTCCGGCGAGACGAGCACCCCCCAGCCGCTCTCGTCGTCCCACGACGCGACCGTTCCGCGAACCGGTTCACCGCTCATCGGAATCCCCTCCTCCGGCGGACAGCGCGATCCTCTGTCATTCATCAGCCAATGCACAAGCGTGTTTACGCGACGAAAACCTTACTTAACCTTTGGCGTGCATTTTCCGTCCCCCGATGAACCGCGATCCCATGAAATGAACCGATGTGTGCCGCCTAGGTGTGACAGGTCGGTTCCGACCGTGATCTGGAGGTTCTGCGGGGGTCAGCGGCCGGGGGACATCTCAGGATCCGAGACAGGTGTCCCAGGCACGGGCGGGGGTGTGGCAGACTGGGTCGCATCATGCGCCACAGCCTCGTCATTATCGGCTGGCGCGCCGGCAACTAACGGGACACCGCCGGCGCGCAGACCTCTCACGTCCGTGAGGGGTCTTTTTTGTGTCCTGGCGCTGATCACCCATCCCTGGGGGAACCATGCAAGGCGACGACTTCCACGTCTACGACACCACGCTCCGCGACGGCTCGCAGCAGGAGGGGCTCAACCTCTCCGTGACCGACAAGCTCGCCGTCGCGCGCCACCTCGACGACCTGGGCGTCGGCTTCATCGAGGGCGGCTGGCCCGGAGCCAATCCCAAGGACACCGAGTTCTTCAGGCGGGCTCGAACAGAGCTGGACCTGAGGCACGCGCGGCTCACCGCGTTCGGCGCGACCCGCCGGGCCGGGGTGAAGGCGGCCGACGACCCCCAGGTCGCCGCCCTGCGCGAATCCGGCGCGTCCGTCGTGACCCTGGTCGCCAAGAGTCACGACAGGCACGTCGAGCTGGCCCTCCGCACGACCCTGGAGGAGAACCTCGCGATGATCCGCGACACGGTCTCCCACCTGCGTGCGGAGGGCCAACGAGTCTTCCTGGACGCCGAGCACTTCTTCGACGGCTACAAGGCCAACCGCGCCTACGCGCTGGAGGCCGTCCGGGCCGCCGCCGAGGCGGGTGCCGACGTCGTCGCGCTGTGCGACACCAACGGCGGCATGCTGCCCGACGAGCTGGCCGACGTCGTGAACGAGGTCGTCGGGCTCGGCGTCCGCGTCGGCATCCACTGCCACGACGACTCCGGCTGCGCGGTCGCCAACTCGCTCGCCGCCGTCAAGGCCGGCGCCACCCACGTACAGGGCTGCGCGAACGGCTACGGCGAGCGAAGCGGCAACGCCAACCTGTTCACGGTGATCGGGAATCTCCAGCTCAAGCGAGGGATGAACCTGGTCTCGGACGCACAGCTGGCCGAGATGACCCGGATCGCGCACGCGGTCTCCGAGGTCACCAACGTCGCGCCGAGCTCCCAGCAGCCCTACGTGGGCCTGTCGGCGTTCGCGCACAAGGCCGGGCTGCACGCCTCCGCCGTCAAGGTCGACCCCGATCTCTACCAGCACATCGACCCGGCGGCCGTCGGCAACGACATGCGGATGCTGGTCTCCAGCATGGCCGGCCGCGCGTCCGTCGAGCTCAAGGGCCGCGAGCTCGGCTACGACCTGTCCGGAGAGAAGGCCAAGGCCGTCGTGGACAAGGTCAAGGAGCTGGAGTCCACCGGCTACACCTTCGAGGCCGCGGACGCCTCGTTCGAGCTGCTGCTGCGCGAGGAGCTGACCGGCGTCCGGCAGCGGCACTTCGAGGTCGAGTCGTGGCGGTCCATCGTGGAGCGCCGCCCGGACGGCTCCATGGTCAGCGAGGCCACCGTCAAGCTGCACGCCAAGGGCGAGCGGATCATCGCGACCGGCGAGGGCAACGGCCCCGTCAACGCCCTCGACAACGCGCTGCGCATCGCGCTCGGCCGGCTCTACCCGGAGCTGGCGCGGCTGCAGCTGGTCGACTACAAGGTCCGCATCCTGGAGGGCGCGCACGGCACCGACGCCCGCACCCGGGTGCTGATCGAGTCCGCCGACGGCGAACGCGAGTGGGGCACGGTCGGCGTGGAGGACAACGTCATCGCCGCGTCCTGGCAGGCCCTGGAGGAGGCCGTCACCTACTGCCTGCTGCACGCCGGGTACGAGGCGGGCTAACCCGTCGCCTGTCGGGCATGATCGGGGCATGAGCACCGAGATCACCGACAATGCCGGGGAAGGCCGCTACGAGATCCGGGTGGACGGCGACCTCGCCGGGTTCGCCGAGTACGAGCGGCGCGACGGCGCGGTCGTGTTCACCCATACCGAGGTCCTGCCCGCCTACGAGGGCAAGGGCGTCGGGAGCTCCTTGGCCAGGGGCGCGCTGGACGACGTCCGGGGCAAGGGCGAGCCGGTCGTGCCGCGCTGCCCGTTCATCGGCAAATGGATCGAGAAGCACCCCGACTACCGGGACCTGGTGAAGGGGTGAGCACGCGACGAGCGCGGGCCCGGCGAGGGCCCGCGCTCGTCGCGTTCGTCCGGGTCAGCCCTGCTTGGGGCCGGCGCTCTCGACGACCTCGAAGGCCCACAGCTCCGAGCCGGACGCGGCGGGCCCGCCGTGCCCGTGCCCGTGCCCATGGCCCTGGCCCGCCGGGCGCTCCGCGGCGGCCTGGGCGTGCCCGTGCTGGAACGCCTGGCTCTGCGTCCAGCGCTGGAAGTCCTCCTCGCTGCGCCAGCGGGTGTAGACCAGGTAGCGGTCCTGGCCCTCCACCGGGCGCAGCAGCTCGAAGCCCTCGAAGCCCTCCGCGGACTCCACCAGCCCCGCCCGCCCGGCGAAGCGCTTCTCGACCTCCTCGCGCATCTCCGGGCTCACGGTGAGGACATTGATCTTCACGACGGACACGCCGACCCCCTTCACGTCTGGTCGAGCCCACCGTCTCACACCGCCCGCGCCCGGGGCCCGCCGCCCTCCAGCGTCATCCAGCCCTGCAGCGAGGCCTCCTTCACCCGCACCCGGATACGCGCGTACCACCAGCCGCCGTGCCGTGATGATCGCCAGCCCGCACACGCCCCGCGCGCCGCGCTGCACCGGCCCCATGTGCATCGCCACGCGCAGCTGCAGCCGCACGGGTTCGGCGGCGCGACGGCTTCGACGACGCGCTCCCCGGTACATGCTGGGCTGAACGGCGTCGTTCGAACGGACGAGGGGCTTTCCTGGACTGACCGGGTAGTCACGTAGAAATTCCATCAAACCCACCGAAACCGGTGGCGGATTTCGGGCGGCGCGGCCACCATGGTTCGCGCACGGCACGTGTGCGGGACACGCGCGCCGCCGTCCCATCGCCGAACCGCCGGAGTGATCGCATGCCTGTCCGACCCTGGAGTCCCGAGGACCTCGGGCGTCCCACGGACGGATCCTGGGCCGACGTCGCCTTCGGGCTGGGCGAGATCCACGAGTGCGAGGGCGACCTCGGGCAGGCCGCCGACTGGTTCCGGCGGGCCGCCGAGTCGGGGCACGCCGCCGCCGCGCTGCGGCTCGGCTCGGTGCTCGGCCGGCTGGCCGACGCGGGCGCCGACGGGGCCGCGGAGGACCTGCTCGCCGAGGCCACCCGGTGGCTCAGCGGCGCCCAGGGCATCGGCACCCCGGACGCGATCGAGCTGATCACCGACATGCTCAACCGGCACCAGCGCCAGGCCGCCCGCCGCGGACTGGAGCCCGCCACCGCCGGCTGACCGTACATTCCCGGCACCCCGGCCGAACTTGCCGTTCCCGCCCGTCGTCGGACTATGTGACACCGGCCACAGGGGAGGGCGAGTTGAGCGGCGAGGAGCCCGGCTATGTGCCCCCGGACCACACGACCACCGTCGAGTTCCTCCGTCCCGCCCCGCCGGCCGTCCCGGAGGACGACCGGGCCGATCCCGACGCCACCGCGCCGGACCCGCCTGCGAGCAGCGCGCCTCAGCCCACGAGCACGGACGCGGCACCGGAGGTCACGGCACCCGACCCGGTAGAGCCCGCCGATCCGGCGGACGAGGGTGGAGCGGCGGAGGTGTCGGCACTTGATCAGGGTGATCGGCGGGTCGCGGGGGAGCCGGCCGTTGCGCGTGCGCAGGGCCCGGAGGAGGGGGCGTCGACGGCGCGGTTCTCTGCCGAGGAATCGGCCACGATGGCGAACCCCGGCGCCGCAGGCCGTTCGGCGGCCGCCCTGCCTCGGGGGCTCGGGGTGATCGTCTCGCTGGTCGGGGCCGTGCTCGTCATGCTTGCGGCGCTCGGCGCGGTGTCGCTGCTCAGCGGCGGCGGATCGGACGAGGACCCCGGGCCGCGTGCCCCCGCGGTGACAACGACCCGAGCGTCCGGCGGCCCGTCTGCGAGGAGGCCCGCTCAGAGCAGTCCCACGCTCGGCGCCCCGACGCCGTCCGGGCCCGTGGTGAACGGCGCGGGCGTCACCTACCAGCTCGTCCAGCAGGACGAGGGCTACTACGAAGGCCGGCTCGTCATCACCAACCGCACCGGACGCCCCATGAACGCCTGGCGGATCAGCTTCGACGCGCCTGGCGCGGACGTCCGCAACGTCTGGAACGGACGCCTCGTCCGGGGCGGCCCCCATCCGGTGATCGAGAGCGCCGGCGCCGACCCGATCCCGCCCGGCGGCACGTTGGACGTCGAGTACGGCGCTTCCGGGGTCGCGGCGGCGCCGCGGCACTGCCTGCTCAACGGTGCCGCATGCGGGTTCTGAGCCGCGTACTAGGCTCTCGGCCATGCGTATCGCCAGGTTCTCCACCGACGAGGGCATGTCCTTCGGTGTGGTGGAGGAGAACACCATCGCCGCCGTCGCGGCCCACCCGTTCGGTGAGCTCACCTTCACCGGGCAGCGCTTCCCGCTCGCCGACGTCCGGCTGCTGGCCCCGATCCTGCCCAGCAAGATCATCGCGATCGGCAAGAACTACGCCGACCACGCGCGCGAGATGGGCGGCGAGCCGCCGGCCGAACCGGTGATCTTCGCCAAGCCGTCCACCGCGGTGATCGGGCCCGGCGAGGCGATCGCCTACCCGGACCGGCTCTCCGAGCGCGTCGACCACGAGGGCGAGCTCGCCGTGGTGATCGGGCGCATGTGCCGCGAGGTCCCCGCCGCCCGCGCCGCCGACGTCATCCTGGGCTACACCTGCGCCAACGACGTCACCGCCCGCGACCTGCAGAAGAAGGACGGGCAGTGGACGCGGGCGAAGGGCTTCGACACCTTCTGCCCGCTCGGCCCGTGGATCGAGACCGAGGTCGACCCGTCCGACCTCGCGCTCTCCACCACGGTCAACGGCGAGGTCCGCCAGGAGGCCCGCACCTCGCTGCTGCTGCACGACATTCCCAGCCTGGTCGAATACGTCAGCCAGGTCATGACGCTGCTGCCCGGCGACGTCATCCTCACCGGCACCCCCGCCGGCGTCGGCCCGCTGCAGGTCGGCGACGAGGTGACGGTCACGATCGAGAGCATCGGCGCCCTCACCAACCGCGTCGTCACCCGCGACTGACCCCCGCTGTCGTACGGCGTCCCTAAGCTGGGGGCGCCGTACGGAAGGGGGAGGTCATGGCGTTCACCGGCTTCACGAGCGAGGCGTTCGAGTTCTACGAGGGCCTCCTGGCCGACAACAGCAAGTCCTACTGGGCCGCCAACCGGCAGGTCTACGACGACCACGTCCGCGGCCCGATGACCGAGCTGTGCGCCGAACTCGAAGAGGAGTTCGGTGCGGTCCACCTCTTCCGGCCCTACCGCGACGTCCGGTTCAGCAAGGACAAGACGCCCTACAAGACGCACCAGGGCGGGCACAGCGGCGGCTACTACGTCCAGATCGACGCCGACGGCCTGATGGTCGCCGGCGGGATGTACGCGCCGAAGCCGGAACAGCTCCGCCGCTACCGGGCCGCCGTCGACGCCGACTCCTCCGGCAAGGAGCTCCAGGCGATCGTGGACGGCCTGCGCGCCGCCGGGCTGGAGATCGCCGGTGACCGCCTCAAGACCCGCCCGCGCGGCACCCCCGAGGACCATCCCCGCCTCGACCTGCTGCGCCACCGCTCCCTCTACGCCCACGAGGGCTGGCCGGTGGACCCCTGGATGTCGACGCCGGAGACCGTCACCCGCGTCCGCGCGGCCTGGCGCCGCCTGCGGCCCCTGGTCGAGTGGGGCGACGAGCACGTCGGCCCGCCCGACTTCAGCCGCTGACCCCGCCCGCCGCGGCAATCGTTTTGGCCGCTGACGCGCCGTCCTGTATTCTCTTCGAGGCGCGAGCGACCAGCCGGAAACGGCCCGGAAGCCCGTACCGCACTGGGGTATGGTGTAATCGGCAGCACGAGTGATTCTGGTTCACTTAGTCTAGGTTCGAGTCCTGGTACCCCAGCTGCGTCCACCATCGTGGACAGGCCCCCGTCGTCTAGTGGCCTAGGACGCCGCCCTCTCAAGGCGGTAACGGCGGTTCGAATCCGCTCGGGGGTACGCTGCGGGGTCGTTTGCTCGTCGCCCTTCGGGCGACTTCGCCGCGGCCCGCAGTGTTTGCCCAGGGGGGCGACCCCCTGGAACCCCCGGTGCGCGGCTTCGCCGCGCGGGGCGACGCAATTGTGCAAGGTGCCCGGTCAGTGACGACCGGGCGTTTTTGCGTTTTTGGGGCTCTTCGGTGCGAGGATGGAATTCGGTTCGAGGTGGGGGTGCGGGTCCGGTAAGCTGGGCGAGGCCCAAGCGGGAGACCGCGCAGGCTCACAGTCCGGCCCCCGTCGTCTAGTGGCCTAGGACGCCGCCCTCTCAAGGCGGTAACGGCGGTTCGAATCCGCTCGGGGGTACACTTTTCGCAGACCGCAGGTTTCTGACCTGCGGTTTTTCTGTTTCGGCTCTGTCGTGCGTGGAGGGCGGGGTCAGGGCTTGCGGGCGACGCCGCAGAACTCGTCGATCTCGGTGGCTGCGCCGATCTCGGCGGCCGGCGGGTGCCACAGCGGGCAGGACACCACGCCCGGCGGGAGGAGTTCCATGCCCTCGAAGAAGCCTTCGAGCTGCGCGGGCGTCCGCAGCACGTAGGGCGGTTCGGCGGAACGGTTCCAGATCTCGATGGCTGCCGCCGACGCGGGGTCGACGACGTTGGTCGCGTCGTACAGGGCGAGGTAGCTGTCGGCGGGCAGCGCGTCCGTCAGCCGCCGGACGATCGACCGGGCCTCATCGTCGTCGGTGACGTGGCCGAGGATCCCCATCAGCATCAGCGCGATCGGCTCGCCGAAATCGAGGGTCTCGGCCGCGCCGGCGAGGATCTTCTCGGGTTCGCGCAGGTCGGCGTCCAGGTAGCTGGTCCTGCCCTCGGGCGCGCCGGTCAGCAGCGCGCGGGCGTGCGCGAGGACGAGCGGGTCGTTGTCGACGTAGACGACGCGCGCGGACGGCGCGGCGCGCTGCGCGACCTGGTGGGTGTTGTCGGCGGCCGGCAGCCCGGTGCCGATGTCGAGGAACTGCCGCACGCCGAGGTCGGCGGTGAGGTGGTGGACGGCGCGCTGCAGGAACTGCCGGGTGGCGCGGGCGAACAGCGCCATGTCCGGGATGACCTTCAGGATGTCCTCGCCGACCTGCCGGTCGACCTCGAAATGGTCCTTTCCGCCCAGCCAGTAATTCCAGATGCGGGCTGTCTGGGGGACGGTGGAGTCGATCGGAGGGGGCTGGTCGGTCACGGCGATTTTCCTCGCTCGGGATCGGGGACGGCCGGAACCATCCAACCTCTGGTGATCCACTTTGGGAACCGGTTCACGGGCGCGCGCGGTGGCCGGTACCGGCGCGGCCCCGGAGGGAAACGTCCTCCGGGGCCGCGTACGGGTCACCGGCCGCGGTCAGTCGGCCGTGGCCCGGACCGTCACTCCTCGGGCTGGACCACGGAGCAGTCGGCCCCGAGGACTCGTCCGTCGTCGGGGTCGTGGATGTCACCGCGGACGCTGGAGCGCCGGCAGTCCCAGGTCGGCGGGTAGAAGCGGGGGTCGGTGAACTCGAACCTCACGGTGCCGTTGTAGTCGCCGTCCTCGGGGGCGCCGTTCGCGGCATCGCAGTCGGCGCCGATGACCACGGGCGGGTAGATGAGGGGCGCCGGCAGCTGCATCCGGCAGGTGTAGGTCGGCTGGTCGGCGGGATCGGACGGGGCGGCGGCGTGGGCGGGGGCGGCGAGCAGGGCGGAGGCGCCGAGACCGGCGACGGCGAGGGCCAGGACGCGGGCGGGCGGAAGAAGGCTCATCCGTGGGTTCCTTTCGCGGATTGCTGCGAACAGCAATCAATTAACTACGCTTCGTGTCGGTCGACAACGTGTCGTCGGGCAACGGGAGAGTTGCTCGCGGTCTGCATGGATGAGTCGCCCGCGGGTCCGAATGACAGCCCATTGACGGCATTCCCGGCATGCAGGTCGGCGCCCCGGAATTAGGTGGCGATATGCCCTGCTACCGTCCCTGCACCTGCCGCACGCGGGATTCGGCGCCGCCATTGGTTGAGCCGGGGGAAGGGAAAGGTCCCGGTCGCGCGGGGTGGCCGGGACCTGCGGGCACTTCTAGGCGTTGGGGACCGGTTCTCGGTCGGGGGCCGGGCGTGCCGGGGTGCGGGACAGCGGGCCGGGCCACCAGAAGCGGGGACCGGTGTCCAGGGCCAGGGCGGGGACGATCACCGAGCGGACGAGGAAGGTGTCGAGCAGGACGCCGAGCGCGACCAGCACGCCGATCTCCACGAACATCGTCACCGGCATGACGCCGAGGACGCCGAAGGTGCTGGCCAGCACCAGCCCCGCGCTGGAGATGACGCCGCCGGTGACGCCGAGTCCGCGCAGCACGCCCGCGCGGTGCCCGGAGCGGGCCGTCTCCTCGCGGATGCGGGAGACGAGGAACAGGTTGTAGTCGACGCCGAGCGCCACCATGAACAGGAAGCCCATCAGCGCGACCTGGATGTCCAGCGCCGGGAAGCCGAACGCGTGCCGGAACAGCAGCCAGGACGCGCCGAGCGCGGCGAAGTACGACGCGACGACGGTGGCGATCACCAGCAGCGGGGCGACGAGGGCGCGGAGCAGGACCATCAGCACGACGAGGACGACGCCCAGGATCAGCGGGATCACGACGCGGCGGTCGTGCGCCTGCGCGTCGGCGAGGTCGAGTTCGCTCGCCGCTCCCGCGCCGACGAGCGCGTCCGGTTCGGCGTGGCGTATCCGCTCGACGGTCCGCTGGGCGGCGTCGCTGTCGGGCGGGTCGGCCAGCACGACGGCGGTGCGGGTGAGGCGTCCGTCGCTCGACGTCTCGGGCGCCGCGACCCGCGCGATCCCGGAAATGCCGTGCAGATCGACCGGCTTTCCGCTGACGATTTGGAGGGGCCGGCTCTCGTCGCCGGGGTAGTGGGCCGCGGCGAGGCGCTCGCCCTGCACCGAGTTCGGCGTCGTGGTGAGGAAGTGCGCGCGGTCCAGGCCGGTGTGCAGGCCGAGGCAGCCGGCGGCGAGCGCGGCCAGCAGGGCGGCGCCGAGCGTCCAGACCAGGCGGGGACGTGCGGCGACGCGGCGGCCGACGCGGTCCCAGACGCCGCCGCGGGCGGGCGGCGCGTCCCCGAAGTGCGGGACGCGCGGCCAGAACACCCAGCGGCCGAGCACGACCAGCATCGCGGGGAGCAGCGTCATCACGACGACGAGGCCGCCGATGACGCCGATCGCGCCGACCGGGCCGAGCGCGTAGTTGAAGCCCATGTGCGCCGCGAGCAGGCACAGCAGCCCGAGGCAGACGGTCGCGGCGGACGCGGTGATGGGCGCGGCGGCACGGCGGAGCGCGACGGCCATCGCCCGGTACCGGTCCTCGTGGCGGCGCAGTTCCTCGCGGTAGCGGGCGAGGAGGAGCATCGCGTAGTCGGTGGTGATGCCGAAGACGAGCGCGTTGAGGATGGTCGACATGCCGTCCGCCACGTACAGGCCGGCGTACTTGCCCAGCAGGTAGACGACGGCCGTGGACACCTGGAGCGAGATCGCCGCGCTGGCGAGCGGGAGCAGCCACAGGATCGGGCTGCGGTAGGTGAGCAGCAGTACGGCCGCGACCAGCAGGATCGTCACGAGGAGGAGCGGCTTGTCGACCTTGCGGAAGGCGTCGCCGGAGTCGAGCGCCGCGCCGGCGGGCCCGGTCACCTTCACCTCCAGCCCTCGGGGGACGTGTCCTGTCGCCATGTCGCGGACCTTCTCGGCGTTGTCCGTGAGGTCGTCGTTGTCGTGGAGCGGGACGGTCAGCAGGAGTGCCCGGCCGTCGTGCGACGGTTGCGGGGCGTCGACCGGTCCTGCGGCGAGCGGAGCGAGGGTGCGGCGGTCGGCGTCCGCCTCGGCGCGGTCGGCGGGCGTGACGCCGGCGGTGCGCGCGTAGACGATGACGGCCGGGGCCTGCTTGCCGTCCCGGAACCGGTCCGTGAGCTTCTCCACCTCGGTGGACTGGGCGCCGCGCGGCAGCTCGGCCGCCGACTTCGCCTTCACGACGTCCGGCAGCTTGCCGGCGAACGGGACCGCGACCGCGACAATCGCGACCCAGAGCAGCAGGACCGCCCATTTCAGCGTGCGTTTGCTCGAGAGCAGCATGAAGTGCTCTCCTTTCCGTGGGGGTTGTGCATCGTGTGAGCGACGCGCCGCCGGCCGATGGAACGGACGGCGGCGGGTGTGATGCGGCCTCCGCCCGGGCCGCCGAGGGGCAACTCGGCGGCCCGGACTCCTCCGGGCTCAGACCTCGGGGAAGGCCAGGAACCGGGCGTGCAGGGTGCGCGCGCCCGGCGGCGGGTCGTCGTCGGCCCGCTTGTAGCGGTAGAGGAGCGCGATGTACTCCTCGAAGAAGGGACGCACCTGGTCGGGCGTCAGCGTGACGGTGGCGGTGGAGAACAGCAGGGCGTCCGCCCACTCGCCCATCCCGTCGCGTTCCCGCTGGTAGCGGGCCAGCATCTCCAGCTCGTTCGCGACCTCCAGCTTCGTCGCCTGCTCGACCGCCTCCCGCATCGCCGGCGACTGCTCGCGGTGGGGCGGGATCCGCCGGTCCGCCGGGACGGCCCGCCACCAGCGCTCCCGCCCGCGCTTGAGCTCCGGCACCTCCTCGACGAACCCGTACTTGGCGAACTGCCGCAGGTGGTAGCTCGTCGCGCCGGTGCTCTGGCCCAGCTCGCGGGCGAGTGTCGTGGACGAGACGGGCCCGCGCCGCATGATCTCCGCGATCCGCTGCCGGAGCGGGTGGGCGAGCAGCCGCACCTGCCGCGGGTCGGTGATCATCTCGGGGGCCGGCTGCTCTTTCGGCGGCCGGTGCGGGGGCGGCTGCCCGGGCGGCGGTTGCTCCTTCATGACGTGGACGCTACGAGTTGCAAAGGGCCTTTGCAATGCCTCTTGGCATAGTTCGCCGCAGAGGGGGAGGGGCGTGGCGCCCGCGGGGGAGGCGCCCGCTACCCCGCAGGTTCCGGTTCTGCTGCGTGATCGATCCGATACGTGCTGAAACAATTCCCGTGTCCTTGGCTGACGGGCACTCCTGCGGTCAACTAAAGTCGTTGGCGTCGGTGAGGTTCGGGAGGGGCCGGATGAGCAACAAGACGGAAGAGATCGCGCCGAGCGCGACGCTGGCGGACAAGGTCGAATGGCTGATCCGCAACCTGTGGCCGGCGGACGCGCAGCCGCCGCGCAACAACGTCGAGACCGCCGCCGCCATCGCGCGCACCACCGGTGAGGACATCTCGTCCACCACCGTGTGGAAGCTGCGCACCGGACGCCAGGAGAACCCCCAGCTCAAGACCCTCCGCGCGCTCGCCACCTTCTTCGGCGTGCCGATCGGCTACTTCGGCCGCCCCAGCGAGACCGCCCCCATCGACGAGGACATCACCCTCAAGGCGCTGCGCCGCGACGTCGAGCACGGCATCATCCGGCCCGAGGTCCTGCGCGCCCTGGTCGACCTGTCGCCGGAGGCCCGCTGGGTCGTCGACGAGATGATCCTCAGTGCCGCCGAGGCCGACCGCCGCCGGCAGGCCGCGTCCTGACCCTCCCGCCGCGACCCTCCGGCTCAGGGCAGATCGGTGCGCCAGAGGGTCGGGGCGGTGCCGTCCGTACCGGTGGCGACGAGGCCCTTGCCCTGGAGGGCGAGGCCCGTCAGCCGCTGGCTCCCGTCACCCTCCAGGCGGGCGCCGTGCGGACGGGCCATCCGCCAGGACGTGCCGTCGGGGGAGCTCCACAGCGCGACGTCGTCGGTCCCGGCCGGTGTCCCGGCGAGGACGAAGCCGCGCGGCGTCGCCAGGCTCGCCGTCAGCGCTGACGCCTGGACGGTCTGCGCGCGCCACGTCCGTCCCGCGTCGGACGACACGGCGACGACGTTGCCCGCGCCCGTCGCCACCACGGTGTCGCCGCGCGCCACGACATGGGTGAAGGGACCTTGTGCCTGCGGCGGCTGTACCGACGTCCACTTCGCGCCGTCGTCGGACGTCCACACGGCGGGCGCGCCATTGCGCTCGCCGACCGCGACATAGCCCTTCGTCACGGAGACGACGTCGTGCATCTTCCCGTCCTGGAGATCACCGGATCCGGCGGTCCACTGGGCGAGGTCGTTAGAACGCCATGCGATAGGTGATTTGTCCGTCGACCCCACGACGACGTAGCCCGCCTGTCCGTAGGCGGCGCCGCCTAGCTCGCCGTCGTCATCCGCTGGGGCCGTCGCGGGGTTCCACGCGTTCGCGTCGTTCGAGGTGAGGAGGAGCAGCCCTTCGGCCCGTAGGCCGCACCCGCCAGCCGTTGCACGCCCGGCCCTGCGAGGCCCGTGCCGCCGGCGCGCGTCCACGTTTTACCGTCCCTTGTCGTCCAGACGGCTGCCTCGCCTGCGCCGCTACCGACCGCCAGCGTCGTGCCATTGGCGGACGTCAAACGCCTGATGGTCCGGTCCGGTGTGACCGCGTCGGGGATGGAGAGCAGGTCGATGTCCCCGTGGCGCGCGCCCGGAGCCGTCAGGTAGGCGCCGGTGTTCTGGTGTCCCGCCACAAGAACGCCCTTGGGGAGCGCCGCCGTCGACTCGGCCTTGCGCCCCTGGTCCGTCGCGAGCCTCTCCACGGGCTGCCAGTTGACGCCGTCCGTGCTCCGCTGCACGGCCACGCGCCCGTCGCTGAGCGGCGTGAGCGCGGCCAGCCCCGCGTCGGAACCGCCCAACGCGGCCAAGCTGGAATAGGTGCGCCGGTCGATGGTGCTGGCACGCGTCCAGCCGACGCCGTCGGACGACCGGAAGAACACCGCGAGAGCGCGCTTCTTCGGGTTCTTCGACGACCCGCCCGTACGGCGCCCCTCCCGCGCCGCGAAGAAACCGCCGGGCCCGGACGTCAACGCCACCACCGGCCCGTACGAACCGTCGCTCTGCGGAACCTCCGCACGGGCCCACGTCCGTCCGCCGTCGGCGGACCGCCACAGGTCGCCCTTGTCGTTCCTCACGACGAGCGTGTTCCCGCTCGTCGCGATGCTCTGCGGGCCGCCCTGGAGAGCGGGCTGTTGCCGCTGCCACGTGGTGCCGTCCGAGGACGTCCACAGGACGGGCGCATTCTGGCTGGTCCCGATCGCGGCGAAGCCCGCCGAGGTGGCGGCCAGCCCGGTCACGTGGTCGCCCGGATTGAACACGCCCTTGCCGGCGGTCCGATGCGACCACGTCCGGCCGTCCGCGCTCGTCCACGCGGCCACGCCTCCGGGGCCCTCGCCCAACGCTGCCCACGACCGGCTCCCCGCCGCGACGACCTGGGGCACGTCGCCGCTCGTCCCGCCCTCGTCCTTCACCTTCGCGGCGTTCCACGCCTTGCCGCCGTCGGACGACACAAGGATCTGCCCGCGCGGCGCGTCCACGGTCTCGCTGCCGACCGTCACCGCCGTGTCACCGCGCACCGCGACCGCCGTGATCGACTGCTCGTGCCCGTCGTACAACGCCGGAGGCACCGCGAACACCTTGTCGGCCGCCTCCGCGCCCTCGGCGCCGCCGCCTCCGCTGCCACCGCCGTCCCGCACCAGGTACGCCACGCCCCCCGCCACCAGCGCCGCGACCGCCGCGACCGCGATCCCCGACCGCAGCCCGGGCCGGAACACCCGCGTCGCCCCGCCCTCCGGCGGCGTGGGCGCCCCCCGGGGCCGATCGAACACCGGCCCGTCCGCCTCCGCCCCCGCCCCGTCCCGAATCCGCACCCGCTCTTGCGCGCCACTCGCAACCGCCGCCGCACCCGCACGCGGCCCCGCCGACGGCCATGTGTGCAGGCCTGGACGCGCCGCGGAGGGCGTTCCTTGAGGTGGCGCCGCAGACGCACCGTGTGCGCCGGTACCCGTGTTCGCCTGCGGTTGGGCGTGTGGCTCCGGGGCTGGTCTTTGGCGTGGGCTGGACGGTGTTGCTTGGGGTGGCGCGGGGGTGGCGCCGGGTGCTTCGGCGTTTGTGGTCGTTTGGGGCGGCGTGTGTTTCTGCGGACGGGTGTGCGCTGCCGGCGTAGGCCCTGGACGGGGCGCGGGCGATGGTGCTGCTGCTGCCAGGGGGCTGGTGGGTGGGGCGGTCGGGGCGGTGGGGGTGCGTGGGGGGCGGCTGTGGGGTCTCGCCTGCTCGGCGGGTTCGTCCGCTGTGGGTTTCCGGGCGGACTTGGTGCGCCAGCTCGCCACGAGCTTGTCGCCCTCGGCGGGGGGCGGTTTGGGGTGGTCGGCGCGGCCCCAGTTCGGGGGCGGGGGAGTGGGGGAGCCGGGCGAGTCCTGGTCGTCAGGCCGGTCGGCCGTGCTCATATTCGCCCCCCTCGCGACAGCACAGAAGCGAAGTGTACGGAATTGCGGTGGATCGGAGGAAGGGCGGCGGGCGGGGAATGAATACCCCCTAGGCGTATGTTACGGTCCGACGCACATACCCCCTAGGGGTACAGCCGAGTGGAGGGACGGACCGTCATGTCCGCAGACCCGAGGCGGTGGTGGGCGCTGGCCGTGCTCGCCACCGCGCAGTTCATGGTGATCATGGACACGTCGATCATCGGGGTGGCGCTCCCCGACCTGCAGCGCGATCTGGGCTTCGGCCCGAGCGGGTTGCAGTGGGTGTTCAACGCCTACGTCGTCGCGTTCGGCGGGCTGCTGCTGCTCGGCGGCCGCCTGTCGGACCTGCTCGGCGCGCGGCGGGTGTTCGCGGCCGGCTGGGTGGTGCTGGTCGCCGGGTCGGTGGTCGCGGCGGCCGCCGGCGGGGCCGGGATCGAGATCGCCGGGCGCGCCGTGCAGGGCGTCGGGTCGGCGCTGATCGCGCCGTCCTCGTTGACGCTGCTGATGGCGCTGTTCTCCGCGCGGCCCAAGGAGCTGGCCAGGGCGATGGCGTTCTACGGCGCCGCCGCACCGGCGGGCGGGACGGCCGGGGTGTTCCTCGGCGGTGTCATCACCGAGTGGCTGAGCTGGCCGTGGGTGTTCATCATCTACATCCCGATCGGGCTGGCGACCCTGGCGCTGGTGCCGGGGTTGCTGCCGGACGTCCCCGGACGCCGCGCCGGGCTGGACGTGCTGGGCGCGGCGGCGGTGACCGGCGGGCTCGCCCTGGCCGTCTACGCGATCGTCCAGGCGCCCGAGCGCGGATGGGGTGCGACGGCCACCGTCCTGCAACTCGGCGGCGCGGTGCTGCTGCTGGCCTTGTTCGTGGCGTGGCAGCGGATCGTCCGCAGCCCGCTGATGCCGCTGTCGGTGTGGCGCACGCGCGGCCTGGCCGGTGCGAACGCGGCGATGGCGCTGCTGGGCGCCGCGTGGATCCCGATGTGGTACTTCCTCAACCTCTACCTGCAGCAGGTGCTCGGGTACGGGGCGTTCCCCAGCGGGGCGGCGCTGCTGCCGATGACCGCGCTGATGATGGTGCTGATGGTCGGCGTCACCGGACGGCTCATCGGGCGGTTCGGCACCGGGCCGCTCATCGTCACCGGGCTGCTGGTGCTGGCCGCGGGGCTGTTCGTGCTGTCGACGATCGACGCGGGCGGCGGCTTCTTCACCGATGTGCTCCCGGGCTCGCTGGTCTCGGCCGTCGGGATGTCGCTGGTGTTCATCCCGGCCACCATGGCCGCGATCGGCGGTGTCGCCCCGGAGCAGGGCGGGCTGGCGTCCGGCATCGTCAACACCACCTACCAGGTCGGTTCCGCGATCGGGCTGGCGGCGATGACCGCCATCGCCACCTCGCACGGCGGCGGAGAGCTCGGCAACCTGGGCGCTCTCACCGACGGGTTCCAGGCCGCGTTCGTCGGCGCCGCCGTCGTGGCGCTGGCCGGTTCCGGTCTCGCGCTGGTGACGCTGCGGGCCCGGTCGGCGCGCGCGGTCCCCGAGAAGGAGACGGTCGGCGCGTGAGCGGTGTCCGCGAGGCCGTCCCGCCGTGTGCGGGGCGGCCTCCGGATTACCCCCCGGAGGTTTCCGGCGGCGGTGATCAGGTACATCGACTGGTGATGGACGCCGGGAACCGGGAGGGGCGATGCCGCCGTACGCCGTGGTCCTGTCGGTCCTGGGGCTGGTGGGGGCGGTCATCGCGGCCGTCTACGCGGTGTCGTACATGGTCGCGCCGGAGATGGAGGGCGGGCCGTTCCTGTCGGGCGGGCGTCCGCGCGAGCAAGCGATGTCGCGCTACCACGTCCGCTGGTACGCGGTGACGATGGTGTTCCTCGCCTTCGACATGGAGATGGTCTTCATGTACCCGTGGGCGCTCGTGGTGGCGTCGGTAGGCGTCAAGGCCGTCGTCGAGATGTTCGCGTTCCTGGTGTTGCTGCTGGTCGGTGTCCTGTACGCGTGGCGCGAAGGGGCGCTGCGGTGGGTCTGAGACGGCGGTTGGAGCGGCCGGCGAAGCACAGCCCGCGCCCGTTCGTGGTGTCGGCGGCCGACGGGACGGGGGAGCGGCTCGCGGTCGAGGCCGGGTTGCGGCGGCGGGGGTGGCGGGCGGCGGTGTCACCGGCGGAGACGGGTGTGCTCGTCGTGTGCGGGCGTCCGGGGGAGGCGCTGGCGGAGGCGATCGACGAGGTCTGGTCGGGCATGCCGGGGCCGCGGGCGCGGGTCCGGCCGGACGCGCTGGACGACATCGTGTGGGACGGAACCCGGACGTCTCGCCCATCGGGCGAAGTGGAGACGGCCGGTCGAGCGGACGACCGGGACGGTCTGCGGCTCGACGTCCTGCACGTCCCGCTCGGTCCAGTGCTGGCGGACTGGCCCGCGGGCCTGCGGCTCGACCTGGCGTTGCAAGGGGACGTCGTGCAGGCCGCGGAGGCCGTGATGGTCGACACGGGCGGCGGGTCGTTCTGGGAGGGGCGGCCGGGGGCGCGCGGGCTCGACGGGCTCGCCCGCTTCTTGCGGGTCGCGGGCTGGGACGACGCGGCGCGGCGCGCCGCCGTTCTGCGGGACGACCTCCTCAGCGGCAAGGAGATCGGGGAGCGGTTCGACACGTTCGACCGGATGGTCCGGCGTTCGCGGTTGCTGCGGTGGATGACCAGAGGGATCGGGAACCTCACACCGGAGGCGGCGGAGCGGCACGGCGTCGCGCCGCAGCATGTCGGTGACGTCAACGACCGGTTGCGCGGGCGGCTCCGCGAGATCCGGCTCGCCCTCGACGGCGACGACTCGCACGGCCATGCCAGGGCCGAGGCGCTCGTGGCGGTGCTGCCCGAGCTGGTGAAGGGCACCGAGCTGGCGCAGGCCCGGCTGATCGTCGCGAGCCTGGATCCGGACCTCGCGGCGGTGCCGGCCGATGGTTGAGGTGCTCGTCCTCGGGCTGATCGCCGTCGCGGCGGCGTCGTTGGACGCGGTGCTCGCGGGCGGTCCCGGCCCGGTCCGGGAGGCCGCGCGGTTGCTGGTGACCGAGCGGCGCGCGACGCCCAGCGCGGACCGGCTGCTGACGCGGGCCGGTGCGATCTCGCTGCCGGTGGCGGCGGCGCTGGCCGCGCTCGTCGTGCCGTTCGGCGGCCACGCCGCGCTGGACACGCGGGTCGGCGTCGTGTGGTTCAACGCGATGGAGGTCGTCGCGTGGGCGTCGGTCTGGCTGGCGGGATGGGGCGTCAACTCCGCGTACGCGCTGGTCGGCGGGTACCGGTTCCTCGCGCAGGGCCTTGCGTACGAGCTGCCGCACATGTTCGCCCTCATCACGGCGGCGCTGGCGGCGCACTCGCTGGACCTGCGGGCGATCGGTGCGGCGCAGGACGGGCTGTGGTTCGGGGTCTGGATGCCGGGGGCGTTCGCGGTGTACCTGGTGTCCGCGCTCGCGATGGCGTTCTGGGGGCCGTTCGAGGCGCCGCTGGGCGCCGACATCGCGGGCGGAGCGGCGCTCGAACTGTCCGGCCCCGACCGCCTGGTCTTCCTGGCCGGACGGTACGGGCTTCTCACCGTGGCGTCGGCCGTGGCCGTCCCGCTGTTCCTCGGCGGCGGCGCGGGTCCGCTGCTACCCGCGTGGCTGTGGTCGGCGGTGAAGACCTGCGCCGTCCTGGCGCTGCTGGTGTGGGCGAGAAGGCGGCTGCCCGTCCTGCGGATGGACCGGTTCATGCAGGTGGCGTGGACGGTCCTCATCCCCGCCGTGCTGCTGCAGATGCTCGTGGTCGCGATCGTCGTCGTGGACTGAGGAGGTTCCCGTGACCGTCCTGTTCTGGGTGCTGGCCGTCGCGGCGGTCGCCTTCGGTGCGGCGGTGTTCGCCGTCGGGTCGATGGCGCGCGCGACGTTCGCGCTGCTCGCGTCGTTCCTGTGCGTCGGCGGCGAGCTGCTGCTGGTGGGCCTGCACTACCTCGGCGTGCTGGTCGTGCTCATGATGATCATGGAGATGCTGGTGATGGCGGTCTTCATGATCATGTACATGATGGACCCGGGCGGGCTGATGCCGATGTCGATGGTGCACAACCGGCGCGGCGCGCTGGCCGTCGCGGGGACGGTGTTCGCGGCGCTGGCCGCCGGGGTGTTCGCGATCCCGTGGCCGCAGCGGCGCGGCGCCGCGCCGCACGACCCGACCTTCGCGCTCGGCCAGTCGATCATGGGGCCGAAGATGCTGGTGATGATGGTGATCGGCATCGCGATCCTGGCCACGATGATCGCCACGGTCGTGCTGGCGACCCGGACGGGACGCTACGGCGAGGACGGTGTGCGATGACCCTCCAGGCGTTCCTGCTGCTCGCCGCCGCCCTGTTCAGCGTCGGCCTGTACGGCGCGCTGTCGCAGCAGTCGATCGTGATGCTGATGATGGGCCTGGAACTGATGATCAACGGCATCGTCGTCGCGGCGGGCGGGTTCTGGCACTGGGTGTCGCCGGGCGCGCCGGACGGCCAGGTCCTCGTGCTCGTCGCGATCACCGTGATGGCGCTGGAGATGGCGATGGGGTTCGCCGTCGTCACCGCCCTGTTCCGCGCCCGGGACGTGGACATGACCGACGACGCCGGAGACCTCCGAGGATGATCGTCGCGCTGGCCGTGACGCCGGCCGCCGCGGGTGCGCTTCTGCTGCTCGCGGGGCGGCGGGCCGATCGCGTGGCACCGGCCGCCGGGGTCCTGGCCGCGGTCGCGGTGCTGGCACTGGCGGTCGCGGCGGCGGTGACGCGTCCCGTCGCGCGTTTCGCGCTGCTGCCGGGGTGGCCCGGCGGGCTGGCCGTGGACGGGCTGTCCGGCGTGCTCGTGGTGACGGTCGCGTCCGTCCTGACCGCGATCCTGGTCTTCGCGGCCGCAGGCGGGTACGGCGCGCGGTTCTTCGGCCTGATGCTGCTGTTCGCGGGCGCGATGCTGGTGACGGTCACCGCGTCCGACCTAGTCCTGCTGCTGATGGGGTGGGAGGTCATGGGCGCGATGTCGTACGCGCTCATCGGCTACGAGTGGCGGGAGGCCGAGCCGGTGCGCTCGGCGGACGTCGCGTTCCTCACCACCCGCGCCGCCGACCTGGGCCTGTACGCCGCGGCGGGCTTCGCCATCGCCGGGACGCACTCGCTCACGCTCTCCTCACTGACCGGCGCAGCCGAACCATGGCGGGATCTCGCGGCGGGCGGGATCGTGCTCGCCGCGCTGGGGAAGTCGGCGCAGCTTCCGTTCTCGTTCTGGTTGTCCAGGGCGATGGCGGGTCCGAGTCCGGTCTCGGCGCTGCTGCACTCGGCCACCATGGTCGCCGCCGGCGCCTACCTGCTGCTGCGCCTGCATCCTCTGCTCGCGGCGACCGGATGGGCCGGCACGCTCGTCGCCTGGGTCGGCGCCGTGACCGCGCTCGCAATGGGCGCCGTGGCACTGGCGCAGAGGGACCTGAAACAGCTTCTCGCCGCGTCGACCTGCGCGCAGATCGGGTTCATGGTGCTGGGCGCCGGCGTCGGTTCCGTCTCCGGTGGGACGGCGCATCTCGTGGCGCACGCGACGGTGAAGAGCCTGCTGTTCCTGTGCGCGGGTGCCTGGCTGACGGCTCTGGGCACCAAGCGGTTGGACGAGCTGCACGGCGCCGCACGCCGATACCGGGTCGTCGGCGTCGCGTTCGGGGCTGCCGCGCTGGCGCTGGCGGGGCTGCCGCCGCTGTCGCTGTGGGTGACGAAGGACGAGGTGCTGACGGCGGCCGCAGAACGCTCGCCCGCGCTCCTCGCCGCCGGGATGGCCGCCTCCGTGCTGGCCGCCGCGTATTCGGCCAAAGCGCTGTTCGCGGTGTGGCGCGGTACGCGCAGCGACGGTCAGGTCGTGCCGTGGCTCGAGCGCCTTCCGCTGGTCGCCCTGGCGGTCGCGGCCTGCGTCCTCGGCGTGCTCGGGCTGCGCGGCGTCGCCGAAGCCCTGGGGATTCCAGGGGAGACGAAGGTGAGCGTCCTTGACCTGGTGGTTTCCGGTGTTCTGGCGGTGGTGGCGATCGTCGTGGTCCGGTTCGTGCGGGCCGTGTCGGCGCCCGCGTGGGTGGCCGACTGGCTGTTCCTCGAACGGGCCGCGAGGGCCGGGATCGTCCGTCCGGTGTTCGCGGTGTCGCGGGCGCTCGCCAGGTTCGACGACCGGGTCGTCGACGGCGCGGTCCGGTCCGTCGCGCGGGCCGGGCTGCGGACGGCCGACCTGGCCGCACGCGGCGCCGAACTTCGCGTGGACGGAATGGTCGACGGGGTCGGGCGCTGCGCGCGGCGGCTCGCCGGGCTCGCTCGCCGCCCGCAGACCGGGCTGGTCCACACCTACTACGCGCAGGCGGCGGTGCTGCTCGCGGTGCTCGTCGTCGTCGCCGTGTTGGCCGGGTGGTGAGGCGTGCTCTCGCTGGTCGTCTTCCTGCCGCTGGCCGTCGCGCTCGTCCTGCCGGTCGCGCCGCGCCGCGCCGTGCCGTGGACGTGGATCGCGGTCACGGTCGCCGACCTCGCCCTCATCGTGAGCATGTGGCTCGCGCACGGCACCGGGCCCGGCGTCGCCTACGAGGCGGATGTGCGCTGGATACCGTCCGTCCGGGCGGGCTACCACGTGGGCTTGGACGGGCTGTCCTTCCCACTCGTCACGCTGACGGCGGTACTGTTCGCCGCCTGCGCCGTCTACTCGATCCGGCAGCTGCACCGGGTTCGGGCGTTCGCGATCCTTTTCCTGTTCTTGGAGACGGTCTGTCTGGGATTGTTCGCCGCCCTGGACCTGCTGCTTTTCTTCGTCTTCTTCGACCTGTCGATCGTCGGCATGTACTTCGTGATCCTGCTGTGGGGGCACGGCGATCGGGCGGCGTCGGCGCTGAAGTTCTTCCTCTACACATTCCTCGGCTCGCTGGTCCTGCTGCTCGGATTCATCGGCCTGTACCTGGGCGCGGACCCGCACACGTTCGACATGGTGGAACTGACCAGGCACCCGCCGCTCGCCGGGTCGCCGGGGCTCGCCGGGCTGACGCTGCTGGCCGTCGGCATCGGCCTCGGTATCAAGACGCCGGTCGTCCCGTTCCACACGTGGCTGCCGCCCGCGCACACCGACGCGCCCGCCGCCGGGTCCGCGATCCTTGCCGGGGTCATGCTGAAGATGGGCACCTACGGGTTTGTCCGGATCGCCATGCCGATGCTTCCGGACGCATGGCGGCGCTACGCACTCGTCTTCCTCATCGTGGGCCTGATAAGCGTCCTGTACGGGGCGCTCGTCGCGCTGGCGCAGGACAATGCGAAACGGCTCGTCGCGTACACGTCCGTCAATCACATGGGCTACATCGTCCTCGCACTGGGTGCGGCCGGATACGCGTCCGGCGACGTGGACGCGCGGCGGCTCGCCGTCACCGGGGCCGTCACGCAGATGGTCTCGCACGGGCTCGTCACCGGCGCGCTGTTCCTGCTGTGCGGCGTCCTGTACGACCGCGCCGGAAGCTACGACATCGGGCGGTTCGGCGGCATCGCGCGGACCGCGCCCGTCTACTCCGGGATGCTGGCGCTCGCCGCGTTCGCGTCCCTCGGACTGCCCGGCCTGTCGGGATTCGTCGCGGAGTTCCAGATCTTCGCCGGGACGATCGGCAGCGGCACCACGGCGGCGGCCGTGACCGGCGCGCTCGCCGTCCTCGGCATCCTCGTCACGGCGGCGCTGTTCCTGCGCGTCCTGCACCGGGCAGTGCTGGGCGCGCCCGGTGAGCTGTCCGGGCAGGTAGCGGACGTGCGGCGGGCCGAACTCGCGGCGATCGTCCCGCTGCTGGCGCTGTCGGTGCTGATCGGCGTCGCGCCGCGCGTCCTGCTCGACACGATCGAGCCGCTGTCGGCGGCCGTGACCGCGCTGGTCGGCCGATGAACGAGAACCCCGCCGACGTCGCGCCCGAGCTGTGCGTGCTGATCGCCGCCGTCCTCGGCCTGGTCAACGGGCTGTTCCTGCCCCGCACCCGGCAGTGGCGGGTCGCCGCGATCTGCGCGGCCGGGCTGGTCGCGGCCCTCGTGGTCGCCGCCGTCGACGCGACCCGGCCGGACCTGGTCGTGTTCGACGCGTTCTTCGTCGACCCGATCACCCACGTCACCCGGATCGCGGTACTCGGCTCGACGCTGCTGGTCCTCGGCCTCGCCGCCGGACCGGTCCGCGACCATCCGCGGGAGAGCGAGCACTACGTCCTGATCCTGCTGTCGGCGCTCGGCGCGATGGTGCTCGGCGCCTCGTCCGACCTGCTCGTCGTCGTCGCCGCGTACCTGCTGGCGAGCATCCCCGCGTACGCGCTCGCGGGGTTCGGCAAGGACGCGCCCGGCACGGAAGCGGCGTTGAAGTACTACCTGATGGGCGCGTTCCTCGGCGTCGTGATGCTCGCGGGCGTCACGCTCCTCTACGGGGTCGGGCGCGGCACCGCTTACGGGACGCTCCGCGCCGGCCTCGCCGACGCGCCGTCGGCGGCGGTGTCCGCAGGCGTCGTCGCGTTGCTGGCCGGGCTGCTGTTCAAGGCGGGCGCCGTACCGGGACACTTCTGGATCCCCGACGTCACCGAGGGCGCGCCCCCGGCGGTCGCCGCGTTCGTCACGACCGTCCCGAAGATCGGTGCGTTCGCCGCGCTGCTGCGGTTCGGTGCCGAGGCCTTGCCGCCGGACGCCGCCGGATGGCCGACGGTCGTCGCGGTGATCGCGGCGGCCACGATGACGCTCGGCAACCTCGCCGCGTTCGGGCAGGACAACGTCCGCCGGCTGCTCGCCTACTCCACCGTCAGCCAGGCCGGATACCTGCTGGTCCCGGTCGCGATGGCGGGCCGGACCGACCTCGCGCAGACCGCGCTGCTGTTCTACGTCGCGGCCTACGCGGTGACGAACCTCGGCGCCTTCGCCGTCGTCCTGGCGGTCGGCCGCGACGACCTCGCCTCCTACACCGGCCTGCTGCGCGCCTCCCCGCCCCTCGGGCTCGCGCTGGTCGTGTGCCTGCTCGGCTTCATCGGGACGCCGCCGACCGCTGTCTTCGTCGGAAAGGTCCTGATGTTCGGCGCGGCTCTCGATGGCCACTACGTCTGGCTCGCGGTCGTCGCCGCCGTCAACACGGTCGCGAGCGTCTTCTATTACCTGCGCTGGATCGTCCCGCTGTTCCGGCGGCCGGACGGCGAGTTCACACCGGCCCGGGGAGCGTCGGCGGTCGCCATGGTGGCCGCGCTGTTCTCGCTGGTCCTTGGCATCGGCGCCGGGGTCGCGCTCACCGCATGACCGGCAGCTCGATCCAGGACGGGCGTCCGGCGTCGTGGAAGACGGTCTGCTCCGCGCGCACCATCGACGGGTGGCGGTCGA
The DNA here is from genome assembly GCF_030283205.1 of Actinomadura opuntiae. Taxonomy (GTDB): domain Bacteria; phylum Actinomycetota; class Actinomycetes; order Streptosporangiales; family Streptosporangiaceae; genus Spirillospora. Next base: position 93,864 of record NZ_JASNWF010000016.1, read on the forward strand.
ACCGGGGGAAGTTCGACGAGGCGACCTGCACCCGGATGCGGTGCCCGGCCCGGAACGTCTGGCTGGTGGCGGCCAGGTCGATCTCGTGCCGGGTCGCGTCGCCGGGGGAGCGGACGATGCCGTCCAGCACGTTCATCGCCCGCCCGTCCGGCCACACGTCGACCAGCTTGGCCGTCCAGTCGGCGCCGGGCGCGGAGGTCGCCGCGTGCAGGACCGCCCGGACCGGCCCGGTGACCTCCACGTCCCGGTCGAGCACGGGCGTGGTGAAGACGAGGACGTCCGAGCGCGCCTCCACGGCCCGCTGGTCGCGCGGCCCGACGTTGACCGGGTCGTTCAGCAGCAGGTTGCCGCCGTGCGTGGGGACGGGGTCGTCCGGGTCGTGCACGAAGCGGGACGGCGACGCGTCGCACTCCGGCGCGTCAGCGGACAGAGAACCGCCAGAGTGCAGGTAGTACCGGGTGGTGGTGGCGCCGGGCGGCGGCCATGACTCGGCGTCCCGCCACACGTCGGCGCCCATCGTGAAGTACCGGACCGCCGGCCCGCCGGTGTCGCCGCGCAGGAACGCGATCTGCGCGGCCTCCAGCTGTGCCATCTGGGCGGACGCCGCGTGCCCGAAGTACAGCTCGCCGACGCCGCCCGTCTGGGACAGGTGGGACCACGGTCCGATGACGAGGCGCCCGCCAGGAATGCGCCGGTAGTTCTCCAAGGTGCCGCGCAGGAAGACGTCGAACCATCCGGCGACGTGCAGGACCGGGACGCCGATCCGGTCGTGCCGCAGCGTCTCCGCGAGATCCGTCCAGTACGAGTCGCGTTCCGGATGGTCGACCCAGTCGCGCCAGAACGGGAACGCGTCGGCGACGGCGGGGATCTCGCGCAGCGGCAGCGACCGCATCGCCGCGTCGGGATCGGCCAGCACCTTCATCAATGGCCCGAGGCGGGCCGCGCCGCCGTTCTCGATGTCGTGCACCGCGCCGAGCAGCCCTTGGAGCGCGCCCCAGAAGAACGCCGACCCGAGCGCGAACGCGCCGCCGTGGTACTTCAGCCCATCGTAGAAGTCGTGCGGGGTCATCGCCGCGACGACGGCCTTCAGCGCGTCCGGGCGCTCGGACGCGAGCTGGAGCGCGCATCCGGCGAGGTAGGAGTTGCCGGCGGCGACGACCTCGCCGTTCGACCACGGCTGCACGGTGATCCACTCGACGGTGTCGGCGCCGTCGCGCCCCTCGTCCACCCAGGGCGTGAACTCGCCGTCGCTGTTGCCCCGGCCCCGGCAGTGCTGCAACACCACGGCCATCCCGGCCCGCAGGCAGCCGGTGACCGGAGCGGCCCGGAACACCGGCTCGCCGTAGGGGCCGCGCATCAGCACGGTGCGGTGCCGCCCGTCGCCGGCGGGCCGGTGCACGTCCGCGCGCAGGACCGTCCCGTCGCGCATCTCGATCGGCTGGTCCAGGACGGTGACGGCCGCGAGCGCGGGACGGTCGAGCTTCGTCACGGAGGTCCCTCCGGGTGGACGGCGGCGCCCGGCGGTGTGCGCCGCCGCAGACGCTAGGCAGTCCGATGGTGGCCGTCAAGAATCCGCCTAGCTTCCTGGGCGGGCGCCCAGCGAGCCGTCCTAGCGGCTTGGGCCGCCGCCGAACCACTCGCCCGCGGTGCGGGCCGGGGGCGGGGCGTCGCCGGGACGCGGCGCCGCGCGCGACCCGCCCTCCTGCAGCGAGCGCAGCCGTTCCTGCAGGGCGCGGTCGGCGTGGATCTCGTCCTCGCTCGGCGCCATCGCGATGATGATCAGCAGGGTCGTCGACACGACGGCGATGCCGCCGATGAGCGGCAGCAGGAAGTCGATCGGGTCGGCGCCGCCGGTCGCGCCCGCGTTCCCGTCCATGGTCACCCGCATGGCCGCCATGCCCGTGTAGTGCATGCCGGTGACCGCGACGCCCATGATCAGCGCGGCCCCGGCCGTCTCCCAGCTGCCCTTGGCACGCAGGCAGAACCACAGCGCCACCGTGGACGCCACCACCGCGATCACCACCGACAGCGCGACCAGCCCGGGCTGGTAGCCGATGTGGCCGGACATCCGCATCGCCGCCATGCCGCTGTAGTGCATGCTCACCACGCCGATGCCCATGATGACGCCGGCCGTGACGATGACCGGCGTCCCGGAGCCGCCGAAGCCGACGATGAACAGCCCGACCGCGACGACCACCACGGCCGCGAGGCAGCTCAGCAGCGTGATCGGGACGTCGTAGCGGATCTGCATGCCCGAGATGCTGAAGCCGAGGATGGCGATGAAGTGCATCACCCAGATCCCGGTGCCGCCGATCGCCAGCGCCGCGAGCGCCAGCCACGAGGCGCGCGAGCGGCCCGTGGACGCGCGGGCGCGCGACGTGCACAGCAGCCCGAGGAACGAGCCGACGAACGACATGAGGTAGGCGCACACGGGGGTCAGCAACCCGTATGAGAAATGGTGCACGTGGGCCATGCGATCCCCCGTGAAGCACGAGACCACTGGTGAGGTGGCCGCATCATAACCGCACTTATCCGGGCAAATTGGGAACCATGCAGGTATTGGTCCGAAAATCGACCGCCCGTGCGCGGGCGCTCACCCCCCGGAGCGGCCACCGGACGGGCCGCGTGCGGGAGGACGGTCAGGACAGCAGGCCGTGCTCCATCGCCAGGTCGAGCGCGGACCGGGACGCCGGGGCGAGCAGGTGCCGGTCGGCCGGCGCGACGTAGCGGTACTCGTCGACCTCGCCCGACGCCGCGATCGACCCCCGGCACGACGCGGTGAAGCACGCCATCCGGGCGTGCGTGAAGTCGGGCTGGTCGTGCGCGGGCGCGCGGATCACGCCGAGGCCGCGCAACGACGCCCGGTCCAGCTCGACGCCCAGCTCCTCGCGGACCTCCCGCGACAGCGCCGCCCAGTCGTCCTCGCCCGGCTCCCGCTTGCCGCCGGGAAGGTACAGCAGGTCACGGCCCCGCGACCGGACGGTCAGCAGCCGCCCGTCCACCACCCGCACCCATGCCACCACGTCCAGATCCGCCACGACGCCCACCCTAGATGCGGCGCGACTCCAGGACGCGGCGCAGGAACTCGCGGGTGCGCGGCTCGGCCGGCTCCTCGAAGATCTGCTCGGCCGTGCCGCGCTCCAGCAGCACGCCGTCGGACAGGAAGCAGACCGTGTCGGCGATGTCGCGGGCGAACCCCATCTCGTGGGTCGCCAGGACCATCGTCATCCCGGACTCCTTCAGCTCCCGGATGATCCCCATCACCTCGGTGACCAGCTCCGGGTCGAGCGCGGAGGTCACCTCGTCCAGCAGCAGCAGGCTCGGCCGCGTCGCCATCGCCCGGATGATCGCGACGCGCTGCTGCTGGCCGCCCGACAGCCGGTCGGGGTACTCGCCGGCCTTGTCGGCCAGGCCGAACCGCTTCAGCAGCTCGTGCGCCTGGTCGACGGCCTCCGCCTTCGGCCGCCTGTGCACCCGGACGGGCGCGAGCGTGATGTTGTCCAGCACCGACATGTGCGGGAACAGGTTGTAGGCCTGGAACACCATCCCGATCCGCTTGCGGACCTCGTCGGGGTCGGCGCCGGGGTCGGTGATGTCGTCGCCCTCCAGGAAGATCGCGCCGTCGTCCACCGTCTCCAGCACGTTCACGCAGCGCAGCAGCGTCGACTTGCCCGACCCGGAGGCGCCGATGAGGCAGACGACCTCGTGCGGCGCCACGTCAAGGTCGACGCCGCGCAGCACCGGATGCGCGTGGTAGGTCTTCCAGACGCCTTCGACGCGCAGCAGCGGTCCGCTCATGTGCCGCCTCCGGGGGCGCGGCGGCGTTCGGCGCGCACCGCGAGATGGTCGGTGAACCGGGCCAGCGGCACGGTCAGCGCGATGAACAGCACCGCCGTGGCCAGGTAGGGCGTGTAGTTGAAGTTGGCGGCCGAGTGGATCTGCGCCTGCCGCAGCGCCTCCAGCGGTCCGAGCACCGCGACGAGCGCGGTGTCCTTCTGCAGCGAGGCGAAGTCGTTCAGCAGCGGCGGGACGACCCGGCGCACCGCCTGCGGCAGCACCACGAACCGCAGGCTCTGTGTCTTGCTCAGCCCGAGCGACCGGGCCGCCGCGCGCTGGCTCGGGTGGATCGAGTCGATGCCCGCGCGGAACACCTCCGCCACGTACGCGCCGTAGGACAGCACGAGCGCGAACCCGCCGAGCACGGCCGGGCTGTCCGGGACGCCCTGCAACCGCAGCGCGGGCAGGCCGAACCCGACCAGGTACACCAGCAGGATCGTCGGGATGCCGCGGAACACGTCGGTGTAGGCGACGGCCAGGGCCCGCAGCGGGAAGAACAGCGGATTGCGCAGCCCGCGCGCGAGCGCGACCAGCATCCCGAGCACCAGGATCACCGGCTCGGCGATCAGGAAGATCCGCACGTTCAGCCAGAAGCCGCGCAGCACGTCCGGGAACGCGTTCGTGAACTCGCCCCAGTTGAAGAACGTCTCGTGCACGCGCGGCCAGCCCGGCGACGTCACCACCACGGCCAGCACGACCGCGACGCACACCGCGGTCGACGCGGCGGCGAGCGACCCGCGTCGGACGCCGGCGCGGCGGCGCCGCCGCTCCCGCTCCAGCTGCCGCTCGCTCTTGACCCAGGCGGTCTCGCCGCCCGCCTGCGCGGTCATCGCCCGGTCACTTCAGGACGGGCGCGCCGGCCGAGGAGGTCAGCCATTGCTGCTGGATCCTCGCGAGCTCGCCGGACGACTTCAGCTGCCCGATCGCCTGGTTCAGGCAGCCGACCAGCGTGCTGCCCTTCTCCATCAGCAGCCCGAAGTGCTCGGTGGAGCCGCCCTCGGTCTGCGGCAGCTGCCCGACGATCTTCGAGCCGTCGATCTGCGCGGCGGTGACATAGAACGCGGTCGGCAGGTCCACCAGCAGCAGGTCGACCTGCTTGTTCTTCAGCGCGTTCACCGCGTCGATCTGGGTGTTGAAGATCTTCGGCTGGCCGTCCGGCTTGATCTGGTTCTGCACCGCCTGCAGCGCGGTCGTCCCGACCTGCACGGCGATGCGCGCCTTCTTCAGCTCCGCGATGCTCGTCGCGTCGGCGAACTTGCCGCTCTTGAGCGCCACGACGCCCTGCTGGACGTCGTAGTAGCCGTCGCTGAACGTCACGGCCTTCTCGCGGGCCGGGGTGGCCGAGATCTGGTTGATGTCGAAGTCGAAGTTCTTCGGGCCGGGTGCGTACGACGACTCGAAGGACTGGGTCGTCCAGCTCACCTGGTCCTTGGTGAAGCCCAGCTTCCCGGCGACGGCGTAGGCGACGGCGCTCTCGAAGCCCTGCCCGTTGGACGGGGCGTCGTTCTTGAACCACGGCTCGAACGCGGGCTTGTCGGTCGCGACCGTCAGCTTGCCGGGCGACTTCAGCGGCAGCTTGTCCTTGGTGCAGGACGCGGGGCTCTTGCTCGCCGAGGCGGTGGAGTCGTCGTCCTGCGGAGCGCAGGCGGTGACGGCGAGGGTCAGCGCGGCGACGCCGGTCAGGGCGGCCACGAGGGGACGGCGGGTCACGGAGGTGCCTCCAGCGTTGCGGGGGTTGCGAATCAGGACTGCGGGGCGGTGCGCCCGTTGGTGGAGCGCCCGGTGGCGGCGCGCAGGGTGACGGCTCGCGCGCCGGTCAGGCCGAGGACGTCGGCGGCGCGTCCCTGGTTGACGCCGAGGCCGAGCCAGCCGGAGGAGTCGATCCACAGCAGCGGTTCGCCTACGGCGACGCTGCCGAAGGTCCCCTCGAACGGGACGCGGGCGGTGCGGGACGTCCCGTCTGGAACGCTCCATTCGAGATCGAGGGGAGTGCCCGGCTCCAGCGCCCCGAACGCGGCCGCGAGGTCGTCGCGCTCCGCGCCCAGCACCAGGCTGCCGAACCGGTCGGTGTACAGCACGGGGACGGTCAGCTCCCCCTCGCGGGCGGCCGCGGCCGGCAGGTCCAGCGGCAGCGGCTCGACCCGCGCGCCGAGGCCGGCGACGTCGACTCCGGTCGCGACGTGCGCGGCGGCGGGGGAGAAGATGTCGCGGCCGTGGAACGACGTGGACACCTCCGGCAGCCGGTACGCCGGTTTCTCCAGCGCGTGCGCCCGGACGATGCCGCCGAGGGCCTCCGCCGCCGGCACCAGCAGCCCGTTGTCCGGCCCGACCAGCACGTCTCCGCGCCCGGTCTCGATCGCCACGGGGCGGCGCGGGGTGCCGACGCCCGGGTCCACGATGCCGACGTGCACGCCGACCGGCAGGTAGGGCAGCGCCTGCCGCAGCAGCATCGCGCCCTCCACCACGTCGAACGGCGTGATCTCGTCGCTGAGCACCAACACGGTCGCGTCCGGGGCGATCGTGTACACGACCCCGGCGCAGATCGAGGTGTAGGCGGCGCCGAAGTCCGTGGCGATGCTGACGAACGGGCGGCTTCCGGACATGGGCGACCTCGGCGGGACCTGCGGGAATGAAGGAGAGCAGAAGCCTACCAAGCCGATCTGGTGCCCGAACCTGCGCTTATCCTCCGGGGATGCGCGCCGATTCGCTCGATCCGCTCCTGCTGCGGACCTTCGTCGCCGTCGCCGACCTCGGCTCGTTCACGGCCGCCGCGGCGGCGGGCGGCTACACCCAGTCGGCGGTGTCCCGGCAGATCGCGGCGCTGGAGGACGCCTGCGGCGTCGAGCTGTTCGCGCGCGGCGCCCGCGGCGTGCGGCCCACCCCCGCCGGCGAGCACCTGCTCCCGCACGCCCGCGCCCTGCTGGACCGGCTCGCCGACACGGCCCGCGCGATGGAGGGGCTGCGCCGCCTCGACACCGGGACGCTGCGGCTCGGCGCGTTCCCCACCGCGAACGCGGCGCTGGTGCCGCGCGCCCTCGCCCGGTTCCGCGAAGCGCACCCCGGCGTGCGCATCGCGCTGCGCGAGGGCACCACCGACCGGCTGCTTACGCTGCTGGACGCCGGCGACCTCGACGTCGCGGTCGTCAGCACCCACATCGTCCCTGCGCTGCCCGCCGGCGACCTGGTCGCGCTGCTGGACGACGCGCTGCTCGTCGCCCTGCCCTCGGGACACCCGCTCGCGGCGCTGCGCCGCGTCCCGCTGGGCGAGCTGGCGGGCGAGGCGTGGATCGTCGCCGACACGCCCGACGCCGTCGCCGCGCTGCGCGCCCGCTGCGAGGCCGCCGGGTTCGAGCCGCGCACGCCGCTGCGGGTCGCCGAGTGGATCTCCAAGCTGGGCCTGGTCGCCGCGGGCTTCGGCGTCACCCTCGTGCCCGCGCTCGCGGCGGCGGCGATGGCGCGCGAGGACGTCGCGATGCGCCCGCTGGACCCCGGCCCGCCGGGCCGGACCGTGCACGCCGCCGTCGGGCGGCACGCGCGCAGGTCCCCGGCGGTCACCGCGTTCCTGGCCGACCTGCGCGCCGCCGCCGCCGAGCTGGGTTAGGGGACCGCGGCGACCACCTCGACCTCCAGCAGGGCGTCGGGGTGGAACAGCCGGGAGACCTCGACGGTCGTGCTGGTGGGCGCCGCGCCGGAGAAGTACCGCCGCCGGACGGCCCCGTACTCGGCGACCCGGTCCAGGTCGGTGACGAACGTCCGGACGTTGACGACGTCGGCGAACCCGGCGCCGTGCGCCGCAAGGATCCGCTCCAGCAGCCCGAAGATCACCTCGGACTGCCGGCCCATGTCGCCGGGAGCGTCGATCTTCCCGTCCTCGCCGAACGCGACCTGCCCCGACACGTACAGCATCGGCCCGGCCGTCACGTGCGCGGCGTGCGAGTAGAAGGGGTTCGGCGGCGGCGGGACGGTGGCGGGGTTGCCGAGCGCGACGCGCATGGGGGAGTCCTTTCGGGCGTGGTCCGCGAGTGCGATGAGGTCGTGGGGGCCGAGGCCGTCCGCCAGCGCGGCGGACGCGCGGGCGCGGGCGGCGGAGAGGACGCCCGACGCGGGCGCGCCCGGGGCGTCCAGCGCGAGGCCGAGGTCCTTGGCGGCGAGTGCGAGGGTGAAGCGCGGCGGCGCGCCGGGCGCCGCGTCGCGCAGCCTCCTCGCCTGCGCGCTGGTGCGGGCGAGCACGTCGAGCGCGAGGCCGCGGTCGACGCCGAGGCGGCCGGCGAGCGCGAGCGCCTCGCCGAGCACCGCGAAGTTCGCGACCAGCACGCCGTTCGCGACGAGCTTCAACGCGGCACCGGACCCGGGCGGCCCCACGTGCCGGACCCGTCCGAGCGCCTCCAGCGCGCCACCGGCGCGGGCGATGTCGTCGGCGGTGCCGCCCGCCAGCACCTCCAGCTCGCCCGCCTCCGCCTGCGGGACGCTCCCGACGACGGGCGCGTCGAGGTAGCCGACACCGTCCGGCAACCGGTCGCGGACGCGGCGCGCCGCGTCCGGGCCGATCGTCGAGGTGTCGGCGATCACGGCGCCGGGTGCCAGCGCGTCGGCGGCCCCGCCGGGACCGAACAGCACGTCCTCGACGGCGTTCCCGTCGGTGAGCATCGTGATGACGAGGTCCCGGCCGGCGGCGGCCTGCGCGGGCGACGCCGCGAGCGTCGCACCGGCCTCCACCGCCGGTGCGGCTTTGGCGGCGGTCCGGTTCCAGACCGCCACGTCGTGACCGGCCGCGATCAGCCGTCCGGCCATCAGGACGCCCATACGTCCCAGTCCGAGAAAAGCGATTCGTGTCATGGTGCGACCGACGCTAGGGGCCGCCGGGCCATGCCACCAGCGCAGCTTTCGCACAGTAGGCATGCGGCTGCCGCATGGCTCGGAACCCGTCTCAGCCGAAGCGGCGCGCGGAGGCGTTCTCCTGGGCCAGCCGGTGCAGGGCCGTCAGGACCTGCTCGTACAGGACGGTGGACACCAGCAGCGTGTGGACCGTCCGGGCGCGCGGCGCGCCGTCGGCGACGCGGCCGATCTCGTGCTCGGCGACCTCGGCGGCGGCCTTCACGTAGGGGCGCAGGTCGGTGAGCGTGATCGGGAAGCCGAGCCGGCGCAGCGCGACGAAGGTGTGCGCGAGCAGGTCGCGGGCGGGGGAGCGCTCGCCGACCGTCCAGCCGAGCTCGCGGACGAGCGCGTCGACGTCCTGGCGGGCGGCGCGCCAGTGCGGGTCGTGCGGCGCGGCGACGTGCGGGCCGATGGCGTACTGGGCGGTGCCGAACAGCTCGTGCAGGCTGACCCGCTCGTCCTCGATCGCCTCGACGATCCGCTGGATCGCCGCGACCGGCAGGTCGCCGACCTCGCGCAGCGCGCTGATCAGCCGGAGCCGCTCGAGGTGGCGGTGGTCGTACTCCGCGCGGGTCGCGCTCACCACCGAGCCCTTCGGGAGGAGGCCCTCCCGGATGTAGAACTTGATCGTCTGGACCGTCAGGCCGCTGCGATCGCTGAGCTCGGAGATCTGCACCGCGCACCTCCTTGTCCGGAGGTCAACGCTATCCAGGGCGCGCGGGCGGATACGGGCACTCGTCAAAGGTGGTCCGACTTGCGGTGCTTTGTCGTACCTGGTCCGGGCCGTGCCGGGCCCCTGCCCCGGCACGGCCCGCACCCCGGCGTCAGGCGGTCAGCCGGAGGTCGGCGACGGAGCGCCCGGCGCGCAGCGCGCACCCGCCGGGCAGCCGCTCGTCCAGCGCGACCCGGACGGTCGCCCGCTCGCCCGCCCCGGCCTCCGCGACCGCGAACCCGGCGAGCCGCAGCGGCAGGGCGTCCGACGAGGCGTAGCACTGGACGACCTCGCGCCCCGGCCGCTCACCGGTGTTGCGGACGGTCACCTCCGCCACCCCGTCCGACACCGTCAGCGACTCGTACTCCCAGGTCGTGTAGCCCAGGCCGTGTCCGAACGGGTACGCGACCCGGTCGGGTGCGTAGTGCCGGTAGCCGATCGCGGTGCCCTCGGCGTACGGCAGCGACCCGTCCTCGGCGGGGACCGGCGACAGGATGCCGTCCTCGGTCGCCGGGAACGTGGTGGGCAGCCGCCCGCCCGGCTCGGCGGCGCCGGTGAGCACGTCCGCGATGGCGTCGCCACCCTCCTGGCCGGGCAGCCACGCCCACAGCACCGCGGCGACCTCGTCCCGCCACGGCATCAGCACGGGCGCGCCCGCGTTCACCACCACGACGGTGCGCGGGTTGGTCGCGGCGACGGCGGAGACCAGCTCGTCCTGGCGGCCGGGCAGCGCGAGCGTCGTCCGGTCGAAGCCCTCGCTCTCCACGTCGTCGTTCGTGCCGACGACCACGACGGCCACGTCGGCGGCGCGGGCGGCCTCGACCGCCGCCGCCAGCTCCTCGTCCTCGGGCAGGTGCGGCTCGTGGTAGCCGATTCCGAACGCGGTCAGGAACGACCCGGGCCGGTAGGCGCGCCGCAGCTCCACCGGGACGGGTCGCCCGGCCGCGAGCCGCACCTCGACGCGGTGCTCCGGCGGGCGCATCATCGCCTCGACCGGGTCGCCACCGTCCAGCGACAGGTTCAGCGTCGCCGTCGTGTCCGCGATGCGCACGTCGTACTCGCCGACGCCGGCGACCGCGAAGGTGTGCACGCCGTCCGCGGCGGGCGTCACCTCGGCGCGCACGACGATCTGCGCCGTGGCGTCCGGAACGCCCTCGAAGAACATGAAGCGCGCGGCCCTGCGGTGCTCGGAGTCGAGGATCGCGCCGTCGGCGTCGATGAACTCCAGGCGCACCCCCGGCTCGCCCGTCTCCGGGTCGGCGGCCATGTCCAGCGGCAGCGCCGCCAGCCGCTCGTGCGGGTACACGCCCGCGCGCACGACCAGCTCGGTGTCGGCGCCGAGCGCCCGCCGCAGCCCCTCGACCGGCGAGACGACGTGCTCGGGGTTCACGTGCGCGCTGCCGCCGCCCTGCGCGCTGAACCGCACGGCGTTCGGGCCGATCAGCGCCAGCTTGCGGGGCACGTTCAGCGGGAGCACGCCGCCCTCGTTGCGCAGCAGCACGCACGCGCGCGCCGCCAGGGCGCGCAGCCGTGCGGGTGCGTCGGCGGGCGTCGTCACGGGCGCCGGCTCGGGGAAGCCCTCGAGTGCGCCGACCCGCGCGGCCAGCCGCAGGATCCGCAGCACCTTGTCGTCGATCAGGTCCTCGGCGACCTCGCCGTCGCGGACGGCGGTGACGAGCTTGTCCCGCCACGCGTTGCCGGGCATGCCCGGCATCTCCAGGTCCATTCCGGCGTTGGCGCTGGCCGCGGTCGAGCGGATCGCCGTCCAGTCCGACATCAGCACGCCGTCGAAACCCCAGCGCTCCTTCAGCACACCGGTCAGCAGCGCGTGGTTCTCCGTCATCGTCGTGCCGTTGACCTTGTTGTAGGCGGCCATCACGGCCCACGCGCCGGCCTTCACCGCGTCCTCGAACGGGCGCATGTACAGCGCGTCCAGCGCCTCGTCGCCGATGCGGGCGTCGTAGGACATCCGGGCGGTCTCGGAGTCGTTGCCGACGAAGTGCTTCACCGTCGCCGCCACCCCGGCCGACTGAACGCCCCGGACGAACCCGACGCCGATCCGGGCGGTGAGCAGCGGGTCCTCGGAGTAGTTCTCGAAATGCCGTCCGCCGAGCGGGGTCCGGTGCAGGTTGATCGTCGGCGCGAGCTGGACGTGCACGCCCTTGTCCCTGGCCTGCGCGCCGTTCAGCCGTCCCGCCTGCTCGGCGAGGTCCGGGTCCCACGTCGCGGCCAGCGCCGTCGGGCTCGGGAACAGCAGGCTCGTGCTCCGCTCGTCCCACGCGGTGCCGCGGACGCCGCTCGGGCCGTCCGACAGCACCACCTTCCGCAGCCCGATCCGGGGGATCGGGCGCAGCGACCAGAAGTCGGCCCCGGTCAGCAGATGGACCTTCTCCTCGAGCGTCAGTTCCGCGAGCCGCTTGCGCAGGCCGGACTCGTCGACGGTCATCGAACCTCCTCCTGGACGTTTCCGAACGAACCTCACCATATTTCGCGATACCGAGTACTCGGTAGGTTTGTTACCTGTACGTTATGGAGGTATCTGCGTAGAGTGAGGTGACGTGACGACCAGCACGGACCGGCGGCGCGGCTACGCCGCCGGCGACGCCAGACGCGAGCGCATCCTGCACATCGCGACGCAGGAGTTCGCCGAGCACGGCTACCGCGGCACCTCGCTGGCGCGCGTCGCCGAACGCGCCGGGCTGTCCCAGCCGGGCCTGCTGCACCACTTCCGCACCAAGGAGCAGCTGCTCGTCGCGGTCCTCGAACTGCGCGACCGGCGCGACATGGAACGCTTCTTCGCCGGCGACGAGGCGGCCGGCGGCCTGGACGTGCTCGCCGCGCTGGTCCGGGTCGTGGAGCACAACAGCCGCACGCCCGAGCTCGTCCGGCTGTTCGTGGTGCTGACGAGCGAGGCCGTCACCGCGGACCATCCCGCCCGCGCGTGGGCCCGCGCCCGCTACGTCCGGCTGCGCGGCTGGGTCGCCGACGCGCTGCGCCGCGCCGCCGACGCCGGGGACCTGCGCGCCGACCTCGACGCCGACGCCACCGCCGCCCGCCTCATCGCGATCATGGACGGCCTGCAGACCCAGTGGCTGCTCGACCAGGACGGCATAGACATGCCCGCCCTCTTTCAAGCCCACGTAGACGACCTGATGCAAACCCTCCGCCCCAGGGCCTGAACCTCGACCACCGGTCCACGGGACAGCCCGCGGAGCGAGCGCCAGCGAGCGCAACGGGATCCCCGGCGCGCCGCGCCCGGAAGGTCGGAGCCCCGCCACCGGTCTCGGGCAGGCGCGCGGAGCGAGTGCAGCGAGCGCAGCGCGCATGCCCGTCGTGACGGGGGGTTTGGGGGGGCGCCCCCCAATCAACTCCTGCGCATGCCCTCGCTGATCTTTTCGGCGGCGGCGACGACGGGGGCGGCGTGCAGGCGGCCGGGGGAGCGGGTGAGGCGTTCGAGGGGACCGGAGACGGAGACGGCGGCGATGACGCGGCCGCCGGCGCCGCGGATGGGAGCGGACACCGAGCCGACGCCCTGCTCGCGCTCGCCCACGGACTGGGCCCAGCCGCGGCGGCGGACGGAGGCCAGGGCGGTGGCCTCGAACTTGGCGCCGCGCAGGCCGCGGTGCATCCGGTCGGGCTCCTCCCAGGCGAGCAGGATCTGCGCGGCGGACCCGGCGGTCATCGGCAGGGCCGCGCCGACGGGGATGGTGTCGCGCAGGCCGCTGGTGCGCTCGGCGGCGGCGACGCAGACGCGGACGTCGCCCTGGCGGCGGAACAGGGAGGCGCTCTCGCCGGTGTGGTCGCGCAGCTGGGCGAGGATCGGCTGGGCGATGGCGAGCAGGCGGTCCTCGCCGGCGGCGACGGCCAGCTCGGCGAGGCGCGGGCCGAGGATGAACCGGCCCTGGGTGTCGCGGTGGACGAGGCGGTGGTGCTCCAGCGCGACGGCGAGCCGGTGGGCCGTGGGGCGGGCGAGGCCGGTGGTCTGCACGAGCTGCGCGAGCGAGGCGGGACCGGCCTCGAGCGCGTTCAGCACCAGAACCGCTTTGTCAAGTACGCCGACTCCGCTAGAGTTGTCCATGTCTTGATATTGCCGTCTCGTAATTTGAGATGCAAATCAACCGGACCGGACCCCGGCGCGACGGCGCGCCGGACGATCATGACAGGTGAGGTGGGTGTGATGGGCCGTACATTGGCCGAGAAGGTGTACGACGCGCACGTCGTGCGGCGTGCCGAGGGTGAGCCCGACCTCCTCTACATCGACCTGCACCTGGTGCACGAGGTCACCAGCCCCCAGGCGTTCGACGGGCTGCGGATGGCCGGCCGCCAGGTGCGCCGCCCCGACCTGACGATCGCCACCGAGGACCACAACGTCCCGACCACGGACCTGCTCAAGCCGATCGCCGACCCGGTGTCGCGCACCCAGGTCGAGACGCTCCGCAAGAACTGCTCCGACTTCGGCGTCCGGCTGCACCCCATGGGCGACGACGGGCAGGGCATCGTCCACGTCATCGGCCCGCAGCTGGGCCTGACCCAGCCCGGCATGACCGTGGTCTGCGGCGACTCGCACACCTCCACGCACGGCGCGTTCGGCGCGCTGGCGTTCGGCATCGGCACCAGCGAGGTCGAGCACGTCCTCGCCACGCAGACGCTGCCGCAGATCCAGCCGAAGACCATGGCCGTCACGGTCGAAGGCGCGCTGCCCGAGGGCGTCACCGCCAAGGACCTGATCCTGGCGATCATCGCGCGGATCGGCACCGGCGGCGGCCAGGGCCACATCATCGAGTACCGCGGCGAAGCCATCCGCTCGCTGTCGATGGAAGGCCGCATGACGGTCTGCAACATGTCCATCGAGGCCGGCGCCCGCGCCGGGATGATCGCCCCCGACGAGACCACGTTCGCCTACCTCAAGGGCCGCCCGAACGCCCCGAAGGGCGCCGACTGGGACGAGGCCGTCGAGTACTGGACGTCCCTGCGCACCGACGACGACGCGGTCTTCGACAAGGAGGTCGTGATCGACGCGGCCGAGCTGACCCCGTTCGTCACCTGGGGCACCAACCCCGGCCAGGGCCTGCCGCTCGGCGAGTCCGTGCCCGACCCCGCGGCCATCGACGACCCGGTGAAGCGGCAGAACGCCGAGCGGGCCCTGGAGTACATGGGCCTCACCGCCGGGACGCCGCTGCGCGAGATCAGGGTCGACACCGTCTTCGTCGGCTCCTGCACCAACGGCCGCATCGAGGACCTGCGGGCCGTCGCGGGCGTGCTGGAGGGCCGCAAGGTCGCCGACGGCGTCCGGATGCTGGTCGTCCCCGGCTCGATGGAGGTCAAGAAGCAGGCCGAGGCGGAGGGCCTCGACCGGGTCATCTCCGCCTCCGGCGCCGAATGGCGCGAGGCCGGCTGCTCGATGTGCCTGGCGATGAACCCCGACAAGCTCACCCCCGGCGAGCGCAGCGCCTCCACGTCCAACCGCAACTTCGAGGGCCGGCAGGGCCCCGGCGGCCGCACCCACCTGGTGTCGCCCGCCGTCGCCGCCGCCACCGCCGTCACCGGCCGCCTGGCCGCCCCCGCCGACCTGTAAGGAGCCGACATGGAAGCGTTCACCACCTACACCGGGCGCGCCGTCCCGCTGCGGCGCAGCAACGTCGACACCGACCAGATCATCCCGGCCGTCTGGCTCAAGCAGGTCAGCCGCACCGGATTCGACAAGGGCCTGTTCTCCGCCTGGCGCGAGGACCCCGGTTTCGTCCTGAACCAGCCGCAGTACGCGGGCGCCGGCATCCTGGTGGCCGGCCCCGACTTCGGCACCGGCTCGTCCCGCGAGCACGCCGTCTGGGCCCTGCAGCAGTACGGCTTCCGCGTCGTCATCGCGCCGCGCTTCGGTGACATCTTCCGCAACAACTCCACCAAGATGGGGCTGCTGCCGGTCGTGCTGACCGACGAGCAGGTCGAGAACCTGCAAAGCGCTATTGAGAAGGACCCCGCCCTCGAGATCACCGTCGACCTGGAGAAGCGCGAGGTCCGCTGGGGCGCCGACGTCGCCACCTTCGAGATCGACGACTACACCCGCTGGCGGCTCATGGAAGGCCTGGACGACATCGGCCTGACCCTCCGCCACGGCGACGCCATCAACGACTACGAAGCCGCCCGGCGCCCCTGGCTCCCAGTGACTGTGTAGCCCAGGGGGACGACCCCCCTGGAACCCCCCGTTGCGGCCGAGAGGCTGTTTCAACACTCCGCTAGCGCTCCGCGTTGAAACAGCCTCTCGGCCGTCGGGCAGGCCCGCTCCGCTCGCTGCGCTCGCTCCACGTGCCTGCCCGTGGCGGTGGCTGAGGTTCAACCTGCTCGGGGTTGGGCTTCGACCTTTCCGGAGGTCGGGCTTCAACCTTCCCGGGGGTTGGGCTTCGACTCTCCCGCGGTTGGGCTTCGGGGCTGTGCGCGGGGTGTTGGCGGGACCCGGTGTGGGGGTCGCGTAGCCTCGCGCGGGAGAATTCGTCCAGGGGACGATGATGCCCGAGCGTTGGGGGGCTTTCGTGAACGCCACGCCGTGGACCGGACCGGAGTGGGACGACCCGGCTCTGACCCGGCTCGCCCGGCAGCTGCGCGACGCGCATCGGGCCGTGGCGCCGCTCCCGCCGCAGACCCGGCGGCGGCTGATCCGCCACCTCCTGGCGATCACCGATCTGGCCAAAAGGGACTCCGACCTCGCCGCCCGCAGGCTGGAGGCGTTCCTGGCCGATTTCCACGAGGCGCCCGGCGTCCGTTAGCGTGCGCAGTGGCCGGATCCGGTCCGGTCACCCGGCGAGACGGGGGCGAGGCCGACAAAAACGCCAGCGACACGGCAACTCTTGCGTGCAGGTGATTGTGTCCATGCTGAGGGTCCCTTAGTTTCGTTCGGGCAAGGGGGGAACTAGAGGAGTAACCCATGAACAAGCGTGAGCTGGTCGACGCCATCTCTGACCGGCTGGGCAGCAAGAAGGCCGCAGCCGAGGCCGTCGACGCGATCCTGGAGGCGATCCAGTCCGCGGTCGCCAAGGGCGACAAGGTGGCGATCACCGGGTTCGGTTCGTTCGAGAAGGCCGACCGGCCTGCCCGGACGGCCCGCAACCCCGCAACGGGCAAGACCATCGAGGTTCCCGCGACGTCCGTGCCGAAGTTCAAGGCCGGTGCGGACTTCAAGAACCTGGTGGCCGGCAAGAAGTAGCCGCACGCGACAGCGCCCGGGACCGCATCGGTCCCGGGCGCTGTCGTGTTCTCACGCCTCCCGGGGCGGCAGCGGGAACGTCGACAGCGTCACCACCGAGACCCGGCCGCCGTCCATCGCCAGGTTCACCCGCTGCCCGAAGCGCAGCAGCCGCAGGCCGCCCGCCGCGAACGCCTCGGCGTCGAACGGCAGCTCGGTCCCGTCGTCCAGCAGCACGCTCCCCGTCCGCGTGCCCGCGTCGAAGTCCTTCACCGTCGCCTGCATGCGCGAACCCTATCCCCGGCCGTGGCCGGCGGACGGTGCGAACTCGGGGAGGAGGGCGGCGACGGCGGCGGTCCTCGGGCCGGTGCCGAGGGCGAGGGCGGCGCGCAGGTCGTCGGGGGTGTCGACGTCGCGGCGCACGCTGTCGGTGCCGGGCAGCAGCAGTTCGCGGGCGCCGCGCGCGCGGTGGGCGGCGCGGGAGTCGCCGCCGAAGGCGGGGGAGAAGGGGACGCCGGGACGCGCCGTGTAGAGGGTGGTGCCGACGCCCGCCGCGTCCGGGACGAACGCCTCGGGCGCCCGCGCGGCCGCGTCGAGGACGCGCGCGAGCTCGTCCGGCCGCAGCGCGGGCAGGTCGGCCGACAGTGCGCCGACGCCCGCGTCCGGGGACAGCTCGCGGCCGCGTCCGGCCCCGTGCACCAGGGCCGGGTTCAGCCCCGCGTCCGGCTCGTCCGGGACGATCCGCGCGCCGAGCGCGGCCAGCTCGGCGGCCGGGACGGGATCGTCGGTGACCACTATCACATCGCGGACGCGGGGGCAGCGCAGCGCCGCCGCGACGGTGTCCGCGGCGACCGCCAGGGCGAGCGCCTCGCGGTGCGGCCCCGCCGCCGCGGACATGCGGGTCTTGGCCCTGGCCAGCACCTTGACCGGCACGACGAGCGACCACTGCTGATGAGGCGCGCTGGGCGCTGGGGTAGACATGGCAACTCGACACTATGCGCAGACAACCGCGACACTTGAGGACACCCCGCGTTCACGCCGGGTACGGATCGAGGAGGGACGGGCCATGAGCCACGGGTACTCGCCTGGCTGGCGCAAGCTCACGATCGTCATCCTGCGGCCCCTGCTGTTCGGGCTGCTGAGACGGGACTGGCGCGGCCGGGGCAACGTGCCCAGGACGGGCGGCGTGATCATCGCCGCCAACCACATCTCCGAGTCCGACCCGCTCGCCCTTGCGCACTTCGTCTACGAGGCCGGCCGGTACCCGGTGTACCTGGCCAAGGACGCGCTGTTCAGCACGCCGATCGTGGGGACGGTGATGCGCGGCACCGGCCAGATCCCGGTGTACCGCGACAGCGCCGACGCCGCGCTGGCGCTCAGGGACGCCGAGAAGGCGCTGGTGGACGGCGAGTGCCTGATGTTCTACCCGGAGGGCAGCTGCACCCGCGACCCCGAGCTGTGGCCGATGACCGGCCAGACGGGCGTGGCGCGGATGGCGCTGCAGACCGGCGCGAAGGTCGTCCCGGTCGCGACGTGGGGCGCGCACGAGCTGCTGCCGTACAAGAAGGCCGAGCAGCGCGGGCTCGCCGGGAGCCTGAAGAAGGGGTTCCACCCGTTCCCGCGCAAGACGATGCAGGTGATCGCGGGCCCGCCGATCGACCTGTCGAAGTACGAGGGGCGCCCGCTCGACAAGGAGACGCTGCGCGCCGCCACCGACGACATCATGACCGTGATCAGCGAGCTGCTCGGTGAACTGCGCGGCGAGCGGCCGCCCGCCGAGCGCTACGACCACCACAAGGTGCTGGAGGAGCGGCGCCGCGCCGCGGCCGCCGCGGTGCCCGGCCCGGCCGAGCCGGTCGAGCCGGTCGAGCCGGCGGACCGCGACGCCGTCGCCGCCCCGGACGCCGCCGTCTCCGACGCCGCCGAGGCGCAGGCCGGCACGCCCGCCGCCGCGGGCGGCGACGCCCCCGGGACCGCCGGCCCCACCGGGACCGCGAAGGCGGGTGACTCGTGACCTGCCGCACCGCGGTGATGGGCGCCGGGTCCTGGGGGACCACGTTCGCCAAGCTGGTGCACGACGCGGGCGGGGAGGTCACCCTGTGGGCGCGCCGCCCCGAGCTCGTCGAGGCGATCAACGAGCGGCACGAGAACACCGACTACCTGCCCGGCGCCCCGCTGCCCGAGCCGATCCGGGCGACCCTGGACCCGGCCGAGGCGCTGGAGGGCGCCGACTTCGTGGCGCTGGCCGTCCCGGCGCAGACGCTCCGCGACAACCTGTCGGCGTGGGTGCCGCTGCTGCCGCCCGGCGCCGTCCTGGTCAGCCTGATGAAGGGCGTGGAGCTCGGCACCACCCGGCGGATGTCGGAGGTGGTCCGCGAGGTCGCCGACGTCCCCGAGGAGCGGGTCGCGGTGTTCAGCGGCCCGAACGTGGCGCGCGAGATCGTGACCGGCGAGCCGAGCGCCGCGGTCGCCGCGTGCGTGGACGAGGAGGCCGCGCGGCAGCTGCAGGCCGCGACCATGACCCCCTACTTCCGCGTCTACACCTCCACCGACGTGATCGGCGTCGAGCTCGGCGGGGCGATCAAGAACGTCGTCGCGCTGTGCGTCGGGATGTCGGTCGGGCTCGGCTTCGGGTCCAACACCCAGGCGGTGCTGATGACCCGCGGGCTCGCCGAGATCACCCGGCTCGGGATCGCGCTCGGCGCCGACGAGCACACCTTCGCCGGGCTCGCCGGGATGGGCGACCTGGTCGCCTCCTGCGTGTCGCCGCTGGCCCGGAACCGGACCTTCGGCGAGAACCTCGGCCGCGGGATGACCCTCGAGCAGGTCATCGCCGTCACCAAGCAGACCGCCGAGGGCGTGAAGTCCTCGGAGGCGGTGCTGGAGCTGGCCCGCAAGCACAACGTGGAGATGCCGATCACCGAGGCGGTCGTCTCGGTGCTGTACCGCGGCACCCCGATCCGGGAGGCGGCGATCGCGCTGATCTCCCGCTCGCCGAAGCCGGAACGGTACGGGGTGTGACGCGCCCGCGGCGGGCCGGCGGGCGGCCGGGGCGCGCCCGGATCGTTCGTGGCCGGTCCGTACCGATCACCGATAGGGTCGGGAATCATGTCCGAGGTTTCTAAGACGCGCGTGGCCGTGGTGTTCGGCGGGCGCAGCTCCGAGCACGCGATCTCCTGCGTCACCGCGGGCGCCGTGATGGCCGCGATCGACCGGGACCGCTACGACGTGCTGCCGATCGGCATCGCCCGCGACGGCCGCTGGGTGCTCGCCCCGGAGGACCAGCGGCTCGCGATCGAGGACGGCCGGCTCCCCGAGGTGTCCGGCGCCGGCAGCGCCCTCGCGCTGCCGTTCGACCCCGACGACCGCGGCCTGATGGTCGTCGAGCCCGGGAAGGTCCCCGCCACGCTCGGCGAGGTCGACGTCGTCCTGCCGCTGCTGCACGGCCCGTACGGCGAGGACGGCACCATCCAGGGGCTGCTCGACCTGGCCGGCGTCCGCTATGTCGGCGCCGGGGTGCTCGCCAGCGCGGTCGGCATGGACAAGGGGTTCATGAAGCTGGTCTGGCAGGCGCGCGGGCTGCCCGTCGGCCCGTACGTGCTGATCGGCGACCGGGAGTGGCGGCGCGAGCGCAAGCGCAAGCTCGACGAGGTCAAGGAGCAGCTGGGGCTCGTCGCCGGCCGCGCGGTGTTCGTCAAGCCGGCCCGCGCCGGGTCGAGCATGGGCATCACCCGGGTCGCCGCCGAGGCCGACCTGGAGGCGGCGGTCGAGATGGCCCGCGAGCACGACCCCAAGGTGATCGTGGAGGCGGCGATCGAGGGCCGCGAGATCGAGTGCGGCGTGCTGCAGGGCCTGGACGACGGCCCGCCCGAGGCCAGCCTGCCCGCCGAGGTGCTGACGGCGAGCGGCCACGACTTCTACGACTTCGAGACCAAGTACCTCGACGCCGGCACCCGGATGGTCATCCCGCCGGACCTGCCCGCCGAGGCGATCGACGAGGTCCGGACGGTCGCGGCGCAGGCGTTCGAGGCGCTGGACTGCGAGGGCCTCGCCCGGGTCGACTTCTTCCACACCCCCGACGGCCGCTGGATCCTCAACGAGATCAACACGATGCCCGGCTTCACCCCGGCGTCGGCGTTCCCGCAGATGTGGGCCGCGACCGGCCTGGACTACCCGTCCCTGGTCGACCGCCTGATCCAGACGGCGCTGCGCCGCCCCATCGGCCTGCGCTGACACGGCACCGGGCGGCTCTTCCGCCCGTGGTGAAGGCCGGGTGACCTGACGTTCGCGGCCGTGAAATCCGGCGGAAACGGGGCCGGGACAGGATCGGATCGTTCCCGGTCGCCGTTCTGGAAGGACGCCCCGCCTTGACGCTCTCACCCGCCGTGCTGCCCGTCCCGTCCGCCGCGCCCGCCGCCGCGGAGGTGACGCGGCCGGTCCCCGGCCACAACCGGTGGCACGCCGCGATCCCCGGCGTCGCCGAAGTGATCACCGGCGGTTCGGTCCGGCTGGAGTGCGCGGGCCGCGAACCGGGGGAGGACCCGGTGCTGTGCGGCCCCCTCGTGGTCGTCGGCGCCGAGCCCGGCGACGTCATCGTGGTGGACGTCCTCGGCGTCGGCCGCGCCGACGGGCTGTACTGCGCGTCCGGGCATCCCGGCGTCATCGGCTGCGCCCCGCCCGAGCGGTCCGTCCGCGCGGCGGCGCCGGAGGATGCGGGCCCGGTGCTGCTCGGCGGCGTCCATCCGGCGCTGCGCGCGCGGGTCGAGGCGGAGGCGGTGCGAAGCCGGGCGCGCGGCCGGGACATCGGCGGCTGCGCGATCGCGCCGCTCACCGCCGGGTCGCGGATCCTGCTGCCCGTCCACGTGCGCGGCGCGAAGCTGTCGGCGGGCGACCTGCACTTCCCCGCGCGCGGCACGCTCGACTGCGCGGCGGCCGCGCTGCCCGGCTGGATCGACCTGCGGATCAACCTGACCCGGCGCGGGGTCGAGCGGTTCCGGGTGGACGGGCCGATGCTGATGCCCTCCCCGTCTCCCCGGATCGCCTAGCGGAGGCTCGGGGCCGGGCCGATGGCCTGGAGCGCCAGGGCCGTCTCGTGTTCCAGGGCCGCGCGCTCGTCGCGCCCGGCCTGGCCGAGGATGGACGCGCGGGCGGCCTGGAGCGCGGGTTCGGGCAGGGACGCCAGGCGCGCGGCCAGCGCCAGCGCGGCCGGGAGCGCCTCTCCGGCGGGAGTGAGTTCGCTGATCAGGCCGCAGCCGAGGGCCTCGCGGGCGGGGACGCGGCGCGCGGTGAGCGCGATCTCGAGGGCGCGCGCGATGCCGATGAGGCGGGGCAGGCGGACCGTGCCGCCGTCCAGTGACGGAAGGCCGTGCTCCAGGTTGAGGAAGCCGAACTCGGCGGTCTCGGACGCGACGCGCAGGTCGCACCAGAGGGCCAGCTCGAACCCGCCGCCGAAGCAGTAGCCCTCGATCGCGGCGATGACCGGCTTGGACGGCGGCGTGCGGGTGACCGCCATCGGCGGCGGGCCGTCGGCGGTGGGCGGCGGGAAGTCGCCGGCGGCCATCGCCTTGAGGTCGTTGCCCGCGCAGAACGTCCCGCCCGCGCCGGTCAGGACGGCGACCCGCGCGTCGCCGTCCGCGAACTCCTCGAAGGCGCGCGCCAGCCCGGCGGCGGTCGGGACGTCGACCGCGTTGCGGCGGGCGGGCCGGTCGAGGGTGATGATCTGGACGGCGCCGTCGCGCTCGGTCCGCACGGTCATGGGGGCCTCCGGTCTGAATAGATTGATCGTCATATTAGATAGATCGATCTAGCGGCGACAAGGGCTAGGGTGGGGCCATGGCGCGCGACACCCGGACCCGGCTGCTGGAGGCGAGCGCCCGGCTCTTCCGCGAGCAGGGGTACGCCGGCACCGGGCTGAAGCAGATCACGTCGGCGGGCGAGGCCCCCTGGGGCTCGCTGTACCACTTCTTCCCGGGCGGGAAGGAGCAGCTCGGCGCCGAGGCGGTCGCGCACTCGGGCGACCGGTACCTGAAGCTGTTCGACATCGTCTTCGACGGGGCGGGCGGCGATCTCGTGCGGTCGGTCCGCGACTTCTTCCAGCTCAGCGTCGAGGCGCTGGAGCGGTCGGGCTGGGCGGACGGGTGCCCCATCGCGACCGTGGCGCTGGAGACCGCGAGCACGAGCGAGCCGCTGCGGCACGCGTGCGCCGAGGTGTTCGCGGCCTGGCAGGAGGCGGTCGCGCGGCGGCTGCGGGCGGCCGGGCTGCCGGACGGGCAGGCCGCCGACCTCGCGACGTACGTGCTGAGCGCCTTCGAGGGCGCGATCGTCCTCAGCCGGACGGCGCACGACACGCGGGCGCTGAGGGTGACCGGCGGCATCGTCGCCGAGACCGTCCGGGCCTCCCTTCCCTGACCGCGGACGCGGGGGTGACGATCCTCACCGGACCGTGCCATTGTTGGGCGCCGGAGCCGCCGGTAACTTACTGGACAGTTCGTCAATAACCCGTGGCGCGCGGGAGGGAAGCCCATGTCGGTTCAGCGTCCGCCGGTGCGGCCCCCGGAGCCGGAGAACATCGTCCTGCAGGCCCGGGACGTCCGGTTCGACTGGTCGGACGTCCCGCTGCACTGGATCCCCCGCGACCCGGTGGCGACCCACCTCATCAACGTCCTGCACATGCTGCTGCCCGCCGGTGAGGAGTGGTTCGTCCGGGTGTTCAAGGAGGCCGTCCCCTACATCAGGGACGACCGGCTCCGCGAGGACGTGCTCGGCTTCATCGGGCAGGAGGCCATGCACGCCGCCTCCCACGACGCCGTCCTCGACCACTTCGTCGAGCAGGGCCTGGACGTGCGGCCATTCGTCCGGCAGGTCGAGTTCGTCTTCGAGGACCTGCTCGGCGACCGCGGCCTGGAGGGCGAGCGCAGGCGCGCCTGGCTGTTCGAGCGGATCGCGCTGATCGCCGCGATCGAGCACTTCACCGGCGTGCTCGGCGACTGGATCCTGAACGCGCGGGCGCTGGACGAGGCGGGCGCGCACCCGATGATGCTGGACCTGCTGCGCTGGCACAGCGCCGAGGAGGTCGAGCACCGGCACGTCGCGCACGACCTGTTCATGCACCTCGACGGCTCCTACGGGGCCCGGCTCCGTGCGATGGGCGAGACGATCACCATGCTCGGCGCGCTGTGGCACCGCGGGCACCGCTTCCTGATGGCCCGGGACCCCCTCGTCCGGGGACGGATCAAGGGCGGGATGCGGCATCTGCGCCGCACCGGCCCGGCGGGCCTCACCCCCAGCGGCCGGATGGTCGGCGCCTCGGTGGTCCGCTACCTCAAACGCTCCTACAGCCCGCTGAACGAGGGGTCCACCAGCCAGGCACTGGCCTACCTGGCCTCCTCCCCGGCGGCGCGGGCGGCGCAGCGATGATCCCGCCCGACCTGCGGGGCCGGCGCGAGCGCGACCCGTTCTGGGTGGCGGTGAACGCCGCGTTCAACGGCATCCAGCGCTTCCGGTCACTGCGCGCGCCCGCGCCGCCGCGCGTCCGCCCGGTCGACCGGACGATGCGGCTGATCGTCCTGGAGGTGCGCCCCGAGGCCGAGGACGTGGCGTCGGTCCGCCTCGGCGCCGTCGACGGGCGCGCCCTGCCCGGCTGGCAGCCCGGCTGCCATCTGGACGTCCTGCTTCCCTCCGGGCGCCGCCGCCAGTACTCGCTGTGCGGGGACCCGGCCGACCGGCGCACGTACCGCATCGCCGTCCGCCGCCTGCCGGACGGGGGCGGCGGCTCCGTGGAGATGCACTCCCTTCAGGAAGGCGCGTCGCTCGCCGTGCAGGGGCCGCGGAACGCGTTCCCGTTCCTGGCGCACGACCGGTACCTGTTCCTGGCGGGCGGTATCGGCATCACGCCGATCCTGCCGATGGTCACGGCCGCCGAACGGTTCGGCGCGAACTGGCGCCTCGTCTACACCGGCCGGACCCGGGCGTCCTTGCCGTTCCTCGACGAACTGCCCACGGGACGCGTGACGGTCCGCACCGACGACGAGCACGGCGTCCCGTCCGCCGCAGATCTCCTCGGCGACGTCACCGGTGGGACCGCCGTGTACTGCTGCGGCCCCGCCCCGATGATCGACGCCGTCCGCGCGGCGGTCGGCCCGGACGCGACGCTGCACTACGAGCGGTTCGCGCCATCGCCGATCGTCGGGGGGAAGCCGTTCGAGGTGGAGTTGCGGCGCAGCGGCCGGGTCCTCGCGGTGCCCGCCGACCGGTCCGCCCTCGACGTCATCCGGGACGTGCTTCCGGACGTGGCCTACTCCTGCCGGCAGGGGTACTGCGGCACCTGCCGGACCGGCGTGCGGGCCGGCGACGTCGACGACCGCGCGCCGTCCGACCAGGGCGACGCCACCATGCTGACCTGCGTCTCGCGCGCCACCGGCGGGCGGATCACCCTCGATCTGTGACCCGGCGGCGGCCCCGGCCGCCACCGGAATATGCCAGGCTTGGGGGATCTGGTCCCGCCCCGAGGAGAACGCGCCGTGCCGCCTGCCGACCTGCCGGACCGCATCGGCCCCTACCGGGTGGTGGACCGGCTCGGCGAGGGCGGGATGGGCACGGTCTACGTCGGGCTCGACGGCACCGGCCGCAAGGTCGCGATCAAGGTGATCCGGCGCGAGTACGCCGCCGACCGGCAGTACCGCGCGCGGTTCCAGGCGGAGGTGGCGGCGGCGCAGCGCGTCCGCCCGTTCTGCACCGCGCCGGTGCTGGACGCCGACCCGCTGGCCGACCCGCCGTACCTGGTGACCGAGTTCGTGAACGGCCCCAGCCTGGACGCCGCCGTCGACAAGGACGGCCCGCTGCGCGGCGCCGACCTGGAGGCCGTTGCGGTCGGCATCGCCACCGCGCTCACCGCGATCCACGACGCCGGCGTCGTGCACCGCGACCTGAAGCCGGCGAACGTCCTGCTGTCCACCTTCGGCCCGCGCGTGATCGACTTCGGCATCGCCCGGTCGGTGGACGGGACGCGCCTCACAGCGACCGGCGGCATCGTCGGCACCCCCGCGTTCATGGCGCCCGAGCAGCTGGACGGGCGCGGAGCGACCTCCGCGTCCGACGTGTTCGCCTGGGGCGCGACCGTGGCGTTCGCCGCGCGCGGCGGCCCCTGCTTCGGCGGCGACTCGATCCCGGCGATCATCCACCGGATCGTCAGCGGCGAACCCGACCTCGGCGGGCTGCACGGGACGCTGCTGGGCGCCGTCGAGGCCGCGCTCGCCAAGGACCCGGCGCGCCGCCCGTCCGCCCAGGCGCTCCTGGACCGCCTGATCTCCGGCGGCGCGCCGCGGCAGATCCCGGCCGCCCCGTCGCGGACCGGCGCGTCCGACCGAGGGCCGCAGACCCCGCCGCCCGCCGCGCGGCACACGGGCCTGTCCCAGACACCGCCCCCGCCGCACGCGCAGACGCCGCCGCCCGGCCCCGCGCCGTCGCCCGCGCTGGCGGCGGGCGAGGCCGACGCGCTCGTCGAACGGCAGTACCGGCAGGCCGCCCAGGCGGGCGACCCGTCAGCGATGCGCAACCTCGCGGTGCTGCTGAGCATGCAGGGCCGCACGGCCGAGGCCGAGTCGTGGCAGAAGTACGCCGACGCGGTCGCCTCCCGGCAGGCGCCGTACGCGCCGCCGGCGGCCGCCGGCGCGTACGGTCCGTCGACGCAGCCGCCGCATGCAGCCGGAGCCCGGCCGAACCCGTACGCCAAGCGGTCCTACAACCACGCCTCGATCTACGCGCTGACCTGCGGGCTGGTCGGGCTGATCTCCTGCGGGCTGACCTCCATCCCGGCGATCGTCGCCGGGCACATCGCGTGGGCGCGGGTGCGCCGGTCCGGGCAGCGCGGCCTCGGCTTCGCGATCACCGGGATCTCGCTCGGCTGGCTCATGGTCGCGTTCTGGCTGCTGGTCCTGCTCGGCTGGTCGCTGCCGGACGACACCTCCGGCGGCTGAGCGCCGCCCGCCCGCCCGCGCGATAAATGCGTTGCCGGCCCCGCGCGGCGGATGGCACCGTGGAACACGTCAGCCCGTCCAAGACGGTGACACGAGACCTCGAGAGGAGGACCGGCCATGGCGATGGAGCAGCTACGACTTCGACTGCCTTCGGCGTCGCACGCCCGCCCCGGCCGGTATCCCCTCTTCTAGAGGCCCCCTGGCCGAGCCGCCGCGAGCGACGCCTCGCACAGACCTGCGGCTCTACCCCAACAGGCAGAGGGGCCATCCTCAGACGGTGGACGTTCCGGGTTCGAATCCCGGGAGCCGCACGCACGCCTCCGTAGTCCAACGGTAGAGACAGCGGCATGAGGTGCCGTGTGCTGGGGGTTCGAATCCCTCCGGAGGTACGGCGCGGGCCATGGTGCCCGCACACGGGGCGGCGCCGACGTGGGAGAGTCGGGCCTGTCTGTAAAACAGGTGCATTGTCTGAGCGGGTTCGAATCCCGCCCGCCCCACCGCGACCCCCGACGCGCTCAGCGCTGGCGTTCGTGGATGTAGAGCTCCTTGCGGCCGGCGGGACCGACCGCGCGGTGGTCCGGGATCGGCAGCTCGTAGCGGACCTTCCGCAGGTGGTCGCCGTACTGCCGGTCGGCGTTGTAGACCGACCGGAACTTCCAGATCGACCGGGCGAAGTTCGTCTGCCCGCGCCACAGGTGGCGGCCCATGATGCCGAGCGTCTGGGCCGCCGCGGCGACGCCGAGATGCTTGCGGTTCATCACCGCCTGGGTCCGCACCAGCTCGCGGTAGAACTCGTGCAGCGGCAGGTTCGTCGGCACGACCGCGTGCTGGATGTCGAAGAGCCGGTAGTCGCGGGTGGTGAGCTTGCGCGACTCGGTGTGCCAGATCTCCGTGCCGGGATAGGGCGTCATCACCGTGAGGTTGACGATCTCCGGCACCGACAGCGCCCACTCGCGGACGAGCTTGAACTGCCGCGAATCCCACGTCGGGTCGACGATCAGGTTGACGGCGACGGTGAGGCCCATCGCCCGCGCGAGCTCCAGGGCCTTGATGTTGGTGTCGGGGCTCGTCCGCTTGCGGTACCGGTCGAGGCCCTCCTCGTCGAGCGCCTCCATGCCGAGGAACATGTAGTTCAGGCCGAGCCGCCGCCACCGCTCGAAGACCTCCGGATGGCGCAGCAGCACGTCCGCGCGGGTCTCCAGGTAGTACTCCTTGCGGATGCCGCGCCGCTCCACCTCGGCGGCGATCGCGTCGCCGTGCTCGGGCTTGATGAACGCGACGTCGTCCACGATGAACAGGCCGGGCTCGCGGATCGAGGCGATCTCTTCCGCGGCGGCCTGCGCCGACACCTTCCGGTAGGTGCGGCCGTAGAACGTCCACGCGCTGCAGAACGAGCAGTCCCACGGGCAGCCGCGGGTGAACTCGATGGACGCGGCCGGGTCCAGGACGCCGATGAAGTACCGGTGGCGGCGCCTCGTCAGGTCCCGCGCGGGCCGGGGCGCGTCGAGGCTGTCGAGCAGCAGCGGCACCTTCTTGCAGGTGCCCTCGGCGGTCACCGCGCCCGGCACCTCGCCGAGTCCGCCGTCGCGCGCCGCCTCCAGCAGCAGCGGCGCCGCCACCTCGCCCTCGCCGCGCAGCACCGCGTCCAGCGCCCCGTTGGCCTGGTCGAGGACGTGCGCGGCGATGAACGACACGCTGTGCCCGCCCGCGAAGACGAAGCAGCGCGGCAGCCGGCGCTTGACCTCCTTGGCGAGGTCGAGCACCTCCGGCACGTTGGCCAGGTAGTTCACCCCGAAGCCGACCGCCTCGGGCTGGAACTCGCGCAGCTCGCGGCGCAGGTCGTCGTGGGTGAAGACCTGGAGGTCCAGCAGCCGGACCTGGTGCCCGGCGGCGCGCAGCGCGGCGGCGACCCGCTCCACGCCGAGCGGCTCCAGCCGCAGGAAGATCTCCGAGTACATCAGGCCGCTGGGATGGACCAAGAGGGTGCGCATGGGTTCCTTCCCGGCTCAGCGGGTGTCTCCGTGGGTCTGCCGGGCGCGCTCGCCCGCACAGCGGACTGTTACCCGTGATCACACAGGGTTAACAAAGTTGCCGGAGCGTCGCCGTCGAACTAATGTCCGGACATGTGTCCGGAGACCTGACGACCGAGCCCACCCGCCGCCGCCTCACCCCGCGGCAGGCCGACACGGTGCGGCGGCTCACCGACGCCGCCGTCGAGGAGGTCCGCGACACCGGCTACGAGGGGCTGACCGTCCGCAACGTGGCCCGCCGCGCGGGCGTCGCGCCGGCCACCGCCTACACCTACTTCGCGTCCAAGAACCACCTGATCACCGAGGTGTTCTGGCGGCGGCTCAGCGCGCTGCCGGACGTCGGGCCCGGCGGCCCGGACGGCTCCGGCGGGGCGGCCGCGCGGGTCGAGCGGGTGCTGCGCGAGATCGTGCTGCTGGTCTCCGACGAACCCGAACTCGCGGCGGCGTGCACCACCGCGATGCTCGGCACCGACCCCGACGTCCGCGAACTGCGCGGCCGCATCGGCGCCGCGATCCGCGCCCGGCTGCGCGCGGCGCTCGGCGAGCACGCCGACCCGGCGGTCCTCGGCACGCTGGAGATGGCCTACTCCGGCGCGCTCCTGCAGGCGGGCATGGGCTACACCTCCTACGCCCGCATCGCCGACCGGCTCGCCGAGGCGGCGCGGCTCATCCTCACCGGCCCGCGCCAGGCCGGCCCGGGGTCCCGCTAGATCTGCCCCTCGGGCTTGGCCGGGATCGTCGCCTTGATCGCGGGGGTCAGCTCGATCAGCACGTCCCCGGCCGGCCGGTACTTCGCCGGGACGGTCACCTCGACGTAGGCCTGCCGGCCCACCGCCGTCCAGGTCACCGGCCGGTCCACCGGCTCCCCGAACCAGCTGATCCCGTTGATGTCCACCAGCTGCGACGTCTGCCGCAGCGTGGCCGGGACCGGCACGCCGCAGCGCAGCGCGATCGCCGGCGACCCCCACGCGGCCGTCAGCTGCGAATCGGGCTTCGTGTCGCGCAGCGATTGGCCATGCACCTTCGCGGGCAGCCGCAGCCCTTCGCAGAGCCGGAGCGTCGCCGTGTCCGGACGCGGCACCGGGACCTCCACGGCCCCGTCCCCGCAGGCCGCGGGCAGCAGCGCGAGCGGGACCAGCAGCACCGGCGCCCAGCGGACCCGGAACCGGTCAGATATGGACAATGGGGCACGTGAGGGTGCGCGTGATCCCCTCGACCGTCTGGATCTGCGCGACGACGAGCTTGCCCAGCTCGTCCACATTCCGCGCCTCCGCTCGGACGATCACGTCGTAGGGTCCCGTGACGTCCTCCGCCAGGGTCACGCCCGGAACACCGGAGATGTGGCCCGCGACCTCGGCCGCCTTGCCCACTTCTGTCTGGATGAGGATGTAGGCCTGCACCAACACGTCCTCCCAGGGCGGAGAAATAGCCGTCGGACGGTCACCGTATCGTGTTACGCGCCGCCGCGGGCGCCCGGGGGGCGCACAGTACGGGCACAGAACGGCCACCAGGCCCGCATGGCACGGGCACGGTGCGCGCACGGGGCCGGACGGGGCGGGCGGTACAGGGTCGCGAAGCGGGAACGGGGCGGATGGGCACCATCGGGGAGCTGGGGGAGTTCGGGCTGATCGGCGAACTGACGCGCGGGCTGCCGCAGGGGGCCGACGTCCGGCTCGGCCCCGGCGACGACGCCGCGGTCATCGCCGCGCCGGACGGACGGGTCGTCGCCACCACCGACCTGCTCGTCGAGGGGCGGCACTTCCGCCGCGACTGGTCGGGCCCCTACGACATCGGCCGCAAGGCCGCCGCGCAGAACCTCGCCGACGTCGTCGCGATGGGCGCCCGCCCGACCGCGCTGCTCGTCGGGTTCGCGGCGCCGCCGTCCACCGACGCCGGCTGGGCCGTCCGGCTCTACGAGGGGCTCGCCGACGAGTGCCGCCGCGCGGGCGCGTCCGTCGCGGGCGGCGACGTGGTCGGCGCACCTCAGGTCACCCTCGCCGTCACCGCGCTCGGCGACCTGGCCGGCGCGCGCCCGCTCACCAGGTCCGGCGCGCGCCCCGGCGACGTCGTCGCCGTGCGGGGCAGGCTCGGTCACGCCTCCGCCGGGTGGGCGCTCCTCGCCGAGGGGCGGGACGGCCCCGCCGAGCTGATCGCCGCGCACCGCCGTCCCGAGCCGCCCTACGAGGCGGGGGCCGAAGCGCGGAAGGCGGGCGCGACGGCGCTGCTCGACGTCAGCGACGGCCTCGTCCAGGACCTCGGGCACATCGCCGCGGCGAGCGGGGTGCGGATCGACGTCGACTCCGCGACACTGGTCGTCCCGGAGGTCCTCGGCCCGGACGGGCTGCGGCACGTGCTCACCGGCGGCGAGGACCACGGGTTCGCCGCGACGTTCCCGCCGGATTCGCCGCCGCCCCCGTCCTGGACGGTGATCGGAGCCGTACGGGAGGGGGACGGGGTGCGCGTCGACGGGCGCGTTCCGGACGCCGCCGGATGGGACCATTTCCGGGGGTGAACAGCCCATTAACGCCGGAGGTCCGCCGGTGCGCTTTCCCGCATCCGGTAGGCATGTTTGGTACTGGTTTGGTATACATCCTGTGATCGAAGAGGAATGGGATGGGACGACACACCAAGCGCGAGCAATCCGAGGACGAGCCCGTGCCGGACGATCCGGCGCCGACGGGACCGTTCTACGGAGCTCCCCCCGGACCGTCCTTCGAGGCCTTCTCCGGCCCGACCGACGACCAGGTGTTCTTCTCCTACGAACCCTTCCCGGCCGGTACGCCCGCGGGCCCGCCGCCCGCCGCGCAGCGCCAGCACGGCCCTCCGGAGCAGCTCCGCTTCGAGCCCTACCCCGGTGACTACCCGGGCGGCCTGCCCGCCTCCGTCACCGGCCACGACGACCGCGCCTACGGCGACGGGCCCTTCCCGGGCCCGGCCGACGACCGCGCTCCCATCCCCGCCGCCGCTCCCGCCCCCGGCCACCCGGACGACCCCGCGCCCGCCGCTTCGGCGCCCGCCGCACCCGGCGACGACCCGGCTCAGCCCCGCTCGGCCCGGACCCGCGTCGCCAGGCTCGTCTCCGCGCTGCCCGTCCCGATGCTGCCGATCGTCGCGCTCGTCATCGCCGTCGGCGTCGTCGCGTACGCGCTGAGCACCCAGCAGATCTCCCTCAACTTCGCCGGCGGCGCCCCCAAGGACCCGGTCAACCCGCGCGACAGCACGGTCTCCCAGCGCGGGCCGGGCAACCGCGCCAGCCGCGCGAGCCGCCCCGACGGGCTCGTCATCGCCTTCCACGTGACGTCCCGCACCAGCACGGCGTTCCGGGCCACCGGCACCATCACCAACCAGGGCCGCAACCCCGTCGAGCGCTGGGCGGTGGCCTTCCGGATCCCGGACGTGACGTTCCGCGCGGTCAGCGGCGCGACCCTGGTGAAGACCGGCAAGCTCCTCTACGTCCGCGGCCGTGCCGGGATCGCGCCGGGGCGCTCGGTCCAGTTCGTGTTCACCGCGACCGGCAAGCCCCGCAAGCCGACCTACTGCATCATGAACAGCCTGGCCTGCACCATCCTGTGACACCCCGGCCGGGAGCGGCGCCGCGCTACAGATCGCCATAGAGTGGACGCCATGCAGCAGAACGCGTCCGCGCCCCGCCAGGCCCCGCCCCTCGTGCTCACGATCGCGGGCTCGGACTCCGGCGGCGGCGCCGGGATCCAGGCGGACCTGAAGACCATGCTCGCCCTCGGCGTGCACGGGATGAGCGTCGTCGCCGCCGTCACCGCGCAGAACTCCCTCGGCGTCCAGGGCTACTGGGAGCTGCCGGCGGAGGCCGTCCGGGCGCAGCTGGACTCCGTGCTGTCCGACATCGGCGTGCACGCGATCAAGACCGGGATGCTGGCGTCCACCGCGCTCGTCGAGACCGTCGCCGAGGCGCTGGCCGCCTCCGACGCCCCGTCCGTCGTGGACCCGGTCGGCGTCTCCAAGCACGGCGACTCGCTGCTGGCGCCGGACGCCGTCGACGCCGTCCGCTCGGCGCTGCTGCCCGCCGCGACGGTCGTCACCCCGAACCTCTACGAGGTCGAGCAGCTCACCGGTGTGAAGGTGGTGGACGAGGCGGGCCTGCGCGAGGCCGCCGAAGCGGTCAAGGCGCTCGGCCCCCGCTGGGTGCTGATCAAGGGCGGCCACCTGCCGGGCGAACCCGCCGACCTGCTGTTCGACGGGGAGCGCGAGCACCGCTTCACCGCGCCGCGGCACGACAACCGGCACACCCACGGCACCGGCTGCACGCTCGCGTCCGCGATCGCCTCGCACCTGGCGCTCGGCGACGACGTCCCGACGGCCGTCGGTAAGGCCAAGGAGTACGTCACCGGCGCGATCGCGGCGGGGTTCCCCCTCGGCGCCGGTATCGGCCCGGTCGACCATGGCTGGCGATGGCGCTGACACAACCCCGGCCCAAGGGCCTCGCCTAGCGGCTCGGCCCTTGACCGTGCTTGGGCGAGTGCGGCATCGCTTCGCGCTCTTCCCGGGGGAGGCTCGCCTCCACCGGTCAGTCAACGCGCTCGCTTGGCGGCTGCGCGCCGAAAAGAGGTCCGGACATGCGAAAGTCGGTTCACCGGGCCTTCCCGATGAACCGACTCAGGCCCGGCCGAACCGACTCGGCCGCGTGCTCAGACGGTCGGCTTGACGATCTTGCCGGCCTTGATGCAGGAGGTGCAGACGTTGATCCGCTTGGTGCTGCCGTTCACGACGGCGCGCACGCGCTGGATGTTGGGGTTCCAGCGGCGCGGGGTGCGGCGGTGCGAGTGGGAGACGCGCATGCCGAAACCGGGTCCCTTGCCGCAGACGTCGCAGACGGAAGCCACGGGAAACTCCAAGTGGGTGTCGATGCTCTACCGGAGCGCAACCGTCGCCGCCGCGGGCGGGCCGGGTGTCATGAGCGCTCACTGATGAGCGCCTCGGACGAGGCGCACGGATCAGACTAGCCGAACGGCCCACGACTAAGCGAATCGATCCCGCGGTCAGGTGCCTGGCGCCCGGTGGGGAGCGCACTGCAAGATGACCCGATGGTCCTTGATGCGGCGTCGGTGCGTCGATGGTGCAGGCTCGCGGCGGACGCGCTCGGCCGCACCCGCGGGGAGATCGACGCGCTGAACGTGTTCCCCGTGCCCGACGGCGACACCGGCACGAACCTGCATCTGACGGTGCTCGCGGCGGCGGACGCGGCGGACGCCCTGCCGCCCGGCGCGGGCGCGGCGGACGTGTGGCGGGCGCTCTCCCAGGCCGCGATGCTGGGCGCCCGCGGCAACTCCGGGGTGATCCTGAGCCAGGTCCTGCGGGGCATGACCGAGGTCCTCGTGGCGGCGGTGCGGCCGGACGGCGAGGCCCTGGCGGAGGCGCTGAAGCATGCGTCGGCACTGGCCAGGACGGCGGTCGAGCATCCCGTCGACGGCACGATCCTGAGCGTGCTGGACGAGGCGGCCTCCGCCGGGTCGGCCGCGTCCGGCGCGGGCCTGGCCGGGACGGCCCGCGCGGCGGCGGACGGCGCGCGCCGGGCCCTGCGCCAGACCACCGGGCAGCTCGACGTGCTGGCCCGCAGCGGGGTGGTGGACGCGGGCGCCGCCGGGATGTGCGTGGTGCTCGACGCGCTCACCGCCGTGGTCACCGACGAGTACCCGGAGCACTACGAGGTCCCGTCCCGCACCGCCGGCACGGCGCGGCCGCAGGCCGGGCCGCCCGAGCCCCAGGGCCCCGGTTACGAGGTCATGTACCTGCTGGACGCGCCGGACGAGGCCGTCCACCGACTGCGGGAGAAGCTCGACGGCCTCGGCGACTCGCTCGTCGTGGTGGGCGGCGACGGCCTGTGGAACGTCCACGTGCACGTCGACGACGCGGGCGCGGCGATCGAGGCGGGCATGGCCGCCGGGCGCCCGCACCGCCTCCGCGTCACCTACCTGCACGCCGCCACCGGCGAGGGGCACCCGCCGCACGTCGGCCGCGCCGTGATCGCGGTGACCGCCGCCGACGGGCTGGCCGCCCTGTTCGAGGAGGCCGGGGCCAAGGTGGTGCGGCGCGAGCCCGGCGCGGTGCCGCCGCTGGCGGTACTGGCCGAGGCGATCCTGGCGGCCGGCGACGAGGTGGTGGTGCTGCCGAACGAGCCGGAGGTCCTCGCGCTCGCCGAGGCCGCCGCCGAACGCGCCCGCGACGGCGGCGCCCGGATAGCGGTGGTGCCCGCCAAGGCGTCCGTGCAGGGGCTCGCGGCGCTCGCGGTGCACGACCCGCTGCGCCGCTTCGGCGAGGACGTGATCGAGATGACGCGGGCCGCCGGCGCCACCCGGTTCGGGCACCTGGAGGTGGCCGCACAGGAGGCGGTGACGAGCGTCGGCCTGTGCCGTCCCGGTGACGTCCTCGGTCTGATCGAGGGCGACGTCGCGACGATCGGCTCGGACATCGCGCAGGTCGCCCGGAACGTCCTGGACCGGATGCTGTCCGGCGGCGGCGAGCTGGTCACGCTGGTCGCCGGGCGGCACGCGCCGCCCGGGCTGGCCGGGACGCTGGAGGAGCACCTGCGCGGCGCCCATCCCGACGTGGAGGTCGGCGTCTACGACGGAGCGCAGCACCGCTACCCGCTGCTCGTCGGAGTCGAGTGATTGCCGTCCCCGGCATGGGCTAGAAAGGAGTCCGTGGCGAATCTCGACGAGCCGTTGCGCAAGGTCCTGGGCGACAAGACCGCCAAGGTGCTGGAGAAGGGCCTCGACCTGGGCACGGTCGGCGACCTCCTGCACCACTACCCGCGCCGCTACGCCACCCGGGGCGAGCTGACCCCGTTGAACGAGCTGCTCGACGGCGAGCACGTCACCGTCATGGCGGAGGTCGTGAAGGTCCAGGGCCGCACGCTGACCCGCAGTCCCGGCTACGTCCTGGAGATCACCGTCACCGACGGGACGGGGCAGCTGAAGCTGAGCTTCTTCGGCCGCAAGGGCTCCTACCGTCCCGAGAAGGACCTCTCGCCGGGCACCCGCGGCCTGTTCGCGGGAAAGATCAGCACCTACCGGCCGCGCAGCGGGAACGTCCAGCGCCAGCTCACCCACCCGCAGTACAAGGTCGTCGCCGAGCGGACCGCCGAGCAGGCCGCGCAGGAGTGGGCCGACGAGATCATCCCGATCTACCCGTCGACCAAGGGCCTGGACATCGAGACCATCGGCAAGTCGGTCGGGATGGTCCTGGACCAGCTCGACCTCTCCGCCGACCCGATGCCCGAGACGCTGCTGCGCCGCCGCGACCTCATCGGCCTGCGCGAGGCTTATGAAGGCATCCACCGCCCCAAGAGCTGGGACGAGCTGAGCCGCGCCCGCGCCCGCCTGAAGTGGGACGAGGCGTTCGTGGTGCAGGTCGCGCTGGCGCAGCGCCGGCTGGCCGCAGCCGCGCTCCCGGCCAAGCCGCGCCCGCCGTCCTTCGGCGGCGTCCTCGCCGAGTTCGACGCCCGCCTGCCGTTCGAGCTGACCAAGGGCCAGCGCGAGGTCGGCGACGAGATCGCCGCCGACCTCGCCCTGGAACACCCCATGCACCGCCTCCTCCAGGGCGACGTCGGAGCCGGCAAGACCGTGATCGCATTGCGGGCGATGTTGCAGGTGGTGGACGGGGGCGGGCAGGCGGCGCTGCTGGCGCCGACCGAGGTGCTCGCGCAGCAGCACTACCGGTCGATCACCGGGATGCTCGGCGACCTGGCGCAGGCGGGGCAGATCGGCGGCGCGGAGCACGCGACGCGGGTGGCGCTGCTCACCGGGTCGCAGGGGGCGAAGGCGCGCAAGGCGGCGCTGCTGGACGCGGCGTCCGGCACGGCCGGGATCGTCGTCGGCACGCACGCGCTGCTGCAGGAGACCGTGCAGTTCGCCGACCTCGGGCTCGTGGTGGTGGACGAGCAGCACCGGTTCGGCGTCGAGCAGCGGGACGCGCTGCGCGAGAAGGTCGACGGCGGCCGTCCGCACGTGCTGGTGATGACGGCGACGCCGATCCCGCGGACGGTGGCGATGACCGTGTTCGGCGACCTGGAGACGTCCGTGCTGGGGCAGTTGCCTGCGGGGCGCTCGGAGATCCAGACGCATGTGGTGCCGCCCGAGCGGCCGAACTTCCTCGCGCGCACGTGGGAGCGCATCCGGGAGGAGGCCGCGCAGGGGCGGCAGGTCTACATCGTCTGCCCGCGCATCGGGGAGAAGGAGGGCGACGAGGGCGACGCCGTCGCCGCCGACGAGGACGGCCGGCGCTCCCCGCTCGGCATCATGGAGCTGCTGCCGCAGCTGGAGGAACTGCTGGCCGGGCTGCGGATCGGTGTCCTGCACGGCAAGCTGCATCCCGACGAGAAGGAAGCGGTGATGCGCCGCTTCACCGAGCGGGAGCTGGACGTCCTGCTCGCGACGACGGTGATCGAGGTCGGAGTGGACGTGCCGAACGCGACCGTGATGGTGATCATGGACGCGGACCGGTTCGGGGTGTCCCAGCTGCACCAGCTGCGCGGCCGGGTCGGGCGGGGCTCCCTGCACGGGCTGTGCCTGCTGGTGACCGACGCCGAGCCGGGGAGCAAGGCGCGCGAGCGGCTGGACGCGGTGGCCTCCACGACCGACGGGTTCCGGCTGTCGCGGCTCGACCTGGAGCAGCGGCGCGAGGGCGACGTGCTGGGCGCCGCGCAGGCGGGCCGCGCGTCGAGCCTGCGGCTGCTGACGCTGCAGCGCGACGAGGACGTCATCCGCGACGCGCGCGAGGAGGCGACGTCGCTGGTCGAGGCCGACCCCGACCTGTCCGGCCACCCGGGCCTGGCGACCGTGCTGGCGTCGCTGCTGGACGAGGACCGCGCCGACTTCCTGGAAAAGGCCTAATTCCTACCTATTAAGTTGACTTTACGCCGGTTCGCCGCCACCATGGTCGTGTGACCCCGAACGTGGCCCTCATCGCCCGGCTGCACGTCGATCTCCGGCGGGTGGCCAGCGCCCTGTGTTCCCGTCGCTGATCCCGCCCGGGCCCGGCACTCGCCCGGCCCGCTTCCGGACCGACGGCTTCCAGGAGGCCACACCATGACGATCACCCAGCTCAACGACGTGGAGGAGTCCCTCCGCGCCCCCGACCCCGCGACCCGCGCCGCCGCCCTCACCGCGCTCACCGCCGCCGTCCGCGCCGGGGACGCGCCGCGCGGCGCGGGCGACACCCTCGCCTGGGCGCTCGCCGACGAGGACGGGCAGGTCCGCTCCGCCGCCGCCGACGCGCTGCGCCGGCTGCCCGAGCTGTACATCGGCGAGGACGGCATCGAAGCGCTGCGGCTCGCCGCCGCCCGCGGCCGCGACGGGCTCGTCCGCGACACCGCCGCCGAACTGCTGGCGATCCTGGCCCGGGGCGCCGGCGAGCTGTACGCCCAGGGCCTGCAGGACGACGAGCCGCAGGTCCGGATCCAGGCCGTGCTCGGGCTGACCGCGCTCGGCGCCGTGCCGGAGGTCGCCGACGCCGCCGACGACCCGTCCCGCGAGGTGCGGGTCGCCGTGGCCGAAGGCCTCGCCCGGCTCCCCGGCCCGGCCGCCCTCGCCGCGCTGGAGCACCTGCTCGCCGACCACGACCCGGTCGTCCGGATGGCCGCCCTCGACGCCGCGGCCGACCTGGGCGTCCCCGGACCGCTGGAGGGGCGCGTGGTGGCCGCCGCCGCGCACGCCGGCTGGCAGGTGCGCCGCCGCGCCGTGCGCGCGCTCGGCAGGGCGCGGGCCGACGTCGCGATCCAGCCGCTCGTCCGGGCCCTCGGCGACCGCGTCGTCGACGTGCGCCGCGCCGCCGTGCGGGCCCTCGAGCAGTGGGCGGCCGACCGTCCCGAGGTGCTCACGGCGCTCACCGAAGCCCTCACCGACCCGGACCCGGGTGTGCGCACCCAGGTCCGCTGGGCGCTCGCGTAGGCGTACGCGAGCGTGCGGGCGGGCCGCCGGCGTGGCACGGCGCCGGCGGCCCGCCCGCCTTCCCCGCGCCGGTCTCGATGCGGGCGGGACGTTCTGGGGTGGGACGCCCTGCTCGCTTCGAGGCCGGCGCGGACCGATGCAGCGGCGCACCGGCGGGCCATCCGGTCCTGGGAGACTGGACCCATGACCAGGGTCATCGCGGGAACCGCGGGAGGGCGGCGGCTGGCCGTCCCGGCCGGACGGGACACCAGGCCGACGAGCGACCGGGCGCGGGAAGGGCTGTTCTCCACCGTGCAGGCGCTGCTCGGGCCGCTGGACGGGCTGCGCGTCGCCGACCTGTACGCCGGGTCGGGCGCGGTCGGGCTGGAGGCGCTGTCGCGGGGCGCGGCGCACGCCCTGCTCGTCGAGTCGCATCCGCGGGCGCTGAAGGTGATCCGGCAGAACGCCGGCGCGCTCGGGCTGCCGGGGGCCGTCCCGCTGGGCGAGAAGGCGGAGCGGCTCGCGCGCACCGCACCCGACGCGCCCTACGACCTGATCTTCGCCGATCCGCCGTACGCGCTGCCGGACGACGCCGTCACCACTCTCCTCGAAGACCTGCGCGACCACGGCTGGGCGGCGCCGGACGCGCTGGTCGTCGTCGAACGTTCCGTCCGCGGCCGTGATCTGGTCTGGCCGGACGGATACGAGGGGGAGAGGGATCGACGCTACGGCGAGGCCGTGTTCTGGTACGGAAGGGCGGTCGGCGCCTGAACGTTCCCTGAACCGACGCCGTAAGGCCCCTGAGAGTTGCGCGGTGCAACGGGTCGCGCGGCGCCGCGCGGGTAGATGCCGGGCATGAGACCCGGGATCGACCGCGCCTTGGGAGCCACGTGGGTCGTCGCACTCGTGATGACGGTCGCGCTGCTCGCCAACGTCACCTACGTGCAGGGGTTCGAGGCGCAGGATCTGCGGGACAGCAGCCTCAACGCGCGCCGCCTGCTGGACCGCAACAAGGTCGAGCGCGGCCCCATCGTCGCCGGCGGGCAGCGGCTCGCCTGGTCGGAGCTGACCTCGGACGGCAAGACCTACCAGCGGCACTACGCCTACAGCAAGATCTTCTCTCCGATCACGGGGTACTTCTCGCCCTTCACGCAGACCGGGCTGGAAGGCGCCGAGAACCACTTCCTGGACGGCAGCGACTCCCGGCTCGCCACGACCAACCTCGTCGACAAGCTCATCGGCAAGAAGATCCCCGGCGGCACCGTCGAGACCACGATCGACGTAAAGGCGCAGCGCGCCGCCTACGAGGCGCTGCAGGCCACCGGCGCGCGCCGCGCGGCGGCCGTCGCGATCGACGCCGAGACCGGCGCGATCCTGGTGATGGCCTCCACGCCGTCCTACGACGCCAACGACGTGTCGGTGCTGAGCGGCGACAAGGCGCAGGCCGTGTTCAAGAGGCTGAACGCCGAGCCGCTCAAGCCGCTGCTGAACAAGGCGACCGGCGAGGTGTACCCGCCCGGCTCCACGTTCAAGACGATCGTCGCCTCCACCGCCCTGACCGCGGGCAAGAGCGAGGACTCGCAGGTCCGCGCCGGGCGCAGCTACCAGGCGCCCGGCGGCGGCCAGCCGATCAACAACGACGCCGGCGACATCGGCGGCGAGTGCGACCAGAGCGCGATCCCGCTGATCGACGCCTACGCCCAGTCCTGCAACACCACGTTCGCCTACATGGGCGCGCAGAGTCCGGGCAACGCGGCCGTCCGCGCGCAGGCGCAGAAGTTCGGGTTCGGCGACCGGATCGAGATCGAGGACGAGATGTCCGCCGCGCCGAGCTCGTTCCCCAAAACCGACCAGCCGGTGCTGAGCGCGCTCGGCTCGATCGGCCAGGGCAGCACCGTCGCCACTCCGCTGCAGATGGCGCTGGTCGCCGCGGGCGTGCTGAACGACGGCAAGATCATGAAGCCGTACCTGGTGGACAAGCTGCGCGCCTCCAGCGGCACGGTGGTCGACCAGGCCCGCCGCGGCGTGCTGGCCCGGCCGCTGACGTCCGACCAGGCGAGCCAGATGCGCGACCTGATGGAGGCCGTCGTCAAGAAGGGCACCGGCAAGACGCTGCAGGGCACCTCGGTGCTCGGCGGCAAGACCGGGACCGCCGACGTCACGAACGCCGCGTACAACGACCGCTGGTTCATCGGCTTCGGCCCGCGCCCGGACGCCAGGTACGCGGTCGCGGTGATGACCGAGAAGGACGGCTACGGCATCGAGTCCGGACCGATCGCCGCGAAGATCATCGACGCGCTGGGCGGCTGATCCCGCCGGCGCGGCGCCCGGGGGAGGCCGGGCGAGGCGGGGGCGCCGGGGGCGAGCCCGGGTGAAAGCGGGCCGAACCGGATTTGGTACGTTCGCGCCGCAGGTCAGAAACCGGGACCGAAGGGGTTCGCGCCGTGCGCCGTGTCGTCTGTCCGGGATCGTTCGACCCCGTTACCAACGGGCACCTCGACATCATCAGCCGCGCCTCCCGCCTCTACGACGAGGTGGTGGTGGCCGTGCTGATCAACAAGAACAAGAAGAGTCTCTTCACCGTCGACGAGCGCGCCGACATGATCACGGCCGTGGTCAAGGAGTACGGCAACGTCAAGGTCGACAAGTTCTACGGGCTGACCGTGGACTACTGCAAGGAGCAGGACATCCCGGTGATCGTCCGGGGGCTGCGGGCCGTCAGCGACTACGAGTACGAGCTGCAGATGGCGCAGATGAACCACCGCATCGCGGGCGTGGAGACCCTCTTCATGGCGACCAACCCCGAGTACGCCTTCCTGTCCTCCAGCCTGATGAAGGAGGTCGTGAAGTTCGGCGGCGACATCTCCGGCCTCGTCCCCGACAGCGTCCACGACCGCCTGGTGGAGCGGCTGCAGCAGCAGCCCTGACCGCGGGGCGGCGGGGCCGCCGCAGGTGGCGGGGCCGCGAGTTGGGGCATCGGCCGGTCTTCGGTACCCTGGGACATCGGCCATCACCGGCGGCCGCAGTTCGCCATGCCTCACGAAAGCAGGATTCCGCTGACTCGCCTCGATCCCAACGCCCCGCTCGTGCTCGACACCCGAGCTCTCAGCAGGCAACCCGGGTCGTCGCGGGAGATGCGCCTGTCCGTGCCGGCCCCGGAGGACTTCGGCGTCGAGATGGTGGGCGTCCCCGAGGGCGCCGCGATCGAGCTGGACCTGCGGCTCGAGGCGGTGCTGGAGGGGGTGCTCGTCACGGGCACGGCGACGGTCCCCCTGGAGGGGGAGTGCGCCCGCTGCCTGGACCCGATCGCCTCGACCTTCGAGGCGGACTTCCAGGAGCTCTTCGTCTATCCTGACACCCGCTCCGGCGGGAACGCCGAGGACGACGAGCTCCGCCTCGAGGACGATCTGATCGACCTCGAACCGGTGCTCCGGGACGCGGTGCTGCTCGCGCTGCCGCTCTCGCCGCTGTGCCGGGACGACTGTCCCGGGCTGTGCGCGGAGTGCGGCGCACGGCTGGCCGACGACCCGGACCACCACCATGACGTCGTCGACCCGCGCTGGGCGGCGCTGCAGGACCTCGCCGGCGAACCGTCGCCGGGGCCTCCCGAGGGGGGACGCGGGGACTCCGGTCCCCGTGGATCAGTCGACCAACAAGGAAAGCAGGAGGGCTGACGTGGCCGTCCCGAAGCGGAAGAAGTCGCGCAGCAACACGCGGCACCGGCGCTCGCAGTGGAAGGCCACCGCGCCGACCCTCGTCGAGTGCCCGACGTGCCGTGACAAGAAGCTGCCCCACACGGCGTGCGCGACGTGCGGCACCTACGACCGGCGGCAGGTCATCGCCCCGTCGGCCTGAGCCTTTTCGCATCCCGGGGGGCGGACCCGCCGGCGGCGCGCCCTCGCGGCGCGGCGCCGGCGCCCGCCCCTCGCGGATGCGCGGCAACCCGACCACCCCGGCGCGTGACGTCGGCGTGGTGAGCGGCGCGGACCCTGCGCCCGGAGCCGTGGTGCACGCCGGGACGACCGACCGGCGCGCACCTCGTCTTCGCGGACGGCGTCCTTCCCGGGCCACCCGGGCGCCTCGTGCTTGCTCGCCGTCGCGGCCTCCCCGGCCGCCGCGCCCTTGCGGCGACCGCGCCCCGCGCGGTGCCCGGCCTGCGAGGAGGGCCTGTGAGCAAGAAGTCGTCCGATCCCGCTCCCGACCGCGCGGAGCTGTCCCGCGCCCTCGGCGTCGAGGTCGGCGCCGAGCTGCTGGAACGCGCGCTGACGCACCGTTCGTACGCCTACGAGAACGGCGGCCTGCCCACCAACGAGCGGCTGGAGTTCCTCGGCGACTCGGTGCTCGGCCTGGTCGTCACCGACACCCTGTTCCGCGGGCATCCCGACCTGCCCGAGGGGCAGCTGGCCAAGCTGCGCGCTGCCGTGGTGAACATGCGCGCGCTGGCCGGCGTGGCCCGCGCGCTCGGCGTCGGCGCGCACATCCGGCTCGGCCGGGGCGAGGAGGGCACCGGCGGCCGCGACAAGGCCTCGATCCTCGCCGACACCCTGGAGGCGCTGATCGGCGCCGTCTACCTCGACCGGGGGCTGGACGAGGCGTCCGCGCTCGTGCACCGGCTGTTCGACACGCTGATCGCCCGGTCGGCCGGGCTCGGCGCCGGGCTGGACTGGAAGACCTCGCTGCAGGAGCTGACCGCGGTCGAGGAGCTGGGCGTCCCGGAGTACCACGTCGCCGAGAGCGGCCCCGACCACCAGAAGACGTTCCGCGCCTCGGTGCGGGTCGGCGGCACGACCTACGGCGACGGCGAGGGCCGCAGCAAGAAGGAGGCGGAGCAGCACGCCGCCGAGGCCGCCTGGAACGCCATCCGCGAGATCGTCGTCGCGCGGGAGACGGCCGCGCAGGCCGCCGCCCATGACGAACCGCCCGCGGCCGGGCCCGACGAGCAGCCCGCGGCCCGCAAGGCCGGCGCCAAGGGATCGCGCTCGCCCGGGCTCGCCGGTGCCTGAGCTTCCCGAGGTCGAGGTCGTCCGGCGGGGGCTGGACCGCTGGACGGCCGGCCGGACGATCGCCGCGGCGCAGGTGCTGCACCCGCGATCGGTGCGCCGGCACGAGGCGGGCCCGGCCGACTTCGCCGGGCGGCTCGCCGGGCGCACCGTGCTGAGCCCGCGCCGCCGCGGCAAGTACATGTGGCTGCCGCTGCGCGCCGCCGCGGAGGACGAGCCGGGCGAGGCGCTGCTCGCCCACCT
Organism: Actinomadura opuntiae; assembly: GCF_030283205.1. Classification (GTDB taxonomy): domain Bacteria; phylum Actinomycetota; class Actinomycetes; order Streptosporangiales; family Streptosporangiaceae; genus Spirillospora. Next base: position 137,614 of record NZ_JASNWF010000016.1, read on the forward strand.
CGGGATGAGCGGGCAGCTGCTGGTCGGCGAGCCGGACCGGGAGCGCGAGAAGCACCTGCGGGTCCGGGTGGTCTTCGACGACGGCGGCCACGACCTGCGCTTCGTCGACCAGCGGACGTTCGGCCACCTCATGGTCGCCGACCTCGTCCCGGACGCGTTCGCCGCCGGTGCGCTCGTCCCCGAACCGATCGTGCACATCGCCGCCGACCCGCTGGAGGACGCCTTCGACGCGGAGGCGTTCTACCGCGCGCTGCGCCGCCGCAAGACCGGGATCAAGCGGGCGCTGCTCGACCAGTCGCTCATCAGCGGGGTCGGCAACATCTACGCCGACGAGGCGCTGTGGCAAGCGCGGCTGCACTGGGCCCGGCCGACCGAGACCATGACGCGGGCGGAGGCCGTCCGCGTGCTGGAGGCCGCCAGGGAGGTCATGGGCGCCGCCCTGGCCGTCGGCGGCACCTCGTTCGACAGCCTGTACGTCAACGTCAACGGGGAGAGCGGTTACTTCGAGCGGTCGCTGGAGGCCTACGGCCGCCGCGACGAGCCCTGCCGCCGCTGCGGCACCCCGATCCGCCGCGACGAGTTCATGAACCGTTCGTCCTACAGCTGCCCGGTCTGCCAGCCCAAGCCCCGCCGTGCGCGCTACTAGGGCGGCGTTGTTGTCGCAATCCCGGCCCAAGGGGTTCGCCTAGCGGCTCGGCCCTTGACCGGGCTTGGGCGAGCGCGGCCTCGCTTCGCGAGCTTCCCGGTGGGGGCTCGCCTTCGGCTTCGCCCCACCGGTCAGGTAGCGCGCTCGCGTGCGGGGTGAGGCGCGCTGGCAGACTGGATCTTCGGATTCACGGTGGGGGGGCGCCATGGGTGACTTGGAGCAGGAGACGGTGCGGGTGACCGCCTGGGTGCGGGGGCGCGTGCAGGGGGTCGGCTTCCGCTGGTGGGTGCGGGCGCGGGCGCTGGAGCTGGGCCTGGCGGGCAGCGCGACGAACCTGAGCGACGGGCGCGTGGAGGTCGTGGCGGAGGGCCCGCGCGAGCGCTGCGAGCGGCTGCTGGAGCTGCTGGAGGGCGATGCGCCCGGCGGCGTGCCGGGACGGCCGGGGCGGGTATCCGGCGTGGTCAGGCGGTGGAGCGAGCCGCGCGGCGAGGCCGCCGGTTTCCTGGAACGGTGACCGGGTAGGGGGTTCCGGTTTTTACCTGCTAAACTAGTAGAGGAAGGTTGTTACCGGCCTGTGATGTCCGTCTTGACCAGGACACCGGCCGGTGCGACTCTAGTTGATACGCGCACCGACTTCAGATGCTTCTCGTGCGCGATCCCTGCTGGTTACTCAGCGTGGAGGACCCTTAGTCATGGCGAAGGCTCTACTCGGCCACGTCGGCGGTCCCGACCCCCGGATGGTCGCGGAGATGCGGCGCCTGCAGCAGCGCGTGCGGGATCTGGAGGCCGAGCTCGTACGGCTCCAGGCGGAGAACGACGCGCTTGCGACGGCGACGGACGACGACGTGATGTCGCTCGCGGTGAAGGACCGTGAACCGGCGCTGACCTGATCGGCGCCTTTCTTCTCGAAGTGGACACAGGGGACGCCGATCACCAGGCGTCCCTTCTGTTTTGCCCGTCGCCGGCCGACCCGTCCGTCCAGGTGACCGACGGTTCGGCGGGCCGCCGGGCGGTCGTCCTCCGGTCAAACCTTCGTCGCGTTTTGGTCTGACCGGCTTCGAGCGCTCCGCGGCGATCGCCGCATTTACGGGCATGTGTCCGGCGTCCCGGGTCGTGCCCCGAATCCGCCTCCCATCCGTGCGGGTGCCGTGCCCGCACCGCCCGCGGCCGGTATCGTTCGTTCGGATTCCCGGAGCCGGCAGCGCAGGAGGAGGACGACGGGCGCGTGTACCTGAAGACCCTGACGCTGCGCGGCTTCAAGTCCTTCGCGTCCTCGACCACCCTGAAGTTCGAGCCCGGCATCACCGCGGTCGTCGGACCCAACGGGTCGGGCAAGTCCAACGTCGTGGACGCGCTGGCATGGGTGATGGGCGAGCAGGGCGCCAAGTCGCTGCGCGGCGGCAAGATGGAGGACGTCATCTTCGCCGGCACCGCCAGCCGGGCGCCGCTCGGCCGCGCCGAGGTCGTGCTGACGATCGACAACTCCGACGGGGCGCTGCCGATCGACTACACCGAGGTCACGATCAGCCGGCTGATGTTCCGGTCCGGGTCCAGCGAGTACGCGATCAACGGCGACTCCTGCCGGCTGCTGGACATCCAGGAGCTGCTGTCGGACTCCGGCATCGGCCGCGAGATGCACGTCATCATCGGCCAGGGCCAGCTCGACCGCGTCCTGCACTCCGGGCCGGAGGGCCGCCGCGCGGTCATCGAGGAGGCGGCCGGCGTCCTCAAGCACCGCAAGCGCAAGGAGAAGGCGCTGCGCAAGCTGGACGCGATGCAGGCGAACCTCGCCCGCGTCCAGGACCTCACCACCGAGCTGCGCCGCCAGCTGAAGCCGCTCGGCCGGCAGGCCGAGATCGCCCGCCGCGCCGCCGTCATCCAGGCCGACCTGCGCGACGCCCGGCTGCGGCTGCTCGCCGACGACCTGGTGACCCTGCGCACCAAGCTGGAGCAGGAGGCCGCCGACGAGGCCGCGATCCGCGAGCGCCGCACCGAGACCGAGCGTGCGCTGAACGAGGCGCAGCAGCGCGAGGGCGTGCTGGAGGCCGAGGAGGCCGAGCAGGCGCCCGAGCTCGCGCAGGCGCAGGACACCTGGTTCCGGCTGTCGGCGCTCAAGGAGCGGCTGCGCGGCGTCGCCGACCTCGCCGCCGAGCGGCACCGCAACGCCTCCGAAGCCCGCGAGGAGGAGCGGCGCGGCCGCGACCCCGAGGACATGGAGCGCGAGGCCGCCGAGATCCGCGAGCAGGAGGAGATGCTCCGCGCCGCGCTCGACGAGGCGCAGGACGCGCTCGCCGACGCGGTCGAGCAGCGCACCGGCGCCGAGGAGGCGCTCGCCGCCGAGGAACGCCGGCTGCAGGCCGCGGCCCGCGCCGCCGCCGACCGCCGCGAGGAGCTGGCCCGGCTGCGCGGCCGCGTCGAGGCGCTGCGCAGCAAGGCCGCGGCGGGCCGCGCGGAGATCGGCCGGCTCGTCGACGCGCGCGACGAGGCCGGGCAGCGCGCCGAGACCGCGCAGGCCGAGTTCGAGGCGTTCGAGGCCGAGGTCGTCGAGGACCCGGCGCTCGCCGCCGAGCACGAGCTGGCGCAGGGGGCACTCGCCACCGCCAAGGACGCCGCCGAGGCCGCCCGCGCCGCCGTCGACGAGCCGCGCCGCGCGCTCAAGGACGCTCGCGCCGCCGTGGCCGCCGCCCGGTCCGCCGACCAGGCCGCGCAGAAGAAGGTCGCCGCGCTGCAGGCCCGGATCGAGGCGCTGAACCTGACCCTCGCCAGTGCCGCCGACGGCGGCGAGGCGCTGCTCGCGGCCGGTGCCGACGGCTCGGTCGAGGGCGTGCTCGGCACGGTGGCCTCGCTGCTGACCGTCCGCCCGGGGTACGAGACCGCCATCGCCGCCGCGCTGGGCGACGCCGCGCAGGCCATCGCCGTCGGGTCGCTCGACACGGCCGAGGCCGCGCTGACGCTGCTGCGCGCCCGCGACGCCGGACGGGCCGGCCTGCTCATCGGCGGGGGAGATCCCGGCCGGGCCGACCGCGTGCCCGGCGTCGACTACGCGGTCGACGCGGTGACCGTCCCCGACACGGTGCGTCCCGCGCTGGAGCATCTGCTGCGCGGCGTCGCCGTCGTGGACGACGTCCCCTCCGCCGCCGCGCTCGTGCGCCGCGAGCCCGCGCTGCGCGCCGTCACCCGCGACGGCGATCTCGTCGGCGCGCACTGGGCGCAGGGCGGCGCCGCCGGCGGCGGGCAGAGCCTGCTGCAGATGCGCGCCACTCTCGACCAGGCCACCGAAGATCTCGCCGCCGCGGAGACCGCGGCCGAGACCGCCGCCGACGAGCTCACCGCGTCTGCGGAGGCCGAGCAGTCCGCGCAGGCGGCCCTGGACGCCGCGCAGGCCGCCGCCAACCAGGCCCAGACGGGGGTCAACCAGGCCCAGGCCGAGCTCGACCGGGTCCGCGCACGGGTGCGCGAATTCGACGCGCGGGCCGCGCAGGAGGCCAAGCGCGCCGCCCGGCTGGAGGCCGACGTGCGCGCCGCGCGCGGCGAGGCCGAGCGCCTCACCAAGGCCCTCGACGCGGCCAACGAGTCGCTGGAGCGCGACACCGAGGCCGCAGAGGAGCTGGAGCTGCGGCTCGCCGAGTCGCAGGAGGCCGCCGAGGTCGCCGACGAGGCCGGGGACGACACCGACGCCCGCGACGAGCTCGCCGAGCGCTGCCGGGTGCTGCGCTCGTCGGAGATGGAGGCGCGCCTGGCGGTCCGCACCGCCGAGGAGCGCGTGCAGGCCATCACCGGGCGCGCCGACGCCTTGGAGCGCGGTGCCCGCCGCGAACGCGAGGAGCGGTCCCGCGCCGCCGAGCGCCGCGCCCGCCGCGAACTCCAGGCCAGGACCGCCAAGGCCGTCCTCAGGGGCGCGCGGACGGCGCTGGAGCGGATCGAGCTGTCGCTGGCCGCCGCGGTCCGGCGGCGCGAGGCGGCCGAGCAGGCCAAGGCGGCCCGCGAGGCCGAGCTGAAGGTCGTGCGCACCCAGGTCCGGGAGCTGTCGGGCACCCTGGAGCGCCTGGTCAACGTCGTGCACGGCAACGAGGTCGCGCGCGCCGAGCAGCGGCTGCGCCTCGAGCAGCTCGAACAGCGCGCGCTGGAGGAGTTCGGCCTGGAGGTCGAGTCCCTGGTGAACGAGTACGGGCCCGACCAGCCCGTCCCGCCCGACCCCGACCAGGGCGAGGACGCGGTGCCCGTCCCGTACGTCCGGGCCGTCCAGGAGAAGCGCGCCAAGTCCGCCGAGCGGCAGCTCAACCAGCTCGGCAAGGTCAACCCGCTGGCGCTGGAGGAGTTCGCGGCGCTGGAGGAGCGGCACGCCTTCCTCACCTCCCAGCTGGACGACCTGAAGAAGACCCAGCGGGAGCTGCTCGCCCTGGTCAAGGAGGTCGACGACCGGGTGCAGCAGGTGTTCGCCGCCGCCTACGACGACACCGCCCGCGAGTTCGAGCGGATCTTCGCGCGGCTGTTCCCCGGCGGTGAGGGCAGCCTGTCGCTCACCGAGCCGGACGACATGCTGGCCACCGGCGTCGAGGTCTCGGCCCGCCCGCCGGGCAAGAAGGTGAAGCGGCTGTCGCTGCTGTCGGGCGGCGAGCGGTCGCTGGTCGCGATCGCGTTCCTGGTCGCGGTGTTCAAGGCCCGCCCGTCGCCGTTCTACGTGCTCGACGAGGTCGAGGCCGCCCTCGACGACACCAACACCCAGCGGCTCATCACCGTGTTCGAGGAGCTGCGCGAGTCGTCCCAGCTCATCGTCATCACGCACCAGAAGCGCACCATGGAGGGCGCCGACGCCCTCTACGGCGTCAGCATGCGCGGCGACGGCGTCACCCAGGTGATCAGCCAGCGGCTGCGCGAGCAGGAATCCGCCTGATCTTTCATTTGCTGACAATACCCGGCCATTTTCGATGTGCCGGGGTATAGGGCGCCGTCTCGTTATGTGGACGCGTGGAAGTTATTTCCCGGCCCAATGGCGCGCGCCCCGCCGGCATTCTCGCCGGTGACGGGTGAACGGGGGCCGCCACGTGCACCGACCGTGACGCGGCGGCGACGCTGGCGGCCTTGTGCCCGCCCGGGGCATTCCACTAGTCATGTGCCCCGTGGTTCCCCGGACTCCCTTCCCGGACGCCCCGCCCGGGTGCGGCGGACCACTGGAGAGGCATGGTCGTGGACCCGCAGAAACTCAAGGATAATTTCGCTCAGGTGGGCGCGAACGGGATTATCGTCGCCGAATATTTCTACGCGGATCTGTTCGCCCGGGAACCGCAGCTCAGGAGCATGTTCCCGGCGTCGATGAACAAGCAGCACGAGGTGCTGCTGGGCGCGCTGTCGCAGATCGTGTCGTCGGTCGACGACACCGGCGCGCTCGTCCCGTTCCTGCAGGACCTCGGCCGCCGGCACCGCGGCTTCGGCGTCGCCCCCGAGCACTACGCCCCCGTCGGCGCGAGCCTGCTGGCGACCCTCGCCCACTTCAGCGGCCCCGACTGGAACGAGGACCTGGAGCGGGACTGGGCCGCCGCCTACGGCCTGGTCGCCCAGGTCATGACGGAGGCCGCCGCCGAGCCCGTCGCCTGACCGCGGCGTGGACGCCCAGCGCCTCAAGGACAACTTCGCCGCCGTCGCCGAGCAGGGCGACGCCGTCGCGTTGTTCTTCTACGCCGACCTGTTCGTGCGCAACCCGCACCTGCGCGACATGTTCCCGATCGGGATGACCGGGCAGCGCGACAAGCTGCTGCGCGCCCTCGGCCAGATCGTCGCCAAGGTCGACGACCTGCCCGCCCTCGTCCCGTTCCTGCGCCAGCTCGGCCGCGACCACCGCCGGTTCGGGATCGTCGCCGAGCACTACCCGAACGTCGGGGCGAGCCTGCTCGCCACCCTCCGGCACTTCTCCGGCCCCGCCTGGACCGAGGACGTCGAGAGCGACTGGAACGCCGCCTACAGCCTGGTCGCCAAGGTCATGCTGGAGGCCGCCGACGAGGACGCGCTGTCCAGCCCCGCCTGGTGGAACGGCCAAGTCGTAGCCGCGGAGCGGCGCCGCTTCGACATCGCCGTGCTGCGGATCCAGCCGGACCGCCCGCTGCCCTACACGCCCGGGCAGTCCGTCGCGCTGGAGGTGCCGTCCCGGCTGCGGCACTGGCGGTACTACTCGATGGCGAATGCGCCCCGTCCCGACCACACCGTCGACTTCCACGTCCGGCTGGTGGACGGCGGGCCCGTCAGCCCCGTGCTCGTCCGCGCGACCCAGCCCGGCGACCGCGTCCGGATGGGGGCGCCCATCGGCACCCTCACGCTGGACGAGTCGTCCAACCGGGACGTGCTGCTCGTCGCGGGCAGCACCGGGCTGGCGCCGCTCAAGGCAATCCTCGAGCAGATCGCCGGCCGCCCGCGCCCGCCGCGCGTGCACCTGTTCTTCGGCGCCCGCGACCGCGACGGCCTGTACGACCTGGAGCACCTGAGCAAGCTCGCCGCCGAGCTGCCCTGGCTGACCGTCGTGCCCGCCGTGTCCGACGAGATCGTGCCGGACGAGACGGGCGGGCACGGCTTCTCCTCGCAGCTGCGGTCGGGCGCGGGCCCTGGCCACCTGGGCCTCGGTCACGCGGGCGGCGCCCATGGGGGCATCGAGCACGGCAGCCTGCCGGACGTGGTGGCCAGGCGCGGTCCCTGGCCCGGACACGACGCCTACGTGTGCGGGCCCGCGGCGATGGTGGAGCCCGCCATCGAGCGGCTCACCGCGTCCGGTGTCGCACGCGACCGCATCCGCCTGGAAACCTTCGCCGACGCACAGAGGTGACCGCCGTGAACTCCCTGAACCTGCCCGTCGTGCCCGACGGCTCCCGGCTGACCCCCGGCGAGCTGCAGTCGGTGGTGTTCGCGCGCGCCGCCCTCGGCCGCCGCGGCTACGACGAGGAGCAGGTCCGCGACTTCCTGCAGTACGTCGAGCGGGAACTCGTCCAGATCCTCAACCACAAGGCCGCGCTGAGCGAGGAGGTGAACCGGCTGCGCGCCCAGGCGGGGCGCGGCGGCGGCGTCATGGCGCCCGAGGACGCGCACTTCCAGGCCGTCCGGATCCTGTCGCAGGCGCAGCAGACCGCCGACCTGTACGTCGCGGACGCCGAGCGCTACACCCGCGAGCTGGCCCACGAGGCCCGGCTGCACCGGGAGGCGATCCTGTCCGACGCCAAGGGCCGCGCCGAGCAGATGCTGGAGGACGCGCACCGCAAGGCCGCCGAGGTCGCCGACGCCGCGGTGCGCTCGGTGCCGCCGCCCGCCGCGACGGCGCCGTACGGGCCGGGCGCCCCGCCCGACGACGGGCGGCGGCACGATCTGGAGCGCGAGATCGCCTACCTGCGCACCTACAGCGAGGTCTACCGCACCCATCTGCGGTCCTATCTGGAGGCCCTGCTGCGCAACGTCGACGAGTGGGAGAGCTCGGAACGGGCATCGGTACCGGGGGAGACCCCGGGGCCGCCGCTCCGGGGCTGATCGAGCACGCCCGGCAGGGCGTGCTCGTCGCGCGTGCGGGAGCACGGCATGATCGGCGGGATGGCCGGCGGGGTGATCGGCGGGTGTTCGGCCCAGCCGCCCCCGTCTGGGAAACTGGGGACGCTATGGAATATGTGATCGTCATCGTCGCACTGTGCGCGGTCGCGCTGATCATCGGCGGGGTCACGCTGCTGCGCCGCCCGGTCCGCCGCCGCCGTCCGCCGGTCCCGCCCGCCGAGCGGCCGCCCGCCGAGCAGCACGGCGCGACCGCCGTCGACGAGGCGGAGGCCGCGGCGCCCACCCTCGAGCGGGCGCCGCCGACCGAGGCGCCGGCGCCGCCGCCCACCGTCGAGATCGAGCAGCCGCCGCCCGGCGCCGGACGGCTCGTCCGGCTCCGCGCCCGGCTCGCGCGCTCCCAGAACGCGTTCGGCAAGACCCTGCTCGGGCTGCTGTCGCGCGACACCCTCGACGAGGACGCCTGGGAGGAGATCGAGGACACCCTCATCACCGCCGACATGGGCGCCGCCGTCGCCCGCCAGGTCACCGACGACCTGCGCACCCGGGTGCAGGTGCTCGGCACCCGCAGCCCCGAGGAGGTCCGCGCGCTGCTCAAGGAGGAGCTGGTCAAGCAGATCGGCGCCGACCTGGACCGCTCCCTGCGCACCGATGCGCACGGCGACCGGCCCGCGGTGCTGATGGTCGTCGGCGTCAACGGCACCGGCAAGACCACCACCTGCGGCAAGCTCGGCCGCGTCCTGGTCGGCGACGGCAACACCGTGCTGCTCGGCGCCGCCGACACCTTCCGCGCCGCCGCGGCCGACCAGCTGGAGACCTGGGGCACCCGCGTCGGCGCGCAGGTCGTCCGCAAGGACGAGGGCGCCGACCCCGCCAGCGTCGCCTTCGACGCGGTGAAGCAGGGCATCGACACCAAGGTCGACGTGGTGATCATCGACACCGCGGGGCGGCTGCACACCAAGACCGGGCTGATGGACGAGCTCGGCAAGGTCAAGCGGGTCGTGGAGAAGCAGGCCGAGGTCGACGAGGTCCTCCTCGTCCTGGACGCCACGACCGGCCAGAACGGCATGCAGCAGGCCCGCGTGTTCGCCGAGGTCGTCAACGTCACCGGCGTCGTGCTGACCAAGCTGGACGGTACCGCCAAGGGCGGCATCGTGGTGCAGGTGCAGCGCGAGCTGGGCGTCCCGGTCAAGCTGGTCGGCCTGGGCGAGGGTCCCGACGACCTGGCCCCGTTCGAGCCCGAGGCGTTCGTGGACGCGATCCTCGGCGACTAGCCACCAGCCACCGGCCGACCCGGCGCCCCGCGACCCCATTGCGGTCGCGGGGCGCCGGCCTTTTCGGGCGCCGCTTCGTCCGCGCCGGGCCATGACCGGCAGAAAAGGAAACCGTCACCGGCCCTTGGGTAAGGCCGTGAGGGTTCCGAAACACCCGTGAAACATGCGGTAGTGCGGTTTCACACCCCCGAAACACCGGAGCCGTCCGGGTGAAACGGCCGCACAAGAATCTCTGAGCATCCACGTTTCCGGTCGAGGAGGGGCACTCTCCGAGATGAAGATCGATACAGGCGCGACCGCCTGGATGCTGGCGGCCTCGGCGCTGGTCCTGCTCATGACACCCGGGTTGGCCTTTTTCTACGGTGGCATGACGCGGGCCAAGAGCGTCCTCAACATGATGATGATGTCGTTCGGCGCCATCATCACCGTGACCATCCTCTGGGTCCTCTTCGGGCACTCCGTCGCCTTCACCGACAACGGCAGTTCCTTCGTGAACAAGTTCATCGGGGGATTCGACGCCGTCGGGCTGAAAGGCGTCGCGACGCAGGTCTCCGAAGGGCTGCTGAAGGACCAGAGCGACAACATCCCGACCATGGTCTTCTCGATGTTCCAGCTGACGTTCGCGATCATCACGGTCGCGCTCATCAGCGGCGCCATCGCGGACCGTGCCAAGTTCGGCGCCTGGATGGCGTTCACCGTCGCCTGGGCCACGCTGGTGTACTTCCCCGTCGCGCACTGGGTGTGGGGCACCGGCTGGCTGAACAAGCTCGGCATCGAGGACTTCGCGGGCGGCACCGTCGTGCACGTCAACGCCGGAGCCGCGGGCCTGGCGCTGGCGTTCGTGCTCGGCAAGCGGCGCGGCTGGCCCAAGGAGCCGATGCGCCCGCACAACCTCCCGTTCGTACTGCTCGGCGTCGGCCTGCTGTGGTTCGGCTGGTTCGGGTTCAACGCGGGGTCCGAACTGGCCGTGGACGGCACGACCGGCCTGGCCTTCATGAACACCCAGATCGCCACCGCGGTCGCCGCCGGCGCCTGGGCGCTGGTGGAGAAGCTGCGCGACGGCCACGCCACCACGCTGGGCGTCGCGTCCGGCGCCGTCGCCGGCCTCGTCGCGATCACCCCGGCGTGCGGGTTCGTCGACCCGTGGGCGGCGATCGTCCTCGGCGCCATCGCCGGCACCGCCTGCGCCTACGCGATCGGTCTGAAGTACAAGCTCGGCTACGACGACTCCCTCGACGTCGTCGGCGTCCACCTGGTCGGCGGCGCGATCGGCGCCCTGTCGCTCGGCTTCCTGGCCGCCTACCCGTTCCTGCCGGGCCAGCACAAGGGCCTGCTCTACGGCGGCGGCGCGCACCAGCTGGGCCTGCAGGCCCTCGGCCCCGTCGTGATCGGCTTGTACTCCTTCGCGATGGCCTGGATCATCGGGAAGATCATCGACAAGACCATCGGGTTCCGGATCTCCGCGGACGACGAGGCCGCCGGGATCGACGTCACCGCGCACGCCGAGACCGCGTACGATCTCGCTCCCACCGGGGGCGGCGGCGGCCGCGCCCCGGTGCCCGGCAGCGCGGCACCCCGCCCGGTGTCGCCCGACAAGAAGGTGGAGGCCGACGCGTGAAGCTGATCACCGCCGTCATCAAGCCGTTCAAGCTGGACGAGGTCAAGGCGGCCCTGGAGTCCTTCGGGGTCAAGGGGATGACCGTCAGCGAGGCCAGCGGCTACGGCCGGCAGAAGGGCCACACCGAGGTCTACCGCGGCGCGGAGTACAAGGTCGACCTCGTGCCCAAGCTGCGGGTCGAGGTGCTGGTGGACGCCGAGGACGCCGACGACATCATCGACGTCATCGTCAAGGCGGCCCGCACCGACAAGATCGGCGACGGCAAGGTCTGGGCGGTCCCGGTGGACACCGTGGTCCGCGTCCGGACCGGCGAGACCGGCCCGGAAGCCCTCTAGGAGCGGTGTGACCCTCGTCCATCCTCCGGCCGGAGACCGGGCTTCCGAGGCCGCCCGCGCCGCCCTGGCGGCGGCGCGGGCCGCCCGTGCCGCCGACCTGGACCGCCGCCTGGCGGCCCTGCTCGCCGACGCCGAGGCCGCCGGCCGGGATGCGCCCCCCGCCACCCAGCCCCCCTCGCCGGGCGCCCGCCCGGCACCCCCCGAACCGGGAAGCGTCGCGCTCGCGGCCGTGGGCAGCCACGGGCGCCGCGAGCTCACCCCGGGCGGGGACCTCGACCTGGTCCTGCTGCACCGCGGACGCGCCGACATCGCCGAGATCGCCGACCGCCTCTGGTACCCGATCTGGGACTCCGGCCTGCGCCTCGACCACTCCGTCCGCACCGTCGCCGAGGCCCGGACGGTCGCGCGCGGCGACCTCAAGGCGGCGCTCGGGCTGCTGTCGGCCCGCCGGATCGCCGGCGACCACGTCCTCGTCGACGAGCTGCGCGCCGCCGTGCTGGCCGACTGGCGCGCCGACGCCCGCGCCCGGCTGCCGGAACTGGCCGCGATGTGCCGGGAGCGCTGGGAGAAGCAGGGCGAACTGGCGTTCCTGCTCGAACCCGACCTCAAGGAGGCCCGCGGCGGCCTGCGCGACGTCCACGTCATGCGGGCGGTCGCCGCGTCCTGGATCGCCTCCGCGCCGGACGGGCGGGTCACCGCCGCGCACGACCTGCTCCTCGACATCAGGCACGCCCTGCACGAGGCCACCGGGCGCGCCACCGACCGGCTCGTCCTGCAGGAGCAGGAGGCCGTCGCCCGCGCGGTCGGCATGCCGGGCCCCGACGCGCTGCTCAGCGCGATCGCCGAGGCCGCCCGGACGATCACCTACGCGGCCGACCAGCTGTGGCGCCGCGTCGAACGCGCCACCCGCCGGCGCGCCGCGCCCCTCGAACGCCGGCCGGTCGGCGACGGCGCCGTCGAGCACGACGACGAGGTCGTCCTCGCCCGCAACGCCGACCTGAAGGACCCCGCGCTCATCCTGCGCGTCGCCGCCGCCGCGGCCCAGGCGGGCCTCCCGCTCGCCCCCGCGACCGTCGCCCGCCTCGCCGCCGACGCCGCCGTCCCCGCCGCGCCCTGGCCCCCCGCCGCCCGCGACGCGCTGGTCGCGCTGCTCGGCGCCGGACCGCCCGCCATCGGCGTCTGGGAGGCCCTCGACCAGGCCGGGCTGATCGTCCGGCTGCTGCCCGACTGGGAACGCGTCCGCAACCGCCCGCAGCGCAACCCCGTGCACCGCTTCACCGTCGACCGGCACCTCGTCGAGACCGCCGCCGGCGCCGCCGCCCTCACCCGCGAGGTCGCCCGCCCCGACCTGCTGCTCGTCGGCGCGCTGCTGCACGACATCGGCAAGGGCCTGCCCGGCGACCACTCCACCGCCGGCGCCGCCCTCGCCCGCGACCTCGGCGCGAGGCTCGGCTTCCCCGGCGGCGACGTCCAGGTGCTGGAGACGGTCGTCCGCCACCACCTGCTGCTGCCCGAGACCGCCACCCGGCGCGACCTCGACGACCCCGTCACCATCGAGACCGTCACCGCCGCCGTCTCCGCGGTCCCCGGCCGCGAAATCGAGACGCTCGAACTGCTCGCCGCCCTCGCCGTCGCCGACGGCAACGCCACCGGCCCCGCCGCCTGGGGCCCCTGGAAGGCCCGCCTCGTCGCCGAACTCGCCCGCCGCGCCGCCGCCGCGCTGGCGGGCGGCACCCCGCCGCCCCCGCCCGCCCTCGGCGCCGACCGGCTCGCCCTCGTCCGCCACGACGGCGCCGCCGTCCGCGTCAACGGCTCCCGGATCACCATCGCCTCCCCCGACCGCGCCGGGCTGCTCTGGCGCGCCGCCGGCGTCCTCGCCCTGCACCGGCTCGCCGTCCGCACCGCGCACACCGTCTCGTCCCCGGCGACCGGCGCGGACACCGCCGTCCTGGACTTCACCGCCGTCCCCGAGTACGGCGCGCCGCCCGACCCCGCCGCCCTCGAGGCCGACCTGCGCCGGATGCTCGCCGACCGGCTCGACGTCGCCGACCGGCTGGACCGCCGCGCCCGCTCGGTCCGGGTCCGGCCCGGCGCCGCCGTCCCGCCGCCGCGCGTCATGATCCTCGACGACGCGTCCGACACCGCCACCGTCGTCGAGGTCCGCGCGCACGACCGGCCCGGGCTGCTGTGGCGGATCGGCCAGGCCCTCGGCGCCTGCGGTCTGCACATCCGCGCCGCCCAGGTCGACACGCTGGGCGCCGAGGCCGTGGACGTCTTCTACGTCGTGGACGAGGCCGGCGCCCCGCTCACCGACCCCGCCGCGCTCTCCGCGGTCCGCGACCGGATCCTGGACGCCCTCGGCTGATCTCGCCGGGGCGTCCGGCGGGGCCGTCACCTCGACGGGCGTCCCCCGGGCGAGGGGATCGGCGCGAGCGGGCGGGAAGCGGCCGGCGACCCTATACGCTGATAGGCGATCCCTGAAGCTTTCCAAGGACGGTCCAGACACGTGTTCGAGACGCTCTCCGACCGGTTGACGACGGTCTTCTCGTCGCTGCGCAGCAAGGGCCGGCTTTCCGAGGCCGACATCAACGCGACGGCGCGCGAGATCCGCATCGCGCTGCTTGAGGCCGACGTCGCGCTGCCCGTGGTCAAGGACTTCATCGCGCAGGTCAAGGAACGGGCGCGCGGCGCGGAGGTCTCGCAGGCGCTGAACCCGGCGCAGCAGGTCGTCAAGATCGTCAACGAGGAGCTCATCAACATCCTCGGCGGCGAGACCCGGCGGATCCGGTTCGCCAAGACCCCGCCGACCGTGATCATGCTGGCCGGCCTCCAGGGTGCGGGCAAGACCACCCTCGCCGGCAAGCTGGCCCGGCACCTCAAGGCCGAGGGCCACACGCCGATGCTGGTCGCGGCCGACCTGCAGCGCCCGAACGCCGTCCAGCAGCTCCAGGTCGTCGGCGAGCGCGCCGGCGTCCCGGTCTTCGCCCCCGAGCCCGGCAGCGGCGTCGGCGACCCGGTGGACGTCGCCCGCCGCTCCATCGACCAGGCCCGGCACGCCCAGCACGACGTCGTCGTCATCGACACCGCCGGCCGCCTCGGCATCGACGCCGAGATGATGCAGCAGGCCATCGACATCCGCGACGCCGTCAAGCCCGACGACGTGCTGTTCGTCGTCGACGCCATGGTCGGCCAGGACGCGGTCAACACCGCCCAGGCGTTCATGGACGGCGTCGGCTTCGACGGCGTCGTGCTCACCAAGCTCGACGGCGACGCCCGCGGCGGCGCCGCGCTGTCGGTCCGGCACATCACCGGCCGCCCGATCATGTTCGCCTCGACCGGCGAGAAGCTGGAGGACTTCAGCGTCTTCCACCCCGACCGGATGGCCGGCCGCATCCTCGACATGGGCGACATCCTCACCCTGATCGAGCAGGCCGAGCAGGCGTTCGACGCCGAGCAGGCCGAGCGGATGAGCAGCAAGTTCGCCTCGGGCGAGGACTTCACCCTCGAGGACTTCCTCGAGCAGATGATGATGATCCGCAAGCTCGGGCCGATCGGCAACCTGCTCGGGATGATGCCGGGCATGGGGCAGGTCCGCGACCAGATCAGCCAGATCGACGACAAGGACCTCGACCGGATCGCCGCGATCATCCGCTCGATGACCCCCCAGGAGCGCGCCGAGCCGAAGATCATCAACGGTTCGCGGCGGGCCCGCATCGCCGGGGGCTCCGGCGTCTCCGTCGGCGAGGTCAGCAGCCTGGTCACCCGGTTCTTCGACGCGCAGAAGATGATGCGGCAGATGGCCGGCGGCATGGGCCTGCCCGGCATGCCCGGCGGCCGCCGCAAGGCCGCCAAGGCGGCGAAGACCGCCAAGAAGAAGGGCAAGCAGCGCAGCGGCGACCCGCGCAAGCGCGCCGCCGGCGGCAAGCGCCCGCAGGAGCAGCAGCCCGCGGCCGACGGCATGCCGAAGGGCCTGCCGCCCGGCCTCGGCGGCCCCGGCGGCGGCCTGCCCCCGGGCCTCGGCGGCCCCGGCGGCGGCCTGCCCCCGGGCCTCGGCGGCCAGCTCCCGCCCGGCTTCCAGATGCCCGACCTCGGCAAGCTCCAGAACCGCAAGAACAAGTAGACCGTCCCCCCAGCGCCCCGCCCCGGTTCCGCGGCGGCGGTGCCGGTGCGGTGTCGGTGCGGCGGCGGGGGCGCGGCGACGGTGGCGCGGCGGGGCAACACGGCGCCCGCCGATTGCGCGTTCACGGCGACGATCTGGCAGAATGACAGGCTGGAAACCCGGACCCGCGAGGCGCCCTCTCTCGTCCTGCGCGGCCGGAGTCCATCGGGCGGCGGTGAGCCGGTGTTCCCCACCTGGCACGGGCCGCCCACCCCGTCATGAATCTGGAGTACACCACACCCGTGGCAGTCAAGATCAAGCTCAAGCGTCTGGGGAAGATCCGGAACCCGCAGTACCGGATCGTCGTCGCCGACGCCCGCACCAAGCGTGACGGGCGGGCCATCGAGGAGATCGGGCTCTACCAGCCCAAGCAGGAGCCGTCGCTCATCCAGATCGACTCCGAGCGCGCGCAGTACTGGCTCGGCGTCGGCGCGCAGCCGACCGAGCCCGTGCTCAACCTGCTGAAGATCACCGGCGACTGGCAGAAGTTCAAGGGCGAGCCCGGCGCCGAGGGCACCCTCAAGGTCGCCGAGCCCAAGGCCGACAGGAAGGCCGCCTTCGAGGCCGCCGTCAAGGAGTCCATGGGCGACGACGCCGCCGAGGCCACCGCCACCCGCGCCAGGAAGAAGGCCGAGCCGAAGAAGTCCGAGGCGAAGGCCGCTGAGACCGACGAAGCCAAGAGCGAGGGCTGACGTGCTCGAAGAAGCGCTCGAGCACCTGGTCCGCGGGATCGTGGAGAACCCGGACGACGTCCGGGTCCGCGCCCGCCGGATCAGGGGCGGCCGGGTCCTGGAGGTGCGCGTGCACCCCGAGGACCTCGGCAAGGTCATCGGCCGCAGCGGTCGTACCGCCAAGGCCCTGCGCACCGTGATCAGCGCCCTCTCCGGGGGCCGTTACGTGCGCGTGGACCTGCTCGACGTCAACGAGGTCCGCTGAGTGAGCCCCTGGCATCGTGCATGCCGGGGCCCGCTCGCCCCGGCGGCGGCCGTCGCGACGGCCACCGCCGGGGGCGGTTCGCCGGCGGGCCCCCGGCCCGCCGGCCCTCGTCGCTTCGCCCCCCGCGGGCGGGCCCGATGAACGACCCGCTGGTCGTCGGGCGCATCGGGCGCCCGCACGGGATCCGCGGCGAGGTCACCATCGACGTCCGCACCGATGACCCCGGTGGCCGGTTCGCCGCCGGCACGCGGATCGCGACCGATCCCGCGTCCGCCGGCCCGCTCACCGTGGAACGCGCCCGGTGGCATTCGGGCCGCTTGCTCCTGCGCTTCGCCGGAGTCGACGACCGCGACGCCGCGGAGACCCTCCGCGGTACGTGGCTGGTCGTCGACTCCGGAGACATCCCCCCGTCCGCCGACCCGGACGAGTACCACGACCAGCAGCTGATCGGGCTCGCCGTCGTCACCGCCGGCGGCGCCGAGGTCGGCGAGGTCGCCGACATCCTGCACCACGGCCAGGACCTGCTGGTCGTCCGCGGCCCCGGCGGCGAGACGCTCGTCCCGTTCGTCGCCGCGCTCGTCCCCGAGGTGGACGTCCCCGGAGGCCGGCTCGTGATCGACCCGCCCCCCGGACTGCTCGACGGATCATGAGACTCGACATCGTCACGATCTTCCCGGAGTACTTCGCCCCGCTGGAGATCTCCCTGCTGGGCAAGGCGCGCCGCGCCGGGCTGCTCGACGTGCACGTGCACGACCTGCGCGGCTGGACGCACGACCGGCACCGCACGGTGGACGACACCCCGTACGGCGGGGGTCCCGGCATGGTGATGAAACCCGAACCCTGGGGTGAGGCGCTCGACGCCATCGCGCCACCCGGGTCGGCGCCGCGCCTGGTCATCCCGACGCCCAGCGGCCGGCCGTTCACCCAGGCGCTCGCCGCCGAGTACGCCGCCGAGCCCTGGCTGCTGTTCGCCTGCGGCCGCTACGAGGGCATCGACTCCCGCGTCGCCGAGGAGGCCCGCACCCGGATGCCCGTGGACGAGGTCAGCCTCGGCGACTTCGTCCTCGCCGGCGGCGAGGTCGCGGTGCTGGTCATGGTCGAGGCGGTCGGGCGGCTGCTGCCGGGCGTCCTCGGCAACGCCGACTCCGTCGCCGACGACTCCTTCGCCCCCGGCGCGATGGAGTCCCTGGTGGAGGGCCCCGTCTACACCAAGCCCCCGGTCTGGCGCGACCGCGCCGTCCCGGACGTCCTGCTCTCCGGCCACCACGGCGCGATCGCCCGCTGGCGCCGCGACGAGGCCCTGCGGCGCACCGCCCGGCACCGTCCCGAACTGCTGCCCCGCCTCGCCTCCGGCGCCCTCGACGAGCATGATCGCCGGGTGCTGCGGGAGGCCGGTTTTCCGGTTGACGCCGAAGATATGGCAGACTGAAGCGTCCGTGCGCTCGTACGCGCGGCACGAAGACCTACTCTCCGCGGCGCGACGCCCCCACCCATGTCCCATGGGGCCTCTCGACGCCCGCGTTCGACCCAGAGGAACCGCTGCGATGCACACCCTGATCCAGGAGATCGAGAAGGCCGCCATGCGCGCCGACGTCCCGGACTTCCGTCCGGGCGACACGCTGAAGGTGCACGTGCGCGTCACCGAAGGCAACCGGAGCCGTATCCAGGTCTTCCAGGGCGTGGTGATCCGGCGGCAGGGCGGCGGCGCCCGCGAGACCTTCACCGTCCGCAAGGTCAGCTACAGCGTCGGCGTCGAGCGGACGTTCCCGCTGAACAGCCCCTCGATCGACAAGATCGAGATCGTGACCCGCGGCGACGTGCGCCGCGCCAAGCTCTACTACCTGCGCAACCTGCGCGGCAAGGCCGCCCGCATCAAGGAGAAGCGCGACTTCTGATCGCGACGGTGTCGGCCGACGCCCCGGGAACCCGTCGCGGTCCCCGGGGCGTTGCCCGTTTCGGTCGGGTATGGCCGACGGGACGGGTGACGACACGCCCAGCCGACCGGTGTGCGGGGTCCGCCGCCGCTAGGCTTTGTCTCTGATGGCAGAAGAGGACGATCGGAGAGACGTGCGATCCGAAGCCGAGGGCGCGGTGCCCGATGAAGAGGAGACCGTGACCTCCGCCGGGGAGACGGCCGACGACGACTCCGCCGACGACGACGGCAAGGGGAAGAAGAAGAGGCAGGGCTCGTTCTGGAAGGAACTGCCCATCCTGATCGTCGTCGCGGTCGTCCTCGCCCTCGTCATCAAGGCGTTCGCGGTCCAGGCGTTCTACATCCCGTCCGGTTCCATGGAGAACACCCTCCAGATCGGCGACCGGGTCCTCGTCAACAAGATCGTCTACCACACGCGCGACATCCGCCGCGGCGACGTCGTCGTCTTCAACGGCCTCGACTCCTGGGACCCCGAGACCCACATCGCCAAGCCGACGAACCCCTTCTCCAAGGCGCTGCGCGCCGTCGGCACCGCCTTCGGCGTGGCGCCCAACGAGAAGGACTACATCAAGCGCGTCATCGGCGTCCCCGGCGACCACGTCCACTGCTGCGACGCCCAGGGCCGCGTCACCGTCACCGACTCCCACGGCGTGGTCCGCACCCTGGAGGAGAAGTCCTACCTCTACACCGACCCGGTCACGCACGAGCAGAACAAGCCGTCCAACGAGCCGTTCGACGCCTACGTGAAGCCGGGCCAGCTCTGGGTCATGGGCGACCACCGCGACCTGTCCTACGACTCCCGCTCCCACCGCGGCGACCCTGGCGGCGGCACCATCCCCACCGACCGCGTCATCGGCCGCGCCTTCGTCATCGTCTGGCCGCTGAACCGCATCGACTCGCTCCCGATCCCCGACACCTTCAAACAGGCCGGCACCAGGACCGCCTCCCTCGCGGCCCCCGCCACCCCCATGACCCTGGCCATCGCCGGCACCCTCCCCCTCGCCTACCTCCGCCGCAAACGCCACCCCAAATAAAGCGCCCCAGCGCCACCGAAACCCCAGGCCGCCTACCGCCGAGCCCGCGAACCTACCCTGATCAGCAGTCCGCGCAGCCACCCAGGTCCGTGGAGCTTGAGCCCGCTCCTCCGTCCACGCAGGCGGGCCGCCGTAGTCGAGTCGTCCTCGTCGGCGAGACCGACTTTGGCTAGCCGGCCCTACGGGTGGCGTCCGTTTTGTGGTGGCCGCTGCTCAGCGTGATGGCAGCGGATCGTGCCGCACGGGCTGCAGCGGGCTCTGGCGTACTTGTTTGGGGCGGACGGCGGGCTGCTGGGCTTGTTTGATCGTCCTGGGCCTAGGGCGGCGGGTGCTCGCCAACGGCCTGTGGCCTGGGGCGTTGCTGGTGGTTGGGTTGGGGGGCTCGTGAGTGGGTGGGGTTTGTCGGCGTCGGTTGTGGTGGGGTCGGGCGGTTGTGGGTTCTGCTGGTGGTTGGGCGCGTCGCTTGTGGTGAGGTCAGGGTTGGTGTGCTCGGTGTTTACCTTTTGGGCGTGGGGGACTGCTGTTCGGGTGATCGGGGACATGCCCGGAAGAGTGGTATTCGGGGAGCGGCGGGGTGTTGGGGGGACGTACGCTGCGGAGCATGAAGGGTCGTCCGCTTCGCTTCACGCCGCGCCGGGACGCGGGGATGCACGCCTATGAGCGCGCGCTGGAGCACGCCGGGCTCAGTCCGGTGGCGGGCGTCGACGAGGCGGGCCGGGGGGCCTGCGCGGGGCCGCTGGTCGTCGCCGCCGTGATCCTTCAGGGCGGACGGGGCGGACGCATCGAGGGGCTCACCGACTCGAAGATGCTGACCCCGGCGCGACGCGAGGAGCTGTACGCCGAGATCACCAGGCGGGCGCGTGCGTGGAGCGCGGTGATCATTCCATGTCATGACATCGACCGGATCGGGCTGCACCGCTGCAACGTCACCGGTATGCGGCGGGCTCTGGCGGCCCTGGACACCCGGCCCGCCTATGTGCTCAGCGACGGGTTCCCGGTGCCGGGGCTGGAGGCCCCGGGACTGGCGGTCATCAAGGGCGACCAGGTCGCCGCGTGCGTGGCGGCCGCGTCCATCGTCGCGAAGGTCACCAGGGACCGCATCATGGTGGATCTTCACCGGCGCTACCCCGAGTACGGCTTCGACGTCCACAAGGGGTACGTGACGCGCGTGCACGGCGCGGCGCTGGCCGAGCACGGGCCTTGTCCGGAGCATCGCTTCTCCT
This sequence comes from Actinomadura opuntiae, assembly GCF_030283205.1. Taxonomy (GTDB): domain Bacteria; phylum Actinomycetota; class Actinomycetes; order Streptosporangiales; family Streptosporangiaceae; genus Spirillospora. The sequence continues at coordinate 158,290 of NZ_JASNWF010000016.1, forward strand.
ACGTCAATGTCGGGCGTGCCTTGCGTAACAATGGGGAAGTGGCCTTGGGGGAGGAGACCGACGGGGAGGTCCCCGGCGAGGGCCGTACGGAAGGGGCACGGGTGTGAGCGCCGAGGATCTCGAGAAGTACGAGACCGAGATGGAGCTGCAGCTCTATCGCGAGTACCGCGACGTCGTCGGGCTGTTCACCTACGTCGTCGAGACCGAGCGGCGGTTCTATCTCACCAACTCGGTCGACCTGCAGGTGCGCGGCGCCGACAATGGCGAGACGTTCTTCGAGGTCACGATGCAGGACGCCTGGGTCTGGGACATGTACCGTCCCGCCCGCTTCGTCAAGAACGTGCGTGTCGTCACGTTCAAGGACGTCAACGTCGAGGAACTGGCGAAGAGCGAATTCGAGCTCCCCTCCGATCAGTGATGTCCGGCCGCTCGGGGGCGGCGCTCGGGCCGTGATCATGGGTGCGCTCTCCCGTGGCGGAGTTCCGTGGTCTCGGGCATGTCAACTCCTCCCGAGTGCGTCAGTGCGGTGACTTGGCGGATCTGGTGAGCCGCCAGCCGTTGGGGGCTCGTTCGATGAAGCCGGACGCGGCCAGCAGGCCGAGCTTGGCGTTGACGGCGGCCATGTCCATGCCGGCTTTGGCGGCCAGCGCGGCCGGGCCGGTCGCGCCCCGGCCCGGGAAGGCCTCCAGGACGGCGCGGGTGACCGGTTCCAGGCGGTCCCGGGGGAGGACGGGCGTCTGCGGCGGCGGGGCCAGGTCGGCACCCAGCCGCCCGACGGCCTCGATGATCTCCTCGGTGCGGCTGACCAGGACGGTGCCCTCCTGCCGCAGCAGCTGGTGGCAGCCCACCGATGATCTCGAGGTGACCGGCCCGGGCATCGCCATCACGACCCGGCCGAGCTTGCGCGCCCACGCGGCGGTGTTGAGCGCGCCGCTTCGGGCCTCCGCCTCGACGATCACCGAGCCGCGGGACAGGGCGGCGATCACCCGGTTGCGGACGAGGAAGCGCAGGCGGTGCGGGTGGGTGCCCGGCGGCGACTCGCTCACCAGCAGAGACCGGCGCGCCATCTCGGCGAACATGCCCTCGTTCGAGGCCGGATAAGGGACGTCCACGCCGTTGGCGAGGACCGCCACCGTACGGCCGTCGGCGGCGAGGGAGCCGCGATGGGCGGCGGCGTCGATGCCGAGCGCGCCGCCCGAGACCACCGTCCAGCCGTCGTCGGCGAGTTCGGAGGCGAAGTCGGCGGCCATCCGCTGCCCGTAGGGGGAGGCGGCGCGGGAGCCGACCATAGCGACCGAGCGCAGGCAGGCGTGCCGCAGGTTCTCGGGGCCGCGGAGCCAGAGCGCGTAGGGGCGTTCGCCGCCGAGGTCGTCCAGGGTGGTGGGCCATTCCGGTTCGCCCGGGCAGACGAGGCGCCCGCCGAACTGCGCGCAGACGGCCAGGTCCCGGTCGGGTTCGGCGGTGGCCAGCCGGATGCGCCAGTGTTCGAGCCGCTGGATCTCCTTGGGAACGGCGGGCAGATCGGGCGGGACGGCCCCCGAGCGGATCGTGTCGAGCGCCCCCTCGGGACCGCAGTGGCCGATGACGCGGTTGAGGAACGCGTCCCCGGGCTCCGCGACGGCGGTGAGCGCGGCGCGGGCGGCCCTCTCCGGGGTCATGGGGATCATGGTCATGAGCGCCCCGCATGCCACAGCGCCAGGGCGCCGCCGATGTCGTCCGCGTCGGGTTCGTCATGACCGGCGAGGTCGGCGATCGTCCACGCGACGCGCAGGACGCGGTCGAGGCCGCGCGCGGTGAGGGTCCCCCGTTGCAGCGACTCGTCCGCCGTCCGCATCGCGTCCGGACCGGGCGTGAAGCGGCGGCGCAGCTCCGGCCCGGGGATCTCGGAGTTCGACCTCCACGGGGTCCCGGCCAGGCGTTTCAGGGTCCGCTCCCTGGCGAGCAGGACGCGTTCGGCGACCACCTTGCTGGCTTCGGCGAACTCCAGGTCGTAGCGCAGCTCGGCCCTGGTCGCGGGCGCCAGCTCCAGCTTGAGGTCGATGCGGTCGAGGAGCGGCCCGGTGACCCGCGTGCTGTACTTGCGGCGCACCCCCGGGGCGCAGGAGCAGTCGACCTGCTTGGCCGCCGCGCAGGGGCACGGGTTGGCCGCGAGGACGAGCGTGAAGCGCGCGGGGAAGCGCGCGGTGCCCTCGGCCCGGCTGATCCGCACCTCGCCCTCCTCGAGCGGCTGGCGGAGGGCGTCGAGGGTCCCCGCCATGAACTCGGGCGCCTCGTCCAGGAACAGGATGCCGCGGTGGGCGAGGGAAACCGCGCCCGGTTTCAGCACCCGGCCCGATCCGCCGCCGACCATGGAGGCCCGGCTGGCGGTGTGGTGCGGCGCGTGGAACGGGGGCTGGGTGATCAGCGGTTGGCCGGGCGGGAGCGTCCCCGCGACGGAGTGGATGGCGGTGACCTCCAGCGCGGAGTCGGGCTCCAGCGGCGGCATCAGCGTCGGCAGCCGCTCGGCCAGCATGGTCTTGCCGCAGCCCGGTGGGCCGCTGAAGTAGAGGTGGTGGCCGCCCGCGGCGCTGATCTCCAGCGCCCGCCTGGCCTCCGCCTGGCCCCGGACGTCGGCCAGGTCGAGATCGGCCGGGGCGTCGGACCGCCGGGGCGACGGCCCGTCCACCGCCACCGGGGTGTCGTCGGGCTCGGCCTCCTCGATGGGCGGCGGCTCGTCCCGCAGGATGCACAGCAGGCCGCGCAACGTGGCCGCGGAGACCACGTCCACGCCAGGCACGAGCTCTGCTTCGGCGGCGTTCGCGCGTGGCACGACGACCGTCCGGCAGCCGTAGTTCGCGGCGGCCAGCACCGCGGGCAGCACACCCTGGATGGGGCGGAGCCGGCCGTCAAGTCCGAGTTCGCCGATCAGCACCAGCCCCGCGCAGGACCGCGCCGGGACGACCTCGGCCGCCGCGAGCAGCGCCACCGCGATGGCCACATCGAAGATGGAGCCCTTCTTCGGCATGCTCGCCGGGAACAGCGACACGGTCACGTGGCGGTTGGGCCAGTCCTCACCCGAATTGAAGATCGCCGCGCGGACGCGGTCGCGGGCCTCGCTGAGCGCGGTGTCGGGCAGGCCCACCAGGTGCAGGCCAGGCACCCCGCTGGTGAGCGCCGCCTCGACGTCCACGACGAAGCCGTCCACCCCCACCAGGGACACCGAACGGGTCTTGGCGAGCGTCATTCAGCACACCTCCTTCAGATGATCGATCGAGAAGCCGTCGCCTGCGACGACCAGGCCGAGCACGTCCACCCGGACGGAGGTGCCGCTGACGCCGTGCGCGGCGGCCCACCGCCAGGCCAGCCGCCGTAACCGCGCGGACTTGCTCGTGGTGATCGCTTCGAGCGGGTCGCCGAACAGCGCCGAACGGCGCGTCTTCACCTCGCAGACGACGTGGGCGCGGCCGTCGTGGGCGACGATGTCGAGTTCGCCTTCGGGGCAGCGCCAGTTGCGGTCGAGGACCTTCCAGCCGAGCCCGGCCAGATAGGCGGCCGCCGCGTCCTCGCCGCGCCGGCCCAGTTCGATGTGGGCGGTCATGTGCCTCACCTCCGGGCTCCGACGCTGCCCGACGCGGAATCCGCGGAATAGGTGAACGTCGTTCTGTGGAAAACCTCGCGGCAATTGCGGTGATCCGACGAAAACGGTCTTTTGGTGCTTGCTTCGGGACGGTGGGTGCCGCAGCGTGGCCCTGTGGATCTGAACGAGGCCGTGGAGGAATTCGGGCGGCACCTACGCGCCGAACGCGGGGTCTCGCCGCACACCCTGCGCGCCTATCTCGGCGACCTGACGGACCTGTGCGCCTATGCGGCCGACGTCGGGGTGACGGACCCGGCCGACCTGGACGTGTCGCTCCTGCGCGCCTGGCTCGCCCGCCAGCACGCGCTCGGGCGGGCACGCGCCACCCTCGCCCGCCGGACGGCGGCGGTACGCGCGTTCACCCATCACCTTCACCGGCGCGGCCTTCTGCAGGACGATCCCGGCCTGCTGCTGGGCACGCCGAAGAAGCGCCGCGACCTTCCCGGTGTGCTCACTCAGGACGACGCGGCGCGCCTGCTCGACACAATGGACGCCGAAGGGCCGATGGGGTTCCGCGACCTGGCCGTCCTAGAGCTGCTCTACGGGACCGGCGTACGCGTCAGCGAGCTGTGCGGGCTCGATATCGACGACCTGGACACCGGCCGCCGGACGATACGCGTCCTCGGCAAGGGGGACCGCGAGCGCACCGTCCCCGTCGGCGAACCGGCCCTGCGCGCCGTCCAGGACTGGCTCAGGGCGGGACGACCGGCGGTGGCGACCGCGACCAGCGGCCCCGCGCTGTTCCTTGGCGCCCGGGGCGGCCGGCTCCATCCGACGAGCGCCCGCCGGATCGTCCATTCGCGGATCTCCGAAGCGGGGCAGATGCCCGATCTCAGCCCTCATGGACTCCGCCACACCGCGGCCACGCACCTCTTGGAAGGCGGCGCGGACCTCCGAAGCGTCCAGGAGATCCTCGGCCATGCTTCCCTGCAGACCACCCAGCTCTACACCCATGTCTCGGCAGAACGCCTCAAACGGGTCCACCGCCAAGCCCATCCCCGCGGCGCCCGAGACGACTAGAGCGTTACCAAGGAGCCACTGCCTTTGCCGCCGGACACACCGCTTACGGAACGGCCTGGCTCTGCTCCGACCGCTGCGATCCGGGCCTGAGATTCTGCGGCCCGGCGGTTAGGACGCCAGGCCCGCCGGGGGGTTACGTGCGCTCCTGCCGGCGTTGCGGGGTGCGGCGCAGGCGGCGTTCGTGGGCCAGGTCGATCACACCCGGCGGCGGACGGCGGGCACGGGCGCGTGTCCGCGTGCGGCGCCATGCGAACGACAGGGAGTAGGCGAGGAACAGGCCCGTGAAGGCGCCTCCGGTCGCCGTCGTCGCGTCACGGAGGGTCATGCTCGGCGCCGGCGGATCTTCGGGAGGCGCGTGGCGTTCGTGCTCCTCGGACGGCGCCGCCCGCGGCCACCGGGGGAGGAGCCGGACTTCCCGCCTGACCAGGCTCAGCGGATCGAGGTAGACGCGCCCCTTGCGCAGCCCCCAGTGCAGGCAGGACGTCGGGCAGTGCGAGCGGCCGTCCTCGAGGACGCCGATCCGGGCGCCCACGGCCACCCGGCGTCCGGCATGGACGCTCGGACGGACGGGCAGGTACGTCGTGCGCAGCGGCCCGTGGTCGACGGCGACGACGCCTCGTCCGGCCAGGCGCCCGGCGTAGGAGACGCGCCCGGCCCCGGCGGCGTAGACCGGCTCGCCGGGACGCGCCGCGAGGTCGACCCCGCGGTGGCCGGGGCCCCACGGGACGGCCGGTGGGGAGAAGGCGCGCAGCACTTGCGGAGCGGGCGGCCCCAACGGCCATCGCCAGGCGCTCACTCCCGGAGAGCCGGTGGTGATCACGCAGGTCAGGAGTAATGTGAGCAAGGTCATGCCGAGGAGCCTGCCGCCCCGCGAGCCGGTCCGTCGAGAAGGTCCGCCAACTGTGGATAACCGCTCGGTCCGTTGATTCACGGGCGCGTCCGCGCCCTGATAATCTGTAGTCGTGCCCGGAAGGACACCGGCCAGGGCCAGGCCGTCGCCGATCCGCCGTCCGGCGGGGAGGCGGGAGCCGCTCCACGCGAGCGGAGAGGTCACAGATCCGGGGAGCGTTCCGGATCACAGCCGCTCGGGGCCATCCCGGCGGCTGATTTCACGCGTCCGCATGCCACCGAAGACACATGGTGGGGCGCCGCCCCTCGGTCCGTCGCCGCGGCGACGGTGGGGCGATGCCCGGGCGCAGGGCGACAACCAAATGCGGCCCGGAAGGGCCAGAGAAGGAGAACACGGGCAATGGCACCCGTCGTCACCATGCGGCAGCTCCTCGAGAGCGGCGTCCACTTCGGCCACCAGACCCGCCGGTGGAACCCGAAGATGAAGCGCTTCATCCTCACCGAGCGCAACGGCATCTACATCATCGACCTGCAGCAGTCGCTGTCCTACATCGACCGCGCCTACGAGTTCGTTAAGGCCACGGTCGCCCACGGCGGCACGATCCTGTTCGTCGGCACCAAGAAGCAGGCCCAGGAGTCCATCGCCGAGCAGGCCACCCGCGTGGGCATGCCCTACGTGAACCAGCGCTGGCTGGGCGGCATGCTGACCAACTTCTCCACCGTCCACAAGCGGCTCACCCGGCTCAAGGAGCTGGAGGAGATCAACTACGACGACGTGGCCGGCTCCGGGATGACCAAGAAGGAGCTGCTCGGCCTGCGCCGTGAGAAGGACAAGCTGGAGCGCACCCTCGGCGGTATCCGCGACATGGCGAAGGTTCCCAGCGCCATCTGGATCGTGGACACCAAGAAGGAGCACATCGCGGTCAACGAGGCCAAGAAGCTCGGCATCCCGGTCGTGGCCATCCTCGACACCAACTGCGACCCCGACGAGGTCGACTACCCGGTCCCGGGCAACGACGACGCCATCCGCAGCGTCAGCCTGCTGACCCGCGTCGTCGCCGACTCCGTGGCCGACGGCCTGCTCGCGCGCGCGGGCGCCGCCTCCGGCGGTGACGAGAAGCCCGCCGAGGGCGCCGCCTCCGGTGCCGCCGAGCCGCTGGCCGAGTGGGAGCGCGAGCTGCTGGAGAACAAGCAGGCCGAGGCCGACGCGGCCGCCGCCGCTCCGGCCGAGACGGCCGCCGAGGCTCCGGCGGAGACGCCCGCCGAGGCTTCCGCGGACGCGCCCGCCGAGGCTCCCGCCGAGACCTCCGAGGCTCCCGCCGAGGCCGCCGAGGCCGCCGAGGCCGCCGAGGCCGCCGAGGCCCCCGCCGAGGCCCCCGCCGAGGCCCCCGCGGAGGCGGCGCAGGACACCGAGGCTCCGGCCGAGACCCCCGCCGAGGGCCAGCAGGCTTGATCCCCGGTCCCGGCGGCGTCGCGAGGACGCCGCCGGGACCGTCGCGGGTCCACGACCAACGACGAGAGAAGCGAAGAGAGCGATGGCTAACTTCACCGCCGCTGACGTCAAGCGGCTTCGCGAGCTGACCGGCTCCGGCATGATGGCCGTAAAGAACGCCCTCACCGAGGCGGACGGCGACTTCGAGAAGGCCACGGAGCTGCTGCGCCTCAAGGGCGCCAAGGACGTCGGCAAGCGCGCCGAGCGCACCGCCGCCAACGGCCTGGTCGCCGAGCACTTCAACGGCTCGGGCGACGGCGCGCTGCTGGAGCTGAACTGCGAGACCGACTTCGTCGCCAAGAACGCCCAGTTCATCGAGCTGGCGAACCGGCTGGTCGAGTTCGCCGCGGGCAGCGGCGCGACGGACGCGGCGGGCCTGCTCGGCGCCGAGATCGAGCCCGGCACGACCGTCCAGGCCCTGATCGAGGAGAACAGCGCCAAGATCGGCGAGAAGCTGGAGCTGCGCCGCTTCGCCCACTTCCAGGGCGCCTACGTGGCCAGCTACCTGCACAAGTCCGACCCGTCCCTGCCGCCGACCACCGGCGTGCTGGTCGAGCTGGACCAGGAGAACGCCGAGGTCGCCAAGGACGTCGCCCAGCAGATCGCGGCGATGGCCCCCAAGTACCTCACCCGCGAGGAGATCCCCGCCGAGGCGATCGAGAAGGAGCGGGCGCTCGCCGAGCAGCTCACCCGCGACGAGGGCAAGCCCGAGCAGGCCATCCCGAAGATCGTCGAGGGTCGGGTGAACGCCTACTTCCGCGACTTCGTGCTGCTGGAGCAGGCGTTCGTGAAGGACGGCAAGAAGACCATCGCGAAGGTCCTCGACGAGGCCGGCGTGAAGGTCGTGCGCTTCGCCCGGTTCAAGGTCGGGCAGGCGTAGGGGCACTCTGGAGAGAGGAACCCCAGATTCAGCGACGCAACGAGGAGGCCGCCGACGTGCCGGACAAGACGACCACTAGCGCGACGGCGGCCTCGTCGTCCGTGCGGCACGCGCCGCGCGCGGGCTGGAAGCGGGTGCTGCTGAAGCTCTCGGGCGAGGCGTTCGCCGGGCGCGACCCGCTCGGCATCGACCCCGAGGTCGTGCAGCACGTCGCGGAGGCCATCTCCGAGGCCGTGCGCGACGGCGTGCAGGTCGCGGTGGTGTGCGGCGGCGGCAACATGTTCCGCGGCGCGGTCATGGCCGAGCGCGGCATGGACCGCGGCCGCGCCGACTACATGGGCATGATCGGGACCGTCATCAACTGCCTCGCGCTGCAGGACTTCCTGGAGAAGCTCGGCCTCGACACCCGCGTGCAGACCGCCATCACCATGAGCCAGGTGGCCGAGCCGTACATCCCGCGGCGCGCGATGCGGCACCTGGAGAAGGGCCGGGTGGTCATCTTCGGCGCGGGGCTCGGGCAGCCGTTCTTCTCCACCGACACCACCGCCGCGCAGCGCGCGCTGGAGATCGGCGCGGAGGCCGTCCTGAAGGCGACTCAGGTGGACGGCGTGTACGACGCCGATCCCCGTAAGAGTCCAGAGGCGGTCAAGTTCGACCGTTTGGATTACGGTGAAGTTCTACAGCGGGGTCTGAAGGTCATGGACGCCACGGCCATCAGCCTCTGCATGGACAACGCGCTCCCCATCGTGGTCTTCGACCTCATGGGGCAGGGCAACATCGTCCGGGCCGTCCGGGGTGAGAAGATCGGCACGCTGGTCAGCCCGGCACAGGGCTGACCGCGGCCCGGAACGCGGTGCCAGGGCCGACCAGATGACATGGGAGTCACAGTGATCGACGAGACCCTCCTCGAAGCCGAGGAGAAGATGGAGAAGGCGGTCGCGGTCGCCAAGGAGGACTTCCAGGCCATCCGCACCGGCCGGGTCACCCCCGCCATGTTCAACAAGATCACCGCGGAGTACTACGGCACGCCGACGCCGGTCAACCAGCTGGCGTCGTTCACCCTGCCGGAGCCGCGGATGGTCATCGTCCAGGTCTTCGACAAGTCCTCCATGCAGGCGGTGGAGAAGGCGATCCGCGACAGCGACCTCGGCGTCAACCCCACCAACGACGGCAACGTCATCCGGGTGGTCTTCCCCGAGCTGTCGGAGGAGCGCCGCAGGGACTTCATCAAGGTCGCCGGCACCAAGGCGGAGGAGAGCAAGATCTCCATCCGCAACATCCGGCGGCGCGCCAAGGACACCCTCGACAAGCTCGCCAAGGACGGCGAGGTCGGCGAGGACGAGGTGCGGCGCGCGGAGAAGGAGCTCGACGACACCACGCACAGGTACGTGGCGCAGATCGACGATCTGCTCGAGCACAAGAAGGCCGAACTGCTCGAAGTTTGATGGGACTCGACGACGCCGGGGGGCCCGCGGGCTCCCCGGATGAGCCGGAGGTCGACATGCCCGGCCCACCCCCGGGAGAAGCTCTGGACTCGCCCTCCGGCGAGGCGCCGGACGCCTCTGCCGGGAAGACCGGTGAGGAGGGCGCGCCCTCCGGGGCGACGCCTGCCGCGGACGCGCGCCCGGACTCCGCGGAGGAGCCGGCCGCCGATCCCTCGGACGGCGCGTCCGCCGCGAAGCGTGAAAGCAGGACCGGCAGGAACCTGCCGATGGCCATCGGCGTGGGCGTCGCCCTTGGGGCGCTGGTCCTGCTGTCGCTCTACACGGTCAAGCCGATCTTCCTTGCCGTGATGGTCGTCTTCCTGTTCCTCGGCATGCGGGAGCTGACGGACGCGTTCAGGTCGCGCGGCATCAGGGTCCCCTTCATCCCGCTGGCCACGGGGATGGTGGCCACTCCGGTCGTCGCCTACGTGTGGGGTCCGACGGCCGTGGTCGCGGCCGTGTCCCTCACCGTGCTGTCCATGCTGATGGTCCGGATGGCGGAGGGTGCGGACGGCTACGTCAGGGATGTCGCCGCCGGCTCGTTCGTCACCGGATACCTGGTGCTGATGGGCGGGATCGTCGCCCTCCTCATGCAGCCGGGCGACGGGGACGACCGCACCGTCATCTTCATCGCCACCACGGTCGCCAGCGACATCGGCGGCTACTTCGCCGGCACGTTCCTCGGCAAGCACAAGCTCGCCCCCACGATCAGCCCGAAGAAGACGTGGGAGGGCGTCACCGGCTCCGCGATCACCTGCATGATCGTCGGCGGCTGGCTGGTGTGGTGGCTGCTGGACGGCGGCCACGCCTGGCAGGGCGCGATCGTCGGCCTCGCGGCCGTGGTCACCGCGACGGGCGGCGACCTCATCGAGTCGATGATCAAGCGGGATCTCGGCATCAAGGACATGGGAACGCTCCTGCCCGGCCACGGCGGGGTCATGGACCGTCTCGACTCGCTGGTCGCGACGGCTCCCGTGGTGTGGCTGCTGCTGGAGCTGTTCGTCCCCAGCTAGGCCCCGGGCGGCTTCCGGCACGCGACCGGCGGGCGTCCAGCGGCTAGGAGACGACCCAGGAGCGGCCCTGCTGCGCCAAGCGCCGGATGAGCGCGTCCGAGCCTTCGCTCTTGGCGTAGCGGTGTTCCTCCCCGGTGATGGGGACGAGCCACAGCCACCGGACGGGATCGCCTTCCACGGACAGTCCCGTGAGGGCGGGCGCGGCCGGACCGTTCAGGCGATCAGGGTCGTCCAGGAGCAGTACTCCTTCCCACGCGCCGCCATCGTTGCCCAGGGGGAACGTACGGGCCTCGTGATACCACTTGACCACGTCCCCTGGGGCGAACCATGTCACCGACCGCCACGGATACTGGGCGAGCCACGGAAAAATGCTTCCCGCACGCTGGCTCGGGAGGGTGCTCGCTACGGCGAGTTCTATGCGGGCGTAGGGGGCGACGTCGTCCTCGTACAGCTCCACCGTGGGCATCCGCTGGCGGCTCATCCCGACGGAGCTGAGGATGGTGAAGTGGCGGTCGCCACGGGCCGGCCGCTCCGTCACCCCGACGGTGGGGGACGGTGACGTCCGGCCTGCCGAGAGTTGGCGCCCCACGTCGTGCCAGTAGTGGCCACCGGGGCCGAGGCGTTGCAGCAGATGGCCGAGGACGGACTGCTGGTAATCCGCCCACGAGCCGTCGGCGCGGCACATCTTCCAGTGCGCGCGTGCCCGCTCGATGCGCGGGCCGAATTCCGCGATCTCCTCGTCGATGGGGAAGGCGAACGGGCTCTGCGCCGTGGCGTCGCGCGCGTAGCCGGGAATGCCGCGGCCCATGTCGGACCATCCGGGGATCACGAACAACGGGTCGCCCGCCTCCAGGACGGCGACGCCGTCGCCCTCCTCGAACCACACCACTTCCAGAGCGGACGCGTCCAGCGCCTCGCGTCCCTGCGGATGGGCGACGTGCGATTCCGGCAGGAGCGGCGCGCTGCCCGCCTCAAGCCGCGACCGGTCCAGCGAGGCGGGGGCCTTGCGGTGGTTGGCGACCCAGACCGCGCCGATCACCGAGTCCCGGGCGTCCCGCAGATAGGCCACGGTCACCTCGCCGTCGGATTCGATGACCAGCCTGCGGCTGCCGTAGGGGCTTGCCTCGGCGTGCACGATCGTGGCGGCGGGGCCCCGGGGCGATGCGGCGCCCCTGCGCAAAACCGACATGATCGAGACCTTAGTCCCAGACAAGGTCATGCGCAGCGATGTCGCAGCGCGCGCGGGAAGGACCGGACAGGGCGGATGCTGCGCGCACGGACGAGGCATCGGCAGGTGTTTGCGACACTGGAAGCACCATGTCTGCCACCACCGAACCCGCCACCGCGGGGGCCGCGCCCAAGAAGACCCCGGCGAAGCTCGTTTTCGCCGCGCCGCGGCGCGGCAAGCCGCCCCGGCACCTGGCCGACCTCACGCAGGCCGAGCGCCGCGAGGCGGTCGCGGAACTGGGCGAGAAGCCGTTCCGGGCCGACCAGCTGTCGCGGCACTACTTCTCCCGTCTCATCGACGATCCGGCGAAGATGACCGATCTGCCGGCCACCGTCCGGGACCGGCTCGTGTCCGAGCTGCTGCCCTCGCTGCTCACTCCGGTCCGCGAGCTGGACTGCGACGGCGGCAAGACCCTGAAGACCGTCTGGAAGGCGTTCGACGGCGTCCTGTTCGAGTCGGTGCTGATGCGCTACCCGGACAGGGCCACGATGTGCGTCTCGTCCCAGGCAGGCTGCGGCATGAACTGCCCGTTCTGCGCCACGGGGCAGGCGGGCCTCACCCGTAACCTCTCCACGGCCGAAATAGTGGAACAGGTCGCGGCCGGCGCGCGCGCAATGGCGCGCGGGCGGATCCCTGGTGGTCCCGGTCGCGTCTCCAACATCGTCTTCATGGGGATGGGGGAGCCGCTCGCGAACTACAAGGCCGTTATCGGCGCGGTACGCCGCATTACCGATCCGGCACCCGCCGGTTTGGGGATCTCGCAGCGTTCGGTCACGGTTTCCACGGTCGGCCTCGTCCCGGCTATCGAGAAGCTCGCCGCCGAGGACATGTCGGTGCGGCTCGCGGTGTCCCTGCACGCGCCCGACGACGAGCTGCGCGACGACCTCGTCCCCATCAACAACCGTTGGAAGGTCGCCGAGGTCCTGGACGCCGCGTGGGCCTACGCCGAGCGCAGCGGACGCCGCATTTCGATCGAGTACGCCCTCATCAAGGACGTCAACGACCAGGCCTGGCGGGCCGATCTTCTCGGCAGGCTCTTGCGCGGCCACCTCGTACACGTCAATCTGATCCCGTTGAACCCGACGCCGGGGTCCAAGTGGACCGCCTCGCGGCCGCAGGACGAGCGGGAGTTCGTCCGCCGCCTGGAGGCCCACGGGGTCCCGGTCACGGTGCGCGACACTCGGGGCAGGGAGATCGACGGGGCCTGCGGGCAGCTGGCCGCGGCGACGAAGGACTGATCGCGCCGGCGGCGCCCCCGGGCCCCGCGGGCGCGGGAACGAGGGCTGAGGAGCGCGGTGGCGCTGATGAGCACGCGGCTGCCGGTGGCGTTGCGGGGCTATGACCGGGCCCAGGTGGACGGTCTCCTCGAGCGGATTTCGGGTGCGCTGAACGGCGGGCAGCCGATGTCGGCGGACGAGGTGCGGACGGTGCGCTTCGACATCGTCCTGCGCGGCTACGACCGCCGGGCGGTGGACGAACTGGTGCGCGAATGCATCAGGGAACTGCAGAGCAAGGCGCCGATCGCCGAGCGTCCCGGCCGTCCCCGGGCCAATCCCGGCTGGCTGATCAACTGGATCCAGAACGCCCGGTTCTCCGGCTCGGGCGTGCGCGGCGGCTACGACGTCCGGGACGTCGACGCGTTCCTCGACCGCGTCGTCTCCGGGCTGCGCGGCGCGGCCCCGCCGGTGACGGCCCGCGACGTCCGGGAGAGCGCGTTCCGGGTCGTCCGGCTGGGACCGGGCTACGACGAGCAGGAGGTCGACCGGTTCCTCACCCAGCTCGCCGGGGCTCTCGAGGGCCGCTGACGCCGGCCCGCCGCGGAGTTATCCACATTTTCGCTGCGGGGTGGTGACCGCTGCCGGCGCCCAGCAGGCTTCGGGGCATGGACCACTTCGACGCGCAACGCCGGCGGCTGAGCTCCTTCCTCGGCCTGCTGTTCACCTCCGAGATCATCTCGGTCCTGCTGTCCTTGGCCCGGCCCGCGGTGCGGCTCGGTGCGGTCGGCGGCGTACCGGTCAGGCTGGGCGGTGCCCCGGTGCTGCCCGCGACGGCGGCCTGGCCGGTCTGGAGGGGCCGTCCGCTGGACTTCCTCGGCGCCGTCGACTTCACCGAACTCGCCGCGTTGGGGGAGATCCCAGGGCTTCCCCGTAGCGGCACCGCTGCCTTCTACTACGCGAGCGGAACGCCGCGTCCGTGGGGTGACGCGTGCGGGCAGCGGGACGGCTGGCGCGTGTTCACCGGCGATCTGCACCGCGCCGAACCACCGCCCGGCGCCCTGTCCTATCCGCCGGCGGATCTGTGCGCGGCTCCGTTCCTTTCGCTGCCCTCACCCCAGGAGCCGGTCCTAAGGCGTCTCGAACGCCTTCACCGCGGCTTCCTGGCCGAGTACGAGCAACTGCACGCGGTGTGGTCCACGCAGGGCACGCCCGCGCACCAGCTGGGCGGCTGGCCCGACCTCGTCCAGCGGCCGATCGGCCCCGACTGCCTGTACGCCTCCACCGGCCGCCCGCTGGTCACCCTCGAATCCCCGGAGCTGTCCCCGGACGACCAGGTGGCCGTGGACGACTGGCGCCTCCTGCTCCAGCTCGACTCCGATCACCGCCTCGGCTGGTACTGGGGTGACCCGGGCCGCGTCTACTTCTGTTCCCGCCAGGACGACCCATTGGAGCGAGCATGGCTGACCGTCCAAGCGACCTGACGTCCCGCAGGACCGTCCGTCCCCGGCGCCGATGCGACGGGTCAGTGGCGGAGGCGGGTGACGATCACGTACCCGGCGCAGACGACGGCCGACCAGAGGGCCAGATGCAGGACGAGGCCGGGGAAGTCCGAAAGGAAGGCGGTTGGGCCGTCGTGCGCGGCCCGCAGCCACTCGATCATCGGAACGGAGAGCCAGGAGAGCCGACCGAGGCCCAACAGCAGCACGGCCGTCGCACTGCCCAGCAGTGCCAGGAGCGACACCCCCGGGTCCGGGATCACCGCCCGGCTCGTCCAGGCGCCGAGCAGCGTGCCGGCGAGCGCGACCGGCACGCTCAGCGCGCACCCCGCCAGGATCGCCCGCCCCGACGCTCCCACCAGAAGCGCCTGCACGAGAGGAGTGACCAACACGACGGCGCCCAGGCAGAGGTTCACCGCGTAGGCGGCGAGCAGACCGGCCCACGTGGGCGCCCAGCGGTGCCGTGCCGCGGTGGCCGACAGCGACCGCTGCTCGTCCGGCTGCGTGTCCAGCAGGGCCCGCGCCGCCCAGGCCCAGACCGGGAACATGAACGCCGCCACGTCTCCGAAGGCGCCGACGGCCAGGGTGGTCCGCTCCGGCCCGCTCGGCCCTTGGAGCAGCACGAGCACCACGACCAGCGCGACGACGATCACCGGATGCAGGACGCGCAGCGACCGCACGTACCCCGCCACCTGAAAACGCGCGAGCGCGATCATCGCCCCTCCTTCATCCACCCGACCCCCGCCCGGCGAACAGTCCCACCCGCGCCCCCGCAGCAAACCCGCCGCAATGACTCGACGAAGCGGCCACTGCGAACAGGCCCCCACTCCCTTGATGAACGCGTGCAGGCGGCACCGGCGGGCGTCACCTCCCCGAGCGACGGACTTGCAGGCGCTGACGGCCCGTCCTGGTTGATCACTAAGGCGGTCTTGCTAGGCGAGGGGATCATTGGTCGGGTCTCCGGACGGTGTAGCCGTCGGCGCGAAGCTTGGTCTCGACGGTGTCGGCGTCGCCTTCGGGGACCACGACCTCGAGCACCGTGAGCCTTGGCGTGTCAGGGTCCTCGCCGGGGGCGAGGCGGGTGACCGTGCCGCCCGAGACCTGGAGCCGGTCGATGTCCGGAAGTGATTCGATGCAGCGCTGGTGGTCGCTGATGACCACGGTGCAGCCGTCGGCGGCGAGACCGGCGATCAGTTCCGGCAGGATGTCGCGGGTCGTGGCGTCCAGGCCGGCGAAGGGCTCGTCCAGGATCAGGAGCCCCGGATCGCCCATGAGCGCCTGGGCGAGCCCGACCTTCTGCGCACTGCCCTTGGACAGTTCCGGTAACCGCACATCGAGGAGGTGCTCGAAGGAGAGGCGTTCGGCCCACGTGCCGATGGCGTCGTCAGGCACTCGCCCGATGGCCGCCATGTGGGCGAGGTAGGCGCGGACGGTGAACGGCTGATCCACAGGGAAGCGCTCGGGCGCGTACCCGACCCGGCTCGGCCGGTCCCGCACGGAACCCCGGCTGGGGGTGCGCAGGCCGGCGACGAGACGCAGGAGCGTGGACTTGCCCGAGCCGTTCCGCCCGGTCACCTCGGTGACGCCGCCCGCCGGGAGGGAGAGCGTGACGTCCCTCAGCACCCAGGGGCCCCTCCGGTGGTAGCGGAAGGCGACATCGTCGAGCCGCATAGGACCCGAAGGCTAGCGACGGAAACCTAAGGGCGCCGTTAGAGAGGAGGCTGCGCAGGTTGGGCCGCGGGCGGCAGAATGCCGCGCATGGCTGACTCCGCGACCGGCAAGACCTGCGTCTTCTGCGAGATCGTGAAGGGGGAGCGACCCGCGCACATCGTCCTCGACGTCCCGGACGCGCTCGCGTTCCTCGACACCCGGCCGCTCTTCAAGGGGCACACCTTGCTGGTGCCGCGGACGCACGTCGAGACGCTGCCGGACCTGCCCGCCGACCTCCTCGGGCCGTACTTCGGGCACGCGCAGCGGCTCGCCGCAGCCATGGAGTCGGTGCTGGACGCAGCCGGATCGTTCGTGGCCATGAACAACCGCATCAGCCAGAGCGTCCCGCACCTGCACGTCCACGTCGTCCCCCGCAACCGCAAGGACGGCCTGAGGGGATTCTTCTGGCCACGCCAGAAGTACGACTCCGACGCCGAAGCCGCCGACTACGCCGCCCGCCTCGCCGCCGGCCTCACCGACTCGGCCTCAAGCGCGGACTGAGGCGGAAGCGGGGCGGAAGGGGATCCGTCGCCTGGGGTAAGAGAAGGGGCGCTCGCGTCCAGCGCGCCGTGGGGTGGAGCGCCCTCGTCTGGCCTTACGGGTGGCGCGCGGCCGGGTGGCGCGCGGCCTTGCGGGTGGCGTGCGGCCTTTTGCGGGTGGCGCGCGGCCTTTTGCGGGTGGCACGCGGCCTTGCGGGTGGCACGCGGCCTTGCGGGTGGTGTGTGGGCTGGCGGGTGTGGTGGCGTGTGGACTTGCGGGGTGGCGCGCGGTCGGATGGCGCGGTGGTCTGGCGCGTGGCGTGTGTGCGTGGCGCGCGGTCGGGCGGCGGGTGGCGTGTGGTTTTGCGGGGGCGTGCGGTCTTGCGGGGTGCCGCGCGGTCTTGTGGGGTGGCGTGTGGGCTTGTGGAGTGGCGTGTGGTTTTGCGGGGTGGCGTGTGGTTTTGCGGGGTGGGGTGTGGGCTTGCGGGGGTGGGGTGGTGCGTTTTGTGGGTGGGTTAGGGGAGGGCTAGGAGGAGGGCTATGTAGGGTTCGGCCGCGTTGGGGTCGGGTGCGGGGTCCGGGGTGGCGGCGCGGAGGGCGGCGGCGTGTTCGTAGAGGTCGCGCTCGGCGCGGTCGAGGGCGGCGGACAGGACGTAGTCGTCGACGGTCCAGCCGATCAGTTCGGCGGCCTTGCGGATGGCGAGAAGCTGCTCTGCGGACGTGCCGAGGACGATGCGGCCGTCGGCTCCGGGGGCGGGAAGGTCCTGGCGGACCGACTCAGACATGGCCGGTCTCCTTCCTTGCGGCACCTCAAAGTACGCCGGGAGGGGTTGCCGGGGCATCCTCACTCAGGACGAGAATCGACGGATGGCGGGCGATGGCGGACGGCGGCGCGCGGCCTCAGCGGGTGCCCCAGGAGTAGGTCTGTTTCCGCAGCTTGAGGTAGACGAAGCTCTCGGTGGAGACGACGCCGCGGACGGCGCGGATCCGGCCCAGCAGTTCCAGCAGGCGCTCGTCGTCCTCGCACACCAGCTCGAGCAGGATGTCGAACGAGCCGGCGGCGATGACGACGTAGTCGATCTCGTCGACGGCGGCGAGCTCGTCGGCGATCGTCTCCAGGTCGCCCTCGCACTTGACGCCGATCATCATCTGCCGGGAGAAGCCGAGCATCAGCGGGTCGGTGACGCCGACGATCTGCATGACGCCGGCGTCCAGGAGCTTCTGCACCCGCTGCCGCACGGCCGCCTCGGACAGGCCGACGGCCTTGCCGATGGCGGCGTAGGAGCGGCGGCCGTCCTGCTGGAGCTGTTCGATGATCTGCTTGGCGGTCGCGTCGAGCTGGACGGCCGGCCGGGCCGTTCCCCGGCGGGCGGGAGGGCGCTCCTCCGTCATCGTTGGTACTCCTAGCTGCGGCATCGAGGGTGTGAGGCGGCTGGACCAAGTGAATTAGTCGTGAAACTGGATCGTAACAACGGAATCACTTGTATTGGTCGAGATCCTCTGTCAGGGTCAGGCCAACGGGACAGTTCGGGCGGCGGCGCCCAGGAAGGATCGAGATGAGCGGCGAACGGCTGCGCAACTTTATCGGTGGCGAGTACGTGGACGCCAAGGACGGGCGGACGCTGGAGGTGGTCGACCCCAGCACCGGCGAGGCGTACGCGCAGGCGCCCGTCTCCGGCGCCGGGGACGTCGACGCCGCGTTCCGCGCCGCCGCGGAGGCGTTCCCTGCCTGGCGGGACGCCACCCCCGGCGAGCGCAGCCTGGCGATGCTCCGGTTCGCGGACGCGGTCGAGGCGCGGGGGCGCGAGCTGGTCGAGGCGGAGAGCCGCGACACCGGCAAGCCCGTCCAGCTCACCATGGAGGAGGAGCTGCCGCCGATGGTGGACAACCTCCGCTTCTTCGCGGGGGCGTCGCGCGTCCTGGAGGGCAAGGCCACCGGCGAGTACCTGGCCGACCACACCTCCTCCATCCGGCGCGAGCCGATCGGGGTCTGCGCGCAGGTGACGCCGTGGAACTACCCGATGATGATGGCGGTCTGGAAGATCGGGCCGGCGCTGGCGACCGGCAACACCGTGGTGCTCAAGCCGTCGGACACGACGCCGGTCAGCACGCTGATGCTGGCGGAGATCGCGGCGGAGTTCCTGCCGCCGGGCGTCTTCAACGTGATCTGCGGCGACCGCGACACCGGCCGCGCGCTGGTGGAGCACCCGACGCCGCAGATGGTGTCGATCACCGGCAGCGTCCGGGCGGGCATGGAGGTCGCCGCGTCCGCCGCCAAGGACCTCAAGAAGGTGCACCTGGAGCTCGGCGGCAAGGCGCCCGTCGTGGTGTTCGACGACGCGGACGTGGAGTCGGCGGCGCAGGGCATCGCCGAGGCCGGCTACTTCAACGCCGGGCAGGACTGCACCGCGGCGACGCGGGTGCTGGTCGCCGACCGGCTGCACGACGACTTCACGGCGGCGCTCACCGAGGCGGCGCGCGGCACCGTCGTCGGGCCCCCGAGCAACACCGACGCGTTCTACGGACCGGTGAACAGCGCCGCGCAACTGGAGCGCGTCCAGGGCTTCATCGACCGGGTGCCGGGGCACGCGGAGGTGCTCACCGGCGGTACGCGGGCCGGCGACACCGGCTACTTCTTCGAGCCCACGGTCGTCGGCGGGCTCCGCCAGGACGACGAGATCGTGCAGAACGAGGTGTTCGGCCCGGTCATCACCGTCCAGCGCTTCTCCGACGAGGCGCAGGCGATCGAGTGGGCGAACGGCGTCCGGTACGGCCTGGCGGCCAGCGTGTGGACGCAGAACCACGGGCGCGCGATGCGCATGAGCAAGGCACTGGACTTCGGGGCGGTGTGGGTGAACACCCACATCCCCTTCGTCTCGGAGATGCCGCACGGGGGCTTCAAGCACTCCGGCTACGGCAAGGACATGTCGATGTACGGAATCGAGGACTACACCCGCGTCAAGCACGTCATGCACTACATCGGCGCCTGAGGGACGCACCGCGGCGGTGCGCGGGCCGGCGTCCGTTCCCCCGGACGGGCGCCGGCCGGCGCGGGGGCGCCGCCGCGGTGGCCGGGCGCCACGAGCTCGTGAAGGAAACCCAGCCCATGACCGAAACCCAGCCCGCCCCGGCGCGCGACGACCCGGGTCGCGCAGTTCCCGCCATCGAGCTCACGGGAGTCGAGAAGACCTACCACGCCTACGGCGAGGCCGTCCCGGCGGTCCGCGGCGTGGACCTGGAGATCGGGCAGGGGGAGTTCTTCTCCCTGCTCGGCCCGTCCGGATGCGGCAAGACCACCACCATGCGCATGATCGCCGGCTTCGAGGAGCCGACGGGCGGCGAGATCTACCTGCACGGACGCAGCGTCACCGGCGTGCCCGCCAACCGCCGTGACGTCAACATGGTGTTCCAGTCGTACGCGCTGTTCCCGCACATGAACGTCTTCGACAACGTCGCGTTTGGGTTGCGCCGGCGCGGCGTCGGCAAGGCCGACGTCAAGGCGCGGGTCGGCGAGATGCTGGAGATCGTCGACCTGACGGGCCGGGAGCGGCGCCGTCCCGCCGAGCTGTCGGGCGGCCAGCAGCAGCGCGTCGCGCTGGCCCGCGCGCTGGTCAACCGGCCGCGCGCGCTCCTGCTGGACGAGCCGCTCGGCGCGCTGGACCTGAAGCTCCGGCAGGCGATGCAGGTCGAGCTGAAGCGGATCCAGCGGGAGGTCGGCATCACGTTCGTGTACGTGACGCACGACCAGGGCGAGGCGCTGACGATGTCGGACCGGATCGCGGTGATGAACGACGGGCTGATCGACCAGCTCGGCACGCCGCGGGAGATCTACGAGCATCCGGCGACGCGGTTCGTGGCCGGGTTCATCGGCACGTCCAACCTGCTCGGCGGGGAGGTCACCGAGGTGTCGGGGGGCGCCGCCGTGATCTCCTACGGGCCGGACGGGCGGATCGAGGTGCCGGTGCGCGGCGGGCCGGCGGTCGCGGCGGGGGAGCGGCTGGAGCTGACGGTCCGGCCGGAGAAGATCGGCATCGGGGCCGACAAGCCGGCCGGCGACCTGTGCGGCGTGCGCGGCACCGTGACCGAGGTCGTCTACCTCGGCACCTCGACGAGCTACAACGTCACCACCTCCACCGGGGCGGACGTGGTCGTGTTCCTGCAGAACGCCACGGGCGCCGACGACATCGCCGTTCGCGGGGACAGCGTCTGGCTGTCGTGGGACCCGCGCCACTCGTACGCCATAGGAGCCCCCCAGTGACGAACATCGACCCCGCGTTCCTGCGCGGACTGACCCGTCCCCGGCTGGCACGTTCCACCCCGTCCCGCCGGGACGTCCTGCGGCTGATGGGCGCGGCGGGCGCGGGCCTGGCCCTGTCGGCCTGCGGCGTGAAGGGGCAGGGCGGCAAGGGCAAGGTCACCCAGAACGACGTGCAGAAGTACTGGTCGGGCAAGGCCAGGACCGGCAAGCTCAACTGGGCGAACTGGCCGGGCTACATGGAGGACGACCACGCGACCATCAAGGCCTTCGAGAAGGCCACCGGGATCAAGGTGGACTACAAGGAGGTCATCCAGGAGATGGGCCCCTGGTTCGGCAAGATCCAGGCGCCGCTGGCGGCGAACCAGTCCATCGGCTTCGACCTGATGGTGATGACGAACGGGATCCAGCTCGAGCAGTGCCGGCAGCTCGGCTACCTGGCGCCGCTGGACCTGTCCCGGCTGAAGAACTTCCAGGCCAACGCCGGGGCGACGTTCAAGAACCCGTCGTACGACCCGGGCAACGCCTTCACGATCCCGTACGAGTCGGGCATCACCGGGATCGCGTACAACACCAAGTACGTGAAGGAGGAGATCACCAGCATCGCGCAGCTGTTCGACCCGAAGTACAAGGGGCGGGTCGGCATGATGGGCGACTCGCAGGAACTGGGCAACTTCGGGATGTTCCTGCTCGGCGTCGACCCCGAGAAGTCGACTCCGGCCGACTGGGAGAAGGCCGCGGCGAAGCTGCGCGAGCAGCGCGACAAGGGGATCGTCCGCAAGTACTACAACCAGGACTACGTCGACGCCGTCAGCAAGGGCGACGTGTGGATGACGATGGCGTGGTCGGGTGACGTGTACAGCATGACCAGTCCGGACGTGCGGTTCGCCATCCCGAAGGAGGGCGGCACCATCTGGACCGACAACATGTGCATCCCGAAGACCGCGAGCAGCCCGGTCGACGCTCTCACGCTGATGGACTGGCTGTACGTCCCGGAGAACAACGCGCCGCTCACCGAGTTCGTCAACTACATCACGCCCGTTCCGGGAGTGAAGCAGGTCATCGCGGCGGACGCGGCGAAGGCCACCGGTGACGACAAGAAGGACCTGACCCGGCTCAGCGCGAGCCCGCTGGTGTTCCCGTCCGAGGCCGACATGCAGCGGCTGCGGCACTACCGGCGGCTCACGCAGGCGGAGGAGGCGCAGTACCAGAAGATCTTCGAGCCCATCGCGAAGGGCTCGTGATGGCCCGCCGGTCCAGGGGCGGCGCGTCGACGCCGTACCTGATGATCCTGCCGAGCGGGCTGTGGATGCTGGCGTTCTTCATCGTCCCGATCGTGCTGATGGTGTCGCTGTCGCTGCAGACGGGCAACCTCATCGACGGGTTCCGCCAGACGTTCCACTGGCAGAACTACACCGACAGCCTGAACACCTACGGCGACAAGGTCGTCCGGTCGCTCTGGTACGGGCTGCTGGCGACGATCCTGTGCATCGCGCTCGCCTATCCGGCGGCGTACTGGATCGCCTTCCGCGGCGGGCGCCACAAGTCGACGTACCTGTTCCTGCTCCTGCTTCCGTACTTCGTGTCGTTCATCCTGCGGACGGTCTCGTGGAAGCTGGTGCTGACCGACAACGGGCCGATCCTCGGGCCGCTGCGCGACCACGGCATCGTGCCGTCCGGTTTCCACGTCCTGGACACCGGCGTCGCGGTGGTGTCGGGGCTGACCTACAACTTCCTGCCGTTCATGGTGCTGCCGATCTACGTGGCGCTGGAACGGATCGACGAGCGCGTCGTCGAGGCGGCCTACGACCTGTACGCCGGCCGCGCGCAGGCGTTCGCGCGGGTCGTGCTGCCGCTGTCGCTGCCCGGCGTGTTCGCCGGCGTCATCATGACGTTCGTGCCGGTGTCGTCGGACTACGTCAACGCCGAGGTGCTGGGCGGCCCGCAGAACACGATGATCGGGAACGTGATCCAGACGGAGTACTTCGACAACAGCGCCTACCCGATCGCGTCGGCGCTGTCGTTCGCGCTGATGGCGATCCTGCTCGTCGGCATCTTCGCCTACGCGCGGACGCTGGGCACGCAGGACGTTCTGGAGGCGGCGGGACGATGACGACGCTCACCCCCACCCGGACGGCGCGTCCGGCCGCGCCGCGGCGGCGCCGCCGCATCGCCGGGCTGCACCTCTACACGCTGCTGCTGATCGCGTGGCTGATCCTGCCGATCGCCATCATGATCCTGTTCGGCTTCAACGACACGCACAGCAAGCAGAACTTCCAGTGGCAGGGCTTCACCCTCAAGTGGTACGTCCACCTGTTCGACAAGGGGGACTTGACCACGGCGGCCGTCAACTCGCTGACGATCGCGCTGCTCAGCACCGCCATCACCACGGTCATCGGGACGTTCGCCGGCATCGCGCTCGGCCGGTACCGGTTCCGCGGCAAGGGCGCGACGAACCTGGTGCTGTTCATGGCGATCTCCTGCCCGGAGATCGTGATGGGCGCGTCGCTGCTGTCGATGTTCGTCACGTTCAACCTGCCGCGCGGCTACCTGACGATCCTGGTCGCGCACGTGATGTTCTCCATCGCGTTCGTGGCCGTGACGGTGCGGGCGCGGGTGGTCGGGCTCGACCCGGCGGTGGAGGAGGCCGCGCAGGACCTCGGGGCCGGCCCGTGGACCCGGTTCCGCCTGGTCACCCTGCCGATGATCATGCCCGGGGTGGTCGCGGGGGCGCTGCTGGCGTTCGTGCTGTCCATCGACGACTTCGTGATCACCAACTTCACCAGCGGCTCCACCATCACGTTCCCGCTGTGGATCTACGGCTCGACCCGGACGGGGACGCCGCCGCAGGTCAACGTGATGGGGACGATCATCTTCGCGGTCGGCGTGGTGATCGCGGTGGTGGCGGCGCGGCGCAGTATCCGCGCGTCCCGCTGAGCCCGCCAGGATGGACCCGTGGACGTGTCGAAGGCGCTCGCGGAGGCGGAACCCGCGCCTTACTGGCTCGCCGGCGCCGGCCGGCCCGAGCCGGGGCCGGCGCTCGCGGGGGAGGTGACGTGCGACCTCGCCGTGGTCGGCGGCGGCTACGGCGGCCTGTGGACGGCCCTGCTCGCCAAGGAGCGCGACCCGTCCCTGGACGTGGTCGTGCTGGAGGCCGGGCGGGTGGGGTCGGCCGCGTCGGGACGCAACGGCGGGTTCTGCGCGGCCAGCCTCACCCACGGCCTGGAGAACGGCGCCGGCCGCTGGCCGGACGAGATGCACGCCCTCGAACGGCTCGGCTGGGACAACCTGCGCGCCATCGCCGCGACCCTCACCCGCTACGGCATCGACGCCGAGTGGGAGCCGACCGGGGAGATGACCGTCGCGACGGCGGAGTGGCAGGTCCCGGCGCTGGAGCGGGAGGCGGAGAGGGCGTACGAGCTGGGCTGGGAGCCGATCCTGCTCGGCCCGGACGCCGTCCGCGGGGAGGTCGCCTCGCCCACCTACCTCGCCGGGCTGTGGGACCGCGACGCCGTCGCCATGGTGCATCCCGCAAAGCTCGCCTTCGGGCTGGCCGCCGCGTGCAGGTCCCTCGGCGTCCGCATCCATGAGAACACGCGGGTGACCGGTCTGCGGTCGGACGCCGGCAGGCTGCGGCTGAGCGGCGCGTACGGGTCGGTGACGGCCCGGCACGTCGCCCTCGCGACCGGCGCGTTCCCGCCGCTGCTGCGGCGCATGCGGGGCTTCCTGGTCCCGGTGTACGACTACGCGCTGGTCACCGAGCCACTCACCCCGGCGCAGCGGGAGGCCGTCGGCTGGAAGCACCGGCAGGGCCTCGGGGACGGCGCGAACCAGTTCCACTACTACCGGCTCACGGCGGACGACCGGATCCTCTGGGGCGGGTACGACGCCGTCTACCACTACGGGAACGGGCTGCGTCCGGAGCTGGAGAACCGTCCCGCCACGTTCGCCGCCCTGGCGCGGCACTTCTTTAGCACCTTTCCCCAGCTCGAAGGCATCCGCTTCACCCACGCGTGGGGAGGCGTCATCGACACGTGCAGCCGTTTCTGCGCGTTCTACGGGACGGCCCACGACCGCAGGCTCGCCTACGCGGCGGGCTACACCGGCCTCGGCGTCGGAGCCACCCGCTTCGGCGCCGACGTCATGCTCGACCTCCTCCGCATCGGCCTGGCGCCCGGCGAGGAGACCGAACGCACGCGGCTGGCGATGGTGCGCTCCAAGCCCGTCCCGTTCCCGCCCGAACCGCTCAGGTACGGCGTCATCGAGCTCACCCGGCGGGAGATCGCCCGCGCCGACCGCAACGAGGGCCGCCGCGGCCTCTGGCTCCGCACCCTCGACCGCCTCGGCCTCGGCTTCGACTCCTAAGGAACAGCAGTGCCCGCCTCCGGCGGGCACTGCGAAGGAATCCGGCCCGTCGCGAGGAAGTGATCGCGCGAAAGAATCTGGCCCGTCGCGGGGCGTGTGGCGCGGGCTGGGGTTAGTCGGGGGCTTCTTCGGTGGCGCCGAAGATGACCGAGGAGACTTCCAGGTAGAGCTGCTCCGGGTAGGGCATGTAGCCGACGTTGCGCAGCGCCTGCTTCTGTCCGGCCGACTCCAGGATGAACTCGCCGTACCCGAGCATCCGCCCGGCGACGGACCGCTCCAGCGTGATGTCGGTGACCTTCGCCAGCGGCATCATCGCGATGGTGCGGTTCAGCACGCCGCTGATCAGCATCACCCGGTGCTCGGTGACCAGGAAGAACTGGAGGGACCAGGCGGCGACCTTCCAGACCAGGTAGCCGATCACCGGCAGCCACAGCCACCAGATCCAGATGGTCCCGGTGACGGCGGAGACCGTGGCACAGAGGATGAGGCTGGCGACGACGACGACGGCCGGCAGCAGGAGCACCGCCGGATGCCGGCGTACCGCGATGACCCGGCCCTCGTAGGCCATCAGGTACCTGTCGACGGTCCGCGACTTGGAGTCGCGGTAGACCATCATGTCCTGCAGATTCACGGCGGCGTCCTCGTCATGATCCGGTGTGTCCAACCGTAGCCCACCGCGGACCGGCGATGCAGGGACCGCGGGGTAAGGCGGGCGGGTCCGCGCGGGGAACGCGGCATTGGCCTTGTGCGCGCCGGGCACGCGCCTGATGATGTTGCTCATGGACGGCGTGCGCGACCCCGGGGAGCAGCCGCAGGAGGACCGCGCGGGCGCCCGCGGGCCGCAGGGCGGCTGGTCCCCTCCCGACGTCATGGGGCGCCCGATCTGGCGGCTGCTGCTGCGCGGGCTCGGGGTGTACCTGCCGGGCTGGCGGACGCCCGAGACGGTGCTGCGGGTCCCCGGCGGCGCGACCGGGTTCGGCCCGCCCGCGTTCGTGGACGGCGACGCCGGTTTCGGGCTGCAGCTCCCGGACCGCCGCCGGGGCCTGGAGCCCGACCGGGAGATCTACGTGAGGGGCCGCGAGAACCCGAGCTTCGGCATCGTGGTGGCGGGCCCGGCCGAGGCGATCGGCAGCCGGGTCGTGGACGCGGCGGTGCTGATGCGGTTCGCGCGGCGGCTGACGTTCGAGGAGCTGTTCGACACCGGCGACGCCGACTCGGTGCCGTACGCGGTGCGCGGGGCGCGTGCGGTGGAGAACGTGGTGTTCCTCGACCGGGCCGCGGGCGTCGGCCTGTGCGCGGAGGTCGAGCCGGTGACGCGCGCCCTGCACTGCCCGCTGTACGTGCGGATCGGCGGCCCGGCGGAGCGGACGGTGCGGGCCTACGGCGTGGACGGCGCCCCGAGTGACGGCGCGGCCTACGGGGTGGAGGACCAGGCGGTCAGGTCCCACAGCTGATGGGACGGCAGCCGCCGCAGCCGCTCGGTGGCGGAGGACGGGTCCCAGAACACCTCGTCGCTCTCCAGCTCCAGTGACTGCGCGGCGGTCAGCACCGCGCACAGCAGCTCGTCGCGGGTCCGGACGGCCATCAGCGGCCCGATCTGCGCCACCGCTCCCGAGCACTCCGACAGGGTGCGCAGCAGCGCCTTGAGGGCCTCCTCGTCCTCGGGGGCGCGCGGGGGCTCCACGCCGGGCGGCAGGCCGGGCTCGACGCGGGCGAGGCCGCCGCGCCGGTCGCCGCCGTTGGCGCTGAGGCCGTTGCGCGGCGCCGCGCTTCCGGCCGAGATGAGCAGGGCGCTGAAGGCGCCGGCGAGGTCCTCGGCAGCCAGCCCGCCGAGGAAGTAGCGGCGCCGCTCGGGGGAGCCGGGCGCCGTGCCGTCGGTGCCCTCGGCCGTGCGGAACCGGACGTTCAGCCGGCTGGCCCGCACGCACCGCTCGTACATCTCGGTGAGGATGTCGTCGAGCTGGTCGTCGCGCGTCCACAGCCGCCCGGTCGCGGTGACGGACGTCCCGCCGGGGTGCGTGCGCGGCCGGCCGGTCAGCGCGGCGGTGACGGTGTCGTCCAGTTCGCCCTCGGTGTACTGGAGCAGCTCGGTGACGACGTCCTCGACGTCCTCCAGCGTGCGGGTGAGGGTGCGCTGCAGTTCGAGGATCTCCTCGCCGCCGCGCTCCAGCTCGGCGAGCCGGTCCAGCGCGCCTTCGACCTGCCCGGCGACCGCCGCCGCGCCGGTGCTGGTCACCGAGCGCACCGACGTCTCGATCTCGCCGAGCTTGCGGCGCAGCGCGGTCAGCGTGATCCGCTGCTGCTCCAGGTCGTGCAGCCGGCCGGCCTGGACGCGCAGGTGCTCGTCGGCCTGGTGGACCCGCCCGGCCAGCTCCTCGACCTGCTCGCTGCTGTGCCGCAGCCGGCCGTCCAGCGCCGGCAGCACGTCCTGCTTGACCCGCGACAGCTCGGCGGTGAGCTGCTCGCCGACCGTGACCAGCACGTTGTTCTGCTTGGTGACCTGCTCGTTCAGCTCGTCGACGCGGCGGGTGAACGCGGTGGCCTGGTTGCGGCTCTGGCGGCCCGCGTAGAGTTCCAGCGCCCCGACCACGACGCACAGCACCACCAGGATGACCGTCGTCATGGCACTCCTCGGGCGGGGCGGTTCCTACCGGAATGGGTTTTGATCGCGACCATAACTTACGATCACGCGCGCCGACCGGAACTTACGTAACCGACTGATCTCAGTGACCGTCCGGTCTCATCCGCCCTTCATGCCACGCCACCGACGCCGTTGTGTGCTCGACCGGTTACGATTCGTCGCAGCCCTCGAACTGGGGCACGGTGGTGGTGACCTTCAACCCCGACGGGTCGAACCACTTGTGCAGCAGCCGCGGCGCGGTGCCGTCCTGGTACATCCCGGTGATCGCCTTGTTCACGGCCTCGCAGCCGTCCACGTCGTCCTTGCGCAGCCCGATGCCGTACGGCTCGTCCGAGAACGGCGCGTTGACGATCTTCACCTTGTGGCCCTGCCGGGCGGCCTGCGCGGCCAGGCCCGCCAGGATGAGGTCGTCGGTCGAGACGGCGTCGAGCCGGCCGGCGGTGAGCCCGGCGAGGCAGGCGGCGTACCCCTCGCTGGCGCCGACGTCGGCGGGCCGCGCGGCGACGCCCATCTCGTCGCGGACGCGCGGGAACGACACCGACCCGGCGACCCGGCACAGCCGCTTTCCGGTCAGGCCGTGGACGTTCTTCACCGCGGACGCGTCGGACTCCCGCACGAGGACGTCCTGGTGCGCGACGTAGTACGGCCCGGCGAACGCGACGTCCAGCTTCCGCTCGGGCGTGATGGAGTAGCTGGCGACGACGAGGTCGACCTTGCCCGCCTTGATCAGGCTCTCGCGGGTCTTGGACGTCACCGGCGCGAAGCGGACGTGCGACCCGGTGACGCCGAGCCGCCTGGCGACCTCCTTGGCGATGTCGATGTCGAAGCCCTCGTAGGTGCCGCCGGCCCGGGACCCGACGCCCGGCTGGTCGGTGTTGACGCCGATCGTCAGCTCGCTCTCGTGCGCGACGGACGACTCGCCCGCGTCGGCGATCCCGCACGCGGCCGCCGCCAGCGCCGTCCCGGCGGCCAGCAGCGCCGCCGCCGCGCGCCGGGCGCGCCCGTCCCGCCGCATCCCCATGGTCCTCATTCCGCGCGCTCTCATCTCTGCCACCGGTACTCGGCCAGGCGCGGCCGCACCCCGAGGAGCGCGAGCGCGACGATGACGACGCCCGCGACGGGCAGCACCGCGTACCAGCCGCGCGTGCCGTGCTCGCCGTCCTCGACGGCCTGGTCGAAGGCGGCGTGGTGGATGCCGATCAGGGCGTGCATGTCCTTGTCGTAGCGGGCGAAGTCGGCGGTGGCCGCGCCGCGCGCCGCGATGGCCTCCTCGCGCCGCCCGCCGTCGGCGAGCTCGCGCATCCGGTGGTCGTTGAGCTGGACCCTCTGGTAGTCCGCCAGGACGCGGTTGAGCGCGGCATCGGTGTTCACGGGCCGGGCGAGGTCATCGACCCGGCCGGCCTCCGCGCCGAGGAAGCCGAGGAACGGCGCGCGTCCCCCATCGGCTGACAGCCCCTTCTGCACGGCCGCGTTGTACTCGTCGAGGCTCCCGGCCTTCAGGTACAGGATCGTCTGCGACTTCTGCAGATAGACCTGCTCGTAGGTGTCGGCGCGGTCCGGGTCGAGCAGGAAGCGCGTCTCGTCGGCGTTCGCGCTGTTGCCGATGGCGCGCGCCCGCGACAGCGACAGGATCGGGTCGAAGCCCTGCTCCTTCGCCCGGCGCAGGTCGTCGGCCTGCCCGGCGAGCATCGCGGCGCAGGAGGCGACGAGCGCCAGCGCGCCGAGCGTGGCGAGTGCCAGGCCCGGGTTCAGCAGACGCCGGAAGCGCCGCGCCAGGTACACCTGGAGCCCGGCCAGGACGGCCAGCAGGGCGACCCCGGCGACGATGACCCACACCGCGCCCGTCCGGACGTCGGACCGCTTGTCCTCGTAGGTGTGCCGGACGAGGGTGCCGTTGTCGAGCGTGAGGTTGTACGCCTTCGGCAGCAGGTCGAGCTTCATCATGTCGGTCGCCTGCCGGTACACGTCCAGCACGCGCTGCGGCGGACGTCCCGACGTGCGGGTGGACTGCTGGTCGAGCAGCAGTGCCTGCGAGGCGAGCCGCTCATAGCGGCCGAGCCCGTCCAGCAGCTCGCGGGCCGTGTTGTCCTCGGTGGTCTCGTCGGCCAGCTTCGCGGCCTTCAGCAGCGCGTCGCCGGCCTTCTGCCGGTCCTGGTCGTAGCGGGCCAGCGCCTGGTCGCGCCCGCCGCCCTGCGCGTCGCCGGCGAGCAGCGCGTTGGCGAGCTGGGCGTCCATGTCCGACAGCTGGAAGTACATGTCGCCGGTCGCGACGACCTGCGGACCGGCGTCGTGCCCGATCACCCGGACGCCGTCGCGGGCGTCGCCGACCGCGGTCCAGGCGACCGCCAGCAGGACCAGGAGCACCACGGCGACCACGGCGGTCAGCGCGCGGATCCGGCCGGCGACGGTGCGCGGCAGGAACCGTGCGATACCCGTGGGCTCCGCGGCGTCCGCGCGTCGCGGCCGCCGCGGGCGCCGCGACGACCGCGGCTCTGGCGGGGCGAAGGCGCCCGCGGCGGGCGCGGCGGGACGTCCGGACGGTGGGCCCGGCGGTCCCGCCGGCGCCTGCTGGACGGCCGTCATATCGCCTCGTCTCGGGTCAGCGTGATGGTGGTCCAGGCGCCGACGTGGATGCGGTCGCCCGCGGACACCGGGACCTCCACGTTCAGCGGGATCGGCTCGATGGAGCCGTTCAGGCACGTCCGGTTCGTGGAACCGGGGTCGACGAGCGTCCACGTGCCATTCGGCTTGGCCAGCAGCACCGCGTGGACGTGCGAGACGCCCGGGTCCTCCGGCGGCTCGTGCAGGTCGATCTCCGGCGGGGACGCCTGCGCCGAGCTCCGCCGCCCGATGCGGACCTGCCGGCCGCTGAGCGGGATCCGCCGCTCCGGCGCGTAGGGCGGGAACGCCAGCGACGCCGAGTCGGGCCCCTCCTCGGCGATGACCGCGTTGTAGTACTCGCGGTCGGCCACGACCACGGCCGTCCAGCCCGTCGCGCCGGGCACGGGAGGCGCCGGGACGGGCGGAGCCGGAACCGGGGGCGCGGGCACCGGCGGTGCGGGCACGGGCGGGGCCGGGACGGGCGGCGCGGGCACCGGCGGAGCCGGAACCGGCGGGGCGGGAACGGGCGGCAGCGGAACGGGCGACGAGGGCGGGGTCGGCCGGCCGCCGCCGGCCACGAAGTCGTATCCGCAGATCTCGCAGAACCGGTCGGTGCCGGGCTCGCCGCAGTCCGGGCAGGGCCGCTCCCCGCCGCCACCGGTCGGCCCCGGGACGGGCGGGGACGCGGGAGCGGGCGCGGAGCCGCCGATGAGCGCGCCGCACTCGTCGCAGTAGTCGGTGGCCTGGGACGTGTGTCCGCTGGGGCAGATCGCCATGCTCAGCCCTCGCCCCGCCGCGTCGTCACGGTCTCGTCCTTGCGCGTCGTCGGGGTCCCGGCACCGCGGGTCCGGACGGTCTTGGTGGACCGGGTGTCGAGCGTCATCTCGTCCGCCTTGTCCACGTCGCGGCGCAGCCGGACGGTCCCGGTCGCCGCGTCGACGACGTCCACGACCCGGCGCAGCAGCGAGGTGATCTCCTCGTTGCCGGCCTGGTCGGCCAGCACCACCGCGCGGCCGAGCCGCGCCGTCGCGGTGTCGGTGTCGCCCTTGGCGCGCGCCTCGAGGCCCTCCTGGATGGCCTGCGCCAGCTCCGCCTGCCCGGTGTAGTCGGCGACCCGCGGGTTGATCTTGGTGGAGAGCGCCTCGTCGTCGGTCCACTGCGCGAGCACGTTGCCGGTCGCCAGCACCTGCGCCTCCTCACCGGGCGCCCCCGGCACGACCAGCTTCACCCACGCGGCGCGCACCTCCTTGCCGACCTCGCCGGGCGGCACCTCCACGCAGACGTGGTAGTCGCGGCTCTCCGCGCCCCAGGCGCCGAGCGGGTAGTCGCCCGCCTGCGGCGCGGACTCCACGCGCTTGTCGCTCAGGTCGTCCACCGACGGCATGACCTGCTTGACGAACCTCAGCGTCGCGGTCTTCGGCGTCCACACGCGCAGCGCGACGTCGGCGACGGCCTTGCCCATCGCCGCCTCGGTCATCGCCCGGAAGTCGGCCGCGAGGTCGTTGGTGTCGCGGATGAACTCGACGCTGCCGAGCAGCGCGGAGGCGATCCGGCGCAGCTCGGCGACCTCCCAGTCGGTGCCGATGCCGCGGCAGTCGCAGACGAACCGCCCCGCGCAGCGGGCCAGCGCGGCGTTCAGCTGGTCGGGCGTCTCGTGCTGGTTCTTGCCGTCGGTCAGCAGGATCGCCTGCCGGACGGCGCCCTGCCGGGCGTCGAAGATCTCGTCGGCGAGCCGCAGCCACGACCCGATCGCGGTGCCGCCGGACGCCTTCAGCCGCCCCAGCTCCTGCCTGGCCCGCCGCCGGTTGTCCTCGGTGGCCTTCACCAGGCCGGGCTGCTGCGGGAAGACCATCGACGCCGCGTTGGAACCGGAGACGATCGCGAAGTCGACGCCGTCGCGCAGGGTGTCCACCGCGGTCTGCGCGGCGGCGACCGCCGCGCGCAGCTTGCTGTCGGGGTAGGACATCGAGCCGGACGTGTCGATGATGATCACCACCGCGGCGTCCACCGCGGACGGCGACGGCAGCGCCGGGCCGGTCGCCTCGACGGACACGACGGCGTGCACCTCGCGGCCGCCCGCGGGCAGGTACTTGTTCTGGTCGACCTTGACGGTGAATTGCGGCTGCTCGCTCATCGGTGCTGCTCCGTGCTCTCGGGTGGCGTGCGCGGGGGGACTGGGGGAGAGGGGAAGGGGACCACCGCGACGGTGATGTTGTCGCGCCCGCCGGCCTCGAGGGCGTGCTGGACGAGCGCCCGCGCGGCGCCGAGCGGATCGGCGGCCGGATCGGGCCGCTCCCCGCCCGCCGAGCCGTCCGCCGAGCCGTCTGCGGTGCCTTCCGCGGTGCCTTCCGCCGGGCCGCCCGCAGCGCCGTCCGGCCCGCCGAGGAGGGCCGCCAGGTCGGCGGCGGCCGGGAAGTAGTTCCACAGGCCGTCGCTGCACACCAGCAGCGTGCCGGGGCCGGTCGGGCGGAACGTCGCGACGTGCGGCCGGACCTCGCCCGCGTCCGCGCCCAGCCAGGCGGTGATGACGTGCGCGTTCGGGTGCGCCTCCGCCTCCGCCTCGGTCAGCGAGCCCTGCGCCACCATGATCGCGGCCCAGGAGTCGTCCTCGGTGAGCTGCCGGGACGGGCCCAGCTCGGCCATGTCGCCCGTGTTCGGCTCGGTGTCGCCGCCCGCGTCGCCGTCGCCCGCGCCGTCGGGCCTGGTCGCGTCCGGCTGCGTGTCCTCCAGGCGGCCGTCGGCCGTCGCGCCCTCCTGCGCGGACAGCCAGTAGGCGCGGCTGTCGCCGACCCACCCGACCGTCAGCGTCGCACCGCGCGTCACCGCCGACACGTACGTGCACGACGGCGCCTCGGACGGGGACGCGGCGAGCGCCGCGACCGCACCGGCCGCCTTCAGCGCCGCCGCGCGGGTCGCCTCCTCCGGGTCCTCGCCGGCGTCCAGCAGCGCCGCCAGCTCGGCCGCGGCGGTGTCGGCCGCCGCGCGGGACGCCTCGTCCGGACGCTGCGAGGAGCCGACCCCGTCCGACACGACCGCCACGATGCCGGCGGCGTGCGCGGCGAGGGCGAGCGCGTCCTCGTTGCGGCTGTAGCGCCGGCCGCGGTCGCTGGCCCCGGCCGCCGCGAGCGCGCCCGAGCCGTCGGCCCCGGACCCGTCCGGGCTCCCGGCCGCCGGAAGGCTGATCTCCACATGGTCGCGCTCGGCGGGCTGCCGCACGCCGCAGCGCTCGCAGTAGCCGTCGGCGTCGATCGCCGCGCCACCGCATTCCGGACAGGGACGCCCGGCCGCCCGGCGCCGCGCGAGCGAGGCGGAACTCTGCCGAATCGTCGCGCCCTCGCGCGGAGGCACGCCGCTCTCGCCGGGAACGGCGGGCGGCGGGTCGCCGAGCTTGTGCCCGCAGTTCTCGCAGAACACGTACCCCGGGTAGACGATCTCCTTGCACGCGGGGCAGGTCGGCTCGGCCGGCTTGGCGGCGGCGTTGTCGATGTCGGGGCCGATGGTGGGCTCGTCGGTCACAGGAGCGTCCTCGGGCGTACGGCGTTGGCGGAGTCGATGAGCAGCCGGGACTCGTCCCGGCTGCGGGAGCGGCGCGCCAGCTCCCGGTAGGTGCGTTCCAGCCGGCGCCGCAGCGCGGCCTCCTCCAGCGGCTCGCCCATCAGCGCGCCGCCCCGCGCGCCGTTGCCGGCGCCGCCGGGCAGCCAGCCGAGGGCGGCCTCCAGGATCTCGGCGGCGAGCCTGTCGCGGCGCTCGTCGTCCAGGTCGAGGCCGCGCAGCCGCTCGCCCGCCGCGACCAGCTCGGCCGCCGACAGCTCCGCGGGCGCGCGGCCGCGCACCGCCGTCGTCACCGCCGCGACCTGCGCGGGCACGTACCGGATGGAGATCTTCGGCACCGCGTCCAGCGCCGCGACCGCCTGCGCCCGGCGGCCCGCGGCCAGATGCACCCGGGCCAGCCCGAACGCCGCGGTGAGGTAGCCGTGGTCGGTCCGCCACACCAGCTCGAACAGCCGGACGGCGCCGTCCGGCGCGGAGTGCTCGCGGCAGTAGGCCAGCGCCAGCTTCGGCGCCGCCTCGCCGGGCAGCAGCCCGTACAGCCGGTCGAAGCACCGCTCGGCCTCGGCCGTCCGCTCCCCGGCGAGCAGCGCCACCGCGCGGTACCAGTCGACCCGCCAGTCACCGGGACGGCTCAGGGCGACCTCGCTCAGCAGCGCCGACGCCTCGCCCGCCGCGCCCGTCTCGATCTTCACGCGGGCGAGCGCCAGCAGCACCTCGGGCGTGCGCTCCGGCGCGTTCTCCAGCACCGGGCCGAGCTGCTCGTCGTCCAGCGCGGTCAGCCCCGCCAGGAACGCGGCGGCCGGGTCGGCGCCGTCCACCAGCGGCACCGGCAGCGCCGACGCCGCGATCCGCGGCGGGACGGGCGGCAGCGCGGACTCGGCGGACAGGTCGCCCGCCATCCACGGGTCGAACCGCTCGGGCCCGAACAGCGCGGACGGCGCGGGACGCGGCGCGCCCTCCTGCGCCGCCACCACCTCGCGCAGCACGCCGGTCAGCTGCTCGGCCATCTCCGCGGCGTCCTGGAACCGCTCGGCCGGGTCCTTGTGGGTCGCCCGCCGCAGGAAACGGTCGTAGGACTCGAACTCCTGCAGCAGCGGCACCTCGTCGCGCGGCGGCAGGCTGTCGACGTAGGCGCGGGTGTAGCCCTTGAACGGGAAGCTCAGCACGGCCAGCGCGCGCCCGACCGTGTAGAGGTCGGAGCTGACGGACGGGCCGGCGTCGGCGATCTCGGGCGCCTGGTAGCCGATCGTGCCGTAGATGGCGCCGTCCGGGTCGTCGAGGCGCCGCACCCCGCCGAGGTCGATGAGCTTCAGCTCCTCCTCGGACTGGATGACGTTGTCGGGCTTGAAGTCGCAGTAGACCAGGCCGTTGGCGTGCAGGTAGTCGAACGCGCGCAGGACCTCCAGGCCGTAGGCGATGGCCTGCGGGAGCGGCAGGTGCTTCTCGCCGGTGGGCTGCGGCTGCTCCAGCAGGATGTCCTTGAGCGACCGGCCGCCGACGTACTGCATGACGATGTAGTCGTCGCCGTCGTGCTCGACGAAGTTGTAGATCTTGACGATGTTGGGGTGGTCGACCGCGGCGAGGTAGGCGCGCTCGGCCTCCGCCGCGATCCTGGCGTCGGCGTCGCCGGTGTCGAGCAGGCCCTTGAGCACCACCCACCGGTTGCTGACCCGCTCGTCCCGCGCCAGGTAGATCCAGCCGAGGCCGCCGTGCGCGATGCAGCCGAGCACCCGGTACTGGTGGGCGACCAGGTCGCCCGGGCTGAGCTTCGGGGTGAAGGAGAACCCGGTGCCGCACTTCGGGCAGAACCCTTCGGTGCGGCCCGGCCGGTCGGCGCGGCCGCGGCCCACCGGCTCACCGCAGTTGGAGCAGAACCGCTTGCCCTCGGCGACCTGCGGGTCGCTCATCACCGCCGACGACGGGTCCCGGTACGGGACGCGCGGCACCTCCACCAGATCGGCGCCCAGCATCCCGCGCCGTCCGGACGACCGCGACGAGCCGGTGCGGGTGCTGCCCGTCCGGGGCGTCCCACTGGTTCCGGTGGTCCCGGACGAGGCCGGCGACTGGTCAGGGGAAGCGCCGCATTCGTCGCAGTATCCGTCGGCGATGGTCCCGGAGCACCCCGGCTGGCGGCACTTGTCGTCGGGCGGCGCGGACGGGGCGGGCGGTGCCTGGACGGCAGGCGAGGAGCCGCACTCGTCGCAGTAGCCGTCCACGATCGTCCCCGAGCATCCCGGCTGGCCGCAGGCGCTGGACGCGGTGGAGGACGCGGCGGAACCGGACGCCGGCGGACCGGGCGTGGTGGACGGGCTCGGCGAGGCTGGCGGCATGCCGCATATGACGCAGTAACCGTCCTCGATGGTTCCGCCGCAGTCCGCCGCGGTGCACTGGCTCAACGTTCCGCTCCCTTCGCCCGCGAGGTGATCGCCTGCTGGTACTCCGAAAGCGTCACGGTCGCCTTCCGCAGGTCGCACGGCGAGGTCCAGAGCAGCTCGCGGGCCCGCTCGTAGAGCGCGGCGAGCCCGGCGTCCTCGGCGCCGCCGAGCCGCGCGGCCTTCGCCCGGTACGCCTCCAGCCGTCCGCGCAGCTCCTCGCGCCGGTCCAGCAGCCCCCGGATCATCTCGACGTCCCGGCGGGCCCGGTCCAGCGCGCCGCGTGCCTCGCGTTCCAGGTCGGTGACGCGGCCGGCCAGCTCGTTCCAGCCGCCTCCTTTCGCCGCGTGCGCGTTCGCGGCCCGCGGCGGCCCGCCGACGGCCGCGAGCCGGTCGGCGAGCGTGGCGGACATGTCGGTCAGGTCCGGCAGCACCGGGGAGGCGATCTTGGCCAGCACCTCGTCGCGGACGCGGCGCGCCTCGGCCTCCGCGGCGCGCAGCGCGTCCAGGTCCGCCGCGATCCGCGCGATCCTGTCGGCGAAGCCGTCGCGCAGCCGGTGCGCCTCTTCCAGCCCGCGCCGCGTGTCCGCCAGCGCGGTCCGCAGCGCGTCCAGGCGGCTGGTGTCGGGACGCCCGCCGTTGGCGAGCGCGAGCGGATCGCTGCGTATGAGCGCCGCCACGTCCCGCAGCTCCGCGGTCAGCCGGTCCAGATCGGGATCCATTCCGCCGAGCGAATCCAGCAGCTCGGAGGCGGCGCGCCGCTCGGCCTCGACCTCCGCGAGCCGGGACAGCAGCGCCGACCAGACGGCGTCGAGCGCTGCGACGGTCTTCGCGACGTCCTCGTACAGCGGCGTCATCCGCGAGACGACCGCCCGCAGGGTCAGCCTCTCGCCCGCGGGGACGGCCAGCAGCGTGCGGCGCTCGAGCGGGACCTCCACGGCGGGCAGCTCGACCGACGGTCCGGTCAGCAGCCGCGCCAGCTCGGCGAGCTGCGACTGGTTCGGCCGCGAATGCCGGGCGCGCAGCCGCTCGGCCTCGGCGAGCGTCCGCCCGTAGAGGTCGAACAGCGCCCAGATCTCCACCGTCCGCGACCGCACCTCGGCCTGCACCCGGCGCGTCCTGCCCTCGAGCGCGGCTCCGTCCAGCAACTGGAACCCCTGGTGCCCCTCCAGTTCGAGCAGGGCCGTGCTGATGCGCTCCTTCTCGTCGCGCAGCCGCGCCAGCGCCCGGTCGGCCTCGTCCCGGTCCCAGGGGGGCCGGGCCGCCCGCGGATCGCTCACCGCCCGTCCACGATCATGTGTCCGCCCCGATTCCCCCGAATAGAGCCCGTTTTGGGCACAGTGTTCCCCATGCACGGTGGGCATCTCAAGCACGGGCGCCCCCGGGCCGCGTCCCGCCGTCCGCCGTGCGTCAGGTGACGCTTTCCGGGCGTGCCCGGGCACTGCGAAATGTCAGTGTTCGAACGTATGATCGAACCATGGCGAACGTTGCGACGCACCTTCGGTCCACCCCCGCGCACGGCGCGGCCTCCGGCACCATGCTCACCGCCGCCGAGATCGCGGCCCTCGCGCTCTCGCTCGCGCACCTCGGCGCCGGCCCGCAGGCGACCACCGCCCGCCGCGCCCTGCGCTCCCTCCTCGACCCCGCCTCGCCCGGCGCCCACGACGACGTGGTCGCCGCGACCGTGGCCACCCTCACCGCGCCCCTGGACGCCTCCACCGCCGACCGCGCCCGCGTCATCGCCGCGGCCATCACCGAGCACCGCGTCGTCCGGCTCTGCTACGGCGACGCGGGCGCGAACGTGACGATCCGCGAGGTGGAGCCCGTCACCTGCCTCGTCCACCGCGACCACTGGTACCTCGTCGGCTGGTGCCGGATGCGGCGCGGCGTCCGCGCCTTCCGCTTCGACCGCATCCTCGCCGTCGAGTCCACCGGCCTCCCCGCCCGCCCCCGCCGCGCCGACCGCTACCTGCCCTTTCAATCCAGGACCCTTGGCGTCAGGCGCTAGGGCGCCTTCCTTCGGCGGGTCCTGCGGCGATCGCTGCATCGCTCCGACTCGCCCTGGGGGCTCGCTTCGCGATCGGATTCTCGCTCGCTCGAATCCGGCTTCGCACGCGATCGCAACGTTGCGGTCGGTGCGGGGTCGGGGTTCGGGCGTGCGGGTGTTGCGGGTTCACGCCTTTCGTGCCTTTCGGTTAGCGGAGGAGGCAGCGGGGGGCGCGGACGGCGTGGCCGATGAGGCGGCCCGCCCTGCGGGACAGCCGGCCCGCCGGGGTGCGGGACGGGTCGTCGCGCTGCTCGGCGCGCAGGCCGTGGACGATCCCCTCGACGGCCTTGCGGGCCAGGTCGCGCACCTCGGTGACCGCCCGGTCGTCGTCGGCGCGGCCGGCCCACAGGGACGTGTCGATCGGCTCGCCGAAACCGAAGTAGAGCCGCTGCGGGCGCGGGACCGGCGTGAGCCCGATGCCGCGCGACACCGGCATCAGCACGTCGTCGCGCATCCCGCGCTCGCCCAGCACGGCGCGGCCGAGCAGCCGGGCCGGGGCCAGCAGCGGGCTGCTCGGGTCCAGCACGGTCGTGAACATCTCCTCCACGCCGACCGAGCCGAACGGGATGATCGGGCAGCCCGCCTCCACCGCCAGGCGCGCGAAGCCCAGCCGGCCCTCCCACTGGAGCCGGTAACGGTCCGCGCGGTGGCGGGTGGCCTCCCGGGCCCCGCCGGGGAACACCACGACCATCTGCCCGTCCCGCAGCAGGGCGCGGCAGTTGTCGCGGGTGCCGTCGACCGAGCCGCCCAGGTCCATCACCGTGCGCCAGCCCGGGATCCGCCAGTGCGCGTGGTCGGCCAGCGACCGCACCCACACCCCGCGCCGCCGGTGGATCTCGAAGAAGATCAGCGGCGCGTCGACGACCCCGTACACCGTGTGGTTGCCGACCAGCAGCGCGGGCCCGGTCCGGGGCACGTTCTCCATGCCGCGGAAGACGGGCGAGGTGTACGCGCGCCACGGCTCCAGCGCCAGGTTCGCGGCCCGGATCAGCGCGGGCGACGGCGGGGTCCAGTCGAGAGGGGAGGCCATGCCGCCGATCGTAAGGGAGCCCGACCGCCGCCCCTGACCCGAGGGTCAGTGAACGCTTACAACACCGGGTTCGGGTGGCGCGCACCAGAGCGACGCGGGGTGTTCCGGGTGGGGGAAGAACTAGCATTGCGGCGGTGAGCGCGCGGGAGGTCCTTGAGCATCTGCAGCGGCTCGGCATGTCCGGATACGAGGCCAAGGCGTACGTTGCCCTCGTCGGGGCGGGCAGGCCGGTCAACGGGTACGAGGTGGCGAAGCGGTCCGGGGTGCCGCGCAGCACGGTGTACGAGACGCTCGGCAAGCTGGTGGCGCGGGGCGCGGCGTACGAGCTGCGGGGGTCGTCGGACGCGACCGAGTACCTGCCGCTGCCCCCGGACGCGCTGCTGGACCGGATGCGGCGGGAGTTCGACGGATCGGTCGGGGTGCTGCGCTCGGCGCTTCCGGCGGTCGCCGCCGCGCCGGAGGGGCACCTCATCCACGGCCTCAAGGACGCCGAGGCCATGCTGGACCGGGCGGAGGACGTGGTGGCGGGCGCCCGGCGCGACCTGGTCATGTCCGTGTGGCCGGAGGAGACGCGGCGGCTGCGGGAGGCCGTCATGGACGCGGCGGAGCGGGGCGTCGAGGTGTCGGTGGTCTCGTTCGGCGAGGACGCCGACCCCTTCGGCGGCGACGGGACGGGCCACGTGTACCGGCACCGCTACTCCGCGCCCGAGGCCGTCCTCGAAGACCTCGGCTACCGGCTGCTGGTGGTCGTCGGCGACCGGCGCGAGGCCGTGGTGGGCGGCTTCGGCGAGGGGGTGGCGTGGGGCATCTACACGGCGGACCCGGCGGTCGCTCTGATGGCGGCGGAGTACGTCCGGCAGGACATCGCGCTGCAGATCCTCGCCGAGCGTGTCGGTGCCGGTGAGCTGGACCGGCTGTTCGCAACCGATCCGGGCCTGCTCCGCCTGCTGGGCCGCGGCCGAGGCTGAGCGTTTCAGGCGGCCGCGGTGTGGGTGACGGCGTCGGAGACGACGGCCGTCACGTCGCGTGTCCGGGCGTAGACGGCGCGTTGCAGCTGGGCGCCGTTTCCGCGATCCAGTAGGCCGTGCAGCAGGCGGGTGGCGGCGTCCAGATCGCCCATCCGGTCGAGCGCCGGGCCGAGGTGCTCCAGCAGCGCGCGGACGACGTCGCGGACGGGCGCGGCGCGGCGGGTCGCCGGGTGCACGAGCTCCTCGCGCAGCCCGGACCGTCCGGCCCGCCACATCGCCAGCCGCATCAGGTCGGCGCGGACGGGATCGGGCGGCTCGCCGGCGTGCCACGCCTCGGCGGCGGTGTCGACCAGGGCGCGGACCAGCGCGGCCATCAGCACGGCGTCGTCGGCCCGCAGGCACACGTCCGGGACGCGGATCTCGACGGTGGGGTAGCGCCGCGACAGCCGGGCGTCGAAGTAGATCATCCCTTCGTCGACGAGCGCGCCGGTGGCCAGCAGGGCCTCGACGGTGGCGCGGTAGGCCTTGGCGGAGCCGAACAGCTCGGTCGGGCCGCTGGAGGGCCAGCGCCCCCAGACCTGGTGCCGCCAGCTGTCGTAGCCGGTGTCGTCGCCCTGCCAGAACGGCGAGTTGGCGCTGAGGGCCAGCAGCGGCGGCAGCCAGGGCCGGATCCGGTCGAGGACGGCGACGCCCTCGTCCGGCGACTCGACGCCGACGTGCACGTGGCAGCCGCAGGTGAGCTGCTCGTCGGCGGTGGGGCCGTAGGCGTCGGACATGCGCCGGTAGCGGCGCGACGGGGACAGCGACGGCCGGACGGTGACCGGCGAGGTCGCCAGCGCGGCGACCGCCGCCCCGACGCCCGCCGCGGCCTGCGCCGCCGCCTGCCGCGCCGACCTGACATGCGCGGACACCTCGTCCAGGGTGCGGCAGACCGGGGTGCAGATCTCCAGCTGCTCGCGCTGCAGCTCGCACTCCAGCGGCTCGGACCGCCTGCCGCCGTTGAACAGCACCTCGTCGTGGCGCCGGGCGTACTGGACGACGGAGCCCGAGACGGCCTGCGGCGCGCCGCTGGCGGGGTCGACCAGGAGGAGCTCCTCCTCCACCCCGAAGGTGCGCATGCCCGCCGAACTGCGAAGTGTCACCAGATAGTTGTGCCCGGAGCGACCTGAAGTACCTCCTCCGGGCCACACCCGGATGGCCGGAGGTGGCGCGAACAATGCCCGGGATCGACCTAGCGCCGGGCCGGGCGATCTGCTCGGGCGAGGACGATGACGAACGAGGCCGTCACCATGACCGGACCGCGGTCCAGATGCTCCCGCCACCGCGCGGCGGCCTCCGGTTCCAGGCGGCCCGCCTCGACGGCGCGCGCGGTGGCGCGGCGCAGCTCGAACACCTGTTCGGCCGTGGCCGGATCGCGGAACACCGGGGCCGCGTTCAGCACCGACAGGACCATGAACCCGGCCTCCTCCGCCAGCCGCGGCACCTGCCGCCCCATCGCCTGGTTGCGGTTGGCCCGCTCGGCGACGAACCGGGTGAACGCCAGGCTCGTCGCCAGGTCCGGGTGGTCGATCGCGAGCGTGTGCCAGTCGGGCTCGGCGAGCGCGACCAGCCCGCCGGGCCGCAGCACGCGCCGGATCTCGCGCAGCGCCCGGGACGGATCGTCCAGATGGATCATCACGCGGTCCATCCGGGCCCGGTCGGCGGCGCCGCTGTCCAGCGGAAGGGCGTGCGCGTCGGCGTGCTCGACCCGGGCGCCCGGCAGGCCCGCGGTGCGGCGGCGCGCCTCGTCCACCATGGCGGTGTCGTGGTCGACGCCGATCACGGCGCCGGACGGCCCCGCCGCGGACGCGAGCGCGGCGAGGTCGGTGGCCGGGCCGCAGCCCACGTCCAGCACCGTGTGGCCGGGCTCGATGGCGAGGGCCTCCAGCATGTGGCGCTTGTAGGCGACCGCGGAGTCCGTCGCGGCGATTCTGTCGAGGTAGCCGATGGTCGCTGCCATGCCGCCGATCGAAGCAGGCGGATGTGGAGGAGATGTGCCCTTACGGTGCCAGCCAGGTGCGCAGCAGCGCGCCGGTCTCCTCCAGGCGGTCGATGTAGAGCATGTGGCCGGACTCGATCTCGGTGATCGTCAGCCCGGGGCCGAGGGCGGCGCGGCAGTCCACCACGAACTCCGGCCGCACCAGGTCGGCCATCGTCGCGATCACCAGATGGGTCGGCAGGTCGGCGGGCGGGGCCACGTGGGGGCGCGCCATCTCCGAGTACGCCGTCACGATCGAGGCCGGCTCGTACCGCCAGCGGGTCCGCCCGTCCGGGGCGTGCTCCAGGTGCTCGGCGAGCTCATCGTTCACCGTCTCGCCGGACGCCCCGGACCACCGCGCCACCAGCGACGCCCGCGCCTCGACGGCGTCCGCGAACGACACCTGCGCCATGTATCCGCGCGCGTTCTCAGCCGCCTCCACCGGGTCGAGCCCGATCGCCGGGTCCAGCAGGACGAGCCGCCGCACCCGGTGCGGGGCGGTCCGCGCGAGATGCACTGCGATCATCCCGCCGTAGGAGTGCCCCACCAGGTCGACCTGGTCGAGGCCCTCGGTGTCCATGACGTCGAGGACGTCCTCGACGTGCTGCTCGACCCCCCACGGCGGCTCGTGCGGCGAGCGCCCGTGCCCGCGCAGGTCGGGGGCCAGGGTGTAGCGGTCCGCGAGATGACGCTCGGCCGTCCGCCGCCATCGGGCCCCATGCCCCGTGACGCCGTGCAGCGCGACCAGCGGCGCCCCTGATGGATCCCCGTACCGATGAACATGCAACGCCGCGTCCGTCATGCCGAAAAGCGTAAACGGCGTCCCACGCTCCGGCCTCCCGTTCGCCGATCGCCTCCGGTCGATCTCCGGCCGTCC
The DNA here is from genome assembly GCF_030283205.1 of Actinomadura opuntiae. Lineage (GTDB taxonomy): Bacteria > Actinomycetota > Actinomycetes > Streptosporangiales > Streptosporangiaceae > Spirillospora. Next base: position 201,499 of record NZ_JASNWF010000016.1, read on the forward strand.
GCGCGGGTCAGGGGCGTTCCCAGCGGACGGAACTGAGGGCGAGCAGGGCGACGTGGAAGGAGACGCAGGACTCGACGTCGTCGAGGTCGGCGTCCAGGACGCGTTCGATGCGGCGGAGCCGCTCGTAGAAGGCCGGGCGGGACAGGTGGGCCTGCTGGGCGGCGACGGCCTTGTTGCGCCCGGATTCCAGGTACAGCTCCAGGATGCGCGTGAGGTCGCTGCCGCGCTGCGCGTCGTACTCCAGCAGCGGCCCGAGCTCGCGTTCCACGAAGGTCTGGACGCGGGCGTCGTCGCGGAGCAGGTGCAGCAGGCCGCGCAGCCGCAGGTCGGGCAGGCGGTAGAACAGCCGGGCGCCCGAGCCGCGGGCGGCGACGTCGGCGACCTGCTCGGCCTCCAGGAACGAGCGGCGGACGTCCCGGATCGTCTCCACGACCGAGCCCGCGGCCATCACGGTGTCGCCGCCGGTCCGCTTGCGGATCCGGGTGGCGACCTCGGTGAGGACGGTCTCGGCGTCGGCGCGCGCCGGCAGCGAGGCCAGCACGCCGACCCGGGCCTGCGGTCCGCCCTCGTCCAGCACGCCGACGAGGGCGGCGAGGCGGGCGTCCTTGCAGGCGGCGGCGGCCGTCTCGGCCAGCGCGGACAGCTCCCCGACGGGCGGCGCGGACCCCCTTGAGGCGAGGGCGCCGCGGTGCCGCAGCACGGCGCCGAGCAGCCGCCGGCCGGACAGCGGCACGCCGAGGGCGCGGGCGCGGGCGGCGGCCTCCTGCGGGTCGGAGTAGGCGTGCGCGAGGATCCGGGCGATGATCGTGCCGTGCGCCTGCCGCTCGACGCTCTCGGCGTGCCGGTCCAGCAGCCGGCCGAGCGCGAGGGTGGTGGCGGCCCGCTCGATCAGCACGGTCTCGCGCGGCGACGGCGGCGAGCCCAGAACGATGATCAGCCGCCCCCAGTCCTCGCCGCGCGCCCCGACCGTGGTGACCAGCCAGCCGGACGCGGCGTCGTAGCCGGTGCGGGTGCCCGGCCGGACGGCCCGCGAGCGGGTCTCCCACGCCGACAGCAGCTCGGCGGGGTCGCGGCCGTCGGCGTCGGCGGCCAGCACCCGGTGGGAGAGGTTCTCCAGCACGACCGGGTGCCCGCCGATCGCGGCGACCTGCCGGACGACCTCGTCGGTGGAGGCGCCCTCCACCGACAGCTGGGTGAAGATCTCGTGCAGCTGCTCGGAGGCGCGCAGCTCGGCGAACTGCTCCTGAACGATCCGGGCGTGCACGGACTCGGTGATGTCGACGAACGCCGGCTCGTGCGCCAGCACGACCACCGGGAGGCCGAGATCCTCGGCGGCGGCGAGCAGGGCGGGCGGCAGCCGGCTGGCGTACCGCCGGCCGAGCTCGATCATCAGCCCGCTGACGCCGACCTCGGCGAGGTCGGCGATGTAGGCGCGCAGCCGGTCGGGCTCGTCGGGCAGCGCGATGCCGGTGGTGAGCACGAGCTCGCCGCCGTGCAGCAGGTGCGCGATGTCGGTGACCTCGGCGACGTGCACCCAGCGGACGCGGTTGCCGGTGCGGTCGGCGCCCGCGACGACGCGCGGCTGGCCGCGGCGGACCGCGTCGAGCTGGAGGACGTCGTCGAGTGTGGGCAGCATCGCCCGCGATGATATCCGACAACCTGTCAATGAGGGTGACCGCGACCTTTACAGGGTGTAGCCGGGCCGGGAAGCGCCCGGCCGGGCGGTGTTCCACTCCGTCAACCGGCGGGCCGGTGTCCTGACACTCTGCCGCTGGCCCCGCGGTTCCGCCCGAACGAGACTTGGGCCATGTCGGAACACGCGAACCTGCTCCGGCGCCACAGGGCGGTCATGCCGTCCTGGATGGCGCTCAACTACCAGGACCCCATCGAGATCGTCGGCGGCAAGGGAAACCGTGTGACCGACGCCGAGGGCAACGGCTACCTCGACTTCTTCACGGGGATCCTCACCAACATGATCGGGTACGACGTGCCCGAGGTGCGGGAGGCGGTGGAGCGGCAGCTCGCGACCGGCGTCGTGCACACCTCCACCGCCTACCTGCTGCGCGGCCAGGTCGAGCTGGCCGAGAAGATCGCCCGGCTGTCCGGCATCCCGGACGCGAAGGTGTTCTTCGCCAATTCCGGCACGGAGGCGAACGAGACGGCGCTGCTGCTGGCCGCGTACGCGCGCCGCAGCGACCAGGTGCTCGCGATGCGGCAGAGCTACCACGGCCGCTCGTTCGGCGCGACGGGCATCACCGGCAACCGGGCCTGGACGAACCTGTCCTACTCGCCGCTGAACGTCCACTTCCTGCACGGCGCCGACCGTCACCTCCCGCAGTTCGCCGGGATGTCGGACGAGGCGTACGTCGACGCGTGCGTGCAGGACCTGCGGCACGTCCTCGCGACCGCGACCGGCGGCGACGTCGCGGCGCTGATCGCGGAGCCGATCCAGGGCGTCGGCGGGTTCACGATGGCGCCGGACGGCCTGTTCGCCGCCTACAAGGAGGTCCTCGATGAGGCGGGCATCCTGTTCATCTCCGACGAGGTGCAGACCGCGTGGGGACGGACCGGCCAGGGCTTCTGGGGCATCGACAACCACGGCGTGACGCCCGACATGATGACGTTCGCCAAGGGCCTCGGCAACGGCTTCGCGGTCGGCGGCGTCGTCGCGCGCGGCGACCTGATGGACGCGCTCCACGCCGTCGGGCTCTCCACGTTCGGCGGGAACCCGATCTCGATGGCGGCGGCGAACGCGACCCTCGACTACGTCCTGGACCACGATCTGCAGGCCAACGCCGCCAAGCAGGGCGCGAAGATCATCGGCGGGCTGCGGGAGGCGTCGGCTCGGTTCCCGATCGTCAAGGACGTCCGCGGCAAGGGCCTGATGTTCGCGATCGAGCTGGCGGATCCGGAGACCGGCGAGCCGAGCCCGCCGCTGGCCGCCGCGCTGATGGAGGCGGCCCGCGCGCGGGGGCTGCTGGTCGGCAAGGGCGGCCTGTACGGCAACGTGGTCCGCATGGCACCGCCCCTCACCCTGACCGACGCCGAGGCCCTCGAGGGCCTCGGCATCCTGACCGCCTCGCTGGAGTCCGTGTCCGCGGACGCCGCCGCGAAGACCGCAACCGGAAAGACCGCCTGATGACCGACACAGAGCCCCAGACCCGGCACATCACCCACTGGATCGGCGGCAAGCCGTTCGACGGGGACGCCGCCCGGCGCGGCGACGTCTACGAGCCCGCGACCGGACGCGTCGCCGGGCACGTCGACTTCGCCTCCGCCGCCGAGGTGGACGCCGCCGTCGCCTCCGCGAAGGCCGCCTTCTCCGGCTGGCGGGACGCGTCCCTGTCCAAGCGGACGTCCGTGCTTTTCCGGTTCCGCGAGCTGGTGGCCGCGCACCGCGACGAGCTGGCCGCGCTGATCTCCGCCGAGCACGGCAAGGTGCTGTCGGACGCGGCGGGCGAGGTCGCGCGCGGCCTGGAGGTCGTGGAGTTCGCCTGCGGCATCCCGCACCTGCTCAAGGGCGGGTTCTCGGAGAACGTCTCGACGAGGGTGGACGCCTACTCGATCCTCCAGCCGCTCGGCGTGGTCGCCGGGATCACCCCGTTCAACTTCCCCGCGATGGTGCCGATGTGGATGTTCCCGGTGGCGATCGCGTGCGGGAACACGTTCGTGCTCAAGCCGTCGGAGAAGGACCCGTCGGCGTCGGTGCGGATCGCCGAGCTGTGGGCCGAGGCGGGCCTGCCGGACGGGGTGTTCAACGTCGTCCACGGCGACAAGGCCGCGGTGGACGGGCTGCTGCACCACCCGGACGTCAAGGCCGTCAGCTTCGTCGGCTCCACGCCGATCGCGCGGTACATCTACGAGACGGCCGCCGCGAACGGCAAGCGGGTGCAGGCGCTCGGCGGCGCCAAGAACCACATGCTGGTGCTGCCGGACGCCGACCTCGACCTCGCCGCCGACGCCGCGGTCTCGGCGGGCTTCGGCTCGGCGGGGGAGCGCTGCATGGCGATCTCCGTCGTGGTGGCCGTCGACCCGGTCGGCGACGAGCTGATGGCGAAGATCCGCGAGCGGGTCGCCCAGCTCACGGTCGGGCCCGGGGACGACCCCGAGTCGGAGATGGGCCCGCTGGTGACGAAGGCGCACCGCGACAAGGTCGCCTCCTACCTCGAGTCCGGCGTCGCGCAGGGCGCCACCCTCGCGATCGACGGCCGCGAGACGCCGGTCCTCGGCGGCGCGGGCGACGGGTTCTGGCTCGGCCCGACCGTCCTCGACCACGTCACCCCGGAGATGGACGCCTACAAGGACGAGATCTTCGGCCCGGTGCTCGCGGTCGTGCGGGCCGGCTCGTACGAGGAGGCCATGGAGCTGATCTCCGCCAACCCGTACGGCAACGGCACCGCGATCTTCACCAACGACGGCGGGGCGGCGCGCCGCTTCCAGAACGAGGTGGAGGTCGGCATGGTCGGGATCAACGTGCCGATCCCGGTGCCGATGGCGTACTACTCCTTCGGCGGCTGGAAGGACTCGCTGTTCGGCGACAGCCACGCGCACGGCATGGAGGGCGTGCACTTCTACACGCGCACCAAGGCCGTCACGGCACGCTGGCTCGATCCTTCTCACGGCGGCGTGAACCTAGGGTTCCCCACCAACGGGTGACGGTCTCCGCCTCCGCGCGGCCGGTCTCCGCACCGGCCGCGCGGGCGCGGATCGCCGAGAGGCCGAGGCCCACGGCGAAGCAGGCGAACGGCACCGCGGGCACGACGTAGCGGTAGTCGAAGTCGGCGCTGGCGATGGGGAACAGCAGCAGCGTCGCCGCCGTCCCCCACATCATCAGGACCTCGCGGCGCCGTTTGCGGGCGGCCGCGACGGCTAGGGCGCCGAGCCCGAACACTGCACCGATCGCCGGTCCCGGCAGGAACCAGTGCTTCTGGTAGCCGACCATGCGATCCGCGTAGGGCTGGACGACCTCGCTTGGCGTTCCCGTCCGGCCGTAGTCCATCGCGTCCGCCAGCACGGTGCCGGGATGGCCGGTCCTGGTGGCGTAGGCCAGGCCGCTGGGGAAGAGCTGCGGCCGGTCGGGGAAGTGGTACAGCCGCTCGGTCGTGGAGTTCGGATAGTGGTACCGGCGCGGGCTGAACGCGCGGCCGACGCCGTCGCCGATCGCCTGGAGGTAGTCGCCGGGCTGCGCCAGGATCGCCCGGACGGAGAACGCGCGCAGCGTGGCGTTGGCCTCCGGGGACACCACGGGCGACAGCCGCACGCGCGGCGGGATGTCGCTGCGCCAGATCAGATGGCCGGGCGCGTCCTTCTCGGCCTTGGTCGCCGGGTCCAGGCACAGCGCCGCCTGGTCGGGCGGCGGGTGCATCTTCGCGCAGTCGGCGAACCCGGCCGTCCGCCCCCACAGGTAGATGCCGTCGGACGTGGTGAGCGCGTAGGTGCCGTGCTCGGCGTGGAACCACAGCGCGTACGCGGCGATCGGGACCGCCGCGGCGGCGCCGAACGCCAGCGCCGGCCGCCACCCGCGCCGCCACAGCAGCAGGCACACCAGCACGACCGGGACCAGCGGCGCGCCCGCCGACCGGACGAGCACCGCGTAGCCGAGCAGGAGGCCCGCGGCCGCGGCCGTCCACCAGACCGGGCCCTCCCCGTCGCGGACGCGCCACAGCAGCAGCGTCAGCGCGCCCGCGATCAGGAACATGAACAGCGTCTCGGACATCAGCAGGTGTTCGAGCTCGATCTGGTACGCGTCGTACAGCACGGGCAGCGTGACCAGCGCGGACGCCCAGGGAGGCAGGCCGGCTCGGCACAGCACCGCGTACGCCATCACCGCGATCGCCAGGCCCATGAGGTGCTGGACGACCACGACGGCGGTCAGGCTGTGCAGCGGCTCCAGCAGCCGCAGCACGAACGAGTAGCCGAGGGTCTTGCTCGGGGACGGGGTGGGCCGCAGCGCGTAGCCGATGTAGAAGTACGAGTCGCCGGTGAACCACAGGCCGTGCGGATAGGCGAGCACCGCCGTCCAGCGCAGCGCGGCGCCGCCCGCGAGCGCGAGAACGAACGGTGCGTGCCGGAGATACCGACGAAACGCCCAGATAGCATTAAATGGCGCAAAAAGCCTTGACGGCACGCGGGACCGCCCTCGCGGTGCTCGATGTCGGAACGCGGGAGGAGGCCACGCTAGCCGGGCCCCGTGACGCACCGGTGAACGCGGGGTTGCGGCCGGTGATCCCGGCCCCGCCGCGCGCCGCGAACCGGCAGGCCGGACCGGGCGCCCGGCACTTTCCCACGCCCGTCGATTTCCGTCGTTGATTTCCGTCCGGGCCGCGCCGACGAATAATGGCTACACCCATTGACTGGCTCTGTGACGGGCGACACAATCGCACTGTCGCAATTAAAAGAGACGAAATTAAAAGTCAGGCTCCGGAGTCAGAACCGGGATCCGGTGTTCGGTGACCGGTGGGGACGGGACGAGCAGGAGAGCCGCGCTATGACCGCTGACGACCATGCCGCGGAGGTCGACGCGCTCGGAAGGCGATTTCCGGGCTGGACGATCTGGTTCGGACCGTTCACCCGCCACTGGTGGGCGCTGCCGCCGCGCGGCACCGGCGCCGGCGAGTTCCTGGAGGCCGACACCCCGCAGACCCTCATCGCACGGATCGAGGTGGTCGAGCACACCCCACCCAGGCGTCCCCTGATCGGCGACGGCCCCAGGCCGTCCCGCGACCCCCGGCAGAGCGCGCGGCGTCCCTCGAATCTCCTCCGTCTCGAGGGCGTCACACCGCCGCCGCTGCGCCGGGCGCCGGTGATCGCGTGGCCAGGCAGCACTGCAAGGTGATCCGCTGTTCCCCAACCTCGCCACGTCCACCGGCTGCGCCGCGGCCCCGGGAAGGGCGGCAGCCCGCGCCACATCCCTCTCCAGCAACCTCCGTGTGGCGCGGACACCGGCACCCCGCCGCCCTCCCGGGGCCGTGTCGTTCCCGTGTGCGGGCCTCCGCGTACGGGACCGGAAATGGCTTCGGAAATGGCCTTTCATAGCCGAATCATCCGCACTCGCGGAGTGAAGAGGCGGAGTCGCGATCACGTGTAATCCCGGCGACTCCCGTTATGACTCGGAAGAATAGGCGCGGGAAACCGGCGAATGGCTTGCGAACGCCCCGCCGGCACCGTCGCGAATGGCGGTCGCGCCGCCCGCCCGCCGACGTCCCGGACGGGGCGCGCACCGCCCCGCCGTGCCGGAGACGCTACGCTGCGCCGATGGGGCCGTCCGCGACGGGAGGCGGCGCCGCGGAGGGGATCGGGAGCGACATGCGGCGGAAGGCCGGCCGGGCGGCGGACGGCGGGAGGCGGGCCGGGCGGCTGGCGGCCCTGGCGGCGGCCACGGTGCTCGCGGGCGCGGGCCTCGCCGCGTGCAGCGACGAGACCCCCCCCGAACCGGTCGGCGTCGCCAAGGCGGCCAGCACCCTCGGCCCCGGCGAGGGCACGCTCAACCTGCTCGCGCTGCCGGGCTCGGTGGAGAGCGGCACCACCGACCCGCGGGTCGACTGGGTCACCCCGTTCCAGGAGCGCACCGGCTGCAAGGTCGGCGTGAAGCTGGTCAAGACGCCGCAGGAGATGTACGACCTCATGCGCGACAAGGACCGCCGCTACGACGGCGTCGCCGCGCCGCCGGAGGTCGCCGGCCGGCTCGTCGCCGAGGACCAGGTCACCGCGGTCAACACCGGCCTCGTGGACGGCTACAAGAAGCTGGAGCCGAGGCTGCGGAGCCTGCTGAAGCAGGACGGCGAGTACTACGGCGTCCCCTACGTCTGGGGCGCGAACCTGCTCATGTACGACACCCGGGCCGTCCAGCCGCCGGCGAGCTGGGCCGCCCTGTTCGACCCCGGGCAGGCCCGCCGCTACTCCGGCAAGCTGATCGTGCGCGACACCCCGCTGTCGATCGCCGAGGCCGCGCTCTCCCTCAGGACCCGCGACCGCAAGCTCAAGATCGGCGATCCCTACTCGCTGACCCCGCGGCAGCTCGCCGCGGCGGGCCGCGTGCTCGCCCGGCAGCGCCCGCACGTGCTGAAGTACGCCGAGCGGCCCGCCGACACGATCAGCGCGTTCGCCGGGGGAGCGGCCGTGCTCGGCGAGGCCGGCCCCTACGAGGTGGACGTCCTGGACCGCGCCGCCAAGCCGGTGCAGGCCGCCGCGCCGTCCGAGGGGATCACCGGCTGGATGGACGCCTGGATGATCGGCGCCCGCGTCCAGCACCCCAACTGCATGTACCAGTGGCTGCAGTGGACCGCGTCCCCGGACGTGCAGCAGCAGGTGGCCGAGTGGACCGGCGTCGCCCCCGCCAACCCGCAGGCGTGCTCCGGCGACCGGCTGCGCGCCGGTTTCTGCACCGCCTTCCACGTCGGCGACCGCGACTACATCGACAAGATCATGTTCGCGCACGCGCCGACCCGCGCCTGCGGCGGCAGGTCCAAGAAGACCGACTGCACCGACTACGCCGAGTGGACCAAGACCTGGCTGGAGTCCACCAAGTCCTGACAGACCTCCCCAACGCCCCCGGCCGTCCGAACGCAACACACCCCAGCCCGCACGCGAGCGCGTTATCTGACCGGTGGGGGCGAAGCCGAAGGCGAGCCCCCACCGGGAAGCTCGCGAAGCGAGGCCGCGCTCGCCCAATCACGGTCAAGGGGCGAGCCGCCAGGCGAGCCCCTTGGGCCGAGATTGCATTAAGTGCGGCGCGCCCGGCCGCCCCCAGCCGGGCGCGCCTCTCGGGTGGTCCCGGGCTTCCCCCCGAAGGCCCGGGTCACCCTTCTCCCTGGAGAGACCTCCATGACGACGGCGTCCAGCGCCGTCGTCCGCGCCGGGACCGGTTCCCCGACCGGTCGCGCGGCGTTCGTGAGCGGCTCCCGGGGTCCCCGCGGCGTGCGGGGTGCCGGCGGGGCCGGTGCGCAGTCGTCGCACGCGAACACCCCGGACGAGTCCGGCAGGCGGCCGACGCGGACGCGCGGCCGGGGCCATTTCTTGCGGCAGACGACGCACGCGTCGCCGAAGCGTTGAGCGGGGCTCAGCGCTCCCGGGTCGAACGTCGGCTCGCCCGTCCGGTCCATGTCCCATCCCCCTGGCGGGAGTCGAATCACGTCACTCCTTTATAGGCGTGATCTGGTGTTGTCCCAGCTAGTGAAGGTGAAAGGGGCGGCAAAGGCTCACCGGCCCGCGCGCCGGCCGGACGGGCCGCCGGGCGCTGGCGGCCGGGGATCGCGGGACGCCCGCGGAGCGATGTCCGACAATGGTGCGGTGATGTCTCCCTCAGGCGCCGCCGCGCCCGCCGTACGCGAACTGGTCGTCCTCGGCTCCACCGGCTCCATCGGGACCCAGGCCCTCGACGTCGTCCGCCGCAACCCCGACCGGTTCCGGGTCGCGGGCCTCGCGGCCGGCGGCGAGCGGGTCGGGCTGCTGGCCGAGCAGGCGCTGGAGTTCCGCCCGGAGGTGGTCGCGGTCGCCAAGGCGTCCGCCGCGCAGGAGTTGCAGCTCGCGTTCTACGCCGAGGCGAAGCGGCGCGGCTATGCCGCGGGCGAGTACGCCATCCCGAAGATCGTCGCCGGTCCGGACGCGGTCGCCGAGGTCGCGGCGTGGCCGTGCGACGTGGTGCTGAACGGGGTGACGGGCGCGCTCGGGCTGGCCTCCACGCTGGCCGCGCTCGACGCGGGCCGCACGCTCGCGCTCGCCAACAAGGAGTCGTTGATCATCGGCGGGCCGCTGGTGAAGGAGCGGGCGCGGCCGGGGCAGATCGTCCCGGTCGACTCCGAGCACTCGGCGCTCGCGCAGTGCCTGCGCGGCGGCCGGGCGGAAGAGGTGCGGCGGCTGGTCCTGACCGCGAGCGGCGGCCCGTTCCGCGGCCGGGCCAGGGAGGAGCTCACCGATGTCACGCCCGAGCAGGCGCTGAACCACCCGACCTGGGACATGGGCCCGGTCGTCACCATCAACTCCGCGACCCTGGTGAACAAGGGCCTGGAGGTCATCGAGGCGCACCTGCTGTTCGACGTCCCGATGGACCGGATCGAGGTGATGGTGCACCCGCAGTCGTTCATCCACTCGATGGTGGAGTTCGCCGACGGCTCGACGCTGGCGCAGGTCAGCCCGCCCGACATGCGGCTGCCGATCGCGCTCGGCATCGACTGGCCGGACCGCGTTCCCGACGCCGCGCCCGGCGTCGACTGGACGAGGGCGCACACCTGGGAGCTGTTCCCGCTCGACGACGAGGCGTTCCCGGCCGTCGCGCTCGCGCGCCGCGCCGGCGAGCTGGGCGGGACGGTCCCGGCCGTTTACAACGCGGCCAACGAGGAATGTGTGGAGGCGTTCCGCGCCGGACGACTGCCGTTCCTGGGGATAGTCGACACGATCACGCGGGTAATGGAGGAGCACGGGACCGGCACGCCCGGCGACCTGGCACTCGACGACGTGCTGGCGGCCGACGGCTGGGCGCGCGCACGGACAAGGGAAGTGACAGGGCTCGACTGACCCCGGCGGAGCCGGCCGGGGGCGCGGGGGGCGTCCCCGCGGCGGGAACCGGTCGGGGCGTGGGGGAGTTCCCCTTCGGGCGGCACTGACCCCGGGAGGGGGATCGGATGGCCTTCGCCTTGGGCGCGGTGGCGTTCGTCATCGCGCTGCTGGTCTCGGTGATGCTGCACGAGGGCGGGCACCTGCTCACCGCCAAGCGGTTCGGGATGAAGGCCACCCAGTACTTCGTCGGGTTCGGCCCGACGCTGTGGTCGCGCACCCGCGGCGAGACCGAGTACGGCGTCAAGGCGATCCCGCTCGGCGGCTTCGTCAAGATCGTCGGCTACACGCCGCTGGAGGAGGTCGACGAGGCCGACCGGCCGCGCGCGTTCTACCGGCAGCCCGCCGGGCGGCGCGCGATCGTCATCGCGGCGGGCGTCGTGGTGAACTTCGTGTTCGCGTTCGTGCTGCTGATGGCGATGGCGATGACCGTCGGCGTCCGACAGTCCGGCTCGGTGACCACGACCGTCGACCAGGTCAGCTCCTGCGTCCCGGCGCGGCTGCAGGACGACTGCGGCGCCGGCCGTCCGGCGTCCCCGGCGAAGGCCGCCGGGCTGCGCGCGGGCGACCGGGTCCTCTCGTTCAACGGCACTCCGGTGTCGGACTGGGAACAACTGCGCGACGCGATCGACAAGGCCAAACCGGGGGAGACCGTTCCGCTGGTCGTCCAGCGGGCGGGCGCCGCGGGCCCGGTGACGCTGCGGATCCGGCTGGCGGACGTCGGCGGGGACCCGTTCGTCGGCATGTCCGCGCGGGTCGTCGGGGCCGGCTACGAGCGGACGGGCCCGCTCAACGCCGCCGTGTTCGCCGGGCGCGGCATCGGCAGGACCGTGCAGAGCATGGGGCGGATCGTGGTGGACCTGCCGTCGGCCGTCCCGAAGCTGTTCACCCCCGAACGGCAGAGCTCGCCCGGCGGCCAGGTCGGCAGCGTCGTCGGCGCGACGGAGGTGTCGGGGCAGATCTTCTCCTCGCACAGCTCCGTCCGCGACAAGGTCGCCCTGTATCTGTCGCTTGTCATCTCGGTGAACATCTTCTTAGGCGCGCTCAACGTCGTGCCGCTGCTGCCGCTGGACGGCGGGCACCTCGCGGTGGTCGCCTACGAGCGGCTGCGGGTGCGCTTCAACGGGATCAGGGGGCGCCCCGATCCCGGCACCGTCGACATGACCAAGCTCATGCCCTTGACGTATCTGGCGGTGCTGGTGCTCGTGGGGCTCGGCGTCCTGCTGATCCTCGCCGATCTGGTCAACCCCCTGCGGATGCCGCAATGAGCGGCAGGTTTACCGAACGTGGCCGAGCGGTCACACTATTGCATGCCGGTCGCTGTCACGCCGGCCTTGCGGGGCGCCTAGGCTGGGGAAAGCGAGTCAGAGGAGAGGGATGAGCGTTTCACTGGGAATTCCGACGGTCCGCGGCGAGGGCGACGGACAGGGGGCGCAGGGACCGGTCGCGGCGCGCCGCAAGTCGCGCCAGATCATGGTCGGCGACGTGCCGGTCGGCGGCGACGCCCCCGTGTCGGTGCAGTCCATGACCACGACCCTCACCGCCGACGTCAACGCCACGCTGCAGCAGATCGCGGAGCTGACCGCGTCCGGGTGCCAGATCGTCCGGGTGGCGGTGCCGTCGCAGGACGACGCCGAGGCGCTGCCCGCGATCGCCAAGAAGTCCCCGATCCCGGTCATCGCCGACATCCACTTCCAGCCCAAGTACGTGTTCGCGGCGATCGACGCGGGCTGCGCGGCGGTCCGGGTCAACCCCGGCAACATCAAGAAGTTCGACGACAAGGTCGGCGAGATCGCGCGCGCCGCGCAGGACGCGGGCGTCCCGATCCGGATCGGCGTCAACGCCGGCTCGCTGGACAAGCGGCTGCTGGAGAAGTACGGCAAGGCCACCCCGGACGCGCTGGTGGAGTCGGCGCTGTGGGAGTGCTCGCTGTTCGAGGAGCACGGCTTCCGCGACATCAAGATCTCGGTCAAGCACAACGACCCGGTCGTGATGATCCAGGCGTACCGCAAGCTCGCCGCCGCCTGCGAGTACCCGCTGCACCTCGGCGTCACCGAGGCCGGGCCCGCCTTCCAGGGCACGGTGAAGTCCGCGGTGGCGTTCGGCGCGCTGCTCGCCGAGGGGATCGGCGACACGATCCGGGTATCGCTGTCGGCGCCTCCGGTCGAGGAGGTCAAGGTCGGCACGGCGATCCTGGAGTCGCTCGGGCTGCGGCAGCGCGGCCTGGAGATCGTGTCGTGCCCGTCGTGCGGCCGCGCCCAGGTGGACGTGTACACGCTGGCCGAGCAGGTCACCGCGGGCTTGAAGGACTTCCCGGTGCCGCTGCGCGTCGCGGTGATGGGCTGCGTCGTGAACGGCCCCGGCGAGGCGCGGGAGGCCGACCTCGGCGTCGCGTCCGGCAACGGCAAGGGCCAGATCTTCGTCAAGGGCGAGGTCGTCAAGACCGTGCCGGAGGCGCAGATCGTGGAGACGCTGATCGAGGAGGCCATGCGCATCGCCGACGACATGGGCATCGAGATCGGCGAGGACGGGTCGGTGTCCGGCCCCGGCGCGCAGGTCGTGGTGAGCTGACGGCCCCGGCCGGCGCCGCGCGCGCCGGCGGCGCCGCGCGACCGATGATCGTGCGGGGCGACCGTGTGAGATGACGACGTGACGTGACCGCCGCAGCCCGTAGGGGCGTGCGGGCGGAACGGGTCTGACGAGGGCCCTCGGGTGATGCACCCGAGGGCCCTTTTTCGCGTTCGGGCAGGTGCCCGCCGGTGCGGCGGCCGCCCGCGGCGCGGGGACGGGCGGGCGCCCCCACCGAAGGCCCGGAACCCGAACGTCCGGCCATATCACAAAGTTCCGTGGATCTTGTCACGATTCTGCATCTGCTCACGACAAGCTCTGTTGTCGGACTTGTCCGCAGGACAACAATCTTCACTTGTTTACCCAAATGTCTGACTCATCCGGGTCGGCAGGTTAGGGGGATATGTGAAGAGGACTGTCGTCGTGGCCGCGGTGGCCGGGCTCGGGCTCTCCGGGCTCGGCGCCGCGAGCGCACAGGCCGCGGGCCCCTCCGCGGCCAGGGGGTTCGACCCCGCCGCGGTGAAGTGGCACGCCTGCCCCGCGGACTTCGTCCAGCAGGTGCACGACCTGTACGACGGGCTGTACCCGGTCTCCAAGATCGTGCAGTGCGGCGAGCTGCAGGTGCCGCTGGACTACGCCAAGCCGAGCGGCAAGAAGATCACGCTGCAGCTGACCCGCACCCCGCACACCGGCACGGGCGCCGCCAAGGGCGACATGGTGGTGAACCCGGGCGGTCCGGGCGGCGGCGGCGCGCTGTTCGGCCCGCGGGTGTTCGCGCAGAACTCCGCGGCGCTGAAGGACGCCTACAACGTCATCGGCTTCGACCCGCGCGGCGTCGGGATGAGCGTCCCCGCGCTGAGCTGCGACCCGAACTACACCAACGCCCCCCGTCCCGACTACGGCACCGGCGACCGCGCCTCGGTCTCGGTGTGGCTGAAGAAGTCCAAGTCGTACACCGACGGGTGCCGGAAGTCCGACAAGATCGGCCTGCTGAACCACATCAAGACGACCGACTCCGTGCGCGACATGGAGTCGATCCGCAAGGCGCTGCGCGACAAGAAGCTCGACTTCTACGGCGCCTCGTACGGCACCTACCTCGGCTCGGTCTACGCGACGATGTTCCCGAAGACCGTGGGCCGGATGGTGCTGGACGGCAACGTCGGCCCGTCGGACGTGTGGTACGTGGCCAACCTGAACCAGGACGTCCAGTTCGACAAGAACATGGACTACTACTTCGGGTGGATCGCCAGGTACGACTCCGTCTACCACCTGGGCACCACGCAGAAGGCCGTGCGCTCGTTCTTCTACAAGCTGCGCGCCACGCTCAAGACCAAGCCGGTGTACTACACCGACCCGAGCAGCGGCCAGAAGTTCGCCGTCGGCCCGGACGAGCTGACCGACGCGATCCAGAACGCCGCGTACCGGCGCAGCCAGGCGGTGTGGAACAGCTACGCGGTGGGCCTGCGCGCCTACACGACCGGTGACGCCGCGACGTTCGTCGGTACCTTCGGCGCGCAGACGACCGGCGGCGCGGACGACAACGGCTTCGCCGTCTACAACGCCGTGCAGTGCACCGACGTCCAGTGGCCGACGAGCTGGGCGAAGTGGGAGCGCGACAACGTCCGGATCAACAAGAAGCACCCGTTCCTCACCTGGGGCAACGCCTGGTACAACGCGCCGTGCCTGACCTGGCCCGCCAAGGCCGGCAAGCCGGTGAACGTCGGGCACAACCGCGACCTGCCGCGCAACATCCTGCAGTTCGAGGGCAGCGAGGACGCGGCGACGCCGCTCGCCGGCGCGCTCGACATGCACCGCCGGCTGAAGGGCTCGCAGCTGGTCATCCAGGACGGCGACCGCACGCACTGCATCGTGCACCGCGGCTCGGCGGCCGTGGACGCCATCTTCGACCAGTACTTCCTCACCGGGAAGCGGCCGGGCCGGTCCATCACGCACGTCCCGCAGCTCGGCGACCCGGTGCCGCCGGCGCAGGCCTCCGCCAAGTCGCTGTCCACGACGGCGGCGAAGACGGCGCGCCTGGACGCCGACGTCATCCGCTGAACCCCGTGACCGGCTGATCCATCCGGCCGGGCCGCGGAACGGCCGAGGAGGGCCCTGGGGAGCGATCCCCGGGGCCCTCTTCGCATGCCGGCCGGGTCCGGCGGTCCGGAACGGTCGACATCACGAACATTCGCTGATCTTGTCACGATTTCATATCTGGTCACGACGGGCTCTCCCGCCATATCGCCCAGAAACGCCACAATCTCCACGCAATCCGCGCATCCGCTATGCATCGGCGCTGCTCCCCCCTCCGAGCCCGACCGGGGCTCCGGAGCCGCCGATCTGAGGGGGTCAAGTGAAGAGGATCGTCATCGCCACGGCCGCCGCGGCCGTGGCGGCGGGCGGCGGCACCGTGGCCGCCGTCTCCGCGAACGCCGCCGCCGGCCCGTCGGCCGCGGCGCCGGTCGCGGCGAGCGGGATCAACTGGGGCAAGTGCGAGGTCAGCGGCCCCGATGACCCGATGAACAAGGCCCAGTGCGCCCAGGTTCAGGTGCCGCTCGACTACACCAAGCCGAACGGCCGCAAGATCTCCATCGCGGTGTCGCGCTACAAGCACACCGACGACAAGAACTACCAGGGCGTGCTGTTCGTCAACCCGGGCGGACCCGGCGGCACCGGCATCGAGTACGCGCCCGCGCTGGCCCGCTGGATGGGCGGCGTCGGCCACGCCGCCACCGCCGCCAAGTACGACATCATCGGCTTCGACCCCCGCGGCGTCGGATCCAGCCAGCCGGCGCTGACCTGCGACAAGACGTGGTACAACCCGGTCCGGCCGGACTACGTCCCGCACTCGGCCAAGGACGAGGCCGTCTGGAAGGCCAAGGCGAGGAAGTACGCGCAGGACTGCCAGCGCAAGTTCGGCTGGATGCTGCCGCACATGCGCACCACCGACGCCGCGCGGGACGTCGACACCATCCGCGCCGCGCTCGGCCAGCAGAAGCTCAGCTGGTACGGCTTCTCCTACGGCACCTACTTCGGCGCCACCTACGCCACGCTGTTCCCGAACCGCGTGAAGCACATGGTGCTGGACGGCAACGTCAACCCGAAGACGGTCTGGTACGACGCCCAGCTCGAGCAGGACAAGGCGTTCGAGCGCAACATGAAGTCCTGGTGGGCGTGGACCGCCAAGTGGGACTCGATCTACCACCTCGGCAAGACCGAGAAGGCGGTCGAGGCCAAGTACTACGCCATCCGCGCCGCGGCCAAGAAGTCCCCGATCGCCGGCAAGATCGGCCCGGACGAGCTGGACGACATCGTCCTGACCGCCGGCTACAACACCGGCTACTACATCCCGTTCGCGCAGGCGCTGTCGTCCTGGGCCAACGACAAGGACGCCTCCGGCCTGCTCGACTGGCTGAACACCGGCGGCGAGGACAACGACTTCGCCGTCTACAACGCCGTCCAGGCGGCCGACGCCCCGTGGCCGCGCAACTGGAACAAGTGGCACAACGACGCGGCCAAGCTCTACAAGGAGGGCTACCGCTTCAACACCTGGAGCAACGTCTGGTTCAACGCGCCGATCGCGTACTGGCCGTTCCAGGGCGGCCCGCGGCTCAAGCTGAAGGCGAGCAAGGGCCTGCCGGGCATGCTGCTCGTGCAGTCGTCGCAGGACGCCGCGACCCCGGTCGCCGGCGGCTACAACATGCACAAGGTGTTCCCGTCCTCGCGGCTCGTCCTGGAGGTCGGCGGCAAGACCCACGCCAACACGCTGAACGGCAACGCGTGCCTGGACGACAAGGTCGCCGCCTACCTCGACAGCGGCGCGCTGCCGGGGAGCCGGCACGGCGCGGACGCCTACTGCAAGGCCGTCCCTGCGCTGAACGACCCGGACCCGACGGCGATGACGGCCAAGGCCGCCGGCGCCGTCGCGGGCAAGGACCTGCCGGTCGGCCGTCCGTAGCCCTCCGGCTCACCGCGTGACGCTCGCGGCGTGCCCGTCCTTCGGGGGACGGGCACGCCGCGAGATCCGTTTTCGGCGGGAATCGCGCGAACCCGGCGGTTCCCGCGGCGCGCGGGTGCGCGCCGGTAGAAAGCGGGAGTGCTGAACCACGCTGGAAGAAGGGCCGCCGCCGCGACGGCCCTCGCCGCGGCCGCGCTCGCCGGCACCGCCGCGCCCGGTGCGCCCGCGACCGCCGCCCCCGCACGGCCCGGTCCCGACCCCGCGCCGAGGCCCGCCGGGCTCGCCTGGCACGCCTGCCCCGCCAAGGACGCGGTCGAGGGCGGCCGCCTCAAGGGCCTGCAGTGCGCGACGCTGCGGGTGCCGCTGGACTACGCGCGCCCGCACGGCGAGCAGATCACCCTCGCGCTGTCGCGGGCGCGGCACACCGCGAAGAAGAGCCAGGGCGCCGTCCTGCTCAACCGCGGCGGCCCCGGCGCGCACGGCCGCGACCTCGCGGGCGTCTTCCACGCGGCGATGCCGAAGAGCGTCGCCGCGTCCTACGACTGGATCGGCTACGACCCGCGCGGCGTCGGCGCCAGCAGGCCCGCCCTCGTCTGCGACAGGAGCTACCAGGACCCCGGACGCGCGCGGCCCGACACCGTCCCGGAGAACGCCGCCGCGGAGCGCGCCTGGAAGCAGCGGGCCCGCGCCTACGCCCGGGACTGCGCGAAGAGGTACGGCAAGGTCCTGCCGCACATGGGTACGGCCGACTGGGTGCGCGACCTGGAGGCGATCCGGCGGGCGCTGCACCAGAAGAAGATCAACTACTTCGGCTACTCGTACGGCACCTACCTCGGCGCCGCGTACGCCTCGGCCCACCCGGGGCGCGTCCGCCGCATGGTCCTCGACAGCGTCGTCAAGCCCAGCGGGGTCTGGTACGGCGACAACCTCGACCAGAACGTGGCCTTCGAGAAGCGGATCAAGGCGTACTTCGGCTGGGTGGCCCGGCATCACGCCCTCTACCGGCTCGGGAAGACCGGAGGCGAGGTGGCCGCCGCCTACGCCCGCACCCGTGCCGCGCTAAAGGCCAAGCCGATCGACGGCAAGATCGGCCCGGACGAGCTGGACGACCTGTTCCTCGCCGACGGCTACGGCAACTACAGCTGGCCCTCGCACGCCGCCGCGCTGTCGGCCTACGCCGTCCGGCACGACGCCCGCCCGCTGCGCAGGATCTGGCAGCCGCCGACCTGGCTGGACCAGAACAACTACGCCGTCTACAACGCCGTCCAGTGCCGCGACGCCGCCTGGCCCCGCGACTGGAACCGCTGGGACGCCGACAGCCGGCGGCTCTACCGCGAGGGCTACAAGTTCGAGACCTGGAGCAACACCTGGTACAACGCGCCCTGCGCGTTCTGGGGCGCCCCGGGCGGGCCCCCGCCCCGGGTGGGGGCCGGCAGGTCGCTCGCCCCGATGCTGCTGGTGCAGGGCACCGAGGACGCCGCCACCCCCTACCCCGGGGCGCTGGAGACCCACCGGCTGTTCCCGACGTCCCGGCTGCTCGCGCAGGTCGGCGGCGGCAACCACGGGGTGTCGCTGTCGGGCGACCGGTGCGTCGACCACGCCGTCGCCGCCTACCTGGGCAAGGGCACGCTGCCGGCCGGCCGACCCGGCCCGGACGCCACCTGCAGGGCCCCGGCGCCTCCGGGGGCCGGCCCCGCCAAGAAGCCCGGACGGTCGCACCACGCCGCACACCGCTGAATCCGCCCGCGAACCCGCCGGTAGGGAGCCGGTGGAGGTGGGAGGGCCGGGAACGGCATAGGCTTGTCAGCGTGGTGCTGACAGTGCTGTACGCCGCGCCGGCCGCCGCCGCGCCCCGGGAGGCCGGCCGGGGAGCCGCGCCCCGGGAGACCGCGCCTCGGGAGACCGCGCCCGGCGCGGTCCGGGCCGGGAGCCGGTAGCCGTGCGCATGCTGGGGTCGCTGCCGGTACGGGTCCTCGACGACCGGTACCGCGCGGAGGCGCTCGCGATCCTCGACGCCGACCCGGTGGCCAACGTGTTCGTCGGGTCCCGCGTGCACGCGGCGGGGCTCGATCCGCGCCGCCTCGGCGCCCAGATGTGGGGCTACCTGCGCGACGGCCGGCTGTCCGCGCTGTGCTACTCCGGCGCCAACCTGATCCCGGTCGCCGCCGGTCCGCAGGCCGTCCGGGCGTTCGCCGAGCGGGCGCAGGCGCAGGGCCGCCGCTGCTCGTCGATCGTCGGCCCGGTCGACGCGGTCGGCGACATGTGGGAGATACTCGCGCCGTACTGGGGGCCGCCCCGCGCCGTCCGCGCGGCGCAGCCGGTGATGGCGACCTCCACCGTCCCGGGCGTGCCCGCCGACCCGGGCGTCCGGCGGGTGCGGATGGAGGAGTTCGACGTCGTCTACCCCGCTTGCGTCGCGATGTTCACCGAGGAGGTCGGGATCTCCCCGAACAGCGGCGACGGGGGAGTGCTGTACCGCGCGCGGGTCGCCGAACTGATCCGCGAGGGCCGCGCGTTCGCCCGCATCGAGGACGGCCGGGTCATGTTCAAGGCCGAGGTCGGCGCCGTCACGCCGCGCGCCTGCCAGGTGCAGGGCGTGTGGGTGCCGCCGGACCTGCGCGGGCAGGGCCTGTCGGTGGCGGGCATGTCGGCGGTCGTGCGGGAGGCGCTGCACAGCATCGCCCCGACGGTGTCGCTGTACGTCAACGACTACAACACGCGAGCGCGGGCCGCGTACCGCCGCGTCGGCTTCGCCGAGTACGGCTCGTTCATGTCGATCCTGTTCTGACCGCCGCATCCGCCCGCGCGGCGCCGGACTTGTCGTTGCGTGCCGGATCTGCGATGGATGCCTGACTCGATGCCCACCGGCCGATACCATCCGGCCGTGGAGTTCGCCGTGGCGTTGCGGCAGGCCGTCCGGGCCAGCGGGCTGACCCTGGAGCGGATCCGCCACCGGCTCGGCCGGCGCGGCGTGACCGTCAGCGTGGCCACGCTGAGCTACTGGCAGCGCGGCCGCAGCCGCCCCCGTTCCCGCGCCACCGTCGCGGCCCTGGAGGAGATCCTCGGGGTGCCGCCGGGCACGCTGACCGGCCTGCTGGACGGCGCCGGGCCCGCCCCCGCCCAGGCGCGCGGCGGCGCGCCGTCCACCGTGCCGCCCGCCGCGCCTGCCGGCACGGCGAGCGAGCTGTGGCCCGATCCGGTGCGGTACGCGGCGCTCGTCGGGCAGCTCGACCGGTCCGGGGACCACCGGCTCGAACGGCTCAGCGTCCATGACGTCTACCGGCTCGGCGCGGACGGCCGGTGCTGGACGCTGTCGGTCCGCGCGGTGCTGCGGGCGGCGGGCGACGATATCGACCGCGTCGTCTGCGTCCACCGCACCGGCCCCGCCGACCCGGCGGGCGAACCGCCCGCCGAACCGCCCGGGGACGCGGAGGCGCCCGGGGACGCGGAGGCGCCCGGGGACGCGGAGGCGGCGGAGCTGGCGGGCGTCCGGTACTGCCGGCCCGGACGGGTCCGCGCGGGCGGCGGGATGGTGGCGTTCGAGCTGGTCTTCGACCGCGTGCTCGCGGCCGGCGACACGGCGGTGGTCGAGTACGACCTGCGGCCGTCCGGCCCCCGCCCGCCCGGGCCGCCAGACGGCTACGACCGGCGCTTCTCCCGTCCCGTGCACGACTACGTCGCGGTCGTCGAGTTCGGCGCCGGCCGGTTGCCCGCCCGCTGCTACGGCTTCACCGCCGACGGGCCGCGAGCGCCGCGGCGGCGGCTCGGCGAGCTGTGGATCGGCACGTCGGGGAGCGCGAACATCGCGGTCGGGGCCGTCCGGCACGGGATCGTCGGGATCGAATGGGAGTGGCAGTGACCGAACCGGCTGTCGACTTGCCGTCGCCCGCGCCTTACAGTGAGGCTGAAAGTTGCAAGCACGTCAGTCAAGGCCGTTGGGCGGGGGCCGGCCGGAGCGGATCCGGAGGCCGAGCAGTGCAGAGCGTCGCCGAGGACGATCTCCTCCAGGTCCTGCGGTACGGGCCTTTCAACGTGGCGTTGCAGGCCGCCATCCAGGCCCGCGGCCTCAGCCTCGAATCGCTGCGCCGCCGGCTGGAGGCGCAGGGCGTCGCCGTCAGCCTGTCCACCCTCAGCTACTGGCAGCGCGGCCGCACCCGGCCCGAACGCGCCGGCTCGCTGCGCGCGGTCCGCGGCCTGGAGGTCATCCTCGAACTGCCCCGGCACTCCCTGCTCACCCTGCTCAAGCCGACCGCCGAGCGCCCGCCGGGCCCGTTTCCGCCCATCGAGGAGCTGTGCCCCGAACCCGGCGTCCGCGACCTGCTGGCCGAGATCGGCGACGGCGGCGAACGCCGGCTCACCGGCCTCAGCCTGCACGACCAGCACGTCATCGGCCGCCGCCGGGAGCTGCGCGAGGTGCGCACCCGCGCGGTGTTCCAGGCGCAGCAGCGCGGCGTCGACCGGTGGATCGCCGTCTACCACCACCCGCACGGGCTGCTGCCGTCGACGCGGACCGCGCGCGGCTGCCGGTTCGGCCGCGTCCGGATGGACGCCTCCAGCGGCCTCATCGCCGCCGAGCTGCTGTTCGACCGGGCCCTCGGGCGCGGCGAGACGTACCTGCTCGAGTACGGGTTCGGGTTCGACGAGAGCGGCCCGCCCGTCACCGAGGAGGGCCGCGGGTTCCGCACGCCGCAGCACGAGTACCTCATCGAGGTGAGCTTCCACCCGGCCGCGCTGCCCGCCCGCTGCTACCGGACCTGGCGCCCCGACGGCCACACCGCCCTGGAGGACGCCGCCGACCTGCGGCTGTCCAGCTACCACAACGTCCACTTCATCGAGTTCGGCATGCCGGCCGGCTACCACGGCATCCGCTGGGAGTGGTCCTAGCCGGTCACTTCACGAGCAGGACGAGCAGGCGGTCGAGCTCGGCGGCGGGGTTCTCGGTGAGGCCGGCGTGCACCGGACCCGGCTGGACGATCGTGCTGCGCGGCGCCGTCAGCCACCGGAACCGCGCGCCCGGGGCCTCCCGCGCGGCCTGCCCCGCGCCCTCGCCGCCGCAGCAGATCGCGTCCACGCCCTTCAGCGCGGACCGCACGCCCTCCAGGTCCAGCGACGGGTCGAGCGCGAGCAGCCGCCGCTCGTCCAGGTGGGTGCGGCAGCCGAGGTAGTCCAGCGCGCGGCAGTACACCACGACGCCCACGTTCATGCTCTCGCCCCGCTCGACCCGCGGCACCACGCGCAGCGCCGCGTACTCGAACACCGTCGGCTCGCCCGCGGTCCGGATGTTGCTCATGAAGGACCGCCCAGCCAGCTCGGGCGGTTCTCGCCGCGCCGCGTCCCGGTGTCCGGCCGGTGCGCGCTGACGTCCAGGCCGGGCAGCCAGTCGCGCGGCTTGCCGGCGCGCGGCAGCAGGACGTCCACGTAGGCGTCCCGCAGCTCCTGCGGGCCCGCGAACCCGGGCTCGTTCTCCAGCCACAGGTCGGGCACCAGCGCGGTCACCTCGCGCAGCAGCCCCTCGGTGATCCGCGGGGCGAGGTCGGCCTCCGCCTCCTCCAGCCGGGTGGCGAACGGGGTCAGCACGTGGTCGTCGACGTCGTACGGGCCGGAGAACAGCCGGGCGGCGTTCGCCCACGCGTGGTGGAAGATCAGGCTCGCGCCGTGGTCGATCAGCCACACGTCCCCGTGCCAGACCAGCATGTTCGGGTTGCGCCAGCTCCGGTCGACGTTGCCGATGAACGCGTCCAGCCACAGCACCCGGGAGGCGAACAGCCGGTCCGGCTTCCAGCCGAGCGGGTCGAAGCCGAGCGAGCCGGGCAGGAAGTCGACGCCGAGGTTGCGGCCGGGGCTGGCCTTCAGCAGGTCCTGCACGTCCGGGTCGGGCTCGTGCCGGCCGATCGCCGGGTCGAGGTCGATGAGCACCTGGTCGGGCACCCGGAACCCGAGCCGCCTGGCCAGCTCGCCCGCGATCACCTCGGCGATCAGCGCCTTGCGGCCCTGCCCCGCGCCGTGGAACTTCATGACATAGGTGCCGAGGTCGTCGGCCTCGACGACGCCCGGCAGCGACCCGCCCTCGCGCAGCGGCGTCACGTACCGGATGGCGGTCACATGTGGCAACACGTCGCAACGCTACCGGGTGCGCGCGCGGCCGGGATAATCGGCGGCATGGCCGTTGAGCTGCTCGACCTGTCGGTCCCGATCTCCACCGGCATGCCGGTGTATCCCGGCGACCCCGAGGTGGAGGCCGTCCCCGCCCTGACGGTCGCGGACTCGGGCGTGAACGTTCTGCGCCTGCACCTGGGGTCGCAGACCGGCACGCACGTGGACGCGCCGTTCCACATCGACGACGCCCTGCCCCGTCTCGACGAGCTGCCCCTGACTCGCTTCATCGGCCGGGCGGTCGTCATGGACGCTCGCGGTCTCCCGCCCCGCGCGCCCATTAGTCCGAACCTGCTCCCGGACGGCCTCGCTCCCGGGGTCGTCCTGCTCATCGCCACCGGCTGGTCGTCGCACTGGGGAACCGACGACTATCTCGCCCACCCCTACCCCTCGCCCGAGACCGCGGAGGCCATCGTCGCCGCCGGGGTCCGCACCGTCGGCATCGACGCCCTCAGCGTCGACCGCACCGCGCCGCCCGGGTCGGACGACTTCTCGCTCGCCGCCCACCGCGCCCTCTGCGGCGCCGGCGCCGTGATAGCCGAGAACCTCACCAAGCTGGCCCCGCTCCTGGAAGCCCAGGCGGCGCGCCGTCCGATCGAGGTCTCGCTGTTCCCGATCGCCCTCGCCGCCGCCGACGGCGCCCCGGTCCGCGCGGTCGCCCGCCTCGGCTAGGCGGCGTAGCGGCGCGCTAGCGTGCGGAACGCGAGCTTCGGTTCCCAGTGGCCGGTCTTCTCGTAACCGAGCCGCGAGCCCGGCGGAAGCACCTTGACCAGCGAGAACCCCGCCATGTCGAGGTCGTGGCGCGGGTCGGGCGAGTAGGGCGAGCCCGGGTCGATGAAGTTGTAGACGAACGCGCCGTGCACGCCCTCGGCCTCGTAGACGTCGAGCAGCTCGGAGATGTAGCGGGCCTGCGTCCTCTCGTCGCGGACGTAACCCGGCGGGACGACGGGCGGGTCCTGCGTCCAGTCGACGATGTCGAAGCCGTCGCCGCCGCGCTGGTCCGCGCCCCGGTACGTGCAGCATCCGAACTCGGTGATGACGACGGGCTTGCCGAAGCGGTGCAGCGCCCGGACGTCGTGGACGTAGGTCGCCTTGTTCGAGGCGTCCCGGTACAGGTCGACGCCCACCACGTCGAAGCCGCGCCAGGCGACGTCCTCCCAGACGCCCGAGGTGTAGGTGAGGCGCCCGCCGAACACCGGCCGGACGGCCTTCAGCGCCCGCCGGAGGAACGCGTTCAGCCGCTCGTCGTACCCCTCGCCCGCCGGCGTGCCGAGGTTGCCGGCGCGCTCCTGCCAGTCCTTGCCGGGCACGAGACCGGCCATGAAGATCGTCAGCTCGCAGCCGAGCGAGATGCCGACGCCCGGATGCGCGCGGCGGAGCCGCTCGGCCTCCCGGGCGACCGCCGTCACGAACCGCAGCGTCGTGCGGGCGTCCTTGTCGAACTGGCGCGGCTCGAACCAGACGAACATGCCCTCGTCCGCCGCGCAGCGCGCCGCGAGCACGAGGCGCCGCAGGTCGGAGCCGAGGATGATGAGCGCGTTGCAGTGCAGGTCGCGGCGGATCGCCCGGATCTCGCGCCGCACGTACGCGGGGTTCCACACCTCGCGCTCGGTGTCGTA
Organism: Actinomadura opuntiae; assembly: GCF_030283205.1. Taxonomy (GTDB): domain Bacteria; phylum Actinomycetota; class Actinomycetes; order Streptosporangiales; family Streptosporangiaceae; genus Spirillospora. Next base: position 226,348 of record NZ_JASNWF010000016.1, read on the forward strand.
GTTGACGCCGTGCTGCGGCAGCCGCCGTCCCGGCGACGCGGCGAGCGCCGGCCGGGCCGCGGCTCCGCACGCGATGACCGCCGCCGTCCCGGCGAGCGCTGTTCTGCGGCTGATCGGTGCCTGTGCCATGGGGTGCTCCTCGCTGGTCGGACGGCCTGCGACGAGTCTTTCCAGGACGGCGCGTCCGGACAGCGACCACCGGGCCACACCCGCGCCGACCAAAGTCGCCCGGCGCGGCGGCCGAAGGTCGACCGGGCGCCGCCGTTCGCGCGTTTCCGAGCGCCCGACGCGGGCGTCAGCGCCCGGTCGCGCCGTCGGCGAGTTCCCGCAGGATGTCCGCGTGTCCCGCGTGCCGGGCGGTCTCCTCGATCATGTGGGTCAGCGTCCAGCGCCGGGACGGCGCCCCACGGCCGTGCTTCACCGGGCGGGGACCCGCTTCGGTGAGGTCGTCCCAGGCGGCGGTCCGCTCGTTCGCCTCGGCGTTGGTCGCCCGGTAGTCGGCGAGGACGCTCTCGGCCGTGTCGCCTTCGGTGAGGTGGAACGTGGACTTCCAGTCGGAGACGTCGTGCCCCAGCAGCCAGCACCGTTCCACGTAGGTGAGGTGCCTGACGAGCCCGAGCAGATTCGTCCCCGACGGCACGCCGGGGGCGCGGGCCTGGCTTTCGGGCAGGCCCTCGGCCTTGGCGGCGATCGCGTCGCGCAGGTAGTCGAGGAAGCCGACGAGCACGTCCTTCTCGCCGGGGCCGGTCGACGGCGGGCCGGTGTCGCGCTTCCGCTTGGCGCTCATCGCCGTCCCTCCGGGGCCGTCCGGTGCCGGTGTCCGCCGCTGGAACGGGCGGCTCGATATCGGGTGCTCATGCTCTCCTCGCAAGATCGGTCGGGCAACCACCCTTGCCGGGCCCGTCCGCGAACCGCACGGAAATTTGCCGCCCCGGCAAAGCGGGTCCGCTGAGCAATTGCTTGATCAGCGGAACGTAGGGTGGCGCCGACCGAGGGAGAGGGAGGCCGACGTGCGGCTGGGCATCACCATGTTCGCGACCGATCTGACCATGCTGCCGCATGAGCTGGCCAAGGAGGCCGAGGAGCGCGGGTTCGCCTCGCTGTACATCCCCGAGCACACCCACATCCCGGTGGCGCGGACGACGGCGCCGCCGACCGGCGACGCGACGCTGGCGGCCGAGTACGCGCGCACGCTCGACCCGTTCGTGGCGCTCGCCGCCGCCGCGGTCGTGACCGAGCGGATCACCCTGGGCACCGGCATCCTGCTGCCCGCGCAGCGCGATCCGATCGTCACCGCGAAGGCCGTCGCGACGCTCGACCGGCTCGCGGGCGGACGGATCGCGCTCGGCGTCGGCTACGGCTGGAACGCCGAGGAGGGCGCCGACCACGGCGTCCCGTGGAAGCGGCGGCGCGCCGTGGTGCGCGAGCACGTGCTGGCGATGCGGGAGCTGTGGACGCGGGACGAGGCGTCCTTCGCGGGCGAGTTCGTGAGCTTCGAGGCGAGCTGGTCGTGGCCGAAGCCCGCCGGGCGCGTCCCGGTGCTGCTCGGCGGCGCCCCCGGGCCGACGCTGTTCGCGCACATCGCCGAGTACGGGGACGGGTGGCTGCCGATCGGCGGCGCCGGCATCCGCGAGGCGCTCCCGGACCTGCGCCGGGCCTGCGCGGACGCGGGACGCGGCATGGTCCGGGTCGTCCCGTTCGGCACGGTCCCGACCCCGGAGAAGCTCGATTACTACGCCTCGATCGACGTCGAGGAGGTCGTGCTGCGCGTCCCGGCGGGCGGGCGCGACGCCGTCCTGCCCGTGCTCGACGAGTACGCCCGCGCCCACCTGTGACGCGGCGCTAGCGGATCATGCGGAAGCAGAAGAACGTCGGGAACCGGTAGTACTCGCCCTTGCCGGCCTTCACCGCGCCGAGGATGAGGAACACCCACTGCCCGATGAGCAGCTCCAGGTAGGGGAAGACGAGCGGGACCACGAACGCGGGCTGCTTGGTGATGATCGCCGGCGGGACGCAGACCGCCGCCACCGCGAGCAGGTGGACCAGCATCGTGATCTGGAAGTTCAGCGCCTGCGCCGCGTGGAAGCGGGCGAACGGCGACTCGCGCATCTTCACCAGGTAGATGACGAGCGGCGCGATGAACGAGACGACGAGCGTGCCGACGTAGGCGAAGATCGCCCACGTGTTGTCGTCGTTGCGCGGCGGGCCGTACTGCGGCCCGTGGGGGACGCCCGGCGGCCCGTACCCCCACTGCGAGTCGTACGGCCCTCCGGGCGGCGGGCCCGGGGGCTGCCCCGGAGGCTGTCCGTACGGTTGCCCGTAAGGCGGCGGCTGGTCGGTCACGGGGGTTCCTTCGTGCCTTCGGGGGATGCGTCGCATGAATCATAAAGTGCGCCGCGGTCGCCCCCTCCCGGAAAGCGGCGAGCGGCGCCGCCGGGTCCGGCGCGCGGGCGCCCGGCGGGGCCGGTCCGCCCGCTGGGCGGGACCCGCCGCACCGAGCACCCGCCCGCGCATTTTAGAATCTCGTTCGGCTCAGAAGGAGGCTGCATGGGCGGGGCGATCACCGAACGGGACATGCTCGGCGAGGACGAGGCGGCGCCGCTGGCCGGGCTCGCCGCCCGGGTCCGCGAGCTGGCCGAGGCCGCCGTCCTGACCGGCGTCGACGCGGACGAGGCGCGCGCCGTCGCCGGCGAGGTCGCCGCGCTCACCGCCCGGCTCGGGGCCGCGCGGCGCGACGCACCGCCGTTCCTGGTCACCGGCGCCCACCGCATGGACCGGCAGGGCGGCAACCCGGTCACCGGCGTCCTCAACCCGATCGCGCCGCCGGTCGACCTCGACGTCACGGCGGACGGCATCGTCCGCGCCGAGTTCATGCTCAGCGACGTCTACGAGGGCCCGCCGTCGTACGTGCACGGCGGGGTGTCGGCGATGGTGCTCGACCAGGCGCTCGGCATGGCCGCCGCGCACACCGGCACCGGCGGGATGACCGCGACCCTGGAACTGCGCTACCGGCGGCCGACCCCGCTCGGCGTGCCGCTGACCGTCGAGGCCAAGGCCAGCCGGGTCGAGGGCCGCAAGATCTACGCGTCCGGGACGATCGCGGGCCCCGACGGCCGCGTCACCGTCGAGGCCACCGCGATGTTCGTCACCCCGCAGGGGTTCACGCTCCACGAGCGCTGACCGCCGCGCGGCCGGGTCAGGCGGGCGCGCCCGCCTCCCGGACGGCCGCGGCCCGGCGCGGGTCCGGCAGCAGCGCGAGCGCGCCCAGCGTCAGCACCGACGACACGATCATCGCGACCGCGATCGCCCACCAGCCGTAGTCGTGCAGCAGCCACGTCGCCAGCAGCGGCGCCGGACCGCCCGCGATCACCGACGCGAGCTGGTAGCCGATCCCGGCGCCGCCGTAGCGCAGCCGCGTCGGGAAGCTCTCGGCGATCAGCGACGCCTGCGGGCCGTACTGCACCGCGTGCGGGATCTGCGCCACCACCACGGCGACGACGACCAGCGCCGCCGACTCGGTGTTGATCAGCCCGAAGTACGGGAACGCCCACACCGCGATGAGCAGCGACCCCACCGCGTACACGCGCCGCCCGCCGAGCCGGTCGCCGAGATGCCCGGCCGCCGGGATGGTGAACAGCTCCAGCACGGCCGCCGCCGTCACCGCGCTGAGCGCCAGCCCCTGCCGCATCCCGAGGTCCTTGTGGATGTAGGTCAGCGCGAACGAGGTGAAGATGTAGAACGGCATCTGCTCCGAGCACCGCAGCAGCGCGCTCAGCACGATCTCCTTCGGGTGCCGCCGGACGACCTCGGCGACCGGCACCCGGGAGACCTCCCGCTTCTCCACGACCTCCGCGAACAGCGGCGTCTCCATCACCCGGACCCGCACGAACAGCCCGAGCGCGACGAGCACCAGGCTGAACAGGAACGGCACCCGCCACGCCCAGTCGGTGAACGCCTTGTCGGCCGACAGCGCGATGGCCGTCATCATCCCGGTGCCGAGGATCAGCCCGATCGGCACCCCGATCTGCGGCAGGCTCGCCATCAGCCCGCGCCGCCTCTGGTCGCCCCACTCCATCGACAGCAGCACCGAGCCGCTCCATTCGCCGCCGACCGCGATGCCCTGCAGGATCCGCAGCGCCACCAGCAGCACCGGCGCCGCGGCGCCGATGGAGTCCGTCCCCGGCAGCACCCCGATCAGCGCGCTGGACACGCCCATCAGCACCAGGGTGACGATCAGCATCGCCTTGCGGCCGAGCCGGTCGCCCCAGTGCCCGAAGATCGCCGCGCCGACCGGCCGCGCCGCGAACCCGACCGCGTACGTCGCGAACGCCGACAGCGTCCCGGCGTAGTCGCTCGACTCGGGGAAGAACACGTCCTTGAACACGATCGCCGCGGCCGTGTTGTAGAGGAAGAAGTCGTACCACTCGATCGAGGTGCCGATCACGCTCGACACCGCGGCCAGCCGCACCTGCCGGCGCCGGTCGCCGCCCGCCGCGCGGGCCGTGCCCGCGCCCCCGGGATCTGACGCCATGGGAGCCATCCCTTCCGACCGCCCCCGCCGGTCCCAGCCGTTGTGATCACGTGGATTCCCAGCCCGCCGCGACCGGAAACCGCTTTCCTCCGCGGGCCCGGCCGGTGGCGCGGCGCCCCGTTCCGCCCCGGAGCAGGGACGCGGCGGCGCGCGGGCCGGTGCGGCGCGGTACCGCATCCGGCATTCGGAGCAAACGGGACGGTGATTCGGGACGCGAACAACGTTCACCGGCGAACGGAATTCGAAATCTTCGAGCAGATCGACTTCGCCGCCGGACCCGACCCCGGGAAAATACGGGTTTCGCTCCCGGCGCATTCCGCGGTGAACCGCGGCGGGCCGACCGGCGTCACATATGGTGGTCCACCCTCATGCGAGATGCGAGGTCGGGAGTTGATCGAAGCCTTTGTGCTCGGGGTGATCGGAAATGTCCTGAGCAATTACATCAGCGGCCTGCTGACCAACCGGCAGACCGAGCGCAACCGCGGCGAGCTGGTGGCGCTCATCGAGAGCAAGGTCAAGGAGAACCGGGCGCTGGAGAGCCGGCAGGCCATGGGCGTCGCGGTCCGCGAGCTCGACGCGGTCGTGGGCAAGGACCGGGACCTGACCTGGCGGGACGACCGCCTGGTCATCCGGCCGTCCGGGCGGATCCGCAAGACGCTGCCCGACCCGCAGGCGGCGCTCGAGGAACTCGTCAACAGCGTGGCCGCCCGGCGGCGCGAGCTGGGCCTTCCGCTCACCGCCGAGGTGCCCGTGCCCGGTCCGACCGCCGCGCCGGCGGCCGGTTCCGGCGCCGCGGTGGCCGGTTCCGGCAATGCGCCCGCCGAGGGAGATCTGCTGCCGCCGGACGAGTCCGCCCCGGCCCATTCCGCACCGGATCTGCGCGCCGAGATTCTCGGCCTTCCGGCCGAGGTGCTGCGGGAGAAGGAACGGCGCAGGAGGGAATCCGGACGTGACTGAAGTGATAGCGCAGCGTTTCCGTGACGCCGTCGGCCTGCATCTGATCGCCAATTTCCGGCCCGACGTCCAGCCGGGCACTCCGCTGCTGCTGGGCATCCAGGGGCCGCCGGGCGAGGGCAAGACCTACCAGGTCGAAAGGATCCTGGCGGACGCCGGAATCCATGCCGTCCTGCTGTCCGGCGGCGAGCTGGAGAGCCCGAACGCGGGCGCGCCCGCGGCCCGGATGCGGGCCGCCTACCTGGAGGCCGGCGGCTACGCCGACACCGGCACCCCGGCGGTGGTGCTGCTCAACGACGCCGACGCGGCCATCGGCAGCTGGGGCGAGTTGACGCAGTACACCGTGAACACCCAGAACCTGATCACCGAGCTGATGCACCTGGCCGACTACCCGACGCAGGTGGAGGGCAAGCGGACCCGGCGCGTCCCCGTCATCCTCACGGGCAACGACTTCACCCGCCTGTACGCGCCGCTGCGGCGCAGCGGCCGCATGCGGATCTTCAGCTGGCGGATGCAGCCGGCCGAGCGGACGTCGGCGGTGAACTCGCTCTTTCCCTGGCTGAGCGAGGCGCAGGCCGCCGACCTCGTGCGCAGCCTCCCCGACGAGCCGATCTCCTTCTGGGCGGCGGTGCGGCGGCGGATGGACGACGCCGCCCTCACCACCGCCCTCTACCGGCACGGCCTCGGCGACCTCGCCCGGAGCCTGCTCTCGCGCAGCCGGGTGCGGATCGACGACCGCCCGCACCCCGTCGAGGACATCCTCGTGGCGGCCAAGAGCATGGCCGCCGACACGGCCCACGACTACCTCTCCTCCTAACCCCCAAGGAACAGGCATGGTCATCGCCAGGACCGCCACCTACACGGCGGCCTACGCCCGCGCCGAGCTCGTCAAGATGCAGGTCCAACGCGTCCTGGCGCGCAGCTCCCAGGACCGGGACTTCGTCCGGCGCCTCCTCATCGGCGTCGACAGGCGCTGGATCAGCGAGATCTCCGTCTACGGGCTCGACGGCGCCGGCGCCTGCCACGTCGAGCTGTTCATCAGGATCGACTGGGACCGCAACGCGCTGCACATCGCGGCCGGCCGCGACACGGTGCAGGTCGACGCCGGCTGGCAGGACGGCGTCTCCACCGAGATCGACCTCGCGCTGCAGAAGTTCGAACTGGTCACCCGCGAGCTCGGGCTCCGCAGGGTCGTCCATTCCCGCTACGCCCCCGGCGTCGACCGGGCGAGGGCCAACCGGGAGCTCGGCTTCCGCACCGCGAACCCCGTGCAGTGGCGCAGCGGCTTCTACGGCACCACGATGAGCATCCCCGAACTGGACGAGGTCACAGTCGGCGTCAACCTGGCGGGCCAGGGCTGAGCGCGCGCGGCTCTTCCGCCGCGCACCCGGCGGAGACCAAGGGCGGGCGGTCCTGCACACGGACCGCCCGCCTTTAATGCGGCGAGGTCAGTACTCGTACACCTTTACCGTGGGCGGGCGCCGGTCCCAGGTCGCCACGACGGACGAGGTGTGCTTGTCGGAGAGGAAGTCGACGCGCAGCCAGCGCGCCGCCTCCGTCACTCGCGTCTCGTAACCGGGGTTGGGCGTCGCCGACACCAGCTTGACCCGGCCGTCGGTGAACGCCAGCGCCGCTTGCCCGCCGCGGGTCGCGAAGCTCCGCACATTGCCGGACGGCTTCGGCTTGGTCGGTTTGTCGGAAGGTGTCGGGGATTTGCTGGGCTTCGGCCCTTGGTCCTCACCGGTCGCCGGCTTCGGCGCCGACGTCGGCGACCCGACGCTCGTCGGCGGCCCCGGCAGCGTGGACGGGCTGCCGTGGATGACCGGCCCCGCGATCGGCGGCGGCGCCGAGCGCTCCGACACCGCGCCGCGCACGACCCCGCGCACCCCGAGCCAGGACAGCGCGACCGCCAGCGCGGTCGCGACCGCCCACGGGGCAACATACGACATCGCCCGACGCATCGACACATGGTGGCATACGGTTCCGCCATGGCGAGTGTTCTGGTTGTCGAGGACGACGCGAACGTCCGTACCGCCTTGATCCGCGAGCTGAGCGCCCGTTCGCACGTCGTGCGCAGCGTCGGCACCGCGATGGACGCGCTCCGCGAGGTCACCCAGTCGCCGCCGGACGTGGTCATCCTGGACCTCGGGCTGCCCGACCTGGACGGCGCCGAGGTGCTGAAGATGCTGCGCGGGGTGTCCGACGTCCCGGTCATCATCGCCACCGCCCGCGACGACGAGCCCGAGATCGTCCGGCTGCTGAACGCCGGCGCCGACGACTACCTCATCAAGCCGTTCTCCGCCGAGCACCTCAGCGCCCGGCTCGCCGCGGTGCTGCGCCGCTCCGCGCGCTCCGGGCCGGCCGCCGAGCTCAGCGTCGGCGGCCTGCACATCGACCTGGACCGCCGCGAGGCCCGGCTCGACGGCGCGCCCCTCGAACTCACCCGCCGCGAGTTCGACCTGCTCGCCTACCTCGCCGCCCGGCCCGGCCGGGTCGTCGCCCGCCGCGAGCTGCTCGCCGAGGTGTGGCGGCAGGCCTACGGCGACGACCAGACCATCGACGTGCACCTGTCCTGGCTGCGCCGCAAGCTGGGCGAGACCGCCGCGAAACCCCGGTACCTGCACACCGTCCGGGGCGTCGGGGTCCGGCTGGCCGAGCCGGGTCCGCGCGCATGAGACGCACGCTCGTCCTGGTGTCCCTCGCGGTCACCTCGATGGTCGCGCTGGCCTTCCTCATCCCGCTCGCGCTGACCGTCCGGGAGATCGCCCGGGACCGCGCGCTGACGACCGCCGAACGGCAGGCCAGCGCGCTCGGCCCCGTGCTCGTCGTCACCGAGGACCCGGCCGCGCTCGAACGCGCCGTCGCCAGCACCCAGGCCGGCGCCGCCGGACGCATGACCGTGCACATGCCGGACGGCACGCTCGTCCCGAAGCGCGGGCCCGGCGAGCCGTCGGCGCGTCCCGAGCAGCTCATGGAGGCCGGGCGCCGCGGCCGCTCCTACACCGCGCGCGTCTCCGGCGGGTACGCGCTGCTCCAGCCCGTGTCGCTGGACGCCGGCCGCACCGCCGTCGTCGAGGTGTTCCTTCCCGACGGCGACCTCACGCGCGGGGTGTGGAAGGCGTGGCTGGTGATGACGGCCGTCGCCGCCGCGCTCGTCGCCGGGTCCGTCGTGGTCGCCGACCGGCTCGGCAACCGGATGATCCGCTCGACCCGCCGGCTCGCCGAGGCCGCCGCCGCGTTCGGCGACGGCGAGATGTCGGTGCGGATCGAGCCGGACGGGCCGCCCGAACTGGTCGAGGCGGGGCTGGCGTTCAACGCGATGGCCGACCACGTCGTCCAGCTGCTGTCGGCGGAACGGGAGATGGCCGCCGACCTGTCGCACCGGCTGCGCACGCCCCTCGCCGCCCTGCGGCTCAACGCCGAGGCGCTCGGCGACGGACCGGTCCCCGACCAGACCCGCGAGGCCGTCGACCGCCTCGAACACGAGGTCGACCAGATCATCCGGACCGTCCGCCGCCCCACCGGCCGCGGCAGCTGCGACGCGTCCAAGGTGCTGCGCGACCGCGTCGCGTTCTGGTCGGTGCTCGCCGAGGACGAGGGCCGCTCCTGCGAACTGATCGGCGCCGAGGGGCCCGCGCCGCTGCCGCTGCCCGGCACCGAACTCGCCGCCGCCGTCGACGCGCTGCTCGGCAACGTCTTCCGGCACACCGCCGAGGGCACCGGCTTCGTCGTCACCCTCCACCAGGGGCAGGGCGTCACCGGCATCCTCGTCGCCGACGGCGGCCCCGGCATCGCCGACCCGGACGCGGCCCTCAAGCGCGGCAGCAGCGGCGGCGGATCCACCGGCCTCGGCCTCGACATCGCGCGCCGCGCCGCCGAGTCCACCGGCGGCTACCTGCGCATCCACCGCAGCGTCCTCGGCGGCGCCCAGGTGCAGATGTGGTTCCGCACCAAGTGGCTGCCCCCGGTCCGCCGCTCCCGCCGCCTGGTCCGCCGCCGGCACTCCCGCACCTGATCAGCCGCGGACGTGGTCGCCCGTCCCGCCGTCGATCAGCTCCCGGACGACGTCCAGGTGCCCGGCGTGCCGCGCGGTCTCCTCGATCATGTGGATCAGCACCCAGCGCAGCGACACCGTCCGGCCGGACCACGACGTGCCGGTCGCGTCGAGGTCCAGCTCACCGATCACCCGGTCCGCCGCCGCCCGCGCCCGCTCGTAGAACGCGAGGATCCCTTCCGTCGTCTCGCCGGCCTCGATCCGCAGGTCCTTCTCCGGATCGTCGTCGTCCAGCGGAAGCGGCTCGGTCTCGTAGCCGAACGTCTCGCAGAACCACGAGTACTCCATGGCCGCCAGGTGCTTGGTCAGCCCCAGCAGCGTCGTCCCCGACGGCGTCATCGCCCGCCGCACCTGCTCGTCGTCGAGCCCGTCCAGCTTCCACGGCACCACGTCCCGATGCCGGTCGAGGCTCGCCTTCAGGCTTTCCTTCTCTTCGCCGAGAAACGGCACATCCCTCATCCGACGACCGTAGCGGGCCGGCGCCCCGACGAGCGCCGGCCCGCTCACCGCCTCAGCGGCAGTCGGAGTACTTGACGTACCACTTGCCGTCCCCGTCGCCGACCTTGTAGTCGGCGATCCAGAACTTGTCGGGAAGCCGCACCCACAGGTAGCCGTCCCTGCGCTGGACGGTGTCCCAGTCGGTGGTGACCTGGCTGTTGTGCTTGAGGAGGCGGACGACCCGGTACCGCAGCCCCGGCCCCTCCCGCAGGTTCAGCCCGCCCGACGGGAGGACCCGGCCGTGGCACCAGCGCTGGCGCAGCTCGTCCCGCACCATCAGCCGGTGCATCGCCTTCGCGGCGCCCTTGCGGCCGACCTTGATGGCACCCGGCCCGTGCCCCTCCTCGCCGTCGTGCGGCGGACGCGGTTGCGCCTGCTGCGCGCCGCCCTGTCCCGGCTTCGGCGGCGGCTGCTCGCTCGCGCCCGCCGCCGCGCCCAGCGCCGTCCCGGCGAGCGTGGCCCCGGCCAGAGCCGCACCGAGCTTGACCCCTACATGCATCTGTACCTCCAGGTTCGTCCAGACCGACAGCCTGGTCACCACCCAGAGTGACAGACCGACCCCGGCGAGTGACAGCACTCGAGCCCGCTCCACCCGTCGACACGAACCTCACCCCGACGGACCGCCCCGGCGGTCCTGAGGAGCATGTGGGGTCGCTGAGTCAGCCGCGGCGGCTCAGTGCCCGTTGCGGGACGTCAGCGCGTGCGCGCGGGCAGCCGACCGGCGACGAGCGGGACGACGATCGCCGCGGCCACCAGGTGGGTGAGCATGAGGACGATCCTCGTCGACGGCGCCGCCGGGACGACGAGGTCGGGCACGACCGACAGCACCGTGAGCGCGGCGGTGACCGCAACGAACGTGCGCCTGGGCGTCGCGGCCCAGCGCCGCAGCGCCACGGCCAGCACCAGGCCGATCGCGGCGCACGCCAGCGTCAGCTGCGTGAAGCCGAGCAGCGGAATCGGTGCGCCGTCGATCTCCAGGGACACGCCCGCGCTCTTGGCGACCGCGGCGATGACGGTGGTGGCCAGGGCGGCGCCGACGGCGGCGAGCCCGCCGGTCCGCCACAGCGGAACGGTGCGAGGCGAGGTCGCGGCGGTCGTGGACGGAGCTGCGGTGTAACCGGAGATGCTCATGCGCTTGCCCTTTCGTCATCGTGCGAGGCGACGTTGTTTCGAAAGGGCAGACCAGGCGGATCGAGCGAACTCATCGGTCGACCCGAAATTGCAGCATTTTCGCATGTCAGCGGCCGGGGACAGGGCGAGATCCCCGCCGACCCGCTCATCCGCGCGCGGCGCGCGGCCCGTTGCGCGGCCCCCGCCAGGCGGGCGGCCGCGCGTCCACGGCGACGGGCTTCCTCTTCAGCACCTGGGGCTGGCGGCGATCCCCTGCGCCGTGGCCGCGCACCGGGCCGCCGACGGCTTCACCTGCTGAAGGCGGAGCCGGTCAGGTTCGTGACTTGTCCTGCTTCCAGGACAGCGGGCCGGGCAGGTCGACCCGGTGCGCCCGCGCACGCGAGTTCCAGGACCACCGGCCGATCTTGATCGTCCAGGACGAGAGCCCGTTCTCGGTGAAGTTCAGAATCAGAGGTCCGTATCGCTTGCGCTTCCGGAACATGATGCCCATCGCCGCTGCTCCCTTCTCGATCCCTCGCTGGCGACGCGGACCTGCCCTGGAGATCGTCCGCCAAACGGCACCCCTTAAACGGACCGCCCCCTATCCAAATAACGGTCAGCCCGAGCCACGCGGACAGCCCGCGATGGACGACGCCGGCCTACCTGGCCGCCCAGCAGGACTTCACGGCATCGGCGGACGGGACGTGGGTCAACACCGCCTACACCCAGACCGTCTCGCCGCATTACTACCTGTCGTACGACGTCAAGGCCGAGGTGAAGGAGCAGGCGACCAACCGGATCGTCGCGCGCCACCGCGTACTGCCTCTACATCGCACCCTGACCGGCGCGGGCGTGGCCGTGGCGCAGAGGCGTCAGCGGAGGGACGGGTCGGCGAGGGCCTGGGCGGACGCGTCGGGGACGTAGGCAGCCATTGCGGCGATGAGCGTTCGGATACCGCGGCGGACGTCCGAGCTGAGCGAGGCGTGGCGCGCGACGTCGAGTTCGTTGGCGACGGTGAGGAGGGCGAAGTCGGTGAGGTCGGCGTCGGCCAGGGAGACGACCTCGCCGGTGAAGCGGTCCGTGAGCGGGAGCGGCGCTGCACCGAGGCGGGCATAGGTCTCGCTCCGGTCGCAGGCGTCGTAGAGGTAGACGAGGCTTTCGGCCTCGTCGCCGATCGCCTCCCTCAGGCGGGGCCGCCGGTCGAGCGGCAGCAGCGCGTGAGGGAAACCGTCGGTGCCGTAGGCGGCGTGGCACAGCGTCGCGAGGCTCAGGCGTCGGCCGCCGCCCCAACCGTCCACCAGCTCGCGCACCCGCTGCAGGTGGTCGAAGAGGTTTCCGCCGGGGTGGTCGACCTCCGCCGCGCCGAGTTCGCGCAGCAGCGCCAGTGCCGGCCACTCGGCGGTGGCGGAGATGGCCTCGGCCAGTGCCACCGGCTGGTCGCGGGCGACGAGGTGCCCGGCATCGCGGACGCGTGTGACCACGGCGTGGGGAGCCAGACGCAGGAACCGGTCGACGTCGCCGTCCGTCACGGCCGACCCGCTGCCGCTGCGGACGAGCAGGACGGGCAGGTCGAGCTCCGCAGTGATCCGCCGCAGCCGTGGAACCTGGGCGAGGATGTCTTCGACAAGCTCGCTGTGCGCGTCGAGCATGTCCCTGTCGGCGACGAAGCGGCGGGCCCGCTGTGGTTCGAGGTTGGGTACGACGTCCACCAGCACCAGCCCCGCCACTCTCGCCCGGACGGCCGGGTCGTCCAGAGCGGCGATGGCGGCGAGTCCGCCCAGCGAGGCACCGACGACCACGCATCCCGGTCGCTCGGCGTGGAGCATGGCGGCGACGTCGTCCGCGCAGGGCGCGAGCGCCCGCGGCGAGCCGCCGCTGTCACCGTGACCGCGCTGGTCGAAGGCCACACACCGGAACCCCGACCCGACCAGGACGTCGGTGACCGGCGCCCACACCTGCCGGCGCTCACCCCCGGCGTGGAGCAGCAGGACGGTCGGCCCGGCCCCGACCTCCTCGCCGCGCAGGACCGCGTCAGGGCGCGCGACGCTACGCGCCCGGGGAACGGTGAGGTCGATCACGGTAGTACCGCCTCTCTTACCTTGGGCTCTCAAGGTAAGAACTTTGCCTTGGCCTGTCAAGGTAAGGTCTGTCGGGTGACACGCTCGCGGATGCGCCGCCCTCCCGAGGAGGCGCGGCGCCTGATCCTGGACGCCGCCGAGAGGTTCCTGGCCGAGGGCGGTGTGGCTGCCGTCCAGGTCCGGGCCATCGCCGCCCGCGTCGGCATGACCGATGCGGGGGTCAACCACCATTTCGGCACCCGTGACCGCCTCCTGGAGGCACTGCTCCGCCACGGCGGCCGGAAGATCCGGGCCGGGGTCGAGGAGGTGCTGGACAACTGGCTCGACCGCGGCGCCGACATCGGTGAGCTGGTCGACGCCTTGGCGTTCTTCTACCGCCGGGGCTACGGCGAGCTGGCGGTGGCGCTCCACGCCGCCGGATGGCGAGACGAAGGGTCGGGAATGCTCGCCCCGGTCGTCGACGCGCTGCACGCCCTGCGACCCGGCGCCGTCCCCATCGAGGACACCCGGCTGGCCGTCGCCGCACTCCACCAGGCCCTCGCCACCGAGCCGCTGTACGGCCCGGCGTTCCGCCGCAGCGCCGGCCTCACCGGCCGGACGGCCACCACCCCCGGTCCGCAGCTCCGCTGGTGGACCACCCACCTCGCCCGCTCCCTCGGCCTCCAATAGCGTCCTGGACGGACGGCCCTCTGCGGGCCACATGCGAATGACCACCCGCCGCGCGTGCTGAGGAGGCACCGCTGAACGCCGCACCCGCCGACCTTCACGAACTGGCCGCCATCCTCACCGACATCGCCTACAAGGTCGCCTCCATCGACCCACTCCTCGACCGGGCCCTGCGCGAGCGCACCCGCGCCATCGCGTTCATGCACACCCGCCGCCGTCCCGCCCGCCGCGCCCTCGCCCGCCTCCGCGCCGTCGACCGAGCGCACCACCGCATCTACGACCTCGATATCGACTTCTCCCACGAACTGATCGAGGACCTTTCCCGGATCTCCTTCCACGCCGAGAACCTCGGACGCGCCCTCTGCTCGGTCCCCTCGTACGAGTTCCCGATCGACCACTCCGAGATCCGCGGCTGGCTCCGTTCGTTCGCCCGCTCGGCAGGCCTCGACGCCGGCCTCATCTCGCGCGTCCACCCCGACGGAATCCGCACGGAGAAACACCAACTCGCCGAAGCGGTAAACCAGGCCCAAGCCCGCGTCGACACCCTGCTGAACGCCTAACGCGCTCGCACCACCCATCCATACGGCCGCGTCCACGCTGACAGCAGAACCTAGAGCCCGGCAGGTACTCCCCATGCCAACCCGAGTACCTGTACTCATGGCAACAGCACTGCGGCTGACCAGCATGGACGCATGACGATCTTCAACCGCATCCGCGAGCACGCATCCCGATACAAGCGCGGCCACGCCGCAGCCGCCGTCTCCGGTGCCTATGCAGTCCTGGTCCTGGTCAACGCCGCAGGTAGCGTGACCATGGGCCTCTTCGCCGACGATCCGACGTTCAGCGGCATCTGGCTCCTACTCGTGAGCGCGCCGTCGTCATTCCTCATCACCGGCCTCACCTTCTTCCTGATCCCGGACGAGGGGCCGTCACGGGCACTGGGGGTGGTGTTGTTCGACCTTCCCTGCACAGCAGCCGGACTGCTCCAGGCATGGTTGCTCTGGCGCATCACCCAAGGCCCCACGAAGACGGCCGCCGCCCCCTCAACCACTTGACGAAGGCCTCGCGGAAGGGCACCGACACCACGTCCGCCAGCATCTGACACCCCCGGTTCCACGATCCGAGAACCAGGCCCTTGTGGCGTGAGCCACGTGCAGGTGCGTGACTGTGGCTGTGACCTTGCCGTTTGTGGTGGCGTTCATCTTCGTTTCGGTGATCTGCAGGGTCCTGGGTCGGGCCTCCGCCTTTTCGTATTTCCGCAGGTGGGTGGCCACTGAATCGACTTCCCCGTACGGCGCCGGATTGAGCCCGAATAAGGCTTGCTCAGCGGTTCCCTAAGTGATCATGACGTCCTTATAGGTTGACTGCGTCCCAGGACGTCCCACGATCCGGACGGGTACATGCCGAACGAACGCCTACGCGCCACACTGCTAAAGCAGGGCCTGACCATCGCACGGGCGCGAGCGGCGGGCGAGCCGGGTTTGGTGCCAGCGGCCTTGTGACTGGCCCGGCGTGGGTGGGCAGAGCGCGCGCGGCCGGTGCGTCCGGGGGACACTCACCGACCGCGCCGCCTCCACCTTCCCCCACGGAATCGCGCTCCCTTTCCCGGTTCCGGTCCATGATGGCCGCGGCGTTCGCTGGCGTCCGATCACCAGTTCACCGCGCGCTTGATCTCGGCCCATGCGGCCTCATTGACGAGTGCCTCACGCAACGCGGCGGCCGAGGACTGGATCACCGTGGGGTCGACTCGGGCGGCCGGGTCGTGCAGGCTCGCGGATCTACCGAGCCGATGACGATCTTCTGATCACCCCGCACGCCTACGGCATCGCCGCGTCTCCTGCGCCGGTGCTCCACCTGCGGCGCGCAACGGACGGAGACATGGCGAGCATGTACATAGAGAGCTTCGAACGCGTCTGGTCAATGCGGAATCGCTTCGGTAACGGAACGCGAGATTGCGTCTCTCACATAGCTGCGCGACCTCATAGATTTATACATGTCCTCTTTGCTGGCACTGCATCCTATCGACTTAGGGCTCATCATCTGACATTGCCTCGACTATTTCCTGGAAGGTCTCCTGAGTAATGCGCGTTGCGTCGAGACCAAAAACGCGTCCACTTGCCAACTCTACATTTATGGTCTTCGAGTCTCGTGTTCTCGAATAATGCACTATCGGGCCCTCTTGTTCGACGAGCTCCCAAAAGCGTAGTTCTCCAGGCGACTTCGGCGTAGGACGGGCCTGTTGTACGGTCGAATCGCTCACTTTTACTCCAAGGTATCTTCGTGAGTAGAGAAGGAAAGTCTGAACATTAATGAGAAAAAATGGCATGCCGCTCTCTAATTTCATCTCTGCTACCAATTCTGGGCGAGGGCCGACCTTCTTGCCTAGGTCCTCGCGTACCCAGTCGGGCTTGCGGTCGTTCGTCACCAAGGTGACTGGCAACCTCCTACGGGCAGCTTCGTTCATTAGCTGACGCCAGATGAGATAGTCTCCAATCGCCCGCTCGGGCTCCTTCTTGCGATCGGAGTAGCCGGGGGGAATTGTGTTTTCGATTCTGCGCTCACCTTCTAATCTGTGAGCCTTAAGATTGTCCAGCTCGGCGCCTACCTTGTCGGTTAGTACCCTCTCTAGAGAGTCGAGAATGGCGTCGCCCTTCACCGAGCTATCCACGCTCAGGCCAAACTTATAGTACTCGCAAGCCCGTCCGATGATGTCGCCATTGGCTTTGGAGATCATCATCTCTAGGCTCGACATTTGATTAACGCTGAAGCCGCGACGCTTGCCGAACTCTCGGAGGTTTCGACTGATGTCTTCAAATCTTTGCTTGAGTTCTTCTTTTAATTTTTCGTTGGCGGTTGAGCATTCCTTGATAATCGATAAGCGGCGTTCGAGGAACTCTTGGCCCACGCGGTTGGGAATCCAGAGTCGAGTCTCGAGGCTCTGGAGTGCTGCGAGGTACTGTTTGCGAGCTCGATTGTTGAGACGGTAGACGTCGAGCAGGGCGTTAGTGTCGAAGGCGACTAGACCTTGAGTGATGAAGTGCTTGATCTCTTCATCATCGGGCGGAAAGTAGCCAGGGAATCTATCTCGTAGGCCACCTGGGCTCTCAAGGTGATCTTCCTCGGAAGAGTCAGAGCTTTGCACTCTCGAAGGCTAGCGAGTGTTGGGTCGTCGTACATCCGATTTTGGTGGGTGTAACCCATATCGGTCGGGATGCGGAGCTGTCCCAGGGGAGTGATCGTTTTGGGGGCCTAGCCGGAGATCACGAGATCGGCAGGCGAGTGGCGCGCTCGGGCGCAGTGCCTTGTAGATGACTGGTCGTTTTGTGTGATTAATCCCTGTAAGGTTCTCGATGTCGCAAATATTGTACAATGTTCCATTTGGAAAAATTTGCGGCACGCTCCGCAGCGAGCATATGAAAGCCTCAGTCACAGCCCAGATAGGGACGGGTGTGACTGAGGCGCTCTGGGTTCATGTAGGCGAGGACTGCTCCAAGGTGGTATTGATCTGTCTGACCTTGCGGCGGTCGATGTTGTGCTTCTCGGCTAGGTAGCGCTGGGAGACGGGGCGGCCGGGGCCGTCCAGGCTTGCTAGGTACTCGGCGAGCACCGCTTGTTCTGGGGTCTGCCCCACCTCGGTGTGTGGTGGTTCGGGGTGCTCCGCTGTGGTGCGTTGCTCGTTCCGCTGTGGTGTGGTGTGGGTTGCGGCGCGCAGGTGAGGTTCATAAGGAGTTCGAACGAGCCCACGAGGGCGAGTGCCGGCCATGCGCTTACGAGGGCGCCTATGACGCCGTGGGATGCGCCGTGCGCCACGTTGGCGCCTACCGTCGCCACGATGCCCACGGCGAGGCTCCACTTGGCTAGGGCCGGTGCTGGTTGCTTTCGGCGGCTTGCTTCGAGGAGGACCATGGACGCGGCCCAGATGAGGCCGTCCACTGTGAAGGGGACGAGGCGTGCGGTGGCGCCTGCTTCGCCGTGGGAACGGACGAGTTCGTAGGCGTGGCGGTAGGAGATGATCGCGGCGACGCCGGCGACCGCGACCACGGCGAGGGCTGTTGTGATGCGGGTGAGGCGGTCAACCACGCGTCAGCTCCTCTCGGAGATCGATGACGCACGGGTCGTCTTCGCCGTGGGTGAGCGTGAGTTCGGGGAGCGTCAGGGCCGTGATGGCGCCGTTGCGGTCTAGGGGTGTTGGCCAGGTGGTGGCGTGCCAGGCGTTGCCCGTGCGGGTGGCCGTGGCTATGACCTCGCCGTTTGTGGTGGCGGTCATCTTGGATTCGGTGATTTCTAGGGCCATGGGTTGGGCCTCCTCCCTGCTAAGGGGGAGGGAGCCAGGGGAGCCAATCTCGGGAGCCAACGTGGGTCGAGGTCGCTCGACTCGGGTCGACTGTGCCGGACGGTTCCCCTGGGCTCCCTTCCTTGTTTTTGCAGGTGAGCGGCTACCGGATCGACTTCCCCGGACGGTCCCGGATTGGCCCTGAATAAGGCTTGCTCAGTGGTTCCCTAAGTGAGGGTTAAGGGGGTTCTGGGTTGGGTGGGGGCGGCTTAGCGTTGGGCGTGTTCACATCGGAAGACGGCGGAGGTGCACAGGCGGAGAGCAGAGCGAACGTCGGCTGAGGTTCCGACTGAGGTTCCTGATTGAGACAGGTCCCTGGCCCGCACGGCCCCGTTACCCCGCTCTGGGGCCGTGCGGGCCAGAGGCCTGTTCTCAGTCGCGGGGGAGGGCGCCCAGCAGGAGGAGGCGGAGGGCGTCGGCGGTGCCGGTGGCGGCGGTGTCGCCGGTGGCCAGGCGGCGGACGGCCAGGCCGTAGAGCATCGCGACGACCGCGGGGGCGTGGCGTTCGGCGTCGGGGATGCCGAGGGCGGTGAGGACGGCGGTGGCGAGCCGGTCGTAGGCCTCGACGGAGCGGGTGGAGGTGTCGCGGATGGCGGGGTCGCGGGCGGCGTGCAGGTGGAGTTCGAGGTTGGCGATCTGCTCGGGGCCGTGGGCGAACTCGACCACGGCCTTCTCGACCAGGTCGGCGGCGTCGACCGGGGCGATGCCGGATTCGCGGAGGCCCGCGGCGTAGGCGGCGATGCGGGCGATCTCGGCGTCCACGAAGGCGCGCAGGGCCTCGCGGAGCAGTTCGTCCTGGCTGGGGAAGTGGTAGGTGAGGGAGCCGAGGGAGACGCCGGCCGACCTGGCGACGGCGCGGTTCGTCACGGCGCCGATGCCCTGCTCGCCGATCAGGCGGAGGGTGGCGTGGAGGATCTGGTCGCGGGCGCTCATCGCTGCACAGTCTTCCCTACGGGGCGGTGCGGACGCTATCGTTCGTTCGAACGAACGATACGCGGGAGGCGGGCGTGGAGCTGGGTCTGGCCGGTCAGGCGGACGCGCTGCGGAAGGGGGAGGTGTCCTCGGCCGAGCTGGTCGGGGCGTCGCTGGACAGCATCGCGCGGCAGGAGTCGCTGGGGGCCTTCCGGGTCGTGCGGGAGGCCGCGGTGGAGGAGGCGCGGCAGGCCGACAAGCGGCTGGCCGAAGGGGAGCGGCTGCCGCTG
Organism: Actinomadura opuntiae; assembly: GCF_030283205.1. Lineage (GTDB taxonomy): Bacteria > Actinomycetota > Actinomycetes > Streptosporangiales > Streptosporangiaceae > Spirillospora. The sequence goes on from NZ_JASNWF010000016.1 coordinate 245,774, forward strand.
CTCGGGGTGCCCGTGGCAATCAAGGACGATACGGACATCGTGGGGGAGACCACCCCGTTCGCGGTGGCCGGCGACCATCGGCCGGCGACGCGGGACGGGGAGGTCGTGCGCAAGCTGCGGGCCGCCGGCGCGGTCATCGTGGGCAAGACGACGACGTGCGAGATCGGGTTGTGGCCGTTCAGCGAGTCGCCGGAGTTCGGGGCCGCGCGCAATCCGTGGAACCCGGAGTACACGCCGGGCGGGTCCTCGGGCGGGTCGGCTGCGGCGGTCGCGGCGGGCATGGTCGCGGGGGCCGTGGGGTCCGACGGCGCGGGGTCGATCAGGATCCCGGCGGCGTGGACGGGGCTGGTCGGCATCAAGCCGCAGAGGGGGCGCGTTTCCGGTCATCCGCACACCGATCCTTTCAACGGGATCACCGTTTGGGGGCCATTGGCGAGAAGCGTCAAGGACGCGGCGTTGATGCTGGACGTGCTTTCGGGCAGCCATCCCGATGACGTTTACCAGGTGGGACGTCCCGTGCTGCCTTTCGTGGACGCGACGAGGCGGGAGCCCGGCAGGTTGCGCATCGCCGTTTCGTTCCGGACGGCGTTCGGGGTGAGCGGGAAACTCGACCCGCAGATCCGGGAGTCCGTCGAGCGGCTTTCGAGAAGGCTCACCGAGTTGGGGCACAAGGTCTTCCCGGCCGATCCCGATTACGGGCTGGTGGGTCTCGGGTTGATCCCGCGCGGGACGTCCGGGGTCGCGGACTGGCTGGACGCGATGCCGAACCCGAGGCCGGAGGCGCGGACGGAGGTCGAGGCGCGGATCGGGCGGACGGTGGGCAAGCGGCTGCTTCCGCTGGCGAAGAGGCTGGACCCCTATTTCAGGAAGAAGGTCGGGCGCATCTTCCGGTTCGCCGATGTGGTGCTGACACCGACGACCGCGCAGCCGCCATTGAAGGTCGGGGCCTTCGACGGGGCCGGGTATCAGAAGACGCAGTCGGGCGTGGCCGCCGCGTGCCCGTATGCGTGGACGTGGAATGTGCTGGGCTGGCCCGGCGTGAACGTCCCCGCCGGATTCACCAAGAATGGACTGCCGATCGGGGCGCAGCTTCTCGGACATGACTCGGACGAGGCGACGCTGATCTCGCTGGCCGCGCAGCTCGAGGCCGTCGAGAGGTGGACGGAACGCCGTCCGTGAGCGGGCTCGCGGTCCGGCGGCGTCAGTAGCCGCCGCCGGTCAGCAGGCCGCCGTCGACCTGGACCTCGCTGCCGGTGCAGTACGACGAGTCGTCCGACGCCAGGTAGACGACCAGGCCGGACACCTCCTTGGACTTGCCCATCCGGCCGAGGGGGAGCGCCTTCATGAGCGCGTCGGCGCTGTCGGCCTTGGCCGCGATGATGTCGTCCTGCATGAACAGGGGGGTGATGATGCCGCCGGGGTGGATGGAGTTGACGCGGATCCCGTACCCGCCGAGCTCGCGCGCGGCGGACTTGGTGAGGCCGCGGACGCCGAACTTGCTGGCGCTGTAGGCGGCGAGACCGTCCGCGCCGACGAAGCCCTCGGTCGAGGAGACGTTGACGATCGAGCCGCCGCCGGCCGCGCGCATCGCGGGCGTCACCGACTTGATGCCGAGCCACTGGCCCATCAGGTTGACGTCGATGATCTGCCGGAACTCCTCCAGCGCCATGTCCTCGATGGTCTTGTGACGGAGGATGCCGGCGTTGTTCACCAGGACGTTCAGCGCCCCGAAGGCGGAGGTCGCGGTGCCGACGGCGTTCTGCCAGTCCTCGGGTGACGTCACGTCCATCCGGACGAACCGGGCGTCGTCCTCCAGTTCGGCGGCGAGCTTCGCGCCCTCCTCCTCCAGGACGTCGCCGAACACCACCTTCGCCCCTTCGGCGACGAAGCGCTTCACGTGGGCCTTGCCCATGCCCCGCGCACCACCGGTGATCAGCGCCACCTTGCCGTCAAGCTGCCCCATCAACGCTCCTCGTTCCCAGCGGGCACCGCGACCGCGGCGTCCCACCAAACTAGCGAACGCTTGGTTCGGCGAACAAGGCGGCCCCGTTCCCGAGGCCGCGCCGGCGTCAGCGCGTCCGCAGACCGTCGAACAGCAGCGCCAGCATCCGGTCGGCGTACCCGGCGGGATCGGGGGTGCGCTCGGCCGCGACGCCGATCGCGTTGGCCAGCCGCAGCAGGTCGCCCGCGTCGGCGTCCGCCCTGATCGCGCCCGCCTCCTGCGCCCGCTCCAGCAGACCGCCGAACGCGGCGAGGATCGCGGCGGCGGCCGTGCCGAGCCGCGTCGCCGCCCACCGCGGCGCCATCGCCTCGATGATCACGGTCGAGGTGCCGCGCGGGGTCATGGCGCCGTCCAGGTAGCCGCGCAGCCAGCCGGCGAGCGCCGCCTCCGGGTCCGGCTCGTCCATGAGTTCGGCGGCGTGCGCGAGCAGCCGGTCGATCCGCTCGCGCAGCACCGCGTGCAGCAGGTCGTCGCGGGTGGGGAAGTGCCGATAGAGCGTCCCCGACCCGACGCCCGCGCGGCGGGCGATGTCGTCCAGGGACGCGCTCGTGCCGTGTTCCATGAAGGCCGCGCGGGCCGTGCTGATCAGTCGCTCGTAGTTGCGGCGGGCGTCGGCCCGCATCGGGCGCGGTTGCATGTGGCACCGTCCAGCGGTGGCGCGGACGGCCGGGCCCGGCCGCCGCCTGTTTCCCGAAAAGCCTGCCATCTCGCCGCCCGTACGTCGAGGAGGGCGGCGTCACGCGCCATCAGGTTCCGAGCGCGTCGCGTGACAGCCGGTCCGCCCTGCGTGTCGTCTCCGGGAGGCGGTACTCGGGCGCGAGCGCGAGGACGTCGCGGCACGCCGAGTCGAGGTCGGCGCGGTGCCCGACCGACACGAACACCGGCTTGACGCCCTCGCGGGTCCGCAGCACCCGCCCGACCTCCTCGCCGCCGTCCGTCAGCGGGTTCGCGTCGCCGCGCCGCGCGCCCGGCGGGTCGTAGGTCCCGACGAACGCGGTCTTGCCCACGCCGATCGAGGGCAGGCCGGTCAGCACCCCGAGATGGCAGGCGAGCCCGAACCGGCGCGGATGCGCGAGCCCGAACCCGTCGCAGACGAGCAGGTCGGGGGTGGTCTCCAGGTTCCGGAGCGCGTCCAGCAGCGTCGGCAGCTCGCGGAAGGCGAACAGGCCGGGGACGTAGGGGAAGGCGGCCGTCCCGACGGCGACGGACTCCTCCACGACGGCGAGGGTCGCGGCGTCCAGCACGACCACGGCGGCGGCCAGCCGGGTCCCGGTCCCGCCGCCGTCGCCCGCGTACGAGACGTCCAGCCCCGCGACCGTGCGCGGGCTCGCCGGGCCGGGGACGTCCAACTCCAGCAGCGGGCGCAGCCGGTCCTGGATCGCCACGGCCTCCTCCGGCGTGGACGGCCACGGGTGCAGGTCGCGTACCTCCATGAACCGGCACGCTACCGCCCGGACCGGTCCATCACCCGGACGGCCCCGGCGGCTACGGTGACGGTGGCGGCGCGAGCGGCGGGGAAGGAGGCCGGATGGACGGCATGGCACTCGACGGGCGCACCGCCGTCGTCACCGGCGGCGCCGGCGGCATCGGCCGGGCGATCTGCACGGACCTCGCCGCGCTCGGCGCCCGCGTCGTCGTCGCCGACCTCGACCGCACCGCCGCCGAAGAGGTTGCGGACGGCATCGGCGGCACCGCCGCACACGTCGACCTCGCCGACCCCGCGTCCATCGACACGTTCACCGCCGGCACAGGGCCCGTGGACGTGCTCGTCCACAACGCGGGCGTCAGCATCGTCGAGCCGTTCACCGCCAGCGACCCCGCCGACTGGGACCTGATGTGGCGCGTCAACCTCCGCGCCCCGATGCAGCTGACCCGCGCCCTCCTCCCCGGGATGACCGAGCGCGGCTGGGGACGGCTCGTCTTCGTCTCCTCCGACGGCGCCCGCGCCGGATCCGGCGGCGAGGGCGCCTACGCGGCCACCAAGTCGGGACTGTTCGGGCTGGCCAAGACCCTCGCCCGCGAGGCTGCGGCCGGCGGCGTCACCTCCAACGTGGTCTGCCCCGGCCCGACGGACACGCCGATGGTCCGGGCGGTGTCCGACCGGCATCCGGACCTGCTCGGCAGGCTCGCCAAGCAGATCCCGCTGCGCCGCATCGGCCGCCCGGACGACGTCGCCGGCCTCATCGCGTTCCTATGTACCGACCGCGCCGGGTACATCACCGGCCAGACCATCTCGGTCAGCGGCGGCATCACCATGCAGTGACCGGGCTCAGCCCAGCGACGCGTACGCGGCCTCCGCCAGCCGGAAGGCGCGCAGGTCGCCGGACAGCTGCTCGCCCATCCGGTTCGGCAGGTACGCCAGCGCCAGGCCCGCGTCGGGGTCGCCGAGCCCGATCGAACCGCCGGCGCCGGTGTGCCCGAACGCGCTCTCCCGCGCCGCCTTCGGGACGAAGAACGTCTGCGACGGGCGCATGAACCCGAGCCCGAAGGAGCTGTCCACGATCAGCGTCCGGTCCGGCCCGGACACCCGGCGGCGCATGCCCTCGCGCAGCGTGTCCGGACGCAGGATCCGCCCCGCCACCAGGTCGCGGTAGAACCCCGCGAACGCCGGCGCGGTCGCGAGCATCCCGGCGGACGGCCAGCCCGCCCGCAGCACCACCGGGTTGTTGTAGCCGCCCTTGCCCGGATGCGGGTTGTTCAGCGCCCGGTTCGTGGCGCTCTGCGGGTCGGTGTACGCCGCGGCGAGCCGCTTCAGCATGTCGTCGGCCGCGCTCTTCGGGCCGTCGGCCCCGCCGGAGACCCGGCCCTTGGCGGTCATCTTCGCGGCCCGCTCGATGACCGCGTCGGGTGCGCCGATCCACAGGTCACGGTCGCCGGCGAACTCCTGCTTCACGAACGCGCCGACCGCCTTGCCCGACAGCCGCCGGACGATCTCCCCGGCCAGCCACCCGTAGGTCAGCGCGTGGTAGCCGTGCGTCTCGCCCGGCGTCCACTCGGGTTTCTGCCCGGCGAGCAGGGCGGCGAGCGCTTCGGGGTCCGCCGCCTCCTCCGCCGACACCGGACGGTCGAACGCGGGCAATCCGGCCTGGTGCGACAGCAGGTGCGCGGCGGTCGCGCCGTCCTTGCCGTGCTCGCCGAACTCCGGCCACCACGCGGTGACGGGGCCGTCCACCTCGTAGGCGCCGCGCTCGGCGAGCAGCAGCGCCGCCGTGGCCGTCACCGCCTTGGTGCAGGAGAACCCGAAGCACGGCGTGTCGGCGGCCCACGCCCGTCCCGTCCGGTGGTCGGCGACGCCGCCCCACAGGTCCACGACCTTGTGGTCGCCCGCGTACACGGCGACGGCGGCGCCCAGTTCCCTTCCGTCGGCGAAGTTCTGCTCGAACACCTCGCGGACGGCGGCGAACGCCGGATCGCAGTGGCCCTGCACAGTGCTGCTCATGCCCGGTCCTCTCAACGGGGGTTTCTAGAATCATGCTCGAAGATTCCAGAGACCGGGCAGCCGCCCCCTCCTTCAGCGCGTCACCAGTGGTCGCGGTGCACGACGTCGTCGAACGCCCGCCGCGCCGGATTCCGCACGGGCTTCAGCGGACGCCCCGCCGGATACCCGAGCGCGACCAGGTACGCGCAGAACCGGTCGTCCGGCAGGCCGAGGACGCGGCGCGCCACCGCCTGGTCCATCACGGTCGCGTGCCCGCTGCCGATCCCGAGGTCGACGGCCGCGAGCATGATGCTCAGCATCGCCTGCCCCAGGTCGAACCGCGCGGTCTCGCGCTCGCCGGGGTCTCCACGCCGGTGCGCTACCCGCCCCCCACTTCGGGAAACGGCGGGATCAGGGCCACCCCGCGCCGGGGACCCCGACGTCGGCGGCCAGGAGCCGGCCGCTTCCCGGGCGCACCGGTTCCGGCTCGGTCATGCCCTGCCATTGCGCCGCCGTGACGAACAGCGTCGTCCCGTCGGACCCGCCCAGCACACAGGCGAACGCGCCGCGGTCGAACTCGACCGTGTCCAGGACCTCGCCGCCCTCGGCGACGCGTACGCACCTCTTGTGGGGAACGTCCGCGTACCAGGCGGCTCCCTCCGCGTCGAGGCATATGCCGTCCGGCGTCCCGTCGCCCAGGTTGGCCCAGACGCGCCGGTCCGACAGCCCCCCGTCCGCGCCGATCGCGAAGGCCACCAGCTCGCCGCGGTACGAGTCTGCGACGATCAGCGTGGAGCCGTCCGGGGTCACGGCCATCCCGTTCGGGAACGCGATGTCGTCGGCCACCTCCCGGACCGTCCCGTCGGCCGCCGCCAGGAACACCGAACCGGGCTTGAACTCCTCCCCGGCCATCGCGTTGAACCCGGGACGGTTGACGTAGGCGTTGCCGCGGCCGTCCACCACGATGTCGTTCCACCCCGCCCGTCCCAGCTCCAAGTGCACGACCGGCGACCCGCCGCCCTCCAGGCGCAGCAGCCGCCCGCCCGGAGAGTCGACGATCACCAGCCCGCCGTCCGGAAGGAACGCCGTGCACAGTGGCAGCGACTCCACCCGCGCGACCGCCTCGCCGCCCCCGTCCGGATCCGCGGCGATGACCTCACCGGCCGACCAGTCGGAGAAGTAGACCCGCCCGTCACACCACCGCGGCGACTCCACCAACCCCCGGCCCTCGACCACCGTCCGAATCTCGGCCATGCTCGGTCACCCCCATGCTTCGAGACCGGCCCGGCACCGGCCTTCACCCCCTATACGAAGGAGCCTCGCCGGGATCGACATCCTTGCGGTGGCGATTCCGGCAGCCCGCAAAACAAGAGCGCCCGGATCCGCGGAGGATCCGGGCGCTCGAGAGACACGGGGTCAGTAGCGGCTGTAGTGGTGGGCTGGTTCGGTTACGGGTTCCTCCGTGGCGGGCGCGGGCTTGGTGCGGCCGAACTCCAGGGTCAGCAGCGCCGCCGCCAGCCACACGATGTCGAACCAGGACCGGAAGACGATGCTGCGCGGCTTGTAGGCGGGGCGGAACTTCTTGTCGAACAGGTACAGCGACTCGACCGCGATCAGCGGGTCGAGCAGGTGCAGCGCCTGGTAGCCGGCCTTCTCCAGGGCGCGCCGCTCCTCGGAGTCCAGCAGCTCGCGGAAGGCCGCGAAGTTCAGCGAGACGAGCGCGTGGCCCTGCTCGCGGGCGTAGTCGATCATCTCGACGATCAGCCGCTCGTTGACGCCGTTGGGGCCGCCGGGGGCGCGGCGCATCGCGTCGAGGCTGATGCCCTCGCCGGCGGTCACGTAGCGCTGGAAGGCGATCGGCCTCTTGTCCTCGTCGTAGGCGATGGCGACGACCGCCCCCGGGTGGTAGCCGGTGAGCAGCTCGTCGAGGTTCATCGAGAAGCCGCGCTCGGCCGCGCCGCCGAGCGAGCGCGACGCCACGTCCAGCAGCGCGGCGCGCAGGGCGGGGGACAGCTCGCGCTCGGGCACGATCTCGGTGGTGACGCCGGCGTTGGCGGTCCGCTTGACGGCCTGCCGGACGTTGCGCATCTGCCGGCCCGACAGGGTGAACTCCTCCGGCCGGACGACGACCTCGTCGCCGAAGCCGAACGAGCGCAGCGGGCCCCATTCCGGCAGCAGGTCGGCGCTCGCGCCGAGCACCGCGGGGCGCCAGCCGGTCGTCCGGCACAGCGTGAGGAACTCCTGGATCGCCGCGGCGTGCGACCTCGGGTCGCCGACGGGGTCGCCGCCCGCCACCGCGACGCCGAACAGCACCCGGTAGCCGATCGCGGCGCGCCCGTCCGGGCTGAAAACGTAGGCCTTGTCGCGGCGCAGCGCGAACGGGGCCAGGGTGTCCGAGCCGGGGTGCGCGACCAGGCCGGCGACGCGGCGCCGCTCGTCCTCGTCGCCGGGCGGCGGCGCCGGGTCGGGCGCGAGCAGCGTCATCACCAGCGCGAGGAGCCCGACCGCGCCGGCCAGCCCGAGGGCCCCGGGCAGCCAGGACGCGCCGTCGATGCGCGCGCCGGTGGCGCCGAGCCCGCTCGCCACGACCTGCACGGACCGGACGGACACGCCGCCGACCAGCAGCGACCCGGCCACCGCGCCGATGACCAGCACCGCGCCGGTCTTCACCGCGGTGCGGACCCGGTCGGGGTGCGGGCGGACGGGGAACCGGTCGCGCTCCAGCCAGAGCCCGACCAGCACGGCCGCCAGCAGCGGTACCCGCCACAGCGCGTCGTCCCCCGCGACGACGGCGAGCAGCCCCAGGACCACGAGCGTGACCAGGCCGTACCAGGCCGCCCGGCGGCGCAGCACGACGCCGCGCGCCACCAGCAGCAGCACCAGCGCCAGCGACACCGCGTGCGCGGGCGCCAGCGGCGTTCCGGTCACCACCTGCGAGAGCCGGTCGAGCCAGTGCGGTGCCCGCGCCACGGAGGGCACGGCGATCAGTACGGCGACCAGCGCCGCGACGAGCGCCAGCGGCCAGACGGGGTGCGCCTGGCCGTCCGGCCGCTCGGCCGACTTCGCTGCATACACGAGGACACCTCCGCAGAGCCCCAACCATGATCCTTTGGAACTCATTCCCCGGATCGGACGTTATCTTTGGCCGCTCATGGTCAGCGTCGTCCGGACACCTCCTTTGACGCCGCGCCCGCCGCGTCCGCCGATCCCGTCCTTCGCAACGGCCGTACCCGGCCACCGGGTGGGAAACTGGTTAGTCTCGTGGGGGTGAAGAGGCTCCTGCTCGTCCACCACACGCCCTCGCCGTCCGTCCAGGCGATGGTCGAGGCGGTGCGCGCCGGGGCGCGCACGGACGAGATCGAGGGGGTGGAGGTCGTGTCCCGTCCGGCGCTGACCGCCTCCGCCGTGGACGTCCTCGAGGCGGACGGCTACCTCCTCGGCTCCCCTGTGAACCTCGGCTACCTCTCCGGGGCGCTCAAGCACTTCTTCGACCAGGTTTATTACCCGTGCCTGGAGGAGACAATCCGCCGCCCGTTCGGGGCCTTCCTCCACGGCAACAACGACGCGGCCGGGGCGCTGCGCGCGCTGGAGTCCATCACGACCGGGCTGAAGTGGAAGGCCGTCCAGCCGCCCGTGGTGGTGACGGGGGAGCCGGGCAAGGCCGACCTGGAGGCGTGCTGGGAGCTCGGCGCGGTCGTCGCCGCCGAGCTCGGGACGGTTTGAGCCCGCCGTTCCTCGGTAGCGTGCCCGCATGAGCGGATTCCGTCACGTGGCGATGTTCAGGTGGGCCGAGGGCACGACGATCGGCCAGCAGGAGGAGGTCGCGGAGCGGCTGCGCGAGCTGACCGGGGTCATCCCGCAGATCCGCGGGTACAGCGTCGGCCTCGACGCGGGCGTGGACCCGGGGACCTACGAGTTCGTCGTGGTCGCGGACTTCGCGGGCAAGGACGACTACCTGGCGTACCGCGACCATCCGGCGCACCGCGCGGTGGTCGAGGAGTTCGTGGCGCCGATCGCCGCGGAGCGGGCGGCCATCCAGTACGAGACCTGACGCGGGCCCGCCGGGGGCGCGGGCCGGCGATGTGCGCCGTACCACACGACGCTTACCGAGCAAGCGCTTGTGTCAGAGCACTTTTCGGGTTAGTTTCACACAACGCCCGCCGGGAACGGATCGCGCCCCGTTCCCGGCGGACGGCCTACTCCCTGCTTCCCTTTCCCCGCGCGGCGCCCTCGTGGGAACGGTCCGATTCCGCCCGAGGCCCCGGATCGTCGTACGGTTGCGCCGTCGGATCCGGGCCGCCGCGGCCCGGCGGACCCGGGGGAGCAGGCGTGATCACAGTGCTGCTGGCCGACGACCAGTCGCTGGTGCGGGCCGGCTTCCGGATGCTGCTGTCCGGCGAGGACGGCATCCAGGTCGTGGGGGAGGCCGAGGACGGCGACGCCGCGGTGGACCTGGCCCGCCGGCTGCGGCCCGACGTGGTCCTGATGGACCTGCGGATGCCCGGCACGGACGGGCTCGCCGCCACCCGCCGGATCGCCTCCGACCCCGCGCTCGACGACGTGCGCGTCCTCGCCCTCACCACCTACACCGACGACGAGCACATCTACCTGGCGCTGCGCGCGGGCGCGGCGGGGTTCCTGGTCAAGGACATGGAACCGGCCGAGCTGGTGAACGCCGTCCGGGTGGTGGCGGGCGGCGAGTCGCTGCTGGCCCCCGCCGTCACCCGCGCGGTCATCGAGGGGTTCGTCGGCGGACGCCCCGAACCCGCCCCCGCGGCCCTCGGCCGGCTGGAGGTCCTCACCGGCCGCGAGCGGGAGGTGGTGCGGCTGGTCGGGCGCGGGCTGTCCAACGCCGAGATCGCCGAGGCGCTCGCGATGAGCCCGCTCACCGCCAAGACGCACGTCAGCCGGGCCATGAGCAAGCTCGGCGTGCGCGACCGGGCCCGGCTGGTGGTGCTCGCCTACGAGTCGGGGCTGGTCATCCCAGGGTCCGCCGGCTCATGATCTCGTCGCGGAGCTGCTGGGGGGTGGGGGCCTCCAGCAGCCGCGGCCCGTCGCGCAGCGGGACCATGGCCCACCAGGAGCCGGTGGCCTTGCCGTACCAGACCCGTACCCCCGGGAACTGCTCCTGCAGTCCGCGCGCCGTGGCGGCGCGCATGGCCGCCGGCGTCGGCTCGTCACGGCCGGCGCCCTGTGGAGCCGTCATGCCGCCCTCCCCCCGATGATCTCCTCGGTAACAGCGTCCCCACGGGCCAATGCGTCACCCCTACTCGGCAAATTGGGACTAAGCACACTATGGAGGTTCGGCGCCCCCAACGGTGGGATACCGCGCCGGATGTACTCCAGCGGAAGTAGCGGGCCGCCATGATGCCGCCGCACGTCCGACGACCCGGGCGGGGTGCGGGAGCCACGATTCGGGGAACGACACGTTCTCTCTCTACCCGCGGGCTCCCGCGAAGGTGGTTCCCATGAAACTGGCCAGGCTCGCCCGGGTCTGCTTCCGCAGGCGGCGGCTCGTCGTCGTCGCCTGGATCGTCGGGGCGCTCGCCGTCCTCGTCCTCGGCTACGGCTTCGCCGCCAAACCGCTCAACGACTTCGGCGGCGGCTCGTCCCAGTCGGCGACCGCCAAGAAGCTGCTGGACGAGCACTTCCCCAAGCGCAGCGGCGACACGATCACGCTCGCCGTGCGGGCGGACGCCGGCGTGCGCTCGCCCGACGTGCAGGCCCGCGTCACCAAGGCGATCGACCGGCTCGCCAAGACGCCGCACGTCGCCTCGGTGACCTCGCCCTACGAGGTGCCCGGGCAGATCTCCAAGGACGGCCGGACGGCGTTCGCGACCGCGAACCTCGACGTCCCCACCGACGACGTGCCGACCTCCGACGTCACCAAGCTCATCGACGACGTGCGCAGCGACTCCGGGCCGATCCGGATCGAACTCGGCGGCGCGGCGATCGACAACGCCGAGACCGCGGGCGGCGGATCGTCGGAGGGCATCGGCGTGCTCGCCGCCGTCATCATCCTGCTGGTCGCGTTCGGTTCGGTGCTGGCGATGGGGCTGCCGATCGTCACCGCGCTGCTCGGCATCGGCTCCGGGCTCGGGCTCATCGCGCTGATCGCGCACCTGCTGCCCGCGCCGTCGTTCGGGCCGATCGTCGCCGCGCTCATCGGCATCGGCGTCGGCATCGACTACGCGCTGTTCATCGTCACCCGCTACCGGGAGGAACTCGGCGCCGGCAAGGAGCCGGAGGAGGCGACCGTCACCGCCCTCACCACCGCCGGGCGCGCCGTGCTGTTCGCCGGCAGCACCGTCGTGATCGCGCTCATGGGCCTGTTCGTCATGCAGCAGAAGCTGTTCAACGCCGTCGCCGTCGCGGCCGGCGTGGCGGTGCTGATGACGATGCTCGCCTCCGTCACGCTGCTGCCCGCGCTGCTCGGCTTCACCGGGCGCGCCATCGACCGGCTGCGCGTGCCGGGGCTCGGCCGGGCCCGCCGCCCGCTCGCCGAACGCTGGGCCCGGATCGTCCAGCGGCACCCCGTCCTCACCGGGCTGGCCGCCTCCGCGCTGCTGCTCGTGCTCGCGGTGCCGGCGCTGTCGATGCGGCTCAGCCTGCCCGACTCCAGCACCCAGGCGCACGACACCAGCGCCTACGCCGCGAACCAGATCATGGCCGAGGGCTTCGGCCCCGGCACCGCAGCGCCGCTGGTCATCGTCACCCGCGGCGGCGACCCGGCGCCGGTCGCCGCGGCCGTCGGCGCCACGCGGGGGGTCGCGGCCGTCCAGCCGCCGCGCACCAGCCCCGACGGCGCCGTCTCGATGATCATGGCGTTCCCGACCACGGGCGCGCAGGACGAGGCGACCCCGCGACTGGTGCACCGGCTCCGCGACGACGTGCTGCCCGGCGTCACCGACGGGAAGGGCGTGCGGGCCTACGTCGGCGGCCAGAACGCGGCGTCCATCGACTTCGCCGACGACGTCCAGACCCGGCTGCCGTGGCTCATCGCGGTCGTCGTCGGGCTGTCGCTGGTGCTGCTGGTCGCGCTGGTCCGCTCGCTGACCGTGGCGCTGCAGGCCGCACTGATGAACCTGCTGTCGATCGCCGCCGCCTACGGGGTGCTGACCGCCGTCGTCCAGTGGGGCTGGGTGGGCAAGGCGCTCGGCTTCCCCACCTCGATGCCCGTCACCACCTGGGTGCCGCTGATGATGTTCCCGATCCTGTTCGGGCTGTCCATGGACTACGAGGTGTTCCTCGTGTCGCGGATCCGCGAGTCGCACGAGGCGGGCGTCCCGACCCGGGAGGCCGTCGCGCGCGGCCTGGCCGGCACCGCGCGCGTCATCACCGCCGCCGCGGCGATCATGGTGATGGTGTTCCTGTCGGTGCTGCTCGGCGCGAACGTCGCGGTCAAGCAGATCGGGCTCGGCCTCGGCGTCGCCATCCTGATCGACGCGACGGTCGTGCGGATGGTGCTCGTCCCGGCGCTGATGGAGCTGTTCGGCGAGCGGAACTGGTGGCTGCCCGGGCCGCTCGCCCGGCTGCTGCCGCGCCGCCGCCCCGAGGCCGCCGAGGCGCGCGCCGGGGTGCCGGTCCGGGGCTAGTGGGTGTTGATCCCGTCGAACATGACCTTGATGTAGTGCTCGCCGAGGCTCTGGGAGTCGAGCCGTCCGCCGGGCTTGAACCAGCGGACGGCCACCCAGATGGTGTCGCGGATCATCCGGTAGGTGAGCTTCGGGTCGAGGTCCTCGCGGAACAGGCCCTGCTCCTGGCCGGCCGCGATGGTCTCGACCCACATCTTCTCCACCTCGTCCTCGGACTTGGTGAGGTAGGCGAAGCGGTCCATGCCCTGGAGGTAGTTCCAGTCGTTCTGCATGACCGTGATCGCTGCGCGGTGCGGCTCCAGGCCGGCGAACGCGACCCGGACGAGCGCCGCGATCGTCTCGCGCGGGTCGCGGCCCGCGTCGATCTCGGCCCGGTAGGCGGCCATGATCTCGTCGAAGAAGCCGGTGAGGATCTCGTCCACGATCGACTCCTTGGAGTCGAAGTGGTGGTAGAGGCTGCCGGACAGGATGCCCGCCTCGTCGGCGATGTTGCGGACCGTGGTGGCCTGGAAGCCCTTCTCCGCGAACAGCTCCGCGGCCAGCCTGACCAGGTGCTCGCGGCGCTCCGACGCCAGGCCCGGCGAGCCCTTGCCGCGGCGGCGCGCGCCGCCCTCGGCGCGGGGCCTGGCCCGCCCGGAATTCGCGCTCGTGGTCGTCACCCTCTCATTATGCCGTGCGCGCGCCCAACCGCTTGCTCAGTCCGCGCGTCAACGGCAGCTTACGGTGTGCACAAGCGCTTGTTCTACATTCCGGCGCCGCCGGCACCGGCCCGCCCCGCCTACCCTCGGACCATGCCCGATGTGATCGTCTTCGACCTGTTCGGCGTCATCGCCCGCACCCAGACCCCCGAGGCGGTGCGGGAGATCGAGGAGATCGCCGGAGTCTCCGGCGCCCCGTTCTGGGACGCGTACTGGGCGCTGCGCCCCGGCTACGACGCCGGTCAGGACAGCGCCGCCTACTGGGCGGACGTCGCCGCCCGCCTCGGCACCGCGTTCCCCGACGTGCCCGCGCTCATCGACGCCGACCTGCGCAGCTGGACCGACGTCGACGAGCGCATGGTCGCCCTCGTGCACGAGCTGGCCGATGACGGCCGCACCCTCGGGCTGCTCTCCAACATCATCGCCGACCTGGTGCCCCGCTTCGAGGCGCGGCACCGCGGCTGGCTGTCCCGGTTCGACGCGCTGACCTACTCCTGCGCGATCGGCGTCGCCAAGCCCGACCCCCGCGCCTACCGCATCTGCGCCGAGCGCCTCGGCGTGAAACCAGCCGACGTGCTGTTCATCGACGACACCGAGCGCAACGTGCTCGCCGCCCGCGAGACCGGCATGGCCGCCGAGCTCTTCACCGGCCCCGAGCAGGTCCGCGCCCTGCTCGGCTAGAGCCGCACGACCAGCTTGCCGGTCGCCTGGTCCAGCGTCCACCCGGGCCGCGGCTCCGGCACCGGCACTTCGCGCACCCGCAGCACGTCCGGCGCCCCCGGCCGCTCCGCGACGGCCGCCCGCATCGTCCTCATCGTCTCCACGCCGACCACAACTACCACCCCGCCGAGATCAACCCGGTGAGCGCGCCCGAACCGGGCCGTCCCGGGGCCTAGCCACCGCGCGTCAAATGGACGTAATGTCCAATAGGGGTGAGGGCGCGTCGAGGGACCCTTGGGGGTGACGGTGTGCGCGCTTCTCAGCGGCATCGCGCGCCGGTGCGGGCGGCCGTGCAGCGGTGGCGGGTGCTGGTCGACCTGTGGCTCATCGCCCGGCCGGCGATCTGGCTGGTCTCGCTGGTGCCGTTCTATGTCGGGCACCTGCTGGCGACCCGGTGGCTGATCGCGGGGCAGGACGCGTGCGCGCCGGTGAGCGGCGGGTGCCTGGAGGCGGTCACGCCCGTGCTGACCGGGCTCGTCGTCTGGGGGCCGCTGGTGTGGCTGGCGGTGCTCGCCATCAACGACGCCTTCGACCTGGACGGCGACCTGAAGAACCCGCGCAAGGACGACGCGCCGCTGGTGGAAGGGCGGCTGAGCGTGCGCGGGGCGCTGGTCGCCGCGCACGTGACCGCGGCGGCGGCGCTGCTGGTCGCGCTGACGGTGCGTCCGGCGTTCGCGCTGGTCACGCTCGGGTTCCTGGTGCTCGGCTGGCTCTACAGCGTGCCGCCGGTCCGGTTGAAGGACCGGCCCGGGTTCGACGTGGCGGCCAACGCGATCGGCGTCGGCGGGTTCGCGCTGCTGGCCGGATGGACGGTCGTGCGCCCCATCGACGGCTTTCCGTGGGTGATGGCGGTCGAGGGCGTCCTGGTCGCGACCGCGCTCTACGTCCCGACGACCGTCACCGACTACAAGGCCGACCTCGCCAGCGGGTACCGGACCATCGCCGTACGGCTCGGCCCGCGCGGCGCGTACCGGATCGGGCTCGCGGCGTGGACGGCGTCGTGCGCGCTCGCGGTGGCGCTGGCCGCGACCGGTCACGTGTTCCCGCACCGGACGCTGTGGACGCAGGCCGCGTTCGCGCCCGTGCTGGTCTGGGTGTACCACCGCTTCCTCGGGCGGGCGCGCGAACCGGGCGAGGTGCTGCACGGCATCATCGTCGCTAGCTGGGTGTTCCTCGTCCCGTACCTGGTGTTCGCGCTGGTGTACGCGCGGGTGGTCTAGGCGGGCGGCGGCGGAAGCTCGCCGCCGGCCTCGGCCGCCTTGGCGAGCCGCTCGCGCAGCGTGCGGACGAGCTCGTCGCCCTGCTCGGTGAGCCGCTCGATCGCGGGCAGCGCCAGGTCGTCGCGGACGGAGTCGGCGAGCAGCTCGTCGTACTCGTGCGCCTTGGCGGCGATGGCCTCCAGGTGGCGGTGCGCGGCCAGCGCCTCGTCGGCGGCGCGGGCGCGCTCGGCGTAGCGCTCGAGCGCCTCGACCCGGCGCGTCACCGCGTCCACCGAGACGCCGAGCTTCTCGCGCAGCGGGCGCAGCGCCGCCTCCACCTCCGGCAGCGGCGCGCTCTCGGTCATCTCCTCCTGCTCGCGCCGCAGCTTCGACTGCCGCGCCAGCACCTGGGCGATCTCCCACTCCTGCCGGGGCAGCGTGACGGCGTTGTCGACCCTGTCCAGCAGCCCCTCGCGGTTCACCTGCGAGTCGCGGACGGTGTCGACGGCGGCCTGCACGCGCGCGAGCATCGCGCGGCCCTGCTCGTCGAAGTCCTCGGGGGTGAGGTAGCGGTGGCGGCGCCGCTCCAGCTCGCGGGCGCGCCGCAGGTCGAGCGAGACCGACGGGGTGCCGAGCGCGACCAGGACCGCCAGCATGCCGAGGCCGATCAGCCACAGCGAGCCGAGCAGCGGCGAGCCGAGCAGCCCGAGGCCGAGGACGGTCAGCGGGGCCAGCCACAGCAGCGGGCGGCGGCGCGCCACGAGCGTGTCGAGCTCGGCGCGCAGCGCGGGGTCGGCGACCGGGCGCGGTTCCGCCGCCTTGCCGTCCCCGGCCGGACGCGGCGGGGCGATCCGCCGCCAGTACGTGCCGACGTGCGTCTCGAACGCGAAGTCGGACGGCTCGATCTCGACCTCGGTGGCGCCGGCCGGCAGCGGCCACATGCCGACCGGGTCGCCGCCGCCGGGCCCGCTGAAGCGGACCCACCAGCCGCCGCCCGCGTCGTCGCACCGGTAGCGCCCGGGGGCGACGTCGATGCCGACGAAGTACGTACCGACTCCGGGGATGGACTCGTTCCACGCGCCACTGGTCACCGGCGGCCTCCGACCCGACCTCTCGCCGTGCCCCTCGCCCCCCTCCGGCGAGGGCCGTCCCACCGAGCCGCGCCCGCAAGGACCGGCGCCCGGGAGACGACAACAGTTGCATTACCCACATCGTCCATGGGAAAGCCGCGTCATGGACATCGGAACCGGTTTGGAATACTCCATGCGTGCGACCCGACTACGACCCTCTTGACGACCCTCCGTGGGCGATGCAGCTGGTGGTACGGGCGGAGAAGGCCGATCCGCCCACCCACGGCGCCGTCTGCGAGGCCGCGGCGGCCGCCGTCGTCCGGCTGCTCACCGACCCGCGCGCCGCCGAGCCCGAGGGGGAGTGGCGGCAGGCGGTGCACGAGTGGGAGGCGCGGCGGATCCGCAAGGTGACGCGGCGGGCGCGCGGCGTGCGCTGGCCGGAGGCGCAGGCGCTGCCGGGCGTGACGGTCGAGCACGCCGGCGCGCAGGTGCGGGCGTTCCCGCCGGGACCGGTCGCCGACGTCCCGCCGCAGTTGGCGAAGCTCCAGGTCGCGGGCCTCGACCTGGAGGACGCCGAGGAGCCGGCGCCGCCGCCCGAGCCGCCGTACGCCGCGCTCGCCCTGAACCCCGACGTGACGATGACGACCGGCAAGGCGGCGGCGCAGTGCGGGCACGCCGCCCAGCTGCTGCTTCGCCAGGGCCGCCGCAAGGACGTCAAGGCGTGGCTCGAGGGCGGCCTGCGCGTCCACCTGACGAGGGACGTTCCGTGGGCGCGCTGCGTGAAGGAGGCGACGGTCGCGGTCCGGGACGGCGGGTTCACCGAGGTGCCGCCGGGGACGATGACGGCCATCGCGTGGATCGTCCGCTGACGTCCGGAACCGCCGCGACGCGCCGGGTCGGCACCGCCGCCGGCGCCGGATCAGCGCCGGGGCAGCCGGTTGAGCGCCGAGAGCGCCAACTCCTGCGTCCGGGTGAGGCGCCGCGGCCCGTCGACCTGACCGGCCTCGGCGGGCTCGCCGGGCGCGGGTGCCGGTACGGCGCCGGCGCGGACCGCCGTACCGCTGCTGACCTGCGCCTTCGCGCTCAGCCCGTAGGAGACGAACAGCAACACCACGAAGCCCGCCAGGTAGAGCAGGTGCTGCAGGAGCCCGCCCCACCGGCCGTTGACGACGTCGAGGACGGCGACCACCGCGAAGCCCGCCATCCAGCCGGTCAGCGGCGGGACGAACCACACGTCGCGGCGCCGGACGATCCCCAGCACGGCGGCCGCGACGAGCAGCGCCTCGACCGCCTTGGCCAGCACCAGCAGCGTCCCGGCGTTCCCCGACCCGAAGTAGTCGCCGAACTCCTCGCGCCGGTCGCCCCACAGCAGCACCGCGCTGAGCAGGCCCGCCACGCCGTACGCGACGAGGAAAACGCCGACCGCGTAGTGCATCCGGTGCCAGGTCTGCACGGCGGAAGGCGGGACGGGAGGCGGGGCGGCAGGCGGGGCCGCGCCGTCCGCCGGTGGCCGCTCGGGCAGCCGCTGGTCGGGCCGGGTCCACTCCGGGTTCGCGCCCGCGCTCGCCATCGCCATCGCCATACGCCCCAACTTCCCCCTTCGAGTGCCATGCGCAACATATCCCGGATGCCGTTCCCGGCCGCCGGGCGCCGCGCCCATTGCGACGCTCGCCGCGCCGGCGGAGTTCGCGGCGGATCGCGCCGTGCGGCCCGCAGTGCTTGCACCCGGGCCGGTGAAGGTGGAGGGTGAGACCTCGTCGGGCCGCGCGGAATCCATGGGGAAGACAGGATGACGCCTGACGATACGGGAACCGCCGCGCCCGCTCGGACGCGGATCGAATATCTGGAAGAGCTCGGCGACGCGCTGGTCCAGCGCGGACTGCGGGTGCGCCTCACCCTGCCCCGCGGCCAGTCGCCCAGCCTGCACGTGATGAATCCGGACGCCTCCGCCCTGACGGAGAACATCCTCGCCGAGCGGGGCGCCGACGGGTGGTGGTACTGGTGGTCGTGGGCGGAGCGCATCGCGCCCGCCGACGACGTCGCCGCCGCGGCCGACCGGGTCGCGCTCGTCCTCGCGGTGCCGTAGCGATCCGGGGGAGTGCGCCCGCGCGGCGGCCGTAGCACACGGTCATGCGGCACCGTCCCGGCGCACTCCGGGGCGCGGCCGCATGACCACGGTGTTCGCCGCCGCGCCGCCCGTCCGCCATGACGGCTCGTACCCGGTACGTGCCCGGTACGTGCCCGGTCGCCGCCCTGCCCGCCGCGCCGCCCTCGCCCGGGTCCCGCGGGAGGTTGACCGCGGGTCGGGCTGAATGTTGAGCCGCCGAACATATGCCCGGTACGGCCTCCGCCGCGCTCCGCCGCGCCGTCCGTGCCCGGTCGGCGGCGCCGTCCGCCGCCGCGCGCCGTTTCCCCCGTGTTGATCTCGCGTTACGGGATTGTTACTGCCGACAACAAATTAGCCGGGTCGCAGGACTGGCGTACCGGACGAGCCGGTCATAAGTTGCGGGACACAACATTCACGCCGGTGGATGTGCCAGCGCGCCCCACCGGCGCTGCGAACTCCTCGGCCGCGCCACGCGGCCACCCCCAAGAAAGGACCCGGGCAATGCGCAAGGGGATCCTCAGCTTCATGGCCCTCTCGGCGGCCGCGGCCCTCACCCTCTCCGCGTGCGGGGACGACAACGGCGGCGACAAGGGCTCAGGCTCCGGCTCCGGCGCGGTGAAGGGCAAGGTCGGCGTGATCCTGCCCGACACCACCTCGTCCGTGCGTTACGAGAGCTTCGACCGGCCCTACCTCGAGCAGGCCTTCAAGGCGGCCGGCGTCCAGTACGACATCCAGAACGCCGAAGGCTCCACGCAGCGGTTCCAGACGATCGCCGACCAGATGATCACCAGCGGCGTCACCGTGCTGATCGTCGACGGCATCGACTCCAACTCCGCCGGCGCCGTGCAGCGCAAGGCGCAGTCGCAGGGCGTCAAGACGATCGACTACGACCGGCTCACCCTCGGCGGCGTGTCCGACTACTACGTCTCCTTCGACAACGTGAAGGTCGGCGAGGAGCTCGGCAAGGGCCTGCAGAAGTGCCTCGGCGGCAAGAGCTCCAACATCGTCTACCTGAACGGCTCGCCGACCGACAACAACGCGACGCTGTTCGCCAAGGGCGCGCACAACGTCCTGGACCAGGTGTCGAACTACAAGAAGGTCGCCGAGCAGGCCGTCCCGGACTGGAAGCCGGACAAGGCCGCGACGATCTTCGAGCAGATGTACACCGAGCAGCACGGCAAGATCGACGGCGTGCTCGCCGCCAACGACGGCCTCGGCAACGCCGCGATCTCCATCCTGAAGAAGAACCAGCAGGCGGGCAAGGTCGCCGTCACCGGCCAGGACGCCACCCTCGAGGGGCTGCAGAACATCCTGGACGGTAACCAGTGCATGACCGTGTACAAGCCGGTCAAGCAGGAGGCCGACGCGGTCGCCAAGCTCGCCGTCGGTCTCATCAAGGGCCAGAAGGGCGAGACCAACGGCACCACGAACGACCCGCAGGGCAAGCGCGACGTCCCCTCGGTGCTGCTGAACCCGATCGGGGTCTTCAAGGACAACGTCAAGCAGGTCACCGGCGACGGGTTCGTCAAGGCCGCCGACCTGTGCAAGGGCGCCTACGCGGCCAAGTGCAAGTCCGCCGGCGTCCAGTGACCGACCGCTGACCCGACGAAGCCGCCCGGGGGGCGGGGGCACCCCTCCCCGGGCGGCGCAGACCCTCGTGGCGGGCCCCGTCCGCTGAGGACGTCCCGGGAGCCCGGAACCCCGGGACGTCCGGGGGCCCGCCACGGGCCCGCGCTACCCCTGGAAGGAATCACGTGGCAGAAAACGGAGACCCCGTCCTCCGCCTGACCGGGCTCAACAAGAGCTTCGGCGCCGTCCATGTGCTGCACGACGTGGACTTCGCCGTGCGGCTGGGCGAGGTGATGGCCCTCGTCGGCGACAACGGCGCGGGCAAGTCGACCCTCATCAAGTGCATCGCCGGCATCTACCCGACCGACTCGGGGACGATCGAGTTCGACGGCCGGCAGGTCAACGTCGACGGTCCCCGGGCCGCGGCCGACCTCGGCATCGAGGTCGTCTACCAGGACCTCGCGCTCGCCGACAACCTCGACATCGTGCAGAACATGTTCCTCGGCCGCGAGCGCCGCAAGGGCATCGTGCTGGACGAGGCGTCCATGGAGGAGGCGGCCCGGCAGACCCTCGCCCGGCTGTCGGTCCGCACCGTCAAGTCGGTGCGCCAGCAGGTCGCGAGCCTGTCGGGCGGGCAGCGGCAGACCGTCGCGATCGCCAAGGCCGCGCTGTGGGAGTCCAAGGTCGTCATCCTGGACGAGCCGACCGCCGCGCTCGGCGTCGCGCAGACCCGGCAGGTGCTCGACCTCGTCCGGCGGCTCGCCGACACCGGGCACGCCGTCGTGCTCATCTCGCACAACATGAACGACGTGTTCGAGGTGGCCGACCGCATCACCGCCCTCTACCTCGGCCGGGTCGCCGCGGACGTGGCCCGCTCCGAGGTCACCCACGGCCAGGTCGTGGAGCTCATCACCGCCGGCCGATCCGGTGATCTCGGCCTCGCGCCGCAGACCGCCGCCGAGAGCATCTGAAAGGGGGACCGAGGTGTCCACCGAACTCCCCGAGGGCAGGGACTCCGCCGTGAAGCTGGCGGACTCCGACTTCGCCGCCGACCGGCGCGAGCACGACGTGCGCTCGGCGCTGCTGGACTACTGGGGCCGCATCCGGGCCGGTGAGCTGGGCGCGCTGCCCGCCATCCTCGGGCTCGCGGCGCTCATCGTGCTGTTCTTCGCGCTGCGGCCCAACACCTTCCTCAGCAACCAGAACATCGCGAACCTGTTCACCCAGGCGCTGCCCATCGTCATCCTGGCCATGGGCCTGGTCTTCGTCCTGCTGCTGGGCGAGATCGACCTGTCGGCGGGCGTGGCGAGCGGCGTCTGCGCGGCCGTGATGGCCAAGCTGATCATCGATGGCGGCCAGCCCTGGTACGTCGCGGTCATCTCCGCGCTCGCGGTCGGCGTCATCGTCGGCACCGCGATCGGCTGGCTGGTCGCGGTCGTGCGCATCCCCTCGTTCGTCGTGTCGCTGGCGTTCTTCCTCGGCATCCAGGGCATCACCCTGAAGCTGATCGGCGAGGGCGGCACGGTGCCCGTCCGCGACGACTTCATCGTCGCGCTGGCCAACAAGAACATGCCGATCTGGCTCGGGTGGGTGCTGGCCGCCGTCTGCGCCGCCGGCTACGCGGGCACGCAGCTGCTGCGCTGGCGCCGCCAGCAGGCCCGCAACCTGCACTCCAAGCCCGTCGAGCTGGTCATCGCCCAGTCGGTCGTCGTGGCGCTGGCGGTGCTGCTCGGCACCTACCTGCTCAGCCAGGACCGCGCGGCCAGCCCGCTGATCTTCCTCGGCGGCGTGCCGTGGGGCGTCCCGCTGGTCGGCGTGCTGCTCATCATCTGCACGTTCGTGCTCGCCCGGACCCCCTACGGCCGGCACATCTACGCGGTCGGCGGCAACGCCGAGGCGGCCCGCCGCGCGGGCATCAACGTCACCCGGATCAGGATCTCCGTCTTCATGATCGCCTCCGGGTTCGCGGCGATCAGCGGCATCGTCGCCGCGGCCCGGCTGAACTCGGTCACCCCCGACGCCGGCGGCGGCAACACCCTGCTGTACGCGGTCGGCGCCGCGGTCATCGGCGGGACGAGCCTGTTCGGCGGGCGCGGCAAGGCCCGCGACGCGGTCCTCGGCGGCCTGGTCATCGCCATCATCGACAACGGTCTCGGGCTGCTCGGCACCAAGGCGTACCTGAGCTTCCTGATCACCGGTGTCGTGCTGCTGCTCGCGGCGAGCATCGACGCGCTGGCCCGGCGCCGGCGCAGCAACACCGGCCGGTGACCCCGTGCCGGCCGACCCCCTGAAGGCCGACCCCCTGAAGGCCGGGCCCCCGAAGGCCGGGACCCCGTGAACGGCCGGGACGCCCGGGAGCCGATGGCGCGCGCCACCGGCTCCCGGGCCCTGCCGTACGGCCCCGCCCTGCCCGCCGGCCCCGCGGAGCCGCGTCCCGGCGGCGCCGCGCGCGTTTCCCGGGCCGCGGACGCTGCTGATACGCTCACTGCCCACGACCGATCGGCGCGCGGCGACGCGGCACGGTGGGAGCCCCTCGGCATGGCAGTGACGCCCGTCCTCGACCTGCGCGGCATCGACAAGAGCTTCGGCTCCGTCAAGGTCCTCCAGGACATCGCCTTCTCGGCCTACCCGGGCGAGGTCACCGCGCTCGTCGGCGACAACGGCGCCGGCAAGACGACGCTGGTCAAGTGCATCGGCGGCATCCACCCGCCGGACGCGGGGGAGTACCGCTTCGAGGGCCGCCCGGTGCGGCTCGGCAGCCCGCGCGACGCCGCCGCCCTCGGCATCGAGGTCGTCCACCAGGACCTCGCGCTCTGCGAGAACCTCGACATCGTCCAGAACCTGTTCCTCGGCCGCGAGCAGCGGCGCGGCATCGCGCTCGACGAGTCCGGGATGGAGGAGCTGGCCCGCAGGACCCTGTCCGGCCTGTCCGTCCGCACGATGGGCTCGGTGCGGCAGAAGATCTCCACGCTGTCGGGCGGGCAGCGGCAGACCGTCGCGATCGCCCGCGCCGTGCTGTGGGACAGCAAGCTCGTCGTGCTGGACGAGCCCGCCGCGGCGCTCGGCGTCGCGCAGACCCAGCAGGTGCTGGAGATCGTCCGGCGGCTCGCCGACAAGGGCCTGGCCGTCGTGCTGATCTCGCACAACATGAACGACGTGTTCGCGGTCTCCGACCGCATCGCCGCGCTGTACCTCGGCCGGATGGTCGCGCAGGTGCGCACCGCCGACGTGACCCACCGGCAGGTCGTCGAGCTGATCACCTCCGGCGTCAGCGGCGATCTGGGGCTGCGGCGATGATGAAGGCGGGCCCGTCACAGGAGGACATCCGGCGGCACAACCTCGGGACGCTGCTGCGCTTCGTGCACCTGCGCGGCCCCGCGTCCCGCGCGACGCTCGCCGAGTCCCTCGGGCTGAACCGCAGCACCATCATGGCGCTGACCTCCGACCTCACCGCCGCCGGCCTCGTGCGCGAGGAGCTGCCGCGCGGTCCCGGGCGGCGCGCCGGGCGGCCGTCCCTGGTGGTGCGGCCCGAGTCGACCCGGGTGTACGTGCTGGCGTTCGAGGTCGGCGTCGACCGGCTCGTCGTCGCCCGCGTCGGGCTCGGCGGCGTCATCCTGGACCGCCGCGAGGGCACCCGCGCCCGCGACTCCGACCCCGCCGAGCTGCTCGGCATGCTCGTCGCGGGCGCCCGCTCGCTGGTGCGCAAGGCCGAGCGCGACGCCGTCTGCGTCGGCGCGGCGCTCGGCTTCCCCGGCACCGTCCGCCGCTCCGACGACACCATCATGTTCGGCCCGAACCTCGACGTCGGCGACCTGCGGCTCGGCGACGCGCTGTCGCGCCGGCTCGGCCTCGGCATCCCGGTGTCGGTGTGCAACGACGCCAACCTCGGCGCGCTCGCCGAGCACGAGCGCGGCGCCGGGGTGAACTGCGACAACCTCATCTACCTGCACGGCGACGTCGGCGTCGGCGGCGGCATCATCGCGCACGGCCGGCTGCTCGGCGGCGACGAGGGCTTCGGCGGCGAGATCGGCCACATGATCGTCAACCCGGGCGGCCGGCCCTGCGCCTGCGGCTCCAAGGGGTGCCTGGAGGCCGAGGTGGGGGAGCGGACGCTGCTCGCCCACGCGGGCCGCGAGGAGCCGGTGAACAAGGCGGGCCGCGACGCCGTCCGCGACGTCGTGGACGCCGCCGACCGCGGCGACATCGTCGCCCGCGAGGCGCTGCACCGCGTCGGCACCTGGCTCGGCCTCGGCGTCGCCAACCTCGTCAACGTCTTCAACCCCGGCCTGGTCATCTTCGGCGGCACGCTGCGCGACATCTACCTCGGCGCCGCCGCCCAGATCCGCAGCGTCCTCGCGACCGGCGCGCTGGACGCGCCCCGCGAGAAGGTCCGGCTCCGCACCGCCGCCCTCGGCGACGACACCACCCTCGTCGGCGCGGCCGAGTTCGCCTTCGCCGAGGTCCTCTCCGACCCCGTCCAGGTCCTCGCCCGCCTCCGCACCGCGGAGGACACGCGCGTCTGATCGTCGGAGGAGGCCGGGTCAGGCGATTCGACCGTAGGCGCCCCGGTAGAAGACGAGCGGGGGGCCGTCGTGGTGTTCGTCCAGGGCGTGGACGCGGGCGACGACGATGACGTGGTCGCCGGCGACGTGCTCCTGCTCGACGGAGCATTCGAGCCAGGCGGGGGCGCCGTCGATGAGCGGGGCGCCGTCCGGGGTTCCGGTCCACTCGATGCCGTCGAACTTGTCGCCGCCCTTGGCGGCCAGCCGCTCGCAGACCTCCAGCTGATGGCCGCCGAGGATGTTGACGCACAGCCGGGCGGCGCCGCGCAGGCGGGGCCACGTGGTGCTGGTGTGGGCGACGCAGAACCCCACGAGCGGCGGATCCAGGGACACGGAGGTGAAGGAGTTCGCGGCGAGCCCGGTCGGGCGTCCCGTGCCGGGGTCCACGGCCGTGATGGCGACCACGCCGGTCGCGAACCGGCCCATCACCTGCCGGAACCGCGCGCCGTCGAGGACGGTCGCCGGCATCGCGGCTCCGTGCGCCATGGACTCGATCCCTTCGGTTGACCACGTGCTTGCTCGGACGTCCGCGGCCAGGGGGCGTGCGGCCGTCATGACCACTAAAGCCCCCGTCCGGGGATGCTGATTCCCAAAGCGGACGATCTCCGTCAAAGGTCCCGGTCCGGTCTCGGTCCCATGACCGAGCCCCGGGCCGGTGGACGGTCCGGGGCTCCGAAGGGCGGGAGGCGCGGCTATGGCCGACGCGCCTCGGCCGGGACGACCAGGGGAACCGCGCTGTACGGGCTGAGGGTCGCGGTGGAGGTCAGGCCGTCCAGGACGAGCCGTCCCGCGCCCGCCATCCGGGCCTTCACCGGCGCGGGCAGCCGCGGCCCCTCCTGCAGGCCGAGCCAGGCGATCCACCCGGCGGCGACGACCGCCCAGTACGAGACCAGCCGGTACAGGCCGACCGCCGCGACGGCCGGGGACAGCGTCGCGCCGAAGGCGACCAGCGACGCGGCCATGCTGCCCTCCACCGCGCCGAGGCCGCCGGGCAGCAGCGGCAGCACGCTGCCCGCCGCCTGCGCGGCGAAGTAGGCGAGCGCGGCCGCGTGCGGGTCGACGTCGATGCCGACCGCGCGGGCCGCGGCCAGCAGCGCCAGGATGTCCAGCACCCAGTTCAGCGTGGAGAGCGTGATCAGCGCGGCCCAGTCGCGCCCGGTCGGGCGCAGCACGTCGCGGACGCCGGCGAGCCGCTCGGCGTGCGGGCCGAGCCGCGGATGCGCCAGCGCGAC
Organism: Actinomadura opuntiae; assembly: GCF_030283205.1. GTDB lineage: Bacteria > Actinomycetota > Actinomycetes > Streptosporangiales > Streptosporangiaceae > Spirillospora. The sequence goes on from NZ_JASNWF010000016.1 coordinate 271,946, forward strand.
ACGGTACGCCCGGCGCAGCGGCGCCGTCAGCAGCGCGCGCGGGCGCGGCCACCGCAGCAGCGGCACGAGCAGCAGGAGCAGGACGGCCGGCACCGCGAGCGCGGTCAGCGCCGGGCCCCGCGCGTCGCGGTCGGCCAGCAGCGCGACCAGCCCGATCACCGAGTACGCGGTCGTGGTGATGACGCCGCCCGCCAGGATCACGGCCGTGGCGAGCTTCGCCGACGCCCCGCCCCGGCGGAACTGGCGGAAGGTGTAGACGACGCTCACCGCCGGCCCGGCCGGGAGCGTGGTGGACAGCGCGTTGCCCGCGTAGGTGATCGCGAACGCGCGGCGCAGCGGCATCCGCAGCCCGCCGATGCGCAGCAGCCGCCGCTGGAGCCGGGCGAACGCGCCCATGGAGCCCGCCACCGCGAGCACCACCATCGCCAGCCAGCCGGGATCGGCGTGCCGGAAGGACCGCCACATCGCGCCGAGGTCGGGCAGCGAGTCGCGGTAGAGCGGCAGCGCGGCGAGCACCGCGACCAGCACGGACACCTGCAGCAGCAGGCCCGCTCTCCGCCGCCACCAGGGTCGGGAGGGCGCATCCGTCGCGGCGTGCGCACCGCGGTCCGCGCCGCCGTCCGCGCCCGGGTAGAGGTCGTCGGTGGACGGCCCGTCCGTGATCGGCTCGTCTCGTCGTGGCCCGTCCGGGACCGGACGGGCTGATGCGACGTCGGCCGGGGGGTGTGCCGGTGCCGCGACTGTCTCCTGCATGTCCCGGTCACCTCGCAAGTTCGCCCGCCCTGCGCAACCTACGGCTTCGGTATGACATTCCCCGGAAGCAGGTAACGAATCCACAAAGTGATCTTTGCCACGGCTGACCGGGGACCGGTCCGGCCGGAGGATCCGTGGGAGGGGTCGCCCCGCACGGCCCGCCGGCGGATCAGGGGCGGATCAGGGGCGGCGGGTCGGGTTGACGGCGTCGGACTCGGCGGCGGTGTCGGGCCGCGGCCGCTCCTCGTCGTCGCCCCGGTCCGCCTCCCGCTCGTAGTCGGTGATGCTGACCCCGTCCGCGCTCGGCTGCGGATCCTCGATCCTCAGGTCGTCCGGCGGGTCGGTCACGTACTCCTCGGTCAGGCCGATCTGGATGTCCTGATCGTTGTCGCCCATGTCGTCGATGTCCTCGCGGAAGTCGCGCGTCTCACCGGGCTTGCGTGCCCTCATGTGCCCCTCCCCGGTCGTGTCTGATTCGTCCGATCAGACCGGTATCCCCGATACCGCCGCGCCTACTCACGGTGCCTGGCGGAGGTGGCCGCGGTCACGGACGGCCACGAGCCCGCCGACCACGCCGACGTAGGCGGTCCCGTTCGGGCCGATGGTGACCGGCGCCCAGTTGTTGTCGAACCACTTGCCGGTGCCGGTCAGCACCTTGTAGACGGTCCTGCCCGTGTGCACGTCCACGGCGGTGAGGTACCAGGCGTCGATGAGGTCCTTGCGCGGCTCCTTCGTGTACAGGTAGAGCAGCCCGGCCGGGACGGACACCTTCGCGACCGTGGACGGCGACCGCTCCGGGCTCGTCCAGACCGTGCGGCAGCCCTTGCCGTCCGCGTTCACGTCCACCCGGCTCACCCCGCCCGTGGACGACCCGCCGGGCGGCAGCTCGAAGAAGTTGCGGTAGCCGTAGTTGTTCTCCACGAACAGGCTGCTGCCGTAACCGATGAGCGAGTTGTCCGTCGCGCTCGCACCGCTGTTGAAGACGGGCACCTGGCAGACCAGCCCGCCGTCGCCCCGGCGCCGCACGATCACGTGCATCCGGTCGTCGGCGTTGTCGGTGATCGCCACGTACTTCTTGCCGAGGAATGTCGGGGTCGTCCCGGAACCCTGGTCGATCTGCCCCGGCTTGCGTCCGGTGCCGCGGTCGTAGGTCTCGCGCCACAGCACCTTCGGCGTGCCGTCCGGTCCCGCCTTCATCCGGTAGAGCGCGTGGTCGGAGACGATCGACACGCCGTCAGCGGCGGCGGCGAACGAGTTCTGGATCTGCTCGTCCGGCAGCCGCGTCATCTTCACCGCGCCCGACTGCGGGTTCACGGTGCCGATCCGTCCGGCGCGGGTGATCCACCAGATCAGGCCCGTCCAGTCCGGGCCGACCGCGGTGATGGGGTCGCACTCGCCCTTCGGCCACGGGTTCGTCCAGGTGGCACAGTCGTGCGGAAGGTAGCGCGACAGGTCCCAGTCGTCGGTGACCGTGAACCGCCACGAGCCGTTCGCCGCCTTCTCGTGCGCGAACCGGCGCAGATGGAACTGCGAGTCCGCCAGCACCGCCCGGTCCTGCGGGTCGAGGTAGTAGTACGCGCCGCCGGACGTGTCGGTGAAGACCTTGTCGAGGCTGCCGGAGAACACCGCCTGCACCGTGGACGACCTGGGCGGCAGCGGGTAGGTGGCGAGGTCCTTCAACGTCGCCGGGTCGATCAGCCGCAGCATGAAGTTCTGGCCCTTCGTGCACTGCGCGACGATCAGTCTCGTCCGCTTCGCGAAGGTGACCGTCGAGCACAGCCCCGGCAGCCCGCCGCCCTTGGCCTCGTTGAGCACCTGCGGGTTCCAGCCCAGCGGCCCCATGAAGGGATAGGTGTCGGAGGCGTAGCTGTCGGCGTGCATCGACGACGTGCCGACCGGCCCCTGGTGCGGGTTCGCCGGAACCGGTTCGCCGGCCAGCGGCTTCGGTGTCGCCGGACCGCCGATGTACTGCGGGACCAGGCCCTTCCCCGGACCGTCCGGGATGGCATCGCCGGCCGCGGGGACGGCGGCGGCGCCGAGCAGGACGGCCGACAGGGCGGAGGCGACGAGCGGTCTGCGCATGGAGGGCTCCTAAACCGGGACGAGGGCGGCCCCGGTCGCGCCCTCCGGGACTGGTTCCGCCGCGTAAACGGATCATCGTGCGCGATGCCCGGATGGTTACGATTTCCGGCATGGCCCTACAAGCGGTGATCTTCGACTGGGGCGGCACGCTGACCCCCTGGCACGACGTCGAACTGCCCGACATGTGGCGCGCGATCTGCTCCGCGCACCTGCCGCCCGACAGCGTCGAGACGGTCGTGGCCGCGCTCGCCGAGGCCGAGCTCGAGCTGTGGCGGCGCGGTACCGAGGAGCACCGCAGCGCGACCCTCTCCGACCTGTTCGCGCTGGCCGGCGTGGAGCCCACCGACGCCCTGCTCGACACCCACTTCGAGACGTGGACCCCGCACACCTGGACCGACCCCGCCGTCCCCGGCCTGCTGCGCGCCCTGCGCGAGCGCGGCATCAAGGTCGGCGTGCTGTCCAACACCATGTGGAGCCGCGAGGTGCACGAGCGGATCTTCGCCCGCGACGACGTCCTCGACCTGCTCGACGGCGCCGTCTACTCCAGCGAGATCCCCTGGACCAAGCCGCACGCCGAGGCGTTCCGCGCCGCCATGGAGGCGGTCGGCGCCACCGACCCCGCCTCCTGCGTCTTCGTCGGCGACCGCCCCTACGACGACATCCACGGCGCCAAGGCCGTCGGGCTGCGCGCCGTCCAGATCTGGCACCAGACGACGCACGCGTTCACCCGCCCCGGACTCACGCCGCCGGACGCGCTGATCCACGAGATCGGCGAGCTGCTCCCGCACGTGGAGGCCTGGCACGCGTCCTAGAAAACGGCCCGCGTCCCAGGCCCGCGTCCCAGGAGGTCAGGGCTTGCGCGCGACGATGAGGTCGCGGGAGATCGCCTGGTCGACGCGGTGCCGGAACCCCAGATAGGCGTCGGAGTCCTGCACCTCCAGCCCGCTGGAGGCCAGGATCTCCGCCAGCTCCTCGCGGCGCCCGACGAAGGTGTTCCACGAGATCCCGATGGCGCCGCCGGGCCGCAGCAGCCGCGCCCATCCCGGCACCGCGGCGTCCAGCAGTTCCACCGGGCTGCGCGACAGTTGCTGTTTGCGGCCCGGCTGCGCGCCCTTGGCCCGGCTGCCGTGCTGCACGCCGTACGGCGCGTCCGTCACTATCAGGTCGAACGAGCGGGGCCGGAAGAACTTCTCCGCCCCGACCGAGTCGGCGTTCACGACGGTGATCTCCATCGTCTCGCCGCTCTTGTACAGCTCCTTGGACGCCCCGAGCGTGACGTGCAGCCGCCGTCCGAGCACCGCCTTCTCCCGCCGGACGCTCGTGATCTCCGCCTGGTGCTTCACGCGATTGTTCTTCAGCCAGGTCTTGATGAACGCCGCGTAGGCGTCGAAGTCCTTGCCGTCGATGTCGATGCCCGCCGCGTCCAGCCCGTACATCATGGCCTGGTTCAGCGTCGTGCCCCGCCCGCACATCGGGTCGAGCAGACGAGGCCTGCCGGTCACCAGGTCCATGGGGGAGTCGGTGGCCATCGCGGTGACGTTCAGCAGCAACTTCGTGAAGTACTCGTTGGTCTTCCCGGAGTACTTCTGGATGGTCAGCAGATCGCTGCCGAACAGGTCCAGCGGCTTCAGCTCGACCGGCCGGAGCAGTTCACCCTCGATCTCGAACAACGCGTACAAGGACGACAGGTTCGACAGCAGCCGGACGTCGGTCTCGGTGAGTTCGTCGGCCGAGAACGTCACGTAGGGGACGCCGCCGATGGACGTCTCCTCGATGTCGCGGACGCGCCCGCCGAGCGCCCGCTCGCCGAACACCGCCAGCTCGGCCTTCACCAGGCCCGCCGCGGCCTGCGCGTAGACCCGGTTGTGCGAGGGGGAGACGAGGAGGCCGTACGAAGTCACCGCAGGACATTAGCAGTTCGCAGGCGAGGAGAGGCCGCCGGGAAAATCCTCCCCGGCGGCCTCCGCACGGCCCATGTGCGGGCCGTTCCTCCCCGGTCAGCCCGTCCGGACGCGCCTGCGTCCGGACCTTCGGGATTTGCGCGTCTCGCGGTGCCCCGGTGCCTCGCCCCCGGCCCGCTCCACCTCGCGGGCCGCACGGTCCACGCCCGTCTCGTCCGGGACGGACGGGACCGCAGGCGCGTGCTCGGCCTCAGCCGGCCGGACGGCGTTCGCCGACTCGGCGGCCGGAAGCGCGAGCGGGGCACCGGACGCGGCCTCGACCTCGGCGGGACGGGCCGCCGGCTCCACCGCCGGAAGGTCCGGCAGGTGCCGCGCCGCGGCCGACAGGAGTACCTGCACCTGGCTTTTCAGGCTGGCAAGATCGGCGCGCGCGACGGCGGCCTGCGCCTTGGCCCGGCGCGCCTGGCGGCGGGCCTCGTCGCGCTCGGCTGCGAGCTGGTTCAGCTGCTCGCGGTAGGCGGCGCGCAGCTCGTCCAGGGCACTGGGCGTGCGGGTGCCGGGCACGTCGGTCCCGTGCCGTTGCGGGGTGCTGGTCATGGCGGGTCTGGGCTCCTCCCCCGAGTGGTCCAGTGCAATGGCGACAACGCGTACATGGGGCGCATTCGTTCCCGGCGTGCGGGAGATCACTCACCCGGTTCCGGACGAGGCGCGAGGGCCGTCGCGGGCAGGCCGGGAAAGGCGTCCGGAGGGGCGCCCTCGCCCGCGTTCGCCCGCCACCTCGCCGACCGCGCCATGGTCCGCTCGGCGGCGTCGGCGGCGAAGACGCGCAGGTCGGCGGCGGAGGCGCCGGCGAGGCCGACGTAGGCGGGGACGAGGCCGTCCTCCAGCGCGGCGGCGAGCCGGGCGGCGCTGCGCGTGCTGGTGACCTTGACCGGCAGCCGGTACCCGGCCGCGGCGGCGACCGGCTCCACCGACAGGATGGAGATCAGCTTGTCGCGCTGCGCGCGGTGGGCCTCCCAGTACGCCTTCGCGGTCTGCTGCAGGGTGCCGCGCAGCTTGCCGCCGAGGACCCCGTAGCCGTACACGGCGGCGTGCTCGGCGGCCAGCGCCTTCTGGATCGCCTCAGCGCCGGACGCGGCCGGATCGGCGGGCGGATGGGCGTGCACCGTCGCGGCGTGGCCCGCCTCGCAGGCACCGATGCTCGCCAGCAGCTGCGCCAGCCCCGGCGGGGCCTTGGCGGTGTCGGCCCGGCGGGCGGTGGCGGCGCGGTCCTCGGCCAGCCGCAGCGCGGACATGATCTGCCCCGCGCCGTCGGGCAGCTCGGCCGCGTGCGGCGGCGGGATCGTGCCGCCCTCGCGCGCCCTGTTCCCCGATCCGGGCACGTAGTGCCGCTTCAACACGGCCAGGTGCCGCCGGTGGTGCGCCAGGACGGGATCGATGCGGCGGGCCAGCGACGCCTCCGCGGCCTTCGCCGCCTCGTAGGTGGCGATGAGGTCCTGCTCGGAGGTGATCGCGCCGACGAGCGTCGACACGTCGAGGCGGGGGCCGGCCGCCTCCGCCGCGCAGCCGGCCAGCCAGGGCAGTGCCAGCACGGCGCCGCCGCCCAGCAGCAGACCCCGGCGCGACACGGTGCCCGGCGGGCGCGGAACGGCCTCTGGCAAGGGAGTCTCCTCACCCGGTGGTGTGGTGGTGGCGGCCCTCGCCGCGCCGCCGGCGCCGTGCCGGTCGCCGGACGCGTCCATCGGGCCAGCTCAAGCATTCCATATCCGGCGCGCCGGTGAGCTGTTCGAAAGGCCGCTGAGGTGTCCGGCTCTCGATAGTCTTGAGGAGTCAGCGGACAAGCGGTGACTTCAGCGACAGGTCCCGCCGCCCTCACCGGGCGGGCGGGAAGGCACAACAGGAGGTGGGTCCCATGAGCGTCGAGTCCCGCGGTGGCCGCGCTCAGGGGGGCCGCGCCCGAGGCGGCCGCGGCGACGCGCCCGCGCGACCGCCCCGCGACGCCGCCATCGCCGAGCTGACCGCGCTGCTCACGCCCGCGGTCGCGGCGGCGGGCTTCGACCTGGAGGAGGTCGACGTGCGGCCCGCCGGGCGCCGCCGGCTCGTCAAGATCGTGGTGGACGGCGACGGCGGCGTGGGCCTGGACGACATCGCGCGGCTGAGCGAGAAGGCCTCCGCGCTGCTGGACGAGTCCGACGTGATGGGCACCTCGCCGTACGTGCTGGAGGTGACCTCGCCCGGCGTCGACCGTCCCCTCACCGAGCCGCGGCACTGGCGCCGCGCCGTCGGCAGGCTGGTCGTCGCCCCGCTGGCCGAGGGCGGCCAGGTCGAGGGCCGCGTGGTGGCGGCCGACGACGAGGCCGTCGAGATCGACGTCGCCCCGGTCCGGGCCAAGGGGTCCGGCAAGGGCGGCGGCAAGTCCGCCGGACCGGGGGACACCGGGACGCGGCGCCGCCGGTTCGGCCACGGCGAGCTGGGGCGCGGCCGCGTCCAGGTGGAGTTCAAGCCGCCCGTTCCGCCCGGCGAGGCCGAGGAAACGCGTTCTCCGGCTGAGCCGGACTAGAGGGGGGAACCTCGTGGACATCGACATGACCGCCCTGCGGGGTCTGGAGAGCGAGAAGGACATCTCGCTCGACGTGGCCGTCAAGGCCATCGAAGACGCCCTGCTGATCGCCTACCACCGGACGGAGGGCGCGGCGCCGCGCGCACGCGTCGAGCTGGACCGCAAGAGCGGGCACGTGACCGTGTGGGCGACCGAGACCGACGAGGAGGGCAACGCCCTCCGCGAGTACGACGACACCCCGACCGGTTTCGGCCGGATCGCGGCGACGACCGCCAAGCAGGTCATCCTGCAGCGGCTGCGCGACGCCGAGGACGAGCTGACGTTCGGCGAGTACGCCGGGCGCGAGGGCGACATCGTCAGCGGCATCATCCAGCAGGGCAAGGACCCGCGGAACGTGCTGGTCGACCTCGGCCGGCTCGAGGCCGTGCTGCCGCCGCAGGAGCAGGTCGCCGGCGAGCGCTACGACCACGGCGAGCGGCTGCGCGCCTACGTCGTGCAGGTGCGCAAGGGCCACCGCGGCCCGTCGGTGCAGCTGTCGCGCACCCACCCGAACCTCGTGCGCAAGCTGTTCGCGCTGGAGGTCCCGGAGATCGCCGACGGCACCGTGGAGATCGCCGCGATCGCCCGCGAGGCCGGCCACCGCACCAAGATCGCGGTCCGGTCGCGCAAGCCGGGCGTCAACGCCAAGGGCGCCTGCATCGGCCCGCTCGGCAGCCGGGTCCGCAACGTGATGGCCGAGCTGCACGGCGAGAAGATCGACATCGTCGACTGGTCGGACGACCCGGCCGAGTTCGTCGGGAATGCGCTGTCCCCGGCGCGCGTTTCAGCGGTCGAGGTGGTCGACCTCGACGGCCGCGTGGCACGGGTGATCGTCCCCGATTACCAGCTCTCCCTGGCGATCGGCAAGGAGGGGCAGAACGCCCGGCTCGCGGCCCGGCTCACCGGCTGGCGGATCGACATCCGGTCCGACACCGAGCCGGCGCCGGCCCGGCCCGCGAGCGAGCCGGACCGGGGCGCGGACGAGACCTCCGCGAAGACGGCCGAGGCCGGCGATTCCGGATCTTCCGCATCGGGAGAGCATGCGACAGGTCCCGCCGACGCCTCGGCGCGGTAGACTCATGGAACGTGGCCGGGCGGCTCCACAACGCACGTGTGTGGGCTGCCGGGTTCGCACGGCCAAGTCCGACCTGTTGCGCCTGGTGGTGGTCGAGGGCGAGATCGTCCCCGACCCCCGCGGGCGGCTCCCGGGGCGGGGGGCGCATCTGCACCCCGATCCGAGGTGCCTCGATCTCGCCGAGCGACGTCGGGCGTTCCCGAGGGCGTTCCGCCTTCCGGGTCCGCTCGACGGCAGTGCGCTGCGGGACCGGCTTGCGGCGAACGCCGCGCAGCAGCAGGATGGCCGAATGGTAAGCGACGTCTAGTCGGAAGCAGGTCGAGATTGCTATGAGCGCTCGATGAGCACGCCGCGATGAGTACGGCAGGTTAACGACGGTCCGGTGGCCGCACCCCCGGACCGAGTAGGGAGTGCAGTGGCCAAGGTCCGGGTTTACGAACTCGCCAAGGAGTTCGGTGTCGAGAGCAAGGTCGTCATGGCCAAGCTCCAGGAAATGGGCGAGTTCGTACGATCGGCGTCCTCCACGATCGAGGCGCCGGTCGTTCGCAGGCTTACCGAAGCCTTCTCCAACGGTTCGTCCTCCAAGCAGGGGGACAGGCGCGTAGGCGGTCAGAAGCGGCCCCAGGGGCCGCGCCCGTCCGCGCCGCGACCCGGCCCGCCCGCAGGCGGGTCGGAATCCTCATCTCAGGGCGCGCGCCCGCAGGCCCCGCGGCCCGCCGGTCCGCGCCCCGGTCAGGGCGGCCCCGCGCCGGCCGGCTCCGGTCAGGGCGGCCCCGCGCCGCGTCCCGCCGGCGGCCCCAGTGGTCCCGGTGGTCCCGCCGGTTCCGGGCCGAGGCCGGGTCCGAGGCCCGTCCCGCCCGCGCCGAGCACGCCGGTCACGCCGGTGCCGCAGGTCCCGGCGGCCAAGGCCCCGAGCGCCCCGCCGTCCGGCGGCCAGGGCGCCCCGGCCGGTCCCGCCGGTCCGCGTCCGGGCCCCCGCACGCCCAAGCCGGGCCCGCGTCCGGGCCCCCGCTCCGGCGGCCAGGGCGGCGGCGGAGGCCGTCCGCGTCCGGGCAACAACCCGTTCAGCTCGACCAACACCGGCATGGGCCAGGCGCCCAAGCCGGGCCCGCGTCCCGGCCCGCGGCCGGGCGGTGACCGCCCCGAGCGCGACGAGCGCCCGCGCGGCGGAGACCGTCCCGGCGGTCCGCGTCCGGGCGGTCCGCGTCCCGGCGCCCCGGGCGCCGGCGGCCCGCGCCCGAACCCCGGCGGCATGCCGCCGCGTCCGGGCGGCCCGCGGCCGAGCCCGATGAACATGCCGTCCTCGCGGCCGGCCGGCGCCCCCGGGCGCGGCGGTCCCGGTGGGGGCGGCGGCGGCCGCGGTCC
>NZ_JASNWF010000017.1 GCF_030283205.1 Actinomadura opuntiae
TACCGGCGCCTGACCATCCGCTACGAACGCCACGGCCACCTGTTCAACGCCTTCCTCGTCCTGGCCGCCGCCATCACCTGCTACAAGAAGCTCGCCAAACAGCCCACATGAGACACGCTCTTAATGCGCAATCCCCGATAAACCGGATCAATGACCGGGGACGGTAATTCGTCGCTCGCTGACAAGCTTTCCCGGACGCCTTGAAGCGCCATTCGCGACCTGATTCGATCGCACCGTTGACGGGTCTCGAAGGGTGGAGGTGGGGGACAGGTGCGCTCACGGTCGGCCGGCGGTGCGGTGTTCGCGGGGCTCGGCGTGGCGGCGGTGCTCGCCGTCTCCGGCGCGTCCCCGGTGATCGCGGAGCCGACGCCCACCCCGACGAGCGGGTCGCCGACGCCCACGGACAGCCCCACGCCGACCCCGACCCCCACACCGACTCCGACGCCCACCCCCACTCCCACGCCGACTCCGACGCCCACGCCGACCCCCACTCCCACGCCGACTCCCACCCCGACCCCGACACCTACGCCGACCCCCACGCCCAGGCCGACGCATCCGGACGATCCGGGCCGGCCGGCGAAGCCGGTGCTGTCGGTCGCGGTCACGGTGTCGTCGGCGACCGTGCGCCCCGGCGACTCGATCACCGCCACCGTGCGGGTGTCGGCGTCCGGTGCGACCGCCTCCGGCGCCGTGCTGCGGGCGTCGGCGACCGGCGGCGCCACCACCGCGCCGTCCGAGCAGGGGCTCGGGAGCGTCGGCTCCGGCGGCGCGTCGGGGACGGTCACCGTGCGGGTCCCGTCCGGCGCCGCGCCCGGCACCATCCGGCTGACCGTCCGCGTCTCGGCGTCGCACGCGGCCACCCGGTCCCGGACGTACACGCTTGTCGTCACCCAGCCGTCCGGCGCGCTGCCGCCCGGCATCACTCCGAGCGCCATGCCGCCCGGCGTCCCGCCCGTCACCGCCGCGGGCGTGCCCGGCCTGCCCGGTGGGCCGGGCGGGCCGAACGTCGTGCTGCCGCCGGTCGCAGGGCCGCAGACCGCGCCCGCGCCGATCGCGCCGGTCCCCATGTCCAACCTGCGCTCGCTGCCCGGCGACGGCTCCGACCTCGACGACCTGACCGCGCTGCAGGCCGGCGTGCTGGCGGCGATGGCCTCCTCGGTGGCCCTGCTGCTGCTCAGACTGCGGCTGGCCCGCCGGGAGAGCGTCTCGCCCCGGCGGTCCGGCCGCTTCCACCTCCGCCGCGCCCGCCCCCGGGTCGCGGCAAGCGGGGCCGCCGCGCGCCCGGTGACGCCCGTCCCGCCGCAACCGGTACGGCCGCAGCCGAGGCGGCCCGAGCCGAGGCCCGTGGTGGTGTGGACGGTCGCGCCGGCGGAGACGACGCAGGCGGTGCCGCGCGACGCGGCCGCCCCGAAGGTCGACTGGCGCGAGCCCGGACCCGCCCGCCGGCGCCGCAGGCGGCACGCCCGCCGCGGCCCGCGCCTGGCCCTGCTGCCCGCGCGGGCCCGCTGAGAGCAGGGCCGGGCCGTGTCAGCGGGCGAGCCGGATCAGGATGCGGCACACCTCGTCGATGATCTCGGCGGCCTCCGCCTCGCCCTCGGCGGTGGCGATCTCCCGGCCGGCCTCGCCGATCACGGTGGTCAGCACCAGGCTGAGCACCTGCCCGGCGCGGCCCGCCGGGGTGCCGGACGTGCCGTGCAGCAGCTTGGTGTTCTGCGCGATCCAGTGCTGCGCCCGGCTGCGCCGCATCAGCGACGACCCGGACGGCCCCTCGCCGCCGTGGAACAGCCGGGCCGCCTCCCGCCGCTCCCAGCAGACCCGCAGGTACGCGCGGGCGCCCGCGATGAACAGCGCGATCGGGTCGTCCTCGCCGTCCCTGCGCGCGGCCGACACCGCCTGCGCCGCGCTGCGCTCCTGCTCGTCGGTGAGCTCCTCCCACAGCGCGACGTACAGCCCGGCCTTGCCGCCGTAGTGGTGGTACAGGCTGCCGACGCTGATCCCGGACCGCTCGACGATCTCGGCGATGCCCGCGTCGGCGTAGCCGCGGTCGGCGAACACCTGCTGCGCGGCGGTCAGCAGCGCCTGCCGGGTCGCGTCCGCGCGCGCCCACTGCCGTCCGGCGCCGCCGGCCTCACCCGCGCCGCCCGCCGGGCGCGCCCTGCTCGTGGTCATCCCCACATCGTGCCCGGATCGCGGCCGGGCCACCAGCACGCGGCACCGGCGGCGCGCTCGCTGCCCGCGGTCCGCTCAGTACCAGTGGTGGGCGGACCACCAGGACCACGCGCCGCAGGGGTCGTGGTAGCGGGCCTTGATGTAGCCGAGGCCCCAGGCGATCTGCGTCGGGGAGCTGGTGCGCCAGTCGGAGCCCGCGCTGGCCAGCTTGGAGCCGGGCAGCGCCTGCGGGATGCCGTACGCGCCGCTGCCGGGGTTGACGGCCCGCTCGTTCCAGCCGCTCTCGTGGTTCCAGAGCGTCAGCAGCGACGACCAGCAGTCGCCCCAGCCCTTGGCCGCGTTCATCTTCTTGCCGTACGCCTTGTTCTGCGCGGCGCTCGGGTTGGACTTGGCGAGCCGCTCCTTCTCCTTCTCGGCCTTCAGCTTCGCGCGGGCCGCGGCGTCCTTCTTGGCCTGCTCCTTGAGCTTCTTCATGTACGCCTGGTGCTCCTTGTAGGCGCGCTCCTTGGCGGCCGCGATGGAGTCGGCGGTGACGGCGTCCATGTCGGAGCCCTGCAGCTTGGCGAGCATGTCGTTGGTGGAGACGGGCCCGCCCGTGGCGACCTTCGGCGGCTCGGCCTCGCCCAGCACCCTGTCCCAGTCGACGAACACCACGCCGCCGGCGAGCACCGCGATGCCCGCGACGGTGATGGTGACGTTGTGGGTGAGCAGCCGCCAGACCCGGCGCCGCCGCTCCGGGCGGTACCGGTCGGGCAGCGCCCGCCCGTCGCCTCCGGACGGGCCGGACGGGCCGGACGCGGCGAGCGCCTCCAGCTCCTCGGGGGACTGCCGGGGCGCGGGGACCAGGGCCGTCCGGCGGCTCGCGGGGCCCCGCTCACCACCGCGCCTCCGGCCGCCGCGCCGCTGCTCGGAACGGGTGCGGGCGGAGGCGGGGCCGGTACGTCTGCGCGTGCCGTGACTCTGTGGCATAGGAGAAGACTGCCTTATCACCCGGGTCCTGTGTTGCCTATGACGATGTACGCGGGCGGCGTCGCACGCGGTTCACCGGCGTCAGAGCTCCAGGTCGCCGGCCGCGAGGCGGGCCGGCTGCAGCGCCTCGAACAGCTCGCGGTGCATCCCCTCGAACGGCGCGAGGGCGCCGCCGGGCGCCTCCAGCGCGAGGTTCGCCGCGTTCACCTGCTCGCGTCCCGCCGTGGTGATCTCGACGAGCGTGGCGCGCCGGTCGCGCGGGTGCCGGGCCCGCTCGACGAGCCCGGCGGCCTCCAGCTGGTCGACGGTCAGCTTCACCGTCGTCGGATGCATCATCAGGATCCGGCCGAGGGTGCTCAGCCGGGCGTGCCCGTTGCCGATGAGCGCCAGCGTGGTCAGCAGGAAGTAGCCGGTGCGGCTCAGCCCGAGCCGTTTCAGCTCGGCGTCCAGCGCCCTCTTGAGCATCTGGTGCAGCCGCTCGACCGAGCTGATCGCCATGAACGGCCACGGCCCGCCGGCCATGCCCTGCCCGGCCCAGCGGTCCCTGATCCCGGTGACCAGCGGGTCCACGCCGTCCTCCCGGGCCTGTTCCGCGCCTCGTCGCGCCTCGATTCGCACGCGGGAGATCGTAGCTTCGGACAAATCATCATGTAAGTACTCGCTTCTTAGAACTTCTTCCAATAGAGTGCTCCAGATCACAAGCGGGACGAGAGCGTCCGTGTGACCCTGGTGGTCCCGTGAGTGGTACCGGTCTCGACCGAGACCGCGGTGGCGCGGAACACCCGTAGGACACAGCGGCGCCCCCGTGGCAGGGCAGGGAACCGGAGTATCGGATGGGCGCCGACGTCCGAGAACGAAGGAGGCTGGGATGACCCTTCACGCACCCCCCGCGGGGGAGGGCACCGGCTGATGGCCCTGAGCCTGACGAGGGCCCCGGACCTGGCACGCAGGCGGGTCGAGCGCGCGCTCGACGAGACCGGGCTGCTGTGCGTGACCCTGCTGGAGGGGCTGCGCCGCACCTGGGACCTGCGGCAGTGGTGGGGCGAGTTCGTCGAGCAGTGCTGGTTCCTCGCCCGCGTGACCAGCGTGCCGGTGATGCTGATCGCGGTGCCGCTCGGCGCCACCATCTCGCTGCAGGTCGGCGACATCGCCCGGCAGCTGGGCGCCCAGTCCGGCACCGGCGCGCTGCTGACCGCCGCGATGATCCAGCAGGTGGCCCCGCTGGCCGCGGCGCTGCTGGTCTCCGGCGTCGGCGGCTCGGCCATCACCGCGGACATGGGCGCCCGCAACATCCGCGACGAACTCGCGGCCATGGAGGTCATGGGCATCAACCCGATCCACCGCCTGGTCACCCCCCGGCTGTGGGCGGCGAGCATGGTGTCCGGCCTGCTCTGCTCCGTCGTGATCCTGGCGGGCGTGCTCGGCGGCTACTACTTCAACGTCATCCAGCAGGGCGTCAGCCCGGGCGCGTTCTTCGACGGCGCGACGACCCTGCTGCAGTTCTCGGACCTGGTCATCACCCTGTTCAAGGCGTGGATCTTCGGATTCATCGCCGCCGCGGTCGCCTGCTACATGGGCATGAACTGCGACCTCGGACCGGTCGGCGTCGGCCGCGCGGTGAACAAGGCGGTGGTGGTCACCTCGATCATGGTGTTCGCCACCAACTACATCCTCACCATGATCTACCAGGTCCTGTTCCCCCCGAGGTTCTGATGGTCGCCATTTTCCCCGTACGCAAGCTGGGCCGGGCCTTCAAGGGCCGCGCGGCCGGGCTGTCGGCCTCGGCCAACCTGCCGATCTTCCTCGGCCGCGTCCTGTACCACCTGTTCTTCGACATCATCATCCGGCGCAAGTACGGAAAGACGCTGGCCAAGCAGGTCAGCGACATCACCGTCGGCGTCGGCGCGCTGGTGATCGGCGGCGGCATGATCTTCGTCATCGCGACGATGTCGCTGGCCACCGGCGCGATGGTGGGCCTGCAGGGCTACCCCGGGCTCGAGCGCATCGGCGCGGAGGCGTTCACCGGGCTGGTCGCCAGCTACTCCAACGTCCGCGAGGTCACCCCGATCATCGCGGGCGTGGCGCTGGTCGCGCAGGTCGGCACCGGGTTCACCGCCGAGATCGGCGCGATGCGGATCTCCGAGGAGATCGACGCGCTGGAGGTCATGGGCATCAACTCGCTGGCCTACCTGGTGTGCACCCGGGTCGCCGCCGGCGTCATCGCCCTGGTCCCGCTCTACCTGGTGTCGCTGTTCATGGCGTTCTTCGCCACCCGGTTCATCACGATCCAGTACTTCGGGCTGTCGCCCGGCATCTACGACTACTACTTCCACCTGTACCTGCCGCCGATCGACGTCTTCTACAGCGTCATCAAGGTCGCGGTGTTCGCGTTCATCGTGATGTTCATCCACTGCTACCGCGGCTACTACGCCGCGGGCGGCCCGGTCGGCGTCGGCGTCGCCGCGGGCCGCGCCATCCGGGAGTCCACCATCCTGATGATCCTGATGAACCTGCTCCTGTCGTACATCTTCTGGGGCCACGGCAGCACGGTGAGGCTGACCGGATGAGCGACGAGAGCCTCTCCAGCCGGTCCCGGACGATGTTCGGGCTGGTCGGCGCCGGCGTGATCGCGGCCGCCGCGATCGGCGTCGCGATCGCGAGCACCCCGTCCCACGCCGGATCGACGTACTACAACGCGACCTTCGGGACCGCCGGGCAGGGCCTGGACCCCGGCAAGTCGGACGTGAAGGTCCGCGGCATCGCGGTCGGCACCGTCGAGCACATCAAGCTCGACCGCAACGGCCGGGTCACCGTCCGGCTCCGCGTCGACAAGGGCGTCCGGGTCCCCGACACGGCCAGCGCGACGATCGAGCCGGTCTCGGTGTTCGGGCCGAAGGACCTGGTGCTGAACCCCGGCGCGCACGAGGTGTCCGGCCCGTACCTGCGGGACGGCGGGACGGTCGTGCGGACCTCCGACCCGCAGGATCTGTCGCAGACGGCGTGGCCCGCCTACAACCTCACCAAGGCGATCAACCCGGACGAGGTGGCGACGATCCTGCACACCCTCGGAGCCGGGCTGTCCGGTGAGGGCCCGGCGGCCCGCCGGCTGATCCAGAACGGGGCGACGGTCGTGGACGCCACGTACCAGGACCGCGCCTACATCCGGGCGCTGCTGAGCGACCTCAACGGGCTGTCGGGCACCCTCGCCGCGCACGGCGACAACGTCACCCGCTTCACCGGCGACTTCAACACGGTGTCGAAGGTGATCACCGAGAAGCCCGACAAGGTGGACCAGCTGCTGGCGCAGGCGACCCGGCTGAGCGACACGGTCGGCACCACGATGCGCGGGCACGGCGCGAACCTCGGCAGGCTCATCGACGACGTCGGCGGGATCGCCGCGACGGTGCACTCCGAGAACGACAAGCTGCCGGTGCTGATGGACAGCCTCAACGGCTTCTTCGGCCTGCTGTCGCAGATCATCCGGATCCCCGGCCCGTCGGGCACCACGATCGCGCAGGCCAAGGAGGTCCTCTCGCTGGACCTGTGCCAGGTCTTCATCGACGTGTGCACCACCGACCCGTTCCAGCCGAAGGGCAAGACCGCGACGACGCCGGGAGGCAGGCCATGAGCCCGGTGCTCGGCAAGACGGCCCGCGGCCCGGAGTACACCACGATCCTGAAGTTCCTGGTCTTCCTCGTCCTGACCCTGCTGCTGACCTTCTACATCGGCCAGCAGATCCTCGGCACCAGCTTCAACTCCCGCTACACCCTGACCGCGACGTTCGACGACGTCACCGGCCTGCTCACCGGCGACCAGGTGAAGGTGGCGGGCACGCCGGTCGGCCAGGTGAAGAGCATCAAGGTGGTGCGCGGCAAGGCCGTGGTCGGGATGGCGGTCGACCGGGACGTCCGGGTGCCCGTCGACTCCACCGCCGCCGTCCGCTGGCGCAACGTGATGGGCCAGCGCGTCATCTACCTGGAGCCGGGCACCGGCACCGCGAAGCTCGGCAACGGCGACCGGGTGCCGCACACCCGGTCGGTGGTGGACCTCGGCGAGATCCTCAACAACCTCGGCCCGCTCACCCAGAGCCTGGACCCGAACCAGATCAACAAGATCCTGTTCGCCTTCTCCCAGGCGCTGGACGGCAACGAGCAGAACGTCTCGCTGCTGACCGACAACCTCGACGCGCTGCTGCAGACCTTCGAGGCCCGCCGCGACACCATCAAGGGAATGATCGACAACTACGAGACGGTCAGCGACGCGCTCGCCAAGCGGGACTCGCAGATCGCCGCCAGCGTCGACAACCTGGCCTCGCTGACCGGCGTGTTCGCCGACAACCGCAAGCTGCTGGAGAACGCGGTCGTGCAGATCTCGGGCGTCACCACCAACCTGAACGCGGTGCTCGGCGGCAACGACGCGCAGCTGGCCCGCATCATCGACAACCTCGGCAAGTTCAGCGACACCTTCCGGCTGAACGTCGACCAGCTGGAGAAGATGGTGCAGCAGCTCCCGCTGACGCTGCGGGAGCTGTTCGCCGCGGCCAACGGCGGGCACTTCCTGCGCACCAACGCGCTGTGCCTGAACATCGTGCAGGGGCCGTGCCCCTTCCCGATGCAGCTGCCGAAGGCGCCCGGCACCGACCAGCCGTCCAAGCAGGACCTCGCCAAGCTGAAGGCGATGCTGACGGGGAGTGGCGGCTGATGGCGCTCAAGTCCCTGCGGGACGTCAACCAGAAGCTCGTCGCGATCGGGACGCTCGCGGTGCTCACCGCCGGGCTGATCTTCGCGTTCGCGATCGGCCAGCTGCACCTGTTCGAGCAGGGCTACACGATGAGCGGCTACTTCTCCGACCAGGCCGGCCTGAAGAAGGGCGACGACGTGCGGGTCGCCGGCGTGAAGTCGGGCCGCGTCACCGCGGTCGAGCCGGACTTCGCGCACGGCCGGGTCCTCATCACCTGGCACGTCAACTCCGGCATCGACCTCGGCCGCGACACCCGGGCGGAGATCGAGACGACGACGCTGCTCGGCGGCCGCTACCTGAAGCTGTCCGGTCCGGTCGCCAAGCCCTACCTGGCGAGCCTGCCGGAGCCCAGGCGGCGGATCCCCCTGGCGCACACCGGGGTCCCGTTCACCGTGCCGGAGGCGCTGCAGAACACCCAGAACATCGTCGGCAAGCTCGACGAGAAGAGCATGACCAAGCTGCTCACGGAGGTGTCGGCGATCAAGTCGCCGGGCGCCGCGAAGCTGCACCGGATCCTGGAGAACATCCAGGACCTGTCGCGCACGCTCAACGACTCCTACCCGCAGATCCAGAACCTGATCGAGGCCAGCAAGACCATCACCGGCACGCTCGCGGCCAAGGACGACAAGCTCCGGGAGATCATCGACGCCGGCCAGGTGCTGCTGCAGTCGCTGGTGAACCGGCGCAACGAGCTGGCCGCCACGATCGGGCAGGGCAGCCGCACGGTCCGCACCCTCGACAACGTCATCTCCAGGAACCAGAAGAAGCTGGACACGCTGCTGGACAACCTGCACCTGCTCACCAACCGGCTGGCACCCAACATGGACGCGCTGAACACCGACTTCTCGCTGCTCGGCCCGACGTTCCAGCAGGTCGCCAACCTCAAGGGCAACGGGCCCTGGATCGAGGGCGTGCTCACCGGACTCGGGCCGATCCAGCCGCCCGGCCCGATCTCCACGCGGCGTTCCCCCGCCGGAGAGGGAGGCAACTGATGGGCCGGCTGACCCGCGTCTCCCGGACGACCAGGCTGGGCGCCGCCGCGATCGCGCTGGCGCTGGCCGCCGCGCTCGGCGGCTGCTCGCTCGGCTCCTCCGGCGGGAAGCGCGAGATGACCGTCTACGTGCCGAAGGCGCGCTCGTTCTACCCCCAGTCGAAGGTCCTGGTGATGGGCGTCGACGTCGGGCTGGTCGACACGGTCGAGAAGCAGGGCGACAAGATCAAGGTGACGTTCCACATCGACCGGGACGTCCCGCTGCCGCAGGGCGTGCAGGCCTCGATCGTCCCGCTGAACCTGGTCGGCGAGCGCAACCTGGTGCTGCACCCGGCGTGGAAGCCGGGCGAGGCGAAGGAGACCTCGAACGTCATCCCGATCGAGCGGACGTCGGTGCCGGTCGAGGTGGACGACGCGCTGAACTCCTTCACCAACCTGGCGAACGCGCTCGACCCGACCAAGATGCAGACCGCGCTCGGCAAGGCCGCCGACTCGGTCAACGGCAACGGCAAGGAGTTCAACGCCACGCTGGAGCAGAGCTCCCGGCTGGTGGAGAACGTCGCGGGCCAGGACAAGGACCTGATCGAGGTCGCGCAGAACCTCAGCCGGATGGCCGGGGTGGTGCGGGGCCGCGAGCAGGTGCTCGGCACCATGATCCAGGACTTCGGGCAGGCGACGCAGGTGCTCGCCTCCGAGCGCGGCGACCTGCAGGAGCTGATCGGCGCGGTGCTCGACCTGTCCAAGAACGGCAACAAGCTGCTCAAGAGGTACAAGGGGCAGCTGCCCTACGACCTCGCCGTCCTCACCCGGGTCGCGCTGATGCTGAAGGGCAACGCCAAGCAGGTCGCGCAGCTGCTGAACGTGCTGCCGGGCGTCAGCGACGCCCTCATCGGCGGCTACGGCAAGAAGGACAAGTCGCTGCACATCCGGTTCGCCACCGACGCGTTCGTCCGGACGTGGCTGAAGGGCCTGATGGACTCCGACGAGGTCGCCTGCCCGCTTCCCGAGCCCAACTCCAACTGTCCCTGGCAGAACGGAGGCAACTGATGGGCAGGAAGCTCGTCTCGCTCGTCCTCGCCGTGGTCGTCGCGGTCTCCGGCTGCAGCTACAAGACGGTCGGCGCGCCGAAGGGGCACCTCACGCTCACGGCCGAGTTCAGCGACGTGCAGGGGCTCGTCGCCGGGCACAGCGTGAAGATGTCCGACATCACGATCGGCAGCGTCACCAAGGTGGAGCTGGACGGCTACCGCTCGAAGGTGACGCTGTCCATCAAGGACGGGATCAAGATCCCGCAGGGCACCCGCGCCGAGATCAAGGTGACGTCGCTGCTCGGCGAGAACTTCGTGGACCTGCAGATGCCGCCGGGCGCCAGCATGGACCGCGGCCCGTTCCTGGCGAACCACGCGGCGATCGGGCAGACCAGCGTGCAGCCGGCGTTCGAGCAGGTCGTCGGGCAGGCCGGCCCGCTGGTGCAGGCGCTGGCCGGCAACGACGTGGCGACGGTCGTCAACGCCGGCGCCACCGCGCTCGACGGCAACGGCACCAGGCTCAACACGACCATCGCCAAGGCGACCAGCCTGCTGAAGCTGGTCGCCGACCAGCGCGAGCAGCTCGGCGAGTCGGTCGACCACCTCGCCCGGCTCGGCCGGTCGCTGGCCGCCGGCGACGACGCGCTGAGCGAGGCGCCCGTGCAGCTCGAGCGCACCACCCGGCTGCTCGACCAGGACAAGCAGAAGATCCTCAGGACGGTCTCCACGCTGACCGAGGCGGCCCGCCAGCTGAACGACAAGGTGCTGGAGGGGCGGATCGCCCGGTTCCGCCGGCTGCTGGACGACCTCGACCCCGTCCTGGCGCAGCTCGGCAACAACCGGACCCGGCTGACGAAGCTGGTCAACGGGCTGGTCACCTTCACCGAGAAGCTGCCGAAGGCCAGCTACGACGGCCAGCTGCTGCTGTACCCGCTGCTGAACATCGTGTGGCCGGACGGGTCGCCGGTGCTGGGCGGCGACAAGCCCGCCAAGAAGAAGAGCAAGGCGGCGGGCGGCGGCGGCACCGGCGGCAGCGGCGGCACGGGCGGGACCGAGCTGCCGAAGCCGTTCAAGACCGCGTTCCCGGACCTCGACAAGATCCTGCAGGGGCGGCAATGACCAGGCGAGTGACGATCAACCTGGCGGTGTTCGGCGCGCTCGCCGTGATCATGGTCGTGTGGGCGTTCCGGAACGTGGTGCACTTCGACTTCATCGACCGGCCGTACCACATCACGGTGGAGTTCGAGTCCTCGCCGGGACTGCACCCGGGCTTCGAGGTCGACTACCTGGGCCTGCGGGTCGGCAAGATCGACTCGGTGCGGCTGGACAAGAACAAGGTGGTCGTCCGGCTCGACATGAAGCGCGGGGTGAAGATCCCGCAGGGCGTCACCGCGGCGGCGGCCCGCAAGTCCGCGGTCGGCGAGCCGGTGGTCGAGCTGACCCCGGGCCCGGGGAAGGCGGGCGCGCCGCCGATGCGGCCCGGCACCGTCATCCCGGTGTCGCAGACCAAGGTCCCGCCGAAGTACAGCGACCTGTTCGGCGCGGTCATCAAGTCCCTGAACGCGATCAACCCCGACGACGCCAAGGTGCTCACCCACGAGCTGTCGGAGGGGCTGGCCGGCCGGGAGGACTCCATCCGCCAGATCGTCAACGGCGGCGACCAGCTCACCCAGACGTTCGCGCAGAACACCGAGCTGCTGGACGGGCTGACCAGGGACCTCGGCAAGATCACCAGCGTGCTGAACGACAACCGCGGGGCGCTCGGGGCCGGCATCGACAACGTCGCGGCCCTGACCTCGGCGCTGGCCCAGATGCGCGGCCAGCTCGCCGAGCTGCGCGACACCGGCCCCGGCCTGCTGTCCACGGTGAACGAGCTGCTGGACGAGACCGGCCCGGACTTCGAGTGCACGGTGGACATGCTCGGCAACTGGGGCATCGCCGCCTACAACCCGAACTACCTGGCGGACCTGAAGCGGACGCTGGCGGTCGCGCCGCAGCTGAAGACCGTCCTCGACAACGTGATCGGGCTGGACCAGGGCAAGCCGGTGCTGAACGTGATCTTCGAGATCACGCTGAAGCGCAAGGCGGCGCTGGAGTACCGGTACCCGCTGCCGCAGCCGCAGCTGGCCACGGTGCCGACCTGCGCCGGCGGCCGGACGCCCGCGCTGGGCGTCAAGCAGAACACCTACCGGGCCAAGAACCCGGGCGACGTGATCCCCACCCACGATCCCGCGCTCGACAAGCCGCTGAACGTCCGGAACGCCGCGAACGGCGGAAAGGACTCTTCTGGTGGGCCGCCGGTTTGGCTAGTGTACATTCCCCCGGTTCTGGCACTGATGGTGCTGATCAGGGTCATGATGGGCTCGGTGCCCGTGGTGTCCCGCCTGTCCCGGCTTCGCCGCCGCGGCAAGGACTGACCCCAATCCCCGTAGGAGTACCGAAGTGACAGCCAAGACCACCAAGAAGGCCGCGGACGCCGCCGAGGGGCGCGACCCGGCCGACGAGGCCGGCGAGGTCGAGGCGGTCGCGTCCGCGCAGGACGAGGCGGTCGGCGACGCGGAGGCCGCGGAGGCCACGGCCGCCGCGTCGGAGGAGGAGGCCGAGGCCGGGGAGCGCCCGGCCGCCGCCAGGCCGAAGCGCAAGCGGCGGGTCCGGGTCATCGAGGTCATCGACGACGACGAGGACCTCGACGACGTCCTGGAGGCGATCGAGGCCGAGGAGGACGAGGAGCCCCCCGCCCGTCCGGCCAAGGCGGTCAGGACGGCCAAGCCCGCGGCGAAGCCGTCGCCGGCCCGGCCCGCGGCGGCGGCCAAGCCCCGTCCCGCGCGGCTCGAGCCCCCGGAGGAGCATGCCGGGGAGGGGGACGCCGCCCGTCCCGTCCGCAAGGTCGGCCCGTTCTCCTACACCCCCACCCGGTCGCCGAAGGAGCACGCCGAGGGGCCCGCCCTCGGCCGCGTCATCGCGGTGGTCGTCGTGGTGGCGCTGCTGGCGAGCCTCGCGATCTGGCAGTGGACGCGGGCGAGCGGCCTGGCGTCGGACAAGGACGATCGCGCCGAGGTCGCCAAGGTGGTGTCGCAGTACGGCGACGTGGCGTTCAACTACAACGCGTCCAACTACCAGGCGCAGGCGGCCAAGGCCGAGAAGCTGATGGCCGGCGACCTGCTCGACCAGTTCAAGCAGTCCACGCTGCCGGGCCTGACCGCCGCGTTCAAGAGCGACGCCCAGGTCGGCATGTCGTCCAAGACCAGCGACGTCTTCGTCGGCAGCGTCAACGGCAAGTTCGCCACGGCGGTCGTCGCCGTCGACATCGGCCTGCAGACCAAGGACGGCAAGGTGAACCAGCCGGCCACGCTGATCCGCGTCGCGATGGCGAAGCTCGACGGCAAGTGGAAGGTCACCAAGCAGTACCCGTCCGGCGTGAACGACAGCAACCAGAACGCGGGGAGCAACGGCCTGGTCCCGGGGAGCAGCGCCGCCTCCCCGTCCCCGAGCACGAGCCCGAGCGGCAAGCCGAAGAACTGACCGCCGCGGTCCGCGCCCCGCACGGTGGAAGCCGTGCGGGGCGCGGCGCGTTGTGCGGAGTTGTCGGAGGGGGCGGGCAGAATGACGACGGTGACGGAGCGTACGGTCTCGGGCGGCGGCACGCGGGTGCCCGACGAGGTGGTCCACGAGTTCGGGGCGCTGCTGTCGGCCGCGGCCCTGCTGGAGCGCATCGCGGGCCGGGAGCTGGAGCGCCGCTGCGGCATCCGGCACGCGGTGTTCGAGGTGCTGCTCCGGCTGTCGGACGCCGGCGCGGACTGCCCCGACATGGGCGGGCTGGCCGGCGAGCTGATCCTCACCAGCGGCGGCATGACCCGGCTGATCGACCGGATGCAGGAGGCGGGCCTCGTGCGGCGGCGCGCCGCCGCCGGCGACCGCCGGCGCCACCTCGTCGAGCTGACCGACGCCGGCCGCGCCAAGCTCGACGAGGCGCTGCGCGTGCACGCCGAGACCCTGCGCGCGCACTTCGCCGCCCCCCTCACCGACGACCAGCGCCACCACCTGGTCACAGCCCTCCGCACCCTCCGCACGACCGCCCGCGAGGAACTAGGCGACCTCCGCTGAGTCTCCCAGGGGGACGACCCCCTGGAACCCCCGTCAACGGTCGACAGGCTGTGGCTGAGGTTCAAGCGGCCAGGGGGTCGCCCCCCTGGGAGTCAGCGCGAGTAGTGCTCGACGACCAGTTGTTCGTCGCAGGTGACGGGGATTTCGGGGCGTTCGGGGAGGCGGGTGAGCCGGGCGGCGAGGGCGTCGTGGCGGACGTCGAGGTAGGGCGGGACGGAGTCGGTGTGGCCGCCGGCGGCGGCGATCTGGAAGGCGTCGATGCCGCGGCTGCGCCCGGCGACCGTGATGACGTCGCCGGGGCGCAGGCGGAACGACGGGCGGTCGACGCGGCGGCCGTTCACCAGGATGTGCCGGTGCACGACGAACTGGCGGGCCTGGTAGATGGTGCGGGCGAAGCCGGCGCGCAGGACGAGCGCGTCCAGCCGGCGTTCGAGGTCGACCAGCAGCGCCTCGCCGGTCTTGCCGCCGGCCTTGGCGGCCTTGGCGAAGGCGTTGCTGAGCTGCGCCTCGCGGATGTTGTACTGGGCGCGCAGCCGCTGCTTCTCGCGCAGCCGGACCTTGTAGTCGGTCTCCTGCTTGCGGGCGCGGCCGTGCATGCCGGGCGGGTACGGGCGGGCCTCGAAGTACTTGACGGACTTGGGCGTCAGCGGGATGCCGAGGGCCCGGGAGAGGCGGACCTTGGGGCGGGGGTTGTTCATCGCGCTCCTCAGTGGTTAGGTAAGCCTTAGTTAGGCAAGCCTAACCTAGTACGTCAAGGAGGCCATGGTGGGGCGAGCGGACACGACGGGGACGCGGGCGGGCGGGCCGACGGCGGCGGAACGGGCGCGCACGCTCGCCTACGGCATGGGCGACGGCGTGCTCGCCGCGCCGGGGGTGCCGCACACGCCCGTCCCGGCCTACACCACCGACCTCGACGGGCGGCCCCTGCTGCTCCTGCCGAAGGAGTCGGCGCTGGTCAGGGCGCTGGACGGGGAGGAGGACCTGCCCGCCACGCTGCGGATCCACGACGTCGCGCCGGTGCCGCTCGCCGACCGGGTGCGCGGCCGGGCCTGGCTGCACGGCTGGCTCACCGAGCTGCCGCCGGCCGGGCTGCGGGACGCCGCGCTGAAGCTGTCCCGCCCGCATCCGCGTCCCGAACTGCTCGACCTCGCCGCCGAGACGCCGCCGCGCGACGGCGCGTGGACGGTGCTCACGCTGGACGTCGCGCAGGTCGAGGTCGAGGACGCCTGGGGCGGCGCGACCCTGGAGCCCGAGGAGTACGCCGCCGCCGCGCCGGACCCGTTCGTGGCCATCGGCGCGGGCATCCTGACCCATCTGGACTCCTGCCACCGCGACGAGCTGAAGGGCCTGCTGCCGGTGTCGGCGTCCCCGGCCGGCGATCCGGACGGCCTGCCGGAGGTCCGGCCGCTCGGCCTCGACCGGTACGGAATGTGGCTGCGCTGCTCCGCACCGTCCCAGGACGCGGGCGGGACGTTCGATCTGCGGCTGGCGTTCGGCGAGCCTGTCAGTGATCTCCACGGCCTGCGCCGGGTCTACCGGCACCTGTTCGCGCACGCGGCCCCCTAGCCCGTACGGGACGAACGCGAAATATCCGGCGAGTTGGCAGTGGTCTCCCGGATGGTGCGGACCGGGCCCGCCGGGACATGCTCGGGTCTCCGGCCGTGGGACGCCGCCCGTCGCCCGTCCGGGACGCCTCGGCCGCCGGCTCGCCCTCGCGGGGTGGGTGAGCCGGCGGACGGGAACCGTACCGGACGGCGGGACGCCGGCGGCCCCGGCCGGGCCGGTGGTCCGGCGCCGCGGAGCGCAAGCCGGGGGCGTGGTCCGGGCCACTGGTCGAAACCGGCTCCAGGCCACTGCCCGCGATTGGCTCTGCCGCCGGCCTCCCCCGCACCGCAGGCTGGAACCATGACCGGACACCACCCGCAGACCCGCGCCGTCCACCCGCCCGTGATCGAGCCGTCCGGCAGCCGCCCGCTCGGCCAGCCGGTCTACCAGGGCCACCTGTTCGCCTTCGACGGGGCCGACGACCTCGCCGCCGCCTTCCACGGCCCCGGCCAGGCGTTCCTGTACGGGCGGATGAGCAACCCGACCGTCCGCTCCCTCGAGCAGTCCCTCACCGAACTGGAGGGCGGCGCCGGAGCCCTCGCCGCCGCCGCCGGGATGGGCGCGATCAATGCCGTCCTGATGGCGCTGCTGAAGTCGGGCGACCACGTGATCGCCCAGTCGTCGCTGTACGGCGGGACGTACGCGCTGCTGCACGACCTCGCCGACCGGTGGGGCCTCGAACTGACCCACGTCCCCGGCGACGACCCCGACGAGGTCCGCGCGGCGCTGCGCCCGAACACCCGGCTCCTCTACCTGGAGACGGTCTCGAACCCGACCACGCACGTCACCGACCTCCCGGCGTTCACCGAGGCCGTCCGCGGCACGGGCGTGCTCACCGTCGTCGACAACACCTTCGTGCCGCTGCTGTGCAGGCCGATCGAGCACGGTGCGGACATCGTCGTCCACTCCCTCACCAAGTACATCAGCGGGCACGGCGACGCCGTGGGCGGCGCCGCGGTGTTCGCCGACCCGGACGTGCACCGCCGCGTCTGGGACCACGCCGTGGAGCTCGGCTCCGTCGCCGACCCGTTCGCGGCGTGGCTGACCCTGCGCGGGCTCGCGACCCTGCCGATGCGGATCGCCCGGCACAGCGCGACCTCCCTCGACCTCGCGCGCCGCCTCGCCGCGCACCCGGCCGTCGACCGCGTCCACTACCCGGGGTTCGGCGACCACCCGCAGCACGAGACCGCGCGCCGGCTGCTGCCGGACGGCTCCGGCGGCGTCCTGTCGTTCGAGCTGGCCGGCGGGCGCGAGGCCGGCCGGGTGTTCAGCGAGTCGGTGCGGCTGGTGTCGCTCAGCCCGTCGCTCGGCGACACCGGCACGCTCGTCATGCACCCGGCGAGCACGTCCCACCGCCAGATGGACGCCGCGTCCCTCGCCGCCGCCGGCATCGGCGAGGGCACCGTCCGCCTGGCCGTCGGCCTGGAGGAGCCGGACGACCTGTGGGCCGACATCGAGCAGGCCCTCGCCAAGGCCACCTGACCGGACGCGGGGCTAGAGGTAGAAGCCGGTCGCGGACGCCGGCCTCTCGTGGACCTCGGGACGGCGTTCGCCCTTGCGGAGCGCGGCCAGCTCGGCGAGGGTGGCGCCGTCCGGGCCGATCTCGGCGGCGGCGTCGGAGCCGTCCAGCCATGCGACCGCCTCGTCGCGGGTCAGCCGGCCCACCTCGATCTGCGCGAGGCAGCGGCCCGGCCGCACCACCGCCGGGTGCAGCATCGCCAGGTCCTCGTTGGTGGTGATGGCCACCAGCACGTCCCGGCCCTGCCCGAGCATCCCGTCGGTGAGGTTGAGCAGCCGCGACAGGCCCTGGCCCGTCGACTGCTTGGCCTCGCCGCGGATCAGCTCGTCGCAGTCCTCCAGGATGAGCAGCCGCCAGCGGCGGTTGTCGTCCTCGTCGTCGCCGACCGCCACCTCCATCAGGTAGCTGGGGGTGCCGAACAGCGCCTCCGGGTCGAGCACGCAGTCGGCCTGGCACCACTTGCCCCACGCCCGCGCCAGCGCGCGCAGCGCGGTCGTCTTGCCGGTGCCGGGCGGGCCGTGCAGCAGCAGGAGCCGGCCCGCCACCTCGTCGCGGGTGAGCTTCATCACGTGGTCGAGCGCGTCCGCGACCGCGCCGGTGTAGTTGCCGCGGATGTCCTCCCACGCGTCGGCGGAGATGGCGCGCTCGTCGCGGGACGGGCCGTGCATCCCCATGTGCCAGAAGCCCATCTCGACGCTGGTCTCGTCGGTCTTCGGCGGGTCCGTCGCGTCCTTCACCGACGCGTCCAGGACCGACTCGGCCAGCTCGTCGGAGACCGCCGACACCGCGAGGTAGGCGCTGCCGTTCTTCCACCGGTTCGTCAGCAGCGTCCAGCCGTCGCCCTCGGCCAGCACCGACTCCTTGCCCTTCTCGCGGGCGACCCGGACCAGCCGCGCGCCGTCCGGGCGCAGCGGCGCCTCCGGGCGGACGTGGTCCAGCCGCGTCGACCGCGACCAGGGCTGCTCGCCGGACGCGAACGGGCGCAGCGACAGCACGTCCATCACGTCGGCGGGGGAGTTGTTGTCGCTGAGGTTGAAGACCACGGGCAGCGTCGACTCGGGCCCCGGATCGGTCACGTTCTCCCCGGGCCCGACGAGATGCAGGACGTCCTGCGCGCTCTCCCGCGACATGGTCATGTCATTGATCATCAGGCGTGCCGGGCGGGCGCGTCCACCGAATTAGGGACGCGGCCGCCGGCGCTGGTCCGGCTCAGGCCCCGCCGCCCTCGCGCGACTCGCGCTCCAGCCGGGCGGCCTTGCGGGCCTCGGACTCCTGGAAGTCGAGCTTCTCGGCCTCCTCCGGCGTCGGCGCGGTGCCGCCCAGGTAGGCGGGCTGCCACCACGTCTCGCCCGGCTTCGGGACGTCGGGGTACTCGCGCTGCGCCCGCTCCAGCAGCTCGGACATGCGGGCGCGCAGCTCCTCGGTGACCTGGTCGTAGTCGTCGCCGCGCTTGGGGTGCATGGGCTCGCCGACGAGGATCGTCACCGGGACGTTGCGCTGCAGCAGCCGGCGCTTGCGGCCCTTGGTCCACAGCCGCTGCGGACCCCAGATCGCGACCGGGATCAGCGGGGTCTTGGACGCCACCGCCATCCGCACCGCGCCGCTCTTGATCTCCTTGACCGTGAACGACCGGCTGATCGTCGCCTCGGCGAACACCCCGATGATCTCGCCGCCGCGCAGCGCCTTCAGCGCCGCCGCGTACGAGGAGGCGCCCGCCTCCCGGTCGACCGGGATGTGCTTCATGTCGCGCATCAGCGGCCCGGCGATCCGGTTGTCGAAGATCTCCTTCTTCGCCATGAACCGCACCAGCCGGCCGGCGGGGTGCGCGGCCAGGCCCGCGAAGATGAAGTCGAGGTAGCTCACGTGGTTGCTGACGAGCACGGCACCGCCGGTGCTGGGAATCCGTTCGGTCCCCTCCATGCGGAACGTGATGTTCAGGGCCTTGAACACGCCGAGGGCCGTCTTGATCACTGGCGGGTACACGCGTTCGGACATGTCAGCACCGTACTTGAGGGACGCCATGATCAGCGAGTGCGGCGCAGGGATCGCGATGGATCCCACAACCGGCCGGAACTCTGAGAAGGTGGGGGTGTGACGTGATCCGCCGATGGTGAAGGGGGATGAGCATGGAACCGTTGGACGCGGCGGCGGACGTGCACGCGCTCATCCGCGACGTGCTCCCGGCGCTGGCGCCCAGCGCCTGGTTCGACTCCGGGACCTCCGAGGTGGTGCTGCCGCTCGGCCGGTCCGAGGCGCGCGCCTCCAGCTGGACGGTGCTGGAGCGCTGCGCCCGCGAGCCGCGCTCGGTGTGGCCGCAGGTGGTGGGCGAGTGGGTCCGCGAGGTCGGCGACCGCGCGTTCCTCGCCGTCGGCGAGATGGAGCTGTTCGGCGACGTGCGCGAGCTGCTGCGGCTGCGGATCGTGCCGAAGCTCGCGCCGCGCGACCGCGAGGGCCTCGTCGTCGTCCCGGCGGGCGACCACTTCGACGCGATGGTGATGATCGAGCACCCGCGCTACGGCGGCCCGCTGACGAAGGCGCGGGCCGGCCTGCTCGGCCTGCACAAGCTCGGCTACGTGATGACGAACACCCACGACCGCGAGCTGGCGGACGTGTCGGTGCACGACCAGCCCCTGCTGCCCGGACGCGACGTCCGGGTGGTGACCAAGCCCGGCAGCCGGTACGTGTCGGCGCTGCTCAGCGAGGTCGACCAGTTCCTCCCGGTGCCGAACGAGCACGGCGCGCTGGTCGGCGTCCCGTGCCACAGCACGCTGCTGCTGTACCCGATCACCTCGACGGCCGTCCGCGAGGTGCTCCCCGTCTTCGCCGACGTCGTCCGCGAGATGCACGCCGCCGCCGACGACCCGTGCGCCCCCGGCGTCTACTGGAGCCACGGCGAGCGCCGCCTGACCCCGCTGCCCGCCGACGCCCCGACGCACGCCTCGGACGAGTTCGCCGCCCTGCTGCGCCGCCTCCCCGCGGGACCCTAGGGCAGCTTCCAGTCGACGGGGGGAGCGCCCTGCTCCTCCAGGAGCCGGTTGGCGCGGGAGAAGGGGCGGGAGCCGAAGAAGCCGCTGTTGGCCGAGTACGGGCTCGGATGCGGCGACTCGATGCACGGGACGCCGCCGAGCAGCGGCTTGAGGTTGCGGGCGTCGCGGCCCCACAGGATGGCGACGAGCGGCCGACCGCGGGCGGCGAGCGCGCGGATGGCCTGCTCGGTGACCTGCTCCCAGCCCTTGTCGCGGTGCGAGCCGGGCTTGCGCGGCATGACGGTGAGGGCCCGGTTGAGCAGCAGGACGCCCTGCTCGGCCCACGGCGTGAGGTCGCCGCTGGACGGCTCGGGGTGGCCGAGGTCGTCGCAGTACTCGCGGAAGATGTTGACCAGGCTGGCGGGCAGCGGCCGGACGTCGGGGGCGACCGAGAAGCTGAGGCCGACCGCGTGGCCGGGGGTGGGGTAGGGGTCCTGCCCGACGATGAGGACGCGGACCTCGTCGAACGGCTGGGTGAACGCGCGCAGGACGAGGTTCCCGGCGGGCAGGTAGCGGCGTCCGGCGGCGACCTCGGCGCGCAGCCAGTCGCCGGCCGCCGCGATCGTCCCGGCGACGGGGGCGAGGGCCTGCGCCCAGCCGGCTTCGACGATCTCGGTGAGGGGGCGTGCCGTCATGGCGCCCCAGCCTAGTGCGGTGATCATCGGGCCGGAGGCGGAACGGTTTCTTGATCAGGCCTGGGAAAGCCGCTGACCACTTCAGGACGGAGAATCGGGAAAAGTTCTCTCGGTTGCCGCGAACCGGCAGATGAACCGGGTGAAACGTCCCGTTAAGTCGGTGTTACTTTCTGGCGCGGTGCGTTGACCTACCGCGTCCGCCCCCGAAACCTGGAGGGGGCGGGCAACCGCGGGACGAGCGGACGGGACGTGCAGATGAGCCAGCTGACCAGCGTGGACGCCACCTTCCTCAACGCCGAGACGGGCAACGTGCATGCCCACATCGCCGGCCTCGGGGTGCTCGATCCGGCCTCGTGCCCCGGCGGCCGGCTCACCGTCGCGATGGTCGCGGACCTGGTCCGCGACCGCGCGCACCTGGCGGCGCCGCTGCGGCGGCGGCTCGTCCCGGTGCCGTTCGGCCTCGACTTCCCGTACTGGGAGGACGACCCGGACTTCGCCCCGGAGAAGCACATCGTCGAGATCGGGCTGCCCGCGCCGGGCGACGACCGGCAGCTCGCCGACGCGGTGGCGATGCTGCACGAGAAGCCGCTCGACCGGTCCCGCCCGCTCTGGGAGATCGCCCTCATCCAGGGCCTGCGGGGCGGCCGCGCCGCCGTCTACGTGAAGGTCCACCACGCGGCGATCGACGGCGTGATGGCCGCCGAGACGCTCGCCGCGCTGCTCGACCTGTCGCCCGAGCCGCGCGAGGTGCCGCCCGACGACGCCGCCCCGGCGCGGGCGCCGAGCCCGGCGAGCATGGCCGGGACGGGGCTGCTGCGGGCGGCGGCGCATCCGGTCCGGTCCGCGCTGTCGGTCGCGCGCACCGTCCCGTACCTGGACGAGATCCCCGGCCTGTCGTCCGTCCCGGGCGTCGGGCTCGTGTCCTCGGTGGTGCAGGGCGCGCTCGGCCGCCCCGGGACGCCGCGGATGCCCCGGGCCGCCGCGCCGCCCACCCCGTTCAACCGGCCCGTCGGGCGGCGCCGCTCGGTCGCCTGCGGCGAACTGCCGCTCGCGGACGTCAAGGAGATCCGGCGCGGCCTCGGCGGCAGCGTCAACGACGTGGTCATGGCGCTGTGCGCGACCGCGCTGCGGCAGTGGCTGGACAAGCGCGGCGACCTGCCGGACGGCCCGCTCGTCGCGGGCGTGCCGGTGTCGCTGCGCCGCGCGGGCCGCGGCGGCGAGGGCGGCAACCAGGTGTCGATCATGAGCGCGCCGCTGGCCACGCACGTCCCCGACCCGGCCGAGCGGTACGCCGCCGTCCGCCGCGACATGGACCTGGTCAAGCGGCGGTTCGCCGCGTCGTCGGGCGGCTGGGTGCGGGAGCTGAGCGGGCTGCTGCCCGCGCCGGTCGCGGGCGCGGTGACCCGGTTCGCGCTGCAGACCGCGTCGGCGGTGTCGCTGCGCCCCGTCAACCTCGTGGTGTCCAACGTGCCGGGCCCGCAGTTCCCGCTGTACCTGTGCGGCGCGCGGGTGCTCGGCTACTACCCGATCTCCGTCGTCACCGACGTCAGCGGCGGCCTGAACATCACGGTGTTCTCCTACGACGGGAAGGTGGACGTCGGCATCGTCGCCTGCCGCGACCTGGTACCCGACCCGTCCGAGATCATCGACCACCTCGACGACGCGCTGGACGAGCTGCGTTCCCTTGTGGGGGGGCGACCCCCCACACCCCCCGCTGCGGGGTGAGCTGCGCCCTTCGCTCCGCTGGCGCTCCGCTACGGGCGCCGCTCCCCCCCGGTGGGGGGCCCGCCCCCCACGCCCCCCGGCGGGGGCTCCGCCCCCACACCCCCCGTGGGGGCTCCGCCCCCTACACCCCCGGTCAGGCGCCGATGCCCAGGGCGGTGCGGTGCCGCCACGTCAGCGCGAGCGCGGCGGCGCCGGCCGGCTGCATCGGCTCCGGGACCGTCCCGTCGAAAGTCGCTGTCGATACCCGGCCCTCGTCGTTGACGGTGACGAGGTCGCCGAACAGGTCGGCGAACGTCGCGTCGTCCATCACGACGACGGTCAGCAGGTCCAGCGCGAACGTCAGCGGGTCGACGCCGAGGCCGAGGAAATGCGCGCGTATCCGCCGCTCGTTCCGCGCCTGCGTCATCGCGCGGTGTAAAGGCCATTCCTCCTGGACGAATCCGTCGCCGTAGTCCTCGTCCATTCCGAGCAGTTCCTCGGCGTATTCGCGGACCATGCACCGCCACAGGTCCAGGTCGTCGCGCTCGTCCCCGAGGGGCTGGAAGACGCCGACCGGCATCACCTGGTGCAGGCCGCCGGCGTGCGCGACTTTCGCCGGGTCCCGCCAGTGCAGGACGTACGAGCCGGACACCGTGACGGTCAGCGTCGTGATCGCGCACAGCGCCGTCCGGCGGCGCAGGTCGCACGGGTCGCCGACGCGTTCGCGCAGGCCGTCGCGTCCGGCGGCCAGCTCGTGCGCCGCGGCCTCGCCCACGTTCACGCCGTCGAAGTACCGGGCCGGGCCGAACCGCAGCACCGGCGGATCGGTGCCGGCGGCCAGCAGGCGGTAGCTCGACCGGTCGTCGAAGATCCGTGGCGCGGCGAGGGCCGCCATGGCGCCGGCGTAGGTGCGGTACCCGTGCGGGAGCCCGTCGGGCGGGTCGGCCACGGCGGGCGGGGCGGGGGCGCCGTCCCATTCCAGCCGGACGTCCTCCAGCGGGACGGGCGCCCGCGGAATCCATTCCGCCCGGCACATCAGCCGGGTCCCCGCGACGCGCGGGACGCCGGGGTAGCGGTCGCTCGCGAGCCGCCCGAGCCGGTCGCGCCCGGCGTTCAGCAGCGCCCGCTCGTCCCGCCACCGCGTCTCGTCGGGGTTCATCGCGACCGACCGTAGCCGATCCGGCCGCGGGCCGGGACGCGGGAGGCGCCGATCGGGACGCCGGATACGTGACCTAAAATAGCTTTACGTGCAGATCGCCCAAAGTACCGAAAACCCCCCGGAACCCCTAGAACAACGGCAGAGCGCGGCGCCCCTCGCCTGGGCGCTGTGGGGCGTCGGGGTCCTCGCCTACGTCGTGGCGGTGCTGCACCGGACGTCGTTCGGCGTCGCCGGCCTGGACGCGGTGCACCGCTTCGGCGCGTCCGCCGGCATCCTCGCCACCTTCACCGTCCTGCAGCTGCTCGTCTACGCGGGCCTGCAGATCCCCGTCGGCCTGCTGCTGGACCGCGTCGGCCCGCGCCGGATGATCGCCGGCGGCGCGCTGGTGATGGCCGCCGGGCAGGCGGTCATGGCCGTCTCCACCTCCGTCGGCACCGCCGTCGCCGCCCGCGTCCTGGTCGGCGCCGGCGACGCGATGACCTTCATCAGCGTGCTGTCCATCGTCGCGACCCGGTTCCCCGGCCGCCTGGCGCCCGTCGTCACCCAGCTCACCGGCCAGCTCGGCCAGCTCGGCCAGGTGCTCAGCGCCGTCCCGCTCGCCGCCCTCCTGCACGGGCCCGGCTGGACCACCGCGTTCGGCTCGGCCGCCGCCCTCGGCGTCCTGGTCGGCGTGCTCGCCGTCGCCGTGCTGCCCGACCGCGCGCCCGGCGCCGTCCGCGCCGCCGCGCCGTCGCTGCGCGAGGTCGGCCGCGACCTCGCCGCCGCCTGGCGCACCCCCGGCACCCGGCTCGGCCTCTGGACGCACTTCGTCACCCAGTTCTCCTCCACCACGTTCGCGCTCATGTGGGGCTACCCGTACCTGGTGTCCGGCCAGGGCATGCGGCCCGCCGCCGCGTCCACCCTGCTCACGCTGTTCGTGCTGGTCAACGTCGTCTCCGGGCCGTTCGTCGGGCGGCTGGTCGCCCGCTACCCGCTGCGCCGCTCGTGGCTGGTGCTCGGCATCGTCGCGATCAACGCGGGCGCCTGGGCCGCCGCCCTGGCCTGGCCGCCGCCCGCCCCGTCCTGGCTGCTGGCCGTGCTGGTGCTGGGCATCGCGCTCGGCGGCCCCGGCTCCATGATCGGCTTCGACTACGCCCGCACCTTCAACCCGCCCGGCCGCCAGGGCACCGCCACCGGCATCGTCAACGTCGGCGGCTTCACCGCGTCCCTCATCACGATCCTGCTGATCGGCTTCGTGCTGGACGCGCTGTCGCCCGGCAAGGCCTTCACCCCGTCGGCCTTCCGCGCCGCCTGGACCGTCCAGGTCCTCATCTGGACGGTCGGCGTCGCCGGCGTCCTGCGCACCCGCCACCTCACCCGCCGCCACCTCGCCCTGTCCGGGGACTGACCTCAGGGGCGCAGCTCCAGCGTGCAGCACTTGGGGCCGCCGCCCGCCTTGCGCAGCTCGGACAGGTCCACCGGGACGGGCTCGTACCCGCGCTCGCGCAGCGCGCCGATCAGCCCGGCGGCCTCGGCGTTGACGACGACGTTGCGGCCGTCGCAGACGGCGTTCAGGCCGAGGACGGCGGCGTCCGCCTCGCCGGCGATGACGGCGTCGGGGAAGAGCCGTTCGAGCACCGCGCGGCTGCCGGAGGAGAAGGCGCCCGGGTAGTAGGCGACGTTCGCGCCGCCGAGCGGGAAGAGTGCGGTGTCCAGGTGGTAGAAGCGCGGGTCGATCAGCCGCAGCGTCACCACGGGGCGTCCGAGGAACTCCTGCGCCTCCTGGTGGGCGGCGATGTCGGTGCGGAACCCCGTGCCCGCGAGGATGACCTCGTCCAGGGTGAGGAAGTCGCCCTCGCCCTCGTTGGTGTGCTCCGGGATGAGGACGTCGGGGAAGCCGTTCTTGCGGAGCCAGTCGGCGTACGCGGGGCCCTCCGCGGCCCGTTCGGGGAAGGTGAACTTCGCGCCGTAGGCGCGCCCGCCGACGACGAGCGCGCCGTTCGCCGCGAAGACCATGTCGGGAAGGCCCTCGATCGGATCGATGAGGCTGACCTCGTGCCCGAGCGCGATGTAGGCGGCGCGCAGCGCCTCCCACTGCTCGACGGCCCGTCCCGCGTCCGCCCCCGCGACCGGATCCATCCACGGGTTGATGGCGTACGTCACGGCGAAGTGCTCGGGGCGGCACATCAGGTAGTGCCGCCGCGTCGCGGTCCGCCTGGGGGTGCTCGGCTCCGTTGCCGGCATCACGGTCATGCTCGTCTCCTGGGGCTCTCCGAAGGGCATCGGCTGAGCGAAAGCCTAGAAAGGAAAGTCCCGCGCTCCAATGCGCCGATCTTGCGCTGATCTGCGCATTCGTTGCGTCTTCGGCCCCTGGTGCGGCGATTCGTTGCGGCCGGTTCCCCGGCGCGCCCTGGGCGGCTCCGGCGGCCGTCAGGCGGGCGGCAGCGGGGTGAACATGTGGTCGAGCATGGTGTGCAGGAAGGCCCGGAACCCCTCCACGTCGTCGTGGGGGCAGGGGGCGCTGCTCGGCGTGTGGCGGCGGGGCCGCTCATCCGGCCCGCTGTGCACGACGCCGCCGGTCAGGAACCCGTAGACGCACCACACCACGCTCCAGATCAGGTAGTCGGCGTCGACGTCGGGCGGCAGGAGGTCGCGCACGGTGTCGGCGATCTGGACCGACAGCGGCTTGGTGTAGAGCTCCTCCAGCTCGGGCAGGTCGGCGGCGTCGCCCATCCACCGGTGCTGCCACAGCGCCAGCACCTGCGGGTGGGTGACGTAGAAGTCGAGATAGGCGTCCGCGAGCCGGATGATGCCCTCCCGGCCCGGGACGAAGCGGGCCAGCGCGGCCTGCAGGGCCGCCTCCTCCGCCTCGTCGGCGCGCTGCATCACGGCGCGGTACAGGTCCGCCTTGGTCGCGGCCACGCCGTGGACGGTGCCGATGTCGAAGCCCGCCGCGTCGGCGATCATCTGCAGCGACGTCCCGTCGTACCCCAGCTCGGCGAAGATCCGCGTCGCCGTCCCGATCAGCTGCTCCTCTTCGGTTCCCCCCATGTCATCACCCTAAGTGACGGCCCGTGCGCGCCGCATCGGCGCCGGAGGGCCGGGCCAGTCGAGCGGCCCGGCCCGCGCGGTGCGGTGTCAGGCGGATTCGGTGGGCAGGCCCGCGTCCACCCAGTCCTCGATGCCCTCGCGGTACTTGCGGACGTTTGTGTAGCCGAGGGCGGTGAGCCGGTCTGCGACCTGGCCGCTGTTGGCGCAGGCGGGGTTGGAGCAGTAGGTGACGATCGCGGCGTCGCGGTCGGGGAGCAGGGCGGGCGCCTGCGCGTCGACGTCCGCCGCGACGAGCGGGACGGCGCCGGGCAGGTGCTGCTTGGCGTAGTACTCGCCGCCGAGCGCGTCGACCACGGTGACGGTGCCGGCGTCGATCGCCGCCCTGAGCTCGTCCCGGCCGATGAGTGCGGTCATGGCTGTGCCTCCAGATGAGACGGACTATAGTCCGGTTATGCCTCGAGACGTTACCGGACCACAGTCCGCTTCTGCAATGCCGCTGGAACTGCTGCGCACGCCGCCGCCCAAGGAGCGCGCGGACGCGGCGCGCAACCGGGCGGCCGTGCTGGAGGCGGCCGCCCGGCTGTTCGCCGAGCGGGGCGTCGACGCGGTGTCGATGGACCAGGTGGCGGCGGAGGCCGGCGTCGGCAAGGGAACGCTGTTCCGGCGCTTCGGCGACAAGGCGGGGCTCGCCGTCGCGCTGCTGGACGCGCGCGAACGCGTGCTGCAGGAGGGGATCCTGCACGGGCCGCCGCCGCTGGGCCCGGGAGCGGGAAAGGACGAGCGCCTGGTCGCGTTCGTCGAGGCGTACCTGGACTACCTGCTGGAGCACCTGGCGCTCGTGCGGATGTCGGAGACCGCCTCGCCCGGCGCGCGGTACCGGATCGGCGCGTACCGGTTCTGGCACCGCCACGTGGCGATCCTGGCGGACGGCGCGCCCGACCCCGAGTACGCGGCGCACGCCGTGCTCGCGGCGCTGTCGGCCGAGCACGTGGCGGCGCTCCTGCCGGAACTCGGCGAGGAGCGCATCAGGGAGGGGGCCGTCCGGCTCGCCCGGCGCGCGCTGCGGTGACCGGGCGGCGGGACGCGGCGTGCCCGTCCGCACGGGGCGGGCACGCCGGAACCGGTCTAGAGGTTGATCATGTGGCCGGCGAGGCCGTGCACGGCCTCCTTGACGGCCTCGCCCAGCGTCGGGTGGGCGTGCACGTTGCGGGCGACCTCGTGGACGGTCAGGTCCCATTGCTGCGCGAGGGTCAGCTCGGGCAGCAGCTCGGTCACCTCGGGGCCGATCAGGTGGGCGCCGAGGATCTCGCCGTACTTCGCGTCGCTGATCACCTTGACGAAGCCGTCGCCCTCGCCCATGCCGAGCGCCTTGCCGTTCGCGCTGTAGGGGAACTTGGCCACCTTGACGTCGAAGCCCTGCTCCTTCGCCTGCGCCTCCGTCCAGCCGAACGAGGCGATCTGCGGCTGGCAGTACGTGGCGCGCGGGATCATCACGTACTCGAGCTCCATCGTCTCGGCGCCCGCAATGGTCTCGGCGGCGACGATGCCCATCGCCTCGGCGGCGTGCGCCAGCATCAGCTTGGCGGTGACGTCGCCGATCGCGTAGATGTGCGGCACGGACGTGCGGCAGCGGCCGTCCACGTCGACCGCGCCGCGCTCGGTGAGCTGGACGCCGGCCTTGTCCAGGCCGTAGCCGTCCACGTTCGGCTGGAAGCCGATCGCCTGCAGCACCTTGTCGGTCTCGATGACCTGCTGGGCGCCGTCCTTGCCGGTGACGGTCACCTTGACCTTCTCGCCGGAGTCGTCGATGCCGTCGACCCGGGTGGAGGTCAGCACGTCGATGCCGAGCTTGCGGTACCGCTTCGCCAGCTCCTTGGACACGTCGGCGTCCTCGTTCGGGACCATCCGGTCGAGGAACTCGACGATCGTCACCTTGACGCCGTAGTTGTGCAGGACGTAGGCGAACTCGACGCCGATCGCGCCCGCGCCGGCGATGACGATGCTCCCCGGCAGCTCGGAGCTGAGGATCTGCTCCTCGTAGGTGACGACCCGCTCCGACAGCGAGGTGCCCGGCAGCAGCTTGGTGTGCGCGCCCGCCGCGATGATGCAGTGGTCGAAGGTGACGGTCTCGGAGGACCCGTCGGCCCTGGCGACCTGGAGGGTGTTGGGGTCGGTGAACGTCCCGCGCCCGTCATAGGAGGTGATCTTGTTCTTCTTCATCAGGAACTGGACGCCCTTGACGAGCTTGTCCGACACCTGGCGGCTGCGCTGGTAGGCGACGCCGTAGTCGAAGGTGACGCTGCCCTCGACGTTGATCCCGTAGGTCTTCTGCTCCTGGGTGAAGATGTGCGCCAGCTCGGCGTTGCGCAGCAGCGCCTTCGAGGGGATGCAGCCGACGTTGAGGCACACCCCGCCCCAGTACCGCTCCTCGATGACCGCCGTCTTCAGCCCGAGCTGTGCCGACCGGATCGCGGCGACATATCCACCCGGACCCGCGCCCAGGACCACGACGTCAAAATGTTCGCTCATATTCACCGACGATATTCGGCGCGGGGCCGTGCTCGCATCCCGGACGGCGGCGCGGCGGCCCCGGCCGCGCGGCGGGCCGCGGGCGGCGATCTCCCTGGCCACGGCGCGTGACCACGGGGTGCCCGTACGGGTCCGTCGTCACATGCTGTTAGGGTTTTCCACGTCCCCCGCCGTGAAC
Organism: Actinomadura opuntiae; assembly: GCF_030283205.1. Taxonomy (GTDB): domain Bacteria; phylum Actinomycetota; class Actinomycetes; order Streptosporangiales; family Streptosporangiaceae; genus Spirillospora. Next base: position 29,387 of record NZ_JASNWF010000017.1, read on the forward strand.
CTTCGCGGGGGCGTGCGGCGCCCGAGCGGCGCGGCGGTGGCGCACCGCAGGCGCGCCCGTGCCGTCCCGCCGCGCGAGCCCGGCGGCGTTCCGGAACCGCGCCCGCGGACGGCGCCGCCTTCCAGGCCGCGCCACCGCCGGAACGCCGCGCCGCCGCTGTACCACGGTGCCGCTGGAACACGGCGGCGCCGGCCGATCGTTGCCCTCAGATGGCCTGCCCCCGGGCGCAACGGCCCGTCCCGAGCCGAGTGGAGGAGAAGCCGAGTGAGGATTCCCAAGCGCGTCAACGCCGTCCTGGACCGGATGGAGAAGCACTTTGGCGCACTTGCGGTCGTCGTCGCGCTGCTCGTCGTGGCGCTGGTCGCCACGTTCGCGCCGCCGCTGGTCGGGCTTCCCGTCGCCGGCTTCGTCATCGGGCTCGCCGTCGGCGGCTTCGTCGTGCACGTCCGGCAGAGCCGGCGGATCGCCCGGGCCCGCGCGGAGGTCGACGACCTGCTGCGCGAGAACGGCGCGCTGCGGCACCGCAACACCGTCCTCGCCAGCGGCGTGATCAGCCGGGGCGCGCAGGAGACGCAGGCGCTGGTGGCCATCCCGGAGGACGACGAGGACCTGGTCGACGACGACCCGTCGCGCACCGCGGCGCTACCGGAGCTGACCGACGAGCTGCTCGGCGGCGACCCGGCCGACACCCTCGTCGACGGCGTCCTCGGCGACGTCATCCTCGACGATCCGGCCGCGTCGCGCGTCGCCGAGGACGCCGCCGAGGAGGAGAAGCCGGCCGACGACGCCGCCACCGCGAACGGAGCCGCCGCGGGGCGGGCCGTCGAGAGCGACGAGGACACCGCCGGGAACGTCCGGAGGGCGTGACCGCGCCCTTGCGGAGGGGGCACCGGGCCGCAGAACCGCGCGTTACGTTCGCTGATCTTCGGGCAGAGGAAGCCCGGGAGGTGCGGATGAACGCAGAGTCCGGTCCGGAGTCCGCCGACCCGGCGGGGACGGTGGAAGGCGGCGACCACGCCGCCGGCGAGGACCTCGATCTCGGCGCGGTGCACAAGGCCGTGATCGCCTCGGCGATGGGCAACTGCATCGAGTGGTTCGACTTCGGCGTGTTCAGCGCCGGGGTGATGACCTCGATCATCGGCACCGCGTTCTTCCCCGAGGGCAGCTCCGGCAGCGCGACGCTGCGCTCGTTCGCGCTGATCGCGGCGGCGTTCCTGGCCCGCCCGTTCGGCGGGCTGTTCTTCGGCCCGATGGGCGACAGGCTCGGCCGCAAGCGGGTGCTCGCCACCACGATCATCCTGATGTCCGGCTCCACGTTCGTGATCGGCATCCTGCCCGGCTACGACACGATCGGGATCGCGGCGCCGCTGCTGCTGCTGGCGGTGCGCCTCACCCAGGGCTTCTCGACGGGCGGCGAGTACGGCGGCGCCGCCACGATGATCGCCGAGTACGCGCCGACGAACCGGCGCGGCTATTTCGGCAGCTTCCTGGAGTTCGGCACGCTGACCGGCTACATCATGGGCGCCGGTCTCGTGCTGCTGGTGAACCTCGCGGTCGGGGACGCGGCGATGCACGACTGGGGCTGGCGGATCCCGTTCCTGATCGCGCTGCCGCTCGGGGCCGTCGGGCTCTACGTGCGGACCCGGATCGAGGACACCCCGACCTTCCAGCGGATGGAGGCGTCCGGCAAGAAGGCCCGCTCGCCGCTGAAGGAGACCCTCGAGCACTACTGGAAGATCATCCTGATGCTGATCGGGATCGTCTTCCTGCTGAACGTCGCCGACTACACGCTGCTCACCTTCATGCCGTCGTACCTGGTCGACTTCCTGCACATGGGCAGCGTGAAGTCGCAGCTGGTCACGATCGGGGTGGAGGCCGCGATGATGGCGGTGATCCTGCCGACCGGCCACCTGTCGGACCGGATCGGCCGCAAGCCGGTGCTGCTGATGGCGGCGGTCGGGTTCATCGTGCTGAGCTGGCCGGCGTTCGCGCTGATGCAGACCAACAACTGGTTCGGCATCGCGTTCGGCTACGCGATCATCGGCGGGCTGCTGGTGCTGATGCTCGCGGTGATCGGCGCGACGTTCCCGGCGATGTTCCCGACGAAGGTGCGGTACGGGGCGTTCGCGATCGGCTACAACATCTCGACGTCGCTGTTCGGCGGCACGGCCGCGGTGCTGGTCGGCTCGCTGATCGACGCCACGGGCAGCAACTACGTCCCGGCGTACTACATCATGATCGCGGCGGCGGTGGCGCTGGTCCCGATCCTGCTGATCAAGGAGACGGCGAACGTGCCGATCGAGCGGGTCGGAATGGAGAACGCCCCGGAACCGGTGGGCTCCGGGGCGGAACGCTGATCTGCCGCCGTTCCCGCCCGCGCGGGCGGGAACGGCGCGCGGCGCGTCAGCGGGCGAAGTGCCGGCGGGCCCAGCCCGCCAGCGATCCCGCGATCACGAGTGCGGCGGTCGTCTCGATCGCCAGTGCCGTCCAAACGATGGTCACCGGGGGCCTCCCTCCGTCTTCGGCCGGACGCGTCCCGTTTCCGCGTCCGATGCTCACCGGGTTCAACACCAGGATGCGGTTCCGGTTTCCCTGCCCGAGCCCGCCCGTGGCGTGATCTGGATCACGCGCCACCCTCTCTGACCTGCGACGAAACCTCTATGGAGGGTAAAAACGCAGGTCGTCGCCGTGCGGCCCGGCACCCGCCCCGGATGCCGGCGTCCCGTACCGGTTTGGAATCTCATTCGACGGCCCGGCGCGGGCTATCGCCGAGCGGTGTGACTTCTGTGGCGCCGAGGCGAACATATAGCTCGTTGCGCCCGTTCGATTACCGTCGGTAGCGTCTCCGTTGGTTCATCCATGGCAGACCCACGACGAATCGGTGGTGTGGACGTGACGGAAGAGCAGTTGAGCCTCAGTACCTCTGCGGCGCGGAACCTGGCGACCACGACCAAGTCCGTCCCCCAGATGCAGGGGATCACCTCCCGGTGGCTGCTGAAGCTGCTGCCGTGGGTGGAGGCGTCCGGCGGCGCCTACCGCGTCAACCGGCGGCTCACCTACACGGTCGGCGACGGGCGGGTGACGTTCGTGACGACCGGCGCGGACGTCCGGGTCATCCCGCGCGAGCTGGGCGAGCTGCCCCCGCTGCGCGGCTACGAGGACGACCTGGCCCTGGACGCGCTGGCCGGCCGGTTCACCCAGCACGAGTACGAGCCCGGCGACGTCATCGTGGAGGAGGGCCGGCCGATCGACCGGGTGGTCCTGGTCGTGCACGGCAAGCTCAGCCGGGTCGGCACCGGCGAGTACGGCGCGGAGGCCGTGCACGGCACGCTCGCCGACGGGGACTTCTTCGGCGAGCAGGCCCTCGTCGGCACCGACGAGGGCGCGGAGCCGGCGACCTGGGACTACACCGTCAAGGCGCTGACCACGGTGACGGTGCTCAGCATGAGCGAGTCCGACTTCCAGGAGACGCTCGGCCAGTCCGCGTCGCTCCAGGCCCATCTGGAGGAGTACCGGGCGAGCCCCGACCGCGCGAGCAACGAGCACGGCGAGGCCGCGATCGACCTGGCGTCCGGGCACGACGGCGAGCCGGTGCTGCCCGGCACGTTCGTCGACTACGAGGGCGCACCCCGCGAGTACGAGCTGAGCGTCGCGCAGACGGTGCTGCGGGTGCACACCCGCGTCGCCGACCTCTACAACGAGCCGATGGACCAGGTGGAGCAGCAGCTCCGGCTGACCATCGAGGCGCTGCGCGAGCGCCAGGAGCACGAGCTGATCAACAACCGGGACTTCGGGCTGCTGCACAACACCGACCTGACCCAGCGCGTCCACACCCGGTCCGGCCCGCCCACCCCCGACGACATGGACGAGCTGCTCACCCTGGTCTGGAAGGACCCGGCGTTCTTCCTCGCCCACCCGAAGGCGATCGCGGCGTTCGGCCGCGAGTGCAGCGCCCGCGGCGTCTACCCCGACAGCGTGGACGTCGGCGGCCACAAGGTGCCGGGCTGGCGCGGCGTCCCGATCTTCCCCTGCAACAAGCTCCCGGTCAGCCGGACCAAGACCAGCTCGATCCTGCTGATGCGCACCGGCGAGGCGACGCAGGGCGTCATCGGCCTGCACCAGACCGGGCTTCCGGACGAGTACCAGCCGGGCCTGTCGGTCCGGTACATGGGCATCGACGACAAGGCGCTCATCAACTACCTGGTCAGCTGCTACTACTCGGCCGCCGTCCTGGTCCCGGACGCGCTCGGCATGCTGGAGTCCGTCGAGATCGCGCACGGCGGTGCGGCGTAGTGCGACCGTTCGAGCTCCCCGAGTTCTACCTGCCGCACCCGGCGCGGCTGAACCCCCGCGTCGAGGCGGCCCGCGCGCGCTCCCGGCGCTGGGCGCACGACATGGGGATCCTCGGACCCGACGCCACGGGACCCGAGGTCTGGAGCGAGGACGAGTACGACGCCCACGACTACGCACTGCTCACCGCGTACACGCACCCGGAGGCGCCCGGCTCCCTGCTGGATCTGGTGACCGACTGGTACGTGTGGGTCTTCTACTTCGACGACCACTTCCTCGAACGGTACAAGCGGCCCCGCGACCTCGCGGGCGCCGAGCGCCACCTCGCGCGGCTCCCCGCCTTCATGCCCGTGGAGGCGGGGAGCCCGCCGCCGCCCGAGCCGGCGAACCCGGTCGAGCGGGGCCTCGCCGACCTGTGGGAGCGGACCGTCCCGCTGATGTCGCCGCAGTGGCGGGCCCGGTTCGCCGAGAGCACCCGCAACCTGCTGCAGGAGTCGGCGTGGGAGCTGGCCGGCATCGACGAGGGGCGCGTCCCGAACCCGATCGACTACGTGCACATGCGCCGCAAGGTCGGCGGCGCGCCCTGGTCGGCGGACCTGGTCGAGGTGGCGGCCGGCGCGGAGGTGCCGGCGCGGGTCGCCGGGACGCGCCCGCTCCAGGTGCTGAAGGACGCCTTCTCCGACGCCGTCCACCTGCGCAACGACATCTTCTCCTACCAGCGCGAGACCGAGCAGGAGGGCGAGGTCAACAACGGCGTCCTGGTGCTGGAGCGGTTCCTCGGCACCGAGCCGCAGCGCGCCGCCGAGATCACCAACGACCTGCTGACGTCCCGGATGCAGCAGTTCGAGAACACCGCCGTCACCGAGCTGCCGATGCTGTTCGAGGAGCACGGGCTCGACGCGGGCGAGCGCCTCGCCGTGCTCCGCTACGCGCGCGGCCTCCAGGACTGGCAGTCCGGCGGGCACGCCTGGCACCTGCGGTCCAGCCGCTACATGAACGAGGGCGCGGCGCGGCGGCGCGGCCTCGCGGGGATACCGGAGATCGCCGGGCTGCTCGGTCTCGGCACCTCGGCGGTGCGGATCCGGTCGCTGGCCGGCCCGCCTTCCGGGCTGAGGCCCCCGGGGACCGGGGGCCCGTTCCCAGGAGCGGCGCCGCCGCCCGCCTCCGACGGGTTCACGATGCCGGAGTTCACGCTGCCGTACGAGACGCTGGTGAACCCGCGCGTCGCCGGGCTCCGCGCGCACGTGGCGGCCTGGGCCCGCGAGATGGGGATGCTGGACGGCGGCGCCTCCGGCCCGTCCGCGCCCGCCGTCTGGACGCCGGACGCGTTCGACGCCGCCGACTACGCGATGTTCGCGGCGCTCACCCACCCCGACGCGCCCGGTCCCGAACTCGAGCTGATCGCCGACTGGCACGTGTGGCGGTACCACTTCGACGACTTCTTCGCCGAACGGTTCAAGCGGCCCCGCGACCTGCCCGGCGCCCGGGCGTACACGGCCCGGCTGCTCGCGCCGCCGCCGGGCGCCGAGCCGTCCGACCCCGTCCAGCGGGGGCTCGCCGACCTGCGGGCCCGCACCGCCGCCGCCATGTCCGAGGACGAGCGCGCCGGGCTCGCCGAGGCGCTGCGGCAGCTCACCGACAGCTGGCTGTGGGAGCTGGCCGGGCTCCTGCAGAACCGCGTCCCCGACCCTGTGGACTACGTCGAGATGCGCCGCAGGACGAGCGGCGCCGCGTTCACCGCCGGGCTGCTGCGGCACGCCCTGGCGGACGGGTTGCCGGACGCCGTGCTGTCGTCCACGCCGATGGAGGCGCTGCGGGACTCCTTCGCCGACATCGGCGGGCTCCGCAACGACCTGCTCTCCTTCCACAAGGAGACCGAGGTCGAGGGCGTGCACGACAACGGCGTCGTGGCCGTCCAGCGGTTCCTCGGCTGCGGGACGCAGCGCGCCGCCGACATCGTCGCCGACCTGATCGAGGCGCGCGTGCGGCAGTTCGAGCGGACCGCCGAGGCCGACCTGCCGGTCCTGGCCGCCGAGCACGGGCTGGACGCCGCGGCCCGCGCCGCCCTGGCCCGTTACGTCCAGGCCATGCGCCGCTGGATGGCCGGTGACCTGCACTGGTCCACGACCACCGGCCGCTACGCCCGCCCCGCCGGTACCGCCGACGCTGCGTCCGCCGGGAAGGGCGCGGCGTCCGCCGGGCTCGCGGCGGTGCGCGCCCCGTCCGGGCCGTCCGGGCTCGGCACCTCGGCGGCCCGCGCGCCGTTCCGCCCGGCGCGGGCGCGTCCCGCGCCGCCCCGGCACAGCCAGACCCAACCAGCGATCCCCGGAGGTAGCGGCACATGACCGACCCGCAGCTGGCGCTGAGCACGCGGGCAGCGCGCAATCTCGCGACGACGACCAAGTCCGTGCCGCAGATGCAGGGCATCACGCCGCGGTGGCTGCTCACGCTGCTGCCGTGGGTGCGCGCGGACGCGGGCGCCTACCGGGTGAACCGCCGGCTCACCTACGAGCTCGGTGACGGGCGCCTGACGTTCGTCAACGACGGCGCCAATGTCCGCGTCATCCCCGGCGAGCTGGCGGAGCTGCCCCAGCTGCGCGGCCTGGACGCGATGGTGCTGGACGCGATCGCGGGCCGGTTCACCCAGACCGAGTACGCCCCCGGCGACACGATCGCCGCGGCCGGCGACCCGATGGACCGCCTCCACCTGATCGCGCACGGCAAGATCGCCGAGGTCGGGGAGGGCGAGTACGGCGGCGAGACGCAGCTCGGCATCCGCGACGGCGGCGACTTCTTCGGCGACCAGGCCCTGCTCGGCGACGCCGGCGAATGGCCGCACACGTTCCGGGCCACCACCCCGGCGATCGTGCTGACCCTCTCGCCGACCGCGATCGAGGAGATCACCGAGCGGTCCGAGGCGCTGCGCGCGCGCCTGGAGGAGTACCGCAACGCCCCGAAACCGCCGCAGACCCGGCACGGCGAGGCCGCCATCGACCTGGCGTCCGGCCACGAGGGCGAGACCGCCCTGCCCGGCACGTTCGTCGACTACGAGACCTCGCCCCGCGAGTACGAGCTGGCCGTGACGCAGACGCTGCTGCGCGTCCACACCCGCGTCGCCGACCTCTACAACAAGCCGATGAACCAGATCGAGCAGCAGCTGCGGCTCACCGTCGAGGAGATCCGGGAGCGGCAGGAGCACGAGCTGGTCAACAACCGCGACTTCGGCCTGCTGCACAACGCCGACCTGCGGCACCGCATCCAGACCCGCGGCGGCCCGCCCACCCCCGACGACATGGACGAGCTGCTCGCCCGGCGCCGCAAGACCCGCTTCTACCTCGCCCATCCGAAGGCGATCGCCGCGTTCGGCCGCGAGTGCACCCGGCGCGGGGTGTACCCGGCGCCCGTGGAGGTGGACGGCGGGCGGCGCGTGCAGGGCTGGCGCGGCGTCCCGATCTACCCGTGCGACAAGATCCCCGTCAGCCCGACCGGCACCACCTCGATCCTGGCGATGCGGACCGGCGAGGACGACCAGGGCGTCATCGGGCTGCACCGCACCGGCATCCCCGACGAGGTGCAGCCGGGCCTGTCGGTGCGCTTCACCGGCGTCGACGACAGGGCGATCCTGTCCTACCTGGTCAGCGCCTACTACTCGGCCGCGGTGCTGGTGCCCGACGCGCTCGGCGTGCTGGAGAACGTCGAGATCGGCCGCTAGCCCGGCCGCACCGGGACCGGGCCGCGCCCCGGAGGAAGCGAGGGAGACGAGATGCCGGTGGAGACCTCCGCCCGATCCGCCGCCGAGATCCTGGCGTGGAGCCGGGAGCTGGTGGAGCCCGCGCTGCGCGCCGTCGTCGAGGCGATGCCCGGCTCGATGCGCGGCATCGCCGAGTTCCACTTCGGGTGGCGCGACGAGGCGGGCCGGCCGGCGGCGGGGGCGGGCGGCAAGGCCGTCCGCCCGGCGCTGACGCTGCTGGCGGCCGAGGCGGCCGGCGGGACGGCGGCCGCCGCCCTGCCGGCCGCCGTCGCGGTCGAGCTGACGCACAACTTCTCGCTGCTGCACGACGACGTCATGGACGGCGACCGCACCCGCCGGCACCGGCCCACCGCGTGGACGGTGTTCGGGATCAGCGCCGCGATCCTCGCCGGGGACGGGCTGCTCGCCGGCGCCTACGAGGCGCTCGCGGACGCGCCGTCCCCGGACCCGGCGGGCGCGGTCCGGGTGCTCAGCCGCGCGGTCCTGGAGCTGGTGGAGGGGCAGAGCGCCGACACCTCGTTCGAGGACCGCACGGACGTCACGCCCGCCGAGTGCCTGGCGATGGCGGGCGGGAAGACCGGCGCGCTGCTCGGCGCCGCGTGCGCGCTCGGCGCCCTGTACGGGGGCGGCGCCGGGCGCGCGTCCCGGTTCCGGGTGTTCGGCGAGCGGCTCGGGCTGGCGTTCCAGCTGGTCGACGACCTGCTCGGCATCTGGGGCGACCCGGCCGTCACCGGCAAGCCCGTCCACTCCGACCTGCGCAACCGCAAGAAGTCGCTGCCGGTGGTGGCGGCGCTGACGTCCGGCACGGCGGCGGGGGAGGAGCTCGCGGCGCTGTACCTGCGGCCCGGCGCGCTCGCCGGTGACGAGCCGGCCCGCGCCGCCGCGCTGATCGAGGCGGCCGGCGGCCGGGACTGGGCGGCGGCGGAGGCCGACGCCCTGGTCGCGAGCGCGCTCGCCGAACTGGACGCCGCCGACCCCGTCCCGGCGGCCGCCGCGGAGCTGCGGGCGGTCGCGCACCTGCTCACGCACCGCGACCACTGATCCGGGGAAACCCGGCGTTGCCGTCGTTATAGTGCCGGTGTGCCGGACCTCCAGCCCCTCGAACCCACCGACCCGCGACGGCTCGGCGGCTACCGGATCACCGGGCGGATCGGGGAGGGCGGGCAGGGCGTCGTCTACGCCGCCGTCCCCGACGGCGGCGGGGAGCGCGTCGCCATCAAGCTGTTCCACGCGCAGCTGGCCGGCGACCCGGGAGCGCAGGACACCTTCGCCCGCGAGATGGAGGCCGCCAAGCAGGTCGCCCGGTTCTGCACCGCGCAGGTGCTGGACTCCGGGGCGTTCGGCAGCCGCCGCTTCATCGTCAGCGAGTACGTCGACGGGCCGCCGCTCAGCGACGTCGTGCGGGAGGGCGGGCCGCGGTCGGGCAGCGCGCTGGACCGGCTCGCCATCGCGACGGCGACGGCGCTGGTCGCGCTGCACGACGCGGGGGTGGTGCACCGCGACTTCAAGCCGCACAACGTGCTGCTCGGCGCGGACGGCCCGCGCGTCATCGACTTCGGCATCTCGCGGGCGCTGTCGGGCGCGCAGACCGTGGTCAGCCGCGCCGTCGGCACGCCCGCGTACATGGCGCCCGAGCAGCTCCAGCCGGGTGAGCTGGGACCCGCGGTGGACGTGTTCGCGTGGGCGTCGACGATGGTGTTCGCCGCGACGGGCCGTCCGCCTTTCGGGAACGAGTCCATCCCGATCGTGATGAACCGGATCGCGCACGAGCCGCCGCGCCTCGACGGCGTGGAGGAGCCGCTGCGCGGGCTGCTGGCCGAGTGCCTCGCCAAGGACCCGGCCCGCCGTCCGACCGCGCAGAACTTGCTGGACCGGCTCGTCCGCCGCTCGCAGCAGACGGCGCCGGGCGGCATGCCCGCGCCCTCGCCCGCGCTCGTCCCGCCGCCCGCTGCGGCCGGTGACTTGGCGGCGGACGCGTCGACCGTTCCGAACGAGCGGCGGCGCAACCGGCGGCGGACGGGTGTCCTGGTGGGGGCGGGTGCCGCCGTCGTCGCGGGCGCCGCGGTGCTCGCGGTGATGCAGATGGCGGACGGCGACACGGGCGGCGGCGCGGCCAGCGCGACGCCGCAGGGGTCGGCGGGCACGGCGGCCGGTCCCGGACCGGCCGGGGAGGCGGGCCGCGCGCCGGGCGGCGGCAGCGCGAGCGCGAGCCCGGCGAGTCCCGGCGCGAGCCCGAGTCCGACGCGTTCGCGGCCTTCGGCGTCGAAGAAGCCGTCGAGCGGGCCGTCGGCGAAACCGTCGTACAAGCGGGTCGAGCTCGGGCCCGGCCATTTCTCGGCGTACTGCGCCAAGCACGGCTGGGAGTGGGAGGAGTACCGGGAGACGCCGACGCCCGGCGCGTACTGCGTGGCGCACAAGCGCGACCCGCAGCTCATGTCGAAGGCGCAGCTCGACGCGGGATGCCGCTGGCGGTACAGCGACTCCCGCGCCAAGCACTACTTCAAGAGCAAGTCGAACTACTGCTACACGACGAAGCCCGTCGCCTAGCAGCGGACGCGCACGGCGGTGCGCCCCAGCCCCGCGATCAGGACGGCGCCGACGACCAGGTGCATCGCCGTCAGCGCGGCGTAGGTGCCCGGGCCTTCGGAGTCCAGCGGGCCGGTCATCGACACCCCGAGGACGATGCCGGCGGTGATCCCCCAGGTGCGGCCGGGGCGCTTGGCGCGGCGCTCCATGACGGCCAGCAGCGCCCAGCCGGCCAGCCCGACCAGCAGCGTGGACACCAGCACGGCGGCCGGGCCGACGTGCCGCCCCCGGGCGTGCATGCCGGCCCCGGCGATGGGGTCGGCGATCACCCAGACCAGCAGGGCGGCGGCGGCCGCGGCGAGGACGGTGAGGGCGCGGCGGACGGTGACGCCGCCGGCGGCGGGACGGGTTCCGGTGATCTCGTTCATGCCGGCAACGATCGCCGCCGGGCGGGGCACGGCGCATCGGGCGCGCGGCTGCGGCGGCCCCGTCCCCGGCCCGGGGCACCCCCTACTTCGGTAGGTGTCGCGGCCGCCGGGCCCCGCCTTACCCTGACCCCGTGAACAGCGAGAACGTCTGCGAAGACGAGCGGCGCGGCCCGCGGTTCGCGGTCGGCGCGGCCGTGGTCGTCGCCGCCGTCGGGGCGCTCGGCGCGGTGACGCTCTGGGGCCGGCCCGCGGGGGACCCGGTGCCGCTCGGATTCGACATCGCGGCCGGGGCGCTGGCCTGCGTCCTGTCGCCGCTCGTCCTGCGGCGCCCGGTGCCCGGCACGCTCGCGCTGACCGTGCTGGCCGCGCTGTCCCCGGCGGCGACGCCCGCGGCGGCCTTCGGCGCGTTGCACGTCGCGCAGCGGCGCCGGTTCCCGGTCGCGGTCGCGGTCGGCGCCGCGGGGATCGCCGCGCACGCGGCGCGCGGGCTCTGGCGGCCCATGGGCGGCATCACCTACGCCTGGTGGCTGCTGCTGGTCGCCCTCGCGTACGGCGCGCTGGTCGGCTGGGGCGCGCTGGCGCAGGCGCGCCGCGCGCTGCTGGCGTCGCTGCGCGAGCGGGCCCGCCGCGCCGAGGCCGAGCAGGGCCGCCGCGTCGCCGAGGCGCGGATGCTGGAGCGCACCCGCATGGCCCGCGAGATGCACGACGTCCTCGCGCACCGGCTGTCGCTGCTGGCCACCTACGCGGGCGCGCTGGAGTACCGCCCGGACGCGCCGCCGGAGAAGCTCGCGCAGGCCGCCGGCGTCATTCGCGCCGGGGTGCACCAGGCCCTCGACGAGCTGCGCGAGGTGATCGGCGTGCTGCGCGACGAGGACGCCCGCGACGACGACCGCCCGCAGCCCGTCCTCGCCGACCTGCCCGCCCTGGTGGCGGAGTCGCGGGACGCCGGCGGCAGCGTGCAGCTGCGGGACGCGGTGGTCGAGCCCGCCGCGCTGCCCGCCGCCGCCGGGCGCACCGCCTACCGGGTCGTGCAGGAGGGGCTGACGAACGCCCGCAAGCACGCGGCGGGCCGTCCGGTGCGGGTGGCGATCGAGGGCCGTCCGGGCACCCGGCTGGTGATCGACATCCGGAACCCGCTGCCGCCGGACGGCACCGCCCCGCTCGCGCCCGGCACCGGCACCGGCCTGGTCGGGCTGACCGAGCGGGTGCAGCTGGCGGGCGGCCGGCTGGACCACGAGGTCGCCGCCGGGGAGTTCCGGCTGCGCGCCTGGCTACCATGGCCGGCGTGAACCGCCCCCTGCGCGTTCTGATCGTGGACGACGACGCGCTCGTCCGCGCCGGCCTGTCGATGATGCTGGACGGCATCCACGGCATCTCGGTCGTGGGGGAGGCGGCCGACGGCGCCGAGGTCCCCGAGGCCGCCGACCTGCACGCGCCCGACGTCGTCCTGATGGACCTGCGGATGCCGCGGGTGGACGGCATCACCGCCACCCGCGCCCTGCGCCGCCGCGACCCGGCGCCGGAGGTCATCGTCCTGACCACGTTCGACACCGACGAGAACATCCTGCACGCGCTGCGCGCCGGCGCGAGCGGGTTCCTGCTCAAGGACACCCCGCCCGCGCAGATCGTCGACGCCGTCCGGCACGTCGCGGCGGGCGACCCGATCCTGTCGCCGCGGATCACCCGCCGCCTGATGGACCGGGCCGCCGTCCAGGCCGGCGCCTACGAGCGCGCCCGCACCGCGCTGGCCAGGCTCAGCCCGCGCGAGAACGACGTGGTCGTCGCGATCGGCGAGGGCCGCTCCAACGCCGAGATCGGCGCCGAGCTGTTCATGAGCGTGGCGACCGTCAAGGCCCACGTGTCCAGCATCCTCACCAAGCTGGGCCTGGACAACCGCACCCAGATCGCGCTGCTCGCGCACGATGCCGGCCTCGCCTGACCGCCGGGCGGCCGCGTCCGCGTCAGGCCATGACCACGTCGATAGTCGCGGCCGTCAGCAGGAGGCAGACGGGCGTGTAGAGGGCCAGGTTGAGCTTGTAGAAGACGGAGTCCTTCCGGGCGCCGACGCCCAGCGCCCAGACGAGGCCGGCGCCGGCGCGCAGGGCGAGCCCGGCGGCGACGGCGGCGGCTCCGGCCGCCGGGAGCCAGCCGGGCAGGCCGGGCAGGATCACGTCGGCCCGGGCCAGCACGGCGACCGCCCCCACCGACAGGATCAGGACGAGCGGGGCCAGCACGCGCGGCGTGAAGGGGACGTCGGCGTTCAGCAGGCCGCGGGACAGGGTGGTCACGTCGCGGGCGGGCCAGGTGCGCCCGGTCATCCAGTACACGTGCAGGAGCGCGTCCAGGCCCAGGACCGCGGCCGTCAGCAGAGCGGCGATTTCGTAGGTTTCCATGTCTGGAAGAGGAGCCGGGACCGCCGCGGCACTCCCGTGACGTGCGTCACTCCTCCGGCGTGAACCGCCTGACGAAGCGGCGCAGCACGAGCGGGCCGAGCAGCCGCCGCAGCGGCGGGCCGGCGACGCGCATACCCGGCGCACGGACCCCGGCCATGTAGGCGAAGCGGGTTGCGTCCCCGGCGGGGACGGCGGCCATGCCGAACACCAGCAGGCGGCTCTGCATCAGGCACCAGCCGGGACGCAGCACCATGTCGAAGTGCGCGCGCAGGCCCGAACGGCCGTGCACCAGGGCGCGCATCCGCTCGCCCTCGCGTTCGGTGACGCGCAGCGAGCGCACGTCGGGCACCAGGCCGGGGAAGCCGCGCTCCGGGTCGCCGAGCACCGTCCACACGTCCTCGAACGCGGCCGGCAGCACCGCCTCCTCCAGCACGGCGCCGGGGAACGCGGCGGCCAGCGCGCGGAGCCGGCGCACGTCGTCCAGCTCTCCGACGGGCCAGGTCACGTCGTGCTCCCTTCGTCGCGCCAGCTCAGCCGGAAGCGCGCCCGCGCCCGGAACAGCCGCGACCGGACGGTCCCGGCCGGCACCCGCAGCATCCGCGCCGCGGTCTCCTCGTCCAGACCCTCCAGGTCGCGCAGCGTGAGCACGGCGCGGTGCTCGGGCGACAGGCGGTCGAGCACGTCGCGGACGTCGGCGGCCAGCGACGGGTCGCCGGGCGCGGGCAGGTCGGCCGGCTCGGCGGGGACCGTCCGGGACGACCGCCGCGCCACCCGCACCGCCTCCCGGACGGCGATGACCCGCACCCAGCCGAACAGCGCCTCCGGAGCGCGCAGGCCCTTCAGCTCGCGCATGACCACGATCAGCGTCTCCTGGGCGGCGTCCGGCGCGTCCTGCAGCGCGATCGGCCCGCAGAGCCGCCGCACGTACGGGGCGAGCGCCTCCAGCATCTCGTTCAGCGCCATGAGGTCGCCGCGTTGCGCACGCCTCACGACGTCGGGATCGAGCGCGCTCACCGGCCCGACCCTATCCCTCGAATGACTCGATAGTATGTTCGAGTCGTGCATGTCCCGTTCCTGTGCCCCCGCGGCCACCGCCTCGCGCCCGGCCACGTCATCGTCGGCTGGTCGCCGTGCGTCTGCCCGCCCTGCGGCGGCCGCGCCCGCGGCCTGCGCGGCCACCGCACCTACCTGTGCCTCGACTGCAAGGACGAGCACGTCACGACGAAGTGCTACCTCCCGCACCACGTCCCCGCGCAGGGCGCCGCCTACCGCTGGCCGTGAGCCCGCCGGCGGCTAGGCTGTGATCATGACGGAGCGGTGGGCACTGGGCGGCGACCTGGACGTCGGGCGGATCGGGTACGGCGCGATGAAGCTGTCCGGCTGGCCGGGCGGCCCCCGTCCCGACCGCTACACGGCCCTGACCGTGCTGCGCCGCGCCGTCGAACTCGGCGTGAACCACATCGACACCTCGCACTACTACGCGCAGGACGGCGTGGCGGCCAACGAGCTGATCCGCGAGGCGCTGCACCCGTACCCGGACGACCTGGTCATCGTCACCAAGGTCGGCGCGCTCATCGAGGGCCCCGACATCCACCTGCCCGGTCCCGAGCAGACCGGCCTCACCCCCGACGGCCTGCGCCGCGGCGTCGAGGCCAACCTCCGCACGCTCGGCGTGGACCGGCTGGACGTCGTGAACCTGCGCATGGGCGAACTCGCCGAGGCCCGCACCCCGATCGCCGAGCCGCTGGAGACCCTCCTGTCCCTCCGCGACGAGGGCCTGATCCGCCACCTCGGCGTCTCCAACGTCTCGGCCGCCGAGTTCGCCGAGGCCCGCCGGGTCGTGCCGATCGCCTGCGTCCAGAACCTCTACAACGTCGCCCAGCGCGACGACGACCCGCTCGTGGACGCGTGCGCCGAGGCGGGCATCGCCTACGTCCCCTACTTCCCGGTCGGCGGGTTCCAGCCGCTCACCGCCGACCGCCTGAACACCGTCGCCGCCCGCCACCGGGCGACCGTCCCGCAGGTCGCGCTGGCCTGGCTGCTGGCCCGCTCGCCGAACATCCTCCTCATCCCCGGCACCGGCTCCCCGGCGCACCTGGAGGAGAACTGCGCCGCCGCCGACGTCCACCTCACCCCCGAGGACCTCGCCGACCTCGGCTGATCCGTCCGCGGGAACCCGGAGACGGCGTCCGAGGGATAACCGGTGTAGGCACACCGCGATCCCTGGGAGGCCCCCGATGACAGAGCCGTCGACACAGCCGGCCGCGTGGTGATCGGTATCCGGGCGCGGCCGGGCCGTCCGGCCGCGACGGCGCAGGGCGACGCCGAGCTGATCCGCAGATCCCTCGCGGAACCGGACGCGTTCACCGCGGTGTACGACCGGCACGCGCCCGCGATCCACCGGTACGTCGCGCGCCGCCTCGGCCCCGACGCGGCCGACGACCTGATGGCCGAGACGTTCCTGATCGCCTTCCGCAAACGCCGCCGCTACGACCTCGCCCGCGCCGACGCCCGGCCCTGGCTGTACGGGATCGCGACCCGGCTCGTCGCCCGGCACCGCAAGGCCGAGACGGCCCGCTACCTGCTGCTGGAACGGCTCGGCGGCGAGACGGCCGCCGAACCCGTCGACAGCGAGGCGCGGGTCAGCGCGCAGGCGCTGCGCGGCCCGCTCGCCCGGGCGCTCGCCGACCTGCCCAAGGCCTACCGGGAGCCGCTGCTCCTGGTGGCCTGGGCCGACCTGAGCTACGAGGAGGTGGCCGCGGCACTGGAGATCCCCGTGGGCACCGTCCGGTCCCGGCTGTCGCGCGGCCGGGCCCGGCTCCGCACGGCGCTCGGCGGCGCCGACCCCACCGAGGAGGACGTCGATGGATGAGATGACGATGCTGCGCGAGGCCAAACCCGACGTCGCGCCGCCCGCCGACGCCGCTTTGCGCGCGGGACGCGACCGGCTCACCGCCGCCGCGCGCCCCGCCCGCCGGTGGCCGCGCCTGCCGAAGCCGGCCGTCATGGGCCTGCTCGCCGGGACCGCCGCGGTGGCCACCGCCGCCGCGATCACGGTGGCGCAGGTCGTCGCACCGGACGGCCACGGGTCCGCCACGGCCGCCGCCGCGGAGGTGCTGCGCGACGCCGCCGCCACCGCCCGCAGCGGACCCCCGGTCAGACCGGGGCCGTACAGCTACACGCGGGAAGTGATCGTCCACCCCGGCAGGACGGGCGAGAAGCAGTGCACGGAGACCTGGCTCCGGCGGGACGGCTCGATGGCGGCCTTCGCCACGTACTCGGAGCGGTACTGGGGCCGCTGCGATTCCAAGAACCGGCCGCGCCGGACTCCCGCCCTCGGATCGGGCCACGACGACCAGCGCCCGCATGCCGACGTCCGCACCCTGCCGACCGACCCGTCCGCGCTCCGCGCGCGGCTGTACTCCGACGCCGCCCACGGCAGGGGCCAGAACCCGGACAACACGGGCTCGCGCGACCAGCTCGTCTTCGACCGCATCGGACGCCTGCTGAGCATGACCCTCCCGCCGGAGCTGCGGGCCGCGCTGTTCCAGACGCTCGCGACGATCCCCGGCGTCGACGCCGTCCGCGGCGAGAGGGACGCGCTCGGACGGCAGGGGATCGCGCTGGCCCGGTCCTTCGACGACAGGACGACCCCGGGCAGCCTGGCGATCATCCTGGCCCCGAACACCTACCGCTACCTCGGCAGGAAGGCGGTGCAGGACATCGGGGAGGGGTACCAGACCGACCTCACGGCCCTCCTGACCACGGCGGTCGTCACCAAACCCTTCCAACGCCCCTGACACGCCCCGCCCGGCCGCCGGCCGGGCGGGGTCACGCGTCCCCGGGGAGCGGCGGCAGCGGCAGGGGCAGCCCCGGCAGCCCGTCGATGCTGGTCGCGACGTGCTCCTTCTTGTGGAAGTAGGCGTCGAGCGACTCGTCGGTCTCCCGCGCGAACCGCGACCCGTGCAGCGGCCGGTCGCCCTCATAGCTCATGAACGGCACGGCGTACCCGCAGGTGTCGCGGATCTTCTCCGCCCGCACCACGATGATCGCCCGCAGCCCGTGCGCGGTCACGTCGACGTCCGGGAAATGCCGCACCAGCTCGGCCCACCGCGGATCGTCCCGGAACACCGGCTCGCCCCGCCCGTGCACCCGCACGATGTTCGGCGGCCCGTCGAACGCGCACCACATCAACGTGATCCGGCCGTTCTCCCGCAGATGAGCGATCGTCTCCGCGTTGCTCCCCGCGAAATCCAGGTACGCCACCGTCCGCTCGTCGAGCACCGCGAACGACCCCGTCAACCCCTTCGGCGAAAGGTTGACGGTCCCATCCCCGTCCAACGGCGCCGTCGCGGTGAAGAACATGTGCTGCGCCTCAATGAACTCCCGCAGCCGCCCCGCAATCCCCTCATAACTCTTGCCCATGCCCCCGAGTATGACCACCCGCCGATCCTCCCCGGGGTCCCCACCCTTGCCCTGCCTAGGATGGCGGTGGGTGGGAGGAGTTCGGGCGTGGGTGAGTCGTTCGGTGAGCGGGTGGCGGGGCGGCTGGCCGGGCGCGGTCCGCTGTGCGTCGGGATCGATCCGAGCTCCGAGTTGGTGGAGGGCTGGGGACTGCCCGACACTCCGGCGGGGCTGGAGCGTTTCTGCGGTGGTGTGCTGGACGCGGTCGGTGACGTCGCCGCGGTGGTCAAACCGCAGTCGGCCTTCTTCGAGCGCTTCGGCAGCAAGGGCATCGCGGTGCTGGAGCAGGTGATCGGCCGGGCGCGCGAGATGGGCGCGGTGGTGATCCTGGACGTCAAACGAGGAGACGTCGGCAGCACGACGGCCGCCTATGCCCAGGCCTATCTCGATCGCCGCAGCCCCTTGGCCGCGGACGCGGTGACGGCCAGTCCGTACCTCGGGCTGGGCTCGCTCCGGCCGATGATCGACACGGCGCTGGAGAACGACGCCGGTGTTTTCGTGCTGGCCCGCACATCGAATCCCGAGGGGGCCGACGTGCAACTGGCGGTCGGCCCGACCGGGCGGAGCGTCGCCGACGAGATTATCGACGGGGTCGCCCAGATCAACGCCGGTGCGGCCGGGCCGGGCTCCATCGGGGTGGTGCTCGGCGCGACGCTGTCGGGTCTGGAAGGCGCGGCCTTGCGGGTGAACGGGCCGGTCCTCGCTCCTGGGGTCGGCGCTCAGGGGGCCGGGCCCGATGATGTGCGGCGGGTGTTCGGCCGGGCGTCCGGGCGCGTGATCCCTTCGGCGTCGCGCGCGCTGCTGGCGACGGGCCCCGACCGGTTGCGTTCGGAGACCATGCGGCTGGTGAGTGAATGCCGCGTCTCCCTGGCGGATCCTGGACGAGCCGCCGCGAACGTCTGAGGAGGCGGCCGCACCGGTTGGGGGTGACCGGTGCGGCCGGTTCGTGGTGCGGTCGGTCAGGTCAGCACAGGCCGGCCGGGTTGGACGTTCGGCAGAGGTTGTGGCGGAAGCGGTTGGTCTTGCTGCCGCTGTTGTCGACCAGGTCGAACGGCGCGTTGCCGCGGACGACGTTGCGCTGGACGAGGTTGTGCCGGGCGGGCCGGTTCAGCGGCGGCGTCCCGCGGAAGAGCACGATGCCGCCGGAGTACGGCAGGTTGCCCCGGTTGCCGTTGACGACATTCTTCTCGACGACGTTGTGGTCGCCGCCGAAGAACAGCACGCCGGTGCCGCCGAGCGGCGGGACCTCCTCGTGCGCGGCGCACGTCCGGTTGTTCTTCGAGACGTTGTTCTTCCACAGCTTGGTGTTGCCTTGGCCGCCCTTCTGGCTGTCGTCGACGAGGGCGACGCCGACGCAGTTGCCGACGAGGTCGTTGCCCCATGCCCTGACGTTGCGGGCATGCCGGACGAGCAGGCCGATGGCGTTTCCGGTGGCCCGGTTGCCGGTGACGACCGTCCCGTGCGCGTTGGCGATGTCGCCGACGTAGAAGCCGGCCTCGTCGCCGTTGTCTGCGGCCCAGTCGTGCGCGAACCGCCCGCGCGTGGAATTGAATTCCGAGATTCCGTACTCGCCGTTGTTCGCGGCCAGGACGTGTTCGACGGTGAGGCGGTCGGTGAAGTAGCCGAAGACCCCGTTCTTCGCGAACTTCCGCACGGTCAGGTTCTTGATCGTGACGCCCTTGACGGGGTGGCCGGCGCGGCCGGCGACGCAGATGCCGGTGCCGGCCCACTGGACGGCGGCGCAGTGGTCGGTGCCGCCGGGCCGCAGGACGGTCTTGACGCCGGCGCCGCGGATGGTGAGGTGCTTCTTGACCAGGACGCCCCCGTCATAGGTGCCGCGGAGGAGCCGGATGGTGTCGCCGGGCCGGGCCCGGTCGACGGCCGCCTGGATCGAGTGCCCCGGACGCACCACATGGGTGCGGGGCCGGTGCCCGGACGCGCTGCCGTCCTGCGCCGCCGCCTGGCCTGCGGGCGCGACGAGAGCGAGCCCGGCCAGCACTGCGCCGGCGCCGGCCGAACCCGCGATAGTCCATCTCATTCAGTTTTCTCCGTTTCTGCCTGATCTGCTCGCCGCGCGCGCCCGCGCGCCCGCGGCCCGGTCCCGCCGCATTCCGCTCGTCGGAACCGCGCAGGTCATTCCGTCAGGCCGGGAGAGACAAACATTGGAGGGGCTTCGCGTGTTCGGCCGAGTTTGCCGTTGCTTTCGGCATTACGGGGTTTTCTCGGCCGATCGATCGGAGTGCCGCTCGGGCATTATGGCTAAATGGCTTATTTTGGGCAGTTCGCTGGGAGCGTCGCGGGAGGCCGATCGGTCCCGGTGGCGGGAACTTCGGCGTTCGATGTCGCGGCAGCGATCCTCGTTCTGTGACCGCGCTCGTTGATATCGCGTGGGAGCTTCTTGAGGAGGTGCTTGTGTCGACGTACTGCCTGCCCGGATCCTCGAGAGAACGGACCTGGGCGCGGGCGGCTTCGGGCCGAGCCGGTTCCGGTGTGGGGTTCTCCGGTCGCCGACCGTGACGGCAACGGTTGAAGATTCATTTTTCTGCGGGCTTTATTAGGTGTGGTGTCAGGTAAAAGGACGCGGCATTACGTTCGGTCCAGTGCTGGTCGCGGTGTGTGCGGTGAAACGGTCAAAGGGGTGGTCGGGGAACGGTCCGGTGGAAACGATCCGCTGCGGGGACGGCCGGGGCGAGAATGGTCGCCGGAGGGGCGAAAATTTGTCATCGAGTGATCGGTTCAGTCGCTTGACGGGGCCGAGAGTGCTTGCCTACAGTCGAGTAACTTAGGTTGATCTTGGAGCGGGGCGGGCGCCGGCGTGGTCGTCCGCGCGCTCTCGGGACGCCATTCGCGGCGGTCGCCGTATTTATTTCACCCCTCCGCACGGTGGTCATTCCGGCATGCCCGGATTCCGGGCGGAGGGCAAACGTCAGACCGTTCGCCGCCCCGCATTCTGGAGGGTTTTCCGTGAGTTCTCGAATAGCGATCGTCGGCATGGCGTGCCGGTTCCCGGACGCCGCGACCCCCGGCGACCTGTGGGACAACGTGCTGGCCGGGCGCCGGTCGTTCCGGCGCATCCCGTCGCAGCGGATCCGGCTGGAGGACTACTACAGCGCCGACCGTGACGCCGCCGACCAGATCTACATCACCGAGGCCGCGCTGCTGCGCGACTGGGAGTTCGACCGGGTCCGCTTCAAGGTCGCCGGGTCGACGTTCCGCAACGCGGACCTGACGCACTGGCTGGCGCTGGAGACGGCGGCGGAGGCGCTGGCCGACGCCGGGTTCCCCGAGGGGCGCGGCGCGCCGGGCGAGACCACCGGGGTGCTCGTCGGCAACTCGCTGACCGGCGAGGGGATCCGCGCGGCGCAGATGCGGCTGCGCTGGCCGTACGTGCGGCGGGTGGTGGCGGACGCGCTCAAGGACGACGTGGCGGGCGACCGGCTCGCGGCGCTGCTGGCGGAGCTGGAGCACTCCTACAAGGCGCCGTTCCCGGTGCCGGACGGCGACTCGCTGGCCGGCGGGCTGTCCAACACGATCGCCGGGCGGATCTGCAACCACTTCGACTTCAACGGCGGCGGCTACGTCGTGGACGGCGCGTGCGCGTCGTCGCTGCTGTCGGTCATCACCGCCTGCAACGCGCTGGTCTCCGGCGACATGGACCTCGCGGTCGCGGGCGGCGTCGACATCAGCGTGGACGCCACCGAGCTGATCGGGTTCTCCCGGGCGGGCGCGCTGGCCGTCGAGGAGATGCGCGTCTACGACCGCCGCTCGGCCGGGTTCTGGCCGGGCGAGGGCTGCGGGATGGTCGTGCTGATGCGCGAGGACGACGCGGTCGCGCGCGGCCACCACGTGCACGGGTTCCTCGACGGGTGGGGCGTGTCGTCCGACGGCGCGGGCGGCATCACCCGTCCGGAGACCGACGGGCAGCGGCTCGCGCTGGACCGGGCGTACCGGCGCGCCGGGTTCGGCCCGGACGAGGTCGGCTACTTCGAGGGCCACGGCACCGGCACGGCGGTCGGCGACGCGGCGGAGCTGGAGACGCTGATCGAGGCGCGCCGCGCCGCGGGCGGGACCGCGGTCCCGGCGGCGGTCGGCTCGATCAAGGCGAACATCGGGCACACCAAGGCGGCGGCGGGCATCGCCGGGCTGATCAAGGGCGTGAAGGCGGTCGGCACGGGCGTGCTGCCGCCGACGACCGGGTGCGAGCGGCCGCATCCGCTGCTGGACGAGGGCGGCGACGCGCTGCGCGTCCTGCGCAAGGGCGAGGCGTGGCCGGAGGGCGAGCCGCTGCGCGCCGGGGTCAGCGCGATGGGCTTCGGCGGCATCAACACGCACGTGGTGGTCGAGGCGCCGCGCCCGTCCCGCCGCGCCCGCGTCGACGGCCGCACCCGCTCGGTGCTCAACTCGCCGCAGGACGCGGAGCTATTCGCGCTGGACGCCGACTCCCCGGCGGCGCTGGCCGAGCGCGCGATCGCGCTGGCCGCCGTGGCCGAGGCGGCGGCGCGGTCGGAGCTGCCCGACCTCGCCGCGCACCTGGCCGGACGGCTCGACCGGCGGCCGTGGCGCGCCGCGGTCGTCGCGAGCGCCCCCGCGAAGCTGGCGGACGCGCTCCGCCGCGTCGCCGAGCTGGCCGAGCAGGAGACCGCCCGGCACATCGACCCGGCGGCCGGCGTGTTCGTCGGCGGGCCGGGCGAGCTGCCCCGCATCGTGTTCCTCTTCCCGGGCCAGGGCTCGGGCACCCGCTCGGACGGCGGGGCGCTGCG
The DNA here is from genome assembly GCF_030283205.1 of Actinomadura opuntiae. GTDB lineage: Bacteria > Actinomycetota > Actinomycetes > Streptosporangiales > Streptosporangiaceae > Spirillospora. The sequence continues at coordinate 51,999 of NZ_JASNWF010000017.1, forward strand.
CCGCCGCTTCGACGCGGTCGACGAGCTGTACGAGGCGGCCGCGCTGCCGGCCGGCGCCGACCAGGTCGAGACCGCGGTGGCGCAGCCGCGCATCGCGACCGCCTCGGCGGCCGGGCTGCGCGTGCTGACCGGGCTGGGCGTGCAGGCGCACGCGGCGGTCGGCCACAGCCTCGGCGAGATCACCGCGCTGCACTGGGCGGACGCCATCGACGAGGACGCGCTGCTGCGGATCGCCGCGGCGCGCGGCACGACGATGAGCGAGCTGGCCGAGGACGGCGGCTCGATGGCGGGCGTGTCCGCCGACGCGCGGACCGTCGCCGCGCTGCTCGCCGAGCAGGACGACGGCGTTGTCATCGCGGGGCACAACGGGCCGAAGCAGACCGTGGTGTCCGGGCCGTCCGACGGGCTGCTGCGGGTGATCGGCCGCGCGACCCGGGCCGGGCTCCAGGCCGTCCGGCTGCTGGTGTCGCACGCGTTCCACTCGCCGCTCGTCGCGCCCGCCGCCGACGCGTTCGCCGGACGGCTCGCCGATGAGCCGCTCGCCGGGCCGCGCCGCCAGGTGTTCTCCACCGTCACCGGCGCGCCCCTGTCCGCCGCGATGGCGCCGGACGAGCTGCGCGGCCTGCTGCGCGAGCAGATCACCGCGCCGGTCCTCTTCACCGAGGCGCTCTCCGCTGCGGCCGACGGCGCCGACCTGCTCATCGAGGTCGGGCCCGGGCAGGTCCTCACCCACCTGGCCCGCGAGATCACCGGCGTTCCGGCCGTCGCGACCCGCACCGATGAGGACTCGCTCGGCGGGCTGCTCGCCGCGCTCGGCGCCGCGTTCGCCGCCGGCGCGGGCGTCCGCGTCGCCGACCTGTTCGCCGACCGGCTGATCCGCCCGTTCGACCCGGACGCCGAGCCGGCCTTCATCGCCAACTTCTGCGAGATCGTCCCGGAGGTCGACGCGGCGCTGCTCGCCGACGCGTCCGCGCGCGCCGCCACGTCCGGAGGCGGGAGCGGCGGCGACGTCCCCGACGCGGTCGACACCGACGACCCGCTGATGCTGATGCGCACGCTGGTCGCGCGCCGCGCCGAGTTCCCCCTGGAGGCCGTCCAGGCCGACAGCAAGTTCCTCGACGACCTGCACCTCAGCTCGATCGTGGTGTCGGAGCTGGTCGGCGAGGCCATGCGGACCCTCGACCTGGCCGAGACCGCCGCCCCCACCGGCTACGCGACCGCGACGCTCGGCCAGGTCGCCGAGACGCTGCAGGAGCTCGTCGCGAACGGCGGCGCCGGGACGGACGACGCCGAGGCCGCCGCCGCGAGGATCGTCCCGCCGGGCGTCGGACCCTGGGTGCGGGCCTTCGCGGTGGACCGCCGCGAGACCGCCGCCCCCGGACGGGCCGCACCCCGCACCGCGGGCGCCTGGCGGGTCGTCGGCGACCACCCGGCCGCGGACGCGCTCCGCGAGGCGCTGGAGGCCGCTGAGCTGGGCGAGGGTGTCCTGGTGATCGTCCCGCCGGGGGAGCAGCGGCTCGCGGCGCTCCGCGCGGGCGCCGAAGCGGTGCTCGCCGCCAAGGACGTGACGCGCTGCGTGATCGTCCAGGACGGCCCCGGCGCGGCCGGGTTCGCCAAGACGCTGCACCTGGAGGCGCCCTGGGTGGCGACCACCGCCGTGTCCGCCGACCTCGCCGACCCGGCGACGCCCGGACGCGTCGCGGCCGACGCCGCCGCCACGACCCGGTTCCGCGAGGTGATCCACGACGGCGGCGTCCGCCGCGAACCCGTCCTCGCGCCGGTCGCGCCGCACGGCACCGACCTGCCGCTCGGCCCGGACGACGTCCTGCTCGTCACCGGCGGCGGCAAGGGCATCTCCGCCGAATGCGCGCTCGCCCTGGCCCGCGAGAGCGGCGCCAAGCTCGCGCTGGTCGGACGGTCCGACCCGGCCCGCGACGCGGAGCTGACCGCCAACCTCGAACGCATGGAGGCCGCCGGCGTCACCGCCCGCTACCTGCGCGCCGACGTCACCGACCCCACCCGGGTCGCCGAGATCGTCGCCGAGGCGGAAGCGAAACTCGGGAAGGTCACCGCCGTCCTGCACGGCGCGGGCGGCAACGTCCCCAAGCTGCTGGAAGAGCTGACCGACGACGACTACGCCCGCACGATCGACCCGAAGGTCGCCGGGCTCGAGGCGGTCCTGGCCGCCGTCGACACGGCGCGGCTGCGGCTCGTCGTCACGTTCGGCAGCATGACGGGACGCGCCGGGCTGCGCGGCGAGGCCCACTACGCCGTCGCCAACGAATGGCAGAGCGACCTGGTCGAGCGGCTCGCCGCCGAGCTGCCGCACTGCCGGTTCCGCGCCGTCGAATGGTCATTGTGGTCGGGCGTCGGCATGGGGGAGCGGCTCGGGTCGGTCGAGAACCTGTCCCGCGCCGGCGTCACCACGATCACGCCCGACCAGGGCGTGGCGATGCTGCGCGCGCTGGTCGCCGACCCGGACGCGCCGGTCGTCGCCGTCGTCACCGGACGGTTCGGCGAGATGCCGACCGTGTCGTTCGGCGCGGACGAGCCGCCGCTGCTGCGCTTCCTGGAGCGGCCCCGGGTGAACTACCCGGGCATCGAACTGGTCGCCGACTCCGAGGTCGGCTGGGGCAGCGACCCCTACCTCGCCGAGCACGTGTTCGGCGGCGGCACCGAGGCCGTCCTGCCCGGCACCGTCGGCATGGAGATCATGGCGCAGGCCGCGGCGGCGCTGCTCGGCCTCGACGTCGAGGCGGGTGCCGCGCCGATCCTGACCGACGTGGAGTTCCTGCGGGCGATCGCCGTCGCGCAGGACGCCACGGTGACGGTCCGGGTCGCGGCGCTGCGCGACGAGGCCGGCGCCGTCACGACCGTCGTGCGGTGCAGTACCACCAACTTCCAGGTGGACCACTTCCGTGCGGTCTGCGAGGCCCCGGCCGCCGCACCGAAGGGCAACGGGCTCGTCAGGCCGGAGAACGCCGCGCTGCCGCCGATGGCGATCGACCCGCAGACCGAGCTGTACGGGCCGATGCTGTTCCACGGCCCCCGGTTCCGGCTGATGGGCGACATCCGGCGCGCCGACGCCACGCACGTCACCGCCCGGCTGCTGCCCGACACCCGCGTCGACTGGTTCGGCCGCTACCTGCCCGCCAGGCTTCTGCTCGGCGACCCGGCCGCCCGCGACGCCTACATGCAGCCGCTCGCGCTGTGCGCGCCGACCGTCCTGGCGATCCCGGCGGGCGTGCGGCGGCTCGTCCCCGGCCCGCAGGCCGGCGCGACGCCCGCGTTCGTCCACGCCCGCTACCGGACGGACGAGGACTGCTGGGACATGGAGGTCACCGACGAGGACGGCGAGCTGATCGAGACCTGGGAGGGCTTCACGACCCGGATGGTGGAGAAGTTCCCGCTGCCCGCCGGCTGGGTGCCCGCCCTCCTCGGCCCCTACGTCGAGCACGCTCTCGTCGCGTTCGGCCTGGCCGGACGGGCGGCCGTCGACACCGACCCGGACGGCGCGTCCCGCCGCGAGGCGGCCGGGCTGGTCGTCCGGCGCCTCCTCGGCGGGGACGTCACGCTGCGGCACCGCCCGGACGGCAAGCCGGAGGCGAGCAGCGGCGACACCGTGTCGATCGCGCACTGCTCCGGCGTCACCCTCGCCACCAGCACCCCCGGCTGCGACCTGGAACTGGTCACCGCCCGCGACCGCGACGCCTGGGCGGGCCTCCTCGGCGCCGACGGCCTCGCCCTCGCCGAAGCCCTCGACGAGGACCTCGACACCGCCGCGACCCGCGTGTGGGCGGCGGGCGAGTCGGCGGTCAAGGCGGGCCTGCCCGCCGGGACGCCGTTCACCCTGCACTCCACCCACGAGGACGGCTGGGCCGTGCTGGCCGCCGGGAACGTCCGCGTCGCGACGATGGCGACGGGCGTCCGCGGCGTCGCCGGACCCGTCGTCCTCGCCGTCCTGACGGAGGAGGCGTGAGGGGCTACGAGTACCGGCACGTCGTCACCATCCAGGACACCGATCTGCTCGGCAACGTCAACTACGTCAACTACATCAGCTGGCAGGGCCGCGCCCGCGAACTCTGCCTGCGCGAGTACACCCCCGACGTCGTCGCCGGGTTCGGGGACGGGGTGCGGCTGCTCACGGTGAGCTGCCAGTGCGAGTACCTCCGCGAGCTGACGATCTTCGACGAGGTGATCGTCCGGATGACGCCCGGCGAGGTCGGCCAGACCCAGATGACCATGAAGTTCGAGTACTGGCGGCAGCGCCCCGACGGCGAGGAGCTGGTCGCCACGGGGGAGCAGCGCGTCGCCTGCGTGACGCCCGACGCCGACGGCAACATGGCGCCCGCCCGGCTCCCGGAGTCGATGCGCCGCCTCGTCGACGCCGTCACCGCCGGCCGCCGCTGAGAAGGAGAAGGATCATGGAAGGCGTGTCCGCGACGGCCCGCTGGACGGCCGCCGCCCGCGCGGTGGAGTCCCGCCGCCCCGACGCCCTGTTCACCGACGAGCTCGCCGAGGCCCTCGCCGGGCCGGAGGGGTTCGCGCGCTGGGAACGCTACGACAACCCCGGCACCACCGAGTTCCTCGCCATCCGCACCCGCTGGCTGGACGAGGTCATCGCCCGGTCCGCGCACACCCAGGTCGTGCTGGTCGCGGCCGGCCTCGACACCCGCTCGGCCCGGCTGACCTGGCCGACCGGGACCGTCCTGTACGAACTCGACCAGGCCGGCCTCATGGAGTGGAAGGAGAAGAGGCTCGCCGAGCTGGACGTCCGGCACCGCTGCGACCGGCGCGGCATCGGCACCGACCTCACCGGCCCCTGGGACGGGACGCTGCGCGCCGCCGGCTGGGAACCGCCCGTCCCCACCCTGTGGATCGTGGAGGGCCTGCTGTTCTACCTGCCGGAGGACGGCGCCCGGGCCCTGCTGGCCACGCTGGCGTCGCTGTCGGCGCCCGGCAGCGCGGTGGCCGGGGACCTGCTGTCCCACCAGTCGATGATCAGCGAGTTCACGCAGGAGGGCCTGGCGCGGCTGCGCGCCGACGGCTGCCCCTGGCTGTGGGGCACCGACCGTCCCGAGGACGTCCTCGCCGAGTGCGGCTGGACGGCCGGGGAGGTACGGCTGCCGGGCGAGGAGGGCGCCTCGTTCGGCCGCTGGCCGTGGCCGCCGCTGCCCCGCGGCACCGAGGGCCTCCCGATGAACTACCTGTTCACCGCGGCCGTCTGAACGCTCGTGCGCGGGCCGCGGCGCGGCGGCCCGCGCACGATCATTTCAGCGTGTGCTCGGTCTGGTTCCAGAAGTCGGTGAGGGCGGTGGCGGTCGTCTCCGGCGCCTCCCACGCGGGGGAGTGCGCCGCGCTCGGGATCACCACCCTGGACGCGTTCAGCCGCTCCGCCATCTCCGCCTGGACGCGCGGATCCCACACGTCGTCGTCCTCGCCGTACAGGACGAGCGTGCGCAGGCCCGTGTCGCCGCAGTGCTTGGCCAGCTCGTCCACGCGGTCGGGCGCGGAGAGGATCTCGCGGGACATCCCGACCAGCCCGGCCTCGGAGTTGCCGAGCGTCCGGTCCTTCAGGAACTCCAGGATCTCCGCCTGCACGCCGCTCGCGACGTAGTCGGGCTCCATGCCGACACTCCAGATCGCGGCCATGCCCAGCTCGGGGATCGCGTCCCTGAGCGCCCGCGCCTTGTCGGCGGCCTGCCCGGTGACGGCGGCCGGGCCCGAGCTCATCAGGGTCAGCGACGCCGGGCGCGCCGGGCCCGCCAGCACCGCCTCCCGCGCCACCAGCCCGCCGAACGAATGCCCCACCAGGTGCACCGGCTCGGGGCCGAGCGCCTCCAGCAGCGCGCCGATGTCGCTACCGAGCGCGGCGCGCCCGTAGGCGTCCGGGTCGTCCGGGCCCGGCGTCTGGTGCTGGCCCCGCATGTCGACCGCCAGCACCCGGCGGCCGGACGCGGCGAGCGTCTGCAGCATCGCCAGGAAGTCCTCCTTGCTGCCGGTGAGGCCCGGCACGAGGAGGGCGGGACACCGCTCGGGCACCCGCGACCCCGGGAGCGCCTCCAGGGCGGCGAACGGGCCGCGCGAGGTCTCGACGGTCGTCCGGCTCACGCCGGGGGGCAGGGTCAGGAACCGGGGCGTACTCACGGAGTGCAACCATACTAAACGGGCATCCGCCGGCCACCGGCGCGAAACCGCGCGGTGATAGCGTCGCAGCGTGCGAGCGAAGCCGGCGATCTCGGCGCATCGGCGGGACGAGGCGGGCCTGGCGGGCCTGCGCGAGGCGGTCGACTCCGGGGCCGAGTACGTGGAGATCGACGTCCGGCGCACCGGCGACGGGCGGCTCGTCGTCCACCACGACCGGGAGATCGGCGGCCTGCCGCTGGCACGGCTGTCTTACCGGCGGGCGAAGGAACTGTCACCCCGCCCGCTGCCGCTGGTGGACGAGGCGATGGAGATCATCGCCTCCCGCGCGCAGGGCCACCTGGACCTCAAGGAACGCGGCTGCGAGCACGAGACCGTCGCGCTGGCGATGGAGGCGTTCGGGCCCGGCCGGTTCGTGGTGACGACCCGCGAGGTGTCCTCGCTCGTCCAGATCAAGAAGCGGTTCCCGCAGGCCAGGACGGCCCTGTCGGTGGGCCGCAACCTGTGGGAGCCGGGCGTCGCGCGCGACTTCATGCCGCTGCGGCTGATCCGCCGCGCCGGCGCCGACATGGTCGCGCTGAACCACCGGCTCGCCCGCGTCGGCGTGCTGCGCCAGTGCGGCCGCGCCGGGATCCCCGCGATGATCTGGACGGTCAACGCCCAGCCCCTGATGCGCCGCTTCCTCGGCGACCCCCGAGTAGCCGTCCTGGTGACCGACCACCCCGACACCGCCCTCAACATGCGCGACAACATCTGACCCCATCCCCAGGGGCAGGCAGATCACCGCCAGCACAAGCGGCTCTCGCACCACCGCGCCCACAAGCGGCTTTTTCAGCAACCACGCAACAACCCGAACCGTCGCGATCGCGAGCGAAGCCAAGTTCGAGCTTGCGAGAACTTGATCGCGCAGCGAGGCCCCCAGGGCCGAGTCGAAGCGATGCAGCGATCGCACGCATTGCCCGCCGAAGGGAAGGCGCTCCAGCGCCTGACCGCCAAGGGCAATGCAAATAAATACGACCGCGAGAGCACGGGGCGGGCCGTGTCTCGCGGTCGGTGTGCGGTCGTCAGGCGCTCTGCGGCGCCTCGGTCGTGTCGGTGGCGGGCTTGCCGGCGCGGGTGCGGCGCCGGGGCCGGCTCCGCTTGCGCTCGGTGGCGACGGCGTCGACCACGGTGCCGGCGGGCTCGCCCGGGGCGTCGCCGGTCTCGGCCGGCCGGCCCGCCGAGACGCCCTCGACCGGCTTGCCGCCGCGGGTGCGGGTCCGGGCCCGGTTCCGGCGGCGCGGGCGCTCGCGGTCCTCGTCCCGGTCGCGGTCGCGGCCCCGCGTGTTGCTGCGGGTCTTGCCGGTCTCGCCGATGTCCTCCAGCTCCTCGGCGTCCAGCCCGGCCCGCTCGTGGCGGTGCTCCTTGGGCAGGGTGCCCTTCGTGCCCTCGGGGATGCCGAGCGCCGCGAAGTAGTGCGGGGAGGTGGAGTAGGTCTCCTCCGGTGCCGCGAACGGCAGGTCCAGGGTGCTGTTGATCAGCTTCCACCGGGTGAGGTCGGACCAGTCGACGAACGTGACGGCGACGCCTTCCTTGCCCGCGCGGCCGGTGCGGCCGATGCGGTGCACGTAGGTGTCGGCGCTGTCGGGGCACTCGTAGTTGACGACGTGCGTGACGTCGTCGACGTCGAGCCCGCGGGCCGCCACGTCGGTGGCCACCAGCATGCCGATCTTGCCGTTGCGGAACGCGCGCAGCGCCCGCTCGCGCTGGCTCTGCCCGAGGTCGCCGTGCACGGCGGCGGCGTCGAAGCCGCGCTGGACCAGGTCGGCGGCGACCCGGTCGCAGGCCCGCTTGGTCTGGCAGAAGATCATCGTCAGCCCGCGGCCCTCGGCCTGCAGCAGCCGCGCCAGCATCTCCGGCTTGTCCATCTGGTGGGCCTGGAAGACGTGCTGGACGACCTGCGGCGTCGCGTCGGACTCCGCGTGCGACTCGGCCCGCACGTTCGTGGGCCGGGTCAGGTAGCGGCGCGACAGCGCGACGATCTCGCCCGGCATGGTCGCCGAGAACATCATCGTCTGCCGCTGGGCGGGGATCCGGTCGATGATCCGCTCGATGTCGGGCAGGAACCCGAGGTCGAGCATGCGGTCGGCCTCGTCCAGCACCAGGATGGCGACCTGCGACAGGTCCAGGTGCTTCTGCTTGACCAGGTCGAGCAGCCGGCCCGGGGTGCCGACGACGACGTCCACGCCCTCGCGCAGCGCGTCGATCTGCGGCTCGTAGGCCCGGCCGCCGTACACCGACAGCACGCGGGTGCCGAGCTTGCCGCCGGCGACCAGCAGGTCGTCGGTGACCTGGAGGGCCAGCTCGCGGGTCGGCGCGACGACGAGCGCCTGCGGCTTCTTGCCGCCGTGCTCGATGCGCTGCAGGAGCGCGGCGCCGAACGCCAGCGTCTTGCCGGTGCCGGTGCGGGCCTGGCCGATGATGTCGTGCCCGCCCAGCGCGATCGGCAGGGCGAGCTCCTGGATGGGGAACGCTTCCACGATGCCCTCGGCTTCAAGGGCGTCTGCTATCTCGGGGACGACCCCGAGTTCACGAAAGGTAGTCAGGGCTTTCAGCCTCCAATATGCGGGGTCCTCGCTCCCCGGTGCGGCGCGGCTCGGCGCCCACGTCGGCCGGATGCCGGTGGGCGGGCCCGTCAGGGGCGCTCTCGATCGAGGTCACAGTGGCCGCCGGCGGGACTCCGCCGTCCGGGCGCGTCCGCCGATCGATTCCTGTGGCCGCGCGCTCGCGCGGGAGGGACCAGCCGTTGATCAAAATGTCTCGGCGACCGCAGTCAGGGGTTGAAAGCAGTCACTCGCTGTGGCTGCGTGCGGTCACACTCCGCCACGCAGTGTACCGACCGTCGGATGCATACACCAATAGCCGATCACTAAGCCTAACGTTTCCGCGTTTTCGTCTATTCCATCCCCGCCCGCCAGCGCCGATCCACGGCGTGGAACGGACCCGGACGGACCGCCGCCGGGGCGTCCCGGGCATCCCGGACGCGGCCACATCCGGTCAGCTCGCACCGCGCACGATCACCGGTGCCGGCGCCGGCCGGAACGGCGGAGACCCCCGCCCGTGGGGGCGGGGGCCGTCCGTCGAGGGGGCCGTCAGGCCTGGGAGGGTCGGTCAGATGCGGCTGCGGCGCCGGCCGCGCCAGCCGCCGCGGCGCCCGCCGTGGCCGCGGTTGTTCGCCGCGGTGAGCCCCGCGACGCACAGGGCCGCGATCACCAGCGCGAAGACGAGGGCGACGATCCAGCCCGCCCCGAGCGCGCTCGCGATCACCCCGCCGACGATCGCGCCGACGATGCCCACCGCGATGGTCAGCAGGATCCCGATCGGGTTGCGACCGGGAACGAGGAGGCGTGCCAGGGCCCCGATGACGGCACCGACCACGATGAACCAGAGGATCGTCGTGAGCATGTCAGATCAGTCCATTCCGTTTCCGTGGGCCCCGGGATCGTCCGCCGGCCCGTTGGTCGCAGACCGGTATGCCCGTTCTGCCGGAATGAAACAAAATCCTGGTCAAGTCCGGTACGGCCGCGTCACAACCGTCCGGAGGCGCCGCGCGGCGTCACGCGTACTGGGTGCCGAACCCCACGCCGCGCCGCTCGTCCTCGGCGATCTCCAGGTAGCCGACCCGGTCGGCCGGGACGACCACCCGGCCCGAGCGCCGGTCCTTGAGCACGAAGACCCCGCGCGGCTCGGCCAGCGCGTCCGCCAGTGCCTGCTGCACCTCGTCGCCGGACTGGTCGGTCTCCACCACGATCTCCTTCGGCACGTTCTGCACGCCGATGCGAACCTGCACGCGCTGCTCCCCTCGTCGTCCGTCCCGCCCACGCGCGGAGCGTCCCCCACGATGGTCGCACGATCACCAACGCGCCACACCGCCCACCGCCCCCGACCACACCGCCCACACACCGGTCCCAGCGCTGGCGACAACCCCAGCCACCGCACTGGTCACCAGCCCACACCGGCCACCGGCTCAGCCCCGCACCGAGCGGAACCGTCGCGATCGCGAGCGAAGCCAAGTTCGAGCTTGCGAGAACTTGATCGCGCAGCGAGGCCCCAGGGCCGAGTCGGAGCGATGCAGCGATCGCACGCAGGGCCCGCCGAAGGGAGGGCGCTCTAGCGCCCAACCGCCAAGGGCCCTGCAATCAAAGCGCGGGGAAGCCGGAGATGCCGCGCCAGGCGAGGCGGGCGATGATCTTCTCGGCGGTGTCCTTGGGGATGGCGCGGTGCTGGGAGAGCCAGTAGCGGGCGCTGACCTCGGCCATGCCGACCAGGCCCATGCCGAGCAGGTGGGCCTCGTCGCTGGCGGCGCCGGTGTCCTCTGCGATCACCTGGGCGATCATCTCGGCGCACTGCTGGTTGGCGCGGTCGACGCGGGCCCGGACGGGCGCCACGTTGCGCAGGTCGGACTCGAACACCAGCCGGTAGGCCTCGCCGTCGCCGGCCACGAAGTCGTAGAACGCCCGCATGCTGGCCTGCACGCGCAGCTTGTTGTCGGTGGTGGACCCGAGCGCGTCGCGGACGGTCTTCACCAGCGCCTCGGCGTGCTCGTCCAGCAGGGCCAGGTACAGCTCCAGCTTGCCCGGGAAGTGCTGGTAGAGCACGGGTTTGCTGACTCCCGCACGCTCGGCGATCTCGTCCATCGCCGCCGCGTGGTACCCCTGCGCGACGAACACCTCCTGGGCCGCGCCGAGCAGTTGCCTGCGGCGCGCCAGCCGCGGCAGTCGCGTGCCACGGGGGCGGGCGTCCGGGGTAGCCGTCACCACACTCTCCGATCACCAGATCAGTGCGACGGTGGAGGGTGTCCGTCGCAGGGGAACAATCCCATCATCCTACGCGCCGGTAACCTCGTGGGTCACTAACAAAGTCCCCCGACGTTCCTCGCACGCGCAGGTCAGTGTATTTCCGGCGGCGGCCCGCCGCAGCCGGACGGGCGGGCCGCCGTCCCCGGACGGCTACCGGTAGTCGTCCTCGTCGAGCGGGATCTCGCGGTGCTGCTCGGCGGCGTCGGCCTCGTTGACGTCCATCGGCACCTGGCCCGGCCACTCGGCCGCCGCGTCGCCGTCCTCGTCCAGCCCGGCCAGCTGCTCGGCGCGGTCGGCCTCGTTGGCGTCGCCGGTCCCGGCGGCGTCGCTCGCGTCGTCCTCCGGCGGTTCGCGCCGCAGGTCGTCGGTCTCGCTCATCAGGCGTCCTCCTCGCTAGAGCCCTTCGGAAGGTCCGTCACAGGCGCCCGGCCAGTTCCCGCAGCGGCGCCTCGACGGACTCGCCGTAGGTCGGGAACGCGTGCACGACGTCGGTGAGCACGCTCAGCGGCGTCTCCGCGCGGATGGCCAGCGCGATCTCGCTCATCCACTCCTCGGCGTAGAGTCCGGCCGCGGCGGCGCCGATCAGCAGTCCGCGGGAGCGGTCGGCGTACAGCTCGACCCGCCCGCGCTCGTCGGCCTCCACCGCCGCCCGCGCCGTCGCGGCGAGGTCGTACCCGGCGGTCAGCAGGTCTATTCCGAGTTCCTCGGCCTGCTTCGGGGAGATCCCGACCGAGTAGACGGTGGGCGTGGTGTAGACGACGCGCGGGATCGCGCGGTAGTCGGCCGCGCGGTGCTCGCCCAGCAGGTTCGCCAGCACCAGCCGGGCCTGGTAGCGGGCGGCGTGCGCGGTGCGGGCGACGCCGGTGACGTCGCCGGCCGCCCACACGTCGCCGGCCGAGCAGGGCACCCGGCACGTCTCGTCCACCGGTACGCCGTGGCCGGGGGACGTGGCGACGCCGAGCGTCTCCAGTCCGAGGCCCTCCACCCGGGGGCGGCGCCCGGCGGCGACCAGGATCCGGTCGGCGTTTAGCGTGCCGCCGTCCGACAGCCACAGCCGCAGCCCCGACTCCTTGCGCTCGACATGCGAGAGGTCGGCGCCGAGCCGCAGGTCGACGCCCATCCGGCGGAGCGCGTCGGCGAGCACCTCGCCCGCGAACGGCGCCTCGGCGGTCAGCAGCCGCCCGGACGCCTCGATCACCGCGACCTGCGAACCGAACGCCGCGTAGACCTGCGCGAGCTCGCAGCCGACCGGGCCGCCGCCGAGGATGACCAGCCGGCGCGGCAGGTCGGGCACCGACAGGGCGCCGTCGCTGGTCCACAGCGGGACGTCGGCGAGGCCGTCGACCGGCGGGATCACCGGTTCGCTGCCGGTGCACAGCACCAGGTCGCCGAAGCCGTGCCCGGCGCCGTCCACCTCGATCCGGCCGGGCCCCGTCACGTGGCCGCGGCCGCGCAGCACCGTGACGCCCTCCTCGGCCATCCGGGCGACGACCCGCTCGTCGGTGCGGTGCCCGGTCAGGGCGTCGCGGCGGACGACCGCCATCTCCCAGGTCTCCCCGCGCCGCGCCGACAGCAGCAGCGACTTGGACGGGACGCAGGCGAAGTACGGCGACTCCCCGCCGACCAGCCGGTTCTCGACGAGCGCGACGTCGCGCCCGGCGCGGGCCAGGCCGGTGGCCACCAGCTCCCCCGCCGTCCCCCCGCCCAGCACCACGGCGTCGTAGTGATGGTTCTGCGACAACTGTTCTTCCTTCCGCACGGCGGGTGTGTGTCCCCGCTCACATGGCGTCCCCCGTGGACATGGTGACGGAAGACGACGCCGGAGCGTGCCGGTTCGGACACATACGGCGCCCGGAAAGTGAGAGATCGTGTCAGGCCCGGGTCACGGGAGGGCGCGGCGGCGCCCGTCCAGCAGGGGCTTCAGCAGGTCCCCGTCCCGCTCCACGCGGGCCAGCACCTCGTCGGGGGAGAACGCCAGGTCGGCGGCGTCGCGGCAGGCCCCGAGCTCGTCCCAGACGAGCGGGGTGGACACCGACGGGCTGGACGCCGCGCGCAGCGAGTACGGCGCGACCGTCGTCTTGGCCGGGTTGTTCTGGCTCCAGTCCACGAAGATCTTGCCCTTGCGCAGCCGCTTGTCCATCTTCGCGACGACCAGGTCCGGATGCTCGGACGCCAGGCGCTGCGCGGCGGCCTTGGCGTACTCCGACGTCCGCGCCGCGTCGTTCGGCTCCTTGATCGGCACGTACAGGTGCAGGCCCTTCTTCCCGCTGGTCTTCGGGTAGGAGTCGAACCCGTCCTCGGCGAGCAGGTCGCGCAGCAGCGCGGCCACCTCGCACGCCTCCACGATCGTGGCGGGCTCGCCCGGGTCCAGGTCGAACACCACCAGGTCGGGGGCGTGCTGCTTGCCGCGCGGGCCGACCTTCCACTGCGGGACGTGCAGCTCGAGCGCGGCCAGGTTCGCGCACCACACCAGGGTCGGCAGGTCGTCGACGACGACGAAGTCCGCCGTCTCCCGGCCGGACGAGCTGCCCGGCGTGGGGATCTCCGCCGTGCGGACCCAGTCCGGCGTGTGCGAGGGGGCGTTCTTCTCGAAGAACCTCCCGCCGTCCACGCCCTCCGGCCAGCGGATCCGGGTGGCGGGACGGTCCTTCAGGTGCGGCAGCATCACCGGCGCGATCCGCGCGTAGTAGTCGATGATCTCGCCCTTGGTGAACTCCGGGTACAGGTTCTTGTCGAGGTTGGAGAGGCTGAGGCGGCGCCCGTCCACGTCGACCTGCCGGCCGCCGCTCACCGCATGCCCTCCCGCGCGGGGGACTCACTGCTCACTGGTGACCTCCAGGGGGTCCTTGTCGTCGCGGCGCCCCCGCCAGGACGGGAAGCGGAGGCGGCCGTCCCTGGTGCGGGCGCTGTAGGCGACCTCCCCGACCAGGCGCGGCTCAACCCACTGGGCGTCGCGGGCGTGCTCGCGCGGGACGGGCTCGTCGAACGGGCTGGTCGGGCGGCGCAGCGGCCACAGCGCCTCGTACAGGTCGTCCAGCGCGCGGTCGCTGAAGCCGGTGCCGACGTGCCCGACGAAGCCGAGCCGCCCCTTGGCGTCGTACTCGCCGAGCAGCAGCGACCCGACGCCGCCCTCGCGCCGGCCGCGGCCGGGCTTCCAGCCGCAGACGATCACCTCGCGGGTCTGGAAGTTCTTCACCTTGCGCCAGAAGTCGACGCGCCGGCCCGGCCGGTACGGGGAGTCCAGCCGCTTGGCGAGCAGGCCCTCCAGATGCTCCTCGACGGTGAAGGCGAGCAGCTCGTCCACCTGGGTGGTGTCGCCGCCGTGCAGGTAGGGGGGCACCTCGACGGGGCCGCTGCCGGCCAGGTCGAGGCCGGCGAGCAGCGCCCGGCGCTCGGCGTAGGGGACGTCGTAGAGCACCCGGCCGTCCAGGAACAGCACGTCGAACACCACGTACCGGACGGGGACCTCGCGGATCAGCCGGGGGTGCGGCTCGGCGACGTGCATCCGGCGCTGGAGGCGCTCGAAGCTCGGCCGGCCCCGGTCGAACGCGACGACCTCGCCGTCCAGCACGACGTCGTGGTCGGGCAGCAGGTCCGACAGGGCGGTCAGCTCGGGGTAGCGGGACGTCACGTCGTTGCCGCGCCGGCCGGTGGCGCGCACGCCGTCCGGCGCGACCTGCGACACCACCCGGACGCCGTCCCACTTCAGCTCCAGGCCCCAGCGCTCGCCGTCGCCGGGCAGGTCCCCGGTGGCGGCCATCATCGGCTCGACGGGCCATGGCATGGTCATACCGGCGTCTTACCCGATGGCCGCGCCGAAGAAAAGGATCAAGAGCCCGTTATGGCGCAAATCGAACGGGGTTGCGACGCTAGGGGAGGAGCGGAACCGGCTGGGTAAGGACACTGCATGCGGAGCATCTGGAAGGGCGCTATCTCGTTCGGGCTGGTGACGATCCCGGTGAAGCTGTACTCCGCGACCGAGCAGCGGGACGTCAGCTTCCACCAGGTGCACCGGGAGGACGGCGGCCGGATCAAGTACAAGCGGGTCTGCACGGTCGACGGCGAGGAGGTCCCCTACGCCGACATCGCCAAGGGGTTCGAGCTGCCGGGCGGCGAGATGGTGGTCCTCACCGACGAGGACTTCGCCGACCTGCCGCTGTCGACCAGCCGGCGGATCGACGTGCTCCAGTTCGTCGAGGAGTCCGAGGTCGACCCGATCTACTTCGCCAAGTCCTACTACCTGGAGCCGGACGCGCAGGGCGCCAAGCCGTACGTGCTGCTGCGCGACGCGCTGGAGAACTCCGACCAGGTCGCGATCGTCAAGGTGGCGCTGCGGCAGCGCGAGTCGCTGGCGACGCTGCGCGTCCGCAACGGGGTGTTCGTCCTGGAGACGATGCTGTGGCCGGACGAGGTGCGCGAGCCCGACTTCCCGTTCCTGGACGAGGACATCGAGGTCCGCAAGCAGGAGCTGTCGATGGCCTCGTCGCTGATCGACTCGATGGCGGGCGACTTCGATCCGACCGAGTACAAGGACGCCTACCGCGAGGCGCTGCAGGCGGTGATCGACGCGAAGGTGGAGGGGCGCGAGGTCACGCGGCCGTCGGAGGAGGCCGAGGAGGAGCCGGCCGCCGACCTGCTGAGCGCGCTGCGCGCCAGCGTCGAGGCCGCGAAGAAGAGCCGCGGCGGCGGGGGCGGCGGCCGGGCGGCATCGTCGTCGGAGAAGTCGTCGTCCGAGAAGAAGCCCGCGTCGCGCAGCCGCAAGACGGCGTCGAGCAAGGGCACGTCGAAGTCGACCGGCAAGAAGGAGCCCGCGAAGAGCCGCACCCGCAAGTCGGCGTGAGGCTCGCTACTCGATCGGGGCGAGGGTGGGGCGCTTGGCGGTGACGAGGTCGCCGGACGAGCGGCCCCGCAGCCGCCGCCCGATCCACGGCGCCAGGTAGCCGCGCACCCACCGGGCGTTCGCCAGCCGCTGCGCGCCCGGGCTCAGCTCCGGCAGCGGCTCCAGCCTCGGCTCGCGCCAGTCGCCCGCGTCGGGGACGCCGAGCGCCTCCAGCATCGCCAGCGCCACGCGCCGGTGCCCTTCGGGCGACATGTGCAGCCGGTCGACGCTCCAGCAGCGCCAGTCGCCCAGGACGTCCATCGACCACTGGTCGACGACGAACGCGCCGCGCCGGGCCGCGATCGCGCGCAGGTGCTCGTTGTAGACGGCGACGCGCCCGCGCGTGCGCCGGATGACGGGCGAGCCGACCGGGTCGACGCCGGTGAACAGGACCGCGTCGGCGCCGGTCGCGCGGATCGACGCGACCGCCTCGTCCATCCGGGCGGCGAGCGCGTCGATGTCGGCGCCCGGGCGCAGCAGGTCGTTGCCGCCGCCCGACACCGACACGAGGTCGGGCTTGAGGTCCAGGGCCGCGGGGAGCTGCTCGTCGATGATCCGGCCGAGCAGGCGGCCGCGGACCGCGAGGTTGGCGTAGCCGAACCGGTGGGGGCCGGATCCGTTCGACCGGACGGCGAGCTCGGCCGCCGCCCGGTCCGCCCAACCGCGCCAGCCCCCGCCGGCCGCATCCCCCTCGTAGGGGTCGCCGACCCCTTCGGTGAAGGAGTCGCCGATCGCGGCGTAACGCGTCCAGAGCATGGGAGCCATGCTATTTGACCTGCGGTGATCGCCAGGCCGTCCGGAATGTGAGGATTCTCGCGGCGCGGTCGCGGCGGAGGTCAGCCGTCGCGGCGGGTGGCGAGGACGCGGCCGAGCAGCGCGGCGGCGGCGGAGGGGTCGGTGCAGGGCGCGATCCGCTCGCCCCAGCTGTAGAAGTACGACCAGGAGGCGTCGGACCGCTCCTGCACGGCGATGACGTTCTCGTTGAACATCCGCATCTCGGGGTTGGCGACGAGGGCGGAGGGCCAGCGGTCCGACGGCGGGGCCATCTCCACCGCCCAGCCGCGCGAGCGCAGCTCCTCGGTCAGGCGCTCCAGATGGCCGAAGGCCGTCTCGGCCTCGGTGATCGCCAACGCGGACATGATGCCTCCAGGGAGTACCCGTGAACCGTGGGAAGAGGGGCGCCGGGCGCGAACCGTCGCGGTGCGCGTCACACGAACGGCGCCGGGCGAACGTCATTCAGTTTCCCGCCGGTTGCAGCGGTCCACAAGCGCTTTGCCATTCTTGGCGGCCCTTTTCTCGCGACCGGGCCCCGGCCCCGTGGAGCAGAGGGGCCGGGGCCGGGACGGTCCGGGTCAGGGCGCGGAGACCGGCTCGGCGGTGCGCGGCGGCGGCGCGGCGGCGTCGCTCTCGCGGATCCCGTACCGCCCGTAGAGCCGGGCCAGCGGGCCGGGCGCCCACCAGTTCGCGCGGCCGAGCAGCCGCATCGTCGCCGGCACCAGCAGCGCCCGGACGACCGTCGCGTCCACCAGGATCGCGACCGCCATCCCCACGCCGGTCATCTTGATGAACGCGACGCCGGACGTGGCGAACGCGCCGATCACCACGATGAACAGCAGTGCGGCGCTGGTGATGATGGCGCCGGTGCGCTGCACGCCGGTCGCGACGGCGGTGGTGTTGGAGCCGGTCCGGTCGTACTGCTCGCGGACCCGCGACAGCAGGAACACCTCGTAGTCCATCGAGATCCCGAACAGCATCGCCAGCATCAGGATCGGCATCGACGGGGAGATGGCGCCGGTCGCGGTGAAGTCCAGCGGGCCGGACAGGTGGCCGTCCTGGAAGATCAGCACCACCACGCCGAACGTCGCCGACAGCGACAGCATGTTCATCACGATCGCCTTCAGCGGCAGCACCACCGAGCCGAACGCCAGGAACAGCAGAACGAACGTGACGCCGCCGACGAGCAGCGCCAGCCACGGCAGCGTGCCGCCGATGCTGGACAGCTGGTCCACGACGTCGGCCGTGTCGCCGCCGATGTGGGTCCGGGCACCCGGCGGCGCCGGGACGTCCCGGACCCGGTGCACCAGGTCGCGGGCCGCCGCGGAGTCGGGCTCGGCGGAGTAGGTGAGCGCGATCCGGGTCGTGTCGCCCTTCGCGCCGGTCACGGTGGCGCCGGTCGCGCCGGGCAGCGCCGCGAGCCAGTCCCCGTAGGCCTGGACCGCGGCCCGGTCGGACGTGCCGGTCACCACGGCCTGGATCGCCTCGGTGGGGTTGCTCGGGAACCGGGTCTGAAGCTCCTCGGAGACGACCCGCGCGTCCGCCCCGGACGGCAGCACCTTGGCGTCCACACCGCCCCAGTTGATGTGGAGGAACGGGCTGCCGAGCGTGACCAGCAGCGCGACGGTCGCGACGGCGTAGATCACCGGGCGGCGCATCACGCTGTGCGCGAGCCGCCCCCACCAGCCGTCGGCCTCGCCCCGCACCCCGGCGGCGGCCTTGCGGCGGCGCCGGATGGCCAGCGCGTTCACCTTCGGGCCGAGGACGGCCAGCAGCGCCGGCAGCACGGTCAGCGCGCCGGCCATGCAGACGAAGACGGTGGCGATGCCGCCGTAGCCCATCGAGACGAGGAAGTTCTGGTCGAACAGCAGCAGCCCGGACAGCGACACCGCGACCGTGACGCCGGAGACCGCGACCGTGCGCCCGGCGGTGGCCATCGTCGCGGCCAGCGCGTCCTCGGTGGTCGCGCCGTCCCGCCGGATCTCCTCGCGGAACCGGCTGACCATGAACAGGCCGTAGTCGATCGCGAGGCCGAGGCCGAGGAAGGTGGTGATGTTCACCGCGAAGATCGACACGTCGGTGACGTAGGTGAGCGCGTGCAGCGCGGTGAAGGAGCCGAGGATGGCCAGGCCGCCGATCAGCAGCGGCAGGCTCGCCGACACCAGCCCGCCGAAGATCAGCACGAGCAGCACCAGCAGCACCGGCATGGCCATGCCCTCGGCCCGGCCGATGTCGGAGGAGACCCGCTCGTTGATCGCGGTCTGCGTGCCGAGGCGGCCGCCGACCTTGGCGGTCAGGCCGCCGCCGGCGTCGGTGAGGTCGTCCTTGATCGCGTCGAAGGAGTCCTGCCGCGCGGCCTCGTCCTTGCCGGTGAGCTGCAGCACTGCATAGGTGGACGTGCGGTCCTTGCTGACGAACTGCGGCGCCTTGGTCGTCCAGTAGGTGGACGTCCGGGCGACCTCGCTCTTCGGCAGCGCGGCCAGGGCCCTGTCCACCGACGCCCGGTAGGCCGGGTCGTCCACCGTCATGCCGGGGCGTCCCGTGTAGAGGACGACCACGTCGGCCTGGTCGCGGCCCAGCTCCCGCTCGGCGATCTGCGCCGCCCGCGCGCTCTCGCTGCCCGGCGTGTCGAAGCCGCCGGACGAGGTCAGCGCGCCGAACACGCCCGTGCCCCAGACGCCGGCGAAGACCAGCGCCGCGCCGGCGACCGCGAGGACCCACCGCCGGCGGCGGTGCACCCAGCGGCCCCATCGCTCGAACATCGTCGTTCCCCCTGCCTGTTACCTCGCGTCACTCTCGTGAACGCCGTAAACTAGCGAACGCTGTAAACTTTGCATATGACGTTCACTTTCGTCAATGGTGTTTTTGGGGAATCATGCGGGGGCGGCCGGAGGCGGCCGCACCGGCGGGCAGGAAGTGGGGCGGAGCGTGAGCACACGGCGTGACCGGCTGCGCGAGGCGACGGTCCGGGAGATCTCCGAGACCGCACGGCGGATCCTGGTCGAGCAGGGGGCCGAGGCGGTGACGCTGCGCGCCATCGCCCGCGAGATGGGCATGACGGCGCCCGCGCTCTACCGCTACTACGACAGCCACTCCGAGCTGCTCCGCCACGTCGTCGGCGACATCTACACCGAGCTGACCGCCGAGCTGCAGTCGGCCATCGCGGCGGTGCCGCACGACGACATGAGCGGCAAGTTCCTCTCGGTGGCCCGGCAGTTCCGGCGCTGGTCGCTCGGGCACCCGCGCGAGTACGCGCTGCTGTTCGGCGCGCCGATCCGCGGCCTCGACCCCGACGAGCAGACCGACTTCGCCGAGGAGTGCGCCCGCCAGTTCGGCTGGACGTTCATGTCACTGTTCCTGGAGCTGTGGCAGAAGAAGCCGTTCCCCGTCCCGCCCGACGAGGAGATCGCCCCCGACCTGCTGCCCCAGCTGCGCCGCTACCGCGAGGAGCGCCTCGGCGTGGCGCTCCCGCTCGGGGTGATCCAGCAGTTCCTCAAGTGCTGGGTGCGGCTGCAGGGCAGCGTCAGCCTGGAGGCGTTCGGCCATCTCGGCTTCGCCCTGGACGACGCCGCCCCCATGTTCGAGCTCATGCTCCAGGAGGTCGCCCCGCCACTGGGCCTCACCTACACCCCGCCCGCCGGGGACTAGCCCCGGACGGCACGAGGCCCCCGGATCCGCGAGGGATCCGGGGGCCTCGTCCAGCCGGCGGAGCGGGGCGTCAGTAGGAGGGCTGGCTCGGGTCGATCTGGTTCACCCAGGCCAGGATGCCGCCGCCGACGTGCACGGCGTCACCGAAGCCGGCGTTCTTCACCACGGCCAGGGCCTCGGCGGAGCGGACGCCCGACTTGCAGTGCAGGACGATCTTCTTGTCCTGCGGGAGGCGCTCCAGCGCCGAGCCGTTCAGGAACTCGCCCTTGGGGATCAGCGTCGCGCCCGGGATCGAGACGATCTCGTACTCGTTGGGCTCGCGGACGTCCACCAGGAAGATGTCCTCCCCGCGGTCCTGCATGCCCTTGAGGTCCTGGACGGTGATGGTGGAGTCCTTGGCGGCCTCGCTGGCCTCCTCGGAGACCGCGCCGCAGAAGGCCTCGTAGTCCTCCAGCAGCTCGGTCTGCGTCGGGTTCTTGCCGCACAGCGGGCACTCGGGGTCCTTGCGGACCTTGACCGAGCGGTAGGTCATCTCCAGCGCGTCGTAGATCATCAGCCGGCCGACCAGCGGCTCGCCGATCCCCGTCAGCAGCTTGATGGCCTCGTTCACCTGGATGGACCCGATCGACGCGCACAGCACGCCGAGGACGCCGCCCTCGGCGCACGACGGCACCATGCCGGGCGGCGGCGGCTCGGGGTAGAGGCAGCGGTAGCAGGGGCCGCGCTCGGCCCAGAACACCGACGCCTGTCCGTCGAACCGGTAGATGGAGCCCCACACGTACGGCTTGCCGAGCAGCACCGCAGCGTCGTTGACCATGTACCGGGTCGCGAAGTTGTCGGTCCCGTCGACGATGAGGTCGTACTGGCCGAAGATGTCCATGATGTTGTCGCGGTCGAGCGCGGTGTCGTGCACCACCACGTCGATCAGCGGGTTGATCTCGCGGACCGTCTCGGCGGCCGACTCGACCTTCGGCTTGCCGAGCGACGACTGCCGGTGGATGATCTGGCGCTGCAGGTTCGACTCGTCCACGACGTCGAAGTCGATGACGCCGAGGGTGCCGACGCCGGCGGCGGCCAGGTAGAGCAGCGCGGGGGAGCCGAGACCGCCCGCGCCGACGACCAGGACCTTGGCGTTCTTGAGGCGCTTCTGCCCGGACATCCCCACGTCGGGGATGATGAGGTGCCGCGAGTAGCGGTTGACCTCGTCGCGGGTGAGCTCCGCTGCGGGCTCGACCAGAGGTGGCAACGACACGGTGGGTGCTCCTGTGCTGACGCTCGGCTGTTACGGGGGCGGGACGTCGTCGTCCCCTCACCGCACAACCTTGCCATGTCCGCCGTCATTCCCCGAAGGGCGGTGGCCCGAGGCATGGATCGGAACATAGCGGGCAAGGGCCCCTTCAGTACGGACCTCGTACGGAAGAAGGAGCCATGGGCATCCTCGACAAGCTCAAGAACAAGACCCAGAAGGCCAAGGGCCGGGGCAAGGAGGAGGCCGGATACCGTTCCGGCGACCCCTACCTGGAGGCCGAAGGCCGCAAGGACCAGGCCGCCGGCGGCGCCAAGCAGGTCGGCGAGCAGGTCAAGGACGCGGCGAAGGAGGCCCGCCGGACCATGGAGCGGTAGCCGCACGGCGCGCCGCGACGGAGCGGCGACCGGCCGCACGGCGCGCCGCGACCCCTCACGTCGCGGCGCGGCGGCGCCTGCATGACCGGAAGGGGCTCCTCCTCGGAGGGGCCCCTTTCCGCGTCGGGGAGCGGGGACGTCCGGGTTAGGACGGCCCCCTCACCCCGATGTAAGGGCGGAATGTCATGAACCAGAGATAATCTTGGCTGTTGTGGCATTCCTGCCCCCCTCCCAGCAGCCGCCCCCGCCGGGCCCGCGCTTCCAGCCCGGCACCCCGGCCCCCTCCGGCCCCCGGCCGGGCGCGCCCCCCGGCCGCCCGCCCGGACCGGTCCCCGGCATGCCCGCCGGACCGTCCGGCCCCCTGGCGCCGCCGGGCGGCCCGATGCCCGGTGTTCCCGGTGCTCCTGGGGTTCCCGGTGCGCCCTCGGTCACCGTGCTCGGGCTGCGCGCCCGGCAGTGGCTCGTCGTCGCCATCGTCCTCGGCTGCGTCTACCTGGCCACCGGCACGATCGCGATCGGCGGGGCCTGGGCCGAACTGCATCGCGACCCCACCAACGCCGAGGTGGAGCGGGCCGCCAACACGGAGGTCGCCCGGCGCTGGCAGGCCTGGCCCGCCGAGCGGATCTTCCCCACCAAGATCAGCTACAGCCCGCGGGACGGGCGCGGCGAGTACGCCACCCGCACCGGCATCGTCCCCGACACCGGCTGCGCGACCGGCGTCGACCGGGAGATCGCGGCGACGCTGGCCAAGCACGGCTGCAAGGCCGTCCTGCGCGCCACCTACACCGACCAGCTCCAGGGCATCGTCGTCACCGTCGGCGTCGTCGCGTTCGCCGACCCCTGGGCCGCCGACCGCGCCTTCCGGGAGCTGCCCGGCTCCCAGGGCCCGGACGGCAGCGGCTCGGTGCGCCCCGCGCTGCGCGCCGCCCCGTTCCCCGGCACCGCGTCCGCCCGGTTCACCGACGCCGCCCGGCAGGACCGCACGTCCGACCGCGGCGGCCCGTACGTGGTGCTGACCACCTCCGGCGAGGCCGACGGCCGCCCGGCCGCCGCCGTCAGGAAGGAGCGGCCCGGCAAGCCGTTCTCGATCGCGGCGCAGCTCGGGCACACCGTCGCCCGGACCCTCGCCGCCAAGGCCCTGCCGGACTGCCACGAGCGCGGGTGGAAATGCTGACCGGCACACGGGCCCGGTCCGCCGTCCGGGGGCGGCGCGCCGCCGCGTCCGCGCTGCTCGCCGCGGCGCTCACCGGCGCGTGGCTCCCGCTGCTCCCCTCGCCCGCGCGCGCCGACGACGTCCGGTCCCGGCAGCGGGGCGTGCTGAACGAGCTGGGCATGGACGCCGCCTGGAAGATCACCAAGGGGCGGAACGTCACCGTCGCCGTGGTCGACTCCGGCGTCGACCCGCAGCAGAAGGACATCGCCGGATCGGTCACCGTCGGCCCCAACATGCTCGCCGCCGTCGACGGCGGCAGCAGGCCCGCCCACCTGCACGGCACCGGGATGGCGTCGCTCATCGCCGGGCACGGCCACGGGCCGGGCGGCGGCGACGGGGTCATCGGCCTCGCGCCGGAGGCGCGCATCCTCGCGATCCGCGTCATCGGCGAGAAGGAGGACCCGAGCTTCGCCCGCTACCGCGGGTCGCGGGAGGCCGAGGACGCCGTCGCGAAGGGCATCCGGTACGCCGCCGACCACGGCGCCGACGTCATCAACCTCTCCCTCGGCAAGGACGACGAGATCCCGGCCGAGCGCGACGCCATCGGCTACGCCATCGGCAAGGGCGTCGTCGTGGTGTCCGCGGTCGGCAACGACGGCGACGACCAGCGGCTCATCGACGGCAACGGGTTCGCGCCCTACTCCTACCCGGCGTCCTACCCGGGCGTCATCGCCGTCGCCGCGACGCAGCCGTCGCACGCCCGCGCGCCCTTCTCCAACCGCAACCTGTCGGTGGTGGTGTCCGCGCCCGGCGCCGGCCTGCCCGTCGCGGGCCCCGGCGGCGAGTACTTCCTGTCCGACGGCACCAGCGACGCCAGCGCCCTGGTCTCCGGCGTCGCCGCGCTGATCCGCGCCAAGCACCCGAAGATGGCGCCCGCGCTGGTCTCCCAGGCCCTCGTCGAGGGCGCCCGCTTCGGCCCGCAGTCCGGCTACGACCCCGACGTCGGGTTCGGCGAGGTGAACGCGCCGCGCGCGCTCACCGCCGCCGACTCGCTCGCCCGGGGCCGTCCCGCCTCGGCGGCCGGCAAGCCCGGCGCCAAGCGGTTCGGCGACGACGACCCCGGCCCGGTCACGATCATCGACCGCCCGGCCTGGGTCACCCCCACGGTCGCCGGGATCATCCTGATCGGCGTCGCCGGCGTCGTCGGCTCGATCGTCGTCGCCGTCGCGTTCCACCGCCGCCACCCCCGGTTCCTGCCGGCCGGTTCCGTCCCTGCTCCCGCGGGCCCGCCCGGCGGCTTCATGCCTCGGAACGGGCCGCCGTACGCCCAGGCGCCGTACGGCGGCGTCCCCGCCGGCGCGCCCAACCGTCCGGTGTACGGGTCGCCCGCCCCGCAGATGCCCGGCCGTCCCGGGGCCGGGCCGCCCGGGGCCGGACCGCCCGCGGCTGCGGGCACCGCCGCCGACACGCCCCGGCAGCCGAGCCAGGGGGCCCCGGCCTTCGCTCCGCCGGACCAGCCGGGCCAGGGCACCCATGCGTTCGCGCCACCGGATCGGCCCGGCGGCGGCCGGCCGTCGTTCGCGCCGCCGGACGGGCCCGCGCCGGGCGCGGCCGGGCACGCGCCGCCCGACCCGGCGGCGCGGCCCTCGTTCGGCGCGCCGGAGGAACCGTCCGGCCAATCCTGATCTGACCGGCCGGTCATCGGGCGCCGCCGACGGCCCGTCCGTTACGCTCCGCTCGTGGCGCGCGCGGAGATCCCTGGCCCGGACACCGAACCGGACGAGGTCCCCGACGCTGCTCCCGGCACGGCCCCGGACGCGCCGTCCCGCCACCGGCACCGGCCGCCCGGCGCGGCGGCGGCGCCGCTACTGATCGCGGCCGCGTGCGCGACGGTGCTCGTCGTCGCGGGCGTCCGGCTGGCCGGGGAGCTGACGCGCGCACCGACCCCCGCCGAGCGCTCCGCGGCCGTCGCCACCGAGATCGGCCGCCGCTACCGGGCCTGGCCCGCCGGAAGGATCTTCCCCGCCGCGCTCCGCTACACCCTCGACGAGGGGTCCGCCGAGACGGCCCGGAGGATCGGCATCGGCACCGACACCCGCTGCGACACCGCCGTCGACCCGCAGCTGTCGGCGTCGCTGACCGCGCGCGGCTGCCAGGCGGTCCTGCGCGCCACCTACCTCGACCAGGCGCAGGGCCTCGCCGTCACGGTCGGGGTCGCGGCGTTCCCCGACACCGCGTCCGCCCACGGCGCGGTCGCGTGGTTCCCGCCGCGCGCGCCGACACCGGGCCTGCGGGCACTGCCGTTCGCAGGGACGGTCACGGCGCAGTTCGGCGACGCGGCCCGGCAGGCGGCCGCCGCCGCGCAGCGCGGCCCCTACGTCGTCGCCGCCACCGCCGGGTACGCCGACGGCCGGCCCACGCTGCGCGGCGCGCGGCGGCTCCCCGAACTCGCCGAACTGGCGCCGCAACTCGCCGACGCCGTGCTGCGCCCCCTCACCGCGCCCGCCGAGATCCGCTGCGGCACCCGGGAGTGGTCGTGCTGAGACGGCCGGCCGCGATGCTGGCCGCGGCGGTGCTGGCCGTCCCGCCGCTCGTCCCGGGCACCGTCCGCGCCGACGAGGTGCGCGACGCGGTCATGCGGGTGCTGGAGTCGCTGGACGTCCCGCGCGCGTGGACGCTGTCGCGGGGCGCCGGCGCGACCGTGGCCGTCCTGGACTCCGGCGTCGACCCGGCCCAGGCCGACCTCGCCGGCTCGGTCACGACCGGCCCCGACTACACCGCGGGCGCGTCGCCGCCCGGCGTCCCGCCGAAACGGCTGCACGGCACCAACATGGCGTCCGTCATCGCCGGCCACGGGCACGGCCCCGGCGGCGCCCTCGGCATGGTCGGGGTCGCGCCGCAGGCCCGGCTGCTGGCGCTGCGGGTGATCCTGGAACGCGACGAACCGGGCTTCGCGACGTTCACCGGGAACCGCCGGTACGCCGGGACGATCGCGCAGGGCGTCCGGTACGCCGTCGACCACGGCGCCGACGTGATCAACCTGTCGCTCGGCCGCGCGTACCCGACCGAACGCGAGCGCGCCGCCGTCGCCTACGCCGTCGCCCGGAACGTCGTGGTGGTCGCGGCGGCGGGCAACGGCGGCGCCGACCGGACGGCCCGGCGCGGCGGCCACACCCAGTACACCTATCCGGCGTCGTTCCCCGGCGTCATCTCCGTCGCCGCCGTGGACGCGCGGGGCCGGCACGCGGACTTCTCCAACCGCAACTCGGCCGTCGTCGTGTCGGCGCCGGGCGTCCAGATCATCGGCGCGGGCCCTGGCGACCGGTACTGGATCGGCGACGGCACCAGCCCGGCGACCGCGTTCGTCTCCGGCGTCGCGGCGCTCATCAGGGCACGCCATCCCGGCCTCGCCCCCGCGCTGGTCACGCAGGCGATCGTGGCGAGCACGCAGCACCGGCCGGCCGGCGGCTACGACCTCGGCGTCGGGTTCGGGCAGGTCGACGCGCTGGCCGCGGTCACCGCGTCCGACGCGTTCGCGGGCACCCGGATGGACGGCGCGGGCCTTCCCCCGGACCGCCGGTTCGCGGCCGGCGACATCGGACCCGTCCAGGTCGTGCACCGCTCGGGCGCGCTGGTCGTCGGCTGCGTCGCCATCTGCGCGCTGTCCCTGGCGGGCCTGGTCCTGGCCGGTTGGCGGTGGCGGGGCGGGGACTGGAGAATCGGCGCATGTGGTCGGAACCTGACGAGTACGCCGAGGCGGTCCTGGACACGGTGGACCGCATCCCGCCGGGCCGCGTCCTCGCCTACGGGGACATCGCCGAGATGGTGGGGCGGGGCGGGCCGCGGCAGGTCGGACGGGTGATGTCGCTGTTCGGCGGCGGTGTGCCGTGGTGGCGGGTGATCCGCGCGGACGGGCGCCCGCCGGCCTGCAACGAGATCGAGGCGCACGAGCACTACCGCGCCGAGGGCACCCCGCTGCGCCCGGACGGGCGGCGGGTCGACCTCGCCCGCGCCCGCTGGGACGGCCGCTCCTGACGTCCGGGGCGGCGGGTCTCCGGTTGCACGCGTTCTCCTCGGGTCACGTTCGCGACATGCGTGCTTTGTGGTCCGAGTTGCCCCGGTGATCTGTTCCAATGAACTGTTGTGCCGCCTGCCTCCTACCGTCTCGTGCGCCGCGCGGGTCCCGCGCGCGCCGTCCCGCCCCTGCTCGACGAGCAGCAGCGGCGGGTCGTCGAGCATGCCGGCGGGCCGATGCTGGTGCTGGCCGGGCCCGGCACCGGCAAGACCACCACGATCGTCGAGGCGGTCGTCGACCGGATCGAGAACCGGGGCGCCGACCCCGAGCGGGTGCTGGTGCTCACCTTCAGCCGCAAGGCCGCCGGCGAGCTGCGGCAGCGCATCACCGGACGGCTGCGGCGCACGACCCGGACGCCCCTGGCGCTGACGTTCCACAGCTACGCCTACGCGCTGATCCGCCGGGACGCGGTGCTGAACGAGGAGCCCGCGCCGCGGCTGCTGTCCGGACCGGAGCAGCTCCTCGAAGTGCGGCGGCTGCTCGAAGGGGAGCTGGCGGACGGGGCGCGGCAGTGGCCGGAGCGGCTGCGGGCCGCGCTGGCGACGCGCGGGTTCGCCGAGGAGCTGCGCGACTTCACGCTGCGGGCCGTCGAGCGGCAGCTCAACGCCGAGGAGCTGGTCGCGCTCGGGCGGATGCGCGGGCGCGACGACTGGCCCGCGATCGGCGCGTTCATGGAGCGCTACGTCGAGCGGTTCCTGCTGGACCCCGTCCCCACCTACGACTACGGCGAGCTGATCTACATGGCCGCCGGGATGCTCGCGGACGAGGAGGTCCGCATCCGCGAGCGCAACGCCTACGACGCGGTGTTCGTCGACGAGTACCAGGACACCGACCCGGCGCAGGAGGCCCTGCTGCACCTGCTGGCGGGGGAGGGCCGCGACCTGGTCGTGGTCGGCGACCCCGACCAGTCGATCTACGGGTTCCGCGGCGCGGACGTGCGCGGCATCCAGGAGTTCCCGAACCGCTTCCTCACCCTGGACGGGCGGCCCGCGCCGGTGGTCGCGCTGCGCACCTGCCGCCGGATGGGCCCGGAGATCCTGGCGGCGTCGCGGCGGATCGCGCGCCGCCTGCCCGCCGGCTCCGCCGGCAACGCCGCCGAGCACCGCGCCCTCCTCACCCCCGACGAGGCCGAGGAAGGCGAAGTCCGCGCGGTGATCGCCGACTCCGAAAGCCAGGAGTCGGCCCTGGTCGCGGACGAGCTGCGCCGCGCGCATCTGCTCGACGGGGTGCCGTGGTCGCGGATGGCGGTGCTGGTGCGCAGCGCGGTCCGGCAGGTGCCGGTCCTGCGGCGGGCGCTGGCGCAGGCGGGTGTCCCGGTCGTCGTCGCGGGCGACGAGGTCCCGCTGATGCAAGAGCCGGCCGTCCGCCCGTTCCTGGTGCTGCTGCGCGCCGCGCTGAAGAAGGGCTACCTGGACGAGGTCGTCGCGGAGGACCTGCTCACCGGCCCGCTCGGCGGCGCCGACGCGCTGGCGATGCGGCGCCTCAAGCGCGCGCTGCGCGACCTGGAGGAGCTGTCGGGCGGTCAGCGCCCGCTCGGGGAGCTGCTGGTCGCGGCGGTGAACGATCCGCGCGAGCTGGTGCCCGTCCACGAGAGGGTGCGCGCCCCCGCCGAACGGGTCGCGACCCTCATCGACGTGGCGCGGCGCAGCGTCCACGACGGCGGGTCCGCCGAGGACGTGCTGTGGGCGGTGTGGCAGGAGAGCGGCCAGGCCGACGTCCTGCTGGAGCAGAGCGTCAAGGGCGGGACGCGCGGCGCGTCCGCCGACCGGGACCTGGACGCGGTCGTCGCGCTGTTCGACCACGCGGCCCGGTTCGTCGACCGGCTGCCGCAGGCCGGTCCCGAGCTGTTCGTCGACGACATCGCCGCGCAGGAGATCG
Source organism: Actinomadura opuntiae (assembly GCF_030283205.1). Lineage (GTDB taxonomy): Bacteria > Actinomycetota > Actinomycetes > Streptosporangiales > Streptosporangiaceae > Spirillospora. Next base: position 81,011 of record NZ_JASNWF010000017.1, read on the forward strand.
CCGGGGACACCCTCGCCGAGCAGGCGCCGGAGGGCGAGGCCGTCCGGATCCTCACCGCGCACCGCTCCAAGGGCCTGGAGTGGGACGTCGTCATCGTCGCCGGCGTCCAGGAGGGCGTGTGGCCGGACGTGCGGTTGCGCGGCTCGCTGCTGGGCGTCGAGGAGCTGATCGAGCACGCGGCGGGCGCCGCCCCCGACTCGGACGCGGCGGCCGGCGCGTCCATGGCGGCCAAGATGCTGGACGAGGAACGCCGCCTGTTCTACGTCGCTGTCACACGCGCGCGCAAACGGCTCGTGGTGACGGCGGTCGGCGGCGATGACACCGAGGAACGGCCGTCCCGGTTCCTCAACGAGCTGCTGCCCGGCGCGATCGAGCAGTCCCAGCTCGACGAGAAGACCCGCTGGCTGTCGCTGTCCGCGCTGGTCGCGGACCTGCGGTCGGTGGTGTCCGACCCGACCCGTCCCGAGCCCCTGCGCCGCGCCGCCGCCGGACACCTCGCCCGCCTCGCGCGCGCGGGCGTGCGGGGCGCGAGACCCGAGAACTGGTACGCGATCACCGCGCTGTCCGACCCGGGCCCCGCGTTCGCCGAGGACGAGCAGATCACCATCTCGCCGTCGCAGGTCGAGGCGTTCACCACCTGCGGTCTGCGCTGGCTGCTGGCGTCGGCGGTCGGCGCGCAGGAGGGCGGCCCGAACGAGTTCAGCACCATGGGCAAGGTCATCCACGCGGTCGCCGAGATGGCCGGCGCGGACGACGGCGTCAGCGAGGTCCACGTCGCCGAGCGCCTCGACGAGATCTGGAACGACCTGGACTTCCGCAGCTCCTGGTACTCCGAGAAGCAGCGCGAGCAGGCCGCCGCGATGGTCGACAAGTTCCTCACCTGGCACCGCGACAACCCCAACGAGGTCGTCGCGCTGGAGGAGTCGTTCAAGGTCGACCTCGGCCGCGTCGTCATCAAGGGCCGCATCGACCGCGCCGAACGCGACGAGCAGGGCCGCGCCGTCATCATCGACATCAAGACCTCCACCACGGCCGTCCCGAAGGACGACCTGGCCCGCCACCCGCAGCTCGGCGTCTACCAGTACGCGGTGATGCTCGGCGCGTTCGAGCGGCACGGCCTGATCGAGCCGGGCGGCGCGAAGCTGATCCAGGTCGGCAAGGCCGCCTTCACCGCCAGGGCCCGCGAGCAGGAGCAGCCGCCGCCCGCCGAGGACGACGACCCCGAATGGCCCAAGAAGCTGATCGAGGTCGTCGCGACCGGCATGGCCAGCGACGTCTTCCAGGCGCGTGCGAACGACAAGTGTCGGACGTGTCCCGTACGCTCCTGCTGTCCCGTCCACGACGAGGGCGGACAGGTTGGCGAATGAATCCGGCGGAGCCGGGCGGGGGGAGCGGGGGGTCGTCCCCCTTCGGAAGGCACTGATTGGCTCGGGGGGAACGAGGTGATCACGCCGGGGGAGCTGGCCCGGCTGCTGGAGATCCCGGAGCCGACCGAGGAGCAGGCCCGGGTGATCGAGGCGCCGATGGCGCCGATGGCGGTGATCGCGGGCGCCGGGTCCGGCAAGAGCGAGACGATGGCCGCGCGGGTGGTGTGGCTGGTCGCGAACGGGTTCGTGCGGCCCGAGCGCGTCCTCGGCCTGACCTTCACCCGCAAGGCCGCCGCCGAGCTCGGCGTGCGGGTCCGCAAGCGGCTGGACAAGCTGCGCGAGGTGCTGCCGGGCGACGAGCTGGAGCGGCTCGGCGGCGAGGCGCTGTTCGACGGCGAGCCGATGGTGTCGACGTACCACTCGTACGCGGCGCGGCTGTTCGGCGACCACGCGCTGCGCGAGGCGCTGGAGCCGACGATGCGGCTGATCTCGCCGGCGGTCGCGTGGCAGATCTGCTCGCGGGTCGTGGACGCCTACGACGGGCCGATGGACCGCATCGAGTGGCAGCCCGACACCGTCACCAAGGCCGTCATGGAGCTGTCCGGCGACCTGGCCGAGCACCTGCGCACCGCCGACGACGTCCGCAAGGTCGGCGCGTGGCTCGACGAGCGGTTCGCCGCGGTGAAGAAGCCGCTGAAGGCGCAGCGCGACATCCTCGCGAAGCAGGCCGTCCGCGAGCAGATGATGCCGCTGATCGAGAAGTACGCGCGGGCGAAGGCCGACCGGGAGGTCATCGACCACGGCGACCAGATGGCGCTCGCCGCGCGGATCGCCTACCGGCATCCCGAGGTCGGGATGATCGAGCGGTCGCGGTTCTCCGTCGTGCTGCTCGACGAGTACCAGGACACCAGCCAGGCGCAGCTCGTCCTGCTGAAGTCGCTGTTCGCGGGCGGGCATCCGGTGACGGCGGTCGGCGACCCGTGCCAGTCGATCTACGGGTGGCGCGGCGCGAGCGCCGGGAACCTGCTGCGGTTCGCCCACGACTTCCCGCTGCAACCGGCCGTGGGGTCGGGGCGGCCGATGCCGGCGCCCGTGGTGCAGCTGAGCCGGTCGTTCCGCAACGGCGAGCAGATCCTCGAGGCCGCCGCGAAGATCCAGGAGGAGCTGCGCGCGGAGACCCGCGCCGTGCCGCGGCTGATCCCCGGCGCCGGGCGCGAGGGGCGCGGGCGCGTCGAGTGCGCGCTGTTCGCCACCGTCGAGGACGAGGCCGACCGCATCGCCGGGCGCATCGCCGGGCTGATGTCCGGCGACCCGGCGGTCGCGCCGGACGGCGCCCCGCAGGCCGAGCCGCTCCAGTACTCCGACGTCGCCGTCCTCGCCCGCAAGCGGTCGCAGTTCCCGCTGATCCGGCGGGCGCTGGAGGCGCGCGGCATCCCCGTCGAGGTCGTCGGGCTCGGCGGGCTGCTGACCGTCCCCGAGGTGCAGGACGTCGTCGCGACCCTGCGCGTCATGCACGACCCGACGGCGGGCGCGTCGCTGGCCCGGCTGCTCACCGGCCCGCGCTGGCGGCTCGGCCCCCGCGACCTGGTGGCGCTCGGACGGCGCGCGCGGGCGCTGGCGCAGGAGTCGGCGCGCGACGTCACCCCGCCCGAGACCGCCGCGGAGGCACCGCCCGAGAGCGGCGACCCGGCGCCGGAAACGGGGGACGACCCGCTCCGGCAGCTGGTCAGCGAGCTGAACCAGGAGACCGGCAGCCTCGTCGACGCGCTCGACGACCTCGGCGCCCCCGACGCGTACTCGCCGGAGGGATACGGGCGGCTGCGGCGGCTGCGCGACGAGCTGCGGACGCTGCGCGGCCAGGTCGGCCTGCCGCTGCCCGACCTGGTCAACGAGGTCGAGCGGGCGCTCGGCCTGGACATCGAGGTCGCCGCCCGGTCCGGCCTCGACCCCGTCACCGCGCGCGCCGACCTGGACGCGTTCATCGACGCCGCCGCCACCTTCGCCGGCGACGCCGAGGACCCGACGCTCGGCGCGTTCCTCGCCTACCTCAAGGCCGCCGAGACCGAGGAGTTCGGCCTGGAGGCGGGCCGCGTCGGCGAGACCAACAGCGTCAAGCTGCTGACCGTCCACGCGTCCAAGGGCCTGGAGTGGCCGGTCGTCGTCGTGCCGGGCCTGTCGTACGTGCCGCAGAAGAACGGCGGCCCCGCGAAGGGCTCGATCTTCCCGTCGCCGCCGCAGAACGCGACCCGCTGGACGGCGAACCCGCGCGTCCTGCCGTTCATGCTGCGCGGCGACCGCGCCGACCTGCCGCCGCTGAACGGCCTGGAGAAGGACGACCTCGCCGCGTTCGACCACGCGTGCTCCGAACGCGACCTGCGCGAGGAGCGGCGGCTCGCCTACGTCGCCGTCACGCGCGCGTCGAGCCTGCTCATCACCACCGGGTACTGGTGGGGATCGTCGGGGCGCCCGCTCGGGCCGTCGCCGTTCCTGGAGGAGGTCCGCGCGGTGTGCCTCGCCGGGGCCGGGACGGTCGCGGTGTGGGCCGACCCGCCCGAGGAGGGCGAGACGAACCCGCTGCTCGCCGACCCCGAGGAGGCGCAGTGGCCGGTCGCGCCGGGCGAGCGCGGCAGGACCGACGCGTCCGCCCGCGAACGGTACGAGGCCGTCGTCGAGGCCGCCCGCATGGTCGAGGACGCGATGGCCGGGCGGAACCGGCTGTGGGCCGGCGACGCGGGCCTGTCCGACGCCGACCGGGGCCGCATGACGGCGTGGGCGCGCGACGTCGAGCTGCTGCTCGCCGAACGCGACCGGGGACGCGGCGGCGACGGCCTCCTCGTCGAGCTGCCCGCGCACCTGTCGGTGTCGTCGCTGGTGTCGCTCGCCCGCGACCCGGCGGCGCTGGCCCGGCAGATCCGCCGCCCGATGCCGCGCCCGCCCGCCCCGTACGCGCGGCGCGGCACCGCGTTCCACGCCTGGCTGGAGAGCCGCTGGGGCCAGCAGCGCCTCATCGACCCCGACGAGCTGCCCGGCGCCGCCGACGAGGGCGCTGCCGACGACGCCCACCTCCTGCGCCTCCAGGAGCGGTTCGAGGAGTCGGAATGGGCGGCCCGCGAGCCCCTCGACATCGAGGTGCCGTTCGAGACCATCATCGGCGACCGGCTGGTCCGCGGCCGGATGGACGCGGTGTTCCGGCGGTCCGGCGGCGGCTACGAGGTCGTCGACTGGAAGACCGGCCGCCCGCCGTCCGGCGACGACGCCCGGTTCGCGTCCGTGCAGCTCGCCGCGTACCGGCTGGCGTGGGCGGAGCTCGCGGGCGTCGACGTCGGCCAGGTCAGCGCCGCGTTCCACTACGTCGCCGCGAACACCACCGTCCGGCCGGCGGACCTGCTGGACGCCGCCGGCCTCGCCGCCCTCCTCGAGACCGTCCCCGCCGCCTGACGGGTGCTTACCCTGCGTCAGTGAGAGTGTCACTGCCCCTGGCCACCGCACCCCGTTTCGGAGATGATCCGGGGAACGCAACGAGGGAGGCGACGTGACGGTGACCCACGGCGACAAGGTCGTACGCGAGTTCTCCAAGCAGGCGGCCGGGTTCGCCGACCCGCGGCTGAACGCCGCGTTCACCCGGCACCTGGACGACCTCGTCCGCTTCATGGATCCCGAACTCGACCTCGACGACAACGTCCTGGAGGTCGCCGCCGGCACCGCGATCGTGTCCCTGGCGATCGCGCACCGCGTCCGGCACGTCACCGCCCTCGACCTCACCCCCGCGATGCTCGCCGAGGGCAAGCGCGAGGCCGACCGGCGGGGCCTCACCAACGTCACCTTCACCGAGGGCGACGCGACCGCGCTGCCCTACCTCGACCGCTCCTTCACCCTCGTCGTGACGCGCTTCTCCCTGCACCAGGTCGCCGACCCCGCCGCCGTCGTGCGGGAGATGGCCCGGGTCAGCCGGCCGGGCGCCGCGCTGATCATCGCCGACCTCGTCCGGCCGGACGGACTGGAGGGCGACCCCGACCGGATCGAGCGGCTCCGCGACCCCTCGCACGGCACCCTGCTCACCGGGGCGCGGATCGCGGGCCTCGTCACCGAGGCGGGCGCCGAAGTGAAGCGGTCCCAGCGCATCGACTTCACCCGGCCGCTGGAGCCGTGGCTGGAGCTGTCGCGGACGCCCGCCGACGCCGCCGCGCGGATCCGCCGGGAGCTGGAGGACGAGCTGGCGGGCGGCACCGCCACCGGAATGCGGCCGAGCCGCGTGGACGGCGAACTGCACTTCACGCACTCGTACCTGTTCCAGCACGCGGTCGCCGGCTGAACGGCGCCTGGAGCGGAGCGCCGGCGCGTTCCCCTTGAGGGGTACTGATTCGCGTGTTTCGCCCGGATGTTTTCGAGCGAATGTTCGACGCGCGTCGCTCGTGTGTTCTATCTTGTCGAACATGGGTTCTAGCACCGTGCGCCCCCTCGACCGCGAGCCGGCCGCGCTGGCGATGCGCATCGGCGTGGTGGCCGCCGAGGCCGCGCTCGCCACCTTCGCCCGCAACCTCGACCTGGACGACCTCGAGGACGGCATCGACTTCCAGGGCGCCATCGGCCCCGCGGAGTGGCCGGTGTTCTCCCTGGTCATCGACACCCTCGCCGAGGCGGGCCCGGGCGACCGCCGCTCCCTGGACGAGCGCCGCGCCGACGCCCTGAACGACCTCGCCCGCATCTGCATGGCCGCCAAGAACCGCGGCGCCGCCTGACCATCATCGGTGTTGCCGGCGGGGTGGTGACGGGGCGCGTCCGGGGCCCGCGGCCTTGGTTCCGGACGCCGCCCTCCGTCAGTCGGCCAGCGCCTTCGACCTGACCTTGCCGGTGCTGGTGCGCGGCAGCTCGTCCACGAAATGGACGTCCCGCGGCACCTTGTAGCGGGCCAGGTGCTTCTTCACGTGGGCCTTCAGGTCGTCCTCGGTGACCTGCGAGCCTTCCTTGCGCACCACGTACGCGGCGAGACGCTGGCCGAACTTCTCGTCCTCGACGCCCTTCACCGTCACCTCGGCGACGTCCGGGTGCTCGCCGAGCAGGTTCTCCACCTCGCCCGGGAACACGTTCTCCCCGCCCGAGACGATCATGTCGTCGGCGCGGCCGTCGATGAACAGCCGGCCCTCGGCGTCGAAGTGGCCGAGGTCGCCGGTGCCGGTCAGCCCGTCGCGGACCTTCTTGCCACCGCCCCCGGTGTACCCGGCGAACCGCAGGCCGCCGCCGGTGTAGACCTCGCCGGTCTCCCCGTCCGGGACCTCGTTGCCGTCCTCGTCCAGGATCCTGATCGTGAGCCGGAAGGACGGCCGGCCGACCGTCCCGGGCGCCGCCCGCAGGTCCTCGGGCGTCGCGATGGTCGCCCAGCCCGTCTCCGTCGCCCCGTACACGTTGATCAGGACGTCGCCGAACTCGTCCATGAACGCCTCCGACAGGTGCGGGTGCAGCGCCGACCCGCCGCAGATCACCACGCGCAGCGACGGCGTCCGCCGCCGCTCGCTCTTCGCGGCGTCCAGGATCCGTTGCAGCATCACCGGCACCGCGACCAGCGTCTCCGCCTGGCAGTCCGCGATGGCCGTCAGCACGTCCTCCGGGTCGAACCGCCGGAACAGGACGAGCGGCATCCCCATCCCCAGACCGACCGCCGTGTACGCGAAACCGAGAATGTGGAAGAGCGGCGGCGCGATGACGATCGGCGCCCCCGACCGCACCGGGACGCGCATCAGATGGCTCAGCGCCGCGGGCAGCAGCGACGACACCGACAGGTCGTGCCGGGCGCCCTTCGGCGTGCCCGTGGTGCCGGACGTCATCACGATGACGTTGCTGGTGCGGTCCGGGTTCAGCGGCTCCGCCTCCGTGGCGGCGACCAGCGCGTCGATCGACTCCCCGGCGCCGCCGTCGGTCCAGGCGAGCACCCGGGCGCCCGCGAACCCCGACTCCTCCACGGCCGCGCCGAACTCCTCGTCGTGGACGAGCAGTTCGACGCCCTCCCGCTCGACGACCTGCCCGAGCTGCGTCGAGGAGAAGTCGGTGTTCAGCAGGACCACGTCGTTGCCCAGCCGCGACGCCGCGAGCACCGCCTCGACGAACCCGCGGTGGTTGCGGCACAGCACGGCGATCCGCCCGTCGCCGGTCCGCTCCCTCAACGCCGTCGCCAGCGACGCCGCCCGCTCCTCGAGCTCGGCGTACGTCAGCGCGCCCCGCTCATCGACCAGCGCCGTCCGGCCGGGGAACCGCAGCGCCGCCATCGCGCCGACGGTCGCCGGCACCGGCCCGAACCGCACGTAGGGGAACAGCAGCCGCGCCGCCCGGTCGGGCCGCACCGGATGCATGATCCCGACGTCGCACACCGCCCGCGTCGCCCGCGCCCCCGCCTTCACGACCGACCGCACCCGCTCCAGCACCGGACCCTCCTCGCATCGCCTCCGCCATACGTTGCCGTGCCAATGATTCCTAATCCGCCGCGCCCGCGCCCGCTCGCCCGCCGGCCGGCGGCCCGAGGCAAGTACGGTCGGGGGATGCGCGATGTGGTGACACCGGACGACTTGGAGCGGACCGTCCGATCGGCGGTCGAACTGCTGCGGGAGGCGCCGCCGGACGGCTGGGACGGCAAGGCGGGCACGTTGGAATGGACGTGCTGGGAGACCGTCGAGCATCTGAGCGATGACCTGTTCGCCTATGCGGCCCAGCTCGGAGCGCGGCCCGCCGGCCGGGAGGTGCCGTTCCTGTGGGAGAGCCGCCGCCCCGGTGGCCCCGCGAACGTCACGTACGCCGACCGCGACGCGGGCCCCGACGGGTTGTTGCAGGTGCTGGAGGCGTGCGGCGCGATGCTGGTCGCCCTGGCGCGGACGACGCCGCCGGACGTCCGCGCCCACCACGTCTTCGGTGCGTCCGACCCCGAGGGGTTCGCGGCGATGGGCATGGTGGAGACGCTCGTCCACACCCACGACGTCGCCCAGGGACTCGGCCTGCTCTGGAATCCGCCCGCCGACCTGTGCGCGAAGGTCCTGGCGCGCCTGTTCCCGGACGCCCCGCGCGACACCGAGCCCTGGCCGACGCTCCTCTGGGCCACCGGACGAGGCGACCTTCCGGGCCGTCCCCGCCCCACCTCCTGGCGCTGGGACGGCACGCCCCGCGTCAGCGGCGCAGGATCTTGTGGTCCTCGATGACGAGGAGGCGTTCGATCTCGGTGTCCTCGTACCAGCGCTCGTAGCCGACGTACGCGGTGTGCTCGTAGTCGGCGCGGGCGCCGAGCCATTCGAGCAGGGGGTCGACGTGGTCGTAGTAGTCGGGGTGCAGTTCCTGGCGGGCGGTCAGGGCCCAGCCGCCGTTCTCGCGGCGTTCGAGCGCGGAGAAGAGCGCGCCGCCGATCCGCCAGGCCGGGCCGCGCTGGGCGAGCTGGGCTTCGGGGGTCTGGACGACGGCGGGCTCGCCGTCGGCGCCCACGATGACCTCGGAGAAGTCGATCGGGATCGTCAGGTCCTCGGGCTGCGGGCCGAGGCCGAGGTGCCAGCGGAGTTCGGCGACCTCGGCGTCCGGGAGCTCCCGCAGGTTGATCGCCAGGAAGAAGTCGTAAATGTCGGCCACGGATCGTGACCCTAGCGGAGGTAACGGAACGCGGGCTTGGGATGCATGAGGAAGTCGTGGTGGGAGATGTTCCAGGCGTAGGCGCCGGCCATGGCGAAGGCGATGAGGTCGCCGGGGCGCAGCGGCGGGACGGGGACGTTGCGGGCGAAGACGTCCTTCGGGGTGCAGAGCTGGCCGACGAGGGTCGCGGGTGAGTGCGGGCCGGTCGCGGTGAGGACGTCGAAGGGCTGGTCGTGGCCTTTCGTGACCGGGGTTCTGAGGTGGTGGGTGCCGCCGCGGAGAATGACGTAGGTCTCGCCTCGCGTCGTTTTCACGTCGAGGACGTCGGTGAGGTACCAGCCGTGGTAGGCGGTCATGGCGCGGCCGGGTTCGATGCGGAGGCGGGCGGGGATGTCGGCCAGTCCCGCGCCGTAGGTCCGCCAGTCGAAGCGGGACGCGGGAGAGGTGTAGTCGACGGCCATTCCGCCGCCGATGTTCAATTCGGGGTCGTCCACGCCGTGGCTTTTCAGCCAGGGGATCGCCCATTCGGCTATCCGGTGGGCGAGGTCGAGCATGGTGGGGGCGTCCAGGCCGGACGCGAGGTGGGCGTGGACGCCGCAGAGGGTGATGTGCGGATTCTCGGCGATTCGCGCGGCGCAGGCGTCGAGGGCGTCCTCGTCCATGCCGAAAGGGCCGCTCATGGTGAGGGCGGCGTTCGGGTCTTGGAAGGGCAGATTGGCTCGGAGGAGGACGTTCGCGGGGCGTGGCAGGCGGTCGAGTTCGCGCGGGCTTTCCACGTGGATGCGGTCGATGCCGGTGGCGAGAGCGAGCTCCTCGTCGGTCTTTCCCGGTCCGCCGAAAGCGATGCGGGCGTCCGGGAGGGTTTCGCGGACGTGGGTCAGTTCGCCGCCCGAGGAGACCTCGATTCCGTCCACGTGCGGGGCGATGGTGCGGAGGATCTCCGCGTCGGGATTAGCTTTGGCGGCGTAAAAGAGCTCGGTGCGGCCGAGCGCGGCGCGAATGGATTCCACATGCGCTTCCAGGCCGGGCAAATCGTAGACGTAGGCGGGAAAGCGGTCGAGGTCGCGGACGTCGTCGAGGTTCACAGCGGAAGCGGCGCGGAGAGCGGATTGGGGGCGGGGACGTAGGTGGCGCCGCGGTCGGCAGAGCGCGACCAGCGGGTGCGCAGGTTGGCCTTCGCGGGCAGCGGGACGCCGGCGAGCAGGGCCCTGATCTGCGGGTGGTGGTCGAGGCACGCGAGATGGCTCCGGGCCGCCGTCCAGAGATCCGGTTCGAGCGCGGGATGCAGGTCGGCGACGGCCGCCGCCGTTTCGGTGAGGTGGTTGACCAGCAGGCAGTAGACGACGCGGTTCCAGCCGTGCACGGGCGCGTAGGTGAGGCGCTCGGCGACGCGGGCGGGCAGGTGGGACAGGTCCCAGCGGCCCGCGGTGAGCTTGGTGCCCTCCAGGTCGCGGAACGCGGCGTGCACGGGCATGCCGTCCGCGTCGACGCAGACGAGCACGTTCTGAAGGTGCGGCTCCAGAACGACGCCGTGTTCGAGAAAGGCCCGCAGAACAGGGGGAGCCACGTGGGCCACGTAGGCGTTCCACCACGCGAGGGCGCCGTCGGCGGTCGACAACGCCGGCAGGTCGTCCAGGAGGGTGTTGTACGGGTCGGCCAGTGCGCCCGCTAGCAGGGGCGTGCCGGGAAGCTGTTTCACGCCCTGCCGGACGATGACGCCAAGGCCCTCGTAGAGGCGGCGGTCGGCGAGGGCGACGCTGCGGTAGGCGGGCTCCGCGAGGAGGGTCGTGCCCAGGGACGTGAACACGCGGGGCAACAGCTCGTTCAACGCGACGGCACCGGACAGTTCGTACCAGGCGTTCTTGCGGACGCAGTTGGTGATGCGCACGTCCAGGCTGAACTTGCAGAACAGGTCGGCGTCCGGCAGGTACACCGTGCGGACGGACGACGTCGGCACGGCCTCGACCTCGGACGGCCCCAGGTCGTGGACGAGCCCCCGCGCCAGCGCGTCGCGCAGCAGCGGATTGCCCGCCAACAACGAGAACTGCCACGGATGGACGGGCAGCGTCTTGCAACCGGGTACGGACGGCCCGCCCAACGCCGCGAACGCCTCTGGATCGCCTTCCTCCGCGACGACGTCGTCCCGCACGGCCAGCCAATGCGGACGGAACCGGGCCCTCGTCTCGGGCGCGTAGCGGAGCCAGTCGGCGGGGGAGCCCTGCCGGGACTTGGGCGACGGATGGAAGCGATGGCCCGCCACAAGCGACTGCTCGGATTCGAGGTACCGGTCGTCCTGGGGTTCGCGGCGCGCGGCGATGATCGCGGCCAGCGCGCCGTGGCTGTCACCGACCTGCGCCAGGAACTCCGGGTTCGGCTGCCCCGTGGCCAGTTCGAGCTCTCCGGCGACGAGGTCGGCGAGCCGGTCCCAGGAGGCGGGGATCCACGCGTCGCCGCGCCGCTCCTCGTACGGCGGCGCCAGGCGGTAGGTGGGGCCGGCCGGCGGGCGGGCGAGGCCGGTGCGCAGCACGACGCCGGCGCGCGGCAGCCGGGCGACCAGGTGCCCGCCGTCCGGCCACACCTGCTGCTCGGGCCCGCACACCTCCCGGATCAGGCAGTTGAGCAGCGCCGTGGAGGTGGCGTCGTCGGCCGTCAGGGCCCGGTCGGTCAGAAGCACGTCGCATCCCGTAGGTAGTTCGGCCCGGGCGGGCCGTAGTGCTTGTTGATGTCGGCGGCGCCGGTCCTGGCCTTGTCGACGAGGGTCCCGGCGGTGACCATCGCCTTGCCCGGCAGCGCGCCGGCGTCGAGCGTGCGCGAGCGCAGGAACGCGTCCGGCGGGCCGAGCGCCGCGTCGAGCCGGTCGCGGATCAGGGCGCGGCCGGTGCGCCAGGGCAGCAGGCCGCGCTCGGCGAGCCCGAGCGCGGGCGCCGCGGCGCACAGGTGCAGGGTGATCGTGACGAACACGCGGGCGAGCGCGTCGGGGTCGGCGGTGACCATCCGCCGGTCGACGAGGTCGCGGGGGTCGGCGCCGGGGGACGGGCCGAGGCGCTCGCGCAACCGGGCCGGGTCGATGAGCGCGCCGTCGTTGTCCTTCACGAGCAGGCGCAGCGGGCCGTCGTCCAGGACGAGCGCGACGTTCTGCTGGTGGGCCTCCAAGGCGATCCCGTAGCGGAACAGCGTGACGTTCCACGAGAACAGCGCTGCCAGGTAGGCGTCGAAGAGGGCCTCGACGTCCCAGCGCTCTATGACGTGCCCCTTGTCCGGAGACTCCGCCAACAGGGCCGCGATAGGCACGATGTGCGCGCGTGCGGTTTCCGGCGGGAAACGCCGCACCAGGTAGGCCAGAAGCGGGCTGTCGGCGTGTCCGTAGGTCTGCTCGTCGGCCAGCAGTACGGGCAGGTGCGGTTCCCGGGCGAGGACGCGCCGCAGGACGCGTTCCACCAGCGCGCCGTCCGGCAGGGTGCCGGGGACGATCGTGCGGCGGTTGCGCAGGCCGAGCGTGCTGGTCGGCAGCGGAACCTTCACGTGCTCCAGCGGCGCCGCCGCCACCGTCCGCATCGACAGCGTCGGCGCGACCTGAAGGTACGGTTCCGGCGCCATGGTGGCGGCGGGCTCGTCCCGCACCAGGCGGACGGCCAGCGGGTGGACGGGGAACAGCGCGTCCGCCGAGCGCAGCCCCACATCGTCCGGTTCGGGCCACCAGATCGGTGTCTCGCCTATCAGCGTCGCGCCGCGCACGGCGGCCCATCGCAGCGGGAAAGCCGGCGCGAACTCGGGCGCGTAGCGGCTGAGGTCGGCCATGCTGAGCCCGGAACGGCCGCGGCTCGTCGGATGCACGGGATGGTCGTTGTAGGCGGCGAGGCTCTCGTAGAACGTGCCGGGGCCCGTCCTCAGCTCGTCCGGTATCCGCGCCAGGCGCCGGTGCACGGCGGGACGGACGTCGTTGTGGAGCTTCACCGTCGCCAGGGCGTCCAGGCACTCCCGCTCGAACGCCTCGGTGTCGTCCCGCGGATCGGCCACCTGCCGCACCAGCGCGAAGACGTCGCGTAACGCAAGGTTCTGCGCGGGGTCGACGCGCAACTCCGACAGGAAGGCCGGATCGGCGTCGACCAGCCGCACGGTACGGCCCGGCAGCGCGAGCGTCCGGCGGTCGACGAAGCGCCGCAGCCCGGCGTAGTCCTCCCGGAGCAGGGCGTCCAGGACCCGGGCCGCCAGCGGGCCCTCGAGGTCGGGATCGGTCACGTGATGGTCCAGTCGTGGGCCGACCGGAAGCGCGTCAGCGCGGCCTCCACCTCGTCCTGCGCCGGACCGATGGCGCGGACCGTCCCCAGGTAGTCGCGGTTCGTGCGCGTCAGCGCGACGGAATCGCCTACGGCGCGCTGCGGACGGTAGGCCAGCCGTACAGCACCGTCGTGCAGCTCCATCGGACCGGGCGCGGCCTGCAGAACTCCGGCGCGATCCGCAATGACGGCCTCCGCGACGGCATGCCCTCGCACGGACGGGAGGTCGAGCGCCAACGGCTCCCCGAGATGGACGCCCACGATCCGCTCGAACAACGGGACGCCCAACAGGTCCGCTAGCAGGAAGTCGCAGTGGTCGCCGATGAGCCGGTAGTTCACCTCGATGATGCGGGCGCGGCCGTCGTGCACGACGAACTCGGTGTGGCACGCGCCGAACCCGACGCCCAGCGCCTCAAGCTGCGCAAGGATCTGCGGCGTCTCTGGCGGCGGGGGCGCCCATTCGAGGCGCTCCTCCACGAAGAACGGCGGCGGGGACAGGGTCGTCCGGTACGAGCCCAGCACGTGCAGCCGCCGCCCGTCTCCGAGCGTCTCCAGCGTGTGCAACTGCCCCGGCAGGTACTCCTCGGCCACCAGCGGATCGCTGCGGCGCGTCGCTATCTCCTCGCGCCGCATCTCCAGTTCCCGCCCGTCGTGCACGAGGAACACGTCCTCACTGGCGACGCCCTCGCGCGGCTTCAGGACGAGCGGATAAGGCGCGTCCGGCGGCACGCACCATGCGTCCGACGAGAACACCGGATCCAGCGCGGCGAGATGGCGGCGCATCAGCCCTTTGTTCTTCGCGCGCGTCGCGGCCCGCCAGTCCTTGCCGGGAAGCCCGAAGTAGGCGGCGGCCAGAGCGGTCGGGGCCTGCAGGAAGTCGCTGTTGGAGAAGATCCCGGCGGGCTCGCCCTCGACCCGGTCGATGATGTGCCGGAAGTCGGAGACGCCGCACTCGACGACCCGCCCGGCGACCCGGGCGTGGGCGGCCGGACGGTCGGTGAGCAGCACCACGTCCAGCCCGAGGCGCGCGGCGGCGGGCAGGAACCCGTGCGTCACCGAGTCGGTCGCCTTGCCGGCGACCACGTAGAGGGAGGCGGCCACGGTCGGCCCTTCCAGTGAGTCGGTGAGGTAAGCCTTGCCTAACTCGCAACCGTCACCATACTGGCGGCGCCCCGTGCCCCAGGCAAGAACGATGGCATCGCGTGTCCCGCCGCGTCCGGCGATCCGGAAGGATGGTCGCCGTGGACACAGGGACGGACCTCGTCGGGCGGTGGGTCGCGCTGGCCGGCCCGCAGACCCGGCACATCGGCATGGAACTGGACCAGCGCTACGGCGAACCGCACCGCAGGTACCACACCCGCGAGCACCTCACCGCCGTCCTCGACCTCGTCGACGAGCTGGCCGCCGAACCGGAGCACGCCGGCGCCTTCGACCCCGACACCGTCAGGCTCGCCGCCTGGTTCCACGACGCCGTCTACGACCCCGAGCGCGCCGACAACGAGGACCGCAGCGCCCGCCTCGCCGCCCGCATGCTCGCCGACACCGACCTGCCCGCGGCGACGGTCGACGAGGTCGTCCGCCTCGTCGAGCTGACCGTCACCCACGCGCCCGAGCCCGGCGACCGCGGCGGCCAGGTGCTGTGCGACGCCGACCTCGCCGTCCTCGGCGCCGACCCCGACCGGTACGCCGCCTACGCCGCCGCCGTCCGCGAGGAGTACGCGTTCGTCCCCGAGGACCTCTTCCGCGCCGGACGGGCCGAAGTGCTCAACGGCCTCCTCGCCCTTCCCCGCCTCTTCCACACCGCCACCGCGCGCGACCGCTACGAGGAGCGGGCGCGCCGCAACATCGAGACGGAGCTGATGCTCCTCAACGCCTAACCCACGCCCAGACCGCCCGCACGCTGCGGCCGGACCGCCTTCCGGCGCCGCAACCCCGCACGAGTCAGACGCAAAAGCAGTTCTTGGCAGCCGACCGCCTCCGCCCCCTGCGAGACTGCGGCCTCGTACAGCTCGGACGGCACGTCGTAGTGGTCGCGATCGAACGCCCGCACCGGCATGCCGAGACCCGCCGCGAACGCGTGCAGCTCGTCGTACGACACGTCGCTCACCATGTGCGACCACACCCGCCCGCGCGCGGGCCACAACGGCGGATCGATGAGGATCAAAGCGCCTCCTGGGGGACGAGGGACCGGGATCCCCTACAGTGCCTGACAGTACGACAACGATGCGAAGGGGCATGCAGTTGACTTCCTCCCCTCCCTGCTGGGAGGGGGTTCCTACGGCTCGCGCCGTGGGTGTTTCTGCTTCGCGGCCGACTGCGGAAGGGGGGATCCTTGCCGTCTGACATCAGCTCCACAGACATCGTCGGGGGTGTCCCCGGCTACGGCTCGACCAGCCGCAAGGATGTTCTTGGCCGCGTTGGCGTCCCGGTCGTGGCGGGTGCGGCAGCCCGGACACGTCCAGCGCCGGGTGGAAAGGCTCAGCTCGGCCAGCAGGTGGCCGCAGGCCGAGCAGGTTTTGGACGAGGGGTACCAGCGGTCGATCACCACCAGGGTGCGCCCGGCACGCTCGCACTTGTACTCCAACTGGCGCCGGAACTCGCCCCATCCGCAGTCGGAGATGGCGCGGGCGAGTTTGCGGTTTTGCACCATGCCGGAGACGTTCAGGTCTTCGATCACGATGGTGTCGGCTTGGCGGACGAGGTCGGTGCTGGTGCGGTGCAGGAAGTCGGCGCGGGCGGCGCGGACCTTGCGATGGGCGCGGGCGACCTTGCTCTTGGCCTTGCGGCGGTTGGCCGAGCCGGGCTGTTTGCGGGCCATGCGTCGCTGGTAGCGGGCGAGGTTGCGCTCCTTCTTGTCCATGTGGCGGGGGTTGGCGATGCGGTTCCCGTCGGAGGTCACCGCGAAGTCCTTGACCCCCAGGTCGATGCCGATCTGGTGCCCGGTGGCCGGCAGGGGCTCGGGGGCGTCGGTGTCGACGGCGAAAGTCACGTACCAGCGGCCGTCCGGCTCCCGCGAGACCACCACCATCGTCGGGTTCAACTCGGCCAGGTCCACGCCCTGGAAGGACCACACGAACGCCAAGGGCGCCGTGGTTCTGGCCATCCGCAGTTCGCCCTCGCGCATGCGGAACGCCGAGCGGGTGTAGTGGGCGGACTGGCGGGAGTTGCGGGTCTTGAAGCGGGGGTAGCGGGCACGTCCGGCGAAGAAGTTGGCGAACGCGGCGTGCTGGTGGCGCAGCGCCTGCTGCAGCGGCACCGAGGACACCTCGTTCAGGAACGCCAGTTCTTCGGTCTTCTTCCACGCCGTCAGCGCCGCGTCGGTCTCCTTGTAGGACGTGCGCTTGCCGCCGGTGCACCAGACGCGGTGGCGTTCGGCGAGCGTCCTGTTCCAGACCAGGCGCACGCACCCGAACGTGCGGCCGAAGATGGCCGCCTGTTCGGGGTCGGGGTAGGCCCGGCACTTGTACGCCGTCCGCACGACCATCAATTTACGCACCGGACCATTGCATGTAAGGGTTTTCGGACGTCAGCGGACCCGGTTCTCGGCGGGTACCGGCTGCGCCGGGCCGCTTCTGGCGGAGTCCGGATCCCTCCCCGGCCCGAAGGCCGGGGCATCCTTCGGAGGACCAGGTGAACGAGCCAGTTCAGGAAATCGTCCAGTACATCGAGGCCCACCGCGACCGGTTCGTCGCCGATCTCAAGGAGTGGCTGGCGATCCCGTCGGTGTCGGGGGATCCCGCCTATGCGACCGAGGTGCGGCGGTCCGCGGACTGGCTCGCGGGGTACCTGCGCGGGCAGGGATTCCCGACCGTCGAGATCTGGGAGACGCCCGGCCTGCCGGCCGTGTTCGCCGAATGGCCCGCCGCCGACCCCGGCGCCCCCGCCGTGCTCGTCTACGGGCACCACGACGTCCAGCCGGTCGAACCGCTCGACGAGTGGGACACCGCGCCGTTCGAGCCCGTCGAGAAGGACGGGCGGCTCATCGGGCGCGGCTCGTCCGACGACAAGGGGCAGGTGTTCTTCCACACCCTCGGCATCCGCGCCGGGCTCGCCGCGTCCGGCGCCGGCGCGCCGCCCGTCACCATCAGGATGCTGGTCGAGGGCGAGGAGGAGTCCGGTTCGGTGCACTTCGCCGACCTGCTCCGGGAGCGCCGCGAACGGCTCCGCTGCGACGCCATCGTCATCAGCGACACCACCATGTGGGCCGCGGACGTCCCGTCGATGTGCACCGGCATGCGCGGCCTCACCGAGGCGGAGGTCACGCTGCGCGGGCCGTCCTCGGACCTGCACTCCGGCTCGTTCGGCGGCGCCGTCCCCAACCCGCTGCACGCGATGGCGACGCTGATGGCCGCGCTGCACGACGCCGACGGCCGCGTCACCCTCCCCGGCTTCTACGACGACGTGGTCCCGCTGACCGACGAGGAGCGCGCGCTGTTCGCCAAGCTCCCGTTCGACGAGGCGGAGTGGCTGCGCACCGCGGGCGAGAGCCGCGCCGCCTACGGCGAGAAGGGCTACACCACCCTGGAGCGCGTCTGGGCGCGGCCGACCGCCGAGATCAACGGCATGTGGGGCGGGCACACCGGCCCGGGCGGCAAGACGATCGTGCCGCGCGAGGCGCACGCCAAGATCTCCTTCCGGCTCGTCGCCGGTCAGGACCCCGCCAAGGTCCAGCAGGCGTTCAAGGACTGGGTCGCCGCGAACACCCCGCACGGCGTCGAGGCCGAGGTGCACGTCCCCGGCGGCGGCGTCCGGCCCTGCTTCTCCCCGATCGACTCGCCCGGCGTCAAGGCCGCCCGCCGCGCCATGGAACGCGCGTTCGGCCGCGAGGTGCTGTTCACCCGGGAGGGCGGCAGCGGCCCCGAGGCCGACCTCGCCGACGTCCTCGAAGCGCCGCTGATCTTCGTCGCGGTCGGCCTGGACGACGACCGGATCCACGCCCCCAACGAGAAGGTCGAGATCCCGCTGCTGCTCAAGGGCGCCGAGGCCGCCGCCTACCTGTGGGAAGAACTCGCCACCGCACTCCGCTGAACCGTCGTACACGTCCGGTGGAGGAGAGGAGCCCGATGACGGTGACCGAAGGACCGCTCGCATGGCTGGCGCTCGCGCGCGGCACGCTCGACCGGGTCGCGCTGAGGCGGCGCGACGACGCGTGGCTCGCCGCCGCCTGGGCCGACCCGGGAACGCGGGTCCTGGTCGTCCAGGACGGGCGGGCCCTCGTCAGCCACGACCCCGAACCGGCGCTGGTGTTCCTCTCCCCGGACCAGGCCCCGGACGGCGAGCGCTGGCTGCTCGGCGTCGACGATGACGGCACCGCCTATTTCGGCGTGTCCGGTGAGCTGCCCGCGATCGAGGGCGCCGAGCCGGCCGGGCTGCGCCGCGTCGGCGCGGTGCTCGCCGACCGCGACTCCGGCCTGCTCACCCACGTCGTCGCCCTGGACCACTGGCACCGCACCAACCGGTTCTGCCCCCGCTGCGGCACCGAGACCCGCGTCGCCTCCGCCGGGCACGTCCGGGTCTGCCCGCAGGACGGCTCCCAGCACTTCCCCCGTGTCGACCCCGCCGTGATCATGCTGGTCACCGACGCCGACGACCGGATCCTGCTGGCCCGCGGCCCGCAGTGGCCCGCCGACCGCCGCTCGATCCTCGCCGGGTTCGTCGAGCCCGGCGAGTCCCTGGAGCAGGCCGTCGCGCGCGAGGTGCAGGAGGAGGTCGGGCTCGCCGTCCGGGACGTCCGCTACCTCGGCAGCCAGCCGTGGCCGCTGCCGCAGAGCCTGATGCTCGGCTTCACCGCCACCGCCGACGGCACCGTCCCGCTGCGTCCCGATCCGGAGGAGATCCTCGACGCCGCCTGGTACACCCGCGACGAGCTGAGCGCCGCGATCGAGGCGAAGGAGATCGTCGCCCCCGGCGTCCTGTCGATCGCCGCCCAGCTCATCATGCGCTGGTACGGCGGCCCCCTCCCGCACATGCCGCCCTTCTGACGGGTCCGACCTGCGCACGCGGGGATGCGAAAGGCCCGCCGACCGTGTGGTCGGCGGGCCTTCGCCGAGTTCTAGCCTGCGAGTTCGGCCAGGCGGCGCTTGACTTCCTTCGCGCTCGGGTTGGTCGCGGCCGAGCCGTCCGGGAAGACTATCGTCGGCACCGTCTGGTTTCCGCCGTTGACACTCATCACGAACTCGGCGGCCTTGGGGTCGCGCTCGATGTCGATCTCGACCATCTCGATGCCGTCGCGGGCCAGCTGGCTCTTCAGCCGCCGGCAGAACCCGCACCACGTCGTGGTGTACATGGTGAGCTGGCCGGTCGGCCCCTCGACCCGGTCGGTCGTCGGCGTCGCCATCGGTACGTCGTCTCCCTCGTTCGTTCGGACGATCTGCGGACCTCGCCTTCCGAAGAACACTAGATACCCCTCCGGCATTCCGCGAGCAGGGGCGTGTCCGGCGGCGCCGCGGCGGTCCGTCCACAACCGGTGATGCGGGGGGATACGGTCGGGACTTGCTGCGAGTATGGGGGCATGGTGGTGGAGTCGGTGCTGGAGGGACTGGACCCCGAACAGCGGGCGGTCGCGGAGGCGGTGCAGGGGCCGGTGTGCGTCCTGGCGGGCGCCGGGACGGGCAAGACCCGCGCCATCACCCACCGCATCGCCTACGCCGTGCACACCGGCGTGGTGGCGCCCCAGCGGGTGCTCGCGGTGACGTTCACCACCCGCGCGGCCGGGGAGCTGCGCGGGCGGCTGCGCCAGCTCGGCGCGCCCGGCGTGCAGGCCCGCACGTTCCACGCGGCGGCGCTGCGCCAGCTCAGCTACTTCTGGCCGCGGGTCGTCGGCGGCGAGGCACCGAAGATCATCGATTCGAAGATCAAGCTGGTCGCGGACGCGGCGCGGATGTGCGGGCTGTCGCTCGGCCGCACCGAGCTGCGCGACGTGGCCGGCGAGATCGAGTGGGCGAAGGTCACCCAGAACCGCCCCGAGGACTACCCGGCGGCGGTCGTGCGGGCGGGGCGCAGGCCGTCCGTCGAGGTGGTGGACGTGGCGCGCGTCTACGCGATGTACGAGCAGCTGCGGCGCGAGCGCAACCTGCTCGACTTCGAGGGGATGCTGGAGCTGACCGCGGCCGTGCTCACCGAGCACCGGGAGGTCGCCAACCAGGTCCGCGACCAGTACCGGTACTTCGTCGTGGACGAGTTCCAGGACGTCAACCCGCTGCAGAAGATGCTGCTGGACGCCTGGCTCGGCGACCGGCACGAACTGTGCGTCGTCGGCGACCCGAACCAGACGATCTACTCCTTCACCGGCGCCAGCCCTTCCTACCTGCTCGGCTTCACCCGCGAGCATCCGGACGCGAAGGTCGTGGAGCTGGTCCGCGACTACCGGTCGACGCCGCAGGTCGTCCGGCTGGCGAACGGGGTGATCGACCAGGCGAAGGTGGCGCGGCACAAGCTGGAACTGGTCGCGCAGCGCGAGGACGGCCCCGAGCCGGTGTTCAGCGAGTACGACGACGAGATCGCCGAGGCCGACGACACGGCGCGGCGGGCCCGCAAGCTGATCGACGAGGGCGTGCCGGCGCGCGAGATCGCGATCCTCTTCCGGATCAACGCCCAGTCCGAGACCTACGAGGCGGCGCTGGCGGCGGCGGGCGTCCCGTACGTGCTGCGCGGCGCGGAGCGGTTCTTCGAGCGGCCCGAGGTGCGCGAGGCGGTCGTGCGGCTGCGCGGCGCGGCCCGGGCGGGCGCCGACGCCGAGACCGACGGGACCGGGCTGATCATGACGGTCCGGCACGTGCTGTCCGGCGCGGGGTTCTCCGACCAGCCGCCCGAGGGCGCGGGCGCGGCCCGCGCGCGCTGGGAGTCGCTCGCGGCGCTGGCGCAGCTCGCCGAGGACATGGCGGCCGACGACCCGAAGGTCGGCCTGCCCGAGTTCGTCGCCGAGCTTGAGGAGCGGGCCGCTGCGCAGCACGCGCCGCCGCTGGAGGGCGTCACGCTCGCCTCGCTGCACGCCGCCAAGGGCCTGGAGTGGGAGGCGGTGTATCTCGTCGGCCTGACCGACGGCACGCTGCCGATCGTCTACGCCAAGACGCCCGAGCAGATCGAGGAGGAGCGCCGCCTGCTGTACGTCGGCGTCACCCGCGCGCGCGTGCACCTGACGCTGTCGTGGGCGCTGTCGCGTTCGCCGGGCGGCTCGCAGCAGCGCCGGCCGTCCCGGTTCCTGGACGGCCTGACCGGCAAGACCGCCACGCACACCCCCGCCCGCGTCGAGCGCACCAAGCGCCGCGCCGCCAAGGGGCCGCAGCCGTGCCGGGTGTGCGGGCGGCCGCTCACCGCCGCGGTCGAGCGCAAGCTCGGCCGCTGCGAGGACTGCCCGTCCGAGCTGAACGAGGAGCTGTTCCTCGCGCTGAAGGACTGGCGGGCCGGGGTGGCGGCGGAGCAGCGGATCCCCGCCTACGTGGTGTTCACGGACGCGACGCTGCAGGCGATCGCCGAGCGCTGCCCCGAGTCGGTGGAGGACCTGGCCCGCATCCCGGGCGTGGGCCGGGTCAAGCTCGACCGCTACGGCGAGGCCGTCCTGAGGCTCTGCGGGGTGTGACGCGGCCCCCGGCGACGGGGTGTGGCGCGGGGGTGAGAGCCCCGTCACATGGGCGGATACGGAAGACTGGCGGTCGTGAGCGATTCCCTGAAGGCACTGCTGGACCTGCTGGACCTCGAGCAGATCGAGAACGACATCTTCCGCGGCCGCAGCCCCGAGGAGCGCCGGCAGCGGGTCTTCGGCGGCCAGGTGGCCGGGCAGGCGCTGGTCGCCGCCGGGCGCACCGTCCCGGTGAACCGCCCGGTGCACTCGCTGCACGCCTACTTCATCCGGCCGGGCGACCCGCTCGTCCCGATCGTCTACACCGTCGACCGGGTCCGCGACGGCCGGTCCTTCACCACCCGCCGCGTCAGCGCCATCCAGCACGGCAAGGCGATCTTCACGCTGTCGGCGTCGTTCCAGGTCGTCGAGGACGGCCCGGCGCACCACGCGCCGATGCCCGACGCCCCCGACCCCGAGTCGCTGCCGGACTCGCTGGCCCGGCTGACGCCGCTGTTCGGCGAGGCCGGCGCGCGCGCCTTCGTCGACCGGCGCCCGTTCGACGTCCGGCACGCGACGCCGCTGACCTGGGAGGCGGCCAAGGACCCGGCGCTCGCCTCGCCGGAGTCGGTGGTGTGGCTGAAGGTGCTCGGCGACCTGCCCGACGACCCGCTGCTGCACGTGTGCCTGATGACCTACGCCTCGGACATGACGCTGCTCGACACCGTCCTGCTCAACCACGGGCTGGCCTGGGGCGACAAGCGGACGATGGGCGCGAGCCTCGACCACGCGATGTGGTTCCACCGGCCGTTCCGCGCCGACGACTGGCTGCTGTACTACCAGGACACCCCGTTCGCCGGCGGCGCCCGCGGGCTGGCCCGCGGGCAGGTGTTCACCCGCTCCGGGGAGCTGGTGGTGTCGGTGATGCAGGAGGGGCTCGTACGGGTGTCCGACTCCGGACGGGAGCGCTGACGGGACGCGCCGCGTCCCGTGTGCGATGATCGTCTTGTAAGGCGTTCCCGGGAGTTTCGACGCCGCGCGAGCGGCGCCGGTTCCCCGGAACGAGGGTGAAGTCGCCCACGAAACCGCAGGTCAAAAATATCTTGCTTGCTTCGGCGGGAGCACCGTACGCTCGTCGCGAGCAATCAACCGGCCGACCGGTGTGGATCTTGGATCCGCCGGCCCCGGCCCGAGGAGCCAGGAAGGTGGTGTGCAGTCCGGTGATGAACACGTCGATGAAATCGCTGACGTCCTGGGCTCCCGCCTGCCCCGGCGCCTCGACCACGTATGTCGACGGCACCCGTCTGCGCGATCTGCGCGACCTGCGCGATCTGCGCCTTGAGCAGCGAATCCAGGACGAGCAGGGGCGGAGTGTCTTCGCACTCGGAGACATGAAGTCCCAGGCTCCGGCCACGGCCCACATGGGCGCCACCCCGGCGGGTGGCGTGTCGGGTCCGTATCCCTGGAGGCGACCGGTCTAGCAAGACACCGGCGAGCCCCCAGGCCGCGGATCCGATACCGGATCCGCGGCCTTCTTCTTTTGCCCGGACGACCCAACCGACACGCCCGTTGAGATCCAACGAGAGGAACAAGGGTGACTGTGATGCAGGGGGCTCTCGCGATCAGCGAGGAGGACCTCACTCTGCCGTGCCGGACCGACCCCGAGCTGTTCTTCGCCGAGGCGCCCGCCGACGTCGAGCTCGCCAAGGCGCTGTGCCTGGAGTGCCCGCTCCGCAAGGAGTGCCTCGCCGGCGCCCTCGAGCGCAAGGAGCCGTGGGGCGTCTGGGGCGGCGAGCTGTTCGTCCGCGGCGTGATCGTCGCGCGCAAGCGGCCCCGCGGCCGCCCGCGCAAGCACCCGCTGCCGGACGAGGCGACGGTGTGAGGGCCTGATGCCGACCGCACCGACGCTCAGCCGGACCGGACCCGCAGGCGCGGTCCCCGCGCGGGGACCGCGCCTGCGGGCGGCCAGGGAGAACGAGATGACATTGCTCAGCCAGGACCTGTCCCGGGAGCGAATACCCGTGACCGTGCCCGACGAGCTCGCCGCCCGCGTGCGCGCCCTGCGGCGCGCGCGCAGGGAGGCGCAGACGAGGGCGTCGCGGGTGCGGCGCGTGCTGCTCGCGCCGACCGCGACCGCCGACCACGACACGCACATGCCGAAGAACCACCGGTGACCAACCCAGGCCCGCCGGTCGCAGGCCGCCCGACCGCCGCTTCTTGGATGGTTTCGGCGGGCGGGCGCGCCTCCCGGCGGGCACCCGGTGCGGCGGCGGCCCACTCGCCGGCCGCACCGAAACGGGCCCCGCGGCGCCTCATCAGCGCCGCGGGGCCCGTTTCATCGTTCTCGCCCGCCCTAGCCGGTGACGAGCTCGCCGTCCTCGTCGTCGGCGAAGCCCGGCACCCACTTCAGCGACTCGGCGCGGGCCGGGATCTCGCACTCCAGCTGGCACAGCACGCCGGTGCCCGCCGACAGCACCCGGTGGATGATCACGTACTCGGGCGGCAGGTTGAGCTGCCGGACGACGTTGGTCGGCCGCAGGTCGGTGACGCGGGCGGCCATGTCGCGCAGCCACTCGCGGTTGAACTTGAACGTCTCGGTGACGAACGGCTCGGTGACCGGGGCGAGGAACGCCTGCAGCTCCTCCGGGTCGACCTCCACGCCCTCGCGGATGAAGTCCTCGTCGCGCAGGGCGTCCTCGATCTCGTCGATGTCGGCCATCGTGCCGATCCGCAGCAGCAGCCCGAGCCGCCGCTGGAAGCCGCCGGGGATGCGGTCGACGGCGCCGAAGTCGAGCACGCCGAGCCGGCCGTCGTCCAGCAGCCGGAAGTTGCCGGGGTGCGGGTCGCCGTGCAGCATCCCGGACCGCTTCGGCCCCGACAGCAGGAACCGGCAGTACAGCAGCGCCGCGTGGTTCCGGGTCTCCTGGTCGCCGTCGCTGATGATCTTCGACAGCGGGGTGCCGTCCATCCACTCGGTGACGAGCACATCGCCGGACTGCGCGATCACCTCGGGGACGTAGAAGTCGGGGTCGTCCAGGTAGGCGTCCCGGATGATCGTCTGCGACTCGGCCTCGATGGTGTAGTCGAGCTCCTCGACCACCCGCTCCTTCAGTTCGGCCAGCATCGACTTGACGTCCAGGCCCGGCATCAGGACGCCGAACAGCCGGCCGAGCCGGGCGAGCTGGTTGAAGTCGCTGATCAGCGCCTTGCCGGCGCCGGGGTACTGCACCTTCACCGCGACCGGCCTGCCGTCGGCCCACACGCCGCGGTGCACCTGGCCGATGGACGCGGCGGCGGCCGGCCGGTCGTCGAAGGAGGTGAAGTTGTCGCGCCAGTCCTCGCCGAGCGCCTCGGCGAGGACCTTGTGCACGGTCGAGGCGGGCAGCGGGGGAGCGGCCTCCTGCAGCCGGGTGAGGGTGGCGCGGTACGGCCCGGCGATCTCCGGCGGCAGCGCCGCCTCGAAGATCGACAGCATCTGGCCGAGCTTCATCGCGCCGCCCTTGAGCTCGCCGAGCACCTTGAACAGCTGCTCGGCGGTGCGCGTCTGGATCTCCATGGCGACGGCCTCGGCGGGCCGGCCGATCGTCCGCTTCCCGATGCCGAGGGCGGTGCGCCCCGCGAAGCCGAGGGGGAGGGACGCCAGCTTTGCTGACCGCGTCACCGCGCGGCGGGGAAGATCGCTCACGCGGACCATTGTCGGTGATCGGCTGTTGTTCGCGCCACAACGACCGGGCCCGAATCCGGGAGCCGGGCGGAGCGGACCGCCATGACCTGCGATTCCGTGGTAAGTGTGCGCTTTCTCACGCGTTTCCCGAGGCCGGACGCGGTCCGGTCCGGGGCCGGGGAGGGGGCGCCCGAGCGCGGCGCGGGTGCCGCACGGTACGGTGCGGAGCCATGTCCGGAGAACAGCCCGAGCCGCTGCGGGTCGAGCGCCGTCCCGACGGGGTCGCCGTCCTGACGCTGAACGACCCCGGCCGGCGCAACGCGATGTCCGACGAGATGACCGCCGCCTACAAGCAGGCCGTCGCGGACCTGCGCGGCGACGCCGGGTTGCGCTGCGTGGTCCTCACCGGGGCCGGCACCGCGTTCAGCTCCGGCGGCGACCTCTCCTGGCTGGCCGACACCAACGCCGTCGCCGTCCCCGCGCTCCGCGACCGGATGCTGGAGTTCTACCGGACGTGGCTGACGATCCGGAGCCTCGAAGTCCCCACGATCGCCGCCGTCAACGGGCACGCCGTCGGCGCCGGCCTCTGCCTCGCCCTGGCCTGCGACCTGCGCTACGCCGCCGAGGACGCCAAGCTGCTCGCCCCGTTCACCGCGCTCGGCCTGCACCCCGGCATGGCCGCCACCTGGCTGTTCCCCGAGGTCGCCGGGCTGCCCTTGGCCCGCGAGATGCTGCTGGCCGGACGCGTCCTCACCGGCGCCGAAGCCGAGCGGCACGGCCTGGTCAACCAGGCCTTCCCGCGCGCGGACGTGCTGGAGCGGACCCTCGAGATCGCCGGGAGGATCGCCGCCGGCGCGCCCGTCGCGACCCGGCTCGCCAAGGTCGCCCTCGCCGAGGGCGGGCACGCCGGCATGGAGGCCGCCCTGCGCTGGGAATCCCTGGCCCAGCCCGTGACGATGGCGTCCAAGGACATGATCGAGGGATTGACGGCCCAGCGGGAGAAGCGTTCCCCCCGTTTCACCGGTGCTTGACGAGGCTGTGGAAAGCGGCTGAGAATCGAGCAAAAGATGGGCTCTGACCTGCGCTGACGTCAAACACCCCCTGTGGAGGACGCAAAATTTTGGGTACGGTTGCGCCGTGCCCCCTAACGTTGAGGTCCGCCGCAGCACCAGGCGCCGCCGGACCGTGTCCGCCTACCGCGACGGGGACAAGGTGGTGGTGATGGTGCCCTCCAGGCTCAGCAAGGCCGAAGAGGAACAGTGGATCGCCACCATCCTGGAACGGCTGGAGGAGCGCGAACGCCGCCGCCGCCCTTCCGACGCCGCCCTCCAGTCGCGGGCCCACGAGCTGTCCCGCCGCTACCTCGCCGGCCGCGCCGACCCGGTCAGCGTCCGCTGGGTCGCCAACCAGCGCACCCGCTGGGGCTCCTGCACCCCCGACGACGGCACGATCCGGCTGTCCACCCGGCTGCGGGGCATGCCGTCCTGGGTCGTCGACTACGTGCTGGTGCACGAGCTGGCCCACCTGCTGATCCCCGGGCACGGCGCCGACTTCTGGCAGCTCGTCGGCAACTACCCCAAGGCCGACCGCGCCCGCGGGTACCTGGAGGGCGTCGCCGCCGCCGCGCACCTGCCGATCGAGGGCGACGCGCCGGACGAGGTCGTCCACGGCGACGGCATGCACCACGGCGACGGCCTGCACGGCGAGGAGTTCCCGCACGAGGTCGCCGGGTGACCCTGCCCGGGAACCCGCCCTCCTCCGAGCTCACGGGCCGCTGCGCCGCGGTCCTGCCGTTCGACCCGTCCGGTCCGTCCGCCGCTCCCCCCGGGGTGGACGACGCCGGATTCCGGCTGGCCATGCTCGAGGACGTCTACGAGGTCGCCGCCGGCCTGGAGTTCGTGGCGGCCGCGCTCGTCGTCGCGCCCGGCGGCCCGCCGGACGCCGAGACGATCACCTGGCCGGGCACCCCGATCGTCCGCGAGCCCGCGCCCGCCGCCGCCCTCGCCGCCCTGCACGCGCTCGGCGCCCGCGAGGCCGCGCTGATCGCGCCGGACGCCCCCGACCTGCCGCCGCTGCTGATCGGCAAGCTGTTCCGCGCCCTCGGCAGCGCCCCCGCCGCCGCCTGCCAGGACACCGGCGGCACCGGGCTGGTCGCGCTCGCCGCCCGGCTGCCCCTGCCCGGCTGGCTCGCCGCCGCCCTCGACGACCTCGGCCCCGGCGCCCTCGACGTGCCGGACGCCCTGGCCCTGCTGCGCGCCGCCGCGCCGCGCCCCGGCCTCGTCCCGCAGGGGCCCGCCTGGCACCGCATCCGCACCCCCGCCGACCTGCGCCTCCTCGACCCCGGCCTGGAAGGCTGGGAGAACACCCGCGCGCTTCTGGAAGGCTCCCCGCTCCACTAGGCGCGGACCGCGCGGGCGACCAGGCGGCGGAGCGGGTCGTCGGCGCTCTCGGGGAGGGCGTCGACGGGGAACCACGCCAGGTCGTCCGACTCGTCCGACACCACGTGCCGGGCGCCCTCCGGAGCGATCATGACGTACTGGACGTCCAGGTGCCACGTGCCGCCCGGATGGCAGCCCACCCGGTGCCGGTCCAGCTGGACGGGCCCGGGCAGCGGACGCAGGTCCGGGATGCCGGACTCCTCCGTCGCCTCCCGCAGGGCCGCGCCCGCCAGCGTCGCGTCACCGGGCTCGCAGTGCCCGCCGAGCTGCAACCACGCCTTGACCTTGGAGTGCAGCGTCAGCAGCACGCGGGACCGGGACGCGTCGAGCACCGCCGCGCTGGCCGTGATGTGCCCGTCGGCGCACGCGCGCCACACCCCGTCCGCCGGATGCTCCTCCAGATGCCGCAGGAACTCCCGCCGCAGCCGCTCGTCCTTCGGGTGGGGCGGCGCCCACGACGCCAGCACCGCGAACGCGTCGGCGTGCAGCGGCCCCGCGGCGGGCGGCGCGGTCACGTGCGGTTGGCGCGCGCGTAAGGCGAGCTGGCCGGATGCCGGCGCCGCCGCTCCTGGTCGACGGGCCGCTGCCAGCACAGGCTCTCCCGCGCGACGCGCCGCCGGATCACGTTCGTGGACGACCCCGGCTCGTACCGGCAGCCGTTCACCCGGGACGCGCCGTGCGGGACGCGGGTCCCGCTCACGACCGCGGCCCTTCGCCGTCCGGCCCGGCGCCGCCCTCGCCGGGGTCGTCGGGCTTCTCGTCGGGCTTCTCGTCCGCCTTGGCGGCGCCGTCGCCGGGCTTGCGGCCGGCCTCGGCCGGGCCCGCGCCGGTGCCCTTGGTCAGGTTGCTCAGGTCGAGGTCGGACAGCCCCTCGATCTCGCGGCCGTGCACGAAGCCGTCCGGGTCGTCGAGGTCGTCGGCCGTCGGCAGCAGGTCGGGGTGCTCCCAGACCGCGTCCCGGCCCTGCGTGCCGCGCACCTCGGTCAGCGTGCGCCACAGCGCCGCCGCCTCGCGCAGCCGGCGCGGCCGCAGCTCCAGGCCGACCAGCGTCGCGAACGTCCGCTCCGCCGGGCCGCCGGTCGCGCGCCGCCGCCGCACCGCCTCGGCCAGCTTCACCGACTCGGGCAGCCGGCCCTGCGCCACCTCGTTGACGACGGTGTCGACCCAGCCCTCGACCAGCGCGAGCGTGGTCTCCAGCCGGGCCAGCGCCGCCTTCTGCCGGGGCGTCTCCTCCGGCTGCAGCTGGATCTCGCCGCCCAGCGCCTCCTGGATCGCCTCCGGGTTGCTCAGGTCGAGCCCCTGGACGGCCTGCTCGATGCCCGACAGGTCGACGGTGATGCCCCGCGCGTACTCCTCCACGGCGCCGAGCAGGTGCGCGCGCAGCCACGGCACGTGCGTGAACAGCCGCTGGTGCGCGGCCTCCCGCAGCGCCAGGTACAGCCTGACCTCGTCCTCGGACACCTCCAGGCCCGAGCCGAACGCCTCGACGCCCGCGGGCAGCAGCGCGCCGACGCCGTCGGGGGCCAGCGGCAGCCCCACGTCCGCCGAGCCGGTCACCTCGCGGGCCAGCGCGCCGAGCGCCTGCCCGGCCTGCCCGCCGACCATCGCGCCGGCCATCTGCTTGACCATCCCGATCAGCGGGCCGGCCATCGCCTGCATCTCGGCGGGCATCTCGCCGCCGCTGAGCGCGCCGCCCATCGACTCGACCATGCGGGAGGCGATCGGGTCGCAGACCTTCGCCCACACCGGCAGCGTCTGCTCGATCCACTCCGACCGGCTCCACGCCTTCGGCGCCCGGATGCCGGCGGGCAGCGTCGTGCCCTCGTCCAGCCACAGGTCGGCCAGCCGCAGCGCCTCCTCGACCTGGCGCCGCTCGGTGTCGACGATCGAGGGGTCGCCCTGCTCGACCACCTGGTGGCGGGCGATGTTCTTGGCCAGGTCCCAGTTCAGCGGTCCGCCGGACGCGCCGCCCTGCCCCTGGGCGCCGATCATGTCCGCGAACCGGTGCAGCATGTCGGCGAACTGCGCCATGTCGCCGCCCATGCCCTTGAATGGATCCTGGGGACGGTCGTCGTCTCCGTCGCCGGGACGGTTGAAGCCGAAGGGAGTGTCACTCATCGGTTCGCCCCTGGGATGCATGATGGGCTCATATCCGCAACGTTAGCCGGTCCCGGCAAGGTCGCGTACTCAAGGAAGGGGGCACCTCCGTGGCAACGGGCAAGGTTCGCCCTCGGCGTAGCAAGGCTCCGGTCGTCGCCGTCACCGGCGCGGCCTCCGGAGCGGGTCGGCTGCTGGCCGCCCGGCTCGCCGAACGGGAAGACATCCGCAAGGTCGTCGCCATCGACGGGCACCGCGGCGACGTGACCGGCGCCACGTGGCGCGTCGTCGACATCCGGGACCCGCTGCTGTCCAACCGGCTCTCCGACGTGGACGTGATCGTCAACCTGGACGTCGAGCACTCCCCAGAAGCGGAAGGGCGCCAGCGCCGCACCCACAACGTGCGCGGCGCCCAGACGGTCGTCACCGCCGCCGCGGCCGCCCGCGTCCGCCGGGTGGTCCTGGTCACCAGCGCGATGGTGTACGGCGCCGGGCCCGGCAACGAGGTGCCGCTGCCCGAGGACGCGCCGTTGCTGGCCGAGGCCGACGCCAGCATCGCCGGCGACCACCTGGAGATCGAGGAGCTGGCCGCCACCGCGCCGCTCACCCACCCCGGGCTGGAGATCACCGTCGTCCGGCCCGCCGCCCTCGCCGGGCCCGGCGTGGACACCGTGGTCACCCGGCACTTCGAGGCGCCCCGGCTGCTGTCGGTGAAGGGCAGCACGCCCGGCTGGCAGTTCTGCCACCTCGAGGACCTCGCGTCCGCGCTGGAGGTCGTCGTCACCGAGGAGCTGACCGGGCCGGTCGCGGTCGGCTGCGAGGGCTGGCTCGGCCCCGAGGAGGTCGCCGAGATCACCGGCAAGCGCAGCTTCGAGCTGCCCGCCGCGCTGACCTTCGGGATGGCGCAGCGGCTGCACCGGCTCGGCATGACCCCGGCGCCCGCCACCGACCTGCACTACGTCGCCTACCCGTGGGTGGTCGACTGCGCCCGGCTGCGCGCCGCGGGCTGGAAGCCCGCCCACGACAACGCCGCCGCGCTGCGGGCGATCATGGAGGAGACCGCCGGGCGGCACGCCGTCGTCGGGCGCCGCGTCGGCGGCAAGGAGGCCACGATGGCGACCGCGGCCGGCGCGACCGTCGCCGCGATCGGCGCCGCCGCCGCGATCCGCCGCGCCCGCAAGCGCCGCCGCTGACCCGCCGGCCGCCGGACCCGCGGGTGCGGCGGCCCGGCGGCGGGTCAGCCGGCCGACGCCTCGGTGGAGCCCGCCGGCGAGGCGCCGGGGGACGGCGAGGACGGCGACGACGAGGGAGTGGGGGTCGCGTTCGGCTTCGCCTGGTTGCCGCCGGCCCGCTGGGCGGCCGACAGCTGCTCCTGCGCCTTCTTGATCCGGTCCCAGGCGTCGCCCATGCCGGGGTAGTCGCCCTTCTTCTGGGCCGTCTCGTAGTCGCCGACGGCCTTCTGCAGCTCGTTGATCGCCTGCTGCTCCTGCGGCGTCAGCCGCCCGCCGGGCCCCGGCTGCGTCCCGGTCACCGCCGGCGCCCCCGAGCCGCCGAGGACCTGTTTCAGCGCGTCCTCGAACGTCCCCGCCGCCGCGACCTCGTTGCCGTACCGCACCAGCACCTTGCCGAGCAGCGGGTACGGCTGCTGCTCCTTGCCTCCGGACGCCTTGGTGTACATCGGCTCGACGTACAGCAGGCTCCCGCCGAACGGGATGGTCAGCAGGTTGCCCGCGACGGTCTTCGTCCCGCCCTGTCTCAGCGCGAACAGGTCGGTCTTCACCTTCGAGTCCGTCTCGAAGGAGTTCTGCACCTGCCCGGGGCCCGGCGGCTGCGCGTCGCGCGGCATCTGCAGGATCCGGATCTGCCCGTAGTACCTGCTCGACGGGTTGGAGTCGACCGCCATGAACGCGGCGAGCTGCGGGTTGTCGCGCGGGTTGAACACCGTCGTGAGCGAGAAGTCCGTCGCGCCGTCGAACGACGAGGGCATCTTCAGGCTCTGGTAGTACGGCGGCTGCAGCTTGCCCTTGGTCGTCGGGTCCTGCGGCACCTCCCAGAAGCCCTCGCCGTTGTAGAACGCGGACGGATCCGTCACGTGGTACTTGGTGAGGATCTTGCGCTGGACCTTGAACAGGTCCTGCGGGTAGCGGAAGTGCGCCTCCAGCTCGGTCGGGATGGACGCCTTCGGCTGGACGGACTTCGGGAACACCTTCATCCACGTCTTGAGGATGGGGTCCTCGGTGTCCCACTGGTACAGGTGGACGGCGCCGCTGTAGGCGTCCACCGTGGCCTTCACCGAGTTGCGCATGTAGTTGATGTGGTCGTCGGCCTGCCGCGCCACCGCCGAGCGGGTGTCGGTGATGGTGTCGCGGGTCGCCTGCCCCAGGCTCGTCTCCTCCGAGTACGGGTAGCCGCCGGACGTGGTGTAGCCGTCCACGATCCACACGATGCGGCCCTGCACCACCGCCGGGTACGGGTCGCCGTCCAGCGTCAGCCACGGCGCCGCCTTCTGCACCCGCTCGCGCGGCGACCGGTCGTAGAGGATCCTCGCGTCCTTCTTGATCGCGCCGGACAGCAGCAGGTTCTTGTCCTGGAACCTCGCCGAGTACAGCAGCTTGTGGAAGAACGAGTCGATCGGGACGCCGCCGTCGCCGTCGTAGGTGTTGCTCTGCTGCCCGTCGTCGGGGCTGTTGTCGGGGTAGTCCAGCTCCTTCTGGCCCTTCCCGCCGACCACCGAGTAGCGCGGCGACCGCTCCCCGAAGTAGATCTCCGGCTTGGTCACCTGGATCCGAGCCGACGAGGCCGGCATGTCGCGGGTGATGAAGTCCGGGTTGCCGCCCTGCGCCATCTGGTCGCCGTAGGCCGACACGAACCCGTAGCCGTGCGTGTAGACCATCCGGTCCTTCACCCAGCTGCGCTGCCCCGACGGCGCGCCCGACAGCTCCCGCAGCGCCACGACCGTGTCGGTGGCCTTGCCGTCGACCAGGTAGCGGTCGACGTCGAGGGTGTCGGGGAACTTGTAGAACGGGCGGATCCGCTGCAGCTGCTCGAACGTCGGGCCCACCACGTTCGGGTCCAGGACGCGGACGCCGCCGAGCCCGTCCGCCTCCTGCCGCAGCTTGCCGGGGTCCTTCTCCGGCTGCGACCCGTACGGGACGACCTGCGCGTCCTTCACCCCGTAGGCCCGCCGGGTGAAGTCGATGTTGCGCTCGATGTACCTGCGTTCCTTGGCCAGCTCGTCCGGCTTCACCTGGAACTGCTGGATCAGCAGCGGATACACCCCGCCCAGCAGCACCGCCGACAGCACCAGCAGCGTGAAGCCCACGCCCGGCAGCATCATGCCGCGCCGCAGCAGGTTGCCGAAGAACATCACCGCGCACAGCAGCGCGATGACCGCGAGAATCGTCTTCGCGGGCAGCAGCGCGTTCACGTCCGCATAGGACGCGCCCGTCGCCACGCCCCGTTCCGAATGGACGAGCCCGTACCGGTCCAGCCAGTACGCGATCGCCTTCAGCAGCACGAAAAGGCCCACCAGCACCGACAGATGAGCGCGCGCCGGCGGGCTCGCCTTGTCGCCCGGCCCCTGAAGCCGCAGGCCGCCGTACAGGTAATGCACCATCACGGCCGCGACGAACGACAGGATCACCGTGGCGAACACCACGCCCAGCACCAGCCGCAGGAACGGATAGGTGAAGACGTAGAACGACACGTCCTTATGGAACTGCGGGTCCTTCACATGGAACGGCGTCCGGTTCAGGAACGCCAGCCACACCTGCCATCGGCCCGCCACCGACGACCCGGTCAGCGCGCCCAGCAGCGCCAGCAGCCCGACGGAGATCAGCCGCCGGCGCGGATCGATCACCGACCGGTACCGCTCCAGCCCCTGCTGCTCCACCGACAGCGGCCGGTACGCCGGGCGCAGCCGGTACGCCACCACCACGTTCGCGGCCACGACCAGCGACATCAGCAGGCCCGAGCCGAAGAACAGCACGGCCTCCGCGCGCAGCCGCGTCGTGTAGACCTCCGAGAAGCCCACCGAGCGGTACCACAGCAGATTCGTGTAGACCGCGGTGAAGACCAGGAAAGCGACCAGCAGGAACGCCAGCGCCACCAGGACCGGCAGCATCAGCCGGGTGCGCCCGGCGCCGAACCGGCGCGCGGTACCGGCAGTCCGGAAGGCCAATTGCCCCTCCGATCGAGATCGCCCCCCACCGGCCGCCGGCCGGTGCTGTGTAAGCAACTTACCGACTACCGCCGGGGTTCCCGCATTTCCCGGCCCCCGGACGGGGAAAGATGGGCTCCGTGAGTCTTCTGGAAGAAGTCGTGCTGGACCTCGAACGCCACTCGGCGCAGGAGGGCTGGGACACCGCTCCCCGCCTGTACGCCCTCGTCCGCAGCACCGAGCTGCGCCGCGCCGAGCCCGACCTCGCCGACCAGCTCGGCCTGCCCCCCGACACCGAGACCCTCGCCGCCCTCGAACAGCCCGCCCTGCCCGAGAAGGCCGGCGTCGAGGACGCCCTCGCCGCCATCGCCTGGCCCGACACCGTCGAGGGCTGCGCGCTGGTGATCGAACGCGTCGTGCTGCCGCCCGAGGCCGAGGAGGAGATCCCCGAGGACGAGGACGAGGCCGCCGCGTACGCCGCCGGCCACCCCGGCCGCGAGGACGTCCGCATGATCGTCGGAGTGCTGCGCGACGGCGCCCGGCACTCCGCGCTCCGGCTGCGCCGCCACGACGCCGACGACGAGGTCCTCGCCGGCCCCGACCTCGTCCCCGCCCTCGCCGAGGCCCTCGCCGCCACCTTCGAACCGGACGAGCCGGGCCCGCCGGGTCCGGCCCGCGCGGGGTAGCCTGCGGGACGTGAGCGAAGACAGCGCCGCCGCCGGGACCGCCATCCGGCTCGCCGAGATCCGCGACACCCCCCTGTCGGTCGACGAGGTGTTCGCCGCCGTCGGCGACCCCGCCGCCGGCGGCGTCGCGCTGTTCGTCGGCACCGTCCGCGACCACGACCACGCCCGCGACGTCAGCGCCCTGTCCTACAGCGCCCACCCCACCGTCGAACGGGAACTGCGCGCCGTCATGGAGAAGGTCGCCGCCGACTTCCCCGTCCGCGCCCTCGCCGCCGTCCACCGCGTCGGCGACCTGCGGATCGGCGACCTCGCCGTCGTCGTCGCCGCGTCCTGCCCGCACCGCGCCGAGGCCTTCGACGCCTGCCGCCGGCTCATCGACGACCTCAAGGCGCAGGTCCCCATCTGGAAGCACCAGACCTTCGCCGACGGCGGAGACGAGTGGGTCGGCGCCTGCTGAAGGCCCCCGGGCGCATAGAGTTCCGACCATGTCTCGTCGTGCCGCCACGCTCACCGTCGCGAGCGTCCTCGTCCTCGCGCTGGCCCTCGTCGGGTCCCTCATGCCGGTGCCCTACATCGCACTGATGCCCGGCCCGACGAGCAACACCCTCGGCACGAACGAGAAGGGCCAGCCCGTCATCGCCATCGACGGCCGCAGGACCTACCCCGACGAGGGGCACCTCAACTTCACCACCGTCACCTACCGCGGCGGCCCCGGCGGGCGCATCGACCTGTTCACCGCCCTGCGCGGCTGGCTCGACCACGACACCGCGATCGTCCCCGAGGAGCTCTACTTCCCCAAGGACGAGAGCCAGAAGCAGGTCGACCAGGAGAACACC
This sequence comes from Actinomadura opuntiae, assembly GCF_030283205.1. GTDB lineage: Bacteria > Actinomycetota > Actinomycetes > Streptosporangiales > Streptosporangiaceae > Spirillospora. The sequence goes on from NZ_JASNWF010000017.1 coordinate 116,691, forward strand.
CGCCAGATGCAGGACTCCCAGCAGAGCGCCAAGGCCGCCGCCCTGCACGAGCTCGGCGTCCCGCTGCAGACCCAGGTGATCGTCCAGGGCGTCCAGAAGGGCCGCCCCGCCGACGGCAGGCTCCAGCCCGGCGACCAGGTCACCGCCCTCGACGGCGCCAAGGTCACCAGCACCGCCCAGGTCACCGGCGCCATGGCCAAGCGCAAGATCGGCGACCGGGTCGCCCTCACCGTCCAGCGCGGCGGCAAGGAGAGCAACCAGACCCTCACCACCGTCGCCGACCCCACCGGCAAGCGCGCCGTCGTCGGCGTCGTCCTCGGCGACCAGTACAAGTTCCCCTTCAAGATCGACATCAGCGTCGGCGACATCGGCGGCCCCAGCGCCGGCCTCATGTTCGCCCTCGCCATCTACGACAAGCTCACCCCCGGCCCCCTCAGCGCCGGAAAGTTCATCGCCGGCACCGGCGAGATCGACCCCGACGGCCAGGTCAGCCCCATCGGCGGCATCCAGCAGAAGATGATCGCCGCCCGCCGCGCCGGCGCCACCGTCTTCCTCACCCCCAGGAAGAACTGCTCCGAAGCCCTCGGCGCCCGCCCCGACGGCCTCCGCCTCGTCCGCGCCGACACCCTCCACTCCGCCGTCCAGGCCGTCAACGCCCTCACCACCGGCAAGGGCACCGTCCCCGCCTGCACCAGATGACCCCCGCCCCGAAACCGGTTTGGAGCACTCCCCGCCATGCAATACAGTTGAGTCATCACCGCGGGGTGGAGCAGTTCGGTAGCTCGCTGGGCTCATAACCCAGAGGTCGCAGGTTCAAATCCTGCCCCCGCTACGGGTCTTGGGGCTCGTGTGGTCGCGCCTTCGGCGCTTCCCCACGAGCCCCTTCGCCGTTTTCGGGGGGGCGACCCCCCGGGCCCCCGATGTGGGGGCTTCGCCCCCACACCCCCGGCGCGCGTTGCGCGCGCTTTTTTGGGGCTTCGCCCCTTGCCCCCTCGGGCTTCGGCCTTTGCTGTTGCTGCAGGTCAGCCGGGGGGCTTCTGCGGGGGGCGTGGTTGTATGGCGGTTATGGTTCGGAGCAACATGTGGGGGCGGGGGGCGGACGCTCCCGTTCCGGCGATCGGGGTGCTCAGCGCCGAGGGCGTCCTGGTGGGCTGGTCGAAGGTGGCCGAGGAGCTCCTCGGCTACCGGTCTGAGGAGATCCTCGGACGGCCCGGCACCGACCTGCGCATGGAGCGGGACCGCGCGGAGCGGATCTGGACGTGGCGGGGCGGCCAGGGCGACGAGGACCACCGGGTCGGCATGCTGGACCTCCGGCACCGGGACGGCACGCAGATCGTCACGCGATCCGAGCGGATCCGCATCGACACCCTCGCCGGGGCGCCCGCCTGGGTGATCGCGGCGATACCCGCGTCCGCCTTCGCCATCGGCACCTCGGTGCTGGAGCCGCTGCTCGCCGCCGTCCCCGTCGTGATGGTCGCCTGGGACACCGACCTGCGGTCGGCCTGGCGCAACGAGCGGGCGGAGGTCTTCCCCCACTTCCAGGTCGGCCGGCCGCTGCCCGAGGACGACTCCCTGGCCCCGCCGGAGCTCGTCCGCACGGTGCTCGCCGGCGGCGAGCCCGTGCTGGACCGCGAGGTCCGGTGGTCGCAGGACGGTGAGGAGCGCACCTTCTCCACCTTCCTGTTCCGGGTGGACGGCCTCGACGCACGCCATCTCGGCGTCTGCCTGATGGCCGTCGACATCACCTACAGCAGGGCCCGCGAACGCCTGGCGCTGCTGCGGCGGGCCAGCGTCGAGATCGGCACCACCCTGGACGTCCAGCAGACCGCCCAGGAACTCGCCGACCTGGCCGTGCCCCGCCTGGCCGACTACGTCAGCGTCGACCTCACCGAAGCGGTCATGCCGGGGCCCGAGCCGCTGGAGCGCCTCGGGCCGATGGGCGCCGGCGTCCCGGTGTTCCGCCGGGCCGCGCTCACCTCGGTGCAGGGCGGGGTCCCCGACGCGCTGTGGCCGCAGGGGCAGCCGGTCTACGTGCCGCCCTCGTCCCCGCTCAGCGCGGTCCTGGAGTCCGGCACCTCGTTCTTCGAGCCCGTGGTGCACATCTCGCCCGGGACCTGGCTCGACGACGACCCGCACCGCGCCCACGTCGTGCGCACGATGGGCATGCACACGCTGATGATGGTCCCGCTGAAGGCGCGCGGCCGGCTCCTCGGGGTCGCGACCTTCGTCCGCACCGTCGACAAGACGCCCTTCACCAGGGACGACCTGGTGCTCGCCGAGGAGCTCGCCGCCCGGGCCGCACTGAGCCTGGACAACGCACGCCAGTACACCGTCGAGCACGACGCGGCCCTCGCCCTGCAGCGGCAGCTGCTGCCGCGCAAGCTGTGCGGCGGCGACGCCATCGACCTGGCCTCGCGCTACCTGCCCTCGGACGTCCACCAGGGCGTCGGAGGGGACTGGTACGACACCATCCCGCTGAGCGGCTCCCGCATCGCGCTGGTCGTGGGCGATGTGACCGGGCACGGCATCAACGCCGCCGCGAGCATGGGACGCCTGCGCACCGCCATGCGCACGCTCGCCTACCTCGACCTGCCACCGGACGAGCTGCTCAGCCGCCTTGACGAGCTGTACGCCCGGCAGGACGAGGAGGAGGACCGCAGCGCGCTGTCCCCGATCGCCGCCACCTGCCTGTACGTCCTCTACGACCCGGCCACGCGGCGCTGCGTCATGGCCTCGGCCGGGCACCTGCCGCCCGCGATCGTCCCGCCCGGCGGCGAGGCCGCCTTCCCCGACCTTCCGACCGGCACGCCGATCGGGCTCGGGCTGGGCTCGCACCGGTCCGTCGAGTTCGACCTCGAGGCGGGGACCCTGCTGGCCCTCTACACCGACGGGCTGATCGAGCGCCGCGGGTCCGATCTCGAGGAGGGCATGCGGTGCCTGAGCGCCGCACTGGCCGACGGCACCGCCCCGCTGGACGGTCTCTGCACCAGCGTGATCGACACGATGGTGACCGAGGCGGCCGAGGACGACGTGACGCTGCTGCTGGCCCGCACCCGGCCACTATGATCCGGATCACAGCCCTTACCAGGGGGTTCGTCCGGAAAGGCGAGGTGTCCCATGAATGCGTCGGTGGTGCGGGCGCGGCAGCACTCCTACGGGGATCTGTTGCATCGGACGGCTCGGCGGTATCCGGGCAAGCTCGCTGTGGTGAGCGGGGAGGTCCGGTTCACGTACGCGGAGTTCGACGCGGCGGTTAACCGGGCGGCGAACGCGTTGGCGGAGCGGGGGCTCGGGAAGGGCGACCGGCTTGCTCTGCTGTCGCACAACTGCTGGCAGTACGCGGTGCTGGCGTTCGCGACGGCGAAGCTGGGCGTCGTGCTGGTGCCGGTCAACTTCATGTTGGGCGCCGATGAGATCGCCTACATTCTCGGGCATTCGGGTGCGTCCGGGATCGTGGCGGAGGGCGCGCTGGTGCCGACGGCCGAGAAGGCGCTGGCCACGGCGGGTGTCGACGGGGGTGTCCGGGGGCGGATCGGGGGCGCGGCCGATGGGTGGGAGGACGTCGACGGCTGGTGCCGGGAGGGCTCTGCGGCGGCGCCCGAGGTGCCGGTGGGGGACGACGACCCGCTGCGGCTGATGTACACGTCGGGGACCGAGTCGCGGCCCAAGGGCGTGATGCTGACCAGCCGGTCGCTGATCAGCCAGTACGTGAGCTGCATCGTCGACGGCGAGATGTCCGCCGACGACGTCGAGGTGCACGCGCTGCCGATGTACCACTGCGCGCAGTTGGACTGCTTCTTCTCGGTGGACGTCTATCTGGGCGCGACCAGTGTCATTCTGCCGGGGCCCGATCCGGCTCTGCTGCTGGAGACGATCGAGCGGGAGAAGGTCACCAAGCTGTTCTGCCCGCCGACGGTGTGGATCTCGCTGCTGCGGCACCCGGACTTCGACCGGCGGGACCTGTCCAGCCTGCGGAAGGGGTACTACGGGGCGTCCGCGATGCCCGTCGAGGTGCTGCGCGAACTGCTGCGGCGGCTGCCGGACGTGCGGTTGTGGAACTTCTACGGGCAGACCGAGATGGCGCCGCTCGCGACGATCCTGCGTCCGGACGAGCAGCTGGAGCGGGCCGGCAGTGCGGGGCGCGCGGCCGTCAACGTGGAGACGATGCTCGTGGACGACCTCGGAAATCCCGTGGCGGCGGGCGAGGTCGGCGAGATCGTGCATCGCAGCCCGCACGCGGCCCTCGGGTACTACAACGACGAGGACAAGACCGAGGAGGCGTTCCGGGGCGGGTGGTTCCACTCGGGCGACCTCGGCGTCATGACCGAGGACGGCTACCTGTCCGTGGTCGACCGCAAGAAGGACATGATCAAGACGGGCGGGGAGAACGTCGCCAGCCGGGAGGTCGAGGAGGCGATCTACGAGCTGGACGGCGTCGCTGAGGTCGCCGTGTTCGGGATCGCCCATCCGCGGTGGATCGAGGCCGTCACGGCTGTGGTGGTGCCGAAGCCAGGGGCTGCGCTGAGCGTTGACGATGTGCACGCGCACGTGCGCGAGCGGCTCGCGGGGTACAAGCGGCCGAAGTACGTGGTGCTGGCGGAGTCGCTGCCGAAGAACCCGAGCGGCAAGATCCTCAAGCGGGAACTCCGGGGTTTGCACGCTCGTCTCGCCGAGTCCTGAGGTAGGGGAGGAGTTCGCGGAGCGCGACCGCGGCGTGCCAGGACGCGGTGCGGTGGTGGTCGTCGTTCTTGGCGGGGCTCGCGTCGTCGGAGATGCCGCGGACGACGACCCAGCCCGTGCCCGCGGACTCCTCGTGGCTCGCCTGGCCGAGCCCGCCCGCCTCCATGTCCACAGCGAGGATCTTGTCGTTGAAGGCGGCGAGATAGCGGACGACGTCGGCCTCCCGATCGGCGATCACGGCCTCGCCGGAGCCGATCGGCCCATGGTGGAACCGCGCCGTCCGGGTGGTCCCGGCCGGGTCCGTCACGGAGAACTCGCCAGGGTCGTGGTCGGTGAAGAAGGCGTTGACCGCGTGCCCGAGTTCGGCGGGGGCCTCCCGCTCCTCGCCGCGCCGGCGGGTCCCCTGTGGGGTTTCCTTCCGCAGGTCGTAGTAGACGACGCGCGTCGCGATGACGACGTCGTCCACCTTGACGGAGGAATGGATCGCGCCGCCGATCCCCGCGAGCACGATGACGTGGGGGTCGTGATGGCGGCGCAGATTCCCGTATGCCGCCATGGTGGACCGCTGGCCCTGGCCCAGCGCGCGGACCGCCGCGACGCGGACGGGGCCGCCCGCGGTGGGGACGTCGCCGGTGTAGAAGCGCAGCCCGCCGGTGGTCTCCTCATGGAGGTCCAGGGCCGTCCGGACCGCCTGGGTCTCCTCGCTGAGCAGGGTGATGACGCCGACGTCGGCGTGGCTCCCACCGGGGGCGCCGACGGCGGGCGCGGTCAGGTTGACGACCGGGTTGTCTCCGACCGCGGACGTTTCGACGTTGGTGGTGCCGCCGGTGGTCATGATGCCGCTGACCCGGTACTGCTCGTTCATTTCGCCGCCTTCTGCGCGGAGGGCTGGGACGTCTGTGCGTTCTGGTTGACCTGCGCGTTGTTGCCGACCGCGGAGTTGTTGATGTCGACGCGGCCGCCCATGTTCAGCACGCTCGCGCTGATGATGGTCTCCGCCCGCTTCTCGAAGACGGAGGTGTCGACGTTGCGGGCGCGCAGGAAGTCCTTTGTCACCTGGAGGAGCCGCAGCTCGATGATCTTCATCTGGTCGAGGATGGCCGGCTCGTCGAAGGCGGCCTCCTGCCAGGTGGCCGCCGTCACCTCGCGGACGCTGAACCGCGGGGCGCTGCCGCGGACCGTGCACTTCGTGAAGGCCTCGACGTACAGGGGGAGCCGGAGGAGGACGGCGAGCGCCTGCCAGCACCGCGCGACCTCGCCGGGGAGGTCCCCCAGAGTGGACAGCGCCCCGAGGACGGCGGCCGTCCTGCCGCTCCGGGCGCGGCGCGCCGCGCGGTGGAAGCTCCTCGGCGTCCGGGTGAGGGCGCAGGCGGCGAAGTCCAGGCTGAGCGAGCGGCCCTTCAGGGTGACGCGGACGAAGACCGTGGTGACCAGTTCGCCGGACGAGGTGACGCGCATCTCCAGGAAGTGCTGGCATTTGCCGTCGTGCGTGTTGACGACCTTGCGGCGGAAGGCGGCGTCGCCGAGTTCTGCGAGCTGCCGGCGGACCTCCGGCGCGTCCGCCTCCTCCACGTAGTACCGGTCGCTGATCCGGTAGCCCGGCAGCCTGATGGGGTCGGAACTGTGCCCAATCGGGCGCATCATCTTGCGCAGGTGCGTGACCAGCTCGTCCGCCCGGAAGGGGGGATGGACGTATCCGCGCCGCGTCATGTCGTCGGCCTTCTTCCCCTTGGTGAGGTCGACGGTCTGCGGGCGGAGCAACTGGATGGCCAGCGGCGGAAGCCACCGGTGGACGAGCTGGCCGCTGCCGACGAAGAAGTTGGGATCGTCCCCGAAGTCGTAGAAGTCCGGTCGGCCGGTGTCGGGGTCGCGCTTGGGGGGCCGCGGCCTCCGGTAGGCGATGACGGGGTCGGTCTGCTGCACGTCGATGGCCGCCAGCCGTCGGTTGAGCTGGTCGGGCCGCAGCGGTCCGGGTTCCTGCGTGAGCACCATGGACCGGTGCCGGACGGCGGCCACCATGACCGTGACGACGGAGCACAGCAGTAGAGGGACCACGGCCCGGACGGCCATCAGATGCAAGGGCGTGTGCTCGATGCTCGCCGACAGGACCGGCGCGGCCACGAGCAGGCCGCAGCCGTAGAGGCTCAGTTTGAGCCGTCTCGTCTGCTCGTCCAGGTCGCGTCGCGGCGGGCCTTTGATCCAGAGCCACTCCTCCCGGGGCCTCTCGTCGTTCTTCAGCCAGGGACAGAAATGGTTGACGCTCTTCCTCGTGCGGCTCCTGACGACCTCCGGCGCCAGCCGGGAGGCGTAGCCGCTCAGTGACCACAGCCCGAGCAGGCAGCCGGCGGTGATCGCGGCGGACGGGCTCTGCAGCGCCGCCAGCACGAAGACCGTGAGGACGGTCGCGTGCTGGACGGTGTCCAGCGTGAAGGCGCGCCAGGCGTGGTCGGCCACGGGGACGAGGTCGAAGCCGTAGGACGGGGCCACCGCCCGCTGGTGCGGGAGGAGAACGTGCCGGACCACCAGCGACTGGAACCGGCGGTCGTGGTAGGCGGCGGCGCACAGCATGCGCGTGGTCTCGTCGCCGCGTTCGGTGCGGGCTGTCCGGTTCTTCGTGAACGACACCGCCGGGCTGGTCATGACGGCCCCCTCGGCTTCCGCAGTTCAGGTAGGTATGACCTTAAATGGCCGGGCGGGTTAGAGTCAATACGACCTTTAGAGGAGGCGAGATGGCTGCGGGTGTGCACGGCCGCGTCGCGGTGACCGTCGACCTGGTGATCTTCACGATCCGGTCCGACGAGCTGCACGTGCTGCTGATCGAGCGCGGCAAGGAGCCGTACCTCGGCCTTCCGGCGCTGCCGGGCGGCTACGTCCGGGAGGGGGAGACGCTGGACGACGCGGCGCGCCGGGAGCTTCGCGAGGAGACCGGGCTGGACGGTGCCGCGCTCCATCTGGAGCAGTTGCGGACCTACGGCGATCCGGACCGCGACCCGAGGGGAAGGGTCATCACGGTCGCCTATCTCGCGCTCGGCCCCGATCTGCCGGTCCCCGAGGCGGGGACCGATGCGCGAGCGGCCCGATGGGCGCCGGTCAGGGCGCTGCTCGCGGGGGAGGGCGGTCTCGCCTTCGACCACGGCGTCATCCTGCGGGAGGCGCTGGAACGCGCGCGGTCGCAGCTCGAGTACACCACCGTCGCGGCGGCCTTCTGCCCGGAGCCGTTCACGGTGGCGCAGCTCCGGCGCGTCTACGAGGTGGTGTGGGGGGTGGCGCTGGACCCGAGCAACTTCCGGCGGAAGGTCACGCGGGCGGAGGGCTTCCTCGACGCGACGGGCGGCCGGACGGTCGCCGAGACGGGCCGTCCGGCGGCCCTGTACCGCCGGGGCCCGGCGTGGTTGCTGTCGCCGCCGCTGCTCCGCTCCGGCGAGGTGGCCAGGGCTCAGTTCTCGGCGCCCGCGCTCCGCTGAGACTCCTGGTCGATGTAGGGGGCGAGGGTGAGGGCCAGGTGGAGGGTCAGGCGGTCCTGGCCGTTGGTCAGGGTCAGGGCCGTCAGTTCCTCGATGCGGCGGAGACGGTGGTAGAGGGTCTGGCGGTGGATGTTGAGGGCCTGGGCTGTCTTCTGGACGTTGCCCGCTTGGTCCAGGTAGGTGCGGGCGGTGAGGGCCAGGTCGGGGTGGGCGAGGAGGCGCTCGGTTCCTGGGGTTTGCGTCGTTTGGGTGAGTGCTTCGTCGCCGGCGGCTCTGAGGAGGCGCAGGACGCCGAGGGACGTCCAGTCGCGGGTCTCGCCGGCGGCGGCGGTGCGGGCGGCGACGCGGGCGCGCAGCCAGCCCTCGTGGACGGTCTCCAGCGTGGGGCAGGGCGAGAAGAAGCCCGCGCGGACGGGCGTGGTGCGCTCCTCCAGCAGGCGGCGGGCCCGGTCGACGACCGTGCGCGGGGACGCCGACGCCGGGATCACCAGGACGTGGTCGCGCTGCCAGACCGTGGTCAGGACGGAGTGGGGGAGCAGCCACGGGTTCAGCGGGTCGGTGCTCGGCGTGCGCAGGACGGCGACGGCGAGCGGCGGGTCGGGGACGCCGGCCTCGGCGAGCTCGTTGGCGGCCTGCGCGCGGACGTCCGGCTGGGTCGAGAGGAGGTCGGCGACCTTCCAGCCGAGGTCGTCGCGCTCGCGGGCCTGGCGGGCCATCAGGAGGCCGGCGCGCTCGCAGAGGGGCATGGCGCGGGCGGAGTCGGTGATGCGCTCCTGGTCGTCCAGCAGCCAGAGGTAGCCGTAGGTGACGTTGTTCCAGCGGACGGGCAGGCAGAGCCGGCCGAGCTGGCCGAGGGAGTGGTCGGCGGGGATGCGCACGGGCCCTGTGGCGCGGGCGATGCCGTAGGACTCGAAGCGGGTGCGGACGGCCTCGGTCGCGCGGCGGTGCAGGATCGAGTCCATCCGGACGGGGTCGATCGTGTCGCCGTGCGCGGCGTAGGCGACGAGGTGGAAGTCGCGGTCCTCCAGGGTCGCCGGGGCGCCGAGGAGGTCGGCGGCGAGTTCCACGATCTCTTGAAGGTCAGGGGCCATGTGACATCTGTATGAAGAGGCAGCGGGATGAAAGTGGCATTTGACTATACGAGATGAGGTGCCATGGCTCCTAACGTGCGAGGTGACCGACTTCGTAGGAGGCCCTCATGCCCAGCCCCCTTCTGCTTGCCGCCGCGCGCAGCGACCGGATGCGCGGCCTGGTGACCTCCGTGCCGCTGACGCGGCGGGTCGTCGACCGGTTCGTCGCCGGGGAGGATCTGGACGCCGCCGTCCGGGCGGTGCGGGAGCTGACCGGCGACGGGCTGCGGGTCACCCTGGACCATCTGGGCGAGTACACGCGGGAGCGGGCGCAGGCCGAGGCCACGCGGGACGCCTACCTGGCGATGTTCGGCGCGTTCGCCGAGCAGGGCCTGGCCGAGGGCGCGGACGCGTCGGTGAAGCTGTCGGCGCTCGGGCAGGCGCTGCCCGGCGATCTCGCGCTGGACCACGCGCGGGAGATCTGCGCGGCGGCGGACCGGATCGGCATGACGGTCACCCTGGACATGGAGGACCACACCACCGTCGACTCCACGCTGGAGATCCTCGGCAAGCTGCGCGCCGACTTCCCGTGGGCCGGCGTCGCGATCCAGGCGATGCTGCGCCGGACGGAGGGCGACCTGCGCGACCTGGCGCACGAGGGGTCGCGGGTCCGGCTCGTCAAGGGCGCCTACGCCGAGCCCGCGTCGGTGGCGTTCGAGAGCAAGGCCGAGATCGACCGCGCCTACGTGCGGGGCCTGCGGGTGCTCATGGCGGGGGACGGGTACCCGATGGTCGGCAGCCACGACCCGCGCATCATCGACATCGCGCGGACGCTCGCCGTCGTCAACGACCGGGCCCCCGACTCCTACGAGTTCCAGATGCTCTACGGCATCCGTGCGGGCGAGCAGCGGCGGCTCGCGCAGGACCACCGGATGCGCGTCTACGTGCCGTACGGGAGCGACTGGTACGGCTACTTCATGCGCCGCCTGGCCGAACGTCCGGCCAACCTCGTGTTCTTTCTCCGTTCGTTCGTCTCTCGCTAACTAGGAGGCCCCTTCATGGACGCCGTGACCACCGTTCCGACGCCCGCGAACGAGCCGGTGCGCGGGTACGCGCCCGGCAGCCCCGAACGGGCCCGGCTGGAGGCGAAGCTGGCGGAGCTGACCGCCGAAGCCCCGGTCGACCTGCCCATGACGATCGGCGGCGAGCGGCGGCTCGGCGCCGGCGCGAAGGTCGCCGTCGTGCAGCCGCACAACCACGCGTCGGTCCTCGGGACGTTCGGCACCGCCACGCAGGACGACGCCCGCGACGCCATCGACGCCGCGCTGAAGGCGGCGCCGGGGTGGCGGGCGCTGCCGTTCGACGAGCGCGCCGCGGTCTTCCTGCGCGCCGCCGACCTGCTCGCCGGGCCGTGGCGCGAGACGATCCTGGCCGCGACGATGCTCGGGCAGTCCAAGACCGTCCAGCAGGCGGAGATCGACAGCCCGTGCGAGCTGGTCGACTTCTGGCGGTTCAACGTGAGCTACGCGCGGCGCCTGCTCGCCGAGCAGCCGATCAGCAGCCCCGGCGTGTGGAACCGGTCGGACCTGCGGCCACTGGAGGGGTTCGTCTACGCGATCACCCCGTTCAACTTCACCGCGATCGCCGCGAACCTGCCGACCGCGCCCGCGCTGATGGGCAACGTCGTGGTGTGGAAGCCGTCGCCGACGCAGACCTATGCGGCCGTCCTCACCCTGCGGCTGCTGGAGGAGGCCGGGCTGCCGCCGGGCGTCATCAACCTGGTGACCGGGGACGGGCTGGCCGTGTCCGAGGTGGCGCTGGCCCATCCGGAGCTCGCGGGGATCCACTTCACCGGCTCGACGGCCACGTTCCAGCATCTGTGGAAGACGGTCGGCAACAACATCGAGAAGTTCCGCGGCTACCCGCGGCTCGTCGGCGAGACGGGCGGCAAGGACTTCGTCGTCGCCCACCCGTCCGCCGACCCGGACGTGCTGAAGACCGTCCTGGTGCGCGGCGCGTTCGAGTACCAGGGGCAGAAGTGCTCCGCCGCGTCCCGCGCCTACGTCCCGCGCTCCATCTGGGAGAACGGGTTCAAGGAGCGGCTCGTGGACGAGGTCGAGGGCCTCACCATGGGCGACGTGTCCGACCTGTCCAACTTCATCGGCGCGGTGATCGACGAGCGGGCGTTCGCGAAGAACAAGGCGGCGATCGACCGGGCGAAGCAGGACCCGTCGGTCGAGGTCGTCGCGGGCGGCAGCTACGACGACTCGGTCGGGTACTTCGTGCGGCCGACCGTCCTGGTGTCCGGCGACCCGGAGAACGAGATCTTCACGACCGAGTACTTCGGGCCGATCCTGGGCGTCCACGTCTACGACGACGACCGGTACGAGGAGATGCTCGCGCAGATGGAGTCGGTCGCCGACTACGCGCTGACCGGCGCCGTCGTCGCCACCGACCGGGCCGCGATCGCGCACGCCTCCGAGGTGCTGCGCTTCGCCGCCGGGAACTTCTACGTCAACGACAAGCCGACCGGCGCCGTCGTCGGGCAGCAGCCGTTCGGCGGGGCGCGGGCGTCCGGCACCAACGACAAGGCCGGCTCGGTGTTCAACCTGCTGCGCTGGACGTCCCCGCGCTCGATCAAGGAGACGTTCGTCCCGCCGACCGACCACCGGTACCCGCACATGGGCTGACGCGGCGCAGCGCCCGCGGCCGGAGCCCCGCTCGCGGCCGCGGGCGCCCGGTGCCGTCCGGAGCGGTCGCGAGCCAAATGGACAACGACGTTCGTCTGAATCCATAATCGGCTCGTGAGCGCGAAGGCCGCCGGGAGGCGGGCATGACGGACGGGCCGCGGCTCGCCGCCGGAACGGAACTGGACGGCCGGTACCGCCTGGAGAGCGTGCTCGGCCGCGGCGGCATGGGCGAGGTCTGGCGCGCCGTCGACACCCGGCTGCGCCGCCCGGTCGCCGTCAAGGCGCTGCCCGCCGAACTGGCCGACGTGCCGGGCGCGATGGAACGCTTCGAACGGGAGGCGGAGGCCGCCGCCGCGCTCCAGCACCCCGGCATCACGGTCGTGTTCGACGTCGGCCGCACCGACGACGGCCTCGCCTACCTGGTGATGGAGCTCCTGGAGGGCGAGGACCTCCGGACGGTCGTCCGCCGGCACCCCGGCGGGCTACCGGTCGGCGAGGCCGTCGCCTTCGCCGTCCAGCTCGCGGACGCCCTCGCCGCCGCGCACTCGCGGGGGATCGTGCACCGCGACATCAAGCCCGCGAACCTGTTCGTCCTCGCCGACGGGCGCCTCAAGCTGTGCGACTTCGGCATCGCCGGCCTCGCCGACGCCGCGACGCGGCTCACCCAGGACGGCGGGTCCGTCGGCACGCCCCTCTACATGGCGCCCGAGCAGTTCCGCGGGGAGGCCGCCGACTTCCGGTCCGACCTCTACGCCTTCGGGTGCGTCCTCCACGAGCTCCTCACCGGCGACCCGCCCTTCCGCTCCGGCTCCGGACTGCCCGGCCTGCTGTACGCGCACCTGAACGAGCCGCCGCCGCGCGTCGGCGCCGTCCGCCCGGACGTGCCGCCGCAGCTGGAGCGGCTCGTCCTCGACCTGCTCGCGAAGGCGGTGGACCAGCGTCCGGCGAGCGCCGCCGCGGTCGCGTCCTTCCTCCGCGCGACCGCGAACGGCCCGGTGCCCCCGCCGCCTCCCGTGGTCCCGCCGCCCGCCGGTCCGCCGCCGGCGGGGTTCGCGCCCGCGGGCCCGGCGACGCACCCCGGCACGGCGATCATGCCCGGACGGCCGCGCGGGGGCCGGCCGTCCGGGCGGATCCTGATACCGGCCGGTGCGGCGCTCGCCGTCGCCGTCATCGCGGTCGCGGCCGTCGCGCTCGCCGTCTTCAGCGGACCGCCGGACGACGCCGGGGCGAGCGCCGGGGGCCGGTCGTCACCGGCCGCCACCGTCGTCCCGACCTCCGCGTCCGCGTCGCCGTCGCCGTCCGAACCGGCGGTCCACAAGATCGTCTACAAGGTGACGGGGAGCGTGTCGCCCCTCACGGTCATGATCTTCCCGCCGGACGGCGGCATGACCAGGCAGTCGGTGAAGCCGCCGTGGAGCAAGAAGTACGAGGCGTCGCGCTTCACCTTCCTGAGCATCGGCGGGAACACCGGGATCGAGTCCGGGACCGTCCACTGCAGCATCTCCGTGGACGGCAAGGTCATCCAGCAGCGCTCCGCCGAGGGGCAGTTCGCCAGCGTCAGCTGCCTGTACCAGGCGCCCTTCGGCTGGGACGGCTCCGCCTCGGCCGCGCCGTCGACCGGCTGACGTTCAGTTACCCGATCCCGGTCGCCGGGAGGGAGATCCAGCCCCGGGTGAACGGGGACGCGATGCGCCGGGCGTTCTCCCGGTCCACGCCCACGTGGGGATGCGCCCGGAGCAGCTCCTCGAGGGCCACGCGCGCCTGGAGCTTCGCCAGGTGCGAGCCGATGCAGAAGTGGACACCGCTGGAGAAGCCCAGGTGGCGCGGGATCTCCCGGGTGATGTCGAGGTCCCCGGCGGTCGGGCCGAACTCCCGCTCGTCCCGGTTCGCGGCCCCGAACAGCATCATCACCTTCTGCCCCGCGGGGATCTCGGTGCCGCGGACCGTCACCGGACGCATCGTCGTCCGGCCGAGGGCCTGCACGGACGCCTCCAGCCGCAGGAACTCCAGCAGCGCGTTCGGGATCAGCGAGGAGTCCGCCGCGAGCCGCTCGCGCTGCGCGTGGTCGGTGTCGAGCAGCGCGACCGCGTGCGAGACCAGGTTCGCGGTGGTGTCGTTGCCGCCCGCGACCATCACGAAGCAGAAGCCGAGGATGTCCCAGTCGGTGAGGCGCTCCCCGTCCGCCTCGGCCACCGTCAGCGCGCTGATCAGGTCGTCGGACGGGTCGGCGCGGCGGGCCTCGATCACGCCGGTGAAGTACGCGAACATCTCCGCGACGGCGGCGACCGCGTCGTCCTTCAGCGCCTTCAGGTCGAACCCGTCGTCCTGCAGCGTGGTCAGCGCCCGCACCCACGGCGTGAACCGCGCGCGGTCGGCCTCCGGGACGCCGAGCAGGTGCGCCAGCGCGAACGTCGGCAGCGGCGCGGAGAAGTCCCCGTGCAGGTCGGGGACCTCGCCGTCGGCCGCCTTCCGCTCCATCCGCGCGATGTTCTCCCGGACGAACCCGCGCAGCATGTCCTCCAGCGCCGCGATCCGGCGCGGCGTGAACCCGTGGCTCACCAGCCGCCGCAGGACGGTGTGGCGCGGCGGGTCCAGCATCACGATCGTCGGCGCCAGGCCCAGCGTGCCGATCTCGTCCGGGTAGAACGTCAGGCCCTGCGCGGACGAGAACGCCTCCGCGTCGCGCGTCGCCGCCCAGATGTCCTCGAACCGCGACAGCGCCCAGAACGGCGGGTCGTCGTGGTGGTGGACCGGGTCCTCGTCGCGGAGCCGGCGGTACGCGGGGTACGGGTCGGCCTGGAATGCGGGATCGAACGGGTCGTAGACGTCCGCCATGGCGCGGCCCTCCGGGGGATATAACGAGCACCGTTATTAACGTCTCCTGTTAGTATCACCGCGTGCCGAGAGACGCAAGCGCCACCCGGGAACGACTCATCCGCGCCGGCGCCCGCCTCTTCGCCGCCGAAGGCATCGACGCCGCCCGCACCCGCGACATCGTCGCCCTCGCCGGACAGGGCAACGACTCCGCCATCACCTACCACTTCGGCTCCCGCGCCGGCCTCCTCCAAGCGATCCTCCGCGCCGGCGTCCAGCGCATGGAACCCGCCCGCGCCGCCACCCTCCCCACCCTCGACCCCGCCGACCTCCACACCGTCGTCGCCGCCATCGTCGAACCCACCGCCGCCGAACTCCGCACCCCCGAAGGCCGCGACTTCCTGCGCATCACCGCCCAGCTCGCCGGCCGCGCCGGCATCCGCGGCCACCGCGTCCCGCCCCTGCTCGCCGGCACCGCCCTCACCCGCCAGCTCGACCTCCTCCAGACCGCCTGCCGCACCCGCCTCCCCGAACCCCTCGCCCTCGAACGCATCGCCGTCGCCATCGCCTTCCTCACCGCCGCCCTCGCCGACCGCACCGGCCGCATCGAACCCGGCCACCCCGACCCCACCCTCCTCGACCACGACACCTTCACCGCCGACCTCACCGCCATGCTCACCGCCGCCCTGCAAGCGCCCGTTCACGCACCCGCAACACCACCGCCCTAACCGGTTTGCGCAAGCACCCCCCGCCCCATACAGTTGAGACATCACCGCGGGGTGGAGCAGTTCGGTAGCTCGCTGGGCTCATAACCCAGAGGTCGCAGGTTCAAATCCTGCCCCCGCTACGGGTCTTGGGGCTCGTGTGGTCGCGCCTTCGGCGCTTCCCCACGAGCCCCTTCGCCGTTTTCGGGGGGGCGACCCCCCGGGCCCCCCGATGTGGGGGCTTCGCCCCCACGCCCCCTTTGGGGCTTCGCCCCTTGCCCCCTCGGGCTTCGCCCTCGTCTTGTCTGTGCGGGTTGGTGCTCTGCGCCCTGTTGGGGCTTCTGCTCTTGGTTGCTTCTGTGTTCCGGAACTCGGTGGGTAGGTGACGCTGCGAACCTCAGCGGTTCGTCGCCGCGGTGCGCATCGCGCAGTGCCAGACTGGCTGCGCGAATCCCGTGCGCTCCTGCGCCGCATGCCGGAAACCGGCGACCACGTGCGGGGTGAGGTGCTCGTTAGCTCGGCTTGGCCCGAACAGGTAATACAGGAGCCCGGCTGGACGTCGTCCAGTCGCCGCACCGTACGAATCATACTTCGGCGTAGCGTTCCATGTTCCTTGGTATTTGTCCGGTCGCGGGCATTTCCTGGACGACCTGATTGAGGTTCACGTCGACCCGGTTCATGGCTCGCGTTGCGGCGTCCAAATTCGAATACAGTTCACGCAGCAGCATTCTCAATCGAGGATTGCCTTGTCGTGACCGGTCTCATGCTTAAGTGTGCATTCTGGATGTCGCGATATCCAGAAGAGTAGCTATAAGGCTTATAACTTGCTCCACGATGCAGCGCTTGTCAGAGAGACGTCCCGGTAGGTGCGTCGTTGGGGATGATGTAGTGTGACGCCCCGTGTTATTGGCCGCTTGTTAGGAACGGCTAAGTAGGGATTAGATTCGTTGGCAGTGGACTCTCCGGCGCAAGATCTCCGATAATTGGAGTGTGGGTCTCATGCCCGCCAGGGTCAGAGGTCGAGGGCGTCGGCCTTGATCTGGCTGAGAAGGGTTGCCAGCTCGTCGCGGGTGAAGGCCAGGTGCGGGCCATCTGGGTCTTTGGAGTCTCGGAAGCCGATGACTCGGGCTCCGAGTTCGGCTGTCTCGACGCAGTTGCCCTCTCTGGTGTAGGTCGACGTTCTCCACGCCGTGCTCTTCGACACCCTCGCCGTGGTCATGCGCGGACGTTAGCCCGCTCTCGAACCCCTTGACCAGAGCGCCGCGGGAAGGAGAGCCTCATGTGTGAGGTGCCTCTCCTTGCCTCTCTATCGATGACGGAGGCCGTCATGGCGCTACGGTTGCTAGTGATCGACCCCAACACGCAGGGCGGAAACTGCCTGGCTGTCCACCTCGACGAGGACACCGGCGACATCCTCTTTCAGGGCTGGACCGAAGCTGATCCGCAGGTGCTCGCCGAGGCCGAGAAGAGCAGTCCTCTCGCGCCTCACGAGACGCTGGTGAGGTTCCCTGCCCGGATGCGGGAGACCATCTTGGAGGCGCTTCGTGACGACGCCGGGACCTGACGATCTCGACGCAGAGGACTTCGCGGCGCTGTTCGCGACGGTGCGGCGTACGGCGGTTCACCTGGAGTTGAGGGATGCCTACACGCCCGATGATCCGCTGTTCCAGCGCTGGCTGGACGGTCAGGTGACCCCTGCCGACATCGCCGAGCACGAGCACGAGTGGGCCGAGATCGTACGGGCGACGGTCGGACGCGGTGTCACCATGCGCCGTGCCCGGGTCGTCTCTGAGCCTCTGGCGCCATTCACCCGATTCGAGTACGACGGGGCGGGGGTGCTCAATGAGGCGGCCGGCGAACAGGTCCGCTGGTTGCCTCGTCGGCAGGCGGCTGGCCTGTGCTTGCCCGCCAACGACTACTGGGTCCTGGACGGTCGTCTCGTCCGGTTCGGCTACTTCTCCGGTGTCGGGGACTATCTTGGCGCGGAACTGACCGACGATCCGGCGCTGGTGGAGCAGTGCGGCAGCGCTTTCGAGGCAGCATGGAAACGAGCGATTCCGCATAAGGACTACCGCCCGCAGTAGCCGATTCGACACTGAGACCGTGCCTCCACCCCAGTACCCGGCCGTTCAGGCGGCTCGGCAGGCCCTCGCCGACCGTTTGCGCGAGATCCGGCTGAACTCCGGGATCAAGACCAAGTACCTCGCCGAGGCCGCCGGATGGGACCGGTGGAAGGTCGGCAAGATCGAGCACGCCCAGCGGGCGCCGACCGTCGCCGACATCAGGGCCTGGTGCCGCATCTGTGACGCCGATGACCAGTGCGACGACCTCATCGCGGCTCTGCAGTCCGCGGACTCCGCTTACGCGACCTGGAAGCGGCTCCAGCGAGGTAAGGGCGGCTTGAGGCGGCTCCAGGAGAGCCGCCTTGCCTTGTACGAGGGCGCCTCCACCGACTGGACGTACTGTTCTCAGGTCGTGCCTGGTCTCCTCCAGACTCGTGACTACGTCACTGAGCTGCTTACTCTCGTCTCCCGCCGATCAGGCGGGCCCGATGACGATGTTCCAGGAGCTGCGGCGGCCCGCATAGATCGGCAGCGCGTGCTGTGGCGACCTGGTCGCAAGTTCCTGTTCCTGATGGAAGAGGCGGCGCTGTATTACCGGCTCGGTGAGCCACAGGTGATGGTCAATCAGCTATCGCACTTGGCCGACATCACTGCCTCCGCGATCCCTTCGGTGGCGCTGGGAGTGCTGCCCTTCTCGCGCCCGCGTTCTCAGTGGGTGCTGGAGAACTTCACCGTGTTCGACGGCAACAAGGTTGAGGTGGAGATCCTGTCGGCACTGGTCACTATCACCGCGCCTGGCGAGGTCTCCCTGTATCTGGCGGCGTTCGAGGATCTCTACCGCTCAGCGGTCTTCGGGGACGAGGCGGGGAGGCTGATCGAGGCAGCAGCCGGCACCTACGGCTGAAGTTGCCTGCCTCCTTTTGCCTCTCTTCTGGCATCGGACACCTGTGAAGAGCCAGTGTGTGTGACACGAAGTCCGTCGCCTGGCGTGGCGCTACAGGACGGGCCCGGTTCCGACTCGGGAGTCACCGATGACGACAGCAGCGCAGGAGACCCGCAAGATCCTGATGGATCACGAGTTCCTCTCGACACCGGCCGCGGTGAGCATCACCCGCCGCGCTGCGGTACGCGCTCTCGTCGTGTGGGGGCTCTCCGAGGCCCAAGCGGAAGACTTCGAGCTGGTGGTGTCCGAACTGGTGACGAACGCGGTGACGCAGGCACGGCACAAGAGGATCAAGGTCCGGATCTGCGAAGAGGTCATCAACACACTCACCATCGAGGTCTGGGATTCAGTCCCGGCGCCGCCTCACCGCGAGGCTCCGAGTCTCGACGCCGAGGACGGGCGTGGGCTCCTCATCGTCGAGCAGTTGGCCGCTCACTACGGCTGGCGGCCCGGCGATGAAGGCAAGTGGGTCTTCGCCGTTCTGGAGGTGCCTCCCAATGTCTGAGAACACTGCGGTCGTCGCTGGCCAGACCCTCGTTTCCGTTCGAGCCGCGTTGGAGATCGCCCACGGCGCATACGAGCAGGCGATGGTGCAGCACGGCTTGTTGCCTGCCTCCATCAAGACCATCCGGGCGATGGCCGAGCAGAACATCACGGCACTGGAGGACGAGGAGTAGTCCTCGCAAAGACACTTCTGGGCTCACGGCGAGGCCGCGCCGGGCCTGGACCACCCCACTGGAGGGGACACGATGCATCAGCTCATCGCGAGCCCGACCACCCATGAGCACGTTTTACTCCGTCCCGGATCGAAAAAGGCCCTACGCATCGGCGCCGGCCGCTTCCGCGAACTCCAGCGAGCTACGGTCTGCCCTGCCTGGCTCGTTGACGCGAGCCGACAAGTATGGGGACTGGACCTCGGAAACGCCCTCATGGACGGCACAGTCGTCGTCCGGCGGCCGACCCCGTACGGCTTCGTCAGAGCCACGCACGAGGTCAACCTCGGCTGCAACTTCGACTGCGAGCACTGCTACCTGGGGCTGAAGAAATTCGAGGGCATGTCATGGGAGAACAGGGAGAAGACGCTCCGCGTTCTCCGCGACGCCGGCGTGCTCTGGCTCCAGCTCACCGGCGGCGAGCCTTTGATCGACCGGTTCTTCCCCGAGGTCTACAGGCTGGCCTACGACCTCGGGATGATGCTCTCCATTCTGTCGAACGGCTCCCGCCTCCATATTCCCTCGATCATCGAACTCCTCGCCGAGCGCCGACCTCACCAGATCACGGTCAGCGTCTACGGCGCGACGGCCGAGAGCTACGAGGGGCTGACCCGGCGACGGGGAGCGTTCAAGTCATTCATCAACGGCGTCCACGCTGCCCTCGAAGCGGACCTTCCGCTGTCCTTCAGCCTGGTCATCACTCAGCACAACGCGGCAGAGCTTGACGCCATGAAGGCGTTCTCCGATCGGTTGGGCGTGCCCAACGACGTCTACTCCAACATGTCGCCCACCATCCATGGGGGCGCCGAGACCCTTGCCGTCACAGAGCATCTGCGCAAGCGCAAGCCCTTCGCGGGCTGCAACGCCGGTCACACCTTCTTCCACGTCGACCCGTACGGCAAGGCGTCCATCTGCAAGATCGGCCGCGAACCGAACGTGGACCTCATCACCGAAGGGGTCGAAGGTCTGCTCCGCCTCAACGACATCGCCGATGGACTGCTGCTGCGGCAGGGCGGCTGCACCGGATGCAGCCTCCAGGGAACGTGCGGCACCTGTATGCCGCTTGTCCAGCTGTATCGCAAGGCCCAAGCCCCGCTGTCGACCTACTGCCAGCACGGAAACAGGAAGGTGGTGACCGCCTGATGGCCGCTGTCGCTGTCGAGATCGGTCCTCGGCCGTTGGACGACGACGAGATCCAGGTTGTCTCGGACGTGGATGACCTGGTGTCGGACGACCGGTGCTCGTGCGCGGTCGGTGACGACCAGCCGTACTAGAGGCTAGTCAGCGGGACCGTCCCCTAACGTAGGGGGCGGCCCTGGCTGTCGGGGAAGACGGGGAAGTTGATGGCAGTCGAACGGATGCATTGGGCCGACATGCCAGCGGCCGCCCGAGAGACGGTCGAAGGCTGTACCGGGAGCATCTACTCGGCAACGACCATGTCCGAGGGCAAGAACTCTGCGATCGCCGCTGTACTCGACGCCGAACGAGGGAGGCTCTTCGTCAAGGGACTGCGCCGAGACTATGCGCGCCGTTGGACGCAGGAGATGGAGGCGACGGTCGCGCCGTTCGTCGAAGAGATCTCTCCCCGCTGCCTCCTTCGACATGTCAGCGATGACTGGGATCTGCTCGTCTTCGACGTCGTTGAAGGTCGGCACGCCAGTTACGCACCCGATTCGCCCGATCTTCCTCTACTGATCGAGACCATGAAGAAGTTGGGCTCGATCCCTGCTCCCGACCTTCCCATCAAGCGGGCCGAGCAGCGCTGGAAGCCCTACGTCGTTGAGCCCGAACACGCGCAACTACTGGCCGGTCAAGCGCTCCTGCACACCGACTACGTGCCGGACAACGTCATCATCAGCACCGGACGGGCGGTATTGATCGACTGGGCGTGGCCGACCAGGGGCGCCGGATGGGTGGACCCAGCGTGTCTGGTTCTGCGGCTCATGGCCAGCGGGCACAGCGCCGCACAAGCCGAAGAGTTGGTAACTCCGCTCCCGGCCTGGTCGACGGCCTCACGTGCTGCTCTAGCTGCCTTCGCGGTGGCGAGTGTGAACCTGTGGACTGAGATCGCCGGGCAAGACCAGTCGTCATGGACCAAGGCCATGGAACTGGCGGCGAGGGAGTGGGCGGCCTACCAGGCAGCGGGCTGAGGGCCGCCCGAGCGCAAGGGCAGGTACGAGGGAGACGTCCTCTGTGGGCTAGTCGCCTGTCCGCACGTCAAACAATAAGTCACTCGCCAGACTATTGACTCCGATGGGCCATACGGGGTCAAGTTGCAACTCTGAAGGGGTTTGTCCTGATTTGGGGTGTGCATGGGTACCTCATCGAAGCTGCGCGGGCCGCGGGGGAGCAGTTGGGACAGTGCTGCCAAGCAGGTACGGGATTGGGTACGAGAGGGGCTCGACCCTGGAGACGCTCAGGAGACGGAGGCTTCGGGCAGAGAGGCAGCCTGGGCCTACCGCGAAGCGTTGGCGGAGACGCTACGGAAAGATCCAGATGCTTTTGGGCTCCGGGCGGCCCTCGTTGAAGCTGGCCAACGCCTGATCGAGGCCTGGGAGTGGCTGCAGGAGGGAGACGACTCGCCGCTGGGCTCAAGCCCGGGGACGGCTGCAGAGTGGGATGGCGCCTTCGCTGCGCGCTTCGTGGATGCGGTAGCCGGAGATGGGAGCACCGTTGCCACGGCTGCGGTCCGCCGAGCGACAGCCGGCCCAATCCTCGATCGTCTGATCGCCGGGCTTGGGGGTGAGGGGGCTGAGGAGGCATCCCCCAACGCAGGGATGCATTTTCCCGACGATCTATTCTGTGCGATCTACGAACTGTTCTTCGCTGATGCGGTGAGTGAGTTCATCAAGACCATCATCGCCGAAAAAATCAAACTTGCCGTGCCGGTCCTCCACGTAATTGACCCTGCGGGCCATGTCGCCTCCTGGGTCGCCGAGCGTATTCGCGCAGTGCTGCCTCTGCCATGCGAAGCCAAGGCGGATGCGGGTGAAGGCGCTCCTTCAATCGCGGACCTGGGGCGTGACCTCCTGGTGGAGACGGTGGATCGGGCCCTGGGGATCGCCCCAGGCGATGGGACGCTGTCATGACTACAGCAGCCTGCTTCACCTATCACTTCGGACGCCGCTTTCAGCTCCCGGAGAGTGGTATCACCCAGCTGAAGGACGAAAATTTCCGGGCAACCGATAAAACCATGCACCAGTTAGGGAGGCGTGCGGGTGAGGTAGCACCATGGGCCGATGACCTCCTTCACATCGCGCGGGCCGTGTTCCTGGCGGACAAGAGGTCCACACGCCGTGCGGCAGATGACGGATGGACTCGCACTATCTCCTTGACCGTCGAAGTTGTAGACCCCGAGCCCTGGCAATCCCGCACCGCCGACGTTAACCGGCTACTCGCCTTGCTCACCGGCGACCGATGGCACATCGATTTTGTTGCTGGCGGGGCTCGGTACGCGCCTTCAGATGCTCCCCTATTCCCATTGGAGGGCGCCGAGGTCGCCTTGTTCTCTGGCGGCCTGGACTCCACCGCATATGCTGCAGACCGGATGCGCACTGGCGGAGGAGCGCTCGTCCTGGTCTCATATCACGAGCCAGACGATATCGGCTACCAGAGGAAGCTGGTGGGGATGCTGAAAGGGTTGGGAGAGCGCCCGGTCTTTCCCAACGAGCTCCCGCTCCAAACCTTCGCTGAGAACGGAAAGGCTCTTGAACTCTCCGCACGTTCACGTGGACTACTCTTTCTTGCGACCGCTCTCTATGTCGCCTCCGGCCACAAGGTGACGACAGTGACTGTTCCTGAAAACGGTCAATTGGCGATCAATCCGCCGCTGACTCCAGCCCGGCCGGCAGCATGCTCTACTCGTTCAGTGCATCCCACCACGCTGGCGGAGCTCAACCGGTTGGTCGCCAACATCGGAGGCGACATCGAGATCTTAAACCCCTTCGCCGAGTTGACCAAAGGCGAGGTCTGTATCAAGGCACTTGAGGCAGGCCTATCGGAAAAGGCGCTGTGGACCACAGTGAGTTGTGGGCGTCCGCCGGTCAAGCGGGGGGCAGCGAGCTTCCATTGCGGACGTTGCTTCCCCTGTCTCGTGCGCCGCGCGGGACTGCTCAGTGCCACTGGCCGGGACGAAACCCAGTACGAATTTGGTCTCGTTGCTGACGAGGGGCCATGGCCGGAAGATCTCCACGCCCTTTGGTGGTGGCTGACCCATCGTTTCTCCGAACGAGAATTGCTGGGGGACCTGACACTCCCGGCCACCGCCGATCTGTCCGTGACGATGGACGTTATCACACGCGGGCGCGCCGAACTGGCCCAGATGGTTCGTCGCACCTTTGGCCTAGATGATCGCGCAGTCGTACATAAATGATCCCTGTGGGGACGGCAAGTCGTTCGTCTCTGCCCACGCTAACCTGCTGCTGGTGACACAAACGGATTGAACAGCGGCTGACGATCGACCGCGGCGGCGTGCACTTTTGCCTTCAGCCAGTCAGTGATGCTCCCGCCCCGCTCCAGGAGGAGAAGTAGTTCGTGAGTTTCGGCCAGCACGACGACCCTGCTCGCTAGCGCCTCCACGCATTGGTCGATTGCGGCTGGTGTATAGCCGGAGTTTGAGATGTAGAGTCCGCGGACGCCGGCTCGGTTGTGAACGCGCACCAGATGCTGGGCAGTTACCCCAGGGCCGAGGGGCTTGTTCCACCACTTCACTTCGACGAGGTAGGCTTGCCCCTCCAACTCGATGAGCCCGTCTATTTGCTCCAACACTTCGCCGTCTTTCCTTACGGTGAAGGCCTCACGAACAAGCAAACCGTCAAGCGTGAAAAGATCATTGAGCGCGCTTTCGAAGGCAATGCCTCGCTGATGGGCGTCTGACATCGACGACAGGCCGACAAGACGCTTTCGGAGCGCTTCACGCTGGGTACGCTGTTGTTGTAGCGCCTCGGCTGCCTCCCCGTTGCTGCCGTAGCCGCTCCTGCCGTTCCTTCTCTTGAGCCTGCTGCATCCGGGTGAAGGAGTCCTTCGCGTTTACGACGCGCCGTACATCCGCGACGAGGCCCTTGGCTTTGAGGGCATCCTCTGGCCAGCAAGTCGAGAACTCCTCGAACTCGCAGACTCGCCGGACCACCTCACGACGAGACCTGAGCCCGCGGTCGCCCTCCGTGTTGAGACGGTTAAGCACCGTGCGAACGATCGTGAATTTGTTGATCGAGTTTCGATCTGTTTCGACTTGGAGGTGCAGATCGGCTGTTATGGGCTCGGGCACGCCAGCGCTGCGGAAGAAGTCCAAGACGTCGAGCTTGGAGCGCACCAGGCGCGGGATGGCGTCGATGAGGAGGCTGAGCAGCTCGGCAGGGTAGTGGAATGGATCATCGGACACGTGTGACTCACCGAGTGAGGATGGGGGCTGGAGGACCAAGTGTGCCACTTTTGAGGCATAAGGGCGGCATTAGACCACAGTCTGGATCTGATCACCTTCCGGGCCGCCCCAGGCGGCGATGACGGAGGTTCGCGATCGGCGCCTCCACCGAAGCGCAAGTGTGCTGGAGCCTCATTAGTTGAGTATGCCTGGACTTGTTGGCTCTGGCTTGTCCGATGTGAAGCGCTTGGCGGATGGCTCAGATGATGGGGTGGCGGCCTGCTGCGATGTCGTCGGCGAACAGCTCGCCTGCCTGGGCCGCCAATGCGGCGGTGGCGGCGTCCAGCGCGCTTGCGGCGCCGGGGTAAGTGCTGGTGACGGGTTGGAGTGCCACGGGTACGCGCGGGTTCACCTCGGGCGCGGGGCGGCCTCGTGGCGTGTTGAGAGGTGTACGGGACCCCCCGGATGAGCTTCATCAGTAGTTCGAAGGCACCGGTGGCGACCAGGGCGGGCCAGGCAGCGACTGCGGCACCTACGGGTCCGTGGTCTAGTCCGTGGGCGATGTTGGCGCCCAGGGTGGCGATGAGCCCGTCCACGGTTAGTGGGAGGGCCTTGGCCGTGGTTCCGGTTTCGCCGTAGTGGCGGACGAGTTCGCAGGGTTCAATCCTGCCCCCGCTACGGGTCTTGGGGTGACGCCCCGAGCCCCCGCCCCCTCGGGGGCTTCGCCCCCTGCTCCCTGCCCCCTTTGGGGCTTCGGCTCTTGGTTGCTTCTGTGTTCTGGAGCTCGGCGGGTAGGGGGCGCTGTGAAGCTCGGTGGTTCGTCGTGGTGGTTCTCGGAATGGTGTTCAGTGGGTGAGAGGACTTGCAAAGTTTTCTTCTGTGGGCGTTCATCTGATTGTCATCTGGGTGCGCAGAAGTGTGGCCGCGTTTCTACGCTTTTTCCGTTATTGTGCGCTCCTCGGTTGTGGTGAAAGGGACTGCATGACGTCGACGACCGGTCGGTTCGCGACCGCCGAGGACGCTGTGGGCGGCGCCAGGCGCGAGCTTGGGCGGCTGTATCCGGTGGTCGCCGGTGTTGTCGCGCTGGGGATTTGCTTGTGGCGGATCGGCACGCCTACCTACTGGCGCGACGAGTCGGTGAGCGTGGTCGTCGGACGTTCTGGTGTCAGTGGGATTCGTGAGTTCACGGGACGCATCGATGCCGTCCACACGCTGTACTACCTGCTGATCCACCTGGTGACGGAGGTGGGTACCAGCGAGGTTTTTACGCGTGCGCCGTCCGCGGTCGCGGCGGCGCTGGCGGCTGCGGGGATAGCCGTGCTGGGCAGGCGTCTGTACTCGGCGCGGGCGGGGCTGTACGGCGGCCTGCTCTACGGCCTGCTGCCGATCACCAGCCGGTATGCGGAGGAGGTCCGCCAGTATGCGCTGGTCAGCGCCGGTGCGGTGCTGGCCTCGTACCTGTTGTTGCGCTCCCTCGACCAGCAGCGTCTCCGGGCCGGCTGGTACATCGCCTACGCGGCGTCGATGGGACTGCTGGGATGGCTTCACCTGTATGCGTTGTTCCTCCTCCCGGCCCATGCCGTCACCGCGCTGCTGTGGGACCGGCGGCGGCTCCACCATCTGGTCGCGTGGGGCCTCGCGGCTTTCGCGGCGGTGGCAGCGGTGTTGCCGCTCGTTCTCGTCGCGCGAGGTCAGGAAGGTGCGCAGGTGTCGTGGTTGCGCCGTCCCGGTCTTGCGGCGCCCTACGATTACGGGTTACTGGTCGCCGGGGGTGGCCGTATCGTCCTGCTGGCCCTTGCGGCGGCCGTCGTGGCGGGTGCGGTGCGGTTGGCCGGTCGCGACCACCGCAACGCCGCGGCGCTGGTCGTCCCGTGGTTGATCGTGCCATTCGTGGTGGCGTGGACGATCTCGCAGGCGCACCCGGTGTATCACCCTCGCTACGTTCTGTACTGCGTCTGCGCGCTTGCGCTTCTGGCCGGGGTAGGGCTGGAGGCCGTGACCGAGCGGCTGACGGGTGGCTTGTCGGTGGCCGTCCTCGCGCTGGCGTGCCTGGCGGTGGCGGTTCTCCCGGCCCAGCTCGAACTGCGGGAGCCGCGGAGCCGGCCGGACGACCTCCGTTCGCTCGCGGCCGTGTTGCGGCAACGGTCCCGGCCGGGCGATGCCGTCCTGTACGTCCCCGCGGACCAGCGGGTTTTCGCCACCGTCTACGCCGACGCCTTCGCCCGCCTGGACGCGGCGGCGCTGCACGACCACGGCAGGGACCTGCCGACCGATCGCTTCCGGACCGCGCTGGGCTCCCGCTCCCGGATCTGGGTCGTGGAGATCCCTCCGCCCGGCCACCGGTACCGAACCCCGTTGCCGCTGCGCAACCTCACGGCGCTCCGCAGGGACGGGCGGTTCACCTCCACCGGCTCCTGGGCATTCGGCGGCGTCCGGCTCGCCTTGTACAGCCGGCATGGGGGTTAGTTGGTCGGTTTGCGGGCTACGGCGCTTGCGCCTAGGCCGGCCAGGTCTTCGGCTGGGGCCACTTCCTGTGGCGCCAGGTCGGGCCTCCAGAGGTACGGGTCCACAAGGCCGGGGTCCAGGAGTTCGAAATCGCCGAACAGGGCGGTGATCTCGTCTTTGCCGCGCAGGGTGCCCAGGCCCATTGCGCCCTGGTAGGCATCGGCGACCTCGCGCAGGGCCGGGAGGACGTGGCTGATCGTCAGGAAGCTGCCGGGCGCCAGGCGGTCGCGAAGGCGTGCCAGCAGGTCGGCGGGGGCGGGGTCGGGCAGGAAGTGGAACAGGGCCAGCGCGCTGACGGCGACGGGCCGGCCGAAGTCCAGCGTCCGGGCCGCCTGCCGCATGATGCGGTCGATGTCGGTGACGTCGGAGTCGACGTAGTCGGTGCTGCCCTCCGGGCGGCTGGTCAGCAGCGCGCGGGCATGGACGAGGACGATCGGGTCGTTGTCGACGTACACCACCCGGGACTCCGGCGCGACACTCTGCGCGACCTCGTGCAGGTTGGGCGAGGTCGGCAGGCCGGTACCGAGGTCGAGGAACTGGCGGACCCCGTAGTCGCGCGCGAGCACGCCGACGGAGCGGGCCAGGAACCTGCGGTTGGCCAGGGCCAGCGGCCGCAGCTGCGGGCAGAAGCTGAGGATCTTCTGGCCGAACTCGCGGTCGGCACCGAAATGGTCCTTGCCGCCGAGGTAGAAGTCGTACACCCGGGCCGGATGCGGCACGTCCGTGCGCAGGTCCACGGGGGGTGAGGCGTCGGTCATGAGGGGTTCTTCCTGGGGACGGGGGAGCCATCGCGACCGTCCGATCCTCGCATGATCGACGGCCGCCGGGGAGGTGATCGTTCCGTGTCGCGGGGCCCTCCGGCCGGGCCGGGCGCGTGCTTAATGGTGGATTATTTGCGTCCGAATTGGGGTGATCGAGTGTTACGAACACGTTGTGGGCGGTCGGGTGGGCGCTGCCTAGACTGGGCGATACGAGCCGGGGGGACGTGCATTCTTGCTCATCCGATGGGAGTGGGATGTCCTCGGAGGGTGGCCCCGATCGGCGGAGCAGAGGCCGTCAGGAACTGACGGTACTGGGGTTCGCGGTCGCGTTGTTCTGTGCCTTTCTCGGGGTCTATGGCGGCCGGTTGCTGAGTCTGCCGTGGTGGGGGCAGGCGCTCTTCATCGCCGGTGCCGTGGGCGCCTTTTTCGGGGCCGTGGCCGTCATGACCACCGGGGGCTCCGGCGTCTGGGCGAAAGTGAAGATCGTCCTCGCTCAGGTGGTGGGAGTGGTCAAGTGGTCCTGGCCCGGGATCGTCGGCGCGGCGGTCGTGATCTCGGGTGTTGTCCTTGTACCGCCGTTGGTGACTGCGAATGGGGAGTGCGGGAAACCGGTCGACCTGCGGGTCGTCACCGACGCGGAGAATGTCGCCCCGTTGGCCGCTGCGGCTCAGCGGTACGTGACGGAGAAGTCGGAGCACGGATGCCGGCGGGTGACCGTCGACGTCGCGGGTGACGCGCCCACCGACGAGGTCAAGAACGGGTTCGCCCGTGGATGGACCAGCCCGGGGATCGACCTGAACGATGGTGACTGCACGTCCCTGCCTGCACGGGCGACGCTCCTCGGTTCGCAGCCGGACGTCTGGATACCCGCCGACCGGACGGTCGCGGAAGGGGTGCGGCAGTACAGCGAAGGTGGGGGCACGTGTTCGGCGAAGCAGAATCCTCTGCGGGCGAAGGCCGACCTGGACATCGGCGGGTCCGTCGGGACGTCCCCGGTGGTCGTCGGGGTCTTCGGTGATGCGGATCGCCAGGATCTGGCGGGCGATCAGGGGCGGCAGAGCCTGACGGCGCTGCTCCACGTGTTCAGTGCCGACCAAGTGCTGAATTCCGTGGCGCGGCCTTCTCCTGACACTTCGGATTCGGCGTTGCTGGCGACGCCGGTGTTGCATCAGGCGTTGCGGAGCGGGTGGGCCGGCGGCGACCGGGAGCCGGTGGAGAAGATACTCGATCAGAGCAGGATTTCCGCTGGTGACGCGGCTTCGATGCTGTGCGCTTTCCGGGACGATGACGCGGCCGGGAAGAATCCGCCCGGTGACGTCGCCGTCATTGTGCCCGAGGATCTGCTGGCGAGATACGACCATGGTGACGTGCTGGGGACGGGCTGCCGGAGCGGGCCGCCTTCCCAGAAATGGCGGCTCTTTCCGTATTACACGGCGGACCTTCCGGCGCTCGATCACCCCTTCGTGCACGTCCGCTGGCCCGGAGAGGACACCGCCCGGCGTGACGAGGCGGTGGCGGCCTTCCGGAAATGGCTCGACGGCGGAGAACTCGCGCGGGAGGGTCTGCGCACCGTTTCCGGGAAGCTCGCCGCCGGGAACGGTGTGGTGCGGAGCCTGCGGGACGGTCATGTGGTCCCCGACGCCATGCCGCCGCACCACCTGCGCGGGGACGCCGGCTGCGTCGGGTCGCTGCAGGAGGTGAAGGACTGCTATGCCGATGCGCGGCCGGCGTATCCGCTGAGCCTGCTGGTCGACGTCTCCGGCTCGATGGCCAATCCCGTGACCAAGGGCGGCCCGCGGCTCGGCCGCGCGCAGGACCTGGCACTGCGCATCGTGGGCGACGTCCGGCCGACCGCGCCGACATCGCTGTTCCTCTTCTCCGCCGTGACCAGGCCGGAGACCGGGCCGATCGCCTCGTCCGGCAACGAGGCGACGCGTCCCGACGTGCAGGCCGCGATCCAGCGGGCCGTCACCAACGGGCGGGATCTGGCACTGACCACCGCCATTGAGCAGGCGGCCGGCCGGTTGCACCGCGGCAAGCAGACGCTGGTGGTGCTGACCGACGGGCAGGCCGCCGCCACCAACCGCGACGGCGCCGCTCAGGCCCGCGGTCTGGCCGGACGGCTGCGGGCGGACAAGCCCGGACTGCGCCTGCTCATCGTGCCGACCGGGCCGGGGGACTGCGGGGCCGAGCCCGTCGCATCGATCGCCGCCACGTTCGGCCCGGGGTCCTGCATCGGAAGGCCCCAGGCCGCCGTCGAGGACCTCGTGAGCCTCGTGATGGCCGACGTCTTCTGGGGGTGACGGTGCACGTCCGCTTCTTCGCAAGGCACAAGCGCCTCTGCTCCTCGCTGGCGGCGCTGGTCCTGCTGGTGGCCGCTGGGCTCGGGGTGAGGTGGTCGATGGGCTACCGTCCCCGTTTCCACGGGTGCGGGAAGCACCGCGGCCTGACCATCGCGACGGACGTCGACGTCAGCCCGGACTTCCAGCGGCGCGCCCTGGTCGAGGGGTGGAACAGGACGCACCCGGAGCAGCCGGCCACGTTGATCGAGGTGTCGCGGTCGACGGACACGACGCGCAGCCAGATCGCCGCCGCCCTGGAGTCCGGAAGCTGCGCCTACGATGTGCTGCTCGTCGATGTCGCGTGGCTGCCCGAATACGCGCGGCGCGGTTTCCTGGAGAAGGTCCGGCGGTCATGGATCGACAACCCGGCCGACTTCGTTCCGCAGACCATGGCGACGGGACGGTGGGACGGGGATCAGTACGCGGTTCCGTGGTTCACCGATGCCGGACTGCTCTATGTGCGGAAGGGCGAGAAGGCACCGGAGTCGTGGGACGAGCTGCTCCGCCAGGGGTATGCGGCGCAGCTCGAGAACTACGAGGGGCTCACCGCCAACGCCCTTGAGGTCATCTGGAACACCCAGGGCGGGGCGGTTCTCAGCGGCGACGTGGGCCGGGTGGACGCGAAGACCGCGCAGGTCGTCCTGAACGGGCTCGACCGCCTCGCGGGCGCCGGACCGGCCCTGTCGGCATCGCGCGCCTATATGGAGGACGGTTCCCTCGAGGCGTTCGCGAGCGGCCACGCCCGGCTCATGCGGAACTGGCCGTTCGCGTTCAGGGCGCTCACCGCCGATCCGCGGGTCGGCAGCGGCTTCGATGTGGCGACCCTGCCGAAGCCCGGGCTCACCGTGCTCGGCGGATGGGACCTGGCGGTGTCCGCGCGCTCCGAGCACCCGGCGGAGGCGGGACGGCTCATCGATTTCCTCACAAGCAAGGACTCCCAGCATCAGCTGTTCGTCTGCGGCGGGTTCACTCCGACCCGGACATCGGTCTTCGACGACACGACGCCCTGCAAGGACCCGAAGTACACGCCGGAGGAGCTGCCCACGCCCGAGCGGTTCGCGCAATTCGCCACGACCCTCAAGGCCGCGCTGTACCAGGCCCGTCTCCGGCCGGTCACGCCGTATTACGCGCAGTTCAGCGAGACGTTCCGCGGGTGCGTCGAGCAGGTGCTCAACGCCCGTGCCGGGATGCGGGGCGCCAGGAAGCCGACTGCCGAAGCGTTCGCGAACGCGCTCACGGCCGCGTTGAAGGGCAAGCGCGGTAGCTGTGGCGGCTAGTGGGCGGTGTTGATTATTTCGGCTAGGCGGGTGGGGTGGGAGAGGAACGCGGAGTGGCTTGAGGGGAGGTCGTGGACGTGGGTGGCGCGGGTGCCGAGGGTTCGCTGGACGCCCACGGCGGTCGCGCGGTCTTCGGTGCAGATGACGTAGGTGGAGGGGATCGTCTTCCAGGCGACGGCGTTCGGGGATTGCTGCGCGAAGGGTGGGGCCATGGGGCGTAGGTGGCTTGCGGCCTCGCGGGGGTCGGGGCAGTCGTGGAAGAGGACGTGCTCGGCGCGGTCGGGCTTGAAGACGAGGAGGCCGTCCTCGAAGTCGCAGTCGACTTGGGGGTTGATGTTGGGTTCGGTGCCGGCCATGGCGGCGAAGGTCATGAGGGTCTCGTTCTCGTCGGCGTTGTAGGCGGCGACATAGACGAGGTGGCGCACGGCGGGGTGGCCCGCAGCCGCTTCGGTCGCGGGCATGCCGCCGTAGGAGTGGGCCACGAGGGTGACGTCGGTGTGGGCGTCCAGGACGTCGCGGATCGCACGGGCGTCGTCATGCATGTCGCCGTGGGGCGGGCCGCAGCTGGGCAGGTCGACGGCGACGGCCGGCGCGTTCAGGTGGGGCGTCACCTCCCGCCAGTACCAGGGGCTGTGCCAGGCTCCGTGCACCAGGACGAACGTCATGGCCGGTCCTCTCGTCGGCGGCAGAACCATCGTAGGACGATGTGTCGGGGGCGTCGCGGGACTTCGGGAAGGCGGACATAACCTGGAGTTATGCGGAACGTGGTGGCGGGTGTGCTCGATGTTTGCTGCGTGCTCGTGTTCGTGGGGATCGGGCGCAGCTCGCATGACGAGGCGGCCAGTGTGACGGGGTTCCTGAACACCGCATGGCCGTTCCTGGTGGGGGTTGCGGTCGGGTGGGCCCTGTTGCGGGTGTGGCGGCGCCGGGCCGACGCGGTTCCGGTGGGGGCCGGCGTCTGGCTGTCGACGGTCGCGGTGGGGATGGTCCTGCGGGTCGTCTCGGGGCAGGGGATCGCGTTCACGTTCGTGCTGGTCGCGCTGGTGTTCCTGGGACTGGTGCTGGTCGGCTGGCGGGGCGCGGTGCGGGGTCTGGAGGCCGTCCGGGGTGACAAACCCGAGCGTGTCTGAGTTGTTGGATCTCTCCAAATGACCGGGCGGTCTGTTTGCCGGTCGGGCCGATTGACGCCGGATGCGCGGTGCTGGTGAAGTTACCCGCGAGTCACGTGGGTGACCGAGCAAGCATGTCGAAGGGGACACGATGGCATCTGCGCTGCGGGACTGGCTGGACAAGCCGAACACCGGACGCGGCGTACACCTGGCGGCCGACGACGGCGGCTGGGAGTTCCGCGGCTACGGTGAGCTGGCCTCCGCCGCGCGCCGCACGGCCGGGGCGCTGATCGAGGAGGGCGTCCGGCCGGGCGATGTGGTCTGCCTGATCCTGCCCACGGACTTCACCTGCATCGAGACCTACTACGGGGTGTGGGCCGCCGGCGCCACGGTGTGCCTGATCACGCCCCCGCTCTTCCAGGACGGCGACGACTACGTCGCGCACGTGGCGGCGATCCTGGCGCAGGCCCGGCCGGCGCTGGTCGTCGCGTCCGAGGGGCTCTCGGACTACGCGGGACGCGCGATGGAGCAGGCGGGGCTCGGCGGGAGCCCCTGGCTGCCGCGGCAGGCCGAGGCGGAGGCCGAGGTGCAGCCCGCCGGGGAGCTGGCCCTGCTGCAGTTCACCTCCGGGTCCAGCGGCGCGCCGCGCGGGGTCATGGTGACCTGGGACAACCTGGAGGCCAACAGCGAGCTGATCGCGCGCACGGCCGGGTTCGAGGACACCGACGTCGTCGCGTCGTGGCTGCCGCTCTACCACGACATGGGCCTGATCGGGACGTTCATCACCCCGATCGCGCGGCAGGGGAGCCTGCGGCTGATGCGCCCCGACCACTTCATCCGCGACCCCGCACGGTGGATCCGCTGCTTCGCCGACGCCCAGCACACGGCGGCGCCGCCGTTCGCGTACGCGTACTGCGCGCGGCGGGTGAAGCCGGAGCAGCTGGAGGGCCTCGACCTGTCGGGCTGGAAGATGGCGCTGATCGGCGCGGAGCCCATCGACCCGCACTCGCTGGAGGTGTTCGCCGAGCTGCTGGAGCCGTTCGGGTTCTCGCGCACGGCGTTCCGCCCGGCGTACGGGATGGCCGAGACGACGCTGCTGGTCACCATGGACAAGGAGCTGCGCGACCCGCTGGCCGTCCGGCCGGACCCCGAGTCGCTGTCGTTCGGGGAGCCGGTGCGGATCCTGGAGCAGCACACGCTCGGTCCGCGGTCGCGCGGCGCGAAGGCCGGATGGGTCGTCGGGTGCGGCACCCCGGAGGAGGACGTCCCGGTCACCATCGTCGACGACGACGGCCGCGAGATGCCCGAGGGGGTGCTCGGCGAGATCGTCGTCGGCGGCGCGTCGGCGTGCCCCGGCTACTACGCGGGCGCCGAGGCCAAGTCGACGCGGTTCATCGACGGGAAGGTCTACACCGGCGACGCGGGCTTCTTCCACGAGGGGCAGCTGTTCGTGCTCGGCCGGATGGGCGACAGCATCAAGGTGCGCGGCCGGTCCGTCTACGTCGAGGACCTCGAGTCCAAGATCGCCGAGGTGAGCGGGCTCGGGAAGGGCCGCATCGTGGTCGTCGGCGTGCCGGGCGCCGGGCAGAAGGGCCTGGCGTTGTTCGCCGAGACGCTGGACGAGGCGTGGGTGCCGGAGGTGCGGGAGATGCTGCGCCGCCGCGTCGGCGAGGACGTCGAGGTGACGATCGTGGTCGGCACCGGGCTCATCCAGCGGACGTCCAGCGGCAAGCCGCGCCGCCGGTACATGTGGGAGCGGCTCAAGGACGGCCAGATGGACGGTGCCCGCACTGTGAAGTGAGCCGCTGAACGCGACGTCCAATTGCTAATGCCGGTGATAACGGACAACATGGCGTTGACGCTCTGAAGGGTCGACGATGCCGGTTGCCAAGTCGCTGTTCCGCGTAGTTCGAGGGGGGACGACCCCCCACGCCCCCCGGGTCGCTGCGCTCCTGAGTTTGGGCGCCCGCCTGGGCTCCACCGCCCAGAACGCCCTCGAAGTCGCCCGGTTCGGCGGGCTCGACACCGAGGAGGACGCCTCCCCGTTCGAGGTGGTGACCGAGCAGCGGGTGTACCGGCTGCGGCACTACTTCCCGGACGCGGCGGGCGGCCCGGTGGTGCTGCTCGTCCCGCCGCTGATGATCACCGCCGAGGTGTACGACATCTCCTCGCGGGTCAGCGCGGTCGGGGTGCTGCGCGACCTCGGCGCCGACCCGTGGGTGGTCGACTTCGGCGCGCCCGAGCGCGAGCCCGGCGGGCTGGAGCGGACCGTCACCGACCACGTCGTGGCGGTCTCCGACGCCGTGGACCGGATCCGCGCGGCCACCGGGCGGGACGTCCACCTGGCCGGGTACTCGCAGGGCGGCATGTTCGTCTACCAGGCGGCCGCGTACCGGCGCAGCGAGGGCGTCGCGTCGGTGGTGACGTTCGGCAGCCCGGCCGACACCAGCGTCGGGCTGCCGTTCGGGCTGCCGAGCTGGATCGCGACCGAGGGCGCCGAGCGGATCCCGGACTGGATGCTCGGCGGGTTCGCGGTGCCGGGCTGGGTGACGCGGCTGGGGTTCCAGCTGCTCAGCCCGGTGAAGTCGGTGCGGTCGCGGGCCGAGTTCATCATGCAGCTGCACGACCGGGAGCGGCTCGCGCCGCGCGAGCGGCAGCGCCGGTTCCTGGAGCGGGAGGGCTGGGTGTCGTGGCCGGGCCCGGCGCTGGCGGAGTTCATCCGGCAGTTCATCCAGCACAACCGGATGCTGACGGGCGGGTTCGTCATCGGGGACCGGCTGGTGACGCTGGCCGACATCACCTGCCCGGTGCTGACGTTCGTCGGCGAGGTCGACGAGATCGCGGCGCCGCCGATGGTGCGCGGTATCCGGCGGGCCGCGCCGCGCGCCCAGGTGTACGAGGCGTGCCTGCGGGCCGGGCACTTCGGGCTCGTCGTCGGGAGCCACGCGATCTCGCGGACGTGGCCGTCGGTGGCGGCCTGGGTGCGCTGGCGCGAGGGCGAGGGGGAGCTGCCGGAGATCGTCGCGCCGGTGACCGGGGACGAGGAGGTGCCGTCCGCGGCCCTGCCCGGCGGCCCCGCGGGCTACGGGCTGCAGCTGGCGATGGGCGTCGGGACGAGCGCGGCGCGCTCGGCGTTCCGGACGGCGGCGCGGGCCGTCCAGGGGACGCGGCAGCTGACCGGCGAGGCCGCGCAGAACCTGCCGCGGCTCGCCCGGCTGGAGCGGATCCACTCCAACACCCGCATGTCGATGGGGCTGCTGCTGGACGAGCAGGCCCGGCGCATGCCGGAGGAGGTGTTCTTCCTCTACCAGGGGCGCGCGCACACCCACGACGCGGCCAAGCGGCGCATCGACGCGATCGTGCGGGGGCTGCTCCACATCGGCGTCCGGCACGGCGAGGCGGTGGGCGTGCTGATGGGGACGCGCCCGTCGGCGCTGGCGCTGGTCGCGGCGCTGAGCCGGCTCGGCGCGGTCGCGGTGCTGCTGCGCCCGGACGGCGATCCGGCGGCGGAGGCGGCGCTCGGCGGGATCACCCGGGTGATCGCCGACCCCGAGCACGCCGCGCGCGCCGCCCGGCTGGACGGCGTGGAGGGGTTCGTGCTCGGCGGCGGGGGAGGCGGCGGCCGGCACGGCGGCCGGAACGGCGAGCGGGGCCCGCTGACCGACATGGAGCTGATCGACCCGGACGCCGTCGAACCGCCGAAGTGGTTCCGGCCGAACCCCGGCCGGGCCGGCGACCTCGCGTTCGTGCTCTTCAGCGGGGACGGCGAGCACCTGCGGGCGAACCGGATCACCAACCGGCGGTGGGCGCTGTCGGCGTTCGGCACGGCCTCGTCCGCCGCGCTGTCCCCGGCCGACACCGTCTACAGCATCACGCCGCTGCAGCATCCGTCGGCGCTGCTGATGAGCCTCGGCGGCGCGGTCGCGGGCGGCGCGCGGCTGGCGCTCGCCGGCGGCTACGACCCCGAGACGTTCTGGGACGAGGCGCGCCGCTACGGGGTGACCGTGGCGTCCTACACCTGGACGCTGCTGCGCGACCTGGTCGACGCGCCGCCGAACCCGGCCGAGCGGCACCACGCCGTCCGGCTGTTCATCGGGTCGGGGATGCCGCGCAACCTGTGGCGGCGGGTCGAGGACCGGTTCGCGCCCGCCCGGGTGCTGGAGTTCTACGCCTCGACCCAGGGCGAGGCGGTGCTGGTGAACCTGAGCGGCAAGAAGCCCGGGTCGCTCGGCCGGCCGCTGCCCGGCAGCGCCGAGGTGCGGCTGGCCCGCTACGACCTGGAGAGCGGCCGGCTGGTGCAGGGCCCGGACGGCCTCGGGATCGAGTGCGAGCCCGGGGAGATCGGCATGCTGCTCGCGCGGGTCCGCCCGTCGGCGCTCGCGGCAGCCGCGTCCCACGAGGGAGGACGGCCCCCCGGATCGGGCTCCCGGACGGTGCGCGGGGTGTTCCGGCCCGAGGACGCGTGGACGATCACCGGCGACCTGTTCCGGCGCGACGCCGACGGCGACTTCTGGCTGGTCGGCCGGGACGCCGAGCTGATCCGCACGGCGGAGGGGATCGTCCCGCCGGGGCCGATCCGCGACGCGCTCGGCGACCTGCCCTACATCGACACCGTCGCCGTCTACGGCGTCCCGGTGGGTGACCGCGAGCTCGCCGCGGCGGCCGTCAGCCTGCGCGGGGGCGCCTCGTCCGCGGAGGGCGCCGGGCTGAAGCCGGTGGACCTGTCGGAGGCGCTGCTGCGGGTGGATCCTGGGCTGCGGCCGTCGATCGTCCGGGTGGTGGACGAGGTGCCCGTCACGGGCGGGCGGCGGCTGCGGACGGCGCCGCTGCGCGAGGAGGGCATCCCCGCGGTGGACGACGGCCGGGTCTACTACCGGGACCGGTCGGGCGCGTACCGTCCGCTGACCGAGGCGGCGCGGCGGCGGCTGCTGCGCGCGCCCGCGGCCCGCGAGGCGCGCTGAGCGCCCGGACCCGCATCCCTCCCGTGCCGTCCCGGAGGCATAACTCACCCGGCGTAAGCCTGGACTTACGGACGTCCGCTGCGTTACAACAAAGCGACAGAAACTGCACTTTTGTTGCACGCCCGGCATCGGCCCGGGCGGCGCGTCCGGAGGGTTCATGACGAGCGTGCTCGCGCCGCCGCCGGAGGGCAGCGGTCTCAAGGCGGTCCCCGGCGTCCCCGGAATCCCGTACGTCGGCAACACCCTCAGCGTCATGCGCGACCCGATCGGGATGGCCCGGCGGCGCTACGAGGAGTACGGCCCGATCGCGTGGGGCTGGCTGCTCGGCATGCGGACCTGCACCGTCCAGGGCCCGGAGGCCGCCGAGGCGGTGCTGGTCAACCGGGACAAGGCGTTCGCCAACGGGCCCGCGTGGAGCTACTTCATCGGGCCGTTCTTCCACCGCGGCATCATGCTCCTGGACTTCGAGGAGCACCTGCACCACCGCCGCATCATGCAGCAGGCGTTCACCCGGCCCCGGCTGCAGGCGTACATGGAGGCGATGGCGCCCGGCATCGTCCGGGGCGTCGAGGCGTGGGACGCCCGGTCCGGCTTCAAGGTCTACGACCACGTCAAGCAGCTCACGCTCGACCTCGCCACGGACGTCTTCATGGGCGTCGAGCTGGACCGCGCCGAGGCCGACCGGGTCAACGGCGCGTTCATCGACGCCGTCCGCGCGGGCACCGCCTACGTCCGGTTCAACGTCCGCGGCCTGCGCTGGAACAAGGGCCTGCGGGCCCGCAAGGAGCTGGAGGCGTTCTTCTACCAGCACCTGCCCGCCAAGCGGCGCGACGGCGGCGACGACCTGTTCGCGGCGCTGTGCGAGGCGGAGACCGACGACGGGCAGCGCTTCACCGACGAGGACGTCGTCAACCACATGATCTTCGCGCTGATGGCGGCGCACGACACCACCACCATCACGCTCACCACGATGGCCTACTACCTGGCCAAGTTCCCCGAATGGCAGGAGCGGCTGCGGGACGAGTCGCAGGCGCTGGCCGAGCGGCTCGGTCGGCCGTCGCTGGAGTACGCGGACCTCGACGCGCTGACCGGCATCGACATGGTGATGAAGGAGTCGCTGCGGATGGTCCCGCCCGTCCCCGCGCTGCCGCGCCGGGTCGTCAAGGACACCTCGATCCTCGGCTACCACATCCCCGCCGGCACGACCGTCGTCGTCCCGATGCTCAGCAACCACCACATGGCCCAGTGGTAGAAGGACCCCGACACCTTCGACCCCGAGCGGTTCTCGCCGGAGCGCCGCGAGGACAAGGTGCACAAGTACGCGTGGTCGCCGTTCGGCGGCGGCGCGCACAAGTGCATCGGGATGTACTTCGCGGGGATGCAGGTGAAGACGATCCTGCACCAGGTGCTCCAGCGGTACCGGTGGAGCGTGCCCGCGCGGTACGAATGGCCGCTGGACACCACGTCGCTGCCGTCCCCGAAGGACGGCCTGCCCGTCCGCCTCGACCGGCTCTAGGAGGCCGCCATGAGCAAGGTCATCGCGATCACCGGTGCGGCGCGCGGGATCGGCCTCGCGACCGCCCGCGCGCTGAAGGCGCGGGGCGCCTCGGTGGTCATCGGCGACATCGACGAGGCCGCCGTGAAGGAGGCGGGCGAGTCGCTGGGCGTCGCCGCGTTCCCGCTGGACGTGACGGCCCGCGAGTCGTTCGAGGCGTTCCTGGCGAACGCCGAGGACGCGGCCGGGCCGCTGGACGTCCTGGTGAACAACGCCGGGATCATGCCGATCGGCCCCGTCACCGGCGAGAGCGACGCCGACGCCCGCCGCTGCCTGGACATCAACGTGCACGGCGTCATGCTCGGGACCAAGCTGGCGCTGGCCCGGATGCTGCCGCGCGGGCGCGGCCACGTGATCAACGTGGCGTCCGTCGCCGGGGTGCTGCCGACGCCGGGCCTCGCGCTCTACAACGCCAGCAAGTCCGCCGTCGTCGCGTTCACCGAGGCGGCGCGGCTGGAGGTGCAGGGACGCGGCGTCCACGTGTCCGCGGTGCTGCCGACGTTCACCAACACCGACCTGATCGCGGGGACGCGCAGCCCGAAGGGGATGCGCAACTGCGAGCCGGAGGAGATCGCCGCCGCCGTCGCGGAACTGATCGCCCGGCCGCGCCCGCAGGTCGTGGTGCCGAAGGCGCTGGGCCGGCAGATCCGGTTCGGCGCCCTGCTGCCGGACCGGCTCAAGCAGGCCGTCTCCCGCCGCTACGGCCTCGACACGCTCTTCCTCGACTACGACCCCGAAGCGCGCAAGGCCTATGACGCCA
Organism: Actinomadura opuntiae; assembly: GCF_030283205.1. GTDB lineage: Bacteria > Actinomycetota > Actinomycetes > Streptosporangiales > Streptosporangiaceae > Spirillospora. The sequence continues at coordinate 156,461 of NZ_JASNWF010000017.1, forward strand.
GAATCCGCTCCGCCCCGTGATTTTCAACGCGGGGGGTGGGTGGCTCGGGCGCGGCGGAAGGCCCGGCGGGCCTGCGGGAGGTAGCGGACGGTCTCGGGGAGCAGCGGCCACAGGCGGTTCCCGCTCCGGACGATCGCCGCGAACCGGCGGTACCGGCGCTCGTCGGCCTCGGTCCACGGCAGGTCCAGCAGCTCGCGCATCCGGGGATGGAGGCCGCCGACCGTGATGAACCGGGCGACCGCGTTCAGCGGCGGCGACACCGCCCGCCACACCGGCGCCGGGACCTTCGGCGGCGCGGGCAGGCCCTTGGTGACGTAGCCGACGCCGTACCGGGCGGTCTTGTGCGCGACGATCTCCTCGTCCAGCATCCGCTTCCAGTACGCCTGGAACGCCTCCCAGTCGTCCGGCATGGCCCGGTCGCTGACCCCGTACATGCGGAACCAGGTCTTCGACTCGTCGTAGATGCGGCGCTTCTCCGCCTCGCCGAGGGGCCGGACGAACGTCTCGATGCAGTAGAGCATCGCGTCGAGGAAGGTCGCGTGCGCCCAGTAGTAGGTCTCGGGGTCGAGCGCGTGGTAGCGGGAGCCGTCCGGCATCGTCCCCTTGATGTCGACGTGGAAGTCGCGGACCTGGCGGCCCGTCGCGGCGGAGCGGTCGCCGCCGTAGACGGTGTCCAGGATCGGTCCGGCGGAGCGCTTCAGCCGCGCGAACGTCTCGGAGAAGAACACCGAGTGGTCCAGGACGCCCTGGCCGAGTGCCGGGAGCATGTTCTGCAGCACGGCGGCGCGCGGGCCGACCAGCAGCATCCGGGTGTCGCCGAAGTACCGCCAGGTCAGCGAGCCGGGACCGAGGGGAGTGGGCGCTGGGTCGGACATGGGCACCGCCGGGGGGAGACGCGGATGGAACAGAACAACGATAATTGTAGCTATGTTGCACCCGCGGGCGCGGAGGGGCCCTTCGGGGCGGTTAGGGTGCCTGCATGACCACGGACGCGACCTCCCTGACCGGCGCCCGGCCGTCCGACGACCGCCGGGCGGACGGGCTGCTCGCCCGCCTCTCCGACCCCGCCGCCGACGGCGACGGCCTCGACGCCCGGATCCTGGACGCCGCGCTCGGCGAGTTCGAGACCTACGGGCTGCGCCGGGTCAGCGTGGAGGACGTGGCCAAGCGGGCCGGCGTCGCGCGCACCACCATCTACCGGCGGTTCACCAACAAGGAGCAGCTCCTCCAGGCGGTGATCCTGCGCGAGTGCCGCCGCTTCCTGACCGGGATCGCCCGGGCGACCGAGGGCCTGGCCTCGCCCGAGGACGCGGTGGTCGAGGGGTTCGTGGCCGGACTGCAGAGCGCCCGCACGCACCCGCTGATGACCCGCGTCCTGCAGAGCGAACCGGAGGCGTTCCTGCCGCAGCTCAGCATGAACGGCGGCGCGGTGATGCTCGCCGCCCGCGACATCCTCGCCGACCGCCTGCGCCGCGCCCGCCCCGACCGCGCCGACGAGCACAACGCCGTCGCCGAGGTGCTGCTGCGGGTCGCGGTGTCGCTGCTGCTCGTCCCCGGCGGCGGCCTCGCCCTGGACGACGAGGACGCCATCCGCACCTTCGCCCGCGACTACCTCACCCGAATGTTGCGTTCCTAAGGCAGCGCCCTTGGCGTCAGGCGCCAGGGCGCCTTCCTTCGGCGGGCACTGCGTGCGATCGCTGCATCGCTTCGACTCGGCCCTGGGGGCCTCGCTGCGCGATCAAGTTCTCGCAAGCTCGAACTTGGCTTCGCTCGCGATCGCGACGGTTCGGGTTGTTGCGTGGCTGGGGAAGAACGTGCTTCTCGCAAGGTGGTTCCTTCGCTTGGGGGCGTCCCGTACTCTCTGGTTTGTCGAATTTCGTTCTAGAATCGGAGGCGCGGCATGGAGGCGGTCGTTCGGACGGCGTACGGCGATGTTCGCGGCACGACCAGGGACGGCGTCACCGCGTTCCTCGGCATCCCCTACGCGGCGCCCCCGTTCGGCGCGCACCGGTTCAAGGCGCCGCAGCCGCCCGAGCCCTGGGACGGCGTTCGCGATGCCGTCGAGTTCGGGCCGACGGCCCCCAAGCCCGGCTATCCGCGTCCCTACGACCGGCTGCTGCCCGACCCGGTCGTCCCGGGAGACGACTGCCTCAACCTGAACGTCTGGACGCCCGAGCCCGGCGGGTCGGGGCTGCCGGTCATGGTGTGGATCCACGGCGGCGCGTTCCGCAACGGGTCCGGTGCCGTCGACGTGTACAACGGCCGCAACTTCGCCCGTGACGGGGTCGCCTGCGTCAGCATCAACTACCGGCTCGGCGTCGAAGGCTTCGCGCACCTTCCGGGCGCCCCGGCCAACCGCGGGCTGCTCGACCAGATCTTCGCGCTGGAGTGGGTCCGCGACAACATCGCCGGCTTCGGCGGCGACCCCGCCCGCGTCACGGTGTTCGGCGAGTCGGCCGGCGCGATGAGCGTCAGCACCCTGCTCTCCCTCGACCTCGGCCTGTTCCACCGGGCGATCGCGCAGAGCGGCGCCGGCTCCATCGCGCAGGACCCGGCCGACGCGCTGCTCGTCACCAAGGAGATGGCCGCGCGGCTCGGCGTGGAACCGACCGCCGAGGGGTTCGCCGCGCTCGCCCCGGCCGCGGTCCTGCCGATCCAGTCCGCCATCGCCGCCGAGGTCACCGCGCTGCCCGACCCGGGCCGGTGGGGCGCCACGACCGCCGCGGGCGGCATGTCGCTCACCCCCGTCCTGGACGGCGAGCTGCTCGCCCGGCGGCCCGAGGACGCGGTCGGCGACGGCGCCGGACGCGACGTCGACCTGCTCACCGGCTACACCTCCGAGGAGTTCCGGCTGTTCCTGATGCCGACCGGCATCGCCGCCGCCCTGACCGACGACCTGGTGTTCGCCGCGACCGCCGGGATGGGCGTGCCGCCGGCGGTGTCGGCCGCCTACCGCGAGCGGCACCCCGGCGCCGCGCCCGGCGAGCTGATGGCGACGATCATCACCGACAGCCTGTTCCGGGTCCCGGCGAACCGGCTCGCCGAGCGGCACGCCGCGTCCGGCGGCGCCGGCGGGACGTGGATGTACGAGTTCGGCTGGAAGTCCCCGAACCACGACCTCGGCGCCTGCCACGCGCTGGAGCTCGGGTTCGTCTTCGACAACCTCACCGCCGAGCCCGAGGGCCTCGCGGGCCCGAACCCGCCGCAGGAGCTGGCCGACCGGATGCACCGCGCCTGGGTGTCGTTCGCGGTGGACGGCGACCCCGGCTGGGACCGGTTCGACCCGTCCGCCCGCGCGGTGAAGCTGTTCGACCACCCCTCGGACGGGATCGTCCACGACCCGCGCGGCGACGACCGGAAGCTCTGGCCCTGACCGTCAGAGGCGGTCGGTGATGTGCTCGGCGATCGCCAGCGACGACGTCGCGGCGGGCGACGGGGCGTTGCGGACGGTCACGATCGGGCCGAGGCGGCCGATCCGGAAGTCGTCGACGAGCGAGCCGTCCGGGTCCACGGCCTGGGCCCGGACGCCCGCGGGCGCGGCGACGACGTCGTCCGCGGTCAGCTCGGGCACGAACCCGCGCGCCTGCGCGACGAACGCCCGCTTGACCGCCGAGCCGTACAGCTCCTTCGCGCCCGTCCGCCAGTGTTGCCGCGCCAGATGCCGGAACCCGGGGAAGCGCAGCGTCTCCCACAGGTCGGCGGGGCGGACGTCGCGGCGCCGGTACCCCTCCCTGGCCAGCGCCAGCACGGCGTTCGGGCCGACGTCGACGCCGCCGTCGACGCGGCGGGTGAAGTGGACGCCGAGGAACGGGTAGCGCGGGTCGGGCACCGGGTAGATCAGGCCGCGGACGAGGTCCGTGCGGGACGGCACCAGCCGGTAGTACTCGCCCCGGAACGGGACGATCGCGGGCTCGGGGGAGTCGCCCGCCAGCCGCGCGACCCGGTCCGACTGCAGGCCCGCGCACACGATCAGCAGGTCGAGGACCAGCTCCTCGTCCGGCGACCCGACCCGGACCCGCTCGCCCGCCCGGCCGAGCCGGACGACCTCGAAGCCCAGCCGGACCTCGCCGCCGCCGTCGGTGACGTCGGCGGCGAGGGCGCGGGCCACCGCCGGGAAGTCGACGATGGCGGTGGTGGGCGAGTGCAGCGCGGCGACGCCGGCGACGTGCGGCTCGATTTCGCGCAGTTCGGCGCCCGTCAGCCGCCGCAGCCCCGGCACCCCGTTGGCGGCCGCGCGCCGTTCGATCTCCTCCAGCGGGCCGATCTCGCCCGCGTCGCGCGCGACGACGACCTTGCCGCACTCCTCGTACGGCAGGCCCTTGCCGGCGCAGTACTCCTTCAGCAGGCCGATGCCGCGGCGGCACAGGGTCGCCTTGAGCGATCCGGGCGCGTAGTAGAGGCCCGCATGGGCGACGCCGCTGTTGTGGCCCGTCTGATGGGCCGCGACGCGGGCCTCCTTGTCCAGGACCGTCACCTTCATGTCCGGCCGCGTCCGGGTCAGCCGGCGCGCGATGGCCAGCCCCAGGATCCCGGCCCCGACGACACCGACCCGTATCTCCGCCACGGCGGAATGCTACGGCCCGTCGTGCGGGCGGGCGTCGGCCGCCCGGGCGCTTGCGCCAGATGCCCGGGCCCGGGTGCCTGCTCAGCCGCCCGGGCGCTTGCGTCAGCTGCCCAGGCGCTTGCGCCCCTGGGCGCGCAGCCGCTTGCGCTGCGACGGGTCGAGCATCAGGTACCCCGCCACGGGGATGCCGAGCGCCACCAGGATGATGACGAGGCTCACCCACGCGGGCAGGATGAACAGGGTGATCAGGCCGACGACGACGCCGCCGATCGCGATCTTGGTCTGGGTCGACATCCGATACCTCCGTTTGCGGGCCGCTCACATGGTTCAACGGCCGTCCGCCGACCGCTGTTCCACGATATGTCGCGAGTCCGCGCGAAGCCAGTGCTCAGACCCGCAGCGACAGCTGCCCGCCGCCCAGGGTGCGCAGCACCTCGGCGTGCAGCCGGCCGTTGGTGCACACGACGCTGCCGCCGTCCGGGCCCGGCACGCCGGACAGGTCGGTGAACATCCCGCCGGCCTCCTCGACGATCACCTGGAGGGCGGCGAGGTCCCACAGCGACACCTCCGGCTCGGTGGAGATGTCGATCGCGCCCTCGGCGACCATCATGTGCGACCAGAAGTCGCCGAACGCCCGCGTCCGCCACACCTGCCGCGTCAGGTCGAGGAAGTGGGGGAGGCGGCCCTGCTCCTCCCAGCCGCCCAGGCTGGAGAACGACAGCGACGCGTCCGACAGCTCCGCCACCGCCGACACGGTCATCCGGGACGCCCGGGTGAGGCTGCGGCCCGTCCAGGCGCCGCCGCCGCGCGCCGCCCACCAGCGCCGGTTCAGCGACGGCGCCGACACCACGCCGACGACGATCTCGTCGTTCTCCATCAGCGCGATCAGCGTCGCCCACACCGGGACGCCGCGCACGAAGTTCTTGGTGGCGTCGATCGGGTCGATGATCCAGCACCGGTTGCCGTAGCCGGTGCGGCCGTACTCCTCGCCGAGCACCGCGTCCCGCGGCCGGGCCCGCTTCAGCGTGCCGCGGATCTGCTCCTCCACGCTGCGGTCGGCGTCGCTCACCGGCGTCAGGTCCGGCTTGGTCTCGACACTGAGGTCGAGGGCGCGGAAACGCCTGGTCGTGATGTCGTCGGCCCCGTCCGCCAGCACGTGCGCGAGACGCAGGTCATCGGAATAGCCCGCCACGGCGTGCCACGCTACCGCGATCACGCCCCGCGCCGACACACTCGCCCGTGCCGTTACCGCTTTTCGGCCGGGCCGTGAGGCGCGGCGGCCGGTCCGCGCGGCGCGCACCTGGCAGCATGGGCGCATGGCCCACGACCTACCCGGGTGGGTCGCCGAGCTCACCGACCCGCGCCGCGCGCGGACGCTCGACGAGCTCGCCGACCGCCTCGTCCCCCTGGCCGAGCACGCCATCGACGTCTCCCGCCGCCTGCAGGCCCAGCTGAACGAGCTGAACGACCCGTTCAAGCGGGAGGCGTTGTACGGGCGGGTGGAGCGGCTGAAGGCCCGCTCCGGCGAGGCGCTGGAGGAGATCACCGCGGAGATCGCCGCGTCCGGGGACGAGCGCCTCGAACGGCTCTGGGCCGACTGGGCGCGGCGCGCCGGGACCGGCGAGCGCGACGCCCGCGAGCAGGACCTGCGCCGCCGGCTGGACAGCGACGTCGTCCCCGTGCTGGCGCGCAGCCGGCAGGACGTGGCCGAGCGGGTCGCCGCGCGCACCTCCACCGCGCTGGAGGACGCGACGCAGACCCTGCTGACCCGGGTGGAGGAGCTGGCCAAGACCGTCACCGACCTGATCACCGAGGTCCTGCCGCTGGCCCGCGAGGGACTGGTGCTCGCCAGCCGGATCTCCGGGCTGTCCGCGCAGGCCCGCAAGTCCGGCCGCGGCCCGATCCCCGCCGCGCTGAAGGACGCGGGCGCCGACACCGCCCACGCGTTCGACGAGGCCGTCATGCGGCTGGAGCTGGAGTGGGCCGCGCTCGGCGCCCGCTCCGCCAGCGTGCGGGCCGCGCTGCGCGCCGCGGAGGAGAGCGCGTTCAGCCGGGTCACCGAGGAGATGACCCGCTGCGTGGAGGAGCTGGCGCCCGAGCACGTCCGCGCGCTGAACGAGGCCGAGGCCCGCGCCCGCACCCTGTTCGGCGACCCCTCCGGCGAGCCGCCCGGCTAGCGGCCGGCCGCTAGCCGGGTGCGCGGAAGGTGTTCAGGAACGTGTCGTAGACGGGCAGCGTCGCGTCCCAGTGCGCCTGGTCGGCCACCGCGATGATCTGGTACAGCGCGCCGTCGAACGCGAACACCCGCACGCGGGCGTGGGCCGGCGTCGCGTTCTTGACGAACGTGAAGTCGATCTCCGCCGCGTCCTGGCCCCGGTAGGGGACGTTCCGGCGGAAGTACACCTGCCGGTAGCCGGTGTAGCCGGAGTCCTTGTCGTCGAAGCCCTCGGCCGCCGACGCCAGCGCGTCCCCGGGGTCGCGGGAGTCGAGCAGGCCGGGCTGCACCCGCGAGACGGCCACGCCGCGCGTCACCCCCTTGGCGGGGTCGGAGAAGGTGACGTCGTCCCCGGAGCCGTCCGCCTTCCAGCCGTCGGGGACCGCCGCCACGAACGCCGACCCCTGGTACTGGTGGTATCCGGACGGGATGCCGGTGCTCGCGGTGCTCGGACTCGCGGTGCCTGGACTCGCGGTGCCCGAGGCGGACGGGGTGGCACCGCGACCGGGTTCGCCGTCACCGCCGTCGCCGACGAAGACCACGAACACGACCACGGCCGCGACCAGCGCGGCCGCCAGGACGCCCGCCGGAACGATCAGCTCCCAGCGGCGCCGCGGCCGGGGCGGCGCCGGCTCAGATCCCGGAGACGGCGGATGCGGAGAGGGCGGCCCGGGGAAGGCGGGTCCTGGCTGAGGCGGCGGCCCGGGGAAGGCGGGTCCTGGCTGAGGCGGCGGCCCGGGGAAGGCGGGTCCTGGCTGAGGCGAGGGTCCGGGCGGCAGCGTCCGTTCGCCGCCGCCTCCCATGGTCGTGTCGAGCCGGACCGGTTCCAGCACCGGCTGCGGGCCGGACGGGACCGCCGCCGCCCGCAGCAGCCGTTCCGCCTCGTCGGGGCCGATCCGGTCCGCCGCGTCCCGGCGCAGCAGCCCGCGCAGCACCGGCTCCAGCGGGCCGGCCAGCCGCGGCGGGTCCGGCTCCTCCCTGAGCAGCGCCCCCATGAGGCCGAAGATGTCCGGACGCTCGTACGGGCGGCGCCCCTCGACCGCCGCGTAGAGCGTGGCGCCGAGCGACCACAGGTCGGACGCCGGGGTGGCCTCCTCCCGGCGGGCCGTCTCCGGCGCGAGGTAGGCGGGGGAGCCGACGATCGCGCCGGTCTGCGTGAGCGTCTCGTCGCCGACGATGGTCGCGATGCCGAAGTCGGTGAGGACGGCGCGGCGGTCGGTGAGGAGCACGTTCCCCGGCTTGACGTCGCGGTGCACGACGCCCGCCCGGTGCGCCACCCGCAGCGCCTCCAGCAGGTCGAGCCCGATCCGCGCCACCCGGTCCGGGGCCAGCGGGCCCTCCCGCCGGATCACCGCGTCCAGGGCGGGGGCCCGCACCAGCTGCATCACGATCCAGGGCCGGCCGTCCTCCTCGACGACGTCGTAGACGGTGACGATGCCGTGGTGCTGGCCGAGGCTCGCCGCCGACTGCGCCTCCCGCATCGTCCGCGCGTACATCCGCTCGGCCTGCGCCTCGTCCAGGCCGCGCGGCGGGGACACCTCCTTGATCGCCACCTCGCGGCGCAGCTTGGTGTCGCGGGCCCGCCACACCACGCCCATCCCGCCCCGGCCCAGCTCCTCCACAAGCTCGTAGCGGCCCTCGTGGATCGTGTGCGGCATGCGGGCGACGATACCGATGTCCCCCGTGTTGTGAAGCGCCGTTTTCGCCCGGATCGCGGCGAGTCGCCGGCAGTGGAGGGCTACTCCGGCTCGCCCTCCCGGCTGGCGAGCAGCCGGCGCAGCGAGTCCAGCCGGGCCCGGCTGGCGTGCCCGTCCGCCACCCATCCGTCCAGGCCGCAGGCCTCCTGCAGGTGGTCGCAGAGCGGCGGGCAGCGCTCCGCCGCGCCCTCCGCCAGGTCCTCGAACGCGTTGATCACGTTCTCCGGCTCGACGTGCGCCAGCCCGAAGCTGCGCACCCCCGGGGTGTCGATGATCCAGCCGTCCCCGCCGGGCAGCTCCAGCGCGATCGCCGACGACGAGGTGTGCCGGCCCCGCCCGGTCACCGCGTTCACATGGCTCACGGCGCGTTCCGCGTCCGGGACCAGCGCGTTGACCAGCGTGGACTTGCCGACCCCCGAGTGGCCGACGAGCACGCTCATCCGGCCGGACAGGTGCCCGCGCAGCTCCGCCAGGTCGCCGCCGCGCCGCGTCACCACGTACGGGACGCCGAGCGGCGCGTACTCGGCGACGAGCTCGGCGGGGTCGGCGAGGTCGGCCTTGGTGAGGCAGAGCAGCGGGTCCATGCCGGCGTCGTAGCCGGCGACGAGCTGCCGGTCGATCATCCGGGGCCGCGGCTCCGGATCGGCCAGCGCCGTCACGATCACCAGCTGCTCGGCGTTCGCCACGATGATCCGCTCGAACGGGTCGGTGTCGTCGGCGGTGCGGCGCAGCGACGACGTCCGCGGCTCCACCCGGACGATCCTGGCCAGCGTGTCCGGCGCGCCCGACACGTCCCCGACCAGCGCGACCCGGTCGCCGACCACCACGCCCTTGCGGCCGAGCTCGCGGGCGCGCATCGCGACGACGGCCCGCTCGCCGCGGGCCCCGCCGTCCACCAGGCAGCGGTACCGGCCCCGGTCCACCGCCGTCACGAAACCGGAGGAGGCGTCCTCGTGCGCCGGGCGGCGGCGGGTGCGCGGCCGCGACCCGCGGCGCCCGGGCCGCACCCGGACGTCGTCCTCGTCGTAGTCCTGTACTCGTCGTGCCAGTGGTCCGTCCCCGTTCTCAGGCGGACGCCGGCATCGACGTCCACAGCTCGGTGAAGCCTGGAAGTGTCTTGCCCACCGTGCCCGGATTCTCCACCTCGACGCCCGGGACGGCCAGGCCCAGCACCGCCGCAGCCATCACCATCCGGTGGTCGTCGTAGGTGCGGAACACGCCGCCGTGCAGCGCGCGGGGCCGGATCTCCAGGCCGTCGGGCAGCTCCCGCGCGTCGCCGCCGAGCCCGTTGATCTCGGTGACGAGCGCCGCCAGCCGGTCGGTCTCGTGGCCGCGCAGGTGCGCGATCCCGGTCAGCCGGGACGGGGAGTCGGCCAGCGCGGCGAGCGCCGCGAGCACCGGGGTCAGCTCCCCGACGTCGTGCAGGTCGGCGTCCAGCCCGGAGAACCCGCCGGGCCCGCGGACGGTCAGCCCGTCCGGCCCGAGCGTCACCTCCGCGCCCATCCGGGCGAGCAGGCCGCGCAGCGCGTCGCCCGGCTGCGTCGTCTCCGCCGGCCAGTCCGGGACGGTCACGCGCCCGCCGGTGACCAGCGCCGCGCCGAGGAACTGCGCCGCGTTCGACAGGTCGGGCTCGATCACCCATTCGCCGCCGCGGACCGGCCCCGGCGCGACCCGCCAGAGGTTCTCCTCGGTCTCGACCGTCACCCCGCGCTCGCGGAGCATCGCCACGGTCATCGCCAGATGCGGCGCGGACGGCACCGGCGGCCCCTCGTGCCGGACCTCCACGCCCTTGTCGAACCGCGCCGCCGCCAGCAGCAGCCCCGACACCAGCTGCGACGACCCCGACGCGTCGATCGTCACCGGACCGCCGCCGACCGAGCCGGTGCCGTGCACGGTGAACGGCAGCGCGCCGCGCCCGCCGTCGTCGATCGCGACGCCGAGCGCGCGCAGCGCGGCGATGATCGGGCCCATCGGGCGCTTGCGGGCGTACGGGTCGCCGTCGATCGCGACCTCGCCGGCGGCCAGCGCCGCGACGGGCGGGACGAACCGCATCACCGTCCCGGCGAGCCCGGTGTCCACCCGCGCGGGTCCGCGCAGTTCACCCGGAACGGTCTGCCAGTCGGCGGAGTCCTCGTCGATGTTCGCCCCCAGCGCGCGCAGCGCGTCCGCCATCAGCTCGGTGTCGCGGCTGTGCAGCGGCCGGGTGATGCGCACCGGATCCTCGGCGAGCGCCGCGAGGATCAGCGCCCGGTTGGTCATCGACTTGGAGCCGGGCAGCCGGACCGTGGCGTCGATCGGGCCGCCGGCGACCGGGGCCTTCCAGTGCGGAGAGGGCATGCCCCAAGGTTATCGGGCGCGCGCGAGGGCCGGGCGAACCGGTTTCCGGGTCAGAGGGGGATGGTGAGCAGGGTCCCGCCGCCGTCCACGACCACCTGGAAGCGGCTGATCTCGGTGCGCGACAGCGCCGTCGCGCCCTGCATGGTGAGCGGTTTCGGGGATCCAGGGACGCCGTAGCCGGGCGCGGGAACGCGCCATCCGCCGACGACCGTCCGCGCGCCCGACGCCGACACCGCCTCCAGATGGCACCTCAGGGGGCCCTTGACCTTCGTCAGCTCGAAGCTGATCTGCGTGCCCCACTTCTTGTTCACGAGCCCGACAGTGCCGGACGCGCCCGTCCGCGCGTCGGTCGCCTGGTGCCGCTCGCCCACGATCGCCTGCGGCTGCGGCGGCGGCTTCTCCTCGTCGCCGCCCAGCGTCGTCCCGACGCCGACGCCGACCGCCACCAGCGCGGCGGCCGCCGCCGCGCCCGCCGCGTACGCCAAGCGCCGCGTCCGCCGGTCCCGGGCCTGCTTGCGCCGGACGAGGTCGATCACCGGCGCGGGCGGCCTCGCCGGCTCACCCGGCGGCTCGGCCGCCGCCGGGTCGATCCCGGAGAGCGCCTCGGCCATCGCGCCCATCTCGCGCAGCTCGGCCAGGCAGGCGCCGCACCCCGCCAGATGCGCCTCGAAGGCCCGCCGATCATCGGCTTCGAGAAGCCCCAGCGCGTAGGCGCCGACGTCGGTGTGCTCGACCTGGGAACTCATGAGGTCACCCCCCTCTCCTCCAAGGCGACGCGCAGGGCGCGCAGCGCGTAGTACACCCGGGACTTCACCGTGCCGACCGGGATGCCGAGGTGCTCGGCGGCCTGGTTCACCGTCCGGTCGCGCAGCACCGTCTCGGTCAGCGCCTGCCGGTGCGCGGGCGACAGCGAGGCCAGCGCCTCGGTCACGACGACCTTGCGCAGCAGGCCGTCCATCTCGTCCGCCATCGGGAGGTTCTCCAGGGGGGCGTCGCCGACCTCGGGCGGCCGGACGTCGCGGTACCGCCGGTCGTCGATCACGATACGCCGGGCCACCGTGGCGAGCCAGGGCATCAGCGAGGACGAGCGGACGTCCAGCCGGTCGGCGCTGCGCCACGCCCGGATCATCGTCTCCTGCGCGACGTCCTCGGCCCACTGCCGGTCGCCGCCGGTCAGCCGCAGCACGAACGACAGCAGCGGCCGCTGGTACTCCCGGTACAGCCGCGCCACCAGCTCCTCGCCCTCCGGTGCGGGGCGCGGGCCGCCGTCCGGGCCGGGCCTGCGGAGCAGGCTCCGCAGGCCGCCGGTCCGGCGGGTCGATCCGGGTACTGCCATGGCCGGGCGTCTCCGTGTCGGTCGAAGAACCCACGAGCGGGCGGTCACCAGGCAGTACGCGGGCGACCCTGCACGCGGTTCAACCGATTTGAGACCGCGTTAAGGCTTCCTTCGGGAACCGGGCGCTCGGGCGGTCAGTGCTTGACGGCCTGGAGCACCTTGCCCGCCTGCACCGCCGTGCCGCTGCCGACCGTCCGGCCGGCCTTCGCGGCCCTGGCGGCCTGCGCGCTGGTCTGGGCCTTCACGGTCTTGCCGGCCTGGGACGCCATGCCGGACGCCTTGCCGGACGCCCAGCCGGCCTTCCCGGCGGCCTTGCCGCCCTTCAGGCCGAACCGGCCGCCCTTGCGGGACGCCTTGCCGAGCTTCAGCCCGGCGAGCAGCGCGCCGCCCCGGCCGGAGGCCCGCCCGGAGCTCCGGCCGAGCTTCATGCCGAGCTTGGCGCCGCCGCCCCGGCCCGACTTCGCGGCCTTGGCGGCCTGCGTCGCGGCGCCGGCCTTGAGGGACTTGCCGGCCTGCGTCATCACGCCGGACGCCTTGCCGGACGCCTTCCCGGCCTTGGCGGACGCCTTGCCGAGCTTGGCGCCGAGCAGGGCACCGCCGCCGCTGCCGGCCTTCGCGGCCTTCGCGGCCCGCTTGGCCGCCTTCCGGCCGCCCTCGGCGCGGGCCACGCGGACCTGCCGGGACGCCTCGCGGCGGGCCTCCCGCAGCGTCGCCGCGGCCTCCTTGCGCATCGCCTTGGCCTCGGCGCCGGTCCTGATCTGCGACTCGCGGGCGACGCGGCGCAATTCGGCCAGCCGCGGCGCGCGGCGCGGCTGCGTCGCCGACATCAGCAGCGCGCCGAACAGGGCGCCGTTCTTCAGCAGGTGGGCGCGCTCGTCGGCGCGCCGCTCGGGGTCGTCCTCGGTCCAGTAGCGGTGCTCGGTCGCCAGGGCGGGCACCATCTGCGCGGCCAACAGCAGCGTCGTCAGCCGGCGGAACTTGCCCATGACCAGCAGCGCGCCGGTGCCCAGGCTGATCGCGCCCTCGATCCGGACGAGGGTCTCGGGGTCCTTCGGCATCCAGTCGATCCGGTCGGCGATCGGCTTCACCGACGGCCCGACCTGCTCGGCGCGCGGGCGCGGATCGCGGACCGCCTCCAGACCGGTCATGATGAACGGGGCCGCCACCAGGGGGCGGGCCAGGGTCTCGATGGGTCGCATGACCCGCTACATGCCCGCCACAAGGCGCCTCAAGCGCGGCAGTATGGGGACCATGTGCGGTCGATATGCCACCACCCGTGCGCGTCAGGAGCTTCTGGACGAGTTCCAGGTGCAGGTCGACGCGGCCGGCGGGGAGATCCAGCCCGACTACAACGTCGCCCCGACCAAGCAGGTCCCCGCCGTCCTGAACCGGCGCCCGAAGGACGCCGGCGACGGCGAGGAGGAGGCGGTGCGCCAGCTCCGCACGCTCCGCTGGGGCCTGGTCCCGTCGTGGGCCAAGGATTTGTCGATCGGCTCCCGCATGATCAACGCGCGGGTCGAGACCGTCCACGAGAAGCCGTCGTACCGGCGGGCGTTCGCCAAGCGGCGCTGCCTGCTGCCCGCCGACGGCTACTTCGAGTGGTACACGCTCGAATCCCCGGACGACCCGGCGGAGGGGGAGAAGAAGGCGAAGAGGAAGCCGCAGAAGCAGCCGTTCTTCATCCGCCCCAAGGACGGCGCCGTGATGGCGATGGCGGGGCTCTACGAACTGTGGAAGCCGCGCGACGACGAGGACGCCGACTGGCTGTGGACGTGCACGGTGATCACCACGAACGCGCCCGACGACCTCGGCCGCATCCACGACCGGATGCCGATGATCGTCGAGCCCGACCGGTGGGACGCCTGGCTCGACCCGGAGCTGACCGATCCCGAGCGGGTGCGCGGGCTGCTGGTCCCCGCGATGGCCGGCACGATGGACGCCTATCCGGTGTCGAAAGCGGTCAACAGCGTGAAAAACAACGGGCCGGAACTCATAGAACCGTCCGGCAACGGGGATAGTTCCGACAACCATTCCGGCTCTCTGTTCTGACCGGTTCCGACCGCCGCCCGGCCCTCCCGGCGCCGGCGGCCGGGACCGGAAGCGCCATTGCCGGACGGCATTGCCCGGAGACCCCCACCGGGAGGAGTTCGGACCCCGTGGACGCAGCCGCAGCCCGTTCCCGCCTGCAGGCCATGATCGAGGATCTGGATCGCTCCATCGCCATTCTGCGCGGGGAGAGCCCGGAGCGCGACCACTCCCCGGCGGACGCGGGCTCCGGCCTTTCCGACCGCGACCGCGTCGAGGCCGCGGTCGACTCGCTGCGCCGGCACCGCGCCGCCGTCCAGGCCGCCCTCGACCGCGTCGGCGCGGGCACCTACGGGCAGTGCGTCGGCTGCGGCCGCCCGGTCCCCGAAGGCCGCCTGGAGGCCCGTCCGGACGCCGCGCGCTGCGTGCCCTGCCAGGCCCGGCACGACCGGCGGGGGCGCTGAGCCGTCCGGTGGCTGCGGGCTAGAGCCGCTTGGCGCTGGCGAGGAGGTGGAAGCCCAGCGACTCGTCCCCGGGCGGGGCGTTCAGCTCGGTGCGGACCAGGCGGGGCAGCGCGTCCGGGGACGAGGCCAGGACGTGCTCGACGGTCGACGGGGACAGCGCCGTGCGCGGCCGGATCCAGCAGACCTCCAGCCCGACCTCGGCGAGGAGCTCGCGGAGCTGGTCCGCGCCGAAGCAGCGGGTGATCGTCCCGTCCGGCCACGGCACCAGGACGACCTCGGCGCTCGGCACGTCCGACAGGTGCGCCCAGTGGCTCTGCTCGGCCAGCAGCGCCATCCCGAGGGTCAGGGAGTCCACGCACAGCAGGACGCGGCCGCCCGGCCGCAGCACGCGGGCGATCTCGGCGATCGTCTCCTCGGTGGCCAGGTGCCGCGACAGCACCCGGTTCTCGGCGAGGACGGCGTCCACGGACGCGTCGCCGAGGAAGGCGAGCGACCCCGAGTCCCCGAAGACCTTGACCGTCCCACCCCCGGAGCCGGCCCGGCCGTCGCCGGACGCCCCGTCCGCCGGCGCCCCGGCCGTGCGGCGGGCGAGCAGGGGGTCGCGGACCTCGACGACCGCGTGGCCGGCCCCGGCGGCGCGCTCCGCGCAGCGGCCGTGGTCGCCGGAGATGTCGAGGACGCGCGACGGCCTGCGCGGCAGCCAGCGCGTCAGCTGCGCGTCGGCCACCGCCCAGTAGAACCTCCAGTAGCGCGCCAGCGCGTCGCCCTCGGGGGATCCGCGCAGGCTGGCGATGGTGGGCTCGGGAGGTCGCGCCGGCACCGGTAGCAACGGTTTGCTCCTGTTCTCGCCGTGTATGTGGGTTCTTTCCCCGCCAGGGCCCGGTCATCACCCTCCGTGCAGGCCGGGGGCGGCCGGGCCCGCGCGGGGACCTCCGGAACCTTTTCCGCGCGGGGCCCCCGGTCGGGGAATCGGCGGGCGGGTCCCGGCGTTGCACCGTCTCATAACCGTCCGCATCGCGGCGGGTCTCAGGACGAGTACAGCGGAGGTGCAGGCCGATGACCACAGCCGTTGCCGATCACCCGCGCGGCGCGGGGGCGGTGGCCCCGCCCGGCGGCGCACGCGCCCCCGGGGGCGTGCTGAGGCAGCGCGGCCCGATATCGTCTGTGGGGTACGACGCCAGCCGGCCGGCCACGGCCAAGGGCGCCACAGTCAAGGGGGTGGGTCAGGTACCGGGCACCACGGAGACCGTTGAACAGCGCCAGGAGCGGTTCCAGCGCGACGTGCTGCCGTTCCTGGATCAGCTGTACTCGGCCGCGCTGCGCATGACGCGCAACCCGGCGGACGCCGAGGATCTCGTGCAGGAGACCTTCGCCAAGGCGTTCGCGTCCTTCCACCAGTTCAAGGAAGGCACCAACCTCAAGGCGTGGCTGTACCGCATCCTGACCAACACGTTCATCAACTCCTACCGCAAGCGGCAGCGGCAGCCGCAGCAGTCGGCGACCGAGGAGATCGAGGACTGGCAGCTCGCGCGCGCCGAGTCGCACACCTCCAGCGGGCTGAAGTCCGCCGAGGCCGAGGCGCTGGAGCACCTGCCCGACTCGGACGTGAAGCGGGCGCTGCAGGAGCTGCCCGAGGAGTTCCGCATCGCCGTCTACCTCGCCGACGTCGAGGGCTTCGCCTACAAGGAGATCGCCGACATCATGGGCACGCCCATCGGCACCGTGATGTCGCGCCTCCACCGCGGCCGCCGGCAGTTGCGCGGCATGCTGGAGGACTACGCTCAGGACCGCGGCCTGACGCGCGCCACCGGGGGGCCGGCATGAGCCGGGAACGCGCCGGACGCGCAGAGCGGAGCGACATGCCGGACACCGCGCCCCGGCGCGGCGCGGTGAGCGAGAGGGGTGCGTGAGCCATGAGCTGTGGCGACCACCACGAGACGTCCTGCGACGAGGTCCTCGCACGCGTCTACAGCTACCTTGACGGCGAACTCGACCAGGGCGGCTGCGGCGAGGTGCGCGAGCACCTCGACGAGTGCGGGCCCTGCCTGCGCGAGTACGGCCTGGAAGAGGCCGTCAAGAAGATCGTGAGCAAGTCCTGCGGCTGCGAGCAGGCGCCGGCCGACCTGCGCTCGAAGGTGCTCGGCCGGATCGAGGAGATCTGCGGCGAGATCAAGGCCTCCGACAACGCGGGCGCCTCCGGGTCCGCCTGATCGCTCGGGTCCGCCTGACCGCCTGACCGCTCCGGGCCCGGGGACTGTCGTCCGGAGCGGGCGCGGGGGCCCCGGCCGGCCGGCGGCGGGCTGGGTATCGTGCTGGGGTGCTCGCTCTCGTCACCGGCGCGGCCGGCTTCATCGGGTCCCATCTCGTCGACCGGCTCCTCGCCGACGGCCATGAGGTCGTCGGCGTGGACGACCTGTCGTCGGGCGCCAACCTCAACCCGGCGATCGAGCTGTGGCGGATGGACGTGGCCGACCCGGCGCTGGCCGAGCGCGTCGCGGCGCGCCGTCCCGAGGTGGTCTGCCATCTCGCGGCGCAGGTGAGCGTGCGCGCCAGCGTGGCCGACCCGCTGCACGACGCGCGGGTCAACGCGGTGGGCACGGCGAATGTGCTGGAGGCGGCGCGGGCGGCGGGGAGCCGCAAGGTCGTGTTCACCTCCAGCTGCGCGGTCTACGGGGTGCCGGACGCGCTGCCCGTTCCGCCGGACGCGCCGCTGCGCCCCGCGTCGCCGTACGCGGCCTCCAAGGTGTCGGGCGAGGTGTACGCCGGGATGTACAAGGCCCTGCACGGCCTGGACTACACGACGCTGACGCTGGCGAACGTCTACGGGCCGAGGCAGACGCCCGAGGGCGAGGCCGGCGTGATCTCGATCTTCACCGACGCGCTGCTGGCGGGCCGTCCGACGCGGGTGTTCGGGGACGGCAAGCAGACCCGCGACTACGTGTACGTCCTGGACGTGGTGGACGCGTTCGCGCGCGCCACGGGCGAGGCGGGCGGCGGCGGGCGGTTCAACGTGGGGACGGGGCTGCAGACCACCGACCGGGACCTGCACGCGCTCGTCGCCGCCGCGGTGGGCGCGCCGGACGAGCCGGAGTTCGCGCCGCCGCGCCTGGGCGACCTGCCCGCGATGGCGGTGGACCCGGGGCCGACGCGTGCGGCGCTCGGCTGGGAGCCGCGGGTGAGCCTGGTGGACGGTCTCGCCGAGACGGCCGCCTGGGCCCGCGGGCGCACCGCCTGAGTGCCGGAGACCTGTGGGAATGCGGGTTTGGCGCCATTGATGCGTTGATTCCGGCCGATTTAAGAATGCCATTTGCAGATGCACGTGCATTGAGATTGTGCAGAGGCATTGTGCGGGTACGCTGGGTGCATTGACCTGGGCAATTGATCACTTAAAGTGACACTTGCTTCACGCTTTGCTCACGATTCCCCGCATGCCTGTGTGACCTGGGCAGTTCGCGTTAGGCTTGGGCCGAAATCAGCGACGGGAACGCGTGCACGCCCCGGGAATTCGGGGTATGTGCGGTTCCGGGAGACCGGGGCCGCGCGGTTCCGGCGGGCCGGCCGCGCGCCGGCCGACCCGGTCAGACGGGGGGAGGCGGAAGCCATGCTCAAGCAGGACGTTCCGGCCGGACGCGGCCGGTGCCCGGGCGCCGCGGTGTCGTCGCTGATGATGCCCGAGGGCGTTTCCTGGGTCTAGTGCCGGCAGGCACGCTCGATCCCGGCGGCGGCCCGCTCGTTCGTCACTCCCGAAGGGGCGGCAATGCGTGGACTACCTCTCGCTGCCTGGGCGTACGTGTGCGGTGTGGTCGCGCTCGCGGCCGCGGCCATCGCCACGTCGTCCTTCGCGGGGGTGGACTGGACCAAGCTGGCCGTGCTGGCCCTGCTGTTCCTGATCTGCGACTCGGCGCCCGCCCGGCTGAACGTGGAGCGGGCCCGGGTCTCGCTCAGCTTCGCCGCGAGCCTGGCCGGGGTCGTGCTGCTCGGCCCGTCCGGCGCGGCGCTGCTCGGCCTCAGCGCCCTGGTCACCGGGCAGCGGTTCTTCGCGCCGGAGAAGCGCGCCTTCAACGGCGCCCAGTTCGCGCTCAGCGGCTTCTGCGCCGGCACGGTCTTCGACCTGCTCGGCGGTGACCGGTTCCATCCCGAGCAGGCCCGCTGGGTGGAGAACGTGATCGGCCCGTTCCTCGGCGCCCTGGTCACCTTCGTCCTGGTCAACCTGCTGCTGATGGCCGGGGTGCTGCTGCTGTCGCGGCAGGCCGACCCGCGCGAGCTGCTGCACGAGAGCGGCCAGCTCGCCGTCGGCTGCCTCGGCTACGGCATGGTCGGGCTGCTGATCGCCGGGCTGTGGCCGCGGATCGGCGCCTTCGCCGCCGTGCTGGTGCTGCTGCCGCTGTTCATCGCCCGGTGGGCGATGGACCAGGCGTACGCCCAGCAGCAGGCGCACGCCGCCACCCTCGCCGCGCTCTGCCAGGCCGTCGAGACCAAGGACTACTACACCCGCGGCCACTCCGAGCGGGTCTCCCGCGGCTCGGTGATGATCGCCCAGGAGATCGGCATGCGCGCCGACCGGGTCGAGGCGATCCGGTACGCGGGCATGCTGCACGACGTCGGCAAGCTCGGCGTGCCGACCAAGGTGCTGCAGAAGTCGGGCTCGCTCACCGAGGAGGAGTTCGCCGCGATCCAGCTGCACCCGATGCGCGGGCTGGAGATCGTCCGGGAGATCGGGTTCCTGGACGAGGCGCTCGCCGGGATCATGCACCACCACGAGAAGGTGAACGGCCGCGGCTACCCGATGGGCCTGGCCGGCGACGAGATCCCCGAGTTCGCCCGGGTGATCTCCGTCGCGGACGCGTTCGACTCGATGACCTCGACCCGCTCCTACCGGGCGGCCCGCACCGTGGGCGAGGCCGTGGCGGAGCTGCGCCGCGGCATGGGCGACCACTTCGACCCGGTGATGGTGGAGGCGTTCCTGCGCGCGCTGGACCGGGACGGCTGGGAGCCGCCGCGGCCGGTCGTGCTGCCGGACGACGACGTCGTCGAGACCACCCAGCAGGACCACGACGACCCGAGCGCGCCCCTGCGGGTCGCCGGAGACGAAGCACGGCGGTGACCGGACCCCCCATGAGCAGCACCCAGATCCGGGCCCGCCGCGAGCGGGCCGCGTGGCAGACCATCGACTCCGGCCAGCTGCTGCTGATCGCCACCGCCGGGCTGTTCGTCATCGTCGCGATCACCGAGGTCGCCGCGGCCGGGCTGCGCCAGCCCAACGTCGCGATCATCTTCGGCGTGCTGATCGCGCTCGGCGAGCTGTTCCGGATGGTGATGCCGGGCAACCGGGAGGTCGCGCCGATCGCCAGCGCCGGCGCGATGGGCTACGCGCTGCTGGTCGGCATCGGCCCCGAGGGCGCCCCGCCGGACGCGCCGCTCGGCGTCGTCCCCGCCGAGCACTCCCCGCTGCAGGTCGTCGCGGTGACGTCGGTCGGGATGCTGGTCGGCTCGCTGCCGCACGTCCTCGTCGGCCGGTCGCCGCGCCCGGACGCGATGGCGCGCCGGCTGTTCACCGTCGCGATCGTGGCGCTGTGCTTCCGGCCGATGCTGTCGCTCGGCCTGCCCTGGCAGCTGCTGCTCGCCGTGATGGGGCTCGTCGTCGTGCTGTCCTGCTTCACCGACGTGCTGATCGCCGCGATGATCCGGGCGGAGGCGGTGCGGGCCCGGTTCGGCATCGCGCTGCGCGACGAGATCGACGCGAAGATGGCCCTGTGCGCGGCGACCAGCGCCACCGCGATGCTGATCGCGGTCGCGACCACCGCGATGGGCGAGGCCGCGCTGCTGATCTTCACGGTGCCGATCCTGGTCACCCAGTTCGCGTTCCGCCGGTACGCGGGGATCCGCGCGACGTACCTGCAGACCGTCCGGGCGCTGTCGCGGGTCACCGAGGTCGGCGGTTACGTCGAGACCGGGCACTCGCGGCGGGTGTCGCGGCTGTCGGTGGCGATGGGCCGCGAGCTCGGCATGTCCGAGGAGGAGCTGCTGGAGCTGGAGTACGCGGCGCTGATGCACGACATCGGGCAGCTGTCGCTGGGCGACCCGATCCCCGGCGGCGCGACCGTGCTGGCCTCGCCCGCCGAGCAGCGCCGCATCGCCGAGCTGGGCGCCGAGGTCATCAAGCAGACCGGCGTGCTGGACCGGGTGGCGCACATCGTCCAGCTGTCCTCGCACCCCTACCGGACGGGCCCGGAGACGTTCGGCGGACCGGGGGAGGACGAGCGGCCCGCCCCGGCGCCGCCGCTGGCCGGGCGCATCATCAAGGTCGCCAACGCCTACGACGACCTGGTGGGCGACTCCGCCGACCGCGACCGCGGCGCCGCCGTCCTGGAGCGGCTGCGGCTGGACTCGGCCGCCGAGTACGACCCGACCGTGGTGGAGGCGCTCAGCCGCGTCGTCGACCGCCGTCCCCGCCCCTGACCGCCTCTCGTCCGCGCTCGGCGGCGGAGGCGGCCCGGACGCGCTAGTGTCGGCCGGGTCGGGCGCCCGGGAAGCGGGCGCGCCGCCGTTGCGCCGGAGGGGAGTCCGCAGGTGTTCGAGTCCGTGCTCGTGGCGAACCGGGGAGAGATCGCCGGCCGTGTCGTGCACACCGCGCGCGCCATGGGACTCAAGGCCATCGCGGTGTACTCCGAGGCCGACGCCGACCTGCCGTACGTCGCCGAGGCCGACGAGGCGGTGCTGATCGGCCCCGCCGACCCGGCCCGCAGCTACCTGAACGCGGCGGCGGTCCTGGAGGCCGCGCACCGCACGAACGCGCAGGCCGTCCACCCCGGCTACGGGTTCCTCGCCGAGAACGCCGCGTTCGCCCGGCAGGTCGCCGAGCGCGACCTGGTCTGGGTCGGGCCGCCGCCGCTGACGATCGCCCGGATGGGCGACAAGATCAACGCCCGGAACCTGATGAAGGAGGCGGGCGTCCCGGTCGCGCCCGGCGCGTGGGAGCCCGTCCCGGACGCGGCGACCGCCGTGGAGGAGGCCGGGCGGATCGGCTACCCGGTGATGGTGAAGCCCGCCGCCGGCGGGGGCGGCGCCGGCCTGGCCGCCGCGTACGACGAGGCGTCGCTGCGCACCGCGTTCGATGCGGCCCACGCCGCCGCCGTGCGGCTGTTCGGGCACGGCGACGTCCTGCTGGAGCGGTACGTGGAGGGCGCCCGGCACGTCGAGGTGCAGATCCTCGGCCTGGCGGACGGCACCGTCGTCGCGCTGGGGGAGCGGGACTGCTCGGTCCAGCGCCGGTTCCAGAAGGTCGTCGAGGAGAGCCCGTCGCCCGGCGTCGGGCCGGCGCTGCGCGAGCGGATGCTGGCCGCCGCCGTCCGCGCGGGGCAGGCCGTCGGGCACCGGGGCGCCGGGACCGTCGAGTGGCTGGTCGACCCGGCGGCGCAGGAGTTCTTCTTCCTGGAGATGACCACCCGGCTGCAGGTCGAGCACCCCGTCACCGAGCTGGTCACCGGCGTCGACCTGGTCGAGCAGCAGTTCCGGATCGCGGCGGGCGAGCCCGCGACCGCGACCGGGGCCGCGCCGCGCGGCCACGCGATCGAGTTCCGCGTCCACGCCGAGGACCCGCAGCTGTTCGTCCCCGGCGGCGGGGAGATCAAGGTGTGGGAGGAGCCGGTCGGCGACGGCATCCGCATCGACGCCGGCTACGCCGAGGGCAACACCGTCACCGGGTACTACGACTCGCTGCTGGCGAAGCTGTGCGTGCACGGCGACGACCGCGCGCACGCCCTGGCCCGCGCCCGCGCGGCTCTCGGCGCGTTCCGCATCGAGGGCCTTACGACGAACCTGCCGTTCCTGGTGGAACTCCTCGACTATCCCGAGTTCGCCGGCGGCGGCTACGACACCGGCGTGGTGGCGCGCATGCGGGCCCGCTGACCGGCCCGCCAGCCGGGGTCAGCGGGTGGGACGCGGCCTCGCCGCCTCCGCCCGCTGCAGGACGGCGTGGAATCCTGTCGTGCCTGGACGCCCGCTCCGGGCCCCGCCTCTGGACGTCCCCGGCCGTCTAGAACGTCAGGGAATAGGTGAGCAGGCGCAGGCCCGGCACCGGGGACCAGTCCCGGTCCGGTGTCCGGACGAAGCCGAGCCGCTCGTACATGCGGTGCGCGGCCTGCATGTTCGCCTGCGTGGACAGCCGCAGCCCGCTCAGGCCCGCGGCGCGCGCCCGCGCCGTGCACTCGCCGACCAGGGCGCGTCCCGCGCCGGCCCCCCGGGCCTTCGCCAGGACGGCGAGCATGCGGAACTCGGCCTCGTCCGGGCCGGCCAGCTCGGCGTACGGGCTGCCGGGCGGGCAGTAGGCGACGGCGCCCGCGACCTCGCCGGCGACCTCGGCGACGAGCAGCTGCGACTTGGCGGCCCGGTCGGCGGCGTTGCGCAGCGTCTCCACGTAGGACGACTCCGGCGAGACCAGCCCGCCGTGCACGTACACCTCGACGGTCAGCTCACCGATCAGGTCGTACTCGTGGGGGCGCGCGTCGCGGACGGTGACGGGAGCTGTCTGCATCGGGTGTTTCTCCAGGCCGGGGAGCCGTCGGTGCCGGGTCGTCGCGGCCCGAAGGCCGCGGCATATCAGGCTATCCGCATCCATGGCGGACGCGTGCGCGGCCGGACGACCCGCCTGGCCGGTTAGTCGTTAGAGGCTTGACTACTAGGGCCCGCCGCGTGTTGATTGGCCCTGTCGATCGTTGGCACCCTCGCCGACCCCAGGAGGCGCCATGCCGGTCCCCCGCTCGATCCTCGGCACGCAGGACATCGGCGACATCGAGTTCGGCGTCGTCGCCGGCGCCTGGCCGGACGACGTGCGCGGCCACTACGTCGTCAGCACCTCCGACCAGCGCACCCATCCCGTGCACGCGTTCTTCGGCGACGGGATCATCGCGCGGCTGCCGCTCCGGCCGGACGCCGGCGGGCGGTTCCGCTGGCGCGCCCGGGTCATCGACACCCCGTCCGTCCGGCTGCGCCGCGCCCGCCCCGACCTGTTCACCGCCGGTCCGGTCGGCACGAGCTCGCCGTGGGGGTTCGTCAACGCCGCCAACACCGCGCCGCTGCCCTGGGGCGACCGGCTGTTCGCCACCTGGGACGCCGGGCGGCCCGTCGAGGTCGACCCCGTCACCCTCGGGTTCGTCGCCGAGGTCGGCCACCGCGACGACTGGAAGCCCGCCATCGACCAGGCCGTCCTGCCGCTGGTCTCCACGTCGGCGCACCCGGTCGTCGACCCCGAGCGCGGCTGCCTGTGGACGGTCAGCCGCGACGTCCTGACCGGCGCCGTCTCGGTGATCCGGTACGCGGGGGAGGGGAGCCGGGTCGAGCGCTGGGACGTGGAGGACGCCGTCCTGCCGCAGGCCACGCACACCGTCACCCAGACCCGCGACTGGCTCGTCCTCGCCGACACCGCCTACAAGATCGACACCGACGAGGTCTTCGGCGCTGCCCGGACCGTTGCCAACAACCCCGACGGACCCGTCCTGCTGATCCGCAAGGACGACCTGCGCCCGGGCGGCGGCACCGTGGCCTGCAAGGAGTTCCGGATCGCGCCCGAGGTTAACCACTTCTACGCCAGGTACGACGACTCGGCCGGCGTCCAGGTCGTCATGGAGCACAGCCCCGGCGTCGACATCGGCATGTACCTGCGCGAGGACGACCTCGACGCGTTCGGCCGCCCGGTCGACCCGGCGCTGCGCGGGATGTACTGCCACGGCATGTCGCCCGCGCTCACCACCGTCCTGCTGTTCGATCCCGAGACCGGAAAGGTGCGCGAGCACGCGCGCGCCGCCGACCCGGAGCGCTGGTGGCAGGCGGAGCTGTCGGCGATCGACTGGAGCATCGAGGGGCAGACCGACCCGACCCGGCACCACCTCATCTACCTGGGCTTCCACCCGGAGGCGATCAACCAGCGGGCGCTGCGCAACTACACCGGCCGCATCGACGCCGACCTGTTCCCGGCGGAGGAGACCCCGGCCGTCCTGGTCAGCCACGACCGCGACGACCTCCGTCCGCTCGCCGAGTGGACGTTCGCGCTGGACGACTACCCGACCTCGCCGTCGTTCGTCCCGCGCGGACGCGGCGGAAGCCGGTACGCGGGCAGCGACCCGGGCGGGCACGACGGCTACCTCGTCGTCGCCGTCCACAACGACGACCGCTTCCGCGTCGAGCTGTTCGACGCCGCCGATGTCGGGCGCGGGCCCGTCGCCGTCCTCGCGCCGCCGCACGGCACCACGGTGCCGTTCCTCATCCACTCCGCGTGGATGCCCGAGGCCGTCCCCGCGCCCGATCTGGAGCGGCTCGGCTTCGCCGACGACCTCGACGACCGCCTCGACCAGCTCGCCCCCGACCTGCGGGCCGTCACCCGCGAGATCGCCGCCGACCTCGCCGCCGGACGCTGACATGCGGCCTGTCCGTAAGAGGGCCGCCGGTGACCGCGGTCCGGCGGGTCAGCGGAGGTCGGCGCAGGAGCGCTCGTCGGGCAGCAGCGGCCGCAGCCGGACGGTGTAGGTCGCGCCCCCGCTGCGCCAGGCCGTGTTCGGGCTGCTCGACGGGACCTTCGCGGACGCTGCGACCGTGCACACGGCCGTCCCCACCCGCGCGCCCTCGGCGAGCGGCGCCAGCGGCCACGTCCTGACCGGGCCGTCCGCCACCGCGCCCCGCGACGCGAGCACCGCCACCTTCGACGGCTTGTACGGCGCGGCCCCCGACGCCAGGTCGGACGCCGGCCAGGTGTGCGGGTCCAGCCGCCTCTGGAACGCCGTCGCCGGGTCCGGCCGCGACCCGGGCTCGGCGATGCTGCTGTGCGCGTCGCCCAGGGTGAACTCCAGGGTCATCGCGTCCGACACCCGGCCCGGCCCGACCGTGTGCGAGCGGCCGAGGCCCGCGGCGCGCGCCTCGGCGAGCAGGCGGTCGAGCGCGGCCCGCTTCAGCCGGTACTCGGTGACCTTCCCCTGCGCCGCGACGAGCGCGCGGCCCGTCGAGTACAGCGAGAAGTCGGGCAGGGCACCCGGGCCGCCGAGCCCGGCGATCCCCCCGGTCCTGCGCATCCGCAGAACGAGGTGCTCGCCGCGCGGCGCGTCCTTCGCGGGCTTCGCGGTGGACCCGCCGGGCTCCAGCGAGTGCGGTGGCTTCGCCACCCCGGACGCCCCGCCGCAGGCCGCCAGCGCGCCCGCGCTCGCGACCGCGACGATCAAGCTGGTACGTGCATGCGAACCGGCCATGCGCCTTTGACGTGCCCCCGCGCCCCCCGGTTCCCCGGGATACAAATCCGGCGGCGGAAGACTGTGGGAATCCGCGGCCGACCGGGCCCGGCCCGGCGCGCTAGTGTGCCGGGCGTGAGTGTGCTCGTAGTGACCGGGACCTGCACCGGCGTCGGCAAGACCATCGTCACCGCCGCGCTGGCCGCCGTCGCCGCCGCGCGCGGCGCGTCGGTCGCCGTCGTCAAGCCGGGCCAGACCGGGATGGCCGGCGGCGAGCCCGGCGACCTCGACGAGGTGCGGCGGCTCGCCGGCATCGACGACCTGCACGAGTCCGCGCGGTTCCCCGACCCGCTGTCGCCCGCCGCCGCGGCTCGCCGCGCGGGCGTCCCGCCCGTCCGGCTGCCGGACGTCGCCAAGCACGTCCAGGAGCTCGCCGCGACCCGCAACCTGGTGCTGGTGGAGGGCGCGGGCGGCCTCCTCGTCCGCTACGACGAGGAGGGCACCACCATCGCCGACCTGGCCCGCTGGCTCGGCGCCGCCGTCGTCGTGGCGACCCGCCCCGACCTCGGCACGCTCAACCACACCGCGCTCACCCTGGAGGCGATGGCGCACCGCGGCGTGCAGCTCGCCGGCGTCGTCATCGGCTCCTGGCCGGACGACCCGGACCTGGCGATGCGCAGCAACATCCGCGACCTGGAGACCATCGCGGCGCGCCCGCTGTCGGGCGCGCTGCCCGCCGGGGCGTCCGCCCTGGACCCCGCCGAGTTCCTCCTCGCCGCCCACCGCGGCCTGGCGCCCGCCTTCGGCGGCACCTTCGACCCCGCCGCCTTCCGCGAGGCCCACAGCCCCGACCCGGCCTGAACCGGGGGGATCAGGTGTCGCGGCGCAGGCGGGTGATGAACTTGTAGCGGTCGCCGCGGTAGAGGGACTGGGCCCATTCGACGGGCTGGCCGGTGGTGTCGAAGGCGTGCCGGGACAGCAGGAGCATGGGCAGGCCGACGTCGACGCCGAGGAGCTGCGCGTCGTGCGGGGTGGCGAGGACGGTCTCGATGGTCTCCTCCGCCTCCGTCAGGTGGACGTCGTAGGCGGTGGCGAGGGTCTCGTACAGGGAGCGGTGGCGGGGCAGCTCGCGGCGCAGGCCGGGGAAGCGCCGGGCCGGCAGGTGCGAGGTGTCGATCGACATCGGCTCGCCGTCGGCGAGCCGGAGCCGGTGGACGCGCAGGACGCGCCCGCCCGGGCGGATGCACAGCAGCGTGGCGAGGCGCTCGTCGGCGCTGACGTACCCGGCGTCCAGGATGCGGGTCTCGGGGCGCAGGCCGTGGTGGCGCATGTCCTCGGTGTAGGAGACGAGCTGGAGCTCCTGCGAGACCTTCGGCTTGGCGACGAAGGTGCCCTTGCCCTGGATGCGCTGCAGGCGCCCCTCGACGACGAGTTCGGCGAGCGCCTGCCGGACGGTCGTCCGGGACGTCTCGTACTTCTCCGCCAGCGCCCGCTCGGGCGGCAGCGGGCTGCCCGGCGGCAGCGACTGGATCAGCTCGACGAGGAGTTCTTTGAGCTTGTAGTACTTCGGGATGCGCGGCGCCTGGTTGGTGTGGTGCTTGCCCAGGTCACTGAGCGCCGCCCGATCGAATCCGCGCTCGAATCCGTCCCCGTGCCGGGGTCCGCCCCTGACCTCCGTCACGGCATCTCCTCACGTTCATCATCGGTTTCCCCCGATGTTATGCGTGCAGACTACGGCCGGTAGAGCGGGCGATCTCCGCCAGGGCCGTCCGCAGCCTTGTGAGGTCCGACTCGTCCACGGTCGCGCGGGCGGTGAGCCGCAGGCAGGCCCGGCCCTTGGGGACGGACGGGGGCCGGAAGCACCCGACGCGCAGCCCGTGCCCGGCGCAGATCGCGGCGGCGCGCACCGCGTCGTCCGGTTCGCCGAGGAAGACCGGGACGACGGCGGCGGCCGGATCTGCGGTCTCCAGACCGGAACCGGTCGCGAGGTTCGCCATCGCGCGGGCGGTGGCACGGGCCCGGCCGGGCAGGTCCGGGTCGGCCTCCAGGACGTCGAGGGCGGCGAGCGCGGCGCCCACGGCGGGCGGGTTCAGGCCGGTGTCGAAGATGAACGAGCGGCCGGTGTCCAGCAGCGCCTGGATCACCTCGGGAGCGCCGAGGACGGCGCCGCCCTGCGAGGCCAGCGACTTCGACAGCGTGAGCGTGAGGACCACGTCGGGCTCGCCGGCCAGGCCGGCGGCGTGCGCGGCGCCGCGTCCGCCGTCGCCGACGACGCCGAGGGCGTGCGCCTCGTCGACCACCAGCAGGGCGCCGTGCGCGCGGGCGGCGCGGTGCAGGGCGGCCAGCGGCGCGAGGTCGCCGTCCACGGAGAACACCGCGTCGGTGACGACGACCGCGTGCTCCTCGTCGCGTTCGGCGAGGGCGCGCTCGACGGCGGCGGCGTCGCGGTGCGGGACGATCGCGACGCGGGACCGCGACAGCCGGCACGCGTCCACGATCGAGGCGTGGTTGACCTGGTCGGACACCACCAGCGCGCCGGGGCCGGAAAGCGCGGTGACGGCGCCGAGGTTGGCCAGGAAGCCGGAGGAGAACACCAGCCCGGCGGCGCTGCCGGTGAACGCGGCGAGCCGCCGGTCCAGCTCGGCGTGCAGCGCGGTCGTGCCGGTGACCAGCCGGGACCCGGACGACCCGGTGCCCCATTCGCGGGCGGCGGCGACCGCCCCCTCCACCAGCCGGGGGTCGCCGGACAGCCCGAGGTAGTCGTTGGACGCCAGGTCGGCCATGCCGTCGTGGCCGGCGCCGCGGGGGCGCAGCGTCCGCCGCAGGCCCGCCTCGGCGCGCCGGGCGGCCTCCTCCCGGAGCCGGGCGAGCGGGTCGGGGCGGCCGGGCGGGGGTCCGGCCGGCGCTTCGGATGCTGCGGTCATGCGGGAATCCTGCCAGGTGGCGCGCGGCGGGGACGGCGGCGGGGCACCGGATCGGATGGGCGATGATGGTCGGGTGCCTACCTTGACCGATCTGGTCCGCGACCACACCGACCTCACCGAGACCGATGTGGAGTGGCTGCACGCGCTGGTGTCGGACTGGCAGCTGCTCGCCGACCTGTCGTTCGCGGACCTGCTGCTGTGGGTGCCGCTGCGGTCGGGCGCGGCGGTCCTGGCCGACGATCAGGGCGGCCGGGGCGGGCGGCGCGGCGGCGCCCCCGACACCGACGCCGCCGTGCAGGGCTGGGTGGCGATCGCGCAGATGCGGCCGACGACCGGCCCGACCGCCTACCCCGAGGACCTGGTCGGCAAGGTCGTCCGGACGGGGCGGCGCGGGCTGATCGACGTGGCCTGGCGGGAGCGGCGGATCGTCCGGGAGGGCGACCCGGAGTGGGGCAGCGGCATCCCGGTCCGGGAGGAGTCGATCCCGGTGCGCCGCGGCGCCAAGATCCTCGGCGTGATCCAGCGCAGCACCAACCTCAGCTCGGCGCGCACCCCGTCCCGGCTGGAGCTGACCTACCTGCAGAGCGCCAGCGACCTCGCCAAGATGATCTCCGAGGGGCGGTTCCCGGTGCCGGGCGAGGAGCCGAACATGGTGCGCTCGCCGCGCGTCGGCGACGGGCTGATGCGGCTGGACCGGGGCGGCTCGGTCGTCTACGCCAGCCCGAACGCCCAGTCCGCCTACCGGCGCCTCGGCCTGCCGTCCGACCTGGCCGGGGAGTCGCTCGGCACGGTCACCGCCGACCTGTGCGACACCGGCGAGCCGCTGGAGGAGGCGCTCAGCGTCGTGCTCAGCGGCCGGGCGCCGCGCGAGGTGGAGGTGGAGGCGAACGGGTCGGTCATGCAGCTGCGGACGATCCCGCTGGTCGTCGGCGGCACCCGGATCGGCGCGATCGTGCTGTGCCGGGACGTCACCGAGCTGCGCTGGCGCGACCGGGAGCTGATGACCAAGGACGCCACCATCCGGGAGATCCACCACCGGGTGAAGAACAACCTGCAGACGGTCGCGGCGCTGCTGCGGCTCCAGGCGCGCCGCCTGCAGATCCCCGAGGGGCGGGCGGCGCTGGACGAGGCGGTCCGCCGCGTCGGGTCGATCGCGATCGTGCACGAGACGCTGTCGCACACCCCGGACGAGCTGATCGACTTCGACGACATCGCGGACCGGGTGATCACGATGGCGGGGGAGGTGTCCACCCCGGAGACCAAGGTCGTGCCGAAGCGGTCCGGCAGCTTCGGCGTGCTGCCCGCCGAGATCGCGACGCCGCTGGCGATGGCGCTGACCGAGCTGCTGCAGAACGCGCTGGAGCACGGCCTCGCCAACCGGTTCGGCACGCTGGAGGTCGTCGCGCACCGCTACGGCGAGGGGGTGGCGCCGAGCGAGCCGGCGGGCGTCCGGGTCTGGGGGGAGTGGCCCGACTCCGGCGCGGACGAGCCGCACGCCCCGGAGCAGGCCCCGCGCGGGCCGGGCGACGGTCCCCGCCTCGTCGCGGTCGTCGCCGACGACGGCGTCGGCCTGCCGCCGGACTTCGACGTGGAGAGCAGCAACAGCCTCGGCCTGCAGATCGTCCGGACCCTGATCGTCGGCGAGCTCGGCGGCAGCCTCGACTTCCGCGGCCGCCCGGGCGGCGGCACCGAGGTCACCGTGGACGTGCCGCTCGACCACACCAACCGCTCCGGCCCGCGCGCCTGACCGCGGCGCGCGTCCGGGCGGGACGGCCGGGACCCCCGGGAAAGGCCGACGGCGCCGCTTTCCGGCCCCGGGGGGTTCGGATGCGGCGCCGTTGGACGGAGCGGGGGTCTGGACGGAGCGTGTCCAAATGGAGCGGGGTCTTACAGGCCGGCGTTGGCGCGGGCCCGGGCGCGGCTGGCGCGGCGCTTGAGGGCGCGGCGCTCGTCCTCGCCCATCCCGCCCCAGACGCCCGAGTCCTGGCCGGACTCCAGCGCCCAGCGCAGGCACGCGTCGGTGACGTCGCAACGCCGGCAAACCTGCTTGGCCTCTTCGATCTGCAGGATCGCGGGCCCGGTGTTGCCGATCGGGAAGAACAGCTCGGGGTCCACGTCACGGCAGGCAGCGCGGTGGCGCCAGTCCATGCGGTCCACTCCTTCGTCAGGTGGTGCGAGACACTCCACGTTTGTGAACGGCTTCACATGTCGCGAACGCCCGGAGCGGCGGTGGCCGGCGATCCAGGGGTCGTTGTTCCGCGGCGCTGCGAGCAGGAGGCGGACGACGTTGGGGCCCCTGTCGGCTGGCGCACTACGAGCGTTTCAGCCGGGTACGGGCAGACGCAAGACCTTTGAGAAGGGATTCTCAAAGTATGGGTGTCGCATGTGTCACACCTGTGGGTCGGCCGTGTTACTTGGCTCTCAGCATGGCGTGACGCCGGTCTCAGATGAGGATGCGGACCGCCTTCGGCACCGAGCGGAACGTCACGCAGCGCTGTTCTCCGAGGTAGTCGCCGTCCAGCTGAAAGGCGACCGGGCGGGACGCGCGCAGGGTGACCTCCGCCGCGTCGTGCACGTTCACCACGTGCCGTCCCTGCACGGGCCGGGCGCGCACCAGCATCATCTGCCCGAGCGCGCCGAGGATCGGTCCGGCGTCCATGGAACGCATCCCGAACACGTCCAGCCCGCGGGCGAAGTTCGCCTTCGGACTCGGATTCACCGGCATACGGCCCATGAAAGTCCACGGCGCGGTATTCGACACGAACGCCAGGAACAGGCCCGATTTCGGGGGGCGTCCCGGCACTTCCAGCGTGAGGGCCGGACGGCGCCGATCCGTGCCCGCGAAGAAATGGCGGATCGCGGCCCGCACGTACAGTGACGGATCGGCCTTCGCGCCCGCGCCGCGGCGCCGTTCCACCTCCCGGACGACCTCCGCGTCCAGCCCCACGCCCGCGTTGAAGGTGAAGTAGCGCTCCACGCCGTCGGGCAGGCACGCCGCCCCCAGCCCGACCGTCCGGTAGCGCCCGGCGCGCAGCGCCTCCAGCACCGCCTTCGTCGCGCCGATCGGGTCGTTGGGCAGCCCGAGCGCGCGGGCGAACACGTTGGCGCTGCCGGACGGCAGCACCGCCAGCGCCGGCAGGTCGGGCGACGGGCCGTCGGCGAGCAGGCCGTTCACCGCCTCGTTCACGGTGCCGTCGCCGCCGAGCGCGATCACCGCGTCGTAGCCCTCGACGGCGGCCAGCCGGGCCAGTTCGGTGGCGTGGCCGCGGTGCGCGGTCTCGGCGATCTCGAGGTCGAGGTCGCCGGTGAAGGCCCGCACCAGGATGTCGCGGGCCCGCCGGGAGGTGGAGGTCGCCTTGGGGTTGGCGATGAGCATGGCGCGCACGGCGCCAGCGTATCGAGGGTTGCGGGCGGGTTCGCCCGCGCGTCGGGCACGGGTTCGCCCGCGCGTCGGGCACGGCCGCGGCCGAGTAGGGTTTCGGTGTGACCGATCGTCCCATCACCGTGCGGGCCGCCGCCGCCCTGGAGGGCGCGGAGGGCCTCGGCGCCGTCGCGTTCGGCGTCTACACCGGCGTGGAGACCGCGTCCGGCGCCGCCGTCGACCCGGTGAGCGCGATCGGCGTGACCGTCCTCGCCCTCGCCGGCGGGCTGGGCATGCTCGCCTGCGCCCGCGGGCTGCTGCGCGCGGCCCAGTGGAGCCGCGCCCCGACGGTGCTGACGCAGCTGTTCTCGCTGCCGGTCGCCTGGTCGCTGTGGCAGAGCGACCAGCCCGCCTACGCCGTGCCGATGGGCGTGGCCGCCGTGCTCGCGCTGGTCACGGTGCTGAGCCCGCCGAGCACCGCCTGGCTCGTGGAGGACCACGAGGAGGACGACGAGCCCGCGGACTCCGGCCCCGCCCGCCGGACGCCCGCCGCCGCGGAGGAGCCGCGTCCCAGGGACGACCGCTCCCTCGGGCAGAAGCTCATGGACCGCCTGAAGGAGCAGCCCACCAAGGGCACCTCCGCCAAGAACTGACCAGCGATCGACGCGAAGGGCCCCGGGGAGAGCGTCCCCGGGGCCCTTCGGCGTTGTCTACTCGTCGGCGGTCAGGCCTTCGCGCAGCTGCGCGAGCGTGCGGGCCAACAGCCGCGACACGTGCATCTGCGAGATGCCGAGCTCCGCGGCGATCTGCGACTGCGTCATGTTGCCGAAGAACCGCAGCAGCAGGATCTTCTTCTCCCGCGCGGGCAACTTCTCCAGCAGCGGCTTGAGGGACTCGCGGTACTCCACGCCCTCCAGCGACTCGTCGATCATGCCGAGCGAGTCGGCCACGGCGGGCGCGTCCTCGTCGCCGGAGTCGGGCGCGTCGAGCGACACCGTGGAGTAGGCGTTCGCCGACTCCAGGCCCTCGAGCACCTCCTCCTCGCTCATCTGCAGGTGCGCGGCCAGCTCGCTGACCGTCGGCGCCCGGCCCTCGCGCTGCGCGAGGTCGCTGATCGCCTTGGTCAGCGACAGCTTCAGCTCCTGGAGCCGGCGCGGCACCCGGACCGCCCAGCCCTTGTCGCGGAAGTGCCGCTTGATCTCCCCGACGATCGTGGGCGTGGCGTAGGTGGAGAACTCCACGCCGCGCTCCAGGTCGAACCGGTCGATCGACTTGATCAGCCCGATGGTGGCGACCTGGATCAGGTCGTCCAGCCACTCGCCGCGGTTGCGGAAGCGCCGGGCCAGGTACTCCACCAGGGGCAGGTGCAGCTCGACGAGCTGGTCGCGGATGCGCTGCCGCTCCGGGTCGCCCGGGGGCAGCTCGGCGAGGCGCTCGAACAGGGCGCGCGCCCGCGCGCGGTCCGGTACGCCGCTTTCGGACCGCTCGTTGCTCGCGCCGGCGATGGTCGTCTTCTCCGTCACGGGGCCCCCGTACCGCGCCGCTTCTGCAGCGTCACGGTCACCCGGTCGTCCGCGCCGATCTGGGCGTCGACCTCGCCGGCCAGCGACGACAGGACGGTCCAGGCGAAGGTGTCGCGGCTGGGCTCCTGGCCGTCCACGGTGAGCACCGACACCGAGATGCGCATCGCCTCCCCGGTGAGCTCGAACTCGCACGACAGGTCCGTCCCGGGGACGGCCTGGGAGAGCAGCATCGCGCACGCCTCGTCGACCGCGATGCGCAGGTCCTCTATCTCGTCCAGTGTGAAGTCCAGCCTGGCGGCCAGCCCCGCGGTGGCGGTTCTGAGCACCGACAGGTAGGCGCTCGCGGCGGGCAGCTTCACTGTCACCACGTCGCGCACGGACAACTGGGTGCTGGCAGGCATGGCAGCGGTTTCCTCGGTCACGTCACTCCCTCGCAGGATGGTCCCGCTGCTTCCGAAACTACCGCCTGCGGAGCCCACTGCGAGACTTCGCCGCGCACAGGTTTCGTCCGGTTGGCCGACTATTGACTATATGACTTGGTCTCTAGATAGGTTGCCGCCATGGATCCCATGGAGAAGTACGAGGCCGACGGGTACGCGATCTTCCGGGACGTGCTGGACCCCGATCTGGTCGCCGAGGCGGACGGGCACGTCCGCTGGCTGCAGGAACGCCATCCGGGGCGCAGCGGCGAGGATCTGTCGACCGAGCTGGTGGCCCGCGACCCCTTCTGGGTACGGCTTGTCGCCGACGACCGGCTCCTCGACGTCGCCGAGCGGTTCATCGGCCCGGACATCGCGCTGTTCGCCTCGCACTACATCGCCAAGCCGCCGCGCACCGGCAAGGCCGTCCGCTGGCACCAGGACGGGGCGTTCTGGCCGCTGGACCCGATGCGGGTCGTCACGCTGTGGCTCGCGGTGGACCATTCGACGCCGGAGAACGGCTGCCTGCGCGTCATCCCGGGCTCGCACCGTGAGGAACTTCACGGCGTCCGCGAGCTCGACGGCGACGACGCGGTCTTCAACGTGGAGAGCGACGTCGCCGTGGACGAGTCGCGGGCCGTCGACATGGTGCTGCGGCCCGGCGACGTGGAGGTCCACCACCCGGGGATCATGCACGGCAGCAACGCCAACACCTCCCCGTACCGGCGCTGCGGCTTGACGATCCGCTACATCCCGACCTCGACCCGGATCACCGCCGAGCCGCAGCCGTTCCCGAGCGCGCTGCTGCTGCGCGGCGAGCCCGGCGTCAACGCCTACCAGCCCATGCCCCGCTACGTGGAGGGCGAGCACTACCCGTTCAGGGGCTCGGCGGCCTGGGCGTGACGGTCCGGGCCGCCGGGCGGGGGAAGGAGGGCGCCCGGGTGGCCGATCACCTCGGCGGCCAGCCGGGCGCCCTCCTCGGCGGCGGCGCGCCGGCCCGCGCCGGCCAGGCGCGCCGCCAGGTAGGCGCCGTTGAACGCGTCGCCCGCCGCCGTGGTGTCGACGACCCGCACGTCCGGCACGGCGGGGACCGCCTCCATGGAGTCGTGGTCGGCGATGACGCAGCCCTCGGCGCCCAGCTTGACGACGATCTCCGGGACGCCGGCGTCCCGGAGCCGTTCCACGCACGCCCGCGCGGACCCGTCGCCGTGCACCAGCCGGTCGTCGTCCAGGGACGGCAGCGCGATGTCGGTGTGCGCCAGCACCGCGGCGGCGGCCGCGGCCGCCGCGCCGGGGGAGGGCCAGCCCGCCGGCCGGTGGTTGCCGTCGTAGGCGACCAGCCCGCCGCGCCGCCGGGTCTCGGCCAGCACGTCCGCCAGCCGGGCGCGGGCCTCCGCGGAGATGATCGACAGGGTGATCCCCGACAGGTAGACCAGGTCGTGGCCGGCGATCGCCGCGTCGAGGGAGGCGGGCTGGTCCGGGCCGAACAGCCCGCGCGCCGGCGACTCGCTCCGGTAGTGCTGGAAGGTCCGCTCGCCGCGCGTGTCGGTGCGGATCAGGTAGAGCCCGGCCCGTCCGCCTGGCCGTACCCGGGCGTACGCGTCGCCGACGCCGTGGGCGCGCCACCGCTCGCGCATCTCGGCGCTGTACGGGTCGTCGCCGGTGATCGTGACGAACTGGACGTCCAGCGCGCCGGGCGCGGCGCTGCGGGCGAGGTAGGCGGCGGTGTTGAGGACGTCGCCGGCGTAGCCCAGCGCGAGCCGGTCCGCCGCCAGGTGACGTAGTTCGATCATGCATTCGCCGATGAGGGCGACCCGGTGAACCTTCACGGGCAGCACGATACATCTAGACAACAAGTCATCTAATGACCAGACTTCTGGCCGTGCGAAGAAGATCCCCCTGGCGCGGCCTCGCCGCCGGCGTTCTCACCCTCGCCCTGTCCACCACCACCCTCACCGTCCCCGCGCACGCCGCCCCGGCCGCCGGCCCCGCGGCCTGCGGCGGCGTCCGCACCCCGGCCTTCCGGAGCGCGGCGCCCGACGCCGACCTGAACGGCCTGTTCACCCGGTACGGGAACGACAACAGCCGGACCGACGACTGGACCGGCGCGGACGGCACCTTCTCCACCACCCTCCCCGGCGGGCGCGTCGCGTTCGTCTTCTCCGACACCTTCCTCGGCAAGGTCAACGCGGACGGCACGCGCTCACCGGTGATCGAGGAGGGCGGCACCACCCCGTTCCTCAACAACACGTTCGTGGTCAAGTCCGGCGGGCGGCTGAGCACCGTGCACGGCGGCACCCGCGAGAAGCCGGCGGCCGTCATGCCGCCGCGCGACGACAAGCACTGGTTCTGGGCCGGCGACGCGATCACCGCAGGCGGGAAGGTGCAGGTCACCTACCAGGAGTACGAGCGGTTCGGCCCCGGCATCTGGGACTGGCGGTGGCTGCGCAACGTGGTCGCCAAGTTCCGGCCCGACCGGCTGTCCGAGCCCGTCAGCGTGACCCCGATCCCGTCGTCCAAGGGGATCTCGTGGGCGTCCTGGCTGGAGCGCTCGGACGGCATGATCTACGTCTACGGCGTCGAGGACCTGGGCGACACCAAGTACATGCACCTGGCCCGCGTCCGCGGCGCCGACCTGGCCCGGCCGTGGGAGTTCTACGCGGCCGACGGGACGTGGTCGCGGAACGAGGCCGACTCCGCGCGGATCATGAGCGGCGTCGCCAACGAGTACAGCGTCACCCGCATGGGCCGCGCCTACACGCTCATCACCCAGGACACCACCGAGAAGTTCAGCACGAAGATCGTCGCGTACTTCTCGTGCTCGTCCCAGGGCCCGTTCACCGGCAAGACCACCGTCTACTCGACGCCCGAGACCGGGGCGAACGGCAGTTACGGCAACCCCAACATCTTCACCTACAACGCCCACGCGCACCCGGAGCTGAGCCGCCGCGGCAGCCTCGTCGTCTCCTACAACGTCAACAGCTTCGTCAACACCGACCACTACAAGAACGTCACTATCTACCGGCCTCGCTTCATCGACCTGAAGTTCGGCTGACCGATGACGTACCGACGGCATCGCCCGGCCCGCAACTGGGGCGCGCGGCTCCACGAGATCACCTGGTTCGGGATGCGCGCCGTGGTGCTGGAGAACGAGCTTCTGCGCGTGACCGTCCTGGCCGACAAGGGCGGTGACGTCGCCGAGTTCTGCTACAAGCCGCGCGACATGGACTTCGTCTGGCTCGCGCCGGACGGGATCCGCAACCCGCGCGACGTGGCGGGCGGCGCGGGCGACGACGTGGCCGCGTTCCTCGACCACTACGAGGGCGGCTGGCAGGAGGTCCTGCCCAACGGCGGCGAGCCGAGCACCTACCGGGGCGCCGCCCTGGCGCAGCACGGCGAGGTGGCCGGGCTGCCCTGGGACGCCGACATCGTGGCCGACGACCCGTCCGAGGTGGCGGTGCGACTGACCGTGCGGGCGCGGCGCGTGCCGCTGCGCGTCGTGAAGACGTTCCGGCTGGTGTCGGGCGAGGCGGAGCTGCGCGTCGACGAGGAGCTGACTAACGAGTCGGGCGTCGAGCTGGAGGCGATGTGGGGCCACCACATCGTCTTCGGCGCCCCGTTCCTGCGTCCCGGCCACCGGATCCGGCTGCCGGACGGGGTCGCCGCCGGCCCGGAGCTGACGGTCGTCCCCGAGCACGGCGCGCCGAGCGACATCCACTACCTGTCCGGGTTCCGGGACGGCCGGTACGAGATCATCGACCCGGACGCCGGCCTCGGCCTGCGGGTCGGCTGGGACGCGAGCGTGCTGCCGGACCTGTGGCTGTGGCGGGAGCTGGGCGCCGCCCGCGAGGCGCCCTGGTGGGGCCGGGCGTACGTGGTCGGGCTGGAGCCGTTCGCCGGCCGCCCGACCGAGGGCCTCGCCGAAGCCGTCCGCAACGGCTCGGCGCTCGTCCTGCGGCCGCACGAGACGCGGTCGCTGTGGCTGCGCGCGCAGGTGATCGAGGGCGCGGACGTGATCGGGGGCGCGGACGTGATCGAGGGGGAGGGGACGCGATGAGGGCGGGCACCGGGGAGTTCGAGGGGCGGGTCGCCGTGGTCACCGGCGGGTCGCTCGGCATCGGCCGCGCCGTGGTGGAACGGCTCGCCGCCGACGGCGCCGCCGTCGTGTTCTGCGGCATCGACGGCGACGGCGTCCGCGCCGCCGAGACCGAGCTGCGCGGCGACGGCCTGGAGGTGACCGGCGTCGTCGCCGACGTCACCGACGCCGGGCAGATGCGCGGGCTCGTCGGCCGCGCGGTCGAGGCGCACGGCGGCCTCGACACCGTCGTCACCTGCGCGGGGATCCAGCGGTACGGGACGGTCGAGGACACCGCGGAGGAGTTGTGGGACGAGGTCCTGAACGTCAACCTCAAGGGCGTCTTCCTCGTCTGCAAGGCGGCCGTCCCGGAGCTGCGGCGGCGCGGCGGCGGGACGATCGTCACGATGTCGTCGGTCCAGGCGTTCGCGTCGCAGGACCGGGTCGCCGCCTATACGGCCAGCAAGTCCGCCATCAACGGGCTCACCCGCGCGATGGCGCTGGACCACGCCGCCGACGGGATCCGCGCCAACGTCGTGTGCCCCGGCTCGGTCGACACCCCGATGCTGCGCTGGGCCGCCGACCTGTTCCGCGGCGACACGAGCCAGGACGACCAGGTCGCCGAGTGGGGCCGGGCGCATCCGCTGGGCCGCGTCGCGCGGGCCGAGGAGGTCGCCGAGCTGGTGGCGTTCCTGGCCGGGCCGCGCTCCTCGTTCATCACCGGGGCCGAGCACCGCGTGGACGGCGGCCTGCTCGCCCGCAACCCCGCCGCACTCCCGGAGGCCTGAATGCCCGACGCCCGCGTGTTCTTCGACGGCCTGGCCGGCAGCCCGCGCCTGGACCACCCCGAGTGCGTGGCGGTCCACCCCGACGGCAGCGTCTGGTGCGGCGGCGAGGCCGGTCAGATCTTCCGCGTCGACCCGGCGGGCGAGAGCGTCGAGCAGGTCGCCACCACCAACGGGTTCGTGCTCGGCATCGGCTTCGACGCGTCCGCCGAACACCTGTACATCTGCGACATCGTGCATCCCGGCGTGTTCCGCCTCGAGCTGGCGTCCGGCGAGGTGGCGCTGTTCGCCGACGGCGCGGACGGGCACCGCTTCGTCAACCCGAACTACCCGGTGATCGACGCGCGGGGCCGCATCTACGTCTCCGACAGCCGCCAGATCGACGACCCCGGCCCCTCGGTGTTCCGGTACACGCCCGACGGCACCGGAGAGGTCTGGGACGAGCGCCCGATGGCGTTCGCCAACGGCCTCGCGCTGGCGCCCGACGAGTCGGCCCTGTACGTCGCCGAGTCGTTCCTGCCCGGCGTGACCCGCGTCGAGATCCGCCCGGACGGCACCGCGGGCGAGCGCACCACGTGCGCCGAACTGCCCGGCACGGTCCCCGACGGGCTCGCGTTCGGCCCCGACGGCCTGCTGTACGTCGGCCTCTACGAGCCCAGCGAGGTGCTGCGGCTCACCCCGGACGGGCGGCGGGAGACCGTCGTCCGCGACCCCACCGCCCACCTCCTCTGCCACCCGACCAACCTGGCGTTCCGAGGCACCACGGCGTTCGTGGCCAACCTCGGCCGCTGGCACATCAGCGCGTTCGACCTCTAGCCCCCCGGAGGGCCCGCATGCGTCTCATCGTTCGTGCGGCCGCGGCTTCGACGCTGGCCGCGACCGCCCTGTTCGCCCCCTCGACCTCCGCCCACGCCGCCGCACCGACCTGCGGTGGGAGCGCCGCGCCGACGTTCGGCACGGCGGCGCCCGACACGTCGCTGAACACGCAGTTCACCTCCTACGGCAACAGCAACGCGCTCCTGGACGACTGGACCGGCGGCGACAGCACCTACTCGGTGAAGCTGCCGGACGGCCGGACGGTGTTCGGCTTCTCCGACACTTTCCTCGGCAAGGTCAACGCCGACGGCTCGCGGCCGATGA
Organism: Actinomadura opuntiae; assembly: GCF_030283205.1. GTDB lineage: Bacteria > Actinomycetota > Actinomycetes > Streptosporangiales > Streptosporangiaceae > Spirillospora. The sequence continues at coordinate 196,539 of NZ_JASNWF010000017.1, forward strand.
CGACCGCCGACGGCGGCACGACCCCGTTCGTGAACAACACCTTCGTCGTGCGGTCGGCGGGCGGTTCGCTGACCGGCACCGCGCACGGCGGCACCGCCGCGAACCCGACCGCGCTGCTGCCGCCGAGCGACGCCTCGCACGTCTACTGGGCGGGCGACATGACGGTGAACGGAAGCGAGATCCAGCAGCCGTACCGCGAGTACAAGGTCGGGTCCGGCGACCTGAACGTGACCTGGGACCGCAACGTCCTCGCGCGGTTCTCCACCGGCGACCTGAACCGGCCGACGTCGGTCACCTCGCTGCCGTCCGCCACCGGTGTGATGTGGGGGTCGGCGCTGCTGCGGGACGGCGGCTACACCTACGTCTACGGCACCGAGGACCTCGGATCCGGCGGCAAGCACATGTACGTCGCGCGGGTCGCGGGCACCGACCTGCGCGGGACGTGGAGCTATCTGGCGGCGGGCGGCACCTGGTCGGCGTCGGAGGCGGCGGCCGTGGAGGTGCTGGGCGGGGTGTCGAACGAGTTCAGCGTCAGCAAGCGCGGGAACTTCTACATCCTGCTGACGCAGGACACCAAGGAGACGTTCAGCGCGCAGATCGACACCTACCTGTCGTGCTCGCCGGCCGGGCCGTTCACCGACGAGAAGACCGTCTACAACACGCCGGAGGGCGGGCCGTTCGGCTCGTACGGCGACCCGGACCTCTACACCTACAACGCCCACGCGCACGCCTCGCTCACGACGGCGAACAAGCTGGTGGTGTCCTACAACGTCAACAGCCTCGACACGACGCAGGGGCCGACGAAGGACGTCTACCGGGACGTGAGCATCTACCGTCCGCGTTTCGTCGACGTCCCCGTGACGGGCTGACGCGATGGATCCGGAGCTGTCCGAGGCGCTCGCCGGGATGCCGTACGTGAGCCTGGCCGACCCGGTCAAGGCGCGGGCCGCCATGCGCGAACTGGCGGCGGCGCTGTCGGGGGAGAAGGCGGCCGACGACCGCGTCGAGGTGGCCGACCGGACGATCCCCGGCGGCGTGCCCGTCCGCGTCTACCGGCCGAGGCGCCCCGAGGGGCCCGCGCTGGTGTACTTCCACGGCGGCGGGTTCGTCACCGGCGACCTGGAGAACGAGCACAGCCGCTGCCTGGACTTCGCCGCCGCGCTCGGCATCGTCGTGGTGTCGGTGGACTACCGGCTCGCGCCCGAGCACCCGTTTCCCGCGCCGTTCGAGGACGCGTGGGCCGCGACCGTCTGGACGCACGAGAACGCGCCGGCCCTCGGCGCCGATCCCGGACGGATCGCGGTCGGCGGCGGCAGCGCGGGCGGCGGGCTGGCGGCGGCCGTGGCGCTGCGGGCCCGCGACGAGGACGGGCCGCCGCTGGCGTTCCAGCTGCTGCTCTATCCGGTGCTCGACGACCGGATGGACACCCGGTCGATGCAGGCCCACACCGAGCCGCCGCTGTTCAACCGGGTCGAGGTGGAGCACATGTGGCGGCACTACCTCGGCCCGGAGCGGGACAGGGCGGGCTGGGAGACGCCGGTGTACGCCGCTCCGGCCCGCGCACGCGACCTGTCGGGGCTGCCGCCCGCCTACGTGCTGGCCGCCGAGTCCGATCCGCTGCGCGACGAGGGCCTCGTCTACGCGCGGCGGATGATCGAGGCGGGCGTGCCGGTCGAGCTGCGGCACGTGCCGGGCGCCTACCACGGTTTCGACGGCGTCCTCTCGGCGGAGGTGGCGCGCCGGGCGCTCGCCGAGCAGCGGGAGGCGCTGCGCGCCGCGTTCGGCATCGACCCTGGACATGGTGGTACATCAAGTGATTAGATGACTTGACTTCTTGCGGGAGTGAACGAGGTAGACGATGTCCAAGGATGTGGCCCGGCCCAGTCTCTCCGACGCGCTCACCGAGCGCGTGCTGGAGCTGATCCGCTCCGGCGGGCTGGGTCCGGGCGACCGGCTGCCCTCGGCGCGGGAGCTGTCGGAGCGCTTCGCGGTGACCACGCCGACCCTCCGCGAGGCGCTGCGCCGGCTGGAGGCCACCGGCGCGGTGCAGATGCGGCACGGCTCGGGGATCTACGTGGGCGCCGACCTCGAACGGGTCGTCATCCCCAACCCCAACGTCCGGCCGCTGCAGGGCGACCGGCTGCTGGAGCTGCTGGACGCCCGGCTGCTCATCGAGCCGCCGCTCGCCGCGATGGCCGCCCGCCGCGCCGCGCCCGCCGACCTGGACCGGCTGCGCGCCGTCCTGGACCAGGCGGGCCGGCACCTGGAGGGCGAGGACGCCGAGCTGGACGCCGCCAACCGGACCTTCCACCGCGCCGCCGCCCAGGCGTCCGGCAACGCGGTGCTCGGCGAGGTCATCGACTCGCTGCTGTCGGTGCACGGCGCCGAGCAGCGGGAGATACTGCGGATCTTCGACGACCGGCGCCGCGACCACGAGGAGCACCGCGCCATCCTCGACGCCATCGAGGCCGGCGACGACGGGCGCGCCGAGGAGCTGATGCGGGCGCACCTGCTCGACGTCACGAAGGTCATCGAGTCCCGGCTCACCTGACCGCACCGTCCGACCCACCCGTCCGCCGCACCCCTCCGACGCACCCCCTCCGACCCACCCGTACGAACAGGCCGCTCGCCCCGCGGGGCCGGCGGTCCCGCTCGGCACACCCTCGCCACCCTCCTCACCCTCCGACCTCCCCACCCACCCCATGAACCAAGGAGGCCCCCATGCCGTCGATGCGCACGCGCACGACCGCCGTCCTCGCGGCGGCCGCGGCGCTGGCCGCCGTCGCGGGCTGCGCCTCGGGCAACGACTCCGGCGGGTCGAAGTCCGGGCTCAGGCTCTACAACGACAAGGGCGCGTGGAAGCCCTTCTTCGAGCAGATGAGCGCGCTGGGCAAGCAGCAGACCGGGCTGGAGATGACGCCGGTCGGCTACACCGACGAGCCGACCTACACCGCGTTCATCAAGTCCTCGTTCCGCACCAAGGTCAAGCCGGACCTGTTCACCTGGACGACCGGCGGCCGCCTCGAGGAGATCGTCAAGCAGAACCAGGTCGCCGAGACGACCTCGATCTGGCGGGACGGGATCAGGAGCGGCGACCTCACCCAGGACCTGGCCAAGTACTACACGGTCGGCGGCAAGCAGTACTGCGTGCCGCTCAACACCGCGTACTGGGGCATGTTCTACGACAAGAAGATCTTCGCGAAGTACGGTCTGAAGCCGCCCACCACCTGGGCGGACCTGATGAAGACCGCCCAGACGCTGAAGAGCAAGGGCCAGGTGCCCTTCAACCAGACCACCCCGACCTCCCTGTTCTCCTTCGCGTGGTTCGAGCAGCTGCTCGCAGGCACCGACCCCGACCTGTACGAGCGGCTGTCGACCGGGCAGGCGTCCTACACCGACCCGGGCGTGGTCAAGGTGATGCAGCAGTGGAAGTCGATGATCGACGCCGGGTACTTCTCCAACCCCGGTGACAAGGCCGACCCGGCGGACCACTTCAAGTCCGGCGACGCCGCCATGGTCATCAACGGGACCTGGTTCAACACGAGCATGACCCAGCGCGGCCTCAAGCAGGGCACCGACTACGGGTTCTTCTTCATCCCGAACGTGAACCCGTCCCTGCCGAAGCGGTCGCTGGTCTTCGAGAGCGGGCCGCTGTGCTCGCTGCGCAAGGCGCCCGACGCGGCCGCCAGCACCAAGTACCTGAAGTGGTGGATCACCCCGGCCGCGCAGGAGAAGTGGGCCAACGCCCGCGGCGACGTGTCGGGCAACCCGAAGGTGAAGGTCGCCGACCCCGAGCTGGACAAGGTCACCAAGGAGGCCGCGGGCGGCGGGAACCGGCTGGTGCTGCGCTACTTCGAGGCCGCGCCCGCCCCGGTGCTGACCGCCGCGCTGAGCGGCTTCGACGGCTTCCTCAGCAAGCCCGGCTCGTACATGAAGGTGCTCCAGGACGTCCAGAAGGCCAACGAGGAGTACTGGAAGACCCACAAGGCCGGAAGCTGAGCCCCGTCATGACCGATCAGACGACCGCCCTGCGCGCGAAGGCCTCGCCCGGCCGCGCGCGGGGCGGGCGGCGGAGCGGCGGCGGCCGGCGCCTCCCCAGCGGATTCGCGATGTACGGCAGGTTCCGGCCCGCCTACCTCACGCCGGCCGTCCTCTTCGTCGCCGTCCTCATCTACCTGCCGTTCCTGTGGACGGCCTACCTCAGCCTGACCAGCTACGACGGCCTCGGGTCGCCGAAGTTCACCGGGCTGGACAACTACCGGCGGCTGCTGCAGGACGAGGCGCTGCTCACCTCGATCCGCAACACCCTGCTGTGGGTCGCCGGCACCACGATCCTGCCGGTCGGCCTCGGCCTGCTGGTCGCGGTGCTGTCGTACAACATCAAGGGCGGCGCGTGGTTCCGGCTGCCGTTCCTCATCCCGTACGCGATGTCGGGCGCGGGCCTCGGCCTGATCTGGGGCTTCATCCTCCAGCCCGACGGCATGGCCAACCAGGTGCTGACCTTCCTCGGCATGCCGGGCGGCCACGCCGAGTTCCTGCGCGACGGCCCGCGCAACACCCTCGCGATGATCGTGGTGTGGGCGTGGCAGCAGCTCGGCGTCAACATGCTGCTGTTCGTGGTCGGCCTCCAGTCGATCCCGCGCGCGCCGATCGAGGCCGCCCGCATCGACGGCGCGTCGGGATGGCAGCTGTTCCGGCACGTCATCTGGCCGCTGATGCGGCCGCTCACCACCGTGGTGTTCGGGCTGGCGCTGGTGGCGAGCCTGAAGACCTTCGACATCGTCTGGGTGATGACGCAGGGCGGTCCCGGCCGGACCTCCGAGACCCTCGCGGTGACCATGTACCGGCAGGTCTTCGTCGCCGACGAGTACGGCTACGGCTCGGCGATCGCGGTGCTGCTCACCACGGTCACCGGCCTGGCCTCCTACCTCTACCTGCGCCACCAGCTCGGCAAGGAGGGCTCCTGATGCGCCGCGCCGTGCTGATCGTCCTCGGGCTGGTCTGGCTGTTCCCGACGTACCTGATCGTCGCGAACGCCGTCCGCCCGGCCGGCGACTACGACCCGTCCGACGCGGTGAAGCCGCCCGGGTCGGTGGGCCTGTTCGACAACATCGGCGAGGCGTGGAGCCGCACCGACGTCGGCGCCACGATCGGCAGCACCGTCATCTACAGCCTGGTCGCCCCGGCGCTCGCGGTGCTGTTCGGCGCGCTCGCCGGGTACGCGATCGTCGTGCTGCGGGTCCGGTTCGGGTTCCTGTGGTTCATCGTGATCTTCGCCGGGACGGTCGTGCCGTTCCAGATGCTGCTCGTGCCGCTGTTCGTCGGCTACAGCAAGGTGTCGCTGTACGACAACCAGATGGGCCTGGTGCTGGTCCACACCGCGATCAGCGTGCCGCTCGCCGCGCTGGTGATGCGCAACTTCTTCGGCTCGGTGGCCGTCTCGATCTTCGAGGCGGCGCGGCTGGACGGCGCGTCCACCTTCCGCATCTTCTGGCGCATCTACCTGCCGCTGTCGTCGGCCGCGCTGGCCGCCGTCTTCATCCTCGAGTTCACCTACGTCTGGAACGACCTGCTGTTCGGGCTGACGCTGTCGCAGTCGCAGAACGTGCGGCCGGTCTGGGCGGAGCTGTCGGCGCTCACCACCGACGTGTACGCCGGGACGCCCGTCCCGGTCGCGCTGGCCGCCGGGCTCGTGGTCTCGCTGCCCACGGTCGTGCTCTTCCTGGCGACGCAGCGGCTGTTCACCCGCGGGTTGACGCTCGCCCAGTTCTGATCTCCCCTTGGTCGCAGTCTTTTCGAGAGGACAAGGATGACCAGTCGGCTCCTGACCGAGAGCCTCGGCTCCCCGGACTACGACGGGATCCGCGCCGCCCTCCGCCACGACACCTCCGCGGAGGTGCTCGCGGTCCGCGGGCTGTCGGTGCGGGCGGCCGTGGTCCCGCTGTTCCGCCGGGACGAGGCCGGCGCCCTCCGGCAGGCCGTCCGGATCGAGGCGGCGCCCGGCCTGACGCTGCGCCTCGGCGACGCCGAGGAGCGCACCGGCGACGACGGCCGGGCGACGCTGCTCGTCCCGGCCGTCGACACCACGCGCCGCCTCACGCTGGAGGTGCGGGACGACGCGGGCCTCGTCGGCGCCGCACCGCTCGACGTCACGCCGCAGCGCAAGTGGAGCGTCTTCGTCGTCCACCATTCGCACCTGGACATCGGCTACACCGACACCCAGGGCACCGTCCTGCGCCACCATCTGGACTACCTGGACGCCGCGCTGCGGTTGTCGCGGGAGACCGACGGCCGGCCCGACGACGCCCGTTTCCGCTGGTCGGTGGAGTCGTCGCTGCCCGCGCTGCGCTGGCTCGCCGCCCGTCCGGACGACATGGTCGCCGAGTTCGTCGAGCGCACGCGGGCCGGCAACATCGAGGTCACCGCGTTCCCGATGCAGCTGCACACCGAGGCGTGCTCCACCGATGAGCTGTACCGGCAGCTGCGGTTCGTGGAAGACCTGCGGAACCGGTACGGCATCGACGTCCGGTCCGCCATGCACACCGACATCCCCGGTGCGGTCGTCGGCGTCGTGGACGCGCTCAACGCGGCCGGCGTGCGCTACCTCGCCGCCGCGCACAACTGGGCCGGCCGCTCGGTGCCGTACGTCACCGGCGGCGACAGGCTCGGCCGCCCCTTCCGCTGGCGCGCCCCGAGCGGCCGCGAACTGATCGTCTGGTTCACCGACACCCCGCACGGCATGGCGTACATGGAGGGCAACACGGTCGGGCTCGTCGACGGCTACGACCTCGCCGAGGACCTGCTGCCGCGCTACCTGTCCTCCCTCGCCGACCGGCCCTACCCCTACGGGCCCGGCACCTTCGGCTGGTACGCCGCGCCCGGCCAGGTCGGTGCCGACAAGGCCCCCGACGTGCTGGACGCGGTGCACCTGCGGGTGCAGGGCGCGCACGCCGACAACGCCGGCCCGTCGATCATGCCGGCCGACATCGCGCGGCGTTGGAACGCGGCATGGGAGTACCCGCGGCTGCGGATGGCGACCAACGCCGACTTCTTCGAGCACGTCGAGGAGCACCACTACGAGCGGCTCCAGGTCCACGAGGGCGACTGGACCGACTGGTGGGCCGACGGCCTCGGCTCCGGCGCCCGCCCGCTCGGCCACGTCCGGCGCGCCCAGAACGTCCTGCGCACCGCCGAGACCCTGCACGCCCTCGCGGGCGCGCGGGCCGACGGCCTGGACGACGCCTACGACAAGGCGGCCCTGTTCGACGAGCACACCTGGGGCGCGGCCAACCCGTGGGAGGACGCCGAGGAGGGCAACGACTCCGGCGGCCTGCAGTGGACCCGCAAGTCCTCGGTCGGCTACCAGGCCCACGACGACGCCCTCGACCTGCTGCAGGCCGGGGCGCGGCGGCTCGGCGCCACGCTCGGGCCAGCGCCGGACGCGCTCGCCTCGTTCGCCGTCGTCAACCCCGGCACCGCGACCCGCACCGACGCCGTCCGCGCCTTCCTGCCGCGCGACGTGGTGCCCGTGGACGTGCCCGTGACGCTCCTGGACGCCCGCACCGGCGACCCGCTGCCGCACCACGAGGAGGAGGTCGACCCCGACGAGTGGCCGACCCGCCCGATCGGCCGCCACCTGGAGGTGGTCGTCCCGGACGTCCCCGGCATGGGACGCGTCCGGCTGGACGTCGTCCGCGGCGACGCCCCCGCGCCCGAACCGGTCGACCTGGGCCGCGACGGCGTGATCGAGAACGAGCACTACCGGGTCGCCTACGACCTCGCCGAGGGGCACATCAGCTCCATCTTCGACAAGTCGGCCGGACGCGAGCTGGTGAACGCCGACGCCGCCGCCGGCTTCGGGCAGTACGTCTACGACCGGTACGCCACCGCACCCCACTTCAACCACATGTCCGGGCACATGCTCGTCCACGACAAGACGCTCCTCGGCGACCGCGCGATCGGCAGGCACGCCGCCGTGGTCAGGTGCGAGCGCACCCCGGCCGGAGAACGCCTGGTCGTGGAGCTGACCGGCAAGGGCGTCGACTGGATCCGCACGACCCTCGACCTGCATGCCGGCGTGCCGCGCCTCGACCTGCGCTTCCAGCTCGGCAAACAGCCGACCGCCACCAAGGAGGCGGTGTTCCTCGCCTTCCCCTTCGCGACCGGCGGGCCGCCCGCGGCCTGGGAGCTGACCGGCGGCGTCGGCGGCACCGGCGTGCCGAGCGTGCCCGGCTCCGCCGAGCACATGCGGCCGATCCGGCACTGGGTCGCCTACGAGGAGCCCGAGCTGACCGTGGCGTGGGCGACGCTGGAGGCGCCGCTCGTCCAGTTCGGCTCGATCCACATGCCGTACGCGCCGTTCCCGCCGACCCTCGACGACGAGCCCGCCACGGTCTACTCCTGGGCGCTGAACAACATCTGGGACACCAACTTCCCGTCCCAGCAGCAGGGCGAGACCACCTTCCGGTACGCCGTCGCCTCCGCCGCCGGCGGGACGCCGGGACGGCGGCTCGGCGCGGCCGCCGCCGCCGGGCTGACCGACCCGTTCGTCGCGACGCTGATGACCGGGACCGGACGGGCCGCGCCGGTCGAGGCGTTCGCATCGGTCGACGACCCCGACGTGCAGGTCACCTCGATCGGGCGGGACGGCGCCGACCTCGTCGTCCGGCTCCGGTCGCTGTCGGCCGCGCCGGTGGAGACCGCGCTGGCCGTGCCCGGGATGCGCCGCGCCGTCGTCGACTCCGGCCTCGGCCGCGACGCCGCCGAGGCGCCCGTCCGCGACGGCGCCGCGACCGTCCGCCTGCCCGCCTGCGGGATCGCCGCCGTCACGGTGAAGGGGAACCGCTGAATGAAGATCACCGGCATCCGGGCCACGACCGTCGCGGTCCCGCTGGAGGCGCCGCTGCTGCACAGCAACGGCGCGCACTGGGGCCGCTTCGTCCGCACGATCGTCGAGGTCGAGGCGGACAACGGCCTGGTCGGGCTGGGCGAGATGGGCGGCGGCGGGCAGAGCGCCGAGGCCGCGTTCCGCGCGCTCGCGCCCTACCTGGAGGGGCACGACCCGTTCGAGCTGGAGGCGCTCCGCTTCAAGATCGCCAACCCGACGGCGAGCCTGTACAACAACCGCACCCAGATGCTCGCCGCCGTCGAGTTCGCCTGCCTGGACCTGATCGGCAAGCACCTCGGCGTGCCCGCGCACGACCTGCTCGGCGGACGCGTCCGCGACAGCGTCCCGTTCGCGTCCTACCTGTTCTACCGCTACCCCGGCGCGGACGGCCGGACGCCGGAGGTCCGCACCCCCGAGCAGCTCGTCGCGCACGCCCGCGACCTGAAGGAACGGCACGGCTTCACCGTCCACAAGCTCAAGGGCGGCGTCTTCCCGCCCGGCTACGAGCTGGAGTGCTACCAGGCGCTGGCCGCGGCGTTCCCCGGCGACCGGCTGCGCTACGACCCCAACGCCGTGCTGAGCCTGGACGAGGGCCTGCGGTTCGGGAAGGCCATCGAGGCGCTCAACAACGACTACCTCGAAGACCCCGTCTGGGGCCTGGAAGGGCTGCGGCTCGTCCGGGAACGGGTGAGCACGCCGCTGGCCACCAACACCGTCGTCGTGAACTTCGAGCAGCTCGCCACGAACGTGCTGCACCGCAGCGTGGACGTCGTGCTGCTCGACACCACGTTCTGGGGCGGCATCCGCCCGTGCGTGAAGGCGGCCGGGATCTGCGACACGTTCCAGATCGGGGTGTCGGTGCACTCGTCCGGGGAGCTCGGGATCCAGCTCGCCACGATGCTGCACCTCGGCGCCGTGCTGCCGAACCTCACCTACGCCGCCGACGCGCACTACCACCATCTCGCCGGCGACGTCATCGAGGGCGGCCCGTTGCGCTACGACGGCGGTCGCATCGCGGTGCCGTCCGGGCCGGGCCTCGGCGTCACGCTGGACCGCGACAAGGTCGCCGAGTACGCCGAGCTCTACCGCGAGGTCGGCGACTACCCCTACGACCGCGACCCGGGCCGTCCCGGCTGGTACCCGCTCGTCCCGAACCAGCGGTGGGCCGACCCGACCGCGGCGCTCGGTCCGATCTGACCGGCGGCGGCACATGCGGTGACCTGTCATAACCTTTCGGACATGATCCGCCCTGCCGTCCCCGACGACGTCCCCGAGATCCTCCGGCTCATCCGCGAGCTCGCCGAGTACGAGCGCGCCCTGCACGAGGTGAAGGCCAGCGAGGAGCAGCTGCGCGCCCGGCTCTTCGGCGACGACCCGCGCGTCCACGCGCTCATCGCCGAGCACGAGGGCCGCGTCGCGGGCTTCGCCGTGTGGTTCCTCACGTTCTCCACGTGGAACGGCACGCACGGCATCTACCTGGAGGACCTGTTCGTCGACCCGGACGTCCGCGGCCACGGCCACGGCAGGGCGCTGCTCACCGAGCTCACCCGCATCGCCGACGAGCGCGGCTACGAACGCGTCGAGTGGGCCGTCCTCAACTGGAACAAGCCCGCGATCGGCTTCTACGAGTCCCTGGGCGCCCGCCCGCAGGACGAGTGGACGACCTACCGCCTCACCGGCGACGCCCTGACCAAGGCCGCCCGCTCCTGACACAGGTCGAGGCCCGGCCCCCAGCGGGGCCGGGCCTCGGTGTGCGGGCGGGTCAGCCCTGCTTGGTCTCGGTGAAGATCTTCGAGATCTCGTCGATCTTGGCGAGCAGGTCGTCGGCGACCTTGGGGTCCATGCTGCCCTTGGTGCCGGAGGCGCCGGCGAGCTTGGTGGCCTCGTTGAACAGCTGGTGCAGCTGCGGGTACTTCTCGAAGTGCGGCGGCTTGAAGTAGTCGGTCCAGAGCACCCACAGGTGCTCCTTGACCAGCTGGGAGCGCTGCTCCTTGATCAGGATCGCGCGGGCCCGGAACTCCGGGTCCTCGTTGGCCGCGTACTTCTCGCAGATCGCCTTGACCGACTCGGCCTCGATCCTGGCCTGCGCCGGGTCGTAGACGCCACACGGCAGGTCGCAGTGCGCGGAGACCGTGGTCTTCGGGCGCAGAAGCTTGAACACCTGCGATTCCCTTCCTCGTTGCGGATCATGCTCAGGGCACCGACATTACCCTTGTGCCCCCGGGCCCGTCCGGCCAGGGCGCTCGGTAATTCGGCCTAGGACCGGGCCGCGGCGCGGCCCGGAACCCTTTCCCCGTGATGGTGACCCGTGGCCGCGGGACTATGCGGCCGAACGCGCGAAAGCGCCGTGCAGGAAGGCGAGGAGAGCGATGCGGATGCGCCACCCGGTGGCCTGGACGCTCGGCGGGGCGGTGCTGCTGGCGCTGGCCGGGACGCGCGGGCGGCTGCGGACGGTCGCGGTGACCGGCGACTCGATGCTGCCGGGGCTGGCGCCGGGGGACTGGCTGGTGGTGCTGGCCGGCGCCCGGCCGCGCCCCGGGGACGTCGTGGTCGCGCGGCACCCGGAGCGGGCGGACGTGCTGATCGTCAAGCGGGCGGCGCACCGCTCCGGGGACGGCTGGTGGCTGGAGAGCGACAACCAGCGCGCCCGCGGCCGCCGCGACAGCTGGGACTTCGGCGCCGTGCCGGACGGCCGGATCCTCGGCCGGGTCGTGGCGCGGTACTGGCCGTGGCGGCGGCTGTCCGTCCGCCCCGGGGCCGGTGGGCCCGCGGCCGGACGGTAGCGGCGCGGCCCGCGTCCCGTGGTGGGGACGCGGGCCGCGCGGCACGCCGCGGTGTCGTGGCGGCGGGGTCAGATGCGGCTGACGCCCTCGGCGCGGGCCTGCGCGGCAACCGCGGCGGTGACGGCGGGCGCGACCCGGTCGTCGAAGGGGTTGGGGATGACGTAGTCGGCGGTGAGGTCGTCGCCGACGATGTCGGCCAGCGCGTTCGCGGCGGCCAGCTTCATGCCCTCGGTGATGGAGTGCGCGCGCACGTCCAGTGCGCCGCGGAAGATGCCGGGGAAGGCGAGCACGTTGTTGATCTGGTTCGGGAAGTCGCTGCGGCCGGTCGCGACGACCTTGGCGTGCCGGCGCGCGACGTCCGGGTGCACCTCGGGGGTGGGGTTGGAGAGGGCGAACACGATCGCGCTGTCGGACATCGTCGCGACGCACGACTCGTGCACGGTGCTGCCGGACAGGCCGATGAACACGTCGGCGCCGCGCAGCGCTTCCTCGGTGGAGCCGGTCAGGTGCGACCGGTTGGTGATCGCGGCGATGCGCCGCTTGACGGGGTTGAGCCCGTCGCGGCCCTCGTGGATGAGGCCCTTGCTGTCCGACAGCGCGATGTCGCCGATGCCGGCCTCGATGAGGATCTGCGAGACGGCGATGCCGGACGCGCCGGCGCCGGCGACGACGGCGCGCAGCTCCGACAGCGGCTTGCCGACGAAGCGGGCGGCGTTCTTCAGCGCGGCGAGCGCGACGATGGCGGTGCCGTGCTGGTCGTCGTGGAAGACGGGGATGTCGAGGGCCTCGCGGAGCCGGTCCTCGATCTCGAAGCAGCGCGGGGCGCTGACGTCCTCGAGGTTGATGCCGCCGAAGCTCGGCGCCAGCCGGATCACGGTCTCGACGATCTCGTCGACGCCGGTGCAGTTCAGCGCGATCGGCACGGAGTCGACGTCGGCGAACTCCTTGAACAGCAGCGACTTGCCCTCCATGACGGGCATGGAGGCGGCCGGGCCGATGTCGCCGAGGCCGAGGACGGCGGTGCCGTCGGTGACCACGGCGACGACCCTGGAGGTCCAGGTGTACTCGTAGGCGAGCTCGGGGTTGTCGGCGATGGCGGTGCACACCCGGGCGACGCCGGGCGTGTAGGCGAGGGACAGATCGTCCTTGTTGCGGACCGGGATGGTCGACCGCATCTCCAGCTTGCCGCCGCGGTGCAGCGGGAAGGCCGGATCGTCGTCCAGTGAGAGCGGTTCGGTGGGAATGGGCTCGGCAGCCACAGCGACCCCTGTCTGAAAGTTGGCTTTCGGGCGATGCCGCCGCGGTGGTGTGGTCTGGTGGCCGTCACCTGGTGGACATCTCGCGACGTACGGGGGTCACCCGTTGTCCGATTGTGCCATACGGGGTGCCGCCGATCCCGGGGACGGGGCGGTGGCGACCGTCACTGATCGCCACGGGCGGTAGCGTGGTGATCGCGTACAGTGCCGGATCGCAGGGTGGCGGCGCGGGTGCCGGGCTGCCTCGTTGTCCGATTGTGTCGGACCCTTTATCCGCATTGGGTCCGGTGTGCGCCAAAATGTGCACCTGACCTCAGGGATCCGTGCGGATCCGACGCAACCACTGGAGGGGGACCTGTGATCACCGGTTCTCTGCGCCGCCATGCCCTCGCGGCGGGCGCGCTCGTGCTGACAGGCGCCCTCGCCCTGTCGGCCTGCGGCGACGACAACGACTCCGGCGGCGGGAGCACCGCGCCGAAGACCAGCGCGGACGCCAAGCTCGCCGCCCTGGTGCCGGCGAACATCAAGAGCGACGGCAAGATCATGGTGGGCTCGGACGCGTCCTACCCGCCCAACGAGTCGGTCGACCCGGCCACGCAGAAGATCCACGGCTGGGACGTGGACCTGTTCACCGCCGTCGCCGGCAAGCTCGGGCTGAAGGTCGAGTTCCAGAACGCGGGCTTCGACACGATCATCCCGGGCGTGCAGTCCGGCAAGTACGAGGTCGGCGTCTCCTCGTTCACCGACACCAAGGAGCGCGAGCAGGCCGTCGACTTCGTCACCTACTACTCGGCGGGCACCGCCTGGGCGACGCTCAAGGGCAACCCCAAGGGCGTGAACCCCGACGACGCGTGCGGCAAGAGCATCGGCGTCCAGCAGGGCACCGTGCAGGTCGACGACCTGAAGAAGCGCAGCAAGAAGTGCACCGACGCGGGCAAGCCGGCGATCAAGCCGGTCGTCCGCAAGCAGCAGACCGAGGTCAACAACGACCTGGTCGCCGGCAAGGTCGACGGCATGGCCGCCGACTCGCCGATCGTCGGCGACGCGCTGAAGAAGACCGGCAAGCTGCAGATCATCGGCCAGGTCTACGACACCGCGCCGTACGGCTACACCATCGGCAAGAACTCCGGCCAGCTGAAGGACGCCGTCCTCGGCGCGCTGAAGGCGCTCATCGCCGACGGCACCTACAAGAAGATCCTCACCGAGAACGGCGTGGAGAGCGGCGCCATCACCGATCCGGTGATCAACGGAGCGACGAGCTGATCGGATGGCGGTCGACAACGAGGTCGAGAAGGGGCGGCCCGAGGCGATCCGGGCCGTCCCGGTCCGGCACCCGGGCCGCTGGGTGGGCGCGGCGGTCATCGCGGTCCTGGTCGCGATGTTCGTCCACTTCCTGCTCACCAGCAAGTCCCTGGAGTGGTCGGAGCAGTGGAAGTACCTGTTCTCCGACGCGGTCCTGAAGGGCGTCCGCAACACCATCTGGCTGACGCTCGCGGCGATGCTCGGCGGCGTGGTGCTCGGCATCATCCTGGCCCTCATGCGGATGTCGTCCAACCCGCTGCTGAGCGGCGCGGCGTGGGTGTACCTGTGGTTCTTCCGCGGCACCCCGCTGTACACCCAGCTGCTGATCTGGGGCGCGGTCGGCAGCCTGTTCCCGACGCTGAGCGTCGGGATCCCGTTCGGGCCGGAGTTCCACACCTGGAAGACCCAGTCGCTGATCAACGTGGCGATCGCCGCGGCGCTGGGGCTGATCCTCAACGAGGCCGCCTACATGGCCGAGATCGTCCGGGCCGGGATCCTGTCGGTGGACGAGGGCCAGCAGGAGGCGGCGAGCGCGCTCGGCATGTCCCGCGCGCAGACGATGCGCCGGATCGTGCTGCCGCAGGCGATGCGGGTGATCGTCCCGCCGACCGGCAACGAGGCGATCTCGATGCTGAAGAACACCTCGCTGGTGGCGGCCGTCCCCTACTCGGAGCTGACGTTCACCGCGCAGACCATCTACGCCAGCACCTACAAGATCATCCCGATGCTGGTGATGGCGTGCCTGTGGTACCTGCTGATCTCCTCGGTGATGATGATCGGCCAGTACTACCTGGAGCGGCACTACAGCCGGGGGACGAGCCGGGGCGAGGCGTCCCGGCAGCGGCTCCGCTTCCGCGGCGGCGGTGGCGCGCAGTGAGGGGGCGCGCGGTGAAGGGGATGAGGACGTGACCGACCTGACGAAGGGGACCGCGGCCACCGGCGGCCCCATGGTCAAGGCCGAGCAGGTGCACAAGTCGTTCGGCCGGACCGAGGTGCTCAAGGGCATCGACCTGGAGGTCATGCCCGGCGAGGTGATGTGCGTCATCGGGCCGTCGGGCTCCGGCAAGTCGACGTTCCTGCGCTGCATCAACCACCTGGAGAAGATCAACGCCGGGCGGCTGTGGGTGAACGGGCACCTCGTCGGCTACCGGCAGGTCGGCGAGAAGCTGCACGAGCTGCGCGACCGGGAGGTCGCCGCGCAGCGCCGCGAGATCGGCATGGTGTTCCAGCGGTTCAACCTGTTCCCGCACATGACGGCGCTGGAGAACGTCATGGAGGCGCCCTGCCGGGTGAAGCGCCGCCCGAAGGGGGAGGCGCGGCAGCAGGCGCTCGCCCTGCTCGACCGGGTCGGGCTCGGCGACAAGGCGCAGAGCTACCCGGCGCAGCTGTCCGGCGGGCAGCAGCAGCGCGTCGCGATCGCGCGGGCGCTGGCCATGGAGCCGGCGCTGATGCTGTTCGACGAGCCGACCTCCGCGCTCGACCCGGAGCTGGTCGGCGAGGTGCTGGAGGTCATGAAGCAGCTCGCGGTGGACGGCATGACGATGGTCGTCGTCACCCACGAGATGGGCTTCGCCCGCGAGGTCGGCGACTCGCTCGTCTTCATGGACGGCGGCGTCATCGTCGAGAAGGGCGCGCCCCGCGACGTGCTGGCCAGCCCGCAGCATCCGCGCACGCAGGACTTCCTGTCCAAGGTGCTCTGACCCCGCTCCGCAGTTCACGGGCGCGTTCCGCCGGACGGCCCGCCCCCCGACGGGGGCGGGCCGTCCGGCGTTCCGGGCGGGCGGTTAGTGTGCGTCCATGTTCGCTGTCACGGCCACACAGATCGACGCAGACAATCCGCTGAACGGGCTGACGCTGGGTGAGCGGCCCGATCCCGAGGTGCCGGACGGCTGGACGACCGTCACGGTGAAGGCCGCCGCGCTCAACCACCACGACCTGTGGTCGCTGCGCGGCGTCGGGCTCCCCGCCGACCGGCTCCCGATGATCCTCGGCTGCGACGCCGCGGGCGTCGACGAGGACGGCAACGAGGTCATCGTGCACTCGGTGATCGGCGACCCGGACCGGGGCGGCGGCGACGAGACCCTCGACCCGAAGCGGTCGCTGCTGTCCGAGCAGTACCCGGGGACCCTCGCCGAGAAGGTCGCGGTGCCGCGCCGCAACCTCGTCCGCAAGCCGGCGGAGCTGTCGTTCGAGGAGGCCGCGTGCCTGCCGACGGCGTGGCTGACCGCCTACCGGATGCTGTTCGACAAGGCGGGCCTGCAGCCCGGCTCGACGGTGCTGGTGCAGGGCGCGGGCGGCGGCGTCGCGACCGCGGCGATCGCGCTGGCGTCGGCGGCCGGGTTCCGGGTGTTCGCGACCAGCCGCAGCGAGGGCAAGCGCAAGCGGGCGCTGGAGCTCGGCGCGGACGTCGCCGTCGAGTCCGGCGCGCGGCTGCCCGAGCGGGTCGACGCAGTCATCGAGACGGTCGGCGAGGCGACCTGGTCGCACTCGCTGAAGTCGCTGCGGCCCGGCGGCCGGATCGTGGTGTCGGGCGCCACCAGCGGCCAGGTGCCCCCGGCCGAGCTGAACCGGGTGTTCTTCCTGCAGCTCCAGGTCGTCGGCTCCACGATGGGCACCCGGGAGCAGCTGGAGCGGCTCGCGCGGTTCCTGGTGAAGACCGGCACCCGCCCGCTGATCGACCGGACGCTGCCGCTGAGCGAGGCCCGCGACGGCTTCGCCGCGATGGCGGAGGGCGACCTCTTCGGCAAGATCGTCTTCACCCCCTGACCGTCGAGGTGCGGCGAGTCGTTCTTATGGGACGGCTCGTAACAACGACTCGCCGCAGCGCCGGTCAGTCGCGGGCGTCGAGGTCGCGGTCGAGGATCTCGGTGCGCAGCCGGTCGCGGGTCTCCGCCAGCAGCGCCTCCACGGCGGCCAGGTCGTCGTCGTCGAGCCGGGAGCGCTTGGCGGCCTTGCGGACGTCCTCGACGAACCGGCGCAGCAGCCTCTCCAGCTTCAGGCGGGCGATGTCCTCGCGGCTGCCGGTCGCCGTCTTCCAGGCGTCCTCCCAGTTCTGCCGCCACTCCTCCTTCCACGCCTGCTTCTGCTCGCGCCAGAAGTCCTTCTGCCGCCGCCACTCGTCCTTCTGCCGGTCGGCGCTCTCCTTCCACGCGTCCTTGGACGTGGACCTGCCCTGGTCGCGCATCGTCCGCGCGGCCTGCGTCAGCTCCTCGCGCAGCGACCGGACGGTCTGCCGGACGTCCTGCTGGACGCCGCGGGCGAACTCCTGCGCGGAGGCGGTGATCTCCTCCTCCAGCTCGGCCAGCTCGTCCATCCGGCGCTCCAGCTCCTCGCGGCCCGCGTCGGTCAGCGAGTACACCTTCTTGCCCTTGAGCACCTCGTGGGTGACCAGGCCCTCGGCCTCCAGCCGGGCCAGCCGCGGGTAGATCGTCCCGGGGGAGGGCGAGTACACCCCGAGGAAGCGGTCCTGCAGGATCCGGATCACCTCGTAGCCGTGCCGGGGGCTCTCCTCCAGCAGCTTCAGCAGGTACAGCCGGAGCCGGCCGTGGCCGAAAACGGGGCTCAACTCACTTCTCCATTCGCGGGGTGCGGACCTGCGGGGCGTCGTCCTCGCGGCCGAGCAGGGTGATCGAGCCCGACACCGAGTTGACCGACAGCCGGCCCGACCCGTCGCCGATCTTGCCGGAGACGGTGGTGGCGACGGCCCGGTCGGCCCGGCCGAGCTCGGGGAAGGAGGTCTCGATCCGGCCGGCGGCGGCGTTCAGCGACACCCGGGCGCCGGCCGACTCGGGGACGCGCAGCGCGACCTCGCCGGAGACCGTGTTGACGTCGACGCGGCCGTCGCCGATCAGGTCGATGTCGGCGGCGATGCGGCCGCTGACAGTGCGGGCGGTGAGCCGCTCGACCGCGCCGCCCGCCAGCGCCAGGTCGCCGGAGACGGAGGTGAACGACACCGTGCCGTCCAGGCCCTGCGCCTCGATGGCGCCCGACACCGTGTTGGCGTCCACCGCGCCGGTCACCCCGTCGAGCGTGATGCCGCCGGACGCGCACTTGATCGAGGTGCGCGCGGTCAGCCCGGTGATCACCGCGTCGGCGGACACCAGGTTCACGGTGACCGGGCAGTCGTGCGGGACGGTCACCGTGATCGCGGCGCGGGCGTGCCGGGTGCGCAGCCAGCTCAGCACGCCCTCGAAGAGCCGCTCGTGGGTGATCGTCAGCATCCCGGCCTCATGCGAGATCACCAGCGGCGGCCCCTCGATCTCGCCGACCATCACCGACGGCCGCTCGTCGGAGGCGAGCACGGAGACGTTCCCGGCGATCAGTGTGGTGCGCAGCGCGACCACGCCGTCGAAGTCGAGGGTGGCCGGTTCGTCGATCGTCCAGCGCGACATCGCGTCATGCCCTTCGTGCGAGCGGTCCCTGTCCCTGACACGATATGTCGCGTCAAGGAAAAGTCAAGATGTATCGCGTCTCCGGGTTCGCCCGTTCGCCGCGGGCCGGCGGACGTCAGTCCTCGTCCTCGTCGTCCAGGCGGGCGAGCCAGGTCGCCAGGCGGTCGACGGGCGTCTCGAACTCGGGGTTCAGGTCGACGAACTCGCGGAGCCGCTCGGCCAGCCACGTCAGGCTGACCTCCTCGGCGCCCCGGCGCTCGGCGAGCTCCTCGATGCCCCGATCGGTGAAGTACATGCGGATATCCCTCTAACGCAGCCGCTCCGCGTCCCGCCGCCGTGGCGGCGGGACGCGGAGCGGCATGTGGCTGCCCTCTACGTCGGTGACGGCGTCAGAACAGCCTGGACAGCAGCGCCTCCTGCTCGGCCTGGTGCAGCTTGGCCGAGCCCACGGCGGGCGAGGACGACGCCGGGCGCGACACCCGCGACATCTTCAGCCCCTCGATGTGGTGCGGGAGCTTCAGCGCCATGAACGGCCAGGCGCCCATGTTCGCCGGCTCGTCCTGGACGAAGACCACCTCGACGCCGGCCGGGTACTTCGCCAGCTCCGCCTTGATCTCGTCGACCGGCGGCGGGTACAGCCGCTCGACCCGGACGACCGCCGTGTCGTTGGCGCCCGCCGCGTCGCGCGCCTTCGCCACGTCGTAGTAGATCTTGCCGGTGGTCAGCAGCACCCGCTTCACGCCCGCCGGGTCCACCGCCGGGTTGCTCTCCGGGATGACCGGCTGGAACGCGCCGGCGGTGATCTCGGCGACCGGCGACGTCGCCGCCTTCAGCCGCAGCAGCGACTTCGGCGTGAACACCACCAGCGGCTTGCCCCGGCCGGACAGCACCTGCCAGCGCAGCACGTGGAAGTAGTTCGCCGGCGTCGTCGGGTAGACGACCGTCATGTTGTCCTGCGCGCACAGCTGCAGGTACCGCTCGATCCGCGCGGACGAGTGGTCGGGCCCCTGGCCCTCGTAGCCGTGCGGCAGCAGCAGCACCAGGCTGGAGCGCTGGCCCCACTTCTGCTCGCCGGAGGAGATGTACTCGTCCACCACCGACTGGGCGCCGTTGGCGAAGTCGCCGAACTGCGCCTCCCACGCCACCAGCGCGTCCGGGCGCGTCATCGAGTAGCCGTACTCGAAGCCCATCGCCGCGTACTCGCTGAGCAGCGAGTCGTGCACGTAGAACTTCGACACCCCCTGCCCGAACTGCTTGAGCGGGGTGTGCTCCTCGCCGGTCTTGCGGTCCACCAGCACCGCGTGCCGCTGGCCGAACGTGCCGCGCCGGGTGTCCTGCCCGACGAGCCGCACCGGGTGGCCGTCCATCAGCAGCGAGCCCATCGCCAGCAGCTCGCCGGTCGCCCAGTCGATCGCGTCGTCCTCGATCATCTGCGCGCGGCGCTGCAGGATCGGCTGCAGCCGCGGGTGCGGGGTGAAGCCCTCCGGCAGGCTGACCTGCGTCTCGATGATCCGCTTGACGGTCTCCTGCGGGATCGCCGTGCCGGCCTTGCCGTGGTCGATCGGGATGCGCTCCTCGACGTCCGGCTTCACCACCGAACCCGGCTCCAGGGGCTTCTTCGCCGCCTCGCGGGTCTCGGTGAAGGCGCGCTCCAGCTGCTCCTGGTAGTCGCGCAGCGCCTGCTCGGCCTCCTCGACGGTGATGTCGCCGCGGCCGATCAGCGCCTCGGTGTACAGCTTGCGCACCGAGCGCTTGGCGTCGATCAGGTCGTACATCAGCGGCTGGGTGAACGAGGGGTTCTCGCCCTCGTTGTGGCCCCGGCGCCGGTAGCAGACCATGTCGATGACGACGTCCTTCTTGAACGTCTGCCGGTACTCGAACGCCAGCCGCGCCACCCGCGCGCACGCCTCCGGGTCGTCGCCGTTGACGTGGAAGATCGGCGCCTGGATCATCCGGGCCACGTCGGTGGCGTACACGCTGGAGCGCGAGTACTCCGGCGCGGTGGTGAACCCGACCTGGTTGTTGATGATCACGTGCACGGTGCCGCCGGTGCGGTAGCCGCGCAGCTGCGACAGGTTCAGCGTCTCGGCGACCACGCCCTGCCCGGCGAACGCGGCGTCGCCGTGGATCAGGATCGGCAGCACCGTGAACCCGGCCTCGCCGACGTCCAGGAGGTCCTGCTTGGCGCGGACGACGCCCTCCAGCACCGGGTCGACCGTCTCCAGGTGGGAGGGGTTCGCGACCAGCTCGGTGTGGATCTTCGAGCCGTCGTCGGCGACGAAGTCGCCGGACGCGCCCAGGTGGTACTTCACGTCGCCGGAGCCCTGCGCGCTGCGCGGGTCGAGGTTGCCCTCGAACTCGCCGAAGATCTGCCCGTAGGACTTGCCGACGATGTTGGCGAGCACGTTCAGCCGGCCGCGGTGCGCCATCCCCATGACGACCTCGTCCAGGCCGGCCTTGGCCGCCGCGGAGATCACCGAGTCCAGCAGCGGGATGACCGACTCGCCGCCCTCCAGCGAGAACCGCTTCTGCCCGACGAACTTGGTCTGCAGGAACGTCTCGAACGCCTCGGCGCTGTTCAGCCGGCGCAGGACGTGCAGCTGCTCCTCGCGGGACGGCTTTTCGTGCGGGACCTCGACGCGCTCCTGGATCCAGGCGCGCTCCTCGGGGTCCTGGATGTGCATGTACTCGATGCCGACCGTCCGGCAGTACGCCATCCGCAGCACGCCGAGGATGTCGCGCAGCTTCATGGTCGGCTCGCCGCCGAACCCGCCGGTCGCGAACTCGCGCTCCAGGTCCCACAGCGTGAGGCCGTGCTTGAGGATGTCGAGGTCGGGGTGGCGGCGCTGCTTGTACTCCAGCGGATCGGTGTCGGCCATCAGGTGGCCGCGGACCCGGTAGGCGTGGATCAGCTCGTGCACCCGGGCGATCTTGGCGACGTCGTCCTCGTGGCCGGCGGAGATGTCCTTGACCCAGCGCACCGGCTCGTACGGGATGCGCAGCGCCTCGAAGATCTCGTCGTAGAAGCGGTCCTCGCCGAGCAGCAGCTGGTGGATGCGGCGCAGGAAGTCGCCGGACTGGGCGCCCTGGATGATCCGGTGGTCGTAGGTGGAGGTCAGCGTCATCACCTTGCTGATCCCCATGCGGGCCAGGGTGTCCTCCGACGCGCCCGCGAACTCGGCCGGGTACTCCATCGCGCCGACGCCGATGATCGTGCCCTGGCCGGGCATCAGCCGCGGCACCGAGTGCACCGTTCCGATCGTGCCCGGGTTCGTCAGGCTGATCGTGGTGCCCTGGTAGTCCTCGATCGTCAGCTTGTTGCCGCGCGCCTTGCGGACGATCTCCTCGTAGGCGGCCCAGAACTGGCGGAAGTCCAGCGTCTCGGCGGCCTTGATGCTCGGCACCACCAGCTGCCGGGAGCCGTCCGGCTTCTGCAGGTCGATCGCCAACCCGAAGTTGACGTGCTCCGGCCGGACCAGCACCGGCTTGCCGTCGACCTCGGTGAACGCGGCGTTCATCTCCGGCATCGCCGCGAGCGCCTTGACGATCGCGTACCCGATCAGGTGCGTGAAGGAGACCTTCCCGCCGCGGCCGCGCTTGAGGTGGTTGTTGATGACGATGCGGTTGTCGATCAGCAGCTTGGCCGGGACGGCGCGCACGCTCGTCGCGGTCGGCACCGCCAGGCTGGCCTCCATGTTGGTGGCCGTCCGCGCGGCGACGCCGCGCAGCCGCACCTCCTCGGCGCCCGCCGGCACCGGCGGCGGCGCCGGCTTCTCGGCCTTCGGCTTCTCGGCCTTCGGCGCCGGCTTCCCGTCCGAGGGGGCCGGGGCCTTCGGCGGCGACACCGGGGCCTG
Source organism: Actinomadura opuntiae (assembly GCF_030283205.1). Lineage (GTDB taxonomy): Bacteria > Actinomycetota > Actinomycetes > Streptosporangiales > Streptosporangiaceae > Spirillospora. Next base: position 219,012 of record NZ_JASNWF010000017.1, read on the forward strand.
GGGTGTCGGCGGAGCGGCCGCGGTGCCGTTGGCGGCCGCGCCGGCCGCCGCTTCGGTGCCCGTCCGGGGTGCGCCGGGGGACGCGGGGGTCACGGACGACGGCCGGGAGTCCGGCTGGTAGTCCGAGAAGAAGTTCCACCAGGCTTCGTCAACCGAGTTGGGGTCTTCGAGGTACTTCTGGTACAGCTCGTCGACCAGCCACTCGTTGGCACCGAAATCTGTGATCTTTGGGTCGGCACTAGTTTGCGACGACTCTGTCGACACGGCGGAGATCGCCCTCTTCCGCAGCTCGCAGGTGAGTTATGAGACCTATCAAGGCTACTCTGCCTATTGCAGTGCCCTTGGCGTCAGGCCCTGGAGGGCCTTCCTTCGGCGGGCACTGCTGCGATCGCTGCATCGCTCCGACTCGGCCCTGGGGGCCTCGCTACGCGATCAAGTTCTCGCTTCGCTCGAACTTGGCTTCGCTCGCGATCGCGGCGCTTGGGGTCACCTGTGGTCGAGGGTAGTGGCTGAGGCCTTATCTCCGTGGCCTGATGGCTGAGGAGCTTCAACCCGGGCCGGGGCTGAAGCTCTTCCTCAGGTTGCCGAGGGCAGTGCAGGACTGCTCAGTGGGTGTGCGGGGGGACCGTGGGGCCCTCGCTGGCCTGGACCAGGACGAAGCCCTGGCCCTGGTAGGCCAGCTGCATGGCCTCGCCGCTGCCGCGGCCGATGAGCGCGGCGGCCTTGAAGGTGCGGTTGACGCCGACCTGCAGGCTGGTGCTCCACGCCACGGCGGACTGGCCGTCGGCGAACGTCGGTGCGCGGCCGCAGTCGAGCATGACCGGGGTGCCGTGCGTGGTGAGCGCCACCCAGCCGGTGCCCTGGAGGGTAGTGTTGAACAGCCCGCCCGCGGCGATGCCGGCGCCCTGGACGCGCTGGATGTCGGACTGCAGGTGCGAGTCGTAGGCGAGGATGTTCGCGCCGTTGACGGTGAGGCCCTCGTTCTCCAGGTAGAACAGGTGGATGTCGGCGGCGTCGTGCGCGGCGAACAGCAGGCCCTGCCCGCGCACGCGCATCAGCGGGGCGCCCTCGCCGGTGACGGCCTTCTTGATGAACTTGCCGATGCCTCCGGCGCCCTCGTAGTCGAATTCCATCTGGCCCTGGAAGGCGACCATGGAACCCTGCCGGGCCAGGACGTCCCCGTTGAGGTGGACGCGGAGCATCTTGGAGTTCTGGAGGGCGAAGTGGCCGGGGAGCTGCTGCCCCTGGTCCATGTTTCCGAAGAACTGGCTGCGCATAGTCGGGGGTTCTGCCTCTCACATCGTGATCGTTCTGGAGATCCGCCAGCATAACGACGGTGCGTGACCGGTACGACGTGAAGTGAGCGGCGTTCGGTTCCCGGCCGTCAGCCCGGGCCCGCGGCATCGCGGCCGTGCGGGGCCGTCCAGTCGGTCAGCGGGCCCTTCGGGACGACGCCGGACGGGTTGATGTTGCGCTGCGTGACGTAGTAGTGCCGCTTGATGTGGTCGAAGTTCGTCGTATCGCCGAACGCGGGCACCGAGTAAAGGTCGCGCGCGTACGCCCACAGGTTCGGGTAGTCGACGAGGCGGCGCAGGTTGCACTTGAAGTGCGAGTAGTAGACGGCGTCGAAGCGGGCGAGCGTCGGGTAGAGGCGGACGTCGGCCTCGGTGATGCGGTCGCCGAACAGGTAGCGGCTGCCGGCGAGCCTCTCCTCCAGTTGGCCGAAGGTGGCGAAGAGCGCGTCGAAGGCGTCCTCGTAGGGGTCCTGCGCGGTGGCGAACCCGGCCTTGTAGACGCCGTTGTTCACGGTGTTGTAGACGAGGTCGTTCAGCTCGTCGATCTCGGGCCGCAGCGCCTCGGGGTACAGGTCGGGCGCGCCGGGGCGGTGGAACGCGGTGAACTCGGTCTCCAGCATCGTGGTGATGTTGGGGAAGTCGTTGGTGACCAGGCGTCCGGTCGCGGTGTCCCAGATGCACGGGACGGTGTAGCGGCCCTCGAAGGACGGGTCGCTCGCCAGGTACAGCTCCGACAGGAACTCGGCGCCGGTCACCGGGTCGCGGTCGGGGAACCGCCAGCCGCGCTCGTCGCGGATCGGGTCGACGACGGCGACGGGCAGTGCCTCTTCGAGGCCCAGCAGCCGCCGGACGATCAGCGAGCGGTGCGCCCACGGGCAGGCGTAGGAGACGAACAGCCGGTAGCGGCCGGGCTCGGCGGGGTATCCGCTGGAGCCGTCGGCGGTGATCCGGTCGGTGAAGCGGTTCGGCTGCCGGACGAAGCGGCCCCGCTCGACTTCCTGTGCGGTCATGTCCGGTTCCTTCCCAAGGTCGGTGGTGCGGCGTGGCCTTCGGGGGAGGGGCGCCCGCGACCCGGGGAGGAGGCCGGCCGCCGGGACCCTGGCACTTCGGCCACCGGCAAGTCGTTCTCTCGGGGGATCCTGGGTTCCGGTCCCCGCGCATACGATATCCGTCGTGGCCCGGGCGAAACGGGCTCCCACGATCGCATGGCACGCAGCAGGGCCGGAGGCAGAGGCGGCCCGGAACGGACGAGGTGGCGGGGGACCATGCTCGAGACTTTCAACACCCTGGTGGACGGGTTGCCGCCGGGACTGGTCTACGGCCTGATCGCCGCGCTGGTGTTCGCCGAGGCCGCGCTGTTCGTCGGCTTCGTCTTCCCGGGCGAGACGGCGGTGGTGGTCGGCGGCGTGCTGGCCAGCCAGGGCACGCTCTCGCTGCCGCTGCTGCTGGTCATCTCGATCGCCGCGGCCGTCGCCGGGGACTCGGTCGGCTACGAGATCGGCAAGAAGTACGGCCCGCGGCTGCTGGACATCAGGGCGATCAGCAAGCACCGGGCGAAGGTCGAGAGCGCGCAGGACCTGATCCGGCGGCGGGGCGCCGTGGCGGTGTTCATCGGCCGGTTCACCGCGCTGCTGCGCGCGCTGATGCCGGCGCTGGCCGGCAGCTCCCGGCTCCCGTATCCGAAGTTCCTGCTGTTCAACTTCCTCGGCGGCGTCACCTGGGTGGTCACGTTCACGCTCGGCGGCTACTTCGCCGGGGAGGCGTTCGACCGGGCCGCGCAGTGGGCCGGGCGCGGGCTGGCGATCGGGCTCGCGGTGGTCGCGGTCGTCGCGATCGTGGTGTGGAGCGTCCGCCGGCACCGCCGGGAGGCGCAGGACGAGGCCGAGGCGGAGGACGCCGGGGCGGAGCCGCGCGTGGAGCAGATCCTGCCCTAGCGGTCACCGGCCGCCCGGTACCGGAGGCTCCATCCGGCCGGTGACCGGCGGCAGGTCGAGGTAGGTGCGGATGCCGGGCTCGGCGGCGCACAGCACGGGGATCGTGTTGAGCGCGTGCGCCGCCGCGGCGGAGACCTCGTCGGACACCCACTCGTCGTCGGTGGTGAAGGTGATGGACGGGCGGCCGTGCACCCGCACGGAGTGGCCCGGGTCGCCCCAGTCGGGCAGCCGCGCGGCGTCCGCCTTGTGGATCACCTCGACGCTGATCACCGGCCGGCCGCCGGCCAGCCCGCTGAACGTCCAGCGGGCCGCGGCGACGGTGCCGCGCGGGATCCGGCCGGCGGTGACCTCCAGGTCGGTGCCGGCGAGCCGGTGGTCCACGTCGACGTCGATCTCGTCCAGGTCCACGCCGAGGCCCGCCGCGACCAGGTGCAGGCTCTCGGTGTACAGCGAGCGCATCGCGGTGCGGGCGGGACGCAGCGAGCGCAGGAACGCGTCCTCGTCCTTGCCGAAGCCGAGCATGTGGTGGACCATCCGCCAGGACGGGTGGCGGGCGAAGTCCGAGCACTCGCGGGAGTAGACGTGGGTGATGCGGCGGGTCAGCCGCGACAGCACCAGCGGCATCACGTCCGCCATGAACCCGGTGTTGAAGCCGGTCCCGTGCACCGACGAGCCGCCCCGCTTGCAGGCCTGCTCCAGCTCGTTGACCAGGGACGGGCCGTGCGCCTGCGGGTAGACCAGGCCGTTCATGCAGATCACGTTCTTGCCCGACGCCAGCAGCGCGCAGACGGTGTCGAGGTCGCCGAGCGGGTCGCCGGCCCGTCCGGGCGCGTAGACGACGCAGTCGGCGTCCAGGCCGAGGACGGCGTCGAGGTCGCGGGTGGCGGTGACGCCGGTGGGCGGGCGGCCGGCCAGCAGCCCGGCGTCGGCGCCGTCCTTGGCCGGGGTGTGCACCCAGACGCCGGCGAGCTCCAGGCCGGGCCGGTCGAGCACGCCGCGGATCACCGCGCGGCCGAGGGTGCCGGTCGCCCACTGCACGACGCGGTACGGGCGGGGACCGGTGCTGGACGCGTCGGCAGGGCTCATCGAGACGGGACCTCCGATGTCGAGGCGGCACCTGTGCGGACCGGGCCGGGTTGCGCGGGTGGATGTGGACACTACGCCGTACGTTCCGGGAAATGCGGCATTTGCCGCAAGTTTTCGCAGAAGTCCCAGGGCCCCCGGTGCTTGCTCCCGTCCCGCCCCGGGGAGGCAACCGAGGGGGCCGCGGCCGAGCGCGATTCGGTTTAGTGGTACCACTGGGTAACCCCCGGATGATTACCTGGGGGCGTAGTCGGTGCGATGTGAGGAGACAGAGATGTCGGAACTGCGCTACGACGGCCGTGTCGCGGTCGTGACCGGGGCGGGCCACGGCCTCGGCCGCCAGCACGCGCTGGAGCTCGCCGCGCGCGGTGCGAAGGTCGTCGTCAACGACCTCGGCGGCGACCGGTCCGGTGTCGGCGCCTCCGCCGGTCCCGCCCAGGAGGTCGTGGACGAGATCAAGAAGAACGGCGGCGAGGCCGTCGCCAACCCCGACAACGTCGCCACCCCCGAGGGCGCGCAGGCGATCGTGCAGAGCGCGCTGGACGCGTTCGGCAAGCTCGACATCGTCGTCAACAACGCGGGCATCCTGCGCGACCGGTCGTTCAAGAACATGAGCGTGGAGGAGTTCGACGCGGTCATCGCCGTGCACCTGCGCGGCTCGTTCCTGGTCTCCAGCGCCGCCTGGCCGCACCTGCGCGACAACGCCTACGGCCGCATCGTCAACACCTCGTCGCCCGCGGGCCTGTTCGGCAACTTCGGCCAGGCCAACTACGCCACCGCGAAGATGGGCCTGGTCGGGTTCACCAAGACCCTCGCGCAGGAGGGCGCCAAGTACAACATCAAGGCCAACGCGATCGCCCCGGTCGCCTGGACCCGGATGACCGAGGACCTGCTGCCCGCCGACTTCGCCGACAAGCTCGGCGTCGACCAGGTCACCCCGCTCGTCGCCTACCTGGTGCACGAGTCCAACGAGGACACCGGCGAGGTCTACACCGTCGGCGGCGGCCGGATCGCGAAGATCTTCGTGGCGGAGGGCCCCGGCTACGGGCAGAAGGAGACCCTCACCGTCGAGGCCGTCCGGGACAACTGGGCCGCGATCAATGCCAACGAGCCGCTCGCGGTGTTCAAGAACCCGATGGAGCAGATGGGCCCGCTCATCCAGCAGCTGACCTCCTGAGCCGTTGGACGGGATCAGGCTCGACCGGCGGGACGGGGTGCTCACCATCGCCCTGTCCCGCCCGGAGCGGCTGAACGCCGTCGACGGCGCGCTGACCGAGCGGATGCTGGACGTCCTCCACGAGCTGCCGCGCGACCCGGAGACGCGGGTCGTCGTGCTCACCGGGGACGGACGCGGCTTCTGCTCGGGCATGGACATCCAGGGCGGCGACCCGGGCAGCGAGACCAGGGAGGGCCGCGCCCAGCGGCTCTACCGCGGCATCGCCCGCGGCGGCGAGGTCACCGCGCGGCTGCGGGAGATCCCGCAGCCGGTGATCGCGGCGCTGCACGGCCCGGTCGCGGGCATGGGCGTGTCCTGGGCGCTGGCCTGCGACCTGCGGGTCGCGGACCCGACCACCCGGTTCGTCGTCCCGTTCGTGAACCTCGGCCTCTCGGCGGGGGACTGCGGGCTGTCGTGGCTGCTGCCGCGCCTGGTCGGCCCGGCGAAGGCCGCGGAGATCGCCTACCGGGCGCAGCGCCTGGACGCGGCCCGCGCCGAGGCCCTCGGGCTCGTCACCGAGATCTGCGCGGAGGGCGAGGACCTCGCCGCCGCGCACGCCCTCGCCGACGAGCTGCTGGCCAAATCCCCGTACGGGCTGAGCCGCACCAAGGAACTGCTGAACATGTCCCTGGACGTGCCGGGGTTGCGCCAGCAGATCGCCGCGGAGACCGGCGTCCAGGCCCTGGCGTTCTTCACCGAGGACCTCGCCGAGGGCATGACCGCCACCCTGCAGAAACGCCCACCCGAGTTCAAGAACCGCTAGCCCGTTCCCCACCTCCGGCCGGGCCCGAAAGGGTCCGGCCGGACGCGCATGAACGGCGGCCGCAACGGGGATTCCAGGGGACCGCCCCCCTGGGCTACTCAGCCAGGGCCAGTGAAAGGGCCTCGACGTAGCGGAGGGCCGCGAGGCGGGCCAGGGCCGGGTGGGCGCCGAGGGGGGCCGCGTAGGCGGCGCCGACGGCGGCGGCCGCGGCGGGCACCAGGCGGGCCTCCGGCTCGGGACCGATGAGGTGCGGCGCGACCGCGACGGACGCGGCGCCGGCGGCGCGCAGCTGCTCGCCGGCGGCGCGGACGCCCGCCTCGTCGGCGAGCGAGGCGGTGAAGACGGGCGCGGCGAGCCGGGAGGCCAGCAGCACGCTGGTGACCTCGGCCTGCCGGACGGCGGTGGCGTCGCCGGGGGTGGCGACGATGACGCCGGTCGCGGCGGTCACCATCGTCATCATCCGGATCCGGTCGGCGCGGGCGAGGCCGGCGTCGGCGAGCCGGTCGTGCAGCGCCTCGGCGATGAGCGGGTGGGGGCCGAGCGGCTCGGCGGCGACGGCGTGCACCGGCGCGGCGGCGACGGCGGCGCGGACGGCGGCGTCCAGCGCCGGGTCGGGCCCGGTGGACAGCGGCACCACCACGGCCGCGAGCTCGTCCTGCTGCGGGCGCAGCCCGGCGAGGACGGCGCGCAGGTTCCCCTCGTCGCCGTCCAGGTGCCCGACCTGGGCGGGCTGGCCGGTGTGCTCGATCTCCACGAGCCTGGCGAGCTCGGCGGCGAGCTCGCCGCCGCCCTGCCGGGCGGGGCCGGGCACGGCCAGGACGAGCGCGGGGGATCCGGGGGGGAGCAGGAAGGATTCGTCGCCGCGATGTCGGCCGCCGCGGGGGGCGCGGCGGCGTCGCGACGGAAGTGCCTCGGATGCCTGGCTTTCGGGACTCACGGCGGGAATGGTAACGCTCCCGGGCGCGGGAGTCGGCCTCGCGCTCCGGCCGGTCGATCCGGGCGCGCCGTGGCTGCCTGTACTGATCGTCGGTCTCCCTCCCGTGCCGGGCCGCGATCGGCGGGCGAAACAGCAGAGTATGGCCCATCGGCGCCCGGCAACAGAGGGAAATGACGCAGATGTTCCGATTTGTCGCTAACTGATGCGAGTTCGGAATACGGACGAAAGGTGGCCAAGGGGTTGCGGAGGCGTCGCGTCGCGCCTCTATGATCGGGCCACCCTACGTGCCGGAACGTCCGAGGTCCCATGAGAACCGCACGCACGCGCCCGATCCGGTCCAAGGTCGCCGCGCTCCTTCTCGTTCCGCTCGTCTCGCTGGTCGCGATCTGGGTGTACGCCGCCGACATCACCGGCCGCGCCGCCCTCGCCCAGCGCAAGTACCACACGCTGAACGAGCAGTTCGCCGCGTCCGGCCAGGGCCTGCTGGTGGAGCTGGGCAAGGAGCGGCAGGCGTCGGTGGTGTTCCTCAGCGGGCCGCGCAGGGCCGCGTCCACGCCCGCGAGCCTGACCGGGCAGCGCGCCCGCCTCGACAAGGCCGTGGCCGCCTTCCGCCGCAGCTCCACCTCCGACGCCGCGCGCGGCGCCACCACGGCCGAGATGCGCTCGCGGGTCTCGGACGTGCTGAGGGCGCTCGGCGGGCTCGGCGAGCTGCGCGCCGCCGTCGACGCGCGCCGGATCGACCGGCTGACCGCCGTCAACGACTACAGCAGCATGGTCGACGTGATGCACCGGCTGTACGACAGCCTGATCGTCATCGACGACTCCTCGCTCTACAACTGGACGCTGTCCGACCGCGCCGCCGGGCGCGCGATGGAACTGCTGCAGCGGGAGAACGCGCTGGTCGCCGGCGCGCTCGTCACGCACGGCCGGATGACCGCCGCCGAGCACCGGATGTTCCTGGAGATGCTCGGCGAGCAGCGCTGGCAGTGGCAGCGGCAGCGCTCGCTGGCCGACCCGAAGACCTACGCGCGGCTCACCGCGCCGGTGTTCGCCTCCACCCAGTACCACGCCTACAAGGACATCGAGGACCAGATCGCCGCGCACGACCGCGGGCCGCTGCCGATCAGCGCGTGGCAGTGGCAGGAGACCGCGCAGCCGCTGGTGCTGTCGGTCAACAAGATGATCATGGACAACACCAACGGGGCCGCGGAACGCGCCGACGGGCTCGGCCGCGACGCCTACCTCCGGCTCGGCGTCGTCGGCGGCGCCGGCCTGCTGGTCATCGCCCTGTCGGTGCTGCTGGTGCTGCGGTTCGGCCGCGGCGTCGTCCGCGAGCTGGTCGGGCTGCGCGGCTCGGCGGAGGAGCTGGCGGACGAGCGGCTGCCGCGCCTGGTCGAGCGGCTGCGCCGCAACGAGCCGGTGGACGTCGAGGCGGAGGCGCCCGCGCTGCCGCGCGGCCGCACCACCGAGGTCGCCCGGCTCGCCGAGTCGTTTGCCAAGGTCCAGCGCACCGCCGTGGACGCCGCCGTCGGGCAGGCCGAGCTGCGCGCCGGCGTCAGCCGGATCTTCCTCAACATCGCCCGCCGCAACCAGTCGCTGCTGCACCGCCAGCTGACGATGCTGGACGGGCTGGAGAGCCGCGCCGAGGCCGACGACCTGGAGGCGCTGTTCCGCATCGACCACCTCACCACCCGCATGCGGCGGCACGCCGAGAGCCTCATCATCCTGTCCGGCGCCACCCCCGGGCGCGGCTGGCGGCGGCCGGTGCACATCACCGACGTGCTGCGCGCCGCCGTCGCCGAGATCGAGGACTACCCCCGGGTCGCGGTGCTGACCGAGTCCGAGGACGGGCTGGTCGGCTCCGCCGTCACCGACGTCGTGCACCTGCTGGCCGAGCTGCTGGAGAACGCGGCGTCGTTCTCCCCGCCCAACACCGAGGTGCGGGTGATGGCCGAGCGGGTCGGCACCGGGTTCGTCGTGGAGGTCGAGGACCGCGGCCTCGGCGTGAAGCCGGAGGCGCTCGCCGAGATCAACCGGCGGCTCGCCGAGCCGCCGGAGTTCGACCTGGTCGACACCGACCAGCTCGGGCTGTTCGTGGTCGCCCGGCTCGCGGCGCGGCACGGCATCGACGTCACGCTGCACCGCTCCCCGTACGGGGGCGTGACCGCGATCGTGCTGATGCCGCACGACCTGGTGGTGCCGGCCGACCGGATGGGCGACGACCTGCCCCTCGACGGCGAGTCCGGCGCGCCGGCCGTCGAGGCGGGCGCGGACGCCGGAGAGCCGGCCGCCCCCGACCCGGAGGCGCCCGACGCGGAACCGGCGGACGAGCCGGCCGGCGCGGAGCCCGCCGGCGCTGGGCCGACGTTCATGGGCACCCCGTACGCCGACACGCCCTTCGGCGGGACGCCGCGTCCGGAGGTCGTCACGCGCGCCGAGGTCGTCCCGGACATCGGGGTGTTCGCCCGCCGCGACCCCGGACGCGCCGGACCGGCGCGTCCGAGCGGGGCGTGGTCCGAGCCGGTGCCGCTGCGAGAGGCGCCGCCCGTCCTGCCGCAGCTCGCCGGCCCGGTGAACCCGTGGGGCAGCCCCGAGGACACCGACCCGGGCGGGCCGCCCGGCGGTCGGCGCGGCGCGTCCGCGAACCCCTGGTCCGACGACGCCGCGGACGGCGTTCCAGCGCATAGGGAAGACGAGCCGTCCGCCGCCGACGGCTGGGAGCCCGCGCCCGTGTACGCGTCCGGCGTCCGCACGCCGAACGCACCGGTCGGCACCCCGCCGGACGACGCCCGCCCGGACGAGACGCTGAGGGACGGAGCGCCGCCGCACGAGGCGCCGCCGACCGGCGCGGAACGGCACGGTGCGCGTCCAGCCGATGACTCGGCGGTGAACGGCGACCCCGGGAGCGGTACCGTCGTCGGCGGCGAGCGCCCTCGCGGCGCGGAGCACGGGCATCCCGCCGGGACCCACGCGGGGCTGCCCCGCCGGGTCCGGCAGGAGAACCTGGCGCCGCAGCTGCGCAAGGAACCGCCGCCGCCTCCCTCCGTGGGCGGCGGCGCGGCCGGCGGGGTCGCGAGATCCCCCGAGGAGGCGCGCTCGCTGATGGCCTCGGTACAGCAGGGATGGCGGCGCGGACGCGCGTCCGATGGGGAGGATGAGGGGACCCGATGATGCACAACACGGTCACCGGCGAGCTCAACTGGCTGCTCAACGACTTCGCCGAGCGCGTCACGAGCGTGCGGCAGGCGGTGATCCTGTCCCGCGACGGGCTGGCGGTCGCCGCGTCCAGCGAGCTCGGCCGCGAGGACGCCGAGCACCTGTCCGCGCTGGCGTCCGGCGTGCAGAGCCTGGCCCGCGGCGCCGGCCGGCACTTCGCGGGCGGCAGCGTCCGCCAGACCATCATCGAGATGGACGCGCTGCTGCTGTTCGTCACCGCGGCCGGCGACGGCACCTGCCTGGCGGTGATCGCCGAGGCGGAGGCCGACGCGGGCCTGGTCGCCTACGAGATGGCGGTGCTGGTCAAGCGGGTCGGGCAGCATCTGCAGGCCGCCCCGCGCTCCGAGCCGGCCGGCGGTTTCGGCGCCGGTTTCGGCGGCGGGTTCGGGGCCGGGGGAGGCGTCCCGCAGGGACGGTGACCCCGGGCGGAGCCCGTCCGGGGAGAAGTGGGGGGACCGTGGCCCCTCGGGGAGGTGCTGACCGATGAACCCGTCGGCGGAGCGGTGGCTGGACCGGGAGGCCGGCCCGCTCGTCCGCCCCTACGCGCGGACGCGGGGCCGGACCCGTCCCGCGGGTCCGGGCTTCGACCTGATCGCGGTGGTCGCGGCCACCGGCGCGCAGCCGGGCGACCGGCTGCGCTACAGCCCCGACCACGCGCGGATCCTGCGCGGCTGCGCCCGCCCCGTCGCGGTCGTCGACCTGGCCTCGGAGTTCGGGCTGCCGCTCGGGGTCGTCCGGGTGCTGCTCGGCGACCTGCGCGACGAGGGGCTCATCGCGGTGGTGGACTCCGCCGCGCCCGCGGGCGGACGCCCGGGGCGGGGCGTGCTGAGGGAGGTGCTCAATGGCCTACGCGCCCTCTGACCCCGGCACCGGCCCGGGGACCGGCTCCGGTGCCGGCTCCGGTCCCGGGCTCGCCGCCCGCCCGCTGGTCACCACCAAGATCCTCATCGCCGGCGGGTTCGGCGCGGGCAAGACCACGATGGTCGGCTCGATCAGCGAGATCCGGCCGCTGCGCACCGAGGAGCCGCTGACCGACCGCGGCGTCGGCGTCGACGACGTCACGGGCGTGCGGGCCAAGACCACCACGACCGTCGCCATGGACTTCGGCCGCATCACGCTGTCGGACCAGCTGCTGCTCTACCTGTTCGGCACGCCCGGCCAGGACCGCTTCTGGTTCATGTGGGACGAGCTGGCCGCCGGCGCGATCGGCGCGGTCGTGCTGGCCGACACCCGGCGGCTGACCGGCTGCTTCCCCGCCATCGACTACTTCGAGCGGCGCCGCCTTCCGTTCGTGGTGGCCGTCAACTGCTTCGACGGCGCGCGCCGCCACGACCCCCGGGACGTGGCGATCGCGCTGGACCTCGATCCGGGCGTCCCGGTGCTGCTGTGCGACGCGCGCCGCCGCGCGTCGTCCAAGCAGGTGCTCATCGCGCTGATGGAGCACGTGCTGAGCTGGCCGGACGCCGGAGGCCGCGCGGATGACGCTCGGTCACCTGATCGTCGCGGACCCGCGACGTAGTAGAGTCCCGCAGACCCCCGTACATCCCGCATCGGGAGGTTCCCCCCGCATGACTCACCCCCCATCGCCGAAAGCCACCGATGTGAGCATGGTCCCCGAGCCGTGATGGCCGCCCGCTTCTCCTCGATCCGGGCGAGGATCACCCTCCTGGTCCTCGTGCCGCTGCTCGCGCTGGCCGCGCTGTGGATGTTCCTCACCGGCATCACCTACGGGGACGCCCACCAGCTCCTGCAGAGCCGCAAGTTCCAGCAGGAGGCGGTGCTGCCCACGCAGCGGCTGATGAACGCGCTGCAGAAGGAGCGCCGGCTGTCGATGGCCGACGCCGGCGCGGCCCGCGCGGTGGACCCGGACGCGCTGCGCGCCCAGCGGCGGGCGACCGACGGCGCCGTGAAGGAGCTGCGGAAGGGCTTCGGGGACGGCGCGCTGCGCGACTCGATCCTGCCGGGCGTCGTCAGGCGGATGGACGACCTGCTGGCCCGGCTCGGCACGCTGGAGGCGACCCGGCACGGCGTGGACGACCGGGCCTCCGGCCGCGCGGACGTGCTGGCCGACTACAGCGCCATCATCGACGCGGGGTTCGCCATCTACAGCGCGACGACCCCGGCGAACGGGACCATCACCGCCGACGCGCGCACGCTCACCTCCGTCGGCCGCGGCCGGGAGTTCCTGTCCCGCGAGGACGCGCTGCTGACCGGCGCGCTCGCCGCCGGGCACCTGAGCGCCGCCGAGCGCGGCGAGTTCGCGCAGCTGGTCGGCGCGCAGCGGATGTCGTACGCCGACAACGTCCCGAACCTGCCCGCCGCCGACCGCACCCGCTACGAGCGCCTCACCGCCACCCCGCAGTTCGCGCAGCTGCGCAGGCTGGAGGACCAGGTGATCCGGGGCACCGAGCCGGCCCGGACCCCGACCAAGAAGCAGGTGCCCGCGGGACGGACCGCCACCGGCGCGGCGGCGGGGAACCGGAACGCCACCGCCGGACGGTCGGTGCGCGCCGCGCGGGTGCAGCCCGTCGAGCCGTCCCAGTGGCGGGCGGCCGCCGACGCCGCCGACGACCGCCTCTACGACTTCGAGAACCGCGCCCTCGACGACATCACCGGCAAGTCGCAGCACATCGCGGTCGGCGTGTTCGTCCGGCTCGGCGTCGCCGGCGGCCTCGGTCTGGTCGCGTTCGTGCTGTCCGCGCTGATCGCGGTCCGGGTGTCGCGGCGGCTGCTGCGCGAGTGCCGCACGCTGGCCGGCGCGGTCGTGGAGTTCACCCAGAAGCGGCTCCCGCTGCTGGCCGAGCAGGTCCGCGCCGGGCGGCCCGCCGAACCCGAGCCCGAGCCCGGCGTCGACTTCCGGATCCGCGAGATCCGGCAGATCGCCGACTCCTTCGGCCGGGCCCGCGAGGCGGTGCTGCTGGCCGCGGCCGGCGAGGTCGCCGCGCGGCGCGGGATCAGCGAGGTGTTCGTCAACCTCGCCCGCCGCAACCAGGCGCTGCTGCACCGCCAGCTCAGCCTGCTCGACACCATGGAGCGCCGCACCGAGGACCCGTCGGAGCTGTCGGACCTGTTCCGCCTCGACCACCTCGCCACCCGCATGCGCCGGCACGCCGAGGGCCTGGTCATCCTGGCCGGCAAGACGGCGGGCCGCGGCTGGCGGCGGCCCGTCCCGCTGGTGGACGTGGTGCGCGGCGCGGTCGCCGAGGTCGAGGACTACCCGCGGGTGCGGGTGCAGCCGCTGCCGCGGATCGCGCTGCTCGGCTCCGCCGTCGCCGACGTCATCCACCTGCTGGCCGAGGTGGTGGAGAACGCCACCACGTTCTCGCCGCCGCAGTCGCCGGTGCGGGTCAGCGGGCACCCGGTCGCCAACGGCTTCGCGATCGAGGTGGAGGACCGCGGCCTCGGCATGACCGAGGAGGCGCTGCGCGCCGCGAACGCGCGGCTGGAGGACCCGCCGGAGTTCGACCCGTCCGACAGCGCGCAGCTCGGCCTGTTCGTCGTGGCGCGGCTCGCCGAGCGGCACGACATCAAGGTGACGCTGCGGCAGTCGCCGTACGGCGGCACCACCGCGATCACGCTGATCCCCGGCTCCCTCATCGTCGACACCGCGGAGCCGGAGCCGGTCTCGCGCCGCAACACCGGCCCGATGCGGCTGCCCGCCACGACGACCGCAGGCGCGCTGCCGGCGGCCGCCGCGCCGGCGGTGGAGCAGGGCGGCGTCGTCCGGCTGGTCGCCGAGGCCGAGCCCGTCCGGGGCGACTCCGCGCGTCCCACGCCCGCCGGACGCGAGCCAGTACGCGCCGAGCCGGTGCGCGCCGAGCCCGTGCAGGCCGAGCCCGTGCAGGTCGAGGCGCCGGGGCTGACGCCGCTTCCGGAGCGCCGCCGCGCGCAGCGCGACCGTCCGCAGGCGGCGCCGGAGCCCGCACGGGACACGGCGCCCGACGCTGCGCCGGAGCCCGCGCCCGCCGGGGCTGAGGAGCCCGAGGCGCCGCTGAGGGACGGCGAGCTTCCCAAGCGCCGCCGGCAGACGCACCTCGCGCCGCAACTGAAGGACCGGGTGGACGCCCATCTGGCCGCGCGGGGGCAGGCGCCCCCGCCCGCCGCGACTCCGTCCGCACCACAGCAGCCCGCGTCCCAGCAGCCCGCACCTCAGCAGCCCGCGTCCCAGCAGCCCGCACCTCAGCAGCCCGCGGCCCGGCCGCAGGCACCGGGGCCCGCGCCGGAGCCGTCCATGCCGATGGCGGCCCCTGTCCCCGCCGACGCGGCACCGCCCGGACCGCGCGGCGCGCCCGGCGGCGGGACCGCTCCACCGGACGTCCCGGACGCGGCCCGCTCACCCGAGACCATGCGATCGATGATGTCCGCCATGCAGCGCGGCTGGCAGCGCGGCAGGCGGGACGCGGCCGACGCCGAGGCGGAGGCCGCACCCAACCGAGGCGACCAGGAGGACGACGCCCCATGACAGATGCCCAGCACTCCGGCGCGGATGCCGCGGGCGGTGCCGGCGGCGAGCTGAACTGGCTGCTGGACAGCCTCGTCCAGCGGGTCGCCCAGGTGCAGAACGCGGTGGTCCTGTCGAGCGACGGCCTGCGCATGGCGGCCTCCCGGGGGCTCGGCCAGGAGGCGTCCGACCATCTCGCGGCGGTCGCCGCCAGCTTCCAGAGCCTGGCCCGCGGCGCGGGCGAGTCGTTCGGCGGCGGCCCGGTCCGGCAGACCATCGTGGAGATGGAGTCGGCGTTCCTGTTCGTCACCGCGGCCGGGCGCGGCGCCTGCCTGGCGGTGCTCGCCGACGCCGACGCCGACCTCGGCATGATCGCCTACGAGATGGCGATGCTCGTCACCCGGGTGGGCCAGCACCTGTCGGCCAACCCGCGGGTGACCGCCGCCGAGGGCGGCGTGTGAGGTGGACGCGACCGAGGGTTCCGTGCCTTCCGAGGGGAGGGCCGCGGGCGGCACGGGCTGGTTCGACGACGCCGCCGGGCCGGTCGTGCGGCCCTACGCGCTCACCGGCGGCCGCACCCACTACGAGGGCGTCGAGTTCGACCTCGTCGCGCTGATCGAGGCCGCCGACCCGCCGCGGGACGCGGACGCGCACCCCGCCCTGCCGCCCGCCCCGTGGTCGCCGGAGCCGGAACATGACATGATCCTGGAGCTTTGCCGCACCCCGTTGTCGGTTGTCGAGATAGCGTCGGATCTGGAACTTCCCCTCGGGGTCGTCCGCGTCCTGCTCGGCGACCTGCTCGACCGTTCGCTGATACAGGTCCGGCGCCCCGCGCCGGTGGCGCAGTTCCCCAGCGAGCGCGTACTCAAGGAAGTGATCGATGGAATCCGTGCGCTCTGACGCGGCCGCCCAGGCGGGCGATTCCGCGCTGACCGTCAAGATCCTCGTGGCCGGTGGCTTCGGAGTCGGCAAGACCACCCTGGTGAGCGCGGTCAGCGAGATCCGCCCGCTGCGCACCGAGGAGGCGCTGACCGAGAAGAGCATCGGCATCGACGACACCACCGCGGTGTCGTCCAAGACCACCACGACCGTGGCGATGGACTTCGGGCGGATCACCCTGCCCAACGGCCTCGTGCTGTTCGTGTTCGGCACGCCCGGCCAGGACCGCTTCTGGTTCATGTGGGACGAGCTCGCCAAGGGCGCGCTCGGTGCGGTCGTGCTGGTCGACACCCGTCGGCTGGCCGACTGCTTCGCCTCGGTGGACTACTTCGAGCGGCGCGGCGTGCCGTTCATCATCGGCGTGAACCGGTTCGACGGCGCCGGTCGGCACACCCCCGACCAGGTCCGCGACGCCCTCGACCTGTCGCCCGACATCCCGGTCATCGACTGCGACGTCCGCGACCGCGAGGACGCCAAGCGCGTGCTCATCACGCTCGTCGAGCACATCATGCGCACGATGAGCGGGTCCCGGCAGGCCGTCACGTACTGAGATCCAGGCCCGACCCGGCCGCCGCGGCGGCCGGCGGACGAGCCCCGGCCCGGGGAGACCCGGCCGGGGCTCTTTCGTCCGCGACTTTGTCCTGTCACTGGAGAAAGTTTGATCGAACTGGCGAAAAGGTCTTCTCAAGGCGGCGAAAGCCGGTTACGGTCTCGGCATGAGACCGGGGTCACACGGCCCGGACCACCGCACCGGACCCGAGAGGACGGCGTGATGCGCATGCCGGCTCGCCCGCAGAACGTGCACCAGGCACGCCTGCTGCGGTTGCTGCGCGACGAGGGCCCGCGCTCGCGCGCCGAGCTGGGCGACGTCGTCCGGCTGTCGCGCTCGAAGCTGGCCGTCGAGCTGGACCGGCTGGTCGAGCTCGGGCTGGTGGAGGGCGCGGGGCTCGCGGCGTCGCGCGGCGGGCGGCGCTCCGGGATCGTCCGGCTCTCGCCGCGCCTGCGGTTCGTCGCCTTCGACATCGGCGCGACCTCCATCGACGTCGCGGTGACCGACGGGGCGCTGGAGGTGCTCGGCCACGTCAGCGAGCCGTGCGACGTCCGGCAGGGCGCGACGGCGGTGCTGGACCGGGCGCTGGACCTGCTCGGCAAGCTGCGCGACGAGGGCCTGATCCCGCAGGTGCACGGCACCGGGATCGGCGTCCCCGGGCCGGTGAGCTTCCGCGACGGCATGCCGGTCGTCCCGCCGATCATGCCGGGCTGGGACCGGTTCCCGGTGCGCGACGCGATCGGCCAGGAGCTCGGCTGCCCCGTCCGGGTGGACAACGACGTGAACCTGATGGCGCTCGGCGAGCTGCACGCGGGCCTCGCGCGCTCGGTGGACGACTTCCTGCTGGTGAAGATCGGCACCGGCATCGGCTGCGGCATCGTCGTGGACGGCGCGATCTACCGGGGCGTCTCCGGCAGCGCGGGCGACATCGGGCACATCCGGGTCGACGACGACGGGCCCGTCTGCGCGTGCGGCAACACCGGCTGCCTGGAGGCCTACTTCGGCGGCGCGGCGCTGGCCCGGGACGCGGAGGCGGCGGCGCGCTCGGGGGAGTCGCCGCAGCTCGCCGCGCTGCTGGAGGCGCACGGCGCGCTGTCGGGCGAGCACGTCGCGCAGGCCGCGGCGGCCGGCGACCCGGCGTCGGTGCGCATCATCCGGGAGGGCGGCCGGCACGTCGGGCAGGTCCTCGCCGGCCTGGTCAGCTTCTTCAACCCGGGCCTGGTGATCATCGCCGGCGGCGTCGCCGGGCTCGGCCACACCCTGCTCGCCGAGATCCGCGGCGTCGTCTACCGCAGGTCGGCGCCGCTGGCGACCGGCAACCTGCCGATCGTGCTGTCCGAGCTGGCCGGCGCCGCCGGGGTGGTGGGCGGCGCCCGGCTCATCAGCGACCACGTGTTCTCCCCGCCGCCCGCCTGACCCCGCGTCCCCGAATCCCCGCCCCCGACCCGCGTCCCTCCTCACCCGTGGAGGCCCGATGGGCCCGTCCGAACCCGAACCGCTGCTGCGCATGCGCGGCATCGTCAAGCAGTTCCCCGGCGTCCGCGCACTGGACGGCGTCGACCTCGACGTGCGTCCCGGCGAGGTGCACTGCCTGCTCGGCCAGAACGGCGCCGGGAAGTCCACCCTGATCAAGGTGCTCGCCGGCGCGCACCAGCCCGACGAGGGCGAGATCGTCTTCGCCGGCGCCCCGGTGCGCCTGGCCGGGCCGACCGCCGCGATGCGGGCCGGCATCGCCACCATCTACCAGGAGCTCGACCTGGTGGACGGGCTGTCGGTCGCCGACAACGTCTTCCTCGGCCACGAGCGGGCGACGCTCGGGTTCACCCGGCGCGGCGACGCCGAGCGGGCCGCGCGGGACCTGCTCGCCCGGCTCGGGCACGGCGAGATCCCGCCGCGCCGGGAGGCGGGCCGGCTGCCCGCCGCGGGCAAGCAGGTCGTCAGCATGGCCCGCGCGCTGTCGCACGACGCCCGGCTCATCGTCATGGACGAGCCGTCGGCCGCGCTCGCGCACGACGAGGTGACGAACCTGTTCCGCATCATCCGGGAGCTGACCGCCGCCGGCGTCGCGGTCGTCTACATCTCGCACCGGCTGGAGGAGATCCG
Organism: Actinomadura opuntiae; assembly: GCF_030283205.1. Classification (GTDB taxonomy): domain Bacteria; phylum Actinomycetota; class Actinomycetes; order Streptosporangiales; family Streptosporangiaceae; genus Spirillospora. Next base: position 237,489 of record NZ_JASNWF010000017.1, read on the forward strand.
CGAGATCGGCGACCGGGTGACCGTGCTGAAGGACGGCCGCTCCGTCGCGAACGGCCTGCCCGCCAAGACGACGAAGACCGACCACATCGTGTCGCTGATGACCGGCCGCGACATCGAGTACGTCTTCCCGGACCGGCCCGCGCCGGCCGAGGGCGGATCCGAGGTGCTGCGGGTCGAGGGGCTCGCGCTGCCCGGCGCGTTCGAGGACGTGTCGTTCTCCGTCCGCGCGGGGGAGATCGTCGGGCTGGCCGGGCTCGTCGGGTCGGGCCGCTCGGAGATCCTGGAGGCGGTCTACGGAGCGCGGCGCCCGGCGCGCGGCCGGGTGCTGGTGGACGGCCGCCCGGTCCGTCCCGGCGACACCGGCGCGGCGGTGCGGCGCGGGATGGGCATGGCGCCGGAGGAGCGCAAGAGCCAGGCGCTGCTGCTGAACGACACCGTCGCCGGGAACGTGACGGTCGCGGGCCTGCGCCGGTACGCGCGGTTCGGCTGGCTGAACCGGCGCCGCGAGCTGGCGGACGTCCGCGAGCAGATCGAGGCGCTGGACATCCGGCCGCCCGACCCGCGGCGCCCGGTCGTGACGCTGTCGGGCGGCAACCAGCAGAAGGTCGTGCTGGCCCGCTGGCTGGCCGGGACCCGCGACCTGCGGCTGCTGATCCTGGACGAGCCGACCCGCGGCGTGGACGTCGGCGCCCGCGCCGAGCTGTACGCGGTGATCCGCGCGCTGGCCGCGCGCGGGATCGGGGTGCTGCTGGTCTCCAGCGAGGTGCCCGAGGTGCTCGGCCTCGCCGACCGGGTGCTGGTCGTCCGCGAGGGCCGGGTGGTGCACAGCGGCGACGCGGCGGCGCTCGACGAAGCCACCGTCCTCAACATGATCATGGAAGGGAGCGCGCTGTGACCGAGACGGACGCGGGCGTGCGCGGCACCCCGGCACGCGGGGCGTGGGCGAAGGCGCCGTGGGCCAAGGGCCCGCTGCGGCCCTCCGGCCGGGACGGTGCGGGGCGCGGGGGCGGGGAGTTCCGGCATCTCGGGCTGGTCGCCGCGCTGGCGCTGCTGGCGGTGGTCGGCGTCGTCACCGAGCCGGACAACTTCCCGACCTCCGGCAACCTGGTCGGCATCCTGGCGCTGGCCGCCACCATCGGGGTGATCACGGTCGGCCAGACCTTCGTGATCATCGGCGGCGGGATCGACCTGTCGGTCGGCTCGGTGATGGCGCTGGCGTCGGTGTGGGCGACGACCGTGGCGACCCAGTCCTACGGCCCGGCGGTGATGGCGCTGTGCGCGATCCTCGTCGGGACGGGCGCGGGCGTCGTCAGCGGGCTGCTGATCTCCTACGGCCGGATGGTCCCGTTCATCGCGACGCTGGCGATGCTGGTGTCGGCGCGCGGGCTCGCGCAGCGGATGTCGGACCGCAAGACCCAGCTCGTCCGGCCGGAGAACGACGCGATCGAGTCGCTGTCCACCACGAAGGTGCTCGGGCTGCCGCTGGTGGTGTACATCTTCGCGGCGGTGGCGGTCGCGGGCTGGGTGCTGCTGAACCGCACGACGTTCGGCCGCCGCACGTTCGCGGTCGGCGGCAACCCGGAGGCGGCGCGGCTGGCCGGCATCGACGTGCGGCGGCACACGCTGCTGCTGTACGCGCTGTCGGGGTTCTGCTGCGGCGTCGCCGCGATCATCATCATGGCCCGCACCACCACCGGCTCCAGCACCCACGGCGACCTGTACGAGCTGGACGCGATCGCCGCCGTGATCATCGGCGGGACGCTGCTGACCGGCGGGCGCGGCACCGTCGCCGGGTCGATTCTCGGCGTGCTGGTGTTCACCGTCATCACCAACCTGTTCATCCTGAACGGCCTGCAGACCAGCGACCAGCTCATCGCCAAGGGCGTGATCATCGGGATCGCGGTGCTGCTGCAGCGCCGCGGCCTGCGCACGCCCACCTGAACCCCGCTCCCACCCGAGCCCGCACGTCCACCGGACCCGCCGTGCGCCCCCCGCTGTCCCCCACCCCAGACACCAGGAGCACGTCATGCGCGACCAGAGCACCCGCCCCACCCGCAGAGGCGTCCTGTTCGGCGGCGCCGCCGTCGCGGCCGGCGCCCTCGCCACCGCCTGCACCAGCAACAAGGAGAAGGACGACCCCGCCCCGGCCGCGCAGGCCGGCGCGCTCGGCGGCGACAACGACAAGCCCGGCAAGCAGGTCACGATCGGGTTCTCCGCGCCCGCCGCCGACCACGGCTGGACGGCCGCGATCGCCAAGAACGCCGAGGCGCAGGCGAAGAGGTACAAGGACGTGACGTTCAAGCCCGTCCAGCCGACCAACGACATCAACCAGCAGATCTCCGCGGTCGAGTCGCTGATCTCGGAGAAGGTGAACGTGCTGGTGATGCTGCCGAACGACGGCGAGCAGCTCAACCAGGTCGCGCGCAAGGCGATGGACGCCGGCATCCCGGTGATCAACCTGGACCGGGTGTTCCCCGACAAGCTGTCCTACCGGACGTGGATCGGCGGCGACAACTACGGCATGGGCGTGTCCGCCGGCCACTACATCGGCAAGAAGCTCAAGGCCAAGGGCGTGTCGAACCCGGTGATCGTGGAGATCCAGGGGATCGCGACGCTGCCGCTCACCCAGGACCGCAGCAAGGGCTTCGCGGACGCGCTGAAGTCCTACGGGTACTCCGTCACCGACAAGCAGGACGCGAAGTTCACCGTGGAGACCGGCAACCAGGTCGCCTCGAACCTGCTCCAGGCGCACAAGAGGATCGACGCGCTGTGGAACCACGACGACGACCAGGGCGTCGGCGTGCTCGCCGCGATCAAGCAGTCCGGCCGCAAGGAGTTCTTCATGGTCGGCGGCGCCGGGTCCGCCAACGCGATGCGCGAAATCAAATCGGGGAACGGGGTGCTGGAGGCGACCGTCACCTACCCGCCGACGATGGCGGCGTCCGCGGTCCGGCTGGCCCGGCTGCTGGCGCAGGGCAAGGGCATGGCCGACCTGGTCGAGCTCGCGCCGCCGCAGTCGCTCACGCTGGCGTCCGAGACCGTCACCAGGGACAACGTGGGCCGCTACCTGCCGCTCGGCTTCGAGTCCTGAGCGCGGGGACCGCGGCGCGCCCGCCGGAGACCCCGGCGGGCGCAGTACAGAGAGGTGAGCATATTGACCACCGTCGGAGTCGGGATGGTCGGGCACGCGTTCATGGGGCGCGCCCACTCCCAGGCGTGGCGCACCGTCGGGCCGTTCTTCGGACCGCCGCTGACCCCGGTGATGGCCGCCCTCGCCGGACGCGACGCCGGCCGGGCCGCCGCCGCGGCCCGCACGCTCGGCTGGGCGTCGTCGGAGAGCGACTGGAAGCAGCTGCTGCGCCGCGACGACGTGGAGATCGTGGACGTCTGCACGCCGGGCGACGCGCACGCCGAGATCGCGGTCGCGGCGCTGGAGGCGGGCAAGCACGTGCTGTGCGAGAAGCCGCTCGCCAACTCGGTCGCCGAGGCCGAGGCGATGGCCGCCGCCGCCGAGCGCGCCCGGGCCCGGGGCGTCCGGTCGATGGTCGGGTTCAACTACCGGCGCGTCCCGGCGGTGTCGCTGGCCCGGCGGCTGGTCGCGCAGGGGCGCGTCGGGACCGTCCGGCACATCCGCGCCCAGTACCTCCAGGACTGGCTGACCGACCCGCGGTCGCCGTTCACCTGGCGGCTGGACCGTGACAAGGCCGGGACGGGCGCGCTCGGCGACATCGGCGCGCACATCATCGACACCGCGCAGTTCATCACCGGCCACGCGCTGGCCGGGGTGTCGGCGGTGATGGGCACCTTCGTCCCGGAACGTCCGCTGCCGGGCGGCGGGACGGCCGAGGTCACGGTGGACGACGCGGCGCTGTTCGTCGGCCGCACCGACGGCGGCGCGCTCGCCTCGTTCGAGGCCACCCGGATGGCGACCGGGCGCAAGAACGCGCTGCGGATCGAGGTCAGCGGCTCGTCCGGCGCGCTGGCGTTCGACCTGGAGTCGATGAACGAGCTGTGGTTCTACGACGGCGCGCAGGACGCCGAGACCGCCGGGTTCCGGCGGATCGTCGTCACCGAGCCCGTCCACCCGTACGCCGGGCGGTGGTGGCCGCCGGGCCACCTGCTCGGCTACGAGCACACCTTCACCCACCAGATGGCCGACTTCCTCGCCGCGATCGCCGGCGGCACCGACCCGAGCCCGTCGTTCGCCGACGGGCTGCGGGTGCAGCGGGTGCTGGCCGCGGTCGAGGCGAGCGCCGCGTCCGGCGGCTGGGCCGACGTCGAGGGGAGCCTGTGATGGCGCGACCGATCACCCTGTTCACCGGCCAGTGGGCCGACCTGCCGTTCGAGGAGGTCTGCCGGCTGGCGTCCGGCTGGGGCTACGAGGGCCTGGAGATCGCCTGCTGGGGCGACCATTTCGAGGTCGACAAGGCCCTCGCCGACGACGGCTACGTCCCGCGGAAGCTGGAGACGCTCGCCAAGCACGACCTGAAGGTGTTCGCGATCTCCAACCACCTCGTCGGGCAGGCCGTCTGCGACATCCCCGACGAACGCCACCAGGCGATCCTGCCGGAGCGGATCTGGGGCGACGGCGAGGCCGAGGGCGTGCGCCGCCGCGCCGCCGAGGAGATCAAGGACACCGCCCGCGCCGCCGCCCGCCTCGGCGTCGACACCGTCGTCGGGTTCACCGGCTCGTCGATCTGGCACACCGTCGCGATGTTCCCGCCCACCCCGGACGCGATGGTCGAGCGCGGCTACGCCGACTTCGCCGACCGGTGGAACCCGATCCTGGACGTGTTCGACGAGGCCGGCGTCCGGTTCGCGCACGAGGTCCACCCGAGCGAGATCGCCTACGACCACTGGACGACCGTCCGCACGCTGGAGGCGATCGGGCACCGGCCCGCGTTCGGCCTCAACTTCGACCCGTCCCACTTCGTCTGGCAGGAGCTCGACCCGGTCGGGTTCCTGTTCGACTTCCGCGACCGGATCTACCACGTCGACTGCAAGGACACCAAGGTCCGCACCGGCGACGGGCGGCGCGGGCGCCTCTCCTCCCACCTGCCGTGGGGGGACCTGCGGCGCGGCTGGGACTTCATCTCCACCGGCCGCGGCGACGTCCCCTGGGAGGACGTCTTCCGCGCCCTCAACGCGATCGGCTACTCCGGCCCGATCTCCATCGAATGGGAGGACGCCGGCATGGACCGCCTGCAGGGCGCCCCGGAAGCGCTGGAGTTCGTCCGCGCGCTGAACGCGATGGAACCGCCGTCCGCCGCGTTCGACGCCGCCTTCTCCTCCGACTGACCCTCCGCTCGCGGCGTGCCGTCCCGTGAGGCCACGCACGGGCCGGCGCGCCGCGCTCCTCTCATCCGGCCGGGACGGCGCCGACCTCGGCGGGCGCGTGGGCCCGGACGAACCGTTCGAGGTCGGCGAGCGGGACGTCCATGGGCGGGACGACGATCAGCCGGTCGACGCCGATCTCCGCGTAGTCCCGGACGGACGCGGCGTCCGGCGGGCGCGGCGGTGAGACCGAGACGTGCAGGGGACGGTCGCGCCCCTCCTCCCGCTCGGCCGCCCGCAGCCGCTCGATCGACTCGGCGGCGGCGCGGCGGCCGAGCATCCAGCCGTACCATCCGTCGGCCTCGCGGGCGGTGCGGCGCAGCGCCGCCGGGCCGTGCCCGCCCATCACCACCGGAACCGGGCGCTGCACGGGGCGCGGGTGTGCGTCCACGCCCTCGAAGTCGGCGTGCCGGCCGTGGAAGGCGGGCGCGTCGTCGTACCAGAGCGACCGGATGGCGGCGAGGTGCTCGTCGGTGCGGCCGCCGCGCTCGCCGGGCGGGACGCCCAGGGCCCGCAGCTCGGGCTCCAGGTAGCCGGCCGCCAGGCCGAAGACCAGCCGCCCGCCGCTCAGCACGTCCACGCTCGCCAGCTGCTTGGCCAGGATCAGCGGGTTGCGCTGCGGCAGGACGATGACGCCCGTGCCGAGCGCGATCCGTTCCGTGCTCGCGGCGAGGTACGTGAGGGCGACGACCGCGTCGAGGAAGGGCGCCCGCGGGTCGAGCGGCGAGGAGTCGGTGCGGGGACTCGGCAGGACGACATGGTCGCCGACCCACAGCGAGTCGTATCCGAGCTCCTCGGCGAGCGTGGCGATCCGCCCGGAGGTGCGCGGATCGGCGCAGGCGTGCAGGTTGAGCCCGTAGAGCCCGAGAGTCAGTGCCATGGCTTAATAGTCGAACTGTTCGACTATCTAGTCAATCGATTACCCAGGGACCGGATTCTCGAACTGCTATAGCCTGAGCGGATGGCGGAGGAGAGGCCCATGCGCGGCGGGCTGCCGGCGGGGCTCGCGTCCGTGACCGGTTTCCAGCTGTCCAAGTGCGGCTGGTGGCTGGAGCAGCGGCTCGAGGAGGCGCTCGAACCGCTCGGCGTCCGCGTCCGGCACTTCCTCGTGCTGGCGATGCTCAGCTCGTCCGGGACGCTGTCGCAGCAGGAGATGGCCGGCTACCTGCTGCTCGACCCCACGCTGATGGTCGGGCTCGTGGACGACCTGGAGGCGCGCGGGCTGTGCGAGCGCGCCCGCGACCCGAAGGACCGGCGCCGCCACCGCGTCCGCATCACCGACAAGGGACGCGACGTGCACCGGCGCGCGCGTGCGCTGGCCGACGAGGTCGGCGCCGAGGTGTTCGGCCCGCTGTCGCAGGACGAGCTGCGCACCGTCGCCGGCGCGATCGAGCGGGTGATGGAGCCGTTCTGGACCGAGCAGGCCGTACGGCCGCGCCGCAAGACGGCCCGCTAGGGATTCGTCAGGGGCGGGCGCGGAAGTCGGCGAAGTCGAAGCCGGGGGAGACCACGCAGCTGACCAGGACCTCTTCGGGTCCGGCGGGACGCGCCGCCTGCCAGACGCCGGGCGGGACCACGGCCTGCGGCACCTCGCCGGCCGCCACGTCGGCGCCCAGCGTGATCGTCTCGGGATCGGGACCGGGCTCGTCGCCGGACCCTCCGAGCAGCAGCGACAGCGGGCCGCCGCGATGCCACAGCCACATCTCGGCCGAGCGCACCGCGTGCCACATCGACTCCTCGCCGGGCGGCAGCAGGAAGTAGATGCCGGTCGCGCTCGCCCGCTCGCCCGGGTAGCCGTCCGGCGCGAATGCCACGTCCGACCGCCACGTCTCCCGGTACCAGCCGCCCTCGGGATGGGGCAGGAGGTCGAGCGCCTCGGCGGTGGCCGGACGGTCCAGGAGCGCGACGTGCCGGCCGTCCGGCCCGCGCCGGACGTACCGGACCGCCGTCGCGGTCGCCTTGTCGATGACGCCGCGCGGCGGCATCAGGCCCGGCTCGGGGTCCAGCGCGACCGCGACGACCTGGCCGCCGGCCCCGCCGTACACGTCGTCGGCGATCGCCAGCAGGTCGGCTTCGGAGTCGGGCGCCCACACGGCGCCCGCGTCGGACAACACGAACCGGGGCCCGGGCTGGGCGCGCCAGCCGTCGAGCGTCGTCAGGAGCAGCACCGTCCCAGGCTAGGGAAAAACCGGTACCCGTGTCGGCGGGCGCGCTGGCAGCATGGCCGTGCCGACCATCCACCGAGCAGCGGAGGCGAAATGCGGCAGGTCTTCGGAATCTCCCAGCCCCTTCCGGACGAGAGCTTTCGAGGACTCCACCGCCCATGCCCACGCTCAACCTCGGCATCCTCGCGCACGTCGACGCGGGGAAGACCAGCCTGACCGAGCGGCTGCTGTTCGACACCGGCGCGATCGACCGGCTCGGCAGCGTCGACGCCGGCGACACCCAGACCGACCGCGGCGAGCTGGAACGCGGCCGCGGCATCACGATCCGCTCCGCGGTCGCGCCGTTCCGGGTCGGCGACCTGCACGTCAACCTGATCGACACCCCCGGCCACGCCGACTTCGCCGCGGAGGTCGAGCGGGCGCTCGGCGTGCTCGACGGCGCCGTCCTGGTGCTGTCGGCGGTCGAGGGCGTGCAGGCGCGGACCCGCGTGCTGATGCGGGCGCTGCGCGCGCTGGCCCTGCCCACGCTGTTCTTCGTGAACAAGATCGACCGCACCGGGGCGGACCCGGACGCGGTTCTCGCCGCGATCGGCCGCCGGCTCGGCGCCCGCGCCGTCCCGCTGAACCGGGTGCGCGGCGGGCGCGCCGTGCCGTGCGCGCCGTCCGTGGAGATCCTCGCGGACGGCGACGACGAGTTGCTCGCCGACTTCGTCGAGGGCCGCGACACCCCGCCGGAGGCCGTGCGGGCGTCGCTGCGCGCGCAGACCGCCGCCGGGACCGTCCAGCCGCTGTACTTCGGCGCTGCGACCACCGGCGAGGGCGTCGGCGACCTGCTGGACGGGATCGCCTCGCTGCTGCCGCCCGCCGGCCCCGGCGACGGCGAGACGCGCGGATCCGTCTTCGCCGTCGAGCGCACCCCGTCCGGCGAGCGGGTCGCCTGCCTGCGGCTGTTCTCCGGCGAGGTGCGCCTGCGCCAGCACGTCGCCTTCGCCGGCGGACGCGGCGGGCAGATCACCGGCCTCGACGTCGCCGGAGCCACCGGCGGGCCGCTGACGGCCGGGAACATCGGCCGCGTCCGCGGGCTCGCCGGGGTCCGCGTCGGCGACCGGATCGGCCCGCCCGTGCGGGACGTCCCGCCGTTCCCGCCGCCGTCGCTGGAGACGATCGTCCGCGCCCGCCGCCCCGCCGACGGCGGCCGGCTGCGCGCCGCGCTCCTCGACCTCGCCGGCGAGGACCCGCTGATCCGCGCGCGGCCCGCCCCGTCCGGCGCGACGTCGGTGCTGCTGTACGGGGAGGTGCAGAAGGAGGTCATCGGTGCGCGCCTGCTCGCCGAGGCCGGGGTCGAGGCCGTCTTCGAGCCGAGCCGCACCGTCTACGCCGAGCGCCCGGCCGGCGTCGGGGAGGCCGCCGAGGAGATGGACTGGCGGCGCCGTGTGCCGGACTTCTGGGCGACCGTCGGGCTGCGCGTCGAGCCCGCGCCGCACGGCTCGGGCAACGCGTTCCGCCGCGAGACCGAGCCGGGCGCGCTGCCGCACGCCTTCGACCGCGCGATCGAGGAGACCGTCCACCGCACCCTCGAGGAGGGCCTGCACGGCTGGCCGGTGACCGACTGCGCCGTGGTGCTGACCCGGTCCGGGTTCGCGGGCCCGGTCAGCACCGCCGCCGACTTCCGCGGCCTCACCCCGCTGGTCCTCATGGCCGCGCTCGCCGCGGCGGGCACCCGCGTCCACGAGCCGTGCCACGCGTTCGAGGCGGAGATCCCCGCCGACGCGCTCAGCCCGGTCCTGGTCGCGCTCGCCGCCCTCGGCGCCGGGGCCGTCGAGCCCGCGCCCGGGCCCGACGGCTGGACGGTCAGGGGCGAGATCCCCGCCGCCCGCGCCCGCGAGGCCGAGGCGTCCCTGCCCGCGCTCACCGGCGGCGAGGGCACCTGGTGGTCGGCGCCGTCCGGCGAGCGCCCCGTCACCGGACGGCCGCCGGCGCGGCCCCGTACCGGCGGCGACCCCCTCGATCGGGCCGCCTACCTCCGCCGCCTCGGCCGCTGACCGGGCCGGTCACGCCGTAAGGACGATCTTGCCGGACACCCGTCCCGTCTCGCCCCGCTCGTGCGCCTTCGCGGCGTCCTCCAGCGGCAGCACCGTGTCGATCTCCGCGCGCAGCCGCCCGGTCTCCACCAGCGCCGCGATCTGCGACATCGCGTGGAAGTCCGGCTCGACCAGCAGCGTCTCGAAGCGGACGCCGTGCTCGGCGGCCCGCTCCGCGATGTCCTTCGGCTGCGCGCGTCCCACGACCGTCACCAGCGTCCCGCCGCGCCGCATCGTGCGCAGCGAGCGCGGCCCGTAGTCGCCGCCGATCGCGTCGAGCACCACGTCGACGTCCTCGGCGGCCTCGGCGAAGTCGACGCTCCGGTAGTCGATCGGCTCGTCCACGCCGATCTCGCGCAGGAACGCGTGCTTCGCTCCGCTCGCCGTCCCGATGACGTGCGCGCCCTTCGCCTTGGCGATCTGCACCGCCAGGTGCCCGACCCCGCCCGCCGCCGCGTGGACGAGGACGCGCTGCCCCTCCCGCACGTCCGCCGTGTCCACCAGCGCCTGCCAGGCCGTCAGCGCGGCCAGCGGCAGCGCGCCCGCCTGCACGTGGTCGATCCCGGGCGGCTTGCGCACGAACGTCCGCGACGGCGCCACGACGTACTCGGCGTGCGAGCCGACGCCGTGCGGGTAGCGCAGCATGCCGAACACCTCGTCGCCCGGCTTGTGGATCGTCACGCCGAACCCGACCTTCTCCACCACGCCGGACACGTCCCAGCCCAGCGTGAACGGCGGGTCCGGAAGGAAGATCTTCATCGCCCGGTGCTTCCAGTCGGTCGGGTTCACCCCGGCCGCCCGCACCCGGACCAGCACCTCCGTCGGCCCCGGCTCCGGCCGCTCGACCTCGACCAGCTCCAGCACCTCGGGCCCGCCCAGCACGTCCTGCCTGACCGCCCGCATCCGCTCCGACATGGCGTTACTCCCCTTCCGAGTTGCGACGCCCCCACTCTGCCCGTCCGCCACCGCGCCAAAAAGTGGCGAGATCGCCATCAACTGAAAGGATCTGGCCACTCGGGGGCGGGCGTCACTCCATCTCGGAGAGGCGGACGGGGTCGAAGCTGATCGGGAACGGCGCGGACAGCGTCAGCGTCTCGCCGGAGCGGGCCTTGCCCGCCACCTCGTAGCGGCCGCCGGCCAGCTCCAGCATCGTGATCGACGGGCGGGGCTCCAGGTCGATGATCCAGTAGTGCGGGATGCCGGTCGCCGCGTACTCGTCCACCTTGCGGACGCGGTCGATCTGCTCGTTGACGGTGCGGGGCGTCACGACCTCCGCGACCAGCATCAGGTCGGGGCCGTAGTAGGTGCGGGTCTGCCGCTCCAGCGCGGCGCGCGCGACGTCGCGGGCGACGGCGAACACGTCCGGCTTGCGGACGCCGGCCGGGGTGGTGACGTCCTGCGGCGCGCCCGCCACGTGCACGTCCGCGTCGGCCTGCCGGGCCGCGTCCTTCAGGATCGCCTTCAGCGTGTCGGCGGCGTGGTCGTGCCACATGTCGCCCGGCAGCTCGTTCAGCCAGCCGTCCGCCAGCTCGTAACGCCGCCCCTCCTCGGGCATCGCGTCCAGGTCGTACAGCGTGTACGGGCCGTGCGCGCGCCCCGGCGTCCCGCCCATGACCGTCCCCCCTCAGCAACGGGCTGATCCGAATCTACCGGCCGGACGCCCGCGAGCCCGGCAACCCATGATCGCGAGTCGGATCCGGGCGAATCTCTCGTAAACCGAGCGAAGGCGGGTTACGATACATCGCGAGTCGGCCCGACCCTCCGCCCGCCGGCGGCGCCGGGGCCGCGGGCACACCGCCGCGAAGGAGATCTGAGAATGACCGTCGAGCAGCGAAAGGGCCTGCGCGCCTCCGACGGCGACCGCGACCGGGTCCTCGTGCGGCTGCACACCGCCTACGCCGAGGGCCGGCTCAGCGAGACCGAGCTGGACGAGCGCATCGACCTCGCCCTGGCCGCCCGCACCCACGACGACCTGGCCGAGGTCTCGGCCGACCTGCCGGACGCCCTCGCGCCCGCGCCCGCCGTCCGGCGCGGCCCCGCCGGGCGCTTCCAGCTGGCCTACAAGAGCGGCGTCCGCCGCACCGGCCGCTGGCGCCTGCCCGAGAAGTACACGACCGTCATCTACAAGGGCCACGCGCTGCTCGACCTGCGCGCCGCCGAACTCGACGGGCCGGTCACCACGATCCGCGTCCTGGCCTACAAGTCGACGGTCGAGATCGTCGTCCCGCCGGGCGTCCGCGTGGAGACGGGCGGCATGGGCGTCTCGGCCGACCTGCACGGCACTCCCGGCCCGGACGCGCCGGTCGTGCACGTGCAGGGATTCGCCTACAAGGGGGAGATCGAGGCGAAAGATCGGATACGCCGTCCGTGAGGTGATAGAACGCTCCAGCGGCCTGATCGGCCGCCGTTCACGCCGATGTCCGAACAGACACCGATGTGGCGCGGTTTGATAGTGGTCCCCGGACCGTGAAGGAGCATGCGTGACGGCGAGGACCCCGGAGCGGGGCGAGACCGCGTCCCCCGCCGACGACCGGCCGGCCGGCTCCCGCCAGGTCAGGCGCCGCCTGACCTTCGGCGTCGCCGGCGACCTCGCCGACCTCCCGGCGGCCCTGTCGCCCTGGCAGCGCGCCTACGAGGCATGGCGCACCGCCGGCATCGGCTGGGGCCACGGAGCGCCCCCGCGCGACCGCGCGACCGAGCCCGCCGCGCCCGCGAGCCGCAACGCCATCCGCGCGACCGCCCCGCCCCCCGAGCCGGAGCCGCCGCACAAGAAGAAGCGCAAGCGCCGCACCCCCAAACCCCGCCAGACCACGGCGAACCCAAAGCCGCTCTCGCCAACCGAACCCGCGCCCCACAACGAGCGCACCGCCCGACCCGCAGAGAGCGCGGCGCCCGCCGCGAAACCGGGTAAGGCAGAACCACCCTCGCCGACCCCCGCCGACCCGCCGACCGGGTCCGCGTCGCGCGAGGAGGGCACCGCCCGTCCGGCAGAAGGCGCGGCCACTGCCTCAGAAGCCGGGACGGCAGGTGGGGCGGCGGCCACTGGGGCTGACGTGGAGGAGGCGGAATCGAAGCCTGCCGCTGACTCGGGCGGGAGGCGCGCTGGGAAGCGACCTGCGAAGGGGCGGAAGTCCGGGTCGGTCGTCGTCGCGGCGTCGGCTGCGGTCAAGTCCGACGTAGCCAGGCCCGACGCAGGCGAGGCCGATGTGGCCGAGTCTGGCGTGGCCGTGCCCGGCGAGCCCGGCGCAGGGAAGCCTGACGTGGTCGAGCCCGGTGCGGGCGCGGCTGGTGTGGGCGTGGCGGGGGAGAACGGGCGTGGGGGTGGGCGGCGGACGGTCGGATTGCGGGGGGTGGTCGCGGGGGCGGCCGGGCTTGTGCTCGTTGCGGGTGGTGCGTTGTTCGTGGTCGACCACGGGGACGGGAAGCCCGAGAAGCCGCGGGTGCCCGCGGCGGTTCCGGCGGGGGCGATGTTCGCCGCCGATCCGGCGGCCACGGTGGACGGGCTCGTGCAGGACCTCGCCGTCGTCGCCGCGTCCGGGCGGACGGTCGTCGCGGCGGGGACGGAGGGCGACGGCACGCCGGGCCGGGAGCGCGTGCGGTTCCTGGTGTCCGCCGACGGCGGGCGTGCGTGGCGGGTCGCCAAGGTGCGCGGGGCGGACGGATCGGAGCCGCCGGCGGGGGAGCGGCCGCGGCTGGTCGCGGCGGGAACCGGGAGCTGGGTGGCGCTGGGCCAGGCGTCCGGCGGCACGGTGGTGTGGCTGAGCGACGGTGGTGCGACGTGGACGCGGCATCTCGACGCGTCCGCGTTCAAGCCGGGCGACCAGGTGAACGCGCTGGCCGCGACGGCGCACGGGTACGTGGCGGTGGGCGCGGCGGGCGGCCGGGCGGTCGTGTGGAGCACCGCGGACGGCCGGGCGTGGCAGCGCATCGACGGGCTGCAGGCCGGGATCACCGGGCTGGACCGGCTCGCCGCGTCCGGGAACGTGCTGGTGACGCACGGGACGTTCAGCCGGAAGGTGACCCGCAAGAAGGGCAAGAAGAAGGTCACGCGGACGGTGCGGGGCGACGGCCTGTGGCGTTCGGCGGACGGCGGGCGGACCTGGACGGCGGTGAACGTCCCGCAGGCGCAGGGATCGTACGGTTCGACGAACGGCCTGGTCGCGGGCCCGGGCGGGTTTGCGACGGTGCGCGAGGGCCAGCGGACGACCGGCCGGAAGAAGCACCGCAGGACGACGCGCCACGGCGTGCTGTTCACCTCCGCGGACGGCTTGAAGTGGCAGGCGAAGGGCCAGTTCTCGGTGCCCGGATACGCCGGCGTGGAGCGGTTCGGCGGTTCCCCGGCGGGCCTCGGCGTCCTGGTGAAGGGCGCTAAGGGGCAGCGCACGATGCTGCGCAGTGCCGACGGGCGTGTCTGGCAGCCGTCCGGCACGGTGGCGGGTCCTGTGGTGAGCAGCGGGCTCGCCGTAGCGGCGGGCGGTGCGGTCATGGTCGCGGGGCATCAGGGCGGTGACGCGTACCTGTCCGGGGTGAACCTCGCGGCGGTGCCCGGCGCGGTGCACATCGAGCGGACGATCCGGTCGCTCGCCGCCGGGCCCGGCCGGGCGGTCGCGGTCGGCAGCACGAACGGCGGCGCGGCGATCTGGAGCTCGCCGGACGGCCGCACATGGCAGCGCGGCCGGTTCCCGGCCGCCGCCGGAGTGCTGTCGGACGTGGCGTTCGGCAAGCAGGGCTGGCTCGCGGTCGGCCGCGCGTCCGGTCCTCGCTCCACCGCGCTCGCGATGACGTCGCAGGACGGGACGGTGTGGCAGCGCGCGCCGATGCCCGCGGCCCCGCCGGCGGCCGTCGCGTCCGGTCCGGCGGGTTATGTCGCGGTCGGCGGGGGCGCCGCGTGGCGCTCGACCGACCTCAGGACGTGGAAGCGCGCGACGGTGAACGGCAACCTCACCGACGTGGTGGCCACCGCCACGGGCTACGCGGCGGTCGGCGGCCGGGACGGCAAGCCCGCCGTCTGGACGTCGCCGGACGGCGCCGCCTGGACGCAGACGACCGCAGTGCCGCCAAGCCCGGGACCGCTCGCGCAGGTCGCGGCGCGCGGGAACGTGCTGGTCACAGCGGGGACGGACGCGAACCTGCTGGTGTCGGCCGACGCAGGGCGGACGTGGGCGCAGCGTTCCCCGGCGGGCGCCCGGCAGGTGACCGCGCTTGCGGCGACGCCGAAGGCGTTCGTGGCAGCCGTCACGACCGCGCAGGGCGATGCGGCCGTGTTCGGTTCAGCGGACGGCGCCGCATGGAGCCGGGTCCCCGCGCGGGGCCTCGGCGGACGCGGCGACCAGCGGCTCACCGCGATGGCGCCGGCCGGCGGCACGGTCCTCGGGACCGGTACCGGCGTCCGCGACGGCGAGGAGACGCCGCTGCTCTGGCGGGCGCCGGCACCGGTTCCGGCGTCGAGCGCCGGGCCGAGGACGGACTAGGGCGGGCTAGGGCGGGCTAGGACGGGCTCACCCGTTGCAGCCGCAGGAGCAGCCCTTCGGGCACGAGCATCCGCCGCCATGTCCGCAACTGCAGTCTTTTTTCGTCATGAGCGGAAAGTAACCCCGCGGGTGCTCTGCGGTCTATGACCCCGGCGGCACGGGGACCTGTCGCCGGGGGTGGCGGGCACGGGCCGCCCGACGGCGGGGGGACGCGCGGGCGGCCCGTGCGCTCTCGGCTCAGGCGTGGATGTGCAGGTCCACGCCGAGCAGGATGAGGAACCACAGGAATATCGCCAGCAGCGCGCTGCCGACCTGGCGCAGCAGCGGGACGTCGATGTAGCCGCGGTCCCACGCGACGAACACGCCGATGATGAGATAGATCAGGCCGACCAGACTGATGTGGCGCGACCGATATCTGTACGCCATGGGGGGCGTCTCCTCCCTGAGGGGGTGTGACGACCGATGGCTGCCCCCGCGCCGGGGAGAAAAACACCAGCGGGTTTCCGGATCGTTCCTTGACGATCTTTTCGGTACCGCCGGAAATACGGAACGTCCGTTACCTGCCTGAAAGGTCGATCCGGACGACGGTCGGGTCGTGGTCCCCGGCGCGCGCCGCGAACTCCGAGCCGCGGTGCACGATGTCGAACCGGTGCTTGCGCTTCTGCAGGGACCGGCTCAGCAGGATGTGGTCGAGGTCCTCGGAGTTCCCGCCGGACACGGCGGTGTAGCGGTCGCCCGCGGGCAGCCTGGCGACCAGGTCGGTGAGCCCGGTGCCCTGCGTCAGCGTCCTGACCGGCGCGGACGTCCCGCCGTCGTTGAGGCCGCCGGTCACGATGACGTCGGCCCTCTTCCCCGCGGCCTGGGCGGACCTGACGAACCCGGCGACCACGCGGGCCTGCGCGTCGCGGCGCCATTCGGTGGGCCGCGACGGCGGCTGGAACCGGCCGAAGGCGGGCTGGTCGTCGCCGCTGCGCGGGTACCAGTCGTCGGCGACGACGATGATGCGGCGGCCCCGCCAGGTGACCTCGCCGGCCAGCGGCTTGCGCGCGCCGCTCCAGGCGGCGTCGCGCGGCGCGATCCGGCCGGGGGACAGCGACAGGCCCGCGGAGCCGTCCGGCCGCCGCACCGCCGCGACCGCCGTGACGGACGGGTCGGGCTGCCCGGCGGGCGGGTCGCCGGCCATCGGGTCGGCGGGCGCGGGACGGTCCACGAACGCCAGCCCGCGGTCGGTGCGGAACAGGAACCCGACCCGGCTGTTGCCGCCCTTGCCGCCGCCGTCGGCGCCGTCGCGCGGGTTCACCGAGCGCCAGTCGTAGGCGGGGCCGCCCGCCTCGCTGATCGCGGTGATCAGCTGCGCGACGGTCTGGTCGGCGGCGACGGTGCCGTCGTCCTCGGGGCCGCTGTTGTCCTGCAGCCCGCTGACCGTGACGAGGTCGGGGGAGCCCAGCCCCTGCACGATGTCGCCGGCCAGGTCGCGGAAGCGCTGCGCCGGGCTGTCGGGGCTCAGGCCGGCCAGGCCCGCGGTGCCGACCGCGAGCTCGCCGGGCTTCTGCGGCCGGGCGACCTCCTGCGGCAGGCCGCCGCCGGCGCGCCGCGGGGCGGCGGTGAGCAGCAGCGTGAAGTCGCCGTAGGAGTAGTCGAGCACGCCGTCGTTCGCCCCGGGCAGCCGGTCGCCGACGTTCATCCCCGGCAGCGGCGCGAGCGCGTCGTCCAGGACGATCCGCTCGGGGTTGGCGTCGCCGTCGCGCAGCAGGATGCCGCCGCGCCCGGTCCGCGTCCCGGCGCCGGCGCCGTTGGCGGGCAGTACCGGCACCTGCCCGTCGCGGGACGGCCCGACCGCGACGGCGTCGCCGATCCGGACGCGCATCCCCTCCAGGGACTCGTAGAAGTCGAGGCCGCTGCGCTTCGGGTCGAGCGCGCCGCCCTTCTCCACGTCGCCGCTGCGGGCCGAGACCACGGCGGCCGGCGGGCGGCGCCCGCCCGGCCCGATGACGACGGGGGCGGGCGGCGCGGCGCCGTGCGCCTCCACGGCGGTCGAGGCCGCGTCGATCTGGGTGCGGGTGAGCCCGGCGGACGAGGCGCCGCCCGGCCGGAACTCGCCGACCCTCCCGGTCACCCGGACCGCGTCCCCGGCGGCGGCGGACGGCCGGGTGCGGGTGAAGACGAAGACGCCCTCGGACGTCGCGTCGCTGCGGTCGGGGTGCGGGTCCTGCATCCAGAAGCCGTTGCCGGTCACGGCGGTGACGACGCCGGGCACCCCGGCGACGGCGGCGCCGTTCAGCGGCGAGACGTGCGCGGACCCCTGGATGTCGTGGATGCGCCGCCCGCCGGCCGGCGCGGCGGCGCGCGCCGCCGGCGGCACCGCGAGGGGGACGGCCAGGGCCGCCGCCAGAACCGACGCGAGCGTGCGGGCCGCCCGGAGACGGCCCGCCGCAGCTGCGAACGCCACCCGCACTCCACGATCGTCTAGTCGTCCGACGGACAGGCAGCAGGATCGCACGCGGACCGGGCCTGCGGCGAACCGCGGGGGCCTACTCCTCCAGGCTCAGGGCGGCCTTCGGGCAGGAGCGCACCGCGTGCCGGACGTGGTCGGCCTCCTCCGCCGGCACGTCCGGCTTGAGGATCTCCAGCTCGTCGTCGTCGTTGAGGTCGAAGACCTCGGGGGCGAGCCCGACGCAGACGCCGTTGGCCTCGCACACCAGCGGGTCGACTCGTACTCTCATCGGCTACTCCGTTCGCGTTCCCGGATGGGCGGGCGGTCCCGCGCGGGCCCGCGCCGCGGCGCGGCCCCGCCGGCCCGGTGCTCGGCGCCCAACCTACCGAACGCTGTTCTGGCGCCGGTCGCCCGCCCGGAAAAGTAGAACACGTTCCATTCTGGGGTGGCAAGACCGGGCCGAGACCCGAGTCTCATTCGGCGTCGGATAAGGTGCCCCGATGACTGGAACCCCGTCCGCTTTTCACGAGGCGTCCACCCTCCCGGGGACGACCGGGGCCGCGGACCGCCCGGCCGGCCCTCCCGCGATGCCGGCGGACCTCCTGCGCGCCGCCCGCTGCGCCAAGGGCTTCATGCCGGACGACGAGGGCCGCGTCCTCTACGAGACCGCCCTGGAGTACGGGGCCCGGCTCGCCGCCACCGGTCCGCTGCTGGAGGTCGGCACCTACTGCGGCAAGTCGGCGATCTACCTCGGCGCCGCCGCCCGGCGGGCGGGCACGGTCGTCGTCACCGTCGACCACCACCACGGCTCCGAGGAGAACCAGGCGGGCTGGGAGCACCACGACCCGTCCCTGGTCGACCCGAGCACCGGCCGGATGGACACGCTGCCGACGTTCCGCAAGACGGTCGGCGCCGCCGGCCTGGAGGAGCACGTCGTCGCGGTCGTCGGGCAGTCCCGGACCGTCTCGGCGTTCTGGCGCACCCCGCTCGCGCTGCTGTTCATCGACGGCGGGCACGCCGAGGAGCACGCGCAGGGCGACTACGAGGGCTGGGCGCCGCACGTCGCGGTCGGCGGCGCGCTGGTGATCCACGACGTGTTCCCCGACCCCAGGGACGGCGGCCAGGCCCCCTACCGCCTCTACCTGCGGGCGCTGGCGAGCGGCGCGTTCGAGGAGCGCCGCGTCCAGGGCTCCCTGCGCGTCCTGGAGCGGGTCTCCGCCGCCGACCCGGCCGCCGAGGCCGCCGGGGCCTGACCCCTCCGCGCAGGCCGCAGAAGCCTCACAAGCCACAGAAGGCCGTGGGCCGCACCCGGATCGCTCCGGTGCGGCCCACGGCCGTGAGAACGCGTTCTATGGCCGCCGACGCCCGCGCATGAGCACGGTCAGCGGCCGAGCCGCCAGGCGAGGTCGCCCGGCCGCGCCGCCGAGTACTCCGCGCACCCGCACGCCGTCGGGTCGGACGCGGCGCACGGCCCGAGCGGGCGTCCGGCGATCTCCTTGAACAGCCGCGCGCCCGGCGAGGCGTCCGCCAGCGCGTCCGCCGCCAGGACCACCGCCGCCGCGGTGTAGGTGGAGCGGTCGCCGGGGAAGTGCCGCTCGTTCTCGAACTGCCAGCCCGTCCAGTACGAGCCGTCCTCGTGCCGCAGGTGCTGGATGGTGGTGAACAGCTCCAGCGCCCGGTCCCGGTCGCCCGCCGCGTCCAGCGCCATGACCAGCTCGCAGCTCTCCGCCGCCGTCACCCACGGCTGGTCGGACACGCACCGGCAGCCGAGCCCCGGCACCACGAAGGCGTCCCACTGGTCGGCCAGCCGCCGCGCGGCGGCCTCGCCGCGCACCGGACCGCCGAGCACCGGGTAGTACCAGTCCATCGACCAGCGGCTCTTGTCGGCGAACGCCTCCGGATGCGCGGCCACCACGTGGCCGAGCTGGTCGGCGGCCAGCTCCCAGTCCGGCTGCGGCTCGCCCAGGTGCTCGGCGAGCGCGACCGCGCAGCGCAGCGACTGGTAGATCGACGAGCAGCCGGTCAGCAGCGCGTGGTCGGACGCCTCGCCGCTCTCGTGCCGGATCCAGATGATCTCGCCGCGCCGGGTCTGCAGGCCCAGCACGAAGTCGATCGCCCGCCGCACCGTCGGCCACATCCGCCGCGCGAAGTCCTCGTCGCCGGTGCACACCAGCTCGTGCCAGACGCCCACCGCGACGTAGGCGGCCTGGTTGGACTCGCCGCCCGGCTCGGTGACCTCGCCCAGCACCCACTTCGCCGGCCACGACCCGTCCGGCCGCTGCACGGCCGCCAGCCACTCGTAGGCCCGGCGCGCCTCCGCGCCGAGCCCGGCGACGGTCAGCGCCATCGCGGCCTCGACGTGGTTCCAGGCGTCCACGTGGCCCGGGACGCCGTGGGTCGGCGAGAACCACGGGATCGCGCCGGACGCCTCCTGCTGGCGGGCGATGCTGCGGGCCGTCGCGACGACGTCGTCGGCCGTCACGACCCCCGGCAGGGACGGGGGAGCGGCCTCAGCGGGCATCCGCCGTCTCCTTGGCCGGGGCCGCCGGCGTGCTCGGCGCCGTGGGCTTGGTGGAGTACACGACGACGCTCTTGCCGATCAGCGGGTTCAGCGCGCGCTCGGCCAGCCGGGTCGCCAGCGGCCGCTTCATGATGTCCCAGACGAGGATCTGGTGGTAGGCCTTGGCGAGCGGGTTGCCGTCGTCGTTCACCCCGACCGCGCACTTGATCCACCAGTACGGGGCGTGCAGCCCGTGCGCGTGGTGGTGGCCGCCGACCGCGAAGCCGGTCGACTTCAGCTTGGCCTCCAGCTCGGCGCGCGTGTAGATCCGCACGTGGCCGCCGGGGGCGGTGTGGTAGTCCTCCGACAGCGCCCAGCACACCCGCTCGGGCAGCCAGCTCGGCACCGTCACGGCGAGCCTCCCGCCCGGCTTGAGCACCCGCAGCAGCTCGCGCATCGCGCGCATGTCGTCGGGGATGTGCTCCAGCACCTCGGACGCGATGATCTTGTCGAAGTGGTCGTCGGGGAACGGCAGGTCGAGCGCGTCACCCTGCACGGTCTCGGCCGTCGCGCCCTCGGGGACCTCGCCCTCCAGGCGCATGGCGCCGAACATCGTCTCGACGCCGGCCAGCTCGTCCGCGTCGAGGTCGAAGGCGACGACGTGCGCACCCCGGCGGTACAGCTCGAAGGCGTGCCGTCCGGCCCCGCATCCCATGTCGAGGATGCGGTCTCCGGGGGTGACGCGGAACCGCTGGAAATCCACGGTCAGCAGGGTCGTGCTCCTTCCGTACGGGGAGGCCCGGATGGGTTCCCACTGCACTTCTCACATGCGGACTTGCATGATGCGGCCCCTTGCGGGTGCCGCCCGTCTCAGGTGCCGCGCGCCCGCTTGGACGCGGCGAGCCGCAGGTAGTTCCGCTCGCGGATCGCGGCGCGGTAGTGCTCGACGGTCGCCTTCGCCACCGCGGGCCAGGCGAACCGCTCCTGCACGCGGGCCAGCCCCGCGGCGCCCACGCGTGCCCGCTCCTCGGGGGAGTCGTGCAGCAGGCGCAAGGTCGCGGCCAGTTCCTCGACGTCGCCGGGGGCGACGAGCACGCCGGCGTCGCCGACGACCTCCGGTAGCGCGCCAGCGCGGCTGGCGACCAGCGGGGTGCCGGACGCCATGTGCTCCACGGCGGGCAGCGAGAAGCCCTCGTAGCGGGACGGGACGACGGCGATCTCCGCGGAGGCCATCAGCTCGCCCAGCGCGTCGTCGCTGATGCCGCTGACGAACCGGACCCGGTCGCCGAGCGTCAGCTCCTTGACGAGCTTCTCGGTCGGGCCGTCCTTCTGCGGGCGGCTGACCACGATGACGTGCACGTCCCGCTCGGTGGCGACCTTGGCGACCGCGCGCAGCAGCACGTCCACGCCCTTGATCGGGGCGTCGGCGCTGGCCATCGCGACGATCCGGCCGGGCACGCGCTCGCCGCGCGGGTGGAAGATCCGGGTGTCGACGCCGAGCGGGAGGATCTCGATATCGCGGGGGTCGACGCGGAAGTCCTTGACGATGTCGACCTTGGACGACTCCGACACCGTCAGCACCGGGCCGATGCGCCGCGACACCTGCGCCTGCATGGTGACGAACCCGTACCAGCGGCGCTTGCCGAGCTTCTGCTTGACGCCCTGCGCCGCCTCCAGCTCGATCCGCCGGTCGACGCTGATCGGGTGGTGGATGCTGGTCACCAGCGGCAGGCCGAGCCGGGAGATGCCGAGGTTGCCGAGGCCGAGGACCTGGTTGTCGTGCACGACGTCGAAGTCGCGGCGGCGCCGCTTCAGCTCGCGCAGCGCGCGCAGGCTGAACGTCAGCGGCTCGGGGAAGCCGCCGGTGCGCATGTGCGCGAACTCCAGCACGTCGATCCAGTCGCGGAACTCCTCGCGCGCCGGGGTGCGGAACGGGTCCTCGTCCCGGTACAGGTCCAGGCTCGGGATCCTGGTGAGGGCGATCTCGTCGCGGTCCAGCTCCGGATACGGCTGGCCGGACAGCACCTCCACGGTGTGCCCCAGGTCGGCCAGCTCCCGGCTCAGATGCCGGAGGTAGACGCCCTGGCCGCCGCAGTGCGGCTTGCTCCGGTACGAGAGCAGGGCCACCCGCAACGGTCCGCCCGGCTCGTCTGCCTCACCCACGCCAGTACCTGCCCACGCACCACTCCCGTCAGTCGCGGGACGCCGGTCGCACACGCACCGGCATCTCCTTTATGCCGTTGATGAAACTAGACCTTAGCCTCCGTACGTTACCGCCGAGTTCAATATTGGGCACAGCGTCCAAAAGTGTTTCGAAAAGCACACTCAGCTCGAGCCGGGCGAGGTGGGACCCCAGGCAGAAGTGCGGCCCGCCGCCGCCGAACCCCAGGTGCGGGTTCGGGTCCCGGCCGACGTCGAAGGCGTTCGGGTCGGCGAACACCGCCTCGTCCCGGTTGGCGGAGGCGTAGAACACCACGACCTTGTCGCCCTCGGAGATCTTGCGTCCGCCGAGCTCGGTGTCCCGGACGGCGGTCCGGCGGAACATGTTCACCGGCGTGACCCAGCGGACGATCTCGTCGGCCGCCGTGCGCACCAGCGACCGGTCCGCGCGCAGCCGCGCCCACTGCTCGGGGTGCTCCAGCAGCGCGAGCATCCCGCCGGACGCGGCGTTGCGGGTGGTCTCGTTGCCGGCCACCGACAGCAGCATCACGAACAGCTCGAACTCGTCGCCGTCGAGGACCTGGCCGTCGGCGTCCGGCTGGAGCAGCCTGGTGACGATGTCGTCGCGCGGGTTCTCCCGCCGGTCGGCCGCCAGCACGTTGGCGTACGCGTACAGCTGCGTCGCCGCCTCCTGGCCCTCCTCCGGCGTGCGCTGGAAGTCCGGGTCGTCCCCGCCGATCAGCGTGTTCGACCAGTGGAAGATCTTCTCCCGGTCCTCCGGCGGGGCGCCCAGCAGCTCGCAGATGACGTACAGCGGCAGCGGCGCGGCCAGGTCGCGGACGAAGTCCGCTTCCTCGCCGCGCGCCACCGTTTCGGCCACCAGCCCCCGGCAGATCTCCCTGATGTGGTCGGCCAGCGCGCCGATCGCGCGCGGCGTGAACCCCCGGTTGACGATGCTGCGCTTGCGCGAGTGCTCCGGCGGATCCTGGTTCAGCATCATCAGCCGCTGCAGCGCCAGGTGCTCCTCCGGCGGCTCGTCGAACAGGGCGAGCCGCTCGTAGGAGGAGAAGACCTCCGGATGCCGGGACACGTGCACCACGTCCGCGTGCCGGGTCACCGCCCAGAAGGGCGGGTTCCCCCGCTCGGGGTCGCCGTGGTGCCGGTGCACCGGGTCGTGCTCGCGCAGCCACGCCAGCTGCTCGTGGGGGATGCCGCCGCGCTCGTACGCGCCGGGCTCCACCAGGTCGATCTCGGGGGCGGGGCCGATCTCAGGGGTGGTGGTCATCGCGCCAGGACCTCCATGTCCGGGGGGACCTCGATCGTCAACCTCGGCGGGGGGACGGGGTGAAGCGTACGGGCAGCTCCTTCAGCCCGTTGACGAAGTTGGAGCGCAGCCGGCGGGGCTCGCCGGCCGGTGCGATGTCGGGCATCCGGTCCAGGATCGTCTCGAAGATGATCTTCAGGTTCATCCGGGCCAGGTGGGTGCCCAGGCAGAAGTGCGGGCCGCCGCCGCCGAACCCGATGTGCGGGTTCGGGTCGCGGCCCACGTCGAAGGAGAACGGGTCCTCGAAGACCCGCTCGTCCCGGTTCGCCGACCCGTAGAACATGACGACCTTGTCGCCCTTGCGGATCAGCCTGCCGCCCATCTCCACGTCCTCCATCGCGGTGCGGCGGAACTGGTTGATCGGGCTGACCCAGCGGACGATCTCCTCGACCGCCGTCGGCAGCAGGCTCCGGTCGGCCTTCAGCCGCTCCCACTGCTCGGGGCGCTCGAAGAACGCCTGCATGCCGCCCGCCGTCGCGGTCCGGGTCGTCTCGTTCCCGGCGATCGACAGCATGATCACGAAGAGCTGGAACTCCTCGTCGGTGATCCGGTTGCCGTCCGCGTCCGGGGTGAGCAGCTTGGTCACGATGTCGTCGCGCGGCGTGGAGGCGCGCGCGGCGGCCAGCTCGCCCGCCCAGCCGGCGAACTCGGCGGCGCACAGCTGCGACTCGGTGCGGTCCCCGATGTACTCGGGGTCGTTGAAGGCCACCAGCTTGTTGGACCAGGCGAAGATCCGCTCGCGGTCCTCCAGCGGCGCGCCGAGCAGCTCGCAGATCGTGTAGAGCGGCAGCGGCGCCGCGAAGTGCTCGACGAAGTCGCACTCGCCCAGCTCGGCCGCCTCGTCGATCAGCCCGTTGCAGATCTCCCGGATGTGGTCCTGCAGCTTGCCGATCATCCGCGGGGTGAAGCCCTTGTTGACCATGCCGCGCAGCCGGGTGTGGTCCGGCGGGTCCTGGAACAGCATCATCTGCCCGTACAGCGCGATGTCGTCGTCGGTGAACTCCTCGAACATCGAGGTCCGCTCGTGCGAGGAGTACAGGTCGGGACGCCGCGACGCCCGCACCACGTCCTCGTGCCGGGTGATCGCCCAGAAGCCGTCGACCCCGTCGTTGGGGTCGGCGTGCCAGTGCACGGGGTCGTTGTCGCGCAGCCACGCGAACTGGCGGTGCGGGATCCCGCCCCGCTCGTAGACGCCGGGATCGATGATGTCGATCTCCGGCGCGACGGTGGCGGGGGCGGGAGCGGTACGGGTCTCAGTGGCCATGGGGTTCCTTCGTGCCGGTGGGGCTGGTCACTTCGAGGACGGGACGGTGGCTCCGTGTCGCGCCGCGCGGGGCCGGTCACCGGCGTCGGACGCCGGTCGGGTCGGTCAATGTGGTCGAGCGCTTGCTCGGCATCCGGATATAGAACACGTTCTAACATGAGACTCGAGTCTCATCAAGAGTCCAGACGGCAGAGTGACTCGGATCGCATCGCCCCGTCACCCTGCGCCGAAGCCCGCGCGCGGCCGGCGGACGCCCGGCGGCGGCGCCGGGCGCCCTCGCACGCCCTCGATGCGGCCCGCAGGTCAGGCGGCCCGCGGCCAGTCCAGGTGGCGGCCCTCCCGCTCCCACCACTCGGCGGCCTTGCCCACGGCGATGCCGCCGTCCCACAGGTCCTCGGGCTCGTCCGGCATCAGCACCTCGCGCAGCGCGTCGTCCAGCTGCCACGACTCGTGCTTGGCGAGTTCGCCGGTGCCGGGGTCCCGGTAGAGCGCGGCGACCTCGGACGGCAGCAGGGCGGCCTCTCCCTCGTAGCCGAGCGTGAACGGGAAGCCGTACGCCGCCGACGCCGCCGTGTGCAGGCGCAGGCCGGTGCGCTCGGCGAGCCGGTGGACCGCCTCGACGTCGTAGGGCGCGGTGCCGCGCTCGTCCAGCAGGCGCAGGTACCGGACGATGCGGTCGGCGCCGCCCCAGCCCTGCGGGCGCGGCGCGTACCGGACCGTCCAGCCGGGGAGCACGAAGTCGCGGAAGGAGCCGTCCGGGGAGTACTCCATCGCCACGGACTCGTTCTGCGGGGTCTGGAAGGTCAGGTTCACCATCGCCCCGTTCGGCGTGCGCCAGACCTGGCCGACGGGATCCTGCCTGGACGTCGACCGGAACCACAGGCGGCGCCAGCGGCCGCTGCCGTCGCCCCACGGCGTGTCGCCCAGCGCGCCCAGCAGGTCGCGGGCCTTCG
This sequence comes from Actinomadura opuntiae, assembly GCF_030283205.1. Lineage (GTDB taxonomy): Bacteria > Actinomycetota > Actinomycetes > Streptosporangiales > Streptosporangiaceae > Spirillospora. The sequence goes on from NZ_JASNWF010000017.1 coordinate 263,175, forward strand.
CGCGCTGGAACCGCGGCGTCCACGGCCAGGCCGCCAGCAGCGCCTCCCCGCCCAGGACGCCGAACCGCAGGTAGTTCGGGAAGCGCACGGCGACGCGGCCGAGCGGGTGCGGGACGTCGTAGGCCGGCCCGGACCCGGCCGCGTCCTCCAGCAGTTCCGCCAGGAAGCGGACGGCGGGAACCTGCTCGACCTGCCGCCCCGCGCGCAGGCCGCTCACGCTCCGCACCCGGTCCGGCGTCCCGGACGGGCGCTCCAGGCCGAGCGCGTCGTGCAGCCGCAGCGTGCGGTACAGGGCCGAGGCGCTCCGCCGCACGATCGTCCGGACGGCGGTGCGGAGCCGCCCGTCGGTGATCTCCGGCAGCAGCCGGTTCAGCTCCGAGTCCAGCTCCCCGTCGCCGACCAGGGCGGCGTCGACGAGGCGCGCGACGGTGCCGCGCTCCAGCCGGCGCAGCGCGGCCGAGCCATCGGGGTCGGCGGGCGGCAGGTGCGGCCAGAACCCGGGCGGCGGGACGACGACGCCGTCCTCGGCGGAGCCGGTGAAGCGCCGCCGCATGACGGTCCGGCCGTCCGCGAGCATCCGCAGGACGCCCCGGTCGAGCGTCACCTGCACCGGCTCGGCGCCCCCGGGGAACGCGACCGGGACCGACGCCCGGCCCTGCGGCCAGGGCAGCCGCTCGCCGTCCGGCAGCTCCAGGAGCCCGCCGTCCGCCACCCGGTAGGTCTGCGGCCCGGTGACGTCCAGCCGCGACAGGTACACGTCCGTGCCGTCGAACCAGGGGTGGGTTCCGACCGGGAAGGACAGTGCGCGCTCGTGCACGACGCCGGCCGGCCCGTGCACCACGATCCGCTCGCCGTTCAGGCCGACCGTGAGCAGCTCGCCGTGCAGGACGGCGGTGACCGATCCGTCCCCGGCGTGCGGGAACCGCAGCTCCTCGGGGAGGCCGGCCCGCAGCGCCCGCCACGCGGCGTCCACCGGATCGGTGATCTCCAGACCGGCGAGCACGCGGTCGTCCGGCCTCGCCTCGGCCATCGGGACCAGCCGGAGCAGCGACCGCTCCAGGCCGTCCAGGTCGCCGGCCGCGCACTCGTCCCGCCACTCGGCGAACTGCTCGTCGAGCGCCCGCCGGATCGGCCCGTGCTCCAGCATCGCCCGCAGGACGGCCGGGTAGTCGAAGTTGTCGTAGCGGCCGAGGGAGCGGACGAACGCGTCCAGCCTGCGGCGCGCGCCCTGGTCGTGTTCGACCTCCGCCGCGAACGCCCCGAAGTCGGCGTCCTCCCGCCAGTGCGGCGCCTCGGGGTCGGTGCCGTACCGGTCGGGCTCGGCGGGGGCCAGCGGGTGCCGGGCCGGGCGGCCCACGACCGGGTCGGCCTGCGGGTCGAAGAACCGGCCGGGCGGCGGGAACAGCCGGCCGCCGCCGCTGCTCGCCAGCCGGATCAGCTCGTCCGCCGGCAGCGGTCCGGCCTCCCGGAACCACGCGCGCGACAGCCGCCGCCCGGCCCTGGCCAGCCCGAGCCGCAGCAGCCAGTACCGGTGGTGCGCGGCGGCCGGCTGCGGGTCGTCGTACAGGTCCGGGTCGGGACGCGCGGCGATCAGCAGGTCGAGCAGCTCGTCGTCCTCGGCGAGCCCGTTCAGCGCCCCGGCCAGCGCCTCCCACAGCGGGAGCGGCGCCCGCGGCAGCAGCCCGGCGCGCAGCAGGCGCTCGGCGACGAACCGCTCCTCGTCGGCCGCGTCGATCCCGGCCGCGCGCGCCACCGGCGTCAGGTCGGCCACCACGTTCGGATAGGGGACGATGCCCGCGCCGACGAACGCCTCCAGCGCCTCCCGGGCCCACCGGTGCGCCTCCGCCGGGTCCGGATGCGTCGCCAGCCGCGCCAGGTGGTCGTGCAGCAGCGTCGGGGTGGCCGCCCCGGACGGGACGAGCGCCACCAGCGTCCGGTGCGCCCGCGCCGGGTCCGCGGGGACGCCGAGGAGCCGCGCGTGGGCGTCCTCCAGCTCCCGCGCCCGGCCGAACAGGAACGCGGCCTGCTCCGGCAGTCCGTGCGCCGCGAAGACGCGCGCCGCGTGCTCCAGGAACTCCGGCGCCGCGCCGGCCGCGAGCGTTCCCGCCGTCCGGAGCACGTCCGCCCGCGCGCCCCGCGGGTCGTCCGCGGACCGCGCCAGGGCCTCGTCCAGACCGGGCCATTCCTTCGACATCCGCACCCTCCTGATCACCGTGCCGGGGCGCGCACGCTACCGAAGGCCCCCGACACGGCGGCGGCCGTACGCGCAAAGTGTCGGGCATGAACGGTGTAGGGGCGTATGGGGGGGAATGTCAGACCTTGTACGCGCCCGTGTCCGGGGGAAGGGGAGGTCCCGCGATGTTTCTCGCAGTGGTGATCGGCGGGATCCTGGTCTACACCGTCGTCGATCTCGTCAGGGCGGCGGTCCGCAAGCGCCGGGCCCGGCGGGCGGCACTGCCGCGCCCGCAGCTGTGGAGCGAGCCCGACGCGCTCACGGAGGCCGAGCTCGCGCGGCTCGTGGCCGCCGAGCCCGAGGCGCTGATGTGGACCGAGGCCGACCAGCGCTGGCTGGAGAGCCGCCGCATCAGCCTGCGCTCCTGAGCCCTCCCGCTAGCGCAGCACGTAGCGGAGGGGGTCGTCGGCGCCCTCGCGGCGGACGACGCCGCGGTTCTCCAGCGTCCGCAGATGCGCGGCCGCCTCGCCGGCCGCCATCCGGCGGGCGCCGAGCGGCATCTCCGCCCAGGGGTGCCGCCAGGTGAGCCCGGCGGTGACGTCCCACAGCGTGACCGGGCGCGACGACAGCAGCGCCGTCACCTCCGCGAGCCGCTCCTCGTGGTGGCCGATGATCTCCCGCGCCCGGCCGGACAGGCCGGTGAACCGGTACTGGTGCGCGGGCAGCACCTCGTCGGCGGACATCGCGGAGATCTTGTCCAGCGAGCCGAGGAAGTCCGACAGCGGGTCCACGTCCGGGGTGTCGTAGGGGTACAGGCCGATGTGCGGGGTGATGCGCGGCAGGACGTGGTCGCCGGTGAACATCCGGTCGCCGTCCTCCAGGTGCAGGCAGATGTGGCCGGGGGAGTGGCCCGGCGTCCAGACGACGCGCAGCCTGCGGCCGGGGAGGTCGACCAGCTCGCCGTCGTCCAGCTCGCGGTCGGGGATCGCCGGCGGGTCGACCCGCGGCTGCTCCATCCCTCCCGCCAGCTCGGCGTCTCCGGCCCCGGCGCGGCGCATCGAGGTCAGCTCGAACGAGCGGCGCTCCTCGTGCCCGAGGCTGGTGTGGAACAACCGCACGATCGCGGTGTCGGCCCGGTGCATCGCGATCCACCCGCCGGACGCCTCGCGGACCCGCCCGGCGAGCCCCGCGTGGTCGGGGTGGAAGTGCGTGACGACGACCCCGCGCACGTCGGCGACGTCGATGCCGAAGGTGCCGAGCCCGTCGCGCAGCGCCGCCCAGGCGTCCTCGTGCTGCCAGCCCGCGTCGATCAGGACGGGGCCCTGCGGGCTCTCCACCGCGTACACCAGCGTGTAGGCCAGCGGGTTGCCCGGAATGGGGACGGGAACGCTCCACAGCCCCCCGCCGAGATCTTCGGGTACCGGCTCCACGAGACCGCCTTTCGCGCCCAATCGGTCGGGCGAGTCGGTTCGGGGGGACCCTAACCGAGCGCGGGACGGCGCTCGGCGTCCGGGTCCCCCCTCGTCGGACGCGCCCTTCTCAGACGCGTTCGATGATGCTGGCCGTGGACAGCGCGCCGCCGCAGCACATCGTGATCAGCGCCGTCTGGGCGTCCCTGCGCTCCAGCTCGTGCAGCGCCGTGGTGATCAGCCGGGCGCCCGTGGCGCCGACCGGGTGGCCGATCGCGATCGCGCCGCCGTTGACGTTCACGGTGTCCATGTCCGGCTCGTGCACCGACGCCCACGACAGCGCCACCGACGCGAACGCCTCGTTGACCTCGCTGATGTCGATGTCGCCCATCGTCATGCCGGCCCGCTTCAGCACCCGCTCGGTCGACTGGACGGGCCCGTCCAGGTGGTAGTACGGCTCGCCGCCGACCAGCGCCTGCGCCCTGATCCGGGCGCGCGGCCGCAGCCCCAGCTCGAACGCCTTCTCCTCCGACATGACGACCACCGCGGCGGCGCCGTCGGAGATCTGCGAGGAGGTGCCGGCGGTGTGCAGCGAGCCCTCGCCGAGGACGGGCTTGAGCTTGGCCAGGCCCTCCGCGGTCGTCTCGCGCAGGCCCTGGTCGCGGGTGACGGTGCGGGTCTCGCCGGTCGGCTCGCCCTCGGCGTCCAGCACCGGCGCCTCGATCGGGACGATCTCCCGCTCGAACCGGCCGTCCGCCCACGCCTTGGCGGCCAGCTGCTGCGACCGCGCGCCGAACGCGTCGAGGTCGGCGCGGGTGAGGCCGCGGCGCTGCGCGATGCGCTCGGCCGCCTCGAACTGGTTCGGCATGTCCAGCGACCAGTCGTCCGGGCGCGGGTTGTGGGGCAGCACGTTGGTGCCGAGCGGGGCGCGGCTCATCACCTCGACGCCGCAGCCGATCGCGACGTCCACGACGCCGGCGGCGACCTGCGAGGCGGCCAGGTGGACGGCCTGCTGCGCCGACCCGCACTGCGCGTCGATCGTGGTGACCCCGGTCTGCCAGGGCAGGCCCGCGTACAGCCAGGCGTAGCGGCCGATGTGCGAGCCCTGCTCGCCGGCCTGGGTCACGCAGCCCGCGAAGACCTGCTCCACCTGGGCGGCGTCGAGGCCGGCGCGCTCGACGGCGGCGATCAGCGTGTGCGACAGGACGGCCATCGGCTTCAGTCCCGCCAGCCAGCCGTTGCGCTTCCCGAGCGGCGTGCGCACCGCCTCGACGATCACCGGGGTACCCATGCGGTCTCCTTCTAGAACGAGATTCGCCTTCGACTGTAACGAGTTCTACTTTCACCCGGAAGCCCCGTCCCGCCCAACGGGATCACCAGCGGCGGGCCGGCGGGCGCGAGGCCGGCGGGCGGCGCGGGCGGCGCGCATGGGCGAAGAGGGGCTCGGCCGGCTTCGGCAAGGCGACGGCACCGAGTCCCTCTTCGCTTGTACAGGTACGGCGCCTCCGGGTTGTGAAGCCGGCGCGCTCGATACCCGCACTGAGGGCACAGGGTAGGCCGCATTGCGCGATCGAATCGATCCGCCGACCGGCGATAAAGTGCTGGCCCCGCGGCCACGGCCCGCTGCGGTGCGCTCGTCCGGCCGGCGATGCGCGCCGCGGTGCGCCGCGGGGAGGCGCCGGGGGCGGCTAGGCGTAGCGGACGGGGAGTTCCTTGATGCCGTTCAGCCAGGCGGAGCGCAGCCGGCGGGGCTCGCCGGTCCGGGCGATGCGCGGCATGTGGTCGGCGATCGCGTCGAACATCAGGCCGATCTCCAGCCGGGCCAGGTTCGCGCCGATGCAGTAGTGCGCGCCGGTGCCGCCGAAACCCAGGTGCGGGTTGGGGGAGCGGGTGATGTCGAACGCGCCGGGGTCGTCGAAGACGTCCTCGTCGAAGTTCGCCGATGAGTAGTACATCGCCACCCGGTCGCCCGCCCTGATCTCAGCGCCGCCGAGCTCGGTGTCGCGGACGGCGGTGCGCTGGAACGCCGTGACCGGCGTCGCCCAGCGGACGATCTCGTCGGCGGCGGTCTCCGGACGCTCGGCCCTGAACAGCTCCCACTGCTCCGGGTGGTCCATGAAGGCGATCATGCCGTGGGTGATCGCGTTGCGGGTGGTCTCGTTGCCGGCCACCGACAGCAGGATCATGAAGTAGCCGAACTCGTCGTCGGTGAGGCCGCGGCCGTCCACGTCGGCCTGGACGAGCTTGGTGACGATGTCGTGCGCGGGGCAGCCGCGGCGCTGCTCGGCCAGGCTCATCGAGTAGCCGATGATCTCCGCGGCGGCGCAGGCCGGGTCGGCGTCGTACTCGGGGTCGTCGTAGGCGAGCATCTGGTTGGACCAGTCGAACAGCTTCCGGCGGTCCTCCTGCGGGACGCCCATCAGCTCGGCGATCGCCTGGAGCGGCAGCTCCGCGGCGACCTCGGTGACGAAGTCGCCCTCGCCGCCCTTGCGCAGCGCGTCGGCGACGATCCGCTCCGCCCGCTCCTGCAGCGCCTCGTGCAGGCCCTTGACGACGCGCGGGGTGAACCCGCGCGAGACGATCTGGCGCAGCTTGGCGTGCTGCGGCGCGTCCATGTGCAGCAGCAGGTTCTCGCGCTGCAGGTCCAGCTCGTCGCGGCCGAACGTCTCGTTGAACCGGATGACCGCGCCGTTGGCGTTCGCGGAGAACAGCTCGGCGTTGCGCGAGATCTCCTTGACGTGCGCGTGCTTGCTGACCACCCAGAAGCCGTCGTCGTCGAAGCCGGTGCGGCCGCGCGGCTGGGCGTTCCACCAGGGCCGGGCGGTGCGGCGCAGCGCGGCGAACTCGGCGAGCGGCACCCGTTCGGCCATCAGGTCCGGGCTGCAGAAGTCGAACCCGGCGGGGACGGCGGTCTCCGGTGCGGTGGCGGTCATGCGCGGCTCCTCCCGATGCGCGACGCGGGACGTCCGGCTCACCGTAGAACCCGTTCCAGCGGTCGGACAAGGGTGAATGAGACTCGAGTCTAATCAAGTGTCTTGACCAAGCGCTTGTTTGTTAAGCGGAGGCTGATTCCGCTTTCCAGCAGGTGAAGTCCGCCGGGTGTCGGACTGCCACGAAGTGCGGGCCGTCATCAAGAGGAGCGAGCGGTGACCTTCCTCACCTCCTGCCGCACTGGTAGTTAGAACGTGTTCTCATTCCCGGCTCGATCCGGGCGGTTCGATGGGCGTGGCCGTCCACTAGCCTGGGCCTCGTACTCCCCCCGCGCCGGAGACGTCCATGCCCGCAGATTTCGACGAGCCCATGTTCGACGAGGACTTCGTCAGGAACGCCGCGTTCACCGAGCCGTCCGCCCGCGAGCGCGCCCAGCCGCCGCGCCGTTTCCGGCGGTGGCGCGCCGCCCGGCGCCTCCGCGGCGCGTCCGGCGGCCGGTCCGGCCCGCGGGCCTGGCGGGCCCGCCGCGGCTACCGCGAGCCGAGCCATCGCCGGGCCGTCATCCAGGTGGTCGGCGGCGTGCTCGTGCTGCTGGCCATCTCCGTCGCGCTGTGGTGGTGGCAGTCGGGGTCGCGCCGGGCCGACGACGAGCGCCCGGTCGGGCCGTCGACCATCTTCCTCTCGCCGCTGCCGTCCACCGCGCCGTCCGCGCCTCCGTCCGCGCCGCCCTCCGTTCGGCCGCCCGCGACGGAGATCCCGCGCGTCGCCGGCCCGGTGGCCCCGGCCGTCTCCGCCGGCTGACGCCGTCCCCGGCCGTGGCCGGAACCGGCACGTCCGGCGAAGTACTCATTTCGGATGAGTGTCGGTACTCACCGCAAATCGGGCTAGAACGCCTGGTGCGTCTTCCGTAAGGTCGCCCTGTCCGGACGCGGCAGGGGCCCGCGAACCTGGCCTTCCACACAGGACGAGAACCGGGGGACCGGCCCATGAGAGCCCGCATCACCGCCGTCGCCGCGCACCTGCCGCCGCGCGTCGTCACCAGCGCCGAGGTCGAGGCGCGCATCGCCGCCGAGAGCCCCGGCTACCGGCCGCACCCCACGATCGTCGAGCGGATGACCGGGATCCGGGCGCGGCACGTGATGGACGACGGGGAGCAGGCGTCCGACCTGGCCGTCGCCGCCGCGCGCCGCGTCCTCGACCGGCGCGGGACCCGCGCGGACGCCGTCGACCTGCTGGTCTTCGGGTCGGCGTCGCAGGACCTGATCGAGCCCGCGACCGCGCACATCGTCGCCGCGAAGCTCGGCGCGTCCTGCCCGGTCTTCGACGTCAAGAACGCCTGCAACAGCTTCCTCAACGGCCTGCAGATGGCGGACGCGCTGATCCGCACCGGCCAGCACGAGCGGGTGCTGGTGTGCACGGGCGAGAGCCCGTCCCGCGCGATCCGCTGGAAGGTGCGCGACCGTGCGCAGTTCGTGGACGCGTTCGCCGGCTACACCCTGTCGGACGGCGGCGCGGCGATGCTGGTCGAGGCGGCCCCGGACGGCGGCATCTTCTACCGCGACTTCGCCGCCGTCTCCAGCGCCTGGGACATCGGAACGCTGCCCGCCGGCGGGTCCATGCACCCGCGCGACCCCGAGTTCGCCTACTTCAAGGGCGACGGGCGCCGGCTCAAGGACGCGTTCCTGGCGGCCGGGCCGGAGATCTTCACCACCGCCCTCGCCAAGACCGGGCTGACCTGGGACGACTTCGCGGTCGTCGCCGTCCACCAGGTGACGCTGCCGTACCTGGAAGTGCTGCGGGCGGCGCTCGGCGTCCCGCCGGACCGGCTCGTCGTCACGCTGCCCGAGCACGGCAACGTCGCGTCCGCGAGCCTGCCGCTCCAGCTCGCCACCGCCGTCGCGGCGGGACGGTGCCGTCACGGCGACCGGGTCGCTCTGGTCGGCCTCGCCGGCGGCGTCAGCCTCGGCGTCATGTTCGCGGAGCTGTGACCATGTCGCAGACGATGGACCTGTGGGTCGTCGTCCCCGCCTATGACGAGGAGCGCTCGATCGGCGCGACGCTGCGCCGGCTCGCCGCGCAGACCGACACCGGCTTCACGCTCGTCGTCGTCGACAACGGCAGCCGGGACGGGACGGCGAAGGCCGTCCGGACGTTCGCGGAGGAGCACCCCGGGATGGACGTCCGGATCGTCCCGGAACCGGAGAAGGGGACGGGCGCCGCCGCCGACACCGGCTTCCGGCACGCGATCGGCGCCGGCGCCACGCACATCGCCCGCACCGACGCCGACTGCCTGCCGGACGTCGGCTGGATCGCGGCGGTGAAGCGGGCGTTCGCCGGCGGACTGGAGATGGTGTCCGGGCCGCTGCGCCCGCGCACCGACGAGTTCCCGCTGCGGTTCTGGGAACGGCGCCTGCTCCCTGCGGTGATCGAGGTCGCGGCGCTGTTCGGCCGGTTCCGCCCCGGCAACCAGGACCCGCTCTACCTCGGCCCCTACGTGATGATGCCGGGCTGCAACCTCGCCATCACCGCCGACCTGTACAAGCGGGCCGGCGGCTTCCCGCGCACCCGCATCGAGGAGCTCCACGAGGACCGCGCCCTGGTCAACCGCGTCCGCTACCTGACCGACGCCTACGGCCTGCGCAAGGACGTCGTCGTGTACGGATCGGTGCGGCGGCTGCGCGCGTTCGGGCTGGTCAAGACGCTCGGCTGGTACGCCGACCACCGCTACATGCCCGAGGTCGTGGACATCCGATGAGGGCTCCTGACTGGGAGCGGCGGCTCTACCTCGCCGCGCATCCCTTCGCGTATCCGCTGCTCAGAGGGCTCGCCCGGCGCGGGCCGATCGTCCGCGTGCCGGGCCTCGGCGTCGTCGTCAACGCGGCGCCGCTCGCCCGCGAGGTGCTGATGGACGGCGAGACGTTCCGCAAGGACGGGCCCGGATCGCCCGGCGACCTGTGGACGCCCGTGCTCGGACCGTCCGTCCTGCTCAACATGGAAGGCGACGCGCACCGCGCGCTCCGCCGCCGCCTCACCGACCTGTTCACGCCGTCCTATGCCGACGCGCTGTGCGACCGCGTGCTGGCGGACCCGCTGGCCCGGCTCGCCGACCGCCTGGCGCGCGGCGCCACCGTCGACCTCGTCGACGCCGCGCGCGTCATGGCCGGCGCCGTGATCAGCGAGGTCATCGGCCTGGACGCGGCGACGGAGGCGGACTGGCGGCACCTGTTCGAACAGGGCGAGCGGATCGTGTCGATGGTGTCGCTGCGGACGCGGCGGCTCGGCCCCGCGCAGGTCGAGCGGGCCCGCGAGGTCCTCGACCCGCTGGGCGCCATCGCCGCCAAGGCGTACTCCGCAGGTGACGAGTCCACGGTCATGGGACGGATGCGGGCGCTCGGCCTCTCCGAAGACGAGGCGCGCGGCGCCGCCGGAGCCTTCTTCCTCACCGGGACCGAGACCGTCGCCACCCTGGTGCCCCGCCTGATCGCGCTGCTGGCCGACTCCGGCGAACTCGGCCGCGTCGCCGCCGGCCGCGGGCTGCTCGACCGGGCGATCGAGGAGGCGATGCGGGTGACGACGCCGACGCCGGTGATGCTGCGGAGCGTGCACCGCCCGGCGGTCGTCGGCGGCGTGGCGATCCGTCCGGGTGACCGGGTGCTCATCGCCACGCACAACTGCTGCCGCGACCACGGCCCGTTCGACCTGGACCGCCCGCATCCGCCGGAACTGCGGCGCCTGTGGTTCGGCGCGGGCCCGCATTTCTGCATCGGCTACCCGCTGGCCATGGCGCAGGTCCGCCGGGTCGCCCGCACGCTCCTGGACGCCGCGCCATTGCGCATCACCAGCCGCGCCGCCGCCCGCGGCGTTCTGATCCCGACCTACCGCCATCTGGCCGTCCGTTCGGAGGCCGCATCATGACGCTCGTCCGGCAATTGCTCGATCAGGCCGCGCGGACACCGGACGGAGTCGCGCTGGTGTCCGGGAACGGTTCTCTTCTGACCTACGGGGAAATGCGGCGGCGGGTGCTCGCCGTCCGGCACGGGCTCCTTTCCGCTGGGCTTCGGCCTGGTGACGGGGTTCTGTTCTCCGTCCGCCCGTCACCGGAATCCCTCGTCCTCGCTTTGGGCGTCGTCGCCGCCGGGGGAGTCGTCGTATTTGCCGACCCCGGGGCCGGGCCGGAAATGTTCACCGCGCGTCTCCGGTTGGCTCGGCCCCGGTGGTCGGCCGCCGAATCGATCCTTTACGCCAGTAGCCGTATCGGGGTCGTCCGCGCCTATGCCCGCCGCCGCGGGCTCCTGCTTCCGAACCTCGCCGACTTGCAGATTCCCGGCGAGTCCCCGATGCGGCACATCCATGTCGGACGCCGCCTTCCGGGCGTGCCGCGCGGCTCCCTGTCGCTCGCCGACCTGGTGCGCGGCGACGCACCGGACCCGCCGGAGGACACCGACCCCGACGCCCCGGCAGCGGTCATCTTCACGTCTGGAACCACGGCGGACCCGCGTGCCGTCGTCCATTCCCAGGCGTCCCTCGCGGCGGCGCTCGACCTTTTCCGGGGCCGTATGCCGGTGGGGCCGGGGGACGTCGTCCACACCGACCAGCTGATGCTCGGGCTGCCGACGCTCATCTCCGGCGCCCGCTGGTCGATGCCGCCGCTGTTCTGCTCGCCCGCCGATTTCGTGCGGTTGATGCGCGAGCGTGCCGCCACCCACACGTTCTGCGTTCCCGTCCACCTCGCGGAAATCCTCGACCACGCCCCGGAACTGCCGCCTGAGCTCCGATACGTCCTGCTCGGCGCCGCTCCCGCGCCCGCCGGGATTCTGAAGCGGGCGGTCAAGGCGACGTCCGCCGAAGTCCTCTCCGTCTATGCCATGACCGAAATACTGCCCGTGGCGATCGCCTCGGCTGAAGAGAAACTTGCGCACACCGCCTCCGGCACCGAAGGCGACCTTCTGGGTGCGCCTCTTCCGGGTGTCGGAGCGCGACTGGCGGACGACGGCGAACTGTTCCTTTCCGGCCCGAACCTCTGCCGCGGCTATCTCGGCGCGGAGCCGTTCAAGGAACTACCAACGGGTGATCTTGCCCGTCTGGACGAAGGGCGGCTGGTCCTGCTCGGCCGCAAGAAGGACATGCTGATCCGCGGCAAATTCAACCTCTATCCCGGCCTTTACGAGCCGTCGATCGCCGCGCTTCCCGGCGTCAAGGAGGCCGCCATCGTCGGCGTCCCCGACCCCGAGACCGGCGACGAGGAGGTCGTGCTCGCCGTGGTCGGGGCGGCCGGCCTGCCCGCACGTCTGCGCCGCGACCTCCCCGGCGTCATCGACCACGACGCGCTGCCCGACCGCATCGTCGTCCTGGACGAACTGCCCCGCTCCGGCCGCACCCGCAAACTCGACCGCGCCCTCCTTCGCGAACGGGTGGCCCGTCGTGAGGGGGCGGCGGGATGAGGGTCGCGGTCACCGGCGCGTCCGGCTTCGTCGGCGGCGCGGTCTGCCGCGCCCTGACCTGCCGCGACATCACCACCTACGGGTTCGGTCGCCGCCCGTCCGTCCCGCCAGGCCACCTCGCCGGCGCGGCCTACCGTCCCTGGGACCTCACCCGCGGCCCGATCCCGGACGCGCCCGCCGTGGACGCGGTCGTCCACTGCGCGGGCAGCGTCACCGACTGGGGACGGCCCGCCGAGCTGTTCGCCGCCAACCTCACCGGCACCCGCAACGCCCTCGCCTCCTTCCCCGGCGCGCGGTTCGTGCACGTCAGCACCGCCAGCGTGTACGACCCGTTCCGTCCCAGCGTCATGGCCACCGAGGACGAGGCGCCCGTCACCCGCTACCTCAACGCCTACGGCGCCTCCAAGGCCGCCGCCGAACGGTTCGTGCTCGGGCGCGACGCGATCGTTCTCCGGCCGCACGCGGTCTACGGACCCGGCGACACCACGCTGCTGCCGCGCGTCCTGTCGGCCGTCCGGGGCCCGGTCCTGCCCGCCGTCGGGACGGGTCGGCAGCGGATCAGCCTGACCTCGATCGCCAACCTGGTGCAGGCCTGCCTGCTCGCCGCTACCGGCCCGGTCGCCTCCGGCGTCTTCAACATCGCCGACGCCGAGCCCGTGGTCATCGACGACGCGTTCCGCGAGATCCTCGCCGAGCGCGGCATCGCGGCCCGTCCCGTCTACCTCCCGGTCCGGCTCGCCCGCCCCCTGGCCGCCGCTGCGGAGGGCGCGTTCCTGCTGGCCCGCCGCCCCGAACCGCCCCGCCTGACCCGCTACGCGATCAGCCACCTGGCCGTCGAACGAACCCTCGACATCACCGCCGCCCGCCAGATCCTCAACTACGACCCGCACGCCACATCCTTCGCCGGAGCCGCCGCCTGGTGACCGTCAACCGGCGGTTGACGATCAATGGTCGTCAACCTATGGTTGACGCATGACCGAACCCACGCAGAACAACGTCCAGGTCCGGCTCGACGACCTGATCGCCGCCATCAAGAAGGTCCATCCCGACGCGCTCGAGCAGCTCACCAGCGCGGTCGTAGCCGCCGAGCACCTCGGCGAGGTCGCCGACCACCTGATCGGCCACTTCGTCGACCAGGCCCGCCGGTCCGGCGCGTCCTGGACCGAGATCGGCCGCAGCATGGGCGTCAGCAAGCAGGCCGCGCAGAAGCGCTTCGTCCCCAAGGACGTGACGGGCGACCTCGACCCGTCCCAGGGCTTCTCCCGCTACACCCTCCGCGCCCGCAACGTCGTCATCGCCTCGCAGAACGAGGCCCGCGCCGCCGGCAGCGCCGAGATCGGCCTCGCCCACCTCGTCCTCGGACTGCTCGCCGACCCCGAGTCGATCGCGGCCAAGGCCATCACCGCGCAGGACGTGCTGCTCGACACCGTCCGGCAGGCCGCGACCGCCGTGCTGCCCCCGGAGGCCGCCGAGCTTCCCGCCCTCATCCCCTTCGACCAGGACGCCAAGAAGGCCCTCGAACTGACCTTCCGCGAGGCCCTGCGCCTCGGCCACAACTACATCGGCACCGAGCACATCCTGCTCGCCCTCCTCGAACACGAGAACGGCAACGGCGTCCTCTCCGAGGCCGGCGTCGAGAAGGCCGCCGCCGAGGCCTACATCGGCGAGGCCCTGGCCGCCGTGATCGCCGCCCAGAAGCAGACTCCCTGAGCCGATCGCGCGCACCGCGGTGCGGCCTCCCGGGACCGCACCGCCACACCCTCGCGAGTCGTCCGACCGGGGTGGGACGTTGCCGGGCATGAACGCCGACGCTGACGCCGACCTCCGGAGCCTGGTGCCCTCCTGGTGCGAGGCCCTGCGCTACGTCCGCGGATCGCCTCCCGAAGGCCACGCCAGCTGTCGTATAGGAAGAACTGCCCACCGAGCGGGGGAGAGCTGCCCGAGTCGATCATCGACCCGGCGGACGAGGGCCCCGGGTGTGGTTCCAGGGCTTCCCCGAAACCAAGGTCGTCAAGAACCGGATGCATCTCGACCTGAAGGTGAGCGTCGAACGCGACGTCTCGTCGGCCTTGCGCGCCCAGCGGGTCAGCGCGGCGGTGGAACGCCTGGCCCGGACCGGCGCCACACGCTGCGGATCATGGACGAGCCTCCGGGGCACTACGCCGGTGCGATTCGTGCCGTGAGGCGCCGCGACGCCTACCGGTACCCGCGCTTGAGCAGGTACTTGGCACCCGCCTCGAAGCCCTCCGGACTGAGCATCTCGAACCCGAACGCGTCGGCGAGGTGACCGGTGGTGTCGAATGCCGCGCAGACTGCCAGCGCGTCCTCGACCTGCCGGGGCGAGGCACCGGCGGCCAGCACCTCCCGCATGTCCTCGGCGCCGACCTGCCCGTCCCGGGTCAGCTTGCCGAGCATCCGCAGCGTCGCCCGCAGCGGCTCGTCCACGGCGGCCGATTCCAGATCGTCCAGCACCGCCGCGACCCGCGGCCCGTCCTGGTACGCCTGCGCTGCGGTCGCGGTATGCGCGGCGATGCAGAACGCCGACCCGTTCACCGTGGACACATAGGCCGCCATCAACTCCCGGTCGCCCACGGACCACTCGGACGGCCCGCGCATCGCCTCGTGGGTGAACTCCTTGGCCCGGTCGCCATAGAAATCGGGCCGGTAGAAGACCAATCTGGCGGCGTCCGGCATCGGGTGCCCGGAGAACAGGCGGATGATCGCGAACAGCAGCTTGGTCCGGCGCGGGTATCCGTGATTGAGGATCTCAAGTCGCACGATCGGTCCTCTCCTCGGAGGTCGCCTCGGCGAGGGCGGTCAGTCCCGCTTCGTACAGCCGAGTCGACCGGCCGACCGCGGCGCACACGACCAGCTCGAAAAGCTGATCCTCAGTACAGCCGGACGCCTTCGCCGCAACCACGTCGGCATCGGTGATCTGTGCCGACCTGTCGACGACCTTGCCGATCAACGCGTCCAAGGACGGCGGCGAGAGGCCGTCGTTGCCGAAGGCATGCGCTCGCTGCTGTGCGGATGCCTTGCCCTCCCCGTTCAGCACACGCTCCACCAGGGCCCGGTGCGCTGCTCGCTTCCTGTCCTCGCCCGTATCCGTCACGGCGCCTCCGCCTCCTTCGCCCATCGGCGATCTGGGCTCTCTCTCTGCTAAGACGATCGGCACGCCGCCGAACGCGACACCTAGCCGAAGAAATGTCGGCCAGTGTGCCGTACCCGCTGTTCAGACGTATACCGACCAGCACGCCGCGGGTCCCGGGGGTCCGTGATCACTGCAGTAGGGAGCCGCCGGGGTGTTCGGCGGGTGGATGTGGGGCCGGTGGGATGTGAAGCGGTGGTGTGGAACGTTGGGTGGCGGGCGTTGGCGGTGTGACGTCGTGGGGTGGTCGGTGGCAATGGGGTGTTTCCGTGTGGCGGTAGTCGTGTGTTCGCGCTCGTGGGCGGGGGCGGGGAGGACGGACACGGGGTGCAAGGGTGTTTGGGGCAGGGGTGTTGGGTTGGCCGTGCGGTGGGGTGGCGCTGGCGTACGGGGCCGCCCCTCCAAAGTCAAGGGCGCCTTCGGCGTCGCTTCGCGATGGACTTCGTCCACCCTTGACTTTGGAGCCTCTGCGGCCCCTGAGGCAGCGCCAAGGGGCAGGCTCCGCCTGCCCCGCCCGGGTCGCGCCACCCCACCGCCCCCGAACCAGAGGACCAAGAGGCAGATCGGAAGAGCACCCCTCGTGTGGCCGATGACCAGTTCACTCCGACGACGCAGTGCAGGACGGGGGCTTGCTCGCCTCACTCCCCGCGATCAGGAGAGACCAAGCCACCTGGGGGACGCGCCGCTCCTGGGGCCTGTGCCGTGCCGTCAAGGCCAACGGCTCCTGGTGCCAACCGCGCCTACCGGCGTAGACGCTGGATCGGCTGCACCACCGCGATCAGGGCCGAGCACTCCCGCTATCGCGAGAAGCAGGGCAGCCGCTATGGGCGCATGCCGTGTCCTGCGAGCTGGGCCAGCGGGCAGCAGCACGCCGTCGGTTGCGGCATCAATGGGCTGATACGCCACCGTGCCGTGGCCACCTGGTAGGAGATCGTCCTCCGCGTTGCCGTCATCGATGACTGGCTGACCCGTTAAGACACGCCCTGCTCTAGTGGAACTGCCTAAGGGGCAGTGTGTCTGTGCCGTTGGTGAAGGGCGATGGATCTCGAGCAGTACAGCGCCGCGAGAAAGGAATGGAGAGTGGCCGGGTTCCGGCTGGTCTGGCCGCGCCGTTGCTGATGGAGCAGTGGAGGGCGGGGGTGATGTGGGCATACCGGTTCGCCCGAGATCCGCGATGGATTCGGGCGAACCGGTCATGTGCGGGTGGGGCTGTTATGCGGCCCAGGTGATGGCGGGATCGGGTGGGCCGAGTGTGCCCGGCGGCCCGTTCCCGGTCCGGGTTCTTGACCTGGCGTTGGGTGGTGGCAGCAGCCGGTACACATATCGCCCGTCCGGATCTTTAGTGATGCCGATCTGGGTCGGGCTGGTGTGTTTGAAGCGGTTGTGCCACCCGCAGGTGAGGGTGAGGTGATCGATGTCGGTGGGCGAGTTTCCCAGGGCCCAGCCGTGGACGTGGTCGACCTCGCACAACGTCCCCGGAATCTCACACTCCCGCACCGCACACGTCGGATACAGCGTCTCCAAGACCCGGCGTTGGGCGGGGCTGGCGAACCGTTCCCGGTAGCCGAGGTAGAGCGGGTTGTGGCCGCGTCCCAGGATCAGGGGTGAGACTCCGGCTGACAGGGCGATGCGGCGTACCTGTCCGGCCGGGATCGGTGTCCCGTCGGTGAGGTGACCCGGAGCCTTGCCGCCGGTCAGTGTTTCGAGGTCGCAGATGACGGTGACTTTGGTGGCCTTGTGCCCGCCGGACAGCACACTCGACAGCGCCGCCGCCGTCCGCTCGGCGACGTCACGGTGATCGTCTGGTCCGGCCGGCTTGGCCAGCGGAGCCAGGGTGCCGTCCCAGATGGCGGCGTCTTCGGCGTTCAGCCAGCCTTTGATGTAGCGGCCGCCGTCCAGGGAGCCGGTGCTGGTGATCCAGGACTTGGCGTAGCCGCGCTTGGCGTCCTCGGGTTCGTATCCGGTGTCGTCGCGTTCGGCGATGACGTCGCGGATCCGGTGACCGAATACCGCGATCTTCCCCGGTGAGAAGCCCTGACCGACCATTTCCAGCAGCTTGTTCTCGGCCTTGGCGCAGTCAATGTCGTCCAGCCGGGCCACCGAGTCGGCGACCGTGGCGGCGTAGCCGTAGGACAGCTCTCCGGCCGCCAGCCGCTCGGTCACCTGCGGCAGGCGGTGGCGTTGCCGCGCCAGTGTGAGGCGTTCTTTGGCGCGGTTCTCGCGCATGCCCAGCCGGGACCGCAGCCATGCCCGGGTGGAGGGATATCCCCACCTCTGCTGTTCGCCGGTGGCGTCGACGCGGCCGATGAAACCGGCCAGGGCGCTTTCCTGTATATCGCAGGCGGCGGCCAGGTCTTCGGTGAGTTCCAGGCACGCGGCCGCCGATTCCGGGGCCTCTCGTTGGGCGAGTTCAGTGGCGATCGTTGAGAGCGCGTTCACCAATTCCATGGTGGACGCGCCCGCAAGGTCGACCGTCACTGACTGCATACCTAAAGTGTACCCCAAGTGACCGACAATCGCAGGCCGAGCGGGGGCCTTCTTTCTTGCTGATCAGTGGAAAAATATTGCTCAGTGCGCCTCGACTTCCTCCGCCTTTACCTGGTCGGTGAATTGTTCCTTAGGGGTGGTTTGTTGAGCACGCGGACGGAGGGGGGCGGTGGGGTGGCGCGACCGGGGCGGGGCAGGCGGAGCCTGCCCCTTTGGCGCTGCCTCAGGGGCCGCAGAGGCTCCAAAGTCAA
>NZ_JASNWF010000018.1 GCF_030283205.1 Actinomadura opuntiae
CCCGTTCGCCGCTCGAGTACCCCCGAAGGGGCCTTTCCGCTCGACTTGCATGTGTTAAGCACGCCGCCAGCGTTCGTCCTGAGCCAGGATCAAACTCTCCATCAAGGCCCAACGACCACCCCAAGGGGCGAACCCCAGAGCAGCCAAACCTCAGAAGAAAATCCCAGCAAACGATCCCGAAGGACCGTATTGCCTCAAAGAAATCCCCACCATCCCCGAAAAACGAGAACGGCCACGGGGCGATCCGACCAAAAAGCCGGATCGATAAAGGCACTGGCTTTTAACACGCTGTTAAGTTCTCAAGAAACGGACACCCACCGCGCCAGACCCGCTTCCGCGGCCCTCGCTCCGGGGCAACCCTACTAACTTACCGGAACTTTCGATCCTGTCAACCGGCTCGCTGGAGTCAATCTTCAGGCTCTCGGCCCGTCCCCCGCGCGCCATCACAGGCGATGATCATCGCCTGTGGGTGATCGTGCGGTGGAGTCCCCAGGGCCGGCCACCTTGCGGCGTCCTGCATCCCTTCTCGGGCCATCCACTCAAGAGTACCTCGCTCCGAAGCAGGCTTCGAACCGTTTTTTCTCTCGGTGGGTTCCCCGGGGCCGTCCGCCTCTCGGCGTCCCGCATCCCCTTGGGGCAGGAAGAACATTAGGCAGGCTCGTACGGTCCGTCAAATCGACGGCGCCACCGCCCGGACACTTGGCGGCCGTCTCCAGGAAACCCGCTGGTCACGGGGCTTGCGGGCCGTCGGCGTCAGTGGCGCGTCAGCCCGGCGTCAGCGTCCGGGCGCCGATGTGCGCGCCGTGTCAGGGCCCTCACGGACGCTGGCGATGTCAGCACGACGACCTGTGAGGAACGACCGATGGACTATGTGATCCAGGCCGAGGGCCTGCGTAAGAGGTTCGGGGAGACGCTGGCCCTGGACGGGGTGGACATCGCGGCGAAGCGCGGCACCGTCCTGGGGGTGCTCGGTCCCAACGGGGCCGGGAAGACGACCGCCGTCCGGGTGCTCGCGACACTGCTCAAGCCGGACGCGGGGCACGCTTCGGTGTCCGGCTACGACGTGGTCAAGGACCCGGCGCGGGTGCGGGCGATGATCGGGCTGACCGGGCAGTACGCG
Source organism: Actinomadura opuntiae (assembly GCF_030283205.1). Taxonomy (GTDB): domain Bacteria; phylum Actinomycetota; class Actinomycetes; order Streptosporangiales; family Streptosporangiaceae; genus Spirillospora. The sequence continues at coordinate 1,121 of NZ_JASNWF010000018.1, forward strand.
TCGGTAGACGAGGAGCTGACCGGCGGCGAGAACCTGGTGATGATCGCGCGGCTGCTCGACTTCGGGCGGGCCGACGCGAAGGCGCGGGCGCGGGAGCTGCTGGCCCGGTTCCGGCTCACCGAGGCGGGGTCGCGCGCGGTGAAGACCTATTCGGGCGGGATGCGCCGCCGGCTGGACCTGGCGGCGAGCCTGATCAACCGTCCCGACGTCATCTTCCTGGACGAGCCGACGACGGGCCTGGACCCGCGGGCCCGCAACGAGGTGTGGGACACGGTCCGCGAGGTGGTCGCCGAAGGCGCGACCGTGCTGCTGACCACGCAGTACCTGGACGAGGCCGACGCGCTCGCCGAGCGGATCGCGGTGTTCGACCACGGCCGGGTGATCGCGGAGGGGACGTCCGACGACCTGAAGTCGCGGATCGGGCGGCAGACGCTCGCGGTCCGGGCGACCGAGATGTTCCGGACGGCGCAGCTCGGCGCGATCGTGGCGGAACTCACCGGGGAGCGGCCCGAGGTGCAGGACGCGACGGGCCTGGTCACCGCGCCGGTGCAGGACCCGAAGCTGCTGTCGGCGCTGGTCCGGCGGCTGGACGAGGCGTCCATCGTGGCGGCGGAGCTGTCGCTGCGGCTGCCGAGCCTGGACGAGGTCTTCCTCACACTGACCGGCCACGTCGCCGAGGAGCGGCCGGCCGACCTGATCTCCGAGGGGAGCATGGCATGACCACGATGACCGTCGACGCGCCCGCCACGTCCGAGCCGCCCGCGCGGATCAGCCCGAGAAGGACGCTGCGGCACGGGCTGACGCTGGCGTGGCGCAACATCTCGCAGTTGAAGCACTCGCCGGAGAAGCTGCTGGACACGACGCTGATGCCGATCGTGTTCCTGCTGCTGTTCCTGTACGTGTTCGGCGGCGCGCTCGCCGGCGACACGCACACCTATCTGCAGCAGCTGCTTCCCGGGCTGGTGGCGCAGATGGCGATGTTCGCCACGATGGGCCTCGGAACGGCGCTGAACGAGGACATCCACAAGGGGGTGTTCGACCGGTTCCGGAGCCTGCCGATCGCCCGGTCGGCGCCGCTGATCGGGACGGTGCTCGGCGACACGGTGCGATTCCTGACCGTGATGGTGGTGCTGGTGGGCTTCGGCTCGATCCTGGGGTTCCGATTCCACACCGACCCGCTGTCGGTGCTGGGCGCGTTCGCGCTGGCGTACGTGTTCTACCTGGCGGTGTGCTGGATCTCGGTGCTGGTCGGGCTGGTGGCGCCGTCGCCGGAGACGGTCCAGGGCCTGGCGTTCATCTGGGTGATGCCGCTGACGTTCGGCAGCAGCATCCTGGTGCCGAACACCTCCACGATGCCGGGCTGGCTGGAGGCGTGGACGAAGGTGAACCCGGTCACGCACCTGGCCGACGCGGTGCGGGCGCTGACCGTGGGCGGGCCGGTCGGCAACCACGTCTGGTACACGCTGGCGTGGGCGGCGGGGATCGTCATCGTCACGTTCCCGCTGGCCATGCGGATGTACTCGCGCCGCACCTGAGCACGATGGCGGGCGTCAGCGCGCGTCGGGGACGTCGGTCCGGAAGCGGAGCTCCGGGCCGGCGTCCTCGGCGTCTCGTCGGTGGGGACGGCGGCGGGGTCGGCAAGGGTGGGCCGCTGCGGTTCCGGGCGCCGGGAGTGTGGCGGGGCCGCTCAGACCGAGTCGACGAGGTCCGGCACCACCGCGAAGACCTCGTCGCGGGTGACGCGGCGGCCGCGCTCGTAGGCCTCCGCGAAGCCGTCCTCGCCGATCTCGCGCTTCACCGCCGGCTCGACGCGGCGGACCTCGTGCGAGCCCTCGTGCCGGAAGCCGAGCAGGCCGTGCGCGGTGCCGAGCAGCTCCGCGGCCCGGACGTGGTGGCCGCGCGCCGCCGCGAGCGCCGCGAGGCCCTCCAGCAGCGACGCCAGCAGCGGGTTGCCCATGATCCAGTCGTTGGGGAGGTCGTCCCAGGCGCGGGCGTGCCAGGCGGCGGCCTCGTCCAGGTCGCCCTCCTCCTCGGCGAGGCAGCCGAGCCTGCAGTAGGTCAGGCGCACCTCCCGGCTGAAGTCGGGACGGCGCCGGCGCGGCTCGACCCACTTGTGGGCGCGGTCGGCGTAGTCGCGAGCGGACGCCAGGTCGCCGTCCCACAGCGCCAGCTCGCTGCGCAGCAGCAGGGCGGACGCGGCGTCGGCGAACTCGCCGACGCGTTCCATCGCCGCGGTCGCGGTGTCCAGGTCGCGGCGGGCCTGCTCCAGGTCGCCCAGCATCGCGCGCACCCGCGCGAGCCCGGTGAGCATCCCGGCGCTCGCCTCGGGGCTCATGCCCTCGCGGGCGTACCCGAGCGCCTCCTCGCCGTACCGGACCGCCTCGGCGAGCTCGCCCCGCGCGACGGCGACCTGCATCATGCCGCCGAGTCCGATGATCAGGCCCCACCGGTCGCCGAGCCCGCGGAACTCGGCGCAGCCCTCGGAGGCGTCGGCGGCGGCGCGGTCGATCTCGCCGGCGTTCAGCGCGATGTGCCCGAGGACCACCCGGACGATGGCGTGCACCCACGGGTCGGGGTGGTCCTCCACGGCGCGCAGCCGGCGCCGGGTGTCCTCCAGGTCGCCGGCGAAGATGCTGCTCGCCGGGCCGGCCAGGGCGAGGGCGGGGTGGCGCGGCGACTCCGGGACGTGGCGAATCACGCGGTCGAGGGCCGCGCGCAGCGACTCCTTCGTCGTCCCCTCGCCGGAGGCCATCTCGGTGACGAGGTCGGCGGAGATGACGCACATGGCGTACTCCTCCTCCATCCCCGGCGGCGCGGTGTCGCCCGCGATCTCGCGGACGGACCGGGCCCAGCCGCCGGCCTCCAGTTCCATGTCGCGCATCATCCAGAACCACACGAGGGACGCGAGGAGGCGCAGCGCCCCCGGCACGTCGCGGACGGTGGTCAGGTGGCGGAACGCGGCGGTGCAGTTGTCGCGTTCGGCGGTCAGCCGCGCGGCCCAGCGGAGCTGGTCGGCGCGGCGCAGTTCGGGTTCGGCGCGCTCGGCGAGGTCGACGCACCACGCGGCGTGCTCGGAGCGGACGCGGCCGGCCTCGCCCGCCTCGTCCAGCCTCTCCGCCGCGTAGACCCGGACGGTCTCCAGCAGCCGGTACCGCACCTCGGCGTCGCCGTCGGCCATCACCAGCGACTTGTCGACCAGCGCGGCGATGACGTCGATGACGTCGTCGGGGTGGGGGGCGTCCGGCGCGTCCAGGCCGCACACCCGCACGGCGCCGTCCGGGGTGGCGCCGCCCGCGAACACCGACAGCCGGCGCAGCACGGTGCGCTCCGCGCCGTCCAGCAGGTCCCAGCTCCAGTCGACGACGGCGCGCAGCGTCCGGTGCCGGGGCAGCGCGGCGCGGCTGCCGGCGGTGAGCAGCCGGAACCGGTCGCCGAGCCGGTCGGCGACCTGCCGCGGCGTGAGCGAGCGCAGCCGGGCGGCGGCCAGTTCGATGGCGAGCGGGATGCCGTCGAGCGCGCGGCAGATCGCCACGACGTCGCCGACGGTGTCGGCGTCGACCGCGAAGCCCGGGCGCACCGCCGCGGCCCGGTCGGCGAACAGCCGGACCGCGGCGTATCCGAGCGCGTCCGGCGGCTCGGGCTCGCCGTCCTCGGGCGGCAGCGGCAGCGACGGGACGGGGCACAGCGACTCGCCGGTGATGCCGAGCGGTTCGCGGCTCGTGGCGAGGACCCGCACGCCGGGGGCCTGGGCGAGGATGTGGGCGGTGAGCTCGGCGACCGCGTCGACGAGGTGCTCGCAGTTGTCGAGGACGATCAGCATCCGCTTGGCGGTCAGGAAGTCGGTGAGCCGTTCGAGGGGGCGCGGGACGGTGCGGGCCTCCCCCTTGCGGACGGTGTCGGGGACGCCGAGGGCGGTGAGCAGGGTCTGCACGAGGTCGCCGGGATCGCTGACCGGGGCGAGCGCGACGAACCACACGCCGTCCGGCATGCCGTCCAGCAGCCCGGCGGCGGTCTCGCCGGCGAGCCGGGTCTTGCCCGCGCCGCCCGGCCCGGTCAGGGTGACGAGCCTGGTCTCGCGCAGCAGCTTGCCGATCCGGCGCGATTCCTCCTCCCGCCCGACGAAGCTGGTGAGCTGCGCCGCCAGGTTCGTGCGCGGCAGCTCCGGAGGCTCCGGCGGGCCCGCGGGCGCCTCGGCTGCGGCCGGAGCCGCGGCGTCGCGGCGCAGGATCGACAGGTGGACGGCGGCCAGTTCCGGCGACGGGTCGACGCCGAGCTGGTCGGCGAGCGCGTGCCGCGTCTCCTCGTACACCCGCAGGGCGTCGGCCTGCCGTCCCGCCGCGTACAGCGCCCGCATGAGCTGGCCGCGCAGCCGTTCGCGCAGCGGGTGCGCGGCGGCCAGCGGCTCCAGCTCGGCGACCGGCGGGACGGGCCGCCCGGCGGCGGCCTCCGCGTCCACCCGGTCCTCGACGGCGGCGAGGCGCAGCCCGTCCAGCCGGCCGATCGCGGCCTGGGCGTAGTCGGCGTCGGCGACGTCCGCCAGCGCGGGGCCGCGCCACAGGTCCAGGGCGCGGCGCAGCCCGTCCGCGCGGCGCGCCGGGTCGCCCTCGCGGCGGGCGGCGGCGACGGCGCGCTCGAACGCGACCGCGTCGACCTCGCCCGGGTCGATCCCCAGCCGGTAGCCGCCCGGGCCGTGCTCGACCAGGTCGCGGCCCGCGACGCCGCGCAGCCGCGACACCAGCGCCTGCAGCGCGTTTCCGCCACCGGCGGGCGGCGCGCCGTCCCACAGGTCGTCCAGCAGGCGCTCGGCCGACACCGGCCGCCCGGCCTCGGCCGCCAGCCGGACCAGCAGCGCGCGCAGCCGCGGGCCGCTGACCTCGACCGGCCGCGCGGCCTCGTCCCGCACGGACAGCGGGCCCAGGATGCCGATGCGCACGTGTCCCCTTTCCGGCTGCCATTGTCCCCGATCGCGGGAGTCCATGTGTGGACGGCGCATACCGGGTAGTCACCTCGTATGCCCAGAGCACAGATCAAGGACGAGAAGAAGTACCAGAAGCTCCGCGACAAGGGCGAGAGCAAGGAGAAGGCGGCCCGCATCGCCAACGCGTCGGCGAACCAGGGCGGCGAGAAGGTCGGCCGCAAGGGCGGCAAGAACCCCTCCTACGACGACTGGACCAAGGAAGACCTGATGAAGCGGGCCCGCGAGCTCGGCATCGAAGGCCGCTCGTCGATGAACAAGTCGCAGCTCGTGAAGGCGCTGCGCGACCACTGATGGAGCTCGTCTTCGTCCTGGACTGCGCGGACCCCGACGCGCTGGCGGACTTCTGGTCCGCCGCCCTCGGCTACGAACGCGGCGGCTACGACCCCCCGTACGTCGTGCTCACCGACCCCCGCGGCCAGAACCCGCGCCTGCTGCTGCAGCGGGTCCCCGAACCGAAGGTCGCCAAGAACCGCATGCACCCGGACCTGCGGGTCGCCGACATGGACGCCGAGCTGGCCCGGGTCACGGCGCTCGGCGCCACCGTCGTGCGCGGCCCGTTCGACGACGACGGCTGGCTCACCACGGTGTGCGCCGACCCGGAGGGCAACGAGTTCTGCGTGATCGTCCCGCCCGGAAAGGAACAGGCATGAACACCGTCGTCGACACCGCCCGCAAGCAGAAGGACGAGTACGCCGGAGACGCCGACCGCCCGCTCGGCTCCTACCTCGGCACCATGGCGGTGTACGCGGTGACCACCGGCGCGGTGGCACTGCTGGCCTGGCGGCGGCGCGGCCGCGCCCCCGCCGTCGGGCTCGGCGACCTCGCGCTGATGACGATCACCACGCACAAGCTGTCCCGGCTGATCGCCAAGGACCCGGTGACGAGCCCGCTGCGCGCCCCGTTCACCCGCTACTCCGGCACGTCCGGGCCCGCCGAGCTCGCCGAGGAGGCCCGCGGGCACGGCGTCCGGCACGCCGTCGGCGAGCTGGTCACCTGCCCGTTCTGCACCGGCCAGTGGGTCGCGACGGCCTACGCGGCGGGGCTGGTCTTCGCCCCCGACGCCACCCGGCTGGCCGGCGCCACCATGACGGCCGTCGCGGGCTCCGACTGGCTCCAGCTCGCTTACGCCCGCCTGCAGCAGGCCGCCGAGGGTTAGAACGCCCCAACCGCCACATTCTTTACGTTTGCCCCTACGGGATCGGGTACGGCGACCCTATGGAGCTGTCATTCCTCAAGACGCTGTACCAGCACCCCGGCCCCTACGCGTCGGTGTACGCCGATCTCACGCGGACGACCGAGGACGCGTCCAAGGCCGCCGAACTGCGGTGGCGGGCGCTGCGCGCGGACCTGGAGGCCCAGCACGCCCCGGAGGCCACGCTCCGCGCCGTCGAGGAGGTCGTCCTGGGGGAGATGGCGCGGCGCCGCTCCGAGGGCCTGGTGGTCTTCGCGGCGGACGGCGAGGTGCTGCACATCGACCGGCTCCCCGACCCGCCCCGCGTCTCGCAGGCCCGCGTCTCCCCGCTCCCCCACGTGCTGCCGTACCTGGCCGACCGCGGTGAGCGGTTCCCGCACCTGCTGGCCGTCGTGGACCGCCGCGGCGGCACCATCGACTGCGTCCGCGCCGACGGACGCCACGAGCACATCGACGTCCAGGGCGACGAGGAGTACCCGATCCGCAAGACGAAGGCGGGCGACTGGAACCAGTCCCGCTTCCAGCGCTCCTCCGAGAACGTCTGGAAGCACAACGCCAAGAAGGTCGCGCACGCGATCGACCGGGCCGCCGAGCGCTGCGGCGTCGAGGCCGTCCTGATCGCCGGGGACACCCGGGCCCGCAACGCCGTCCTGGAGGAGGTCTCGGAGGGCGTCCTGGAACACACGGTCGAGACCGACAAGAACACCAATGTCGGCGACCCCGACCTCGACGCCGAGCTGCGCCGCATCCTGGAGCTGAAGACGACCGAGCGCGTGATGGCCGTCGCGGAGCGCTTCGACCGCGAGCTCGCCAACGGCCAGCGCGCCGTCGCGGGCCTCCCGGCGACGGTCGAGGCCGTCCGCCAGGGGCAGGTGGAGACGCTCCTGCTCGACGACGACCCGGACTCCCCCGCGCGCCTGTGGGTCGGCCCCGAGCCGGGCCAGGTCGCGGCGGACCCCGACGAGCTCCGCACCGAGTTCGGCGTCACCGACCCCACCCCCGACCGCGCGGACGCCGCCCTGGTCAGAGCCCTCACCGCCACCGACGGCGACCTGGTCGTCCTCCCGTCGGACGGCCCCAACGCCAACCTCCACGTAGGCGCCGTCCTCCGCTACACCGCCTGACCAACAAAGGCCCAGCCCCAAGGGGTGTGGGGGGCGGGAGCCCCCCACACCGGGGGGCACGGGGTGTGGGGGCGGAGCCCCCACAGCCGGGGGGCACGGGGGGTCGCCCCCCCGATAAAAAAACAGCGGGCCACCGGAAAGACGCCCGAAGGGCGTCGAACACGATGGCCCGACTCGTGGAGCTATGGGGATTCGAACCCCAGACCTCCTCCATGCCATGGAGGCGCGCTACCAACTGCGCCATAGCCCCGCGGTTGAGGAAAAGCTTAGTGCACGTTGGGAGCACTTCGGACGCCGCGGGCCACGGAGGGAGCACCTCCGTGGCCCGCGGTGGGCGTCACTGCTTCGACTGGAAGACGTACCAGTGGTCGTTGATGGTCGGGACGTGCACGGTGAGGCTTTTCGGCCACTCGATGGGCAGGCCGAGGAGGTTGTACTCCTGCGGCTTCTGCGCGGACTCGGCGGAGGCGTCGGCGGCGGGCCGCTGGGCGCTGCCGGCGGCGGGCGCCTGCTCCTTGCCTGCGGCGGGCGCCGCCTGCTCCTTGCCGCCGGTGTTCACCGAGCACAGGACCTTGCTCAGGTCCGGGGTGCCCGGGAGGAGCTTCAGCACCGACAGGACGCGGACGGCCTTGGCGCAGTCGTCGTTGTCCGCGGGCGTCGAGGTCGTCGTGGTCGCAGGGCCGGGCGGCGGCGCCGCCAGGGCCGACGCGGGGGCCGCGACGGCCACGACCGAGGCCGCCGCCAGCGCGGTGGGCAGCAGCCTTCTTCCGGAGATCCGGCTTCGCATAGGTACAACCCTCATCTCGATCACATCGCCACTACGTGGCGTGTTCCCGCGTGATCGAGGCGGCGAAGCGCGGCCCGGGGAAAGGTAGCCGCCGCCATGGCCAAGCCTTTGCGCTCGGCGCCGGGCGGGCACCGACGCAGCGCCTCATTCCAAGAGAAGACCCCCTGGCGCCCGCATCCCTCTCAACCATGGGTAGATCGCCGCGAACACCCCGACTCCGGCATCTCACGTCCAGCCGAGCCGGTCGCCGACCTCGTCGGGCGCGTAGCCGCGCTGCCCGGCCTCGCCGATCCACACCATCCCGTCGGCCTCGGTCACGGCGCCGACGGCGTGCTCCTGCGGCATCCGCGGCTGGATCGCCAGCCGCACCTCGAGCCGCGGATCGAACCGGCGCAGCTCGTCGATGAGGTCGGCCACGGTGACCTCGCGCTTCACTCCCCTGCGGTGTCTGCCCATACCCCGCATGAAACCATCCCCGCCCCACCACCCAGACCATTCGTCCCACAATGTCCGTTTGAACTTTACGAACCAAGAGAGAGCCACAAACCCCGGAGGGGGCAAGGGGGCGAAGCCCCCAAGGGGGCAAGGGGCGAAGCCCCAAAAAGCGGGCGAAGCCCGCAGGGGGCGTGGGGGCGGAGCCCCCACATCGGGGGTCCGGGGGTCGCCCCCCGGGGGAAATGACGAGGAGAGGCGGCCCGCGCTTTCCGCGGGCACACCTCTCCCATCTCCGAGTGGAGCTATGGGGATTCGAACCCCAGACCTCCTCCATGCCATGGAGGCGCGCTACCAACTGCGCCATAGCCCCGTGCGTCTGCGTGGACGTTCATCCCGCAGCGCTCCGCCAGTGTATAGGACGGCGGGGGTGGGTCTCGAATCGTTTGGGCGTCAGGCTCCGTTGTCGGTGCGGTCGTCGCCGAGGACGGGTTCGGGGAGGGTGCCGGCGTTGTGCTCGGCGAGGCGCCAGCCGCCGTCGCGCATCTCGGTGATGACGGACCAGCAGCAGTTGGACAGGCCGCCGAGGCGTTCCCAGACCTCTTCGGGGAGGCCGAGGAGGTGGGACATGCCGAGGCGGAGGGCGGCGCCGTGGGAGGCGACGACGAGCCTGCCGGTGGGGGGCAGCTCGTCGAGGGCGCGTTCGAGGGCGGCGCCGACGCGCTTGGCGACCTGGGCGCTGGTCTCGCCGCCGGGCGGCTGCCAGGCGGCGTGCTCGGCGGGGTAGCGTTCGCGGATCTCGCGGGCGGTGAGGCCCTCCCATGCGCCGCCGTCGCGTTCGATCAGGTCCTTGTCGTACTGGACGGGGAGTCCGGTGACGTCGGCGAGGGCCTGGGCGGTGTCGGCGGCCCTGCGCAGCGGTGAGGCGAGCAGGGCGGTGGGGCGGAGCCCGGCGAGGAGCCGGGCCGCGCGGTGCGCCTGGGCCACGCCGGTGTCGTCCAGCGGGATGTCGGTCTTGCCCTGGAAGCGGCGTTCGACGTTCCAGGCGGTCTGCCCGTGCCGCCAGAGCAGGAGGGTGCGCTTGCCCGGCTCGCGGGCGGGGCGGGCGTCACTCACTCGGGCTCCCGACGGCGCGGGCGCGCTGCCGCATGTGGGCGTTGACGTCGTCGGGCAGGTCGATGAGGGGGCAGTCCTTCCACAGCCGCTCGAGGGCGTAGAAGAGCCGGTCCTCCTCGTGCTGGATGTGCACGATGACGTCGGCGTAGTCGAGCAGGACCCAGCGTCCCTCGCGTTCGCCCTCGCGGCGGACGGGCTTGGCGCCGGCCTCTTCGCGCAGGCGCTTTTCGACCTCGTCGACGATGGCGCGGACCTGGCGGTCGTTGGGCGCCGAGCAGAGCACGAACGCGTCGGTGATGACGAGCTGCTCGCTCACGTCGTAGGCAAGAATGTCGTCGGCCAGCTTGTCGCCCGCCGCCTCGGCGGCGATCCGGACGAGCTGCGCCGCCCTGTCGGATGCGGTCACGATGCGCTCGCGATCCTCCCTGTAGGGGTCGTCTCGGCTAACACCTTCTCATGGGTGGCGGCCGGCGTCCCTGTTCGTCGGTGTGCGGGCCGGTACGGGCGTCCAGCCCCCTGTTCCAGGGTATGCGGCGCTCCGGACCGATCGGCCGCGCCGGCGATCAGGCCGCGCGGTAGAGGTCGCGCTTGTTGATGTACTGGACGATGCCGTCGGGCACCAGGTACCAGATCGGTTCGCCGGAGTGGACGCGCTCGCGGCATTCGGTGGAGGAGATCGACAGGGCGGGGACCTCCATCAGCGAGACGCGGCCGTCGGGCAGGCCGGGGTCGGCGAGGCGGTGCCCGGGGCGGGTGACGCCGACGAAGTGCGCGAGTTCGAACAGCTCGTCGGTGTCGTGCCAGGTGAGCATCTTCTCCAGGGCGTCGGCGCCGGTGATGAAGAACAGCTCGGCGTCGGGGCCGTGGATCTGCCGCATGTCGCGGAGGGTGTCGACGGTGTAGGTGGGGCCGGGGCGGTCGATGTCGACGCGGCTGACCGAGAACCGCGGGTTGGACGCGGTGGCGATCACGGCCATGAGGTAGCGGTCCTCGGCGGCGGCGACCTTGCTGCCCTCCTTGTGGGAGGACAGCCCGGTGGGGACGAACACGACCTCGTCGAGGGAGTAGAAGTGGGCGACCTCGCTGGCGGCCACCAGGTGGCCGTGGTGGATCGGGTCGAACGTCCCGCCCATGATCCCCAACCGGCGCTTTTGCGTCATGGCGACGAGAATAGCCAGCCGGGTGGGGGCCCTGAACGTCCGGCCCCCGGCCGCGCGCTCAGCCCAGGCCGGGCAGCGGCGGGTGCCCGCCGTCCCAGGACACGACGCGGACGGCCTTGCCGACCTCCACCCGCGGAACGGTCCCCTCGGGGAGGACGGCGACCTCGGCGGTGAGGCCGAGCGCCTCGTGCAGCTCGTGGACGAGGCGCTCGCGGGGGTCGCCGGAGACCGCCTCGCAGGCGACCAGGAGCCGGACGGCGGGGCTGCGGCGGTCCACGACGAGCTGGTAGTGCGGGCGGACGAGCCCGGATCCGAGCAGCACCCGCTCGACCTCGCTGGGGTACACGTTGACGCCCCGCACCACGATCATGTCGTCGGCCCGCCCCACGACCTTGCTCATCCGGACGAGCGTCCGGCCGCAGGGGCATGCGCCGCGGGTAAGGGAGGCGATGTCGCCGGTGCGGTAGCGCAGCAGTGGCAGCGCCTGCTTGGTCGGCGTGGTGAAGACGAGCTCGCCGGGAGTGCCGTCCTCAACGGGCTCGCCGGTGGACGGGTCGACGGCCTCGACGATGAAATGGTCCTCGTTGACGTGCAGGCCGTCCTGCTGGAGGCATTCGGCGGCGACGCCGGGGCCGATGACCTCCGACAGCCCGTAGACGTCCATCGCCTTGATCGGAAGCACGGCCTCGATCGCGGTGCGCAACTCGTCCGACCACGGCTCGGCGCCGAACAGCCCGGCCTTCAACGCCGGCAGTTCGACGCCCGCCTCGGCGACGGCCTCACCGAGCCGCAGCGCGTAGGCGGGGGTGCAGGTCAGGAGGTCGGGGCGCAGGTCGGCGAGCATCCGGACCTGCCGGTCGGTCATCCCGCCCGACATCGGCACCACGGTCGCGCCGAGCGCGACGGCGCCCTGGTGGATGCCGATCCCACCGGTGAACAGCCCGTACCCATAGGCGTTGTGCACGATGCTGCCCGGCCCGGCGCCCGCGCACGCCAGCGACCGCGCGCACATCGCGGCCCACAGTTCGAGGTCGGCCTTGGTGTAGGCGACGAGGGTGGGCCGCCCGCGCGTCCCGCTGGACCCGTGCACGGCCGCGACCTGGTCGCGCGACACGCTGAGCATCCCGAACGGATAGCCGTCCCAGAGGTCCTGCTTGGTGGTGAACGGAAGGCGGCGCAGATCGGCGAGCGTGACGTCCGCGCCGCCGCCGACACCGGCCTCCTTCAGCCGCCGCCCCTGCACGCCGTCCGCCGCGATGAGCCGGTCGACCAGCCCCCACAGCCGGTGCCGCTGCAGCGCGGCCCGCTCGTCGGTCGACATCGCCTCGGCATGGGGATCGAACACGCGCGCCTCCCGGGCAGGCCACAGCCGGACGCGGGCTCCGCACCGGGGAACCCTCCGGCGAAGTGGTTCGTCGGAACTACCATGCCAGACTTGGCATCTCCCCCATGGGAAGGAGATTCCTGCTTCGTCGCCGATCGCCCGCCCGGAAAGAATCTCCGTTGAGGTCTGACATCAGCTCCACAGGCGTTTCACCTCTCCGCCAGCCCGGCGGCGAGGATGTTGCGTGCCGCGTTGACGTCCCGATCATGGTTCGCCCCGCACGGACATGTCCAGGTGCGCGCTCTCAACGGCAGGCTCTCCCGGACGGCGCCGCAGGACGAGCACCGTTTGGACGAGGGGAACCATCGGTCGATCACTACGAGCTCACGCCCGTACCAGGCGCACTTGTACTGCAGCATCGACCGCATCTCGGACCACGCCGCGTCCGATATCGCGCGGGCGAGGCGATGGTTGCGCATCATGCCGCTGCAGTTGAGGTCCTCGATCACGACCGTTTGGTTATCGCGGACGAGACCGGTGGTGAGCTTGTGCAGAAAGTCGCGGCGCCGGTCGGCGACCTTGGCGTGGACGCGCGCGAGCCGCTGCCGCGCCTTGTGATGATTCGACGAACCAGGGGCCTTGCGGGACAGGGCGCGCTGCGCCGCCCTCATTCTCCGGCGCTCCGCCTCCTCGTGCCGCGGATTGCCGACCTTCTCCCCCGTCGACAGCACGGCGAGTGCGGCGATCCCGGCGTCCACTCCGACAACGTCCCGCGTCGGTTCGAACGGCCGGACCTCGACCCGGCAGAGCAGGCACACGAACCAGCGTCCGGCGGCGTCCCGGCTGACCGTCACCGTGGAAGGCGTCACGCCGGCCGGCAGCGGCCGGGACCACACGATGTCGAGCGGCTCGCCCACCTTGGCAAGGCTGAGGACCCCATCCGTGTACCGGAACGCCGACCGGGTGTACTCGGCCGACGCGCGCGATCGTCTCCGCGATTTGTACCGAGGGTGTTCGGCCCGCTTGGCGAAGAAGTTCCCGAAGGCGGTTTGCAGGTGCCGCAATGCCTGCTGAAGAGGCACGCAGGACACCTCGTTCAGAAACGCGAGTTCAGCACTGCGTTTCCAGGCGGTAAGGGCAGCGGACGAATCCCTGTAGGTCATCGAGCGCCCGCTCCGCCGAGCCCGAGTGCGCTCCTCCAGCGCCTTGTTATAGACAAAACGGACGCAACCGAAGGTCCGGTTCAGCTGCTCCGCCTGCGCCGGCGTCGGGTAGAAGCGATACCCGAACGACCGCTGCACACTCTGCGTCACGGCAAGGACGCTATACGAACACACCATCGACTGCCGGGCAATCGTTCATTTCCAGTCGTTCGAGGTCGCCGCCTCCTTCCGGGGCGCGTGGCAACGCCGTTCCTCCCTCGTAGCCGCGGGGGCATGCACGCTTCAGGAGGTCAGTCATGACGGAGAACACACCGGATCGGGCACGGACGCGCTTTCCCGGGATCAGTTCCCGGGCCTACGAACACCCGGCGGATCGTTCGGCGCTGGTCGCGCTGCGCTCGCTGTCCGGGTTCGACGTCGTCCTGCGCAAGCTGTCGGGGCTGGTCAACGAGCGGTCGCTGCGGCTGATGTTCCTCGGCGGGACGGTCCGCGTCGGCGACGACCAGTTCCACCACCTGAACGACATGGTGCGCGACGCCTGCTACATCCTGGACATGCCGGAGGTCCCGGAGGTCTACGTCCGGCAGGACCCGACGCCGAACGCGATGGCGCTCGGTTCCGACCACCCGTTCATCGTGGTCAACACCGGGCTGCTGGACCTGCTCGACGACGAGGAGCTGCGGTTCGTCGTCGGGCACGAGGTCGGGCACATCCTGTCCGGGCACGCGGTGTACCAGACGATGATGCAGATCCTGCTGCAGCTCGGGTCGCGGCTGGCGTGGCTGCCGCTCGGCAACATCGGCATCGCGGCGATCATCATCGGGCTGCGCGAGTGGTTCCGGAAGGCGGAGCTGTCGTCGGACCGGGCGGGCCTGCTGGCGGGCCAGGACGTGGACGCGGCCAAGCGGGTCAACATGAAGCTCGCCGGCGGGACGCGGCTGCACGAGATGAGCAGCGAGGCGTTCCTGCAGCAGGCGCGCGAGTACGACGCGGCCGGCGACGTGCGGGACGGGCTGCTGAAGTTCCTGAACCTGCTCGGCCAGTCGCACCCGTTCGCGGTCATCCGGTTCGCCGAAATCGACCGGTGGGCGCGCAGCGGCGAGTACGAGCGGATCCTCGCGGGCGACTACCCGCGCCGCGACGACGACGGCAGCGCGTCGGTCACCGACGAGATGAAGAACGCGGCGAAGTCGTACCGCGAGTCGTGGGAGCGGACCGCGGACCCGTTCGTCGGGAAGGTGCGCGACATGGCGGACGCGGCGGCGAACGCGGCGGGCGGCCTGTTCGACCGGATCAACCGCCGCAACGGTTCCTGACGACAGGACCCGCTGGGAAGACCAGGGCCGCCGTGACACGGACACGGCGGCCCTGTTTATCGGGCTCGACTCACGGTGCTGGGCGAACGCGGCATCGCTTCGCGATCTTCGCGGGGAGGCTCGCCTTCGGCGTCGCCTCCCCGCTCATGTCACGCGTTCGCGTGCCGGTTGAGGTCGTTTAGAACGGGGCGGGGACCAGGAGTTCGACGTTGCGGTCGGCGGGCTCGCCCCGGCGGTTCTCGGTGCGGTCCTGCCAGTCGTTGCCCGCCAGCTCGCGCGACAGCGACGCCAGATGGACGGGGTCGGCGAGGCGTCCGCCGTAGGAGGCGGGGCCGGCGGAGTCCAGGATCGTCGCGAAGATCGACAGGGTGCCGTCGCGGTTGTCGGCGAGTTCGACGATGCGGCTCTGCTGCGGGAAGTCGATGTGCGCGGCCGTGTTGACCTCCCAGAACCCGCCGCCGGCCTTGCGGGCGTGCGGGATGACCTGGTTGCGGTGCGTGTGCCCGTTCACCCACAGCACGACGTTCGGGTAGCGCAGCAGGAGTGCCTCGACCTCGTCGCCGAGGACGCGCCCGCCGCCGAGCGGGTTCGTCAGCGAGGCGATCGGGTGGTGGCTGAACAGGACGAACAGCCGGTCCTTGGCGGCGTGCCGGACGGTCGAGCCGTCGGGAGACAGGTAGCGGCTGCTGCCCGCTTTGAGCTGGGCTTCGAGCCACGCGAGCTGGGCCTTGTCGAGGGAGCCCTCGGAGTAGCCGTTCGGGTTGACGGTGTCGAGGACGAGCCCGCGGACGACGCCGCGGTCGAAGGCGTAGTAGGCCGTCCCGTCGCGGAGGTTGGCCTGGGTGAAGCCGTGGCCGTGCAGCGACGCCGACGTGCGGAAGTGCTCGGCGACGACCTCGGCGCGCGACAGCATCCGCCGGTTCGGGTCGGGGGTGACCTGGCGGAACAGGCCGCCCGCTCCGCCTTGCTCGCGGCTGAGCCGGACGAGTTCGGCGGCGTCGGCCTTCTGCATCATGCGGGCGAGGCGCTGCGCCTGCGCGTCGTCCGCCGGGGCGCCGATCTTGATGCCGCCGGTCGCGAGACCGGAGACGAGCGGGTTCACCGGCAGGTTGCCCTGGACGAGGCCGTCGTGGTTGCCGAAGGCGGCGAGCCACGGCATGGTCAGGCCGGTCGCCTGGAACGGGCGGCGCGCGGCGTCGATCAGGCCCTTGACGCGCGGGAACCCGTACTTCGCCATGGGGACGTCGGGCTGCGCGCCCGGCGGCGGTCCGTCCGGGTGCCAGAAGGCGCGGTCGTAGGACGCGAGGTCCATGACGCCCTCGTACCGGTTCGGGTCGCCGGAGTCGGGGCGGATCCGGCCGCCGTCGAGCAGGTCGATGATCCAGCGCAGCTCGTTGTACTGGACGTTGTCGGCGGCGTCGCCGGTGTTGATGGTGAACGACAGGCCGAGCCCGGTGGCGGGGCCGCGCCCGACCTTGTTGATCGCGCGGACCATCGCCTCGGCGACCTGGGTGGTGAGGATCTCCTGCGGCCGGTAGGCGCCCTCGACGGGCAGCATGCCGACCGCGTCCTTGAGCCGGTCGGCGAACTCCACCCGCGCCGGGGACTGCGCGTCGACGATGTGCACGTCGGTGAGCTGCCCGAACGCCAGGACGCCGCGCCGGGCGGCGGCCCGTCCCGGGGAGGCGGTGCCGCCGAGGTCGCGGCGGAGCAGGTGCGGCTCACCCGGCCCGGCGGTCACCGGCCGGTAGCCGCCGGCGCCCGGCCTCCCGAGCACGTAGGTGCGGTCGAGGGTGGTGCCGGCGGCGGGGCCGCGCAGCGGGGGCGCCGCGGCGGCGGCCGGGCGCGCGGGGAACGCGGCGAGTCCGGTGGTGGCGATCCCCGCGCCGAGGGCGGCGCCCTTCAGGACGCGGCGGCGGCTGATCTCAGGAGTCACACGCCGCATCAGACCATGCCGGCCAACGTGACATCAAGGGTCAGAGTGTCACAATCCGGCGCCCGTCCGGTCAGCCGCGGGTGTGGCCCTCCCCCGTCACGACGTACTTGGTCGAGGTCAGCTCCGGCAGCCCCATCGGCCCGCGCGCGTGCAGCTTCTGCGTGGAGATGCCGATCTCCGCGCCGAACCCGAACTCCTCGCCGTCGGTGAACCGCGTCGAGGCGTTCACCATCACCGCGGCCGAGTCGACCAGCGCGACGAACCGCTTCGCGGCCGGCTGCGACGTGGTCACGATCGCCTCGGTGTGGCCGGACCCGTACGTGCGGATGTGCGCGACGGCGTCCTCGAGGGAGTCGACGACGCGGGCCGCGATGTCCAGCGACAGGTACTCGGCGAACCAGTCGTCCTCGGTCGCCTCCACCACGTCGCCGCCGTACGAGCGGATCCGCTCGTCGCCGTGGACCGTGACCCCGGCCTCCTTGAGCGCTTCGAGCGCGCGCGGGACGAACGCGTCGGCGATGCCGGCGTGCACCAGGAACGTCTCGGCGGCGTTGCACACCGACGGGCGCTGCGTCTTGGCGTTCAGCAGGATGTCGACGGCCATGTCCACGTCGGCGGCGGCGTCCACGTACACCGCGCAGTTCCCGACGCCCGTCTCGATCACCGGGACGGTCGACTCCTCCACCACCGAGTTGATCAGCGACGCGCCGCCGCGCGGGATCAGCACGTCCACCAGCCCGCGCGCCCGCATCAGGTGCTTCACCGACTCCCGCGACGTGCCCGGGACGAGCTGCACCGCGTCCGCCGGCACCTCGGTCCGCGCCAGCGCCGCCTGCATCACCTGGACCAGCACCGTGTTGGAGTCGTGCGCCGACGACGAGCCGCGCAGCATCGCCACGTTCCCGCTCTTCAGGCAGAGCGCCGCGGCGTCGACCGTCACGTTCGGGCGGCCCTCGTAGATGATCCCGACCACGCCGAGCGGCACCCGGATCTGCCGCAGCTCCAGCCCGTTCGGCAGCACGCTCCCGCGCACCGACTCGCCCACCGGGTCGGGCAGCACCGCGACCTTGCGGACCGCGTCGGCGATCCTGCCGATGCGGTCCTCGTCCAGGCTCAGCCGGTCGATCATGTACTCCGACGTGCCGTTCTCGCGGGCCCGGGCGACGTCCGACTCGTTCGCCTTGACGATCTCCGGGGCCGCGGCGACCAGCGCGTCCGCGATCGTGTGCAGCGCCGCGTCCTTCGCCGCCCGCGGCAGCGGCGCCAGCCCGGACGCCGCCTCCCGGGCGCGCCGCGCCACCCGCAGGAACTCCTCGCGCTCGCTCATCGGCGCACTCCTCACTGCTCGGTCAGCATCACTGCTCGGTCAGGACGACCAGGTGGTCGCGATGGATGATCTCCCGCTCGTACTCGGCGCCCAGCTCGCGCGCCAGCCAGCGGGTCGAGCGCCCCATCAGCTCGGGGATCTCGGACGCGTCGTAGTGCACCAGGCCGCGCGCCACGACCCGGCCGGCGGGGTCGCACAGGTCGACGGGGTCGCCCGCCGCGAAGTCGCCCTCGACGCCCGTCACGCCGGCGGGCAGCAGCGACTTGCCGCGCAGCACCACCGCGTCCACGGCGCCGGCGTCGAGCGTGACGCGTCCCTGGCCGGTGGTGGCGTGCGCGAGCCATAGCTGCCGGGTGGACATCCGGCGGCCGTCCGCCGGGTGGAACAGCGTGCCGACCCCGTCGCCCGACAGCGCGTGCGCGGCGGACGCGGCGTTCGTCAGCACCACCGGGATCCCCGCGATCCGGGCCGCCTCCACCTTGGTGATCATCCCGCCGGTGCCGACCCGCCCGGACCCGCCGAGCTCGACCCGCGCGAGGTCGTCCGGGCCGTGCACGTCGGTGATGCGGCGGACGCCGGGACGGCGCGGGTCGCCGGTGTAGAGCGCGTCCACGTCCGAGAGCAGGACCAGCGCGTCCGCGCGGACCAGGTGCGCGACCAGCGCCGCGAGCCGGTCGTTGTCGCCGAACCGGATCTCGTCGGTCGCGACGGTGTCGTTCTCGTTCACGATCGGCAGGATCCCGAGCGTGATCAGCTGCTCAAGCGTGCGCTGCGCGTTGCGGTGGTGCGAGCGGCGGATCATGTCGTCGGCGGTGAGCAGCACCTGCCCGACCGTCACCCCGTACCGGGCGAACGAGGAGGTGTAGCGGGCGAACAGCAGGCCCTGCCCGACGCTCGCCGCGGCCTGCTGCGTCGCGAGGTCGCGCGGCCGTCGGACCAGCCCGAGCGGGCCGAGCCCCGCCGCGATCGCGCCGGACGACACGAACACGATCTCCGCGCCCCCGGCGCGGCGCGCGGCGAGCACGTCCACCAGCGCGTCGATGCGGTCCGCGTCGATCGTGCCCTGCGGGGTGGTCAGCGACGACGACCCCGCCTTCACCACGATCCGGCGGGCCTTGGCGATCGCCTCGCGCTCGCTCATGGACGCCTCTCTCCTCGGGGGTGCTGCGGTACTACAGGTAGCCGTCGAGACGGCGATCGGTGCCGCGGGGGCCGAGACCGGCCTCGCCTGCGGGGATCTCCGGCTCCCAGTCGAACACGATCGAGTCGTCCGGCGTGCCGATCAGCACCGTCGCGCCCGCGCTCGCCCCGGCCTCGGTCAGCGCGTTCTCCACGCCGAGCCGCGCCAGCCGGTCGGCCAGGTACCCGACGGCCTCCTCGTTGGCGAAGTCGGTCTGCCGCAGCCACCGCACCGGCTTCGCGCCGGTGATCAGGTAGGTGTTGTCGCCGAGGTCCTTCACCTCGAAGTCGGCGTCCCCGCCGACCGGCTCCGGCCGGATCACGATCCGGGTCGGCTCCGCCGGCGGCAGCGACGCCCGGTGCTCCTCGACCATCGCCGCCATCGCGAACGACAGCTCCCGCAGCCCCTCGTGGGAGGCCGCGGACACCTCGAACACCTTCAGCCCGCGCGCCTCGAACTCGGGACGGATCATCTCGGCGAGGTCGCGCGCGTCCGGCACGTCCACCTTGTTCAGCACCACGATGCGGGGGCGGTCCGACAGCGGCCGGTCGCCGAGGACCCGGTCGTAGGCCTGCAGCTCGCGCTCGATGACCTCGAAGTCGCTGACCGGGTCGCGGCCCGGCTCGGGCGTCGCGCAGTCCAGCACGTGCGCGAGCGTCGAGGACCGCTCGATGTGGCGCAGGAACTCCAGGCCGAGGCCGCGGCCCTCGCTGGCGCCCTCGATCAGCCCCGGCACGTCCGCGACGGTGAACGTGGTGTCCCCCGCCGAGACCACCCCGAGGTTCGGGACCAGCGTGGTGAACGGGTAGTCGGCGATCTTCGGCTTGGCCGCCGACAGCGCCGCGATCAGCGACGACTTGCCGGCGCTGGGGAAGCCGACGAGCGCGACGTCCGCGACGCTCTTCAGCTCCAGCACCACGTCGCGCTCCTCGCCCGGCTCGCCGAGCAGCGCGAAGCCGGGCGCCTTGCGCTTGGCCGAGGCCAGCGCCGCGTTGCCGAGCCCGCCGTGCCCGCCGCGCGCGATGACGAACCGGGTGCCCTCCCCGACCAGGTCGGCGAGGATCGTGTCGCCCTCCTTCACCACGGTGCCGTCCGGGACGGGCAGCACCACGTCCGCGCCGTCCGCGCCCGTGCGGTGCCCGCCCTGCCCGGGACGCCCGTTCGCCGCCTTGCGGTGCGGGCGCCGGTGGTACTCCAGCAGGCTCGCCGCGTTGGAGTCGACGACCAGCACGACGCTGCCGCCGCGCCCGCCGTTGGCCCCGTCCGGACCGCCGAGCGGCTTGAACTTCTCCCGGTGGATCGACGCGCAGCCGTTGCCCCCGGCGCCCGCGGCGACGTGCAGCACCACCCGGTCGACGAACTGCGCGCCCGAACCCGCTCCAGCGGCCACGGTGGATCCTCCTCGGTGTACGGCCCTGAACAGGGCGGCGGCCCATGAACAGGGCAAAGGGGCGGACCATCAGCGGTCCGCCCCTTGGAAAACGTCTGATGCAGGCGGACTACTCCGCCGGCGGGACGATGCTCACGGCGTTGCGGCCGCGGTACCGGCCGAACTGCACCGCGCCCGCGACCAGCGCGAACAGCGTGTCGTCGCCGCCGCGGCCGACGCCCGGGCCGGGGTGGAAGTGGGTGCCGCGCTGGCGGACGATGATCTCGCCGGCGTTGACGACCTGGCCGCCGAACCGCTTCACGCCCAGCCGCTGGGCGTTGGAGTCGCGACCGTTACGGCTGGACGATGCGCCCTTCTTGTGTGCCATGTGACCGCTCTCCCTTACTTCCCGGAGCCGATGCCGGTGATCTTGACCTCGGTGTACGGCTGACGGTGCCCCATCCGCCGCTTGTACCCGGTCTTGTTCCGGTAGTGCATGATGTTGATCTTCGGGCCCTTGACCGCGCCGAGGATCTCGGCGGTCACCTCGTACCCGGCGAGGTCGGCCGCCTTGCTGACGACGTTGTCGCCGTCCACGACCAGCAGGGCCTGAAGCTTGACGGTCGAGCCGACCTCGCCGGTCAGCTTGTCGACGGTCAGCACGTCGTCGACGGCGACCTTCTCCTGCCGACCGCCTGCGCGGACAATCGCGTACACCGCGGAAACCTCTCGTCTGCGCGCGCTTCCGGACTGAACCGGTCCCGCGCGTGGCTTACACCAGCCCCCGGATGGGGGCCTACCCCCGGCACCGGGCCGAGGGCGGCACGCCGGGGGCGGGCCCCTGGCGCTCTCTGCTCGTCCTCACCGGATCGGCGAGGTGCGCGCCGGACGAACCCCGGACGGTGCTCGCGGCGCTGTATCGGGTGGCGCGTCGTCAAACGCGCCGACCTCCGAGTGTACTGGACGCCCGGACCCCAAAGCGAACCTGCGCCGGCCCGGGGCCTCCCCCGGGCCGGCGCGGGATCACTCGCTGTCCGCCTGCGCCGTCGCGCGGCGGCGGGTGCGGCGGCGGCGCGGGGCCTCCTCGTCGCCGGACGCCGCGTCGGGACCGGCGCCGTTCTCGGACGCGGCCGGCACCGGGGCGGCGCCGTTCGCATCGGCCGGGACGTCGGCCGGCTCGTCGGCCAGCTCGTCGGCCGGAACGTCGACCGGCTCGTCGTCGAGGATGCCGGGCGAGGTGCCGGCGACCTCCTCGGCGGCGTCCGCCGCCTCGACCGCGGCCTGCGCCGGCGGCTCCTCGCCGTCGACCTCGGGCGGCGGGCCGGCGGGGCGCTTGGCGGGGCGGGACCTCTTCGGCCGCGACCGTGCCGGCTCGGGCCGCGCGGCCTCCGGCTCCTCGGCCGGGACGTCGGCCGGCTCGGCCGGCTCCTTCTTCGCCTCGTGCCGGGCCAGCTTGTCCTCGACGGCCTTCTCGACCTCGCCCTTGCGCTTGCGGCGGCGGCCGGACTCCTTGCCCGCGGCCTTCTCGGGCTTCAGCTCGACCGGGCTGAGGTGGACGTGGATGCCGCGGCCGTTGCACGACTCGCAGGTCTCCGAGAACGCCTCGACCAGGCCCTGGCCGACGCGCTTGCGCGTCATCTGGACCAGCCCGAGCGAGGTCACCTCGGCGACCTGGTGCTTGGTACGGTCCCGCGACAGGCACTCGACGAGGCGGCGCAGCACCAGGTCGCGGTTGCTCTCCAGCACCATGTCGATGAAGTCGATCACGATGATGCCGCCGATGTCGCGCAGCCGGAGCTGGCGGACGATCTCCTCGGCCGCCTCCAGGTTGTTGCGGGTGACGGTCTCCTCGAGGTTGCCGCCCTGCCCGGTGAACTTGCCGGTGTTGACGTCGATGACCGTCATCGCCTCGGTCTTGTCGATCACCAGCGAGCCGCCGGACGGCAGCCACACCTTGCGGTCGAGGGCCTTGGCGATCTGCTCGTCGATCCGGAACGCGCCCAGCACGTCCTGGTCGCCGGTCCAGCGCTCGACGCGGTCGGCGAGGTGCGGCGCGACGTACTCGACGTAGTCCGAGACGGTGTCCCAGGCGCCGTCGCCGGAGACGACGAGCTTGGCGAAGTCCTCGTTGAAGATGTCGCGGACGACCCGGATCGTCAGGTCGGGCTCGCCGTACAGCAGCGACGGCGCCGAGGCGGTCTTGACCTTCTTCTGGATGGTCTCCCACTGGGCGGCCAGGCGCGAGACGTCGCGGCCGAGCTCCTCCTCGGTGGCGCCCTCGGCGGCGGTGCGGACGATCACGCCCGCGTGCTCCGGCATGACCTTCTTCAGGATCGACTTCAGCCGGCTGCGCTCCTTGTCGGGCAGCTTGCGGCTGATGCCGGTCATCGAGCCGTCCGGCACGTACACCAGGTAGCGGCCGGGCAGCGAGACCTGGCTGGTCAGCCGGGCGCCCTTGTGGCCGAGCGGGTCCTTGGTGACCTGCACCAGCACCGACTGGCCGGACTTCAGCGCCGACTCGATCCGGCGCGGCTGGCCCACCAGGCCGGCGACGTCCCAGTTGACCTCGCCCGCGTACAGCACGGCGTTGCGGCCCTTGCCGATGTCGACGAACGCCGCCTCCATCGAGGGCAGCACGTTCTGCACCTTGCCGAGGTAGACGTTGCCCACGTACGACTGGTGCGTCGCGCGGTTGACGTAGTGCTCGACGAGGACGTCGTCCTCCAGGACGGCGATCTGCGTGCGGTCGCCCTCCTGCCGCACGACCATGACCCGCTCGACGGCCTCGCGGCGCGCCAGGAACTCGGCCTCGGTGATCACCGGCGGGCGGCGGCGGCCCTGCTCGCGGCCCTCGCGGCGGCGCTGCTTCTTGGCCTCCAGCCGGGTCGAGCCGCGCACGGACTG
The DNA here is from genome assembly GCF_030283205.1 of Actinomadura opuntiae. GTDB lineage: Bacteria > Actinomycetota > Actinomycetes > Streptosporangiales > Streptosporangiaceae > Spirillospora. The sequence continues at coordinate 24,429 of NZ_JASNWF010000018.1, forward strand.
GACCTCGTCCTCGGCGGCGGCGCGCTCCTCGCGGGCGGTGCGCACGTGCACGACGGTGTTCGGCGGGTCGTCGGGGGTGCCGGCCTCGGTCTCGACGCCCGACCGGCGCCTGCGGCGGCGGCGCCGGCGGCTGCCGGCCGGGCCGCCCTCGCCGTCGTCGTCCTCGTCGTCGTGGTCGGCCTCGGCGGCCTGCTCTTCCTTGTCCTTTTCCTTGTCCTTGGCCTTGGCGGACTTGGACCGGCCCCTGGCGGGCTTGGCGGCCTCGGCGTCCTTGTCGGCCTCCTTGTCCGCGCCCTTGGCGGTGTCCTTGCCGGTGTCCTTGGAGGCGTCCTTGTCCCGGGCCTCGGGGGCCTCGGTCTCGTCGGCCTCGTCCTCGCCGCCCTCCTTGCCGCCGCGGCCGCGGCCCCGGCCGCCCCTGCGGCGGCGCCGGCGCGAGGGCCGGTCGTCGGAGTCGTCCTCGTCGGACGGGCCGTGGTCGCCCTCGTCCTCGCCGGTGTCCTGGTCCTGGTCGGCGGGTTCGGCCTTCGGCTCGGCGGCGCCCGGCGCCGGCGGCTCGGCCTTCGGCTGCGGCGGCTGGAACACGACCATGGGCGGCTGGAACGTCACGCCCGGGACGCCGACGCCGCTGGCGGGCTCGGCCTCCGACACCTGGCCGGCGTCCGGCTCGGCGCCGGCGACCGGGACGGAGGGCACCTCCGGAACCGACGGCACCGCCGGGACCCTCGGCGCCGCGGGCGGCGCGGAGGCGTCCTCCGCGGCGGCCTTCTCACTGGCGGCCGTGGTGCGGCGGGCGCGGGTACGGGTGCGGCGTGCGGGCTCGGCGGGGGCCTCGGCGGCGGGCTCACCGGCGGGCTCGGCGGCCGTGGGCTCGGCGTCCTGCGCGGGCTCGGCGGCGATCTCCGGGGACGTCTCGGCGCCCGTCGGAGGCACGGGCTCGGCGGTCTCGGCGGCCTTCGCGGCGCGGGTCCTGGTGCGGGTCCGGGTCGCCTTCTTCGCGGGCGGCTCGGCCGCGGGCTCCGGCTCGGCCGCCGGCTCCGAGGCCTCCGCGGGGGCCGCGGCGGCGGGGGACTCGGCCGCGGGCGCCTCCTCGACGTCGGGCGGCGGGCCGGCCGGGCGGCTCGCCCGGCGGCGCGGGCGCGACGTCACGCCCGAGGCCCTGCCATTGCGCGGACCCGTCTCCTGCGGGCCGCTCTCGGTGGCCGCGCTCCCAGGCGCGGCGCCGTCGGTCTGTTCATCGGTGCCTTCGGCGCTGGCCGCATCGGCTTCGTTATCAAGCATCCGGGCAATCTCCCGTCAGGCTCCCGGGCGCGACCGCTCGTTCCGCCAGGGGGCGGACCGGGCGGTGCGCCGCGCGGGAGCGCTCCGTCAGTCATCGGCGTCGTCACCGCCGGACGGTGGTCCGGTCGTGACGACGAAGTCGTCGGGGGTGCGCCCGTCGTCCCCTGCGGACCGGTTCCGTGTCGCCACGGCTTCGGTCTCACGATCAGGCGCTGACGGCATCCGCGCTCGCGGGGTCCCCGGGCCGCGGCCGCACGCCGCCGGCCGTTCCGGCGTCGTCGCCGGACGGCAGGCCGGTCTCCCGGTCCGGATCCAGAGGATCCGCGAGGCCACCGGTGGCCGCGTCCAGGGGCCCCTGCGCCAGCCTGGTCACCAGTGGCGGTGACGGCGGCGCGAGGTCGGCGACCTGGCGCAGTCCGGTGAGGATGTCGTCGGGTCGTACGGCGGGTGTGGAATGCCGAACAACCATTCGAAGTATCGCACAAGGGGCATCCGCCGCCTCCGCGGCGCGCCGGTCCAGCTCGCAGGAGGACACGGCAGCGCGCACGTCGAACCTGCGCCGCCCCTTCTTGGTGAGGCGCTCGACCTCGATCTCGCCGGCGGCCATGAAGGCGGCCACGGCAGCGGCCACGGCGTCGCGTGACACCCCGTCCAGCCGGATCCGCCATTCGGACGCCTCGAGCCGATCGGCGAACGCGGCGGGCCTGACCGCCGCGTCCCCGGCGCGTCCCGTCCCGGCCGGCACGACATCCAGGATGTCGAGCCCGGGGGGCAGGGCCGCGTCGAGATCGGCCCGTACCCGCGCAGGGTCGCGGGTCTCGGTGAGCCCGATCTCGAGGTATTCCGCCTCGCTGGCCACCCCTGTCGCCGCCGCACCCGCGTACGAGATCTTCGGGTGCGGGGTGAATCCGCCGCTGAACGCGACCGGGATCCCGGCGCGCCGTACGGCGCGTTCCACGGCCCGGGAAATGTCGCGGTGGCTCGTGAACCGCAGCCTGCCGCGCTTGGCATAGCGCACGCGCAGTCGCTGGATCACGGGGGCCGGCGCCGGACCCTCCGGCATGGGTGCCAGGGTTCTGGTCCTTCCTACTCGTGCCGAGTCGAAAAACAACGTCTCTCTATAGAGTACGGGTCGGCGGGCATCGTTGCGCCGGGCCCCGCCCCCGGAGCGGCCGCGCCCGCGCAGGCCACAAGCCCGAAAAGCCCGGTTTCACCGGGGGTTCGGGGCCGTCCGGGCCCGGTCAGACGACCGAAAGCGGCAACAGTTTCTTGCCCGTCGGACCAATCTGGATCTCCGTGCCCATGGTGGGGCACACACCGCAGTCATAGCAGGGGGTCCAGCGGCAGTCCTCGACCTCGGTCTCGTCGACGGCGTCCTGCCAGTCCTGCCAGAGCCACTCGCGGTCCAGGCCCGCGTCGAGGTGGTCCCAGGGCAGGACCTCGACCTCGTCGCGCTCCCGCACGGTGTACCAGTCCAGGTCGACGGGCTCGCCGGCCAGGGCCTCGCCGGCGCAGGCCGTCCAGCGCTCGTAGGAGAAGTGCTCGCTCCAGCCGTCGAACCGGCCGCCGTCCTCCCAGACGGCCCGGATGACCTTGCCGACGCGGCGGTCGCCGCGCGACAGCAGGCCCTCGACGATCGACGGCTGCCCGTCGTGGTAGCGCAGCCCGATCGCGCGGCCGTACTCCTTGTCGCCGCGCAGCTCGTCCTTGAGGGCCTTGAGGCGGCGGTCGACGGTCTCGTGGTCGCACTGCGCGGCCCACTGGAACGGGGTGTGCGGCTTCGGCACGAACCCGCCGATCGACACGGTGCAGCGGATGTCCCTGCGGCCGGTCGCCTCGCGGCCCGCCTGGATGACCCGCTTGGCCATGCCCGCGATCGCCAGGACGTCCTCGTCCTCCTCGGTGGGCAGCCCGCACATGAAGTACAGCTTGACCTGCCGCCAGCCGTTCTCGTAGGCGGTGGTGACGGTGCGGATCAGGTCGTCCTCGGTGACCATCTTGTTGATCACCTTGCGCATCCGCTCGGAGCCGCCCTCCGGCGCGAACGTCAGGCCGGACCGCCGGCCGCCGCGGGAGAACTCGTTGGCGAGCGTGATGTTGAAGGCGTCCACGCGGGTGGACGGCAGCGACAGCGAGGTGTTGGTGCCCTCGTAGCGGTCGGCGAGGCCCTTGGCGACCTCGCCGATCTCGCTGTGGTCGGCGCTGGACAGGCTGAGCAGCCCGACCTCCTGGAAGCCCGACTCCTTCAGCCCCTGGTCGACCATCGCGCCGATCGTGGTGATCGACCGCTCCCGCACCGGACGGGTGATCATCCCGGCCTGGCAGAACCGGCAGCCGCGGGTGCAGCCCCGGAAGATCTCCACGCTGAACCGCTCGTGCACCGTCTCGGCCAGCGGCACCAGCGGCTTCTTCGGGTACGGCCACTGGTCGAGGTCCATCACGGTGTGCTTCTCGACCCGCCACGGGACGCCCGGGCGGTTCGGCGCGACCCGCTGGATCCGGCCGTCGGGCAGGTACGTCACGTCGTAGAAGCGCGGCACGTACACCCCGCCGGACGCCGCGAGCCGCAGGAGCAGCTCGTCGCGGCCGCCGGGCGACCCCTCGCCCTTCCACTCGCGGATCACCTCGGTGATCGCCAGCGCGATCTCCTCGCCGTCGCCGAGCACGGCGGCGTCGACGAAGTCGGCGATCGGCTCGGGGTTGAACGCCGCGTGGCCGCCCGCGATCACGATCGGGTGCTGGTCGCCGCGGTCGGCCGCCTCCAGCGGGATGCCCGCGAGGTCCAGCGCCGTCAGCAGGTTGGTGTAGCCGAGCTCGGTGGAGAACGACACGCCGAACACGTCGAACGCGGCGACCGGGCGGTGCGCGTCCACGGTGAACTGCGGGATGCCGTGCTCGCGCATGACGGCCTCCATGTCGGGCCAGACCGAGTAGGTCCGCTCCGCCAGCACGCCGTCGCGCTCGTTCAGGATCTCGTAGAGGATCTGGACGCCCTGGTTGGGCAGCCCCACCTCGTAGGCGTCCGGGTACATCAGCGCCCACCGGACGTCCGCGCCGTCCCAGTCCTTGATCTGCGAGTTCAGCTCGCCGCCGACGTACTGAATCGGCTTCTGCACGCTCGGGAGCAGCGGCTCCAGGCGCGGGAAGAGCGACTCGACAGGCATGGCGATGTCCTCCGTGCTGCAGACGTGGGATGAACGCCCAGCCTACCGCCGCACCGCTAGTCGAACGGGCGGCGGCGGATGTGCACGGCCTGCAGCAGGCCGAAGGCGATCATGTTGGCGAACGTCGCGGAGCCGCCGTAGGACACGAACGGCAGCGGCAGCCCGGTGATCGGCATGATGCCGAGCGTCATGCCGACGTTCTCGAACGTCTGGAACGCCAGCCAGCACACCACGCCGGTCGCCACCAGCGTGCCGAACAGGTCGGCGGCCTGGGAGGCGATCCGCAGCCCGCGCCACAGCACGACGCCGAGCAGCAGGACGATCACGGCGGCGCCGACGAACCCCAGTTCCTCCCCCGCGACCGTGAAGATGAAGTCGGTCTGCTGCTCCGGCACGAAGTGCCCGCCGGTCTGCTGGCCCTCGAACAGGCCCTTGCCGAACGGCCCGCCCGAGCCGATCGCGATCCGCGCCTGCTGGGCGTTGTAGCCGGCGCCGCGCGGGTCCGCGGTCGGGTCCAGGAAGGCGGTGAACCGGTCGATCTGGTACTTCTTCAGCAGCCCGAGGAAGAACACCGCGGCCCCGGCCGCCGCCCCGCCGGCGACGAGCCCGACCAGCCAGCGCTTCTGCGCGCCGGAGACCGCCAGCATGCCGAGCACCACCGCGATGAACACCAGCGTGGTGCCGAGGTCGGGCTGCAGCATGATCAGCAGGCCGGGCACCCCGGCGAGCGCCAGCGCGAGCAGCACGTCCCGGCGGCCCGGGCCGATCTCCCCGTCCCGCGGCTCGCCGAGGATCATCGCCAGCAGCACCACCAGGCCGACCTTGGCGAACTCCGACGGCTGGATCTGGAACCCGCCGCCGAGGACGATCCACGAGTGCGAGCCGTTGATCGTCGAGCCGAGCGGGGTCAGCACGGCCAGCAGGCCGACGCAGGCCAGCGCGTACAGGATCGGGACGTAGGCGCGCAGCAGCCGGTAGTCCAGCACGGTGACGACGCCGCCCAGCACGAACCCGATGATCAGGTTGAGGACGTGCCGCTTCAGGAAGCCCTCGGGGTCGTCGCCGTGCTCGGCCGCGAGCTGGAACGTCGCCGAGCGCACCAGCAGCGCGCCGACCACCGACAGCACCAGCACGGTGATCGTCAGCGGCCAGTCCAGCTTGCGCAGGCCGGCGAGCCGGCCCTGCCAGAGGCTCCGGTCGCCGTAGCCGCCGACGGATCCGACTCCGGTGCTGTTCAGCATCGTCCCGCCCCGCTCCCCCGCTCACGGCTCCCCGCCACCGCGGCGATCACGGCGCCGCTCCCTCGACGGGGGCCTTCGGCAGCTCCGAGGGGAGCTTGCCGTCCTTGAGCAGCGGCTTCTGCTTCTTCGTGCCGTACATGGCCTCCCAGATCTCCCGGACGGCCGGGGCCGCCGTCACGGCGCCCTGCCCGCCCTGGGCGACCATCACGATCACCGCGAAGCGCGGGTGCTTCACCGGGCCGAACGAGGCGAACCACGAGTTGTCGTCCTTGCCGTAGACCTCGGCGGTACCGGTCTTGCCGGCCACGTCGACCGTCTTGAAGTCGAAGCCGTTGAAGGCCCCCGCGGCGGTACCGCTCTTGGTGACCCCGGCCAGGCCGCTGCGGATGTAGGCCAGCACCTTCGGGTCGACCGGCAGCTTGGCCGGCGGCGGTGCGGTGATCCGGCGCTCGACGGTGCCGTCCGGGCGCAGCACCGCGACGCCGAGGCGCGGCGTGAACAGCTTGCCGCCGTTGGCGACCGCCGCGTACGCGCGGACGAGCTGCAGCGGCGTGACCAGCACGTCGCCCTGCCCGACCGAGAAGTTCGCTGCGTCACCGGCGCGCCACACGTAGCCGTCGACGCAGTTTTCCGCCGCGACCGCCTTCAGGTACGCAGCCCGCGCCGGGTCGGTCTTCTGCACGTCGGGGTAGCCGGCCTTGGCGGCCTTGCAGTCGGCCTTCTTGGTGGCGTTCCAGTAGTCCCGCTTCCAGCCGCGGTCGGGAATGCGCCCGGTCGACTCGTTCGGCAGGTCGAGGCCGGTGGCCTTCCCGAACCCGAAGTTGCGGGCCATCCGCACCATGGGGTCCGACGGGTTCTTCTTCGGGTGCATGCCGCCGTCGCGCAGCCACTCCTCGTAGGCGAACTTGTAGAACACCGTGTCGCACGACTTCACCAGCGCCGTGTGCAGGTTCATCGAGCCGAGCGCTTCGCCCTCGAAGTTGTGGAACGCGCGGCTGCCGACGTCGAACGAGCCGGGGCACTGGTAGGTGCCGTTCAGCGGGTAGCCGTCCTTCACCGCCGCCGACACCGACGAGATCTTGAAGGTGGAGCCGGGCGCGAACTGGCCCTGGGTGACCCGCGAGATCAGCGGCTCGCCCTTCTTCTTGCCGAGCAGCGCGTCGTACTCGTCCTGGGAGATGCCGCCGGTCCAGATGCTCGGGTCGTAGGTCGGGTAGCTCGCCATCGCGACCATCCGGCCGGTCTGCACGTCCATCACCACGGCGGCGCCCGCGTCGGACGGGTGGCCGGCCTTGCGGCCGTTCTCGACGGCGTGCTTGAGCGCCTTCTCCGCCGCGCCCTGCACGCCCGCGTCGAGGCTGGTGACGAGGTTGCCGCCCGGCTCGGCCGCCTTCTCCTCGGCGGTGCCGGTGACGCGGCCCTGGCTGTCGACCAGCACCCGGCGGAACCCGGGCTCGCCGCGCAGCGCCGCGTCGTACTGGGCCTCCAGCCCGTCCCGGCCGATGAGGTCGACGCCGCTGTAGCCGGTGACCTTCAGGCCCTTGCGCTTGTCGAGCTCCTCCTGGGTGATCGGCTGCAGGTAGCCGAGCGCCTGCGCGGCGGTCGCCCCGTCCGGCCGCGGATACTCGCGGACGGCCTGGACCTGCGCGGTCACGCCGGGGAAGTCCTCCTGCCGCTCCATGATCTGCAGGGCGCGCTTGGGGTCGACGTGGTCCTCGACGGGGATCGGCTGGTACGGCGAGCCGGGCCAGCACGGGCGCTTGACGTCGGGGCCGCACAGCCGGGTCCGGTTCGCCACGTCCTGGTAGGTGGTGCCGAGGACGCCGGCGAGGCGCTGCAAGACGGCCCTGCCGCCGTCCTTCTGCCGCGACAGCGTGGTCCGGTCGACCGACACCACGAGCGCGCTGCGGTTGCGGACCAGCGGGACGCCCCGGTCGTCGAGGATCATGCCGCGGACGGCGGGGACGACGATGTCGCGGGTGCGGTTCTGGTCGGCGAGCTGCTGGTAGTGCGAGCCGTCGAGGATCTGCATCGTCCACAGCCGGCCCATCAGGACCAGCAGCAGCAGCCCGACGAGGACGTACAGGACGACGAGGCGGAAGTGCGTTCTGGGGTTCACAGGCCGCCGCCCCGCCCCGACATCGCGCGGTAGCGGGCGGCGGGCACCGACAGGCGGTCCCCGCGCGAGCGCTCGCCGCGCTCGTACCTGCGGGTCACGCGCAGCACCGCCCACACCACGAACGGGCTGGCGACCACGTCGTAGCCGACCTGGAGCGGCACCATGCTGGACACGGTGTCCCACTGGGCGCGCGGGTCGCCGAGGATCATGCCGGTCACCGCGTACAGCACGGTGCCCGCCAGGGCGCCGGCGGCGACCGCGAAGAACGGCACGAGCGTCTGCCGGTCCATCTCGGCGGACGCGATGCCGCACAGGTACCCGATCAGGCAGTAGACGAGCGCGTAGCGGCCGATGGTGTGGTCGGCGGGCGGGACGATGTCGGCGGCGAGGCCCGCCAGGAACCCGGTGACCATGCCGGTCATCGAGCCGAACACCAGCGCGAGCGCCACCACCGCCAGCAGCACCAGGTCGGGCTGGACGCCGCCGGGCAGCGGCAGCCGGTTGGCGACCGACACCTGCAGGATCAGCGCCACCACGATCACCACCGCGGTGGTGAGGGTGCGGCCGGTCTGTGACGCCTCCGGTGGGTTCAGCACGTCATCCCCCCGAGCTCGGGTTCGCGGACGGGGTGGCGGTGCCGTCCGCTTCGGTCTTGGGTCCCTTCTTGCCCTTCTTCTTCTTTTTGTCGCCGGGCGAACCGCTGGGGGACGGCGTCGGGCTCGGCGGCGGCGCGGGCTTGGCCGGCAGCACCGCGTCGCGCGGGTCGGTCTTCGGCGGGGCCACCACGACGGCGACCACGTCCAGGCTGGTGAAGTGCACGAAGGGCTTGACGTAGGCGGTGCGGGTCAGCCCGCCGGTGGCGGCGTCGATGCGCTCGACGGTGCCGATCGGCACGCCCGGCACGTACGGCCGCTCGCCCTGCGAGCCGAGCGTGACCAGCCGCTGCCCGACCCGCATCGGCGCGCTCGCGTCCAGCAGCTGGAACTTCAGCGGGGTGTTGCCGCCGCCGAGGCCGCGCCGGCCCGAGCCCTGCACGATCCCGATCTCCTTGGAGTCCTCCAGGCGGGACCCGACGGTGGAGGTCTGGTCGGTGGCCAGCAGCACGGTCGCGGTCGCGGGCCCGACCCGGGTGACCCGGCCGACCAGCCCGTCGGCGCTCATCACGGTCATGTCGGCCCGGACGCCGCTGCCGCTGCCCACGTCGATGGTGACGGTGTCCTCGAAGCCCTGGCCGGCGGAGATCACCTGCGCGGCGAGGATCTTGTAGCCGCCCATCCCGGCGGAGCCGAGCAGCCGCTGCAGCTGCGCGGCGCGGTCCTGGTCCAGCCGGGTGGAGCGCAGCTGCTCGCGCAGCCGCTGGTTGTCGCGGGCGAGCCGGTCGGCGCGGCGCTTCTCGCCCGGCGCGTCGGTGATCGCGCCGAAGGTGTTGCCGACCGGCCGCACCACCGCCGCCGACGCCCGCTCGACCGGCCCGAACACGGCCGCGCCGAGGCTTCTCAGCCCGCCCAGCGGCGAGTGGTCGCCGCCGCGGTAGTCCACGGTGATCATCGCGAGTGCCGCGACGAGCAGCACGCCGAGGACCGTGCGGGTGCGCCGGGTGTCCTTCACCCACCGACCTCCGGATTCTCTGGTCGCCGCCCGTGGTTCAGTGCCGCGACTCCGGTACGAGGACCTGCCGGAGCGACTCGAAGTCCTCCACGCACTTGCCGGTGCCGAGCACCACCGAGTCGAGCGGGTTGTCGACCAGATGGATCGGCATCCCGGTCTCCTCGCGGAGCCGCTCGTCGAGGTTCTTCAGCAGCGCGCCGCCGCCCGTCAGGGCGATCCCGCGGTCCATGATGTCGCCCGAGAGCTCGGGCGGGCACTTGTCGAGCGTGGTCTTCACCGCGTCCACCACGGCGTTGACCGGCTCCTCGATCGCCCGCCTGACCTCCTCGGCGGAGATCACGACGGTCTTCGGCAGGCCGCTGACCAGGTCGCGGCCGCGGATCTCGGCGTGCGGCTCGTCCTCGCCGCCGGGATAGGCCGACCCGATCGCCATCTTGATCTCCTCGGCCGTCCTTTCCCCGAGCATCAGCGAGTACTCCTTCTTGGAGAAGGAGATGATCGCCTGGTCGAGCTCGTCGCCGCCGACCCGCACCGACTGGCTGGTGACGATGCCGCCGAGCGAGATGATCGCCACCTCGGTGGTGCCGCCGCCGATGTCGACGACCATGTTGCCGGTCGGCTCGTAGACGGGCAGCCCGGCGCCGATCGCGGCGGCCATCGGCTCCTCGATGATGTAGACGCGGCGGGCGCCGGCCTGGTAGCCCGCGTCCTTGACGGCGCGCTGCTCCACCCCGGTGATCCCGCTCGGCACCGCCACCACGATGCGCGGCTTGGCGAAGTGCCGCCGTTTGTGGACCTTTTGGATGAAGTAGCGCAGCATCCGCTCGGTGACGTCGAAGTCGGCGATGACACCGTCCTTGAGCGGGCGGACGGCCACGATGTTGCCGGGCGTGCGGCCGATCATGCGCTTGGCCTCGATGCCCACCGCGACGATCTTGCCGGTGTTGGTGTTGATCGCCACCACGGAGGGCTCATTGAGGACGATGCCGCGTCCCCGGACGTACACGAGCGTGTTCGCGGTGCCAAGGTCGACCGCCATGTCACGGCCGAGAAACGACAGCTTGTTACCCATGAAGAAAGGGAGCCCTTCATGATTGTCGGGCGTGTGCAGCGGCGTGTCCATCGTAACGTGCGGGCCCGCTCGCAGGCAGTGGCGCCCGCTCCGCGCGTCGTCCAAAAAACGGGTCCTGAGCAGCCCGCTTTTGGCTAAAGCAACGCGGGCCGGATCGCTCCGGCCCGCGTGTCGGCCGTGACGGGGTCCCCGGGGTCGCCCCCGGGCGGTTCAGCCGAGCTCGGGGAAGAACAGCTTGATCTCGCGCTCGGCGGAGTCGGGCGCGTCCGAGCCGTGCACGATGTTCTCGCCGATCTCCAGCGCGAAGTCGCCGCGGACGGTGCCGGGCGTGGCGGCGACCGGGTCGGTCGCGCCGGCCAGCGCGCGGAACGCCTCGATGGCGCGCGGGCCCTCGACGACCATCGCGACCAGCGGCCCGCCGGTGATGAACTCGACCAGCTCGCCGAAGAACGGCTTGCTGGAGTGCTCGGCGTAGTGCGCCTCGGCGGTCTCCCGCGACAGGGTGCGCAGTTCCAGCGCGACGAGCGTCAGGCCCTTGCGCTCGATCCGGGAGATGACCTCGCCGACGACTCCGCGGCGAACGCCGTCGGGCTTGACCAGGACGAGAGTGCGCTCGGACACGTGTGTTTCTCCTTGCGGAATTCAGATTGGGTGAGCGCGCGAATCCTACCCGGCTTCGGGCACCGGAACGGATTCGGCGGCGCGGCCGTGCCGGGCGGTGAGGCGCAGGGTGAGGACGGCCAGCAGCACGGCCGCCGTCCCGGCGACGAGGAGCCAGGCGCGGTAGCCGTCGGCGAGCGCGTCCAGCCGCTGCTGGTCGGAGTGCGCCGGACGCAGCCGCGCCGCCTGCAGCGAGAGCACGGCCAGCTGCCCGGCGAGGACGGCGGGGAAGCACAGCGAGAGGCCGAACAGGGCCGCGCCGACGTGCGCGTCCCGCAGCGAGGCGGCGAGCGCGAGCCCGGCTCCCATGCCGACGGGGACGAGCAGGAGCAGCGGCGTCCAGGGTCCGGCGGTCCCGTCGGCGGGGCCGAGGCCGAGGCCCAGCCCGATGCCGGCGGTCATGAGGGCGTATCCGGCTCCCACGGCGGCGCGGGGACGGGCGCGGGCGGCGACGAGCGCGCCGGCCACGGCGGCGAGCGCGGCGGTGGCGAAGGGCGGCAGCGGGGCGCCGGGCGCGCTCGCGGCGGTGAGGCCGGACATCGGCGCAGCGAGCGGGTAGGTGAGCAGGCCGGCGGCGACCATGACGACCGCGCAGCCGAACGGGCCGTCCTCCGGGCCGCCGGCCAGCGCGAGGCCGGCGAGCGCGGCGAGCGCCGACCCGGCCACCACCAGGCGGGCCCCCGGCGACCAGCCGTCCGCCGCGACGACGGCGAGGAACGCGAAGGCCGCCACCGGCGCGAACGGCAGGGCGAGCCGTCCCCGTTCGGCGAGGCGCGGCGGCGGCAGCGTCCACGGGGCGCGCCCGCGCAGCAGGACGCCGAAGACGGCGGCGGCCGCGGCGGCCCCGGCGAGCCACGGGAACGGGGCGAGCGCCGCGTGCCAGTCGCGCGCCGCCGCGCCCGGACGCGGCGCCGGGACGGCATGCATCGCCAGCGGCATGGCGAGCAGGAGGGCCCCGGCGAGTACGCCCGCCCAGACCGCGGAGAGCGCCGCGTTCCGCCGCTCCCACACCAGGACGAGCGAGGCGGGCAGCGCGAGCCCGGCGCCGGCGCCCTGCGCGATGCGGATCGCGGCGACCTGGGGCACCGAGCCGGCGAACCGGACGGCGCCGAGCCCGCCGAGCAGGACGACGAGGCCGGTCGCCAGCACCGTCCACGCGGGGAAGCGGCGCGCGGCGACGCCCGCGAGCGGGACGGCGAGCGCGAGCGCGGGCAGCGACAGGCCGGTGGCGCGCAGCAGCGCGGGGACCCGGCCGCCGCCGAGGCCGAGCGCGTGCGCGGCGGCGGGCAGCACGCCGGCGGTGGTGTCCGGCACGACGAGCACGACCGCGGGGAGCACGGTGACCGCCGTCAGCAGCGCGCCCAGCGCCGGGCTCCACCGGCGCGCGCCGGCGCCGTCCAAGGCGGTGCCGGCGGCGGTGCCGTCCGGGGCCGGGAGCGGGACGCCCGGGTCGTGCGCGTGGGAGGACTGCGCGTGGGAGGACTGGGCGTAGGAGGACACGGTGCGCTCCTTCGGAGGTCGCCCCCGCCGGACGCGCTATTTCCCAATAAAGAAGAATGTCGGAATTGGCGGTTCACCGGCACGCGGGAATCGGCGGAGGAATGGTGCCGTCCCCGCGAACTTAGCGCGCCGCGAGCCGCTCCACCTTGCGTCCCATCCAAAAGGCCGTCCCCCAGAGCGCCCCGAAAAGGACGCCGAGGAAGAACATGGCCGGCACCATGAACCCGGTCGCGATGATCGCGACCTGCAGCACGGTGCCCGCCGCGAACGCCCACGGGAACCGCAGCAGCCCGGCCATGAGCAGGCACAGCACCGCCAGCCCGCCGCACACCAGCCCGGCCGTCGCGCCGGACACGTCCAGCACCGAGATCGCCACCGGGATCGCGAGCGCGATCACGATCGCCTCGCAGGTCAGCACGGTGGCGTACAGCCGCCGCACCGGATCGGGGGCCCGGCGCCCGGCCGGCTGCGGCGCGTCCTCCGTGGCTTCACCGGTCATGGCGCTCACCTGCCCTCCCCTACCCGTAGCAGCGTCCTGGCGTCCCCGACGGTGACCACCGATCCGGTGATCAGCACGCCGGCGCCCTGGTACTCACCGGTCTCCTCGGCCAGCCCGATGGCGCGGTCGATGGCGTCGTCCAGCCGCGCCACGATGTGCACCCGCTCCGGCCCGAAGATCCCCTCAGCGATCTCCGCGAGCTCCTCGGGGGGCAGCGAGCGCGGCGAGGAGTTGCGCGTCACGACCAGCTCCTCCAGGACCGGTTCGAGCTGGTCCAGGATCCCGGCGACGTCCTTGTCGGCGGCGACCGCGAGGACGCCGGCCAGCCGGGTGAAGCCGAACGACTCGGTGATCGTGGCGACGGTCGCCGCCATCCCCGCCGGGTTGTGCGCGGCGTCCAGCAGCACGGTCGGGCCCGTCCGGACGACCTCCAGCCGCCCCGGCGACGCCGACTTGGCGAACCCGCTGCGCACCAGCGCCGGGTCGAGTTGGCCCTCGGAGCCGCCGAGGAACGCCTCGCCGGGCGCGATCCGGGTCGCGGCCTCCAGGTTGGGCTCCCCGCGGGTCGGAGCGCCGCTGGCGAACGCCTCGACGGCCGCCAGCGCGGTCGCGGCGTTGCTCGCGTGGTGCTCGCCGAACAGCGGCAGGAAGACCTCCTCGTAGTCGCCGTGCAGGCCGCGCAGGCCGATCCGCTGGCCGCCCACCGCCACGTCGCGGTCCAGCACGCCGTACTCGATGCCCTCGCGCACCACCGCGGCGCCGGTCTCCACGACCCGCCGCAGCAGCACCTCGGCCGCCTCGACGGGCTGCTGGGACAGCACCGCGACGGCGCCCGGCTTGATGATCCCGGCCTTCTCGCCGGCGATCTCCTCGACGGTGTCGCCCAGGTAGCGGGTGTGGTCCAGGCCGACGGGGGTCACGACGGCGACCGTCCCGTCGGCGACGTTCGTGGCGTCCCACGTCCCGCCCATGCCGACCTCGACCACGGCCACGTCGACCGGCGCGTCGGCGAACGCGGCGAACGCCATCGCGGTCAGCACCTCGAAGAACGACAGCCGCGTCTCGTGCTTGCCGTCGATCAGCTGCACGTAGGGCAGCACGTCCTGGAACGCCTCGGTGAACCGCTCCTCGCTGATCGGCTCCCCGTCGATCGCGATTCGCTCGCGCAGCGTGGTCATCTCCGGGCTGGTGTAGAGCCCGGTGCGCAGGCCGCGCTCGCGCAACAGCGACTCGATCAGCCGCGCGGTGCTGGACTTGCCGTTGGTGCCCGCGACGTGGATCACCGGGTACGTGCGCTGCGGCTCGCCCAGGACGTCCACGAGGTCGCGGATCCGGTCGAGGGTCGGGTCGATCTCCCACTCGACGCCCCGGCTCATGATCGCGCTCACGGCGCCGCGGTAGTCGAGCGGCTCGGATGCCTGGCTCACGCTGAGAGCCTACTCGGCGCGACCGGGCGCCCCGTCCCTACCCGGTCGCCCGGACGCGGACGGTGGAAGCATGGGGGTATGCGGGCTGACGAGGTTTTCTTCCGCGAATGGGAGCGGCGCCGTCCGGGCGAGACGCGCAGCCTGGCCCGCGCGCGCGAGCTGGCCCGGATGCTGGACGTCCTGCCCCCCGGCGCGCCGGTGCTGACCGTCGTCGGGTCCAAGGGGAAGGGCACGGCGGCCACGTACGCGTCGGCGTTCCTCGTCGCGGCGGGACTGCGCGTGTGCACCGTCACCAGCCCCGGCCTGCGCACCAACCGGGACCGGATCAGGATCGACGGCCGGGCGGTCACCGAGGCGGAGCTGGCGTCGCTCGGCAGGCTGCTCGACGGCGCGATGGCGGAACTCGACCCGCCGGCGGACGGCTACCTGTCGCCCTCCGGGCTGTTCACGCTCGCGGGCGTGCTGCACGCGCGGCGGGCGGGCGCCGAGGCGCTCGTGCTGGAGGCCGGAATGGGCGGACGGTCGGACGAGGTCTCGCTCTTCCCGCCGGACGTGGCCGCGATCACGCCGATCTTCCTGGAGCACGCCGGGGTCCTCGGCGACACCCCGGCGGAGATCGCCGAGGAGAAGCGGGGCGTGGCCGGCCCCGCCACCCGGCTCGTGTCGGCGCCCCAGACCCCGGAGGTCGCCGAGGTGCTCGGGCCGGTCGAGTACGTCCGCGACGGCGGCGTCCCCGCCGACCTGCTGCCCGCCGGGCTCGGACGCGCCGCCGCCGCGGTCGGCGTCGCCGCAGGGCGCCTCATCGGGGGTGAGGTGCCCGAGGGCCAGTTGCGCGAGGTGCTGTCCACGGTCGTCCTGCCCGGCCGCATGTCCTGGCACACGGTGCCCGGGACGGCCACGACGCTGCTCGTCGACTCCGCCATCGACGGGACGGGCATCGCCGCCGCGCTCGCCGCCGCCCGGGACCGCTGGGGCGAGGTCGACCACGCCGTCGTGTGCCTGCCCGACCACAAGGACCTCGACGGCGCGGTCCGGGCGCTCGGCGACCTGCCGGTCACCTACGTCCGGCTGCCGCAGCCGCACCTGCGCTTCACCCGTCCCCTGCCGCCCGCCTGGGACGTGGTCGGCTCCGCCGCCATCACCCCGGAGGCCTTGGCCACCCTCGGGTACCGCGTGGCCGTCCTCGGCACCGTCTACTTCACCGGGCTCGTCCTCGACCGGATCGACGCCGCCACCGACCGGCTGTTCCTGCCGCCGGCTAGCGTGCCGGCTTCTCGACGTCCTTCCGGATCCGGCGCATGACGTCGTCCATCAGCGAGAAGTCCGGGTTCCGGGTCGGGACGTCGGAGGCGACGACGCCGTAGGAGTCGCGGGTCGCCCAGGCGCAGTAGGTGTGCGTCCCGGCGAGCACCGCGAACGTCCCGCACTCGGCCTTGCCGCCGTTCTTGCCGGGATTGCCCTCCTCGCCGGCCAGGAACGTGCTGGGCCGCAGCCTGCGCAGGAACCCGCCCGGATCCCCGGCCGGACGCGTCCCGCCCACGAACAGCACGCTCACCCGCCCGGCGGGCCGGTCGGTGTAGACGGCCATGCCGTTCCCGGCGGCCGCGACCCCGGCCGTTTCCACCGCCGCCATGACGAACGGATAGGCCGCGCTGGCCGCGGGCGCCGTCGCGTCCTTGACCATCCCGCCGGCGCGCGGCACGGCGGTGATCCTCCGGGTGGACTCGGCGGCGGCCGTGGCGTTCTTCGCCCGCTTCCCGGCGGAGTCGTCCGGCCGGAACGCCAGGACGCCGACCATCAGCACCGCGACCAGCGCCGCGCCGATCCCGGCGCCGAGCAGCAGCCCGGAGACCTGCCGGCGCTCCCGCTCCGGCGGCGCCCCGCCGGGCGTCGCCGCTCCCAGCGGCGCCCGCGTCCCCTGCGGGCCGGACCCGTCCGGCAGCGCGAGCGGGCCGGTCCCGTTCGGCAGCGGATGCCCGCCCGTGCCGCCGGGCAGGGCGTGCCCGCCGGTGCCGCCGGGCAGCGGATGGCCGCCGGTACCGTTCGCCGGGGCGGGCAGGCGATGCCCGCCCGTCCCGCCCGCGAGCGGCTGCGGCCCGGTGCCGGTCACGATGATCTGCGGACCCGTCCCGTCCCTGGCGTCCGCCGACCACCACGGCGGCGAGGTGCCCCAGGGCGCCGGGGCGGCGGTGAAGCCCCCGGACGGCCCGCCGTCCTCGACGACCTGCTGGCGGCCCGGATCGTCGTCCGGCACCGCCCCGGGCGCGTCGGGGCGAGAAGGTGATTCGGCCATTGCACTCCCGAGGATTCCATACCGCCTGAAAGCCCGCGGATCACCCGGATCGTAACCGGGTGGCCGGGCCCGCGCCGACCGTTCGCGTCAGGCCGGGCCCGCGCGGCCCGGCCGGGCGCCGCCGGCACGCCGCACGTCAGGCCGGCGGCAGCGCGGCGAGCTGTGCCTCCAGCCGCCCGATGGCGGCCTCCGCCTGCGCCAGCCGGTCGCGGTTCTTGGCGACGACCGCCTCGGGCGCCTTCGCCATGAACGCCTCGTTGCCGAGCTTGCGCCACGCCTGGTCGGCCTCCTTGCGGGCCGCCGCGAGGTCCTTGTCGAGCCGCTTGCGCTCGGCCGCAACGTCGATCACCCCGGCGGTGTCGAGCCGGACGGTGACGCCCTCGACGGGCAGCGACGCGGTGGCGGCGAACCCGTCGCCCGGCGCGGTCAGCCGCAGCAGGGCGCGGACGCCCTCCTCGTGCGCGGCGAGCGGCGAGCCGCCCCACTCCAGCGCGGCGGCGACCTTCTGGCCCGGCTTGAGCCCCTGGTCGGCGCGGAACCGGCGGACCTCGGTGACGAGCCGCTGCAGCGACTCCACGGCCGCCTCGGCGTCGCGGTCGGCGCGCGCGGCGTCGGCCGACGGCCAGGACGCGGTCACGATCGTGTCGGCGCCGGTCAGGGACGTCCACAGCTCCTCGGTGACGAACGGGATGACCGGGTGCAGCAGCTTGAGGAGGTTGTCGAGCACCTCGCCGAGCACCCGGCGCGTCGCGTCGGCACGCTCGTCGGCAAGCTGGACCTTCGCCAGCTCCACGTACCAGTCGCACACCTCGTCCCACGCGAAGTGGTACAGCGTCTCGCACGCCTTGGCGAAGTCGTAGGACTCCAGCTGCGCGTCCACCTCGGCGATGACCGCGTGCAGGCGCGACAGGATCCACGCGTCGACCCTCGACGGCTCCGCCGGGACGTCGCCGCGCACGTGCGCGCCGTTGATCAGCGCGAACCGCGTCGCGTTCCACAGCTTGTTGCAGAAGTTGCGCGACCCCTGCGCCCACTCCTCGGCCACCGGGACGTCGCCGCCCGGGTTCGCGCCGCGCAGCAGCGTGAACCGCGTCGCGTCGGCGCCGTACCGCTCGATCCAGTCGAGCGGGTCGACGACGTTGCCGAACGACTTCGACATCTTCTTGCCGTGCTGGTCGCGGACCATCCCGTGCAGCGCGATGGTCTGGAACGGCTCGGCGCCGTCCATCGCGTACAGCCCGAACATCATCATCCGGGCGACCCAGAAGAACAGGATGTCGTAGCCGGTGACCAGCACCGACGTCGGGTAGAAGCGCTCCAGCTCCGGGGTCTTGTCGGGCCAGCCGAGGGTGGAGAACGGCCACAGCGCCGAGGAGAACCAGGTGTCGAGGACGTCGGCGTCCTGCGTCCACCCGGCGGGCGGCTCCTCGCCCGGGCCGGGGCAGGCGGTCTCGCCGTCCGGGCCGTACCAGACCGGGATGCGGTGCCCCCACCACAGCTGCCGGCTGATGCACCAGTCGTGCATGTTGTCGACCCACTCGAAGTAGCGGGACGCCATCTCCGGCGGGTGGATCGCCACCCGGCCGTCGCGGACCGCGTCGCCCGCCGCCTTCGCCAGCGGCTCGACCTTCACGAACCACTGCAGCGACACCCGCGGCTCCACCACCGTGGAGCAGCGCTGGCAGTGCCCGACCGAGTGCTCGTACGGGCGGATCTCCTTGACGATCCGGCCCTGCTCGCGCAGCGCCGCGACGACCGCCGGACGCGCCTCGAACCGGTCCAAACCCTCGAACGGGCCGGGCGCGGTGACCACGCCCCGCTCGTCCATCACCGACAGCGACGGCAGCGAGTGCCGGCGGCCGATCTCGAAGTCGTTCGGGTCGTGCGCCGGGGTCACCTTGACCGCGCCGGTGCCGAACGCCGGGTCGACGTGCTCGTCCGCCACGACCGGGATGCGGCGGCCGGTCAGCGGCAGCTCGATCTCGCGGCCGACCATGTGCGCGTACCGCTCGTCGTCCGGGTGGACGGCCACGGCGGTGTCGCCGAGCATCGTCTCCGCCCGCGTGGTCGCCACGACGATCTCGTCGTCGCCCGACCCGTACCGGATCGACACCAGCTCGCCGTCGACGTCCTCGTGCTCGACCTCGATGTCCGACAGCGCCGTCAGGCAGCGCGGGCACCAGTTGATGATGCGCTCGGCGCGGTAGATCAGGCCGTCGTCGAACAGCCGCTTGAAGATCGTGCGGACGGCGCGGGCGCGCCGGTCGTCCATCGTGAACGCCTCGCGCGTCCAGTCGACGGAGTCGCCGAGGCGGCGCATCTGGCCGAGGATCCGGCCGCCGGACTCGGCCTTCCACTTCCACACCCGGTCGACGAACGCCTCGCGGCCGAGGTCGTGCCGGGACAGGCCCTCCTTGGCCAGCTCCCGCTCCACGACGTTCTGCGTGGCGATGCCCGCGTGGTCCATGCCGGGGATCCACGCCGTCTCGTACCCCTGCATCCGGCGCCGCCGGATCAGGGTGTCCTGGATCGAGTGGTCCAGGGCGTGCCCCATGTGCAGCGAACCGGTCACGTTCGGCGGCGGGATAACGATCGAGTACGCGGGGCGGGACGGGTCGCGGGAGGCGTCGGCGGTGAACAGCCCCGCCGATACCCACCGCTCGTAGAGCCGGCCCTCGACATCGGCCGGTCGGTACTGGGTGGGCAGGTCGACGTCCGCGGCGGCCCCCTGGCCGCGCTCACTGCTGGGCTGTGTCACGGCCAACGATTCTACGGGGACCGCGGCGGTCCCACGGCCCGTCCCGCGAGGTCCGCCGGGCCGGGCGGCGTCCCAGAGAGCGTTTTCCCGCCGCGGACGGGACACAGGTCACCTGACACCGGGTCGCCCCCGCGGAAAGGGTGATGCCGGACGGCCTCGGCGCGGGGCGAAAGGAGTGGGACGGGATGCGAGCGGTACTGGCGCGGACCGCCGTGCTGGCCGGCGCTTTCGCCGCGGGGGCCGTGGCCGCGCAGGCGGCGGCGATTCCGCACCTGCTGCGCATCACCCGCGACCTGCAACGCTCCCGCGAGCGCATCCTCGCCAGCCGGGAGGAGGAGCGCCGCCGGCTCCGGCACGACCTGCACGACGGGCTCGGCCCGACGCTCGCCAGCCTCGCCATGTCGCTGGACGCCGCCCGCATCACCCTCGCCGGCGAGCCCGAGCGGATGGACCCCGTGCTCGCCGACGTCCGGGACCGGCTCGCCACCGCCGTCGGGGAGATCCGCGACCTCGCGCACGGGCTGCGCCCGCCCGCCCTCGACGACCTCGGGCTCGTCGCGGCGATCGAGTCGTTCGCCGAGGGCTGCGCCGAGCGGGTGGACGTGCGGTTCGACGGCGGCGCCGCCGACCTGCCCGCCGCTGTCGAGGTCGCCGCCTACCGGATCGCCCAGGAGGCGCTGACGAACGTCCGGCTGCACGCGCCCGGCAGCACCGCGATGGTGCTGCTGCGCCGCGACGCCGACCTGCACCTGATGGTCGCCGACAGCGGGCCCGGCCTGCCGGACTCCGCGCGCAACGGCGACCGGCCGCGCCCGCGCCGCGGCCTCGCCGCGATGAAGGAGTGGGCGGCGGAGATCGGCGGCGGCTGCACGGTCACCTCGCGGCCCGGCGGCGGCACCGTGGTGTCGGCCCGGCTGCCGCTGCCCGCGCCCGGCGCCGCCGGGTACCATCATGCTCCGCCCGGACGAAGCGGGCGCTCCTGAGCGCGTGAGCGGAGGCCGCCGATGACCGACGCGATCCGGGTCCTCATCACCGACGACCACCCGGTGTTCCGGCAGGGTCTGAAGGGCCTGCTGCAGGCGCTGGGCGTGGAGGTCGTCGGCGAGGCCGAGTGCGGGCCCGACGCCGTCCGGATGGCGGCCGAACTGCAGCCCGACGTCGTCGTGATGGACCTGCACATGCCGGGCGGCAACGGGATCGAGGCCACCCGCACCATCACCCGCACCAGCCCGCGCATCGGCGTGCTGGTGCTGACGATGTTCCGCGACGACGACTCGGTGTTCAACGCGATGCGCGCCGGCGCCCGCGGCTACCTGCTGAAGGAGTCCGGCGCCGAGGAGATCGCGCGGGCGGTGCGGGCCGTCGCGGCCGGCGAGGCCATCTACGGGCCGGAGATCGCCCGCCGCGTCCTCACCTACTTCAGCGACATGCCCGACCCCCGGCGCGCCGCGTTCCCGGAGCTGACCGACCGGGAACGGGAGGTCCTGGAGCTGATCGCGCAGGGCCGCAGCAACGCCGAGATCGCCGGCACGCTGTTCCTCAGCCAGAAGACCGTCCGCAACCACGTGTCGAACATCTTCATGAAGCTCCACGTCGCCGACCGCGCCCAAGCCATCGTCCTCGCCCGCGAAGCGGGTCTCGGCGAATCACGCTGAGTTCCCACTACCCCGGCCCAAGAACTGGCTCGCCTTCGGCTTCGCCCCCACCGGTCAGACAACGCGCTCGCGTGACGGCTCAGGCGCGTTGAGACGAGCGGTGACGCGAGAACACCCCGGACCCGAAGGGCCGGGGCGTTCTCGAGCGGACTCAGGCGCTCTTCTCGCGCGGTTCGCGTTTGGGGCGGTCGCGCGGGACGAGGGTCGGGTTGACGTGCTCCAGGACGGCCTCGCGGGTGATGACCACGCGTGCGACGTCCTGGCGGCTCGGCACCTCGTACATCACCGAGAGCAGGACCTCCTCCATGATCGCGCGGAGGCCGCGGGCGCCGGTGCCGCGCAGGATGGCCTGGTCGGCGATCGCCTCCAGGGCGTCGGAGGTGAACTCCAGGTCGACCCCGTCCAGCTCGAAGAGCCGGTGGTACTGGCGGACCAGCGCGTTCTTCGGCTCGGTGAGGATGTTGATCAGCGCTTCCCGGTCCAGGTTGTGCACCGAGGTGATCACCGGGAGCCGGCCGACGAACTCGGGGATCATGCCGAACTTCAGCAGGTCCTCGGGCATCACGTCGCCGAGCACGGCCGAGGACACCTCGAAGTCGGCCTTGGAGCGGATCTGGGCGCCGAAGCCCATGCCCTGCTTGCCCACCCGGGACTCGACGATCTTCTCCAGGCCGGCGAACGCGCCGCCGCAGATGAACAGCACGTTCGTGGTGTCGATCTGGATGAACTCCTGGTGCGGGTGCTTGCGGCCGCCCTGCGGCGGGACGCTCGCGGTGGTGCCCTCCAGGATCTTCAGCAGCGCCTGCTGGACGCCCTCCCCGGAGACGTCCCTGGTGATCGACGGGTTCTCGCTCTTGCGGGCGATCTTGTCGACCTCGTCGATGTAGATGATCCCGGTCTCGGCCTTCTTGACGTCGTAGTCGGCCGCCTGGATCAGTTTGAGGAGGATGTTCTCGACGTCCTCCCCGACGTATCCGGCCTCCGTCAGCGCCGTGGCGTCCGCGATGGCGAACGGGACGTTGAGGAGTTTGGCGAGCGTCTGCGCGAGCAGCGTCTTGCCGGATCCGGTCGGGCCGAGCAGCAGGATGTTGGACTTGCCCAGTTCCACCTGGTCGTCCCGGCCCACGTCACCCGACTGGATCCGCTTGTAGTGGTTGTAGACGGCGACCGACAGGGCCTTCTTCGCCGTCTCCTGCCCGATGACGTAGGAGTCCAGGAACTCGTAGATCTCCCGCGGCTTGGGCAGGTTGTCCCACTTCAGGTCGGAGGTCTCGGAGAGCTCCTCCTCGATGATCTCGTTGCAGAGATCGATGCACTCGTCGCAGATGTACACGCCCGGACCCGCGATGAGCTTCTTGACCTGCTTCTGGCTCTTCCCGCAGAACGAGCACTTGAGCAGATCACCACCGTCGCCGATGCGTGCCACCCAACTGTCTCCTTTTCGTGGGGCCGCCCGTCTGAGAGGGTGCGGCGCGGCCTGCTGGCGTCCCGAGGGCTCTCGACGTAGGACTCGACGTTACCGCCTCCAACGGACTTGGTAAGCCCCTCGCCCGGAAGTGTGGCGACCGGGCTCGGGGACTCCCGCGTCCTGCCGTCCTCAGGACGACACTACCTCGGCCTTGCGCTTCCTGCTGGCGAAGACATCGTCGATGAGACCGTACTCCTTGGCCTCGGCGGCGGTGAGGATCTTGTCGCGCTCGATGTCGTGCTGGACTTCTTCCATGCTCTTGCCGCTGTGCTCGGCCAGGATCGACTCCAGCAGCTCGCGGATCCGCATGATCTCGCGCGCCTGGATCTCGATGTCGCTGGACTGGCCGTAGGTGCCCTCGGTCGCGGGCTGGTGGATCAGGATCCGCGAGTTCGGCAGCGCCGCCCGCTTGCCCTTCGTGCCCGCCGCGAGCAGCACGGCGGCGGCCGAGGCCGCCTGGCCGATGCAGACCGTCTGGACGTCGGGCTTGACGAACTGCATCGTGTCGTAGATCGCCGTCATGGCGGTGAACGAGCCGCCGGGCGAGTTGATGTAGATGCTGATGTCGCGGTCGGGGTCGATCGACTCCAGCGTGATCAGCTGGGCCATCACGTCGTTGGCGGACGCGTCGTCGATCTGCACGCCGAGGAAGATGATCCGCTCCTCGAAGAGCTTGTTGTACGGGTTCATCTCCTTGACCCCGTACGTGGTGCGCTCGACGAAGGACGGGATGATGTAGCGGTTGTCGACCGGCAGCGCCGATCCGCCCGCCTGGACGCCGGGCCGGGCCAGATCGCTGAAACCGGGTCGGATGAGGTCGCTCACTGTGTGCCTCCGATAGGTGTTCAGGTCGTCAGGAGACGGTGCCCTCGGAGGGCACCTGGGTGGCACTCAGCACCACGTGGTCGACGAACCCGTAGTCCTTCGCCTCGTCGGCGGTGAACCAGCGGTCCCGGTCGGAGTCGCGCTCGATCTGGTCGAGGGACTGGCCGGTGTGCTCGGCGATCTTCTCGGCCAGCGTCTTCTTGACGTACAGCATCTGCTCGGCCTGGATCTTGATGTCGGAGGCGGTGCCGCCGATGCCGCCGGACGGCTGGTGCATCATGATCCGGGCGTGCGGCAGGGCGTAGCGCTTGCCCGTGGTGCCCGCGCACAGCAGGAACTGGCCCATCGAGGCGGCCAGCCCCATCCCGACCGTCACGATGTCGTTCGGGACGTACTGCATGATGTCGTAGATCGCCATGCCGGCGGTGACCGAGCCGCCTGGCGAGTTGATGTAGATCGTGATGTCGCGGCGGCCGTCCTCGGCCGACAGCAGCAGGAGCTCGGCGCAGATGCGGTTGGCGATGTCGTCGTCGACCTGCTGGCCGAGGAAGACGATGCGTTCGCGCAGCAGCCGCTGGAACAGCTGGTCGCCCAGGGGCAGCAGGGGCGCCTCGGCCACCCGCGCCTGGATCCGCGACGACTCGTCGAAAGTCGGAGGCATGCTCACCGGGTGTTCCTCCGGTCCTTTTAATCGGTTCGGATGATTGGACAGTAACGCGCTCACGACCCCGGTTAAGCCCGGGGGGCCGCCTTTTCGCCAGGGGCGTACCCACGCCTCCGCGAGGTATGGACGATCTCCGCGAACGCGACACGCCCCGCACCCGGGGCGCGGGTGCGGGGCGTGTCGGGAACGCTCAGAACGTCCTGGAACGCGGTGGGCCTACTTGGCGTCGCCGTCCTTGGCCTCGGCGGCCGGGGCCTCCTCAGCGGCGGCCTCCGCCGCCGGGGCGGGGGTCTCCTCCGCGGCCTCGTCGCCGGGGGCGTCCCCGGCGGTCTCGGCCTCGGTGCTCTCGGCGGTCTCCGCCTCGGTGCTCTCGGCGGTCTCGCCCTCGGTCCCGGCGTCGGCGGTCTCGCCGTTCAGCTCGCGCTGGACGGCCTCGACGTCGATCACGTTGCCGGACTCGTCCTTGATCGTGACGTGCTCGACCACGAGGTTCAGCGCCTTGCTGCGCAGCACCTCCGACACGATCGCCGGGAGCTGGTTGTTCTGGGTGAGGTACTCGGCGAGCTGCTGCGGCGCCACGCCCATCTGCATGGCCTGCGTGACGACGTACTCGCTGAGCTCCTCGTTCTCGACGTTCAGCTCCTCCTGGACGGCGAGCTGGTCGAGGACGAAGCCGCCCTTGACGGCGAGCCGGGCCGCGTCGGCGACCTCGGTGTCGAACTCCTCCTCGGACTTCTCCTCGTCGGAGAGGTAGTCCTCCTTGGACATCCCCGCCATCTGGAGCTGCTGCTCCAGCTGCTGGTTGCGGCGGCTGATCTCCTCCTCCACCACCTTCTCGGGCAGCGGGATGTCGATCTTCTCCAGCAGCGCCTCGAGGGCCTTGTCGCGGGCCTCGGACAGCTGCTGCAGCTTCACCTGCCGGCCGAGCCGGGCGCGGACGTCCTCGCGCAGCTCGTCGATGGTGTCGAACTCGCTGGCCAGCTGGGCGAAGTCGTCGTCCAGCTCGGGCAGGTTCTTCACCTTGACGCTCTGCACCGTGACGGTGATCTCGGCCTCCTCGCCGGCGTGCTCGCCGCCGACCAGGGTGCCGGTGAAGGTCTTGTCCTCGCCGGCCGACAGGCCGACCAGCGCCTCGTCCAGCCCCTCGATGGCGGACTTGCTGCCGACCTCGTAGGAGTAGCCGGTGGTGGAGGCGTCCTCGACCTCCTCGCCGTCGATCCGGGCGACCAGGTCGACGGTGGCGAAGTCGCCCTCCTCGACGGGGCGCTCGGCGGCGGTCAGCGAGGCGAACCGCTCGCGCAGGTTGCCGACGGTCTCCTCGACCTGCTCGTCGGTGACCTCGGCGTCGTCGACGACGACCTCGATGCCGTCGTAGTCGGGCACCTCGAACTTCGGCCGGATGTCGACCTCGGCGGTGAAGGCGAACTGGGTGCCGTCGTCCAGCTCGGTCACCTCCACCTCCGGCTGGCCGAGCACGAAGATCTCGGTCTCCTCGACGGCGCGGCCGTACAGCTCGGGAAGCGCGTCGTTGACCGCCTCCTGAAGGACCGCACCCCGGCCGACGTACTTGTCGATCAGCGGGGCGGGGACCTTGCCGGGCCGGAAGCCCTTGATCCGCACCTGCTGCGAGATCTCCTTGTACGCCTTGTCGAGGTTCGGCTTGAGCTCGTCGAACGGAACCTCGACGGTGAGCTTGACCCGGGTGGGGGTCAGCTCCTCGACATCGGTCTTCACTGGGGTAGGTCTCCTTGATCGGGCGCTGTCTCGGCCGCGGCGTTCGACGCGTGCTCTCTTCTGCCTGCGAGCGCCCGGCCTCGACGCACACGGCCGTCGTGCCGCTGCCCGTCTGCGTCTTCTCAGCCGGTCGGTCTTCGCGGGCGCGGGCATGCCGAGATGCGGCTCCGCGCCCTCGCGCGCCAAGTCTATGGGGTAGCGGCGGCGGCTGCGGACATCGCGGTGGGCTTGGACCGGCGAATCGCTGTCAACAATCCCGTACAGGCAGTGACATTTGGCACCCGACCCCCCATACTCGTCCGGGATGAACGGGATAGCCGCGGCCTTCAGCGCGACCGGTCTGTACTACCTGGGGTTCGCCGTCTTCAAACTGGCGGCGGACCGGATGGCCCCTGTCCGGGGCAACCGCATCCTGCACATGATCTGGACGATCGTGAGCAACTGGATATTCCTCATCGGCCTGGCCTTCGTGCTCGGCGGCCTCAGCCTGCAGATCGTGGCGCTGGGGAAGCTCCCCCTGTCCACCGCGGTGCCGATCTTCATGTCCGGGGTCGTGCCGCTGCTGCTGATCGCGATGGTGTTCTTCGGCGAGCGGCTCACCGCCCGCGAGTGGCTCAGCCTGCTGCTGATCGCCGCCGCGATCCTGCTGCTCACCACCTCCATCAGCGGCCACGAGCCGATCGGCTCGGCGGACGTGCCGCTGTGGAAGATCGCGGTGGTGGTGGCGCCGGCGGTGCTGGTGCCGGTGCTGATCCTCGTGCTGGGCGACTACCGGCCGGACGGCCGGCACGCCCGCCCGGTGACCGGCATCGCCTACGGGCTGAGCTCGGGGTTCCCGGTCGGCACCGCCGAGCTGGCGATCAAGGGGTGGAGCGACGACGCGCACGCCACCAGCCTGCGGATCACCGCGACGCCCTGGCCGTACCTGACGGTGTTCGCAGCGGCGATCGGCTTCGGGATCATGGTGATGGCGTTCCAGCGCTGCCGGGTGTCGATCGTGTCGACGGTCATGACGGTGAGCGCCAAGTCCTACCTGCTGACCATGGGCACCTTCATGTACGCCGAGGCGTGGCCCAAGGACATGGGGCACTCGGCGATGCGGTTCGGCGCGCTGCTGCTCGGCGCGGTCGCCGTCGTGCAGTTCCCCCGGCACCGGCCGGTCGAGGAGGACGAGCGCCCGCACGAGGAGGTCTCGCCTGCGCAGGACCCGTTCGGCGGTCCTGCCCTGGGCGGGCCGGTGCTCGGCGGGCCCCAGTTCGGCCGGCAGGCGTCCCACCCGCCGGTACCGCAGCAGCCCGGTCCGCCTCAGCAGGGCGTTCCGCCGCAGCCGCCCGTTCCGCCGCAGCGCAGCCCGTACGCCCAGGATCCGCTGGGCACGGGCCCCTACAACCGGCCGGGTGTGCCGCCGACCGGTCCGCAGGGCGCTCCCCCGCAGGATCCCCGTCAGTCCTCCGCGCCCGACCGGCACACCGAGAGCGGATCGGACGGCCGCTGGCGCGGGTCCGGTCGCTGACCGGAACGGGCCACGCGCCGGCGCACTGCGTTCAGCGTCGGCGTGCCATTCCCATGGAGGAGTCCATGGGAATGGCACGCGCGCGTTCGTCGGGTCCGGGCGTCAGCGGGACTTGCGGTCGCCGCCGGGCAGGCCCTTGTCGAGCCCGGCGCGGCGAAGCGCGTCGGCCATGGCGCCGCTGCCGGAGCCGCCCTGACCTGAGCGGTCACGGCCGCGCCCCTCGCCCCGGCCGCCGCGTCCGCCGCCGGCCTGGTTGCGCCCGCCCTGGTTGCGCCCGGACTGGCCGCGTCCGCCCTGTCCGCCGCCCTGGCGGCCGCTCTGTCCACCGCCCTGGCCAGCGCCTTGGC
Organism: Actinomadura opuntiae; assembly: GCF_030283205.1. GTDB lineage: Bacteria > Actinomycetota > Actinomycetes > Streptosporangiales > Streptosporangiaceae > Spirillospora. The sequence continues at coordinate 52,254 of NZ_JASNWF010000018.1, forward strand.
CGCCGCCCTGTCCGCCGCGGGCGGCCTTGCCGCCGCGTCCCGGGCGGCGCTGGTCGCGGTCGCGGGCGTCGCCGCCGCGGCCGCCCCGCTGGTCGCGGCCCGGCTCGTCGTCCAGCCGCAGCGTCAGCGAGATCCGCTTGCGCTGCAGGTCGACGTCCAGCACCTTCACCCGGACGATGTCGCCGGGCTTGACGACCTCGCGCGGGTCCTCGACGTACTTGTCCGACATCGCGGAGATGTGGACGAGCCCGTCCTGGTGGACGCCGACGTCCACGAACGCCCCGAACGCGGCGACGTTGGTGACGACGCCCTCCAGCAGCATCCCTGCCTCGAGGTCGGAGATCTTGTCGACGCCCTCCTTGAAGGTGGCGGTCTTGAACGCCGGACGAGGGTCGCGGCCGGGCTTCTCCAGCTCGGCGAGGATGTCGGTGACGGTCGGCAGCCCGAAGGTGTCGTCGACGAACGCGGCCGGCTTCAGCGACCGCAGCACGGCGGTGTTGCCGATGAGGCCCTTGATGTCGCTGCCGGCCGCGTCCAGGATGCGGCGGACGACCGGGTAGGACTCGGGGTGCACGCTGGAGGCGTCCAGCGGGTCGTCGCCGCCCGGGATGCGCAGGAAGCCCGCGCACTGCTCGAACGCCTTCGGGCCGAGCCGCGGGACCTCCTTGAGGCCGGTGCGGCTGCGGAACGGGCCGTTGGCGTCGCGGTGGGCGACGATGTTCTCCGCGAGCCCCTCGCCGATGCCGGACACCCGGGTGAGCAGCGGCGCGGACGCGGTGTTGACGTCCACCCCGACCGCGTTCACGCAGTCCTCGACGACGGCGTCGAGGGAGCGCGACAGCTTCACCTCGGACACGTCGTGCTGGTACTGGCCGACGCCGATCGACTTGGGGTCGATCTTGACGAGCTCGGCGAGCGGGTCCTGCAGCCGGCGGGCGATGGAGACGGCGCCGCGCAGCGAGACGTCCATACCGGGCAGCTCGCGGCCCGCGTACTCCGAGGCCGAGTACACCGAGGCGCCCGCCTCCGACACCATGATCTTGGTGAGCTTGAGGTCGGGGTACCGGGCGATCAGGTCGGCGGCGAGCTTGTCGGTCTCGCGCGAGGCGGTGCCGTTGCCGATCGAGACCAGGTCGACCTTGTGCTCGCGGGCGAGCTTGGCGAGCGTCTCGATCGACTCGTCCCACTTCCGCCGCGGCTCGTGCGGGTAGATCGTGTCGGTGGCGACGACCTTGCCGGTGGCGTCGACGACGGCGACCTTCACGCCGGTGCGCAGGCCCGGGTCCAGGCCCATGGTGGCGCGGGTGCCGGCGGGCGCGGCGAGCAGCAGGTCGCGCAGGTTGGCGGCGAACACCCGGACGGCCTCGTCCTCGGCCTCCTGGCGCAGCCGGGTGCGCAGGTCGATGCCGAGGTGCACGAGGATGCGGGTGCGCCAGGCCCAGCGGACGGCGTCGGCCAGCCACCTGTCGGCCGGGCGGCCCTGGTCGGCGATGCCGAAGCGGCGCGCGATCTCCGCCTCGTAGGAGCTGCGGGCGGACGGGTCCTCGGGCTCGTCCTCCGGCTCGAGGTCGAGGTCGAGGACTTCTTCCTTCTCGCCGCGGAACAGGGCGAGGACGCGGTGCGAGGGCAGCTTGGTGAACGGCTCGGAGAACTCGAAGTAGTCGGAGAACTTCGCGCCGCTCTCCTGCTTGCCGTCGCGGACGCGCGAAACGATCCGGCCGCTGTTCCACATGCGCTCGCGCAGCGCGCCGATCAGGTCGGCGTCCTCGGCGAACCGTTCGACCAGGATGGCGCGGGCGCCCTCCAGCGCGGCGGTGGCGTCGGCGACCCCCTTCTCGGCGTCCACGTACGCGGCAGCCTCGGCCTGCGGGTCGCGGGACGGGTCGTCCAGCAGCAGCTCGGCGAGCGGTTCGAGGCCGGCCTCGCGGGCGATCTGCGCCTTGGTACGCCGCTTGGGCTTGTACGGGAGGTAGATGTCCTCCAGCCGGGCCTTGGAGTCGGCCGCCATGATCCGGGCGCGCAGCTCGCCCGTGAGCTTGCCCTGCGACTCGATCGACTCCAGGATCGCGGCGCGGCGCTCGTCCAGCTCGCGCAGGTAGCGCAGCCGCTCCTCCAGCGCGCGCAGCTGCGCGTCGTCGAGGGCGCCGGTCGCCTCCTTGCGGTAGCGGGCGATGAACGGGACGGTCGCCCCGCCGTCGAGCAGGTCCACCGCGACCCGCACCTGGCCCTCGCGGACGCCGATCTCCTCGGCGATGCGCTCGGTGATGGGCCGGATCGGGGGCTCGGCGCCCTCGGGCCCGGCGGACGTCTGGCTGATGGTCGCTGTCACAGCTTGGATTCGCTTTCTCCCCTGGGTGTCGCCTGTGCATTGTCCAGGGATCGGGGCCGCTTGTCTTCTCACCGCTCGAATGACGGTAGGTCCAGCACTACCGGCTCGGCCGCGAAGAGTGGGCCTAGCACCACCGAGCCGTCGAGTGCGACCGCCCACAATGGTGGAGATCCACCGCTATGGCGATCCCTTGGAGGAAAAGGTGAGCGAGCTAGTGCGCGAATACGGGCGGAGAGCCCTCACCGGCCTGCTCCGCGGGGTCGTCCAGATCGTCGTGGCGTTCGCGGTGAACCTGCCGCTGTTCATCCTGGCCGTGCTGTCGATCGCGTTCATCCCACTGGGCGCGGGCGTCGTGCTCGTCCCGGTGGTCTTCCAGGCGATCCGGGCGATCGCCGACCAGCAGCGCACGTGGGCGGCCGAGTGGTCCGGCGTGAAGATCCCCGTCCCCTACCGGGCGGAGCCGCCGGGCGGGCTCGGTCCGTTCGGGCGGCTGCGGTGGCTGCTGGCCGATCCGGCGTCCTGGCGCGATCTGCTGTGGACGGTCCTGAACGTGCCGGTCGCGCTCGTCCTCGGCGTCCTGTCGGGCGGTCTGGCGCTCTACGGGCTGGAAGGGATCTTCGTCGCGCCCTGGCTGTCGCTGATCACCGACTACGGGTGGGGCCCGTTCTGGCCGTTGAGCGACTGGGGCGTGGCCGGGTTCGCCGGGTCCATCGTGCTGGGCGCCGTGCTGGTGGTGGTGTCCGGCCCGGTGGGGCCGGCGTTCATGAAGGCGCACGCGGTGTTCTGCCGGTCGCTGCTGGCGCCGACGCGGGCCGCGCTGGCCGAGCGGGTCGAGCAGCTCACCGAGACCCGGTCGCAGACCGTGGACGCCTCGGCGGCGGAGCTGCGCCGCATCGAGCGCGACCTGCACGACGGGGCGCAGGCCCGGCTGGTCGCGCTGAGCATGAACATCGGGCTGGCCGAGGAGATGATGAAACACGACCCGGAGATGGCGCAGAAGCTCCTCGCCGAGGCCCGCGAGTCCAGCGGGACGGCGCTGACGGAGCTGCGCGACCTCGTCCGGGGCATCCATCCGCCGGTGCTGGCCGAACGCGGCCTCGACGGCGCGGTCCGCGCGCTCGCGCTGACCCTGCCGCTGCCCGTGGACGTCCACATCGACCTGCCCGGACGTCCCGAGGCTCCGGTGGAGTCGGCGGCGTACTTCGCGGTGGCGGAGATGCTGGCGAACGTGGTCAAGCACTCCGCTGCGCAGCGGGCGTGGCTGCAGATCGAGCACTCCGGCGGCCGGCTGCTCATGATCATCGGTGACGACGGGACGGGCGGCGCCGACCCCGCGGCGGGCGGCGGAATGCGCGGGATCGAACGCAGGCTCGCGGCGTTCGATGGGACGATGGCGGTGACGAGCCCGCCCGGAGGGCCGACCGTCGTGACCATGGAGCTGCCGTGCGCGTTGTCATCGCCGAAGACCTGGCCCTCCTCAGGGACGGCCTGATCAGGCTGCTCGGGGCGTTCGGCTTCGAGGTCGTGGAGGCGGTCGACAACGGCCCGTCGCTGCTGCGGGCGCTGACGACGCACCGTCCGGACGTCGCGGTGGTGGACGTCCGGCTGCCGCCGACGTTCACCGACGAGGGGCTGCGGGCGGCGCTGGACGCGCGCAAGCAGGTGCCGGGGCTGCCGGTGCTGGTGCTGTCGCAGCACGTGGAGCAGCTGTACGCGCGGGAGCTGCTGTCCGACAGCTCGGGCGGCATCGGCTACCTGCTGAAGGACCGGGTGTCGGACGTCAAGCAGTTCGTGGAGGCCGTGCGGCGGGTCGCGGGCGGCGGCACCGCGCTGGATCCGGACGTGGTCGCCCAGCTGCTCACCCGGCACGCCCGCGAGGAGCCGCTGCAGCAGCTGACCCCCCGCGAGCGCGAGGTGCTCGGGCTGATGGCCGAGGGCCGTTCGAACGCGGCGATCGCCGCGCAGCTGTTCGTGACCGAGAAGGCGATCAGCAAGCACACGAACAACATCTTCGGCAAGCTCGGGCTGCCGCCGTCGGAGGACGACAACCGCCGCGTCCTGGCGGTCCTGGCCTATCTGGGCGCCTGAGCGTCCCTCATCGGGCCCAGGGCGGGACGATGCGCTCGTCGCCCTGCGGCGCCAGCTCGCACTTGTCCGCGCTGACCACCGCGTCCGGATCGAAGACCAGGCAGCCGGCGTGGCCTGCGACGACGGCGGTGAAGCCCGTGTCCGCGCCGGTCATCTGGCGGGGCAGGCCGGGCGGCAGGACGACGGTGTCGCCGGGCCCGGCCTCGATCTTGCGGCCGTCGAGGTCGATGGTGACGGCACCGTCCAGGAACGTCCACACCTGCTCGGTGTCGAAGGCGTGCAGCGGGCCGGTCCTGCCGGGCACCCAGTCGACGCGCCAGACGGCGATGCCCTCGGTGCCGCCCTGGGTGGGCGTGGCCAGGGTGGTCATCACGCCGTTCGGAGTCTCGGTGCGGCGGTTGTCGGCGTTGCGCAGCAGTGTCATGGTTCCCCATCCCGTAAATTCGTCAATGTGGTTGTCCATATAGTCAACGAGGTTGTCTTTCATGTCAAGCGCTCCCACCGACCCGCCCGGCTTCGAGCTGCCGCTGCGCCTGTTGCTGGCCTTCCAGGCGATCGTCGATGAGCTGCACGCCGAGCTGGCCCGCGAGGGCCATGCCGCCATGCGGCCCATGCACGGCTTCGTCTTCCAGGCGATCGGCCCGGACGGCACCACCGCCGTCGAGCTGGGCCGCCGGCTCGGGGTGTCCAAGCAGGCGGCGGGCAAGATGGTCGAGTCGCTGGAGCGCGCCGGGTACGTCGAGCGCGCCGCCGATCCGGCGGACGCGCGGCGCAAGATCGTCCGGCTGACCGCGCAGGGCGTCGACGCGCTGGCCCGGTCCGCGCGCATCTTCGACCGGATCCGCGGCGACTGGGTCCGGCGGCTCGGCGCCGAGCGGGTGCGGGCGCTGGAGGGCACCCTGCGCGCGATGACGCCGGAGGACCCGTGGCGCCTGGACGTGCCGGGCTGGTTCGGGACGTCCTGAACCGCCTTTGCGGTCTTTCTCCGGCGGGCCGTCCCGTACGACCCCAGGCAGGCGCCCGGACCACCGGACGCCCGCCGCCCCGGCCGCCCGGAAGGGCTTGAACGGCCCTGTCCGCGCGGTTACCATCACCCCAATTTCTTAGGAAACTTTCCTAAGAGAAGAGCGGGGATTCCTGTTGGTTCGGGGGCACGGACGAACGGAGAATCATGACCGGACAGAGCGGAAGGCGGGCCGCCGCGCTCGCCGCCGCGGCCACCCTCGCACTCGCGACGGCCCTGCTCGCGGCGCCACCGGCGCCGGCCGCCGGGACCGTCACCGCGACGTGCGCCAAGACCTCGGACTGGGGCACCGGCTTCGAGGGCAACTGCACGATCAGCAACGGGACGGGCGCCGCCATCAGCGGCTGGAAGGTCGAGGCCGACCTGCCGTCCGGCACGTCCGTCACCTCGGTGTGGAACGCGACGAAGACCGTCTCCGGCGACCACTACACCTTCGCCAACGCCGGCTGGAACGGGACGGTCGCCGCCGGGGCGACCACGAGTTTCGGCTTCGACGGCACCGGCTCCGGCTGGTTCACCGGCTGCACCGTCAACGGCGCCGCCTGCGACGGGTCCGGCACGCCGCAGAAGGACACCGAGGCCCCCTCGGCTCCCGCGAACCTGCACTCGACGTCCAAGACCGCCACCAGCGTCTCGCTGGCGTGGAACGCGTCGACCGACAACGTCGGCGTCACCGGCTACGACGTCTACAACGGCACCGCCAAGGCGGCCACGGTCAGCGGCACCAGCGCGACCGTTTCCGGCCTGTCCGCCAAGACCGCCTACAGCTTCACCGTCAAGGCGCGCGACGCCGCCGGCAACGTGTCCGCGGCGTCCGGCGCCGTGTCGGTCACCACCGACGAGAGCGGCGGCGGCGACCCGAGCGGCGGCGGGAACAAGGTCGTCGGCTACTTCACCGACTGGGGCGTCTACCAGCGGGCCTACTACGTCAAGAACGTCGACACCAGCGGGTCCGCCGCCAAGCTCACCCACCTCAACTACGCGTTCGGCAACGTCACCAACGGCCAGTGCGCCATCGGCGACGCCTACGCCGACTACCAGCAGACCTACACCGCCGCGAACAGCGTCGACGGCGCCGCCGACACCTGGGACCAGCCCGTGGCCGGCAACTTCAACCAGCTGCGCAAGCTGAAGAAGAAGTACCCGAACCTGAAGATCATCTGGTCGTTCGGCGGCTGGACCTGGTCGGGCGGGTTCGGGCAGGCCGCCGCCAACCCCGCCGCGTTCGCCGACTCCTGCTACAAGCTGGTCGAGGACCCGCGCTGGGCGGACGTCTTCGACGGCATCGACATCGACTGGGAGTACCCGAACGCCTGCGGGCTCTCCTGCGACACCAGCGGCCCCGACGCGTTCAAGAAGCTGATGGCCGCGCTGCGCGCGAAGTTCGGGTCGAGCAACCTCGTGACCGCCGCGATCACCGCCGACGCCAGCGACGGCGGCAAGATGGACGCGACGGACTACGCGGGCGCCGCCCAGTACGTCGACTGGTTCAACCCGATGACCTACGACTACTTCGGCGCCTGGGACGCCCAGGGCCCGACGGCGCCGCACTCGCCGCTGACCTCCTACCCCGGCATCCCGCACGCGGGCTTCAACACCAGCGACACCATCGCCAAGCTCAAGGCCAAGGGCGTGCCGGCAAGCAAGCTGCTGATCGGCATCGGCTTCTACGGGCGGGGCTGGACGGGCGTCACCCAGTCCGAACCGGGCGGCACCGCGACCGGCGCCGCGCCCGGCACCTACGAGGCCGGCATCGAGGACTACCGGGTCCTCAAGGGCAAGTGCCCGCCCACCGGAACCGTCGGCGGGACCGCCTACGCCAAGTGCGGCAGCGAGTGGTGGAGCTACGACACCCCGTCCACCATCGGCGGGAAGATGGCCTACGCCAAGGGCCAGGGCCTCGGCGGCGCCTTCTTCTGGGAGCTGAGCGGCGACACCACGGGCGGCGAGCTGATCTCCGCCATCAGGAACGGCCTCGGCTGACGCGGCTCCCCGGGGCGCGACCTCCCAGCGTCCCCTGAAGCGCGGCCGAGCCCGATGGGGCCCCTGACCGAAACCGGACGCCGGTCAGGGGCCCCACCACGCGCTCACTCCGCGGCCGGCCGGGGCGTCTCCGGCGAGCCGAACGCCGGCCGGAGCACCTCGTCCATGACGGCCGCCGCATAGTCCTCCGCCGAGCCGCGGACCATCGGGTACCGAGCACGGAACCCGTCCCAGTCGACCTTGTCGGCCGAGATCCACGAGGCGCAGAGGGCGGGGCCCATGTCGTCGGTGCCGGACGTCTTGTCCAGCAGGTGCGGGGACGGTTTCGCGTTCCTGAGCAGCCACGCGTCGTACAGGTCCTTGCCTTGCGGCTGCGAGTCGATCCACAGCCAGTACAGCTTCCAGCACAGCGCCTGTTCCGGCAGGACGGCATTCACGAACAGCGGCGCGTCCCCCGACGGGCGCGGGACGGCGGTACGGCGCGGCGGGACGTGAAGGCGCTCGTCGAAGGCGAAGTCGACCTGGACCTGCCCGCTCGCCCCGTCGCAGTGCCAGGGCAGCGCCAGCCGGAACCCCCAGCGGTCGTCCTCGCGGTCGCGGATCATGGTCTCGCGCGGGCCGTAGGCGCCGATCGACGACCGCTCGGCCCGGCTGGGGACGAAGCGCAGGCCGTCCATCAGCCCGGTGCACGGCCAGGCGTCGACGGCGAGGAAGAGGTCCTCGAAGATCTCGTCGGTCTGGTTCTCGTCGTCCTTCCAGACCCGCGAGTCGACCACGAAGTCGAGGTCGTGCGGCCGGCGGGCGTCCTGCCCGTACCAGGCGCGCATCAGCGCGCTCCCGCGCAGCACCAGATGGTCCCGCCACCTGGACCGGGAGATCGCCGCGAGGACGTGGTCGAGCGCGCCCTCGTGCGCCAGCTCCTCGAACGTGGGCTCGTGCGGCTCCATGCCCAGGAGCGGCGGTCGCGGCGTCATCGCACCTCCTCCTCGATCCAGCCGTCGTCCAGGAACGGGGCGCCGTCGTGCACGACGAACTCGCGGTCCACCGAGACGATCTCGTGGCCGCGCGCCCGCAGCGCGGCGGCCAGCGCGTCCAGGCGGCGGCCCGCCGTGCGGGAGCCGACGCACCGGCAGCGCTGCGTGACGAACCGCTCCTGCCGTCCGTCGGAGCGGACGCGGCGGGCGTTGCGCGAGACGTGCGCGGCGTGCGGGCGCGCGGCGCCGGCCAGCGCGCCCGCGTCGAAACCGGGGTCGAGCAGCAGCTTGAGGTGGTGCTCGAAGTAGTACTCGGGGCCCAGCGCGTCGGCGTCGCCGGCGGGGACGCCCGCGTTCCAGGGCGCCGCCTCGACCTTGACGCGCACCGGCTGGAGACCGTCCCCGCGCAGGTCGGCGGCGGTGCGCGCGGCGTCGGCGAGCGCGTCGTCCAGCGTGCCGCGGGTGCGCAGCGTCAGCATCGGCTGCGAGGCGGTCCGGCCGCGCGCCAGGACGATGTGGGCGAACTCCAGGCCGCGCGCCTCCGCCCACCCCGCGAGCCGCTCGGCGGCCGCGGGGCGGGCGGTCAGGTGCGTCTCGAAATCTCCGGAGAAGTCCACACACGGATGGTCGCAAAACCGCTCCGGGGCGGCATCCGATTTCGCCCTCGCCGGGAGCCGGTCCTCAGAGGGTCTGGCCGCCGTCGAGGGTGAGGATCTCGCCCGACACGTACGGGTTGGCCATGAGGAACAGCACGGCGGACGCGGCCTCGTCGGCGGTCCCCCAGCGGCCGAGCGGGGCCTGCAGTCCCGCCGCCGCGACGGCCCGGTCGCCCGCCTCGTCCGCGCCGGCGCCGATGCCCCCGCGGGCCAGCGGCGTGTCGATCATCCCGTAGCGGACGGTGTTCACGCGCAGCCGGCGCGGCGCCAGCTCGACGGCCAGGGCCCTGGTGAGCGTCTCGATCCCGCCGACCACCCCGACCGGCACCGCCAGGCCGGGACGCGGCCGGGTCACGAGCCCGCCGGAGGTCAGCGTGAACGAGCCGCCCGGGGCCATCGCGGGCACCGCCGCCCGCACGGCGGACAGCACCGACCACAGCCGCGTCTCGAACGCCCCGCGCGCGGCGTCCCGGGTGACCTCGGTGACCGGTCCGGCGCCGCCGAGACCGCCGGCGGTCACCAGGACGTGGTCGGCGGCGCCGGCGCGCTCGAAGACCTCCGCGACCGCGTCGTCGTCGGCGACGTCGCCCGCGACGCCGAGGACGTCGCCGTCCGGCCCCGCGGCGCGGGCGCGGTCGACGGCGGCGCCCAGCCGGGCCTTGTCGCGGCCGGTCAGCACGACGCGCGCGCCGAGCGAGGCCAGCATCGCGCCGGCGGCCAGGCCGATGCCGGAGCTGCCGCCGAGAATGACGGCGGTCTGCCCGGCGAGGCCCTGCGGCAGCGGCGAGCGGACCGGGATCGGCGCCTCGGTGGTGGTCATCGCGTTCTCCTCAAATAAAACATCTGGTTGGTTTACCCTGGCCCTCCGGAGGCGCCCTGTCAACCGGCTGGTTTAATTCGGGGCATGACGTACGACGCGGAGGCCACCCGGCGGCGGATCTTCGACGCGGCCGTCACCGAGTTCACCGCGCACGGGCTGGCCGGCGCCCGCGTCGACCGCATCGCCCGCCAGGCCCGCGCCAACAAGCAGGCGATCTACCTCTACTACGGCGGCAAGGAGCAGCTGTTCGGCGAGGTCGTGCGGTGCAAGGTCGACGAGATCTGCCGCGGTGCCGACATCTCCCCCACCGCGTTCGCCGACGGCGTGGGCCTGCTGTTCGACTGGTACCAGCAGAATCCCGAGCAGATCCGCCTGCTGCTGTGGGAGGCGCTGGAGACGCGCGGCGAGGTGCAGGGCGAATGCGAGCGCCGCGCGTCCTACCGGGAGCGGGTCCGCGAGTTCCGCGCCGCCGGGGTCGCCGCGGGACTGCCCGAGGACGAGGCCGTCAAGGCGACGCAGGACCGGATGTTCACCATCCTCGGCCTGGTCGCCTGGAACTTCGCCGTCCCGCAGCTGTGCCGGCTCATCCTGGACGAGGACGACGAGGCCGCGGCGCTGGCGCGGCGCCGGGAGTCCGTCGTGCAGACCGCGCGGGTCCTCGCCGACGCGGGGCGCTTCCGTTGATCCGCGCCGCCCGGGCCGTGCTGTTCGACCTGGACGGGACGCTGCTCGACCATGCCGGCGCGGCGGCCGAGGCGATCTCCGCGTCGTTCCCGGGCGAGGATCCGGAGCGGCTCGTCCGGCGCTGGTTGGAGCTGACCGAGGCGTCGGTCGACCGGTACCTTGCCGGCGAGCTGACGTTGGCCGAGCAGCGGCGCGCCCGGATCGTCCCGCTCGCCCGGGAGCTGGGCCTCGGCGACTGGGACGACGCGCGCGCCGACGCGTGGCTCGCCGGCTACCTGGCGCGGTACGCGGCCGCGTGGCGCCCGTTCCCGGACGCGCCCGGCGCGGTGGCGGCGCTGGCGGAGCGCGGGCTGCGGCTCGGCGTGATCACCAACGGGGACGCCGGGCAGCAGCGCGCGAAGATCGAGCGGATCGGGCTGGCGGACCGGCTGCGATACCTGGTGACCTCCGGCGAGACAGGCACCGCCAAGCCGGACCCGGAGATCTTCCACCTGGCCTGCACCGGGCTCGGCCTGGCGCCCGGCGACGTCGTGTACGTCGGCGACCGGCTGGACATCGACGCGCGGGGCGCGGCGTCCGCCGGGCTGGCGGGCGTGTGGCTCGACCGCTCGTCCGAGCCCGTCCCAGGCGGGTTGGACGTGCCCCGCATCACGACGCTGGACGAGCTGCCCGCCCTGCTCGCACCGTGATGCCGGCGAGCGCCGACCGCGTCGGCTCGATCGCGATGATCTCGTAGCGGACGCGTCCGGTGCGCAGGAACGGATCCTCGGCGGTGATCTCCTCGATGCGGGCGCGGTCGGTCCCGTCCGCGAGGATCACCCCGCCCGCGCCTCCGGCAGCAGCGCGGCCCCGTGCCGGGGTCAGCTCCATTCCGGCGGCCGTCCGGTCGAACAGCGCGGCGCCCAGCTCCCGTTCGAGCCCGCGGGCCTGCTGGCTGAGCGACGGCGAGCGCAGCCCGAGCCGTTCGGCGGCGCGGGTGAGGTTCGCCTCCTCCGCGACCGCGACGAAGTACCTGAGCTGCCGCAGTTCCACGGCCCCAGTCTCCCGGACCTCCGGCGCTAGCCCTGCGGCGGCCCGGTCCGGGCGAGGACGGCGCGGGCCCGGCTCTCCCCCGCCGCGTTGCCGAGGCTGCGGTACAGGTCGAGGGCCTCGCGGGCGGGCCGCCGCGCCGCCGCGCGGTCGCCCGCGTCCAACAGGATCTCGGCGAGCGTGCGGCGCCCGCGCGCCTGCCACCAGCGGTCGCCGAGCCCGTCGAACTCCGCGACCGCCAGCCGGACGGTGTCGGCGGCCTCCGCGTGCCGGCCGAGCCGGGCGAGCGCGTTGGCCTCCGAGACGCGGGTGCGCGCGACGCCCCAGACGTCGCCGAGGTCGGCCAGCACGCGGCCCGCGTTCCGGACGAACGTCAGCTCGCGCAGCCCGTTGCGGGGATCGCCGACCTCCCCGGCCGCGCGCAGGCACCGGGCCTCCTCCCACTGCTCGCCGCGCAGCCGGAACGCCTCCGCGGCGCGCTCGAGCGCGGGCGCGGCCAGGCTGTACTTGACCTCGGCCGCCGCGCCGTCGCCGGACGCGCGCAACGCGCGGGCCTCCGACGCCAGCACCTCGCCGAGCGCGCGCAGCGTCTGCGCCTCCGAGTACCGGTTGCCATTGCGCTGGAACACCTCCAGCGCGGTCTCCAGCAGGTGGCGGGCCTCCTCGTAGCGGCGCTGCGCGAGCCGCAACTCCGCGAGGTTGCGGCGCGTGCGCGCCTGCCACCACGCGTCGCCCTCCGCCCCGAACGCGTCGATGGCCTCGATGAGATAGCGCTGGCCCTCGTCCAGGTTGCCCGCGTCCCGGAGGCACATGCCGGTGGAGCGCAGTGCCCGCGCCCGCCACCACATCTCCCGGTTCCCGGTGAAGACGCGGAGCGCCGCCGAGGCGTCCTCGTAGGCCAGGTCCACCCGGCCCTGGTTCCCGCGCACCGCCGAACGCTCCAGCAGCGCGATGCCGAGCGCGCGGTCGTCCAGGTGGCCGGCGGCGGTGTGGGTCAGTTCGGCCGCCGCCTTCCACTCCGGCCAGAACACGCGCAGCGAATGGAACAGCGAGCACGCCGCCCGGCCCAGCCGCCACACCAGCGTCCACATCTCCCGCTCGGCGCCCTGCCCGAGCAGCGCCAGCAGCGCCGGACGCTCGCTGGTCACCCAGTCGATCGCCGAGAACCCCAGATCGGGCACCTGCCCCGAACCGCGGTGCCAGTCCTGCGGCCACCGGCTCGCCGCGACCCGCTCCGCCCGCTCCCGGTAGCCGTCCAGCACCCGCTCGACCGCCGCGTCCCGCTCCTCCTCCGCGTCCTCCTGCTCGGCCCGCTCGTGCGCGTACAGCCGGACGAGGTCGTGCAGCCGGTAGCGCATCCGGCCCGTCGCGTCCGTCCCCGAGCACTCGGCGAGCTGCGCGTCCACGAGGGCCTCCAATAGGTCCTCGCCCTCCAGGTCCGACAGCCCGAGCAGCGCGCCGGCCGTCCACGCCTGCACGTCCGGTGCCGCCTGGACGCCGAGGGTGCGCAGCAGCCGCCGCTGCGTCGGGCTGCAGTCGTCGTAGCTGAGCGCCAGGCTCGCCCGGACGCCGTTGTCGATGCCGTGCTCCAGCTCACCGAGCCTGCGCCGCTCGTCGCGCAGCCGATCGGCCAGCACGCGCAGCGTCCACGTCTCGCGGGCCGCAAGACGGCCACCGCAGATGCCGATCGCCAGCGGCAGCCGGCCGCACAGCTCGGCGATCTCGGCCGCGGCGTCCGGGTCCGCGCGGACGCGGTCCCGCCCGGCGAGGCGGCCGAGCAGCTCCACCGCGTGCTCCGCGGTGAACTCGCGCAGCCGCCGGTCGACGTCGTTGAGCAGGCCGAGCGGCTGCCGCGACGTCACCAGCACCGCGCAGCCGCCGCCCGGCGGCAGCAGCGCCCGCACCTGGCCGGCGTCGTGCGCGTTGTCGAGCAGCACGAGCAGCCGCCGCCCGCGCGTCCACGTCCACCACAGCTTCTGCAGCTCGGGCAGCCCGCCCGGGTCGGTCGCCAGCCGCACCCCCAGCGCCTGCAGGAACGCCGGCAGCACGTCCTCCGGACGGACCCGCGCCCCGGCCGCGCCGCGCAGGTCGAAGTACAGCGCGCCGTCCGGATACGCGTCGGCGATCTCGTGCGCGAACCGCGCCGCGAGCGCCGACTTGCCGACGCCCGCCGGGCCGTGCACCGACACCACCAGCGGCGACGCCGGCGACCCCGACCCGGTCTCGACGGCGCGGCGCAGCTCGGCCAGCGACTCCTCCCGCCCGGTGAAGTGCGCGATCACCGGCGGCAGCTGCGCCGGCGCCACCCCGCCCGCGATCCGCTCCGGCGCGTCCCGTCCCGGCGTCCCCTGCGCCTGCTGCGCGCCCCACGCCGCGACCCCGGCCAGCGCGGCGACGCCGCAGGTCAGGGCGATCTGCGCCGGCGCGGGCAGGCTGAGGGCGTCCAGCGACGTGGTCACCGCCGTGATCACCGCGGTCAGTCCGCCGACGATCCACGGCGCCGCCAGCCGCGCCCGCCCGTCCGCCGGGGCCGGGGCGGCCTCGTCCGGGGCCCGCCGCGCGCGGGCCTCGGACGTCCCGTTCGGCATCCGCGCCTCCGTCCTGTCCCCTCCGATCATGGAGCGCCCGCCGCGCGCGGCGGCTGAACCGGCCGGGAACAGGCGGTTAACAGCGGGTCACTCCGTCCGCAGCACCGCCTCGATCTCCAGGACGATCTCGATCCTGTCGCCGAGCCCGAGTTTCCCGCCGGGCACGGTCGCGGCGTCCCCGACGCCGAACTCCAGCCGGCTGATCTCGCCGGTCGCGGTGAACCCGGCGCGGGCGCCCTTGAACGGGTCGTCCTGCCGGAACACGTCCGGCCCGAACCCCTCGACCACCAGGTCCAGCGAGACCGGCCTGGTGACGCCGTGCAGGGACAGCTCGCCGTCCAGCACGAAGCCGTCGCCGTTCGCGCGCACGCCCGTCGAGCGGAACGCCATCTCCGGGTACTTCTCGACGTCGAGGAAGTCGGCGGATCTCACGTGCTCGTCGCGCTGCGCGTTGCCGGTGTCGATCGACGCCAGGCCGACCGTCGCGGTCACCGACGACTCCAGCGGGTCGTCGCCGGTCACCACCGTCCCCTCGAACGTCCCGAAGCGGCCCCGCACCTTGCTCACCATCAGGTGCCGGACCGTGAACCCGACGCCGGAGTGCAGCGGGTCGATCGTCCAGGTGCCGGCGACGTAGCCCGGGATCTCGACAAGTTCCGCGGTCATCGTGTCTCCTTGGTTATGCACAGTAAGACGGTTCCTTTCCGGAACCGTCTCCATGGTGCGGATCCCCGCGCCGGCGGCACAAGAAGGCACTTTTTCCTGCCTCGGTCACCTGGAGATAACCATGAACTTCCCCGAGCACACCGTGGCCGGCTGCCGGGGCCGCGAGATCCTCGACCGCATCGGCGACAAGTGGTCGCTCCAGGTCATCGCGCTGCTCGGCGACCGCACCCTCCGGTTCACCGAGCTCAAACGCGAGATCGAGGGCATCAGCCAGCGCATGCTGACCGTCACGCTGCGCGGCTTGGAGCGCGACGGCATCGTCATCCGCACCGTGTACCCGGTGGTGCCGCCCCGCGTCGACTACACGCTCACCCCCATGGGCGCGACCCTCCTGGAGGCGGCGATCACCCTCGTCTCCTGGGCCGAGTCCCACCTGTCCGAAATCGACGCCGCCCGCGCCGCCTACGACGCCCGCACAACCGCCCCCCTCAATCCCGAATGAGCTCCTGCCTGACGTAGTCCTCGCCCTTGACGACGCGCGACGGCGGAATTTCGGGTGCGGGGGTCGGGGGGCGTCGCGTAGCGTTGTGGGGACGTATTCGCGGACGGGAAATCTTCCGATGGTCTTTCACGAGGTGGGGCGGCGAGCTAGCCGCGCCGAGCTGGGGAACGAGCAGTCGTGCCCGGCCCGGCTCGGCGGTGTGCGCCGTCATCCCATCGACCTCGTGAGGCCGTCCCATGCGCTCTTCTGATATCCGCTCCACCTTCCTGGAGTTCTTCCGGGAACGCGACCACCGCGTCGTGGCGTCCAGCTCGCTGATCCCGTCGGATCCGACGCTGCTGCTGACGAACGCGGGCATGAACCAGTTCAAGCCGTACTTCCTGGGCGAGACGGCGCCGGAGCATCCGCGTGCGATGTCCGTGCAGAAATGCGCGCGGACGTCCGACATCGAGAACGTCGGCCGGACGACCCGGCATTCGACGTTCTTCGAGATGCTCGGCAACTTCTCGTTCGGCGACTACTTCAAGGCGGAGGCGATCGCCTGGGCGTGGGAGCTGTTCACCCGCCATTACGGCCTCGACCCGGAACGCCTCTGGGTCACCGTCTACCTCGACGACTCCGAGGCGGAGGATCTCTGGCGGCGGGTCGGCGTCCCGTCCGAGCGCATCCAGCGGCTCGGAATGGCGGACAACTACTGGTCGATGGGGGTTCCGGGCCCGTGCGGGCCGTCGTCCGAACTGCACTACGACCGCGGGCCCGCGTTCGGGCGCGAGGGCGGGCCCGCGGTGGACGGCGAGCGCTACCAGGAACTCTGGAACCTGGTGTTCATGCAGAACCTGCGCGGCGAAGGGCCCGGTAAGGGGGATTACCCGATCCTCGGCGAGCTGCCCGCGAAGAACATCGACACCGGGCTCGGCCTCGACCGGCTCGCGGCGGTCCTGCAGGACGTCGGCACCGTGTGCGAGACGGACCTGCTGTCACCGACGCTCCGGCGCGTCCAGGAACTCGCGGGACGCGAATACCCCGGACGCGACGGCAGCGAGGAGTCCATGTCGTTCCGGGTCGTCACCGAGCACGCGCGGTCGATCGCGTTCCTGATCGCGGACGGCGTGCTGCCCGCGCGCGACGGGCACGGCTACGTGCTGCGCCGCCTCATGCGCCGCGCGATCCGGCACGCGCGCCGGCTCGGCATCGACGAGCCGGTCCTGGCGCCGCTGACCTGCAGCGTCATCGGCAACCTCAGCGAGGCGTGGCCGGGGCTGGAGCGGCAGTCGGAGCTGATAGAGCGGGTCGTGACGGCGGAGGAGGACGGGTTCGAGCGGACGCTCCGCCAGGGCACCCGGCTCCTGGAATCGGCGATCTCCCGGGCGGACTCCACCATTTCCGGGCAGACCGCTTTCGAGCTGCACGACACCTACGGCTTCCCGATCGACCTGACCCTCGACGCGGCGCGCTCCGCGGGCCTGACCGTCGACGAGGACGCGTTCGCGCAGTTGCTGGACGACCAGCGGCGCCGGGCACAGCGGGCGGGCCGGGACCGGAAGGGCGGCGCGGTCGCGCGGCAGGACCTCTACCGGCGCGTCGTCGCCGAACACGGCCGCACCGACTTCGTCGGCTACTCCTCCACCACCGCGGAGGCGCGGGTGGTCGCGCTCCTCGACGGCAGCGGCCTCACGCCGGTCGCGGGCGAAGGCGACGAACTGGACGTGGTCCTCGACCAGAGCCCGTTCTACGCGGAGGGCGGCGGCCAGGTCGGCGACACCGGCACGATCCGCACACAGGGCGCCGTACTCCAGGTGCTGGACACCCGCTCCGGCATCGACGGCCTGCACGTGCACGCCGTCCGGATCGTGGACGGCGAGGTACGTCCCGGTGAGGAGGCGGAGGCGGTCGTGGACGCGGACCGGCGCGCGGCGACCGCCCGGTCGCACAGCGCCACGCACGTCCTGCACGCGATGCTCCGCCGCGTCCTCGGCGACCACGCGGCCCAGCGCGGATCCCGCGTCGAGCCAGGTCGGCTGCGGTTCGACTTCGCGCACTTCTCCGCGGTGCCCGAGATCGGGACGGTCCAGACGCTCGTCAACGAGTACCTGGCCGACGACCCCGAGGTGCGCGTGTGGGAGGCGTCCCGCGCCGACGCGGAGGCGGCGGGCGCGCTCGCGCTGTTCGGCGAGAAGTACGGCGCGGACGTCCGCATCGTGGACATCGGCGACGCGTCCCGCGAGCTGTGCGGCGGCACCCACGTCGGGCACGGCTCCCAGGCGGGGCCCGTGCACATCGTCGGCGAGTCGTCCATCGGCACCGGGCTGCGCCGCGTCGAGGCGCTCACCGGCCCGGACGCCCTGCGGCACTTCGACCACGAACGGGCGCTGCTGACCGAGCTCGCCGCGCTGCTGGACGTGCGCCCCGACCAGGCGCCCGACCGGCTGCGGCAGCGGCTCGACCTGCTCGCCGAGACCCGGCGTGAGCTGGACGCGCTGCGCCGCGCCGACCTCGACGCGCGGGCGCGGACCCTGGTGTCGCTGGCCGAGCCGGTGCCCG
Source organism: Actinomadura opuntiae (assembly GCF_030283205.1). Taxonomy (GTDB): domain Bacteria; phylum Actinomycetota; class Actinomycetes; order Streptosporangiales; family Streptosporangiaceae; genus Spirillospora. The sequence continues at coordinate 70,138 of NZ_JASNWF010000018.1, forward strand.
CCGGCTGGCTCGTCGCGCGGCAGGTCGACGCGATGCCCGCCGCGGACCTGCGGACCCTCGCGTCCGCGATCGTCGCGACCGGCGACGGCCGCGGCCTGGCCGTCCTCGGCACCGCGTCCGGCGGGAAGGCGCAACTCGTCGCGGCGGCGGGCCCGCGGACCGGCGTCCGGGCGCGCGACCTGCTCATCGACGCGGCGCGCGAGGTCGGCGGCGGCGCGGGCGGCAAGGGCGCCGTCGCGAACGCGGGCGGCCGCCGGCCGGAGCGCCTCGCCGAGGCGATCGCGGTCGCGGCGGCGCACGCCCGGACCCTCTGAGGACCACCGGCGCACCGGCATCCGCTCCGGCCGGTGCGCCGGTGATCACCCGTTCGGCACGATCACCGCGCGGCCGTTGATCCGGCCCGCGTGCAGCCGCTCGTACGCCTCCGGCGCCTCGTCGATCGAGTACGTCTCGACGTGCACGTCCACGATCCCGGCCCGCGCCAGCTCCAGCACCTCGACCAGCTCGGCGCGGCTCCCCCAGTACGGCGCCCGCACGGACGCGTCGTACGGCACGACCCCGAACCCGACCTGCGCGACGCCGCCGCCGATCCCGACGATCACCACGTCCGACTCCACCGACGCGACCCCGGTCGCCGTCGCAACTGTGGGCCCCACCCCGACGAAGTCGAACACCGCCTGCGCCCCGAGGCCGCCGGTCAGCTCCCGCACCCGCGCGGTCGCCCGCTCGTCCGACAGCACCGTCTCGTGCGCGCCGACCGTCCGGGCCAGCTCCAGCTTGTCCTCCGACACGTCCAGCGCGATCACCCGCGCGGGGCTCAGCGCCCGCAGGATCTGGATCGCCACGTGCCCGAGGCCGCCGGTCCCGATCACCACCGCGGCGCTGCCCGGCACCAGCTTCGGCAGCGCCCCCTTGATCGCGTGGTACGGGGTCAGCCCCGCGTCCGTCAGCGGGACGTTGCGCACCGGGTCCAGGCCGTCCAGCGGCACCAGATGCCGCGGATCGTCCACCAGCAGGTACTCGGCGATCGCGCCCGGCGCGCCGAGCCCGGGCGGCCGGATGCCCAGCCCGTCCGCGCGCAGGCAGTAGTTCTCCTTGCCCTGCGCGCACATCACGCACGCCCCGCAGCCCCACGGCCCGTACACCGCGACCGATGCGCCGAGCGCCACGCCCTCGACGCCCTCGCCGACGGCCTCCACCATCCCGGCGCCCTCGTGCCCGAGGGTCAGCGGCAGCGGGAACGCCAGCTGGTCCGCCGGCCAGCTCATCACCGCGATGTCGGAATGGCACACGCCCGCCGCGGTGACCTTCAGCAGCACCTGTCCCGGCCCAGGCTCGGGATCCGGCACGGTCACGACCTCCGGCGCCCCGCCCACCTCGCGATACTGGACCGCTTTCATGCTCCCCCTCACCACGGCCGCCGCCCACGCCGCAGGCATGCCCCGAACGGCCGCGCCCCACCCCTCTCAGGCGGACGGCGGCGCCTCCGGCCGGTCGCCGTCCGCGGCGGACCGGCGGACGCACTCGATCCAGTACCGGCCGTCGGCGTCCCGGTGCGCGCCGTGGATGTCGGTGGCGATGTCGGGGAACGCCCGGTCGAACTCCTCCAGGGCGCGCAGGTAGGCCATCACCGCCCCGTCGTCGGGGCCGACGGCCTCCCCCGGCATCAGCATGGGGATGCCGGGCGGGGTGACCACGACGGTGGCGGCGGCGGTCCGTCCGGCCAGCCGCTCCAGCGGCACCCGCTCGGTGCCGGCGCGGATGAGGCGCTGGTAGCAGTCGCCCGGCGTCAGGACGGGCTCGGGCAGGTCGGTGAAGACGCGGTCGAGCAGCGTCCCCAGCCCGGACGCGCGAAGCCGCAGGTGGGCCTGGCCGCAGTAGCGGCGCAGGCCGATGCCCTCGGGCCCGAAGCCGGGGATCATCTCCCGCAGCGGCACATCGTCGTCATAGCCGTTCTTGAAATCGACCAGAGCGTCGATCAGCGTCCCCCACTTGCCCTTCGTGATGCCGATCGAGAACAGCACGAGCAGCGTGTAGTCGCCCGTCTTCTCCACCACGATCCCGCGTTGCCGCAGGTAGGCGGCCACGACCGGCGCCGGTATCCCCCAGTCGGCGACCCCGCCGGCGGCGTCGGCGCCCGGGCAGGTGATGGTCACCTTGATCGGGTCCAGCAGGCAGTAGCCGTCCTCGAGGCCGTCGAAACCGTGCCAGGACGCGTCCGGCTCCAGCGTCCAGCACCCCGGCTCGGTGCACAGCAGCTCCGGGTCGGCGTCCTTGAACGGCACGGTTACGCCGGTGCGCGGATCGGTGACGGTCGGCGGCTGCCACACGCCGAAGAACCACGGCGGGCGGGCGTCGTCGGCGCGGATCTGCGCCGCCACCCGCACCATCGCCTGCCGGAACCGGACCGCCTCCAGGATCGCCTCACCGGTGAGGAACGGCCCGGACGGCCCGTCCATCATCGCCGCCGCCACATCCAGCGACGCGATCATCGGATACAGCGGAGACGTCGAGGCGTGCATCAGGTACGTCTCGTTGAACCGGTCGTAGTCGACCGGTGCGCGCTCCGACGAGCGGACGTGCAGCATCGACGACTGCGACAGGGCCGCCAGCAGCTTGTGCGTCGACTGGGTCGCGAACACGGTCGGACGCTCGGGGCCCGCGGTGGCGTCGTCCACCGCCATCCCGTACCGGCGCTCGTACAGCCGGTTGAACCGCGCGTACGCGAACCACGCCTCGTCGAAATGGACGCGCGGGACGCTGTCGCCCAGCATCCGCGCCACGCGCACCGCGTCGTAGCACAGCCCGTCGTACGTCGAATTGGTGATCACCGCGTAGGAGGGCTCGGTCGCCGCCGCACCGCCGGCGAGCGGATGGCCCGCGACCCGCTCCCTCACGGCCCCCGCCCGCAGGGCGCCCGGCGGCACGGGCCCCGCCAGCCCCAGCCCATTACGCTCGGGCACCAGGTAGACCGGTCGCGCGCCGCTGAGCGTCAACGCGTGCTGGATCGACTTGTGGCAGTTGCGGTCGACCAGCACCAGCTCATCGCGGGCGATCGCATGGTGCCCGACGACGCGGTTGGCGGTGGAGTTGCCGTTGACGACGAAGAACGTCCGCTCGGCGCCGAAGACCCGCGCGGCGTTGTGCTCGGCGTCGCCGATGGGCCCGGTGTGGTCGAGCGGCGACCCGAGTTCGCTCACCGAGATCGACAGGTCGGTGCGCAGCAGGTGCTCCCCGAAGTAGTCGAAGAACGCCCGCCCCACCCCCGTCTTCAGGAACGCGACGCCGCCCGCGTGCGCCGGAGTGTGCCAGGAGTAGCGGTGAGCCTCGTCGAACCGGCGGAGCGCGCCGAAGAACGGCGGCAGCCTCCGCTCCGCGTGCTCCTCCGCCGCCCGGCTGATCCGTCCCGCGATGAACGCGGGCGTGTCCTCCAGCGGGAACACAAGCCCGCAGATCACCTCGTACACCCACAGCGGGACGTCCCGCACGGCCCCGTCGCGCATCATCAGGAACACCGGCAGGCCGTGGAAGCGCCCGGTGATGCCGCCGAGCACCTGGTCGGCGTCCGGCACCGCCCACTCGGCGAGGACGGCCGCGAGCGTCGCATCCGAGCGCAGGACGGCCAGCGCGTCGGCGGTGCGGTGCGTCCACCGCACCCGCAGCCCGTGCCGCTCCACCTCCCCGCGCACGTCCCGCAGCTGCTCCGCGGCCACGGAGTCGGCGTCGGCCCGCTCACTCGCCGCGATGAGAACCGTGTGCTCCAAGGGGGCTCCTAGGCTCGTGCGAGAACCCGGTCGCCGTCAGTAGTACCTCACTCACCCTGCGTGTCGACATAGCCCGCCAGCGAACCCTCACCTGCCGGCCTCATCCGACCCCGGACGCCTCGCGATCTCCCCGGGATGATCCTTTTACCGAGCCGATGAAAGGTCGGTGATGACAATTCCTCCGCCCTGTTGCACAAGATCCGCAATCAGTCGACCTGCGAGGCACATTCCGGCCACCTACATCAGATCTTGAAATATTTCCGCTACCTTGAGCACGAGCCGGACTTCCGGAGTCATCGTCCCGGCCGGCTCTTCGCTCAGCGAACCGCCACGGAGGTGGACGCCTGTGACCGACACCAATGCGAGTCGCCAGCCGGGTCGACAGATCGTCATCGATGTGGCAGGGGTCGAGGCGGAAACGCCGATCACCGACCTCACCGTGGGGCAGCTCGTCCAGCTGCTCGCCCAAGTCATCGCCCAGATTCCCGTAAAGACCAGGGCGCCCGATGCGGCCGAACTGCGCGTGACGCTGCAGCAGGTTCGCGACACACTCGAACGCACCGGCGACGACAACGAATCCGTCATTCTCAAAACGGTGCGCGACACCCAGGACGCGATCCTCCGGCGGCTGCCCGAGTTCGCGGACGAGGCGTCACGCGCAACGGCCGAGAGCGGCCCCGGCGAATGAACGGCCGGTACGTCTCGTCCGACTACAACATCGCGAGCTCGCCGACGGCCGGGCTCTCGTCCACAACACGGTCAGCGGCGCCACCGCTCTCCTCGCCCCCGACGAGTTCGCCCTGCTGAACGACCAGGGGCGGAACGGCGCAGAGGAATCCGCGGCCGAGCTCGCAGCCGGTGGTTTCCTGCGCCGCAGCGACGTCGACGAGCTCGCCGCACTGGAAGTCGAGTACTGGAACACGCGCAACAACCCTGCCAATCTGGTCGTCACCATCGCGCCCACCCTCGCGTGCAACTTCGGTTGTGATTACTGCTTCCAAGGGGCCGACAAGCCGGTCGGCCGGATGACTCCGCAGGTGCAGGACGCGCTGGTCTCCTTTATCGGCGACTCATTGGCCCCAGGGCGCCGCCTCGGCGTCAGCTGGTACGGCGGCGAGCCGCTGATGGCCAAAGAGGTCGTATTCCGCCTGTCGGACCGCTTGGCAGAACTCGTACGTGAGACGGAGGGCGCCGCGTACGAGGCAATGATCGTGACCAACGGGTACCTGCTGGACGAGGCCACCGCGAGTTCGCTGTGGCAGCGAGGCGTGAAAACGGCGCAGATCACCATTGACGGCCGCGCCGACTTCCATGACAACAGGCGCGCCCTTTTGAAGGGGACGGGCACCTACGACAGGATCCTCCGCAACATCCAGACCACGGTCACGACGACCGGAATGCATGTCGCGATCCGCGTGAACATCGACGACCGGAACCGCGACAGCATCGAGGACCTCCTGTGGGACCTGGCCGACCGCGGGCTCGGCAAGGCCGGCAACCTCAGCGTGTACTTCGCCCCCGTCGAAGCGATCACCGAAGGCTGCCATTCGGTGTCCGACGCGACCATGACCAAGCGCGACTACGCCGCCCTGGAGACGAGCCTGCAACGCCTGGCGTTCGAACTCGGACTCGCCGGCCTGCCCTACCCCCGCCGGTTCATCGGCATCTGCGGCGCCCTGCGTCCCAACGGGCTCGTCGTCGCCGCGAACGGCGACCTGCACAAATGCTGGGACACGATCTCGATGCCCCATCTCAAGGTCGGATCGCTGCTCGACGGCCGCGCTTCCTTCCACACGGATCGGATGGGCGAATGGTCGGGCTGGAGCCCGTTCGACCAGGCCGCGTGCCGGAACTGCCGCATGCTGCCGTCCTGCGGCGGCGCGTGCGCCCACAAGTTCGTCAACCCGGAGCAGACCTCGGGCGAAGCCGCGGCGCTGCCGTGCCCGTCCTGGAAATACGACATCAAACGGCGCCTGCTGACCCGGGCCGTCGCCGCCGGGCTGATCAGCGGCTCCGACGCCGCCGCAGCGGACCACGAGACCCGCCTGACCGACGTCGTCGTCGACCGGAACGGAACACTCGCGCACGAGGGTCTCAAGGCGTCGGTCGGAGGCCGCAAACTGCTTCCGCTGGTGGTGATCTGATGCGCTTCCTGGTGACACCCCGGTATGACCTGGACCGCATTTACCCGACCGCCGAGGGGCCCTGCGGAAGCAACGTGTGCGGAGCCGACCAATGCGGCCAGAACGCCTGCGGTGGCGATGCCTGCGGTACCGACGGATGCGGCGCCGACGGTTGCGGCGCGGACGGTTGCCCCGCCAACACGTGCGCCGCAACCGTCGGCGCCGACGGTTGCGGCGCCGACGGTTGCGGCGTGAACGCGTGCGGCGGCGATGCCTGCGGCATCGACGCGTGCGGGGGAAACGGATGTGTCGCCGACGGATGCGCCGTTCAGGTATGCCCCATTGACGGCTGCGTCGTGGACAGCTGTGTGGTCGACGTGTTCGACCCCGAAGCGGAATCAGCGGTGAGCATCCCCCGCTACGTCCCGCCGGCGGGAGGCTGCCCGGTCGTCCTCCCGGTCGTGGACCCGAGAGCCGACGGCGAACGGTTCCTCATCACCGAGGCGGGCTCCCCGAGCATCGTCCCGGTCACCGAGATCGAACGCGGCCGCATCGACCTGCGACAGGTCCGAATCGACGTCCCCTGGTAAGCCCGGCGGAAGACCACCCGACCACCGTGCCGGCTCCCCCACGTGAAGGAGCCGGACCCGGCGTGAGCTGGGTCGGGCTGGCGGGATTCGAACCCACGACCCCTGGCACCCAAAGCCAGTGCGCTACCAAACTGCGCTACAGCCCGCGATCCGCCGCCGTCCCCGGCGACCCGTGAAGTCTAATGCCGATCAGGGCCGTCCGCCTCGCTCAACCCGGCATTCCACCTGCCGGACCGCCCCGCAAACCCGTTCGCCCCCGCCACCCTGTACGCTACCGTTGGCGATCGAGGGCCACCGCCGCCCTCCATCCCTCGCGGGCGTAGCTCAATGGTAGAGCCCCAGTCTTCCAAACTGGCTACGCGGGTTCGATTCCCGTCGCCCGCTCCCACTGAGAAGGCCCAGGTAGGAGCCCTGTTTTCCCACCTGGGCCTCGCTTTTCCTCAAGCTCTCTTCGGCTTCCGTGCCCGTTGCGTGCCCGATCGTTTCGGGGTGCCCTTGTCACCCTTGTCACTGGCCCGAGCGACCTTGAACGCCTCCCCCAGCGCCTCCGCGATCGCCTTGTCTCGATCCTGGCTGGCGTGCTGGTAGATCAGCGCGGCGCGGGACGAGGCGTGCCCCATGCGGGACATCAACTCTTTGAGACTCGCGCCCGTGGTGGCCGCCAGGGTGTTGCCGACGTGGCGAAGATCGTGGAAGTGCAGATCAGGAAGGCCGACGTCCGCCCGCACCTTGTTCCAGATGCGCCGGAACCCCGAGCGCCGCAGCGGACCGCCACGGGGACCGACGAACACCCGGCCGTCCGGACCGTCCTCGGCGAACTCGTCCAGATGCGCTTGCAGGTCCGGGACGATCTCCGGCGGGATCGACACCACGCGCCGACCGGCCCGGGACTTGGGCGTGTCCTCCAGGAGCCTGCCGCCGTCCAACTCGGCCAGCGAGCCCGCCACCCGAACGACGCACGCGTTCAGGTCGAGATGCTTGCGCCGCAGCGCCGCCAGTTCACCCCACCGCAGACTCGCGAACGTGCCGAGCAGCACGAGCGCCCGGTACCGCTCGGGAATGACGGTGAGGATCTCGATGACCTTGGTGAGCGGGATCATCTCCCGCTCTGGCGTGTCCGGGGTGCCGGCGCCCTTGATGCGGCACGGGTTCCGGCGGATCAACTCGTCATCGACCGCCGTGTTCAGGATGGACTTGAGGAGCTGGTACGCCTTGGCGACCGTCGATTGCCCGACCACGCCGAGCCGTTGCTTCCGCCAGCGGCGCACGTCGGCCTCCCGGATGTCCGCGAGATCGTAGTTGCCGAAAGTCGGGCTGAGGTGATTGCGGAGAAGACTGCGGTAGAGCCCCTCAGAGCGAGGCTTGAGCACGCGGTCATCGATCCACTGCTTGGCGTAGACGTCGAATGGCACCTTGCCGGCGTTTGGGTCGATCCACTCGCCCCGCGCGATCTCCGCCTCCTTGAGGACGAGCCACTGTTCAGCGTCCCGCTTGGTCGCGAAGGTGTTCGGCGCCGGACGGTCGAGGCCATCCGGTCCCGGATACCGAGCCTGGAACCGTCCGGACGGAAGCTTGCGGACACGTCCGAAGCGTCGCTTGCCAGCCATTAAGCAGCCCTCCTTGTGTGCCTGCCGCGCAGGGTGACCGGCTCGACGAGCCCGGCCGCGATGAACTCGCGAAGCGCGGATTCGGGGATGCGGACGAACCGTCCGACCTTGACGAAACGGATGCGCCGTTCCTCCACCAGACGGCGCGGGAACCGCGGAGTCGTGTTGAGCAGCTCGGCCGCCTGGACGTAGGTCAGGAGCCGGTCATCAGGATCGAAGGCCGTCATCTGCTTACGCCGGTCGGTCACGCTGCCTCCGCAGTTGCCGAAAGTTCGGGAGTGGTGTTCTGGGTCGCGGCGTCGAGTTGGCGGCGCCGTTGGATGCGTTCGTTGATCAGGAGCAGGAGCCGATGTTCGGTTGGCCGGACGTCGGGGTCGCCGGGTCCGGCGCGTTCCCAGACGTAGGCCGCTTGAGGACCGGCAGGGTTCGAGACCGGGATGCCTGCCTCAGCCAGTCGAGCGAGCGCCCAGGCTTTGCGGTCGGCCTTGTGGTCGGCGAGGGTCTTGCCGGACCACTTGCGGGAGACCAGGACGCGGCGGCCGCCGTAGCCGAGGTGTTCGCGTCGGTGTGCCTTGCCCTTGCAGTAGCCGGGTGCGAGGCCCTTGCGGGGGTTCTTGGGCTGGACGCCGTAGCGCAGCCAGTTCGCACAGGTCGGTGAGCACGGTTCGTAGCGCAGTGCTTCGGCCATCCGGTCGACGTGCTCACGCTGCGCGGGCGTCTCGGCCTGGTGGCACTCGGCGACGCCCTTGACCAGGTACTTGGTCAGGTAGCCGATGCACCGCCGCGAGTCCGCCGAGTCGGCCAGGACGCCTTGCGCGTCGATCTGGCGCCCGAAGCGGACCACGTGCAGGGGTTCGGCGTCGTCGTCCAGCCCGATGGCGTCCAGCGCGTCATCCCAGGTCGGCAGGACTTCACCCGTAGTCGGGTCGAGGTAGCCGCCGTTCTCTCCCGCTGCGTCATCCCAGACCGGCAGCCGGTCACCGGAGTAGACGACGCGATCCGTGGAGGGCCACCACACCTGGTGATAGGTCGCGGCGACGACTTGGCGCAGTTCGGTGCGGGAGATGGTCCCGCGGATCGCCATGTGCAGGTGCGGAGCCAACCGCCGCTGCGGCTCGACGGCCGCGAAGTACTGCACGTCATACCCGACGAACCGGCGCAGGTTCTGCACGAACCGGTCCACCAGCTTGGAGAAGTGCAGCGCATCACGAGCGGCCCGCGTGTAGTCGTACGAGTCCGGGTCGACCGGCGTCCCGTCCGAGCGCACCCGCCCGTAGGAGTCCAAGGTCAGGGTCAGGAACAGCGACGGCCGGAACGTCTTCCCGTCCTTGCCCCGGAAGACCTTCCCGACCGTGCGGGAGTCGACCGGACGCCGAGGAAGGTCCGGCGCGTCCTGCCGCCGCCGCGTGGAGCGAGTCCGCCGGCCCCTGGCATCCTCACCGGTCTTGAGTGAGCCCCGCACGCCGGTGCGTTCGATCTCGATATCGAGGTCCCGCACGACGGCGTCCCAGAACTCCGGCCCCTCCCCGTCCGCCGTCCCGTCCTCGGCTGCGCGGTCACGGGCCGCCTGTGCCTGCGAGCGCAGTTCCATCCACGCCCGTTGTTCCTCGTCCGGGTCGGCGCGTGTGATGACGGGTTCGTCGGCCAGGTGCCAGCCTTGACGGCACTGCACCGCCCGAAGCTTGCGCTTCCGCTCCGCACACGACGGGCACACCGAGGCGAGGGTGTGACCGCACGGGACGTACACCACCTCGGCCGCACCGGTGTGCAGGTCGACGCGCCGCATCGGCACGGGCCGGACGCAGACGCCGTGTTCGACCGCGACCGCTTCCAGCACCCCCCGCGCCAGCGGGGCGAGGGTCTTGACCACCGGTTCCGACGTCGACTCGGCCGCGGGCGTCTCCGAGCCGTCGAGGGAGAGCTGTGTCATGCAGCCTCCCCGGTGTTGAGGACGGGGAGGCCGAAGGCGACCATGTCGCGGATGTCGTCGTCGGAGACGTACGCGGCCCGGACGCGGACCGGATCGGGGACGGTCTCCAGCCGGACGAACCCGACCCCAGCGCCGATCTCCGGAACGGACGAGATCTGATCAGCGAGCGCGCCACGGTCGCGGGCACCGTCGCCCAACACCATGTCGACCTGTTCGTCTTCATCCAGCCGCAGGGCGATGCGGTCGGGGAACAGGTTGCGCAGGTTGTTGACCTCTTTGCGTGCGTCCTGCTGCGCGCCGATCACGCAGTACCCCACCGAGCGGCCCTGACTGGTGAGCACAGCAAGCGCCGACTCGGCCCGCTTGCGTAGATCCCGTTCGGGGCAGTAGGCGGTCAGGAACGCCAGCTCATCCACGATCACGACCCGGAACGGGTGCTCATGCGTCGGGGTGAACGAGCGCGTCACGCCCGCGAACTGTTCGGCGCGGGCGTTCATGTCCTCGGCCGCCGCCTCCAAGAGTTCGACCATGCCGCCTTTGGGATCATCGCTGTATCGGCCGTAGCGCTCGAAGAGGGGACGGCCAAAGCTGAGTTCCATGCGCTTGGGGTCGACCGCCCACACCTCGACCAGGCCAGCCAGCATCAGCGGCAGCAAGGCCCGGACCGCCGACCAGATCACCGACCCCTTGCCGGCCCCCGTCGCCCCCGCGATCAGCACGTGCGTTCCGAGCAGCCGCAGCCGCCAAGGGGACCCGTCCTCGGTCCGTCCGATCTCCAGCGCCCGCAAGTCGACGGCCGCAGCGTCGGGGACGGGCAGGCCGGGGATCGGGACGGCGAGAGCGTCTTTGCGGACGAACTCCAGCCAGATCCGCCCCGGACGGTCCCCCTCCCGAACCCGGACCAGCGTCGCGCCGAAGCCGTGCGCGAGATTGACCGCGACACGCTCCCACGCGTCCGGCGCCTGCCCCTTGAGCATCTTCACCAGCACCCGATCCGACGTCGGACCGCAGCGGACCCGGACGAGGCTGGGCAGGTACTCGCGGCCCTTGTGTGTCTTGGTCAGACCCGCCGTGACCAGGACGGGTTGCCAGTCGCGGCGGTACACCATCACCAGCCGCCACTGGGCACGAGCCGGACGAGCGAGGTAGCGGACGAACGACGGACGGTCCGCCATCGCCCACACGGCCAGGCCGACCGCGACCAGGACCAGGACGACGAGCGGGACCGCCCAGCCGAACCGGACACCGAGCCAGCCGAGCCCGGCCGCGATGGACACGGGGACGATGTTGCGGACCAGGAACACCACGGTCCGGACGACGGCCCGGACGAGGTTGACGAGCAGGACCAGGCCCTCGGGCATGTGCCACACCGGAGGCGCCCACTTGGGCGCCGCGAACGGGTCACGCTGCGCCTCGACGGCGACGTTCTCACCGGGACCGAGCTTGCGGAACTCCCAGGACATAGCCTGGACACCTCTTCTCTTCGTGTGGTTCGAGGGAGAGAAGCGGGGCGGCCGGAGGTACCAGCTCCAGCCGCCCCACCCATTTCGGGGATCAGGCCGCGTCCTTCGCCGCCGTGTCCTTGCTCGAAGTCCGGCCCGCGCCACCCTTGAAGCCAGCCGGACGCATCCCCGCCGCCTTGAGCGAGTAGGCGAGCCGGTTGTTCTGGCTGTTGACGTACGGCGTCACGGTCAGCCCGTCGAACTCGACCGGCACGAACGGGAACCCGGCCGGAGCTTCGGGGAGCACCGGCTGGACGGGCGCGATGAGCTTGACCTTGAACGTGCCCTTGGACGCCGGGTCTGCATCGAGGACCTCGACCGACCAGACCAGTTCGCCGGTGTCCTTGTCGCGGCCCTGCACGAAGTTCTCCCGGCTCGACCGGTCGAAGTCGCGGACCGGCTCGACGCCGCCCTTGACGAACGCGCCGTAGGGGAACACGTCACCGAACGCGACCTTGAACGGACCCTGCACTGCCATGGCAGATACCTCCAGACGTTCACCTGACCGCTTGTTCGGTCAAGTGGATGTGGATTGAATGTACCTCGCCCACTCGACCGAACAACCATCGAAACGAGTGACCTGCGTCACATTGACCGAAGGGGCAGGTCAGTCCGGGACGCTGTACACGTCCTCCAGCTCATGCAGCGACCCCGGCAACACGACCTCGGCCACGAAGCAGACCGTGTCGGAGGCGTCATGCATGCTCGCCAAGACCGTCAGCACCGGCTCACTCTCCTTGAGCTGCAACGCCTCCGCCTCGCCCTTGACGCCCAGCCGAGCCGAGAGCCGTTCAGCGATGTGGTCCACTCGCAGTCCCTTGACGGTCCGCAGGTGATCCCGGAGCCCGACCGGCAGCGCCGTTTCCTTGTCCAGGTCGGTGCCGTACCCCAGCTCTTGCGGAAACCAGCACGTCACCAACTCCGAGACGATGCCCTCCCGCACGGTCGCCCACCGACGCACCAGCACCCGCGCTCCGCCATCGAGGCCGAGCAGGCCGGCGACCGGTGCAGGAGCCGGAACCGTGCCGACCTCCAAGAGGCTCACGCCCGGCGAGGTCTCCGGCTGGTCCAAGACAGCCAGACCCGGACGCGAGGCCCGCGCCGCAGGACCAGGACGCCCCTTCACGAACGAGCCGCGCCCGTGCTCACGAGTGATCCACCCGTCCTGCTGCAACATCTGCAAAGCACGAACCACCGTGGTCCGGCCGACCGCGAACTCTCGCACGAGCTGCGACTCAGACGGCAGCATCACCCCAGGCGGGTAGTCCCCGTTCTCGATCCGGCGCCGCAACTCCAGCACCACCCGCGCGTACTTCGGGGGCTCGAACTCCAAGCTCGACATCTCGACCACCTGACGACTCTCACGCTTGACCGCATAAGCGAATCTCTCCGGCACTGTAGCGTCCCTCCGTTCCTACGTCACGCCCATGACCACGGCCCCGAACTGCGTCTCCGTCCCAGCCGCAACGAGCAAAGCCCCCGAGCCCGACCGCCGAAACCACCCAGCAGACAGGCCCGAGGGCACCCAACTCGCCACCACCATCCCGGCGAGCCTCGTGTCATCGGGGCCAGGGCCAGCCCCGCGCGCGGACGATCGCGTTCCGCAACTCCTCCGGGTTGCGCGCCTCCACCAGCCGCCCGCCACGACCGAGCCGGACCATCGCCCACCACGAACCGGTGGCTTCGCCGTACCAGGCCCAGACACCGGAGAACTCGCGTTCGATCTGCGCGGCGACCGGCCGCCCGCTCATCCCGTCCGGCAGCACCACCGGAACCACACCCATCACGACCCGCCGTCCGGCGAGCTGACGAACGGCACCGCCAGGACCCGAGCGATCCGGTCCGCCGCCCTGTCGGTCTCCAGCAGCGGGCACAACGGCTCCAACTCCGGCGGCGACTGGCGGGTAGGCCCGGCCCACACCCACAGCCACCACAACACGCCCTCGTGCCGACGGCACAGCACCTCTTGCCGCATCCCCGGATGCATCAACGCCCCACGCGGATCGTCCGGGTCGGGTTCACCGGCCGGGTTGCTCGCCCGCACCGCACCGTGCCCGTACACCTGCGCGTCCAGGCCCCGCCGCTTCAACGCCTCGACCAGCGCCAGCGCAGCCGGACGCCATGCCGTGTCCTGAAGGGGCCGCAAGCTCACCACGTTCATGACCGAGAACTCCCAGGGGTTGAGCGGGACCGGCGGACGAGCAGGCGACCGAACCCCACCCGGCCAAGCGCAGCCGCCACGGGGGCGAAGCGACCGCGCTTCCAGTCGCCCGCCACGCCCGCCGGCCCCGCGGCTTCACCTACGCCGCACGCGTCTTGCGCGTCGGCGCACACCAGCGGCACGGCTTCCGCCGCACCTGCGGACCGGAGTCACCCGGCGTCCCTACGAACACCACACGGAGGGGAGAGACGAACTTCCAGCCACGGCCACCGCACGAGCGGCACCCCGGCTTGCCGGTTCCCTGCTGCTGCGTCATGCCGACCAAGATCCGCCAAATCCAGGACGGCACCCATTCCCAGGCGATATCCCGCGACGGGATATACGCTCAGCGAAGACCGGTTACGCGGAGGGAGACCCGATGTCGGGACGGGCGTCAGACCCGATCGTCATCCCGGACTCACTGTGGCAGCGCCCGCAGATGATCGAAGCCCTGACCACCCGCGACATCCGAACCGTCTTCCACTTGTTGCGCCAGTACGCAGGCGCCAGCCAAACCCAAATCGCGATCGCCTGCGGCATGTCGCAGGGCAAGGTCAGCGAGACCATGAAGAAGGGCGGCCGCCAGGTCACCACCCTGGAGGTCTTTGAGCGCATCGCCGACGGCCTCCAGATGCCCGACCCCGCCCGCATGACCCTGGGCCTGGCCCCGCGCACCCTCCCCACGTTCACCTCGCCGACCACCACGAAGGCGACGATCATCACATCACGGGATGCCCCCGCGGACATGGTTCCGCCCGCATTCCTGGGTTCTCTGGACATAGATGCCGATGTCGAGGAAGGGGACCCCGTGCACCGCAGAACCTTCGGCAAGCTCGCCGGAGCCAGCGTGTTCAGCGCCATCCTCGCTGACCTACCGTCCGACGGCGCACCGCTGGAAGGCGTCGAGGCATTCGCCGCCGCCCTGGCCGGATACCCCTCCAGCAGCGACGACCCGTCCCCGGCTGCCCTCAGCATCGCCCGCCTGGACGCCGCCGTAGCCGCAGCCAAACGGAGCTACCAGGACTGCAAGTACTCCACCGTCATCAACTCCCTGCCCGCCCTGCTGGCAGACCTGCGCAACGCCTGCGCCATCTACGAGGGAGACGCCCGACTCCAGGCCGAAGCGCTCTCGGCCGAGGCCCACCACGTCGCCGCGAGCATCCTGCTCAAACTCGACCACGAAGGGCTTGCCTGGCTCGCAGCCGACCGCAGCATGCAGGCCGCCCGCCGCAGCCAGGACCTCACGACCATCGGGTCAAGCGCCCGCATCATCACCCACGCCCTGATGAACGACGGCCACCACGGCGCCGCCACCAAGACCGCCAGCACCTACGCCGAACGCATCGACCACGACATCGACCAGCGCACGCCCGACTTCCTCTCCGTCTACGGCGCACTCCTCCTACGCGGCGCGGTCGCCGCCGGCCAACGCTCTGACCGGCACACCGCCGCCACCCTCTTGGACGAGGCCGAAGCCGCAGGCCGCGAACTCGGAGGCGACTACAACCACCGATGGACCGCGTTCGGCCCTACCAACGTTCAACTCCACCGCGTCAACATCGCCCTCAAGCTCGGCGACGCCGGAGCCGCCATCCAGCACGCCCGCACCGTCGACCTGGGCCGCATCCCCCTCACCGAACGCAAGGCAAAACTCCTCGTCGACACCTCCAGCGCCCTCACCCAATGGGGCAAGCACGAGAAGGCATACGAGGTCCTGCGCTACGCCCACCAGCTCGCGCCCGAGGAGATCTCAGCCCGCCCCGCCGTCCACCGCATGCTTGGCGACCTCATGGCCACCGCCCCGCCTAGCGTCAAGCGGCAGCTCAAGGAGTTCACGACAGAAATCGGGGTGCGCTTGTGACCGACGCCGGAGCCGACGACGAGCGCCGCCGCGTCCTCTACATCATCGTCTGCGCAGCAGGCCCCGCCAGCGACGTCGGAAAACTCGTGACACTCGCCCGCCAACGAGGCTGGGACGTCCAGATCATCGCCACACCCTCAGCCCTGGACTTCATCGACGCCGAAGCCCTCGAAACTCAAACCGGCCGCCCCGTCCGCAGCCAATACCGCAAGCCAGGTGAACCCCGCTCACCCAAAGCAGACGCCATCATCGTCGCCCCCGCCACCTACAACACCATCAACAAATGGGCCGCAGGCATCAGCGACACCTACGCCCTAGGCATCCTCGCCGAAGCCCCCGGCCTAGGCATCCCCGTAGTAGTCCTCCCCTTTGTCAACACCGCACTAGCAGGTCGCACCGCCTTCCGGCGCAGCGTTGAAGATCTCCGTGCAGAAGGAATACATATCTTACTCGCCCCCGGCCAATTCGAGCCACACCCTCCAGGCGCAGGCGGAAAAATGGCAAGCATATTTCCGTGGGACCTTGCGCTCTTTGAAGTCCATAAGGTGATCCCTGGACGAAGCAAGCAGGTGCATGGACAATGACGTCAAGTATTGATGATGTCCTCGGCGGCTGCATCGGATTCTTTCACCCGATCATAGAACGCAAGGATCTAAGAAAAGAAAGCCAGCGAGGGTACATACAGCTAGCTGAAGACGGATTTCTTCGGATCGATACCCTTGAAGAAGATCTACTCTCCGGATTCTCTACATCGAATCGTAGAATTCCGGAATGGATAAAGGGGCGGACCCAGCATGCAGGGATCTTAATCACGAACATGGTCGGCTTTGGTTCATCCTTTAACATTGGAGGAACCAAAGCATCGGTGCATCGCTATCGAGGTCAAACGCTGATATTTGGCATCGACCCAAGACTGATCGATACTCCAAAAGTGACAAGCATTTCAGCTTTCTTTCCTGACGTAACGAACTGGGCGGGAGTATCTGCACTGAAGATCGCAAGAGAGGTCGGGGAGGACAATCGCTACAAAGGTATGTCCATGAAAGTCGAGTCCTCTCCGCCTGCGAAAATACAGCTAAGTCGAGCACTGACTCTAGAATTGGGAACCCACTGGGAAGTTTCCGGCTCGGAAAGCCGGAAAACCGTATATGCACCCCTCAAGGTCACATGTAGCTCTAGTCGCGGCAAAGATATCCACGAGCTAATCGGTCCAATATTTCACCTGCAGAATCTCATTAATCTTGCACATCAGGGTCTAGTGGCCGCGGACGGAGGGCAAGCTTTTACGGTCAAGGGCACGGGTGATCGCAATCCAGAGTTCTGGAACCATGCCTTGATGTTCCGACCGCCGAGTTCCGTCGCTCCGAAATCAATGACGGAAACCCCCCTATTTAGCTTGTCCCACGTCGGAGGGATAGAAGGTCTTCGCCGATGGATCAACATCAGCAAAAGGCACTCACGGTCGGTGATCCCGGCTACGCGATCTTTTCGCACCGGTAAAATATCGCCAGAAGTTCAGATGATGGATATCGCAGCAGGTATCGAGTACTGGACCGCTGCTCATGCGCGCACCGCGCGCTGGAGTCGAGAGCGCCCTCAATCTCTTGCGGTGGCAAGGCAAGCGGGAGAGCATTTTGCTGAATGGGTTGGCGACATCCAGAAGTGGGCCGATATCTTTTGGAATGAATACAACGCCATTAAGCATCGCCCGAATCACCTTGTCGATCCTTACAAGGCTAGAATTCTCGCCGACAGTGGCCAGGTCCTACTAGCTTGCGTATTACTTAGAAGGGTTGCACGAAGTAAATCAATTGTGGCAAATGTTCTTGACTCTCATCAGCTTAACCGCCTGGGGCATGACATCAGGCACATAGTCCTGTGATCAGCCTGCTCAGAGATTGCACTTCACGCGCATACTGTGCGGGACCGAGTCCACTGCCGAATTGGGCTGTTTGGGATCAAGGGGCGGCGGCGCCTACGCCGCCGCCAGCAGCCCTTGTCCGCGATCAGCGAGTCGCGGGTACGAAGCCCCCGCTCGGGCATCTAACCGAAGCATAGTGCCGTCCTGGTAGGGGCGGCGGCGCTTGGGCCGCTGGCGCGGCCCCGCGCCTGGCCGCCCGGCGCGTGCGGCGTGGGCGCCGGTCACCGGGCGGCCGCGCCGGGCCGCGCATCGCGACGCGTCCGCCGGCCCCGCTCCATCCGGCCTCTGCGGGGTCGCGCCGCCGCTACAGGCAATGGCCAAGGCTCCGCTCGACGCGGGCATGTACATCCGCACCCAGCTCACCCGCCAGAGCCGTCATCTCTGCCCGCTCAGCCGCGGTGAGGGACCGGTCTTCCTCCGCCAGCCAATCCGCAACCGATTCGATCGCCAAGCCGTACTCAGCATGCGCAAGGAACTCCATGCCCCAGCGGAGTTGGTCATCAGTCAGCCGATCCGCCACCAGACGCAACAGCGCAGCCATGCGCGTCTCCCATGCACGGACGGCGATGTAGTCCTCATGCCTGCGGTACAAGCCCATGAGGCATCCCTATCGGCATCACGCGCCACCGCCAAGTGGGTGAGGTGTGCCGCCGGTTGAGCTGGAAGGGTGCGGGGCTCCCCCCGACCCCGAGCTGTCGAGGATGGCGGCGGCCGGAACCTGTCAAGGGCGCCCTTCGGACGTCACTACGTGATGGCTTCGCCACCCTTGACAGAACCCGTCCGCCGCTAAGTGCAGGTCTCGTCGGGGCCGGGGGAGGAAGGTGGGGGAAGAACAGCGGCTACGCCGCACGCCCAGGTGGCCACGTGGCGAGGGCATCACGCGTGTGCAGGCTCAGCCACCCGTGCGTTCAGGAGCGGTCGCCAGGCAACGAGAACGGTCACTCGAAGGCTATGGATCGCCCAGGTCAAGGAAGTGATCAGGGCTGATCCCGCAGGATGCCGTGACTTTAAGTAAGCAGGTTCCGTTGTCTCCAGGAACAACGGAACATCATGCTCAGAGCAGCATCCTCCAAATCAGCAGGCCCAGATGTCTGACCTGCTGATCTGTTCATTCCCTCAGGCCAGATGACCCGTTGCGGACCGTGACCGAGCGCACGTCAGTTGATGTTCCGTTGTCGGGGGAGACTATCCGCGTTGCTCGCGGCCCGATGAGAAGCGTGCCCTGATCGTGCCCGTTGGGGTGGTCGGCAGCGGGGTGCTACGGTCGTTTGCGGGGCACGGGATGTGGCTGCTGACCTGCATCTTCGCTGGTTTCAAGATCGCGGCCCGAAATCTTCCAAACTGGCTACGCGGGTTCGATTCCCGTCGCCCGCTCCAACGTTTCCGCAGGTCAGAGGCCATGTGAACGCAATCTTGGAGCGACTCCAAGATTTTCTATCACAGTTTCTATCACTGGGCCTGTATGTGATCATGGCGAATCCGATCACCTGACCCGGCACGCGAGAGCACTCCCTAGACCCTCCTGTTGGACATCGCCTCGCCCCGACCGACCGCCCCGGCCCGCAGCGGACGGGGGCCGGCGCAGCCTGGCACACGTCGCCGGCCTCCTGCAGCACCAAGAACAGCAGCGCCAACTAGGGACATCGTTCGCTTCACGCCTTAGCTCGCCCGGTGGCACCGTAGATGCCACTAGGGAAGGGCAGCTATGACCACCTACGCCTTCGACAACGACCGCCATGCAATCGTCGCGGTGCAAGAAACCGGCTCGGGTTGCACCGCCTCCACCTTCGCCGAGCTCCCGCGCCCGCGCGATGTTTCGGGCGACGCGATTGGGCACCTCGCTCAGGCCATGACCCGAGTGTCCGCCCACGCTTGGCGCACCTACACCCACCCCGCCTCCGCCGCAGACGAGCAAGAGCTCAACTCCGAGGGCTGGCGACGCACGCAACACCGGAAGGCATTTACGACCGTGGAGAAGGCCCTCGTCCAGCCGAACCTCCCTCCGGCGGCGTGCTGGACGTGTCCTACAACCCAGTTGAGGAGAGCGCCCACCGCGTCGGCCGCGCCCTGCACAACATCAACAACGCCGACCTGAACACACGGGTCATGGCCGAAGTGCGTGCCGAATTGGACGCCATCGAACGGGCCGAACAGGGCGACCTCACCGGCCGCGCGCGGCAAGCCCTGGCTCTTACTCGCGCCGACGCCTCGCCCGCTCAGGTCCAAGCCGCCGACAAGATTCTCCACGCAAACCTGTTCGGCGACCCGAGCCTATTCACCGAGACCGAGCCTGCGGCCGTCGCTGTAGCAACGGTGCACTGGCTCCAGGCCGCCGCGGATGTCACCAGCCAGACAGCCGGCTACGCGACCACAGAGATCGTTCAGGAAGCCGACGATATCGAGGCACTCGCACACGAGACCCCGACCATCGTGCTCGAACATCTCGAGCTCGGCCTCAGCCTGTCCCGCTTGAATACCCGGCTACGTGACCTGACCTGCGGCTAAGCGGCGTGGTGATACTCGCTGATCATGCCTTTGACGACGCATTTTCGGCGGATGCGGCGCAGGTCGACGGGCCCGGGAGCGTCCCGGGTCGGTTGCGTTTCGATGTCCGGTGGGCGCTGCTGCCGGGACTGGTGCGGCCTGTGGCGGTTGTAGTGGATCAGATACTCGCTGAGCACCATCGTCTGGTGGCGTTCGCCGAGGAGCAGGGTCCGGTCCAGGAGTTCGCGGCGGAGGGTTCCGATGACGCGTTCGCAGATGGCGTTCATCCGTCGGGCCCGCGGCAGGGTGGTGATGATCCGCAGCCCGTCGGCTTTGAACACCTCGGCGAACGCGGTCGTGAAGAGGGGATCGCGATCGTGAATCAGGAACAGCAGCGTGTCGACGCGCTCCCCCAGGTCGATGGCAAGGTTGCGGGCCTGCTGCACCGCCCATGCCCCGGTCGGGTGCGCCGTCACACCGCCCAGGTGGAGTCTGCGGGTTCCGTGCTCGATGAACACCAGCACGTACAGCCGCTTTAGCAGCACCGTCTCCACCACCAGGAAGTCACACGCGATGATCGCGTGAGCCTGGGCGGTCAGGAACTGCCGCCACGTCGGGCCCACCCGGCGGGGTGCGGGGTCGATGCCGGCGGCGTGGAGGATCTCCCAGACGGTGGACGCGGCGATCGTGTACCCGAGCCGGGCCAGCTCATCGCCGATCCGGCTGCCGAGCAGTTGTGGCGCATGGTGATGCGCGCCGAACACGCGGCAGGCAACACCGCCGGTGTCCACGAAGCCTGGACGAGCTGCCTACGTGAACTCGCCGCCGTGGACACCGACCTCGAACCGCATCCAGATACCGTCCAGCTCTATCGCCGGCTCACCGGCAGACCAGCGAGCACCGCCTCGTGACGCCAGACCCGGCCGCCGGACGCGTCTTGCTGTCTGCCCGTCTGCATCGGTCCGCTGGCGCAGACGTGCAAATCGACTCCCGATCGTCCATCATGGTCACAGCTCAATACGTCCAACTTGCCGATGATGCCCAATCGGCTTGATGGCATCCACTCAGCCGAAGGGGACGCCCATGCCGCCCAAGCCCCCGTCCGACGACGAGTCGACCTCGCCGACTCCCGGACGCACGTCCCGGGCGAGAAAGTCCACCACGGGCAAGACCGGCGGCGGCACCCGCAAGTCCGCTCCCCACAAGAGCGCCCCAGCGAAGAAGGGCAGCGAGCAGCCCCCCACAGTCGGTGTCATCCGCTCCGACCCCCTTCATCTCGGCGAGGACGCCTACACCTTCCGCGACGGAGATCAGCAGAGAGTCACCAAGAGCGTCTACATACCGCGGGGAACCGTCGAGCGTGCCCGCGCCGCGGTCGCCTTCTGCAAGGCCTTCACCTACAACCACCCCGAGCTCGAGGATCAGCTGCCCACCAGCCTGGCCGCCCTCTTCCACAATGCGATCAACCAGATCGTGGATCAGATTGAGGACCAGTTCAACGACGGGCAGCCGCTCCGGCGGGTCTACAAACTCCAGGTCGGCCCCAGCCGTTCCGGCGCCGCGCGGGGAGCTGCGGCCCGAGCTGCAGCCCGCGAGGACAGTACCGAAGAAGGCTCTGACTGACCTCTCCTGTTAACGTGATTATCCGCTACCGCATTTTAGTTCTGATCACAGATGAATCGGGCGGACAGCGACATCCTTCGCTCACCTGACCGTCGCACTGCCCGGCCAAAACAACTTGCTGGCAGCCTGGGAGGCGACTGCTCAGCCGGTCTGCAACCTCTCGAGGATTGGTGCAACGACCCGGTTCATCTCGCAGACGAGTTCAGCGACGGCGCGACGCACGAGTTCAACCAGTGAGTTGTCGTCCGGCAGTTCGTTAGGCAGTTGCGGTAGCCCATCGATTGGGAGCAGGAATGTCACTGTTGACCGGCTTAGCAAAAAGGGCATCTTGACCGCTCCCCGGTCATAAGGTGAGACGTAACGCACAACATCGGCGTCACGGTGGTCGCCGGGTTTCGGCTCGGTGAGCCAGTCTCGCCACTCTCCCCCACCGCGCCAGTCATCCGATTCCTCCAGGACTGTAGGCCAAGGTGACACCAGTTCGGCCTGCCCGACCAAAGACGTGTCCCACAAGGAAGGCGCAACGCCCGCACTGAGCACCCGTCCATGACGGTGGACGTACCACAGCGCGTCGACCTGGACGTTTGCCACAGCCCAAGCCAATGCAGCAAACTCTAATATCCTAACCTGGGGGTCATCATGGTGCTCCCATACCTCAGCGAACCGAGTCCGACGCCCCTGCACATGGGCAATAAATCGGCTAAGCTGGTCGGGCGTGCCCGGCCGATCGCGTTCCTCATCAATCCAGAATGCTTTCATCGCGAGTACGTCTCTCTGTAAAAGAATCGCAGCCTGCTGCGATTACACGTAAAGGGCATTATAGCCGGTAGGTGGCGCCAGATGTGGAGCGTCCAGCCGGTTATGGTTCTAAACTTGATCAAATGCATGGGTGGACGGTTCCAGGTGGGTGTCGGTCGACTAGAGCGCGATGCGGCCAACACAAGAGCGTGTTCCATGTGGTTTATCGGTGATCAGTCGGGATGATATCGGACTATGGTCTTGTCAGAGCTTGCGCGCTGGTTGGTTCCTGATGAGCTGTGGGAGATCGTCGAGCCCCTTGATCCCAGGGTTATCGCCGAAGCCGCAAGGTGGTGGGACGGCGTCGCTGGACGAGCGGCTGGTGCTCATCGCGATCGTGTACATGCTGACCAGCGGCTGCACCTGGCGGCAGTCACCCGGCGAGTTCGGCATCACCCGATCGACGGCGCATCGCCGGTTCGCCGCCTGGACCAGGATGGGCTGTGGTCGCGGTTGCACCGCGCCGTGCTGGACGAGCTGGGCGGCTGCGGCACGGTCGACCGGATCAGCGCGATCGTGGACGCCGCCGCCGTCTCGGCGAAAATGGGGGCACGCTGACCGGCCCCAATCCGGTCGATTGCACTATGAAGGACAGTAAACTCCCCGTCCTGTCCGACGCCCTGGGGCTGCTTGTGGGCGTCTCCGCCGCCAACGTCGCCGACATCGAAGCGCTCAATCCGCTGTTCATGGCAGTCCCGCCGATCCGCTCCCCGGCACGGTCCGCGCCGCCCACTCACCAGGTCTCCACCGTCAACCACGGGGCCGGCCTACGTGCTCATTGGGCCTACGACACCATGCTGGCTGCGGCGCTTGAACAGGCCGTGTTCCATTCTGCACGTTGCTCCGCAGCACCGTTTCTCGCTGTCCCATTTTATCGCTCTCGTATGTCGAACACTTGCGCACCTTCGACTGCGTTCTCTACTAGTACTTCGTTCTCGTGGTGCGCGTCTTCGCCATATAGCCACATCTGACGAAGCGGGTTGTTCGGGGTCGGCAGCTCGATTCGCAGAACCACACCCGGAGTTTCGCCTGGATATCTTCCGGAAGCGTGCTTTTTCGCGGTCCAAGGAGTGGTGGTCCAGGAGGTGTAGGGACTGTCGGTGTTTCCCCCGTTGTGCTCGACCGGGGTACTCGATCCCCCGCGGGGCTCAGCCCTGCCTTGTAGGGCGTTGTCGAATCCAGGGTGGCCCTCTGGAACGCCTCTGTAGAGGAACTTATTGTCGCGGTGCTCCCTTAGAAGCTTCTTCCATTGGTCACAGTTATGGACAAGGACAGGCGCATTTCCTGCGACCACGTAGTACGTGTGGTGGTCAGCGATGGTGAGGTTGTGGGTGCGCTGGTGGTGGGCTGTCCAGTGTTTGGTGGCCGTGACTTGAACGTAAGTGCCGGCGCTGGTGCGCAGCCACATGCCAGGCTTGAGTTCGCTTGCGCTGACCCAGGTGTTGAGGTCTCCGGCCACCCAGAAGAGGTGGTGATCGGTGGCGATGATGGCGCCTTGTTTATGGGCCTTGCGGGTCAGTGAGCTGGTGTGCTCAGGCCGGTTCTTGGTTGCCCATGATGGGCGTGGCTGGTCGGTGTCAACCGTGATCTGTACGAATTTCTTGTCGTTCTCAGTGGTGATGGTATCGAGGACAGGCTCGGTATTGGTCTCGCCTGTTTCGGGATCGGTAGCGATTACTTCATCGCCGACTTTGATGTCTTCTATATTTCGGCGACTGCCGTCTGCGAGGACCACTTGGGTACCGGGAACGAAGCTGTCGCATTTCTTGAATATTCGTGCGGCTCGATCAACTACTTTGCCGGCTCTTTCGGACCGCGCGATCGTTTTTATCAGCTTGGCTCCCGGTTTGGTCACCTTCCCTCCGACCGGAACGTACTGGAGTGCGAATATTATGCATGCGCCCAGACTCTTACCCTTGGCGCAGGTTACGGCGTCACTCCAGTCGAAGACAAGATCGAGTGCATCCGCCCAGATCTTCAGAGCTCCCTTGAGACCTCCAGGTACGGGAGGTGGCTTGGGGAGGCTGTCGATGAACATCTGTTCCATCATGTCTCCGGGCTTTTGGCAGATGCCAGCCGCGGCGGCCATGATGATATTGCAGTCATTCTGCCCCAGGGTGACTGGCCTTGAGGTGTAGTTGCGGTGGCGCCTGTAGTAGCCCCTGGAGGAATTGCCGGATCCGCCGGATCCGCCGCCGCCACCGTAGGAGTCGCGTGAATGGTTATTGCAACTGTTGCCGCAGCCACCACCGGGGTCGACGATCATGGCGCCGTCGGGGTCGCTTTTGGTGATGGGGCTGTTGTTGGCGTAGGTGTAGCCGTTCATCTGCTGGGGGTCGGCCGGGTCCATGAGGGGGTCGACGGAGATGAAGCGGCCGGTGTCGGGGTCGTACTGGCGGGCGCCGAGCGTGGTCAGGCCTGAGGGCTGTTGTGTGCCGCCGACGAAGCCCTTGTCATTGGGCCAGGTGGCGTCGTCATCGAGGCCGCGTACAGCACCGAAGGGGTCGAAGCGGCGGACCGTGGATTGCAGTGTGGAGGCGTTGATGGCGACTTGGGCGGTGCCTTGGGCGTCGGCGGTGAGGTAGGTGAGGGTGCCGTCGGAGGTCCGCATCGCCACGGTCTGGCCGGCGAAGGTGTAGTAGCGGGTGCCGGTGGCGGTGGCGGCGCCGGTCGACGCGCGGAGTTCGGTGCCGTCGGGCAGGTAGAGGGTGGAGCCGGTGGCGTCTTTGCGGATGAGGGTGCTGCCGTCGGCGTCGTAGATGTAGTTGGTGGTGGTGCCGTTTTCGGTGACCTTGGTCAGTTCGCCTTCGGTGTCCCAGTCGAGGGTTTGGCCGGTGTTGGTGGGGCTGTAGCCGATGGCGCGGGTGGTGGTGTTGCCGGCGTCGTCGTATTGGTAGGTGTCGGTGCGGTCGCCTTGGCCGCCGGTCTGGACGACCTTGTTGAGGCGGTTGCCGTGGCCGGGGTCGGCGTAGGTGTAGGTGCGGGTGGTGTCGGTCTTGCCGCCGATGCCGTGGAGGGTTTCAGTTTTGCGGTTGCCTGCGGTGTCGTAGGTGTAGGTCTGCCAGTAGGGTGCGGGTCCGCCGATCAGCGAGGTGGCGGGGCTGTCGGCGCAGGCGTCACTGGTGCCTTGGGTCCAGGCGTCGCTGAGGCGTTGGAGATGGTCATAGCTGAAGCACTGGTTGTCGACGCCGTCGAGGGAGGTGTCGGTGATGGAGGTGATGGTGCCGGCATCGGTGTAGTGGTAGGTGGCGTTGTGGTCGGCGCCGTTGATGCCCGCGCGGTTGGTGCGGACGTTGTTCAGGCGTTGGGTGCCGTGCTCGTAGCCGAATCTCTGCCAGGTCTGCTTGGCGGGGTCGGATCCGTATTCCAGGACGGTGAGTTTGCCGGTGGGGGTGTACTCGGCGGCGTTGATGTAGGTGGTGTTGCCGGTCACTCCTGTGGGGCGCTGCCAGCTGTCGTAGCTGTAGACGATGGCCTCGCTGGGGAGCCCTCCGGCTGCGGGCATGCCTTGGCCCTTGACGGTTCCGTCGGCGTTGTAGGTGGTGGTGAAGGCGTACTTGCCCTGGAGGGCCCCCTGGGAGGCGGGCACGGTGAGGAGAGAGCCTTGGGGACGTCCGAGGGTGTCGTACTTGGGGTAGCTGGTGACGTAGTCGCCGTCGGCGGTGTGGCGAGTGGCTGAGGCGAGTTGGCCCTTGCCGCGGGTGGCGGTGTCGTAGGTCCAAGACGCCAGGACCGGCCCGTTGGCAGCCCCGTCATGGGTGGCGGTTTTGCGGCCTTGCCCGTCGTAGTCGGTGAAGATTTTCTTGCCGCGGGCGTCGGTGGTGGAGGTGACCTGGTCCAGGTCGTTGTAGGTGTAGCTGGTGGCGCCCTTGTCAGGATCGGTGGTGTGGATTGTGCGGCCGCGCAGATCGTAGGTGGTGGTGAAGGTGTTCCCGGACGGGTCGGTGATCGAAGCGAGCTCGCCGGCCGGGGTGTAGGTGTATTTGGTGGCGTCGTAGTCGCCAGTGGGGGTGGCGGCCTTGTACTGCCGCTTTTCGACGACCTGCCCGCGGGCGTCGGTGATCTGCGCGGTGGGCATGCCGCCGTTGGGTGGGGTGACCGAGACGCGGTTGCCGCCGCCGTAGTCGTAGGTGGTGCGGAACAGTTCGCTGGCGGGCTGGTCACCGTTCTCGGTGCTCAGGCTTTCGACGGTCTTGCGGCCCAGCCCGTCGTATTGGGCGTGGGTCTGGGTTTCGATCTTGCCAGGGACGTCAACGCCGAACAGGGTCGCTTCGGGAGCACCCGAGGCGGTGTAGGTGGCGTAGGTCTTGGCGACCTGGCCGCGGTCGTCATAGAAGGTTTCGGAAATCAGCCGACCATCGGGTCCGGGGGCTTGGACCTGCCGGGGGCGCAGCAGACCGTCCAGCAGCTCGATCTGAGCGAGTTTCTGATGGCCGTCGGCGGTGAGGGACTTGCTGGTGACCGCGACGATCTGCCCGTCGGTGAAGCGGTAGGAGTATTCGTAGGTGGGGTCGTCGGTGGCTTTGCTGCGGTCGGGCAGCCACACCTTGGTCAGCCGACCGAGCGGGTCGTAGGTCAGGTCGGTGCGCAGGTTGCCGTTGGAGACGTCCAGGCTGGTGACGGGCTCTCCCCAGGCCGGGTCGAGTTGCTGGGTGGTGGTCAGCGAGGTGGTGGAGTCTCCCGGCTTGGCGGGCGGCCCGGTCGTGGTCACCTGGGTGGTGAGGCCTTGAGGATCGGTGTAGACGGTGGTGGTGACATGCCCGGCGGCGTCGGTGGTCTGCGTGGTCCGCCCGTAGGCGTCGTAGCGGCTTTCGGCCTGGGTCACATAGGTGGCGGTGGTGCCGTTGTGGGAGGCGATCTCGTCAGTCTTGGTGACATTGCCGACCGTCGGGCCGTCCCCGAAGCCGCCGTTGTCATAGTAGGTGCGCGTATCGGAGATGACCTGCTTAGAGCGGTCGGGAGTGGTCGAGCAGTTCACCGCGACGGTCTCGACGCGGGAGGGATAGTTCAGCATCCAGGCGCCGGCATTGTCGGCGTAGCTGGTGCGGGCGCACCTGTCGTCGGTGGCGGTGGTGACGTCACCCAAGTCTTCGACCATGGTGACGCGGCCGACACCGGACCCGGAGTTGGCGTAGGTGTTGTTGGTCTTGGTCTGGGACCAGCCACCGCCGTCCTTGGCGGTCCAGGTCTGGGTGGAGCCGATGGCGGTGACGTTGGCGGTGGTGGTGCCCCACGACCGGGTCCGCGACGCGGTCTGCGCCTTCCAGGGGGTGTTGACGGTCTTGGAGTAGACGGCGCCGCCGGGCTTGTCGTAGGTGACGGTCTTGAGGGAGAAGCCGACATAGGCCTCGTGGTCGGCGTGAGTGCCGCCTTCACCGTCGGAGACGGTGACCGTCTTGGTGCCGCCATCCTTGTTCTTGCGGTCCCCGTCCATCCCCCGCAGGTAGAAGGCGTCGGACTGGGTGGCGGGGTTGGCGTAGGGGCCGGTGAAGGTGCGGACCTGGCCATAGCCGCGCCACTGCGACCAGGTCTTGTTCTTCTCCTTGGTGAGCCCGTCATCGTCGTCGTAGTGCCAGGCGGCGCCACCCAAGTACTCGTACTTGGTGACCATTTCCGGCGATCCGCCGGTGCGGTCGGACTGCATCACGCTGGTCACCACGTATTTGTGGAACCAGTCGGTGATCGGGTCGTCCTTGCCGGCTGGTTGCCAGATCACCGGCATGCAGCGGCTGGTATTGGTCTCCGGTGTCGGCAGGTCTGACTGCGAGCAGTTCGTTTCCGGCTTGGAGTAGCTGATGTCGATCTGTCCGCCGGACTCGTCATCGATCGCGCCGACCCGGTAGCGGACGTACTTCAAGATGTCGTCGCCGATCTTGTCCAGCCGGTTGGGCAGCTGCACGTTGGCGAAGGTCACCTTCGGCAGCGTGGCGGTCGTTCCGTCGGCGGCGTGCCCGGTGTGCTGGATGCTGGTCAGCAGCAGGTCACGTTCGATGTCGGCCAAGCCCCAGTCATGGGTCAGCGCCCAGGAGTCCACCGGCCGATATCCTGAGCCGTCCGGCTTGAGGATCTGGGTGGTCACGCTCGTGAGGCGTTTGCGGGACCAAAACGTCGGCGCGAGGGTGCCGTGGGTGTCCTTGCATTCCTGGCCGGAGTCGCAGTGCACGTCCCAGGGGACGTCCCACCAGTAGTCCGGCTTGTCGCCGATCTTGGCCGGGTCGCAGTTGAAGTTCGCGTCAGGGATGCAGCGCTCGGAGGTGTCGAAGCTGACCTGCGCGGGAGCCTTGGCGAACAGAGTGTCCTTGCGCAGCCCGTAGGAGATCGTCTTCAGGTAGCCACCGCGGGTGTAGGGGGTTTCGTCTTCGGCCTTGAGGTTGCGGCCGTAGTAGTTGGTCTCCTTGGCGTAGCTGTAGACGATGGCGTTGCCGGCCGGGTCGACGACGTAGTCCAGGTTCCACCGGTAGGCCTGCTGACACCAGGAGTCGGCGAACGTCGACTTGTGGCAGGGCTCGTCATCGTCGTCGCCGTACACCGGCGAGGTCCAGGTGGAGTCGGTTTCGGGCTTGCCCGAGGCCCAGCCGGGGACGCGGTTGAGGCCGAAGAAGTACTGGGTGCCGTCGGTCGTGGTGACCTTCCAGTACTCCCCATCGTTGTCGCCATTGCCGGTCGAGGAGCTGGTGAGCTTTTCGAACTTGGTGCCGTCGTCGTCCTTGAGCCTCCAGGTGCCATCGGAGGCTTTGATCAGTTCGCCGCCCTTGCCGTTCCAGGTGATGGTGGCGTTGTCATACCCCCAGCACTGGTCTCCCGGGGAGTTGCCCCACTGATCCTTGGGGGCGCCGTCGTCTTCGCAGGACTTGTAGCCCCGCTGGATGTATCCCGGCCACAGGTCGAATCCTTCACCGACCCAGGACGGCTGCCCGTTGGTGTTGGCGGTGCGGCCGTCCACGCTCCCCGAGTCGTAGGTGACGGCCACATTCGGGGTTAGGCCACCGGGCACTGCCGGCACCCGCATCGGATATGACCAGGTGAAGGCACCGCCGCTTCCACCGGCCTGCCAGGTTGCCGACGCCTCCAACGAAGTCGCCTTGTAATCGCCCTGGGAGCCGGACGAGCCAGCTGCCGCCACCAGTAGCGTTCCTACTGCCTGTGTAGCCGCTGCAGGGGCGGACGATGTAGGGGGCGATGTGCTGGCGGGGGCAGCGGTCACCTGCGCAGTGAGCGTCTGCTTGGTGCCGTCGTTGGTGGCCTTCAGCGGTGCCGCGAGGTGGCACTCGGGTTTGTCGGGGGTGCTGAGCGCGCACGCGGGGACCTGAAACAGTCGCAATCGGGATCCGTACGCGCCACCAAACGCTTGCGCGAACTGCGAGTAGTCGACTTCGACACCGACCTGCCCGGCTTGCGGTTGATCGGTCCGGGCCATGGTGAACGCCACCCCGTCCAACCCCGTCTTGGCGGCCGCGGCCCGGTCCAGGATCGACACCCGCACCTTCCCCGCAGCCTCTATCTGGCTGCGGGTTTTGCTCTTGGCGGCGGGCAAGACCCGCACCGGTAGAGAACCAGCTCGCACTCCCGGCTTGGATCCTGTCGGAAGGGACACCTCGCTGGAGCCAGCTTTTGGCCAGGCGGCCTTGGCGGCAGGCCCCGGCTTCAAGGTTGAGCTCTTGCGTGGCCGGACCTTAAGGTCGTGCCCCTTGATCGGATCCTCGTGCTCGAGAGCGGCCGGACGCTGCGAGGACGGAGCGGCCAGCGCGGGCGGAGGGGCTGACAACAACCCGGCAGCGACCGCGACGGCCATGACCGCGGCAACGGCGCGCGCCTCCCGCGGACGGGACAGCAGCAGGGTCTTGCGACCTGTAATCACGTCATTCCTCCCGCGCACACGCGCCTGCACCGGCCCCGCCAAATCCGGGGCGCGATCACTATTCGTCGCCGTCGATGAACAGAGGTCGGGCGGCCGCACCAGTTACCGAGGTGTGCGCCGCGCATTGTGTGCGGTTTAGGGCCCGTTGCCGGTATCGAGCTCGATCTGCTGTCCGAGCAGCGTGATCTGAGTGGGCGTCAAAACCCCGCGGTACAGCCAGACGTCATCCAGCGCTGTAGGCCAGAAGTCCGATCCCGCACCGCTGCCGCCGAGTGCGTTCCGGCCGACCTGCAGGCCGCCGGTGCCCTTGAAGGTATGGACGTTTCCGGCCGCCGAGTCACCGTCCCGACCGTTCGTCGCGGACCCGTTGATGTACAGGGTCATCGTCCGGTTGGTCGCGTCGTAGACGATCGCGATGTGGTCCCAGTCGTCCTCGGTGTAAGCGGAGTTGCTAGTCAGCACCTGTGGCTTGGAGGCATCGGTGGCCGGCAGGTCGGCGTTGTTCATTTCCAGTTGCCAGACACCCAGATCGGCTGGTTCCTTCGCGTCCGGGACGTAGCGGAGCGCGAATGCGTTGGCTGTCTTTCCTGGGAGCGAGAACACTGTGGCGGTCTTCTGCGGACGGGAGGCGAGGTTCTGCACCCAGCCGGTCAGGGTGAAGCTCTCGTCGGTAGAGATGGGCGGTGTGTCGGTCGAGGCGAAGGCGCCCAGCCCGTCCAGCTGCAGTCCTGCTGCCGAGGCGTACGGGTCCTTGAAGCCGGCGCCTTCGACGATGGCCGCCTTGTTTTGCAACGTCAGCGGCGGCACCGTTCCCCCATCGCGGCTTTCGCCGGGGCTGAGCGCGCCAGTCGCCGCGTTGAGCTTCCAGCGGGCCATAAGGATCGGGGCCTGCTGGTACAGGGCTGCGATCTCCGGGCCGGAGATGATCCGGTCGAAGACCTGCACGTCGTCGATCGATCCCGTCCACTGGTCGGCGTTGTTGCCCAGCCATTTGCTGCGACCGATTTGGAACCCGCCGGCGGCGTTCCACGCCGCCGGCACCGCCGGGCTCGCGGTGCCGCGTTCACCGTTGACGTAGATCTGCAGATGGTTGGTCTGGTCGTACACCCCGATCAGATGGGTCCAGGTGTTCAACTCCGCCGGTTTCGCCGACACCGCCTGGTAGGAGCCGGTCTCCTCAGAGTCGGACTTCACCATCGACAGGACCCACTTGTTCAGCCCGCCTTCGTACTTGAGGTAGAAGCCGCTCTTGGACGTCCCGTCCTGGCTGAGCACGGTGCGGGTCACGCCCGCCTGGGTCAGCCGCACCCACACCGACACCGCGAACTGCTTGCTGGTGTCCAGCACCGGTCCGTCAGTTCCGGCGTAACCGGAACCGTTCAAGGCCAGAGCAGTGTCGATCTGCCCCTTGCCCCCGAAAGTCGCGCTGCCGTGAACGGTCGCGGTGATCGTTGGTTCCCCGTCGCGGGTTTGCGCCGCCGCCGTGGTTGAGCCGGCACTTTCGTCCAGCTTGAAATGCGCCTTGGCTGGAGTTCCCTCGTTGACCAGGAAGTTGATGCTCGCCGTCGCGGAATCCTGCCCCGACGGGGCGAGCGCCAGCACGGTCACCGAGTTGGGTCCGTACCGGTTCGGGGCGAGCTTGACGGTCCGGGCGGCACCGGCAGTGGTCGCCACCGTCATCAGCACCACCTGGTTGAGTCTGACCTCGTACCGGTCGGCCACCTTCTCCGGGTCGGTGATCGTGAACGAGCCCACCTGCCCGACGCCACCATGCCATTGATCGTCATCGGGGTAGTCGGTAGAGGTGATGGTCGGCGCCGGTTTCGCCGGGTCGTAGGTGAAGTAGCAGGCCGGCGCCGTCCCGGTCGAGGACCAGGGCCCGTACTGCTCCCCGTCCCACGCCCGCGCATGCCAACCGATCAGGGTCTTCTGCGGAATCGTGCTCGGCAGGGTGACATGCCGCTGAGTACCGGTCTTGGTCGGCGGTGCGATCAGCCCCGATGTCCACCGCTGGACGAAGCCCTTGCCGTCACCGGTGTCCCAATTGGCGGCAAACTCCGGCTCAACCTTGTTGGCGTCCTCGTCATCGGGGTCGGAGAAGAACGCGTTAAGGGTCGGCACCTTGTTGATGACGACCGGATCGCTTTGCGGCGCGCAGCCTCCACCCGGCGTGGTGCTCATCGTCTGGTAGTTGGGGGTGTTGGGCGGGTTGTTGTACTGAATCGACAGGTAGGCGTCGTCGGAGAACCGCTTCCACCAATCCATCGACGACTCGCTGTAGGCCTTCAACCCGAACGTGATGTCGCCGTAGCCCTTGTCCAGCGCCGACTGCACATGCTGCTGCAGCAAAGACCCGCCGAACTCCACCGCCGTGCTCGAGCAGTGCGCAACATCACGCGAGTCCAGATGCTCACCCCAGGCGCCGCCGTCGTTCCATCCCCCGACCGTGTTGTTCCAGGTGGCATACGACTTCAACTGCAGGGTCCGCCACAACTGGATCGAGGTGGGGTTCTTGCAGTCATAGGCGCCGGTCTCGAAAGCGGTGAACTCCACCGACTGGACGTAGCGGCCCTTCAGCGACGGCAGCGCCACCTTGTAGAACAGCCGCTTGGTCTGGTTGATGACGCAGTTGCCGTCCTTGGCCACCTCACAGCGACCGACGCCCTCGGTCGACTTGCCATTGAACTGGTGGTAGCTCTGGTTCGGATACCCCGACGACACCATTCCCCAGTCAGAGGCCTTTTTGGCGCCCCACACCGGGTCGATGTACACCGGGAACGTGGTGTCCGCCGCCGTCAGCAGGTTCTGGTCGGGAGCCAGGGTGAGCTTGCCGTCGGAAACCGCGACCTTGACCGGTGCGCTCTTGGCGCCCTCCGCCGGTCCCTCGCTGGTGTCCATGGCGCGTGCCTGCGGGGTGGTCGCCGTCGCCGATCCCTGGCTGGGCGTCGGCGCCTTGGTGGAGTCCCACATCATCGGGGACGGCGCATCGAACACACCCATCCCGGCGGACGTCTTCGCGGTCAGCACCCCGCTGGATGCTTCCTGCGTCACCGACAGCCCCGGAGCCGACAGCGCCAACGCCAGCTGCGTGAGCCGCGGGTCCTTGGCGGCCTCGGCGGTCTTGACCACCAGCGTGTGGGCGAACCCGTCCGCCTGCGCCCGCAACTGCAGATCAACGCCGTCGCCAAGCACACCCTTGTAGGTGGCGGTGTCACCGGCGAGAGTCGGTTCGGGCAGCGGCTGCGGCCACGTCAACGCCAGCTTGCGGCCCGCGCGGGTCATCTGCACCATCGGGCCGCTGCCGCCTTCAGAAAACGACAGCCCGACTGCCGTCGCTGCCGGCACGATCGCATCCCCCGAACGGTGCAGGGTGGTGTCGATGTCGGCCCACCTGCCGTCCTTGCGGGTGCGGATCGGCTGGATGTGCTGCTCGACCTCCATCCGCCCGTTCGGCAATGCCCGAACCGTACGGCTCTCACCCCGCTCGGCCAGCACCTCCACGGGCTCGCCCGAATCCCGAGCCGCCTTCAACGCCTGCTGCTCGGTCGCCGCCGACGTCGGCACGGTGTCATCCGCTCGCGCGGCCGGCGCGGCCGCCAGGCCCGGGATCTGCAGCAGCGCCGCGACCAGCAGCACTGCCAGCGCCCCGACTGACCAAGCCGGACGCCGCAACACCAGCGACCTGGAACCGGGCGCACGGCGACGCACAGCACCGACAACACGAAGGCGCACAAAGACCCCAAGGACATAAAGGGCGGATAAAGCTCCCTCAAGGTAAGCGGTTAGTTAACCTTCGTAAAGATGCCAGATGATCTACGTTTTGTGATCTATATCACTAGCCGTCGTCGTAGCCCTACGTGACCGTCTAGGCGTCTTCTCTTGATTGCGATACACGCCTTCGCGACAGTCTGCGAAGTTTCCGCTGCTCAGCAACGCTCGTGCCCAACAATAGGCAGCAGGCCGTTACGTACCGTGATGACAATGGTGGTCGTAATCCTGTGGCCCTGGGAGCGGTCAGCGCGCTTACCGCTGCACCAGACCCTCGCTGTACACCAGGGCTTCCAGGCGGCTCTGACCCGCATCGGTCCGCGCCAGCTGAGTCCTCAACGAGCGCAACGCTGCCTAAGAGCGTGTCTCACGTGGGTTGCGTGTGTTCTGCGGGATAATGCGGGATCGTGTTGTCGGATCTTGCGTTGCGTCTGGTGCCGGATGAGTTGTGGGAGCTTGCTGAGCCGCTGATACCGGCGTTCAGGCCGCGGCGGCAGGGTGGCGGGACGGCGGCGGTGGATGATCGGGCGGTGTTCACCGCGATCGTGTACGTGCTGACCAGCGGGTGTGCGTGGCGGCATCTGCCTGCGGAGTTCGGTGTCAGTGTGCCGACCGCGCATCGCCGGTTCACCGCCTGGACGCGAGCGGGGTTGTGGCCGCGGCTGCATCGCGCGGTGCTGGACGAGTTGGGTGCGCGGGGGCAGGTGGACTGGGCGTCGGCGATCGTGGACGCCGCGGCCGTTCGCGCGAAAAGGGGGGCACGCTGACCAGCCCCAATCCGGTCGATCGAGGCAAGAAGGGCAGCAAACTCCACGTACTGTCCGACGCCGCCGGGCTGCCACTGGTGGTCGCGGTATCGGCGGCCAACGTCCACGACAGCCAGGCACTCAAGCCGCTGCTGATGGCATTGCCGGCGATCCGGTCCCGGCGGGGGCCGCGCCGGCGCAGGCCGGTCAAAGTCCGCGCTGACAAGGCTTACAACTCCGCCGAGCATCTGGCCTGGCTGCGCAGACGCGGGATCGTCCCGCGGATCGCCCGAGCGGGCGTCGAATCGAGCGAACGCCTGGGCCGCCACCGCTGGATGATCGAACGGACGCCGGCCTGGCTGTTCGGCTACCGGCGTCTGACCGTCCGCTACGAACGCCACGGCCACCTGTTCAATGCCTTCCTCGCCCTCGCCGCCGCCATCACCTGCTACAAGAAGCTCACAAAACTACCCACGTGAGACACGCTCTAAATCTCCCCGTTCCGATCTACTCAACAACTCATCGCTCGGAGCGAATGAATCGGGCATAAGGGCATCCCCATACTCGCCGAATTCGCTGCACGCCGGACCCGTGCAGTTTCGGTGCTGCCTGACACACATTCGCGCGAACATGTGCACTTTGCCGAAGGATTCGTTGGAGGCAACGGCGATGGCGGTCTCTTCTCGGTCGGCCAGGATCTGGAACAGCAGGTCGGTGCCGCGTTTGTCGAGTTCGAGGTAGCCGAGCTCATCGATGCAGAGCAGGTCGACGCGGCCGTAGCGGGTGATGGTCTTCTTGACGATCCGCTCGTCGGCGGCCTCGACCAGCTCGTTGACCTGCTTGCGCGGCGCGTCCAGATCCGCCCACAGCATCTGATCGATCGCCGGATTGAACGCATCCAGCCGCGACCGCGTCGGCGGCATCCGCTTGCGCTCCTTGGGCCACGCCGAGGTCAGCGCCTCGCGCACCATCCGCCGGTGCACCCCGTTCTTGCGGGCCAACGCGCGGATGCCCATGGCTTCCAGCCGAGCGTCCCGCCGTTCGCGGCAAACAGCTCCACCTCGGTCATCCGAGCCATCGGCGCTCCCTCACGCTCGGAGCACGCTCAGCGTCCCACCGCAACCCCTCAGGTGGGGTCAGAACAAGCTGGAACGGCATCGGTCGCTCCAGCGGTGGCGCCACAGCTCACGCCTAGGTGGGGCCGCGACTCGTTCTTGGAATCAGTCCGGCCCGTCCCAGGCCGGCGAACATGAAGCTCAGCCGGAAGATCGCGGCCACGGCGTTCGGCGTCCTCGCCCTCGGAGCCGCGGGCGCATCGCTCGCGTAGGGGAAGGAACAATCGGGACGAGGGTTGTCGGCGAGCAGATCGGTAGCGGTCATGACCTGGGCCAAGCCTTTGGCATCGTCCGAGAGGTAGCGGGAGCCGGAGGAGACAGCCCGTTCACTCCATGTGACGCTGTAGGTCATCAGTTGGTGAGCCCGAACCGGCGCCGCACCTCGTCTCGCGGGATCGCCGTCACCGTCCCCGTGTCCTGCTGTGCGCGGTACTCGGCCAGGGCCTCCGCCTCTTCCGCGTCGGCTTGCTCGGCGAGCTGCGCGCGACGTTCGAGTTCACGCAGCCGGCGGTACTCGTCGAGCGGGACGACCACGGCGGCCTCGCCGCCGAGGCGGATCACCTGATGATCGTCGCCTACCGGGAGTTCGGTCATGGCTGCCATGCTAGATGAGGAGTCCGACGCCCAGCGCGGAGCCGGAGCGCCGTGCCCTGATCGTGCCCGTTGGGGTGGTCGGCAGCTGGGGTGCTACGGTCGTTCGCGGGGCATGGATGTGGCCGTTGACCTGCATCTTCGCTGGTTTCAAGATCGCGGCTCCCGAGTTCGACGATGACGGGTTCCGCCCGCCGCACCGCCTGAAAGCAGTACGCCGCCAACCACTCCACCGATTCCGGGACATGGCCGTGGGCGTCGGCATGGCGCACGAGCTGGTTGAGGTTCACCCCGACCGCATTCACCTGACGGCTGGCATTCCGCAGTTCGCATGCAATGCGACGAGGGCCCCGTCCACCGGCCGCCGCTCGCGAATCGCAGTGCGAACCGTCTTCACGACGAAGGCACTACAGGCGAGACCGGTTCGCGTCGCCACATCGTAAAACTCTTCGTACTCCTGGTCGCAGAATCGGATTCTCAGTTCTCGCCTCGCCGCCCACCGCTGAGCTTCGCTCGGCGCTGCAGCGGCTTGGCCCCGTCGCGGCCTTCTTTTGGCGTGATCACATGCCTCCACTCCTGGCTTTTTGCTGGCGAATTTCTCACTATCCGGTTCGCGCGGCAGAACGAGAATCGCCGAGAACGTCTCCGATTCGGCCAGTCGATCCAATGAGGGGAGGCTTCACCCACACAGGATGCGAGGAGGGGCAGCCACGCCGGTCCTCCCACTGACGACCTTCCCATATTCTGCCTGACTTGGCTCAATTTAGTGCGCGCATTCCGGGCGGTGGATCTGTTTGAGCGCGTGGCGTAGTCGGGTCGTATAACAGACTACAGGTACGGAATCTGATGATCATGGCCCTTGACACAGTCCGTGATCTTCGAGGTGCTTCGTGTCTGCCGCGTCATCATGCCTGTTTGAGCATGAAAGGGAGCCCGTCGATCCCAAACGTCACTCACCCGCTCAGCAAATTAGCCGGCAGGGTCGGCGGTGTGGTGATTTCCGCTCCCCGGAAGGAGGCCGTCTATGCCGTCCAGAATTCGAGTTAGGCCGAAAGTCACGTCACTGTCGTCGATATCATCTGAATAATCACCGCCCAGCATCAAGGCCGCCACAATGGGATATCCGTGCTCGCGCAGCAATGGCAGCAGGAAATCCTGCACGGCGGTCGATTTTACGGAGCCCGCGCTGCTCTGCCTGAGGTCGCGGCGTATGCCGGCGATCCGGCGTGCATATACATCGAGCAGCAAGGCGCACTGAATTGCCTCCTTGGGGCTGAGCCCGGCGCCGGTAAGGGTTTCCAGAATGACCTCGGTCCAGCGCAGCAGGTTCGGCGTCATCGGCGCGCCCCGGACGGGCAGGTCCACCAGCCAGGGATGGACACCGCACCGGTCGATCATCGCCTGGGTCCAGGTCGTCGCCGCGGTTCGCCAGCGGTCGGCGCCCGACACCAGATCCGGTGCGGGGCCCCATCCGGTCTCGGCGACCAGCACCAGCAGCTCATCCCTGGATCTGACATATCGGTAGATCGCGTTGGCCGTGAGCCCGAGTTTCTTGGCGAGCTTCGGCATCGACAGCGCCGCGAAGCCATCCGCGTCGGCCAGGTCGATGGCCGCCTCGACGACCTGCTCGACGCTTTGGGACGGCGGCCTCCCGAGCTTGCTCGTCTTGATGGGCAGGCCCCAGGCGAGGGCCAACCCCGGCGGCAGCTCCTGCGGATCAACGCCAGTTGACATCAGTGGATCGCCCTCACAGATCTCGCCGAACGCTTGACTTTGTGCGTCCCTTACACTTTTATTCGTGTGTACCTTACACGAAGAGGATCGGGACGTGAACACTTGAGACGGCTCATGCAGGGCCCAACAACAGGCCGCGACCGTTCGCAGCCCACCGTGCCAGGTCACCTGCGGACACTACTCGCCACCGCGGTGCTCTTCGGCGCCTCGGCATGCGCCGGAGCGGCCGGTGCCACGTCGGCGAACCAGGCCGGGACGGGCCACGATCACTCCACGGTGATTTCAACCGATGCCGGCGCCGTACGCGGCACGCTCACCGCGAGCTCGCGGCTGTTCCAGGGAATCCCGTACGCGGCCCCACCGACCGGGCCGCTGCGCTGGGCCTCTCCACGGCGTGCCGCATCGTGGTCAGGCATCAGGGACGCGACCCAGCCCGGCAACCGGTGCGCGCAAGCGGAGGGATTGATCGACAAGGCCAGCATTACTGAGGACTGCCTCTACCTCAACGTCACGACGCCTCGCCACAGCAGCGCTCGCAAACTACCGGTGATGGTGTGGATCCACGGCAACGGCTTCATCAACGGCGCCGGAGGCCTCTATGACGCACAGCGCCTGGCGAGCACGGGCAACGTGATCGTGGTGTCACCCAATTACCGCCTGGGCATCTTCGGATTCCTTGCACATCCGGCCCTCGATCACGGTGCGGCCCGGCATCTTTCGGGCAACTTCGGGCTCGAGGACCAGCAGGCTGCGCTGCGATGGGTCCAGCGTAACGCCGCGGCGTTCGGTGGCGATCGGGCAAACGTCACCATATTCGGCGAGTCGGCCGGAGGTACAAGCGTCTGCTCCCATCTGGCGGCTCCCGGCTCGGCAGGGCTCTTCCAGAAGGCGATCGTGCAGAGTGCGGAATGCACTGGGAGAAAATGGTCACCGGGTCCACCGACCTGGTTCCCACTGCCGCGCACGGAGCGTGAGCAGCACGGACTCGACGTCGCCTCCGAACTCGGCTGTCCCAATGTCCGTACAGCCGCGGCCTGCCTGCGGGACATAAAATCAGTGGAGAAACTCGCCAAGTGGTCCGACGACGGCATCGGATCCGGGCCTACAACGGGTGGCGGCGTGCTTCCCCTCAGCCCGCAAAAGGCATTCGCCACAGGCCATTTCAATCGCGTGCCGCTCATCCAAGGCATCACGCGCGACGAACATCGCCTCTTCACCGCCGCCATCGAGGCCGCGACAGGCAAGCAGACGACCGATGCCAGCTACCAGGAGGAAATCCACACGCTCTTCGGGCCGACCGACGCCGCGCGGATCCTGGCTCGTTACCCCAGCGATCATTTTCACTCCGCTGGCGAGGCGCTTTCCACCGTCGTGACGGACTGGGCGTGGGCCTGCCCTGTTCTTGATCGAAACCGCGCACTGTCCGCACACGTACCCGTCTACGCTTATGAATTCAGCGACGAGAATGCCCCATGGTTCACCACCCTGTCGAAGCCGAATTTTCCCACCGGCGCATTTCACGGTGCCGAGCTTCAGTACCTCTTCGACGACGAGCAGCTTCCCGGGCCGGCAACAGGCGCGCAACGCAGGCTCTCGAATCAGATGATGCGTTACTGGAGTCAATTCGCGCATACGGGAAACCCGAATGGTCGCAACTTGCCGTATTGGCCGCCATTCCAAGGAGGCGAACAGGTCCAATCGCTGGCGCCGAGCGCAATCGGGTCAGCAGATCTCGCCCAGGAGCACAAGTGCACCTTCTGGGCCTCAATCGGCAACTGATCGCGTAATGCGGACCGCGCGCACGGGGATGGCCCGACGAACCGCTGACCGCTCCCGGCGTCCAGCGGCGCTCCCCGCACGCGTGGCGGGGAGCACCGACGGGGCACGGCGACACGCTGTAAGTGCTATCAGCAAATGGGGCGCGTGGGTCGTGTCGCAACGGGCTGCAGGCCGAACTCCGCCGTCGCGTCGAGGCTGGTGATGTAGCCCTTGAGCCCGGCCGGCGCCCGGGCCTTGGCGACCTGCTGATCGATCCCGCGCAGGGTCCGGCGGGCCCGGTCGGCACGGTACTGGTAGTAGATCACCTGATCCCGCCGGGCGCCGGTGGTGCCGACGGCCAGGGCTGGGTGAAGATGTGCCCATCGGGGATCCCGGCGTCGCAGTGCTCGCGCCGCCACTGTTTCACCACATACGGGACATCACCGATCTGCACGTTGAGGATGAACGACAGCCCCGCTTGCTCGATGGCCTGTTTGTTGGCGTCGGAGATCATGCCCGCGTCCGCGACGATGGTGACGTCGGCCAGGTGGTGGGTGGTCATGAACGCATCGGTCAGCAGCCAGATCGTAACCTGCGGGTCCAGCCTGCGCTCCTTGCAGAACCCCGGCTCGCGGAGCCCGTCGCCCTGATCGGTTCGAAATACAGCGTCGACACGTCATGCAGCACCAGGCAGGCCGGGCCCAGCCGGGCACGCCACCTCAAGCGGCTGCCGCCACGCCCGCTCGGCAAACACCGGCAGCCGCCGTTTCACCGTCGCATACGACGCCGCGTCGCCCCCCGCCTCCTCCAGCACGCGCAGGCTGTCCCTTACATGCAGGGCTTTGATCCGGGATGGGTGTCGCGATCGCCTTGGAATACAGCGCCACGAGATGCTTGGACGCCCGGAGCATGGGCGATCCAAGGTTTGTACTCAGCGCTTGGTCTCGTACCTGGTCAGGAGTACGCCGTCGGGGAACGTCCGTGTCTCCATCAGAGTCAGGTTCACCCAGTTGACCAGGGCCGTAAAGAACGGGGTGCCGCTGCCCACCAAGACCGGTGCGGTGACCAGCACGTACTCGTCGATCAGCCCGGCCCGCATCGCCGCTGCGGCAAGTGTGGCGCCGCCGATGTCCATGGGGCCGCCGTCCTCGGCCTTGAGCCGGGTGATCTCGGTGACCGCGTCGCCGGTGACCAGGCGGGTGTTCCAGTCGACCGTGCTGGTCGTCGAGGAGAACACCACCTTCGGCATGTCCCGCCAGCGGCGGGCGAACTCGATCTCCGCCGGGGTGGCGCCAGGCTGCTGGTCGGCAGTCGGCCAGTAGGAGCTCATCGTCTCCCACAACCTGCGCCCGTACAGCGACAGGCCGGTCGCCCCCACCCGGTCGGACCACCACTGGAACAGCTCGTCGCTCGGTACGCTCCAGCCGAGGTCGTCGCCGGGCGCTGCGATGTAGCCGTCCAGGCTCAGGTTCATGGCGAAGGTCAGTTTCCGCACGCGTCAGCCTCCTGTGAGTCGGTACTCGGCGTACAGACCAGCACGGCGCGGAAAAATCACCGGTCAGGCCACACCGAGGGCCGATTCACCACCACGCCAAGCGGATGTTGCGTAGGGACGGGGACTCCGTACGTACACCCGACCGGCAACCCGAAAGCGAGTTTTCTGTTCGCGGGTCGAACCGGGTTCTAGGCACCTTTGTTGCTGGGCCTGGTTGCGGCTAGTAGACGTTTACGCTCGGGGGTGTAGTGCCACCACGGACGGGCGGGGCGTCCTTCGGCCTGGTCAACGGCGGACATGATGGTGTCGAGCAGGCACGGGTCGAGTGCCTCACCGGAGGCGGCCGACATCTGCTCGTACAGCTCGACCGGGTCCCTGTCCGTCAGTTGGGTGATGCGGGTGATGCCGACGCGCTCGAAGTAGCCGGCCACCGCCCGGCCGACGTTGACCAGTTCGGTGAGGTCGGACCCTTTGAGGTCCGCTCGGTCGTGTGAGTTCACGGTGTCGCCTCCTTGCTCGGTGTGGTCCGGGCTTGTGCCACCGTCAGGCGCGCGGTGGTGTCCACGTCCGGCTGCCATGCACGCTGGACGCGGGCCACGGCCCGGTTGAGTGCCGTCCGCTCGTCGTCATACCTATGTTCACCAGGTCGGAAGACCCGGCCCGGAGATCTGTCCTTGCAGGGCAACGTAGTCCCGTACTTGACGGGGGTCTTGCAGGAATCGGACGTCGCGGGCCCCGCGCCTGGGTGCTCGGGGCATGTGGCGGTGGGCGCCGGGCCGTGCGCCGTACCGCACCGAACGGCTATCCGCCGCTTGGACGTCTGCGGGCGTATCGGCCGCTGACCAGGAAGTACGTCGAGTCCCTGTTGGCCCGGCCCCGGCAGGGACGAAGACGGTCACGCGTCTGCAGGCGCGTCGGGGCCGGACGACTCTCGGAAACGTGCCGTGCTGCCTCTAAGATCCGCTGCCATGGAGCCCAAAGCGTTCACGAGTTCTCCAGTGGTCTGGCTGGTGACCGAAGACATCCACCTCATCCGTGCGGACACCATCACCGGCATCGGCGTTACCGGCGAGCAACTCACCGTCTGGCAGGGTGACCGGGCTACCACCGTGGTGCAGGCAGGCGTGCGTCCGCAGTTCTCCGCGAGACACGCCGGCCTCTTGGCTCAGTGCCTCGCCGCCGCTGTCGGCAGTCCGCCGCTCGATCGTGGAGGCAAGCCCTTCCCCCTCGTCTACGTGTGGCTCTACCTCGATGACGCAGAAGATCCCTGCTGGCAGGTCGGGGTCGCGGGCGGCGATGAAGACTCCGAACCACCGTTCAGTGCCAGCGCGCTGGCCTGAATCGGCAGGTCAGGGCACGTAGCTACGCCTCATCACCGGTTCGGGGGCGGGGGTTGCGGTGTGTTCTGGGCTGGGCGTGGCAACGTAGTTGCTGGACCGGGAGGGGAGCCGTGACCACATATGCCTTCGACGAGGAGCGGCGCGCGATCGTCGGGGTCTGGGAGACCGGGTCGGGTAGTGCTGCTTTCAGCTTTGCCGGGCTTCCGCTTGATGTCCCCGTCGGCGCGGTCCAGCATCTCACTCTGGCTCTGACCAGGCTTTCTGCTCAGGCGTGGCGTACCTACACCCATCCGGCGTCCGCCGCGGACGAGCAGGAGGTGAACAGCGAGGGATGGCGACGCGCGCAGCATCGGGAGGCGTTCGCGGTCGTGGCGCAGGCTCTGGCCAAGCCGAACCTCCCCTCGGACGGCGTGCTGGCCGTGTCGTACAACCCGGTCGAGGAGTGCGCCCATCGAGTCGGACGCGCCTTGCACGACATCGGCGATGCGGAGCTGAGCAGGCTGGTCGGTGTTGAGGTGCAGGCCGAGTTGGACGCGATCGAACGGGCGGAGATCGGTGATCTCACCGGACGCGCCCGTCAGGCCCTGGCTCTCACGCGTGCCGACGCCTCCCCCGTCCAGGTTCAGGCCGCTGACAAGATCCTCAATGCGGACCCGCTCGGCAGCCCGAGCCTGTTCACGGAGGTCGAGCCCGCGGCTGCCGCCATTGCGGCGGCGCACTGGCTCCAGGCCGCCGCCGACGTCACGTCCGAGACGACCGGCTACGCCACCACCCAGATCATCGAGGAAGCGGACAGCATCGAGGCCGTCGCGCACGAGACCCCGACCCTCGTGCTGGAACAACTCGCGGTCGGCCTCAGCCCGTATGAGACGGTCACCAGCCTGATCCGGGGCGCGA
Organism: Actinomadura opuntiae; assembly: GCF_030283205.1. Classification (GTDB taxonomy): domain Bacteria; phylum Actinomycetota; class Actinomycetes; order Streptosporangiales; family Streptosporangiaceae; genus Spirillospora. The sequence continues at coordinate 113,843 of NZ_JASNWF010000018.1, forward strand.
TGATCGTTGCCGAGGGCCGGATACCGGATCTCGACGAATTCCTTGAGCACGTCTCCGAAGCCGAGATGCTGGCCCGGAATCACCATGATCCGAAGTTCCGCAGCATGCTGCTCAAAGAACTCCGCACTACTCCCCTGGATCCGAAACGTCCGGCGCACGACCTTCTGGAAGATCTGCTCGACGGCATCCGCGGCTGCTGGCTCATTTATCAGGAAGACGCCTCGGACGACGACGACTTCGCCGAAGAGGTTCGCGCGGAGGCCAACGCCAATCGCGATCGGCTCACCTGACTCCCACTCGCCCGACGCCTTCGCCGTTGGAAAATCGGTTGCTTATGGTGGTGTGGGACGCGCTGAATACTGCGCATGGCCGATACTCAGGGCTCGTACGATGACCGGTTCGCCGCGGTGCCTCACGCGCTGGCCGGGTTGCTGGACGCCGGTGACGCGGGCGGATCGGCGGCCGTCTTCGTGGACGGCGAGCCCGTGGTGGACGTCTGGGGCGGGTTCGCCGATGCGGAGCGCACGACCGCCTGGCAACGGGACACCCTGACCAACGTCTGGTCGGTCACCAAGACGATGACGGCGTTGTGCGCGCTGGTGCTGGCCGACCGTGGCGAGCTCGATCTGGAGGCGCCGGTCGGCCGGTACTGGCCGGAGTTCGCCCGCGCCGGCAAGGAGAAGGTGCTGGTGCGGCACGTGCTCGCGCACACTGCAGGCCTGCCCGACTGGGACGGGCCGATCGAGGAGCTGTACGACTGGTCGTCCGCCACCGCGCGTCTGGCCGCGCAGGTTCCACAGTGGGAGCCGGGAAGCGCGGCCGGGTACCACTCGCTGACCCAGGGGTATCTGGTGGGCGAGGTCGTCCGCCGGATCACCGGCCAAAGTCTCGGCGACTTCTTCGCCCAGCAGGTGGCAGGGCCGCTGAACGCCGACTTCCACATCGGTCTGTCCGCCGAGCACGACCACCGGGTGGCGCTCACGGTTCCGCCGCCGTCCCGAAACGAGGACTATGCCGCAAGCGCGCCCGGCAGCAGCGCGGCCCCCGCCACCGCCACCGTCGTGCGGGTCCGTGACGGGAACAGTGCCGATTGGCGGCGGGCGCAGATCCCCGCGGCGAGCGGCTTCGGCAACGCCCGCTCGGTCGCCCTCGTGCAGTCGGTGATGGCCTGCGCGGGAGAGGTGCGCGGACGGCGGCTGCTGTCGCCGGCGGGCTGTGACCGTGCGCGGCAGGAGCACTTCCAGGGCATGGACCGCCTCCTGGGCATGCAGGTCCGATACGGCCTGGGCTACGGGCTGTTCGGCAGCTCCTTCGGGTGGGGCGGCTGGGGCGGCTCGATCATCATGGTCGACCCCGGCGAACGCATGGCCGTGGCCTATGTGACGAACCAGATGCGCGAACCCGCGGATGACGATCGAGGGCTGGAGATCATCACGGCCGCCTATGGCGGGCTCCTCGCCTGAGGTCGGTGGTCCGTGTCACAGGAGGTGCGGGTGGTGCGTCCTTGGCGGTATGAAGTCCACCATCACCGTGATCGGCGGAGGTCTGGCGGGTTTGACCGCTGCCATCGCGAGCGCTGAGCAGGGCGTCGATGTGGTTCTGTTCGAGGCACATCAGAGCTTGGGCGGCAGGGCTCGGTGCTCGCCTGCGCCCTATGTCGCCAATGACGGTCCCCATGCGTTCTACAAGGACGGCACCGCGTGGAGGTGGCTGGCGGCTCGGGGGCTGACGCGGCCTGCGGCGCGGTTGGGCGTCGCGCAACTGGCCCGGGTGCGGTTTCGTCACGGCGGCGGGCTCAAGCGCTGCCCGCCCGCCGGACTGGTCGGCATGCTCACCGCCGGCCGAGGACGGCGCGCCCCGGTCGACCGCTCGTTCCGGGACTGGGCCGGCGCGCAGTTCGGGACGTCCGCCTACCGGGCCGCGGCGGGTCTGCTGGGTCCGGCTCTGTTCGAGGCCGACCCCGGCCGGCTCTCGGCCGCCTTCGTCTTCGAGCGGCTGTTGCGGGTGGGGTCGTGGCGCCAGCCCGTCACCCGCTATCCGGTGGGCGGCTGGGGCGCGCTGGTCGACAGGATGGCCGCCCGTGCCCGCCACCTGGGCGTACGCATCGAAACCGGAGCGCGCCTGGATGCGATCCCCACGGCGGGGCCGGTGATCGTGGCCACCTCGCTGGACGCCGCCCGGGGGCTGTTGGGTGATGGGAGCCTGCGGTGGGAGTCGGGGCGGTGCGTCCTGCTGGACGTCGCCCTGCGGTGTTCGCGCGCCGACCAGTGCGTCACCTTCGACCTGCAGGACGGCGGCTTCGTCGAACAATTCGGCGCACAGGATCCGAGCCTTGCGCCGCCCGGCGAAACGCTGGTGCAGGGATCGATGCCACTGTGGAACAACGAGTCCAAGTCCGACGGCCTGAGGCGTCTGGAGGCCCTCTACGACCTGTGCGCCCCGGGCTGGCGCGGCCGGCTGACCTGGCGTCGCGACCAAATCGCCGTCGCGCGCACCGGGGCCCTCGACCTGCCCGGCACGACCTGGCGCGACCGGCCCGCCATCAACCGTGGCGAGAACGTGTATCTCACCGGAGACGCCGTCGCCGCTCCCGGGCTCCTGGCCGAGGTATCGGTCAACAGCGCCCTCATCGCCGCCCGCCTGGCCACCGCGAACTGATGCCTCACTCCAGGTCGAGGTCCTTAGGCACTTGCCTCGGATGCATCTCGACACGGAGGCGGACGTAGCGCACCGAGTGGCGCCATCGGCCGTGTTCCGTGGCGGCGTCCGCGCTGATCTCCGCCACCAGGGTGGGGACCACGCGGATGTACGGGGTGGGTTTCTCGGTGCCGGGCATTCCTCCGGCCCATCCGGCAGGGAGTTCGGCGGGCCAGGGATGCTCGTCTCCAGCCGGGCGCAGGAGGGCGGCCAGTTCCTGGGCTGCGGACGGGGGCAGCGGTGCGGATCGGGCGACGACGCGCAGGCGGCCGTCCTGCTCGTAGCGGCCGAGGATCAGGGTTTGGGGCGCGGCGAGGGTTCCGGTGACGCCGCCGATGATGGCTTCGGTGGTGGTGCGGTGCTTGACCTTCCACCAGCCGCGTTTGCCTTCCCGGTAGCGGCCGGCGGCGGCCTTGATGACCAGGCCCTCGATGCCCTGGGCGGGCAGGATCTCGAACCACAGCCTGGCCTCACCGGTGTCGCGCAACTGCGGGCACAAGACGATCAGGGACGGTTCCGGGACGTCGGCCAGGAGGCGTTCGAGGGCCTCGCGGCGCTCTGACAGGGGTTTGGGCCGGTAATCGATCCCGCCGGCTTCCAGGACGTCGAACACCACGTAGTGGCACGGCTCGGTCAGGGCGAGGTCGGATCCGCGTCGGGTGACGTGGCGGCGTTGCAGTGCGGCGAAGTCGAGGCGCCCGTCGCGTCCCCAGCGGACGATCTCGCCGTCCACCACGGTGCCGGGCGGGAGGGCGTCGAAGAGGGCCAGGACGACTTCGGGAAACGCGTCGTTGAAGGGCTTCAGGCGCCGCGACCACAGGCGGACGCCGCCGGCCTCGTTCACGATCGCCAGCGCGCGGAACCCGTCCCACTTGGGCTCGTACCGGCAACCGCCCGGGCAGGCCCGTTCGTCCGGGATGTGCTCGATCGCCGTGGCCGCCATCGGGACGACGGGTCCACCGATCCGCATAGCCGCCCCCAGAAACCAGTCCGTGGTGTGCGGCTACCCGCCACGTCGGCGCCGACAGCACCGCGACCGGTTTCTTGGTTGGCCGATGGGCGGGTCATTGCGCTGCCGTCGTCCCCCGCCATCGCCTTGACCGGCGCACGCGCCCCCTCGGACCCGACCGATCCGCTCGACCCGCACCACCGTCCCGACCCCACGGAGCGGCATCGCGTCGCGTTCGAGCGCGCGCTGCGGCGCAGGCCCGAGCCCGACTTCTGAACGGATCAGAGCCGCATGAGCTTGGTGACAAGTGCGGTGAGCTGGGCGCGTTCGCCGGTGGTGAGAGGGGCGAACGTTTCGTCGAGGTAGGAGGGGACGGTGCCCTCCGCCTCGGCGAGACGGTCGCGACCCTCGTCCGTGATCGTGACGGCGTAGGAGCGGCGGTCGTCGGGATTGCGCTCTCGCCGGACGAGCCCGGACCGCTCCAGGTCGTCGCACACGTTCACCATGACGCTGCGGTCGATGCGCAGCTCCTCGCTGAGCGTCTGCTGGGAGCAGGGGCCGACGGCGTCGAGCATCTTCAGCACCAGATGCTGGCCGACGCCGAGGCCGTGCCGGACGGCGTGGGCATCGGCGGCACGCGCCAGGTACGCGGCGGCCCGGCACAGGGCGATGTCCGGGCGCTCGGCCGCGAGGGCCGGGAAGTACGCAGGTCGGACGGGCTTGGACGGCATGGGTCTCCTGCTCGGTCGGCCCGCACGAGGCTACCAGAAATCATCTTTCGGATGATTGTTTGACAGCAGACGATCTGTGATCATACGGTTTTGATCGTCTGCTCGCAGACGATTCTTCGGCCCCTCCGTCCGAGCCTGGGAGAACCTCGATGACGCTTCTCGACCTCACACCCGACGAGCTGCTGTCCACCACGCGGGCCGTCCGCAAGCGGCTCGACCTCGACCGGCCCGTCCCGCGCAGGCTCATCGAGGAGTGCGTCGACCTGGCCACCCAGGCGCCCACCGGGCGCAACCGGCAGCGCTGGCACTTCATCGTGGTGACCGAGCCGCGCCTGCGCCGCAGGGTGGGCGACATCTTCCGCCGCGCGCTCGCCGCCGCCGAGGGCCAGCCGCTGACCGAGCAGGACGTCCGCCGCATGAACCACGCTCCGCGCTCCACCCAGGGCGTGTTCGACGGGCTGCGACACCTGACGGAGAACATCCACCGCGTCCCGGCGTTCGTCATCCCCGCCATTGAAGGACGCACCGACCACGCCTCGGCGGCCGTGCAGTCCGGAACGTGGGGCTCGATCCTTCCGGCGACGTGGAGTTTCATGCTCGCCGCCCGCGCCCGCGGCCTCGGCACCACATGGACCACCGCACAGGGGCCGCTCGAACGCGAACTCGCCGGCGTGCTGGGCGTCCCCTATGACGAAATCATGCTGGCCGCGTTCATCCCGCTCGCCTACACGATCGGCACCGACTTCAAGCCCGCGCCCCGCGTCCCCCGCGACCAGGTCCTCCACTGGGAGCACTGGTGACCGCTCCGCCGACGGTAGCGGCGGACGGGCCGTTTATCGCGTCTCGTCTTCCATGTCTTGCCGGAAGATCCTTCGTCTGTACCACGCGTCGAAGAGCAAGCCGAAAAGGACGGCAAAGCCCAAGCCGAGGCAGCCGGCCAGGATCCACGAAGCATCCGGCGCCATCACGATCCGCATGAGCACGCCATACAGGACCCCGCCCATGGCGTAGAAGATCACGCGCACGGCGAGCGGGCGTCTCGGAACTCTCGATTTGGCCACGCTGTCAGCACCTCGGCATGGGGGACGGGTCCGATCATCCCACTCATTCCCTGAATGGAGGGGGGAGGATTGCTTGGATTGTGTGGCGGGCGTTGGCGGAGATGATGGGGTTGGTGTGGCGGTAGTACGGGAGTTGGATGACGGCCATGGACAGGGCCCAGCCCCGGCCGCGCAGCCAGGTCGCGTCGTCCACGTCCGCGATCTCCCTGAAGGTGTCCCTGGCCGCGGCCGGCAGCAGGTTCCAGGCGACGATGAGGTCGCAGGCGGGATCGCCTATTCCGGCGGTGGCGAAGTCGATGACGGCGGTGAGGCGGCCGCCGCTGACGAGCAGGTTGCCGGGCATGAGGTCGGAGTGCACCCAGCAGGGGGCCGCGGTCCACGCGGGCGCGGTCACGGATTCTTCCCAGGCGGCGATGGCGGCGTCGGCGTCGAAGGGCTCGTCGGTGCGGCGTAGCTCTTCGATCGCCTTGCGTGTTTCGGCGTCGACGGTCGTCAGCGGGCCTCCGCGATAGGCGCGAGGGGCGCCTTCGATGTCGACCTTTCGCAGTGTCCGCACGAATTCCCCGAGGTCATGTGCGAGGTTTTCGGGGTCGGCGAGTTGGCCTTCCAGGGGGTTCTCGCCTTCGATCCAGCGATGCACCGACCAAGGCCATGGGTATCGGTCGGCGGGTTCGCCGTGGGCGACCACGGTGGGGATCGTGACGGGAAGCGCAGGTGCGAGTTCAGGCAGCCATCGCCGCTCCCATTCCAGGTCTTTGGCGCCGTTCCTGGTCAGCGGGAGCCGGACGGTCAGAGCGTCGCCAAGCCGATAGACGGCATTGACGGTTCCGCCGGAGACGAGCCGTTCGATCGGCAAGTCCGCCCACTGCGGGAATTGCCCGCGGACCAGCCGTCGGACCAGGTCGTCAGAGATGTCGGCCTCGTCGGCGTGCATCTTGGGCATCCACTCACACGACCAGCCGACGGGTTTTCCGTCAACGGGATTGTTGACGGCGAGCGGCCGGTGTCAGGTGCGCTGCCAGAGCGTCGGGACGGCTCCGGGGTGCCAGTCGCTCTGGGCGGTGTGCGCCTGGATGCAGACGTAGCTCGCGCCGTTGTAGGTCACCCGCGTTCCCGGTGCGGCTTCCCGGCGGGGGCGGTGTGCGTCTCCTGCGGCTGGGTGCGGGGCTGCCGGGTCTGGGACGAGCGCGGTGTCGGGGACGGCGCGCCTCGCGTGCTTGCGGCGCCGGTGCGCGGCGGGACGGCGCGCCCTCGGCGTGCCGGTGGTCGTCCCCGCTGCCTCGCCGGTTCCGTCGCGAGCGTCCCCTGGCGTGCCTCGCCCCCCCCATGCCCCTGCTCCCGTCCCCCATGTGATCAGACAGGGCAAGCGTAAGGCGGCGAGGCACCGCGGGGGGGCTCAGAGCAGGGCGTACATGCGGATGGCGACCGCGTCCTCCGCGACGCCGCGGGCCAGGCCGACGAAGACGGTCTGCGCGAGCCACCGGTGCGCCGGCGCGTCGGTGCGGAAGGCGGGCGAGGTGCGGTAGTACACGCCGGGCCAGCTGACCTGGAGGTCCCCGTCGTACTGCTCGGGGCTCTTGGTCTCCTCGTGGTAGTAGCCGCGGTTGACGATGTCGATGACCGCGCCGTCCTCGGCCTGGATGAGGTACCGCGCGTCGAGTTCGCAGATGCGGCCCCGGGTGTTGGACCAGTCGCCGCCGCCCGGCAGGACGGTCCCGCGCATCAGCGGGCCGTCCACCGTGCCGCCGGTGATGGGGGTGAACTCGGTCCTCTCCCCGTCGCCGTGTCCGACGTGCAGGGAGGGGGCGAGGTCGGCGCGGATCTCGAAGGCGAAGGTCAGGGCCGGCGCGAACGCGGAGGTCTCAGTCTCGGGCATGGCGGCAGGCTAGCGAGGGACGCCAGGAAATACAACAGTGTTGTACATCGCTGTTGCATCTCAGTCGCCCAGGTCAGCGCCGGGCGTGCTTGGGCAGCAGGCCGACGAGGAGGAGGGTGACGGCGTAGAGGACGGCGCCGACGGCGAAGACGAGTTCGGCCGCGGCGGTGTAGGAGCCGGTCCCGCCATGGCCGACGCGGGTGAAGAAGACCGTGCCGAGTGCGGCCACGCCGACGGCTCCGGCGAACTGCTGGACGGCGTTGAGCATGCCCGCGCCGGTGCCGGCCTCTTCCGGCGTGGCGTCGCCGAGGATGTAGTCGACCAGCGGGACGAAGACCAGGCCGGAGCCGAAGCCGGTGACCAGCAGCGCCGGGGCCAGGTTCCACGAAGTGATCGCGGCGCCGAAGTGCGCGACGGTCCACCACAGGGCGAGCAGGCCGGCGACGGCGACGGCGAGCCCGAGTTGCAACGTGGCGCGGCCGAGCCGCTCGGCGAGGAAGGCGCCGGCCAGGCCGACGGAGACGGCCGTGCCGAGCGCCCACGGGATCAGGGTGAGCCCGGCGTGGATGGCCGTCCAGCGCATGCCGAGCTGGAGCAGCAGGTTGGCGACCAGGGTGAACGCGCTCAGCGCGGCGAAGAACCCGCCGGTGATCAGCAGGCCGACGACGAAGCTGCGCTTGCGGAACAGCGACGGCGTGATGACCGGGTGCCGGCTGCGGCGTTCGGAGACGACGAACAGGGCGAGCGCGACGGCGGAGCCGGCCATCATCGCGTAGGTCCACACGGGCCAGCCGAGTTCCCGGCCCTGGACGAGCGGGACGATGAGCAGCGCCGACGCGGCGGTGAGCAGGGCGACGCCGGTGAGGTCGAGGCGGACGGCGGCGTCCTCGCCGGCGCGGTGCGGCAGGACGCGCCAGGCCAGCGCGGCGACGGCGACGCCGATCGGGACGTTGATCATGAAGATGGAACGCCACTCGCCGCCGAACAGGTCCACCTGCAGCAGCCAGCCCGCCAGGATCGGCCCGGCGACGGTGGCCAGGCCCATCACCGGGCCGAACGGGATCAGCGCCTTGCGCAGGTGCTCGGGCGGGAAGACGACCTTCACCAGGGCCAGTCCCTGCGGGATCATCACGGACCCGAACAGCCCCTGCAGGATGCGGGCGACGATCAGGAACGCCGGGTCCGGGGCGAGGGCGCAGGCCAGCGAGGCCAGGGTGAAGCCGGTCATGCCGAGCAGGAACAGCCGGCGGCGGCCGAACAGGTCGCCGAGCCGCCCGGAGGTGACCAGGCCGAGGGCGAAGGCCGCGGTGTAGCCGGCGAGCACCCATTGCAGGGTGACCGGGCCGCCGCCGAGGTCGGCGTGGATGGCGGGCCCGGCCAGGTTGGCGACGCTGGAGTCGATCAGGTCCATGAGGTCGGCGATGAAGACGACGGCCAGCACGGCCCAGGCGTGCCGCAGGCTCAGTGTCGGGGCGGCTGATCGAGGGGGTGTACGTGCATCGATGCTCATGGAACACCGTTCTACACTAGAACGGTGATCCATACAAATGGAAAGGTGTTCCACCCGGCTGGTAGGGTGCCCGCATGAGGTCCACTCCCGAGCAGCGGCGCGCGGCCCGGCACCGGTCGCCCGCCGGTCAGGACCCCGCCGCCCGCACCGCCCCGCGCGCCCGCCGCAAGCAGCCGATCACCGTCGATCTGATCGTCGACACGGCGCTGGAGATCGTGGCGGCGGAGGGGTACGAGGCGCTGACGATGCGCCGCGTGGCCACCGCCCTGAAGACCGGGCCCGCCTCGCTGTACTTCCACGTCGTCAACAAGACCGACCTGGACGACCTGCTCATCGGCCGCCTCAGCGCCGAACTGGCCATCCCCGAGCCCGACCCGGCGGCCTGGCGGGAGCAGATCATCGACGTCTGCGCGCAGATGCGCGACCAGTACCTGAGGTACCCCGGCATCTCCCGCGCCGCCCTGGCCGTCATGCCGACGAACCTGGAGACCCTGCGCGTCAGCGAGGGGATGCTGTCGATCCTGCTCGCCGGGGGCGTGCCGCCGCAGACCGCGGCCTGGACCTGCGACGCCCTGACCCTGTACGTCAACGCCTACAGCCTGGAGACGTCCCTGCGCATGGCGCAGCCCGGCGACACCGAGCGCGCCGAAGGGGACGACGCGTGGGTGCTGCCCCGCGGCGAACTGCTGAGCCGCTTCGCCGCCCTCCCCGACGACCAGTTCCCCAACACGCGGCGGCACGCGGCCGAGCTGACCGCCGGCACCGGCCACGAGCGGTTCGACTTCACCCTCAACCTGATGCTCGACGGCCTCACCGGCCGCTGACGGCGGCGGGCCCGCCCGCGCGGCTTCCGGGTGCGGGGTCGTGCGGGGCGTGGGAACCTGGTGCCGTGACCTCGGAAGGTGGGACGGCCGCTTCCCAGCGGGCCATGGGCAGGCCGCGCGCGACCTCGCCGGCCGTCCTGGAGCGGCTGGCGTTCGAGCTGTTCGCCCGCAAGGGGTTCGACGAGACCACCGTGGACGACATCGCGACGGCGGCGGGGATCGCGCGGCGGACGTTCTTCCGCTACTTCTCGTCCAAGAACGACCTGGTGTGGGGCGACTTCGAGGGGCAACTGCGGAGGCTGCGCGCGCTGCTCGACGAGACCGGCCCGCGCACGCCGATGATGGACGCGGTGCGCCGCGCCGTGGTCGAGTTCAACCGGTTCGACCCGCAGGACGTGCCGTGGCACCGGCAGCGGATGCAGCTCATCCTGGGCGTGCCGACCCTGCAGGCGGACGCGACGCTGCGGTACTCGTCCTGGCGGTCGGTCATCACCGCGTTCGCGGCCGAGCGCACCGGTGAGCCGGCGTCCGCGCTGGTCCCCCGGCTCACCGGCAACGTCGTGCTGGCCGCCGCGGTCTCGGCGTACGAGTTCTGGCTGGCGTCCGGGGAGGAGACGGTGCTGGCCGACGTGCTCGACGAGGCGCTCCGGCGGGTGAGCGACGGCCTGTCGGCGGTGCCGGACGGCGCCGGCCCGGTGTCGCGCTGATCAGCCGCCCCGGCGGACGGTGGCGGCGATCACCTCGCCGATGAGGACGGCCGTGGCAGCCGGGCCGCGCAGCGGAGCCGTCGGCAGGATGGACGTGTCGGCCACGCGGAGCCCCTCCAGGCCGTGCACGCGGCCCTGCCCGTCGACCGCGCCGCCCATCGGCACGGTTCCGCACGTGTGCTGGGACGTGCCGAGCCGGGCGAGTATCCACGCGTCGAGCAGGCCGTCGTCGTCCAGCCATCCGGGCTCCGGCTCGACGAGTCCTTCGCAGACCTCGCCGAAAGCGCCGGTCGCCACGATGGCCGCCGCCGCCCGCACGGCCTCGCGCATCCGGCGCCGGTCGGTGCCGGTCTCCAGATAGCCGTAGGTGATGCGCGGCGGGACGTCCGGGTCGGCGGACACGGTGCGGAGCGTCCCCGCTCTGCGAGGTGTCTGGACCGACACGAGGAACGGTATCGGCGCGCCGGGCGCCGCCGCCTCCCCGCCGACCAGGGCCATGGTCGGCACGAGGGACTGCAGGATCTCCAGGTCGCCCGCCGCGTCGCCGCCGGAGGAGGGCAGGTGCAGGACGCCGCCGAGCCAGCCGCCGGACGGCACGGGCATCGGCCGCCGCGGCGTCCACTCCACGACGGTCTGGGGATGGTCGCTGAGGGCGGCGCCCACGGCGGGAAGGTCGTGGACGACCGGAATACCGTGGCGGGCGAGGTCGTCGGCCGGGCCGACGCCGGACAGGTGCAGCAGGTGGGGTGAGGACAGCGAGCCCGCGCACAGGATGATCTCGCCCGCGTCCAGGACCGTCCGCCGCCCGCCGCGTTCGACCACGACCCCGGTCGCCCTGCCGCGGCGAATGACGACCGACCGCACCACGCACTCGCCCAGGACGGTGAGGTTGGGCCGGCGCGCCGCCTCGCCGAGCAGGTAGGCGACCCCGGTGTTGATCCGGCTGCCGCCGCGGGTGTTCGTCGGGACGGGCCCGAAGCCGGGTGCCCCCTGGTCGTTCTTGTCGGGATCGTCCGGATACCCCAGCGAGCGGGCGGCGGCCTGGAACGCGGCGGCGGCGGGATGGCGCAGGTCCGTCCGGTGGACGGGGACGGGGCCGTCGCCGCCGTGCAGTGCCGTCGCCCCGAGATCGAGGTCGGTCTCCAGCGCGCGCATGACCGGCAGCGCCCGTTCGTAGGACCAGAGGTCGCCGTGCACCGACCAGCGGTCGAAGTCCTCGCGCCGCGCCCGGACGAAGTAGCCGCCGTTGACGGCGGTCGACCCGCCGAGGAACCGCCCGCGCGCCGCCGCGTACGGCAGTCCGGGCGCGAGCAGGGCCGGGAACGTCCGGACGGCGGCGTTGCCCGGCTGCGCGCCCGGGACGAGGCGCGCGTCCAGCAGCCCGGCGGGGAAGTCCGGCGGCGTCCGCGGCGCCGGGCCGGCCTCGGCGAGCAGCACCTCGCAGCCGGCGTCCTCGCTGAGCCGGGCCGCCAGGACGGCCCCGCTGCCGCCCGCTCCCACCACGAGCACGTCGGGGCGGCGCCGGGCGGGGGCGATCACGCGGGATTCCGGCGGATCATGGGGTGGAGCCTTCCTTTTGGCACTCGATGCATTTACTATCCGTCCAGGACCGATGGTACGAGCCGCGCGGCATGCCGCCGGAAGGAGGACCCATGGACACCGACGCCCCGCAGCAGCAGGACGCCGACCGGGCCGACGAGCGGGCCCCGGACGCCGACGTCGCCGAGTCGCTGATCGAGGAGGTCTCGATCGACGGCATGTGCGGCGTCTACTAGGCCGCACGCGATGACCGAGCCCGCGCCCGGCCTCGACCTCGACCGCGCCTGGGACCTGCACCCGCAGGTCTCGGTGCGGCCCGAGCCCTTCGGCGCGCTCCTGTACCACTTCGGGACGCGCAAGCTGTCGTTCCTGAAGGACCGCCGGCTGCTGGAGGTCGTGCGCTCCCTCGGGGACGCGCCCACCGCCAGGGAGGCGTGCACCCGGGCCGGCGTGCCCGCGGCGGACCTGCCGAGGTTCGGCGCGGCGCTCGGCGCCCTGGCCGGCTCCCGCATGCTCGTGGAAAGGACCCCATGACCACCACGACGAACCGGCCCGCCCCGCAGAACCCCGCGCAGCGGTCCGGGACGCGGCTGGTCGACCTGTTCGAGTACGGGCTCGACGCGCCGATCTGCCTGACCTGGGAGCTCACCTACGCCTGCAACCTGTCGTGCGCGCACTGCCTGTCCAGTTCCGGGCGGCGCGACCCGCGCGAGCTGAGCACCGCGGAGGCCAAGGCCGTCATCGACGAGCTGGAGGCCATGCAGGTCTTCTACGTCAACATCGGCGGCGGCGAGCCGACGGTCCGGCCCGACTTCTGGGAGCTGCTGGACTACGCCACCGCCCACCACGTGGGCGTGAAGTTCTCCACCAACGGCGTGCGGATCACCCCGGAGGTCGCCGAGCGGCTGGCCGCCAACGACTACGTGGACGTCCAGATCTCGCTGGACGGCGCGACGCCCGAGGTCAACGACGCGGTGCGCGGCCCCGGCTCCTACGACACCGCGATCCGCGCGATGCGGAACCTGCGCGACGCGGGGATGAAGAACTTCAAGCTGTCGGTGGTGTGCACCCGGCACAACATCCCGCAGATGGACGCGTTCAAGGCGATCGCCGACGAGTACGGCGCGCAGCTGCGGCTGACCCGGCTGCGCCCGTCCGGCCGCGGCGCCGACGTATGGGACGAGCTGCACCCGCGCCAGGAGCAGCAGCGCGAGCTGTACGACTGGCTGGTCGCGCACGGCGACAGCGTGCTGACCGGCGACTCGTTCTTCCACCTGTCCGCCTACGGCAAGGCGCTGCCGGGCCTGAACCTGTGCGGCGCCGGACGGGTGGTGTGCCTCATCGACCCGGTCGGCGACGTGTACGCCTGCCCGTTCGCGATCCACGACGAGTTCCTCGCGGGCAACATCCGGCAGCCCGGCGGGTTCGCCCGCGTCTGGCGCGAGTCGGACCTGTTCCAGAACCTGCGCGAGCCGCAGACCGGCGGGGCGTGCGCGTCCTGCGGCTTCTACGACACGTGCAAGGGCGGCTGCATGGCCGCCAAGTTCTTCACCGGCCTGCCGCTGGACGGCCCCGACCCCGAGTGCGTCCAGGGGTACGGCGAGAAGCTGCTCGCGCAACGTCCCGAGGACCGTGCCGGGATCCCGAAGCCGTCCGCCGACCACTCGCACCGCACCTCGCCGCCGCGCCGCCGTCCCGTGCCGGTCACGCTGATGACCAGCCGCCCGGAGCGTCCGCCGGTGAGCGCCTGCGAGGAGAACCCGCTGGCCGGACTGCGGCTCACCTAGCGGCCGTCCACCCATCCAGGAGACATCGAGATGTTCAAGAACCCGTGGTTCGAGACCGTGGCCGAGGCGCAGCGCCGGGCCAAGAGGCGGCTGCCGCACATGGTCTACGGGGCGCTGGTCGCGGGCTCGGAGCGCGGCCGGACGATCGACGCCAACACCAAGGCGTTCGGCGACCTCGGCTTCGCGCCGCGCGTCGTCGGGCACAAGGCGCAGCGCGACCTGTCCACGACCGTGATGGGCGTGGAGACCTCGATGCCGGTGCTCATCTCCCCCACCGGCGTGCAGGCCGTGCACCCCGACGGCGAGGTCGCGGTGGCGCGGGCCGCCGCGAACCGGGGCGTCATCATGGGGCTCAGCTCGTTCGCGAGCAAGCCCGTGGAGGAGGTCGCGGAGGCCAATCCGAACGTCTTCTTCCAGATGTACTGGAGCGGCGACCGCGACGCGATGATCCAGCGCCTCGACCGCGCGAAGCAGGCGGGGGCGAAGGCGCTGATCGCCACGCTCGACTGGTCGTTCTCCAACGGCCGGGACTGGGGCAGCCCCATGATCCCGGAGAAGATCGACTTCAGGACGGCGGCGAAGCTCGCGCCCGGCGTGCTGCCGCACCCCGGCTGGCTGTGGAAGTTCGCCAAGGAGGGCCGGATCCCCGACCTCACCACCCCGAACCTCAAGCCGCCGAACGGCCCGGCGCCGACGTTCTTCGGCGCGTACGGCGAGTGGATGCAGACGCCGCCTCCCACCTGGGAGGACGTCGAGTGGCTGCGCAAGGAGTGGGGCGGGCCGTTCCTGCTCAAGGGCGTCACCCGCGTCGACGACGCCAAGCGCGCCGTCGACGCCGGGGTGACGGCGCTGTCGGTGTCCAACCACGGCGGCAACAACCTCGACACCACGCCCGCCACGATCCGCGTCCTGCCGTCGATCGCCGAGGCCGTCGGCGACCAGATCGAGGTGCTGCTGGACGGCGGCGTGCGGCGCGGCGGCGACGTCGCCAAGGCGCTCGCGCTCGGCGCGCGGGCGGTGCTCATCGGCCGCGCCTACCTGTGGGGCCTGGCGGCCAACGGGCAGGCCGGGGTGGAGAACGTCCTCGACATCATGCGCGGCGGCCTCGACTCCGCCGTCCTCGGGCTGGGGCACTCCTCCGTCCACGAACTCAACCCCGACGACCTCGTTATCCCGCCCGGGTTCGCGCTGACGCTCGGCGGCGGATCGGTCGCCGACGCGCCGGCGAGCTGACGTGCCCGCTGCCGGCGACCTGGCCGGGGCCGCCTGGACGGACGTCCGGGCGGCCCCGCTGGTCCTGGTGCCGGTCGGGTCGTGCGAGCAGCACGGCCCGCACCTGCCGCTGTCCACCGACACGGTGATCGCCGAGGCGGTGGCCGGGCGCGCGGCGGACGCGCTGCGCCCGGACGCCGGCGGGCAGGTGCTCGTCGCGCCGCCGATCGCGTTCGGCGCGAGCGGCGAGCACGCCGGCTTCCCCGGCACCGTCTCGATCGGGCACGAGGCGCTGAACGCGGTGCTCGTGGAGACCGTGCGCTCGCTCGCGCTGTGGGCGGGACGGGTCGTCTTCGTCAACGGGCACGGCGGCAACGTGCCCACGCTCGACGCCGCCGCCGGCCGGATGCGGGCCGAGGGGCACGACACCGCCTGGGTCGGCTGCGGCGTCCCCGGCGGCGACGCGCACGCCGGGTTCACCGAGACGTCCGTGATGCTCTATCTGGCCCCTGATCTGGTACGGCCGTTCGACGCGGTCACCGGGGAGTCCCGCCCGCTCGCCGCGATCATGCCGGAGCTGGTCGCGGGCGGGGTTCGCGCCGTCTCGCCGTCCGGGGTGCTCGGCGACCCGTCCGGGGCCTCCGCCGAGGCGGGCCGCGAGATCGTGGACGCCATGGTCGCGTCGGTCGTCCGCCGGATCGGCTGCGGGCGCGCGGACGAGCGCGGGCGCCTCCTCGACGCGGCGGTCCCCCGGTCATGAGCCGGTTCCGGCTGCCCGACGGCTTCCCCGTCGCCCTCGCCCGGGACACCTCGCTCTGGTCGGGCGGGCGCGTGGCCACCGGCGGCGCGCCCTGGAAGGTGGTGCGGCTCGCGGCCGCGGCCCGCCCGCAGCTGGCGGCGCTGCGCCGGGCCGGCGCCGCCGGTCTCGCCGACTCCTCGCCGACCGGGCGGGCCCTGGCCCGCAGGCTCCTCGACCTCGGCATGGCCGACCCGCTCCCGGCGCCGCGTCCCGGACCGCACGACGTGACCGTCGTGATCCCGGCCTATGAGCGGACCGGCGAGCTGGAACGGTCCCTGGCCGCCGCCGGGGACGTGCCGGTGATCGTCGTGGACGACGCGTCGCCCGATCCCGGACCGCTGCGGCGGGTCGCGGAGGCGTACGGGGCGCGGCTCGTCCGGCATGACCGCAACCGGGGCCCGGCGGCGGCCCGCAACACCGGGCTGCGGCTGGTGGAGACGCGGTTCGCCGCGTTCGTCGACTCCGACTGCCGGCCGATGGAGGGCTGGCTGGACGTCCTCGTCCCGCACTTCGACGATCCGCGCGTCGCCGCCGTCGCCCCCCGGATCGTCCCGCTGTCGGAGGACACCGGGCTGCTGGCCCGCTACGAGACCGCCCGGTCGGCGCTGGACATGGGGATACGGCCGGCGCTGGTGCGTCCGGGCGGGAGGCTCGGGTTCGTTCCGACCGCGACGCTGCTGGTGCGGGTCGCGGCCGCGGCGGAGGAGCCGTTCGACGAGGACCTGCGGCTGGGCGAGGACGTCGACTTCGTCTGGCGGCTCGGCGACCGGGGGTGGAACGTCCGCTACGAGCCCGCCGCGCAGGTCGCGCACACGCCCCGGCTGCATCCCGTCGCGTGGGCGCGGCGGCGGCATGAGTACGGCACGTCCGCCGCCGATCTGGCGCGGCGGCATCCCGGCAGGCTCGCGCCGGCGCGGCCGTCGATGTGGAACCTCGCGGTCCTCGTCCTGCTCGCCCGAGGCCGTCCGGGTATGGCGGCCGGAGTGGCCGGGGTGACGGCGGCGCTGCTGGCCAGGCGGCTGTCCGAGCTGCCCGCCGACTGGAGCCTGGCCGTCGCCATCGTCGGCAAGGGCGTCGTCGCCGACGCCGCCGCGCTCGGGCACGCGCTGCGCCGCGAATGGTGGCCGCTCGGCCTGTTCACGCTCGCCGCCTCCCCCCGCAGCCGCGTCGCCCGCGCGGCCGCCGTGGCCATGCTCGCGCCGATCGCGCTGGAATGGCTGCGGCAGCGTCCGTCGATCGACCCCGTCCGGTACACGGTCCTGCGGCTCACCGAGGACGTCGCCTACGGGTCCGGCGTGACGGCGGCGTCGGCCCGCGCGCGCTCTGCCGCTCCCCTGCTCCCGGACGTCCGGTTCCCGGAGTCGTTCTCCTCCGCCCGTGCGCGGGCCCGCACCGCCGCCGCGCGGTGGATCGCGGCCGTCCGCCCGGCGGGCCGCGATCCGCGCTGACGCCTTCCACCCCGCCTTCTACGCCGCCTTCTCCACTGCGGTCAGCGGTTCAGCGCGCCGAGGTCGACGGGCAGCTGGGCGCCGGTGATGTACTTGCCCTCGTCGGAGGCCAGGAAGGCGACGATGTTCGCGATGTCCTCCGGCTCGACCATCTCGTAGGGCAGCGCCGGCATGTAGATGGGCCCGAGCATCGGGCTCTGCTCCAGCAGCTCGGTCATCGTCCCGCTGGTCATCCCGGTCCGGACCCCGTGCGGGTGGACGGTGTTGACCCGGATGTCGTGCTCCCCCAGCTCGTTGGCGAGGACCTTCGCCAGGCCGACCACGCCGTGCTTGGACGAGGCGTAGTGCGCGAGGAAGGGCAACCCCTTCAGGCCCGCCACCGAGCTGGTGATGATGATCGAACCGCCCTGGCCCTGCTCGATGAGCGTCGGCACGGTGGCCTTGACCGTCTTCCACACCCCGGTGAGGTTGGTGTCGATGACGTCCTGCCACTGCTCCTCTTCGAGCTCCCAGGTGCGGCCGTAGTTCACGATCCCCGCGTTGGCCACCACCACGTCGAGCCGGCCGAGTTCGGCGACGCCCTCCTGGACGGCCGCCTGCAGCGCGGCCAGGTCCCGCACGTCCGCCTTCCGGGCCACGACCCGGCGTCCCTGCTCGGCCACCAGCTTGGCGGTCTCGTCAAGGTCGTCCTGGGTGGAGGGCTCGTAAGGGACGTGGGAGCTGGCCGCTCCCACGAGGTCCACCGCGATGATGTCCGCGCCCTCGGAGGCCAGCCGGACGGCCTCCGCGCGGCCCTGCCCGCGCGCCGCGCCGGTGATGAAAGCGACCTTGCCTGTCAAACGCGCCATGGGGTTCTTCCTCCACATTGGTCAGACCCGGCGACGCAGGGGCGGAAGGCCTTTTCGGGCGGACAACGGCTGCGCTGCCATCGGGCCGATAAGCGGTCCCCGTCATAGTGGCACTCAGTGCCAAAAGGAGCAAGAGCCCGCTCGGCCCCGTGTGGGCCCGCCGCCGCCACCGGCGCCGACAGCACGGTGACGGCGGCGGGGGCCGAGACCCCGGCGGCCGGGGGTTCCCCCCGGATCCCCGGCCGCCGGGCCGGCGGACCGCGCGGGCACGCCGGTGCGGGGCGGGCCGCCGGAAGCACCGCCGCGCGACGCCCATCCTCACCGGGCCGGCGGTGGGGGGCATCGGTAGATGAACCGAATCCGGGTACCGATTCCCGGTCGCCATCCGTAGCACCGCAATTACAATTCAGGCGTACCGCAAGTCGCCGGGCGTCCGGCGGGAGCTGACTCGGAGACGGCGTGGCGCTGGAAGTGACGCTGGAACGGCAGACGGGGCGTCTGCCCGCGGAGTTCACCAGCTTCGTCGGGCGGAAGACGGAGCTGCACCAGGTCGGGAGGCTGATCGACGGGCACCGGCTGGTCACCCTGACCGGGCCGGGCGGGGTCGGCAAGACCAGGCTCGCGGTGCGCACCGCGGCCCGGGCGCGCGACGCCTTCGACGGCGGCGTGTACTTCGTCGGCCTGTCGAGCCTCACCGAGCCCTCGCTGCTGGCGCAGGCGGTCTGCGACGCGCTCGGGCTGGCCGGCCAGGGCTGCGGGCCGGCCGCCTCCCGGCTCGCCGACCATCTCGCCGACCGGCGGGTGCTGCTCGTCCTGGACACCTGCGAGCACCTGCTCGACGCGTGCGCGGCGCTGGCCGAGGTGCTGCTGCGCAGCTCCCCGGGGCTGCGCGTGCTGGCGACCAGCCGGCAGCCGCTCGACGTGCTGGGCGAGCACACGATCAGCATCGCCCCGCTGGGCCGTCCCGGGTCCGGCGCACCCGACGCGGCGGAGGCGCCGGACGGCGAGGAGTGCGACTCGGTGAAGTTGTTCGCCGAGCGCGCCGCCGCGGCCGTCCAGGGCTGGACGCTCACCAACGGCAACCGCGACGCCGTCGTCCGGCTGTGCGACCGCCTCGACGGGATCCCGCTGGCGATCGAGCTGGCCGCGGTGCAGCTGCGGACCTTCTCGGCCGACCAGGTGCTGACCCGGCTCGGCACCCGGCTGTTCCAGGCCCGCGGCGCGCGCACCAGCGTGCCGCGGCACCAGACGCTGCGCGCGGCGATCGACTGGAGCCACGCGCTGTGCTCGGCCGAGGAGCGGCTGCTGTGGGCGCGGCTGTCGGTGTTCGCCGGCGACTTCGACCTCGACGCCGCCGAGCACGTCTGCTCCGGCGAGGGCCTGCGGGCCGAGCAGGTCGTCGACGTGCTGACCGGCCTGGTCGACAAGTCGGTCGTGCAGCGCGCCGACCGCGGCGGCGTGGTGCGGTACCGGATGCTCGACAGCCTGCGCGAGTACGGCGTCGAGCGGCTGGCCGCCGGCGGCGGGCAGGCCCGGCTGCGGCGGCGCTGCTTCGACTGGTACGCCGGGCGGCTGCGGCGCGCCCGGGCCGAGCTGGCGGGCGCGGAGCAGACCCGGTGGCTCGCGTGGTTCGACCGCGAGCGCGCCAACATCCGGGCGCTGCTCGGCCACGTCCTGGCGACCGCCGAGACGGCCACCGCCCGGGACGCGATGGACGCCCTCGGCCGGCTCTGGATGCTGCACGGCATGGCGGGCGAGTGCCGGCACTGGATGGACCGGCTGCTGGAGGCCCGCGACACCACGGGCGAGGGCTGGGCGCGCCTGCTCGGCCTCGCCGCCCTGACGATGACGCTCCAGGACGACCTCGACGCCGCGAGGGAGCTGCTCGGCCGGGCGGCCGCGCAGGCACGGGCGGAGGGCGACCGGGACGCGGTCGCGCTGGTGACCTGCTGCGAGGGCGCCACGGCGCTGTTCGCCGGCGACGTCGACCGGTCGCTGCGGCTGCTCGGCGCCGCCGACGAGCTCGGCGAGGACGCCGGCGCCGACGTGCTCCTGCTGCTGGTGGAGGTGTTCCGCGGCGTCGCGCACCTGTTCAAGGGCGACCACGCGGCGGCCGTCGAGCACGCCGGGCGGGGCGCGCGGGCCGGCGAGGAGCACGGCGAGCTGTGGGTGCGCTCCTACGGCACGCTCGTCGGCGGGCTCGCGCTGTGGCTCGCGGGCGACCTCGACGCCTCGCTCGAACGGCTCCGCTGGTCGCTGCGGATCAAGCGCGACCTCGGCGACGAGCTCGGCATGACGCTGGGCCTGGAGGCGATCGCCGGATGCCTGTGCAGCGGCGGCGAGTACGTCCGCGCCGCGCGGCTGCTCGGCGCCTCCGACCGGATGCGCGAGTGCACCCAGACGGCCTGGTTCGGCCCGCACCACGCGATGCTGCGGGAGACCCACATCGCGGAGGCCGTCGGTGCGCTGGGCGAGCGGCGGTACCGGACGGCGTTCGAGGAGGGCGGGCGCCTTCCGCCGGCGCACGCGATCCAGGACGCGCTGGGCGAGCCCCCGCCCTCCGCCGCGTCCTCCGCCGGTTCCGCGCGGGCGGCGTCGCCGCTCACCGAACGCGAGCGGGAGGTGGCGGCGCTGGTGGCCGAGGGGCTGTCCAACCGCGATATCGCCGACCGGCTGACGATCGCCAAGCGCACCGCCGACTCCCACGTCGAGCACATCCTCGCCAAGCTCGGGTTCTCCTCCCGCGCGCAGATCGCCGTCTGGGTCACCGAGCAGAACACCTGACCTCCGGTCCCCGGTGCGTGTGCTCTCGATCACGGAGGGTAAGGCCGGATCTGCACGGGGACGCCGATCGGGGAGGCACCGGGGATGCAGGGGTTCGCCACCGCGACGGTCTACGAGGGCCCGCTGGCGGAGGTGCCGCCGGACGGGCTGCGCAAGATCTGGCTGTGGGCGGCCCTGATCGCGGTCGGGGGGTTCCTGTTCGGGTTCGACACCGGGGTGATCTCCGGGGCGCTGCTGTACATCAAGACCGACTTCGGGCTGAACTCCTTCGAGCAGTCGAGCGTGGTCAGCGTGCTGGTGCTCGGCGCCATGGCGGGCGCCCTCGGGTCCGGGCGGATCGCCGACCGGATCGGGCGCCGCAGGATCCTCGGCCTGGAGGGGCTGGTCTTCCTGATCGGCACGGTGATCGCCGTGCTGTCCACCGGGTACCCGATGCTGGTCGTCGGCCGGCTGGTGCTGGGCCTGGCGGTCGGCGGCGCGTCGGCGACCGTCCCGGTCTACCTCTCGGAGATCTCCCCCAAGGAGATCAGGGGCCGCACCCTGACCCTCAACCAGCTGTTGATCACCGTCGGCATCCTGATCGCCTACCTGACCAACCTCGCGTTCTCCGGCGCCGGCGACTGGCGGGCCATGATCGGCGTCGGCGCGGTGCCCGCGCTGGTGATCGTCGCGGCGTCGCTGTGGGTGCTGCCGGAGTCGGCCGCGTGGCTGGCCGCGCGCGGCCGCCGCGACGAGGCGCGCCGGCTGGTCGCCTCCGTCACCAACGGGGCGACCGCCGACCGGCTCCTGGACCGCTACGAGCGCGACCGGTCGCGCCGCGACGACGGGCGGACCGGCTGGCGGACCCTGCTCGGCGCCGACGTCCGCCCCGCGCTGGTCGTCGGGCTGACGCTCGCGGCCGTCCAGCAGTTCGGCGGCATCAACACGATCATCTACTACGCTCCGACGATCATCCAGGAGAGCGGGCTGACCGCGTCGAACTCGATCGTCTACTCCATCGCCATCGGCGTCATCAACCTGGTGATGACGCTGGTCGCGATCCGCGTCATCGACCGGTCCGGGCGCCGGCCGCTGCTGCTGTTCTCGCTCGGCGCGATGACCGTCATGCTGGCGCTGCTCGGGCTGTCGTTCGTCGCGGGCTGGTCGTCCGGGCTGTCGCTGGTGTGCATGGTGCTCTACATCGCCGGCTACGCGGTCGGCACCGGGCCGGTGTTCTGGACGCTGATCGGGGAGGTCTTCCCGCCGCGCGCCCGGGCCGCCGGGTCCGGCGCGTCCACCGCGGTGAACTGGCTGGCGAACTTCGTGGTCAGCCTGGTCTTCCTGCCGATCGCCGGCGCCATCGGCCAGGGCGAGACGTTCTGGATCTTCGCGGTGATCGCGGCGCTCGGCTGGGTCTTCGTGGGCCGCTTCGTCCCCGAGACCAAGGAGCGCGACTTCACCGAGGTCGACGCCGACCTGCGGTCCCGGTTCGGGCGGCGCGCCCCGGCAGGGACCGGCTAGCCCCGCCGATCAGCCCGTATGCCCGCTCACCGGCCGCTCCCAGTGGCGCCGGACCCGCGTCCAGGGGAACCGGGGCCCCGGGTCGATGCGGCGGCGGACCGGCACGGCCGGGTCGTCGGACGCGGGGACCGTCCGCTGGTCCAGGTCGCTGTGGCGCACCAGGTGGACGAGGTTCGGGTGGGTCTCCTTGAGGACGTCCAGCAGCGCGAGCAGAGCGTCCGTCTGCTCGGCCGGGAAGTCCTCGGCGGGGACCTGTGCACGCGAGTGGAAGTGGTCGGGGTGGCGGCCGGTGTTGACCAGCTCGATCCCGATCGACGGGGTGTTGTGGCCGGCGGCGTGGGCGGCGACGCGATCCAGCGGCACGAAGAGGTGGCAGCCGCCGTCGCGGTCGATGTAGAGGTGACCGCACACCCCGGTCCCGTCGGCGGATCCGTCCGCGCTGCGCTCGGCGTAGTCCCACGCCTCGTCGAGGGTGGGGATCTCGGTGGCGTGCAGGACGACGGTCGTCACCGATTCCGGGGATCGGCGGGGCAGCGACGCCCACCAGGAGACGAGCCTGTCGTCCACCGGAGGACCTGCGGAGACGCCCATGGCCCGATCGTATTCGCCGGCGCCTATTCGGGGCCGGGGTCGGTCAGCCATGCGGACAGCCGGTGGGCGATGCGGACGTTGCGGTAGGTCGTGTGCGCCTCGACGGGGCGCGGCAGGTCGCGCCGGTCGGTGCGCGAGTCGGAGTCGCCTTCGGGTTCGGCCTTCGTCCGCTCGGTGACGTCCGCCGGCTCGCGGACGACGAGCTCGTCGGCCTCGACGGAGGCGCCGATCTCCACGTCCGGTTCCCGTCGTTGTTCGCCCATCGCTCCTCAGCTCCCCGGCAGGCGCTTCAGGACGCCGCCGATCAGATCGCGGCCGGCCCGGACGGACTTCCTGGTCAGGGCCGCCGCGAGGTCGCCCGCCGCCAGGTCGTCGGCCCGGCCCGGGACGTCGCGCCGCGGCTCGCCACGGGGCGCGGGACCGGCCGGCGGGGGCTGCGGCGCCTCCGTCCGCCGGTGTTCCGGTCCGGGCTCGCGCCCGACGTGCGGGCGGTGCGGCGCCCTCCGGGGCAGCTCCGGTCCGGGACGTCCGGGATCGGCCGCGTGCCGCGCCGGGCCCACGACGCCGTCCCCGGCCGCCTGGCCGGCCTCGTCGCCGATGACGTTCCCCGCCTTCCCGCCGGCGGCCCGGACCGCGCGGCCGGCGTCCCCGCCCACGTCCTGGACGGCGCGGCCCGCTCCCCCGCCGAGGCCGTCCACCGTTCGCGCGGCGCCCGTCCCGACCTCGCGGACCGCGCCCCCGGCGCCCCGCCCGACGTCCCGGACCGCGCCTCCGGCACCGCGGCCGAGCTCCCCGGCGGCCGTGCCGAGCCCGCGCGTCGCCTCGGCGAGGATCTCGGGGTTGGCGTCGACCGTCTCCAGCACCCGCTCGATGATCCTGGCGACGTTGTCGAGGCGCACCTTCAGCACGGCCTGGGCCTCCACCCCCTTGAGGGCGAGGCTGACCCGGCCGAGCGTGACGTCCGCGCCGACCTCGAGGTTGAGGACGTCGAGCACGGCGGCGCGCAGCGACACGTCGGCGCGCAGGTCGTCGACCTCCAGCTCGATCTCGTCGACCTTGACGACCGGGACGTCGAGCAGGACGTCGGGGTCCTCGCGGGGCGCGCCGCCCCCGGCGGCGTGCGGCTGGTCCATCGGTCCTCCTCCGGTGCGGCGGGACGGCCGGAACGCGCGACCGGTTCCGAGTACCCCTTACCGGCGTCGACCGGCCCGAACCCGGACAACGCCCCGGCTTTGCCCGGATATGACCGCACGATGCCGCACCCATCGCCCTCCGCTGCGCGGCCCCGGGCGGCGCCACCGCCGCCCCCGGACGGCCGTCGTCCTTTATCGTGGTCTTCCGTCTGCGACGCGCCCCGTCCCGCCCCCTCCGCGGCGGGACGCGCGAGCCGGTGCCGCGGGTGACGAGGCCAGGGAACTCGATGAGAAAGGCGGAAGCGTGACTCAGCGACGACCGCGGCTCTCGGCCGACGCCCCGGCGGCCGAGGAACCGGCGGCCGGCGCGGCTGGCGAGGTGCCCGACGACGTCACCGCCGCCGTCGAGCGGGTGCTGAGCGCGGCGGCGCTGCTGTGGAGCCGCGCGGACCAGGGACTGGAGCCGGCGGTGTCGCCGATCCAGCTGCGCGCCGTGGAGGCGATCGCCCGGTTCGGCCGGCCGAACCTCGGCCGGCTCGCCGAGGAGCTCGGCGCGATCCCCTCGTCCACGAGCCGGCTGTGCGACCGGCTGGAGGCGGCCGGGCTGGTGGTGCGCGAGAGCGCGCTGACCGACCGGCGGGAGATCATCGTCCGGCTGAGCAAGCAGGGCGAGCGGCTGTACTCGGAGCTGACCCGGCGCCGCCGCGCGGCGGTGCGCGAGGTGCTGGCGCAGCTGACGCCCGCCTCCCGGGGGCGGCTGCTCGACGCGCTCACCGAGTTCGACCTGGCGCGCGAGCGGCAGGACGACGGCGGCTCCTCGCCGGCCCTCGGCTCGCGGACGGCCTGAGCCCGCCCGCACCCGCCCGGCCGGTTCCGCGCGAACCCGGTAACGAATTCCGGTGCTCCTCGACATCAAGTATTTGCCATGTGGCAAGCTTTTTGACAGTCTTCCCCTGCGGTCCTCCGCCCCAGTCCGGACGGGCCTGCGGAGGAACCACGCCCCGGGAGGTGGACGGCCCGGACCAACGAGATGGGGTCGCAATGAGCACGCACGGCCGCGCGGCCAGGGTCGAACGGGCGCTGCGCCTGGCCCCCGCGCACGCGCTCCCGGAGACGCTCACCGCGCTGTTCCGGCAGGAGCTGCCGCAGATCCGCGAAGTGCGCCTCCTGGTGAACGACTACCACTCGCGCGTTCTGCTGCCGGTCGAGCCCTTCCGCGCCGCGCCGGGGCGGCCGGCCGGAGGGGAACCGGCCGGAGGGGCGGCCGGAGGAGCGGCCGGAGGGGAGCCGGCCGCGCCGATCAGGATCCGGGGCACCGCGCCGGGACGCGCGTTCGTCTCCCGGCGCCGCGTGGTCGACTCCGCGGTGGTCTTCGTCCCGGTCACGGCGCGGGGCGAGCGGCTCGGGGTGCTGGAGTTCCGCTCGTCCGCCGCCGGCTGGGACGACGCCGTCCTGGACGCCCTGGAGGAGACCGGCGCGGTGTTCGGCGCGGCCCTGCGGGTCGCCTGGAAGTACACCGACCGCTACGAGCGGGCCCGGCGCGACCAGCGGCTGACGCTCGCCGCCGAGCTGCAGTGGCAGTTACTGCCCGGCCACGCCTGCTCCGGTGACGGCTACAGCCTCGCCGGCCATCTCGAACCGGCGTACTCCATCGGCGGGGACAACTTCGACTGGTCCGCCGAGCACGACCATCTCGCGCTGACCGTCACCAACGGGTCGGGCACCGGCATCCAGGCGGCGCTGCTGACGTCGCTGACGGTCGGCGCGCTGCGCAACGCGCGCCGCTCCGGCGCCGACATCGGCGAGCAGGCGAGCCTGGCCAACGACATGGTGCACGTCCGCTACGGGGGCCGCGAGTTCACCGAGACGCTCGTGATGCGGATCGACCTCGCGGACGGGACGGTGCACGTCATCGACGCCGGCTCGCCGCGGATCCTGCGGGCGCGCGGCGCCGAGGTGACGCCCGTCCCGCTGGAGCAGCAGCTGCCGCTCGGCATGTTCCCCGACACCGAGTACCGGCCGCAGCGGTTCCACCTGGAGCCCGGCGACCGGCTGGTCATCGTCAGCGACGGGGTGTTCTCCGCGCGGTCCGCGCGCGGCGAGTTCGGCACGCACGCGCTGGAGCAGGCCACCCGCCGCAGCCGGCTGCAGGACGCGGCCGAGGTGCCGCTGACCATCGTCAACGAGCTGATCGAGCACCACGAGGGCGCCGATCTCGCCGACGACGCCGTGGTGGTGTGCCTCGACTGGCACCGCCCCGCCGCCCCGGCGGCGGGCGAGCCGGAGTAACCTCCCGCTTACCAGGCGAGCGGAGGAGGCGCGATGGGCGGGCTGGACGCGATGGAGACCGTGCGGGCGGCCGACAGGATCGTCCACGACGTGGGCGCGGCGTGGATGCTCGACCCGGCGACCGCGGAACGCGGCAAGGAGGCCGGATACGCCAACCCCTTCGCGTTCTACTTCGCGGGCCGCGGCGGCGTGCTCGGCGACGTGGACGCCGACGTCGTGTCGGCCGCGATGGGCTGGTTCCCCCCGCAGGTCGTCCGAATGCTCTGGGACGAGGGCGTCGCGGTCGCCGGCGCGCGGGAGGCGGCGCGGCGGTACGGGGCGACCTGCGTGCAGTGGGGCCGCGACCGCATCGGCGACACCGGCGGCGAGCGGCTGTGCGAGCTGGCCGGACGGGTCGTCGACGCGGCCGAGGGGTCCGGGCTGCCGCTGTTCTGCGGCTGGCGGGCCGAGCCGCTGGCCGACGACGTGCCGGGCCGCACCGCGCAGCTGGTGCACGTGCTGCGGGAATGGCGGGGCGCGCTGCACCTGGTGGCGACGACCGCGGCCGGGCTCGCGCCGCTGGAGGCGGTGCTCGCCAACGACACCGAGGACCGGGCGCGCTTCCTCGGCTGGCGCGGCGACCTGCCGGACTGCTCCGCGCTGAAGGGCCGCCGCATGGAGGCCGAGGACACCACCGACCGGCTCGCCGCCGCGGTGTACGAGCGCGCGCTGTCGCCGTCCGAGCGCGCCGAGTTCGCCGATCTGATCCGCGCGGTCGGCACCGCCGCGCTCGGCTGACCGCCTACCGCTTTGCCCCGGCCGCGCGTGTACCGCGCGGTGCGGGGGCGCGTTTTGTCGTCCCGGGACAGAAACGGCGCGGGAACTGTGTCAGCGGACGACTGTCGCGGCGGCGGGACGGCGTTCATTGTTGCCCCGTATCCGTCAGCGTCCGGAAGGAGAATGCGATGGGGCGACCATCCCACCCCCTCGTCCGCCGCCCCCCGCGCCGGTTCGGCGCGCTCGCCGTGCTGGGCGCGTCGGCGCTCGTCGCCGCCGCGGTGGCGGCGCCGGGGCCCGCGAACGCGCGCGCGACCGACCGGGTCGAGACGCCGGTCGCCACCAATTCCCCCGTCACCGGGGTCGCCGAGTCGCTGGTGCGGGTGCGCGTGCCCCTGCCGGCCTCGGCGGGCCCGCATCCGGAGGCCTGCGACTGGCTGTCGTACCTGCGGTTCCGCGACGCCGGCGGTCCCG
The DNA here is from genome assembly GCF_030283205.1 of Actinomadura opuntiae. GTDB lineage: Bacteria > Actinomycetota > Actinomycetes > Streptosporangiales > Streptosporangiaceae > Spirillospora. The sequence goes on from NZ_JASNWF010000018.1 coordinate 141,358, forward strand.
CCGCCTCGGCGCAGGCCGACAGGATCCTGGTCGCGCAGCCCGGCGTCCTGGAAGGCGCGGGCGCCTTCGACAGCGTCGCCCGCAACACCGTCGCGGCCGCCGCCGAGAACGGCAGGCACATCGAGTTCTGGGCGCTGGACCGCCGGTCCAACTGCCTGGAGGACCACACCGGCGTGCAGGCCGGGCTCGCCGCGAAGAACGTCCATCTCGCCGTCGACTACTACTACCGGCAAAAGGAGGTGGACGGGCGCAAGTTCGCCGGTTACCAGTCCAACGACCAGGTGAAATGGCTGCAGAACGTGGGGCTGGAGCAGACCGTCCGCGACGAGTACGACCTGATGGCCCACGAACTGCCGGACCAGAAGGCGCGCAAGCAGAAGATGCTGTGCGGCGGCCATTCCCTCGGCGGCATCCTGACCGCGTTCTTCTCCGAGTGGGACTTCGACGGCAACCATTCCACCACCGATGACGCCGGCTACAACCAGTGCTCCGGCTACTTCGCGCTCGACACCCGCATCAGCACGAGCCTGCCCGGAATGGACGGCCAGCTCCCGACCGACCTGGTCCCGCTGCTGAAGTTCGGCGCGGCCGCCGTCCAGGCCGGGCTGGAGAGCGGTGTCGTGCCCCGCACGCTGTCGGCCCCCGCGGTGATCAACACCGAGACGATGAACCTGCTGTCGATCGCGGGGCTGGCCGCCGACCTCGCCCCCGACGGCCTGTCCGACCTGGCGGCCTACGTGCCGTCCTCGTTCAACACCGACACCACCTACCGGCTGCTGTTCTCCAAGGACTACCCGACGTTCCTCAAGGGCTCGCCGACGGTGAAGGACTTCAACTTCACCAACGCGGCGGCGCTCGGCGGGCTGCTCGACGACAACTCCGAACCGCTGGCGTTCATGCAGGCCAGCGTCGGGTTCTGGGACGGCGGGAAGATCGTCGACAAGGAGTTCCCGGCGCCCAACGACCTGGACAAGATCGGTCTCGGCGGCCTCACGCAGCTGCTCGGCCCCGACAAGAAGGCCATCCCGGACGAGCCGAACGGCCCGCTCTACACCTGGCGGAACTACGACCGCGTCGGCGCCCCCGACGACCCGGTCTACAAGTCCAAGGACGGCACCCCGTTCACGTCCGCCGCCAAGGAGGTCACCGACATCGGCGAGCTGGCCCGCAGCCTGGCCGAGCAGCCGCTGGACTTCACCGAGCACTACTTCCCCACCAAGATGGTCACCGACATCGCGCTGGCCGCCTCGCCCGGCATCGCCGACGACGCCGTCCACACCAACGGCCCGACGGCCAACCCGATCGCCAACCTGGAGGCCGGCGACGGGCTCGGCGGCCGGACCCCGCAGCCCGGCGACGTCATCGCCCCCGGCTACCAGCACATCGACGTGCTGACCGCGTCCGCGAAGCAGAACGACGGCAAGCCCGAAATCATCTCCACCGCACTGGCGGCCTTCGCCGCGAAGTGACGCCCCGCCCGCGTCCCGCCCCCGGGTGTTTCGGGGTGCGGGACGCGGGTAGCTGTCGGCCCGATGAGGTGAGGGGGTCGAGATGGGCGTCCGCCAGTGGATCGGATCGTGGCCGGTGTACCGGCAGGTGACCGGGAACGATCCGCTGGGCCGCGGGGCCGCCGCGAAGAGCGGGGCCAGCGAACGGCTCAGGCCGCGGGTGAGCACCGCCGACCAGGTCGTCAAGTCCGTCTGCCCCTACTGCGCGGTCGGCTGCGGCCAGAACGTGTACGTCGAGAAGGGGAAGGTCACCCAGATCGAGGGCGACCCCGACTCCCCCGTCAGCCGCGGCCGGCTCTGCCCGAAGGGGTCGGCGAGCCTGCAGCTGACGACCGGCGCGGCGCGCGAGCACCACGTGCTCTACCGGCGCCCGCACGGCACCGAATGGGAACGCCTCGACCTGGACACCGCCATGGACATGATCGCCGACCGCGTCATCGCGGCGCGGCGGCACGGCTGGCAGTGGGAGCAGGACGGCAGGCGGACGCGGCGCACCCTCGGGTTCGCCAGCCTCGGCGGCGCCACGCTGGACAACGAGGAGAACTACCTCATCAAGAAGCTGTTCACCGCGCTCGGCGCCGTGCAGATCGAGAACCAGGCGCGCGTTTGACACTCCTCCACCGTTCCCAGTCTGGGAACCTCGTTCGGACGCGGCGGCGCGACCACCTTCCAGCAGGACCTGCAGAACTCCGACTGCATCGTGGTCCAGGGCTCGAACATGGCCGAGTGCCATCCGGTCGGGTTCCAGTGGGTGATGGAGGCGAAGGCGCGCGGGGCCAAGCTGGTGCACGTCGACCCGCGGTTCACCCGCACCAGCGCGCTCGCGGACGTGCACGTCCCGCTGCGCGCGGGCAGTGACATCGCCTTCCTCGGCGGGATCGTCAACCACGTCCTGTCGAACGAGAAGTACTTCCGCGAGTACGTCCTGGAGTACACCAACGCGTCGGTGATCCTGAACGAGGACTTCCGCGACACCGAGGACCTCGACGGCGTGTTCTCCGGCCTGGACCGCGACTCGCGCAGCTACGACCCGAGCACCTGGCGGTACGAGGGCCTGGAGGTGCAGTCCGCCGCGGGCGAGCGCGACATGAAGTACGACGAGCGCGTCGAGGCGTTGTCGTCGTCCGGACGCGGCGAGAAGAGCGGGTCCGGCGGCCCGGCGCTCGGCGAGGGCGACCCGGAGCGCGACCCGTCGCTGGAGCACCCGAGGTGCGTCTTCCAGGTGCTCAAGCGGCACTTCTCCCGCTACACCCCGGAGATGGTGGAGCGGATCTGCGGCGTGCCGCGCGACCAGTTCCTCCAGGTCTGCGAGCTGGTCACGGAGAACTCCGGCCGCGACCGGACCACCGCGTTCGCCTACGCCGTCGGCTGGACGCAGCACACGGTCGGCGTGCAGTACATCCGGACGGCGGCGATCCTGCAACTGCTGCTCGGCAACATCGGGCGCCCCGGCGGCGGCATCCTCGCGCTGCGCGGCCACGCCTCCATCCAGGGCTCGACCGACATCCCGACGCTGTTCAACCTGCTGCCCGGGTACATCCCGATGCCGCACGCCCACGCCAACGAGGACCTGGACGCGTTCATCGCCGCCGAGGCCGCCCGCAAGGGCTTCTGGGGCAACATGCGCTCCTACCTCGTCAGCCTGCTGAAGGCGTACTGGGGCGACGCGGCGACCGACGGCAACGACTACTGCTTCGACTACCTGCCCAGGCTCACCGGCTCGCACAGCACCTACGAGACGGTGATGGCGCAGATCCAGGGGCAGTGCAAGGGCTACTTCCTGCTCGGCGAGAACCCGGCGGTCGGCTCCGCCAACGCCAGGATGCAGCGGCTCGGCATGGCGAACCTCGACTGGCTCGTCGTCCGCGACTTCTCGCTCATCGAGTCGGCGACGTGGTGGAAGGACGGCCCGGAGATCGAGTCCGGGGAGATGCGCACCGAGGACATCGGCACCGAGGTGTTCTTCATGCCCGCCGCCGCGCACACCGAGAAGGACGGCAGCTTCACCAACACCCAGCGCATGCTGCAGTGGCACCACAAGGCCGTCGAACCGCCCGGGGACGCGCGCAGCGAGCTGTGGTTCATGTACCACCTCGGCCGGATCATCCGCGACAAGCTCGCCGGCTCGTCCGACGAGATGGACCGCCCGGTGCTCGACCTGACCTGGGACTACCCCACGCGGGGCGGCATCGCCGAGCCCGACGCCGAGGCCGTCCTCGCCGAGGTCAACGGCCGCGGCGAGGGCGGGGACCCGATCTCCTCCTACACCGAACTGAAGGACGACGGCTCCACCTCCTGCGGCTGCTGGATCTACGCCGGCTGCTACGCCGACGGCGTCAACCAGCCCGCGCGCCGCAAGCCCGGCAGGGACCAGAGCTGGGTGGCGCCCGAATGGGGCTGGGCGTGGCCCGCGAACCGCCGGATCCTGTACAACCGGGCGTCCGCCGACCCCGACGGCAACCCGTGGAGCGACCGCAAGGCGCTCGTCTGGTGGGACCCCGGCAAGGGCAGGTGGACGGGCCACGACGTCCCCGACTTCGTCGCCGACAGGGCGCCCGACTACGAACCACCGCACGACGCGTCCGGTCCGGACGCCCTCGCCGGCAACGACCCGTTCATCATGCAGGCCGACGGCAAGGCGTGGCTGTACGTCCCCGCCGGGCTCACCGACGGCCCGCTGCCCGCGCACTACGAGCCGCAGGAATCGCCCTTCACCAACCCGCTGTACACCCAGCAGCGCAACCCCGTCCGGCACCTGCTCGAACCGCATCCGGCGAACCTCTACCAGCCGAGCGGGAACGAGCCGGGCTCGGAGGTGTTCCCCTACGTCACGACCACGTACCGGCTCACCGAGCACCACACGGCGGGCGGCATGTCCCGCTGGCAGCCGTACCTGGCCGAGCTCCAGCCGGAGTTCTTCTGCGAGATCTCACCGGAGCTCGCGGCCGAACGCGGCCTCGAGCACGGCGGCTGGGCCACCATCGTCAGCGCCCGCGGCGTCATCGAGGCCCGCGTCATGGTGACCGAGCGGATCACGCCGCTGGCGATGGACGGCCGCACCCTGCACCAGATCGGCCTGCCCTACCACTGGGGCTCCAACGGCTACAGCCGCGGCGACTCCGCCAACGAGCTGCTGCACCTCGCCCTGGACCCGAACACCCACATCCAGGAGGCGAAGGCCCTCGCCTGCGACATCCGCCCCGGCTGCCGCCCCCGCGGCCAGGCGGCCCTCGCCCTGGTCCGCACCTACCGCGCCCGGGCCGGCATCACCGACCAGACCGGCACCGAGGTCTGACGAACGCCGACGGCGGCGGGTCAGCGGACGATCAGGGGGTGGTCGGTGGCGGGGATCAGTTCGCCTATCACGGGGTGGCCCGGGAGCTTGGCGGCGACCAGGAGGCCGCCGGAGGTCTGGGCGTCGGCGAGGAGGAGGCGGTCCTCCTCGGAGGCGGCGCCGAAGTCGGTGCGGGGGGCGACCCAGTCGAGGTTGCGGCGGGTGCCGCCGCTGACGTGGCCGGCGCGGACGGACGCGCGGGCGCCGTCGAGGTAGGGGACGGCGGCGGCGTCGATCACGGCGGTGACGCCGGACGCGCGGGCGAGCTTGTAGAGGTGGCCGAGCAGACCGAAGCCGGTCACGTCGGTGGCGCAGACGGCGGCGGCGGCGAGCGCGGCGGCGCAGGCGTCGCGGTTGAGCGCGGCCATGGACTCGACGGCGTGCGGGAACACCTCGCCGGTCGTCTTGTGCCGGTTGTTGAGGACGCCGACGCCGAGCGGCTTGGTCAGGGTGAGCGGCGCGCCGGGCTTGCCGGTGTCGTTGCGGAGCAGGCGGGACGGGTCGGCGACACCGGTGACGGCCATCCCGTACTTGGGTTCGGGGTCGTCGACGCTGTGGCCGCCTCCGACGTGGCAGCCCGCTTGGGCGGCAACGTCCAGGCCGCCGCGCAGCACCTCGCGGGCGAGGTCGAACGGCAGGACGCCGCGGGGCCAGGCGAGCAGGTTCACCGCGACGAGCGGGCGGCCGCCGACGGCGTACACGTCGGACAGCGCGTTCGCGGCGGCGATGCGGCCCCAGTCGTACGGGTCGTCGACGACGGGGGTGAAGAAGTCGGCGGTGGCGACGACGGCGGGGCCGCCCGGGGCGTCGGGCAGCGTGACGACGGCGGCGTCGTCGCCGGTGTCGAGGCCGATGAGGAGGTCGCCGTTCGGATGGGCGGGCCCCGCGGTGAGGCCCGCGACGACGTCCTCCAGCTCGCCGGGCGGGATCTTGCAGGCGCAGCCGCCGCCGTGCGCGTACTGGGTCAGCCGCTTGAGGGTCATGGGGTCCTTCCGGTGCAGCGTCTGCGCTGGTCGTCGACGCGGACGGTGCGGCCCTGCTCGTCGAGGTGTTCCAGCAGCGGGACGGCGACGCGGCGGGTGGTGCCGAGGGCGCGGCGCGCCTCGCTGAGGGTGAACGGCTGGTCGAGCCCGGCGAGCAGCTCGGCGGCCTCGGCGTCGGCGCCGGGCAGCAGGACGATGCCGTCGGCGATCCTGAGCAGCGCGCCGGTCGCGGCGGCGGCCGCGATCAGCTTCGGGGTCAGGCCGAGTTCGGCGAGCCGCCTCGCGTCGGGCGCGCTGAACGGGGCTCCGGCCAGGTCGCGGCGGACGGCGTCGACCGCCTTGCGGATGTGCGCGGGCAGCTCGGGCGCCTTGGCGGTGCCGTAGAGGCGGCCGTCGCGGCGGTGCAGGCCGGTGGCGAGGGCCTCGACCAGGGCGCGGTCGGGAAGGCCGAGGGCGCGGCGGGCCGCTTCGGCCGACATGCCGGGGTCGGTCGGGTGGTCCCTCGCGTGCTCTTCAACGGTCGCGTGCAGGCGGCGGCGCAGGTCGTCCCAGTGGGCGGGGTCGGCGAGCCAGTCCCCCGTGACGGGTTCGGACGGCACGGGCACGCCCATCGCGATCAGGTCGGCGCGGCGGACGAGGCCGCGGCGCTGCAGTTCGGCGGCGCCGTCCGGGCGGCCGGTCATCGCGGCCAGCTCGCGGGCGCGGGCCGCCGCGGCGCCGCGGCGGGTGAACGGCTCGGGCCGCACGTCCAGCACCGTGACCCCGGCGGGAACGCGGTGCCGGCCGGGGTCGCGCAGCAGCGCGACGTCGCCTATCCGCAGCGGCAGCGGGCGCTCCAACGCGAGCCGCGCGGTGTCCTCGCCGAGCGCACGGACGTGCACCGGCACCGCCGCCGACCCGGCGTGCAGGACGAGCTGTCGCGGCAGGTCGCGGGCCGGGTCGCCGTGCAGCCGGACGTCGACCAGCTCGGTGGCGAGCCAGCGTCCGGGGGCCAGCAGCGCGTCGCCGCGGCGGATCTCCGCGCCGCCGTGCAGGTTGACGGCCACGCGGGCGACGGCGCCGACCTCGTCGCGCTGCTCCTTGAGGCTCTGCAGGCCCCGCACCCGGACGGTCTCGCCGCCGACCTCCAGCCGGTCGCCGACGCGGATCGTCCCGGCGCCGAGCGTGCCGGTCACGACGGTGCCGCGGCCCTGGACGGTGAAGACCCGGTCGGTCCAGAGCCGCACGTCGGCGTCCGGGTCGGGGGCGGGAAGCGAGCCGGCGAGGTCGCGCAGGGCGGCGCGCAGGTCGTCCAGGCCCTGCCCGGTGGCGCCGCTGACCTCGACCGCCGCGACCTTGCCGAGGGAGGTTGCGGCGATGCGGTCGCGGGCGTCGTCGCGCACCCGTCCGGCGGTCTCGGCGTCGGTGAGGTCGGTGCGCGTGACGGCGAGCAGGCCGTGCCGGACGCCGAGCGCGTCGAGCACCGCGAGGTGCTCCTGCGACTGCCGCTGCCAGCCCTGGTCGGCGGCGACGACGAACAGCGCGGCGGGTGCGGGGCCGACGCCGGCCAGCATGGTGGCGACGAGCCGCTCGTGCCCGGGGACGTCGACGAACGCGAGGGTCCCGCCGCCCGGCAGGCCGGTCCAGGCGAAGCCGAGCTCGATGGTCAGGCCGCGGCGCCGCTCCTCCTCCAGCCGGTCGGGCTCCATCCCGGTCAGCGCGCGGACGAGGGTGGACTTGCCGTGGTCGACGTGGCCTGCAGTGGCGACGACGTGCATCCTCACGGTCCTTCCACCGCGCGGGCAAGCGCGTCGTCCTGGTCCGGCGGGACGGAGCGCAGGTCGAGCAGGCAGCGACCGTCCTCGATGCGGCCCATCACCGCCGGCGTGCCCTGCCGCAGCCGCGCGGCGTACGGTTCGGGCAGCGAGACGGCCGCGCTCGGCAGGACGACGCCGGGCGCGCCCCCGCCTCCGACGGCGGCGTCGCTGCCGACCGCCGCCGCGTCCACGCCCTGCTCGCGCAGGCGCAACGCGAGGCGCCGCGCGCGTTCCCGCAGCTCCTCGACGTCGGCGTGCAGCGCCTCGCCCGTCGGGGTGCGGGGCCCGCGGACGGTGGCCTCCAGCGCGGCGAGCGTCAGCTTGTCGACGCGCAGCGCCCGCGCCAGCGGATGCCGGGCCAGCCGCCGCACGAACTCCTCCCGGCCCAGGACGAGCCCGCACTGCGGGCCGCCGAGCAGCTTGTCGCCGCTGGCGGTGACCAGGTCGGCGCCCGCCTTCAGCCAGGTGGACGCGTCGGGCTCGTCGGGCAGCAGCGGTTCGGGTTCCAGCAGGCCGGAGCCGATGTCGGCGACGACCGGGACGCCGAGCCCGGCCAGTTCGGCGACGTCCGCCGAGCGGGTGAAGCCGGTGACGCGGAAGTTGGACGGGTGCACCTTGAGGATGAAGCCGGTGTCGGGGCCGATCGCCGCCGCGTAGTCGTCCGGCGAGGTGCGGTTCGTGGTGCCGACCTCGCGCAGCCGGGCGCCGGTCGCGGCGAGCAGCTCGGGGATGCGGAACCCGTCGCCGATCTCCACCATCTCGCCGCGGCTGACGATGATCTCGCGGTCGCCGGCGAGCGCCGTCGCGGCCAGCACCAGCGCCGCCGCGCCGTTGTTCACCACGTGCGCCGCCTCCGCCGCCGGGACCGCCTCCAGCAGCGCGGCCAGCGCGGACCGGCCGCGCCGCGCCCGCGCCCCGGTCGCCAGGTCCAGCTCGACGTCGGTGGCGCCGGATGCGACCAGCATCGCCTCCCGCGCGGCGTCCGACAGCGGCGCCCGCCCGAGGTTGGTGTGCAGCAGCACGCCGGTCGCGTTGATCACGGGCCGCAGCCCCGCGGCGGTGTCCGGCAGCGCCGCAGCCGCCTCGTCCGCGACCGCGCCGGCCGGGATCTCGCCCGTCCGCGCGCGCCGCTGCGCCGCGACGACCGCCGCCTTCACCACGCCGCGTCCGAGCCGCGCCGCCGCCTCCGCGAGCCGCGGGTCGGCCAGCAGCACGTCCGTGCGCGGGATGTGCCGCCGCCCGTCCTGCGCACCGGACGGCGCCGCCGGGACCGGTGCGGGCTCACGATCCATTCAGGCGACCTCCAGGCGGGCGGCGGGGCACCGTACGGCACACGGGACCAGCAAGCATTACCCCCGCAGGCCGGCAGGCAAACGACGGCGCGCGAGCTTTCCGTGACTTCCCCGCCACGGGTTGCGCCGGTCCCGCCCTCGCTGTTATGCATGACTCATGCATGACCGACTCGCGAACCTGCTCGGCGCCGCCTCGCTGGCGGTCGCCGACCTCGTGCTGGCCGAGGCGACCCGGGCCGCCGGGGTGAGCGCCAGCGGCGCCGGCGCCCTCGTCGTGCTGGCGGGCGCGCCCGGCCTCGGCGTCACCGAGCTGGGACGGCGCGTCGGGCTCACGCAGTCCGCGGCGGCCCGCATGCTCGACGGCCTGGAGGCCACCGGCCTCGCCCGGCGCGACCGCGGCCCCGGCCGCGCCGTCCACGTGCGGCTGACGCCGGCCGGCGAGAGGGCGGTGGACGCCATGCTCACCGCGCGCGGCGCCCCGCTCGCCACCGCCCTGGCCGGCCTCGACGCGGCCGAGCGCGACCAGCTGACGGCCCTCCTCGGCAAGCTCCTGACCCGGCTGTACGCCGAGATCGGCGACGCGGACGTCATGTGCCGCCTGTGCGACCGCGCCTGCTGCACCGACGGTGCCGTCTGCCCCGTCGGGCAGGCCGAACGCGATGCCCTCGCGGAGGGGTCCGGCGGGGAGAGGGCCCCGGAACCGTCGTGACGGGCGCCTTTCTCGCACTCGCGTCAGCGCTCTGTTACGGCATCGCCGATGTGACCGGCGGCCTGTTGTCGCGGCGAGCGGATTTCCGCACGGTCGCATTCCTCGGCCAAGTGGGCGGGCTGGTCTGCGCCGTCGCGGTCGCTTTCGCCGTCCCGGTGCGGGAATTGTCGTGGCAGGACGTCGCGTGGGGCGCCCTGTCCGGAATCGGGACGGGAATCGCCATGGTGTTCCTGTACCGGGGCATCGGCCAGGGGACCATGAGCGTGGTCGTCCCCGTCAGCGCGGTCGGCGGAGTCGCGCTCCCCGTCCTGGTGGGCGTGGCGTTCCTCGGCGACCGGCCGTCCCTCACCGCCTGGACGGGGATCGCGGTGGTGCTGCCCGCCCTGTGGCTGGTCTCCCGGTCGCGGTCGGACGAGCGGGACCGGGTCCGGTCGGCCCTCGTCAACGGGCTGGTGGCGAGCGCCGGGATCGGCGTGCAGTACCTGGCGCTCGCGCAGGCCGGGCACGACGCGGGCCTGTGGCCGGTCGCGGCCGGACGCCTCGCGGCCGTCGTGGCGATCGCGCCGATGGCGCGCGCCCGCACGCTCCCCGGCATGCGGACGCAGCTCGGGGCGCTCGCGACCGGCGCCGTCGCGGCGGCGGCGCTCGCGTTCTACCTCCTCGCCACCCGCCAGCAGCTCGTCGTCATCGCGGTGGTGCTGTCGTCGCTGTACCCGGTGGTGCCGGTGTTGTGGGGCGTCACCGCGCTGCGCGAACGGCTGTCGGCCGGGCAGGTGGCCGGGCTGGTCGCCGCCGCGGCGGCCGTGCTGCTCCTCACACTCCCGCACTAGGCGGCACTTCCGCGAAAAACGACAAAGCGCCACCGCGTTTCTTGTGCCGTTCTGCCCAAAACAGGTTAGCTTTGTCTTCCGCTGCGCGAAATCAATCCGCTGCGCACCAAACCGGAGTGCGGCTTGTCACTCCTGTGAGTGTCGCAGGTGCCCAGGGATATCTAGCCTGGCGGCCCGGGTGTCCGCTCATGGAGGTGACACTTTGACGGAGCTGCACGAAGGGTCCGCCGAAACAGACGATCTGTCGGCCCAGCCCTGGCGCGACATCCCGCGCGAGGAGGCGCGGTGGATGCGCCCGCACCTTCCGGATCTGGTCGAGACCATGGTGGAGGGGGTGCTGCGGAACGTCCCCGAGTACGGCCGGCCGGACGATCCCGTCTACACCGAGGTGATCCGGGACGCGGTGGCGCAGGGCATGGGCCACTTCGTGCAGATGATCGCCGACCCCGACACCCCGTGGCGGGAGGTCCACCAGCTCTTCTTCGACATCGGCTACGGCGAGGCCGTCGAGGGGCGCAGCCTGGAGCACCTGCAGAACGCGCTGCGCGTCGCGTCCCGGACCGCCTGGCGGTACCTGTCGCGGGAGGCCGACCGGCTGAAGAAGCCGCGCGAGCTGGCGATCGCGCTGACCGAGGTGAACTTCGCCTACCTGGACCTGCTCGCCTCGGCCGCCGCGCAGGGGTACGCGCGGGCCCGGGAGAAGGCGGCCGGCGAGCGGGAGCAGCGCCGCGCCCGGCTGCTCGGCCTGCTGCTGTCGGCCCCGCCGGCGCCGCACGACGTCATCGTGGAGCAGGCCGGGCTGGCGGGCTGGCCGCTGCCGGAGCGGATCGCGATGATCGTGCTGGAGCCGCGCCCCGGCACCGGCGGCGAGGGCCCGGCGGGGCTGCCGCCGTTCCTGCTGAGCGGCGTCGACCGGGGCCGCCCCTGCCTGGTGATGCCCGACCCGGACCGGCCCGGCGGGCCCGACCGGCTCACCGCCACGATCGCCGGCTGGACCGGCGCGATCGGCCCGTCCGTGCCGCTGGAGCAGGCCGGGGTGTCGCTGCACTGGGCGCACCGGACGCTCGACCTGATGGCCGCCGGGCGGCTCGGCGGCGCGGAGAACCCCGCCGGCTCGCCCGACCGGCCGTCCGGGCGGCACAAGCGGGGCGGCGCGGCGGCCGGACGGCTCGTCCGCGCGGACCGGCACCTGCCCGAATTACTGCTCCAGGAGGGCTGGACGCTGGCCGAGGCGACGGCGCGGCGCCGGCTCGCGCCGCTCACCGAGCTCGGCCCGCACCGCGGCGGCCGGCTGGCGATGACGATGCTGGAGTGCCTCAAGCACGGCTTCAACGCCACCGACGCCGCCGAGGCGCTGTGCGTGCACCCGCAGACGGTCCGGTACCGGCTCGCGCAGCTCCACGACCTGTTCGACTACGACATCGAGGACCCGGCACTGCGGCTTGAGCTGATGCTGCTGCTCCCCGTCTGGCTGCGGGACGCCGCCGACGGGGAGCAGTAGAGGTACCGGACCGGGCGGCTACTCCTCCCGGGCGGGGACGGTCACGTACGGCAGGGTGCGGTCGAGATAGGCCTGCCGGCACGCCGACCGGGCGATCTTGCCGCTGCTGGTGCGCGGGATCCCGCCCGGCTCGATCAGCACGAAGTCGTGCACGCGCAGGTCGTGCTGCTGCTTGACGGCGGTCCGCACGGCCTGCGCGACCTCGTCGACGTCCAGCAGCGCGATCGGCACCCGGCGGTTCCGCTCGGCCACCACGACCAGGCCCTCGGTGTCGCCGGTGTCCACCGACACCGCCGCGGTGTACTCGCGGCGGATGCCCTTGTGCGCGTTGGACACGGTGAACTCGATGTCCTGCGGGTAGTGGTTGCGGCCGTCGACGATGACCAGGTCCTTGATCCGGCCGGTGACGAACAGCTCGCCGCCGTGCAGGACGCCGAGGTCGCCGGTGCGCAGCCACGGGCCGCGCGGCAGCCCGCCGATGTCGCCGGACAGCTCGGCCTCGAAGGTCTCCTTGGTCGCCTCGGGACGCCCCCAGTAGCCCGCGGCGACGTTCGGACCGTGCACCCAGATCTCGCCGACCGCCCCGTCCGGCTTCCGCTCTCCGGTCTCGGAGTCGACGATGATCGTGTGCTGGCCGTAGGACGTGCCGCACGCGATCAGCTGGATCGCGCCGGGCGCGTCGGCGTCGCACGGCTCGGCGGTGCCGCGGCGCAGCGCCTCGTGGTCGAACGCGGCGCGCGTCGGCTTGCGGAACCGCGACGACGCCGACACGTACACGGTCGCCTCGGCGAGCCCGTACGCGCACACCTGCGCCTCGGGCTTCAGCCCGCAGTCCTTGAACGCCTCGTAGAAGCCGGTGAGGGTGCTCTCCCGGATCGGCTCGGCGCCGTTCATGAACACCTGCACGCCGCTGAGGTCGAGCTTCGCCTTCTCCTCCTCGGTGACCTGCGCGGTCAGGTACTCGTAGGCGAAGTTCGGGCCGCCGGTGAACGCGTGCTTCTGCGCGCTGAGCAGCTCCAGCCACCGCACGGGCCGCATCACGAACGCCACCGGGTCCATGATCACGCCGGGGTTGCCGTAGACGAGCGGCAGCGCGACCGTGGTGACCAGGCCCATGTCGTGGAACACCGGCAGCCAGTTCACGCCGGACGACTCGCGCGGGATGCCCTCGAACGTCCGCCACAGCTGCTCGGCGTTGGTGGCGAAGTTCCCGTGCGTGATGATCACGCCGGCCGGGGTGCGGGTCGACCCGGACGTGTACTGCAGGTAGGCGACGTCGTCGGGGTCGATCGGCTCCGGCGTCCAGTCGAGCGCGCCGTCCACCTCGTCCGCGACGATGACCTCGGCGGGCTCGCGGACGCCGTCGCCGGCCAGGAACGTGCGGACGGCCGGCAGCGACGCGCTCGTGGTGATGACGACGTCCGGCTCGGCGTCCTGGTAGACGGCCAGCAGCCGGTCGCCGTGGCCGGGCAGGTCCGGCGAGAACAGCGGGACGCCGATGACGCGGGCGTACATCGCGCCGAGGAACCCGGTGACGTAGTGCAGGTCCTGCGGGGCGAGCAGCGCGACGCGCCGTCCCGGCGAGGTGGCGCGCCGGATCGCGGCGGCGATCGCGCGCGAGCGCCGGTCCAGCTCCCCCCAGGTGACGTCGGTGGCGACGCCGTCCGGGTCGGTCATGTAGTCCATGAAGGTGTAGGCGCGGTCGTCGGGGAAGTCCTTGGCGAACCGGGCGAGCCGCTCGATCAGGGGGGTGCGGTCGAGCGCGGGGAGGTCGGTCATGCTCACAAAGCTCCTGGTACGGGAGGGACGAGTCAGGAGGAGACGGCGTCGGCGGCGGCCGGTTCGGGGGCGGGTTCGCCGCGCCGGACGCGGCGGCCCTCGAGGCGCTCGTAGTCGGGCCAGCGGACGTCCCAGACCCAGCCGAGCCTCTCGAAGAGCCAGATGACGCGGGCGCTGATGTCGATCTGGCCCTTCAGCACCCCGTGCCGGGCGCAGGTCGGGTCGGCGTGGTGCAGGTTGTGCCAGGACTCCCCGAACGACGGGATGGCCAGCCACCACACGTTGCGGGCCTTGTCGCGGGTCCGGAAGTCCTCCTTGCCGAACACGTGGCAGATGGAGTTGATGGAGAACGTGACGTGCTCGCCGACGAACACCCGCATGAGGCCGGCCCAGAACAGCGCGGTGACCGCGCCGTGCCAGGACCAGGTGAGCAGCGCGCCGAGCCCCAGGGGGACCAGGAACGTCGACAGCACGATCACCGCGTAGACGGGGTCGAGCGACAGGAACCGGATGTCCCGGTCCCTCAGCAGGTCGGGCGCGTACTTGCTGCGGGACGTGCGGTCCTTGCTGAACAGCCAGCCGATGTGCGCGTGGTACAGCCCCTTGGTGAGGCCCCACACGCCCGGCCCGTACGCCCAGGGCGAGTGGGGGTCGCCCTCCTGGTCGGAGTACTTGTGGTGGCGGCGGTGGTCGGCGACCCACCGGACGACCGAGCCCTGCATGGCCTGGCCGCCCAGGATGGCGAGCGCGATCCGCAGCCACCGCTTGGCCTTGAACCCGCCGTGGGTGAAGTGCCGGTGGTAGCCGACCGTGATCCCGAGCGCGTTGAGCGGGTACAGGAAGGCGAAGATCGCGATGTCGGTCCAGCCGATCCCCCAGCCCCACAGGAAGGGGACGGCCGCCAGCACCCCGATGATCGGCGCGGCCACGAACACCACGACCGCGATGCGCTCGGGCAGCGGAACGGTTCCGGAAATGTCCGGCTGCGGGGCTTTGCGGCCGACGTCGGCGACACCCGCTGTCATTGCGGACTCCTTGAACTCAGCGAAGAACGTGTGGGATGGGGACGGGGAGCGCGGGCGGGGCGGCGGTTCAGCAGTTGCCCTGGGCGGGCTTGCCGGCGAACCGGTCGCCGAGGAAGTTGGTCACGTCCCCGGCGGCGCCCCAGTCGGTGGACAGGTGCTCGGTCGGGTAGGTGTTCTTCCAGGTCGTGTTGATGCCGGCCTTGCAGTAGGCCTCGTGGGTGCCGTCCTCGGTCTCGTGCGGGATGATCTCCTCCAGCCAGCCGCGGTACTGGAACACCGGGAAGCCGATCCTGTACTTGGCGGTCGAGGACGCCGGGCCGATGTCGACGCCGAGCTTCTGCCGGTCGACGATGTCGCCCCAGCTCGTCCCGTCCGGGCCCTTGAGCGCGTAGATCTGGTCGAGGGACAGGCCCTGCTTGGAGAAGTTCTCGACCTTCGCGCCGAGGAACACCGCGAGCGTCCCGTACAGGCAGTTGGCCTTGACGTCCTTGATCGCCTGGGCGCCCTTGTCGTTCATCAGGTCGTCGAACGGCATCTCCGGGTAGGCGGCGTGCAGGCCGACCAGCGCGTCGGCGAGGAACCCGGCGAACAGGCTGCCGTTCAGCTGCTTGGCGGTCAGCTTGAGGTCGCCGGGCACGCCGCCCGCCGCCGCGCCGACCACGTTCAGCTCCGGCGCGTACGACGCGGCGAGCTGCGCGCCCCACAGCGCGGCGGCGCCGCCCTCGGAGTAGCCGGAGATGCCGACCTTGCCGTCCGCCTTGAGCGTCCCGCCGGGGACCTGGCGGGACGTGCGGACGATGTCGAGCAGCGCGTGCCCGGCGTTCGCGCCGATCATGTAGGTGTGCACCTGGCCGTCGAGGTAGCCGACGCCGTCGGTGGCGGCGACCGCGTACCCGGCCTTCAGCATCAGCTGCAGGTTGCCGCCCTCGTACATGTCGACGTACTGGCCGGCGAGCTGCTTGGAGAACGCGCACTGCGGGCCGGAGCCGAGGGTGCCGGGGTTGAAGGCGACCGTCGGGCGCGACCCGCCGCCCTTCCACTCGGCGTCCGGGACGGCGACCGTGCCGGACACGGCGATCTTCTGCCCCTTGGCGTCGGTCGAGACGTACCTGACCTTCCAGGCGTGCATCGGCACGTCGCCGGGGATGTTGGTCAGCTTCGCCGGACGGCAGGCGAGCAGGTCGCCCGGGTTCCCGGTCACCGTGCCGGAGGGCGCCGCGTAGATCTGCGCGTCCGTCGCGTCGCAGCCCGGCGGCGCGGCCTCGGCCTGCGCCGCGGGGAGCACCGCGGGCACGGCCAGGGCGGCCCCCAGCGCCGCGGTGGTGAACAGGGTCCGAAGTCGCATTCCTCACTCCAGGGGTGGGTCCGGAAAGTGAATGCTGCCGACTGTCCCCCACGGGCGCCGCGCCGTGGAATGAACTCGCCTCACAGGCTCGGGCGCGCCGATTAGCAACCAAGTCAAAAACCGCGTGCCCGGAGGGAGCGGACGGACGGCCCGCCGCGGACGAGAGGGGACAAGCCATTGCAAATTGGTGGAGTCTTCATTAACGGTTCGCCGGTGCGGGGCGGCCGGGCCGTACCGTCCCGCGCATGCGCCGAACAGCAGCAGCACTCGCGGCCGTCCTGGCCGCCGGCATGACCGTGAGCACGGCCGCCGGCGTCGGGACGGCCGGCGCGGCGGAGCCGGAGACCTGCGGCTCCCCCGCCACCCACCAGATCGCCGAGGTGCAGGGCACCGGCGGCACCTCGCCCCTGCGCGGGCAGACCGTCCGCGTCGAGGGCGTCGTCACCGGCGACTTCCAGCGCGCCGACCAGCTCAAGGGCTTCTTCGTCCAGGACCCGACGCCGGACGACGACCCGCGCACCTCCGACGGGCTCTTCGTCTACTCCACCCAGGACGTGCAGCCGGGCGACCGCGTCCTCGTCACCGGCAAGGCCGCCGAGTACAACGGGCTCACCGAACTGTCGCCGGTCACCGCGGTCGACGTGTGCGGCCGGGGCAAGGTGCGGCCCGACAACGTGCGGCTGCCGCTGGAGGACGGCGCGAACCTCGAACAGTACGAGGGCGTCCTGCTGCGCTTCCCGCAGAAGCTCACCGCCACCGAGACCTACCAGCTCGGCCGCTACGGCCAGATCACCGTCTCCGCCGGCGGCCGCCTCTTCCAACCCACTGATGGGCACGGCTCGACGCAGGCCGAGAACGACGCGCGGCAGCTCCTCGTGGACGACGGGTCGAACGTGCAGGACCCGGCGACGATCCCCTACACCGACCCGCGCGTCCTGAGGATCGGCGACACCACGTCCGGGCTCACCGGCGTGCTCACCTACCAGTTCGGCGCCTACGCGCTGCAGCCGACCAGGTCGGCGCACTTCGCCAACGACAACCCGCAGCCGAAGAAGCCGCAGCCGGTCGGCGGCGACGTCCGCGTGGCGAGCTTCAACACGCTCAACTGGTTCACCACGCTGAACCTGCGCGGCGCGAACACCGCCGAGGAGCGCGAGCGGCAGCTCGCCAAGCTGGTCGCCGCGCTCAAGGGTCTGAACCCGGACGTCGCCGGGCTGATGGAGGTCGAGAACAACGGCGACACCGGCGCGCTGAAGACGCTGGTCGACCGGCTGAACGAGGAGGTCGGCGCCGGGACCTACTCCTGGGTCGAGAACCCGGACCCGGGCACCGACGCGATCCACGTCGCGATCATCTACAAGCCGGCGAAGGTGACGCCGGTCGGCGCCGCGCACTCCTCCGACCAGGCGGTGTTCGAGCGCCCGCCGCTCGTCCAGGCGTTCCGGCCGGCGGGCGGCGGCGCGACGTTCACGCTGATCGTCAACCACTTCAAGTCCAAGGGCTGCACCGGCGCGACCGGCGCCGACACCGACCAGGGCGACGGGCAGGGCTGCTTCAACGCCCGCCGCGTCACGCAGGCGGAGGCCGTCGCCGAGCTCGCCGCCCGCGAGGAGAACCCGCTGGTCATCGGCGACCTCAACAGCTACACCGCCGAGGACCCGATCAAGGTGCTGACCGGCGCCGGGCTGGCCGGGCAGACCGAGCGGTTCGTCCGGCCCGAGCAGCGCTACTCCTACGTCTTCGACGGCATGTCCGGCGAGCTCGACCACGCGCTGGCGGGCGCGGCGCTGTCGCGGCGGGTGACGGGCGCGACGATCTGGCACGTCAACAGCGACGAGCCGACGTTCCTCGACTACAACACCGAGTACACCCAGCCGCGCTTCTACCGGCCGGACGCGTTCCGCTCGTCCGATCACGACCCCGTCCTGATCGGCCTGCGCCTGCGCTGAGTCCCGCGGGGCCCGGGCGTGCGGAAACGTGACGTCCGGGCCCCTTGCGCCGCCGCTCACCGAGCGTATGATCCAGGTCACTTTCCTAGTGATCGGTGCGCTCATGAACGAAGCAGCCCCCCGTCTGGCGTTCGGCATCGGCCCCGACGGGACGTACACGCGCGGCGGGCAGACGGCCGCGTTCATCCTCGGCCTGCTCACCATGTTCGCGTTCCTGCCGCTGCTCATCGTCGGCGCGATGCTCTACGGCAGGGCGGAGGAGACCTTCCCGGCGGACGCCGACCGGGCGCGGCGGCTCGCGAACTGGTCGTGGATCAGCATCACCGCCCCCGTCGCGATCGGGATCGTCCTCGGCGTGGTGGTGGCGGCGCTGCGGCTCTGACCGGGAAGACGGCGGGGCCCGGGCGGGTTTGCACTGTCTATGAGCATTCCCTTCTCCGTCCTCGACCTGGCGCCCGTGGTCAGCGGGTCCAGCTCCGGCGACGCGCTGCGCAACACCCTCGACCTCGCCCGGCGCACCGAGGGGCTCGGCTTCCACCGGTACTGGCTGGCCGAGCACCACACGATGCCCGGCATCGCCAGCTCCGCGACCTCGGTGCTGATCGGCCAGGTCGCGGCGGCGACGTCCCGGATGCGGGTCGGGTCGGGCGGGGTGATGCTGCCGAACCACGCGCCGATGGTGATCGCCGAGCAGTTCGGGACGCTGGAGGCGCTGTTCCCCGGGCGCATCGACCTCGGCCTCGGCCGGGCGCCCGGCACCGACCAGGCGACCGCGCGGGCGCTGCGCCGCTCCCCCGACGCGCTGTCGGTGGACGACTTCCCCGAACAGGTCATCGAGCTGCGCAACTACTTCGCCGAGGACAGCACGGTGACGCCCGCGGCGGGCAACGAGCCGCCGGTGTGGCTGCTCGGGTCCAGCGGCTACAGCGCGCGGCTGGCCGGGCTGCTCGGGCTGCCGTTCGCGTTCGCGCACCATTTCAGCGCGGAGAACACGCTGCCGGCGCTGGCGCTGTACCGCGACTCGTTCCGTCCGGGCATGCTGGACGAGCCGTACTCGATGATCGGCGTGTCGGTGACGGCGGCGGAGTCCGACGAGCGGGCCCGCGAGCTGGCGGCGCCGCAGGCGCTGGCGTTCCTGCGGCTGCGGCAGGGCCGCCCGGGGAAGATGCCGACGCCTGAGGAGACCGCCGCGCACCCGTACACGCCGCTGGAGCGGCAGATGATCGACTCGCGGCTCGCCGACCAGGTGATGGGCGGCCCGGACAGCGTGAAGCGGCAGATGGACGCGCTGATCGACAGGACCGGCGTGAACGAGGTCATGGTGACCACGCAGGTGTTCGACCACGCCGACCGGATCCGCTCCTACGAGATCGTCGCCGAGCTGTACGACCTGAAGACCGTCGAGCCGCCCGCCGTCAGCGTGCTCTGACCTCGAAGGAGAACGGAACGGTCCCGGGGTCGGGGAGCGCGGTGCCGCCGTCCACCGACAGCACCGCGCCGTTGACGTAGGACGCCTCAGGGCCGAGCAGCCACAGCACCGCCGCCGCGGCCTCGTCCGGAGTGCCGGGGCGGCGCTGCGGGACGAGCCGGGTGACCTCCTCGTACGCCTCCTCGCGGCCGAGGCCGAGCGGCGCGCCGAACTCGCCCATCTCCGCGTCGGCCATCTCGGTGCGGACCCAGCCGGGGCACACCACGTTCGCGCGGACGCCGCGCGGCCCGTAGTCGGCGGCGATCGTCTGCGTGAGCATGGTGAGCGCGGCCTTGGACGTGGCGTACGCGGCGCCGTCCATGGGGGCGCGCAGCGCCGCGACCGACGACACCGCGACGAGGGCGCCCTTCGCCTCGATGAGGTGCGGCAGCGCCGCCTTCGCCAGCAGGAACACCGAGGTCAGGTTGGTGCGCAGGGTGACGTCCCAGTCCTCGGGGCTGAGGTCGAGGACGGCGCCGGCCCGCATCACGCCGGCGTTGGCGACGAGGCCGTCGAGCCGTCCGTGCGCGGTGATGACGCCGTCCACCAGCTCGGCGACCGCGTCCGGCTCGGACACGTCGCACACCCGCGGTTCCGCGCCGGTCACGGCTGCGACCTGCTCCAGCGCGTTCTTGCGCCGCCCGCAGATCACCGCGGTGTCACCGCGCTCCCCCGCCTGCCGGGCGACGGCCGCCCCGATGCCGCTGCCCCCACCGGTGACGATCAGCACCCGTCCCATGCGCTTCCCTTCGTTGAGTTGCGGCGAGTCGTTGTCATGACGCTGCTCATAACGACGACTCGCCGCAAGTGAACGTCTTCAGGCGCCGGCGGTCCCGGCCGGGGGTCACACGGTCAGCCGGCGAACGCCTCCTCGATGACGTCCAGGCCCTCGTTGAGCAGGTGCTCGGGGATCACCAGCGGCGGCAGGAAGCGCAGCACGTTCCCGTACGTCCCGGCCGTCAGCACCAGCACGCCCTGGGCGTGGCAGCGGCGCGCGATCTCCGCCGTCAGCTCCGGGTCGGGGTCCTTGGTGCCGGGCCGGACCAGCTCGATCGCGATCATCGCGCCGCGTCCGCGGACGTCCCCGATCGCGTCGTGCTTGGCCGCGAGGGCGCGCAGCCGGGGCAGCATGATCTCCCCGATCCGGCGGGCGCGCTCGGTGAGCTTGCCCTCCTCGATCTCCTCCAGCACGGCGAGCGCCGCCTCGCAGGCGAGGGGGTTGCCGCCGTAGGTGCCGCCGAGGCCGCCGCCGTGCACCTTGTCCATGATGTCGGCGCGCCCGGTGACGCCCGCGAGCGGCAGCCCGCCCGCGATGCCCTTCGCGGTCGCCACGATGTCCGGGACGATCCCCTCGTGCTCGCAGGCGAACAGGTCGCCGGTCCGCGCGAACCCCGTCTGCACCTCGTCGGCGATGAACAGGATCCCGTTCGCGCGGCAGAACTCGGCGATCGCGGGCAGGAACCCGGGCGCCGGTTCGATGAACCCGCCCTCGCCCTGGATCGGCTCGACCAGCACCGCCGCGACGTTGGCCGCCCCGATCTGCTTGGTGATCTGGTCGATCGCCTGCGCCGCCGCCTCCGGACCGCAGTTCTCCGGTCCGGTCGGCCAGCGGAACGGGTACGCCAGCGGCATCCGGTACACCTCGGGCGCGTACGGGCCGAACCCCTGCTTGTACGGCATGTTCTTCGCGGTGAGCGTCATCGTCAGCAGCGTCCGGCCGTGGTAGCCGTGGTCGAACGCCACGACCGCCTGCCGGCCCGTCGCGTACCGGGCGATCTTGACGGCGTTCTCCACCGCCTCCGCGCCGCTGTTGACCAGGATCGACCGCTTCTCGTGGCCGCCCGGCGTGATCCGGTTCAGGTTCTCGCACACCGCCACGTACGACTCGTACGGCGCCACCATGAAGCAGGTGTGGGTGAACCGGTCCGCCTGCTCCTTCACCCGCGCGGCGACCCGCGGGTTGGCGTTGCCGACGCTCGTCACCGCGATGCCGGAGCCGAAGTCGATCAGCGAGTTGCCGTCGGCGTCGACGACCACCCCGCCGCCCGCGTCGGTCACGTACACCGGCAGCACGCTGCCGACGCCGGGCGCCACGGCCGCGGCACGGCGCTCCTGCAGCGCCCGGGACCGCGGCCCCGGGATCTCGGTCACGACGCGTCGCTCCTGCGGCAGGCGGTCACCGCTCAGGTTCTGGCTGGTCATGGCGCGAACATAAGCCGAACCGCCCCTACGATGAACCGTACGGGACGGCGAAATCCGTTCAAAGGTTTCGACATGAAGGAGTGCGCGCGTGCCGCCGACGCTGGCCGCCGTGGCCGCCCTCCCCCAGCTCGGCCTGCGCTCGCGCACCGGCCCGCTCCCGGACGCGCCCGTCGTGTGGGTCGCGGTCAGCGAGCTGGAGGACCCGACCCCGTTCCTGGAGGGCGGCGAGCTCGTCCTCACCACCGGCATGCGGCTCACCCCGGATGGCGCCGCCGGCTACGTCGACCGGCTGGTCCGGCGCGGCGCCGCCGGGCTCGGCTTCGCGGTCGGCGTCATCCACCCCGCCGTCCCGCCCGAGCTGCTCGCCGCCGCCCGCGACCGGGGCCTCGCGCTGCTGGAGGTGCCGCGCCCGACGCCGTTCATCGCGATCGGCAAGGCCGTCTCGCGGATGCTGGCCGCCGAGTGGTACGAGGACGTCACCCGCGCGTTCCAGGCCCAGCGCGAGCTGACCCGCGCCGCGCTCACCGGGCCGGGCGCGCTCGTGGCGCGGCTGGCGCGGCTGCTCGGCGGGTGGGCGCTGCTGCTGGACGACTCCGGCGCCGTCCGGCACGCCGAGCCCGCCGGCGCCCGCGACCGCGCCGCCGCCCTGGCTCCCGAGCTGGCGCGGCTGCGCCGCCGTCCCGCCTCGGGCTCCTCGCCGGCGAGCATGGCGCTGGCGGTCCCCGACGACCACATCGTCCTGCAGCGGATCGGGCTCGGCGGGCGCCCGCGCGGGTTCCTCGCCGTCGGGACGCACGCGGCGCTCCCGCACGTCGCGCACACCATCGTCGGCGCGGCCGTCGCGCTGTTGACGCTCCAGTCGGAGACGCCCCGCACCGGGCGGGACGCGCGGGCCGCGCTCGCGGCGCTGCTCGCCGGGCGCCCGGCCACCGGGCCCGCGGTGCCGGACGGGCCGGTCCGCGTGCTGGCCTGCGCGGGCGGCGGCGCCGTCCTGGACGCGCTGGAGTCCGACCCGGCCGGGGAACGCTGCCTGGCGACGCCGCTGCCGGGCGGCACCGCCGTGATCGTCCCGGACGAGCTGGCCGGTCAGGTGACCGCTCTCCTCGAAGCGACCGGTCCCATCGGCGTCAGCGGCCCCGGCCAGGCGGACGCCGGAGCCGGGGCGCTCGCCGAGGCGCTGCGGCAGGCCGAGGACGCGCTCGCGGCGGCGCGCCGCACCGGACGGGCCGTCCTGCACCATGCCGACCTGCCGGGCCAGGGCCTGCTCGGGCTGCTGGAGCCGGAGGCCGCGCGGGCGTTCGCCGCCGCGCTGCTCGCCCCGCTGCGCGCCGAGGGCCTGGCCGGGACGGTCCGCGCCTACGTGGCGGCGAACGGCCAGGGCGAGCAGGCGGCGCGGGCGCTCGGCGTGCACCGGCACACGCTGCGGTCCCGGATGCGCAAGGCCGCCGAGCTTCTGGGCCGCGATCCCGACGATCCGGCCGTCCGCGCGGAACTGTGGATCGCACTGGCCGTGACGGCCAACGACGACGATCCGATTGGCCATCCTGGAGACTCGCCATCCGGCAGGCCGGAGATAGCGTGAGGTCATGAACGTGACCCCATTCTGGCTGGCCGGTCGCCCCGAGACCGGTGACGGCGAGCTGACCGTTACGCACCCCTATGACGGCCGCGTGGTCGGGACCGCCGCCGTGCCGACGCCCGCGCAGGTGGAAGAGGCGGTCGCGGCGGCCGACGCGGTCCGCCGGGAGGCCGCGGCGCTGCCCCTGCACGTGCGGGCGGAGGCGCTCGCGCACGTGTCCGCGCGGCTCGCCGAGCGGGCCGAGGAGGTCGCCCGGCTGATCACCGGCGAGAACGGCAAGCCGCTGCTGTGGGCGCGCGGCGAGGTCACCCGCGCGATCTCCACGTTCCGGTTCGCCGCCGAGGAGGCCCGCCGGTTCAGCGCCACCACGCAGCGCCTGGACACCGACCCCGCCGCGGAGGGCCGGATGGCCTACATCACCCGCGTGCCGAAGGGCCCGGTGCTCGGCATCTCGCCGTTCAACTTCCCGCTGAACCTCGCCGCCCACAAGGTCGCCCCGGCGATCGCGGCGGGCGCCCCGATCGTGCTGAAGCCGGCGCCCGCGACGCCGCTGTCGGCGCTGCTGCTCGGCGAGCTGCTCGCCGAGACCGGCCTGCCCGCCGGGATGTTCTCCATCCTGCCGGTGCCCAACGACCGGGCGTCCGCGCTGGTGGACGACCCGCGGCTGCCGATCGTGTCGTTCACCGGGTCCGTGCCGGTCGGCTGGGCGATCAACGACCAGGTGCCGCGCAAGCACGTCACCCTGGAGCTCGGCGGCAACGGCGCGGCGGTCGTGCTGCCGGACGCCGACCTCGACTGGGCCGCCGAGCGGATCGGACTGTTCTCCAACTACCAGGCCGGGCAGAGCTGCATCGCCGTCCAGCGCGTCTACGTCGACCGGTCGGTGTACGAGGAGTTCGTGCCGAAGCTCGTCGAGCGGGTCGGGTCCCTCGTCACCGGCGACCCGTGGGACGACAAGACGCAGGTCGGCCCGCTGGTCAGCCAGGACGCCGCCGAGCGCGTCGAGGCGTGGGTGGACGAGGCCGTCGCCGCGGGCGCGAAGGTGCTCACCGGCGGCACCCGCGAGGGCGCGGCCTACGCCCCGACCGTCCTCGCCGACGTCCCGGCCGACGCGAAGGTGGCGCGCGAGGAGGTCTTCGGGCCGGTCATGCTCGTCCAGCCCGTCGACGGCGTGGACGAGGCGTTCGCGCTGGTCAACGACTCCAAGTTCGGCCTTCAGGCGGGCGTGTTCACGCGCAACCTCGACATCGCGTTCCGCGCCCACCGCGAGCTGGACGTGGGCGGCGTCGTGATCGGCGACGTCCCGTCCTACCGCGCCGACCAGATGCCCTACGGCGGCGTGAAGGACTCCGGCGTCGGGCGCGAGGGCCTGCGGTCGGCGATGGCCGACTACACCGAGGAGAAGGTCATGATCCTCACGGGCCTGCCCCTCTGACCCGCACCCGGGCCCGGCCTCACCCGACGGGGCCGGGCCTGCTCGCGCGGGCCGAGGCGTCGGACAGCCGCAGTCCGGTCCGCAGCGCCCCGGCGGCCTCGGCGATGGCCTCCTGGAACCGGCCGCTGAGCGCCCACATGTTCGCGAACCCGTGGATGAGGTCCTCCTGCCGCCGCAGCGCGACCGGCACCCCGGCCTCCTCCAGCCGCTTCGCGAACGCCTCGCCCTCGTCGCGCAGCGGGTCGAACCCGGCGGTGACCAGGTAGGTGGCGGGGAACCGGCTCAGGTCCCCGGCCAGCAGCGGCGACACCTTCGGGTCGGTGCGGCGCGCCACGTCCGGGCAGTAGTGGTCGCTGAACCAGACCATGTCCGCATCGGTCAGGTAGAACCCCTCCGCGAACAGCTCCCGCGACCGGCGCCGCACCGACATGTCGGTGGCCGGGTAGAACAGCAGCGCGAAGTCCGGCCGGCGCTCGGCGAACAGCCCGGTGACCGCCGCGAGGTTGCCGCCCGCGCTGTCGCCGCCGACCGCGATGGCGCCCGGGTCGGCACCGAGCGCCGCCGCGTTCTCCACCGCCCACGCGTACGCGGCGAGCGCGTCGTCCGGGGCCGCCGGGAAGGGGTGCTCGGGCGCGAGCCGGTAGTCGACCGACAGCACCCGCACCTCGGCGTTCACTGCCAGGTACCGGCAGACCGAGTCGTGCGTCCCGATGTCGCCGATCACCCACCCGCCGCCGTGGAAGAACACCAGCAGCGGCGAGCCCTCCGCCAGGCCCTTCGGCTCGTACAGCCGCGCGGGGACCGTCTCCGCGGCGGTCAGGTCCCGGGTCCGGACCGGCCGGTCCGGCAGCCGGTTGATGTACTGCTGCCCGCGGGCGAGGCCCTGCCGCGCCTCCGCCGGCGTCGACGCGGTCAGGCTCGCGCCCTCCAGGCGCGTCATCAGCAGGAGCAGCTGCGCGTCCAGCGCGAGCCGCTGCCCGTCCCGCACCACCGGACGGCCGGCGATCAGCCGCCGCACCGGATCCGGGAGCGCGAACACGGCGCGGAGCACGGCCCCCGCGACCGACGGCGGGACCATTTCGGCGAGCTGCGCCATCCACCCTCCAACCATTCGGACGTTCCGGACACCGTACTCCCGGGTAGCCCGTCCGGTCAGCGGGCGGTCCAGGCGTCCGCGAACATCTCGTGCAGGGGGCGCGGGGGCAGCAGGCGCAGGAACGGGCCGCCGACGCTCTGGCCGCGGACCTCCCTGGCCAGGTGGGTGGCGAGCTTGGCGGCCTCCACGGGGAGTTCGGGGGCCTTGAGCGCGGTCCATTCGCCGGGGACGAACGCGGTGCGGCCCGCGCGGGGGCGCTTGTCCTGCTGGACGAGGGCGCGGTCCACGAGCTCCGCCTGGGCCGCCTTGTGCCGGGCGGCCGTCCAGCCGTTCCACTTGCGGACGTTGCGGTCGGTCGGGCGGACGAGGGTGAGCAGCTGCAGGTAGAGGACGGCCGCGTCCTCGCTCGTGCCGGTCTCGGCGGCGGCCTCGGCGACCAGGTCCGGGACGCTGAGCAGCGGATTCGCCTCGTAGCCGCCGGGCGGGACGGGCGTGGCCGCGGCGCGGGCGACCATCCGGGCGACCGCGTCGGCGCGCAGGACGGCGCCCTCGACGCTGCGGAGCAGGCGGTCCAGGCCGTGGTCGGCGCAGAGCCGTTCGAGGCGCGCGCGGGCGGCCCGGTCGGCGAGCGCCGACGGGCGGAGGATCACGGGCGCGAGCGCCCGCCGGCCGTCGACGATCAGCAGGCCGTCGTCGTAGGCGAGCGCGTCGCCGTCCGGCCCGGCGGACACGCCGTCGCGGGT
This sequence comes from Actinomadura opuntiae, assembly GCF_030283205.1. Classification (GTDB taxonomy): domain Bacteria; phylum Actinomycetota; class Actinomycetes; order Streptosporangiales; family Streptosporangiaceae; genus Spirillospora. The sequence goes on from NZ_JASNWF010000018.1 coordinate 167,932, forward strand.
GGCCCTGCGGACGGGATGGACGTCCGGCCCGAACAGGCTCCCGCGCCGTCCGGTGTCGCCGAGGGAGCACAGGCCGAGCGGGAGCAGCAGGCCGGGGGCGGCCAGCCGCGCCTTCAGCCGCGCGGCGAGATCGGGCACGCCGGAGACCGCCGGGTCGTCGACGGGACGTTCCGTCAGCGCCCACACCAGCACGGACGCGAGCGGAACGTACGGGTCGTGGTCCATGCGCCGCGTGTTCACCGTGCCGTCGGACGAGACGATGTGGACGCCGATGCCGTACGGTTCGCGATCGGCGACGACGCAGGTCAGGTCGGCTGCGGCGATCGGGGACGCGGCCGGGTCGGCGAGGGCGGCGGCCCAGGCATCCGGGAGGCCGAGGTCGCGTTCCAGGTCGGCGACCAGGGCCTCGTCCACGGCGGCGCGGCGGCCGAGGAGCCGCGACCACGCCTCGGCCATGCGCCCGGCGGCGGCCGCGAGACCGCCCTCCGCCCACAGCTCGGCGGGATCGTCGGGCATGCCGGCGGCCACCACGCGCTGCCGGCCGGGGACGCCGAGGCGCTGGGAGAGGTGCTCGGCCTCCTGCGCGACCTCGTTGGTCGCCGAGTACGGCTTGGTGCGCAGCATCTTCTTGTGGGCGTCGAACCGGGTGACGAGGTCGCCGCCCTCGTAGGCGCGCCGGGGCAGGCCGTCCAGGACGAGCGCCGCGATGGCGCGGCGGACGCCGGTGCCCCGGACGAACGCGGCGACGGCGTCCTCGTCCCGCGCGAGCGGCCCGTTCCGCTCGTACAGGTCGAGGAGGCGGCGGAGCCGGGCGGCGTCGTCGCGGGCGACGGTCGCGGTCTCGGTCTTCGTCGCGCCGGCCGGCTCCGGTGCCTCGGCGCGCTGGACGAACCGGTACGCCCTCGCCGGGTCGATCGGCCCGCCGGCGGACGGGACGGCGCCGACGATGACGGTCGCGTCCAGCCCGGCGAGGGCGGCGCCGGTCGCGTAGCCGCGCCGCCAGGTGCCGGGGCGGGCGAACGGCTGGTCCGCCCAGGTGCGCAGCAGCGCGGCGAGGGACGCGCGGTCCGCGCCGCTCGTCGACGGCGCGACGAGCCGCCAGGCGGCGGCGTCGATCGCGCCGAGCAGCGGCGCCCAGTCGAGGGGCCGCGCGGGCGGGCTGTTCAGCCGGGTCGCGTCGTCGATCTCGCCGGCGAGGTACCGGCCGTCGGCGGCGATCGCGGTGACGGTGGCCGGACGCGGCGACCGCTCCTCGCCGTTGAGGCGGGGCGGCGGGGGCAGCAGCCCGAGCAGCGCGTCGTCGAGGTCGGTGTCGGGGGTCTCGGCGGGCGGCCGCACCGTCGCGCCGGACCGGATCACCTCGACGCGGCGCGACAGCGCGCGGCGGCGGCCCAGCACGTCCGCGGCCCGCAGCACCGTGCCGACGACCCCGGCGACGACCGCGGGGTCGGTGACCTCGGGCATCTCGCGGGCCAGCGCGTCGCGCACCGCCTCCGGCGACGGCGCGGCGTCCAGCAGTGCGCGGGCGGCGGCCTCGCCGGTGCGGCGGAGCGCCGCGGAAGAGGCGGCGTCGCGCGGAGCGAGGAAGTGCCAGAACGCGGGCGGCGGCAGCATCGGGCGGCCCTGCGGGTCGACGCTCCACTGCGCCTTCCCGGCGGGGTAGGCGCGCCCTTCCCACAGCAACGTGTCGTCGGCCGCGTCGTAGCAGCGAATCGGCACGTAGGCGTTGGAGTCGTCCAGCGCGACGACGAGGTCGGGGCCGCCTGGCATGCGCAGGACGCCCCACGGGTCGCCGACGTCCTCGGTGTAGCGGAGCGTGGCGCGGCGGCCGTCGGTGCCCTCGATCGTCCAGCCGGACGGCGGGCCGCTCCTGCCGCCCTCCATCGCGGCGACGCGGAACCCGGCGAGGCCGCCGGACTGGCCGAGCGGCGACGCGGTCACGCCGTCGGGAAGGCGGACGAGGCTGGACCAGTCGGGGTCCCAGGCGGCGCCGTCCGGCGGGTCGGCCGCGAGGAAGTCCGGCGGCGAGGCGGCCGGCCCGCGCTCGCCCGTCGCCGGATCGAGGACGGCCAGCTCCTCCCCCCAGTCCGAGTACCGGGGCGCGCTCCAGATCCGGGTGCCGTCGCCGCACTGCTTCTCGTGGTCGCCGATGCCCTCCCGGCCGCCGGGGAGCAGGACGCGTTCACCGTCGTAGCGGCCGCCGCGGGCCTCGAACTGGTAGCCCTGCCCGCCGCTGCGCAGCGCCCGGCAGGCGACCATGCCCCGCTTGTTCTCCGGCTCGAAGACCTCGCCGGGGGCGCTCGCCCAGAAGGCGCGGTCCACGCCGCGCGCGCCGTCCCGCTCCGACCAGCCGACCAGGAAGTCGCCGCCAGCGAAGTGGACGGTGCGCACGCTCGTCGCGTCGGGCAGGGCGAACGCGCAGGCGCCGCGCCGTCCCGCGTGGTCGACGGCGATGGCGCGCGTGGCTCCGTAGACGGTGAGGACGGGCCAGGTGGAGGTGACGCCGAGGACGTCCTCGCCGAGGTCGGCGAGCGCCTCGTCCAGCGCGGGCCAGCCGAGTTCGGCGAGGGTGCCGGCGCGCAGCGTACGGGCGAGCGGGACGGCCAGGTCGAGCCCGGCGAGGGCCTCGCCGATGCCGTCCAGCGCGGTGATCGTCGGCGGGTCGAGGAGGCCGTCGAGGGCCGTCAGGGCGCGGTCGGCGCCGCCGAGCCCGCCGTCCGCCGCCTCGTCGACCAGCGCGGAGAGCCGGGCGTGGACGGCCTTCTCCACGCCGGGCGTCTCGGGCAGCCGCGAGATCGCGGTGCCCTGCCGCAGCCCCGCGTGGACGGTGCCTTCCAGCCGGGGCCCGAACACCGGGTCGGCGGCGATGGCCGTCAGGTCGCGGCGCGAACCCCGGCTCCAGAAATGCAGCCGCGCGCGCTCGCCCGGGTCCTCCACGGCGATGCCCTCGGCGAGGCACGCGTCGACGAGGTCGGCGTCGAACAGCGACGCGCCCCGGTAGCGCGACTCGTGCAGCCGCACCGGGACGCCCTCGGCGCGCAGCCGGGCGGCGAGCCGCGGCAGCACGGCGAACAGCTCGTCCGGCATGGGCTGGGGGGTGATGCCGCCGTAGGCGACGCGGACGTAGGAGTAGTGCGCGGCGAACGCGCCGAGCCAGCCCGCGAGCCCGCCGGACGGCCGGACGGCGCCGTCCGCCATCGCCTCGACGACCCCGGCGGCGTCCAGCATCCGCAGCCAGGCGGAGCCGTCGATGGCGCCGGTCGGGAAGATCTCCGCAAGGCCGGCGCGCAGGGCGGCGGGCGGCGGCGCCTTGGCGAACACCTTCGCGGCGCCGTCGAGCACGCCGTCCGGGACGGCGGTGCCGCGCGCGTCGGCGAGGGCCTGCGCGAGGATCTCGGCGTCCTCCGACAGCCCGAGCCCGGCCGCCTTCGCCGACCTGCGGACGCGGGTGTGCAGGTCGGCGGGCGGCGCGGCCCCGCCCCTCCCCCAGGCGGCCACGAACCGGGCGAACTCGCGGTGTGCCCGGTCGGGCGGGTAGGTCGCGGCGAGCCACTCCTGGTGCTGGCGGATCCGCGCGGCGCCGATGGCCCCGGCACGGGCGAACAGGAGGGCGTTGTCCACGCGGTACTGGTCGTCGACCGGGAGCGCGTGCCGGGCCTCGGCGTCGCGCGCGTCCGCGTACGCGGTGGCGGCGTGCCGGGGGGCGAACCGGCTCAGCCGATGCCCGACGGTGTCCCAGAACCAGGGCAGGTGCGCGGCGGGGAGACCGCGCACCTCCCGCTTCATGTCGTCCAGGAACCGGCCGGGCCGCTCGTACGCGCGCGCGAGCCCGGTGCGGACGGTCGCGAACAGCTTCTCCGCGTCGGGCGCGGCATCGGGGTCGGTTTCCTGCACCCAGTCCAGGTAGAGGGTCGACTGTCCGGGATCTGCCGGGAGCTGCGGGGACATGGCGGGCAGTATGGCAGCGTCCCCGGACATAACACGCCGGAAAAGATCAAACCAGGGTGACGGTCACCGGCATCTCCTTGATCCCGTTGACGAAGTTGGACCGCACCCGCCGGATCCCGCCCGCGAGCCGCACGTCCGCCAGCCGCGGCAGCAGCTCCTCGAACATGATCCGCATCTCCAGCCGGGCGAGCGCGCTGCCCAGGCAGAAGTGCGAGCCCTTCCCGAACGCGATGTGGTCGTTCGGGGTGCGGGTCACGTCGAAGCGGTACGGGTCGGCGAACACGTCCTCGTCGCGGTTGGCGGACGCGAACCACAGCACGACCTTGTCGCCCGCGCGGATCGCGGTGCCGCCGACCTCGGTGTCGCGGGTCGCGGTGCGGCGGAAGTGGTAGACCGGCGAGGCCCAGCGCAGGAACTCCTCCACCGCGACCGGCATCAGCTCCGGCTCCTCGCGTAGCCGCTCCGCCTGCTCGGGATGGTCGATCAGCGCGCGCATCGCGTGCGTGATCGCGTGCCGGGTCGTCTCGTTGCCCGCGACGACCAGCAGCAGGAAGTAGTTGTCGAAGTCGCGGTCCGACAGCGGCACGCCGTCCATCGGCGTCTGGTTCACCAGTCGGCTGACCAGGTCGGTTCCCGCTCCACCGCGCCGCCTCGCCGCCAGCTCCCGGCCGTACTCGAACACCTCCAGCGACGCCGGGCTGCGGAACGGCAGGTCGCGGTAGCGCTCGCTCTCCTCGCTGTGCAGCAGGACGTCGGCGTAGTCGGGGTCGGTGTTGGCGATGATCCGGTTGCCCCAGTCGATGAGCCGCTGCGTGTCGCCGTCGGGGACGTCCAGCATCCGCGCCAGCACGTTGATCGGGAAGTCGGCGGCGACCTCCGCGACGAAGTCGAACGTGCCGTGGGCGAGCGCCCGGTCGAGCGTCCGCGCAGTCAGGCCGCGCAGGAACGTCGCGTATCCGGCGACGGCGCGCGGCGTGAACTCGCGCTGCAGGACGCGGCGGAGCGCGTTGTGCCGCGGCCCGTCCGTCTCCAGCAGCGAGCGCCGGATCTCGGCCTGCCGCTCGTCCACCTCCTCCAGGTTCACGAACTTCTCGGAGGTGAACCGCTCCTGGTCGCGGTCGACGGCGACGACGTCGGCGTGCCGGGTCAGCGACCAGAACCCTCGGCCGCCGTCGGACTCGGGGTTCCAGTGGACGGGCGCGGTGCGGCGCAGCGCGTCGAACATCCGCCAGGGCGTCTCGTCGTCGAGGAAGTTGTCGGGGTCCGCGAGGTCCACGGCCAGGGTGTCGCTGGTCAACGCGCATGCTCCTTGTGGGTGGCCTTACAGGTGGTAGGCGTACTCGCGGAACTCCCAGTCGGTGACGTGCCGCCGGAACCGCGCGACCTCGTCCCGCTTGTAGGCCAGGAACGCCGACACGAAGCCCGTGCCGAGCACCTCGGCCAGCGCCTCGTCCGCTTCGAGGGCGGCCAGCGCGGCGGTCAGGTCACCGGGCAGGACGGGCGCCTTGGCGGCGTCGTAGCCGTAGCCCTCCAGCGGCGGCGGGGCGTCGAGTTTGTCGCGCACGCCCAGGTAGACGGCCGCGAGCAGGCCGGCGATGCCGAGGTAGGGGTTGGCGGAGGCGTCCCCGAGCCGCACCTCCAGCCGGGACGCGGCGCCCCGCTCGGGCGGGATCCGGACCATCGCGCTGCGGTTGTCGAGCCCCCAGTCGATCAGCCACGGCGCGAGCGTGTCGGGCCCGAACCGCTTGTAGGAGTTGACCGTGGGGTTCAGCAGCGCGGCGAGCGCGGGCGCGTGCTCCAGCACCCCCGCGACCGCCTGGTGCGCGGTCTCCGACAGGCCGTGCGCCCCGTCGCCCTCGAACGCGTTCCGCCCTTCGCCGTCCAGGCAGGACAGGTGGACGTGGAAGCCCGAGCCGCCCTCGTCGTTGAACGGCTTGGCCATGAACGTGGCGAGCAGGCCCTGCGTCCGGGCGATCTCCTGGACGGCCGACTTGAAGCGGAACGCGCGGTCGGCGGCGTCCAGCGCGCCCGAATGGTCCAGGTTGATCTCGAACTGGCCGCCGCCGAACTCGTGGTTGCCCATCGTCACGCCGAGCCCGAGGTCGCGCAGATACCGGAGGGTTTGCAGCAGGTGGTTGCCGGGGTCGCCCCTGAGGCCGGACGAGTAGACGTTGCCGGGCGCGTCCTCGTACCGGCGCCATCCCGTGGGCGAGGAGTCGTCGGGCTCGCAGAGGTAGTACTCCAACTCGGGACCGGCGACCGGGTCGAGGCCGATCTCGCCCATGCGCGCGACGGCTCGGCGCAGCACGTCCCGCGGCCCCTCGGCGCACGGCTCGCCGCCGCCGGGCTCGCAGGCGTCGCCGAGGCAGGACGCGACGCCCGGCTCCCACGGCAGGGTCGCCAGCGTCGACAGGTCGGGGCGCACGCAGATGTCGGGGAGCCCCGCGTCGAGCCCGCCCGCGACGTCCACCACGTCGCCCCGCGGGCTCGTGTGGTAGATCGCGCGGCAGAACGACAGGCCGTGCGCGGCGACCGCGGGCAGCCGCTCGACCAGCACGTCCCGGGCCCGGTCGACGCCGATCAGGTCGGGGTACTGGACGCGCACGACGTCGACGCCGGCGGCGGTCAGCCGCCGCACCGCGTCCTGCACCGGCTCGACGCCGGCGGGCTCGTGTCGGCTCACTCGCTCGCTCCCCTCCGGATTCGTTTGGGCTCAAACCATATGGCGGCCGGTGGGCCCTGACAAGAGTCCCGCCGGCCAGACCCCGAACACCAGCGGCGGAGTGACAAACGCGGGTGGGCGGCCTATCGTATGGGCCCAAATGAAATGGAGGTCCCGGTGGCGCCAGTGCAAGGTTTCCTGCACCCGAAGACCGCGACGGGCCGCTCGTCGCTGATCCCGAGCCCGCCCTGGCACTACTCGGGCGACCTGCTCACCGTCGAGTACCGCACGGACCCGGCGCGGGTCGCCGAACTGCTGCCCGACCCCCTCGCCCCCGCCGCCGACGACCCCGGCGCCGTCGCGATCATCTGGGCGGACTGGCAGTCCTGCTCGGACTCCGCCGAGGAACTGCTCGACCCCGTCCGCGCCCAGTACAAGGAGTGCTTCGTGGTCGTCCGCTGCTCCTTCCAAGGCCGGACGTACTCGCGCTGCGTCTACATCTGGGTCGACAAGGACTTCGCCATCGCCCGCGGCCTGCACCAGGGCTATCCGAAGAAGTTCGGCTCCGTCCACCAGACCCGCCCGCACCCCCACGGCCGGGGCGCGCCCCGCATCGCCGCCGGCGGCCGGTTCGGCGCCACCCTCGCCGCCGCCGACCGCCGTCTCGCCGAAGCCGTCGTGACGCTGCGCGAACCGTCCGAGACCAACGGGTTCGTCAACGGCCACCCCATGGCCCACCACCGCCACCTGCCGTCGATCGAACCCGGGCGTCCCCCGGCCCTGGACGAGCTGATCGAGTCCGGCGCCGCGGCCTTCGAGGGCGGCCAGGCCTGGACGGGCGACGCCGACCTGCGCCTCTTCGACTCCCCCACCGAGGAACTGTCCCGCCTGGCGGTCGAGGAGCCCATCGCCGCCTACTACCGCCAGGTCGGCGTCACCTGGAACGGCGGCCGCGTCCTCGCCTGAGGCTCACGCCGGAAGCGCGGGCCCGAGGCTCGCCTGCACGTACGCCATGGCCTCGGCGTACTTCGGATCCATCGCCCGCTCGCCGATCTCATCGGGCGTCAACTCGGCGAGCCGTTCCTGGATCCACCAGATGTTGCCCAGCGGATCGCGAACACGCCCCACCTTGTCGCCCCAGAACAGCTCCGTCGGACGGGTGACCACTGCCGCCCCGGCCGCGACGGCGCGCTCCACGACCGCGTCGGCGTCGTCCACGAACAGCCGCAGCAGACCGGGCGTCTCGACCGGGAACGGCGAGTCGAACATGAGCACGACCGAGTCGCCGATCCGGGCCTCGGCGTGCCCGATCCGCCCGTCCACCTCCATCCGGCTGAGCTCCTCGCCGCCGAACGCGTCCTCGATGAACCCGATCAGCGCGGCGGTGTCCCGCGTGACGATCCACGGCGTCACCGTGCCGTACCCCTCGGGCGCCTTGGGAAAGTCGGCCATCTTCGTCTCCTCGCTCGCGGCTTCGAGCCTGACTCTAACAGAACGGAATGATTCGTTCCACAGCCTTGCGGCTAGGGTCGTGCGGCGTGGACCTAGAAGCCGTGCGGACGTTCGCCGCCGCCGCGGACGCGGGCCGGTTCCAGGACGCCGCCGCGGAACTGTCGATCACCCAGCAGGCCGTCTCCAAGCGCATCGCCGCGCTGGAGAAGGACCTCGGCGTCCGCCTGTTCACCCGCACCGCGCGCGGCGCCCGCCTCACCATCGACGGCCAGGCGTTCCTCCCCCACGCCCGCGCCCTCCTCCAGGCCGAGGAGCGCGCCATCGCCTCCGTCCGCCCCGGCCGCCGCGCGCTCCGCGTCGACGTCATCGGCCGGCGGCTGGCCGCCGCCGCGCTGCTGCGCGACTTCCACCGCGCCCACCCCGGCATCCGGCTGGACGTCGTGACCCTCTTCGACGCCGACGCCGCCGTCGAGGCGATCGCCTCCGGCACGATCGACGCCTCCTTCCGCGCCGTCACCGCACCCGCCCGACTCCCCGCCGGCGTCGAGACCATCCGCGTCCTCGACGAGCCCATCCAGCTCATCACCGGCCCGGCTCACCCCTTCGCCGCCGCCCGCGCCGTCCGCCCCGCCGACCTCGCCGGACACCGCATCTGGATGCCCGGCATCGTCGCCGGAACCGAATGGGCCGCCTTCTACGCCGACCTCGCCGCCGCCTTCGGCCTCACCATCGACTCCGTCGGCCCGAGCTTCGGCCTGGAACCGCTGCTCGACACCATCGCCGACTCCGCCACCCTGGCCACCTTCGCCGGCGACCGGACCCGGCTGGTCTGGCCCGCCGACCACGGCCTGCGGCGCGTCCCCGTCCAGGGCCCGACGCCCGTCTACCCGCACTCGCTGATCTGGCACCGCGACAACCCGCACCCCGCCCTCACCGCCCTCCGCGACCACCTCGGCCATCCTGCGTCTGCCGCTGGCACCTGGACTCCGGAGTGGTCCCGCCAACCAACCTAGAAATCGCTGGGCCGCTTACTCGGCCGTCGCAAGTCTGTGCGCTTTCGTCATAGCGGACACCTAATGCAGGGCGGCAAGTTGAGGGGAATATGCGACGCGCCATGAGGACCGGCTCGGCTATTCGGTGGTGAAGGGCAGGGTCGGGACAGTGGGCCGTGAGGCGTTCTCGGCCATCAACCAAGTGGTGAGCGCAATGGATCCGACGGGCATCTTGTTGTGCGATGGAATGTGCGGGCCCCTGACATGAAGGGACTGGCAAGCAAAGTCGTGTTCGGGATCCTTGAATGGTCGGTTTGGCTGTTCAGGGCAGAGGCGAGGGGTTGGCCGTGCGGTGGGGTGGCGCTGGCGTACGGGGCCGGCTCCGCCTGCCCCGCCCGGGTCGCGCCACCCCACCGCCCCCGAACCAGAGGACCAAGAGGCGAGCGATCTCCACGAGCAGACCACTACCGCCGCCGCACCGGTAACTACCAGGCGAGGCGGGAATTGATCACGGGCTTTCCCTGCGATTACCGATGGCGTTGGTACGGATTTGCTGGATACAGAAGAAAAGCCAGGCGCGCAACACGGCCAGGACGCAGGTGAAGGCCCTGCCCGGCGCTCCCACCGCAACCGGCCGAGCAGTGGGGCTGCAGGAAGCGAGGCTCAAATACGAGCAACCAAGGCTGCGGCGGCGAGGTCTGGTGCAGTCCATGCGACACGGGCGAATGCCGAGCAAGTGCTGTGGTCAGGCGCACGCGACGGCTGGGACTGTGGGCGTGGCGGCTGAGCTGCTCACGGTGCAATGAGCATGGTGCCCGTCTGGGCGCGCCAGTACGCAGATGGGCACCGAGGCCAGCGCCATGGACAAGGGCGACTATGTGCGTGCGGCCTGGTCACCAGCGGTCCGAGGCCTGGCGTGAGTGGGAGTGTGATCGGCCGTCGGCCGGTTTGGTGTAGGCACGCCCGCAGACGGGGCATGTGGCAATTCGTTCGGCCACTAATGGAACGGGCGGCTGAGGCTGCCTGGCCGGGCGGGGCTGCTGATCGTCTCGTCTCGTTGCGGTGTGGTGCAGCGGGTGTCAGTGGAGTAGCGGAGGGCGGAGGGGTGATGTGGGCATGCCGGTTCGCCCGAGATCCCGGATGGATTCGGGCGAACCGTGGGTGTGTGGGTTACGCGGCCCAGGTGATGGCGGGATCGGGTGGGCCGAGTGAGCCTGGCGGACCGCTCCCGGTCCGGGTTCTTCGGGCGTCGGGTGGTGGCAGCAGCCGGTACACATACCGCCCGTCCGGATCTTTACTGATCCCGATCTGCTTCGGGCTGGTGTGTTTGAAGCGGTTGTGCCATCCGCAGGTGAGGGTGAGCTGGTCGATGTCGGTGGGTGAGTTTCCGAGTGCCCAGCCGTGGACGTGGTCGACCTCGCACAGCGTCCCGGGGATCTCGCACTCCCGCACCGCACACGTCGGGTAGAGCGTCTCCAGGACCCGGCGTTGGGCGGGGCTGGCGAACCGTTCCCGGTAGCCGAGGTACAGCGGGTTGTGGTCGCGTCCCAGGATCAGGGGTGAGACTCCGGCTGACAGGGCGATGCGGCGTACCTGCTCGGCCGGGATGGACGTCCCGTCGATGAGGTGGCCCGGAGCGTTGCCGCCGGTGAGGGTTTCGAGGTCGCAGATGACGGTGACCTTGGTGGCCTTGTGTCCGCCCGACAGCACACTCGACAGCGCCGCCGCCGTTCGCTCGGCGACATCGCGGTGGTCCTCGGGCCCGGCCGGCTTCGCAAGCGGAGCCAGCGTGCCGTCCCAGATGGCGGCGTCTTCGGCGTTCAGCCAGCCCTTGATGTACCGGCCGCCGTCCAGGGAACCGGAGCTGGTGATCCAGGACTTGGCGTAGCCGCGCTTGACTTCCTCTGGTTCGCGCTCGGTGTCATCGCGTTCGGCGATGACGTCGCGGATCCGGTGGCCGAACACCGCGATCTTCCCCGGCGAGAACCCCTGCCCGACCATCTCCAGCAACTTGTTCTCTGCCTTGGCACAGTCGGTGTCGTCCAAACGGGCCACCGAGTCAGCGACCGTGGCGGCGTAGCCGTAGGACAGCTCTCCGGCTGCCAGTTGCTCGGCGACCTGCGGCAGGCGGCGGCGTTGCCGCGCCAAGGTCAGGCGTTCTTTGGCGCGGTTCTCCCGCATGCCCAGCCGGGACCGCAGCCAGGCCCGGGTGGAGGGGAATCCCCAGCGCTGCTGCTCGCCGGTGGCATCGACGCGGCCGATGAATCCAGCCAGTGCGCTTTCCTGCATATCGCAGGCGGCGGCCAGGCCTTCGGTGAGTTCCAGACACGCGGCCGCCGATTCGGGGGCCTCTCGCTGGGCGAGTTCAGTGGCGATCGTCGAGAGCGCGTTCACCAATTCCATGGTGGACGCGCCCGCAAGGTCGACCGTCACTGACTGCATACCTAAAGTGTACCCCAAGTGACCGACAATTGCGCGCCGAGCGGGGGCCTTCTTTCTTTGCTGATCAGTGGAAAAATATTGCTCAGTGCGCCCCGAATTCCCCCGCCTTTACCTGGTCGGCGAATTGTTCCTTTGGGGTGGTTTGTCGAGCACGCGGACGGAGGGGGGCGGTGGGGTGGCGCGACCCGGGGCGGGGCAGGCGGAGCCTGCCCCTTGGCGCTGCCTCAGGGGCCGCAGAGGCTCCAAAGTCAAGGGTGGACGAAGTCCATCGCGAAGCGACGCCGAAGGCGCCCTTGACTTTGGAGGGGCGGCCCCGTACGCCAGCGCCACCCCACCGCCCGAACACCCTTCTTGCCGCTCAGCCGAACACCCTTTAGCGTCCAGACGACTTCCCGCCTACGCCTACCGCTCCACACCCCACGACCCAACACACCAACACACCAACACACCAACACACCAACACACCAACACACCAACACACCAACACACCAACACACCAACACACCAACACACCAAGAATTAAGCCCCCAACCAAGCCCGAGCCACCACACACCGCCCAAAAAGTTGCCGCCCGTCCCCACAATGACGAGCCCACCCAGATCAAAACCAGCGAGAGCAGACCCCTAGAAACCCAAACCCACCACGATCAAACCTTCCGACCCACAGCGCCATAGCCAGGAACCTCGGCGGGTTCTGCCCTACTGTCCCCCTCAGGACGCCACCGGGACATCGAGACGACCCCGGGCGGCAGCAGTTCCAGTCCGTCGAAGAAGCCCGCGATGGCATCCCGGCCGCGCGGCACCATGGGGTTGGCCGACTTCTCGTTCCAGTCCGCTTGGGCTTCGGCCTGGGCGGTCCGGCCTTTGTCGAAGTCCAGGGTCGCGTGGGTGATGGCCAGGTGGCTGCCCGCAGGGACGGCGTCCAGCAGGCGCGTGAGGATGCGGCGGACCTCGTCATCGTCGTGCACGAAATGGACGACGCCCAGCAGCATGATGGCGACGGGACGGGTGAAGTCGAGGGTCGCCGCGGCCTTGTCGAGAATGGCCTCGGGGTGCCGCAGGTCGCCGTGGACGTAGTCGCACGCGCCTTCGGGGCTGCTGGCCAGCAGCGCCCGCGCGTGCACCAGGACGAGCGGATCGTTGTCGACGTAGACGATGCGCGCTTCGGGCGCGGTCCGCTGGGCGACCTCGTGGGTGTTGTCCATGGTCGGCAGGCCGGTGCCGATGTCGAGGAACTGCCGGACCCCGGCCTCGCCGGCGAGGTGGCGGACGGCGCGGCCGAGGAAGGCGCGGTCGGCCCGGGCGATGTCGACGATCTGGGGGAACATGGCGCGGAACTGTTCGGCGGCCTGCCGGTCGACCTCGTAGTTGTCCTTTCCGCCGAGCAGATGGTTCCACACCCGCGCCGAATGCGGAACCGAGGTGTCGATGGGGGGATTTTCGGTCACGGCGGCGGCTCCCGGATCATTGGGTTTTCAGGCCAATTTAGCGTCCGGGTCGCCGATGCGGGCGTAGATGCGGGGACGGGCCAAGCGCAGATAGGCGGCGAAGGCCGCGCCCAGGATGGCGGCGGCGAAGATGAGTCCGGGAAGCGCCCAGGTGAGCGCCGATCCCTTCTCGGCGCCGAGGAGCGCGTCGAAGTTGAGGAGGCTGGCGACGAAGACGGCGCCCAGGCCGGCGCAGGCGACGGCCGGTGCGATGAGGCGGTTCCAGATGTTCTCGCCGCGGTGGTCGCGGGCGAAGTAGGCCACCACGGCCGCCGAGGTCAGGGCCAGCAGCAGAATGACGCCGAGCGCGCCGAGATTGGTGAACCAGTTGAAGAGGGTGAGGACCGGGTCCCTGCCGGAGAAGGCGAAGACCGCCACCACGACGGCGGCGAGCACGGTCTGGGTCAGCGATCCGATGTGCGGTGAGCCGTGCCTGGCATGCGTCCGGCTGAGCGGCGCCGGAAGGACGCCTTCGCGGCCGAGCGAGAAGAAGTAGCGGGCGACCGCGTTGTGGAATGACAGCAGCGCCGCGAAAAGGCTGGTGACGAGGAAGATCTGCGCGAGGTCGGCGAAGAGTTTCCCGACGTGCTCTTCGGAGAGTTCGAAAACGAGGCTGGGGCCTTCCTTCTGGGCGCGTCCGATGATGCTGGACGTGCCGGTGCCGACGGTCATCGCCCAGGCGGTGAACGCGTAGAAGACGCCGATGACGGCCACGGCGATGTAGGTGGCGCGGCTGACCGTCCGGCGCGGGTCGTGGCATTCCTCGCTGTAGAGGGCGGCAGCCTCGAAGCCCATGAAGCTGGCCATGGCGAAGCAGAACGCGGCGCCGATCGCGCCGTCGCTCGCGGCGTGGAGGCCGAGCGGGGCGAGCGACACCCCGGACGGCGCGTCCGCGATCTGGGCGAGGTCGAAGACCAGCACGGTGAGGAATTCGACGGCGAGCAGCACGCCGAGGACGCGGGCGTTGAGGTCGACGCGCCGGAATCCGAGGACGGCGACGACAGCGACGCCGAGCAGCGCGACCGTCCACCAGGGCAGGTCGAGGCCGGTCTTGGTCTTCAGCAGGTCGGCCGTGGTGAAGCCGAACAGCCCGTACAGGCCGATCTGCATCGTGTTGTAGGAGATGAGCGCGACGAAGGCGGCGCCGACTCCGGCGACGCGCCCGAGGCCGTGGGTGATGTAGGCGTAGAAGGCGCCGGCGTTGGTGATGGAGCGGCTCATCGCCGCGTACCCGCCGGTGAAGACGGCGAGCAGCACGGCGAGGACCACGTACAGCAGCGGGATGCCGGCGACGCCGGTGACGGCGAAGGAGGTCGGCAGGCCGCCGGCGGCGACGGTCAGCGGGGCCGACGCCGCGACGACGAAGAACACGATCTCGGGGACGCCGATGCGGCGGCGTCCGGTGCCGGAGGACGAGGGGGACACGACTTCGGGGATCGCCATGTGCGGCTCCAGTGCCGGTGCGGACCACCGTCCGAGAAGATCGTTTGGGCCCGCACGAGTTTGCTCGACGTGGATCGTACGGGCTCAAACGACGCCGGACAAGGGTAGATTCGCTGTCGGCCCGCGCGAAGGCGCCGGGCCGCATCCGGGGAGGACGCACGTGACCGGCCATCACACACTGCAAGAGACCGAGCAGGCGATCCAGCGGCGGCTCGGCGACGTGCCACTGCGCCACGACGCGATGATGGCGGTCTCCAACATCTACCGCGCCGCCGCCGCGATCCGGCAGCACTTCGAGAGCTCGGTGCTGCGCGCCGCGGACCTGACGTGGACCGCCTTCGTCGTGCTGTGGGTCGTGTGGATCTGGGACGAGATGGAGACCCGGCACGTCGCCGAGGAGGCCGGCATCTCCAAGGGCACGCTCACCGGCGTGGTCAAGACGCTGGAAGGGCGCGGCCTGATCGAGCGCGGCTCGCACGCGACGGACGGCCGGCTCGTCCTGCTGCGGCTGACCGACAAGGGCCAGGAGTTGATGCGCGGGCTGTTCCCGGCGTTCAACGCCGAGGAGGCGTTCGTGGTGGAGCGCCTCAGCGGGGACGAGAACCGGACGCTCGCGCAGACGCTGCGCTCGGTGGTCGAGCACCTGGAGGAGGCGGGCGACGAGCGGCGCGAGGCGCTGCGGGCCGAGTCGCCGTTCCCTCCGCGCCGCTCAGGCCGCCGCCCGCGCACCTGACCACCCGCACCCCCGACGACCATCCGCGCACCCCTTGCCGCTGATCGTTTGGGCCCTTACGATGCGCCCATGACTCCCCGCTTCGTGCTCGTGCTCAGCGAGAACTGGACCCTGACCACCGGCCGCGACCTGCCCGTGCTCGTCCGCTGGGCGCGCGAGGCCGAGGACGCCGGCTTCGACGCGGTGATGGTCAGCGAGCACGTCGTGCTCGGCCCGGACGCGGGCGCGGACGGCGTGATGGGCAACCCCCGCGAGTACGCGCTGCCGGGCAACCAGGACCCGTTCACGCCGTGGCCGGGGTCGCTGATGCTGCTCGGCGCGATCGCCTCGGTCACCTCCCGGATCCGGCTCGCCGCCGCGGCCGTCCTCGCGCCGCTGAAGCACCCGCTGGCCCTCGCGCGCGACATCGGCACGCTGGACCTGCTGTCGGAGGGCCGCCTCGTCGTCCAGCCGACGGTGAGCTGGAGCCGCGACGAGTACGCCGCGCTCGGCGTCCCGTTCACCAAGCGCGGCGCGATCCTCGACGAGCAGCTGGAGATCTGGAACCTGCTCTGGCGCGGTTCGCCCGTCTCCTACCAGGGGAAGCACTTCGCATTCGAGGACGTCTACTTCGAGCCCCGCGCCTACCGTCCGGACGGGCCGCGCATGTGGTTCGGCGGGCAGCACATGCACGACCGGCTCCTGGACCGGCTCGTCAAGTACGGGCACGGTTTCCATCCGCTGGGTCGTCCGACCCCGGACGAACTGGAGCGGCTGAGGGTGGGAATGGCGGCCGCCGGACGGGACGCGGCCGACCTGGAAATGATCGGCGGTTGCCGCCCTGTGTTCCCCGACGACGACTCGGTCTCCCCGCTCGAACCGGCTCTGGAGAGCATCCCGGAACAGCTCGCCCAGGGATTCACGACCTTCTGCATCAAGCCGTCGCAGTTCACCGACGACCCGGACGGCGTGGGCGCGTTCTGCCGCGAGGTCGTGAAGCGCACCGAGGCGCTGCTGCCCTGAGCCGGAAAGGGCGAAGAACGTCCGGGCCTGCTTGCGCGGCACAGGCCCGGATCCTTTGATTCAGCGGCGCGGTTTGCGGATACCGCGGAATTCCCAGTCGCCGCCGAACGCAGTGGAGACGACCTCCTCCGACTCGGTCGGCTGCGCGCCGCAGTCGTCCCGGATCGGCACCGGACCTGCGACGATGTGGTTGCGGAGCCGTCCGAGCCCCTCCGCCTCGACCTCCACGACGTCGCCGGGCGCAACGGGACGCGAGTTCGCCGGCGTGCCGGACAGCAGCACGTCTCCCGGGTAAAGCGTGATGGTGCGGGCGATGTCGGCGACGAGATAGTGCATGTCCCATTCCATCTCGTCGGTGCTGCCGTCCTGCACCAATTCGCCGTTCACATACGTGCGCAGATACTTGCCGCGGAAATCCCAGCCGGTGACCAGCCCGGGCCCGAGCGGGCACAGCGTGTCGGACCCTTTTACGCGCAGCATCGACCCGGCGTCGGTGTCGCGGAAGTCGTGGAGGCCGTAGTCGTTGGCAACGGTGTAACCCGCGATGTAGTCGCCGGCCTCCTCCCGCGTGATGTTGCGAGCGGCCCGGCCGATGACGATGGCGATCTCGCCCTCGTAGTTGAGGTATTTGCAGCGCTCCGGACGCACCACGGCCCCGCCGTGCGAATTCAGCGCCGACACCGGCTTGTGGAAATAGGTCGGCGCGGGCGGCAGTTTCGTCTGGAACTCCTCGACCCGGCTGCGGTGGTTGAGATGCACCGCGACGACTTTGGACGGTTCGCACGGCGGCAGGTGGACGGCGGCGTCGGCGCGCACCCGGCGGCCGTCCGCACTGAGCAGCTCGTCGCCGTCCCGGATCACCTGCGTCGCGGCTCCGTCCAGCAGTATCCGTCGGTACTCGGGCATCAGGAAGTCCATCCGTTCTGGGGGCGGTCGAACCAGATGTGCACCTGGCCCGTTCCGACGGAGTTCTCGTATTGGCTGTATAGGCGTCCGGGGGCGGTGCAGGCGTGCTCCCCCAGGGCGCCGAGCATCATCAGGTAATGCCCAAAGCGGGCCTCGGGCTTGAAGGCGAGGAATTGCGGCATGGTGTCGAGCACCCGCGCATGGTCGCCGTTCTGCAGCCAGGCGATGCGCTGCTCGTCGGCGGCGCGCGCCGCGGGAGTGAAGATGTGCTCGGGGCCGGCCGCCTCGTGGCCGCGGATGGCGCGCAGCGGCCAGAACGTGTGCGACAGCGCGCCGGACGCGATCAGCAGCACGCGCCGGTCGGTCGCGGCGATCGCGTCGCCGAGGGCGCGGCCGAGGCGCAGGAAGTCCTCGGTGTCGGCGGTCTGGCACACCCCGATCGACATCCACCGCTTGCCGGGGAGGCCGAGGTAGGGGTCGTCGCGCACGCCGAGGTGCGTCCACAGGTTGACCGTCGCGTAGAAGATCGGCAGATAGGGATCGTCGATCGCGGTGATCCACGTCCCGTGCTTGTCGGCGAAGCCCGCAACCGCGCGCGCCAATTCCGGGTCGCCCGGGAAGTCGTACGGCATGCGGCACATGCCGCGCGGCAGTTCCTCGGACGTGTAAAGCCCGGCGCGGCGTTCCTGCGCGGTCGTGACGAATTCGACGGTGGTGGCCCAGTGCGAGTCGAGAACGACGACGGTGTCGTAGTCGTCGCTCTCGAAGACATCCGCGCGGAGCCTTTTCAGGCCCGACACGAGCGTGGTGTCCTCGCCGTGGTTGAGTTCGCGGCGGGTGACCTCGGGCAGGACGATCGTGGGGACGTGCGCGAGGAGCCCCGCGCCGACTACCTCGCCCATGGAGCCGTCACCGTGTTCTTGACGTCGCAGTAGAAATCGAAGCTCCAGTCTCCGCCCTCGCGTCCCATGCCCGATTCGCGGGCCCCGCCGAACGGCGCGCGCAGGTCGCGGACGAAGAAGCAGTTCACCCAGACCGTCCCCGCGACGAGCCGCGAGGTGACGCGCCGCGCGCGTTCCGGGTCGCCGGTGGCGAGGGTGGCGGCGAGGCCGAAGCGCGTACCGTTGGCCATGGCGACGGCCTGGTCCTCGGTGTCGAACGTCTGGAGCGTCAGCACCGGCCCGAACACCTCCTCGGTGAGGATCTCGGCGCCTTCGGGGGCCCCGGTGAGCAGCGTCGGACGGTAGTACAGCCCGCCCAGCTCCTCGTTGGGCCCGCCGCCGAGCAGAGCCTGAGCGCCCGCGTCCATGGCGCGCCGGACGAACCCGCCGACGCGTTCGAGGTGGCGACGGTGGATCTGCGGGCCTATGTCGGTGGCCTCGTCGCGCGGATCGCCCTGCCGCAGCGCAGCGACCTTCGCCAGGAACCGCTCGGTGAACTCCCCCGCGACGGACGACTCGACCAGCAGCCGCGTCGCGGCCAGGCAGACCTGCCCGGCGTTGTCGTACTGCTCGACGGCCAGGTCGACGGCCAGATCGAGGTCGGCGTCGGCGAACACCAGCAGCGGCGACTTGCCGCCCAGCTCCAGCGACAGCGGCGTCAGGTTCGGGGCGGCAGCCGCGGCGATCGCCTTGGCGGTCGGCACCGAGCCGGTGAAGCTGATCCGCCTGACGTCCGGGTGGGCGGTGAGCGGGCCGCCGACCTCCGCCCCGTAGCCCTGGACGACGTTGAACACCCCGTCCGGCAGCCCGGCCTCGGCGGTGATGCCGGCGAGCAGCGACGCGGTCAGCGGCGTCCATTCGGCGGGCTTGAGCACGACGGTGTTCCCGGCCGCGAGCGCGGGCGCGATCTTCCATGTGGCCAGCATCAGCGGCGCGTTCCACGGGGTGATGAGCGCGCAGACCCCCGCAGGGTCCCAGCTCACATGGTTAATGTGCCCCCGCGTGTCGAAATCCTCATGCCCCAGCCTCAGCAGCCAGTCGGCGAAGAACCGGAAGTTGTGCGCGACGCGCGGCATCACGCCGCGCCGGTGCGAGCGGATCAGCGCGCCGTTGTCGGCGGTCTCGACCTGCGCCAGCTCCTCGACGCGCTTGTCGACGCCGTCGGCGATGGCGTGCAGCAGGCGCGCCCGCTCCTCCCGTGACGTGCGCGACCAGGCGGGGAACGCCCGGCGCGCCGCGTCCACCGCCGCGTCCACCGCGCCCGGTCCGCCCCGGGCGATCTCGGCGATCGGCCGCTCGTCGATCGGCGAGACGTCCTCGAACGCGCCCGCCGCGCTGACGCGCTCGCCGCCGATCCAGTGGCCGGGCTCGACGGCGACGCCGGCGACTGCTGCCATCGCTGCACCTCCAGTTTGTTTGGTCCCAAATAATCTAGGAAGCCGGGATGGCGGAGGTCAACCCGGCCGGGTTAATGTTCGGTCCCAAACGAGCCCAGGAGGGCACCCGTGACCGACGTCCCGTACCGGGAGTGGCTCGACCGGGCCGCCGCGCTCGCCGCGCACACCGGCACCGATCTCAAGACGACCTGGATCGAACTGTGACGCACCGCCCCCTCATCGCCCTGCCCGCCCGCTTCTCCACGAGCGCGTCCGCCCTGCGCTACCGGGCGGAGGTCGCCTCCCGCGCGCTCGTGGAGGCCGTCTATCGGGCAGGCGGCGAGCCGTTCGTCATGCATCCCGCCGTGCCGTTCGACCCGTCCCGCCTGGACCGCTGCGACGGCCTGCTGCTGCCGGGCGGCGGCGACCTGCACCCGCGCCACTACGGCGACACGACCGAGCACGAGGCCCTCTACGACGTGGACGACGCGCAGGACGCCTTCGACCTCGCCGTCGCCGCCCGCGCTCTGGAGACGGGCCTGCCCACTCTGGCGATCTGCCGCGGCCTCCAGGTGGTGAACGCCGTCCTCGGCGGCACCCTCGCCCAGCACATGGACCCCCACCATCGGCACAAGGTCCACCCGGTGGACGTCGCTCCCGGCACGCTCCTGGCCAAGACCGTGGAGACCGAGCAGGTCACCGCGTCCTGCTACCACCACCAGGCGATCGCGACCCTGGCCACCGCCCTCACCCCCACCGCCCGAGCCGCCGACGGGACCGCGGAGGCCGCCGAACTCGCCGATCCGCGCGGCTGGTTCCTCGGCGTCCAGTGGCATCCCGAGGACACCGCCGCGTCCGACCCGGCCCAGCAGGCCCTCTTCACCGCCCTGGTCCAGGCCTCCGCGAGCCGCCCTGTGTGACCCTCCGCACGCCGGGCCCTGTAAGGGTTCGCCCCGATGCGGAGCGTGGTCGAGTCATGACATGCTGTTGCCAAAGAGGGCGTCAGGGGGATCCCTCAGGACAGGAAAGCGATCGACATGCCGGACAACACCGAGCCCGGCCGCCCGGCCGTCGCGGGCCTGCTCTCCGCACCGACCTGCAAGGCCCACCGGCTCGTGGCGTGGACTCTCGTGGCGCTCGCCGCCCTGGCCGCGCTCGCCGCGATCGTGGCCTCGACCGTCCCGCGCCGCCGCCGAGGCACCCGCCACCTGCCGCGCACCCGCCCATGGCACCGCCACCGCACCTCAGCCGAGTCCCTCCAGGACACAGACGACGACCCCGCCGACCAGGAGCCGGGTCGTTGAGGGCCGGGCCTGTTCAGGTGGTGGCGATGCGGGCGAGGTAGGCGTCGAGGAGGGTGGTGGTGCGGGCGATCGAGGCGATCTCGGTGCGGCGCAGGGAGGTCATGATCGCGGTGGGGTCGGCGCCGGCGGCGCGTATCTCGGCGTCGCCGCCGTGGGCGAGCCAGAGGTCGAACTCGGCGACGGTGATCTCCGGATGGAACTGCACGCCCATCGTGCGGCCGAGCACGAACGCCTGCGAGCAGACCTCGCTGCGGGCGATCTCGACGGCGCCGGGCGGCAGGATCCACCGGTCGTAGTGGAAATGGAACCAGGGACCGGGTCCGACGAGCGAGGGGTCGTCGGTCTGCACGTCCACCCAACCCATCTCCGGACGGGGCGCGCGTTCGACGCGGCCGCCGAGGGCGGCCGCCAGGGCCTGGCCGCCGAAGCAGACGCCCAGCAGCGGCACACCGGCGGCGTGCGCCTTGGCGAGCATCGCCAGCTCCGGGACGGCCCATGACGCGACGCCCGGATCGTTCACCGACCACGGCGAGCCCATCGGGACGATGAGGTCCCAGTCGAGAGGGTCGGGGTACTCCACGCGGACGTCCGGCGTCAGGTGCCGGTCGGCGGGCACGACCGGCAGTTCCTCGACGGCGTAGCCGCGCGCGGCGAGCCGGTCGACGACCGGGCCGGCGGGCGAGACGTGGTCGTGCTGGATGAGCAGGGCGCGCACGGGACCTCCTTCGCGTCCCGCAAATCGTACGTACCCAAACGAAATGGGGTCAACGGGACGGCCGGTACCGGGCCTGGCGGCTCGCGGCGGTGCCCGGGGCCAGCCCGGACAGCTCGCGCCCGATCGCGGCGGCGGCGCGCCGGCAGAACTCCTCGGGCTCGTCCGCGGCGTCGGGACGCTCGTCGACCAGCGCGTCCACCAGGCCGTCCCGCAGCAGGTCGGCGGAGCGGACGCCCTGCGACGCCGCCATCTCCGCCGCGCGCGACGCCGTCCGGTGCACGATCACCGACGCGCCCTCCGGCGGCAGCGGAGCCAGCCACGCGTGCCGCGCCGCCAGAACCCGGTCGGCGGGCAGCAGCGCGAGCGCCGCGCCGCCCGTCCCCTCGCCCATCAGCAGGCACAGCGTCGGGGCCGGAAGGGTGACGAGGTCGGCGAGGCAGCGGGCGATCTCCCCGGCGAGCCCGCCCTCCTCGGCCTCGGCGGACAGCACCGCGCCCGGCGTGTCCACCACGGTGACCAGCGGGAGCCCGAGTTCGGCGGCCAGTCCCATGCCTCGCCGCGCCACGCGCAGCCCGGCGGGGCCGAGCGCGTGCCCGTCGCGCTGGCTGCGCCGGTCCTGGCCGACGAGCACGCACGGCGCGCCGTCGAACCGGGCCAGCGCGAGCGTCAGGCCGCGTCCCGCCTCGCCCTGCCCGGTGCCCGACAGCGGCGTCACGTCGGCGGCGCCGTGGCGGAGCAGTTCCCGCACGCCGGGACGGTCCGGGCGGCGCGACCGTTCGATCGAGTCCCACGCGTCGTCGTCGCAGGCGGGCGCGCGACCGGGCACCGCGTCGCCGCCGTCCCGAGGCGGGCGCGCGCACAGGACCGACAGCGCCCGCGACGCCACCTCCGCGAGGTCGTCCAGCCCCACGACCGCGTCCACCAGTCCCTTGGCCGCCAGGTTCTCGGCGACCTGCACTCCCGGCGGGAACGGCTCCCCGTACAGGCCCTCGTACACGCGCGGCCCCAGGAACCCGATGAGCGCGCCGGGTTCGGCGGCCGTCACGTGGCCGAGCGACCCCCACGACGCGAACACCCCGCCCGTCGTCGGATGCCGCAGGTAGACCAGGTAGGGCAGACCGGCCGCGCGGTGCGCCATGACGGCGGCGGTGATCCGGGCCATCTGGACGAACGCGGCGGTCCCCTCCTGCATCCGCGTCCCGCCCGAGGACGGCGCGGCGAGCAGCGGCAGGCCCTCGGCGGTGGCGCGCTCCACCGCCGCGACGATCCGGTCCGCGGTGGCCAGCCCGATCGAACCGGCCAGGAACCGGAACTCCGACACCACGAACGCCACGCGCCGGCCGCGCAGCAGCCCCTCGCCGGTGACGACCGCCTCGTCGGTGCCGGCGCGGTCGCGGGCGGCGGCGAGGTCGTCCCCGTACGGGGTCCCCGGCTCCGGCTCCCCGGCGGGCGGGACGTCCCAGGAGGTCCAGCCGTCCTCGTCCAGCACGCGGCGCAGCAGCTCGCGCGCCCCGACCCGTTCCGCCACGCGGCTCCTTCCGTCGGTCCCACCAGAATCATGACCGCGCGCGCGGCCGGCCGGTCACCCGGGGTGGACACTGGAAACGCCCACAGCTCAGGGAAGGGAACCGCCGTTGCCCTCCGAACGCGACGAGATCTGCTTCTCCTCCGCCCGCGACCTCGCCCGCCGCCTGCGCGGCCGCGAGCTGTCCGCGCGGGAGGTCGTGCAGGCCCACCTCGACCAGATCGAACGGACGAACCCGCACGTCAACGCCATCGTCACCCTCGTCGCCGAACGGGCGTCGGACCAGGCCCGCGCCGCCGACGAGCGCCTGGCGTCCGGCGCGGACGTCGGGCCGCTGCACGGGCTGCCCGTCGCGCACAAGGACACCCACGCCACCGCCGGGATCCGCACCACGTCCGGGTCGCCGATCTTCGCCGACCACGTCCCGGAAGCCGACGAGCTGGTCGTCGAGCGGATGCGCGCCGCCGGCGTCATCACGCTCGGCAAGACGAACGTGCCGGAGTTCGCGGCCGGGTCGCACACCTTCAACCCGGTGTTCGGGCTGACCCGCAACCCCTACGACCTCGCGCGGTCGGCGGGCGGCAGCAGCGGCGGCGCGGCGGCGGCGCTGGCGTGCGGGATGCATCCGCTCGCCGACGGCAGCGACATGGGCGGCTCGCTGCGCAATCCCGCGTCGTTCTGCAACGTGGTCGGGTTCCGCCCCTCGCCGGGCCGGGTGCCGTCGTGGCCGGTCGCGGCGGGCTGGTCGACGATGGGCGTGCAGGGCCCGATGGCCCGGTCGGTCGCGGACGCGGCGTTGCTGCTGTCGGTGCTCGCCGGGCCCGACCCGCGCAGCCCCATCGCGCTGGAGACGCCCGGCTCCGCCTTCGCCGTCCCCCTGGAACGGGACATGGCGGGCGTGCGGCTGGCGTGGTCGCCCGACCTCGGCGGAACGGTCCCGGTCGATCCCGCCGTCACCGCCGTCCTCGAACCGGCCGTGAAGGCCTTCACCGACCTCGGCTGCGTCGTGGAGGAGGCGTGCCCCGACCTGACCGGCGCCGACGAGGTGTTCCGGGCGCTGCGCGCCTGGCACTGGGACATCGTCCTCGGTCCGCTGCTGGACGAGCGCCGCGCCGACTTCAAGGCGTCCCTCGCCCGCAACATCGAGGAGGGGCGCGCCCTCACCGCCGCCGACCTCGGGCGCGCCGAGGTGCTGCACACCGCGCTGTTCCACCGCGTCCGCGCGTTCTTCGAGCGCTACGACGCGCTGCTCCTGCCGGTCAGCCAGGTGCCGCCGTTCGACGCGGACCTGGAGTACCCGGAGGAGGTCGCGGGGCAGGCCATGCCCGACTACCTGGAATGGATGCGGTCGTGCTTCCTGGTGTCGGCGACCGGGTCGCCCGCGCTGTCGGTGCCCGCCGGGTTCACCTCCACCGGGCTGCCCGTCGGGCTGCAGATCGTCGGCCCGCACCATGCCGACCTGGCCGTCCTGCGGATCGGGCACGCGTTCGAGCAGGCCACCGGGCACGCCCGCCGCCGCCCCGCCTTCGCCTGACCGCGCAGGGCCGCTAGTCGTCCTCCGCCGGGATCCGCAGGACGAACCGGGCGCCGCCGTCGCCGTCGGCGGCCACGAGCGTCCCGCCGTGCGCGCGGGCGATGTCGCGGGAAATGGTCAGGCCGAGGCCGGTGCCGCCCTTGTCGCGGCGCCGCCCCTCGGCCAGCCGTTGGAACCGCCAGAAGATCCGCTCGCGGTCCTCCGGCGGGATGCCCGACCCGTCGTCGCGCACCTCCAGCACCGCGTCCGGGCCGTCCCGTGCCGCGCTCACCCAGATCCGCGACCGGGCGTGCCGCTCGGCGTTGTCCAGCAGGTTCGTCAGCAGCCTGACCAGCTGCTCGGGCGTGGCGCGCACGGCGATGCCCTCCGCCACGTCGATCTCCACCGGGACGCGCCGGTCCCGCCGCGACGCCTCCGCCCGCACCAGCGCGCCGAAGTCGACCCGCTCCCGCTCGACGTGCACGCCCGCGCCCAGCTTGGCCAGGATCAGCAGGTCGGAGACGATGCCCTGCAGCCGGTCGGCGTCCGCGAGCGCCGCCCGCGCCACCGTGGGCCAGTCCTCGTCCTCCGGATGCTGGAGCGCCAGCTCCAGCTGCATCCGCAGCCCGGTCAGCGGGCTGCGCAGCTCGTGCGAGACGTCCCCGACGAACGCGCGCTGCCGGTCCAGCAGGGCCTCCAGCCGGTGCAGCGTCAGGTTCACCGACTGCGCCAGCTCCGCCACCTCGTCGGCCGGGTCCGGGACGGTCACCCGGCCGGGCTCGCCGCCGGTGATGTTCGCCAGCTCGTCGCTCATCACCCGCACCGGCCGCAGCGCCCGCCGCACCGCGCCCGCCACGATCCACGCGACCAGCGCGGTCCCGGTCAGCACCGCGCCGATGAGCAGGCCGATGAAGGCGCCCTTGTTGCGGGTCAGCTCGGTGAGGGGCGCGCCCGCGTAGACGGTCCGGTACCCGAACGACGTCCGGATGCGCTCCTCGACCACGTACACGTCCGCGTTGATGGCCTCGCCGTGGACGATGTGGTCCTCGGCGCGGCCCACGACGTCGGGGGACGGCACCTTCAGCGGCCGCCGCCCGCGCAGCGCGTCGCTGGAGGCGACCACGCGGCCGTGCTGGTCGACGACCTGCAGCAGCGAGAAGTCCGGGTCCTGCACGCGCAGCAGGCCGCGCGGGTCGGTGTCGCGCACCAGCGACACCAGGTCCTCGACGACCAGGTCGCCGCGCTGGTGCAGGCCGCTGTACACGGTGTGCTGGACGGCCGTGTAGAAGATGGCGACGCCCGCCACCAGGACGAGGCCGACCATCAGCGTCGCGGCGGCGGTGATCCGGGCCCGCACCGACCAGCAGGAGGGCGACAGCCTGACCCCGAGAACCCGCACCCCGGCGCTCTCCCCCTCCCCGTCGCGAGGCGCCCGGCGCGGCGCCGCGTCCCAGCGCCCGGGAGGAGTGCGCAGAACAGGTTGTTACCGGGCCATTGCCCGATGAAACCTCGCCCGCGGGTGGCCGATGCCCGCGCCGGCGGCGCCTCCCACCCCTGGGGTGCCGCCCGCGCGGGCATCGCCTTCGGTGCCGCCAGCGGGCCCGCCGCCCGCGCGCCGAGGAGGAAAATCCGACGGGATCGGGCTCGCTGTCGAACAGATCCCACTCTGCCCGTCCCCTGTGGACTGGACGCTACATCGACGTGACGATCACGTTTCCAGTTCTTCCTGGGGGAACGCGCCATAATTCCCGAACGAACGGGGATGGATGGACCCAGGAGACGCAAGGGAGTCGGAAGACCGCCATGGACGGAGACATTCGGCCGCTCGAGCCCGCGGACCCGCGCATGGTCGGCGGGCACACGCTGCTGGGCCGGCTCGGCTCGGGCGGCATGGGCACCGTGTACCTCGGCACCGACCCCGTGTCCGGCGGGCGCGTCGCGGTGAAGACCATCCATCCGCACCTTGCCGGGGACGAGTCGTTCCGGCAGCGGTTCAAGGACGAGGCGTACCTGGCGAGCCGGGTCGCCTCGTTCTGCACCGCGCGGGTCCTCGCGCACGGCGAGGACGACGGCCGCCCCTACCTCGTCACCGACTACGTCGGCGGCATCTCCCTGCACCAGCGGCTCAGCACCGGCGGGCCGCTGCCGCCCGCCGACCTGCACGGGGTGGCGGTCGGCGTCGCCTCGGCGCTGGCCGCGATCCACGCCGCCGGGCTGGTGCACCGCGACCTCAAGCCCGCCAACGTGATGCTGACGCTGTCGGGCTGCCGGGTCATCGACTTCGGCATCGCGCGCAGCCAGGACTCCGGCGGCGTCACCGCGGCGACCGGGAAGGTCCTCGGCACGCCCGGCTGGATGGCGCCGGAGGTGCTGCGCGGCGGCCCGGCGACCCCGGCCGCCGACATCTTCGCGTGGGGCTGCCTGATCGCGCACGCCGGCACCGGGCGGATGCCGTTCGGCGGCGACCCCGAGGCGCTGCGCGTCACCGACGCCGCTCCCGACCTGTCCGGGCTGCCCGAGCCGCTGCTCCCGGCCGTGCGGTCCGCGCTCGCGCACGATCCGGCCGCCCGGCCGAGCGCCTCGGACCTGCTGCTCACGCTGGTGGAGCAGCCGCAGGCGGGCGACTGGCCGGCGGCCCCGCCGGACGGGGCGCCCGCCCCGGTCCGGCCGGTCCCGTCCGGCGGGACGCCCGCCCCGTCCGGGGGGACGCCGGGGACGCCGCATCCGGCGATGGCCGATGACGGCGGCGCGTCCACCGAGACGCGGGCGTTCAACCCGATGGGCATCGCCGGCACGCTCGCCATCAACCGCAACCGGGTGCTCGCCGCCGCCGGCGCCGCCGCGGGGACCGTCCTGGTCGGCGCGGTCATCCTCGGCCTGACGCAGGGCAAGGGCGATCCGCACGCGCACGCCTCGACGCCGCTGCCGACGCCCACGGTGTCCGTCCACCCGACGAAGAAGGCGCGGGCGGGGGCGCCCCGCCCGTCCAAGCGGTCGACGCCCGCACGGACGCACACGTCCAAGCCCGTCCTCAAGCACACGCCCAAGCCGGCCCCGAAGCACAAGGCCAAGCACGCGAAGGGCAAGGGCAAGCACAAGCGCTGACACGCCCCGCCCGTCTCGACGGGGACTAGGTGCGCCAGATGAGGACGAGGGCGCAGTCGTCGTCGCGGGCGGCCGCCATCCTCTCGACCAGTTCCCGCGCGCCCGTGCCGAACCCCTGCGGGACGAGCCGCTCGGCCTCGCCGAGCAGCCGGTCGATCCCGGCGTCGAGGTCGCTGCCGGGCGACTCGACCAGGCCGTCGGTGTAGAGCATCAGCGCGTCGCCGGGACGCAGCTTGCCGCGCTCGGGGACGCAGTGCAGGTCGGGCACCACGCCGAGGACGACGCCCTTGGCCGGGCTGACCTGCCAGGCGCCGCTGCTCGCGTCGAACTGGACGGCGGGCGGGTGCCCGGCCGACCCGACCGTGTACTCCCCGGTCGCCAGGTCGACGACGACGTGCACCGCCGTGACGAACCCCTCGTCCCAGCGCTGCTTCTGGAGGTAGACGTTGCAGGCCGGGAGGAAGCGGTCGGGTTGGATCGATCCAAGCAGCCCACCGAACGCCCCCGACAGCATCAGCGCCCGGGTGCCGGCGTCGGTGCCCTTCCCCGACACGTCGACCAGCGCCACCTCCAGCGAGTCGCCCTCCAGGGACGACACCACGAAGTCGCCGCCGAAGGAGGAGCCGCCCGCCTGCAGCATCACCACCTGCGCGCCCCAGCCCTCCGGCAGCTCGGGCAGCTCGCCCTGCCGCCGCAGCCGGTCGCGCAGCTCCAGCAGCATCGAGTCGCCGCGCAGCCCCTGCACGCCGAGCTGCTGGCGGGTCCGCGCGAGGGTCAGCGCGAGCACCGCCGTGATCGTCAGGGTCGCGACGATGCCGGGGCCGATCGCCGCGACGTCCCGCCAGGCGTCGTAGGACACCATCGCCACCACGACGAACAGCAGCGCGACGAGACTGCGCACCTTCAGCAGCAGCCCGCCGCCCAGCACGATCAGCACCAGCGCGCCCGACGGCGCGAGCCCGCGCGTGTCGTCCGCCGTCGCGATGCCGATCGCGATCGCCGCGACGGCCAGCGCGGCGAAGACGTACCGCTCCCGGGTCAGCTTTCCCTGCCGCAACGCCCGGTACAGCGCGACGAGCAGCGGGATCCTGCGCAGGAAGGCGCGGACCCCCGGCGGAAGCAGCTGCACCAGTCGTTGAAGCATGTCTCCCGCACTGTATCGAGCATTCGTGACGACCGGCGGCCATCTGGCCGACCGGTGACGTGTTGCAACGATCCAGCTCCGTTCCAGATGGGTAGGACCGTTTTGGGTCGAAGTTCTGGAACGCGAGGGAGATGGCATATGGGGCAGCCGGGAATGCGCATCACCGTGGACGCGGCGATGCGGGCGCGGGACGTCTCGCGCCCGCGGCCGGACGGCGCGCCGGACCCCGCGCCGGGCGCGGCCCGCCGGGCGGACGGGGCGTCCGGGACGTCCGGAAGTGCCGGGACGGGCGAGCGCGGCGAGCCCCGGCGCACCGAACCGGCCCGCCGCTCCCGCGCCGCCAAGAACGAGCGGCGCCGCCTCGGCAAGCGCGGCGGCGCCCGGAAGGTCCCGGAGAACGAGCTGTAGGCCGCGGCGCCCGCCGGATCGGAGCGCGCGTCCGGGGTCAGCCCTCGTCAGGCAGCGGCGGCAGCTCGCCGGTCCGCTCGTAGTCGCCCAGCATGGTGATCCGGCGGGTGTGCCGGTCCTCACCGGAGTACGGCGTGCTCAGGAACAGCTCGACGAACCGGGTCGCGGTGCCGGCGTCGTGCTGCCGCGCGCCCAGGCTGATCACGTTCGCGTCGTTGTGCTCGCGGGCAAGCGTCGCGGTTTCCTCGTTCCACACCAGCGCGGCGCGCACGCCCTTGACCTTGTTGGCCGCGATCGCCTCGCCGTTGCCGGAGCCGCCGATCACGATGCCCAGCGTGCCGGGCTCCGCCGCCGTCCGCTCGGCCGCCCGCAGCACGAACGGGGGGTAGTCGTCCACTGCGTCGTACGCGAACGCGCCGCAGTCGACGGGCTCGTGCCCGTTGGCCTTCAGCCAGGAGACCAGGTGCTCCTTCAGCTCGAAGCCGGCATGGTCGGTTCCCAGAAACACGCGCATGGGCCGATTCTCGCAGGCCCGCGCGCGGCGGCGCGCGCCCGGGTCATGAGGCCCTTTTCACACGCGCCGGACGCCGCCGCACCGCCCGTGACCGGCGGCGATCACATGGGCGGCGGCATCGGGCCCGCGTCGCGGGGCAGGTCGGGCTTGCGGTCGGCCCGCGTCCGGTCGGGCAGCCGCAGGTCGTCCTCCTCGTCCCCGCCGTCGTCGTGCCCTGCGTCCTTGGACGACGCCTCGTCGGCGGGCGCGTCGTCGGGTACGGCGTCCTGCGGCTCGTGCTGCGCGGGCTCGCCGTCCTGCGCTCTGGCCTCCTCCGGCTCGGGGGCCGCCTGCTCGGCCGGCGGCTCCACCGCCGCCTCGGACGCCTGCGGAGCGGCCTCGGAGGCCGGGGCGTCCGGCTGCTGCGGCGGGACGGGGACGCCGCCCCACGCGGGCGACTGCGACGGGCGGGCCGGCGGGACGTAGGGAACGGCGGCCGGGTGCTGCGGCGGCAGGCCCGCCTGGTCGCTCGCCATCGGCATGCCCTGCTGCATGCCCTGCTGCATCGGCTGCTGCATGCCCTGCTGCCCCTGCTGCGGGGCGTAGGGCTGCGGCGCGAACGGCTGCTGGGCGTAAGGCTGCTGCATGGGCGCGGCCTGCTGCGGAGCGTACGGCTGCTGCGGGTTGTAGGGCTGCTGCTGCGGCGCGTACTGACCGAACTGCGGCGCGGCCTGGCCGCGCGGACGGCTGAGCAGGAAGCCCACCAGCGCGCCGACCCCCGCGAGCCATCCGTAAAGCAGGCCCGAGGCCGCACCCGCCTGGAGCGACTCGAAGAAGTTGCGGCTCACCGACCCGTCGGAGTACTTGACCGACCATTTCAGCAGCAGCCCGGCGACGCCGCCCGCGATGCCGCCCGCGACGACCGTGGCCCACCATCCGGTGATCAGCGCGCCGAGCACGCCGCGCTCGGGGTCGACCGTCCGGGCGCCGGCGAGCACGAGCACCGCCACCAGGGCGAACAGCAGCAGCGTGCTGAAGTCGTCCGACACGACGAAGCGCCAGTCCAGCCCGCGCGGCGGGGTGAAGCGCCAGGCGACGAAGAACAGGTGCGACACCAGCGGGCCGAGGCCCTCGTCGAACTTGAAGCCGCTCTTGTTGATCCCGTCGACGACCCACTGGTTGCCGACGAGCAGGGCCAGCACCAGCAGCGGCACCAGCGAGCCGCCCGACATCATGAACATCCGCCGCGTCGTCATGGCGGGCAGAGTAGTGCGGTTCATGGGCCGCCGGTAGGCCCGATGTCACCCGGCGTAGGCGACCGGGAAGCGGAACTCCGGGTCGACCTGCGCGGCGAGGTCCTCGCCGGTGGCCCGGTTGGCCCAGCTGCGCGCGTTCTTGAGGTGGAACTCCACGGCCTGCCGCTGGAACTTGTCCCAGTCCTTGGGCCGGGCGTCGACCTCGGCGAGCATCCGGCCGAGCGCGGCCTCGTTGCCGTCCTCCAGCACGGCGCCGGACCGGCCCTGCTCCATCGCCCGGACGGCGGCGGACTGGCCGAGCCAGACCAGCAGGTCGTCGCCGACGTGCTCGCGCAGGTAGGCGACGTCGTCCTCGGACTGCACCTTGTTGCCGACGACGCGGATGGCGACGTCGTAGTCGCGGGCGTACTCGACGTACTGCCGGTAGACGCCGACGCCCTTCCGGGTGGGCTCGGCGACCAGGAACATCAGGTCGAACCGGGTGAACAGCCCGGAGGCGAAGGTGTCGGCGCCCGCGGTCATGTCGACCACGACGTACTCGCCGGGGCCGTCCAGCAGGTGGTTGAGGTAGAGCTCGACCGCGCCGGTCTTTGAGTGGTAGCAGGCCACGCCGAGGTCGTCGTCCTCGAACGGGCCGGTGACCAGCAGCGTCGCGCCGTTCACCTCCTGCCCGAGCGCGTGCACCGGGTCGTCGCCGCGCAGCCGCAGCAGCCGCGACCCGGTGCCCGCCGGGGTCGTCTTCACCATGGTGGACGCCGAGCCGATGCGCGGGTTGCCGCCGCGCAGCCAGTCCTTGATCTCGGTGAGGCGGGCGCCGAGCGGCGGGATCTTGGCGGCCCGGTCCTCGTCGAGGCCGAGCGCCGCGCCGAGGTGCTGGTTGATGTCGGCGTCGATGGCGACCACCGGCAGCCCGCGCAGCGCGAGGTGCCGGACGAACAGCGACGAGAGGGTGGTCTTGCCGCTGCCGCCCTTGCCGACGAACGCAACCTTCACGAATGCCCCCTAAACGGATATGAAAACCGTTGCCATTTTCTCGGAGCACCGAGTCTGGCGGAGGGGCACCGGCGAGGCAACCGGAACGGCCGATCAGTCGAAGATCGGCTCCCGGGTGCGGGTGCGCTTGAGCTCGAAGAACCCGTCCGTCGAGGCCACCGCGACCACGCCGTCCCACAGCTTCGCGGCGGCCTCGCCGCGCGGGATCGGCGACACGACCGGGCCGAAGAACGCGCTGCCCTCGACCTCGATCACCGGGGTGCCGACCTCCTGGCCGACCCGGTCGATGCCGTCCTTGTGGGACGCGCGGACCGCCTCGTCGTAGGCGGTGGAGTCGGCGGCGTCGGCGAGCGCCGGGTCCAGGCCCGCCGCGGTCAGCGCCGCCTCGAAGTACTCGCGGGTGAACTTCTGCCGCTCGTGGTGGCGGCGGGTGCCGAGCTCGGTGTAGAGCCGGCCCAGCACGTCCGAGCCGTACTTCTGCTCGGCGGCGATGCACACGCGCACCGGCCCCCACGCGTCGGCCAGGCCCTTGCGGTACTCCTCGGGGACGTCCTTGTCCTCGTTGAGGACGGACAGGCTCATCACATGCCAGCGCACCTGGATCGGGCGCAGCTTCTCCACTTCCAGGATCCAGCGCGAGGTGATCCACGCCCATGGGCACAGCGGGTCGAACCAGAAGTCCACCGGGGTGGGAGCGTCCTGCGGCAACGTCGTCTCCTATGGCTGCTCGAGCATCATCGGTGAGATCTCCCCTCGGACAACCCGGCGCCCACCGCGTCGATTCCCGCCCGTCCCCGCCCGCCCGGTTTCCCGTTCCGGACGGCCCGGAAGGCCGTGGCGCGCGGACCTGGTCCCCGGCCGGTTGGTAGACATGGGGTCAGCAAAGAATTAAGCCGACCAAGGAGTACATGTGGCAGGCAACCTCACGCGCGACGAAGCGCGGGAACGGGCCCGGCTGCTCACCGTCGAGTCGTACGCGGTCGAGCTGGATCTCACGACCGGCGAGGAGCGGTTCGGCTCGACCACCGTCATCCGGTTCGACGGCACCGAGCCCGGCGCGTCGTCCTTCGTCGACCTGCACGGGGCGGTCGTGCGGGAGGCGACGCTGAACGGCGAGGCGCTGGACCCGGCGTCCTACGACGGGGAGAAGGGCCGCCTCCCGCTACCGTCCCTGGCCGCGCGCAACGAGCTCCGCGTCGTCGCCGACTGCGCCTACTCCCGTTCCGGCGAGGGCCTGCACCGGTTCGTGGACCCGGTGGACGGGAGCGTCTACCTGTACACGCAGTTCGAGACGGCCGACGCGCACCGGATGTACACGTGCTTCGACCAGCCCGACCTCAAGGCGACGTTCGAGCTGACGGTGAAGGCGCCGCAGGACTGGCAGGTCGTCACCAACGAGACCCCCGAGACGGTCGAGGGCGGGACGTGGCACTTCCTGCCGACCCCGCAGATCTCCACCTACATCACCGCGCTCGTCGCCGGGCCGTACCACGCGGTCCGCGACGAGTACCGCCGCGACGACGGCACCGTCATCCCGCTCGGCGTGTACTGCCGGGCGTCGCTCGCCGAGCACCTGGACGCCGAGGCCATCGTCGACGTGACCCGGCAGGGCTTCGCCTACTTCGAGAAGGTGTTCGGCCGCCCGTACCCGTTCAGCAAGTACGACCAGCTGTTCGTGCCGGAGTTCAACGCGGGCGCGATGGAGAACGCCGGCGCCGTCACGTTCCTGGAGGACTACGTCTTCCGGTCCCGGGTCACCGACGCCTCCTACGAGCGGCGCGCGGAGACGATCCTGCACGAGATGGCGCACATGTGGTTCGGTGACCTGGTCACCATGCGCTGGTGGGACGACCTGTGGCTGAACGAGTCGTTCGCCACCTACATGAGCGTGCTGTGCCAGTCCGAGGCCACCAAGTGGACGGGCTCGTGGACGACGTTCGCGAACCTGGAGAAGGCGTGGGCGTACCGGCAGGACCAACTGCCGTCCACGCACCCGATTTCCGCCGACATCCCGGACATCCGGGCCGTCGAGGTGAACTTCGACGGGATCACCTACGCCAAGGGCGCGTCCGTCCTGAAGCAGCTGGTGGCCTATGTCGGCCGGGAGAACTTCCTGGAGGGCGTGCGCCGGTACTTCGACCGGCACGCGTGGGGCAACACCGTCCTGACCGACCTGCTGGACGCGCTGGAGGAGACCTCCGGCCGCGACCTGGCGTCCTGGTCGAAGGAGTGGCTGGAGACCGCGGGCGTCAACACGATGCGCCCCGAGTACGAGGTCGACGCCGACGGGAACTTCTCCTCGTTCGCCGTGCTGCAGGAGGCCAAGGCCGACTACCCGACGCTGCGCTCGCACCGCCTGGCGATCGGCCTGTACGACCGGACCGGCGACGGGCTCGTCCGGCGGGAGCGGGTCGAGCTGGACGTGGTCGGCGCGCGGACGGAGGTGCCGCAGCTCGTCGGGCAGAAGCGTCCCGACCTGGTGCTGGTCAACGACGACGACCTCACCTACGCCAAGGTGCGGCTCGACGAGCACTCGCTGAAGACGCTGGTGGAGCACATCGGCGACATCAAGGAGAGCCTGCCGCGCGCGCTGTGCTGGTCGGCGGCGTGGGACATGACCCGCGACGCGGAGATGGCGACGCGCGACTACGTCCGGCTCGTCGCGAAGGGCATCCGCGGCGTCACCGACATCTCGGTCACGCAGACGCTGCTGCGGCAGGCGCGGACGGCCGTCCAGCAGTACGCCGACCCGTCCTGGCGCAAGGAGGGCCTGGCGCTGCTGGCCGACACGCTCTTCGAACTGGCCCGCGAGGCGCTGCCCGGCTCGGACCTCCAGCTCGCCTACACGCAGGCGTTCGCGGCGTCGGCGGTCAGCGAGGAGCACCTGGCGTTCGTCCGGGCGCTGCTGGACGGCTCGCAGACCCTCGACGGGCTGACGGTCGACACCGACCTGCGGTGGGCGCTGCTGCGCCGCCTCGTCGTCACCGGCAAGGCCGGCGAGGACGAGATCGACGCCGAGCACGACCGGGACCGGACGGCGGCGGGCGAGCGGCACGCCGCCGCGTGCAAGGCCGCGATCCCGACCGCCGAGGCCAA
Source organism: Actinomadura opuntiae (assembly GCF_030283205.1). Lineage (GTDB taxonomy): Bacteria > Actinomycetota > Actinomycetes > Streptosporangiales > Streptosporangiaceae > Spirillospora. The sequence goes on from NZ_JASNWF010000018.1 coordinate 202,867, forward strand.
GGCCGCCGCGTGGGACCGGATCATCGGCGGCACGCTGCCGAACGCCGTCTACCGGGCGACGCTCGGCGGGTTCGTGGAGCCCGACCAGGCCGGGCTGCTCGTCCCGTACGTGGACCGGTACTTCGCCGAGGTCGGCCGGGTGTGGAAGGAGTGGACCAGCGACATGTCCCAGACGTTCGCGGAGGTCGCCTACCCCTTCCTGGTGATCGAGCAGTCCACGATCGACCGCACCGAGTCCTACATCACCGGCGAGAAGCCGCCCGCGGCGCTCGTCCGGCTGCTGTCGGAGGGCCGTGACGGCGTGGCCCGCGCGCTGCGCGCCCGCGCGAAGGACGCCGCCGCCGGCTAGCGTCGCGCGACCCTGCCGAAACCCCCGTGACCATGCGATCGTTGCAGGGTCACGGGGGTTTCGGGGAGAAGGGGATGGTCGCGTGGAGACGGCGCGGGACGTGCTGGCGGCGCTGGCGCGGCGGTACGCGTTCGGGGACCTGGAGGCGCTGATCGGCGAAGGGACGCTGATTCCGGCCGGGCGGGCGAGGGCGGTCGCGCCGCTGTGCGCGTTCGGGCAGCGCGTCCTGGACCTGGACGCCGAGGACTTCGGGATGCCGGAGGCCGTCGGGGAGGTCCCCCGCGACCTGCTCGACCGCGCCCGCGCCAGCCGGATGCCGCAGGCGCCCAAGGAGCGGCCGCGCGGCGCGCTGGCGAGCCTGCGGCCCGCGTACGCGCTGCTGCTGGAGGTCATCGCGATCCGCTGGCACCGCCGCGACATGGCCGCGCTGGTCGCGGCCGTGCACATCGCCAGCGAGTACCTGCCGCTGCTGGCGTGGGAGCCCGTCCTCGGGCACGCCGGCGACCCGGCGCTGATCGGCGCGTCGGTGAACGGGGAGGGCAGCCGGTTCGGCGTGCCGATCGCGCCGGGCTCGGCCCGCGAATGCGACCACACCCGTCCGGAGCGGTCGGCGTGCGAGCGGACGCTGCGGGTCGCCAAGGAGCCGCCGCCCGGATGGCGCGCCTACCTCGACCGGCAGCACAGCCAGGTCGCCGCCGCACTCGGCGACTGCGCGGCCCGCTGCCGCACCCCCTGCACCGTGATGACCCGGCTCGACGAGCGCGTCCGCGCCGATCTCACCGAACGCTGCAAGCTGGCCGCCGAGTTCACCGACGGCGCCCTGGTGAAGCTGCGGCACGCCGCCCCGGTCGGGCACGGCTTCGGCGTCCCGTCCCCCGAGGAGGTCGAGGCGGCGTGGGCCCGCGCCTGCAGGTCCATGTCACACCAGCCGCTCGGCAAGGCCGCGCTGGACGGCGCCGACACCGACCCGTACCCGCTGCCGGGCCTGCCCGCCCTGTTCTCGGCGATCGCGTCGGTGCCGATCGTCCCGGACACGCTCCTGTACGACGTCACCCAGCGCATCAGCGCGAGCTTGAGCTGACCTCCTTCAGCACGGCGCGGACGCGCGGGTCGGCGACGAGGTCGTCCAGGAGGACGGGACGGCCCTGCGCGTCGGCCAGCGGGACGCGCCAGTTCGGATACTCGTCGGTGGTACCGGGCTGGTTCTGGGTGCGGCGCTCGCCGACCGCGTCGGCCAGCGAGACGCCGATGAGCCGGGCGGGGCTGCGGCCGAGGAAGGCGTGCAGCGCGGCGACGACCTGCTCGTCGTGGGCGGTGGAGCCGTCGGCGAGCGCACGCACGACCTCCTCGGGCGGAACGGACAGCAGGCCCTCGGAGTGCAGCAACGCCAGCCACGCGGCCAGTTGCCGCCGGTGGTCGTCGGTCTCCTCGGCGAGCGGGCGGGTGAGCAGGCCGAGGCGGTCGCGCAGGGCGATGTGGTCGCCGTGCAGGAACCCGGTGATCGGCGGCATGTCGTGGGTGCCGACCGTGGCCAGCGACAGCTCCCGCCACTGCTCCGCCGGCTTCGGGCGGCCCTTCGCGTCGCGCTCGAACCACAGCAGCGAGGTACCGAGGACACCCCGGTCGGCGAGGTCGTCGCGGACCTCCGGCTCCACGGTGCCGAGGTCCTCACCGACGACGAGCGCGCCCGCGCGGCTGGCCTCCCACACCAGGCAGCCGAGCATCGCCTCGCGGTCGTAGCCGACGTAGGTCCCGTCCGCGGGCGACGCGCCCTCCGGGATCCACCACAGCCGCGACACCTGCATGGCGTGGTCGAGGCGGAGGCCGCCGCCGTGCTGGAGCGCGGCGGCCAGCATCTCCCGGTACGGGACGTAGGCGTTCGCCGCGAGCGTGGTCGGCCGCCAGGGCGGCTGGCCCCAGTCCTGGCCGCGCTGGTTGAACTCGTCCGGCGGCGCGCCGACGCTCATCCCGGTCGCGAGCTCGTCCCGGTAGATCCAGGCGTCGGCGCTTCCCTGCGCCACCCCGACGGCCAGGTCGTGGACGATCCCGGCGGGCATCCCCGCGTCGCGGGCGGCCCGCTGCGCGGCGGCGAGCTGCTCGTCCAAGCGCCATTGCAGCCACGTGTGGAACTCGGCGCGGTGGTGGTGGCGGGGCTCGTCCAGGACGGCCCGCCCGTGCGCGTCCCGCAGCGGGGACGGCCACCGCCGCCAGTCGGTGGTGCCCTGCTCCTCGCTGATCGCGCACCAGGTGGTGAAGTCGCGGAGCGCCGCGCCGTTGCGCTTGCGGAACTCCTGGTAGCCGGGCTCGTTGCGGACGTTCGGCGCCGAGCGGTACATCGCCTCCAGCGCTTCGAGCTTCGCCGTCCAGACAGCACTGCGATCCAGCGGGCCCTCGAGCGCGCGCAGTCGGGCCGCCATGGCCGCGAACCGTTCGCGGCCCTCGGCGGGCAGCGCCGCGTACTCCGGCATGTCCTCGATCCGCAGGTAGATCGGGGCGGGGAAGCGGCGGCTCATCGGCGAGTACGGCGACGGGCTCACCGGCGGGACCGGCTCCGCGGCGTGCAGCGGGTTCGCCACGACGAAACCGGCGCCGAGGTCGCGGCCGCTCCACGCCGCGAGATCGGCCAGGTCGTGCAGGTCGCCGAGCCCCCAGGAGCCGCGCGAGCGCAGCGAGTACAGCTGGACGGTCAGCCCCCACATCCGCGGCGGTCGCGGCAGTGAGGCCGGCGCCACCAGCAGCGCCGCGTGCTCGTCCTTGCCGCCCCGCCGGACACTCAGGCGATGCCACCCGTACGGGACGTCATCCCCGAAGTCCTCCAGCGGGACGGGCTCTCCGCGCGCGTCGCCGTCAGCCGGTGCCGACAGGACGTCGGGCATGCCCGGCCCGATGCGCACGTCCAGGTCGCCGTCCGGGCCCAGAGTCCGGCGGAGCTTCGCCAGGATCCGGTCGGTGGCCCGTTCCCCGCCCTCGTCGCGGCGGACCACGACGGTCGGCGGGAGGGCGCGCTCGCGTTCACGGTGGCGTTCCAGCTCCGCGCGCACGCTGGACGGGGACGAGGCGTCCACTCCCAGTGCGCCGAGGACGGCGACCAGGGTGGCGGGCGGTACGTCCGCCTTCCTTCCCCGCCAGTCGATGTACCGCGTCGCGACTCTGTGGTGTCCGGCCAGCCTGATCAGTTCGTCGTCAGCCACGCCTGCACCCATGCCCCGGCGGCGCGCCGCCAAGCGCCGCGCAAGCGCTCCTCACTGCCCCCAGATGGGCGGTTTGCGGCCGGTCCAGGGACGCGCCTCCTCCAGCTGCGCGGCGAGCGAGATCAGCGTCCCCTCCCCGCCGAGCCGTCCGGCCAGCATGATCCCGATCGGCAGTCCGTCGGCGTTCCAGTGCAGTGGCACATTCACGGCGGGCTGCCCGGAGATGTTGTAGGCGGCACAGAACGGCGTGAAGAGCATCTGCCGCCGGAAGTTCTCCTCGGGCGGCTGGTCGTGGAAGTGCCCGACGGGGACGGGCGGCTGCGCGAGCGTCGGGTGCAGGATCGCGTCGAACGCGTCCATGACGGGGAACGCCGCGCGCACCGCTGCCTGCAACGCGGCGTGCGCCTGGAACAGCTGCGGCCCGCTGGTGGCGTTGCCGCGTTCGCGCAGCCAGCGCGTCAGCGGCTGGAGCAGGTGCTCGCCGCCGTCCGGGACGGGCGTCATCGTGGCCATGACGCCCCAGAGCAGCTCGAAATGCGGGACCATCTCGGGCCCGAACACCTGCGGCAGCTCCACGACCTCGTGCCCGAGCTCCTCCAGCAGCTCGGAGGCCTCCTCGTAGGCGGCGACGCAGTCGGGATGCACTTCCGCGCCGGGCACGGCGGGCTGCCGGCTGCGCGCGATGCGGAGCCGTCCCGGCGGCCGTCCCGCATACGACAGGAACGTGCCGTCGACGGGCGGGGCCGCGTAGAGGTCGCCGGGCATCGGCTTCGCCATCACGTCCAGTAGGAGGGCGGCGTCCTCGACGGTCCGCGCGATCGGCCCGTTGGTGGACAGGCCGAACAGGTCGGGGACGATCGGGCCCTGGGAGATGCGGCCGCGGGTCGGCTTGATCCCGAACAGCCCGCACACGCTGCTCGGGATGCGGATGGAGCCACCGCCGTCGCTGCCCTGGGCGACCGGCGCGAGCCCGGACGCGACCGCCGCGGCGGCGCCGCCGCTCGAACCGCCCGCCGACCTGGCGGGGTCCCACGGGGTGCGGGCGGGCGGCGCGACGTCGCTCTCGGTGTAGCAGGGGAGCCCGAATTCCGGGACGGCGGTCTTGCCGGGCAGCACCGATCCGGCCGCGCGCAGCAGCCGCACGACGCTGTCATCCGAGAACCCGGTGAAACCGGAAAAAACGGACGAGCCAAAAGTCATCCGGACGCCGTCCACCATGTTCAGGTCCTTGACCGGAACCGGCACCCCGTGCAGCGGCGGCAGGTCCGCCGGGTCCGCGGCGTCGAGGACCGCCTTCTCGGCCCGCGCGGCCTGCTCGCGCGCCACCTCGGCGGTGACCGTCACATAGGCCCCGACCTGCGGGTTCAGCCGTTCGATGCGGTCCAGGTAGTGGTCGGTCAGCTCGACCGGGGACAGGCGCCCCGAGCGGACGGCCTCAGCCGCCTCCCTAGCGCCGAGGTCATGGAGATGTGTCACGAACCGGAACGCTAGACCGCCCGGCGGGCGGGCATCAAAGAGGGCAGCGACTCTCGTGCCCGGGAAGAGGTGGTAAATGACCGACCTACCCGTCCTGCGCGGAAGTCAATCACTCACCCGCGGCGACAAAACTATTAACCCTGCATGACTAGTCGCCGTCCCGCATGATGATTACTCTGCGCACGGAGGATCATGCCCCCGATAGGAAAGGAACACGGAGCGTCACTTATGGCGATCATGGAGCGGGGCAACACACAGCAGGCACGGGGCCAGCCCCGTGAGCAGCCCGAACAGCGAGAGGAACCACGCGAGCGGCCCGCGGCGACCCCGCCGCCGGAGGAACGGACGCTCGCGGGAACGCTCGCCGACCCCCGGATCCGGCGCTGGGCGTGGCGGATCGGCGTCGCCCTCGTGGCGCTCGTCGTCGTCACCCTCGCGGCCGGCGGGCGGCTCGGGATCACCGCGGCGGTCCTGGTGGTGATCGTGGACGTGGTCCGCCGGTCCCGCCGCGACTCCAGCATCCCGGCCTGGCAGAAGTCCTCGGCCGCCGAACGGCGCACCGAGAAGCAGCTGCGGTCGCTGGAGCGCAACGGCTACCTCGTGCTGCACGCGCGGGCCGTCCCCCGCGACGACGAGGGCGTCAGCGACGGGCGGATCGACCACCTGGTGATCGGGCCGAGCGGCGTCTACGCCATCGACTCCGAGAAGTGGGACAAGCGCCTGCCCGTGCGCACCCTGTCGCACCGCAAGCTCTTCCACGGCCCCTTCAACAAGAAGGACCGGCTGGACGAGGCGCGCTGGGAGGCCGACCAGGCCAGCAGGATCATCGGAGGGCAGGTCGGCTTCGAGGTGCCGGTGCAGCCCTCCGTCGCCATCTACGGGCCGTCCATCCCGTGGAAGGTGATGCGCGTCCGGGACGTCGACGTGTACGCCGGCAACCGGGCCCGCTCCTACCTGCGCCGCCGTCCCAAGATCCTCACCGACACCGACGTCCAGCGGATCTTCCAGGCGGCGGAGAAGGCGCTGCCGCCCAAGTACGGCTGACCGGCACGGCCGGGGATCCCGCAGCGACGCCGGATCCCCCCACCGGATCCCCACCGGCGCGGCCCGCTCCCCCGGGCCGCCCGGCGGCTCGACGACGAGCCCCGACCGGGCCCCTCGCGGGCCCGGCCCTTTTCAACCCCGGCCTTCGCGAGCCCCGGCTCCCACCTTGTAGCATCGAGGAGAACAGGGCCGGCCCGCGCGCGACCTCCGCTGAGCCGGCGGCAGCGCCGCGATCCGCCGCTGAGAGCTTCCACCGCGCACCGCTCGCTCCCGCCCGCCGCACCCCGGCGCGGCGACGCGTCCGGCGGCACGGCACCACGGCACAGGTTGGAGAGGTCACAGGATGCCCCCGCTCAGGTCACGTACGGTCACCCATGGCAGGAACATGGCGGGCGCCCGCGCGCTCATGCGGGCCAGCGGCGTCGAACGCGAGGACTTCGGCAAGCCGATCGTCGCGGTGGCCAACAGCTTCACCCAGTTCGTGCCCGGCCACGTCCACCTGGACGAGGTCGGCAAGGTCGTCGCCGGCGCCGTCCGCGAGGCCGGCGGCGTGCCCCGCGAGTTCAACACGATCGCCGTGGACGACGGCATCGCGATGGGCCACGACGGCATGCTGTACTCGCTGCCGTCCCGCGAGGTGATCGCCGACGCCGTCGAGTACATGGTCAACGCGCACTGCGCCGACGCCCTGGTCTGCGTCTCCAACTGCGACAAGATCACCCCGGGCATGCTGCTGGCCGCGATGCGGCTGAACATCCCGACCGTGTTCGTCTCCGGCGGCCCGATGGAGGCCGGCAAGCCCGTCGAGGGCGTGATGGGCGGCCACAAGCTCGACCTGATCGACTCGATCGTCGCCTCCGCCGACGACTCGGTCAGCGAGGACAAGCTGCTGCAGATGGAGGAGAGCGCCTGCCCGACGTGCGGGTCCTGCTCCGGCATGTTCACCGCCAACTCGATGAACTGCCTCACCGAGGCGATCGGGCTGGCGCTGCCCGGCAACGGCACCGTCCTCGCCACCCACACCGCCCGCCGCCGCCTCTACGAGGACGCCGGCCGCACCGTCGTGGAGATCGCCCACCGCTACTACGACGGCGACGACGCGTCCGTCCTGCCGCGCAGCATCGCCACGCGCGAGGCGTTCGAGAACGCGATGACGCTGGACGTGGCGATGGGCGGCTCCACCAACACGATCCTGCACCTGCTGGCCGCCGCCTACGAGGGCGAGGTCGACTTCGGGCTCACCGACATCGACGCGCTGTCCCGCCGCGTGCCGTGCATCTGCAAGCTCGCCCCCGCGACCGCCGAGTACCACATCGAGGACTGCCACCGCGCCGGCGGCATCCCCGCCCTGCTCGGCGAGCTGTACCGCGCCGGGCTGCTGAACGAGGCGACCCACTCGATCCACTCGGCGTCGCTGGCCGAGTTCGTCGACCGGTGGGACGTCCGCTCCCCCAACGCGCTGCCCGAGGCGACCGAGCTGTTCCACGCCGCGCCCGGCGGTGTCCGCAGCACCTCCGCCTTCTCGCAGAGCGCCCGCTGGGAGGAGCTGGACCTCGACCGCGAGAGCGGCTGCATCCGCTCGGTCGAGCACGCCTACACCGCCGACGGCGGCCTGGCCGTGCTGCGCGGCAACATCGCCCCCGACGGCGCGATCGTCAAGACCGCCGGCGTGGACGAGGAGCTGTGGACCTTCACCGGCCCCGCCGTCGTCTTCGAGTCGCAGGACCAGGCCGTCGAGGGCATCCTCGCCGGCCGGATCAAGGCGGGCGACGTCGTCGTGATCCGCTACGAGGGCCCCAAGGGCGGCCCCGGCATGCAGGAGATGCTGTACCCGACGAGCTTCCTGAAGGGCCGCGGCCTCGGCAAGGCGTGCGCGCTGATCACCGACGGCCGGTTCTCCGGCGGCACGTCCGGGCTGTCCATCGGGCACGCCTCCCCCGAGGCCGCCGGCGGCGGGATCATCGCCCTGGTCGAGGACGGCGACCGGATCGTGATCGACATCCCGAACCGGACGCTGGAGCTGGACGTCCCGGCCGACGAGCTGGAGATCCGCCGCGAGAAGCTGCTCGCCGACCTCGGCGGCTACCGCCCCCGCGACCGCGACCGCAAGGTCAGCGCCGCGCTGCGCGCCTACGCCGCGATGGCGACGTCCGCCTCCACCGGCGCCGCCCGCGACGTCTCCCAACTGGAGCGCCCGCAGGTCTGAGCATTACCCGGCGGGTAATCGCCGCCATTCCCCGCGCTGGGCAGAGTGGGACATGTCAGGCCGGGGCCGCCGATCCGGCGGCCCCGGCCCCCACCACCCGGAGGAGACGGCGATGACCGCCTACGCGCTGGCCCACTTGCACACCCCGGCCTCGCTGCACGACGACGTGTTCACCTACATGGAGCGCATCCAGGCGACCATGGACCCGTTCGGCGGCCGCTTCATCGTCCACGGCGAGACCCCGGACGTCCGCGAGGGCACCTGGACGGGCGACCTGGTCCTGCTGGAGTTCCCGGACATCGACGCCGCCCGCGCCTGGTACGACTCGCCCGCCTACCAGGAGATCAAACACCTGCGCGCCGACCACATCCCGGGCACGCTCCTGCTGATCGACGGCTGCGGCCGCGACCACGACAGCGCCGCGATGGCCGCCGCCGTCCGGGCCGCACAGCGCGGCCAGGAGCAACAGCGCGACTAGGAGCAGCAGGCGGCTAGGAGCAGCACCCTCCGCCGCAGCAGCCGCCCCCGGCGGACGGCGGGGGCTTGGGCGCGCCGCCGCGGGACGTGCCGGTGACGGCGACCGTGGACAGCAGCTTCACCGTGTCGTCGTGACCGTCCGGGCAGATCGCCGGGTCGAACGCGTTGATCATCGGGCGGGAGACCTCGAACGTCGACCCGCACGCGCGGCAGCGGTAGTCATAACGTGGCACGCGAACAGGATACGGTCACGCGGCCGGTTCCGACACGTACGGGGCCCACTGGGGGTCGCCGTCGTGGACGATCCCGATGAGGCGCCAGTGGGCTCCGCGCGGGACGCCGGGGGTCATCCCGAGCGTCCAGCCGAGCTCGGACAGCAGCCGGTCGGCCTTGCGGTGGTTGCAGGTCATGCAGGACGCGACGCAGTTCTCCCACACGTGCTTGCCGCCGCGGCTGCGCGGGTGGACGTGGTCGATCGTCTCGGCGCGGCGGCCGCAGTAGACACAGCGGAAGTTGTCGCGGCGCATGAGCGCGGCGCGGGTCAGCGGGACGCGGGTCCGGAACGGGATGCGGACGTAGCGGCGCAGCCGGATCACCGACGGCACCTCGATCTCCATGGTCGCCGAGTGCAGGGAGGCCCCCGAGACGTCGTGGTGGACGATCTCGGCCTTCTCCCGGAGCACGAGGCAGACCGCCCGCCGGAGCGGGAGCGTGGTGAGTGGTTCGTACGTCGCGTTCAGGAGAAGGACCTGTCTCATCAGACGGCCTCCGCCGGCGTGCCGGGGTTCGCCTCGGCGGACGCGGCTGACCGCGCCTCGCACCGAGGCCGAGATATTGTCTCCGGCACCTGCGCACTCGCCATGAGGACCTCCCCAGAGGCGAACCGACCTGGAATCAGTGTGGCGGCTGGGGCAGCCCGACCGCTACCCCAAATATCCCCATCGCGGGGCCAGATCGAACGCAAAAGCGCCCACGTTGCGCCGCGGGGCCGGTGGTGGGCGCGGTACCGGGCGGCCTGACCGGACGGAGGGCCCGGACCGGTGAATACAGTGCATCCCATGACCGGAACGCCTTATCCGCCCGCGCGGCGCCAGGACATCGTCGAGGACATCCACGGGCACCGGGTCGCCGACCCGTACCGCTGGCTGGAGGACGCGGAGAGCGCGGAGACCCGGGACTGGCTCGCCGCGCAGGACGAGCTGTTCCACAAGATCGCCGACGCGCTGCCGGGCCGGGACCGGCTGCGCCGCCGGCTCGGCGAGCTGCTCGGCGCGGGCAGCGTCGGCGCGCCGGTCTGGCGGGGCGACCGGCGGTTCTTCACCCGGCGGACCGCCGAGCAGGAGCACCCGGTGCTGTACACCGTCGACCCGGACGGGTCGGAGCGGGCGCTGGTCGACCCGATGGCGCTGGACCCGGGCGGCACGACGACGCTGGACGGCTGGCAGCCCGACAAGGAGGGCCGGCTGCTGGCGTACAAGATCTCGACGGGCGGCGACGAGGAGTCGCTGCTGTTCGTGATCGACGTCGCCACCGGCGCGCGGGTGGAGGGGCCGATCGACCGGACCCGCTCGTCCAGCATCGCCTGGCTGCCGGGCGGGGAGGCGTTCTACTACACCCGGCGGCTGCCCGCGCGGGCCGTCCCGGAGGGCGAGGAGCAGTACCACCGGCGCGTCTACCTGCACCGGGTCGGCACCGAGCCGGAGACCGACGACGTGCTGGTCTTCGGCGAGGGGATGGACAAGACCAACTACTACGCCGTGGGCGTCAGCCGCGACGGGCGGTGGCTGACTGTCTCCGCCTCGCAGGGCACCGCGCCGCGCAACGACATGTGGATCGCCGACCTGTCCGCCTCGCCGCCCGACCGGCCCGGGATGCGGCCGGTGCAGGTGGGGGTGGACGCCGAGACCTGGCTGCACGTGGGCCGGGACGGCCGCGCCTACGTGTTCACCGACCGGGACGCGCCGCGCTCGCGGCTGTGCGTGACCGACCCGTCCGACCCGTCGTACGGGACGTGGCGGGACCTGGTCCCGCAGGACCCCGAGGCCGTCCTGACCGACTACGCGATCCTCGACGATCTCGACTCTCCGGTGCTGCTGGCCGGGTGGACGCGGCACGCGATCAGCGAGATCACCGTGCACGACCTGGCGACCGGGGAGCGGCTCGGCACCGTCCCGACACCGGGGCTCGGCTCGATCGGCGGGATCGTCGAGCGGCCCGAGGGCGGCCACGAGGCCTGGTTCGGCTACACCGACAACGTGACCCCGTCGTCGGTGCTGCACTACGACGCGCGCACCGGCGAGACGACCCTGTGGGCGTCCGCGCCCGGCACCGTCGAGGTCCCCGAGATCGAGACCCGGCAGGTGGCCTACGCGTCCGCGGACGGCACCGAGGTGCGGATGCTGGTGGTGTCCCGGCCCGGCTCGTCCGGCCCGCGCCCGGCGATCCTCTACGGCTACGGCGGGTTCAACATCTCGCTGACGCCCTCGTACTCGGCGAGCATCCTGGCCTGGGTCGAGGCCGGCGGGGTGTACGCCGTCGCCAACCTGCGCGGCGGGTCCGAGGAGGGCGAGGAGTGGCACCGCGCGGGGATGCGCGAGCGCAAGCAGAACGTGTTCGACGACTTCCACGCCGCCGCCGAGCGGCTGATCGCCGACGGGCTCACCACCCCGGCGCAGCTGGCGATCTCCGGCGGGTCCAACGGCGGGCTGCTGGTCGGCGCCGCGCTCACCCAGCGCCCCGAGCTGTACCGGGCGGTGGTCTGCTCGGCGCCGCTGCTGGACATGGTCCGCTACGAGCGGTTCGGCCTCGGCCAGACCTGGAACGACGAGTACGGGACGGCGGACGACCCGGTGGAGTTCGGCTGGCTGATCGGCTACTCGCCGTACCACCACGTCCACCCGGGGACGGCGTATCCGGCGACGCTGTTCACCACGTTCGGCAGCGACACCCGCGTCGACCCGCTGCACGCCCGCAAGCTGTGCGCCGCGCTCCAGCACGCGACCGCGTCGGACGCCCCGGTCCTGCTGCGCAACGAGTCGGAGGTCGGGCACGCCGCGCGCTCGGTCAGCCGGTCGGTGGACCTGATGACCGACACGCTCGCCTTCCTGGCCGCCCAGACCGGCCTCGGCCTGGCGTGAGCGGGGTCACGGGCGGCGGGGGTGGCACGGCGAAATTGACGGCTGATCTAATAAAGGGGTGAACGTGTCGACGACGCAGCGCCCGTCCGCCGCGCGGCGGGTGCTCGACCTGCTGCGCGACCCGCCCGCCGACCCGGACCTGTCGGCCGGGTACCTCGACCTGCTCGGCCCGGCCGAGGAGCGGGCGCCGTCCCTCGCCCAGTCGGTGATGGAGTCGACGTTCCTGCCGCGGATCTACGAGAAGGTGTGGCGGCCCGTCGGCTTCAACCTCGCCAAGGGCTGGCCGATCGGCCCCGACACCGCCGCCGAGCAGGCGACGGCGCGCGACTGGCTGGGGCTCGGGCGGCCGGGCGACCCCGACCGTCCCGCCGCGACCGTGCTGGACGTGGCGTGCGGGCCGGGCAACGTGACCCGCGCGCTGGCCGAGGGCGTCGGCGGGGACGGCCTCGTGGTCGGCCTGGACGCCTCCGCCACCATGCTCGCCCGCGCCGAGGCCGACACCCCGGCCGGCGACAGAGCCTGCTACGTCCGCGGCAACGCCGTCGACCTGCCGTTCCGCGACGCGGCGTTCGACGCCGTCTGCTGCTTCGGCGCGCTGTACCTGTTCGACGACCCGTGGACGGCCCTCGACGGCATGACCCGCGTGCTGCGCCCGGGCGGACGCCTGATCATCCTGACCTCGCGGCGGCTGACGCCGCTGCACGCCTCGAAGGTGGGCGGCGAGCTGATCCGCCGCGTCACCGGCTACACGGTGTTCGGCGACCGGGAAGTCACCGGGGCGCTGGCCGACCGCGGCTTCACCGCCGTCCGCCGGCGCCGGTACCCCCTCATGCAGCTGGTCGGCGGCACCCGTACCTGACGGGTGCCGCGGGCGCTGGGCCCGAGCCGCGGGCGATGCGCGCCGCGCCGCGCCGCCGGCGCGCGTCCCGCGGCTCGGGTGTCCTCAGCGCAGTGCCTTCTCGATGTAGATGTTGACGATGCCCCCGATCACCTCGCGGCGCGTCTCCCGCCAGCCGAACTTGCGGTACAGGGCGAGCGCCGGGGCCTGCAACTCGGTCGTGTCGCCGCGCAGCACCCGGTACCCGTACTCGACGGCGCGCTCCTCCAGCGCGGAGACGACGGCGGTGCCGTAGCCGCGCCGCTGGACCGACGGCCGCACCCGCAGCCGGACCATCTCCACCGCGTCGAGCACCGGCGCGCCCGGCGCGTAGCCGCCGAACGCCCGGGCCGAGCCCCCGGGGACGAGGTCGGCGCGGCGCAGGCCGCCCATGGCGACGATCCGCCCGTCCACCTCGCCGACGAGGAACTCGCCGTCGTTGCGCAGATAGATGTCCTCCATCCGGAAGAAGTCGTGGTCGTAGTAGACGCCGTCGCCGGGACGCAGGCCGACCTGGGCCAGGCCCTCGCGGTGCAGGGCGAGGACGGTGGCGTGGTCGGTGGCCCGGTAGCGGCGCAGCCGGAGGTCGCCGAAGCTCCAGACGGGGGGATCGGCCTGCAGCCGCACGAGGGTGCGGCCGCCGGGCCGGGTGCCCGGGGTCCGCGACGGCGGCCGCGGTCTCGGCGCCGGAGGCCGCGGTCCCGGCGCCGCGGGTTCCGCGCCGGGCGCGGGGTGGTCCTGCCAGGAGGCGCTGTCAGGAGTGCCCATGCCCGGTCAGACCTGCTCGGTCGGGGGGACGGAGCCCTGCTCGTTGGTGGGGCTGGTGATCCAGGGCCCGGCGAGCGCCTCCCGGAACTCCCGCAGCCCGGCGATCTCGCCGTGCTTGGACTGCACGGCCGCGCCGATCTGGCGGGCCCGGTGCACCAGGATGTCGGAGCGGTGGTCGGGCGGCAGGTCCAGGATCGCCTCCTGGCCGCCGGTCAGCGCCGCGTCCGGATGCCCGGCGTGCAGCTTGCACATCGCCCGGTCGAGGCGCACAAGGGTCAGGTCGACGCGGTCGGTCGGCGCGTACAGGGTCAGCGCGTGGCTCAGCACCTCGTCGCCGTGCTTGTGGTCGCCGAGGTTGGTGAACGTGTCGCCCTCATAGAAGGCCATCTGCCGGTCGGTGAACCCGAACACCAGGTCGCCGGTGTCGGTCTTGGACAACTGGTCGAACACCGAGCGCCCGCGCACGAGCGCCCGGCGGGCGCTGGGCGCGGCGTCGCCGCGGCCGCGCATCGCCAGCATGCCGAGCGCGCGGGCCTCCACCGCGGGCGCCATGGCGGCGGCCACCCCGGGGGTGCGGCCGGCCAGGTCCTGCGCCTTGCGCGCCAGGTGCAGCGCCTCGCGGGGGTCGCCGTAGTACATCGGCACGAGCGACTCGCGGACGGTCACCCAGGCGCGCAGCTGCCGGTCGCCGGTCTCGTCGGCCGCGGTGCGCGCGGTCCGGAAGAACGAGCGGGCCAGCCGGTGGTCGCCCAGATTGATCATGATCAGCCCGGACAGCCCGGACAGCTGCGCCGCGATCCGGCACAGCCGCTCCTGCAGCTCGACCGGCTGCCGCTTGTCGCACATGCGCCGCACCTCGCTGAAGTCCAGCAGCACGTCGCACAGCATCCGCAGCGACGGCGTCGCCTGGTACTGCCGGCCGTAGCCGTAGGTGGTCTCCTCCCATTGGTCGAGCATGGTCGGCGAGACCGTCGCGCCGACCAGCGTGTCGTCCATCTTGCGCCGAAGGTTGTCGACCGCCCCAAGGAACTGGCCGTCGAGCGCCACGCCCGCTCCGGCCAGCAGTTGCAGAAGGGTCCTACGAAGCACGATGTCCTCCTCTCCCACATCAATGGACAGGGGGCCGTCGGCGCGGTCGGGGCCCCGTAGGTCGTTGACGTCCACCCAGGGGCGGTCTTCCGCCCTGGGGATGATCGACCCGACGAGGGTGACGTCGGGCTGCTGCACCGCGTGCCGTTCGGGGCGGCGCGGCTGCGGCACCGTGGCGGCCCCCGGGCGGACGGCGTGCCCGCGTCCGCAAATGCAGGGGCTCTTGTAGTCGAGCTCGTCCGGCTCGACCCGGTACACGGCGCACAGGTAGTGCAGATACTCGGGACCGGGTCTTTTGTACCCGCTCTCGTAGGCCGACAGCAGCGTCTCCCCGAGCCGGGGCGCCGGCTTGCCGTCGACCTCGTACAGGGCCTTGACCTGGGCCACGATGTCCGACAGCGCGACACCGTGGGCCAGCCGGTACGCCTTGACCCGGCTGGTGCCGAAGAGGGGGCCGCACTGCTCGTGGATCTCGCGCGCGATCTCCTTCGGGCTCCGCCCCCGGGCCAGAGCGTGCGCACGGATCCTGCGAGCCACGTCCGTTTCTTTCCGAGGGGGGTCCGACATCGGTTCCGGCCTCCTCACCGTCGGGCCGGGGCGGCGCCCCTCGGGGGAAGGGCGGCCGTCCGGGCCACGGCGACCGGTCAATAGCTGGCCACGACAGATAATCTCTCGCGCACGCAGCGTAACCCTGACGAGGGGGCGGGCCAAGCGATTCCCCGGAAAGACCAGGGCTGCGGATGCGTCCTCACCTCCCAGGGTAGAGATTCTTCCTCCGGCGGGTGTGAGGCTTCCTCTGAGGTGGGGGAATCCGGTACTTCGCCGGACGGGGCCGCCCTTGACCCGCCACCGTGAGAGTTGCAATTCTCACCATGAGCAACGGAACGGATCCAGAGGGTTGATCATCTGCCGGCCGTCCCGGCGGCCGCGCGGTCACGCGCCGCGCACGCCGGGGCCGGCGACGAGGGATCGGCGATGCACACGACGGCGATGCACATGACGGCGCAGGGACCGGCGGCGCGGCGGATCGGCGCGGCGGCTCCCGGCACGACCGACGGGACGGGCGACGGCATGACCGGTGGAAAGGGAGCGCAGGCGGCCGGCGACGGACGCGTCGGCCATCTCCGGGAGCTGGAGCGGGAGCTCGGCGCGCGGGGCCTGGTGGCCCGCGTGGTCCGGACCCGTTCGGGCCCGGCGTTCCTGCGGGTGGTGAACCCGGCCGCCGCGAGCCTGGCCGAGGACGTCACCTGCGCCCCCGCCCCCGGGGGCCACGACCACTACTTCTGGTGGTCCTGGGGCGAGCGCATGCACCGCGTGGACGACGTCGACGGCGCGGCCGTGAAGCTCGCGCACGTCCTGCAGCCCCTGGACGAGCCCCTGGACGAGCGGCTCGACCGACGATCCGCCCGGAGGATGCGGCCGGCCGGCCGCCCCTAGAGCCGGGCGTGCCCCGCGGGGCCGTGGCCGGAACGGCGCGGCAGCCGCGGACCCCGCGGGGCACGCTCGCCGGAACAGCCCCTCCCCGGCCTTGTCAAGACACGTCGCGGGCGCAGTACGAACCGGTCGTTACCGTCCCCTACGATCGGGCTCGTACCCGCCGAAGGTCCACGGCGAGGTGTCGAGACGCCCACAAAGGCCGGGGAGGGTCTGCCCGACATGTTCGTCGATGCTCAGTCGCTGCTGCCCTGGGCGGAGAAGGGCACGCCGGAGGCGGCATGCCGCGACCAGACGCCGAGCACCGGCTGCCGGCTGGTCTGGAACGTCTCCCACAGCCACGACTTCACCCAGTTCTACGCGACGTGGCTCGACAAGCCCCTCGGCACCCTCCTGTCGATCATCCTCACCTTCGTGGTCGCGCTGATCGTGAAGAACATCGCGCACCGGATGATCACCAAGGTGACGGTGCGGATGGCCGAGGGCACCATGTCCGAGCGGGTCAAGGAGCGGTCCCGGACGGTGTTCGAGGGCAGCCCCGCGCTGCTGAACCGGCGGCGCGCGCAGCGCGCCCAGACGATCGGCTCGGTGCTGCGGTCCATCGCCTCCATCGTGATCATGGGGACGGCGGCGTTCAGCATCCTCGGCGCGCTCGGGCTGAACCTCGCGCCGATCCTGGCCAGCGCGAGCGTGATCGGCGTGGCGGTCGGCTTCGGCGCGCAGAACATCGTCAAGGACTTCCTCGCCGGGCTGTTCATGCTGCTGGAGGACCAGTACGGCGTCGGCGACTACATCGACGTGGGCTCGGCGAAGGGGACGGTCGAGGCGGTCACCCTGCGGGTCACCCGGATGCGCGACGTCGACGGCGTCGTCTGGTACGTGCCGAACGGCGAGATCAAGAAGGTCGGCAACGAGTCGCAGAACTGGGGCCGGGCCGTCCTGGACATCCCGGTCGACATCCGCGAGGACACCGAGAAGGTCAAGGAGATCCTGCAGGCCACCGCCGACGATCTGGCCGCCGCCTCCGGCTGGGAGGACGTGATCCTCGAGGAGCCGTCGGTGTGGGGCGTGCAGGCCCTCGCCGGGGACGCGCTCGTCATCCGGGTGGTGCTGAAGACCGCGCCGGGCAAGCAGGGCGACGTGGCCCGGGAGCTGCGTGAACGGGTGAAGAACGCGTTCGACGACGCGGGCGTCTCGGTCGCCACCCCGGCCGCGACCTGACCCCGCGGGCGTCCGCCGGGCCGGTCCGCCGCCCGCTCCGCGGACCTGATCACCCGGCGGCCGATCGCATAGGGTGGGCAGCGCCATGACTGAACAGGTGACCTTCTACGAGGCGGTCGGCGGCGAGGAGACCTTCCGCCGGCTCGTGCACCGCTTCTACCAGGGTGTCGCTGAAGACCCCGACCTTCGCGCCCTCTACCCGGAGGAGGATCTCGGCCCCGCAGAGGAGCGGCTCCGGCTGTTCCTCATCCAGTACTGGGGCGGTCCGAGCACCTACAGCCGGCAGCGCGGGCATCCGCGGCTGCGGATGCGGCACGTCCCGTTCGTCATCGGCGAGGCCGAGCGGGACGCGTGGCTGCGGCACATGCGGGTGGCGGTGGACGAGCTGGAGCTGCCCGAGCAGCTGGAGAAGATGCTCTGGGACTACTTCACGATGGCGGCGCGGAGCATGGTGAACGCCCCCTCGTAAGCGGGTAGAGCGCGGGTATGACGCGAACCCCCTGGTGGCGCAATGCCGTCGTGTACGAGGTCTACGTCCGCAGCTTCGCCGACTCGGGCGGTGACGGCGAGGGCGATCTCCAGGGGATCCGCTCGCGGCTGGGCTACCTGCGCGACCTCGGGGTGGACGCGCTCTGGCTGACGCCGTTCTACACCTCCCCGCTCGCCGACGGCGGCTACGACGTGGCCGACTACCGCGACGTCGACCCCCGGTTCGGCACGCTCGCCGACTTCGACGCGCTGGTGGCGGACGCGCACGCGCACGGCCTCCGGCTGATCGTGGACATCGTGCCGAACCACTCGTCCGACCGGCACCGGTGGTTCCAGGAGGCGCTGGCGTCACCGCCCGGCTCGCCGGAGCGGGACCGCTACATTTTCCGCGCTGGAAGGCCAGCGGAGAGTCCCGGCGAGGAGCAGCCGCCGAACGACTGGCCGTCGGCGTTCGGCGGACCGGCGTGGACGCGGGTCCCCGACGGCGAGTGGTACCTGCACCTGTACGCGGCCGAGCAGCCGGACTTCAACTGGCGCAACCCGGAGGTGCGGGCCGAGTTCGAGGACATCCTGCGCTTCTGGCTGGACCGCGGCGTGGACGGCTTCCGTATCGACGTCGCCGCCGGGCTGGTCAAGGACGCCTCGCTCGGCGACCTGAACGGCCGGGGCCGCCGCGTCGCGAACGGGCCGATCTACAGCCGTCCCGAGGTCCACGAGATCTACCGCCGGTGGCGCCGCATCCTGGACGAGTACGACGGCGACCGGATGGCGATCGGCGAGGTGTGGACGGACGGGCCCGAGGACCTCGCGCTCTACCTGCGTCCGGACGAGCTGCACCAGGTGTTCCAGTTCGACCTCCAGCTCGCGCCGTGGTCGGCGCCGGCGTTCCGCGACGTGATCGAGGCCGCGATCAAGGCGGTCGCGGCCACCGGCGCGGCGCCCACCTGGGTGCTGTCCAGCCATGACTCCGTACGCCACCTCACCCGGTACCGGCGTCCGGGGGGCGTCCCGGGGATCGAGCACGCCCGCGCCAAGGCCGCTCTGCTGATGCTGCTGGCGCTGCCCGGGTCGGCGTACCTCTACCAGGGCGAGGAGCTGGGCCTGCCGGAGGTCACGGACCTTCCGGACGAGGCGCGCCAGGACCCGATCTGGAAGCGCAGCAACGGCGGCCAGCCGGGACGCGACGGCTGCCGGGTCCCGCTCCCCTGGTCCGGCACGGCGGAACCGTTCGGTTTCTCGCCGGACGGCGTCCGTCCCTGGCTGCCGATGCCCGCGCAGTGGGCGTCGCTGACGGCCGAGGCCCAGGCCGCCGAACCGACCTCGATGCTGGCGTTCTACCGGCGCGCGCTGGCGATGCGCCGAGAACTGCTGGACGAACTGCCCGAAGAGCTGGAATGGCTCGACTCCCCCGAGACGGCCGTGTTCTTCACACGCGGCCCGGTCACCTGCGCCGTCAACTGCGGCGAGAACCCCATCCGGCTCCCACCGGGCCGCCCGATCCTGACGAGCATGCCCATGTACGGCGACCTCCTCCCCGGCAACGCGGCTGCCTTACTGCAATCCCGGCCCAGCGGGCTCGCCTAGAGGCACGCCCGCCGGTTGTGAGGCTGTTTCGCCGCGGAGCGCTAGCGGAGCGGCGAAACAGCCTCACAACCGTTGACGGGGGTTCCAGGGGGTCGCCCCCTGGGCTACAGGGGCGGGCGCTGGAGTTCGAGCGGGTCGTCGGCGGTCGGGCCGGTGGTGAGGGTCTTGGCCTGGCCCTGGACGCCGGCCCAGCGCAGCACGTCGGCCTTCGCCTTGGCCTGCTCGTCGGCGGGCAGCTTGGCGATGAGCCGGCCGCTGTGGTTCATGCCGGGGGCGACGTAGACGGCGGAGTCACGGCTGCCGCGGCCGAGGCGGAAGGGCTCGGCTCCCCACGGGTCGTTCTGGCCGTAGAGGAACAGCATGTGGTCGGCGTGCCAGCGGACCCAGCCGTCGATGTCGTGCATCGCCCGGCCGTGGTCGAAGCGCATGGGGATGTCGCGCGGGACGTAGGTGCGCGGCTGGTAGCTGCTCTCGTACCGCAGCAGCGGGCGCAGGCTCTTGAACTTCGGCGACGGCCAGCCGAGCTGCGTGCCCGCCTGGTAGTAGTACGGGATGTAGGGGGCGAGGCCCTGGTCGGTGTAGAACGACAGCCCGGAGATGTCGTCGAGGGTCTTGTAGATGGCGTCGTCGGAGGCGTTCACCGCGGGCAGGGAGGCGCAGTCCGACTGCAGGTGGTACTGCCAGAAGCCCCACTCGTAGTCCATGACGGAGTTCTCGAACGCGCGGTCCGGGGTGCGCAGGATCTTGAACGTCCAGCCGTTCTCCGCGGCGGCGGCCGTGAACCGCTTGAGCATCGCGGGGCGGCGCTTGAGGAACTCGCGGGCGAGCGCCTTCACGTGGGCGCGGCATTCGGGGTCGGTGCCGACGGTCTGGAAGAACTTGTCGTAGGCGCTGTCGTCGTTGTTGTTGACGTCGTTGGGCGCCACGTAGACGACGCTGCCGTCGACGTCGCGGGGGTAGAAGCGCTTGTGGTAGACGGCGGTCATGCCGCCCTTGCTGGCGCCCGTCGAGATCCACTTGCCCTTGTAGATCGTCTTGAGCGCGCCGATGATCCGGTGCTCGTCGGTGGCGGCCTGCCAGATGGTGTCCTTCTTCCAGTCCGCCGGCTCGGGCCGCGACGGGGTGAAGTAGCGGTACTCGACCGAGATCTGGTTGCCGTCCACGAGCGCGGTGGGCTCGGCGGTGAACATGGTCTCGGGGGTGTCGTAGCCGCTGGTGTAGAGCACCATCGGCCGGTCCGCCGCCTTGTGCTGGAGCATGATCCGCTGCTCGAACCACTGCCCGCGCGGGTTGCGGTGGTCGACGGGCTGCCGGTACTCCAGCCAGAACCAGCGGTAGCCGGGGATCGTCGAGGTCTTCTCCGTGACCTGCATGCCGGGGATCGCCTTGAGCCGGGCGAGGACGTCGTCCGGCTGCGCCGCCCTGGCCGCCGTCGCGGGGGCCGCCGCCTGCGCCGCGGTGGCGCCGGTTCCGGCCATTCCCGCGGCCAGCAGCAGGGCGATCGCTCCTCGTGAGATGCGCCGCATTTCATCCCTTCCACGTGGGTTCGCCACTTTCGCGCAGCGACCCTAGAGGGATATGCGCGGCGAAAACGGATGCCTGTTGCGCTTGTTACTTATCCGTGACGGCATGGACATCACCCGGACGGGCCGGTGCGGCCGGGGACACCGGGTCAGCCGGGATCGGCCGGGATCGGCCGGGATCGGCCGGGATCGGCCGGCGCCGGAGCAGGTTCGGCCGGGTCAGTCCGTGGGGACGACGTAGCGCCCGATGAACTCGCGCTCCTCCGGCGTGAAGCGGCGCAGCCGGTTGGCCTCCACGTCGAACGCGACGAGCGTCGAGGTGGCGGTCGCGTACACGTTCTCGTCGTCGCGCACCTCGTAGGCCAGCTTGAACGACGCGGCGCGCGCCTCGGTCACCCACGTCTCGACCCGGATCGGGTAGACGGTCGGCAGCAGCGGCAGCTTGTAGTCGATCTCGTGCCGCGAGATCACCATGCCGCGGACCGGCTGCTCGCCCTTGCGCACCGGGTCGCCGTGGAACATCTCCAGGCGCGCGTCCTCCAGGTAGCCGAGGAACTTGACGTTGTTCACATGGCCCTGGGAGTCGATGTCGCCGAACCGGATGTAGAACTCGTAGACGTGCCGGTACTCGGTCGCGGGCAGGTCGCTCTGCTGCATGTCCTCGCCTGGGGTCGGGGGCCTGGAGCCGGCGACGGGGGAACTCCACCGGTCGGCCCGATGGTACCGGCCGGTGGCGGCGCGCCCGGCGGGCGCCCCGTCAGCGCGCGGCGTCCCTCACCAGGCACGGACGTTTCGGGTCGAACGTCCAGCCGGGGACCAGATACCGCATCGCCGCCGCGTCGTCGCGGTCGCCGAGCCCGTGCTCGCGGTACAGCCGGTTCGCCGCCTCGACCCGCTCCTCGTCGATCTCGACGCCGAGGCCGGGCGCGTCCGGCAGCGCGACCCCGCCGCCCTCGATCCGCAGCGGGTCGCGGGTGAGGCGCTGGCCGTCCTGCCAGATCCAGTGCGTGTCGATCGCCGTGATCTCGCCCGGCGCGGCCGCCGCCACCTGCGTGAACATCGCCAGCGACACGTCGAAGTGGTTGTTGGAGTGCGACCCCCAGGTCAGCCCCCACGCCTGGCAGAGCTGCGCGACGCGGACCGAGCCTCGCATCGTCCAGAAGTGCGGGTCGGCGAGCGGGATGTCGACCGCGTCCAGCCGGATCGCGTGGCCCAGCTCCCGCCAGTCCGTCGCGATCATGTTGGTGGCGGTCGGCAGCCCGGTCGCCCGGCGGAACTCCGCCATCGTCTCGCGTCCCGAATAGCCGTGCTCAGGGCCGCACGGGTCCTCGGCATAGGCCAGCACGCCGGCCAACTCGCGGCCGATGCGGACCGCCTCCTCCAGCGACCACGCGCCGTTCGGGTCGAGGTTGATCCGCGCGGACGGGAACCGCTCGGCCAGCGCCCGCACCGCCTCGGCCTCCTCGTCGGGGCGCAGCACGCCGCCCTTCAGCTTGAAGTCGGCGAACCCGTACCGCGCCCGCGCCGCCTCCGCCTGCCGGACGATCGCCTCCGGCGTCAGCGCCTCCTCGTGCCGGACGCGCAGCCAGCCGTCCGCGCCGTCCTCCGGCTCCTGGTAGGGCAGGTCCGTCCGGCGCCGGTCGCCGACGTAGAACAGGTAGCCGAGCATCGGGACCCGGGTGCGCTGGACGCCGTCGCCGAGCAGCGCCGCCACCGGCACGTCGAGGTGCTTGCCCATCAGGTCGAGCAGGCACGACTCGATCGCGGTCAGCGCGTGGACGGCGATCCGCGTGTCGTGCGTCAGCGGACCGCGCCCGCCCGCGTCCAGATGCCCGAACGCGGCCCGCACCCCGTTCAGCACCTCGTCGGACCGGCCGATCCGGCGACCCACGACCAGCTCCCGCGCGTCCTCCAGCGTCCGCCGGATGCCCTCGCCGCCGGGGACCTCCCCGACCCCGGTGGCCCCCGACTCGTCGGTGAGCAGCAGCAGGTTCCGGGTGAAGAAGGGCGCGTGCGCGCCGCCCAGGTTGAGCAGCATGACGTCGTGCCCGGCGACCGGCACCACCCGCATCTCAGTGATCCTGGGCGTGCTCATCGCCGTCCCGACCTCCCCGCTCCACCCGTCCACCCCACCAACGGTAGGAGCCTGCAGCGATACCCGTCCAACACTGTTTCCGCATCGCCCGATGCCGTCACCGCATCAATCCGCCAACCCGGAGACCCGCGAGCGCGTGAGAGGCGGTCGAGTCGCGCCAACAGCACGATCCCCGAAACCGAACAACATAGCCGCACCAGCATCGTGCCCGCCGGTCCGGCGGCGGATCGCCCTTGGGCGGAAAGCGCCGGAACGCCCCGGAAAGGCGAACGGCCGCGCGGGCGCCTCGTCGGGGCCCGCGCGGCCGTTCGCCGCCGCTCAGGTGATCAGTCGCGGGTGAGCTTGCGGTGCGTCACCCGGTGCGGGCGGGCGGCGTCGGCGCCCAGCCGCTCGATCTTGTTCTTCTCGTAGTCGGCGAAGTTGCCCTCGAACCAGAACCAGTTCGAGCCCTCCTCCCACGCCAGGATGTGCGTGGCGATGCGGTCCAGGAACCACCGGTCGTGCGAGGTGATCACGGCGCAGCCGGGGAACTCCAGCAGCGCGTTCTCCAGGCTGGACAGCGTCTCGGTGTCCAGGTCGTTGGTCGGCTCGTCCAGCAGCAGCACGTTGCCGCCCTGCTTCAGGGTCATCGCCAGGTTCAGCCGGTTGCGCTCACCGCCGGACAGCACGCCCGTCGGCTTCTGCTGGTCGGGGCCCTTGAAGCCGAACGCCGCCACGTACGCGCGGGACGGCATCTCGACCTGCCCGACGTTGATGTGGTCGAGGCCGTCGGAGACGGTCTGCCACACGGTCTTCTTCGGGTCGAGGCCGCCGCGGCCCTGGTCCACGTAGGAGATCTTGACGGTCTCGCCGAGCCGCAGCTCGCCGGTGTCCGGCCGCTCCTCCCCCACGATCATGCGGAACAGGGTCGTCTTGCCGACGCCGTTCGGGCCGATCACGCCGACGATGCCGTTCGGCGGCAGGTTGAACGACAGGTCCTCCATCAGGGCCCGTTCGCCGAAGCCCTTGCCCAGCTTCTCCGCGACGATCACGGTGTTGCCCAGGCGCGGCCCCGGCGGGATCTGGATCTCCTCGAAGTCCAGCTTGCGGGTCTTGGCCGCCTCGGCCGCCATCTCCTCGTAGCGCTCCAGACGCGCCTTGCTCTTGGTCTGCCGCGCCTTGGGGTTGGAGCGGACCCACTCCAGCTCGTCCTGGAGGCGCTTCTTGCGCTTGGCGTCCTTGTTGCCCTCGACCTTGAGCCGGTCGGCCTTCTTCTCCAGGTAGGTGGAGTAGTTGCCCTCGTAGGGGAAGCAGCGGCCGCGGTCCAGCTCCAGGATCCACGTCGCCACGTTGTCCAGGAAGTACCGGTCGTGGGTGACGGCCAGGACGGTGCCCTCGTACTTGGCGAGGAACTGCTCCAGCCACTGCACGCTCTCGGCGTCCAGGTGGTTGGTGGGCTCGTCGAGCAGCAGGAGGTCGGGGGCCTCCAGCAGCAGCTTGCACAGCGCGACCCGGCGGCGCTCACCACCCGACAGCTTGGAGACCTCGGCGTCGCCGGGCGGGCAGCGCAGCGCGTCCATCGCCTGCTCCAGCTGGCTGTCGAGGTCCCAGGCGTTGCGATGGTCGAGCTGCTCCTGCAGCTTGCCCATCTCCTCCATCAGCTCGTCGGAGTAGTCGGTCGCCATCTTCTCGGCGATCTCGTTGAAACGGTCGACCATCGCCTTGGTCTCGGCGACGCCCTCCTGCACGTTCCCGAGGACGGTCTTCTCCTCGTTCAGCGGGGGCTCCTGCTGGAGCATGCCGACGGTGAAGCCCGGCATGAGGCGCGCGTCGCCGTTGGACGGCTGTTCCAGACCGGCCATCATGCGCAGCAGCGTCGACTTACCGGTGCCGTTCGGCCCCAGAACACCGATCTTGGCGCCTGGAAGGAAATGCAGGGTGACGTCGTCCAGGACGACCTTGTCGCCATGTGCCTTGCGCACACGCTGCATCGTGTAGATGTACTCGGCCATATTCTCCAGCCTAGGGGACCGCCGGCACCATTTCGTCGCCCCGCCCACCCCCGCCACCCTCAATCCCCGAACCGGCTTGAGTCCGGCCGGCCCGATGAACGCCAACGCCCGCCGCCCCCAAGACGGCGAAACGATACCGCCCGGCCCCAGAAGCGACCGCGACCAGCGTCGCCACAACACTGATCACCGTGGCAGCCCCCGCGCCCACCGCCCCCGCGTTCGCCGACGGCCGACCGCTGCAGGCGGTGGCATCGCCACAAGTCAGGACCACGGTGAGCCAGACAGCGACCTGGCGACATCTACGGTGCACGAGCCAACAAGGCGGCCCGTTATCGCTCAAGAGCAGCGACGGTTCATGCGCCGACCGGGCCGAGGTGTGGCCGTTTACGGGGTGGTGGGGTGGGGGTGTGGCGCTTGAGGGTGGGGGCGGGGAGCGGGGGGCCGGAGGGTCAGGTGTCGCCGGGGCGGGAGGTGTCGATGGCGGGGAGGCAGACGCGGTCGCGGCCGGACTCCTTGGCTCGGTAGAGGGCGAGGTCGGCCGCAGCCAGGAGCTCGATGAGGTCTTGGCCGTGGGTGCGGAACAGTGCGACGCCGACCGAGACCGTCACCGTGACCGTGCCCTCCTCGGCGGGCACTGCGAGGCGGCGGACGCGGCCGCGCAGGCGCTCGGCCACCCGGCACGCCTCCACGGTGTCGGCGCCGGGCAGCAGCACCACGAACTCCTCGCCGCCGAACCGGCCGACGACGTCGTAGTCGCGGAGCTGGTGGCACAGGGTGCTCGCGACCCCCACCAGCACCTGGTCACCGATCAGGTGCCCGTGGGTGTCGTTCACCCGCTTGAAGTGGTCGATGTCGATCAGCAGCAGGGCCAGGGCGTCCTGGGTGCGCTGGGCACGGGACAGCTCGGTGTCGGCCTCGCGCTGCCAGGCCGCCGCGTTCAGCAGCCCCGTCTTGGCGTCCGTGCGCGCCGCGGCCTGCAGCTGCTGGTGCATGAGGCTGCGTTGCAGCAGCATCACCGGCGGGAGCGCCAGCAGCAGCAGCCCGAGGGTCAGCGCGCTGGTGATCGCCACGAGGGTGCCGACGCAGAGCTCGACCAGGTCCAGCAGGAGGCTCTCGCGCGTCCAGAGCACGTCCCGCCAGCGGCTCTCGGGGTTGGCCGCGTGCGCGGCCACCGCGACCAGCGCCGTGTTCACGATGGTGAACAGCGCCGCGCAGCCGACCGCCGCCGGGATGCCCGGATACGCCTGCACCACCCAGTGCGGTGCGCCCTCCAGCGGGTCTGGCACGACCACATGGAACACCAGCGACGCGCAGGCTCCGGCGATACCGTGCGCGGCGGCCACCAAGCCCCGCCGGTAGACGAGGGTCCGGCGCACCCGGAACTGCAGGAGCGCCTGCAGCGGTATGGGGATCAACAGCGCGTACAGCGGCGGCAGCAGCAGCGCGACGGGCAGCCACCACGCCGACAGCAGGTCCCGCGCGACCCCGGCCGGCATACCGAGCCGGCGGGACGCCTCGATGCAGACCGCACCGCACGCCAGCAACGCCGCGAACGTCGCCAGATCGTGGACCCGCAAAGGAGTGCGGAACAGCAGGGCGACGATCAACCCCAGATGGACCGCGACGACCGCCGGGACGTAGACCACGAGCAGGGACGGATGCCCCAGAAGCGATCGGCGGCGGGGCACGCGGGTGAGTTCCCCGCCCTGGTCCTCGGCGGACGACTGCACTGCCGTCATCCTTCCCCCTTACACGCATCACGTTGTGTAACACGATAGTTGCAACGTGTGCGGAACGGGCGTGAAACAGGTACCTTCGATAAGGCACATGCTGGTGACCGTTCTGGGCACCATGCATAGGAGGCCGCGGATCCGCGGACCTCGGCACATCCTGAGGGGGGCAACACCATGCGCGGCGTTTCCTGGATCTAGGCAGGCCGCAGGACCCCGACGGTGCGGGGGCGCAGACCGGCAGCGGACCATCTGCCGGCCACGCCCCCGGCCGCTCACATCCGGATCCCCCCGACCTCCGGCCCCCGGACGCCCCGGCGCCGCCATTCCCGCACGCCCGCTCCTCCCCCACGCGTCCACTCTTCACCTCCGTCGCGCTTCCGGTCTCTGGCGTTCGATGTGTTCTGCGGCGTCAGGCGGCTTGGGGGGTGGGTTCGGCGGGGGCTTCTTCGGTGTCGGGTGGGGCGGTCAGGGCCCACTGGTCGGCGGCGTCGCGGGCCGTCTGGCGGTCCTCGTCGGTGAGGGCGCCCCCGCGCTGGACGGGACGGAAGTCGGCCGTGCCACGGCCGAGGTCGTGGCCGACGGTGGTGGCCTCGATCTCGGCGGAGAACCGCCACTGGCCGTCGCGCTCGTACTGGCGGACGCGGAGCCGCCCGGTGACCAGGACGGGCGTGCCGCGCCGGAAGTCGGAGGCGTTGACGTTGTCGGCGAGGCCGCGCCAGCAGTTGACGGTCAGGAACATGGTGTCGACGTCCTGCCAGGAGCCGGTCTCCCGGTCGTAGCGGCGGGGCGTGCAGCCGACCCGCAGGGACAGGAACGGTGTGCCGTTGCCGGTGACGGTGTAGTACGGCTCGGCGGCGGTCCAGCCGATGATGGTGACGTGCGCTTCGTTCACGGGTCCTCCGTTGGTTCTCGTGGCTTCCGAGAACCAACGGTGCCCGAGCCGTCACCCTCGGCGACAGCTCCGTGGAAAATGTGGATAACTCCGCTAGACGGACGGGCGGCCCAGCGCGACGTCCACGTCGTGCCGGAAGCCCGCGTAGACGCGCAGGTCGGCGGCCACGGGCTCGATGACCTTGTCGCGCGCGACCCGCTCGATGCCCTCCCGCATGTGCTCTTCCATCTTGTCGCCGTGCTTGGCGGAGGAGAGCGCGACGAGGTTGCGGCAGGCGGAGGAGGTGAGCCAGCCCATGCCGAGCGTGCAGACGACCAGCACGGCGACGTACGGGATGAGCCCGGTCTGGCCGAGGAAGCCGTTGGGGTCGTCGCCGCCGACCTTGAGCACGCCGTAGGCGATCAGGACGCCGATCCAGATGACGCTGAGCACGGCGACCAGCACCAGGAAGTACTGCCAGGTCTTGACCAGCCACCACCAGCGCGGCACCTGGTTGAACGTGGGCAGCGCCTCCTTGAGGGACTGGCCGAGCGCCTCGGGGATCTCGGCGGCCTGCGAGCGCGCCGCGGCGCGGACGGACCGCGCCCAGTGCACCGGCAGCTCGCCGGTGATGCCGTCGGTGACGCCGGCCAGCGCGTTGTCCACGTCGCCCTGCTGGGCGCCGATGGGGCCGGTGAAGGCGTTGCGGAGCTCCTCGCGCAGCTCGGTGAGGCGCATCCGGCGCAGCGGGTCCGAGCGCAGCCGGGTGATCAGCGCGCTGACGGGCCAGCCGACGAAGTCGGCGGCGCGCAGCTCGTAGGCGCTCTCCATGGCCTCGGCGACGGCGGGCGCGCCGGCGGCGTCGGTGAGGGCCTGGACGAGCTCGGTGCGGCGGCCGTCGTCCACGGTGGTGGGCGGTTCGGCGTCGAAGCGGTGCTCGGCGAAGCGCTCGGCGATCCGGTCGACGTCGGCGGCGAGCCGCTCGCTGCGGGCGCGGCGGGCGGCGACCGTGTCGACGAGGACGTCGCGGAAGCCGTGCACGCCGTCCTCGGCGACGGCGGAGGTGGTGATGATGCGCGGCTCGGCCAGGCCCTCGGCCTCCAGCAGCCGGCGCAGGTCGGCGACGCAGTCGTCGATCTCGTCGGGGGCGAGCCGGTCGACCTGGTTGAGCACGATCAGGGTGACGCCGGTGTGCCGGGCGAACGGGACGATGTAGTTGCGGTGCAGCGCGGCGTCGGCGTACTTCTGCGGGTCGACGACCCAGACCAGCAGGTCGGCGATCGTGACGAACCGGTCGACCTCGGCGCGGTGCATGGCCTGGATGGAGTCGTGGTCGGGCAGGTCCAGCAGGACGAGGCCCTGCAGGGAGCTGTCGGCGCGCTCCAGGTCGAGGGCGCTGGCGCGGGCGTAGCGGTGCCGCTTGTCGACGTCGAGCCAGTCCAGCAGGGGCCCGGCGCCGTCCAGGCCCCAGACGCAGGCATGCGCCTTGGAGGTCATCGGGCGGCGCATGCCGGTGGGCGACAGCTCCAGCCCGCAGATCGCGTTGAACAGCGAGGACTTGCCGCTGCCGGTGCCGCCGGCGAGGGTGACGACGGTGTGCTCGCCGGACAGCCGCAGCCGCTGGCCGGCCCGGTCGAGCAGCGCGCCCGCGTCCTCGAGCAGCGGGCGGTCGAGCCGTCCGGTGCCGGCCTGGACGAGCCGGTCAAGGCCGTTGAGGCGGTCGGTGAGGGTGGATGCGGCGGGCTCGGCGGGCGGCGGCGGACCGGCCTGCGCGGCCGGGCGCTCGGGGGAGGCGTCCGTCGCGGGGACCGGGATGCCGCCGGGGCTCGTCGGCGAGCCGGGCAGGGCCGAGGTGGTCATCGGGCGACCTCGAGGTTGTAGGTGGCCTGGTACAGCTGGACGGGGACGGTCTCGTCGGGGATGCCGGCGCCGTCGAGCACCTGCCCGAACCGGATCGCCTCCTCGTCGAACAGCATCCCGATGCGGCTACGCAGGTCGGCGCGGGCCTTGGCGCCCATGCCGCGCAGCGACTCGGCGCCGAACAGCGCCTTGAGCAGCCGCTGCGGGACGGCGCTGGTGCCGCCCTCGACGGCGACGTCGGACGTGCCGTAGCCGAGCAGGCCGATCATCAGGACGAGCGAGACCGCCTCGGTGTCGAACGAGACGAGCTTGGCGACCGAGCGCTTGGTCACGCCCTCGGTGCGGATCAGCTCCTGGACGTGGTCCTGCCAGGCGCTGACGGCGCGGGTCACGCGGCGCGCCAGCTCCGGGGAGACGTGCCCGATCTCGTCGCCGCGCCCGGCCAGCACCTTCCCGCCGGCGGGGTGGGCGCGCCAGCGGGCCACGACCTGCTCGGCGCCGTGCTCGGCGGACGACATGATCAGCGATTCGAGGCCGCTGCGCAGCGCGGCCTTCAGCGCGCGGACGCGGGCGGGGCTGCGGTGGCGCCGGCCGGCGCGGCCGCGGCGCGCGCGCTGGACGTGCAGGGCGCGCAGCAGGTCGCCGGTGCCGGCGAAGTCCTGCCAGCGGGCGAGGACCTCGCCGCGCAGCAGCGAGCCGTTGCGGGTGGCCTCGTCGAGTTCGGCGAGGGCGGTGCCGTAGGCGGCCTCGACCTGCTGGGCGAGCTCGGCGCGCTGCTCGACCTGCGCCTCGACCTGGCGGGCCAGCTCGGGGACGCGGGTGCGGAAGCTGTCCAGGACGGCGGCGAGGGTGTCGCTGATGACGATCTCGCGGTCCTCGACGTCGTCGGCGACGCCGACCAGCCAGGCGCGGACGTCCTCGACGACCTCCTCGGGCAGCCGGCTCTCCTCGATCCGGGTCTCGGGGATCGTGAAGCGGCGGGCGTCGCCGACCTCGTGCTCGTCGAGCATCTCGGCGAAGTGCTCGACGACGTCGGAGGCGCCCTGCCCGACCGATCCGGCGCGCCCGCCCGGGCCGTCGCCCTGCGGGACGCGCGAGAGCACGACGCCGATGGTCGCGCCGTTCTCCTTGGCGCGCTGGAGCATCTGCCAGACCTGCGCGTCGGCGTAGCGGGCGGCGGTGGTGACGCACAGCCACAGGTCGGCGGCCGCCATCAGCTTGGTGGCGAACTCGTAGTGGTCCTCGAAGACCGAGTCGAAGTCGGGGCTGTCGAGCAGGGCGAGGCCGGGCGGGAGGGCGTCGCTGGCGATGATGACCAGCTGGTCGCCCGCGATGGCGTCGGGCGCGGGGCCGCGGACGCGTCCCATGCCGGGCAGCAGCGGCCCCTCCATGAACCACCGCACATGGTCGGGGTGGCAGACCAGGATCGGGCTGCTGGTGGTGGGGCGGAGCACGCCGGTGGCGCTGACGCGGGCGCCGACGAGCGTGTTGACCAGGGTGGACTTGCCCGCGCCGGTGGACCCGCCGAGCACCACCAGCAGCGGCGCGCCGGCCGCCTGCAGGCGCGGCAGGACGTAGTCGTCGAGCTGGTTGCGCAGCTCGTCGCGGGCCTCGCGGGCCTCCTCCACGCCGGGGACGTCCAGCAGGAGGTCGAAGGCGCCGAGCTGGTCGCGCAGCGCGGTCAGCGCCCTGACCAGCTCGCCCTGCCGGACGGTCGCGCCGCCGGACGGCGCGGGCCGCGACCGGGCGGGCGCCGCCTCGCGCCCGGACGCCCGGACGCCGGACGCCTTCTCACCGGCCGTGTCACCACCGGACGCTGTGCCCTCGCCGGACGTGGCGCCTTCACCGGACGCGGTGCCTTCGCCGGACGCCGTCTCGCCGCCGCCGGAGGCGGGCTTCTCGGCGGACGCGGCGGTGTCCGGCTTTTCGGGCATGGTGCTCCCGGTCGCGGGCTTCGCGGAGTCCTCGCCTCCGCGTCCGGTGCCCGCCTCCTCGTCGTGGACCGCGCTTCGCTCTGCGGGGGGTGTCACGGATCCCGTCCCAAGTCGGCTCGAATCATGTCGATCTCTCGCGCCACGTCGACCACGTCGCCCACGACCACGATCGCCGGGGGCCGGACTCCGCCGGCGGCCATCTCGTCGGCCACGGTGCCCAGCGTCGCGGTCAGCGTCCGCTGGCCCGGGAGGGTGCCGTCCTGGATGACGGCGACCGGCGTGTCGGACGACCGACCATAGCGCACGAGGGCCGGTGCGATGACCGGCATCCGCTCCACCGCCATGAGCAGCACGAGCGTCCCGTGGGCGCGGCCCAGCGCCTCCCAGTCGACGGTCGATTCCGGGTGCCCCGGCGGGACGTGCGCGGAGACGACGTGGAACTCCTGCGCGACGCCGCGGTGGGTGACCGGGATGCCGGCGGCGGACGGCACCGCGACCGAGCTGCTGATCCCGGGGACCACCATGACCGGGACGCCGTGCCGGGCGCAGTGCAGCGCCTCCTCGCCGCCCCGGCCGAACACGAACGGGTCGCCGCCCTTGAGCCGGACGACGAACTTGCCCTGCTTCGCGTGCTCGACGAGATAGTCGTTGATCTTGTCCTGCGTGACGGTCCGGCCGTAGGGGATCTTGGCGGCGTCGATCACCTCGACGTCTGCGGCCAGCTCGTCCAGCAGCCCGCCGGGGGCGAGCCGGTCGGTGACCACGACGTCGGCCATCGCCAGCAGCTGCCGGCCGCGGACGGTGATCAGCCCCGGGTCGCCGGGGCCGCCGCCGACGAGCGCGACGCCGGACGGCTTCTGCCGCGAGTGCCGCGACTCCAGGGCGCCGTCGCGCAGCCCGTCCACCACCGCGTCGCGGATGCCGGCGGCGCGCCGCGGGTCGCCGCCGAGCAGCACCCCGACGGTGGCGTCGCCGGCCTGCCCGCTCGCGGGCGTCCAGGCCGGGGACGACTCGGCGTCGTCGGCGCGCACCGACCAGATCCGGGCGGCCTCCGCCTCGGCGACCACGTCCCCGTTGACCTTGGCGTCGTCGGTGACGGCCTGCACCAGCCAGGCGCCCGCGCAGTCGCCGCGCCGGTACGGGCGGGCGTGCCAGGCGATCCGGCCGGCCTCGGCGAGGCCCTGCAGCGAGGCGGTGACCTCCGGGGAGACGAGGACGACCTCGGCGCCCGCGTCCAGCAGGGCGGGGACGCGGCGCTGCGCGACCCGGCCGCCGCCGACGACGAGGACGCGTCGCCCTCGAAGGCGCAGACCTAGCAGGTACGGGGGCACGTGGTGATTCTTTCGGACGCCGGTGACGGACAAGTGTCTTTGCGGAACAAAGGTACTCGGGTTGGGGAGTTCATGGAGAGGGGCTCCGGCCGTTCGATAGCCGAGCGTGACTCATTCCGAGATCGCGTCGTTACGGGGCGCGGCCTCCTTCTCGGTGACCCCCGCCGAGTCGAACGTGGCGACCTCGTGCAGCACCCGAACCGCGCCCTGGACCAGCGGCAACGCCAGCAGTGCGCCGGTCCCCTCGCCCAGCCGCAGCTCCAGGTCGACCAGCGGCCGCAGCCCCAGGTGATCGACGGCGGCGGCATGGCCGGCCTCGGCGGAGCGGTGCCCGGCCACGCAGCCGGCGAGGGCGTCAGGGCGCAGCGCGGCGGCGGCGAGGGCGGCCGAGCCGGCGATCACCCCGTCCAGCACGACGGGGACCCGCAGCGCAGCCGCGCCGAGGACGAAACCGGCGATCCCGGCGTGCTCCAGCCCGCCGACGGCCGCGAGGACGTCCAGCGGGTCGCGGGAGCCGGCGCCGTCGAGGAGGCCGTGCCGGTCGAGGGCGGTCCGCACGACCTCGACCTTGCGGGCGTGGGTGGCGTCGTCGATGCCGGTGCCCCGGCCGGTGACCCGCTCGGGCGGCAGGCCGGTGAACGCGGCGATCAGCGCGGCCGATGCGGTGGTGTTGGCGATGCCCATGTCGCCGGTGATCAGGCAGCGGGCGCCCTGGTCGACCAGCTCGCGGGCCACCTCGATGCCGGTCGCGACGGCGCGGCGGGCCTCGTCCGGGGTCATCGCGGGCCCGGCCGTCATGTCGGCGGTGCCGGGGGCGATCTTGCGGGCGAGCAGGCCGGGCGCGGGGTCCAGCGGGGCGGCGACGCCGATGTCCACGACGGTGACCCGGGCGCCGACCTGCTTGGCGAACGCGTTGACGACCGCCCCGCCGGCCACGAAGTTCGCGACCATCTGCGCGGTGACCTCTTGTGGCCACGGCGTCACGCCCTGTGCGTGCACGCCGTGGTCGGCGGCGAAGACGGCGACGGCGGCCGGCTCGGGCAACGGCGGCGGGCACTGCCCGGCGAGCCCGGCGAGCCGGACCGACACCTCCTCCAGCACGCCGAGCGACCCCGGCGGCTTGGTGAGCCGGGACTGCAGGGCGCGGGCCTCGTCCATCGCGGCCAGGTCGGGCGGCGCGATCGCGGCCAGTGTCTCCCCGATCAGATCGCCATCGGTCCCGTTCACGTCATCGGACAACGGTCGTCTCCCTCAGATTCCCAGCTCGCCGAGCACGTCCAGCAGAGCATCGTTGGACGGGCGGTCCCGCACGGAGATGCGGAGCCAGTCGCTTCCCAGCCCGGGGAAGGTGTCCCCGCGCCGGACCGCGTAGCCGCGCTGCCGCAGCAGCGCCCGGATGCCGAGGGCGTCCGGCACGCGCAGGCACAGGAACGACGCGCGCGCCTCGGGCACCACGTACAGGCCGCGGGCGGTCAGTTCTCCGGCGAGCCGGTCGCGTTCCGCGGCGAGATCGACGGCCCACGCCTGCGCCTCGGCGATCGCCTGCGGCTCGCAGCACGCCTCGATGGCCACCAGCGCCGGCGTCGACACCGCCCACAGCGGCTGCGCGTCCGCCAGCCGGCGGACCAGGTGCGGGTCGCCGAGCAGGTAGCCGGCGCGCAGCCCGGCGAGGCCCCAGGTCTTGGTCAGCGACCGGATCACCGCGACCCCGGCGGGCAGCCGGGTCGCGAGGGTCTCCGGCTCGCCGGGGACGCAGTCCATGAACGCCTCGTCGACGACGACCGTGCGGCCGGGCCGGGCGAGCGCGCTGATCGCGGCGGCGGGGTGCAGCACCGAGGTCGGGTTGGTGGGGTTCCCGACGACGACGAGGTCGGCGTCGCCCGGCACGACGGCCGGGTCGAAGGCGAAGTCCTTGCCGAGGACCGCCCGCTCCACGGTGTGCCCGGCGGCCCGCAGCGCCGCCTCCGGCTCGGTGAACTGCGGATGCACCACGACCGCCTTGCGGGGCTTCAGGACGCGCGCCAGCAGCACGAACGCCTCGGCGGCGCCGGCGGTGAGCAGCACCTCCTCGGCGGCCCGGCCGTGCCGGCGCGCGACGGCCCGCCGGGCCGGCCGCGGGTCGGGGTAGCCGGCCAGGTCGGCGACGGACGCGCGGAGCCGGTCGGCCAGCCAGGCGGGCGGCGTGCCGGTGCGCACGTTGACGGCGAAGTCGGCGAGCCCGCCGCCGACCTCGGCGTCCCCGTGGTGGCGCAGGTCGACCGCGTCGACGTCGTCGGCGCCGGACGGAGCCGGCCAGTGCGCGATCACGGCGCGCCCCGTCCGGCGCCCGCGCCGGGGCCCGCCTCGAAGTACAGCAGCGCGTTGACCGCCGCGGCCGCCACCGCGGACCCGCCCTTCTCCGAGACGTTGCTGAGCTGCGGCAGCCCGCTGGCCCGCAGCGCCTCCTTGGCCTCGGCGGCGCCCACGAACCCGACCGGCATGCCGATGACCAGCGCGGGGCGCACCCCCCGCGCGATGATCTCGAAGATGGCCTCGGGCGCGGAGCCGACCACCCAGACCGCGCCGGGCCCGACCTCGGAGTACGACAGCCGGACCGCGGCGGCCGACCGGGTGATCCCGGCGGCCCGCGCCATCCGCGCGGCGGCCGGATCGGCGGCGTGGCAGACCGTCTCGCGGGCGCTGATCCCGGCGGCGGTCATCCCCTCGTCGGTGACGATCGGCGCGCCCGAGCGCAGCGCGGACCAGCCCTGCACGAGGGAGTCCTCCCGGGTGACCAGGTCCACCGCGTACTCCAGGTCGGCGGTGGCGTGGATCACCCGTTCGGCGACGGCCCGCCACAGCGGCGGCATCGGCGACAGGTCGACGCGCGAGCGCAGGATCTCGTAGGACCGGACCTCGATCGGGTGGGGCTGGCGGACGGTCACTGCGCCTCCAGGTTGATCACGGTCGGGGTGGGTCACGGTCGGTCCTCGCGGTCGCCGGGGGTTGTCATCGGGCACCAGGGTTTCACGGGTCGCGGGTCGCTATGACCCGGCTGCACCGGGTTCATCGGTGACGGGCGGATTCGCCGGGATGATCCGGGCGACCGCCGCCGTGGCGCGCGCGGTGGCGCGCTTCTCCACGAGGAGCCGGGCCCCGCCGCCGAGCGTGTGGGCCCCGTGCAGGGCCGCCGCCTCGGCCACGCTGGCCGTCCCGGTCCGGGCCCGTACGCCCTCGGCCGGGTTCGGCACCGCCACCTGCGCCAACACGCCCACAGGGTAGGCGACGAGGTGAAATCCGAGCAGGTCGGCCGCGTCGCGGACGGCTCCGGCGCCCGCCCGCGCCTCGGCGGTCGCCAGGCACGCGACGTCCTCGCCGCGCAGGTCGTCGCGGGCCAGGACGGACTCGACCAGCCCGGCGATCTCCCGCACGTCCGCCCGGCTGGACGCGCCGACGCCGACGACCAGGGTCACAGGACGGGGTGCCCGGGCGGGGGCGGGAGGGTCTCGACGCCCCGGATCCGCTTCGCGGGCGGCGGTTCCGGGACGGCGGCGGGGCGTTCGGCCCAGATGATCGTGACGGGCGACGGCGGCTCCGGGGGTTCGGGGAGCGGGGTCACCTGGAGGCTGGTGGCATGGGCGCGGAAGCCGCCGTCGCCGAGGACGTCCAGAAGTGCGCGGATTCCGTCCTCCGACGCCGTGGCGACGAGGCGGTGCCGGGCCAGCGAAGCGCAGACACCGAGCGCCTCGGGGGTCGCACCCGCCAGGAAAACGGCGTCGGGGGTGGGCAGATGGTCGACAACAGTACGGATCTCGCCGCGAGACACCGCGACCCGGACGCCGTGCCTGCGGACGTTCTCCCGTATGCGCGCGCATACCGAGTCGTCGCGGTCGAGGGCTACAGCCGCCGCGCCGAACCGGGCGCACTCGATCGCTATAGAGCCGTCACCGGAACCGATGTCCCACACCATGTCCCCTATGCGGGGCCCCAGTTTCGCCAGCACGAAAGAGCGCGCCTCTGGTGAGAGCGCCGATTCGCCGCCGAAAGCGTCTTGAGGCAGCGCCCAGGTCGGCCCCCTTAGGGCGGGGCCGGAGATCCACGTGGACGCCTCCTCCGCGCGCCGGTTGTCCAGCACCAGGACCACATCCGGCTTGTTCCATGGCCGCGTCGTCGCTTCGGCCGGACGGACATGGACGACGCGCTCGCCGGCCCCGTCCACGTCCTCGCACACGATGAACGAGCGCGGCGTCTGCGGGAACAGGGCGCGTCCCAGTTCGGCCGGTCCCGCGCCGGGGGCGGTCAGCACCGCCACCTTGGGGTGCGCGCGGCAGGCGTTCACCGCGCGCCGGAACTCGTGGGCGGAGACGACCAGCGCATCGTCCCACGGCACGCCGGCCAAGACGAAGGCCCGTGCCGCCAGCGCCATCGCGGAGCGCGGCGAGCCGTCACGGCCGCTGACCGTGAGCATGGCCTACCGCGCCATCCGCCCGAACATCCCGACCATGCGCTCTCCCTTCGCGTCGACCAGCACGACCTGCGCCGCCACCGGGCTCGTGGCCGATCCGGCCGCCTCGGCGGCGAGGCGCTCCAGCTCGCCGGCGGTGCGCCGGCACAGCTCGCGCCCGCACGGCCCGAGCCGTCCGGCGGCCTCCCACAGCTCGTAGACGCGCTGCGGCGTGCCTGCCTCGGCGACCTCGCGGGCCAGCGCCGGGCCGCCGTCCATGTCCGCGGTGATCGCGGCCAGCACGGGCAGGCCGCCCGCGATCCCGGCCTGCTCGTCCATGCCGGACACCAGCACGACCTGCGCCAGCCCCTCCCCGACCGCGCCGCGCAGCTCGTCGGGACCGGCCGGGACGAAGCAGTCGTCCGGCAGTTGCGGCAGCATCCGGCGGGCCGTCTCCCCCGCGTTCGCGCCGTGCATCACCAGCGTCCGCCGTGCCGCCCGCGGCTCGGCCGCCTGTGTCCCGGTCATGCCCGTCCCTCCTCGTCGTGGACGTCGAGCCTCCCGGAGCCCGCGCCCGCACCGGGACGCGGCGCGCCGGACGCGCCCGGATCGGTCAGCACGCCGGGCCGTCCTGCCGCAGATCGGGGGCGATGCGGCTGAAGACGAACATGTCCCGGTTGACCCCGTCGGCATCGCGTTCCGCGCCGCGCGCCAGGCCTTCGCGCACGTAGCCGGCCTTCTCCGCGACCCGGATCGAGGCGTGGTTGGTGGTGAGTGCGCGCAGCTCGATGCGGTAGAGCCCGCAGTCCCGGATGGCCCAGTCCGAAAGGAGGGAAAGCGCCTCGGTCGCGTACCCGCGCCCGCGCGCGCTTGACCGCATCCCGTATCCGACCTCGCACGTCAGCTGCGCCCAGTCCACCTTGAACAGCCCTATGGTGCCGATGAGGCCGCCTGTAGAGCGGTCGGTCACCGCCAGATGGACGCCCAGGCCGAACCGCTGCACGTTGTGGACGCCCTCACGCAGGAACCAGGCGAGCGGTTCGGCCTCCAGCGCGTCCGGGAAGTTCGGCGGGAGGAAGTCCTCTCCGGCGCGGATCACCTCGACGAGCGCCGGAGCGTCGTCCAGCCCGAACGGGCGCAGGACGAGACGCTCGCCTTCCAGGCGCACGCTCTCGGTGAAGACGTTCACGCTGCTCCCTCCACGGCCGCGGGCGGGGGCCGTCACCGGCAGGCCGCGACCATCCGGCTGGCGAACCAGGGGGATCCGGCCCAGTGCACATGGAGATAGGACGCGACGCAGTCGCCCCGGACGAAGCCCACGGGACGGGACGCGGCCCACTGCCAGGCGGCGGTCTCCCCGCGTTCGGGGTCCGTCACCGTGCGGTGGAACTCGTGGCCGTGCACCCGCTCGCCCGCCCGGGCGACGACCGAGTCGGCCACCGCCACCGCGGCACGATAACCCAGCGTCAGCCGCGGGGCCATGGCCGCCTTGGCGCCATTCAGCACACCGCACATGGGCGCGCCGTCGAGTTCTTCCGCGAGGTATAGGAGTCCTGCGCACTCGGCGTAGACGGGACGGGCCGCATTGGCGAACGCGGCGAGTTCCTTGCGCAGCCGTTCGTTGGACGACAACTGCGCCGCGTACACCTCGGGGAAGCCTCCGCCTATGACGACGCCGCGCGTCCCATCGGGCAGGCCCTCGTCCTGCAGGGGATCGAACCGGACGACCTCCGCGCCCGCCGCCTCCAGCAGCTCCTCGTTCTCCGCATAGCCGAACGTGAACGCGGGGCCGCCCGCCACTGCGATCCGGGGCCGTCCAGGGTGTTTGTCCGGTACGGCCTTGGACGGATCCCATGGCGCCGCGTCCAGTTGCGGCGCGCCCTGGGCCAAAGCCATGAGCGCGTCGAGGTCGCATGACGCCGCGACCAACTCGCCGAGTCGTCGTACGGTCTCCACCGCTTCGGCGTTGCGTTCGGCGGCCGGCACCAAGCCGAGATGCCGGGACGGCGTGACCGCGTCGTCGCTGCGGCGCAACGCCCCCAGGACCGGTAGCCCGAGCTCTTCGACGGCGTCGCGGCACATGCGCTCATGGCCGTCCGACCCGAGCCGGTTGAGGACGACGCCGCCCACGCGGACCGTCCCGAACGACCGAAACCCGTGGACGAGTGCCGCAACGGACCGCCCCGCCGCAGCGGAGGCGTCCACGACCAGCACGACCGGCGCGTCCAGGAGCGTCGCGACGTGCGCGGTGGACGCGTAGTCCCCTCCCCCGGCCGAATCGGAAGGCCCGAGCCCGGCCGCGCCGTCGTACAGGCCCATGACGCCCTCGACCACCGCTATGTCCGCACTGGCCGCGCCATGCAGGAACAGCGGCACGACCAGTTCCTCGGACGTCAGCCACGGATCCAGGTTCCTGCCGGGCCGTCCCGTCGCGAGCGCGTGGTAGCCGGGGTCGATGTAGTCGGGCCCCACCTTGTGCGGGGACACCTGCAGGCCGCGCGCCGCGAACGCCGCCATGAGCCCGGTCGCCACGGTCGTCTTGCCGCTGCCCGACGAGGGCGCCGCGACGACGAGCCGCGGGACGGTCACCACTCGATGCCCTTCTGCCCCTTCTGGCCGCGGTCCATCGGATGCCGCACCTTGCCCATCTCGGTGACCAGGTCGGCGGCCTCGATCAGCCGCGGGTCGGCGTCCCGCCCGGTGATCACGACGTGCTGGTTGCCGGGCCGGTCCGCCAGCGTCGCGACCACGTCCTCGACGTCGACCCAGCCCCACTTGATCGGATAGGTGAACTCGTCCAGGACGTAGAGGCGGTACGTCTCGGCGGCCAGGTCGCGCTTGATCTGCTCCCAGCCCTCGCGGGCGTCGGCCTCGTGGTCCTCTTCGCTTCCGGGCCGCTGGATCCACGACCAGCCCTCGCCCATCTTGTTCCAGAACACCGGCCCGCCTTCGCCGGTCTGCTCGTGCAGCCGCCCCAGCGCGAGCAGCGCGTTCTCCTCGCCGATCTTCCATTTCGCCGACTTGACGAACTGGAACACCCCGATCGGCCAGCCCTGGTTCCAGGCCCGCAGCGCGAGCCCGAACGCGGCCGTCGACTTCCCCTTGCCCGGACCGGTGTGCACCATCAGCAGCGGCCGGTTGCGGCGCTGCCTGGTGGTGAGCCCGTCCTCCGGCACGTACTCCGGCTTCCCCTGCGGCATCTCAGCCCCTGCTTCCTGGTCTCACGGCGGACCCGCCGGTCACGCGATGTTCCGGGCGTCGTCGCGGGCGTCGCGGACGACGCCGGCGAGTGCATCGGCGGCGAGCCGGTCGAGCCGGACGACCTCGGCGCCGAGCCGGGCGCCCAGCGCGGCGGCCAGGCCGAGCCGCACCGGGCCGGACTCGCAGTCGACGACCACCGACGCGACCCCGGCGAGCAGCCCGGCCGCCCGCGACGGGTCGGGGCCGTGGGTGGCGCGGCCGTCGGTCACCACGACCAGCAGCGGGCGGCGCGCCGGGTCGCGCAACCGCTCGACCCGCAGCACCTCCGCCGCGCGCATCAGCCCGGCCGACAGCGGGGTGCGGCCACCGGTCGGGAGCGCGTCGAGGCGGCGCGCCCCGGCCTCCACCGACGACGTGGGCGGCAGCGCCAGTTCCGCGTGCTTGCCCCTAAAGGTGATGAGACCGACCTTGTCGCGCCTCTGGTAGGCGTCGAGAAGAAGGCTGAGGACGGCGCCCTTCACCGCGCGCATCCGCTTGCGCGCCGCCATCGAACCGCTCGAATCGACAACGAACAGGACGAGATTGCCCTCCCGCCCGTCGCGGACCGCTTCGCGCAGGTCACCCGATAGGACGACGAGTCCCGAACCGGTGCGTCCCCGCGCGCGCTGGTGCGGTGCCGCCGCGCGCAGCGTCGCCGTAAGGTGCAGTCCCCGCGCGCCGGGGCGTGCACCGGATACACGTCCGTACGGGCTGCGCGCCTTGGAACGCCGTCCCGGCGCACCGTTTCCGAGCCCGGGGACGGTGAAGAGGCGCGGCTTGTACGCGGCGTCCGCCGGAGCGGGCTCGCTCTCACCCGAGCGGCCCTGACCGCTCTCCACCGACGGCTCGTCCTGCTCGGCCTGCGGCGGGCCCGACGGCGGCGGGACGTCCTGCTGCGCAGGGCCGTCGGGAAGGCCCCCGCCCCCGCCGTCCGGGCCGCCGGGCCCGTTGTCGGAAGGCCCCGGATCGTCGGGCGGCTCGGGATCGTCGCCGTGCTCCTCGAGGACCTCGTCGAGCTTCTGCCAGTCCAGACCCGGCGCGTCGAACGGGTCGCGGCGGCGCCGGTGCGGCAGCGCCAGCCGCGCGGCCGTCCGCACGTCGTCGGCCGTCACCGCGTCGCGGCCGTGCCAGGCCGCCAGCGCGATCGCGGCGCGCGCCGTCACCAGGTCGGCGCGCAGGCCGTCCACCTCGAACGACGCGCACACGGCGGTGATCTGGCGGAGCGCGGCGTCGGTGAGCTCCACGCCGGGCAGCCGGCGCCGGGCGGCGGCGATCCGCTCGGCCAGCGCGGCCTCGTCCGCGGCGAAGGCCGCCGCGAAGCCGTCCGGGTCGTCCTCGAAGCGCAGCCGCCGCCGGACGACCTCGGCGCGCTCGGCCCGGTCGCGGGTCGCGGCGACCTCGACGGTCAGCCCGAACCGGTCCAGCAGCTGCGGGCGCAGCTCGCCCTCCTCCGGGTTCATCGTCCCGACCAGCAGGAACCGCGCCGCGTGCCGGACCGAGACGCCCTCGCGCTCCACGTACGACTCGCCCATCGCCGCCGCGTCCAGCAGCAGGTCGACCAGGTGGTCATGGAGCAGGTTGACCTCGTCGACGTACAGGACGCCGCGGTGCGCCGCCGCCAGCAGCCCGGGCTCGAACGCCTTCACGCCCTCGGTCAGCGCACGCTCGATGTCCAGCGAGCCGGTGAGCCGGTCCTCGGACGCGCCGACCGGCAGCTCCACCAGCCGCGCGGCGCGCTGCTCCGCCTCGCCCGCGGTGTGCGGGCCGTCCGGGCACGCCGGGTCGGGGTCGGCCGGGTCGCAGGAGAAGCGGCAGCCCGGCACGACCGGCACCGGCGGCAGCAGCCCGGCCAGCGCCCGCACGATCGTGGACTTCGCGGTGCCCTTCTCGCCGCGCACCAGCACCCCGCCGACGCCGGGTGACACGGCGTTGACCAGCAGGGCGAGCTTGAGATCGTCCATTCCGACGACGGCGGAGAAGGGGTAGCGCGCGCGGGCGCGGCCCTCCGGCCGGCCGGCGTTCGTCGCCGACGCAGGTCGCACGTGTGTTCGTCCTTCCTCGGGTGTCCACGCCCGTGGCGGTGCCGGTCCGACGGCCGGAGTCTCCTGGCTCCCGGATCACCGCTCCCCTCGGCCTTCCAGCACCGCGTGCCGTGGCCGCGTCGAGGGGGGCTCCCCTGGTCACAGTTGCGGGACAGCCCCGGATTCGCACCGGGTTCCTCCGCTTCCGTCGCCCGCACAGGATCGCACACCGCCCGGCCGCGCTCGACCCCGCCGTGCGCCGGCCGTCTATCGGCACAGCGCCGACAGATTTTGGCGATACGCCAATCCGATGGTCTACTGGTCGGTATGGAACGACGCGCGGCCCCGCGCGGCGAGGCCGCCGGAGCCGCGACGCCGCGACGCGGGAACCCGGGGAACGGCAAGGGCCGCTACCAGCGCCTCTCGCGCGACGAGCGGCGCGACCAGATCCTCGACGTCGCGCGCCGGATGTTCACCGAACTGCCGTACGCGGAGGTGTCCACGGCGGCGATCGCCCGGGAGGCCGGCGTCCAGCGCGGGCTCATCCACTACTACTTCGGCACCAAGCGCGAGCTGTTCCTCAAGGTCGTCCAGGGCCTGACGGCGACCGCCGCGGTGCAGGCGCCGCCGCCGGACGAGCGGATGACGCTGCCCGAGACCGTCGAGCTGTGCGTGACCCTGTTCCTCGACACCGCCGAGCGCAACGCCACGACCTGGTTCGCGGCGCTGGACGCCGAGGGCTTCGGGCAGGACCCGGAACTGCTCGACATCGTCAACCGGTTCCGCGACCGGACGGTCGAGCACATGCTCGCCGTCCTGCGGGTGCCCGCGCCGACCGGCACGCTGCGGGCCGTCCTGCGCGTCTATTCCGGGCTCGCGGACGCGGCGACGCGGCAGTGGCTCCAGGAGCGG
Source organism: Actinomadura opuntiae (assembly GCF_030283205.1). Classification (GTDB taxonomy): domain Bacteria; phylum Actinomycetota; class Actinomycetes; order Streptosporangiales; family Streptosporangiaceae; genus Spirillospora. The sequence goes on from NZ_JASNWF010000018.1 coordinate 246,143, forward strand.
ACCCTCGACCGCGCGCAGGTGCAGACGCTGCTGACCAGGTCGCTGCTGTCGATGGTCACCGACATCGCCCCCGCGCTGGAGGCCGGGGGCGGCGAGCCCGGCGGCCCGCTAGAGGCCGGGGACCGGCTGCTGCACGCCGCCGCGAACGGGAACGGCGAACCAGACGGCCTTCCCGCGAACGCCCGGACCGAGCCGTGACAGCGTCCGCAGCATGCCCCAGCGGCCCCGCGACAGCTCCCGGACGATGCTGAGCCCGCGCCCGCAGTCGCCCGACGTCCACGAATAGCCGGGCAGCGCCGCGTCGGCGTAGGCGTCGAAGACGGCGCACCGCACCTCGGTGCCGGGCCCGCCGCCGGGCCCGTCGTCCACGACGGCGGCGGGGCCGGACGGGTCGCCGAGGTAGAGCCACAGCTCGTGCGGGCCGTGGTCGCCCGCGTGCTGGTGGGCGTTGGTGGCCAGCTCGCTCACCATCAGCTGGGCGTCGCCGATCACCTCGTCCCGGACCCCGAGCGAGGCGAGCGCGTCGCGCAGCACGCGGCGCGCGTGGCCCGCGCAGCCGGGGCCGCCGGGCAGCGCCCACACCCAGCCGGGACGGGCGCCGGCCGGGCCGCGCGCGCCGCCGGCGGCCATCGCGTCGGCCATGGTGGCGGCGGCCAGATCGGCCGCCGGGTCGGCGGCGGGGCCGGGGCCGGGGCCGGGCGGCGCCGGGCCGGC
>NZ_JASNWF010000019.1 GCF_030283205.1 Actinomadura opuntiae
CGCCCGGCGGGCCGCCCGCCGCCGCCGCGCTGTGGCCATGCGTCGCGCTCGTCGCGGTGGCGGCCGCCGCCGAGATCCTGTCCGAGTTGGCCACCGGCTGCGGCACGGCGCGCGCCACCGCGTGGCTGCGGCACCGGCTCGTCCGGCACCTGCTCGCCGCCGGCCCCGCGCTGCGCCTGCCGCCCGGCGACGCGGCCGCCCGCGTGGTGGGCGGCGCCGCCGAGGCCGGGACGGCGCCCGCCGCGGTGATCGAGGCGGCGGCGGGGCTGCTGCCGTCCGCCGGGGCGCTGGCCGCGCTGGTCCTCATCGACGGGCGGGCGGCGATCGCGATCGCGGTGGCGCTGCCCGCGATCGCGCTGCTGCTGCGGATGTTCGTCCGCGACGTCACCGCCTCGGCGCACCGCTACCTCGACATCCAGGGGACGATCGCCGGGCGCCTCGCCGAGGCCCTCGCCGGCTCCCGCACGATCGCCGCCGCCGGCACCGCCGAGCGCGAGGCCGCGCGCGTCCTGGCGCCGCTGCCCGGCCTGCGCGCGGAGGGCGAGACGATGTGGCGGGTGCAGGGCTCGATCGCCGCGCGCGGCCTGCTCACCCTGCTGCTGCTGCAGGTCGCGGCCGTCGCGGTCGCCGGGACGGAGCTGGCCGCGGGCCGGATCACGCCGGGCGAGCTGGTCGCGACCGTCCAGTACGCGGGCCTGGCCGCCGGGTTCGGGCCCGTGCTGACGCAGGTGCTGCGGCTGGGCCGGGCCCGCGCGGGCGCCCGCCGCGCCGCCGGGATCCTCGCCGTCCCGGCCCGCGCGCACGGCACCGCCGCGGTGCCGCCCGGGCCCGGCCTGCTGGAGTTCCGGGGGGTGCGCGCCGGCGGCGTGCTGGACGGCCTCGACCTCACCGTGCCGGCCGGGCGCGCCGTCGCGGTCGTCGGCCGGTCCGGCTCCGGCAAGTCGCTGCTCGCGGCGCTCGCCGGCCGGCTCGCCGACCCCGACGAGGGCGAGGTGCTGCTGGACGGCGCGCCCCTGCCCCGCCTCGCCCGGACGTCCCTGCGCCGCGAGATCGGGTACGCGTTCGCGCGGCCCGCGCTGTTCGGCGCGACCGTCGAGGACGCCCTCACGTTCGGGCCGGCGCGGCCGCCCGCCTCGTGGCTGCGCGAGTCGGCGCGCGCCGCGCAGGCCGACGCGTTCATCCGCCGCCTCCCGGACGGCTACGCCACGCCGCTCGCGGACGCGCCGATGTCGGGCGGCGAACGGCAGCGGATGGGCCTGGCCCGCGCCTTCGCGCACGCCGGGCGCGTCCTGGTCCTGGACGACGCCACCTCGAGCCTCGACACCGTCACCGAGGTCCAGATCACCGACGCGCTGCTGACCCGGTTCGCCGGCCGCACCCGCCTGCTCATCGCGCACCGCGCCACGACCGCCGCGCGCGCCGACCTGGTCGTCTGGCTGGACGGCGGCCGCGTCCGCGCCACCGGCACCCACCTGGCCCTGTGGGACGACCCGGACTACCGCGCCGTCTTCACCGCGCCGGCGGCGGACGGCGCATGAGCACGGGGCGCGGGGAGCTGATGCGGACGGTGCGGCGAGCCGTCGCGGGGGTCGTCCGGGCGCACCCCCGGGCCGTCGCGGCCGGGCTGGGATGGTCGGTGGTGGAGGCGGTGCCGACGGCGGTCCTCGGGACGGCGGTCGGGCGCGCGACCGACGCGTTCCGCGGCGGCCGGACGCGGGACGCGGCGGTGTGGCTCGCGGTGCTGGCCGCCGCGGCCGCCGTCGGGGCGTTCGGCAGCCGGCGGCTGTACCGGGCGCTGGCGGCGCTGGTGGAGCCGTTCCGCGACGAGCTGGTGCGGCGGGTCGTCCGGGGGGCGCTGCGCCGGTCGCTGGACGGGGCGGCCGACACCGGCGCGGTGGCGCGGCTCACCCACCAGGTGGAGATCGTCCGGGACGCGTTCGGGGGGCTGCTGATCGTCGCCCGCGGGTTCGCGTTCTCGGCCGCGGCGGCGCTGCTCGGGCTGCTGGCGCTGATGCCGGAGGTCGCGGGGCTGGTGCTGCCGCCGCTGCTGGCGGGGCTCGCGCTGTTCTGGGCGGCGTTCGGGGCGGCGGCGGTCCGGCAGCGCGCGCTGGTCGTCGGCGAGGAGGCGATCGCGGCGCAGGCGGCGGAGCTGGCCGGCGGGCTGCGCGACGTGGCGGCGTGCGGCGCGGAGGACGCGGTGCGGGACGCGCTGGGCGGTGCGGTCGACGCGCAGGCGGCGGCCGGGAACGCGGTCGCGCGGTTCGCGGCGTTCCGGGCGCTGGCGCTCGCGGTGAGCGCCTGGGGGCCGGTGCTGGCCGTGCTGGCGGCGGCGCCGTGGCTGATGCGGCGCGGCGCCACGGCGGGCACCGTGATCGGGGCGCTCACCTACGTGCTGCACGGGCTGCAGCCGGCGCTGCGGACGCTGGTGCAGGGCATGGGCAGCAGCGGGCTGCGGCTCGCCGTCACCCTCGGCCGGATCGAGGAGACCGGCGCGACCGGGGCGCTCGTCCCGGCAGTGCCCGCGCGCGCGGAACGGAGCGGCGCGCCGCGGGCGCCCGCCGTCGAGCTGCGAAAGGTCACCTTCGCCTACGGGAATGGCCGGGAAGTGATCAGCGAGCTCGATCTGACCATTCCGCACGGTGATCATCTGGCGGTGGTGGGGCCGAGCGGCATCGGCAAATCGACGCTCGCCGCATTGTTCGCCGGAACGCTCTCGCCGACCGGCGGAGAAGTGCTCGTGGAAGGCGCGGCGGCGGGCGATCCACGGATTCGTGCGCTCATTCCGCAGGAGGCCTACCTTTTCTCCGGCACGGTCCGGGAGAACCTGACGTATTTCGCGCCGGACGCGGACGTGCCGGAGGTCTGCCGGGCGGTGGACGCGGTGGGCGCGGGACGGCTCGTCCGGGACCTCGGCGGGCTCGGCGCGGACCTGGACCCGGCGGCGCTGACCGAGGGGCAGGGCCAGCTGCTCGCGCTGTGCCGCGCCTACCTGTCGCCCGCGCCGGTGGTGATCCTTGACGAGGCGTCCAGCCGGCTGGACGCGGCGGCGGAGGCGCGGGCGGAGGCGGCGTTCGCCGCGCGCGGCGGCACGCTGATCGTCATCGCGCACCGGATCGCGTCGGCGGCGCGTGCGCGCAGGGTGCTGGTGCTGGACGGGACGCGCGCGCTGGTCGGGACGCACGCCGGGCTGCCGCGGGTCTCGCCGCTCTACCGGGACCTGGCCGGGCGCTGGGAGGCCGGGGCGCCGCCGCCCCGCCCGGGGCCTGAGGGCGCGGGCTCAGAGCCATCCGGCGTCCTCGGCGATCCGGATGGCGTGCACCCGGTTCCGGGCGCCGATCTTGCGGTTGATGCGGGACAGGTGGTTGCGGACCGTGCCGATCGTCAGGACGAGGTGCTCGGCGATCTCGGCGGCGGTGGCGCCGCGTGAGGCGAGCGCCAGCACCTCGATCTCGCGCTCGGTGAGCGGGCCGCGGGCCGAGCCGAGCTCGGTGAAGGCCATGTCGGCGTCGATGACGCGGGCGCCGGAGGCGGCGCGGCGGATGGCGTCGGCCAGCTCGCCGGGCGAGGTGTCCTTCAGCACCAGGCCGGCCGCGCCCGCGGCCACCGCGCGGCGCAGGTCGCCGCTCCGGCAGCGGCCCGCCATCAGGACGGTGCGGCACTCCGGGACGGTCTCCTTGAGCGCGCACGCGGCGGAGAAGCCGTCCAGGCCGGGCAGCCCGACGTCGACCAGCGCGACGTCGGGGCCGCACCGGCGGGCCGCCCGCAGCACCTGCTCGCCGCGGTCGACCGAGGCGACGACCTCCAGGTCCGGCACGCTCTCGAACAATGCGACGAGTCCGCCGCGGAGCAGCTGCGCCCCTTCGGCGAGCAGAATCCGAATCATCTTCGACTCCCGAGGCAGCCGGCGTCGCCTTGACAGGGCGCGGTCAGGGGCAGCGCATACCCAGTGAAGTTAACACTATTCTGCATAGCGCCGTAAAGATACGACGGATTCCCACAAAGCACGACATCGGGTATTCCGCGAAATGCAGAGTCTCACTCCAGGAAGTCCATTTCCCGGCCGGTTCCGGACGCGCGGGCGGCCCGGTAGGCGGTCCAGCTCAGCACGAGGTCCTGCCACGGAAGCCCGACCGGTGCGTACACGGTGACCTCGCCGTCCTTCACCCGGCCCGGGACCTCGCCGAGCAGCAGGTCGCGCAGCGTCCCGGCGGCGTGCTTGACGTCCAGGCCGGCTCCGGCCAGCACGCCCATCTCGACCGCGAGCGGCACGTCGTCGACCACGACGCGGGCGCCCTCCAGCAGGTCGGCGGCCAGCTCGGCCTTGCCGGGCTCGTCGGCGCCGAGCGAGGTGACATGGGTGCCCGGCGGGACGTCGGCGGCGTGCAGCAGCGGCCGGCGCGCCCACGTCGCGACGACGACGATCCCGGCGCCGCGCACCGCGTCGCGCGGGTCGGCCGCGACGGACGCCCGCGCGCCGAGCCGCGCGCCGTGCCGTTCGGCGAACGCGGCGGCGCGTTCGGCGTCCAGGTCGCAGACCGTCAGCCCGCGCACCGGGCGCAGCTCGGCCAGCCCCCGCATCACCAGCTCGGCCTGCGCCCCTGCGCCGATGACCGCGACGGTGTCGGCGGCGGACCGGGCGAGCGCGTGCGTGCCGAGCGCGGCCGCGAGGCCGGTGCGCCACGCGGTGACGGTGGCCGAGTCCAGCAGCGCGAGCAGCTCGCCGGTGGCGAGGTCGTGCAGGCACACCACGCCGCGCAGCGCGGGCCGCGATCCGGGGAACTTGGCGTTCACCTTCACCGTGTAGGCGGGGACGTCCTCCACCACGCCCGGCAGCAGCGCCGTGGCGGTGCCCTGGCCGGGCACCTTCGCCACGACGCGGCGCGCGACGGACTCGTTCCCAGCGGCGGTGAACCCGCGGCGCAGCGCGCCGAGGCACTCGGTGGGCACGAGCAGCGATTCCAGGTCCGAACGGGACAGAAGCAATGTCACCGGTCCATTCTCCCGGCCGCGGCCCCGGCTGTCACCCGCGCCTCCGGCGCCGCCCGCGTCACTCCGGGCGGCGGCGGGCCGCGGTCAGCTCGTCCCACCCGGCCATCCAGTCGTTGCCCTGGCCGTCGATGAACGACCCGGGCGGCGGGGTCACCCCGTGCTCGCGGAGCCAGGCGCCCGGGCGGCGCATCGAGGGCCGCACGCTGCCGTCGCTCGGCATCAGCTGCGGCGGGATCGGCCCCGGCATCGCCTGCGGGAGCCGCTCCTCCTCCGCCGCGTCCGCCTGGTCCTTCTCCTCGGCCATCCCGATCGGGCCCTCGCGGCGGGCGTTGAAGAACTGGTTGACCGCCGGGTGCGTGCTGGACAGCACCATCTCGCGCGGGCCGAACATCACCAGCCCGCGGCGGAACAGCAGGCCGAGGTTGTCGGGCAGCACCCGGGCGGTGCCGATGTCGTGCGTGACGATCAGGAACGTCGCGCCCATCTCGGCGTTGAGGTCGACGAACAGCTGGTTGAGGTAGGCGGTGCGGACCGGGTCCAGGCCGGAGTCCGGCTCGTCGGCGAGGATGATGTCGGGGTCCAGGACGAGCGCGCGGGCCAGCCCGGCGCGCTTCTTCATGCCGCCGGAGATCTCGCCGGGCAGCTTGTGCTCGGAGCCGGCGAGGCCGACCATGTCCATCTTCTCCAGCACGATCCGGCGGATCTCGGTCTCGCCCTTCCTGGTGTGCTCGCGCAGCGGGAAGGCGATGTTGTCGAAGACGTTCATGGAGCCGAACAGGGCGCCGTCCTGGAACAGCACGCCGAAATGGCGGCGCATCTCGTACAGCCGGTTCTCCGCCAGCCGCGGGACGTCGCCGCCGCCGACGTAGACGTGGCCGCGGTCGGGGCGCAGCAGCCCGACGAGGTTCTTCAGGAACACCGACTTGCCGGTGCCGGACGGCCCGAGCAGCGCGGAGATCTCGCCCGCCGGCACGGTGAGCGACACGTCCTCCCAGATGACCTGGCGCCCGAACGACTTCTTCAGCCCTTCCACCCGGATCTCGACTCCCATGGGCACTCCCGTGCCGGGGAACCGGGGGCGGGGGGATCCGCGTCGTATGTCCGGTCCCCCGCCGTCTCGACTGTACGACGCGGGCCGCACGGCCGGGAGGCCCACTGGACGCCGCGTCCAGCCGCGGCCGGTGCGCCCCGGCCCGGTTCCGCGCGCCCGAAGACGCCCCACCGCCCGCGACCGGGCGCGCGTACCCATTGTGACAATCCGTTCACCGGCGCTTAGGCACTTTCTTCCCTTTCGTCCCCATTGGGGCTTCTTCCACCATGTGCGGTGACCTCCGGCGCACCACTCGGGTGCGCCCGCTCCCCCCTGGAGGCACAGTGAAGTTCCGTCACGCACGCATCGGCGGCGCCGCCACGCTGACGGCGACCGGGCTGCTGGCGACCGCCCTCGCCGGCGGACCCGCCGCGCACGCCTCGACCACGGCCGCCGCGGCGCGCACCGCCCCGGCCGCCGACGCCGCGGCCCGGCAGGGCGCGGTCGCCACGGCGCTCGCGCAGCGGCTCGGCTCCCGCACCGCTGGCTCCTACCTGAAGGGAGGCAAGCTGGTCGTCACGGTGGCCGACGCCGCGTCCGCCCGCGCCGTCCGCGCCGCCGGCGCCGTGCCGCGGACCGTCGCCCGCGACGGCGGCGACCTGAAGAAGGTCATGGCCGCGCTCAAGCGCGACGCGGCCGTCCCGGGCACCGCCTGGGCCGCCGACCCCGCCACCGACCAGGTCGTCCTCACCATGGACAGCACGGTCAAGGGCGCCGCGCTCAAGAAGGTGAAGGCCGCCGCCGCCAAGCAGGGCGCGGCCGTCCGCACCGAGCGCGTCGCCGGGACGTTCCGCACGTTCACCCGCGGCGGCGAGGCCATCTACACCAGCGGCGCCCGCTGCTCGCTCGGCTTCAACGTCCGGCGCGGCAGCACGTACTACTTCCTCACCGCAGGGCACTGCACCAACATCGGCTCCACCTGGACGGACTCGTCCGGCCGCACGCTCGGCCGCACCGCCGGCAGCAGCTTCCCCGGCAACGACTACGGCATCGTCCAGTACACCTCCACCCCCACCGACACCCAGGGCTCCGTCAGCCTCTACGGCAGCGGCACCCGCGACATCACCGGCGCCGCGAACGCCACGGTCGGGCAGACCGTGTACCGCAGCGGCAGCACCACCGGCGTGCACAGCGGACGCGTCACCGCCCTCAACCAGACGGTGAACTACCAGGAGGGCAGCGTCAGTGGCCTGATCCGCACCACGGTGTGCGCCGAGCCGGGCGACAGCGGCGGCTCGCTGTTCGCCGGGTCCAGCGCGCTCGGGCTGACCTCGGGCGGCAGCGGCAACTGCTCCTCCGGAGGGACCACGTTCTTCCAGCCCGTCACCGAGCCCCTGAGCGTCTACGGCGTGTCCATCTACTAGATCGGCACCTAATAGATCGGCACCGCTCTCGGCGGCGGGCCGGTGGTCACCACACGTCCGGCCACCGGCCCGCCGCCCGTCAGACGGGGATCTCGAGGGTGCGGTGGATCTCGGCGACGACCTGCGGCTGCCGGTCGTTGAGGTAGAAGTGCCCGCCGGGCAGCACCTTCAGCGCGAACCGGCCGGCGGTGACCTGCGCCCAGCCCTTGGCCTGCGCCTCGGTCACGTGCGGGTCGGCGTCCCCGATGATCGCGGTGACCGGGACGGTCAGCCGCGTCCCGTCCCGGTGCGCGTAGTCCTCGATCAGCGCGAAGTCGTTGCGCACGTACGGCAGGACGAGCTCGCGCAGCTCCGGGTCGCGCAGCGCCTCGGCGTCGGTGCCGCCGAGCTTCAGCATCGCCTCGACCACGCCGTCGTCGTCGCGTTCCGCGACCCGCTCGTCGCCGCGGTCGTGCGGGGGCCGGGCGCCGGAGGCGAAGACGTGCACCGGCGGGGTGCCGCGCTCCTGCAGCAGCCGCGCCACCTCGTAGGCCAGCACGGCGCCCATGCTGTGCCCGAACAGCGCGGCCGGGCGGTCCATCAGCGGTGCCATCGCGCCGGCGATCAGCCGGGCGAGCTGGTGGGCGTCGGTGACGAACGCGTCCACCATCCGGTCGGCGCGGCCCGGGTACTGGACGGCCTGCACCTCCAGGGCCGGGCTGACCGCCTTCACCCAGGGCCGGTAGAACACCGCGGACCCGCCCGCGTGCGGCAGGCAGAACAGCCGCATCGACGCCCACGGCCGGGGCTCCGGGCAGCGGAACCAGCTCACGTGATCAGCTCCTCCTCCTCGTGCCGGCGGGACGCCGCGCGCGGGTCCCGCGGCAGCGGCCACGGCGCGATCCGCGGGTCCGGGACCAGCTTCGGCGCGGTCGTCTCCGCCGCCACCTTGAAACCCCGGCGCCGGTAGTTCGCCATCGCGTTCGGGTGATCGAGCGTACTGGTGCGCAGCCACACGCGCGAGGCCGGACCGCTGCCGCGGGCCCACAGCTCGCCGCGCCGCCACGCCCGCCGGGTGCACTGCTCGACCAGGTGGCCGCCGCAGCCGCGGCCGACGAACGCCGGGGTCAGCCCGACGAGGTGGATCTCGGTGTCGCCGCCCGGCTGGGCCTCCAGCTCGAAGAACCCGGCGATCGTCCCCTCGGCCGTCACCAGCCAGGTGGACAGCTCGGGGCGCTCCACCCAGGCGCACCAGTCGGCGTGCGACCAGGGGAAGCGGTCCGTCCAGCAGACGCGGGCGCCGACCATCGCGTACAGGGCCCGGCTGACGTCCGCGGACGGCACCCCGGCCAGGGTGACGGTCATCTCGACGCCGGGCGGCGGCGCGGGCCGCAGGTCGGCGGGGTCGAGCATCTCCATCGCCCACTCGGTGACCGCGGGGATCTCCAGCGCGCGCCCCGCGCCCGGGTCACTCACCCATGGCCTCGACGAGGCTCTTCGGGCGCATGTCGGTCCAGTTGGCCTCGATGTACTCCAGGCACGCCTGCCGGGTGTCCTCGGCCTTGGCGACCGTCCACCCGGCGGGGACCTCGGCGAACGACGGCCACAGCGAGTGCTGGCCCTCGTCGTTGACGAGGACGGTGTAGGTGCCGTCGGCGTCCTCGAAGGGGTTCGTCATCGGTGTCCCTTTCACTGCTTTCCGAGCGTTCGGTCGTTGACGTGGAGTTTGTCGAGCTTGGCGGCGAGCACGGCGCCCATCTCGGCGGCCGGTCCGGGCTCCAGCAGGAAGTGGTGCTCGACGTCCAGGGGGTAGTCCTCGATCTGCCCCTCGACGAGCGGACCCCAGTTGGACGGGCCGGTCGGCGAGTCGGGGGTGCGGCCCTGCAGGGCGGTGAAGAACACGACGTCGCCGCGGTACCGGCCGGGCCGGTACCGCTCGGCCTGGTGGAGCCCGTTCTCGTAGTTGCGGTAGACGTTGACGAGGTCGTCCTCGCGGAGGGTGGCGAGGGCGTCGTCGCGTTCGGCGAGCACCGCCATGATCTGGGCCATGTCGGGGTTGCCGTCGTCGGCGACCATCTTCGCGTCGATCCCGATGGACTCCAGCAGCTCCGGCAGGATCTCCCGCTTCTCCGACTCCAGGTCCTGGCTGTGGTAGGCGTCGATGAGCGCGAGCAGCCCGACGCGTTCGCCGGCGGCCTGGAGCCGGACGGCCATCTCGTAGGCGATGAGGCCGCCGAGCGACCAGCCCACGAGGTGGTACGGCCCGGACGGCTGCACGCTCCGGATCTGCTCGATGTAGTCCTGCGCCATCTCCTCGACCGAGCCGGGCAGCTCGGAGCGGGTGAACGCGCTGCCCTGCAGGCCGTAGACGGGCTGGTCGGGGCCGAGGTGCCGCTGGAACTGCAGGTAGCTCCAGGCGAGCCCGCCCGCCGGGTGGACGAAGAAGACCGGCGGCCGGGTCCCGGTGGTGCGGATCGGCAGCAGGATCTCGAAGCCGAGCCGGTCCTCGGGCTCGCCGGCGTGGACGAGCGCCTCGACGGTCTGGTGGGTGAACACGTCGCGGGGGGTGAGCTCGATCCCGGCCTGCCGGGCGCGGGTGACCAGCTTCAGCGCGGCGATGCTGTCGCCGCCGAGGTCGAAGAAGCTGGCGTCGGCGCCGACCCGGTCGAGGCCGAGGACGTCCGCGACGATCCGGCAGAGCGCCTCCTCCTCGGGCGTGGCCGGGTCGCGTCCGGCGGAGGCGGCGTAGTCGGGCGCGGGCAGGGCGCGCCGGTCGAGCTTTCCGTTCGGGCCGACGGGGAAGGTGTCGAGCCGGACGAACGCGGCGGGCACCATGTACTCCGGCAGCCGCGCCGCGACGAACTCCTTCAGCTCCTCGGTGTCCGGGGCGATGACGTAGGCGACGATGGTCTTGACGCCGGGGGCGTCCTCGCGGGCGACGACGGCGGCGTTCGCGACGGCCGGGTGCGCGGTGAGGACGGCCTCGATCTCGCCCAGCTCGATCCGGAACCCGCGGACCTTCACCTGGAAGTCGACCCGGTCGACGTACTCCAGGGTGCCGTCGGGGCGGTGCCGGACGAGGTCGCCGGTCCGGTACATGCGGGTCCCGGGCGCCCCGAACGGGTCGGGCAGGAACCGCTCCGCGGTGAGGGACGCGCGCCGCAGGTAGCCGCGGCCGAGCCCGGGACCCGCGATGTAGGCCTCGCCGACCACGCCTGGCGGGACGGGCCGCAGCCCCTGGTCCAGGACGTACACGCGCCGGTCGTCCATCGGCCGGCCGAGCAACGCGGTCGTCTCGGACGGGTCGGCGAGCCGCGCCCGCTGCCGGTCGACGGTGGTGTAGGTGGTCGCCTCGGTGGGGCCGTAGACGTTGCCGACCTCGGTGTCGGGGCACGCGGCGAGGACCTTGCGGATCGCGGCCGTCGACCCGGCCTCGCCGCCGGTGAGGACCTCGCGGAGCCCGGCGAACGCCCGCGGCCGCTCGTCGGCGACCAGGTTGAACAGCGTGGTGGTGATGAACAGGCCGGTGACGCCGTGCGCGCGGGTCAGCTCCTCGATCGCCTCGCCGGTCAGGTGGCCGGGGGGCGCGACGACGACGGCGCCGCCCTGCAGCAGCGGCGTCCAGATCTCGTAGACGTGCGCGTCGAACGCGTGCGGCGAGTGGAACAGCACCCGCTCGTGGGCGCCGCCGCGCAGCTCCCCGTCGGTGGCGAGGCTGACCGCGTCGCGGTGGCGGAGCATGACGCCCTTCGGCACGCCGGTCGAGCCGGAGGTGAACAGCACGCAGGCGAGCTGCTCGGGATGGCACGGGACGTCCGGGGCCGTGGCGGGCTGCGCGGCGGTCTCCGGGTCGTCGTCCAGGACCAGCACGTGCGCGGCGGTGCCGAGGCCGGCGACGCGGCCTCGCATCGCGGTGTCGACGAGCAGGACGGGCGCGTCGACCTCGGCGACGGCCCACGCCGTCCGCTCGGGCGGGTAGGCGTGGTGGATCGGCGCGTAGGCGCCGCCGGCCTTCAGGACGGCCAGGGACGCCACGACGGTGGAGGCCGACCGCTCCAGCAGGACGGCGACGGGCGTCTCGCGGCGGACGCCGAGCCCGACCAGCCGGTGCGCCAGCCGGTTCGCGCGCTCGTCCAGCTCCGCGTAGGTGAGCGACTCCTCCCCCGCGGCGACGGCGACGGCGTCCGGGGCGGCGGCGAGCTGCTCGGCGAAGCGGCCGGTCACGGTGCCGGGCCTGCGCTGGGTGTCCGGGCCCTGCCAGGCGCGCTGGACGAGGTCGCGCTCGTCGTCCTCCAGCACGTCGATGCGGCCGAGCGGCAGGTCGGGGCGGTGGGCGACGGACTCCAGGATGCGGACGAACCGGCGCATCAGCCGCTGCGCCTCGTCCTCGCCGAACAGGTCCGTGCGGAAGTCCAGCCGCAGCGACAGGCCCGCCTGGCCCGGCACGGCGGCGAGCGCCAGCGGGTAGTGCGAGGCGTCGTAGCCGTCGACGTCGTGGAGGGTGAGGCCGCCGAGGTCGGTGCCGGCGGCGTCGGGGTCGAACGGGTAGTTCTCCAGGACGGTCATCGTGTCGAACAGCGGGCCGGTGCCGGCGAGCCGCTGGATGTCCGACAGGCCGAGGTGGTGGTGCGCCATCAGCGCGGCCTGCTCGTCCTGCAGGCGGGTGAGCGCCGCGGCGACGGTGTCGCCGGGCCGGACCCGCACCCGGACCGGCAGCGTGTTGATGAACAGGCCGATCATCTGCTCGACGCCGGGCAGCTCGGGCGGGCGCCCGGACACGGCGGCGCCGAACACCACGTCGCCGGAGCCGGTGAGGCGGCCGAGCAGGGCGCCCCAGCCGAGCTGGAGCACGGTGTTGAGGGTGACGCCCTGGGCGCGGGCGCGCGCCGACAGCGCCGCGGTGAGGTCCTCGGTGAGCCGGATCCGCACCCGTCCGGGCGCGGCGGCGCCGGAATCCGAGGGGCCGCGCTCACCGGCGCCGGGCGCGACGAGGGTCGGGCCGTCGACGCCGTGGAGCGCGCGGCGCCAGGCGTCCTCGGCGGCGGGCCGGTCCTGCGCGGCGACCCACGCGAGGTAGTTCTTGTACGGGGTGACGCGCGGCATGCCGGTGTCGTCGCCCCCGGCCAGGTACAGCGCGAACAGCTCGGTCTGCAGGACGGGCGTGGACCAGCCGTCCAGCAGGATGTGGTGGTTGGTGAACACCATCCGGTGCAGGCCGTCCGCCAGCCTGATCAGCAGGAAGCGCAGCAGCGGCGGCCGGGCCATGTCGAACGGGCGGGTCCGCTCGGCCTCGGCCAGCTCCCGCGCCCGCGCGTCCCGCTCGGCCGCGGGCAGCCCGGTCAGGTCGGCGTCCCGCCACGGCAGCCGGACGGTGCGGTGCACGACCTGGACGGGCGAGCCCTCCTTGCGCTGCCGGAACCCGGCGCGCAGGTTGGCGTGCCGGCGCAGCAGGGTCGCGGCGGCGGCGCGCAGCGCGTCCGCGTCGAGGGGGCCGCGCAGGTCGAACGCGATCTGCGCGGTGTAGACGTCGTGCCCCGAGTCGTAGAGGGCGTGGAAGAACAGGCCCTGCTGCAACGGGGACAGCGGGAGGATGTCCTCAAGCTGCGACGTGGTCAATCCAGCTCCCATTCACCGTCGAGTTCGGCGGCGAGTTCGTCGATCTCGTCCTGGCTGACGTCGACCAGGGACAGGTCGGAGGGGGTGAACCCGCCGACGGGCCCGTCGGCGGGCGCGTCGAGGACGTGCGCGACGAGGCCGCGCAGCGCCGCGAACCAGCGTCCGGCGAGGTCGCGGACGGCGTCCTCGCCGAACAGGCCGCCCGCGTAGGTCCAGGTGGCGCTCAGCTCGGGGCCGCCGGGCAGGTCGCGGGTGTGCGCGTTGACCTCGATGGCGTGGACGAGGCCGAGCGCGCCGTCCTGGCCGCCGCCGAGCGCCCCGGCGTCGGCCTGGCCGGCGGGCCCCCAGTCGGTGGCCTCGGGCACGGCGGACCGGCCGAGGTAGTTGAACGCGATCTGCGGGTGCGGGCGCCCGCCGAGCCGCCGCGCGGCGGCCGGGTTGAGGTGGCGGAGCAGCCCGTACCCGATGCCGTTGTCGGGGATCTCCCGCAACTGCTCCTTGACCCGTTTCAGGGCGGTGCCGACGGCCTGGCCGCCCTCCCGGACATCGCCGGGCTCCAGACGGCCGGCGTCCAGCCGCACCGGGTAGATGGCGGTGAACCAGCCGGCGGTGCGGGACAGGTCGACGCCCGGCACGATCTCCTCGCGGCCGTGGCCCTCCAGGTCGATGAGCACGGCGGTGTCGTCGGAGACGCCCCGGTCTCGCCGCCATTCGGCGACGGCGAGGGCGAGGCCGGTGAGCAGGACGTCGTTGGCGCGGCCGTGGAACGCGGCCGGGACGTCGGTGAGCAGCGGCCCGGTGACGTCGGCGGGCAGGTCGAGGGTGAGGTGCCGGGCCGTCGCGAACGTGTCGGCCTTCGGGTCGAGCGGGCGGGCGCCGAGGACCGGGTCGGGGGTGGCGAGGACGTCCTCCCACAGCGGCAGTTCGGCGGTGCGGGACGGGTCGGACGCCTCGGCGACCAGGCGCTGCGCCCAGCGGCGGAACGAGGTCGGGACCGGGTCGAGCGTCCCGCCCGCCCAGGCGGTGACGAGGTCGGGCAGCAGGATCCGCCAGGACACGCCGTCCACGACCAGGTGGTGCAGCGTCAGCAGGAGGCGGCCGGACGCGGCGGGTCCCGCGTCGAACCACACGAGCTGCGCCATCATGCCGGCCTCGGGGTCGAGGCGGTCGCGGGCGGCGCGGGCGTGCTCGGCGAGGACGGCGCGCAGCGCGTCGCCTTCCAGGCCCGTCACGTCGACGCGGTGGACGAGCGGCGCCGCGTCGACCGCGCCCGGCTCGGCGACCTCGAACTCGCCGTCGCGCACCCGCAGGCGCAGGACGTCGTGGTGATCGAGCAGCGTCTGGAGCGCGGCCGCCAGCCGGTCGACGCCGAGGTCCGGCGGGACCTGGAGCAGCATCCGCTGGCTGTAGCCGGAGACGGGGCCGTCCAGTTCCTGGAACCAGCGCATGATCGGGGTGGCCGGGATCTGGCCGACGCCCGCGCCGGGCGGCTCGGCCTCGACCCGCTCGTCCTCGCCGACCGGCCGCGCGACCGCGGCGAGGTCCTCGACGGTCTGGTGCTGGAAGACGTCGCGGGGCGTGATGACCAGGCCCGATTGCCGGGCCCGCGACACCAGCTGGATCGCGATGATCGAGTCGCCGCCCAGGTCGAAGAACCCGTCGTCGACACCGACCCGCTCCAGGCCCAGCACCTCGGCGAACAGGCCCGCGAGGGTCTCCTCCTCGGCGGTGCGCGGCGCCCGCGACGACGCCTTCGCCGAAAAGTCGGGCGCGGGCAGCGCCTTGCGGTCCAGCTTGCCGTTGGCGGTCAGCGGGATCGCGTCCAGCTCCACCACGGCGGCCGGGACCATGTAGTCGGGCAGGTCCCGGCCGGTGAACGCGCGCAGCTCGGCGGGATCGGCCTCGCCGGTGGTCACGACGTAGGCGACCAGGCGGTCGTCGCGGACGACCACGGCCGCGTCCGACACCGCCTCGTGCCTGGTCAGCGCTGACTGGACCTCGCCCGGCTCGATACGGAAGCCGCGCAGCTGCACCTGCTGGTCGCTGCGGCCCAGGTATTCGAGGGCACCGTCGCCACGCCAGCGGCCGAGGTCGCCGGTGCGGTACATGCGGGTGCCGGGGGCGCCATGCGGGTCGGCGACGAACCGCTCGGCGGTCAGCGCCCGCCGGTTGAGGTAACCGCGCGCCAGGCCCGCGCCCGCGACATACAGCTCCCCGACGACGCCCGGCGGGACCGGCTGGAGACGGTCGTCCAGAACGTAAACGCGCAGGTCGGGGATGCCGATGCCGATGACGCTGCCGGGCGCGGTCGCGGCGTAGGCGCGGTCCAAGGCGATGTACGAGACGTGGACGGTCGTCTCGGTGATCCCGTACATGTTGACGAGCGTCGGCGCGTCCTCGGGACGCCGCGCGTACCAGTCTTCAAGCCGGCCGAGGTCGAGCGCTTCGCCGCCGAAGACGATGTACCGCAGCGCCAGCTCGGTGCCCGGGTTCGCCTTGTCGGCCGCCATCAGCTGGTAGAACGCCGACGGCGTCTGGTTCAGAACCGTCACCCGCTCGTCGACCAGCAGCTTCAGGAACTCATCCGGCGAACGCGACGTCAGGTACGGCACGACGACGAGACGCCCGCCGTGCAGGAGCGGCCCCCACAGCTCCCACACCGAGAAGTCGAAGGCGTAGGAGTGGAAGAGCGTCCACACGTCGTCGGGCCGGAAGTGGAACCACTCTTTGGTGGAGCGCAGGAGCCGGACGACGTTCTGGTGCGGGATGACGACGCCCTTGGGGCGTCCGGTCGATCCCGAGGTGTAGATGACGTACGCGGGGTGGTCGGGCGAGATCGCCACGTCCAGGTTCGCGTCGTCGTAGCCGAACGCATCGAGGTCGTCCGGGCCGAGGGCCAGGACGGGCGCGGCGTCCTCGACCATGTACTTGATCCGGTCGTCCGGGTAGGTCGGGTCGATCGGGACGTAGGCCGCCCCGGCCTTCAACACCGCCAGGATCGCCACGACCAGATCCGCCGAACGCGGCAGCTTCAACGCCACGAACTGCTCAGGCCCAACACCCTGCTCGACCAGGCGACGCGCCAACCGGTTCGCCCGCGCATTCACCTCGCCGTAGGTCAGCGACACACCCTCGAACGTCACCGCCACCGCATCCGGACGCACCGCAGCCTGCGCCTCGAACAACACCGGAATCGTCGACCGCTCCACCTCGGGCGCCTTGCCGCCCGCCCACTTGCGCAGGATGGTGCGGCGTTCCGAACGTTCCAGGATCTCGGCGGTGCCGATCGGCGCGTCGGGGTCGGCGAGGAGGTCGCGGACGAGCCGCTCGAACCGTCCGGCGATCGCGACGGCCGTGCCGGGGTCGAACAGGTCGAGGGCGTACTCCAGACCGGCCTCGATCCCGGCGGGCGCGCCGTCGCCGGCGTGCCGTTCCTCCAGGTAGAGGGACAGGTCGTACTTGGCGGCGCCGGCGGTCAGGGGTTCGGCGCCGCCGGTCGTCCCGTCCAGTTCCAGCCGTGCCTCGGGGTTGTTCTGGAACGACAGCGCGACCTGGAACAGCGGGTGCCGGGCCATCGACCGGGTCGGGTTCAGCACCTCGACGAGCCGCTCGAACGGCAGGTCCTGGTGGGCGTAGGCGGCGAGGTCGGTCTCCTTGACCCGGGAGATCAGCTCGCGGAAGGAGGGGTCGCCGGAGGTGTCGGTGCGCAGGACGAGCATGTTGACGAACATGCCGACGAGGTCGTCCAGCGCCTCGTCGGTGCGGCCCGCGATCGGCGACCCGATCGGCACGTCCGTGCCCGCCCCGAGCCGGGTCAGCAGCGCGGCGTAGGCGGCCTGCATGACCATGAACAGGCTCGCGCCGCTCTCGCGGGCGAGCCGCAGCAGGCCCGCGTGCAGGTCGGCGTCCAGCTCGAAGGCGTGCGTGCCGCCCCGGTAGGACGCCTCCGCCGGGCGCGGCCGGTCGGCGGGCAGATCCAGTTCCTCGGGGAGCCCGGCGAGCGCGTCGCGCCAGTAGGCGATCTGCTGGGAGATCAGGCTCTCCGGGTCGTCCTCCGAGCCGAACAGCTCGCGCTGCCAGAGGGTGTAGTCGGCGTACTGCACCGGCAGCGGCGCCCACTGCGGCGCGCGGCCCTCCGCGCGGGCCGCGTAGGCGAGGATCACGTCGCGGGCCAGCGGCGCCATCGACCAGCCGTCCGCCGCGATGTGGTGCAGCACCATCGCCAGGACGTGGCCGCCGCCGTCGAGCGCGAACAGCCGGGCCCGCAGCGGCGGCTCCACCGACAGGTCGAAGCCCCGCCCGACCTCGGCGGCCAGCGCGGCCGGCAGCGCCGCCTCGCCGGTCGGGACGACGTCGAGGCGCGGCCGGGCGGCGGCCGGGTCCAGGACGAGCTGGCGGGCGCTGCCGGACCCGTCCGGGAAGATCGTCCGCAATGACTCGTGCCGTTCGACGACGTCGGCGAGGGCGGCGCGCAGCGCGTCCAGGTCCAGGGCGCCGTCCAGCCGCAGCGCGACCGGCATGTTGAAGGTCGCGGACGCGCCCTCGAACCGGTTGAGGAACCACAGCCGCTGCTGCGCGTACGACAGCGGCACGACCTCGGGGCGTTCGGCGCGCACCAGCGGCGGCCGCACGGTCCCGCCCGCCCCGGCGAGCCGTTCGGCGAGGCCGGCGACCGTCGGGGCCTCGAACAGCGCCCGGACGGGCAGCTCGGCGCCGAGCGCGGTGCGGACCTTGCCGACGAGGCGGGTCGCGGTGAGCGAGTCGCCGCCGAGGTCGAAGAACCCGTCGTCGACGCCGACGCGCGGCACGCCGAGGATCTCGGCGAACAGCCCGCACAGGATCTCCTCCTGCGGCGAGCGCGGCGCGCGGCTGACGGACGCGCCGCCGCCGGGCGCGGGCAGCGCGGACCGGTCCAGTTTCCCGTTGACGGTCAGCGGCAGCGCGTCCAGCACGGTGAACGCGGGGACCATGTAGTCGGGCAGCCGCTCGGCCGCGAACCTCCGCAGCGCGGCGACGTCCAGGGCCTCGGGCAGGGCGGCGGGCACGACGTAGGCGGCGAGCCGCCGGTCGCCGGGACGGTCCTCGCGGACGACGACGGCGGCCTGCGCGACGCCGTCGAACGCGGCGACGACGTTCTCGATCTCGCCGGGCTCGACCCGGAAGCCGCGGATCTTGACCTGGTCGTCGGCGCGGCCGAGGTACTCGACCGTCCCGTCCGGCAGCCACCGGGCGAGGTCGCCGGTGCGGTACATGCGGTCGCCGGGGGCGCCGAACGGGTCGGCGACGAACCGCTCCGCCGACAGCGACGGGCGCCCGAAGTAGCCGCGCGCGAGCTGCGCGCCCGCGAGGTACAGCTCGCCGGGGACGCCGGGCGGGGCGGGCTGGAGCGCGGCGTCCAGCACGTAGGCGCGGGTGTTGCGGTGGGGCGCGCCGATGGAGACCCGCTCCGCCCGCGCGACGACCTGGTTCATCGTGTCGATCGTCGACTCGGTCGGGCCGTAGAGGTTGCGGGTGGTCACGCCGGGGAGCTCGCGCAGGTCCGTCCAGAGGCCGTCGCTGAAGGCCTCGCCGCCGAGGAGCAGGTGCGTGGGCAGGTGGCGTCCGTCGTCGCTGAGCAGGCCCGCTTCGCGGAGGGAGGCGAAGTGCGACGGCGTGGTGTTGACGAGGTCGATGCGCGCGCGAGCCACGTATGCGGTGTACGCCTCGACGTCGCGGCGGGTCGCGTCGTCGATGAGGTGCAGCTCGTGGCCGTGCATCATCCACAGCAGGCCGTGCCAGGAGGTGTCGAACGAGAACGACGCGAGGTGCGCGAACCGCATCCGGCGGCCGCCGGCCGCCTCGACCGCCGGGTCGATGAACGCGTCCCGGTGCGCCTCGTAGTAGTTCAGGACGCCGGTGTGCGGGATCGTCACGCCCTTCGGCCGTCCCGTGGAGCCCGAGGTGTAGATGACGTAGGCGGCGTTGGCGGAGCGCAGCGGCCGGACCCGCTCCGCATCGGTCGGGTCGTGCGCGGGCCGTCCGGTGCCCTGCGGGAAGTCGCCGGCGGTGATGGTGAGGGCGGGACGGCAGTCGTCCAGCATGTAGGCGATGCGGTCGGCTGGGTACTCGGGGTCGATCGGCACGTACGCGGCGCCCGCCTTCAGCACGCCGAGGATCGCCACGACGATCCCGGGAGTGCGGGGCAGGACGATCGCGACGCGGTCCTCCGCGCCGATGCCGCGCGCGATCAGCTCGTGCGCGAGGCGGTTGGCGCGCTCGTTCAGCTCGGCGTAGGTGAGGGCCGTTCGGTCGCAGACGAGCGCGATCTCGTCCGGCGTGCGGGCGGCCTGGGCCTCGAACAGGGCGGGGAGGGTGCCGGCCGGGACGCCGGCGGACGTGTCGTTCCAGCGCGCCAGGGTCGCGCGCTCCTCGTCGCTCGCCAGGCCGACGGCGCCGATGAGCTGCGACGAGTCCTCGGCGAACGCTTCGAGGAAGCGGCGGACGCGGGCCAGCAGCGCCTCGACGACCTCGTGCTCGAACACGTCGGGCCGGTAGTGCAGCCGCAGCGACAACCGGTCGTCCGGGACGGCGACGAACGACAGCGGGAAGTGGGTCGCGTCGTAGGAGTCGGCGGCGGCGATGCGGACGCCGTTCAGCGAGCCGTCCAGCATGGCCGGGTCGAACGGGTAGTTCTCCAGCACCGTCATCGTGTCGAACAGCGCGCGGCCGTGGCCCGCGACCCGCTGGATGTCGGTGAGGCCGAGGTGGTGGTGGGCCAGCAGCGCGGTCTGCTCCTCCTGGAGCCGTTCCATCAGCGCGGCGAGGGACTCGTCCGGGCGGTGCCGGACGCGGATCGGCAGCGTGTTGATGAACAGGCCGATCATCTGCTCGATGCCGGGCAGCTCCGGCGGGCGGCCGGAGACGGTCGCGCCGAACACGACGTCGTCGCTGCCGAGGAACCGGCCGAGGACCAGGCCCCATGCGCCTTGGAGGACGGTGCTGAGCGTGACGCCGTGCCGGCGGGCCGCCCGGGAGAGGCGGCGGGTCGTCCGCTCGTCCAGCTCGGCGATGGTGCGCTCCGGCGGGCGCGGCGCGCGGTCGGCGGCCTCCGGCGCGACGAGGCTCGGCTCCTCGACGCCTTCGAGGGCGCGGCGCCAGGCCTCCTCGGCGGCGGCGCGGTCCTGCTTCGCCAGCCACGCGAGGTAGTTCTTGTACGGGGTGACGCGCGGGAAGCCGGTGTCGTGGCCGCCCTGCACGTACAGCATGAACAGCTCGGTCGCCAGGATCGGCGTGGACCAGCCGTCCAGCAGGATGTGGTGGTTGGTGAGGACGAGACGATACTGCGCCGCGCCCGTCCGGACCAGGACGAAGCGCAGCAGCGGCGGCGCGGTCATGTCGAAGCCGCGCGCCCGCTCCCGCGCCACGATCGCGTCGGCCTCGGCGGCGTCCGCCGCGTCGGTCTCCTCCCACGGCAGCTCGACGGTGCGCGGGACGACCTGGACGGGCCGCGACAGGTCCTCGTGCCAGAACGCCGCCCGCAGGTTGGAGTGCCTGCGCAGCAGCGTCTCGGCGGCGGTCCGCAGGGCTCCGGCGTCGAGCGGCCCGTCGAGGTCGAGGACGAGCTGCGCGGTGTAGACGTCCCGGCCGGACGCGCCGTCATCGGCGCCGGTGCCGCCATCGGTGCCGGTCTCGGCGTCGAACAGCGCGTGGAAGAAGAAGCCCTGCTGCAAGGGAGACAGCGGCAGGATGTCCTCGAGGTCCCCCCGGTTCACGTCTGCTTCCTCCAGGCGCTCTGCAGCTTGTCGATCTCGCTCTGATCCAGGTCCACGAGCAGGTCGGACGGGGTGAACCCGCCGGCGGCGCCGTCATCGCCGGCGGCGGCGACGTGCGCGACGAGGCCGCGCAGCGCGGTGAACCAGGCGTCGGCCAGCTCGCGGACGGCGGCCTCCTCCAGCAGCCCGCCGGGCCACGTCCACGTCGCCGACAGCACCGGGCCGCCGGCCGCGTCGCGGGTGACCGCGTTGATCTCCAGGACGTGCGCGACCGGCATCCGCGGGTCCTCGCCTGCGGGAGTCTCCTCCGGCGCGAGCGTCCAGTCGCCGTCCCCGTCGCCGGGCGCGACGCGGCCGAGGTAGTTGAACGCGATGGGCGCGGCGGGCGGCTCGGCCAGCTCCTCGGCGGCCTCGCCGCCGCCGTACCGCAGCAGGCCGTAGCCGATGCCGCCGTCCGGAATGGCCCGCAGCTGCTCCTTCACCTTCTTGATGGCGGTGCCGACGGAGGCGCCGCCGTCGCGGACCTCCGCCCAGTCGACGGTGCCCGCGTCGAGCCGGACGGGATGGATGGAGGTGAACCAGCCGGCCGTCCGGGACAGGTCGACGCCCGGCACGACGTCCTCGCGGCCGTGGCCTTCGAGGTCGATCAGCACGTCGGTGCCGCGTCCCGCGCCGTGGTGGCGGCGCCACTGCGCGACGGCGAGGGCGAGGCCGGTGAGCAAGACGTCGTTGGCGCGGCCGTGGTAGGCGGCGGGCACGTCGGTGAGCAGCGGGCCGGTGACGTCGGCGGGCAGGTCGACGGTCAGCGACCGGGCGCGGGCGGCGATGTCGACGCGCGGGTCCAGGGCGCGCGGGGCGAGCCGCTGCGGCGGGCCGTCCACGATGTCGAGCCAGTCCTCCAGCTCGTCCTCGCGGTCGGCGGCGGTGGCGGTGAGCCGCTGCGCCCAGCGGCGGAACGAGGTCGGGACCGGGTCGAGCGCGCCGCCCGCCCAGGCGGTGACGAGGTCGGGCAGCAGGATCCGCCAGGTGACGCCGTCCACGACCAGGTGGTGCAGGACGACCAGGAGGCGGCCCTGGTCGTTGCCCGCGTCGAACCAGACGAGCTGCGCCGTCATCCCGGCGACCGGGTCGAGGCGTTCGCGGGCGGCGACGGCCTGCTCGCCGATGACCACGGCGCGCTTCTCGGCGTCGAGGCCCGCGATGTCCACCCGGGTGACCAGGGCGGCGGCGTCCACCGTGCCGGGCTGCCGGACGACCGGCTGCCAGCCGCCGTCCTCGACGTCGAGGCGGAGCCGGAGGACGTCGTGGTGGTCCAGGACGGCCTGGAACGCGGCGGCGAGCCGGTCGGCGCCGAGCGCGGGCGGGGTGCGCAGCAGCATCGACTGGTGGAAGCCGCTGATGAGCGTCGCGTCGCCGTCGACCCGGTCGCGCAGCCAGGCGACGATCGGCGTGACGGGGATCGGCCCGACGCCCGCGCCGGGCGCCTCGGCCTCGACCCGCTCGTCCTCGCCGACCGGCCGCGCGACCGCGGCGAGCTCCTCGACGGTCTGGTGCTGGAAGACGTCGCGCGGTGTGATGACCAGGCCCGACTGCCGGGCCCGCGACACCAGCTGGATCGCGATGATCGAGTCGCCGCCCAGGTCGAAGAACCCGTCGTCGACACCGACCCGCTCCAGGCCCAGCACCTCGGCGAACAGACCCGCGAGGGTCTCCTCCTCGGCGGTGCGCGGCGCGCGCGACGACGCCTTCGCGGAGAAGTCCGGCGCGGGTAGCGCCTTGCGGTCGAGCTTGCCGTTGACGGTGAGCGGCAGCGCGTCCAGCTCCACGACCACGGCCGGGACCATGTGGTCGGGCAGGTCGCCGCCGGCGAATTTGCGCAGGTCCGTCGGGTCCACCGGCGCGGAGGCGACCACGTAGGCGACCAGGCGGTCGTCGCGGACGACCACGGCCGTGTCCGACACCGCCTCGTGCCTGGTCAGCGCGGACTCGATCTCGCCCAGCTCGATACGGAAGCCGCGCAGCTGCACCTGCTGGTCGCTGCGGCCGAGATATTCGAGGCGGCCGTCGTTCAGCCACCGCCCGACGTCGCCCGTGCGGTACATGCGGGTGCCGGAGGCGCCGTGCGGGTCGGCGACGAACCGCTCGGCGGTCAGCGCCCGCCGGTTGAGGTAGCCGCGCGCAAGGCCCGCGCCCGCGACATACAGCTCCCCGACGACGCCCGGCGGGACCGGCTGGAGACGGTCGTCCAGAACGTAAACGCGCAGGTCGGGGATGCCGATGCCGATGACGCTGCCGGGCGCGGTCGCGGCGTAGGCGCGGTCCAAGGCGATGTACGAGACGTGCACCGTGGTCTCGGTGATCCCGTACATGTTGACGAGCGTGGGCGCGTCCTCGGGATGCCGCGCGTACCAGTCTTCGAGCCGTCCGAGGTCGAGGGCTTCGCCGCCGAAGACGATGTACCGCAGCGCCAGCTCCGTACCCGGGTTCGCCTTGTCGGCGGCCATCAGCTGGTAGAACGCCGACGGCGTCTGGTTCAGAACCGTCACCCGCTCGTCGGCCAGCAGCTTCAGGAACTCATCCGGCGAACGCGACGTCAGGTACGGGACCACGACGAGACGCCCGCCGTAGAGGAGCGAGCCCCACAGCTCCCAGACGGTGAAGTCGAACGCGTACGAGTGGAACAGCGTCCACACGTCGTCCGGCCCGAAATCGAACCACTCTTCGGTGGAGCGCAGCAGGCGCACGACGTTCTGATGCGGCACCACGACGCCCTTGGGCCGCCCGGTCGAACCCGACGTGTAGATGACATACGCGGGGTGGTCGGGCGAGATCGCCACATCCAGGTTCGCGTCGTCGTAACCGAACGCATCGAGGTCGTCCGGGCCGAGGGCCAGGACCGGTGCAGCGTCCTCGACCATGTAGGCGATCCGGTCCTCGGGATAGTCCGGGTCCATCGGCACGTAGGCCGCCCCGGCCTTCAACACCGCGAGGATCGCCACGACAAGCTCCGCCGAGCGCGGCAGTTTCAACGCCACGAACTGCTCGGGGCCCACACCCTGCTCGACCAGGCGGCGCGCCAACCGGTTCGCCCGCGCATTCACCTCGCCATACGACAGCGACACACCCTCGAACGTCACCGCCACCGCATCCGGACGCGCCGCAGCCTGCGCCTCGAACAACGCCGGAATCGTCGACCGCTCCGCCTCGGGCGCCTTGCCGCCGGCCCATTCGCCGAGGATCAGGTCGCGCTCGGCAGGGTCGAGGACGGCGGCGGCGCCGATGGGCGCGTCGGGGGCGGTGAGGAGTGCGGTCAGGATCCGCTCGAAGCGGGCGACCAGCCGCTGCGCGGTGGCCGGGTCGTAGAGGTCGAGCGCGTACTCCAGCTCGCCGTCGAGGCCGTCCTCGCGCTCGGTGAGGATCATCAGCAGGTCGAACCGGGACACCCCGGCGTGCAGCGGCTCCACCTCGGCGGTGAACCCGGGCATCTCCAGCCGCGCCTCGGGGTTGTTCTGGAACGTCAGCCCGACCTGGAACAGCGGGTGCCGGGCGAGGTGCCGCGGCGGGTTGAGGACCTCGACGAGGCGCTCGAACGGGACGTCCTGGTGGGCGTAGGCGGCGAGGTCGGTCTCCTTCACCCGCGCGACCAGCTCGCGGAACGTCGGGTCGCCGGAGGTGTCGGTGCGGAAGACCAGCATGTTGACGAACATGCCGACGAGGTCGTCCAGCGCCTCGTCGGTGCGGCCCGCGATCGGCGACCCGATCGGCACGTCCGTGCCCGCCCCGAGCCGGGTCAGCAGCGCGGCGAACGCGGCCTGGGCGACCATGAACGGGCTGGCGCCGGTGTCCAGGGACAGCGCGCGCAGCGCGGCGTGCACCTCGGGGCCGAGGCGGAAGCGGGCCGTCGCGCCCCGGTAGGACGCCTCCGCCGGACGCGGCCGGTCGGCGGGCAGCTCCAGCTCCTCGGGAAGCCCCGCCAGCGCGTCGCGCCAGTACGCGATCTGCTGGGAGATCAGGCTCTCCGGGTCGTCCTCGGAACCGAACAGCTCCTGCTGCCAGAGGGTGTAGTCGGCGTACTGCACCGGCAGCGGCGCCCAGTCCGGCGCGGCGCCGTCCGCGCGGGCGGCGTAGGCGGTGATGAAGTCGCGGGCGAGCGGCGCCATCGACCAGCCGTCGCCGCCGACGTGGTGCAGGAGCAGCAGCATGACGTGCTCGTCCGGCGCGAGCCGGAACAGGTGCGAGCGCAGCGGCGGCTCGGCGGAGATGTCGAAGGCGTACCCGGCGGCCATGGCCAGCCGCGACGGCAGCTCGGCCTCCGCGGTGGCGGTGATCTCCAGTTCCGGGCGGGCGGCGGCCGCGTCGAGCACCTGCTGGCGCGGCACGCCGCCGCTGTCCGGCAGGATCGTGCGCAGCGTCTCGTGCCGCTCCACCAGGTCGCCGACGGCGGCGCGGAGCGCGTCCACGTCGAGCGGGCCGCGGATGCGCAGCGCGATCGGCATGTTGTAGGTGGCGGACGGCCCCTCGAACCGGTTGAGGAACCACTGCCGCTGCTGCGCGTACGACGGCGGGACGGTCTCGGGCCGCTCGCGCGGCTCCAGCGCGGGGCGGCCCGGCGCGGCCTCCCGGCCGTCCAGCAGCGCGGCGAGCCCGGCGACGGTCGGCGCCTCGAACAGCGCGCGGACGGGCAGCTCGGTGCGCAGCACCCGGCGGATCCGGCTGACGACCCGCATCGCGATCAGCGAGTTGCCGCCGAGCGCGAAGAAGTCGTCGTCGGCGCCGACGCGGTCGAGGCCCAGCAGGTCGGCGAAGACGGCGGCGACGGCCTCCTCCCGCTCCCCGGACGGCGCCCGGTAGGCGGTCGCCGGGACGGCGGGGGCGAGGTCCGGCTTCGGCAGCGCCTTGGTGTCGACCTTGCCGTTCGGGGTGAGCGGCATCTCCTCCAGCACGACGACGGCGGCGGGCACCATCGACTCGGGCAGGTGCGCGCGGACGTGGGCGCGCAGCTCCTCGGGGTCGACCGCCGCGCCGGGCGCGGCCACGACGTAGGCGACGAGCCGCTTGACCGCCGGGCCCTCCGCGGGCTCGGCGACCTGGACGAGGGTGACGCCGGGCAGGTCGAGGCCGTCCACGGTGACGGCGGCGCGGGTCGCGGCCACCTGCTCGAGGATGCGCAGGTACCAGCCGGTGAGGCGCTCGGCGGTGCCGGCGTCGAACAGGTCCCGCGCGTACTCCAGGGTGCCGGCGAGGCCGCCGTCCGGGGCGTCCTCCAGCAGGAACTCCAGGTCGAACTTCGCGACGCCCGGGTCCACCGGCTCGACCGCGACGTTCAGGCCGGGCAGCTCGACCGACGGCTCGGGGTTGTTCTGCAGGGTCAGCATGACCTGGAACAGCGGGTGCCGGGCCAGCGACCGGACCGGGTTCAGCACCTCGACGAGCCGCTCGAACGGGACGTCCTGGTGGGCGTAGGCGCCGAGGTCGGCCTCCCGGACGCGGGCGAGCAGCTCGGCGAACGACGGGTCGCCGGAGGTGTCGGTGCGCAGCACGAGCGTGTTGACGAACACGCCGACCAGGTCGTCGAGGGCCTGGTCGGTGCGGCCCGCGATCGGCGAGCCGATCGGGACGTCGGTCCCGGCGCCGAGCCGGGTGAGCAGCGCGGCGAGCGCGGCCTGCAGCACCATGAACACGCTGACCTGGTGGCCGCGGGCGACGGCGCGCAGCCCCTCGTGCAGGTCGGCCGGGACCTCGAAGGCGGCCCGCCCGCCCCGGTAGGAGGCGCGCTCGGGGCGCGGCCGGTCCAGCGGCAGGGCGATCTGGTCGGGAAGCCCGACGAGGGCGTCCTTCCAGTAGGCGATCTGGCGGGCGGCGAGGCCGTCCGGGTCGTCCTCGGAGCCGAGCAGCTCGCGCTGCCAGAGGGCGTAGTCGGCGTACTGCACCGGCAGCGGCGCCCACTCCGGCGCCTTCCCGTCGCTGCGCGCCAGGTAGGCGGTGATGACGTCGCGGGCCAGCGGCGCCAGCGACCAGCCGTCGCCGGCGATGTGGTGCAGGACGAGCAGCAGCAGATGCTCGTCCGTGCCCGCCTCACCCGTGCCCAGCCGGTACAGGTGCGCGCGGACGGGCGGCTCGGACGCCAGGTCGAATCCGCGCGTGGCGTCGGCGAACAGCGTCCCGAACAGGTCGCCCGGGTCGGCGTCGCCGACCGTCAGCGGCGGGTCGGCGTCGGCCGGGTCCAGGATGATCTGGACCGCTTCGCCGTCGGCGTCCCCGAAGACGGTGCGCAGCGACTCGTGCCGGGCGACGACGTCGCGGAGCGCGGCGCGCATGGCCTCGACGTCGAGCGCGCCGGTCAGCCGGAGCGGGATCGGCATGTTGTAGGTGGCGGTGCGGCCTTCGAGCCGGTTGAGGAACCAGAGGCGCTCCTGCGCGTGCGACACCGGCAGCGGGTCGGGCCGCTCCATCGGCCGCACCGCCGGGCGCCGGGCGTCCGTCGCGGACGCGGCGATCCGCTCGGCGAGGCCCGCCACGGTCGGCGTCTCGAACAGCGCCCGGACGGGCAGCTCCACGTTCAGCGCGGCGCGGGCGCGGGCGACGACGCGGGTGGCCTTCAGCGAGTCGCCGCCGTGGTCGAAGAAGCCGTCGTCGACACCGACCCGGTCCACGCCGAGGACGTCGGCGAAGATCCCGGCGAGGATCTCCTCGCGGGCGTCGCGCGGGCCCCGCGCGGACTCCGGGGCGGCGAGGTCGGGCTCGGGCAGCGCGGCCCGGTCGAGCTTGCCGGCCGGGTTGAGCGGCATCGCGTCCAGCACCACGATCGCGGACGGCACCATGTAGCCGGGCAGCGTCCGCCCGACGAACTCGCGGAGGGCGGCGGGCTCGGGCGGGCCGCCCGCGGCGCCGACCACGTAGCCGACGAGGACGGTGTCGCCGGCGGCGTCGCGGCGCGCGACGACGACGCTCTGCGTCACGCCGGGGTGCGCCGCCAGCGCCGCCTCGATCTCGCCCAGCTCGATGCGGAAGCCGCGGACCTTCACCTGGTGGTCGAGGCGGCCGAGGTACTCCAGGTGCCCGTCGCCGATCCAGCGGACGAGGTCGCCCGTCCGGTACATCCGCTCGCCGGGCCCGCCGAACGGGCAGGCCACGAACCGGTCGGCGGTCAGCGACGGGCGGCGCAGGTACCCGCGCGACAGGCCCGTGCCGGCGATGTACAGCTCGCCGGGGACCCCGACCGGGACGGGCCGCAGCCGCGCGTCCAGCACGTACACCCGGGTGTTGGCCAGCGGCCCGCCGATCGGCGCGACCGCGGCGGGGTTCCCGTCGTCGAACCAGCCGGTCACGACGACCGTCGTCTCGGTGGGGCCGTAGATGTTGGAGATCCGCGCGTCCGGCAGCAGCGCCCGGACGTCCTTCAGCAGCCGCGGCGGCAGCGCCTCGCCGCCGAGCGCCATGTCCTGCACCTCGAGCCGGAAGTCGCCGCGTCCCAGCAGCGCCGACATCGCCGACGGCACGCCGCCGATCAGCGAGCCCGACCAGCCGCCGCGCTCGGCGACCTCGAGGAGGTCGCGGACGACCTCGATCTCGCCGCCGGCGGTCAGCGGGACCAGCCATTCGAGCACCGACAGGTCGAAGTTCAGCGACGTGGCGAACAGCACGCGGCGCAGCCGGTCGGCCCCGTAGGCCGCGAGCGACCGGGCGTGGAAGCCGGCGAAGTTCTCGTGCGAGATGGGGACGCCCTTCGGGCGCCCCGTCGAGCCCGAGGTGTAGATGATGTAGGCGAGGTTGCCGGGGCGCAGCGGCCGGACGCGCTCCGCGTCGGTCACATTCTCCCCGGGGAGGTCGTCGAGCGCGAGGGCGTCCAGCTCGACCCGGGGGGTGCCGGCGGGCAGCTCGCCGGAGCGGGTGGTGATGACGCAGGCGGGGCCGGCGTCGGCCAGCATGTAGGCGACGCGGTCTGGCGGATAGGTCAGGTCGATCGGCTGGTAGGCGGCGCCGGCCTTCAGCACGGCCAGCGCGGCGACGACGAGGTTCTCGTCGCGCGGATGGGCGAGCGCGACGAAGTCGTCGGTGCCGACGCCGCGCGCGATGAGGTGCCGGGCCAGCCGGTTCGCGCGCGCGTTCAGCTCGGCGTAGGTGAGGCGGGCGTCGCCGGCGATGACGGCGGTCCGGTCGGGCGTCCGCGCGGCCTGCGCCTCGACCATCTCCGGTGCGGTGCGGGGGTCGACCGGGTGCGCGACGTCGTTCCACCCGCGCAGCACCAGGTCGCGCTCGGCGCCGTCCAGCAGCTCCACGTCCCCGAGCGGCGTGGACGGGTCGACCTCGCCGAGCGTGCGCAGGAACCGGAGGTAGCGCTCCTGGTGCGCGGCGACCTGGTCCTCGGTGTACAGGTCGGGGTGCGCCTCGAAGTCGACGCGGATGCCGGCGCCGTCGAGGTTGTCGTAGATGTTGATCGCGAGGTCGTCGATCGGCCCGATCGTGAGGGCGTGCATCCGGGCCGGCAGGCCGGCGAAGTCGAGCCGGTAGTCGAACGCCATGATGTTGATGACCGGCCCGTACAGGCGGCGCCGCTCGCCGAGCAGCTTCAGGTCGCGCAGCAGGTCCTCGCGGCGGTAGCGCTGGTGGCGCAGCGCCCGCGCGCTCGCCCGCGTCGCGGCGCGGACCAGCTCGTCCACCGTCATGTCCGGGCGGACGTGCACGCGCAGCGGCAGGACCGTCGACAGCATCGCCGGCGTCTCCCTGGCGATCTGCGTGGTGCGGCCGCTGACCGCGAGGCCGAGGATGACGTCCTCGGTGCCGGTCATCCGCGCCACGTACGCGGCGGTCGCCGCGATCGCGAGGCCCTGCGTGGCGGTGCGCAGCCGCCGCGCGCCGGACGCGAGCGCCGCGGACTCCCGCGCCGGGACGACGGCGACGCGGCTGATGAAGTCGGCGGTCGGCTCGGCCATGTCGTCGGCGAGGCTCACCGCGACCGGCTTGTCGGCGAACCGCTCGGTCCAGTACGCGCGGTCCCGCTCGAACCGCTCCGACGCCCGGTACTCCTCCTCCTCGGCGAGGACCCGGCGGTAGTCGCCGAGTTCCGCCGGGACGTACTCGCCGCCGTTCGCCAGCGAGGTGTAGACCTCCGCGGCCCGGTGCATGATCAGCGGTCCGCTGTGGCCGTCCTGGATCGCGTGGTGGGTGCGGATGAACCACCGGTGCAGGACGGGCGACAGCCGCAGCATCGCGGTGACGAACAGCCGGTCGCCGTCCAGCGGCATCGGCTCGGCCATCCGCGCCTTCATCCACGCCCGCGCCGCCGCGTCCGGGTCGGGCTCGCCGGACAGGTCCACCAGGGGGACGGAGACGCTCGCGTCCGGGTCGAGCACCTGCCGCACCACCCCGTCCCGCTCGGCGAACCGGGCGTGCAGCGCCAGCACCTCGTGCGCGCCGATTCGCGCCACCCGGTCGAAGAGTTCGTGGTCGAGCGGGCCCTCGATCTCGATGTACTGCGCGATGTGGATCGGCGTTTCGGGCGCCAGCTGCTGCGCGTACCAGACGCTCTGCTGAGCGGCCGAAAGAGGGACGTACTCGGTGGACGACATCAAGTGCTTTCCCGGTCGAAGGGGGTTTGCTTTGTGCCAGGCATCGGCGCCCGGAAGGCGCCGGCGGGCGGAAATTCAAAGGAAATGACCACAGAACTGATCGGGCTGCTCCCCGTCCCCTTTCACCCGAGTCCCTTCCGGAACGCGGCGGTGCGCGGACCCCGAGGATCGACGCCCCGTGATCCCGCCCGTACAGAGCGCCGCCGCTTTCCGCCCTCGACCGGGACCCGCCCCGCGCCCCATCGTCCTACTCAGGAGTAGCGGGGCCACAGTTAACCAGCCTGTCACATGCCTCGCAATCCCCTCGAAAGTAGAACTTGACCCCGCCAATTGCTCACGGGAGTGACAAAAGAGCCGGTCACCGGCGGGGTGCGCCGCGCGCCCGACGCTCATCCGGTGACAAAGGTTGGCAACCCAACACGGACAATGCGATTACACAGCGTTATATGATCACCGTTTCCGACGCCCGGCGGCCGCGCCATCCGGCCGCGCTACCCGGCCGGGTACTCGTGCACGACGACCGCCGCGGCGCCCACCGCGGGGTGCCGCTGCAGCACCGCCTCGATCTCGCCCAGCTCCATCCGCACGCCGGAGATCTTCACCTGCCGGTCCACCCGCCCCAGGTACTGCAGGGTGGGGCGGTCCGCGCCGCCGGCCCCGGCGGGCAGCAGCCGCACCGCG
The DNA here is from genome assembly GCF_030283205.1 of Actinomadura opuntiae. Taxonomy (GTDB): domain Bacteria; phylum Actinomycetota; class Actinomycetes; order Streptosporangiales; family Streptosporangiaceae; genus Spirillospora. The sequence goes on from NZ_JASNWF010000019.1 coordinate 31,040, forward strand.
TCGCCCGTCCGGTAGAGCCGGCCGGTCGGCGACTCCCCGAACGGGTCGCGGTAGAACGCCTCCCTGGTCCGCTCGTCGTTGCCCAGGTAGCCGCGGCCGACGGCGACGCCGCCGACGAACAGCTCGCCGGTCTCGCCGGCGTCGCACGCCGCCCACGTCCCGTCGTCCTGCGCCCGCAGGACGTACAGGCGCGCGTTCACGATCGGGACGCCGATGGGGAGCCGCAGCAGGTCCAGGTCCCCGGCGGTCACGGTGTGGTGGGTGACGTCGTCGGAGCACTCGGTGGGGCCGTAGGCGTTGAGCAGCCCGGCGTGCGGCATCGCCTCCAGCCAGCGGCGCGCCAGCTCAGCCGGCAGCTCCTCGCCGGTGGCGATCATCCAGCGAAGGCCGCCCAGGCTTCCTTCAGGGGCGTCGGGCAGGTCGTCCAGCAGGTGGCGGACCATGGTCGGGACCAGCTCGACGACGGTGATGCCCTGCCCGTCCACCGCGCGGGCGAAGGCGACCGGGTCGTGGCCGACCTCGTCGCCGATCACGTCGACCCGGCCGCCGACCAGCAGCGGGCACAGCATCTGCCAGATCGAGATGTCGAAGCCGAGCGGCGCGGTGAAGGCGACCACGTCGTCCCCGGTCAGCCCCAGGTCGACGATCTTCGCCCACAGGTGGTTGACCATCCCCTGGTGCTCGACGACCGCGCCCTTCGGCAGGCCCGTGGACCCGGAGGTGAACAGCACGTACCGGGGGCGGTCGAGCGCGTCCAGGCGCGGCGCGCCGGCCCAGGGCTCGCGGCCCGCCGCGTCGGCCGCCCGCAGCACCCGGCAGCCGGCCTCGGCGGCGCCCTCCAGCAGCGCCGGGGCGCTCTCCGCCTCGTCCGCGACGACCAGCACGGACGCGCCCGCCTGGTCGAGGACGTCGCGGACCCGGCCCGCCGGCCAGGTCTCGTCGGCGGGCACGTACAGCGCGCCGATCAGCTCGATGGCCAGGAACGCCGCGACCACCGCGGCCGAGCGCGGGCCGCCGACGCCGACCACGGTGCCGGGCTCGACGCCCGCGTCCTCCAGCAGCGCGGCCAGCCGGCGCGCCTCCCGGGCGAGCCCGCCGTAGGTCAGCGACCGGGCCGCGTCGGTCACCGCGGGCCGGTCCCGCTCGGCGGCGAACCGCTCCACCCGGGTGATCACCGGGTCGGCCAGGTCGACCTCGCGCTCGGACACCATCGCGTGCCGCGCCGCCAGCTCCCGCGCCCGCTCCGCCTCGGCGGCGGGCACGGCGAGGACGGGCAGGCCGTCCAGGGGCAGCAGCCGGTCCACGGCCGGGCCGCGAGCGCTCATCTTCACTCTCCGTGATGTCGTTCTGCTCCACCGTCATCGGAAAAGGAGCGGAGGTCATAGCTTATGTCCGGCCCCGGTCGGTGATGCTCCGGATTGCGGGGATTGGATGCTACTCGCCGGTAATCGGGGGTTGCGACGGAACATGCCCGAAGGTACGGTGAGGCTCCGCCATGACCCTGGCGTGAGGCTCGCGGCGTACTCGGGGGAAGATGAGGGAATTGCTTCTTCATTCAAGGGTGACAGCGTGCCGATAATCACCTCGCCGCAGGATTTCAACGTGGACGACCTTTACGTCGATCTGCGCCGCGTCATCGACCGCCCGCTCTTCCTCAAATGCGAGGGATTCAATTTCGCCGGATCGGTGAAACTGAAGGCCGCCGCCGCGATGGTGGAGGCCGCCGAGCGCGACGGCGTGCTCGCGCCCGGCTCGACGATCGTCGAGTCCTCCTCCGGCAACCTCGGCATCGCCCTCAGCCTGATCGCCGCCGACCGCGGGCTGCGGTTCGTCTGCGTCACCGACCCGCGCTGCAACCCCGCCTCCGTCCGGCTCATGCGCGCGCTCGGCGCGGAGGTCCGCGTCATCTCCGCCACCGACGCCAACGGCGGCTTCCTGGAGAGCCGGATCCGGTACGTCCGGAACCTGTGCGACTCCGACGAGCGGTACGTCTGGCTGAACCAGTACGCCAACCGCAACAACTGGCTCGCCCACTACCGCGGGACCGCTCCAGCGATCGACAGGCAGTTCCCCGACCTGGAGGTCCTCTTCGTCGGCGCCGGCACCACCGGCACCCTCATGGGCTGCGCCCGCTACTTCCGCGAGCACCGCCGGCCCGTCACGATCGTCGCGATCGACGCGGTCGGCTCGGTCACCTTCGGCGGCATCCCCGAGCGGCGCCTGGTGCCCGGCCTCGGCACCAGCGCCCGGCCCGCGCTGGTCGACGAGTCCTACGTCGACGACGTCGTGCACGTCGCCGAGTCCGACACGATCCGCACCGTGCACGCGCTCGCCTCGCGCGGGTTCCTGTTCGGCGGCTCGACCGGCACCGTCGTGTCCGGCGCGTCCCGCTGGCTCGAGGCCAAGTACCCCGGCGAGGAGCCGGTCGCCGTCGCCATCGCGCCCGACCTCGGCGAGCGCTACCTGGACTCGATCTACGACGAGACCTGGCTCGGCGAGCACTTCGGAGAACTGCTCCCCGGCCTCGATCTCCCGGCCGCCGGTATTCTCGGCGTCTGATCATCCCGAGCACCGCGAAAAGGACACGGAGTTCCCCCATGACGCAGGCCCCCACGTTCGCCGTGATCTCCGGCGCCCAGGTGCACGACGCGATCGCCGGGCGCGAGGAGCAGGTCATCGGCATGGTCGAGGCCGCCTACCGGCTGCACGGCGAGGGCCGGACCGTCAACCCGGACTCCTACTTCCTGCGCTTCCCCGACCGGCCGTCCGACCGGATCATCGCGCTGCCCGCCTCGGTCGAGGGCGACGTGGACGTGCACGGCATCAAGTGGATCTCCAGCTTCCCCGGCAACGTCGCGAACGGGATCCCCCGCGCGTCCGCCGTGCTGATCCTCAACGACGCCGGGACCGGCTACCCGTTCGCGTGCCTGGAGAGCTCCATCATCTCCGCCGCGCGCACCGCCGCGTCCGCCTCGCTCGCCGCCGCGACCCTCGCCGACAGGCGCGGCGACCGGCCCCGCCGCGTCGGCTTCGTCGGCGTCGGCCTCATCGCCCGCTACATCCACACCTACCTGGCGGGCAACGGCTTCGCCTTCGACGAGCTCGGCGTCCACGACCTGTCACGCGAGCACGCCGAGGGGTTCCAGGGCTACCTCGAACGCTCCGAGAAGGGCGCGATCACGATCCACGACTCGGCCGAGTCGCTGATCCGCTCGTCCGACCTGGTCGTCTTCGCGACCGTCGCCGGCGAGCCCCACGTCCACGACCCGGCCTGGTTCGCGCACAACCCGCTCGTCCTGCACGTGTCGCTGCGCGACCTCTCCCCCGAGATCATCCTCGCGTCCTACAACGTCGTCGACGACGTCGAGCACTGCATGAAGGCCAGCACGTCCCCGCACCTGGCCGAGCAGAAGACCGGCAACCGCGACTTCGTCGCCGGGACCCTCTACGACGTCCTCACCGGCGCCACCACCCCGCCCGCCGACAAGCCCGTCGTCTTCTCCCCGTTCGGCCTCGGCGTCCTCGACCTCGCCGTCGCCAAGTACGTCCACGACCAGGTCACCGCCGCCGGGAACCTCCACACGATCCCCGGCTTCTTCCACGAGCTGAAGCGCTACGGCTGACACCCGCGCCTCGGATGGGACACCCGTCCGCACGGCGTCCCACCGGCCTCACGCGAACTCGGACGTGTCCAACTCGAACCCGAACGGCTCCGGCAACGGCAGCCCCTTGCCGAACGGCACCTGGTGGGCGCGGCTGCAGTCCTTGCCGTCAGGTTCACTGAAGAGGATCGCCTTCTGCTGCTCCCGGTCCACGAGCAGGTAGAGCGGTATGGCCGCCCGAGCGTACCCGCGCCGCTTGACCTCCCGATCCAACTCCGGTCGAGACGATGTCACCTCGACCACCAGGCAGAGGCCCGCAGGCTGGATCCAAGAGTCCTCGTTGTCGAAGACATCGAGCTCGAGGGGGGCGAAGGTCGCATCCGGGATCACCAGGTTGACCTTGTGCTGGACATCGCTCGGCACCCTGAGACCCTTGTTGGGGACGTATTCGAGCTCGCTCGAACTCTTTCGCGCCACCTGGAAGACGATCTTCCCGATGTTCCTGTCGTGCCTACTGCTGGGGGGTGGGGTCACGACGATCTCTCCGTCGATGAGTTCGGCTCGATAGCCCTCGGGGAGGTCGAGGGAGAGGAAGTCGTTCAGGAGGATGTCCTCCTGGCTCCGGGGCTCATGAACCATCGCCGTCATGCCCTGCTCCTTTCCTCGCGGGCGAGTATATGAGCAGAGCGCCACCCTTCGCATACAGATCGTAGCCATCGGTGCGTTCGTCCTCAGCCTACGATCCCCCGTGCGCCGGCGTCCGCACACTCGCCGGCAATAGAACGGCGGGGAGCGGGCACGTTCTCGTCATGGACGAGCAGGATGCCGGGCGCGGGGACGTTCAGGAGCTGAGCGACTTCGAGCTGGCGGTGTACGAGACCGTGGCGGAGATCGACGTCGAGGGCCGCGCGGCCGACTTCGAGACGCTCGAACGGCTGATGGAGGCGCCCGAGGAGGACCTCTGGGCGGCGCTGGGCCACCTGGTGTCGATCAACCACCTGCACTCGACGCCGAAGGGTTACGTCCTCGGCCCACACGACTGGGACGCGTAACCGTCGACTTGCGGCGAGTCGTCGTTATGAGCCGTCCTATAACGACGACTCGCCGCAAGTGAACGTGGTTCGGGGGCGTCCCGGTGAGCGGGAGCGGGCGGTCGCGGGGCGGGGCGGCGCGGAAGGATGGTCGACTGCCGTACACGCGTCTGGTCAGGGAGGCCGCCGGATGGAGCTCGTCGTCACCGAGGAACAGCGGGAGCTGCGCGACGCGCTGCGGCGGTTCTTCGCCGACCGGTCGCCGTCCGCGGAGGTGCGGCGGCTGATGGAGACGGCCGAGGGCTACGACGCCAAGGTGTGGGCGCAGATGGCCGAGCAGCTGGGTCTGCAGGGCCTCGCGATCCCCGAGGAGCACGGCGGCGCGGGGTTCGGCATGCGGGAGCTGGCCGTCGTGTTCGAGGAGATGGGGCGGGCCGTCGTGTGCGCGCCGTTCCTCGCCACGATCACGGCCGCGGCGGCACTGCAGGCCGGGGACGGCGGGCACGACCTGCTGCCCGGCATCGCGGACGGCTCGACCATCGCCACGCTCGCGGTCGCGGAGGACGGCGGGAGCTGGGATCTCGACGCCGTGGAGACGCGGGCCGAGGGCGGCGCTCTGCGCGGGACCAAGAGCTTCGTGGTCGACGGGTGCGTCGCCGGGCTCGTGCTCGTGGCGGCGAAGGACGAGGACGGCGTCGGGCTCTACGCGGTGGACGCCGACGCCGAGGGCATGGCCAGGACGTCCATGCCGACGCTCGACCAGACGCGGAAGCTGGCGCGGATCGAGTTCGACGGGACCCCGGCGCGCAGGGTCGGCGGCGCGGACGCGGTCCGGCACGCGCTGGACGTCGCGGCGGTGGCGCTGGCGGCCGAGCAGCTCGGCGGCGCGCAGCGGACCCTGGACATGACCGTCGAGTACGCGAAGGTGCGGCACCAGTTCGGGCGGCCGATCGGGTCGTTCCAGGCGATCAAGCACCGGTGCGCGGACATGTTCGTGCTGGTGGAGTCGGCGCGGTCGGCGGTGCTGAACGCGGCGGCCGCCGCCGACGAGAGCCCGGAGGAGCTGCCGCACGCGGCGGCGCTGGCGAAGGCGTACTGCTCGGACGCGTTCTTCCACACGGCGGGCGAGGCGATCCAGCTGCACGGCGGCATCGGGTTCACCTGGGAGCACGACGCGCACCTGTACTTCAAGCGGGCGCAGTCGTCGCGGCAGCTGTTCGGGTCGCCGGACGCGCACCGCGAACGCCTCGCCGCGCTCGCCGGCATCACGGGTGCAGGCTGAGCCCTTTCAGGACCTTGTCGACGCCGTTCTTCGGACCGTGCACGGCGAACCCGACGAGCGGCATCTCCTCAGCGGTGACGGCGCGGACGGTGGCGCGGTTGGCCTCGTCGTGGCCGGTCTTGAACATGTCCTCGATGTAGACGGCGACGTCCATCTCCCGAGCGAGCGCCCGCACGTGGGCGGCCTTGATGGCCTCGGCGTCGGCCTCGTAGACGAGGACGGGCTGGCGGAACATCGCGAGATAAGCGTTGCCGGAGGCGTCCTCGTAGGGGTCGCCGATCACGCCGGGCGCTCCCCCGGCCACCGCGCTCGCGAGGAACGCGGTGACGTTGAGCCGCTGCCACGCGGCCAGGTCGTCGCGGACGACGATGCCGATCTTGGTGTCGAAGCGCATGCCGTCCAGGCTGGCGGGACGCGCGGGCGGCGGTCTTGAACGCTCGTGCGCCGAGCCGGTCCGGAAGCAGGCCAGACTGGAGGCGTGGACTGGAGCAGGTACTGGCGGGCGGCCGACCGTCCGCTGGAGGCGATGCACGCGCACTTCGAGCGGCACGTCTACCACCGGCACAGCCACGACACGTACTCGTTCGGCGTCACCGAGGACGGCTACCAGGCGTTCAGGTGCCGGGGCGGCGCGCACACGAGCGCGGCCGGGATGGTCATCGCGTTCAACCCCGACGATCCGCACGACGGCCACGCTGCGGACGATCTGGGTTTCACCTACCGCATCGTGCACATCGGGCCGGAGCTGGTGTCGGAGGTGCTGGCCGACATCGCGGGAAGTCCGGCCGGGCCGCCGCTGTTCGACGCCCCGGTGGTCGGCGATCCCGTCCTCGCGCGGAACCTGCGGGCGCTGCACGCGGCGCTGCTCGGCGGTGCCCCGGCGCTGCGGCGCGACGAGCTGCTCACCGCGACGGTCGGGGCGATGGTGAACCGGGCCGCGTCCGATCGGCTCCGCGTCGGGCCGTCGTCGGGTGCGGCCGCCCGCGCCCGGCGCCGTCTGGAGGGGTCCTACCTGGACGACGTGGGCGCGGACGAGCTGGCGGAGGCGGCGGGGTGCAGCCGGTTCGCGCTGTACCGGTCGTTCCGGCGGGCGTACGGGATGGCGCCGAGCGACTACCAGCGGCAGCTGCGGCTGCGCGCGGCGCGGCGGCGGCTGGCGCGCGGCGAGCCGATCGGGGACGTCGCGGCGGCGACCGGGTTCGCCGACCAGAGCCATCTGACGCGGTGGTTCGTCCGCTGCTACGGGATGACGCCGGGGAAGTATCGGGCTGCTTGCGCAGGTTGAGGCAGAATGCCGCTCATGATGCGGGCGAGCGGGGCGATGTTCGGGCTGGCGTACGGCGACTCCCTGGGGGCGCCGACCGAGTTCCTGGACATGGAGCAGATCCGGCGGCGGTTCGGTGAGCACGGGCCGACACAGCTGAACGGCGATCCCGCGCTCGTCACCGACGATACGCAGATGGCGATCGCGGTCGGCCTCGCCCTCCTGGACGCCCTGGCGAACCCTCCGCTCACTCCGGACCTGGTCACGCCGATGTGGCGGCGGAGGTTCGTGGACTGGCTGAACAGCCCGGACAACAACCGGGCGCCCGGGAACACGTGCCTGCGAGCGTGCGGGGGCCTGGCCGCCGGGAAGCCGTGGGTGGAGGCGACCGTGGCGGGCTCGAAGGGCTGCGGCGCGAACATGCGGGTGGCGCCGGTCGGCTTGGCGCCGGGCCTGTCGGACGAGACGCGCGCCGGCGCGTCGCAGTTGCAGGCGGCGTTGACGCACGGGCATCCGACCGGGCTGGCGGCGAGCGAGCTGACGGCGTTCGCCGTCCGATGGCTGGCCGACGGCATGGCGCCCGGCGACCTGTCCACCGCGCTGCGCGCCCGCTGCCACGAGCAGCGGGCCGTCTACCACGAGCGATGGCTCGGCACGCTGTGGCGGCAGCCCGGCATGGACGCGCCGGAGACGTTCATCGCGCGCGGCTGGGACGAGTGCCTGGAGGTCCTCGACCGGCTGGACGAGGCCGTCGCGCGGGGCGACCGCGCGTCCGACCCGTGCGCGATCACCGGTGCGGGCTGGTGCGCGGAGGAGGCCCTCGCCACGGGGCTGCTGTGCTTCCTGCTGTTCCCGGACGAGCCCGTCGAGGCGATCTGGCGCGGCGCCGCCAGTTCCGGCGACTCCGACTCGATCGCGTGCCTGGCGGGCGCGTTCGCGGGCGCGCATCTCGGCATGGACGCCTGGCCGCGGGAGTGGGCCGGGCGGATCGAGTACGCGGCCGAGCTGACCAGGATCGGGAGCGCCTGGGACTGACGTCCGGACGGCCGTGCGGAACCACCTCGCAGAAGAGGGTTGACCCTGCATAGCTCGTAAGCTAATGTTCTTAGCTATAGAGCTACACCGAATTACGGAGCACGCGATGAGCGACCAGACGCAGTACCTCGACCTCCCCGGCGGGCGCCTCGCCTACGACGACAGCGGCGAGGGGCCGCTCATCGTGTGCCTGCCGTCCATGCTCGACCTGCGCTCGCAGTTGCGGTTCCTCAGGCCGCGGCTGCTCGAGGCCGGATACCGGGTCGTCACCGTCGACCAGCGCGGGATGGGCGACAGCAGCGCCGACTGGCCCGAGTACGGCAGCACGCCCCTCGCCCACGACCTGATGGCCCTGCTGCGGCACCTGGACGCCGGCCCGGCGCTGGTCTACGGCTGCTCGAACGGGGCAGCGGCCGCCGTCTACGCCGCCGCCGAGGCGCCCGAGCTGATCAGGGGCCTGGTGCTGGCGGCGCCGTTCGTCCGCGACGGGAAGGCGGGCCTCGCGCAGAAGCTCACCATGGGCCTGTTCCGGATCCCCGGCCTGGCGGTGCCGCTGTACCTGTCGTACTACCCCAAGTGGGAGCCCAAGCGCCCGGCCGACTTCGACGAGCACAAGGCGCTGCTGAAGGCCAACCTCAAGGAGCACGGGGGCGGCAAGGTCATCGCGTCCTACATGGGCATGTCGCACGCCGAGGCCGAGGCGCGGCTGGACAGGGTCACCGCGCCCGTCCTGGTCATCATGGGCACCGGCGACATCGACTGGCCCGACCCGGCCGCCGAGGCCGAGTGGGTCGCCGGACGCCTGGACGGCAAGCTCGTCATGCTGGACGGCGCCGGGCACCACCCGCACGTGGAGTACCCCGCCGAGATCGCCGAGGCCGTCCGCACCTTCGACGCGGGCCTCTAGGGGACGGCGGCCCAGCCCGTCCAGGCGTCGATGGTGACCGCGATGACCGGCCCCTCGGGCGGCCGGTCCCGGTACTGGGCGTAGCGGCCGGCGAGGAGCCGGACGGGCTCGGCGCGGCGCGCGTCGTCCTCGACCACGGCGGCGTGGCCGTCGACGCGGACCCACCACAGCCGGTCCCAGTCGTCCTCGTAGTGGTCGGCGAGCAGCGCGACGCGCGGGTTGGCGCGGATGTTGGCCAGCCGGCGCAGGTCCCGGGTGCTCTTCGGCTTGTGGTCGACGGCGGTGTAGACCGACCCGCGGTGCACGGCGAAGGTGACGGGGACCAGGTGCGGGCGGCCGTCCTCCCCCACGGTCGCGAGCCGCGCGACGGGGACGCTCGCGAGCAGCCGGCGCGCGTCGTCCGGCGAAAGCCTGGGCATGGGCGGCAGCCTGCCACGGCGCGGCGGCGGATCCCAGCCTCCCCGCGCGGGCGAGGCGGATCGCCTCGGCGCCGCCGCCTTCCGGCCGGCGCCGCGCCCGGCCCGCCGCGTCAGTCCTTGAAGTCGGGCGGGCGGTTCTGCTTGCGCGCCGCGATGGCCTCGTCGAAGTTCTGCGTGGTGAGCCGGACGTACAGCTGCCCGAGGCCCTCCTGGCCCATGTGCGCGTCGAGGCTCGACGCGTCCAGCCCGGACCACAGCGACCGCTTGGTCAGCTCGACGCCGGGACGGCTGAACGCGGCGATCCGCTCGGCGAGGTCGTAGCAGGCGTCGAGCAGCTTGTCGCCGGGGACGGTGCGGGAGACCAGGCCGATCCGCTCGGCCTCGGCGGCGTCGACGTCCCGGCCCGACAGCATGATCTCGAACGCGCGGGACGCGCCGATCGCGCGCGGCAGCAGGTAGCTGAGGCCGAGCTCGCTCGCGGTCAGCCCGTTGTTGATCCCGGCGGCGCGGAACAGCGCGGTCTCGGCGGCGAGCCGGATGTCGGCGGCCAGGCCGAGGCACATCCCGCCGCCGATCGCCGGCCCGTTGATCGCCGCGATCACCGGCTGGTGGACGCGGCGCATCGCCCGGACGACGTCGTCCAGCAGCTCCATCGAGCGCAGCGCGATCGTCGACAGCGTCAGCCCGTCGATGCCGGGGGGCGCGCCGGCCGACTCCAGGTCGGCGCCGGAGCAGAAGCCGCGCCCGGCGCCGGTGATGACGACGGCGCGGGTGTCGTTGTCGCGGCTCACCTCTTCGAGGGCCTCGCGGAAGGGCACCATGACGTCGAACGCCATCGCGTTCATCCGCTCGGGCCGGTTGAGGGTGATGAGCGTGACGTGCGGGCGCGGCTTGTCGATCAGGACGAAGGGCAAGATGACCTCCCGGGTGGCCTAGCAAGCGCTAGGTTACACAGGCGGGAACTCCGGGGGCGCGAGGCCCCGCTCGACCACCTTCGCCAGCTCCTCGTCGGTCAGGATGCGCGGCTCGCCGACCATCTTGGCCCGCACGTAGACGCCGCACAGCCACTCCAGCAGCCGCGCGTTCTCGAACGCCTCGTCCAGGTCGCGGCCGATCGTGACGCCGCCGTGGTTGGCCATCAGCGCGGCGCGCTTGCCGCCCTCCATCGCGACCCGGACGTTCTCGGCCAGCTCCGGCGTCCCGTACGTGGCGTATTCGGCGACCTTCACCACGCCGCCCAGCAGCAGCGTGTTGTAGTGGATCGGCGGCAGCTCGGTCATGGTCGTCGCCACGACCGCACCGTACGTCGAATGCGTGTGGACGACCGCCGCCGCGGGCGTCTCGCGGTACAGCGCGAGGTGCATCGGCGTCTCCGACGACGGGGCGCGGTCGCCCTCGACGAGCCGGGCGTCCAGGTTCACGACCGGGCAGTCCTCCGGCCGCATCCGGTCGAGCATCATCCCGCCCGGCGTCACCGCGACCAGGTCCCCCGACCGGACGCTGACGTTGCCGGACGCGCCGGTCACCAGTCCCGTCCCGGCCAGCCTGCGGCCGACCGCGCACAGCGCGCGCCGCTCGTCCTCCAGCAACATGCGAATCCCTCTCACGTTCTAGGCCCTGCCCGTCGTACGCTACGGCCCTGACGATCACGAGGGAGACCCGGCATGGCAACAGTGGTCACGGTCGGAGCGCACATCCTGGACGTGCTGGCCCGGCCCGTCGACGGCATTCCGGACGGCCAGGACACCGTGGTCGTCGACCAGATCAGGGTGACCGCCGCCGGCGCCGCCGCCGGGACCGCCGTCGCACTCGCCCGGCTCGGCGACCGGGTCGTCTCGGTCGGCGCGGTCGGCGACGACGACCTCGGCGACCTGCTCGTCACGATCATGACCCGGAACGGGGTGGACGTGACCGGGCTCGTCCGCCGCACCGCCGAGCAGACCAGCGCGTCGATCCTGCCGATCCGCCCGGACGGAGGCCGGCCGAGCTTCCACGTCCCCGGCGCGAACCTCACCCTCACCGCGCACGCGGTCGAGCCCGGCCTGCTCGCCGCCGCGAACGCCGTGCACCTCGGCGGCCCGGACGTCACGTTCGGGCTGAACGACCCGGACTTCTTCGCCGCGCTCGACGCGGCCCGCGCGTCCGGCACGGTCGTCACGATGGACCTGCTGTCCAACATGCCCGACCTGGTCCGGGGCGCCGCCGCGTTCCTGCCCCACGTCGACCACTTCCTGCCCAACGAGGAGCAGGCCGCGGCGATGACGGGCGAGGACGACCCCGAGAAGGCCGCCCGCGCCCTGCTCGCCCAGGGGCCCGCCACGGTCGTCGTCACGCTCGGCGGGGAGGGCAGCCTCGTCGCCACCGCCGGCGGCGTGCACCGGCTGCCCGCCCTGCCGGTCGAGGTCGTCGACACCACCGGCTGCGGCGACGCGTACTGCGCAGGGTTCATCACCGCCCTCGGCCGGGGCGAGGACGTCCTGGAGGCCGCCCGGTGGGGCACCGCCGCCGCCGCGACCGTCGCCCAGGGCCTCGGCTCCGACGCCGGCCTCACCGACCTCGACTCCGTCCTCGCGCTGCTTTGATTGCATTGCCCTCGGCGGTCGGGCGCTGGACGCCCTCCCTTCAACGGGCAATGCGTGCGATCGCTGCATCGCTCCGGCTCGCCCAGGGGCTCGCTGCGCGATCAAGTTCTCGCAAGCTCGAACTTGGCTTCGCTCGCGATCGCAGCGCTTGCGGTGGGAGCGTGGCCGGTGCACGGGCGGATGCTCAGCGGGCGTCCTGCCAGTAGGGGTCGCGGAGGAGGCGCTTGTAGAGCTTGCCGGTGGGGGTGCGCGGCATCGCGTCGACGAAGTCGATCGAGCGCGGGGCCTTGTAGCCGGCGAGCGAGGCGCGGACGTGCTCGATCAGCTCGCCGGCGAGCGCGTCGGACGGCTCGGCGCCGTCGGCGAGCTCGACGGCGGCCTTCACCTGCTCGCCGAACTCCTCGTCCGGGATGCCGAACACCGCCACGTCGCGGACGGCGGGATGGGTGATCAGCACGCCCTCGATCTCGGCCGGGTAGATGTTCACCCCGCCGCTGATGATCATGTCGATGACCCGGTCGGCGAGGAAGAGGTAGCCGTCCTCGTCCAGGTAGCCGGCGTCGCCGGTGGTGAACAGCCCGTTCGCGCGGTGCACCGAGCGGGTCTTCTCCTCGTCGCCCCAGTACTCCACGTCGTCGCCGCTGGCGTAGCGGAACCAGATCTGGCCGCGCTCCCCCGGCGCGGCGGGCTCGCCGTCCTCGCGCAGGATGTGCACCTCGGTGGTGGGCAGCGGGCGGCCGACGCTGCCGGGCCGCTCCAGCCACTCCGAGGCGGTGATGACGCTGTTCACCGACGCCTCGGTGGAGCCGTAGTACTCGTGGACGATCGGGCCGAACCAGTCGATCATCCGGCGCTTGACGTCCGGGGAGCAGGGCGCGGCGCCGTGCCAGACGACCTTCAGGCTGGAGCCGTCGAACGCCTTGCGGGCCGCCTCGTCCACCCGCAGCAGCCGGACGAACTGGGTGGGCACCAGGTGCACGTTCGTGATCGCGTGCTCGTCGATGAGCCGCAGCGTCTCGGCGGCGTCGAAGCCCCGGCGCATCACCACCGACCGCCCGCCGAGCAGGAACACGTGCGACCACAGCCACTGCGCCGAGTGGTAGACGGGTCCGACGAGCAGGGTGCGGCCGTGCTCGGGGATCTGCAGCACGCCCGCCATCAGGTCGCCGAGCAGCCTGGCGTTCTCGATCGGCCCGCCGGCGTCGGTGAGCTTGCGGGTGACGCCCTTGGGGCGGCCGGTCGTGCCGGAGGTGTAGAACATCGGCAGCCCGGTGGACGGGTCGGCGATCTCCTCCTCGGCGCCCGTCGCGAGGAACTCCTCGTACGGGGCGAACCCCTCGACCGGCTCGCCGAAGGCGATCCGCGCGGTCAGGCCGAGGTCGTCGGACGCCTCGCGCGCGACGTCCCCGAAGGCGTCCTCGGAGAACAGCACGCGGGCCTTGGCGTCCTGCAGGACGTAGCGCAGCTCGTCGGCGGTCCAGTGCCAGTTGACCAGGACGTAGCGCAGGCCGATGTGGCCGGCGGCGCACATCGCCTCGAAGAACTCGCGGCGGTTGCCGGAGTGGATCGCGATGACGTCGCCGGTGCCGAGCCCCAGGCCGCGCAGCGCGTTCGCCAGCCGGTCGGTCCTGGCGTCCAGCTCCCGCCAGGTGGTGGTGCCGCGCTCGTCGGTCAGCGCGGGCTCGTCCGGCCGGGCGTCGGCGTGCGGGCGGAGCAGTTCGGCCATCGGTCGCCTCATGGAACGTGACAAATCCTAGAACGCGACTCTAGAACTACCTCGGCCGCGACACCAGGGGCCCCTCCTCAGGATGTCCGGACGACGTCGGTGGCCAGCACCGCCTCCGCCGCGTTCACCAGCTGCTCCAGCCGCAGCACCTCCGTCCGGTGGAAGGGCGGCGCCCCCGTCCGCGCGACGACGATCACGGCGCGGCCCGCCGACAGCGGGCAGACCGCGTACTCGGTGCCGTCCGGCGCGGTGAAGGCGCGCGGCCGCAGCGGCGGCAGCACCGGCAGCTCGGTGCCCGCCATCCCGCCGACGCTGGCGTGCACCAGCACCGCGGTGTCCCGCTCCCCCACCTCGGCGAGCCCCGCCCAGTCGGCGCTGAGGATGCCCGGGACCGCGTCGGCCAGCGTCGCCGCGCCGCGCTCGGGCAGCGCCGCGATCTGGCCGATCACGGCGGCGTCCGGGAACGCGCCCTGCGGCTCGACGGTCGGCCAGACGCCGAGGATCTCGACGCCGGGCACCGAGCCGAGGCCGTCGCGCAGCCGCTCGACGCCCGCCCCCGCGGGCCACAGGACGGTGAAGTCGTCCAGCGCCCGCCCGTTGTCGCGTTCCAGCACCGCCATCTGGACGACGTCGGCGCCCGCGGCGCCGAGCGTGCGCGCCACCTGTCCCAGCGAGCCCGGTCGGTCGGGCAGCCGGACACGGATCCTCAGCAACATCGCCACCTCCCTCTCCATGCGTCGCGTCCAGCTTCGCCGCGACGCGTTTCCCACGTGTTACCCATCGGTGTCGACGCGAAGAAGTCGGTGCTGGAATGGCGGGGAGGCGTCAAACTAGAGTCCAATGAAGGTCAACAGCAGACCTATCGCCTCTGCCCCCTCATCATTAAGGTGACTGCACGTGTCGAGCGACGGGGATCGCACAGTCAACGCCGAGGCCGGTCCGGGCGCGGACGGCGCCGCGCCGCCGGCGGCCGACGGCGCCACGGAGGCAGCAGAGAGCACGGGGGGCGCAGAGAGCACAGAAGGCACCGAAGGCGCGGAGGGGGACGGCCGCGCCGCGTTCGAGGCCGAGGTCAGGGACGCCCTGGCGGGGCTGACCGCGCGGCTGGACCGCGAGCACGAGCGCGCCGCGCACCGCGAGGCGGTCATCGACCGGCTGCACGAGGAGAACCAGCGGCTGCGGCGCGGGGAGCTGCAGGCGATGCTGGAGCCCGTCCGCACCGCGCTGTACCGGCTGCACGACCAGGCCCGCCGCGAGGCGTGCCGGCTGTCGGACCCCTCGCTGGCCGAGCCGCCCGACCCGGTCCGCACCGCCGGGCTGCTGTCCGCCGTCGCCGACGACGTGGCCGACGCGCTGGCGCGGCTCGGCGTCGAGCGGTTCGGCGCCGAACCCGGCCAGCCCTACGACGCCGCCCGGCACCGGCCCGTCGCCGTCACCCCGGTCACCGACCCGGCCCGCGACGGCCTGGTGACCGGCGTCGAGGCGGACGGCTTCGAGCAGGGCGGCCGGGTGCTGCGCAAGGCGGCCGTCAGCGTGGCCAGGCTCGACCGGGGCTCCAACGGAACCACCGCCGCCGCGGGGCGCGGCGAGACGACGAACAACCGACTCGGCACCGATGGGTGAGAGGGACATGACCGTCTACGGGATCGACCTGGGAACCACGTACTCCTGCATTGCCTCGATCGACGACGTGGGGCGGCCGGCGGTCCTGCGGAACCTGGAGGGCACCGACACCACGCCGTCGGTGGTGTACTTCGAGAGCGGCGAGAACGTCGTCGTCGGCGCCACCGCGAAGGACACCGCGGTGCTGGAGCCCGACAACGTCGTCAGCCTGATCAAGCGGGACATGGGCCGGGACGTGACCCGCCCGATCCACGGGATCGACTTCACCCCCGAGGAGCTGTCGGCGTTCATCCTGCTGAAGCTGGCGACGGACGCGCGGACGACCACCGGCGAGGAGACCCGCGACGTCGTCATCACCGTCCCGGCCTACTTCGGCGCGGCCGAGCGGGACGCGACCCGCAAGGCGGGCCGGATCGCGGGGCTGAACGTCATCGACATCGTGTCCGAGCCGATCGCCGCCGCGATGACCTACGGGGTGCTGAACCCCGACACCGACCGGACGATCCTGGTGTACGACCTCGGCGGCGGCACGTTCGACACGACCGTCATCGCGCTGCGCGGCGGGCACATCGAGGTGGTGTGCACCGACGGCGACCACGAGCTCGGCGGCGCCGACTGGGACGCGCGGCTGGTGGAGTACCTGGCCGAGCGGTTCCGCGCCGAGCACCCCGACGCGGGCGACCCGCTCGACGACAAGCAGACCGAGCAGCAGCTGCGCCGCGACGCCGAGGACGCCAAGAAGGCGCTCACCACCCGCACCGCGCACACCGTCCGGGTGATGCACGCCGGGCGGGTCGCGGCGATCGAGGTGACGCGGGAGAAGCTGGAGGAGCTGACCAAGGACCTCCTCGACCGCACCATCGAGATCACCGGGCGGACGCTGTCGACCGCCGCGGAGAAGGGCGTGCACGACTACGACGACCTCGTGCTGGTCGGCGGGTCGACGAAGATGCCGGTGGTGGCGGCGCGGCTGGAGACCGAGCTCGGGCTGTCGCCGCGCCTGCAGGACCCGGACCTCGCCGTCGCCAAGGGCGCCGCGCTGTACGCGTTCGAGGAGACCTACCGGCGGCTGATGCGCGAGGGCGACGCCGAGCGCGCCGAGGAGATGGCGAGCCGCGCCGGGCTGTCGGCCGAGCAGCAGAAGCAGATCGCGGGGCGGCAGATCCGCACCGTCGCCTCGCACGCGTTCGGGATCGTGGTGGTCGACCGGGAGTCGGGCGCCGAGCACGTCGCGCACCTCGTGCACGCCAACGACGCGCTGCCCGCCGCCCGCACCGAGGACTTCTTCACCGTCTACGACGACCAGACCTCCGCCGACGTCCGGGTGATGGAGCAGGCGGGCAGCGTCGAGTCCGCCGAGCTGATCGACAACACCGAGATCGCGACCGGGGAGATCCGCGTCCCGCCGGGCAAGAAGGCGGGCTGGCCGATCGGGGTGACGTTCGCCCTCGACTCCTCGGGGCTGCTGAACGTGACCGCGGTGGAGAAGGAGTCCGGCGAGCGGCTGGAGCTGAAGGTGGACGTCGGGGGGATGTCGGAGGAGGAGGTCGAGCGCTCCCGCAAGGCCCTCTCCCGCGTCCAGGTGAGCTGATCCGGCGCCTTCGGTGACCTTCGACGAGGAGTACCGGCGGGAGGTGCTGGAGCCGGCGCGGGCCGCCGGCGACCAGCCGCCCGAGGACCTGCGGGTGCGGTACGCGCTGGCCGACCCGCTGACGGCGCGGGGCGTCGAGGCGCGGGTGAAGCAGGTGCGCCAGTGCTGGCGGCGGGCCCGCGGCCAGCTGAAGTACCGCAGGCTGATCGACCGGCTGGAGGCCGAGCACCGGGAGCTGGCGCCGCTGTTCACCGCCGCCGGGCGCGGCGACCTGCGCGCGCTGGACGAGCGGCTGGCGGGCGGCCGGGAGCGCACCGAGCGGCGCCGCGCCCAGGCCCGCGCGGGGCTGGCGGACGCCGCCGGGTTCCTGCGGACGGTGACGCCCGCCGAGGTCGAGGCGATCGCCCGGACGGGCGGGGTCGCGCGCGCCGAGCTGGAGGCGCTGGCCGCCGCCGAGGGCATCGCCGTGCGGGAACCGGACGCGCTGCCGGCCGCCGCGCCCTACCCGGCGTACCGCAAGGTGCGCGAGTCGCTCGGCGTGCTGGGCAAGCGGCATCTGGCCGACTTCGTGTTCGGGGCAAGGATCGCCGGCCCGATGCGGGTGCTGGACGGGTTCGCGGCGCCCGCGGCGCCGGGCGCGCCGGGCGCGTCCGCGCTGCGCGGCGGCCTGCTGCGGCTGGACGCCGGCGCGGTCGCCGCGGCCGGCGAGGAGTGGGCGCGCCGCAGCCGCGACACCAGCACCACGCACGCCGGAACGGTCCTGGCGGCGCTGCGGTCGGGCGCCGACCTCGCCGAGCTCGTCCGGTACGACATCGTGGACCGGCTGCGGGAGCGGTTCCGGCAGCGGGCGTCCGAGCGGGCGCTGCTGCGGCACGCGACCGAGGACCTCGGCGTCCACGCCGAGGACGCGCGGCGGCTGGTGTTCGCGGTGGTCCGGGAGACCGGGCCGGGCGGCGGGCCCGCCGGGCGGCTGCGCGCGCTGCTGGACGCCGGCGAGGTGTTCGCGGCGGCGGAGCTGGCGGACGCGTCCGGGATCGCCGCCGCCGCGGAGGGCGAGCCGTCGGAGGAGGAGGTGCTGGCCGCGGAGGCGCGGCACCGCCTGGACACCGCGCTGCGGCTGCGCGAGTCCGCCGTCGCCGAGCCGGACCCGGACCGGGCGTGGCGGCTGCTCGCCGACGCGCTGCGCCTCGTCCGCGACCTGCCCGGCGCCCGCGACCACCAGCGGCGGCTGCCGCCCCGTCCCGTGCCGGTGCTGCACGCCGACGTCGACACCGACGGCGGCGGCGTCCGGCTCTCGTGGGAGGCGTCGCCGTCGACCGCCGGCGAGATCGGCTACCACCTGGTGCGGCGGGCGGGACGGCCGCCGCGCGGGCCGGGCGACGGCGAGGCGATCAGGGGCGAGCGCGACGAGCGGCCCCCGGTGAACGTGCCGCTCTACTACGGCGCGGTCGCGGTGCGCGGCGAGGCCGCCGCTCCGCCCGCCGTGGCGGGGCCGGTCGTGGTGCGGCCGGAGCCGCGCGAGGTGGAGCTGCTGTCCGGGGACGGGCAGGTCACCGGCCGGTGGCGGTGCCCGCCGGAGGCGGCCCGGGTCGTCGTCGTCCGCGACGGGACGCCGGTCGAGGCGGGCCGCGAGGGGTTCCGCGAGCGCGTCCCGAACGGCCGCACCCACCACTACCGGATCAGCGCCGTCTACCTGGACGGGGCGGGACGGGAGGTCGCCACGCCGGGCGTGCGGGCGTCGGTGACGCCGAGCGCCCCGCCCGAGCCGGTGTACGAGCTGGACGCCGAGCCCGACCCGTCCGACCCGGGCGTGCTGCGGGTGCGGTTCGCGCCGCCCGCGCACGGGACGGTGGAGCTGGTGCTGTCGGCCGGGCCGCCGCCGTGGCCGCGCAGCGCGCTGGTCCCGGTGGAGGAGGTGCGGCGGGAGACGCGGCGGCTCGCGGGCGCGCCGACGGCGGGCGGGCTCGCGGTGCGGCCGGGCGCGGGCGGCTGGCTGCTCGCCGTCACGGTCGCCGAGGGCACCGCCGCGATCGGCGCCTACCACCGGCACGTGAACCTGCCGCCGCCGCGCCGGCTCGTCGCCGAGCGGCGCGGCGACCACGTGCACGTCGGGTTCGACTGGCCGCCGGACGTCGCGGAGGTCGACCTGGTGTACCGGGTCGGCCGCGACCCGCTCCGCTCGTCCGACGGCGAGGAGGCGCGGCGCGCGACCGTGACGCGGGCCGCCTACGACACCCAGGGCGGCGTCCGGCTGCCCGTCCCCGAGGACGCGCCGGTCGAGCTGTCGGTGGCGGCGGCGGGCACCGTCGGCGGGGCGCGGGTGACCGGCCCGCCGGTGACGGCGCAGGTCGGGGCGCGCGCCGTGGTCCGCTACGACCTGGAGCGGTCGGGGCCGCCGTGGCGGCGGTCGCTGACGCTGCGGTTCACCTGCGCGCGGCCGCTGCGGGTGGCGCGGCTGTCGCTGGTGCTGCGGCGCGGCCGGGTGATGCCGCACCGGGCGGGCGACGGCGAGACGCTCGGCACGTGGGAGCAGGTCCCGGTGCCGGGCGAGCTGTCGGTGGCCGTTCCGCGCGCTTCCGGGCCGTATTGGCTGCGCTGCTTCGCCGATGATGATGTCATCGAACTCACCGATCCCCCGATCCGCCGACTCCAGGTCCCGTGATGACCAGACCGCTCGCCCGGCTGCCGGGCGCGTCCGCGCGGCTCTTCCCGCGGCAGGGCGTCACCTGCCCGTACTGCTTCGCGTCCGTCGCGCCGCAGCGCATCCTGTTCCGCTGCCGGGGCCAGGCGGGCCGGCGGCAGGGCTGCGCGCCCGTCCTGGACGAGGCGCTGGCGGCCTACACCGGCTCGACGGCGGGCGCGTCGCTGCCGCCGGTGTTCGCCGCGCCGGGACGCAAGGGCCGCGCCGACTGCCCCACCTGCGGGGTGCCGACGGGGAACCGGGCGTGCCCGGAGTGCCACAACCCGCTGCCGTCGGCGTACTGCGACTCCCCCGGCCGGATCGTCGCGCTGGTCGGCGCGAAGAACGCCGGCAAGAGCACCTACATCGCGGTGCTGCTGCACGAGCTGATGAACCGCGTCGGCACGGAGCTGGACGCCTCGCTCGTGGCGTGCGACGACCGGACCATCGAGCGCTACAAGCGCGACTTCGCGCGGCCGCTGCTGGAGGAGCGGCGGCTGCTGCCCACGACCGCGAGCGCCGCGACCGGCCCGCGCGAGCCGCTGGTGTACCTGCTGACGCGGACGCGGCGCACCCGGTTCGCGCGGGCGCGCAACGACTCGCTCGCGCTGGTGCTGTTCGACACCGCCGGCGAGGACCTGCGCAGCCGCGAGGCCACCGACCTGCACCTGCGGTACCTGGAGGCGGCGGACGCGATCATCTTCCTGGTCGATCCGCTGGAGCTGCCGGGGGCGCGCGGCGGGGTCTCCGACTCCGTCCCGGAGCCCCGTCCCGGCGACGATCCCGACAGCGAGCCGCTGAACATCATCGCGCGGGTCACCGACGCGCTGCGGCAGCGGCACGGCACCCGTCCGGGCGAGCCGCTGCCGGTGCCGGTCGCGGTCGCGCTCACCAAGATCGACGCGCTGCGCCCCGACCTGCTGCGGCAGTCGGCGCTGCGCCGGTCCCGGTCCGGGACGGGCGTGCTCGACCTCGACGACCGCGACGCGGTGAACGAGCAGGTCCGCGCGCTGCTGCACGAGTGGCAGGCCGGGCAGCTCGACACCTACCTCGGGCAGCAGTACGCCGAGCACGCGCTGTTCGGGCTGTCGGCGCTCGGCGGCGTCCCCGAGGACGGCCGGGTCGGCGCGGGCGGCGTCCGCCCCCACCGGGCCGAGGACCCGCTGCTGTGGCTGCTGTACCGGTTCGGGATGCTCGACGGCGTCCGGCCCGGAGGTGCGTGAGCGTGGCGTGGCAGCTGCACTACACCTCCGCGCGGCGCGGGCCGACCGGCCGGGCCGGGTTCCAGTTCGTCGCCGAGACGCCGGGCCTGCCCGACGGGGTGCGCGCCGCCGTGACGCCGTACATGTCGTACCGTCCGCCGCCGGACGCGCCGCTGTCCCCCGACGACGCGGAGCTGAGCGGGTTCCCCGTCTCGCTGCTGTACGACCGGGTGGACGGCCGTCCCCTGCTGCTGCGCTGCCGCTATCTGGGCCGCGACTACTCCGGCAGGTACGGCAACTTCTTCGCGCACGCGGTGGTGGCCGAGCCCGACGAGCTGGAGGGGCTGCGTCCCGCCGAGCTGTGGCACGCGCCGCTGTGGACGCCGCTGCCCGGCGACGCCGACCTCGACGAGCTGGACGACCTCGCGCCCGGCGCCGCCCTCGACCCCGACTCGCTTGCCGCGTGGCTCGAGGTGTCCGGGCCGGCCGACGCCTACGGGACCCTCGCCCGGCTGGTCGACGCGGTCGCGGGCGTCCTCGGCCGGGGCCACGGCCGGATCGTGCTGGTCGCCGCCGACGTCGAGCTGATCGCGCGCTGGATCGCGGTGGTGTCGTACTCGCTGCCGGTCGCGGCGGCGGCGCGCCTGTCGTTCGTCACCTACACCGCCGATCCCGACGGTGCCGCGCAGCGCCTCGTCGGCACCACGCCGGACGTGTGGGCCGCCGTCCGGCACCACGCGTCCCACGCGCTGGCCGTCGACCTGCACACCGGCCTGAGCGGCACGGACGGGACGTCCCGCTTCGCCCGCACGATCGCGGCGTGCTGGCGGGACGCCGACTTCCCCGCCCTGGACGGCCTCGGCGAGCTGGCGCTGCCGGACGGCGCCGCGCCGTCCGACCCGGCCGTGCTGGAGGGCGCCGCGACGCTGCTGGCGCTGTGCCGGCGCGACCCGACGGTCACGGCGGGCGAGGAGGGCGCGGCGGCGGCGCTGCTGTCGCGGCCCGGCGTCCAGATTCCCGAGTGGGTCTGGCGCGATCTCGCGCCCGGCATCGCCGCCATGGGGCTGGAGCTGGCGCTCGCCGTCCACGAGCGGGCCCTCGCGGCGGGCGCGACCGGCGCCGCGCGCGACTGCGCGGCGCGGATCGCGCTGCTGGCCCTGTCGGACCCGGCCGCCCGCGACCGGATGCCCGAGCTGCCGGAACGCGCCGGCGAGCTGGAGCCGCGCGTGTCGCAGGCGCTCGCGGACGCGCCCGACCTCGCGGAGGTCGCGGCCGTGGCGGCGGTCGCCGCGCGCGCCGGGACCCGCCTCGACCCGGAGGAGCTCGCAGCCGCCGCGGCGGGCCGGGCACGGCTCGGCGCCGCGGACCTTCCCGCCGCCCACCGCGCCTGCCCGGCGGCGGCCCGCGACGCCCTGCTGGACGGCGTCATCGCCGGCCTCGCCGGAGCGGAGGACCGCGACCGCGCCGCCGCGCTCACCCCGGGCACGTGCGACCTGCTCTACGAGCACGCCGCCGAGCGCCTCCGTGCCGTCCCGGCGGTCGCCGTGCCCGTCCTCGTCTCGGTCGGCCGCCGCGACCTTCCCCGCCGCATCGCGATCACCGCGGAACTCCTCCGCCTGACCGGCACGACCGCCGCGCCGCACACGGAAGCCGAACGCGCGGATCGCGGGACGGACGTCGACGCGGCGCTCGCGGAGGTATGGGCCGCGCCGCCCTCGGCGGCCGAGTGCGTCGACCTGCTCGACGCGTTCGGCAAGGACCTGGCGGACGTCCCCGCGCTGGCCGCGCTGCCGTCGCGGACGTTCGAGCGGCTCGGCGCCGACGCACTCGCCGACGCGCAGACCCTGCAACTGGCGGCGCGCGTGCTGTCGGTGCTGCCGCACGGGCGGGCCGGCGCCGACGCGGCCGCCGTTCGCGCGTACGCCGACGCGATCACCGCGGGACGGCCGGGCGAGGCAGCGCGGGCGATGGACGCGCTGGCGGGCGCCCGCGGCGGGTCGGCGCGGCTGGCCGCAGAGACGTTCGAGGCGGCCGCGCGGCGGCTGTGCCGCCGCCCGCCGGCGTTCCGGGCGGAGCTGCTGGCCGCGGTGCCCGCGCCGGTGCGGGCCCGGATCGCCGCCCGCTGGACCGCGGAGCTGCCCGCCCGCGCCCGCGCCGGCCGCGCCCCGCTGCGCGGCGCAGACGCCGGGCACCGCAACGACCTGGTCGAGGTCGCGCTGCGGCTGCGGGCGCGCGGCATCGCCGAACCGGAACTGGAGGCGTGGGCGCGGACCGCCGCCGCCCGCTGGCTCGCCTCCCGGCAGCTCGAGGCGCACCTGGCGGACCGCCCGGAGCTGCGCGCCGCGCTGCGCGGCCTCCTCGCCGGCGACGAGGGGAGGTGAGCCCGTGCAGGTCCTGATCGGGCTGCTGCTGGCCGCGGTGTGGGCCGGTGCGATGTGGCTCGGGTTCTGGTACGTGTTCCCGGTGCTGTTCCCGGCGACGCTGGTCGTCGCGGGCGCCGCCGCGCTCGGCGTCTACTACCTGAACGCGTGCCGCACGCTCGCCCCCTCCACCCTGGACGGCCCGTCCCCGGTCGCCGCGCCGGACGTCGCCTACCGCAACTACCTGCTGGTCCAGGTGTGGCGGGACTGGTGGACGATCAGCCGGACCGTCGTCCCGCAGGTGTACCGGATCGCCTCCGGCATCGTCGTGCGGCTGACCCGCACGCTGCTCGGCGGCCTGTGGGGGTTCTTCGCGTTCCCGATCTGGCTGGCGCTGTGCGCGGGGATCGTGGCGGCGGCCGTCCCGGCGGCGGGGTTCGTGCTGGCGCTGACCGTGCTCTACGGGGTCGTCGCGGCGGTGGGGCTGGCGGCGTGGCTGGCGTGCGTGCTGGTCCTCGCGGCGGTCGAGCGGATCTTCATGGCGTACGGGCGGATCCTGCAGACCTGCCCGCATCCCTTCTGCTACGAGCGGATCGGCCTGCCCGAGTACGAGTGCCCGGGATGCGGCGCCCGGCACAAGCACCTGTCGCCGGGGGCCGCGGGCGCGTTCCGGCACGTGTGCCGGTGCGGCGCCCGGCTGCCCACCACCGTCCCGCTCGGCCGGTTCCGGCTCGCCGCGTACTGCCCGCACTGCGGCGGGCGCCTGCCCGAGCGCATCGGGCGCGTCCGCGTCGAGCCGCTGCCGTTCGTCGGCGGGCCGGCCGCCGGAAAGACCACGTTCATGTTCCTCGGCATCCGGGCGCTGCACGCGCGCGCCCGGTCGCTCGACGGGCGGCTGGCGTTCGTGGAGCAGCGGCACGCGCAGGCGTACGCGGGCGCGATCCGCGAGTTCGGGCACGGCGGGCGGCCCGCCAAGACCGGGCCGGAACTGCCGCTCGCCACGATGGTCGACGTCGACCTGCCCGGCCGCGCCCGCCGCATCCTGTACCTGTTCGACCCGGCGGGCGAGCACTACACCGGCGCCACCGAGGTGGAGTCGCTGCGCTACCTCGACCACGGCGAGGCGCTGCTGTTCGTCGTCGACCCGTTCGCGCTCCCCCAGGTGCGGCGCGCCCTCACGCGGGACGAGCGGGACCTCGTCGACCAGGCCGCCGTGTCGTCGGAGGAGGACCCCGCCGACACCCTCCAGCGGGTGCTGAACGACCTGCGCTCCCGCCCCGACCACGGCCGGCAGAAGCGCGTTGCCGTCATCGTCACCAAGACCGACCTGCTCGTCCGCACCGAGATCGGCCGGTGCCTCGGGCACGGCGACGGCGAAGCGGCGGACCCCGGCGACCCGGCCGACCCGGGCGAGCCGGCCGACGCGGACGTGCGGGCGTGGCTGAGCGGGGTCGGGCTCGGCAACACCGTCCGCACCCTCGACCAGGTCGCCGGGCAGGTCCGCTACTTCGCCTCCGGCCTGGCCACCGAGCCCGCCAAGGTCGCCGACCTGCTCGGCTGGGCGTCCGGCCTCGCCCCCGCCGCGCCGTCCGGCGGCGAGCACCCCCTCACCGCCGGGGACGCGCAGGAGGTGCCGGGCACGGCGCCGCTGCGCGCGCCCTGGCCGGTCCGGGGGCGCGGCTCCGGCCGCGTCCCCGCCGGCTACCAGGCCGGACGGTGGGCCGTGCTGTGCGGGCTGTCGGTGCTCACCGTCGCGGCCGTCGCCGGCGCCGTCGTCGCCGCGGCCGAACGGTTCCCGTACTGACCTCGGGTGCCGCGGCATGTGACGCATCGCACTCTCTGACGTGGCAGATAACGTACCGTCATCCGGTTACAGCCTCTCGGAGCCGTCCGGACCGCGGCTCCCCAGCCGACCGAGAGGTGAGGACATGACGACGATCGCGCCCGAAGGACTGCTCGCCATCGACGAGGCCGCCCAGGACCTGCTGTTCCGCGAGGCCCGCACCGCCAACACCTTCAGCGCCGAGCCCGTCACCGACGAGCAGCTCCGCGCGATCTACGACCTGGTGAAGTGGGCGCCGACCGCGATGAACGCCCAGCCGCTGCGGCTCGTCGCCGTCCGCAGCCCCGAGGCGCGCGAACGCCTCGTCCCGCTGATGGCCGAGGGCAACCGGGCCAAGACCGCCTCCGCGCCGCTCACCCTCATCGTCGCCGCCGACGAGGACTTCCACGAGCACCTCCCGGTCACCTTCCCGCACAAGGAGGGCGCCCGCGAGGCGATGGCGGCCAACCCGGGCCGTCCCGCCATGGCCCGCTTCAACGCCTCCATCCAGCTCGGCTACCTCATCCTCGGCATCCGCGCCGCCGGCCTCGCCGCCGGTCCGATGGCCGGCTTCGACGCCGCCGCCGTCGAGAAGGAGTTCCTGGACGGCAGCCAGCGCGCCATCGCCGTGGTCAACGCCGGCAAGCCCGGCCCCGACGCCTGGTTCCGCCGCAACCCGCGCCTGGACTTCGAGCAGGCGGTGAAGGTTGTCTGATCCGGTCGCCGGGACGGCCGCGCCGGCCGGCGCGGCCGCCCGGACGGACCGGCGGGTGCTGCTGATCGGCGTGCTCGGCGCGCTGACCGCGATGGCGCCGCTGTCGATCGACATGTACCTGCCGGCCCTGCCCAGGGTCGCGTCGGACCTGTCGACCGGGGCGATGCAGGCGCAGCTCACGCTGACCTCCTGCGTGGTCGGCCTGGCCGTGGGCCAGGCCGTGGCGGGGCCGCTGAGCGACGCGCTCGGACGGCGCAGGCCGCTGCTCGTCGGGCTCGCCGCGTACGCCGCCGCGTCGCTGCTGTGCGTCGCGGCGCCGAACGTGGAGACGCTGATCGCGCTGCGGGTCGTGCAGGGTGCGGCCGGGGCGGCGGGGATCGTGATCGCGCGCGCCGTCGTCCGCGACCTGTACGACGGGGTGGCGGCGGCGAAGTTCTTCTCGACGCTGATGCTGGTGAACGGGCTGGCTCCGATCCTCGCGCCGGTGATCGGCGGGCAGCTGCTGCGGATCATGCCGTGGCCGGGGGTGTTCGGCGTCCTGTCCGGTATCGGCGTCGCCCTGTTCCTGGCGGTGCTGGCCGGGCTCGGCGAGACGCTGCCGCCCGAGCGCCGCGAGACCGGCGGGCTGCGCGCGACCGCCCGGACGTTCCGGGCCCTCGCCACCGACCGGTCGTTCGTGGGGCCGGGGCTGGCGCTCGCGCTGGCGTTCGCCGCGCTGTTCACCTACATCTCCGGGTCGCCGTTCGTCCTGCAGGACATCTACCACCTGTCGCCGCAGGCCTTCAGCATCGCGTTCGGCGTGAACTCGCTGGGCATCGTCGCGGCCGGGCAGGTCAGCGGGCGGCTGGCCGGGCGCGTCGCGCTGGGCCGGCTGCTGGCGGCGGGACTGGCGATCGTCGCGGCGGGCGGGGTCGCCCTGCTGGTCGCGGTGCCGGCCGGCGGCGGGCTGCCCGCGGTGCTGCCCGCGCTGTTCCTCGTCGCGTCCGGGCAGGGGCTGATCATGCCGAACGCGACGGCGCTGGCGCTGGCGGACCGTCCGCCGCAGGTGACGGGGAGCGCGTCGGCGCTGCTCGGGCTGTCGCAGTTCGCGCTGGGCGGGGCCGCCGGGCCGCTCGCCGGGATCGCCGGCCCGCGCACCGCGCTGCCGATGGCGGTGACGATCGCGGCGCTGTCGCTGCTCGCCGCCGCTGCCGCCGCGATCGCGCCGCGGAGGGTTGCGTCAGCGAACTGACCGTGCGTACGGTCGGGACGTGATCGTTCGCATCGGCATGGCGCCCGCCTCGGGCGCGCTCGGCCCGGACTCCCTGACCGCCCTCGCCCGCGGCCTCGAGCGCGAGGGCTTCGACTCCCTGTGGGTGTCGGAGCGGGCGTCCGGCGCCGTGCTCGACCCGGTCGTCGTGCTCACGCACGCCGCGGCGCTGACCTCGAAGATCAAGCTCGGCACCGCGGTGATGACGGTGCCGGGCCGTTCCCCCGCGCTGCTGGCCAAGGAGCTGGCGTCGCTGGACGTGCTGGCGCGCGGCCGGCTGCTGCCCGCGTTCGGCCTCGGCCAGCGGCTGCCCGCCGAGCAGCAGGCGTTCGGCGTCCGCCGCGAGGAGCGCGCCGCGATCTTCGAGGAGGCGCTGCCGCTGCTGCGCCGGTTCTGGGCGGGCGAGGCCGTCACCCACGACGGGCCCCGCTTCCGCTACGACGGGCTGCGGATCGCGCCGCGGCCGGTCAAGGGCGGCTTCGACGTGTGGATGGGCGGGACGTCGGAGGCGGAACTGCGCCGCACCGGACGGCTGTCGGACGGCTGGCTCGCCGCGTTCACCACGCCCGCGGAGGCCGAGCGCGGCCGGATCGCCGTGCAGGACGCCGCCGCTGCCGCCGGGCGCGAGATCGAGGAGGAGCACTTCGGCGCCGTCGTCCCGTACCGGCGCGGCCCGCTGCCGGAGGAGGCCGCGGCGCGGTTCGCGCGCGTCCGCAGGATCAGCGGCCCGGCCGATCCCGCCGACGTCGTCCCCGACCTCGACGGCCTGGAGGCGCACCTCAAGCGGCTGATCGAGGCGGGCCTGTCGAAGTTCGTGCTCGCCCCGCTGTCCGCCCCCGCCGACTGGGACGCCGAACTCACCGACGTCCGCGACGCCGCCCTCCCCCTCCAGATCCGCCGCTAGTCGAGGGCGGCGAGGATGAAGTCGGCGACCTCGGCGGCCAGGTCGGCGGCGGGCTTCGGGCCGTCGGCGCGGTACCAGCGCGGGAGCTGGTTGACCATGCCGAGCGCGACGATCGTGACGGTGTCGGCGGGCGTCGGGGTGGTGAACGAGCCGTCCCGCTTGCCCTGCTCGACCAGGCCGCGGAAGGTGTTGTGGTAGCGGCGGCGGTCGGCGCGGACGGCGTGCATGCGGGCGTCGTCGAGGCGGTGCATCTCGCGGCCGAACACCTTCGCCTCGTCGATGTGCTCGGCGGTGCTGAGGATCAGCCCGGTCAGCACCCGGCGGACGGCCTCGCGCGGCGGCAGGCCCTCGGCGAGGACGGCGTCGAGGTCGGCGAGCTGCCGGGCGATCAGCGAGTGGTAGATCTCGTAGAGCAGCGCGTCCTTGGAGTCGAAGTAGTGGTAGAGGGCGCCCTTGGTGACCTCGGCGGCCTCGACGATGCCCTGCACGGACGTCCCGTCGAAGCCGCGCTCGGCGAACAGCCGCAGCGCGGCGTCCAGGATCCGCCGCTCGACGGGGCTGCGCCGGACCGGCGCGGGGTCCGCGCCGGAATCCGCGACGGCGTCCGCCGCGACGTCCGTAGGCTGGGTCTCGGTCATCGGCGTTCCTCCCATTGACGCGCCCGCGTCCACGGACATAGCTTGCCAGAAACCGACCGGTCGGTATGCACCCGTCCCGCCTGGATCGAGGGAGTCCCCTGATGCCCGCAGTCGAGACCGTCCGCGGACCCGTCGACGTCGCCGCCCTGGGCCGCACGTACATGCACGAGCACGTCTTCTGCCTCAACACCGAGCACGTCGAGAACTACGGCGCGGGCGACTGGTGGGACGAGGAGGAGAAGGTCGCCGACGCGGTGGCCAAGCTGCACGAGCTGCCCGCCCGCGGCATCACCACGATCGCCGACCCGACGGTGTGGGGCCTCGGCCGCTACATCCCGCGCATCCAGCGGATCGCCGAGCAGGTCCCCGAGCTCAACATCATCGTGGCCACGGGGATCTACACCTACAACGACGTGCCGTTCCAGTTCCACCTGCGGGGGCCGGGCACGCCGCTGGACGGCCCCGAGCCGATGATCGAGTACTTCGTCCGCGACCTGACGCAGGGCATCGCGGGCACCGGGGTCAAGGCCGCGTTCCTCAAGTGCGCGATGGACGCGCCGGGCCTCACCCCGGGCGTGGAGCGGGTGCTGCGGGCCGTCGCGGGCGCGCACCGGGAGACCGGCGCCCCGGTCACGGTGCACACCGAGAGCTCGATCCACGCGGGCCGCACGGTCGTGGAGATCCTCGGCAAGGAGGGCGTCGACATGAGCAAGGTCGTCGTCGGCCACGCCGGGGACAGCAACGACCTCGACTACCTGATGGAGCTGGCCGACACCGGCGCGATCCTCGGCATGGACCGGTTCGGCCTGGACGTGATCAACCCGACGGCGGACCGGGTCCGCACCGTCGCGGCGCTGTGCGAGCGCGGCTACGCCGACCGGATGGTGCTCAGCCACGACGCGAGCTGCTTCATCGACTGGTTCGGGCCCGACCCGGAGACCGTCCCGGCGTTCGCGCCCAACTGGAACTACCGGCACATCAGCGACGACGTGCTGCCCGCGCTGCGCGAGGCCGGGGTGCCGGACGCCCAGGTCGACCAGATGCTCGTGGAGAACCCGCGCCGCTACTTCTCCCGCTGACGCCCCCCGGCGCCGCCCGTCCCGACGTCGTCGATCTCTTCCCGAGCAGGTCGGAGCCCTGCTCGGGGGAGGTCAAGGACTAATCCCCTTGGATCGGGAATCATGGGAGGAAACTGCTAGGAGGCGCCGGTGAACGAGGTCTTCGAGCGTCGCGGGCCGCGGGCCGCGATCCCCATGGTCCTGGCCGCGCTGCTGGTCCTCGTCGCGCCCGGCTGCCAGGCGCTGAACGGCGGCACGGGGCCCGAGGACGTCCCGCCGCCGGTCAAGACGCCCGTCGCCAAGCACGAGAAGCCGAGCGGGCGGCGCCCCGGCGTGGTCAACGTCGACACCGAGCAGGGGCTGAGCAGCACCCGCGCCGCCGGGACCGGGATCGTCATGGACTCCTCGGGGCTGGTGCTGACCAACAACCACGTCATCCAGGGCGCCACCACGATCAAGGGCACCGACACCGACAACCGGCGCTCCTACACCGCCCAGATCGTCGGCTACGACCGGCAGAGCGACATCGCGGTGATCCGGTTGTACGGCGCGTCCGGGCTGAAGTCCGCGGTGTTCGGCGACCCGTCCTCGACGGGCGTCGGCGACCCGGTCACCGCGGTCGGCAACGCCGGCGGCAAGGGCGGCACCCCGACGGTCGTCACCGGCAAGGTCACCTCCCTGGACCAGACGGTCACCGCCCGCGACGACAGCGACGGCACCTCCGAGCGGCTCACCGGCATGATCGAGACGAGCGCGCCGATCAGGCCGGGCGACTCCGGCGGCCCGCTGCTGAACTCCCGCGGCCGGGTCATCGGCATCAACACCGCCGCGTCCGCGTCGTTCACCGTCGGCAAGTCCAAGCCGAAGGGCACCCACCGCGGCTACGCCATCCCGTCGGACCGGGCGCTGTCGATCGCCCGGCAGATCGCGCGCGGCCAGGCGTCGGCGACCGTGCACATCGGCAGGACCGCCATGCTCGGGGTGAAGGTGCGCTCCGGCGCGACCCAGGGCGCCCAGGTGGTCGAGGTCGTCCCCGGCACCCCGGCCGAGGAGGCCGGCGTCCCCACCGGCGCCACGATCATCTCCCTCGGCGGCGCCACCGTCGACTCGCCCACCACGCTGACGGGCCTGATGCTCGCCCACCATCCCGGTGACACCGTCCGGCTGGAATGGTTCACCGCGCAGGGCGCCCGCATGGCCGCCACACTGCAACTGGCCGACGGTCCGCCGCAGTAGAACGGGCCGTGGCGTGCGAGAGTGGAGGGACCTCGATCGTAAGGACGTGAACGATGACCCGCCGCGCGCCCGCCGACGACTTCGACGACACCGGGATGCGAGTGTCGAAACCGAAGACGTGGGCGGCCGGAGTACCGGGGGTCTCGGCGGCGCTGAAGCAGTCCTACGACCAGATGGGCGTCCGCCGGACCGCGCTGACGCTGCTGCGCGTCAACCAGAAGCAGGGGTTCGACTGCCCGGGCTGCGCGTGGCCCGAGGGCGACCACCGGCACGTCGCCGAGTTCTGCGAGAACGGCGCCAAGGCCGTCGCGGAGGAGGCGACGACGCGCCGTGTCACCCGCGAGTTCTTCGCCGCGCACACGGTCGGCGAGCTGGCGGAGCGCTCCGACCACTGGCTCGGGCAGCAGGGCCGGCTCACCGAGCCGATGCTGAAGCGCGCCGGGTCTGAGCACTACGAGCCGGTGTCGTGGGACGACGCGTTCGGGCTGCTGGCGTCCGAGCTGAACGCCCTGGACTCCCCCGACGAGGCCGTCTTCTACACCTCGGGGCGCACCAGCAACGAGGCCGCGTTCGCCTACCAGCTGTTCGCCCGCGCGTTCGGCACGAACAACCTGCCCGACTGCAGCAACATGTGCCACGAGTCGTCCGGGTCGGCGCTCGGCGAGACGATCGGCATCGGCAAGGGCTCGGTGCTGCTGGAGGATCTCGACAAGGCCGATCTGATCTTCGTCGTCGGGCAGAACCCCGGCACCAACCACCCGCGGATGCTGTCGGCGCTGGAACGGGCCAAGAAGGCGGGCGCGCGGATCGTCGCGGTCAACCCGCTGCCCGAGGCGGGGCTGATGCGGTTCCGGAACCCGCAGCGGCCGTCCGGCGTCACCGGGCGCGGCACCGCGCTCGCCGACCGGTTCCTGCAGATCCGGCTGAACGGCGACCTCGCCCTCTTCCAGGCCCTCAACCGGATGCTCCTCGAATCGGACGCGCCCGACGCCCTCGACCGGGAGTTCCTCGACGCCCACGCCCACGGCTTCGCGGCGTTCGAGAAGCACGTACGCGCCCTGGACTGGGACGACGTGCTGGAGGCGACCGGTCTGACCCGCGACGAGATCGCCGCGACGCTCGGCGACGTGCTCGCCTCCAAGCGGATCGTGGTGTGCTGGGCGATGGGCCTCACCCAGCACCGCAACTCGGTGCCGACGATCCGCGAGGTCGTCAACTTCCTGCTGCTGCGCGGCAACATCGGCCGTCCCGGCGCGGGCGTCTGCCCGGTGCGCGGCCACTCCAACGTCCAGGGCGACCGGACGATGGGCATCTACGAGAAGCCCAAGCCGGAGTTCCTCGACGCGCTCGCCGCGGAGTTCTCGTTCGAGCCGCCGCGCGAGCACGGCCTGGACACCGTGGACGCGATCCGCGCCATGCGCGACGGCAAGGCGAAGGTGTTCTTCGGCATGGGCGGCAACTTCGTCCGCGCCACCCCCGACTCCGACGTCACCGAGAAGGCGCTGCGCTCCTGCCGGCTGACCGCGCAGGTGTCGACGAAGCTGAACCGCTCGCACGCGGTGACCGGCGAGCTCGCCCTCATCCTGCCGACGCTCGGTCGCACCGAGCGCGACGAGCAGGCGTCCGGGCCGCAGTTCGTCTCCGTGGAGGACTCGATGGGCATGGTGCACGCCTCGCGCGGCCGCCTCGCCCCCGCCTCGGAGCACCTGCTGTCGGAGGTCGCGATCGCCTGCCGCCTCGCGCGGGCGACGCTCCCCGGTTCGGGCATCGGCTGGGACGCGATGGAGCGCGACTACGACGTGATCCGCGACCACGTGTCCCGGGTCGTCCCCGGCTTCGCCGACTACAACGCCCGCGTCCGCGCCCCGTCCGGCTTCGTGTTGCCCCACGCGCCGCGCGACGAGCGCCGCTTCCCGACCGCCACCGGCAAGGCGAACCTGACGGTGAACGAGCTGGAGGTGCTGCGGGTCCCGGAGGGGCGGCTGCTGCTCCAGACCGTCCGCAGCCACGACCAGTACAACACCACCATCTACGGCCTGGACGACCGCTACCGCGGCATCAAAGCGGGGCGCCGCGTCGTGTTCGTCAACCCCGCCGACCTGTCCGACCTCGGCATCGCCGACGGCGCCACGGTCGACCTGGTCTCCGAGTGGACCGACGGCGTCGAACGCCGGGCTCCCGCCTTCCGCGTCGTCGCCTACCCGACCGCGCGCGGTTGCGCGGCGGCCTACTTCCCGGAGACGAACGTCCTGGTCCCGCTCGACAGCACCGCCGAGATCAGCAACACCCCGACCTCCAAGTCCGTCACCGTCCGCCTGATCCCCGCCTGACCGGTACGGCATGGCGTCCGCAATGCCGGTCGCGCCGTTCCGCGCTGGTTTAGGCTCAGGGCATGACGAACCTGCCGGAACATGCCGGTACGCCCGGCACGCCGGAGATGCGGGCGGGCGACGCCGACCGGGACCGGGTCGCGCAGGTGCTGCGTGACGCGGCCGGGGACGGGCGGCTCACGCTCGACGAACTCGACGAGCGGCTGGACGCGGTGTACGCGGCCAAGACCTACGCCGACCTGGAGCCGCTCACCCGCGACCTGCCGGTGGCCGGAACGTCCGCCGCGCCCGTGTCCCAGACGGGCGCGGACTGGCGGCCGGTCGACGGGGCCCCGTCCTGGTCGTCCGGCATCGGGATCATGAGCGGGTTCACCCGGACGGGCGTGTGGAACGTCCCGCGCTCGTTCTTCGCGTTCGCCTTCTGGGGCGGCGGGAAGATCGACCTGCGCGAGGCCCGGTTCACCGAGGACCAGGTGACGATCCGGGCGTTCGCCGTCATGGGCGGCGTGGACATCGTCGTCCCCGAGGACATCACGGTGCACGTCAAGGGCATCGGCATCATGGGCGGTTTCGATCACGGCGCGAGCGCGGTCGGCGTCCCCGGCTCCCCGACGGTCGTCGTCAGGGGCTTCGCGTTCTGGGGCGGCGTCGACGTCAAGCGCAGGGCCCGCCGCCAGGAGAAGAAGCTCCGCAAGGAGCTGAGAAAGCGCGGGAACGACTCCTGACCCGCCCGCGGAGCCACCCCCCCCGCGGTCTCGCCCGGCGTGCGGCTAGGGCGTTGTCGTAGGCCGGTCGATCAGCGCGGAGCCGAAGACCCACGGGGACGTCTGGGCGATGAAGTCGTTCGGGAATCCGAGGGTGAAGCCGGTGGCCTCCTCCAGGCGGGCGACGGTCTCGGTCGGGAGGGTGAGGTCGGCGGCGGCGAGGTTGTCGCGGAGCTGGTCCGCGGTACGGGCTCCGACGATGGGATGGATAGCGCCTGAGCGGTTCATCGTCCAGGCGATCGCGACCTGCGAGGGCGCGGCGCCGATCTCGTCGGCGACGTCCTGGACGACCCGGGCGACGGCGTGGTCCCTGTCCGAAAGGGACGCCGAGGCCAGCCGGCCGCCTGCGGCGGACTCCGGGCGGCTGTACTTGCCGGACAGGACCCCGCCGGCCAGCGGGCTCCACGCGGTGACGCCGAGGCCGAGCGACTCGGCCATCGGCAGCAGTTCGCGTTCGATGTCGCGCTGAAGCAGGCTGTAGGGAACCTGCAGGCCGACGAACGGGCTCCATCCGTGCCACTGCGCCAGCGTGTTGGCACGGGCGACGACCCAGGCCGGTGTGTCGGAGATGCCCACGTAGAGCACCTTGCCCGCCCGTACCGCGTCGTCCAGCGCCCGCATCGTCTCCTCGATCGGCGTGTGCCGGTCCCACATGTGCACCCAGTAGACGTCCACGTGGTCGGTGCGCAGGCGGCGGAGGCTGGTCTCCAGGGATGCGCGCAGGTTCTTGCGATGGTTCCCGGCGGCGTTGGGGTCGGTACGGTCGCGGGAGACCGTGTACTTCGTCCCGAGCACGAACGACTCGCGGCGCCCGGCCAGCAGCTCCCCGAGGAACTCCTCGCTCGCCCCGTCCCGGTAGTTGACGGCGGTGTCGATCATGTTGCCGCCGGCCTCGGCGTACAGGTCCAGCATCCGCCGGCATTCGGGCATCGGCGCGCCGACCCCGCCCTGCTCTCCGAACGTCATCGCGCCCAGGACCAGGTCCGAGACGCGAAGGCCGCTGGTCCCGAGGGTGCGGTACCTCATGCCGTCGCCGATCCGCCGAACAGCTCGGCGGCCCGCTCGGCGATCTCCGCGGGCGGCACGTCCCGCACGTGCTGGTCCAGCGCCCAGCGGTGCCCGAACGGGTCCAGGAACTGGCCGGTGCGGTCGCCCCAGAACGCATCGTGGACCGGCTCGAAGACCGTGGCCCCGGCCCGCAGCGCGCGAGCCGAGGCGGCGTCGGCGTCGGGGACCCCGACGTGCAGGGCGGCGGGCGTGCCGCCCAGCGCGGCCGGGGTGCGCATGCCCCGCTCGGGCATCTCCCCCGCCACCGCCAGGACGGTGTCGCCGAGCCGCAGTTCCACGGTCAGCGTGTGGCCGCCGGGGAGCGTGAGGCGGCTCGTCTCCTGCGCTCCGAGCGCCTCGGCGTACCAGGAGGCGGCGCGGTCCGGGTCGTCGACGACCAAATGAATCGCTATCTGCGTCATGCCATGACCATACACACTGTCTGAACATAATGTCCATACAGTATGTATGGCCCTGGCTATGATGGGCGCATGCCCTCGAGACGACCCGCGAGCCCCACCCGTCGGTCCGGCCCGTCCCCGGCCTCCGCCGAGATCCGGGAGCGGATCCTGTCCGCGACGCGCGAGTTGCTGCGGGAGCACCGCTTCGACGGCCTCAGCGTGGCCGACATCCTGGCCGCCGCCGGGGTCTCCCGGGCCAGCTTCTACTTCTATTTCCCGAGCAAGCAGGCCGTGCTCGGCGAGCTGGTGCGCGAGGCCGTCGCGCAGGGGCGGCAGGCGGCGCGCCCCTGGATCGACGAGGAGCGGGATCCGGTCTCCGCGCTCCGGGCGGGCGTCACCGACGGGGCCCGGCTGTGGCGCGACAACGCCGGCGTCCTCATGGCCATCGTGGAGAACTGGGCGTCCGACGAGGGGCTCCGAGAGCTGTGGCTCCAGCAGATGGACCTGTTCACCGACGCCGCCGCCGCCCGTATCGAATCCGACCCCCGCGCCCGCGGACGACTCGGCTCCCTGGACACGCGCTCCGTGGCCGCATCGCTGACCTGGCTGGGCGAGCGCCTCTACTATCTCGCCGCGGCCGCAGTCCCGCCGTTCGACGACGAGAAGGTCCTCATCGACGTCCTCACCAACGCCTGGACCTCCACCCTCTACGGCGACGACGCGCCTCGCCCGCCGGCCGCGTGAGGTTCGACGCGGTGGGTGTCAGGTGGCGAGGCGGTCGAGCCATTCGGAGAGGAGCGCGGTCTCGGCGGGGGTGAGGCCGGACGGCGGGGAGGCCGACAGGGCGGCGCGGAGGGCGAGCGCGGAGGCGGTGCGGGCGTCGGGGGGCGCGGGCCGGTCCGCGGGGCCGTCGGGAACGGTGACGGCGGCGAGGACGGCCTCGCGGGTGCGGGCGGACAGGTCGCCGCCGTCGTCCCCGTTCGCGATCAGGAAGAGCACGACGCCGACGCCGGCGGCCTGGATCATCTGCGCGGCGGTCTCGACGGGGACGCGGAGCCGGCCCGCGCGGGCGACGGCACCGACGAGGCCGAGCAGGATCGCGTACGCCTCGTCCGCGGCGGGCGGGGTGCGCGGCGTGCCGTACATCAGCGCGTAGACGGCGGGGTGCGACACCCCGAACTCGACGTGCACGTCCCAGCCGTGGCGCAGGTCGTTGAGGGGGTCGCCGGTGCCGCGCTGGGCGCGCTTGCTCGCCAGGTACTCCTCGAAGCCGTGCGCGGCGACGGCGTCCAGCAGCCCCTGCTTGTCGCCGAAGTGGTGGTAGAGGGTGGGCGCGCCGACGCCGGCGGCGGCGCAGACGGCGCGGGTGGACACGGGCTCGCCGCCCGACTCGGCGATCAGCCGGGCGGCCGCCCGCAGGATCCGGTCCCGCCCGTCGGCGTCCTTCTGCGCGCTCACAACATCGATGTTACAGAGTTTTCCGGAGCGTCGTTAAACGGGCTGACGTGGGCATACGCACCAGACGACGGCAACTGTCGTGTAGCGTCACTACAGAAGCCGGTATATCGTTGATTTCAGCGGCCGGCGCTCCGGCCGCTGACGACCACGAGAGGAACACCGATGCGCAGCGCCGTTCTCACCGCACAGGGCAAGCCGCTGGAGATCGTCGAGCGGGAGGTGCCGGAGCCCGGACCGGGCGAGGTCCTGGTCAAGGTCACCGCCTGCGGGATGTGCTTCTCCGAGGTCGGCCTGTTCCACGGCCACTACCCGTTCGCCCGGTTCCCGACCGTCCCGGGGCACGAGATCAGCGGGGTCGTCGCCGCGCTCGGCCCGGGCGTCGACTTCCCCGAGCCCGGCACCCCGGTCGGCGCGCAGTGGCTCTACGGCTCCTGCGGCCGCTGCGACCAGTGCGTGCGCGGCGACCAGATCCTGTGCACGGGCGCGCCCCGCCGGGTCACCGGCATCACCGACGACGGCGGCTACGCCGAGTACCTCCTGGCCCGCGCCGGCTTCGTCACCCCGCTGCCGGACGGCCTGGACCCGGTCGCGGCGGCCCCGCTGATGTGCGCCGGGATCACCGCGTTCAACGGGCTGCGGCACGCGGGGGCGGTGGCCGGGTCGCGCGTCGCGGTACTCGGCACCGGCGGCGTCGGCGAGATGACCCTGCGGTTCGCGGCGGCGATGGGCGCCCGCGTCGCCGTGGTGTCCCGCTCGCGCCGCGCCGAGGAGGAGACCCGGCGGCGGGGCGCCGAGCTCTACGTCGCCACCGACGAGCAGGACCCGGCCGAGGCGCTGCGCGCCTGGGGCGGCGCCGACGTCATCGTCAACACCACGCCGAGCACCGCGCCGGCGCAGGCCGCGCTCGGCGGCGTCGCCCCGGACGGCACCCTGCTGATCGTCGGCGTCGGCGCCGACGACCTCGCGGTGGCGCCCGCCGCGCTCGTGATGAACCGGGTGCGGGTGATGGGCAGCCCGTCGGGCTCCCCGCACGACCTGCGCGACACCCTGGCGTTCGCCGCCGCGCACGGGATCGTCCCCGACGTCACCCCGGTCACGCTGGACGAGGCGCCCGGCGTGCTCGCCACGATGGTCGAGGGCCGCCACCACGGCCGCTCGGTCATCACCTTCGAGTGAACCGCCTCCACGGCCTGGCCCGCTCGTAGGCGCGGCAGGCGGCCATGACCAGGGCGTCGGCGTGCCGGGCGCCGACGACCTGGAGGCCGATCGGCAGCCCGTCCGCGGTGAACCCGCACGGCAGGCTCGCGGCGGGCTGCTGGGTCATGTTGAACGGGTAGGTGAACGGGGTCCAGGACGTCCAGCGCGGCGACGGCGAGCCGGGCGGGACCTCCTGCCCAGCCTCGAACGCGGGGATCGGCACGGTCGGCGTGAGCAGCAGGTCGTAGCGCTCGTGGAACAGGCCCATGATCCGGCCCAGCTCCATCCGGCGCGCGGTCGCGGTGAGGTACTCGACGGCCGAGTACCGGGCGCCCTGCTCGCAGATCTCCCGCAGGCCCGGGTCGAGCCGCGCGCGCTGCTCGGCGGTGAGGTGCTCGACGACCTTCGCGGCGCCGGCGAACCAGAGCACCTCGAAGTCGGCGACGGGGTCGCCGAACCCCGGGTCGGCCTGCTCCACCTTGGCGCCCAGCTCAGCGAACGCCTCGGCCGCCGCAGCCACCGACGCGGCCACCTCCGGGTCGACCCGGGCGAACCCGAGGTCGGGGCTGAAGGCGACGCGCAGGCCGGTGAGGTCGTGCGGGCCGCCACCGGTGAACGGGGCGATTGGCGGCGGCAGGGACGACCAGTCCCGGCCGTCCGCGCCGCACACCGCGTCGAGCAGGAGTTCCGCGTCCGCGACGGTGTTGGTCATCGGGCCGGTGTGCGCGAGGGTCCCGAACGGGCTGGCCGGGTAGTGCGGGATCCGGCCGTAGGTCGGCTTGATGGTGAAGGTGCCGGTGAACGCGGCGGGGATGCGCACCGAGCCGCCGCCGTCGGTGCCGAGCGCGAGCGGCGCCATGCCCGCCGCGACGGCCGCCGCCGCGCCGCCGCTCGACCCCCCGGGCGTGCGGGAGGCGTCCCACGGGTTGCGGGTGACGCCGGTCAGCGGGTTGTCGGTGACGCCCTTCCACGCGAACTCCGGCGTGGTCGTCTTGCCGACGAAGACGGCGCCCTGCTCGCGCAGCCGCGCGACCGACGGCGCGTCCTCCTCCCACGGCCCGGCGCGGTCGATGGTCGTGGACCCGCGCAGCGTCGGCCAGCCGCGGGTGAGCAG
This sequence comes from Actinomadura opuntiae, assembly GCF_030283205.1. GTDB lineage: Bacteria > Actinomycetota > Actinomycetes > Streptosporangiales > Streptosporangiaceae > Spirillospora. The sequence continues at coordinate 70,277 of NZ_JASNWF010000019.1, forward strand.
CACGTCCTTGATCGACACCGGCACGCCGTCGAGCGCGCCGAGCGTCTCGCCGCGCCGCCACCGCTCGGCCGAGGCCCGCGCCATCCCCAGCGTGGTCTCCGGGTCGAGGAGGCAGAACGCGTTGAGCCGCGGATCCTCGCGCCCGATCCGCGCAAGGACGGCCTCGGCGGCCTCGACGGGCGAGAGCGTCCCCGCCCGGTACGCCTCCAGCAGTTCGACGGCGGTCAGGTCTGCCGCGTCCGTCATGGCCGCTACCTCCTCTGCCCGGCGTGCGGGACCGGTGCTCCGTTCGCGCCGGGGCGCACGTAGCCCAGGCGCTTGTCGACGACGTTGCGCAGCTCGCGGCCGTGCACGAAGCGGTCGAGGTTGTCGGTGAACAGCCGGACCAGCTCGTCCCGCCAGCCCACGGCGTCCCCCGACATGTGCGGCGAGACGATCACGTTGGGCATGCCCCACAGCGGGGAGGAGGGTGCGAGCGGCTCGTCGGCGAACACGTCCAGCGCGGCGCCCGCGATGCGCCCGGCGCGCAGCGCCTCGATCAAGTCGCCCTCGGCCACCAGGTGACCGCGCCCGACGTTGATCAGCCGCGCGGACGGCTTCATACGGGCGAGGGCGGCGGCGTCGATCATCTCCCGCGTGTCGGGGGTGAGCGGCGCGGCGAGCACGACGTAGTCGGCCTCCTCCAGCGCGTCGTGCAGCCGCTCCATCGGGTGGACGACGCCGAGGTCGGGATCGGCGGCGCGGGCGGTGCGGCCGGCGCCCGACACCCGCAGGCCGGCGGCGGCCAGCCGGCGCGCGACGGCCCGGCCGATCGGGCCGGTCCCGGCGACGAGCGCGCGGGCGCCGGTGATCCGCTCGGTCTCGCGGTGCCGCCAGCGCCGCTCGTCCTGGAGCCGCACGGTGGCGGGCAGGTCCTTGGCGAAGGCCAGCACCAAACCGAGGACGTATTCGGCGATCGGCTCGTCGAAGACACCTCGCGAATTGGTGACGATGGTGTTGCCCTCGACCAGCGCCGGGAAGAGCAACCGGTCGACGCCCGCGCTGGCGATGTGCACCCAGCGCGGCCCGCCCCCGCGCGGCCACGCCGCCGCCAGCGCGTCCGACCAGAAGTCCCACATGAACAGCGCGTCGCAGCCGGGAAGGGCCTCCGCGAGCTGGGGTTTCCGCACGTAGACGACGTGGGCGAGGCGTTCGGCGGCCTGCATTCCGGGCGGCGGGACGTCGTCCCGGAGCACCACCACGCGGGGCGGCTCACCGGGCACGTGCGGACCATGCTCCATCGGCGGTCACTTTCGGGGTTCCGGAATTTACGGGACGGCAACACGGGAGGGCATTGACACGCTAGGAACGCTTCGTAGGATTGTCAACAATCAGCGGGGACGAACCGCCAGGTGACCGCGCTGATCGTGCTGCAAGACCGTCGCAACCGTTTAGCCCAAGGCCAGGACGGGTCCCAGAGCGCTCCAACGCAAGAGTCCTTTCGGGTGGCGACGCTCTCGCCCACCCCTGTCCACGGGGAGGTCCGGCATGCCCAAGCTCATGACCATCGCTCTGGAGAAGCGCGGCGTGTCCTGCGTCGCCGAGCTCCTGGAGAAGGACGCGCCGCGCACCTGCGAGGCGGTGTGGAACGCGCTCCCCCTCGGCGGCGACGCCTACCACGCCAAGTACGCGCGCAACGAGGTCTACACGATGGTGGAGCGGTTCACCCCGGAGGAGGTCGGGCTGGAGAACCCGACCGTGACCCCGATCCCCGGCGACGTCGTGTACTTCTCCTTCCCCGGCGGCATGCTCGACCGGGCGTTCAAGGAGGAGAAGAACATCCACGCGCTGCCCGGCGTCATCGACCTGGCGATCTTCTACGGCCGCAACAACCTGCTGCTGAACGGCGACGTCGGCTGGGTGCCCGGCAACGTGTACGCGACGATCGTCGACGGGCTGGACCGGATGGCCGAGGCGTGCAACGACGTCTGGCGCTCCGGCGGCGTCGGCGAGCGCCTGGTCTACCGCCGGAACGGGTCCTAGGGCGGTGGCCGCGCAGATGACATTCGACCCCACGCTGGTCGTCGGTCCCGAGCTGGTCGCCCAGCAGGGCGTCGGCGTGGTCGCGCCGTTCGACTTCGCCCTCGACCGCGAGCTGTGGCGGTGGACGCCCGACGACGTGTCGCTGTTCATGACCCGGCTGCCGTACGTCCCGGTGCCGGTCACCGTCGAGATGGCCTCGGCCCTGTCGGACCAGTCGATCGTCCGGCAGGCCGTCCGCGACGTGCTGTCCCCCGAGCCGCTGGCGGTCGCCTACGCCTGCGCGTCCGGCAGCTTCATCCGCGGCAAGGCCGGCGAGCTGCAGCTGCACCAGGCGATGCGCTCGGCGGGCGCGCCCGCGGCTACCACCACGTCCGGTGCGCTGGTGGAGTCGCTGCGGCTGCTGGACGCGGGCCGGATCGCGGTGGTGACGCCCTACATCGACGCGGTCACCGAGCGGCTGGTGTCCTTCCTCGGCGAGTACGGCATCGAGGTGGTGGCGTCGGTCGGGATGGGGCTGCTCAGCCACATCTGGAAGGTCGGCTACGGCGAGATCGTCAGCGCGGTGTCGTCGGTGGACCGGCCGGAGGCCGAGGCGGTGTTCATCAGCTGCACCAACGTGCCGACCTACGACATCATCGCCCCGCTGGAGCAGCGGATCGGCAAGCCGGTGCTCACCGCCAACCAGGTCACGATGTGCTCGGCGCTGCGCGCGATGGGCCGCTCGGCGGCCGGTCCGGGGCAGTCGCTGGTGCGGCTCGCCCGCCCCACCGCGGCCTGATTCCATGATCGGCGAAGAGATGATCGATGAAGGTAGGATTGTCGACAACATGCACCACGGTCCGGTCGCCGGGTTCCTCTACCCCGGCCACAGCGCCGAGGACGACTATCCCGCGATCGAGCGCGCCCTCGGCGGCGTCAGCCTGCCGGTCGTGCACACGCTGATGCGCGAGGACGCCCACCGGGTCGACGCGCTGCTGGACATCGGCGGCGACGACGTGCTCGGCGAGGGCGCCCGCGCGCTGCGCGCGATGGGCGTGCGGGCCGCCGTGTGGGCGTGCACGAGCGGCAGCTTCGTGTTCGGCTGGGACGGCGCCGCCGCGCAGGTCCGGGGCGTCCGCGAGGCCGCCGGGGTGCCCGCGTCCAGCACGTCGTTCGCGTTCGTGCACGCGGCCCGCGCGCTCGGCCTGCGCCGGGTCGCCGTGGCCGCGACCTATCCGGCCGACGTCGCCGAGCGGTTCGGCGCGTTCCTCGGCCACGCCGGCATCGAGGTGGTGGCGCTGTCCTGCCGGGGCATCGTCACCGCCGCCGAGGTCGGCACCCTCGGCCGCGACGAGGTGCTGGAGTTCGTCGCGGCGAACGACCATCCGGGCGCCGAGGCGGTGCTGGTGCCCGACACCGCGCTGCACACCGTGTCCTGGCTCGACGAGCTGGAGGCGCGGGTCGGCAAGCCGGTGCTCACCGCGAACCAGGTGAGCGTGTGGGAGGGGCTGCGGCTCGCCGCGGGCCCGGCCGGGCTCGCGCCGCGCGCCGGCCTCGGCCGGCTGTTCGCCGCCCCCGCCCGGGCACCGCAACGAGATCCCTGGCACCTATGACGAAGGGGGCCCTCCGATGGGCCGGTTGGGTGAGCTGGAACCCGTCCCGCGCAGGTCGACGGTCGAGATCGTGTCCGACGAGCTGCGCTCGGCGATCATGTACGGGGCGCTGGAGCCGGGCGCGCAGCTCGGCGAGGCGGAGCTGGCCGCGCGGCTCGGCATCAGCCGCGGCCCGCTGCGCGAGGCGATGCAGCGCCTCGTCCAGGAGGGGCTGCTGGTCAGCGAGCCGCACCGCGGCCTGTTCGTGATCACCCTGGACGAGGGCGACGTCGAGGACGTCTACCTCACCCGGCTGGCGATCGAGCGGGCCGCCTGCCAGCTGATCATGCAGCGGAACCGGGGCGAGGCGGTCGCCCGGCTCACCGAGGCCCTGGAGGCGCTGATCGGCGCGGCGCGCGAGCGCGACCGGGTCAAGATGAGCGACGCCGACCAGGCGTTCCACGAGGTGCTGGTCAGCTCGTCCGGCAGCCCCCGGCTGGAGCGGATGGCGCACACGCTGCTGGTGGAGACGCGGATGTGCCTGAACGCGCTGCAGGACACCTACCCCGAGCCGTCGGAGCTGGTCGAGGAGCACCGCCGGCTGGTGGACGCGATCGGCGACGGCGAGGAGGAGCGGCTGCTCCAGCTGATCGAGGAGCACATGACCGACTCCATCCGGCGCCTGCGCACCTCGTAGCGGCCGCACTGGACAACGGGTCCCGGGCGACCTAGCGTGCAGATTGTCGACAATCTACCGGAGGACGCGATGGCTCAGCTCTCACCCCTGCTCAAGCAGGCCACCCCCGTCCTGGCCGAACGCGGCGAGGGCGTGTACCTCTACGACGCCGACGGCCGCCGCCATCTCGACTTCACCGCCGGCATCGGCGTCACCAACACCGGACACTGCCATCCGCGCGTCGTCGAGGCGGCGCGCGAGCAGGTGGGCACGCTGATCCACGGCCAGTACACGACGGTGATGCACCGCCCGCTGCTGCGGCTGGTCGAGGCGCTCGGCGACGTCCTGCCCGCCGGCCTGGACTCGCTGTTCTTCCTCAACAGCGGCAGCGAGGCCGTCGAGGCGTCCATCCGGCTCGCCCGGCACGCCACCGGGCGGCAGAACATCGTCGTCTTCCAGGGCTCGTTCCACGGCCGGACGATGGGCGCCGCCGCCCTCACCACCGCGGGCACCAAGTTCCGCGCGGGCATCGGGCCGCTGATGCCCGGCGTCGCCGTCGCGCCGTTCCCGCAGACCTACCGGTACGGCTGGGACGAGGACGAGGCGACCCGCTTCGCGCTGCGCGAGCTGGACTACGCGCTCGCCACGTCCAGCCCCGCGTCCGACACCGCCGCGTTCGTCGTCGAGCCGGTGCTGGGCGAGGGCGGCTACATCCCGGCGCCGCCCGCCTTCCTGGAAGGGCTGCGCGAGCGCGCCGACCGGCACGGGATCCTGCTCGTCGTCGACGAGGTGCAGACCGGGTACGGCCGGACGGGCCGGTTCTGGGGGCACCAGCACTCGGCGGCCCGTCCCGACGTGCTCATCACCGCCAAGGGCCTGGCCAGCGGTTTCCCGCTGTCGGCGATCGCGGCGCCGACCGCGCTGATGGAGCGGGCGTGGCCGGGCTCGCAGGGCGGCACCTACGGCGGCAACGCGGTGGCGTGCGCCGCCGCGCTCGCCACCCTGGAGGTCATCCGGGACGAGAACCTGGTGGAGAACGCGGCGGTGCTCGGCGCCCGGCTGCACGAGGGCCTGCGCGAGGCCGCCGCCGGCCGTCCGGAGATCGGCGACGTGCGCGGGCTCGGGCTGATGCAGGCCTGCGAGTTCACCGCGCCGGACGGCGAGCCCGACACCGCCGCCGCCCAGCGCGCCCAGAGCGCCGCCGCCGAGCACGGCCTGCTGCTGCTCACCTGCGGCGCGTTCGGCAACGTGGTCCGGATGATCCCGCCGCTGGTGGTGGACGCCTCGCAGATCGACGACGCCCTCGCCCTGTGGTCCAAGGCCCTCGCCGACGCGGCCGGCTAGGGACCGCGCCGAAGTAGCACGGACGTGCTATAAAAGGGGGATGCCGAAGATCGTCGATCCCGAGGCCCGCCGCCGCGAGGTGGCCGAGGCCGTCTTCCGCGTCGCCCGCCGGGACGGCCTGGAGCAGGCGTCGCTGCGCAACGTGGCGGCCGAGGCGGGCCTCGCCATCGGGTCCGTCCGGCACTACTTCGGCGGCCAGGCCGACATCATGATCTTCGCGATGCGCTACTTCGCCGAGCGGGCCGGCGAGCGGCTGCGGCTGCGCGCGGGCCACCTGGCGGTCCCCGACCCGGCGGCCCCGCCCGCCGAGCACGCGGCCGCGCTGGAGGCGCTGTTCGCCGAGCTGCTGCCGCTGGACGCCGAGCGGCGCGAGGAGGCCGAGGTGTGGCTGGCGTTCGTCGTCGGCGCCCGCACCCGGCCCGAGCTGCGGCCGCTCGCCGGGGAGATGCAGGACGACCTGCGCTCGGTCGCGCTGCGCGTGCTGCGGGCGGCCGGCGGGGCCGGCGTCCTGCGGCCCGGCCTGGACCTGGAGGCCGAGGCCGCGCGGGTGCACGCGCTGGTGGACGGGCTGACCCTGCACGCCGTCCTGCACCCGGAGAGCACCGGCCCGCGGGAGATGCGGACGGTGCTGCGCCGGCACGTCGGCGAGCTGACCGGCGTCCCCGCCGGGGACCTGCCCGCGCCGCCCGGCCTGGACGACCTGCGCACCGGGCCGGGCCGCGGCGCCTGCTAGATTCCGAACCTCGTTCTAATCACGAGGAGGCGCGTTGAACCCCTGGCAGACCCCCGAGCGCGCGGCGCTGCGCGAACTCGTCCGCGACTTCACCGCGCGGGAGATCGTCCCGTCGCTGCCGGAGTGGGAGGACGCCGGGGAGCTGCCCCGGTCGCTGCACCGCAGGGCCGCCGAGGCGGGCATCCTCGGCGCCGGGTTCCCGGAGGAGGCCGGCGGCTCGGGCGGCGACCTGTTCGACGCGCTGATCGTCGCCGAGGAGGTCATCCAGGCGGGCGGGTCCGGCGGGGTCGTGGCGTCGCTGTTCACGCACGGGATCGCGCTCCCCCACCTCGTCGCGTCCGGCGACGAGGACCTGATCGACCGGTTCGCGCGGCCGGTGCTGGCCGGCGAGAAGATCGGCGCGCTCGGCGTCACCGAGCCCGGCACCGGGTCGGACGTGGCCGGCATCCGCACCACCGCCGTCCGCGACGGCGACTCCTACGTCGTCAACGGCGCGAAGATGTTCATCACCTCCGGCGTGCGGGCCGACTTCGTCACCACCGCCGTCCGCACCGGCGAACCGGGCTTCGGCGGGATCTCGCTCATCGTGATCGAGAAGGGGACGCCCGGCTTCACCGTCTCCAAGGCGCTGCGCAAGATGGGCTGGCAGTGCTCCGACACCGCCGAGCTCGCCTTCGACGGCGTCCGGGTGCCCGCCGCGAACCTGATCGGCGAGGAGAACAGCGGGTTCCTGCAGATCGTGCAGAACTTCGTCACCGAACGGCTCTCGCTGGCCGTCCAGGCGTACGCGACCGCGCAGCGCTGCCTCGACCTCACCATGCAGTGGATCCGGGACCGCGAGACGTTCGGCCGGCCGCTATCGTCGCGCCAGCTCGTCCGGCACAAGGTCGCCGAAATGGCCCGGCAGGTGGACGTGGCGCGCGCCTACACCCGGTCGGTCGCCGAACGGTACGCCGCGGGCGAGGACGTCCTCACCGAGACCGCGTACGCGAAGAACACCGCCGTCTACGCGTGCGAGCACGTCGTCCACGAGGCCGTCCAGCTGCACGGCGGAATGGGATACATGCGGGAATCGGAAGTGGAGCGCCATTACCGGGACGCCCGCATTCTCGGCATCGGCGGCGGCACCAACGAGATCATGAACGAGATCGTCGCCAAACGGCTCGGGCTGTAGCACGGAACGGCGCCCGGCGGTGAAAGGGGTGACCGCCGGGCGCCGCTTCTCCGGAAAGGTCAGCCGAGCGGGTTGTTGCAGTCGATGGGCCAGTACGGGCCCCAGATGTCGAGCGAGTTCTCCACGAACTTGATCATCACCGGGTCGAAGGCGATGCCGACGTGCGCGTTGGTGTCGTTCGCGCACTTGTCCTGCAGCAGCACGTTCTGCGCGTTGGAGCCGTTCAGGAACTCCGAGGTGTAGGGGGTGACGACCTCGTCGTACTTGGTGGACAGCACGATGTACTGCGGGCCGGGGACGGTGTCGCCGCCGGCGTTCAGCTTCTTCAGGAAGTCGGAGTCGGTGATCTGCTCGCCGGCCGCCGGCGCGGCCTTCACCACGGCCTGCGTGATGCCGAGCAGGCTGCCGAGTTCCACCAGCCCGTCGAGGTTCGTCCCGTGGTTGGACGGCACGATGCCGATGAGCTTGTTGACCTTCGACGCGCCGCCCAGGAACTTCATGTAGTACCGGGGCATCATCCCGCCCTGCGAATGGCCGACCATGTCGACCTTGGACGTGCCCGTCGAGGCCAGCACCTTGTCGACGAACGCCGCCAGCTGGCCCGCCGACTCGGCGATCTCCCCGGTGCCCTGGATCGGGGCGTCCTTCGCGCCGCCGTAATTGAGCGCGTAGACGCAGTATCCGGCCTTCTTCAGCGCCGGCGAGAGCTTCTGCCAGTTGAACGCCATGTTCTCGAACGTGCCGTGCACCAGCACCACCGGGCGGGGGTGCAGGAACGACGGCTTGCAGTTCCAGTCGTTGGCGCCGTCCGGGCTCGTCTCGGCGTGGGCCGCCGGGGCGGCCAGCGAGGTCAGGCCGATGGCGGTGGGGATCGCGGCGGCGATGACGGCCCAGGACTTGAGTCGCCTGAAACGCATGTTCATCTCCCTAAAGCGGGCACGCCGAAAAGCGCCGGGAACCCGCGCAGCGGGAATGCGGGCTCCGGTCGCGAATCGTCGTGGAGTCGGGGGTGGGTGCGGCGCCGTGTGATCACCTGAGGTGCTGACAAGGTACGGCGGCTTTACCGCTCGGTCTTGTAGCAAGACTCGCCACTTGACCCGGAGGAATTGTCAGGCGGCTCACAATCGGCCCGCCCCGGACGCTTCCCGACCTGCGGCTGGAGTCCTTCCTACGGCGCGCCCACGAGCCCGTTCACCAGCGCGCGCAGACCCTCGGCGTAGGTGTCCTGCGCGGTCAGCGCCGCCCAGCGGTCCGCGACCTGGGCGAGGCCGGGCAGTTCGGCGGGGTCGATGTCGGCGAACACCCGCTCGCGGTAGGTGGGCCGCTCGTCGCCGGCCCGGCGCCGCGCCGCCGCGGCCCGCACGATGATCTCCCCGGCGGTGTAGTACCAGATCGCCCGGTACCCGTGCACGGCCGCCTCGGGGCTCAGCCCGCACTCCCGCAGGCCGCCCAGGATCTGCTCGACGAACCACAGCGCCGACCGCGACATGAGGTCGTCGGCGGTGAGCACCTCCGTGATCCAGGGGCAGGCGGCGAGCGTCCCGCGGATCGCGGTCGCCGCCGCCACGACCCGCTCGCGGGGGTCGGCGGGCAGCTCGGGCTCGCGCGCCATCCGCGCGGCGTAGTCGTCCAGCAGCAGGACGAGCAGCTGCTCCTTGTCGCGGACGTGGTGGTACAGCGCCATCGGCGTGCTGCCGATCTCCTTGGCGAGCCGCCGCATCGTCAGCCGGTCGACGCCCTCCTCATCCACGATCCGGCGCGCGGTCTCGACGATCTCGGCGCGCGAGATCCGGGGCGGCCTGCCCCGCTGGGCGGACGGTTGCGGCATGCCCCCATCATCGCGGACTCGACAGCCGGGCCCGCCGCCGGTTAGTTTTTGTACATGTATAAAAAAGAACGGGCCCGCCCCTGGGCGGTGCTCGCGGCGGCCTGCGTCGCCCAGTTCGTCTTCGCGCTCGACATGGCGGTCATGAACGTCGCGCTCCCGGCGATCAGGACCGCCCTCGGCTTCGCACCGGTCGGCCTGTCCTGGGTCGTCCACGTCTACGCGCTCACCTTCGGCGGGTTCCTGCTGCTCGGCGGCCGGGCCTGCGACCTGTACGGGCGGCGCCGGATGTTCGTCCTCGGACTGGCCGTGTTCGGGCTGTGCTCGCTCGCCGGCGGGCTCGCCCAGGCGCCGTGGCAGCTCGTCGCGGCGCGCGCCGGCCAGGGCCTCGGCGCCGCCGCCGCGGCCCCCGCATCACTGGCCCTGCTGACCACCACGTTCACCGAAGGACGCGCCCGCGTGCGCGCCCTCGGCGTGTGGAGCGCGATGAACGCGGCGGGCGGCGCCCTCGGCGTCCTCGCCGGGGGCGTGCTCACGGAGTACGCGGGCTGGCGGTGGGTGATGCTGGTCAACCTGCCGTTCGTCGCGCTCACCCTCGCGCTCGTCCCGGCGGGCGTGGCCGCCCACGCCCGCACGGGCCCGCGCGAGCGGATGGACGTCCCCGGCGCGGTGCTGGCGACCGCCGGGTTCGGGCTGCTGGTCTTCGGCGTGGTGCGCACCGACACCATCGGCTGGACGGCCCCGGCGACCCTCGCCTGCCTCGGCGCCGCCGCCCTGCTCCTCGCCGCCTTCGTCGCCGTGGAGGCGCGGGTCCGCGCGCCGCTCGTCCGGCTCGGCCTGCTGCGCGGCCGCTGGGTGGCGGGCGCGAACCTGATCGTCTTCCTTGCGGCGGCGGGCCAGTTCGCCGCGTTCTACTTCGTCTCCCTCTACATGCAGCAGGTGCTGCACATGGGCGCCGCCGAGACCGGCCTGGCCTTCCTGCCCTTCTCGGCCGGCGTCGTGCTCGGCACGCTGCTCGCGACCCGGGTCGTCGGGAACCGCTCGCCCCGCGCGGCGCTGGTTCCGGGCAGCCTGCTCGCCGCCGCGGGCCTGGCCTGGTTCACCCGGATCAGCCCGGACGGCGGCTTCCTCACCGACGTCCTCGGCCCGTCGGTGGTGGGCAGCGTCGGCATCGGGCTCGTGCTCGCCCCGGTCGCCGCCGCCGCGACCACCGGGGTCGCGGCCCGGGAGGCCGGGATGGCCTCGGGGCTGCTCAACAGCTCCCGCCAGCTCGGCGGCTGCGTCGGCCTCGCCGCCCTCGCCACGGTCGCCGCCCACCACACCGGCGATACGTCCTCCCCGACCGCCTTGAACGGCGGCTACGCCCTGAGCCTCACCGTCTCCGCAGCCCTGTTCGTGATGGCCGCCCTCGTAGCGCTGTCCCTCCCCCGCAGGCAGAAGGCCGCGCCCGTACCGTCCGCCGCTCCGGTGGAGAACCGACTGGAAGGAACACCGTCATGACGCAGCCCATCGACATGTTCGCCCTCGCCCTCAACTTCTACCCCGACGGCGCGGTGAACAGCGCCGAGCGCCGCATGACCACCGACGACGGCGGCTGGCAGGTGGCGGCGTTCCACGTCGAGACCGACGCGGACGTCCACTCCGACCACTGGGAGGTGCACCCCGCGGCCGAGGAGGCGGTCTGCTGCCTGGCCGGCGGCGGGTTCCGCATGTACTTCCGTCCCGAGGAACCGGGCGGAGAGGAGGAGATGGTCCGGCTCCCGGCGGGCAGTGCGGTGATCGTGCCGCGGGGCCGCTGGCACCGGCTGGAATTGGACGGCCCGAGCGACATCATGTCCATCACGCTGCGGCGCGGCTCCCGGCAGGAAGGGCGCTGACGCGCGGAGGCGCCCGGCGGGAAACCCGCCGGGCGCCTCCGGGGTCAGGCCTGGGCGACGGCGCCGTTGGCGAGGAGGGCGTCGGCGTCGTCGAAGCCGAAGTCCTCCAGGATGGCGCGGGACTGGCCGCCGGGCAGGACGGGCAGGCCGTCGGTGTCGGTGGCGGTGCGGGAGAAGCGCGGCGCCGGAGCGGGCTGGCGGTGGCCGGCGCGCTCGGGGAAGACGTCGCGGGCGGTGTTGAAGGGGTGCTCCTTGGCCTCGTTCATCGACAGGACGGGCGCCACGCACGCGTCGCTGGGCAGGAAGACCTCGGTCCACTCGTCGCGGGTCCTGGCCTTGAAGGCGGCGGCGAAGCGCTCGCGCATCTCGGGCCAGCGGGCGCGGTCGTACTGCTCGGGCAGGCCCTCGGTGTCGACGCCGAGGCGGCGGAGGAACTCGGCGTAGAACTGCGGCTCGATCGCGCCCACCGCCATGTGCTTGCCGTCGGCGGTCTCGTACACGTCGTACCAGGGGGCGCCGGTGTCGAGCATGTTGACGCCGCGCTGGTCCTCCCAGATGCCGCCGGCGAGGAAGCCGTGGATGAAGGTGGACAGGTGGGCGGCGCCGTCCACGATGGCGGTGTCGACGACCTGGCCGCGCCCGCTGGTCTTGGCCTCCAGGAGCGCGGCGAGGACGCCGACGACCAGGTACATGCTGCCGCCGGCGAAGTCGCCGAGCAGGTTCAGCGGGACCTGCGGGGGGCCGCCGGCGCGGCCGATGGCGTGCAGGGCGCCGGTGATGGCGATGTAGCCGATGTCGTGGCCGGCGCTCTGCGCCAGCGGGCCGTCCTGGCCCCAGCCGGTCATCCGGCCGTAGACGAGGCGGGGGTTGCGGGCGAGGCAGTCGTCCGGGCCGAGGCCGAGGCGCTCGGTGACCCCGGGCCGGAACCCCTCGAGCAGGACGTCGGACTTCTCGGCGAGCCGGAGCACGACCTCCTTGCCCTTCTCGCTCTTGAGGTCGATGGCGATCGAGCGCTTGCCGCGGTTGGTGAAGTCGGTGCCGCCGGTGGCCTCGCCGCGCACCGCCGAGGCGCGGTCGACGCGGACGACGTCGGCGCCGAGGTCGGCCAGCAGCATCGCGGCGAACGGCCCGGGCCCGATCCCGGCCAGCTCGATCACCCGTACTCCGGAGAGCGGCCCCTTGCCCATCTGCGCCCCTTTCGGCCCCCACGCCTCCCGACGGAGTCGGCCCGGGGGTGTGGGGGTCGTCCCCTCGGGCAATGCTGAATCCCGTTCGGTAACCCTAGTGTGCCCGATGGCAGTAAGTGGATTCTGACGGGGGCCGTTCAGCGGGACGCGGCGGTGAGGACGACGGGCGCGCCGGGGCGGCGGTCCGGCCGGGCGACGAGCAGCCGGTGCGCGACGGTGGACGTACCGATCGGCCCCCGTGCACGCGGCACGAGGCCGGCCCCGGCGGCGGCCAGGTAGTACCAGCGTCCGGACGGGGCCTGCCACCAGGTCCCCGACACCGGACGGCGGTCGTCGCAGGCGCCGGTGTCGTAGGCCGTGCGGGCGAGGAGCGCGGACGCGCCGTCCGCACCGCCGTCCGCGTAGGCCGTGCGGGTGCAGAACCAGTCGGCGGACGGGCCGCCGTGCGGGAGCGTCCCGGACCAGAAGTTCCAGGCCATCGCGGCGGTGACCGGCCGTTCCCGCGGCGGTGCGACACAGCCGAGGCGGTTCCATGCCCTCACCGCGCCGGGGCCGAGCCGGGCGGGCGGGGACGGGCGTCCGGACGGTTCGTAGGCGGGCGAGTGGAAGGTGAGGACGGCGGCGCGCGCGCCGCCGAGGTCGCCGTACGTGCGGTCGCCGAGGTGGAACAGCGGGCCGCGGCCGCAGGGCGTGCGGGCAAGCGCGGGCGCGACGACGCCGTCCCGCACGGCCAGGGCGGCGCCGTCCAGGGTGCGCGGCGCGGCGGCCCAGGGGGCGAGGAGGTAGCGTCCGCCGCCGAGGGCGATCGGGGCGGACGGGTCGGTGCTGGCGGTGGCGACGTCCAGGCCGGCGGGGGTGTAGCGGGCGATGCGGTCGCCGTGCCGCATCAGCGCGAGCGGCGCACCGCCGGCGTGACCCGCGAACAGAAGCTGGGCGGTGCCGCCCCTGGGCCTGCGGTCACCCTTGGCTTCGGCCCACGCGGCGGAGGCGCGGCGGAGGAACGCCCGGTCGCCGGTGAGGTCGCCGCGCGCCGGCCATGCGTCCAGGGTGCGGGCGCCGCTCCTCCAGGCGGACGGCGCCGCCGGGACGAGCCGCAGGTCGCGGGCGGCGGCGCGGTTGCCACCCGAGTCGGCGGTGTCGGCGGCGCCCAGACCGCCGGATCCGCTGTGGACCAGGACGCCGAGCAGCCCGGCGGTGAGGGCGGCGGCGGTCACCAGCGGCAGCACCGAGCGGGTCCGGACGGGCCGCAGGTGCGCGGGGTCGAAGCGCTCGGCGCGGCGCGGGACGGGGATCGCCACGGCGCAGGCGGCGTCGATGACCGCCCACGGGTCGCGCACCCGCAGCTCCCGGAGCTGGTCGCGGACGGCGTACTTGGGCAGCCCCTCGATGCGCAGCAGCACGTAGGCGACCCGGACGGAGGGGTCGAGCTCGGCGAGCGCGGCGGTCAGCGCCGGGTCGGGCAGCCGCGCGGGCAGCGCGCGCAGCCAGGGCCCGAGGCCGATCTGCAGCCGGCGGGAGGGGCGCAGCGCCCGGCGCAGCACGCGGGTGCGGCGGCGGGCGAGGCCGGGGCCGGTGCGGTCGCGGGGCCCGCGGGCGGTGCCGTCCACGATCCGGCGGGCGATCGCCAGCCGGTAGACGCGCTTGCCCCGCCCCGGCAGAACGAAATACGCCATCCGGACGAGATTTCCATAATCCGATTTCGTCGGCGGCGATTCCCGCTCCGGGCTCGCAATGACATCCTCCGTCACGGCGGGCTGGTCCCCTTTCTCCTGGCGCGGCGTTCCTGGCATCGCGGAACCCGAGGTTAGGCGGCACCGGCGGGCGGCGGAGCGGAATTGGGGCAACGATGAGGAAGGGCAAAAGAAATGTCACGGTATTTCGGGACGGAGGCGGCGGGCGGGCGGGGGCGCCCGGCCGCCCGCGATCCGAGACCGCCCACGCCCGATTCGTCCCCGTACTACGCTGTTGGCCTCCGGGGGCTCCCCCGGCCGCCGCTCGCGCCCCCGCCGCGATGGTGCACACCACCGGACGAGACGGAGAAGGACCCCCCGCCCATGACCGAGGACGTCCCGGGCTACCGGGTGCTGGAGCAGGTCGGCGAGGGCGGCTTCAGCGTGGTCTACCGCGCGCACCAGGAGCGGCTCGACCGCATGGTCGCGCTGAAGGTGCTGTCGATCAGCTCGGTCGACGACGCGGCGATGCGCCGCTTCCAGCGCGAATGCAAGATCACCGGACGGCTGTCGGGACATCCGAACATCGTGACGGTGCTGGACACCGGGACCGCCCGGTCCGGCCGCCCCTACATCGCGATGGAGTACTTCGAGCACGGCGCGCTCACCGACCGGCTCGCCCGCGAGGGGCCGCTGCCGGTCGCCGAGACGCTGCGGATCGGCGTGAAGATGGCGGGCGCGCTCGCCGCCACGCACGAGACCGACGTGCTGCACCGCGACGTCAAGCCGCAGAACGTGCTGGTCTCCCGGTACGGGGAGCCGGCGCTGGCCGACTTCGGCATCGCCCGGCTGGTCGACTCGTTCGACGCCACCCACACCCAGGCGTTCACCCCGCACCACGCGGCGCCGGAGGTGCTGGAGGGCAGGCCGCCGGGCGTCGGCGCCGACATCTACTCGCTCGGCTCCACCCTGTACCAGCTGCTCGCCGGGCGCCCGGCGTTCAAGGGGCCGCCGGGCGAGGGCATCGCGCCGCTGATGCTGCGGATCCTGAACGACCCGCCGCCGCCGATCCCGCGCCCGGACGTGCACCCGGCGGTCGCCGAGGTCATCGGGCGCGCGATGGCGAAGGCGCCCGAGCACCGCTACGGCTCGGCGGTGGAGTTCGCGCAGGCGCTCCAGCAGGTGCAGGGCGAGCTGGGGCTGCCGATGACGGACGTGGCGGCCACCGGCGTGTCGGTCCTGCCGCAGCCCGCCGGTTCGCGGTCGGCGCTGCCGCTGCAGGACGCCTCGTCGTCCGGGTCGCATCCGTCCCGGCTGTCGTTCCCGGAGATCTCGGGCCCTCCGCCGGTGCCGGACTGGGCGCCGACCACCCCGGGGACGTCCCCGGCGCCTCCGGCCGCCGCCCGGCCGCCGAACGGGAGCCGGGAGAGCACCGACCCGCGGCCGCACGGCACCGCCACGTCGCCGAACATCGCGGCCACGTCGCCGAACACCGCGCCCGCGCCGCCCCCGCGCGGCCTTCCGGACGGGCCGCCGCAGGACGGCCCCCGCCGCGGGCTGATCATCGCGGCGGCGGTCGCGCTGGCCGGCGGCGCGGCCCTCGGCGTCGGCGCGCTCGCCCTGTCCGGGAAGGGCGGCGACCGGGAGCCGCCCGCCGCGAGCCGGAGCACGGGCGGGTCGTCGCCCGCCGCGTCGGGGCAGCGCGCCGGAGGCCCGGAGCAGCCGCCGACCGTCGCGCAGCTGAACGCCGCCCGCCCGCGCCGCCTGGCCGCCCGCCCGGCCGGCGGCACGGCGGTGCTCACCTGGACGCTGCCGGAGGCGGCGCGCGGGCTGCCGCTCCTCGTCCGGCGGCAGCCGGCCGGGACCGCCGCCGTCCAGCCGGCCCCGGCGAACACGCGGTCGTTCACCGTGCCCGGCCTGCGGGCGAAGGTCCGCTACTGCTTCAAGGTCGGCGCGGTCGTGCGGCTCCGGCAGGGCAAGGCGCCGGACGTGGCGTGGTCGCAGCCCGCGTGCGTCCGCGGTCCGCGCACCGCGTCGTAACGGCTCCCGCCGGACGGGGCGTTCAGGCGTCGCGGAGGGCGTCGACGTAGGCCGGGACGGTGATGTTGCGGCCGGACACCACCACGACCGGCCGTCCGGCGACCTCGACCTTCCCGGCCAGCACCGCCGCGACGCCCGCCGCGCCCGCGCCCTCGGCGACCAGGCCGTGCTCGGCGTACAGCCAGCGCAGCGCGGTGCGGATCTCCTCGTCGGTGACGGCGGTGAGCGCCGCGCCGGTCCCGATCACCTCCGGCGTCACGCAGCCGGCCTCCAGGTTGCCGGGCAGCCCGTCGGCGAACGTCTCGCCGACCTCCACCTCGACGACCCGGCCGGCCGCCACCGACGCCGACACGCCGCGCGACACCGCCGACTCCACCCCGACGATCCGCACGTCGGCGCGTCCGCGCGCCCACAGGCTCAGCCCGGCGAGCAGCCCGCCGCCGCCCACCGGCGCGATCACGGTGATCGGCCCGTCGAGCTCCCCGTCCAGCTGCCCGTCCAGCTCGCGGCCGATGGTGCCCTGCCCGGCGATGACCGCCGGGTCGTTGTAGGGCGAGACGTAGCGTCCGGGCAGCGTCAGCGCGTGCGCCTCCGCCTCGTCGTAGGTGTCGCCGTGCTGGACGAGCCGCACCGGGAACGCGCCGATCCTGTCGACCTTCACCCGCGACGCCCGCCTCGACACGACCACGGTCACGTCCGCGCCGGACCGCGCCGCCGCGTACCCCACGCCGAGGCCGTGGTTGCCCGCGCTCGCGGTGACGGCCGGCTCCCCGTCCGGCAGCGCCGCCAGGGCCGCGAGCGCGCCGCGCACCTTGAAGGACCCGGTCGGCTGGAGGGTCTCCAGCTTCAGCAGCGCGTCCGGCGCGAGCCCGGACGCCACGACCGGCGTCGGCGCGAGCACCCCGGACACGGCCTCCCACGCCAGCTCCAGGTCGACCCCGCCGGGCGCGCGGACCCGCCGCACCGCCGTCACGCCCCGTCCCCCGCCATCACGCCCCGTCCCCCGCCGTCTCGTCCAGCCGCTCGTGCAGCCGGTTCCGGATCTCCTCCGGGGTGTAGGCGCGGCGCCGCCGCTCGGAGCGCACGATCACCGCCCCGGTCGCCGCCACGCCGACGAACCCCGCGACGCCCAGCGCCTTCCACAGGCCGGCCCTTCTCCACCACCGCATACCGCTACGGTATCGATCATGCCGGGTACGAGCATCACCCTGGACGAGGCCGCCGACCTGACCCGCACCGGCGACGTGTGGCTGTTCCGCGGCCGCACGGCCGCCGACCGCGCCATCCGGGTGACGACCAACAGCCCGGTGAACCACGTCGGCATGGCGCTGGTCGTCGACGACCTGCCGCCGCTGATGTGGCACGCCGAGCTCGGCCGTTCGCTGCCGGACCTGTGGTCGGGCGGCCACCAGCGCGGCGCGCAATTGCACGACCTGCGCGACGCGGTGCTGACCTGGGGCACCCGCTACGGGCAGCGGGCCTGGCTGCGGCAGCTCGACCCGCCGGCGTCGCGGGCGATGGAGGACGCGGCGCTGCGCGCGGTGGCCCGGCTGGACGGCACGCCGTTCCCGTCGACGTCGCGGCTGGCGTCGCGGTGGCTGCGCGGCCGGATCCCGATCCGCCGCCCGGCCGAGCGCGACCCGGACCTGGAGACGGCGTTCTGCGCGGAGATCGTCGCGGTGACGTACCAGGCGATGGGGCTGCTGCCGAAGGGCCGCCGCCCGAACTGGTTCGACCCGGGGCGGTTCTGGAGCGGCGACGACCTCGGCCTGGAGTCGGGGGCGGCGCTCGGCGGCGAGATCGCCGTCAGCCTCCCGGCCGCGTCCGGGCGCGGCGGTCGCGGAGCGACCGGGGGTGCAGGCGGCGGCGCAGGCGGCGCAGGCGCCCGGCCCTCGCGGTGACGAGGCGGCCGAGCCGGTCGGTGTGCCGCCAGGCCTCGTCGGCGGCGCGCGGATCGGGGCCGGACGCGGCGAAGCGGCTGCGGTTGACCAGGTCGGCGAGCGGGTCGAGGTGGCCGCGGGCGTCCTCGCCGACGCGGGACGCGCCGAACCCGGCGACCTCGTGCGCGGTCAGTGTGCGGGCGGTGGACAGGCCGACGTCCGCGAGGTGGTCGAGCGCCTGGTGCCAGGCCCCGGTGATGCGGTCGGCCGGTGCGCCCGTCCGGCGGCGCCTGCGGCGCAGGACGGGC
Organism: Actinomadura opuntiae; assembly: GCF_030283205.1. Classification (GTDB taxonomy): domain Bacteria; phylum Actinomycetota; class Actinomycetes; order Streptosporangiales; family Streptosporangiaceae; genus Spirillospora. Next base: position 88,584 of record NZ_JASNWF010000019.1, read on the forward strand.
GCGAGCAGCACCGCCACCAGGTAGGCGACGACCAGGGCGGCGGCCGCGAACGACGCGAACACCCACCACGGCGTCGGGGCATCGCGGGACGCGGCGGGCTTCTTCGGCGGCGTCTTCTGCGGGGTCCTGCCCGGCCCGGAGCCGCGCGTCTGCGCGGCGGCGTTCTTCTGCGCCTGCTCGAGCTTCTTCTCCGTCTCGCCCGCCGCGACCGAGTCGTTCTTCCTGGAGCGGCGCGCGCTGTCGGGCAGCGGGTCGAAGCGGATCCAGCCGAGCCCGGCGAACTTGATCTCTGGCCACACCATCACGTCCCCGGACCGGTACCGGACGGTGTCGCCGGCGCGGCTCCCGCCGTCGAAGCCGACGACGACGCGGGACGGGAGCCCGAGCGTGCGGGCGAGCAGCGCGTAGGCGGTCGCGAAGTGCTCGGGCGTGCCGCGGCGGCCCTCGCCGAGGAAGTAGTCGAGCTGCCGGTAGCCGTGGCCGGGCGGCGCGGTCACGTCGTACCTGGCGTACCGCTTGAGGTACTCGGCGAGCATCGCGGCCTTCTGGATCGGCGACACCGCGCCCTGTGTCGCGGCCTGCGCGAACCGGCGGAACTCGGCGAGCTGGACGGGCGGCCTCGTCGCGCCCGGCCCCCACGGCAGCCGCCGGTCGGCGCGGGCCTCGGTGTCGTCGGCGACGCCCGCGCCCGCCAGGTCGTCCGCCGACCACTCCGGGACCTCGGACCCGACGGTGTAGCTCTGACCGGCGGCCGGCGGCTTCGCGGAGGCCAGCGCGCCGCTGGCCGGGTCGACGACGACGCCGAGGCCGTCCACCTCCCGCGGACGGTCCGGGGCGGGCACGTACACGCCCGGCAGCGCGCCGAGGGTGACGCGCTGCACGACCTCGTGCTTCTTGCGCGGCTTCGGCCCTTCGGGCACCCGGCTCCCGGTCGGGACGAACCGCGCGGTGGACGTCCACGTCACGCCGTCGAAGGCGTCGAGGACGGCGAGCCGCTCGATCTCGGTCCGCTTCGACCGCACGGTGAACATCACCTGGTCCGGGCTGAGCAGCCAGCCGCCGACGCGGTCGAGCGGGCTGACGCTGTCGCGCTGCTGCGGCGGCGGCGCCTGCACCTGCTCGCGCGGGTCGTACGGTTCGGCGCTGACCGGCACGACGGGGCCGACCGCCAGCGCGAGCGCGCCGAGGGCGGCCGCGGCGGGCAGCCCGACCAGCAGCGGACGCCAGGCCGGCCCGGAGGCGGGGCCGTCCGCGCGGACGAGGACGAGCACCGCTATCAGCACGACGGTCGCGGCGGCGAGCGGCACGTTCGAGCCGGGCCCGTCCACCCCGAGCAGCAGCGCGGCCGCCCAGACCGCGAGCGGCGGGACGGCCGGCAGCGCGCGCAGCCGCGTCCGCAGCGCGATCTCCGCGGACGCGACCGCCGCCAGCCACACCAGCACGTTCACCAGGACGAGGTATTCGGGCTTGGCCGGGGCGGGCAGCAGCGTGGTGAGGATCGACTTCCACGAGCCGAGCACCCCCTCGCGCAGCGCCTGCGGGAACGTGCCGTCGCCCAGCGCCGGACGCAGGACGGTCACCGCCGCCGTGCCCGCCCACGCGACCACGGCCAGCACCAGCGAGATCCACAGCGGCCACGGGCGCCCGCCCTTGCGCGGCCCCGACAGCAGGCCCGCCAGCACCGTCGGGACGGCGGCGGCGACCACCGCGACCGGCAGCACCGGCCCGAGCCCGAAGACCCGCTGGAACGCCAGCCCCGCGACGGCGGACAGGCACGCCGTCACCGCGAGCGAGGCGTACCGGGTCACCGGCCGCCGCCGATCCGCCGCCACGCCTCCGCGAGACCGTCCAGGTCGGCGACGTCGACCAGGTGCACGCCGGGCGGCGCCGGCGCGGGCAGCTCCGGCCGCACCCGCAGCACCACGACCCGGTCGAACCGGCTCCGCACCGACGCGATCCGGCCCAGGTCGGCGCCGTCCCGCGTGATCACGACGAGCGAGCCGCCCGTCGGGACGCGGCGGGCCACGTCCACCGCCGACCGCGGGCCCGGCTCGGGCGCGACGGCGGTGAGCCGGTCCAGCAGCAGCTCGGCGTCGCCCGGCCCGCCGCGCGTCTCCGCCACCGGCCCCGCCCCGGTCAGCACCCGCACCGGGAAGCTCGCCGCCGCGGCGCCCGCCGCCACCGACGCCGCCGCGTCCACGGCCAGCTCGAAGTCGTCGGGCTCCGGCCACGCCTCCGGGCGCGCGTCCAGCACCACCGTCGTCACCGGGAGGCTCGCGTCCACCAGCTGCCGGACCATCAGCGTCCCCGTCCGCGCCGACGACTTCCAGTGGACGTGCCGCAGCTCGTCGCCGATCACGTACTCGCGCAGCGCGTGGAACGTCGCCGTTCCCGCCGGGGACCGGTCGCTGGTCGGGCCCTCCAGATGGTGCGCGCGGCCGGACGGCAGCAGCGCGAGCGGCACCGTCCGCGGCCGCACCAGCAGCGTGCGCGGCGTCCCGTACTCGCGCACCCGGCGCGCCAGCCGCAGCGGGTCCGCCCGGACCAGCCGCAGCGGCCCCACCGGGATCTCCCCGCGCCGCCCGGTCGGCAGCCGGTAGGTCACGCTGCGGCTTCCGCCTGAGCGGAGCCTCGGGAGGTCCACGGCCACGTCCTCCGGGCCCGCCGCGTCCCGCGCGCTGAGCCCGCGGACGGCGCGCCCCTCGTTCGTCACGTGCAGGACGCCGACCGCCGGGTCGCCGCGCGCGACCTTCACCGGCGCGATGTCCCGGCGCACCGTCAGCCTCGGGCTCGGCAGCGTCCACACCACCGCCGCCGCCACCGCCGCGAGCCCCGCGACCGCCAGCATCGCCGGCTCCGGATACCCGAGCCACCAGCCCGCCGCGTACAGCACCGCCGACACGGCCGCCGTCCCCCACCCCAGCGGCGTCAGCACCTCACACCCCTGCGGCCTGCGGGGTCGGCACGTTCCCGAGGACCTCCCCGACCACGTCGGAGCCGGTGCGGCCGCGCAGCTCCGCCTCCGGCGTCACGATCAGGCGGTGCGCGATCACCGGCACCGCGAGCGCCTTCACGTCCTCCGGGACGATGTAGGACCGGCCGGCCGCCGCCGCCCGCACCCGCGCCGCCCGCAGCAGCGCCACGCTCGCCCGCGGGCTCGCGCCGAGCCGCAGGTCGGGGTGGTCGCGGGTCGCCGCGACCACCCGGACCACGTAGTCGTACAGCGGCGGCGCGACGTGCAGCCGCTGCGCGAAGTCGATCATCCGGGCGAGGTCGTCGCGGCCCATCACCGGCGGCATCCGGTCCAGCATCGCGCCGGTCGGCGCGCCCGCCAGCAGCGCCACCTCCGCCTCGTGGCCGGGATACCCCATCGAGATGCGCATCAGGAACCGGTCGAGCTGCGCCTCCGGCAGCGGATACGTGCCGTCCATGTCGACCGGGTTCTGCGTCGCGATCACCATGAACGGGCGCGGCACCGGATGCGGCGTCCCGTCCACCGTCACCCGGCGCTCCTCCATGACCTCCAGCAGCGCCGACTGCGTCTTCGGCGACCCCCGGTTGATCTCGTCCGCGACCGCCAGGTTCGCGAAGATCGGGCCCGGGTGGAACTCGAACCCGTTCGTCCCCTGATTGAAGATCGACACCCCGGTGATGTCGCTCGGCAGCAGGTCGGGGGTGAACTGGATGCGCGCCCACTGCGCCTCCACCGACGCCGCCATCGCCCGCGCGAGCGTCGTCTTGCCGACGCCCGGCACGTCCTCGACGAGCAGGTGCCCCTCCGCCAGCAGGCAGACCAGCGCCAGCTCCACCTTCTCCCGCTTGCCGCGGACGACCCGCTCGATGTTCTGCGCCAGCGCCCCGAACATCTGCGCGAACCGCCCCGCAAGCGCCTCAGGGTCCGTTCCGGCGATCTCGGTCATCAACTGCACCCCCAGACGGTCGGCGCGGAAAGGGTTCCGGCGTCGGAGTTCGGCGTCGTCACGTAAAGGTCACTGACCCACCGTTCCCGGCCCCCGTAGTTGATCTTGTCCCACACGCTGCTCTTGAGGCTGCTGTCGTTCGCGTCGACGATCTGGTCGCCCATCTGCTGGCAGATGACGGTCACCGAGCCCACGAAGCCCTTGGGGAACTGACCGTCATGTGCCGATGTGCTGCTCGGGCCCGTGTGCAGCCATGTGTTGGTGTTCTCGTTGTGATGGCCGTTGTAGGAGTTCGGGTGCTGGGCCGGGTCGAGGGTCACCGAGGCGTTCGCCGGAGTGGAGTCGCCAGCCCCGTTGTACGCGGTCACGGTGATCGTTATCGGCGTGGTTCCGTTGGTCAGGCCCGTGATGGTCTTGGAGGTGCCGGTGGCCTTGGTCGAGCCGGTCGAGCCGCCACTCCAGGCGATCTTGTACGTCACGGCGTAGCCGGCGGCCTTGCCCCAGGTCAGCTTGGCGCCGTGGTTGAGGCCGGTGGCCGTGAGCGCGGTGGGCGGGCCGGGGGCCTGGCAGGCGGTGGCGCCGACCACGCCGGACGGGCTGTACGCCGTCTTGCCGTTCCTGCCCCTGTACTGGGCGGCCACCTTGTACTCGTACGTCCTGGCGTCGCAGGTCAGGCCGCTCACCGTGAACGTCCCGCCGGGCGAGTCGCCGGCGAACTGGGCGGGCGTCGCGCCCTTGGCGGGCTGGTCGTTGGCGTCGAGCAGGACGAACCGGGTGACCGGGTAGACGCCCTGCGGCTGCGGTGCGGGTGTGAACCGCACCCGGATCGAGCCGTTGTCGCCGGACGCGAGGGGCGTCGGCGGGTCGGGGGCGGTCGGGTCCTGCTTGGCGGGCGGTTTCGGGGGCCGTCCGGTCGGCGGGACGGGGTCGCCGCCGCCGTGGCCGGGGCCTCCGGCGTTCCGGTTGCCGTTGCCGTTGCCGGGGTCGGCGCGGACCGGGATGGGCCAGCGGTTGCTGCCGGGCACGTGGTCGTCGTACTTCTGGATGCGCTTGATCGCGCCGTTCGGGTCGAGGGCGAGGGCGGTGGCCCCGGTGGGGTCGTTCACCCAGAGCATGTGGTCGCGGGTGATGACCTCGATCGTGCCGCCGGGCCGGGTCGCGGTGATCGGCGCCTCCCAGGCGCCCCGGTCGGTGTTGAAGACGAGGAGGCGGCCGGCCGTGCGGTCGGGCAGGTAGACGCGGGGGCCGAGGACGTGCGGCGCCTCGAACGCGTGGTGCGGGACGCGCAGCGCGACGGACTCGACCCGCCCGGTGCCGGTGTCGAGCAGGTACAGGGAGCCGCCCGCGCCGAGGATCGGCACGGTCCGGCCGTCGGCGACCGGCGGGACCCGGACGCCGTCCGCGGCCTTCGACACCTGTGCGGGCAGGGTGACGCGCTGGGCGCCCTCGGGCCGGACGACGAGCGCGGTGGCGGAGGTGCCGTCGACGATGACGGGCGTCCCGGCGGCGATCGTGAGGGCGAGCCGGTCGCCGGCGCGCCCGGCGGTCACGGGCGTGCCCTGCCGGCCGTTCTGGAACGGGACGACCTGGCCGTTCTGCGGCACCGGCACCCACAGGTTCCCCCCGGCGTCGATGCCGGCCTGGCCGAGCGGTGCGGTGAGCGTCGCGGACGGCCCGACCGGCGCGAGGCTCACCGGGTCGATCCGCTGGACGAGGCCCTTGACGGAGTCGATGGTGTACGCGGCGCCGGAGCCGGCGAGGACCTGCAGGGCGGGGCCGCCCGCCGCCCGGCTCGTGGTGATCTTCAGCTGGGACGGGTCGATCCGGCTGACCACGCCGGTGTCGGTGTCGACCAGCAGCACCGTCGTGCCGTCCTGGACGATCTTGATGTGGTGGCCGCGCATCTGCGGGACGACGGCCGCCTTCCCGTCGACCTTGCCGGCGAGCCCGTTGGCGTGCACGACCAGGCCCTTGGCGCTCGCGCCCAGCCAGGCGCCCACGTCGGCGAGCCGGTACCGGGCGCTCGCCGTCCCGACCCCGTAGACCAGCGCGCTCACGCAGAGCACGCCGGCCAGGCCGATCGCCAGTTGACCGGTGAGCCGGTCGCGCCGGAAATACCTGAGCACCCCGCGCGGGCCCGCGTCCCGTGCGGGGGATCGATCCCCGCCCAATTCCCGTCACCTCTCGTCGCGCCGGGGCCACCCGCTCCGGAACTCGCGGTGGCGCTTGCGGCCGGCGCCGTCCCCGCCGCGCCGCCGACGGCGCCGGCGGGCGGGACCCTGCGCCGGAAGAATCTGGGAACCTCGGCGCGATGGGCACCCTAACGACTGTGCGGGTCACACCGTAAGGGGATTCTTCACATCTCACCAGGCGAATCGCGATATTGCGGGGGTTACGCGGCGGTAGGCATGACGCGGGTCACCGTCACCCGAGGGGCAGGTCCAGCCTCGACGGCGAGCGGACGGTGACGGTCGAGCCGGGCACGCCGGCGTCTCCGTAGAGCGGGTCGGTGGTGTCGACGACGAGCATGAGGCGGTGCCCGGCCGGGACGTCGTACGCGGCGGTCTGCAACCGCACCGGCACCTTCACGGTCTTGCCCGGCACCGCCTTGAGCAGGGTGTAGGCGTCCTGGCTGATGAGCCGGCCGGTGCCCTTGGCGTCCACGTCGTAGAGGTAGGAGACGAGCGTCGCGGTCTTCGCGGACGGCGTCACCGACATGGCCAGGTCCGGCGCGCCGCGCAGCCGCCGCGTCGCGGTGAGGACCGGTGTCGTCCACACTCCGGCCGCCTGCCGCGAGATGCGCGCGGTGTCGGTCTGGTTGGGGACGCCGAAGGTCTGGAGGCCGTCGCTGACGATCGGGATGCCGGCATTGGCGCCGCTGTCCCTGCCCGCAGGCAGCGGCTTCGCCCAGCCGCCGGTGGTCGCGGTCGTGAGCGATCCGGCGGCGCCGAGGTTCAGGCGTTCGGTGCGGCTGGTCATGGCGGCGACGGTCCGGTACTTCTCGATCTTGCGCGTCCAGGCCGTCTCGGACGCGACCGCGGGCTCCCGGTCGATGCCGTTGTCCGCGCCGGTGAGGTAGTGGTCGAACCAGCGGTGCGCGTCGTCCCAGGTGCGGGAGGGGACGCCGAGGATGCCGGTGGCGTTGGCGGTGGCGTGGTCGCCGATCGACAGGTCGAGGCGCTTCGGGCCGGTCAGCTTCGCGAAGTGCGCGAGGAGCTGGTTCGGCGGGAAGAGCGTCTCGCCGTAGGAGTTGCTGAAGAGGATCGGGACACTGCGGGCGTTCAGCCGCGCCCGGTAGGTGCCGGGCGACCGGACCGCGCCCCACTTGATCAGGTTCGGCACGTTCCGGTTCGCGCCGAAGTCGTCCATGACCTTCGCCGTCTGCGGGCTGAACCGCCCGGTGAGCCGTCCGGCGACGTTGAGCAGCGCGTACGCGGCCATGTGCCGGGTCTGGTTGGCGTACAGGGACTGCACCAGGTCGCCCCAGGTGTCCATCGCCACGACGGCCGCGACCCGGTCGTCTTGAGCGGCGACCATCTGGCTGATGCCCGACCCGTACGACAGGCCCGCCATGCCGATCCTGGCGCGGTCCACGTCGGTGTGCGCGATGAGCCAGTCGACGGCCTTGGAGCCGTCCGCGCGGTCGTCCGGCCCTGCCACGTCGATGCCGCCGCCGGAGTTGTAGAAGCCGCGCGCGGTGTAGCTGAGGACGATGTAGCCCTTCTCCGCGAACCTGGCGGCCTGGGCGATGTACTCGTGGTCCTCCAGGGACCAGCTGGAGATGAACACGATGGCGGGGTGCGGCCCGGGCGTGCGCGGGACGAAGACGTTGCCGTCGAGCTTCACGCCGCCGGTGCTCGGGACGGTGATCTCCCGGTAGTCGTACGGCACCGCGTAGTCGTACGGGAGCGGTGCGCGCCGCACCGGCGCGGCGTTCGCGGCGGCGGGCCCCGCCGCCGCGAGCGCGCCCCCGAGAACGCCGGCGAGCCCGATCGCCGCAGCCTTCCGTCCGATCACGTGACCGCTCCTCACGCCGCCGGTAAGTGGTTACTGACAAGGAGAACGGCGCTCAGCATCGCAGAGCGGACCGGGCTTGTCACGGGTGATCCGCGCCTCATTTTGGACGAGTCGTCCAATGTCGCCCGGCGGCGGGCATCGCCGGGCCCCGGGCGCCCCGAACCGAACGCGAACGTTATCCCCGACGTCCTAATGTTGGGCATCTCCCCGACGACGACCCCCGAGGTGGACGTGGAACACGCAAGCATCGCCGACCTGTGGAACCGGGTGACGGGAACGCAGCCGGACCCCCCGTGGTGGCTGGTCGTCCTCGTCGGCGTCGTCGCGCTGGCCTCGGTGCTGCACGGGCCCACCTGGCGGGTCGCCCGCAACACCATCACGATCGCGCACGAGGGCGGGCACGCGCTGATCGCCCTGCTCACCGGCCGCAAGCTGGACGGCATCAAGCTGCACTCCGACACCTCCGGCGTCACCGTCTCGCGCGGCAAGCCGCACGGCCCCGGCATGATCTTCACCGCGATGGCCGGCTACGCGACGCCGCCGCTGCTCGGCCTGTTCTTCGCGCTCCTGCTGGCCGACGGACGCATCACGCTGATGCTCTGGTTCACCCTGGCGCTGCTCGCCGCGATGCTGGTGATGATCCGCAACGCCTACGGGGCCCTCTCGGTCATCGCGACCGGCGCGGTCGTCTTCCTGGTGTCGTGGTTCGGCGGCGCCGAGGTGCAGGCCGGGTTCGCCTACCTGGCCGCCTGGTTCCTGCTGCTCGCGGCGACCCGCCCGGTGATCGAGCTGCAGCGGATGCGCGCCCGGCACATGGCGCCGAGCTCCGACGCCGACCAGCTCGCGCACCTCACCGGCGTGCCCGGCCTGGCCTGGGTCACCCTGTTCGGCGCCACCGCCCTCCTCGCCCTCCTCTGCGGCGGCGCCCTGCTGTTCCCCGACGTCTCCGTCCACCTGCCCGCCCTCGGCGGGCGGTGACGCGGCCGTGCAGGAACGTCACGCGGAGACTGTCGGACGGGGCGGATAGTTTCGTGGTGTGAGCGGTCGATGGGATCGGGGGCGGGTCGCCGCCCTGGCGCCGGACGCGGCGTCCGCGAAGGCGGCCGAGGGCGTCGCCCGGCCGGCCAAATGGGGCGGGACGGGCTGCGACGACGAGGCCGTCTGGGGCGAGTGCCAGGGCAGCGGTAAGAGCGTCTACCGGACGTGCGCCGACCTGGCCGGGCCGGCGTTCCGCTGCACCTGCCCGAGCCGCAAGATCCCGTGCAAGCACGTCATCGGGCTGCTGCTGCTCTGGTCGGACGGGTCGGTCGCGTCCGGGGCGCGTCCCGGCTGGGCCGCCGAATGGGTCGAGCAGCGCCGCGAGCGGGCCGAACGGGCGCAGGAGCGCAAGCCGGCGCCGGCGGCGAAGGCGCGCGACCCGAAGACGGCGGAGCGGCGCGAGCGGCGGGTCGAGGACGGCCTCGCCGAGCTCGACCAGTGGCTGCGCGACCAGGTCGCGCACGGGCTCGCGCAGGCGGAGAAGGCGCCCTACGGGCTGTGGGACGAGGCCGCGCGGCGGCTCGTCGACGCGCAGGCCGGGGCGCTGGCGGGGCAGGTCAGGGCGCTCGCGGCGATCCCCCGGCAGCCGGGCTGGCCCGACCGGCTGCTCGAGGAGTACGCGCTGCTGCGGCTGCTCGTCCGCGCCTACCGGCGGCGCGACGAGCTGCCCGCCGGGCTGCGCGACACCGTCCGCTCGCGGGTCGGGTTCACCGTCCCGCAGGACGACGTGCTGCGGGACGGGGAGCGCGTCCGTGACCGCTGGTGCGTGACCGGATCCCGCGACACCGCGCAGGACCAGCTCACCACGCGCAGGGTGTGGCTGCGGGGACGCGAGACGGGGCTGCCCGCGCTGGTGCTGTCGTTCGCCGCGCCCGGCGCCGCGCTGGACGCGTCGCTGGTCGTGGGCACCGAGGTCGACGCAGACCTGGCCTTCTACCCGGGCGCCCAGCCGCTGCGGGCGCTGGTCGCCGAACGCCACGGCCCGGCCGTCCCGGCCGCGCCCGCCGGAACGTCCATCGCGGGCTTCCTGGACGAGCACGCCGCCGCGCTGGCGAACGACCCGTGGCTCGACCGCTGGCCCGCGACGCTGGACGGCGTGCGCCTCGCCCAGGGCGACGGGCTGCACGTGGTCGACGAGGCGGGCGACGCGCTGCCGGTGCGGATGGCCGACCCGTGGCGGCTGCTGGCGGTGTCCGGCGGCGGGCCCGTCGCCTTCGCCGGCGAGTGGACCCCGGACGGGCTGCGGCCGCTGGCCGCCTGGCAGGACGACGAGGGGGCCGTGCTGCTGTGAGCGGCTGGAACGAGCACGTCACCGCCGCGCTCCTCGGCACCGAGCGCCGCGACCCGCCCGTCCTGCCCGAGGCGCCGGACGGCCCCGGCGGCGACAAGGCGGGCCGGCTGCTGGACCAGGCCGCCCTGCTGGCCGTCGCGCGGCGGGCGGGCCGCGTCCCCCGGCACGGCGCCCCCGAGGTGATCGCCCCGGCGCCCGCCGAGGACGCGCCGGCCGTCCCGCCGGCGGCGGCCGCCCGGCTCGGCCGGATCCTGCGCGGCGAGCACATCCAGGTGCTGCCGGAGTGGCTGGACGCGGCGGCGGAGCGGGGGCTGCGGGTGCCCGCGCGGCTGCTGCCCGAGCTGCTCGAACGCGGCCGCGGCGACCGGATGCTGCGCCCGTCGATCATCCGGGCGGCCGGGCGGCGCGGCGTCTGGCTGGCGCTGCGCAACACCGACTGGGCCTACCTCGTCGGCGCGGGCGGCGACCCGGGCGGCGGCGCCGAGGTGTGGGAGACCGGCACCCGCAACCAGCGCGCCGCGTACCTGACCGGGCTGCGCCGCACCGACCCCGCCGCCGCCCGCGAGGCGCTGCGGGAGACCTGGGCGAAGGAGCCGGCGCCCGACCGGGCCGCGTTCCTGGCGACGTTCCGCGACGGCCTGTCGCCCGGCGACGAGGAGTTCCTGGAGGCGGCGCTGGAGGACCGCGGCAAGGACGTCCGGCAGCTCGCCGCCGACCTGCTCGCGCGGCTGCCCGGCTCGGCGTACGGGCGGCGGATGGCCGCGCGGGCCCGCGCCTGCCTGGCCCCGCGGGTCCGTACGGTCCGGGGCCGCGAGCAGACGTGGATCATGGTGGAGCCGCCGCGCGCGCACGACGAGGAGCTGGCGCGCGACGGCGTCCCGTTCCATCCGAGCGGGTCGTTCGCGCCGGGCGGCGGGGGCGGCCCGGTCGGGACGCGGGCGGCGTGGCTGCGCGAGATCCTCGCCCGCACCCCGCTCGGCACCTGGACCGGCCTGTTCGGCCTGCCGCCGATGGAGATCGTGTGCCTGCCCGTCGCGTCGGCCGCCGGGGCGTCGTCCCCGCAGCACGACGCGGGCGACGCGCGCGACGTGCACATCGGTTGGGCGCGGGCCGCGTTGAAGCAGCACGACACCGAATGGGCGCGGGCGCTGCTGAAGGGCGGCGTCATGGTGGACGAACCGGGCGCGCTCGCCGACCTGCTGGCCGTCCTGCCGGCCGGCGAGCGGGACGCCGCCGCGGCCGGCCTGATCCGCTGGGTCGAGGGCCGGTCCGACATGCTGCTCGTCCTCGAGCGGGTCCCCGGGCCGTGGACCGGCGACCTCGCCGCCGCCGTGGTCGCCACGCTCGCCGCGTCCGCCGGCCGGGCCGGCGCGCCCGGCCGGCACCGCGACGAGCACGCCCTCACCCAGCTGTGCCGGCTCGCCGAGCAGCGGCTCGACCCGTCCGCCGCGTCCCGGCTGGAGGACCTGGCCGCGCGCCGCCCGCCGGACGAGCCGGAACGGGCCGTCCCGCGCGCCGTGACCGCCCTGATCGCCACCCTGCGCTTCCGCGACGAGATGCTGAAGGAGCTCGCCCCGTGACCGAACCCGTGACCGGAGACCCCGTGCCGGCCGAGGTGCTGCGCCCGCACGCCGAGCAGGAGTACGCCGGCGAGCTGGCGCGGCTGGCCGAGCACGACGACCGGCCCCGGCCGCCGGGCTGGCGGCTGTCGCCGTGGGCCGTCACCGCCTACCTGCTCGGCGGCGAGCTGCCCGGCGGCACCGTGATCACGCCGAAGTACGTGGGCCGGCGGCGGCTGATGGAGGTCGCGGTGGCGACGCTCGCGACCGACCGGGCGCTGCTGCTGCTCGGCGTGCCCGGCACCGCGAAGACGTGGGTGTCGGAGCATCTCGCCGCGGCGATCAGCGGCGACTCGACGCTGCTGGTGCAGGGCACGGCCGGGACGGCGGAGGAGGCGATCCGCTACGGCTGGAACTACGCGCGGCTGCTGGCGGAGGGCCCGTCGGAGAAGGCGCTGGTGGAGAGCCCGCTGATGCGGGCGATGCGGCACGGGTCGGTGGCGCGCATCGAGGAGCTGACCCGGATGCCGTCCGACGTCCAGGACGCCCTGATCACGGTGCTGTCGGAGAAGACGCTCCCGGTGCCCGAGCTGAACACCGAGGTGCAGGCGCGCAAGGGCTTCACCGTCATCGCGACCGCCAACGACCGCGACCGGGGCGTGAACGAGCTGTCCAGCGCGCTGCGCCGGCGGTTCAACACGGTGGTGCTGCCGCTGCCCGACACCGTCGAGGACGAGGTCGACATCGTCTCGCGCCGCGTCGACCGGATCGGCGCGTCGCTGGAGCTGCCGCAGGCCCCGGCCGGGCTGGAGGAGATCCGCCGGGTCGTCACCGTGTTCCGGGAGCTGCGCTCGGGGCTGACCGCCGACGGCCGCACCAAGCTGAAGTCGCCGAGCGGGACGCTCAGCACCGCCGAGGCCATCTCGGTGATCACCAGCGGGCTGGCGCTCGCGGCGCATTTCGGCGACGGGGTGCTGCGTGCAGCGGACGTGGCGGGCGGCATCGTCGGCGCCGTCGTCCAGGACCCGGTGTCGGACCGGGTGGTGTGGCAGGAGTACCTGGAGGCCGTCGTGCGGGACCGGCCGGAATGGCGCGACTTCTACCGCGCCTGCCGGGAGGTGTCTTGACGGCGGGACGGGTCGAGGTCTTCGGGATCCGCCATCACGGGCCGGGCTCGGCCCGTGCGCTGCGCGCCGCGCTGGAGGAGTTCGCCCCGGACGCGGTGCTGATCGAGGGGCCGCCGGAGGCCGACGCGATTGTGGAGCTGGCCGGCGACCCCGGCATGGCGCCGCCGGTCGCGCTGCTCGCCTACTCCCCCGCCGGAGCAGCCGGAGCCGCCAGCAAGGACGACCGCAAGGCCGCGTTCTGGCCGTTCGCGGAGTTCAGCCCGGAATGGCAGGCGATCCGGTACGGGCTGGCGGCGGGCGCGGCCGTCCGGTTCTGCGACCTGCCCGCCGCGCACCAGCTCGTCCCGATGGAGCGGGAGGACGAGGAGCGGCCGGAGCAGGACGACGGCGAGCGGCCGGAGGAGGACGTAAGGCTCGACCCGCTCGGCACGCTGGCGAAGGCCGCCGGCTACGACGACGCCGAACGCTGGTGGGACGACGTCGTCGAGCACCGCCACGAGGGGCCGTCGCCGTTCCCGGCGATCGCCGAGGCGATGGCGGAGCTGCGCGAAACCGCGGGGCTCTCGCGCGCCGACCCGCGCGAGGAGCAGCGCGAGGCGCACATGCGCCGAACGGTGCGCCGCGCCCTCAAGGAGGGGTTCCAGCGGGTCGCGGTCGTCTGCGGCGCCTGGCACGTGCCCGCGCTGCGGGCGAAGGTGCCCGCGGCGCACGACGACCGGACGCTGCGCGGCCTCCCCAAGACGAAGATCGCGATGACGTGGGTGCCGTGGACGCACGGGCGGCTGGCCGGCCGCTCCGGCTACGGCGCGGGCGTGCGCTCCCCCGGCTGGTACCACCACCTGTTCGCGGCGCCGGACCGGCCGATCGAGCGGTGGCTCACCGCGGCCGCCCGGGTGCTGCGCGAGGAGGACCTGCACGTCTCGTCCGCGCACGTGATCGAGGCGGTCCGGCTGGCGGAGACGCTCGCCGCGCTGCGCGGCCGCCCGCTCGCCGGGCTCGACGAGGTCACCGAGGCGACCCGCGCGGTGCTGTGCGAGGGCGCCGAGCTGCCCGTCGAGCTGATCCGGAAGCGGATGGTCGTCGGGGAGCGGCTCGGCGCCGTCCCGGACCGCACGCCGATGGTGCCGCTGCAGCGCGACCTGCAGGCCGAGCAGCGGCGGCTGCGCCTCAAGCCGTCCGCGCTGGAGAAGGAGCAGGACCTCGACCTGCGCAAGCCCACCGACCTGGAGCGCAGCCGGCTGCTGCACCGGCTCCGGCTGCTGGACGTCGACTGGGGCCTCCCCACCGAAAGCCGGTCGAAGGGGACGTTCCGCGAGACGTGGACGCTGATGTGGCGGCCCGAGTTCGACGTCGAGCTGATCGAGGCGAGCGCGTGGGGCACGACCGTGCGGGACGCGACCACGGCCCGCGCGGAGGCGTTGGCGGCGCAGGCCACCGCGCTGCCGGAGCTGACCTCGGTCGCGGAGCGCTGCCTGCTCGCCGACCTGGGCGACGCGCTGCCCACGGTGATGCGGGCCCTCGCCGACCGGGCCGCGCTCGACACCGACGTCGCGCACCTGATGGCGGCGCTGCCCGCGCTGGTGCGCGCGCTGCGCTACGGGGACGTGCGCGGCACCGCGACGGGACCGCTGCGCACCGTCGTCGACGGGCTGGTCGTCCGCGTCTGCGTCGGCCTGCCGCCCGCCGTGTCGGGGCTCGACGACGACGCCGCCCGCGACTTCCTCGGCCGCGTCGACGCCGTCCACGGCGCCCTCGCCCTGCTCGCCGACGACGGCCACCTGGACCGCTGGCGCGCCGCCCTGGAGAGCCTGATCGCCCGGCCGGACGCCCTGCACGGCCTGCTGGAAGGCCGCATCACCCGGCTGCTGCTCGACGCGGGCCGGCTGCACGACGTCCCCGCCCGGATGGCCCGGGCCGTGTCGGTGGGCGCCGCGCCCGCCCGCGCCGCCGCGTGGGTCGAGGGGTTCCTGTCCGGCGGCGGGCTCGTCCTCGTGCACGACGAGGAGCTGCTCCGGCTGGTCGACGCCTGGATCTCCGGGCTGCCGGACGACGCGTTCACCGACGTCCTGCCGCTGCTGCGCCGCACCTTCGGCGCGTACGCCGCCGCCGAACGGCGCGCGATCGGCGAGCGGGTCCGCCGCGCCGGCGCGGGCTCCGGGCCGCCGCGCCCGTCCGGCGGCGACGTGGACGACAAGCGCGCGGCCCCCGCCGTCGCCACCGCCCTGCGCGTCCTCGGCTGGGAGGCCCCGTGAACGACGAGACCACGAACCAGGACATCCCCGACGAGGGCGCCGCGCCCGGCGACCGGGAGCGGATGCGGCGCTGGCGGCTGGTGCTCGGCGGCGAGCGCGCCGACGGCACCGGGGTGGGCCTCGCCGGCGACGACGCCCGGATGGACGCGGCGCTGGAGAAGCTCTACGGGGCCGAGGACGCCGCCGGCGACCGGCCGCGCCCGGGCCGCCGCGGCGCCGGGCTCGGCGACTCCGCGCCGTCGGTCGCCCGCTGGCTCGGCGACATCCGCACGTACTTCCCGTCCACGGTCGTCCAGGTGATGCAGAAGGACGCGATCGAGCGGCTCGACCTCACCCGGTTGCTGCTGGAGCCGGAGATGCTCGAGGCCGTCGAGCCGGACGTTCACCTGGTCGGGACGCTGCTGTCGCTGAACAAGGTCATGCCGGACCGGGCCCGGGAGTCGGCGCGGGCCGTGGTCCGCAAGGTCGTCGACGAGCTGGAGCGGCGGCTCGCCGAGCGCACCCGCTCGGCGGTCGGCGGCGCCCTCGACCGGTCCGCGCGGGTGCTGCGGCCCAAGCGGCTCGCCGACGTCGACTGGGACCGGACGATCCGCGCCAACCTGCGGCACTACCTGCCCGAGCACGGCACGCTCGTACCGGAGCGGATGATCGGCTACGGGCGGCGCCGGCAGGCCGTGCAGCGGGACGTGGTGCTCGCCATCGACCAGAGCGGCTCGATGGCGGCGTCGGTGGTGTACGCGAGCGTGTTCGGCGCGGTGCTGGCCTCGATGCGGTCGCTGCGGACGTCGCTGGTGGTGTTCGACACGGCCGTCGTCGACCTCACCGACCAGCTCCACGACCCGGTGGAGGTGCTGTTCGGCACCCGGCTCGGCGGCGGCACCGACATCAACCGCGCCGTCGCCTACTGCCAGGGCCTGGTCACCCGGCCCGGCGACACGATCCTGGTGCTGATCAGCGACCTGTACGAGGGCGGCGTGCGGGAGGAGATGCTGCAGCGCGTCGCGGCGCTGACGGCGGCGGGCGTGCAGGTCGTGGTGCTGCTGGCGCTGTCGGACGACGGCGCGCCGGGTTACGACCACGACAACGCGGCGGCCCTGGCGGCGCTCGGCGTCCCCGCGTTCGCCTGCACCCCGGACGCCTTCCCCGACCTGATGGCCGCCGCGATCGAGCGCCGCGACCTCAGGGAGTGGTCGGAACGGCAGTGATCCGGAACGGCAGTGATCACGACGACCACAGCCCCTGGGCCAGCAGGAGCACGACCAGCGCGGTGAGGGCCGCGTGCCCCGCGAGCGCGGACGGCTGCACGGTGACCAGCGCGCCCCATCCCGCCCACATCGCGACCCGCACGACCCGCGCGGCCAGCACCGTCCACGCCGCCGCCCGGCTGCCCCGCCACGCGACGATCACCGCGACCAGCGTGACGACCGCCACCAGCGCGAACGAGGCGGCGACCACCGGCAGCAGCCCGCCGCGGTGCCCGCTGGTGAGCGCCGGCCGGGCGATCAGGATCGCCAGGGCGGCGACGTCCAGCACGGCGAGCAGCGCTGCCAGCACCAGCCCGGCGACGATGCCCGGTCCGCGCCGCAGCCGCCGGTACGTCCGCGCCGGCACGCCCAAGGTCCCGCCCGGCGCCGGGAGGGTGGCCGCCTTCTGCCCGCCGGCGAACGCCGCCGGCCACGGCGCCTCCGGCGCCGGGCTGCCCCGACCGGTTCCGGACGCCGGTCGGCCGCGCGGGGACCCGCCGGCAGGGCGAGGCTCGTAGGCGGTCCTGGTCACGGGATCCGCCATCTGATCGTCTTCGACGCCGGGGTCGCGCAGCGCCTCTGCTCCGGGCGGGAACCCGGCAAAGCGCGCATCGGCGGTCGGCGCGTCCGCGGCGCCCCCCGTTCCGGATGCCGCTCCCCCAGCGCGCCCGCCGAACGGGAGGGCACCGTTCGAGACGGGACCGGACGGCCCGCCCGCTCCGTCTCCCACGGCGGCCGGTGCCCCAGCGGCGAAACCGGCACCGGCGGGCGTGGTCCAGGTGGCGGTCGGCGGCTCGGGGAGCACTCCGGTGGACGGGCCGGCGGGCGGCGCGGCGGGTGGGGCGGGCAGGTTCAGGCGCGGGTGCGGCGGGTGCGCGCGGTCGCCGAGCAGGCGGAGCAGCACGTCCTCGGAGGTGGGGCGGGCCTTCGGGTCCTTGGCGAGGCAGGCCGCGGCGATCTCGGCGACCGGGCCCGGCAGCGCGCCGAGGTCGGGCGTCTCGTGCATGATCCGGTACATCACGGCGGGCAGCGCGCCGCCCGCGAACGGGTCGCGGCCGGTGGCGGCGAACAGCAGCGTGGCCGCCCAGGCGAACAGGTCGGTGGCCGGCGACACCCGGCCGGCGAACTGCTCGGGCGCCATGTAGGCGGGCGTGCCGACGACCTGGCTGGTCAGCGTGGCGCCGGCGTCGAACGCGCGGGCGACGCCGAAGTCGATCACCCGCGGGCCGTCCAGGCCCATCAGCACGTTCTGCGGCTTGAAGTCGCGGTGCACCACGCCCGCGCGGTGGATCGCGGTGAGCGCGGTGACCGTGCCGATGGCCAGCCGGTCCAGGTCGGCGCCGGTGCGCGGGCCCTGCTCGTGCACGAGCTCGCGCAGCGAGCGGCCCGGCACGTACTCGCTGACGATGTAAGGGCGGTCGCCGTCCATGTCGGCGGCGAGCATCTGCGCGGTGCAGAACCCGGCGACCCGCCGCAGCAGCGCCATCTCGCGGACGAACCGGGCGCGCGCCGCGGCGTTGCCGAGCAGCTGGGCGTGCAGCAGCTTCACGGCGACGCGCGACGGGACGCCGGGGCCCTCCTCGAGGGGCCGGCCGAGGTAGACCACCCCCTGGCCGCCGGTGCCGAGCCGGCCGAGGATCTCGTAACCGCCGAGGCGGGTGGGATCGGCGGCGGTGAGGGGAAGCGGGCTCGCCATTGTGACCCCCGTAGGTCCGCAATACCGGCCGCCGGCCGGCGCGATAATTCTTTATCTTCCCGGGCACTAATCGGCGCCGCCCGGCATCCAAGAGTATAGGTTCGCAGAAGCCGGAGCGGGAGACGACGCATGCTGGAGATCAATTCACCAATTGCGCGGGGGCGCGGCCCGGCGACGGCGGCCGCGGCACTGGTGCTGGCGGCCGGGACGCTGGCCGGCTGCGGCGACGCGGGGGCCGCGATCACGCGGCTGACCGTGGGCTCGCCCGGCCGCGACCCCTACGCGCTGATGTCGAACACCGACCGGACGGGGACCGGGCCCCGGCCGGCGGCGGGCGGGACGAAGGCCGGCGACACGCCGGGCCTGTACGGGGGGACGCGCCTGGCCTCGAGCTGCGACCAACGCAAGCTCGTCGCGTTCCTGCAGGCCAACCCGGGCAAGGCGCGCGCGTGGGCGGGCGTGCAGGGCATCCCGGTCGCCGACATCCCGCGGTACGTGTCGCGGCTGACGCCGGTGCTGCTGCGCACCGACACGCTCGTGACCAACCACGGCTACCGGGACGGGCGGGCGACGAGCGAGCCCGCCGTGCTCCAGGCCGGAATGGGGGTTCTGGTCAATGGCTACGGCGTTCCCGCGGTGAAGTGCAATTGCGGTAATCCGCTGACCCCGCCGGAAAACAAGATCAAAACGTCGGACGCGCGGTACCGTGGCCGAAAGTGGCCGGGATTCGAGAAGCGGAATGTCACCCGGATCCGGCCGCGCGATTCCCGCCGCGGAACGATCGTGGTCTTCGTCCTCGTCGATCCCGGCGGCACGATCGGGTTCGAGCGGCCGCGCGCGACGACGGGCCCCGACGACGGGCCGCCGATGCCGCCGCCGGTCGAGCAGGCTCCGCCGAGCGGCGGGCCGGACGATTCCCCCGCGCCGGCCGATTCGGGCAGCGGATCCCCGGGCACACCGGGAAGCGAGCCGCCGGACTCGGGCTCGCCGGAGCCGCAGGCGCCCGGATCCGGGGCGCCGGGGCCGGAGTCGCCGGGGACGGGCGTGTCGCCGGGCGGCGACCCGGGCGCGGGGACGACGCCCGGCACGGGCGACGGCGGCACCGGTGACGGCGGGACGGGTAGCGGAACCGGTGACGGGGGCGGCGGCGGCACGGGCGACGGCGGCACCGCCACCGGGACGCCCGGCGACGGGCCGCAGAGCCCGGTGATCTCGATGGCGCCGCCCCCGGGATCGGCGGGGTCGCCCGCGGCGTTCTGAGCACGGCTGATACATTTGCTCATATGAGCAGTGCTTCAGATGTCGTCCCCGCGGACGCGTGCGCCGTCCGGGTCGTCGACGCCGCGAAGGTCGCCGCCGTCTCGGCGACGATGCCGGGCGCGGAGACGGTCGCCGAGCTGGCCCAGGTGTTCGGGCTGCTGTCCGACCCGGGCCGGCTCCGGGTGATCACCGCGCTGCTCGAGGGGGGAGAGATGTGCGTGTGCGACATCGCGGCGTCCTGCGGGCAGTCGGAGTCGTCGGTGTCGCACGCGCTGCGGCTGCTGCGCGCCAACCGCGTCGTCCGGGTCCGCCGGGCCGGCCGGATGGCCTACTACCGGCTGGACGACTCGCACGTCCGGATGCTGCTCGATCTCGCCCTCGCCCACGTCGGCCACGGGGAGGAGGGCGCATGACCGCGAAGCCGGAGAACGGGCCGGAGCAGCAGGGGCACGGACAAGGGCAAGGTCACGGGCATGGTCACGGCCACGGGCACGGCATCTCCGCCGGCGCGGACCGGAGGCTGCTCGGCGGCGCGCTCGCGCTGATCGTCGCCTACATGGCGGGCGAGGTCGCGATCGGCCTGCTCGCCGGGTCGCTGGCCCTGCTGTCGGACGCCGCGCACATGCTGACCGACGCGTTCGCGATCGTGCTGGCGCTGGTCGCCATGCGGATCGCGGCGCGCCCGCCGCAGGGCGGGTTCACCTTCGGGCTGCGCCGGGCCGAGATCCTGTCGGCGCAGCTGAACGGGCTGACGCTGATCCTGCTGGCGGCGTTCTTCGTCTACGAGGGCGTCCACCGGCTGGTCGGCCCGCCGGACGTCGACGGGCGGTTCGTGTTCTGGACGGCCCTCGCCGGCATCGCGGTGAACCTCGGCGCGAGCTGGCTGCTGAGCCGCGCGAACCGGACGAGCCTGAACGTGGAGGGCGCGTTCCAGCACATCCTGAACGACCTGTTCGCGTTCGTCTGCACCGCGATCGCGGGCCTGGTGGTGTGGACGACCGGGTTCGCGCGCGCCGACGCGATCGCCTCGCTGGTGGTGGCGGCGCTGATGCTGAAGGCCGGGTACGGGCTGCTGCGGGACGCGGGACGGGTGCTGATGGAGGCCGCCCCGGCGGGCATCGACCCGTCCGAGCTGGGCGCCCGGCTGGCGGAGCGGCCGTGCGTGGAGGAGGTCCACGACCTGCACGTCTGGGAGGTCGGGTCCGGTTATCCGGCGCTGTCGGCGCACGTGCTGGTGGACGCGAAGGGCGACTGCCACGCCGTCCGCCGCGACATGCAGGAGCTGCTGCGCGACTCGTACGGGATCACCCACACCACGCTCGAGGTCGACCATCTGGACGGCCCGTCCCGGCACGGCCACTGCGAGGACTCGCACGGCCCCCGGCACGTGGGCGACGCCGACCAGCCGCACGAGCACGCCGGTACTGCCCCCTGCGACCACTGACGCTGACGGAGTCAGCCCGGGGGGCGCGGGGGTCGTCCCCCCTCGGAGGGTACTGACACTGACGAGGTCCGCTCGGCTGGCGCCCTCCGGCCGGTGCCCCGAAGGCGTGGGGCACCGGCCGGAGGGACGCGTCAGGCGGCGCAGGCCTGGCCGTTGAGGTCGAACTCGTCCGGCATCGCGCCCGCCGAGGGTCCGGTGGCGGTGAAGCCGATGGTGACCGAGGCCCCGGCGCCGATCGTCCGGTTCCAGTCCAGGTTCGAGGCGGTCACGTCCGTTCCGTTCTGCGCCCACGTCGCGCTCCAGCCCTGCGCGATCTTCTGCGCGCCGGGGAAGGCGAACGCCAGCTTCCAGCCGGTCACCGCCGCCGTTCCGGTGTCGGTGATCGTCACTTGGCCGTTGAAGCCGCCGTCCCAGGCGCTCTGGACGGTGAACGCGACCTTGCAGGACGCCTTCTCGGGCGGCGGGGTGCCCGTGCCGCCCCCGGACCCCGCACCGAGCAGGTACGGGTCGAGATAGGCCTGTTTCGTGGTGTTGACGGTCGTCCAGTCGTCGTTCAGGATGCCGCCGGTGTCACCGGAGTTGGGGTTCCACGACCAGTAGGTGAAGGAGATCCCGCCGGTGCCCGTGCCGAGGTAGCTCAGCAGGGTCCGCAGCCAGGTCTGGTCGCGCGGGTCGGCCAGCGTCGTCCCGAACTCGCCGAGCAGGACGGGCGCGACGTTGTTCTTGTACAGGTAGCCCCAGTCCTTGTCCCAGATCCCGGCCAGGTTGGACGGGAAGCTCGGGTCGCTGAACCACGGCTGCGGGTACACGGACGTGGCGTAGTCGTGGGCGGAGTACACCAGCCGGTTCGGGACGTTCAGCCGCACCGGGTACGCGGCCGCGCCTTGGAGGTTGCCGCCCCACCAGTAGTTGTCGCCGTTGTAGCCGTCGATGCCCTCGACGATGATCAGACAGTCGGGGTTGGCGGCCAGGACGGCGTTCCCGGCGCGCTCGGCGGCGAGCCGCCAGTCCTTCGCCTGGTCGCCGCAGCCCCAGCAGGCCGGGGAGTGCGGCTCGTTGTGCAGGTCGGCGCCGATGACCGTGGTGTTGCCGGCGTAGTGCCGCGCGAGCATCGTCCAGTCGGAGATCCAGCGGGACTCGGGGTAGGCGTCGGTGTACCAGAGCGCGGACTGCGCGCCGGAGTCGGGGCGGTGCTGGTCGAGGACGACCTTCAGCCCGATCTGCCCGGCGTACGCGATGATCTTGTCGAGGACCTGCAGCCCGTTCAGGCCGCTGAGGTCGGGGTTCTTGGCGTAGTCGATGCTGTTCGGGGTGCTGCCGGGGTCGAGCATCTGGTTGGAGTACGGCAGCCGCAGCGTGTTGTACTTCAGGCTCTTGATCTGGTCGAGCATGTCCTTGTAGCCGCGCGTCCAGAGCCCGTGCGGGGTGTAGTTCGCGGTCTCCGCGCCGAACCAGTTGATGCCCGTCATGCGCACCGCCTGCCCGTCGGCGTCCAGCAGCTGACGGCCGCTGGTGTGCCAGTAGCCGGTGCCCGCCGCCGCGCGCGCCGGGGCCGCGAACCGCAGGGCCGGGACGAACGCCAGGGCCAGCAGCGCGGCCAGGAGGGCCGCGACGAGGGAGAGCCGCCTGCCACGGAAGATCATGGTTTCTCCTCGGTCCGGGGGTCAGCGGCCCGTGCAGGCGACGGCCGGGGTGCCGGGTGCGGAGCCGCTGCCCTGGAACCCGAAGCTCGTCGAGCCGTGGGCGGGGACGGCGCCGTTGTAGCTCGCGTTCACGGCGTGGACGCTCTGGCCGCTCTGGGTGACGGTGGCGTTCCAGGCGTTCGCCACGCGCTGCCCGCCGGCGAACGACCAGTCCGCCGACCAGCCGCTCAGCGGGGCGTCGCCGGTGTCGGTGACGGTCACCGTCGCGGTGAACCCGTCGTTCCAGGCGTTGTCGACGTGCAGGGACGCCGAGCAGCCGCGCTCGCCGGTCGGCGGCGGGCTCGTGGGCGGCGGGCTCGTCGGCGGCGGGCTCGTCGGCGGCGGGGTGGTCGGCGGCGTCGTGGTGCCGCCGACCGAGACCGAGAACGCGTCGGTACCGAGGCCGGCTCCGCCCTGCCAGATCTCGAAGCCGGCCTCGGCGTCGATGAAGTACCAGTCGTTGCTGATGTAGCCGCGGGACACCGCGTCGCGGGTGAAGGCCCGCAGGTCGAGCCCGCTCACCGACGTCGTCCCGCTGGTGCGGACGTAGGCGATGTAGTTCCAGTTCATCCGGCTGTACCAGACGTCCCAGGTGGCGCCCCCGAACTGCACGCCGCTCGCGATCCGCGATCCGGCCGGGTTGACGCCGCCCCGGTGGTTCAGCCAGATCATCACCTCGGCGCCGTCGGGGTCGCCGGTCGTGGACGGCGCGGTGTCGTACCAGAGGTCGTAGGCCACGTCGTAGGCGCCGGAGGTGGGCTGGGTGGTGCTCCAGTCGCTGGCGACGGCGGGCATGTCCCCGACCCGCACCGGAAGGCCGCTGCCGGTCGTGCACCGTCCCCAGTGGCAGCCCTTGAAGAACGACGGGTAGGAGGCGGGCGCCCCGCTGGTGGAGTTGTTGTGCCCGGACGAGTCCACCGTGAAGGACGTGCCGTCCACGCTGATGCACTGCGGGGTGGAGGCGCCCCAGACATTGTTCTGCGCGATGTATTCGCCGCCGCTCACGGCGACGGTGTCGTTCGCTCCGCACAGCCGCGTCGCGGCGTGCGCCGGTGCGAGGAACGGGAACGGAGCGGCGAGCAGCGCCGCCGCGACGACGGCTGAGCTCTTGAGGGGGATCTTCATGCGGGACCTCATTCCGGGTCGCGCCCGTGACGCCGGTCGGGGCGGGTCGCGGGCTTCGCCGTGGGCGGCGGAGCGGCGCCGTTTTGGGAGCGCTCCCAAGGTGGTCCTCGGGCCGGAAAGAGTCAATGCGGGCGCCTAGCGGACGCGCCTGACCTCGGGTTTCCCGTGAAAACTCATGAAAGTCCCGGCGTCGAGGCCGCCAGGTCGAACAGCGTGTCGGCGGCTTCCCAGCAGACGGCGCGGAGCCAGTCGTCGCCGAAGCCGAGGCCGGCGAGCGCCTCCAGCTGGTGGGCGTACTCGTAGGGGATGTTGGGGAAGTCGGTGCCGAGCAGGATCCGGCCCTGCAGGCCGAGATCGCGGAGCCGGGGCAGGAGCTCGGCGGGGAACGCGCCCAGCCCGCCGAACCGGGTGAACGTCATGGTGGTGTCGAGGTGCACGCCCTCGTGGCGGTCGGCGAGGGCGAAGAAGCCGTCGAACTCCGGCGCGCCGAGGTGGGCGATGATCGTCTTGAGCCGGGGGTGGCGGGCCAGCACGCCGCCGAACGGTTCAGGTCCGGTGAACCCGTTGGCGACGGGGCCGGACCCGGCGTGCACGAGCGCGGGCACCCCGGCGTCGGCGAGGATCCCCCACACCTCGTCCAGCTCCCCCGCCCGCGGGTCGAACCCGCCGACCTGCAGATGGACCTTGAACACGCGGGCGCCGGAGTCCAGGGCGCGCCGCACGTAGCCGGCGACGCCGGGCTCGGGGAAGAACGTCGCGGTCTGCAGGCACTCGGGGACGCGGCGGGCGAACTCGGCGCCCCACTCGTTCAGCGACTCGGCCATGCCGGGCCGGTGCGGGTACACCAGCGCGGTGAACGCGCGGACGCCGAGGCCGCGCAGGAACTCCAGCCGCTCCTTCTCCGAGTCCCGGTAGCGGATCGGCCATTCGGTGCCGATCAGCGGCCCGGCGTCGTCGAAGTAGGCCCAGACCGCGCTCATCAGCCGCTGCGGCATGAAGTGGACGTGCGCGTCGACGATCCCGGGCAGCCCGAGCGCCTGCCAGAACGCGGGGACGGCGGCGTCCGAACGAGGTTCAGTCACGCCCCGACCCTAGCCGCTCAGCCGATCGCGCCCAGCAGGGCGGGCAGGACCGCGCGCAGCTCGCGGCGCCAGTACGGCCAGGTGTGCGTGCCCCGGTAGAAGTGCGTGGAGACCGGGATGCCGAGCTTCTTGAGCTTGCCGGCGAACTCGCGGGACACGGTGCCGGCGAGCGCCTCCACCACGTCGGTGCCGGCCTCGGACAGGGCGCGGTGGGGCACCCGGTCGTACGGGCCGGGCCGCCCGTCGCCCGCGCTGAGGTGCAGGCGGACGCCGGCGAGGCGGTCGGCGAGGTCGAACGGGTTGTGCTGCCGCCACACGACGCGCTGCTCGTCGGGGTCGCCCCACACGTCCGTCCAGTCGCGGGCGGGCTCGGCGATCGCGACGGTCAGCTCGACGAGGTCGGCGACGTCGAGGCCGCGCGGGTCGCGGTGCAGCGTGTGCACCGGGCCGCTGAAGGACGCCGCGGCGCGGAACAGGCCGCGGTGCCGCGCCGCGTAGGCGAGCGCGCCCATCCCGCCGGTCCCATTCCCGGCGACCGCGCGCAGCGTTCCGGCGCGGTATCCGCGTTCGAGTATCTGCCGCAGCTCCGCGAGATGGAACGTCTCCCACTTCGGCGCGCCGCCGTCGCCGCGATTCCACCAGTCGGTGTAATTTCCGCAAGGGCCGCCGTCCGGCATGACCACCATCACATCCGCGCCGCCGGTCAGCTCCTCGATGTCGCCGTGGTCGGTCCAGGTGGTGTGCCCGGCGCCGGATCCGTGCAGCAGCCACAGCACCGGCCACGTCCGGGCGGCGTCCCGTGACCAGCCCGGAGGCAGCAGCAGCCGGACGTGCGCGAGATCGGCCAGGACGGGCGAGCGGACCGCGAGGTCCAGGACGCGGCCGCGGGGCCGGTGCTCGCCGACCACGGTCGCGCCGTCGTCGGCGGGTGCTGCGGACGGGGCGGCGCCCCCGGTGGCCATGGACATATTTCCCGTCCCGGTCATTCAGCTGTGCTTCACCAGTAATGTCCCCACTTCCGGGCATGTTTCAACTCGAAGTAATGGGTTTATAAAGCAGCGGACCCGGATCGCCCGCGGGTGGCGGGTAGGGTGGCGCGAACGAGTGGAGGGGCGGCCGAGTCGGGATGCGGAGCAAAGCGGAGCTGGAGTCGGCGATCGGCAAGGGCGGCCGCGCGGTGCTGGTGATCAACTCGCGGTCCCGGCGGGGCCGCCGGCTGTACGGCCGGGCGCGCCGGCTGCTGGACGAGGCCGGGATCGCCTTCGACCAGGTGTTCCCGGTGACCGACCCGACCCGGCTGCGCCAGCTGTTCGGCGACGTGCTGGCCCTGGAGCCCGACCTGGTGGTCGTCGGCGGCGGGGACGGGACGGTCGCCGAGGCGGTCGGCCACCTCGCGCACCGCGACATCGCGCTCGGGGTGCTGCCGCTCGGCACCACCAACAACTTCGCGCGCAGCCTGGAGCTGCCGCTGGACCTGCCGGGCGCGGTGCGGACCGTCGCGGTGGGCGGGCCGGGCGGCGGGAAGGTCGCCGACGTCGACGTCGGCTGGTTCGAGAGCACCGGCGACCCGCAGGGCGAGGGGCCGGGCGCCGACCGCGAGCACATCTTCGCCAACATGGTCAGCCTCGGCCTGTCGGTGCAGGTCGCCGGGCGGGTCCCGCACATGCTGAAGCGGTTCCTGGGCCGTCCGGCGTACGCGCTGACGGCGGCGGGGCTGCTGCCCCGGCACGCGGCGTTCACCGCGCGCATCACGATCGACGGGGAGACCACCACCGTCCAGACCCACCAGCTGAACATCGCCAACGGCGCGCACCACAGCGGGCAGCGGATCGCCCGCGACGCCAGCCCCGACGACCGGCTGCTGGCCGTCTACCGGCTGGGCGACGAGCGGCGGCTGCGGCTGGCGTCGGCGACGGCCCGGCACGTGCTGACCGGTCCGTGGCGGAGCCTGGACGAGGACGCGTTCCTCACCACCCCGCACGTGGAGATCGAGACCGACCCGCCGATGCGGGTCGACGTCGACGGCGAGGTCCGCGGCCGCACGCCGGTGTCCATCCGGCTGCGCGGCAACGCGCTGCGGGTGATCGTGCCGCAGACGTTCGACGACACCTGATCGCCTCTCCCGCTCAGAGCACGCCGCGCGCCGCGAGCAGGTCCCGCAGCCGGTCGTGCGGGAGGGCCGGCGACCGGTGCCCGTCGCGCCCGATCATGGTGCGGGCGGCCAGCAGCGCGTTCAGCACCGCCTCCTCCACGGCCTGGACGACGGCCTCGTAGAACGGGTCGATCCGGTTCCACGGGACGAGCCGCAGCGTCTCGTAGCCGTCCTCCCCGGCCGGGAACCCGCCGGTCAGCGCGCCCGGGTTCGCGGTGGAGAAGGCCAGGAAGATGTCCCCGGAGGAGTGCTGGCCGTAGGTGCCGGTGCGGGCCAGGCCGAGCGGGACGCGGCGGGCGAGCGCGGTGCACTGCCCGGGGATCAGCGGCGCGTCCGTCGCGACGACCGCGATGACCGAGCCGGCGCCGGCGAGGCCGAGCCAGTCGGTGTCCTCCATCGGGTTGTCGTCGGCGAGCGCCGCCCCGGTGGGGACGCCGCAGACGGTGAGGTCCTTGCGGGAGCCGAAGTTCGCCTGGACGAACGCGCCGACCGTGTACGCCTCGCCCGCGTACCGCACGACCCGCGAGGACGTGCCGTTGCCGCCCTTGAAGCCGTAGCAGTTCATGCCGGTGCCGCCGCCGGCGTTGCCCTCCTCGACCGGGCAGCCGCGCGCCGCGTCCAGCGCCTGGACGGCGTGCTCGGGCCGCACGTGGGCGCCGCCGACGTCGTTGAGGTAGCCGTCCCAGGTCTCGGCGACGACGGGCAGCATCCAGTCCTGCGAGCCCGGGCACTCGCGGAGCATCCAGTCGATGGCGCCGCGGTGGCAGGTCCCGACCGCGTGCGTGTTGGTGATCAGCACGGGGGTGTTCAGCGCGCCGGTCTCGGCGAGCCAGTGCGTGCCGGTCATCTCACCGTTGCCGTTCAGCGAGTACACCCCGGCCGCGCACGCGTCGGTGAGGCCCGACCGGCCGCGCGGCAGCAGCGCCGTGACGCCCGTGCGGACGGGGCCCTCCCCCGGGCGCAGCGGGCCGTCCCCGGAGATCAGCGTGACGCAGCCGACCTCGACGCCGGGCACGTCGGTGATCGCGTTGAGCGGGCCGGTGTCGCCGGGCAGCGGCAGGCCGAGGGCGCGGGCGCGGGTCATGGATCACCTTCCAGGTCGAGGTCGGCGGGGTCGCGGCCGGTGGCGTCGGCGGCGTAGCCGCGCAGCAGCCGCGCGGCGAGCGCGGCGTCGACGGCGGGCACGGCGTTGACGATGTGGAGCCCGTACCCGTCCTCCAGCGCGACGAGGTTGCGGGCGATCTCGGCGGCGCCGCGGGACAGGGTGAACGCGCCGGTCGCGGCCCCGGACTCCAGGATCGCGGCGTAGATGCCGGTCTGCCGCTCGAACAGCCGGATGTGCTCGGCCGCGTACGCGGGGTCGCGGCGCGAGACGGTGCCGAGCTCGTACAGCAGCACGCACAGCTCGTCGCCGGGCCCGGACGGCAGCCCGCTGGCGATCATCGCGGCGAGCCGGCGGCACGGGTCCGGCTCGTCGCGCACCGCCGCCTCGCGGGCCGCGCAGAACCGGTCGACGGCCTCGCGCTGCACCTCGCGCAGCAGGTCGGCCAGCGTCGGGAAGTAGTACAGGACCGAGCCGGACGACATCGCGGCCCGGTCGGCGACGTCGCGCAGCCGCAGGCCGAGCATGCCGCGCTCGGCGACCGCGCGCCGCGCGGCGGCGACGAGCTCGGTGCGCTTCTCCGCCGCCCTGCTGGGTCGTGCCATGCTCGACATTCTCCGAAGATCATTCAGACAATTCAAGTCAGAGCGCGGGCTCACGGATTCGAGACCGAGATGTGACGGACGGCTCGCTTGACCGTGCCGCCCGGAGTTCTTTGATACTCGTTCAAAGAACTCCGTCGGGAGGTGCCTCCATGGCCGCATCCGAAACCCGCCCGCCGGCCGCCGCCGGCCGGCCCCCGGCCCTGCACCGGGGGCTGCGCACCCTCGGCGCGCTGCTCATCGTGCTGTCCGCGGTCACGCCCGCCTCGTCGGTGTTCATCATCGCGCCGGGGGTGATCGCGCAGGCCGGCACCGGCGCGTTCTGGAGCTTCGCGGCGGCGGGCGCCGTCGGCGTCCTCATGGCGTTCGTGTACGCCGAGCTGTCCTCGGCCTACCCGCTGACCGGCGGCGAGTACGCCATCGTCGGCCGCACCCTCGGCCGGCTGCCGGGGTTCGTGGTGCTCGGGCTGATCCTGATCACCCAGCTGCTGATCCTCGCGGTGATCGCGCTCGGCGTCGGCACCTACCTCGGCGTGCTCGTGCACGGCCTGGACGGCCCGGTCGCCGCCGCGGTCGCGGTCGCCGTCGCCACCGTCGTCGCGATCTTCGACATCAAGGTCAACGCCCTGGTCACCGGGGTCTTCCTTGCGATCGAGATGGCCGCGCTGCTGGTGCTGTCCGGCCTCGGTTTCCTGCACGTGCAGCGGCCGTTCACCGACCTGCTCGCGCATCCGGTCGCCGCGGCGGACGGCGGGGGCCTCGCCGCCGCGTCCGCCGGGCTGATCGCCGCCGCGACCGCCGTCGCGATCTTCGCCTACAACGGCTACGGCTCCGCGGTGTACTTCGGCGAGGAGACCCACGACGCGCAGCGCGCCGTCGCCCGCACGATCCTGTGGGCGCTCGGCATCACCGTCGCGGCCGAGCTGGTCCCGGTCACCGCCGTGCTGCTCGGCGCCCCCGACCTGAAGGAGCTGCTGGGCTCGGACGCGATGCTGGAGTACTTCATCACCGCGCGCGGCGGCCACGCCCTCAACACGGTGATCAGCCTGGCGATCGCGCTGGCCATCCTGAACGCGGTCATCGCGATCATGCTGCTGACCGCCCGGCTGGTCTTCAGCTCCGGCCGGGACGGCACCTGGACGCCGCGGATCGACGGGGCGCTCACCGCCGTCCACCCCCGGTTCGGCACCCCGTGGGTCGCCACCGTCGCCACCGGCGTGCTCAGCGCCGCCGCCTGCTTCCTGGAGGAGAAGTTCCTGCTCGTCGTCACCGGCACGTCCCTGGTCGCGGTGTACGCGGCGCTGTGCCTGGCCGTGATCGCCGGCCGGCGCAACGGGACGACCGCGCACGCGAAGTACCGGATGCCGTGGTTCCCGGTCGCGCCGGTCGCCGCGCTCGGCGCCCTCGGGTACGTGATCTACCAGAACGCCAAGGACCCCGAGGTCGGGCGGCCGAGCCTGATCGTCACGGTCGTGGTGATGGCGGTGTCGGCGGGGTACTTCGCGCTCGTCCTGCGCCGCCGCGGCGGCTGGGAGCTGAAGGACGGGCAGGAAGGCTAGCGCTCGTCGGCCATGACGTAGTCGCCGGCCTCCAGGCGCTCGATGAGGCCGCGGGTCCACCGCATGGCCGAGTCGGCGGAGTGCACCCACCAGCCGAGCAGCTCGTGCAGGTGCGCGGGGTCCGCCGGCGCCTCGTACAGCGGCATGACGTTGGCGCGCCGGGCGGCCAGGCCGTCCAGCCGCTGCCGGAGCAGCTCGATCGCCTCCGGGCGGGTCAGCTCGGCCAGGAAGGCCAGCCCGGCCGTCAGCATCTCCGGGTGCCGGACGTCCACCGTCGAGATCGCGCAGCGCAGCAGCCGGAAGAACTCCTCGCGGCCCGCGTCGGTGATCTCGTAGTCGGTGTGCGGCGGCCCGGCGTCGCTCTCCTCCACGTCGTGCGCGAGCAGCAGGCCCTCCTTGGCCAGCTGCCGCAGCGCGTGGTAGATCGAGCCCGGGTTCACGTGGGCCCACTCGTCCGAGCCCCAGGAGATCAGCTCCCGGCGGACCTCGTACCCGTGGGCGCAGCCGAACCGCCGCACCCCGCCGAGGACCAGCAGCCGCGTCGCCGACATCATCACCCTTCCCCTGATCGAGCCGAGGTTCAGGGTAGAGCGTGCGCGGGGTCCCCGGCGCCGCGGGCACCGGCTAGCCGCGCAGGGCGGCCAGGTCCTCGGGCGTGAGGCGCAGCCGCGCGGCGGCCATGTTCTCCTCCAGATGGGCGGGGGAGCCGGTGCCGGGGATGGCCAGCATCACCGGTGACAGGGCGAGCAGGCCCGCCAGCAGCACCTGCGGGACGGTGGCGCCGTGTCGGGCGGCGACCGCCTTGACGCGGTCGTCGTCGGGGATACCGAACCCGCCGAGCGGGAAGTAGGGGACGTAGGCGATGCCGTCGCGCGCGCAGATCTCCAGCATCTCGGTGTCCGCGGCCTGGGTGATGTCGAACCGGTTCTGGACCGCCGTGACGGGCGCGATCGTCCGGGCCTCGGCGAGCTGGGCGGTGTCGACGTGGCTGAGCCCGAGATGCCGGATCAGCCCCTCCTCGCGCAGCCCGGCGAGGATCTCGAACCGCTCCGCGATCGGGTCGTCGCCCGGCTCGTCCAGGCCGCCCGGCCGCAGGTAGACCAGGTCGAGGCTGTCGCGGCCCAGCTCGCGCAGGTTGCGCTCGACCTCGGCGCGCAGCCCGGACGCGGGGAGCTGGCCGGTGGGGATCGGGTCGTCCGGCCCCCGGTACGGGCCGACCTTCGTGGCGATGACGAGGCCGTCGGGGTAGGGCGACAGCGCCGTGCGGATCAGCTCGTTCGCCGCCAGGCCGGACTGGTGGTAGTAGAACGCGGCGGTGTCGACGTGGTCGGCGCCCAGCTCGACGGCGCGGCGCAGCACCCGCAGGGCCGTGTCGCGGTCGTTGGGCGGGCCGTCCAGGGTGCTGACGGGCAGCCGCATCGCGCCGAAGCCCATCCGCCGGACCCGCAGGTCGCCGCCGATGTGGAAGTGGTCGTTAGCAGTGGTCGGTGTCGTCATGGGTCCCACTGTGCTGCGGTGATCCGGTCGGGACGAGGCGGTGGCAGCTTGCTGCCAGCCTGCGCCCCGCATGGCAGACTTGGCGGTGATGACGGTGGACATGGACCGGAACGTGGTCCTGCGCGGCGAGCAGGAGCTGGCCGAGCGGGCGTGGCGGCTGTTCCAGGCGCGCGAGGAGTTCGCCTGCGCCGCGACGGACATGACCACCTGGGCGATGCCCGGCGTCCGGGAGCGGATCGTGGCCGACCGGCACTGGAACGCGCCCGGCGGCATCACCGTCCGCAAGCTGTACACCCCCGCCGCGCTCGCCGACGAGGAGTCCGAGCGCGAGCTGATCCGGCTCGCGGACGGCGGGGTGCGGGTGCGGATCTGCACCGCGCCGCTGCCGCACGAGACGATCATCGTGGACCACCGGACCGCGATCCTCGCCGGACCGCCGGAGCGGGGCGTGCGCGAGTACACCGTCGTCCGGTCGCCCAGCGTGGTGAAGGGCGTGATCTCACTCTTCCGGGCGACCTGGGAGACCTCCGCCGACCTCGCCGACTTCCGGCGCGAGCGGCCGCCCGCGCTCAGCGAGGAGAGCCGGCACATCCTGCGGCTGCTCGCCGGCGGGCTGAAGGACGAGGCCGCCGCCCGGCAGCTCGGCATGTCGCTGCGCACCTACCGGCGCCGGGTCGCCGAGATCCTCACGCTGCTGGACGCCGGGTCGCGTTTCCAGGCGGGCCTGCGCGCCCAGGAGTTCGGCCTGCTGGGCTGACCGCCGGCGGCGCGGACGCGCGTCGAGACGTTCCCGCGTCCGTCAGACCGGCGTCCGTCAGACCTCCTCCCTGATCCGCCGCAGCAGCGACTCGTCCGCGATCTTGTGGTCGGCGGCCAGCAGCACCGCCTTGCTGACGATCAGCGACAGCCGCTCGTCCTCGAACGGCAGGAACAGCCCGGACTGCCCGATGCGGCGGGACGGCACCACGCGCAGCCGCGCGCCGTCCGGCTCCATCCGCACCTGCGCGGTGCCGAGGTGGATCCGGTAGGTGCGCAGCTCGCCCCGGACGGCGAGGAACCGGTCCTCCAGCGAGCACCGATCGGCGATCCTCGTGCCGGGCAGGACGCGCTCCAGCACGGCGCGCCGCACCTCGGCGGCGGCGCCCGGCCGCCCGAACGCCGCCTCCCGCCGGTAGTGCAGGTGGTGGCGGTCCTCGCCGTCCGGCCAGTCCGGGTCGGCGGCGATCGACGCCCCGTCCACGAACAGGCCGACGTCCCGCATCGCCTCGCCGAACACCAGCGGTGGCGCGCCGGCGAGGCCCGCGCGGCTCCAGTGCCGGCGGTCCCGGTGCTCGAACCGCACGTCGCCGGTGATCACGTGCTCGGGCTGCCCGGCGGCGTCGGCGGGGTCGTAGCGCAGCACCGCGCGCCATCCGCCGCCGAGGACGCGGCGCGCCGCCGGCTGGAAGCCGCCGTGCGGCCGGCCCCGGTGGTCGGGCCGCCAGCCGCGTTCCCGGAACAGCTCCCGCAGCCGCGCGTACCGGACGATGTGCCCCGCGAACCGGTCGGAGCGCAGGGCGCCCGCCTCGTCCGGGCCGAGCACGCAGACCTCGCGGAACGCCTGCCGGAAGGCCTGCACCATCCGGTTGTCGATCACGAAGTCGCGCCAGGCCCGCACCGCGGCGGGCCGCGCCCGCGCCGGATGCCACAGCCGCACCGGCGCGCCGTCCGGCGGGACGGGCAGCGCCCGGCCGTCCACCGTCACCAGCACGCCGTCGCCCGGCGTCGCCGCGTGCCAGATCCCGTCCGGGTCCTGGAACTCCCAGATCAGGCCGCGGGCCACGGCGCCGCTCACCGGGTGGTCGAGCCACTCGCGCCGCCACGCGCCGTGCCGCCAGGCCCGCCCGTCCGCCGCCATCAGCGCCTCGGCGCCCTCGCGCTCGCCCGCGAGCGTGCCCCGCACGTGCTTGGCGAGCGCCTTGAGCTCCCTGACCTCCGCGGCGTGCGGGACCTTGAGCGCGCCGGGGACGGTCGGCAGCGGGTACCCGTCCGCGCCGACGTAGTTCAGCCGCACGGTCAGCGGGTCCTCGATCGCGAGGACGGCCTGGTAGCCGCCGACGTCGCGGGCGAGGGAGCCGTCCGGGCCGAGGCCGTGCGCGGGCACCTGCGCCCCGCCCGGATCGCCGTCGCCGCCGCCGTCGGGGGGCGGATCCGCCGCCGGTGCGGTCCACGTCATCGGGGGCCGCCTCGTCGCGGGCCGCTTCCTTGCGGGCCACGGGCCGTCGAGCGCGGCCAGGTGCGCCCGGAGGTCGTCGAACATGTCGCGATCTTGGCAGATCCCTCCGCCGGAACCGGGCGGTTCGGTAAGGATCATCGGCCCGCCGGCGGCTGCCGCGGAATCGTCTCTGGTCAGTGACCTTCCGGTCACCTACGCTCGGGGAGACCGGGACAGAACGAGATTCGGGACGGCCCATGGCGCACAGCGTGGTGATCATCGGTAGCGGGTTCGGCGGCATCGGGATGGCGATCCGGCTGCGGCGGGCCGGCGTCCATGACGTGGTGATCCTGGAGAAGGCCGGCGGCCTCGGCGGCACCTGGCGCGACAACACCTACCCGGGCGCCGCCTGCGACGTCCCCTCCCACCTGTACTCCTTCTCCTTCGAGCGCAAGACCGACTGGACGCGGCGGTTCCCGCCGCAGCCGGAGATCCTCGACTACCTGTGGCACTGCGCCCGCAAGTACGGCGTGGTCGACAAGATCAGGTTCGGCACCGAGGTCACCGAGGCGCGCTTCGACGAGGACGCGGCGCTGTGGCGGGTGTCCACGACGACCGGCGAGCTGGACGCGCGGGTGCTGGTGTCGGCGTGCGGGCAGCTGAACCGGCCCGCGCTGCCGCCGATCGAGGGACGCGAGTCGTTCGCCGGGACGAGCTTCCACTCCTCCCGCTGGGACCACGGCACCGACCTGCGCGGCAAGCGGGTCGCGCTGGTGGGGACGGGCGCGAGCGCGATCCAGATCGTCCCGGAGATCGCCAAGGAGGCGGCGGAGCTGCGGCTGTTCCAGCGCTCCGCGCCGTACGTGATCGACAAGCCGGACCGGCCGTACCGGGCGTGGGAGAAGGCGGTCCTGAAGACCGTGCCCGGCGCGTACTCGCTGAGCCGGGCCCGGATCTACGCGATGTTCGAGTCGCGCGCCCTCGGCTTCGTGAAGTACCCGAAGCTGATGGGGCTCATGGAGAAGGGCTTCCGCAAGCATCTGGAGGAGCAGGTCGCCGACCCGGCGCTGCGCGGCCGGCTCGTCCCCGGCTACCGGATGGGATGCAAGCGGATCCTGCTGTCCGACACCTACTATCCGGCGCTGACCAGGCCGAACGTCCACCTGATCACCGACCCGATCGAGCGCGTCACGCCGTCCGGCATCGCGACGGCGCGCGAGCACCACGACGCGGACGTGATCGTCTACGCGACCGGCTTCCAGTCCACCGACTTCCTGTCCCCGATGAAGATCGTCGGGCGGGACGGCCGGGAGCTGAACGAGGCGTGGCGGGACGGCGCGCAGGCGCACCTCGGCATCACCGTCAGCGGCTTCCCCAACCTGTTCCTGCTGTACGGGCCGTACACCAACCTCGGCCACAACTCGATCATCTACATGCTGGAGTCGCAGTTCCGGTACGTGCTGGGCTGCGTGGAGGCGCTGCGCCGGCACGGCCTCGACTGGATCGACGTCAAGCCGGACGTGCAGGACGCCTTCACCCGCGAGATGCGGGAGCGGCTGCGCTCCACGGTGTGGGAGGCGGGCTGCCAGAGCTGGTACATGACCGCGGACGGCAAGGTGGTCAACAACTGGCCCGGCTTCACCTTCGCCTACCGCAACGCCACCCGCCGCCCCGACCCGCGCCATTTCACAGCGCGGCGCGCTACCGCCCGGTAGCCGCCGGGCCTAGGCTCGGGGACATGCCGACCGCCTTCATCACGGGCGCGACCGCGGGCATCGGCGCCGCGTTCGCCCGCCGCCTCGCCTCCGACGGGTTCGACCTGGTCCTGCTGGCCCGCGACACCGAACGGCTGGAGCGGACCGCCGACGGGCTGCGCGACCGGTACGGGGTGCGCGCCGAGACGCTGACCGCCGACCTGTCCACCGAGGCGGGGCTCTCCGCCGCCGAGGAGCGCACCCGCAAGGACGTCGACCTCCTGGTCAACAACGCCGGGTTCGGCCACAACGGCGTGTTCCTCGACGTACCGGTGTCGGACGAGATCACGATGCTGAAGGTGCACTGCGAGGCCGTCCTGCGGCTCACGCACGCGGCGCTGCCCGGGATGCTGGAGCGCGGCCGGGGCGGGATCGTCAACGTCTCGTCGGTCGCGGCGTTCGCGACGCGCGGCACCTACGGGGCGTCCAAGGCCTGGGTGGTGAACTTCAGCCAGGGCGTGAACGCCGACATCCGGCGCCGCTCGCGCGGGCGCGTCCGGGTTATGGCGCTCTGCCCCGGTTACACGCACACCGAGTTCCACCAGCGGGCGAACATGGACATGTCCGGTCTGCCGGAGTTCCTGTGGCTGAAGGACGACGACGTGGTGGACGCGGGGCTGCGCGACCTGCGGCGCGGCGTGCAGGTCAGCGTGCCGGGCGCGCAGTACAAGGCGATCGTGGGGCTCACCCGGTTCGTGCCGCGCGGCCTGGTCGCCCGGCTGTCGTCCGACACGGGCCGTAACTACGATTGATCAAGCGGTCAAGCGCCGCGGTCTTGTCACTTGGGGACGAAGGCGGCATGTTGGACTTCCGGCGGTTCTCAGGCGCGCGAAACCCCGGGTCCACCCGCCCGCAATCCGCCGAGAGGTCCCCCGATGGGTCACGACCTGGGTTACGCCGCCCTCGCTCTGATCGCGACCACCGTCTACTACATCGCCTTCCTCGTGTTCCGCCTGTCCGCGCGCCGGATGGAGCCGCTGCGCGGAAGCCGCCCGTTCCACGTCGCCCGGCTGATGCTCACCGACCCGGTCTGGCTGGGCGGCGGGCTGCTGCTGTTCCTCGGCCTCGGCTACGAGGTCGTGGCGTTCCAGGAGATGCCGCTGGCCGTGGCGCAGCCGATCTTCGCGGTCAGCCTGGTGTGCCTCGTCGGGTACGCGGTCTGGTTCCTCGGCGAGCGGCTCAGCCTCCGGGAGTGGGCGAGCGTCGCGCTGTTCGTGCTGGCCACCGTGCTGATCGGGCTGTCGGCCACCGGTGAGGGCACGCCCGCGGCGGACGCCACGCTCGCCGGCACCCTGCGCGCGCCGTGGACGATGCTGGCGATCTGCGCGCCCGCGGTCGTCGCCGCCGGGCTGGTGTGGCTGGTCGGGGACCGGCGCGCCGGCGGCCGGCACGCCCGCAAGCTCGCCGGGGTCGCCTACGGCATCGGCGCGGGCGCCTGCGCCGGGCTCGCCGAGGCCGGCATCCGCGGCATCTCGATCGTCTACGCCGACACCGGCAGCGTGCGCGCCGTCCTGGAATCGGCCTACCCGTACCTGACGCTCGGGCTGGCCGCGATCGCGCTCGGGCAGTTGCAGATCGCGCTGCAGCGCTGCCGCATCGCGATCGTCGCCGTCGTGCTGACCGTCATCGGCCGCACCTACCTCATCATCAGCAGCACCGTCCTGTTCGGCGAGGACTGGCCCCGCGACTCGCTGCCGTTCCTGCTGCGCGCGGGCGGGTTCGTGCTGGCGCTGGTCGCGCTGGTGACCTTCCCCCGCTACGAGGAGCCCGGCGCCACCGGCGCGCTGCCGGAGCGGGCCGCGCGCCGCAGGGGCGTGCGCGCCGTGCCTTGATCCCCTAGATTGCCGGAATGGCCCTCCCCTCCGCCCGCGGAGCGCGATCCGGCCGGGCCCTCGGCACGGCCGCGCTCGCGACCGCCGCCCTCGGCGCCTGCCTGCTCCCCCTCACCGCCTCCCCCGCGTCCGCCGTGGTCGGCGGAAAGCCCGCCTCCGCCGCCTCCTACCCGTGGCTGGCGGCGGTCGGCTCGCCGGTCTTCTTCGTCCGCCCGGCGGGCCAGTTCTGCGGCGGCGTGCTCATCAAGCCCGACACGGTCCTCACCGCCGGGCACTGCGTGGCGTTCCTGCGCGCGGCGCCCGGCCTGATGAAGGTCACGTTCGGCCGCGACGACCTGACCGGCAAGGGCGGCGAGACCGTGGACGTGAAGTCGCTGCGGATGCACCCGAAGTACAGCGAGACGACGTTCAAGGGCACGACGGCCAGCCACCACGACCTGGCCGTCCTGACCCTGGCGCGGCGCGTGAACCGGCCGACCGTCGCGCTCGCCGCCCCCGGACCGGCGAGGAGCGGTGTGATCGCCGGCTGGGGCACCACGTCCGAGACCGACTACTTCAACACCCGGCTGCGCTCGGTCACGGTGCCGCTGCCCGGCGATGCCGCCTGCGAGAAGGCCTACGGCGACGACTACGACGCGTCCGACAACGTCTGCGCCGGGTCGCCGCAGGCCGACAGCTGCCTGTTCGACAGCGGCGGCCCGCTGCTGGCCGGCGGCCGCGTGATCGGCCTCACCTCGTGGGGCTACGGCTGCGCCAAGCCCGGCTACCCCGGCATCTACACCCGCGTCACCGACCTGCCCTGAGCCGCGGAGGCGGCACCGAACAGGCCGGAAGCGGGCAGCGGTTGGCGCCGCCGGCCCGCCTGCCGCGATGCTGTGACCCATGCGCGTATTGGTGACGGGGGCGGCGGGTTACATCGGGTACGCGGTCGGGCGGCGGCTGGTCGCCGCCGGGCACGACGTCGACGGGCTGGTGCGGCGGGACGCCGAACTGCCGGACGGGGTACGGCCCGTCCGCGGGGACGTGCTCGACCCCGGGTCGCTGCCGTCCGGGCCGTACGACGGGGTCTGCCATCTCGCGGCCCTCACCCGCGTCCGCGAGTCGTTCGAGGAGCCGCTGCGCTTCTTCACCGCCAACGTCCAGGGGACGGTCAACGTGCTGCGCGCCGCCGCCGGCGCGCGGGTGGTGTTCGGGTCGACGGCCGCGGTGTACGGGACGCCCGAGCGGCAGCCGATCCCCGAGACCGAGGCCACCGCGCCGTCCAACCCGTACGGGGCCTCTAAGCTGGCCGCCGAGCAGGCCGTCCGCTACCACGCCCGCACCGGCGCGATCGGCGCGGTCGTGCTGCGGACGTTCAACGTCGCCGGGTCGGTGGACGGCCGCGTCGACCCCGACGAGACCCGGCTGATCCCCAAGGCGCTCGCGGTGGCCGCGGGCCATGCGCCACGGCTGGAGATCAACGGTGACGGGCTGGCCGTCCGCGAGTTCCTGCACGTCGACGATCTCGCCGCCGCCTACGTCCGCGCGCTGGAGGCGGTGAACCTCGGCGAGGACCGGGTCTACAACACCGGCAGCGGCACCGGGACCGCCGTCCACGAGGTGGTCGCGGCGGTCGAGGAGGTCACCGGGCGGCCCGTCCCGACGCTGCGCCGCCCGCCGCAGCCGGAGCCGCCCGTGCTGGTCTGCGACCCGGCCGCGATCCGCGCCGAACTGGGCTGGCTGCCGGAGCGCTCGTCCCTCCCGGAGATCATCGCGGGCTCGTGGGCCGCCCTCACCCGCGCGGGCGGATAAACTCTCCAGCGTGTCCGACCCGAAGTTCGAAGTCCAGATGCTGCACGACCGCGTCATGATCAAGGTAGAGAAGGACGCCGGCGAGCGCCGCAGCAGCTCCGGCATCGTGATCCCGGCGACCGTCGAGCAGGCCAACCGGCTGGCGTGGGGCGAGGTGTGCGGGGTCGGCCACCACGTCCGGACCGTCAAGGTCGGCGACCGCGTCCTGTTCCACCCCGGCGACCAGTACGAGGTCGAGATCCAGGGCGAGAACTACCTCGTCATGCGCGAGCGCGACCTGCACGCCGTCGCCAGCGAGCGCCCCGAGCACGGCACCGGCCTCTACCTCTGACCGCCCGCGTCACCGCTCGGCGACGTCCATGAGGATGTCGTCGGCGGCCCACAGGACGAAGCGCTCCACGGGCGTGACGGTCTGCCCGGGCGCGAGGTCGAACCGGAACCGCTTCAGCAGGACCGCCAGCACCAGCTCGGCCTCGACCATCGCCAGGGCGGAGCCCTCGCAGCTGCGCGGGCCGACGCCGAAGGGGATGTAGGCGAGCCGGGGCCGTCCCGCCGACGCCTCCGGGCCGAACCGGCCGGGATCGAACGCCTGCGGGTCGGGCCAGTACTCGGGGTTCAGGTGCACGGCCCAGAACGGGTAGAAGATCGTCGTGCCCGCGGGGACGGTGTACGGGCCGAGTTCGACGTCCTCGGTGGCCTCCCGGGCGCCGTACGGGCCCGGCGGGTACAGCCGCATCGCCTCCTTGAGCGCCATCTCCAGGTGCGTCAGCCGCTTCAGGTCGCCGTACTCGGGGACGTCGCGGTCGCCGAGGACCGCGTCCACCTCGGCGCGCACCCGGTCGGCCGCGTCGGGGTGCCGGGCCAGCAGGTACAGCGTCCAGGAGATGGCGACGCCGGTGGTGTGGTGGGCGGCCAGCATGGTCATCAGCACCGTGTCGCGGATCCGCGCCGGGGACTCCCCGGCCGCCGACAGCGCCCCGATCAGGTCGCTGCGCTCGGCCTGCTCGCCGGTGCCGCGCCCGCGGTGCGCGGCGAGCACCCCGTCGACGGTCGAGCGCAGGTAAGTGAGGGCCTCCTCGGCGCGGCGCGTCCCCTCCGGGTCGTTCGCGCCGGCCCGGGCCAGGTACTCGGTGAGGACGACCTCGAACGCCGACACGACCCGCGCGGCGGAGCCGGCCGACTCCAGGCCGCTGCCGAGCGCGTACCGGCAGATCATCTGGAGCGACAGCTCGCTGAGGTCCTTCTGCAGGGCGATCGGCCCCTCGGCCGCGCGCGCCGCCCACCGGTCGGCCAGGTCGGAGGCCAGGCCGGTGAAGGCCGCGAAGTGCGCCTCGTGCGAGGGGCGTCCGGCCAGCACCGACAGCATCACCCGCCGCCAGGGGCCGTGCTCGCTCGCCGGGATCGTCTGCAGGTTGCCCGACTCCTGCAGCGGGGCCAGGAACTCGAACAGCTTCTCCGGCCGCCTGTCGATCCTCGCGGTGGCCTCCAGCAGCACCGGGTCCGCGACCGACACCGCCTCCCCCGCGCCCGGCAGCGGGAACCGCACGACCGGCCCGTACTCGGCGTGCAGCCGCAACTGGTAATTGTGCAGCCCGCCCGCCTCCGCGAGGGCGGCGCCGCCGTCGCCGTCCGCGGGCGGTCCGGGAATCTCCGATGAGCCCCTGCCGTCGCCTCGCATTGCGCTCTCCCGCGTGCAGATCATCGATTCGGTTGTTTCGCGAAGGCCGCAATGCTTACATATTCCGGATGACTTCGCGACAAGTTCGCGATCACGGGATCGCCACTGCGGAAGGCCGGGGGTAGGACGCTGGACACCGTGGATCTGGAGACGCCGAACGTCCCGCGGATGTACGACTACCTGCTGGGCGGCAAGGACAACTTCGCCGCCGACCGGGAGGCGGTGCGGGAGGTCGTCCGCCACGCGCCCGACACGCCTTCCTGGCGCGGGAGAATCGCGCGTTCCTGCGGCGCGCGGTGCGCTTCCTGGCGGAGTCGGGAATCCGGCAGTTCCTCGACATCGGGTCCGGCCTGCCCACGCAGGGGAACGTGCACGAGATCGCCCACCAGGTCGCTCCCGGCGCGCGCGTGGTGTACGTCGACGTGGAGCCGGTCGTGCTCACCCACGGCCGGGCGCTGCTGGCGGGCACGCCGGAGGTCACCGTGATCCAGGGCGACGCCCGCCGCATCGAGGAGATCCTGGACGACGCCGAGGTGCGCCGGCTCATCGACTTCGACCGGCCGGTCGCCGTGCTGATGCTGGCGATGCTGCACTTCATCGGGGACGGCGACGACCCGCACGGGATCGTGGCCCGGGTCCGCGAGGCCATGGCGCCCGGCAGCCACCTGGCGGTGTCGCACGTGACCGGCGACTTCGACACCGACAGCCGGGTGCGGGACGCGGGCGCGGTGTACGAGAAGGCCACCTACCAGATCACGCTGCGCGGACGCTCGGACGTCGCGCGCTTCTTCGACGGTTTCGAACTGGTCGAACCGGGCCTGACCACGCTGTCGCTGTGGCGTCCCGACTCCGATTCCGGCGTCCCGGCGAACGCCGAGCGGCAATGGTGCTACGCGGGCGTGGGCCGCAAAGTCGATTAATCTTCAATCAGTTTTCGGGAATGGCCGGAGCCGTCCCGCCCTGATCACCTCGCCTCTTTCACCTCGGGTCATCGGCATGGGACCGAGGTGACGCGGGCGCGGGCACGGACGATGGGCCGTCCGCGCCCGCGCGCCATTCACCCTCCGTTCACTCGCCGAACAGGCGGCCGTAGTCGGCCATGGCCAGGGCGATGTCGGCCTGGGCCCAGAACCGGTGGTAGGTGAACACCGGCGCGGTGGAACTCGCGCCCGACGCGTACGCCCACACGCGGTCGAAGTCGGGGTCGCTCTTGTAGAACGACCGGATGGACATGAACGTGGACTTGGAGTCGATCGGGTCGCCGTTCGGCATCTTCCCGGTCCAGCCGGACGGCACGTAGACCGGGTCGGCGAGCCGCTTGTAGTCGCTCCGCGTCTCCGGCGCCGACACGCCCTTGCCGTCGGTGTGCTTCCAGATGGCGTCGAGGAGGTCCTTGGCGGCCTGCTTGGCCTTCGCGTCGCCGGACTTGGCCGCGTAGTACGCCAGGGTCTTGGCGTACGCGGCGGCCACGCCGACGTCGTCGCCGTAGTCGGCGACGCTGACGTGCAGCCCGGTGTTGGCCGGGGGCATCCCGGTCGCGCCGGACCAGTCGGCGTCCGGCTGCCCCGTCCACGTCAGCGTGGACGGGATCTTGATCGAGCCGGTCGAGGGGTCGACGGTCGTCTGCGACATGGCCCAGGCCGCCCACTTGGCCAGCAGCGCCTTGGCGTTGGCGTCGCCGGTCTGCTGGTAGTACTCGGCCACCCGCTCCATCGACCACGCCTGGAACCCGAACCACTGGTTGCTGGGCGGGTCGTGGTAGACGGGCTGCCAGTCATAGGCCATCCCGTAGAACTTCGCCGTGCCGGCGGGCGGCTGGCTGTAGCTGCCCTCCCAGCTGTTGGTCGCGCCGCCGGCGATCGCGCCCTCCGCCGACTGCAGCCAGGTGTAGAACTGCAGCTGCCGGGTCAGGCTGTTCTGCCAGTCGGTCTTGGCGGTCGCGCCCTTCGGCGCCATCGCCGGGTCGTTCACCAGCGCGTACGCGGTGAGCGGGTTCTGGTACCCGAAATGGGATGCGCCGTCGCCGATGCGCCACGCCCAGCCCGCGTTGGAGTCCAGCGCGCCGCCCCACGCGTAGTACCAGGACAGCAGGTAGTGCTCGCTGTTCTTCCCGGACCCGGCCGGGCACGACGACGCCGGGTAGCAGTCGCCGATCTTCTTGAAGTACTTGTCGAAGAACGAGTACCGCAGGTAGTCGCCCATCTTCCCGGCCTTGGCGACGGTGCCGGCCACGTCGGAGCCCTTGTCCTGCTCCTTGGCCCACGTGTCCGCCCAGTACGCGGCCTGGATGGCGCGCGCGTCCGCGTCGGGGGCGTCGGTGAACTTCCACTGCTTGGCGTAGCTGGAGTCCTTGATGAACAGGTCCAGGAAGCCGTTGGTGCCGCCGTACTTGAACGCGTCGCACGTCGGCTGCGGGACCGTCTCGAACACCGACTCCTGCGAGCCGCGCTGGTAGGTGTTGATGTAGGACGGGCCGGCGGCGGACGGGCCGTTCTCGCAGCCGCCGCCGGGGGTGTCGCCGTAGCCGTAGACGTTGTCGACGTCCTCCAGCCAGTGCATGCCGTAGATGTCGTCGGTCCCGTACGCCGACTTCAGCTCGCCCGCGATCGGGTCCTGCCCGACGGGGACGCTCCCGTCGATCTGCGACGGGTAGCCGCTGGGCAGCGGGTGCTCGGCGGCGTAGGTGGCGGGCTTGGACGCGTTGTAGAAGGAGTTGGTCGGCTGGTCCGCGTGCGTGGGGATCATGTACTTCTCCATGAGCGCCCACGCGTTGTTGAACGGCGTCCAGTTCTGGGTGACCTTCCCGTACATCGCCTCCAGCCAGATCAGGTAGCTGTAGGCCTCCGACGTCGTCTCGTGGCCGTGGTCGGGGGCCTCGACCATGAACGTCTCGACCGAGTGGTACGGGATGCCCTGCGGGCTGAAGTAGCCGTTCGCCGGGTCCTTGATCTTGTTGTACTGGTCCAGGAACCGCTGGGTGTAGGCGCCGGTGGCGCCGCTCACCTCGGTGACCGTGACGGCCGCGGAGGCGTACCCGGGCGCGCTGGAGGTGAAGGTCGCCTTCCCGGTCGAGGACGCGTCCGCCGTGACCTCCACGTTCTGCGTGGTGGACCAGTTCTGCGGCGTGAAGGTGAGCGTGCCGCCGCCCGTCACCGACAGGCCGGTGCTCCCCGCCGTGCGGGCGGTCGTCACCGTCACGTTCGACGACGGCGCCTGCGACAGCTTCACGCCGAAGGCGGCCTTGCCGCCCTGCGCGACGGTCAGCGACGCGGGCGAGGCGACCACGCTGGCGCTCGCTGCGACGGTGACGCCGACCGGCTCGGACTCGGCGGTCCCGCCGGCGCTGTCGGTCACCTTGGCGTACAGGGAGTAGGTGCCCGCCTTGGACGGCGTCCAGTTCAGGCTGTACGGGGCGCTGGTGTCACCGGCGGCGAGCAGCCCGTCCTGGCTGTAGAACTCGACCTTGCTCACCGTCGCCCCGGACGCCGCCGAGGCGGTGGCCGCCAGCGGGACCGAGTCGCCGAGGCTGTAGGTCGACCCGGCCGCCGGGCTGGTCAGCGCGACGGTCGGCGCCCCGGTGCCCTGGTTGCACCGCACGCCGTTGAGGCTGAACGCCGTGGGGTCGGCGTTGGTGCCGCTGTAGGTGAACTGCGCGCCGACGTTCACCGTCGCGCCGGACGCGAGGCTCCCGTTCCAGCTCTCGTTCTGGACGGTGATGTCCTTGCCGGACTGCGACCACCGGCCGCTCCAGCCGCTCACCAGCTTCTGGTCGCCGCCGTAGGAGTAGGTCAGCTTCCATCCGGTCAGGGCGTCGCCCTGGTTGGTGATGTCGACGCTCGCGGTGAACCCCGAGCCCCAGTCGTTCTTGCTGTAGGAGACCTTGC
This sequence comes from Actinomadura opuntiae, assembly GCF_030283205.1. Classification (GTDB taxonomy): domain Bacteria; phylum Actinomycetota; class Actinomycetes; order Streptosporangiales; family Streptosporangiaceae; genus Spirillospora. The sequence goes on from NZ_JASNWF010000019.1 coordinate 133,366, forward strand.
AGGAGGCCGCCGCCGCCAGCGACGGCGGGGCCGGGGCGGCCAGGCCGCCGCAGACGAGGGTCAGCGCCGCGCTCACCGCCGTGAGCGCGCGCCATCGACGCCGTCTTCGCACGTGTGCATCCTTCCGATCGGGCCCTCGCTCGCGCAGGGCGCAGCCCGCCTCCGGCGGTCGCCGGGACGTTGGTCCCCCGTGGTTCATGCGGTCCGGGCCGGACGGTCCGGGCGCCGGGTCGTCCGCCGCGTCAGGCGGACTCGCGGATGATGAGGCGGGTCCGCAGCACCACGCCGCGGTCCCCGGACGGGCGGCCGCCGGAGCGGGCGCGCAGTTCGCGGGCGAGCCGGGCGCCGAGGTCCTCGGCGGGCCGGCGGACGGTGGTCAGCCGGGGCCGCACCTGCCGGGCGACCGGGGCGTCGTCGAACCCGACGACCGCCACGTCGTCGGGGACCCGCCGGCCGGCCCGCCGCAGGGCGCGCAGCGCTCCGACCGCCATCAGGTCCGAGGCGGCCAGCACGGCGTCGATGCCGGGTCGGCGCTCCAGCAGCCGGCTCATGGCGTGCTCGCCGGACAGCCGGCCGAAGTCGCCGTGCCCGACCAGCCCGGCCACGTCCATCCCGGCCTCCTGCGCCGCCATCCGGTAGCCCGCCAGCCGGTCCACGCCCGCGGCCATGTCGGCCGGGCCCGCGATGGTGGCGATCCGCCGGCGGCCCGAGGCGAGCAGGTGCCGGACGGCGGCGTGCGCCCCGCCGCGGTTGTCGGCGTCCACGTAGGGCAGCCCCACGTCGTCGAGCGGCCGTCCGGCGAGCACGACGGGGGCGCCGGCGGCGGCCCGCAGCACGCACGCGCGCCGGTCGGGGTGCGCGCCGATCAGCAGCACGCCCTCGAAGCGGCCGCCGCGCAGGTAGTCGGCGGCGGTCTCCCATTCGCCCGGCGTGCCGGCCATCAGCACCACCAGGGGCCGGCGGCCGCCGAGCTCGCGCCGCACGCCCCACAGCAGGCCGGCGTGGAACGGGTCGGCGAAGACCCGCGCGCCCTCGTCGCACATCACCACGGCGACCGCGCCGGGCGAGCGGCGGCCCGGCGTGGTCGGGCGGCGCGGCACGTAGCCGAGGCGCTGCGCGGCCTCCTCGACGCGCTCGCGGGCGGTGCGGCTGACGTGGGCCGAGCCGGTGAGGACGCGGGAGGCGGTCGCGGGCGAGACGCCGGCCGCCCGGGCCACCTGCGCCAGGGTCGGCGCGCGGCCCACGGGTTCGCCGGCGCGCGGGCCGGGGCCGGATTCGGTGATCGTCAACGGTGCACTCCCTTCGGGGGTCCCGGCCGCGGGGTGGCCGGCCGGGGAGGTGGGAGTAATGGGAGCGCTCCCAAGAATCAGGTCGGCGCGCCATTGTGTCAAGGGCCGCCTGACCTCCGGCGAACGCCGCCTTCACTCCGCCCGGCGCGATTCGTGAAAACCGTGGAAGAAGGCTTTCCGGGACGGCGCGCGGCGATCTACGGTCGCGTTCGGCCAAGGAAATGGGAGCGCTCCCATAAAGGAGATCACGTGACACCGGAGAATTCATGAGCCCGCTCTCCCCGCGCACCGCCGCCCTGGCGTCCCTCACCGGAGCGCTCTGCCTGGCGGGCGCCCTCACGGCCGGCGCGGGCGCCGGCGCCGTGCTGGGCGCCCGCCCCGCCCACGCCGCCGTCGCCTGCCAGGTCGACTACGCCAAGAACGACTGGGGCACCGGCTTCACCGCGTCCACCACCGTCACCAACCAGGGCCCGGCGCTGACCGGCTGGAAGCTCCAGTACTCCTACGCCGGCGACCAGAGGCTGAGCAGCGGCTGGAACGGCGTGTGGACGCAGTCCGGCAAGCAGGTCACCGTCGGCAACCAGAGCTGGAACGGCTCGGTCGCGTCCGGCGGGTCCGTCCAGGTCGGCGCGAACTTCACCTACAGCGGCACCAACGCCGACCCGACCGCCTTCACCCTCAACGGCACGGCCTGCAACGGCGGCCCACCGCCCACCAGCCCGCCGCCGACCAGTCCCCCGCCGACCAGCCCGCCGCCGTCCGGCCCGGCCCCGAAACTGAAGGTCTCGGGCAACTCCTTCGTGGACGCCTCCGGCCGGACGGTCCGGCTGCGCGGGGTCAACCGGTCGGGCGGCGAGTTCGCCTGCGTGCAGGGCAACGGAATCTGGGACGGCCCGATGGACGCCGCGTCGGTAGCGGCCATCAAGGGCTGGAACGCCAACACCGTCCGCGTCCCGCTCAACGCCGACTGCTGGCTCGGCCTGTCCGACGTCGATCCCGCCTACGGCGGCGCCGCCTACCAGAAGGCGGTCGAGGACTACGTGGGGCTGCTCGTCCAGAACGGCCTGACGCCGATCCTCGACCTGCACTGGACCAACGGGCTGTGGACCGGCAACGACAGCCACTGCCAGACCGCCGACGCGGCCTGCCAGAAGCCGATGCCGGACGCCAAGTACGCGACGGAGTTCTGGAAGCAGGTCGCCGCCGCCTTCAAGGGCGACACCGCCGTGGTGTTCGACCTGTTCAACGAGCCGTACCCGAACAACCTCGGCGTCATGGGCTACGACCAGTCGTGGAAGTGCTGGCGCGACGGCGGCGCCGACTGCACCGGCCTGTCCTACGACGCCGCCGGGATGCAGGACCTGGTGGACGCGGTCCGCGGCGCCGGGGCGTCCAACGTGATCATGGCCGGCGGCAACAGCTACTCCAACGACCTGTCCCAGTGGCTCAACTACAAGCCGGCCGACCCGACCGGGAACCTCGCCGCGTCGTGGCACTCCTACAACTTCAACTACTGCAAGGACGCGGCCTGCTGGGACCAGCAGATCGCACCCGTCGCCGCGCAGGTCCCGCTGGTCGCCGGCGAGATCGGCGAGAACGACTGCGGGCACGGCTACATCGACACGCTCATGGGCTGGCTGGACGCGCACGGGGCCTCCTACCTCGGCTGGACCTGGAACACCTGGAACTGCACCAGCGGCCCGGCGCTCATCAGCTCCTACGACGGCACCCCCACCGCCTACGGCGCCGGGTTCCGCGACCACCTGCGCTCGTGACCCGGCATCACTCCGGCACTTCCCACCCCCCGTCGGTCCTACTGAATCGAGGAGAACCCGGATGAGACATCCATCGGTGCGTCCCGCGGCGCGCCGCGGCCTGGCGGCCGGAGCGGCCGCCGCGCTGCTGGCCACCGGCGCGGTCGTGCTCACGCAGGCGGAGGCCGGCGCGGCCACCGGCTGCAAGGTCGACTACGTCAAGAACGACTGGGGCGGCGGCTTCACCGCCACGGCCACGGTCACCAATCTCGGCGACGCGCTCAGCGGCTGGACGCTCGAGTGGGACTTCGCGGGCGACCAGAAGGTCACCAGCGGCTGGAACGGCACGTTAAGCCAGAGCGGGCAGCACGTCACGGTGAAGAACATGTCCTGGAACGGGTCGCTGGCGACCAACGCCAGCGTGGCCCCCGGCTTCCAGGGGACCTACTCCGGGACGAACGCCGTGCCCGCGTCGTTCAAGCTGAACGGCCAGACGTGCACGGGCGGGACGTCCAGCCCGCCGCCCACCTCTCCCCCGCCGACGTCCCCGCCGCCGACCTCGCCGCCGCCCGGCACCCGGGTGGACAACCCGTTCGCCGGCGCGAAGCAGTACGTCAACCCCGAGTGGTCGGCGCTCGCGGCGGCCGAACCGGGCGGAAGCAAGATCTCCAACCAGCCGACCGCCGTGTGGCTGGACCGCATCGCCGCCATCGAGGGCGTGAACGGCGGCATGGGCCTGCGCGCCCACCTGGACCAGGCGCTCAAGGAGGGCGCCACCTCCGCGGAGTTCGTGATCTACGACCTGCCCGGCCGCGACTGCGCGGCCCTGGCCTCCAACGGCGAGCTCGGCCCCACCGAGATCGACAAGTACAAGACGCAGTACATCGACCCGATCGCCGCCATCATGGGCGACGCCAAGTACGCGGGCATCCGCATCGTGACGGTGGTCGAGCCCGACTCGCTGCCGAACCTCGTCACCAACGCGGGCGGCACCGCCGGCTCCACCGACGCGTGCGCGACGATGAAGGCCAACGGCAACTACGTCAACGGCGTCGCCTACGCGCTGAAGAAGCTGGGCGCCATCCCGAACGTCTACAACTACGTGGACGCCGGCCACCACGCCTGGCTGGGCTGGGACAGCAACTTCAACCCGACGGTCCAGCTGTTCGCCCAGGTCGCCGACGCGTCCGGCAGCAAGTCGAACGTGCACGGCTTCATCACCAACACCGCCAACTACTCGGCCACGAGGGAGCCGTACTTCAAGGTCACCGACACGGTGAACGGCACGACGGTGCGCCAGTCGAAGTGGGTGGACTGGAACAACTACGTGGACGAGCAGTCGTACGCGCAGGCGCTGCGCACCGCCCTGGTGGGCGCGGGCTTCGACTCCCACCTCGGGATGCTGATCGACACCTCGCGCAATGGCTGGGGCGGGTCCGCCCGGCCGACCGGCCCGGGCCCGCTGACGTCGGTGGACGACTACGTCAACGGCGGCCGGATCGACCGCCGCATCCACGCCGGCAACTGGTGCAACCAGAGCGGCGCGGGCCTCGGTGAGCGTCCGACGGCGGACCCGGCGACCGGCATCGACGCCTACGTGTGGGTGAAGCCGCCCGGCGAGTCCGACGGCGCCAGCCAGCCCGTCGACAACAACGAGGGCAAGGGCTTCGACCGCATGTGCGACCCGACGTACACCGGCAACGCCCGCAACGGCAACAACCCGACCGGCGCGCTGCCGAACGCGCCGCTGGCCGGGCACTGGTTCTCGGCCCAGTTCCAGCAACTGCTGAAGAACGCCTACCCGACCCTCCCGTAAGGGAGCGCTCACAGGAGGGCCCGGCCGCCCGCTCTCAGGCGGCCGGGCCCTCCGCCGTTCTGCGGGGGCTCACCATTCCGGCGGCCGGTGGTGGTGCCAGGGTGCGGCGGCCTCGACCTGGGCGCACAGTGCGAGGAGGTTGGCCTCGCCGGCGGGCCGCCCGACCAGGCTCACGCCGACCGGCAGCCCGTCGCCCGTGCGGTGCAGCGGCAGGTTGGCGGCGGGCTGGCCGGTCATGTTGTAGACGCTGGTGAACGCGCTGAAGGCGCTCTGCCGGCGGAGGTTGTCGAGCGGATCGGTGTCCTTCTCGTCGAAGAACTCCACGGGCTGCGGCAGCGCCGCCAGCGTCGGTGTGAGGACGGCGTCGTAGCGGGCCGTCGCCTCGACAGCCGCGCGGGCGGCGCGCTGCATGCCGGCGATCGCGGCGGCGTGGGCGGCGCCGTCGATGCGGCGGCCGTATTCGCGCCAGGCGCGGGTGACCGGACGCAGCTTCTCCTCGTCGTCCGCGTCGACGGTGTGGCCGAGCGACTGCACGCCCCAGACCGTGATGAAGAAGTCGGAGACCTCCGGTCCGAACGGCGTGGGGATGTCCTCGACCTCGTGTCCGAGGTCTTCCAGCAGGCGGGAGGCGTGCTCCCACGCTTCCACGCAGGCCGGGTCGACGTCGATGCCGGGTGCGGCGGGCTTGGCGTAGCGGCCGATGCGCAGCCGTCCGGGCTCCCGCCCGGCGTGGCCGAGGAAGGTCTCGCCGGCGGGCAGCGGCGGCGCCCAGTGCGGGTCGCCGGGCATCGGGACGGCCATCAGGTCGAGCATCGCGGCGGCGTCCCGGACGGTGCGGGCCAGCGGACCCTGGACGGCGAGGCCGTTGACCTCGGCCGCGTCGGGGCCGGCGCTGATCCGGCCGCGGGAGGTCTTGAGCCCGAACAGCCCGCAGCAGCTCGCGGGGATGCGGACCGAGCCGCCGCCGTCGCTGCCGTGCGCGACCGGGGCGAGGCCGAGCGCCACGGCGGTGGCCGCGCCGCCGCTGGAGCCGCCGGACGTCCGCGCGCGGTCCCACGGGTTGCGCGCCGGGCCGGCCAGGTCGTTGTCGGTGTAGCAGCAGAGCCCGAACTCGGGGGTGTTGGTCTTGCCGAGGCTGATCATGCCGCCGCGGCGCAGCAGCGACACCACGTGCGCGTCCCTGCCGGGGACGTGGTCGGCGAAGGCGCGCGAGCCGTAGCCGGTGGGCACGTCCGCCGTCGGCGTCAGGTCCTTGATGGCCGTGGGCACGCCGGACAGCGGCGCGGGGTGCTCCGACCGTCCGGTCATGGTCTCGGCCTGCGCGACCGCCTGTTCTGCGGTGACGGTGACGAACGCGCCGTAGCGCTCGTCGAGCCGCTCGATGCGCGCCAGGTAATGGCGCACGAGTTCCACGGGCGCGACCTCGCCCGCCCGCACCGCGGCGGCCTGTTCGAGCGCGCTGAGTTCGTGCAGTTCCGTCATCGCACCTTCCCTTGACCGGCGGCGGTTTCGTCCGGTACGCACCCCGGAACACCGCACACACTAATACCGACCAGTCGGTATGTCATGGGCCGCCGGGCCCGGCCGCCGTCACGCCATCGGGTCGCTGTGGACCTGGCGACCCGCGAGGAACGTCGCGTCCACCGTCAGGTCCTCGATCTCCTCCGGCGGGACGCGGGTCGGATCGGCGGAGACGACGGCGAGGTCGGCGTACTTCCCCGGCGTGAGGGAGCCGGTGATGCCGTCGGCGTGCAATTGCCAGGCGGCGTCGATGGTCTGGGCACGGAGGGCCTGCCGGACGCTGATCCGCTCATCGATGCCGAACGCGTGGCCCTGACGGGACATGCGCGTCGCGGCCACGGCGATGTTGTGCAACGGGTTCGCCGGAGTGACCGGGGAATCGTTGTGCAGCGAGACGCGCATCCCGGTGCTCAGGGCGGTGCCGATCGGCGCCCAGCGGCCCGCGACGTCCGGGCCGAACAGCTCGTTCAGCACCTCGCCCCAGTAGTAGATGTGGTCGGGGAAAAGGCTGCACGTGATGCCGAGGGAATGGGCGCGCTCGAACTGCTCGGGACGCATGGAGCTGGCGTGCTCGATACGCAGGCGCCGATCGTCCGGACGGCCGCCGAGCATCTCCTCCCAGACGTCCAGGACCTGCTGGACGGCATCGTCGCCGTTGGCATGGCAGGCGAGCTGCCAGCCCTTGGCGTAGTAGGCCCGCGATATCTCCAGCAGCTCGGCGTCGCCGTAATTGGGGGCGTGGCGTTCGCCGGTCGCCAGATAGGGGAAGGACGCGGCGAGATTGCCGGTCCAGGGCGAGCCGTCCGCCCAGGTCTTGATGCCGATCTGGCGGATCATGTCGTCGCCGGTGCCGGGCGCGACGTCGCTTTCCAGAGCGGGCGTCGACACTTCGTAGAGGCGCAGGCGGGTGGTGAGCGGGACGTTCTCCAGCAGCGGCCGGACGCTCGGGTCGAAGGCCATCTCGCTCATCATCGTCACGCCGCGCGCGTTCACGCGTGCGCTCTGCGCCATCAGCGACGGAGCGATGTCGGTGACACCCTCGCGGAGATATCCGGTGACCATCGAAATGGCGGCGGGCTCGTAGGCGGCGCCGTTCAGTTCCCCGGCGGCGTTGCGGCCGAACTGCCCGCCGGGCGGGTCCGGCGTGGTGGGGGTGAGACCGGCCTGGCGCATCGCCACGGTGTTGAAGAACACCGCGTGGCCGGAATTGTGCATGATGATCAGCGGTGAGGCGGGGGCCAGGTCGTCGAGCCAGGAAAGGGTCGGCTCCGGCAATCCCTTCTGCAGGAGCGGCTCCCACCCGTTGCAGACCGTCACCGGGCGGGTGGCAACGGCCTCCCGAATGGCGGTCAGGACCTCATCCGCAGTGGGCAGGACGACGGGGCGGATGTCGACCAGGGCGGGGCTCTGCACGGTGGCGTCGCCCAGGAAATGGCCGTGGGCCTCGACGAACCCGGGCAGGACGCAGCCGTCCACGTCGACGACGCGGGTGGCGGGGCCGCGCAGGGCGTCCAGATCGTCCGGGTCGTCGCCGACGGCGAGGATCCGTTCGCCGCGCACGGCCAGCGCCCCGGCGAACGGCCGGGAGTCGTCCATGGTGACGATCCGGCCCCGCAGGATGAGGTCGGCGGTCACGCCAGGTACGCCAGGGCCGCGCCGGTCAGGGCGGTCGTCCCCGCCTGGACGGACGCCTCGGGATCGGGCGCGAACTGCGAGCTGTGGTTGCCCGGGATCGTCGCCAGCTTCTCCTCCGGGCTGTCCCCCGCCGCGTCCAGCCAGGTCTGGAGCGGGGTGCCGCCGAAGAACCAGAAGTCGGACGGGACGGCGGCGCCGCCGTTGTGCTCGGCGAAGCCGAAGACCGAGAAGTCCTCGCTGCCCATGAGCGGGCCGTGCTCGATCACGGCCTCCGCGCCGAACAGCTCGGTGTGCACGGCGGAGACGCGGGCGTCGGCGGCGGCGTCGTTCACGGTCAGCGGGAAGTCGCCGGAGACGGTCAGCTCGGGCGGCCGGGGGCAGCCGGACGCGGCGCACTCGGCCTCGGCGATCCGGCGGATCGCGGCGAGGACCTGGTCGCGGACCCGCGCGGACTGGCTGCGGAAGTTCAGCGCGACGTGCGCCTCGTCCGGGATCACGTTGGCCTTGGTGCCCGCGCGCACCATGCCGGTGGTGACGACGACCGGCTCGCGCGGCGACACCTCCCGCGACACGATCGTCTGCAGCCGGGTGACCAGGTGCGCGGCGGTGACGACCGGGTCGACGCAGGTCTCCGGGGACGAGCCGTGCCCGCCGCGCCCGAAGATCCGCACGTCCACCGTCGTCGCCGCGGACATGATGAGGCCGGGCCGGTGCACGATCGAGCCCGCCGGGAACGCGCCGACGTGCTGGCCGAGCACCGCGTCCGGGCGCGGCAGCCCCCGCCACGCCGCGTCCCGGACCATCGCCAGCGCGCCGTCGCCGAGCTCCTCGGCCGGCTGCGCGACGGCCAGCAGCGTCCCCGACCAGAGCGACGTCCGCCGGGCGAGCGCCTCGGCGGTGGCGACCAGGCAGGTGACGTGCATGTCGTGCCCGCAGGCGTGCATGACGCCGGGGACGGTGCTGGCGTAGGGAAGGCCGGTCCGCTCGGTGACGGGCAGCGCGTCCATGTCGGCGCGGACCAGCACGACCGGGCCGTCGCCGTTGCGCAGGACGCCGATCACGCCGGTGTCGCCGACGCCCTCGGTGACCTTGAACCCGGCGGCGTGCAGGCGGGCGGCGGCGATCCCTGCGGTGCGGTGCTCCTGCCACGACAGCTCGGGGTGGGCGTGCAGGTCGCGGTACAGCTCCCGCAGGCCGGCGGCGTGCTCGCCGAGGTCGCTGAGGGTCTCGCGGGTCTGCTCCGCGGCGCGGCTGGTCACCTGGTCTCCTTCGGAGGCAGCGACGGCGCGCTCGCGAGCAGCCGTCGGGTGTAGGGGTGCGACGGGGCGGCGTAGATGTCGCCCCGCTCGACGATCACGCCGTGGTGCATGACGGCGACCGAGTCGCTGACGTGCCGGACGACGGCGAGGTCGTGGGAGATGAACAGCATCGTCAGCCGCAGCTCGCCGCGCAGCCGGGCGAGCAGGTTGAGCACCTCGGCCTGGACGGAGCAGTCCAGCGCGGAGGTGATCTCGTCGGCGACGACGACCTCGGGCCGCGCGACGAGCGCGCGGGCGATCGCGATCCGCTGCCGCTGGCCGCCGGAGAACTCGTGCGGGTAGCGGCGGGCGGCGTCGGGTTCGAGCGCGACCATCTCCAGCCCGCCGGCGATCTGGTCGGCGTGCGCGCGGGGGTCGGCGCGGCGCGGGTCGATCGCCTCGGCGAGGGCGCGGCCGATCCGCATCCGCGGGTCGAGGGAGGAGTTCGGGTCCTGCGAGATCAGCTGGATGCGGCGGCGGGCCGCGGTGAGCCGCGCGCCGCGCAGCCCGGACACCTCCGCGCCGTCCAGCAGGACGCGGCCCGACCGGGGGCGGACGAGCCCGACCATGGCCTTGGCCAGCGTCGACTTCCCCGACCCCGACTCGCCGACGAGCCCGACCGTGGTGCCCTCCGGCACCTCCAAGCCGACGTCGTCGAGCACGGTGTGCACGCGGCGCCCGTGCCCGAACACCACGGTGACGTGCTCGGCGGCGAGCTTCGCGGCGGCCGGTCCGGCCGCGGGGGCCTGCTCCAAGGGGAGGGTCATGAGGCGGTCTCCTCCGCAGTGCTGGTGTCCGCTGCATGCTGGTCGAGAACGTGGCAGGCGGCCCGGTGGCCGGCGCCGACGGGGATCGCGGCGGGCAGCACCTCGGCGCATTGCGGCATGACGAGCGCGCAGCGGGACGCGAAGGCGCATCCGGCGGGACGGTCGGCGGGCGCGGGCGGGCGCCCGGGGATCGTGGTCAGCGCGTCCTCGGCGGCCGCGTCCACGCGGGGCGTGGCGTCCAACAGCGCGCGGGTGTAGGGGTGACGGGCGCGTCCGGCGGCGAGGTCCTCGACGGGCAACTCCTCCACGATGCGTCCCGCGTACATCACCAGGACCCGGTGGCACAGGGACGCGATGACCCCGATGTCGTGCGAGATGAACAGCATCGCGGTGCCGCCGCGGCGGTTGGCCTCGCGCAGCAGGTCGAGGATCTCGGCCTGGACGGTGACGTCGAGCGCGGTGGTCGGCTCGTCGGCGACGAGCAGCCGCGGCCCGGTGAGCAGCGCGGAGGCGATCATGGCGCGCTGGCGCATCCCGCCGGACAGCTCGTGCGGGTGCTGGCGCAGCCGCGCGGCCGGACGCGTGATCCGGACCGACTCCAGCGCCTCGGCCGCCCGCGCGCGGGCCGCCTTCCGGTCGAGGCCGCGGTGCCGGCGCAGCACCTCGGTGAGCTGGCCGCCGATGCGCAGCGCCGGGTTGAAGGACGCGGCCGGGTCCTGGTACACGACGCCGATCTCGGTGGCGAGCCGGTCGGGCGCGGCGCCCGCGAGCAGGTCCAGATCGTCCAGCCGGAGGGTGCGGGCGTCGGCGGTGACGGTGTCGGGCAGCAGCCGGGCGACGGCCATCGCGGTCAGGCTCTTGCCCGACCCCGACTCGCCGACGACCCCGACGATCTCGCCGGGACGGACGGTGAACGACACGCCGTCCACGAGGTCGACGCCTCCGGCCGAGACGCGCAGCCCGTCCACGGTGAGCAGCGCCTCGTCGTCCAGAGCCGCCGCCGGAGCCGCGACCGGGGCGGGCGCCTTCTTCAGGCGGCCGGAGATCCCAATGCGATGCGGGTCGGCGCCCGCCGCGAGCCCGTCGCCGACGAAGCTCGCCAGCACGCCGGTCAGCGTGATCGCGACCGCGGGGCCGAGGGCCTCCGCCGGGTTGGTGTAGAGCGCGTCCAGGCCGGTGTTGAGCAGCGCGCCCCAGTCGTAGGACGGCGCCTGCACGCCGAGCCCGATGAACGACAGCCCCGACAGCGCCGTCAGCGTCCCGGCGAACGCGACCGACAGCAGCACCAGCAGCGGCTCGGCGATGTTCGGCAGCAGGTGCCGGACGAGGATCCGGTGCGGCGGGACGCCGAGCAGCCGCGCGGCGGCGACGAAGTCGCGGCCGGCGACGGACGCGGCGAGGTTGGCGGTGAGCCGCGCGAACGCCGGGCTCCACGCCACGCCGATCGCGACGACGGCCGCGGCGGTCCCCGCGCCGAGGATCGCCGCGACCGCCAGCGCCAGGATGACGGCCGGGTAGGACACCATGACGTCGATGAGCCGCAGCCCGGCCTCCCGCACGCGCCGGCCCGACACCCACACGGCGGTGCCGAGCAGGATCCCGGCCGTCCCGGCGATCGCGGTGGCGGCCAGCGTCATGACGAGAGTGAGGCGGGTGGCGGCGAGCGTGCGGGCCAGCACGTCGCGGCCGAGCGCGTCGGTGCCGAGCCAGTGCTCGCCGGACGCGCCCTCGCGGGCGGCGCCGGACAGGTGCGCCGCGTCCCCGCCCCAGATCAGCGGGGCGGCCACGGCGAGGACGGCGATCAGGCCGAGCCCGGCCAGCCCGGCGGCCAGGCCCCGGGACGAGCGGATCACGAGGTGCTCCTAGCGGTGAGCGTGCGCGGGTCGAGCAGGCCGAGCAGCACGTCGATGAGCAGGTTGAGCAGGGCGGCGAGGACGCCGAGCACCAGCACGGTGCCCTGGATGACCGGATAGTCGCGGTTGATGATCGCCTGCACCACCCGGCCGCCGAGACCGGGCCAGGCGAACACGCTCTCCACGATGATCGTGCCGCCGAGCATCGCGGTCAGCATCAGCCCGCCCATGGTGAGCGTGCCGGTCAGCAGGTTCGGCAGCGCGTGCCGCGCGTACAGGGCGAGCGGCGGCAGCCGGCGGCCGCGCGCGGTGCGCATGTAGTCCTGGTTCAGCACCACGGCGGCCTCCCGCCGGACGATCCTGGCCAGCACGCACGTCGACGGCAGCGCCACCGCCACCACCGGCAGGACCAGCGCGGACAGGCTGGCCGCGCCGGCGGCCGGCAGCATCCGCAGCGAGATCGCGAAGACCAGGACCAGCAGCGTGCCGAGGACGTACTCGGGGGTGGCGCCGACCAGGCCGGTGAGGAAGGTGAACGCCGCGTCCAGCCGCCGGCGGCGCCCGCCGCGGGTCGCGACGGCGACGCCCATCCCGAGCGGGACCGCGGCGGCCAGCACCAGGACGATCGCCAGGAACGCCAGCTCGGCGGTGAACGGCAGCCGCCCGCTGATCACGTCCGCGACCGGCTCGCGGGTCTGGAAGGACGTGCCGAGGTCGCCGTGCAGGAGGCCGGAGACGTAGGAGCCGAACTGCGCGGGCAGGGAGCGGTCCAGCCCGAGCTCGTGCCGGAACCGCGCCACCTGCGCGCCGGTCGCGTCCGTCCCGGCCAGCGCCCGCGCCGGGTCGCCCGGGATCAGCTGCACCATCAGGAACGTGACCACGACGAGGGTGACGAGCACCCCGGCCAGCCCGGCCAGGCGGCGCGCCAGGAACCCGATCCACGGGTTCCGGACGCGGCCGCCCGCCCTGCCCGGCGACGGCACCGGGGCCGGGGCCTCCTGCACGGCGGCCGTCATCAGCCCTGCACCCGGAACGAGGTCGGGTCGACGGCGCCGCCGCTGACGACGGCGTCGGCGCTCTTGCCGAGCACGAACGCGACGGGGACGGTGGACAGCGGCACGACGTCGTCGCGCTCCAGCAGCGCCTTCTGCGCCGCGCCCCACGCCGCGCACTTGCCGGCCTGGTCCGTGGTGGCCATGGCCTTGGCGAACCCGGCGTCGAAGCCGGCGTTGCCGATCCCGCCGAAGTTGCGGCCCTCGGGCGGGTTCGGGCCGGTGAGCAGGATCGCGCCCGCGGTGAGCGTCCCGGAGAAGTTCAGGTGCGCCATCACCGTGACGTCCCAGTCGCCCTTGTTGGCCAGGACGTCCGACGCCCACGTGGCGTTGTCGACATTGCGCAGTTCGACCTTGGCGCCCAGGGCGCGCAGAGCCTCCTGCACGTAGGTGTTACCGGAGCCGCCCGCGACGCTGTTCGTCCCGTTGAGCTTCAGGGAGACGCCGTTCAGCGCCTTCTTGGCCGCCGACGAGTCGGTCTTGGTGACGATCGAGCCGTCGGTGTTCGCGCACTGGCTGGTGCTGTCGCTCCAGCTCTTCATCACCTCGCCCTTGCCGCCGTAGACCTTGTTGAAGGCGGCGGGGTCGAGGGCCTGCGCGACCGCCTTGCGGAACTTCGGATCGGCGCCGGGGTGGCCCTTGCGCTCGTTGAACACGACGAACATCCGCAGCAGCGGCTGGACGTGGAGGTGGTAGCCGCCGCCGGCGAACCGGGCCGCGTCGGGACCGGTGAACGCCGCGTAGTCCAGCTCGCCCGTGCTGAGCTGGTTGGCCGCGGTGCTCTCGTTCGACACGACCGACAGCCGGACCGTGGCCGGGCGGTCGCCCGCGGGCACCTTCGCCTTCCGGTAGGCGGGGAAGGCGTTGTAGCCGTCGCGGAGCTTGAAGGTGTACTGCCGGCCGCGCTGCGCGTCGCTCAGCGTGTAGGGGCCGGTGCCCGCGCCCGGGACGGGCTCCTGGCCGAGGGCCTTGGGGTCCTTGAGGCCGGGCGGGCAGACGATGCCGGCGTTGGTCATCGCCATGGCGGGCACCAGGTCCGACCACGGCCTGGACAGCTTGACCGTGACCGTGCGGGCCGCGTCGTCGGAGGCCACCGTGACCTTGGCGCCGGGGCCGAACGCCAGCCCGGTCCCTGCGGCGCCGGTCTTCGGGTCGGCCCACCGGCGCAGCGACGCGGCGACGTCGCCGGCGGTCAGCGGCTTGCCGTCCGAGCAGGTCAGGCCGCCGCGGAGGGTGAAGGTGGCCGAGTCGGGCGCGGCCGTCCACTTCTCCGCCAGGCCGGGTACGACCGACTGGTCGGCGTCCCGGTAGACCAGGGTGCCGAACTGCATCCGGGCGAGGGAGTAGTCGGTGGCGGCGGTGCCGAGCGCCGGGTCGAAGGTGTTGGCGTCGGAGGTCACGGCGTACCGGAACGGGCCGCTGCCACCGCCCGCGGACGGCTCCGACGAGGTGGTGCAGCCGGCGGCGACGAGGGCCGCCGCGGCCGCCAGCACGGCCGCGGCGGCGGAGCGGGAACGAACCATGGACTTCTCCCGGGGGGGCGAGGAACGAGGGTGGGAGCGAATGCAGACCAGGATCGGGGTAGCCGCGAAATCTCCAGTAGATTGCACGAATGCTCGGTGAACACCCCTTGTCGTGCACGGATCCGTCGCATGGATGAGCTCGACCTCGCGCTGGTGAACGCGCTCCAGCACGACCCGCGCGCGTCCTGGGCGCGGCTCGCCCGCCCGCTCGGCGTCGACGCGGCCACGCTGTCGCGGCGCTGGGCGCGGCTCAGCTCGTCCGGCGAGGCGTGGGTCACCTGCTCCCCCGGGCCCTCCCAGCTCGACTTCGGCGCGTTCGCGCTGGTCGAGGTCGGCTGCCTGCCGGGGGCGAACCAGCGCATCGCCGCGGAGATCACCGCCGACCCCTGCGCGGGCAGCGTCGAGCACACCACCGGCAACCGCGACCTGCTGCTGACCGTCACCGCGATGAGCGTCGCGGCCGTCAGCGCGTACGTCCTGGACCGGCTCGGCGGCATCGACGGCGTCACCTTCACCCGCACCCATCTCAGCCATCGGCTGCACCGCGAGGCCAGCCGGTGGCGGCTGGACTCCCTCAGCCAGGACCAGCGCCGCGACCTGGAGCGCGGCGCGGCGTCCGGCGGCGGGCAGGAGCCCGGGCCGCTGCGCGACGACGAGGTGGCGATCATGCTCGCGCTCGCCGCCGACGGCCGCCGCTCGCATGCCTCGCTCGCCGCCGAGCTCGGCATGCCGGAGGCGCGGGTGCGGCGCGCGCTCACCGGGATGCTGTCCAGCGGCCGGGCGGTGCTGCGGTGCGAGGCCGCGCACTGGCTGGCCGGCTGGCGGGTGACCGGGATGCTGTGGCTGAACGTCCCGCCGCCGCGGCTGCGGGCGGTCGCCGACGGCATCGCGACGATGCGCGAGGCCCGCATGGTCTGCTCGGTCGTCGGCCGCGCGAACCTCATGGTCAACGTCTGGGTGCACGGCATGCGGGAGCTCGCGGCGTTCCAGGCCCGGCTCGCCTCCCTGTATCCGGACATCCAGATCGTGGAGCAGTCGGTGACGCTGAAATGGGTCAAGCGGGTGGGCCGGCTGCTGGACGAGAGGGGCCGCAGCATCGGCTGCGTCCCCCTGGACCCGCGCCTGGCGACGGCGCCCGCGCCCGGCTGATCCGGCTCAGCCGCGGATGGAGGGGCGTCCCGCGATCAGGTCGCCCACGCGGGTGGCGAGCCGCTGGACGGGCCGCCGGTACCGGCGCTCGCGGGCCAGCGCGCGGCGCTCCTTGCGCGAGCCCGGCGGGTAGCGGCGCCGCGCCCAGGGCGAGCCGGGACGGGCCAGCCGGACCGCGCCGACCAGCGCGACGATCCCGATGAACAGCCCGACCAGGCCCGTCCACGTCTTGCCCTTGAGCAGCGCGACGACCGCGAGGCCGAGGTCGACCAGCAGGACGGCGGCCAGGCCCCAGCCGCCGCTCGCCTCGCCCTCGCTGGCGAACGCGTCCCCGCCGAGGGGCCGCAGCCCGACCAGCAGCAGCCCGCACAGCGCGACCGTGACGAACACGACCTCGACCGACAGCCGGCCCTGCTCGGTCCAGTAGACGTCCTTCAGGTGCAGGACCAGGGCGAACTCGTCCAGGACCAGGGCCATGCCCACGCCGAACACGGCCGCGGACGCCGCCGCCCAGCCCGAGGAGTCATCGGTGATCGCCAGCCCGCCGACGCCGCCGACGCACATGAACACCAGGCCGAACACCACGTGGTGGACGTGGTGGCCGCCGGGCGCGACGTTGCCCGGCCACCACCGCACCCGCCGCCGGATCATCCGCACGCTGAACCGGATGAACAGGAACCCGGCGATGAACGCGACGAAGAAGCAGAACAGCCTCAGCCGCCCCGTGTCGGCGATCTCCCGGGTGAACCACGCGCCCATGCCGGGCACGTTCCCCGTCCCGCGCAAAGGCAGGGCAGGCCGCGGGTGAACGCGCGGTCGCGGGAACCGCGGCTACTTGCTGGGCTGCGGTGTCTTGCAGTGGACCTTCGGGTTCGCGCCCACGTAGTTGAGCGGGCCCGCCAGGATCGTCACCACGATGGTGCCGGCCTTGGCGCAGCTGGCCTTCCGGTCGTCGTAGTAATGCCGCTGACCTGCCGCGATGGCACCAATGATCAGCCATATGAGCACGATCGCCGTTCCGACGCGCAATGCTGCCTCCGGGGGCGTGGTCCGTCCGGCGACTCCGTACGGTGGGACGTGATCGTAGACCCGCTCCGGCGTCCTGTCACGGGCCGGGCCGGGTCGCGCGCCCGGGCCGCGTCCGCCGGACCCCGGCGCGGGGAACGGACGCCGCCCTAAGCTCGTCGGAAAGGGACGGACCGACACACGAGCACGAGTGCGGAGGACGGACATGGGCGACGAGGTCGCGCACGACAGGTCGGGGCAGCTCAAGCAGATCGAGAGCGGGCTGCTGCCCGGCGAGCAGGTCATCGCGGTCTACGACGCGGTCGGCGCCGGCACCGGGTTCGTCGGGCTCACCGACCGGCGGGTGATCATCCAGGACAAGAGCTTCGCCGGCAAGAAGTACGCGATCACCAGCATCCCGTACTCCAAGATCACTTCGGTCAGCGTGGTCAGCAACAAGTCGTGGGCGGGCCCCTACTTCTCCTCCGGCTCGATCGCGATCAACGTCGGGACGCTGAGCTACGAGGTCGAGTTCCGCGGCGCCGACAAGAGCCACCACGTGCACAACGTGATCCTGGACCTCATCTCCCGCTAGCCCCCGCGGCTTTGGAAGCCGCGCCCCGGCCGGGGCGCGGCTTCGCCCTCCGGATCGATGGTGGCTTTCCGCGACGTAGGACCTGCGCACGGTGATCGCCATCCACTAGACTGGCGGCTCCTCGACCCACCCCCGCTCCCAGTCGAGGGGACGCCATGACAGACCGCCAGCCCCCCGGCCCCGCCTCCACGGGCGCCGCCCTCAACCGCATCTACGACTACTCGCTCGGCGGCAAGGACAACTACTGCGCCGACCGCGCCGTCGCCATCGAGGCGTTCGACGCCTTCCAGGCCGCCCGGCTGCTGCCCCGCGAGAACCGCAAGTTCCTGCGCCGCGCCGTCCGCCACATGCTGGACGAGGGCGTCCGGCAGTTCCTCGACGTCGGCTGCGGCCTGCCCGGCAGGGGCAACGTGCACGAGGTCGTGCACGCCCGCGACCCCGCCGGGCGGGTGGTGTACGTCGACAACGACCGCGTCGCCGTCGTCCACTACCAGGCGCTGCTGCACGCCGTGCCGAACGCGGCGGCGGTGCACGGCGACGCCCGCAAGCCGCACGCGGTCCTCGCCGACCCGGAGGTCACCGCGCTCATCGACCTGCGCCGGCCGGTCGGCGTGCTGATGACCGCGACGCTCGACGCGATCCTCGACGAGGAGGACCCCGAGGGGATCGTCCGCGCGTTCGCCGGCGCGATGGCGCCGGGCTCCCACCTGGCGATCTGCGACTTCACCGACGACGCGATGACGCCCGGCGAGCGCGCCGTCCAGGAGCGGATCATCGCCGAGGCGGGGCTGGTGTTCACCGCCCGCTCCCGGGCCCGGATCGCCGCGTTCTTCGACGGGCTGGAGCTGGTCGAGCCCGGTCTCGTCCCCGCGCCCGAGTGGCGCCCGGACCGGCCGCACGAGCCCGCGACGGGCTGGCTGGTGGCGGGCGTCGCCCGCAAACCCTGACGCCCCGGACGCCGGCGGTCCCGGGCCGCCGGCGGCCGGACACCGACGATCGGACGCCGGCGGTCAGACGCTGACGCGGGCCGTGGAGCCGGTGCGCTCCTTGGTGACGCGCAGCTGCGCCGGGATGCGGGCGCGCAGCTCCACGACGTGGCTGACGATGCCGACCGCGCGGCCGCCGTCGCGCAGGCCGTCCAGCACGTCCATGACCTCGTCGAGGGTGTCCTCGTCGAGGGTGCCGAAGCCCTCGTCGACGAACAGCGTGCCGATCTCGGCGCCGCCCGCCTCCGCGGTGACGACGTCGGCGAGGCCGAGCGCCAGCGACAGCGAGGTGATGAACGACTCGCCGCCCGACAGCGTCACCGGGTCGCGCTCCAGGCCCGTCCAGGCGTCGGCGACGCGCAGCCCGAGGCCGCCCGCGCCGTGGCTGCGGTCGCCCGCCGCCTTGTCGGTGGTGTGCACCAGCGCGTACCGGCCGCCGGACATCCGGCCGAGCCGCTCGTTCGCGGCGGCCACGACCTGTTCAAGGCGGGCGGCCAGCACGTACGCCGACAGCGACATCGAGCGCCGGTTCGCCGCGTGCTTGCCCGAGGCCAGCCCCGCGAGCCGCTCGGCGACCCGGTGCCGCTCGGCCGCCGGGCGCCACGCGCGGACGGCGGCGCCGAGGTCGGCGCGCAGCCGGGCGAGCCGCTCGCAGCGGTGCCGGGCCCGGTCGGCGGCGGACGCGGCGCCGCTCTGCGCGGCCTCCGCCGAGGCCAGCGCGGTGTCGAGGGCCGCGAGGTCGGGTGCGGGCCCGGCGGCGGCCTCGGCCAGCGACCGGTCGGCGAGCAGGTCGCGGACGAGGGCCTCCTCGTCGTCGAACCGGCGGAGCTTGTCGCGCAGCCCGGCCTGGTCCTCGTCGGGCATCGCGGCGGCGAGCACCTCGTCCGGCGTGCGGAAGCCCTCCTCCTCGGCGGTCGCCTTGGCGCGGGCGCGGGCGGCCGCGAGCTCGTCGGCGGCGCGGTCGGCCTCCCGCAGCGCGTCCATCGCCTCGGCCAGCGCGTCCGCCTCCCCGGCGAGCCGGTCGATGCGCGCCTCCAGGGTCGGGTCGGTGCCGCGCGCCTCGTCCAGCGCGTCGCGCAGCCGCGCCTCCTCGGCGTCCAGCTCGGCGCGCCGGGTGCGGTTGGCGGTGAGCGCCTGGACGTTGCCGTGCTGGGCGTCGCGGACACCCTCCAACTCCTGCTCGTTGCGGTGCAGGACGGCCTCCAGCCGGTCGGCCTCGGCGGCGCGGGCCGTCGCGGCCGCGAGCGCGTCCTCGGCCTCGGCCAGTTCGCCGGCCAGCGCCTCGGCGGTCACCTCGCCGACCGTCTCCAGGAGCCCGTCGCGCTCGGTGCGCAGCGCCTCGACCTGGCGCGCCGCGTCCTCCCGCTCGTGCTGCGCCCGGTCGGCGGCCTCCTGCGCCGCGTCGACCTGCTCTTCGGTCGGGATCAGCGCGAGGGAGGTGACCGGGGCCGGATGCTCGGTGGAGCCGCAGACCCGGCAGGGCTCGCCGTCCTTCAGGTCCTCGGCGAGGACGGCCGCCATGCCGTCCAGCCGGGCCTGCCGCAGGTCGAGGACGTGCTGGCGGGCGTCCTGCGCGGCGTCCACCGCGTCGCGGTGCGCGGCCTCCGCATCGCCGAGCAGATGGCCCACCCGGTCGCGCCGGTGCGCCGCGTCCAGCCGGCGCCGCGCGTCGGCCACCGCGGCCTCGGCGCCGGGGCGTCCCGCCGCTGCGAGCCTGGCCTCGTCCAGCTCCGCGCGGCCCGCCTCGACGACGCCCGGCAGCTCGGCGAGGGCCGCGGCGATCCGCGCCTCCTCCGGCTCCAGGCGCGCCAGCTCGCGGGCCAGCTCCGCGCGCTCGGCCTCCAGCGCGCCGAGCCGCGCGGCCTCCTGGCGGCGGTCCGCCAGCTTCGCCATCTCGTCGCGGCGGGCCCGCTCGGCCTTCGCCAGGACGTCCTCCGAGGCGTTCGGCGGCAGCAGCGCCGCGACCCGCGCGCGGGTCTCCTCGGCCCACCGGCGCGCCTGCCCGGCGCGGACGTGCCGATCCTGCACGGCGCGGACCAGCGGGACGACCCGGTCGGCGCGCGCGGCGGCGTCGAGCCCGGACGCCAGCCGCGACCGTTCCTCGGCGCGCGCGGCCAACGCGTCGCGGCGCGCGAGCGCGTCGGCGTGCTTCTGCCGCCGCTCCGCCAGCGCCCGCCCGGCCTCCAGAGCCTCGCGGGCGGCCCGCACGGCCCCGGCCGCGTCGTCGCGCAGTTCCTCGGCGGCGGCGCGGACGTCGTCGTGCCCGCCCGCCAGCTCGGCGGCCCACACCGGAAGCGCGTCGATGTCGGCGGCCGGCTCGGGCACCTGCTCGCCGCGGCGCGGCGCCGGGACGGCCGGGCGCTCGCCACGCGGCGGCGCGGCGCCGGTCGCCTCCGCGATCCGGTCGGCGATCGAGGCCGCGGCGGCGCCGAGCTCGGCCGCCTCCCGCCCGCTTGCGGCGCGCCGGTCGGCCAGCCACTTCTCGACCTGCGTGAACACCTCGGTCGCGAACAGCCGCTCCAGCACCTTGCGGCGCTCGTCCGCGCCCGCGCGCAGGAACCCCGCGAACTCGCCCTGCGGCAGCAGCGCCACCTGGCAGAACTGCGCGGCGTTCATCCCGAGCAGCCGGGAGATCAGGTCGCCGGCCTCGTCCAGCCGCGTGGTGAGCCCGGTCCAGCCGCCGTGCTCGAACTCCTCCAGGACCACCTTGGCGTGCTCGGTCGTGGTGCCGGACCCGCGCAGCTTCGGCCGCTCCCACGCCGGCGACCGCGTGACGCGCAGCCGGCGGCCCCGGATCGTGGTCTCCAGCACCACGCGCGGCCCCGCGCCGGGCGCCGCGTGGTCGCTGCGCAGCCCCTTCACCGCGTTGCGCACGCCCGGCACCTGGCCGTACAGCGCGAAGCACACCGCGTCCAGGATGCTCGTCTTGCCGGCGCCCGTCCGGCCCTGGATCAGGAACAGCCCGGCGTCCGACAGCGCGTCGAAGTCGATCGTCTCCGTCCCGGAGAACGGCCCGAACGCCGTCACCTCGAGGCGGTGCAGCCTCACGCCAGGGCCTCCTTCCGGCGGCAGTGCTCGAACGCCTCGTGCAGCAGCGCGCGCTCGGCCCCGGTCGCGGGGCCGTCGGTGACCTCGGCGACGAAGTCGCCCGCGACGTCGAGTTCCGAGCGGTTACGGACGCGCTCGGTCCAGGTGCGGGCGTCGTCGGTGCCGCCGCCCTCCGGCTCGAAGCCGAGCACCAGCGTGTGCGGGAAGCGGCGGCGCAACCGCTCCATCGCGGCGGACGGGCGGCGCTCGTCGGTCAGCGTGATCTGGAGCCAGCGGTCCTCGTACTTCTCGTACTCCGAACTCGTCAGCAGGTCGTCGATCCGGCCCCTGACGCGGCCGAGCCGCCGCGGGACGGGTGCCTCCGCGAACTCCGCGGCGACGCCGTCCTCGCGCAGGTCGATCAGCCACGACCCCTTGACGTGGTGCTCCTCGGAGAACGAGTACGCCAGCGGCGAGCCCGAATAGCGGACGCGGTCGGTGATGGCCCAGCGGCCGTGCAGATGGCCGAGCGCCGCGTAGTCGACGCCGTCGAACACCGACGCCGACACCTGCGACGAGCCGCCGACCGAGATGTCGCGCTCGCTCTCGCTGCTCTCGCCGCCCGTCACGAACGCGTGCGCGAGCACGACCGAGCGCAGGCCGGGACGCTCCGCCGCGTCCGCGCGGACCCGGCGCATCGCCTCGGTCAGCGCGGCGACGTGACTGCGCTCGTCCAGCTCCCACGGATGGCGGACCAGCTCGGGCTCGAGGTAGGGGATGCCGTAGATCGCCGCGTCGCCGATGACGACGGGCTCACCGACACGGGCGAAATCGGTGCGGACGTGCACGCCCGACGCGTCCATCAGCGCGGACCCGAACCCGAGCCGGCGCGCCGAGTCGTGATTGCCGGCGATCAGCACCACCCGGGTCAGGGCGGCGAGCCGCGCGAGCGTCTCGTCGCACAGCTTCACCGCGTCGACGCCGGGCAGCGCCCGGTCGTAGACGTCACCGGAGACCAGCACGCACTCCACCCGCTGCTCGCGGACCGTCGCGACGAGGTCGTCGGCGAACGCCGCCTGCGCTGCCAGCAGATCCTCGCGGTGGAACGATCTGCCGAGATGCCAGTCGGAGGTGTGCAGGATTCGCATGTCGCAGCAACCATAGGCACCCCCTCCGACACATCCGGCGCAGAAACGCCGGGCCACCCCAAACGATCTTTGGGATATCTTGCCGCGATGCCCACTCCCCGCAACGGTGTCCGGTCCCTCCGCGAGCTGCGCGACGTCGACGCGGCGCGGGCGGCACTGGAGGCGGACGCGTCGGCGACGCTGGGCGACGTGCTCGCAGACTGCGGCGCGCTGAAGCCCGCCGTCCTCGCCGCGTTGCTTCCGGCGGCCAACAAGGCGCATGCCAGAGCGGTCACGGCGGAGGAACCGGACGCCGCCGACGTCGCCCTCGTCGAACGCGTCGGAGACCTGTGCCTGCGGACCAGCGACGAGTTCGGCGCCGGAGGTGGCTGCGCCGCGCCGCGCGCCTCGGCCGCGGCAAGGCCGCCTGATGGGCGGCCGCCAAGTCCAACGAGTACGGCGACCCGCGGGAGGCCGAGCGCATGTGGGCGGTCGCGGCCGTCAACGGCTATCCGTTCTGCGGCTGGCTCGCGGGACGCTCCCCGAGGTGCTGCTCGACCTCGGGCTCGACGGCGAGGCCGGGCCGCTGGTCGAGGCCGTCCTCGGCGAGGCGCCTGGGCACCGGGCCGCGCTCGCCCTCGCCGGGGCCTCACCGCCCGGCGCCCGGCCGGAGAGTCCGCCGGCACGCCCTAGGCTGGGCGGGTGAGTGATCGTCCTTACGTCCTGCTGAGCTGCGCGATGTCGGTGGACGGGTACATCGACGACGCGGCGCCGGAGCGGTTGCGGCTGTCCAGCGCGGCGGACTTCGACCGGGTCGACGCGGTGCGGGCCGGCTGCGACGCGATCCTCGTCGGCGCCGGGACCGTGCGGGCCGACGACCCGAAGCTGCTGGTCCGCTCGGCGGCGCGGCGGGAGCAGCGGGTCGCGCGCGGGCTGCCGCCCGACCTCACCAAGGTGACGCTGACCTGGAGCGGCGACCTGGATCCGGGCGCGCGGTTCTTCACCACGGGCGAGTCGCCGAAGCTGGTGTACGCGCCGTCCGGCACGGCCGCGGAGCTGGCGGGGCGGCTGGACGGGCCGGCCGAGGTGGTCGACGCGGGCGAGCCGCTCGAGCTGCCGGTGGTCCTCGGCGACCTCGCGGCGCGGGGGGTGCGGCGGCTGATGGTCGAGGGCGGCGGCGCGATCCACACGCTGTTCCTGACGTCGGGGCTGGCCGACGAGCTGCAGCTGGTCGTGGCGCCGTTCTTCGTCGGCGACCCGTCCGCGCCGCGGTTCGTCCGGCCGGGGGTGTTCCCGCAGTCGCCGGCGCGGCCGATGCGGCTGGCGGAGATCACCCGGATCGGCGACCTGGCGCTGCTGCGGTACCTGGCGGGGGGCGGGCGTGGCTGACGCGATCATGACCGACGCGGGCTGGCTGGCGCTGGCCTGCGACCTGGCGACGCTGTGCCCGCCGTCGGACACGGCGTTCTCGGTGGGCGCGGTGATCGTCGACGCGGACGGCCGGGAGATCGCGCGCGGCCACTCGCGGGAGGCCGACCCGCACGACCACGCGGAGGAGGCGGCGATCGCCAAGTCCGGCGGGGTGCTGCGCGGCGCGACCGTCTACAGCTCGCTGGAGCCGTGCGGGAACCGGGCGTCGCGGCCCCGGCCGTGCGCGGAGCTGATCGTCGCGTCGGGGGCGCGCCGGGTGGTGTTCGCCTGGCGGGAGCCGTCGCTGTTCGCCGCGGGCACGGGCGCGGAGATCCTGGCGGCGGCGGGCGTGGAGCTGGTCGAACTGCCGGAGCTGGCGGGCGCGGCGCGGGAGCCGAACGGGCATCTGCTCGGCGGATGAGACTCTAGTCTCATTTCTCTTGCCAACCCCCCGGAACCGCATGCCATGCTGAGCCAAGCAAGCATTCGGTCACCGGATGCGCACCGGACTCTCCGCGGACTTCGTCCCCCCGGCAGGAGGCACATCAGCATGCTCGAGCACGATCGGCTGTTCATCGGCGGCGAGTGGACGGCACCGGCCGGCACCGGCACCATCGAGGTCGTCTCCCCGCACACCGAGGAGGTGATCGGCCGGGTGCCCGACGGCACCGAGGCCGACATGGACGCCGCGGTCGCCGCCGCCCGGCGCGCCTTCGACCAGGGCCCCTGGCCGCGGATGACCCCGGCCGAGCGCGCGGAGAAGGTCGGGAGGCTGTCGGCGATCTACGCCGAGCGGCAGCAGCAGATGGCCGACCTCGTCACCGCGGAGATGGGCTCGCCGATCCTGTTCTCGGTGTTCGGCCAGGCCGCGATCCCGCAGATGGTGCTGCAGTACTACGTCGACCTCGCCGGCACCTACGCCTGGGAGGACGAGCGGCCCGGCATGCTCGGCCCGGTCACCGTCACCCGCGAGCCGGTCGGCGTCGTCGCCGCGATCGTCCCGTGGAACGTGCCGCAGTTCACGCTGATGCTCAAGCTCGCGCCCGCGCTGATCGCCGGCTGCACCGTCGTCGCCAAACCGTCCCCCGAGACGCCCCTCGACAGCTACCTGCTGGCCGAGTGGATCAAGGAGGCGGGCATCCCGGACGGCGTCGTCAACATCGTCCCGGCGGGCCGCGAGGCCGGCGCCTACCTGGTCGCGCACCCCGGCGTCGACAAGGTGTCGTTCACCGGCTCCACCGCCGCCGGACGCAAGATCGGCGCGGTCTGCGGCGAGCAGCTCAAGCGGGTCACCCTCGAACTCGGCGGCAAGTCCGCCGCGATCGTGCTGGACGACGCCGACCTCGCCACCACCATCGAGGGCTTCAAGATGGCCTCGCTGATGAACAACGGCGAGGCGTGCGCCGCGCAGACCCGGATCCTGGCGTCCCGCCGCCGCTACGACGAGGTCGCCGACGCGCTGGCGACCATGGTCGGCGGCCTGACGGTCGGCGACCCGTCCGACTACTCCAGCGAGATCGGCCCGCTGGTCGCCCAGCGGCAGCAGGAGCGCGTGGAGAACTACATCCGGATCGGCCAGGACGAGGGCGCCAAGATCATCACCGGCGGGCTGGACCGGCCGCACGACCGCGGCTGGTACGTCGCGCCGACCGTGTTCGGCGACGTCCGCAACGACATGCGCATCGCCCGCGAGGAGATCTTCGGCCCGGTGCTCGTCCTGATCCCCTACGAGGACGAGGAGGACGCCGTCCGGATCGCCAACGACAGCGACTACGGCCTCGGCGGCTCGGTCTGGACCGGCGACGTCGACCACGGCGTCGAGGTCGCCCGCCGCATCCGCACCGGCAGCTGCGGCGTCAACCTGTACAGCCTCGACCCCAACACCCCGTTCGGCGGCTTCAAGAACAGCGGCCTCGGCCGCGAGCTCGGGCCCGAGGGCCTGAACGCCTACCTGGAGCACAAGTCCATCCCGCGTCCCGCCTGACGCCCGTCCCGAACCCGCGTGCCGTCCCGTGAGCGCCTGCACGGGACGGCACGCGACGTCTCAGCCCCCTCCACCGATCGGTTGATGCGGCGGATCAGCCGCCGCGCCGCCGGTCGGTCGATGTGCGCGAAGGCCCCGCTCCGCGAGCCTTGAGGTCGTAGTCGTAGCGAGACGACCCGAGGAGCACGCGTTGGCGATCATCGAGGTGGACGGCCTCACCAAACGGTACGGCGACCACGTCGCCCTGGACGGGGTGTCGTTCTCCGTCGAGGAGGGCGAGATCTTCGGCATCCTCGGCCCGAACGGGGCCGGGAAGACCACCGCGGTCGAATGCCTGGAGGGCCTGCGCCGCCCGGATGGCGGCACCGCCCGCGTCCTCGGCCTGGACCCGCGGGCCGACGGCCGCAGACTGCACGAGCTGATCGGCGTCCAGCTCCAGCAGACGGGCCTGCCCGGATCCATCCGGGTCCGGGAGGCGCTGGAACTGTACGCCTCCTTCTACTCCTCCCCGCGCGACCCCGGCGAGCTGCTCGCCGAGTGGAACCTGGAGGACAAGCGCAACGCCCGCGTCCGCAAGCTGTCCGGCGGGCAGGCGCAGCGCCTCTACATCGCGCTCGCCCTCGTCGGCGCGCCCCGCGTCGCGTTCCTCGACGAGCTGACCACCGGCCTGGACCCGCAGGCCCGCCGCGCCACCTGGGAGCTGATCCGCCGGATCCGCGAGAGCGGCGTCACCGTGGTGCTGATCAGCCACTTCATGGACGAGGCGGAGGAGCTGTGCGACCGGCTCGCCGTCCTGGACGGCGGCCGGATCGTCGCCACCGGCACCCCCGGCCGGCTCATCGAGGAGGCCACCGGGGGCGGCGGCCGGATGCGGTTCCGCCCCGTCGACGAGCTGGACATCGCGCTGCTGGCCGGCCTGCCCGGCGTCACCGACGTCCGGCGGTCCGGAGCGCACGTGACCGTCACCGGCCACGGCGACTTCGCCACCGCCGTCACCTCCGCGCTCGCCCGCAACCACATCGTGGTCGCCGAGCT
Source organism: Actinomadura opuntiae (assembly GCF_030283205.1). Taxonomy (GTDB): domain Bacteria; phylum Actinomycetota; class Actinomycetes; order Streptosporangiales; family Streptosporangiaceae; genus Spirillospora. The sequence continues at coordinate 160,192 of NZ_JASNWF010000019.1, forward strand.
GCGCATCGACCAGCGCACCCTCGACGACGCCTACCTCGCCCTGACCGGCGGGCCGTCCGCCCGCGACTGAAGGAGCCGCAGACATGTTCAGCAAGATCCTGGCCGTCGAGTTCCGGATGCGGATGCGCGAGGCGCTCACCCCGCTGTTCGCCATCGCGCTCCCGCTCGCGCTGCTGTTCGGGTTCGGGCTGATGCCGGACGCCACCGAGCCGTCCAAGGACCTCGGCGGGGAGACCACCGCCGAGTACATGGCCGTCCTCGGCACCGGCATCGCGTTCGCGATCCTCAGCCTCATCATGCTGCCGAGCGTGCTGTCGGACTACCGCGAGCGCGGCGTGCTGCGCCGGATGCGCGCCACCCCCGTCCGGCCGTCCGCGCTCCTCACCGCCCAGCTGGTGATCAACGCCGGGGCCGCGACGGTGACCGCCGCGGTCATGATCGTGGTCGGCGCGGCGGCGTTCGGCACCCCGGTCCCGCGCGGCTTCGGCTGGTTCCTGCTCGCCGCCGTCCTGTGCCTGCTCGCGCTGCTGGCGGTCGGCTCGCTCGTCAGCGCCGTCGTGCCGAGCGGGCGGGCCGGCAACGCGGTCGGAGCGCTGCTGTTCTTCCCCAGCATGTTCCTCGCGGGCGTCTACATCCCCTACGACCAGATGCCGCGCACTCTCCAGCGGATCTGCGACTTCACCCCGCTCGGCGCCGGCATCAGGACGATGCGGGACGCCTGGATGGGCCATGCCCCGCACCCCTACCAGCTGGTCATAATGGCGGTGTACGCGGTGGTCGCGACCGGGGCCGCCGCCCGGCTCTTCCGGTGGGAGTGACGTGCGGGAACACCAGACCGGGTTCGACCTCTGGGAACGCCGCGAGCAGTCGGTCCTGCGGATCGTCCCGTACGTCTCGCTGGCTCTGGCGACGGCGCTGGCCCTGCTGTCCGACCACGAGTCGGCCGGCAGGGTCGCCCTGCAACTGGGGCTGTCCGCGGCGACGGCCGGGTGGATCGCCTGGATGGCGACCCTGCACCCGCAGTGGCCGGACCGGCCCCGCGTGCCCGTGGGCATCTACTACCCCGTCCTGATCTGCCTGCTCGGCACGCTGATCTCGCTGAACCCGATGTACGGCTTCGCGATCATCACCGGGTACGTGCACGCGTTCTACCTGAACCCGCGGCTGCGGTTCGTCGGCGTGTTCGTCTGCGCCGCGCTCGCCGCGCTGGCGCAGATGGGCGGCCCGGGAGGCGTCGACGGCGGGTCCTGGCCCCTCTACCTGCTGATCTTCGCCGTGAACGCGCTGATGTCGGGCGGCATCTGCCTGTTCGCCTGGCGCGGCGACGAGGAGACCCAGCAGCGCAAGGCGATCATCAACGAGCTGGCCGAGGCGAACGCGCGGCTGGAGTCGGCGCTGGAGGAGAACGCCGGACTGCACGCCCAGCTTCTCGCGCAGGCCCGCGAGGCCGGCGTGCACGACGAGCGGCAGCGGATGGCCGGCGAGATCCACGACACCATCGCCCAGGGCCTGGCCGGCGTCGTCACCCAGCTGCAGGCCGCCGAACAGGCCCGCGCCCGCGACGCCGACTGGAAGCGCCACCTGGACATCGCCCAGCAGATGGCCCGCGAGAGCCTCGCCGAGGCGCGCCGGTCCGTCCAGGCGCTGCGCCCCCAGCCGCTGGAGGACTCCGCGCTGCCCGCCGCGCTCGCCGACGTCGCGAGCCGCTGGACGGCCCTGCACGGCGTCCCCGCCGAGGTCAGCACGACCGGTACGGTACGGATCATGCACCCGGAGGTGGAGGGCACCCTGCTGCGCACCGCCCAGGAGGCGCTGGCGAACGTCGCCAAGCACGCCAGGGCGTCCCGCGTCGCGCTGACCCTGTCGTACATGGGCGACCTGATCACCCTCGACGTCCGCGACGACGGCGCCGGGTTCGCGCCCGACCAGGTCACGCCGACCGCCGGCGGCGGCTACGGCCTCACCGCGATGCGCCGCCGCGTCGCCCGCGTCGCCGGGACGCTGGCGATCGAGTCCGAGCCGGGCGCGGGCACCGCGATCTCGGCGAGCGTGCCGGCCGTCCCGATGGGAGACCCCGCGTGACCGGCCCGGTGATCAGGCTGCTCATCGCCGACGACCACCCCGTGGTGCGCGACGGGCTGCGCGGCATGTTCACCGGCGAACCCGGCTTCGAGGTGCTCGCCGAGGCCGCCGACGGCGCCGAGGCGGTCCGGCTCGCCGAGACGCTCCGCCCCGACGTCGTGCTGATGGACCTGCGGATGCCCGGCACCGACGGCGTCACCGCGATCACCCGGATGGCCGAGCGCGGCCTGCCCGCCCGGGTGCTGGTGCTCACCACCTACGACACCGACGCCGACGTGCTCCCCGCGATCGAGGCCGGCGCCACCGGCTACCTGCTCAAGGACGCCCTGCAGGACGAGCTGTTCCGCGCGGTGCGCGCCGCCGCGCGCGGCGAGGCCGTGCTGTCCCCGTCGGTCGCGGCGCGGCTGATGAGCCGGATGCGCACCGGTGCCGCCCGCCCCGCCGCGCCGCCAGGCGACGAGCCGCTCAGCCCCCGCGAACTCGAGGTACTCGGCCTGATCGCGCGCGGCAGCACCAACCGGGAGGCCGCCGCCCGGCTGTTCATCAGCGAGGCCACCGTCAAGACCCACCTGCTGCACATCTACGGCAAGCTCGGCGTGAACGACCGCGCCGCGGCCGTCGCCGCCGCCTTCGACCGCGGCCTCCTGCGGCCCGGCTCGCCGTCCCGCTGATCAGGACAGCGTCGCGACCGTCCAGCCGTGCCGCACCCGGCAGGCGTGCGCGGCCTCCGCCGACGGCGCCCCGGCCACCAGGACCCGGACGCCGGGCATCGGAACGGCCCCGTGGTCGAAGGCCAGCGCGCGCAGCTTGGCGGGGCTGACGACGACGGCCGTCGCGTCGTACCTGAGGATCGCCTCCAGCAGATCGCGTGCGCCCGGTTCCCGCACCCCCGCGAACGCGGCGCCCTGGACCAGGCACAGGTCGATGAGCCCGATCCACGTCCGCACCGGCACGTCCGATCCGCAGCAGACCAGGACGTCGTCCTCCCCCAGCGCAACGGCGCCGCCCAGCCGGTAGAGGTCCGCGAGCCGATCGGCGTGCGTGACGTCCTCGCGCGGGCCCGCGAGCCGCAGGGCGGCGTCGCGCAGCGGATCCGGAGACGGCACCTCGCCGATCTCCACCCCCCTCTCCAGCAGCCGGCCGAACGGCGTGGCGCCCGGAACATTCCCGAACGCGAAGACCTGCCGCACATACGAGGCGTCCGCCGCCGCCAGCGACCGCGCGGCGGTGTCCGCGCCCGTCAGCAGGAAGCGCGCGCCCACCTCGTTCATCATCCGGGCGGCCTCCTCGGCGGACGCACCGGGCGGCAGCGGCGCGGGCACGGCGCCCGCCGCGCCCACCGCATGCACGGCAACCGCCAGGTCGCACGCGTCGGCGAGATGGATCGCGCCGACGTCCCCGGCCCGTACCCCGTGCCACCGCAGTCCCCGCGCCGCCGCCCGCACGGCGTCCGCGAACCGCGCGCGGCGCAGCTCCCGCCCGCGGTCGGCGACCGCCGTCCGGCCGCCGTCGGCCCGCATCGCCGCCAGCACCGTCCGCGTCACCGTCGCATCCGTGACGCCGACCGCCCCGGCCTCTCCCTCCAACATGCCGCGACCGTACGCCGCCCCCTCCCCCAGCCACATCCAAAGATCTATGTAGACCCATATGTAGCCCGCCCTACACACCCCCACCCACCACCCCCCGTGACCGGCAGAGCCAGCCAGGCCACCCCACCCAAGAAGGGCACAACCCCCACCCGCCCATCCCACAGATCCAGCGCCGCTTGAACCGAACAGCACACCGACGAAACAGACCATGACCCCGACGACGCGGGCCGGGGGTTTTCGCGACATGCGGCCCGCCCGAGCTCCTAGCAACTTGCGAGCCGGGCGGCCCGGCGGCAGTCACAGACCACCCCGCACAACAGGCAGAGTAAGGGGAGGCGGCCTAAGCCGACGCGGGCGAGGAGCGCAGCACCGCACACGCCCATCGGGCGTGCGGGTTAGGGAAGGCGGTCCAGGCCGGCGCGGGTGAGGAGGGCGCGGCGCCGTACGCGGCCGCCGGGTTCGCGGGGGATCTCGTCGACGATGTGCACGTCCACGATTCCGCCGCGTTCGGCGACGTGGGTCTCGAGGTAGGCGAGCAGGTCGGCCTCCGAGGTCTCGTCGGTGACCACGGCGAACCCGTGCGGGACGAGGCCGAGGTCGTCGTCGGGCACGGGCACGACAGCGGCGTCGGACACCGCCGGATGCGCGGCGAGCACGCCGCCGGGCTCGGCGGGCGGCTCGGAACGGCCGCGCCCCACCCGGCCCAGGACGAACACGCGGCCGTGGTCGTCGGCGAACGCCGAGTCGCCGGTGGGCAGCCAGCGGACGGGGACGGCGGCGGTCCGTGCCACGGGCAGCCGTACGCACAGCTCGCCCGGCTGGTAGGACGGCTGGACGGCGCCGGTCCGCGGGTGGACCACGCGCCACATCACGCCTGGCAGCCCGCGTCCGACGGAGTCCAGGGTGCCCTCCTCGGCCGCGCGCAGGTTGAGGTGGGTGATGCCGGCGGCCTCGGCGATCCCGTACGCCTGCCGAACGGGGCAGCCGAGCCGGGCCGCCGCGGCGCGCGCGTCCTCGGCGGCCAGCGGCCCACCCGCGGCGACCACGGCCCGCAGCGACCCCAGGTCGTAGCGGGCCACCGCGCGATCGCGGCCGAGCGCCTCCACCAGCGAGGGCGGCAGCACCGCCACGGTCGTCCGCCACCGTTGCAGCGCGCGCAGCAGGTCGTGACGGCCGCCGCCGGTGAAGGCGACGACCGTGGCGCCGAGCCGGAGCGCCGGGTTCAGGACCCCGTTCAGGCCGAGGACATCACTGAGCGGCAGCGCCGTCAGCACGGTGTCGGCGGTACCGATCATGCCGGCCTCGGCGACGCGCATCAGGCCGACGACGACCTCAGCGTGGGTGAGCCGGACCGCCCGGACCGGCCCCGGCGAGCCGCCGGTGCAGGCGACGAGCGCAAGCGCGTGGGACGGGTCGACGGGAACGGATGCGGGCGGCCCGTCGAGCAGCGCCGCGAACGGCTCGGTGCCGGGTTCCGTACCGAAGGAGAACAGCCGCCGGCCCGGCGCGCGGATGTCGCCGACGAGCCCCGGCCAGGTGATCGCCGTCCGGACTCCCTCCGCCTCCAGTAGCCGGGCGATCTCGGCGGCCTGAAGCCCGCCCACGGGGAGCGGAACGGCGCCTGCAGCGGCGACCGCGTGCAAGGCCAGGGCGAACTCCGGACCGCCCGGCAGATGCAGGCCGACCACGTCCCCCGGCCGGACCCCTTCCCGGGCGAGCCCGGCCGCGGCGGCCCCCGCCCGTGCGGCCAGTCCCCCGTACGACAGCGAACGCCCGGACGACGCGTCCGCCACCGCGGGACGGGCGGCCTTGGCGGGATCGGACCCGGCGCCGCCGAACACGACCCGCGTCACCGTCGCACCGGGAAACGCGGCGGCCGCGTCCACACCGTTGGAGATCATGCCCCGACGCTATGTTGGACGCCGCGTCCAGCACATGCACCGGACTACGCAGGCGGGGTCGTATTCACCCGCGCCCGAGGTGTGTACACACCCTCAGTCCTCCGCGGGGAGGCTGTCGACGACCCACGCGGCGATCTGCGCCCGCGACGAGAACCCCAGCTTGGTGAGGATGTTCGTCACGTGCCGCGCCACGGTCGCCGGGCTGATCACCAGTTCGTCCGCGATCCCGCGATTGGTCAGCCCCCGCGCCACCAGCCGCGCGATCTCCCGCTCCCGCGCCGTCAACGTACTCGGCGGCGTGACCGGCCGAGCAACCCCGCTCGTGGCAGGACGCGCCGGCTCCATGGTCTCTCCCGCGTAACCGCGCACGCCACGCCCGCCGCCTCGCGCCCCCGAACCGGACACATACCGTGCGCCGCCGCCCTCAGCCGCCCGAGCCCGAGCATTCCGCTCGCTCTCCGTCAGCGCGCCCGCCGAACTCGCCGCCTCCCCCGCACGGAAGGCCCGGGGCCATGGATCTCCCTCACCGACTTCACCAGCACCGCCGTCAGGCCGGTATTCAACCTGGCCACCGGCAGGCGACGCCCCATACCCCGTCCGAGAACGCCTCCCAGCCACACCGGAAGCGCCCTTCGCGTCCCCTTCCTCATCGTCCGACATACCGACATAGCGCTCTGGCCACGCCGAACCCTCACCCCACGGCCACCCTGCCTCAACCCCAGATTCGCCCGCCCCCGCCACACCCTCCTCAGCCGATCCACCCTCGAAGCGCGACTCACCCGCACCAGACCCACCCGCCGCAGCCCGCCCCCCACTGGCCGCCCTACCGCCTTCCCATTCGGACCAGGCCGCCGTCCCCTCATGCCGATACTGCACCGGCTCGGGTTCGCCCGGGCCCACCGCACCCGCAGCGCTCTTCTCCCCCGTTACCGGCATGTTCCCCTCCACCTCGCCCCAGGCCGATTCCCCCATCTCCGGCCAGCCCCCACCGGAAGCAGAGCCGGACGTCCCCGACGCAGCCACTGCCGCCTCCTCCCCTGAGGATGAGACGCGGGCATCTCGCTCGGGGCAAGAGGAGCCGTCTTCCAAAGCGGAGTGACCCACGCCGGGGGCAGGGCCGGGCGTCCCCGACGTAACCGCTGCCGCCTCCTCTCCAGAGGAAGCGCCAAGACCTCGCCCAGGTTGAGCAGGGACGCCTTCTATGCAGGGATGTCCTGCGGCCGAAACAGGGCTGGCCTCCGCGGGCGTGGCCACCGCCAACTCTTCCCGGCCGAACGCAGTATCGATGCTTCGCATCGATCCAGTCGGGGCGCCTTCCACGTCCGGGCGGCCTGCGGCCGGAGTGGGGCCGGACTCTTCGGGCGTGGTCGTCGTCAGCTTTTCGCAGTCGGGCGCAGTGTCGAGGCCTTGTGCAGGTTCAGTCGGGGCGCCTCGCACGTGGGAGTTGCCTGTGGCCGAAGTTGGGGTGGGTTCTGCGATTGGGGAGGTCGCGGGCTCGTCCGCTGTGGACGCGGCGCCGAGATTCTCGGGTCGGGCCGATGGACCGTCTGCGCGGGAGTGACCGGCGTGCGAGGCAAGGGTGGGCGTTGCTGGCTTCGCCGAGGCGGGGGCGGTGTTGGGGTCTCGCTCGGGTGAGGGTGCTTGTTCGGGGTGGGGACGGTTTGTGGTGGGGGAGGTCGGCGTCGCCCTTTTCTCGGCGGTTGGGGTGGGGGCGGGGGGGGTGTGGAGGGCGTAGTCGATCGCGTCGTCGGGGGGCATTGCGCGGCCTTCGCCCCAGAACTGGGCCACGAGGGGATCGCCGAGGCGGCGGCGGATCGGTTCGAGCATCCGTTCGCGGCGGGCGCCGGCGCCGGGGTGGCGGCCGGTGGCCTCGCGCAGCGCGGACGCCGCGCCGGCGAGCGTCACCGCGCCGCGCGCGTCGCCCTCGAAGGCGGCCAGTTCGGCGAAGGCCTCCAGGGCGCGGGCGACGTCGAGGCGGATGCCCGACGAGCGGCTCAGGGACAGGCTCCGCGACAGTGCCTCACGCGCGGACTCCGGGTCCTGTTGCTCCAGTGCGACGCGGCCGATGCCGGCGAGCGCACGGGCCATCTCGGGGCGCGCCCCGATCTCCGCCAGGATCGGCAGGACCTCGGCGTAGTGGACGCGGGCGGCGGCGGGGTCGCCGCGGAGTTCCGCGAGCCGGCCGAGGCCGATGATGGCGTGCGCGGCGCCCCACAGTTGGCCTATCTGCCGCATCAGCGTCGCGCCCTCGTCCAGGTGTCCGCGCGCCTCGCGGAGGCGGCCCCGGCGGATCAGCAGGTAGCCGCGGGTGATCCGTGCGTACGCGCGGACCCATTCGTGGCCGGGGCCCGCGGCGATCGCGTCGGCCTCGTCCAGCCGTTGCGCGGCGTCCTCGAACCGGCCCGCGCGGGCCAGCGACTCGGCGAGCGTGACCAGCGCGGACGCGGTCACGATGGCGTCTCCGGCCGCGCGGCAGGGACCCAGCGCCTCCTCGGCGTACCGGGCGGCCTGCGCGGCGTCGCGCCCGCCGGCGGCCAGTTGCGCGCGGCCCGCCAGCGCCGCGCCCAGCGTGCGCGCGCCGGTGCCGTGGGAGCGGGCGAGGAACCGGTCCGTCCATTCGGCCCATTCGGCGACGCGTCCCCGGACGATCCAGAAGGTGCGCAGCGCGGTGCACAGCCGCAGGCCCTTCTCGATGTCGCCGCGGTCCAGCGAGAAGGTGAGCGCCGCCTGGACGTTGCCGAGTTCCGCGTCGTACCGGCGGAAAAGCGCCACCCGGTCCGCCCATGCGCCGGGTACCTCCGCCACCGCGAGCCTGCCGTCGTCTTCGGCGGCTTCCAGCACGGTGTCGCGGTGCCGCAGCCGGAACGTCTCGTCCTCGCCCGCTTCGGCGAGGCGCTCGGCCGCGTACTCGCGGATGCTGTCGAGCTGCCGGAACCGGACCTGCCCCGCCGTCTCCCCCACGACGGCGACCAGCGACTTGTCGACGAGCGCGGTCAGCAGGTCCAGGACGTCCTCGGCGGGGAGCGCCTCGTCCGCGCAGACGTGCTCGGCTCCCTCGAGGGTCCAGCCCGCGAAGACCGACAGCCGGCGCAGCAGGATCCGCTCCGGTTCGCCGAGCAGGTCGTGGCTCCAGTCGATCGCCGCGCGCAGCGTCCGCTGCCGGGGCGGCGCGGTCCGGTCGCCGGCGCTGAGCAGCCGGAACCGGTCGGCGAGCCGGCCGGCGATCTGCTCGACCGACAGCACCCGGACGCGCGCCGCCGCCAGTTCCAGCGCCAGCGGCATCCCGTCCAGCGCCCGGGTGACGTCCTCGACGCCGCTGGTCACGTCGAATCCGGGGCGGGCGGCCCGGGCCCGGTCGGTGAACAGCCGCACCGCCTCGTGCGGCTCCAGCGGCGGCACCCGCCACACGTTCTCGCCCGCCATCCGCAGCGGCTCGCGGCTGGTCGCCAGCACCCGCAGCCGCGGGCAGCGCGCCAGCAGCAGGCCGGTGAGCTCGGCGCACTCCTCGATGACGTGCTCGCAGTTGTCCAGGACGATCAGCACCGACGGCCCGCGCAGCGCGTCGGCGAGCGTCTCGGCCGTCCGGCGGCCGTCCTCGTCCGCCACGTCCAGCACCGCGGCGACGCGCCGCGCGACCGCTTCGGGCGTGCCGCCCGGGCGGACGCCGGCGAGGTCCACGAACCAGACGCCGTCGGGATGGGCGTCGAGCATCGTCCGCGCGACGTGCAGGGCCAGCCGCGTCTTGCCGATGCCGCCCGCGCCGCACAGCGTGACCGCGCGCATGGCCTCCAGGAGGCGGCGCAGGTCGGCCGCGTCGCGTTCGCGCCCGACGAAGGCGTTGGGTTCGGCGGGAAGGTTCGTCCTCTGGAGGGGGTTCGGCCCCGTGGGAGAGTTCGGCTCGGTCATGCCTCTCCTGCCGTGTCCGAAGAGTCCGGCCCGGTGGGTTCCGTGCCCAGGTTCGGCGCGCGGCCCTCGACGTCCGGGTCGCTCTGTGAGTGTGTCATCGCTGTGCGTGCGCCGTCTGCGGTTTCGCGGGCCCGATTTCGCGGCTCCCACCGCCGCCGATTCCACCCTGGGCGCCGCGGGGCCGTACCGTAGTGCGCCGTGTCGACCACCTCCGATAACGCGGCCGCCAGCCTCGACGACGTGCTGGTCGGCGAGGCCGTGCTGGGCGTGTACCGGCAGATGTTCGCGGCGCTGGCCCGCGACAGCGGCGCCGTGGTGGACGACCCCGAGCTGGTGGACGTCGCCGAGACGCTGCTCGCCGCGTTCGCCGACGCCGGCGAGGACGGGCTGAGCCGCGAGCAGATGCGGTACGTGTGCCGCCGCTATCCGGCGGAGGTGTTCGAGAACCGGCTGCGGGTGCTGAAGGGGCTCGGCGCCGTCCGGGAGGTGTTCCCGAAGCCGAACCAGCTGCGCTACCGGGCCTCGTTCACCAGCGTGGTCGGGCTGATGTTCGTCCGCCGCATGATGCTGGACGGCGGGCAGAGCGAGATGCACCGGCTCCTCGCGCTGGAGCAGCTCAACGTCGCCGACCCGCGGATGACGCCGGAGCAGGCCCGCGACGGCGCGGACGGCCTGGCCCGCGCGTTCCGCCTCTGGAGCGTCGAGCTCCTCACCCTGACCAACGGGACGATCGAGGAGCTGCGCGAGCAGGCGCCGAAGCTGTGGGGCACGGAGGAGATACTGCTGCGCGCCGAGCGGCTGCACGGCGCGATCCTGCGGCGGTGGCCGCAGCTCGACCGCACGTGCACCGACCTGCGCGCCGCCATCTACGCCTACGGCGACGCGTCGCGGCGCGCGGCCGCGCGCCTGTCGGACTCCGCCGGCACGACCCGCAACCTCACCCTCCTTCCGCCGGAGACGTGGCGGACCTTCGCCCGTACCGCCGGCCGCGAGGAGCTGGCGGCGGTGCTGGACGGTTTCGTGTTCGACGCCGCCGCGCCGTGGCACGAGCCGTCCGCCGTGGTGACCGCCGTGGAGGACGGGCCGCGCGCCACCCCACCGCGCCCGGCGCCGCCCCGCCCGTCGGTGCCGGACACGGGCCTGTCGTCCGACACCGGATCCGACGTCACGACGATGGAGCGGCTCCGCGCCATGGCCGAGGAGGTGCTGCGCGGCCGCGACCGGGTCGCCGTGCAGGACGTCCTCGCCCACGACTGGGTGACGGCGCGGCGCACCCTCGCCGACCTGTCCTCGGCGCATCTGCACCCCGAACTGCCCTACCGGCTCGTCTGGTCGGACGGCCTGGACGTCCGCCCGGAGGGCGCGCCGACCTGGGTGTCGCCCGGCTGGTTCGAGAGGACGTGACCGTGGACCCGCAGGTACTCGAGCGGGCCAGGGCCCGCGTGCTCGGCGCCCCGTCGGTCGCCGCGGCCGATCCCGTCCCGTCGGGCACGGCCGCGGCCACGGACGGCGACCGCGTGTGGCTGCTGCCGGTGTGGCCGGACGGCGCCACGCCCGCCCTTCTGGAGGAGTACCAGACCGCGCCGATGCCGCTGGACCGCGCGGGTCAGGCGCGCCGCGTCCTGGCGGCGGCGCTGCGCTGCTGCTGGACCCGGCTGGACGACGCGCCGTGGCCTGGAACGCCGTCGACGGTCGCAGCCGTCCTGGACGTGTACGCGGGCATGTCGCGGGGCGACGCCGACCTCGCACGCCGCTGGGCCACCGGTGAACTCCGCCGCCTGGCCGAGACCGGGTGGCTTCTGCTGGACGAGGCCACCGGCGAAGGGGGCGGCACCGTCCGCCCAGGCCCCCGGGTTTCTCTCTGGGCCGAGCACAGCCTGTCGTCTCTGCGCACCCTGATGCACCGCCTCCCCGAGCCTCCGCGCCCGGAACCGGACGCGCCGGCCTCGGCCGACGAGACCCCGGCAGAGCCGGAGATGGAACGTGCGTCATCCGCGCCTCCTGTGGTGTTCGAGTCACCTTCCGTGAACGAGCCTGCCGCAGCCCCGGCGGCAACGGCGAAAGAATCTTCATCTGTGGATAACTCGCCGCGCGGCGCGGAGCCCGGAAGCGGGGACGGCCCGGGGAGCGGCGGTGAGTGAGCTGTTCGACGGGCTGCTGCGGGGCTATGACGAGCGGCGGCGCGCCGAGCTCGTCGCGGCGTACATGGCGGTGGAGCACGCGGCGGAGCCGGTGCCGGAGGTGCGGTTCCCGGCGCTGCGGGAGCCGGCGTTGCGGCGGACGGTCGAGGAGATGCTCGCGCTGAGCGGCCGGACGCTGGTCCGGTCGGAGCAGACGTCGTGGATCTCGGGTTACCGGGACGACGTCGCGGCCGAGCTGGCGGAGGACGAGGAGTGCGTGCCCCCCGTCCAGGAGCGGGCGGTGCTGACGCTGGTGCTGATCCATTCGGTGGCGATCCCGCGGGCGGCGGGGCTGCTGGAGGACGACTCGTGGCTGTCGCCGTATCCGACGCCGGTGGAGGAGCTGAGGCGGCGGACGCAACTGCCCGTCGGGGAGCTGGACGCTGCGCTGCGGCGGCTGCGGCTGGCGGGGCTGGTGTCGCAGGTCAAGGCGGGCGCGGACGACTCCGGCGGGTTCGTGCCGGGGCCGCAGTTCCACCGGCTGACGCCGGCGGCGCGCAGGCGGCTGCAGGAGGAGCTGATCCTGGCCGCCGGTCCGGACTCGCCGCTGGCGGCGGCGATCCGGGCGCGGCGGCGGGGCCGGGAACGCGAGCAGGGGGAGAACGGATGACGGCCGTGCTGGAACCGCTGGTGCCGGGGCCCGCCCGGGACGCCGAGAACGTCGTCGGCGACCGGACGCTGGTGGCGGTGCAGGCGGTGAACATCTCGCGGCTGTCGACGCATCCGGTGCCGACCGTGCCGGGGACGCTGATCGTGGTGGCGGGGCAGGGCCCGAAGGACTCCAACGGCGCGGGCAAGTCGTCGTTCATCGCGGCGATCACGGCGCTGCTGGGCGACGAGCAGTGGCGGTTCGCGTCGGGCGCGCGGGCGGTGGCGGAGCTGCTGTTCAACGCGGAGCTGGCGGCGCAGGGCGACAGCCAGTGGGCGAGCGCCGACCACGGCTACATCGTGGGCGTCTTCGACTACGCCGACCCCGCCGAGAGTGAGAGCGAAGGCGAGACCGCGCTGACGGTGTGGCTGCGGGTGAACGTGGACGCGCCGCACCTGGAGATCCGCTGGCAGGAGGGCGTGTACCTGGCGTCGGCGCCGTCGGAGGCCGGGCGGGTCGCGCTCGCCGACCGGCTGTGGGCGGGCCTGCCGCGCAGCGCCGGCCGCCGCGACCTGGTGGCGAAGGACCTCGGCCGCGTCCTGTACGGCGGGCAGGTGCGGTGCGTGTCGTTCCTGTCGACGTCGGTGCGCTCGAAGGTCGCGACGAACCTGCTGTCGCAGCCGCTGAACGAGATCAGCCCGGAGCGGATCTTCAGCGCGATCGCGGCGCTGACCGGGCTGGACCGGGAGCTGGAGGCCGAGCGCAAGTCGCGTGCGGAGGAGCACCGGGAGCGCGCGAAGGCGGCGGAGGCTGCCGAGCGGCTCGCGGAGTGGGAGCGCGAGGCTGCGGCGATGCTGAAGACGTTCGACCGGCGTGACCGCGCGCGCGAGGAGGTCGCGGCGGCGCTGCGGCACTGGCGGACGCGGCAGGCGCGCCTGCTGGCGGACGCGGCGGAGGCCGATGCCGCGCACGCCGCCGAGCAGGAGGCGCTGCGCGCCGAGGCGGAGGAGCTGGCGGCCGCGGCGAAGGCGGCGGAGCGGGAGATCGAGCAACTGACCGGGGGTGCGCTGGACGCGCAGCTCGGTGAGGCGGGCGCGGCGCTGGCCGAGTTGAAGGGGCAGGCCGACAAGCTCAGTGCGGACAAGGCGGTCGCCCGCAACCGGCTGGAGGAGCTGCGCCGGCAGGTGTCGGCGCTGGAGGAGCGGCGGCGGGAGGCCGACGGCCGGGACGGCGCCGCCGCGAAGGCGGAGCTGGCGGAGGCCGAGGCGCGCCGCGACGAGGCGCAGCAGGAGTTCGGGATGGCGCGCGGCGCGCTCGCGCGGGCGGAGCGGTCGCTGGCGGAGGCCGAGGCGGGCGCGGGCAGCGCGCCCGCGCAGATCCGGGCGCTGGCCGGCGCCGGGATCGCGGCGGTGGGGCTGCTGGACGCGGTGGAACTGGCGGAGGACGTCCGGGACCGGTGGGAGGCGGCGCTGTGGCCGTACCGGGAGGCCGTCGTGGTCGGGACGGACGATCTCGACGCGGCGGTCGGCGCGCTGAAGGGCCTGCCCGGCTCGATGATCGTCCCGGCGGGCGGGGAGCTGGATCCGGGCGGTGAGCCGGCGCCCGGCCTTCCCGAGGGGATCCGGTGCCCGCTGCCGCTGGCGAACTTCTTCGCCTCCTTCGACGGCGATGCGAAGGGCGTCGTCATCGTCGGCGGTTTCCCGGAGCCGGTGACGGGACGGGTCGCGCGCGTGCAGGCGGCGCGGGCCGCGCTGGAGGCGGCGAAGGAGGCCCTGGAGAACGCGCGGCAGGCGACGGCCGACGCCGCCGCCGACGTGGCGCGGGCGGGACGGCGCCTCGCGGGCGCGCAGGCGGCGGACGAGCTGGACGCCGTCCACGACAGGATGGCGGAGCTGCGCTCGCAGCTGGAGGAGCTGGCGAGCAGCGAGTCGAAGCTGGGGCCGCGCCTCGGATCGGCGGAGCAGGCCGTCCGGCGGCTCCAGGCGAAGGCGGACACGCGGGCGCTGGAGGTCGACCGGCTGCGCGGCCGCAAGGAGGCGCACGACCGGGAGCGCGACCAGGTGCGGCGCAAGGCGTCGGAGCTGGCCGACAAGCGCGCGGGGCTCGGCTTGGAGGAGCTGGAGAAGGAGTGGGGCGGGTCCCGTGAGGGCGCCGCCGAGTGGCTGTCCGGCCTCGATGACGACGAGGCGACGTGGACGCCCGCCGAGTGGTGGCACACGGCGGAGAAGCATCTGTCGGAGGCGCTGCGGCGGGTGTTCCCGGACGGCGCGTCCGATGAGGACATGCCGGAGGAGACGCGGTTCCTGCTGCGGGAGCGCGCCGAGGGCGAGGGCCGCCGCACCGACCGCGAGCAGGCGACGTTCCCGCGCCTGGTGAAATCGCTTGAAAGTTATCTGCGCCGGCAGGAGGACTACGAGAAGCATCAGCGGCGGCAGATCGAGGTACAGCTGTCCGGGCGCCACGCCGATCTGGAGAAGGCGCGCAAGGGCGCGATGGAGGCGGTGGGCGCCGCGGAGGCGCACCGCACCGCGTTGACCGCCGCGATCCGCGCGCGCCTGCAGCGGGTGTCGGAGGAGTTCGAAAAGCTCGACGTCACCTATGGCGGCTACGGCGCGACGCTGGAGTTCCCCACGCCGGAGCAGCCGGGTGATCCGGAACAGGAGTGGCGCTGGCGGGTGACGCCGAAATGGCGGCGTTCTGACGGGCAGCGCTACGTCCCCTATAACCGGCGCGCTAACACCGCGCTGATGGACGAGAAGGCGGTCAAGCTGGTGTGCGCGGCGGCGCTGGCCAGTTCCGGCGGCGGGCGGCTGTGCCTGGTGCTGGACGAGCTGGGCCGCAACCTCGGCAAGGAGCACCGCAAGGAGGCCGTCGCGTTGTTCCGCAAGATCGGCGAGACACACGGCATCACGGTGATCGGCGCCTTGCAGGACGACATGGAGCCGTACGCGATCGACGCGTGCGGGCAGTATGTGAAGCTGCGCCGCTCGTCGGACACGATGCCGTACAACGAGCCGCCGGTCGTCGTGGGCTACGACGAGCACGAGCCGCGCGTCCGGAAGCTGGCGGAGGCGATCACCCGGGCGAGGGCGGAAGTACCCGACGAAGCACCGTAAACAAAGCACCGTAAATGGCGTGAAGGCGGGCGGTGGATCCGGCAGGATGCGCGCCATGCGTGCTGACGAGCTCCTGACCGAAGTCGAACCGCTGCCGTTCGGGGAGCGCTGCCGCCGCGTGGCGGGCCTGCGCGGGCAGGCCGGAACGCCGGAGCTCGCGGCCCTGCTGGACGAGCTGGCGGAGCGCGGCCACTACGAGCGGTCGCTGGCGCTGTTCGTCGCGTCGGCCGTGCGGGACGCGGCGTCGCTCGACCACATCGCCCGCGCCACCGGCGATCCGGACGCGGAGCTGGCGTGCGCGGCGATCCGGCTGGCCGTCCGCTACGGGGACGGCCCGGAGCCGTTCCTCGCCAGGCTCGGCGACGCGCCTGCGGCGATCCGGTCGGCGATCTACGACGCCGTCCGCAAGTGGTGGCGCACGGACCTGGCGGACGCGCTCGTCGGACCGGTCGCCGACCGCTGGGGCATCGAGGAGGCCGCCGCGCTGCTGCCCACCTGCAGCAGCGAGGTCGTGGCGGAGCGGATCGACGCGACGGCGCGCGCTGTGCCGAACTGGGCGTCCCTCGGGGGCGCCCATCCCGGCATCATGCTGGACCACGCGGAGCAGCGGCTCGCGGAGGCGGGCGATTCGCTCCGCGCCGGATGGTGGTCCCTGCACGGGGCCGGTATCGCGGCGGCGGCGAGCCACGATCCCGGACGCGTCGTCGGCCTCCTGGAGCGGTACGGGACCGGCCGCAGCCTGCCGTACGCGCTCGATGCGAAGGCCGGGCTGCTGCTGGACGCCGAGCCCGACCGCATGGTGCGCCTGCTGACCTCCGAGCGCTACCGCGGTTCGCTGCGGCGGTTGCTGTGGCGCAGGTCGGTCCGGGACCGGCTGGCGAAGCTCGACAACGACAGCGTGACGCTGGTGGCCCACGCCGTGCGCGAGGACGGGACCGCGCTCCGCCTGCTGCTCAAGGCGTTCCCGCCGTCCCGCCGCGAGCACGTGTTCGACGCGGCGATGGTCGGCGTGGACCTGTCGGCCGCCGAACTCGACGAGCCGCTCCTCGACGTCCTGCCGCACGCGGTCAGGATCCGGGAGGCACGCCGGATGCTGGGCCTGCAGCGGATCTCCGAGGCGCCGGCGCGGTCCTGGAGCATCACCGCGTTCCTCCCCTACGACGAGGCGCTGCCCGTCCTCGGCGCGCTGACGCGCCGCCCGGACGCCGACGACCGCGCCACCGGATACGCGCTGCTCATCGCGTGCGCGGGCCGCAGCCGCGATCCCGGCACGGTGACCGCGATGCTGGAGTCGCTCGTCCGGCTGCGCAACGAGCAGGATCCCGTCCGGTATTCGGCGCTGAACGCGCTCGCGAACGTTCCGGAGGGCCTGCTGCGCGCCGAGCACGCGGCGGCGGTCGGGCGGTTCGCCGACGACGCGCTGGCCGCCCGCGACTGCTCGTTCCTCACCCGGCAGGCGCTCGGCCGGATCGCCGCCGCGTTCTGCCGCCAGGGCGCCGTCCGCGACGACGCCGACCTGGTCGTGTTCGGGCTGGACCTCGTCGAGCGGCTCATCGGCCACGCCGGAGCGATCCATCTCGGACGCCTCGACCGCGCCCTGCGGCACGGCCAGGAGCACCGCCTCGCCGTCACGCTCGCGCCCTACCTCCAGGCGGCCGCGCGCCGCGACGACCACCGGCTCGCGCTGCTGCTCGTGCGCGCGCTGGGCCGCAGGGCGCACCACGTGCAGCCGTTCCAGGACGCGCTGGAAGCAGCGCTCGACGCCCGCAGCGACGCCGTCCTCCGGGACGCCATCGAACTGTGGCTCGCTCCCCCGGGCGCCCGCGCCGAACGCGTCGACCGGGTCATCGCCAAGGACGCGTCGGCCGTCGCCGTCCCGGCAGTCCTGGCGACGATCGCTCGCGAGCGCACCGATCTGCTGCACCTGGTGCTCGGCGGGAGCGCCCCGTCCGGGCGGTTCCAACGGGCGGACGTCGCCTACGTCCCGCACATGCGGCCGTCCTGGATGCGCCGCTGGACGTCCCGGCAGCGCGACGCCTACCTCGGCCTACTCACCCGCGTGGCCGGGGACGCGACGCAGCCCGGGCACGCGCGGGAGGGCGCGGTACGGGCCATCGCCACCGTCCCGGGCGTGGACGCGGAACGGCTCCGTCGCTACCTGGCCTCCGATGACGACGGGCTCTGCCGGGCCGCGCTGACGGCGGTGGCGTGGACGGCGTCCCCGCAGGCCGTCCTGCCGGACCTGCTCGCGCACGCCGCCACGGACCACGCGCACGTCGCCATGTACGCGATGACCCGCGCTGCCCGGTTCGTCCCGCCCTCGGCTCTCGCGGCGACGCTCGGTCCGGCGCTGCGCGAAGGGAAGATCACCGCGCGCAAGGAGGCGCTGCGCATCCTGCTGCACAACCGGGTCCCGGACGCCCTCGCCCTGGTCGCCGCCGCGTGGGACGACCCGGGCCAGCACCGGGACGTCCGCGCCGCGATCGTCTCGGCGGTCCGCCCGCACCTGGCCGAGGACGCCGCCCGCCGGATCCTCACCGAGGCGGCGGGCGGCCCGCGCGACCTCGCCCGGCAGGTGCTCGGCACGCCGCCGCTGAGCGTCGACGAGCGGTTCCGCGGGTTCTACGCCTCGCTGGTCCTGCGGGTGGCCCGCTCCGACGACGCCGAGGCCCGCGACGCCGCGCTGCCGAACGTCCCGCCGTGGGCGCCGTGGGCACCGGACGCTCCGTCCGTGCTGTCCGCTCTCGTCACCGGCCTCGGCGCGGCGCACGGCTGGCGGCCGGCCCTCGACGCGTTGGTCCGCTGCGTCGTCGACGGGTTCGGAGCGCCGGAACTCGGCGCGGCCGCGGCCGCGCTGGCCGCCGAGCCGGACGAGCCCGACGCCGGCGCCGAACGGGACCTGCCCGCGTTCCAGCGGCTGTCGGCGCTGGTCGAGGCCGTACGCGAGGCGGCGAGCCGTGACCGCGACACCGCCGAGCGCGCCATCGCCGCCCTGGACGGCCGCCTTCCCGCCGATCTCGCCGGCGAGCTGGCCGCCGCGACGTTCCGCTGGGACGCGCCCGACGCGGCCACCGCCCTCGACGCCCTGGCGGGCCGCTGCACCGGCGGCGCCCTGGCCGTCCGCCAGGTCGCCGAGGCCCTCATCCCCTGGGCGGACGACGACTGGGACGACGAGTTCGCGGAGTACATCAGCGTCCCGGACGACGCGCCCGACCCCGAGGACGTGCTCCCCCACGCCGAACGCCTCGCCGCGCGCGGCGACCTCGCCGGCGGCCTGTTCGCCGCGGCGCTCACCGGCGGCCACGCGCCCCGCGCGGGCTGGCCCGACGCGTGGCGCTCCCTGCTGCGCTCGCTGCGCGCCCATCCCGACCCCGACGTGGCGTTCACCGCCCGCCGCATCCGGACCGCGCAGGAGTGATCAACCTTCTGCCGGTGCCGGGCGTCACATGGGTGGATCGATCGGGACGAACCGAAGGGGTCGGCGGTGGCGCAGTGGCGTGTCCCGGAGTTCGACGAGGTACGGGAGCTGGGGCGAGGCGCGCAGGGCCGCGTCGTGCTGGCGCGGCACGCGGTCCGCGGCACGCCGGTCGCCATCAAGTACCTGACGGCCGACGCCGGCCCTGAGGCGCGCGACCGGTTCCGGGACGAGGCGCGCATGCTCGGCCGCGTCGACGATCCCAACGTGGCGCGGCTGTACCGGCTCGTCGAGCACGGTGACGACATCGCCATCGTCATGGAGGCGGTGGACGGTGTCCCATTCAAGGAGATCCTGCGCAGGCACGCCCCGCTGGAGCCGGAGGCGGCGCTCACCGTGCTGAAGGGGTCGCTGCTCGGGCTCGCCGCCGCGCACGCCGCCGGGGTCGTGCACCGGGACTACAAGCCCGCGAACGTGATCGTCCCGGCGGACGGCCGCAGCAGGCTCATCGACTTCGGGATCGCCGTCGTGGCGGGCGCCGCGTCCGCCGAGGGCACGCCGCTGTACATGGCGCCCGAGCAGTGGCGCGGCGAGCCCGCCACGCCCGCGACCGACGTGTACGCCGCGACGTGCGTGTTCTACGAGGCGCTCACCGGCCGCCGCCCGTACGGGACCGGCGACCGCGCGTCGATCATGGCCGGGCATCTCCACGAGGCCGTGCCCGCCGAGCACGTTCCCGAGCCGCTGCGCCCGCTGATCGCCCGCGGCATGGCCAAGGACCCGGCGGAGCGCCCGGTCAGCGCCTCGGCGTTCGTCGGGCACCTGGACGACGTCGCGGGCGCGGCCTACGGACCGGACTGGGAGTCGCGGGGCGTGCGCGTGCTCGCGGGCGCCGCCGTCGCGCTCGCCGCGCTGTTCCCGCTGGCCGCGGCCGGGCTCTTCCCGGCCGGCGCGGGCGCGGGCGCCGCCGCCGGAGCGGCTGGCTCGGCCGGAGCGGCAGGGGCCGCGGGCTCGGCGGGTTCGGCGGGGGCCGGCGGGGTGCTGGCGGCCGTCGGCACCAAGGCGTCGGTGGCGATCGCGGCCACGGCCGTCGCGGGGACCGCGGTCGGCGGAGCCGCCGCCTACCGCGCCGCCCAGCCCGGCCCGGCGCCCCATCACGCCGCCGCGGCCAGCCCGACGCCATCCGGTGTGCCGCTGCGGATCGGACCGCTGACCGTGCGCGCGCCCGCCACCTGGAAGGCGCATCTCATCCCCTACACCCCGTCCGGCGAGCACCTGGGGCGCAAGCCCGACAGCTACTACGTGAGCACCTGGACGACGTGCAAGAAGACCGACGCGCTCGAAGTGTCGCTCGCCGCCAGCCAGGCCTGGTGCCCGGGCTTCCGCGTGTACGGCGCGAGCCTGCTCACCGACCCGTCGGGATACATCGCCAACCCCTTCAGCAGGACCGACACCTACGCCTCGATGTTCACGCAGGACGAGGGGATGAACTGCCCCGACCACGACGAGCTGCGCGCCGTCGGGGCGGCGTACGGCGCGGTGAAGACCGCCGACCGGCTCGCGCCCGTCGGGCCGCGCAAGGCGGAGTACCGCGAATGGCGCGTCCCCTGCTACACGCGGGACAAGACCACCCGCGACCCGGACGGGTACGGCCCCTCGCGCCGCACGTCCATCTCCTATGTGGAGCGGATGTGGTACTTCCCGCAGTCGAAGATCCTGATCGTCGACCAGTGGAGCACTCCGGGCCTCGACAGCGTCCTCGCCGGCGCCACCTGGACCTGACCGGCGCGCGGCGGGTCGCCCGTCCGGCGGCCCGCCGCGCCGTAATCAGTCGGTCTTGCGGAGCAGGTCGGCGCCCTCCGCCAGTTCCTTCGCGGGGGCGCCACCGGACGCGGCGGCGTCCAGCTCGTGCGCGAGTTGCTCCAGCTCGGCGCCGCCCGCCATGAGCGCGGTCAGCTCCTCGCGGGTGATCTCGGCCTTGGTGTGGTAGCCGATCGGGCGGCCCCGGTTGAGGATCAGGAAGCGGTCGCCGACGGGGTAGGCGTGGTGCGGGTTGTGGGTGATGAAGACGACCGCGAGGCCCCGCTCGCGCGCCTGCACGATGTAGCGCAGGACGGTCCCGGCCTGCTTGACGCCGAGCGCGGCCGTCGGCTCGTCCAGCACCAGCGCCTTCGCGCCGAAGTACACGGCGCGGGCGATCGCCACGCACTGCCGCTCGCCGCCCGACAGCGTCCCGATGGGCTGATCGACGTCGCGCAGGTCGATGCCCATCGCGGCCAGCTCGTCCTTGGCGGTGCGGCGCATGAAGCCGATGTCCATGCGGCCGAACCCCTTGCGCTTCTCCGAGCCGAGGAAGAAGTTCCGCCACACCGGCATCAGCGGGACGACCGCGAGGTCCTGGTAGACGGTAGCGATGCCGCGGTCGAGCGCGTCGCGCGGCGAGGAGAACGCCACCGGCTCGCCCTGCACCTCGTAGGTGCCGAGGTCGTGCCGGTGCAGCCCGGCGACGATCTTGATGAGGGTGGACTTGCCGGCGCCGTTGTCGCCGAGCACGCAGGTCACCTCGCCCGCGGACGCCTCCAGGGTCACGTCCCGCAGCGCGATGACGTTGCCGTAGTTCTTGCCGACGCCCTCCAGCCTGACCAGCGGCGGCGCCTCCCCGGTGTCCGTCATGTCGACCGCTCCACTCTGCGCCGCACGATCAGGTTGACCACGGTGGCGATCAGCAGCATCGCGCCGAGGAAGAACCGGAACCAGTCGGGGTTCCACTCGGCGTAGACGATGCCCTTGTTCACCATGCCGAAGATGAACGCGCCGATCGCCGCGCCGATCGCCGACCCGTAGCCGCCGGTCAGCAGGCAGCCGCCGATGACCGCGCAGATGATGTAGTTGAACTCGTTGCCGACGCCCTCGCCCGACTGGACGGTGGCGAACGCGAACAGCAGGTGCATCCCGGAGAACCAGCCGCAGAACGCCACGCCCATGAACAGGCCGATCTTCGTCCGGGCGACGGGCACGCCGACCGCGCGGGCGCTGCCGGCCGCCCCGCCGACCGCGAAGATCCAGTTGCCGAGCCGGGTGCGCAGCAGGATCCAGGTGGCGACCGCGACGAACAGCAGCCACCAGAACACCGTGATCTTGACGTTGACGCCGCCGACGCCGATGTCGGAGGCGAACACCTTGCGCGCGCTCTCGAAGCCGTCCATGTCCCGGACGGAGTCGGACGCGACGTTCCCGGTGACCGCCTTCGTCACGCCGAGGTTCGCCCCGGCCAGCATGAAGAACGTCGCGAGCGTGACGATGAAGCTCGGCAGGCCCGTCCTGATGTAGAGCAGGCCGTTCAGCGCGCCGACCGCCAGCGTCACGACCAGGGAGATGGCCACGCCGACCCACAGGTTCAGCGTGAGCTGGTAGCTGACCAGCGCCGCGACCAGCGCGGACGTCGTCACCAGCACCCCGGCGGACAGGTCGAACTCGCCGCCGATCATCAGCAGCGACACCCCGACCGCCATGATCCCGAACGTCGAGCTCGCGTACAGCACGGTCGAGAACGAGTCGGCCTGCAGGAACGCGTCGGCGACCAGCGAGAAGAACACGAACACCGCGACCGCGCCGAGCAGCGCGCCGAACTCGGGCCGGCGCAGCAGCCGCCGCAGCGGCGACTGCCGGGCCAGCCGCTCGTCCGGGACCGCCGCGGGCGGCGGGGCGACCGCCTGCGTCACCGGGTGCCCCGTTGGGCGAAGGCCTCCAGCGAGGCGGCGTTGTCCTTGGTGACGATCGCGGGGCCGGTCAGCACGGGGCGTCCGCCGCCGAGCACGTTGCCGTTGGTGCGGTACAGCCACAGCTCGTCGACGGCCTCGTAGCCCTGGAGGTAGGGCTGCTGGTCGACGGCGAACTGGATGTCACCGGACTTGATCGAGGCGATCAGGTCCTTGTTCAGGTCGAACGTGGCGACCTTGGCCTTGCTGCTCGTCTCCTTGACCGAGTCGACGGCGGTCGCGGCGAACGGGGCGCCGAGCGTGAGTATCCCGTCGATGCTCTTGTCCGACTGCAGCTTGGCGGTGATCGACGACTTCACCTGCGGCATGTCGCTGCCCTGCACGTACAGGTTCTGCAGGTCGCCGGAGAAGGTCTTCTTCGCGCCGGCGCAGCGGCTCTCCAGGCCGACGTTGCCCTGCTCGTGCACCACGCACAGCGCCTTCTTCACGCCGATCTTCGCCAGCTGCTGCCCGGCCGCCTCGCCCGCGATCGACTCGTCCTGCCCGAAGTGGGCGAGCGCGCCGAGCCGCGCCGAGTCCTCGGCGCCGGAGTTGATCGACACGACGGGGATCTTCGCGGCGGCGGCGCGGGCCAGGGCGTCCTTCATCGCGTCGGGCTTGGCGAGGGTGACGATGATGCCGTCGACCTTCTGGTCGATCGCCGTCTGGACGAGCTGGGCCTGCTTGCCCCCGTCGGGGTCGGCCGAGTAGAGGAACTGGACGTTGTCCTTTGCGGCGGCGGCCTTGGCGCCCTTCTGCACGATGTCCCAGAAGGTGTCGCCGGGCGCGGAGTGGGTGACCATCGCGATCTTCAGCCGGGGGCCGCCCCCGCCGGTCGCCTTCTCCTCGGCCTTCTTGCCGCCGCTGCTGCTGCACGCGCCGAGCGTCAGCATCCCGGCGACGGCCAGGACCGCCAGGCTCCTGACCGGCGTTCGCGTGAACACGCCTTTCATGGACGCTCTCCGTTCTCCCCCGAGACAAGGGCTCCCGGACGAGAGTTGATCACAGATGGCGGCGGCGCGACCATAGTTCCTTCTCATATCGGGCGCGCGCCTCGCGGGTGGAGTCCAGCGACGCGACCTCGGCGACCGGGACGTCCCACCACGCCTCGCTGCCGGGGGCGTCGATCAGCGGATCGGTCTCGATGTGCACGACCGTGGTGCGGTCGCTTTCGCGGGCCCGGCGCAGCGCCTCGCGCAGCTCCTTTATGCCGGACGCACGGAGCACGTCGGCGCCGAGGCTCGCGGCGTTGGCGGCCAGGTCGACCGGGAGCGGGTCGCCGTCCAGCCCGGTGCCGGTGCGGGCGCGGTAGCGGGTGCCGAACCGCTGCGCGCCGACCGACTCCGACAGGTTCCCGATGGAGGCGAACCCGTGGTTCTGCACGAGCACGACGACCAGCTTGACGCCCTCGGCGACGGCCGTGGCGAGTTCCTGCGCCATCATCAGGTACGAGCCGTCGCCGACCATGACGAACACCTCGCGGGACGGGTCGGCCATCTTCACGCCGAGCCCGCCGGCGATCTCGTAGCCCATGCACGAGTAGCCGTACTCGACGTGGTAGCCCTTGGGATCGCGCGCCCGCCACAACTTGTGCAGATCGCCCGGCATCGACCCGGCCGCGCAGACCACCACGTCGCGCGGGCCGCTCGCCTCGTTGACGGCGCCGATCACCTCTGCCTGGGCCGGGAGGGGGCGGTCCTGCGGTGCGTACGCCTCGTCCACCGTGCTGTTCCAGCGGGCCATCAGGGCGGCAGTCTCGTGCTTGTAGGCGTTCGGCACGGCGTACCCGACGAGGGCGGCGTTCAGGCCGCGGATGCCTTCGCGGGCGTCCGCCACGACCATGGTGGCCGCGAGCTTGGCGGCGTCGAACCGCGCCACGTTCACGTTGACGAACCGCACGCGCGGGTTGGCGAACAGGCTGTGGGACGCGGTCGTGAAGTCGCTGTAGCGGGTTCCTATGCCGATGACGACGTCGGCTTCCCGCGCCAACGCGTTCGCTGCGGTCGTTCCCGTCGCGCCTATGGCACCGACCGAACGTTCGTGGTCCCAGGGGAGCGCGCCCTTGCCGGCCTGTGTCTCCGCGACGGGAATGCCGGTCCGTTCGGCAAAGGCGCGTAGGTCGTCGGTCGCGCCCGAGTAGATGACGCCGCCGCCCGCCACGATGAGAGGGCGTTCGGCTTTCTGGAGGATCGCGGACGCCTCTTCCAGCGCGGCCGGTTCCGGGAGCGTGCGCGGTATGCGCCAGACGCGGCGCCTGAACAGCTCGTCCGGCCAGTCGCACGCCTCCGCCTGTACGTCCTGGGGCAGCGCCAAGGTGACCGCGCCCGTTTCCGCAGGATCAGTCAGGACGCGCATCGCCGCCAGCAACGCGCTGGGGAGTTGCTCAGGACGGTTGATGCGGTCCCAGTACCTGGAGACGGGCTTGAAGCAGTCGTTGACGGACGCGTCATAGGAACGGGCGTCCTCAAGCTCCTGCAAGACCGGATTGGCCGGACGGGTGGCGAAGATGTCCCCCGGCAGCAGCAGGACCGGCAGCCGGTTGATGGTGGCCAGTGTCGCGCCGGTGACCATGTTCGTCGCGCCCGGTCCGATGGACGTCGTACACGCGAATGTCGACAACCGGTCGCTCATCCGCGCGTATCCCGACGCCGTGTGCACCATGGCCTGCTCGTTACGCGCCATGTAGTACGGCATCTCCTCGCCGTACTCCAGCAACGCCTGCCCAATGCCCGCGACGTTCCCATGGCCGAAGATGCCGAAGCAGCCGGCGAAGAAGCGCCGCTCCTCACCGTCCCGCTGCGACCACTGCGCCGCGAGGAAACGGACGACGGCCTGCCCGACCGTGAGCCTCATGAGCGTCCCTTCGCAGAGGTGAGCGGCAGCCGCGGATCGATCGGCTGCCCCTGCCAGGTCTCGCGGATCCACGCGTGCGCGGGATCGTCGCAGATCCGCCACGCGCGCTCCGGCGACGGCCCGGCCATCACGTTCAGGTAGTACAGGTCGTGGCCCGGCACCGCCATCGACGGGCCGTGCCAGCCGTGCGGGATCAGCACGACGTCGCCGCCGCGCACCTCCGCCAGCACGTCGACCGGCCGTTCCGGCGTGCCGTAG
This sequence comes from Actinomadura opuntiae, assembly GCF_030283205.1. Taxonomy (GTDB): domain Bacteria; phylum Actinomycetota; class Actinomycetes; order Streptosporangiales; family Streptosporangiaceae; genus Spirillospora. The sequence goes on from NZ_JASNWF010000019.1 coordinate 185,839, forward strand.
ACGCGCTGGTAGGCCATGCCGCCGCCGGCGACCTCGAAGTAGTAGATCTCCTCCAGGACCGCCTCGTCCGGCCCCTCCTCGTCGTGCTTGTGCGGCGGGAACGACGACCAGCAGCCGCCCGGCGTGAGCACCTCGCACGCGATCAGCTTCTCGGCGAACGGGAACCCCTCGGGCGTGCCGAAGTTGTTGACCTGCCGGCTCGCCGGGCCCGCGCCGCGCAGCTCGACGGGGACGTCCTCGGCCGGACCGTAGCGGGGTTCGAGGCGCGCCTGGCAGCGGGCGGCGGCGAGCGCGAACCGGCCCCGCCCGCGCACGGTCACCCGCGCGTCGCGCGGCACGTAGGCGAAGTCACTGACCCGGTCGAAGACGTCGGCGCGGCCCTCCAACTCGAACCGCTCGCCGTCGCACTCCACCGCGCACGACCCGGCCAGCGGCAACACGATCATCTCGAAGTCGCCGGTGCCGAAGGTGTGGCCGCCCGGGTCGGGCAGATCCAGCACGCGCAGCGCGGTGTGCGCCCAGCCCGCCGACTCCGGCGTCACGACGACTCCGTACGGGGCCTCCACCGCGGTGCCCGCCGGCAGGTGATGCTTCATCCGATCGCCCTTTCCGCCAGCAGCGCGTCGACCTCGTCCTCGGTGGGCATCGCGGCCGAGCACGCGATGCGGGAGGCGACGATGGCCCCGGCCGCGCCCGCGAACGCGATGACCCGTTCCAGGTCCCAGCCGGCGAGCAGGCCGTGGCAGACGGCGCCGCCGAACGCGTCGCCCGCGCCGAGCCCGTTCGCCACGTCCACCTTGACCGGCGGGACCCGCACCGTCCGCCCGCGGGTGGCGGCGAGCACGCCGTCCGGCCCCATCTTCACGATGGCGAGGGCCGGGCCGCGGTCGAGGATCGCGCGGGCCGCCGCCTCCGGCTCCCGCTTCCCCACCGCGACCTCGCACTCCTCCAGATTGCCGACCGCCACCGTCGCCCGTTCGAGCGCCTCGCCCGCCCAGCGCGGCGCCTCCGCCGGGTCGGCCCACAGCATCGGCCGGTAGTCGAGGTCGATGACGGTGTGCCCCGTCCCGGCGGACACCGAGTGCGCGCCGAGCGCGAGGAGGGTGGCCTCGCGGCTGGGCTCCTGCGACAGCCCGGTCACGGTCGCCCACAGGACGCGGGCCCGCCTGATCGCGTCCAGGTCCAGCTCGTGCGGATGGATCTCCAGGTCGGGGGCCTTCGGGTAGCGGTAGAAGTAGAGCGGGAAGTCGTCCGGCGGGAAGATCTCGCAGAACGCCAGCGGCGTCGGCAGGCCCGGGACGGACGCGACGAAACGGTCGTCCACCCCGTACTCCCGCAGCGCCTTGCGGACGAACCGGCCGAACGGGTCCGCACCGGTGCGGGTGATCACGGCGGCGCGGCGGCCGTACCTCGCCGCCGCCACCGCGACGTTGGTGGGGCTGCCGCCGAGGTACTTCCCGAACGACTCCACGTCCTCCAGGGGCCTGCCCACCTGGTCCGGGTAGACGTCCACGCTCACCCGGCCCATCGTGATCAGGTCGTAGGTCATCGGGCGGCTCCGGCGAGGTAGTCCAGGCTGGCGCGGACATCACGGTAGGGGCCGGTGCCCGCCGGCGGCTCCGCGGTCAGCACGGCGTCCTGCTCCATGACGTACCAGCCTCCGTATCCGGCGCCCTCCAGGGTCGCGATGATGCCGGGGATGTCAACGTCCCCTTCGCCGAGCGGCCGGTAGAGGCCGCCGCGCACCGCGTCGGTATAGGTCACCTCACCGTTCAGCACGCGGGCGGCGAGCGCGGCGTCGACGTCCTTGAGGTGGACGTGCGCGATGCGCGCCGCCGCGAACCGGGTCAGCCACGCGGGGTCGGTGCCGCCGACCAGCAGATGGCCGGTGTCCAGGCACAGCGGGACCCCGGACCCCGACAGCACCCGCTCGACGTCGGCCCGGGTCTCCACGACCGTCCCGACGTGCGGATGCAGCGCCACCAGCCGGCCGCGCCGCGCCGCCCGCGCGGTGATCGCGTCGAGGTTGGACAGCAGCGTCGCCCAGGCCCGGGTGTCGAGGGCGGGCCGCCCGTCGTAGCCGTCCAGCCCGGTCGCGGCGGCCAGCACGAGCACGCCGCCCATGCCGTCGAGCGCCCGCTCGACCTCCGGCATCGGGTCGCGGTCCGGGTCGTGCAGGACGACCGGGACGAACGCCCCCACGAGCCCCAGGCCGTAGGACGACAGCAGCGCCTCCCGCTCGTCCCGCCCGGACGGCAGGAACCCCTCCGGGCCAAGCTCGGTCGCCGCGAGCCCGAGGTCGCGCATCTCCGCCAGGACCCGCGCGGGCGCCATCTGGTGGCCCCAGCCGGGGACCTCGCACACGCCCCACGAGATCGGCGCGCCCGCGATCCTCATCGCCGCACCTCCTCGGCCCCGACGATGCGGCCCTCCCGCATGGACAGCTCGCAGGCTTCGGCGAGGTAGAACGCCTCCAGGGCGTCCTCGGGCGGGCAGGGGTTGGCGCGCCGCCCGGCGACGACGTCGACGAAGGCGCGCAGCTCGGCGTCGTAGGCGTCGGAGAACCGTTCGAGGAACCCGGCGTAGGGATCCCTCGGCGCCTCGCCCCGCTCGGGCACCGCGGTGACGGGCGTCCGCTCGTCCAGGCCCGCGACGATGCTGTCCTTGGACCCGAACAGTTCGAGCCGCGCGTCGTACCCGGCGGCGTTGTAGCGGGTGGCCGACACCTGCGCGAGCGTCCCGTCGTCCAGGACGAGCAGCGCCGACCCGGTGTCGACGTCGCCGCTGTCGCGGAAGAAGTCCTCGCCGCGGTTGGCGCCGGACGCCATCACCCGCACGACGTCGCGGCCGGTGACGAAGCGGATCAGATCGAGGTCGTGGATGACGCAGTCGCGGAACAGCCCGCCGGACGTCGGGACGTACTCGGCGGGCGGCGGCGCCGGGTCGAAGCTGCACGACCGGACGGTGTGCAGCCAGCCGAGCCGCCCGGACGCGAGCGCCTCGCGCGCGGCGGCGTTCCCGGCGTCGAACCGGCGCTGGAACCCGACCTGGACCGGGACCCCGGCCTTCTTCGCGGCCGCGACGATTTGGAACGTTCCAGCAATATCGGACGCGAGCGGCTTCTCGCAGAAGACGGGCATTCCGACCGCAAGCGCCCGCTCGACCAGATCGGCGTGCGCGTCCGTCGCGGCCGCCACGACCAGCCCGTCCAGCCCCGCGGTGAACAACTCCGCGACATCCTCCGCCGCCCGAACCTCCGGCGCCCCACTCTGCATCCCTGCAGAGGAGCCGCCCCCCGCGGGAGACGGCCTGACCGCGGCCTTCCCCTCCGCCGCCGCTCCGCTCCGGACGCCGGCCTGCACTTCTGCGGGAGGACCACCCGCCGGAACAGAGGGCCTGATCGCCGCCGCTCCGCTCCGGGCTCCGGTGAGGCGGGCCGCCAGGGCGCGGGCGCGCGCGGCGTCCGCGTCGGCGACGACCAGCGCCTCCACCTCGGGCAGTTCGCACAGGGCCGCGGCGTGGCGCGCACCGATGCGCCCCGCGCCGGCCAGTCCGATCCTCATGGAACCCCTCCCCGGTCGGCGGTCAGGTGAGTCCCGAGTGTGCTGGAGCGTTCCAGGGGCGTCAACGGCCGGGCGTGCGCGCCGCCGGTAAATGAAGTGTCCGAAACCCGGCCGACTACTCTGGAAGCAGCCCCGCCCCGGGCTGTCGCCCAGCGAACACCAAGCGCTAGTTTGTGTCCATGCGGGTCTTCGTCACCGGCGCCTCCGGGTTCGTCGGCTCCCACACCGTCCGCGCCCTGCTGGCCGCCGGGCACCGTCCGCGCGCGCTCGTCCGCGACCCCGGCCGGGCGGCCAAGGTGCTGGAGTCGATCGGCGTCCGGGCCGAGAAGGTGGAACTGGTCCCGGGCGACATGCTCGACGCCGCCGCCGTGGCCGAGGGGCTGGAGGGGTGCGACGCCGCGATCCACACCGCCGCCGCGATCGGGGTGACCGGCGCCCACCGCGACCTGGTCGAGGTCAACGTCACCGGCACCCGCAACGTGATCGGCGGAGCCGTCGCCCGCGGCCTGGACCCCGTGGTGCACGTGTCGACGATCGGGATCTTCGTGCCCCCGTCCGGGCCCGTCATCACCGCCGACTCGCCGCTCGCGAGCCCGCGCACCGACTACGGCAGGTCGAAGCTGGCCGCCGAGAACTACGTCCGCGAACTCCAGGACGAGGGCGCTCCGGTGACGATCGTCTACCCCGGCGGCGTCTGCGGCCCCGACCAGCCGCACCTCGACGCGCTGAACGAGGGGCTCGCCGGCGCGCTCGGCAAGCTGTGGCCGCTGCCCGGCGGCGGCGTGTCGGTCGTCGACGTCCGCGACCTCGGCACCGCGCTCGCCCGCACCGTCGAGGCCCGGCAGGGCCCGAGCCGCTGGGTGCTCGGCGGCCACTACCTCACCTGGCCGCAGTACGCCGACCTGTGCGACGCGCTGACCGGCGTGAAGTGCCGCCGCGTCCGCGTGCCGAACGGCGCGATGCTCGCGCTCGGCTCCGCGCTCGACGCCGCCAAGCGCGTCCGGCCGTTCGACTACCCGCTCACCCGCGACGCCGCCGAGTTCATGGTCACGCTCGTCCCCACCGACGACCGCCCGATCCTGGAGGCCCTCGACCTCACCCTGCGGCCCGTCGAGGAGAGCGTCGCCGACAGCCTGCGCTGGCTGGCCGAGAGCGGCCACCTGAACCCGCGCCGGGCCGGCCGGCTGGTCCCCGCCGAGCGCGCGGCGGCCCGCCCCACCCTGATCCAGCGCACGCTGGGCCCGGTGTTCCAGCGGATCTCCGGCGCCGGCTGGTTCGCCAAGGTCGGCCCCAAGATCGTCCCGCGCGTGGACCGGGCGCTGCACCGGCTCACCGGCGGCCGGGCCATGCTCGGCCAGCTCCTCGTCCCGAGCCTGGTCCTCACCACGACCGGCGCCGTCAGCGGCCTGCGCCGGCAGACGCCCCTGGCCTGCCTGCCCGACGGCGACGGCTGGCTCGTCGTCGGCTCCAACTTCGGCCGCGAGAAGCACCCGGCCTGGACCGGCAACCTCATCAAGAACCCCGACGCCGAGGTCAGCTTCCGCGGCCGCACCACCCCGGTGACCGCGCACCTGCTCGACGACGACGAGCGCGCCGAGGCCTGGCCGCGCCTCACCGCCATCTGGCCCGTCTACGACCGCTACGTCGAACGCGCCGACCGGCAGCTGAGGGTCTTCCGCCTCACGCCCCGCTGAAGGCGTCGAGGCCGGTCGGGCCCGCCGACACAACCGTTCCGCCGCGCGGGAAGTCGATGCCGTCGAGAACGTCGGCGGCGGTGCTGTGCGCGCCGAATCCGGAATCAATGCGTCGCCGCGTGAATATGATTCGACGGAGCGCACTCCGGGTCGAAATCGCGCGGTTTTCTCAGGAGCCGCGGACCTTTTTCGAGAGGCGGCGGCCGATGAGGAAGTAGGCGATCAGCACTCCGGCGACGTTGAGGATGACGTCGTCGATGTCGAAGGCGCGGCCGATGACGACGGCGCCCTGGACGGTCTCGATGGCCAGCGAGAACGCGCCGGTCACCAGGGCCAGGCGGATCGGGCCGCGCAGCGACTTCCAGACGATCGGCAGCAGCACGCCGAGCGGTGCCAGGAGCGCGACGTTACCGCCGATCTGAAGGAACGCCTCCTTCGTCGGACGGTTCATGTAGAAGCGGAGCGAGCGCCCGGGGTGGAGATTGCCGCCGGCCTGTCCGTGGTCGTGGACGGGCGTCAGCGTGAGCCGGAATGCGAAATAGAAGAACACCGCCAGAATGGCGAGCGCTATCATCACGACCAAAGTGCGGATCGCGAGCACGTACCAGGGGGCCCGTTCGCCGCGTTCCGCCGGCTGCCACATTTCCACCAACATCTCGCGCTGGTCCCCGCTCCACGGCCGGCTAAGCGTCCAGCGGGATTACGGGCCTCGATCCAGGGACCGCAGGCCGGTTTAGGGCATGTCCGAAACCAGTCGAAATCGGACGTTGACAGGCGAACCGAGCGAGCGCATGATTCGGCGTGATCGGAGTCACACCGATCGCGGGCGGCCGGCGCGAGGCCCCCTCACGGAACGTCCTCGGTGAGAGAGGTTGCGCCATGGCCGGTCATGGGCGGCGGCATGCCGTCGATTCGGGGATCACCCGCCGCAGGTTCCTCGCAGGAACCGGCGCCGCAGCGGGCGCGCTGCTCCTGCCGTCGTGGCGGACGGCCGCCGCGGCGGCGCCGGACAGGGTGATCGCGGACGGCGACCGGGTTCCGGCGCTGGTCATCGGCAGCGGCTATGGCGGCGCGGTAGCCGCCCTGCGGCTGACCAGGGCGGGCATCGCCACCCACATCGTCGAGATGGGACAGAGCTGGACGTCCCCCGGCTCGGACGGCAAGGTCTTCAGCACGCTGCTCAAGCCGGACGGGCGCTCGTACTGGTTCCGTACCAGGACCGACCAGCCCGTCGGGTACTTCCTCGGCGCCGACGCCAACAAGGACATCGACCGGTACGCGGGCGTCCTGGACTCGGAGTCGTTCGCCCACACGCGCGTCTACCAGGGACGCGGCGTCGGCGGCGGCTCGCTGGTGAACGGCGGCATGGCCGTCACGCCCAAGCGCGCGTACTTCGAGGAGATCCTGCCGTCGGTCAACGCGGACGAGATGTACGGCACGTACTTCCCGCGCGCCAACGCGACGCTCGGCGTGAACACCATCGACCCCTCCTGGTTCGAGTCCACGAAGTGGTACCGGTTCGCGCGCGTCGGGCGGGACAGCGCCCAGGCGGCCGGGTTCGGGACCACGTTCGTCCCGAACGTCTACGACTTCGGCTACATGAAGCAGGAGGACACCGGGACCAAGCCCAAGTCGGCGCTCGCGCAGGAGGTCATCTACGGCAACAACTACGGCAAGCGTTCGCTGGACAAGACCTACCTCGCCGCGGCGGCCGCCACCGGACGGCTGACCATCAGCCCGCTGCACACCGTCACGGGTGTCGCGCCCGCGCAAGGCGGCGGCTACACGGTCGAGATGACGCAGATCGACACCGCCGGCAACACCGTCGCGCGCAAGACCGTCACGGCGGACCGGGTGTTCTTCGCGGCGGGCAGCGTCGGCACACCGAAGTTGCTGGTCGCCATGAAGGCGCAGGGCCGCCTGCCGAACCTGCCCGACGCGGTCGGCGGCGGCTGGGGCAACAACGGCAACGTGATGGTCGCCCGCGCCAACCACGTCTGGGACACCACCGGCGCCGACCAGTCCACGATCCCGGCGATGGGCATCGACAACTGGACCGACCCGAACGGCCCGGTGTTCGCCGAGATCGCCCCGTTCCCCGCCGGCACGGAACTGTGGATCAGCCTGTACCTCGCCATCACCAAGAACCCGAACCGGGCGAGGTTCACGTTCGACTCCGGCACCGGCAAGGTCGGCCTGTCGTGGCAGTCGTCCTGGACGCAGCCGTCCATCGACGCCGCCAAGCGCGTCTTCGACAAGATCAACAGCAAGGCCGGCACCATCTACCGGACCGACCTGTTCGGCTCCTACAAGATCTGGGGCGACGACTTCGTCTACCACCCGCTCGGCGGCTGCGTCCTCGGGCAGGCCACCGACGGCTACGGCCGGCTGCCCGGCCACCCCGGCCTCTACGTGATCGACGGGTCGCTCGTCCCGGGCAGCACCGGCGTCAATCCGTTCATCACGATCACCGCGCTGGCCGAGCGGAACATCGAGAAGATCATCAAGACGGACCTGGCCTGAAACGTGCGGAACGCCCGCACCGGACGGTTCCGGTGCGGGCGTTCCGCTTCCCCGATCAGACGGCGACGGGGGTGGTGGCCGGCTCCAGCGCCAGCTCCAGCACCTCGCGCACGTCGCTGACGGCGTGGACGGTCATGTTCTCCAGCACCTCGGCCGGGACGTCCTCGAGGTCCGGCTCGTTGCGCTTCGGCACGATCGCGGTGGTGATGCCGAGCCGGGACGCGGCCAGCAGCTTCTGCTTCAGGCCCCCGATCGGCAGCACCCGCCCGGTCAGCGACACCTCGCCGGTCATCGCCACGTCCGACCGGACCGGCCGCCCCGACAGCAGCGACGCCAGCGCGGTCGTCATCGTGATGCCCGCGCTCGGGCCGTCCTTCGGGATCGCGCCGGCGGGCACGTGGACGTGCACGCCGCGGTCCTTCAGGTCGCCGACCGGCAGCTCCAGCTCAGCGCCGCGCGAACGCAGGTAGCTGAGGGCGATCCGCGCCGACTCCTTCATGACGTCGCCGAGCTGCCCGGTCAGCGTCACTCCCGTGTCGCCGGTCTCCTTGTCGGCCAGCGACGCCTCGATGTAGAGGACGTCGCCGCCCGCGCCGGTGACCGCCAGGCCCGTCGCGACGCCCGGCACGCCCGTCCGCCGCTCCGACTTGCTGAGTTCGACCTCCGGGGTGAACCGGGGACGGCCCAGGTAGTCCTTCAGGTCGTCCGCGCCGATCGAGACCGGCAGCGTCGCCTTCTCCAGCGCGACGTTCGCGGCGACCTTCCGCAGCACCCGCGCGATCGACCGGTCCAGCGACCGGACGCCCGCCTCGCGGGTGTACTCGGCGGCCAGCATCCGCAGCGCGTCGTCGCCGAAGCTCACCTCCGAAGACTCCAGGCCGGCCTTGTCCAGCTGCTTCGGCAGCAGGTGGTCGCGGGCGATGGTGACCTTCTCGTCCTCGGTGTAGCCGTCCAGCTGGACGAGCTCCATCCGGTCGAGCAGCGGCCCGGGGATCGCCTCCACCACGTTCGCGGTCGCCAGGAACAGCACGTCGCTCAGGTCGAGCTCGACCTCCAGGTAGTGGTCGCGGAAGGTGTGGTTCTGCTCGGGGTCGAGGACCTCCAGCAGCGCCGCGGTCGGGTCGCCCCGGTAGTCCGCGCCGACCTTGTCGACCTCGTCCAGCAGCACGACCGGGTTCATCGAGCCCGCCTCGCGGATCGCCCGGACGATCCGTCCCGGCAGCGCGCCCACGTAGGTGCGCCGGTGGCCGCGGATCTCCGCCTCGTCCCGCACGCCGCCGAGCGCGACGCGGACGAACTGGCGTCCCATGGCCTTCGCGACCGACTCGCCCAGCGAGGTCTTGCCGACTCCGGGAGGACCGGCCAGCGCCAGGACGGCACCGCTCCGGCGCCCGCCCACGACACCGAGGCCCCGCTCCTCGCGGCGCTTGCGCACCGCCAGGTACTCGATGATGCGCTCCTTGACGTCGTCGAGGCCGGCGTGGTCGGCGTCCAGGATCTCGCGCGCGCCCGCGATGTCGTAGGCGTCCTCGGTCCGCTCGTTCCACGGGATGTCGAGGACGGTGTCCAGCCACGTGCGGATCCAGCCGCCCTCCGGCGAGGCGTCGGACGACCGCTCCAGCTTGTCGACCTCCTTCAGCGCCGCCTCGCGGACCTTCTCCGGCAGGTTCGCGGCCTCGATCCGGGCCCGGTAGTCGTCCTCCTCGTCGGCGGGGTCGCCGTTCAGCTCGGCCAGCTCCTTGCGGATGGCCTCCTGCTGCTGCCGCAGCAGGAACTCCCGCTGCGTCTTCTCCATGCCCTCCTGGACGTCCTTGCGGATCGTCTCGGCGACGTCCAGCTCGGCGAGGTGGTCGCGCGTCCAGCCGATGACCAGCTCGAGCCGCTCGACGACGTCGACCGTCTCCAGCACCTCGACCTTCTGCTCGGTCGTCAGGTACGGCGCGTACCCGGCGTTGTCCGCCAGCGTCGAGGGGTCGTCGATCTGCTGGACCACGTCCACGACCTGCCACGCGCCGCGCTTCTGCAGGATCGCGCTGACCAGGCCCTTGTACTCCTTGGCCAGCTCCTGCGCCCGCCCGGACGCCGGCGGCGTCTCGATCGCGGTGCCCTCGACCCACAGCGCCGCGCCGGGGCCGGTCGTCCCGGTCCCGATCCGCACCCGCTGCACGCCGCGGACGACCACGCCGGGCTCCCCGCCCGGCAGCCGCCCCTCCTGCTCGATGACGCCGAGGGTTCCGACGCCCGCGTACTGCCCGTTCACCCGCGGCACCAGCAGCACCCGCGGCTTGCCCGCCGACCGGATGCCGGGCCCCTTGGGCTGCGCCACCGCCTTCGCGGCCTCGACGGCCGCCCGGACCTCGCCGCTCTCGGACAGGTCGAGGGGCACCACCATGCCCGGCAGAACGGCCCCGTCGTCCAGGGGCAGCACCGGCAGCGTCAGGGTCTCGCTCATGCTCAGCTCCAAGTCCGTCGTCGCGGCCCCCGGGAGGGACCGTCCCGGTCGCCCGGGAACCCAACATCAAGTTGAGTCATACACACTCAAGAAAACGGAGCACCAATTAATTTCCTCAGCAACGTTCGCTCTGAGCGATCACCGCCGCCTACCCTGGGGCCTCATGGGCCGGGCCTTGGCGTCGGACGCGAACGGCAACACCCTGACCGCGTTCCTGCCTGCCGTATCCACGTGCAACACCCCCGACGACGCTCCGATGCCCGCCGCCCTGGTCGCCGTCCGCCATGGGACCTCCGTCCTCCTGGTCTTCGACCGCCACCGCCGCCAATGGGAACTCCCCGGCGGCCGGATCGAGCCCGGCGAGACGCCCTTGCAGGCGGCCGTCCGGGAGCTCCGTGAAGAGACCGGCCTCCACCTGGCCGCCCTCGCCCTCGCCGGCCACGCCCGCTTCCACCTCGCCGACCCGCCCCGCGACGAATACGCCGCCGTCTACGCCGGCCGCGTCACCACCCGCCACCAGTTCGTCCCCAACGACGAGATCAGCGCCATCCACTGGTGGAACACCACCACCGCACCACCTCCCGGCTCCCAACCCCTGGACACCACCCTCGCCCGCCTCGCCGGTGGTTAGGCCGTCCCACCCGCGGCGTGGACAGGCGGATACCGCTCCTTCCATGGCATGGCCTGCTCCAGATGGGCGGCCACCTGGAAGAGCAGGTCCTCGCGGCCGTACGGGGCGACGATCTGCACGCCGATCGGCAGGCCGTCCTCGCCGGTGCCGAGCGGGAGGCTGATCGCGGGCTGGCCGGTGATGTTGAACAGGACGGTGAACGGGCCGTAGTCCGCCAGCGTCCGCAGCCAGCCGGTCATGGTGTGCCCGGGGTCGTCGTAGCGCAGGGTGCCGTGCGGCGCCGGGAGCCGGCCGAGGGTCGGGGTGACGAGCAGGTCGTGGTCGGTGAAGAACGCGCTGACCGATCGCGTCACCCGGTTCTGGGCGTCGAAGGCGGCCAGCATGTCCAAGGCGCTGTACTCCCTGGCCTCCTCCAGGAACCGCCGCGAGACCGCCTCCAGCATGGCCGGGTCCGGTTGCCGGGGCGCCAGGAGCAGCGTGGAGGCGACTGCGATCCCCCCGGCGACCCATGCCCGCATGACGGCGTCCCAGTCGACGACCGGCCCCGTCTCCTCGACGATGTGGCCCGCCTGCTCCAGCGCCCGGCCGACCCGGACCGCCGCCGCGGCCACCTGCCCGTCGACCCCCGCGCCCGACCAGGCCCCGGTGTGCACCGCCGCCCGCAGCCGGCCGGGCGGCGTCCCGACCTCGTCGGCGTAGGGGCGGCGCGGGGGCGGCGCCGTGTATTTGTCGCCGATCCCGGGGCCTTGGACGGCGTCCAGGAGGCGGGCGGCGTCGCGGACGGTGCGGGTGAGCGCGAACTCGTATGCCATGCCGAGCATCGGCTCGCCCATGTCGGGGCCGCAGGGCACTCGTCCCCGGCTCGGCTTGAGCCCGACCAGGCCGCAGCAGGACGCCGGGACCCGGATGGACCCGGCTCCGTCACCGGCATGGGCGAGGGGCACCGCCCCGGCGGCGACCAGCGCGGCGGCGCCGCCGCTCGACCCGCCGACGCCCCGCTCCGGGTCCCACGGGTTACGGGTCGTGCCGTACCTGACCGATTCGGTGGCGAAGCTCAGGCACAGCTCCGGCACCGTGGTGAGCCCCAGGGTGACCAGGCCGGCGGCGCGGAAGCGGGCCATCAGGTCGCTGTCGTGCCCGGGGACGACGCCCGGCAGCGCGCGGCTGCCCAGGAAGAACGGCACGCCCTCCGCCACCGGGCCGTGGTCCTTGATCAGGAACGGCGCGCCCGCCAGCGGCCCGCCGGCGGCGTGGCCGAGCGCGGGAGAGAAGACGGGCAGCGCCAGCCCGTTCACCGTGCCGTTCACCGCGGCCAGCGCCCGCCTTGCCGCGGCCTCGACCTCGGCGGCGGTGACCTCTCCGGACCTGACCAGATCGCTGATCGCGACGGCGTCGAGCCGCGCGTACTCGTGAAGTTCCATGAAGAGCCCTCGTCCGGCGTCCTGGACGCCTGTACCTCGATCACCATCGTCTTCGTGACAACACGGACCGGGGGACGGTCGCGGCATCGGACCGGCGGCCCGGGGGCCGTCCCCTCGGCGATCGAGGTGCTTCTACGCTCGGCTCATCACGGCCCATCCTGCCACCGGCACCGGTAGGTCTCGACCGGTTTTCCTGCCGGGGGCTTTCCGTCCGCGCGGCGTGCCGGGCTAGGCGAGGAGGCCGGGGAGGGTGCTCGGGGCCTCGCCCTTCCCGGTGGCGCGGCGGGACTCGTCGGCGGCCCATTTGAAGACGCCGGTGGCCATCAGGGACGGCTCCGCCTCGGCGCGGGCGGCGTAGACCTCGGCGCGGGCCTCGTGAAGGGACGCGTCGTCCGGGTCGGCCTGGACGGCCATCTCGGCGAGGTGGGCGGCCAGGCGCAGGTCGCCGTCGGCGACGGCGCGGCGGGCCGCGTCGGCGATCCTGGCGGCGCCGCCGGCCAGGGACGCGACGGCGCGGGCGACATCGGCGTCGCGGGCGGGCTTGAGGTGCGCGGGGTTGCCGTCGTACCAGCCGCCGTACATGCGCCACAGGTTGCGGACGATGAACTCGGGCTCGTCGTACTTGGCCTGCAGGTAGACGCGGTCGGACAGGTGCGCGGGCGGGGCGACGGCGTGCACGATGGCGTCGAGGCGGCGGCCGTCGTTGAGCATGGCGAGGGTCTGGTCGATGATGCTCTCCAGCCACTCGGCGGTCTCGGTGAGGGCCTGGGAGATCCGGTCGGCGCCGAAGATCGGGGCGCCGTGCGACGGCATCATGATCTCGGCGCCGAGGGCGGCCATGCGGCGCAGGGCATGCGCCCACTCGCGGGGGTAGCGCTGCACCTTCTGCGGGTTGCCGCAGTTGGGGGTGAGCCAGATGAACAGGTCGCCGGGCAGCAGCAGTCTGTACTCGGGGACGTAGGCGACGGTGGCGTCGTCGGTCTCGCCCTTGGCGTGGAAGAGGTCGAAGGTGAGGCCCGCGCGGGTGACGGTCAGCGCGTCGCGGTAGGTGACGTCGGGGTGGCGGTACTCGGTGGGCCAGCGCAGGTCCGGAGCCTGGAACTGGCGCTGGTTGATCACCGAGTTGTAGCCGGCGGTGAGGACGTAGCGGTCGAAGCGGTCGCGGACGAGTTCGTGCGCGACGACCTGGGGGCGCGGGCCGTCCTCGGCGTCGAACGGTCCCATGCCCATGACGTGGTCGATGTGGCCGTGCGAGTAGAACGCGAGGGTGAGCGGGTCCGGCGTCCAGGCGCGGATGCGGTCGTGCAGCTTCGCGGCGGTCAGCTGGTTGCCGGTGTCGAACAGGATCAGTTCGCCGGCGTTTCGGAACGCGATGACGTTGCCGAAGCCGGGCTGCCAGCCGAGACCGTCGGCGATCTCGATGACGCCGGAGCCGCCCATGCCGGTGTGGACGATGCTGTCGTCGGCCGCGCCGCGCCAGACCTTGTCCGCATAGTCCTTGATGTCCATGGTCGTTCCTCTCAGTGGGTGAGCACGGCGGGCGCCGGGAGCGCGTCGAGCGAGGCGCGGTCGCGGGCCGGGCGGATCAGCGCGGCGGCCAGCAGCCCGCCGCAGATCATCAGGACGGCGCCGAGGTCGAAGGCGTGCTGGAACCCGGCCGCCTTGGTCGCCGCCGCGTCCACGATCGCGCCGGTGAGCAGCGGGCCGAACGCGCCGGCGGTGGAAGCGATCGCGGTGACGATGCCGAGCAGCGCGCCGCGCCGGGCGGCCGGGACGAGTTCGGACAGCGCGGCCTGCATCAGCCCGAAGAACGCGTTCCCGACCGTGAAGGCGATCATCATGACGAGGATCAGGCCCGCTCCCCCGCCGACCCGGGTGACCAGCAGCGTCGCCAGGCCGGAGGTCACGACGGCGGCGCCGCCGAGGACGCCGCGCGCGGCCCGGCTCGTCCGGCCGGCGCGCATCATCCGGGTGGAGGCGTAGCCGACGGCGAGCATGAACCCGATGCCGACGACCTGCGTCCCGGCCGCGATCAGGCTCGCCTTCTCCAGCTCGATGCCGTGCACGCGCTGCAGGTACTGCGGCAGCCAGGTGACGGCGACGGCCATCGTCCAGAACCCGGCGAAGCCCGCCGCGAGGCCGCCGAGGACGGTGCCGCGGGTGAGGAGCCGCCGGTAGGGGACGCGGGTCTCCTCGGTACGGGCCTCGGCGCGGGACGCGTACGGGCCCTCGCCGCCGAGGCCGAGCCAGGCGAGCGTCCACAGCACGCCGAGGACGCCGGTGAGGGCGAAGGCGGCGCGCCAGCCGAGCCGGGTGACCACGACCGCCAGCAGCGGCGCGCCGATCGCGACGCCGGCGGCGCCGCCGACGGTGAGCAGGCTGCTGGGCAGCGCGCGCTCCCGGTCGGGGAACCAGCCGAACGCGGTGTGGTTCGCCGTCGCGAACGCGGGCCCCTCGGCCATGCCGAGCGTGACGCGGGTGACCAGCAGGGCGCCGAGGCCGGCCGCGGGCAGCCCGACGACCAGCTGGGAGACGCTCCACACCACGACGAGGACGGCCAGCAGCCGGCGCGCGGGCACCCGGTCGGCCAGGAAGCCGACGACGATGCCGGAGACGCTGAACAGCAGGTAGAAGGCGCTGCCGATGGAGCCGAACTCGGTGTCGGACAGCCCGAGGTCGTCCCGGATGTGCTTGCCGGCCAGCCCGAGGACGGTCTTGTCCATGAAGTTGATCATCATGAAGAGGACGAGCAGCACCAGGATCGTCCGGGCCCGGCGGGACGGCGACGTGGGCGGATCCACCATGCGACGGGGCTCCATTCGACGGCGGGGGTGGTACGGGTCACCCTTCCGTCCGCCGGTGCGCCTCGACAATCGGTGGTTCTCCCGCGTTCGTCCGTTCCGGCTGTGACATGTCACAATCGGCGGCGGGGAGGTCGCCATCGACACGGAGCGGGTGCGGCGGGCCGCGGCGGAGCTGGCGGCGCGCTGCGAGGGGCAGGTCAACCGGCTCGCGCGGGAGCTGGCGGAGCGGCGCTTCGCCGCGATCCCCGACTACGCCGACCTGCCCGCGGACATGCGGGACGTGGAGATCGCGGCGACCGCCCGGTACGCGATCCGGCAGTTCCTGCGGATGGCCGCCGGCACCCCGGTCGACCCCGACGATCTGCGGCTGTTCCGCGAGCGCGCCGCGCAGCGGGCCGAGGAGGGCGTCCCCCTCGCGACGCTGCTGACCACGTACCACATCGGCGCCGAGGTCATCTGGGACGCGCTGGTCGCCGAGGCCCGTCCGGACGAGACGGACGCGCTCCTGCTGCTGGCGCGCCTCCAGTTGCGCGGCACCAACCGGGTCGTCGTCGCGGTGACCGAGGCCTACCAGGCGGAGCGGGCGGCGCTCCTGGACGAGCGGCGCGAGGCCGTCCGCGAAGTGGCGCGGGCCCTGCTGGCCGGGGAGGCGGCGGACGCGACCGCGGCCCGGTACGGGATCCCCCTCGCGGACGCCTATCTCGTGCTCGACCTGCGCCTCAAGGAGGGGCCGCCGAACACCGGCGTCGCCGAGCGCCGCGTCCTGCGGCGGATCCGCGCGGGCCTGGAGGGGTTCGGCGAGGGCACGCCGTTGATGCTGCTGGACGAGCGCGGCGCGCGCGTCCTGCTGCCCTCGCACGCGGCCGAGCGGCTGCCCGACCTGGAGCGGCTCCTCGTCGGCGCGGGCACTCCGGCTCAGCCGGTGATCGCCGGCGCGGCCCGCTCGCGGGGCACGGCGGACGTCCCGGACGCGTCCCGCCAGGCCGCCCGGATCGCCGGCATCGCGCAGGCCACCGGGCGTCCCGCCGGCGTGTACGAGCTGGGCGACGTCCTGCTCGACTACCACCTGACCGGCCCCGGCGACAGCGGCCGTGTCGTCGCCGCCGCGCTCGACCCCCTCGACGCCCATCCCGAACTGCTGGACACGCTCCGCGCGTTCCTCGACGGCGACATGGACCGCCGCCGGACCGCCGCCGCACTCGCCGTGCACCCCAACACCGTCGACAACCGGCTCGCCCGCGTCGCCCGCCTCATCGGCGCCGATCCGCGCACCACGCGCGGCATGCTGCTGTGCGCCACCGCGCTCACGCTCCGTGGTCAGAGCGGCCGGGGCGGCCGGGCGTAGCGGGCCGCCCACCTGTCAGCGGGCAATGCCCCGGCAAAGACCGCGCGGCGATCATGATTCTTTGCGCACCCCCGGTTTACGCCCGCATGACGTGCGGGTACTTACCGCAACGAGTTCGTGACACAGGGTGAACGGCAGGCTACCGGGACGGCAAAGTCCCAGGTCGAATCGGGGAGGTGGGAGATGACCGGCACACAGCGTGAGCAGCGTCCCACCCCTTCGGCGCATCGCCCGCCGTACGGCCCGGCCGGGGCGGCCGAGGGCGTTCCCGTGACCGGCCGGCAGGGCACGCGGCGTCCCCCGACGCGCGCCCTGCCGGCCGGCCGCGGCGACACACCTCGGGTCCTCGGCCGCACCGGACCGGACCGGGCCTCCCGTCGCGACCACCACCGGGCGCCGATGCCGTACGCCCCCGCGGCACCGGCGCCCCTCACCGCCGGGCCGGCGGCCCCGCCGACCTGCGCCGCCGGCCCGGCCCCAACGCCCCCGCCCGTCCGGGCGCCTTCGCGGCGCCCGCCTCCTGAAGCCGGGCGGGCCGTCACGCCCCCGTCCGGCCGGGCTTGGAAGGGAGGTGGGAATCAGCCCTGATCGGAGCCGGCGCTACGCCGGTCGCACCAGGCGGCCGGAACTCCGTCCGACCCCCGTCCCGGCCGCCCACACGCAGTAAGGGATCGCTGCGGAGCCGAGCCCGTGAAGGCAGGAGAAGCCTTCACGGGCCTCGGTTCGTTCCCCTGTCCAGGGCGTTCCGGCAGGTCAGAGCTTCTTGCGCCAGACCTGCCCGTGCACCACGTCGCCGAAGCGCGCGACCGGCGGCTCCTCCTCTTCCAGGACGAACCCGGCCCGCTCGTAGATGCGGTGCGCCGGACGCTGCAGCGCCGTCGTCCACAGCATGATCTCGCGGTATCCGACCTCGGTGGCGAACCGCACGCACGCGTCGACCAGCGCCGCGCCGACGCCCATGCCCCGCGTGCCGGGCTCGACGTGCAGCAGGCGCAGCTGGGCGACGTCGTCCTCGCGCCGGACGCAGAAGACCGCGCCCACCCGGTCGCCCCCTGCTTCGGCGATCCACGCGCTCTCCCGCTCGGGGTCGTGGTCCTCGACGTAGCCGGCGACGACCCGGGCGACGAGCGCCTCGTAGGTGCGGTCCCAGCCGCACTCCTCGGCGTAGAGGGCGCCGTTGCGCTCCACCACCCAGCCGAGGTCGCCGGGGGCGAGCGGGCGCAGGACGACGCCGTCCGCGCGGGCGCGGTCGCCGAGGATGCCCTGGACGGTGCGCATCGCCGACAGCAGGCGCCGCCGCTCGTCCTCCGACAGGCCGTCGAGCAGCGCGCCGATCTCGGCGCTGGACCGCTCGTCCAGCATCGCCTGCACCTCGCGGCCCCGCGCGGTGAGCCGGACGACCTGCCGCCGGGCGTCGCCGGGGGCGCGCTCGCGGACCACCAGGCCGTCGTTCTCGAAGCGGGTCAGCATCCGGCTGAGGTAGCCGGGGTCGAGGTCGAGGGTGCGGCGCAGCGCCAGCACCTCGGTGTCCTCGCGCTGCGCCAGCTCGAAGATCACCCGGGCCTCGGTCAGGGAGTAGGGCGAGCGCACCAGCCCCTCGCCGAGCACCCCGATCACCCCGGTGTAGAACCGGTTGAAGCCGCGGACCGTACCGACCTCCGCCGCGGACGCCGCCATCGCGCCACCTCCCACGTTTGACTGAGTCAAACGTTACTCCGCGCGGGCCCGATGATCCAGTCCTCGCGAAAACGTGGAGGCGGGGAGGGGGTCAGGCGCGGGTGGAGTCGGCGCCGGACGGCTCGGGCTCCGCCGCCCCGGCGGGCCGCAGCCGGCGGGCCTCGCCCACGACCTTGCGCTCGACCCAGAACGTCATCAGCGGCACGACGCCGCCGAGCACGATGATCACCATCCTGCTCAGCGGCCAGTCCGCCCGCCGCCACAGGTCGTAGGCGGCGACCAGGTAGACCATGTAGACCAGTCCGTGGACGGGCGCCACGATGCCCGCCATCGCGGGCATGTCGGTCGGACCGTACTTCAGGATCATGCCGACCACCAGCAGCACCAGCAGGCTGCCGACGATCAGGGCCAGGATCCGGTACCGGGTCACCGCGCCTTCCACAGTTCACACCTTTCCTCGCCGGCCGCTCGGAGCGGCCGCGCACATCGGACGGCCCCGCGTCGGCCGCGGCGCGCCCGCCGGGCGGCGCGGGGTCAGCCGCGCCGGTCGGTCTGGGAGTTGAGCCGCGCGAGGTAGCGGTTGTAGGCCGCGAGCGCGGGGTCCTCCTCCTCCTGCTGCCGGATGATCTCGCGCTTGACCGCGGCCTCGGCCGGCTCCTCGATCACCTTGGGCGCCGGGGCCACGCCGGCCTTCTCGTCGCGGATCATCTTGACCCACATCACGATCACGAAGATCGCGAAGATCGGCCATTCGAAGGTGTACGCCCAGCTGCGGTCGTTTCCGGCCTGGGCGCGGTCGTACTGCCACCAGCCGAAGCCGATGAAGGCGCCGCACAGCAGGACCGCGATCGCATGCAGTCCGAGCCAGCCGGGGGTGAGGAACCGTCGCACGTCATCGAGCGTACCCCCGGTCCCGCGCGGGCCGCGCACATCCCCCGGGTGGCCGGGGGCGCGGCGGCGGTCACCGCGACCGCCCAGGTCGGCGGGATGCGGACGCGGCGTCCGGGAGCGGCGGCCCGGTGTAGACGGCGCGGGGGCGCAGCGGGTGCGCGTTGCCGTACTCCTCCAGGGCGTGCGCGATCCATCCGGCGGTGCGCGCGATCGCGAACACCGCCTCGCCCGCGCCCGGGACGAACCCGGCGACCGCGCCGAGCACCGCGACCGCGAAGTCGATGTTCGCGGAGGGCAGCCGGCGGCGGGCCGTCTCGTCCAGGACGGCCTCGGCGGCGGCGAGCCGGGGGTGGTCGGGGGCCGCAGCCTGGACCAGGTCGAGCAGCAGCGTCGCGCGACCGTCGCCCGACTTGTAGACCACGTGGCCGAAGCCGGGGATGCGCTCGCCTGCGCGCAGCCGTCCGCCGATCACCTGGGCGGCCGACGCCGGGTCGTCGACCTCGGCGAGCAGGCGCTCCGCGCCGTAGGACGCGCCGCCGTGCAGCGGCCCGCTCAGCACCCCGAGCCCCGACGCGACGACGGCGTACGGGTCGGCGCGCACCGACGCGGCCACCCGCGCCGCCAGCGTCGAGGCGGCCAGCTCGTGGTCGGCCAGCAGGATCAGCGCCGCCTCCAGCGCCCGCAGCGTCCCCGCCTCGGGCGAACGCGGGCACAGCCTCCCCCACAACCGCCCGGCCACCCCCTCCTCGTTGAGTTGCGGCGAGTTGTTGTTATGGGAGCGCTCCAAAGGACGACTCGCCGCAAGTGAACGGTCGTTCGCGGGCGGGAGGGCCTCGACGAGCCCGGCGATGAGCGCGCGGGCGGTGCCGGCGACGCCGTCCGGGTCGAGGTGGTGGCGGATCGGGTCCGCGGCGGCGAGCGCGGTGACGACCAGCTGGAGGCGGTCGAGCGGGAGCAGCTCCTCGGGCAGGCCGGACTGCGCGGCGACGGCCGCCGCGACGCCCTCGTCCCGCGCCCGCCAGGGCTCCCCGCCGGCGCCGTCGCGACCCGTCCAGAGCCAGCCGGCGACGTCCTCGAAGGTGCCGCGCTCGGCCAGGCCGAGGACGTCGCGTCCCCGATAGTAGGGCCGGTCGGCGCCCAGCGCGGTGATCGCGGACTCGATCGCCAGCTCCCCCGGGCCGGGCCCCCGGCGGGGCTTGCCGCGCCGGGCCAGCTCCTCCACCTGCGCGGCGTCGAAAAGGCTGCGCCTGCCGTCCGGCGCGTGCCGCCGGCGCAGCACACCGCGGCTGACGTAGGCGTACAACGTGGCGGGCTTCACACCGAGCCGCTCGGCGGCGGCCGCCGCGTCGATCCACCCGGCCACCTGGTCGCTCTCACCCATCTCCACCTCGCCGACATTGATTTTCGTCAATATTGATACATATGGATCCGACTGTCAATCTGAGGGCATGCCACAGATTCACTTCCTCGACGTCACCAACCGCGACGGCGTGCAGACGGCCCGGACCGGGCTCTCGAAGTTCGGCAAGACGATGGTGAACTTCTATCTGGGGCGGCTCGGCGTCGCGCAGTCCGAGATCGGCTTCCCGTTCCTGTTCCACGAGGTCCCCTACGTCCGGGCGCAGATCGCGCTGGCGGAGGCGGGCGCGTTCGGCGACCTGCGACTGTCGGGATGGTGCCGGGGCGTGCCGCAGGACGTGGAGAAGGCCGTCGAGGTCCGCGCCGGCGGCAAGGGCCTCGCGCACTACAACCTGTCCATCTCCACGTCCGACTACATGCTCGCTAACAAGTTCCGCGGGAAACTCGACCGCGACGCCGTCATCCGCGAGATGACCGCGGCCGTCCGCACGGCCAAGGCGGGCGGCGCGCAGACCGTCGGCGTCAACGCCGAGGACGGCTCCCGCACCGACGACGGCTTCCTCACCGAATTCGCCCTCGCCGCCAAGGAGGCGGGCGCCGACCGCGTCCGCTACTGCGACACCATCGGCGGCGACACCCCCGACCGCATCCGCGAGCGCTTCGCCAAGCTCGCCTCCGCCGTCGGCATGCCGGTCGAGACGCACTGCCACAACGACCTCGGCCTCGCCGTCGCCAACTCCATCCACGGCGCGCTCGGCGACCTGCAGGCCGGCCAGGACGCCTGGATCAACACCTGCGTCAACGGCATCGGCGAACGCTCCGGCAACGCCGACCTGCTGTCGACTATCCTCGCCTTCCGGCACGCCTTCGACCCGCAGGTGCACGGCTCCGAGATCGGCGACCCGCTGGACCTGTCCTGGGCGCGCCGCTTCGCACTATGGGCGAGCTACGCCTTCGGCCAGCCGCTCCCCTACAACCAGGTCGGCGTCGGACGGAACGCCTTCGCCCACGAATCGGGCATCCACGCCGACGGCGCGCTGAAGGACCACGGCAACTACGAGCTGTACGACGAGGAGACCCTCGGCCCGTTCCCCGACGACTGGCACGCCCGCCGGGGCCGCGTCGTCCTGACCGGCGAGTACGGTGGCAAGGCCGGATTCCGGCACGTCATGGAGGGCTTGGGCGTCGAGCCCGCCGACGAGGAGCTGTCGTTCAAGCTCGTCCAGCTCTGCAACGCCCAGACGGGCCGCCCCCTCACCGACGACGAACTCAGCCTGATAGCGCAATACCCCCGCGAACTCGCCCTGCTGTTTTGACCCAGGGGGGCGACCCCCTGGAACCCCCGTCAACGGTTGACAGGCTGTTTCCCGCTCCGCTGGCGCTCCGCGGGAAACAGCCTGTCAACTGGCGGGCAGGCCCGCTCCGCTCGCTGCGCTCGCTCCGCGTGCCTGCCCGTGAACTGTGGCTGTGGTGCGAACCCGCGCGGATTGTCGGCGTGGGACCCTATGTTCTGCGGCATGGCGAGCGGTGCTGCGGCGACACAGGCGTACTCCTACACGCGTCCCTCCGGGCTGGACGGCGGGCTTCTCGGGCTCTCGACGTCCGGAGGCACGACGAGCACGGGGCCGCGGGCCCATCCGCACTTCTTCAGCGGGGTGCTCACCCAGGCGGCGCCGGCCGCGGCGGCGCTGATCGCGCTGGCCGACGTGGCGCGGACCCGCTACTTCCAGCCGCGTCCCACGGGATTCCGCGACCCGGTCGTCACCTGCAACGGCGACCGGCTGCGGATGGAGTCGTTCTCGGCGTGCGGCGGCGTGTACGCGCGCCTCGACGTGCTGGAACCGGCGCTGGACGGTGACGTGCTCGAGCGCGGCACCACCAACGTGGACGTCAACGGCCCGCTTCGGGAGGCGCTCGCGCGCGTCGGCGGCTCGGACCCGCTGCACCTGGCGGTCGGCGCCGACGAGCTGGCGGTCACCACGCTGGACGGCGCGGTGGTGGAGAAGAAGGTGCCGCTGCCCGAACGGTGGCTGCGCGGGTTCGCCGAGGTCCAGGTCATCACGGCCGGGTTCGACCCGCGGGCCGAGCTGAAGGGCCCGGACGCCGTGCGGTTCCTGCGGTCGCTGCCGGGCCGGCAGCGCGGGGCGCTGTGGGCGGTGCCGGCCGGGCGGACGCTGCGGATGACGTCGCGGCCCGTGCCCGGGGCGGTGTGCCTGGCGGGGCCGGACCGGCTGCGGACCATGCTCCCCCTGCTGCGGTTCGCCCGCGCGTTGCGCGCGTACGGGCCGTCCGTCACCGCGGCGAGCGGGCCGGTCGCGAGCGTGTGGGAGCTGGAGCTGCCCGGGATGCGGTACGTCCTGACGCTGTCGCCCGAGCATGCGCGCGGCTTCTCCGGAGAGGGCGCGGTCCTCGACGCCCTGGCGACCGACGAGGCCGCCGGAGACGCCGACCTGGTCGGCGCGCTGCTGTCGTTCGAGCCGCGCGTGGACCCGGACCTGCTGTCCGAGCGGTCCGGCCTGCCCCTGGAACGGACGAGGGCGGCGCTGACGCAGCTCGGCACGTCCGGACGCGTCGGCTTCGACACCGCCGAGGCCGCGTTCTTCCACCGCGAGCTGCCCTACGACGCGGCGCGCGTGGCGGCGCTCAACCCGCGCCTGCGGTCGGCGCGGGCGCTGGTCGAGACCGGCGCCGTCCGGTTCACCGGCGACGGCACGGCGGTCGTCACGACCGACGGCGGCGAGCGCCATGTCCGGTTCGAGGGGGAACGGGTCACCTGCACGTGCCCGTGGTGGTTCGATCACCGGGGCGAGCGCGGCCCGTGCAAGCACGTCCTCGCGGCGACGATCGTCCGGCGCGACGGCGAGGCGGTCGCCGCGCTGGACGCGGAGGCCGCGCGATGAGCTGGGACGAGGTCCGCGACGCGATCGACGCCAAGGACGCCGGCCGGGTGATGGTGCTGGTCTCCAAGCTGGACGCGGCGGGACGCAAGCAGGTCGCCGACCGGCTCCCCGGCAGGCTCAAGGAGATGCGCGACGCGGCCCAGTGGGGGGAGCTGGAAAGGGGCTACCACCAGCCGCTGATGCTGGCGGGCGCGGCCACGATCAGCGGGGCCGCCGCCGCGGCGGCGTGGCTGTGCCGCCGCGAGTTCGACTCGTGGTGGCTGCGCTCCCAGGGCCCTCAGCTGCGCCGGGACCTGGACGCGGTCACCGCCCACCGGCCGGCGGAGTGGCGGGCGGACGTCGGCCGCCGCATCGCCGAGCGCATCCGGGTGACCGACTTCGCGGAGGAGGCGCTGCCGCGCTGGCACATGGCGGCGGGCCTCACCCTGTCGGCGGGCGCCGAACCCCCGGCGGCGGACGCCTTCGTGGTGATGTGGGTGAGCGGCGGCGCGGACATCGGCGCGCTCGCCGACGACCCGTTCCTGGACGCGCTCGTCCCCCGGCTGTTCGAGGCGGACGGCGTCGGCGCGGCGCTCGCGTTCGACCGGAGCAGCGCGCAGTGGACCCGGGACCGCGGGACCTGGGCCGGCGCGCTGGCCGAGCTGGCCGCCTCGGGACGGATCGCCCGCGACACGCTGCTCGACGGCTGCGTCCGACGCTTCCTGCGCGGCGGGACACCGCACGAACTGCGCTGGTTCGTGCAGTTGCACGAGCTCCTGGAACCCACGGACGACGAGGTCGCCGCGCGCGTGCGCGACTACGCCCGGCTGCTGCCGTCCGCGCCGTCGACGGTCGCGGACCTGGCGCTACGGGCCGTCCGCAGGGCCGACGAGCTGGAGCGGGTCGACGAGCCGCTGTTCGAGGAGGCCGCCGGCGCGGTGCTGTTCCGGCCGGAGAACAAGCTGGTCCGGGCCGGCCTGATCTGGGCGGACCGGACGGCGCGCAAGCGCGGCCGGGTCGACGCCGCGCTCCGCGCCGTCACCGCCGTCTTCACCTCCGACGTGCTCGACCTGCGGGAACGCGCCATCAAGATCGCCGTCAAGCATGGGGGCGGGGCGTCCGCCGAGACCGGCGGACAGATCCGCGACGCCGCCGCCGGGCTCCCGGACGCGCCCCGCGCCGCGATCGCCGCCGCGTTCGGCGAGGTGGAGTCCAGCACCCCGGTGGTGCTCGGGCCGCCGCCGTTCGTCCCGCGCGAGATGCCCGCGCCGATCGGCTCCCTGTCCGAGCTGGCCGACGAGTTCGACGTCCTGCTGCGCACCGAGCACCCGGACGGGATCGCGGTCGAACGCTTCCTGGCCGCGCTCGTGGAGTTCGCCTACGAGGACATCGACGCCGTCCGGAACGCCATGCGACCCGCCGTGAGCGTGATGCCATGGCTGGCGAATCCGGACGTAAAGATGGGCAACCACCACGAGAACGACTGGACGCTGCTCGCCGTCCGCTGCCTCCTCATCCCGAAGTCGACCGGCGGGCTGATCAACGCGCTCGCCGCGTTCGTCAAGGGCTGGACGCGCAAGGGCGAGACCGTCTTCGACCCGCAGATGGACCGGTTCCTCGCCCTGCGCGGCCGGGAGATCGCCGCCGCCGTGGGCAAGGCGCCGGTGCTGCTGGCGACGCCGACCGCGGCCTCCGGTCACCTCGACCCGGACGTGCTCGTCGGAC
The DNA here is from genome assembly GCF_030283205.1 of Actinomadura opuntiae. Taxonomy (GTDB): domain Bacteria; phylum Actinomycetota; class Actinomycetes; order Streptosporangiales; family Streptosporangiaceae; genus Spirillospora. The sequence goes on from NZ_JASNWF010000019.1 coordinate 210,803, forward strand.
GGCTCGAACGGCTGGAGGCGGCGGGCGCAGAACCGGGGCGGGCGGAACTGGCGCAGGCGATGCTCCGCGTCCCCCGGGAGATCGACCCGGACGTCGTCTCCCGCGCGAAGGGCCTGACGTCCAAGGCCGGGCAGGCGATGGCCGCTTGGCTCGCCGAGGGCCCGCCGGCCGACCCGGACGTCCGGTGCGAGGTCCTCGCGGAGCCGGCCGCGACCCTCGGCGACCGCACGCTCCGCCTCCCGTCCCGCGTCCTGTCCACCGTCGCGATGCCCGGTGACGGCGACGTCGCGCGCCTGTGCGCCTTCCCCGAAGAGGGCTGGCGCGACTTCGGGGGGCCGAAGTACTCCCCGTCCTTCGCCCGGTGGCCGGGGATCACACCGTCCCACCGGGAGATCGCCGCCGCGCATCTCGTCCCGTACCAGTCGACCTTGACCGACGAGAACTGGCTACAGGGCCCGACGATGCTCGCCCTCGCCGAGGCCGACGGGCCGGCCGGCGCCGCCACCGGCACGCTGCTCGCCCTCACCCTGGCCAACCGGCACGAACGCCACCGCGCCGACGCCGTGGACGCCCTGCTCACGCTGAGCGCGCGCGGCGTCCTGCCCGCCGCCGAGACCGGTGTCGCCGCCGGCAGGCTCGCCGCCTTCGGCCGGATCAGGCTCGGCCGGGTCGTGAAGGCGCTCGGCGCCGCCGCCGACGCGGGCGCGCAGGCGGACGTGTGGGCGGTGATCGCCGCCGCGCTCCCCGAGGCGCTGCCCGCGCCGGGCGGGCGCGCCCCGACCGGCCTGCCCGACCTGCTCGCCCTCGGCACCCGCACGGCCGAGGTGGTCGGTGCGCGCGGCGCGATCCCGGCGCTGGAGGCGGTCGCCGGACGCGGCGGGTCCAGCCGGCTCGTGAAGGAGGCGGCCCGGCTGCGCCGGACCCTCACGGGCGCAACCTGACGGACCGCCCCGGTGTTCAGGTGAATGTCGGACCCGCATGGCAGGCTGGACGGACCGAAGGGAGCGCCCGACGATGACCGAGACCCTCGCGTTCGGCACGGTCGACACCGTGCTGGGGCGGCTGCTCGTGAGCGAGACCGAGACGGGGATCGTGTCGCTAGACTTCCGCGACACCCCCGCCGCGCGCGAGCGGGCCGCTCGCAAGACCGGACTGCCCGTCGTGGAGGCGCCCGGCCGGCTCGACCCGGCGCTCGCGGCGCTGCGCGACTACTTCGCCGGCGATCTGAAGACGTTCGAGCTGCCGATCGACTGGCGGCTGACGGGCGACGTCCAGCGGCAGGTGCTGACCACGCTGTACGAGACCGTCCCCTACGGGCGGACGATCACCTACGGCGAGCTCGGCGACCGCAGCGAGACCGGCGTCCACGCCCAGGTCATCGGCCAGGTGATGGGGAGCAACCCGATCCCGCTGATCGTCCCGTGCCACCGCGTCGTCGCCTCGAACGGGCTGGGCGGCTACAGCGGCGGCTCCGGCGTCGAGGTCAAGCGCTGGCTGCTCACCCTGGAGGGCTCCATCCCCGCCACCCTCGACTGGGACATCACCCGCGCCCCGTGATCTCCCGCCGCCGCGGCCCGACGAGCACGGCGGGGTCGAACGCGACCTCGAACGGCTCGGCGAGCCGCAGCGTCCGGCCCGCGCAGACGCGGTCGGCTTGGACGTACTCGCCGTCCTTGAGCACGAGCACCTCCACGCAGGGGGCGCCCTCACCGATCAGCTCGACGCGCAGGAACACCGGGATGCCCGCCGCCGCGTACATCCGCGGCTTGTCGGTGAAGTCCCGTCGGCGGTTGCTGCGTCCCGGGCTGACGACCTCGGCGACGAGGTGGATGTACTGGGGGTCGAGTGCGACCGTGCCGGCGAGCATGGTCTCGGCGTCGCCGACCACGACGTCCGGGATCGCACCCTCACCGGCACAGGGAACGTTGGCCCCCTCGGTGACCTCGAGGTCGTCCGGCGCGGCATCATCCAGTAGCCGGACAAGCCGCTTGGTGCAGATCTGGTGGTTGGTCGCGGCGAGGGGGCTCACGACATAACTCCCGTCGATCAGTTCGACGCGCTGCCCGCTCTCCGGCAGCGCCAGCCAGTCCTCGACGGTGAACCCATCACGATCAGGCATCGGCTCGGCAGGCAGTGCGAATGCCATGCCTCATCACCTCCATAGGCCCAGTGTGTCATGGGGGGTTCCGACGACCGCTCACACTGGGCGTTCACTTGATTACGTCGAGGAGTCGAACGTTAGCGACGCATGGCCCCGGCGTCAGACGAATCACGAAGGTGGGGACGAGCGGCGGGGAAGGCGCCGGCCGGGTTAGGCGGGGGTGGGGGTGTAGGTGACGCCGGTGAGGGATTCGGAGACCTGCCAGAGGCGGTCGCCGAGGCCGGGCTTGGCGGCCTGGGGCGGTGTGATGACCTTGACGGGGCTGCCCCGGAACTGCAGGAGGCGCGGGCCGTAGCAGGCGCCGCCCTCGACGTCCGGCGCCGTCGCGGCGTACAGGGACGGCAGGGCCCCGGCGGCGGCCGGCTGGGCGGCCACGGCGTTGGTGAGCACCATGGCCTTCTGCATGAACGTGTTGCCGGTCATCTTCGGACCGGCCTCCTGGAGGTTGGTGGCGGCGAACCCGGGGTGGGCGGCGACGCTGGTGAGCTCGGGGACGCGGCGGTCCAGCTCGCGGGCGAACACGAGGTTGGCGAGCTTGGCCTGGCCGTAGGCCGCCCACTTGCCGTAACGGCGCTCGCCCTGCAGGTCGTCGAAGCGGAACCGGCCGCTCCAGGCCACCCCGGACGTCACCGTGACGACCCGGGCGGACGCGGCGCCGCGCAGCGCGGGCAGCAGCAGGCCGGTGAGGGCGAAGTGCCCGAGGTGGTTGGTGCCGAACTGCATCTCGAAGCCGTCGGCGGTGGTGCGGCGCGGGAGCGCCATGACGCCCGCGTTGTTGACCAGGATGTCGAGCGGCGCGTCGCCGTACCGGGACGCGAACGCGCGCACCGACGCCAGGTCGGCGAGGTCGAGGGCGCCGAGGACGAGGTCGGCGCCGGGCACGGCGGCCCGGATCCGGTCGAAGGCGGCCTGGCCGCGTTCGGCGCTGCGGCAGGCCAGCACGACGGCCGCGCCGTGCCGGGCGAGCTGCAGCGCCGTGTGGTAGCCGATGCCGCTGTTGGCCCCGGTGACGATCGCCCGCCTGCCGTGCAGATCGGGAATGTCGGCCGCCGTCCACCCGCTCATGGGCACCTCCACGTCATATCGCGACCTCACAAGTTAGACGCGTCATGCAATAGCGACAACCCGTGTGGCGCGTTTCACAGCACCGGTCAGGCCGGGAGGTTCTTCTCGATGGCGGCGACGACGTCGGCGGACTCCGGCTCGGTCTGCGGGGCGAACCTGGCCGCGACCGCGCCGTCCGGGGCGATCAGGAACTTCTCGAAGTTCCACCGGATGTCGCCGGTGTGCCCCTCGGCGTCGGGGGCGCCGACGAGGCCCTCGTACAGCGTGTGCCGGCCGTCCCCGTTGACCTCGACCTTCTCGGTCATCGGGAAGGTGACCCCGTAGGTCGTCGAGCAGAACTCGGCGATCTCCTCCGAGCCGCCCGGCTCCTGGCCCATGAATTGGTTGCACGGCACGCCGAGGACGGTGAAGCCGCGCCCGGCGAACCGCTCCTGCAGCCGCTCCAGGCCGGCGTACTGCGGGGTCAGGCCGCACTTGGAGGCGACGTTGACGACGAGCACGGCCTTGCCCCGGTACTGCCCGAGGTCCGCGGACCCACCCTGCAGACCCTGGATCTCCACGTCAAAGAAAGACATGCGGCCGATACTAGGCGATCACCCCCGCCGCGGACCGCCGCACCGGCACCCGGACGCACCGGGTCACGGAGACAGGTCCAGGCTGGACACGAACGCGGCGACCTGGTCGCCGGCCCTGCCCAACTGGGTGAACGCGTTGTTGACGAAACCGGCCGCGTCCCGGGGTGAGCTCAGCAGGTAGAAGATGACGAAGGCGATGGCCACATAGCGGAGGTTCTTCTTCATCCGTACGCCGTCCCTGTAGTAGCGCAGCGACACATTGACCCGATCCAATGATGCCCGGCCGCGTCTTCTAGCAAAGCAGGATTTTACTGTGGCGTGACGGGCAGTGCTTGGTCACCGCGCGCGAAGCAGCCCCGTACCCGCCGCGGGCACGGGGCGCCGGAGCAGCGTCCGCTACGTGGAGATGGCGTTCATGAAGTGCGAGACCGATACGGCCGCATTCCCGAGCCCGCTCAGCGCGTTGTTGACCAGGCCGGCCGCCCCCTCCGGCTTGCTGATGACATACCACGCCACAAAAGCGAGCGAGGCAATCTTCAGATGTTTCTTGTTCACTTCAACCACCCTCTGCGGTCAGATGCCTACGGAGAGTAGTGCCCAGGGACGGCCGTCCGGAGATCAAGGGAAGGTAAAGACAAGGTCATGTCCGCTTGGCGCGGGCAGAAAACGGGCAGGTGGCGCGCACGCGTGCCGCGCAAAAGGCGCGGACGCGTGCCGTGGACGCGCGACTCAGCCGGCGCGGCCGGCGAGGTACTCGATGTAGAAGGGCCGGAGGGCGTCGGCGACCTCGCCCTCGCCCGCGTGCGTGAACTCGCCCAGCAGCGACAGCCCGTGGAACAGGTCGAACTCCGCGCGGTCGACATCCCCGGTGGCCGCGGCCGCCGCCGGGATGGCGCGCAGCAGATCCCACAGGAACCCGACGTCGCGGCGTTCCTTGGCCAGGTCCATCGCGCGGTCGTGGAGTTCCTTGGACGACAGCTTCGACAGCTCGTCCGCTTCTTCGCCCTCGGGGGTCACATCCGCCATGCCCCGACTCTAGCCAAGCCGGGGCGCGCCCTCACTTCTGGACGAGGTCGGACGGGATGGGCTGCCCCTCCTTGAGCGCGCCGAACAGCTGCGACGCCTTCGCCCTGTCCCAGGTGATGTAGGAGCCGACGGCCGGCGAGGACCCGGTGCCGCCGATCGGGACGGTCGTCGTCACGCCGCCCTTGCTGACACTGCGCATCGCCCACATCATCCGCATCAGGTCGTACAGGTGGTCGCCGTCGTCCACCAGGAAGTTACTGGTGGAGTGCAGCGCCAGCGGGATGCTGCGGAACGGGTTGAGCAGCGTCGTGGGGCTGCTCGCCTTCTTCATCAGCGCGCCGAAGAACTGCCGCTGGTGCTCGACCCGCTCCAGGTCGGCGCGGGCGAAGTGACGGGTCCGGACGTAGCCGAGCGCGTCGCTTCCCTTGAGGTTCTGGCAGCCGGCCTTGAGGTCGATGCCCGCCTTGGAGTCCTTGATGTTCTCCTTGACGCAGATGTTCACTCCGCCGACGGCGTCGACCACGCCCACGAACCCGTTGAACCCGATCTCGGCGTAGTGGTCGATGTGGATGCCGGTGCTCTTCTCCACCGTCTGCGCGAGCAGCTTGGGCCCGCCGAAGGCGAAGGCCGCGTTCAGCTTGTTCGATCCGTGCCCGGGGATCGGGACGTAGGAGTCGCGGGGCAGGCTGACGAGGGACGTGCCGCCCGCGCCGTAGTGCAGCAGCATCATCGAGTCGGTGCGCCGCCCGGCCGCGTAGCCGGTGTGGAGCTTCTTCTGGGCCGACTTGTCCAGGCCCTTGCGGCTGTCGGAGCCGACGATCAGCCAGTTGGTGCCGGGCGTGTCGGCGACGCGTCCCGCGTAGTCGGTCAGGACCGACTCCCGTTCCAGCCGCGAGTCCAGGTAGAAGTAGCCGCCGACGACCAGCAGCACCAGGACGACGGCGAGCACGCCGAGGATCCGGGGCCAGCGGCGCCGCCGGCGCCGCCGCACGGGCGGGCCGCCCGCCGGGCCGTCCGGGTACACCCGGCCCCCGGCGAGCTGGTCGCCGCCGTACGGATCGTCGTACGGGTCGCCGTAGCCCTCCCGCCCGTAGGCGGCGTGCGGGTGCTCCGCGCGTACGGAGCGTTGCCTGTCACGGGCCACGCCGTCGTCCTTCCTGCGTGTCCAGCCCTCGGGCCAGCCGTCGGTCATGCCGTAGACCTTAGACAAAGCGACGGCCTGCCGCGTCCATCCGGCGCATGATTGTCCACAGCTCCAAATCACCACGCTATGTGACATATGAAGCGGACAGTGTCCCCCTAAAGGCGCACACTGCCCTTCGGTAGTACATACGCGTGGAGGGCGGAGCATGGGTGCGGTACGGCGTTTCGCCGAAAAGATCCTGCCCATGGCGGGTAAGCGGCGCCGCCCGCCCGCGAAACGCGCGGACCCGAACGACCCGGTAGATCGCGAAATGCCGGAACTCTCGGCGCACGTCTGGCACGCCCGGGACGGCGAGCTGGCCGAGACCGGGATGGGCACCCTCGCGCGCAGGCTCCCGGCGGTGATCGCGCAGGCGTCCGGGCTGGCCTGGCGGGCCAGCCGCGCGGACACCGTCGCGACGGTGTCCCTCAACCTCGCGGCCGGGCTGTTCACCGCGTTCGGCCTGCTCGCCACCACCGGCGTGCTCACCGCGCTGTTCAGCGCCGGGCCGACGCCCGGCCGCGTCCGCGACGCGCTGCCGTCGCTGGCGCTCGTCGCGGGCTCGGTGGCGCTGCGGTCCGGGCTCCAGGCCGCCGCCGGCTGGTCCCAGGCCCGCTTGGAACCGCAGGTCCAGCGGTTGGTCGAGCTGCGGCTCTACGAGGCCACCACGGCCGCGCACCTGACCGCGCTCGACGACTCGAAGTTCCTGGACGACCTGCAGCGCGCCGAGACCCGCGGGATGAACGCCGCGCCCCAGGTCGTCCAGCACGCCGTGGACGTCCTCACCGGCACCGTCGGCATGGCCGCCGCCGCCGGCACCCTCGGCGTGCTGCACCCGCTGCTGCTCCCGCTGCTCCTGCTGACCGCCGTCCCGGAGGGGTGGGCGTCGGTGCGCCGCGCCCGGATGCGCTACGCGACGATGCTCGCGCTGGTCGGCGTGGCCCGCCGCAAGTGGATCCTGTCCGGCCTGATGACCGAGCGGCGGCACGCCGCCGAGGTCCGCGCGTTCACCATGCGGCCGTTCCTGCTCGCCGAGTACGACCGGTTCGCCGCCTACCAGCGCCGCGTCGAGCTCGGCCTGGCCCGCCGGCAGACCTTCGTGAAGATCACCGGGGACGTGCTGAAGGGCCTCGCGACCGCCGGCGTCTACGTCGCGCTCGGGCTGATGCTGTGGCAGGGCTGGGTGCCGCTCGCGGTCGCCGGCACGGCGGTGCTGGCGATCAGGAGCGGGCAGACGTCCCTGGCCAACCTCGTGTTCGCGGTGAACCAGTGCTACGAGGAGGGCCTGTACTTCGGCGACTACCTGGCCTTCTGCGACACCGCCGAGGCCAGGATCCCGCGCCGCTCCCTCCCCCCGCCGGACACCGCGTCGGACACCGGGTCGGACACCGCGTCGGACACTGTGCCGCGCCCGGCCCTGCCCGCCGCGTTCGACCGGATCCGGGTCCGCGACGTCACCTTCACCTACCCCGGCTCGGACTCCCCGTCACTGAGCGGCGTCTCGATGGAGGTGCGCCGCGGGGAGGTCGTCGCGCTCGTCGGCGAGAACGGATCCGGCAAGACGACCCTCTCCCGGATCATGGCCGGCCTCTACGACCCCGACGACGGCGAGGTCCTGTGGGACGACGTGCCCCTCACCGCCGTCCGGCCGCACGAGGTGTGGAGCCGCGTCGCCGTCATCGCCCAGGAGTACACCCACTGGCCGATGGCCGCCCGGGAGAACATCACCATGGGCCGCGGGCCCCGGCACCGCACCGGCGCCCCCGAGGACCCCGCCGTGCTCGCCGCCGCCCGCGCGTCCGGCGCCGAGGAGGTCGTCGCGGACCTCCCGCGCGGCTACGACACCCTCCTGGACCGCCGCTTCGAGGGCGGCGCCGAGCTGTCCGGCGGCCAGTGGCAGCGGCTCGCCGTGGCCCGCGGCTTCTACCGGGACGCGCCGCTGCTGATCTGCGACGAGCCCACCGCCAGCCTCGACGCCCGCGCCGAGCACCTGCTGTTCGACCGGATCCGCGACCACGCCGCCGGACGCACCGTCCTGCTCATCACCCACCGCCTCGCCAGCGTCCGCTTCGCCGACCGCATCTACGTCCTGGAACACGGCAAGGTCATCGAGGAGGGCGACCACGCCGCCCTCATGACCCAAGGCGGCCTCTACGCCGACCTCTACACCCTCCAGTCCCAGGCGTACTCCCTCTAGAGATACGGGCCGAATCTGTTGGGGTCGGTGTCGGTCGGGGGGGTCTCGGGGAGGTCCTCGGGGCGCAGGAGGCGGATCTCGGCGGGGTCGGTGGCGGCGGGGTCGGCGTCGTGGGCGGCGGTGATGCGCTGCGCCTGGCGGGAGATCGCGGCGTCCAGCAGGTTGCGGACGAGGCGGGCGTTGCCGAAGGAAGAGCCGCGCGGCTGGGCGGCGACCAGCCGGCGCAGCGCGGCGGGCACGCCGGCGGCGAGGGCGAAGCCGGCCGTCGCCGCCATCAGCTCGAAGATCGTGACCAGCTCGTCGTCGGAGTAGTCGGGGAAGCGCAGGATCTGCGGGAAGCGCGACTCCAGGCCCGGGTTGGACTTCAGGAAGCGCTCCATCTCCGCGTCGTAGCCGGCGACGATGACGACCAGGTCGGCGCGGTGCTCCTCCATGAGCCGCAGCAGCTCGGCGATCGCCTCGTGGCCGAAGTCGCGCTGGTCGCCGCCGCCCGCCGAGGTCAGCGCGTAGGCCTCGTCGATGAACAGCACGCCGCCGAGGGCGCGCTCGACCGCGGCGCGCACCCGCGGGGCGGTCTGCCCGATGAACTCGGCGACGAGGTCGGCGCGGGTCACCTCCACCAGGTGGCCGGACGACAGCAGCCCGAGCCGCGCGTACACGGCCGCGATCAGCCGGGCGATGGTCGTCTTCGCGGTGCCCGGGTTGCCCATGAACACCATGTGCCGGGTCGGGACGGTGAGCGGCACGCCCGCGTCGCGGCGCATCTGCTCGGCGCGGGCCTCGGCGACCAGCGCGTCCACCTGCCGCTTGACGTCCTTGAGGCCGATCAGCCGGCCGACCTCGCCGAGCGGGTCGGCCGAGACGTCCCCGCCGCCGCGGCCGAGGGCGTCGGGGACGTCCTCGGGCAGGATCTCGTCGAGCGACTCGGTCTCGTCGACGATGCCGTCGGCGAGCACGCGGCGGCCCTGCATCGCCACCGCCCGGTCCAGCAGGTGGATCATGATGCGGGCGTTGCCGAAGCCGTGGTCGCGCGGCGCGGCCTGGGCCAGCGCCCGGACCTTGTCGAGCACGCCCGGGGCCAGCGCGAACCCGCCGTCGGCGGCCTTGGCGGCGAAGACCTGCACCAGCTCGTCGTCGGTGAGGTCGGGGAAGGGGACGGTCCGGGGGAACAGCGCGGCGAGGTCGGCATGGGACTTCAGCAGCCCGTTCAGCTCCGCTTGCGGCCCGGTCAGCACCACCACCAGGTCGTCGGTGTGCGCCTGGACGGTGGCCAGCAGCACGTCCAGGACCTCGCGGCCGCGCGCGGCGTCCACGGCCGCCGCGACGAACGCGTGCGCGTCCCGGACGACCAGGACGCCGCCGAGCGCCTGCTCCACGGCGCGGCGCACCCGCAGCACGCTCTCGCTGGCGTACTCGCCGAGCAGGTCGGCGCGCTCGACCTCCACCATGTGCCCGGACGACAGGACGCCGAGCCCGGCGTAGATCCGGCCGAGGATCCGCGCGACCTTCGTCTTGCCGGTGCCGGGATTGCCGGTGAACACCAGGTTGCGCGGGCGGGCGGCGAGCGCCATGCCCGCCTCGCGGCGCAGCCGGGCCGCCTTGGCCTCGGCGACCAGCGCGTCCACCTCCCGCTTGACCGGCGCGATCCCGGCGCAGGCGGCCAGCTCGGCGAACGGGTCGGTCTCGGCGGGACGGCCCGGGATGAGCCGCTGCGGCAGGTCCGCGGCGGTGACCTCCGGCTCGCCGCCGTCGGCGCGGGCCCGCGCGGACGCGACGCACTGCGCCGCGGTGTGCTCGGCCAGCCGCGCGCCGCGCAGGTTCAGCAGCGGCGGCGTGCGGCTGAGCAGGACCCCGGCGGTCGCGGCGACCTCGGCCGGCACCGTGGCGCCGCGGGCCCGCACGGCCCGGGTGAACAGCTCGGCGAAGTCGCCGTCGGCGAAGTCGTGCGTGCGGGCCACGTCGAACGCCCGGACGAGCGCCGGGTTGGCGTCGAAGAGCCGCCGGTCGCCGCCCGTGCGGCACAGCGCGACGACGTCCAGGCGGGGCGAGCGGGCCATGAGCCGGCGCAGCTCCTCGACCGCGGCCGCGCCGCACCGCTCGTAGGTGACCAGCCGCTCCAGGTCGTCGACGATCAGCAGCATCCGCGCCTCGACGCAGTCGCGGACGCGGGCCTGCAGCCACAGGGCGGCGTCGCTGACGCTCAGCGAGGCGAACACCTGGTCGGAGACCCACAGCGCCTCGCGCACGGCGCCGCCCGCGGCCAGCCGCCGTTCCAGCAGCTCGGCGGCGGTGCCCTTGCCGGTGCCCTCCGGCCCGGCGATCAGCAGCCGGACGGGCCGCTCCCCCGCCAGCCGCGCCGCGAGCGCGTCCTGGACCGCGCCCGCAAGCTCGGGCTGGCCGACCAGGGCTTCGTCGGGGACTTCGGAGGGAGCGGGCGTTCCCTCCGCGCGCGTCTCCCCCGGCGCGTCCGGAGCGAGGGCGGTGACCAGCGGGTTGGCGACGCGGCGCGCCGCGAACAACCGCCGCAGGTCGGACTGGAACGGGCGGACCGGGACGCGGCAGCGCGGGCTCGTCGCCGCGTCCGGCAGGCCCTGCACCGCGCCGGTGATGCGGACCGCCATGTCCAGCCAGGCGCGCGCCGCGTCGGCCTCGCCGGCGACCAGCCCCCGCGCCAGCCACGAGCGCACGTCCTGCTGCCACGCCTCGACGGAGAACCCGCCCCGGACGGCGCGGAACCGCTCCTCCAGGGCCTGGTAGCGGTCGACGCCCAGCGCGACCGACAGCTCCGCGGGGACGGCCGTGGCCTCGGCCGCGAGCAGCACCTTGGCCAGCGCGGCGTCCGGGCCGTCGCCGTCCAGGACGGCCTCCGACAGCCGCGCGTGCGCCGCGTCCAGTCCCTCGCACGCCCAGCCGAGGTACCCGACGGGCCCGGCCAGCTCCGGCAGGACGGCCAGCTCCTCGTCGGTCAGGCCGGCGGCCCACAGCTCCTCCAGCCGGTCCTGCGGGGCGGTCAGGTCCAGCTCGCGCAGCTCCGGGTCGGCGGCCCGCCGGTCGAACAGGCCGATCAGCGCCCGGCGGCGCCGCTCGACGGGCTCCAGGCCGTCGAAGACGTCCAGCCCCTCCCGGGCCAGGGCCAGCATCACCGCGCGCAGCTCGCGGTCGTCACCGGCCGGCTCGGGCAGCCACAGGCCCGGCGGGCGCCACCGCCCGCCCTGGGTGAACCACGCGGCCGGCTCGCGGACGGCCGGCTCGGGCGTCGCGAGGAAGTCCGACAGCAGCTCGTAGTCGACGTCCCCGCGCGATCCGCCGCGCACCGCCGACGCGCCGAGCAGGAACGTCAGCAGCGACCACTGCTCGGCGCCCGCCGCGCTCGTCCCCTCCCCGTAGAAGTCGCTCAGCTGCCGCGACAGCAGCGCGGCCCGCGGGTCGGCGTTGTAGGCGACCGCCCGCTCCCGCATCCGCTCGAACAGCCCGTCGGGCACGCGCCACGGTCCGTGGGCGTACACGTCGAGCACGGGCTCCTCGGTGAGCAGCAGCTCGAGATGGTCCGGCAGCCGGGGGGAACGCACCTGGTCCTTCTCCTATGCGGCGGGTGGGGGACGTCACGTCTGGCAAGCACCCTACGACCCGGCGCTATCACGCACACCCCGTCGCGGCGGGTTGGCACACGGCCGCTCCTCGGCGATAGTTGTCATATGGAAAACGTCCACCGGCCCCCCGGCCCGGCGGGCGTCTGCCGACAGGAGGGGGAACCCCCCGGTGCCACCGCTTGAAGTGACCGCCCGCTCGCACGCCGGCCGCGCCGTCGTGCGGCTGCGCGGCGAGCTCGATATCGCCGGCTCGGACGAGCTGCGCCGGCGCCTGGACGCCGCCCGCCGCGAGCACGGCGACCACCTGATCCTCGACCTCGCGGAGCTGGATTTCATGGACTCCCAGGGACTGTCGGTCATCGTCGGCTGCTACAAGGCGGCCACGGCCGCCGGGGGCAGCCTGACCCTGGCCGGTCCCCGTCCCATCGTCCGCCGCACCCTGGAGATCACCGGCCTGAACCGCCGCATCCCCGTCCAGGCGACGCTGGAGGCGGCGCTGTCGGGGGGCGAGCTGGCGGGCGGCCCCAACGCCGCCCGCGACATCGACCGGGGGGACGAGCCCCCCGACCCCCCGGTCGCGCGGCACGGATACGCGCGCCGCCTCCGCTAGCGCTCGTTCAGCTCCGTCAGCCCGGTCAGCTCCGTCAGGACGGGCCGCTTGGGGGCGCGGCCGTCGCCGGAGGAGCGGCCGGTGGCGCGGCGCCCGATCCACGGCAGGAGGTAGGTGCGGGCCCAGTGCAGGTCCTCGCGGCGGGAGGTGAGCCAGTCCGCCGGCTCCAGGGCCGGCCACGGCTCGCGCCAGTCGCCCTTCACCGGCACGCCGATGACGCCCGCGACGAACAGCGCCATGCGGCGGTGCCCCTCGGGCGACAGGTGCAGGCGGTCCTCGTACCAGGCGCGCGGGTCGTCGAAGACGCGCAGCGACCACAGGTCGACGACCGTGCAGCCGCGGCGGTCGGCGATGGCGCGCAGGTGCATGTTGTAGGTGGCGGCCTTGCCGCGGATGCGGGCGCCGGAGCGCAGCGCGCGGGTGTCGAACCCGGTGAAGACCACCACGCGGGCGCCGGTGGCGCGCAGCCGCCGAACGGCGTCGTCGAAGACGACCGCGAGCGCGTCGGGGTCGGCGCCGGGGCGGATCATGTCGTTGCCGCCCGCGCAGAACGTCACCAGGTCGGGCGCGAGCTCGACGGCCCGCGGGACCTGCTCGTCCACGATCTGCCGGACGAGCTTGCCGCGCACCGCAAGGTTGGCGTACCGCAGGCCGGGGCTGTGCTCGGCCAGATGCTCGGCGAGCCGGTCGGCCCAGCCGCGGAAGCGGTCGTTCTCGCCGGGGTAGGGATCGTTCAGGCCCTCGGTGAAGCTGTCGCCGATGGCCACGTACGTACGGATGTTCTCCAGTTCGTCCATCGCAAGCCCTGGCATTGGTTCAATGTCGGTCACGTCGGACAATCATGCATCGTGCACACAATCTACGCGACCGTAACCAACGCGACGCGGGTCGTCCGGGACGGGGCGGCCGGGGCGGGACGGGACGGCGGCGGGCCGGGTCCGGTGCCCGGCCCGGCGTCAGGTCCAGCTCGGGGACGCCGTGCCCAGCGGGCCGCCGGGGGCCGCGGGCGGCGCCGGCGCGCCGGCGGGAGCGGTGGAGTGCACCGACATCGCGTGCTGCACCAGCGTGATCAGCACCTGCTTGGTGGACTCGCGGCTGCGCGCGTCGCACTGCACGATCGGCACGTGCGCGCTGATCGACAGCGCCTCGCGGATGTCCTCGATCGCGTACTGGAACTCGCCGTGGAAGCCGTTCACGCCCACCACGAACGGCAGGCCGAGCTCCTCGAAGTAGTCGACCGCCGCGAAGCAGTCCTCCAGCCGCCGGGTGTCGACCAGCACCACCGCGCCGATCGCGCCGCGCACCAGGTCGTCCCACATGAACCAGAAGCGGTGCTGCCCGGGGGTCCCGAACAGGTACAGGATCAGCTCGCTGTCCAGCGACACGCGGCCGAAGTCCATCGCGACCGTGGTGGTCGTCTTGTCCGGGACGGCCGACAGGTCGTCCACGTCGGCGCTGGCCGCGGTCATGACCGCCTCGGTGGTGAGCGGCATGATCTCCGAGACCGACCCCACGAAGGTGGTCTTGCCGACGCCGAACCCGCCGCCGACGACGATCTTCACCGAGGTCAGCTCGGCCTCGGGTCCGTGCGGCCCCGGGGGCGGGACCTGGTCAGAGCTTCCGAAGGCCACTGAGCACCCTTTCTAGCAAGCGGAGGTCCGGCTGGCCGCCGGCCGTCGTGGGGATCGACTGGTGCAGGCGCAGCAGCCCTTCCATGGCCATGTCCGCGACGAGCACCCGGGCCACCCCGAGCGGCATGCGCAGCAGCGCGGACACCTCGGCCACCGAGCGGGCCGAGCGGCACAGGTCCATGATCGCCCGGTACTCCGGGGTCAGCATGGACACATCGCGCGGCGGGTACGGCGCGGCGGTGACCAGGGCCTCGATGGCCAGGTCGTAGCGCGGCTTGGTGCGCCCGCCGGTCACCGCGTACGGGCGCACCAGCGAGCTGGTGTCGCCCTCGTCCCGCCCGGCCGGCCGGTCCTGCACCGAGCGCGGCTCACCGGGCCAGCGCCCGGGACCTCCCGGACCGGCTCCGAAGGGACTGCCTCGATCCATGTCGCCGACCTCCGTCAGAGTCAGTCACGTCAAAAGCGGGCGGGTCCGGCGCCCATCTCGGTCACCGAGGGGCCGCCGTAGGGCTGCTGCTCCTGCGCGCGCAGCGCCGGGGTCAGCACCCGGCCCACCCGCTCCACCAGCAGCGTCATCTCGTACGCCACGAGCCCTAGGTCGCAGTCGGGCGCCGCCAGCACCGCGAACACCGAGCCGTTCGCGATCGACATGACGAACAGCAGCCCGCGGTCCATCTCCACGACCGTCTGGTTCACGCCGCCCGCGTCGAAGATCTTCGCCGCGCCCTGGGTCAGGCTCATCAACCCCGAGGCGATCGCCGAGAGCTGGTCCGCCCGCTCGGGCGGGAAGCCCGCCGAGTAGGCCATCGGCAATCCGTCGGAGGAGACCACGACGGCGTGCGCGACCTTCGCGACACGGTCCGCGAAGTTCGTCACCAACCAGTTGAGATCCTGCCCGCTCACCGGGTGCCTCCTGTCTCGCCGTCACCCTGTGACGGCACCTCACCTGACGTGCCCCCGCCCCGCGCCTCGTTGCGTCCCCGATGGACGCCGCGCTGCAGGCTCGCGAAACGGTTGCGCACGACGTCGGCCGACTGGCCGGACGACTGCTGGCCCTGGACGGGCGCGCCGGGGCGCGGCACCGGCTGCGTCCGTCCGGGGGCCGCCGGCGGCTGCGCCGCCGGCTGGGGCGGCCCGCCCGCGGGCGCGGCTGGCGTGCGGCCCACCGCCCCGGGGATGCGGTTCTTGCCGGGGACGCGCTTGGGCAGCCCGACCTGCGTGCGGCTGCCCGCGACGGGTTCGCGGGCGGCCTCGGCCGCGCGGAAGCCCTCGTCCGCCGGTGACTCCCAGCCCTTCACCGGGTCCTCGCCCACGTCCCCTCCCGTCCGGCGCTGGAACCATTCCGACTGCATCGCATCGAAGATCGGCGAACGCTCGGGCACACGCGGCCGCCGCTGCCCGGCGGGGGCGGACGGCGGCGCCTGCCGCGCCGCGGGAGCCGGCTGCTCGTAGCCGCTCCGCTCGTAGCCGCTCTGCTCGTAGCCGTTCGACTCGTAACCGTTCGGCTCGTAGCCGTTCTGCTCGTAGCCGTTCTGCTCGTAGCCGGACGGTTCGGCGGCGCGGTGGTGCTCCGGAACCGGGTCCCGGGGCGGCTGCGGCCGTCCCCCGCCGGGTCCGCGGCCGGGCGCCCCGTTGCGGGAGAGGTCGCCGTGCGGCCCGGTGTCCCCGGGGACCTGGTCGAGCGGGCCGGTCTCCCAGGGGATCTGCTGGCGCCGGGCGCCCGGCTCGGGCACCACGGGCTGGGCCTCGGGGACCACGGGCTGCGGCCCGGTGCGCCGGTCGGCCGGGTCGTGGAACCCGTTGGCCTCCGGCTGCTGGGCCCGCTCGCTCGGGGGCTCGAACACGTTGTCGCGCGGGCCGCCCTCGTGCTGCCGTCCGTGCAGCTGGGCGCCGGGACGGCGGACGGGCAGGTCGCGCGGCGGGACGGGCCGGTCGCCGGCGCGGTACGGGTCGTCCGGCGGCGGGGCGTCCGCGGGGCGGCGCGGCTCCGGCGGGACGGCCGGCAGCGGCCCGGTGTTCGGGAAGGCGGCGTGCGCGCCGGTGCCGGCGGCGTGCGCTCCCGAGCCGGCGGTGGGGGTCAGCGGCCCGGTCGACAGGGGCGACTGGGGTCCGGTGCCGTCGGGCGGGACGGGACCGCCCATCGCCGGCTGCGGCCCGGTGGCGCCGCGCAGCGGCCGCAGCGGCCCGGTGTGGCCGACCATCGGGTTGCCGCCGGTGCCCGTGCCGAACCCGGCGGCGGGACCGAAGTCGTCTTGCCGGAAAGCACCGCTCGCCCCGGTGGAGGGCGGCTCGGCCGCGGTCGTGGTGAGCGCGGTCAGCTGGCCGTGGCTGCCGGAGTCGCGGACGCCGAGGCCGCGCGCGCCGACGCCGACGCCGGCGGGCTCGCCCGGCGTGACGGCCGCGTCCGGCAGCACGACGAACGCGGTGAGCCCGCCGCCCTGCGCGGCCCGCAGCTCGACCCGGATGCCGTGCCGGACGGCCAGCCGGCCGACCACGAACAGGCCCATGCGCCGGGCGGCGGAGAAGTCGATGACCGGCGGGTTCGCCAGCCGCCAGTTCGCCTGCTCCAGCTCCTCCTGCGACATCCCGACGCCGTTGTCGGTGATCTGGAGCATCGAGCCGCCGCCGCTGAGCAGCTGCCCGGAGACGGTGACCTTGGTGTGCTCGGAGGAGAACACCAGGGCGTTCTCCACCAGCTCGGCCAGCAGGTGGACGAGGTCGTTGACGACGGGCCCGGCGACGGTCATGTCGCCCTGGACGCGCAGCGCCACCCGCTCGTACTGCTCGACCTCCGACAGCGAGGCGCGGACCACGTCGATCAGCGGGACGGGCTTGTTCCACCGGCGCGCCTGCTCCTGGCCGCCGAGGACCAGCAGGTTCTCGCAGTTGCGGCGCATGCGGGTGGCGAGGTGGTCGAGCCGGAACAGGCTGCCGAGCTGCTCCTCGTCGCGCTCGCTCTGCTCCAGCTCCTCGATCAGCCGCAGCTGCCGCTCGATCAGCGACTGGCTGCGCCGCGACAGGTTGACGAACATCGCGTTGATGTTGCCGCGCAGCACCGCCTCGTCGGCCGCGAGCCGGACCGCCTCGCGGTGGACCTCGTCGAAGGCGCGGGCGACCTGCCCGATCTCGTCGGTGGAGTCGATCTCGATGGGCGCGACCTCGATGCCGCCGGCGGCCGCCTCGGGGTCGCGCAGCCGGTCGACCAAGCCGGGCAGCCGGGTGCTGGCGACCTCCAGCGCGCCGGACTGCAGCCGGCGCAGCGGGCGCACCAGCGAGCGCGCCATCACGATGGTGATCAGCAGCACGATGAGCAGCAGGACGGCGACGAGCGCGGAGTCGAGGATCGTCGCGTTGCGCGCGGACGTGCCCTGCTCGTCGCTGTGCGCGCGGATGTCGGCGGCGAGCCGCTGCTCGACCTGGCGCATCTGGTCGACCATCGCGGTCATCGCCGTGCGCATCGTCTTGGCCGCGCGGGTGGAGCGCAGCGACCCGGGCAGCACCCCGGCGTTCGCGCTCGCCGCCGAGATCACGCGCTGCCGCACGTCGCGGGCCTGGTCGATCTTGGGGCCGACGACGGTGTCCTCGTACAGCTGGGTCTGCTCCAGGGACGCGGAGTCGCGGAAGGCGGCGAGCTCGCTGTCCTCCTGCGCGCGCGCCGCGGTGAGCTGGTTCAGCTCGTCGGTGACGAGCCCGCCCTCGCGCGCGCCGACGAGCAGGATGGCGCGCTCGCGGGAGACGGCCTCCTTGGCGCGGGCGAGCGCGCCGAGCGCACGGCTGGACTCCGCGAGCCGGTCGTCGGCGACGTTCTGGGAGATCCCGTCCAGGACGGCGATCATCTCCTGCGCGGAGTCGGTGTACTTCTGCAGCACGATGAAGGCCGGGACCTTGGTCCCGGTCACCAGCGAGCGCAGCGCCTTGACGCCGTCGAGCCGGCTCTCCACCGCGGTCGCGTCGCGGACGGCCTCGGCCCCGTAGGAGCCGCTGATGCGGGACGCGGCGGTCCGCACCGGCGCGACCTGCGCGTCGGTCCGCTGCTGCTGGGCCTGCAGCGCCTGCTGCATGGAGGCGGGGCGGCCGGCGGTGATGTACTCGACGGCCTCGTCGCGCTCGGCGGTGAACTCCTGGACGAACTGGGCGATGCCCTCGCCGAGCTCCGCCATGCGCTCGACGCGGCCGTAGCTCTGCGCCTTGCCGACCGAGTCGGAGATCCGCAGGCCGGCCAGCGCGACGGCGGCGAGCGTGGGCACCAGGATCAGCACGATCAGGCGCTGCGGCACCCGCCAGTTGCGCAGGCGCAGCCGCCCGCCCCGTCGCGGCGGGCCCTCTGGCCGTGCCGGCCGGTCCGACTGCGCCTCGACGTCACCAGGCCGAGCACGGTCGCGACCCACGTCGCTTGGTTGCATCCGCCGTCAACACCCTCTCCCTCACGATGCCGCACACTCCGTAGGCCCATCGGCGCGAAGGGTTAAAGCAACATCGTCTCCACCTCCGGCGCACGACATTGCAGCACATCCACGGATAGGCCGCAAAGGACCATAGGCGAGACGATAGAGACCAATGCGGCAATCGTAATTTCATGCCCAGATGTCCGTTTCCGCGAGTTCGCGATGTCACGCTCCGCACTCGGACGTTCGGCGACGTGCCGGTCACCCGCCGTAAGCTCACCTGCTCCCTCCGCACCGATCCCCCGCTCGGCCCGGCCTCCCCGTCCGGCGCCGCGCGACCCGATCACGCTCCGCATTCACTCGGCGATGGATTGTCACAACAAGCGCGAGAACCCCGTAAAACAAGGGGAATGCGGCGCCCCTCCGGCGCTTATTCGACGCGATATCGAACGCCATCCGGAAGGCCTACCGGACAGTAGGGCCGGTCGGCCGCGGGCCCGGCCGTCCCGGCGCCGCCCCCCGTCCCAGCAGCGGAGACGCCGCCGGCGCGCCATTGGCCACTGGACTTCGCCAGGACACAAGAGAGTCACGCAATTCGGAGCCAAACCCCCCAAGCCACCCAGTCCGCGATACTCTCCCGACGCACGTGATCTTCAGGCGCGGCGGGAGTGGTGGCTGCAGTCGTTCCCCCTGGCTCACATGCCCTGCTTTGCCCGACCCCTGCCGAAGCAACTTCCCCCTGTTGAGTTAAGGAGTGCCCATGCGGCAATCCAGACGTCTTTCCGCGCTGCTCAGCGCCCTCGCCCTGGTCGCGTCCCTCACCGCCGCCTGCGGAGGGTCGGACGACTCCGGCGGCGGCAACGGACTCGAGAAGAAGACCGTGACGGTCGCCGCCCTGCCGCTGGTGGACAGCGCCGCCGTCTACATCGCGCAGAAGGAGAAGCTCTTCCAGAAGGAGGGGCTGAACGTCAAGGTCAAGCCGATCGCGCAGAGCACCCTGGCGCTGCCCGCGCTGTCCAAGGGCGAGGTCGACGTCATCTCCGGCGCCAACTACGTCTCGTTCCTGCAGGCCAACGAGAAGGGCGCGCTCAAGCTGAGCATCCTGGCCGAGGGCACGACCATGACCTCGCACATGATGGACGTGCTGGTCATGCCCAAGTCCTCGATCAAGGCCCCCAAGGACCTGGAGGGCAAGAAGGTCGCGGTCAACATCCTGAACAACATCCAGTCGCTGACGCTGGACGCGATCCTCAAGGCCAACAACGTCGACCCGTCGAAGGTCAAGTACGTCCAGGTGCCGTTCCCGCAGATGGCCACCGCCCTGGAGAAGGGGCAGGTCGACGCCATCCACACCGTGGAGCCCTTCTCCTCCGACACCGAGAAGAAGCTCGGCGCGCGGGTGGCCGTCGACGGCGGCACCGAGCCGATCACCGACACCCCGATCAGCGGCTACGTCAGCACGCAGGACTTCGTCAAGAAGAACCCGAAGACCGCCGCGGCGTTCCAGCGCGCCATCATCGCCGCGCAGAAGATCGCGGCCGGCGACCGCAAGCGCGTCGAGGAGGTGCTGCCGAGCTACTCCAAGATCGACGCGCAGGTGGCCAAGGTGATCACCATGCCCGGCTACTCGACCTCGCTGAACGCCACGCGCATGCAGCGGATCGTCGACCTGATGAGCACCGAGAAGCTGCTCCAGCAGAAGCCGGACCTGAAGACGATCCTCTTCCAGCCGACGTCGTGACGGCGGGACGCTGATTCATCCATGGCCAACCAGACGACGCCGCCCCGCGGCCTCTCGCGCCCGGGCAAGTGGGCGCGGGGGGCCGCCGGGGTGGCGGTCCTGTTCCTGGCGAGCGAGGCCCTCGGGCGGGCCGGAATTGTGGACCGTTCCTATCTGCCCCCCGCCTCCAGCATCACCGGCCGCGCGCTCGAGCTGTTCGGCGACTCGGCGTTCCTGTTCAACGTGCGGGTGACGCTCACCGCCTGGGCGCTCGGGATGCTCCTCGCCATCGCGATCTCCGTCCCGCTCGGGCTGCTGCTCGGCAGCGTCCCGGCGGTGAACACCGCGGTCCGCGCGATCGTGGAGTTCCTGCGGCCGATCCCCTCCGTCGCGCTGATCCCGCTGGCCGGGCTCGTCCTCGGCTCCGGGCTCAACATGGAGGTGCCGCTCATCGTCTACGCCTGCAGCTGGCCCATCCTGTTCAACACCATGTACGGACTGGACGACGTCGACCCCACGGCCAAGGAGACCCTGCGCAGCTTCGGGTTCGGCCGGATCCAGGTGCTGCTGCGGGTCTCACTGCCCAGCGCCGCCCCCTTCATCGCGACCGGCGTGCGGCTCGCCGCCTCGATCGCGCTGATCCTCGCCGTCGGCACCGAGATCCTCTCCGGCTTCGGCGACGGCCTCGGCATGTTCATCGCCCAGGCCGGCACCGCCCCCGACGGCACCCGCGACGTCCTCGCCGGGACGCTGTGGGCCGGCTGCCTCGGCCTGGTCATCGACACCGCGCTGGTGCAGGCCGAGAACCGCGCGTTCCGCTGGCACAAGGCGCAGAGGAGTGGTGCATCGTGACGGCGGCGACCCTCACCGCGCCCGCCGCCCGGCGCGGCGGGCGGACCGGGCGGCTGGCCCGCGGGATCCTGCACCGCTGGCTCCCGCTGGCCGTCCTCATCGGCTGCTGGGAGGCGGCGACCCGCGCCTCCGACAGCCCGTTCTTCCCCCCGCCCTCCAAGATCGCCGAGCGCATGCGGGACCTGTGGTTCTCCGGCCCGCCGAGCCACCTGTTCCTCAACGCCGAGGCCGGCGACTCGATCGCGCCCAGCCTGGCCCGGATGGCGTTCTCGCTCGCGGCGTGCGTCGTCGCCGGGGTCGTCCTCGGCATCGCGCTCGGCCGCTCGGAGCGCGTGCTGGCCTACCTTGAGCCGCTGCTGCAGTTCGCCCGGGTCATCCCGCCGCCCACCCTCGTGCCGGTGTTCATCGTGCTCTTCGAGTTCGGCACGCAGATGCAGGTCGCCTCCATCATCTTCAGCGCCATCTGGCCCATCCTGCTCAACACCGCCGACGGGGCGCGCAGCGTCGACCAGATGCAGATGGCCACGGCCGAGGCGTTCCGGCTGTCGGCGTTCGAGCGGATCAGGTTCGTCATCCTCCCCGCGTCGCTGCCGAAGATCTTCGCGGGCGTGCGGCTGGCACTGTCGCTGTCGCTGATCCTGATGGTCTTCTCCGAGCTGCTCCCGGGCACGACCGACGGCCTCGGCTTCGAGCTGACCAACGCGCAGAGCCAGTCCGACCTGCCGACCCTGTGGTCGGTGATCGTGCTGCTCGGCATCCTCGGCTACCTGTTCAACACGATTCTGCTCGCGGTGGAGCGACGGTTCCTTCGCTGGCACCGCGGCGCGCGAAAGGCGGATCAATGACGACGGAGTTCACCGTCCGGGAGGCGGTGTTCGACTTCTGCCGGAGGACCGGGATGACCACCGTCTTCGGCAACCCCGGCTCCACCGAGCTGCGGATGTTCCGCGACTTCCCGGCGGACTTCGACTACGTCCTCGGCCTGCAGGAGATCGTGGCGGTCGGCGCGGCCGCGGGCCACGCCCTCGCCAGGGGCACCGCCGCCCTGGTCAACCTGCACTCCGCCGGCGGCCTCGGGCACGCCCTCGGCGCGGTGTTCAACGCCTACCGCGACCGGATCCCGATGGTGATCGTCGCCGGGCAGCAGACCCGGGCGATGCTGCCGACCCGGCCGTTCCTCGGCGCGGACGAGCCCGAGACGTTCCCCCGCCCCTACGTGAAGTGGAGCAGGCAGCCCGCGCGGGCCGAGGACGTCCCGGCCGCGTTCGCCGAGGCCTACCGGGTGGCGATGACCCCGCCGCGCGGCCCGGTCTTCCTGTCGGTGCCCGAGGACGACTGGGACCGGCCGGCCGAGCCGATCCCGCACCGCGAGGTGAGGACCGCGTTCGCGCCCGACCCCGCCGCGCTGCGGGAGACCGCCGACGCGCTCAACGGCGCCGAGAACCCCGTCATCGTCGTCGGGCACGGCGTGGAGGACGAGGACGCGGCGTCCCTCGTCGTGGAGCTGGCCGAGCGCGCCTGCGCGCCGGTGTGGATCAGCCCGCTGTCGGGGCGGTCCGGCTTCCCCGAGGACCACGCGCTGTTCCGGGGGTTCCTGCCGCCGGTCCGCGACCAGCTCGCCGCTCGCCTGGAGGGCCACGACGTCGTGCTGGTGCTCGGCGCGCCGGTGTTCAACTACCACGTGCACAGCGAGGGCCCGTACGTCCCGGAGGGCGCGCGGCTGTTCCACTTCGACTGCGACCCGTCCCAGACCGCGTGGGCGCCGGTCGGCACCAGCGTGCTCACCACGGTCCGCGCGGGGGTGGCGGGCCTGCTCGAACTGGTCGAGAAGGCCGACCGGCCGGCGCCCGAGCCGCGGGAGCGGCTCTCCCGCCCGCGGGCCACCGACCCGATCGACGCCGCGCTGGTGATCGAGTCGCTGCGCGAGCGGCTGCCCGAGGACGCCGTCGTCGTGGAGGAGATCCCGAGCCACCGGGACATGTTCCACGCCCGGCTGCCGTTCAGCCGGCCCGGCTCGTTCCTCACCATGGGCAGCGGCGTCCTCGGCTGGAGCCTGCCGATGGGGGTCGGCCGCGCGCTCGCCTCCTCCGGCGAGCGGGTCGTCTGCGTGCTCGGCGACGGCGCGATCATGTACTCGGTGCAGGCGCTGTGGACGGCCGTGCAGCACCGGCTGCCGATGACGGTGATCGTCCTCGACAACGGCGGGTACGGCGCCATCAGGGGGCTCGGCCGGCGGATCGGCCTGGACTCGATCCCGGGCGCCGACATCTCCGGCATCGACTTCGTCGCGCTCGCGCAGGGGCTCGGCTGCCCCGGCCGGGCGGTGGCCGGCGCCGCCGACGTGGACGCCGCGCTGGAAGAGGCCCTCGCCCACGACGGGCCCTTCATCGTCAGCGTCCGCGTGGCGGCCGACAACACCGCGATGTACGACGAGCCCGGGGCACGGTGAGCGCGATGCTGGAGATCTCCGGACTGGGCCACTCCTACGGGACGCACCGCGTCCTCGACGGCATCGACCTGAAGGTCGGCGAGGGCGAGCTGGTCACGATCGTCGGGCCGTCGGGGTGCGGCAAGTCGACGCTGCTGCGCTGCATCGCCGGACTCGTCCCGCCGAGCGACGGCAAGGTCGTGCTGAAGGGCGCGCCCATCGACGGCGTGCCCGACGACCTCGCCGTGGTGTTCCAGGACTACAGCCGCTCGCTGCTGCCGTGGCTGACGGTCCGCGACAACGTCGCGCTGCCGCTGCGCCGCCGCGGGCTCGGCAAGGCCGACCGCCGGGCCCGCGCCGTCGAGGCGCTGGCGTCGGTCGGCCTGGAGGACGCGGCGGCCAAGTACCCGTGGCAGCTGTCGGGCGGCATGCAGCAGCGGGTGTCGATCGCCCGGGCGCTGGCCTACAAGCCGACGCTGATGCTGATGGACGAGCCGTTCGGGTCGGTCGACGCGCAGACCCGCGAGGACCTGGAGGACCTCGTCCTGGAGGTGCACCGGGCGCAGGGCATGACGATCCTGCTCGTCACGCACGACATCGACGAGAGCGTCTACCTGGGCGACCGGGTCGTGGTGCTGGCCCGCAACCCCGGCCGGGTCCGCGACGAGCTGCCGGTCACGCTGCCCGCCGACCGGGACCAGATCGGCACCCGGGCGGACGCGGAGTTCGTGCGGCTGAGGGCCGAGGTGGGACGGCTCGTCCGCGGCGTCGTCAAGGAGTCCGAGGCGGCGGCCGCCACCGACGCGAAGGACGACGCGGCGAAGGACGCGGCGGAGGACGAGCCCGCCAAGGACGACGCCTCGGCGGAGGGGTCCGCGAAGAAGTAGCGCGCACGTCCCGAAGGACCCCGGTCGCACCGCGGCCGGGGTCCTTCGCTTTCCGCGCGCCGAACGGCGGAACAATCCTGTTCACAATTTTCTCCACATATCACTACATACGCCTCATTTCTCCCGCGATCCGGCAGGCGATGCGCTACGCTCCCGGCACTCGCCGAACGATCGGCTCTCCCCCGGCCGCCCCTCCCGCAATGGAGCGTCGCCCATGTCCGCCACCCTTCCCCGCGCCGTCCTCGGCGGCGCGCTCGCCGTCGCGGTCGCGCTCCCGGCCACCGCGTGCGGCGGCTCGGACGACAAGAAACCGGCCAACGGGCTCGAGAAGTCCACGATCACCGTCGGCACCATGACGATCGCCGACACCGCGCCGCTGCAGATCGCGATCCGGAAGGGCCTGTTCAAGGCCGAGGGGCTGACGGTCAGGACGCGGGTCGTCAGCGGCGGCGCCGAGGCGATCCCGCTGCTGCGGAGCGGGCAGCTCGACATCACCTTCGGCAACTACGTGTCGCTGTTCACCGCCGCGTCCAAGGACCCGGGGTTCAAGCCGAAGGTCGTCGCCGACGGTTTCCAGGGCGCGCCGAAGACCCACACGCTGATGGTGCGCGCCGACTCCCCGTACCGCACGATCAAGGACCTGGCCGGCAAGAAGATCGGCGTCAACACCAAGCACAACGTCAGCACGCTGCTGGTGCGCGCCGCCGGGCAGGCGCAGGGCGTCGCCTTCGACGAGGACAGGAACTTCGTCGAGATCCCGCCGCCCAACATGGAGGCGGCGCTGAAGAACAAGAGCGTCGACGCCGTCCAGGCGATCGAGCCGTTCGGCACCCAGATGCAGAGCACCATGGGCGCCCGGATGGTCGCCGACCTGTCCAGCGGCCCGACCGCGCAGTTCCCGATGGCCGGCTACGCCGCGCCGGCGCGGTTCGCCGACAAGAACCCCAAGACGGTCGCCGCGTTCCAGCGCGCGCTGGGCAAGGGGCAGAGCATGGCCGCGGACCGCAAGCTCGTCGAGCAGATCCTGCCCACCTACGCCAAGGGCATCGACGCCAAGGTCGCCGCGGCCATGAGCTACGGCACCTACCCGACGTCGCTGGACGCGACCCGCCTGCAGCGGGTGCCGGACGTCATGCAGCGGTTCGGCTACATCTCCAAGACGATGGACGTCAAGCCGCTGCTGCTGACCCCGGCTTCATGACCCCACGCCGCATCGTCCTCGGCGCGGCCGGGGTGGTCGTGGTGGCCGGCGTGCTGGAGGCCGTCAGCCGTTCCGGCCTCGTGGACCGGTCCTCGCTCCCGCCGGCCTCGACCGTGCTGAAAGAGGCCGGCAGGCTGGCCGTCGACAGCGAGTTCCTGACCGACGTCGGCGCGACGGTGCGCGAATGGCTGCTCGGGCTGCTGCTCGCCGTGCTGGTGGCGGTGCCGCTGGGCGTGCTGCTCGGTTCGGTGCCGCTGCTCGGCACCGCGTCCCGCGCGCTGGTCGAGCTGTGCCGCCCCGTCCCGTCGGTGGCGCTGATCCCGCTCGCCGCCCTGGTGTTCAGCACCCCGGCGCGGACCAACCTGTCGCTGATCTTCTACGCCTGCCTGTGGCCGATCCTCATCAACACCCTGTACGCGCTGCGCGACGTCGACCCGGTGGCCAAGGACACGCTGCGCGGCTTCGGGTTCTCGGCGCCGTCGGTGCTGTGGCGGGTGTCGCTGCCGAGCGCCGCCCCGTTCATCGCCACCGGCGTGCGGATCGCCGCCTCGGTCGCCCTCGTCGTGCTGATCAGCACCGAGCTGCTGATCGGCGGCGACGACGGCATCGGCATCTACCTCGCCGAGACGCAGCAGGGCGGTGGCCGCACCGACCTGATGCTGGCCGGCGCCTGCTGGGCCGGGGTGCTCGGGCTGCTCGCCAACGCCGCGCTGACCGGGCTGGAGCGGCTCGCGTTCCGCTGGCACACCGCCCGCGTCGAGGGGATCGCATGAGGGGCGCGCGTCCGGTCCGCGGGGCCGCCGAGCGGGTGTGGCTCGTCGCGCTCGCCGTGGCGGTCTGGCAGATCGTCACGTCCGTGAAGGACGAGACGTACTTCCCGCCGCCCACGAAGATCATCGAGACGCTGCACGAGGTGTGGTTCTCCGGCCCCGCCTCGCGGGCGTTCCTCAACGGCAACGCGGTCGACGACTTCTCCAGCAGCCTCGCCCACCTGTTCGTCGGATGGGCCGCCGCCGGGGCCGCCGGGGTGGCGGTCGGCGCGGCGATCGGCCGGTCCCGGTTCCTGAACGACCTGCTGGACCCGGTGCTGCAGTTCCTGCGCGCGGTGCCGCCGCCGACGCTGCTGCCGTTCTTCATCGTCGTGTTCAAGATCGGCACGACGATGCAGATCGTCACGATCGCGTTCGGGGTGGTGTGGCCGGTGCTGCTGAACACCGCCGACGGCGTCCGCGCGGTGGACCCCCTGCAGCTGGACACCGCCCGCGTCTTCGGCGTCTCCCGGCCCCGCCGGCTGCTGATGATCATCCTGCCGGCGGCGGCGCCGAAGATCTTCGCCGGGCTGCGGGTCGCGCTGTCGTTCGCGCTGATCCTCATGGTGCTGTCGGAGATCGTCGGCAGCACCACCGGCATCGGCGCCGAGCTGCTGGACGCCCAGCGCGCCTTCGAGCCGCCGACGATGTGGGCCGGGATCGTCATGCTCGGCGTCCTCGGCCTGCTGTTCAACGGCGTCTTCATGCTCCTGGAGCGGCGGCTGCTCGCCTGGCACGCCGGCGCGCAGCGGCTGACGAACTGAACCCCCACAGAAAAGGCGTCCGCGATGCTCCGGATCACCGGCCTCACGCACTCCTACTCCGGCGGGCACAAGGCGCTCGACGGGCTCGACCTCACCGTCCCGGACGGCCAGCTGCTCAGCATCGTCGGCCCGTCCGGGTGCGGCAAGTCCACCCTGCTGCGCTGCATCGCGGGGCTGATCAGGCCGACCGGCGGCGCCCTGGAGCTGGACGGCGCGCCGGTCACCGGGGTGCCCGACGACCTCGCCGTCGTCTTCCAGGACTACAGCCGCTCGCTGTTCCCGTGGCTGACCGTCCGCGACAACGTGGCGATGCCGCTGCGGCGGCGCGGCGGGTCCCGGGCCGAGCGCCGCGCCGCCGCCGAGGAGGCGCTGGAGTCGGTCGGCCTGCCCGACGCGTCCCGCCAGTACCCCTGGCAGCTGTCGGGCGGCATGCAGCAGCGGGTGTCGATCGCGCGGGCCCTGGCCTACCGGCCGTCGCTGCTGCTGATGGACGAGCCGTTCGGCTCCGTGGACGCGCAGACCCGGGAGGACCTGGAGGACCTCCTGCTCCAGGTGCACCGGGCGGCGAAGATGACGATCCTGCTGGTCACCCACGACATCGACGAGAGCGTCTACGTCGGCGACCGGGTGGTCGTGCTGAACCGGTCGCCGGCCCGCGTGCACGCCGACATCCCGGTGGCGCTGCCCGCCGTCCGCGACCAGATCGAGACGCGCGGGCTGCCGGAGTTCGTCCGGCTGCGCGCCGAGGTCGGCCGGCTGGTCCGCGGCGGCGCCCGGATCCCGGGCGCCGCGCCCGCGACCGCGGCGCAGCGGGGCGGGACGTCCGGGGCGGGCGAGCCGGAAGCGGACAATCCACCGGAGACCGGCCCCGGATAAGAGATCATGACGGCATGCGCGTACTCATCGTCGGGGCCGGGATCGGCGGGCTCACCACCGCACTGAGCCTGCACGAGGCCGGGATCGAGGCGCTCGTCGTCGACGGCGTCCGGCGGCTGCGGCCGCTCGGCGTCGGCATCAACCTGCTGCCGCACGCCGTCCGCGAGCTCACCGAGCTGGGACTCGGCGGGGACCTCGCCGACATCGGCGTCCCCACCGCCGAGATGGTGCACTTCGACCGGTTCGGCGGCCGGATCTGGGCCGACCCGCGCGGCCGGGCGCTCGGCTACGACTGGCCGCAGTACTCGGTGCACCGCGGCGAGCTGCAGATGGTGCTGCTCGACGCGGTGCTGTCCCGGCTCGGCAAGGACGCCGTCCGCACCGGCACGGTGTTCGAGGGCTTCGAGCAGGACGGCGCGGAGGTGCGGGCCCGGCTGCTGGACCGGGCGTCCGGCACCGCCGGGACGGTCCGGGCGGACGTGCTGGTCGGCGCGGACGGGCTGCACTCGGCCGTCCGGGCGCAGCTCCATCCCGGCGAGCCGGCGCCGCTGTGGAACGGGATCCGGATGTGGCGGGGCGTCACCGAGTCCGAGCCGTTCCTGACCGGACGGACCCTGGCCGTGGCGGGCAGCAACGCCGCGTCCAAGATCGTCGTGTATCCGATCTCGATGCGCGCGGAGCGGCGCGGGCGGGCGCTGCTGAACTGGGTCGCCGAGGTCAGGCTCCCCGGCGACCGGCTGGAGACCGACGCGGACTGGAACCGGACGGGGCGGCTGGAGGACGTCCTCCCCTACTTCGCCGGCTGGAAGTTCGACTGGCTGGACGTCCCGTCCCTGATCGCCGCGTCCCCGGAGATCCTGGAGTACCCGATGGTGGACCGCGAGCCGCTGGACCGGTGGACGTCCGGCCGGGTGACCCTGCTCGGCGACGCGGCGCACCCGATGTACCCGATCGGCTCCAACGGCGGCTCCCAGGCGGTCCTGGACGCGCGCGTGCTGGCCTACGAGCTGGCCCGCGCCGCCGACGCCGCCGAGGGGCTGCTCGGCTACGAGCGGGAGCGCCGCGAGACGGCCAACGCGGTCGTGCTGGCCTGCCGCGACATGCCGGCGGAGCGGATCCTGCGGATGGTGTCCGAGCGCGCCCCGGACGGCTTCGACGCCATCGAGGACGTCCTGACGGCCGAGGAGCTGGCCACGCTCACCGGCGCCTACCGCAGGACGTCGTTCATCGACGCCGAGACGCTCAACAACCGTCCGTCCTACACCGTCGTGCGCTGACGCGCCGGGCGCCCGCTCAGCGGTCGCGGCCGGTGGTGACGGCCGCGAGACGGGCGTCGATGGCGCGGGACGCCCGGTCGTACAGCGACGGGTCGTCGTGGAGGAGCGCGTGGGCGGCGGCGGTGCGGCAGACGGCGTCCAGCTCGAAGGCGAGCTGCGGGACGTCCGCGGACGCGTCGATCTCCCCGCGTTCCCGCGCCTCGCGCAGGCAGCGCTCCAGGAAGGCGCGCCAGTCGCGCTGGGACGCGGCGATGGCGTCGCGGACCCGGCCCGGGCGGGCGTCGAACTCGGCCATCGTCGAGTGGAAGAAGCATCCGCCGGGGAAGACCGGTTCGCGCTGGTAGCGCTGCCACGCCGCCAGCAGGGCCCGGACGCGGCCGAGCCCCTCGGGGACGGCGAGCGCCGGCCCGGTCACGTGCTCGCGGAACACCTCCACGGCCTTGGCGACCGTGGCGAGCTGGAGCTCCTCCTTGGAGCCGAAGTGCGTGAACACGCCGCTCTTGCTGATCCGCAGCTCGGTGGCGAGGCGGCCGATCGACAGGCCCTCCAGGCCCTCGGCCGAGGCGATGTCGGCGGCCCGGCCGAGGATGACCGTGCGCGTCCGCTCCCCCTTGAGGAGCCGTCCGTCGGTGCTCACGCCCATTAATCTGCACGACCGTTCGTTCAAAGTCAATCCGGCGAACCCCTTGACGGGAGCGCCCTCCAGAGAAGATTGTACGACCGTTCGTTCTTTTTTTGGAGGCACTCCCATGACCACCGCAGAGACCGCCGCGGCGGCGCCCGTCGCGGCGGGCACCCGGCGGGCCGTGCCCTGGCTCGCCGCCGGCGCGACGTTCCTGGCCATGCTCGACGCCACCGTCGCCAACCTCGCCGTCCCCGACCTGCACGACGACTTCGGCGGGACCTCGCTGTCCGGGCTGACCTGGGTCGTCACCGTCTACGCGGTGCTGTTCGCCGCGCTGCTCGCCCCCGCCGGACGGCTCGCCGACGTGGTCGGGCGGCGCTCGCTCTACCTGTGGGGCACCGGGCTGTTCACGCTCGCCTCGCTGGCCTGCGCGGCGGCGCCGACCGTCCCGGTCCTGCTGGCGACCCGCGGCGTGCAGGGCGCCACCGCGGCCGCGATGATCCCCGCGTCCCTCGCGCTGCTGCTGCACGACACGCCCGCCGCGCGGCGCGCGGGCGCGATCGGGCTGTGGAGTGCGGCGGGCGCGTTCGCCGCCGCCGTCGGCCCCGGGCTCGGCGGCGTGCTGGTGGACCAGTTCGGCTGGCGGGCGCTGTTCGTCATCAACGTCCCGTTCGGCCTGGCGATGCTGCTCGGCGGCCTGCGGCTGCCGCACACCGCGAGGACCGCGGGCCGGCTGCCCGACATCGCCGGAACGGTCCTGCTCGGCACCGGCGTCGGCGGGATCGCGCTCGGCGTCACCCAGTCGGGCGACTGGGGCTGGAGCGACCCCCGCACGCTCGCGCTGCTGCTCGGCGGCGCCGTCCTGGCCGGCCTGGCGCTGTGGCGGTCGGCGCGGCACCCGGTGCCCGCGCTGGAGATCCGGATGTGGCGCGAGCGCGGGTTCGCCCTCGCCAACACCGCCTCGTTCCTGTACGGGACCGCGCTGTACTCCTGGCTGCTGCTCGGCGTGCTCTACCTGACCGGCCAGTGGCACTACTCGATCCTCAAGGCCGGGCTCGCCTCGACGCCCGGGGCGTTCACCGCCACCGCCGCCGCGATCGCGATGGGCCGCCTCACCGGGCGCATCGGCGTCCGTCCCGCCGTGTCCGGAGGCGCGCTGATCATGGTGGCGACGGGGATCTGGGCGGTCGCCGGGCTCCCGCCCGAACCGCACTTCCTCACGTTCTGGCTGCCGCTCGGGCTGGTGGCCGGGACGGGCATGGGGATGCTCACCACCGGCACCGCGTCGGCCGCCGCGCTGTCGGCCGGCCCGCAGCGGTTCGCGGGCGCCACCGGCCTCAACACCACGGCCCGGCAGCTCGGCGGCGCGCTCGGCATCGCCGCGCTCGCCGCGCTGCTGCCGGACGGGGCGGTGCACGACGACTACACCGCCGTCTACCTGTTCTGCACGCTCGCCGCCGCCGGCGCCGCCCTGGCGGGAGCGTTCCTGACCACCCGCCCCACCGCGTCCTGAAGGAGACTTCCCAATGAGGTTGTCAAGCCGCGACCGTGACGGGCGGTGAGTGGTGGTAGCACTCACCGTTGCGGATCATGGCCCACAGCACGTTGACGCGGCGACGGGCCAGCGACAACAG
>NZ_JASNWF010000020.1 GCF_030283205.1 Actinomadura opuntiae
GCCGCCCCCCCGACCACCCGTCCCGACATCCCCCAGCAGATCCCGGCCCCCGCCTCCTTCGCAACCCCGCCCCCTTCCCCCCGCCCGAGACCACTCCCCGGAACACCCCCGCTGCGGCGAACCAGAACGGTGAGCAGGCAGCGACCGATGCCCGTTCCACCGAACGCCCGAACGAGACCGCCGGTCAGCCGGCGCCCGACGGCGTGCCGACGGCGCGTGATGGTTCTACCGAGCCCGCTGAGCCGGTCGCGCCTACCACGGCACACCAGGGCACCGAGCAGCCAACACCATCGGCGCCTGCCGCTTCCGCCGAGCGCGCGAGTGAGGCGGTTGCGCCTGCTTCGATTGAGCGCGATGCCATCTCCGGCCAGGACGCACCCGCCGCGGCGCAGCAGAACGGCGAGCAGGCAGCGGATCGCTCGGCCGAGCAGGTGAGCGAGCTGCCCGGTCGTGACGCCAGAACGGCCGCGAACGCGGCCGCCCCCCAGCAGGCCGCGTCGGACGGCGTGCCGGCGGCGCGTGATGGTTCTACCGAGCGCGCGAGCGAGCCCGCCGAGCCGGTTACGCCTGCCGCGCCGCACCAAGGCAGCGAGCAGCCAACACCATCGGCGCAGGGTGGCCCCGCCGAGCGTGCGAGTGAGCCCGCTGAGTCGGCGGCTGAGCCGGTCGCGCCTGCCACGGCGCGTCAAGGCAGCGAGGAGTCCACGCCATCGGCGCCTGCTGCTTCTGCCGGGCAGCCGGCGGAGGCCGCCGAGCGCGACGTCGGACCGCGCGAGGATGTGGCTGACACCGCGGGGCGCGACGCTGAGCGGGCGAGTGAGGCGGCCGCCCCTGCTGCCGCGCAGCAGGCGGGAGAGCGTGTTCGTTCCGCTGAACGGGCTGGTGAGGGCGCTGGCCGGGAGTTCGGCGTGGGCGAGGAAGTGCCCGTTGCTCCGGACCGGGACGCCGTGCAGGCAGCTGGCAGGCCGGCGGTGCCGGAGGCGCGTGAGGGTGCCGGAGAGCGCGTCAGTGAGGGCGCCGATGCCGGGGCCAGCGGGAACGTGCCCGGCGCGGAGCAGGCGGCGCCGGGTGGGGCCGCTGCTTCTGCTGGTGAGGGGCGTCAGGGAGCCGTGCCGGTCGGTGGGGCTTCGCGGGGGCGCAGGCGTGGCGCGGAGCAGTTCGGCGGGGAGCCCGGTGACAAGAAGGTCGCCGGGTGGCGGACGGCGGCGCCTCGCAGGGCGCCGGTCGCGCCGCCGCCCCAGCAGCAGCCAGCCCAGCAGCAGCCGGTGCCGCAGCAGCCGGTGCCTCAGCGGCCGGCGGCGCAGGGGCCCACGCGGCCGGATCTGCCGCGGCAGGTGCCGCAGCGGGGCGGCCAGGGCGCGCCCGTGCAGCCGGCGGCGCGGCAGCCCGAACAGCAGCCCGCGCAGCCGCCTGCGGTGCGGCCGCCGGCGCCGACGCGGCCGGACATTCCGGTGCAGGGCAGGCCGGCCGCGCCCGCGGCGTTCGGCGGGCCGCAGGCCGGGCCGGGCGAGGAGAACGAGTGGCGGCCCGCCAAGCAGGAGCGGGACGCGGGGACGCCGCGCCTGGAAGCGCCGCGTCCGTGGTCGAAGGGCTTGTCGAAGCCGCTGCGTCCGGCGTCCACGGACAACATGCTGTGGCCGCCCTTCCCCGAGCCGGGGAAGGCGCCGGAGGCGTACGCGGACCTGCCGCCGCAGGGCGTGCCGATCCCGGAGCGGCCGCAGCAGCCCCAGCCGCCGCAGGAGCCGGTGGAGGAGCAGGCGCCGCCGCGCGAGGTGCGGTCGCAGCCGCAGTCGCCGGTGCGGCCGAGGCCGCTGCCGCCGCCCCCGGCGCCGCCCGTGCACGGGCCCGCGATCACCCCGCCGGGGCCGGAGCACGAGGTCACGACCGGCGGGCTGCGCAGGCTGATCCAGGCGGTCGGCGGCGGGCACGGCGAGGTGGACGCCGAGTACCAGCAGCGGCTCCAGCAGCCGTTCCACGGGACGCGGCACGTCGTGGTCCTCGGGTGCACCGGCGGCGCGGGGCAGACCGTCACCGCGCTGATGCTCGGGCACACGTTCGCGCAGCACAACGGCGAGCCGGTCGTCGCGATCGACGTGAACCCGGGGCCGGGCGCGCTGGCGCGGCGGACGCGCAGCGAGACCAACGAGACGCTGACCTCGCTCATCACGCGGGCGGACCAGGTCGGCAGCCTCACCGCGATGCGCCGCTACACCTCGCAGGCCAAGTCCGGGCTCGATGTCATCGCGGCCGGGAAGAACCCGCTGCAGGCGCTCGACGACCGCGACTACGCGCTCGCGATCCGCACCATTGACAAGTTCTACTCGGTGACGCTGCTGGACACGGCCGCGGCGGTGGTCGCGCGCGTCCTGCCGTACGCCGACCAGATCGTGCTGGTCGCGCCGGCCAGCGCGGACGCGCCGCGCGCGGTGGCGATGACGTTCGAGTGGCTGGACGGGCACGGCTACGAGGAGCTGCGGTCCCGCGCCGTCACGGTCATCAACGGGGTGAGCCGCCGCAGCATGGACGACGTCGAGCAGGCCGAGGCCGTCGCGCGGGGGCGTTGCCGTGCCCTCGTGCGGATCCCGTGGGACGATCACCTCAGCATGGACCGCGCGCCGCGCAACGAGCTGAAGTCGTTGCGCGCGCCGACGCGCCGTGCCTATCTTGCCCTCGCCGGCGTGGTCGCCGGCGGCTTCACCGTCGTGCCCGAGCGTTACCAGGAGCTTCAGCAGGAGCAGGAGGCCACCCGATGAGCGCCCCTCGCGGGCACCGAGCCGGCCGGACGGGCGCGAGCGTGGCGGGCGCGCCTGTCGATGATGTCCGCCCGGACGCCGAACACTCTCCCCGCCAGCCCTTCGCAGCCGCATGCCGATCGGGAGAATCATTGGTCAGGACCAGGGTCGGGAGGACGGCATGAGCAAGGCCAGCCGGCTGGCCGTGCGGTACTTCGACGACCGCGTGCTGCTCACCGACAACGCGGCCTGGGCGTACTTCCGGCTGCCCACGGTGTCCTACGAGTTCACCACGGGGGAGGAGCGGGAGGCGCTCGCCACCAACATCACCATCGCGCTCGCCGGGATCCGGATGCAGGACGCCGAGGTGCACCTGCGGATCGCGCACCGGACGTACCCGGCGGCGGAGTGGGCGCTGGCGCTGGACAGGACGTCCGACGGCGGCGCCGGGTGGCGGGAGTACCTCGAGGAGACCTACGCGCACGTGTGGGCGAAGGACTTCTGGACCAAGGAGGTCTACCTCGGGGTGCGGCTCGGGCAGCGCGGGATGGGCGCGCACCTGTCCGGCGGGGTGGTGTCGCAGCTCCTCGGGTTCTACAAGCGCAGCGAGAAGGTCCTCGGCGTCAACGACGACGCGATCGACAAACGGGAGATCGGGCGCTGGACCGACCAGGCCGAACGGATCGGCCGGGCGCTCGGCGGATCCGCCCTGTACGCCCGGCACGCCACCTCCACGGAGGTGGCGTGGCTGTTCCAGCACGCGGTGACGGGGTCGCTGGCCGATCCGCCGCCGTCGGCGGTGCCGCGCCGGGCTTGGGGGAAGGGCGAGATCGAGTCGCTGGTCGAGGGCGCCATCCACAACGGCCGCTCGTACCTGCGGATCGAGCAGCCGAACTTCACCGGTATGGGCGGCGGCGCGACGGCCGCGTCCTATGTCGCGTACCTGTCGTTCGCCCGGTTCCCGGACATGATGCCGTTCCCGGACGGCGAGCCCTGGTTCCACTACGCCGACGCGCTGCCGTTCCCCGTCGAGATCAGCGCGCGGATGAAGCTGATCCCGCCGGCGAAGGCGTCCAAGGACGTCTCCCGCAAGCTCGCGCACGCACGCGACATGGACCAGCACATCCGGGAGGCGGGCGCGGAGGCCCCGATCGCGCTCGCGGAGCAGATCGATGCCGCGCGGATGCTGGAGCACGGCATCACCAAGGAGCGCCTCCCGTTCGTCTACGGGTGGCACCGGCTGATCGTGTCCGCGCCGACCGAGGAACTGCTCGCGCAGCGGGTCGACGCGGTCGTCGAGCACTACCGCGACATCGGCATCGACGTCGTCAACTCGACCGGCGACCAGTTCTCGCTGTTCCTGGAGTCGCTGCCCGGCGACCAGATCCGGCTGAACGCCTATGCGCAGCGGCAGCCGCTGCGCACCATCGCGGGCGGGATGCCGGTCGCGACCGTCGACCTCGGCGACCGGACGGACGACAACGACGAGGGCTGGATCGGGCCCTACATCGGCGAGACGCTCGGCCGGGCCCGGTCGATCGTCCACTTCGACCCGCTCGTCGCCGCGGCCCGCAACCGTCCGACCGCCGTCGCCATCACCGGCGAGCCCGGCGGCGGCAAGACCACCCTCGCGCTGCTGCTGATCTACCAGATGGCGCTGCGCGGGGTCACGATCGCGGCGATCGACCCGAAGGGCGACGCCGAGTCCCTGGTCGAGCTGCTGAAGGCGCGGGGGCGCAAGGCGCGGATCCTGCCGCTCGGGTCCGCCGCGCCCGGCCTGCTCGACCCGTTCTCGTTCGGCGACGACCTCGCCACCAAGAAGACGATGGCGACCGAGACGCTGCGGCTGCTGCTGCCCCGGATGTCGGAGGAGCGCGAGTCCGCGATGATCCAGGCGGTCGGCGCCGTCGCGAACGCCGACCAGCCGTCCCTCGGCCGCGTCGTCGACCACCTGGAGGGCGCCGCCGACCCCGCGTCCAAGAACCTCGGTGCGGTGCTGCGGTCGATGTCGGAGATGCACCTCGCGCGGCTGTGCTTCGACCCGTCCGGCGGCGAGCGCATCGACACCGCCGGCTGGACGACCGTGTTCACCCTCGGCGGCCTCACCCTCCCCGACGTCGCCATCTCCCGCGAGGACTATTCCTACGAGCAGCGGCTGTCGGTCGCGTTGATGTACCTGGTGTCGCAGTTCGCGCGGCGGCTGATGCACGGCCTCGACCGGCGGCTGCCCAAGGCGATCTTCCTGGACGAGGCATGGGCGATCACCTCCACACCAGAGGGCGCCAAGCTGGTGCCGGAGGTCTCCCGGATGGGGCGCTCCCGCAACACCGCGCTGATCCTGGTCTCCCAGAACGCGGGCGACCTGCTGAACGAACAGGTGACCAACTGCCTGTCGTCGGTCTTCTCCTTCCGCTCCACCGAACGGGTCGAGGTCGGCAACGTGATGTCGCTGCTGGGGGTCGAGTCGTCCGACGAGCACAAGGCCGTGCTGCGCAACCTCGGGAACGGCGAGTGCATCTTCCGCGACCTGGACGGGCGGGCGGGGCGGATCGGCGTCGACCTGATCTCCGAGGAGCTGCGGCGCTGGCTGGACACCAACCCGACCCGGTCGCGTCCCGGGCAAGCAGAACTCACCGCAGCGGGGGCCGAGGTCGAGGAGGTCAGCCGATGAGGGGTCCCCGCATCCGGACCGAGCGCCTGCAGCGCTCACCCGGCGAACGCCTCGACCTGCGCCGCACCCGCACCCGGCGCCGCCGCCCGCGCAGCAGGCGTTCCGCCGTGCTGCTGATCATCATGGCGCTGTTCCTGGTCAGCCCGCTGTCGCCCGCGTCCGCCTCGATCCCGCTGCCACCGGGGTCCAACCCGAACGACGCGTGCGCGCCCGCGGACAACCCGTCGCCGGAGGCGTACGGGTCGGGGACGGACGGGCTGATCAAGCCGCCGAACTATCCGGACGCGAAGCTGCAGGGAACGCCGGTCGACCAGCTGACCTACTACGACCGGTACGGCACGGCCGGGCAGACCTGGTACGCGGTCGACATGGGCTGCTCGGACGCGATGGCGATGATGGGCAACGCCGTCGCCAACACGACGTTCACGCTGGTCCGGGCGATCGACCGGACGACGATCAGCATCTACCAGGCCGCCGCGTCGGAGTCGCTGCTCGGCTGGCTGAAGACCACGGTCGACGGCGTCATCAGCGGGATCGGCAAGACCTTCAACGCGCGCTACTGGTCGTGGGTGGTCATCCTCGGCGCGATGTGGCTGGCTTGGTGGGGCCTGGTCCGCAAGCGGGCGAGCAAGGTGACCGAGGGCGTGATCTGGATGGTGGCCGCGATGGTGGCGCTGATCTGGCTGATCGCGCGGCCCGCGGACTTCACCACGCTCGGCACGAAGGTGTCGTCGGCGACGAGCGCGGCGTTCAACGCTGCGCTGCCGCAGAGCGATACCAAGGGCGGCAGATGCATCCCGCCGCCGGACGGCAAGCCGGACCCGATGGCGTCGGCGAACCTGGACGCCACCACCCGCAATGCGAACGGGCTGTGGGTGGCGCTGGTCTGCAAGCCGTGGCTGCAGGGCGAGTTCGGCACCACCGACCCGAACGCGAAGATCGTCAAGCAGAACGCGGACAGGCTGCTGTCGTCGCAGGCGGTGGACCTGCCGGAGACGTACGGCGGCCAGAAGGTCGATCTCGGGAAGAAGGCCGACGACTACAAGGGCGTCGCCAAGACCATCAAGGACGACTATCCCGGGACGTACTCGCTGTTCCAGGGCAAGAGCTGGCAGAACCGGCTGGCGGTGGCGTTCGGCGGGCTGTTCGCGGCGCTGGTCGCCGGCCTGCTGATCATGGTGATCGCGATCGCGCTGATCGTGGTGAAGATCGCGTTCCTGCTGCTTTTGGTGGCCGGGCCGATCTTCCTCGGGATCGGCATCCATCCGGGCATCGGCCGGGTGATCGCGGTCCGCTGGCTGGAACTGCTGCTGTCGATGCTGCTGAAACAGGCGGCGCTGATCGGCGTGCTGGCGCTGCTGCTGTGGGCGTACGGGCTGATCCTCGGCGAGACGCTGCCGTGGGGCCTGCAGATCCTGCTGATCGCGCTGGTGACGTTCGCGGCGTTCATCTACCGCAAGCCGTTCCAGCACCTGTTCTCGGCGGTCGGCTACTCGGCGGTGGGGTCGCGGGAGAAGAGCGAGGCCCATCTGGACAAGTCGGTCGCCGAGGCCCGCAAGAACACGGTGGCCGTCGCGGGCGCCGTGGTGCCGGGCGCGGCCGGGTACCGGCTGGGACGCTGGGCCGGCAAGCGGGACGCGGCGGCGGAGGCGGCCGGTGGCGGCGCCCTCGCGGACGCGACGGCCGGTGCCGGTGCGGCCGACCGGCGGGCGGGCGTCACCACGGCCGGGGCGGGCGACGGGCCGTCGCCCGAGGCGGCCCCGGTGCTCGCCGCGAAACCGCGGACCGGCGGCATCACCACGGGTCCGGGACGGTCCCGGCGCGGCGCGCCCCCGCTGAACCTGCCGTCGCGGACGGCCAAGGCCGGCGACGGACAGGCGGCCGCCGGCGGTGCCGGTGCCGGTGCCGGTGCCGGTGCCGGTGGCGGTGGCGGAGGTGCGGGCGTGGGCGCGGTCGTCGCGCGGCCGGGCGGGGTCTCGGGTGGTCGCTCGGGCGGCGGCTCGACGTCGGGCGGAGGCTCGGCGGCGGGCACCGGTAAGCCCTCCGGCGGCGCGGGCTCCGGGACCGGTACTTCGCGTCCCACCTCCTGGGCTGGACGCGGCGGTTCCGGCGGCGTCACAGGAGGCGGCGGCAGCGGCGGATCCGGCGGGTCGTCCGGTGGCGGCTCCGGCTCCGGCTCCGGCTCTGGCGGTGGTTCCGGTGGTTCCGGTGGCGGCTCCGGGAACGGTGGCGGCCGCGGCGGCTGGTTCTCCGGTGGCGGACGCTCGTCCGGCTCCACCGAACGGGCCCGCGGCCGTGCAGGCGGCGGCTCTGGGGGCTCCGGCGGCTCGGGCGGTTCCGGTGGCGGCGCGCCCGCGCGCGGTTCCGGCGGCTCTGGTGGTTCCGGTGGCTCGGGCGGTCCGGCATCGAACGTCCCCCGGCCGCGGGCCGGTGCGGGCGGCGGCGGGGCCGCGCCGCCGAACGGCGGGCCGGGCGGGCGGCAGGCGCCGCCGCCGCTGTGGGGCCGGCGCGGCTCCGAGGAGGGCCCGCCGATCCCGTTCTGGCTGCGTCCCGTCGAGCCCCGCCAGGGCGAGTCCGACCGGGGCGAGTGATGAACCTGAACGACCGCCAGCGCAAGCTCCTGTTCGCGGGGCTCGTGATGGTGCTCGCCGCCGTCGGCGTCTACCTGACGCTGGCGGCGCCCGACCGCGGCCACGACAAGGCGGACGCGCGCCCGAAGGTGACGGTGACGCCCGGTCCGAGCGGCCCGGCGTCGCCGCCGCCGGGGATCCACAGCACCGTCGACCCGAGGAACTTCGACATCTACCGGCTACTGCCGTTCTCGCAGCAGGACTTCGCGGCCGCCGCCGACCTGGCGCAGCGGTTCGTGGCGGCGTACGGGACGTACCGCTACGACGAGGACCCCGCCGCCTACGTCGGCCGGTTCGCGGGGCTGGTCACCGACGACCTGCGCGGTCAGCTGCAGGCGGACGCGTCGACGCCCGGCCTCCAGGACCAACGCCGCAAGGAGCAGGTCGTCGCGCAGGGCAGCGCGTCGCTGGACCAGGTCCGCACCGTCGAGAACAACTCGATCATCTTCTTGGTGACCGGCCGGCAGCAGCTGACCAGGAACGGGACGGCGAGCAGCGACGGCAAGCAGTACGCGGTGACGGTGGCGCGCGACGGCGGCTCGCTGAAGGTGTACGCGTTCGAGCCGGCGGACGCGGGGCAGGCGGGGGACACCGGATGACCCCCAAACGGGTGCTGGCGGCGTGCGCGCTCGCCGCCGCCGCGGCGCTGTTCGTCGCGCTGATCTTCGTGCCGATCCTGTTCGGCGCGAGCCAGTTCATGTTCGGCGGCAGCGTGAACGGCGGCTGCGTCGACACCGCGGGCGCGGGCGCGCAGCCGGCGGAGGCGACCGACGCCAAGGCGATCCCGGCGGACTACCTCGACCTCTACAAGAAGGCCGGCAAGGACTACGGCATCCCGTGGAACGTCCTGGCGGGCATCGGCGAGGTCGAGACCGGGCACGGCACCTCGAACTCGGCGGGCGTGCACAGCGGCGAGAACTACGCGGGCGCGGGCGGGCCGATGCAGTTCCTCGACCCGACGTTCAAGGCGTTCGCGGTGGACGGGAACAAGGACGGCAAGAAGAACCGCTACGACCCGGCCGACGCGATCCCGACCGCCGCCGCCT
Source organism: Actinomadura opuntiae (assembly GCF_030283205.1). Classification (GTDB taxonomy): domain Bacteria; phylum Actinomycetota; class Actinomycetes; order Streptosporangiales; family Streptosporangiaceae; genus Spirillospora. The sequence goes on from NZ_JASNWF010000020.1 coordinate 9,080, forward strand.
ACCTCAAGCACAACGGCGCCCCGCAGCGGATGAAGACCGCGATCTTCCAGTACAACCACTCGTGGGACTACGTGAATCTGGTCCTGACCTGGGCGAAGCGGTACGCCAACGGCGACTTCGAGGCCGTCCAGTCCAACGGGGTCAACTGCGAGGACAACGACCTTCCGGCGAACGCCAGCGCGCTCGTCCAGAAGATCATCGCGTTCGCGCTGGCACAGCGCGGCAAGCCGTACGTGTTCGGCGCCACCGGGCCGGACGCGTGGGACTGCTCCAGCCTGGTGCAGGCCGCCTACCGGGCGGTGGGGCTGGCCATCCCGCGCACCACGTTCGAGCAGTGGCCGTTCGGGGTGAAGGTTGCCAAGGGCAAGGAGCAGCCCGGCGACCTGGTGTTCTTCAACTCGGGCCCGGGCACGTCGGCGGACAACCCCGGCCATGTCGGGATGGTGATCGGCAAGGGCAAGATGATCGTGGCGAGCTGCTCGTCGTGCGTGCCCGCGATCGGCGTGAAGACCTACAAGCGGCCCGACTGGGTGGGCGTGACGCGCCCGCTGGCCAATCCGCAGCTGAAGAGCAAGGTCGGGCAGCTCGCCGCGCAGCAGCCCGGCGGCTGACCCGCCCGGCGTCAGCAGCGGAAGTCGATGTCGTAGAACGTGCCGTAGTGGTCCGGTGTCCAGTACATCCCGTCGTGGCCGAGATGGTCGGACGTGATGATGCGGCGTGCGCCGCGCGTGGAACTGCCGGGCGTCGTCACCGTGTACTCGTGGTAATAGCCCCGCGGCTCCTTCGGCAGCTGTCCTTCCCGGTTCTGGAAGACGATGCCGTCCTGCGGATAAGGGAACGGTCCACCTTCGTCGATCAGCGCGATCGTGTCATCGGCCTGCGACGGGAGCGCCGTCTCGCAGACGGGGGAGACGGCGGTGGCGGCGTTCGCCGCGGGGCCGGTGAGTCCCGCGATGAGCAGGGCGGCTGGGAGGAGTGCGCGGCGGAATTTGTGGCGAGCGGTCTTCATGGGGCGAGTGTCGCACCGGGGTGCTCAGCGGAAGCGCCGTTTGCCGACTACTAGCAGGACGTCGCGGAGTGCGTCGGCCGCGTCGCGGACGGCCTCCGCGGGCACCCCGGCCATGGCCTCCCGGTGCGCGCGGGACGAGGCATCCAGGGCCAGCGCGGTGACTCGCAGGCCCTCGGGGGTGAGCTGGACGAAGCGGCTGCGGGCGTCGCCGGTGTTGGCCTCGCGCTCGATGTAGCCGGCCTTCTGCAGCCGTTGCAGCACGTTGCTGGTGCCGCCGGAGGTGAGGAACGCCGACCGGGTCAGCTCGCTCGGGCGCAGCCGGTACGGTTCGCCGGCCCTGGTCAGCACGGTCAGCACCTCGAACTCGGCGTAGGTGAGGCCGAGCTCGGCCAGCTCGCCGCGCAGGGCCTGCTGGACGAGCGCCCCGATCCGCGCGGCGCGCTTGCTGACCTCCAGCATCGCGATGACGTCCTCGCCGAGACCGTCGCGGCGCCAGGCAGCGGCCAGCTCGTCCACCTCGTCCCGGCGCCCGCCGTCGTCATCGCGCACACCCCGAGAATACTCGTCCTCTGTATTGCTTTTCTAAAAGCTTCTTTTTAAGCTTTGCGACATGACATCCTCTCTGCTGCTCCGCAACGGCACCGTCATCGACACCGCTCCGGCGCCCAGGGTTCTCGGACGCGCGGACGTGCTCGTCGAGGACGGACGGATCGCCGCGGTCGGCCCCGGCCTGACCGCGCCGGCCGGCGCCGAGGTGCTGGACGCCACCGATCGCATCGTGATGCCGGGTCTTGTCGACACCCACCGGCACACCTGGCAGACCGGCATCCGCGCGATCCTGCCCGACAGCACGCTGCCCGCTTACCTGCAGCGCGTGCTCGGCGAACTGGCGCCCCGGTACCGTCCCGACGACGTCTACACAGGGACCCTCGCCGGGGCGCTGGAGTGCCTCGACTCCGGGATCACGACGGTCGTCGACTGGTCGCACATCATGTTCAGCCCTGACCACACCGACGCCGACATCGCGGCGCTCCGCGCGTCCGGCGTCCGCGCCGTGTTCGGCTACTGCTACGGCGGCGGCGACGACCTCGACGCGCTCGCCGCCGAGACGACCCGCGTCCACCGCGAGTACTTCGAAGCGCAGTCCGGGCCCGTGTCGATGTGGCTGGCCGCGCTCGGCCCGGAGATCGCCGGGGAGGCCCGCGCGCTGGCCGAGTGGCGGCTGGCCCGCGACCTCGGCCTGCCGGTCACCGTCCACATGGGCGGCCACGGAGCCGGGAGCGCCGCGCGGGGGCTGGCATTCCTGGAGGACAACGGCCTGCTCGGCCACCCCGCCATGTACGTGCACGCCAACTTCTACACCGACGAGGCGTTCAAGAAGATCGCGGCCAACGGCGGCACCGTCTCTGCCACGCCCGGCGTCGAGGCGGCGCTCGGCATCGGCGATCCGGCCACCGGACGGGCGCACGCAGCCGGCGTTCCCATCGGGCTCGGCGCCGACACCGTCGCCAGCGGACCGGGCGACATGTTCGGCGTCATGCGGGCGGCCTACTTCCTGGAGCGCGCCCGGCCGGACGGCGCCGGCACCTGGTTCACCACCGCGCAGGCCCTGCGCGCCGCGACCCTCGGCGGTGCCGAGGTGGCCGGGCTGGCCGACGTCACCGGATCCCTGACGCCGGGAAAGCAGGCCGACCTCATCGTCCTGCGCACCGACAGCCTCGGCATGGCGGCGGCGCACGACCCGATCGCGGCGGTCGTCCTGTCCGCCGAGACCCGCCATGTCGACACCGTCCTGGTCGGCGGCCGGGTGCTGAAGCGGGCGGGGGTGCTGCAAGGCCACGACGTCCCGTCGCTGCTGGACGCGGTGCGGTCGTCGGCGGGGCGCCTCGCCGCCGCCTGACCCGGCGAAAAATCCGGCGAAGACCGTCCGCACCGCGTGGCATGCTGGCGGCGTGGAGTCCGAGATACGCGTCCGCATCGCCGACGACCTGCTGTTCTTCCTGCCCGCCGCGCGCCGCGAACCGGTGAACCGGGTCCCGTGGGACGGGACGTCGACGCTCGGGCACGTCGTGGAGTCGCTCGGGGTCCCGCTCCCCGAGGCCGGCCGGATGACCGTCCGCGGCGAGCCCGTCGAACCGTCCGCCCGGCCGTCCGCCGGGGACGAGGTCCGCGTGGACGCCGTGCCCCGCCCCCAGCCGGTCCCGCTCGACCCCGGCCAGGAGGCGCCCCGCTTCCTGCTCGACGTCCATCTCGGCACGCTGGCGCGCCGGATGCGGCTCCTCGGCCTCGACACCGCCTACCACAACGACATGGACGACCCGGCGCTGGTCGTCCAGGCGAACGACGAGCGCCGCGTCCTGCTCACCCAGGACCGCGGCCTCCTGCGCCGCCGCGCCCTCTGGTTCGGCGCCTACGTCCGCGGCTCCCGCCCCGACGACCAGCTCCGCGACGTCCTCGACCGGTTCGCGCCGGTGCTGAGCCCGTGGACGCGCTGCACCGCCTGCAACGGCGTGCTCCTCCCCGTCGACAAGACGGAGATCGAGCGCGACCTCGAGGCGGGCACGCGCCGCAGCTACGACGTCTACGGCCGCTGCGCCGGCTGCGGCCAGGTGTACTGGCGCGGCGCCCACGGCGACCATCTTGAGAAGATCGTCGACGAGGCGATCCGCCGGGTCGAGACGGCCCGCACCGGAACCGTCCGGGCGGAACCGGCCGTCTCAGAATGACCGGACGGAACGGGAGGGGCTGGTCACCATCGGCGATCTGGTAGTCGTGGGCGCGGCGATCATCCGGGACGGGCGGCTGCTCGCCGCCCAGCGGGCCGAGCCGCCGCACATGGCGGGCGGCTGGGAGCTGCCCGGCGGCAAGGTGGACCCGGGCGAGTCCGACGAGGACGCCGTCGTCCGCGAGTGCCACGAGGAGCTCGCGATCAAGATCCGCCCGGTCCGCCGCGTCGGCGGCGACTGGCGGCTGAGCGAGCGCGCCCTGCTGCGCGTCTGGACCGCCGAGATCGTCGAGGGCGAGCCGCGGGCCCTGGAGCACCTGGCCCTGCGCTGGCTCGCCCGCGACGAGCTGTACGACGTCGCCTGGCTCCCCGGCGACCGTCCCGTCATCGCCGAACTGGAGCCCGGCCTCGGCTGACGGCGCGCCGAGGCCGGCCCGGCCGGCGGCTAGGAGATCCGGTTCGCGCCCGCGTAGTCGGAGCGGGTCGAGAGCTTGGAGATCTTCACCACATCGCCGGTCTGCGGCGCCTGCAGGAACTTGCCGTCGCCGACGTAGATGCCCATGTGGTGCAGGTTGCTGCCGAAGTAGACCAGGTCGCCGGCGCGCAGGTCCGACCGGGACACCTTGGTGCCGAGGTCGTACAGGTCGCCGGTGTAGTGCGGCAGGCCGGACTTGCCGACCTGCGCGTAGGCCCACACGACCAGGCCGGAGCAGTCGAAGGAGTTCGGCCCGGCGGCGCCCCACACGTAGGGCCTGCCGAGCTTGGTGAGCGCCTTGCGGGCCATCCTCGCCGGCAGGTCCGAGCCCTTGATCGTCGCGGTGAAGCCGGACTTGGGGTCGGTGGTGTGGGTGGTCGTCAGCTTGTCGAGGCGCTTCACGACCTCGTCCACCTTGGCCTTGGCGGCCTTGCGGGCGGTCTGCACCTTGGCCTGCGCCTGCTTGACCTGCTCGGTGCGCTCCTGCGCGGCGCGCTGCGCGGCCTCGGCCTGGTCGACCTGCTTCTGCAGGGCGAGGACGGTGGTGGCCTGGTTCTGCTGGAGGTAGGCCGAGTCGGAGAGGCTGTCGGCGCTGCCGCCGGAGCCGAAGATCGCGTCCGGCCCGCCGCTCATGTAGTTGGCGGCGGCCAGCTGCGCGAGCCGCTGCCGGGCGGGCTCGGTCTGCTTGAGCAGCTGCTGCGCGTACTTGGTGGCGGCCCGCTCGGCCTTGACGGCGCGCCCGAGGTCGACGCGGGTCTTGTTGAACTGCTCGGTCAGCGTCTCGGCCTCGTCGTTCAGTTCCTTGAGGCTCTGCTTCAGGCCCTTCTCCGTGGTCGGGAGGGGGCTGGGGGAGCCGGACGGCGACGGGGCGGCGGCGAGGCCGAAGGGGGTCGCGGCGTGCGCGGCGACGGGCGCGGTGGCGCCGAGGCCCGCGAGCAGCAGTGCCGCGGCGGTGACGGCCGGCGCGATGCGCCGCCGATGATGGGGGTCCGGTGCCAAGCCGGTGTTCTCCTCTCCTTGCTCGCCTACCGGGTTAGCTGACGGGTTCGGGCCAGGAGTCGCCCTACGACGTGCGTCGATTCACCCCAGGGGGATGGGTCCCCGGTTCTCCCGCGGGTGGGGGCCGCGGCGGATTCGGCGGTCCGATCGCAGCCCCGGGGGGTGGGGCTCCGGACGACCGGATCTCGGGAAGATTACAAAGGATGGGCAAAGATGGCCAATCGGGGCCCCTGTGAGCCATGAGACGGGCGGCTCGGGGCGGGCGGCGCCGTACGCCAAGTAGAATGAACGCAGCCGCGCGTCTGCGGCGACTCCCGCACTCTCACGCAAGGCGAGCCCGCATGCCCATCTCCACGCGCGACGACCTCCGGAACGTCGCGATCGTCGCCCATGTCGACCACGGCAAGACGACGCTGGTCGACGCCATGCTCTGGCAGTCCGGCGCCTTCCGCGAGAACCAGGACGTCGACGACCGCGTCATGGACTCCAACGACCTGGAGCGCGAGAAGGGCATCACCATTCTCGCCAAGAACACCGCCGTCCGGCACAACGGCATGACGATCAACATCATCGACACGCCCGGCCACGCCGACTTCGGCGGCGAGGTCGAGCGCGGCCTGTCCATGGTCGACGGCGTCGTCCTGCTGGTGGACGCCAGCGAGGGCCCGCTGCCGCAGACCCGGTTCGTGCTGCGCAAGGCGCTCGAGGCGAAGCTGCCGGTGATCCTGGTCGTCAACAAGACCGACCGGCCCGACGCCCGCATCGACGAGGTCGTCGACGAGACCTACGAGCTGTTCATGGACCTCGACGCCACCGAGGAGCAGATCGACTTCCCGATCGTGTACGCCTCGGGCCGCGCCGGGCGCGCGTCGCTGGCCAAGCCCGCCGACGGCGGCATGCCCGACAGCGAGGACCTCGAGCCGCTGTTCTCGGTGATCACCGAGACGATCCCGGCGCCGTCCTACGACCCGGACGCGCCGCTGCAGGCGCACGTGACGAACCTGGACGCCTCCAGCTACCTCGGCCGGATCGCGCTGTGCCGGGTGCACGCCGGGACGATCAAGAAGGGCCAGCAGGTCGCCTGGTGCCGGCACGACGGCAGCGTCGAGAAGGTGAAGATCACCGAGCTGCTGATGACCGAGGCGCTCGCCCGCAAGCCCGCCGACGAGGCCGGGCCCGGCGACATCATCGCGATCGCCGGCATCCCCGAGATCATGATCGGCGACACCATCGCCGACCCCGACGACCCGCGCCCGCTGCCGCTGATCACGGTGGACGAGCCCGCGATCTCGATGACCATCGGGACGAACACGAGCCCGATGGCGGGCCGCGAGAAGGGCACCAAGGTCACCGCCCGGATGGTCAAGGACCGCATCGACCGGGAGCTGGTCGGCAACGTGTCGATCAAGGTGCTGCCGACCGAGCGCCCGGACGCCTGGGAGGTGCAGGGCCGCGGCGAGCTGGCCCTCGCCATCCTGGTCGAGAACATGCGCCGCGAGGGCTACGAGCTGACCGTCGGCAAGCCGCAGGTGGTCGCCAAGGAGATCGACGGCAAGAAGCACGAGCCGGTCGAGCGGCTCACCGTCGACATCCCCGAGGAGCACCTCGGCGCGGTCACCCAGCTGATGGCGGTCCGCAAGGGCCGCATGGAGCACATGACCAACCACGGCACCGGCTGGATCCGGATGGAGTTCCTGGTCCCGGCGCGCGCCCTGATCGGGTTCCGCACCGAGTTCATGACCGAGACCCGCGGCACCGGCATGGCGCACCACGTGTTCGAGGGCTACGAGCCCTGGTTCGGCGAGCTGCGCACCCGGCCGTCCGGCTCCCTGGTCGCCGACCGGTCCGGTGCCGCAACCGCCTACGCGATCACGAACCTGCAGGAGCGCGGCACGTTCTTCGTCGGGCCGACCACCGAGGTGTACGAGGGCATGATCGTCGGGGAGAACTCGCGCTCCGACGACATGGACGTCAACATCACCAAGGAGAAGAAGCTCACCAACATGCGCTCCTCCACCGGCGACGAGCTGGAGCGGCTCACCCCGCCGCGGATCCTGTCGCTGGAGGAGGCGCTGGAGTTCTGCCGCGAGGACGAGTGCGTCGAGGTGACCCCGGCGAACGTCCGCATCCGCAAGGTCGTGCTGGACGCCAAGGAGCGCGAGCGCACGCGCGCCCGCACCAAGCGCGCCGGCTGACCTCCGGCACAGGCCAGGCCGAAAGGAAGCGGCCCCGCGGTTCTCGAAACCGCGGGGCCGCTTCCTTTTCGCGCGTCGTGCTAGTTCAGCTGGACGGTGCCGGTCACGTCGGCGGCCAGGCGGAGCTGGTCGCCGTCGCGCAGCGGGGCCTCCACGCCGCGCGGGAGGCGCTCGCCGTTGACGAACGTCCCGTTGGTGGAGCCCTCGTCGCGGACCCACGCCGTGCCGGACGGATCGAGCCAGACCGTCGAGTGCCGCCGCGACACGTTGTCGTACTGCGTGAACGTGGCGGCCACCGGCGACTGGCCGGCGTCGCGGCCGAGCACCAGGTGCTGGCCGACCGACACCTTCAGCTCGCCGGTCGGGAACTGCACCCGAAGGACAGGAGTGCCCTTCTGCGGCAGCGGGCGCAGGCACGAGTCGCACTGCGCGGCGCCCGGGTTGGTCAGCACCGCCTCGCAGTACGGGCACATGAACGCCGTGCTGTCGGGCTGCTGCGGGTGCTGGTGGCCCCTCTGCTGCTCGGGCGGCAGCAGCGTCGCCTCCCGCCCGTGCGGCGGGGGCATCGGCGGCTGCTGCGGCGGCGGGCCGAACTGGTGGTCGCCCGGCCCGGGCTGCGGCATGTACTGGTCCGGCGGCTGGTACTGCTGCTCGGGCTGCCGGTACTGGTCGGGCGGCGGCTGGTGCTGCGGCGGCTGGCCCCACTGGTCCTGCTGCTGGGGCTGCTGCTGCGGCGGCGGCATCGACCACGGGTCGGCCGGCTGCTGTCCGTGCTGGGGAGCGCCGTGTTGGGGAGCACCGTGCTGCGGAGCGCCGTGTTGGGGAGCGCCGTGCTGCGGCTGCTGCGGCGGCGGCCCGGGCGGCTGGCCCCACTGGTCGGGCTGCTGCGGCGGCGGGCCCCACGCGTCCGGCTGCTGCGGCGGCGGGCCCCACTGGTCCTGCTGCGGCTGCCCGTGCTGCGGCGGAGGACCGCCGCGCTGCGGGGCACCGTGCTGAGGAGCGCCGTGTTGGGGAGCGCCGTGCTGCGGGGGCTGCTGGTAGTCGTGCTGGGGCGGCTGCTGGTACGGCTGGCCGTGCTGCGGGGGGAAGCCCCCGTGCTGGGGGGCACCGTGCTGAGGGGCGCCGTGTTGGGGAGCGCCGTGCTGCGGGGCACCGTGCTGGGGAGCGCCGTGCTGCGGGGCACCGTGCTGGGGAGCGCCGTGCTGGGGCGGGCCCTGGTCGTAGCCGCCGGGACCGGCCCGGTGGCCGCCTCCCGGCCGCGCCAGATTCGCCCCGCAGCTCAGGCAGAGCAGATCGCCCTGCTGGTACGGCTCGTCACAGACAGGACAGTTCAAGGTCGCCATGACACATCCCCCGAGCGCACGCCGGCGCGTTCGAGCCTCGACGTGAGGTGCTCCATGTCACCCCTTCGCGGGATCCCGATGTAGTACACCCGCCTTCCCTCCGGCCCTTCGTCCACGGACACCTGCACTCGGGGCCCTGCGTGTTCCCTAGTCTTACCGATGCCGGGCGGTGCCCCGTACCGCTCCCGCCCCAGAGGGGAGAGCGGGACGAGACGCTGGTTCGCCGACCCCCTCCAGAGTAGAGAGCCACCTTCCGGGTGTCGCCCCCTCGGGTTGAGCCGGTCGACGTACGGCCCCGCGATCACGGCATCGCACAGGCCGAGGATCTCGCGCGACCCCCGGACCCGCGAAAGCCGTGAGTAGACATATCCGCTGTACACCAATATGTCCAATGGCATCGTCTCACGCCGGGCGTCGCGCCATGCGCGGATCCCGCGCAGCAGGGCGGCGAGGGCGGCGGGCTGCTGGAACGGCTCGCCGCCGGAGATCGTCACCCCGTCCAGCGGCTCCGGAAGCGACTCCAGCCAGCCGAGGACGGCCGTGACCGGCACGGCCTTGCCCGGGTCGGCGTCCCAGGTGTCGCGGGACAGGCAGCCGTGGCAGTGCAGCGTGCAGCCCTGCGTCCAGATGCCCGCGCGGGTGCCGGGGCCGAGTGTGGTCACCGGATAGTGCGCCTTGGCGAGCAGCAGCGCGGGGGCCCGAGCCTCGCCGGGAAGTTCGGTGGTCACTGGATGTCCAGATGCACGATGCCGCCCTCGCGGCGGATCCCCGACACGGTGATCCGCTCGTCGCCGGCGAGCTCCCGGTCGAACAGCGCGCGCGCCAGCGGGTTGACGAAGTGCGACTCCAGCGCCATGCCGATGCCGCGCCCGCCCTTGTCCAGCTCGTCGGTGCACCACGCGCGCAGCGTCTGCAGCGCGTCGTCCTTCACCGTCAGCATGAGCCGGTGCTCGTCGGCGACCCGCTTGCAGATGTTCGCGAACTGCAGGTCGAAGATCTTGTGCGCGGCGTCGCCGGAGATGAAGTCGAACACCACGATGTTGTCGCCGAACCGGTTGAGCAGCTCCGGCCGGTTCAGCACCTCGGTGAAGTGCGCGGCGACCGCGTCCTTGATCCGCTGCTCGACCTCGGCGTAGGACATGCCGGGTGTGATGTTGCGCACCCGGTCGCCGGCGAGGGCCGGGACGGCCTCCAGCATGCCCGGCTCCCGGCCCGGCACGAACATCCCGAGGTTGGAGGTGAAGATCAGGATCGACTCGGAGAAGTGCACGGTGTTGCCGCGCCCGTCGGTGAGCCGGCCGTCCTCCAGGATCTGCAGGAACTTGTCCAGGATCCGCGGGTGCGCCTTCTCGATCTCGTCGAACAGGATCACCCGGAACGGGTCCTCGCGGACGGCGTTGGTCAGCTCGCCGCCCGCCTCGTGGCCGACGTAGCCCGGCGGCGCCCCGATCAGCCGGTCGCCGGAGCCCTCGGCGGAGAACTCGCTCATGTCGAAGCGCAGGTAGGCCGACTCGTCGCCGAACACCAGCTCGGTGATCGCCTTGGCCAGCTCGGTCTTGCCGGTGCCGGTCGGCCCGGCGAAGAACAGCACGCCGCGCGGCCGGCTCCCGGACCGGGTCGCCTGCGCCCCCGACAGCCCGAGCACGGCCCGCTTGAGGATGTCGAGCGTCTTGGTGACGGCCTGCGGCTGCCCGATCACCCGCTCCGGGACGCGCTTCTCGCCCTCCAGCACGCGCCGCCGCAGGTGGCCGCGGCTCCACGGGTTGTCGAGCACGCCCAGCTTGTAGGTGCGGACCGCGTCCGGCAGGTCGGCGAGGTCGACGTTGCGCTCCTTCGCCAGCCGGGTCACCTCGATCATCGACTGGAGCGTCAGCCCGTCGGCCTGCTCGGCGAACGAGTCGCACGCCGCGGCGGCGGCCTCGTCCGCACCGACGTCGCTGACCCCGAACGCGCGGGCCAGCAGCCGAGCGGTCTCCTGCCGGTCGCCCAGGTGCGGGCGCGGGATCGTGATCTCGCGGACCGTGTCGTTGTCGGCGGTCAGCCAGGACGGCAGGTCGCCGGGCCGCTCCACCAGCCACACGACCGGGTTGTACAGCGGCTTCGGCCGCGGCCCACTTCCCCGGACGGGCCGGGCCGTCCGCGACAGCTTCGCGCAGAACCGGAAGAAGTCGCGCTCGGCGGGCTCCATCTCGGTCGGGGTGCGGGCGATCCGGGACGCCGAGTCGATCACGAACGCGGCGCGCACGTTCTCCTGCGGCCGGGCCACCGCCGCCAGATGCCGCGTCAGGGCCTCCAGCGACGGCCGGTCGTCCTTGATCTTGCCGAGCACCCGCTCGGCGGCGCGCTCGGCCTCGTCGCCGGCCTCGTCGCCCGGAGGCGGGACGATCTCCAGGCCGTCCACCGGGTCGTACACCACCATGAAGGACGCGCCGCTGGCGTGCAGCGTCTCCCACAGCAGCGAGCGCAGCGGCAGCAGCCGCGCCGGCCCGCCGCCCTCCGCCGGCGGCGCGAGGAAGCTGTCGTAGAGGTTGCCCGACAGGACGTACTGGGAGTGCACCGACAGCGTCGCGTCGAGTTCGCGGATGAACGGCGGCCAGCCTTGCAGCCGGCCGCCGAGGGTCGGCGAATCAATGCTCATCTGGCTCGCTCCACTCCGCTTCCTGCGAGGGGGACGACCCCTCGCGCCCCCCTGGGGCGATCTCGCCGCTCACGCCCGCCCCCAGTGGAGACGGCACGTCAACTGGGACGCTCGCGGCGGCGTTCGCGTTGGCCTGCACGCCCCCTAGTCTGCCGTGACGCGGCGCTCACCGGCAGTTCCCGCACGCCGGGCTCCAGCCGCCAGGACACCTCGGAGCGGATCCCGCCCTCCGCCAGCCGGGCCCGCGCGGCCTCGAACGCCTCGCACCACTCGCGCTCCCGCTCGACGTCGACGCGCCGGTCGTCCTCGCTCGCGGCGGGACGGTCGCGCATCACCGCCGCGCGGACGTGCGCGGCGTCGTCCACCCGCATCCGCACGCTGTGGTCGGGCCAGGCCCCCTTGGTCAGCACCACCGAGCCGTCCCCGGCCGTCAGCGTCTCGAAACCCTCCTGCACCTCGTAGCCCAGGTCCTCGAACGCGGCCGTGATCGAGTCGAGGACGTACCGGCGCTCCGCCTCGGCCTGCTCGGCGGCCTCGCGTTCGGCGGCGCGGCGCCGCGCCTCCTCCCGGGCCTGCTCGGTGCGGCGGTTGGCGTCCCGGATCCGCAGCCGGACCTCGTGCAGGACGCCCTCCGCCTCCTCGGCGGTTCCGGCGGCGGCCAGCAGCCGGGCCGCCTCGGCGACCGCGCGGCGCTCGCCCTCGGCGGCGTCGGGCAGCAGCCTCGCCATGATCCTTTCCAGCGTCCGCTGCGCCTCGGCATCGTCGGCGTCGCGGCGCGGTGGCGGTGCGCCGGTGTCGGCGCGGAGCCCTTCCGCCGGGGCGGCGAAGACCTGGGCGGTGACCTGCGCGGCGAGATGCTCCGACAGGTGCCGCTCCGCCTCGTCCAGGAGCGGGTCGGTCGCGGCGCACCAGGCCGTCAGCTCCTGCGCGGACTCCTCGCCGGGCTCCAGCGGCGGCGGCAGCGCCACGTCCGCGGCGATCTTCGCGCGGGTCTCGGCGAGCGCCGCGATGCGGGCGTTGCGCTCCACGACCTCGCGCAGCGCCCGCTCCTGCGTCCGGACCTCGGCGAGCGCGGCCTCCCGCGCCTCGGCCCGCCCGGCGGCGAGCGCGGCCAGCGCCTGCGCGCCGCGTCCCGCCGCGTCGCCGCCGCGCCCGAGGAGCCGGTTCATGCCCAGGGTGAGCACGACCGCCGCGTCCAGCACGATGTCCGCCTCGACGCCGCTGCTCATGTGGGGGTCCCTCCCGGATGGTTCGTGCGGGCCCGCTGCCAGCGGTGCATCCGGACGCCTACCGCGACCGCGTGCGCGACCGCCCCGGCGACCATCACCAGCACCCACAGCACGCTCGCGACGGACGTCAGCGCGGCCGCCAGCAGGAGCAGGAGCAGCAGCGGCACGGTCCCGGCGAGGAGCAGGAAACCGCAGCCGCGCCGGTCGTTGCGCCGCGCGGCGCCCGACATCGTCCGGGACGCCCTGGACAACCCGCGGCCGCCCGCGCCCAGCACCTTCGATATCAACGACCACGGCCCATAGGGGAGATAGTCGCCGCCCTGCACGCGCGCCAGCATCACCTCGGCGCCGCACTGCACGCCCCACGCGATGAACGACAGGACGGCGAGCGCGGCGAAGGGGACACCGCCTGACGAGGCGTGGAGCCCGACCGACGTCGTCCCGTTCTCCTTGCCTCCACCGCCGAACAGGCTGCCGATGACCCAGCTGACCGCCAGCCAGATCGCGAGGATCGGCAGCGTCCACACGACGGCCCGCGCCATCGCCGCGTTGCGTCCCGTGAGGCGTTGCCGCTCGCGCTCGGCCCACTGCGTCCGCAGGGCCTCGGAGCGCTGAGCCGCCGCGTGCCGGTCGCGCGCCCGCGCCTCTGCCTCCACGACGGCCTCCGGCAGGACGCGGGTGACGGCGAGCAGCCGCAGCGGATCGTCGCCTGCTCCGTCCGCCATCCAGGTGAACCACGGCACCGGCTCCGCGACGGCCTCCCGGGCCCGCGCCGCACCCTCGGCCAGCGACCGGTGCGTCTCCGCCGGACGCGCCGCGAGCGCGAGCAGCGCCAGCAGGACGGCCGGCGGGTTCTCGGCCTCCGCGTCCGGCAGCCGCGTCGCCAGCCCGTCCGGTGTCGCGGCCTGCCCGCGCAGCCAGCGCGCCAGGTCGTTCCACGCCGCCGCGTGCGCGCGCCACTGGACGTCGACCCTGGCCAGGCCCTCGCCGCCCGCGAACCCGGCGAGCACGCGCAGCAGGCCGTGCTCCCACAGGTCCCGGCCGATCCGGCAGGCCAGCGGGTGGTCGGGATGCCGGGGGTCGGCGGCGAGCGCGGCGAGCGCGGGCAGGTCGTCGGCGGACGTCCTGCGGCCGAGATAGTGCGGGGGAAGCGCCGGATCCAGCCACAGGACCAGATGCAGCAACTTCACGTCCGGCGGCAGGGCTGTCGCGAGGTAGCCGTCGATGAGGTCGATGCGGCTGTCGTCCGGCACGTCGGCGAGCCAGTCCCGCAGGCTCCGCCACGCCTCACCGGACTCCCCGCGCCCGAAGAAGTACTGCGCGGCGTGATCCCAGTTCTCCACCAGCGCGCGTGCCAGCTCGTCGCGCCTGGTGTAGCGGTCGCCGCGGAACGGCAGGCCGGTGCCGGTCTGCGGGGCCTCCTCCGCGACCTGCGGGGACCCGCCGTCCAGCCACGCGGAGACCTGCTCTCCCGTCCACCTGCGCCGCGGGTCGCGGGTCAGCAGCCCCTGGCACAGCAGGCGCAGCCGCGCGTCCGGGACGTCGTCCGCGCTCACCGGACGCGTCGCCAGGTGATCGACCACCACGGTCTCGCTCAGCCCCTGGAACGGCGCCCGGCCCGTCGCGCACTCGCGGACGATCATCCCGAGCGACCACCAGTCGCGGGCCGGCGACACCTGCCCCGACAGCGACTCCGGCGCCGCGTAGGCCAGCGTCCGCGACGACGAGGCGAACACCACGCTCGCGTCGAGCACCTTGCTCAGCCCGAAGTCCGCGATCACCAGCCGCAGCGGCTCGCGTTCGAGGACCAGCACGTTCTCCGGTTTCAGGTCCCGGTGCACGATGCCTGCGCGGTGCAGGGCGGTCAGACCGTCCGCGAGCTGCGCCGCGATCTCCTTGACGGTCTCCTCCGGCAGAGGGCCGTCGATCAGCGCGCGAAGGTTCCCTTCGGGGGCATACGCCGTGACCTCATAGTCACGGCCGTCGGCGTGGCCCGTCTCCAGGATGCGGAGCACATGCGACGAATCCAGCGCGGGCAGCTTCGCCCAGACGTCCCGGTCGGCGTGGTAGCCGCGGCGGAACACCTTCACCACGAACTGATCGCCCTGCTCGTCCCGCACCAGGAGCAGATCCGACTCCGCGCCCTGGACGGGCAGCTCCGCGACCGCCCGGTACCGCTCCGCCAGCGCCGCCGGCAGCCGCATCAGCGGATCGCCGGCCGCCTCCCCGTCGCGCCGCGTCGCCCCGGGACCGGATCCCGGCGGCGGCGTCCGGGGGCCGGGCACACGCGCGTCCCGCCGCGTCGCCCCCGCGTCGCGCCGCGTGTCCCGGGGACCGTCGCCGGTCGCGTCGAACTCGCCCACCGCAGCCCCGTCTAGTCCTTGTCCTTGATGGCCCGCAGATACTCGCTGATCTTGAACTGATTGATCAGGAACTCGAGCACCATCCTGGTGGTGAGCAACTGAGAGACCCACAGGAACGGCGTCGCGATGAGCGTGAGCAGCCCGAGGGTGGTGTTCCACTCCAGGAAGGCCACCCCGTACCAGGCCACCAGCAACGCGAAGAGCGTGATCAGGACCAGTGCGAGCCGGTAGACGATCTTGATCATCTGGGTTGTGACCATGTGGTCGAAATTGGTGTCGAACAGCGCGCCGAGCAGGTTCTTCTGCTGCGGGTCGTGTGGGGGTGGCTGCCAGGGCTGCGGCTGCTCGTAGGGGCCGGTTCCGTATCCGGGGCGCGGGCCGGGGACGGGTCCGGGCTGCTGCTGCTGCGGCGGCGGGCCGTACGGTCCGCCGGGCGGGCCGGACGCCGGTGGGCGCGGTGAGTGGCCGGGGTCCGATGGGTGCGTCATCGCCGTCGTCTCCAGTCTGGGGCCGCCTATGGGAAGACTCTAGAGCCTGATCCGGGCGTGCGGCCGGAACGGGAGGCGCGGCACGGTGCCGGGTCGGCCGGGTGGTCCGGTGGAGGGCTGGTGCCCGGTGGGCTGACCGGGCGTTCGGCGGCGCGTTATCGTGCCCGAGGCTCCCTCAGAGTGCCGGAACGGGCGAGGTGCGATGGTCGCGTTGGTGTTGCTCCCGGTCGGGCTCGCCGCCGGCCTGCTGCTGGCCCCGCTGGCGGCCCCGTTCGTCGGCGACGTCGCGTGGTCGCGGCGGCTGGCGGTGGGGGCGGTCACCGCGGCCGTGTTCGGGCTGATCGGGTGGCGGGTCGGGACGGGGGCGGTGCTCGCCGCGCTGCTGTACCTCGCCGCCGTCGGCACCCTGCTGGCGTTCATCGACGTCCAGGTCACGCGGTTGCCGGACCGGTTCACCCTGCCGTCCTACGGCGTCGTCGCGGCGCTGCTGGCCGTCGCGGCGCCCTACACCGACGACGGCCTGAGCCGGTTCTGGCACGCGCTCGCGGGGATGGCGGCACTGTTCGCGCTGTTCGCCGTCCAGGCGCTCCTGGTCCCGAACGGGATCGGGGTCGGGGACGTCAAGCTGGCGGGGGTGCTGGGGCTGTGCCTCGGGTGGTTCGGGACGCGCGCCTGCGTGACCGGCGTGCTGGTGACGTACCTGGTCGGCGGCTCGATCGCCGTCGGGGTGATGATCGTCCGGCGGACGCGCAAGGGGGAGTTCCCGTTCGGCCCGCCGATGCTCCTCGGGGCGCTCGTGGCGGTCCTGGCGGCCGCCGGGTGAGCCTCACGCGCAGGGATTCTTCTGCCCCGCCTTGACGCCTCCCTTGATCTTGTTGATGGCGGCCGGAGCGAAGTGCACGCCCTTCGTCCCGAGGACGAGCCGGACGCCGCCGGCGGGCGCGGAGCCGTCGGCGGTGAGCACCGCGTCGGGCACGTCGCCGGCCAGCGCCGACGCCTGGGCCTCGGCAGACGGGTTGTAGACGAGCCGGCTCTCGGCGGCGGACGCGGCCTTCCCGGTCGTCGCGGCGACCTTGAAGCCGCGCTCGCGGAGCTGCCGGACGACGCGGTCGACGGCCTGCTTCTTCGCGCCCGCGGCGACCACGGTGACCTCGACCTTGCCCGGGGACGGCGGCGCCTGCTCGGACGGGGCGGGCTTCGCCGGCTCGGCGGGCAGGTCGTTGTCGTGCCGGATCGCGTCGAACAGCGGGCGGGCCTGCGCCATGTTCCACTGGACGCGGTTGGGGTCGGGCGCGTAGCCCTCGACCGGGACCGTGACGAACCGGACCTTCCCGGCGTCCATTCCCTTGAGGCCGTCGGCGAGCTTCTTCATGGTCGCCAGGTCGAGGCCGTCGTCGGTCGTCATCGACTTGGTCGCGGCCTTGAGGAACTTGTAGGTCTTCGACGGATCGGAGAGCACCGAGCCGCTGGTGGCCTTGTCGACGACGGCGGCCATGAACTTCTGCTGCCGCTGGATGCGCTCGAGGTCGGAGCCGTTGCCGAGCGAGTAGCGGGCCCGCACGTAGCCGAGGGCCTGCGTCCCCTTCACGGTCTGCTTGCCGGCCTTGAGGTGCAGTTCCGCGCGCGGGTCGTCGACGGGCTTGTCGACGCAGATCTCGACGCCGCCGAGCGCGTCCACCATCCGCTTGAAGCCGGAGAAGTCGATCTGCACGAAGTGGTCGATGTGGACGCCGGTGAGCGTCTCCAGCGTCTTCCACGTGCAGGTCGGGCCGGCGAAGGCGAACGCGGAGTTCAGCATGCCGAACTGGGCGGGGACGGTGCCGCCGCCGTCCTTCTCGCACTCGGGGATCTTCACCATCGAGTCGCGCGGGAAGCTGATGCCGACCGCCTGGTCGCGGTTGGGCGACAGGTGCAGCAGGATCGCGGTGTCCGAGCGGGCGCCGCTCACGCCGTCGGCGGCGTACTTGGCGTTGTCGCCCGCGCGGGTGTCGGAACCGAGGAGCAGGACGTTGAGCGACTTGTTCAGCTTCTTCGGACGGTTCGTGCCGAGCTGCCCGCCGACGTGCTTCTGGTCGATGCCGCCGACGATGTCGTGGTAGAGCCAGGCCGCGCCGGCGCCGCCGGCCACGACCACCGCCGCCGCGCCGATCGCGGTCCAGCGCAGGAACCTGCGGCGGCGCGCGTGCGCCGCGACGGCGCGGCCGGGGGCGGTGCCGTCCTCGGGGGCGGTGCCGTCCTCAGGGGCCGGGGAGGCGTCGGTGCCGTGGGCGGCGGTGTCCCCCGCGAGGTCGTCGCGGCCCGGGTCTTTGTCGCTCATTCGTCCAGTTTCGGGCGGGCCCGTTGTGGGGCGCGTGGTCTGGGAGGTTTCGTCAGTCTAGGGAGCGGCGGGAGGCTGCTACATCCTCCTGTTGGATGCGCGATACGCCCGATCTGTTGACATCGATGCCCGGAATGTGGCCCGGATCCCTTGCGCCGGGGTTTTCCGTACGATCGGTCCCGTGGACGAGGGGTGGGTGATCGGCGGCCGGTTCACGATGCTCGACCGGATCGGGGCGGGCGGGACGAGCCGGGTCTGGCGGGCCCGCGACCGCGCGGAGGAGCGGTACTGCGCGGCGAAGCTCGTCCGGCGGCGGGGCCGGACGTCGGTGCTGCGGGCGGTCCGCGAGCAGGCGCTGCGGCTGGCGCACCCGCACGTGGTGACCCCGTACGCGTCGTGCACGGCCGGCGACGACGTGCTGCTGGCGATGGAGCTGGTCGGCGGCGGGTCGCTGGAGACGCTGCTCGGCGACTACGGGCGGCTGCCGCCGGCGTACGCGGCCGAGGTGCTGGACCAGGTGCTGGCCGCGCTGGGCCACATCCACGCGGAAGGGATCGTGCACCGGGACGTGAAGCCGGCGAACCTGCTGCTGGAGCCGAGCCCGGTCGGCGCCCCGCACGTCCGGCTCGCCGACTTCGGGATCGCGCTCGGCGACGACGGCGTCCGGTTCACCACGACGGGCTTCACCGTCGGCACGCCGGGCTACCTGGCGCCCGAGGTGCTCGACTGGAACCGGCCGGGCCCCCGGCAGGACCTGTACGCGGCGGGCATGGTGCTTTGGCGGATGCTCACCGGGGCGGGCGACCCGGAGCCGCACCAGCGGATCGGCGCGGCGCCCGCCGGCGTGCCGCCGATACTGTGGACGGTGCTGGGCCACCTGTGCGACCCCGATCCCGAGCGCCGCTTCGTGGACGCCGCCGCCGCGCGCCGCGCCCTGTCGTCCTGCGATCTGGCGCTGCGCTTCCCCGTCCTGACGCTGGACGGCGAACCCCTCCAGATCTTCGACCACCTCGGCCCGCCCCCTCCCCACGACTGACCCGGTCAGCGGATCGGGACACCCGGGAACCGCCCGAACGGGCCGGCGTCGAAGGTGACGGTCCTGACGGTCGGCGGGGGAGCGGGGACGTAGAAGAACCCGCGGTTGGCGGTGCCCGGCTCGGTCCGGAAGACCACCCATCCGGGGTCGATGAACAGCAGGTTCACCGAGAACCTGCCGGCGGGGCCCATGCGGACTCCCCGGTAGGCGGTCTTGGTGGCCGGGTCGAGGACGGAGAACGCGCCGAACCGTCCGTAGGAGCCGTCGCTCCCCATGTAGTCGTCGGTGGGGATGAGGTCGTTCGGGCCCAGGTTCGTGATGTCGAAGACGGCGACGAGGTAGGCGCCGTCGCGGTAGAAGGGCTTGACGTCCATCCGCTGCTTCCCGCCGGGGAGCCGGCCGATCGTGGCCGTGCGGCTCGCCACCGTCGGGCCGTCGGGGTGGAACGCGGCGGGGGTCCCGGTGCCGGTGCCGACGCCGTCCTGCGGGGCGCGGGTGGTCGTGGTGGTGGTCCGGGTCGTCTGCTGCCTGATCTGGTACGAGATCTCGACGCGGCGGTTCTTCTGGCGCGCCTTCGCGTCGTCCGCGCCGCCCTCCTTCGCGACGGGCTCGGTCTCGCCTCTTCCTTCCGCCTTGTACTGGTAGGCGTTGCCGAGGCGGGCCTGGAGTTCGCGCAGGACGGCGTCGGCGCGGCGCTGCGACAGGTCCATGTTGTACTCGTGCGTGCCCTTGCCGTCGGTGTGGCCGGTGATGAGGATCGGCGGCTTGGCGGGGTCGGCCTTGGCGCGCGTCTCGTTCGCGACCTGGTCGAGGATGGCCTTGGCCTGCGCGGACGGCGTCGCCTTGTCGAACGCGAACAGCACGTCGGTGCGCAGCCCGACCTTCTCCTCGCTGCCGCTCGTGGTGGTGGACCGCACCTCGCCCTCGGTGAGGCCGTACAGGTCGTAGGTGCCGCCGACCGCCTTGCCGTTCTGCGCGCGCAGCTTGAACGAGACCGTGGTGCCGGGCTTCGGGGGCGTCGCGTCGTCCACGGGGGGCGCGGTGGGGCCGCCGTTCCCGGTGCCGCCGACGACCGGGACGCCGGTGAACTCGCCCGCGGTCGTGGGGGTGATGACGGTGATGGTCCGCGCGGACGCGGGGAGCGGCGGGAACGCCAGCACCGCCTCGTACCGGGCGCCGGGCTGGACGGAGGTGTACCGGAGGTCGCTGCCGACGGTGTCGCCCTGCCCGTCGCGGTCGTACAGCGGGGTGTACGCCTTGTGCCCGACCGGGTCGACGAGCTTGAAGTGCAGGTCCCCGAACGCCGATCCGGCGACGGACGTCGCGAACGAGTAGGCCTTCGGCTCGCGCTCGGGGTCGGTCAGGTAGAAGCGCAGCACCGAGCGGTCGGGATACCGCTCGACGTCCTTGATCTCGATCCGGGAGTGCCCGCCGCCGAGCGAGGACCAGGCGTCCTTGATCATCGGCCCGGTGTAGGGCTTCGGGGTGGCCGGGCCGGTGGCGCGGCGGTCCGCGGACGGTCCGCCGCCGTCGCACCCGGCGAGCAGGATCAGGGGGAGCACCGTCAATGCGGCGACGGCCCCGCGCGAGCGCATCATCGATTACCTCTTTCCGGTCATCGGGATCGGACTGTGCGGGGTGTCCGTCGTGGCGCGGGGCGTCCCGCCGGGAGGGTCAGCTCTTTTCGAAGGTGATGTCGACGCGGCGGTTCTTGGCGCGGCCGGAGGGGTCGTCCTTGCCGCCGGTGGTGTTGGGGGCGATCGGGCGCGTCTCGCCGTAGCCCTTGGCCTCGATCTGCGGGCCGGCGCTGCCGAGCGCCCGGGCCAACTCGGCCTTGACCGCGTCGGCCCGGCGTTGGGACAGGTCGAGGTTGTAGGGCGGGGAGCCGATCGCATCGGTGTGGCCGGAGACCTGGACGGTGCCCCGCGCGCCGCGCAGGCGCGGAACCAGATCGGCGATGCGGCTCCGGGCGGGACCGGTGAGCGCGGCCTTGCCGAAGTCGAACAGGACGTCCGCGGAGATGTGCACGGTGACCTGCGACCCGTTGACGTCCTCGCTCTCCAGCGGGACGACCGCGCGGGAGAGGTCGATGGCGTGGACCGCCGGGGCCGTCGCGATGGTGTGCACCGACGCGGCCAGGTTCGGATCGGGGACCACGGGGCCGGCCTCGGCTCCGGAGGGAACGGCGAGGACGAGCGCGGCGGCGCCCGCCACGGCGATCGTGCGGCGCACGGCGCTCACCTCTCGATCGGGACGTCGTGGAACGCGGGCCACAGCCCCAGCTGGACGTCGATGCTCTTGAGGTTCCCCGGCGGCGCCGCGAACGTGTGCTGGGTCAGGGTGGGCCGCTCGTTCGGCAGGTTGGTCGTGACGTCGTTGGACTCGAGCTCGTTCTGGGCGGAGTCGATCACCACGACGTAACGCTTGAGGTTCACCGGGTCGATCAGCGAGGCGTCCAGGCCGTGCTCCCCGTTGAGGCGGTAGGGGGTCGGGGTCCCGGAGCTGCCGGGCACGTGCGGAGTCCACTGGAGGGTGAGGGTGGCGAGCTTGGCCCTGACCCGCAGGCCCATGATCGTGATGTCGACCTTGGCGCCGGGGACCATCGGGCTGTCGAAGGTCGCCTTGGCCACGGGCTTGTCGAACCGGTCGACGCTCACCTTGCCCGCGGAGCCCCGCGCCGCGCCGGAGCCGGAGCCGGAGTCGGAGTCGTCGCCGAGCAGGGAGCAGCCGGCGAGGGCGCCGGCGAGGGCGAGCGCGGCCGCCGCCGTCGCGGCCGGGCGGTGGGACGGACGCATGGGCGCTCCCTCTCGTTTATCGCATGTGCAAAAGCCTGAGGTCGTGGCATCATGAGCCACGAGGCCGGAGCGGATCATTGCGTTCGGGAATCTATCGTTTGCATCTGCGAATAGTCAAGGGGGCGCGGGCCGGTGGGGGTTGCCGCGGAGACGGTCGTCCGGAACCGGGCGCTGCAGGCCGAGTGGTACGGCGAGCCGCTGGGCGAGCGCGTCCGCCGGCTGCTCGACCGGCTCGGCCTCTCGCAGTCGGGCCTGGCCGGCGTGCTCGGGCTGTCGGCGCCGATGCTGTCCCAGCTGATGTCGGGGCAGCGCGCCAAGATCAGCAACCCGGCCGTCCTGCACCGGCTGCTGGCCGTCGAGGAGCTGGCCGCCGACCCCGGCTTCGAGGCGATGGCGGCGGCCGAGGTCGAGGAGCGCCTGCGGGAGATCGGCGCGGAGTCGCCCGCGACGACGGCGGGGCTGCGCGCCGCGACGTCCGGGCGCGTCCCGGTCGGCGGCCCGTCCGCCGGGCCTCCCGGCGAGGCGCGGCGGCCGGCGGACGGCGCGCCGGTGCCCCCGGAGGCGGCGGCGCGGCTCGTCCAGGCGCTGCTGCGCGAGGTCGCCTCCGCCGCCGAGATCGAGGCGGCCGCCGCGCTCATCGGCGACCGGTTCCCCGAACTGGCGGACCTGCTGCGCGTGTACGGCACCGGACGCACGAGCGAGGCCGCCGCGCACTACGCCCGGATCGCCGGGAACGTCCGCGGCTACTGAGCGCGTTCGCCCGCGGCCGCCGCGCCGCGGGCGGCGCGATGGCCGATCGGTCATGCCTCGGCGCGCTCGTCTCGATTCCGCTGGACCATAACGACTGGTTATGGGAAGCGGGCGGTGCCGTACCGCTAATCGGGGGCTAAAGTCTGTGGTCAGGGTCACATGCGGGTCTGGCTGTTATGTATGTCACAGCTCCGGGCGGGTGGCGTAGGGTCGCTTCGCTGGAAGCGCACACGAGGCGTCACCGCACGTATGCGGACGCGCCTCGGGCCGGGCGCGACGGCCGCATGCGTGCGCTCAGAACGTGGTCCGGGGACACGACGACCCGAGCTCAGGAGAGCGATCGATGAGCACTATGGAGGCGCCGGCCAGGTCGCGCGCCCAGATCAAGGAACGCACGCTCCGCAGGGACAACTGGCGGCTGTATCCGATCACGACGTTCGTGATCTTCACGGCGTGGGTGGTGTACGCGACCGTCCGGGCCTTCTGGGGGTCGGCGTTCTACGTCCCGCAGTACCACTACCTGACGCCGTTCTACTCGCCCTGCCTGAACGACATCTGCAACAACGTCACCGTCGACGGCCACACCGGGGACGCCGCGGAGTTCGGCACCTTCCTGCCGTCCGCCACCCGGGGCTGGATCCCCTTCGCGATCATCACGCTGCCGTTCCTGCTGCTGTTCCGGCTGACCTGCTACTACTACCGCAAGGCCTACTACCGTTCGTTCTGGGCGGCGCCGCAGGCCTGCGCGGTGCGCGAGCCGCACGGCAAGTACACCGGCGAGCGCCGCTTCCCCCTCATCGGCCAGAACCTGCACCGCTACTTCTGGATGGCCGCGTTCCTCATCTCCGTCATCAACACCTGGGACGCCGTCCGCGCGTTCCACGGCAAGGACGGCGGGTTCGGCATCGGGCTCGGCACGCTCATCCTGGTCGCCAACGTGGTCCTGCTGTGGCTGTACACGCTGTCGTGCCACTCGTGCCGGCACATCGTCGGCGGGCGGCTGAAGAACTTCTCCAAGCATCCCCTCCGGTACCGCATGTGGGGCTGGGTCTCCAAGATCAACCAGAACCACGGGACCTACGCCCTGATCACGCTCGGCTCGCTGGTGGTGGCCGACGCCTACGTCGCGTTCGTGGCCGGCGGCGTCTTCTCCGACCCCCGCATCTTCAACTGAGGCCAAGGATCATGACTGAGATCGAGAGGCACGCCTACGACGTCGTGGTGATCGGTGCCGGCGGCGCCGGGCTGCGGGCGGCGATCGAGGCCCGCCTCCAGGGCAAGAGGACCGCGATCATCTCCAAGTCGCTGTTCGGCAAGGCGCACACGGTGATGGCGGAGGGCGGCGCGGCCGCCGCGATGGGGAACGCCAACCCCAACGACAACTGGATGGTGCACTTCCGCGACACCATGCGCGGCGGCAAGTTCATGAACAGCTGGCGGATGGCCGAGCTGCACGCCAAGGAGGCGCCCGAGCGCATCTGGGAGCTGGAGCACTGGGGCGCGCTGTTCGACCGCACCAAGGACGGCAAGATCAGCCAGCGCAACTTCGGCGGGCACGAGTACCCGCGGCTGGCGCACGTCGGCGACCGGACGGGCCTGGAGCTGATCCGCACCGCGCAGCAGAAGATCGTCGCGCTCCAGCAGGAGGACCACGCCGAGCACGGCGACTACGAGGCCCGGCTCAAGGTGTGGGCCGAGACGACGGTGACGCGGCTGCTCAAGGACGGCGACCGGATCTGCGGCGCGTTCGCCTACGTCCGCGAGACCGGCAAGTTCGTGGTGTTCGAGGCGCCCGCGGTGGTGCTGGCGACCGGCGGAATCGGCAAGGCGTTCAAGGTCACCTCGAACTCCTGGGAGTACACCGGCGACGGGCACTCGCTGGCGCTGCTGGCCGGCGCGACGCTGCTGAACATGGAGTTCGTGCAGTTCCACCCGACCGGGATGGTCTGGCCGCCGTCGGTGAAGGGGATCCTCGTCACCGAGTCGGTGCGCGGCGACCGCGGCGTCCTCAAGAACTCCGAGGGCAAGCGGTTCATGTTCGACTACGTCCCCGAGGTCTTCAAGAACCAGTACGCCACCACCGAGGAGGAGGGCGACCGCTGGTACGACGACCCCGACAACAACAAGCGGCCGCCGGAGCTGCTGCCGCGCGACGAGGTGGCGCGCGCGATCAACTCCGAGGTCAAGGCCGGACGGGGATCGCCGCACGGCGGGGTGTTCCTCACCGTCGTCGACCGGATGCCGGGCGGCGCCGCTGAGATCGTCCGGCGGCTGCCGTCGATGCACCACCAGTTCAAGGAGCTGGCGGACGTCGACATCACCAAGGAGCCGATGGAGGTCGGCCCGACCTGCCACTACGTGATGGGCGGCGTCGAGGTCGACCCGGACACCGGGGCGGCGAAGGTGCCGGGCCTGTTCGCGGCCGGCGAGGTCTCGGGCGGCATGCACGGCTCGAACCGGCTCGGCGGCAACTCCCTGTCGGACCTGCTGGTGTTCGGCCGCCGCGCCGGGCTCGGCGCCTCGGAGTACGTGGACGGGCTGCCCGCGCGTCCCGGCGTCCCCGAGGCGGAGGTCGAGGCGGCGGTCACCGAGGCGCTCGCGCCGTTCGAGCGGGAGGGCGGCGAGAACCCCTACGCCGTCCACGCCGAACTGCAGCAGACGATGAACGACCTGGTCGGCATCATCCGCAAGGAGGCGGAGCTGCAGCAGGCGATCGAGGCGCTCGGCAAGCTCCGCGAGCGGGTCGCCAACGTCGGCGTCACGCCGGTCGCGGTGGGCGACGACGGGCGCGGCTACCACCCGGGCTGGCACCTGGCGCTGGACCTGCGGAACATGATGCTGGTCTCGGAGGCGATCGCGAAGGCGGCGCTGGAGCGGCAGGAGAGCCGCGGCGGGCACACCCGCGACGACTACCCGGGAATGTCGGCGGAGTGGCGGAAGGTGAACCTGGTCTGCAGCCTGGCCGGCGACCCGGCGTCCCCGCACGTCGAGCTGGCGCGCCAGCCGATGGTGCCGATGCGCGAGGACCTGCTGGCGCTGTTCGAGACCGACGAGCTGAAGAAGTACCTCACCGCCGAGGAGCTGCCGGCGGACGTGGCCGCGGAGACCGGTGCGACCGCCGCGGGCGCCGCCGGGGACGACGAGGAGGGCGACCAGTGAGCTACGAGGCCAAGTTCAAGGTCTGGCGCGGCGACGACGGCGCGGGCGAGCTGACCGACTACACGGTCGAGGTGAACGAGGGCGAGGTCGTCCTCGACATCATCCACCGGCTGCAGGCGACGCAGGCGCCGGACCTGGCCGTCCGGTGGAACTGCAAGGCCGGCAAGTGCGGCTCGTGCTCGGCGGAGGTCAACGGCATGCCGCGGCTGCTGTGCATGACCCGGATGTCGACCTTCACCGAGGACGAGACGATCACCGTCACGCCGATCCGGACGTTCCCGGTGATCCGCGACCTCGTGACGGACGTGTCGTTCAACTACGAGAAGGCGCGGCAGATCCCCTCGTTCGACCCGGGCGACGTCAAGCCGGGCGAGTTCCGGATGCAGCAGGAGGACGTCGAGCGCTCGCAGGAGTTCCGCAAGTGCATCGAGTGCTACCTGTGCCAGAACGTCTGCCACGTGATCCGCGACCATGAGGAGAACAAGCCCGAGTTCGCCGGGCCGCGCTTCCTCATGCGGATCGCCGAGCTGGAGATGCACCCGGCCGACCAGGCGGACCGGCGTGAGATCGCGGCCAAGGACCACGGCCTCGGGTTCTGCAACATCACCAAGTGCTGCACCGAGGTCTGCCCCGAGCACATCAAGATCACCGACAACGCGCTGATCCCGATGAAGGAGCGGGTCGTCGGCCGCAAGTACGACCCGGTCGTGTGGCTCGGCACCAAGCTCGGCATCGTCAAGAAGGGGCAGGACACCCCCTCGGCGTAGCGGGCGGCCACGGCGCGGACCCATGACGGACGGAAGGACGGAGCGGCGGACGGCGACGGCGGGCGGCGATGCCCCCGGACCGCCGCCCGCCGTTCCGCCGTTCCCCATGAACGCCGTGCTCGCCGCCGGGGGCACGGTTCCCCTGTCCGCCGTGCCTCCGCGCGAGCCGGGCGCCGGCGACCCTCCGGTCGCACACGCCGCGTCCAACCCTGGCGCCCCCGCGCCGCGGTGAATAGGGAAGAGTGCACACAACGCGTGACGAATTCGTGATTATCCCGCCGGGACCGGTGCCGCCGGGTTCCCCTTAGCGTGGTGGGCATGAGCGCCCTCGAACCGGGTTCGTTCCTCGCCGAACTCACCCCGGCGGAACGCGGCGACCTGGAATCGCGCGGCAGGGTCCGCGACTTCGCCCGGGGGGACACGCTGTTCGTCGAGGGGGAGCACTCCAGCTGGGTGGCCGTCCTGCTGCGCGGGCGGGTGAAGGCGTTCTCCTACCGCGAGCACGGCGGCGAGGCCCTGCTCGCCGTGCGCGGGCCCGGCGCGCTGCTGGGCGAGGTCGCCGCGATCGACGGCCTGCCCCGCTCGGCCACCGTCGCGGCGCTGGAGCCGGCGCAGGCGCTCGCGATCACCTCGGACGAGTTCATGGCGTTCCTGCAGGCGCACGGGCGCGTCTCCATCATCATCATGCGGATGCTGTGCCAGCGCTGGCGCGACGCGGACCGCAAGCGCGTCGAGTTCGGCATGTTCGACGCGACCGGGCGCGTGGCGCAGCGCCTCGTCGAGCTGGCGGAACGGTTCGGGCAGCCCTACGAGAGTCGCGCGGACGCGGCGGGCCGCGCCGGCGGGCAGAGCGTCCGCATCACGCTGAACCTGTCGCAGGAGGAACTCGCCGGCTGGGTCGGCGCGTCGCGGGAGGCCGTCAGCAAGGCGCTGCGGACGCTGCGCCGGCACGGCTGGATCGAGACGGGGCGGCGCCGGCTGATCGTCCACGACCTCCAGGCCCTGCGCCGCCACGCCCGCTAACCGTCAAGGCGGTCGCGGGCGGGCCCGGGGGCGGCCCGTACCCTGTGCAGGATGCAGCTACAGCAGCTCGCCTACTTCGTCGCGGTCGCGGAGGTGCGCCACTTCACGCAGGCCGCGGAGCTCCTGCGCGTGGCGCAGCCGTCGCTGTCCAAGCAGATCCGCGCGCTGGAGACCGAGCTGAACGCGCCGCTGTTCTCCCGCGCGCGCGGGAACATCACCCTGACGCCCGCGGGGGAGGCGCTGCTGCCGCTGGCCAAGCGCATCCTCGCCGACGTGGACACGGCGCGGCTGGAGGTGCAGGAGCTGACCGGGCTGCGCCGCGGACGGGTCCGGCTGGGCGCCACGCCGTCGCTGTGCGCGGGACTCCTCGCGGACGTCCTGCGCCGCTTCCATGACGCCTATCCCGGCATCCAGCTGCTGGTGGAGGAGGGCGGCTCGCGCGACCTGGTCAAGGAGCTGACGCGCGGTTCGCTGGACCTCGCCCTGGTCATCCTGCCGCTGCACGGCGACCCGCCCCTGGACACCACGCCGATACTGCGCGAGTACCTGGTGGTGGCCTCCCCGGTGGGGACCGGCGGCGGCGGCTCCAAGGCGATGCAGATGCCGCGCCGCTCCTTCCTGCGCATCGAGGACCTGCGGAACCGTCCGCTGGTGATGTTCCGGTCCGGCTACGACCTGCGCGAGGCGACCATCAGCGCGTGCCGCGCCGCCGGGTTCGAGCCGCGGTTCGCCGTCGAGGGCGGCGAGATGGACGCCGTGCTGCGGTTCGTCGAGGCGGGGCTCGGCATCGCGGTCGTGCCGAGCATGGTGCTCGCCGGACGGCCCGGCCTGCGCGGCACCCCCCTCGTGCTGGCCGACGAGGAGGCCCGGCGCGGCCACCACGGCCCCGGCCTGCTGCGCACGATCGCCCTGGCGCACCGCAAGGACGTCGACCTGACGCACGCGGCCCGCGCCTTCCAGGACCTCCTGATGACGTTCCTCGTGGAGGCGGGCGCGGCGGAGAGCCTCCCCGCCGGCGTCGAGTCCCTCCTCCGCGCCTGACTCAGCGCAGCTCCTCGGCGGCCTGCCGGTAGGCCTCGGCCGCACGCGCGAAGTAGTCGAACAGGACCTCGCGCTGCTCGGGCGTGTAACCGCCGATGATCTCGCCGACCCTGCGGCGGGCGGGCGCGAGGACCCGGTCCAGGTCCCGCGCACCAGGCCCTCTTCGACAGCTTCCTCAAGGGCGCGACGGCGGCGTTGTACGGTTGCGGGACGGACGGCGGGTGGCGAGGGGAGGCCGGTGTGAGCGACCGCACCTCCCGGCAGCGCCGTTTGGTGATGCTGCTGGCGGGCTTCTTCGGCTTCGCCATGACGGCCACCCTGTCCGTCGTCCCGAACGCGGCGGCGGTCGAGATCGTCCGGATCGGGACGGCGGCCGCGTCGAGCGGCGCGGGCTCGCGGGGGCAGGCGCCCGCGCCCGCCCGGGACCGCCGCGCCGGGCCCGCCTGGCCGGGATTCTCCGCGGCGGACGTCCACCTGTGGAAACGGCTCGGGTTCGGCTCCGGCGAAACGCAGAGCCACCATTGCGTCCTGCCGTCCGCCATTCCGGACGCGGCGCTGGGGCAGCACCGGCTCACGGTCGCGGCGGCGCGCGCATGGGTGCCGGCGTCCGTTCACA
Organism: Actinomadura opuntiae; assembly: GCF_030283205.1. Classification (GTDB taxonomy): domain Bacteria; phylum Actinomycetota; class Actinomycetes; order Streptosporangiales; family Streptosporangiaceae; genus Spirillospora. Next base: position 38,048 of record NZ_JASNWF010000020.1, read on the forward strand.
CCTCCGCCGTTCCGGTGCGAGGGCCTCCTTTCGGTACGGGTTCCTGACGCTCATCAGACATCGGCCGCAGTAGCCCTGCGGGCGCTGCGGCGTCCCCGTATGGAGGCTCGTCATCTTCCGTTTCGCCATGCGGCGAGCGCGTCATGCGCTCGCCCGGTTCGCACTGCCCGCACACCGATCGGACGCGGCGTGCTGACCGCGTTCGCCCGCGCGTTCCGGACCCCGGAACTGCGCAAGAAACTGCTGTTCACCCTGTTCGCCGTCCTCGTCTTCCGGCTGGGGCAGAACCTGCCGCTGCCGAACGTGGACGTGACGGCGTTGAAGTCCGCCGCCGACGCGGCGAAGAAGAGCAACCAGCTCTACGGCCTGCTCGACCTGTTCAGCGGCGGCGCGCTGCTGAAACTGTCGGTGTTCGCGCTCGGCATCTACCCCTACATCACCGCGAGCATCATCCTGCAGTTGCTGACGGTGGTCGTCCCGAAGCTGGAGGCGCTCAAGAAGGAGGGGCAGTCCGGCACCACGAAGATCACGCAGTACACCCGCTACCTCACGGTCGCGCTGGCGATCCTGCAGGGCGCGAGCGTCGTCGCGATGACGTCCGCGGGGCAGCTGTTCCAGGGCTCGGACGGCATCCTGCACGACAAGGGCGTCTTCGCGATCGCGACGATGGTCGTGTGCATGGTCGCCGGGACGGCCGTCACGATGTGGCTGGGCGAGCTCGTCACCGAGCGCGGCGTCGGCAACGGGATGTCGGTGCTGATCTTCACGCAGGTGGTGGCCGTCTTCCCCGGCCAGCTGTGGGCCATCTACCAGGCGAAGGGCGGATTCGTTTTCGCCCCGGTCATCATCGTCGGATTGGCCATCATGGCCGGGGTCGTCTTCGTCGAGCAGGCGCAGCGGCGCATTCCCGTCCAGTACGCCAAGCGAATGGTCGGACGCCGCGTCTACGGCGGCACCTCGACCTACATTCCGCTGAAGGTCAACCAGGCGGGGATCATCCCGGTCATCTTCGCCTCGTCCCTGCTCTACCTGCCGGTGCTCGCCACCCGGCTCTGGCCGGACGCGAAATGGCTGCAGCGGCTCCAGCCCTATCTCGACCAGGCCGATCCGTGGCACATGGGCGCGTTCTTCACGCTCATCGTGTTCTTCACCTACTTCTACGTGGCGATCACGTTCAATCCCACGGAGGTCGCCGGCAACATGCAGAAGTACGGTGGTTTCGTGCCCGGCATCCGGCCGGGACGCCCGACCGCCGAATACCTCGACCACGTCCTGACCAGAATCACCGCGCCCGGCTCGCTCTACCTGGGCCTGGTCGCCCTCATTCCGATGGCGGCGCTGGCGCTCCTGGACGTCGGGGACCAGTTCCCCTTCGGCGGGACGACAATCCTCATCGCCGTCGGAGTCGCCCTCGACACCGTCAAGCAGATCGAGAGCCGGCTCCAGCAGCACAACTACGAAGGATTCCTCCGCTGAACCGGACCCGCCGCCGGGACGCGCCGTCCCGGCGGCGGGCCGTGCTCACCGCCGGCTCACAGGTGCGGGGTGAGGGCGGCGAGCAGGTGGCGCTTCGGCTTCGCGCCGACCATCTGGTGGACGACCTCGCCGTCCTTGTAGAGCGTCAGGGTGGGGAAGCCGAGGATGCCGTACCGGCTCGCGATGTCGGGGTTCTCGTCGCCGTTGAGGGACGCGATGGTGAGCCGGTCGCCGAGCTCGGCGTCGAGCTGCTCAAGGATGGGCGCGATCATCTTGCACGGCGGGCACCAGTCGGCCCAGAAGTCGACCAGTACCGGGCCGGGGGCGTTGAGGACCCGCTCCTCGAAGGTCGCGCTGGTCACCGTGATCATCTGTCGCCTCCTGGGGGACGGTGCAGCCGGGGCAGGCCCGGGCGAGTTGGGCGGCCACGCCGGCGCGGCGCCGGACGAGGGCGGCGATCTCGGCGTCGATCTCGGCGAGCTTGCGGCGGTACACCGCGACCGGCTCGGGGCACGCGTCGCCGGTGGCGTGCCCGGAGCGCAGGCAGTCCACGAACGGACGGGTGTCCTCCAGCGTGAAGCCCGCCGCCAGCAGCGACCGGATCTCCACCACGAGCCGCAGGTCCGACTCGTCGTACTGGCGGTAGCCGTTGGCCGCGCGGCGCGCGGTGATCAGACCCTGCTGCTCGTAGAAGCGCAGCGTGCGGGTGCTGACGCCGGCCCGCTCGGCCAGCTCGCCGATCAGCATCGGGTTCCTCCCTCGGTGGCCGTCAACGACCGTAAGCCTTGACGCGCGCGTCAAGGTCAAGCGGCGCGGGCTCGGGACGGGCGTCGAAGGACTCGCGGGCGGTGAAGATGTCGGGCACGTGGGCGGCGGCCCAGTCCGCGATGGCGGCGGTGAGGCGGCCGGCCTCGGCGCCGAGTCCGGTCAGGCCGTACTCCACGCGCGGCGGGACGGTCGGGTAGACGGTGCGGGCGACCAGGCCGTCGCGTTCAAGGGTGCGCAGGGTCTGGGTGAGCATCTTCTGGGTGATGCCGTCGAGGGCGCGGCGCAGTTCGTTGAAGCGCATCGGCCCGTCGTTGCGGCGCAGCGCGGCCAGGACGTAGAGCGTCCACTTGTTGGCCAGGACCTCGACGACCGTGCGGGACGGGCAGTCGCGGCGGTAGGTCAGCGGCCAGCGGTCGTCCGGGGTGGTATCCACAAGGTACCTGGATATCAAACGGGTGCCTTCTTCACAAGAGATACCTGGCTCGTCCAGCATGGACGGCGTGCGGTCGGGCGACCGCGGAAGAGGGGCGGAGATGCGTGCGGTGAGCCAGCGGACGTGGGGCGGGCCGGAGGTGCTGGAGGTCGTCGAGGTGCGGCGGCCGGAGGCGGGCCCGGGCGAGGTGCTGGTCCGGGTCGCCGCGGCCGGGGTGAACCCGGCGGACTGGAAGATCCGTTCGGGGGCTGTCCGGAAGGGCGCGGAGCCGCCGTTCACCCTCGGCCTGGACGTGGCGGGCGTGGTCGAGGCCGTCGGCGACGGCGTTCAGGGATTCCGGCCGGGGGACGGGGTGTTCGGCAACACATTCCCGCCGAACGGCGCGTACGCGGAGTTCGTCGCGGTTCCGCAGGAGCGGCTCACGCTCATCCCGGTCGGCTTGGACTTCGTGCAGGCGGCGGCGCTGCCGACCGCCGCGCTGACGGCGTGGCAGCCGCTCGTCCGGGTCGCCGAGGTGGGCCAGGGGCAGCGGGTGCTCGTGCACGCGGCGGCGGGTGGGGTCGGGCATCTGGCCGTGCAGATCGCCAAGGCTCGGGGCGCGCACGTGATCGGCACGGCGCGGGCGGCCAAGCACGCGTTCCTGCGCGGGCTGGGCGCCGACGAGCTGGTCGATTACACGCGGGACGACTTCGCCGAGGCCGTCCGGGACGTCGACGTCGTCCTGGACCCGATCGCGGGCGACTACGGCCCCCGGTCGCTGCGCACGCTCAAGGACGGCGGGATCCTCATCGACGTGCGGGGCAGCGGGCCCGACCGGACGGAGGTCCGCGCGCGGGCGGAGGAGCGCGGCCTGCGCTTCGTGCAGTTCGGGTTCACCCCGTCCGGCGCGGACCTGGCGGAGATTGCGCGGAGCGGCGTGCGGGCCGTGGTCGACGAGGTGCTGCCGCTGTGGGACGCGGCGGAGGCGCACCGGCTCAGTGAGACGGGACGGGTGGCGGGGAAGATCGTGCTCGTCGCCGGATGAGCTGGAGGAGCGCGGCGGGCGCCGCGGCGGCCACCAGGAGCGCGGCGCCCGCGCGCTGGTCGTGCAGGGGAGCGGCGCCCCAGTGCCGTCCGAGTCCCTCGTACCAGCCGCCGCCGAGGACGGACCCGTCCAGCATGAGCGCGACCCCGGCGGCGACGAGCAGGAGCGGCAGGACGAGCGGCACGCGGGCGCCGGCGAAGAACGCCAGGCCGATCACGAGGAAGCACGCCATCGCCAGCGAGTGGAGCGCGTGGTTGGCCAGCGACGCGCCGAACAACGGGGACGCGTAGTACGCGGAGAAGCTCAGGACGAAGAGCACCGAGGAGACGACCGGATGCATGAGGAGCCGTACGCCCCGGCTCCCCGCGACGGCGGCGAGCCATGAGCCGTCGGGCACGAGCCGCAGCGGACGCCCGTACAGAAGCAGTACGGGGGCGACCACGCCGACCAGTACGTGCTGCAAGGCGTGGGCGCTGAACAGGACCATGCTGTAGCGGGCGATGCCGCTGCCCATCGCGAACAGCAGGACGCTCAGCCCGCAGGCCCACGCGAAACTGCGGCGCAGCGGCCAGCGTCCCGCGCGCGCCACCCCGACCCCGTACAGGACGGCCCCGAGGAGCACGAGGACCAGGAACAAGGGGTCGAGCCACCAGAGCGTCATGTACGGGACGAACCCGGCGGGGCCCGGCAGCGGGAACCCGAGCCGCAGCGCGACCGCGTCGATGGTGCCCGGCGAGACCTCGGGCGGCGGGGTGCGCGCCAGGCCGGTCGCCAGCGCCATCGTCGCGGCCATCACCAGGATCTCGGCCGAGGCGAGCCGGACGAACGGCCGGGGCGTCGACGCCAGTGCCGGGATCGTGGTGCGGCGATGCCACCAGCCCATCGCGCCGAGGACGGTGAGCGCGACGGCCTTCGCCACGATCAGCGAACCGTAGCGGGAGCCGAGGTGCAGGCCGCCGAGCCGCACCCACGCGTTGACCGCGCCGCTCACGCCGACGACGGCGAACGAGACCAGCGCCAGGGTGCTGTAGCGCTCCACGACCTGCGGCAGCCGGTCGCGGACCTCGGGGGCGAGGGCCACGAGGACGACCAGACCGCCGATCCACAGCGCGGCGCCCGCGATGTGCGCGGCGAGGCTGTAGACGGCGAGCGCGTGGTGGGAGCCGGTCGCGGCGTGGCCGGTGAACAGCGGCGGCAGCAGCCCGGCGAGCGCGCCGAGCAGCAGGTATCCGGCGAGGTCGTCGGCGGCGCGCAGCCGGGCCGTCCAGCACAGCGCGACGGCGGCGCCGAACACCAGCACCAGGGCCCGTCCCTGCGGCAGGTCGACCAGGTACGTCCGCAGCATGTCGCCGGTGATGCCGCCCATCCCGACGCCGAACAGGTCGGACACGCTGAACGCCGTCAGCGCGAGCGTGCACAGGGCCCAGGCCATCGCGCTCAGCGAGGCGGCCCCCAGGCAGCGCCGCGCGGTACCGGTCGCCGGGACGAGGACGGCCGCGGCCAGCAGCCACCCGACCGTCACCGCCGACGCGACGTTCGCGCCGAGCTTGGCGACGGCGAGGCCGGTCTTGGTCAGCGCGCCCGCCTCGGACAGTCCGGGCGCGGCGGCGGCTCCGAGCGAGCCGCCGAGCCGCACGACCAGCGCCAGGACGAGCAGGGCCGTCGCGAGCGCCGCCGTCACGAGGACGGGCCGGTCGATCCCGGGGGCCTGCCGCGATTGCGTTGCCACGGCGGAACATACGCATGTGCCCGAGCCGGGGGTTCAGCGATCACTAAAGTGTCCGCCATGCCCCCGCCTGGGGGAGATCGGGGCGGAACCCGCCGACCGGCGACGCCCGCGGATGCCCGGAGAGGTGGCGATGAGCGCCAACGACGGTGGCAACACCTACCTGGAGAAGGTCGTCGCGCAGCAGGCCGTCCTGGAGGACGACCTGCGGTCGCGGCGCTCGGCCCCGCCGCCGCCCGGCGCGGCGCCGCCACCGGGGCCGCTGGCCAAGCGGGACCGCGCGCTCGGCGGCGCGTCCGGCGCGTCCGGCGCGCCCGCCGCGCCGGCCGAGGCGGGCCCGGTCGAGGTGCGGATCAAGGGGTTCTGGCGCTGGAAGAACGTGCTGGTCCCGCCGAACGCGTTCGTCGTGCACACCCGGCGCGGGCGCGCGGAGCCGCTGCACATCGGGCTCGGGGTGTCGTTCCGGTTCAACCCGTCCACCGACTCGTTCCTGGTGGTGCCGGGCGCGACGCAGACCATCCTGATCAACGCGTACTGCATCTGCAGCGAGCTGCAGGGCGTGCTCGTCCAGGGCTACGTCCAGTGGATCATCCAGGACTTCGCGACCGCCTACCGCAAGCTCGACTTCGGTGACGCGCAGGACCCGATGCGGGTGGTGAACCTCCAGCTGCGCGAGCAGGCGGAGGCGGCCATCAAGGACAAGGTGTCCAGCATGGGCGTGCGGGACGTGCTGAGCGACAAGCAGCCGATCATCGAGGAGCTGACCGCGCGGCTGCGCGCCGTCGCAGAGGGCGAGGACCACAGCGACCGCGGGCTCGGCCTGCGGATCGTCACGGTGCAGATCAAGGAGGCGGTGGTCAGCTCGTCACGGCTGTGGGAGAACCTGCAGAAGCCCTACCGGGCCGAGCAGGGCCGGATCGCGCGGCTCGCGGAGCTGGAGGCGGAGGAGGCCGTCGCGCAGCGGGAGATGGCGGCGCAGCGGGTGAAGGAGACCCAGCGGCTGGAGCACGAGCGGGAGCTGGCGGAGCTGCGCTCGCGCAACGAGGCGGAGCGGTTCGACACCGACACCGCCGAGAAGCTGCGCCGCACCCGCCGCGAGCACGACGACGCCCGCGAGGTCGCCGAGCTGGAGACCGAGACGACCCGGCACGCGCTGCGGATGGAGCGCGAGCGGCACGCCGAGGAGGCCGAGACGGGGCGGCTGCGGATCGAGCGCGACCACGAGCTGAACCGGCTGCGGGTCGAGGGCGAGCTGGCGCTGCAGGAGACGCGGTCGCGGTCCCAGCACGAGACGGCGCTGCTGGGCCTGGAGCGCGACCGGGTCCGCGCCGAGCTGGACAACGGGCAGACGCCCGCGGCGATCCAGGCGCGCCTGATCACCCGGCTGCCCGACATCCTGGAGCGGCTGCCGAAGCCGGACGAGCTGCGCACCGTCACCGTCAACGGCGCCGACCAGACCAGCGTCGCGGGCCTGCTGACCCAGCTCACCGCGGTGATCGGCGCGCTGCGCGCCGCGGCCGCCGAGTCCCCGGCCGTCACGGGCGGGGCGGCTCCGGAGGGAACCGGACGGGCAGCGCGGTGAGCGCCCGGTGGAAGGGGCCGGGACGCCATTCCAGCTCGTCCACCGGGACGGCCAGCTCCATGTCGGGCAGCCGGTCCAGCAGCGTCTCGATCGCGGCGGACGCGATCAGCCGCGCGTGCCCCTTGGCCGGGCAGGTGTGCGGCCCGGCGGCGAACGCCAGGTGCGCGCGGTTGCCGGTGCGCTGGTGCGGCGACCGCGACGGGTCGGTGTTCGCGGCGGCGTAGGAGATGACGACCGGCTGGTCGGCGGGCAGCAGGTGGCCGTGGAAGTCGACGTCCTGGCGCGGGAACGTCGCGCCGAAGTTGGCCATCGGCGGGTCGGTCCACAGGATCTCGTCGAGGGCGTCCTCGACCGGGAGGCTGCCGCCCGACAGGTCGCCGGCGAACCGGTCGTCCGACAGCAGCAGCCGCAGGCCGTTGGCGATGAGGTTCTGCTCCGGCTCGGTGCCGGCGCCGAGCAGCAGCGCGAGCTGCTCGGCCATCTCGTCGTCGTCCAGCTCCGCCGGATGCCCGATCATCCACGACGTCACGTCGGCCCCCGGATGGGCGCGCTTGTGCGCCACCAGGTCGCGGGTCGCCCGGTTCAGCACCGCGTTGGCCTCCTCGGCGGACGTGCCGTCGAAGATGCCGCTCATCCCCTGGACGAGCCGGTCGCCGATCTCGGGCGGGCAGCCGAACAGCTCGTTGAACACCAGCAGCGGCAGGACCCGCGCGTACTGGCCGATCAGGTCGGCCTCGCCGTCGGCGGCGAAGGCGTCGACGAGGCGGTCAGCGCCCGTCTCGACGTGGCCGCGCAGCGCGCCGGTGTCGACCCGGTCCAGGCTGTCGGTGATCACCGAGCGGAGGCGGGCGTGCACGGCGCCGTTGGCCGACAGCGTGTTCGGCCGGTACATCAGCATCGGCAGCACCGGGCAGTCGGCGGGGACGCCCTGCTGCCAGCGGCTGCCGTCGCGCGGGAACCGGCCGGGGTCGCGCATGACCTCCAGCGCGGCGTCGTAGCCGATGACGAGCGTCGCCGGGATGCCGGGCGCCAGCTCGACGGGCGCGACGCCGCCGTGCGCGCGCAGCGCGGCGTACACCCGGCCGGGGTCGGCGGCGAACTCCGGTCCGTAGAGCCGGCCGGGCTCGTGCGCGGCGTCCTCCCGCGCGGGACGGGTCTGGTCGATGGTCACGGGGTCTCCTGGCCGGTCGCGAGCAGGTGGTCCACGAGCGCGATCAGCGCGTGCGTCGACGACGCCCGGTCGCGCGCGTCGCAGCTGACCAGCGGCGTCGACGGCGCGAGGTCGAGCGCCTCGCGCACCTCGGCGTCGGGGAACTCCGGCGACCCCTCGAACCGGTTCACCGCCACCGCGTACGGCAGGCCCTGCCGCTCCACGATGTCCATGACGGCGAACGACTCGGCCAGCCGCGCGGTGTCCACCAGGATCAGCGCGCCGAGCGCGCCGCGCGCCAGGTCGTTCCACAGCCGGGTGAAGCGCTGCTGGCCGGGGGCGCCGAACAGGTACAGCACGAGGGAGTCGCTCAGCGTCAGCCGGCCGAAGTCCATCGCGACGGTGGTGGTCGTCTTGTCGCGGATGCCGGCCAGGTCGTCGACGGCGGCGCCGGCCTGCGTCATCCGCTCCTCGGTGCGCAGCGGCCGGATCTCCGACAGCGTCCCGACGTAGGTCGTCTTGCCGACCGCGAAGTGCCCCACGATGAGGATCTTCACCGCGGTCCGGACCGTCTCCCGCAGGTACGGCCCGCCGCCCACTGCTCCGGCGCTGCTTCCCGAGGGGGGACGACCCCCCACACCCCCCGGGCCGGCTTCAGAGACTGGCGCGGAGTCCATCGAGCACCTCCTGCAGGAGCCGGGTCCGGGACGTCTGGGCGGCCGGGGCCGGCGCCCGCGTGCTGAGGTGCCCGGCGTCCACCAGGTCCGACAGCAGCACCTTCGTCACCCCGACGGGCAGCGACAGGTGGCCGGCGATCTCCACGACCGACAGCGCGCCGCCGCGGCACAGCTCCAGGATCCGCACCTTCTCCGGGGACAGGCCGCCGCGCGGCAGGTCGTCGCCGATCGAGAACACCAGGGTGACCAGGTCGAAGACGTTGCGGGACGGGTGGGCCCGGCCGCCGGTGACCACGTGCGGGCGGACCAGCGCCCGCTGGTTGCGGCGGCTCATGCGGGGCTGCCCGCGCCCGGCCGCGGCGGGCTGCTCAGCTCCTTGCCGAGCCGCTGCACCAGCTCCTGGAGCCGGAACGACACCGTCTCCATGTCCACGCGCTGCGTCGCCGACACCGCCAGGTACGCGCCCGGCCCCGCCGCGACGAGGAACACGTACCCGTCGTCGAACTCGCTGACGGTCTGCCGCCACGTCGTGCCGGCGTCGCCGCAGAACTCGGCGGTGCTGCGGGCCAGCGACTGCAGCCCCGACATGCCCGCCGCCTGGCGTTCGGCGTCGTCGCGGCCGATCCGCTCCGAATGGGCCATCAGCAGCCCGTCGGCCGACAGCAGGATCGCGTACCGCGTCTCGGGCATCCGCAGGGCGTCGTCGAGCATCCACCCGAGCCGGTTCGTGCCGTCGTCCATCGCGCCGTTCCACCCCTCGTTCATGGCCGCAGATCCTTTCCTTCCACGCCCGGCGGCGGCGCCGGAGTGCCGCCGGGCGGCGTGCCCGCGCGGCCGGACCGGGTGCCGCGCTGCCAGGCGCCGAGCCCGGCCGCGGTCTCGCGCGGCGGCCGCACCGGGTCCCGCCAGGCGGCCGGCTCGTCCGCGGGGTCCGCGCCGGTGTCCGGGCCGTCCGGTTCGGGGGCGCGGTCGGCGACCGCGACGCGGCTGCGCCGGGGCAGCCCGTTCTCGGTGGACGGCGCGCCCGCCGCCACCGCGGCCGGCCGGCCGGGCCGGTCCGCGCCGGACGCGGCGGGCCGCGTCCGCGGGTCCTCGGGCAGGTCGGTGAGCAGCGCGTTCGGCACGAACACGATGGCGCGCACGCCGCCGTAGGGGGAGCGGGAGTCGACCGACACCGTGAACCCGTACCGGGCGGCGAGCACGCCGGCGACCGCGAACCCGACCCGCGGCGGGTCGCCGAGCCGGTGCACGTCCACCGACGCCTCGCCGGACAGCAGCTCGGCGGCGCGCTGGAGCTCCTCGGCGTCCATCGCGACGCCCGCGTCGTCGATGGTGATGGCGACGCCGTTGTGCGTGGTGCGGAAGTTGACCTCGACGGCGGTGTCGGGCCGGGAGTGCCGCGCGGCGTTGTCCAGCAGCTCGGCGAGGGTGAGCACGACCGGCTCGACGGCGCGGGCGGTGACCGCCACGTTCACCGGGCCCTCGAGGTTGACCCGCAGGTAGTCGCGGATGCGGGAGGTCGCGCCGCGCACCACGTCGGTCATCGAGGACGCCGAGCGCTGCTGGCCCGGCCAGGACCCGCACAGCACGGCGGTGGCCTGCGCGCGCCGGCCGAGCTGGGCGTTCATGTGGTCGATGCGCAGCAGGCCGTCCAGGACGTCGGGGTCGTCGTGCCGCTCCTGCATCGTGGAGATGGCGAGCTGCTGCTCGTTGGCCAGGCTCTGCACGGCGCGCATCATCGCCCGCAGCGTCGACTTGGCGGACTGGTCGGCCCGCGCCCGGACGCGTTCGGCGGACCCGGCGAACAGGTCCATCACGGTCTGCAGGGACTGCCCGTAGGCGGGCGCCTTGCGGGCCAGGTCGTGCAGCGGGCCGGCGACGCGCATGCCCGGGTTGTGGAGCGAGTCCATCAGCTCGGGCAGCCGGACGCCGGCCAGGTGCCGCAGCTCCTTGTCGCGCAGCTCGACGCCGGCCGCGAGGACGGCGTTCTGGTCGCGGAGCTCGGCGGTCAGCCTCCGCTGGCGTACCAGCAGGACCGCGGCGGCGAGGCCGGCGCAGGCCACGACGGCGAGCGCCGTCGCCAACAGGGTTTGCTCCATCGGATCCTCGTGCACAAGGTTCGGGCGAGGCGGGCCGGCCGGGGGCCGCCTCGTGGCCGGTGGGGTGGGTGTCGGACGGCGTCGGCCGCAGGTGGTACGCCGCGGTTTGGTGACCGTAGGCCGGGGCGGCGCGGGGGCGCTTGTGCTCGCGCGCAGAGAACTTGCCGCCGGGCGCATGCCACGGTCACCGGCAGTCCGATACGCGTTACTTTCCGGCGTGTTCTCCTGATTTGGCGCCGCTGCTCGTACTACTCTCACCTGCGGCGGGATGCGTGATCACCTGTGCGCACGGTGCCCGGTTCCGGACGCCGGCACGGGCGCCGCCCGCCCCTGATGCAGGGACGGCACGGCGGAGGGGCCAGCGTGGACGACGGCGCCTACCAGCTCGCCCTGCGCCGCTCGGACCAGCTCGGCTGCGTCCGCACCGCCGGCCAGGTCCGCCGCGAGCGCGCCGACGGCTACCGCTTCCTGCTGCCGCTCGACGGCGAGCTGACCCTGGCGCAGGACGGCCGGGAGGCGCGGCTGCGCCCCGGCACCGGCGGCCTGGTCACGCTGGCCGCGCCGTTCCGGGTCGGCGTCGTCCCGAGGCCCGCCGCCCTCCGGGGCGTCCGCCCGAGCGGCGCGGGCGGGCCCGCGCGGGCGTTCGTCATGACGATCCCGGCGCGCGAGATGGACCGCCGGCTGCGCCGCCCGTCGCCCGTCGCCACCGGCCTCGACCTGTCCGCGGGCCTCGGCCGGGTCGTCGCCGACATGGTGCGCGCCGTAGGCGAGGAACGCCGCGCGCTCAGCGCGCCCCAGTTCGATGCGGCCTGCGACCGGATCACCGAGCTGCTGTGCGTGATCGTCGCCGGCCGGCAGCGGCCCCCCGCCGCGCCCGGCCACCTCGCCGAGGTCGAGGCGGTGGTGCGCCGCTACGTCCGCGAGCACGCCACCGACCCCGGGCTGACCGGCGCGGCGATGGCGCAGGACCTCGGCTGGTCGCTGCGCCAGGTGCAGCTCGCCCTGCAGCACGCCGGGACGACGCCGCGCGAGCTGATCCGCGAGGAGCGGCTCCGGCTCGTCCGCGACCGGCTGCGCAACCCGCAGGACCGCGACGTCACCATCACCGACCTCGCGCACGCCACCGGGTTCTCCTCGGCGAGCGCGCTCAGTACCGCGTTCCGGCGCCGGTACGGGGTGAGCCCCCGCGAGCTGCGGCACGCCGCGCACTGAGCCCCGCGAGCCGGGCGCGCCCGCATTGGCACGCATTTCCATTCACCGGCGCTCCGCCCCGGGGTTACCATTCGGCTGACTTCGTCGGACGGGGCAGACGCGGGTAGGAGCGTGCGCTCGTGGATCTCGGCCCCCACCACCTCCGGATGATCGAGGCCATCGCGGCGACCGGCAGCATCAGCAAGGCCGCCGCGCGGCTCGGGCTCACCCAGCCGGCCGTCAGCACGATGCTGCGCCGCCTGGAGGGGCACCTCGGCGTGCAGCTGTTCGTCCGCTCCCCGGAGGGGGTGCTGCCGACGCCGGTCGGCGCGGAGGTCGCGACGCGGGCGCGCGCGGCGCTGGCCTGCATCGACGACCTGAACGCGGCGCTGGCGCACCGCCGCGGCCCGGCGTCGGCGCCGTCGCTGCGGGTCGGGGTGCAGGCGTGCCCGGCGCTGACCCGGCTGAGCGACCACCTCGGCGAGCTGTCGGCGTCCGCGCGGCTGCACCTGCGCGTCGACCAGGGCGGCGGCCGGATCCCCGCGCTGCTGGCGTCCGGCGCGCTCGACATCGGCCTGTTCCAGGAGCCGGTCGGGCACGGCCGGCCCGCCGGGGACGGGCTGCGCCGGCTGGTCCTGGTCGAGCGGGAGCCGGCGCTGGTCGGGATGTCGGCGGCGAGCCCGCTGGCCGCCGGCCGGACCGTCGCGCTGGCCGACCTCGCCGACCAGGACTGGCTCGACGACCCGCTGGACGACGGCCCGTGGCCGGCGTACTTCCGCGCCGCCTGCGCCGGCGCCGGGTTCCAGCCGCGGGTGCGGTACTGGGCGACCGACTGGCAGATCTCCTCGTCGCTGATCCGGTCGGGCCGGGCGATCGGCATCTACCAGCCGACCGCCGGGCCCCGCGAGGGCGTCGCGTTCCGGCGGATCACCGGCGACCCGCTCGCCCAGCGGGTCGTGCTCGTGTGGCGGCCGGAGGCCGAGGAGGCCGCCGCGCGGCTGCGCGGCGTCTTCAACGACGTGTACGTGGAGCTCGTCCGAGCGCAGCGTGTCTACGGCGAATGGTGGGACGAGCACCCCGAAGCCCACCCCGCCCTCCCCGCCTCCTTTCGTTGACTTGCGGCGAGTCGTCGTTATGACGGGCCGGATGACGACGACTCGCCGCAAGTGAACGAACGTTCATGGGGCGGCCCGCGGGCCGGCGGGCGGCGGGCCCGCGGGACGCCCCCGAAGCGCGGGTTCCAGGAGGGGGAGCGGGAACCCGCGTGCGGCGGCTACCTCGGGAAGCGCCTGCGGCGGACCGCGACGGTGCCGGCCGCCGCGGCCAGCACGCCGCCGGCGCCGAGCGCCGACAGGAGCGGCGCCGCGCTCCCGCCGTCGCCGTTCCCGACGCCCGTGCGGGGCGTGTAGCCGCCGAGCCTCCCCGACCGCTGGTAGGGCGAGCCGGGGAGCTTGTCGGCGTACCGGGTGCGGACCAGCGTCCGGTACGCCGCCACCGGCACGCCGCGTCGTCCGACCGACGTCGTGGCGGTGGGGTTCAGGCCGGTGACCCGGCCGTCCTCGAGCCGGTACCAGCCGTTGATCTGCGGCTCGGTGAACACCGTGCCGCCACCGGCCTGCGCCGGGTAGGCGGCCTCGTCGGTGCCGGAGATCACGTTCATGATCGTCCAGCCCGTGCCCTGCCGGGTCAGCCACATCGTGGCGTGCTGCCCGGTGGCGGAGTGCGCGCCGACCGCGAGGTAGGCGAACGTCGCGACGGGCGCGTCCTGCCGGCCCTTCACGAAGGCGGGGTTCAGCGTGTAGACGGGCCGGACCGCGCTGTCGAGCGCCGGCGCCTTGGCCGCCTTGGCGGCCTTGCTGACGCTCTGGCTCGTCAGCTTGCCGCTCTGGTGCTGGTCGAGGTGGACGAAGAAGGTCGCCAGCCGTTCCTTGGCGGCGGGCGCGGCCGCGACCTTGGCGGCCGCGGCGGTGTCGGCGGGGGACGGGGTGTAGACCGGGGACGGGCCGGGGCCCGCGGCCAGCGCCGTTCCGGCGCCCGCGAGCATCGTCACGCCGATGCCGGCCGTCACCGCGCTTGCGGCGAGCTTCGCTGAGGTGCGCATGTCAACCACCGATCCCCGACAGGGCCTGGCCCCACTGGAACTGGTAATTGCTGACGTAGCTGCTGTACGCCATTTCCGAGTACCGGGGGCTGGACGGCCACGGATCGCCGTAGGAGATCGTCCGGCTGCCGGGGTCGTAGCCGTAGATGACCTGGGAGTGCCCGCCGCCGGCCGACCAGTAGATGCCGGTCTGGATGGGACGCTGCCCGTCGATCTCCCCTTCCACGCCCTGGAAGGAGAGAGGCCCGCTGACATAGCCGGGATCGAGGCCGAGCGCCTGGAACGCGCGCTGGTCCCATTCCAGTTGCCCGGCCTGGTTGGGGCAGTAGCTTCCGCGCGGGTAGCCCATCGCCAGATTGCAGAAGTCGTTCTGGCTGACGTTGCCGACGCCGAAGTACTTGGCGATGGTGAGGCCGCTGGCGGCCCAGCACCACTGGTTCTGCTGCTGCACCTGCTGGGTGATGGGGAGTTCGCCGGCCGCGGCGACTCCGGTGGTGGCCGCGGCGGTGAGGGTGCCCGCCGCGGCGGCGGCCCCGCACGCGAGCCGCCATCGTGCCCGGGCGGGCCGGGTACGCGTTCTCATTCGCTTCCGCCTTGTCTCCCGGCGTGCCGAAGAGCGCCTCGCGCACGGGGAGCTGTGCAATTCCCTTCCGGTGCCGGGGTGGATTATCCGGATGGGGACTGCCGTGCGCGAGGCCGAAGGAACGCCATTACAGTCTCATTCGCGGCGGAAACCGGGGAAATGCCAGCAGGTCATAACGCCGGGATATGGCCTTCCCGCGGCGCGGAATGCGGCGGGTCAGGCGGGGGCGGCGGGCAGGGCCACGGTGACGTGGAGGCCGCCGTCGGCCCGGGGCCGGGCGGTGACGTCGCCGTCGTGGGCCCGCACGATCGACTGCACGATGGACAGGCCGAGGCCCACGCCCTTGGCCGTGACCACCCGGTCGCCGTCGAGCCGGCGGAACGGCTCGAACAGCCCCGGCACCTCGTAGGACGGGACGGGCGGCCCCGAGTTGGCGACCTCCAGGACGGCCCGGCCGTTCCGGAGGGCGGAGGTGACGCGCACCCAGCCGCCCTCGCCCGCGTTGTGCCGGATGCCGTTCTCGACCAGGTTCTCCACGACCCGTTCGAGGAGCAGCGCGTCCCCGGTGGTCATCGCCTCGCCCGGCTCGGTCTTGACGGCGATCCCGGCCCGCTCGGCCTCCGGCGCGGTCCGCGCGGCGACGTGCCCGACCACGTCCGCCAGGTCGACCGGGGCGCGGCGGGTGATCTCGCTCTCCGAGCGGGCGAGCAGCAGCAGCCCGCCGATCAGCCGCTCGTGCCGGGAGGTGATCTGCAGCAGGTCCTCGCCGAGGCGCAGCACGTCCGGGGACGCGGCCTTGCGGTGCATCGCGACCTCGACCAGCGCGCGGCCCAGCGTCAGCGGGGTGCGCAGCTCGTGCGAGGCGTTCGCCACGAAGCGGCGCTGCCCGTCGAAGGACCGGTCGAGCCGCTCCACCATCGTGTCGAAGGTGTCGGCCAGCTCCTTGACCTCGTCGTGCGGCCCGCGCAGCGCGATCCGCTCGTGCAGCACGCGGTCGGCGGCGGGAGCGGCGGCGATCCGGCGCGCCGTCTCGGTCACCCGGTGCAGCGGGGTCAGGACGCGGCCGGCGATCAGCCAGCCGAACGCCATCGCGGCCCCGCCGACGACCAGCAGCGCGAGAGAGCCCTGCGTGACCAGCGACTGCGTCGCGGCGGCGCGCAGCTCGTCGTGCTGCTTGCGCGCCTGCGCCTCCAGCGAGGCCGGCGACATCGACTTGTCGGCGTCCGACCGGGGGGCCGGCTCCCGCTCCACGATGGTCCGGCCGTCGCCGGTGGCCCCCTTGTCCTGCGTGACGCGGGCGAGGACCTTCGTTCCGGCCCGGTCGACCTGCTGGGTGAACAGCGCGTAGGTGACGCCGAGAAGGACCAGGCCGGCGGCGAAGAACAGGCCGCCGTAGGTCAGCGTGAGGCGGACGCGCAGCGAGATCCGGCGCGGCCGGCCGATCGCGGGGAACTTCATGGGATCCGGTACCCCGCTCCCTTGACGGTCTCGATGACGGGCGGCTCGGCGAGCTTGCGGCGCAGCTTCAGCACGGTCAGCCGGACGGCGCCGGTGAACGGGTCGGCGTGCTCGTCCCACGCCTTCTCCAGCAGCTGCTCGGCGGACACGACCGCGCCGTCCGCGCGCAGCAGCTCGGTCAGCACGGCGAACTCCTTGCGCGCCAGCGGGACGTACCGGCCGTCGCGGAACACCTCGCGGCGCGCCGGGTCCAGCGTGATGCCCGCGCGGCTCAGCACGGGCGGCGCGGCGGGCCGCGACCGGCGGCCGAGCGCGAGGACGCGGGCGGCCAGCTCGGGGAACGCGAACGGCTTGGTGAGGTAGTCGTCGGCGCCGATGCCGAGCCCGGTGACCCGGTCGGTGACCTCGGCGGCGGCCGTCAGCATCAGCACCCGCGCCCCGGCGCCCGCCGCGACCAGCTCCCGGCAGACGTCGTCGCCGTGCACGACGGGCAGGTTCCGGTCCAGCACGACGACGTCGTAGTCGTTGACGCCCGCGCGTTCGAGGGCGGACGCCCCGTCGTGCGCGAGGTCGACGGCGTGCGCCTCGTCCCGGAGCCACTCCGCGATCGCGTCGGCGAGCAGCCGCTCGTCCTCCACCACCAGCACCCGCATGCCGTTCCCTTCGCCCGTCCTGACCCCGCCGATCGTGCCCGGCGGCGTGTTTCCTCCCCGTAAGGGCGCGCTGCCGGGCCGGTCCGGGTCCCGGCGGAAACGGTGGGGAAACGCGCCGCCGCGTTGCATCACCTCTCGTCCGGCCGGAACGCGTCCGGCCACCGAACGAGGAGACGACACATGCGACTGCGGACCCTGCGGACCAGCGGAGCGGTGGCGGCGCTGCCGCTGGTGCTGGCGCTCGCGCTGACCGGCTGCGGCTCGAAGGACGACGGCGACGGCGGCGTGGCGTCGGCCAACGGCGACAAGCAGGTCGCCCAATCCAAGGCCCCCGGCGGGAAGGACACGGGCCTGAAGTACGCCCAGTGCATGCGCGAGCACGGCGTCCCGATGGACGACCCGAAGGACGGCCGCTTCACGATGAAGCTCGACGGCAAGACGCCGAAGGAGACCGTCGACAAGGCGCAGGAGGCCTGCCGGCAGTACAACCCGATGGAGAACGGCGCCGCGCGGAACGACCCGAAGATGCAGGCGAAGATCCAGGAATTCGCCGAGTGCATGCGCAAGAACGGCGTCGAGGACTTCCCCGACCCGAAGCCGGGGCAGCAGGGGATCATCATGGACAAGAAGCTCAGCGAGGACCCTGACTTCAACAACGCCCAGGCGAAGTGCAAGGACATCATGGGCGGCGGTCCGAAGTGACCGCGGTGCGGGAACGGACGCCTGCGGGAGAGGAGAAGCGCCGATCGAGGCGCCGCCGGCCGGGGCGGCGGGCGGTCGTCGCCGCCCTGGCCGCCGTGGCGGTGGCGGGCGGCGCGGCGGCCGTCGCGCTCAACACCGGCGGCGGCTCCGGCAAGGGCCGGGCGTCGGCGCTTCCGCCCAACACCACGCAGGTCACGCAGCAGACGCTCAAGGACGAGCAGACCGAGGACGGCCAGCTCGGCTACGGCCCGTCCCTCACCGCGACGAGCCGCCTGCAAGGCACGCTGACCAAGGTCCCCGAAAGCGGCGACGTCATCAAGCGGGGCAAGGAATTGTACGAGGTGGACGGCGATCCGGTGGTCCTGATGTACGGCTCGAAACCGGCGTACCGTCCGCTGACGATCGGCACCGAAGGGTCGGACGTCGAACGGTTCGAAAAGAATCTGAGCGCGCTCGGTTATGACGGGTTCACCGTCGACGACGAATACACCTCCGACACCGCCGAGGCCGTCAAGGAATGGCAGGACGACCTCGGCCTGGACGAGACCGGAACGGTGGAGCTCGGCCGGGTGGTGTTCGCGCCGGAGGCCGTCCGGGTCGACGGCGTGCAGGCGAACGCCGGCGAGCCGGTCCGCCCCGGGAGCAAGATCCTCACCTACACCGGCACCGACAAGGCCGTCACGGTCGAGCTGGAGACGACCGACCAGCGCATGGCCCGCAAGGGCGCCGAGGTCGAGGTCACGCTCCCCGACGAGACGACCGTCACCGGCAAGATCGACGAGGTCTCCACGGTGATCCAGCCGGCCGAGGGGCAGGGCGAGGACCCGACGACCAAGGTCGAGGTCACGATCTGGCTGCGGTCGTCGAAGGCCCGCAAGGCCGCCGCGAGGTACGCGCTGGCCGCCGTCGACGTCACGTTCACCGCGGGCTCCCGCAAGAACGTGCTGACGGTGCCGGTCACCGCGCTGGTCGCGCTCTCCGAGGGCGGCTTCGGCGTGGAGGTCGTGAAGGGCTCGACGTCGGCGTACGTCCCGGTGAAGACCGGGCTGTTCGCGGACGGGCGCGTCGAGGTGTCCGGCCAGGGCGTGGCCGAGGGCACCGTCGTGGGGATCCCGAAATGATCGACCTGCGGGAGGTGACCAAGGAGTATCCGGGCGGGGTGCGGGCGCTCGGCGGGGTGTCGCTGCACGTCGAGGCCGGCGAGCTGGTCGCGATCGTCGGGCCGTCGGGGTCCGGGAAGTCGACGATGCTGAACGTCCTCGGCACCCTGGACCGCCCGACGTCGGGGACCGTGCGCATCGACGGCCACGACGTCGGCCGGCTGTCGGACGCCGCGCTGTCGGCGCTGCGGGCGAACCGGATCGGGTTCGTGTTCCAGCAGTTCCACCTCGCCTCGGGCACCCGCGCGCTGGACAACGTGGCCGACGGCCTCCTGTACTCGGGGCTGCGGCCGGCGGTGCGGCGGCGCCGCGCGGCGGACGCGCTGGAGCGCGTCGGGCTGGCGCACCGGCTGGACCACGAGCCGCACGAGCTGTCGGGCGGCGAGCGGCAGCGCGTCGCGATCGCCCGGGCCGTCGCCGGCGAGCCCGCGCTGCTGCTGGCCGACGAGCCGACGGGCGCGCTGGACTCGGCGTCCGGCGACGGGGTGATGGCGCTGCTGCGCGAGCTGCACGCCTCCGGCACCACCGTGGTGATCATCACGCACGACCGGGAGATCGCGGCGGGGCTGCCGCGCCGGGTCCGGATGCGCGACGGCCTGGTGGTCGAGGACTCGGCGCTGCCGTCGCTGGAGAAGGCGGAGGCCGGGCGGTGACCGCCGCGACGCTGCGCCCGGCCCGGATGGGGCCCGGGGACGTGGTGAAGGTCGGCGCGGTGGGGCTGCGGACCCGGCCGATGCGGGCGTTCCTGTCCGCGCTCGGCATCGCGATCGGGATCGCCGCGATGGTCGCGGTGGTCGGCGTGTCGTCGTCCTCGCGCGCCGACCTCGACCGCACCCTCGCCTCGCTCGGCACGAACCTGCTGACCGTCACCCCCGGCAACACGCTGACCGGCGGGCAGGCCCAGCTCCCGCTGGAGGCCGAGCGGATGGTCGGGGGCATCGGGCCGGTCGACCAGGTGTCGGCGATCGGGCTGCTGGACGACGCGAAGGTCTACCGGAACGGGAAGATCCCGAAGGAGCAGACCAGCGGGATCGCGGCCTACGCCGCCCGCACCGACCTGCGCGCCGCGACGGGCGCGCGGCTGCGCAGCGGCGTCTGGCTGACCGCGGCGACGCAGGACTTCCCCGCGGTGGTGCTCGGCTCGTCCGCGGCCGACCGGCTCGGCATCGGGCACGCCGGGCCGGACGTCCAGGTGCTGGTCGGCGGCAAGTGGTTCACGGTGGTCGGGATCCTGGAGCCGGCGCCGCTCGCGCCCGAGCTGGACGCGGCCGCGCTGGTCGGCTGGCCGGCGGCGCAGGAGCGGCTCGGCTTCGACGGCCACGCCACGACGATCTACACCCGGTCGCGGGACGCGAGCGTCGAGCAGGTCCGCCAGGTCCTCGGCCCGACGGCGAACCCGCAGGCGCCGAACGAGGTGCAGGTGTCGCGGCCGTCGGACGCGCTGGCCGCCAAGAAGGCGGCGGGGGAGGCCTTCACCGGGCTGCTGCTCGGCGTCGGCGCGGTCGCGCTGCTGGTCGGCGGGGTGGGGGTGGCCAACACCATGGTCATCTCGGTGCTGGAGCGGCGCGCGGAGATCGGGCTGCGGCGCTCGCTCGGCGCGACGCGCGGCCAGGTCCGCACCCAGTTCCTCGCCGAGTCGCTGCTGCTGTCGGCGCTCGGCGGGCTCGGCGGGGCCGCGATCGGGGCGCTGGTCACCGGCGGCTACGCGGTGTACCAGGGGTGGCCGGTCGTGATCCCGGCCTGGGCGGTGCTCGGCGGGATCGCCGCGACGCTGGTCATCGGCGCGGTGGCGGGCCTGTACCCGGCGATCCGGGCGTCCCGCCTGTCGCCGACCGAGGCGCTGGCCGCCCACTGACCGCCGATTGACATAGTGATCACTATCTGAATATCGTCCGCTATGTGGATAGTGAAGACGATGGGAAGCCGCGCCGGCTGACCCGCGCCGAGGCCAAGGCGCGCACGCGGCGGCGGCTGCTGGACGCGGCGGCGCACGTGTTCGCCCGCAAGGGCTACGCCGGGGCGTCGGTCGAGGAGATCGCCGAGGCGGCGGGATTCTCGATCGGCGCCCTGTACTCCAACTTCGGCGGCAAGGAGGAGCTGTTCCTGGAGCTGCTGGCCGGCGGCACCCGGGCGCGGGTCGAGCGCGGCGGCCGGCTCGTCGCCGCCGTGGAGGCCGGAACGGAGGACCCGGTGTCGGCGCTCGGCCGGTTCCTCATGGAGTCCGCCGACAAGGACGACGACCTGCCCCTCCTGCAGGCGGAACTGTGGCTCTACGCCATGCGCAACCCGCGGATGAAGGACGCGCTGGCCGCCGCGCAGCGCGAACCGCTCGCCGCGCTCGAAGAGGTCATGGAGGCGGTCCTGGCGCGGGTCGGGGCCTCCGGCGCGGTCCCCGCGTCCACCGTCGCCACGGTCGCGAGCGCGATGTTCCAGGGCCTCGTGCGGCAGCGCCGCCTCGACCCGTCCAGCGTGCCGGACGACCTGCTCCGCCAGGCGATGCGGTGGCTGTTCGTCGGCATCGCCAACACCCCCGACCCGTCCGGCCCGTCCGAGGAGGAGCCGTCATGACCCGTACCGTCGCCGACCGAGGAGCAGCCGTGACCCGAGTCGACCTCCCCGCGCCCCGCCGGCACGCGACCGGACCGGCCGTGCCCGCGCGGGCGTACCGGGTCGCCGGCCTGGTCATGGGCGGCGTGTGGGCCTGGAACGCCGGCCAGCCGGTGTGGGAGCACGCCCTGAAGCTCGGGCTGCTGCTGTTCGTCGGCGCGCCCCTGCTGCATCTCGCGCAGAAGCGGCGCGCGGCGCGGCACCCGGCCGCCGCGCCGCGGGTGTCGATCGTCCGCGTGGCCGCCGCCAAGGGCGTGCTCCTCGCCGCCGCGCTCCTGGCCTCCTACCTGCTGCGCTCGACGCCGCACGGCGACCTGTACGTGGCGGCCGGCCTGGCCGTCGCCATCGCGGGCATCGGACCGCTGCTGCACCGCCGCTTCGTCGCCGCCTGACTACCCCTCCAGCAGGTCCTGGAGTTCGCGGACGGCCTCGCGCAGCCGCCCGGCGAAGTCGTGCATCGCGGCCGCCACCGGCTCCGGAGTGCTCAGGTAGACGTTGAACCGGTCCGGGAGCAGGACGTAGGCGACGCCGATGCACTGCTCGCTCGTCGACCCGAAACCGAAGTAGCGGATGTTCACCGACGGCGCCGAACTGGTGCTCAGGTAGTCGTCGCGCATCGTCACCCAGCCCGGCGTGTCGTACAGCCCGAGGTGCTCGGTGACGCCGAGCTCCGCGCCGCGCCGCTTCTGGATCAGCTGGAGCTCCCACAGGTGCTGCTCGGGCGCGTGCCCGGTCTGGCACTCCTTGGCGCGCCGGACGTGCGCCTCGGCGGCGGCGCGAAACGCGGCGCGGCGGGTGTCGGCGCCGGCGTCCGGGTCGTCCATCGCCTCGACGAACCGCAGCACCTCCGGGGTGACGACCCGCATCGCCTCGGTGCGGCCGTTCTGGTACTGCCGGGTCGCGATCGACTCGTAGGTGGCGCCGGTGATCCCCTTCGCCCGCCGGTGCGCGAGCTGGTAGGCCATCTGCACGAACGCGTCGGGGGAGGTCTTCAGCCGCTTGGCCCGCTCGGAGCCGAAGTCGTCGAACGACACGCAGGTCGTTGCGGTCGCGGCGGCGTAGGCGGCGAACGCGTCGGCCGCGCCCCGGATGTCGGCGCGCAGCGCGTCGTCCAGCGCGAACTCGATCGCCTCGATCGCCGGCAGGCCCTGCGACCGGGCGCCGGCCCGCTGCGCGTGCGCCTCCCCGGACGCGCCGAGCAGCGCGTCGACGAAGCCGAGGATCGTGGTGCCGTCGAGGCCGCAGTGCTCGACGTTGATCCCGGCCGACCCGTCCGCGAAGACGACCAGCGAGACGGCCTTGTCGAACCAGCGGTTGCCGCTGTCGCCGTGCAGCAGGGCGTCGCACGCCTCCAGGTCGCTCCCGGGCGCGAGGTCCTCCAGGCAGAGGCAGAACAGCGCGGTCTCGATGTCGTCGAGCGCGCGGGCGTTGGCGGGGCCGGCGGCGATCAGCGCCTCCCGGCTCGCCGCCCACTCGGCGCGCGCCCTGGTGGTCAGGTGCCCGGCGGACGGCTCCGGCGCGGGCTCCGCCTTCATGATCGTGCCGAGGCCGGCGGCCAGCTCGTCCAGCGCGTGCGGCACGCCGTCCGGGCCGATCACGTCCATCCGGATGATGTTGCCGCGGTAGAGCACCGCGATGTGCTTGGCCTGCGATGGCCCCGGCCACTCGGGGGTGTAGGGGGCGCGGACGGTGTCCTGCTCGGCGCCGGGGATGCGCGTAGTGGAGAACAGGAACTTGTTCTGCTCCATCGACTGCGGGACGCCGCGCTGCAGGATCGGCGGGATCTCTTCGGCGTCGAGCCGCAGCTTGTAGTCCAGCGCCCCGGCGATCAGCCCCGCCGCGCGCTCCAGCTGCCGCTCCCCGGTGTCCTGGAACAGGAAGAAGAAGTTCGCGTTCAACGCGATCCGGTCGCGCCGCCCGAGGTAGCGGTACGGCCAGAAGGTGTCCAGCCAGCTGCGCACGCCGGGCTCGGCGTCGTAGCGTTCGAGGGCGGCGTGCAGCTTGCGGCCCGGGCCGTCCGGGCGGGCGAACGCCTCCACCTCGGCGCGCGTGGCGGCCAGCTCGGCATCGGTGAGCAGCGGCGCGCACCACTCCAGGAACCGCTTGCAGGTCTCGTCGAGCGTCGGCAGCGGCACCCGGGGCAGGGCGTCCTCGTTGCCGAAGGTGCGGGTCGAGGGTTCAGGGCTGGCGTTCAATGCGTTCCTCGTTCTCGATGCCTGTGTTCGCTGGGAAACCTTGGTCCGCTGGGAAGCCTGTGTTCGCTGGGTGGTCCGCGCGCTCACTCGCCGCGCGGGCGCGACAGGTACAGGCCCGCGTAGAGCCACCCGCCGGTCTCGACGCCGCTCGGGTCGACGCCGGCGTCCGCCAGCGTGTCCAGCACCAGCGCCTGCTCCTCGGCCGTCGCGAACCGCCGCTGCCGGAACAGCCCGTCGTGGCGGACGGTCGCGTACCCCGCCGCCGCGAGGGTGTCGGCGATCGGGTCGAACGGGAACATGCGCAGGACGAAGTGCGCCATCCAGGGCCTGCGTCCGCCGGCCGCCTCGACGACGCGCGCGATCGTGCGCTCGGTGACGTAGCCGAGGCAGCCGGTCGAGACGACCAGGTCGGCCCCGGCGAGCTGCGCGGCCTGCTCGGGCGTCGGGTCGCCGTCCTCCAGGTCGGCGTGCACGGCGCCGTCCAGGAAACCGGCGTCGAGCGCATAGGAGAGCGCGTTCTCCGACGCGTCGAGACCGATGAAACGGACGCGATTCGCACGTTCACCGGAATGGACCAACTCACGGTCGCGGGACAGGAGTGCGGCGCGGGAGAGCCGTCCGGCGTCGCGGCCGCCATAGCGATCGTACAGCTCGGCCATGGTGACGCCGTATTTCAGGAGTGCGGCGTTGATGCCGTAGGAGCAGCCGATGTCCACAACGGTCGGGACCGGCACCTGCCGCGCGTCCCGGTATTCGGCGATGAGCCGGGAGAAGTGCGGCTTGGCCAGCTCCGGGATGTTGTAGTCGAGTTCCCGCAGGGTGCTGAAGTAGGCGCGCGGGTCGGGCTCGGTGTAGATGTGGTCGAGCGAGATCTTTCCTGTGGTGTCGACGCGCACGTCGCGGTCCTTCCTGCAGAGCCGGTCGGTCGGGGCCGGTCGGTCGGGCCGGTCGGTCGGGCCGGTCAGTCGAGCAGCGCGTCGACCCGGACGGCGCGTCCCTCCGCCGCCAGGTGCTCGGGCAGCACCCGGCCGAACAGCTGGCGGGTGCGCGCGACGCTGCCGATCACCCCGGGCCGCTCGCTGTAGGCGAGGATCGCGGTGTGCCGCGCGGTGCCGCCGCGCACCTCGCCGACCCGGTGCAGCGAGTACCGCCCCCGGAAGAGCTGGAGGTCGCCGGGGCGCAGGTCCAGGCGCCGCACCAGGTGCCCGGCGCGCCCGGTGAGGACGTCGCGGACGTCGGCGAGGTTCTCGTCCTCGGCGGACCTGATGTTGGGGCAGTACTCGAAGGCGCCGCCGTCCAGCGCCCGCTGGGTGAGCAGGCTGACGGTGAACTCGTTGGTGTCGAAGTGCCAGGGGTGGCCCATGCCGGGGCTGACCACGTTGAGGCACAGGCCCGACAGCGGGTCGGCCAGCTCGTGCACCCGGGGCAGGCCGAAGCAGGCGGCGACGAACCGCTGGAAAAGCGGGTCGGAATAGAGCCGGTGGATGATGTGGCCGGACGGGATCAGGTCGCGCGCCACGAACGCGTTCCCGCGCTCGACCGTGATACGGCCGGGATGGTCCTCGGGCAGCGGCGTGCCGATGTCGATGTTGTAGGCGTTGACCGTTTCGACGTCGTAATGGGCCTTCGGCGCGATCGCCGCGCATTCCGTGCGCAGCCTCTCCCGCAATGGGCCGCGGACGAAGTCAGGCAGCACGCAGCACCCGGAATTCGCCAGCTCGCCCCGGACCCGGGAAACGACGGAGGTCCAGCCCGGCCCGCCCGGTTCGCCGAGCGGATAGAGATCGGTGTCGACCGCTTCCATGCCCGCGGCCGTGCCGCCGGCCCGACCCTCCGCAGCGCCCATGAAGATCCTTCCGCGTGGCCAACCCCATCCGGGTTTTAGCACATTCCCGGTGCGCATTCATGGCCGTGCTTTTTCCGGACGCTTTGTCGGGAATTGACAAGCCCGTTCGGTGACCTGTGGCTTCGAACGGTCCACCGCCCGCCCCCGCCCACTGTCCGGTGTGGCCTATATCACCCCCGTCCGCGGCCGGTTCCGAACCTTCGCCCCCGTGACGGCGTCAACGACGGTTGGCACACTGATCGGCACACGGCCGGGGAGGACGCATGGCGGACTGGCGGCTCGCGGGGTTCGTCGAGGACCGCGAGCTCGGGCGCGGCGCGCAGGGACGGGTCGTCCTGGCCCGGCACGCCGATTCGGGCGCGCACGTCGCGATCAAGTACCTGACCGGCGGCGACCCGGCGGCGGTCGCCGGGCTGCGCGCCGAGGCGCAGATGCTCGGGCGGCTGACCAGCCCGTACGTCGCGCGGCTGTACCGCTTCGTGGAGAGCGCGCAGGGCTCGGCGATCGTGATGGAGGCGGTCAACGGGGCCTCGCTCAAGGCGGTGCTGGCCGAGCACGGCCGGCTGGAGCCGGAGGCGGCGCTGCTGGTGCTGAAGGGGTCGCTGCTCGGCCTCGCCGCCGCGCACGCGGTCGGCGTCGTGCACCGCGACTACAAGCCCGCGAACGTCGTCGTCCGGCCGGACGGGCTGAGCAAGCTCGTCGACTTCGGCGTCGCCGTGCTGGCCGGGGAGGGCTCGGCCGCCGGGACGCCCGCCTACATGGCGCCGGAGCAGTGGCGCGGCGAGCCCGCCACCCCCGCGACCGACGTGTACGCCGCGACCTGCGTGTTCGTGGAGTGCGTGACCGGGCGGCGGCCGTTCTCGGCTGAGGACCGGGTCGCGCTGATGAACCGGCACCTGACCGCCGAGGCCGACGTCGCGGACGTCCCGGACGCGCTGCGCCCGCTCGTGGTGAAGGGGCTGGCGAAGCGGGCGGGGGACCGGCCGCCGGGCGCCGCCGCGTTCGTCGGGGAGCTGGAGTCGGCGGCGGTCGCCGCGTACGGGCCGGACTGGGAGCAGCGGGGCGTCCGGGCGCTCGCCGCCGCCGCGGTGGCGCTGGCGGCGCTCTTCCCGCTCGCCGCGCTCGCGCTCGCCCCGGGCGCCGCAGGTGCCGCCGGTGCCGCGGGCGGCGCCGGAGCGGCGGGAGGCGCCGGTGCCGCCGGTGCCGCGGGGGCGGGCGGGGGCGCGTCCGCCGGAGCGGGCGCCACCGGCTCGGCCGTGAGCCAGGGCTTCCTCGCCACCGCCGCGGGCAAGGGCGCGCTGGCGGCGGCCGGCGCCGTCGTGGTCGCCGCCGCGGCCGGAGGCGCCGTGTACGCGACGAAGGACTCGACCAAGCACACCCAGCGGCCCCCGCAGGACCATCCCGCCCTGACCCTCGCCGCCCAGACCGAGACGATCCCCGGCACGTCCGTCAAGGTGAGCGGCGCGAAGTACGCGACCGTCACCGGGCTGCACGACGCGGCCCTGCAGCGGCGCATCAACGCCGAACTGCGCGCCCCGCTCGACGAGCTGATCGCGCTGGCGAAGGAGAGCCGCAAGGAGGTCCAGTGCGGCGGCACCCCGACCACCGTGAGCTTGCAGACGCGCCTGGGGCTCCAGGGGCCGCGCCTGGTGTCGGTCCGGTACTTCCAGCTCTCCGACTGGTGCCAGAAGGCCGACGGGGCGCCCGGCGGCGAGGTCGTCACCATCGACCTGCGCACCGGCCGCCGCGTCACCGCGTCCGACGTTTTCCGTCCCGGGACGCTGACCGCCGCCGGGGTGCGCACGCTGAAGTCCCGGCTCGTCCAGCGGGACGGGCGCCCGTGGGACACCGACTGCTCCGGGGGCAAGGGCTGGAAGCCCGCCGACTTCCAGGCCGCCCCGCCCGAGGGCCTGTACAAGGGCGCCGCGCACACCCCGCCGCACCTGAGCGCATTCCTCACCCCGTCGGACTTCCAGCTCGCCTATTTCGCCTCCGGCAGCGACGGCTGCGGCAACCTCGACTTCGGCGCCCCCTACGCCAAGGTCCGCGACCTGCTGAAACCCGAGTTCGCCGCGCTGCTGCCCAAGTGAGGCCGGAGACGGCGGGTAGGGGAGGGACGTGCAGACGTTCCTGCCCTACCCGGGCTTCGCCGCCACCGCCCGCGTCCTGGACCCGCGGCGGCTCGGCAAGCAGCGCGTCGAGGCGCTCCAGGTGCTGCGGGCCCTCACCGTCCCCGGATACGGCTGGCAGCGCCATCCCGCGGTGCTGATGTGGACCGGGTACGAGGAGGCGCTCGTCCGCTACGGCCTGGACATCTGCGCGGCCTGGTGCGCGCTCGGGCGCGCCGACACCTGCGCCGCGACGATGGGCGCCGACCTCGCCGCCGCCGGAGGCCCCGCGCGGGTGCGCGGCCAGGAGGCCCTGGCCCGCGCCGGCGAGGTGCCGCCGTGGCTCGGCGAGCCCGCGTTCCACCTGAGCCACCGCTCCGCGCTCGTCCGCAAGGACCCGGGCCACTACGGGCCGCTGTTCCCGGACGCCCCGGACGATCTTCCCTACGTCTGGCCCCGCTCCGACCGCGAGCGGACCGCCCGCGCGGCACGTCATACCAGGGACGATGCCGGGTAGATCCCCACCCGGAGGTATGCGATGAGCACCGATGGAGCGCCGGACGGGCGGCCCCGGGACGAGCGGCTGCTGCGCGACGTGCTGACCGACAGCCACACGATCTCGCTGGAGCAGATGCCCGGCATGGTCGCCGGGCACGCCGCCCTGGCCGGCCTCGCGGACGTGCTGATCTACGTGGTGGACCTCCAGCAGCAGGTGCTGCGCCTGCTGACCGGCAAGGGCGGCGACGCGGGGCGCGGTTCCGGGGACGAGCCGGAGGAGCTGCGCGTCGAGGGCACCCTCGCCGGCCGGGCGTACCAGAGCGTCGAGCTGGTGACGGCCCACCCCGAGGAGAAGGGCGAGGCCGAGCACCTCTGGGTGCCGATCCTGGACGGCACGGAGCGGATCGGCGTCATGCGGGTCACCGTCGAGCCCGGCGACGCGGCGGCCGCGGCGACCGCCGAGTGCCTCGCCGGCCTGGTCGCGCTGCTGATCGTCAGCAAGGGGCCGTCGAGCGACTCGCTCGCCCGGCTGGTGCGCACCCGGGACATGAGCGTGTCGGCGGAGATGCAGTGGCGGCTGCTGCCGCCGATGACGTTCTCCAACGACGCGATGGTGATCGGCGCCGCGCTGGAGCCGGCGTACAAGCTGGGCGGCGACACCTTCGACTACGGACTGGCCGGCGACATCGTGCACCTCGCCGTCCTCGACGCGATGGGCCACGACACCTCGGCCGGCATCACCGCGAACCTCGCGGTGGCGGCGCACCGCAACAGCAGGCTGCAGGGTGCGGGCCTGGTGGAGAGCGGGCGCGCCATCGAGGAGGTGCTGATCGAGCAGGACGAGTCGGGCCGGTTCGTCACGGCGGTGCTGGCCGAGTTGGACACGAGCACGGGCATCCTGTCGTGGATCTCGCACGGGCATCCGCCGCCCGTCGTGATCCGCGGCGGCCGCTGGGTGGCGACGCTGGAGTGCGAGCCGGGCCATCCGCTGGGCACCGACCTCGGCGTCGAGCCCGCCGTGTGCCGCGAGCAGCTGGAGCCCGGCGACCGGCTCCTGCTCTACACCGACGGGATCGTGGAGGCGCGCGACCCGAACAAGGAGGAGTTCGGGCTCGTCCGGTTCGTCGACTTCATCATCCGCCGCAACGCCGACGGCCTGCCGGTCCCGGAGACGCTGCGCCGGCTCGTCCACAGCATCCTCCAGCACCACGCGGGCCGGCTCGACGACGACGCGACCGTCCTGCTGCTGGAATGGCGCGGCTCCGCGGGCATCAGGCGCGCCGAGCCCTCCCTGCGCTGACCCGCGACGAGCCGCCGCCCCGAGCAGGGCGGCGGCTCGTCCCGCGCGAACGGTTCAGGAGAGGCCGAGGGCGCTCATCAGCATCGGGTAGGCGTCGTGCAGGTCGCGCTGCCAGTACGGCCAGGAGTGCTGGCCGTCGAAGAAGCGGGTGGTGACGGGGATGCCGAGGGCGTCGAGCCGGTCGGCGAAGGCGTGCGAGACGTCGTTCGCGGCGGCCTCGACGGGGTCGGTGAACGGGAGCCCGCCGAGCGATCCGGCCGTGCCGTTCCCGCAGGCCACGTACAGCTTCACGCCCGCGAGGCGGCCGGCGATGTCGGTCGGGTTGTGCGCGTGCCAGATCGCGGCCTGCGCGTCGGGCTCGCCCCAGACGCGCCGCCAGTCGGTGCCGGGGCAGGAGAACGACGGGCCCCAGCCGATCGAGTCGTCGCCCGGCTCGTAGCCGTACATGGTGTCGACGTATCCGCTGAATGCCGCGGCCGCCCGGAACATTCCGGGGAACCGGGCCGCGTACAGCATCGCGCCGAGGCCGCCCATCGAATTGCCGGCGACGACGCGGCGGGAGTTCGCCCGGTAGCCGTTCTCCAGGATCGTGCGGAGCTCCTTCATGTGGAAGGTCTCCCATTCGGGTGATCCGCCGTTCCCGTAGTTCCACCAGTCGGAGTAATTGCCGCAGCTTCCGCCTTCCGGCATGACGACGATGACGGGGGTGTCGGCGGTGAGGGCCGCGACGTCGGTGCCGCGCGTCCAGGCGGTGTAGTCATCGACGCCGCCGTGCAGCAGCCACAGCGTCGGCCAGGTGCGGTCGGCGTCCTTCGACCATCCGGACGGCACGAGAAGGCGCACCTTCTCCTGGCCGTCCATGGCGGGGGACCGGACGGTGAGATCGAGGGTGCGGGGGGCGACGGTCGTCTCGGCGACGACCTTCGCGCCGGTGGCGGCGGCCGCGGCGGTGCCGCCGAGGGCGGGCACGGCCGAAACGAGCGCGGCGGCCAGGACGAGGGGGAGCAGCAGGGCGAGGAACCCCGGCCCTGCACCGGGGGTGGGGCGTCGGAGCAATGCGGGCCTTCCGGGGACGCCGGCGGGATGGGCCGGCCGAGGAAAGGGGGCGCCGTTGTTCGGCGAATGCGCGCAGCCAAGCGAAGGGCGGGTCTCGCCCTTGCCCGGTGCCTTCGGGCCGTTGTCCGGCCCGGCGGTGAAGTGCGGTGGAGAGTCGGAGGATTGTGCTACCTACTCGGAGTAGGTTCCCGTTTCCTTCACGTTCCAAGCGTCATGCCGGAAAAGGCAGAAAAATGTTCCCGTACAAGCGTCGCGCCGGACGCCCCTGAGGGCGCCCGGCGCGTTCGGTGTTCCTGTTCTCCGCCGTGTTCGTGATTTGCGGGGTGTCCTTGGTCCGCGCGGTGTGCCCGGTATGTGCGGTGTGCGGTGCGCGGGGTCAGGCGTCCGGCACCGGAGCGGCGGACGGCCCGTTGACGTACCGGACGGCCATCCGCACCGCCCCGCGCAGCGCGCGGAACGCGATCAGCGCCAGCCCGAGCAGCGGCAGGACGAGCAGCACGATCTGCAGCCCGGAGGCGACTAGCTGCAGCGCGCCCGCGCCGCGCGCGGCCTCGGCGGCCAGCCCCTGGATCTTGTGCCAGTCCATCCGGATCAGGCCCGGGACCTGCGTGGAGATCAGCGCGAGCTGGAACACCATCACCGGCACGATGACCAGCACCCACGCCGTGACGAAGACCTGCGGCCAGCGCTTGAGGTCGTTCAGCCGGGTGTCGGCGCGGCGGCGCAGCAGCGCCCGCCGCAGGATCGGCCCGATGTACTTGAACAGGTCGGGGACGCCGATCAGGTCGGACATGATGTAGTAGCCGTCGAAGCGCAGCGTCGGCAGCAGCTGCTGGAGGATCTCCAGGTTGACGTACAGCACCGCGACCAGCAGCGGCTCGAACCCCGTCTGCAGGTACGCCAGCGTCAGCGCGACCACGAAGATGCCGTTGAAGTAGACGCCGGCGAGGTCGGCGCGCAGCCGCCCGGCGCGGCCGAGCCGGTAGGACTCGGTGATGTCGGTGTAGAACGCCGGCCAGACCAGGTAGATGCCGCATCCCATCACGCCGGGCCGGACGCCCCCGTACCGGCAGGCGGCGGCGTGCCCGATCTCGTGGAACGCGCACGACGCGACCCCGAGCCCCATGATCAGCAGGATGCTCACCGGGGCGAGGATGGCGTGCTGCAGCGCCACGCTCATCGACCGGGTGCTCAGCACCCAGGCCTCGGCGGACACGACCGCGAGCAGCACGGGGACCAGCACGAACGGCCGGAACAGCCACGCGAACAGCCCGGCGACGAACCAGGTGGCCGACTCGGGGAACACCGCGAGCCGGAACCGCAGCCCGAGGAACGGGTCGGCCTTGACCACCGGCGGCGCGGTGCCGTCGCTGTAGGTGGTGACGCCGAGCGGGGCGAGCTTGCGGTCGGCGAGGTAGATGACCTGCTCGCCGGTGAGCCGGGCGCCGGCCTCCTGCGAGACCGCCTCGGCCACCCGGTCCAGCGCCGTCTCGATGTCGGCGGTGCGGGCGAGGCCGCGGTGCTCGTGCAGGGCCTTGGCGACCAGGAACAGCAGCGGCGGGAGCCGGACGAGCTGCCGGTTCGGCAGGCAGACGAGCTGGGGCGGCTCCCGATAGCCGGAGTTCTTGAACTCGCCGACGAGCTCGACGCCGTCGGCCAGCACGGGCAGGGTGAGGGGCGCGACCGGGCGTCCCGCGTCCGCGGGCCCGGCCGTGCCGGCGGCCTGCCCCGTGCCGGTGCCCTGGGCCGCTCCGGCGGCCTGGGCGGGCGGCGCGGCGGCCTGGGCCGGCTGCGCGGCGGCCTGCGCCATCGCCGCGGGCCGGGGCGGGCGCGCCGGAGAGTTCGCGCCCGCGCCGCGCGGGGAGCCGGACTTGCGGTGCGCTCCGCTCATGAGCCGTGGTGGACCACGACCGGGACGCAGGTCATCGTCGTGTATCCGGGTTCGGCGAACAGGCCGGTGCCGAGCAGGCCGGGCGTGCCGGTCGACTGGGTGTACTGGCAGGCGTAGGTGACCTCGGTGTCGGAGCCGCCGGACCCGCCGTCGTTGATGTTGATGTTCTTGTTGCCGTTGTCGCCGCCGCCGGCGAGCAGGGTCGACAGCACGGCCCGCTCCGGCAGCACCTCGCCCGACAGCCGGTCGAGTTCGGCGTAGCTGAAGGCATGAGGGTTCGTCTGGCTCATCGGTTGCCTTAACAGATCGTCAGGGAAAAAGGGGGGAAGGGCCGGCGGGAGAACGCCGGCCCTTCCCATGCGGGCCGAGGCCCGCGAGCACGTCGGATCGGATCAGTGACCCGAGACCACCGAGCTGCCGGCGCAGGTGAAGGACGTGTTGGGGTTCTCGGAGCTGAGGCCCAGCGCGCCGATGAGGCCGCCCTGCGAGTGGTTGATGTTGCTCTGGCAGTTCGGGACGACCGCGGTGGTGCCGCCGTCGTGGCCGCCGCCGTGGTTGAAGTTGAGGTTCTCGTTGTCGTTGTCGCTGCCGCCACCGACGAGAAGGGTGGACAGCACGGCGCGCTCCGGCAGAACCTCGCCGGCCAGCTTGTCCAGCTCGGTGTAGCTGAAGGACTTCATGTGGTTCCTTTTCTTCCTTGTCACGCCCGGATCTCAAGGTGGAGCCCGGATGTCCCTTTCCCGCCCCAGGTCGAGGCGAGATAGCTCTACGTATAGCACGTGTGACGGATGGTGGCCAAGCAGGGGGTGGTCGTGCCGTCACGATATGTAGCCCCTCAGCCACCCCGGGCATGGAGATCGCGTGCTGGGTAGGACAGGCACGATTCCGCGCTGACCAGGAGGAGAGGCATGGCCGACAACAGCTTCAGCATCGACGTCGCGGCGATCCGGGAACGCGCCCGGCAGAAGATGGCCGACGGGCCGGTGACCAGCGGCTACAAGCGCAGCCCGGAGGAGGTCGTCGGGGTCCTCAACGACGTGCTCGCGACCGAGATCGTCTGCTGGATGCGCTACTCGCAGCACGCGATCAGCGCGTCCGGCATCGACCGCGCCCAGGTCGCGGCCGAGTTCACCGAGCACGCCGACGAGGAGCGCGACCACGCGATGCGCGCCGCCGAGCAGATCAGCCAGCTGGGCGGCGACCCCGACTTCGACCCCGAGACGCTGGCGCGGCGCTCGCACACCGCCTACGCGACCTTCCAGGACACCGACCTCAAGGGCATGCTCGAGGAGAACCTGGTCGCCGAGCGGATCGTCATCGAGTCCTACCAGGAGATCATCCGGTGGCTCGGGGACGGGGACGTCACCACGCGCCGCCTCATGGAGGACATCCTCGCCGAGGAGGAGGACCACGCCGACGACATCATGGACCTCCTCGGTAACTGAATCAGGAGTGTCTTGACGATTGGGCGCGTTCCCGGGGGTATCCGAGCCGTCATGGAATTCGGATACACCCTGCTCTGCGAGCAGACACCGCCCAAGCAGCTCGTCACCGACCTCGTCGAGGCGGAGGAGGCCGGCTTCGACTACTCCGTCATCTCCGACCACTACTTCCCGTGGCTGGAGGACCAGGGCCACTCCGCCTACGCGTGGTCGGTGCTCGGCGCCCTCGCCCAGGCCACGCACCGCATCCCGCTGATGACGTTCGTGACCTGCCCCACGATGCGGTACCACCCGGCGGTGGTGGCCCAGAAGGCCGCCACCGTCGGGGTGCTCTCGGACGGGCGGTTCACGCTCGGCCTGGGCGCGGGCGAGAACCTGAACGAGCACGTCGTCGGGCGCGGCTGGCCGTCGGTGGACGTCCGGCACGAGATGTTCGCCGAGGCCGTGGAGATCATCCGGGCGCTGTTCGGCGGCGACTACGTCAACTACGAGGGCAAGCACTTCCGCGTCGACTCCGCGAAGCTGTGGGACCTGCCGGACGAGCCCGTCCGGATCGGCATGGCGGCCTTCGGGCCGCGCGCCGGGCGGCTGGCCGCGCGCCACGCGGACCTGCTCATCTCCGACCAGCCCGTCGGCGACGTGGTGAGCCTCTTCCACCGCGAGGGCGGCGGCGGCAAGCCCGTCTACGGGCAGATCCCCGTCGCCTACGGGCAGGACCGCGAGGAGTGCGAGCAGCGGGCGCACCGGTACTGGAAGTTCTCGGCGCCCGCCTGGAAGGTGATGGCCGAGCTTCCCGGGACGGTGAACTTCGAGGCGGCGACGAAGACCGTCCGCCCGGAGGACGTCGTCGAGTCGGTGCCGTGCGGCGACAACGTGGAGGACTACCTCGAGGCCGTCGAGCAGTGGAAGGACGCGGGGTTCACCCACATCTCGTTCTGCCAGAGCGGGCCGGAGCACCAGAAGGACTTCCGCACCTGGGCGGAGGCCGACCTCCTCCCGGCCCTGCGCGAGCGCTTCGGCTGACCCGCCTTTCCACCGCCCCGCAGGGCGGAAGATGTCGAGAACTTGGATATCCGCTGACCCTGAGTGGTTTCCCGGCAGTCCTCACGTGATCGGTGCCGTGACAGGACGGAGGTGGGGAAATGCGATCCGGCTCGCCCCAAGAAGTGGGATCTTGCCGTCCGAATACGAACAGAATTCAGTTCTAGTTTCCCCTGACCTCAGGTGGACTCCCTCATGACCAGAGCATTCAGGGAGGGGTATTGACGGGGTACCGGGCGCTGCCTACGTTCTCACTAGAACGCGTTCTACCCCAGGTGACCGGAAACCGATGTCGAGTGGCGCGACGGTTCCGGACACCGTTCCTCGACGCCGCGGTGCTTCACGCCGCCCACCCGACATGGGCGGATCGGAGCGTCCCGGGTCGCGGAATCCCCCACCCCGTTCGCCGGGTGCAGGCGCGACGCCCGCCGTCCCGAAATGAGGACCGCCTTGTCCCGCATCAAGAAACTCGCCGCCATCGCCTCGACCTCGGCAGCCGCCACCGCCGTGGCCGTCGCCGCGACCGCCGCCCCCGCCCTGGCCTGGACGGCCGGCCCCTTCACCGCCAAGCTGTCCGGGACCATGACGATCAACGCGGGCATCCCCGCGTCGTGCACCGGCTCCACGCTCGGCGGCACCATCACCACCGCCGGAGCGCTCTCGGTGACCTCCGCGTCCATCACCGGCTGCGGCGTGACCGTGACCCCGCAGAACCTGCCGTGGAGCGGCAGCCTGAGCGGTGGCAACGCCACCCTCAGCGGCTTCTCGGTGAGCGCCGTCGGCTGCACCTACGGCGGCACCATCCACGGCACCTACAGCGGCAGCACCTTCCCGGTGACCGTGTCCTTCACCAACCAGACCGTCCCGAAGACGAGCGGCTTCCTCTGCCCGTCCTCGGCCACCCTCACCGCCAAGTACGTCTTCTCCCAGTGACCGCTGAGAGCTGACACCCCCGGCCCGGGCGGCGCGCGCCGCCCGGGCCGCCGGTGGCGCCTCAGCCGACCAGCAGCACGAGCTTCCCGCGTGTGCGGCCCTGCTCGCCCACGCGGTGCGCCTCGGCGACCTCGGCGAGCGGGAAGGTGCGCGCGACCGGGAGCGAGAAGCGCCCGGCCTCGATCAGCTCACCGACCTCCCCGAGCGCATGGACGGCGCGCCCGTCCTCGCCGCGGCTGAATCTCACCCCGTTCTCCCGGGCGCCCAGGAAATCGGCGATCGTCACGACGTGCCCGGCACCTCCGGCCAGCTCGACGAGCTCGGGCAGCACGCCGCTCCCGGCCACGTCGAGCGCCCGGTCCACTCCGCCGGGAGCGAGCGCGCGGACCCGCTCGACGAGCCCCTCGCCGTAGGCGACGGCCTCGACTCCCAGCTCGCGCAGGTACGCGTGGTTCGCCGGACTCGCCGTGCCGATCACGTGCGCACCACGAACCACGGCGAGCTGCACCGCCGCACTCCCGACACTTCCGGAGGCCCCATTGACCAGCAAGGTGACGCCGCTGCCGACGCCGAGCTGGTCGAGGGCGCGCGTGGCCGTCTCGACGGCAGCCGGGAGCGCGGCGGCGCCGGCGAAATCGAGCGACGGCGGGACCGGGGCGTAGTGGGACAGCACCGCCAGCTCGGCCTGCGCCGCCCCCTCGGCGGAGAAGCCGAACACGCGGTCGCCGACCGCCACGTCCGCGACCCCCTCGCCGAGCTCGTCGACGACGCCCGCCGCCTCATGGCCCAGGGTCTGCGGGAGCCCCTCGTCCATCAGGCCGGCGCGCTTCTTCCAGTCGCTCGCGTTGACGCCGGCCGCGCGCACGGCGATCCGCACCTGCCCGGGCCCCGGACGCGGATCGGGGAGATCCGCGATCTCGAGGACCTCCGGACCCCCGAACCGCGTGAAGCGGACTGCCTTCATCATGCGCTCCGGTCTCTGCTCACGGCGTCTGCCTGCTCATGCGCGCTGGACGCGCCCATGCCACACCACGCCATGATCCCCTGCCGACGGTCAGCAGGCGTCGACCGGCCGCCCGGCGTCAGGCCAGGTCGTGCTCGCTGCCCCTGACCTCGCACGTGAACGCCCGCCAGGCCGCCGCACTGAACATCAGCTTCGGCCCCTCCGGATCCTTGCTGTCCCGCACCCCGACGGCGATTGCAAGGTCCGCCACCTCGACACAGTCGCCGCCGCTATGACCACTGTGGCTGCTCTTCCGCCACAGCCCTGCCACCTCGACGCACGCACCGCCCTGGTGGTCGCTGTAGCTGCTCTTACGCCAACGGACAGGCCGTACGCTGCTCATAGTCTCTCCATCGCTGCCCTTATCATGGCGCGCGACTCGTCGATGGGGAGCGCGCGGCCTCGGAGTGAGTCCCAGCGTACGACGAAGTCCGCCAACTTGTCGGGCTGATGAATCAGTGTCCCGATGCCCGCCGATTCCGTATAGGCGGCATTGCTTCCATCCGTGAATCCGAGGATCGTGAAGTCGCCACCTAGTCCGGAATGGTAGCCCGCCCGGAAGGGCACCACCTGTACCACCGTCCCCGGTTGCTCCGAGAGGCGGAGCAAGGCCTCGAACTGCTCTCGCATGATCTCGTGGCTGCCGATCACGCGATGCAAGATCACTTCGTCGAGGGTGAGCCACACCAGCGGCGGGTTGTCGCGATGAAACAGCGCCTTTCGCGCCATGCGCTTGGCGACCAAGTCCATCGCGCGGTCGCCGAATAGCGTGCTCATCAGCGCTGTCGCGTACCCTTCGGTCTGAAAGAGCCCGTTGACGAGGAAGCCTGAACAGTTGCGAACGGAACTCGCTTCTTTCTCGCATTCCAGGAACTCGGTAAACCCGGGCGGTAGTGTGGTCTGCACTTCAAAGTTGTCGGCGTGCTTCCACAGCCGGTAGAAGTGGCCGTCCGTCTCGAAGTACGTATCCAGGTCCTTGGCGCTCTGCTCGGATACCTTGCGGCCGCTCTCCATGGTGCTGATCCACTGCGGTGTGCAGCCGAGTGCATCGGCGAGTTCTCTACCCGTGAGATTGGCCTTGTCGCGCATGCGGCGAAGTTCTTCACCGAAGAAGATGCGGGCTTGGTTCTCAGCCATGGCGACCTCCGGGGGTTAACCAGGCGACGTGGTTGAGTTGATCTTGTTTTCTGCTTGACCGGGGGTGGCCTGCGGTTACTGGCCGACCATAACTCACGGTGTGAACGTGGTCACGGTGGTTCGTCAACTCCGACACGAGGTTCCTTGGATGAGTTGCAGGACGATAGTGATCGATTCACCGAAAAACGGGCACATGGGGCTCGCGTCCGGCTGGTACGGCGAAATCATCGGCGACGGGTTCGTGGCGCGGCGTCTCGACGGGCTGACCGACTACCAGCTCCTCAACGGCTGCCTGCCGGAGGTGCAGGCTCGGGACGAGGGGGAGCTCTGGGTTCTCTGTGACGCCCAGACGCGTCTCGCTGAGCGGGTCGCGCTGGCGGAGTCGGTGCGGAGGCGGCCGTGAGCGGCTCCGGGCTCCACGAGGACAACGCGGGCGTCGAGTCGTACGTGCGGCTCCAGGCGCTCGCCATGCATCTCAAGGCGCACGGGTACGCGGTCGAGGGCGTGGCCGGGGGGCTGGTCGTCCGGAACGCGTCCAGGGCCGGGTGCTGCGACGCGCAGAAGGCGGCCGGGGACACGATCGCGTGCCGCCCGCACGACGGGGACGGCGGGCGCTACTGGTTCTTCACGTCCTGGCGGCAGCCGATCGCCGAGTCCGACCGCATCACCGACGCGCTCGTGATGATCAAGGGATACCTGGGAGCCCCCGATTGAAGGCCCCCGGTCCCGACCCGGCCGCCTACCTGGCCGCGCTGAGGGCGGAGTTCCCGGAGTGGGGGATCGTCGCCGACCCGGAGCGTCCGATCTGGATGGCCGTCCGGGGCCGCACCCTGCTCGTCCGGGCGTCCGACGGCCCCGTCCTGCGCCGGCGCCTCCGGGAACTGTCCGGCCGGCGCCGGTAATCCGAAAGGCGCGCCGGCGCGTCATCCACTGAACCGGGATCGGTCACTTTTATTGTATTTCTTGTCAATACTTGCGGAAGTGACTGCCGGGACAGTAGTTTCTTCGGGCGAGCGAGCGCAAGGCCGGGGTTGGCGCGCGGTCCGGCTCGGTCCGATCGGCTGGGGAGTCAATGAAGAAGCGTACCGACAGGAAGATCGCCATCGCCGGGACGGCGGCGGCGGCCGTGATCCTGCCCGCCGTCATGGTGGGGCTCGCCCAGGCGGGGGTGGGGGTGCCCAAGGGCAAGCCCCAGGCCGCCGGCAACGCCGAGCCGATCCCCTCGTTCGGTCCGCCGACCCAGCCGGCGCAGGTCTCCGGGTCGGCCTCGCCGAAGGCGTCGCCGTCCACCACGTCCAAGCCGATCACGGTGCCGAACGTGCCGCTGACGCACGGCGGCAACCCGTTCGGGACCGGCGGCTCGCCCGCCAGGAACGACCCCGACAGCAACAACGGCTCGCACGGCAAGAAGCCGCACCTGCCGCCCGGCGTCGGCGACGGCAAGTACCGCAAGGCCCCCGACGGCGCCACGATCACCGCGATCAAGAAGGTGCACGCGCAGGAGTTCGACGTCAGCATCGCC
This sequence comes from Actinomadura opuntiae, assembly GCF_030283205.1. Taxonomy (GTDB): domain Bacteria; phylum Actinomycetota; class Actinomycetes; order Streptosporangiales; family Streptosporangiaceae; genus Spirillospora. The sequence goes on from NZ_JASNWF010000020.1 coordinate 77,410, forward strand.
TCCCCGGCGCTGGGCGCGGTCGTGCAGACGCGGGTGTTCGTCCCCCAGGGCTGGAAGGCGAGCGACACCAAGACCTACCCGGTCGTGTACGCCTTCCACGGCGGCAACAACAAGTACACGTCGTGGAGCCACGACGGGCACATCGAGAACGTGGCGAAGAACTACAACGCCATGGTCGTCATGCCCGAGGGCGGCTCGAACGGCTCGTACGCCAACTGGTGGAACGGCGGCAAGGGCGGCATCCCCGAGTGGGAGAGCTTCCACATCTCCGAGGTCATCCCGCTGATGGAGGCCAACTTCCACGCCGGGTCGACGCGCGCCGCGATGGGCCTGTCGTCCGGCGGCCAGGGATCGATCACCTACGCCGAGCGCCACCCGGGCTACTTCAAGTACGCCGCGTCCTACAGCGGCGCGCTCAACATCACCGCGCCGGGCATGCCGGCAGTGCTGACGATGATGAACAAGGACGCCGGTACGAAGATCTGGGGCGACCCCATCTTCAACCGGTCGAACTGGGCGGCGCACGACGCCGCGGTCAACGTCGGCAAGCTCAAGGGCACGGGCGTCTACGTCTCCTCCGGCAACGGCCAGCCCGGCCCCTACGACAACCCCAACGCCGCCCCCGGGGACGCGGGCCGCGTCGGCGAGAACCTCGCCGGGCAGATGAACGTCAACTTCGTCGACGCCGCCAAGCGGGCCGGCGTCTCCGTCACCTCGCACCTGTACGGGCCGGGCATGCACAACTGGAAGTACTGGCGCCGCGAGGTGAACCTCAGCTGGCCGTCCATCATGGCGGCGATCGGCGCCAAGAAGGTCTGAGCCGCACGGTCCGGGGCGCGCGGTAGCGTGGCCGCGTGAAGGGCTTGGCGCGGCGCGAGTTCCAGCTCGTGCTGCTGCGCCGGATGGCCGACTACCAGCCCGGCCTCGTCGAGGACGCGATGCGCGCGCTGGACGCCTCCCGCACCGAGATGCGCGAGGTCAACGCCCGCTGGCAGCGGATCCTGCGGTCCCGGACGTTCCCGCGCGGCCGGCGCCGCTACGAGGCGGTCCTCGGACCGGCCGACGCCGGGGAGCGCCGCGTCGGCGACGTCGTGTGCGAGGTGGCCTCCTGGCCGCCGTTCCCGCTGTGGCCCGGCCTGCGGTTCGAGATCACGATGGCGCCGGACGGGTCGGTCGCGCAGGAGTGGCTCGTCCGCGAGGAGGGCTCGCCGGTGCCGGAGCTGCGCACCGTCGACGACCTCGCCCCGTGGACGTGCGTGGTCGGCGACCTGGCCGCGCGGTGGGACGGCCTCGCGCACCAGGACGGCGACGCGCCGAGCCGCTGGCACGTCGGGTTCTCCGCGCCCGACGGATCGTCCTACGTCGCCCACTTTGTATGGGGTCTGCTGCAGGACGTGGTGAGCGTCTAGGCTCGCCCGCTTTGGTCAAACTTTGGCTGGTCTTTGGGGTATTCCGGCATCGCCGTGTCCGCCGTGATGGCACATCCGCCCATAACGTGGTGTTCATGCGCGCTCGGAAGGCGGGATCATGCCCGAAGTGACCGGACACGCCCCGGGACGGCCGTCCTGGGCCGAGCTGGCGAGTCCCGACGTCAAGGCGTCCGGGGCGTTCTACTGCCGCCTGTTCGGCTGGTACGTCTACACGCTCACGGTCCCCGAGCTCGGCGACTACGACGTCTTCACCCTCGGCGACGTCCAGGGGCCGGAGGTGGCGGGGATGCAGTCGCTCGCCGACGACGCCCAGCCGCCGTCCTGGACCTGCTACTTCCGCACCGACGACATCGACGCCACCCTCGACACGATCAAGGCCGCGGGCGGGGCGGAACTGGTGCCCCCGACCGACGTCTCCGACCTCGGCCGGATGGCGCTGTGCACCGACCCCGAGGGCGCCGACTTCGCGCTGTGGACGGCCGGGAACCTGAAGGGGGCCGGCGTCGTGGACGAGCCGAACACCATGTGCTGGGTGGAGCTGGCGTGCCACGACACCGAGGAGGCCCGCCGCTTCTACGGCAAGGTCTTCGGCTGGCAGACCGTCGAGCGCGAGTACTACACCCCGTACACCAACTTCAAGGTCGGCGACTGGTCGGTGGGCGGCATGGTCTCCATCGACCAGCTGAGGCGCTACGACTACGAGGCCGAGCCGCACTGGATCCCGTACTTCTGGGTCGGGGACTGCGACGCGACCGCCGCCCTGACCGCCGAGCTCGGCGGGCGCGTCCTGCTCCCGCCCACCGACATCGGGCCGGGCCGGTACGCGGTGCTGGCCGACCCGGCCGGCGCCCGGCTGGCCGTCATCACCCCGGCCCGCGACGACGGACCAGGGGAGGCCCGATGACGGAGGAGCCGACGCGGCCGGCCCCGGGCTGGCCCGGCTGGATCGACCTCGCCAGCCCGCGCCCGGACGAGGCCCGGACGTTCTACTGCGAGCTGTTCGGCTGGTACTCCTACACGCTGACCGTCCCCGACTACGGCGACTACACGATGTTCACCCTCGGGGACGTCCAGGGGGCGGAGGTGGCGGGGATGCAGTCGCTCGCCGACGACGCGCAGCCGCCGTCCTGGACCTGCTACTTCAAGGTCGAAGACCTCCAGGAGACGGTCGACGCCGTCAAGGCCGAGGGCGGGCGGGAGCTGATCCCGCCGTCCGACTACGCCGGGATGGGCTCCATGGCGCTCTGCATGGACCCCGAGGGCGCCGACTTCGGCGTCGCCACGCCCGGCGCCACCATCGAGTTCGGCACCGTCAACCAGCCGTTCACCATGTGCTGGGCGGAGCTGGCGTGCCGCGACACCGAGGAGGCCCGCCGCTTCTACGGCGGCGTGTTGGGCTGGAAGGCCGTCGACCGCGACTACTACGGCTCCGTCTACACCAACTGGAAGATCGGCGACTGGTCCGTCGGCGGCATGATCTCCATGGACCACACGTGGCCGCCGCACTACCCGCCGCACTGGATGCCGTACTTCTGGGTCGAGGACTGCGACGCCGCCGCGGCCAGGGCCGCCGAGCTCGGCGCGCAGATCCGCATCAAGCCCGCCGACATCCAGCCCGGCCGCTACGCGATGATGACCGACCCCACCGGCGCCCGGCTCGCGATCATCACGCCGCGGATCGCCGGAGGCCCCGGCCTCTCCCTGGCGTCCCCGGACGGCGCGCCCTAGACCCCGCGTCCGGCCCCTCGGGGGCGCGCCGGGAGGTGTGGGCGGCGCCACTGCGCGGCGGCGGGCGGCTGGCGGTTCGAGCGGCGATCATCGGGAATCGCAGACCGGTGCTGATCACCGGAATGCGCCGTTACCTCCTGCCCTGGGCCGGCCGGCGGTACTGGCAGGAGCGGCTGAAGCTCACCGCGAAGGCCGTCGTCGCGGCGGTCATCGCCTGGCTGGTCGCCCGGTATCTCGTCGGACATTCCGCGCCGTACTTCGCGCCGCTCGCCGCGCTGCTGGGGGTGTACCCGTCGGTCGTCCGGTCCGTCCGGGAGAGCCTCGGCTACGCCGCCGGGTTCGTCATCGGCGCCGCGCTGGCGATACCGGTCGGCATTTGGATCGGTCCGAACGCGGTCGGGATCGCGGTCGTACTCGTCTTCGCCATGATGGCGTCCGGGTGGCGGCGGCTCGGCGGGCAGGCGTCGCAGGTCGCCTTCGCCGCGCTGTTCGCCCTGCTGCTCGGCGGCCACCAGGCCGTCGGGTACACGCTGCCGCGCCTCGCCGACGTCGCGGTCGGCCTCACGGTCGGGCTCGCCGTGAACGCGCTGGTGTTCCCGCCGCTCTACCTGCGCCGCGCCGAGTACGCCGCGAACGGGCTGCGGGACGCCCTCGCGGAGGCGATGGACGCGCTCGCCGGCGCCGTCACCGACCCGGAGGAGGGCCGCCCGGCCTGGGAGGAGGCCGAAGAGCGGCTGCGCGGCGTCCAGGAGCAGGCCCGGCACGCCTACGAGCAGGGCCGCGACAGCATGCGCGCCAACCCGCGCGCGAAGCTGCGCGGCTACAAGCTGCGGTGGCGGGACGAGCCGGAGCGCTGGCCCGCGACCCGCCTGATGAACACCCTGGAGCAGGTGACGACGTACCTGCGGTCGATCGCCGCCACCCACGACGAGGCGATGGGCGCCGAGACGCGGGAACTGCGGTTCTCGGAGGCGTTCCGGCAGGACTACGCGCGCATGCTCGGCAAGCTCGCCGCCCTCGTCCGGCCGCTGCCCGAGGCGCCCGGCGACCGGGAGATCTCGGACGCCGAGCGCCTCCAGGAGCGGCTGGAACGCCCCCACCACGGGGCGGGCACGGACGGGCCCGGCCTGTGGGACCCGCGCAAGGAGGTCCTGCGGCTCAGCCGCCTCGTGCTGGACGACCTGTGCCCGCGCCCGCCGCGGTGAAAGTGTCGGCGCCTTAGAAGAGGGCGCCGTGTCAGGAGAAGACGCCGATGCCGTTCGCGACGGCGCGCTCGGTCCCGTCGGACGGGGCGTTGCGCACGGTCGCCGCCGGTTCGCCGGGCCCGCGCGCGACGAACGTGGACGAGCCGCCGCCGTCGAGGTTCACCCCGTCGGACGCGCCGGCCCGCTCGAGCAGCGACGCCAGTTCCGCGACCGTGAGCCCGCCGCTGGCCTCCGAGCGCCCGTCCACCACGGCCAGGTACAGGTGGCGGCCGTCGCGGCTCACCCCGGCGGCGGTGCGCGGCGCGGGGCCCGCCGCGTCCAGGCCGTCCAGCGGCTCGCCGCGGCGCAGGATCGGGAACCCGCCGACCGCGAACCGGAACCGCACCTTCCCGGCCAGCCGGTAGCGGAGCTTCAGCCGGTCACCCTTGCGCAGCTTCCGCAGCGCGTCCGCGCCCCCGTCGCGGCCCACCAGCACCGTCGTGTCCTCGGGGATCGCGCCGCCGCCCACCGCGTCCGACACGCCCGTGACGACGCCGCGCCGCACCGTCACCTCCGCCGTGTCGGTGCTGCACGGGGCGTTGCGGACCTCGTCCGTCCCGCAGACCGCGCGCTGCCGCGACACCGTGCCCCACTCGCCGGTGAACGCGCCGACGCCGCCGACCGGCAGCGCGTACTGGTTGAGCCCGCGCAGCTTGAGCGTCCCGAGCCGGGACCGGACCGTCCCGGCCAGCCGCAGGCTCGCGACGTGCCCGCGCTTGTCGGTGCCGACCCCGATGACGTCGCGCGTGGACGTCCCGGGCGGCAGCGCGGGCCCGAACCGCTGCCCGTCCGGCACCGCCGCCTTCAGCGCCCGGCCGCCGTCCACCTCCGGCCCGGACGACGAACCGGTCGGCTGCACGCCGGGGTGCGTCTCGCTGATGTTGAAGAAGTCGCCGTTGATCCCGGCGACGGCGTGCTGGGCGTTCGCCATGTCCGACACCGTCGCGCGCTGCGCGATCGCGTCCGGGTGCAGCAGGCCGACCCGCACGTGCGGGGCGCGCAGGTCGATGTCGAGCAGGTCGCCGACCGCCTTCCCCCCGATCCCGGACGTCTCGAACGTGCGCGCCACGATCCCGGGCGAAAGCCGCGCCACGGACGTGTAGCGCAGCCCCGCGACCGCCGCCGAGCGCTGCGCCATCGCGCGCGCGCCGGACCCCTCGCCGGAGCCGGCGCCGTCCGCGGCCGGGGGCACCGGCGCGGCGCCCGCCGGAAGCGTTCCCGCGAGCACGGCCAGCGCGCTCGCCGCCGCGATCGCGGCCGTCCACTTTCTCCCCACCGGTCACACCCTTCTCTGCGGTGACAGCCTGATGATCATGGCGCGGCGCGGGTGAACCGGTGGTGCCGGCGGCGCGAAGTTTGGCCAACGATCTCCCTGGGCCCGCCCGCGGCGGGGGATTGACGGGCGGACCTGCACCGAATTACGTTCGGATACCTACTGGTCGGTAATGAGGGAGCGACGAGATGCGGGCAGCGCGCGAGGCATGGCGCCGGCTGGAACCGGTGCACGCGATGATCTACTTCGTGCCGGAGGGACCCGAGCGCTACGCCGCGCTCGGCCTCGACGCGGCGGCCGGCTACTTCGCCTCCCGCTCCGCCGCCTTCGGCCGGGCGTCCGCCGAGCTCGTGATCGCCACGTTCTACAACTTCGACCCCCGCCTCGTCCGCCGCCACCTGCCCGCCGCCTGGGAGAGGACGACACCGGAACGGATGCTCGCCGCGCGGCTGGACGCGGCCGGCGCCGCCCTGCGCCGCGGCCGCGTCGACCGCGTCCACGGCCTGGAGGAGACCCTCGACCTCGCCACCCGCGCCGCCGAGGCCGCCGCCGGGCACCTGCACGGCCGGCCCCTGTTCGCCGCGCACGCCGCCCTGCCCTGGCCCGACGAGCCGATCGACCGGCTCTGGCACGCCCAGACGCTGCTGCGCGAGTTCCGCGGCGACGGGCACGTGGCCGCGCTGACCGACGCGGGCGTCACCCCGCTCGAAGCCCTCGTCCTGCACGCCGGCACCGGCACCGTCCCGACGCCGTTCCTCAAGGCCACCCGCGCCTGGCCCGCCGACGAATGGGCCGCCGCCGAGGACGCCCTCCGCGGCCGCGGCCTGCTCGAAGGCGACGAGCTGACCGCCGAGGGCAAGGCGTTCCGGCAGCGCATCGAGACCGCACCGACGAACTCGCCCTCCCCGCCTACACCGCCCTCGGCGAGGCCGGCTGCGAGCGCCTCGCCGAACTGGCCCGCCCCTTCGGCCGCGCCGTGGTCGACGCGGGACTGCTGAACCCCGCTCGCTGAACACTCCCTGAACGGGCCCGGAGCCGGAAAAACCCTTGGCGCCGATTCCGGGCCCGCGGATATCGTCGCGAGGCCGCGGAAGATCTCCGCGGCCACGCCGGCGAGAGCCAGAAAAGGAGTGATTCCCGATGACCGCGACCTTCCTGGACCTGACGACCGTTCGCAACATCGGGATCATGGCGCACATCGACGCCGGCAAGACCACCACCGCCGAACGCATTCTCTACTTCACCGGCGTCTCGCACCGCATCGGCGAAGTGCACGACGGCAATACCGCCCTCGATTGGACCGACCAGGAACGCAAACGCGGAATCACCATCACCTCCGCCGCGACGACCTGCCATTGGCGCGGGCACACGATCAACCTGATCGACACGCCCGGCCACGTCGACTTCACCATCGAGGTCGAACGCTGCCTGCGCGTCCTCGACGGCGCCGTCGCCGTCTTCGACGGCGTCGCCGGGGTCGAGCCGCAGTCGGAGACCGTGTGGCGGCAGGCCGACCGGTACGGCGTCCCGCGCGTCTGCTTCGTCAACAAGCTCGACCGCGCGGGCGCCGACTTCGGCCGCTGCGTCGACATGATCGCCGACCGGCTCGGCGCGGTCCCGCTCGTCCTGCAACTGCCGATCGGCGCCGAGTCCGGCTTCACCGGCGTCGTCGACCTGGTGGAGGAGCGCGCGCTCGTCTGGACGGACGGCGGCGAACCGGACGTCCGGCCCGTCCCGCCCGGCCTCGCGGCCGACGCGCGGCGCTGGCGGGCCCGGCTCGTCGAGACGCTCGCCGAGCACGACGACGCGATCATGCAGCTGTACGTGGACGGCGCCGAACCGGCCGCCGAGCGGCTGCACGAGGCGATCCGGCGGCTCACCGTCGCGTCCGCCGCCACGCCGGTGCTGTGCGGCAGCGCGTACAAGAACAAGGGCGTCCAGCCGTTGCTGGACGCGGTCGCGCGATACCTGCCCTCGCCGCTGGACGTCGAGGACGGGCCGCGCGCCGCGTCCGACGGCGCCCCGCTGTCCGCCCTCGCCTTCAAGATCATGACCGACCGGCACCTCGGCCGGCTCACCTTCGTCCGGATCTACTCCGGCCGCCTGGAGACCGGCATGCCGGTGCTGAACAGCGTCCGGAACGGGAGGGAGCGGATCGGCAAGATCTACCGCGTGCACGCCGCCAGCCGCGAGGAGATCGCGTCGGCGGGCGCGGGCGACATCGTCGCGGTCATGGGCCTCAAGCAGACCGCGACCGGTGAGACGCTCTGCGACCCCGCCCACCCCGTCGTGCTCGAGTCCATGGACTTCCCGTCCCCGGTCATCGAGGTCGCGATCGAACCGCGCTCCCAGGACGACCAGGAGAAACTGGCCGCCGCGATCCAGCGGCTCGCCGAGGAGGACCCGTCCTTCCAGGTGCGCGCCGACCCGGAGACCGGCCAGACCGTCATCGGCGGAATGGGAGAACTCCACCTGGAGATCCTCACCACCCGGCTGAAGGACGACCACGGCGTCGACGCCAATGTCGGCCGCCCCCGCGTCGCCTATCGGGAGACCATTCGCCGGGCCGTCTCGGACGTCGAGGTGACGTACAGGAAACAGAACGGCGGAAAGGGACAGTTCGCGAAGGTCCGGATCTCCGTCGAGCCGATCGAGGAGCATTATGAGTTCGTCAACCGGGTGACCGGCGGGCGCGTCCCGCGGCATTTCGTGCCGTCCGTGGACGCCGGCTGCCAGGACGCCCTGCGGACCGGCCCGCTCGCCGGCTTCGAGATGACGGGCGTGCGCGTCACCCTGCTGGACGGCGACCACCACCCGGTCGACTCGTCCGAGCTCGCCTTCACGATCGCCGGCTCGCTGGCGGTCCGGGAGGCGGTCCGCCGCGCGTCGCCCGCCCTGCTCGAACCCGTGGCGGCCGTCGAGGTCACCACGCCCGCCGAGCACATGGGCGCGGTCATCGGCGACCTCAACGCCCGCCGCGGCCGCGTCGAGGGCACCCGCCCCCAGGGCGGCGCCGAGGTCGTCAGCGCCCTGGTGCCGCTCGCGGAGATGTTCGGCTACGTCGGCCACCTCCGCGGCGCCACCTCGGGCCGCGCGGTGCACACCATGCAGTTCCACTCGTACGCCGAGGCCCCGCCCACCGTGGCCGCCGAACTGACGGCGACCACCTGACCCCCGCGGCCGGCCGCACCCTGCCCGGGTGCGGCCGGCTCTAGCCGAGTGAGCGGCGGGCTACGAGGGCGGCGTTGAGGAGTTGCAGGTCGGTGGGGCGGGCCGGGTCGAGGCCGGTCAGCTCGCAGATCCGGCGGACGCGGTAGGCGACGGTGTTCGGGTGGACGTGCAGGGCCGCCGCGGTGGCGCGGCGGTCCAGGTCGTCCGCGAGGTAGCGGCGCAGCGTGTGCAGCAGCTCCGGCTTGCGGTCGAGCGGCTCCAGCAGCGCGGCCAGCAGGGCGAGCGCGCCGCTCGGCCGGCTGAGCTGGTAGTCCAGCAGGACGTCGGCGAGCCGGTACAGGCCCGGCGGCCGGCCCGACCCGCGCACGAGGTCGATGATCTCGGCGGTCTGGGTGACGGCGGCGGGGATGCCGGACGGCCCGGTGATCTCCGCCGCAGCGGTGACCCGGGTGTCGGCGGCCTTGCCGGCCTGCGCGACGAGGTCGTGCACCAGGTCCCAGGACGGCGGTGCCGCGAACGGCAGCAGCGCCGTCCCGCCGGAGGCGTCCAGCGCGGTGAGCGCGGGCTCGCCGGCGAACCGGTCCAGCACCGTCCGGACGCGGCGGATCTTGCGGCGGGCGGCGACGCGGGCGCGCTGGCCCGTGCCGCGCTCGTCGGGCGTCGGCGCGAACGCGAGGGTCAGCACGGCGTACCGGGCGGCGGGACGCAGGCCGGTGCGGCGGACGATGCTCTCCAGCGGCTCCCCGGCGAGCAGCGCCGCCATCAGCGCGTGCCGCCCGCCCTGCTCCTGGCTGTCGAGGACCTGCCGGACCTCCAGGTAGGAGCCGCTGACGGCGGTGGCCAGCCGCGCCTGGAAGTCGACGAAGTAACCGAGCGCCTCCTGCAGGTCGGGCAGGTCGGACGGCCGGGCGCCGGCGGCCAGCTCGTCCCAGGCCATCGCCGCGCCGATCCGGTACGCGGTGAGGATCGCCTCCAGCGGCACGCCCTCCTCGGCGCGCTGGGCCGCCGAGTCGCGCTGCCGGCCGAACTCGCCGGCGCGGGCGGGGCGGCGGCGCTCCAGCACGTCCGCGAACTGGCGGAGGCTGTGCTGGACGATCCCGGCGATGTCGCCGGCGATCTCCTCCTGCGGCAGCTCGGCGTAGGCGGGCAGCTCGTCCAGCAGCCGGGCCAGGACGCGCCGGGTCAGCTCCGGCGCCCGCGCCCGCAGGTGGGCCGCAACCGGCCGCCCGCCCATGCGCAACGCCCGCGCGACGGGCCCTGCCGTGCTCAGCGGCCGCTTGTTGTCCTCCGGCACAACGGCTCCCGGGAAACTCTGCGCACGCGCCAATTGAACGGTGTGTCGAAAGTCTGGACGATCACGGCGACATCGTCCATGACGGCCAGGGAGAGTTCTGATGAAGCGTCTGCTCGGTGGCGTTTTCGGCTCGATCCTCATGGCGGGCGCGGCCCTGGCGGTGGCGGCGCCCGCGCACGCGGCCACGGGGGAGTACGTCGCGCTCGGCGACTCGATGGCCTCCGGGCCGCTCATCCCGGACATCACCGGCAACATCGGGTGCGGCCGGTCCACCCGCAACTACGCGCACGACCTGGCCTCGGCGATGAGCCTGAACCTGAAGGACGTGACATGCAGCGGCGCGTCCACCAAGCACATGACGCAGTCGCAGAGCACCAGCGTCGCGGGCGTCGACACCGGGACCGTCCCGCCGCAGTTCGACGCGCTGACCGCGGACACGACCCTGGTCACGCTGACCATCGGCGGCAACGACGTCGGGCTCGTCGGCGTCGCGCAGAACTGCGCCACGCTCGACCCGACCGCGACGCCGTGCAAGGGCGAGTACCAGGCGCAGGTCGCGCAGCGCACCGCCGACTTCGAGCCGAAACTGTCGGCCGTGCTGGACGGTATCCGGAGCCGCTCCCCGAAGGCGCGGATCGTCGTCACCGGTTACGGCCTCTACATCAAGCCGAACGGGTGCTGGCCGGTCCAGCCCGTCCTGCCGACCGACGCGAACTTCCTGCAGGGCGCCGTCAACGACATGAACGCGGTCATCAAGCGGCAGACGGTCGCGCACGGCGACACCTACATCGACCTCGTCACGCCGAGCGCCGGGCACGACGCGTGCCAGTCGGCGTCCCAACGCTGGCTCGAAGGTTACGTTCCCGTGCACGCCGCCGCTCCGCTGCATCCGAACGCGACGGGCGAGGCCGCCTACGCCACCGTCATCCGCAGCACGATCGACGCGGCATAGGACCCGGTGGCGCCGTGTTCGGCGACGCGGCGCCGCCTCCTGCCCGGGCGCCGTCCTTCCCCCAGGACGGCGCCCGGGCGCGTATTCCCGTCATCGGTACATTGAGGGCGCCTCACTCCCCCTGACGAAGGACGCCGGGATGAACGACGAGATGCGCGCCCATGTCGCCGCGTTCGAGCAGACGGTCCGCTCCTCGCTCGCCCTGGCGGCGACGCTGGGCGCCGCCGAGTGGGACCGTCCCACCGACTGCCCGGGATGGACGGTGAAGGACCAGTTCGCCCACCTGGTCTCGGTGGAGGCGTCGCTGCTCGGCGACCCGCCACCCGAGGTCGAGGTCCCCGAGTTCGAGCACGTCCGCAACGACTTCGGGCGGATCATGGAGGCCGGGGTGCACGCGCGGCGGCCGGTGCCCGGGCCGCAGGTCGCCGCCGAGCTGGCGGACGTGCTGGAGCGCCGCCTCGCCCAGCTGCCCGGCCTCGACCCCGACCAGCGGACCATGCTGCCGAACGGCAAGGAGGGCACGTACTCGCTGTTCATGAAGTTCCGCGCGATGGACTGCTGGACGCACGAGCAGGACGTGCGGCGCGCGGTGGGCCGTCCGGGCAACCTCGACGCGCCCGCCGCCGGCTGCTTCTGGGAGCTGCTGCGCGGCGGGCTGCCGCTCATCGTGGCGCGCCGCGCCGGTGCGGGGCCGGGGCAGTCGGTGGTGTTCCGGATCACCGGGCCGGTCGAGCACCGGGTGGCCGTGGTGGTGGACGGCGACGGGCGCGGCGCGTGGGCGGGCGAGATGCCGGACGCCGCGTCCGCCGAACTGGAGCTGGGCTGGGAGGGCTACGTGCGCCTGGCCGCCGGACGGTGCGGCCCGGACGCCGTGAAGGCGCAGGTCAAGGGCGACGAGGAACTGGCCGGCCGGGTCCTGGCGAACATGGCCCTCACCCCCTGACCCGCCCAACGCGCGGGGGGCGGGGACGGCCGTCTCCGCCGACGACCCGGGGCGGGGCGTGATCGACCGGTTCCGCCGACCGCTCTTGAACGGCGTTCGGTGCTCGTGAAAACTCGGGTACCGGCGGTTCCGCGGGACCGCGCGCCGTCCCACCCCGGAGGAGCACCCCCATGGCGAAGATCATCGAGCACGGTACCTGGCGGCTGGCGCCCGAGGACGAGCGGCTGCACGAGCCCGGGCCCGAGGTGCTGTGGAACGAGTCCTACTACTTCGACTTCGCCGCGCCGGACGGGTCGGTCGCCGGGTACGTCCGGCTCGGCCTGTACCCGAACTGGGACCGGGCCTGGTACTGGGCGTGCGTCACCGGCAAGGACCGCCCGCTCGTCCTGATCGCCGACAACGACGCGCCGCTGCCCAAGCCGGGCACCACCGACGTCCACACCGGCACCTACGACGCGACGCAGCGCATCGCCGACCCGTTCGGGCCCGCGAGGATCGGGCTGGACGGCGAGGCCGTGATCCTGCCCGACCCCACCGCCGCCTACGGCGACACGTCCGGTGCGGACACCACGCGCCTGGCCTTCGACCTGCAGTGGGACACCGTCAGCGGCGTCTACCCCTACAAGGACATCCCGCGCTACGAGATCCCCTGCACGGTCTCCGGGACGGTGACGGTCGGCGGCGAGACGATCGCCGTCGACGCGCCCGGCGAGCGCGACCACAGCTGGGGCGAGCGCGACTGGTGGAAGACCTCGTGGCTCTGGTCGTCCGGGCGGCTCGGCGACGGCACGTTCTTCCACTGCATGCAGGCCAACATCGGGTTCGCGATCCCGTGGCCGTCGTTCGCGGTGCCGCCCGGCGGCGAGATCGAGCACCGCGACGGCTTCTCCGCCGAGACCCGCTTCGGCGCCGGCGACCTGCCCGAGTCGTCGCACCTGCGGGTGCCGGGCGCCCCGATGACCGCGACGCCGATCGCGTTCGCGCCCGTCGCCGTCGTCTCGCCGGACGGGCGGACGGCGCACTTCCCGCGCGCCCTGTGCCGCTTCGACGCCGAGGACGGCCGGACCGGCCACGGCTGGACCGAATGGCACCAGCCGCCCGGCTGGCAGGACCACGGCTGGTCCTACCTCGCCGAAGGGGACGCGCAGTGACCGGCGCGGTCGCCGGCGGCGCCGGGCTCACGGCCGGCTGGCTGACCGAGGCGCTCGCGCGCGACCTGGACGGCGCGTCGGTCACCGCCGTCGGCGCCGAGCCCGTCGGCACCGGCCAGGTCTCCGACAGCCTGCGCCTGCGCCTCACCTACGACGGGCCGGTCGGGCTGCCCGCCACGATGATCGCGAAGGTGCCCGCGGCGGACGAGGCGAGCCGCGCCGCGGCCCGCGCGATCCGCACCTACGAGGTGGAGGCGAGCTTCTACGCGGGCATCGCGGGCGGCCTCGACGCCAGCGTGCCCGCCTGCTACTTCTCCGCCTACGAGGCCGAGAAGGACGACTATGTTGTCCTGCTTCAGGACCTCGCGCCCGCGCGGCCGGGCGACCAGCTCGCGGGCGTCTCGCCGGACGAGGCCGCCGCCGCGGTCGACGAGATGGCCGCGCTGCACGCCGCCGGGTGGAACGATCCGGAGCTCGCCGCGCTGCCCTGGCTGAACCGGCACGGCGCGGAGGCCGCCGAGTTCACCACCGCGATGGTGACCGGCCTGTACGCGGGCTTCAAGGAGCGGTACGCGGCACGGCTGGAACCCGAGGTCCTCGGCCTGATCGAGGACTTCCTGCCGTCGATGGGCGGCTACCTCGCCGCGCGGGACGGCGCGTCCACGCTCATGCACGGCGACTTCCGCGCCGACAACCTGCTGTTCGGCGGGCCGCGCCCGGTCGTCCTGGACTGGCAGACCTGCGCCTACGGACCGGGCGCCGCCGACCTGGCGTACTTCCTCGGCTCCAGCCTGCCCGTCGAGGCCCGCCGCGAGCACGAGCGCGCGCTCGTCCGCCGCTACCACTCGGCCCTCACCGGACGCGGCGTGCAGGTGTCCTGGGACGAGTGCTGGGACGGCTATCGGCGGCACGCCTTCCAGGGCATCGTCATGGCCATCGGCGCGTCGATGCTGGTCGAGCGCACCGACCGGGGCGACGCGATGTTCTGCACGATGACCACGCGGCACGCCCACCACGCCCTCGACCTCGACGCCGCGTCGCTGCTGTGACCGTCCGCCGTGGCGCCCCGCGTCCGGGGGGCGCCACGGCGGGCTCGAAGCTCAGACCCGCTCGGCCCCGGGGAAGTGCGAGGCGAGCAGGTCGGGGGACTCGGGACGGCCGTCGAGCACCCGGTTCGTCCGGTTGGTGACGCTCCAGCCGGCGGACGTGCGGTGCAGCGTCCAGTGGTTGGCGGTGGCGCGGCGCGGCGCGAACCCGTTCTCCCGCTTCACGATCATCAGCGTGTAGCCGACGGCGGTCGCCTCGTCGCCGGACACGGTGACGTGCGGCGGGCCGACGAAATGCGCGCAACCGCCCGCGATCCACCGCTGGTGGTTGGCGGAGCGGACCATCGCGTCGATCGCGGGACGGCCGTCCATCATCAGCTCGTCCACGTCGTACACGCCGTCCTCGTCCCACAACCCGGCGACGGCCTCGGCGCAGCCGCTGTCGACCAGCGGCCCGTACGACAGGATCAGCCGGGTGATCTCCTGCTCGTCCTCCAGGACGCGGACGCGGTCCTCCAGGGCCGCCAGGCGGGTCTCGACGTCGGTCACAGCGTGTCTCCAAAGGTCAGGCCGTAGGGGCCGGCGAGGTCGCGGAGCGCGGCGAGCTGCTCGCAGTAGTGCGCGGCCGACTCCGCCGCGATGCGGACGCCCGCGATCGTCGCGCCGGCCTCCCGCAGCCGGACGAGCGCCTTGCCCGCGCCCTCGGCGTCGCCGATCGGGTCCAGCGGACGGGACGGGCCGAGCACCACGTCGAAACCGTCCGGGACGTCCGCGTCGGCGAGCATCGCGGCGAGTTCGGTGAGCGGCAACCCGAACGGCACCCACCCGTCGGCGGTGAGGGCGCGGCGCAACGAGCGCGCCGTCCGGCCGCCGATCCAGAACGGGACGTGCTCCTGCACGGCGTGCGGCTCGACGACCATGCCGGAGAAGTCGTAGTGCTCGCCGTGGTACTCCGGCACCCGCCGCGACAGCGACGCCCGCAGCGCGGCGAGGGCGTCGTCGGCGCGCGCGCCGCGCCCCGCGAACCGGGCGCCGAGCAGGTCGAACTCCTCCTCCAGGCTGCCGACGCCGAGGCCGAGCGTGAGCCGTCCGCCGCTGATCCGGTCGAGCGTGCCGTACCGCTTGGCGATCGCGAGCGGGTGGTGGTAGCCGAGGACGAGCACCTGCGTGGCCAGCCGGATGCGCGCGGTGCGGGCGGCGAGGTAGCCGAACGTGGCGAGCGGATCCCAGTACACCCCGCCGCGCCGCTCGGCCGCCCCGACCGGCACCGCGACGTGCTCGCTGCAGGTCAGGTGGTGGTAGCCGAGGCGGTCGGCGGTCTCGGCGATCCGCCCGATCTCGCCGACGCCGGCGTCCCGCTCCCAGCCCGCGTGCCCGGGCGGTGGCTGGGCCACCACCGGCGTGACGATGCCGACACGCATCGCGTCCCCTCTCGACAGAAAAACGTTCTACTCGCCGCCCGAGGACCGCCCGGATTCCGGGGGCGTGCCTGATGGCCGGGCGTGACCTGGCCTGACGCTACCCCTTCCGGTCCGGGCCGGGACTTGCTAGATTCCACTCAACAAGAATTCATTTCAGTCGTGTTCCGGGAGGTGCGATGACCGAGACCCTGGCCCCGCCCGTGCGGCGCGATGCGCCGCCCTCGATGATCGAGCGGATGACGCTGATCCTGGACGCCTTCACCGGGCCGTCCGCCCGGCTGACCCTGGAGGACGTCGCCCGCCGCACCGGGCTGCCGCGCTCCACCGCGCACCGGATCCTCGACCAGCTCGTCCGGCAGCGCTGGCTCGCCCACCACTCCTTCGGCTACGGGCTCGGCCAGCGGGCGCTCGGTCTCGGCGGGCAGGACGGCGGGCACGGCAAGATCCGCGAGGCCGCCGCGCCGTACCTGCACGACCTCCAGGTCACCACCGGGCTCGTCGCGCACCTGGCCGTGCTGGACGGCCCCGAGGTCTTCTACCTCGACAAGCTCGGCGGGCGGCTGGCCGCGTCCGTGCCGTCCCGGGTCGGCGGGCGCGCCCCCGCGCACTCCACCGCGCTCGGCAAGGCGATGCTCGCCTGGCTGGAGCCCGAGCAGGTCGACGCGCTGCTCGGCACCGCGATCACCCGGCTGACCAGCCGCACCATCGGCGAGCTCGGCACCCTGCACCAGGAACTGCACCGCGTCCGGCAGCGCCGCGGCCTGGCGTTCGAGCGCGGCGAGTCGTTCCCCGGCATCGCCTGCGTCGCCGCCGCGGTCCGCGGCGCCGAGGGCCCGGTCGCCGGGATCTCGCTGGTCGGCGACATCCACACGCCGCTGGAGAACGTCGCGCCGCTGGTGGTCACCGCCGCCCGCGAGACCTCACAGGTGCTGTTCCCCGGCGCCGCGTCGTCCGGGCGCCCCGGCGGCCGCGCCCGGCGCCCGCACGCCGACCGCCCCGTCCCCGAGCACACCTGGTCCCCGGCGACGATGAACCGGCTGCTCGCCGTGGACGGCCGCGGCGACTGGATGTGACGCCGACTTCCGGCAGCGGCCGCCCCGCGGCCTCAGCCCCAGCCCCAGCGGTCGCCCTCGCCCCAGGGGTCGGGGGCGAACGGCACCTCCGGCGGGTGCACGCCGAACCGGCTGCGGAAGAACAGCATCGGGCGGCGCCACACGTTGCCGGGCGCCTCGTGCACCCGGACCGACAGCACCCGGCCGATGACCACGTCGTGGTCGCCGGCCTCGTGGACGGCGTGCACGGTCGCGTGCACGTTCAGCAGCACGTCCCGCAACTGCGGGGTGCCGTGCGGTGACAGGTCCCAGTCGAGCCCCTCGTACTTCAGGCCGCGGCTCGATCCGAACCGCGCGCACAGGTCGGCCTGGTCCTCGGCCAGGACGTTCACGCAGAACCGTCCGGCCGAGCGGATCCGCGGCCACGACCGGCCCCGCCGGTCCGCGCAGAACAGGATCAGCGGCGGCTCCAGCGACACCGACGCGAACGACTGGCAGGCGAACCCGACGGGCTCGTCGCCGTCGACGGCGGTCACCACCGTGACGCCGGTGGCGAACTCCGCCATCGCCCGCCGGAACTCCAGGGGGTCGGGGGAGTCCGCGGGCTCTTGGGGCTCCGCGGTGAGCGCTGGCTCTGCTGGCATGAAGTCACCTCGCGGCTCTCGGACGCTGTCGCCGGTCTCGATGCACCGGAACCTAGGCACGCGCCGCGCCGCGCGGGCCCCCGTATCCCAATGAGTGGAAGCCCTCGCCGGCCGGGCCGTCAAGAGGGCGGTCGCGGGGCCCCTCCGGCGAACGTCCCGCTGATCGGGAATCCACTGGACGATGCCGACCAAACGACCGTTAGGTTTCCGGCAAGCCACCCAGAAGGACTGAGAACATGCCCACGGAGCTGACCCACGAGTCGACGCTGCGCGAACTCGCCACGGACCAGGGCGTCCTGCGCTACCACGAGGCCGGCGACGGTCCGCCGCTGCTGCTGCTGCACGGCTCGGGCCCCGGCGTGACGGGCTGGCGCAACTTCCGCGGCAACCTCGCGCGGTTCGCCGAGCACTTCCGCTGCCTGGTGCTGGAGTTCCCCGGCTTCGGTGTGAGCGACCCGACCGACGAGCACCCGATGGCCGCCGCGTCCGGCGCGGTGGTCCGCTTCCTGGACGGCCTCGGCCTGGAGCAGGTCGACGTGATCGGCAACTCCATGGGCGGCATCGTCGGCACCCAGACCGCCCTCGCGCACCCCGAGCGGGTGCGGCGGCTGGTCACCATCGGCGGGATCGGCCGCAACATCTTCAGCCCGGGGCCCGGCGAGGGCATCAAGCTGCTGATGGAGTTCACCGACAACCCGACCCGCGAGGGCCTGATCCGGTGGCTGCACTCGATGGTCTTCAACCCGAAGGTCGTCACCGAGGAGCTGATCGAGGAGCGCTGGCAGCAGGCCACCGACCCCGACACCCTCGCCGCCGCGCGCCGGATGTACTCCACGGCGGCGATGACCGCGAACTTCAAGGCGCAGGCCCGCTCGCCCGAGCCGCCCTACTGGGCGATGCTCCACACGCTGCGGGCCGAGACCCTCATCACCTGGGGACGCGACGACCGGGTCAGCCCCGTCGACATGATGCTCGTCCCGATGCGGACGATCCCGAACGTGCAGGTCACCATCTTCCCGAACTGCGGGCACTGGGTGATGATCGAGCAGAAGGCGGCCTGGGAGAGCGCCGTGCTGGCGTTCCTGACCAGGAAGGACGAGGCATGAGCGTCAGCGGGGAGGCCGCCTGGGACGAGGAGTACGACCTCGTCATCGTCGGCAGCGGGGGAGGCGGCATGGCCGCCGCGCTCACCGCGCACGACGCCGGGCTGAAGCCACTGATCATCGAGAAGGGCAAGAAGTTCGGCGGCTCGACCGCGCTGTCGGGCGGCGGGATCTGGATCCCGAACAATCCGACGCTCAAGGCGCGCGGCCACGACGACAGCCGCGAGTCGGTCCGCCGCTACCTCGACCTGCTCACCCAGGGGAAGGTCCCGCCGGCCCGGCTCGACGCCTACGTCGACAACGGGCCCGCCGCCATGGAACTGATCTGCAAGAGCAAGTGGATGCAGTTCTTCTGGACCAAGGGCTACGCCGACTACCACCCCGAGCTGGAGGGCGGCCGCCCGCTCGGCCGGTCCATCGAGGCCAAGCCGTTCGACACCCGCAAGCTCGGCGACGACGAGCAGTACCAGCGCCCGAACAACATGAAGGGCCCGCTCGGGCTCTGGGTGACCGCGAAGGACTACCACGACCTCGCGATGGCCAAGCGCACGTGGGCGGGCCGCCGCGCGTCGCTGGTCGCGGCGTGGCGCGTGTCGTCCAACCTGGTCCGCCGCCGGCACATGGCGACCGGCGGGCGCGCGCTCGTCGCGCGGATGCGGATGGCGCTCAAGGACGCCGGCATCCCGCTGCGGCTCAAGACCGCGATGACCGAGCTGGTCACCGACGAGGGCGGCCGCGTCATCGGGATCGTCGCGCGGA
Source organism: Actinomadura opuntiae (assembly GCF_030283205.1). Taxonomy (GTDB): domain Bacteria; phylum Actinomycetota; class Actinomycetes; order Streptosporangiales; family Streptosporangiaceae; genus Spirillospora. The sequence goes on from NZ_JASNWF010000020.1 coordinate 96,621, forward strand.
CCCGCGAGGGCGAGACGCTGCGGATCCGCGGCCGCAAGGGCGTGCTCCTGGCGACCGGCGGCTTCGACCACAACCAGGAGATGCGCGACAAGTACCTGCCCGAGGGAGGGCAGGAGGACTTCGCGATGGGCGCCCGCGAGAACACCGGCGACGGCATCCGCGCCGGCGAGGGCCTCGGCGCCGCGATCGACCTGATGGACGACGCGTGGTGGATGCCGGCCGTCCGGCACCCGCTCGGCGCGGTGATCCCGCTGGTGTCCGAGCGCGCCATCCCGCGGCAGGTCATCGTGAACGCGGACGGCAGGCGGTTCACCAACGAGGCCGCCCCGTACGTCAACTTCGTCCACGACCAGCTCGAGGGCGGGCACGTCCCGGCGTGGTTCGTGATGGACGCCAGGTCCCGCGCCCGCTACCCGTTCGCGCAGATCCTGCCCGGCGCGCCCATCCCGAAGGCGTTCTACGACAAGGGCATCGCCTTCAAGGCCGACACCCTCACGGAGCTGGCGGAGAAGATCGGCGTCCCGGCGGACGCGCTGGAGGAGACCGTCCGCACGTTCAACGGCTACGCCCGCGACGGCAAGGACCCCGACTTCGGCCGCGGCGACTCCGCCTACGACCGCTACTACGGCGACCCGAACCTGAAGAATCCGAACCTGGACGTGCTGGACACCGCGCCGTACTACGCGTTCCGGCTGGAGGTCGGCGACCTCGGCACCAAGGGCGGGCTGGTCTGCGACGAGCACTCGCGCGTGCTGCGCGAGGACGGCTCGGCCATCGACGGCCTGTACGCGACGGGCAACACGTCCGCGTCGGTGATGGGCAACGAGTACGCGGGCCCGGGCGCCACGATCGGCCCGTCCATCGTGTTCGGCTACATCGCGGCACGGCACGCCGCCGGCCTGGAGACGGCGGACACGGCAGGTACGGCGGACACGGCAGGTACGGCGGACACGGCAGGTACGGGGGACACGGCAGGTACGGGGGACACGGCAGGTACGGGGGACACGGCAGGTACGGGGGACACGGCGGACAAGGCTTCGGGAAGGGCATGACCGCATCGCTCAAGGCGCGCGTCGTCGAGGTCGTCCGGGAGACGCCCGACGCGAACTCGCTCGTCCTGGAACCGATGGAAGGGGACGGGGACCGGTTCGCCTACCGGCCCGGCCAGTTCCTCACGGTCCGGGTGCCCGCCGGGGACGGCTGGGTCGCGCGCTCGTACTCGCTGTGCAGCTCGCCGGTCTGCGACGAGCGGCTCAAGGTCACGGTGAAGCGGGTCGCCGAGGGGATCGGGTCCAACTGGATCTGCGACAACGTCTCCGCCGGCGACGTGCTGGAGGTGCTGCGGCCCGCCGGCGCGTTCACCCCGCGCTCGCTGGACGAGGACCTGCTGCTCGTCGCGGGCGGCAGCGGCATCACCCCGGTGATGTCGATCCTGAAGTCGGTCCTCGCGGGCGGCACCGGCACCGTCACGCTCCTGTACGCCAACCGCGACGAACGGTCGGTGATCTTCGCCGGGGAGCTGCGCGCCCTCACCGAGGAGCACGGCGAGCGGCTCACGGTCGTCCACTGGCTGGAGTCGGTGCAGGGCCTGCCGACGCCCGCCGCGTTCCACTCGCTCGCCCGGCACTTCACCGGCCGCGAGGCGTTCGTGTGCGGGCCCGGCGTGTTCATGGACATGGCGGAGGCCGCGCTGACCGGCCTCGGCGTGCGGGTGAACGTCGAGCGCTTCTTCTCCCTCGCCGGCGACCCGTTCGAGGAACCGGACGGGGACCCGCCGACCGAGGCCGACGAGGCGGGCGTCGCCGAGATCGAGGTCGAGATCGACGGCGAGACCCAGACGGTGCCGTGGCCGAAGTCGCAGCTGCTGCTGGACGCGCTGCTGCGCGCCGGCGTCGACGCCCCGTTCTCCTGCCGGGAGGGCAACTGCTCCGCCTGCGCCTGCGTGGCCCTGGAAGGCGAGGTCGCGCTCGACGCCAACTCGGTCCTCGACGAGCAGGATCTCGCCGACGGCCTCATCCTCGCCTGCCAGGCGAGGCCGGTCAGCGACCGGCTCAGGATCAGCTACGACGGCTGACGGACACATCGGAGGACTTGATGACCAACCCCGTGCTCGACGCGATGATGGAGCGGGCCGAGGAGATCCGCGCGCTCGGCCCGTCGAACGAGTCGCTCGGCCGGCTCGACGACCAGGCCGCCAAGGCGCTGCGCGACTCCGGTGCGATCCGCCAGCTGCAGCCCCGCGCGCACGGCGGGCTCGAGGCGCACCCCCGCGAGTTCGCCGAGACGGTGATGGGGATCGCCTCCCTCGACGGCTCCACCGGCTGGGTCGCCGGGATCGTCGGCGTCCACCCGTGGGAGATGGCCTACGCCGACCCGAAGGTCCGCGAGGAGATCTGGGGCCAGGACCCCGACACGTGGATCGCCTCCCCGTACGCGCCGATGGGCATCGCCCGCCCGGTCGACGGCGGCTACGTCTTCAACGGCCGCTGGCAGTTCTCCTCCGGCACCGACCACTGCGACTGGATCTTCCTCGGCGGGATGCTCGGCGACGACGAGGGCAAGATGGCGCAGCCGCCGCGGTCGCTGCACCTGATCCTGCCGCGCTCGGACTACGAGATCGTCGCCGACTCCTGGGACGTCGCCGGGCTCAAGGGCACCGGCAGCAAGGACATCATCGTCAAGGACGCGTTCGTCCCGTCCTACCGGACGCTCTGGTACGACAAGGTCGTCGACGGGTCCGCGCCGCGCGAGGCGGGGCTGACCAACCCGTCCTACCTGATGCCGTTCTCCTGCGTGTTCCCGCTCGGCATCACCGCCGCCGTGATCGGCATCGCCGAGGGCGCGCTCCACCACCACCTGGCCTACCAGCGCAACCGCGTCCAGATCACCGGCACGAAGATCAAGGACGACCCGTACGTGCTGTACGCGATCAGCGAGGCCGCCGAGGAGATCAAGGCGTCCCGGACCGCGCTGCTGGACAACTGCTCGCGGATGTACGACCGGGTCGCGGCCGGCGAGGAGATCAGCTTCGCCGACCGGGCGGCCGGCCGCCGCACGCAGGTCCGCGCCGCGTGGCGGGCCGTGCACGCGATGAACGAGATCGTGGTGCGGTCCGGCGGCAACGCGATGCGCACCGACAACCCGATCCAGCGGTTCTGGCGGGACGCGCACGTCGGCCTCGCGCACGCCATCCACGTGCCCGGCTCGGTGTACCACGTCTCGGCGCTGACCGACCTGGACATCGAGCCCCCGCAGGGCCCGATGCGCTCCATGATCTGACGTCGAGGGGCCGCGAAAGCCTCTCACTGAGCGGGAAGGTCTCCGCGGCGCCGCACCGGATTTGGCAGGTTGACGGGAACGGCCGCCGCGTCGGCCATGACGCTGGCCGTGGCGCCGCACGGGCCGCAACACCGAAGGGACCAGGACTGTGACGCAGATCCGAGGGCTGGGCTATCTGAAGGTCCAGACCCAGCACATCGAACGCTGGCGCGAGTTCGCCCTCGAGGGGCTCGGGTTCGCCGAGGGCGGCGGCCCCGATCCCGACGGCCTGTACCTGCGCATGGACGAGCGCCGGTCGCGGCTGCGGCTGGTGCCCGGCGACACCGACAAGGTGCTGGCCGTCGGCTGGGAGGTCCGCGACCAGTACGCGCTGGCCGCCGTCCGCGAGGCCGTCGAGAAGTCCGGCACGGCCGTGACGGCGCTGTCGGCGAAGGAGGCCGCCGAGCGCGACGCCGAGGAGGTCATCGCGTTCACCGACCCCGGCGGCACGCCCGTCGAGGTGTTCTTCGGGCCCGTCCTGGACCACAGCCCGGTGCGGACCCGCTTCACCCAGACGTTCGTCACCGGCGCCATGGGCATGGGCCACGTGGTGCTGCCCACCCCGAACTTCGCCGAGACCGTCACGTTCTACAACGAGGTGCTCGGCTTCCTGCCGCGCGGCGCGATGAAGGTCGGCGGCCCGGTGCGGATCCGCTTCATGGGCGTCAACCAGCGCCACCACAGCGCGGCGATCTGCCCGGCCCCGCACGACGGCGCGCCCGGCCTGGTGCACCTGATGGTGGAGGTCGACACCCTCGACGCGGTCGGCATGGCGCTGGACGCAGTGAAGGAGCGCGGCTTCTCGATCTCCTCCACGCTCGGCCGGCACACCAACGACAAGATGGTGTCGTTCTACGTGCGCGCCCCCGGCGGCTGGGACATCGAGTACGGCTGCGAGGGCGTGCTCGTCGACGAGTCGTACTACACCGCCGAGGAGATCACCAAGGACAGCTACTGGGGCCACGACTGGTCGGGCTCGGAGCCGCTGGCCGCGTTCGTCCCGCCCGGGAAGTGACCGGGTGAGCCCTCGTTCCTCGGTCGAACCCGTCCCGCTCGCGGAGATCGGCGCGTTCGACCACGAGTGCGACGTGCTCGTCGCCGGGTTCGGCTGTGCGGGCGCGGCGGCGGCGTACGAGGCGGCCCGCGCCGGCGCGGACGTGCTGGTGCTGGAGCGGGCGAGCGGGCCCGGCGGGTCGTCGGCGCAGTCCGGCGGGGAGTTGTACCTCGGCGGCGGCACCGAGGTGCAGAAGGCGTGCGGCTTCGACGACGACCCCGACAACATGTACGCCTACCTGGTGAAGGCGCTCGGCCCGAACGCCGATGTCGAGAAGGTCCGGCTGTACTGCGACGGCAGCGTCGAGCACTTCGAGTGGTTCCGCGCCTGCGGGGTCCCGTTCAACCACAGCTTCTACGACCAGCCGACGTGGATGCCCATGTCGGAGGACGGGCTGATGTGGCTGGGGGAGAACTCCTGGCCGTACAACACCGTCGCCCGTCCCGTCCCGCGCGGGCACCGGCCGCCGGCGAGCGGGTTCGGCGGCGCCGTGCTGATGGAGAAGCTGTCGGCGGCGGCGACCGGGGCCGGTGCCGTCACGCACGTCGACACCGTCGCGTCCAACCTCGTCCTGGACGGGGACGGCCGCGTCGCCGGTGTGGTGGCGCGCAAGTACGGCGAGCGGGTCACCTACCGCGCCCGCCGCGGAGTGGTGCTCACCACCGGCGGGTTCGTGGACAACGAGGAGATGCTGGCCGACCACGCGCCGGTGCTGCTCGGGCACGGCAAGGTCAGCGACGGCCTGGACGACGGCTCCGGCATCCGGATGGCGGCGGCGATCGGCGCCGCGACCCGGCGGATGGGCGTGGTCGAGATCGCGCTGACCGCGCTGCCCGCGATGGTCTGCCGCGGCATGCTGGTGGACGGGCTGGGCCGCCGCTTCCTCAACGAGGACGTCTACCCGGGGCACTGGAGCGTGCACGCCGTCCGCAACCAGCCGGGCCCGTACTGGACGATCATCGACGAGGAAGGGTACGAGTCCGTCCCCGAGGCGGACCGGTGGGGCGTCCTGCCCAAGTACGCCGCCGAGACCCTCGCCGAACTGGAGGAGTCGCTCGGCATGCCGGCCGGCTCGCTGGAGGCCACGGTCGAGACGTACAACCGGCACGCCGAGCGGGGCGAGGACCCCTACTTCCACAAGGATCCGAAGTGGCTGCGGCCGCTGAAGCCGCCGTTCGCGGCGATCGACCCCGGCGCGGGCTTCTTCGGCGGCACCGGCGGCCCGGCGAGCGGCGCGTCCGGGTTCACGCTCGGCGGGCTGCACACCACCGTCGACGGCGAGGTCCTGAACAACTCCGGCGAACCGATGCCCGGGCTGTACGCGGCGGGCCGCGCCGCGTCCGGCATGCACGGCGAGGGCTACGTCAGCGGGACGTCCCTGGGCGACGGCACGTTCTTCGGCCGCCGCGCCGGACGCGCCGCCGCCGCGTCGGTGAAGGAGAACGCGTGAAGTACGCCGTCCTGCTGCCGGTCGCGGCGGGCGTCACCGCCGATCCCGCGTGGATCGGCGACTACGTCCGGCACGCCGAGGACTGCGGTTTCGAGTCCGTCGGCGCGGTCGAGCACGCGGTGGTGGCGAGCGGCTGGTCGTCGGCATGGGGTGGATGCGCGAGGAGATCGAGGCGTGCGGCACCGACTTCGAGTCGCGCGGACGGCGCGGTGACGAGCAGCTCCAGGTGCTGCGGAAGCTGTGGGCGGAGACCGGGCCGCAGGGCGCGTCGCACGACGGTGAGTTCTTCCGGTTCACGGGCGCGATGAGCTACCCGAAGCCGGTGCAGGAGGGCGGCGTGCCGATCCACGTCGGCGGCCACACCAAGGCCGCCGCGCGCCGCGCCGGCCGCTACGGTGACGGCCTCCAGCCGCTCGGCGTCGCGGGTGACGAGCTGCGCGGGCTGGTCGCGCTCATGCGCGAAGAGGCCGAGAAGAACGGCCGCGACCCCGACGCGCTGGAACTCACGCTCGGCCATTCGCTGTCGGCGGTCACCACGGAGAAGGCGGAGAAGCTCGCGGGCCTCGGTGCCGGACGGCTCGTCCTGCGCGGAACCGCGACGAAGTCGCTCGACGAGGCGAAGGACGAACTGTCGGCGTGCGCCCAGCGCCTCGGCCTGTCATGACGCTCGCAACCGACGACCGGATCGCCCTGAGCGATCTGGTCTCCCGCTACGCGCTCTACGCCGACCACTGCGACGACGGCCGCACGTCCGACCTCGTATGGCACTGCCGCTACACCGACGCCTACCGGCTCGACGCCGGGACGTGGCGGATCGCCCGCCGCGAGCAGCGCATCGATGCGATCGAGACCCGCCCCGTCCACCGCCACCGCCCCCACCCCCTTCGTTGAGTTGCGGCGAGTCGTTGTTATGGAGCGCTCCATAACAACGACTCGCCGCAACTCAACGTGGAAGTGGCGGGTCTCGGTGAGTGGGACGCGGGGCGTGGGCAGGGCGGGCGGTGGCCGACCGTGGGGGCGGGAGGGACGGATGGCAGAGGTGCTGGGGGACGACCGGCCGGCCGAGGAGATCACGTTCGGGGAGCTGGTCGCGGCCCGCGCGGACGACGACCGGACGGGCCTGTGGTTCGAGGACCGCGCGTGGACGTGGCGCGAGGTCGTCGCGGAGGCGCGGCTGCGCGCCGGGCTCGCCCGGGACGCGCGGCAGCCCGGGCCGGGGCATCTCGGGCTGTTCCTGGAGAACGGCCCCGAGCATCTGTTCTGGCTGCTCGGCGCCGCCCTCGCGGGCATCCCGGTGGTCGAGCTGAACCCGACCCGGCGCGGCGCCGAGCTGGCCCGGGACATCACGCACACCGACTGCGGGCTGCTGGTCACCGAGACTTCGCGGGCACCGCTGGTCGACGGGCTCGTCCCGCAGATCCCGATGCTGACCGTGGACGCCGGCGCGAACGCCGAGGCGCTCGGCGCGGCCCGTCCCGCCGCCGGCGAGCCGGTCACGCCGGAGACGATCTTCTCGCTGGTGTTCACGTCGGGGACGACGGCGGCGCCGAAGGCGGTCATCTGCACCCAGGGCCGGCTCGGCCGGATCGCCGTCCAGCAGCGCGACCGGCGCGGGCTCACCCGCGACGACGTGTTCTACGTCGTGATGCCGATGTTCCACTCCAACGCGCTGATGGCCGGGATCGCCCCTGCGGTCGCGACCGGCGGGTGCGTCGTGCTGCGGCGGAAGTTCTCGGCGTCGAATTTCCTGCCGGACGTCCGCCGCTACGGCGTCACGTTCTTCAACTACGTCGGCAAGCCGCTGAACTACATCCTCGCCGTCCCCGAGAAGCAGGACGACGCCGACAACCCGCTGCGGATCGCCTTCGGCAACGAGGCGGCCCAGCGCGACATCGAGGAGTTCGCGCGCCGCTTCGGCTGCACCGTCATCGACTCCTACGGGTCGAGCGAGGGGGAGATCCGCCTCACCCGCGTGCCGGGGACGCCGCCGGGCTCGCTCGGCGTCGCCGAGGACGGCACCGTGGTCATGGACCCCGCCACGCTGCGGGAATGCCCGCCCGCGAAGTTCGGCGCGCACGGCGAGCTGCTGAACGCCGACGAGGCGATCGGCGAGATCGTCGACACGAAGGGCGCCGCCAAGTTCGAGGGCTACTACAACAACCCCGAGGCGACGGCGAAGCGCGTCCGCAACGGCTGGACGTGGTCCGGCGACCTCGCCTACCGCGACGCCGACGGCTACTGGTACTTCGCCGGACGCGACAGCGACTGGCTGCGGGTGGACGGCGAGAACTTCGCCGCCGCGCCCGTCGAGCGGCTGCTCGCGCGCTTCGAGGCGTTCGCGGACGTCGCCGTCTACGCGGTGCCGGACGAGCACGTCGGCGACCAGGTGATGGCGGCGGTCGCGATGGCCCCGGGATGCGCGTTCGACCCCGGCGCCTTCGCCGCCTTCCTGGCCGCCCAGCCCGACCTCGGCACCAAATGGGCGCCACGCTATGTCCGGATCGTCGCGGAACTCCCGCGCACCCCGACCAACAAGGTGATCAAGCGTCCGCTGCGGGACGCGGCGTGGCACACCACCGACCCCGTCTACGAGCGCCGCGGCGGCTCCTATGTCAGGCGGTCGCCGGACGTTCCGGACTGAGAGCCGTCGGGGTGCTCGGCGCAGAGGCAGCCGACGCCCCGCTCGATCCACTCCCGTCCGGCCCAGTCCGGGTGCCGCTCGATCATCAGCACCCGGACCTCCTCGACGATCGTCTCCTCGCTCACGGCGGAGTCGCGGCGCGCCCAGGTCTCGTCGCGCAGCAGTTCGAGATAGGCGCGGACGTCCCCGAGCAGCCGCGCGCCGCCGACGTCCCCGTGGCCCGGGACCACCACGCGGGGACGCTCGGCCGCCAGCCGCCCCATCACCTCGATCCACCGGATCCCGGAGACGTCGGCGTCGTGCGGCGGGAACCACGGGAAGATCGCGAACTGCCCGGTCTCCGCGAGGTCGCCGGTGAACATCACCCCGGCGTCCGGGACCGTCACCACCTGGTCGCCCCGGCTGTGCGCCCGGCCGGTGGCCCGCAGCCGCACCACCCGTCCGCCCAGGTCGAGGTCGTGCGAACGGTCGTAGACGGCGTCGGGCGCAACCAGCTCGACGCCTTCGAGCTCCCGGGCGACCGGCGTGCCGAGGCCCCGGAACATGGCCAGGTAGCCGGCGCCCTTCGCGGCGCGCTCGTCGGCCTGCGCGCCGTTGACCAGGTAGGTCGCCTCGTCGGCAAACACCTGCGCGCCGAACGAGTGCTCGGGGTGGAAATGCGTCGTGGTCAGATACAACTTGCGGCCCCCGGCGTACTCGGCCGCGAACTTCAGCACGCTCTCGGCGTTGCGCCGGCCCATCCCGGTCTCCACGACCAGCACCGAATGGGAGCCGCCGATCACGCCGATGTTCGGCACCAGCTGCACTCCGCGGTTGGGGATCACCACGAGATCGTCGGCGACCTCCTGCGCTCCGCCGACGTCGACGATCGGGTCGGGCGCCGTGTACTCGGCCATTGCGTGGACTCCTCGATCGCAGGTCAGTGACGGTCCCAGTGCAGCGCCGGGACGTCCCGGGCGTCCAACACCGGTTCCGTTCACCCGATACCGTCCGCGTATCGTCACCGGTGATGGACCTACGCTCCCTGCGCTACTTCGTGGCCGTCGCCGAAGAACGCCACTTCGGACGCGCCGCCGCGCGCCTGCACATGACCCAGCCGCCGCTGAGCCGGGCCGTCAAGCAGCTGGAGACCGAGCTCGGGGCCGTCCTGCTGCACCGCTCGCCCGCCGGGGTCACGCTGACCGCCGCCGGGACGGCCCTCTACGACGAGGCGCGGCTGCTGCTGGAGCAGGCCGAGCAGCTGCGCGTCCGCGTCGCCGCCGCGACCGGCGCCGCCACCCTCACGATCGGCACGCTCGCCGACAGCGCGCAGCAGGCGGGCACCCGGCTGGCGGCGGCCTTCCGCCGCCGCCACCCCGGCGTCGAGGTCCGCGTCCGGGAGGCCGACCTCACCGACCCGACCACCGGGCTGCGCGCCGGGCTGGTCGACGTCGCGCTCACCCGGACCCCGTTCGACACCACCGGGATCACCGTCCACGAGCTGCGCGCCGACCCCGTCGGGGTCGTCCTGCGCACCGACGACCCGCTCGCCGGGCGCGCATCCGTGCGGCTGGGCGACCTCGCCGGCCGCCGCTGGTTCCGGTTCCCGGACGGGACCGACCCGCTGTGGTCCGCCTACTGGACCGGCCCCGCGGCCGGCTCCGCCGCCGACGGGCCCGTGGTGCGCACCGTCAACGAATGCCTCCAGGCCGTCCTTTGGAGCGGGACGATCGGCCTGGGCCCGCTCGCCGACGCGCTGCCCGAGGGCCTCACCTCGGTGCCCGTGACCGACATGCCGCCGAGCCGGCTGGTCGTCGCCTGGACCGGCACGGAGCCCGGCCCCCTCGTCCGCTCCTTCGCCCGGATCGCACTGGCGGCCGTCAGCCCAGCGTGAGGACGACCTTGCCGCGGCCGTGGCCGGTCGCGACCAGGCGGTGCGCGTCCGCCGCGCGGTCGAGCGGGAACGTCGCGCGGACGTGCAGCCGCAGCCGCCCTTCGGCGTGGAACCGGGCGGCCTCGGCGACGCGCGCCGCCGACCGCTTGTCCGGCGGCGTCCGGACGCCCAGTTCCGCGGCCCGGGCAAGGTCGAACGGCTGCACCCCGGCCGCCCTCACGCGGACCCGCACCTGTCCGGGCCCGGCCTCCGGCGCCGGGACCTCCATCACCCGCAGCACGTCCGGGCCGCCCGGCGCGTCGAATCCCGCAACCCGCATGACCCCTCCCTTGAGCCGTTCAAGGAAGACCGTAGAACCTCGACCAAACTCGAGGTCAACGCGAACCGATTTTTGTGCCTCACGTACGGATTTCTCCCAGTTCACTAGGATGCTTTCCGTGCGCGAAGATCAAGACGAGCGGGCCACCGGCGCCGAGGCCGTCGAACTGGCGACCGCGCCGCTGCGGCCGCTGCCCGACGACCCCGCGGGCGGCGACGATCCGGCGCCGGAGCCGGCCGGCGAACCGGCCGCCGCGGAACCCGAACCGGCCCCCGCGTACTGCGAGCACTGCGCCCGCCCCCTCCCGCCCGGCGCGCACCGGTTCTGCAGCGACGCGCACCGCGCCGCCCACGAGCAGGAGGCCGACCGCCGCGACGCCGCCGGGACCGCCGCCCTGCAGACCTTCGGCGACGACGTCGAGCGGCTCGGCGATCTGGTCGTCCAGCTGGTCAAGGCCGCCGCCGCGCTCGGCGAGCGGCTGGACGGCGAGGTCCGCGGCGCCATCGACGGCGGCACGCAGGCCCTCGCCGAGGCCCGCGCCGCCCGCCGCGCCGCCGCCGAGGCCGACGCCCGCACCCGCGAGGCCGAGGCCCGCGCCGAGGCCGCCCGGGCCGAGGCCGCCGCCGCGCTGGAGGAGCTGCGCGAGGGCCTGGCCGCCGCGAAGACCAGCGTCGCCGCCGCGCAGGAGAGCGAGGCCAACGCCTGGAAGGAGGCCGGCGCCTCCCAGCAGGCCCGCGCCACCGCCGCCAACGAGGCCGCACACGCCGACGGGCTCCGCAAGCACGCCGAGGCGGCCTGGCGCACCGAGCACCAGGCCCGCACCGAGGCCGAGAACGAGCGCGACGCCCTCGCCGGACGCCTCACCGGCGAGCAGACCGCGCTCGCCACCGCGCACGCCGAGCTGAAGGAGGCCCGCGCGGAACTCGACGAGTCCCGCGCACGGCTCGACGCCGCCGCCGAGACCGAGCGGCGGCTGCGCGACGAACTGACCGCCGCGCAGGCCGAGGCCGCCCGGCTCGACGCCGAGCGCGAGTCCGCCGTCGCCCGCGCCGACGAGCAGGCCGCCCGCGCCGAGCGCGCCGAGCGGCTCGCCGACGAGACCGCGGCCCGCGCCGAGGGCGCCGACGCCCGCATCGAGCGCGCCGAGCAGCGCGCCGAGACCGCCGCCGAGCGCGCCGACCGCGACGCCGCCACCGTCCGCTCCCTCCAGGACACCCTGCGCGCCGCGCTCGACCTGCCCGCCGTCGAGAAGCTGGACGAGGGCCAGGGCGTCCGCGTCGGCGAGTCCGGCGTGATCATCGCCCGGCCGGGCGGGCTGATCGGCGTCGAGCAGGTCCCGGACGTCCTGGACGGCGAGCTCGCCGCCCGGTTCGCCCGCGCCGTCCTGGCCGTCCGCGTCCACCAGGCCACCCAACGCGCCGTCCAGGACGTCGCCGTGCAGGACACCGCCGTGCAGGACACCGCTGTGCAGGACACCGCTGTGCAGGGCGGCGCCGACGAGTGACCCCGCGCGCCCGCCGACGAGCGCACGGCGTCCATCCCTGAGCGCGGTTCATGGCGGGAAACCGACGTCACCCATGTCGGCGTCGGGAATCCGCCAGCCCGGTTCCGTCCGCGCCTGTTGGCTGTGAGGCGTCCTCCGCCCCCCAACCTCCAGGACGGAACCGATGCGCACGGCCATCACTCCGGCCACCGGCCGGATCGCCCCTCCCTCGTCCGGCTGGCCCGCAGTGCTCGCGTTGACGACGGGCATCTTCGCGATCACCACCACCGAGATCCTGCCGATCGGGCTGCTGACCTCGATCGGGACGGATTTCACCGTCTCCGACGGCACGGCCGGGCTGACGATGGCGCTGCCCGGCTACGTCGCGGCCGCCTCCGCCCCCACCGTCACCGTCGCGACCGCGGGCGTCGACCGCCGACGGATGCTGTGCGCCTTCATGCTCCTGCTGACCTGCGCGAACGTCCTCGCCGCCGGGGCACCGGCGTACTGGGCGGTGCTGCTGTCCCGGGTCCTGGTCGGGATCGTCATCGGCGGCTTCTGGTCGATCGGCGCCGGACTGGCCGGCCGGCTCGTCCCCGCGCGGTCGGCGCGGCGGGCCACCGCGGTCGTGTTCTCGGCCGTCCCGCTGGGCTCGGTCCTCGGCGTGCCGCTGGGCACGCTGATCGGTGACCTCGCGGGGTGGCGGGCCGGGTTCCTCATGCCGGGCGCGCTGTCGGCGGCGGTGCTGGTCGCGCTGGCGTTGCTGCTGCCCCCGCTTCCCGCCGAGCGGGCCGCGCGCCTCGAGGTGCTGCGCGGCATGCTCCGCGGCACCGGCACCCGGTCCGCCCTGCTGCTGACCTTCCTCATCGTCCTAGCGCACTTCGGCGCTTACACGTATGTGACACCGTTCCTCGAAGACGTCACGAAGGTGGCGCCGGCACGGATCTCGCTCTTCCTCCTCGTCTACGGCGCCGCGGGGATCGCGGGCACCTTCCTGGCGGGCACGGCCGCCGCCCGCCGCCCCTACGCCGCGTTCGGGGCCGCCGGAGCCCTGATCGCCCTCGCCGTCCTGGCGCTGCCGTTCCTCGGACGCGCGGAACCGGGCGCCCTCGGGTTGCTCGTCGTCTGGGGGATCGGCTACGGCGCCGTCCCGGTCTGCTCGCAGGCGTGCTTCGCCCGATCGGCCCCGCGGAGTCCGGAGGCCGCCTCGGTCCTGTTCACGGCGTCGTTCCAGGCGACCCTGTCGAGCGGCGCCCTGGCCGGAGGCGTCGTCCTGGACCACACGTCCCCGCGGACGGTGATGCTGCTCGGTGGCGCGACCGCGGCCGCCATGGTCGTCACGACCGCCCTTCTCGGCCGCGTCACTGGCGGCGAATGCTGAAGCGGGGGATATTTCGCCGGTTAGGGTTGCCGGATGGCAGGGCGCGTGTCACGCTGAAGTGGAGATAGTTTCCCCACTTAACTGTGAAGGAGGGCTCATGGCCTCCGTTGACCTCCCGCCGCGGCTGGCGCGGATGAGCCGCGTCCCGTACCGGCTGCTCACCTGGGGCGTGCCGATGGGGCCGCTGGTCCTGCTGCGCACCCGCGGCAGGCGCAGCGGCCTGCCGCGCACCGCCCCGGTCGCCCTGCTGAAGCTCGACGGCCGGCAATGGCTCGTCTCACCGTTCGGTGAAACGCACTGGGTGCGCAACGCCCGCGCCGACGGACGGGCGAGCCTCGGGCGCGGGCGCCGCCTCCGCCCGGTGCGCCTCACCGAGATCGACGACGACCGCAAAGCGGACGTCCTGCGCGCCTACCGGCGCAAATTCGGCATCGTCCCGTTCGTCCGCGACGCCTTCGCCGCCGACGAGAACACGAACCACCCCGTCTTCCTCGCCGAACCCCCGAAGAACGCGTAACCCTTCCGCTCTCGACATGCACAGCGATTTTTTGGCAGCGTCGATCGTCCACCGACGTCTCGGGAGCCGACCTATGCCAGCGCAAGCCCTCGCCCCCGAAGTCGCCGCCTTCTACACGCGGCAGAGCGACTTCTCCTCGCCGGGCCGCATGGCCGGCCTCTACGCGGAGCTTCCGGCGGACCCGGCGCGCCTGGCCGAGATCACCCGCGGCTTGATGATCCACCGCGTCGAAGGCGACCTGTTCCGTCACCGCATCGCGCCGGACCGGCTCCACGGCGACGCCGAGACCCGATACCTCGACGACATCCTGGCCGTGATCGCCGGACGGGACGACGCGCCCCTGACCAGCCCGCGCGCACCCGGTGACCGGTTCGTCGGCGTGTGCCGCGACTTCGCGCTGCTGCACTGCTCGCTGCTGCGCCACTCCGGCGTCCCCGCACGCCTGCGCACGGGCTTCGCCGACTACTTCACCACCGACGGCTTCCACATGGACCACGTGGTCACCGAGTACTGGGACGACTGGCACGGATGGCGGCTCGCGGACGCGCAACTGGCCGACCCGTCTCTGTACGGCGTCGACTTCGATCCCATGGACGTGCCGCGCGATCGGTTCCTGGTCGCCGGCGCCGCCTTGGATCTCATCCGCTCGGGCGACGCGGCGCCCGCGTCGTTCGGCGTGCCCGTTCCGGACCGGCTGCTGGCGGGGGAGTGGTTCGTGATCGGCGAGGTCCGCATCGACCTGGCCGCGCTCAACAAGGTCGAGACGCTGCTGTGGGACGTCTGGGGAGCCTGGGCGAGCGACGACGACGCGCTGACCGACGACGTCCGCGCCCTCTACGACCAGGTCGCGCACGTCACGCGTGACGAAGTCGATTTCGATACCGCGCGCGCCCTGTTCACCGGGAACCGGGCGCTCAGGACGCCGCGGACGGTGTTGTCGCTCGCGCCTTTCAACGGCCCCGCGAACGTGGTGCTTCGTGGTCACTCGCCGTCGTAGACGAGGAGGCCGTCGGGGCGTAGGCGTGCTCCTGGTGTGGGCGGGTGTTCGGTGAGGCGGCCGTCGTGGGCGAGGTGCAGGACGGACCGGCCGCGGGCCAGGACCGCGAAGTCGGCGATGAGCCGCCGGTGGCAGCGCCACCACACCGACTCGCTGCACATCACCGCCGTGCGCTTGCGGTCGGCCTCCGGGAGCAGTTCGTCCATGGCGGCCGCGAATTCGGGATCGCGGGTGTAACCGGCGTAGCCGCGGAAGGAGTCGTTGCGCCAGAAGGTGTCGGGGGAGTCGGGCGCGGCCCGGCGGAAGCCGCCGAGCCGCTTCTCCCACCGGTAGCCGATGCCCGCCTCGGGCAGCCACTCGCTCAGGGCGTCGCGGTGCACGTCGGGGTTGCGGCGGCTGCCGGGCGCGGTCCGCACGTCCACCACGTCCCGCACTCCGGCGCCTTGCAGCAGGGATGCGAGTTCCTCCCGTCCCGCCGTCCCGTGCCCGAACGTCAGCAGCGGCTCGTTGTCGTCCACACACCCAGCATCCCCACTTCGGGGGTGTCGTCGCCCTGGGGCATTACGCTTCCCGGATGCTGACGGCCGTGCGGTGGTGGCGGGGCGCGTCCACCTCGTCGAGAAGCGCGATCGCGAAGTCCGCGTAGGAGATCCGGCGGGCCATGTCCCCGTGGTCGGCGAGCTCGTACCGGCCGGTGCGCGCGCCGTCGTGGTCGAAGTCGCCCGCGGGGGCGATGTAAGCCCAGTCCAGGTCGCTTGCCCGCAGTTCCTCCAGTCCCGCCGCGTGGCCGAGGGAGAACGGACGGAACTCGTCCGGAAAGCCGGGCTCGTCCATCAAGCGCGTGCCGGACGCCCCGGGCATGACCGTTGCGATGCCGACCAGCACCAGGCGACGCACGCCCGCCTTCGTCAGTCCGGTGACCAGGGCACGGGCCGAGGTGGTGAAGAAGTCGTGCGGCGGCACCGACAGGTCCACGGCGGCGCTGATGGCGGCGTCGTGCCCGGCGGCGGCCTGCTCGATGCCGGCCTCGTCGGTGACGTCGCCCGCCACCACCCGCGCGCCGTCCAGGTCGCCGTGGCGTGCGGGGTCGCGCACCACGGCGGTGACCTGATGGCCGCGCCGCCGCGCCTCCGCGACGGCCTGACGCCCCGCGCGACCGCCCGCACCGAAGACCACGATGTTCATGACGAACCACCTCTCAGCAGGGCCGGAGCCCATGTGCCCGGCCGGTTCGCCGACGCTAACCGGGGCCGCGGTTCCCTCCGGGATACCGGCTACTGTGGCGCCATGAGGGAACCGCTGCCCGCCGACATGTTCGACGAGCTGTGCCCGTCATCGCTGAATCCGTTCCGGTTCGGCGACAAGTGGGCGGGGCTCATCATCCGCTGCCTCGAACAGGGCCCGCGCCGCTTCTCCGAACTGCGCGTGCCGCTGAGCCGCGTCACTCCCAAGGTCCTGACGCAGTCGCTGCGCTCCCTCGAACGGGACGGCCTGGTCAAGCGCACCGTCTACGCCGAGGCCACCCCGCACGTGGAGTACGAGCTGACCCCGCTGGGCCGCAGCATGCTCGAACCGATGGCGGCCGCCTGCGCCTGGGCCGAGCAGCACTGGGACGAACTGCTCGACGCCCGCGAGTCCTACGACGCCCCATCCAGCACGCCGGCAGACGTAACCCCAACGGCCTGATCAGCCGCCGTGAGCCGCCAGCGGTGCAGTGGCGGACAAACGTGCGGTGAGGATATGCCTGCTCCGGTGGTCCACATAGGCCGTCAGATGCGGCATGGCGAGGAGCACGGCTTTGACAGGCGAGCCCTTATCGCCGAGCTCCTGCCACGTGCGGCCAGGACAGGGGTGAGGGACGCAGAGGTCGACCGTGCCATGAGTAGACCGTTCAGGACTGATCTTGGCCGGGCGCCCAGACTGGACGCGCGCTTGACCGACGAAATCAGCAAATGGAGCACTCACCCGGTCGGTGACGGATCATTTCGCAGTCTGCTGTACATCCAGCCGTCACGCCACCGACCGGCGCGGAACTCCACCGCGCGCAGGACGCCCTCCAGGCTGAATCCGGCCTTCTCCAGCGATTTCTGCTCTGCGATGTTCTCAGGATGGGTGGCCGCCTGGATGCGTTCGGCCGGGGTGTGGGTGAACAGGTAATCGCAGAGCATCGCCTGAGCGCGCCAGCCGATGCCGCGCCCGCGCCAGTCGGGTAGCAGGGCGATCCCTATCTCCCAGTACCGGGAGACGCCGAACCCCTGCGCCGACCAGCTCACAAAACCCGTGGCCGTGCCGTCGGTCTCGACAATGAGCCTGCCGCCATCCTCGCCCAGGTAACCGTCGGCGGCATAGCGCCGTGCCGGGGCCTGCGCGTCACGGAACCCCGTCCAGTCCAGGCCGATCAACCCAGGCTCCGTGGCGAAACGCCGGAACATCGCGAGATCGTCCTCGGTGACCGGCCGCAGACCTATCTCAACGGCGCTCACCGCGCCACCTCCGAAGTGATGCATGGCTTGTATCGCCGGTAACGGTCGGTCGCTGCCCTCGTCCTGCTCCCCGGGAGCACGCCTGGACGCTCTCGGCTCAGACGAAGGGCCGATCGTTCCTCAGTTGGCCGAGCAGGGCGGCGAAAGCCACTCGAGGAAGCTCGAGGTGCCCGGCTTCGGGGTTCTTGCTGTCGCGGAAACCGATGGCATGAGGAAGGCGAGCCAATTCGACGCACTCACCTGTGCCGCCTTGGCCACTGTGACTGCTTTTCCGCCAAGTCGTCATGTGCGCATCCTCGCTATCCACTCGAGTGATTGGTCCTCGCTCCAAGCCCGCGCAGAGATCTGCTCGAAGCGTACCGCTACGTCGGCCGCCTCGCCTTGATCCTCTACGACTCGTCCGACGTCGAGATTAGTTCCTGCGAACGCGGCTCGGGCGCCCTTCGGAAGGTCGAAGCAGCAGAAGGAGCCGTCCAAGCCGATATGGGGCGCTGCACCTTCTGGCAGGACACGGATTGAGACGTGGTGTAGCTCGGCGAGCTTGAGAAGCAGGTCACGCTGGTCCTCCATGACGGCAGTGCCTCCCATCGGTCGCAGAGCGACCTCGTCGAGCACGGCCCAGATCCGGGGATCGTTGGCGAGCATGGCGGCCTGGTGTTCCATGCGCCTCGCGACCGCGGAGTCGATGTCGTCCACCAGGCCGGCGGCATGCCCTGCGCCGAGGAGCGCCCTGGCGTAACCCTCCGCTTGGAACGGGAACGGGATGATGTTGCCGCTGTAGAGGCGCAGGACGGATGCGTCGCGCTGGTATCTCCGGAGCTTCTCGGACCAGTTGGGGTCCACCCCGAGCTTGGCGTAGCGGAGGAGGATGGTGAAGAGGCCGCCGGTGTCCCACAGTTGGTCGAGGATCGCGGCTTCGCGTTCGTCGAGTTGGCGGGTGCCGCCCTCGTACTTGGAAACTTGGCTCTTCGTGCGGCCGGGGACGTTCATCTCATCGCTGGAGAACTGGTCGCTAATGCGATACAAAGTACGCCGGATCGGGAGATCCGGGTCAGGTTCACGCGGGAGGCGCGGGCCGTCCGGCTGGCGGTCTGGGACGCCTCGGAGGCCATGCCGGTCGCCAGACCGGTGGTGGAGTTGACGCTGGACGACATCGCTCCCGACCCGTGTGCGCTGGATGCGGGGTATGACGACGGGACGGGCGGATGGGGTCTGCCGATCGTCCAAGCGCTCGCGACGAGGTGTGGGGTGGAGCGGACGCGGCCCGGCAAGTGGGTCTGGGCGGAGGTCGCGTTCTGATGCACGGGCGACCTCTCCTATGGTGGCGAACGTATTGCGGGCGGAAAATCGCCGTGCGATACCTGGAGCATCTGTCCGTGGCCGTGCGGATGGACGGGTGGCGGTGCGTGAAGCTTTATCGGGACGAACGCTTCCCGGTTTCCGTGCCGTTGTTGTGGGTTTATGCGAGCGGCGTAGCCGAGGACGTGGGTGTTGTGGTCGAGGTGCGGGCCGTACCCGGGAATGGGTGGGCGTATTGCGAGGCGCGGCGGGGGCGGGACGGGTTTCTGTTTCCGTGCGGGGACGTCAACGCGGCGGCCGATCGGGTCGGGCGGCTGCTCAAGCGCCGCATGTTTCCGGCCACCTGGTGAAACGGGCGTCCGTGCCCGGGCGATGGCACGGACGCGCGGGTCAGTTGTCCGGGTCGGGTTCTGGGTCGTCCTTTTGCGGGGTGACGAGGAGGCCGAGCGAGTTGGAGCTGCGGATCCAGGCGCCGGTGATGCGGCGGTCGCCGGAGGGGCGCCAGTGCGCGGGCGGGTCCCAGCCGCCGCCCGAGCCGTCGAGTTTGAACTGGCCGAGGAAGAATGACCAGGTCAGGCCGCGTCGGTGAAGGTCGGTGAGGGCCTGGTCGACGGTGCGGCCGGTGAGGTGCAGGCTCGCCGGGCGGTCGCCGGGTCCGGGGTAGGCGTCCTGGTAGACCTCCCCGGGGCGGGCCTTGCGGCCGAGGACGATGTCGGCGCCTTCGAGGCGGAACATCGCACCGCCCAGCCTGACCCTGAGGGGGCAGGCTCCCTGGTCGGGCGGGCATTTCAGGTCGGTGTCGGACGTGCCGGTCACGCCGCCGGGCGGCTCGTCGCCGGAGGGCGCGTGCAGGGAGCCGATTCTGATGATCCGGCGTTCGCCGGCCGGGGACACCGGGACGATGCTGAGCCGGACGTCCAGCCCGAACTTCGCGAACGCCTCGCGGAACTCGCGCTGGTCGGCGTAGGCGTCCTTGACCTCGACCTCGTAGGCGTCCTTGCCCGTGACGTCGATCTGCACGGCGGCGTTGGCGTAGCTGCGGAGCGGGCCGGAGCCGTGGCCGGAGAGGACGATGAGCGTGGCAATGGTGGCGGTGACGGCCGTAGCGGCCAAGGCGGCGAGGCGGAAGCGGAAGCGCCGGCGTCGGACCGGGGGCGTGTCCGTGGTGATGGCGTTCAGGAGGGTGCGGGACGCTTCGTCCGATGTGGGGATGTCGTCGTCTCGGACGGGGTTCAGGGACGCCACGACGTCGTCGACCGGGTACGTCATGCCAGTTCGCTCCTCAGGACGGGCCTGCCCGGCTCCGGTTGGTCGACTCCGGCGGCCTGCAGAGCGCGCGCGAAGCGTTTGCGGGCTCGGTGGAGGCGGATGCTCACGGCGTTGCGGGAGCATCCGAGCACCGCGGCGATCTCGGGGACGGACAGGCCCTCCCACGCGACCAGGGTGAGCAGTTCGCGGTCCCGGTCGGGGAGGGTGCGGAACACCTCGGCCACGGGGGAGTCGTCAGGGGCGGGCGCGGAGAGTTCGGCGCGCAGCGCCGCCGTCTTGCGCGCGTGGCGCTGCTCGCCGCGCCGGTGGTTGGCGAGGACGCGGCGCGCCACCCCGTACAGCCACAGCCGGGCCCCGTCGCCGGCGGGGATGTCAGCGGCGCGCCGCCAGGCGATCGTGAAGGTCTCGGCGACGACGTCCGCGGCGTCATCGGGGGTGTCACAGCGCCGCAGCGCGTAGCCGAGCAGCCCTCTGTAGGTCGTGGCGTAGACGGCCGCGAACTCCTCTTTATCCATGTGGGGGGATCCTCCGCATGTGGCGTCCTCGGCGGTCACCCTTCACATGTCGTGGGATCGCCGGATCTTTCACCCGGCAAAGGATGAGATGCGGGCCCACACCTGCGCCGGCTGCTCCTCCTGGGCGAAGTGGCCCGCGTCCTGGACGATCGCCGTCGTGAGGTCGCGGACGCCCGCGTCGCGGAAGCCCTGCGCGTAGGCGTCGAGGTCGCCGCCCTCGCTGTCGCCGCGGAGGTAGAGGAGCGGGGTCAAGGTGGGGCCGGTGAAGGACGCGTTGTCCTTCGCATCCTGGGCGAAGGCCCGGTAGAGGTCGAAGCCGGCGGTGAGCGAGGCGCCGGTGTACGCGGCGACGTGGGCGGCCCGGGATTCGGGCGTGATCCGCGACGGATCGACTGACAGCACGTCGTAGAAGTAGTCGAAGTACTCCCGCTCGCGTCCCCGGACGAGCGTCTCCGGCAGCGCCGGGACGGCGTGCAGGCCGAAATGCCAGATGTAGGGGTTGCGCAGGACGTCGTCCCACGGGGCCACGCCGGGGATCACCGTGTTCATGATGACGACCCGCGCGGCGTCGTACCGGCGCAGGTAGGCGTAGGCGACCATGCCACCGGCGTCGTGCCCGACGAGAGTGAGATCGGCGAGTTCGAGGCGTTCCACGAGGCCGTGGACGATCGAGGCGAGGGCGAGCTTCGAGCCGCCCGTGGCGGGCCCGGTCGACCCGCCGATTCCGGGCAGGTCGATCGCGATGAGCCGGGCTCCGTCGGCGGCCTCCATGACGCCCGTCCACGTCCGCCACGACTCGGGCCAGCCGTGCAGGAACAGGAACGGCCGTCCCGCCGGATCGCCGGACTCGGCGACGTGCAAGGTGTGGTCGCCGACCGGAATGGCGGCATGGTTAATCGACATGGAGCATGTCTATCAAAGCACATGCTCCATGTCTAACCACTAGGCTGGAACCGTGAACGCCTACGAGCGGGGGACCGGGTTCCTGCTGGCCCGGATGGGGTCGCTGGCGGCGCGGTCGTGGACGGCGTTCCTCGCCGCCCACGACCTCACGCAGGGGCAGTACGCGGTCCTGGTGACGCTCGACGAGCACGGCCCGCAGGGGCAGCGGCGGCTCGCCGGGCTCGTCGCCGTGGACGCCCGCAACATCGTGACGGTGCTCGACTCACTGGCCGAGCGCGGGCTCGTGGAACGGCGACCGGACGACACCGACCGGCGCCGCCGCATCGTCGCGCTCACCGCGCACGGAAAAGCGCTCGTCAAGACGATCGCCGACGCGGCGGCCGAGGAGCAGGACGGCTTCCTGCGCGCGCTCGGCCGCACCGAACGCGCCCAGCTCAACCGCCTGCTGAGACGGCTCTACGACTCGCACCTCGACGGCGCCTGAAGGGGCACGGGGCGGCCGGAACCAGGGATCAGGACGGCTTCGGAAGCATCCGCTGCATCGCCTCGTGCGCGCCCGCGACCAGCTCGCGGCGCGGGAAGCCGTTGCGCTTCTGCGCGGCCTTGTAGTTGCCGCCGGCGACCCAGACCGGGCCGTCGGACAGGTGCTCCAGCCCCTCGCGGGCGATGTCGTCGGGCTCGGCGACGTTGAGGCCCGGGATGTCCATGTTGAGGCCGGCACGCTCCATCGCCGGGGTTCGGGTGACGCCGAGGACGAGCTCCAGCACGTCCACGCCGTGCTCGCGCAGTTCCAGCCACAGCCCCTCGGCGAAGACGCGGCCGAACGCCTTCACCGCCGCGTAGATGCTGATCTGCGGCTGCCCCATGTAGCCGGCGAGCGAGCCGACCAGCAGGATCCCGCCGCGCCCGCGCTCCTTCATCAGCGCGCCGAAGTGGTGCGTCAAGGAAAGCTGCGCGGTGATGTTCAGGTCGATGACGCCCTGGAAGCGGTCCAGGTCGCCGGACACGAACTCGTGGCCGTAGCCGTTGGCGCCCGCGTTGAAGACCAGGAGCCCGACGTCCAGGCCGTCCGTCACCTCGCAAATCGTCTTGAGCGGGTCGGGGGCGACGAGGTCCAGCTCGATGGTGCGGACCTCGACGCCCTTCGCGCGGACCTCCGCGGCGGTGCGTTCCAGCGGCCCGGGCTTGCGGGCGATCAGCACGAGGTTCAGCCCCGCGTCGGCCAGCCGGTGGGCGAAGGCGGAGCCGACGCCCTCGGAGCCGCCGGCGATGACGGCCCACGGGCCGTAGCGGTCGATCATTGCTCTCCGTCCAGGTCCGGGGCGACCCGCGCGCCCGCCTCGGGGTTCAGCTCGGCGGCCAGGACGCGGGCGCCCTCGGCGGCGAACCGGCGGGCCACACCGCGGCGGATGCCGTCGCCCGCGCCGGTGACGATCGCGGACCGGCCGGCGAGGGCGTCACTCGTCCATCACCCGGATCGCGCCGGTCAGCGCGGCCTCCTGGATCGCCGAGCGCAGCGCCGGGCACGTCTCGTGCGGGTCCGCGGCGAGCTCCGGGCACGCGGCCCGGGCCTCGGCCGTCCACTGGATGCTGGTCTGCTCCCAGCTCGACTTGCGCACCAGCACCTCGGCGGCGCAGCGGCGGCAGCGGACGGGCAGCAGCGGCCCGTCCACCAGCCGTTCGTCCTGGCGGATCGTCACGCCGAGGCCCCTTCGGCCGCGCGGCGGGCCAGGTTCTCCTCGACCTCCTTCTCCCACGACTCGACCGGACGGGTCGTGTCGATCTCGAACTCGAACCGGTCGGTCATCTCCGGCCGCACGTCGGCGACGTCCACGTAGAACTGCTGGTACCAGCGGCGCAGCTGGTAGACCGGCCCGTCCTCCTCGCACAGCAGCGGGTTGTCGATGCGGGCCTTGCGCTTCCAGATCGCGACGTCCTGCTCGAACCCGGTGAGGATGAAGCTGGACAGCTTCTCCGCGGTCGCCTCGGCGACCTCCGGCGGCAGCTTGTCGCTGTGCTGGACGATGATCCCCGAGTGCAGCGAGAACGAGTGCTCGTCGATCGGGTAGTGGCAGTTGATCAGCACCGAGTTCAGGTCGTAGCCCTCGTAGTGGTACGTGAGCTCGTCGATCATGAAGGACGGCCCGTGGTAGGACGCCACCGAGGAGTTGCCGAGCATCCGCGGCCCGCCGCTCCCGCTCCCCTCGCGGCGCGCGTCCGGCCGGCTCTTGCCCTTCATGATCTGCGTCGCGACGGTCCCCTCGAAGATGTTCTTGAAGTACGTCGGGAACGAGTTGTGGATGTAGAAGAAGTGCGCCATGTCGACGACGTTGTCGATGATCTCGCGGCAGTTGGTGTGGACGACCTGCTCGGTCCAGCGCCAGTCCGTCCAGTCGTCGCGGGTGGCGCCCTCGATCCGCGGGATCGTCACGTCCGCCGGCGGCTGCTTGCCCTCCGGGTCGTTCCAGACGAACAGCATCTGGTCCTGCTCCATCGTCGGCCACGCGGCGGTCCGGGCGCGCAGCGGGACGCGGCGCGAGTACGGGATCCTCTTGCACCGGCCGTCGCCGCCCCAGCGCCAGTCGTGGAACGGGCAGGCGATCTCGTTGCCCTTGACGGTGCCGTCGGACAGGTCGCCGCCCATGTGCCGGCAGTAGCCGTCCAGCACGTTCGTCCTGCCGTCCGCGCCGGTGAAGACGACGAGCTTCCCCCCGAACGCGTTGACCGTGTGGGGCTTGCCGTCCTTGAACTTCTCGGCCAGCCCGAGGCAGTGCCATCCCCGGGCGAAACGGGAGGAGACGGCCTCCGCCTCGATCTTGCGGACGGCGTCCGGCTCGGTTGCTGTCACGTGGATCATCCCTTCGGCGATGGACCGGTGATGCGAACGTTAGGTCGCGCCCCGCCGTCCGGTCCGGGCAGTCTCGGTGGCCGGGACGCGCGTCCGCGCGGCGGCACGCCGCCATGGTGTCCTGCGAGGGCCGGACGAGGGAAGACGGGAGCGAGGAGCGGGGATGAGCAACGAGGTCCTGGAGGCCGTGCGCGGGCTGCTGCCGGGGATCGCCGAACGGGCCCGGGCCGTGGACGAGAGGGGCCGCATCCCGGCGGAGACGATGAAGGAGCTCACCGCCGCCGGGGTGTTCCGGATGCTGCAGCCGGCCCGGTACGGCGGCGCGGAGGACGACCCGGTCGCCTTCTACGAGGTGGTCCGGGCGGTGTCCGGCGCGTGCGGGTCGACCGGCTGGGTGACGGCCGTCCTCGGCGTGCACTCCTGGCATCTCGGGCTGTTCCCGGACGAGGCGCAGCGCGAGGTGTGGGAGCCGGGGCCGGACGTCCTGGCCGCCTCGTCGTACGCGCCGATCGGCCGGCTCACCCCCGTGGACGGCGGGTTCGAGGTGTCGGGCCGGTGGGCGTTCTCGTCCGGCTGCGAGTTCGCGGACTGGGCGCTGCTCGGCGGCCTCGTCGTCGGCGCGGAGGGCCGCCCGGTCGACTTCATGACGGTGCTCGTCCCGAGGACGGACTACGAGATCAAGCAGGTGTGGAACTCGATGGGCCTGCGCGGCACCGCCAGCGACGACATCGTCGTGGAGCGGGCGTTCGTGCCGGCGCACCGCGCGATGCGCAACTTCGACCAGGCGCAGCTGCGCACCGCCGGCCGCAAGGTCAACACCGGCCCGCTGTACCGGCTGCCGTTCGGGACGATCTTCACCACCACGGTCGCGGCCAGCGTGATCGGGATGGCGGCGGGCTGCCACGACCTGTACGTGGCGCGGATGCGCGACCGGATCCGGCTGAGCCTCGGCGGCGGGCGGTTCGTCGAGGACCAGTTCGCGCAGGTCGCGGTGGCGCGGGCGGCGTCGGAGATCGACGCGGCGATCCTGCAGACCGACCGGAACGTCCGGGAGATCTACGCGTACGCGGTCCGCAACGAGAAGATCCCGATGGAGCTGCGGCTGCGCGCGCGCCGCGACCAGGTGCGCGGCACCGAGCGGGCCATCGAGGCGATCGACATCCTGTTCAAGACCGCCGGCGGCAACTCGCTGCACCGCGGCAACGTGATCGAGCGGGCGTGGCGGGACGCGCACGCGGGCAGCGTGCACGTGGCCAACGACGTCGAGCACGCGCTGTCGATGTACGGGCGCGGGGAGTTCGGCCTCGCGGTGGAGGACAACCTCGTCTGATACAAATGTGGATCTTCTTCACGAATCGCCCGTGCGGCGGGGGTGCGGCGGGTTACTGTGACGAGCTTCGATCTCACCTGCCGCCCGGAGCCGCGCGATGACCGACGACCAGCCGCCCACCCAGATCCCCACGGACGTCCCGGCGTCGGCGCGCATCTACGGCTGGACGCTCGGCGGCAAGGACAACTACGAGATCGACCGCAAGTTCGCCCTCGAGTACCTGCCCCACTTCCCCGAGATCGTGGACATCGCGCGGGAGAACCGGCTGTTCCTGTACCGGGCGGTGCGGTACCTGACGCAGGAGGCCGGCATCCGGCAGTTCATCGACATGGGCTGCGGGCTGCCGACCGAGAACAACGTCCACCAGGTCGCCCGGAGCTTCGCCGACGACGCCCGCGTCGTCTACGTCGACATCGACCCGATCGTGCTGGCGCACGGGCGGGCCCTGCTGGCCGGCGACGGCACCACCACGGTCATCAACGCCGACATGCGCGACACCCGGGCGATCCTCGACGACCCCGAGACCAAGCGGCTGATCGACTTCTCCGAGCCGGTCGCCGTGCTCTACCTGTCGATCGGCCACCACCTGCTGGACGGCGACGACCCGCGCCGCGTCGTCCACGGCGTCCTCGACCGGGCCGTGCCCGGCAGCCACCTGGTGTTCACCCAGATCACCTCGGCCGACCCCGCCCGCCGCGCCGGGATGGACGCCGCCGCGAACGGCGCCGGCATGCCGTGGCGGACCCGCAGCCGCGAGGAGGTCGACGCGCTGCTCGCCGGCCCCGCCCCCGTCGAGCCGGGCCTGGTGGACATCCGGGACTGGCGTCCCGACCCCGGCCAGCCGCCGCTGGCGCCCGTCCCCGCCGAACTCGCCCAGTTCGCCGGCGCGTCCAAGAACCACCCCGACCTCTGCGAGTACGGCGGCGTCCTGGTCAAGTGACGCCGGAAAAGGGCTTGGGCGCGACGACGCCCGCCTGGTAGGTTGCCCGGGATCGTGAAGGAACGCGAGGAGGTGAGACCCATGAACGCTGGATCGAGGTGGGTGCTCCCCCTTTCGTCACGGTCGTGCGGCTGACCTAGGTGTCGCCGGGAGCGCCCCGAAACAGGCACTCCCGAAAGGCAACACCATGAACTCTCTGCAATTCACCGCCGAGACGTCGGCGAACGGCGTCCGCGAACGCGACTTCACCGTGGACGGGCTTCCCGGTGTCCTCTGGTCGCCCGAATCCGGCGCCGGCCGCGCGCCTCTGATCCTGATGGCCCACGGCGGCGGCAACCACAAGAAGTCGCCGGCGATGTCGGGCCGCGCGCACCGCCTCGTCACCGGCTGCGGCTTCCACGTCGCCGTCATCGACGCTCCGGGGCACGGCGACCGTCCCCGCACGCCGCACGACGAGCAGGAGATCGCCGAACTGTTCCGGGCGCGGGCGGCGGGCGAGCCGGAAGGCCCGATCGTCGTCCGGTACAACGCCCACCTGGCGGAGCAGGCCGTCCCGGAATACCGCACGACCCTGGACGCCCTCCAGGAACTCCCCGAGATCGGCCCCGACGGCCCGGTCGGCTTCTTCGGCCTGAACATGGGCACCGCGATCGGCGTCCCGTTCGTGGCGTCCGAACCGAGGATCTCCGCCGCCGTCTTCGGCCTGCACTGGCCCGACGCCCTGGCCGAGGCGGCGAAGCGGATCACCATTCCGATCGAGTTCGACCTCCAGTGGGACGACGAACACATCCCGCGCGAATCCGGCCTGGCGCTGTTCGACGCCTTCGCCTCAAAGGAGAAGACCCTGCACGCCAATGCGGGCGCGCACAAGGAACTCCCCAGATTCGAGGCCGACAACGCCGTCCTCTTCTTCACCCGCCACTTCGGCCGCCCGCACTAGCCATTGAGTTGCGGTGAGTCGTTGTTATGGCGGCGGCCATAACGACGACTCGCCGTGCGGGTCAGCAGGTGGTGGGTGGGGTTCGGCCGGACTGGAGGGTCTGGACGAAGGTCAGGGCGTCGTCGAAGGACGCGTTGATGCTGGCGCGGTGGTCGGCGCCGGGGTACTCGCGGTAGGTGATGGCCGGGTACCGCTTGCACAGGTCGGCGACCAGGGCCGTCGTCGCGGCGGGGGAGACGGCGGTGTCGGCGGAGCCCTGCGCGACGAGGGTGGGGACGCGCAGGTCGAGGCCGGTGGCCTCCTGCGAGTCGAAGTACTTCTCGAACTCGGTGAGGTCGGCGGCCGGGCGGAAGACCTGGGACAGCGGGATCGACGCGCCCGCCTCGCGCAGTTGGGCGAGGCACGCGGTCGTCTGGCCGGACGCGAGGACCTTCGCGGCCCGGTCGGTCAGCAGGCTCTCCGGCTGGAAGGACGGGTTCGCCGCCTTCGCGCCGTTGAGCAGGACGAACAGGAACGGCAACGCCGCCTCCGCGCCCGGGTACCCCGCCTGCACGTACTGCGCGGTCTCGGCCATGTGCGAGCCGGGCGCGATCGACACCGCGCCCTTCAACCGGACGTCCTTCGCCCTCTTCGCGGCGGCCGTGTAGAGGGTCGCCTGGCCGCCCTGGCTGTGGCCGGCGACGTAGAAATTACGTCCGATGTGCGGGTCGACGCTGTGGGCGGCGCGGACGATGTCGATGACCGTGTTCGCCTCGCTGGCGCCGTTCATGTAGGGATGCCCGTCCGGCGTCCCCATGCCCTCGTAGTCGGTCTGGACGACCGCGAATCCGTGCGCGACCCACTTGTCGAGGAAACCCTCGGTGATCGACAGGTAGTCGTGGGCGGGTCCGGTGGCGGTGTCGCGGGACGGGGCGCAGACGTCGGCGGTGCCGGTCGTGCCGTGCGCCCAGCTGATCACGGGCCAGCGGCCGCGCGGGGCCTTGCCCTTCGGGACGGCGACGGTGCCCGTCACCGTGATCCGCCTGCCTCCGACGCCCTCCGAGACGTAGCCGATCGACCGGGTGACCGAGGCGGACGGCAGCGCCGCCGCGGTGTGCAGCGGCCGGCTCGTCAGCAGCCGTCCCCGGTGCCCGGCGTCGGCGTGGGCGTGGGCGGGGACGGCCGTGACCGCGAGCCCGGCGGCGGCGGCGACGGCGGCGATCGCGGTCGCGCGTCCCCTGGCTGATCTCACGCGTTGCTCCTTCTCATGTCCTGGACGGCGCGGTAGGCGAAGGCCATCGCCGATCCGATCGGGATGCCCGGGCCCGGGTAGACGGGTCCGGTGAACGAGGCACTGGTGTTGCCCGCGGCGTACAGGCCGGGGACGGGGGCGTCGGCGGTGTCCAGGACGCGGCCGTCGGGGTCGGTGCGCAGCCCGCCCTTCGTACCGAGGTCGCTGAGGACGATCTTCGCCGCGTAGTACGGCGGCTCGCCGACCGGGGCGAGGCCCGGCTTTCCGCCCGTGAAGAACAGGTCGTAGGGGTCCTCGCCGCGGTGGAAGTCCTCGTCCACGCCCTTCTCGGCGAAGCCGTTGAACCGTTCCACGGTGGCGGCGAGCGCGTCCGCCGGAAGGCCGGCCGTCGCGGCCAACTCGGCGAGGGAGCCCGCCTGGATCCAGGTACCGGACGCGACCTGGTCGTCCAGCGACACCGGCGGGACGGAGATCGCCGGCAGGCCCTTCGAGCGGGCGTCGAAGATCAGGTGGAAGGGGCCCTCGGCGGCGGCGAGACGGCGGCCCATCTGGTCGTAGGGCAGGGACTCGTTGGCGAACCGGCGGCCCGAGCCGTCCACGATGAGCCCGCCGCGGAAGCCGAGCGTGAACGCGGGCAGGCCGTCCGGGGTGAGGACGCCCGGGCAGAACCACGCCTGGTCCAGCAGGCCGGTGGACGCGCCGATCGCGGCGGCGGCGGTGATCGCGTCGCCGGTGTTGGCGCCGTCCGGGGCCATCGTCCAGGCGGCGGCGCCGGGCACGCCGCGCTCGTCGCGGAGCGCGGCCGACGCCTCGAAGCCCCCGGCGGCGAGCAGCACGCCGCGCCGGGCGCGCAGCCGGACCGGACCGTCCGGCGTCGCCGCGGTGACACCGGTGATCCGGCCGTTCTCCGCGCGCAGCCCGGTCAGGGCGGTCCGGGTGCGGACGGCGCCGTTGCCGGTCGCGGTGATCGCCAGCAGCAGCCGACCGATCAGCGCCCGGCCCTGCACCAATGGCTTGGACGTGGAATGCCCGCGCCCGGCGCGGTCGCGGTCGACCGGCGGCCGGACGAGCCCGGCGAGATCACCGAGCCGTTCGGCGGGCAGCGGCAGCGGGACGAACGACCGGCCCATGGCCAGCCGCCCGGGCGCGTCGAAGTAGTCGGGGAACGGCTGGAACTCGAACTCGATCGCCGGGTCGTTCTCCAGGAACTCCACCAGCTCCGGCGCCGTCTCCAGGAACGCCTTGCGGTGCGCGGCGGTGCCGTCGCCGAGCAGCGCCCGCAGGTAGGTGCGCGCCCCGTCGGTCGAGTCGCCGATCCCGGCGCGCTCCTGCACCCGCGTCCCGGGCAGCCAGATCGCCGACCCCGAGTAGGCGGACGTCCCGCCGAGCAGCCCCGTCTTCTCCAGGACGGCCGTCCGCAGGCCGGCGGAGGCCGCGGCCAGCGCGCCCGCCATCGCGCCGGCGCCCGAGCCGGCCACCACGACGTCGTACTCGTCGTCCCACGCTTCCCCGGCGTTTCCCATCCGACGTCCCCTCCGAGCCCTCGGGTCCTGGCGCGGGCACAACGTAAGCGGGGGCGCGGCGCCCGGGGACGGCCGGTCCCACTGACCGGTATCGACGATCGCGGGACGTGCCGGGGAGCCGGATATTCTTCCTTGTCAGCACAGGAATGGACCCCTGGGGGAGGACCGTGGCGAGGATCGCGTCGGCGAGGCTGTCCGCCGAGCCGAACTCACCCGACCAGCACGACCGCCGCCAGCGCATCCTCCGCGCGGCGGCGCGGATCGGTGCGGAGAAGTCCCTCGAGCGCGTCCAGATGCACGAGGTCGCCAAGGCCGCCGGGGTGGCGATCGGCACCCTCTACCGGTACTTCCCGTCCAAGGTCCACCTTTTCACCGCGGTCATGGCGGCGCAGGTCGACCGGCTGCGCGAGCAGGTCACCGAGCCGCAGCAGGGCACCGCTCCCGAGGACGCGGTCGCCGACATGCTGGTGCAGGCCAGCCGGTACCTGATGGCGCAGCCGGTGCTGTCGACGTCGATGCTGCACGCGTCCAACACCGCGCACGTCGCGACGGTCGCCGACACCGTCCACATCGACAACACCTTCCGCGAGATCCTGCTGCGGGCCGTGGGCATCGAGGTGCCGACGGCGAAGGACATCACCCTCGTCCGCCTGCTGATGCAGTGCTGGTACGGCGTGCTGCAGTCGAGCCTGAACGGGCGGGCGTCGATGGCGGACGTGGAGAGCGACATCCGGCTCGCCTGCAAGCTGCTGCTCGCGCCGCGCTCCAACGCCCCCCGGAACGCGCCCGAGTAGGCGCTCCCGTTCAGATGCGCCGTTCAGATGCGCCGTTCAGATGCGCCGGGTAGACGCGCCCGGGTAGGCGCTCCCGTTCATCGGGATCGTCCCGGCGGGGGATCCGGGGGCGCGGTTAGCGTTCCCGCATGAATCGCTACGACGGCGTGAAAGTGCTGCTCACCGGGGCCGCGTCGGGCATCGGGCGGGCCACCGCGCACCGGCTCGCCGCCGAGGGCGCCGCCGTCTACGCGGTGGACCGGTCCGAGGACGGCCTCGCCGAGACCGCCGCCGGCGCCACCGGCCCCGGGACGATCACCACGCGCGTCGCGGACGTCGCCGACGAGCCCGCCGTGATCACCGCCGTGGACGGCGCGGCGGAGACGCTCGGCGGCATCGACGTGCTGGTCAACGTGGCGGGCGTGCACAAGACCACGCCGATCGCGACGCTGTCGGTCGCGGACCTGACCTGGATCTTCAACGTCAACCTGATCGGCACCGCGCTGTTCTGCCGGGAGGCGCTCCGGCACCTCCCGGACGGCACCGGAGTGATCATCAACACCGCGTCGCTGTCGGCGACGCAGGGCAACCCGTACATGACGGCCTATTCGGCGTCCAAGGGCGCGGTGCTGTCGTTCTCGCTGAGCCTGGCGGCCGAGCTGACCGCGCGCCGCATCCGCGTCGTGCCGATCTCCCCAGGAACCGTGAACACCCCGCTGACCAGGGCGGACATGTTCCCGCGCGGGACCGACCTGAGCTACTTCAGCCGGATCGTCGCGCCGTTCGGCGTCGCCGATCCGGAGCAGATCGCGTCCGTCATCGCGTTCGCGGGGTCGTCCGACGCCGGCTACCTGACCGGTGCCGAGCTGCGCGTCGACGGCGGCTCGCACCTGTAGCGCCGTCCGGTTTATTCGAAGGGAGTCGTCCATGGGACGCACCATCGCCGTGAGCGGGTCGGCCTCCGGCATCGGGAGGACGCTGGCGGAGCTGCTGCGCGAGCAGGGCGACGAGGTCGTCGGGGTCGACCTGCGCGACGCCGAGGTGTGCGCCGACCTGAGCACGGCCGAGGGCCGCATCCAGGCGGTCGCCGGGGTTCTGGAACGGTCCGGCGGCGCGCTGGACGGCGCCGTCGCCTGCGCCGGTGTGACCGGTCCCACGCCGCTGACCGTCCAGGTCAACTACTTCGGCGCGATCGCGCTGCTGGACGGCCTGCGCCCGGCGCTGGCCGAGGCCCGCGCGCCTCGCGCCGCCGTCGTCGGGTCGATCTCCGGCACGCAGCCGGTGGACGACGCGGTGCTGCGCGCCTGCCTGGACGGCGACGAGCCGGCCGCGCTCGCTGCCGCGGACCGCGTCCTGGAGGCCCGGCGGGGCAACCGGCTCTACCCGTCGTCGAAGTCGGCGCTGGCGCAGTGGCTGCGGCGCGTCTCGGTCACCCCGGAGTGGGCGGGCGCCGGGATCCCGCTGAACGCGGTCGCGCC
This sequence comes from Actinomadura opuntiae, assembly GCF_030283205.1. Classification (GTDB taxonomy): domain Bacteria; phylum Actinomycetota; class Actinomycetes; order Streptosporangiales; family Streptosporangiaceae; genus Spirillospora. Next base: position 129,186 of record NZ_JASNWF010000020.1, read on the forward strand.
CGGCGTCGTCCGGACGCCGATGAGCGCGCCGCTGTTCGAGGACGAGAAGATGTTCAAGATCATGAACGAGGCGGTGCCGATGCCGCTGAACGGCTACGCGGACGCGATCGTGATCGCCGAGGCGCTCGCCTGGCTGGTGTCGCCCGCGAACTCCCACATGGCGGGCCAGGTCATCTACGTCGACGGCGGCGCCGAAGCCACCCTGCGCGGCCCCTCCGTCTTCTGATCCGCGGCACGGTCCACCACGCGGGAAGCCATGGGATTCCTTACGACGCGAGCACGGCGATCAGCCCGCCGACGTATACGACCGCGAAGGTGCCGGCCACGGCTGCCGTGTGATCGCCCCAGGCTACGCCCGGCCGCTCCGCTGGGCATGGCCGGAACGGGCGTGCGGCCGTTGGAAAGGTCCGAAGGCCGCCCCCCGCGCCGGGGGCGCCCTTCGGACGTTCGGGTCAGCGGACGTTGGTGCCGGTGTTGTCCAGCTTGGCGACGCTGTAGGCGGCGTAGGTCCGGTGCGGGTCGCGGTCCTCGAAGTACGGGGTGATCTGCTCGCCGAACTCCTCGACGGAGAACACGCCGTCCGCGGCGGTGAACTTCTGCTCGACGGTCGGCGCGGCCATCAGCGCGACCATGTCGCCGTACACGATGAACACCTGGCCGCTGATCTTCTCCGCGGCGGGCGAGGCGAGGTAGCCGACGAACGTGCCGACGCGTTCGGGCGCCATCGCGTCCAGGCCGCCGGGGGAGGTGCCCTCGGCGAACGTCGCCTCGGTCATCGCGGTGCGGGCGCGCGGGCAGATCGCGTTGGCGCGGACGCCGTACCGGGCGAGCCCGGCGGACGTCGACAGGGTGAGCGCGACGATGCCGGCCTTGGCCGCGGAGTAGTTCGGCTGCCCCGCCGAGCCGAACAGGAACGCCTCGGACGCGGTGTTGACCACGCGGCCGTAGACCGGGCCGCCGGCGGCCTTGCTCGCGGCCCGCCAGTGCACGGCGGCGGCGCGCGACACCGACGCGTGCCCCTTGAGGTGGACGCGGAGCACGTCGTCCCAGTCCGACTCCGCGAGGTTGAACAGCATCTTGTCGCGCAGCACGCCGGCGTTGTTGACCAGCACGTCCAGGGAGCCGTAGGTGTCGACGGCGGCGGAGACGAGCGTGTCGCCCATCGACCAGTCGCCGACGTCCCCGGTGACCGCGATCGCGCTGCCGCCCGCCTCGGTGATCTCGGCGACGACCTTCTCGGCGGCCTGTCCCATGTCGTTGACGACGACGTTGGCGCCGCGCGCGGCCAGCGCGAGGGCCTCGGCGCGGCCCAGCCCGGCGCCCGCGCCGGTGACGACGGCGGTGCGGCCCGCCAGGGAGAGGTCAGCGTTCATCGGTGCTCCCGGTGTGTCCGTGCGATTCGGCCGGACACGGAGGCTAGTACGTATTCTAGTGCGCTCGCCGCCGCCGTCCCGCTGAGCGGGCCCGCCCGCGGGCGGTGGTCAGCGCGGACCGGTGAGTGGGACGCCGGTTGCACCCGACAAGAACGAATTCTAGTGTCGTGCCGCCGACCTCCGCGCCGCGCCACGGCCGCCATCATCGAACGGATCTGAGGACACCTATGACCATCGGGCTGACCGAGGAGCACCGCGACCTGCGGGACGCGGTGCGGGCCTTCACGTCCCGGCAGGTGACGCAGGCGGCCGTCCGCGCCGCGGTCGACGCCGAGGCCGAGAAGGCGCCCGCGTTCTGGGCCGACCTCGCCGCGCAGGGGCTGCTCGGCCTGCACCTGCCGGAGGACGCGGGCGGCGCCGGATACGGGCTGGTCGAGCTGGCCGTCGTGCTGGAGGAGCTGGGCCGCGCGATGACCCCGGGGCCGTTCCTGCCGACCGTGCTGGCGAGCGCGGTGCTGCACCGGGCCGGACACACCGCGCACCTTTCCAGGCTGGCGTCGGGCGCGGTGCTCGGCGCGGTCGGGTTGGAAGCGGGCGGCGTCACGCTGTCGCGCCCCGACGGCGACGCGACGGTGTCGCCCTCCGGCCGGAACGTGACGGTGTCGCGCTCCGGCGGCGATGTCACGCTGACCGGCGTCTCCGCGCCGGTGCTCGGCGGGCAGCTCGCCGACGTGTTCGTCCTGCCGGCCGCCGACGGCGAGGCGACGGCCTGGGCCGTCCTGCCGCGCGACGCCGTCACCGTCGAGGCGCTGCCCAGCCACGACCTCACCCGCCGCCTGGCCAGGGTCAGGTTGGAGAATACAACGGTCCCCGCCGAGTCGGTTGTGAATCTGGACTCACGCGACGTGCGGGACCTCGCCGCGACGCTGTTCGCCGCCGAGTCGTCCGGGCTCGCCGACCGGGCCACCACCACCGCCGCCGAGTACGCCAAGGTCCGCGAGCAGTTCGGCCGCCCGATCGGCCAGTTCCAGGGCGTCAAGCACCGCTGCGCCCGGATGCTCGCGCACGCCGAGCAGGCCCGCGCCTGCGCCTGGGACGCCGCCCGCGCCCAGGACGAGACCGGCACCAGGCCCGGCGAGGCGTCGCTCGCCGCCGCCGTCGCCGGCGCGACCAGCGTCCAGGCCGCCTTCCAGACCGCCAAGGACTGCATCCAGACCCTCGGCGGCATCGGCTTCACCTGGGAGCACGACGCGAGCCTCTACCTGCGCCGCGCCCAGACCCTGCGCGTCCTGCTCGGCTCCACCGCGTCCTGGCGGCGCCGCGTCGCGTCCCTCACCCTCGCCGGCGTCCGCCGCGACCTGGGCGTCGACCTGCCGCCGGAGGCCGAGGCCGTCCGCGCCGGGATCCGCGCCGAACTGGAACCGGCCAAGGCCCTCACCGGCAAGGAGCGCACCGACCACCTCGCCGACCGCGGCTACACCGCCCCGCATCTGCCCGCCCCCTGGGGCAAGGGCGCCGACGCCGTCACCCAGCTCGTCATCTCCGAGGAGATGCGCGCCGCCGGCCTGCGCGTCCACGACATGATCATCGGGAACTGGGTCGTCCCGACGCTGATCGCACACGGTTCGCCCGCCCAGCAGGAGCGGTTCCTGCCCGCCTCGCTGCGCGGCGACGTCCGCTGGTGCCAGCTGTTCTCCGAGCCCGGCGCCGGCTCCGACCTCGCCGCGCTGTCCACCCGCGCCGAGAAGGCCGACGGCGGCTGGACGATCACCGGGCAGAAGGTGTGGACGTCCATGGCCCGCGAGGCCGACTGGGGCATCCTGCTCGCCCGCACCGACCCGTCCGTCCCCAAGCACAAGGGGCTGTCGTACTTCCTGCTCGACATGAGGTCGCCCGGCATCGACGTCCGCCCGCTGCGCGAGCTGACCGGCGACCAGCTGTTCAACGAGGTGTTCCTCGACGGCGTCTTCATCCCCGACGACCTGCTCGTCGCGCGGCCCGGCGACGGCTGGAAGCTCGCCCGCACCACCCTCGCCAACGAGCGCGTCTCGCTGTCCAACGACTCGTCCCTCGGCAGCGGCGGCGAAGCCCTCCTCAAGCTCGCCGCCGGCGGCGCCGACGACGAACGCCTCACCACCCTCGGCGGCATCCTCTGCGACGCCCAGTCCAGCAGCCTGTTCGGGCTGCGCACCACGCTGCGCTCCATCGCCGGCGACCAGCCCGGCGCCGAGTCCAGCATCGGCAAGCTGATCGGCGTCGAGCACCTCCAGCAGGTCTGGGAGACCGCCGTCGACTGGATCGGCCCGGACGCGCTGACCGGCGAGGGGACCGGCAGGGGAGACCCGACCTGGATGTTCCTCAACTCCCGCAACATGTCGATCGCGGGCGGCACCACCGACGTCCAGCTCAACATCATCGGCGAGCGGCTCCTCGGGCTCCCCCGCGACCCACAGCCCGCCGGAACCGCCTGATGCCGATGGAGAGCACCGTCACCCTGGGCCTGCCGAAGCCCTCTTCATAGCCAAACACCCACCCCGCCTCCCGCTGACGAGCCCCGCCTCGCCGCGTGCTCCTTGAGTTAATCTATGTAGATTCAATCTATGTAGATTGGAGCTACCTTGCCGGGGTTCATCGGGCGGGACGTGGAACTCGCGGTCCTGCGCAAGCGGCTGGACCGCGTCGCCAGGAGCGGGGCGGGAGCGGCGCTCGCGCTGCGCGGCCGGCGGCAGGTGGGCAAGTCCCGGCTCGTCCAGGAGTTCTGCGACCGCGCGGGTGTGCCGTACGTGTTCTCCACCGCCACCAAGGGCGCCTCGCCGATCGAGGCGGTGGACGCCTTCCTGCGGGACGTCCGGGAGTCGGCGCTGCCGACGGACCCCGAACTCGTGCCGACGTTGCAGAACGGCAGCTGGCCGGACGCCTTCCGGGTGCTGGCCTCGCTGCTGCCGGACGCGCCGTCCATCCTCGTCCTGGACGAGCTGCCCTGGCTGGCCGAGCAGGACGCGCTGTTCGACGGCGCGCTGCAGACGGCCTGGGACCGGCTCCTGTCGTCCAGGCCGGTGCTGCTCCTGCTGCTGGGCAGCGACGTGCACATGATGGAACGGCTCACCGCCCACGACCGGCCGTTCTACGGGCGTGCCGACACCATGGTCCTCGGCCCGCTGAACCCGGCGGACCTGAGCGACGCGCTCGGGCTGGGCGCGGCGGACGCCATCGACGCGCACCTGGTGACGGGCGGACTGCCCGGGATCGTCCGCACCTGGCCGCACGGGACGCCCGCGCTGGAGTTCCTCGAGGAGGAGTGTGCCGATCCCGCGGCGGCGCTGTTCGGCGTCCCGGAGGCGTCGATGCTCGCCGAGTTCCCCAACCCCGACGTCGCCCGCCGTGTGATCGAGGCGGTGGGGTTCGGCGACCGCACGCACGCCAACATCGCCGCGTCCGCGGGCAGCCGCGCCGGCGCCGTCCCGTCGGGGACGCTCTCGCCCCTGCTGCGGCGCCTCATCGAGGAGAAGCGGGTCATCGCGGTGGACGAGCCGCTGTCGACGCGTCCCGGCAAGCCCGCCCTCTACCGCATCGCCGACAGCAACCTGCGCCTGTATCTGGCCGCGCTGCGGGCGGCGCACGAGCAGGCGCGGCGGGGCCGCCCGGAGGCGGGCTTCCGGATCGTCCGGCGGCGCTGGACCTCGTGGCGCGGGCGCGCCGTCGAGCCGCTGGTGAGGGAGGCCCTCGAACGCGCGGACCTGCCCTGGCCGGAGGTGGAGGCGGTCGGCGGATGGTGGAACCGGCGGTTCGATCCCGAGGTCGACCTGGTCGGGGCCGACCGCGCGCCCGTCGCGGGCCGCATCGGGTTCGCCGGGGCGGTCAAGTGGCTCGGCAGCCCCTTCGACGAGCACGACCTGGCAGGTCTACGGCGCGCGGCCGTCCAGGTCCCGGGGTTCGATCCGGCCGCGACCGGGCTCGTAGTGGTGTCGTTGTCCGGCATCCGGGCGCGCGACGGCGTCGACCTCGTCTGGACGCCGGAGGACGTGGTGGCCGCCTGGCGCTCCTGATCCCGGATCAGTCGAGGGCGGCCTCGACCTCGCGGCGGATGACCTTGCCGGTGGCGTTGCGGGGGAGGGGGGCGGTGGTGATCTTCCAGCGGGAGGGGACCTTGAAGTAGGCGAGGCGGTCGCGGGCGAAGGCGGCCAGGTCGGCCTCGGTGGCGGGGGCGGCGCCGAAGACGACGACGGCGAGGGCCTCCTGGCCGAGGTCGGGGTGCGGGACGCCGAGGACGATGCACTCGCGGACGCCCGGGTACTCGGCGAGGACGTTCTCGATCTCGGCCGGGTAGACGTTCTCGCCGCCGCGGATGATCAGGTCGGAGCGGCGGGCGGTGAGGCGGAGGCGGCCCTGCTCGACCATGCCGATGTCGCCGGTGTGCAGCCACCGGCCGGCGCGGATCGCGCGGGCGGTGGCGTCGTCGTCGCGCCAGTAGCCGAGCATGTTGTAGGCGCTGCGGACGCAGACCTCGCCCTCCTCGCCCTCGGGCAGCGGCTTGCCGTCGGGGTCGCGGATCTCCAGCGCGACGCCGGCGACGGGGCGGCCGAGCGTGCCCGGGGATTCGGCGAGGTCCATGGGGGACGCGACGGCGACGCCGGTGCAGGTCTCGGTGAGGCCGTAGCTGTCGACGAGGGCGTTCGCGGCCGGCGGGAACGCGGCGCGCAGCCTCTCCTTGAACGCGGGCGAGGACGGTGCCGAGGCCAAGGCGAAGGCGGTGAGCGAGGACGTGTCGTAACGGGACAGATCGCCGTGCTCGATCATCCGGTTCGCCATCGTGGGGACGGCGCCCCAGTTCGTCACGCGCTCCTTCTCGATCAGCCGCAGGACCCTGTCGACGTCGAACGCGCCCTCGTGCATGACGACGGCGGTGCCGGTGGCGAGCCGGGGGACGGCGAGGTTGTGCAGGCTGGCGATGTGGAACAGCGGGAGGGCGAGCAGGTAGCGGCGGGTCGCGGGGTCGGTGGGGTCGCCGAACGCCCGCATCAGCGCGTCGTTCAGCCGGTGGTACTCGATCACCGAGGTCAGGTTGCGGTGCGAGTGCACCGCGCCCTTCGGGCGGCCTGACGTGCCGCTGGTGTAGAGGATGACCGCCGGGTCGTCCTCGGCGACGTCCGGGAGGTCGAGGGCGGCGGACGGGTACCGGGCGGCGAGCGCGGGGACGTCCTCCTCCATCGTCAGGACGCGGGTGCCGGCGGGCATCTGCGCCGCGCGCTTGGCGTCCGCGACGACGATCGAAGGCTCGGTGTGGCCGAGGGCGTACTCGATCTCGCGGGGCGCCCACCAGGCGTTGTAGCCGACGGCGATGGCGCCCGCGGCGATCGCGCCCCAGAACGCCACGATCCATTCCGGGCTGTTGGCGGCGTCGATGGCGATGCGGTCGCCGGGCCGCACGCCGTGCTCGTCGCGCAGCGCCTTCGCCAGCGACGCGGCCTGGGCGGCGTGCTCGGCGAAGCTCAGCCGGCGGTCCGCGGTGACGATGTAGTCGCGGTCGCCGTGCACGGCGGACCGGGCGAGCACCTCACCGAGGCTGCGGGCCCGTCCGGCGAACACCGGGAGCCGGGTGCCGAGCACCTCCTCCTCGCGCAGTTCGAACTCGCCGCCGGGGCCGGTCAGCCGCTGCATGATCTCCATCGCCGTCGTGGCCATCGAGCCTCCTCCTCGCGTGGCCGAAGGCTCTCACCCCGGCCGCGCGGACCAGCAGGTCTTTCCACTGAGCGAGACCGGGCCGCAGGGTGCCCGTCGCGTTGGGAGCGTTCCGGTGAGCGGGACTTCGGCGATCGCGTGGGCCGCGTCACCTCACCATGACCGCACCAGGACGCAAGCAGGGGGGACGGGCATGGGAAGCCTCGACGGCAAGGTCGCGATCGTCACCGGTGCGGGCCAGGGCGTCGGCCAGGGCATCGCGCTGGCGCTGGCGTCGGAGGGCGCGGCGATCGCCGTGCTCGGCCGGACGGCGGCGAAGCTGGAGACGACGTGCGGCCTGGTCCGCGAGCGCGGCGCGGACGCCGAGCCGTTCGCCTGCGACGTGGCCGACACCGACGCGATCCCCGGTGTGGTGGACGCGGTCGCCGGACGTTTCGGGGGTGTCGACATCCTCGTCAACAACGCCTACTCGGGCGGGTTCGGGCCGCTGCTGGAGATGAGCGACGAGAAGTTCCAGCGGGGCTTCCGGACCGGCCCGTTCGCGGCGTTCGCGTTCATGAAGGCGTGCCACCCGCACATGAAGGCGCGCGGCGGCGGCAACATCATCAACCTCGTCACCTCGGCGATGGTGCGCTGGGATCCGACGACGTACGGCGCGTACGCGGCGGCCAAGCAAGCGCTGCGGTCGCTGACCCGGACGGCCGCCGCCGAGTGGGGACCGGACGGTATCCGCGCCAACTCCATCGCCCCGCATGCCCTCTCACCTGGTCTGAAGCGGTGGACCGAGGCGTTCCCGGAGGCCGCGGAGGAGTTCCGCAAGACCATCCCGCTCGGCTACATCGGCGACTGCGAGGAAGACATCGGCAACGCCGTCGTCGCCCTCGTCCAGCCGGCCCTGCGCTACCTGACCGGCGCGACGGTGCCGCTGGACGGCGGCCAAGCCCATTTCGGCTGACACGGCGCCCATGCCGACCGGATCGCGGCGGCGCTCGAGAGCCGCTGACGCGGCCATCGCTCCCAGTCAGCGGGATGCCCGGAACGTCCGGGCATCCCGCTGATTAACGTCGAGTGGCCACCCACCTCGGGCCCGCGCCGACCCGCAAGACTCACCCAGGGAAGTCGATGACCAAGGAAACCCCCGATGTGCTCTCCCCGGCGAGACTGGGCCCGATCACGCTGCGCAACCGGATCGTCAAGGCGGCCACCTACGAGGGGCTGACCAGGGACGGCCAGGTCACCGACGCGCTGATCGACTTCCACGTCCGGCATGCGCGCGGCGGCGTGGGGATGACGACCGTCGCGTACTGCGCGGTCGCGCCGGAGGGGCGCACCGACCGGCGGCAGATCCACTGGCGGGACGAGGCGCTGCCGGGCCTGCGCAAGCTGACCGACGCCGTGCACGCCGAGGGGGCCGCGGCCCAGGCGCAGATCGGGCACGCCGGCCCGGTCGCCAACCCCAAGAGCAACAGGCTCCCGGCGCTCGCGCCGAGCCGCCACTTCCACCTGACGACGCAGACGGTCGCGCGGGCCGCCACGCACGCGGACATCAGGCGGATCGTCGACGCGCACGCCCACGCGGGCAGGATGGCGATCGAGGCCGGGTTCGACTCGATCGAGATCCACATGGGGCACAACTACCTGACCAGCTCGTTCCTCAGCCCCAAGATCAACCACCGCAAGGACGAGTACGGCGGCTCGCTGGAGAACCGCGCCCGGCTGGCCCGCGACATCGGCCGCGCCGTCCGCGACGCCGTCGGCGACCGCATCGCGATCACCGCGAAGCTGAACATGGACGACGGCGTGCCCGGCGGCTTCTGGATCGACGAGGCGATCCAGGTCGCGCGGTGGCTGGAGGCGGACGGCTCGGTCGACGCCCTCCAGATGACCGCCGGCAGCTCGCTGCTGAACCCGATGTACCTGTTCAAGGGCGACGCGCCGCTGCACGAGTTCGCCGCCGTGATGAAGCAGCCGACCAAGCTCGGGATCAAGCTGATCGGCAGGCACTTCCTGAAGTCCTACCCGTACCAGGACCTCTACCTGCTGAGGGACGCCCGGCAGATCCGCGCCGCGGTGAAGCTGCCGATGATCCTGCTCGGCGGCGTCACCGACCGGGCCGGGATGGACACCGCGATGGCGGAGGGCTTCCCGTTCGTCGCGATGGCCCGCGCGCTGCTGCGCGAGCCCGACCTGATCAACCGGATCAAGGACGAGCCCGCCACCCGATCGCTGTGCATCCACTGCAACAAGTGCATGACGGCGATCTACGGCGGCACCCACTGCGTCCTGTCCACCGAGCCTGCCTGGGGAAGCGCGAGTGCGTGACGAGACGATCGCGGACCTGCTCCTGGAGAAGCTCGGCGACGAGCGGCCCGGGCTGCGCAGCCGCGAGCGGACGTGGACGTGGGACGAGGTCGTCCGGGACAGCGCGGCGCGCGCGTCGCTGGCCCGCGGGCTGCGCCGGGACGGACCGTTCCACATCGGCGTGCTGCTCGACAACGTGCCCGAGTACGTCCTGTGGCTGGGCGCGGCGGCGCTGAGCGGCGCGACGATCGTCGGGATCAACCCGACCCGCACCGGCGCGTACCTGGAGCAGGAGGTCCGGCACACCGACCTCCAGCTCCTGATCACGGACGCGGCGGGCGCGAAGCTGCTGGACGGCCTGGACGTCGGCGTCCCGCGCGACCGCTTCCTGCTGATCGACGACCCCGGCTACGCGCCGCTGGTCGAGCGGCACGCCTGCGAGCCCGAGCGCGACCCGGCGATCACGCCGAAGACGCAGATGCTGCTGCTGTTCACCTCCGGCACGACCGGCGCGTCGAAGGCGACGCGCTGCTCGCAGGGGCGGCTCGCCGAGCTGGGCCGCAACAACAGCGCCAAGTACGACGTCAAGCGCGACGACATCAGCTACTGCCCGATGCCGCTGTTCCACGGCAACGCGCTGATGGCGCTGTGGGCGCCGTCGCTGGCCGCGGGCGCGTGCGTGGTGCTGGCGCCGAAGTTCTCCGCGTCCGGGTTCCTGCCGGACGTCCGCTTCTACGGCGCGACGTTCTTCACCTACGTCGGCAAGGCGATCGGCTACATCCTCACGACGCCCGAGCGGCCCGACGACGCCGACAACACCCTCACGCACGGGTTCGGCACCGAGGCGTCCCCGGAGGACAAGGCCGAGTTCCTGCGCCGCTTCGGCGCGCGGCTCGTCGAGGGGTACGGGTCCAGCGAGGGCGCCGGGATGATCAAGCGGGTGCCGGACGCGCCGCCGACCGCGTTCGGCGTCCCGATGCACGGCGGCGTCCGCATCGTGAACCCGGAGACCCGCGAGACCTGCGCCCGCGCCGTCCTGGACGAGCACGGCCGCGTCACCAACCCCGAGGAGGCGGTCGGCGAGATCGTCGACGTCGACGGCGCCGGGAAGTTCGAGGGCTACTACAAGAACCCGGAGGCGGACGCCGAGCGCGTCCGGCACGGCTGGTACTGGACGGGCGACCTCGGCTACATCGACGAGGCCGGGTTCCTGTACTTCGCGGGACGGTCCGGCGACTGGATCCGCGTCGACTCCGAGAACATCTCCGCGCTGGTCACCCAGACCGTCGTCCGCCGCCACCCCAAGATCGTGGACGCGGTCGCGTTCGGCGTCCCCGACCCGCGCTCGGGCGACCAGGTGATGGCCGCGATCGAGCTCCCGGCCGGCGTGGAGTTCGCGGACCTGGATTTCGCCGGGTTCCTCGCCGCCCAGGACGACCTCGGCACCAAGGGCGCGCCGCGGTTCGTCCGCGTCTCGCACGCGCTGCCGACCACCGGCTCCGGCAAGCTCAGCAAGAAGCAGCTCCAGCTCGAAGGCTGGCGCACCGAGGACCCCGTGTACCGGTGGGCGGGCCGCGGTGCGCCACAGTACGAGCCCATGACCGAGGCGGACAAGGCGGCGCTCCGCGAGGAGTTCACCGCCAGCGGCCGCGAACGCTTCCTCCCCTGACCCGCACTTCGGGCGACCCCGATCCGACGACCACGAGAGGGCTTACATGGATCTGCGTGAGTCCGCGGCGCACCAGGAACTGCGCGCGGAACTGAGGGCGTACTTCGCGCGCCTGCTGCCCCCGGACGTCCGCCGCCGGGCCGGCGAGGAGGGCGTCGGCGGCGGCACGTTCCGCGAGATCGTGAAGATGCTCGGGAAGGACGGCTGGCTCGGCTACGGCTGGCCCACCGAGTACGGCGGGCAGGGCAGGTCGATCGCCGAGCAGTACGTGTTCTTCGACGAGGTGCAGCGCGCGGGCCTGCCGTTCCCGTTCGTCACCGTGAACACGGTCGGCCCGACGCTGATGCGGTACGGGACCGAGGAGCAGAAGAAGAAGTTCCTGCCCGGCATCCTCGCCGGCGACATCGTGTTCGCGATCGGCTACTCCGAGCCGGACGCGGGCACCGACCTGGCGTCGCTGCGCACCCGGGCCGTCCTGGACGGCGACCACTACGTCATCGACGGCAACAAGGTCTTCACCAGCGGCGCCAACACCGCCGACCACATCTGGCTCGCCGCCCGCACGAACCCGGACGCGCCCAAGCACAAGGGCATCTCGATCCTCATCGTCCCGACCAGCGCGGACGGGTTCTCCTGGAGCCCGATCCAGACCGTCGGCGGGATGGTCGTCACGGCGACGTACTACAACGGCATCCGCATCCCGGCGTCGGACGTCGTCGGGGAGGTCGACGGCGGCTGGAAGCTGATCACCACGCAGCTCAACCACGAGCGGATCGGGCTCGCCGCGCTCGGCGGCCGGATGATCCGGCTGTGGGAGGACGTGCGGGACTGGGCCCGCGAGAACGGCGTCATCGACCTGCCGTGGGTCCGCGCCGATCTCGCCCGCACCTACGCGCGTCTCGAGGCGATGCGGCTGATGAACTGGAAGATGACGATGGCCGTCGAGGCGGGCGAGCTGACCGGCGCGCAGGCCGGCGCCGCGAAGTCCTACGGCACCGAGACGCACATCTTCGTGCAGCGGACGCTGACCGGGATCCTCGGCGCGGCGGGCCGGATCCGCCCCGAGTCGCCGGGCGCGGTGCTGTACGGGCAGATCGAGCAGCTGTCGCGGCAGGGCATCGTGAACACGTTCGGCGGCGGCGTCAACGAGGTGCTGCGCGACATGGTCGCCGTCCAGGGGCTCGGGCTGCCGAGGTCGAGGCGGTCATGAGCGGGGGCGCGGTCATGAGCGGGGACGCGGCCATGAGCGGGGACGCGGCCATGAACGAGGATTACGAGGCCCGCCTGCAGGCGTGGGTCGGGCGGGAGCTGGTCGCGCGGCGTCCCGGCCAGGACCCGGTGAACGTCCCGATGATCCGGCACTGGGTCGAGGCGATGGAGGACCCGAACCCCGTCTACCTGGACGAGGACGCGGCGAAGGCGACGGGACGCGACGGCGTCGTGGCGCCCGCGTCGATGATCCAGGCGTGGACGATGCGGGGCTACGCCGCGACCGTCCACCCCTCCGGCGACTCCGGCGAGCCGAGCGGGTTCGACGCGCTGGTGGCGCTGCTCGCCGAGGGCGGTTACACCTCCGTGGTCGCGACCGACTCGGAGCTGGAGTTCGAGCGCGAGCTCGTCCCGGGCGACCACGTCTCGGTCGAGGAGCACGTCGAGTCGATCTCCCCGGAGAAGAAGACCGGCCTCGGTGCCGGACGGTTCGTCAGCACGGTGAAGACGTACCGGGACGCGTCCGGCGCGGTCGTCGCGACGCAGCGGTGGCGGACGCTCCGGTTCCGCCCCGCCGACAAGGCGGCGCCCGCGGAGGAGAAGCCGAAGGCGCTGCGGCCGCGGCCCGCGATCAACCCGGACAACGCGTTCTGGTTCGAGGCGGCCCGCGAGCACCGGCTCGTCATCCAGCGGTGCGCCGACTGCAAGGCGCTGCGGCACCCGCCCGGCCCGTGCTGCCCGCAGTGCGGCTCGTTCGCCTGGGACACCATCGAGTCGTCCGGCGAAGGCCACGTCTACACCTTCACGGTCAACCACCACCCCAAGCACCCCGCTTTCGACTACCCGCTGGTCGTCGCGGTGATCGAGCTGGCCGAGGGCACCCGGCTGATCGCGAACATGGCGGGCGTCGAGCCAGCGGGCGTCGAGGTCGGCATGCCGGTCGTCCTCGACTGGATCGACCCCGACCCCGACCTCTCGCTGCCGGTGTTCCGCCCGGCCGCACACAAGGAGCGCTGATGGACTTCACCCTGGGCGAGGAGCTGGAAGCGGTCCGGGACCTGGCCCGGCAGATCTTCACCGACCACGCGACGCAGGACCGCGTCCGCGCCGCCGAGCGCTCCGAGGACGGCGTCGACCGGGTGCTCTGGAACGAGCTGGCGTCCGCCGGGCTGCTCGGCGTCGCGCTCCCGGAGGACGCGGGCGGCGCGGGACTCGGGATCGAGGCGCTGTGCGTCCTGCTGGAGGAGCAGGGCCGCGCCGTCGCGCCCGTCCCGCTGTGGCCGTCGCTGACCGCGGCGCTCACCCTGGCCTCGCACAACACCTCCGGCCTGCTGGTGTCGGGGGTCGTGGACGGGACGGCCCGGCTGACGCTCGCGCTGGAGGAGTTCGCGCCCGCCGACCCGGCGCGGCCGCGCTGCGAGGCCGTCCGCGACGGCGACGGCTGGCGGCTGACCGGCACCAAGGCCGCCGTCCCGTTCGCCCGCGGCGCCGACTTCATGCTGGTCGCCGCCCGCACCCCCGCCGGCCCCGGCCTGTTCCTGCTCGGCACCGGCGTCGACGGGACGCGCTGGGAGGACGTCGACACCACCGCGCACGACGGCGCCGCCACCCTCGTCCTCGACGGGGCGCCCGCGCAGCAGCTCCCGGCCGGGTCCCTGGCGACCGCGCTGCGGCTGTCGCGGGTCGCGCTCGCCGCCGTCCAGGTCGGCGTCGCCGAGGGCGCGCTGCGGATCGCCGGCGGGTACCTCGCCGGACGCGAGCAGTTCGGCCGGCCGCTCGCGACGTTCCAGGCCGTCCAGCACCAGCTCGCCGACTGCTACATCGAGATCGACGCGCTGCGCGTGTGCCTGTGGCACGCCGTCTCGCTGATCGCCGCGGGCGAGGACGCCGAGACGGCCGTCCTGGTCGCCAAGTGGTGGTCGGACGAGGGCGGGCTGAACGTCGTGCACCGCGTCCAGCACCTGCACGGCGGCATCGGCGTGGACGTCGACTACCCCGTCCACCGGTACTTCCTGTGGGGCAAGCACATCTCCGGGATGCTCGGCGGCGCGTCCGCCGACCTCGAGACCCTGGGCGCCGCCCTGTGAGCCGCGCCTACGAGGAGGTCACGGTGGGGGAGGAGCTCCCCGAGCTGCCCATCCCGCTGACCCGTACGATGATCGTCGCGACGGCCATCGCGAGCCGCGACTACCAGGACGTCCACCACGACCCGGCGCTCGCCGAGGAGCGCGGCTCCAGGGACGTCTTCATGAACATCCTGACCACCAACGGGCTCGTCGACCGATACGTCACGTCCTGGGCCGGGCCCGAGGCCGAGGTGAAGGCGATCAGGATCCGGCTCGGCGCGCCCAACTACCCGGGCGACACGATGGTGCTGACGGGCACCGTCTCCGCCAAGCACGACGAGGACCGCCGCGTCGAGATCGCCGTCCGCGGCGTCAACGCGCTCGGCCCGCACGTGACCGGAACGGTCGTCGTCCGACTGCAGGGAGGTGGCGCGTGAGCGTCCTGCCCGGGGCCGCCGCGATCGCCGGCATCGGCGCCACCGAGTTCTCCAAGGAGTCCGGCCGCAGCGAGCTGCAACTCGCCTGCGAGGCGGTGCTCGCCGCGATCACCGACGCCGGACTGGAGCCGTCCGACGTCGACGGCCTGGTGACGTTCACCGCCGACACCAGCAGCGAGATCCACATCGCCCGCAACCTCGGCATCGGCGAGCTGACGTTCTTCTCCCGCGTCGGGTACGGCGGCGGCGCCGCCTGCGGCACCGTCCAGCAGGCCGCGATGGCCGTCGCGACCGGCGTCGCCGACGTCGTCGTCTGCTACCGGGCGTTCAACGAGCGGTCCGGCGAGCGCTACGGCCTCGGCCAGGCGGGCCGCCCGATGGACGTCAGCGCCGACCGCGCCGCCTACTCGTGGATGACCCCGTTCGGGCTGTCGACCCCGGCCCAGTGGGTCGCCATGTTCGCCCGCCGGTACATGCACGAGTACGGCGCGACCAGCGAGGACTTCGGCCGCGTCGCCGTCGTCGACCGCGCCCACGCCGCCACCAACCCCAAGGCCTGGTTCTACGAGCGGCCGATCACCCTCGAAGAGCACCAGGCGTCCCGCTGGATCGCCGAACCCCTGCACCTGCTGGACTGCTGCCAGGAGAGCGACGGCGGCCAGGCCCTCGTCGTCGTGTCCGCGCAGCGCGCCCGCCACCTCCCGCACCGTCCCGCCCTGATCTGGGGCGCCGCGCAGGGCTCGGGCAACGACCAGCACATGATGACGAGCTACTACCGCTCCGAGATCTCCGGCATCCCCGAGATGGGGCTGGTCGGACGCCAGCTCTACGCGCAGGCGAGCCTGACGCCCGCCGACATCCAGGCCGCGATCCTCTACGACCACTTCACGCCGCTCGTCCTGCCGCAGTTGGAGGAGCTCGGCTTCTGCGCCAAGGGCGAGGCCAAGGACTTCATCGCCGACGGCAACCTCTCGCTGACCGGCCGCCTGCCGTTCAACACCCACGGCGGCCAGCTCGGCGAGGCCTACATCCACGGCATGAACGGCATCGCCGAGGCCGTCCGGCTGCTGCGCGGCACCTCGGTGAACCAGCCGGGGGACGTCCACAACGTCCTGGTCACCGCCGGAACCGGCGTCCCGACCAGCGGCCTGATCCTGGGAGCCGACCAGTGAGCGAATGGGAGGGCCGCGCCCTCGGCACCCGCACCGTCTCCTACGACGAGACGCGCCCCATCCTCTACGCGCTCGCCGTCGGCGCCCACGCCACCGACCTCGACCTGGTCTTCGAGGAGAAGCTGCGCGTCCTGCCGACCTTCGCGCTGACGCTCGCGCAGTGGGCGCCGGAC
Organism: Actinomadura opuntiae; assembly: GCF_030283205.1. Taxonomy (GTDB): domain Bacteria; phylum Actinomycetota; class Actinomycetes; order Streptosporangiales; family Streptosporangiaceae; genus Spirillospora. The sequence goes on from NZ_JASNWF010000020.1 coordinate 145,265, forward strand.
GCCCTCGGCTCCGCCGGAGCGTTCGACGTTCGCACGGCGGTGCACGGGACGCAGCGCCTCCGCGTCCTCCGGGAGCTTCCGCGCTCGGGGACGGTGGAGATGTCGGCGCACGTCTCGAACGTCTGGGACAAGGGCCGCGCCGCCGTCTTCGACGTCACGGTGACCAGCGACTACTTCGAGGCGACCTGGTCGCTGTTCGCCCCGGGCTGCGGCGGCTTCGGCGGCGAGCGCGGTCCGTCGGCGCGGCCCCGCCCGTCCACGGCACCTGATCTGTCCCTGGCCGTCCAGACCAACCCGGATCAGGCGGCGCTCTACCGGCTGCTGGGCGACCGCCACCACATGCACATCGACCCGTCGGCCGCGCAGGCCGCGGGCATGCCCCGCCCGTTCATGCACGGCCTGTGCACCCTGGCGGCGGTGACCCTGCCTCTCGCCACGGAGGTCGGCGCCCACCCCGCCGATCTGAAGGAACTTGAAGCCCGCTTCGCGTCCCCGGTCTTCCCCGGCGACGAACTCGCCGTCGAAGCCTGGAAAACCGACGACACGGTCACCTTCGAGGCCTCGGTGGACGCCACGAAGGTCCTCTCCGCCGCCCACGCCCGCTTCACCTGACCCGGCCGCCTCGCCCCGGATCCTCCCTCGCACCGCCGGTCTCCTCACCGGTGGTGCGGGCCGGCGTGGTGCGCCGAGGGAAGAGGAAGGCGAGCAGGCACGCCAGCGCCACGGCGGCGAGGCTGAACGCCAGGGCCAGCTGCACCGCGTCCGTGTAGTCGCGAGCGAGTGCGGACCTTCCGGTGGCGGGGTCGTCCGCGCTGCCGCCAAGGGAACCGACATCCGGACCGTCAAACGCGCCGGCATCGTCCTCGGAACACGGCCCTGAACCCGGCGGCCGGGTTCAGAAATGGGTGCCGCCGTCGATGCGGACCTCGGTGCCGGTGATGAAGGCGCCGTCCTCGGAGGCGAGCATCGCGACGACGCCCGCCACCGACTCGGGGCCGGCGAACCCCTTCCCGAGCGCGGGGGACAGCTTCACGAACAGGCCCAGGTCGGCGTCCTCGGGCAGGCCGGGGCCCCGGCTCTGCCTGCTCTCGCCCGAACCGTCCGTCATGCCGGACGAGATCGAGCCGGGCTGGACGGCCGTGAACCGGATGCCCTGCTTCGCGTACTCGGCGGCCAGGGCGTGCGTCATCGACTGGATGCCGCCCTTGCTCGCCGCGTAGGCCGCCATGTAGGGGTGCGCGAACATCGCGGAGGTCGAACTGAAGTTGACCACCGCCGGTGCCGTGCCCTCCAGCAGCGCCGGGATCGCCTCGCGGATCATCAGGAACGTGCCGGTCAGGTTGACCGCGATCACCTTGGTGAAGTCGGCGAGGGACGTCTCGTGCGTGTGCGAGGACCGCAGGATGCCGGCCGCGTTGACCAGGACGTCCAGGCCGCCGAGGGCCGAGAGGGCGGAGGCGGCGGCCCGCACGGACGCCTCGTCCGCGACGTCCACGATCACCGTGCTCAGACGCTCGGCATGGGCGCCCGCCTTGGCCACGGTGTCCTTAAGGCCTGGCTCGCTGACGTCGGCGGCGACCACGTCCCCGCCCTCGGCGAGGATGCGCAGCACCGTGGCCTGACCGATGCCCGAGCCTCCGCCCGTGACGAGCACCCGGCGTCCGTTGTAGCGGTCCATATCGTTCTCCGATGCTTTATGGGAAGCAGGCTCTGTCCACGGTACGTCAAAGTGGCACGTTTTGTCAGAGCGGCTTTCCATGCCTGATCGGCTCTGCCGGACGTAGGCTTCCCTCCATGAGCCGCCCCAGGACGCGACAGGACCGGACGCCCTCGCTGACCGAGCGCCGCAAGGCCGCGACACAGCTCGACATCGCCCGCGCGGCCGCCGAACTGTTCGCCGACAAGGGGCCCGACGCCACCACCGCCGAGGAGATCGCGGACCGGGCTGGAGTCGCGCTGCGCACGTTCTACCGGTACTTCCGCAACAAGCAGGACGCGGTCGGACCGCTGCTGTCGTCCGGTGGTGACCGCTGGCGCGCCCTGCTCGCCGAGACCGCCCCGGACGTCGGCCTGGCCGAGGCATTGGAGTCCGCGGCGGTCGCCTCCCTCACCACGCAGGGCGAAGCGGAGGCGGAGGCTCTCCGCTGGACGCGCGGCCTGCTGCGCGCGGCCCAGAACGACCCCGCCCTACGAGCCGTCTGGGCCCGCGTGAACCACGAGTCAGAGCTACGCCTGCTCCCCGTCCTGACCAGGCTGGCCGGCCCGGACGCGGACCCCCTGGAAATCCGCCTGGTCGCCGCCGCAGCGACCAGCGCGATCCGCGTCTCCCTGGAGGCCTGGGCCGCAACGGACGCCGACTCGGCCGAATCCCCGGCCCACCTGGTCGTCCGCTGCCTACACACCCTGACAAGCGGCCTCCCCCTCCTCACCCCAGACCGTTAAGGCACGTCGCTCCCATCACGGCCGAGTACGAGAGAACCACGACCCTCAGCCGGTAACACGCGTGTCAACAACCTGTTGAAGTATGTGTATTTCCGGATGGGTATTTCGTCGTATTCGCGCCAAGATTTTCGCAGTTCCGGCCGGACGGACGGCCGATCAGTCCACGCGTAAGGGCGTGATGCCGGCGTGCTCGACTTTCGGGCCGCGTCCGCTTTCGTTCGCGTCCGTCGGTATCACGTGCCACTGCGTTGAATCCCCCGAAGGGAAGGACCGACTGTGAAGATCGAACGACTCGTTGCCGCCACCGCCGCGGCGGCGGCGCTGAGCGTGCTCCCGGCCTCTGCGGCTTTCGCCAGTTCCGCCCGTGGGCCCGACCCCCACCGCAACAAGCCGAGCCCGTCCAAGAAGGTGAACGACCACAAACACCGTGTGCACCCTCGCGTCGGCTGTGGAGGCGGTGACGGCACCCTGGGCTGGGGTGGCTGGGGGTCGGTCGCGTTCCCCGGCTACGTGGAGTACGACGGCAACGTCTACAACTCCTGCCGCAGTGGGACCGTCTACCTGTATCTGCATTACAAGAACTTCGGCAGCAGCGCGCACAACAAGCAGATAGGAAAGGCCGGCGCGCGGCAGAACCACAAAGTGCACTTCCACGACAGCAGCCACTTCAGCACCTACTCGCAGATCGAGATCACCGCGTGCGAGAGCTACAAGGGCTGGCACTGCGGCGTCCCGATCCACGTGTAAGTCAGCCGGCTTCGTGTACCTGGATCTCGGCGGCTCGGACGGCCGGGTGCACCAGCACCTGGTCGCGGGTGTCCCAGCCGCTCGGCCAGTCGAACCGGCCGGTCCGCCGGCCGGGCCGGGCCTGCGCCCGCCAGGTCACCTCCGGTAACTCCCGCACGATGTACCTGAGGCGGGAGAGCGCGTCGTCGGGTGCGACCTCTGAGAGGTCGGTCAGGTCCAGCCGGCATCGGGCGAACCAGATGCCCCGCTGTCCCTCCTCCAGCGATGCGTCCTCGGTCAACGAGACGCCCATCGTCTCCAGCACCTGCACCAATATGTCGTGGGCCTGGCGCAGGCCGTCGCCCTCGATCGCGAACCCGGCCGTCGCCGTCCAGCCGGCGGACGGCGACGGCCCCGGCGTCTGCCCGGCCCACTCCCGTCCCGCCAGCACCCGGTAGAGGAACTCGCGGGAGACTCCGAGGCGGTGGGCCATGAACGGCGTCAGCCCGCGCTCCCCCCGCAGCCGGGCCTCGTGGCGGCGCACCGCGTCCCCGAGCGCGACCCGGGCGGTGTCGGACCGCGCCACCGCCGCGCGGTAGCGCAGATTGGCCGCGGCGATATCGGGGAACCGGGTCAGTCCCTGCCGTTCCACCTGCTCGGCGAACCGTTCGGCCTCGACGGCGAAGGCCTCGCCGGCATCGACCAGATCAGGCAAGCGCTGCAGGGCGTAGTTCTCCTCTTCCCGGATCGCCAGCAGGACACCGGCCTCGCCGCCGTCAACGAGGACCGCGTCATAGAACGTCCGCAGCACGCCGTTGAGGTCGGTGCCCGGGCGGTCGGCCACCTCCACCCTGGCCACGCGATTGCCGTGCTCGGACGCGAACACCCACCACGCCTGCTCGCGGTCGAGGACCGCGCGGGCTTCGTGCTCGTCGGCGACCTCGTAGACCGACGCCTCGGGCTGGGCGTCCACCCACGCGTACCACCGGTCGCCGTGCCGGACGACGTGGTACCCCTGATCCCCCCACGCCCAGGAGTCGGTGGCGTGCTCGCGCGGGTCGATGTCCGGCGGCGGATCCAGTGGCTCCACGGCTTCCCTCCCGAGTGTTGTGAAGTTCAGTTCACAGTAGTTCGGTTCACGGGCCAGAGCAAGAGTGACCGAGGTGAGCCGGGCTCGGTCACACCGGTGGGATTGGGAGGAGGGCGGCGAGGGTGGTGGTGGCTTGGAGGAGGGCTTTGGAGCGGGTTTCTATGGCCGCGTCTCGGGCGGTGAGGGTGGTCATGACGGTGTTGCGGTGGTGGGCGTCGCGCAGGTGCGGCATCAGGGCCTTGAGGGGGGCGATGCGGTGGCCGGCCATGCGGAGTTGCTGGACGATCCGGGCGTCCCGGACGTCGGCGGGGGCGTAGCGGCGGGCTCCGCGCGGGGTGGTCCGGCGGGGGACGACGAGGCCCTCGGCGTCCCAGTGGCGCAGGGTCGAGGTCCGGACGCCGAGGGCGGCGGCGAGTTCGGAGATGGTCAGGGAGTCGGACGGGCGGACGTCCTCGATGGGCTCCGCCGTGATCGCCTCGGCGGCCCGCCTGGCCAGGGCGAGGTCGCGGCGCTCGGTGGCGAGGCGGGCGTGCGCGGCGTCCAGCAGGGCGAGCAGGTCGGAACCGGGGTACGCGTGGGCGGCGCGCATGATCCTTTTGGCCTCGACGGGACCGGTGCCGGCGGCGAAGGCCCGGTACGCCACGGCGGAATGGACGTGGGCCTCGGTGTAGCGCCGGTAGCCCGAAGGGCTGCGCGCCGCAGGGGGCAGCACGCCGTCGCGTTCGAGGTTGCGCACCTGCTGGACGGAGTACCCCGCGCGGCGCGCGACGTCGACCGTGCGAAGAGCGGATTGGAGACTTGCCACCCCTCTAGCTTGTGGTCTGCGTGCTCAAGTCTCCACAAACACTTGAATGTGACGCTGGAACGCATGGGCATCGACGAGATCATCGAGGTTGTGGACGGGTTCGAGGGCGTGCTGGTCCTGCGGCCGCAAGAGGGCGACGGTTCGCCCGAGATCGCCTGGGGCGACGCGTTCTTCTACTACGCGCCGGACGGGAACGTCCCGAAGACGACGCAGCCGTTCGCGACGATCGTGACCAAGGACTACCCCGGCGACGAGGGGTCGCGGCTCGATCGGCCCGGCGCGTTCCGGGTGAACATCGCCGCCGGGAAGGACGCCTCCGCGCGGTGGGCGGCACAAACGGACCCGAGCGCGGAGGACGTCCTGATGGCGCACCCGGTCTACGGGAACGCGGGGTGGCTGGCCGTGGTGAATCCCGGGAAGCGAACCGGGACGGTCGTCCTGGAGCTGCTTCGTACGGCCCATGAGCTGGCCCGCGCACGTTACGAGCGGCGTTCCGCCTGAGCGGTTCCGGCCGGCGGGCGCGGTCAGTGGCGGCGGGTGAGGAGGAGGTGGACGAGGCAGAGGGCGGCCAGGGCGGTGCAGGCGGCGAGGGCCGCCGTGGCGCCCAGGGGAAGGAGGGCGCCGCCGAGGACGGTGCCGAGGCCGATCCCGGCGTAGAGGGCGGAGGCGTTCAGGCCGACGACCACGGCGGTCTCCTGCGGGGCGGCGTTGATGAGGCGGACCTGCTGGGCCGGGGTCTGGAACCAGGTGGTCGCGCCCCAGGCGATCATCAGGGCGGCGGTGAGGGGGAGCCAGTCCGTGCGCGCGGCGGCGGCCCAGGTGAAGAGGGCGAGCGTCGCGGTGAGGGCGGTGTAGCCGACGGCCTGGACGCGGATGGGGCCGTGCCGGTCGACGCGCGTGCCCGCGACGAGGTTGCCCGCGACGGCGCCGGCGCCGTAGAGGAACAGCAGCCAGGGCTCGGCGCTTTCACCGGCGCCGAGCGTCCGCATGATCGGGACGGCGTACGCGTACAGCCCGTACCCGGCGGCCATGCCCAGCACGGTCAGGGGCAGGACGGCAACGACGCCGGGGCGGCGCAGGGCGGCGAGCCGCTGGCGGAGCGGGATGCGGGGGCCGCCGGGGAGCGCGGGCATCGCGGCGAACACGCCCGCGGCGGCAACGGCGCACAGGGCCGCGACCAGCGCGAGCGCGGCGTGCCAGTCGAGGGCCCGGGCGGCGAGGTTGCCGAGCGGGACGCCCAGGGCGGTGGCGACGGTGAGGCCGCCGATGACGACGGCCAGGGCGCGGGCGCGCTGGGCCGGGGCGACGAGCGCGGAGGCGACCGCCCCGGCGTTCGGGGTGAAGGCCGCCGCGCCGGACGCGGCCGCGATGCGCGACGCCATCAGCAGTGCGAAGTTCGGCGCCAGCGCGGAGCCGAGATTGGCGGCGGCCAGCACCGCGAGGGCGCCGACCAGCAGCGCGCGGCGGGGGACGCGGGCGAGGACGGTCGCGAGGACCGGTGACAGGACGGCGTAGGTGACCGCGAACGCCGTCGCCGACTGCCCGGCGGTCCCCTCGGAGACGTGCAGCGAGGACGCCATCTCGGGCAGGAAGCCCGCGACGACGTAGGCGTCCGTCCCGACGGCGAAGGTGCCGAGGGCCAGGACGAGGGTCGAGCGCAGGCCGCGCGGGGCGATCTCCGGCGGGGCCGGCCGGTCCACTGAGCGATGTATCGGGGTATTCAACGTCCCTGTTTCTCCCACAAGAAGGGCCCGGGCGCGTCCGGGCCGGAAAGGGTCAGTCGGCGAGGCGGCCGTAGTTGCGGCGGGTGCGGGCGGCGCCCTCGGGGGCGTCCTCCATCAGGTCGGCGATGGTGCGGCCGGCCAGTTCGCGGCGCCAGGCCAGTTCGGCGCGGCGCATCATGGCGGAGATGCCGCAGGGGCCGTCGAACTCGCGGCCGGCGTCGCGCCCGCCGATCCCGCGCTGCCGGATCTCGGTGCAGCGGAACGGTTCGAGCGGCCCTTCGAGCGCGGTGACGACCTCCATCACCGTGATCTTCTCGGGCGGCCGGGCGAGCGACCAGCCGCCCCGCACCCCCGGGCTCGAGGTCAGGATCCCGGCGCGGGCGAGCGGCTGGAGGCGCTTCTTGAGGTACTCCTGCGGCAGGTCGAACCAGGCGGCCAGCCGCCGGATCGACACCGGCGCCCGGTCGTCCAGCCAGCCCAGCGTCACGCAGCAGTGCAGCCCCCACTCGACGCCCTCGCCCATCCGCATGAACCGGGACTATACATGTCCCCGTTTGTCCCCGCGAGCCCCAGGGAGGCGATGGGGGCCGCTGGCCGCGGGGGCGGCGCGGTGGGTACCGGTGAGCGGGACGCTCTGGCCGATTTCGAGTGACCGGGGCCACTATGGGCTGTCATGGGCGAGCTGACGATTCCGGCGGTGTTGGCACGGGCGGCGAAGGCGTATCCGGACGCCGAGGCCGTGGTGGACGGGGACGTCCGGGTGACGTTCGCGCAGTTGCGGGACCGCGTGCGGGAGGCGACCGCGGCGTTCGCCGGAGCCGGGATCGAGCCCGGCGACCGGATCGCGATCTGGGCGCCGAACGGGCTGCCGTGGATCGTCACCGTGCTCGGCGCCATGGGCGCGGGCGCGACGCTCGTCCCGCTCAACACCCGCTACAAGGGCGACGAGGCGCGCTGGCCGCTGACCCGCGCCCGCGTGAAGATGCTGTTCGTCGCCGACGGGTTCCTCGGCATCGACTACCCCGGCATGCTCGGGGTCGACGCGACCGGCGCGTACCCGGGCCTGCCCGACCTGGAGGCCGTCGTCACCTTCAACGGGGACGAGCGGCCGGGCGTGACGTCGTGGCCGGCGTTCGTCGGCAAGGCCGTGCCGCCGGAGGAGGCGGACGCGCGGGCCGCCGCCGTCCGCCCGGGCGACGTCGCCGACATCCTGTTCACGTCCGGCACCACCGGACGGCCCAAGGGCGTGATGTGCACGCACGAGCAGAACGTCCGGACGTTCGAGGCGTGGGCGGCGCGGACCGGCGTGCACGCCGGCGACCGCTACCTGATCGTGAACCCGATGTTCCACTCGTTCGGCTACAAGGCCGGCGTGCTGGCGTGCGTGCTGAAGGGCGCCACGATGGTGCTCCAGCCGGTGTTCGAGGTCGCGGAGACGCTGCGGATCATCGAGGCGGAGCGGATCACGGTGCTGCCCGGCCCGCCGACGATCTACACCACGCTGCTGGACGCCCCCGGCCGCGGCGACCGCGACCTGTCCTCGCTGCGGCTGGCGGTGACCGGCGCCGCCGACGTCCCGGTCGCGCTCGTCCGGCGGATCCGCGAGGAGCTGTTCCCGCAGGTCGTCACCGCCTACGGGCTGACGGAGTGCACCGGCACGGTGACCGCCTGCTCGGTGGACGACGATGACGAGACGATCGCGACGACCTGCGGCCGGCCCATCGACGACGTCGAAGTGAAGATCGTCGACGACAAGGGGGCCGAGGTCCCGGCGGGCGCCGACGGCGAGGTCCTCGTCCGCGGCTACAACGTGATGAGCGGCTACCTCGACGACCCGGAGGCGACCGCCGAGACGATCCGCGACGGCTGGCTCGACACCGGCGACCGGGGACGCCTGGACGAGCGCGGCAACCTGTCGATCACCGGCCGGTCCAAGGAGATGTTCGTCGTCGGCGGCTTCAACGTGTACCCGGCGGAGGTCGAGGACGTCCTGGCCCGGCACGACGCGGTCGCCGAGTCCGGCGTCGTCGGGGTCCCGGACGCCCGGATGGGCGAGGTCGGCCGCGCCTACGTCCGGCTGCGCCCCGGCCGCACCGCGACCGCCGACGAGCTGGTCGCGCACTGCCGCGAGCGGCTCGCGAACTTCAAGGTCCCCCGGGAGGTCGTCTTCGTGGACGACCTCCCGAAGACCGCGTCCGGCAAGGTCCGCCGCGTCGAGCTCAAAGAGCAGGCCGGCGCCTAGAGGGCGGCGGCGACGCGGGCGCGGTGGTGGGCGGGGGTGCCCCAGGCCGAGTACAGGGCGCGGGCCTTGCGGATCCACAGCGACGGGTCGTACTCGTCGGTGTAGCCGATGGCGGCGTGCACCTGCAGCGCCGTCTTCGCCGCGAGGTAGGAGGCGTCGGACGCGGCGACCTTCGCGGCGGACGCGTCCCGCGCGAAGTCGTCCGTCCCGTACGACAGCGCCGCGCCGTAGACGAGCGGCCGCGCGAACTCCAGCTCCACCAGCGCGGTGGCGAGGTGGTGCTTGACGGCCTGGTACTCGCCGATCGGGTGCCCGAACTGCTGCCGCGTCTTGGCGTACTCGACCGACACGTCCAGCAGGGCGCGGCCGAGGCCGATCTGCTGCGCGGCGCACAGCATCACGCCGAGGTCGGTGAGGCCGGACGGCTCGCCGTCCACCTTGAACAGGCGGCGCGCCGGGTCCAGGGACGCGACGCGCTCGCCGGCCTGCACGGCGGTGCCGTCGGTGGTGATGACGAGGTCGGCGGCGTCGGCGTCCAGCGCGTGCGGGACGGCGACCGACACCAGCGCCTCGCCCTCGGCGATCCTCGCCAGCAGGTCGCCGTCGGTCAGGACCTCGGCGGCGGCGAGCGTCTCGACGTACGGGCCGGGCGCGGCGGCGCGGCCCAGCTCCTCCATCGCCACGGCCAGCTCGACCGGCAGCGGCCCGATGCCGCCGTGCTCCTCCGGCACGGCCAGCGCGAACACGCCCGCCTCGGCGGCCTGCGCCCACAGCGCCCGGCCCGGCGCCGCGTCGCCCGCCGCCCACGCCCGGACGGCCTTCGCAGTCTGCGCGCCGGCCAGCAGCCGGCGCAGCGTCTCACCGAACATCCGCTGCTCGGCGGAGAGGACGAACTTCACCGGGACCCCCTCGGCAGGCCGAGCAGCCGCTCGGCGATTACGTTGCGCTGGATCTCGTTGGTGCCCGCGTAGATCGGGCCGGCCAGGGAGAACACGTAGCCCTCCAGCCAGTCGGAGTCGAGCTCGCCGTCCGGGCCGAGCAGGTCCAGGGCCGTCTCGTGCAGCGCCACGTCCAGCTCCGACCAGAAGACCTTGTTGAGGCTGGACTCGGCACCGATGTCGTCGTCCCGCGAGATCGTCTCGAAGCCCTTCAGCCGGTACGCGCGGGACCGGATCCACGCGTCGGCGACCCGGTCGCGCAGCGCGGTGTCGGACGGGTCGGCGCGCTCCTTCCACAGCTCGACGAGCCGCTCGGTCGCGGCGGTGAACCGGCCGGGGCTGCGCAGCGTGAGGCCGCGCTCGTTGCCGGCGGTGCTCATCGCGACCCGCCAGCCGTCGCCGGGCGCGCCGATGACGTCCTCGTCCGGGACGAAGACCCCGTCCAGGAACAGCTCGGCGAACGCGGGCTTGCCGTCGAGGCGGCCGATCGGTCGGACCGTCACGCCCTCGGCGTCCAGCGGGAACATCAGGTACGTCAGGCCCTTGTGCCGCGACGACTCCGGGTCGGAGCGGAACAGCCCGAAGCCCCGGTCGGCGAACGCGGCCCGCGAGCTCCACGTCTTCTGGCCGTCCAGCAGCCAGCCGCCGTCGGTGCGGGTCGCGGTGGAGCGCAGCGCCGCGAGGTCGCTGCCCGCGCCGGGCTCCGACCACGCCTGCGCCCAGATCACCTCGCCGGCGGCCATCGGCGGCAGGATCCGCGCGAGCTGCTCGGGCGTGCCGTGCTTGAGCAGCGTCGGCGCCAGCAGGTTGATGCCGTTCTGGCTGACCCGGCCCGGCGCGTTCGCCGCGTAGTACTCCTCCTCGAAGATCAGCCACTGGAGGACGGAGACGCCGCGCCCCCCGTACTCCTCCGGCCACGACACGACGCCCAGCCGCGCCTCGCCGAGCCGGCGCTCCCAGTCGCGGTGGAGCGCGAAGCCCTCCTCGGTCTCCAGCGACGGCAGCGGCTCGGCCGGCGCGTTCGCGCGCAGCCACTCCCGCACCTCGGCGCGGAACGCCTCGTCCGCCGCCCCGAACTCAAGATCCATGCGGTGCCTCCTCCAGGGCCCTCGTCACTGCCGGACCGCCTTTTTTCTAACAACTGTTTGGTAGGGTAACGGGCCGCGCGCACCGCCCCCGCCACCGCCTCCCGACCAGCGGGACGGCCCGCGGGCCGGTGCCGCCGAATCCCGTTCTGGGGGCATCCGGTAAGAAGGTGCCGTGCCCGCACTGAGGCTGGACGCGGCGGTCCCGCCGCCCGAGCTGGACGGCCTGCGCCGGGACGTCCGCGCCTTCCTCGCCGAGGAGATCGCCGCCGGACGGATCGTGCCGCACGCCGACAACTGGCTGGCCGGCTGGGATCCGGCGTTCAGCCGGCGGCTCGGCGAGCGCGGCTGGATCGGGATGACGTTCCCGCGCGCCTACGGCGGGAGCGAGGCCGGATCGCTCGCCCGGTTCGCCGTCACCGAGGAGCTGCTGGCGGCCGGGGCGCCGGTCGCCGCGCACTGGATCGCCGACCGGCAGTCCGGGCCGTCGCTGCTGAAGTTCGGCACCGAGGAGCAGCGCCGCGCCTACCTGCCCGGCATCGCGCGCGGCGAGACGTCCTTCGCGATCGGCATGTCCGAGCCCGACTCCGGCTCCGACCTGGCGTCCGTCCGGACCCGGGCCGAGCGCGCGGACGGCGGCTGGGTCGTCAACGGCGCCAAGGTGTGGACGAGCGGCGCCCACCTCGCCGACGCCATGATCGCGCTGGTGCGGACCGGACCGGCCGGGCAGAGCCGGCACGAGGGCCTCACCCAGCTGATCGTCGACCTGCGCTCGCCCGGCCTGCAGATCCGCCCGATCCGGCTGCTGACCGGCGAGCACCACTTCAACGAGGTCGTCCTCACCGACGTGTTCGTGCCCGACGGCCGGGTGCTCGGCACGGTCGGCGACGGCTGGCGGCAGGTGACCAGCGAGCTGTCGTTCGAGCGCAGCGGGCCCGAGCGGATCCTCAGCACGTTCCCGCTGCTCGCGGCCGTCGCCGGGCGGCTCGCCGAACGCGGCGCCGACGCCGCCGACCGCGCCCGCATCGGGATGCTCGTCGCGCGGCTGTGGGCGCTGCGGCAGATGTCCCTCGCGGTCGCCGCGCGGCTCGCCGCCGGGGACGCGCCCGCCATTGAGGCCGCCGTCGTCAAGGACCTCGGCACCCGGTTCGAGGGCGCGCTGACCGAGACCGTCCGGCTGCTGGTCCGCGTCGAACCCGATCTCGCGTCGTCCGACCCGCTCGCCCAGCTGCTGGCCCAGTCGGTGCTCCACGGCCCCGGGTTCACGCTGCGCGGCGGGACGAACGAGATCCTGCGCGGCGTCGTCGCCAAAGCAATCCTGGCCGGAGGAGGGGAGGCGCGGTGAACGACGTCGTCGAAGCGCTGGTGTCCACGGTGGACGCGGTGTGCGCCCGGTACGCCGACCCCGAGCAGACCTGGAACCCGCGCCTGTGGGACGAGCTGGAAAAGGTCGGCGTGACGCTGCTGCCGGTGCCGGAGGAGCGCGGCGGCGCCGGAGCCGACCTCGCCACCGCGGCCGAGGTGCTGCGCGCGCTGGGACGGCACGCGGCGGCCGTCCCGCTGGCGGAGACCGCACTGCTGGCCGGATGGCTGCTCGCCGACGTCGGCGCCGACGTCCCGTCCGGGCCGCTGACCGCCGCGCTCGCCGGGCCCGACGTCGCGCTCCGGCAGGACGGCGACGGGTGGAGGCTGTCGGGCACGCTGCCGCGCGTCCCGTGGGCCCGGCACGCGGAGGGCATCGCGGTGCTGGTGGGCGGTCAGGTCGCCTACGTCCCGCGCGGCGGCTTCGAGATCGACGACGGCGCGAATCTCGCGGGCGAGCCGCGCGACACCGTCCACCTGCGCGACGCCGCGCCCGCACACGTGCTCGCCTCGGCGGCGACCGCGCAGGCGTTCCGGGAACGCGGAGCGCTCGGACGGACGGCGCTGATGGCCGGGGCGATGGAGACCGCGACCGGTCTCGCGCTCCGCTACGCGGGCGAGCGCGTCCAGTTCGGACGGCCGCTGGCGAAGTTCCAGGCCGTCCAGCAGCACCTCGCCGAGATGGCGGGCGAGACGCTGATGGCGCGGGTCGCGGCGCAGGCGGCGGCCGCGGAGGGCACCGGTCTCGCCGTCGCGGCGGCGAAGGCGGCGGTGAGCGAGGCCGCCGGGACCGTGTGCCGGCTCGCGCACCAGGTCCACGGCGCGATCGGGTTCACCGACGAGCACGGCCTCCGGCACGCCACCACGCGGCTGTGGGCCTGGCGCGACGAGTGCGGCAACGAGGCCGAATGGGGCGAGGCCGTCGGCGGCCGGGCCCTCGACGCGGGCGCCGGCGGCCTGTGGCCCCTCATCACGGACGGCGGCGCCTAGGGGACGCGGGCGACGCCGCAGAACGCGTCGACCTCGTCGGGCTCGCCGAACGGCAGCGCCTCGGGCCGCCACCGCGACACCGGCACCACGCCGGGCTCCACCAGCTCCAGGCCGTCGAAGTACGCGGTGATCCGCTCCGGTGAGCGCAGGTTGTAGGCGACGCCGCCGGCCTCCACGTACCGGGCGATCGCGCGGACGCGGGCCGTCTCGTCGGGCCTCTCGGCCTGCTCGCCGTCCCCGTCCCCGTCCCCGTCCCCGTCCCCGTCGCCACCGCCGCCGAAGACGTTCGTGCCGTCGTTGATGACGACGTAGCTGCCCGGCGCGAGCGCGTCCACCAGCTGCGCGAGGATCGCCTCCGGGTCCTCCTCGTCGGTGACGTGGCCGAGGATGCCGAGCAGCAGCAGCCCCACCGGCTCGCCGAAGTCGAGGGTGTCGGCCGCCTTCGCCAGGATCGCGCCGGGCTCGCGGATGTCGGCGTCGATGTAGGAGGTCACGCCCGCCGGAGTCGAGGTCAGCAGCGCCCGGGCGTGCGCCAGCACCAGCGGATCGTTGTCGACGTACACGATCCGGGACTCGGGCGCGACGCGCTGCGCGACCTCGTGGGTGTTGTCGACGGTGGGCAGCCCGGTGCCGATGTCCAGGAACTGCCGGATGCCCGCCTCGCCCGCCAGGAAGCGCACCGCCCGGCCGAGGAACGCGCGCGAGTGCCGGGCGATGTCCACCTGGCCGGGGAAGATCCGCACGAACGCGTCACCGACCTCCCGGTCGATCGGGTAGTTCTCCTTGCCGTCCAGCCAGTAGTTCCAGATCCGCGCCGAATGCGGGACGGACGAGTCGATCTCCGGGTGCTCGGGCATGGGCGCTCCGTCGGATGGGGAAGACCGTCGCCCGCCAGTCTCGCCGCGATGCCGCACCCGCCGCCCCCGTTGGCCAAGATCGGCCGAGGGGGCCCGTCACTCCGTCCGCGGCGCGGCGTCGGGCGCGCTGCCGGGCGCGGTGTCGGTGAGGGCGGCCGCGGCGCGCTGGAGCGCGACCGCGCGGGCGTCGTCCGGCTCGGGCTCGGGACGCATGCCGCGCAGCAGCAGTTGGACGGTGAGGACGGTCAGCGGCAGCCCGGTCCGCTCCGTGGCGCCGGCGGCGCGGGCCATCGCGGCCTCGCGCTGCCCGGCGGCGACCGTGGCGTGCACCAGCACCGCCGCCAGCGACTCGGCGGGCTCCCCGGCCGTGATCTCGCCCCGCCGCTGCCCGGCCTCCAGGACCTCGCTCAGCGCGAGCACGGGGTCCGGGACGTCCTCGCCGAGATGGTCGGACAGGCGCTCGGGCCGGTCGGCGATGCCGCGCATGATCGCGTCGCGCAGCGGGCCGGGCGCCGGCGCCGTGCGGCGCAGGGCCGTGAAGGCGTTGCCGACGATCACGCCGGTCCGCGCGCCGCTCGCCAGGCCCGTGCGGCAGGCGTCGGCGAACGCCGCGCAGGCGGCGGTCGCGGCCTCCAGGACCACGTCGTCCTTGCTGGGGAAGTAGGTGAAGAACGTGCCCCAGCTGACGCCCGCGGTGGCCGGGCTGGACGGCGGCGGTCGCCCTGCTGGTCGCGGCGAACGCGGTGCTGCCGAACGCGAGCCTGGTCGCCCTCGGCTACGCGGTCGGGCGGATCCCCGCCGCTGCCGCCGCGCACCTGCACGGCGCCCCCGGACGGGCGCTCGCCGTCGCGCTGCTGGTCGCGGGCCTGCTGTACGCGGCGACGCTGCTGACCGGCCCCTACCAGGAGTGGCTCGGCGCCTGCGTGAAGGCGCGCCTGGTGGACGACCTGCAGAGCCGTCTCATGGCGGCCGTCAGCGGGCCCGTCGGCGTCGCGCACCTGGAGGACCCGCAGATCCAGGACCGGCTCGAACTGGCCAAGGGCAAGCTGACCGGCCACGTGCCGGCGGACGCGCCGGTCGCGCTCGCCTCGGCCGCCGGGTCCCGGCTCGCCGGGATCGCGGCGTGCGCGGTGCTCGCCACCTTCCGGTGGTGGCTCGGCCTCGCGCTGCTGGCCGTCTGGCTGCTGATCCGGCGCCCGCTCCGGACGATCATCCTCGCGCAGATCGTCGGGTTCCGGACGAAGGCCGAGGTGCTGCGGCGCGCCTGGTACTTCCTGTACCTGGCGATCCGTCCGGCCGCCGCGAAGGAGCTGCGCGTCTTCGGCCTCGGCGACTGGACGATCGACCGCTACCGCGAGCACTGGGCGGAGGGCATGGCGACGACCCGGGAGAGCTACGCCCGGCTCAGCCGCCGCGCCTACCTGCTCGCCGGCGCGGTCCTCGCCGTCTACCTCGTCGCGTGCGGCACCCTCGCGTACGCGGCGCTGCACCACCAGATCGGGCTGCGCGAACTGTCGGTCATGCTGCCGCTCCTGCCCGCCACCATGTACGCGGGCACGGTCACCACCGGCGACATCTCCGCCGAGTGGATGGTCTCCGCCCTGCCCGACCAGGCCGCGCTGGAGGCGCGCCTGCACGCCGCCCGCGAAGAGTTGAGCGGTGGACGGGACCCGGCCGGCCTGCCCGAGCGCGGCATCCGGCTGGAGGGCGTCCGCTTCGCCTACCCCGGCGGCGAGCCCGTCCTGGACGGCCTCGACCTCGACATCCCGGCTGGACGCTCCACCGCGATCGTCGGCGTGAACGGCGCCGGCAAGACCACGCTGGTCAAGCTGCTCGCCCGCATGCACGACCCGACCGGCGGGACCATCACCGTGGACGGCGTCCCGCTCCGCGACCTGGACGCGGCGGGCTGGCAGCGCCGGTTCGCCGCCGTGTTCCAGGACTTCAACCGCTATCCGCTGACGCTCGGCGAGAACATCGCGCTCGGCGCCGTCGAGCACGCCGGGGACGAGGACGGCCGCGCCCGCGCCGCCGAACGCGCCGGCGCCCTCGGGCTCGCCGAGGAGGTCGGCTGGGACACCGTCCTGTCCCGCCAGTACGCGGGCGGAACGGACCTGTCGGACGGGCAGTGGCAGCGCGTCGCCCTCGCCCGCGCGCTGTTCGCCGTGGAGCACGGCGCGAAGGTGCTCGTCCTGGACGAGCCGACCGCATGGCTGGACGTCCGCGCCGAGGCCGCGTTCTTCGACCGGTTCCTCGACCTCACCCGCGGCCTGACGTCCATCGTCATCTCGCACCGCTTCTCGACCGTGCGCCGCGCCGACCGGATCTGCGTGCTGGACGGCGGCCGCCTCGCCGAGCAGGGCGGCCACGACGAGCTGATGGCGCTCGGCGGGATCTACGCGGAGATGTTCCGCCTCCAGGCCGCCCGCTTCCACGCCCCGGAGGAGGACGCATGACGACGATCCGCCGCACGTTCCGCGTCCTGGTCGCCGACGGGTTCCGGGCGGCGCCGCGCCCGATGGCCGTCGCCGCGCTGACCACCCTCGCGACGGCGCTCACGCAGGTCACCTACCCGATCGGCATCCGCACGATGATCGACGCGCTGGCGCGGCACGACGTGTCCGGCGAGATCGCCGGGACGGTCGCCGTCGCCGTGCTGTTCACCCTGTCCTGGACGCTGATGATCGTGTCGGCGGGGCGGCTGATCGCGCTGACCGACGAGGTGTCGGTGTGGCTGTCGGCCCGGATCGCCGCGCTCGTCAACGCCGTCCCCGGCCTGGAGCACTTCGAGCGGCCCGACTACCTCACCGAGCTGGAACGGCTCGAACGGCGCCGCCCGATGCTCGCCGCCGGGCCCCGGCAGGCGCTCACCCTCGCGTCCGTCGCCGTCCGGACGGCCGGGATCGCCATCCTGCTGGCGACCGTGTACCGGCCGCTCGCGCTGCTCCCGCTCGCCGGGCTGCCGCCCTACCTCGCCGACAAGCGGTCCGTGAAGCTGCGCGAGCGCGCCGAGTCCGCCGTCGCGGACGAGCGGCGGCTCGCCGGGGAGCTGTTCGAGCTGGCCGCGACCGCCGGGCCCGCCAAGGAGCTGCGGACCTACGGCCTCGGGCCCGAGCTGCGCGCCCGGCACGACCGGCTCAGCGCCACAGCCCGCCGCGCGACCGTCCGCGCCGCGTCCGCCGGCGCGCTGTGGAGCGCGCTCGGCTGGTTCCTGTACGCCGCCGCCTTCTCCGGCGCGATCGCGCTCATCGCGGTCCGGGCCGCGCGCGGCGACGCGTCGGCGGGCCAGGTCGTGCTGGCGGTCAGCCTGCTGCGGCGCGCGCAGCTCACCGTGTCGCAGGCGTCCAACGCCATCGGGCAGACCGTCACCACGGCGTCCGCCGCGCAGAGCCTGCTGTGGCTGGAGGACCACGCGGCCGCGCAGCGCACCCCGGGTGCGCCCGCCCCCGACCGGCTCGACCACGGCATCACGCTGGAGAACGTCGCGTTCACCTACCCCGGCGCCGGCGCGCCCGTCCTGCGCGAGGTGGACCTCACCCTGCCCGCCGGCGGCACCGTGGCGCTGATCGGCGAGAACGGCGCCGGCAAGACCACGCTGGTCAAGCTGCTGACCGGCATGTATCCGCCGACGAGCGGGCGGATCCTGCTGGACGGCGCCGACCTGGCGGCCGTCGACCGCACCGCGTGGCGCGCCCGCACGTCCGCCGCCTTCCAGGACTTCGTGAAGTGGAACCTGCTCGCGGGCGAGGCCGTCGGCATCGGCGACCTGCCCCGCCTCGGCGACGAGGACGCCGTCCGCACCGCCCTCGACCGCGCCGCCGGGACCGGCGTCGTCGACGAGCTGCCGTCCGGCCTCGACACCCCGCTCGGGAAGTCGTTCCAGGGCGGCGCCGACCTGTCCGGCGGGCAGTGGCAGAAGCTCGCCCTCGGCCGCGCGATGATGCGCGACCGCCCGCTGCTGCTCGTCCTGGACGAGCCCACCGCGAGCCTCGACGCGCCCACTGAGGACGCGCTGTTCCGCCGCTACCTCGACGCCGCCCGCCGCACCGCCGCCGGAACCGGCGCGATCACGATCCTGGTGTCGCACCGCTTCTCGACCGTCCGGATGGCCGACCTCATCGTCGTCATGGACGGCGGCCGGGTCGTCCAGGCCGGCGACCACGCCGCGCTCCTCGCCGAGGGCGGCCTCTACGCCGAGCTGTTCGAGCTCCAGGCCCGCGCGTATCTCTAGGCCCCGTCAACTCTCTAGGCCCCGTCAACGCAGCCGGACGCCGACGAGCTTGGCGAGCAGCCGGTCGACCTGCTGCTCCAGCGGCTCCCACGGCAGGTTCGGCTCGTTGACGCGCATCGAGACCGCGCCGTGCACGGCCGCGCGCAGGTCGAGCGAGACGGCCGCCGCGTCGCCGGCGGGCGCCAGGCCCTCGTCCATGCACCGCTGGACGGCCGCCGTGGTGCGCTTGCCCAGCGCCATCTTGAACGAGGTGTCGTGCCGCTGGTTGACGGCGCTCTCGTGCAGCACCTTGTAGAGGCCCGGGTGCTCGTGCGACCAGGCGCCCATCACATGCACGCGCGCGCGCAGGCCGCCCACCGGGTCGCCGGCGGCGTCCTCGGCCTCGTCGGCGGCCCGGACCAGGTCGGCGTGGCTGCGCTCCATCGCCGCGAGGACCAGCGCGTCCCGGTCGGCGAAGTGCAGGTAGACCGACGTCGCCGCGATGCCGATCTCCCGGGCCACCGCGCGCAGCGACAGCGCCTCGTCGTCGCCGAGCTCGTCCAGCAGCCGCAGCGCCGTCGTGACGATCTCCTCGCGCAGCCGTTCGCCCTGGCCGCGCCGGTTCCGCCCGCGCGAGGGCCGCGTCGTTCCCATGCCCGGCATTCTATTCGGGCGACCGTTGCGCTACAGTCGTAGCGCTACAACCGTTCAGTAATTGGAAGGGCGCACCATGTCCACCACGACCGCAGACGCGGCTCCGCACGACACCGAGGCCAACAAGGCGACCGTCCGCGCCTTCTACGAGGCCGGGCTCAACCGCAAGGACTTCGCTGCCGCCGCACGGCTGATCGGCGACCGCTACGTCCAGCACAACCCGCGCATCGCCGACGGCATCGAGGGCTTCCGCGGCTTCGTCGACACGATCCGCGCCGAGTTCCCCGACCTGCGCGCCGAGGTCAAGGCCCTGTACGCCGACGGCGACCGCGTCATCGCGCACGTGCACGGGGTGCGGGTGCCCGGGCAGGCCGGCACCGCGATCGTCGACATCTTCCGGTTCGAGGGCGGCAGGATCGTCGAGCACTGGGACGTGATGCAGCCGATCCCCGAGACCGCCGCGAACGACAACGGAATGTTCTGAGGCGGCCGTGAGCACGGAAACGGCCCCCGGCCACCGGGACGGCACGCGCCCGGCCGCGCCCGCCCCGCGGCGCTGGTGGGCGCTGGCCGCCGTCGCCACCGCCCAGCTCATGATCGGCATCGACATGACGATCATGAACATCGCGCTGCCCTCGCTGCAGCGCTCCCTGCACCTGTCCGACCCGGGCCGGCAGTGGGTGATCACCGCCTACGCGCTCGGCTACGGCGGCCTGCTGCTCCTCGGCGGCCGGCTGTCGGACCTGATCGGCCGCCGCCGCGCGCTGCTGGCCGGGCTGTCGGGGTTCGCGCTGGCGTCCGCGCTCGGCGGCGCGGCGCCCGGCCCTGCGCCGCTGCTCGCCGCGCGGGCCGCCCAGGGCGCCTTCGGGGCCCTGCTCACCCCGTCCGTGCTGGCGACGCTCGCGGCGACGTTCCCCGCCCCGGCCGAGCGCGGCCGGGCGTTCGGGATCTACGGGACGGTGATGGGCAGCTCCTCCGGGCTCGGCGTCCTGCTCGGCGGCGTCCTCACCGACTACCTCGACTGGCGATGGTGCATGTTCGTGAACGTGCCGATCGCGGTCGCCGCCGGCGCCGGGGTCCTGCACGCGGTCCGCCCGGTGCCGCGCACCCCGGGCGTGAAGATCGACGTCGTCGGGGCGCTGCTCGCCACCGCCGGGCTGATGGGCCTCGTCCTCGGCTTCGCGCGGGCGGAACCGGACGGCTGGGGCGCCGCGACGTCCGCCGGCCCCCTCGCGGGCGGGGCCGCGCTGCTGGCGGTGTTCGCCTGGACGCAGACCAGGGCGCCCGCGCCGCTGCTGCCGCCGCGGGTCGTCCTCGACCGGCGCCGCGGGGGCTCCTACCTCGCCGTCCTCGGCCTGTCGGCCGGGATGTTCGCCGCGCTGTTCTTCCTCACCTTCTACCTGCAGAACGTGCTCGGCTACTCGCCGGTGCGCGCGGGCGTCGCGTTCCTGCCGCTCACCGCCGGGCTGATGATCGGCGTGCGGGCGGTGAGCCGGCTGCTCGTGCGGGCGCCGGTCCGGGCGCTCCTGGCCCCCGGGCTGCTGGCGGTCGCCGCCGGGCTCGCGCTGCTCGGAACCGTGCGGGCCGGCAGCGGCTACTGGACGCACGTGCTGCCGGTGTTCCTGCTCGTGGGGCTCGGCACCGGCTGGGTGCTCGTCACGGCCAACAGCACCGCCACCCTCGACGCGGGCCCCGACACCGCCGTGGCCGGCGCGACCGTCATGACGTCGCAGCAGATCGGCGCGTCCCTCGGCACCGCCCTGCTCAGCTCGGTCGCCGGGACGGCCGCCGCGCACTACCTGCGGGCCCATCCCGGCGCGGGGGCGCGCGCGGCGGTGCACGGCTTCGACGTCGCGAGCCTCGGCGCGGCCGGCGCGCTGTGCCTCGTCGCCGCGGCGGTGTTCCTGATCAGCGGACGGGCGGGCGCCTCCGGCCGTCAGGAGGTCTCCTCTTCCTCCTCGTCCTCGCAGGCGGTGCCGGACAGGCCGTAGCGCTCCTGGTCGGAGGGGCGCGGGGCCTCCGGCCCGTCGCGGCCGAGGCGCAGCATCCGCGAGATGCGGACGGTCCGGAACTCGCGTCCCGCCGCAGTGAACGCGTGCCCGGTCGCCCGCTCGATCTGCTCGGCGGCCCGCTCCCACTCGGCGAGCTCCTGCGGGCCGGGCGGGTCGCCCTGGAACTCGCGCAGCCGCGGCAGCAGGTCGCCGAAGTAGCGGGCCAGCCGCCGGCGGGTCTGCTCCGGGTCGTCGCCGCCGGTCAGCGGCGCCCAGCCGTTTTCCTTGACCTCGACCGCGACGAACGTCGGCGGTAGCAGGACCACCCCCGGGTGCGCCTGCACCGCGTGCCGCGCCTCGGCCAGCACGATGTCGGGGACGGTGCCCGGCACCGGCATGTGCCCGACCAGGTTCAGCCGCAGCTGCGCCTCCCACTGCCCGGCCGGCGCCGCCGGCTCCAGCAGGTGGCCGCGGAGCATCCCGTCGCCGCAGGAGCCGGGTGTGTCGGTCGGCCGGGGCGGCTCCATCACCCGGTCGCCGAGCAGCGTGTACTTCTCCACCCGGATGATCCGGTAGCGCCGGTCGCCGATCTCCCACTCGTCCTTGGGGAGCTGCTCGCCCTCCTCGGGGTCCAGGCGGCCGGCCGCCGCGAGCATCGCGGCCCCGACGCCGGGCTCGTGCCGGCCGGACGCCGCCTCCCGCCGCAGGTCGGCGGCCAGGCCGTACCGGGCGGTGGACGGGTCGGCCGAGCCGAGGCAGCCGATCCGCCACTCGGCGCCGGTCTGCACCGCGTACCCGAAATCGGGCGACCCGGCCGGGAGGAGCTTGGGATAGGCCAGGATCGCGTCGCCGATCTCGCGGTCCCGTACGGCCGCGACCGGATCGAGGGAGGCGACCAGGTTGATGTGGTCGTACCCCGGCATCAACGGGAACGTCATGCCCCTCATCCTCGGGACCCGGAGCGCCGCCCGCAGCGGATTCCGCGGAACCGGACGGCCGCTGACGTGCGACTTCTCCTGGTCAGTGACTTATGTCCGACAGGTGAGGGGGAGGTGCCGGACATAATTCCCCGCGGACGACCCGGCGCGCGTGAGCGCCGCCGATCGGGCGGCCCCGCGTCTAGACTGGTGGCCGGATCGAGACCGGGGGATGAGGCGATGGTCCCGGATGCCCGCGACACGGCCGGTGCCGAGGCGGCCCACGCCGGCCCGTCCCAGGCCGACAGCGCTGCGACCGACACGGCCCGGACCGATGCTGCCCGGACCGACGCGGCCGAGGCCGCCCAGGCCGACCGGGCGCTGTTCGGCGCGCTGGTCACCGAGGTGCCGTTCGGCGTCGCGTTCCTCGACGACCGGCTCCGCCTGCGCCGCGTCAACGCGGCGCTGCGCGCGCTGCTGCGCGACGGCGGTGCCGGCGAGGGCGGCCGCGACGGCGCCGACCTGACCGGCCGGACGCTCACCGAGGTGCTGGACGGCGAGTTCGCCGCGGCCCTCGAGCCCGCGCTGCGCGGCGTCCTGGACGACGGCCGCCCGGTCACCGGCCTGGAGGTGCGCGGCCCCGTCCCCGAGACCGGCGCCGCACCGGCCGCCCCGTCCGGCGCCGCGCAGGAGCCCGGCGGTGCGTCCGAGCCCGGTGGTGCGGGCGAGCGGGTCTGGGTCTGCGCGTGCCTGCCGGTCCGCGGACCCGGCGGCGCGGCGCTGGGCGCGGCGCTGATCGTCCAGGACGAGACGGTCCGCCGCGCGGTGGAGGAGGCGATCACCCGCCGCACCGAGCGGTACCGGTCGCTGGTCGAGGCGACGACGCCGGTGGTGTGGACGACCGCGGCGGACGGCTCCGCCGGCGAGGACGCCCCGCACTGGCGCGCCGTCACCGGGCAGACCCCCGAGGACTACGCGGAGGGCGGCTGGCTCGCCGCCGTCCATCCGGAGGACTACGACCGCGTCGCCGCCGAGTGGCGCGACTGCATGCGCGGCGGGCGCGTCCTGGAGGTGGACTGCCGCGTCCTCACCGGGGCCGGCGGGCGCCGGCACTTCGAGGTGCGGGCCGTCCCGATCCGGCGGGACGGCGAGGTGATCGAGTGGGTCTGCGCCGGCACCGACGTCACCGGCCGCCGCGACGCCGAGGAGATGCGCGGCCGGCTCACCGGCCAGCTGTCGGCCGCCGCGCTGCGCACCGCCCGGCTCCAGCAGGCCACCTCGATGCTCGCCGAGGCGCTGACCGTCGGCGAGGTGGTGCGGGTCATCGTGGAGGTCGGGCAGTCGGCGGTCGGCGTCGACCACTGCACGGTCGCGCTGCTGGACGACGGCAAGGCGTGGCTCACCCCCATCGCCCCGGCGGCCGACCCGTCCAACACCGCCGCCCCCGCCACCGAGGACGACGAGGAGTTCGAGGAAGCCGAGGAATCCGGAGCCGGCCCCGGCGCGCTGCCGGTGTGGCCGGACGTCGTCGCCGTCACGGACCCGACCGTGATGTCGGCGGCGGCGCGCGAGGGCCGCCCGTTCGTCGCCGAGAACCCCGGCGAGCTGCGGCGGATGCTCGGCGAGGCCGCCGCCGAGCACGAGATGCGCCGCGGCCCCGGCGAGCAGGCGTGGGTGGCGCTGCCGCTGCTGGCGGCGGGCGCGGCGATCGGGGTGCTGCGGTTCGCCTTCACCCGGACCCGGTTCCTTACCGAGGACGAGCAGGTGTTCCTGGAGGCGCTGGCCGGCCAGTGCGCGCTGGCGGTGGAGCGGGCGATCCTGTTCGAGCGCGAGCACCGCACCGCCGAGCAGCTGCAGCGCAGCCTGCTGCCGGGCGACCTGCCGAGCAGCCCGGAGCTGCGGATGGCGGCGCGCTACGACCCGGTGACCCGGCACGTCCAGGTCGGCGGCGACTGGTACGACGTGTTCAAGCTGCCCGGCAACCGGCTCGCGGTCGTCGTCGGCGACGTGATGGGCAAGGGCGTCCTGGCCGCCGCGATCATGGGCCGGGTGCGCAACGCGCTGCGCGCGCTGGCGCTCACCGACCCGCGGCCCGCCGCCGTCCTGTCCGGGCTGGACCGGCTGTTCAGCGCGACCGAGGACGCCGAGCAGTTCACCACGGTCGCCTACCTGGTGATCGACCCCGCGACCGGGCAGGGCCTGTACACCAGCGCCGGGCATCCGCCGCCGCTGCTGCTGCCGGCGGGCCGGCCGCCGGAGCTGAGCGACGTCGAGGCCGGCACCCCGCTCGGCTGGCCGAGCCACCGGCAGCAGGCGAGCTTCTCGCTGTCGCCCGGCGACACCGTCGTGCTGTACTCCGACGGCCTGGTGGAGAACCGCAGGCGCGGCGTCGACACCGGCCTCAGCGACCTGGTCGCGGCGGCGGCGGAGCTGCCGCGGGGCGGCGGGGCCGATCCGGCCCGGCTCGTCGACCATCTGGTCGCCCGGCTGCTGGCCGGATACGAGCAGTCCGACGACGTGACCCTCCTCGCCCTGCACGTCCCGGCCGCGGAGGACGTTCCGACCGGGGAGCACGTTCCGGCCGTGCGGGAGTAGGGGAGCCCGGCATGCCGGGTATGGCCCCTGCGGGGAGGACACCATGGAAATGGAAATGATCGTCGAGATCCCGCGCGGATCCCGCAACAAGTACGAGATGGACCACCGGCTCGGGCGGATCCGCCTGGACCGGATGCTGTTCACCTCGACGCAGTACCCGGTGGACTACGGCTACGTCCCCGACACGCTGGCCGAGGACGGCGACCCGCTGGACGCGATGGTGCTGCTGGAGGAGCCGACGTTCCCGGGCTGCCAGGTGTCGGTCCGCAGCGTCGGGGTGTTCTGGATGCACGACGGCGGCGAGCCCGACGCCAAGATCCTCACGGTGCCGGCCCGGGACGTCCGCTACGACTCCATCCGCGACCTGGGCGACGTGCCGAAGTACTTCCTCGACGAGATCGCGCACTTCTTCGACATCTACAAGAACCTGGAACCGGGCAAGGAGACCGACGTGCGCGGCTGGCAGGAGCGCGACGTCGCCGACCTGGAGATCGGCCAGTCCATCGAGCGCGCCGCCGACGCCCGGCTCGCCCGCTCCCGCTAGCCGCTCCCGATCGGCGCACGGCCCTTCTACCGGCGGCATGTCACGTTCCGGCGGGCGGTTCCGTCCCTCAGGGCGAGGGCGGGTGCGCGCGCCGCCCGTGAGAGGCTGAACGATCATGTCTGATGTCTTCGAGGAGCACCGCAACCTGCTGTTCGCGGTGGCCTACCGGATGCTCGGCTCCGCGGCGGACGCCGAGGACGCCGTCCAGGACGCGTGGCTCCGCTGGTCCGCCGCGGACCGCTCGGACGTCCAGGACCCCAAGGCCTACCTCGTCCGGATCACCACGAACGTGGCGCTGGACCGGCTGCGGTCCGCGCGGGCGCAGCGCGAGACCTACGTGGGCCCGTGGCTGCCCGAGCCGATGCTGACCTCGCCGGACGTCGCGGAGGGCGCGGAGCTGTCGGAGTCGGTGTCGATGGCGATGCTGGTGGTGCTGGAGACCCTCAGCCCGCTGGAGCGCGCCGTGTTCGTGCTGAAGGAGGTGTTCGGCTACCCGTACGCGGAGATCGCGCGGGCGCTGGACCGGACGGAGGCGTCCGTGCGGCAGCTCGGCACCCGGGCGCGCAAGCACGTCGAGGCCCGCCGCCCCCGTTTCGAGGCCGGCGCCGCCGAGCGCCGCGCCGCGACCGAGCGGTTCCTCGACGCGGTCGTCGGCGGCGACGTCAACCGGCTCATGGAGAGCCTCGCCCCGGACGTGACGATGTGGACCGACGGCGGCGGCAAGGTGCGGGCGCCGAAGAAGCTGGTCCACGGCTTCGAGCTGGTCGGACGCTTCCTCTCCGGCATCCGCGACCGCCCCTACGAGGGCGTCGGCCCGGACGAGTGGCGGATGCGCCGCGTCGAGATCAACGGCGCGCCGGCCCTGGTCGTGGACGGCCCGGACCGCCCGATCAGCACGATCACCGTCTCCGTCGGCGACGACGGGCGCGTCGCGGAGATCCACCTGGTGGCGAACCCGGACAAGCTCCGCGCGATCGCCGAGGGCCGCACCCTGGAGATGTGACGGCGCCCGGCCGCCCCGCTAGCGGTCGGCGCCGCGGCGCCTGCCGCCGAACATCCTCGGCGGCGGGCCCGCGGTCGTCGCCGGGGTCGGCACCGGGCGCACCGTCGCGTAGCCGCCGGGCTCCGGGTCGTCCGCCGTCTCCGCCGGGGTCAGCCGGACGATCCACGACTCGTCCGCCCAGGTCTCCAGCTGCCCCTCGTGGGTGCGGGCGTTCAGCCGCTCCTTGGCCAGCAGCGGCGCGACCTCGTCCCACAGCTCGGTGCCCGGCTCGACCGGCGCGCAGTCGGCGGTGAACGTGACGAGCCGGCCGCCCTTGTCCTTGCTGCGCAGGATCACGGTGACCCGGTCGGCCTCGGGCAGGCCCGGCAGCGGCTGCTCGCCCTCGCCGCCGGTCAGCACGTACGCCGACCCGTCGTGCCAGACGTGCCAGGCCGCGCGCGGCTGCGGCAGCCCGGGCAGGTCGAGCCAGAGCAGCCCCGACTTCTTCGCCGCCTCTTCGACCAGCGCGCGGTTCAGCTCACCCACGCAGGAAAGCGTCTCACACCGCTGGATAGCATCCCGCCCATGAGGTCTCGGCGCACCACCCTCGCGGTCCCCGGCAGCAATCCCCGCTTCATCGAGAAGGCGCAGGGGCTCCCCGCCGACGAGATCTTCCTCGACCTGGAGGACGCCGTCGCGCCGTCCGCCAAGGAGGGGGCGCGCGCGACCGTCGTCGCCGCGCTCAACGACGGCGACTGGACCGGCAGGATCCGGGTGGTGCGGATCAACGACCTGGAGACGCACTGGGCCTACCGGGACGTGATCGAGGTCGTCGAGGGCGCGGGCGCGAACCTCGACGCGATCATGCTGCCGAAGGCGTCGGACGCCACGCACGTCCAATGGCTCGACCGGCTCCTCACCCAGATCGAGCGGGCCATGGGGTTCGAGGTCGGACGCATCGGCATCGAGGCGCAGATCGAGGACGCCAAGGGCATGGTGAACATCGACGCGATCGCCGCGTCGTCGCCGCGCCTGGAGTCGCTGGTGTTCGGGCCCGGCGACCTGATGGCGTCCATCAACATGAGGACGCTGGTGGTGGGGGAGCAGCCGCCCGGCTACACCGAGGGCGACGCCTACCACTACATCCTGATGCGGATCCTGATGGCCGCCCGCGCCCACGACCTGCAGGCCATCGACGGCCCGTACTTCAACGTCCGCGACGTGGAGGCGTTCCGGCGCGTCGCCGAGCGCTCCGCCGCGCTCGGCTTCGACGGCAAGTGGGTGCTGCACCCGTCCCAGATCGAGGCGGGGAACGCGGTGTTCTCCCCGTCCCAGGACGACTACGACCACGCCGAGCTGATCCTGGACGCCTACGAGCACTTCACCACCGTCGAGGGACGCGGCGCCGCGACGCTCGGCGACGAGATGATCGACGAGGCGTCCCGCAAGATGGCGCTCGTCGTCGCGGCCAAGGGACGCGCCGCCGGGATGGCGCGCACCAAGCGCTTCGATCCCTCGGGCACCTGACGGGACATACCATTCGTCCACACGGGGAAGCCGTCGCGGGAGGGGACCAGGTGCCGGAACCAGCGGATGAGAAGGGCTGGGCTCCGCTCGATCCCGGCATGTCGGGCGAGTCCCCGGACCCGCCGGCACAGCGGCCGCCCATGCCCGGCCCTCCGCCGCCGCCCGTCCCGCAGCCGCCCGTCCAGCAGCAGCCGCTCCCGCAGGCGCCCGTCCCGCAGGCGCCCGCGGCAGGCTGGACGTGGCCCGCCGACCAGCACGCGCAGCAGGCCCCGCCCGCCCCCATGCAGCCGCCTTACTACGGCGCCCAGCCCTATCAGGGTGCTCCGCCCTACCAGGGCCAGTACGCCGCCCCCGACCAGCCGCCTTACGGCCCTTACGCGCCGCAGGGGTTCGCCGGGTACGGGCCGCCGCCCCCGAAGGGGCCGTGGACGGTCGGGCCGCCGCCCGGCACGCCGTTCCACCGGATGGCGCGCACGCCGCTGCACCGCTGGTGGCGGCCGCTCGCCGGCAGCGTCGCGATCGTCCTCGCCGGCATGGCGCTGGCGGTCGGGATGATGATCGCGGGGATGGTCGTGCGGGTCGTGGCGACCGGCGACGCCCCGGACATCTCCGGCTCCGACACGGACACGCTCTTCGGAAACTCGACCGCCGACCTGGCGTTCAACCTCGCCACGATCGCGATCTTCCTGCCGATGGCGCTGCTGGCCGCCTGGCTGCTGCAGCGGCGCAGGCCCGGCACGCTGGCGTCGGTCGCGGGCCGCCTGCGCGGGCGCTGGCTGCTGACCTGCTGCGGGCTGGCGCTGGCGTTCTGCGCGGTGTCGTACGCGTCCTCGATCATCGCGAGCGCGTTCGTCGACGACTCCTCCTCGGGCGGCGAGCACTGGGTCGGCTGGGGCCGGTTCGTCCCCGCCGCCATCGTGATCGTCCTGCTGGTGCCGCTGCAGTCGTCGGCGGAGGAGGTCGTCTTCCGCGGCTGGCTGCTGCAGGCCGTCGGCGCCTGCGCGCTGGAGAACCGCACCGGACGCGTCGGGCGCGCCCTCAGCGCCGTGTTCCGCACCCCCTGGCCCGGGATCGTGATCGGCTCCGCCGCGTTCACGTCCCTGCACGGCTACACCGGCTGGGGCATCCTCGACATCTTCGTCTTCGGCGCGATCGCGGCCTGGCTCGCGACGCGGACCGGCGGGCTGGAGTCCGGCATCGCCCTGCACGTGTTCAACAACCTGCTGGCGTTCCTCGGCCCGGCCGCGGTCGGGCAGCTCGACATCGACCAAGGCGACGTCCCGTGGCAGTACGTCGTCGCCGACATCGTGCCAATGGTGCTGTACGCGGCGGCCGTCGTCTGGCTGGCGCGGCGCAAGCGGATCCAGACCGTCACGCAGGCCCCGGGCGATGCCGCGGGCGTCGACGCGCCGGCCCTCGACGCCGAGCCCGAGCTTGCCTCACGGGCCGAGTAGCCCCCACGTCTCCAGCGCCTCGACCAGCCCCTCCGTCAGCGGCAGTTCCCGCAGCTCGGCAGGGGTGACCCAGCGGACCTCGGCGGCGTCGTCCCCGGCCCGCAGCTCGCCGCCGACGGCCCGCGCCGCATAGTCGTGGATCTCATAGACGACGCCTCCGGGGCCGGGCCGATCGACCGACCCGGCGAGCGCGCCCACCGCCACGTCCAGGCCCGTCTCCTCCCGCAGCTCGCGGGCCACTGCGGCGGCGTCGTCCTCGCCCGGCTCGACCCGGCCGCCCGGCACCGACCACAGGCCGACGCCGGGCGGCCTGCCCCGCCTCACCAGCAGCAGGCGTCCCGCGCCGTCCCGAACGATCCCGCCGACGCACCGCACTCTCATGGCACCATTTTGTCGCCCCTTGCCCGGTCCGCTACCTCGGGGAACTTGACGGCGCGGGGAACCGGCGCGCAGGGTGGGTAATCATGAGGGCGGAGCCCACATGCCCGCGATGCGCGGGTCCGCTGAGCGCGCCGGGCCTCTGGTCGAGCGACTGGAGCTGCGGCGTGCACGGCGCCGTCCTGCCCCGCCGGCCGTCCCTGCGCCCCGGTCCGGACGGGCTGGCCGCCGTGCTCCGGGACGCGAGGGTCCCGGTCTGGACGCCCTGGCCCCTTCCGCAGGCCTGGCTCGTCACCGGGTTCCTGACCGTCGGCGACGAGCGTTCGGGCGCCCGCGCGGCGGCCGTCGCCGTGTCCGGGCCGGGGCTGGTCAGCGGCCCGGCCGACATGGTCCTGATCGCCGAGGAACCGGGCGTCGGCCTCGGCGGCCACTACGCCGGGCTGGACGGCGGCGACCCCGGCGAGGTGTTCGACGGCAGCCCGCCGGACGCCAAGATCGACGTGAGCGGTCCCGCCGCGACCTGCGGCCACACGGTGCCCATGTGGACGGTCGGCACGAAAGCGGACCGGGCCGTCTACGTCGGCGAGGCGATGGGCGACTGGCTCTGGGCGGTGCTGTGGCCCGCCGAGGCCGGGGTGCTGATGCTGGAGCGCCAGAAGCTCCTCGACCTGCGCGAGCCCGGCATGGACCCGGACCTGCCCTACGGCGCCCACAGTCCCCGCCTCGACGAGTAGCCGCGTCTGCGGTGCCTGTTAGGAAGCGGGGCCTGTTAGAAAGAGGCGCATGCGGATCGATCTGCACTGCCACAGCGACGCCTCCGACGGGACGCGGCCGCCCGCCGAGGTCGTCCGGCGGGCCCGCGCGAACGGCGTGGACGTCCTCGCGCTGACCGACCACGACACCGTCGCCGGCTGGGACGCGGCGGCCGCCGCGCTGCCGGACGGGCTGACGCTCGTCCCCGGCATCGAACTGTCGTGCAAGCAGGACGGGCGCAGCCTGCACATGCTCGGGTACCTGTTCGACCCGTCCGAGCCCGTCCTGGCGGCGGAGCTGGCGCGGATCCGCGACGACCGCGTCATCCGGGCCCGCACCATGGTCGACAAGCTGCGCGAACTCGGCGCGGACGTCACCTGGGAGCGGGTCCGTGCGCTGGCGCGGGGCGAGGCCGTCGGGCGGCCGCACATCGCCCGCGCCATGGTCGAGGCCGGTGTCGTGGCGACTCCCGACGAGGCGTTCACCCCCGACTGGATCGCCGAGGGCGGCCACGCGCACGCCGACCGGTACGCGCTCGACCCCGAGCGCGCGATCCGGCTCGTCCGCGCGGCGGGCGGGGTGTGCGTGCTCGCGCACCCGCGCACCCGGCGCGGCGGCTACGTCTTCTCCGACGAGGTCATCGTGGCGCTGGCCGCCGCCGGGCTCGCCGGGATCGAGATCGACCATCCCGACCAGGACGCCGAGGAACGCGCCGCGCTGCGCGCCCTCGCCCGCGACCTCGGCCTGGCCGGCACCGGCTCCAGCGACGACCACGGCGCCCTCACCGGCGACCGGCTCGGTGCCGAGACCACCGCGCCGGACGCCTTCGCCGCGCTCGCCGCCGCGTCGTCCGGCGCCGTCGCCCCGGTCGGGCGACCGGTGTGATGCGGCCCGGAAGGGGCCGCGAAGCACGGTAGGGTGCCAGGCGTGGACGCGCGCATCGAACAGGTGACGACGTCGGGGAAGCTCACCCTCGACGACACCGAGTACGACGTCGAGAACAACACCTACATCGTCGGCGACGACGACGAGGTCATCGTGATCGACCCGGCCTTCGACGCCGACGCCATCCTCAAGGGGGTCGGCGAACGCGAGGTCATGGCCGTGCTGCTCACCGACGGCAACGAGCACCGCCTCGAGGTGGTGCTCGAGGTGGCCGCCGCCGGTGAGGAGGACGAGGAGAACTGGGCCCCGATCGCGCTGCACCGCGGCGACCGGGTGCTGTGGCGGGACTACTTCGGCCGCCTCGCCCGCGAGGAGAAGGACGAGGACGACGCCAAGGCGCTGCGCTCCCTCGAACCCGACATCTGGCTCGAGGACGGCGGCGTCTTCGAGATCGCCGAGGCCCAGCTGGAGGTGCTGCACACCCCCGGGCACACGCCCGGCAGCGTCAGCCTCATCAGCGAGCAGCTCGGCGTGCTGTTCTCCGGCGACACCCTGCACCGCGGCCGCCCCGGTTCGATCGGCGGCGTGTACGACGAGCTCGGCAAGCAGCTGAACTCGATCGGCGCGCTGCTCACCCCGCTGCCCAAGGACCTGCGGGTCCTGCCCGGGCAGGGCGGCGAGACCACGGTCGGCGAGGAGGACGCCCGCTGGGAGACCTGGGGCTCGCTCGCCCGCGAGCAGGACGACGGCTGACCCGGTGTCCGGGGGCGAGCAGCTGGGCTTCGACGGGATGCCCCAGCGGCTGTACGCGTGCACGCCGTCCCGGCTGAACACCTGGCTGGACTGCCCGCGCCGGTACCGGATGACCTACCTGGACCGTCCGATGCCGCCGAAGGGCCCGCCGTGGGCGCACAACAGCGTCGGCGCGAGCGTGCACAACGCGCTGGCCGGCTGGTGGCGGCTGCCGCTCGCCGAGCGGACCCCGGAGGCCGCCGGCACCCTGCTGGCGCGCGGCTGGCTGACCGACGGGTTCCGGGACGAGGCGCAGTCTGCGGCGTGGCGCGAGCGCGCCCGCGAGATGACCGAGCGGTACGCGGCGGGCCTCGACCCGTCCGACGAGCCGATCGGCGTGGAGCGCACCGTCGCGGCCCGCACCGACCGCATCGCCGTGTCCGGCCGCATCGACCGGCTCGACGCGCGCGGCTCCGAGCTGGTCGTCGTGGACTACAAGACGGGCCGGCACGTCCTGACGACCGACGACGCGCGCGGTTCGCTCGCGCTGGCGATCTACGCGGTCGCCGCGTCCCGCGTGCTGCGCCGCCCGTGCCACCGCGTCGAGCTGCACCACCTGCCGTCGGGCGAGGTCGCGGTCTGGGAGCACACCGACGAGTCGCTGCAGCGCCACATCAGGCGCGCCGAGGGCATCGCCGCCGAGGCGTCCGCCGCCGACGACGCCTACCGCGCCCGCGTCCCGGCCCCGCGCCGTCGCGAGGCCCGCACCCGGGTCGCCGCCGCGCCCGGACGCGAGCCCGCGCCGCCGGTCGACCACGCCCCGTTCGACGAGCTGTTCCCGCCGAACCCCGGCAGGCTGTGCTCGTGGTGCGACTTCGCCCGCCACTGCCCCGAAGGCCGCGAAGCCGCCCCCCGAAAGGACCCCTGGGCCGCCCT
Organism: Actinomadura opuntiae; assembly: GCF_030283205.1. Lineage (GTDB taxonomy): Bacteria > Actinomycetota > Actinomycetes > Streptosporangiales > Streptosporangiaceae > Spirillospora. The sequence continues at coordinate 178,084 of NZ_JASNWF010000020.1, forward strand.
CGCCGACGAGACCTGATCAGGCTGGCGTAAGAGACCGGCGGGGCGGCCAGCGCCGGGGGTCGCGGAGGCCGTAGAGGCCTTTGCTGGTGTCGTAGCCTTCGGCGGCGAGGTTCTGGCGGGCGCGTTCCAGCATGTCGCGGGTGTTCTTGGCGAAGGCGTAGTCGTGCAGCTTCTCCGGCACCGAGTTCATCGCGAGGCGGAACGAGCGCAGCGCGGCGGTGACGGCGGGCTGCGGGACCTCCGGGAGCGCCCCGTACATCCTGCGGGCCCAGTCGGGCAGCGTGTAGTAGCAGAGCGCGCCGAAGGGGAAGTAGCCCGGCTTTCCGGGCGCGAGGAGCTTCAGGTTCTCCGGCATCGTCGGCCACATCAGGAACCGGACGGTCGCCGCCGCCTCCTCGGTGACGCGCAGGTGCGGGCGCATGCTCGCCAGGTACCGCTCCATCTCGGCGACGCTGCCGGGGACGTCCTCGGCGTGCAGGCCGACGTAGGTGGCGGTGTGGCGCTGCTCGTGCAGGTACCGGTCGGCCATGGCGTCGGTGAGCGGCAGCCCGGCGCGGCGCGCGACCTGGAGGTAGGAGTAGACCTCGGCGCAGTGCACCCAGCGCAGCAGCTCCGGCTGGTCGAGGCGCTCCTTACTGCCGGTGTCGTGGTTGAGGATCCGCAGGCTGCGGTGGATGTCGCGGACCTTCCTGGCCAGCGCGTCGATCTCCTCGCGCGTGCCGAACGTGGCGACGCCGACGAAGTCGGCGGTGCGCTGGAGCCGGCCGAACGGGTCCTCCTGGAAGTTGGAGTTCTGCCAGACGCCCCACATGGCCATGGGGTGCAGGGCCTGCAGCATGAGGCTGCGCACCCCGCCCACCCACATGGACCGGTCGATGTGGACGCGCCAGGTCACGCTCTCGGGGGGCTGGACGGTCGCGGACATTCCCACCTCACCAGACGTCGTGCGACAAACTGATGTAAGTGTCTCATTACTCGGCAACGGCCGCGACACCGGCCCCCGGCGCGCGGCCGGTGCCGGTTCCCGCGGGACCCGATCTCCGCAGGTCAGCCCTTGATCTGCGTCCAGGCCTGGGTCCAGCGGGAGTAGTCGACGCAGTCGTCCCCGCGGTCGTCGCCGCAGTCCTTCACCGGCGTCCGCCAGAACGCCAGCCGCCGGTAGAAGTCCGGATCGCCGACGTGGTAGGTCGAGCAGAAGCCCTTCGCGGTGTACGCGCACGCCTTGGGGTTGGCCGGCGCCTCGCCGAAGTACTGGGCGACCTGCGCCTGCACCTTCGGCTTGGTGATCCAGTTCATCCACTGGTACATGCACGCCGGATGCTGCGCCTTCGAGGAGATCATCCAGGTGTCGGACCAGCCGGTCGCGCCCTCGGACGGGATCGTCGTCGCGACCGGCGCCCGCTCGTCCATCGCCAGGTTCGCGGTCACCTGCCACGCGGTGCCCGCGTAGTTGTCGGCGCTCTTGAACGACTGGAGCTCGTCGAGGTAGTTCGCCCAGTACTGGTTGACGTTCGGCCGCTGCTGCCTCAGCAGGTCGATCGCCGCGTCGAACTGCTTGCCGTCCAGCTCGTAGACGTTGTCGATCTTCAGATCCGGGCGGTGCGCCTTCAGGTACAGCGCGGCGTCGGCGATGTAGATCGGCGAGTCGTAGGCGACGACGTGCCCGGCGGCGGGGGAGTCCTTCTTCCACACCACGTCCCAGGACGTCGGCCGCTGCGCCAGCTTGTCCGTCCGGTACATCAGCATGTTGGCGCCGTAGCCGTGCGGGACGCCGTACATCTGCCCGTTCACCGAGTTGTACGGCTGGTTCTTCAGGAACTGGGCGATGTCGCCGTAGCCGCCGAGCAGGCGCGTGTTGACCGGCGCGACCGTCCCGCCGTAGATGAGCCGCAGCGTCGCGTCGCCGGACGCCGACACGCCGTCGTACTTGCCCGTCTTCATCAGCGCGACCATCGAGTCGGACGTGTCGGCCACCTTGGCCTGGACGCGGCAGCCGGTCGCCTTGGTGAAGGGGGTGACCCAGTCGGTCTTCGGATCGTTGGAGCCGTCCTCGGCATAGCCGGCCCAGACGACCAGGTCGAGCCTGCCCTCCGAGGCGCCGATCTCCTGCTGCATCGGGACGTCGGGCGGCGCGGCCGGGCCGGACGACCCGCCGCCGCAGGCGGCGGCCGCGGCGGCCGCCGACAGGACGGCCGCGGCCGCCGCGAGCAGGCGCCGCACCCGGTGCGCGTGGTTCGGGGTGTTCGCCATCACGCTGAGAGATCGTAGGGCTATTTTTGGTCACGTGCGCACACAAAATGTGATGATCTGGGAACTGTCGACACACGACGCGAGATCGCCCTAGGCTTCCGTGCGTTCCGCGCAACCCCCTCGGCCCCACCAGCCCCTACGAGCGAAAGTCGTCACCGAAGTGCCAAAACGAGGCCGCTCCCCGGACCCCGCCGCCGGCCACCGTCGGGCGCCCAAGGCCGCGCGGTTCCGGTCCATCCGGTTCAAGGTCGTCCTGATGGTCACCGTCTCGATCGTCTCCCTCGGCGTGCTCTGGGCCTTCGCCGCGAGCATCGCCCTCGGCCAGGGACTCAACCTGCGCCACGTCGAGACCGTCCAGGACCACTTCGGCTACCCGTCCGGCGCCCTCGGCAGCGCGCTGCAGAACGAGCGCCGGCTGTCGATGGTGTACCTCGGCAGCCACAGCGACGGCGACCGCGCCGCGATGGAGTCCGGCCGGCTGGTCACCGACCGGCAGGCCGAGCTGTTCCGCCGCCTGGTCGCCGACCCCGACGCCCGCGACGCCGCGCCCGCGCAGGCCCGCCGGCTCGCCGACCGGATCGGCGGCGAGCTCGCCGCCCTCGGCACCGGACGGCGCGCCATCGACGCCGGCGCCACCAGCCGGTCCAAGGCGTTCACCGACTACACCGCCCTGCTGTCGGACGTCGGCTCGCTGCAGGGCTCCCTCGCCACCCTCGACAACTCCGAGGTCGCCAAGGACGCCCGCAACGAGGCGTCGCTGTCGCGGGCCCGCGAGACCCTCGCCGAGGAGGACGCCGTCCTCGCCGGCGCGCTCGCCGCCGGGCGGATGACGCCCGCCGAGCACGCCCAGTTCGTCAAGCTCGTCGGCACCCAGCGCTCGCTGTACGGGTTCGCCTCGTCGGAGCTGCGCGCCGGCGACCAGGCGTACTACGAGCGCGTCATCGGGATGCCCGAGTACGCGCGGCTCCGCAAGCTGGAGGACGGGTTCGTCGCCTCCGGCGCGCTCGTCCGGCCGTCCGGCACCGCGGGCACGCTGTGGAAGACCACCGCCGACTCCAACCTCACCCGGCTGCGCGGCCTGGAGCTGTCGGTGACCGCGGGCGCCGAGAAGCGCGCCGAGCCGATCGCCGACGGGATCATCACCCGGGTCGTGCTGGCCGGCGCGCTCGGCCTGCTCGCCGTCGTCGCGTCGCTGGTCATCGCGGTCTGGGTGGCCCGGTCGGTCATCCGCGAGCTGGCCCGGCTGCGCCGCGAGGCGATCGACCTCGCCGACGTCCGGCTGCCCGGGGTGATCCGCCGGCTGCGCCGCGGCGAGGAGGTCGACGTGGCCGCCGAGGCGCCGCCGCTGGCGTTCGGCACCCGCGAGATCGACCAGGTCGGCGAGGCGTTCAACGCCGCCCGCCGCACCGCCATCCAGGGCGCCGTGGAGGAGGCGACGCTGCGCCGCAACGTCAGCGACGTCTTCGTCAACCTCGCCCGCCGCAGCCAGACCCTGCTGCACCGCCAGCTCAAGCTGCTCGACTCGATGGAGCGCCGCATCGAGGCGCCCGACGACCTCGAGGATCTGTTCCGGGTCGACCACCTCGCCACCCGCATGCGCCGGCACGCCGAGGGCCTGATCATCCTGTCCGGGCAGGCGCCCGGCCGCGGCTGGCGCAGCCCCGTCGCCATCGTCGACGTCGCCCGCGCCGCCGCGTCCGAGGTCGAGGACTACACCCGCGTCAACGTCGCCCCGATGACCCGCGCCGCGATCGTCGGCCCCGCCGTCGCCGACATCATCCACCTGCTGGCCGAGCTGATCGAGAACGCCACCGCGTTCTCGCCGCCGCACACCACCGTGCAGGTGCACGGGCAGGCCGTCTCGCACGGCTTCACGCTCGAGGTCGAGGACCGCGGCCTCAGCATGGACGAGCCGAGCCTCGCCGCCGCCAACGAGCGGCTCGCGAGCGGCGGCGAGTTCGACCTGTCCGACGCCTCCCAGCTCGGCCTGTTCGTCGTCGGCCGGCTCGCCCGCCGGCACGGCGTCAAGGTCACCCTGCGCACCTCCCCGTACGGCGGCATGACCGCGATCGTGCTGCTGCCCGAGGAGCTCGTCGTCCGCGCCGACACCGACGCGCTGCAGGCCCCGCCCGCGCTCACCACGCGGCGCGCCGAGGACGCCCTCGTGCCGGTCGGCGCCATCGTCGGCGGCCACCGGGCCGACCCGGCCGCCGAGTCCGGGCAGGGCGGGTCCGTGCTGCGCCTTCCGTCCGGACGGCACGCCGCGGCCCCGCGCCCGGAACCGGAACCCGCCGAGCCGCGTCCCGCGGAACCGCTCCCTCGCCCGCCGCAGCCCGGCGGCCCCTTCGGCCCGGCGACCGCCGGGCCGAGCAACGCCGCTCCCGCGGACCGCTCCGGCGCGTGGTTCGGCGACCGCGCCGACGACCCGCCCACCGGCCCGATCGGCCTGCCCTCCGACCGCCGGCCCACCGGACCGATCGGGCTGCCGTCGGACGGCCCCGGCACCGGCCCGATGGGGCTTCCGCCGGACGGTCCCGCCACCGGCCCGATCGGCCTGCCCGCCGAGGGCCGGCCCACCGGCCCGATCGGATGGGGGCCGAGCGACGAGGCGTCCGAGGCGTCCGAGACCACGGGGCCGCGGCCGGTCTTCGCCGAACCCGTGCAGGGACCGCCGCCCGCCCAGCGGCAGTCGCCGTCCGCGTGGGGCGAGCCGCCCGCCCTGCACGAGGAGCCCGCCGGCCGGCAGGAGGAGCGGCCCGCGCGCGAGGAGGAGCGGCCCGCGGCGCCGCGGACGCCGCGCTCGCCGCGCGAGGTCCGGCGGCGTCCCCCGGGCGCGGGCCGGACCGACCGGCCGCCGCTGCCCAAGCGCGTCCGGCAGGAGAACATGGCCGCGCAGCTGCGCGAGGAGCCGGCCGCCCGGCCCGCCGCCGAGCCGGAGCCGCGCGCCGGACGCACCCCCGAGGAGCTGCGCTCGATGATGTCGTCCATCCAGCAGGGCACCCGGCGCGGCCGCGCCGAGACCCTCGACACCGAGGACTCGTGACCCCGCATGAGCGGTCCTGGGAGCGAATGGCTCGATGACGAGGCCGGGCCGATCGTCCGGTCGTACGCGCTCACCCGCGGGCGCGCCAGGCCCGCCACGGGCGAGACGTTCGACATGATCACGATCGTCGCGACCGCGGCGCGGCCCCGGTCCGGGTCGCCCGGCATCGGCCCCGAGCACCTGGACATCCTCGAGATGTGCCTGCAGCCGCAGCCGGTCGCCGAGATCGCCGCCCGGATGCGGCTGCCGCTGGTCGTCATCCGGGTGCTGCTCGGCGACCTGCTGCACCACCGGCTCATCACCGTCACCCGTCCTCGACAGGAGAGCCCGCTCTCCAAGGAACGCCTGCTCAGGGAAGTGCTGCATGGTCTCCAAGCCCTCTGACGACGCGGCCGCCGCCACCGCCGCCCCCGTCGCGGTGAAGATCCTCGTGGCCGGCGGCTTCGGGGTCGGCAAGACGACGCTCGTCGGCGCCGTCAGCGAGATCCGGCCGCTGCAGACCGAGGAGCTGCTCACCGACCGGGGCGTCGGCGTCGACGACGTCGCGGGCGTCGAGCAGAAGACCACCACCACGGTCGCGATGGACTTCGGCCGCATCACCATCCGCGACGGCCTCGTCCTCTACCTGTTCGGCACCCCCGGGCAGGACCGCTTCTGGTTCATGTGGGACGAGCTGTCCTACGGCGCGCTCGGCGCCGTCGTCCTCGCCGACACCCGCCGCCTCGCCGACTGCTTCCCCGCCGTCGACTACTTCGAGAACCGCGGGCTGCCGTTCGTCGTCGCCGTCAACATGTTCGACGACGGCTACGACTACACCGACGACGAGATCCGCGAGGCCCTCGACCTCAGCGACACCGCCCCGATCGTCCTGTGCGACGTCCGGGAGCGCGCGTCCGGCAAGGAGGTGCTGACCACCCTGGTCAAGCACCTGCTGGCGGTGCACCAGGCGGAGGCGGCCGGCGCGGGGGCCCGGTAGGCTGCGGGCGATGCACCGGACACGCGCGCGGCTCTCCGACGGCCGCGAACTCGTCTACTACGACGAGAAGCCGGGGCGCGCCCCCGTCCCCGACCCGCGCGGGCTGCCGCCCGTCGAGCCGGTGTGCGAGGTCCGCCGCGACCCGCTGACCGGCGACCACGTGACGGTCACCGCGCACCGCAACACGCGCACGTTCCTGCCGCCGCCCGACCAGTGCCCGCTGTGCCCCGGCGGGCCCGCCTCGGAGATCCCCGACGACTCCTACGACGTCGCCGTCTTCGAGAACCGGTTCCCCTCGTTCGACGTCCGCACCCCCGCGGTGCCGCCCACGGTCGACGGCGCCGAGGTCTTCGCGCGGTTCCCGGGCGCGGGCCGCTGCGAGGTCGTCTGCTTCACCGACGACCACACCGCCGCGATGACGGACCTGCCCGCCTCCCGGGTCCGGACGGTCATCGACGCGTGGGCCGACCGCACCGCCGAGCTGTCGCAGATCCCGACCGTCCGGCAGGTGTTCGCCTTCGAGAACCGCGGCGTCGAGATCGGCGTGACCCTGCACCATCCGCACGGCCAGATCTACGCCTACCCGTTCATCACCCCGCGGACCGAGCGCGTGCTGGCGGCGGCGGCGCGGCGGCCCGGGCTCTTCGACGACGTGCTGAAGGCCGAGCGGTCCGGCAGCCGGGTCGTGCTGGCCGGCGAGCACTGGACGGCCTACGTGCCGGCCGCCGCCCGCTGGCCGGTCGAGGTCCACCTGATGCCGCACCGGCACGTCCCCGACTTCGCCGCCCTCGACGCCGGGGAGCGCGACGAGCTGGCCGTCCTCTACCGGGACCTGCTCCGCCGCTGCGACGCCCTGTACGACACGCCGCTCCCGTACGTCGCGGGCTGGCACCAGGCGCCGACCGGCGAGGGCCGCGACCTCGTCCGCCTGCACCTGGAGCTGTTCTCCATCCGGCGCGCCCCCGACAAGATCAAGTATCTGGCGGGGTCGGAGTCGGGCATGGCGGCGTGGATCAACGACGTCCCGCCGGAGGCCGCCGCCGCCCGGCTCCGCGAGGTCACCGCCGGCTGAGCGCCCGGATCACTGTCGGCTGAGCATCCGGGTCACTGTCGGCTGAGCGCCCGGGTCACTGCCGGCTGAGCGTCCGGGTGATCCCGGCGGCGATCGTCGTCGCGAGCACCCAGCCCGCGATGACCAGGCCGTTGGCCAGCCACTGGTGCCAGCCGGCGGGCTTGAACGCGTTCTGCTGCCCGAAGTCGATGATGGGCAGCAGCAGGTCCAGCGTGTAGAACAGCGCGTTGAACGGCGGATGCTCGTCGGCCTTGAGCGGCGCGGGCGGATGCGCCGCGAACACCGCCGTGCCCACCGCGAGCAGCCCGGCCAGCCACGCCGCCGCCCACATCGGCCGGAACCCGTACCCGACCGTCACGTCCTGCAGATACCCCCACAGCCGCGCGTACCGGGGCCGCGTCGACCGGTGCCGGCGCTGCTTGGCCAGCAGGACGTTCCGCGCCGCCCGGTCGTCGCCCGCCTGCCGGTACGCGGCGGCGAGCTGCTCGTACGCGTGCGGGACGTAGCCCTCCTCGTCCCGCTCCAGCATCGCGATGCGGGCCTTCGCGGGGAGCCGCGGCGTGAGCAGGCCGTACGTCAGGCCGTCCAGCCACACCGTCCCGCCGAGCGCGCCGGGCGCCGCGTGCAGCAGCCCGAAGCGGCCGCGCAGCAGGTTCACCGGGCCGTCGACCCGTGCCTCCCGCAGCCAGACCTCGCCGATCACCGCGCTCGTCGCCCGCAGCGCGCAGGACGCGTCGGACAGCCGCGCGCTCGTCAGCACCAGCAGCCCGGGGATCGCCGCGCCGCGCAGGCTCACCTCGCCCTCGATGCGCGCCCCGGTGGCGACCACGTCCGATCCCACGGAGAGGTTCTCGCCGTCGAACGCCCGCCCGCCCGGGGTCAGCAGCACGGCGCCCCTGAGGTTCACCATGCCCGTGACGGACGCGCCGTTCAGCCGGATCTGCCCGCGCGCCTCGAGGCCGGGCGCCCAGACGTCGTCCTCGACGGTGGAATGGTTGAGGTGCAGGACCTCCTTCCGCGCGCCGTCCTGCCCGAGCCGCGCGCGCTCCAGGAAGAAGGCGCCGGCCAGCCGCGCCCCGCCCAGGCGGACCTGCCCCGGGACGCGGCAGTCCGTGAGGCGCAGCACCCCGTCCATCCTGAGGGTCTCCGCCACCAGGCTCGGCAGGAAGGAGCCGCTGAGGTTCAGCTGCCGCAGGTGCGCGCCGTACAGCTCCGGCGCCTCGTCGAAATGGCAGCCCGACAGCCGCACCGGATGCCCGACAGCCGCGTACCGCAGGTCGAGCCGTCCCGAGATCCGCGCGCCGTTCACCCGCAGCGCCGCGACCTCCCCGTCGACCGCCGGCCTCAGCAGCAGCTTCCGCAGCACGCCCGCCCGGAGGGTCCTGGCGGGCCCCCAGCCGCCGCCGCGCTCCGGGTCGTCGTCGCCGTCCCGCAGATCCACCGGCAGACCCGTCGGGAACGCCCGCCACACGCGCCGCTCGACGGGGGTCAGATCGATCGGCTCCACGACCCTGGAACCTACCGGGCGACGGCGGTCACGCGGTGCCACCGGCCGCCGCCGCTGCGTTTTCGCGCACTTCGCGGAACGATCTCATCCCGGTGCCCTAGCCTCCCAGGCATGCCTGAATGCGTGCTGGCGCAGGGAGCGTTCGACGGCGTCGCCGCCACCGCCGCGGGACCGCCGCTGGCCTTCACCTCGCAGGCCGGCCAAGGCGCCAACATCGGCCAGGCCTGGGACCTGCGCACCCGCTCCGCGCTCGGCCCGCCGATCCCCGACTTCCCCGACCACCGCGCCGAATGGACGTTCGGCCTGCTGCCGGACGGCGCGCCGGTCGCCGCCTGGACGCACCGCGACCGCGTGCACGTCCACGACCTGTCCACCGGCGCCGAGTTCACCGTCGACGGGCAACCCGACCTGGTCGGACTCGCCGTCCACGAGGGCCGCGGCGCCGTCGTCGCCGTCTTCGGCCCCGCCAGTGACGCGAAGGTCGTCGTCTGGGACGCCCGCACCGGCGACCCCCGCGCCGAGTTCGGCATCTGGCTCGGCCACTGGACGGCCATCGACCGCTGGATCCTGCACGCCGTCCCCGCGAGCGGCCCCCTCGTCGGTCTCGCCTGCGACACCGAACGCGTCATCGGGATCCTCGACGTGGAACGCGAGGAGGAGGCGGCGTCCCTGCCGTCGTCCGGCTCCCACCCGGTGCTGGCGCCCGGCCCGGACGGGTCGCCGCTCCTCGTCCAGCCCGACGGCGCTTCGCTGCTCGTCCGCACCCTGGACGGCGACACCGCGGCCACCCTGACGGCCCCCGCCGACATCGGCCCGGTCGCCGCTTCTGTCGTCGACGACCGGTTCCTGGCGGCCGCCGCCGTCGCCGATGCCCTGGTGGTGTGGGACGCCGCGTCCGCCGTCCCGTCGCATCGGGCCCCGCTCCCGTCCACGGTGAACGACCTGGCGCTGACCACGGACGGCACCCTCGTCGCCGCCACGGACACCGGCCTCCACACCACCTCCCCATGACCGCCCTACGCGGCGCACCCCGCCCCGGCAGCCGCATCACCCGCCCTGTCCTCTACCTGGACGTCGACGGCGTCCTGAACCCGGACTCGCCCACGAGGTTCCGCCTTTGCCTTACGTGGCCATTTCCGCGTACGTGCCACGTGCTGACGACCCGTACACGCCGCTGCTCCAAATCCCGCGCACACGCAAATGGGCGCCGATCCTCCGGCACGCGGACGGTCGTCCATTCGCGTGGGTGGACGACGTCATTCCCTGGACGGTCAGGCGGCAAGCCCTCCGGCACCGCCGAGCCGTACGACTCATGCCTGTGAATCCGATCGAAGGCCTGACCCGCCGCCACGTGAACTCTCTACTTCACTGGGGCGCGAAATGGCGCAGCGGGCGGGCATTGCTGGAGTCCGCGTAGAGCCCGCGCCATCGGGTGCGAGTCCCGCGGAAGCGGAGCTTTGCCGCTCCGCAATACCGCGCACGCCATATCAACGGCAATCGATGCCGGCACCACAGGTGTGCCGTACGCTACCTCCTGACCGGCCGACTGCTGGCCCGCTGATTTAGCGTCATGCCAGTTCAGCTTGGTACTTCGAACCGGAGGAGTCGATGCGGGGATGACGGCAGAGCGACCGATGCCCACACAGGACGACGTGCTCGGATACTTCGACACGCTGTCGAACTGGGGACGGTGGGGCGACGATGACGAGCTCGGCACTCTGAACCACATCACCGACGACGTCCGGCTGGCAGCGGCGCGGGCCGTGCGCCACGGCAGGAGCGTGTCGTGCGCGTGGGAGGTCGCCGTACCCGAGGAGATGGAGCGGTCGACGACGACATGCCCGTGCGCCGCCGACATGCCAGGTGCCGAAAACATGCCGCTGCCCGGATTCCGTAACGACCGGCACTGGGGCTATTCGAACGAGCACCTCGGCATCACGTTCCACGGCAACACCATCACCCACATCGACTCGCCCTGCCACATCTACTGGGACGGCACGATGTACAACGGGCGGTCGCACTCGTTGGTCGACGCCGCAACGGGATCGGCGTGGGGCGCCGTCACGGCCGCGGCGAACGGAATCATCACGCGTGGTGTCCTGCTGGACATCGCGAAGGTCCGCGATGTGCCGTGGTTGGAACCGGGGCAGGGCGTGCATCCCGACGATCTCGAGGAGGCCGAGCGCCGCCAGGGCGTGCGGGTGCGGCCCGGTGACGCAGTACTCCTGCGGACCGGCTACGGCCGCGTCCGTCACGAGGCCGGTGAGGCCGGCGGTTTCACCCAGGCCGGCTGGCATGCGTCCTGCTTGCCGTGGCTGCATGAACGCCAGGTCGCGCTGATCGCCGCTGACACGCCCCAGGACGTTCAGCCGTCGGGATACGAAGACCTGGCGATGCCGGTGCACACCGTGGGCCTCGTCGCGATGGGCCTATGGCTGGTCGACAACTGCGACCTGGAGGCGTGCGCGACGACCGCCGCCGAACTCGGCCAGTGGGACTTCCACCTCGCAGTCGCGCCGGTCCGCTTCGCCGGCACGTCCGGCAGCCCGGTCAACCCGATCGCCACATTCTGACCGCAGGACTCGCGTCCGATCCCTCATGCGTATCTGCTGCGCGGCACGTCGAGGATCACGTCCACCAACGCGCGGCGGGTATGCCTCTCCGGCTGGCGTCTGGTCTGTGCTTTGGCAGCAGTAGTTCGAGTGGAGCCCATTGCTTGTCGCTTGTGTCTTGAGTCACCCAGACGCGCTGATCCTTCACGCTCCTAGAGTTGGCGCGGGCATTCGGGACGGGTGCAAGCACGTTTGGGGCAGAGGCGAGGGGTTGGCCGTGCGGTGGGGTGGCGCTGGCGTACGGGGCCGCCCCTCCAAAGTCAAGGGCGCCTTCGGCGTCGCTTCGCGATGGACTTCGTCCACCCTTGACTTTGGAGCCTCTGCGGCCCCTGAGGCAGCGCCAAAGGGGCAGGCTCCGCCTGCCCCGCCCGGGTCGCGCCACCCCACCGCCCCCATCCGTACGCGTGCTCGACAAACCACCCCAAAGGAACAATTCGCCGACCAGGTAAAGGCGGGGGAATTCAGGGCGCACTGAGCAATATTTTTCCACTGATCAGCAAAGAAGAAGCCCTCCTCTCGGCGCGCAATTGTCGGTCACTTGGGGTACACTTTAGGTATGCAGTCAGCGACGGTCGACCTTGAGGGCGCGTCCACCATGGAATTGGTGAACGCGCTCTCGACGATCGCCACTGAACTCGCCCAGCGAGAGGCTCCCGAATCGGCGGCAGCGTGTCTGGAACTGACCGAGGATCTGGCCGCCGCCTGCGATATGCAGGAAAGCGCCCTGGCCGGTTTCATCGGCCGCGTCGATGCCACCGGAGAGCAGCAACGCTGGGGATTTCCCTCCACGCGGGCATGGCTACGGTCGAGGCTGGGGATGCGGGAGAACCGTGCCAAGGAACGCCTCGTGTTGGCCCGGCAGCGCCATCGCCTGCCGCAGGTGACCGAGCGGCTCGTCTCCGGGGAACTGTCCTACGGCTACGCCGCCACCATCAGCGACTCGGTCGCCCGCCTGGACGAGGAAGAGTGCGCCGAGGCCGAACGGACCCTGCTGGGGTTCGTCGACCAGGGCTTCTCACCGGGGAAGGTCGGCGTGTTCGGCAATCGCATCCGCGATGTCATCGCCGAGAACAACGGCACCGACCGCGAACCCGAGGACGCCAAGCGCGGTTACGCCAAGTCCTGGATCACCAGCTCCGGTTCGTTGGACGGCGGCCGGTACATCAAGGGGTGGCTGAACGCCGAGGATGCCGCGATCTGGGACGGCACGCTGGCTCCACTGGCCAAGCCGGCCGGGCCCGAGGACCACCGCGACGTCGCCGAGCGGACGGCGGCGGCGCTGTCGAGTGTGCTGTCGGGCGGCCACAAGGCCACCAAGGTCACCGTCATCTGCGACCTGGAGACCCTCACCGGCGGCAACGCTCCGGGCCGTCTCATCGACGGGACGCCGATCCCGGCCGAGCAGGTGCGCCGCATCGCTCTTGCGGCCGGTGTATCGCCGCTGATCCTGGGACGCGGCCACAACCCGCTGTACTTGGGGTACCGGGAGCGGTTCGCCAGCCCGGCCCAACGCCGGGTCTTGGAGACGCTGTATCCGACGTGTGCGGTGCGGGAGTGTGAGATTCCGGGGACGTTGTGCGAGGTCGACCACGTCCACGGCTGGGCCTTGGGTCACAGTCCGACCGACATTGATCAGCTCACGCTCACCTGCGGGTGGCACAACCGCTTCAAACACACCAGCCCACACCAGATCGGGATCAGCAAAGATCCCGACGGGCGGTATGTGTACCGGCTCCTGCCGCCACCCGACGCCAGGTCAAGAACCCGGACTGGAAATGGGCCACCGGGCGCACTCGGCCCACCCGACACCACCTTCGACTGGGCCGCATAACCACCCCACCTCCACGCCACCGGTTCGCCCGATCCGCCTTGGGATCTCGGGCGAACCGGCATGCCCACATCGCCTACCCGCCCTCCACTGCTCCGTCAGCAGTGGGCGCGGCCAGGCCAGCAGAACCGGACCCCTCACCATTGCCTCGTCGCGGCGCGCGCGGCCCCACCGCGCTATACCGCCGCAGACCTCATCGCCCTTCACCAACGGCACAGACAGGCCGCCCCTGAGGCAGCTCGAGCAGGGCGTATCTCAAAGGCAGGCCAGCCAGTCGTGACGGCGAGTTCGGGTCGGTGTTACCTGGCGCGGCAGTCCGGGCAGAAGTTGCGCGCGAGATCTTCTTCCTCGGCGACACCTGCGACGCCGAGGCCGCACACCGGATGCGCGTGGTGAACGCTGATGGCGGCGATGCAGAGGACGCCCTCATACCGGGTGGTCACGGCACGGTGGCCCAGCTCGCACGACAGCGGCGGGCGTTCACCGCGACTGCCCTTGCCCCTGCTTCTTGCGGTTGCGGGCCTGGGCGGCCCTGGCCGCGATAGCGCAGCCGATCCTGCGTCTATGCAGGTAGGTGCGGTTGGCGCGGGAATCCGTTGGCCTTGTCGGCACGGGCCCGGTCGGAACGGTTGCCAGGACGCTCCGGCCCGACACAGGGAACACGCTGATGCGCTCCAGGACGGCAGGGGGCCGCAGGAGTGGCGCGCCCATCAGCTCCTTGGTCTCTCCTGAACGCAGGAAGGAAGGCGACCTGGCCCGACCTACCCTGCTCGGAGTGAGATCGGCACCTCATGCACGCTGGGCATGCTCTTCCGAGCTGCTTCTTGGTCCTCTGGTTCGGGGGCGGTGGGGTGGCGCGACCCGGGCGGGGCAGGCGGAGCCTGCCCCTTTGGCGCTGCCTCAGGGGCCGCAGAGGCTCCAAAGTCAAGGGTGGACGAAGTCCATCGCGAAGCGACGCCGAAGGCGCCCTTGACTTTGGAGGGGCGGCCCCGTACGCCAGCGCCACCCCACCGCACGGCCAACCCCACCACCTCTGCCCTGAACACCCTTCTCTTCGTGTCCGTCCTCCCCGCCGCTGAATTTCTCCCCACTGGTCGGCACATCCCGCAACGTGTTCCGTAATCGAGGCAGGGCGCGGGTGACCGATGTTGCGCGCGGGTCGGTGGCGAGGACGGCGAGGCAGGGCAGTCGCCGGGATTGTGGTTCCGGGCGAGTGGAGCGTTGCTCAGACAGGGGTCAACCAGGGCCGGAAGGACCACACCGAGCACAGGTCTGGCAGCCGTACAAAGACAGAGGCCGCCGGCGCGCGCGAAAGAGCGCGCCGGCGGCCAGAGCCGGAGGAGCGGGTCAGCGTTTGGCGATGCGGTATTGGAGGCGCGCCTCGCGGGGTGTGATGGCGCGGTCGAGGAAGGTCAGGCCGTCCATGCGGCAGTTGCAGGGGTTCTTCTCGCTGGTGTTCTGCGGGTAGCTGCCGCCGATCTTGATGCCGCGCGGGTCGGTGGCGGAGGTGAGGTGCGGGCTCGGCGTGCCCTGGAGCTTCCAGGGGTCGCCGGAGACGGTGTAGAAGCCGTCCACCGGCTCGCCGTCCTTGTAGAGCGCCATCGTGCCGGTGTCGTAGTCGAAGGTGGCGGCGAGGTGCACCCAGGTGTTCTGCGGCAGCAGCGACTGCCAGTCGTCGCTCGCGGCGAAGGTCTGCGAGCTGCCGCCGTCGAGGCGGCGGCCGAGGGCGACCAGGCGCAGGGTGCCGGAGACGTCGATGATCTCCAGCAGGGCGCGGACGGCGTGGCCGTCGGAGTCGCCGGTGAGGACGCCGATGAGGCCGACCGCGTTGTAGACGTCGTCGGGGTTCGCGGTGTTGGTGTTGGGGGACGGGTTGGTGCCGGTCATCTTGAACCAGCCGGCGACGGTGGCGCCGCGCGCGGCGTTGTAGGCGCGCAGGGACGGGACGCCGGACGCGGAGTAGACGCCGGCCTTCCAGTCGTCGTTGCCCGCCGTGGACGGGTTCACCTGGCCGAGCTGGATGGCGTGCCGGCGCGCGCCGTCCCGGACGCGCATCGCCGCGCCGCCGTTGATCAGGTCGATGGTGGTGCCGGAGCGGCCGAGGTCGCGTTCCTGGGCGGCGTTGCCGCGGACGGGATGCTCGAAGTCGTAGTAGGCGACGAGGTTCTTCTTCAAGGACGGGGCGACGCCCGGCGCCGGGGACGCCTGGGCGGGGGAGGCGAGTGAGGCGGCGACGACGGACGCGCCGAGCAGGGCGGTCGCGGCCGTGACGCGGCGGCGGAGCAGCATGGAGGGTCTCCTTCCGGTGCCCCGGGGCGGGCGGGACCGCGCCCGCCCGCCCCGGAGAGGCCGTTACCGTGCCGGGTTCGCGTGGACGGTGAGGTCGCGGAGCCGTCCGATGTTGTCGAACGATCCGAACCCGACGCGTCCCGAGGTGAAGGTCTTGTCGAGGGCGGTCATGGCGGGACGGGCGGAGCCGTCCACGTAGACCGCGATCTCGCCGGTGCCGGCGCAGTGGGTGACGCGGACGCGGTGCCAGTCGGCGTCGGTGATGGTCGGCGGGGCGCCGTGCGAGCGGTTGGCGTTCCACTGCTGGTCGATGCGCAGCCGGTCCGCTCCGTTGACGACGAAGATGCCGTTGTGCGGGTAGATGCTGTTGTCGGTGGACAGGTGCGCGTAGTAGAAGTGCGTGTCGTCCTGGTAGCCGAAGACGATGATGACGTCCCGGTTGACGATGTCGACCGGAGTGTCGAGCCGCACCTCGGCGTCGATCTTCGACGAGCCGAGCACCGGCCCGGACTTCAGCACCGCGTACTCGAAGGGGCGGCGCGGCCCGGGGCGCTCGGAGCCGGCCTCGGCGAGGACGACCTCCTTACCGGGGAACCGCCACTTCGACGGGGTGACGGGGGCCCAGTTGTCGGCCGCCATGAGGCGGCTCTCGCGGATCTCGTTCGGGCGGCAGCCGGCGTAGCTCTTGGTGCCGACGACCTTCCAGATCTTGCCGTTGGCCTTGGCGAGCAGGTAGGGCTCGCCCTTGGCGTCCGAGCCGTAACGCAGGTCGACGCGGTCGTTGCCGGCGAGCTGCTTCATCGTGACGGGGTTGCCCTGGGTGTCGTAGGCCGCGAGCGAGTAGATCTGCGCGCGGTTCTTGCCGGCCGGGTCCCGCTTCATCTCCGACTCTTCGGTGTACATGAGCCGGCCGTCGACGATGTCGGTGAACAGGTACTTGCCGCGCAGGGCGGGGAGTGCGGCGCCGCGGTAGACGTATCCGCCGGAGATCGCGTGCCCGGTGTCGCTGGTGCAGTTCCAGTCGGCGGGCGGGTCGTGGTCGTAGGCGGCGACCGGGTAGTCGTAGTTGTTCTTCGCGTCGTCGGCGGGCAGCGGGTACAGGTGGCAGCGGTCGTCCTTGCGGAACGTGAACGCGCCCTCGCGCTCGCTCCAGCCGATGTTGTCGCCGGACTTCAGCTCGTGGATCGACTCGATCTCGTGCTCGCCGATGTGGGCGAGGAACATCCGGTGCGTGCCGCCGGTGTCCCAGCTGAAGCGGTGCGGGTCGCGCATGCCGTAGGCGAAGATCTCGCCGACCTTGCCGGACTGCCCGGCGAACGGGTTGTCGGCGGGGATGCCGTACTTGCCGTTGGCGGAGTCGTTCCCGGACGGGTCGATGCGCAGGATCTTGCCCTGCGGGACGCCGAGGTTCTGCGGGTCACCGCCGTTGTCGCCGACGTTGCCGTTGCCGCCGTCGCCGACCGACAGGTAGAGCTTGCCGTAGTCGGCGGAGCCGGGCTTGGCGTTGGGGTTGAAGTCGATCTGCTGCAGGTTGTGGATGCGGCCGGCGAAGCCGATGCGCAGCAGCTCGCGGTGGGTGCCGTGGAAGGTCTGCGCCTTCGGGTCGTCGGCGGTCCACTCGTCGACGACGCCGTGGAAGGCGGTCTTGGGCTGCGCGGTGAGGTCCGGCGTCTTGGTCGTGAGCGCGTTCCCGGCCTCGACGTGCGTGGTGTAGAACTTGCCGTTCTTCTTGAAGTCGGGGTGGAAGGCGACGAAACCGAAGCCCTGGCCGAGCCCCTGCGCGGAGAAGAAGTCGGGGAAGGCGGCCTTGACGTCGAGGTAGACGTGCGACTTCCCGCTCTGCTTGTCGAGGAAGTACAGGTTGCCGTTCAGGTCCGGCACGTACAGCCGGCCCGAGTGGTCGGGCAGCTCACCGACGTAGTTGATGCGGTTCCAGCGGTCGAGCCGCGGGTCGGTGGGCGGTGCGGAGGGCTGCGACTTGGGCAGCTGGGCGACCTCCTTGAGCACCAGGCCGAGCCCGGACGGGGCGGGGTCGTCGGGGATGGGGTCGAGGATCGGGGCGTCGTCGCGCGCCTGCGCACCGGCCGGCAGCACGGTGATCAGGGCGGCGAGCAGCGCCAGGGTCGTCAGCAGGCACCATCTCAGTCTTTGCATTTCCGGCCGTCCAAGGGTGGGGGGTCGGTTGGGGGACGGAGAGAACTGGAAAGCGCTTTCTGGAAGCGCTTTCACGAACGTACGACCGGCGTCCGCCTCCGTCAAGAACGAATTCGGAGCCGGTTCCGGGAGCGGGTCGGCAGGGAGTGGACCAGCGTCGCGGCGGCCGACACGGCGAGGCCGACCGGCGCCGCGGCCGCGTGGCCCGCGAGCGTCAGCGCGACGGCGAGCGCCGCGCCCGGCGCCCAGATCCAGGTCGGGACGGGGCGCGCGGGCCGTCCCCGCCGGCGCCGCGCGGCCTCGGCGGCCATCGGCGGGACGAGCGCGGGCAGCGCGGCGGCCAGCACCGTCAGCCAGTCCAGCAGCATCCGGTCGACGCGCAGCGCGGCCAGCACCGCCCCGGGCGCCGCGACCGCCAGCACGCCCCACGCCCGCGCGCCGAACCGGCCGCCCTCTGGGAGGAAGCGGCGGACGGCGAGGGCGCCGGAGTGCACGGCGGCGAGCGTCGGCGCGACCACGGACGCGGCGACGAACAGGTTCGCGGCGGGCAGCCCGTCCGGCCCGGCCAGCACCGCGACGACGTCGGTGGAGCCGCTGGCGGCCGCGACGCCCGCGCCGACCACCGACGCGGCGAGCGCGGGCCCGACCAGCAGCGCGACGCAGGCCGCGAGGTCGCCGCGGCCGCGCAGGCCGGCGGTGAAGTCCGGCGCCCGGACCGCGAACACCGACACGTAGCCGATGTATCCGGCCAGGTCGGCGGCCAGCCCGGCGAGCGGGCCGTCCCGCGCGAACGACACCGGGGACGCGGGCGGCGGCAGCTTCACCGCGACGATCCCGATGAGCGCGATGGCGGTCAGGGTGGTGGCGACGGCGATCGCGTTCCACCGCCCGCCGCCCGCGAGGAGCACCGCGACCAGCGGGACGGTCAGCGCGCAGACGCCGGCCGCGTCCGGCAGTCCCGCGAGCGCGGCGAGGGCCGCGCCGCCGAGCCCGACGTTGAAGCCGAACCAGCCCGCCATCGCGACCGCGAGCAGCGCGGTGAACGCGCGCTCGGCGAGCGGCGGCAGGTAGCGCGGCGCCAGCTCCGCCATGCCGGCGCCCTCGCCGGCGGGCGGGCGCAGGCCGAGCCGTCCCTGCGCGGCGAGCAGCGCGGTCATCACGGCACCGCCGACCGCGAGCACGACGACGGGCAGCGCGCCGCCGTGCCGCCCGCCGACCTGCGCGCCGAGCACCAGCGCGCCCGGCGCCGTCCCGATCCCGAGCCACGCCCCCGACGCCGACCGCCACGTCCGCCCCCCGCCGGACGCCGAGTCGCGGCGAGTCGTCGTTATGCGCGCCGTCATAACGGCGACTCGCCGCAAGTGAACGTCGTTCGGGACGTCATTCGACGTGCCGGCCGAAGCGGGACAGGGCGAGGGCGAGGGCGTCCGGACCGGGCATGGACCACAGCTCGTCGTTGAAGATCTCCACCTCGATCGGCCCGGTGTAGCCGGTGGCGTCCACGGCCTCGCGGAACCGGCGCAGCTCGACGCAGCCGTCGCCGAGCATGCCGCGCCCGGTCAGCACGCCCTCGGGCAGCGGCGTCACCCAGTCCGCGACCTGGAACAGCGCGATCCGGCCCTCCGCGCCCGCGCGCGCGATGCCGTCCCACACGGCCGGGTCCCACCACAGGTGGTAGGTGTCGACCATGACGCCGACCTGGGCCGGGGGGAAGGGCGCCGCCAGGTCGAGGGCCTGGCCGAGGGTGGAGACGACGCACCGGTCCGAGCAGTACATCGGGTGCAGCGGCTCCAGAGCGAGCCGGACGCCGTGCTCGCCCGCGTACGGCGCGAGCTCGGCGAGCAGGTCGGCGACCCGCGACCGGGCGGCGTCCAGGTCCCGGGACCCCTCCGGCAGGCCCCCGCTGACCAGGCACAGGACGGGTGCGCCCAGCGCCGCGGCCTCCTCGACGGCGCGCCGGTTGTCCTCCAGCGCGTCCGGCCGCTGGAAGAACCCGCCCCGGCACAGCGAGGTGACGGCCAGGCCGTGCTCCTGGACGAGCTTGGCGGTGCGGGTCAGCCCGTACTCGGCGACGGGCTCGCGCCACAGGCCCACGCCCGCTCCGGCCGCCGCGCAGCCGGCGAGCAGGTCGGGCACGGGCCAGTGCCGGGTCGTCCACTGGTTGAGGCTGAACCTGGTCATGCGGCTCCTTGGACGGTCAGCCAGGCGCGCATCCGGGCGGCGGCCAGGTCCGGGTCGGGGAAGAGCCCCGCCGCGTCGGCGAGCCGGAACAGTCGGGACAGGTGCGGGACGGACCGCGCCGACTCCAGCCCGCCGACCATCCGGAAGTGCCGCTGGCGGCCGGCCAGCCAGGCGAGGAACACGACGCCGGTCTTGTAGTAGAAGGTGGGGGTCTCGAAGAGGTGCCGGGCGAGCGGCAGGGTCGGCGCGAAGATCGCGTCGTAGTCGTCCGAGCCCTTGTCGAGGGCGTGCAGCGCGGCGGCGGCGGCCGGGGCGATCGGGTCGAAGATGCCGAGCAGCGCGTCGCTGTGCCCCTCGGCGTCCCCCTTGATCAGCTCCGGGTAGTTGAAGTCGTCGCCGGTGTAGAGCCGGACGCCGGACGGCAGCCGCCGCCGGAACGCGATCTCCCGGTCCGCGTCCAGCAGCGAGATCTTCACGCCGTCGACCGCCGCGGCGTGCTCGCCGATCAGCGCCAGGACCGCGTCGGCGGCGGCGTCCAGGTCGGACGAGCCCCAGTAGCCCTCCAGCGCCGGGTCGAACATCGGCCCGAGCCAGTGCAGGACGGCCGGGTTCCGCAGCTGCGGCAGCAGCCGCCCGTACACCGCCGCGTAGTCCTCCGGCCCGCGCGCGGCGGCGGCGAGGTGGCGGCTCGCCATCAGCACCGGGACGGCCCCGGCGCCCTCGACGACGCCGAGCTGCTCCTCGTACGCGGCCGTGATCTGCTCCAGCGTGGCGGGGCCGGGCGGGAGCTGGTCGGTGCCCGCGCCGCAGACGATCCGGCCGCCGACTGAAAGCGCTTCCTCACTGCTGCGCACGATGAGCTCGCGGGTCGTCGCCCAGTCCAGCCCCATGCCGCGCTGCGCGGTGTCCATCGCCTCCGCGACGCCCAGCCCGTACGACCACAGGTGGCGGCGGAACGCCAGCGTCGCGTCCCAGTCCAGCGAGTCGCCGAACGGGTCGACGACCACGTGCGCGGCGGCGTAGGCCACCCGCGACGACGGCGGCCCGGGCGGCGGGGGATAGGCGCGCGGCTCGCCCATCGTGTACGGGACGAGCGTCCCGTCCGGCTCCGGCAGCTCGATCTTCATCGCCGCAGCTCCGGCACCTCGAGGCGGCGGCCCTCGCGCCACGCCTTCAGCCCCAGCTCGGCGAGCTGCACGCCGCGCGCGCCCGCGTAGAAGTCCCACGCGAACGGCGCGTCCTCGGTGACGTGCCGCAGGAACATCTCCCACTGCGTCTTGAAGCCGTTGTCGAACTCGGTGTTGTCGGGGATCTCCTGCCACTGCGCGCGGAAGTCCTCGGTCGCCGGCAGGTCCGGGTTCCACACCGGCTTCGGCGTCATCGACCGGTGCTGGACGCGGCAGCGCCGCAGCCCCGCGACCGCCGAGCCCTCCGTCCCGTCCACCTGGAACTCGACCAGCTCGTCGCGGAACACCCGGGTCGTCCAGGACGAGTTGATCTGCGCGACGATCCCGCCGTCCAGCTCGAAGACCCCGTACGCGGCGTCGTCGGCGGTCGCCTCGTAGGGCTTGCCGTCCTCGTCCACCCGCTCGGGGATGTGCGTCGCGCCGAGCGCCTGCACCGACCGGACCGGCGCGATCGCGTCGAGCACGTACCGCCAGTGGCAGAACATGTCGAGGATGATGCCGCCGCCGTCCTCGGCCCGGTAGTTCCAGGACGGCCGCTGCGCCTCCTGCCAGTCGCCCTCGAACACCCAGTAGCCGAACTCGCCGCGCACCGACAGGATCCGGCCGAAGAAGCCGCCGTCGATCAGCCGCTTGAGCTTCAGCAGCCCCGGCAGGAACAGCTTGTCCTGCACCACGCCGTGCTTGATGCCGGCCTCGTCGGCGAGCTTGGCCAGCGCGAGCGCGCCGTCCAGGTCTTCGGCCAGCGGCTTCTCGGTGTAGACGTGCTTGCCGGCCGCGACCGCCTTGCGGATCGCCTCGACGCGGGCGCTGGTGACCTGCGCGTCGAAGTAGACCTCGACGTCCGGACGGGCCAGCGCCTCGTCCAGGTCGGTCGTCCAGGCGTCCAGCCCGTGCCGCGCTGCGAGGTCGCGCAGCTTCACCTCGGACCGTCCGACCAGCACCGGCTCCGGCCACAGGTCGGTGCCGTCCGCCAGCCGCAGCCCGCCCTGCTCGCGGATCGCGAGGATCGACCGCAGCAGGTGCTGCCGGTATCCCATCCGGCCGGTGACGCCGTTCATGACGATCCCGATGGACTTGCGTGCCATCCCGTTCCTTCCCAAGCCTTCGTGTCGTAGGCAGTGTTGAGAGAGCCGACTAGTCGAGCGCCGCGCCGGCGCCGAGCAGCTTGCGGATCCGGCCGGTGACGCGGGCGAACTCCGGCTGCGCCATCGTCTCGGCGTAGTCCCGCTTCGGCGGCAGGTCGACGTCGATGACCTCGGCGATCGTGCCGGGCCGGTCGGTCATCACCACGACCCGGTTCGCCAGGTACGCGGCCTCGGCGACCGAGTGAGTGACGAGCAGGACGGTCGTGCCGGTCTCCCGCCAGATCCGGTTCATCTCGATGTTGAGCTGCTCGCGGGTGAGGGCGTCGAGCGCGCCGAACGGCTCGTCCATCAGCAGGACGGGCGGTTCGTGCAGCAGCGCCCGGCACAGCGCGACCCGCTGCTGCATGCCGCCGGACAGCTCGTGCGGCAGCGCGTCCTCGAACCCGGTCAGCCCGGTCATCTCGATCAGCTCGGCGGTGCGCCGGCGCGCCTGCTCGGCGGGCATCTTGCGCATCTCCGCCTGGAGCAGGATGTTCTTGCGGGCGCTGCGCCACTCCAGCAGCGCGGCCCGCTGGAACACGTACCCGATGTCGGCGCGCGGCGCGGTGACCCGCTCGCCGCGCAGCAGCACGGACCCGGTCGACGGCTTGAGCAGCCCGGCGACCAGCTTCAGCAGCGTCGACTTCCCGCAGCCGGACGGCCCGACGATCGCGACGAACTCTCCCATCGGGACGTCCAGCGACACCTCGCGCAGCGCGGTGACGTCGCGCTTCTTGCTGCGGAACCGGACGGCCACCTCGTCGATCCGCACGGCGGTCGCCTGCTCCGCCGCGGCCCTGCTCGGTTCGCTCATGGTCTTCATCGCCCGTCCCGTCATCCCTGCGCCGCCACCTGCGGCGACCAGTACTTCGAGGGCGCCTCGGCCTTGCCGATGACCCCGGTCTGCTGGAACAGCGCGATCGTCTGCTTCCAGTCGTCCTCGGTGTTGACGCCCGGCGCCTTGCCCTGCGTCGCCGGGGTGTGCAGCAGCGTGAGGGTGGTCTTGAACTGCTCGGTCACCACCGGGGTGGCGGGCAGCTGCTCGGACGCGCCGGCCATGCTGGCGACGGCGCCCGCCGGGTCGGCCTCGGCGGCGGCCCAGGCCTCGCTGGTGGCCGCGGCCATGTCCTTGGCCAGGCCGCCGTCGCTCTTCAGCTTCCGCTCGCCGACGATCAGGCCGTTGGAGAAGAAGTTGACGCCGAAGTCGGCGTAGCGCAGGTAGGACACCGGCTTGCCGGACTTGGCGGCCACCGTCGGGCCCTGGTCGTTGGCGAACCCGACCAGCCCGTCGGCCTTGCCGGAGATCACCGCGGCGATCTTGCCGGCGGGGTCGGTGTTCTGCAGCGGGACGTCGCCGTCCGACAGCCCGTTCTTCTTCAGGAAGACCGGGAACGTGCGCGAGAGCGCGTCGCCCGCCGTGATGGCGATCTTCTTGCCCTTCAGGTCGGCGGGCTTCTTGAGGTTCTTGGAGCTGAACGCCTGCACGGACGCGGGCGTCGTCTGCAGGAACACGCCGATGCTCTTGATCGGCATGCCCTTGTCGACGGCGGACAGCAGCGCCGGGGTGTCGGCCCAGCCGAAGTCGGTCTGCCCGGCGCCGGTCGCCTGGACGGTCTTCTGCGAGCCCTGGCCCGCCTTGATCTCCAGGTCGATGCCGTGCTTCTCGTAGATGCCCTTCTTCTTGCCGTAGTAGAAGGGCGCGTGCTCGCCGTAGGGATACCAGTTGAGGGTGAGCGTGACCTTCTTCAGCTTCTTGCCCGAGGCGCTGGTGCTCTCGTCGGAGCCCCCGCCGCAGGCGGCGCCCGCGAGCGCCACGGCCGGAGCCAGGACGGCGGCGGCGAAGATGCGGAGTTTCATGGGACGGTCCTCCATGGGTGGGTGGGGTCCCGGCCGGCCGGCCGGTTCGTGGAGGCGGGTCAGTAGGTCGTGGTGACCGAGTCGCCGCGCCGGCTGGCGTGCCAGGGGAGCAGCAGCTTCTCGGCGATCTCCACGACGACGAACAGCACGACGCCGATGGCCGACATCACCAGCAGCCCGGCGAACAGCATCGGGGTGTCGATGTTGCCGTTGGCCTGCAGGATCACGTAGCCGAGGCCCTCGTTCGCGCCGACGAACTCGCCGACCACGGCGCCGGTGACGGCCAGCGTGACCGCGACCTTCAGGCCGGAGAACAGGTGCGGCAGCGACGCGGGGAGCCGGATCTTGGTGAAGGTCGCGTAGGCGCTCGCGCCCATCGTGGACGACAGCTGCAGCATCTCCGGGTCGACCGCCTTCAGCCCGGCGACCATCGAGATCACCACCGGGAAGAACGCGATCAGCACCGCGACGACGATCTTGGGGCCGATGCCGAAGCCGAGCCAGACCACGAACAGCGGGGCGATCGCGATCTTGGGGATGACCTGCGCGAACAGCAGGATGGGGTAGAGGGTGCGCTCGACCGTGGCCGAGTACACCATGAGGACGGCGGCGGCGACCCCGATGACGACCGCGAGCGCGAAGCCGATCAGGGTCTCGTAGGTGGTGACCCACGTGTGGTGCCAGATGTAGCCCCACTTGTCGCCCATCAGCCGCAGCGTCGTCCACGGCGAGGGCACCAGGTACGCCTCGACCAGTTTGAACGCGGTGATCGCCCACCAGGCGGCGAAGCACGCCACCAGCAGCGCGACCGGCCGCCACGCCGACTCCAGCGCGTTCGCGATCCGCTCGCCCGTGCCGGGCCGGTCGCGTTCGACCACGCCCGCGGCGTCCGGCGCGGGCTTCGCGCTGGTCGTCCCCTGAGGCCGGCGGAGCCGGTTCGGGGGGCGCGGGGGGTCGTCCCCCCTCGAAAGGTCCTGACTCACCATGGTTCCTCCGGACGGTGCCGAGAAAGCGCGTTCAGAAAGCGCTTTCTGAGGTACCGTAAGAACCGGCGCCCGGCGCGGTCAAGAGGGTCTCCCCAAGAGATCCGCCGCGCGGCGCCCCGATGAGGAGCGCGATGTCCGAGGCGGTGGGGGAGGAGCGCACCGGGGACCATGCGTACGTGACGCTGCAGGACGTCGCCCGGCAGGCCGAGGTGTCGCTGGCCACCGCGTCCCGCGTCCTCAACGGGACGTCGCAGGTCAGGGCGGACCTGCGGGAGCGGGTGCTGGCCGCCGCCGCCGAGCTGAGCTACACCCCGAACGCGCACGCGCAGGCCCTCGCCAGCTCCTCCAGCAAGTCCGTCGGGGTGATCTGCCACGACGTCAGCGACCCCTACTTCGCCGCCGTCGCCCGCGGCGTCATGCGCACCGCCGCCGAGCACGGGATGCTGGTCATGCTGGCCAGCACGTTCCGCGACCCGTCCCGCGAGATCGAGTACGTGGCGATGCTGCGCGCCCAGCGGGCCCGCGCGATCCTGCTGATCGGCTCCGGCTTCGAGGACCGCGACTGGGAGCGCTCGATGGGCGCCGAGCTCGACCCCTACCAGCGCACCGGCGGCCGCGTCGCGGTGCTCAGCCGGCACCGCAGCCTCAAGGTCGACGCCGTGCTGCCGCAGAACCGGGAGGGCGCGGCGGCGCTCGCCCGCGCGCTGCTCGACCTCGGCCACCGCGACTTCGCCGTGCTCAGCGGCCCGCGCGCGCTCACCACCGTCGCCGACCGGCTCGGCGGGTTCACCGAGGCGCTCGGCGAGGCGGGCGTGCGGGTGCCGGAGGAGCACATCGTCGAGGCGTCCTTCACCCGGGACGGCGGGTACCGCGCGGCGACCGAGCTGCTGCGCCGCTCGACCCGCCCGACCTGCGTGTTCGCCGTCACCGACGTGATGGCGATCGGCGCGCTCGCCGCGCTGCGCGACCACGGCGTCGCGGTGCCGGGCGAGATGTCCCTCGCCGGGTTCGACGACGTCCCGATCGTGCGCGACCTGACCCCGCCGCTCACCACGGTCGCGCTGCCGCTGGAGGCGATGGGCGAGCGCGTCATGGGCCTCGCGCTGCGCGAGCCGGCCACCCGCCGCAGCCGCATCGAGCGCGTCGCCGGCCACGTCATCCTGCGCGACAGCACCGCCGCCCCCCGCTGACCTCTCTCGTTGAGTTGCGGCGAGTCGTCGTCATGGCGGCGTCCATAACGACGACTCGCCGCAACTCAACGCAGGGGGTGGGCGCGCAGGTCCGTGAACTCGAACTCGCAGTTGTCGGCGCGCAGGCCGATCGAGCCGGGGTGGACGATCGGCGGGCCGTGCCTGCCGCCGTCCACGGCCTCCAGCAGCTCGCGGCCGTCCTGGGAGACGGCGATGGTGACCAGCGAGCGGCCGTTGGAGGTGATCCGGACGTCGAACGACTGCCACGCGCCGAGCCGGAACGGGTGCCGGACCTGCGCGAGCGTGACGTAGGTGCCGCCGTTCTCGGTGCCGCCGGTCAGCTTCTTCTTCACCACCAGCAGCCCGTCGCGCCGGTTCAGCGACGCGACGTACAGCTCGGTCTGGTCCTGGCGGCGCAGCATCAGGTGGACGCCGTCGGTCGGCTCGGTCGGCGCCCGCCCGCCGCCGGGCACGAACCGCAGCGTGCGGAACCGCAGCGTCACCCGGACGTCGCCGAAGTCGGCGCGGCGGGTGTTCATCCGGAACACGCTCGACCCGGTGCCGGTGGACGAGCGGGCGTCCGGTGCGGCCAGATCGGGCGGGCCCGACCAGCCGGCGCCGCCCCGGACGAAGAGGGACCCGCTGGTCACGTCCCATACGGAGGAGCGGCGGGCGTCGGGGGCGCGGGGGTTCCAGTGCGCGTACTCGTTGGTGACGAGCCGGTCGCGTCCGGACGTGCGCGCCGCGAAGTCGTCCGGCCCGCCCCGGCCGGCCATGGACCAGATGGCCGGGGGCAGCGCGGCGGCCGCGACGACGCCCGCGATGATGGTCCGCCGGGAGGTCATCGGCTACTCCGTGTCGAGCGCCGTGCAGAACCCCCGCGCGCGGAGCCCGGTGATGATCGCCGGCAGGGCCCGGATGGTGGCGGCGGAGTTGGCGACGCCGTCGTGCAGCAGCACCACCGAGCCGGGCACCGCCTGCCCGAGGACGGTGGCGGCGATGTCGGCGGGCCGCCGCCCGCGCCAGTCGTTGGTGTCGACCGACCAGCGGACGACCCGCAGCCCGAGGGCGCGGGCCTGGCCGTCCACGAGGGCGTCGGTGTTGCCGAACGGCGGCCGGAACAGGGTGGGGCGCGGCGCGCCCGCCCGCATGATCGCGGCGGTGGTGTCGGCGAGCTGGTGGTGCACGGCGGCGGCGTCGAGGTCGGCCATGTGCGGGTGGTCCCAGCTGTGGTTCTCGGCGAGGTGGCCGCCGGCGACGACCGCGCGGACCATCTCGGGGTGCGCGGCGGCCTTCTCGCCCATGATGAAGAACGTGGCGCGCACGTTGTAGGCGCGCAGGACCTCCAGGATCTGCGGGGTGTAGACGTCGGGGCCGTCGTCGAAGGTGAGGGCGACGCGCCCGCGCCGGCACACGTTGCCGGTGTCGGCGGCCTGGAGCATGTCGCGGGAGATCACGGTCCTGGCGCGCCCGGTGTCGGCGCTGCCGCGCTGCGGGACCAGCGCGTCGAGCGCCAGCGGGACGATCGCGGCGAGCGCGAGGACGCCGAAGCCGAGTTCGGTGAGGTGCCTGCGCAGGTGCTTCCTGCGGTGGGACGGGCGGCCGGGCCGCGCGGGCCCGGCCGCCTTCCTGTGGTTCGTCATGTGCCCTGGTCCGTGAGGGAGAAGTCGTCGACGATGAGGGTGCCGACGCCGGGCAGGGCGACGCCGAAGCTGAGGTTGGTCGCGCCCGCGGGGACGGCGGGGGTGGTGACGAGGGTCCGCTGCCAGGTGCTCGTCTGCGCGAGGGTGGGGCCGTTGGCCCAGAACGTCCAGGCGCCGGTGGCGCTGCGGTAGTAGATGCTCATCTTGGTGGTGACACCGGACGACCACGTGCCCTTGTACCAGACCCCGAGCTGGTAGGTGTGGCCGGGCGTGGCGGCGGGCGCGCAGGTCCCGGCGTCCTGCTTGGTGACGAGCTTGCGGTCGCCGTCGGTGCGGGCGGTGACGTCGACCCGCTCGGCGTACTGGCCGGTGTGGGAGTCGTTCGTCCGCGTCCAGGCGAAGGTGTTGGCCCCGTAGCCGCCGAGCTGGAAGCAGTCGGGGACGCCGCCGGTCGCGGCCTCCAGCGACGGGTTCTGCACGGTGGCCGGCGACGGCGGCCCGTCGACGGGCGGTTGCAGGCTGCCGCCGATGACCTGGTCGACGGTCTTCACGGTCGTCCCGTTCGCCGATCTCGGCGCCAGCCAGTCGAGGAACGAGGAGAGGGTGGACGGGCTGACGGCGTAGGTGTCGTCGCAGCCGTTGCACACGTGGTGGATGACGAGCTGCACCCATCCGCCGCCGTGCGTCTCCGCCTGCGTGACGTACCCCTGGAGCTGCGCGAGCGTCGTGCCCGTCTTGACCGAGTCGGGGGTCTGGGTGAGGTAGGCGTCCGCCGGCGGGATCGTCTCGGCGTAACCGCAGCCGTTGCAGCTGCCGGGCGAGACGACGCCGCCGACCGCCCGGGCGCTGTTGTAGCCGCAGCCGTGCACGACCTGCTCGGACGTGCTGTTCGCGTTGCCGTAGGGGTAGGCGAAGTTCTTGATGGTGAAGCCCATGTTGAGCAGCGCGACGCGGTCGTCGCAGACCTGCCGCTGCTGCTCGGCGGTGGACAGGGTGGGCAGGTCGGCGTGCGTGATGGTGTGCCCGCCGATCTCGTTCCCGGCGGACGCCAGCGCCGCGATCTCGGCCTGGGTCATGTAGCCGGACGTCCCGACCCGCGCGCTGTTGATGTAGTACGTCCCTTTCATTCCGCGGCTGTCGAGCGCGGGACGGGCGTTGTCGTACTGGTCCTGCGACCCGTCGTCGAACGTCAGCGACACCACCGTGCCGGTGTCGGCGTTCGCGGGCGCGGGGACGAGGACGAGGACGAACGCGGCGGTTAAGGCCGCGGCCATGAGGAGGAGAAGGATTCGTGGAGGCATCGTCGGACTCCGTTGGGGGGTGGGTCAGCGCGCCCGGAGCGGGTCGAGCGCCGGTCTGCGGAAGATCAGCGTGCGCCGGTCGCGCGCCGCGATCTCGAACGTGAGGCCTCCTTCGTTGAGCCGCGGGTCGATCGCGGCGCGCAGCGGCGCGCCGCCCGCCACCGCGACGGTGAGCCGGGCGCCGCGCACCTCGATCCGGACGGCCCGCGCCCCCGCGCGCGCCGCGAGCGGGCGGCGGCCGAGCACGACCGGGTCCGCGCCGCCGACCTGCTGCCGGACCAGGACGGACGCGGCGCCGATCACGACCTCGGCGCGGCCGCGGTGGCCCGCGCCCGCGCCGTCGCGGACCGCGATGACCGCGCTGGTGCGCGGGTCGGTGCCGAAGATCGACGTCGTCACCCTGTAGTCCGTCCACTGGCTGGTGTTGACGCCGGTGAGCAGGCAGCTTCCGTAGACGTCGCTGCTGACGCGCAGGTCGGGCCCGTGGCGCCGGCAGGCGGCGAGGTCGCCCGTCCAGGGCAGCGCCGCCAGCGCGTGCGGCGGCGGGGAGGGGACGGCGCCGCGGATCATCTCCAGCAGGTCCGACACCGACGTGGTGGCGCGGACGCCGATCCGGCCGAGCGTCCAGCGCGGCGCGTCGGCGGTGAGCGCGTCCACGTGGTCGGTCGGGACGTTCTCGCCGGCGAACGCCTCGCTGAACCCGGCGTGCCTGATGAGGGTGGGCAATTCCGCTGCGATCCTCGGGTCGTTGCCGGAGCGGCCCGACTCGCCGAACGGGTAGGAGAACGCGGTGGCCTTGCGGCCGAGCGTCTTGGCGAAGAACCGCTGGCTGCGGGCCAGGTCGCGGCGGACGCGGGCGCGCCAGTGGCCGATCGTCTCGGTTCCGCCGTCCACCAGGACGCGGTTCGCCATCGGCGCCGCGACGTCGCCGGGGATCCGGGCGAGGTCGTGCAGGCCGTCGCTGTGCGAGCCGAACTCCCAGCGCCCGGTCGCGGCCAGGTCGCGGACCTGCCGGGTCGACAGGTAGTACGACGGCGTCCCCGCCTGGACGATCTTCCCGGTGGTGAGGAACCCGGCCGCGGTGAAGCCGTGCGCCTTCAGCACCGGGTCGGCGGTGGTCCAGTCGGTGAGCTGCCCGTCGTCGAAGGTGATCAGCAGGGCGCGCGGCGGCAGCCGGACCGGCCGGTGCGCGATGAGGTCCTCCACGTCCCGCAGCCGGACGGTCCGGTACCCGGCCGCCGCGAGCGCCGCCATGTGCTCGCCGAACAGCCGCCGCGACAGCGTGCTGCCGGCGTGGTCGGTGTCGGAGACCCCGTGGTAGGTCAGCACGAGCACCGACCCCGGGTACCGGGGGAGCGCCGCGGCCGTCCGCGCCGCGGCCGGGTCCAGCCGGACGGTCAGCGCCGCCTTCTGCCCCGGGTCGAACGGCCGGCTCAGCGTCACCCACGTCGTGACCGCCAGGATGAGCGCGCACAGGAACACCAGGCCGGTGAACGCCCGGAACGCCCGGGTGGAGCGGCCCGGCGGCGGTCGCTCCCAGGGCGCCGGCTCAGCCGGCTCCGCCCGCTCAGCCATCGGTCGCCGCCGCGCTGTAGACGTGCATCGGGCGCGGCGCCGACGGGGACGACGGCGTCGCGGCGTCCCGGGTGCCCCACTTGCCGTCCCGGATCCGCGCGATCGCCCACAGCAGCTGCGGGGAGAACGCGACGTAGAAGAACGTCCCGATGAACGCGTAGATCCACATGCCGTCGTCGCGCAGCATCCGGTACGTCAGCGCGTACCCCATCGACACCAGGTACAGGCCGAGGAAGTAGATCATCGGGAAGCGGCCGCCGGCGAGCGGCGTCGCCAGGCTGTAGATCACCACGATCGGGCTGAGCAGGCCCGCGATCGTCTGCACGGCGATGGACGGCAGCGCGCGCGTCCGGCTCCGCCACACGTGCGCCAGCAGCAGCGGCCCCTCCCGGCTCCACGACTTCTTCCAGCGCAGCTGCTGCCGGAAGAACTTGCGGTACCGGTCGGGGGCGTCCGTCCACGCCTCGGCGCGGGCGTCGTAGCGGGTCGTCCAGCCGGACTTGATGACCCGGTTGGTGAGCGCGCGGTCGTCGCCGTAGGTGCACTCGACGCCGAGGAACCGCTGGTGCTCCCAGGCGTCCAGCAGCGGCGCGATCGCCGCCCGCCGGTAGGCGGCGAAGCACCCCGAGCAGCAGGTGACCGCGCCCAGCACCGACTCGGCGCTCTTGAGCAGCTGGAACGACACGTAGTACCGGGCCGCCTGCATCCGCGTCAGCACGTTGCTCTCGGCGTTGCGGACGTAGGTGAGCCCGGAGATCGCGCCGACCTTCGCGTCCGCGAACCCCTGCACCAGCAGCCGGACGGAGCCGGGCGCCGGCATCGAGTCGGAGTCGACGAACACCAGGATCTCCGCCGACGTCGCCCGGATCCCGGCGGCCATCGCCGCGCGCTTGCCCTTGTTGCCGCCGAGGTCGACGCACCGCACCCGCCCTCGCGGGTACTGCGCCGCCGCCTTCTGCATGTGGTCCCAGGTGTCGTCGGTGGACCCGTCGTTCACCACGACGATCTCCAGCCTGTCCGGCGGGTAGTCCAGCCCGAGGCAGGAGTGGATCGTCCGGGCGACGGCCCCGCCCTCGTTGTAGGCCGGCACCACGATCGCGACGGACGGGGCGATGCCGGCGTCGCGCGGCGGCCGGTAGAACGCCGCGAGCACGAACCGGCTGATCACGTAGCTGCTGACCAGCACCGTGTACGTCGGCAGCAGCAGGTTGCCGCGCATGTAGGCGACCTTCACGCCCACATGCCAGACGATGACGCCGCAGATCACCGCGACGCCGGTCAGCGCCCCGAGCGAGAGCAGGCGCGCCCTCCAGGGCAGGCCGCGGAACGGGACCCGCGGCGCGAGGCCACGGCTCACAGCGCGACCCGCCGGGCGGGGCCGGAGAAGCGGTACGTCGCGTCCAGCAGCAGCTGGTCCTCGTCCAGCCAGCCGAGGTCGAGGCCCTGGTGCGGGGTGTGCGCGATCACCAGGTCCGCCGGGCCCGGCTCGGCGCTCGCCAGCTTCGTCCCGCCCTCGGTGACCAGCTCGGGGACGCGCGGGTCGTGGTACCTGACCTGCGCGCCCGCCGCGAGCAGCCCGTCGATGATCTCCAGGGCGGGCGACTCGCGCAGGTCCTCGACGTCCGGCTTGTAGGCGACGCCGAGGACGAGCACGTCCGCGCCCGCCAGCCCGCGGCCGTGGTCCGACAGCACCTGCCGGGCCCGCTCGACCACCTGGCCCGGCCGCATCGCGATCGCGTTCATCGCCGCCGACACCAGCGGCGTGTGCAACCGGTCCCGTTTCAGCTGCCACAGCAGGTAGTGCGGGTCGCAGGGGATGCAGTGGCCGCCCGCGCCGGGGCCGGGGAAGAACGGCATGAACCCGTACGGTTTGGTCGCGGCGGCCTCGATGACCTCCATCACGTCCAACTCCAGCAGCCGGCTGGCGTCCGCGAACTCGTTGACCAGCGCGATGTTGACCGCGCGGAAGGTGTTCTCCAGCAACTTGGTCATCTCGGCGGCGCCCGCCGACGACACCGTGTGCAGGTCGCCCGCGTACCGGCCTAGCAATTCGACGGCCCGCGCTCCGCACCGCGGCGTCACGCCGCCGACGACCCGCGGCACGTCCTCGTGCGCGTGCCGGTCGTTGCCGGGGTCGATGCGCTCCGGGCTGAACGCGACGAACACGTCGGTCCCCACCCGCAGGCCCCGCGCGGTCAGCGGCCGGACGAGCAGGTCCCGGGTCGATCCGACGTAGCTGGTCGAGGTCAGCACGATCGTCTGCCCGTCCCGGGCGTGCGCGGCGGCGGTGGCGCACGCCCCCATCAGCGCCCCGAGGTCCGGGACGAGATGCCGGTCGACCGGCGTCGGCACGCAGATGATCATCGCGTCGGCCCGGGCCGCGTCCGCCGGGTCGGCGGTCACGGCGAACCCGTCCCGCGCCGCCCCGTCCCGCGCCGCCCGCAGCCGCTCGTGGTCGCTGTCGAGCAGGTCGACGCGGCCGGCGCGGATCGCCTCCAGCCGGCCGGGGTCGAGGTCGACGCCGAGGACGCGCAGTCCGGCGGCGTGGAAGGCGAGCGCGGTCGGCAGGCCGACGTAGCCGAGCCCGATGACGGCGACGTCGTAAGTGGATGAATCCGTGTGCTGGGCCGCGATGGGCGAAGCAGCGGAGGACATAGCTCAGTGATCTCCCCGTGTGAGCTCCGGTCCGATGGCCGGAGTCCATCAGCCAATGGCAAAGACGAGGTAAAGGGTCTTAGGCAGCTGATTAACGAGGGACCACACATCAGCGGAGGTTATCTACGCCTGCTGGCGGATGACTTCTCTCCTCCGTTTAACGATCATGCCGTTGATCTGCGCAAAAGACCAGGGCCCGCCCCGAGCGGGGGCGGGCCCTGATCGCGGCCATATCCGGCCGGTCAACGTGCGGCGAGATGGTCCTCCGGGGCGGCCGTCTCCGCGTCCGCGGGACGCTCGGATTCGGTGTCGGCGGGCCGGCGCTCCGGCCACGACACGATCCGGGTGCGACGAGGGTTCGCCAGGGCGTTGTCCATTTCTGCTGCTGTCCTCCCGTTGACGACGGCCCGCGATTCTCGGCATCCGGGCCGACCGAAATAAGGAGATCTTCCCCGATGACCCACCCGGGTTAGCAAAATGGTCTAGACCGCGGGGCCGGTACCGGTGACAACGTCATGCGCCCCCAGATGCATTCCCGTGCATGAAACCGGTTCGCATTGTGACGAATCTCTCTGCCGCCATCCCGCGACGCCCTCACGGTTTGGCACCTTGAGACCGGTCAGCCGTCCGCCGCCCGGCGGGCGTCGAGCTCCGCTCGGGTCAGCTCCGACATCCGGCGGCAGGCCCGCCGCTGGTACACGCGCTGGGTGGGGCGGCCGAAGAGGGCGAAGCCGAGCCGGACGACGGGGTTGCGAATCCCGGCTTGCTGGGAGAAGGCGTGCAGATGGAATTCCACCTCCCCGGTGTCGAGCCACTTGCGCACTTCCTGGTCCATCTGGCCGCGTTCCAGATGCCCTTCCAGCGTCCGGTAGTTCCAGCCCCACACGCGCGCCCGGCGCCCGTCCCGTTCGACGACCGTGTCGACCACGTCGCCGACGCGGACGCCGAGGTGGAAGCGCAGCCCGAAGAACCTGCCCTCCAGCAGCATGTCCTCCTCGGGGGCGGGGGCGCCCGTCCGGTAGGCGCTCCGCACGATCCGCGGATCGGCGAACTCGTAGTCGCGGACCAGGCGGCGGGCGACCTCCCAGCTGCCCTCCGGCTCCGGCGGGCCGGGCCGCTCCGGCGGGAGGGGCTGGCGGTAGTCGTCGATGTTCCAGCCGTCCGGCCCGGCGTTCTCCGGCCGCTCCGCCGGCTCGAAGTTCACCGGACGTTCACGCAGCTCGCCGTAGTGCCGCTGCAACCGGCGATGCACGCGCGGCCTTCTGCGCCTGACGATCCTCCTCCGGCCGATCACCGCTCACCCCGCGCGGCGGTCGACGTGCTGGACGGCGTCGTACGTGCGTTTCCGGACCTGCTGGAGCGGACCGGCGGGCCGCAGCCCCGGGATCGGGTGACGGGCGGGATTGAAACGCACCGGCTCACGGTCGTCGGTGCGCCCGGGACCCGTCAGGATCAGCTCGCCGAACCGCTCCCACCGGCCGAGCTCGGTCGTCACGACCAGGTCCAGCGCGATCGGCCGCTCGGCGGCGGCGCGGGCGAGGGCCCCGAGGCCGGACGGGACGGGCCGCCGGGCGACCGCGCCGAGCAGCACGTGTCGGTCGCCGGCGGCATAGGGCGCCAGTGATCCGTAGAACCCGGGGCCCCACCGGACCGCCGGGCGCAGCAGGTGCCGGGTGAGCCGCCCATGCCCGGTGGTGGCCAGCAGCAGCTCGGACGGCGCGCCGCCGTCCTCGGGCTGCCGCCACCGCAGCGCCAGGCCGAGGATGTCGGGGAGCGGGGGCGGTAGGCCGACCGACCGCGACAGCCGCGCCACGCCCCGCAGCTCGACCGTCTCGTCCAGCAGCGGGACGCCCCAGAAGTGCGAGGTGCCGGACAGGCGCAGGGCCGCGTCGAGGACCAGCCCGCGGGGATGCAGCGGCCGGCCGCCGCGCACCCTCGCCAGCGCGGTGAAGCTCCGGGCCGACACCGCGGCCGCCATCTCGGTCAGGTACCGGGCGTTCACCCGGCCGTCCCCGGGAATCTCGGCCCGCTCGGTGCGGACCTCGACGTCTCCGGCCATCCGCCCACCGGACATCTCCGCCACGCGTCCGCAGAAATGCGCCCACATGTGGAGCTGCATCTCCTTCGCCATGCGCAGCCGGTCGTACAGCACGTCGGCCAGCCGGTCGCCGCTCCGCGTCCACGACTCCACGGTGAACAGCAGACCGTCCTCGGTGTCCCTCGCGCGGAACTCGATCTCTCCGGCCTCGACGTGCCCCTCCAGGGTCGCGAACCGGAACGACACCGGGGTGCGCTCCACCACGCGCACCGGGCAGTTCCAGGGCCCCGGCATGTGGACGTCGTACTCGTCGCCGAGGTCCAGCGGCGCCTCGTCCCCGGAGACCCGGTCGAAGACGGCGAACTCGACGGGCGACGCGGCGTTGACGTCGGCGCGCAGCCGCTCCATCAGCCGCGGCGCGTCCAGGTCGCTGCCGACGATCCGCGCCGTGTACCGCCGCTGGTACGCCGGCCCGACTCCCTGCCGCAGCCCCTGGACGCGGTCGCCCCCGCGGTCCGGGATCCGGTCCATGCCGGACGCCGCCGGCAGCCGCTCGCGCGCGATCCCGCGCGAGGTCCGCAGCCAGCGCCACAGCGCGACGCCCATTCCCGCGGGCCAGCGCGCCGTCCGCACGCGCTGCCGCCAACGTACCCGCACGGCACCCCCCGATGCCTCGCCATGCCCCGTTCACGCAGGTCACGCCCTACCCGCACCGGCACCGCACAACCAACCGCCAACGGATATCGCGACTACGACGACGGCGCCGAGCCGACCGTCGCCCGGATCCGCGCGGCCCTGCCCCGGCATCGCCACCACCGAGTCCACCTGAGCGGAGCAGGGTGACCGGCGCGACGTCTCGCCGTCCGGCCGGGAGCGGCCACTCCCGCATGCCCGGCCGCCGGGTGGTGAACGGTGCCGTCATGGTCAACTGGCGGGATCGAGTCCAGACCACGCCGATCTGGGCGTTCTTCCTGATAGTCGCCGTCTTACTGACGGTGTACCTCGATGCGCTCGCGGTCGCGCTCGGCCAATCAGCGCACGGGGTTCTGGTGCTCTCGCTGTTCGCCCTGGCGTTGGCGGCGGTGTCAGCGGGGCTCGCGGCCGTGAGACGGGCGTGGGTCAGCAAGCGGATCGGCAGGTATCCCCGTTCCGCGTGGACGGAGATGGCCTGCGCCTTCCGTACGGGACGGCCGCCGGACGACCCCGCACTCGACGAACCGCTGCTCGCCCTCATCGAGCGACGGAAGGCGCAGCGGCGACGGCTGCGCCGCCAGCGCCCCGCCGCTCTCGTCCTGTTCATCCTCTGGTGCGCTGCGAGCCTTTATCTGAAGCTCCTCGACTGGCGTCCGCTCCTTGTCCTCATCGTGGTCATCCCGTCCGTTCAGATACCTCTGCTGCGGCGCCGGCGTGCCGTGGACCGGTTGCTGGCGGAACGGATCCGGGGGCGGTGGGGGTGGTCAGCCGATGGTCGTTTTGAAGAGGTGGAAGGCGGAGGTTCCTAGCGGGCGGGCGGGGTCGCGCTCGTCGTAGCGGTGGGTCTCGTGGTGCCATTTGTGGATGCCGGCGATCCAGTCGCGGAGTTCGGCGACGTAGGCGTCCAGGCCGGTGCGGGCGGTGTCGTCGAGGCCCATGTCCGCCGCCAGCGCGGGGAGTTCGGCGGTGGCGAGGTGCTCGAACTGGCGGCGGCGCGAGGCCATGAGGTCGTTGACGATGGGGACGGCCTCGTCCCGTCCGCAGTCGAAGAAGTGCTGCACGGCAAGGACGCCGTTGTTGAGCTCGCCCTCGTACTCGATCTCCTTCTGGTAGGAGAAGACGTCGTTGAGCAGGCAGGCGTAGTCCATCGCGGACGCGTCGATCTCCTGCATCGTGCGGGTGGCGAAGACCTCGGCGGGGATGTCGTGGGAGAGGCCGATGCGGGTCAGCGCCATGGTGAGCTCGGAGCCGAAGGTGCGGCGGCGCATCTCCAGGTAGTCGACGGGGTCGGGGATGCGGGACTGGAGGTGGTTGTTCAGCTCCCACACCCAGCTGTCGACCATGTGCTCGACGGAGGCGCGGAACTCGCGGCGTCCGCGCGCGGGCATTGGGGACGCGGTGCGGTGCCACAGGTCGATGAGGCCGGTCTCGAAGGGGTTCTCCGGGACGGGCGTCGGGCCGCAGTCCAGCGGCATGAAGCCGCGGATGCGGGCGCTGAACCGTTTCGCGCCGGCCATGTCGCGATCGCGGTTGAACAAGGCGGGGAAGTAGTCGTCGCCGAAGGTGCCCCAGGCCAGCCACTGGGTCGCGAGGTCGAGTGCCTCGGGCGTGGAGTCCGGGTCGAGGGACGCCGAGCAGACGGCGAAGTCGAACCCGGCGAGCTTGTCGGGCGTCCAGAGCGGGACGGGGTGGCGGGGCAGCGGGTCGTACATGCCCATGGCGCCGCACCAGGCGACGACGTTGCGGCGGGCCCGTTCCCGGTGCGGGTTCACGCGGGCCTCGTACGGCATGTCGAAGTCGGGGAGCGGCGTCGGGCCGACCTTCTGGAACGGGACGTGGGGACGGCTGATCCGGGCCGACTTCAGTAGCGCGGGGATGCGCGAGGCCGACATGCCGACGGACTCGCGGTTCATGTAGCGGCTCGACCGCATGTGCCATTCGTGGCCGCCGGACTGCCAGTCCTGGAGGCCCTTGACGTAGCCGGCGACGGCGGCCCGCTCGGCCGGGGTCAGCGCGTGCTCCTCGAACAGCGGGGGCAGTTCGGTGACGGCGGTGTTCTCGAACTGGCGCAGCCGGGAGGTGAGCAGGTCGTTGACGGTGTCGGCGGCCTGCTGCGGCGGCACGCCGAGGAAGTGCTCGATGACGAGGACGCAGTTGTTGATCTCGCCTTCGGACTCCGTCTCGCGCTGGTAGGAGAAGATGTCGTTGCGCAGGTGGACACCGTCGGAGAAGGTGTCCTTCAGCACGCGCAGCGGCCGGGTGCCGACGACGCGGGCGGGCACCTCCACACCGGCGGCGTGCTCCACGAGGTCCGCCGACCAGGGCGCGCCGCCGACCTTGCGGCGCATCTGCACGTACTCGACGGGGTTCGGGACGCGCCCGCTGCTGATGTTGGACAGCTCCCACAGCGACTCGCGCAGCAGCGCGTCGGTGCTCTCGGCGAACCGGCGGCGCCAGGCGAGGGATCGGACGGGGACGGTCCGGGCCCACAGGTCGGCGAGGCCGCGCTCGACGGCGTTCCGCGGCTCGGGCGGGTCGAGCGACATGAACAGCGGGAGCCGGTCAAGGTAGGCGCGGGCGCCCGCCTGGTCCTGCGGCTTCTTGAACACCTCCAGGAAGTGGTCGTCGAAGTAGAAGACCCAGACGTACCAGTCGGTGACGAGGTCGAGCTCGGCGCCGTCGCAGTCGGGATGGGTGTAGGCGCACAGGAGCGCGTAGTCCATCGCGCCGAGCTGCGCCTCGTCCCAGATGTCGGGGGTGCCGGGATCGCGGGTGGCGTTCAGCATGCCCATCTCGCGGGCCCACGCCGCGCTGTGCGTCCGCGCCCGCTCCAGATGCGGATTCAGCCGGGCCGGGTACGGGACGTAGAAGTCGGGCAGCTGGAACGGTTGCATCGACCGGACACGCCTTCCTGCTCGGGGGACGCTTCGCAACCTACAGCAGGCACAAAGTTACCTACAGTGACAGCTATGCTCCCTGGAATCCTTCGCAATGCAGCGGGTAAGCCGAGGTCATGAGCAAGTCGCGAGTCGCGGCGAAGATCAAGGACGACCCGGTGGAGGAGAACCTGGAACTCGTCCGGCAGGTGATCGACGCCGCGCAACAGGAAATGATCACCAAGGCGCGCAAGCGCGTGCCGGCACTGAGGTTCGGCGCGCTCGCGGGGGCGCTCGGGGTCATGGCGACCGCGGCGTCGTACCGCATGAACGTCCAGTTGCTGGAGCGCAAGCTCCCGCCGGAGCTGGCGTCGTTCGTCGCGGCGCTGGCCTACGGGGGCGGCGCGGGCGCCGCGGCGGTGGCGGCCTCGCGCAAGTGGAAGGGGCTGCCGGCACCGCTGCCGACCGAGACGGCGAGGCAGGTGGCGGAGATCATCACCGATTCCGGCTGACCCGGCCGGCCCGCCCGGCGCGGCCGCCCGACCGGCACGGCCGGATTGACAGCGCGCCGCGGGCGTCAGCAGACTCGGCGGAGTGCGCATCGGCGAGCTGACGGACGTGCGGGCCGCGCGTCCGGGCGCGGTCGCGGAGGCGGCGGCGCGGCGGGTGCGGTGCGCCGCCCTCCCGTCCCGGCTGATGATCATCGCGGCGGACCACCCGGCGCGCGGCGCGCTGGCCGCCGGCGGCGACCCGGTGGCGATGGCCGACCGGCGCGACCTGCTCGAACGGCTCTGCACGGCGCTGGAGCGCCCCGGCGTGGACGGCGTGCTCGGCACCCCGGACGTCCTGGAGGACCTGATGCTCCTCGGCGTCCTGGACGGCAAGGTCGCGATCGGCTCGATGAACCGGGGCGGCCTCGCGGGCGCGGCGTTCGAGATCGACGACCGCTTCACCGCCTACGACGCCGGCGCGATCGCCGCGGCCGGGCTGGACGGCGGCAAGATGCTGCTGCGCATCGAGGACACCGACCCGGCGACGGCCCGCACCCTGGAGGGCTGCGCGCACGCCGTCACCGGACTGGCGGGGCACCGGCTGATGGCGATGGTGGAGCCGTTCGTCTCGCACCGCATCGAGGGCCGCGTCCGCAACCTGCTGACGCCGGAGGCGATGATCCGCGCCGTGTCGGTCGCCTCGGGGCTCGGCACGACGTCGGCGTACACGTGGCTGAAGGTGCCGGTCGTGCCGGAGATGGAGCGGGTCGCGGCGGCGACGACGCTGCCCCTGGTGCTGCTCGGCGGCGACATCGGCGACGACCCCCGCTCGGTGCTGGACGGGTGGCGCCGCGCGCTGCGGCTGCCGGGCGTGAAGGGCCTGGTCGCCGGGCGCTCGCTGCTGTACCCGCCGGACGGCGACGTGCGGGCGGCCGTCGACGCCGCCGTCTCCGTGCTCTAGCCCC
Organism: Actinomadura opuntiae; assembly: GCF_030283205.1. Lineage (GTDB taxonomy): Bacteria > Actinomycetota > Actinomycetes > Streptosporangiales > Streptosporangiaceae > Spirillospora. The sequence goes on from NZ_JASNWF010000020.1 coordinate 218,577, forward strand.
GACCCCTCCGGCGCGGGCTCACGAGTCGCTGAACTTGATGTTGCGGCCGGTCACGTGCAGGCCGACGCCGTTGGACGAGACGGTCACGCTCTGGAACGTCAGCCCGAGCGGCAGGCCCTGCACCGGGACGGTGAAGTCGAGGTCGTCGCCGAGGTCGGAGCGCGAGAACCCCTCGACCGACTGCGTCCGCACCACGATGCTGTTGCCCTGCTTGGTGACGGTCGCGGTCGCGGTGGCCTCCGTGATCCCGAGGTCCACCTTCGCCTTCACCAGGTTGTGCCCGGCGGCGGTCAGCACGAGGTCGGGGTCGTCGCTCGCGCTCGCGAGGTCCTTGAAGCTGACGAACGCGGTGCCGTCCACCGCGCCGAGCGTCCCGCTGCCGAAACCGGAATCGACCCGTACGTCCCGGGCGCGCACTTTGAGGTTCGTGATGCGCAGGGGGCCTTCGGTGATTCTGCTCGCCTCGAGCCGCACATCGCCGAAGTGCCGCGAGGCGACCTGGGTGAGGAACGGGATTCCCTTGATCGTCACTTTCGGCGTCGCCGGGAATCCCTCCTTTTTGATCTGCACGGCCATCTCGTGCTGCGCGAAGGCCACGCCGCCCCGGTCCGCCGCCACCAGGAGCAGCGCGAACAGCAGGACCGCGCAGACCAGGGCCACCAGCCACCGGGGCCGCCTGCGCCGCGGCAGACGGTCGACCCGGGTGACGGTGGCCGCGCCCGGCGGATTCGCCATGGCGTTCACTCAATTCCCGCGCCCCGGCCCCTGTCAATGGGACCGGTGTCCCGGTAATGCCGGGCGGGAAAAAGGGCCGGGACATTTCCGGGGCGAGGACTTACACTTCCCCGCATGACGGCCGGTCCTTCCGCCGAATCGCTCGCCCCGCCCGTACTCGTCGTCCGCACGCGGGACCGGGTGCACCGGCTGCGCCCGGGCGGCTCCTACCGCATCGGCCGCGACCCCGCGTCCGACATCGCGCTGTCGGATCCGCGCGTCTCGTGGTGGCACGCGGTGCTGCGGACGGGCCCGGACGGCTGGCTGATCGAGGACGTCGGCAGCAGCAACGGCACGTTCTGCCAGGGCGGACGCATCGAGCGGATGGAGATCGGCGGGCACCGGACGTTCCTGCTCGGCCACTCCACCGAGGGCGAGAGCCTGGCCTGCTTCCCCGAGCGCCCGCCGCCGAGCCGCCGCCAGGTGCACCCGCCGCCCGTCCAGGCGCCGCGCGGACGGACGCAGCCGCCGCGCGGCCGGGCGCCGGTGAACGCGGGCCCGCCGTCCGGCACCGCGCCGCCGGAGCCGTACCCGCCGCGCCCGCGTCCCGGGCCGGTCCCCGCGCCGGACCGGCGGCCGGAACCGGCCGCGCAGTACCGGCCGAGCGTCGACCGGAACCCGAGCCAGATCATCCGGGTCGCGCCGAAGACGCTGCGGATCGGCCGCGCCGCCGACAACGACATCGTGGTGGCGGACCTGGTGGTGTCGCGGTACCACGCGGAGCTGCGCACCCTCGGCCCCGGACGGCACCGGATCGTCGACCTCGGCAGCCACAACGGCACCTACGTCAACGGCAACCGGGTCGAGTCGGCGGAGTTCACCGAGAGCGACCTGCTCGGCATCGGGCACGCCACGTTCCAGCTGGTCGGCCAGGAGCTGCGGGAGTACGTCGACACCGGCGACGTGTCGCTGTCGGTCGAGGACCTGATCGTCCGGACGCCCGAGGGCAAGGTGATCCTCGACGGGGTGGGCTTCCCGATCCCGGAGCGGTCGCTGGTCGGGGTGATCGGGCCGTCCGGCGCGGGCAAGTCGACGCTGCTCGGCGCGGTGACCGGCACCCGCCCGGCGACCGAGGGGACGGTCCGCTACGACGGCCGCGACCTGTACTCCGACTACGACGAGCTGCGGCACCGCATCGGGCTCGTCCCGCAGGAGGACATCCTGCACACCCAGCTCGACACGCGGAAGGCGCTGCTGTTCGCCGCCGAGCTGCGGTTCCCCGGCGACACCCGCAGGCAGGAGCGCGAGCAGCGGGTCGACGAGGTGATCGGCGAGCTGGGCCTGACCGCGCACGCCTCGACCCGCATCGACCGGCTGTCGGGCGGGCAGCGCAAGCGGGTCAGCGTCGCGCTGGAGCTGCTGACCAAGCCGTCGCTGCTGTTCCTGGACGAGCCGACCTCCGGCCTCGACCCGGGCCTGGACAAGACGGTCATGGAGATGCTGGCCGAGCTGGCGCACGACGGCCGGACGGTCATCGTCGTCACGCACAGCGTCGCCAACCTCGACATCTGCGACCGGCTGCTCGTCCTGGTGCCGGGCGGGCGGCTGGCCTACTACGGCCCGCCCGCCGAGGGGCTGGAGCACTTCGGGAAGAAGTCGTGGGCGGAGGTGTTCCAGGCGTTCGACCGCGAGCCGGACCGCGACTGGGCGACCGAGTTCCGCCGCTCGCCGCGCCACGCCCGGTACGTGGAGAGCGGCCGGCAGGGCGGCGCCGTGCAGGCCGACACCTCGGTGCCGGCCCCGCCGCCGCCGCAGCAGTCCCGGTTCGCGCAGCTCAGCACGTTGTGCCGGCGCTACCTCGCGGTCATCGCGTCCGACCGCAGCTACCTGGTGCTGCTCGGCGTGATGCCGCTGATCCTCGGCGGGCTGAGCGCCGCGATCCCGGCGCCGAAGGGGCTGACCGGGCCGCCGGGCTCCAACGCCGACGCCGCGTCCAAGCTGATGGTGCTGGCGTTCGCGGCGTGCTTCGCCGGCACCGGCAACGCCGTCCGCGAGCTGGTCAAGGAGCGGACGATCTACGGCCGGGAGCGCGCGGCGGGGCTGTCGGCCGGGGTGTACCTGATGTCGAAGCTGCTGGTCCTCGGCGTGATCACGGCGTTGCAGGCGGTCGTGCTGGTGCTGATCGGCACGATCGGGGTGAAGCTGCCGCCGTCCGGGACGTTCGCGCCGGTGCTGCCGGAGCTGATGCTGGCGATGGCGCTGCTCGGCGTCGTGTCGATGACGCTCGGGCTGCTGGTGTCGGCGTCGGTGAACAGCTCGGAGAAGACGCTGCCGCTGCTGATCGTCCTGTCGATGGGGCAGCTGGTGCTGTCGGGCGGGCTGGTGCGGCTCGCGGGCAAGCCGGGGCTGGAGCAGCTGGCCTGGCTGTCGCCGTCGCGCTGGGGGTTCGGCGCCGCCGCCGCGACCATCGACCTCGACACGATCATGCCGCACGCGGGCGGCGCCGACCCGGTGTGGAAGCACGCCGTGGGCGCCTGGGGCGTGGACCTCGGCGTCGCGGCGGCCCTCGGCCTGCTGTTCTCGGCGCTGGCCTGGTACCGGCTGTACCGGCTCCGCCCGCGCCGCCGCCGCTGACCCGTCCGCCGACTGGTCCGCGCCGATCCGGGGTAGGGGCCGGGTCATGGACAGCGAAGTCACCCCGGTACACACCGACATCACGCTGGTCGTGAACGGGACCGAGCACCGGCTCCGCGTCGACACGCGCGCCTCGCTGCTGGACACGCTGCGCGAGGAGCTCGGGCTGACGGGCTCGAAGAAGGGCTGCGACCACGGCCAGTGCGGCGCCTGCACCGTCCTGCTGGACGGCCGCCGGGCGAACGCGTGCCTGGCCTTGGCCGTCGCGCACGACGGCGCCGAGATCGTCACCGTGGAGGGGCTCGCCGAGGACGGGCGGCTCAGTGCCCTGCAGGAGGCGTTCATCGAGCAGGACGCGTTCCAGTGCGGGTACTGCACCCCCGGGCAGCTCTGCTCCGCGACGGCCGTGCTGGACGAGGCCGGCCGCGGCTGGCCGAGCGCGGTGACCGAGGACCTGCGCGGCGACCCGGTCCTGGACGACGCCGAGATACGCGAGCGCATGAGCGGCAACCTGTGCCGGTGCGGCGCCTACACGGGCATCGTCAAGGCGGTCCGCGAGGCGGCGCGCAAGCGGACCGAAGGGGCGAAGGCATGAGGCCCTTCGTGTACGAGCGCGCCACGAGCGCCGACGACGCCCTGCAGCGCCACAACGACGGCGCCTACTACCTGGGCGGCGGCACCAACCTCGTCGATCTGATGCGGCTGGGCGTGGAGGAACCGTCCCGCCTCGTCGACGTCTCCCACCTGCCTTACGGCGAGATCGAGCTGCGGCCGGACGGGAGCCTGCTCATCGGCGCCGCCGTCAGCAACAGCGACCTCGCGGCCGACCGGACGGTCCGCGAGAGCCATCCGGTGCTGGCGCAGGCCGTGCTGGCGGGGGCTTCCGGCCAGATCCGCAACCTCGCGACGGTCGGCGGCAACCTGCTGCAGCGGACGCGCTGCTCCTACTTCCAGGACGCCGACAAGCCCTGCAACAAGCGCGACCCCGGCAGCGGCTGCCCGGCCCGCGAGGGCGAGCACCACAACCTCGCGATCCTCGGCCATTCCGAGGCGTGCGTGGCGACCCACCCGTCCGACATGGCAGTGGCCCTCGCCGCGCTGGACGCGACCGTCCACGTCCGGGGCCGCGACGGCGAGAAGACGATCCCCATCACCGACCTGCACCGGCTGCCCGGCACCGAGCCGCAGCGCGACACCGTCCTGGAGAACGGCGACCTCATCACGGCCGTCGAGGTGCCGCCGCTGGACATGCCGTCCCGGTACCGCAAGGTCCGCGAGCGCGCCTCGTTCGCGTTCGCGCTGGTGTCGATCGCGGCGGCGCTCGACGTCGAGGGCGGCACGGTCCGGGAGGCGCGGATCGCGCTCGGCGGCGTCGCGCACAAGCCGTGGCGGGCGCGCCGCGCCGAGGAGGCGCTGCGCGGCGCACCGGCGAACGGCGAGGAGTTCAAGCGCGCCGCCGAGGCCGAACTGGACCCCGCCGAGCCGCTGCGCGACAACGCCTACAAGGTGCCGCTGGCGCGCAACCTGATCGTCCGGACGCTGACCGAGCTGGGGGAGCAGTCATGACCGACCGGCTGGAGAGCCGCGAGAAGGTCACCGGAGCGGCCCGCTACGCCTACGAGTACCCGCTGGAGAACCCCGCCTACGCCGCCGCCGTGCAGTCGACCGTCGCCAAGGGCGAGATCACGGCGGTGGACGCCGAGGCGGCGCTGAAGATCCCCGGCGTCCTCACCGTCCTGTCCTGCGAGAACGCGCCGCACCTGCACGAGGTCCCGGACCGGGAGCTGGCGCTGTTCCAGTCCCGGACGGTGGCGTACCGGGGCCAGTTCGTCGCGGCCGTCGTCGCCGAGACGCTGGACATCGCGCGGGAGGCGGCGCGCCACGTCCGCATCACCTACGTGTCCGAACCGCACGACGTCCGGCTCAGCGCGGACCACCCCGGCCTCTATAAGCCCGACAAGGTGAACCCGGCGTTCCCCGCCGACACCGAGCTGGGCGAGCCGGAGGCGGCCTTCGACGATTCCGCTGTCCGGGTGGACGCCACGTACACGACGCCCGCCGAGCACAACAACCCGATGGAGCCGCACACCACCACGGCCCAGTGGAACGACGACGGCACCCTCACGCTGTACGACTCCACGCAGGGCTCCTCGCCGACCCGCGACACCATCGCCCAGGTGTTCGGCCTCGACAAGACGCACGTACGCGTCATCGCGCCGCACGTCGGCGGCGGGTTCGGGTCCAAGGGGACGCCGCGCCCGAACGTGGTGCTCGCGGCGATGGCGGCGGGCGCGGTGCGCCGTCCGGTGAAGTTCGCCGTGCCGCGCCAGCAGATGTTCGCCACCACCGGCTACCGCACCCCGACGATCCAGCGGCTCCGGCTCGGCGCCGACGCCGACGGGACGCTGAACGCGATCGTCCACGAGGTGTTCGAGCAGTCCTCGACCGTCCGCGAGTTCGCCGAGCAGACCGCGACCCCGACCCGCGTGGTGTACCGGGCGGGCAACCGCCGCACCTCGCACCGGCTCGCCCGCCTCGACGTCCCGACGCCGTCGTGGATGCGCGCGCCCGGCGAGACGCCCGGCATGTTCGCGCTGGAGTCGGCGATGGACGAGCTGGCCTTCGCCGCCGGCGTCGACCCCGTCGAGCTGCGGATCCGCAACGACACCGACCGCGAGCCCGAGAGCGGGCTGCCGTTCAGCTCCCGCAACCTCGTCGCGTGCCTGCGCGAGGGCGCCGACCGGTTCGGCTGGGAGCACCGCGACCCCGCGCCCGGCGCCCGCCGGGAGGGCCGCAAGCTCGTCGGCATGGGCGTCGCCGCGTCCACCTACCCCGCGTACATGCGGCCGAACAAGGCGACGGCGCGGGTCGACGAGGACGGCCGGTTCACCGTGCGGATCGCCGCCGCCGACATCGGCACCGGCGCCCGCACCGCCCTCACGCTGATCGCCGCCGAGGCCCTCAAGGCCGACGCCGACCGGGTGACGGTCGAGATCGGCGACAGCTCGCTGCCCGACGCGACCGTCGCGGGCGGCTCCGCCGGCACCGCGAGCTGGGGCACCGCCGTCGTCCGCGCCTGCGAGGCGCTGCGCGGCAAGATGAACGGCTCGGTCCCGCCCGGCGGGCTGGAGGCCTCCGCAGACACCGCCGAGGAGATCAAGGGCCGCGACGAGTACGCCCGGCACGCGTTCGGTGCGCAGTTCACCGAGGTCGAGGTGGACGCCGACACCGGCGAGGTCCGGGTCCGCCGGATGCTCGGGGTGTTCGCCGCCGGCCGGATCATCAACCCCAAGACCGCGCGGTCGCAGTTCATCGGCGGCATGACGATGGGGATCGGCATGGCGCTGATGGAGGAGAGCGTCATGGACGACCGGTTCGGCGACTACGTCAACCGCGACCTCGCCCAGTACCACGTGCCGGCCTGCGCCGACGTCCGCGACATCGACGCGGCGTGGGTGGAGGAGTCCGACCCGCACCTGAACCCGATGGGGTCCAAGGGCATCGGCGAGATCGGCATCGTCGGCGCCGCGGCGTCGGTCGCCAACGCCGTGCACCACGCCACCGGCGTCCGCGTCCGCGACCTGCCGATCACCCCGGCGCGGCTGGTCCCGCTGCTCTGAGCCCGTTTCGAGGTTGCTCCGAGGCGGGCCCTGACCGGTTGAAAAGTCCACTATCAATGTGATGGCGGCCACAGGAAGGGGTATCGATCGTTCACTCGGGGGCCGCTCCTACTCGCGAGGTGATCCCGTGTACCGACAGGTCCTCGATCCCGTCGCCGATTCGCTCGGCTGGAGTTCCCTGGTCGCCGCGCTGCCGCTGGCGGTGCTGTTCGTGCTGCTCGGCGGCGTCCGGATGCGCGCCTGGCTGGCCTCCCTGATCGCGCTGGCGGTCTCCCTGACCGTCGCGATCTGGACCTACGGCATGCCGGCGGACCAGGCGTTCCTCGCCGGCAGCGAGGGCGCCGCGTTCGGCTTCTTCCCCATCCTGTGGATCGTCATCAACGCGCTCTGGGTCTACAACATGACCGTCGCGACCGGCCATTTCGACGTGCTGCGCCGCACGTTCGCGCAGGTCAGCGACGACCAGCGGCTGCAGGCGATCCTGATCGCGTTCTCCTTCGGGGCGCTGCTGGAAGCGCTTGCCGGGTTCGGCACCCCGGTGGCGGTCACCTCCGTCATGCTGATCGCGCTCGGCTTCCAGCCGCTGAAGGCCGCGGTCCTGGCCCTCACCGCCAACACCGCGCCGGTCGCGTTCGGTGCGATGGCCACGCCGATCCTCACCCTCGGCAAGGTCACCGGCGAGTCCAGCGACACCCTCGGCGCCATGGTCGGCCGGCAGACCCCGATCCTCGCGGTGTTCGTCCCGCTGATCCTGGTGCTGATCGCCGACGGCCGGCGCGGCCTCCGCGAGACCTGGCCGACCGCGCTGCTGTGCGGCGCCGCGTTCGGCGTCGCGCAGTACGTCACCGCCAACTTCATCTCGGTGCCGCTCGCCGACGTCGTCGCCTCGCTGGTGTCGGCCGCCGCGGTCGTGCTGGTCGTCCGGTTGCGCCGCCCGCACGCCCCGGCCCGGCCGGTGATCGCCGGCGGCGCCGCCGACGAGCCCGCGCCCGAGTTCGCCGCCCGCGCCGGGCGCGCCGAGGACCCCGCCGACTCGCGGGCCGACGTCGTCCGCGCCTACGCCCCCTACGCGATCATCATCGCGGTGTTCGTCGTCTGCCAGATCGACCAGGTCAAGGACTGGCTGAACGGCGCCACGCAGACGGTCGGCTGGCCCGGCCTGCACATCACGGCCGCGTCCGGCAAGCCGTCGACGCTGCCCACCTTCACCCTCAACTACTTCACCACGCCCGGCACCCAGATGCTCGTCGCGGGCCTGCTCACCATGATCGCGCTGCGCGTCGGCGCCGGCCGGGCGCTGCGCGCCTACGGCACCACGCTCGTGCAGCTCCGCTGGGCGATCGTCACCGTGATGGCCGTGCTGGCGCTGGCGTTCGTGATGAACGCCTCCGGGCAGACCGTCACCCTCGGGACCTGGATGGCCGGCGCGGGCGGCGCCTTCGCCGTGCTGTCCCCGGTCCTCGGCTGGCTCGGCACCGCCGTCACCGGGTCGGACACCTCGTCGAACTCCCTGTTCGGCGCCCTGCAGATCACCGCCGCGGACAAGGCCGACCTGTCGCCGGTCCTGATGGCCGCCACCAACAGCTCCGGCGGCGTCCTCGGGAAGATGGTGTCCCCGCAGAACCTCGCGATCGCCGCGGCCGCCGTCGGCCTGGACGGCCGCGAGGGCGACATCTTCCGGCGGGTCGTGCTGTGGAGCCTGCTGTTCCTGGCCGGCATGTGCGTGCTGTCGGGCCTGCAGTCCACCGGCGTGCTGTCGTGGATGGTCCCCTAACCGACGAAGTCGGCCGGGGGTGTGGGGGGTCGTCCCCCCTCGGGTGGCAGGGCTATTGGCGGTAGCCCTCGACCTCGCCGGGCGGGCGGACGTGCGCGTCGTCGGGGTTCTGGCCGGCGTCGATCCTCGCGCGCCGCTGGCGCAGCAGGTCCCAGCACTGGTCGAGGGCGACCTCCAGCTCCCGCAGCCGCTGGCGCGCGTCCTCGCCGGTCGTCTCGGACCGCTCGTGCGCCTGCCGGAGCGCGTGCTCCTCGTCGATGAACTCGTGGATCCGATCGAGGATCGCCTTCTCGTCCATGAAAAGCCTCCCGATGCCGGTTTTCCCGCGTGGTGAGGTCCAGAAGGTGTCAACAGGTGAGATCGTGGCATATACGGGCGTGCCCGCGGTAGGCGGCGCCCCGGTCCCGAAGGGCGAGGAGCGGATGACGGTCTGGCGGATCACCGGCGGGGAGGGCGGGCCGGGCGGCCCGCGCCCGGAGCGCACCGCTCCCCGCTACGACGTCGTCGAACTCGACACCCCGCTGCTGCGCATCGAGGGCGCCGCGGACGCGCCCTGGCTGCGCGTGTCCGGCGAGGTCGACGTCTCCAACGCCGGCGACCTCAAACGCGCCCTGCGCGCCGCCCGCGCCCGCGTCGACGGCGACCTGCACCTCGACCTCGCGGCCGTGGACTTCATCGACGTCGCCGGGCTGCGCGCGTTCACCCTCGCGGCCCGCGACCTGTCCGAGCGCGGCGGGCTGCTCGTCCTGCACTCGCTGTCGGCGCACATCGACAAGCTGGTCCGGCTGATCGGCTGGGACGCCGTGCCCGGCCTCGAACTGCACTGCCGTCCCCGCCCCTGACCGGTCAGGACGCGGCGAGGCGGCGCATGGCCTCCCGGCGCTCCGGCGGGACGAGGGGCGGCTTGCCCGCCGTCCAGGCGACGTCCAGGGCGACCGCGCGGAACCGCCAGCCCTCCGGCGTGCGGACGGCCTCCGCGTCGTAGTGGCCGCCCGACACGAACGTCTCGCCCGGGCGGTCGGCGCGGGCCTCCTGGGTGGACGCCAGGTGCACATGGGTGTGGACGGCGCTCCAGCGCACCGCCGCCCGGTCGCCGTCCAGCGCGATCTCGGGGATGCCGGCCAGGTGCTGGGTCCGCCCGAAGTTGTCCATGGCCAGGTCCATCACCTCGGAGGCATGGCCGGTGTAGGCGCCGACGGGGTAGCGGAACTCGACGTCCTCGGTGAAGAACGACCGCGCCCACGCGCCGTCGAAGGGATGCGCCTTCGGGTCCCGCTGGCGGTCGTCGATCGTGCCGAAGAACCGCGCGACCAGCTCGGTGATCTCCGCCCGGTCCGCCAGCGCCGCCACCGTGCCGGCCAGGTCCTTGTCGCTCATCGTCTTCTCCTCCGTCCGGGAACACGACCAACGCTAGGAACGGGCCGACCGGGCCGGCATCCGTCGCCCGACCGGTCCGCGATGGATCAGGCGGGGCCCGCCGGGGCCGTCCCGGCGGCGCGCTTCGGCGGGGCCGGGCGGGCGGCGGGACGGCGCGCGCGGGAGCCGGTCCGGCGCGGCGCCGTGC
>NZ_JASNWF010000021.1 GCF_030283205.1 Actinomadura opuntiae
TCGGTGACGCTCTCGCCGAGCTGGGGCATAGTGACGGAGACCGGCATGGCTCTCAGCGACTCCTTCGAGAAAATTACTGTGCGCGGCTGTTCAGCCGTGCACGTGCAACGGCTTGCCGGCGAGCGCGAGGTGCGCCTCGCCGACCGCCTCGGACTGGGTCGGGTGGGGGTGGATCAGCTGGGCGACCTCGCTCGGGAGGGCCTCCCAGTTGTAGATGAGCTGGCCCTCGGCGATCAGCTCGCCGACGCGCGCGCCGACCATGTGCAGGCCGAGGACGGGGCCGTCCACGGCCGCGATCACCTTGACCTCGCCCTGCGTCCCCAGGATCTTGCTCTTGGGGTTGCCGGCCAGGTCGTAGGTGACCTCGTTGATCTCGTACCCGCGCTCGCGGGCCATCGCCGAGGTGATGCCCACCGAGGCGACCTCGGGATCGGAGTAGGTGATGCGCGGCACGCCGTCGTAGTCGATCGGCGCGGGGGCGAGCCCGCCGAGCCGCTCGGCGACGAGGATGCCCTCGGCGAAGCCGACGTGGGCCAGCTGCGGCGTGGCGACCAGGTCGCCGACCGCCGAGATCGTGGGGACGCTGGTGCGGCAGAACTCGTCGACCTTCACGTAGCCGCGCTCGAGCTCGACGCCGGCCTCCTCCAGGCCGATGCCGTCGGAGACGGGCCCGCGGCCCACCGCCACCAGCAGCAGCTCGGCGTCGACGACCTTGCCGCCTTCCAGCGTGACGGAGATGCCGCCCTGCGTCGTCTTGGCGCTCTCGAACCGGGTGCCGAGCTCGAACTTGATGCCGCGCTTGCGGAACGCGCGCTCCAGCCGCTTGGAGCTGGACTCCTCCTCCAGCGGCAGCAGGTGGGGCAGGGCCTCGACGATGGTGACCTCGGCGCCGAACGAGCGCCAGACGCTGGCGAACTCCACGCCGATGACGCCGCCGCCGAGAATGATCACCGAGCCGGGGACGTGCTCCAGCCGCAGCGCGTGGTCGCTGGAGATCACGCGCTCGCCGTCGATCTCCAGCCCGGGCAGCGACTTCGGCGCCGACCCGGTGCCGAGCACGATGTGCTGGCCCTCGAGCGCGAGCGTGCGGCCGTCGGGCGTGCGGACCTCGACGGTCGTCGGGCCGGCCAGCCGGCCCTCGCCCTGGACGACCTCGATCCCGCGCGACTTGATCAGCCCCGTGAGGCCCTTCACCGTCGTGGAGACGACCCGGTCCTTGTAGGCGTTGACGCCGGCGACGTCGATGCCCTCGAACGCGGCCTTCACGCCGAACCTCGCGGCCTCGCGGGTCTGGTCGGCCACCTCGGCCGCGTGCAGCAGCGCCTTGGTGGGGATGCAGCCGCGGTTGAGGCACGTCCCGCCGAGCGACTCGTCGCGCTCGACGAGCGCGACCGACCTGCCGAGTTCGGCGGCGCGCAGCGCGCACGCGTAGCCGCCGCTGCCGGCACCCAGGACCACGATGTCGTAGGGGCCGTTATTCGCCACTGGACGCTCCCTTTCCCCGGAGACGGCACCGCGCGGGCCGCGGCGCCCTCGGGCGGGACGAACCCGTAACGGGCCCCCACCGCCACGAGAAATCTATTGTGTCCCGCCCCGGCCGGTGCCGGGCGGCCCCCGCGAAATCCCGGCGGCCCTACAGGATCCCGGCCGCGAGGTCCTCGGCGATCTGGACCAGCGTGCGGGTCGCCGCCCCGGTGCCGCCCTTCGGGGTGTACCCGTAGGCCTCGCCCTGCTGGAACGAGGGGCCGGCGATGTCGAGGTGCGCCCACTTCACGCCGTCCGGGACGAACTCCTTGAGGAAGACGCCGGCGACCAGCATCCCGCCCCAGCGGTCGCCGCTGATGTTGGCGATGTCGGCGACCGACGAGTCGAGCCCCTTGCGCAGCTCGGCCGGCAGCGGCATGCCCCAGGAGGCCTCCCCGGCGCGCTCGGCCGCCGCCACCACTTTCTCACGGACGCCGTCGTCGTTGGCCATGACCCCGGCGGTCCGGCTGCCGAGCGCGACCAGCTGCGCGCCGGTCAGCGTGGCCACGTCCACGACCAGGTCGGGGGAGTCCTCGCCGGAGCGGACCAGCGCGTCGGCGAGCACGAGGCGCCCCTCGGCGTCGGTGTTGAGGACCTCGACGGTCTTGCCGCCGTAGATGCGCAGCACGTCGGACGGGCGCTGGGCGCTGCCGCTCGGCATGTTCTCGGCGATGGCCAGGTAGCCGACGACGTTGACCTTCGGGGCCAGCTCGGCGATGGCGGCCATCGCGCCGAGCACCGCGCCGGCGCCGCCCATGTCGGACTTCATCCAGTCCATGGAGCCGGCCGGCTTCAGCGACAGGCCGCCGGAGTCGAAGGTGATGCCCTTGCCGACCAGCGCGAGGGTCTTGGTCGCCTCCGGGTGGCCGTAGGACAGCCGGACGAGCCGGGGCGGGTTCACCGAGCCCTGCCCGACGCCGGTGATGCCGCCGTAGCCGCCGTCCACCAGCGCCTTCTCGTCGAAGACCTCGATGCCGAGGCCGCTGTCGCGGGCGACCCGCTCGGCCTCGTTCGCGAGGTCCTCGGGGGTGAGGTCGGAGGGCGGGGTGTTGACCAGGTCGCGCACGAGGTTGACCGCGGACGCCAGCACCCGGGCGCGCTCGACGGCGACGTCGGTGGCGGCGGGGGCGACCAGGCGGATCTCGCCGACCGGGCTCTTGTGCCCGTCGCCGGTCCGGTAGGAGTCGAAGGAGTAGGCGCCGAGCAGCGCGCCCAGCGCGACGGCCTCGGCCTCGGCGGCGTCCCCGGCGGGCAGCGCGACCGCGACCTTCGCGGACCCGGCCAGCGCGCGGACGGCGGCGCCGGCGGCGCGGCGCAGGTCCTCGGCGGTGGGGCCGTCGCCCAGCCCGGCGGCGACGACCACCGGGGCGGTGACGGCGCCCAGCGTGGGCAGCTTGGTGATCTCGCCGGCCTTGCCGGTGGCGCCGAGCGCGCCGAGCGCCGTGGCGAGCCTCCCGTCCAGGGCGCGGTCGAGGTCCTCGGCGCCGGCGGCGGGCGCGGCCCCCGCGTCCGCCGGGACGGCTCCGATCACGATGGCGTCGACGTCGAGGCCGGCCAGGTCTGCGCTGTCAAGTCCGATGCTCGTCACGTAGTCCGATGTTAGTCCTCCCGTTGACCGGTTTCGCCCTTTTGGATCAAGCATTGCCGGGCCCGGAACCTGCCGCTGCCTGCCGGATCGCGGTCGGTCGCCGGGTCGGGCGGTCGCCGGCCCGGCGGGCCGGGGCGGCGGGGCGCGGGCGCCGCGGCGCCGGCGGCGTGCGCGCGGAGGCGGCGGCACGTGCGGCGGTGAAGGCGGCGTAGGGGGTGGCGGAACCCCGGCGGTTCTCCCTATCAGTGCAGGTCACCGGGGTGGCGGCAGGTTTTCGGGTGGCGTTGCCGGACCGGTATTCCCCTATTCCTATTGATTTAGTAGGTTTTGCCCGGACCGGCCGCCCCACCACTGGAGAACCCATGTCCCTCGTGGAGAACCGCGCCGACGTCCCCGTGACGGTGGACGAGGCGCTCTGCATCGACGGCTGCACCCTGTGCATCGACGTCTGCCCGCTGGACGCGCTGGCGGTGCACCCGGAGACCGGCAAGGCGTACATGCACGTGGACGAGTGCTGGTACTGCGGGCCGTGCGCCGACCGCTGCCCGACCGGGGCCGTGACCGTCAACATGCCGTACCTGCTGCGCTGAGGAATCCGATGAACGCGAAGAACAGGACGCTGGCGGCCGGCGCCGCCCTCCTCCCGCTGCTCGCCGGCTGCACGGTCGCAGGGAACGCCGCCGACGGCGGCGGCTCGGGGCAGATCGTCGTGGGATACCAGTCCAAGACCATCAACACCGTCACCGCCGGGACGCTGCTGCGCTCGCTCGGCTACTTCGAGAAGCGGCTCAAGCAGCTCGGGAAGCAGGACGGCACGAAGTACTCGGTCGTGTGGCGCGACTACGACACCGGCGCGCCCATCACCGCACAGATGCTCGCCGGGAAGATCGACATCGGCTCGATGGGCGACTACCCGCTGCTGATCAACGGCTCGCGGGCGCAGGCGCAGGGCGGCGACGCGAGGACCTCGTGGGTGGCGGTGACCGGCTACAACCTGCGCGGCTCGCTGAACGGCGTGGTCGTCGCCCCGAACTCCAAGGCCAAGACGCTGCGCGACCTCAAGGGCGAGACGGTCTCGACGAGCGTCGGCTCGGCGGGGCACGGCACGTTCGTCCAGGCGGCCCGCAAGTACGGGCTGGACCCCGCCAAGGACGTCAAGGTCGAGAACCAGCAGCCAACGGTGGGCGCGTCGGCGTTGCAGGCGGGGAGCGCGGCGGCGTTCGCGCAGTTCGTCGCCTGGCCCGGCCTGCTGGTGAACAAGGGGCAGGCGCGCCTGCTCTACGACGGCGGCCAGCTCGACGTGCCGACGTTCCACGGCGTCGTCGTCCGCAACCAGTTCGCCGAGAAAGAAGGCAAGGTGCTGGACGCGTTCCTGCGCGCGCAGATCGACGCGACGAACTACCTGCACGCGCACCCGCTCGAGGCCGCCGAATCGGTGGCGTCCACCACCGGGCTGCCCGCCGAGACCGTGTACCTCTACAACGGCGCGGGCGGCGTCGCCACCTTCGACCCGACCATCAAGCAGCGGCTGAAGGACGCGTTCGTGCACGACGTGCCGTTCCTGAAGTCGATCGGGGTCATCCAGACGCCGCTGGACGTCGGGCCCTTCATCAACGACTCCTACATCAGGAAGGCGTACGGCTCGTCCTACGACCACGACGCCGCGTCCACCGCCAACCCCGCCGCCATCACCGGAACCGACGAGGTCTGCAAGACCAAGGTGGACGACCCGGCGGCGGCCGGCGAGGTGTGGGTTCAGGGCGAGGACAAGACGCGGCCCGTCGCCGACCCCGTCTGCCTGCTGAAGAACGTGCGCGCGCTCCAGGGCCAGGGGAAGAAGCTCCGGGCCGTCTACATCCCCGACGCCACCACCGGGACGCGCTGGTTCGCCGACAAGGACGTGTGGGTCGAGGACCCGTCGGCGAAGGCGCAGCAGCGGTTCAAGCCGTTCGCGACGGACGAGGGCGCGCGGAAGTACGTCTCCGCCCATTCCGGCGCCAAGGTCGTCACCTATGCCGAGGCGGTGAAGAACGCGTGAGCCGCTACTTGCGCTGGCCCGTCCGCGCCGCGTCCCTCCTGGCCGCGCTCGCGGTGTGGCAGCTGCTGACCGCCGCGAACGTCCGGCTGTGGGTGCGGTTCGACCGCTTCCCCGGCCCGGTGGACGTCCTGCACGAGTTCGGCCGGCAGGTCGAGCACGCCCAGTACTGGCAGGACGTCGCGCAGAGCCTCGTGCGCATCCTCACCGGATTCGCGCTCGCCGCCGTCCTCGGCGTCGCGGCGGGCATCGCCACCGCCCGGTCGCGGTGGGCGGGCGACGTCCTGCAGCCGCTGTTCGAGGTCGCCCGGCCGATCCCGGCGATCGCGCTGGTGCCGGTCGCGATCCTGCTGTTCCCCGCCAACGAGCAGGGCATCGTGTTCATCACCTTCGCCGCCGCGTTCTTCCCCGTCCTCGTCGGCACCCGGCACGCGGTGAAGGCGCTCCCGGTCGTGTGGGAGGACGCCGTCCGCACGCTGGGCGGCAGCCGGATCCGGGTGCTGCTCGGGGTCGTCCTGCCAGGGATCCTGCCGGGCGTGTTCGGCGGCCTGTCCATCGGCATGGGCGTGGCGTGGATCTGCGTGATCTCCGCCGAGATGATCTCCGGCGACTTCGGCGTCGGCTACCGGACCTGGCAGGCGTACACGATCGTCGACTACCCCGGCGTGCTCGTCGGGATGGCCACCATCGGGCTGCTCGGCTACCTCACCTCCGCCGCCGTGGAGCTGACCGGCCGCCGGCTGACCCGCTGGTTGCCCAGGGAGGAGCGCTCGTCATGAGCGGACTCGAACTGCGGGCCGAGGGCGTGACGCTCGGCTACGGCGGCCGGGCCGTCGTCACGGGGCTCGACCTGACCGCCGAGGCCGGCGAGATCCTCGCCGTGCTCGGGCCGTCCGGCTGCGGCAAGTCGACGCTGCTGCGCGCGTTCGCCGGGCTGCTGCCGGTCGTGTCCGGCCGCCTGCTCGCCGGCGGCGAGCCGGTCACCGGGCCGTCCGCCGACCGCGCGCTGATGTTCCAGGACGACGCGCTGCTGCCGTGGCGGACCGCGCGCCGCAACGTCGAGCTGGCGCTGGCGCTGCGCGGCGTCCGGCGCGCGGAGCGGCGCGCGGCGGCGGACCGCTGGCTGGCCCGGGTCGGCCTCGGCGACGCCGCCGGCCGGCTGCCCCGCGAGCTGTCGGGCGGGATGCGCCAGCGCGTCCAGCTCGCCCGGACGCTCGCCGCCGGGCCCCGCGCGATCCTCATGGACGAGCCGTTCGGCGCCCTGGACGCCCAGACCCGCGCGAGCATGCAGCGCCTACTGCTCGACGTCATCGCGGACGCGCCCGCGACCGTCGTGTTCGTCACCCACGACGTGGACGAGGCGCTGCTGATCGGGCACCGCCTCGTCGTCCTCGGCGCGGGCGGCGTCACCGCGCGGTTCCCCGTGTCCCCGTCCCGCGACGAGGTCCTCGCCGCGCTGGGGGCGGGCCCGGGGACGCGGGAGATCGAGACCAAGGAGACCGTGTGATGCAGATCCCCGCCGTGACCGAGCGGCGCGAGCTGAGCGCCGACGTGCTGGTGATCGGCGGCGGCACCGCCGGGACGATGGCCGCGATCACCGCGGCCGAGCACGGCGCCTCGGTGCTGCTGCTGGAGAAGGCGCACGTCCGGCATTCCGGGGCGCTCGCCATGGGCATGGACGGCGTGAACAACGCGGTCATCCCGGGCAAGGCGACGCCGGAGGACTACGTCGCCGAGATCACCCGCGCCAACGACGGCATCGTGAACCAGCGGACCGTCCACCAGACCGCGACGCGCGGCTTCGCGATGGTGAAGCGGCTCGAGAAGTACGGCGTGAAGTTCGAGAAGGACGAGCACGGCGAGTACGCCGTGCGACGCGTCCACCGCTCCGGCTCCTACGTGCTGCCGATGCCGGAGGGGAAGGACGTCAAGAAGGCGCTGTACCGGGTGCTGCGGCAGCGCTCCATCCGGGAGAAGGTGACGATCGAGAACCGCGTCATGCCGGTGCGCGTCCTGACGTCGGGCGGACGCGCGGTCGGGGCGGTCGGGTTCGACACACGCAGCGGCGAGTTCGTCACCGTGTCCGCCGGCGCCGTGATCCTGGCGACCGGGGCGTGCGGGCGGCTCGGGCTGCCCGCGTCCGGCTACCTGTACGGGACGTACGAGAACCCGACCAACGCGGGCGACGGCTACGCGATGGCCTACCACGCGGGCGCCGAGCTGAGCGGCATCGAATGCTTCCAGATCAACCCGCTCATCAAGGACTACAACGGGCCCGCCTGCGCCTACGTCGCCAACCCGTTCGGCGGCTACCAGGTGAACGCCGAGGGCACCCGGTTCGTCGACTGCGACTACTGGTCCGGTCAGATGATGTCCGAGGTCAAACGGGAGATCGACTCCGCGCGCGGCCCGATCTACCTCAAGCTCACCCACCTGCCGGACGAGACGCTGACCGCCCTCGAAGGCATCCTGCACACCACCGAGCGGCCGACGCGCGGCACCTTCCACGCGGGCCGCGGCCACGACTACCGCACCCACGACGTGGAGATGCACATCTCCGAGATCGGGCTGTGCGGCGGGCACTCGGCGTCCGGCGTCTGGGTGGACGAGAACGCCCGCACGACCGTCCCCGGCCTGTACGCGGCGGGCGACCTGGCCTGCGTGCCGCACAACTACATGATCGGCGCGTTCGTCTTCGGCGACCTGGCGGGCGCGCACGCGTCCGCGCATCTCGGCGCGCCGGGTGCGCTGCCGGAGGACCAGATCCGGGCCGCGCACGAGCTGATCTACCGGCCGCTCCGCCACCCCGACGGCCCGCCGCAACCGCAGGTCGAGTACAAGCTGCGCCGGTTCGTCAACGACTACGTGGCGCCGCCCAAGACGCGGACCAGGCTCGACATCGCCGTCGAGACGTTCGCCCGGATGGAGACCGAGATCGCCGCGATGGGCGCGCGGACCCCGCACGAGCTGATGCGCTGCGCCGAGGTCACCTTCATCCGCGACTGCGCCGAGATGGCCGCCCGCTCCTCCCTCACCCGCACCGAGAGCCGCTGGGGCCTCTACCACGACCGCGCCGACCTGCCCGAACGCGACGACGCCGAGTGGATGTTCCACCTCAACCTGCGGCGCCGCGACGACGGTGCGATGGAGTTCGTGAAGCGGCCCGTCGCCCCGTACCTGGTCCCCGTCGAGGAGTTCACCGTCCCGGTCGGCGCCGAGCCGCAGGTGCTCGGCACCGCCGCCTCCGCGCCGGTCGCCGCCGCGGCCGGGCCGGCCGCGGGGACCCGTCCGGCGCCCGCGGTCGGACGGTCCCCGCGGCTGCTGGAACTGCAACGGCTCGCCGAGACCGAGCCGGACGTCGATGCCGTCGCCGCCTACCTGTCCGACCCCGACCCGAAGGTGCGGCGCGCCGCCGTCGCGACGCTCACCGAGGTCGTCCCGGACGGCGTCGCCGGGGCCCTGGCGACCGCGCTCGCCGACGGGCACGGCTCGGTCCGGCACGCGGCGGCGACGGCGCTGCGCGAACTCGTCGAGGTCCTGCCGGCGACGGCGGACGTCCGGGACGCGCTGACCGGCGCCCTCGGCGTCCCGGACGCGCAGGTGCGGGCGGCGGTCCTGGACGTCCTGCGCGCGCTGCGCCTCGGCACCGCGGAGCTGTTCACCGGGGCGCTCGCCGATCCCGACCACCGCGTCCGGTTGCAGGCCGTCCGCGGGCTCGTCGCGCACGACGCGGCGGAGGGGGTCGCGCGGGCGGCGGGCGACGCGTCCCGGGAGGTGCGGATCGCCGTCGCGCACGGGCTCGGCACGGTCGGCGAACCCGCGTCCGCCGGCGCCCTGGCGGGCCTGCTCGGGGACGCCGACGACCTCGTGCGGGCCGCCGCGCTGGAGGCGCTCGCGGGCGTCGGCTGCCCGCCCCCGCTGGACGGCCGGGCCGCCGCCGCGCTGCACGACCCGGCCTGGCAGGTCCGCGCCGGCGCCGCGCGCGGCCTCGCCGCGGCCGATCCCGAGGTCGCGTCCGTTCCGCTGATCAAGGCGCTGGACGACCCGCACCTCGACGTCCGCAAGGCCGCTGTGATCGCGCTGTCGGCGCATCCCCGCACGGCCGAGATCGACGGGGCGCTGAGCGCGGCGCGGTCGGACCCGGACGCCGACGTCCGCGCCTACGCCCGCCGCGCCCTCACCCCCTGACCGCCGCCAGGGTCAGCAGGGCGGCGGTCGCGGCGATCTCCACCAGCGCGCCGAGGACGTCGCCGGTGACGCCGCCCAGCCGCCGGACGGCGTGCCGGAGCATCAGCAGCGCCGCGCCGAGACCGACCACGACCGCCGCGAGCGCGTGCAGGACGCCGCCGAGGCCCCCGGACGCCGCTCCGGCGGCCCCGGCGGCGACCAGCACCGCGGCGGTCGCGGCGAGCGCGCCGGGCATCGGGACGGTCCCCGCGACCAGCGCCCCCAGCCCGCCCGGACGGGCCGCGGGGACGCCGGCGCGGCACGCCCACGGCAACGCCAGCCGGCCCGTGACGGCGGCGATCAGCGCGGCGACGGCGGCGTGCGGCGCCGACGCCAGCGCCGCGACCTGGATCAGCAGCACGAGCAGCAGCGTGACGACGCCGAACGGCCCGATGTCGGACCGCTTCATGATCGTTAGCGCGTCGGCGGCGGGACGCCCGCTGCCCAGACCGTCCGCGAGGTCGGCCAGGCCGTCCAGATGCAGCGCGCGGGTGAGCACCGCCGTCGCCCCCACCGCGACGGCCGCGGCGAGCAGGCCGGACAGGTCGAGCGCGTCGCCCAGCAGCAGGACGAGCGCCGCGGCGCCACCGGTGATCAGCCCCACGAGCGGGGCGGCGAGCATCGCCGCGCGGGCGGTGCCGCGGTCGACGTCGCCGGTGCGCAGCGGCACGACGGTGAGCAGCGTCACCGCCAGCCGCAGCCCGGCGACCGCGCTGTTCACGGCAGCTCCAGGACGCGGCCCGCCACCACCAGCGCCGCCTCCTCCGACTCGGCGGCGAGCCGCTGGTTGACCATCCCGATCATGTCGCGGAACGCGCGGCCCGACGGCGTCGTGGGCACCAGCGAGAACCCGACCTCGTCCGACACCGCGACCACCCGCGCCGCGGTGCCGCGCCATGCCGCGACCAGGTCGTCCACGGCCGGGAGGGCGCGCGCCGGGTCGTCCCAGGCGCCCGCGTCGTCCATCGCCGCCGCGAGCCAGGTGCCGATGCCGTCGACCAGGACCGCCCCGGACGCCGACGCCAGCACGCCCGCGAGGTCGGTCGTCTCGGCCGTCGTCCACCAGGCGGGGCGGCGGCTCCGGTGCGCCTCGACCCGCCGCGTCCACTCCGGGTCGTCGTCGCGGGCCGGGCCCGTCGCGACATAGAGGACGTCCGGGCAGCCCGCCAGCCGCATTTCGGCCTCGGCCGACTTGCCCGAACGGGACCCGCCCAGCAGAAGCGTCCGGAACGGACCGTCCTGCGGGCGCAGCCAGAACACCATGCGCCGCTCCAACTCGGCCGGGGACGGCATCCGGTGATCCACGTGCACCGCCATGACCCGCGTCCTGGCCGCCACCGCGCCGACACGGCGGAGGTGGCCGAGGTGCTCCGGAGAGCCCGCCATGTCGAGCAGGACGGCGTCGTACCGCGTGTCCGCGGCGGGTTCGGGGCGGGCACCCGGCCCGGACGCCATCAGGACCCGGCCTCCGCCGGGAGCCGCGATGTCTCGCCCGCCGGGGACGTCCGTAACGGCGCAGCGATCCAGCGGCACGCCGTCGAGCAGGACGGTGGCCGGTTCGTGCCGCACACCGGCGGCGCGGAGCCGGCCGCACGAGGCGCAGCGGCACCCGTCCTCGGGCCAGCCCTGCGGAGCCGCGATACCGCGGAGTTCGATGTCCATATCGGTCCGAAACTCTACGGTCCCTCCTGGATACGCTCACCGGGAAGGATCACGACCTCCCGTAAGGAGACCCGGTGGGCAACCCCCCGAACGCGCCGTGGCCGGAGCAGGGGCCTCAGCCTCCCTACGGCCCGCCCCCCGTGCCGCCCGGCCCCGTACCGCCCGGCCCGCCGCCGCACGGCGGTCCGCCGCCGGGCCCGCAGGGCTGGCAGCCGGGGCCGCCGCCACCGCCGCGGGGCGGGGGACCGGGCCTGCTGATCGCACTGATCGGCGGCGGGCTGGTGCTCGTCCTGATCATCGTCGGTGTCGTCGTCCTGGCCGTCCACAGCGGCGGGGACGGCGGGGACGACACCGCGGAAGGAGGCGGCGGAGCCGGGCCCCGGCTCCAGGTCGGCCAGATCGCGGGCGGCGCGGAGGCCGTCCCGAACGCCGACGGCAGCCTCACCATGGCCCGGCCCGGCGTCACGTCCCCGGTGGTCGACATCTACGAGGACTTCTCCTGCCCGCCCTGCGGCAACTTCGACAAGACCAACGACCCGATGCTCAAGCAGATCGCGGTGGCCGGGGAGGCGAAGGTCGTCTTCCACCCCATGGTCATCTTCGGCGCGGGCACCGAACCGCAGCACGGCAACTCCACCCGCGCCGCGGCGGCGCTGCGCTGCGTCGGCGACGGCGCGCGCTGGCTGTCCTACCAGGACGCGCTCTACGCCCACCAGCCGTCCGAGACCGAGCAGGGCTACGACACCGCCGACCTGATCGCCTGGGCCGCGCCGTACGGGCTCACCGGCGACGACTTCAAGCAGTGCGTGAGGGGCCAGAGGTTCGCCGGCGAGGTCGCGACGGTGAGCCGCTCGTACATCTCGGCCGGCGTCCAGGGCACCCCGACCGTCCGCGTCAACGGCCGGGCTCTCGGCAACGCCGACCTCCAGACCCCGGACGCGCTGCGGCGTGCCATCGAGGCCGCGTCCTGACCGGAGCGGCTAGTCTCACCCGCGACGAGGGAGGTCGAGCGCGATGGCGTGGAGCTGGCGTTTGGAGAAGGCCGACGGCACGACGGTCGGCACGTCCGAGGAGTCCTTCTCCACCCAGTCGGACGCGGAGAGCTGGCTGGGCGAGAACTGGCGGGGCCTGCGCACCGGCGAGGTCGACAAGGTGACCCTGCTGGACGGCGAGACGGTCGTCTACGGGATGAGCCTGGACGACCCGCAGTGACGCGAACGGCGAGGGCCGCGGGACGCCTGCGTCCCGCGGCCCCGCCGTCCGGCGCGCCTCAGCTCACGGGCGGGTGCGCGGGCTGACGGTCTTGGACGCGTCGCGGATCACGACGTCGCCGAGGACGTCGTCGATCCGCTTCAGCACGTCGGCGTCCAGCTTCACCCCGGCCGCCTTCACGTTGTCGGCGACCTGCTCGGGACGGGACGCGCCGACGATCGCCGCCGACACGTTCGGGTTCTGCAGCGTCCACGCGATCGCCAGCTGCGCCATCGACAGCCCGAGGTCGTCGGCGACCGGCTTCAGGTTCTGCACGCGGGTCAGAAGGTCGTCGTTCAGGTAGCGCTTGATCATGTCGGCGCCGCCCTTGTCGTCGGTCGCGCGCGACCCCTCCGGCAGCGGCTGCCCGGGCTTGTACTTGCCGGTCAGCACGCCCTGCGCGATCGGCGACCAGACGATCTGGCCGATCCCCTCGCGCTCGCACAGCGGGACGACCTCCTCCTCGATGACCCGCCACAGCATCGAGTACTGCGGCTGGCTGGAGACGATCCGGTCGAACCCCATCTCGTCGGCGATCTTCAGGGCGCGCTCGATCTCCTCGGCGCGCCACTCCGACACCCCGACGTACAGCACCTTGCCCTGCCGGACGAGGTCGTCGAAGGCGCGGAGGGTCTCCTCCAGCGGCGTCTCGTGGTCGAACCGGTGGGCCTGGTACAGGTCCACGTAGTCGGTGCCGAGGCGGCGGAGCGACCCGTTGATCGACTCCATGATGTGCTTGCGCGACAGGCCGCGGTCGTTCACGCCGGGCCCGGTGGGCCAGTAGACCTTGGTGAAGATCTCCAGCCCCTCGCGGCGCTGCCCCTTGAGCGCGCGGCCGAGCACCTCCTCGGCGCGCGTCCCGGCGTACACGTCCGCGGTGTCGAAGGTGGTGATCCCCTCGTCGAGGGCCGCCCGCACGCAGGCGCGCGCCGCGTCCTCCTCGACCTGGGAGCCGTGGGTGAGCCAGTTGCCGTACGCGATCTCGCTGATCTTCAGACCGCTCCGGCCCAGGTATCGGAACTCCATGCTCCCGACCCTAGCCCGGCGGGGATCTTCCTCGGTCACCCGCGGGCGCGTCCGGACCCGGGTCCGCAGGGCGGGGGACCGGAGGTCAGATCCTGTCCTTCTCCCCGACCTTCACCTGCGGGGCCGGCATCCGCAGCCGGCGGATCTGCATCGCGCGCATCGCCGCGTACAGCCCGACGCCCCTGGTGTCCTCGTCCGGGTGCCGCTCGGTGGCGAGCTTCTTGATGCCGCGGCTGAGCAGCAGCCCCTCGCCGAACACCACGACCAGCAGCAGCGGCGGCGCGAACAGGACCAGCAGCTTGGCCGCCGGGATCGGCAGCAGGCTCAGCAGCACGATCGCGAACATCGCGTACATCAGGTACGAGCCGACGGTGCGGCGCGAGTCGACGTAGTTGCGGGCCAGCCGGCGCACGGGCCCCTTGTCGCGCTTGAGCAGGTACTTGTCGTCGCCCCGGGCCATGCCCGCGCGCGCCCGCTCGCGCTCGGTCGCCTGCCGCTCGCGCACCTTCTTGTACGCCTCTTTGCGAGTGGACGGCGCGGTGATCGGCTGGCGGCGGCGCTTCTCGGCCTCGCTCCGCTTCGGCGTAGGCCGCCCCTTGCCTCCCGGCTTCGCCATTACTACCTGAGGAGGATTCGCGGGGGCTTCCCGGGTACGACGCTTGAACACGGGGTCAGCCTACCGGCTGCGAACATCGTGGCTGCCTCGCGCGTTAACGCGTAGGGTGATAAGAACCCCAGCAGTGGTCATTGAGCCCAGTATGCGACTGAGGCGACAGCACGAAGGGACCGGCGCCGCGCGATGAGCGTGATGAAAAGAATGTCGATGATCTTCAAGGCCAAGGCCAACAAGGCCCTGGACCGGGCGGAGGATCCTCGCGAGACGCTCGACTACTCCTACCAGCGCCAGCTGGAGATGCTGCAGAAGGTCCGTCGGGGGGTCGCCGACGTCGCCACCTCGCGCAAGCGTCTCGAGCTGCAGATCAACCAGCTCGAGCAGCAGCAGAACAAGCTGACCGACCAGGGCAAGAAGGCGCTGCAGGTGGGCCGGGAGGACCTGGCCCGCGAGGCGCTGACCCGCCGGTCCGGGCTGGACTCCCAGCTGAACGACCTGCGCGCGCAGTACCAGCAGCTGCAGGGCGAGGAGGAGAAGCTGACGCTCGCCTCCCAGCGGCTGCAGGCCAAGGTCGACTCCTTCCGCACCCGCAAGGAGACGATCAAGGCGACCTACACCGCCGCCGAGGCGCAGACCAAGATCAACGAGGCCTTCTCCGGCATCTCCGAGGAGATGGGCGACGTGGGCCTGGCGATCCAGCGCGCCGAGGAGAAGACCGAGAACATGAAGGCGCGCGCCGGCGCCATCGACGAGCTGCTCGCCTCCGGCGCGCTCGAGGACTTCTCCGGTCCCCGCGACGACATCCAGGCCGAGCTGGACCGGATGGGCTCCGGCCCCGGCGTCGACCTGGAGCTGGAGCGGCTGAAGGCCGAGCTCGGCCAAGGCCCGGCGCCCAAGGAGCTGAACCAGGGCTCGCCCACCGCGCAGCCGCAGCAGCAGCCGCACGACACCCCGCAGCAGGCCCCGTGGCCGCAGCAGCCCGGGGGTGCGCAGTGATCGTCCGCCTGATGGGCGAGGGGCAGCTGGACGTGGCCGACGGCGACCTGGCCGCGCTCAACACCCTGGACGGCGAGCTGGAGTCGGCCATCGAGGCCGGCGACGAGACGGCGTTCCGCGCCGCCCTGCACACCCTCCTGGAGAGCGTGCGCAAGGTCGGCAGGCCGCTTCCCGCCGACAGCCTCGCGCCGTCGGAGCTGATCCTGCCGCCGGCGGACGCGGCCATCGACGAGGTGCGCGCGATGCTCGGCGACGAGGGGCTCATCCCCGACTGACCCGGTGCCCGCGAGCGACGGGCACCGGGCCGGTCGGGCCCCGCCCCGGCGACGGGCGCGCCCGGCACGGCGGCGGGACCGGTCGTCCTCCAGGACGATGCGCGCGCGACCCGGCGGCTCCTGGCACAAAAACCGGGGCTCGCGCGTTCTCACAAGTGAATCGGGGAAAGAAACTGGGGGTTGCCGGATGGCCTCGACGCGTTACGCCTCCGACCGGGGGCTGACGTCACGCATGCTCGTGACCATGTTCCTGCTGGGGCTGGTCTACGTCGTCTTCGTGACGGCGTTCTTCGTGATCGCTCCCAAGTTCGGGATGATCGCCCTTGTCGTCGCGCTGGCGTTCCTGTTCGCGCAGTACTTCTTCTCCGACAAGCTGACGATGTTCGCCATGCACGGCCGGGAGGTCTCGCCGGAGGAGGCGCCCGAGCTGCACGGCGTCATCGACCGGATCTGCGCGATGTCGGACGCCCCGAAGCCGCGGGTCGCGGTCGCCGACACCGACGTGCCGAACGCGTTCGCGACCGGCCGCAACCAGAAGAAGGCCGTGGTCTGCGTCACCACCGGGCTGCTGCGCCGGCTCGACCCGGTCGAGCTGGAGGGCGTGCTCGCGCACGAGATGGCGCACGTCGCGCACAAGGACGTCGCGGTCATGACGATCGCCTCGTTCCTCGGCATCTGCGCCGGCCTCATCACCCGGTTCGGCCTGGAGTGGGGACTGTGGGGCGGCTTCAACCGCCGCGACAACGACCAGAACACCGGGATGATCCTGCTCGCCGTGGTCGCGGTCAGCGCCGTCGCCTACGCGATCAGCTTCCTGCTCACCCGCGCGCTGTCGCGCTACCGCGAGCTGTCGGCCGACCGGGCCGCCGCGCTGCTGACCGGCCGCCCGTCCGCGCTGGCCAGCGCGCTGACGAAGGTTTCGGGGGAGATCGCCAGGATCCCGACCAACGACCTGCGCCAGGCGCAGGCGTTCAACGCCTTCTTCTTCACCCCGGCCTTCGGCAAGGGCTTCACCATCTCGCACCTGTTCTCCACGCACCCGCCGCTGGACAAGCGGCTCGCGCAGCTGTCGAAGATCTCCGACCAGCTCAGCAGGGGAGTCTGACCCGTGGGTTTCCTGGACACGCTGCTCGGCCGGTCCAAGCCGGTCAAGCCGGACCTCGACCGGCTCTTCGGGCTGTCCACGGCGGCGATCACGCTGGAGGCGGCCGCGGGGTTCAAGCCGACCGGTCTGGGCTCGGTCTGCTTCCGGGCGGCGGAGGGCGGCGCGTTCGCGCGGCTGCAGGCCGACGTCCAGGAGCTGCTCGACGCCGACGAGGGCCCGAAGGTCGAGATCAGCAACGACTCATACGGGTACACATGGCTGCTGGCGACGCACCCGCCGGAGGAGCTGCCCGACCTGGTCACCGACCTGCACGCGGTGAACGCCACGCTGGAGTCGGGCGGCTTCGGCCCGCACCTGCTGTGCTCGCTCGCCGGCTTCCGCGGCCCCGAAGGGCAGCGGCTCGCGCTGGTCTACCTGTACAAGCGCGGCACCTTCTACCCGTTCGCCCCGCTGCCGGGGGACAAGCGCGACAACGCGCTGGAGCTCCAGGTGCGCGGCGCGGTCGGCGCCGACCTGCCCTTCGAGCAGGACCTCGGCCGCTGGTTCCCGGTGTGGGGCGCCCCGGGCCTGTGAGCCCGCCTCCCGGGCGCGGCCCGTCCGGGGCCGTCCCTAGAGCCCGGGCCGCGGGCCGCCGCGGGGTATGTCACTGTCGAAGGTCCGTGCACGGTCGGTTCATGCGGGAGGCGTAATGTCCGGACGGCCCTGGGACCATCTCCGCCACTGCGACGCGCTGGAGCGTGAGGCCGCCGCGTTCGCCGACGTCGCGGCGGGCGCCGGGCTCGAGGAGCCGGTGCCGTCCTGCCCCGGCTGGTCCGTCGCCGAACTGATCCGCCATCTCGGCGCCATGCACCGGTGGGCCGGCGGGACCGTCCGGGTGGGCGCCCCGCGCCGGCTCAGCCTGCGCGAGCTCGGCGTCTCCTTCCCGGTGGTGCCGGGCGACCATGTGCCGTGGTTCGGGGAGGGCGCCGAGCGGCTGCTGGCGATCCTGCGGGCGGCCGACCCGGACGCGCCGGTGTGGGCGTGGGGCGTCGACCAGCACGTCCGGTTCTGGTCCCGCCGGATGCTGTTCGAGACCGCGGTGCACCGCGCCGACCTGGAGATCGCCTGCGGCCGGACGCCCGCCGTCGACCCCGAGGCGGCCGCCGAGGGCATGGACGAGCTGCTGCAGAACCTGGAGAAGGCCGCCGCGTTCGCGCCCAAGGTGGAGAACCTGCGCGGCGACGGCGAGGTGCTGGCCTTCGACGCCGCCGACATCGGCTCCCGCTGGCTGTTCCGCCTGCTCCCGGACCGCTTCGAATGGACCCGCCACGACGGCGCGGACGCCGGAGGCGCCGACGTCGGAGGCGCCGACGCGACGGTCCGCGGCGGCGCCTCCGACGTCTTCCTGTTCCTGTGGGGCCGCCGCAAGCTCGGCGACCCCGCCCTGGACTTCACCGGCAACGACGACCTGCTCGTCCACTGGGTCGAGAACTCAGCGATCTAGCTAGGGCAGAGCGAGCATCTGGTCGAGGGCGGCTCGGGCGTTGCGGGCGGTGTCCTCGTCGACCGTGATGACGTTCTCGACCTCTCCGCGGACGAGCGCCTCCAGCGTCCAGACCAGGTGCGGCAGGTCGATGCGGTTCATCGTGGAGCAGTAGCAGACGGTCTTGTCGAGGAACATGACGTTCTTGTCGGGGTGGGCGTTCGCCAGCCGCCGCACCAGGTTCAGCTCGGTGCCGACCGCCCACGACGTGCCGGGCTCGGCCGCCTCGATCGTCTTGATGATGTACTCGGTGGAGCCGATCTGGTCGGCGGCGGTGACGACCTCGTGCCGGCATTCGGGGTGCACCAGGACGTTCACTCCGGGGACCCGCGCGCGGACGTCGTCCACCGACTCCTTGCTGAAGCGGCCGTGCACCGAGCAGTGGCCGCGCCAGAGGATCATCCTGGCATCGCGCAACTGCTGGTGGGTGAGACCGCCCCCGCGGCGGTGCGGGCTGTAGACGACGCAGTCGTCCAGCGAGAAGCCCATCTCCAGGACGGCGGTGTTGCGGCCGAGGTGCTGGTCGGGCAGGAACAGGACCTTCTTGCCCTTGGCGTAGGCCCAGTCCAGGGCGCGCTTGGCGTTGGACGAGGTGCAGACCACGCCGCCGTGCCGTCCGACGAACCCCTTGATGTCGGCCGAGGAGTTCATGTAGGTCACCGGGACGACGTCGTCGGCCACGCCCGCGTCCTCCAGGACGTCCCAGCACTCCTCGACCTGGTCGAAGGTGGCCATGTCGGCCATGGAGCATCCGGCGCCGAGGTCGGGAAGGATCACCTTCTGGTGCGGCGCGGTGAGGATGTCGGCGGACTCGGCCATGAAGTGCACGCCGCAGAACACGATGTAGGGCGCCTCGGGGCGCGCGGCGGCCTTCTGCGCGAGCTTGAAGGAGTCGCCGGTGACGTCGGCGAACTGGATGACCTCGTCGCGCTGGTAGTGGTGGCCGAGCACGAAGACCGAGTCGCCGAGGGCCGCCTTGGCGGCGCGGGCCCGCTCGACCAGCGCGGGGTCGGACGCGGGCGGCAGCTCGCCCGGGCAGTCCACGCCGCGCTCGCTGGCCGGGTCGGAGCCCTCGCCGAGGAGCAGCAGCGGAAGGTCGCGCACAGGGGTGGTCACGGGAGTCTCCCTCCTGCGACGGGACTTATCGTCGCTCTGACGACTAATGATGGCACATCATCGGCGCGGCCGACGTGTGACGTAGACCGCACCCCCGGGCGGCGTTAAACATCGGCGATACGCGGAATGGCCTAGTGGCGAGGTACGTTGTCCTACGGGAAGAGGCGTAAGTCGTCCTCGAGGACAAGCGACGATCCGCCGCACCGCGGCGCAGCGAGACCCGGGAGCTGAACACATGACGGTTTCAGGCGAGACCACGCAGGAGACCACGCAGCAGGGCGTCGTTCTCACCGACGCCGCCGCCGAGAAGGCCAAGGGCCTGCTCGAGCAGGAGGGCCGCGACGACCTTGCGCTGCGTGTCGCCGTGCAGCCGGGCGGCTGCTCCGGCCTGATCTACCAGCTCTTCTTCGACGAGCGGGAGATGGACGGGGACGTGGTCCAGGACTTCGGCGGACTGAACGTGCGCGTCGACCGGATGAGCGCGCCCTACCTCACCGGCGCCACGATCGACTTCGTCGACAGCATCGAGAAGCAGGGCTTCACGATCGACAACCCGAACGCGTCGGGCTCCTGCGCCTGCGGCGACTCCTTCAACTAGGGGTTGGCGGCACCGGCCGGGGAGTCCCGGCCGGACGGGCCAGGCGAGGGGGCGGCCGGACGAGGAGTCCGGGCGCCCCTTCGCGCATGCCCTTCCCGCCCGGCGGGGATGCGCACCCGCCGCGCCGTGTGGTCCGATGGGAAGTAGTCTTTCCGGGTTGAAACAGCCGGTGACAAGCCGGACGACCACGACGAGGAGAGCGACGCGTGCGCATCGCCGTGACTGGCTCCATTGCGACCGACCATCTGATGACCTTCCCCGGAAGGTTCACCGACCAGCTCCTGCCCGACCAGCTCGAACGGGTCTCGCTGTCCTTCCTGGTGGACGAGCTGGAGATCCGCCGCGGCGGGGTCGCCGCGAACATCTGCTTCGGGATGGGCAGCCTCGGCACGGAGTCCATCCTCGTCGGCTCGGTCGGCGACGACTTCGCCGACTACCGCTCCTGGCTGGAGCGCAACCGCGTGGACACCGCGTCCGTGCACGTGTCCGAGGTGCACCACACCTCCCGGTTCCTGTGCACGACCGACCAGGACCAGAACCAGATCGCGTCCTTCTACGCCGGCGCGATGAGCGAGGCCCGCTCGATCGAGCTCGGCCCCGTCGCCGAGCGCGTCGGCGGGCTCGACCTCGTCATGATCAGCGCGAACGACCCGGACGCCATGCTCCGGCACACCGAGGAGTGCCGCACCCGCGGCATCCCGTTCGCGGCCGACCCGTCCCAGCAGCTCGCCCGGATGGACGGCGCGGACGTGCGCCGCCTCCTCGACGGCGCCGCGTACCTGTTCAGCAACGAGTACGAGAAGGCCCTGTTCGAGGAGAAGACCGGCTGGTCCGGCGAGGAGGTGCTGTCGCGGGTCGGGATCCGCGTCACCACCCTCGGCGCCAAGGGCGTCGTCATCGACCGGCAGGGGGAGGAGGGCCTGCACGTGCCCTGCGTCCCCGTCGAGAACGTCGTGGACCCGACCGGCGTGGGCGACGCGTTCCGCTCCGGCTTCCTGTCGGCGACGGCCTGGGGCCTGCCGCTGGAGCGCGCCGCGCAGGTCGGCAGCACCGTCGCCGCGTACGCCCTGGAGGCCGCGGGCGGGCAGGAGTACACACTGTCGCGGCGGGCGTTCCTCGACCGGCTCTCCGCCGCCTACGGCGCCGACGCGGCCGCCGACGTCGAGCCGCACATCGCCTGCCCCAACCCGTAGGCGCCCGCCTCCACTCGCAGGCGCCGCCTCGACTCGCGGGCGCCGCCTCGACTCGCGGGCGCCGCCTCGACTCGCGGGCGCCGACGCGTGACCGAGGGCCGCACCCCCGCCGGGGTGCGGCCCTCGGTCACGCGTCGGCTCAGTACGTCCTGCGGATGTGGAAGCCCCAGCCGCCCTGCGGGAGCGTCTCCTCGCGGACGAAGTCCTGCGACTTCATCCGGCACCAGGCCGGGACGTCGGTGCGCGCGGCGGCGTCGTCGGCGAGCACCGCGATGACCTCGCCGACCGGGACCTCGCGGATCCGGTCCGCCAGCATGATGATCGGGATCGGGCACTTGCGGCCGAGCGCGTCGATGACGAGCGCCGGGGGAGGGCCGGCGGGCTCGGCGGGGGGCGCGGCGGGCGGCGCGTGGGAGACCCCGCTCCTGGCCCGGCCTCGGAACCTCATGGGCGCGACCGCCTCCCTCTGCGTGATCCGGCCCCGGACGGTGTCCGGCCGCCGGTGTCGGTCATTGGTCCAGGGCGTTCATCGTCGCCCGGCGGAGCCGGGCGACCGTGCCGGGCAGGACGGCGAGGAACCGGTCGACATCGGCGGAAGCGACGCCACGCGGCAGCGATACCCGCACGTTCCCATGGGTAATCACCCCCATCGCCTCGAGCACATGGCTAGGACGCAGCGTATCCGCCGTGCAGGAGCTGCCGGACGAAACGGCGAAACCCGCCCGGTCGAGTTCGGTCAGCAGCGCCTCGCCCTCCACGTACAGGCACGAGAACGTGACGAGGTGCGGCAGCCGGCGGACGGGGTCGCCGACGACCTCGACGTCGGGCACGGTCTCGGCCACCCGCGCGCGGACCAGGTCGACGAGCGCGGCGAGCCGCGGGCCCTCGTCCGCCATCTCGGCGCGGCACGCCTCCAGCGCGGCGGCGGCCGCCGCGGCGGCCGGGACGTTCTCGAACCCGGGGACGCGGCGCGCCTCCCGCTCGTCGGCGGGCAGCGGCGAACGCCACCGGGTGCCCTTGCGGACCGCGAGGACGCCGACGCCGGCGGGACCGCCCCACTTGTGCGCGCTGCCGGCCAGCAGCGACCAGCCGTCCGGCACGTCCGCCCGGCCGAGCGACTGCGCCGCGTCGACGAACAGCGGCACCCCCGCGGCGCGGCACGCCTCGCCGACCTCCGCGACGGGCTGGAGCGTCCCCACCTCGTGGTTGGCCGACTGCAGGCACGCCAGCGCGGTGTCCGGGCGCAGCGCCGCGGCGAACTCCGCGGGGTCGACACGCCCGGCCCGGTCGACGCCGACGACGGTGACCTCGCCGCCGTCCGCCTCGTGCAGCTCGGCGGCGTGCAGCACGCTGGAGTGCTCGACCGCGCTCACCACCAGGTGGCGCCCGGCCCGCCGGCGCGCCTGGAGCCCCCCGAGGACCGCCAGGTGCACCGCCTGGGTGCCCGAGGAGGTGAACGCGACCTCGTCCGGACGTGCGCCCAGGACGCCCGCGACGCGCGCGCGGGCCCGGTCCAGCAGCATGCGGGTGCTCCTGGCCCGCCCGTACAACCGGGCGGGGTCGGCCCAGCCCGCGTCCAGCGCCTCCAGCAGGACGCGCCGCGCCGCCGGATGGAGCGGCTCGGTCGAGGCGGCGTCGAAGTACCCGTCGGGTGCGCTGGAGTCAGCCACGCCAGAACACTAACCGGGCACCCGATCGGGGGTTCGCGCGACCCTAGCGCTAGTGTGTCCACCACACGTGTAACAACTGATCTCACCGCCCGGCCGACCGGGCTTTCATCCGTGGGGAAGGCATTCCGTGAGTCCGACCCGCTCTAGGGAGCGGCGTACGCCTGTGCGCAGTCGCCGCGCATTGAAAAGCGCCGGCGCGCTAGGTCTGCTGGCGCTGTCCGCAACCGCGTGCAGCGGCCAGGCATCCCGTCTGGGCATGCCGGAGCCGATCGGCCCGCAGGCCGAGCGCATGCTCAAGCTCTGGCAGGGTTCCTGGATCGCGGCGTTCGCCGTCGGGGCCGTCGTCTGGGGCCTGATCATCTGGGCGGTGCTGTTCCACCGCAAGCGCTCCGACGACCTGCCGCCGCAGGTCCGCTACAACATGCCGATCGAGATCCTCTACACGGCGGTCCCGTTCGTCATCATCGCGGTCCTGTTCTACTTCACCGCGCGCGACGAGAACTACGTCGAGAAGACCACCAAGAACCCTCCGGTGGTCGTCGACGTCACCGCGTTCCAGTGGAGCTGGCAGTTCGACTACAAGCAGAAGGACGCCACCGGCAAGGAGCAGACCGTCGCCTCGGTCGTCGGCCAGCCGGTGAACCCGAACGCCTCCTCGGGCGCCAAGCCCGTCATGACGATCCCGGCCGGTGAGCACGTGCGGGTGCGGCTGCACTCCAACGACGTCATCCACTCGTTCTGGGTCCCGGCGCTCCTGTACAAGAAGGACGTCATGCCGGGCTACGACAACGAGTTCGAGTTCACGGCGACCAAACTGGGCACCTACGAGGGCCGCTGCGCCGAGCTCTGCGGCGTCGACCACAGCCGGATGCTGTTCCAGCTGAAGGTCGTCACGCCGGCCCAGTACCAGAAGTTCATCGCCGATTCCAAGGCCGCCCTGGCCTCAGGGGGTGCCAAGTGACCACGACCAGCTACGCACCCAGCACACCGCTCACCGCGGCGCGGACGAGCAAGGGGCGCATCGTCGCCAACTGGCTGTCGTCCACCGACCACAAGGTGATCGGCTACCTCTACCTCATCACCTCGTTCGTGATGTTCCTGTTCGGCGGCATCCTCGCGCTCGTCATCCGCGCGGAGCTGTTCAAGCCGGGCCTGCAGGTGGTGAGCAACGAGCAGTACAACCAGATGTTCACCATGCACGGCACGATCATGCTGCTGATGTTCGCGACGCCGCTGTTCGCGGGCTTCACCAACGTCATCATGCCGCTGCAGATCGGGGCGCCGGACGTGGCGTTCCCGCGGATGAACATGCTGGCGTACTGGCTGTTCCTGTTCGGCAGCATCATCGTCATCGCGGGCTTCCTGACCCCGGGCGGCGCGGCCAGCTTCGGCTGGTTCGCCTACGCCCCGCTCTCGGACGCGGTCCGCTCGCCGGGCGTCGGCGGCGACATGTGGGTGATGGGCCTGGCCATGTCGGGCTTCGGCACCATCATGGGCGCGGTCAACTTCATCACCACGATCCTGTGCATGCGCGCCCCGGGCATGACGATGTTCCGGATGCCGATCTTCACCTGGAACGTCCTGCTGACCTCCATCCTGGTCCTGCTCGCGTTCCCGGTGCTCGCCGCGGCGCTGCTGGCCCTGGAGGCCGACCGCAAGCTCGGCGCGCACGTGTTCGACGCCTCGCACGGCGGCGCGCTGCTCTGGCAGCACCTGTTCTGGTTCTTCGGGCATCCGGAGGTCTACATCATCGCGTTGCCCTTCTTCGGCATCGTGACGGAGATCCTGCCGGTGTTCGCCCGCAAGCCCGTCTTCGGCTACATCGGCCTGGTCTTCGCGACCATCAGCATCGCGGGCCTGTCGGTCACCGTGTGGGCGCACCACATGTTCGTCACCGGCCAGGTGCTGCTGCCGTTCTTCTCGTTCATGACGTTCCTCATCGCCGTGCCCACGGGGGTGAAGTTCTTCAACTGGGTCGGGACGATCTGGCGAGGACAGCTGACCTTCGAGTCGCCGATGCTGTGGTCGCTGGGCTTCCTGGTGACGTTCCTGTTCGGCGGGCTCACCGGCGTCATCCTCGCCTCGCCGCCGATGGACTTCCAGCTGTCGGACTCCTACTTCGTCGTCGCGCACTTCCACTACGTCGTGTTCGGCACCGTGGTGTTCGCGATGTTCGCGGGCTTCTACTTCTGGTGGCCGAAGTGGACCGGCAAGATGCTGAACGACCGGCTCGGCAAGGTGCACTTCTGGCTGCTGTTCATCGGCTTCCACGGCACGTTCCTCATCCAGCACTGGCTGGGCGCCGAGGGCATGCCGCGCCGGTACGCCGACTACCCCAAGGAGTTCGAGGGCCTGAACCAGGTCTCGTCGATCTTCGCGTTCATCCTGGGCGCGTCGATGCTGCCGTTCTTCTACAACGTCTACATCACGTGGAAGAAGGGCAAGCGCGTCGAGGTCGACGACCCGTGGGGCTACGGCTCGTCGCTGGAGTGGGCCACCTCGTGCCCGCCGCCGCGGCACAACTTCAACTCGATCCCGAAGATCCGTTCCGAGCGGCCGGCGTTCGACCTGCACCACCCGCACGTGGGCGCGAAGGGCGAACTCGCCGGGGCGAAGGAGTAACCGATGCGCGTCCAGGCGTTCATGTTCTACGGTTGCGCGGTCTTCTTCCTCGCCACCGACATCGTGTACTGGCTCTGGTCGGGTGACTGGACCGGCACCACGGCGCTCGCGCTCGCGATCGGCCTCGCCGGGCTGATCGGGTTCTACATCCACTTCACCGTCCGGCGCCTCGAGCGGGCCAACGCGGGCCCGCTGTACGAGGACGACCCGCAGGGCGACATCGCCGACGCGGCCGGCGAGCTGGGCTTCTTCAGCCCGCACAGCTGGTGGCCGCTGTTCCTCGGCCTGTCGGCCGCGGCGATCGCCCTCGGCGTCGTGTTCGGCTGGTGGCTGGTGATCCTCGGCGCCTGCGCGACGCTGCTGTCCGCGATCGGACTGGTGTTCGAGTACTACCGGGGTCATTTCGCCCACTGATCAGTAAAAGAACCCCAAGAGGGGCGGTATCCGCAATTTCGCGGGTACCGCCCCTTTCACATACTGGACGTCGTCCCAGCAAATGGGGCTGGCCGGACGAATCGCTCGTCCAGTTGAGACCGGGGGGTCCACTATGCGGGTGGGTGACTCAGGACCGAGGTACCGGGGACGGCGGGCCGCCGCCGTGCTCGCGGGCGCGGGCATGGTGGCGGGCGCCGCGGGATGCTCCGGGCAGCAGGCGGCGGACGGGCGGGACGCGGTGCATCTCGCCGTCTCGCCGGGCAACGGCGGTGCAGCGCTGCCGCCCGACAGCCCGATCGACGTGCGGGCGGCGACCGGGCGGATCGCGAACGTGACGGTGTCCACGGCGAAGGGCGCGCCCGTGGACGGGGACCTGAACGCCGACCGGACGCAGTGGAGGTCGCGCTGGACGCTCGTCCCCGGGCAGTCCTACACGGTCGACGCGACCGCCGTGGGCAAGGACGGCAGGACCCGCACGGTCCGCAGCGGCTTCACCGTGGCGACCGTGAAGAAGAGGTTCGGGGTGAACGTCGACGCGCCGTTCAACAAGGAGACCGTCGGCGTCGGCATCCCGATCGTCATGCGGTTCGACCAGCCCGTGAAGGACCGGGCGGCGGTCGAGCGGGCGCTGGAGGTGCGCTCGGACAAGCCCGTCGAGGGCGCCTGGCACTGGTTCGGCGACCAGGAGGTCGTGTTCCGGACGAAGTCGTACTGGCCGGCGCACACCCGGGCGTCGTTCGTCGCCCACCTCAGCGGCGTGGACAACGGCAAGGGCATGTACGGGGGCAAGGACTACGCCGTCGACTTCACCGTCGGCGACTCGCACATCGCGACGGCGGGCGAGGACACGCACAAGATGGTCGTGAAGGTCAACGGGAAGAAGGCCCGGACGATCCCGACCAGCATGGGGCGCGGCGGGGAGGAGAAGTACACCACCACGAACGGCGTCCACCTCACCATGCAGAAGGACGACCCGGTCACCATGACCTCCGACTGGGAGGGATGCGGGCCCGGCTGCGCCGGCTACTACAGCCTCACCGTCTACAAGGCCGTGAAGATCTCCGACAGCGGCGAGTACGTGCACAGCGCACCCTGGTCGGTGGGGGACCAGGGGCACGACAACGTCAGCCACGGCTGCATCAACGTCAGCCCGTCGAACGCCAGGTGGTTCTACAACCTGGCGCAGCGCGGCGACGTCGTGACGGTGACCGGCACCAGCCGCCCGCTGGCGCCGGACAACGGCTGGGGCTTCTGGCAGATGGGCTGGAGCAACTGGGTGAAGGGCAGCGC
Organism: Actinomadura opuntiae; assembly: GCF_030283205.1. Classification (GTDB taxonomy): domain Bacteria; phylum Actinomycetota; class Actinomycetes; order Streptosporangiales; family Streptosporangiaceae; genus Spirillospora. Next base: position 26,749 of record NZ_JASNWF010000021.1, read on the forward strand.
CCTGAAGCGCTCGGTCTCGACGGCGCCGCACGTGGACGCCGCGACGCTGTCCGCCCAGTCCGCCAACCGCACCGCCGAAAAGCCCCGCGCCGGCTCCCACAATTAGACCGGACCACCGGACCACCGGACCACTGGCCACGGGCGGGCACGCGGAGCGAGCGCAGCGGGCCCGCCCAACGGCCTGTTAGCCGTTGACGGGCCTTCCAGGGGGCCGTCTCCCTGGGAATCACTGCAGCGGGGGCGGGACGGATGTGTGGTGCATTTTGGACCAGTCGCGGGCCATGGCGATGCGGTCGGGGCCCGAGGGGTGGGTCATCCAGAGCAGGTATTCCGCCCAGTTCGGGTGCAGGTCGTTGAGGTTGCGGACGGACAGTTCGTGCTGCATCGCCACGAACGTGGACGGGTCGCGGGTGAGGTCGAGGGCGTGCGCGTCGGCGCGGGCCTCGATGCGGCGGCTGACGAGGTTCTGGACGGGGGCGGCGATCTGCGTCCCGGCGGCGACGAGCGCGAGGACGAGCGCGATCGTGCGGGGGTCGGCGGGGCCGGTGCCGCGGGCGTCGCGGGCGTCCGGGATCTCCGGGGCGACGCCGGCGCGGCGCAGCAGTCGCGGCGACGTCGTCAGCAGGTAGAGCAGGCACAGGGCGCCCGCGACGCCGAGCGCGCCGACCAGGGTGCCCCACAGCACGTCGTTGCGCTTGGCGTGGCCGAGCTCGTGCCCGACGATCGACTCGATCTGCGGGCGCGGCGACTTCAGCAGCGTGTCGTACAGGACGATGCGCCGCGTCGACCCGAACCCGGACACGTAGGCGTTCAGCGAGGTCGTCCGCCGGGACGCGTCCGCCACCAGGACGTCCTTGACCGGGACGCCGTCGCGTTTCGCCATGGTGAGCAGGTCGGTGCGCAACTGCCCGGCGGGCAGCGAGTGGAACTTGTTGAAGACGGGCTCGACCACGACGGGGTAGATGAACGACACCGCGACGACGAGCACGAATCCGCCCGCGGCGGCGCCCGTCCACCAGTAGCGCGGGAAGCGGCGGACGACCGCGTACAGCAGGAGCAGCGCGATCGTGTAGATGACCCAGGTGACGCCGAGGGACTTCAGCTGGTCGACCGCCCACGCGGGCCAGCTCTGGGTGGACAGCCCGTAGTCGCGCAGGACCGACTCGCTCCAGATGTCGAACGGGAGGCCGATCACGCGCAGCAGCGTGGTCAGCGCGACGGCCGCGACGGCGACGCGCAGTAGGCGGCGGCGGACGCGCGCCGTCGTCCAGCCGATGAAGCGGGAGCCGAGCGGCGTGAAGCCGAGGACGAGGATCACCGCGAGGCCGACGACGAGCCCGGAGTAGGCCGGTGGGTTGACGGCGCCGTCGAACGCGTTGGCGCGGGCGATCTCGTGCGGGGAGAAGTCCAGGGACGGGTCGGCCCGCACGCGCCCGCCGGGGACGTGGCCCGGCAGCGGGTTCCACGGCGTGGTGAGGCCCAGCACGGCCGCGACGCCGGCGAACAGCACGACGGCCGCGACGGCGGCGGCCCGCCGCGGGCCCCGCATCCGCGCGCCGCCGGCGGAGCCCGGTCCGTCCGGCCCGCCGGTGCTCACGCCCGCCGGTCCGCCCGTCTCGCCAGGGGGTTCCGCGACCGACGGCTCGCCGCCGTCTCCCTCGCTCATCGCAGCTCCTTCTTGAGGTAGTCGCGCCACTGCGCGACGAAGCGGTCCCCGGCGAGGCCGAGCACGGAGCGCAGCGCGACGGCCTCGGGGGCGCGCCCGGCGGCCACGTACAGCCGGACGAGCGCCGCCTCACCGTACCGGGAGGCGACCATCCGGCAGGCGAGCCAGGCCTCCTGGTAGGCCTGGGACAGGTGGTCGGAGGCGCCGGAGAAGTCGGCGGCGGACGGCAGCGCGGACGGCACCCGGCCCGCGCGCACCTCCCGCCGCAGCTCGCTGGCGGCCGACCCGACGCCGACCTCGGCGTGCTTGTAGCCGACGTAGTCCGCGAAGCCCTCGATGAGCCACAGCGGGGTGGTGCGGTCGGTGGCGCCGCCGGTCGCGACGTGGGTCAGCTCGTGGGTGAGCACGACGGTGCGGCCCAGCTCGTTGAGCCGGGCGAACGTGCCGGGGGAGACGATGACGCGGTCCTCGCCGCGGCCGCCGCCGGCCGACGGCGCGGCGGTGGCGAGCGCGGCGATCTGGCCGAGGCTCTCGTCGGGCCCGGCCAGCGCGGCGGCGAGCCGCTCGTCGGCGGGCACCAGGGCGACGACCCGCTGCGCCCAGCCCTTCCCGACCACCCCGGTGACGACCGGGACGGCCGCGTCGAGGCGCTCGGCGATGCCCTCCAGCCCGCCGCCGTCGCCGATCACGAGGCTGGAGCGGCCCCGCACGACGCTCAGCGGCCCGGCGTCCCAGATCTCGGCGTCGTCGCGGTGGCCGAGGGACGAGCCGTCGCCCACGATCGTCCACGCGCCGGAGCGGGGCGCGAAGGTGAGGTGGCGGGTGCGGGCGACGTCGCCGCGGTCGAAGCCGCGCAGCCGGTAGCGGGTCTCGACGCGGACGACCGCCGCGCCGCCCTCGGCGTTGGCCGACTCGGTGGCGGCGAAGCGCTCGGTCCAGCCGTCCAGCGGCAGCTTGCGGAGGTTGTCGTAGAGCCGGGCCTGGGCGTCCTGGAACGCGGCGGGCGCCGAGGAGACCGTGGCGAGGAACGCGGTCCGGTCGCCGGCCGCGACGGCGCGCGACCGGTTGGCGAGGACGGTCCGCGCCGTGCCCGGATCGAAAGGCGCGGCGGGCCTGGTGGTGCGGGCCGCGGCCCGCGAGCCGCCGGAGCGGGTGCCGAGGACGCCGGCGCCGCCCGCGGCCAGCAGCGCGGCGCCGCCCGCGCCGAACACGAGCACCCGGCGCCGCGTCACCGTGCCGGGCACGGGCGGCGAGGGAACGGGACCGCCCCGCCGGGCGTCCGGGGCGTCTCGCCCGGCGTCCTCGGCGGAGCCGTCCCGTCCTTGGCCGTCCTCCATGCGCGCGATCCTATTGAGCATTCCTGGGATGCCGGGGCATCCGCGCGGTGTCGCCGCGATCGGTCGTCACCGGGGCCGTCACTTGGCGTAGTCGGGGTATCCGTAGCCGACCACGTCGTCGGTCGAACGCTCCTTCACCTGCACGGAGTTCCCGGTGTTGCCCTCGACGGTCTGGATCGTCCCGTCCTCGTTGTCCTTGACGACCATCCCCACGTGCTGGATGTCGTCGTTGGACTTGCCGCCGCCCCAGGAGAAGAAGACGATCGCGCCGGGCTTCGGGGCGTCGCCCCAGCGGCCGTTGTCCTGGAACCACTGGGCGTGCGCGACGGTCCAGGCGTCGCTGCCGATCTGGTCGGTGAAGCCGAGCCTGTCGCCGACCCAGGAGATGAACATGTCGCACCATTCGGCGTCGCTGTACTCCTGGACGGACCCGCCGTCGCGCGCGACGGTCTCCCTGGCGCGCTCGGTGCCCTCGTACCAGTCGCCGAACTTGGTGTCGCCGTCGCCGTCCGGGCTCTCGCCGACCTGGGAGCGGGCGAGCTCGATGGCGGCACGGGCGGTGGGACGCGACTTCTTGGAACGTTCCTTCGCGGCGGCGGCCTTCGGCGCGCTCCGCGCCGTGCGGCGGGGCGCGGCCTTGGCCGCCTTGCCGCCGCCCGCCTTGGCGTCCGCGGCGGCGTGGTTCTGGGGCGCCCGCGCGGCCGCCATGTCGGCCGCTGCGGCCGGCTTGGCGGCCGCCGGGTCGCCGAACGGCAGGACCGACGCCTGCGCGGTCGCCGCGACCGTGCCGACGACGGCCGCGCCGACGATCACGCCGCCGGTGGTGCGCCAGGCGATGGCGGCGCGTCCGGGCTTGCGGTGCCGTCCCGACGCCGGGCCCGGGGGAGGGCCTACGGGGGCGATGGGGGCGATGGGGGCGACGGCGGTGATGACGCCGGTGGGAGCCGCGCTGACGGGGGCTGTGCTGACGGGGGCTGTGCTGGTGGGGGCTGTGCTGATGGGAGTTGTGCTGGTGGGGCTTGCCTTGCGGTGCTTGCCTGCCACGGGGGGATCTCCTTGGCTTCCATTCCGCCTACCGGGTTAGCTGACGGGTTCGGGCGTGGAAGCCGCCCTACGGCCTGCGGGCAGGCCGATTCACCCCGACGGGACATGGGTGGGTCCCCGGCTCCGGCGCGGGCCCTCGCGGGCGCGGCACGGACTCGGCGGTGGCGCGCCCGGGGGCGGGCACGCCGGTTCGGTTTGGGGGGTCCTCTCGGGAGGTGGCGCGACTGGGGCGCCCGGGGAGAGGGAGAAGAAGACGGGCGCGGCCGTGCGCTCGGCGGACGGCCGCGCCCGGAGAGATTGCGCCGTTCGGCTAGAGAGATCGCGCCGTTCGGCTAGGAGGCCCGTTCGGGCCCGTCATCCGGCCGCGGCGGGGCGTTCTGCTGAGGGTAGCTGGACAGAGTTCACTCCTTCTTCCAGACGCCTACCGGGTTAGCTGACGGGTTCGGGCGTGGAAGTGGCCCTACGGCGGCCCTCACCGCTCGTGCGGAAGAGGCTCGCCGATTCACCCCGGCACCGGAAATGCCCGTCCGGAGGATGCTCCGGACTTCCGGTGGATTGGGTCCCCGGCTCCGCGCCGTCTGCGCGGACTCGGCGCTGCCGCTGCGATCCTGAGGGCGTCGTGGGGCCCGGGCGCGGGACCCTTTGTCCCGCGTGCGAAAGAGCGGCGCTGATGTTGTGATGGCGGCGGCCCCCTGTCCTGGGGAACCGCCCGGGGCCGGAGCCCTCTGTGGACCGCCGTGGCGCGCTCTCAGCGCCATGCACGCTGCCGGCGTGCGCACGGTGGGCCGGGCCGGCCCGGTCTCGGGAGAGACCGTCGCGGCACGCTGTCCCGGTGCCGCGGGGCGACGCGTGGATCGTGCCGCCCTGGGGGACGGCGCGTGGGATGCGCCGCCCGGTGCGCGGCCGCCGGAGCGGGCCGCGCGGGGCCGCGGCGTCTGGAGGGCGCCGCGTGACCACGGCGCCTGGTGGGCGCCGTGAGTGGTGACAAGGTACCAAAGCCCCAACAGAAGGCAAACCCCCACAAAATCAACAACGGACCAGGTCAGCCCTGGTCCGTTGTGATCGGGGGGAGCGAACGGGCCCCCGCCGGGGCCCGTTCAGGAGAGCGTCAGGGGCGTCCCGCGCCGTAGAAGTTCGACGTGTAGTAGCCCGACAGCGAGCTGATCTTCACGACGTCGCCCGTGTGCGGGGCGTGGATGAACTTGCCGCCGCCGACGTACATCCCGACGTGCGACAGCCCGCTGAAGAACACCAGGTCGCCGGGCTGCAGGTCGCTCTGCGACACGTGCTTGACCGCCGCCCACTGGGAGTTGGTGGTGCGGGTGATGTTGACGCCCGCCGCCGCCCACGCCTTCATGGTGAGGCCGGAGCAGTCGTAGGAGCCGGGGCCGGTCGCGCCGTAGGAGTACGGCTTGCCCAGCTGGGCGTAGGCGAAGTTCAGCGCCGTGCGGGCCGAGCCGCTGGCCGGGCCGTTGTAGCTGCCGCCCGTCCCGCTGCTCGCACCGCCGCCCGAGGAGCCGCCGCCGGTCTGCTGGACCAGCTTCTTGGCCTCCCGGACCTTCTTATCGAGGTCCCTCTTCTGCTGCGCGATCTCGTCGTGCTTGCTCTTGACGTCGTCGTAGGCGCTCTGGGCCTGCGACTGCTCGCGGCGCAGCCGCTGCGCGGTCGCCAGGAACTGGGTGAGCTGCGAGCTGCGCTGCTGCGAGAGCTGGGTGAAGACCGCGGCCTGGTCCAGGACGGACTGCGGGTCGCCGCTGCCGACGAACCCGGTCACGTCCGTGGAGTCGCCGTTCTTGTAGGCGTCCGCGGCCATCTGGGCGATCGCCGAGCGCTGCTTGTCGAAGGAGGCCTGCTCCTGCGTCGCCGCCTTCTTGGCGGCGGCCAGCTTCTTCTTGGCGATCTTCAGCTTCTCGTTGTTCTGGTTGTACTGCTCGACCTTCTTGTCCATCTCCTCATTGAGCTGGTCGAGCTTCTTCTGCGCCTGCGCATGGGTCGGCTTCGGCTTGGCCTCGGCCGCCACTTGCGGAAACGCGAAGGCTGCGGTCGCCGCCAGGCAGGCGGTGACCGCCAGGCGGCGGGTGACCCCTCTCCCCGTCGAGCCGGCTCTCCGGTCGCGCGAGTGCGCTGGTTCCCCGATGAGATCGTTGGCCACGGTCGGATTCGCCCCTCTCGTCCACTACGTCAGCGGACGACATTAGCGAGGGGCCACAACCGTCACAACTAATTCGTCACTATCTGATTGACTTCAACCTGATTTGCCCACATTGCGTGATTGCAAGATCACGGAGCGCATGATCGGCGAGCTCGCGGCCGGAGAATCCCACCCGCCGGACCTCGGGCCGCCGCACCTCACGACCTGCCCAGGCGGCGCAGCAGCAGCGTCGACGGGCACGGCCGCGCGTTCGCGCGTCGCGCCCCGTCCGCGACCTCGCGGTCGGAGGAGACCACCACCACCGCCCGGCCCACCGGCTCCGCCCGCACCAGCTCGCCGATCAGCTCGTCGGCCGTCTGGCCCGGCCGGCTGAACAGCACCCGCACCCCGCGCGGCGCCGAGATCGCCACCGGCGCGTCCAGCTCCGCGCCGTCGAACACGCACGTCACCTCGGCGCGGGTCTGCGCCGCCAGCCCGCCGAGCCCCGACACCAGCCGGGTCCGCTGGTCCGACAGCGGCAGCTCCCCGTAGCCCGTCTTCGTCACGTTGTAGCCGTCGACCACCAGGTGCACCTGGGGCAGCGTCAGCAGCCGGTCCAGCAGTTGCGGGTCACTGTCCGACAGCGCCCGGCCGGGCAGCGCCCGGTGCGCCAGCCGGTCCGGCTCCAGCGCGCCCACCGCGTCCGCCGGACGGGCGATCGTCGACGGCAGCGCCAGCTCCCGCCGGACGCCCTGCGCCGCGTCCACCAGCGCGTCCAGCAGCAGCCGCAGCCGGATGTCGTCGACGTTGCGGCCCTCGCGCGCCGCCCGCTTGGCCGCCTCCGCCGCGGCCTCCGCCTGCGCCGCCCGCGCCCGCAGCCGGCGCAGCTCCTTGTCGGCCGCCGCCGCGGTCTCCCGCGCCGCCGCCAGCTCCCGGTCGGTGTCGGCCGCGAGCGTCTCCGCGCGCTCCTGCGCGGCCCGGTACCGCGTCCGCGCGTCGTGCAGCTTGCGGCGCAGCTCGGCGACCTCCGCCTTGGTGTCGCGCAGCTCCGCGCGCAGCTTGTCGACCTCGGAGGCGCGCGCCGCCCGGGCGGCGGCCAGCTCCTCCTTCAGCGCGGCCACGCGCCGCTCGGCGGCCTCCTCCTCCGACGCCGTCGCCGAGCGCTCCAGCTCCGCGCGGGCCGCCTCGACCAGGTCCGCCCAGCCGTCCGGGCGCAGCAGGTAGGCCAGCACCGCGACCCGCACCGGGTCCGCGGCCGGCGGCACCTCCCCGCCCTCCACCGCCTCGACCAGATCGGGCTGCGCCTCGCGCAGCGGCCCGGCCACCCGCCGCCGGAAGTCCTCGTCCTTCTCCAGCACCGCCGCGATGTGCTGCCCCGCGAGCTTGGCCCGCTTGCGCCGCTCGAACCGCGCGAACCGGCGCAGCGGCACCGGCACCTCGTCCGGCGGCAGCGCGCCGATCAGCTCCGCGGCGGCCTCCACCACGCTCAGCCGGACCGGCTCCGGCAGCGGCCGGGACAGCGGCCGCCCGGGGGACGTCCCGCCGGAATGGCCCGGCGGGCGCGCGGAATCCGGGCCGCCGGGACTCGCTTCGGGGCCGCTGTCGATGATCCCGCTCCTTCCGGGCTGCGCCGCCGGTGGGCTGTCTCTTCCCGAGCGCCACGCAGCCTAACCAGCGCGAACGTGCGATCGGACGGAACGCGCCAAGCTCCCCCGAGCCGTCCCCCGCGGCCCCCGCCCGGCGGGACGTGCCGGCGCGCCCCCAACCCTAGCGGCCCCGACTTCTGTCGGTGGCGTCCTCTACGGTCGCCGGCATGACGGCTGCGCACGAGGTCCAGGGGCAGATCCGGGCGGTTCAGGGCACTCTGGACGACCTCGGCACCCCCCTGTCGGAGGTCACCTTCGTGGTGGTCGACCTGGAGACCACGGGCGGCTCGGCGGCCGACTCGGCGATCACCGAGATCGGCGCGGTCAAGGTCCGCGGGGGAGCCGAGCTCGGCGAGCTCGGCACGCTGGTCGACCCCGGCGGGCCGGTCCCGCCGTTCATCACCGCGCTGACCGGCATCACCACCGCGATGGTGACGGCCGCCCCGCGGATGGACGCGGTGCTGCCCGCGTTCCTGGAGTTCGCGCGCGGCAGCGTGCTCGTCGCGCACAACGCCCCGTTCGACATCGGCTTCCTCAAGGCCGCCTGCGCCGCCGGCGGGTACGCCTGGCCCGCGTTCCCCGTCGTCGACACCGTCGACCTCGCCCGCCGCGTCCTCGGCAAGGACGAGGTGCCCAACTGCAAGCTCGGCACCCTCGCCCGGTTCTTCCGCACCCGCACCGAGCCGACGCACCGCGCCCTCGCCGACGCCCGCGCCACCGTCGAGGTCCTGCACGGCCTGATCGAGCGGCTCGGCTCGTTCGGCGTCACCACCCTGGAGGAGCTGCGCGGCTTCGCCAAGGCCCCGACCCCCGAGCAGCGCCGCAAGCGCCACCTCGCCGAGGGCGTGCCGAGCACCCCCGGCGTCTACCTGTTCGAGGACGCCGGCGGCGAGGTGCTCTACGTCGGCAAGAGCGGCGACCTGCGCTCCCGGGTGCGCAGCTACTTCACCGGCTCGGAGACCCGCCCGCGCGTGCGCGAGATGGTCGGGCTCGCCGAGAACGTCCGGACCATCGTGTGCGCCACCGGCCTCGAGGCCGAGGTCCGCGAGCTGCGCCTCATCGCCGAGCACAAGCCCCGCTACAACCGCCGCTCCAAGTTCCCCGAGCGGGCCATCTGGCTGAAGCTGACCGCCGAGCCGTTCCCGCGGCTGTCGATCGTGCGGGAATGCCGCGACGACGGCGCCCGCTACCTCGGCCCGATCTCGTCCCGGCGGCAGGCCGAGGAGGCCCGCGCGGCGCTGCACGAGGCCGTCCCGCTGCGCCAGTGCACCCAGCGGCTCACCGTCCGGATCGTCGAGCGGGGCCGCGCCCGCAGCTGCGCGCTCGCCGACCTCGGCCGCTGCGGCGCGCCCTGCGACGGCCGCGAGTCCCCCGACGCCTACGCCGTGCACGCCGAGACCGCCCGCGCGATCATGGAGGGGGACGTGCGGCCCGTCGTGGCCGCCGCGCGCGTCCGCATCGACCGGCTCGCCGCCGAGCTGCGCTACGAGGAGGCCGCCGCGCAGCGCGACCGGCTCGCCGCGTTCGTCCGCGCCGCCGCCCGCGGCCAGCGCCTCGCCGCCCTCGCCCGGCTGCCCGAGCTCGTCGCCGCGCGGCCCGGCTTCGACGGCGGCTGGGACCTGTCGGTCGTCCGGTACGGGCGGCTCGCCGCGGCGGGCACCGTCCCGCCCCACGCCCACCCTCGCCCCTACGTCGACGCCCTCATCGCCACCGCCGAGACCGTCTTCCCGCCGTCCGGCGGCGCCCCCGGCGGCGTGGCGCTCGGCGCGCCGCCGTCCTCCGGCGCCACCGCCGAGGAGATGGAGTGCGTGCTGCGCTGGCTCGACCTGCCGGGCGTCCGCCTGGTCGAGGTCGACGGCGCCTGGACGTGCCCCGTGCACGGCGCCGAGGGCCTGCGCGGCTGGATCGACAACGCCTACACGAGCCACGATCCGGACCGGGCGGGGCGGCCACTAAGGTGACGGTGGACACCGGCACGGAGAGGACGGACGACCCCGCATGGCCCTGCCTCTCTACGACAGCCAGCCGGCCCGGCGCGTCCCGTGGATGACGTACCTGCTGATCGCGGTCAACGTCGTGGTGTTCCTGCTGACGCCGATGTCCAACTTCGCCACCTGGTACGGCAAGGGCGCCGTCCGCGACTGCAAGGCCGCCGAGTTCACCTACGAGTACGGCGCCGTCCCCAAGGAGCTCACCACCGGCGACCAGCAGCCGCCGCCCACCGAGATCACCAACCACTGCGGGCCCGCCGACTACCGCAAGGCCCCCTGGACCTCGGCGTTCACCTCGATGTTCCTGCACTCGGGTCCGATGCACCTGCTCGGCAACCTGGTGTTCCTGTTCGTCGTCGGCATGGGCGTGGAGGACCGGCTCGGACGCTGGCGCTTCCTGCTGAGCTACCTGGCGTTCGGGCTCGTCGCCGTCTACGGCTTCGCCTGGACCTCGCCCGGCTCCACCGTGCCGCTCATCGGCGCGTCCGGCGCCATCGCCGGGGTGATGGGCGCCTACGTCATCCTCAACCCGCGCGGCCGCGTCGTCAGCTACGTCCCGCCGATCATCGTGCTGCGGCTGCCCGTCTGGGTGGTGCTCGGCTACTGGTTCATCCTGCAGTGGCTCTCGCTCGGCGACGAGGAGAGCAGCGTCGCCTACACCGCGCACATCTACGGCTTCTGCGCCGGCGTGCTGTTCGCGCTGCTGGCCCGCCGCGCCGGGCAGTCCCGCCGCATCGCCGCGCTCAGCCGCACCTGATCGGCGCCCGATAGAGTCGGGACGTCCGAACTCAGGGGAGGGGTCCTGTGGTCACAGCGATCGTGTTCGTCAAGGCCGACGTCGCGCGCATCCACGAGGTGGCCGAAACGATCACCGCGCTGGACGGCGTCAGCGAGGTCTACTCGGTCACCGGAGAGCACGACCTCATGGTGATGGTCCGCGTCCGCCGCCACGAGGAACTCAACGACGTGATCCCGGGCCGCGTCAACAAGGTCCCCGGCGTCGTCGGCACCGAGACCCACATCGCCTTCCGCACCTACTCCAAACACGACCTCGACGCCGCCTTCGCCCTCGGCCTCCCCGACGCGGACTAAGAGGCGCCCTCCGCCTCCACGGTGTTCCTCCGCTGCAATGAATTACGCGGCGGTGATGAGGCTCAGGGACAGGTCGCCGCAGGGGTGGGCGGTGTGGCCGGGGCGGTCGCGGTAGGCGGCGCCGGGGGTCCAGGTCGCGGTGTTGGACGCCATGACGCGGCCCGGGGCGTTCACCACGAACGCGGGTGCGGGGATCTCGCGCAGCACCGGGACGATCTCGTTCTCGAAGGTGCGGGCGAACACGTCGGCGGCGGCGACGCCGGCGAACTCGCCGCCGACGCGGACCGGGACCGACAGGGTGAGGACGTACTCGTCGCTGCACAGGTAGTCGACGTAGGGGCCGCAGACGGTCTTCTCCGCGCCCGCCTGCGGGCCGGTGAACCAGTCCCAGGCGGTGTAGTCGTACAGGGCGCTGCTCTCGGGGTTCAGGTCGCGCAGCAGCTGGGACGGGCCGGTGGGCCCGGCCTGCCACCACTCCAGGTACCAGGCGGCGTCGGCGAGCAGGCGGGGCGCGGCGATGAAGCCGAGCCCGCACACCAGCGGGCCGAGGCGGGGGAGCAGCAGCGGGCGCAGCGCGGCGAGGTCGGCGCGGACCGGCGCGCGCCCGGCGTCGCGCACCGCCCGCAGCAGCCGCGCGGAGGCGTCGCGCACCTCGGCGACCGTGCCGAAGACGCCGTCCAGGGTCGCGTGCACGCGCGCCGCCGCAGCGCCGGCGGACGGTGGCTCGGGGGGCATGAGTCCACCTCGTGGTCAGAGGGCGAGCCGTCGGTCAATCAGACGTTCTACCGCATTCGCGACGTGACTTTCAGCGACATCGCGGGCCCGGTCCTCATCGCCCTGCTCGATGGCGTCGACGAGCCGGACGTGCTGGGCGTGCACGGTCCGGCGGGCGTCCGGCTCGCCGTGCACGGCCCAGATGAGCGGCCCGATGTCGGCCTGCAGCCGGATCTCCTCGCGGGTCAGCCGGACGGACTGGGACGCGGCGGCGATCTCCAGGTGCAGCCGGCCGTCCAGCCGGCACGTGCGCGGCCCGGCGTCGGGGCCGGCCATCTCGGCGAGGGAGCGGCGCAGCCGGTCGACGTCGCCGGGCAGCGAGCGGCGCGCGGCCAGCCGGGCGGCGGCGCCGGCGATGGCGGCGTAGTGGTCGCCGAGGTCGCGCAGCTCCTCGGCGGACAGCGGGCGGAGCCGCCGGTCGAGGTCGAAGGGGCGGGCGGGGGCGCGCACGAAGCTGCCGCCGCCCCGGCCGCGCCGGGTCTCGATGAGGCCCTGCTGACGCAAGGCCATGAGCGCTTCGCGTAGAGTGACGGTCGATATGCCGAGATGTCCGGCGAGTTCGGTCTCGCTGGGCAGCTGCTCACCGTCGTCGAGGAGGCCGAGCGCGATGGCGTCGCCGATCCGCCGCACGACGGCGGCGACCCGCGCGGTGTTGTCGACCGGGGCGAACACGACGAGGCGCGCGCCGTCCGCACCGTCCATGGGCCCCCTCTCCGCGCGCTGACTCAGTGATACCGGATCGTCACTTGAACTGAAACCTATGACTCCATATGTTTTCGGTCATGCCGGCTTCAGCGGTGAGGATCCGCGATCTGCGCAAGACCTTCGGCTCCGTCGAGGCGGTGGCGGGCGTCGACCTCGACATCGGGGACGGCGAGTTCTTCTCGATGCTCGGCCCGTCGGGGTCGGGGAAGACCACGGTGCTGCGGCTCATCGCCGGGTTCGAGCGGCCCACGTCCGGGACGGTCGAGCTGGCCGGCCGCGACGTGACGGGCCTCGCCCCGTTCGACCGCGACGTCAACACCGTCTTCCAGGACTACGCGCTCTTCCCGCACCTGGACGTGCTCCGCAACGTCGAGTACGGGCTGAAGGTCCGCAAGGTGGCGAAGGCCGAGCGCCGCAAGCGGGCGCTCGAGGCGCTGCACAGCGTCCGGCTCGACGGGTTCGAGGCGCGCCGCCCCGCCGAGCTGTCGGGCGGGCAGCGGCAGCGGGTCGCGCTGGCCCGCGCGCTGGTCAACGAGCCGAAGGTCCTGCTGCTGGACGAGCCGCTCGGCGCCCTCGACCTGAAGCTGCGCGAGGAGATGCAGGTCGAGCTGAAGACGATCCAGCGGCGCGCCGGCATCACGTTCGTGTTCGTCACCCACGACCAGGAGGAGGCGCTGACCCTCAGCGACCGGGTCGCGGTCCTGGACGGCGGCCGCGTCCAGCAGGTCGGCACGCCCGCCGAGGTGTACGAGCATCCGGCGACCGAGTTCGTGGCCGGCTTCGTCGGCACGACCAACCGGATCGGGGACGTCTGCGTGCGGCCGGAGAAGCTGCACGTCCGCATCCTCGGCGGCGGCGACGAGGACGGCACGGCGCCGGCGGGGGAGCCGGCCGGGCCGCCGGGGGACCGGCACGCCGAGGGCACCGTCGCCGAGGTCGTCTACGCGGGCGCGGTCACGAGGTTCGTGGTGGACCTGGAGTCGGGCGACCGGGTCGTGGCGCTCCAGCAGAACCTCGCGGCGTCCTCGATGGAGGTGACCCGCCACCGCGGCGCCCGCGTCCGCGTCGGCTGGCAGGCGGCGCACGAGTTCCGGGTGGCCGGCGCCGCCCCCAGCACTGAAACCCCCGCGAAAACCCCCAACTAAAGAGGAGTTCCTCATGTGGTCCACGCGCATGGCGCTCGCCGCCGCGGCGGCGCTGGCGATCGGACTGACCGCCGCCGGCTGCGGCGGCGAATCGGGAGACAAGGCGACCGGCTCCGGGCAGGGCGGCTTCCGGGTGCCGAAGGTCCCGATGCAGAAGTCGCTCGGCAAGGGCGAGGGCCAGGTCAACCTGGTCGCCTGGGCCGGGTACGCCGAGGACGGCTCCAATGACAAGAACGTCGACTGGGTCCACCCGTTCGAGAAGCAGACCGGCTGCAAGGTCAACACCAAGATCGCCGGGACGTCGGACGAGATGGTCGCGCTGATGAAGACCGGTCAGTACGACGCGGTGTCGGCGTCCGGCGACGCGTCGCTGCGGCTCATCGCCTCCGGCGCCGTCGCCCCGGTCAACACCGCGCTGGTGCCGAACTACGCCGACATCTTCGCGGGCCTGAAGAACAAGCCGTGGAACTCGGTGAACGGCGTGCCCTACGGCATCCCGCACGGCCGCGGCGCCAACCTGCTGATGTGGCGCACCGACAAGGTGAAGCAGGCGCCCGACTCGTGGGGCGCGGTGTTCGACCCCAACTCCCCGTACAAGGGCAAGGTCACCGCCTACGACTCGCCGATCTACATCGCCGACGCCGCGCTGTACCTGATGTCGGCCCGTCCCGAACTCGGCATCAAGGACCCGTACGCGCTCGACCAGAAGCAGTTCGACGCGGCGGTCGCGCTGCTGAAGCAGCAGCGCGGCATCGTCGGCGAGTACTGGTCCGACTACACCAAGGCGGTCCAGTCGTTCAAGAGCGGCGACACGGTGCTCGGCACGACCTGGCAGGTCATCACGAACTACGTGGAGGCGGCGAAGGCGCCGGTGGAGGCGACCGTGCCGAAGGAGGGCTCGACCGGCTGGTCGGACACCTGGATGGTCGCCGCGAAGGCCAAGCACCCGAACTGCGCCTACCAGTGGATGAACCACATCGTCTCGCCCAAGGCGAACGCGCAGGTCGCCGAGTGGTTCGGTGAGGCCCCGGCCAACGCCAAGGCCTGCCAGGAGACCGCGGACAAGAAGTTCTGCGACACCTTCCACGCCACCGACGAGACCTACTTCTCCAAGATCCGCTTTTGGACGACGCCGATCGCGCAGTGCCTCGACGGCCGCAAGGACGTCAAGTGCGTCGACTACTCCAAGTGGACGCAGGCATGGACGGCGATCAAGGGATGACCGCGTCCCCGGCGGCGTCCACCGCCGGCGAGGCCGCCGCCCGCCCGGCGCCGGGTCCCCGGCGCCGGGCGGCGGCGCTGCTGCACCGCCGGCCGTGGCTGCGGCTGTCGCTGCTGCTGTCGGCGCCGTTGGCCTGGCTGGTGGTGGCCTACCTCGGCGCGCTGGCCGCGATCTTCCTCACCGCGTTCTGGTCCACCGACACCTTCACCGGCGAGGTCGTCCGGCAGTTCACCCTGGCCAACTTCCAGGACATGTGGAACGAGCCCGTCTACCGGACGATCGCGCTGCGCAGCCTCGGCGTCGCGGCGGCCGTCACCGTCATCGACACCGCCATCGGCTTCCCGATGGCGCTGTACATGGCGAAGGTCGCCAGGCCCCGGTACCGGCCGTACCTCGTCATCGCGATCCTGGCGCCGCTGTGGGCGGCCTACCTCGTCAAGGCGTACGCGTGGCGGGTGATGCTGTCGCAGGGCGGGCTGATCGACGAGGTGCTCAAGCCGTTCGGGCTGTCCGGCCCCGGATTCGGCCTCACCGCGACGATCATCGTGCTGGCCTACCTGTGGCTGCCCTACATGATCCTGCCCGTCTACACGGGACTGGAGCGGCTGCCGGACTCGCTGCTGGACGCCTCCGGCGACCTCGGCGCCCGCCCGTGGCGGACGTTCCGCTCGGTCATGCTGCCGATGGTGTTCCCCTCGCTCGTCGCCGGGTCGATCTTCACGTTCTCGCTGTCGCTCGGCGACTACATCACCGTCAAGATCGTCGGCGGCCGCAGCCAGCTGCTCGGCAACGTCGTCTACGACAACATCGGCGCCGCCAACAACCTGCCGTTCGCCGCCGCCGTCGCCACGGTCCCCGTCGTGGTGATGCTGGTCTACCTCGCCGCGGCCCGCCGCACCGGCGCCCTCAGGGAGCTGTGATGACCCTCTCGCCCGCCGCGCGGGCCCTCCTGCGCGCCGTGATGATCCTCGGGCTCGCCGTCGTCTACGTGCCGCTGCTCGTCGTGCTGGTCAACTCCGTCAACGCCGACAAGGCGTTCGGCTGGCCGCCGACCGATTTCACCGGACGCTGGTGGGCGCACGCCCTCGACAACGAGGGCGCCCGCCGCGCCGTCTGGACGAGCGTGAAGGCCGGCGTCGGCGCCACCGCCGCCGCCATGGTCCTCGGCACCATGGCCGCGTTCGCCGTCGCCCGCTACCGGTTCTTCGGCCGCGAGACGGTCTCGCTGGTCGTGGTGCTGCCGATCGCGCTGCCCGGCATCGTCACCGGCATCGCGCTCAGCAACGCCTTCCAGGTCGTGCTGGAGCCGCTCGGCATCGGCCTCGGCCTGTTCACCGTCATCGTCGGCCACGCCACGTTCTGCGTCGTCACCATCTACAACAACGTGCTGGCCCGGCTGCGCCGCACCGGCACCAGCCTGGAGGAGGCGTCCGCCGACCTCGGCGCCGACACCTTCCAGACGTTCTGGTACGTCACGCTCCCCAACCTGCGCTCGGCGCTGCTGGCGGGCGGGCTGCTGTCGTTCGCGCTGTCCTTCGACGAGATCATCGTGACCACGTTCACCGCCGGTCCCGGCTCGCAGACCCTGCCGATCTGGATCTTCGACAACCTCTTCCGCCCCAACCAGGCCCCGGTCGTCAACGTCCTGGCCGCCTCGCTGATCATCCTGTCGATCATCCCGATCTACATCGCCCAGCGCCTCTCCAGCGGCGCCCGCAGCGTCGCCTGACCATGGCTAGCGCTGGGCTTGGGAGACCTCGATCCAGCGGTCGAGGAGGGTGGCGGCGGCGCCGGAGTCGACGGCCTCGGCGGCGCGGTCGCGGGCGGCCGCCAGGGTGGGGGTGAGCTCGTCGGCCGGCGGGGCGCCCTCGTAGGCGGTGATGAGGGCGGCGGCGTTCAGCAGGACCATGTCGCGGACGGCGCCCTCGCGGCCGGCGAAGGTCTCCCGCGCCACCCGCGCGTTGAACGCCGCGTCGGCGCCGCGCAGGTCCTCCGGCCGGGCCGGCGGGATGCCGAGGTCGGACGGGTCGAAGGTCGTCTGCGTCGCGGTGCCGTCGCGCACCACCCACACCGTCGAGGTGCCCGTGGTGGTCAGCTCGTCCAGGCCGTCGTCGCCGCGGAACACCAGCGACGAGCAGCCCCGTGCGGCGAACACGCCCGCGATGACGCCCGCCATCCGCGGATGGAACACCCCGACCGCCTGCGCCGCCGGACGTGCGGGGTTCGTCAGCGGGCCGAGGAAGTTGAACACCGTGGGCGTGCCGAGCTCGCTGCGGGTGCGCGAGGCGTGCCGCAGCGCCGGGTGGAACCGCGGCGCGAAGCAGAAGGTGATGCCGGTCTCCGCGGCGACCCGCGCGACCTCGTCCGGGCCGAGGTCGATGGCGACGCCGAGGTGCTCCAGCAGGTCGGCGGCGCCGCAGGACGACGAGGCGGCCCGGTTGCCGTGCTTGACGACCCGCACCCCGGCCGCCGCCGCCACCACCGCGGCCATCGTGGAGACGTTCACCGTGTGGGCGCGGTCGCCGCCGGTGCCGACCAGGTCGGCGATGCGGCCCGGCACCGTCACCGGGGTGGCGTTGTCCATCATGCCGTCGGCGAGGCCGGAGACCTCGGCGACGGTCTCGCCCTTGGCGCGCATCGCGACCGCGAAGCCGGCGATCTGCACGTCGGTGGCGTCGCCGGCCATGATCCGGTTCATCGCCCACGCCGTCTCCTCGCTGGTCAGCGAGTCGCCGTCGAGCAGCGCGTTGATCAGTGCGGGCCAGTTCGTGCGGGCGTCCATCTTCTCCCCAGGGTGCGGCGGGACCCGGGGAGCGCCGGGCTCGTCCCGTCCCGGCCGGGGTGACGGACCGGGGCGGCGCCCCGGCGCCGAAACGAACAGAGCCTCCCCGGCGAATCGTGTTACAGGGCCGGAAGGCGGTTCTCCATGCGCCAGCGCATGAGGCCGGCGAGCTCCCTGGCCAGGGCCATCGGGTCCAGCGGCAGGCTCACCACGGCGTCGGCGCGCGACCAGGTCGCCAGCCAGCCGTCGTCGCGCCGCCCGATGATCGCCAGCACCGGCGGGCAGTCGTACACCTCGTCCTTGGCCTGCCGGCACACGCCGAGACCGCCCGCGGGCTGCGCCTCGCCGTCCACGACGAGGACGTCGATGCCGCCCTCGTCGAGCCGTGCCACCACGGCGGGCTGGGTCGCGCACTCGACGAACTCCACCTGCGGGAGGTCGGCGGCGGGCCGGCGCCCGATCGCCATCCGGATCTGTGCGCGGGTGTTCGCGTCGTCGCTGTACACGAGAACCTTCATCGGGCTCTCCGGGGCGGTGCTCATGACACCGAAGGCTACCGGTTCGGCCCCGCGCGCACGAGATCCAGGCCCTGATTCGGGGCCCCGAAGGCCAGGTGCGAGCGGAGATCGGCAAGGCCGGACGCGCGCGCGGTGACACGCTCGGGAACCCAAGGAGGGGGGTCATGCGTCAGTCACCGGATAGGGGCGCAATAATGCTGCCCGTGACAGCATCCGCGATAGAGACAACACCTCACGCACGGGCGAACCGTCCCAATCTGGTCAGCGTGGGGACGATCGTTTGGCTGTCGTCCGAGCTGATGTTCTTCGCGGCGCTGTTCGCGATGTTCTTCACGATCCGCTCTGTGACGATCGGCCAGTCCGGGCACGACGCCTGGCCGGGCGCACCGCTCAACCTGCCGCTGTCGACGGCCAACACGACCGTGCTGGTGCTGTCGTCGGTGACCTGCCAGTGGGGCGTGTTCAAGGCCGAGGCCGGCAAGGTCGGCCGCGACGGCGGCCTGCTGAACTTCCGCCGCTGGGGCCTGCGCGAATGGTACGTCCTGTCCTTCCTGATGGGGCTGTACTTCGTCGCCGGCCAGGCCTACGAGTACTACAGCCTGGTCACCAAGGACGGCCTCACGCTCTCCTCGTCGGCCTACGGCTCGGTCTTCTACCTGGCCACCGGTTTCCACGGGCTGCACGTCTGCGGCGGCCTGGTCGCGTTCCTGTTCGTCCTCGGGCGGACGTTCGCCGCGAAGCGATGGACGCACGAGCAGGCGACGAGCGCGATCGTCGTGTCCTATTACTGGCACTTCGTCGACGTGGTGTGGATCGGCCTGTTCTCGGTCGTCTACCTGCTCGACCACTGACCAGCCGACCAACCCAGACATGACCCGAACGGGGATTTCCGTGAGAAGGATCACCGCATGGCGACGGCGCCCCTGGGCGGGCTACGCCGTCGTGCTGGCGGCCCTGGCGGCGATCGGCGTCATCTACGCCGGCTTCTCGCCGCAGACTGGACGCGCCGAGGCGGAGAGCACGGCCCAGGCGGCGCAGGACCTGAAGAACGGCCAGCAGCTGTTCGACAAGAACTGCGCCAGCTGCCACGGGCTGAACGCCGAGGGCACCAAGGACGCCAAGGGCAAAGCGATCGCACCGAGCCTGCTCGGGGTGGGGGCGGCGAGCGTCGACTTCCAGGTCAGCACGGGCCGGATGCCCGCGATGAGCCCTGGTGCGCAGTTCCCGCGCAAGGAGCCGGTCCCCGCCTTCAACACCGAGATCAAGACCGACTACGAGGACCCGGCCAAGCGCAGGGCGGCCGAGCAGCAGAAGGCGCAGGCCGAGAAGAACCTCGCCGACCTGCGGGCCTACATCGCCTCGCTGGGCGGCGGCCCGGCCGTCCCGTCCGCGTCGGAGACCGACCCGAGCAAGGGCGACGTGGCGCTCGGCGGCAAGCTGTTCCGCACCAACTGCGCGCAGTGCCACAACTTCACCGGCCAGGGCGGCGCGCTGACCGGCGGCAAGTACGCCCCGCCGCTGTCCAACAGCGACGTCACGCCCACCCAGATGTACGAGGCCATGCTGACCGGCCCGCAGGCGATGCCGGTGTTCAACGACACCACGCTCACCCCGCAGGACAAGCAGGCGATCATCTCCTACCTGGTGCAGACCCGCGAGCAGCCCAACCCCGGCGGTAACGGCCTCGGCCGCATCGGCCCGGTGTCGGAGGGCCTGGTCGGCTGGCTGGTCGGCCTCGGTCTGCTGGTGATGGCGGCCATGTGGATCACCGCGAAGAAGCCGAAGAAGCTGAAGAAGTCATGAGCGACGACACCAAGGACACCGCGGGCTCGCAGGAGCCGCGCGAGGGCGGCGGCCCGCGCGGGCGCGTGATCGGCACGCCGTCACCGGCGAGGGACAGGACCCTGCTCGCCCAGGACGACATCTCGGCGCCCGCGGGCGTCGGGGAGGAGCTGGACGAGGCGTCGGCCAGGCGCGCCGAGCGCGTCGTCGCGACGTTCTTCGTGCTGGCGTTCCTCGCCAGCGTGGGGTTCATCGCCTACTACATCGGCTGGAGCGGCCGCGACGGCGGCATGCACGGCGTGACCCGGGCCCGGGAGTCCAACTTCTGGCTCGGCGGCCTGATGGCGCTGTCCTTCCTGGCGCTGGCCGCGGGCGTCACCATCTGGGTGCGCCGGCTCATGACCAGCAAGCCGATCGTCCAGGAGCGGCACAACCTGCAGGCCGACGAGGAGACCCGGGAGGCCTTCACCAAGGACTTCCTCGAGGGCGCCTCCGACAGCGGCCTGACCAAGCGGCCGCTGCTGCGCCGCACGCTGCTGCTGGCCGCCGCGCCGCTCGGCCTCGCGCCGCTGGTGCTGCTGCGCGACCTCGGCCCGCTGCCGGAGAAGAAGCTGCGGCACACCTACTGGGGCGAGGCGGTCAAGAAGGCGCAGGCGCAGGGCAAGAAGGGCGTCCGCCTCGTGGTGGACGGCACCAACAAGCCGCTGCGGGTCAGCGACTTCTCCTCGCCCGGCGGGATGATCACCGTCCTGCCCGAGGGCATCGAGGAGGAGGTGCCCGAGGACCAGGTGCTGACGCAGAACGCGAAGGCCGTGACGATCCTCATCAACGTCCCCGAGAACCAGTTCAAGCCCGCCAAGGGACGCGAGAACTGGCACGTCAACGGGATCGTGGCGTACTCGAAGGTCTGCACGCACGTCGGCTGCCCGGCCGCGCTGTACGAGCAGACCACCCACCACATCCTGTGCCCGTGCCACCAGTCGACGTTCGACGCGACCGACGCGGCCAAGGTCGTGTTCGGCCCGGCGGCCCGTCCGCTGCCGCAGCTGCCGCTGGCGGTCGAGGACGGCTACATCGTCGCGACGAGCGACTACCACGAGCCGATCGGCCCGAGCTTCTGGGAGCGCGGATGAGCGAGGCGACAGCCACACCCGGGGCGACGGCTCCGAAGGCGGTCGAGGGGCCGCTGAACTTCATCGACGACCGGCTCGGCTCCACCACCTTCTTCAAGCGGAACATGAAGAAGGTCTTTCCGGACCACTGGTCGTTCATGCTGGGCGAGATCGCCCTGTACTCGTTCGTCATCCTGCTGCTGACCGGGACGTTCCTGACGCTCTGGTTCAAGCCCAGCATGAACGAGGTCATCTACAACGGCTCGTACACGCACCTCAGGGGCGTGCAGATGTCGGAGGCGTACGCCTCCACCCTGAAGATCAGCTTCGACGTGCGCGGCGGTCTGCTCATGCGGCAGATCCACCACTGGGCGGCGCTGCTGTTCATGGCGTCGATCCTGGCGCACATGCTGCGGGTGTTCTTCACCGGCGCCTACCGCAAGCCGCGCGAGCTGAACTACCTCATCGGCATCAACATGTTCATCCTCGGCATGCTGGAGGGCCTGTTCGGGTACTCGCTGCCGGACGACCTGCTGTCCGGCACGGGCCTGCGCATCACCCAGGGCGTGCTCGAGGCGATCCCGCTGGTGGGCACCTACGGCTACATGTTCCTGTTCGGCGGGGAGTTCCCCGGCCAGGACATCGTGCCGCGGCTGTACATGCTGCACATCCTGCTGATCCCCGGGCTGCTGCTGGGGCTGGTCACCGCGCACATGATGATCATGTGGGTGCAGAAGCACACCGCGATGCCGGTGAAGAACCAGACCGAGCGCCAGGTGTACGGCTACCCGTTCTACCCGGTCTTCATGGCCAAGACGGGCGCCTACTTCCTGTTCACCTTCGGCGTCATCGCGCTGCTCGGCGCGTTCGCGCAGATCAACCCGATCTGGTTGTTCGGGCCCTACGATCCCGGCGCCATCTCGGCGGGCTCCCAGCCGGACTGGTACATGGGCGTCCTCGAGGGGGCGCTGCGCATCATGCCGAACTGGGAGGTCAGCGCCTGGGGCCACACGGTCAGCTTCAACGTGCTGATACCGGCGCTGGTGCCGCTCGGCATCGTGTTCGGCGGCGCGATGGCCTGGCCGTTCATCGAGCAGTGGGTGACCGGCGACAAGCGGCACCACCACGTCAACACGCGGCCGCGCAACGCACCGGTCCGCACCGCCACCGGCGTGGCCGCGGTCGCCTTCTACGGCCTGCTGTGGCTGGCCGGCGGCAACGACGTGCTGGCCGACAAGTTCGACATCTCGCTGTACTCCACGACCTGGTTCTTCCGGGTGACGTTCTTCGTCGGGCCGATCCTGGCGTTCGTCATCACCAAGCGGATCTGCCTGGGCCTGCAGCGCAAGGACGCCGACATCGTCGGGCACGGCGTCGAGAGCGGCGTCATCCTGATGTCGCCGGACGGCCGGTTCTCGGAGCGGCACGAGCCGGCGCGCGAGGAGCAGAAGGCCGTCCTGCTGTCCAAGGAGAACAGCCGTCCGGAGCCGCCGGCGCGCGACGCCAACGGCATCCCGGCCGCCAAGGGCCCGCTCGGGCACCTGCGGTCGCGGCTGAACCGCGCGTGGACCTTCGACGACATCCCCGTCGAGGAGCACGAGCACGCGGAGCACGGCGAGCACGCGGAGATCGAGGGCGGCAAGCAGTCGCACGAGATCACCCACTGATCGCGAGCCCGTTCCGAGGGGCCCGGCACCGCACGGCGGTGCCGGGCTCCTTCACGTTCCGGTGGCGGGCCCCTCTGGGCGGTGTTCCGGCTGCTCGCGGCCGTGGGGGCCTCCGTATCCTTGCTGGGCGATGACCAAGACCCTGGTGGTGACCAACGACTTCCCGCCCCGTCCCGGCGGCATCCAGGCGTTCGTGCACGGCCTCGCGGTCCGGCGCCCGCCCGGTTCGGTGGTGGTGTACGCACCGGCGTGGAAGGGGGCCGCGGCGTTCGACGCGCAGCAGCCGTTCCCGGTCGTCCGGCACCCCGGCTCGCTGATGCTGCCCGAGCCGGGCGTGCTGCGCCGCGCGTCGGCCCTGCTGCGGGTCGAGCGCTGCGACTCGGTGGTGTTCGGGGCGGCGGCCCCGCTCGGGCTGCTCGCCCCGGCGCTGCGGCGGCGCGGGGCCCGGCGGATCGTCGGGATCACGCACGGGCACGAGGCGGGCTGGGCGGCGCTGCCGGTCGCGCGGTCGCTGCTCGGCCGCATCGGCGACGGCGTCGACGCGCTCACCTACCTGGGGGAGTACACCCGGTCCCGGATGGCGCGGGCGCTGTCCCCGGACGCGGCGGCGCGGATGGCGCGGCTCGCCCCCGGCGTGGACGAGACGCTGTTCCGCGCGGGCGCGGGCGGCGCGGAGATCAGGGAGCGGCACGGGCTGGCGGACCGTCCGGTGGCGGTGTGCGTGTCGCGGCTGGTGCCGCGCAAGGGGCAGGACGCGCTGATCCGGGCGTGGCCGCGCGTCCTGGCGGAGGTCCCGGACGCGGCGCTGCTGCTCGTCGGCGGCGGCCCCTCCCGGGGGGAGCTGGAGCGGCTCGCGGCGTCCGAGGGGGTGACCGGTTCGGTGGTGTTCACGGGGAGCGTCCCGTGGGCGGAGCTGCCCGCGCACTACGACGCGGGGGACGTGTTCGCGATGCCCTGCCGGACGCGCCGCCGCGGACTGGACGTCGAGGGCCTCGGAATCGTCTACCTGGAGGCGTCGGCGACCGGCCTGCCGGTCGTCGCGGGTGACTCCGGCGGTGCGCCGGACGCCGTCCTGGACGGTGAGACCGGCGTCGTGGTGCCGGGCCGGTCGGTGCGGTGCGTCGCGGACGCGGTCGCCGGGCTGCTCGCCGACCCGGAGCGGGCCCGCGCGATGGGCCGGGCGGGCCGGGCGTGGGTGGAGCAGGAGTGGCGCTGGGACGTCCAGGCCGCGCGCCTGGACGCCCTGCTGGGCCCCTGAACCTCGCCCTGCTGGGCCCCTGAACCGCGCCGCCGCCCGATGTGGCGCGGCGGCCACGGGGGCGTGGCCCGCGGGCGCGGCGGAAAGCAGTCGGCGGGCGCGTATCGCGGCCCGCCTCCCGGGTGACAGGATGCCGGATATGGAGAACGCGGACATCGAGGACGCGTGGGCCCGGGTTCCCGGGGAGACCGCGCGGTGGCTGCACGACCTGGACCCCGACCACTGCTACTCGGGTTTCGAGCCGCCCCGCAATCCGGACTCCGCGTGGCTCCTGCACGCGATGTACTCCTGGGAGGAGGGCCTGGTCACCACGACGCACGACGACGTCCACCAGTCGATGCTCGGCGCGGGGCTGGTCGAGCCGCCGCCCGACCCGGCGGCGGACCCGTCCGGCGACGTGGGCGACCTGCTGGAGGGCGCGATCGTCACCGGCACCGAGCTCGGCCGCAGCGGCGACCCCGGCGCGGGCTGGCGGCGGCTGCGCTGGCGGGAGCTGGCACGCGGCTTCGGCGAGCCCGCCGTCCCGGAGGGGGAGCTGCCCGGCAACCGCTGCCTGCGCCAGGGACATCCGGCGGGGAGCTGGTCGGCGGCCATCCGCCCGCCCGCGGAGGGCTGCCTGGACCGGGAGAGCTGGTACCGGCTGGTCGGGGTGCTGCTGCGGCACAGCCCGGGCGGCGCCGCGACCCGCTGCCTGGCGTACTACTGCCCGCTGGTCACCGCCGACTGGGACGACGAGACCGTGCTGGCGGGACGGCTCGGCGACGCGGCCCGGCTGTACGACCATCCGGCGATGGCGAGCTGCCCGTCCAACCTGTGGGCCGAGGACCGCTCCTGGGTCGTGTACTGCGACTGGGACCTGTGGGGTACGAAGGTCGTCGGCCCGGCCGCGCTCGTCCAGGCGCTCCTGGACGATCCGGAGCTGGAGGGCGTCCGCCTGCCCTGGACCCGCTAGGCGCCCGGCCGGGGCCGGATAGGACGCCGGCCCCGGGACGGGACCCCGCCCCCGCGCCGTAGGCGGGGCGTCCGTGCCGCGGGACCGGCGGGCAGAGGGGGCCGTGCCGGGCTCCCGGAGACCAGTTCCACGCGCCCGCCCCTGCCGAGGTGGGGCGGGAGCGGTCCGGCGCCTGCCGGTCCTGCGCCCGGTGGGGGAGGACCTGGAGACGGGCGCGCCGCGAAGGGCCGGCCTGCGGCGGCCGGACCGGTGCCGCGTGGACGGGAGGCCCGGGGCACGGCCCCGGGCCGGCGGCCGTCCGCCGGGCGGGCGGGTCCGTGCGTGCCCGGAGGGGTCGTTCCGGGTGAAAGCTCTCCGTCATCGCGGGACACCTCCTGCCGCTGCGCGTCCACGGTCGCCGACGCCCCCGACGCTAGGCCCCGGCCGCGCCCCCGGCACCCCCGTTAAAGCGGACTTAAGGGGCGGATTACTCATCGCTAATTTCTCGGCCAGGTCCGGCCTCAAAACGGGCGTTCGGCTTCATATGCATATGTGCCGGGCGTTGAGATGATCACCATTCCGGGGCGGGCGGGAGGAAGGGCGCGCATATGCGGTCGCGGGGTGTCGGCGTGCTGGCGGTTCTGGTGGCGGTGGCGCTGGGCGGGGGGCTCGTCGCGGCCTGGCAGCTGCGCGGCGGGCGCGGCCCGGGGAAGCCGGAGAAGGTCGCCGCCGGCTTCTTCGCGGCCTGGCGGAAGGGCTCCCTGGACGGGATGCGCGACCTGGTCGCGGACCCGCCCGGCGACTTCGCCGACCGGTACCGGGCGCTGTCGCGCACGCTGGCGGTCACCTCGGTCGACGTCGAGCCGCGTCCGGTGGTGCGCTCCGGGGCGAGTGGGCGCTCAACCAGGTGCGGCTGCCCGCGGTCACGCTCGTCGCACGCGACGGCAAGGCGCTGCCCGACACCGGGATCCTCGCGCCCTACCTGGCGGAACTCGTCGACGGGCTGACGCCGGAGGGCTATGACGAGGTCAGGTGGGTCATCGAGCTGCGCGACGACGGCGGCCCGCCGCAGCGGGTGAAGGTGCTGGACGGCAAGCCGGGCAAGAAGATCCGCACGACCCTGGACCGGCACCTCCAGGCGGACGCCGAGAATGCCCTCGCCGCCGCCCCCGGAGCCGCCTCGATCGTGGCGGTCCGGCCGTCCACCGGCGAGGTCCTGGCGGTCGCGGACGGCCTCGGCGGCCTCGGCGCGTTCACCGGCCCCTATCCGCCCGGCTCCACGTTCAAGGTGGTCACGGTGGGCGCGCTGGTCGCGGACGGGTCCGGGCCCGGCACGCCCGCCGACTGCCCGGCGTCCGTCGTCACCGCGCAGCGGACGATCCGCAACGACGAGGGCCACGAGCTGGGCCGCACCACGCTGAGCGGCGCGTTCGCCGCGTCCTGCAACACCACCTTCGCCCGCCTCGGCGTCGAGGGCGCGGGCGCGGGCAGGCTCGCGGCCAGCGCACGCAGGTTCGGGTTCGGGACGAGGTTCTCGCCCGGGGTGCCGATGGCGGAGGGAAGCTTCCCGGACCCGGGCAGCGGCGCGGAGCTGGCGGAGGCGGCGATCGGGCAGGGCCGCGTCCAGGCGACGCCGCTGCTGATGGCGAGCGTCGCGGCGGCGGTCGCGGACGGGTCGTGGCGGGCGCCGCGGCTGCTCGCGCCCAAGCTGGTCCGCGAGGGCGGCGGCGCCGTGCCGGACCCGCGCCCGATCCCCGGGGCGGCCGCGCTGCGCTCGATGATGCGGGCGGTGGTGACCGGCGGCACCGCGGCGGGCGCCGGGCTGCCGGACGGCACCGCCGGCAAGACGGGGACGGCCGAGTACCAGAACGACGGGTCGTCGCACGCCTGGTTCATCGGGTACCGCGGTGACCTGGCGTTCTCGGCGTTCGTCCAGGCCGGCGGCTCGGGCCCGCGGGTGGCCGCGCCGCTGGCCGCGAAGTTCCTCCGCTGACAGTCGCCCGAGAAACCACCGGAACGGTCGAACGCGCGGCGGTCCTCATGCGTACTCCAACGATGAGCGGAAACGGCCGGAACCGCGGCTCGAACGGATTTTTGTCACCAACTCTCATCTGAGCGGCCAATGGGGCGTATGCTCCGTGGTTGATCGACGGGATTCGCGAGAATCCCGTCGAGACGCGGGGTGGGAGCGAGCGGGCTCCGCACACACCGCGTCACCGATGTCTCAACGGAACCTTCGCCGGGCCTCGGCGCCAGGACGGCACCGAGCCGACCCGGCGTTCGCCTGCGCTCCGCCTCCTCCACAGGAGAGGGCATGGCGCGACGTGACGACGGGCATGCGTCCCGGACCAACACGCATGCTGCACCGTGGGCGCGGGCACCCGAGCATCCCCCGCCCGGAACCGGGCCCCGGCGCGGCCGCTGGTCGCAGGAGCCGCGGTGGCCCGAGGGGTCCTGGTGGTCGGAGCAGCCCGGCTGGGACGAGCGGGGCCGGCGGCGCCGGCGCGAACCGACGCGCCGCGACGTGCGGCGGCGCGAGAAGGGCCGATCGGGCCGGCGGCGGACGGAGCGTCCGGCGCCGCGGGCGGCGTCCCGGCTGGAACCGCCCCCCGGCCCCCGGCGCCGCGATCCCGGCCGGACGTCCGGCCGGCGTCCCCCGACCCACCCCCGGCCGGGCCCGCGGGCGCGGCCGCGCGGGGCGCGTATGCCCACCGACCGGGTGGGCGTCGGCGCGATCATCCTGTCGGCCGTCGTCGGCCTGTCGCTGCTGGGCATCGCCGAGCGGACGCTGCTGGACGGCCGCCCGATCGGCACCACCGAGTCGGCCGCCGCGGGCAAGGGGGCGCGCCACCCCAAGGGGCACGCCACCGCCTCGCCCGGCGCGGCGCGGCACCCTCGGCAGCGGCCCGGGGCCTCGGACGCGCCGGCGGCCCCGGCGCGTCCGGACACGCGGGCGCTGACCGCGCAGGTCCGCAAGGCGACCCTCGCCGAGCGGGGCGCCGCCGCCCGGCAGGCCTACGGCGCCGCGCCGACGCGGCCGCCGGTCGTCGCGGCGTCCCGCACCAGCGACGACGGGACGTGGGTGTTCGGCACCACCGCGATCCCGGTGCCCGCGAGCAGCGACGCCGACCCTGAGATCGCCTTCTTCGCGGCCCGCTGGACGGGCCGCTCCTGGCGGGTCGGGCTGTCGGGCGGCACCGCGTTCGGCACCCTGCTCGGCGCGATGCCGGCGACCGTGATGTCGGCGGCGGAGGCGCGCGTGCTGCGCCGCTACGGCGCGCTGTCCGCGGAGCAGGCCGCCACCGCGGTCAACGGCACCCGCGGCGGCACGGCGCTGATGCTGCCGTGGAAGACCGGCACGTCCTGGACGATGCTGACCGCCGCCCCCGGCTCGGCGCAGCGGCCGCTGTCGGCGCTGGCGTTCGCGGGCGGCGACGGGCGCGTCCTGGCCTCCGGCGCGGGCCGGCTCTACCGGTTCTGCGGTGACGGGTCCGGGTCCGCGCTGCTGATGGTGGTGCACGCCGGCGGCGTCGCCACGACCTACGACCGGGTGAGCGCGGCGACCCGGCTGCGCGAGGGCAGCGTGGTCGGGCGCGGCGACCCGCTCGGCCGGACCGGCACCGCCGGCGCCTGCGGCGGCGCGCCCGCCGCCCGCGCCGAGGTCCGCTTCGACCTGCGCCGCGGCGCCGGGTCCGTGCCGCTGGACGGCGCCGTCATCGGCGGCTGGACGTTCAGCGAGCGCGCGAAGCCGCTGCTCGGCTACGCCGAGCGCGGCGCCCTGCAAGTGCTCCCCGGGGGCCTGCTCGCCAACCTCGGCGCGGTCCCCGCGGCGGACACCCCGCCGTCATCGCCCTCATCGCCGCCTCCCGGCGACGAGCCGGGCGGCGCAGGACCGGCCGGCGACCCGTCGCCGGCCGCTACCCAGAACAGGAGTCCGAGCGGTGCGAACACGCAACAGTGACGATCCCGTCGTGCCCGCGTGGGCGCTGCGGGCCGTGGTCGCGGGCGCGGTGCTGGTGCTGGCCGGGGCCGCGACCCCGCCGGGCGCCGTCGCGGCGGCGCAGGCGCAGTACTTCCTCTCCTTCTACGCGGGCGTCTTCACGCTGCTCGCGCTGACCGGCGCGGTGATGACCGGGCTGCTCGCCACCGAGCGGCTGATCCTGAAGATCCGGCACCGGGTGCTGGCGCAGGGCGCGCACCGCGCCTGCGCGGTCGTCGCGTCGGTGATGGTCGTCGCGCACGTCGCGGTGAAGGTGCTGGGCGGCCTCGCGACCCCCGCGCAGATCGTGGTGCCGACGCCGGACGCGGTCGGCCTCGGCACGGTGGCGTTCGAGCTGATGGTGCTGATCGTGATCACCGGGATCCTGCGGATCCGGTTCGTCTCGCGCGCCCGCCCGTGGGTGTGGCGGTCGATGCACGCCGTCGCCTACATCTCCTGGCCGATCGCGATCCTGCACGGCCTCACCGCCGGGCGGCTCGCGGCGAACTGGGTGGTGCTCAGCTACGTGATAAGCGTCGTCGGGGTGCTGATCGCGCTGACGACCCGGCTGATCGTGGTGATCAAGCCGCGCGAGGTCGAGCGGGCCGGCGACGGCTTCGGCGCCGGCGAGCGGGCGGCGGCCGCCGCGGTGGCGCGCCGCGCGCGCGGCCGCTTCCCCGAGCGCGAGCGGCGTCCGGTGGGCGGACGCGGCGGCGAGGATCCGCGCGACTACGACGACCTGCGGTTCTATGACGACCTGCGCGATTACGACGATCCGCGCGCCTACGACGACCCGCGCGACGTGAACGGGCTGCGCGATGCGGACGGGTTGCGGAGAGCAGACGGGCTGCGCGGTGCCGACGGGCTGCGCGGTGCGGACGGAGCACGGGGTGCGGACGACCTGCGGGTCGGCGGGATGCGGGCCGGGCGCGACTCCCGGGCCACCACGACCGATCCGCGCGGCGTCCCGCTGCCGGGCGAGGGCGGCGGCTGGGACACCGAGGTCATCCGATGAACCCGGTGGCCACGGTCTCCAACATCGGCGGTCCCCGGCTCACCCTCGGCTTCGACCGCTTCGACCGGCTCGACCTCGACCGGCACCTCGCCGTGCACGGCCGGCTGCGCGTCCCCAACCTGGACGACCTGATCCGCATGGCCGAGCAGGTCGACCTGCGGGGCCGCGGCGGCGCCGGGTTCCCGTTCGCCCGCAAGCTGGCGGCCGTCGCGTCCCGGGTGAACCACCCGAGCGCGGACCAGACGCTGCTGCTGCCGGGCGAGAAGGGCAGCGACCGCGGCTCCAGCGAGGACGTCGTCGTGGTCGTCAACGGGGCCGAGGGCGAGCCGGGCAGCGCCAAGGACAAGGTGCTGCTCGGCCGCGCCCCGCACCTGGTCCTGGACGGCGCGCAGATCGTCGCCACCGCCCTTGGCACCCAGCGGATCGTCCTCGCCGTGGAGAGCGACGAGGCGGCCCGGTCGGTGCGCGCCGCGATCGGGGAACGGCGGATGCCCGCCCGCGTCGTCCGGCTGACCGAGCGGTTCATCTCCGGGGAGAGCGGCGCGGTGGTCCGCGCCATCAACGGCGAGACGCCGATCCCGCCGGGCGTCAAGGTGCGCGCCGCCGAGTCCGGGGTCGACGGGTACCCGACGCTGCTGTCCAACACCGAGACGTTCGCGCAGCTGGCGGTGCTGGTCTCGCTCGGCCCCGACCTGTACGCCTCGGCCGGGACCGACGAGGAGCCGGGCACCACGCTGCTCACCGTCGGCGGCACCACGGTCGTCGAGGCGCCGCTCGGCACGCCGCTGCGGGACGTCCTGAAGCACTGCGACGTGCCGCCGGGCCCCGGCGTGCTTGTCGGCGGGTACCACGGGATGTGGCTCGGCCCCGCCGCGGCGTCGCGGGCCGTGCTGTCGCGGGCCGGGATGCGCGCCGCCGGCGGGACGATCGGCGCCGGGATCGTCCTGCCGCTCGGCCAGGGGACCTGCCCGCTCGGCGAGGTCACCCGGATCGCCTCCTACCTCGCCGCGCAGTCGGCCGGGCAGTGCGGCCCGTGCCGGCTCGGGCTGCCCGACGTCGTCCGCGCCCTCAACGCGCTCAGCGAGGGCGGCGGGACGGTGGAGGACGTGCGCCGCGCCGCCGCGATCGGGCGCGGCCGCGGCGCCTGCACGCATCCGGACGGGACCGCGAGGTTCGTGCTGTCGGCGGTCGAGGCGTTCACCGCCGACATCGACGCGCACCGCTACGGCGGCACCTGCGGGCTGTCGACGTTCGGGGTGCTGCCGCTGCCCGTCCCGACCGGGCGGGAGGGCCGGGTGGCGATCGACTGGAGCCGCTGCGACGGCCACGGGCTGTGCGCCTACCTCGTCCCGGAGCTGATCCAGCTGGACCGGTACGGCTTTCCGGTGGTGCTCGGCAGCGACATTCCGTCCTGGATGGAACGGGACGTGCAGAAAGCGGTCGCGATGTGCCCGGCATTGGCGCTGCGGGTCGTCGGTGGAGTCCCGGGGAACCCCGTGCGGCGCCCCTGACGGCGGCCCGTCCGGCCATTACGGACGGGCCGGGAAGTGAAAAAGTCCGAACAGCGGTGAACCCCCCGCCGGGCGTGGTGCGTATTCCCCGGCGAAACCGTGCCGGCCGTGTTATCCGGTGCGCTCCCGGAAGGAGGAAGGGATTTCGGTGAGGAATTCGTACGGTGCCGCGGAACTGCACCGGCTCCCGCGGTTCGGGCTCCGGCGGGGCCGGGGACTGCTGCTGCTGGCCGTCGCGGCCGTCGTCGCCGCCGCCCTCGCGATCCTCCTCAACCCGCGGGTCGCCCCGGCGAACGGCGTCGACAAGGGTGCCACCGTCCCGTCGCAATGGGGACCGCTGAGCGCCCAGGACCGGCTCCTGCTGGTCAAAGTCCGGCAGGCGGGGCTCTGGGAGATGCCGGCCAGCCAGATGGCCGTCCGGCGCGGCGCCAGCCCCCGGGTGCGCGAGATCGGCAAGATCATCAACCAGGAGCACATGCAGCTGGACGCCGACACCCGGGCGACCGCCCAGCAGCTCGGCGTGTCCCTGCCGGCCATTCCGAACGGCACCCAGCGGAGCTATCTCCGGGAGCTGGCCGGGCTCGACGGGAAATCGTTCGACACCGACTACGTGTTCCGGATGCGCTCCGCGCACGGCCAGGTGCTCCCGTTCGCCGCCAAGGCCCGCGTGCAAAGCGAGAACTCGCTCGTCCGGGCCTATGCGGAACGGGGCATGAGATTCGTCCTGCACCACATGCAGCTGCTGGAGAGCACCGGCCTGGTCACCAAATCCGCGCTGCACTGACGGGTATCCCAACCCCCGCTCAAAGGGAGCACTCAATGGGAAGAAAGAGAAAAGCCTTCGTCCTGATGGTCCCGGCCGTCCTGATGGCCGCGTCGGCGTGCAACGACGTGCCCGGGGGCGCCGCGGCGCCGCTGCCGGGCGGCACGACCATCGCCGCCGACCCCGCCGGGCACGTCGAGCACTACCAGGGCGGCGGCCGGACAAGCGCTCCCGGCGGCCAGAACGGCGGCCAGAACGGCGGCCAGAACGGCGGTCAGGACGGCGGGCAGAACGGCGGTCAGGACGGCGGGCAGAACGGCGGCGGCCAGATGCCCGGCATGCCCGGGATGGAGGGCGGCGGCCAGACGGGCGACCCCTCGCAGACGGCCGTCCCCGATCCGCCGGACTCCGGCTCCCCGGACCCCGGCCAGACCGATCCGAACCAGCCGGGCGACGGCGGCCAGAACGGGGACGGGCAGCAGAACGGCGACGGCGGGCAGAACGGCGACGGCCAGAACCAGGGCGGCGGCCAGAACGGCGGCGGCCAGAACCAGGGCGGCGGCCAGAGCCAGGTGAAGCAGGGCCCGCGCGCCGACCAGTTCGTCGACATCCGCAAGGCGCCGCCCGTCCGCCAGCCGCGGCGCAGCCGGACCGCCTCCACCGGCGTGTTCACCTCGAGCTGCGGCACGAACGCGGGGCAGAAGCACAGCAACCCCGACAACGTGATCGTGGCCCCCGGCGTGCAGAACGGCGCCCACCACATCCACGACTACGTCGGCAACGAGGACACCAGCGCGTTCTCGACCGACCAGACGCTCGCCGCCGCCGGGACGACGTGCACCAACGGCGACCAGTCGACCTACTACTGGCCCGTCGTGCGGCTGCGCTCCGGCCAGGACGGCTCCGACCGCGCGGGGCAGAGCCAGGCGGACGGCAACACCGGCAGCATCGTCACCCCGGCGAAGGTGCGCCTGCAGTTCCTCGGCAACCCGCGCAGCAAGGTGACGGCGATCCCGCGCTTCACGCGGATCGTTACCGGTGACGCCAAGGCCGCGACGAACGGTCCGGCGAACGCGCACTCCCAGTGGACGTGCAGCGGGTTCGAGAACCGGGCGTTCACCGACAAGTACCCGCTGTGCCCCAGCGGCAGCAAGGTCGAGCGCGTGCTGAACTTCCCGAGCTGCTGGGACGGCCAGAACACCGACAGCGCCAACCACCGCGACCACATGGTCTTCCCGGACCAGCGGACGGGGCAGTGCCCGCAGGGCCGCAAGGCCGTGCCGCAGCTGCGGATGACGCTGTCCTACAACGTGCCCGCCAAGGCGCTGGCGTTCGCGCTGGACACCTTCCCCGAGCAGGGGCACGACCCGGTGACCGACCACGGCGACTTCATCAACGTCATGAACGACCAGCTGATGCGGAAGGCCGTCGCCGCGATCAACGGGAGCCGCCGCTGATCCCCGGCCCGAGGGCCCGTGCGCGCCCGCGCGTAGGATCGCCGGTATGGAGATCGTGATCGCGGGCGGGCACGGGCAGATCGCGCTGCGGCTGTCCCGGCTGCTGGCCGGGCGCGGCGACACCGTGGTGAGCCTCATCCGCAACCCCGACCACGCGGCGGACGTGCGGGCGACGGGCGCGACGCCGGTGGTGCGCGACCTGGAGGCGGCCTCCGCCGGCCAGATCGCGGGCGACCTGGCCGGCGCGGACGCCGTGGTGTTCGCCGCCGGCGCGGGGCCGGGCAGCGGCGCCGCCCGCAAGGACACCGTCGACCGGGCCGCGTCGGTACTGCTGGCGGACGCGGCGGAGCACGCCGGGGTGCGCGGGTTCGTGCAGATCTCGGCGATGGGCGCGGGCGACCCGCCCGCGGCGGGCCGCGACGAGGTGTGGGCCGCCTACATCCGCGCCAAGAGCGAGGCCGAGGACGACCTGCGGGCGCGCGGCGGCCTGGACTGGCTGGTCCTGCGCCCGGGCCGCCTCACCGACGACCCGGGCACCGGGCGCGTGACGCTCGCCGAACCGCCGATCGGGCACGGCGCGGTGACCCGCGACGACGTCGCCGCGGTGATCGTCGCGCTGCTGGACGCCCTGCCGGGCGCCCGGCACCGCACGCTCGACCTGCTGAACGGCGACGTGCCGATCGCCGACGCCGTCGCCGCGCTGCGCTGAGCAGCACTGCACTGGAGCAACGCGGCACTGCACTGAGCAACGCGGCACCGAGCAAGGCGGCACCGAGCAGCGCGGCGCGGCGCGGCGTGCGGATCAGGCGGTGTAGAGGGACTCGATCTCGTCGGCGAAGTCCTTCATCACCACGTTGCGCTTGACCTTCAGGCTCGGGGTCATGTGCCCGGCCTCCTCGGTGAAGTCCACGCCGAGGATGACGTACTTCTTGATCGCCTCGGCGTGGCTGACCGAGCTGTTGGCGGCGGCGACCGCGCCGTCGATCTCGGCGACGATGTCGGGGTCGCGGCGCAGCTCGTCCACGCTCATCGCGGCGGGCTTGCCGTGCCGCTCCTTCCACGGGCCGAGCGCCTCCTCGTCCAGCGTGACCAGCGCGCTGATGAACTTGCGGCCGTCGCCGACGACCAGGCACTGGCTGATCAGCGGGTGGGCGCGCAGCCGGTCCTCCAGCGGGGCGGGCGCGACGTTCTTGCCGGCCGCGGTGACGAGGATCTCCTTCTTCCGACCGGTGATCTTCAGGAAGCCGTCGGCGTCCAGGGCGCCGAGGTCGCCGGTGTGGAACCAGCCGTCCTCCAGCGCCTCCTTGGTGGCGGCCTCGTTGTTCCAGTAGCCCCGCAGGACGTTGACGCCGCGGACGAGGACCTCGCCGTCCTCGGCGATCCGCACGTCCACGCCGGGGATGGGCTTGCCGACCGTGCCGATCCTGATCGCGGTGGGCCGGTTCACTGTTGCGGGCGCGGTGGTCTCGGTGAGGCCGTAGCCCTCCAGGATCGTGATGCCGACGCCGCGGAAGAAGTGGCCGAGGCGCTCGCCGAGCGCGGCGCCGCCGGACACCGCGTACTCGACCCGGCCGCCGACGGCCGCGCGCAGCTTGCCGTACACCAGCACGTCGAACGCCTTGTGCTTCAGCTTGAGCCCGAGCCCCGGGCCGCCGGAGTCCAGCGCCCGGCTGTAGGCGATCGCGGTGTCCGCGGCCGTCCGGAAGATCTTGCCCTTGCCGTCGGCGTCGGCCTTCTGCTCGGCGCCGTTGTAGACCTTCTCGAACACCCGCGGGACGGCCAGCAGGAACGTGGGCCGGAACGAGGCGAGGTCGGGCAGCAGGCTGGGGATGTCGCTGTGCCCGAGCACGATGCCGCCCTCGATGGTGGCGACCTCGATCAGCCGGGCGAACACGTGCGCCAGCGGCAGGAACAGCAGCGTGGAGCTGCCGTCCACGGCGATCTCGGAGATGGCGCCCTGCACGGCGTTGCGGGCGGTCCGGACGAGGTTGCCGTGGGTGATCTCACAGCCCTTGGGGCGGCCGGTGGTGCCGGAGGTGTAGACGAGGGTCGCCACGTCGGCGGCGGTGCGCGAGCGGCGGCGCTCGGAGATCGCCGCGTCGGTGACGTCCTTCCCGAGCCCGGTGACCTCGGCGACGCCGCCGGCGTCGATGCCCCAGACGTGCGCGAGGCCCGGGAGCCGGTCGCGGACCTGCGCGACCAGCGCCAGGTGCGCGTCGGTCTCGGCGAACAGCGCCTTGGCGCCGGAGTCGCCGGTGATCCACTCGATCTGCTCGGCGGAGGACGTCTCGTAGATCGGGACCGCGACCGCGCCGGCCGTCCAGATCGCGTAGTCCAGCAGCGTCCACTCGTAGCGGGTGCGCGACAGCAGGGCGACCCGGTCGCCGGGCTCGACGCCCGCGGCCACCAGGCCCTTGGCGACCGCCGCCGCCTCCGCCGCGAACTCCGCCGCGGTGACGGCGCTCCACGCGCTCCCGCTGCGGCGGCGCAGCACGATGCGGCCGGGTTCCTCGGCGGCCCGGGTGAAGGGCGCGTCGGTCAGATTGGCGGAGTCGGGGACCTCCACCATCGCGGGGACGCTGAACTCGCGCACGGCCCACTCCTGTAGTCGATCTTCGGGGACGGCGGGGGAACCTGCCGGTCCCTCCGAAGCTGAATGATACCCACGAGTAGGAATATCGCCGGGAAGTGAGCATCGCCTCCCGCGCCGGCCTCCGGATCGACGGTTAACGGCACGGCAAAGACCGCTCGTCGCAGCCGGGCGGCCGCCGGTCCTTCCCCTACCCTTGACCTGGTCGTATACGGAATCCGGTCGGGGGAGGGCCATGGCGCTGCTCGAAGTGATCGCGCTGACGGCCGCGGACGCGCGCGCCGCGCAGGACGGCGGCGCCGACCGGATCGAGGTCGTCGCCGACATGGGCGCCGACGGGCTCACCCCGGATCCGGACGTGGTGAAGGCGGTGCGGGCCGCCACCGCGCTGCCGATGCGGGTGATGCTGCGGGCCAACGCCGGGTTCCGCACCACCGGCGCGGAGCTGGACCGGCTCGTGCGCGCCGCCGCCGACCTCGCCGCCGCCGGGGCCGACGGGTTCGTGCTCGGCTTCCTCGACTCCTCCGGCCATGTCGACGCGGGCGCGACGGGCAAGCTCGCGTCCGGCTGCGCGCCGCTGCCGTGGACGTTCCACCGCGCGGTCGACCACGCCGCCGACCCCGTCCAGGCGTGGGAGGCGGTCCGGGCGCTGGACGGCGGCCTGGACACCGTGCTCACGGCCGGTTCGGCGCGCGGCGTGGACGCCGGGGTCGACGTGCTGGTCCGGCGCGCCGCGGAGGACCCGCGCTCGGCCGCGATGATCATGGCGGGCGGCGGGCTGCGCCGCAAGCACGTCGCGGTGCTCGCCGCGGCCGGCGTCACCGCGTTCCACGTCGGCACCGCCGTCCGCCCGGACGGGTCGTGGGACGCCCCGGTCGACCCGGCGCTGGTGGGGGAGTGGCGTGCGCTGGTGTCCGCCGCCGCGGGCTGACGCCTGCCCGCCTGCTCGCGCGGACGCCGGCGCCCCGGAGGGCCGCCCGTTTTCGGGGGAGTAGTGCCCTATTAGAGTCGCGTCATGAGGATCCACGTGGTGAGCGACGTCCATGGCCGCGCGGACGCGCTGCGCAGCGCGGGCGACGGTGCGGACGCGCTCATCTGCCTGGGCGACCTGATCCTGTTCGTCGACTACTCCGACCACGGCCAGGGCATCTTCGCGGACCTGTTCGGCCAGGAGAACGCCGACCGCTTCATCGCGCTGCGGACGCAGAAGCGCTTCGACGAGGCCCGGGAGTTCTCCCGCGGCCTGTGGGCGTCCCTGGAGGGGGACGCGTGGCCGCACATCGAGCGCGCCGTCGACCGCCAGTACGCCGAGCTTTTCGCCGCGATGCCGACCCCCGCCTACCTCACCTACGGCAACGTCGACATCCCGCGTATGTGGGCGCCGCACCTGCGCGACGGGCACCGCGTCCTGGACGGGGAGACCGCCGAGATCGGCGGGCTGCGGTTCGGGTTCGTCGGCGGCGGGCTGCGCACCGAGTACCGCACCCCCTACGAGCTGGACGACGACGCGTACGCGGCCAAGGTCGAGGCGGTGGGGGAGGTGGACGTGCTGTGCTGCCACATCCCGCCCGCCGTCCCCGACCTGCTCTACGACACCGTCGCCCGGCGGTTCGAGCGGGGCAGCGAGGCGATCCTGGACGCGATCCACCGCACGCAGCCGAAATACGTGCTGTTCGGCCACGTCCACCAGCCGCTCGCCGCCCGCACCCGCATCGGCCGCACCGAATGCGTGAACGTGGGCCACTTCCGCGCGCGCGGGGTGCCGTACGTCCTGACGGTGTGACGGCTACCGTGCTGTAGGACAGCGGGCCCGGGCGCGGGTTCACGGCGAGCCGGAGGGAAACGCAGATGGCGGACCGCACGAGTTCTTCCATCACGATCAAGGCCGCGAAGGCCGACATCATGGCGGTGATCGCCGATCTGGAGGCCTATCCGGACTGGGCGAGCGGGATCCGCGAGTTCACCGTCCAGGAGACCGGCCCGGACGGCCGGGCGCTGCGCGGCCGGCTGACCTTCGACGGCGGCCCGTTCAGCGACACCGTCGGCCTCGCCTACACCTGGGAGGGCGACGACCGGGTGAGCTGGGAGCTGGTGGAGAAGGGCGCCGTCGTCACCGGGCTGCACGGCACCTACGCGCTCGCCGGCGCCGGCGACGCCACCGAGGTCACCTACGAGCTGGCGGTGGACGTGCGCGTCCCGATGATCGGCATGGTGAAGCGCAAGGGCGAGAAGCGCATCATCGACTCGGCGCTCAAGGGCCTCAAGCGCCGCGTCGAGAGCTGAGCACGCCCGGGAGGCGGTACCGTTTCACGCCGATGACGGATGGATGATGGAGTCATGACCGATCAGCCGGGTGACCTGATCAACGAGGCGGGCAAGCTCTTCGACGCGGTGCTGAAGCGGGTGGTCGGCGGCGGGTCCGCCGACGACCGCGACGACCGCGCCGAACGCGAGGAGCGCCCGCGCGGCGACCGGCCGCGCGAGGGCGGCGGCGGCGACGCGTGGGCGACCGCGACCGCCGCGCCGCCGCGCTACGCCACCGGCGCCCCCGAGTGCTGCCACTGCCCGGTCTGCCGGGCCATCGCGGTGTCCCGCGAGTCGGGGCCCGACATCGGCCGGCACGTCCGGGACGCCGGGCAGTCGCTGCTGGCCGCCGCGCTGGACGTGGTGCAGGGCTTCGACCGCACCCGCCCGGAGCCGAACCGGGACCGGCCCCCGCGGCCGCGCGATGCGTCGGCGGGCCCCCGGGCGGGTACGTCCGAGCGGTCGGGACGGTCGCCCCGCGAGGAGGCCCCGCGCCACGAGGCCGCCCCGAGCGGCGAGACCCCGCGCGGCGAGGCGCCGCGCGCGGAGGCGCCGGGCGGGGAGCCGGGCGACCCGTGGGCGGCCGCCACCGGCGGCGACTCCATCGACATCGGGTAGTGGTGCGGACGGGCTCCAGCCAGGGGCGCGCGAGGAGGAGGAAGCGTACATGGCCCTGACCATCGGCGTGGACGTAGGCGGCACGAAGGTCGCCGCCGGCGTCGTCGACGACCGGGGAACGATCCTGGAGAAGGTCCGGCGGCCGACTCCCTCGACCAACCCCAAGGAGACCGCCGAGACCATCGCCGAGGTCGTCGACCTGCTCAAGGGCAAGTACGCGGAGGTGTCGGCGGTCGGCCTCGGCGCCGCCGGGTTCGTCGACGAGACCCGCTCCCACGTGCTGTTCGCGCCGAACCTCGCCTGGCGCGAGGAGCCGATCAGGGAGAAGGTCGAGCACCTGGTCGGGCTGCCGGTCGTGGTGGAGAACGACGGCAACGCCACCGCCTGGGGCGAGGCGAAGTTCGGCGCGGGCCGCGGCGAGAACTTCCTGGTGCTGGTGGCCCTCGGCACCGGCATCGGCGGCGGCATCATCATCAACGGCGAGCTGTACCGGGGCCGGTTCGGGATCGGCGCCGAGATGGGGCACTTCCGGGTCGTCCCGGACGGGCGCCGCTGCGGCTGCGGCAACCGCGGCTGCTGGGAGCAGTACGCCAGCGGCAACGCGCTCGTGCACGAGGCCCGCGACCTGGCGCGGGTCGCGCCGGCGATGGCGGGCCGGCTGCTGGAGCTCGGCGGCGGCCGGCCGGAGGGCATCAGCGGCCCCGAGGTGTCGCAGGCGGCCCGCGAGGGCGACAAGGCCGCGCTGGAGTGCTTCCGGACGATCGCGCATTGGGCGGGCCAGGGCCTGGCCGACCTCAGCGCGATCCTGGACCCGGGCGCGTTCATCATCGGCGGCGGCCTGTCCGACGCCGGCGACCTGCTGCTCGACCCGATCCGCGTCGCGTTCGAGGAGGCGCTGACCGGCCGCGGGCACCGTCCGCTGCCCGACATCCGGATCGCCGAGCTCGGCTCGGCCGCCGGGATCGTCGGCGCCGCCGACCTCGCCCGCGTCCGGCCCCTCCACGAGGCGCCCGTCTAGGCCCGGCGCCGTGGCGACGCCGGTGCGGGTGCTGAGCTACAACATCCGGTCCCTGCGCGACGACCCGGAGGCCGTGGCGCGCGTCGTCCGCGCGAACGACCCGGACGTGCTGTGCCTGCAGGAGGTGCCGCGGTTCTGGGGCTGGCGCGCGCAGCGGCGCCGGCTGGCGCGGGCGTGCGGGATGGACGTGGCGGCGGGCCGCCGGGCGTGCGGCCTCGCCGTCCTCGCGGCGCCGCGCGTCCGCCGGGTCCGCCGCGAGTTCCACCTGCTGACGCCGGACGAGGGCCTGCACCGCCGGGCGCTGGCGATCGCGGTGCTGGAGATCGGGCCGGCGCGGCTGATCGCGGCGAGCACCCACCTCGACCTCGCCGACGGGCCGAGGCTGCGGCACGTCCACGAGGTGCTGGCGCACCTCGACCGAGCCCGCGCCCTGTACAGCGCGCCGGTCGTGCTCGCGGGCGACATCAACGAGGAGCCCGGGGGCCCGTCCTGGACGCTGCTCACCGACCATTTCCAGGACGGCTACGCGACCGCGCCGGCGGGGGAGGAGCTCACCTTCTCCGCCCGCGACCCGCGCCGCCGCATCGACGGGGTGTTCGCCGATCCGGGCGTCGAGGTGGCGGGCTGCGGCGTTCCGCCGGACGAATCGGACGAGCCGGGCGACCACGTCCGCGCCACCGACCACCGGCCGCTGCGCGCCGACCTGCGCGTACCCGAGCTCCGCGTGCGCGAGCCGAAGGGCTAGACGACGGCGCCGTCGTCAGGGTCGCGGGGCTCGTCGCCCATCCGCAGCACCAGCGTCACGAACCCGCCGATGAACGCGGCGACGGCCAGGAACGCGGCCCAGCCGGGCACCTCCCAGTCGAGGATCACGGTGACCAGCAGGTAGACCGGGCCGCCGATCAGCGCGACCCAGGCGCCCTTGGTGAGCGGGTCCGCGCTCGGCAGCGGCGGAGGCGGCGGCGGGATGTAGTGGCCCTCCTCGTCGTCGCCGGGCGGGAACTCGGGGGCGTCGTCGGCGGGGCGGATCACCCGCGCCCGCGGCAGCCGGCCGGTGCGGTCGTCGCCCTCGCGCGGCGGCCGGGGCCGGTCGTCGATGTTCTCCTGGTCGGGCCAGGGGACCTCGTCGCCTTCCGGCGCGGTGTCGAACCCCGCGACGATCTGCGCCCAGATCGCGTCCTCGTCGAGGTCGCGGTCGCGGCCCGGCTCGTCGGCGCCGTCGCCCTTGCCGGACGCGCCGGACCCGCCCTCGGACCCGGCGTCGCCCCGCCGGCCGGACGCCGCCGCGTCGAACACGTCGAACGCCCCGTCGAACGCGCCGTCGCGCGGCCCGTCGTGGGCCCCGTCGCGGCCGGGCGACGGATCGGGCCCCGGATCGGCCAGGTCGGTCTCGGGCCGGCCGTCGCCGTCGCCGCGCACCCCGGCGTCCCGCAGCCGCGCCAGGTGCGCGCGCAGGATGCCCTCGGCGGCCGGCTTCATCTCCACGTCCACGTACAGCCGGTCCAGGACGTCGCCGACCGCGTCGCCGGCCGTCCCGGCGATCTCGGGCAGGCCGTCCGGCGACGTGGCGTAGGCCGCCACGCCCGCCTCGCCGAGCGCGGCCAGCATCGCGTCGGCCAGATGCGGGGCGAGGTCGACCAGCGGCGCGTAGGTGTCGGCGGACAGTCCATTGCCACGGCGATTCACGGGGCCGGCTCCTTCGACGACTCCGGCGTGACCGACAGCACCGGCATGGCGGCCTCCGCTCCCCCATTGAGGCGGGCGCCCGGCCTCCCGGACGACCCGAAACGTGTGTCCCACGGTATTCGCTGCGCCGCGCTGGACAAGCCCCCGGGCGCACCCGATTGAGATTTCCGGTCAGTATCCCCCGAGGGGCCGCGGCCCCCCGCCCCTCCCGGACCGACTGCGTCGCGACCACAGCCTACGGTCATCCGGCGGGACGCGCGGGACCGTCCGGCGGGACCGGGACAGTGGTGTGGGCGTGCGCCGCACGGGATGCGAAGATGTCCCATCATTACCCCCCTCGGACGGGGACTTGGACGTGCGCGCC
This sequence comes from Actinomadura opuntiae, assembly GCF_030283205.1. GTDB lineage: Bacteria > Actinomycetota > Actinomycetes > Streptosporangiales > Streptosporangiaceae > Spirillospora. The sequence goes on from NZ_JASNWF010000021.1 coordinate 68,857, forward strand.
GCAGGCACACGCGGTTCGGAGGAAGGTGTCGGCATGCTCTGGTTCTGGATCCTGCTGAGGGTCGTGCTCTCTCCCATCATGTACGGCGCGTGGTGGCCGCGGAACCGGGGCATGAAGAACGTCCCCAAGCGCGGGCCCGCCCTGCTGGCCTCCAATCACCAGTCGTTCGCCGACCACTTCTTCGGCCCGCTGCCGCTGATGCGGCCGATCTTCTTCATCGGCAAGGCCGACTACTTCACCGGCACGGGGATCAAGGGCCTGATCAGCAAGGGGTTCTTCACCGGCGTGGGGGTCGTCCCGGTCGACCGGACCGGCGGGCCCGAGGCGGACGCGGCGCTGCAGACCGGGCTGCGCATCCTCGGCGAGGGCAAGCTGCTCGGCATCTACCCCGAGGGCACCCGGGCGCCGGACGAGCGGCTGTACCGCGGCAAGACGGGGGTGGCGCGGCTCGCGCTGAAGTCCCGCGTCCCGGTGATCCCGATGGCGATGATCAACACGTTCAAGCTGATGCCGCCCGGGCAGCCGTACCCGCGCCTCGGGATCCGCCCGGGGGTGCGGTTCGGCGAGCCGATGGACTTCTCCCGCTACTTCGGCCGCGAGGACGACCGCGAGGTGCTCCGCGCGGTCACCGACGAGATCATGCAGGCGATCCGGAAGCTGTCCGGGCAGGAGTACGTCGACCGGTACGCCGCCGAGGTCAAGGCGGAGATGGACGGCAAGCCCGTCCGCCCGGTCGAGGACGGCGACGAGGGCTTCACCGAGGACTGATCCCCGGTGCCCGTGCACGAGGACCGCGCGGCCCGCGAGGAGCGCGGGCAGGACGCCGCCGCGACCGGCGCGGCCCTGGACGCGGCGCTGTGGCGGTCGGTGGCGGTGTACCGGGCGCTGGCGCTGGTGTACGCCGCCGTCGTGATCGTGAAGAACTCCGGCGGGTACGCGCGGCCGCTCGGGGGCTGGGCCGTCCTCGCGGTGCTGGCCGTCTGGACGGGCGTGGCGACGCTGGCGTACCGGGACCCGGCGCGCCGCGGATGGCCACTGCTGGCCGCCGACCTCGCCGTCGCGTTCGGGTGCATCGTCACGACCGCGTGGGTGGAGACCCCCGCGCACATCGCGGCGGGCCGCCCGACGCTGCCGGTGTCGTGGGTCGCGGCGTCCGTGCTGGCCTGGGCGGTCGCGGGCGGGCGGCGGTTCGGCGTCGCCGCCGCGCTGGTGCTCGGCGTCGCGAACCTGCTGGTGCACGCCGTCGCCGGGACGGCCGGCGGGATGGGCAACACCACCCTGAACGGCATCGTGCTGCTGCTCCTCGCCGGCCTGGTCGTCGGGCAGGTGGTGCGGCTGGCGCGGGAGGCGGAGGCGCGGCTGGCCCGGGCCGTGGAGATGGAGGCGGCGACCCGGGAGCGCGAGCGGCTGGCGCGCCGCATCCACGACTCGGTGCTGCAGGTCCTGGCGATGGTGCAGCGGCGCGGCGGCGAGGCGGGCGGCGAGGCGGCCGAGCTGGGCCGGCTGGCGGGGGAGCAGGAGGCCGCGCTGCGCGCCCTGATCGGCGCGGGCCCGTCCGCCTCCGGCCGGGTGCACGCCGCGCCGGCGCCGGGCCCTTCCGCCGGCGCCGGGCGCGGGACCGACCTGCGGCCGCTGCTGACCGGCCAGGCGTCCGCGTCGGTGACCGTGTCGACGCCGGCGACGCCGGTGACGCTGCCCGAGCACGCCGCCGCGGAGCTCGCGGCGGCGGTCGCGGCGGCGCTGGACAACGTCCGGCGGCACTGCGGCGACGGCGCCCGCGCCTGGGTCCTGCTGGAGGACGACCCCGCCGCGGTCACCGTCAGCGTCCGCGACGACGGCCCCGGCATGCCGCCCGGGCGGCTCGACGACGCCGCCGCGTCCGGCCGGCTCGGCGTCGCCCAGTCCATCCGGGGCCGCGTCCGCGACCTCGGCGGCACCGTCGCGATCGACTCGGCGCCCGGCGAGGGCACCGAGATCGAGATGACCGTGCCTCGTTCGTCCAGGTCTGTCTAAGGTGTGATGGTGAGCGAGGTTCCGTTGAGGGTCATGGTCGTCGACGACCATCCGATGTGGCGCGAGGCGGTCGCCCGCGACCTGGCCGAGGCCGGGCACGAGGTCGTCGCCACCGCCGGCGAGGGCCGCGCCGCCGTCCGGATCGCCGCCGCCGCGCGCCCTCGCGTCGCCGTCGTCGACCTGCAGCTGCCCGACATCAGCGGCGTCGAGGTCACCCGGCACCTGGCCGCCGCCGACCCGCCCGTCCGCGTGCTGGTGCTGTCGGCCAGCGGCGAGCAGCAGGACGTCCTGGAGGCGGTGAAGGCGGGCGCCACCGGATACCTGCTCAAGTCCGCCGGGCGCGAGGAGTTCCTGGACGCCGTCCGGCGCACCGCCGACGGCGACGCGGTGTTCACCCCCGGGCTGGCCGGCCTCGTCCTCGGCGAGTACCGCAGGCTCGCCGCCGCGCCCGCCCGCGAGGACGACGACGCGCCCCGGCTCACCGACCGCGAGACCGAGGTGCTGCGCCTGGTCGCGAAGGGCCTGACGTACAAGCAGATCGCCCAGCGGCTCGTCCTGTCGCACCGCACGGTGCAGAACCACGTGCAGAACACCCTGGGCAAGCTCCAGCTCCACAACCGCGTCGAACTCGTCCGCTACGCCATCGAGAAGGGCCTGGACGACGAGGAGTAGGCCGGTTCCGGCCGTGCCCGCCTCCAACTCCCGCCGGGACGCGTGCGTCTGATCCGCGACGACGACGCCGACTGACGGGAGCGTGTTCGGTGGACGAGACGCTGTGGCTCCTCGCGCTGCACTTCCTGGTCGGGCTCGCGCTGGTCGCGGTCCTGTGGCGGCAGAGATCGGCCCTGGTGCGCGGCACGCCGCCGACGCGCGACCCGCACCCGTACGAGATCGCCTACCTGCAGGGCGGGGGGCGCCACGCGATCGCCGCGTCGCTGGCGGCGCTGCGGGTGGACGGCGCGGTCGACGCCCACGGCGACGGGCGCATGACGGCGGTCCCGCCGCCGTCCGGCGCGTCGCGCACCGCCGGCCATCCGCTGGACGGCGCGGTCTTCGAAGCGATCGCGGGCGGACGCGCCGGCACGCTCGCCGAGCTGACCGCCGACACGGGCGTGTCGACCGCGCTCGACGAGCTCCGCGACGGCCTGATCGAGCAGGGGCTGCTGATCCGCCTCGGCATGCGGCCGGGTCTGTGGGCGGTCCGGTGGCTCCTGCGCGCCTGGGTGCTCGCCGGCTTCGTCTACTTCTTCCTGATCGGTGACGCCTTCGACGGCTTCCCGAAGGCCCTGATCGTGTTCGCGCCGCTCGCCGCCCTGTCCGGGGCGGCGGTCGGGCTCGCGGCCGGCCACGGCCCGACGAAGGAGGGCGAGCGGGCCGTCGCGCAGGCCAGGTCGGCCGGCCCGCACCTCGACCCGGCGCAGGGCGCCTCCTACGCCGGCCTGCCCGGCCCGGACGTCGTCATGGGCGTCGCGCTGTTCGGCACGGCCGCGCTGATGGCGTTCGACGAGATGTTCGCCCAGACGGTCGGGCTCGGCCGCTACCTCCAGCTGACCGGGGTGGCGGCGGCCTCGGGCGGGTACACGGGCTCGGCCTGCTCGGCGTCCGCGCCCGTCTGCTCGTCCGCTTCCTGCGGTGGCGGCGGTTCCGGCGGCGGCCACCATCACGGCTGCGGCGGCGGCTCCGGCGGCGGCCACCACTCCTGTGGCGGCGGCGGTGGGTGCGGGAGCAGTTGCGGCGGTGGCGGCAGCAGCTGCGGTGGCGGGAGCTGACATGGACCTGGGCGTCGGGATCGGGTGGCGGCCGGAGATCGCCGGGTTCGTGGGCGCGCTGCCCGGCCTGCGCTTCACCGAGGTGATCGCGGAGTCCGTGCACCCGGCGCACCCCGCTCCCGAACTCCTCGGACTGCGCGAGCGCGGCGCGGCGGTCGTCCCGCACGGGGTGAAGCTGTCGCTGGGCGGCGCCGAACCGGTCGCCGCCGAGCGTGTCGCGCACCTGGCCGCCTGCGCCGAGGCGCTCGGCTCACCGATGGTCAGCGAGCACGTCGCGTTCGTCCGCGCGGGCGGGATCGAGGCCGGGCACCTGCTGCCGGTGCCCCGCACCCGGGCGGCGCTGGACGCGCTCACCGCCAACATCCGCCGCACCCAGGCCGAACTGCCCGTCCCGCTGGCCGTCGAGCCCATCGCGACGCTCTTCGACTGGCCGGACGCCGAGTACACCGAAGGCGACTTCCTCACCGAACTGCTCGAACGCACCGGCGCCCTGCTCCTGCTGGACGTCGCGAACGTGTACGCCAACGCCCGCAACCGCGGCGAGGACCCCGTCCGGCTGCTCGACCGGCTGCCGCTGGAGCGCGTCGCGTACTGCCATGTCGCGGGCGGCGTCGAGCAGGGCGGCCGGTACCACGACACGCACACCGCCGCCGTCCCGCCGGACGTCCTGGACCTGATCACCGCACTGTGCGCGCGACACCGCCCGCCCGGCTTCCTGCTGGAACGCGACGGCCACTACCCGCCGATCGGCGAGATGCGCGCCGAGCTGGACGCCATCGCCGCCGCGTCCGGGCTGGCGGCCATCACATGAGCGAGTCGGGACACGCGGGGCTGGCGGCGGCGCAGGAGGCGCTAGTGCGGGCGATGGCGGCGGGCGGCCCCGTGCCCGGCGGGTTCGACGCGGACGCGGTCCAGGCCGCCGCGTACGGCATCCTGCTGAAGCGGGCCGGCGAGGTGGCGTGCGCCTGGCCCGCGCTCGCCGCCGCGTACGGCACGTCCTGGAAGGCGGAGTTCGCTGCGTGGGCGGCCGGACGCCCGACCCGGGGCTCCTTCCGCGACGGATGGGACTTCGCGCGGGCGCACCGTGACGGCCTCGCCGGGGACGCCGCGCGGGAACTGGCGCTGGCGGAGATCAGTTGGGCCTACGACGGCGCGTCCGCGCCGCGTCCCCGGCGGGCGGCGCTGCGGCGCGTCCCCGGGGGAGTGGCGGTGCGGTTCCGGGGAAGGGTCCGGACCCTCGGGCGCCCGCGGGCCTGATGCGCCGGACGGCCGGACGGCGTGCCGCGGCGCGCCCCCGGGGACTATGGTCTAGACCAATGGCGGCGCGCCGGTCCGGCCGGCGAATGCCCTGCGTGGTCATGCCCTGACTACTAGTCTGGCCGTGTGAATCGAGGGAGGAGCCCGGTGGCGGGAGAAGGAGACGGCATGCGAGTCGGAGTGCTCACCGGAGGTGGGGACTGCCCCGGCCTGAACGCGGTCATCCGCGCGGTCGTCCGCAAGGGCGTGCAGGTCTTCGGCTACGAGTTCGTGGGCTTCCGGGCCGGCTGGCGCGGGCCCCTCGAAGGCGACACCGTCGCCCTGGACGTGCAGGCCGTGCGCGGGATCCTGCCGCGCGGCGGGACGATCCTCGGCTCGTCGCGGACCAACCCGGTCAAGGTCGAGGGCGGCATCGAGCGGATCAAGGACAACCTCGCCGGCCTCGGCGTGGACGCGCTCATCGCCATCGGCGGCGAGGACACCCTCGGCGTCGCGCGCGAGCTGTACGCCAACGGCGTCAACGTCGTCGGCGTCCCCAAGACGATCGACAACGACCTCAACGCCACCGACTACACCTTCGGGTTCGACACCGCGGTGAACATCGGCATGGAGGCCGTCGACCGGCTGCACACCACCGCCGAGAGCCACCACCGCGCGCTGATCTGCGAGGTCATGGGCCGGCACGCGGGCTGGATCGCGCTGCACGTCGGCATGGCCGCCGGCGCCAACGTCATCCTGATCCCCGAGCGGCCGTTCGACATCGACAAGGTCGTCGAGTACGTCGAGAGCCGGTTCAAGACCCGCTACGCGCCGATCATCGTCGTGTCGGAGGGCGCGCACCCGATCGACGGGCAGATGCAGCTCCAGACCGGCGAGCGCGACTCGTTCGGGCACGTCCGCCTCGGCGGCATCGGCCAGGCCCTCGCCGACGAGATCGAGAAGCGCACCGGCAAGGAGGCCCGCGCCACCGTGCTCGGCCACATCCAGCGCGGCGGCACCCCGACCGCGTTCGACCGCGTCCTCGCCACCCGCTTCGGCCTGCAAGCCATCGACGCCGTCCGCGACGGCGACTACGGCAAGATGGTCGCGCTGCAGGGCACCGACATCGTCCGGGTCGGCCTCGACGAGGCCACCAAGGAGCTGAAGACCGTCCCGCTGGAGCGCTACGCCGAGGCCGAGGTCTTCTTCGGCTGAACCGGTGCCTCCCGGCGGGAACACCCTTTCCGGGTCGCGATGTTGGGTTCAGTGGGCCACACTGGAGACCGCCCCACGACCTGTTCCCGCCGGGAGGACCACGCATGACCACGCTCGAGACCGCGCCCGCGGACATCCGGGAGCAGTCCCCGGTCGACGGTGAGCCGTGCGTGCTGCTCAAGCTCGGCGAGGTCGTCCTCAAGGGCAAGAACCGCGAGCAGTTCGAGCGGCGCCTCGCCGACAACGTCCGGCAGGCCGTCCGCCCCATCGCCCGCGTCGACGTGATCCGCCGGCACGGCGTCTTCATCGTCCGCAAGCACGATGCCGACCTGGCCACCATGGAGCAGGTCGCGGCGCGGGTCACCGACGTCATGGGCATCGTCTGGGCGCACCGCGCCTGGCGGGTCGGCAAGGACGTCGCCAGCGTCGAGCGCGCCGCCCTCGAGCTCATGGACGGCCGCACCGGCACGTTCGCCGTCCGGTCCCGGCGCCGCGACAAGCGGTTCCCGCTGACCTCCATGGAACTCGACCGGCACATCGGCGCCCTCGTCGCCGACCGCTACGGCCAGCCCGTCCGGCTGAAGGACCCCGAGCACACCCTGTCGATCGAGGTCGACCGCGACGAGGTGTTCGTCTACTCCGGCGGCCTCCCCGGCCAGGGCGGCCTGCCCGTCGGGATGTCCGGCCGCGCCCTGGTGCTGATGTCCGGCGGCATCGACTCGCCCGTCGCCGCCTACCGGATGATGCGCCGCGGCCTGCGCGTCGACTACCTGCACTTCTCCGGCATGCCGTTCACCGGCCCCGAGTCGATCTACAAGGCGTACGCACTGGTCCGCGAGCTGGACAAGTTCCAGGGCGGGTCGCGGCTGTTCGTCGTCCCGTTCGGCAAGGCGCAGCAGCAGATCAAGTCGTCGGGCGCCGACCGGCTCGCCGTCATCGCCCAGCGCCGGCTGATGCTGCGCACCGGCGAGGTGCTCGCCCGCCGCCTGCGCGGCTCCGCGCTGATCACCGGCGACGCGCTCGGCCAGGTCTCCAGCCAGACCCTGGCCAACATCACCGCGCTGGACGACGCCGTCGAGCTGCCGATCCTGCGCCCCCTCGTCGGCATGGACAAGATCGAGATCATGGACCAGGCGCGCCGCATCCGCACGCTGTCCATCTCCGAGCTGCCCGACGAGGACTGCTGCACGATGCTCGCCCCGCGCCGCGCGGAGACCCGCGCCAAGATCGACGACCTCCGCCAGATCGAGAAGCGCCTCGACGTCGGCGAACTCGCCGACCAACTCGCCGACTCCGTCCAAGAGCATCGGATTTAGCTGCAGTTGATCCGGCCGATCGCTCCGGCAGGAAGCCGCAACCTGGCAGAGCCGCAGCGGAGGCACGCCCTAACCTCAGCCGCCGGCGACCGCAACGTTGCGATCGCGTGCGAAGCCAAGTTCGAGCTTGCGAGAACTTGATCGCGCAGCGAGGCCCCCAGGGCCGAGCCGGAGCGATGCAGCGATCGCACGCAGTGCCCGCCGAAGGAGGGCGCCCCAGCGCCCGACGCCAAGGGCACTGCAATCAAATACGGGTGTCGAAGTCTGTGGCTCTCGGTGGTTCGGGGCCGTTGGGGCCCATGAGGGTGATGCGTTCGATGCGGACGATGCGGAAGCGGCGGCCCGCGACGGCGATGCCGTTGCGGCGGGGCTCCTCCGTCAGCAGTTCGGCGGCCTCGGCGTAGGCGGACGCCTGGGCCTCGGCGAGGCCCTCCACGACGGGCGCCACGTCGCGCAGGTAGCCGATCAGCGAGTCGCGGGCCCGCTGCGGGGTGGCGTGCAGCCGGCCGACCGGGCGCCAGCGGCGCCTGCGCCCGGGCGGTCCCGCGGGGACGCGTTCGGCGACGGTGAACGCGGGCGCGAGCGTGACCGGGGTGAGGAACGCGCCGGACGGCTCGTTGCCGGCGCCGGCCGCCGCGTCGAGCACCTGGCACAGCAGCTCGGCGGTGGCGAGGTCGGATCCGGTGCCCTCGTCGGACAGCAGGTCGTAGGGGCGGCGGTAGGAGGCGGGGAGGGACGCGGGGCGCGGGTCGGGGTCGCTCGGGCGGGGCGGCTCGGGGCCGTCCGGGCCGGTCCGCACCAGCTGCTCGACCCGGACGATCGCGAACCGGCGGCCGTCCGCCGTCACCGCGTCGCACGGCCCGGACCGCAGCGCGTCCGCCGCCCGCCGGAACCCGTCCGCGGCCGCGCCGTCCAGCGGGGCGGCGAGGTCGTCGAGATGGTCGGCGAGCAGCTCGCGGGCGCCCTGCGGCAGCGGGTCGGGCGGGCAGACGACCTGCCAGCCGCCGCCGACCCGCTCGGCGGCGGTGAACAGCGCGCCGACCGCCACCAGGTCGGGGTAGGCGGCGAGGGACCGGCAGGCGTCCGCCAGCATCACGGCGGCGACCGGGTCGACGCCGTCGAGGTCCTCCGGGAACAGCCGGCCCCCGGCGTCGCCATCGCCCATCGTCATGCCGGACATCATCCTCGCCGCCTCCCGTTCTGGCGAGTGGTTCAGACCAATTAGTCGCTCCGGCCGCCGCGGTTCCCGTGCTTTCGCGGGCGCCGGACGGGCGCGACGAGCACGACGAGGCTGGCGGCGAGCAGGGCGAGGCCGACGCAGGCGACCGCGCCGAGGTGCTCGCCGAGCACCGCCGTGCCGAGGACCGCGGCGACGGCGGGCTCGGCGAGCGTCAGCGTCGTCGCGGTCGTGGCGGGCGTGCCGCGCAGGCCGCGCGTGAACAGCACGTAGCCGAGGCCGGTGGTGACGGCGCCGAGATAGAGCGCGGTCGCCGCGCCGGAGGCGGTGAGCAGCCACCCGGCGGACCCGGCCGCCAGGACGGGCAGCAGCAGCACCGCCGCGCCGCCGAACAGCGCCCCGGCGACCGCCCGGTCGTCCTCGCCGCGGATGATCAGGACGGACGCGGCCGTCGCGTACACCGCGTACGACAGCCCGGACAGCAGCGCCAGCGCGATGCCCGCCGGTTCGACGCCGGAGCCGTGCCCGGCGCCGACGAGCAGGGCGCAGCCGGCGACGGCGCCCGCCGTCGCGAGCGTCCAGCGGCGGGTGAGGACCGCGCGGCGCGTCGCCAGGCCGATCAGCCCGGTGAACGCGGGGGCGCTGCCGATCGTGACGACGGTGCCGACGGCCACGCCGGTCCGGGTCACCGCGACGAAGAACGCGGTCTGATAGACGGCGACCGCCACGGCGCCGAGGGCGAGCAGCGCCCGGTCGCGGCGGCCGGTGAGGAGGCGGCGCAGGCCGTCGCGGCGGGTGAGCGCGGCGAGCGCGAGCAGCAGCAGCCCGCCGATGACGATCCGGGCGGCGGCGACGGAGACGCTGGAGGCGCCGCCGCCGGCGAAGGTGCGGGCCGTCCCGGTCGTGCCCCACAGGGACGCGGCGAGCAGGATGTCGGCGTCGCCGCCGCGCGGGCGCCGGGAGGGCGCGGAGAGGCGCCGCTTGGAGGTTCTGGACGTTCTGGACGTGTGCAGTGACACGGTGGGTGCTCCTGGGCTCGAATCGGAAGAGAAGATCCGGATCCGGGGCGCAGGAGAACGCGGGCCGGGCGCGGGTGCGCCGGTCCGTCAGGACTCGTGGGGTTCCGTCACCGCGCCCCGTCAGGAGCGAGGCGGTCCGAGGTCAGGGGTCCAGTACGCCATGCCGACGACCGTACCAGCGCCGTAACACCGGTGGGGCTGCGGCGAGCCGGAGTCATGAGCCGCGTCACAGCGACGGCTCGCCGCACGTCGACGGCAGGGGTCAGGCGAGGACGGGGCCGGGGGCCGCGGTCAGGGTGCGGCCGACGATGGGAGGCAGGTCGCGCACGAGCTTGGCGAGCTCGCGCAGGTCGCCGTCCACCAGGGCCTGCGGGCCGTCGCACAGCGCGGTCTCCGGGTGCGGGTGCACGTCGATGATCACGCCGTCGGCGCCGACCGCGACGGCCGCGCGGGTCAGCGGCAGCACCAGGTCGCGGCTGCCGCCCGAGTGCGACGGGTCCACGATCACCGGCAGGTGGGACAGGCGCTGCGCCACCGGGACCGCGGAGATGTCGAGGGTGTTGCGGGTGGCCTTCTCGAACGTGCGGATGCCGCGCTCGCACAGCACGATGTCGAGGTTGCCGCGCTGCGCGACGTACTCGGCGGCCATCAGCCACTCCTCGATCGTGCCGTTCATGCCGCGCTTGAGCATCACCGGCTTGCCGGCCTCGCCGGCGGCCTGCAGCAGCGAGAAGTTCTGCGCGTTGCGGGTGCCGATCTGCAGCATGTCGGCGTAGGACGCGACGAGGTCGACGTCCCCGGCGTCCACCACCTCGGTGACGATCGGCATGCCCGTCTCCTCCCGCACGTCCGCGAGGATCCGCAGGCCGGCCTCGCCGAGGCCCTGGAAGGCGTACGGGGAGGTGCGCGGCTTGAACGCGCCGCCGCGCAGCAGGGTCGCGCCCGCCGCCTGCGCCATCTGCGCCGCGCCGAGCGTCTGCTCCGGGGTCTCCACCGCGCACGGGCCGGCGATCAGCGTCATCGTGCCGGGGCCGATCGGCACGCCGCCGACCCGCACCACCGAGCGCTCGGCGTGGTGCTCGCGGCTGACGAGCTTGTAGGGCACCGAGATCCGCACCACGTCGCGGACGCCGCGCATGGCGCGCAGGTTCAGCGAGCCGAACTGCTGGACGTCGCCGACGAGCCCGACGATGGTCCGTTCCACGCCGCGGCTGACGAACGCCTCGCCCCCCGCCGTCCCGACCAGCGAGACGACGGCCTGGATATCGGCTTCGGTGGCCTCCGGGCCCATGACGACGACCATGGTGTGCTGCCTCTCTCCATCACGCGGACCGCGCGGGATCCCGGCCGGATCCCGCGGGCGGCCCTGCAGAAACGACGAGAGCCCCGGGCCGATGGGGCCCGGGGCTCTCGTCTTGTGGTCTGTCAGCGCAACGTCTGGCAGACCAGCCGCCCGGGCTGGTCGAACCAGAAGAAATACACGGTGTTGCGCACGGACATCAGCGTAGCCGATGCGGGGAGCGCAGTCCCGCGAGCCCCCCGAATATGGCTCAGCTCACGCCGGATGGCAGGATGGCCGCGTCATGTCCCACCCCGAACAGCCCGCACCGCAGCCGCGGGACCTGCCGCCCGGCCAGTACGTCCCCCGGGGCTGGCCGGTCCTGCACTACGGACCCGTCCCGAAGTTCCGTCCCAAGGACTGGGATTTCCGGGTCTTCGGCGCGACCGCGTCGGGGGAGCAGCACCGGTGGAGCTGGGAGGAGTTCGACGCGCTGCCGAAGGCGCGGGCCGTCTCCGACTTCCACTGCGTCACCAAGTTCACGATCCCCGGCAACCGGTGGGAGGGCGTCCCCGGCACCGCGATCGTGGAGCTGGCGCCGCCCGCGCCGGACGTCACGCACGTGATGGTGTGGGCCGAGTACGGCTACAGCGCCAACATCCGGATGAGCGACTTCCTCGCCGACGGGACGATGTTCGCCACCCACCACGACGGGGAGCGGCTCACCCCCGACCACGGGTTCCCGACCCGGATCGTCGTCCCGCACCTGTACGCGTGGAAGAGCGTGAAGTGGGTCCGCGGCGTGGAGTACCTGGTCAAGGACCGCCGCGGGTTCTGGGAGGAGCGCGGCTACCACAACGTCGCCGATCCCTGGTCGGAGCAGCGGTACTCCTACCAGGAGGACGAGGGCCAGGCCCCGCCCCTGTGACCGCAGGCCCCGCCCCTGTGACCGCGGGGGAGCGCCGGCCGGCGAGGGCGCGTCGGACACCGTCGTAAATCGGCAACACGCCGTCCCGAGCGGAAGACAACCGTTACCGTACGTTGTCATGGTCCTACCGTCCGTCGCGGACATTCTGGCGGGCGCCCTCGCCGCGGGCGCCGCCGCGGCAGCCGTCGCGCTGCGCGGGCGGCTGCGGCTCCCGCGCCGCGGCCCCGCCGGCCCGGCGGAGCAGGCCGCGTTCGCGGCCCTGCACACCATCGCCCGCCTGTCGCCGCCGCTGCGGGCCGGGCTGACCCCCGACTCGGCCCGCAAGGCCGCCCGTCCCCTGCGGGCGCTGCTCGGCGCCGAGGCCGTCGCGTTCGTCGGCGTCCCGGCCGGTGACGACGACCCCTTCGCCGACGACGATCCGTATCTCGAGGACCCCGGCGAGGAGCGCGACGCGGCGGACGGCGAGCCCGCCCCCCGGCTGCTGGCCTGGGACGGCGCCGGCCGCGACGGGCACGCCGCCGACGCCGTCGGGCACACGCTGCCGGTGCTCGCCTCCGGCCGCCCCCGCGTGATCCCCCCGGAACTGCTCGGCTGCCACGACCCGCTGTGCCGCATCCGGGTCGCCATGGTCGCGCCGCTCACCATCGAGGGACGCGTCGAGGGCGCGCTCGCCGCCTACTGGACGGGGCCGTCCACCGCGCGCGTCCGCGCCGTCGGCGAGGCGGCCCGGCTGGTCACCGGCCAGCTGGAACTGGCCGGGCTGGACGCCGCCCGGATCCGGCTCGCCGAGGCCGAGATGCGGGCGCTGCGCGCGCAGATCTCCCCGCACTTCGTCTACAACTCGCTGACCACGATCGCCTCGTTCGTCCGCACCGACCCCGAGCGCGCCCGCGGCCTGCTGCTGGACTTCGCCGACTTCGCCCGCTACTCCTTCCGCAACCCGCGCGACTTCACCACGCTCGCCGACGAGCTGCGCTCCATCGACCGCTACCTGCTGCTGGAGCGGGCCAGGTTCGGCGAGCGGCTCCGGTTCGACGTGCAGGTCGCGCCCGAGGTGCTGCCGGTCGCCGTCCCGTTCCTGGCCCTGCAGCCGCTGGTGGAGAACGCGATCCGGCACGGCATGAAGGGCACCCGCGGCCCGCTGCACATCTCGATCGTGGCGCGCGACTCCGGTGCCGAGGCGGCGATCAGCGTCGAGGACGACGGCGTCGGCATGGACCCCGAACGGCTCCAGGAGATCCTCGCCGCCCCGGTCGGCCGGCCCGGCCCCACCGGATGGGGGAGCGTCGCCACCCCCGACCGGCGCGGCGGCGGGATCGGGCTCGCCAACGTCGACGAGCGGATGCGCCAGGTCTACGGAGAGGAGTACGGCCTGACCGTCGAGACAGCGCTCGGCGCCGGAACCAAGGTCAGATTGCGCGTTCCGAAGTACCGTCCGGGCGTGTTTCCGGACTGAGCGGCCCCACCGCCGCGGCTCACTCACTTTTTGGAATCGATTGCGGACAGACGGTAATCGCGGCAAAGTCGCCCTCATGCTTCACGTCCTGGCCGTCGACGATGAGCGCCCCGCCCTGGAGGAGCTGACCCATCTGCTCCGCGAGGACCCGAGGATCGGGCGGGTCACCGGCGCGGAGGACGCCTCGTCGGCGCTGCGCGACCTCAGCCGGATGCTCGTCGAGGGCGAGCGCCTGGACGCGGTGTTCCTGGACATCCGGATGCCCGGGCTCGACGGCCTGGACTTCACCCGGCTGCTGACCGGCTTCGCCGCGCCCCCGCACGTGGTGTTCGTCACCGCGCACGACGACTGCGCCGTCACCGCCTACGAGCTCGGCGCGCTCGACTACCTGCTGAAGCCGGTCCGGCCCGAGCGGCTCGCCGAGGCGGTCCGGCGGGTCGCGCGGGCGGCGCGCTGGACCGGCCCGCCGGGCGAGGACGCCCCGGGCGCCGGCGCCGACGACGAGATGATCCCGGTCGAGCTCGGCGGCCGCACCCGGCTGGTGTCGCGGCGGACCGTCACGCACGTGGAGGCGCAGGGCGACTACGTCCGGCTGCACACCGCCGACGGCGGCTACCTGGTGCGGATGCCGCTGACGGCGCTGACCAAGCGGTGGGAGGGCGCCGGGTTCATCCGGATCCACCGCAGCACGCTCGTCGCGTCCGCGCACATCACCGAGCTGCGTTTCGACGGCGGGCGGGCCGCCGTGCAGATCGGCGACGCGCTGCTGCCGGTGAGCCGCCGGCACACCCGCGAGGTCCGCGACCTGCTGGTGCGCAGGTTCCACCACGCGCCGGAGGGCGCCGGGGACGGCGGCGGCCATGACGGCGGCTGACCCGCGCGGCACGGCGCTCCCCGGCCCGCCCGCGGCCCCCGCCCGGCGCGCGGGCGGCGGCCCGGCCGCCTCCGACACCGCGGGCCAGGACGCCCCCGACGCCGACCCACCCGATACCGCCGCGGCCGCCCCGGCCCCACGCCCACGTCCCGGCCTGGACGGGGCGGAGCCGGCGCCGGACGCGGCCGATCCGCACACCGCCGCGCGCGCGGACGGGCCGCCCGATGTGCGGGCGCTCGTCAGGGCGCAGCTGCGGATCGCGCTGGAGACCGCCGCGATCGTGCTGGCCGTGGCGGCGGCGGTCCCGGCGCTGCCCGTCCTGGCGCCGGGCCTCGGCCGGATCCGGCCGTTCGGCGTCCCGCTGTCGTGGCTGCTGCCGGTCCTCGTCGTCCAGCCGCTGTGGATGCTCGCCGCCCTCCGGCACCTGCGCCGCGCCGAACGCGCCGAACGCGACCTCACGAGGCCGGCGGGCCGTCGGTGACCGCCCCGGCGGTGCCGGCCGCGCTCACCGCCCTGGCCGTCGTGCTGGCGCTGACGGCGGCCCTCGGACTGCACGGCCGCCGCGCCGCCCGCACCCCCGCCGACTTCCTGGTCGCCTCCCGCGGCGTCAGCCCGCTGTGGAACGCCACCGCGATCGGCAGCGAGTACATCTCCGCCGCCGCCTACCTCGGCACCGCCGGGCTCATCCTCGCCTACGGCGCCGACATGCTGTGGCTGCCGATCGGGGCGACCGCCGGGTACGTGTTGCTGCTGGCGTTCGTGGCCGCCCCGCTGCGCCGCTCGGGCGCCTACACGCTCTCCGACTTCGCCGAATGGCGGCTCGGATCGCGGGCCGTCCGCCGCGCCGTCACCTGCTGCGTCTGCTTCGTCGGCTGGTTCTACCTGCTGCCCCAGTTCCAGGGCGCCGGCGTGACGCTGCGGGTCCTGACCGGAGCGCCCGTGTGGACCGGCTGGGCCGTGATCGTCGCGGTGGCGCTCGCCCTCGTCGCCTCCGGCGGCATGCGCGGCATCACCGCCGTCCAGGCCGTCCAGTTCTGGGTGAAGCTGCTCGCCGTCGCGATCCCCGCCGTCGCGCTGCTGGCCTGCTGGCACCTCCACGCACCCGGCGCCCCCACCGCGGACCGGCCCATGCGCTTCGAGCACGCCACGCGCGTCCACGTCCGCACCGGCACCGCGGTGACCGTCCCCGCCGCCGTGACCGTCACCACCACGGGACGCGTCGACGGCGCCCGCCACGACGCCGCCGCGGTGCCGCTGCCCCCCGGCCGCCACACCCTCGGCGCGGGCACCGAACTGGTGTTCCCGCGCGGCGCGGCCGTCCCGCGCGCCGAACGGCTGCCCGCCCGCCAGGACGGGACGTGGCCCGCGCCGTTCGGCCGCGCGGCCGGCCACGGCGCCTACACCACCTACTCGACGCTCCTGGGCGTCCTGCTCGGGACGATGGGCCTGCCCCACATCCTGATGCGCTTCTACACCAACACCTGCGGACGGGCCGCTCGCCGCACCGCCGCGCTCGTCCCCGGCCTGCTCGCGCTCTTCTACGTCTTCCCGGCCGTCCACGGGGCGCTCGGCCGCCTCTACACCCCCGAACTGCTGATGACCGGCGACATCGACGCCACCATCCTGCTGCTCCCGGGCAGGGCGGCCCCCGGCCCCGCCGGCGCGCTGCTGACCGGCGTCGTCGCCGCCGGCGCGTTCGCCGCGTTCATCTCCACCTCCTGCGGGCTCGTCATGGCCATCGCCGGGACGGTCACCCAGCGGATGCGGCACCGCGACGGCGTCACCGCGTTCCGGATCGGCGTGGTGCTCGCGCTGGCCGCGCCGCTCGCCGCGCTCCCCGGCATCGCCCCGCACGACGCCGCCGACCTCGTCACCACCGCGCTGTGCGTGTCGGCGTGCTCGCTGTGCCCGCTGCTCGTCCTCGGCATCTGGTGGCGCGGCCTCACCGCCGCCGGAGCCTGCGCCGGCGTCGTCACCGGCGGCGGGCTCGCGGTCGCCGCCGGCGTCACCCGGCTCGCGTCCGCCCCGCGGACGGGCTGGGCCGCGGCACTGCTCGCCCAGCCCACCCTCGCCGTCGCCCCCGCCGCGTTCGCCGCCATGATCGCGGTGTCGCTGCTCACCCGCCGCCGCGCCCCCCGCCGCACGGACCGCGCCATGGCCCGGCTGCACCTCCCCGAACACGCCGCCGCCCGCTGAGAACCCGGCGAACCGGACGCGACACCGTCCCGTGATTTTCCTTCGGAACCGCTCACCGCCGTGTGGACCGTTCCTGGACACCGCCGCGCCCGCTCGTCGCGCGAAACCGACCGCCCGCCGTGCAACTACTCTCCGCACATCTATGACTACGAACCGTTTACCGAGCCTTGTGCTTCCCGGGTGCCGAACGGAGGCATCAGACCTCTAGTGTTCTCAGTGGCACCACACGCCACACCGCTCCGGAGGAGCGGGCGACGGACCGGACGGCCCCACCGTCCACCGCCGCGAAACCTCCCACAAAAGCAAATCCGGAGATCCGGCGAACGCCAGTCGAACGCCGGATCGTGAGTCGCCGGGTCCCGTACCGGGGGGGTGGGACCCGACGACCTGTGGCTCGGGCGCCGTTGGACAGTCGGGGGGTTGTTCAGCGGCGCCCGAGTCCTATTTATTGCATTGCCCTTGGCGTCAGGCCCTAGAGGGCCTTCCTTCGGCGGGCAATGCGGCGATCGCTGCATCGCTTCGACTCGGCCCTGGGGGCCTCGCTTCGCGATCAGATTCTTGCTTCGCTCGAATCTGGCTTCGCACGCGATCGCAACGTTCCGGTCGTTGGGGGCTTGGGTTACGGACGATCGTCTGGCGGTCCGTTGTGGCTGATGCCTCCGGCTGGGGTCGTCCGCTAGTCGCCTCTTTGGGTTTTCAGGGTGGTGATGTCTTTGGCGTGGGGGGCGGGGGCTCGGCCGGGGGTCTCGATGATGAGGGGGACGCCGGCCGCGGCGGGGTGGCGGAGGAGGTCGCCGAACGGGCGCTCGCCGATCTGGCCGGCGCCGATGTTCTCGTGGCGGTCCTTGGCGGAGCCGCAGGCGTCCTTGGAGTCGTTGGCGTGGACCAGCTTCAGGCGGCCCTCGCCGACGGTCGCGACCAGCGCGTCGATGGTGTCCTTGACGCCGCCGGGGGCGGCGAGGTCGTGGCCGGCGGCGAACGCGTGGCAGGTGTCGAAGCAGACGCCGAGCTTCGGATGGTGCTCGAGCCGCTCGAAGAACGGGCCGAGGTCCTGGACCTTCGCACACAGCATCTTTCCCTGGCCCGCCATCGGCTCCAGGAGGAGGTCGGGGCCGTCCTCGGGGATCTCCTCCAGCAGCGGGAGCACGTGCTCGTGGATCTGGGCCATGGCCGCGTCGTAGCTCTGGCTGACGGCGGAGCCGGTGTGGACGACCACGCCGCGGGCGCCGATC
The DNA here is from genome assembly GCF_030283205.1 of Actinomadura opuntiae. GTDB lineage: Bacteria > Actinomycetota > Actinomycetes > Streptosporangiales > Streptosporangiaceae > Spirillospora. Next base: position 86,567 of record NZ_JASNWF010000021.1, read on the forward strand.
GCGCGGCCCCGGACCAGGGAGTGCCGGACGGTCGAGATCGACTTGGCGAGGGTCTCCTCGCTGGGCGAGCCGAAGTTGACCAGGTACGGGGCGTGCACGTAGACGGGCACGTCGGTGCGCGCGAGGAGCTTGGCGTCCTCGGCCGGCCTGCCCTCGGGCAGCGCCCAGCCGCGCGGGTTGGAGACGAACACCTGGATCGCCTCGGCGCCGATCTCGGCGGCGTACTTCAGGCCGCCGGTGGCGAGCCCGCCGGCCACGGGAACATGCGCCCCGACGGGGCTCTGCGGTGCGGTCATAGCCCGTCCAGCCTAGTCGCCGGGCGCGGGTGGACGGGCCGGTCAGGGGCCCTTCACCAGGGTGACGGTGGAGCCGCGCGGCGCCTCGCCGTCGCTCGGGCTCTGGAACCGGACGGTGTTGCCGCCGAAGCCGGTGACGTTCACCTGGAACCCGGAGTCCTCCAGGGCCTTCCTGGCGTCCGGGACGCTGCGGCCGGTCACGTTCGGGACCGGGATGTTCTGCTGCGGGTCGCCGTCGTTGCAGCCGATGTGCACCCCGCCGACGTTCACCAGGCAGTCGCGCTCGTTGACCACGAGGGTGACGTCGTCGCCGCGGGACACGCCGGTGCCCTCGGACGGGTCCTGGCTGATCACGGTGTCGGCGGGCTTGCCGTCGACCTTCTTCTTCGTGACCTTGACGTTCAGGCCCATCGAGCGCAGCTGGTTGGCGGCCGTGTCGCCGTCGTCGCCGACGACGTTCGGCATCGACATGCCGCTGCTGACGACGACGTCGACGGGCTTGTCGGGGGACAGCTTCTCGCCCGCGTCCGGATCGGTGCCGATGACCTTGCCCTTGCCGACCCGCTGGGACGGCGCGGTGCTGGTCCTGCCGACGGTGAAGCCCTTGCTCTGCAGGGCCTGCTTCGCGTCGTCGAGCGACTTGCCCGACACGTCCGGGATCTCGCGGGGCGTGATGCCCTTGGACGGTGTCAGCGTGACGGTCTCGCCCTTGGCGACGCGGGCCCCGGCGGGCGGGTCGCTCCTGGCGACCATGCCCTTGTGGACGTGGTCGTCGTAGACGGCGGTGGCGACCCGCACGTCCAGGCCGGCGTGGTCGAGCTCGCGCTGGGCGTCCGCGACCTTCATCCCGATGATCTGGGACGGGACGTGGTCGTACTGGCCGGACGTCTGGTACCAGACGGCCCAGCCGAGGATCACCGCGGCGATTGCGCCGATGGCGATCAGCACGTACTTGCCGGTGAGCGCGCCGAGCGCCCGGTCGGTGCGGGAGCGCGGGACCCGGCCCCCCGGGAGCGTCTCGGGCGGCAGGGTGCTCGCGTCCATGACGGCGGTGCGGCCCTGCGGCGGCGCCGGGGGCGGCGACTCCAGCACGCTGGTGGCGTTGCGGGACGCCTCCTCCATCCGGCGGTCGAAGTCGCGCGGCAGCCCGCCGTAGACCTCGGCGACCTCCGCGAGGTACTGGTTGGCGTCCTCCGGCCGGCGGGACGGGTCGTGGGCCGTGGCGTCGGTGACCAGCTCGTCCACCCGCCGCGGGATGCCCGGCACGACGCCGGACGGCGGCGGGACGACCTCGTTGACGTGCTTGTAGGCGACCGCGAGCGGCGTGTCGGCCACGTGCGGGAGCCGCCCGGTGAGCAGCTCGAACAGCATGATCCCGGCGGCGTAGACGTCGGAGCGGACGTCGGCGCGGCCGGCCATCACCTGCTCCGGCGCGAGGTAGCCGACCGTGCCGATGATCATGCCGGTCTTGGTCATCTTGCTCGCGGTCTCGGCCCGGGCGAGCCCGAAGTCGGCGACCTTGACCGTGCCGTCCTCGCAGATCAGCACGTTCTCCGGCTTGACGTCCCGGTGCACCAGCCCGGCCCGGTGCGCGGCGCCGAGGGCCGCCAGCACCGGCTGCATGACCTCCAGGGCGGAGCGCGGGCCGAGCCGGCCGAGCTCGGTGAGCGCGTCGCGCAGCGTCCGGCCGGGGACGTACTCCATCACCAGGAAGACGTGCTCGCCGTCGGAGCGCTGGTCGTAGACGGCGACGACGTTGGGGTGGGAGAGCGCCGCCGCGGCCTTGGCCTCGCCGATGAAGCGGGCGACGAAGTCCTCGTCGGAGGCGAGCCCGGCGTGCATCACCTTGATCGCGACCGTGCGGTCGAGCCGGATGTCGCGGGCCACGTACACGGTGGCCATGCCGCCGCGCGCGATCCGGGACTCAATGCGGTAGCGCCCGTCGAGCACCTGCCCGACGAGTGGATCTGCAACCGACGTGTCCATCGGTGCGAGTTTACGGGCGAATGACGGATGTTCTCATCACTCGGGAGTATGAGCATCGATGAGCCCCGGGTCGGATCCGGCGGCGGCGGCCGCCGCCACGGGGTCCGCCGGGACGGCCGGAGCGGCGCGGCGGAGGCCGCGGGTGCTGCGGGAGACGGCGACGCCGGCCAGGCACAGGACGCCGCCGGCCAGCGTGATCAGCCCGGGCACCTCGTCGAGGAACAGCCACGACATCGCCACCACGAGCGCGGGCGCCGCGTAGGTGGTGGCGCCCATCTTCCCGGCGGACGTGCGGGCCAGCGCGTAAGCCCAGGTGGTGAAGGCGATCGCGGTGGGGAAGACGCCGAGGTAGACCATGTTCAGGGTCGCGCCGGCCGGGGCGTGCGCGGCCTGCGAGACCAGCTGCGGCGCGAACGGCAGGCACGCGATGGCGCCGATGGCGCAGGCCCACGTGGTGAACTGCAGCGGCGAGGCGTGCCGGAGCGCGGGCTTCTGGCTGACGACGCCGAACGCGTAGGTCACGGCGGCGACCAGGCACAGCAGCACGCCGCCGACCGAGGCGCTCCCGTCCCCGGACATCGACAGCCCCACGACGGCGGCGCCCGCGAACGAGACCGCCATGCCGGCCAGCAGCCGGGGCGCGAACCCCTCCTTGAGCAGCCAGCCGCCGAGCAGCGCGATCAGGATCGGGCCGATGTTGACGACGAGGGCCGCGGTGCCGGCGTCCACGAGCCGCTCGCCCCAGTTCAGCGCGACCATGTAGGCGCCGAACCACAGCACGCCCGCGGCGACGATGCCGGGCCAGGCGCCCCTCGGCGGCAGGCCCTCGCGCCGGACGAGGCAGAACGCGGCGAGGACGACGGTCCCGGACAGGAGCCGGCCGAGGGCGAGGGCGCCGGGCCCGTACTCGTCGCCGGCGCTGCGGATCGCGACGAACGCCGACGCCCACAGCACGACCGTGACGGCCGCCGCCGCGACGGCGAGCCGGTCGACGCCCGTTCGCCGGGCACTGCCCTGTTGCATGTCACGCACCTTAGGGTCGGAACGTTTCCAGGAACACCGAAGGGCCGTGCGCGGTTGCGGGCGGGCCTTCGGTGGACGCCCCTCAGTCTGGGGACGCCCACCGTTCAGGTCCAGCGAATATTTCTTCAGCCGAAGCTTTAGCGTTGCTTCAGCCGGGCCCGGGTCAGAGCGAGGCGAGGCCCTCGAAGGGCGAGGACGCCTGCGCGTAGCGGCGCTTGGGGATCCGGCCCGCCAGCCGCGCCAGCCGGCCGCCCTCGACGGCGTGCCGCATCGCCGCCGCCATCCGGGCCGGGGACTGCGCGCGGGTCACGGCGGTCGCCAGCAGCACCGCGTCGCAGCCCAGCTCCATCGCCAGCGCCGCGTCGGAGGCGGTGCCGAGCCCCGCGTCCAGGATCACCGGGACCTCCGCCCGCTCGACGATCAGCTCGATGTTGTGCGGGTTGCGGATGCCGAGCCCCGACCCGATCGGCGAGCCGAGCGGCATGACCGCCGCGCAACCGATCTGCTCCAGCCGGTGCGCGAGCACCGGGTCGTCGTTGGTGTAGGGCAGCACGGTGAAGCCGTCGTCGACGAGCTGCTCGGCGGCCTCGACCAGCTCGATCGGGTCCGGCAGCAGGGTCCGCTCGTCCGCGATCACCTCGAGCTTGACCCAGGTGGTGCCGAGGGCCTCGCGGGCCATCTTCGCGGTCAGCACGGCCTCGCCGGCGGTGAAGCAGCCCGCGGTGTTCGGCAGCACCCGGATGCCGCAGTCGGCGAGCACGTCCAGCACCGAACCGCGCGCGGACGGGTCGACCCGCCGCATCGCGACCGTGGTCAGCGCCGTCCCCGACGCGGTGAGCGCCTCGCGCAGCACGTGCATGCTGGGCGCGCCGCCCGTGCCCATGATCAGCCGCGAGCCGATCTCCTCGCCGGCGATCACCAGGGCGTCGGTCTCGTTCGTCGTGTCCCGTGTCACCGGTCAGCCTCCCTGTACCGCGGTCAGCACCTCGAGGCGGTCCGCCTCGCGCAGCGTCGTCGCCTCCCACGCCGACCGCCGGACGACCTCGTCGTTCAGCGCGGCGGCCACCCCGGACGCGGCGGTGGTCACCGACGCGACGGCCTGCGCCACCGACGCGCCGTCGGGCAGCTCGCGCGGCTCTCCATTGACGGTGATCTTCATTTCTGCACGACCTTCATCACTGCGGCTCGGGGGCGAAGCGGGCGGGGGAGAACGGGGCGGCCACGTCCGGGACGGGCCCGTCCAGCAGCATCGCGGCCAGGGCGTCGGCGCTGACGGGCGCGAGCAGGACGCCGTTGCGGAAGTGCCCGGTGCCGAGGAGGAGGCCGGGCAGCGCGGTGGGGCCCATCAGCGGCGCGTTGTCCGGGGAGCCGGGCCGCAGCCCGGCGTTGACCTCGGCGAACTCCAGCTCGGTGATGCCGGGCAGCAGCTCGCGGGCGTCCCGCAGCAGCTCCCACAGGCCGCCCGCGGTGACGCGCGTGTCGAAGCCCAGCTCCTCCTGCGTCGCGCCGATGACGATCTCGCCGTCCGCTCGCGGCACCAGGTACACCGACGAGCCGCGCACCACGCCGCGGGTGGTGCGCCGCAGGAACGGCACCGGCGTGCGGAGCCGGATCACCTGGCCCTTGACCGGCCGGACGGGTGGAACGGTCCCGGCGGGCAGGCCCTCCAGGTCGCCCGACCACGGCCCGGCGGCCAGCAGCACCCTGTCCGCGCCGATCTCGGTGCCGTCGTCCAGCCGGACCCCGGCGGCGGCGTCGTGCTCGACGAGCACGCCCCGCGCCCGCCGCCGCACCAGCCGGACGCCCAGCCGCTCGCCCGCCGCCAGCAGCGCCGCGGCGAGCCGACGCGGGTCGACCGAGCCGTCCTCGGGGGCGAGCAGGCCGCCGCGCACGCCGGGCGCGAGCATCGGCTCGGCCCTGCGGCACTCGCGGCCGCTCAGCGGCTCGACGGGGATGCCGAGCTCCTCCTGGAAGGCGCGCAGGTCGTCCAGGATCTTCAGGTCGTCGGAGTCGAACGCGACCTGGAGCGTTCCGTCGTCGCGGTAGCCGGTCTCCAGGCCGGTGGCCTCGGCGAGCTCGGCGGCGAACGCGCCGTAGCGGTCGCGGGAGGCCAGGCCGAGGCGCAGCAGCGGCTCCTCGCCGTAGGTCAGCTCGCTGACCGGGGTGAGCATGCCGGCCGCCACCGACGACGCGCCGCTCGCGGGCGCCGGGTCGACCAGGGTCACGGCGGCGCCGCCCTGCGCGGCCCGCCACGCGGTGGCCAGCCCGATGACCCCGGCCCCGATGATCACGATTCGCACTGCGCGCTCCCTTCGCCGGCATGATCCGGATCAGGTCGTGGCGGTCGGCGGCCCGCTCAGCCGCCCTCTCAGCCCGGTCGCACCGGACTCCCGCGCCCTGTTGTGTTGTAGATGTGCGGTTCTCCCCTTCCACCATACGGCCAACGGCCCGGGACCGGCTGTCTGGACACCAGTCCAACTCCCTGCGGACGGGCCCGTTAGGGTGGGCGCCCATGAACAGGGTCATCGTGGTGGGCGGCGGGCTGGCGGGCGTGCGGGCCGCCGAGGCACTGAGGAGCAAGGGCTACGGGGGCGCGCTGACCCTCGTCTCGGCCGAGCGGCACATGCCCTACGACCGGCCGCCGCTGTCGAAGGCGGTGCTGGCGGGGGACTCCGACGACACGACCGTCGACGCCGACTGGGACGCGCTCCGCTGCGACCTGCTGCTCGGCGAGCGGGCCACCGGCCTGCGCCTGGACGCGCCGGGACGCGGCGGCACCGTCGCCACCACCGCGGGCGACCTGCCCTTCGACGGCCTGGTGATCGCGACCGGGGCGGAGCCGGTCACGCTGCCCGGCGACGGCCGCCAGCACGTCCTGCGCACCATCGAGGACGCCCGCGACCTGCGCGGCCGGCTCACCGAGGGCGCCCGGATCGTCATCGTCGGCGCCGGCTGGATCGGCGCCGAGGTCGCCACGACGGCGGCGAAGAAGGGCTGCGCCGTCACCGTCGTCGAGGCCGCCGACACCCCGCTCGCGGTCGCGATGGGCCCCGAGATCGGCGCGCTCACCGCCCCCTGGTACGCCGAGGCGGGCGTCGAGCTGCGCACCGGCGTCAAGGTCGCCGCGGTCGAGCACGGCGGCCTCGCCCTCGCCGGCCCGGACGGCGGCGAGCGGATCGGCGCCGACGAGGTCGTGGTCGGCATCGGCGTGCGACCCGCGCTCGGCTGGCTGGACGGCTCCGGCCTGCTGCTGGAGCGCGGCGTCGTCACCGACGGCTCGTTCCGCACCGTCACCGACGACGAGGACGGCACCGTCCGCCCCGACGTCGTCGCGGTCGGCGACTGCGCCGCCTGGTGGTCGCAGCGGTACGGGCGGCGGCTGCTCGTCGAGCACTGGGACACCGCCCTCAACGCTCCCGACGTCGCCGCCGCCACCCTGCTCGGCCAGGACGCGGCCTACGACGCCGCCCCCTACTTCTGGTCCGAGCAGTTCGGCCGGATGGTGCAGTACGCCGGGAACCACGCGCGCTCGGAGCGGCTCGTGCACCGCGGCGACCCGTCCGGCCGCAAGTGGGCGGTGGCGTGGCTGACCGGCGACCGGCTGGACGCGATCCTGACCGTCGACCGGCCCCGCGACCTGGTGCAGGCGAGGCGGGTGATCGCGGCCGGGACGCCCGTCGATCCGGAGGCGATCGCGGACCCCGACGTGCCCGTCCGCCAGGCCGTTCGCGGGTAGCGGACGGTGACCGGCGGTAACGGCTGCGCGGGGGGTTTGCGGCTTCCGAAGGCGTGGTAGCAAGGAGGCGTGACCCAGACGCACGCAACCGTTGACAGCGCACTGGACCCCCGCACCGACGCCCTCGCCGGCGACTGGCTCTCCCTCCGGGAGACGGCGGAGCGGCTCGGCATCAAGACCAGCCGGATCAAGCAGCTCATCAGCGAGCGCAAGCTGCTCGCGGTCCGCCGCGGCGGCGAGCCGATGGTGCCGGCGGCGTTCATCCGCGACGGCCAGGTCATCAAGGGCCTGCCCGGCACGCTGACGCTGCTGTCGGACGCCGGCTTCGACGAGGTCGAGACCGTCCGCTGGCTGTTCACCGCCGACGACACGCTGCCCGGCACGCCCGTCCAGGCGCTCAGCGAGAACCGGGGGACCGAGGTGCGCCGCCGCGCCCAGGCCCTGGCATTCTGACCGGCACGACCACGGAGCATCCGCCCGCGGGGCCACGCCGCCGTGCGTGGCCCCGCGACCCGTGCCCGCCCCGCGAAAGGAAACCGCCCCCACCGTGTCCAGGCACATCCCGAACGAACGGGCCGTGGCGCTGCGCGCCCGGCTCAGCCGCGCCCGCCTCTATCTCTGCACGGACGCGAGGGAGCGGCAGGGGGACCTTCCCGCGTTCCTGGACGCGGTGCTGGGCGGCGGCGTCGACATCGTCCAGCTGCGCCAGAAGGGCCTGGAGGCCCGGCAGGAGATGGCGTACCTGGAGGTGTTCCGGGCGGCGTGCGAGCGGCACGGGGCGCTGCTGGCGGTCAACGACCGCGCCGACGTCGCCCGCGCGGTCGGCGCGGACGTGCTGCACCTCGGGCAGGACGACCTGCCGGTGCCGGCCGCCCGCGAGATCGTCGGCGGGGACGTGCTGATCGGCCGGTCCACGCACTCCGACGAGCAGGCGTCGGCGGCGTCCGCCGAGCCGGGCGTGGACTACTTCTGCGCGGGCCCGGTGTGGCCCACGCCGACCAAGCCGGGACGCCCCGCGCCCGGCCCGAAGCTGCTGGAGTACGTGGCGGCGCAGCGCCAGCCGCGACCCTGGTTCGCGATCGGCGGCGTCGACCTGGCCAACCTCGGCGAGGTGCTGGACGCCGGCGCCGAGCGCGTCGTGGTGGTCCGGGCGATCACCGAGGCCGGCGACCCGGGCGCCGCCGCCGCGGAGTTCGCCCGCCGCCTGGCGGCCGCCTGAGCGGGGCTGGCGAGCGGCGACGGGGATCACGGTGCGGGCGGTGCGCCCGATGACCGACAATGGGATCATGACCGTGGGACCCGACGACGACCGGCCGGTCGACCTGGGCGACGACCTGGAGATCCTGCCGGACCAGACCGCCGACGACACCGACACCGGATGGGGCGAGTGGCGCGGCGACGGCGACGACGACGCGCGGCTGCTGGACGAGCGCCCACCACACTGGTGAGCCCTGCACTGGTGAGCCCCGCACTGGTGAGCCCTGCACTGGTGACCAGCGCACCGGTGAGCTCTGGTGAGCGCCGCTAGAACAGCACGCCCAGCACGAACCCGGCGATGATCACCGCGGCGAGCGCCAGCATCATCCGCCACCGGTAGCGCGGGATGCGGGTGGGCCGCGGCCGGGGCGCCGGACCCTGCCCCTCGCGCAGCGCGCGGACGAGCTGCGGCGCGGTGGGCCGGGCCGCCGGGTTCTTGTCCAGGCAGCGGGCGGCCAGGTCGCGCAGCGGCCCGTCCATGTCGCCGAGGTCGGGCGGCCGGGAGGTCACCCGCCGCATCACCGCCGCGCCCGGCCCGGTGCCGAACGGCGGCCGGCCGGTCGCGGCGAAGACCATCGCGGCGCCCCAGGCGAACACGTCGGCGGGCGGGCCGACCGGCTCGTCCTCGATCTGCTCGGGCGCCATGTAGCCGGGCGTGCCGATCGGGCCGGTGGTGAGCGGCTCGGTGCGGGTCAGCGCGTCGGCGGCGCGGGCGATCCCGAAGTCGATCACCTTCGCGCCGTCGGGGCCGAGCACCACGTTGGCGGGCTTGAAGTCGCGGTGCACGATGCCCGCGCGGTGGATCGCGGCGAGCGCCCCGGCGGTGCGCAGCGCCGTCTTGCGCAGCCGCGGCCCCGGCAGCGGCCCCTCCTCGTCCACGACCCGCTGCAGCGTCGGGCCCTCGACGAACTCGCTGACGATGTAGGGGCGGTCGCCGGTGACGTCGGCGTCCAGCACCCGCGCGGTGTGCCGCCCGGCGACCTTGCGGGCCGCCTCCGCCTCCTTGACGAAGCGGCCGCGCGCCCGCTCCCCGGCGTCCAGGCCGCCGCGCAGGACCTTGATCGTGACCGGCGCGCCCTCGGCGTCCCGGCCCAGGTAGACCACGCCCTGGCCGCCCTCGCCGAGCCGGCCGAGCAGCCGGTAGCCGCCGATGCTGCGCGGGTCGCCGGGACGCAGCGGCCGCTCGTGCCGCCTGCCCTGCCGCGGTTCGGGACGCTCCCCGCGCTGCTTCTGCTGCACCGGCCGGCCCTTCTGCCCGGACCGGTCGGGGCGCGGCGCGGCCGGGCGGCCGCCGCGGCCCTGGCTCGCGCGGCCCTGCCCGGGGCGGGGCTGCTGGCCCGAACGCGCCTGCTGGCCTGAGCGCGGCGCGGGACGGGCGCTGTGGGGGGTCGTCCTCCCGCGGGAGGTGTCATGCGGCAAGGGGGGACTCCGACTCGGCGGGGACGGACGAAGAATCCCTCATTTCTACCGTGTGACCGCCGAGTAGGGCAGGGGAACCCGGATCTTTACTTGGCGGGACACGTCCCGAAGCTCCCCTTCTGCGCGATGTCGCGCTCGGAGCCGCCGACCATGACCTGGTAGCAGCCGCTCGCGACCTTCCACGCCTTGGCGCCCTGGTTCCAGTACGCCATCGACCGCGCGGTCAGCGGGAACGTCACCCGCCTGCTCTCGCCGGGCGCCAGGGCGACCTTGGCGTAGCCCTTCAGCTGCCGGGGCGGCTGCGGGACGTCCACGCCCGGCGAGGGCATCCCGAGATACAGCTGCGGGACGGCGGTCCCCGCCCGCGGGCCGGTGTTGGTCACCGTGACCTGCACCGACGTGGACGACGCGGTGAGCCCGCTGTAGCGGAACGCGGTGTAGGACAGGCCGTGCCCGAACGGGAACGCCGGCGCGATCCGCTTGGCGTCGTAGTGCCGGTAGCCGACCATGACGCCCTCGGAGAACGTGGTGGTCTTGTTCACGCCGGGGAACTGGGCGGGGTTCCCGGCCGTCGGCGCGTCGTTCTCGGCCGCGGGGAAGGTGACGGGCAGCCGCCCGCCCGGGTCGACGTCCCCGTACAGGACGCGGGCCAGCGCGTTCCCGCCCTCCTGGCCGGGATACCAGGCCTCGACGATGCCCTTCACCTGGTCGCGCCACGGCGTCAGCACGGGACCGCCGGTCTCCAGCACCACGATCGTGTTGGGGTTGGCCTTGGCGACGGCGCTGATCAGCGCGTCCTGGTCGCCGCGCAGCGGGTCGCCGCACTGCAGCGTCAGGCAGGACCGGTCGAAGAACTCGCCCTCGCTGTCGGTGGCGAACACGATCGCGACGTCGGCTTTGCGGGCGGCCTCGGCGGCGGCGTCGCGGTTCCCGCCGTCGGTGTAGGTGACCTTGGTGCCGGAGCCCGCGCGGCGGGCGATGCCGTCCTGCGCGCCGACGGAGGTGAACGGGACGACGTTCGCCGAGCCCGATCCGCTCTGGCTCTCCCGCGCCGCCTGCCCGACCAGCGCGATGGACGACGGCGACTTCAGCGGCAGGATCCCGCCGGCGTTGCGCAGCAGCGTGATGCCGCCCTCGGCGAGCCTCCGCGCGGCGTTCTCGCTCGCCGTCCGGTCGATCCTCCCCAGGTCGTTAGGGTAGGCGGGCCGGTCGAACACCCCGAACGCGAACATCGTCCGCAGGACGTTGCGGACGTGCCCGTCGATCGTCGCCCACGTGACCTTCTTCTGCGCGACCGCCTGCTTGAGCAGGAACGCGTTGTACTTCATCCCGATCGGCAGCTCCATGTCGACGCCGCCGTTGGCGCCGGCCACGGTGTCCTGCACGGCGGTGTGGTCGGACGGCACGAACCCCCTGAAGCCCCACTCCGACCGCAGGATCTTGTTGAGGGCGCCGTCGTCCTGGCAGGCCCAGCGGCCGTTCAGCTTCCCGAACCCGCACATGACGGTGGCCGCGCCGCCCTGCTTCACCGCCGCCTCGAACGGCGGCAGGTAGATCTCGCGCAGCGTGCGCGGGTCCACCCGCATGTCCAGCGACAGCCGGTCGGTCTCCTGGGTGTAGACGGCCATGTGCTTGACCGACGCCATGACGCCCTGCGCCTGCGCGCCGCGGATCCAGGCCGCCCCCAGCCCGGACGACAGGTACGGGTCCTCGCCGAACCCCTCGAACGAGCGGCCGTTGCGCGGCGCGCGCAGCACGTCCACGGTCGGCCCGAAGATCAGGTCGTTGCCGCGGTGCCTGGCCTCCCACCCGACCGTCCCGCCGTACAGCCGCGCCGCGTCCGGGTCGAAGCCGGCGGCCAGCGCGATCGGCGCGGGCAGCCGGGTCGCCTTGCCCTGCCGGACGCCCGCCGGGCCGTCGGCCATGTAGAGCGGCGGAATGCCCAGTCGAGGGATGCCGCCGTTGGTGTCGGCGTGCGCGGTGTCGATGAAGCCGCCGAGCGGGCCGCCCAGCGGGTCGTCCGACGCGAGCATCGCGATCTTCTCGTCGTCGGTCATCTTCGCCATCAGCAGGGCGGTCCGCCGGTCCGCGCCGAGCGCCGTGGCGCACCAGGGGCGCTGTGCGGGGTCGCCGCACCGGGTCTGCGTCGCCCGCGCCGGTAACGCGGCGGAGACGGGCGCGGCGAGCGCGAGCACGGACACCAGCGCCCCCGCGGCCGGCGTCCACCTTCCCGTCCGCCGTCCCGCCCGCCTCGTGAAGGGCCGCATCAGTGCTCCTCCTCGTCCTGGACGCGCAGGGCGTTCAGCGCGAAGGCGACCATGTGGTAGTGCCCGACGAGCATCACCAGCTCGATCAGCTCCCGCTCGCCGAACCGGGCCGACAGCGCCGCCCACGTCGCGTCGGTGAGCGTGCTGCGCTCGTTCAGCTCGTCCGCCGCGGTCAGCACCATCAGGTCGTCCTCGTCCCACGCGTGGTCGTCGAGGGGCAGCCGGAGCGCGGCGATCTCGGTCTCGGTCAGGCCCGCGGCCAGTGCGAGCCGGCGATGGTGCCCCCACTCGTACGCGCAGTCCCGCAGGTGCGCCGTGCGCATGATCGCGAGCTCCCGGTCGCGGTCGCCCAGCAGGCCCTTCATCAGCAGCGCCGTGCCGAGGCCGATCCAGCTCCTGAACAGCTTCGGGTGGCGGCCGAGCGTCGTCAGGACGTTCAGCGGCCCGATCGACGCGGTCGCGGCCTTGAGCGTGTCGTCCCACTCCGCCTCGGGCAGCGGGGCGATGCGCGGCACGCGGTTCCCGGGGTTGTCTGCGCACATGGCGACATTTCTGCCACCAAATGGTGGGACAGTGCTACCCCGGCGGCCTCACTTGGCCCAATTGTTACATTTCGATCACACGCCCGATCGCGGGCGGGACGCCGGGTTCAGGTGCGGCGCGCGGTGGCGGCGACCGCGAGGCCGGCGAGCGCGTCGCGGGCCTCCCCGGCGATCGGCGCGCCGTCCAGCGCCCGGCCGGCCTCGTCCAGATAGCGGTCGATCATCGCCTCGCAGGCCGCCAGGCCGCCGGTCTCCTCGATGATCGCGCGCGCCTCGTCCACCCCGGGGCGGTCCAGCCCCGGGTCGCCGAGCCGGCGCTCCAGCGCCGCCGCCTGCGCCGCCGTGGCGCGTTCCAGCGTGAGCGCGACCAGCACGGTCCGCTTGCCCTCGCGCAGGTCGTCGCCGGCCGGCTTGCCGGTCTCGGCGGGGTCGCCGAACACCCCGAGCACGTCGTCGCGCAGCTGGAAGGCGATGCCGAGCGGCAGGCCGTAGCCGGTGAGCGCGGCGGTCACCCGCGGGTCCGCGCCGGCCAGCGCGGCGCCCAGGTGCAGCGGCCGCTCGATCGTGTACTTGGCGCTCTTGAACTCCACCACCCGCAGCGCCGTCTCCGCCGTCGCCCGGCCGCGGGTGCCCTCCAGCATGTCCAGGTACTGGCCGCACATGACCTCGGTGCGCATCAGGTCGTAGACGGCCCGGCCGCGGCGGCGCCGCTCCTCGTCCAGGCCGCACGTCTCGAACATCTCGCTCGACCAGGCCAGGCACAGGTCGCCGAGCAGGATCGCGGTGCCCGCGCCGAACGGCACGGCGGCGCCCGGCCAGCCCTGCGCGTGGTGCAGCGCCTCGAACCGGCGGTGCACCGACGGCTGCCCGCGCCGGGTGTCGCTGGAGTCCATCACGTCGTCGTGGATCAGCGCGCTGGCCTGCAGCAGCTCCAGGGACGCCGCCGCGTGCACGATCGCGGGGTCGTCGGTTCCGCCGTCCGCCGCGCGCCACCCCCAGTAGCAGAACGCCGGACGCAGCCGCTTGCCGCCCTCCAGCAGCGCGTCCAGCGCCGACAGCAGCGGCCCGAGGTCGTCGCTGATGGACAGCAGGCCGGGGCGCTGGCGGTCGACGAAGGCCAGCAGCGCCTCGTCGACCTCCTTGCGGATGCGGCTCCAGGGCGAGCCGGGCGATCCGGGGGATGCGGGGGGTCGTCCTCCCGCAGGCAGCCTCGACATGCCCGCGATCGTATCCAGCCGGACGGAATCCACCCGCCAGCTATCGGGGGATATGTCAGTCGATCACAGGAAATAGAGGCATTACGTTGGTGTGGACGTGTGCAGGATCACCCGTAATGGAGCCGGCCGCCCGGCCCGGCGGCGGGCGGGTCCCCGGCCGGGCCCGCCTGTAGGCTTGGGGGATGCGACCCGTACGTCCCGACCGGCCCCCGACCGTCCGCGACCTGCTGGCCTCGGGCGAGCGGTCCTTCTCGTTCGAGTTCTCCCCGCCCAAGACCGACAAGGGCGTCCGGAACCTGTGGCGTACGATCCGCGAGCTGGAGCCCCTGCACCCGACGTTCGTGTCGGTCACCTACGGGGCGGGCGGCGGCACCCGCGACACGACCGTCGACATCGTCGAGCGGATCGCCACCGACACCACCCTCACCCCGGTCGCGCACTTCACCGCCGTGAACCACTCCCAGGCCGAGCTGCGCAACCTGATCGGCCGGTTCGCCGCCGCCGGCGTCCGCAACGTGCTCGCGCTGCGCGGCGACCCGCCCGGCGACCCGACGGGGGAGTGGGTCAAGCACCCCGAGGGCGTCGAGTACGCCGCCGAGCTCGTCCGCATGATCCGCTCCTACGGCGACTTCTGCGTCGGCGTCGCCGCGTTCCCCTACAAGCACCCGCGCTCGCCCGACATCGAGAGCGACACCCGCTTCTTCGTCGACAAGTGCCGCGCCGGCGCCGACTACGCGATCACGCAGATGTTCTTCCGCGCCGACGACTACTTCCGGCTGCGCGACCGGGTCGCCGCCGTGGGCTGCGAGACGCCGATCATCCCCGGCATCATGCCGGTCACCAAGTACAGCACCATCGAGCGGTCCGAGCAGCTGTCCGGCGCGCCGTTCCCGCCCGAGGTCAGGGCCCGCTTCGACGCCGTCGCCGACGACCCGGAGGCGGTGCGGCGGCTCGGCATCGAGCACGCCGCCGACCTGTGCCGCGACCTGCTCGAGCAGGACGCGCCCGGCATCCACTTCATCACCTTCAACCAGTCGACCGCCACGCGCGAGGTCTACGGGCTGCTGGAGTCCGGCGGGTACGGCGCCAGGGGCAGCGTCCCGCCCATGACCGCGTAGCGGGGGCCGCCGCCGGGGAACTCGAAGTCGGTCAGCAGGTCCACCATGCCGACCGAGCGGTACAGCCGGCGGGCCGGCGTCTCGGGCCTGCGGTCCAGCGTCGACAGCACGACCGTCCGCTCCGGACGGCCCTCGCACAGCGCCGTCAGCAGCGCCCGCCCGAGCCCCCGTCCCTGCGCCTGAGGGTGCACGTGCAGCTCCGCCACCTCGAACGAGTCGTCCATCCACGACTCGGCGTGCGCGGCGCCGCCGACGTCGATGAGCGCCTGGTACACCACGTCGTGCCACCACTGCCCGCGCGTCCCGCGGAACCCGTAGGCGAACCCGTGGACCGGTCCCGGCAGGCCGGGCAGCGCGGCGCGCCGCTCCGCGACGAACGCGCGGAACGACGGGTACGACGCGTGCCGCTCCATGATGGTGTGCCGGCCCGGCAACTGCTCCTCCGGCGGCTCCATCGCGGCCCGGTACACCTCGAGCATGGGGTTGAGCCGCCGTAGGAAGGCGCGTTCGTCGATCTCGCGCAGCTTCGGGTCCCTCACCCGGAAGAGACTAGACCCGCGGGGTGGTCCGCTGCGTGGACGACAGCCGGTCGTAGATGTCCCACAGGATCCGGTCGGCGGCCTTCCTCAGCGTCCCGCGCCGGGAGTCGAGCTGGGCGCCCCACTCGCGCGCCTCCGGGCCCAGCCACGCGTCGGACGAGCCGAGCGTCCGCGCGGGCGCGTCCAGGGCCCGCCGCACCTGGTCGATGCTGCCGTAGGCGTCGGCGTAGGCGCGGTACAGCCGCTCGTACTCGGGGTTCGGCTGCTCGGTGGGCGACAGCTGGGCCGCGCCCGCGGCGGTGTACGGCGGGGGCAGGCTCCCCGGAGGCGGCGGAGCGGCCATGGCGACCTCACATCAGGCGACGTTGCTGGGCGTGCTGCTGTGGCTCGGTGCGTCCGTGCCGCCGGGCGCGCCGTGGCCCGGTCCGCTCCCCGGACGCGCGGGAGCGGACTGCGTGTGCATCACCGGGTCCAGATGGAGCCTGGCGATGGCCTCGCGGGTCCTGCCGCTCATATCGGCCTCGGTGACCACCTGGACGGCCGCCGGACGCACCCCGGCGCGGTCGGCCTCGGCGAGGAAGGCGCGCAGCCACGTCACGTCCATCGCCAGATGGTGGCTGGAGGTGCCGAGCGACTCCTCGATCACCTTCAGCCGCGCCGCGTCGCCGTGCGCCGCCTCGACCAGGCCGGCGGCGCCGACGGGGCCGAGGCGCTCGTACAGCGTCTCGGTGTAGTCGGGGTCGCGGGCGTCGGCCTTCAGCCGCTTCCAGACCGCGTCCGGGACGGCCCGGCCGCCCTGGACGGCGGCGGCGACGGCCAGCGCGTCCGCCCTCGCGGCCTTCTGCGCGGCCGGGCGGTCCGGGTAGCCGCCGAGGTCGCCGGCGCCCCGAGGCGTCGGCGCGACCTTGCGCACCGGGGACGTCCGGCGCGGCGGACGCACCGGAGAAGGCGTCCCGCCCGGGCCGGGCGCCTTCGTCGGAGGAGGCGTCGGCGCCGGCGCGGGTGCGGGAGGGGCGTCCACCCCGCCGCCCGCGTCGGGGTGGGTGACCGCGAAGTTGTACCGCCGCGTCAGCATCCCGAGCTGCGCGGCGGCCCAGTGCGCGACCTCGTCGGCCTGCCGGTACCCGGCCTGCGACACCCCGGCCGGCGGGCGGTGCCCGTTCAGCCAGCCGGAGATCGCCGCCTGCGCGTCGCGCAGCTGCCGGATCACCTGGTCCAGCGCGGGCGGGTCGATGCCCCGGAACTCCGGGTCGCGCGCGGCCGGGCCCGTGCGCATCTGAGCGCTCATCGCCCCTCCCGGACGTCACTCATCGTCGGCATGGAACGCCGCAGCGTTCCGATCCCCAGAATCACACCCGCATCAGCGGCTGTCGAGGGCCTTCCTGACCGATTCCGGGTCCCGCGCCACGACGGCCTCCCCGCCGGTCAGCACGATCGGACGCTGGATCAGCACCGGGTTCGCCACCATGATCTCGATCCACCGGGCGCGGTCGTGCTCGAGGTCCTTCAGGCCCAGCTCCCTGGCGACCGGCTCGCCGAGCCGCGCCACGTCCCACGGCTCCGCGCCGATCCGCTTCAGCACCGCGTCCAGCTCGTCCGCCGTGGGCGGCTCGTCCAGATAGCGGCGCTCGGTGTACTCCACGCCCGCCTCGTCCAGCGCGGCCTTGGCGGCACGGCTCTTCGAGCAGCGCGGGTTGTGCCAGATCTCCATGCCCAGTCCTCTCAACCCACCTCGGCCGGGGCGCCCCCGGTGATCCTCAGCAGTTCCTCGTACGTGGTCGGGAAGACCGTGTGCGGATGCCCGCCCGCCGCCCACACCTCGTCGTACTTGTCCAGCCACACGTCCACCAGCGTGCGGATCGGCGCCGGATGCCCGACCGGCGCGACGCCGCCGATCGGCTGCCCGGTCGCCTCCCGGACGAACTCGGGCGTCGCCCGCCCCACCTTCTCCGCCCCCACCAGGAGCGCGACCTTGCCGGTGTCCACGCGGTGCGCGCCGCTCGTCATCACCAGCAGCGGCGCCCCGTCGGCGTCGAACACCAGGCTGTTGGCGATCGCGCCGACCTCGCAGCCGAGCTGGTCCGCGGCGGCCTGCGCGGTGCGGGCCGAATCCGGCAGCTCGACGATCTGGCCCGCCGCGCCCTGCGCGCGCAGCGCCGCGGCGACCCGTTCGACATTCGGATGCATGCCAGCACCCTACGGTGCGGTGGCCCGTCCCATCCCGCCGTTCTCCTGCGGATATGCCGTCGGCGCAGGTCGGGCGGCGTGCGTTCGAACACGTTGACGAATCGGCGACAGGGCGCTTTACTGTGAGTGCGTCGAACTTATGTTCGATGTGGCGCGGGACTCGCGGCCCGCGCCAGGGCGACGTCCCCGACCGGCGCAGCAGTGGCCGGCGGGACGGACGGCCGGGCGGAGTGAGGGGAAGCTCTCCGCCCGGCCGGCCCGAGCCCCGGAAGGAGGCAGTCATGTCCGCAACGACGGCCGCGCGCGGAGCCCACTCCGCCGCCCAGCCCGCGCCGCCCCCGCGCCACCGCGCGCTCCCGGCGCCGCGCCCGGCGCACACGGCGGTCGGCCAGCTGCACGCCGCCCGCATGGGCCTCGCCGAGGCCGCCGAGGCGACCTCGCCCGCCGTCCGCTACGTCTGCGCCCACCTCGCCGCGCTGCGCGCCGCCGCCGCGGTGCTGGCGTCCAAGGAGCCCCTGGAGACCCACCGGCGCGGACGCCCGCGCAGCGTCTGGGTCCTGCTGCCCGAAGCCGAACCCGCCCTGCGCGAATGGGCCGCGTTCTTCGCCGCCGGCGCCGACAAGCGCGCCGCCGCCGAAGCCGGCCTCCCGCGCGCCGTCACCCCGCGCGAAGCGGAGGAACTCCTCCACGACGCCGAAGTCTTCGTCACCCTCGTCGAAGACACCCTCGGCATCACCAGCCAACCCACTCTGCCTTGATTGCAGTGCCCTTGGCGGTCGGGCCCTGGGGGCCCTCCCTTCGGCGGGCACTGCGTGCGATCGCTGCATCGCTCCGGCTCGGCCCTGGGGGCCTCGCTGCGCGATCGGATTCTCGCTTCGCTCGAATCCGGCTTCGCTCGCGATCGCGACGGTTCGGGTCGGCGCAGGGCTGAGGAGAGCAACAACTGAAGACACTCCGAGCCGGCCGCGCCGGCGCCGGTCGCATCCCCCCGAGCCGACCGGCCCGGCGCGGTCCGAGTTGTTTTGCAGTGCCCTTGGCGGTCGGGCCCTGGGGGCCCTCCCTTCGGCGGGCACTGCGTGCGATCGCTGCATCGCTTCGACTCGGCCCTGGGGGCCTCGCTGCGCGATCAAGTTCTCGCTTCGCTCGAAGTTGGCTTCGCTCGCGATCGCAACGGTCCAGGTCGGCGCGGGGCTGGGGGAGGACGGCTGGGGGCGCGGGATCGGTGGGTCTCGCTTTGCTCGCGATCGCGGCGGGTCGGGGCGGCGCGTGGTTGGGGTTGCCGGTTGCGGTGGTGTGTTGGGGGTCTCGGCTGAGGGCGGTGGGGCGGCGGTGGGGGGTTGGGTGGGGGTGCGCATACTCGGTGGGATGCAGAGTGATGCGACGTTGCCGTTGGCGGGGCTGCGGGTGATCGAGCTGTCCAGCTTCGTCGCCTCGCCGCTCGGCGGGATGACCCTCGCCCAGCTGGGCGCTGACGTGATCCGGGTCGATCAGGTGGGGGGAGGGCCCGACATCGACCGCTGGCCGCTCGCGCCGTCCGGGCGGAGCTTGTACTGGGCCGGGCTGAACAAGGGGAAGCGGTCGCTGACCGTCGACCTGCGGTCGGCCGAGGGGCGGGCGCTCGTCGCTCGGCTGGCGGGCGAGGCCGGCGTCGTGCTGACGAACGCGCCGCCGCGCGACGGGCTGACCTACGAGGCGCTGCGGGAGGCGCGGCCGGATCTGATCCATGTGCAGCTGCTCGGTACGCGGGACGGCGGCAACGCCGTCGACTACACGGTGAACGCCGCGCTGGGGTTCCCGTCGATCACCGGGCCGTCCGGGAGCGCCGAGCCGTCCAACCACGTGATGCCGGCCTGGGACGTGGCGTGCGGGCTGTACCTCGCGATCGGGCTGCTGGCCGCCGAGCGGCACCGGCTGCGCACCGGCGAGGGGACCCGGCTGCGGGTCGCGCTGTCCGATGTGGCGCTCGCCACGGCCGGGAACCTCGGGATGCTCGCGGAGGCGCAGCTCGGGCAGGTGCGGCCGCGCCTGGGGAACCGGCTGTTCGGCGACTTCGGGCGCGACTTCGTCACCAGCGACGGACGGGTCATGGTCGCGGTGCTGACCGCGCGGCACTGGCGCGACCTGGTCGCCGCCACGGGGCTCGCCGAGGTCGCCGAGGCGCTGGAGCGGGCCCTCGGCGCCGACTTCCGCACCGCCGTCGACCGGTACGCCTACCGGGACGCGCTCGGCGGCGTCCTCGCCCCCTGGTTCGCGTCCCGCACCTGCGCGGAGGTCGAGGACGGGCTGAAGGGCACCTCCGTGCTGTGCTCCCGGTACCGCGACTTCGCCGAGGTCGCCGCCGGCCTGCACGACGAGCCGCTCATGGCCGAGCTCGACGAGCCGGGGATCGGCCCCCATCTCGCCCCGGCGTCGCCGCTGCGGCTGGGTGAGGACGTTCCCGTCCCGGCGCACGCGCCGGTGCTCGGCGCCGACACCGACGAGGTCCTCCGCGAGGTGCTGGGCGTCCCGGCGGACGAGGCGCGGTCGCTGCGGGAGCGCGGCATCGTCGGCGAGCCCGCCATGAAATGACCCGCTTTGTCCCTGCTTCGTCCGTCCATGAGATCGTTAGGGCGGCGAAGTAAAGGAGGGCGTGGTGACGGCGCGGGGCGGACGAGGGCTGGTGCCGCTGCTGGCGTTCCTCGGCATGATGGCGTACTCGCTGTCCATGGCCGTCGTGACCCCCGCGCTCGCGCTGATCCAGCAGGGCCTGCACACTTCGGCGGCCGGGGCCGCCTGGGCGATCACCGCGATGACGCTGTCGGCGGCCGTGTCCACGCCGGTGATCGGCCGGCTCGGCGACCTGTACGGCCCGCGCCGCGTGCTGCTGGCCGTGCTGGTGGTCGCCACCGCCGGGATGGTCGTCGCGGCGGCGGCCGGGTCGCTGCCGCTGATGCTGGCCGGACGGATGCTCGGCGGGATCGGCGGCGGTGTCTTCCCGCTCGCCTACACGATCATCCGCGACGTCTACCCGCCCGCCCGGACGGCGTCGGCGGTCGGCCTGATGTCGTCCATGCTCGGCCTCGGCGGCGCGATCTCCTGGTGCATCGCCGGGCCGATCATCGACCTGGTGGGCTGGCGCTGGCTGCTGTGGGTGCCGGTGGCCGGGCTCCTGCCGGGCCTCGTGCTCGCCTGGTGGATCGTTCCCACGTCCCCGCCGCGCGACGCGGCCAGGGTCGACTGGTGGGGCGCCGCGCTGTTCGCCGGCTGGCTGGTGGCCGCGCTGACCGCGCTCACCGAGGGGATGGACTGGGGCTGGGCGTCCCCCGGCGTGCTCGGCCTGCTCGCCCTGGCGGCGGTGCTGGCGGCGGTGTGGCTGCGGGTCGAGGCCCGCGTCGCCGAACCGCTGGTCGACCTGCGCCTGATGCGGCTGCGCGGGGTGTGGACGGCGAACGCCGCCTCGCTGCTGTCCGGGTACGCGCTGATGGCGGGCGGGCTGCTGTTCCCGCTCCTCGTCCAGCTGCCGGCGGGCACCGGCTACGGCTTCGGCGGGACGGCCACGCAGGCGGCCCTGCTCCAGCTGCCCGCCAGCATCGGGATGACGGCGGCGGGCATGGTCGCCGGGATCCTCGACCGCCGGATCGGGTCCCGGATGGTCCTGCTCGGCGGCGCGGTGATGACCGCCGCCGGCTACGCGTTCGTGACCGTCCAGCACGCGGCCATGTGGCAGCTCTACGCCGGCGGCCTGGGACGCGGCATCGGGCTCGGGTTCGCCTACGCCGCCGTCGCGAACCTCGTCGTCGCGGCGGTCCCGGCGGGGGAGACGGGCGTCGCCACCGGCATCAACACCCTCATCCGGACGGTCGGCGCGTCCCTCGGCACCCAGGTCAGCGCCGTGATCGTCGCCGGCCTGCCGGGCGAGCGCGGCTTCTCGACCGGGTTCGCGGTCAGCTCCGCCGTCATGGCCGCCGTCCTCCCGCTCGCTCTGCTCGTGCCCCGGCGGGGCCGTCCGCGCAGGTGCGCGCCCCTCGCGGGCAAGGAGTGTCGCACCGCTCCGGTGGGGTGACGCGGGAGGTTGGACGCAGAGTGATCGATGCGCCGCGTGGGCCGGGGGAACCGGCGAGTGCGGGAGAGGCCGCCGGGCTTTTCGGGGAAATTCCATGCCCCCGGTGGATTGCGGGAGGAATCGCTATCGAGTTCGGCGCGCGGCGCCCGATCGGGAACGGCGCGCGGGCGCGGAACTGCGGGCGGGCGCGGAACGGGGCCCGGCCGGCGGCCGGGCCCCGTCTCGGTGGTGCGGCGGGGGCGGTGCCTTTCGCGGGGGAAGGCCCCCCGCGCCCCCGCGGGTCAGAACGACTCGACGGCGCGGCGCGCCTCCGGGTCGAGCACGCCCCAGGTGATGAGCTCCTCGGTCAGCTCGGTCGGGGACTTGTCATAGATGACCGCCAGGGACCGTAGGTCTTCCTGGCGGATGGACAGGACCTTTCCGTTGTAGTCGCCCCGCTGGCTCTGGATCGTCGCGGCGTAGCGGGCGAGAGGACCGGCCTTGTCCTTCGGAAGCTGCTGCAGCCGCTCAAGGTCGATGACGAGCTTGGGCGTAGGCCCGAGCGGGCTCGGCGCGGCTCCGCCGGGCAGCAACTCGGAAACCGGCACGCCGTAGAAATCGGCGAGCTCGGCCAGCTTCTGAACGGTGACGGCGCGGTCGCCCCGCTCGTACGAACCCACGACGACGGCCTTCCAGCGGCCGCGGGACTTCTCCTCCACACCGTGCAGCGACAGCCCCTGCTGGGTGCGGATGGCGCGCAGGCGCGCGCCGAGAGCCTTTGCGTATTCAGACGGCATTCTGCGGCCCCCCAGGCTCACTTTCGTCGTCGTTGGACCCCGGCGGGAGGCCGGGGGGAGACAGTTTCCCGGCGCCATTGGGCCCCAAGACCCTGTCTCCAGGGATGGTTACGGACAGTGACGGTAAAACGGGGAAGGCCCTAGGTCAAGCTGATTGGAAAAAAGCGGTCGAATCCGCAGGTCTCGATCCGGGTCGTCCGGATCCCCGGAAGGCCCGGCGCGGCGGGCCCCCGGCGGCCGCGCGGCCGCCGGGCGGGCCCGGCCGGCGGCCCGGAATGTGACCCCTCTCACCCCGTCTCACCAGGCAGGACGCTCGACGGGCCCGGTGCGGGGCAGCCGCGCCCGGCTGCTACCGTGGTCGGGACAAGGCGTCCTTTAAGACCCGTCCCGTGAGGCGGGAAAGGAGGTTCCGGCGGTGAATGCTGCCTCCAGGCCGGTCCGGCCTGCCGGGGCGCGCGCGGACGGAGATCCCCGGCCCAAGGCCGTTCTCGAGGGTCCCGACATCAGACGCGCGCTGACCCGGATCGCGCACGAGATCCTCGAACGCACCAAGGGCGGGCACGACGTCCTGCTCCTCGGCATCCAGACGCGCGGCGTGACGCTCGCCGAGCGGCTCGCCGGGCTGCTGCACGACGTCGAGGGCCGGCCGGTGCCGTGGGGGTCCCTCGACGTCACCATGTACCGCGACGACCTGCGCATGCGCCCCGCCCGCGCGCTCGGCCGCACCGAGCTGCCGTCCGACGGGATCGACGACCGCGTGGTGGTGCTGGTCGACGACGTGCTGTTCTCCGGCCGGACGGTCCGCGCCGCGCTCGACGCGCTCAACGACCTCGGCCGCCCGCGCGCCGTCCAGCTCGCCGTCCTGGTGGACCGCGGGCACCGGGAACTGCCCATCCGCGCCGACTACGTGGGCAAGAACCTGCCCACCTCGATGCGCGAGAACGTGAAGGTGCTGCTGGCCGAGAACGACGGCCGCGACGCCGTGCTGCTCGGCCCCGCGGCAGGGGCGCCCGCGCCCGCGGAGGGAGCCAAGTGAAACGCCATCTGATCTCGGCGGCCGACCTCACCCGCGACGACGCGCTGCTGGTGCTGGACACGGCCGAGGAGCTGGCCCAGATCGCGAGCCGCGCCGTCAAGAAGCTGCCGACGCTGCGCGGCCGGACGGTCGTCAACCTGTTCTTCGAGGACTCCACCCGCACCCGGATCTCGTTCGAGGCGGCCGCCAAGCGGCTGTCCGCCGACGTGATCAACTTCTCCGCGAAGGGGTCCAGCGTGTCCAAGGGCGAGAGCCTGAAGGACACCGCGCTCACCCTGGAGGCGATGGGCGCCGACGGCGTCGTCATCCGGCACGGCGCGTCCGGCGCGCCGCACCGGCTGGCGGGCTGGGTGCAGGGCAGCGTCGTCAACGCCGGCGACGGCACCCACGAGCACCCGACGCAGGCGCTGCTGGACGCGTTCACGATGCGCAAGCGGCTCGGCGACCTGGAGGGCCGCCGCGTCACGATCGTCGGCGACGTCCTGCACAGCCGGGTGGCACGATCCAACGTGCTGCTGCTGAACACGCTCGGCGCCGACGTCACCGTCGTCGCGCCGCCGACGCTGCTGCCGGTCGCGATCGACACCTGGCCCTGCTCGGTCTCCTACGACCTGGACGGCGTGCTCCCCAAGAGCGACGTCATCATGATGCTGCGCGTCCAGCAGGAGCGGATGAACGCCGCCTACTTCCCGACGGTCCGCGAGTACAGCCGCCGCTACGGCCTGGACGCCGAGCGCATGGCGGCGCTGCCCGACCACGCCATCGTCATGCACCCCGGACCGATGAACCGCGGCGTCGAGATCGCCGCAGAGGTCGCCGACTCCGTCCGTTCCACCATCGTCGAGCAGGTCGCCAACGGCGTCAGCGCCCGCATGGCGGTCCTGTACCTGCTGCTCGGGGGCTCCGAGCCGGCGATCGGCCAGGAGGTCTCCCAGTGAGCACGCACATCATCAAGGGCGCCCGGATCCTGGGCGGCGAGCCGGCCGATCTCCTGGTCCGCGACGGCGTCATCGCCGAGGTCGGGACCGGCCTGGACGAGGCCGGCGCGCAGGTCGTCGACGCCGAGGGCCTGGTGGCGCTGCCCGGCCTGGTCGACCTGCACACCCACCTGCGCGAGCCCGGACGCGAGGACGCCGAGACCGTCGAGTCCGGCACGAAGGCGGCCGCGATGGGCGGCTACACCGCCGTCCACGCGATGGCCAACACCGACCCGGTCGCCGACACCGCCGGCGTGGTCGAGCAGGTCTGGCGGCTCGGCCGCGAGGCCGGGTACTGCGACGTCCAGCCCGTCGGGGCCGTGACGCGCGGGATCGCCGGCGAGAAGCTCGCCGAGCTCGGCGCGATGGCCGACTCCGCCGCGCGGGTCCGGGTGTTCTCCGACGACGGGCACTGCGTGTCCGACGCGGTGATCATGCGGCGGGCGCTGGAGTACGTGAAGGCGTTCGACGGCGTCGTCGCCCAGCACGCGCAGGAGCCCCGGCTCACCGAGGGCGCGCAGATGAACGAGGGCGAGATGTCGGCGGCGCTCGGGCTGCGCGGCTGGCCCGCGGTCGCCGAGGAGGCGATCATCGCCCGGGACGTGCTGCTCGCCCAGCACGTCGGGTCGCGGCTGCACGTCTGCCACGTCTCCACCGCCGGCTCGGTGGAGATCATCCGGTGGGCCAAGAGCAAGGGCTGCCCGGTGACCGCCGAGGTCACCCCGCACCACCTGCTGCTCAACGACGCCAGGGCCGGGACGTACGACCCGATCTTCAAGGTCAACCCGCCGCTGCGCACCGCCGACGACGTCACCGCGCTGCGGCACGCGCTCGCCGACGGCACCATCGACTGCGTCGCCACCGACCACGCCCCCCACCCGGTCGAGGCCAAGGAGACCGAGTGGGCGGTCGCGGCGATGGGCATGATCGGCCTGGAGACGGCGCTGCCGGTCGTCCAGGAGGCCATGATCGAGACCGGCCTGCTGGACTGGGCCGGGGTCGCCGACCGCATGTCGCTCCGTCCCGCGAAGATCGGCCGCCTTACCGGACAGGGTCGTCCGCTGGAGGCAGGTTCGCCCGCCAACATCACGCTGTACGACCCGTCGCCGCGCCGCGCCGTGGACCCGTCGGCGATGACCTCCAAGAGCCGCAACACCCCGTTCGCGGGGCTGGAGCTGCCGGGCCGGGTCGTCGCGACGTTCCTGCGCGGCGCGCCGACCGTCCTGGAAGGGAAGCTTCAGTGACCCCTGCTCTGCTCGTTCTGGAAGACGGCAGGGTCTTCCACGGGGCCGCCTACGGCGCCACGGGGGAGACCTTCGGCGAGATGGTCTTCAACACCGGCATGACCGGCTACCAGGAGACGCTCACCGACCCCTCCTACGCCCGCCAGATCGTGGCCATGACGTCCCCCCACATCGGCAACACCGGGATCAACACCGAGGACCCGGAGTCCAAGCGCATCCAGGTCGCCGGGTACGTGGTGCGCGAGCCCGCGCGCGTGGCCTCCAACTGGCGCGCCACCGGCTCGCTCGGGTCGGCGCTGCGCGACCAGGGGATCGTCGGCATCGCGATCCCCGGCACCCGCGCGCTGACGCGGCACCTGCGCGACAGGGGCGCGATGCGCGCCGCGATCTTCAGCGGCCCGGACGCCCTCGCGCCCGGCGAGGACGCGCTGCTGGAGCGCGTCCGGCAAAGCCCGTCGATGGAGGGCGCCGACCTCGCCCGCGACGTCTCGGCCGCCGAGCCCTACGTCGTCCAGGCGCAGGGCGAGAAGCGCTACACCGTCGCCGCCGTCGACCTCGGCATCAAGTCGATGACGCCGTACCGGATGTCCGAGCGCGGCTGCGAGGTGCACGTGCTGCCCGCGGGCAGCACCGCCGAGGACATCCTCGCGCTGAACCCCGACGGGGTGTTCTTCTCCAACGGCCCCGGCGACCCCGCCGCCGCCGGCTACGCCGTGGACGCGCTGCGCGGCGTCCTGGACGCCGGCAAGCCGTTCTTCGGCATCTGCTTCGGCAACCAGATCTTCGGCCGCGCGCTCGGCCTCGGCACCTACAAGCTGCGGTTCGGGCACCGGGGCATCAACCAGCCCGTCCAGGACCGCGCGACCGGCAAGGTCGACGTGTCGGCGCACAACCACGGGTTCGCCGTGGACGCCCCCACCGACGGCCCCTTCGACACCCCCTACGGGCGCGCCGAGGTCAGCCACGTGAACCTCAACGACGGCTGCGTCGAGGGGCTGCGGCTCCTGGACCGCCCGGCGTTCAGCGTCCAGTACCACCCGGAGGCGGCGGCGGGCCCGCACGACGCGTCCGGCCTCTTCGACCGTTTCTGCGACCTGATGGAGGCGTCGAAGTAATGCCGCGCCGCGAAGACCTGAAGTCCGTCCTGGTCATCGGCTCGGGGCCGATCGTCATCGGCCAGGCGTGCGAGTTCGACTACTCCGGCACCCAGGCGTGCCGGGTGCTGAAGGCCGAGGGCCTGCGGGTGACGCTGGTCAACAGCAACCCCGCCACGATCATGACCGACCCGGAGTTCGCCGACGCCACCTACGTCGAGCCGATCACCCCCGAGGTCGTCGAGAAGATCATCGCCAAGGAGCGGCCGGACGCGCTGCTGCCCACCCTCGGCGGCCAGACGGCCCTCAACACCGCCATCGCGCTGTTCGAGAGCGGCGTCCTGGCGCGGTACGGGGTCGAGCTGATCGGCGCCGACGTGGACGCGATCCAGGCCGGCGAGAACCGCGAGAAGTTCAAGGAGATCGTCGCCAAGGTGGCGGCCGAGCAGGGCCTGAACGCCGAGTCCGCCAAGTCGGTGATCTGCCACACGATGGACGAGATCGTCGCGGCCGCCGGCGAGCTCGGCTACCCGCTCGTCGTGCGGCCGTCGTTCACGATGGGCGGCCGGGGCTCCGGCTTCGCCCACGACGAGGACGAGCTGCGCCGCATCGCCGGCGCCGGCCTCGACGCGTCCCCGACCAGCGAGGTGCTCCTGGAGGAGTCCATCCTCGGCTGGAAGGAGTACGAGCTGGAGGTCATGCGGGACCGCGCCGACAACGTGGTCATCGTCTGCTCCATCGAGAACCTCGACCCGATGGGCGTGCACACCGGCGACTCGATCACCGTCGCGCCCGCGATGACGCTGACCGACCGCGAGTACCAGAACATGCGCGACGTCGCGATCGCGGTGATCCGCGAGGTCGGCGTCGACACCGGCGGCTGCAACATCCAGTTCGCGGTGCACCCCGGCACCGGCCGGATGATCGTCATCGAGATGAACCCGCGGGTGTCGCGGTCGTCGGCGCTGGCGTCCAAGGCCACCGGCTTCCCGATCGCCAAGATCGCCGCGAAGCTCGCCATCGGCTACACCCTCGACGAGATCCCGAACGACATCACCCGCGAGACGCCCGCGTCGTTCGAGCCGACCCTCGACTACGTCGTGGTGAAGGTGCCACGGTTCGCGTTCGAGAAGTTCCCCGGCGCCGACCCGACCCTCACCACCCACATGAAGTCGGTCGGCGAGGCGATGGCGATCGGCCGCTGCTTCACCGAGGCGCTGCAGAAGGCGCTGCGGTCGCTGGAGCGCAAGGGGTCCTCGTTCAGCTGGGCCGGGATCGACGGCGCCGACCCGGCCGCGCTGCTGGAGTCGGCCAGCCGCCCGCACGAGGGGCGGCTGCGGGACGTCCAGCGCGCGCTGGCGGCCGGGGCGGGCCTCCAGGAGGCCTACGAGGCGACCCGGATCGACCCGTGGTTCCTCGACCAGATCGCCGCGATCAACGAGATCGCCGAGGAGATCCGCACCGCCGACGACGCGCTCACCCGCGACAAGCTGCTGCGCGCCAAGCGGCACGGGTTCTCCGACGCGCAGATCGGCGAGCTGCGCGGGCTGTCGGAGGAGGTCGTCCGGGAACTGCGGCACGCGCTCGGCGTCCGGCCCGTCTACCTGACGGTCGACACCTGCGCCGCCGAGTTCGCCGCGCAGACCCCGTACCTGTACTCCGCCTACGACGAGGAGACCGAGGTCCCGCCGGGCGCCAAGCCCAAGGTGATCATCCTCGGCAGCGGGCCCAACCGGATCGGGCAGGGCGTCGAGTTCGACTACTCGTGCGTCCACGCCTCGTTCACGCTGGCCGAGGCCGGCTACGAGACGGTCATGGTCAACTGCAACCCCGAGACCGTCTCCACCGACTACGACACCTCCGACCGGCTGTACTTCGAGCCGCTCACCCTGGAGGACGTCCTGGAGGTGGTGCACGCCGAGCAGCAGTCCGGCGAGGTCGCGGGCGTGATCGTCCAGCTCGGCGGGCAGACCCCGCTGGGCCTGGCGCAGAAGCTCAAGGACGCCGGCGTGCCGATCGTCGGGACGTCCCCCGAGAGCATCCACCTCGCCGAGGACCGCGGCGCGTTCGGGCACGTCCTGCACCGTGCCGGGCTGCTCGCGCCCAAGCACGGCACCGCCACGTCCTACGAGGAGGCCCTCGAGATCGCCGCCGAGATCGGCTACCCGGTCCTCGTCCGGCCCTCGTATGTGCTCGGCGGGCGCGGCATGGAGATCGTGTACGACGACTCCACGCTGGAGTCGTACATGGCGCGGGCGACCGAGGCGAGCCCCGAGCACCCGGTGCTCGTCGACCGGTTCCTCGACGAGGCGATCGAGATCGACGTCGACGCCCTCTACGACGGCGAGGAGCTGTACCTCGGCGGCGTCATGGAGCACATCGAGGAGGCCGGCATCCACTCCGGCGACTCGGCGTGCGCGCTGCCGCCCATCACCCTCGGCCACGACGACGTCCGCCGCATCCGCGAGTCCACCGAGGCGCTCGCCAAGGGCGTCGGGGTGCGCGGGCTGATGAACGTCCAGTACGCGCTGTCGGCGGGCGTCCTGTACGTCCTGGAGGCCAACCCGCGCGCGTCCCGCACCGTCCCGTTCGTGTCCAAGGCGACCGCGGTGCAGCTCGCCAAGGCCGCCGCCCGCGTCATGATGGGCGCCAAGATCGCCGAACTGCGCGGCGAGGGGCTGCTCCCGGCCTCCGGCGACGGCGGCTCGCTGCCGCTGGACGCGCCGATCGCGGTCAAGGAGGCCGTGCTGCCCTTCGACCGGTTCCGCAACGAGCGCGGGCAGGGCGTCGACACCGTCCTCGGCCCCGAGATGCGCTCCACCGGCGAGGTCATGGGCATCGACGAGGTGTTCGGCACCGCGTTCGCCAAGTCGCAGCAGGCCGCCTACGGCTCGCTGCCCACCAAGGGCCGCGCGTTCGTGTCGGTGGCGAACCGGGACAAGCGGCACATGATCTTCCCCGTCAAGCGCCTGGCTGACCTGGGCTTTGAGATTCTTGCCACGGAAGGGACCGCGGAGGTCCTGCGCCGCAACGGCGTGCGTGCCAAGATCGTGCGCAAGCACAGCGAAGGCCCGGGCCCGGACGGCGAGCCCACCATCGTGCGGCGCGTCCTGGACGGCGAGGTCGACCTCATCGTCAATACTCCCTTCGGAAGCCCCGGCCAGTCGGGGCCGCGGCTCGACGGTTACGAGATCCGCACCGCGGCCGTGCTGCGGGGCGTACCGTGCGTGACGACCGTCCAGGGGCTCGCCGCCGCCGTCCAGGGCATCGAGGCCGTCGCGGGCGGCCAGGTCGGCGTCCGCTCCCTCCAGGAGCACGCCGAGCGGATCGCCGGCGCCCACGGACGCACCGGGGCCGCGGGGGCCGGTGACGGCGCGGTGACGCCCGGGTGACAGCCGCCGCGCGGGCGGGACCAGGCGTCCCGCCCGCGCGGCGAACGCGACGAGAGAGGGAGACGGGTGTCCGACACGCCGGTGCAGACGTCGGCGACGGTCCTCACGGTCCGCCAGGTGCAGGACTACCACGCGATGACGCTGGTGGCGCCCGCCATCGCCGAGCGGTTCCGGCCCGGCCAGTTCGTGGCCGTCGCCGTCGGCGGCGAGCACACCGCCCGGCTGGTGCGCCGCTGCTTCGGCGTCCACCAGGTGCAGTCCGACTACGGCGGCACCGTCGAGGTCGTGTTCGCCGACACCGAGCCCGGCACCGGCTGGCTCGCCGGCCGCCGCTCCCGCGACCAGCTCGACCTGCTCGGCCCGCTCGGCCGCCCGTTCCGGCTGCCCCGCGACCCCGTCAGCTGCCTGCTGGCCGCCGGCGGCCCCGGCGGCGCCGCGGTGTTCGCGCTCGCCGACACGCTGCTGCGGCGCGGCTGCCAGGTGCACTTCGTGCTCGCCGGGCCGTCCGCCCGGCAGGTGTTCGGGTCCCGGATGGCGCAGCGCATCGGCGACTCCGCCACCGTCGTCACCGAGGACGGCTCGCTCGGCGAGAAGGGCGCCATGCGCGACGTGCTGCCCCGCGTCGTGCAGGAGACCGGCGCCGACGTCGTCTACGCCTGCGGGCCGACCGGGCTGCTGCGCTCGGTCACCCAGATCGCCGGCGAGTTCGGGCTGCCGTCCCAGGTGTCGGTGGAGGAGTTCCTGCAGCGGACCGGCGCCTGCGGCATCGGCGCCTGCATGACGTGCATGCTGCCGATCCACGGCGAGGACGGCGTCACCCGCATGGTCCGCGCCTGCGCCGACGGGCCCGTCCTGCGCGGCGACCGCGTCCGCTGGGGCGACCTCGGCACCATCCCGTTCGACGCGCTGGGCGCCCCGCGCGTCCTGAGCGTCACGGAAGGGGGCCCGAAGTGAGCGACCGGGTCACGACCACCCTCGGCGCCCTGGAGCTCCCCAATCCCGTCCTGACGGCCTCCGGGTGCGGCGGGACGGGACGCGAGCTGGCCCAGTTCTTCGAACTGTCCCGCCTCGGCGCGTTCGTCACCACCTCGGTGATGTCCCAGGCGCGCGCGGGACGCCCCACCCCGCGCGTGACCGAGACGCCCAGCGGCCTGCTCACCGCCATGGGCCTGCCCGGCCCCGGCGTCGAGGCGTTCCTGGAACGCGACCTCCCCTGGCTCATCGAGCAGGACGTCCGCACCATCGTGTCCATCGCGGGCAACAGCGTCGAGGAGTTCGGCGACCTCGCCCGCCGGCTCCGCAACGTCCCCGGCGTCGCCGCCATCGAGGTCAACGTCGCCTGCCCCAACGTCGAGGACCGCGGCCGCATGTTCGGCTGGCATCCCTCGGCCGCCGCGTCGGTGCTGCGCGCCGTCCGCGCCGGCGCCCGGCCCGGCACCCCGGTCTTCGCCAAGCTCGCCCCCGACGTCACCGACATCGTCGGCATCGCGCTGGCCTGCGTCGACGCCGGCGCCGACGGCCTCACCCTGATCAACACGATGGACGGCCTGGCGATCGACCCGCAGACCCTGCGGCCCGCCCTCACCGGCGTCTCCGGCGGGCTGTCGGGGCCCGCGATCCGGCCCGTCGCGGTCCGCTGCGTCTACCAGGTGCACGCCGCGCTGCCGACGACCCCGATCATCGGCGTCGGCGGCGTCTCGACCGGCCTGGACGCGCTGGAGTTCATCCTCGCCGGCGCGTCCGCCGTCGCCGTCGGCACCGCCCTGTTCCACGACCCCGCGGCCGGGCCCCGCGTCCTGCGCGAGCTGGAGGAGGCCCTCGCGGCCCGCCGCATCGGACGCCTGGCCGACGCCGTCGGGCTCGCCCACAAGCCCGCCGGCTACGTGCCGCCCCAGGTGCGGCCGACCGAGCCCGAGAAGGAGAAGCCGTGACCGCAGCCCCCATCGCCGTCGCGCTGGACGCCCCCGACCTGGAGACCGCCGCGCGCTGGGCCACCCTGGTCACGCCGCACGTCACCACCGTCAAGGTGGGCCTGGAGCTGTACCTGCGCTACGGCCCCGACGTCGTCGCCAGCGTCCGCGGCGCCAGCCGCGTCCAGGTGTTCCTGGACCTGAAGCTGCACGACATCCCCGCGACCGTGCGCGGCGCCGCCCGCGCCGTCGCCCGGCTCAAGCCCGCGTACCTGACCGTGCACGCCGCCGGCGGCCCCGCCATGATCCGCGAGGCGGTCGAGGCCGCCCCCGCCACCAGGATCGCCGCGGTGACGGTGCTGACCTCCCTGGACGAGGCGGACCTGCGCGCCGTCGGCGTCGCGGGCCCCGCCCCCGACGCGGTCCGCCGGCTGGCCGCCCTCGCCGTCGGCGCCGGCGCCCAAGCCCTCGTCTGCTCCCCGCAGGAGGCCGCCGCCGTGCGCGCCGAGGTCGGCCCCGACATCACCCTCATCACCCCCGGCGTGCGGCCCGCCGGCGCCGACACCCAGGACCAGGCCCGGGTCGCCACCCCCGAGGCCGCCCTCGCCGCCGGCGCGGACCTGCTGGTCATCGGCCGCCCCATCACCGGCGCCCCCGACCCCGGCGCCGCCGCGGCGGCGATGGCGGCCGCGCTCCGGAGATTCCCGGGGGAGCGACCCCCCGGAACCCCCCGTCACGGCCGGTAGGCCGTCTCCCGCTCCGCTGGCGCTCCGCGCGAAACGGCCTACCGGCCGCCGGGCATGCCCGCTCCGCTCGCTGCGCTCGCTCCGCGTGCCTGCCCGTGCCGGTGGCTGGGCTCTGGCCTTCCGCGGCGTGCTCAGCCGGGTCCACGTCCGGATACGGGTGCTGGGGATTGGGGGCGGGGGGGTGGATTTGGTTTTAGGGGTTGATTTAGCGCGGGTGTTGTCGGGCGTGCGGGAGCGCGCATTGTCGTTTTTCGCTTGCGAATGCCGGGGCGGGGATCCGCAAAGCGATACGGGCGGACGGCGAAGTCGGTTCGATTCGCGGTCCGGGACGCCCGCGGGGCCGGACGGGGGTCCGGGCGCACCGGGGAGGCGGGCGTGCGCGGGAGGGGGAGCTGGGGGTGCGGGAGGGGGCGCCTCCGGGAGCGGGGAACGATCTTGGCGGGTGTGCTGTCGAGGATGGCAGTTGCGGTGCGGCCGCGACGTGCGGAACGGCCCGGCGTGACGAGCGTCACTCGGTCGGGAGCGGTTGTGGGGGACTTCACACCGGGGCCGGACCGGGGGGCCGGATCCGGGTCCGCGGGGGGTGGCGGGATCATGGCGGGGAGGCCCCCGGCGGGCGCGGACCGCCGCGCCGGGGCGGTGCCCGGTGCCGCAAAACGGGGCAGAATGGGCGGATTTTCACGATCATGCGAAAGTCCCAGCAAGGCAGGGGGATGGGCCGCCGGAGGCCCCAAGTCGAGTACACTCTGTATTCAGGACACTCCGGGGAGTGATTTTCGTGATTTTGTGGCGGGCTAAACGGCACTTCACGTTGCCTTATGGGGCGTGAACTCGCTAGTTTCCCAACCCGTCCGACTCCGTCGAGTGGAAACCTGAGGTGACCCGGCGTGGCTCTTCCGCCCCTAACCCCCGAACAGCGCGCCGCAGCCCTGGAGAAGGCTGCCAAGGCTCGCAAGGAGCGGGCCGAGGTTAAGAACAAGCTCAAGCACGGGGGGACCTCGCTGGCCGAGGTTCTCAAGGAGGGTCAGTCCGACGACGTCATCGGGAAGATGAAGGTGTCGGCCCTCCTGGAGTCCCTGCCCGGTGTGGGCAAGGTCCGTGCGAAGCAGATCATGGAGCGCCTGGGCATCGCCGAGTCCCGCCGCGTGCGGGGCCTCGGCGCCAACCAGCGCGCCTCCCTGGAGCGTGAGTTCGGCGGAAGTGCGAACCGCTGACGCGCGACTCTCGGGCGGGCGCGGCGGCTCCTGGCAAGAGGAGGCCGCCGCGGCCGGGTCCGGGCTCCACGGAACCGGCACCATCCCGTCCGGCTCCGGCGCACCCATCACTGCGCCGGAGGGCTCCGAACAACCGCATGGCCCGCTCGTGTCCCGCCTGACGGTCCTGTCCGGACCGTCGGGCGTCGGCAAGAGCACGGTCGTCGCCGAGATCCGGCGCTCACACCCCCGGGTGTGGCTGTCGGTCTCGGTGACCACCCGGTCCCCCCGGCCGGGTGAGACCCACGGTGTGCAGTACTTCTTCGTCGACGACGCCGGTTTCGACCGGCTCGTCGCCGAAGGGGAGCTGCTCGAGTGGGCCGAGTTCGCGGGCAACCGCTACGGCACCCCGCGCCGGCCCGTCCAGGAGCGCCTCGCCCGCGGCGAGCCGGTCCTGCTGGAGATCGACCTGCAGGGCGCCCGGCAGGTCCGCGAGACGATGCCCGGCGCGCGGCTGGTCTTCCTCGCGCCGCCCAGCTGGGAGGAGCTCGTCCGCCGCCTCACCGGCCGCGGCACCGAGCCGCCCGAGGTGATCGAGCGCCGGCTGGAGGCCGCCCGGGTGGAACTGGCCGCCGAGAAGGAGTTCGACGTCACCCTGGTGAACACGTCCGTCCAGGACGTGTGCGACGAGCTGCTAGCCTTGATGGTTGTTCGTTAGTGTCGGCGACCGCCGTGTCCGGCGGCCGGCACCGCAGTGAATCACTAGGGGAAGGCCACGGAGTGGCAGCCAGCAGCGAAGGCATCACCAACCCGTCGATCGACGAGCTCCTCGAGGTCGTCGAGACCAAGTACGGCCTCGTGAGCATCGCGGCCAAGCGCGCCCGGCAGATCAACGCCTACTACGCCCAGCTCGGCGAGGGCCTGCTGGAGTACGTCGGCCCGCTCGTCGAGACGCAGGTGCAGGAGAAGCCCCTGTCGATCGCGCTGCGCGAGACCCGCGAGGGCCTCCTCAACGCCGAGCCGATCGAGGGCTGAGCCCCACCCGACCGGACGGGACGGCCCACGGCCCACGCCGCTCATCGGCCCACCCGCGCTCATCGGCCGTTCTCGCCGCGGCGCCGTCCTGGGAAGCGGCCCTGAGACCCCCGGTGGGCGCCCGTCCGGCGCGTGATGGGATCGTGTGCGCATGACCTCCCGAAAGCCGCGCGTCGTCCTCGGTGTGAGCGCCGGGATCGCCGCGTACAAGGTGTGCGAGCTGCTGCGGCGGCTCACCGAGTCGGGCCACGACGTCACCGTGGTCCCGACCGAGGACGCGCTCCGCTTCGTCGGCGAGCCGACCTGGGCGGCGCTGTCGGGCAACCCGGTGTCCACCGCGGTGTGGGACGGGGTCTCCCAGGTCCCGCACGTCCGGCTGGGGCAGGGCGCCGACCTGGTGTTCGTCGCCCCCGCCACCGCCGACCTGCTCGCCCGGGCCGCGCACGGCCTGGCCGACGACCTGCTCACCAACACCCTGCTCACCGCCCGCTGCCCGGTGGTGTTCGCGCCCGCGATGCACACCGAGATGTGGGAGCACCCCGCGACGCAGGCCAACGTCGCGACGCTGCGCGAGCGCGGCGCGGTCGTCGTGGAGCCCGCCTCCGGCCGGCTCACCGGCAGGGACACCGGCCCCGGCCGGCTGCCCGACCCCGCCGAGCTGTTCGAGGTGGCCCGGCACGTGCTCGCCCGCGGCGCCGCCGGACGCGACCTCGCCGGACGGCACGTGGTCGTGTCCGCCGGCGGCACCCGCGAGCCGATCGACCCCGTCCGGTTCATCGGCAACCGCTCGTCCGGGCTGCAGGGCTACGCGCTGGCCCGCACGGCGGCGGCGCGCGGCGCGCGGGTGACGCTCGTCGCGGCCAACGTGGCGCTGCCCGACCCGGCCGGCGCCCGGGTCGTGCCCGTCGGGTCGGCGGAGGACATGCGCAAGGCCGTCCTGGAGGCCGCCGGCTCCGCCGACGCGGTGGTGATGGCCGCCGCCGTCGCCGACTTCCGCCCGGTCGACTACCGCGGCTCGAAGATCAAGAAGACCGAGGACGGCGAGCCGGAGCCGATCCGGCTCGCCAAGAACCCCGACATCCTGGCCGAGCTCGGCGAGCGCCGGCGGGCCGGGCAGGTGATCGTCGGTTTCGCGGCCGAGACCGACGACGTGCTCGCCAACGGCCGCGCCAAGCTCGCCCGCAAGCGCAGCGACCTGCTCGTGGTCAACCAGGTGGGGGAGGACCTCACCTTCGGCCGCCCCGACAACGCCGCGGTGATCCTCGGCGCCGACGGGTCGGGCACCGAGGTGCCGCGCGGCGCCAAGGAGGCGCTCGCCGAGGTCGTCTGGGACCTGGTCGCCGCGCGCCTGGACCCGCTGCCCGCGGATTGACCGCGGCCGCCGGCCGCGGCCGAGCCCATTCCGGCGCCCGGCGGCGATCGGGCTAGACTGCGGGCTTACACCTTGGATACCCGCGCGGGGGACGTCCCCGCCGAACTCGATGACATATCCGTCCTGCGACGCCAGTCAGCAGCCGCTGCAAGGAGTTCACGTACGTGTCTCGCCGCCTGTTCACCTCCGAGTCCGTCACCGAAGGACACCCGGACAAGATCGCGGACCAGATCAGCGACGCGATCCTCGACTCGATGCTCAAGGACGACCCGACCAGCCGGGTCGCCGTCGAGACGATGATCACGACCGGTCAGGTGCATGTGGCCGGTGAGGTCACCACCGAGACCTATGTGGACATCCCCGGCGTCATCCGGGAGAAGATCCTCGAGATCGGCTACGACTCGTCCAAGAAGGGCTTCGACGGCCACTCCTGCGGCGTCTCGGTGTCGATCGGCGCGCAGTCGCCCGACATCGCGCAGGGCGTCGACGACGCCTACGAGACCCGCGAGGGCGAGGACCGCGACAAGCGCGGCGACGACCTGGACCGCCAGGGCGCCGGCGACCAGGGCCTGATGTTCGGCTACGCCACCAACGAGACCCCCGAGCTGATGCCGCTGCCGATCACGCTGGCGCACCGGCTCGCGCAGCGGCTGTCCGCGGTCCGCAAGGAGGGCACCGTCCCCTACCTGCGCCCGGACGGCAAGACCCAGGTCACCATCGAGTACGACGGCGACCGCGGCGTCCGCCTCGACACCGTCGTGGTGTCCAGCCAGCACGCTCCCGACATCGACCTGAAGGAGCTGCTCACCCCGGACGTCAAGGAGCACGTCGTCGACCCGGTGCTCGCCCAGTTCGACCTGGACACCGACGGGTACCGGCTGCTGGTGAACCCCACCGGCCGCTTCGAGATCGGCGGCCCGATGGGCGACGCCGGCCTCACCGGCCGCAAGATCATCGTGGACACCTACGGCGGCATGGCCCGGCACGGCGGCGGCGCGTTCTCCGGCAAGGACCCGTCCAAGGTCGACCGGTCCGCCGCGTACGCGATGCGCTGGGTCGCCAAGAACATCGTCGCCGCGCAGCTGGCCGACCGCGCCGAGGTCCAGGTCGCCTACGCGATCGGCAAGGCGCACCCGGTCGGCGTGTTCGTGGAGACCTTCGGCACCGAGAAGGTCGACCCGGACAAGATCGAGAAGGCCGTCGCCGACGTCTTCGACCTGCGTCCCGCCGCGATCGTGCGCGACCTCGACCTGCTGCGGCCGATCTACTCCCAGACCGCCGCCTACGGCCACTTCGGCCGCGAGGAGCCGGACTTCTCCTGGGAGTCCACCGACCGCGCCAAGGACCTGGCCTCCGCCGCCGGCCTGTGAGCCGCCGGCACCGCTGATCGCCGCCGAGAGGGCCCTGGAGACGTTCCGGGGCCCTCTTTGCATGTCGGGCACTCCCGACCCCTCGAAAGCCGCCACACGCCGCCTGACGCCCGCAGACGCCCAGAGCCGCACAAATCCTCCAAGCGATCCGCAGCGCGCCGACGAGAACTCGTCAGAAACCTCAGCCGTCACGCGAGCGCGTTATCTGACCGGTGGGGCGAAGCCGAAGGCGAGCCCCCACCGGGAAGCTCGCGAAGCGAGGTCGCGCTCGCCCAAGCACGGTCAGCGGGCGAGCCGCTAGGCGAGCGCGCTGGGCCGGGATTGTGGAAACACAGCCGCTAGGCGAGCGCCTTGGGCCGCGCTTGTTCTAAGCAGCAGGACAGTGGTTGCCGCGGTGGAGGCCGTAGTGGGCGGCGATCGTGTAGCGGCCGGCGTCCTGGGCCTTCATGCGGACGAACTCGCCCGCGCGGGCGAGGCAGGCGTCGCCGCGGCCGGTGACGCTCAGCCACGGCGACCAGGAGACCCGGACCAGCACCGAGCCGGGCGACGGCATGTCCACGACCAGCTCGCCGGAGTTGACCTCGTGGACGGTGGCGGGCGGGTCGACCAGCTGGGTGGGGTAGGAGACCCGGAACAGCCGCCAGTGCTCGTCGTGCCACACCTCCGCCAGGTACGGCTGGCCGGCCTTCACCAGGGCGGCCTCGTCCCTGCCGGACCAGTCGTTCTCCTGCTTGGGGAGCACGACGTACTGGACCGCCCACTTGTGCAGCCAGTCGCGGTAGGACGCGGGGGTGAGCGCGTCCTTCTCGTAGAACAGCTCGTGGCGTTCGGCGTCGACCTGCCGGTTCCAGCCGCGCGCGAGGATGAAGTGCCGGCTCATCCCGGCCGCCTCCCAGTGCGAGCGCAGCGGGACGACCTCGATGCGGGTGCGCTGCGCGCCGAGCGCGTGCAGCTCGTCGACGAGGCCCTGGGCGTTCGCGGCGGCCGAGGCGGCGGGGACGGTGTGGACGAGGTCCTCCATCGGCTTCACGACCTGCCACGAGGCCGTGAAGATGAACGCCACCGACAGCACGGCGATGCGGACCCCGCCGTGCGCGCGCGCGACGGCCGACAGGCAGAACATGCCGCCGAACACCAGCGACAGGCGCTCGACGTTGCTGCCGACGGGCGAGGGGATCAGCCAGGTGAGGGCGATGCCGAGCAGGTAGATGCCGGCGCCGATCCGGACGAACCGCCAGCTCGGCGGCGCGAACACCAGGATCGCGATGACGCTGACGATGCACCACACCACGATCGCGGTGAACGAGATCGGCTGGACGCCGCTGAACGGGAACAGCAGGCTCGTGGTCCCGACGACGACGGGCATGCCGATCGCGAGGGAGATCCCGGCGCGGCGCCGTCCGGTCACGAAGAGGGTGGCGGCCAGCACCAGCAGGAACAGCCCCGCGACGGGGCTGGACGCCGTCGCCAGCAGGCCGAGGCCGACCATCCCGGCGAAGCGCAGCGCGGGGGTGCCGCGCGGCGTGAACGCGACGATCACCGCCATCAGCGCGAACATCAGGCCGAGCCCGAACGTGACGCGGCCGGAGGCGGTGTTGCACGACAGCGCGAACGCGGCCCACAGCGCGGCGGGCAGCGCCATCGGCGCCTTGAAGCGGACCAGGAGGTGCCCCGTGAGCGCCGCGGAGACGGTGCCCGCGATGACGGCGACCGTGCGGATCCCGAACAGCGCCATCAGGTACGGCGACAGGACGCTGTAGGAGGCGGGGTGCATGCCGCCGTACCAGGCGAAGCTGTAGGCGGCGGTGGGGTGCTTCCAGGCGAAGTCGGTCCAGGCGGCCTGGGCGGCGAGGTCGCCGCCCTCGGCCGCGAGGTACAGGGCCCAGACCAGGTGCATGACGGCGGCGGCGACGCCGGCGGCCACGACGGGGTTGCGGGGGTTGGTCCACCGCTTCCACCAGGGCGCGCGGGAACGGCCCGGGTTCGCCGAGGGCGCGGCCCCGGTCCGGGCGTCGGTCAGCTCTGGTTTATGCGCTGTGGTCACATCGCCTGCACGTGCTCGTCGGACGGCGAGGGCGCGAAGGGCACCGGGCGATCCCACGTGTCCGCGGATCCTCCGGGTGCGCGCCCCGTTCAAACGGACCACACCTTAGCGTGCGCCGGTGACTGTCGGGCTGATCTGGTAGGACGGGGGCGTGACCGAGGACGGAGGGGGAGCCGACCTGATCCCGGGCCTGGACGAGGTGCCCCGGGTGCCCGCGGAGAAGGCCCCGCCGGGCAAGGGGGCCGCGGGGAAGGCGGCGCGGAAGG
Source organism: Actinomadura opuntiae (assembly GCF_030283205.1). Taxonomy (GTDB): domain Bacteria; phylum Actinomycetota; class Actinomycetes; order Streptosporangiales; family Streptosporangiaceae; genus Spirillospora. Next base: position 126,651 of record NZ_JASNWF010000021.1, read on the forward strand.
GCCCGAAGAAGGGGGCGCGCAGCCCCGCCGCGGAACGGCCCATCGCGCGCGTCGCCGTCGACATGTCACTGCCGCACCTCGATCGTCCCTTCGACTATCTGGTCCCGGCCGAGCTGGACGCGGCGGCCGTGCCGGGATGCCGGGTCCGGGTCCGGTTCGCCGGGCAGCTCGTCGACGGGTTCCTGCTGGAACGCGTCGAGGAGAGCGGCCACGGCGGGAAGCTCCTGTATCTGGAACGAGTGACGTCGCCGGAAAGCGTCCTCACTCCGGAGATCGCGTCCCTGGCGCGGGAGATCGCCGACCGCTACGCCGGGACGTTCGCGGACGTCGTGCGGCTGGCCGTCCCGCCGCGCCACGCCCGCGTGGAGGCCGAGGCGGCCAAGGACGGCGGCGAGGCGCCGGAGGAGCCCCCGGAACCGCCGGAGGCGGATAACCCCTGGCTGGAGTATCCGGCGGGCGCCTCGTTCCTCACGGCGCTGGCCGACGGGCGGGCACCGCGGGCGGTATGGACGGCGCTGCCGGGGCCGCGGTGGGCGGCGGCCATCGCGCGGGCCGTCGCGGTGACGCTGCGGGGCGGACGCGGCGCGCTGGTCGTGGTGGCCGACGGCCGCGACGTGGCACGGGTCGACGCGGCGCTGACGGCGGAGCTGGGGGAGGGGCTGCACGTCGCGCTGACGGCGGAGCTGGGCCCGGCCGAGCGCTACCGGCGGTGGCTGGCCGTCCTGCGGGGCAGGGCGCGGGCGGTGGTCGGGACGCGGGCCGCGATGTTCGCGCCGGTCGCCGACCTGGGCCTCGCCGTGCTGTGGGACGACGGGGACGACGTCCACGCCGAACCGCACGCCCCCTATCCCCATCCGCGCGAGGTGCTGGCGCTGCGCGCGCACCGGGCCCGGGCCGGGGCGCTGATCGGCGGCTTCACCCGGACCACCGACGCGACCGTGCTGGTCGAGACGGGCTGGGCGCACTCCCTGGCCGCCGACCGTGCGCGGGTACGGCGCGCGATGCCGCGCGTCCGGTACGTGGGGGAGGACGCGCAGCTCGCCCGGGACGCCGCCGCCCGTACGGCGCGCCTGCCGAACGTGGCGTTCGAGGCCGCGAGGGGCGCGCTGGAGCACGGGCCGGTGCTGGTCCAGGTGCCGAGGCGCGGCTATGTCCCGGGCATCGCGTGCGCCCGGTGCCGGACTCCGGCGCATTGCGCGACGTGCCAGGGTCCATTGGCGCTGCCGTCGTCGCATGCGGCCCCCTACTGCCGGTGGTGCGGCCGCATTGCGGGCGACTGGCACTGCCCCGAGTGCGGGTTCTTCCAGATGCGTGCGCTCGTCGTGGGCGCAAAACGGACGGCGGAGGAACTGGGCCGCGCTTTTCCCGGCGTGCCGGTACGGACGTCCGGGCGGGAGGCGATCCTCGAACAGGTCGGCCCCGACCGGGCGCTCGTGGTCGCGACGCCCGGCGCGGAGCCGCCCGCCGAGGCCGGCTACACCGCCGCGCTGCTGCTGGACGGCTGGGTGCTGCTGGGGCGGCCCGACCTGCGCGCGGGGGAGGAGACGCTGCGGCGCTGGATGAACGCGGCGGCGCTCGTCCGCCCGGAGGGGCCGGTGGTCGTGGCGGCGGAGGGGGCGCTTCCGGCGGTGCAGGCGCTCGTCCGCTGGGATCCGGTCACCTACGCCGAGCGGGAGCTGGCCGAGCGCCGGGAGGCGGGGTTCCCGCCGGCGGCCCGGATGGCGTCGCTGACCGCGACGCCCGCCGCGATCCGGGAGCTGCTGGCCGACGCGCGGCTGCCGGACGGCGCGGAGGTGCTCGGCCCGGTCCCCGTCCCGCGGCAGCCGGGGGCGGAGGGGCCGGAGAAGGAACGCGCCCTCGTCCGCGTCCCCCGCTCAGCGGGCCAGGCCCTCGCGCGCGCGCTCAAGGAGGCCCAGGGCGTTCGCAGTGCCCGCAAGGCGGCCGAGACCGTGCGCGTCCAGATCGACCCCCTCGAACTCATCTGATCCGGGCGAATCCGATCGCGGCGAAGTCGCCCCCGGGGTGTGCGGGTTCGGCCCCCGGGGCGGGCACCGACCAATAGGGTTCTCTGGTGGCCGACAACTGGGTGGAGACGACCGCGGACGACCTGCGGCGCTGGGCGGACGAACGCGGCGAGAAGGTGGACGAGCAGGGCGCGCACCTGCTGCTCGACCTCGCCGGGCGGGAGATGGGGCTGGCCGGGCCGGGCGAGCTCACCCCGCGGGCGGTGCGCGAGCTGCTGCTGGAGGTGTTCCCGGACACGGTGGTCGCGGGCGCCGACGAGGTGCCGTCCGTGCTGGACGCGATGCGGGCCGTCGCGGCGTTCCTGGGCGACAGCGGCGCCGTGCCCGGGGCGCGCGCGGCGGAGCTGGCCGCGGAGATCGACCGGCTCGCCCCCGAGTTCGCCGAGGTGGTCGCCGAGACCGACGGCGCCGAGCGGCAGGTGGCCGCCGAGGTCGTCGCCGGGCTGATGGAGACCGACGGGGTCGCGCTGGACGACCAGGACGCCGTCGAGGAGTGGATGCGGCGGTTCGAGGCGCTGCCCGACGAGGAGCGCTACACCCGCGCCGAGGAGTACCTGCGGCGGACGGAGGAGCTGGTCGTCCCGCCGGTCCGGCTGGCGCCGGCGGCGGAGCTGGCGGACGCGGCGCGCCGCTCCGGGCTGACCGCGGAGGTCCGCGCGCTGGCCGAGTGGACGGGCGAGCGGGACCTGACCGAGATCGACGAGCTGACCGCGGCGGACGCCGAGGCCGCGGTGGCCGCGCTGGGCCTGGCCACGCCGCGCCGCCTGCCGGACACCGACGTCGCGGACCAGACCGACCTGCCGGAGCTCGACCGGCTGTGGTGGGCCGCGACCGAGGCGGAGGTCGTCGTCGCCCAGGGCGGCCGGGCCGGGCCGGGGCCGGCGCTGCGCGACCTGGAGTCCGGCGACGACGAGCGCGTGCTGGGCCTGTGGCTGCGGCTGCTGGACTCGGTCGCCGTCCCCGAGCACGACTCGTCCGACGGACTGGACGCGATCGAGCTCGTCCAGAACGAGCTGACCGGCGTGCTGATCCACCTGTACGAGCAGGAGGAGCCCGCCACGCTCGACGAGCTGGCCGACGCGCTGCTCGGGCACGTCACCGAGGCCTACGAGATCTCCGACCGGGGGTCGCTGGGCGCGGCGGTGCGCGACGCGCTGGAGCTGGAGCTGGAGGACCTGGCCCGCTGGGGCGTCGTCGAGCCCGCCGGGGACGGCGGCCGCACGCTGACGCCGCTGGGCGTGTGGGGCGTGCGGGAGCTGCTGCTGGCCGACGGATTCGCCGCGCCGGTCGTGGGCGAGCTGGCCGGGGCGTCCGCCGCCGAGCTGGTCGCCGGGCTGGCCTGGCACCGGCCCGAGACCGCCGACGAGGAGATCGACGGGTGGCTGGCGGCGCACGACGTCAAGGACGCCGCCGCCGACCTGCTGGCCGTGATGCGCGGCGGCGGGCCGGGCGCCCGCAACCTCGCCGCCGCCGTGCTGCACCGCGTCGGCCCGGAGGCCGCGCCGGTCGTGCGGGCGGCGCAGGAGCATCCGCTGGTGTCGCCGTACGCGGCGCTGTGGCTGAACGCGGCGGGCGACCCGGCGGGCCGGGAGCTGTCCCGCGCCGAGTACCTGTGGGTGTTCGTCGACACCGTCGCCGGGATGCTGGAGACCGCCGAGCCCGCGGAGGCGGTCGCCGCCGCGCTGGCCGACGCGCCGCCCGGCGCGGAGATGCGGGAGATGGTGGACGAGCTGTGGCGCACCGACCACCCGGGCGTCGCGGACGTCCTGGAGGCGCTCGGCGACCACCATCCCGACAAGGCGACCGCCAAGGCCGCCCGCACCGCCGCCTACAAGGCGCGGTCAGGCGCGGGCCGCGCGTGACCCGGCGGCGTCCGAGAGCGGCGTCCGAGAGCGGCGTGCGGGATCGGCGTGATCCCTCCGTAGACTGGGGACGCGACACCCACGGTCCCGCCCGGCGCGCCCGGAACGGGCGGCGCGCGGCGCCCCACCCGCAGGAACGGAGTCCTCGTTGGCCGTCAAGCCCATCCGCCTCTTCGGCGACCCAGTGCTGCGCACCCCCGCGGAGCCGGTGAAGGACTTCGACAAGGAGCTGCGCCAGCTCGTCAAGGACCTCACCGACACCATGATCGACGCGCCCGGGGCTGGCCTGGCGGCGCCGCAGCTCGGCGTGGGCCTGCGGGTGTTCACCTACTACGTCGACGACCGGCTCGGGCACGTGGTGAACCCGACGCTGGACCTGTCGGAGGAGCAGGAGACCGAGGACGAGGGATGCCTGTCGCTGCCCGGCCTGGCGTTCCCGACCCCCCGCTCGGTCGGGGTCGTGGCGAAGGGCTTCAACATGCACGGGGAGCCGATCACGCTGGAGGGCACGCATCTGCTGGCCCGCTGCGTCCAGCACGAGACCGACCATCTGGACGGCATCATCTTCATCGACCGGATGGACCCCGAGCAGCGCAAGGCCGCGATGAAGGCGATCCGCGAGGCCGAGTGGTTCGGCGACCCGGCGCCCGTGGTGAAGGCGTCGCCGCACCGCACCTTCGGGAAGGCGATCTAGATGCGCCTCGTCTTCGCCGGGACCCCCGAGACCGCCCTCCCCGCACTCGACGCGCTGCTCGCGTCCGGCCACGAGGTGGCCGCGGTGGTGACCCGCCCGGACGCGCCGTCCGGCCGCGGGCGCCGGCTGGAGGCCAGCCCGGTCGCGGAGCGGGCCGCGGAGGCGGGCGTCGAGGCGCTCAAGCCGGCCAAGGCGCGCGACCCGGAGTTCCTCGACCGGCTGCGCGCGATCGCGCCCGACTGCTGCCCGGTCGTCGCCTACGGGGCGCTGCTGCCGCGCGAGGCGCTGGACATCCCCCGGCACGGCTGGGTGAACCTGCACTTCTCGCTGCTGCCGGCCTGGCGCGGCGCGGCGCCCGTCCAGCGCGCGATCCTGCACGGCGACGACGTGACCGGCGCGGCCACCTTCCAGATCGAGGAGGGCCTCGACACCGGCCCGGTCTACGGGGTGCTGACCGAGCCGATCCGCCCCACCGACACCACGGGCGACCTGCTCGGACGGCTGGCGGTCGCGGGCGCGGGCCTGCTGCTGGACACGATGAACGGGATCGAGGCCGGCGTCCTGGAGGCGCGCCCGCAGTCGACCGAGGGCGTGTCGCACGCCGCGAAGCTCACTCCCGAGGACGCCCGCGTCGACTGGACCGCCCCGGCGCGGCACGTCGACCGGCTGATCCGGGCCTGCACGCCCGCGCCGGGCGCGTGGACGACGTTCCGTGACACCCGCCTCAAGCTCGGCCCGGTCCGTCCCGCGCCCGACGGCGAGAAGCTGTCGCCCGGCGAGCTGCGCGCCGGGAAGAAGGAGGTGCTGGTCGGCACGGCCACGCACCCCGTCGTGCTCGGGGACGTCCAGCCGCAGGGCAAGCGCCGCATGGCCGCCGCCGACTGGGTGCGCGGCACCGACCTCACAGGCAAGGACGCGCTGCACTGATGCCGCCGACCCGCGGCCGCAGGGGCCGCCCCGACCACAACCGCAGGCCCGGCGGTCCCCGCAACACGGGCCGCCCGCAGGACCTGGTCCGGCGCACCGCGTTCGACGTGATCCGCGCGGTGGAGACCCGCGACGCGTACGCGAACCTGCTGCTGCCCAGCCGCCTGCGCGACCGCGGCATCACCGGACGCGACGCCGCCCTCGCCACCGAGCTGACCTACGGCACGCTGCGCGGCCGCGGCACCTACGACGCCGTCCTGGCGCTGTGCAGCGACCGCGAGCTGCGCCGCATCGACGCGCCGCTGCTGGACGTCCTGCGCCTCGGCGCGCACCAGATCCTCGCCACCCGCATCCCGCCGCACGCCGCCGTCGGCACGGCGGTGGAGCTGGCCCGGTCGGTGTCGGGCCCCGGCCAGGCCAAGTTCGCCAACGCGGTGCTGCGCAAGGTCGCCTCCCGCGACATGGACGCGTGGCTGGCGATCGTCGCGCCCGCCGACGCCGACACCACCACCCGCCTGTCGATCGCGCACAGCCACCCCAAGTGGATCGTGTCGGCGCTGCGCGACGCGCTCGGCCCCGACCGCGGCGAGATCGACGCCCTGCTGGAGGCCGACAACGCGCGCCCGCGCGTGACGCTGGTCGCCCGGCCCGGCCGCGCGACCGTGCAGGAGCTGTACGACGCGGGCGCCGAGCCGTCGTCCTACTCGCCGTACGCGGCCGTGCTGGGCGAGGGCGACCCGGCGAACATCGACGCCGTCCGCGACGGCCGCGCCGCCGTCCAGGACGAGGCGAGCCAGCTCGTCGCCCTGGCGCTGGCGGCGGCTCCGCTGGACGGCCGGGACGCCCGCTGGGCCGACGTCTGCGCGGGCCCCGGCGGCAAGGCCGGCCTGCTGTCGGCCGTCGCCGCCGAGCGCGGCGCGCACCTGCTGGCCGCTGACGTCCAGCCGCACCGTGCCGGGCTCGTCAGGCGCGCGGTGGACGGCCGCACCGGAGTCGTCGCGGCGGACGGAACCGTCCCGGCGTGGCGGCCCGGCGCGTTCGACCGCGTCATGGTCGACGCGCCCTGCACCGGCCTCGGCGCGCTGCGGCGCCGTCCCGAGGCCCGCTGGCGGCGCGGCCCCGAAGCGGTCGCCGAACTGGGCCCGCTGCAGCGCCGGCTGCTGGCGTCCGCGCTGGAATCGGTCCGTCCCGGCGGCGTCGTCGCCTACGTCACCTGCTCGCCGCACCTCGCGGAGACGCGGGTGGTGGTGGGCGACGTGCTGCGCGGCCGCGACGACGTCGAACGCATCGACGCGCCCGCCGCGCTCGCCTCGGTGGCGCCGGGCCTCGCCGACCTGGGCGACGGCCCGTACGCGCAGTTCTGGCCGCACCGGCACGGCACCGACGCCATGTTCCTCGCCCTGCTGCGCCGCGGGGAGTGATACGCCGGTGCTCACCGGCTTCATGCTCGCCATGACCTACCTCGGCAGCGCCGGGTTCTACATCCCGGCGCTGGCGGTCCTCTACTGGTGCGTGCACCCGCGGCTGATGGCGCGGGCGGCGGTGCTGCTGGCGTTCGGGTCGACGCTCAACACCGTGCTGAAGCTGGTGTGGCAAGAGCCCCGCCCCTTCTGGACGGACCCCACGATCAAGGTCAGGCAGCCGCTCGCCTCGTTCGGCATGCCGTCGGGTCACGCGCAGAACGCCGTCGTCACCTGGGGCTACTTCGCGTCCCGCACGAGACGCGCCGTGATCTGGGCGGGCGCGGCCGTCGTCATCGTCCTGATCGGGGCGTCGCGCGTCTACCTGGGCGTGCACTCGCTGAGCCAGGTGCTGGTCGGCTGGGGTGTCGGCATCGGCGTGCTGGTCCTGGGGCTGTGGCTGGAACCGCGGGTCGTCCCGTGGTGGAGCCGCCGTCCGCTGGTGGCGCAGGTGGCCATGGCGCTGGCGATCTCCCTGATCTTCCTGGCGGGGGCGTGGCTCGCCGTCCGCTCGCTGCACGGATGGCAGTGGCCGGACGCCTGGGCGAAGGCGATCACCGTCGCCGGTGGGCACACCCGGCCCGTCACCGTCAACGAGGCGGCCGCCGCCACCGGGGGCCTGTTCGGGGTCCTGGCCGGAGTGTCGATCTGCGCCGCCCGCGGCTGGTTCGACGCGGGCGGCTCGCTCGGCCGGCGCCTGGCCCGCATCGTGGTCGGCGCCCTCGGCGCGGCGATCCTGGCCGCCCTGGAGTTGCTGCCGGGGCCGCGCCCGCCGGAGGCGTTCGCCGTCCAGGCCATGCTCGGCCTGTGGGCGACCGCCGGGGCGCCGGAGGCCTTCGTCCGGCTCCGGCTGGCGCACCGCACCACACCTCCGCTCACCCGCCCGGGTGATGATCCGCCCGAAGTGCGGCAATAGACTCGGGGAATCATGGCTCCACAGATCGCACCCAGCATCCTCTCCGCGGACTTCGCCCGCCTCGCCGAGGACGTCGCGCTCATCTCCGGCACCGCCGACTGGGTGCACGTCGACGTCATGGACAACCACTTCGTGCCCAACCTGACCCTGGGGCTGCCGGTGGTCGAGGCGCTGCTCAAGCACAGCGCGCTGCCGCTCGACTGCCACCTCATGATCGAGGACCCGGACCGGTGGGCGCCCCAGTACGCCGAGGCCGGCGCGGGCAGCGTCACCATCCACGCCGAGGCCGCCAAGGCTCCGATCCGGACGCTGCGCGCCATCCGCGCCGCCGGCGCCCGCGCCGGGCTCGGCGTGAACCCCGCCACCCCGGTCGAGGGCTTCGAGGACCTGCTCGGCGAGATCGACATGCTGCTGCTGATGACCGTCGAGCCCGGCTTCGGCGGCCAGAGGTTCCTGGACGTGGTGCTGCCGAAGGTCCGCCGGGCCCGCGAGATGATCAAGGGCCGGGACCTGCCCGTCTGGGTCCAGGTCGACGGAGGCGTCAGCGCCGAGACGATCGAGCGCTGCGCGGACGCCGGCGCGGACGTGTTCGTCGCGGGCAGCGCCGTCTACGGCGCCGACGACCCGTCCGAGGCCGTCCGGAAGCTGAAGGCCCAGGCGGAGAAGGCGACGGCCGCCGCGGCATGGTGACCGCATGGTGACCGCATGGTGACACTGCCCTGCGCGGCGGTCCTGTTCGACGTCGACGGCACGCTCGTCGACTCGACGCCGCTGGTCGAGCGCGCCGCCCGCGAGTGGGCCGTCGAGTACGGGATCGACGCCGACGAGTTCCTCTCGGACGCCCACGGCCGCCGCACCAGCGACCGCGTCGCCGACTTCCTGCCCGCCGACCGGGTGCGGGAGGCCACCGCCCGCCTGGACGCGCTGGAAGCGGCTCGCACCGACGGCATCACCGCGCTTCCCGGCGTCCCGGAGTTGCTGGCGGCGATGGACGGGCTGCCGTGGGCGCTGGTCACGTCCATGGACAAGGAGCAGCTCCGCGTCCGCACCGGGGTCGCGGGCGTCCCGCTGCCGTCCGTCGTGATCACCGCCGAGGACGTCCCGCGCGGCAAGCCCGACCCTTCCGGCTACCTCCAGGCGGCCGAGCGGCTCGGAGTCGACCCGTCGGCCTGCGTGGTCGTCGAGGACGCCCCCGCCGGCATAGCGGCGGGCCGCGCCGCCGGCGCCACCGTCGTCGCCGTCACGACCAGCCATGCCGAGGCGTCCCTGACGGCCGCGCACCGGATCGTCCCCGACCTGACCCACGTGCTCCCGGCCCCCGGCGGCCTGCGCCTCGTCCGCACGCTCTGACCCGCGCCAACGCCTTGCCGGCGCGGGGGTGCCGTAGGTTTGGGGCGTGCCGAAGCTGTGGAACGAGACGATCGAGGCGCACCGGAACGCGGTCCGCGAGGCGACGCTGAGGACCACGGCGGCACTGGTGGCCGAGCACGGCCTGGCGGCGGTGACGATGTCGCGGATCGCCAAGGAGACCGGCATCGGCCGCGCCACCCTTTACAAGTACTTCCCGGACGTCGAGGCGATCCTCGTCGCCTGGCACGACCAGCAGGTCGGCGGGCACCTCGAACGCCTCGCCGCCGCGCGCGACCGGGCCGGGACGCCCGCCGAGCGGCTCGCCGAAGTGCTGCGGACCTACGCGGTGACGACGCACGAGCGGCCGCACGGCACCGAGATGGCGGCGCTCGTCCACCGCGGCGGCCGCATGGCGGACGCGGAACGGCGGCTGCGCGAGCTCGTCGTGGGGCTGCTGGCGGACGCGGCGCGCGACGGCGCCGTCCGCGCCGACGTCCCGCCGGACGAGCTGGCGGTCTTCTGCCTGCACGCGCTCGGCGCGGCGGGCGCCCTTCCGTCGCGGGACGCGGTCGAGCGCCTGGTCGCGGTGACGCTGGACGCGGTGCGCGCGCCCGGCTGACCGCCCGAATGACGCGGAGCGGCGCGGAGGGCCGACGCGGAGCGGTCCGGGGGTCGACGCGGAGCGGTCCGGCGGGCCGCGCCGCCGGGCCCAAGGTCGGGAATGGCGGTCACCACGGGCCGCGGCGGCACGGTGTCGGGGAGCGGGGCCTTGCGCCAGGCGTACCCGGTGCCGGAGATCGTTGAACGTTGAACCGGGCCAGGATAACCCGAGCGAGCGCTTGGTAGGCGGCCCGGTGCCCGTGGCGATCCTCACATGGGCGCGGGAATGGTTCGCATGGCACACTGGTTCCAAAGCATGAACGCGTGCTCCGGGGTCGGTGAAATTCCGAACCGGCGGTGACAGTCCGCGACCCGGCCGAAGCCATCGGCCGGTTGACCTGGTGGAACTCCAGGACCGACGGTGAAAGTCCGGATGGGAGGCAGCGCGCAGTACACCCTCTGTCGCAGGAGGGTGATGCAACGTCGACGCACGTACACCCCCGGAGCCGGGTTCCGTAGCAGCGGAACGAGGAGGCCCGGGAGATGTTCACCGGCATCGTCGAGGAGCTCGGCGAGATCGTCGCGATCGAGGCCGAGGGGGACTCGGCCGTCCTGACGATCCGCGGCCCGCTCGTCACCGAGGACGCCGTCCACGGCGCCTCGATCGCGGTCAACGGCGTCTGCCTCACCGTGGTGGACGTCAAGGACGGCGCCTTCACCGCCGACGCGATGAAGGAGACCCTCGACAGGTCCAGCCTCGGCTCCCTCGAACCCGGCTCCAACGTCAATCTGGAGCGGCCCGTCCGGCTCTCCGACCGGCTCGGCGGCCACCTCGTCCAGGGCCACGTCGACGGCGTCGGAACGATCCTGTCCCGCGAGCCCGGCGAGCGCTGGGACGTCGTCACGGTCTCGCTGCCCGCGCACCTGAGCCGCTACCTGGTCGACAAGGGCTCGATCACGGTCGACGGGATCAGCCTCACGGTCGTCGAGGCCGGCGCCGACCGGTTCAGCGTCGCGCTCATCCCGACCACGCTCGCGCTCACCACGCTCGGCCGCAAGAAGCCCGGCGACCCCGTCAACCTCGAGGTCGACGTCGTCGCCAAGTACGTCGAGCGCATGCTCGGCGACCGCGCGGCGGCGGACGGCCTGACGGGCGGTCCCACCGACGGCCTGACCGACGGCGTGACGGGCGGCGTGGCATGAGCTGGCTGGGTGCGGGCTTCGACCTCTTCGGCGAGCACATCCTGTGGACCGACCTCGTCGGCAACGTCCTGTCGCTCGCCGTGGTGTGGCTCGCCATGCGCAAGACCCTCTGGACGTGGCCGGTGCAGCTGGTCGGCGCGCTGCTGCTGCTCGCCGCGTCCGTGCACGCCGACGTCCCCGGCAACGCCCTCAAGCAGGTGCTGTTCGGCTTCCTCGCCCTCTACGGCTGGGCGATGTGGGCGCGCGGGCGGCGCGGCGGCGACCCCCTGGTGGTGCGCAGCGCGACCGCGAAGGAGCGCGTGGTGCTGATCGCGGCCCTCGCCGTCGGCACCGCCGCGGTCGCCGAGCTGTTCCTCCACGTCGACTGGCTGAAGGCCGCCTGGTCGCCGTGGGCGAACGCCTACATCTTCGTCGGCAGCGCCGTCGCGACGTTCGCGCAGAGCCGCGCGCTCGTCGACTTCTGGATCGTGTGGGTGCTGGTCGACCTGGTGGGCGTGCCGGTGGCCCTGCACTCCGGGCTGTACGTCTCCGGCGCGGTCTACGTGATCTTCTTCGTGATGGTGATGGTCGGGTTCAGGAACTGGCTGCGGGAAGCGAAGGCAGTGCCGGCCCCCGGTAACAAGGCGGTGACCGCATGAGCGGCAACGACGGACTCAACGGCAGCGACGGACTCAACGGCAGTGACGGACTGAACGGCGGCGGCGGACTGAACGGCGGCGGGATCTTCGACCCGATCGAGGAGGCGATCGCCGACATCGCGGCGGGGCGTCCCGTCGTGGTCGTCGACGACGAGGACCGCGAGAACGAGGGCGACATCATCTTCGCCGCGTCGAAGGCGACGCCGGAGCTGCTCACCTTCACGATCCGCTACACCAGCGGCGTGATCTGCGTCCCGATGGAGGGCGCCGACCTGGACCGGCTGCAGATCCCGCTGATGACCGCGCAGAACACGGAGCGGATGCGCACCGCCTACACCGTCAGCGTGGACGCCCGGCTCGGCGTCACCACCGGCATCTCCGCCGCCGACCGGGCCCGCACGATCCGGACCCTCGCCGACTCGGCGTCCGAGCCGCGCGACCTCGTCCGTCCCGGGCACATCTTCCCGCTGCGCTACCACGAGGGCGGCGTGCTGCGCCGGCGCGGGCACACCGAGGCCGCCGTCGACCTCGCCCGGATGGCCGGGCTCACCCCGGCGGGCGTCCTCGCCGAGGTCGTCAACGAGGACGGCACCATGGCGCGCCTGCCCGAGCTGCAGGTGTTCGCCAAGGAGCACGGCCTCAAGCTGATCTCCATCGAGCAGCTCGCCGAGTACCGCCGCCGCACCGAGCCGATGGTCACCCGGGTCGTGGAGACCCGGCTGCCGAACCGGTACGGGATGTGGCGCGCCATCGGGTTCTCCAGCGAGATCGACGGCGGCGAGCACCTCGCGCTCGTCCTCGGCGACATCGGCGACGGCGAGGACGTCCTGATCCGCGCGCACTCCGAATGCCTCACCGGCGACGTCCTGCACTCCGAGCGCTGCGACTGCGGCACCCAGCTGGACGCCGCGATGGAGCGCATCGCCGAGGAGGGCCGCGGCGTCGTGGTCTACCTGCGCGGGCACGAGGGCCGCGGCATCGGCCTGCTGGCCAAGCTGCGCGCCTACGCGCTGCAGGACAACGGCTCCGACACCGTCGACGCCAACCTCGAGCTCGGCCTGCCCGCCGACGCGCGCGAGTACTCCAACGCCGCCCATATGCTGCGCGACCTCGGCGTCCGCTCGATCCGGGTGCTCACCAACAACCCCGACAAGCTCAAGGGCCTGGACGGGTTCGGGCTGGAGGTGCGCGGCCGCGAGACGATGCCCGTCATCGTCACCGAGCACAACCGGCGCTACCTGACGGTCAAGCGGGACCGTCTCGGGCACCAGATCGAAGGACTCTCATGAGCGGCGCCGGACGCCCTGAGGACACCGCCGTCGACGCGGCCGGGCTGACGCTCGGCATCGTCTGCACCCGCTGGCACGGGCAGATCACCGACCAGCTGCTGGAACGCGCCGTCGCCGCCGCGAAGGCCTGCGGCGTCGACGCCCCCGTCGTCGTGCGGGTCGCCGGCGCCCTGGAACTCCCCGTGATCGCCCAGCAGATGGCACGCGACCTCGACGCCGTCGTCTGCCTCGGCGCGGTCATCCGGGGAGCGACGGCGCATTTCGACTATGTCTGCGACTCCGTGACGACCGGTGTGACACGCGTTGCACTGGACGAGTCGACTCCGGTGGGCAACGGGGTCCTCACGTGTGACACCATTGAGCAGGCACTGGAACGCAGCGGGCTGCCAGGCAGCTCCGAGGACAAGGGATGGGAGGCGACTGTGGCCGCACTCGACACGGCACTGACCCTGCGAGGTCTGCGGCATCACGGTCACGCCGGGCACGGCCTGGAGCATTCGGGCTCCTGAGCTCACCCCGGTATCCCGTACGCAACCCATTCCGAAAGGCAATTCCGTGCTGTCACTCGTCCTGCCGAAGGGGTCGCTGGAGAAGGCGACCATGCAGCTGTTCGACGCCGCCGACCTCACCGTCCGGCGCGCCTCGGACCGCGACTACCGCGCCTCCATCGACGACCCGCGCATCGACCGCGTCCGGGTGCTGCGCCCGCAGGAGATCCCGACCTACCTCGAACAGGGCCTGTTCGACCTCGGCATCACCGGCCGCGACTGGATCACCGAGACCGACTCCGACGTCGTCAGCCTCGGCGAGCTCCAGTACTCCAAGGCGACCTCCAACCCCGTCCGCGTGATCATGGCGGTGCCGGAGGACGCGCCCTGGCGGAGCGTGTCCGACCTGCCGGAGGGCGTCCGGATCTCCACCGAGTTCCCGGCGATGACCAAGCGGTTCCTCGACAAGCACGGCGTGAAGGCGAAGGTCGTCCCGTCCTACGGCGCGACGGAGGCGAAGGTCCCCGACATCGTGGACGCGATCGTCGACCTCACCGAGACCGGCTCGTCGCTGCGCAAGAACGGCCTGCGCATCCTCGACACCCTCCTGACCAGCTACACCGAGCTGGTCGCCAACCGCGAGGCCTACGAGGACGCCGAGAAGCGCGCCGCGATGGAGGACATCTCCCTGCTGCTGCAGGGCGCCATCCGTGCGCGCGGCAACGTGCTGCTGAAGCTGAACGTCGCCCAGGCCGACCTGCAGAACGTCCTCGACATCATGCCGTCGATGTCCGCGCCCACGGTCACCTCCCTGGCCGGCGGCGACTCCAGCGCGGTCGAGTCCGTCGTCGCCAAGCGCGGCGTGAACACGCTGATCCCGGCCCTCAAGGCCGCCGGCGCCCACGACATCCTCGAAATCCCCATCTCGAAGATCGTTGACTGAGGAAGGGGCCCTGCCGGCCGTGTGGCGCCCGCGCACCACACGGCTCGTCGCCTACATCACGGCGGGCGTGGTCGTCGTCGGCCTGATCGCGCTCGCCGTGGTGGTGGCACCGCAGTTCAAGCTGTTCGACCGGGTCCTGATCGTCGTGTTCGGCCTGGTCGTCGCGTGGGTCCTGCACATGCTGGCCCGCTGCCGCGTCACCGCCGACGAGTCGGGCCTCACGGTCGTCAACGCCTTCCGCACCCGCCGCCTCGCCTGGCCCGAGGTGCTCGGCGTCACGATGACCGAGGGCGACCCGTGGCCCACCCTCGACCTGGCCGACGGCACGTCCCTCGGCGCGATGGGCATCAACGGCGCCGAGAAGCCCCTCGCCGCCCGCCAGCTCACCGAGCTGGAGACCCTCCTCCGCACCCGCAGCGAAACCCCTGACCCCACCTGACGTTCCAGACGGGCATTTCCGCGACGGGCGGGTTCACCGCGGATCACTTCCTTCGCATGTGTGGTCTGCCCCGCCGGACTGAGCTGATCGACGGTGCCCTGGTCTTCGCCGCTCCGCAGAGCAAGTGGCATTCGGCGGTGGTCAGTTTGATGGTCGCCGAACTCAGGCGGCAGGCCCCGGAGAGCATCGAGCCGCTTCACGGCATGACGGTACGGCTCGACGAACGGCAGGCGCCGGCGCCGGACGTGCTGCTCGTCTCGTCGGAGGCCTTCCATCGCAGAGTCCCCGACCATTACTTCTTTCTCGAGGACGTCAGGCTCGCGGGGGAGCAGGACGGCAGGGACGCGGTCGTATACGTCCATGAACTCGATCCGGTCATGGAGTCCTACGTTCTGATCGGGGTCCATCGCGACCGCCTCCAGGTGACCGTCCCGTTCTCCATCGACATCGGACTCAGGGACGTCTTCCAACGAGTTCGATCGTCAGGCTCCGCCCGAGTTCAAGGCCATGGACGAGATGACGATCCGGTTGGCGAGCGATCAGGCGCCAGAACCAGACATCTCGGTATTCAAGGTAGAGGCCGACCAGAGGCGACGGGCCTACCTCCTGCCGGACGAGGTTGTGCTCGCCGTTGAGGTGGTGTCGCCGGACTCCAGGATGCGCGACCGCGATGTCAAGCCCCGAAGGTACGCGGCCGCGGGGATCAAGCACTTCTGGCGAGTCGAGGAAGACGGGGACCGGACGGTCGTCTACGTCTACGAGATCGATCCCGCCGCCAAGGCGTACTTCCTGACCGGCATCTATCATGATCGGCTTAAGGTGACGGTGCCGTTCGACATCGAGATCGATCTGGAAGCCATCGACGCGCGCTGGTGAGGGCGCGGGTCAGTCGGTGGGGGTGTTGGTGGGGGCGGGTGGGACGCGGTAGGGGTCGGTGGTGCCGAAGGCCCAGTCGAGCATGCGGGCGGCGTCGGTGAAGCGGGCGCGCTCGTCGGTGGTGGAGCTGTTGAGGACGATGCCGGTGAGGGCGCGGCCGTCGCGGCGGGCGGCGAACAGCAGGGAGTAGCCGGCGGCGTCGGTGGTGCCGGTCTTGATGCCGGCCGCGCCCCGGTAGGAGCCGAGGAGCCGGTTGGTGTTCGTCCACTTGTAGGCGTGGTGGGTCTTGGTCCTGGCGAGCTTGTACGTTCTGCGGCCGACGGTGGTGCGGAAGGTCGCGTCGTCCATCGCGTAGCCGGCGAGGCGGACCTGGTCGCGGGCGGTGGAGCGGGTGGACGTGGCGGTCGGCCAGGGCAGGCCGTCGAAGTTGGCGTAGGTGGTGTGGTCGAGGCGCAGTTCGCGGGCGGCGTCGTTCATCTTGGCGATGAACCGTTCCTTGCCGGGGCCGTAGGCGTCGGCGAGGGCGTAGGCGGCGTCGCAGCCGGACGGCAGCAGCATCGCGTTGAGGAGCTGCCGCGCGGTGAGCTTGTCGCCGGTGTGGAGCGCCGCGTTGCTGCCGTCGTGCTTCTTGGCGTACGTCAGGTACTTGCGCTTGATCGTGATCTTGCGGTCGAGCCCGCCCTCGTGCAGGACGACGAGCGCGGTCATCACCTTGGCGATGCTGGCGATGGGGCGTTCGGTGTCGGCGGCGCGCGACCACACGGTGGTGCCGGACGTCGCGTCGTACAGCAGCGCCGACCTGGCGCCGACGCCGGTCGGTCCGGCGGCGGGACGCGCCGCCGCACGGGCCGGGGCCGTGAGGAGCGACGGGACGGCGACCAGGGGCAGGAGGGCGGCGACCGTGCGGTGGCGGGCGGCGAGTGTGATGATCACACATTCGGACACTGCCAGCCGGACGCCCCGTCTTCAAGCACCGTCCGGGCCCGTCACCAGGGCAAATGTCCCACCAAGAGATCTGTATGGTCAAGCGTACAAATTGACCTGTATGGTTGACCGTACAGATCGGAGGGGCGATGGGGATCGACGCGTGGATCGCGCGGCTGCCCAAGGTGGAGCTGCATGTGCACCTGGAAGGGTCACTGCGGCCGGCGACGCTGCTGTCGCTGGCGCGCCGTCACGGTGTCGACCTGGGGGCCGAGTCGGCCGAGGACCTGGAAGGGCTGTACCGGTTCGAGGACTTCGGCGACTTCGCGCGCCTGTTCCTCGCCGGGCTGGACGTCCTGCGCGGCGCCGCTGACTTCGCGGACGCCACGGTCGCGCTGACCGCCGAGCTGGCGGCGCAGAACGTCCGGTACGCCGAGGTCACGACCACGCCGGTGCAGCACCACCGCCGTGGCGTCGCGCTGGAGGAGTACGCGGCCGGGCTGGACGAGGGGCGGCGCCGCGCCCGCGACGAGCACGGGGTGGAGATCGGCTGGATCTGCGACATCTCCCGCGAGTCGGAGGAACCCGCCTCGCACTTCACCGTGGACTTCCTGCTGGGCCGGACGGCGCCCGCCGGCGTGGTCGGCCTCGGCCTGGGCGGGGTGGAGGAGGGATTCCCGCCGGAGCCGTTCGCGTCGTCGTTCGCCAAGGCCAAGGCCGCCGGGCTGGCCGCGCTCCCGCACGCGGGGGAGACCGTCGGCCCGGAGAGCATCTGGGGCGCGCTGCGGTCGCTGAAGGCCGACCGGATCGGGCACGGCATCCGCTGCCTGGACGACCCCGCGCTGGTGGCGCACCTGGCCGAGCGGCGGATCCCGCTGGAGGTGGCGCCCACGTCGAACGTCGCCCTCAGGCTGGCGAAGGACCCGCAGAGCCACGTGCTCGGCGAGCTGGCGCGGGCCGGGCTGGTCGTCACGCTGAACACCGACGACCCGGCCTACTTCCAGACCACGCTGAACGACGAGCTGCGCATGGCCCACGACCTGCACGGCTTCACCCGCCACGCGCTGCTGGACGCGCAGGCGGCCGCGCTCGGCGCCTCGTACGCCCCCGCCGCGACCAAGACCGCCGTCCGCCGGGAACTCGACGACGTCGCCCTGTGACGAGGAGGAACCTGCCATGGCACGCCCGCCGGGGGCGGACCGCCCGCTGTACGTGCGGATCGCGATGTCGCTCAAGAGCCGGATCCTGGCCGGCCACTACACGCCGGGCCAGCGCCTGCCGGGGGAGGACGACCTCGCCGCGGCGATGGGCGCCAGCCGCAGCACCGTCCGCCAGGCGCTGACCGAGCTCCGCGACACCGGCTACGTCACCAGCCGCCGCGGTTCGGGGAGCTACGTCGCCGATCCGCTGCCGATCGAGCCGCTGTCACCGCGCTCGGGCCCCGTCTACACCGGCTTCCTCGACGACCTGGACAACGAGGCCCACCACGTCGTCGAACGCGACCGTGTCCAGGACACGCTCGCCGCGGACGAGGCACTGGCCGCGCGCCTGAAGGTCCCGGTGGGTGCGCCCGTGGTCCGCTACCGCGCCACCCGGCTCCGGCACGGCGTGCCCTACGGTGTCGCGACCGACGTCGTCCCGCAGTCCGTCGCCGAGCGCATCACCCCGGACGTCCTCGACGCGAGCCCCACCATCGTCGACGCGCTGACGCTCGCCGGCAGCCGCGTCGCCGAGAGCCTGCAACGCCTCGAACCCGCCGTCCTGGACGCCGCCGACGCCGAGCGCTGCGGCGCGTCCCCCGGCGACCCGGCGCTCGCCATCACCGGCACCGCCTACGACGCCGCCCGAACCCCGATCGACGCCTACACCCTGACGGTCGTCACCGGCTACGGCATCGGCCTCCACCTGACCCGCGCCACCACCGCCTAAAGGGCGGTCACGAGGGTGACGGCGCCGGCCGTGATGAGGGCGGCGGCCCAGAGCCGGTCCAGGTTGAACCAGGCGCGGCGCAGGATCGCCAGGCCCACGATCTCGTAGACGGCGACGGCGATGATCCCGGCGACGGCCAGCATCGCCAGCGTGTGGACGCCGGTCACGAAGATCGCGGCGGACACGGCGCTCCCGGACGCCGACGCCAGCCCGTGGTGGTGGCCGGCGGGGATCGTCCCGGACGAGGTGAGGACGGGCAACAGCATCAGCCCCGCGCCGTGCGCCGACGACATCAGGAACGACCAGGCGGCCAGCTGCCACAGCGAGATCCGCATGCCGACCCAGCGGAAGTGCCGCTGCGACAGCAGCCGCCACAGCCCGAACCCGACCAGCAGGATCCCGCCGCCGATCGCGACCGCCTGGGTCGCCACGACCGAGCGGGTCAGCGCGACGAGGATCGCGACGGCCCCGACGGACGCGGCGTGGCCCGCGGCGATCGCCGGGAGCGACTGCAGGACCAGGGCCCTGCTGCGCTCCTGGAGGCCGCGGGCCACGGCGAACAGCCAGCCCATCGCCGGGTTGAGGCCGTGGAACGCGCCCATCGCGACGAGCGCGGCGAGCGAGCCGTCCTTCACCGGTTACGGGTAGCAGTAGGAGTCGGACGACGCGTCCCCGCCCTGCAGCCGCGTCTGGTGGGGGCGCCGGCCGCGGAACGCGTCGCCGTGCGGGAAGAACCGCTCGTCGAAGGCGAAGCCGTCCGCGGTGGAGTCGAGCTTGGCCATCCAGGCGCCGACGCCGTCGGGGTAGAACTGGTCGTCCCAGGAGCCGTAGAGGGAGTTGGTGACGTAGACGCGCTTCCCGTCGCGGCTGACCTCGACCATCTGCGGCCCGCCGGCGAGCGGCACGTCCGGGGCGGCCGGGTGCGGGGTGCGCCCGACGATGCCGCCGATGCGCACCGAGCCCGCCTCGACGGGGTGGAACGGGTCGCTGACGTCGTAGCGCTTCAGCTCGCCGGTGCCCCAGCACGAGACGTACATCCACCGGTCGTCCACCGACAGGTCGATGTCGGTGACCAGCGGCGGGACGGCCCCGAACGGCGCGATGACCGGCGGCAGCGCGCTTTCGTCGGCGGGTTCGGCGGGGATGGTGATGACCTTCGTCGCGGCCCACCGGTCGCCGTCGCGGTGCCACAGCCAGACCGAGGCCGACAGGTCCTCGACGCTGACGACGACGCCGGCGAAGCCGTACTGCTGGGTCGGGTCGTGCGCTGGCCGCAGCTCCAGCACCATCTGGTGCTCGTCGCCGAGGTCGACCTCCTGGACGTGGCGGCGCTTGCGCAGGTCCCAGAAGTGCAGCTTGTGCCCGTACTTGCGGCCGAGCAGCAGCTCCCCGACCACACCGTCCTCGATCATGGACGGGGTGCCCCACTCGGAGGTGATGAGCACGTCGTGCGCGATGTGCCACCAGGCGTCGTAGGCGAAGTACTGGGGGCCGCGGTCGACCTCCCAGCGGCCGAGGACGTCGAACGAGGTGTGGTCGAGCAGCGCGATCCCGCCCGGCCCGTCTTCACCGTTCGCTCCGCCGAGCGCGGTGAGGTACAGCCCCTCGGGGCCGCAGTGGACGGTGTGGGGCCGCGAGTACCCGGCGCGTTTCGCCAGCTCGTCGGGCTCCAGCACCTTGATGATCTCGGGCGCGGTCGGCTTGTCCTTGGTGTCGATGACGTAGACCCGCGACGACCGCAGCCCCGGCACGATCAGGTAGCGGCGCTCCACGTGCGGGTGCGGCGCGTACGGGCACAGGGCGCTGCTGCACGCGTTCCATCCGAAGTGGTGCAGCTCGTCGCCGAGGTAGGGCAGGTCCGTCCAGCCGACGACGTCGCCGTAGGACGCCGAGCCGGGGTCGACGTCGAGGACGGCGATCGCGTCCGGCTTCTCGGCGGCGCGGTCGAACGCGGCGACGTAGGCGAGCTTCTCCGGCGGCGCCGACACCGCGTCCCGCGGCGAGGCGTAGAAGGTCGGGTCGGGCTTCCACAGTGCCATGGCGGGTCCCTTCAGGAGACGGTGACCGGGTGGCGGACGACGGCGCCGAACAGGTAGCCGAGCGTGTTGTAGGGCGCGGTGGACGGCTGGGACGCGCCGGTCTCGTCGGTCGCGCGGGCGAGCAGCTCGTGGCGTCCCGGGCCGTCCGGCCGCCACGGGAACTCCCAGCGGACCCAGCCGCGCGGGTTGGCGTGCCGGTCGCGCACGCGGGCGGCCCGCCAGGTGGCCCCGCCGTCCGCGCTGACCTCGACCCTGCGCACCCGCCCGTTGCCGGACCAGGACCGTCCGTGCAGGGCGTGGCGGCCGGCCGGCAGGGTCGCCTCCCACGGCAGCTCGAACGCCGACTTGACGTTCATGCGGGTGAGCGGCGCGCTGCCCTCGGGCGGGTAGCCGGGGCCGAAGAGCCGGTAGTAGCGGGTGTTCCACGGGGAGAAGAGGGGCCCGTCGGCGACCTGGATGTCGCCGAGCCACTTGATGTTCGCGACGCCCACCCAGGACGGGACGACGAGCCGGACGGGGAAGCCGTGGTCGGGCGGCAGCGGCGCACCGTTCATCTCGTAGGCGAGCAGGACGTCCTTGAGCGCCTTCGCGACCGGCAGGGGACGCCTGACCGGGCCGAGGTTCTCGCCCTTGTCCACGAAGTCAGCGTCCAATCCGCGCGGCAGAATGTCCACAGCCCGGGAGGTGAGACCCGCGCGTTCGAGGACCGCCGACAGCGGGACGCCCCGCCAGCGCGCCACGCCCACGCCGCCGAGCTTCCACGGGGTGCCCGAGACCTCCTGGCCCTGCTGGGAGGCGTAGAAGCTGCGCCCGTTGCCGGTGCATTCGATGAACGAGGTGATGGTCTCGGCGCGCATGCCGAGGAGGTCCTCGTAGGAGAACTCGACCGGGCGCGACTCCGGCGGGGAGCCGTGCAGGCCCGTCCCCCAGAGCCTGAGGCGCCAGGTGCGGGCGTCGATGCGCGGGGTGGCGACGTGGTTGCGGACGAAGAACCGGTCGACGGGCGTCAGGTCGCCCTGCCCGCGCATGGCCTCCCAGCGCATCTCGGCGTTGGTGCCCTGCGGGATGAACAGCTCGGGCGGCAGCGGCTTGACGATCCCGGTGGCGGGTGCGGCGACGGGAGCGGCGAGCGCGCGCGGGGCGGTGGCGGCCGTGCCGAGGGCGGCGCCGAGGCCCGCGCCCGCCGACAGCCGCAGCATGCCGCGCCGCGACAGCGGCAAGACGGACGGCGCCTGGGCGGAGCGCACGCGTTCGTAGGTCGTCTCGTCGGTCAGGTCGTCGCCGGGGTCGGGAAGGCAGCCGTGGGCGGTGTCACCGGGTCGCATGGGCTCGATGCTGCTGATGGCCCAGCCGAAAGTCGACTTTCCCTACGGAATTACCATGGAAACCCTTCCGGAAACCCGCGATGCGGACGTCTGGGAGACCGGTCCCCGGCTGGGTAGCCTGGCAGGCATGGCGGAGACGGCAGCCGGCGGGGTCGCCTCGCCCGCGGAGCTCGCGGGCCTGCTGGACCGGCACGCCTACCTCTGCGACGAGGGGCTGGCGACCGCCTGCTTCCTCGCGCTGCGGATGGGCCGCCCGCTGTTCCTGGAGGGCGAGGCCGGGGTCGGCAAGACCGAGCTGGCCAAGACGCTCGCGCGGGCGCTCGGCGCGCCGCTGATCCGGTTGCAGTGCTACGAGGGGCTGGACGCCTCCCAGGCGCTCTACGACTGGGACTTCCCCCGCCAGCTCCTGCACCTGCGCGCCGCCGAGGCCGCGGGCGTGCACGACGTGGACCGGCTCGAAGGCGAGCTCTACGACCGCCGGTTCCTGCTGGCCCGGCCGCTGCTGCGGGCGCTGGAGACCGCGCCGAGCGTCCTGCTGGTCGACGAGCTGGACCGCGCCGACGACGAGTTCGAGGCGTTCCTGCTCGAGGTGCTCAGCGACTTCACCATCACCGTCCCCGAACTCGGCACGATCCGGGCCGAGCACCCGCCGGTCGTCGTCGTGACGTCCAACCGGACGCGGGAGGTGCACGACGCGCTGAAGCGGCGCTGCCTGTACCACTGGCTGGAGCACCCGTCGTTCGACCGGGAGGTCGCGATCATCCGGCGGCGGCTGCCCGGCGCGGCCGAGCGGCTGGCCGGGCAGGTCGCCGGCGCCGCGCAGCGGCTGCGCGACCGGGACCTGCTCAAGCCGCCCGGCGTCGCGGAGACCCTGGACTGGACCGAGGCGCTGGTCGCGCTCGGCGCCCGCGAGCTGGACCCCGGCACCGCCGCCGTGACGCTCGGCGCCGTGCTCAAGTACCGCGAGGACCAGCAGCGCGTGCTCGCCGGCGGCCTCGACGCCCTGCTCAACGGAGGCTGAGCGGGTGGTGCGGGACGTCACCGAGACGATGGTCGGGTTCGCCAGGACGCTGCGCGCCGCCGGCGGGTCCGCCGATCCCGAGCGGGTGCAGGCGATGCTCGCCGCGCTCGACCACCTCGACGTCCTCGACCCGTCCGCCGTGTACTGGGCGGGCCGGCTGACGCTGTGCGCCGACCCCGGCGACCTCGCCCGCTACGACCGCTGCTTCGCCGCGTACTTCTCCGGCGCGACGGCGCGCCCGTCCCACCGCCCGCCGCCCGTGGTGGTGCGCCGCATGACGGTCGCCGAGCCGGACGACGGCGCAGGCGGCGAGGAGGACGGCGAGCCGACGGCGGCGACGGCCAGCGCGGTGGAGGTGCTGCGCGACCGGGACGTCGCGCGCCTCACCACCGCCGAGCGCGCCGAGGTCGCCCGGCTGATCGCGCTCCTCGACGCGGGGGCCGAGCGCCGCCGGTCGCGCCGGTTCGCGCCCGCGCCGTCGGGCCGCCTCGACCCGGCCCGGACCGTCCGCGAGACGCTGCGGCGCGGCGGCGAGACGTCGCTGCTGCGGCACCGGACGCACCGCACCCGGCCGCGCCGCGTCGTGCTGATCGTGGACGTCAGCGGCTCGATGAGCCCGTACGCCGACGCGCTGCTGCGGTTCGCGCACGCCGCCGCCCGCTCCGGCGGCCGCGACGTGGAGGTGTTCAGCGCCGGGACGCGGCTGACCCGGCTCACCCGCGAGCTGCGGCACCGGGACGCGGACGCGGCGATGGCGGCGGCGTCCGCCGCGATCCCGGACTGGAGCGGCGGCACCCGGCTCGGCGAGGAGCTGAAGGAGTTCCTCGACCGGTTCGGGCAGCGCGGACTGGCGCGCGGCGCGGTCGCGGTGATCGCCTCCGACGGCTGGGAGCGCGGCGACGCGGCCCTGCTCGGCGGGCAGATGGCCCGGCTGCGCCGGCTCGCGCACCGGGTGATCTGGGCGAACCCGCACAAGGCGCGGCCGGGCTACGCGCCGCTGACCGCCGGGATGGCCGCCGCGCTGCCGCACGTCGACGACTTCACCTCCGGCCACAGCCTCGCGGCCCTGGAGGAGCTGGCGAGGCTGATCGCCGACAGCGGAAAGGGGCGCTCGCATGCGCGACGTGCTGGATGACATCGCCGGCTGGTACGCGGCGGGGGAGGCGTTCGGGCTGGCGACGGTGGTGAACACCTTCCGCAGCGCGCCGCGTCCGGCGGGCGCGGCGATGGCGGTGTCGGCGGGCGGCGAGGTCGCGGGCAGCGTGTCCGGCGGCTGCGTCGAAGGCGCCGTCTACGAGCTGGCGCGGTCGGTGATGGACAGCGGGGAGCCGGTCGTCCAGCGCTACGGGGTCAGCGACGACGACGCGTTCGCGGTCGGGCTGACCTGCGGCGGGATCCTGGACGTGCTGGTGGAGCCGGTGAGCCCCGCGACGTTCCCGCAGTTCCCGGAGGTCGCGGCGGCGATCGCGGCGCGCGAGCCGGTCGCGGTCGCGACGATCGTGGCGGGCCCCGGCCGGACCGGCGCGCGCCGCGTCGTCTGGCGGGACCGGGCGGCGGGCTCGCTGGCGCCCGGCGAGCCGCACGAGGCGCGGCTGAACGCGGCCGTCGACGACGACGCGCGCGGCATGCTCGCGCAGGGCCTCACCGGCCAGCGCCACTACGGCCGCGAGGGGGAGCGGCGGCTGGACGACCTCGCGGTGTTCGTGCAGTCGTTCGCGCCGCCGCCCCGGCTGCTGGTGTTCGGCGCGATCGACTTCGCGGCGGCGGTGGCGCGGATCGGCAAGTTCCTCGGCTACCACGTGACGGTGTGCGACGCGCGGCCGGTGTTCGCGACGCCGAAGCGGTTCCCCGACGCCGACGAGGTCGTGGTGAAGTGGCCGCACAAGTACCTGGAGGAGTCCGGCGCGGAGATCGACGAGCGCACCGCGATCGCCGTCCTCACCCACGACCCGAAGTTCGACGTGCCGCTGCTGGAGGTGGCGCTGCGCACCCGCGCCGGGTACGTCGGGGCGATGGGGTCGCGGCGCACCCACGACGACCGGCTCGCCCGGCTGCGCGAGGCGGGCCTGACCGGGGCGGAGCTGTCCCGGCTGCGCTCGCCGATCGGCCTGGACCTCGGCGCGCGGACGCCGGAGGAGACCGCGGTGTCGATCGCGGCGGAGCTGGTGCAGCTGCGCTGGGGCGGTTCGGGGCGGCCGCTGACCGACACCGGCGGCAGGATCCACGCCGGCCCGTGAGCGGCGGGCTACCCTCGCGGGATGACCGCGTATGAGTTGAGCCGGCACGGTGCCGGCTCCCCGGCCGGCCTGCTGCTCGCGGCGGGGGAGGGCAGCCGGCTCGGCCGGCCGAAGGCGCTGGTGGAGCTGGACGGCGAGCGCCTCGTCGACCGGGGCGTGCGGACGCTGCGCGACGGCGGCTGCGCCCCGGTGCTGGTGGTGGCGGGCGCCGCGCAGGTCGAGGTGATCGGCGCGGTGGTGGTGCCGAACCCGGACTGGCGGGACGGGATGGGCTCGTCGCTGCGCGCCGGGCTCGCCGCGCTGCCGCCCGGCTGCCCCGCGGTGGTCGTCGCGCTCGTCGACCAGCCGAAGGTCACCGCCGCCGCGGTCGCCCGGCTGATCGCCGCGCACGACGCGGGCGCGGAGATCGCGGTCGCCGCCTACGGCGGGGCGCCGCGCAACCCCGTCCTGCTGCGGGCGGCGCACTTCGCTGCGGTCGCCGAGGCCGCGGTCGGGGACATGGGCGCGCGCGGCTTCCTGCGCGCCCACCCCGAGCTGGTGACGCGCGTGCCGTGCGACGACGTGGCGTCCCCGGCCGACATCGACACCCCGGACGACCTCGCCGCCTTCACCGACGGGGCCTAGTCAGGACGCGGGCAGGACGCTCTCGTCCAGGGCGCCGCAGTCGACGGCGCGGCGCAGCCGGTCGGTGAGCGCGCGGATCGTGGCGGGCTCGTCCAGGACGCCGCCGGTCGCGGCCTGCTCGTGCCAGGCGCGGACCCGGCCGATCACCTCGTCGGCGCCGGTCAGGTGGAAGGCGTACACGGCGGCGTAGCGGCTCGGCAGGTGCGCGGGATGCAGGTCCCAGCCCTGGTAGAAGCCGTGCCGCAGCGAGTGCGCGACCTGCGCGGCGTGCGCCTGCCAGGTCGCGTTCACCTCGTCCGGGCCGTCGTTGCGCGGGACCGCGTTGGACGAGCCGTCCGACAGCCGCACGCCGGTGCCGGCGAACGCGACCTGCATGACGTGCCGGGCGAAGTCGCAGGCGGGGTGGTCGAGGCGCTGCTGCTCGGGCGGCAGCCCGAGCGCGGCGGTGTAGTCGAACACGCCGAAGTGCGCGGCGGTGAGCCGGCCCCCCGCGGCGGCCGCGATGCCCGGCAGCGCGATCCGGCCGTCCGGGTCGAAGATCGCCTCGGTGGTCTCCACCTGGATCTCGAACCGCAGGATGCCGGACGGCAGCCCGAGCGCGGTCTCCAGCCGGTCCAGGTACTCGGCGAACAGCGCGACGTGCTCGGCCGCGACGATCTTGGGGAAGGTGATGGTGAACCCGCCGGGCAGCCGGCCGAGCCGGTCGCGCAGCGCGGTGAGGAATCCGTCGAGGGTGCGCATCGCGCGGTCGTGGCCGCCGTCGGCGAACGACTTGATCCGCACGCCCCAGTAGTGCGGCAGCCCCTTGACCTGGTAGGCGGCGGCGACGGCCTCGACGACCTGCTCGATGTGCGCGTCCTCCTCGGCGTCGGAGCGCACGCCGTAGCCGTCCTCGAAGTCGATCCGCACGTCCTCGATCGGCTCGCGGGCGAGCTTGGCGGCGACCCGCTCGCGCACCGGGCCGGCGAGCTCGGGGTCGAGCCCGAACGCGGCGCCGAACGACCCGGCGCCGGGGGTGTGGGTGTTCAGCAGGCGCAGCGCCTCCGCGCCGAAGTCGGCCGGCGTCGAGCGGGAGAACCGGTCGGCCGGCACGTAGACGGTGTGCACCGGCTGGCGGCCGTCGGCGCCGCCGGGGAAGCGCTCGCGGTGCTCGTCGCGGACGGCGGCGATGCGCGCGGACAGGTCGTCGAACGAGGAGACGCTGAAGTTCACCCCGCCATGATCCCGCAAGACCCGGCCGATTGTCAGGGGACGTCCCCTCCGAAGCCGGGGACGTGGACCGATTCCTCCGGCTTGGGGCTAGTATAACTAGCCGGGCGGCAAGTAAGTGGGTTCCCGTCCCGCGGGAACCCCAGGGGAAGGTGACCATGACCGAACACGGGGCGGCCGAGCGCCCGGCGCTCAGCACCCGGCAGATCTACATCGCCATCTTCGGGCTGATGCTCGGGATGTTCCTGGCGATGCTCGACAACCTGATCGTCGGCACCGCGCTGCCCACGATCGTCGGCGACCTCGGCGGGCTGGAGCACCTGTCGTGGGTGGTGACCGCGTACACGCTGGCCACCGCCGCCGCCACCCCCATCTGGGGCAAGCTCGGCGACCTGTTCGGCCGCAAGGGCATGTTCATGACCTCGATCGTGGTGTTCCTGGTCGGGTCCATGCTGTCCGGGCTGTCGCAGAACATGGGCGAGCTGATCGGCTTCCGCGCGCTGCAGGGCCTCGGTGCGGGCGGGCTGATGGTCGGCGCGATGTCGATCATCGGCGACCTGGTGCCGCCGCGCGAGCGGGGCCGCTTCCAGGGGCTGATCGGCGCGATGATGCCGGTCGCGTTCGTCGGCGGCCCGCTGCTCGGAGGCTTCCTCACCGACCACCTGAGCTGGCGGTGGGCCTTCTACGTGAACGTGCCGATCGGCGCGGTCGCGCTGCTGGTCATCGCGTTCGGGATGCGGCTGCACACCGTCCGCATCAAGGCCCGCATCGACTACCTCGGCGCGGCCCTGCTGACCGTCGGGATCGTCTGCGTCACGCTGGTGGCCAGCTGGGGCGGCTCGCAGTACCCGTGGGGGTCCGCGCGGATCATCGCGCTGGCCGTCGTCGGCGTCGCCGCGCTCGTGGTCTTCGTGTTCGCCGAGAACCGGGCGCCCGAGCCGATCCTGCCGCCGCGGCTGTTCCGCAGCCGCAACTTCACCGCCGCGCAGATCCTCAGCTTCATGGTCGGCGCCGCGATGTTCGGCGCGGTGAACTACCTGCCGCTCTACATGCAGACCGTCCAGGGCGCGAGCCCGACCACCAGCGGGCTGCTGCTGCTCCCGCTGATGTTCGGGATGCTCGCCATGATGTTGCTCAGCGGCCAGCTCATCACCCGCACCGGCCGCTACCGGCACTATCCGATCATCGGCGGCGCGGTGCTGACCGGCGGGATGCTGCTCCTGCTGATGCTGAAGGTCGACACCAGCACGCTCACCAGCTCGTTCCTGACGATGGGCGTCGGCCTCGGAATGGGGCTGATCATGCAGAACACGATGCTGGTCACCCAGAACAGCGTCGAGCTGCGCGACATGGGCTCGGCCAGCGGGTCGGTCACGCTGTTCCGCACGATCGGCGGCTCGCTGGGCGTGGCGCTGCTCGGCTCGGTCTACAACAACCGGTTCGAGGACGAGCTCGTGCGCAGGATCGGCCCCGAAGCCGGGCACAAGCTCGCCTCCGGCGGCCAGCACGTCACCCCGGACATGCTGAAGACGCTCCCCGCCACGGTCCGCAACGCGTTCGAGGCCGGCGTCACCAGCGGCGTCCACGGCATCGCCATCGGCGGGACGGTGCTCGCGGCGATCGCGTTCGCCGTCGCGTGGTTCATCAAGGAGGTCCCGCTGCGCGGCAGCGGCCCGGCCGCCAAGCCCCCCGCCGACACCGTCCCCGCCGAGGACCCGGTCGCCACTGCGCCGCCGGCCGGCTAGCCGGCCCGGACGCCCCAGGTGCCGGTGAACCGCTCGCCCGGCTTGAGGTCGACCAGGCCCTCGCCCGACGCGAACGCGTTGGGCGGGCAGGTCATCGGCTCCACGCCGAGGCCCGCGCGGGGGTCCGGGGCGTTGTCGGCGGTGTAGATCTCCATCCAGGGGTGCGCGTCGTCGGCCCACAGCCGGACGGTCCGGCCGTTGCCGGCGAGCGTCACCCAGGCGAGCCCGCCGTCGTCGCGGCGCACCCCGGCGAACGCGTTGTCGATCTTCCGTGCGCCGAGCACCGGCCCGTCCCGCAGGTCGTGGTCGGTGCCGGTGACGTCGGCGTCCCCGCCGTCCGGGATCATCCGGTCGTTCACCGGGATGTAGCGGTCGGCGCGCAGCGTCACGGTGCACTCGTCGATCGGCACGCCGACCGTGAGGTAGGGGTGCGCGCCGTGCCCGTACGGCGCCGTCCGGGTGCCGGCGTTCACGGCCGTCATCCGGACGCGCAGGCCGTCCGCCGCGTCGAGGGTGTACTCGGCCTCCAGGTCCAGGCGGAACGGGTAGCCGGCCGTGCCGAGCAGCCGGTGCGTCAGCCTGACCCGGTCGCCGGCGTGCTCGGCGACCCGCCAGGCCGCCCACCGGACGAGCCCGTGGATCGCGCAGTCCAGCTCCGGCTCGGACACGTCCAGCTGGTAGGCGGTGCCGCCGTAGGTGTAGCGGCCGCGGTCGACGCGGTTCGGCCACGGGATCAGCAGGTGCCCGAACGCGGCGGGCGCGGGCTCGTCGGCGCCGTGCGACAGCACCAGCGGCCGCCCCTCGTGCGTCAGCTCGCGCAGGCTCGCGCCCGACTCGGTGATGACGGCCCGGTAGGGCCCGGCGCCGATGGCGTACTGCTCTCCGGTGATCGACTCGGTCATGTCCCGGACGGTACCCCGACCCGGACCCGCTACGCGATCTCCGCGAGCGCGTGCAGGGCGGCGCCGAACGCGTTCGACGGCGGTTCGACGATCCCGGCGCCGACCTGGCCGGTCCCGGCCTCCCGGCCGGCGATCCCGGTGTCGATGACGGGCAGGATCCCGGTCCGCACGACCCGCGTCACGTCGATCCCGGCCGGGGTGCCGCGGAACGACAGCAGCGGGATCTGCAGCACCGGGTGCTCGGCGAGGGTGATCTCGTACATCCGCTGCGTCGCGGCGACCGCGTCCGGCACCTCGCCGCCGACGAACCGGACGATCGCCGGCGCGGCGGCCAGCGCGAACCCGCCGATCCCGGCCGTCTCGGTGATCGCCGAGTCGCCGATGTCGGGGTTGGCGTCGGCCGGGCCGTACCCGCCGAGGTACAGCCCGTCGGGCACCCCGGCCGGGCCGGTGAACCAGCGGTCGCCCGTCCCCGCCACCTGGATGCCGAAGTCGGTGCCGTTGCGGGACATCGCCACGACCATGCTCGACCCCGGGACGTTCCGCGCCGCGTCCGCGCACGCCTTCGCCGCCGCCATCCCGGCGTTCAGGAAGAAGTGGTCGTTGCCGGCGGCGAACCGCAGCGCCTCGGCGGCCCGGTCGCGCGGCACCTCCTCGGCGGCGGCGAGGTCCGGCGCCAGCTCGCGCAGCAGCAGCGACGTCGCCGCCCGGTTCCGGTTGTGCAGCTCGTCGCCCATCTGCAGCGCCTGCGCGACGATGGCCATCAGGTCGACCGGCCCGTGCCGCCGCACGGCCGCCCGCAGCGCCGGGCCGAGCACCTCGCCCATCCAGGCCAGCCGCTCGATCACCTCCGGCCCGTACGCCCCGTACCGCAGCACCTTGCCGAGCCCCTCGTTCAGCGAGCAGCACGCGGTGCCGCCGTGCTCGGCGTCCTCCACGACCAGCATCCACATCGACGGGGACACCACGCCCGCCATCGGCCCGACCGCGCCGTGGTGGTGGCACGGCTCCAGCACCGCCGCGCCGCGCTCCAGCTCCCGCTCGGCGCCGCGCGGCGTCTCGGCGAGACCTTCGAGCATCATCGCGCCGATCAGCGCGCCGCGCATCGGTCCGGACGCCCGGTCCCACTCCAGCGGCGGGCCCGCGTGCAGGAACGTCCCCTTCTCCAGCCCGAGGACCTCGCGGGCCGGGCGGACGTCCACCAGATGCGGCCGCGCCGTCGTCATCCGCCGGACCGCCTCGGCGTTGGCCGCCGCGTGCCGCGGATCGCCGAGCACCGCCGCCAGCGCCGCCTCGGTGCCGGCCGGCGGGGGCCGCCAGTCGACCCTCCGCACCGGCACGGCCTGGTCCGCCAGCGCGTCCGCGAGCACCTCCACGCCCGCCGCGACGACCCGCGGCTCCCGCGTGAGCAGCCCGCCGAGCGGTGGCCGCGCGTCCGTCATCGCGTGCTTCCTCCCGTGCCGCCGTCCTGCGGGTGCGGCCCCTGCACCAGCGCGACCGCGTGCCGCGCCGCCTGCGCGTTCGAGGCGAACACCGCCGCGCCCGCGTCCCGCAGCGCCTCGGCCTGCCGGTCGCGGTCCTGCGGATCGGCGCGCGTCCCGCACAGCGACACCACCACCGCCAGGTCGGAACGGTCCCGCAGCGCGGCGGCGACGGCCGGCGCCAGCGCCGCGGCCGGGTCGGGATCGGCGCCGTGGCCGAGCACCACGTCCAGCAGCAGCACCCCGCACGCCGCGTCGCCCGCCGCGCCGGCGAGCGCCTCCAGCCGCAGCGTCGGATCGATCATCGGGTGCGGGCGGCCCCGGGTGTAGGCGTCGTCGCCGAAGTCGGTGAACCGGTGCCCGCGCGCCTCCAGGTCCCAGCCGAGCGCCTCCCGCGCGATCACCTCGGCCTCGTCGCGCAGCGTCCCGCCGGCGAACAGCCCGCGCAGCGCCCGCCCGGCCGGCACCCGCGCCGCCGCCGGCGCGGGCCAGCGCGGCCACTGCGGGACGGGCAGCCCGAGCGCCTTCAGCGCCTTCTCCACCGCCCGCGTCAGATCGTCCTCGCCGGGCGTCGGCAGCGCGAACACCACCGGGGTGTCCAGCCGCCGCGCGGCCTCCCGGATCAGGTCCGCGACCTGCGGCGCCGGCGGCTTGGACACCAGCACGATCAGCCCGGTGCCCGGATCGGCGTCCAGCGCGGCCAGCGCCGCCAGCGCCGACCGCCCGCTGACCTCCGGCGACAGGTCGCGCCCGCCGACCCCGAGGACGTGGCCGACCCCGGCGCCCGCCGCGTCCAGCAGGCACATCACCTGCTGCGCGCCCGTGCCGGACGCCGCGACCACGCCGACCGGTCCCGGCCGCACCGCGTTGGCGAACCCGAGCCCGGCGCCGCAGACCACCGCCGTCCCGCAGTCCGGGCCCATCACGATCAGCCCGCGCCGCGCCGCCGCCTCCTTCAGCGCGATCTCCTGCGCGACCGGCACGTTGTCACTGAAGATCATCACGTTGAGGCCGGCGTCCAGCGCGTCCATCGCCTCGGGGAACACGTGCGGCCCCGGCACCGACACCAGCGCGACCGACGCCTCGCCGCGCGCCGCGGCGGACGCCGTCGTCCGCGGAGCGGGCGGGGCGCCGAGCAGTCCATCGGGCGCGCCGCCGTCCGGGGCGTGCGCGGCCTCGCGCAGCAGACCCTCCAGCGCGTCCCGCGCCCCGTCGAGGCCGCCGTCGTCCGCCCGGATCGCGACGACCAGGTCCGCCGGGCCCGCGTCCGCCGGCACCGCGAAGCCCATCCGGGCCAGCATCTCCAGGTTGAGCTCGGTGCCCATCGCCGTCATCGCCGCCGACACGCCCGCCCGCTGCGACAGCAGCCGGCTCACCCGCATCAGGGTGACCGAATCGCGGTAGCCCCCCCGCCGCACCTCGACCCAGTCAGCGCTCATGCGGTGTTCTCGCGGTGCGGGACGGGACGGTGCCGCGCGGGGGAGGTGAGGGCGAGGGCGGCGCGGCAGCCGGCGAGGACGCCCCACGCCAGGTCGGTGCCGGAGGTGTGCCCGATCGCCAGCAGCCGGCGGACGGCGGCCGACGGCGGCTCGTGGCCGGCGACGCAGCGCAGCACCGCGGCGATCTCCCCGCCCGCCCCGCCCGCCGCCGCGCAGTGCAGCAGCGTCGCGGCCAGCGCGGTCGTGCGGGTGCCCGCGTCGGCGGTGACGGCGGCGCCGAGCCAGTCGGCCAGCCACACCGCCGTCTCCCCCCGCTGGGCGGAGACCGCGCCGCCGACCAGCCGCAGCGACACCAGCAGCCCGCACAGAATGTCGTCGCCGCTCGGGGTGAGGCCGGGGCCGAGGCCGACGATCCGCTCGGCGGCCTCGACGGCGCCCGCGAGGTCGCCGTCGGCGCAGCACTCGGCGAGGAGCAGCGGGTCGGGGTGCCCGGCGAGCCCGCCGCCCGCCATCCCGGCGTCGACGAACGCGTCCTCCAGCACGGCGACGCCGCGGGCCAGCTCGGCGGGCTGCATCCGGCCGAGCACGGGCGCCGGGTCCCACCAGCGGCGCACCCGCACGCACAGCGCCCCGGCCTCCACCCGGCCGTCGCCGACCAGCGCCTCGTCGCCCTCGCGGACGGACCGGAACGGCTGCTCGCGGCGTTCGGCGGCGACCACCACGGCGTTCGGCAGCCGGACGGCGTCGCAGGTGACGACGGCGAGCACCCGCGGTTCGGGCCCGCCGCGGCTCTCCAGGTACAGCGCGGACGGGAACACCGCGATGACGCGGGCGGCGCGGCGCGGCGGGTCCAGCAGCGGGCGCAGCGCGGTGCTCGCGGCGCCGGTGGCGGGCGGCCGCCGTCCGGGACGCGCCGGGAACCGGATCGGGTCGCGGACGAGTGCGGTCACGGAACCTCCCGGGGCCGGTGTCGGCTGCCGCCCGGATCGCGGGCGGCCCGGCCTCCGGTGAGACGGTAGAACGGCCCCCGCGGCGGACGTATGGGGAAAGCTGCCAAGGATGGTTGTCATCGTTCGTCTTTGTTGTCAGTGTTGATCAGGAATCGGTAGCGAAATCGCCACATCCGGCGATGTACGCACCAAAAGGCGAGGTGACCCCTGGCATGAGTTACACCAGCGCGGACCCGGGCCCACCGGCCCTGCGGCTCGCGAGCACCGGAACACTGACCTACGGCCTGTCCGTCGGCGAGGTCCTCGGCGCCAGCACCCTGAACGGCGCCCGCCTCATCGCCGGGCGGTCCGGCATCGAGCGCGTCGTGCAGCGGCTCAACGTGATGGAGGTCCCCGACATCCTGTCGTGGGTCAAACCCAACGAGCTGCTGCTGACCACCGGCTACCCGCTGCGCAACACCCCCCAGTCGCTGGACAACCTGGTCGCCGACCTGGACGAGCGGGGCCTGGCGGCCCTGGCCATCAAGCTCGGCCGCTACCTGGACTCGCTGCCCGCCGAGATGATCGCCCAGGCGGACCGGCGCGGCTTCCCGCTCATCCTGCTCCCCAACGACGTCGGCTTCGACGACATCCTGAACCAGGTGCTGACCGACATCCTGAACCGGCAGGCGGCCGTCCTCGCCCGCACCGAGGAGGTGCACCGGGCGCTGGTGCAGATCGTGCTGTGCGGCGGCGGCCTCCAGGAGGTCGTGGACGAGGTCGCGACGCTGCTGGACGCGGCGGTCGTGGTGCTGGACGGCGAGCAGCGCGTGCTCGCCGGCGCCGGCCCGGACGAGCACGTCCAGGCGATGCGGGCGTTCGACGCGGGCCGGCACGCGGCCTGCGGGCGCGGCGGCTGCGGCATCATCGGCGCGCACGGCACCGGCGACCACCTGGTGGTGCCGGTCGTCGCGGGCGGCTTCGACCACGGCCGGATCATCGCGTTCAGCCCGGCGGGCACGCTGCGCGGCTCCGACCTCGGCATCCTGGAGCGGGCCGCGACCGTCGCGGCGCTCGTGGTGACCAAGCAGCAGGCCGTCGCGGCGGTGGAGAGCAAGTACCGCGCCGACTTCCTGCGCGACATCCTCGCGGGCCGCGCCGGCGACGACGACCGGGTCGTCGCGCACTGCGGCGGCTTCGGCTGGGACCTGGACCGCCCGGTGATGGTGGTCGTCGCCGAGCTGGACGGGCGGCCGCGCGGCGCGTCCGGGGTGAGCGTCCCGGCGCCCGCGCCCAGCCCGGAGAACGACGCGAAGGCGCGCAAGCACGGCGCGGACCCGGCGCGCGGACGCTCCGCCGACCAGCGCGTCCCCGACCAGCGCGGTGCCGAGGCACAGCGCGGTGCGGATACCCAGCGCGGTCCGGATACCCAGCGCGCTGGGGAGACGCGGCGCGGTGCCGAGCAGGCGCGCGGGCGCGGCGCGGAACCCGAGGCGGCGTTGCGCGGCGTGCGCGGCGCCGAGGAGCGGACCGCGCAGGAACGGCTCGCCGCGGCCTGGAGCACCGCCGTGCGGCGGCACGACCGCGGCGCCGCGGTCGCCAGCTTCGCGCACGAGATCGTCGCGATCGTCGGCGCAGAACCCGACGGCGCGGGCGCGGGCGGCGGCGAGGTGCCGGCGGGACCGGTGCAGGCGATGGTGAAGGAGGCGGCGGCGCTGTTCACCGAGCACCTGCCGGTGCGCCGGACGTTCTCCACCGGCATCAGCCGCACGGTCGCCTCCCCGACGGAGCTGCCGGAGGCCTACGAGCAGGCGGTGAAGGCCGTCCGGGTCGGGCGGCAGCTGCACGGCGCGGGCGCGCGGGCGCACTTCGACCAGCTCGGGGTGTACCGGCTGCTGAGCCTGGTGTCGGATCCGGCGGAACTGCACGCGTTCGTCAAGGAGACCCTCGGCGACCTCGCGGGCGACGACGAGCCGGAGCTGGTGGACCTGCGCCGCACCTTGCAGGTGCTGCTGGAGACCAACCTCAACGTGGCCGAGACGGCGCGCCGGCTGCACTTCCACTACAACACCCTGCGGTACCGGATCGGCAAGCTGGAACGGATGCTCGGGGCGTTCACCGAGGACGCGCATCTGCGGCTCAACCTCACCCTCGCCCTGCACGTGCTGCGCATGCGCGGTATCTGAGCGTAGCGGCGCCGTCCGGGTCCGCCCGGACGGCGCGCCGAACTTCGGCAGATGTCGCCGATGCCCGTCCACCGGGGTAGATCTACGTTGCGCGCAAGCGTGCCCGTCCGGTGGCGGGGTGTGCCCGCGGGCGGACAGGACGAGCAGGAGGGGCCCCGATGGTGATCGGCTGGAAGCTGCACGGGGACGGGCGCACGCCGCCGCCCGGCGAGGTGGTCGGGCCCGGCGAGCGGCTCTCGTGGCCGCGCACCGCGGGCATCGGCGCCCAGCACGTCGTGGCGATGTTCGGCGCGACGTTCGTGTTCCCGGTGGTGATGGGCCTCGACCCGAACCTGTCGATCATGATGTCGGGGTTCGCGACGATCCTGTTCCTGCTGATCGTCGGCGGCCGGGTGCCGAGCTACCTCGGCACGAGCGCCTCGTTCGTCGGGGCGGTCGCGGCAATCCGCGCGGCGGGCGGCGACAGCGCGCGGGTCACCGGCGCGATCCTGGTCGCGGGCGCGGTGCTGCTGGTCATCGGCGTCGTCGTGCACTTCCTCGGCGGCGAGGTCGTCCAGCGGGTGTTCCCGCCCGTGGTGACCGGCGCGGTCGTCATGCTGATCGGCTTCAACCTGGCGCCGGTGGTCGCGAACACCTACTGGCCGCAGGACCAGTGGGTCGCGCTGGCGACGCTGTGCTTCGCGGTGTTCTGCACGGTGATCCTGCGCGGGTTCTGGTCGCGGATCGCGATCCTGCTGGCGCTGGTGTTCGGGTTCGTCCTGTCGTGGGTCCTGGACAAGACGGCCGGGCAGATCACCTCGGTGCTGCCGGGGCAGAACCTGCTGGACGGGTCGGGCAAGGCGTGCACGGCGGAGGGCCCGTACTGCGTCGCGACGGCGTTCGGGCACGACCGGCTGAACTTCTCGGCGGTGAAGGCGGCGGACTGGTTCGGGTTCCCGCACACGCACGCGCCCGACTTCAAGACCTCGGCGATCCTGCTGGCGCTGCCGCCGGTCATCGCGCTCATCGCGGAGAACACCGGGCACGTCAAGGCGGTCGCGGCGATGACGGGCGACGACCTGAACCCGGTGCTGGGACGCGCGATCGGCGCGGACGGCGTCGGCACCGTGCTGGCCACCGCCGTCGGCGGCTCGCCGACCACGACCTACGCCGAGAACATCGGCGTGATGGCCGCGACGCGGATCTACTCGACGGCCGCGTACTACGTCGCGGCGATCGTGGCGGTGCTGTTCGGGCTGTGCCCGAAGTTCGGCGCGCTGGTCGCGGCGACGCCCGGCGGGGTGCTCGGCGGCATCACCGTCGTGCTGTACGGGATGATCGGCCTGCTCGGCGCGAAGATCTGGATCGAGAACCGGGTCGACTTCGGCGATCCGGTCAACCTCGTCCCGGTGGCGGCGGCGATCATCCTGGCGATCGGGAACGTGACGCTGAAGATCACCGACGACTTCCCGCTGCAGGGCATCGCGCTCGGCACCATCGCGGTGCTGGTCGGCTACCACGTGCTGAACGCGGTGCGCCGGCCGGACGGCGCGGGCGGCGGCGTCATCGCACCGGCGGAGGAGGAGATCGGCGGCCCGGTCCGGCCCGGCACGGCCGCGCGGCCCGGCGGCGAACGCGGCGAGTCTCCGGGACGCGAGAACGATGCGGGCTGAGGGGGCGGCGCCGTGAAACCGCCGCCGTTCCGCCACCACGCGCCCCGCACCGTCGACGAGGCGCTCGGCATGCTCGCCGCCGCGCCGGGGGGCAAGGTGCTCGCGGGCGGGCAGAGCCTCATCCCGCTGCTGAACATGCGGCTCGCCGCGCCGTCCGACCTGGTCGACATCAACGGCGTCACGGAACTCGACACCCTCGACGCCGGTGACGAGGGCGTGCGGGTCGGCGCGCTGGCCCGGCACGCGCGGGTGGAGCGGTCGGTGGAGGCGGCGGCCGTGCAGCCGCTGCTCGGACGGGCGCTGCGGCACGTCGCGCATCCCGTCATCCGCAACCGGGGCACGGTCGTCGGGAGCCTCGCGCACGCCGATCCGGCCGCCGAGCTGCCCGCCGTGCTCGCCGTGCTCGGCGGGACGGTCGAGGTCGCGTCCGCGCGCGGGCGCCGGACGATCCGGGCGGCGGAGTTCTTCGTCGGCCCGCTGGAGTCGGCGCTCGAGCCGGGGGAGCTGGCCGTCGCCGCGTTCTTCCCCGCCGCGCCGCCCCGGACCGGGACGGCGTTCACCGAGACGGCCCGGCGGCACGGCGACTACGCGCTGTCCGGCGTCGCCGCCGTCGTCACGCTGGACGAGGACCTGCGGGTCGGCGGCGTCCGCGCCGGTTACCTCGGCATCGCGCCGGCGCCGCTCGTCCTCGACCTCACCGAGGCGGCCGGGCCGCGCGGTGACTGGCCGGCCGCCGCCGCGTTCGTCCGGGACCGGATCGACCCGGACGCCGACATCCACGCGAGCGCCCGCTACCGCCGCCACCTCACCGGCGTGCTCACCGAGCGCGCGCTGGCGGGGGCGGCCGCCGAGGCGCTGAGGAGGGCGCGGGACTGATGGAGGAACTCCACGACATCGCCCTGACCGTCAACGGCGTGCACCGCACGGCCCGCGCCCCGGCCCGGCGGCTGCTGTCGGACCTGCTGCGCCACGACCTCGGCCTGACCGGCACGCACGTCGGCTGCGAGCACGGTGTCTGCGGCTGCTGCACGGTGCTGATGGACGGCGAGCCGGTGCGGTCCTGCCTGACGTTCGCGGTGACCGCCGCCGGGCACGACGTCACCACCGTCGAGGGCCTCGCCGCGCCCGACGGGACGCCGTCGCCGGTGCAGCGGGCGTTCCGGGAATGCCACGGCCTGCAATGCGGCTTCTGCACCCCCGGTTTCCTGTGCACGGTGACGGCGCTGCTGCGCGAGACGCCGCGTCCGACGCAGGACGAGGTGCTCGAAGGCATCTCCGGGAACCTGTGCCGCTGCACCGGCTACCAGAACATCGTCAGGTCGGTGCACCGCGCGGCCGAACTGCTCGCCGAACCCGGCGCGGCCAGCGCGTCCGGCGCGCCCAGCGCGTCCGGCACGTCCGGCGCAGAGAGCGAGGCGTGATGGGGACGCGCGTGTTCGGCGAGCCGGTCAAGCGCCGCGAGGACGCCCGGCTCCTCACCGGCCGCGGACGCTACCTGGACGACCTCGGCCGCGACGCGCTCGCGGCGGCGTTCGTCCGGTCGCCGCACGCCCACGCCCGCATCGTCGACATCGACGTGTCCGACGCCCTCGACGTGGACGGCCTCGTCGCGATCTACACCTGGGAGGACCTGCCCGGACGCGTCGGCGAGCCGCTGCCGCTGCTCATCCCGCACCCGGCGCTCACGCACGGCCGCACCGGGTACCCGCTGGCGCGCGACGTCGTCCGGCACGTCGGCGAGCCCGTCGCGATGGTCGTCGCCCGCGACCGCTACCTCGCCGAGGACG
This sequence comes from Actinomadura opuntiae, assembly GCF_030283205.1. Taxonomy (GTDB): domain Bacteria; phylum Actinomycetota; class Actinomycetes; order Streptosporangiales; family Streptosporangiaceae; genus Spirillospora. The sequence goes on from NZ_JASNWF010000021.1 coordinate 165,789, forward strand.
CCGCCGAACGCATCCGCGTCGAGTACGAGCCGCTGCCCGCCGTCGTCGGCATCGAGAACGCCGAACGCGCCGAGCATCTCGTGCACGACGACGTCCCCGGCAACGTCGGCGCCGTCCTCCTCCAGGAGACCGGTGACGCGGGCGCGGCCATCGACGCGGCACCGCACAAGCTGGAGTTCCGGCTGTCGATCGAGCGGTCGGCGTCCACGCCGCTGGAAGGACGCGGCGTCTACGCGCGCTGGGACGCCGACGACGGGTCACTGCGCGTGTACTCCTCCACGCAGGCGTCCACCAGCGTGCGCGCCGCGATCGCCGCACGGCTCGGGCTGCCGAACGGCAAGGTCGAGGTCGTCGCGCCGGACGTCGGCGGCGGGTTCGGCGTCAAGATCGTGCACCCGTGGCCGGAGGAGGTGCTCGTCCCGTGGGCCGCGCGGCTGCTCGACCGCGAGATCAAGTGGACCGAGGACCGCCGCGAGCACTTCGTCGCCGCCGCCCACGAGCGCGGCCAGCTCCAGGACGTCCGGGTCGGGTTCGACGACGCGGGCCGCGTCCTCGGCCTGGACGTGCGGATCCTGCACGACCACGGCGCCTACACCCCGTACGGGATCATCATCCCGATCGTCACGTCCACGCAGCTCCTCGGCCCCTACAAGATCGGCGCGTACCGGGCGGAGGTCGTCAGCCTCTACACCAACACCCTCATCGTCACGCCGTACCGGGGCGCGGGCCGCCCGCAGGGCGTGTTCTGCATGGAGCGGACGATGGACCGCATCGCCCGCCACCTCGGCCTCGACCGCGCCGACGTGCGCGCCGCGAACCTCATCCAGCCCGACGAGTTCCCCTACGACCAGGGCCTGACGTTCCAGGACGGCCGCCCGCTGATCTACGACTCCGGCGACTATCCCGAGCTGCTGCGCAAGGCCCGCGAGCTGATCGGCTGGGACGGGTTCGAGGCGGAACGGGAGGCCGCCGCGCGCCGCGGCCGCCGCATCGGCATCGGCCTCGGCGTGTATGTCGAGGGCACCGGCGTCGGCCCGTACGAAGGCGGCCACGTCGAGATCGACACGGCCGGACGGGTGCACGTGTCGACCGGCCTCACCTCACAGGGGCAGAGCCACGAGACCGTGTTCGCGCAGATCGCCGCCGAGGAGCTGGGCGTGCCCCTCAGGAGCGTGCACGTCACGACCGGCGACACGCGGCGCTTCGGGTACGCGGTCGGCACGTTCGCGTCCCGCGCGGCGGTGATGAGCGGCAACGCGATCGCGCTGGCCTGCCGCAAGGTCCGCGAGAAGGCGCTGCGGATCGCGGGGGAGGCGCTGGAGGCCGACCCCCGCGACCTGGAGATCACCGACGGGGTCGTGCACGTCCGCGGCGACACCTCGGCGTCGGTCCCGCTGCGGACGGTCGCGGTGCTGTCCAACCCGCTGCGGTACGCCTTCGACGCGGAGACCGCCGCCGCGACGCAGTTCGCGGTGGGACGCCCGCCGACCGAGCCGCCCGTCGCGGCGGGGGACGAGCCCGGCCTGGAGGGACGCGAGTACTACTCGCCCGTCCGGTCGACGTTCGCCGCCGGCGCGCACGCCGCCATCGTGGAGACCGATCCGGACACCGCCGAGATCGCGATCCTGCGGTACGCGGTCGTCCACGACTGCGGGAAGCTCATCAACCCGATGGTCGTCGAGGGCCAGATCCACGGCGGCGTCGCCCAGGGCATCGGCGGCGCCCTCTACGAGCGGATGGTCTACGACGAGTCGGGCCAGCTGGTCAACGCCTCGTTCATGGACTTCCTCATGCCGTACGCGACGGAGGTGCCGCGCATCGAGACCGACCACCTGGAGACACCGTCCCCGCTGAACCCGCTCGGGATCAAGGGCGCGGGCGAGGCCGGCGTCATCCCGGTGTCGGCCGTCATCGCGTCCGCCGTCGAGGACGCCGAGGGGCTGCGCGTCGAGGCGATGCCGCTGTCCCCGGACGCCCTCTACGACCTGCGCGAACGGGCGTTCGACGAGCCGGGCCTGCGCGTCCGGCCGGACGCCGCCCCCGTGGACGGCGGTCAGTTCCCGGCGGGCGTGTCGGGCGCGTTGCCGCCGAGCGAGCGCGGCAGGTAGTTCTGCACGGCGGCGGGCCGCAGGCCCGCCTGCCTGATCCAGCCGAGGATCATCCGGAACTCCCCGGCGAGGCCCTTGCGGTAGTGCATCAGGATGATGTCGCCCGGCTTGAAGCCCTTGCCGCCGTCGGCGCGCGCGAACCCGTTGTACCCGACGCCCGGACCGGTGGTGCCGTTGTAGAACTCCGCCGTCCAGGTAAGGATCGACTTCATGCCGCACTCCTTGGACACCTGCCGCGTCGCCTGGTTGTAGGCGCCGAACGGCGGCCGGAAGATCTGCGGGCGGCGGCCGTACTCGCGCTGGATCGCGTCCGCCGAGTCGCAGATCTGCCGCTTCTGCGCCTCGGGGGACAGCGTCGGCATGTTCGGGTGCGTGACGGTGTGGTCCTCGATCTGCGAGCCCGCGTTGCGCATCGCGAGGAAGTACTGGCCCTGGCCCTTCAGATACGTCGTCGTCAGGAACGTCAGGATCGGCACCTTCTCCTTGCGGACGATGTCCACGAACTCCGAGTCGTAGGTGTAGCCGTCGTCGATCGTGAGGAAGACGACGCGCTCGGTGGTGTCGATGTGGTCGATGACCGGGGGCAGCCCGTCGGCGGGCGGTTTCGGCGGCGTCCAGGTGCCGGGCTTCGGCGTCGCCCATCTCTGGTCGGCGAGCACCGAGGAGAGCTGCGTCCGCATGGACGGCCCCGAGCCGCCGCCCGCCTCGGCCCGGACCGCCGGCCAGCCGCCCGCGGCCGCGCCGACGACTCCGGCGGTCACCATCGCGATCACGGGCGTCTTCCCTCGCATCGGCCGCGTACTCCATTCAGGTGGGGGGAGGTTCAGTTGTGCGTCGTTCGCTTCGGTTGACGCGCCCGCGCGCCCGGGAGTTCGCGCGCGGCAGGATCAGCCGGACATATCTGATCACTTTTCAGGGGTGGTGCCAGGGATGTGCCCAATCGTCGGCGTGTACTCGGCAGATGTTGCCGTTCGGTGCCGCGCCCCCATTCCCTAAGGTCGGTACATGCAGGTCAACGGCAGTGCCAGCGTCGCCGCGCCGCTCGCCCGCGTCTGGGACGCGCTCCAGGACCCGGCCGTGCTCGCCCGGACGATCCCCGGGTGCCGCTCCCTGGAGGAGACCGGCCCCGACACCTACCGCATGACGGTCACCGCCGGCGTCGCCTCCATCCAGGGCACCTACGTCGGCCGCGTCGAGCTCGCCGACCCCGACCCGCCGCGCGCGTTCACGCTGCGCGCGCGGGGGCAGGGCGCGCCCGGCACGGTGGACGCGACGGTCCGCGTCCGGCTGTCGGACGGCGGCGGCTCCACCCGCGTCGACTACGACGCCGACGCGGTCGTCGGCGGGATGATCGGCGGCGTCGGCCAGCGGATGCTCGGCGGCGTCGCCAAGCGGACCGCGGGCGAGTTCTTCGCCGCCGTCGAACGCGACCTCACCGCGCCGTCGCCCGCACCCGCGGAACCTTCGTCGGACGCCGTGCCGCCCGCCCCGGCCTCGGGGACCGGCCGGGTCTTCGCCGGACGCGCCGCCGGACCGCCTTCCGGCGGCGTGTCGCCCGCGTGGCCGATGACCGCCGCGTTCGCGTCCGGCGGCGCCATCGCGCTCGCCGGCGTCGCCGTTGGCTACCTGCTGGGCCGCCGCCGTCGCTGAGCCGCGGTCCGGCGGCGGAGCGCGGGCCAGGCGGCCAGCAGTCCCGCCAGGACCACGAACAGCACCGCGATGGCCGAGGTGTAGGAGGTGAACGGCCCGAAGCCGTACTCCGCCGTGTCCAGGTAGGGGTACGGATACCAGGACGTCGCCACGCCGTGCGCCAGCGTGTAGCCGAGGTAGGCCAGCGGGAACGCCAGCCAGCCGAGCGCCGTGCGCCGCGCCGGCAGGTCGTGCGCGGTCGCGAACAGCAGCCAGTCCAGCGGCACCGCGACCGGCATGACGCGGTGTTGCGCCCACCCCGTCCAGGTGCCCGCGTCCCCGCCCATCACCAGCGCGTACACCAGCCCGGTGATCGCCAGGTAGAGCGCCGCGGCGCCGCGCAGCCAGTCCACCCGGGCGCGCCCGTGCAGGCCGGGCACCGCGCCGGCGAGCAGCGCCGCCGCGCCGATGAGGTTGCTCAGCGTCGTGAAGTAGCTGAGGAAGTCGATGGTGTCCAGTGAGGGCCTGCGCTGCAGGAACCCGGCGGCCACGGCGGCGGCCGCGAACATCCCGAGCCCGACGCGCCAGACGACCTTCGCGGCCCCCGGTCGGCTCGTGGTCGCCGGTCGGCTCGTGGCCCTCGGCCGGGCCGGACGTTCTGCGCCTCGCGGCCGCTCCGGGCAGAGCACGGCTCAGGCGTCGCGGCGCTCGAACAGGACGAGTGCGGCGGCCAGCACGACGGCCGTGTAGATGGCGAACACGCCGAGCCCCGTCCACGGCGCGAGCGACCCGGACTTGTGCACCGGGTCGAGGATCGCGCCGCCGGCGTTGGACGGCAGGAATTTGTTCACGGCGTCGCCCCACGAACTCGGCAGGAACCCGCCCGCGATGCCGAGGACGAACAGAACGACGAACAGCACCACGATGGAGCCCGCGGTGTGCCGCAGCAGCGTCCCGATGGCCAGTGCCAGCACCGCGACCAGCGCCAGGTAGAGGCCGCCGCCGGCGACGGCGCGCAGCATCCCCGGGTCGCCGATCGAACCGTCCAGGTGCTTGGACGCGAGGATGCCCTGCGCCGCGTAGAAGGACGCGAACGTCACCACGATCCCGACCACCAGCACGACGGCGCCGAGCACCGCCGTCTTCGCGGCCAGGTAGTGGGCGCGGCGCGGCACCGCCGTCAGGGCCGTCTTGATCATTCCGGTGCCGTGCTCGGCGGTGATGACCAGCACGCCCAGCGCCCCGAACACCACCATGCCGAAGTAGTACGCCACCTGCGTCGGCAGCATCGGGGTGAACGTCGCCCGGTCCCGGTCGCTCATCTGGTCGTAGGACGCGGTGAACGCCAGCGCCCACAGCGCGGAGAGCCCGATCAGGACGACCGCGCCCGCCAGCAGCGTCCAGAACGTCGACCGGACGGTGGCGATCTTCGTCCACTCCGAGGACAGCACGTGCCCGAACCGCACCCGCCCGGTGTCCCGGCGCGGCCCGGCCTGCGGGGCCGCCGCGGGGGCGCTCACGCCCCGGCCTCCGGTGCGCCGGGTTCGCTTGTCCCCGGCACGGCCGCGCCCGGGACGCCGGCATGGTACTCGACCGCCTCGCCGGTCAGCCGCATGAACGCCTCCTCCAGGGACGGCTGGACGGTCGCCAGCTCGTGCAGCCGCAGCCCGTGGTCGGCGGCGACGTCGCCGATTTCGGCGGCCGAGGCTCCGTGCACGCGCAGCGCGCCGTCCGGTGCGGGCTCCAGCTCCCTGCCGGGCCCGGCCAGCAGCCGCGCCAGCTCCGGCAGCTGCGGCGAGCGCACCAGCACGTGGCTGGTCGCGTTGGCGCCGATGAACTCGGCCATCCCGGTGTCGGCGAGGATGCGGCCCCGCCCGATGACCACGAGGTGCTCGGCGGTCAGCGCCATCTCCGACATCAGGTGGCTGGAGACGAACACGGTGCGGCCCTCGCGCGCGAGCCGCCGCATCAGCGTGCGGATCCACCGGATGCCCTCCGGGTCCAGCCCGTTCACCGGCTCGTCGAACATCAGCACGCCGGGGTCGCCGAGCAGCGCGGCGGCGATGCCGAGCCGCTGCCCCATGCCGAGCGAGAAGCCGCTGGACCGCTTCCTCGCCACGCTCCCCAGCCCGACGAGGTCCAGCACCTCGTCCACGCGCCGGCGCGGGATCGCGTTGCTCTTGGCCAGGCACAGCAGGTGGTTGTAGGCGGTGCGGCCGCCGTGCACGTTGCGGGCGTCCAGCAGCGCGCCGACCTCGCGCAGCGGCGCGCCGAGCGTGCGGTAGCGGCGGCCGTTGACGGTGACCTCGCCGGCGGTCGGGCGGTCCAGGCCGAGGATCATGCGCATCGTGGTCGTCTTGCCGGCCCCGTTCGGGCCGAGGAACCCGGTCACCCGTCCCGGCCGGACGCCGAAGGTCGCGTGGTCGACGGCGGTGGTGCCGCCGTACCGCTTCGTCAGGCCCCGCGCCTCGATCATGAACCTCTGATACCGGGCGGCCCGCGCGCGGAAACGGCGGCGGCGGGCAACCGGCCGGATTTTCACCGCCCGATTGCCCGCCGTTGGGCCGTGCCGCCGGCCCCGCTCCGGTGCCGGTCCGGCGCGGTCAGCTCACCGCGACCAGGTCGACGACGAAGATCAGCGTCTCGCCGGGCTTGATCGCCGGGCTCGGGCTGCGGTCGCCGTAGGCCAGGTGCGGCGGGATGACGAGCTTGCGGCGGCCGCCGACCTTCATCCCGGCGATCCCCATGTCCCAGCCCTTGATGACGCGGCCGCTGCCGAGCTGGAAGTCCAGCGTCGAGCCGCGGTTCCAGGAGGCGTCGAACTCCTCGCCGGTGGACCAGGACACGCCGACGTAGTGCATCGACACGGTCGAGCCCTTGACGGCCTCGGGGCCGTCGCCCTTGGTGATGTCGGTGATGTCGAGGTTCGCGGGCGGCTGGCCCTCGGGGAAGTCGATCTCGGGGCGTTCAAGCGCCATGGACGGGCTCCAGCGATGTCGTGGGATTCGTAACTCGGATGAGCAGTCCAGCCTAGCGCCGCGCCCCCTGACCAAAGAACGTCCGCTCCGTTGGCACATTGCGACGGTTCCGCGGGCGCGGGCCGTCCGGTAGACCCTTGGGCATGGCGCGGCGGCTGCGGATCGGGATCGACACGGGCGGGACGTTCACCGACGTCGTCGCACTGGACGTCGGAGAGGACGGTGACGGCGGCGGCGCGGAGCTGCTCACCACCAAGACCCCCTCGACGCCCGCCGACCCTGCCGAGGGCTTCGCCGCCGGCCTCGCCAAGGCGCTCGGCCTGCTCGGCGCGTCGCCCGCGGACGTGGCGGCGCTGGCGCACGGCACGACGGTCGCGACGAACCGGCTGCTCGAGGACCGGACCGGTGACCTCGGGTTCGTCACCACCGAGGGCTTCGAGGCGATGCTGGAGATCGCGCGGCAGAGCGTCCCCGACGGGTACGGCAACAGCTACTTCTGGGTGAAGCCGCCCCGGATCGTCCCGGCGCACCGGGTGCGGGCGGTCGGCGGCCGGCTCGACCACACCGGCGCCGAGCTGCGCCCGTTCGACGAGGAGTCGGCGGTCGCGGCGGCGCGCGCGCTCCGCGACGCCGGCGTCCGCGCGATCGGCGTGTGCTTCCTGCACTCCTACGCCAACCCGGCGCACGAGCTCGCGATGCGGGAGGTGCTGCGCCGCGAGCACCCGGACGCGGTCGTCTCCCTGTCGTGCGAGGTGCTGCGCGAGTACCGCGAGTACGAGCGGGCGGTGACGACGCTGGTCGACGCCGCCGTCAAGCCCGCGATGAACGGCTACCTCGCGCGGATCGCCGGTCGCGCCGACGCGCCCCTGCTGGTGATGAAGAGCAACGGCGGCGTGCTGTCGGCCGAGGAGGTCGCCCGGCAGCCGATCACGACGGTGCTGTCCGGCCCGGCGGCGGGCGCGCTCGGCGCGGCGTTCGTCGCCGCCCGCGGCGGCCGGTGGTCGGTCGTGACGCTGGACGGCGGCGGCACGTCCACCGACGTCGCCGTGGTGCTGGACGGCGAGCCGACCCTCACCACCGAGGGCGCGATCGGCCGCCACCCCGTCCGGATCCCGATGATCGACATCGTGACGGTCGGCGCGGGCGGCGGGTCGGTCGCGTGGCGGTCGCCGGACGGCGCGCTGAAGGTCGGCCCGCGCAGCGCCGGCGCCGACCCCGGCCCGCTCTGCTACGGCCGCGGCGGCACCGAGGTGACGGTGACCGACGCGCACGCCGTCCTCGGCCGCATCCCGCCGCACCTGCTCGGCGGCGAGGTGCCGCTCGACGTGCCCGCCGCGCGCGCGGGCCTGTCCGCGCTCGCCGCCGACCTCGGGCTGACCGTCGAGCGGGCCGCCGCCGGGATCCTGGAGATCTCCGCGTGGAACCAGGCCAACGCGATCCGGCGGATCACCGTGCAGCGGGGCCTGGACGTGCGCGACTACCCGCTCGTCGCGTTCGGCGGGTCCGGGCCGCTGCTGGCGTGCCGGCTGCTGGACGTCCTCGGCCTGCCCGCCGCCGTCGTCCCGGAGAACCCCGGCAACCTGTCGGCTTTCGGGCTGCTCACGGTGGACGTCAAGAACGAGCACGTGCGGACGCGGGTCGTCCGCGACACCGAGCTGGACGTCCCCGCCCTCGCCGAGGTGTTCGCCGACCTGGAGGACGAGGCGGGCGCGGCGCTCGCCCGCGAGGGCTTCCCGCAGGACCGCCGCCGCCTGGCCCGCTCCGCCGACCTGCGCTATTACGGGCAGGCGTTCGAGGTCCGCGTCGCCGCCCCGGCGGGGGCGCCGGACGAGGCGTTCCGCGCGGAGGTCGTCCGCCGGTTCCACGACGCGCACGAAGCCCGGTACGGCTACTGCCACCGCGACGACCCGCGCCATCCCGTCGAATGGGTCAACCTGCGCGTGTCCGGCATCGGGCCGATCCCGCGCCCGCGCCCGCCGGAACGCCCGCCGGGCGACGGCGACCCGTCGCGCGCCCGCACCGGCACGCGCCCGGTCCGCTTCGACGACTGGACGGAGACGGCGGTGTACCGGCGCGAGAAGCTCGCCCCCGGCGACGTCGTCGCTGGTCCCGCGGTGATCGAGGAGTTCGGCTCAACGCTTCCGCTGCACCCCGGCTTCACCGCGCGCCTCGACGCCCACGGCGACCTGGTGGTGACCCGGTGACCGACCCGATCCTGCTGGAGATCGTCGAAGGCACGCTCGCGTCCGTCGAGCGCGAGGTGGAGACGGCCATCGCGCGGACGGCCCGCTCCCCGATGATCCGCGACGCGCACGACTTCCGCGCGGGCATCCACGACCGGCGGCTCCGCAAGCTGACCGGGCGCTCCTACTCCGCGCTCGTCCAGCCGATCGTCCGCGACTTCCCCCTGGACGGGATGCGGCCGGGCGACGTGTTCTTCCACAACGACGTGTACCTGTCGGAAGGCGGCATCGGACACCTCCCGGACCTGTGCGTCACCGTCCCGGTGTTCCACGACGGAGAGGTGGTCGCGTTCGTCCAGGCGTTCGGGCACCACGACGACATCGGCGGCACCGTCCCCGGCTCGATGCCGAGCCACGCCCGCAGCGCCTACGAAGAGGGCTTGATGGTGCCGCCCATCAAGCTGTGGGACCGGGGCGTCCCCAACGCGGCCGCGCTCGCCATCATGACCCGCAACTCGCGGATGCCCGACTCCCTCGCCGGCGACCTCGACGCCGAATGCTCCGCCTGCCTCATGGGCGCCCGCCGCCTCGGCGACCTGTTCGCCCGCTACGGCCGCGCCGACGTCGAGGCGTGCTTCGACGCGATCATCTCCCGCACCACCGAGACGTTCCGGCGCGAACTCCTCGCCAAGATCCCGGACGGCACGTTCGTCTGGGAGGACTACGCCGAACACGACGGCGTCGACCCGCCCCGGCTGCACGCGCAGCGCATCACGCTCACCGTCGACAAGTCCTCCGACGTCCCGCTCATCATCGACTTCACCGGGACGTCCCCGCAGGCCAAGGGCCCCATCAACCACGCGGGCGACTACGCGGACGGCGTCTTCCTCAAAAAGTGGCTGGCGCCCGTCCTGCGCAACCTCGCCGACACCCCCGAGCGCGCCGCCGAACTCGACGTGAACGAAGGCGTCGTCCCGCTGATCGAGATGCGGTTCCCCGAGAAGGGCACCCTGCTCACGCCGGTGTTCCCGGCGCCGACCAACGCCCGCACGTTCGTCATCCTGCGGCTCCTCGGCGTCCTCGCGGGCGTCCTGGCCAAGGCCACCGGCGGCCGCATGCCGGCGGACCAGGAGACGATCCGCTACACCGGCGTCTACGGCGAGGACGACCGCGGCCCCTACCTGATGCGCGAGGTCCTCGGCGGCGGATCGGGCGGCCGTCCGTACGCCGACGGCGAGGACACCATCCACATCGTCCCCGACTCCCGCAACATCCCCGCCGAGTTCGCCGAGGCCCGCTGGCCGTTCGTCGTCGAACGCCTCGGCCTTGCCGTCGACTCCGGCGGCCCCGGCGAGTTCCGCGGCGGCCTCGGCTACGACAAGCACATCCGCATGCTGCGGGACGCCCACTACATGTCGATCGCCGACCGCTCGATCCTGTCGTGCTGGGGCGTCAACGGAGGCCGCGCCGGACGCCCGTTCCGCGTCGACATCGACGGCGTGGAGATGGACGGCCTCGTCGACGACCACCCCGTCCGCGCCGGCCAGGTCATCCGCATCCGCACCACCGGAGGCGGCGGCTGGGGCGACCCCCTGGACCGCGCCCCGTCCCGCGTCGCCGCCGACGTCCGCGACGGCAAGGTCTCTCCCAGCGGCGCCCGCGACGACTACGGCGTCGTCCTCCACGACGGCGTGGTCGACGAACCGGCGACCGAGGCGCTGCGCACCCGCCTGCGCACCGACCGCGGCCCGGCCCCGTTCTTCGACCGCGGCCCCGGCTACCCGACCCTCTCCGGCGGCGCGACCTCCGCCGAGGTGGACACCCTCTGAGGGGACCGCTGGCGTTTCACGCCGATCCCATGCCGGTGCGCAGCGGGCAAGAATTTTGCGACCGTCGAGGGGCCGACGCCGAGCATGTGCTCGGCGCAGGCGTCAGCGTCGTAGCGGTAGTGGCAGGCCGGATGTTGGACGCTGCTGCCACTGCGTTCGACGACCTCGACCTCCGCCTGGCACGAGCCTTGGACGACGACGTCGGTGCCGGGCCGGTGTGGTCGGTGAGTTCGGTGACCGCGGCGGGCGCCGTGACGACACTGAGCGAATTGAGCCCGCGTCCGACCTGCACGCCGGTGTAAACGCGACACAGGAGGTTCGGAGCTACGACGTAACTGAGCATGCCGAGCAAGGCGCGCGGTGAGAAGGAGTGCCCGCTGTAGTTCTGAAACGATCGGCGCTGACGCGTCCGCCGCGAGCCAGCATCCCAGCGTTTGCCGCTTGACCTTCACCTTTGGGGAAGCAGCACAGTGGCCATGACCGGGCGACCGCCCGGAGCGAGGGAGCGATCCATGGGTCTGGTCGCCATCGGCGAGTTCGCGCGCATGTCGCGGCTGTCGCCCAAGGCGCTGCGCCTGTACGACGAACTCGGGCTGCTCGTGCCCGCCCACGTCGACCCGGACACCGGCTACCGCAAGTACGCGACCGCGCAACTCGGGCGCGCGCGAATGGTCGCCGACCTGCGCCGACTCGGCGTACCGCTGGCGCGGATCAAGGACATCCTGGCCATGGACGCCGGACTGGCCGCCGAGGAGATCCGCGTCCAGTGGGACGGAGCCGAGGCCGAACACGCCGCCCGCCGGGAACTGGCGCGCCTCCTCGTCGCCCGACTGCACGGAGCGAGGTCCGAGATGTACGAGGTCACCGTCCGCGACATGCCCGCACGCAAGCTGCTGAGCGTCGTCCGCCGCGCGCACGAGGACGAGTTGATCCCGCTGGGACGCGAACTGTTCATCCACCGCCTGCGGCGCGGGGGCGTCCCGCGGCCCGAGGGAATCACCGGAGCGCCGTTCATGATCTACCACGGCGAGGTGAGCGGTGATAGCGACGGTCCCGTCGAGTGGTGCTGGCCCGTCCTCGACGACCAGGCCGACGCCATCGCAGCCCGGTTCCCGGACCTCACCCTCCGCACCGAGCCCGCCCACCAGGAAGCGTGTGTCCGGCCGGCGGTCCCCGGACGCTGGGTCAGCACGACGGAGGCCGAACTCGCCATCCAGGCACTGGCCGACTGGGCCGCACGGCAACAGCGCATGCCCGCCGGAGCGATCCGGCTCGTACTCGCACCGAACGAGGAGCCCGGCCCGCAGAAGACCGGCCCGCGGAACGAATTCGCCCTTCCGCTGCGCTGACCGCCGTGGTGTGCGTACGAGGAATGATGGGTGGGAAAGCGCTCGGCAATGCGCCAGAAGGGGAGGATGCTCCGGTGCCGTCATCACCTCGGATCACTCATGTTTCCTGGGGACGTATGGAGGTCGAAGGACTTCCATCTGGCAAGGACTTCAAGCTGTATCCGGGAGGCGGGCGGGAGTGGGATTGGAGAGAGCACGGGACCCGGCACGAGCCGGGCATCCAACCCGCAGACGTCCAGGAACTCCTCGACCGTGGCTGCGCGGCCGTCGTGCTCAGCCGGGGGATGGAGCTGCGGCTGCACACCATGCCCGAGACGCTTGAGTTGCTACAGGAGCATGGTGTCGAGGTCTATGTGGAAGAAACGACCGCGGCCGTGGACACCTACAACAGATTGGTCGAGAAGGCGTCGGTCGGAGGCCTTTTCCACTCGACGTGTTGACCGGGAGCAGGTCCACGGCTGTTTCGTGTATCGGCGACGGGGTGTTTGGGCAGAGGCGAGGGGTTGGCCGTGCGGTGGGGTGGCGCTGGCGTACGGGGCCGCCCCTCCAAAGTCAAGGGCGCCTTCGGCGTCGCTTAGCGATGGACTTCGTCCACCCTTGACTTTGGAGCCTCTGCGGCCCCTGAGGCAGCGCCAAAGGGGCAGGCTCCGCCTGCCCCGCCCGGGTCGCGCCACCCCACCGCCCCCGAACCAGAGAACCAAGAGGCAGAGACGGAGAAGAAGACGAGTTCCCGCGTGTATGGGGCGCTGGCCTCACGCCGATGGTGCAGTGCGGGATCGCCCCACTTTCTGCGTTCAGGAGAGACCAAGCCACTTGATGGGCGTGCCGCTCCTGCGGCCCACGTCGTCCTGGGGCGCATCAGCGTGTTTCCTATTTCGGGCCGGGGCGTCTTGGCAGCTGGTCCGATCGGGTCCGCCAACGGTTCCTCGTGCTGACCGGGCCCACCTGTGTAGACGCTGGATCGGCTGCACCATCGCGGTCGGCGCCCCCCAGTCCCGTAACCGCAAGAGGCAGGGCAGCCGCGGTGAACGCCCGCCGGTGTAGTGCGCCAATCGGGCGGCAGCGCGCCGACGGGTGCGGCATCAATGGGCTCATACGACACCGTGCCATGGCGGCCCGGTATGAGGGCCTCCTCTGCATCGCCGTCATCGGCGTTCACCGTCCCCATCCGGTGTGCGGCCTCGGCGTCGTAGGTGTCGCCGAGGAAGAAGATCTCGCGCGCGAGCTTCTGCCCGACCTGCCGCGCCAAGGCACGCCGACCCGAACCCGCCTTCACAACTGCCTGACCTGCTTTTAGTACGGCCTAGTGGAACTGCCTCAGGGGCAGTGCGCCGGTGTCGTTGGTGAAGGGGGATGGAGTCTGGGGCGGAGCAGTGCAGGCCGGGGTGATGTGGGCATGCCGGTTCGCCCGAGATCCCGGAGAATTCGGGCGAACCGGTGGCGTGGTGGGGTGGGTTATGCGGCCCAGTTGATGGTGCTGTCGGGTGGGCCGAGCGTGCCCGGCGGGCCGTTCCCGGTCCGGGTTCTTCGGGCGTCGGATGGTGGCAGCAGCCGGTACACGTACCGCCCGTCGGGGTCTTTGCTGATGCCGATCTGGCGTGGGCTGCTGTGTTTGAAGCGGTTGTGCCATCCGCAGGTGAGGGTGAGCTGGTCGATGTCGGTGGGTGAGTTTCCCAGGGCCCAGCCGTGGACGTGGTCGACCTCGCACAACGTCCCCGGAATCTCGCACTCCCGCACCGCGCACGTCGGGTAAAGGGTTTCCAGGACCCGGCGTTGGGCGGGGCTGGCGAACCGCTCCCGATATCCCAGGTACAGGGGGTTGTGGCCGCGTCCCAGGATCAGGGGTGAGACTCCGGCTGACAGGGCGATGCGGCGCACCTGCTCGGCCGGGATGGGCGTCCCGTCGATGAGGTGGCCCGGGGCGTTGCCGCCGGTGAGGGTCTCCAGGTCGCAGATGACGGTGACCTTGGTGGCCTTGTGTCCGCCCGACAGCACACTCGACAGCGCCGCCGCGGTGCGTTCGGCGACGTCGCGGTGGTCGTCGGGTCCGGCCGGCTTCGCAAGCGGAGCCAGCGTGCCGTCCCAGATGGCGGCGTCTTCGGCGTTCAGCCAGCCCTTGATGTACCGGCCGCCGTCCAGGGAGCCGGTGCTGGTGATCCAGGACTTGGCGTAGCCGCGCTTGGCGTCCTCGGGTTCGTGTTCGGTGTCGTCGCGTTCGGCGATGACGTCGCGGATCCGGTGGCCGAACACCGCGATCTTCCCCGGAGAGAACCCCTGGCCGACCATCTCCAGCAGCTTGTTCTCGGCCTTGGCGCAGTCGGTGTCATCCAGCCGCGCCACCGAGTCGGCGACCGTGGCGGCATAGCCGTAGGACAGCTCTCCGGCCGCCAGTTGCTCGGTCACCTGCGGCAGGCGGTGGCGTTGCCGCGCCAGTGTGAGGCGTTCTTTGGCGCGGTTCTCGCGCATGCCCAGCCTCGACCGCAGCCACGCCCGCGTGGAGGGGAATCCCCACCTCTGCTGCTCTCCGGTGGCGTCGACGCGGCCGATGAAACCGGCCAGGGCGCTTTCCTGCTTATCGCAGGCGGCGGCCAGGTCTTCGGTGAGTTCAAGGCACGCGGCCGCCGATTCAGGGGCCTCTCGCTGGGCGAGTTCAGTGGCGATCATTGAGAGCGCGTTCACCAATTCCATGGTGGACGCGCCCGCAAGGTCGACCGTCACTGACTGCATACCTAAAGTGTACCCCAAGTGACCGACAATTGCGCACTGAGAAGAGGGCTTCTTCTTTGCTGATCAGTGGAAAGATATTGCTCAGTGAGCCTTTTTCAACGTGATGTGGTCTCGCGGAGTTGCAGGGTGTGGATGGCTTTGGCGATACGACCGGCGCGATGGGGGCAGCAGCGCAGCTTCCGCAGGATTCGCCATGATTTGAGCTGGGCGTTCGCTCGTTCACCGGGCCCGCGCAGCTTGGCGGGTGCACGGTTCGCCTCCTTCTGCGCTTCGGGCTTGTCGCGTCCCTTGTAGGGCGTGAGGACGTGCGCGCCGGCGCCCTGATACGCCTTGTCGGCCAGCACGACCAGTCCGGTGGCCGCCAGCGCCCGGATGACGCCCCAGATCCGGGCGGCCGCCAGGTCGTGGACCGAGCCGCGCAGCGGTCCCGACACCCACAGCAGAGCACCGTCTGGAGCGGCAATCACCTGGAGGTTCATGCCATGGCAGCGGTGTTTGCCCGAGTAGTACGGCCGGTCGGCGGTGACCCGGTCGATCGCGATCAAAGTGCCGTCCAGGACCAGATACGGCAGTCCGTCCCTGGCCGCTTTGGCCAGGGCGGCACCGAGTTTGGGCGACCGGGCGGCCAGCGCGTCGACGGTCTCGTTGACATAGCGCCACGCAGTGCTGGTGGAGACGGTGAAGCCCGCACCCAGTTCGGCGAAGGTCTCGCCTTTCCGCAAGTGGACCAGGGTCATCAACGCCTGCAGGCCGGGTGGCAGCGACCGGCCCTTGCTGCCGATCTTCTTGCGGTGCCCGCGGACGACACCGGTGGCGTAGGTCAGAGTCTGGCGCAACAACGGCAGCGAAGCACGATACAAAAGCATGCGGAGCCTCTGGTGCGGACGAGGGATTGTGAGAGATCAACCGTCCTACCAGGGGCTCCTTGACGTTCCGGGGCAGCCACACCGACCGCGACCATCATGTGATCAGCGGACCCACACGGCTGCTGAAAAAGGCTCAGTGCACCCCGGCTTCCTCTGCCTTTACCTGGTCGGTGAATTGTTCCTTTGGGGTGGTTTGTTGAGCACGCGTACGGGTGGGGGCGGTGGGGTGGCGCGACCCGGGCGGGGCAGGCGGAGCCTGCCCCTTTGGCGCTGCCTCAGGGGCCGCAGAGGCTCCAAAGTCAAGGGTGGACGAAGTCCATCGCGAAGCGACGCCGAAGGCGCCCTTGACTTTGGAGGGGCGGCCCCGTACGCCAGCGCCACCCCACCGCACGGCCAACCCAACACCCCTGCCCCAAACACCCTTAATCGAATATCGCGAAAATCGGCCTTCGATAACACCTGAAGAAGTAAACGCCAACCGTCAGCGCTCAGCGAAAAGCATGCGAGCTGAACGACGTGCCGTCCACCACCAAATCCGCCCGTAACCTCGTCCCGTCCGAGGTGAACAGTTCGGACTCGCGGGCGGACCAGCGGTCCCAGGCGTCGGCGTATTCGGGTCCGTCGCGGTCGAGGGCTCGGGCCCGGCGCAGTTCGCGTGGGGCGTCTATCCAGATGCGGTAGGCGGCGGGTGACTTCGCCCAGGAGGAGCCGACGCCCTCGATGATGAGCACCGGCGGGGGCGGGATCTCCTCCGGCGGGCCGTACCGGTCGTGGTGCCAGTCGTAGCGGCGCAGCAGCGCGGGGCGTCCGGCGCAGAGCGGGTCGAGGACGGTGCGGCGGAGCGGGTCCCACCAGGTGAGCGGGTCGGCGTCCCAGGGGACGCGGAAGTCGTCGGAGCGGACCACCGGCGCGCCGACCAGGACGGCCGCGAGGCGGTCGGCGAAGGTCGACTTGCCGGCGCCGCTCGGGCCGTCGATCGCGACGAGGCGCGCGGGGCCGCAGGACGGGGGCAGCGCGAGCAGCCGCGCGGCGAGCGCGGGGTAGGTCCGGAGCGGCGGCGGCACGGACGGCATACTTCCAGGTGCCCGCCCCCCGAAGGAGGACGTCCTTGCCCGGACCGCTCGAAGGCGTCGTGATCGTCGACCTCAGCCGCGTCGTCGCCGGACCGCAGGCCACGATGGCGCTCGCCGACCTCGGCGCGCGGGTGATCAAGGTGGAGCAGCCGGGGACGGGCGACGAGACGCGCGGCTGGGGGCCGCCGTTCGTGGGCGGGGACCAGGTCAGCACCTACTACCTGTCGATCAACCGGAACAAGGAGTCGATCACCCTTGATCTGAAGTCCGGCGAGGGGAAGGGCACGCTGGAGCGGCTGGTGCGGCACGCCGACGTGCTGGTCGAGAACTTCCGGACCGGGGTGCTGGACCGGCTCGGCTTCCCGGTGGCGCGGCTGCACGCGCTGAACCCGCGGCTGATCGTGCTGTCGATCACGGGGTTCGGGCACGACGGGCCGGAGGGCGGACGCCCCGGATACGACGCGATCATGCAGGGCGAGGCCGGGATCATGAGCGTGACCGGGCCGCCGGGAACGCCGAGCAAGGTGGGGCTCTCGATCGCCGACATCCTCGCGGCGGGCAACGCGACGTCCGGGGTGCTGGCGGCGCTGTACGAGCGGACGCGGACGGGCCGCGGCGCGGTCGTCCGGACGTCGCTGCTGGCGTCGGTGGTCGGCGCGCACATGTACCAGGGGACGCGCTGGACCGTCGCCGGTGAGGTGCCCGAGTCGGTCGGCAACGACCACCCGACGATCGCGCCGTACGGGACGTTCCGCTGCAAGGACGGGCAGATCCAGATCGGTGTCGCGAACCAGAACCTGTGGCGCCGGTTCGCACCGCTCGTCGGGCTCGACGCGGACGACCCGCGGTACGTCACGATCCCGGACCGTTCCGCGAACCGCGCGGCGCTGACGGCCGACATCGAGCGCGTCCTGGCGGAGGACACCCGGGAGGCGTGGCTGGAGCGGCTGAGCGGCGCCGGGGTGCCGGCGGGGTCGATCCGGTCGATCGAC
This sequence comes from Actinomadura opuntiae, assembly GCF_030283205.1. Taxonomy (GTDB): domain Bacteria; phylum Actinomycetota; class Actinomycetes; order Streptosporangiales; family Streptosporangiaceae; genus Spirillospora. Next base: position 183,523 of record NZ_JASNWF010000021.1, read on the forward strand.
GAGGTGTACACCTGGGAGCAGACCCGCTCGCAGGGCCTGGTGATCGAGGTCGACCATCCGACCCTGGGCCCGATCGAGCTGCCCGGTCCGCCGCTGCGGTTCGACGGCGCCGAGCCGCGCGCGCACACCGCGCCGCCGTTGCTCGGCGAGCACACCGGCGCGGTCCTGGCCTGGCTGGACGAGATGGACGCAAACGACGAGGAGCAGGGGAGAGGCCAGTGAGGGATCTGCTCGGCGAGGCCGTCGAGGCCGTCGAGTCCGGCGGCCCGCTGCGGATCGCCGGACGCGAGCTGCCGCGCGACGAATTGCTCGCCCGCGCGTCCGCCGTCGCGGCGGAGATCGGCGGCGCGGGCGCGGTCGCGGTGCATGCCACGGCAAGCGTGGAGACGGTGGTCGCGGTCGTCGGCGGGATCATGGCGGGCGTTCCGGTGGTGCCGCTGCCGCCCGATTCCGGTCCCGACGAGCGCGCCCACATCCTGACCGACTCCGGCGCGGCACTGCTGCTGGCGCCCGCCGACGCCGACGCGGGCGACGACGGGCCGCCCCGGGTCCTGGTCGACGAACTGCCCCAGTCCGGTGGCGCGGACCCGGCCGAGCCCGGCCCCGACGCGACCGCGCTGATCCTCTACACGAGCGGGACGACCGGCGCCCCGAAGGGCGTGATGATCTCGCGGGCCGCGATCGCCGCCGGTCTCGACTCCCTGGCCGAGGCATGGGAATGGACCCCGGACGACGTGCTGGTGCACGGGCTGCCGCTGTTCCACGTGCACGGCCTCGTGCTCGGCGTCCTCGGGCCGCTGCGGGTCGGGTCGCGGCTCGTCCACACCGGGCGGCCGAAACCGGAGGCGTACGCGGAGGCGGCGGGCAAGGACGGCGGGAGCCTGTTCTTCGGCGTCCCCACGGTGTGGTCGCGGCTGGCGGCCGACCCGGCGTCCGCCGAGGCGATGCGGGCCGCGCGGCTGCTGGTGTCCGGGAGCGCGCCGCTCCCCGTGCCCGCCTTCGAGCGGCTGGAGGCGCTCACCGGGCACCGGCCGGTGGAGCGCTACGGCATGACCGAGACGCTGATCACGCTCAGCGCGCGCGCCGGCGGCGAACGCCGCCCCGGCTACGTCGGCCTCCCGCTGCCCGGCGTCGAGACGCGGCTGGTCGCCGAGAACGGCGACCCCGTCCCGGCCGACGGGGAGACGCCCGGCGAGCTGCTCGTCCGCGCGCGGCATCCGTTCAAGGGCTACCTCAACCGCCCGGAGGCGACCGCGAAGTCGTTCACGCCGGACGGCTGGTTCCGCACCGGCGACATCGCGACGATCGGTCCGGACGGCTGGCACCGCATCGTCGGCCGCGCGTCCACCGACCTGATCAAGAGCGGCGGCTACCGGATCGGCGCGGGCGAGGTCGAGAACGCGCTGCTCGCGCACCCGGCGGTGAAGGAGGCCGCCGTCGCCGGCACGCCGCACGACGATCTCGGCGAGCAGGTCACCGCCTACGTCGTGGCGGACGGGGTGACCGAGGGCCAGCTGATCGACTTCGTCGCCGGGCGCCTGTCGGTGCACAAGCGGCCCCGCGTCGTCCACCTGGTCGGCGCGCTGCCCCGCAACGCGATGGGCAAGATCGTCAAGACGCGCCTGACCGAGCTCGCGCCCTAGCTCGCGCCCTAGCCCGCGCCCGCCGCACCGGGTGGTGGACCATTCCGGCCTGACCAGTAAGGTCGTCGCTTGTGTCCAGTTCACCGGCCGCCGCGCACTCCCTCGATCCCGTCCCGCACGAGGCCCGCGAGTCGACCGCGGCGCACCAGTTCTGGAGCTGGTCGGGCGCCGACATCGCGCTGATCAACTGGGTGCTCGGCGCGCTCGTCGCCGGCGGCCTGTACTTCGCTCTGTCGGCCCGGCGCGGTCGGGCGTCGGAAGGGAGCCCCGCGTGATGCTCGTGACGAACGCCCGGCTGGCCGGGCGGGACGGCCTGCACGACATCGAGATCGACGGCGACCGGTTCGGACGCGTCGCGCCGGCCGGCGAGCTGGCCGGGGACGTCCTGGCCGACGCGGCGGGCGGCCTGGTGAGCCCGCCGTTCGTGGAGCCGCACGTCCACCTCGACACCACGCTCACCGCCGGGGAGCCGCGCTGGAACGCGTCCGGGTCCCTGTGGGAGGGGATCGCGGTGTGGAGCGAGCGCAAGACGGCCCTCACCCGCGACGACGTCGTGTCCCGCGCGACCGAGGTGCTGCGCTGGTACGCGGCGAACGGCGTGCTGCACGTCCGCAGCCACGTGGACGTCACCGATCCGGAGCTCGTCGCGCTCGACGCGATGGTCGAGGTCCGCGAGCGGGTGAAGGACGTCATCGGGCTCCAGCTCGTCGCGTTCCCGCAGGAGGGGATCTGCTCCTTCGAGAACGGGCCGGAGCTGCTGGAGGAGGCCGCCCGGCGCGGCGCCGACGTGATCGGCGCGATCCCGCACTTCGAGGACACCCGCGAGGACGGCGTCCGCTCCCTGGAGATCGCCTTCGACATCGCGCAGCGGTACGGGCTGCTGCTGGACGCGCACTGCGACGAGATCGACGACGAGCAGTCGCGTTTCGTGGAGGTGCTCGCCACCCTCGCCCGGCGCGGCGGGCTGCGCGACCGCGCGACCGCGTCCCACACCACCGCGATGGGCTCCTACAACGGCGCCTACTCCTACAAGCTCCAGCGGATCCTGGCCCGATCGGGCATCAACCTGGTCTGCAACCCGCTCGCCAACCTGTGCTTGCAGGGACGCTTCGACGCCTATCCGAAGCGGCGCGGCCTCACCCAGGTCAAGGAGATGCTCGCCGCCGGGGTGAACATCGCGTTCGGGCACGACGACGTGATGGACCCCTGGTTCCCGCTCGGGACGGCGTCGTCGCTGCAGGTCGCGCTGGTCGGCGTCGCCGCCGCGCAGCTCACCGGCGCCGCCGAGATCGACGAGGCGTTCGCGATGGTGACGGACCGGGCCGCGCGGGTCCTCGGGCTCGGCGACGGCTACGGGATCGCGCCGGGCCGCCCGGCGAACCTGGTCGTGCTGCCCGCGTCGTCGCCGTACGACGCCGTCCGGCGGCAGACCCGGCCGTCCCACGTCGTCGCGCGCGGCCGGATCGTCGCCGAGACGCCGCCCGCGGTGACCCGGCTGACCTGGCCGGGCCGCGACCCCGAGGACGTCGACTTCGTCCGGGCCCGCGACCGCCGCTGAGGCCGGATGGCGGCGCGCTAGGGGAGCAGCGCCGGCAGCAGCGGGCGGACGAGGTCGGCGGCGGCCGACTCGGGGAGGTCCGGGGCGTCCGGCGGCGCCGAGAAGTAGTGCAGGAAGGCCTGCTGGAAGCACGCGCCCATCAGCAGCGCCGCGATCGCGGCGGTGTCGGCGCCCGCCGCGACCCGGCCGAGGTCGCGCTCGGCGTCCAGGTAGCGGGCGAGGGCCCGCACCGGTTCCCGCGGGCCGGCGCCGTACTGGCGCAGTGATTCGCGGGTCGCGGCCATCAGCACGGGCTGCGCGGCCATCGACGCCATCATCGGGAACGCGCGCCGGTAGAAGGCGAGCCCGCCGTGCACGACCGCGACCAGGGTGGCCTCCACGGTCGCCTCGCCGGGGACGGCCCGTGCCGCGAACGCCGGCATCCGCTCCTTCAGCACGCTCAGCATCAGCTGCTCCTTGTCGCGGAAGTGCTTGTACAGCAGCGCCTCGGAGTAGCCCGCGGCCTTGGCGATCTCCTTGGTGGTGGCGCCCGCGACGCCGCGCTCGCGCATGACGTCCGCCGCGGCGTCCAGGATCCGTTCCCGCGCGCTCATCCGCCGCCCCTCTTGACAGTGAGTGAATCTTTACCCACCCTAGTGGTTAGTAAATACTCACTCACCCCTCGGGGAGGGATCGACGATGAAGCTCACGGTCTTCGGAGCGACCGGCGGGATCGGCACCCGGCTGGTCCGCCGGGCGCTGGAGGCGGGCCACGACGTCACCGCCGTCGTGCGCGACCCCGGCAGGATGCCTGCCGGCCTGCGCGAACGCGCGGACGTCGTGCAGGCCGACATCATGGACCCCGGCGCGATCGAGGAGGCGGTGAAGGGCGCCGACGCCGTCGTCAGCGCCATGGGCCCGCGCGAGTTCGGCCCGACCACCGTCTGCCGGGACAGCTCCAGGAGCATCATCGCCGCCATGCGGGCGACCGGCGCCGGCCGGTTCCTCATGGTCAGCATGGGCGCGATCGAGGCCATGCCGGGCGACGACCCGTTCACCCGGTACGTCGTCAAGCCGGTCATTCTCGGCCGGATCCTGCGGCACGGCATCGCCGACATGCGCGTCGCCGAGGCCCAGGTCCGCGACTCCGGGCTCGACTGGACGATCGTCCGCCCGCCCCGGCTCATGAACAAGGAGGGCAAGGGCCGCTACCGCCAGGCCGTCGACCGGAGCGTGCCCGGCGGTTACACCATCTCCCGCGACGACGTCGCCAAGGCCCTGCTCGACCTCACCGGCGACCTGTCGTCCATCGGCCACGTGGTCTCCATCGCGGGCTGACGGCCGGGGACGGGCCCGCATGACACCTGTCATGCGGAACGCCTGACAGGCGCCGCCCGAACCGGTGACACGCGCTTCTACCGGCGGCCCGCCGCGGCCCGCGACGCTGAGGACATGGACGACACCGCCAGCCGTCCCGGCCGCGTCGCTACAGTCGGGGAGAAGGAGGAGCGGGACATGACGGTCGCGACCACGGCGGATCTGGAAGCGCAGGACACCCGCAGGTTCGAGCGGTACCGCCGGGTGACGCAGCGCTCGTTCCTGTGCGCGGCCCTCGGGTTCATCGTGCCCGGCCTGGCGGGGATGGCCGCGGCCTACGGCGACGGCCGGATCGGCGTCCCGGTCGCCGTCCTCTGCGTCGCGGGCCTCGGCCTGATGACGTGGTACTACATGCGGCTCGTCCGGGCGGGGCTGGAGGGCGGCGCGTCCCGGCGGGACATCGTGGCCAGCGGCGCGGTGACGGCCGCGCTGAGCCTGATGCTGTTCGCCCACCCGCTGTTCAGCGTCGTCCCCGTCTGCTGGGTGTCGGCGGTGGTGCTGGCGCCGATGAGCCGCCGCAGGATCGTCGCGCTGTGCGTCGGCACCGGCACGGTCTCGGCGGTCTACGCCACCTTCGCCGCCAGGCATCTGCACCCCGGCGGCCACATGCCCTGGTACTCGCTGTTCCTGTTCATGGCCGCGCTGTACACGGCCACGTGCGGTCTCGTCGCGTTCGTCAACCGGTACCAGCGGCGCATGTGGGACCTGCACCAGGAGACCCACGCGGCGCGTGCCGCGCTCGCCCGGCTCGCCGTCACCGAGGAGCGGCTGCGCTTCTCCCGCGACCTGCACGACCTGCTCGGCCACAGCCTGTCGCTGATCGCGGTGAAGAGCGAGCTGGCCATGCGGCTGGCGGAGGCCGACCCGGCCCGGGCCGGCGCCGAGATGGCCGACGTGCGGCGCGCCGCCCGCGACGCGCTCCGCGAGGTGCGCGCCGCCGTGCACGGCTACCGCGCCGTCGAGCTGGACGCCGAGCTCGCCGGGGTGCGAGCGGTGCTGGAGGCCGCCGGGGTGCGCTGCGACGCCGGGGACGTCCCGGACGGCCTTCCGGCCGAGGTCCGCGCGGTGCTCGCCTGGGTGATCCGGGAAGGCGCCACCAACGTGATCAAGCACAGCGAGGCCCGGCACTGCGCCGTCGCCCTCACCCCGTACGGTGGCTCCGTGGTGCTGGAGATGCGCAACGACGGCGTCCGCGGCGGCGCGGCCACCGGCGACGGTGCCGGCGGCGGTGCCGGGCTGACCGGTCTCGCCGAACGCGTCGCCGTCGTCGGCGGCGAGATCACCGCACGTCGGCACGGCCGCGACGGGTTCCTGCTGCGCGCCGTCGTCCCGCTCCCGCGGCCCGATACGGACGTCCCGTTCGATGACGAGCCCCTGCCCGCCGAGCCCCTGCCCGCCGAGGACGCGCGGGTCGCGGACGCCGCCCGCGCCGGGACGGCGGCCGTCGCCGAGGGGAGCGGCAGGTGATCCGGATCCTGCTAGCCGACGACGAGCACCTCATCCGCGGCGCCGTCGCCGCGCTCCTCGGGCTGGAGCCCGACCTGGACGTCGTCGCGGAGGTCGCCCGGGGCGACGAGGTGGCCCCGGCCGTCGCCGCGCACGATCCCGACGTCGCCGTCCTCGACATCGACATGCCCGGCGGGGACGGCCTCACCGTCGCCGAGGAGCTGAACTCGGCCGGCGTCCGCTGCTCGGTCTGCATCCTCACCAGCTTCGGCCGCCCCGGCTACCTGCGCCGCGCCATGGCCGCCGGCGTCCGCGGCTTCGTCGCCAAGGACGCGCCCACCCAGGAGCTGGCCGCCGCGATCCGCAAGGTCCACGAGGGCGGCCGGTACCTGGACGCCGAACTCGCTGCGACCGCCATGGCCGCCGGCGACAACCCACTGACCGAGCGCGAGCGCGAGATCCTCCGCCTCACCGGCGCCGGCACCGAGACCGCGCGCATCGCCGCGCTGCTGCACCTGTCGGAGGGCACCGTCCGCAACTACCTGTCCACGGCGATGAGCAAGCTCGGCGAGGGCTCCCGCTTCGCCGCCGTCCGCGCCGCCCAGGAGATGGGCTGGATCTGACCCGCCCCTTTAGGGTGGTCCCGTGACTGAGCCTCTGGTGCCCCGGATGCGGGAGTTCGGCGAGACGATCTTCGCGGAGATGTCCGCGCTGGCCACGGCCACCGGGTCGATCAACCTCGGCCAGGGCTTCCCGGACGGGGACGGCCCGGGGGCCATGCTGGACGCGGCGGTCGAGGCGATCCGGTCGGGCGGCAACCAGTACCCGCCGGGGCCGGGGGTGCCCGAGCTGCGGGAGGCCGTGGCGGCGCAGCGGCTGGAGCGCTACGGGCTGTCCTACGACCCGATGTCGGAGGTGTACGTGACGGTCGGCGCGACGGAGGGCATCGCCGCGTCGGTGCTCGCGCTGGCCGGGCCGGGTGACGAGGTCATCGTGTTCGAGCCGTACTACGACTCCTACGCCGCCGTGATCGCGCTGGCCGGGGCCGTCCGCAGGCCCGTCATGCTGCGGCCGGTGGAGGGGCGCTTCACCTTCGACCCGGACGAGCTGCGCGCCGCCGTCGGGCCGCGCACGAAGGCGGTCCTGGTGAACTCGCCGCACAACCCGGCGGGCACCGTGTTCACGCGCGGCGAACTGGAGGCCATCGCGGCCGTCTGCCGCGAGCACGACCTGGTCGCGATCACCGACGAGGTGTACGAGTACCTGACCTTCGACGACACCGAGCACATCCCGCTCGCCACGCTCGACGGGATGCGCGAGCGGACGGTGTCGGTCTCGTCGGCGGGCAAGACGTTCTCGGCGACCGGCTGGAAGACCGGCTGGGTCACCGCGCCGGCCCGGTACGTGCGGGCCGTCCAGACCGTCAAGCAGTTCCTCACCTACGCGGTCAGCGCCCCCTACCAGCGCGCCGCCGCCTACGCGCTGAGCAACGAGATCGCGTGGGTGGCGGAGCTGCGCAAGTCGCTGCAGGCCAAGCGGGACCGGCTCGTCACCGGGCTGGAGGCCGCCGGCTTCACCGCCTACCGGCCGCAGGGCACCTACTTCGTGCAGGCCGACATCCGGCCGCTCGGCTTCTCCGACGGGCTGGAGCTCGCCCGCGCGCTGCCCGCGAAGGCGGGCGTGGTCGCGATCCCGACGCAGGTGTTCTACGACCACGTCGAAGCGGGTGCGCATTTCGTCCGGTTCGCGTTCTGCAAGAAGGACGAGGTCATCGACGAGGCCGTGGAGCGCCTCCGGCGGCTCGCCTGAATTTCCGGGGCGCCGCTGTAAACACCGCCCCGCGGCCGGGATTACGTCACGACACCCGATCCCGACTGGAGTGCTCGTGGATGATCCCGAAACACGGTTCACCCGGCTGTACGACGAGAACCACCGGCGCGTCCTGGCGTACGCGCTGGCACACGCCGAGCCGCACACCGCCGAGGACATCGCGGGGGAGACGTTCCTGATCGCCTGGCGGCGGCTGGACGAGGTCCGCGACCCGGCGCTGCCGTGGCTGCTCGCGGTCGCCCGGAACCTGCTGCACAAGCAGCGCGACCGGGGCCGCCGCGGACGCGACCTCGCCGAGCGGATCAGGACGCTCACCACGCCCCGCGACCTCGCCGCCTGGGACGTGGCCGAACGGGTGGTGGAGCGCGAGACCGCGCTCGCCGCCGTCGCCGCGCTGCCCGAACGCGACCTCGAGGTGCTCGCGCTCGTCAACTGGCACGGCCTGGACACCCGGCAGGCCGCGCGCGTGCTGGGGTGCTCGGCCCCGGCGTTCGCCGTCCGCCTGCACCGCGCCCGCAAGCGCCTCGCCCGCGCCCTGGACGCGGCCGGGGCCGGGGACGAACCGGTCCGCGCGTCCCGTTCCGAGCTGCCCGTCGCCGGAGAGGCGGCCCGATGATCCCCGGAGAGAAGATGAACGACACCGACACCGCCTTCCGGGCGCTGAAGCCCGCCGCGCTGGACGAGCTGGCCGCCGACGCGCACGACCGGGTCCGCGACGCCGAACTCGCCCGGATCATGCGAGCCTCCGCCGAGCCCGCGCCCGTCCCGCGCGCCGTCACGCGGCGGAGCAGGCGTCCGCTGCTGCTCGTCGCCGGAGTCGCGGCCGCCGCGTGCGCCGTGGCGGGCGGCGTGGCCGTCACCGGCGGGGACGGCGGCCACACGGGACGCCACGCGCCCTCCGCACAGTCGTCACCGGTCGACGCGCGCAAGTTCCTGCTGGCCAGCGCGCGGACGGCCGAGCGCGCCCCGGCCCGTCCCGGCCGCTACTGGTACACGAACGAGGTGACGTCCGAGTACCACACCAAGGAGGAGGCGGACTCCCTGCGCAAGCGCCAGGAGAAGGGCAGGGCGGTGCGCGGTGCGAAGTCGCCGGCGCCCGCCGCGGCGAAGGGCGGCGACACACCCCGGTTCGCGTACTCCCTGGTCACGGGGCAGGAGAGCTGGCTGTCGCGGACGGGCCGCGACCGGTCCCGGACGATCACCGGGATCGGCGCGCGGACGAGCTTCCCCACCCCGGCGGACCGGGCCGCCTGGCGCCGGGCGGGCTCGCCGGACCTGCTCTCGAGCTACGGCCCCGGCGGGGTCAGCAACTATGACCATCCGCTGCGCTACCAGATCGGCGACGTGCAGGTCACGACCGCCGGCCTGCTGAAACTGCCCGTGACGGCGGACGCGCTCGGCGCCGAGATGCGCCGCCGCCACGGCGCCGACGCGCGCAAGCGCTCCGGCGTCGGCTCCTACGCGGACTACCTCTGGTGGACGGCGCAGGACCTGCTGGCCGGGCCGATCACGCCGGGCACGAAGGCGGCGCTGTACCGGCTCCTCGCCGACCAGCCGGGCATCCGGTCGGAAGGCGCGGCGACCGACCGGCTGGGCCGCAGGGGCGTGGCGGTCTCGAGGGCCGAGGGGACGGGGCACCGGCGGCTGATCATCGACCCGAAGACGGCGGAGCTGCTCGCGGACGAGTACTTCAGGGGCCCGGGGAGCACGCCGTCCCTGTCGATGACCTACAAGGCGATGGGCTGGGTGGACTCGCTGGACGACCGGCCCTGACCGGGCGGAGATTGCCGAACGGGCGGCGCTCCTTGGGCTGGTTTCGCCCATGAGCGCCGCCCGCCGCGCGGTTAGCGTTCGGGCCGTGAGCCGGGGTAGGGACCGGTCAGCAGAGCAGCCGAGGAGCGATGACGTGCCCGAACCGATCGAAGTCCGCAAGATCCCCATCGAGAGCGTGACCGACGCGTCCGGGCTGGCCCGGCTGATCGACGACGGCGTGCTGGAGGCCGACCGGGTCCTGGCGGTGGTCGGGAAGACCGAGGGCAACGGCGGCGTCAACGACTACACGCGGCTGCTGGCCGACCGCGCGTTCCGCGAGGTGCTGATCGCCAGGGGCACCCGGCCGGCGGAGGAGGTCGCACGCGTCCCGCTGGTGTGGTCGGGCGGCACCGACGGGGTGCTGAGCCCGCACGCGACCGTCTTCGCCACCGTCGACCCGGCGGGCGCGCCCGCGTCGGACGAGCCGCGGCTGTCGGTCGGCGTCGCGATGAGCGAGGTGATCCTGCCCGAGGACATCGGCCGTCCGGCGATGGTGGAGACGGTCGCCGCGGGCGTCCGCGACGCGATGAAGACCGCCGGGATCGACGACCCCGCCGACGTCCACTACGTGCAGACCAAGACGCCGCTGCTCACCCTCGACACCATCAACGACGCCAAGTCGCGCGGCCGCGACGTCGTCACCGAGGACACCCTCAAGTCGATGGACGTCTCCAACTCGACCACCGCGCTCGGCATCGCCGTCGCGCTCGGCGAGATCGAGACGCCGTCGGCCGAGCAGATCCACAAGGACCTGTCGCTGTTCTCCTCGGTGGCGTCGTGCTCGTCCGGCGTCGAACTGGACCGGGCGCAGATCGTCGTCGTCGGCAACGTGCGCGGCATCGGCGGCCGGTACCGGGCGGGGCACGGTGTGATGAAGGACGCACTCGACGCCGACGGCATCTGGGACGCGATCCGCTCGACCGGCCTCGACCTGCCCGAGAGGCCACGCGCGTCCGACCTCGGCGACCGGCTCGTCAACGTGTTCGTCAAGTGCGAGGCGGACCCGTCCGGGTCGGTGCGGGGACGCCGCAACATCATGCTGGACGACTCCGACGTGCACTGGCACCGGCAGATCAAGGCGTGCGTCGGCGGCGTCGCCGCGTCCGTCACCGGCGACCCGGCGGTGTTCGTGTCGGTCGCGGCGGTGCACCAGGGCCCGTCCGGCGGCGGCACCGTCGCCGCCATCGCCGACCTGGGCTGACCCGCCGCCCGGCGACCTTGATCGCGGAGAGTATCCGAATCGGTACCCACGGCACTCGCCGGAGGCTATAGCCTTCCTGCCGTGTCCGGACTGACCATTCCCGAACCCCAGTTCCCCGGGGACGACGGCGGCGCCGATCCCCGGCTGTGCGAGGCCCTCGCCGGATACGCGGCCGGGCGCGTCGGCCAGCACACGGTGCTGCGGCGGCTGCAGAGCACCCGGCTGCTCGTGCCGATCGTCGCCGTCCTCACCGAGGAGGAGGAGACCGAACCCGGCGAGCCGCGCCGGGAGAAGTCCAGCGACATGGCGCTGCCCACGCTGATCGGCGACGACGGCCGGCGCGGCGTGCTCGGTTTCACCTGCATGGACACGATGAAGGCGTGGCGCGCCGACGCCCGTCCGGTCGCGGTCCGCGCCGGCGACGCCTGCCGCGCCGCCCTCGACGAGGGCGCGGACGCGCTGGTCGTCGACGTGGCGGGTCCCGTCCCGTTCGCGGTCGAGGGGCTGCGGCTGCACCTGCTCGCCGAGGGGCGGCCCGTCCCGCCGCCGCACGAGGACCCCGACGTGCTCGCCGCCGTCGAGGCGGCGTTCGGCCACGACCAGGCCGTCACCGGGGTCCGGCTCACCGAGGGCACGTCCGCGGAGCTGGCCGTCCGGTTCGCGGTGGTGCCCGGGCACGACGAGCGCGTCACGGTGCAGCGGGTCTCGGACCGGCTCGCCGAGGTGCTGCGCGGCCGGATCGTCGGCGGCGTCGAGCTGAGCGTCGTCCGGCGCGGCTGACGGCCGGAAAACCGCTGGCGCCCGGCGGCGCGCCGTCGGCATCCTGGGCCGATGCGCGAGTTCGATCTTGACGCCTTCGTCGCGGACGGCTTCGTCCGGGTGGAGGGGGCGTTCTCCCGGGAGCTGGCCGCCGAGTGCCGCGCGATCCTCTGGCGCGACACCGGCTGCGACCCCGACGACCGCTCGACCTGGACGCGACCGGTCGTCCGGCTCGGCGGGTACGGGCAGCCGCCGTTCAGGGCCGCCGCGAACACGCCGCGCCTGCACGCCGCCTACGACGCGGTCGCGGGGAAGGGCGCGTGGGAGGCGCCGGGCGGCCTCGGGACGTTCCCGGTCCGGTTCCCCAGCGACGAGGAGCCGGGCGACGACGGCTGGCACATCGACGCGAGCTTCCCAGGCGACGACCCGTCCGACTTCATGGGCTACCGCGTGAACCTCGCGTCCAAGGGGCGCGCGCTGCTGATGCTGTTCCTCTTCTCGGACGTGGGCGACGACGACGCGCCCACCCGCATCCGCGTCGGCTCCCACCTGGACGTACCGCCGATCCTGGAACCGGCGGGCGACGCGGGCCTCGGCTTCATGGAAATCGCCGGGAAGGCCGTCCCCGCGTCCGAGCACCGTCCCGTCGCGCTCGCGACCGGCCGCGCCGGCGACGTGTACCTCTGCCACCCGTTCCTCGTGCACGCGGCCCAGCCGCACCACGGCACGCAGGTCAAGTTCATGGCGCAGCCGCCGCTGCCCCCATCGGGGCCGCTGCCGGAGACGTCCCCGGTGCGGACGGCGATCCAGCGAGGTCTCGGCCGCTGACGCACCGGCCGTGATCGGGGGCGCGAGATCGCCTGGCTGGCCTCTCAGATGCTGGACGCCGTCACGGGCGGGGGTGCGGAGTCAATAGGATCGTGCGCATGCTGCGCTGGTTGACCGCGGGGGAGTCCCATGGCCAGGCCCTGACCGCGATCGTGGAGGGGCTGCCGGCCGGCGTGCGCGTGACCTCGGGGGACATCGCCGAGGACCTGCGCCGCCGGCGGCTCGGCCATGGGCGGGGCGCCCGGATGAAGTTCGAGCAGGACCAGGTGACGATCCTCGGCGGCGTCCGGCACGGGGTGACGCTCGGCGGGCCGGTCGCGATCCAGGTCGGCAACACCGAGTGGCCCAAGTGGGAGACGGTCATGGCGGCCGACCCCGTGGACCCCGACGTCCTCGCCGCGCAGGCGCGGAACGCGCCGCTGTCGCAGCCGCGCCCCGGCCACGCCGACCTCGTCGGCATCCAGAAGTACGGCTTCGACGACGCGCGGCCCGTCCTGGAGCGGGCGAGCGCGCGGGAGACGGCGGCGCGGGTCGCGCTCGGCACCGTCGCCAGGGCGTTCCTGAAGCAGGCGCTCGGCGTGGACGTGCTGAGCCACGTGATCGCGCTCGGCGAGGTCGAGGCGCCCGCCGGGGTGCTGCCCGGCCCGGACGACCTCGCCGCCGTCGACGAGAGCCCGGTCCGCTGCTACGACGCCGGCGCGTCCGCCGCGATGGTCGCGCACATCGACGAGATGAAGAAGGCCGGCGACACCGTCGGCGGCGTCGTGGAGGTGCTCGCCTACGGCCTGCCGCCGGGCCTCGGCAGCCACGTCCACTGGGACCGGCGGCTCGACTCGCGGCTCGCCGGCATCCTCATGGGCATCCAGGCGATCAAGGGCGTCGAGGTCGGCGACGGGTTCACCACCGCGCGGCGCCCCGGCTCGCAGGCGCACGACGAGATCGACAACACCCCCGAGGGGATCCGCCGCCGCACCAACCGGGCCGGCGGCATCGAGGGCGGCATGACCACCGGCGAGGTGCTGCGGGTCCGCGCCGCGATGAAGCCGATCTCCACCGTCCCGCGCCGGCTCGACACCATCGACGTGCGGACCGGCGAGCCCGCCAAGGCCATCAACCAGCGCAGCGACGTCACCGCGGTGCCCGCCGCCGGCGTCGTCGCCGAGGCGATGGTCGCGCTGGTGCTGGCGGACGCGGCGCTGGAGAAGTTCGGTGGCGACTCCGCCGAGGAGACCGCCCGCAACCTGCGGGGATACCTGTCCTCGCTCACCATCAAGTGACGCTGCCAAGTGAAGTGGACACGCCGGCTATGACGCGACCGAAGGCCGTCCTGATCGGGCCGCCCGGATCGGGCAAGACCACCGTCGGCACCGCCCTCGCCGAGCGGCTCGGCGTGGCGCTGCGCGACACCGACGCCGACACCGAGGCGGTGGCCGGCAAGCCGATCGGCGAGATCTTCATCGACGACGGCGAGGAGCGGTTCCGCGAGCTGGAGCGCGCCGCCGTCGCCGCCGCGCTGGCCGAGCACGAGGGCGTCGTGGCCCTGGGCGGCGGCGCCGTCCTCACCGCCGAGACGCAGGAGCTGCTCGCCGGGCACACCGTCGTCTACCTCAAGGTCGGGCTGTCGGAGGCGATCAAGCGGGTCGGGCTCGCGTCGGCGCGCCCGCTGCTGGTGCTGAACCCGCGCAGCCAGATGCGCAAGCTGCTGGAGGAGCGGCTCCCGATCTACGAGCGGCTCGGCACCGTGCACGTCGACACCGACGGGCGCGCGCCCGCCGACATCGTCGAGGAGATCGCCAAGGCCCTGGAGGCGGGGGCGTGACGCACGCGCGGGTCCATGTCGGCGGCGCCGACCCCTACGACGTCGTCATCGGGACGGGCGTCCTCGCCGAACTGCCCGCGATGGTCGGCGACCGCGCCCGGACGGTCGCGGTCGTGCACGCCGAGGGCCTCCCCGAGATCGCGCGCCCGGTCTGCGGCGCCCTGGAAGAGGCCGGCTACACGGTGCGCGCGCTGCCCGTCCCGGACGGCGAGGCCGCCAAGGAGGTCGGCGTGCTCGCCGGGCTCTGGTCGTCGTTCGCCCGCGCCGGGATGACTCGCACCGACGTCGTCGTCGGCGTCGGCGGCGGCGCCACCACCGACCTCGCCGGGTTCGCGGCGGCGTCGTGGCTGCGCGGGGTGCGGGCGGTGCTCGTCCCGACCACGCTGCTCGGCATGGTGGACGCGGCGGTCGGCGGCAAGACCGGCATCAACGTCCCCGAGGGCAAGAACCTCGTCGGCGCCTTCCACCCGCCCGCCGGCGTGCTGTGCGACCTCGCCACCCTCGTCACGATGCCGCACGAGGACTACATCAGCGGCCTCGCCGAGATCATCAAGGCCGGGTTCATCGCCGACCCGGCGATCCTCGACCTGGTCGAGGCCGACCCGGAGGGCGCCGCGTCCCCCGCCGGCCCCCACACCCGCGAGCTGGTCGAACGCGCGATCCGGGTGAAGGCGGGCGTGGTCTCCGCCGACCTGAAGGAGAGCGGCCTGCGCGAGATCCTCAACTACGGGCACACCCTCGCGCACGCCATCGAGAAGGCCGAGGACTACAAGTTCCGGCACGGCCACGCCGTCGCCATCGGGATGGTCTACGCCGCCGAGCTCGCCCGCCTCGCCGGGCGGCTGCCCGCCGACGTCGTCCGGCGGCACCGCGACGTCCTCACCTCCGTCGGCCTGCCCGTCTCCTACGCCGCGGACTGGTCCGGCCTGCGCGAGACCATGACGATCGACAAGAAGTCGCGCGGCGCGACCCTGCGGTTCGTCGTCCTGGACGGCCTCGCCGAGCCCGGCCGCCTGGAGGGCCCCGACGAGGACCTGCTCGCCGCCGCGTACCGGGAGGTCGCCCGATGACCGCAGCGGAGCGCCAGCGGAGCGAGGATCGTCGGGCGACCCCGCTGCGGGGGTCCGGGGGTCGCCCCCCGGAAAGGAGAGTTCGATGAGTCACGTGCTCGTCCTTAACGGGCCGAACCTCGGGCGGCTCGGCAGCCGCGAGCCCGACGTGTACGGGTCGACCACGTTCGAGGACCTCGCCGTCCTCTGCCGCGACACCGGCCGCCGCCTGGGCCTCGACGTCGACGTCCGGCAGACCGACGACGAGGCCGAGCTCGTCCGCTGGGTGCACGAGGCCGCGGACGCGCGCATGCCGATCGTCCTCAACCCGGCCGCCTTCACGCACTACTCCTACGCGCTGCGCGACGCCCTCGCCCAGCGCACCGCGCCGCTCATCGAGGTGCACATCAGCAACCCGGCCGCCCGCGAGGAGTTCCGCCACAACTCCGTCGTCGCGGCCGTCGCCACCGGCACCATCGCCGGCTTCGGCATGATGTCCTACGTCCTCGCCCTCCAGGCCGTCGCCGAACTCCTCGCCGAAACCCCCGCCCCCCACTAACCCCCGGCCCTCACCGCACAAGGCACCGCCCGCACTCGCCCGCCCGCCCGAGCGGTGACCCTCACCGCACGAGGCGGCGCCTCCACGCGGTGCCCGGAGCGGAGCGCCGGCGGAGCGGAGGGCTCCGCCTAGAGGTCGTCCTGGACGGCGTTCCTGGTCATGTCCTTGAGCTCGGCGACGACGTCGTCGAGGGGGGCGACGTCGCGGTGGGCGCGGCACAGGATCGTGGCGCCCTCGACGGCGGCGACGATGAGGCGGGCCAGGCGGGCGGCGCGGTCGTCGGGGACGCCGGCGTTGCCGAGGCCGGTGGCGAGGGTGTCCTGCCAGCGGTCGAAGGCCGCCGCCGCGGCGGCGGCCAACTGCGGCGCGTCGTCGTGGCTCTCGACGGTGACGGCGACGATCGGGCAGCCGGCGCGGAACTCGCTCTTGATCAGCACCTGCCGCCACCAGCCGACGAAGGCGTCCACGGCGGACGCGGCGTCGCCGCCCTCGGTCGCGGCGAGGATGCCGGCGTTGAGGAACTCCCCGGCGTAGCGGACGGCCTCCTCGGCGAGCTGCGCCTTGCCGTCCGGGAAGTGGTGGTAGATCGACCCGCGCGGCGCGCCGCTGTGCGCGATGACGTCGCGGAACCCGGTGCCGCTGTAGCCGCGCTCGCGGAAGAGGTAGGCGGCGCTGCGCACCATGCGTTCCCGGCTGTCGGTCCCCATGCCCCGATTATGACATTCATCATAAGCTTCTCGCATTGACCATGACGGTCGTCATACACAACGGTGCTTATGACGGACGTCATACCTGGAAGGGAGCGGACCATGGCGGGCACGGCGACCATGGCGGGCCTCGAGCAGTTGAAGGCGCTGATCAACAAGGGCGCCGAGGAGGGGTACGGGATCGGCGCGCTGCTCGGCATGGCGGCCGAGGAACTGGAGCCGGGACGGGTTGTCTTCTCGCTGGAACCCCGCACCGACTTCAGCAACCCGCTCGGCACCGTGCACGGCGGGGTGCTGTCCACGCTGCTGGACTCGGCGATGGGCTGCGCGGTGCACACGTCGCTGCCCGAAGGCGCCGGCTACACGACGCTGGAGCTGAAGGTCAACTTCGTCCGTGCGGTGCCGCTGGAGGGTGGCAGGCTGACCTGCGAGGGAACAACGGTCCATGTCGGACGGAAGGTCGCGACCGCCGAGGGGCGGATCGTGAACCAGGACGGCAAGCTCGTCGCGCACGGCACCACGACCTGCATGATCTTCCCGCCGGCTACCGGCCAGTAGGGTCTGCTCAGGCACCGACGAAGGAGACCAGCGTGATCGACCTGCAGCGCGACGGCGACGTCCACATCCTGCGCTTCGACGCCGGCGAGAACCGGTTCAGCCCCGACTTCCTCAGCGCCGTCGAGGGCGCGCTCGACGCCCTGGAGAAGAACGAGGGGCCCGGCGCCCTGGTCACCACCGGGACCGGCAAGTTCTACTCCAACGGCCTCGACCTGGACTGGCTCGGCGCCCACGGCGACGAGTTCGCGCCGTACCTGGGCCGCGTCCACGCCCTGTACGCGCGGCTGCTGGAGCTGCCGATGCCGACGGTCGCCGCGCTGAACGGGCACGCGTTCGCGGGCGGCGGCATGCTGGCGCTCGCCCACGACTTCGCCGTCATGCGGACCGACCGCGGCTACTTCTGCCTGCCCGAGGTCGACCTCGGCATGTCGTTCACGCCCGGGATGAACGCGCTGATCGAGGCGCGGCTGCCGCGGCGGACGGCGCACGAGGCGATGATCACGGGCCGCCGGTACACCGCGGACCAGGCGATGGCGGCCGGGATCGTGCAGCGGACCGCGGACGAGGCGGGCGTGCTGCCCGCCGCGCTGGAGCTGGCCCGGTCGCTCGCCGGCAAGGACGGCACGGTGGTCGGCAAGATCCGCGCCGACCTGTACCGGCCGGCGCTGCAGGCGCTGCGCGGCCCGGCACTGGGGTGAACGGGCGCGGGCCCCGGGCGGGGCGGCGGGCCCTCGCCCCGGCGGGCGGCGCGGAGTAGGTTACGTTCGACTGGAATCTGATTCGGTTTTACGGAAGGGACGCCGGATGCGCATCGGGATGGGGCTCAACTACGCGGGCGGCTTCAAGGAGACCGTCGACGAGCTGGCCGACTTCGAGAAGGCCGGCCTCGACATCGTCTACGTGCCGGAGGCGTACAGCTTCGACGCGGTGAGCCAGATGGGCTACATCGCGGCCAAGACCGAGCGGCTGGAGATCGGGTCCGGCATCCTCAACATCTACTCGCGGACGCCGACCGCGATCGCGCAGACCGCCGCCGGGCTGGACTACGTCTCCGACGGCCGGTTCACGCTCGGCATCGGCGCGTCCGGGCCGCAGGTCATCGAGGGCTTCCACGGCGTCCCCTACACCGCGCCGCTCGGCCGCACCCGCGAGATCATCGAGATCTGCCGCAAGGTGTGGCGGCGCGAGCGCGTCCAGCACGACGGCAAGTACTACACGCTGCCGCTGCCCGCCGAGCGGGGCACCGGGCTCGGCAAGGCCCTCAAGATCATCAACCACCCGGTGCGCGCGGACATCCCGGTCATGGTCGCCGCGATCGGCCCGAAGAACGTCGAGCTGACCGCCGAGATCGCCGACGGCTGGGAGCCGATCTTCTACATGCCGGAGAAGGCCGCCGACGTGTGGGGCGCCTCGCTCGCGGCCGGCAAGGCCAAGCGCGACCCCTCGCTCGGCGAGCTGGACGTCGTCGGCCAGGCCGCGCTCGCCATCGGCGACGACGTGCAGGGCTACCTGGAGTTCGGCCGCCCGATGGCCGCGCTCTACATCGGCGGCATGGGCGCCAAGGGCAAGAACTTCTACAACGACCTCGCCCGCCGGTACGGCTTCGAGAAGGAGGCCGAGGAGATCCAGGACCTCTACCTGGACGGCAAGAAGGACGAGGCCGCCGCGAAGGTCCCGCAGGAGCTGCTGGAGAAGATGTCGCTGATCGGTTCGGAGGGCCACGTCCGCGAGCGGCTCGCCGCGATGAAGGAGTCCGGCATCACGACGCTGAACGTGTCGCCGATCGCCGGCGACCACAAGGGCCGCATCGCCCTCATCGAGAAGGTCAAGCAGATGGCCGCCGACCTCGGCTAGCCGCTTCGTTGACTTGCGGCGAGCCGTCGCCATGCGCGCTGCCATGACGACGACTCGCCGCAAGTGAACGCGGTTCGGGCGTCAGAGCGCGGCGTGGACCTCCTTGGCGACGCGCTCGCCGGAGCGGACCGCGCCGTCCATGTAGCCGGTCCAGTAGTCGGACGTCTCGGTGCCCGCCCAGTGGATCGGCCCGCACGGCGCGCGCAGCGCCTCGCCGAAGCCGGTCAGGACGCCGGGCGGGGCGATGCCGACGGGGCCGCCGCCGCTCCAGATCTCGTTGTCCCAGCGCTGGAACGCCGTCCGCACCGGGCTCTTGGCCTTGTCGCCGTAGAAGTTCGCGAACGAGGCCAGGCCCGCGGCCCGCACCTCGTCGGCCGACGCGCCGTCCAGCTTGCGGATGTTGGCCTGGTTCATGAAGCCCATCATGATGCCGCGCGACCCGTCCGGCGGGCTGTTGTCGAACGTCGCGTCGATCGCGCCGCTGTCGGAGACGGCCTGCCCGGTCAGCCCGTCCGCCCGCCAGAACGGGGTGTCGTAGACGGCGACGAACTTGCAGACCGACCCCATCGGGTAGCGCTGCATCAGCTGCGCGCGGCCCGCGGGCAGCGCCGGCGAGAAGTCGATCTTCCCGGCGATCGCGGGGGACATCGCGACGACGACCCGCTTGGCCGACACCGTGAGGCCGTCGGCGGTCACGGTGACGCCGCCGCCCTCCGTCGAGATCGCCCGGACCGCCGTGTTGTAGCGGATGACGTCGCCGAGCTTGGCGGCGAGCCGGACGGGCACCTCCTGCGACCCGCCGACGAACCGGGACTCCTGCCCGCCGCCCTTGGTGTCGATGAGCCGGTCGACCGTGCCGGGGTTGCTCTCGTTGCCCGCCGACGCGATGTAGTTCAGGACGTACAGCAGCGACACGTCCTGCGAGCGCACCGACAGCGTGGAGCTGATGAACTCGTCCATCAGGAACCGCGCGCCGCTGCTCAGCGAGTTGGACCGCGACCAGGTGTAGAAGGTCTGCGCGTCCCACTCCTCGGCCTTGGCGGCCTTCCACGGCTGCCCGACCGGGACGTCCTTGGCCATGCTCCCGAGCTTGAGGAGCGCGACCTCGAGGTCGACCACGCCCCAGTCGGGCGGGACCGCCCCCAGGACGCCGTCGGTGGCGTAGAGGGACCGCTGGCCGTTGCGGTAGTAGACGTTCTTGCCCGTGTTGTAGGTGGGGAAGGTGCCGACGCCCATGTCCTTGGCGAGCGCGGCGATGCGGTCCTGCGTCGGGCCGATGAACTCGGCGCCGCCCTCGCTGGTGGTGCCGTCGCCGAGCGGCATGCCGTAGACCCGGCCGCCGGGCCGCTCGCGGGCCTCCAGGACGAGCACGGACCGGCCGGCGGCGATCAGGTCGCGGGCGGCGGCGAGCCCGGAGAGCCCGGCGCCGACGATCACCACGTCGGCGGTGGCGGTCTGGGCCAGGGGGGCCGCCGGGGCGGCGGCGGTCCTGGCGGCGGCGGCCGGCGCCGCGGCCGCGGAGACCACGGCTCCGGCAGCGGTGAGCGCGCCTGTTCCGAGCAATCTGCGACGGCTGACTCGGGTCACGGGGAATCCCTCCAGGGACGTCCGGTGCGGGGGGACGGGGCGGGATGAAACGATCACTCGCGGACGCACGCTAGGCCACCCGCGACCGGGAAGTCGAGCGATTCTCATGTTCTGTGACCGCGTCGAGACGGGCGGGCCGCCCCGCGGCCGGGTGCTCTAGAGTCCTGGCCATGGGGGAGACGCATGCGGAAGGGACGCGACCGGCGAGCGCGCACGAGGAGCGGCGCCGCCGGCTGGCCGCGCTCGTCGCCGGGACCGGCGCAGGCGCGCTGCTGGTCACCCGGCTCGTCAACGTCCGCTACCTGACCGGCCTCGACAGCTCCAACGCCGCGCTGCTCGTCCCCGCGGACGGCCCGGCGCTGCTGGCCACCGACGGCCGCTACGCCGGGATGGCCGCCGAGGTCTGCCCCGAGCTGGAGACCCTGGTGGAGCGCCGGACGGCCGAGGCGCTCACCACCCGGGCCGCCGCCGACGGGCACCGCGTCCTCGGCTTCGAGGCGCACGGCCTCACCGTCGAACGGCACGCCGGCCTCGGCGAGGCCGCCGACATCCCGCTGCGCCCCCTCGGCCACCTCGTCGAGGAGCTGCGCCGGATCAAGGACGAGGAGGAGATCGGCCTGCTGCGGGAGGCGTGCGCCATCACCGACCGCGCGTTCGAGGCCGTCCTGCCGCAGGTCCGCGCCGGCGTCACCGAACGGGCCGTCGCCATCGCCCTCGAACGCGCCATGGTCGACCTCGGCGCCGAGGGCCCCGCGTTCGACTCGATCGTCGCGTCCGGGCCGAACGGCGCCGTCCCGCACCACCACCCCGGCGGCCGCGAGCTGCAGCGCGGCGACCTGGTCACGATGGACTTCGGGGCGCGCTACGGCGGCTACCACGCCGACATGACCCGCACCGTCGCCATCGGCGAGCCCGCCGGCTGGCAGCGCGACCTGTACGACCTGGTCCTGCGCGCGCAGCTCGCCTCGATCGCCGTCGCCCGCCCCGGCACCGAGACCAAGGACGTCGACGCCGCCGCCCGCGACCTCATCAAGGCGGCCGGGCACGGCGAGGCGTTCACCCACGGGCTCGGGCACGGCGTCGGGCTGGAGATCCACGAGGCACCGCTCCTCGGGTACGACAAGACCGGTAAGCTGAGGGATCGAGTTCCGATCACCGCGGAGCCGGGGGTGTACCTGGCGGGCCGGGGCGGAGTCCGCATCGAGGACACGTTGGTCGTCCGCGCGGGCGGCCCGGAGCTCCTCACGACAACGACGAAGGACCTGCTCGTACTCTGAAGCCGACCAGCGAGCGGGCCGCGACCGGGAGAACAACGCAGTGGCGACGACGAACGACCTCAAGAACGGCATGACGCTGAACCTCGACGGCCAGCTGTGGACCGTCACCGAGTTCCAGCACGTCAAGCCCGGCAAGGGCGGCGCGTTCGTCCGCACCAAGCTCAAGAACGTGCTGTCGGGCAAGGTCGTCGACAAGACCTTCAACGCCGGCACCAAGGTCGACGTGGCGAGCGTGGACAAGCGCGAGATGCAGTACCTCTACCGCGAGGGCGAGGACTTCGTCTTCATGGACACCGAGACCTACGACCAGCCGCACATCCCGGCGACGGTCGTCGGGGACGCCGCGAACTACCTGCTGCCCGAGCAGAACGCCGTGATCGCGTTCAACAACGAGAACCCGCTCTACGTCGAGCTGCCCGCCGCCGTGGTGCTGGAGATCACCGAGACCGAGCCCGGCCTGCAGGGCGACCGCTCCACCGGCGGCAGCAAGCCCGCCACGCTGGAGACCGGCGCGCAGATCCAGGTGCCGCTGTTCATCACCACCGGCGAGAAGGTCAAGGTCGACACCCGCTCCGGCGAGTACCTCGGCCGCGGCTGAGATGGCGGCACGGACCAAAGCGCGCAAACTCGCCCTCGACATCCTGTTCGCCGCCGAGCTGCGGGAGGAGCGGCCGACGGAGGTGCTGGCGGCGCGCGGGCGCCCGAACCAGGACGAGCTGTCGGAGTACCCGCACGCCGTGCGGCTGATCGAGGGCGTGCAGGAGCACCGGGAGCGGATCGACGAGCTGATCGCCACCTACGCGACCGGCTGGACGCTGGAGCGGATGCCGGTCGTCGACCGCAACGTCCTGCGGATGGGCGCCTTCGAGCTGCTCTGGCTGGACGACGTGCCGGACGGCGTGGCGGTCAGCGAGGCGGTCGGGCTGGCGACCGAGCTGTCCACCGACGAGTCGCCCCGCTTCGTCAACGGCCTGCTCTCCCGCCTCCAGCAACTCAAGCCGTCGCTGTCGCTGTAGCCCGGGGGGCGGTCTCCCGCGCTTCACCGGGGTGAAGGCGGCTAGGGTGGGCGGGGATGAACGACGTTAGCGGAGCGGCCGTGGCCGGCCGGCAACAGAAGCGGGTGCGGGGCGGCAGCCGCGTGCGCAGCGCGGTGCTGTGGGAGGCGCTGCGCGCCGTCCTCGACCGCATCGCCCCGGAGACCGGCCGGAGCGACGTCGTCGACGTGGGCGGCGGCACCGGCGGGTTCGCGGTGCCGCTGGCCGAGCTCGGCCACCGGGTCACCGTCGTGGACGCCAACCCCGACGCGCTCGCCGCGCTGGAGCGCCGCGCCGCCGAGTCCGGGGTGACGGTCCGCGCCGTGCAGGGCGACGCCGTCGACCTGCCCGACCTGCTCGGCGCCGACGCCGCCGACCTCGTGCTGTGCCACAGCGTGCTGGAGTACGTCGACGACCCCGGCGCGGCGATGGCCGCGCTGACCGGGGCCGTCCGGCCGGGCGGGTCGGTGAGCGTGCTGGTGGCCGGGCAGGTCGCCGCCGCGCTGCACCGCGCCCTGTCCGGGCACTTCGACGACGCGCGGCGGGTCCTGACCGACGTGTCGGGCCGGTGGGGCGAGGGCGACCGGATGCCCCGCCGCTTCACCCGCGAGACGCTGTCGGCGCTGGTGCGCGGCGCGGGCCTGCGGGTCGCCGAGCTGCACGGCGTGCGGATCTTCGCCGACCTGGTGCCGAGCGGCCTGCTGGACGGCGACGCCGGCTCGGCGGAGGCGCTGATCGCCCTGGAGTCGGTCGCGGCGGTCCACCCGGTGCTGCGGGACCTGGCCACCCAGCTGCACCTGGTGGCCGACAAGCCGGCCGGGTAGCGCCGTGAGCCGAGTGGTCCCGTGAGCCGCAAGCAGCAGCTGCACCGTCCCGGCCCGCAGCCGGGCCCGCCCGCCGACGACACCGGCTGCCCGATCCTGCACGTGGACATGGACGCGTTCTTCGTCAGCGTCGAGCTGCTGGAGCGGCCGGAGCTGCGGGGACGTCCGGTGGTGGTGGGCGGCGCGGGGCCGCGCGGGGTGGTGTCCGCCGCGTCCTACGAGGCCCGCCGGTTCGGCGTGCACTCGGCGATGCCGATGTCGCGGGCGCGGCGGCTGTGCCCGCAGGCGGTGGTGCTGCCGGTCAGCCACGGCAAGTACGGGCGGGTGTCGGCGGCGGTCTTCGAGATCTTCCGGTCGGTCACGCCGCTGGTGGAGGGCCTGTCGCTGGACGAGGCCTTCCTGGACGTCGGGGGCGCGCTGCGGCGCCTCGGCCGCCCGGCCGAGATCGCCCGGATGATCCGCGAGGAGGTCCGCGCGCAGCAGGGCATCACCTGCTCGGTCGGCGTTGCCAGCACCAAGTTCGTCGCCAAGCTCGCCTCGACCCGGTGCAAGCCGGACGGGCTGCTGGTGGTGCCCGCCGACGGCGTCGTGGACTTCCTGCACCCGCTGCCCGTCGCGTCCCTGTGGGGCGTGGGGGAGCGGACCGAGCAGGCGCTGACCCGCCTCGGCCTGCGCACCGTCGGGCAGCTCGCGCAGACCCCGGTGACGACGCTGCAACGCGAGCTCGGCAACGCGCTGGGCACCCACCTGCACGAGCTGGCGTGGGGCCGCGACCCGCGCGAGGTCGTCCCGCACACCCCGGACAAGAGCATCGGCGCCGAGGAGACCTTCGACACCGACGTCGACGACCCGGAGGTGATCCGCCGGGAGCTGCTGCGGCTGGCCGAGAAGGTCGGCGCGCGGCTGCGCGAGGCCGGAACCGCCGGACGGACGGTGAGCGTCAAACTCCGGATGGCGAGCTTCAAGACGATCACGCGGGCGCGCACCCTCCGCGAGCCCACCGACCTCGCTCGTGTGATCTACGTCACAGCGTGCGAACTGTATGAGGGCGCGGGGCTGGAACGGGTACGACTCCGTCTGGTCGGGGTGCGGGTGGAGAACCTGGGCCCGGCCGGCGAGGCCCCCCGTCAGCTCGCCCTCGACGAGCCGGAACGCGGCTGGCGTGAGGCCGAGCGCGCGATGGACCAGGTGGCGCACCGGTTCGGCCGCGGAGCCGTCCGTCCCGCCGCCCTGGTCGAGCGCGCGCACGACGGTGACGCACGCGACGGCAGGGACGGGAGACGATGAGAGAAGGCGGTGAGCTGACCGGTATGGGGCGCGGGACCCGCCGTTCGCTTTCGTACGCCGGTGAGTGCTCGTATTCTGGGCATATCACCGTTGACGTTCCCGTCCCGCATCGGATACCCCGCCGCGGGGCTGTCGTTGGGAGGCGCCGTGCCGCTCTCTGAGCACGAACAGCGCATGCTCGAGCAGATCGAGCAGGCGCTGTACGCCGAGGATCCGAAGTTCGCGCACGCCGTCCGCTCGACCAACCCCCAGGTCCACTACAAGCGCCGGATCATCAAGGCCGCCCTCGGCTTCGTCGTCGGCGTCTGCGCCCTGATGGCCGGGCTCGTCATCAACGCCGGAACGGTCACCATCGCGGTCAGCGTGGCCGGCTTCCTGCTCATGGTGGTCTGCTGTGTCTGGGCTCTGACGAGCTGGAAGCGGATGACGGGCATCGGGAACGAGCCCGCCCGGCGCGGCCGCCAGGCCCGCCCGGCGAAGGCCGGCTTCATGGAGCGGATGGAGGAGCGCTGGCGCCGCCGCACCGAGGGCGAGTGACCCGGCGGCGCTTCCTCCCCGTCCGCTGAGCCGACCGCTCCCGTCCTCAGCCGACATCCGGCCGACCGAGACCGGCGCCGCGGGGCCCGACGCCCCTAGCGGCGCCGCAGCCGGTTCGGGAGGTCGTTGAGGCGGTCGGCCAGGTCGGCCGTACGGGAACCGGCCCCGCGCAGCGCCGACCGCGCCTGCGCGATCGACGACGGCGGGAAGACCCGGGCCCGCCACCGCGCGCGGCGGCCGACGGACGCGGCGAACGCCGCCCGGACGGTCCGCACATCGGCGCGCAGCCGCTCCGGCGGGTCGGCGACCCGGGTCCGCGAATAGCGGGCCAGCTCCTCGGCGCGGGCGATCCGGCCGAGCGCCTCGGCGCCGACCGGGTCCAGCTCCAGCAGCTCGCCGAGCCGCCGCGCGGCCGCGCGCGGCGAGTCGCTCGGCCGCCACTCCAGCCCGTGGTCGAGCGCGTCGGCGCGCATCTCCCGCCACGCCGCGTGCGCGGCGCCGCCGCCGGCGTCGCGGC
>NZ_JASNWF010000022.1 GCF_030283205.1 Actinomadura opuntiae
GACACATAATTCGCCAACGCCCCATGCTCAACCCCCACACCCTTAGACCGCCCCGTCGAACCCGACGTATAAATCACATACGCCAACCCACCCACCACCACCGGAAGCGACACCTCCGGAGCAGCCTCGATCGCCGGGTCGCTCATGACGACTGTGCGGAGTCGGCCCGCGGGCAGATCCTCGGCGATCTCGTCCACCGTCAAGAGCAGCCCGGCACCGCTGTCGGCGAGCATGAACGCGACCCGCTCCGCCGGATACTCCGGATCCACCGGAACGAACGCAGCCCCCGCCCGCCACACCGCCAACACCGCCACCACCATCTCCACCCCACGCGGCATGCAGATCCCGACGACCGACTCCGCGGCCACACCCTGGGCCACCAGGAAACACGCCAACCGCTCCACCCGGGCGTCCAGAGCCGCATAGGTCAACTCCACGTCGCCGCATTCCACCGCCACCGCACCCGGCGACCGCACCACCTGCTCGGCGAACAACTCGGGAGCGGACACCTGCCGTCCCTCGACGGCCGTGTCGTTCCACTCGCCGAGGATCTGGCGCCGCTCACCTTCGCTCAACACCTCGACGGCGTTGAGCATGAGGTCCGGGGTCTTCTCCAGCGCGGCCACGAGGTTCTCCGCGGCTCGCCGCAACAGGGCCGCCACGGCGTCGGCTTCGATGGGCGCGGCGGCGTCGACGGCGAGCCCGATCGTGTCGCCGTCGTCGTTGACCGCCGCCGACAACGGGTAGTTCGAGCCGTCGCCCACATGGACGGTGCGGATGCCGTCGAGCTGCTCGCCCGCGTCGCGGCGCACGTTGTGGCGGTAGTTGAGGAAGGAGGTGAACAGCGGCGTGTCACCGGGGACGCCGCTGGCCCGCTGCGCGGCGGCGAGCGGGGTGTGCTCGTGCTCCAGCAGTTCCGCCAGCTGGTCGCGCATCGCCTCGACGGCCGTGAGGACGCTCGTTCCGGTCACCCGGACCCGCACCGGCAGGGTGTTCATGTAGGGGCCGGGGATGCGGTCCGCGCCGGCCCCGGCGTTCATCCGGCCGAACAGCACCGTGCCGAACACGACGTCGCCTCGGCCGCTGACCGCGGCGAGGACCCGGGCCCACGCGACGTGCATCAGCGGGGCGGGGCTGATCCGCAGGCGCCGCGCGACGGTGCGGATCCGGTGGGTCAGCTCGGCCGGGAGGCCGGCGACCGCCCGGACCGTGGACGTGCCGTCGGTGCGCGCGTCGGCCTGCCCGTACGGCGCGGTCGGCTCGGTCACGTCGCCCAGCAGCCGGGCGAAGTACCGTTCGTGCTCCTCCCGCGCTCCGGCGCGCGCCTTCGCCACGAAGTTCCGGAAGGGGAGCGACTCCGGAAGGCCGGCCCCGCGCCCGGTGAGGAACGCGCGCACCTCGTCGAGCAGGACCTCCTTGGTCGTGTGGTCCTGCACCATGTGGTGCATCCGCAGCAGCGCCAGCCACCGGTCGCCGGACGGGGCGGCGGCGGTGTGCACCCTGATGAGCGGTGCGCGTCCGAGGTCCATGGGTTCGCTGCCGACCGCGAGCAGCCGCTCGACGGTGCCGGCGTCGTGCTCGGTGACGGCGGGTTCCGCGGTGCGCCACACGACCTGGACCGGCTCGCGGAGCCCCTCCCAGGCGATGGAGGTGCGGAGGATGTCGTGCCGCTCGATCACGCGCCGCAACGCGCCGAGGAAGGCGTCGAGGCGTCCGCGGGAGTCGAACTCCAGCACCATCGGCAGGTCGTAGGCGTCACGGCCGTCCGCCAGCAGGTGGTGGAAGAGCAGTCCCTCCTGGAGCGGGGCGAGCGGGTAGACGTCGGCGACGTTCGGGGCGCCGCCCTCGACCGCGGCGACGATGCGGTCCAGTTCGGGCTGCGACAGCTCCACCAGGGGCAGCATGTCGGGGGTGAGGGCGGTGGCGCCGGGAGGGATGCGGGTCTCGGGGACGGCCTCGTGCCCCGTCCCGGAGGACGCCGCGAGCCCCGCCGGAGTCGGCGCCTGGAACAGCGCCCGGACCGACACCGACAGCCCGCGCTCGCGCAGCCGCTCCACCAGCCGTATGGCCAGCAGCGAATGCCCGCCGAGGGCGAAGAAGTCGTCGTCGACGCCGACCTTGTCCAGCCCGAGGACCTGGGCGAACGCCGCGCAGACGAGCTCCTCGCGCGGGCCGGACGGTTCCCGGCCGGTCCCGGCGGCGTAGCCGGGGGCGGGCAGCGCGGCGCGGTCGAGCTTGCCGTTGACCGTGAGCGGCAGGGCCTCCAGCGCCACCACGGCGGACGGGACCATGTGCGCGGGCAGCCGTTGTGCGACGAAGGAGCGCACCTCGCCGGGCAGCGCCTCCTCGTCCCGGCCGTCGACCGGAACCACGTAGGCGACCAGGCGCGTGTCGCCGGGCGCGTCCTCGCGGGCCACCACCGCCGCCTGCGCGACCCGGGGGTGCGCGGCCACGGCCGACCGGACCTCGCCCGGCTCGATGCGGAAGCCCCGGATCTTCACCTGCTCGTCCGCGCGGCCCGCGAACACGAGCTCGCCGTCGCGGGTCCAGCGGACGAGGTCGCCCGTGCGGTACATCCGCTCGCCCGGCCCGTACGGGCAGGCCACGAACCGCTCGGCGGTCAGCCCCGCGCGTCCCGCGTACCCCCTGGCGAGCTGCGCCCCGGCGATGTACAGCTCGCCCGCGACGCCGGGCGGCACCGGCCGCAGCCCCTCGTCCAGCACGAACATCCGCGTGTCGGCGACCGGGCCGCCGAACGGCAGCGCGCCGGTCGCCTCCGGGTCGACCGGTCCGACCGCCGTGATCACGGTCGCCTCGGTGGGGCCGTAGGCGTGCACGAGCGCGCGGCCCCGCGCCCACGCGCGCGCCAGCCCGGGGTCCATCGCCTCCGAGCCGACCACCATCGCCTCGACGTCCGCGAGGTCGCCCGGATCCAGCATGGCCAGCAGCGACGGCACCAGGCTCGCCGACCGCACACCGGCCGTCCGCGCCAGCGCGCGCAGCGCCCGCGGCTCGGCCCGCTCGGCCGCGCTCGCCACCACGAGGGTCCCGCCGGACGCGAGCGTCACGGCCACGTCCAGCACGGACGCGTCGAAGTTGAACGAGGCGAACTGCAGCACGGGCACGCCGGGCGCCACGCGCATCAGCGGCCGGAAGACCGCCACCAGCTTCGCCACCGACGCGTGCGCGACCGCGACGCCCTTGGGCCGGCCCGTCGAACCGGACGTGAAGATGACGTAGGCCAGGCATCCCGGCTCGATCCGCGTGTCCGGCGGCGTCGCGGGGAGGCGGAGCAGCTCGGCGGCGACGGCCGGGTCGTCCATGCGGACGACCTCCGCCGCGCCGTCCAGCGCACCGGCGGTGTCCGTGCAGCTCAGCACCGTCTCCGCGCCGCTGTCGGCGACCATGTGGGCGAGGCGCTCCGCGGGATGCCCGGGGTCCAGCGGCACGTAGGCGCCGCCCGCCTTCCACACGGCCAGGATCGCGACGACGATGTCGACGCCCCGCGGCAGGCACACGCCCACCGCCGACTCCGGGCGGGTCCCGCGGGCGGCCAGCAGCCGCGCCAGCCGGTTCGCGCGGGCGTCCAGCTCGGTGTAGGTCAGCGCCGTCCCCTCGAACACCACCGCGGGCACGTCCGGGTTCTCCGCCGCGCGGGCCTCGAAGGAGGCCGGCACCGCGGCCGCCTCGGTCCCGGTGGCGGTGTCGTTCCACTCGGTCAGCACGCGCCGCCGCTCGGCCTCGTCCAGCAGGTCCAGGGCGCTCGGCCGCAGCTCCGGGTCGCGGGTGAGCCGGTCCAGGCAGCGGGTGAGGCGGGCCGCCAGCGCGGCGGCGGTCTCCGGGTCGAACAGGTCGGCGGCCACCACCAGGACCCCGCGCAGGCCCGCCGGCGCCCCCTGCGCGTCGAACACCTCGCCGAGGGAGACCTCCACGTCGAACTTGGCGACCGGCCCGCCGGCGGGCATCCCGGTGACGCGCAGGCCCGGCAGCTCCGCCGCCGCCTCGCCGACGTTCTGGACGGTCAGCATCACCTGGAACAGCGGGTGCCGCGCCAGCGACCGGGCGGGCGCCAGCTCTTCGACGAGCCGCTCGAACGGCACGTCCCGGTGCGCGAGCGCGGACAGGCTCGTCTCCCGCGTCCGGCGCAGCAGCTCCCGGAACGCCGGATCGCCCGACAGGTCGTTCCGCGTGACCAGGGTGTTGACGAAGAAGCCGACCAGGTCCCGCATGGCCACGTCGCCGCGTCCGGCCGTGACCGTGCCGATCGGGACGTCGGTGCCCGCGCCGAGCCGCGACAACAGTACCGCCAGGGCCGCCTGAAGCACCATGAACGTGGTCGCGCGCTCGGCACGGGCCAGGTCCACCAGCCGGGCGTGCACGTCGGCGGGAATCTCCAGGGTGACGCTGTGGGCGCGGTGGGACGCCGTGGCGGGACGCGGCCGGTCGAACGGCAGGTCCAGCTCCTCCGGCGCGCCCGCCAGGGCGTCGCGCCAGTAGGCGACCTGCCGCGCGAGCACGCTGCCGGGGTCGTTCTCGTCGCCGAGCAGTTCGCGCTGCCAGAGCGTGTAGTCGGCGTACTGGACGGGCAGAGGCGCCCAGCCGGGGGCCCGTCCGGCGCACCGCGCCTCGTAGGCGATCGAAAGGTCCCGGGCGAGCGGCCCCATGGAGTACCCGTCGCCCGCGATGTGATGGACCACCAGCGCCAGAGCGTGCTCGTCCGGTCCGGCCGAGAACAGCCAGGCCCGGACGGGCACCTCCGAAGAAAGGCGGAATACATATCCGGCGACGCCGGCGACCGCACCGGCCAGATCATCCGAGGTCGAGGACTCCGGGAGGTCCACCACCTGGAGTTCCCATTCCAGCTCGTCGATGCCGAGGATGCGCTGGCCGGGTTCCCCGTCGACCGTCTCGATGATCGTGCGCAGCGCCTCATGCCGTTCCAGCACGTCCCGGAGAGCGGCGGCCAGGGCCTTGCGGTCCACGGAACCGGAAAGCCGCAGCGCCACCGGAATGTTGTAGGTCGCGCTCGGTCCTTCGAGCCGCTGGATGAACCACAGCCGGCGCTGCGCGAATGACAACGGAACCATGGGGACCCCTCCTGCGTCGGCGACCAACTATCGCCCGGCGCCGAAGCCCTGATCAATGTTCCGGATTCCTTTTTCGTTCCGTGTTCAACCGCATTCATGACGGCGGTTGAACACTCCTGACGGTGTTCAACCGCGGTACGGCGCCGGTCGAACGGAACCGGCGGTCCGCGGCAAACGGGACGGCCCCGGAAAGGTGCGGTAAAAAGCCTTGCGGAGTGTGCTTGGCGGGCACACCGGGGGCCTTTCTCGTCGCTCGCGCCGCTGGGCTCGCGACCGGCACGCAACCCGAAAGGCGAGGCTTCAGTGGCCAAGAAGGGCAGCCTGGTCGGGCGCTTCACCGGCGTCCGTTTCGACGACGAATCGATCACCCGCCAGAAGGTCGGGCCGGGAACGGTCCGGCGCATCCTTCCCTACGTCCTGCGGTTCCGCCGGCCGCTGCTCGCGCTGCTCGCGAGCACGGCCGTCGAAGCGCTGATCACCGCGCTCAGCCCGGTGGCGCTCAAAATGATCATCGACGACGGCATCGTCCCGAAGCGCTTCGGGATCGTGCTGTGGCTGTGCGCGGGGCTCCTCGTCCTCGCGCTGGTCGACGCGGCGGCGGAGTACGTCAAGGCATGGTGTGCCGGCCGGGTGGGCGAGGGTCTGGTGTACACGCTGCGGCGCGAGGTGTTCGAGCACGTCCAGCGGCAGCCGCTGGCGTTCTTCACCCGGGCCCGGACCGGCGCGCTGGTGAGCCGGCTCGACTCCGACATCGTCGGGGCCCGGCAGGCCGTGACGGCGCTCCTGGTGGGGGCGTTCTCCACCGTGCTCACCCTGGGGTTCGTCCTGGCCGCGATGTTCTACCTCTCGTGGCTGCTCACGCTGGCATGCCTCGTCGTGATCCCCATCTTCCTGCTGCCGATCAGGCTCGTCGCCCGCAGGATGCAGCGCATCACCCGGGAGCGGATGCAGCTGGAGGCCGAGATCGGCTCGCTGATGAACGAGAGGTTCAACGTCTCCGGGGCGATGCTCACCAAGCTCTACGGGCGCCCCGAGGACGAGTCCCGGCTCTTCGCCGCGCGCACGGGCCGGCTGCGCGACCTGGCGGCCGGCGGCGTCGTCGTGGCGCGGACGACGACCGTCCTCGTCGCCGTGCTCACCTCGGTCATCACGACGCTGGTCTACGGGATCGGCGGGGCGCTCGCCATCCGCGGCTCGCTCGAGGTCGGCACGCTGGTGGCGATGGTGGCGCTGCTGATGCGCCTCTACGGCCCGGTCGACCAGCTGTCCACGCTGCAGGTCGACACGATGACGACGCTCGTGAGCTTCGACCGGCTGTTCGAGGTGCTGGACCTGGAGCCGCTCATCAAGGAGCGGCGCGCCGCGACGGCGCTGCCGCCGCTCGCCAAGGGCGCGGACGCGCCCGACATCGAGTTCGACCACGTCTCCTTCCGCTACCCCTCGGCCGCAGAGGTGTCGCTGGCGTCGCTGGAAGCGGTCGCCATGCACGACCGGAGCCGCGGCCAGGGCGACTGGACGCTGCGCGAGCTGGACTTCCATGCGCCGGCGGGCCGGCTCACCGCGCTGGTCGGCCCGTCGGGAGCCGGGAAGACGACCATCACCCACCTCGTCCCCCGGCTCTACGACCCCGGCGAGGGGGCGGTGCGGATCGGCGGCCGGAACCTGCGCGACCTCACGCTGCAGTCGATCCGCGACACCGTCGGCGTGGTGACCCAGGACGCGCACCTGTTCCATGACACGCTCCGCGCCAACCTCCTGTACGCCCGTCCGGACGCCACCGAGGACGAACTGGTGGAGGCGTGCGTGGCCGCGCGCGTCTGGGACACCGTCCGCGCGCTTCCCGACGGCCTGGACACCACGGTCGGTGATCGCGGCTACCGGCTCTCCGGCGGCGAGAAGCAGCGGATCGCGCTGGCGCGGCTGCTGGTCAAGGCGCCGCCCATCGTCGTCCTCGACGAGGCGACCGCGCACCTGGACTCCGAGTCGGAGGCCGCGATCCAGCGCGCGCTCAGGACCGCGCTGAAGGGCCGCACCTCCCTCGTGATCGCGCACCGGCTCTCCACCGTCCGGGAGGCGGACCAGATCCTCGTCGTCGAGGCGGGCCGCATCCGCGAGCGCGGGACCCACGATCAGCTGCTGGCCGCCGAAGGGCTCTACGCCGATCTCTACCGGACCCAGTTCGCCCAGCAGGCCCCGGACGCCCGCGTCACGGCGGGCGAGGGGATCGGCGCCGAATAGGCGACCGCCGCCCCCGGACCCGCCATCGCGGCGGCCGGGGAGATCAGCGCCCCCGCGGCCCGCTACCGCCCGCGCATCGGGCGCAGTGCGGGGCGTGCCGGGGCGGCGCCGTCCAGCCGCCCGGCCAGCCCGGCGGGTGTGGGGGCGTCGAACACGGTCCGGATCCCGACGTCCACGCCCAGCTCGGCGTGGATGCGGCCGACGAGCTCCACGGCGAGGAGGGAGTGGCCGCCCAGCAGGAAGAAGTCGTCGTCGACCCCGACCTCGTCCAGCCTGAGGACGTCGGCGAAGGCCGCGCAGAGCAGCTCCTCCTCGCGGGTGGCCGGGGGGCGCCCCTCGGCGGCCCGATGCCCGGGTGCGGGCAGTGCGGCGCGGTCGAGTTTCCCGTTGGCCGTGAGCGGCAGCCCGTCCAGCACGACCAGCGCCGACGGCACCAGATGGGCCGGCAGCCGGTCGGCGGCGTACCGCCGGACGGTCTCGGCGTCGGCCGCCTCGCCGACGAGGTAACCGACCAGCCGCGTGTCACCGGGACGGTCCTCGCGGGCGATGACGGCGGCCTGCTCCACCAGCGGGTGCGCGGCCAGCACCGCCCGCACCTCGCCCGGCTCGATCCGGAATCCCCGGACGTTCACCTGCTCGTCCACCCGCCCCAGGAACTCCAGCCGCCCGGCGGCGCTCCAGCGGGCCCGGTCTCCGGTGCGGTACATCCGCGTCCCGTCCTCGAACGGGCACGCGACGAACCGCTCGGCGGTGAGCCCGGCGCGCCCGACGTACCCGCGGGCCAGCTGCGCTCCGGCGATGTACAGCTCCCCGGGCACGCCGGCCGGGACGGGCTCCAACCGCCGGTCGAGGACGTACAGGCGGGTGTTGGGCGTCGGCCGCCCGATGGGCACCGACGCGCCGGTCCCGTCTCCGGCGGCGACCTCGAACACGCAGCACCCGACCACCGCTTCGGTCGGGCCGTACTCGTTCACCACGACCGATCCCGGCGCGCGGTCCAGCCAGGAGCGGGCCAGCGGGCCGGGCAGGGCCTCGCCGCCGACGACCCAGACCCGCGCCGCGGCGGACACCTGCGCGTCCGACAGCATCCCTCCCAGCAGGGGCAGATGCGCGGGGACGACCTTCGCCAGCGCGAAGCCGCTCCCGGACCGCAGCAGGTCCGCCAGGCCCTCGGCGCCACCTTCCGGGCTCACGACGACCTGGCCTCCGCACGTCAGCGGGGCGACCAGGCTCGTGATGGTCAGGTCGAAGGCCGGCGAAGAATGCAGCGGCGCCGCGCCGCCGGCGGCGCCGTACCGCTCCGCCGCCCACGCGATGTAGTTCGCCAGCGCCGCGTGCTCGACCGCCACTCCCTTCGGGCGGCCGGTCGAGCCCGACGTGTAGATGATGTAGGCCAGGGACCTCGGCCCCTGCGGGGGCTGGGCCGGTGCCGCCTCCAGCCGCATTCTGGTGAGCGGGTCGTCCAGTGCCACCACGCGGGTCCGCCCGGCGGGCAGCTCCTCGGCGACCTCGTCGACGGTCACGACGAGGGCGGCGCCGCAGTCGGCCAGCATGAACGACACCCGTTCCGCCGGGTACTCCGGATCCACCGGGACGAAGGCCGCCCCCGCCTTCCACACGCCCAGCACGGCGACCACCAGGTCGGTCCCCCGCGGCAGGCACACCCCCACGACCGACTCCGCACCCACGCCCTCGGACCGCAGGAACCGCGCCAGCCGGTTCGCCCGGGCGTCGAGGTCGGCGTAGGAGACCCGTTCATCACCGCAGGCCACCGCGACCGCGTCCGGCGACTGCGCGGCCCGCGCCTCGAACCGTGCCACCACGTCCGCCTCCGGCATCGGCGACGACGTGGCGTTCCACTCCCGCACCACGCGCCTGCGCTCGTCCTCGTCGAGGACCCGGGCGGTGGTGACGGGGAGCGTCGGGGAGCTGACCAGGGCCTCCAGGACGCGCGTCAGCCGCTCCGCGAGCCGGACGGCCGAGGCGGGGTCGAACAGGTCGTCGGCGGCGACGAGCGCGCCGCGCAGTCCCGCGGGTGCCCCGCCCCGGTCGAACAGCTCCCCGACGCTGACCTCCAGGTCGAACTTCGACACGGTCGTGCCGGACGGCACCGCCGCGGCGTCCACGCCCGGCAGGTCGAGCACGGCACGGGTGTTGTTCTGGAAGGTCAGCACCACCTGGAACAGCGGGTGGCGCGCCCGCGACCGGGCCGGAGCCAGCTCCTCCACCAGCCGCTCGAACGGCACGTCCTGGTGCGCCAGCGCCGCCAGGCCGGCCTCGCGGACCCGCGCCAGCACCTCGGTGAACGAGGGATCGCCCGACACGTCCGTCCGGATCACCAGCGTGTTGACGAAGAAGCCGACCACGTCGTCCAACGCGACGTCGGTACGCCCCGCATTGGCGGTGCCGATCGGGATGTCCTCGCCCGCTCCCAGGCGTGAGAGCAGCACCGCCATCGCCGCCTGCACCACCATGTAGGTGGTGACGCCCTCGGCCCGGGCGAGCCGGACCAGCTTCGCGTGCACGTCGGCCGGGACGTCCAGCGGCACGCTGTGCCCGCGCCCGGAGGTCACGGCGGGACGCGGGCGGTCGGCGGGCAGCCGCAGTTCCTCGGGCGACCCCGCGAGCGTGTCGCGCCAGTAGGCGACCTGGGCGGCCATCAGGCTCTCCGGGTCGTCCTCGTCCCCCAGCAGTTCCCGCTGCCACAGCGCGTAGTCGGCGTACTGCACCGGAAGCGGGTCCCATGAGGGAGCGCCCCCCGCACGCCGCGCCGCGTACGCCACCGACAGATCGCGCGCCAGGGGCGCCCACGACCAGCCGTCGCCCGCGATGTGGTGGACGACGACCACGAGCACCCGGTCGTCCGGCCCGGCCTCCAGCAGCCGGGCCCTGATCGGCGGCTCGGTCGCGAGGTCGAAGGCGTACGCGGCGGCGTCCGCGATCGCGGCGTCGAGGCCGCCGGGCGCCACTCGGCGGACTTCCAGGCCCCATTCCAGCCGGTTCGGGTCGAGGACGCGCTGGTACGGCTCGGTTCCGGCCATGGGGAAGACGGTGCGCAGCACCTCGTGCCGTCCGACGACGTCGCGGAGCGCGGCGGCCAAGGCGGGCCGGTCCAGGTCGCCGGTCAGCCGCAGCACGACCGGGATGTTGTAGGTCGCGCCGGTCCCGTCCAGTTGCGCGACGAACCAGAGGCGGCGTTGCGCGAACGACAGCGGCACCCGGTCCGGGCGCTCCCGGGACGCCAGCGGCGGACGCGCCCCGGACGCGCCGCCGAGCCGTGCCGCGAGCGCGGCGGGTGTGGGCGCGTCGAACACCTCGCGGATGTCGAGGTCCGCGCCGAGCACCGCGCGGATCTTGCTGGCCAGCCGCACCGCCAGCAGCGAGTGTCCGCCGAGCGCGAAGAAGTCGTCGTCCACCCCGACCGACTCCAGCTCCAGCACCTGGGCGAACACCCCGCACAGCAGCTCTTCGCGGGGGTCGGCCGGGTCGCGGCCGTCCTGCGGACCGGTGGCGGCGTCGGGTGCCGGCAGGGCGTCGCGGTCGAGCTTGCCGTTCACGGTGAGCGGCAGCGCGTCCAACGCCACGAGAGCGGACGGCACCATGTACTCCGGCAGCCGCTCCGCCGCGTACGCCAGCACCGCCCGGGTGTCGAGGGCCGTGCCGTCCTCGGGGACGGCGTACGCGACGAGCCGGAGGCCGCCAGGGGTGTCGTCGCGCGCGACCACCGCGGCGCGGGCGACCGACGGATGCGCGGCCAGGACGGCCGCGACCTCGGCCGGTTCGATCCGGTGCCCGCGGATCTTGACCTGGTCGTCCGCGCGTCCCGCGAAGCGCAGCAGCCCGTCCGGCGTCCACCGGGCGCGGTCGCCGGTCCGGTAGAGGCGCGCGCCCGCCTTGCCGAACGGGTCGGCGACGAAGCGCTCGGCCGTCAGGGCGGGGCGGCCGAGGTAGCCGCGGGCCAGGCCCCGGCCGGCCACGTAGAGCTCGCCCGTCACGCCCGGTGGGACGGGAGCCAGCCGCTCGTCCAGCACGTAGACGGCGGTGTCGAGCACGGGCGAGCCGATCGCGGCCTCCGCCGCGTCCGGGTCGCAGCGCCAGAGGGTGGCGTCCACGGTGGTCTCGGTCGGGCCGTAGGAGTCGAACATGCGCCGGCCCGGCGCCCAGCGCGCCAGGACGTCCGGCGGGCACGCCTCGCCCGCCACGACCAGGACGGTCCCGGGATCGATCGACCCTTCGTCCAGGGTCGCCAGGACGCCGGGCGGCAGGGTGACGTGGGTGATCCGCCGGTCGGCGAGGAACCGGGGCAGCGCCGAGCCGAGACGGTCCCGCTCGGGGATCACCACGAGCGTCGCGCCCGCCAGCAGCGCCATCAGCCATTCCCACCCGAAGGTGTCGAACCCCGCCGAGGCGAACTGGCCGACGCGGGCGCCCGGTCCCACGCCCAGATGGCGGACCTGCCCGGCGACCAGGCTCGCCACCCCGGCGTGGGACACCACGACGCCCTTGGGGCGGCCGGTCGACCCCGAGGTGTAGATCACGTAGGCGGGGTGCGCGGTCGAGAGCGGGCGCAGCCGGTCGGCGCCGGTGACCGGGTCCGGGCTCTCGGCGGACGAGGAGGCCCCGTCCACGGCGAGGACGCCGCCGGTTCCGGCCGGCAGGGCGGCCGCGGTCTCCGCCGTGACCAGCACCGCCGCCGGCCGGGCGTCCGCGAGCATGAACGCGATCCGTTCGGACGGGTATCCGGGATCGAGGGGGAGGTAGGCGCCGCCCGCCTTCCCGATCGCCAGCAGCGCCGCCATGAGGTCCGCGCCGCGCTCCATGCACACGGCGACGACCGACTCCGGCCCGACGCCCCGGCGGATGAGGAGCCGCGCCAGCCGGTTCGCGCGCGCGTCGAGATCGGCGTAGGACAGTTCGGCGCCGCCCGCCTCGACCGCCGTCGCGGCGGGACGGCGGGCCGCCTGCGCCTCGAACAGGTCCGGGATCGGCGCCGCGCGCACCCCGGTGGCGGTGTCGTTCCACTCCTCCAGGATCCGGTGCCGCTCGTCCGCACCGAGCACGTCGACCTCGGCGAGGCGCATGTCCGGGGCGGCGGTGACCTGGTCGAGCACCCGGGCCAGGCGTCCGGCGATCCCGGCGACGGACTCGCGGTCGAACAGGTCGGCGGCGCCGATCGCCGTTCCGCGCACGCCCGCCGGGGCGCCGCCCGCGTCGAACGCCTCTCCCACGAGCACGTCCAGGTCGAACTTCGCGGCGGCGCCGCCGACCGGCAGCGGTGCCGCCCGCAGGCCCGGCAGGTCGAGCACGGCCTCGGCGTTGTTCTGCAGCGTCAGCATGACCTGGAACAGGGCGTGCCGGGCGGTCGAGCGGGTCGGCGTGAGCTCCTCCACGAGCCGTTCGAACGGCACGTCCTGGTGCGCCAGCGCCGCGAGGCTCGTCTCCCGCACCCGGGCCAGCACCTCGCGGAACCCGGGGTCGCCTCCGAGGTCGGTACGGATGACCAGCGTGTTGACGAACGAGCCGACCAGGTCGTCCAGCGCGGCGTCGGTGCGGCCCGCGTTGGGCGAGCCGATCGGGACGTCCTCCCCCGCGCCGAGGCGGGACAGCAGCACCGCCATCGCGGCCTGCAGCACCATGAAGACCGTCACGCCCTCGGCGCGCGCCAGCGCCACCAGCCGCGCGTGCACCTCGGCGGGGATCTCCACCGGGACGCTGTGGCCCCGGTGCGAGGGCACCATCGGACGCGGGCGGTCCGCCGGGAGCCGCA
Organism: Actinomadura opuntiae; assembly: GCF_030283205.1. Classification (GTDB taxonomy): domain Bacteria; phylum Actinomycetota; class Actinomycetes; order Streptosporangiales; family Streptosporangiaceae; genus Spirillospora. The sequence continues at coordinate 13,093 of NZ_JASNWF010000022.1, forward strand.
GCTCCTCCGGAGCGCCCGCCAGCGCCGCGCGCCAATGGTCGGCCTGGGCCGAGATGAGGCTCTCCGGATCGTTCTCGTCACCGAGCAGGTCCCGCTGCCACAGCGCGTAGTCGGCGTACTGCACCGGCAGCGGCTCCCACGCCGGGGGGCGCCCCTCCAGGCGGGCGGCGTAGGCGACGGACAGGTCGCGGGCCAGCGGGCGCACGGACCAGCCGTCGCCCGCGATGAGGTGGAACACCACGAGCAGGACCCGCTCGCCCGGCGCGGTCTCGAACAGCCGGGCCCGGATGGGGAGCTGCGTCGCGAGGTCGAACGGGAGCCCCGCCGCGTCGCCGACCGCGGCGTCCAGCGCGGCGGGGGCGACCTCGACGGTCTCGACGGCCCAGTCCAGGTCCGCGGCGTCCAGGATCTGCTGGCGGGGCTCGCCGTCGTCGCAGGGGAAGACCGTCCGCAGGACCTCGTGCCGCCCGATGACGTCCCGGAACGCGGCGTCCAGCGCCGCCGCGTCCAGGTCGCCGGTGAGGCGGAGCGCGATCGGCACGTTGTAGGTGGCGCTCGGCCCTTCCATCTGCCCGATGAACCACTGGCGGCGCTGCGCGAACGACAGCGGCACGCGCTCCGGCCGGTGTCGCGGTGTCAGGGCCGCGCGGGCCCGCGCGGCGCCGCCGAGCCGCGCCGCCAGCGACGCCACCGTCGGCGCCTCGAACAGCGCGGCGAGCGCGACCTCGACGCCCAGCACCGCCCGGATCCGGCTGATCAGCCGGACCGCCAGCAGCGAGTGGCCGCCGAGGGCGAAGAAGTCGTCGTCCACCCCCACCCGGTCCACGCCGAGGATCTCGGCGAACGCCCCGCACAGCAGCTCCTCCCGGGCGTCGGCCGGGCCCCGTCCCGCCCCGGCCGCGTACTCGGGGGCGGGCAGCGCGGCGCGGTCGAGCTTGCCGTTGACCGTCAGCGGCAGCGCGTCCAGCGCCACCACCGCGGCCGGGACCATGTGCACGGGGAGCCGTCCGGCCGCGAAGGTCCGCACGTCCCGGCCGAGGTCGCCGCCGGTCCCGCCGGACGCGTCGGGTGCGACGACATAGGCGACGAGCCGCACGTCGCCGGGCGCGTCCTCGCGGGCGACCACCTCGGCCTGCGCCACCGCGGGATGCGCCGCGACCGCGGCCGCGACCTCCCCCGGCTCGATCCGGAACCCGCGGACCTGCACCTGGTCGTCCACCCGCCCCGCGAAGACCAGCCGGCCCGTCGCGTCCCAGCGGGCCCGGTCGCCCGTCCGGTACATGCGCGCCCCGGGCCGGAACGGGCACGCCACGAACCGCTCGCCCGTCAGCGCGGCCCGCCCGAGGTAGCCGCGCGAGACCTGGTCTCCGGTGACATAGATCTCGCCCGCGACGCCGACCGGCGCCGGGCGCAGCCACTCGTCCAGGACGAACACGCCCACGCCAGGCAGGCCCCGTCCCACGACGCCGCCGGCGGACCCGGTTCCCAGCTCATGGAACGACACGTGCACGGTGGTCTCGGTGATGCCGTACATGTTCACCAGCCGCACCGCTTCGTCGCCGCGCTCCCACCACGAGGACAACCGCGCCGGGTCCAGCGCCTCGCCGCCGAACACGACCGTCCGCACGTCCCCGAGCGCCCCTGCTCCGGGCGGGAGGACGCTCAGCAGCTGGTAGAACGCCGACGGCGTCTGGCTCAGCATCGTGACGCCCTCGCGCACCAGCAGCCCGGCGAACTCCTCCGGCGACCGCGACGTCTCGAACGGCACCACGACGACCCGCCCGCCGTGCAGCAGCGCGCCCCACAGTTCCCAGACCGAGAAGTCGAACGCGAACGAGTGGAACCAGCTCCACACGTCCTCGCCGGAGAACGCGAACAGGGGCCGCGCCTGGGCGAACAGGCCCGTGACGTTGCGGTGCGAGACCACCGCGCCCTTGGGCCGGCCCGTGGACCCGGAGGTGTAGATCACGTACGCCGCGTTGTCCGGACGGACCGGAGCGGGCCCCATCGGCGCCGCGTCCATCCCGGCGAGAGCCCGGGCGGTGTCCGGATCGTCGAGGACGAGCGGTTCGGCCGTGCAGCCCGCCAGCCGGTCCGCGAGGCCGCCGGAGGTCACGATCTGGGACGCGCCGGCGTCGGCCGCCGTGAACTCCAGCCGTTCGGCCGGGTACGCCGGATCGAGCGGCAGGTAGGCCGCACCCGCCTTCACCACCGCCAGCATCGCCGCGACGGCGTCCACACCGCGTTCCAGGCAGATGCCCACGACCGACTCCGCGCCCGCCCCCCGCGCCGCGAGCGACCGGGCCAGCCGGTTCGCGCGGGCGTCCAGGTCCGCGTACGTCACCCGTTCGGTGCCCGACACCACCGCGACGGCGCCGGGGGTCCGCGCCGCCTGCGCCTCGAACAGCTCGGGAAGGGTCGCCGCGGCGGCCGCCACGCCCGGGTCGTTCCACTCCTCGATCACGCGGCGGTGCTCGTCGGCGTCCAGGACGTCGAACGCGCCGAGGCGGCCGGCCGGGTCGGCGGTGACGGTGTCCAGCAGCCGGACGAACAGGCCCGCGATCCGCGCGACGGTCTCCGGTTCGAACAGGTCGGCCGCGCCCACGATCCGGCCGCCGAGCCCGGTCGGCGCCCCCCGCTCGTCGAAGGTCTCCCCCACGAGCACGTCCAGGTCGAACTTCGCCGCCTGACCCGCCGGATCCGCTCCCTCGGCGCGCACGCCCGGCAGGTCGAGGACCGCCTCGGCGTTGTTCTGCAGCATCAGCATGACCTGGAACAGCGGGTGGCGCGCCCGGGAGCGGGCCGGGGACAGCTCCTCGACGAGGCGCTCGAACGGGACGTCCTGGTGGGCCAGCGCGGTGAGGCAGGTCTCCCGGACGCGGGCGAGCACGTCGCGGAAGGCCGGGTCGCCGGACACGTCGGTGCGGATCACGCAGGTGTTGACGAAGAACCCGACGAGATCGTCCAGCGCCTCGTCCGAGCGGCCGGCCACCACCGACCCGATCGGGAGGTCCGTGCCCGCGCCGAGCCGCGACAGCAGCACCGCGAGGGCGGCGTGCAGCGCCATGAACGTGGTGACGCCCTCGGCCCGCGCCAGCTCGGCCAGACGGCGGTGCACCTCGGCGGGGACGTGCAGCGGAACGCTGTGGCCCCGGTACGAGCCGACGGCCGGACGCGGGTGGTCGGCCGGAAGCTCCAGCTCCTCCGGCGCTCCGGCGAGGGCGTCGCGCCAGTGGGCGACCTGCCGGGAGACCAGGCTGCCGGGGTCGTCCTCGGCGCCCAGCATCTCGCGCTGCCAGAGGGTGTAGTCGGCGTACTGCACCGGCAACGGCTCCCACCCCGGCGCCGTCCCCTCGCACCGCGCCGCGTAGGCGGCGGACAGGTCCCGCCCGAGCGGCGTCCACGACCAGCCGTCCCCGACGATGTGGTGCACGACGACGACCAGCCGGTGCTCGGTCGACCCGTCGGAGAACAGCCAGGCCCGGATCGGCACCTCGCGAGCGAGGTCGAAGGTGTACCCGACCGCCTCGGCGACCGATTCCGCGGTCGCGGGGCCCGCGACGATCATCTCCCAGTCGAGCGCCTCCGGGGCCAGGATGTGCTGACAGGGCTCGCCGCCGTCCTCGGGGAACACCGTCCGCAGCACCTCGTGCCGCTCGACGACGTCGCGCAGCGCGGCGCCCAACGCCTCTCGGTCGACCTCGCCCGTCAGCCGCAGGACGGCCGGGATGTTGTAGGCGGCACTGGGCCCTTCGAGCTGGGAGATGAACCACAGCCGCCGCTGCCCGTGGGACAGGGGGATCCGCTCGGGCCGCGGCCGGGCGGTCAGCGGCGCGCGCCGCGGGCCCGCACCGTCCAGCCGCAGGGCCAGTTCCGCGACGGTGGGGGCCTCGAAGAGGGTGCGGACCTCGACCTCCACCCCGAGCATCGTCCGCACGCGGCTGACCAGCCGCACCGCCAGCAGCGAATGCCCGCCGAGCGCGAAGAAGTCGTCCTCGACCCCCACCCGGTCCAGGCCGAGGACCTCGGCGAACGCCAGGCAGAGCAGCTCTTCCCGGACGCCGGCCGCGCGCCGTCCCGAACCGGCGCGCCCGGCGAAGTCGGGGTCGGGCAGCGCCCGGCGGTCCAGCTTGCCGTTGGAGGCCAGCGGCAACTCGGGCAGCACCACCACCGCGGCCGGGACCATGGGCTCGGGCAGGCGGCCGGCCACGAACTCCCGGAGCCCTTCGACCTGCGCGCCGTCCTCGGTGACGACGTAGGCGACGAGGGCGTCGCGGCGCGCCGCGACGGCGGCCCGGGCCACGCCGGGATGGGCCAGCAGCGCCGCCTCCACCTCGCCCGGCTCGACGCGGAACCCCCGCACCTTGACCTGGTCGTCGACCCGCCCGAGGAAGACGATCTCGCCGTCGCGGGTCCATTTCACCCGGTCGCCCGTGCGGTACATCCGCGCGCCGGGCGCGAACGGGCAGGCCACGAACCGCTCCGCGGTCAGCCCCGGCCGTCCGACGTACCCGCGCGCGACCTGTGCCCCGGTGACGTACAGCTCCCCGGGGACCCCGACCGGCACCGGACGCAGGGACGCGTCCAGGACGTAGCACGCGGTGTTGGCCACGGGTGACCCCACGGGCACCCTGTCGCCGCCGGTCAGGCGGGTCGTGGCGACGCCGATGGTCGCCTCGGTCGGCCCGTAGTGGTTGAACACGCGGCAGCCGCCGCCCACCAGTTCCCGCACCAGTTCCGGGGAGGCGGCCTCGCCCCCGAGGACGAGGGAGCGGGCCGGGAGCACGGCGGAGGCGCCCAGCGCCGCCAGATGCGACGGCACCACCTTCATGAACTCGATGGCATGCGCCCGGACGTAGGCGGCGACGGCGTCCGGGTCGGTGGCGGCGTCCTCGTCCAGGACATGCAGCTCACCGCCCTTCGCCAGCGCCGCGAACAGGACCGTGTTCCCCAGGTCCGTCGCCTGCGCCTGCAACAGCAGGTACCGGCCCGGACCGAACCCGACCCGCTCCGGGACCGACGACACGTAGTTCGCCACCGCGCCGTGCGTGGCCGCCACGCCCTTGGGGCGGCCCGTCGAGCCCGAGGTGTAGATGACGTACGCGGTCCCGTCCGCGTGGGCCTCCGCCTCCGGTGCGCAGGCCGGTGCCCGCTCGATCTGCGTTCGCGTGAGCGGATCGTCCAACGCCAGCGTCCGGGCCCGGCCCGCGGGCAGCCCGTCGGCCACCTCGTCGGTCGTCAGCACCAGCGCGGCGCGCGCGTCCGCGAGCATGAACGCGATCCGCTCCCCGGGTTGCGCGGGGTCCATCGGCAGGTACGCCGCGCCCGCCTTCCACACCGCGAGGATCGCCGTGACGAGGTCGGCGCCGCGGGGAAGGCAGAGGGCCACCACCGTCTCCGGCCCGGCCCCCTGGGCGATCAGGAAGTGCGCCAGCCGGTTCGCGCGCACCTCCAGCTCCGCGAAGGGCACCTGCTCCCCGCCCGCGACGAGGACGGACCCGTCGTCCAGATGGGTCCGGAACAGCTCCGTCAGGGGACGCGCGGGCGCCTGCCCCCGCGTCGCGTTCCACTCCACCAGCACGCGGTGCCGATCGGCCTCCGGCAGCACCTCCACCGCGCTCAGCGCCACTGCGGGGTCGGCCGACACCGCCTCCAGCAGGCGCGCCCACGCCGCGGCGATCCAGGACGCCCACACCTCGTCGAACAGCGCCGCCGAGACCTTGACCGTGCCGCGGACGCCGCCCGGCTCGCCCTGCTCGCCGAACGTCTCACCGACCAGGACGTCCAGGTCGAACTTGGCCGCCGTCCAGGAGCCCGCGGACAGTTCCGGCGCGGCCCGGACGGTCACGCCGGGCAGCTCCAGGGCCGCGTCCACGGTGTTCTGCATCGTGAGGACGACCTGGAACAGCGGGTGCCGGGCCATCGACCGCGACGGCGCCAGCTCCTCCACCAGCCGCTCGAACGGCACGTCCTGATGCGCCAGTCCCGCAAGGCTCCGCTCCCGGACCCGCCGCAGGACCTCGCGGAAGGACGGGTCGCCCGACAGGTCCGTCCGGACCACCAGCGTGTTCACGAAGGAGCCGACGAGGTCGTCGAGGGCCTCGTCGTTGCGGCCGGCGTTCGCCGAACCGATCGGGACGTCCGTGCCCGCGCCCAGCCTGGACAGCAGCATCGCCAGCGCGCCCTGGAACACCATGAACAAGGTCGCGCCCTCGGCCCGCGCCACCTCCAGCAACCGCGCGTGCACGTCCGCCGGCAGCTCGAACCACGCACTGTGCCCCTCGTGGGACGCGGCGGCGGGGCGCGGCCGGTCGAAGGGGAGGCCCAGTTCCTCCGGGACGCCCGCCAGCGCGTTCCGCCAGAAGTCCACCTGGCGCGAGATCAGGCTGCCCGGATCGGACTCCTCGCCCAGCAGTTCCCGCTGCCACAACGCGTAGTCCGCGTACTGCACCGGCAGCGGCTCCCACGCCGGAGCGCGGCCCGCGCGGCGTGCCGTGTACGCCGCCGACAGGTCCCGGGCCAGCGGGTCCATGGACCAGCCGTCGCCCGCGATGTGGTGGACGGTCACGACCAGCAGCAGGTCGTCCGGGCCGCCGTCGAACAGCCGGGCGCGGATCGGGATCTCCGCCGACAGGTCGAACGCGTACGCCGCCGCGGCCGCCGCGGCCGCCGCCTGCTCCTGCCGGGGGACCTCCTCGGTCGTCAGCTCCCAGGACAGCTCGTCCGGGTCGAGGATCCGCTGGTACGGCTCTCCGTCCACGGTCGCGATCACGGTACGGAGCACCTCGTGCCGGGCGATCACGTCGCGGAACGCGGCGCCGAGCGCGGCCGGGTCCACGCGCCCCGACAGGCGCAGCGCGACCGGGACGTTGTAGGTGGGGCTCGGCCCCTCCAGTTGGCCGAGGAACCAGAGGCGGCGCTGGGTGAACGACAGGGGCGGCCGTTCGGGCCGCTCGACCGCGGTGAGGGCGGTCCGGGCCCGGTCCGCGCCGGACAGCCGCTCGGCGAACCCGGCCGCGGTCGGCGCCTCGAACACCGCGCGCAGCGGGATCTCCACGCCCAGCGCCGCCCGCATCCGGCTCACCAGCCGCGTCGCCAGCAGCGAATGACCGCCCAGGGCGAAGAAGTCGTCGTCCACCCCCACCCGGTCCACCCCGAGGACCTGGGCGAACATTCCGCACACCAGTTCCTCGAGCTCCGACGACGCGCGGCGGCCGCCCCGGGCCCGCGCCGGCCCGGGAGCCGGCAGCGCCGCCACGTCGACCTTTCCGTTGGCGGTCAGCGGCAGTTCCGGCAGCTCCACCCACGCACCGGGAACCATCGACTCCGGCAGCGCCTCCCGGACGAACGCCCGCAGTTCGTCCGCGTCCACCACCGCACCCGGGGCGGGCACCACGTACGCGACCAGGCGGCGACCGGCCCGCTCGCCGCGCGGCCGCGCCGCTTCGGCGAGGCGCGACCTGGACGCCCCGATCTCCTGCAGGTCGCGGCCGTCGAGGATCGAGGGCTCGCGGACGGGTGCGTCCGGAGCGGCCGTGAGCAGGTCCAGCGCCCGCGGCAGCCGCTCCGCCACCCGCCGCACCGACGCCGGGTCGAACAGGTCGGCGGACCCGATCACCAGCCCGGTCAGCCCGGCCGGGGCGCCGTCGGCGCCGAACGCCTCGGTGGCGAGGACGTCCAGGTCGAACCGGGCCGTCGCCATCGCGACCGGCACCGGCTCGGCCCGCAGCCCGGGCAGCCGGGCGGCGGCCTCGTCGGTGTTCTGCAGGGTCAGCATCACCTGGAACAGCGGGTTCCGCGACAGCGAGCGGCTCGGCGCCAGCTCCTCCACGAGCCGCTCGAACGGCACGTCCTGATGGTCGAACGCCGACAGGCCCGTCTCCCCGACGCGGGCGAGCACCTCCCGGAAGGTGGGGTCGCCGGACAGGTCGGTGCGCAGGACCAGCGTGTTGACGAAGAACCCGACCAGGTCCTCCAACGCCGGTTCCGTGCGCCCCGCCACGTCCGTCCCGATCGGGACGTCCTCGCCCGCCCCCAGCCGCGACAGCAGCACCGCGAGCGCCGCCTGGAGCACCATGAACACGGTGACGCCCTCGGCCTGCGCCAGCTCGACCACCCGCGCGTGCACCTCGGCGGGGACGTCCAGCGGCACGCGATGCCCCCGGTACGACGCGGCGGCGGGGCGAGGACGGTCGAACGGCAGGTCCAGCTCCTCGGGGGCGCCCGCCAGCGCCTCGCGCCAGAACGTGAGCTGACGTGACATCAGGCTGTCCGGATCGTCCGCGTCACCCAGCAGTTCCCGCTGCCACAACGCGTAGTCCGCATACTGCACCGGCAGGGGCTCCCACGCGGGGCCGCGGCCGGAGCACCGCGCCTCGTACGCGGTCGCCAGGTCGCGGGCCAGCGGCCCCATGGACCAGCCGTCCCCGGCGATGTGGTGCACGACGATCAGCAGCGCCCACTCCTGCGGCCCCACCCGGAACAGCGACGCCCGGAGAGGCGCGTCGCGGCCCAGGTCGAAGGGCCGCCGCGCCTCGGCGGTGAGCGCGGCGTCGAGTCCCGCCGCGGCGACGTCGGCGCGGGCGAGCTCCCACCCCAGCTCCTCCACGCTCAGGATGCGCTGGCCCGGCTCGCCGTCCTCGGTGGCGAACACCGTCCGCAGCACCTCGTGCCGCTCCAGGACGTCGCGGAACGCCGCGTCCAGCGCGCTCACGTCGAGACGTCCGGTCAGCCGCACCGCCACCGGCAGGTTGTAGGTCGAGCCCGGCCCTTCGAGCTGGGCGACGAACCACAGCCGGCGCTGGGCGAACGACAACGGAATCATCGGGCTCCCTCCCGCTCGCGCATCGGCCGGAGGGCCGGTCGCTCCGATCTGCGATCTCCGAGGCGGCCGGCGAGCGCGGCCACCGTGCGCGCCTCGAACAGGACGCGCAGCGGCGCGTCCACGCCCAGCGCGGCGCGCACCCGCCCCATCAACCGGGTGGCGAGCAGCGAGTGGCCGCCGAGCGCGAAGAAGTCGTCGTCCACCGAGACCGTCTCCAAGCCCAGCACCTGCGCGAACAGCGCGCAGAGGGCCTCCTCGCGCGGGCTGGAGGGCGCGCGGCCCGCACCCGCCCGCGCGGCGGTGTCGGGCGCGGGCAGGGCGCCGTGGTCGAGCTTGCCGTTGGCGGTCAGCGGCAGCGCGTCCAGCACCATGACGGCGGCGGGCACCATGTGAGCGGGGAGCCGCCGCGCGATGTGCTCGCGGACCGCGGCTTCCAATCCCGATCCGCCGTCCTCCGCCGGACCTCCGTCTCCTGGGGGCGCGGGGACGACATAGGCGACGAGCCGCCGATCGCCGGGCACGTCCTCGCGCGCGACCACCGCGGCCGCGGCGACGTGCGGATGGTCCGCCGCGACCGCGCGGACCTCGCCGGGCTCCACCCGGAACCCCCTGATCTTCACCTGGTCGTCCGCGCGGGCCGCGTACTCCAGCCGCCCGTCCGGGCGCCACCGGACGCGGTCGCCCGTCCGGTACAGCCGCCCTCCCGGCTCGCCGGACCGGGCCCCGAAGGGATCGGCGACGAACCGCTCGGCGGTGAGACCGGGACGGCGCGCGTAGCCGCGGGCGAGGCCCGGGCCGGCGACGTACAGCTCGCCGACCACCCCGGGCGGGACCGGTCGCAGGGCGCCGTCGAGCACGTAGATCCGGGTGTTGAGGACAGGGCCGCCGATGTCCGGGGGGCCGTCCGGCGGCAGCGGCTCGGACGCGGTCGCGCAGACGGTCGTCTCGGTCGGGCCGTAGGCGTTGACGAACCGGCGGCCGGGCGACCAGCGCGCCGCCTCCCGCGGGCCGAGCGCCTCGCCCGCCGACACCAGGGTCGTGACCGACGGCAGGTCCGCCGGATCCAGCACCGCCAGGACCGAGGGCGGGACGGTCAGGTGCGTCACCCCGTGCCGGGCGACGGTCCCGGCGAGCTCGGGACCCGGCAGCAGCGCCTCCGCGGGGGCCACCACCAGCGCGGCGCCGGTGCACAGCGCCATCACCAGTTCCCAGGTGGCCGCGTCGAATCCGGGCGAGGCGAACTGCAGCACCCGGCTTCCGGGGCCGACCTCGAACCGCCGCACCTGGGCGGCGACCAGGCTCGGCACGCCGGCGTGGGTCACCGTGACGCCCTTGGGCGTGCCGGTCGAGCCGGACGTGAAGATCATGTACGCGGGGTGGTCCGGGCGCAGCGCGGCGAGCCGCCCGGCGTCGGTCACGTCGGTGTCGGTCACGTCGGTGTCGGTCACGTCGGCGGCGGACGCGTCGGCGGCGGACGCGTCGCCGGTGTCCGCCGCGCGGCCCCGGACCCGGTCGCCTTCGACGACCAGCACCGGCACCGCGGCATCTGGCGGGACCACGCGGACGCACCCGGCGGACGCCAGCACCAGCGCCGCGCCGGACTCCCCGAGCATCAGCGCGATCCGTTCCGCCGGATACCCCGGGTCCACCGGGAGGTAGGCGCCGCCCGCCTTCAGGACGGCCATCAGCACGACGACCAGGTCGGCGCCGCGGTCCATCACGACCGCGACGACCGTCTCCGGGCCGACCCCCTCGGCGATCAGCGACCGCGCCAGCCGGTTCGCACGCGCGTTGAGCTCCCCGTAGGTCAAACCCGCGGCGTCGTCGACCAGCGCGAGCGCGCCGGGCGCGGCCGCGGCCCGCGCCTCGAACAGCTCGGGGACGGTGGCGGGCGGGACGTCCTCGCCGGTGGCGTTCCAGGCGGCGAGAAGGCGGTCGCGTTCGGCGTCGTCCAGCACCTCGACGGCGCTCAGCATGAGGTCCGGGCCACCGCCGAGGGCCGTCTCCAGCGCCGCGACCAGGTTCTCGGCCGCGGTGCGCACCAGCGCGCCCACCGCCCCCGCGTCGATCGGCGGCGCGGCGTCCACGACCACCGCGATCGCGTCGTCGTTGTCGTCGATCGCCACCGCGAGGGGGTAGTTGGTGCGCTCGCGCGTGAACAGCAGCCGGGCGCCCTCCATTCCGGGGCGCTCGTCCACGCGCCGTCCGGAGCCCTCGTCGCCGGTACCGTGCCGGTAGTTGAACGGGGCGGTGAACAGGGGCGCGTCGCCCGCCACGCCGCTGGCGCGCTGCGCCAGCGCGAGCGAGGCGTGCTCGTGCTCCAGCAGCTCGGCGAGCTGGGCGCGCATCGCGGCGACCGCTTCCAGCACGCCCGTCCCGCCGGTCCGGACGCGGACCGGCAGCGTGTTGATGAACGGCCCCGGCACCCGGTCCGAACCGGTCCCCGCGGTCATCCGGCCGAACAGCACGGTGCCGAACACCACGTCGTCGCGGGCCGACATCGCCGCGAGGGCCCGCGCCCACGCGACGTGCATCACCGTCGCCGCGCTCACGCCGAGGCGGCGCACCACCTCGCGGAGCCGCCGCCGGGTGCCGTCCGCGAACGGCACCCGGACGCGGACGGCGTCCGTCCCGTCCCCGTGCACGTCCACCAGCCCGAAGGGGGCGGTGGGCTCGGTCACGTCGGCCAGCAGCCGCGCGAAGTACCGTTCGTGCTCGGCCTCGCTCGCGCCCCTGCGCGCCTGCGCGACGAAGTCGCGGAACGGAAGCGGCGCGGGCAGGTCGGCGCCGCGGCCGGCGAGGAACGCCTCGACCTCCCCGAGCACGACCTCCATCGCCGTGTGGTCCTGGACCATGTGGTGCACCCGGACCAGGCCGAGCCACCGGCCGCCCGGCAGACCCGCCACGTGGACCCGGATCAGCGGCGCCCGGCCGAGGTCGACGGCCATGCCGACCGAGGAGAGCAGCTCCGCCGCGGGGTCGGCGGCGCCCGGGGCGAGCGCGACCTCCTCGACCGGCAGGGCGGCGCGGCGCCACACCACCTGGACGGGTTCGCGGACGCCCTCCCACACGATCGAGGTGCGGTAGATGTCGTGCCGGTCCACCACCTGCTGGAGCGCGTCCAGGAACCGGTCCAGCCCGGTGCGCGCCTCGAACTCCAGCAGCGTCGGCAGCACGTAGACGTCGTCGCCGCCGTCGGCCAGCAGGTGGTGGAACAGCAGGCCCTCCTGCAGCGGCGCGAGCGGGTAGATGTCGGCGATGTTCGCGGCCCCGCCCGCCACGGTCGCGGCGATCCGTTCGATCTCGGCGGCGTCCAGCTCGACCAGCGGGAGCATGTCCGGGGTGATGGCCGCGGCCCCCGCCGGGATCAGGGACGCGGGAACCGCCTCGGCCCGCGGGGCACCGTCAGGCCCGGACGACGCGGCGAGCGCGGCGGCGGTCGGCTTGTCGAACAGCATCCGCACCGGCACCGTCACGCCGCGCTCCCGCAGCACCTCCACCAGCCGCACGGCCAGCAGCGACTGGCCGCCGAGCTCGAAGAAGTCGTCGTCCGGCCCCACCTCGGAAAGCCCCAGGACCTCGGCGAACGCCTCGCACAGGATCCGCTCGCGGGTGCTGGACGGCGCCCGGCCCGACCCGGCCATCGCGGCGAAGTCGGGGACCGGGAGCGCGTCGTGGTCCAGCTTGCCGTTCGCGGTGAGCGGCAGCGCGTCCAGTGAGACCACCGCGGCGGGCACCATGTGCTCGGGCAGCCGCCGGCCGGCGAACTCCCGGACGCTCGCCGCCAGGTCGTCCAGCCGGTCGGTGTCGGCCGGGACGGCGTAGGCCACCAGGCGCCGGTCTCCCGGAGCGTCGCCCCGGGCGACCACCGCCACCCGCGCGACCCGGGGATGCGCGGCCAGCACCGCCTGCACCTCGCCCGGCTCGATCCGGAAGCCGCGGACCTTCACCTGGTCGTCGGCGCGGCCGGCGAACTCCAGCCGCCCGTCGAAGTGCCGGCGCGCGACGTCCCCGGTGCGGTACATGCGCGTCGCCGGCTCGAACGGGCAGGCCACGAACCGCTCGGCCGTCAGCCCCGGCCGGCCCGCATAGCCGCGGGCCAGTCCCGCACCGGTGACGTACAGCTCGCCCGCCACCCCGGCCGGCACGGGCCGCAGCAGGTCGTCGAGCAGGTAGACGCGGGTGTTGGCGACGGGTCCGCCGATCACGGGCCGGTCGCCCGGCTCCAGCGGCGCCGACATCGTCGCCACGACCGTGGTCTCCGTGGGGCCGTAGGCGTTGACGAACCGCCTGCCGCGCGACCACCGGTCGACGGTCTCCGCGCCGACCGCCTCGCCTCCCGACGCCAGCGTCCGCACCGACGCCAGGTCCGCCGGGTCCAGCACCGACAGCATCGCGGGGGTCGCGAACAGGTGCGTCACCCCGAGCCGGGCGATGGTCTCCGCCAGGCCGTCGCCGGGGCGCAGGTCGTCCGCGGCCGCGACGGCGAGGGCGGCACCCGACCCGAGCGCCATCCACACCTCCCAGGTGGCGGCGTCGAACCCCGGGGAGGCGAACTGCAGGACCCTTCCGCCCTCGCCGAGGGCGAGGCTCCGGCGCGTGGACGCCACCAGGCTCGCCACCCCGCGGTGCGGCACCACGACCCCCTTCGGGGTGCCCGTCGACCCCGACGTGAAGATCATGTAGGCCGGTCGGTCCGGCGCCGCCGGCGCGAGCCGCTCGGCGTCGGCGACCGTCCCGTCCGGCAGACCCGCCAGCCGTTCCACCGTCGAAGGCCGGTCGAGCACGAGCAGCGGCACCCCGGTCGACTCCGGGACGGCCGCCTCGGTCGCCGCCGAGGCGAGCACGTGCACCGCGCGCGACTCGCCGATCATGAAGGCGATGCGCTCCTGCGGGTTGCCGGGGTCGATCGGCAGGTACGCCGCGCCGGCCTTCAGGACGCCGAGCAGCGCCACGACCAGCCGGGCGCCGCGGTCCACGACCACGGCGACCACCGACTCCGGGCCGACGCCGTGGCCGATCAGCAGCCGCGCGAGCCGGTTCGCCCGCGCGTCCAGCTCCGCGTACGTCAGCTCTGCACCGTCGGCCACCAGAGCGGTCGCATCGGGCGCGGACGCCACGACGGACTCGAACAGCTGCGGCACGGTCACGGCGGGCAGATCCTCCGCCGTGTCGTTCCACCGCGTCAGCGCCTTGTCCCGCTCTTCCCCGCCCAGCACCTCGACGGCGTTCAGCGGGATGTCGGGACCGCCGTCCAGGGCGGCCTCCAGTGCCGTCACCAGGTTGCCCGCGGCGGTGCGCATCAGCGCGCCGACCCCGCGGCCCTCGATCGGCGCGACGGCGTCCACGACCACTTCCAGCGCGTCGCCGCTGTCGTCGATCGCGACGGCGAGGGGGAAGTTGGTGCGGTCGCGCGACGACAGCAGGCGGATTCCCGCCATCACCTCGTCCCGGCCGCCCTCGGCGCCGCTGTCCAGGCCCTCGCCGACGAGGTGCCGGTAGTTGAACAGCGCCGTGAACACCGGCGTGTCGCCCACCATGCCGCTCGCCTCCCGGGCCAGCGCGAGCGGGGCGTGCTCGTGCTCCAGCAGGTTCCCGAGCTGGCCGCGCATGGCCGCCACGGCGGCGAGCACGGTCGCCTCGCCCGTCCGGACCCGCACCGGCAGCGTGTTGATGAACGGTCCCGGCACGCGCTCGGCGCCCTCGCCCGCATTCATCCGGCCGAACAGCACGGTGCCGAACACCACGTCGTCGCGGCCCGCCACGACGGCCAGCACCCGCGCCCACGCCAGGTGCAGGACGGTGGCCGGGCTCGCGCCGAGCCGCCTCGACACCGCCCGCAGCCGCCGGTCCAGCGCGGCGTCGACCGGTGTCCGCTCGCGCACCACGCCGGTGCCGTCGCCGCGGACGTCGACCAGCCCGTAGGGCGCGGTCGGCTCGGTCACGTCTCCCAGCAGCCCGGCGAAGTACCGGCGGTGCTCGTCCTGGTCCACGCCGCCGCGGGCCTGGGCGACGAAGTTGCGGAACGGCACCGGCTCGGGGAGTTCCGCGCCTGCGCCGGACAGGAACGCGGCCACCTCTCCCAGCACCAGGTCCCACGACCGGTGGTCGCGCACCAGGTGGTGGATCCGCATCAGGCCGAGCCACCGGCCGCCGGGGCCCTGCGCCACGTGCAGGTCGATCAGCGGCGCCCGCCGCAGGTCCATCGAGGTTCCGCACAGCTCGACCAGGTCGGCGACGGGATCCGCGGCGGCCGCGTCCAGTGCGACCTCCGCGACCGGGAGGGCGGCGCGGCGCCACACCACCTGCACCGGCTCCCGCACGCCCTCCCAGACGATCGAGGTGCGGTAGATGTCATGGCGGTCGATCACGTTCTGCAGCGCCCCGGCGAACGCGTCCAGTCGTTCGCGGGAGTCGAACTCCAGCACGGCCGGCATGACGTACAGGTCGTCACCGCCGTCCGCCAGCAGGTGGTGGAACAGCAGCCCGGACTGGAGCGGGGCGAGCGGGTACACGTCCTGGACGTTCGGGGCGCCGCCCTCGACCGTCGCGACGATCCGCCGGGCCTCCTCCGGAGTCACGTCCGCCAGCGGCAGCATCTCCGGCGTGATCTCCGTCGCGCCCGGCGGGACCAGAACGTCCGGCACCGCGACCGGCGCGGCGGCGGCCGAGGCGGCGAGCCGCGCCGGGGTCGGCGCGTCGAACAGCGCCCGCACGGACACCGGCACGCCCCGCGACCGCAGGATCTCCACCAGGCGCACCGCCAGCAGCGACTGCCCGCCCAGTTCGAAGAAGTCGTCGTCGACGCCGACCCCGTCCAAGCCGAGCACCTGGGCGAACGCCGCGCACAGGACCTCCTCGCGGACGTCGGCCGGGCCCCGTCCCGTCCCCGCCCGCCGGGCGAGGTCGGGCTCGGGCAGCGCCCGGCGGTCCACCTTCCCGTTGGACGCGAGCGGCAGCGCGTCCAGCTCCACCACCACCGCCGGGACCATGTGCTCGGGCAGCCGCCCCCCGACGAACTCCCGCAGCCCCTCCAGCGGGCCGCCGTCGGTGACGACATAGGCGACCAGCGCGTTCCGGCGTCCGGCCACCGCCGCCTGGGAGACCCGGGGATGCGCCAGGAGCGCCGCCTCGACCTCGCCGGGCTCGACGCGGAAGCCGCGCACCTTGAACTGGTCGTCGACGCGGCCGAGGAACTCGATCCGCCCGTCGGACGTCCACCTCACCCGGTCGCCCGTGCGGTACATCCGCGCAGCGGGGACGAACGGGCAGGCGACGAACCGCTCGGCGGTCAGCCCGGGCCGCCCCACATAGCCACGCGCCACCTGCGCGCCGGCGACGTACAGTTCCCCGGACACCCCGGCGGGGACCGGACGCATCGAGGCGTCCAGAACGTAGAAGGCGGTGTTGGCCACCGGCGAGCCCACCGGGACCAGGCCGTCACCGGCCAGGGACGTGGTGGCCACGCCGATCGTGGCCTCGGTCGGGCCGTAGTGGTTGAACACCCGGCAGCGGTCGGCGTCCACCAGTTCCCGCACCAGGTCGGGCGGGGCGGCTTCACCGCCCAGTACCAGGGACCGGCCCGGAAGAACGGCGGAGGCGCCGAGCGCCGCCAGGTGCGAAGGCACCACCTTCATGAACTCGATGCCGTGCGCCCGGATGTAGGCGGAGACCGCGTCGGGGTCGGTCACGGCGTCCTGGTCGAGGATGTGCAGTTCACCGCCGTGCGCCAGCGCCGCGAACAGCACAGTGTTGCCCAGGTCGGTCGCCTGCGCCTGCAGCAGCAGGTACCGGCCCGGCCCGAACCCCACACGCCCGGGAACCGAGGAGACGTAGTTGGCCACCGCGCCGTGCGTGACCGCCACGCCCTTGGGCCGCCCCGTCGAACCCGACGTGTAGACCACGTACGCGACCCCGTCGGCATGCACCGCCGTCTGCGGGGCGGACCCGGGCGCGGTCTCCACCCGCATGCGGGTGAGCGGATCATCGAGGGCCACCGCCCGGATCCGGCCCGCCGGCAGGTCCTCGGCGATCTCGTCGGTGGTGAGGACCAGCGCCGCGCGTGCGTCGGCCAGCATGAACGCGATCCGCTCGCCCGGCTGCGCCGGATCGAGCGGCAGGTACGCGGCGCCCGCCTTCCACACCGCCAGCATCGCCGTGACCGGCTCCGTCCCGCGCGGCAGGCACACGCCCACCACCGACTCGGCGCCCACGCCTTGCTCGGCCAGGAAGTGCGCCAGCTTGTTCGCGCGCTCGTCCAGCTCGGCGAACGGCACCCGCTCCGCGCCGGCGACCACCACCGACTCCGGCGAGTCCGCCGCCCGCCGCTCGAACAGTTCCACCAGCGACCCGGCGGGCACCCGCTCCCCGGTCGCGTTCCACTCCGCCAGCAGCCGCTCGCGCTCGTCCTGCGGCAGCGCCTCCACCGCGCTCAGCGGCAGGTCCGGGCCACCGTCGAGGGCCCGTTCCAGCGCGTCGACGACCCCCTCGGTCGCGGTGCGGACGAGCGCGCCCACCGCGCAGGGGTCGATGGAGGCCACCGCGTCGACGACCACGTCGATGCCGTCGCCGTTGTCGTCGATCAGGACGACCAGCGGGTAGTTGGTGCGCTCCCGGAGGTGGACGAGGCCGACCCCGTCCGCCACTCCGTCGGGGCCGGCCCCGACGTCCTGCCCGCTGTTGTGCCGGTAGTTGAGGAACGAGGTGAACAGGGGCGTGTCGGCCGCGACGCCGCTGGCGCGCTGCGCCACCGCCAGCGGGGCGTGCTCGTGTTCGAGGAGTTCGGCCAACTGGCCGCGCATGGTCCGCACCGCCTCGAACACACCGGTCCCGTCCGTCCGCAGGCGCACGGGCAGGGTGTTCATGAACGGGCCCGCGACGTGCTCGGCGCCGGGTCCGGCGCTCATCCGCCCGAACAGCACCGTCCCGAAGACGACGTCGTCCCGGCCCGCCACCGCGGCGAGCCCGCGCGCCCACGCGACGTGCATCACCGTCGCCACGCTCACGCCGGCGCGGCGGGCGGTCCGCCGCAGCCGCTCGTGCAGGCGGGGCGGGAGCGGGACCACGCCGTGCGCGGTGTCCGCGCCGTCGCCGCGCACCTCCATCAGGCCGTACGGCGCGGTGGGTTCGGTGACGTCGCCGAGGAGCCCGGCGAAGTACCGTTCGTGGTCCGGCCTGCGCATCTCGTCCCGGGCCCGGGCGACGAAGTCGCGGAAGGCCGGGGGTCGCGGCAGGTGCGCGCCGCGGCCGGTGAGGAACGCCCGCGCCTCCCGCAGGACGATCTCCAGCGTGGTGTGGTCGCGGACGGTGTGGTGCATGCGCACCAGCGCCAGCCGGCGGCCGTCGCGGCCGGGGTCGGCGGCCAGGTGCACGCTCATCAGCGGCGCACGGCGCAGATCCAGCGCGGCGCCGCCGGCGGCGACCAGCTCGGCCACCGGGTCGGCGCCGCCGGGGTCCAGCGTCACCTCCGTCACCGGCAGGACCGCGCGGCGCCACACCACCTGCACCGGCTCCCGCACCCCTTCCCAGACGATCGAGGTGCGGTAGATGTCGTGCCGGTCGACGATGTGCCGCAGGGCGTCGACGAATCCGTCCAGGCGGTCGCGGGAGTCGAACTCCAGCACCGCCCGCATCACGTAGGCGTCCTCGCCGCCCTCGGCGAGCAGGTGATGGAACAGCAGGCCCTCCTGCATGGGGGCCAGAGGGTAGATGTCGGCGACGTTGGCGGCGCCGCCGTCCACGGTCGCGACGACGCGTTCGATCTCGGCGGCGTCCAGCTCGACCAGCGGCAGCATCCCGGGCGTGATGCCGGTGGCGCCGTCCGGGACGGCGCCACCGGGCACCGCGGCCGGCTCCGCGCCGGTGGACAGCGCGAGGCTCGCCGGGGTCGGCCGCTCGAACAGGGTGCGGACCGACACCGGCACCCCGCGGGCGCGCAGAACCTCCTGCAGCCGGATCGCCAGCAGCGAGTGCCCGCCCAGGCGGAAGAAGTCGTCGTCCACCCCGACGGCCGGGAGGTCCAGGATCTCGGCGAACGCCGCGCAGATGGTCTTCTCGCGGTCGCCCGCGGGTTCGCGGCCCGTTCCGGCGAGGCGGGCGAAGTCCGGTGCCGGGAGCGCGGAGCGGTCGAGCTTGCCGTTCGCCGTCAGCGGCAGGTCGTCGAGCGCGATCACGGCCGACGGCACCATGGAGGCGGGCAGCCGGGCGGCGGCGAAAGCGCGCACCGGCGCCGAGATGCCGTCACCGCTCCCGTCTCCGGTGAGGGCGCCGGAGTCCGCGTCGGCGGCGGCCACGATGTAGGCGACCAGGCGGACGTCCCCGGAGCCGCCCTTCGCCGCGACCACCGCGGCCCGCGCGACCCCGGGATGGGCGGCGACCACGGCCTGGACCTCGCCGGGCTCGATCCGGAATCCGCGGATCTTCACCTGGTCGTCGGTCCGGCCGAGGAACTCCAGCCGCCCGTCGGCGGCCCACCGCGCCACGTCCCCGGTCCGGTACAGGCGCCCGCTCGCGTCGAACGGGTCGGCGACGAACCGCTCGGCCGTCAGCCCCGGCCGTCCCGCGTATCCGCGGGCGAGCTGCACGCCCGCGAGGTACAGCTCCCCGGCCGCACCCGCCGGCACGGGTTCGAGCGTCCCGTCCAGCACGTAGGCACGGGTGTTGGCGACCGGGCCGCCGATCGGCACCGGCCCCGCGGTCTGGCCGGCGGGGCACTGCCAGGCCGTGACGTCGACCGATGCTTCCGTGGGGCCGTAGAGGTTGTGCAGCTCGACGCCCGGCAGCAGGTCGAAGAACCGGCGCTGCACGGCCAGCGGCAACGCCTCCCCCGAACAGATCACCCGGCGCAGGCTCGTCGGCGCGGCGGCCGCGGGTTCGGCGAGGAACGCCTCCAGCATCGACGGGACGAAGTGCAGGGTCGTCACCTCGTGCTCGGCGATGAGCGAGGCGAGGACGGCGGGCTCGCGGTGGTCGCCCGGCCCCGCGACGACCAGGGTCGCGCCCTCCAGCAGCGGCCAGAAGAACTCCCACACCGACACGTCGAACCCGGACGGCGTCTTCTGCAGCACCCGGTCGGCGGGCGTGAGTCCGTAGCGCGCCTGCATCCAGGTCAGCCGGTTCACGATCCCGGCATGCGGCACGACCACGCCCTTCGGGACGCCGGTCGAACCGGACGTGAAGATCACGTACGCGGGGTGGCCCGGCCGGAGCCCGGTACCGGCCGGCGCCTCGGCGGACCGGCCGGCCAGGGTGGCCAGGGCGGCGGCCGTGCCCGGGTCGTCCAGGACGAGGGACGACGTCCCGTCGGGCAGCGCGTCGCGGTGCGCGGACGCCGTCACCGTGCAGGCCGCGTCCGCGGCCGCCAGCATCCCCGCGATCCGCTCCGCCGGATGCTCGGGGTCGATCGGCAGGTACGCGGCTCCGGCCTTCAGCACGCCCAGCAGCGTGACCACCAGCTCGATGCTCCGCTCCAGGCAGACGCCGACCACCGACTCCGGCCCGATGCCGCGTCCGGCGAGGAGCCGCGCGAGCCGGTCGGCGCGCGAGTCGAGCTCGGCATACGACAGCTTCGCGTCCTCGAACACCACGGCCGGGGCGCCCGGCGTCCGCGCCACCGCGGCCTCGAACAGCTCGGGGAGCGTCGCCTCCGGGGCGTCCGCCGCCGTGTCGTTCCAGCGGGTGAGGACGCGATGCCGTTCGGCCCCGTCGACGACCCGGACAGCGGCCAGCGGCGCCTCGCGCCCTCCCTCCAGGGCCTGTTCCAGGCCGGCGACGAGATTGCTTATGGCGGTCCGCACCAGCACGGCCACCGCGGCCGGCTCGATCGGGGCGACGGCGTCCACGACGAGTTCGATGCCGTCCGTGTTGTCGTCGACCGCGACCTGCAGCGGATAGTTCGTGCGCTCACGCGCGGACACCAGCCGGGTGCCCTCCATGGCGCCGTCCCAGCGCTCCCACGCGTTCCCGCCCGCGTTGTGCCGGTAATTGAGGAACGCGGTGAACAGCGGCGTCTCACCGGGCATACCGGCGGCGCGCTGGGCGACCGCCAGCGACGCGTGCTCATGCTCCAGCAACCTGGCGAGCTGCCCGCGCATCGCCGAGACCGCGCCCAGCACGCCGTCCCTGCCGGTCCGGACGCGCACCGGGAGCATGTTGAGGAACGGCCCCGGCACCCGGTCCGCCCCCACGCCCGCGTCCATCCGGCCGAGCAGGACCGTCCCGAAGACCACGTCATCGCGGCCCGACATGACCGCCACAGCACGCGCGAACGCCACGTGCACGAGGGTCGCGACGCTCGACTCGAGCCGCCGCGCCGTGGCGCGCAGCCGGGACTCCAGTTCCGGCGGCACCGGCAGCACGGCGTGCGCGGCCTCGGCTCCATCACCGCGGACGTCGGTCACGCCGAAGGGCGCGGTCGGCTCGGTCACCCCGTCCAGCAGCCGGGCGAAATGGCGCTCGTGCGCCTCCTCGGCGTCGCCACCGCGCGCGCGGGCGACGAAGGCACGGAACGGCAGCGGCTCGGGCAGTGCGTCGCCGGTGCCGTCCAGGAACGCCCGGACCTCGTCGATCACCACGTCCATCGCCGTGTGGTCCTGCACCATGTGGTGCACCCTCAGCAGCCCGAGCCACCGCCCGTCCGGCAGTTCCGCGGCGACCAGATCCAGCATCGGCGCCCGCCGCGGATCCAGCGACAGCCCGGCGGCGTCCACCAGGGCGGCGGCCGGATCGGCCGCGTCCGGGGACAGCGCCACCTCGGTCACCGGCAGCACGGCCCGGCGCCACACCACCTGGACCGGTGCCCGCAGCCCCTCCCACGCGATCGAGGTGCGGAAGATGTCGTGCCGGTCCACCACCTTCTGGACGGCGCCCGCGAACCGGTCGAGCCTCTCCCGCGCGTCGAACGCGAGGACGATCGGAAGCACGTAGGCGTCGTCGCCGCCGTCGGCGTACAGGTGGTGGAACAGCAGGCCTTCCTGGATCGGGGCGAGCGGATAGATGTCCGCGACGTTGGCCGCACCGCCGTCCACCGTCGCGACGGCCCGTTCGATCTCGGCGGCGTCCAGGTCGGCCAGCGGCACCATGTCCGGGGTGATCGCGCCGGCACCGTCCGGGACGCGCCCGTCCGGGACGGTGAACCGGGTCGCCTCCGAAGAGGCGGCCAGCGCGGCCGGCGTCGGGGCCTGGAACAGCGCCCGCACGGTGACCGGCACGCCCCTGGCCCGCAGGTTCTCCGCCAGCCGCACCGCCGTGAACGACTGCCCGCCCAGCCGGAAGAAGTTGTCGTCGACGCCGACCTCCGGGACGCCCAGGACCTCGGCGAACGCCGCGCAGAGGATCTCCTCCCGGCCGGTGGCGGGCCGGCGCCGTCCGGCCGCCGCGGTCTGCGCCGCCCGGCCGCCGCTCCCGGTCCCGGCGGCGTCCGCGACGGGCTCGATCCGGCCGTCCGCGGTCCAGCGGACGGTCGCGCCGGTCCGGTGCATCCGCTCGCCCGGTCCGAACGGGCACGCCACGAACCGCTCGGCCGTGCGCGCCGCCGCCCCCGCGTAACCGCGGGCCAGCCCGGGTCCGGCGACGTACAGCTCACCCGGCACGCCCACCGGCGCGGGCCGCAGGCACTCGTCCAGCACGTACCAGCGGGTGTTCACCGGAGGACGGCCGGCCGCCTCCACCGGCCCGCCCTCCCCGGTCTGCCCGCCGTCCGACAGGAGCGGCGCGAGGACGCTGCTCGCCGTCAGCCCGCCCGGCGCGAGGACCATGCGGGGCGGCGCCTCACCGCCGCCCGCCGCCATCGCCCGGTGGACCAGGCCCGCGTGGGTGACCACCGCGCCGCGCGCCGAGACGAGACCGGCGTGCTCCGGCAGCGGAGCGGCACGTTCGCCGGCCCCGGGGTCGAGCCGGGCGAGTCGGTCGATCACCGCCGGGTCGTCGAGCACGACCGTCTCGGTGCCGTCCGGCAGCCGATCGCGCAGGCCGTTCGTGGTGAGGACGAGCGCGACCCTGCAACCTTCGGGGACCGCGCTCGGGTCATCGGGGTTCAGCGAGAGGAGCGTGCCGCCCGCCTTGAGCACGGCCAGCCGCGCGACCACCGCGTCGATGCCCGGCTCCAGGCAGACCGCGACCACCGGTTCCGGGCCGACCCGCCGGGTCGGCAGCCGGCGGGCGAGCCGGTCGGCCCGCCCTTCGAGCTCCCCGAACGAGCAGCCCGTCCCGCCGAACGCGACGGCCGGAGCGTCGGGGGTCCGCGCCGCCTGTGCGGCGAACAGCTCGGGCAGCGTGCCCGCGGGCACCTCGGCGGCCGGGCCGTTCCAATCGACCAGGACGCGCCGCCGCTCCTCGCTCCCCATCACCTCGGCGCGGTGGACCGGCTCGTCCGGCCGGGCCCGGGTGCACCAGTCCACGACGCGCAGGAAGCGCCGCAGGATCTCCGCGGCCTCCTCCCGGTCGTGCAGGTCGGGATTGGCGCCGACGTTGAACTGCAGCCCGGACCTGCTGTAGACGTCGATCTGGACGTCGTCGACGGTCCCGGTCGACAGGTTGCGGGCCGTCACCGGGCAGTCGCCGAACCGCAGGTCGTAGTCGAAGGCCATGACGTTGACGCGCAGCCCGCACACGTCGCCGCCGACGAGGTTCAGGTCGCGGAGCATGTCCTCGTAGCGGTACCGCTGGTGCCGCATACCGCCCCGGACGCCGCGGGCCGTCTGCCGCACGACGTCCCCGAACGTGGTCGCCGGGTCGACGGCCAACCGGATCGGCAGGAGGTTCGCGGTCATGCCGGGCACGCCGAGTTCCCGCCGGCCCGACCGGCCGCGGACCGGGATGCCGATGACGATGTCGCGCTCGCCCGTGACCCGGTGCCGGTACACCGCGGCGGCGCTGATGAGCAGACCGGCCAGGCTGGTTCCGAGCCGGCGGGCGGCGGCCCGCAGCGCCGAGGCGTCGTCCTCGCCCAGGCCGTCCGTCCACCGGGTCGGAGGGCGCTGCGCCCGGTGCGCCGTGCCCGCCCGGTGCCCGATCGCTTCCGGAAGACCGGACAGCACCTCGTGCCAGTACGTCCGGTCCTCGTCGAGCGCGGCCGACGTACGGTAGGCGCGGTCGGCGTCCAGGAGCACCGAGAGGGGCTCCAGAGCGCCCTCCTCCGCCGGGCGGCCCTCCAGCAGCGCGGTGTAGACCGCGGCGACCCGCGAGGCGACCACGAGGCCGCTCTGCCCGTCGTGCACCGCGTGATGGCCGCGCTGGTACCAGAGCGCCCGGCCGTCCGCGACCTTGAACACCAGCAGCGCGCCGAGCGGGCCGTCGAGCATCCGGACCGGGCGGCGCAGGTCGCCCGCCATCCATTCCTCGGCGGCGGCGCGGGGGTCGGGCTCGCCGCTGACATCGACGACGTGCACCGGATCGCCGGGCCCGTCGTGCACGTACTGCCGCGGCCCCGCAGCCGTATCGCAAAAACGCGAGCGGAGACTCTCGGCCTCTCCCCAGACCCGGCGCACCGCTTCGGCGAGAAAATCGATATTGACGTCTCCGTGAATTTCGAGGTACTCGGAGACGCTGAAACTCCAGTTGTCCGGCGCGAGCTGCTGGGCGTACCACATGGCCTGCTGACCGGGCATCAGTTCGCGGAGTTCGCGCTCGGACGTCGCCAATTCACACACCCCAATTCGAGCCAACGAGCACAGGTCACGCCGATCGCGGGCGCCGCGGCACCGTCCACCCAGTCGACAGCAGCGCACTATGCCGCAGAGCCGCGCCGTGGATCAATGGTCCGGAACGCGCCTGCTCCACCGGCCGGGAAATCCGGCGTTCAACCGCGGCGGGAAAACCAGTTGAACGGTCCCTCGCGGGAGAAATCAGAATCTTGACGGCCCCCCTTGGACCATGCCAGCGTGCCTCCGACCCGGGCCGTCCGCCAGCGCCGGAAAAACGGCCCCGGGAAGGGAATTCCAACCGTGTGGTGAGGCATCTCCATTGAGCCAGACGTGGACCACCATCAGCGACGGCGGACCGGAGCGGCCCGCCGTGCTCGCCGTCGACTTCGACGCCACCGGCCGCGCGGAGGCCACGTTCCGCGAACTGGTGGAGTCGTTCACCGCCGCCCTCCCCGTACGCCTGTGCGGGCAGCCGCCCGCAGGCCACCGCGAGGACCTTCCCCCGGCCGCCTACCTCGACTGGTGGGCGGACGGCGCCCCGGAACGCGTCGGCGCCGTCCTGGGGTACTGCGCGGGCTCCCTGTTCGCCTGCGCCCTCGCGGACGTGCTCGCCGAACGCCGGGGGTCGCGTCCGGCCGTCGTGCTCTTCAACCCGGGCCGGCCCGACGTGCGGACGATCCGGCGGGACTTCGACGGGATCGTCGGCACGATGCCCGCCCTGGAGCCCCGGGAGCGGGCAGCGTTCCATGCCCGGGCCGCCGACCTGGCCGCGGGCACCCCGGACGCGTTCGACGAGGTGGCCGACGCGATCCTCGGCCTGTACGGCGAGGCGAGCCGCCTGGCCTTCCGGCGCGCGGGCGTCGACGACGATGTCGGCGCGGAGCTGGTCGCGGTCTTCCGCTCGTACGTGTCGTACCTCCGCGCCGCGCGCCGGATCGAGTACCGGCCGGAATGGGCGGCGGAGACGACGCTGGTCTCCAGGGACCACGCGCCGGGCCCGGAGTTCGGCCGCACCCCGATCTGGGCGGGCAGCGGCCGCGACCGGCTGCTGGCCGACCCCGACGTGGCCGCCGCCGTGCACCGGCTCCTGAGTACGGCGTCATGAACGGCACCCGCGGAGCACCCCGCGCGCTCGTCCCCGTCCATGAGGCGTTCGCGGCGCAGGCGGCGGCGACCCCCGACGCGACGGCGCTGTGCGACGGCGACCGGGAATGGGGCTACGCCGAGCTGGAGGAGCGATCCGCTCGGCTCGGTTCGACGCTGTGCGGGCGCGGTGTCGGCCGCGGGGACCTCGTCGCGGTGCTGCTGGACCGCTCGGCAGAGCTGATCGCGGCGCTGCTCGGCGTGCTGCGCTCCGGGGCGGCGTACCTGCCGCTCAGCCCGCAGGACCCGCCCGACCGGCTGGCGTTCCTGCTCAAGGACGCGCGGCCCGCGCTGGTGGTCACGTCCACCGCGCACGTCGCCGCGGTCCCCCACGCCGTTCCCCGTCTCCTGCTGGACGGCGGGGCCGACGAGGCCGGGATCGAGTCCGTCCTTCCCCACGCGGACTCGCTCACTCCGGCGGACGCCGCCTACGTGATCTACACGTCGGGGTCCACCGGCCGGCCCAAGGGCGTGGTCGTCGGGCACGGCGCGCTGGCCCGCTACCTCGATCACGCGACCGCCCGCTACCCCGGCCTGGCGGGCCGGGTCCCGCTGCACTCGGCCGTGTCGTTCGACATGGCCGTCACGTCGCTGTTCGGGCCGCTGGTCGCCGGCGGCACGGTCGAGATCACCGATCTGCACGACGCCGGCGCGCGGCACGACCCGCCCGCATGGACGCTCCTGAAGGGCACCCCCTCGCACCTGCCGCTGCTGGCGGCGCTGCCCGGCCGGTGCTCCCCCACCGGCCAGCTCATCGTCGGCGGCGAGGCGCTCACGACCGCGCAGCTCGGCGCGTGGTGGCCCGAACACGCCGCGGTCACCGTCGTGAACGAGTACGGGCCCACCGAAGCGACCGTCGGATGTTGCGTCCACGAAGTGCGGCGGCCCGCGCCGCCGCAGGCTCGCGGGACCGTCGACGCGCGCGTCCCGATCGGCAGGCCCACGGCGGGCACGCGGCTGTACGTGCTCGACGAGCTGCTCGTACCGGTGCCGCCCGGCACGGCGGGCGAGCTGTACATCGCGGGCGACCAGCTCGCCCGCGGGTACCTCGGGAGGCCCGGGACGACCGCGGCGGCCTTCCTCGCCGACCCGTTCGGCCCGGCCGGTGAGCGGATGTACCGCTCCGGCGACCTGGTCAGGCTGCGGCCCGGGGACGGGGACCTGGAGTATCTCGGCCGCACCGACGACCAGCTCAAGATCAACGGATACCGGATCGAGCCGGGGGAGGTCGAGGTCGTGCTCGCCGAGCACGAGCGGGTCGCACGGGCGGTCGTCACGCCGCGCCGCCACGGCGCGGGACCCGCCGCCCTGACCGCCCACGTGGTCGCGGCCCGCGGCGGTCCTCCGCCGGACGCCGGCGAACTGCGGGCGTACGCGGCGTCCCGCCTGCCCGAACACCTGGTCCCGGCCGACATCGTGCCGCTCGACGTCCTGCCGCTGACCGCCAACGGGAAGGTCGATCGCGCGGCGCTGCCGGAGCCGGTGAGGACCCGCCCCGATGCCGGCACCACGGCCCGCGCGGCACCTGCGGCCGGCGCACGCGAGCGCGTTCTGTGCCGGCTGTTCACCGAGCTCACCGGCGTCCCCGGCCCCGGTGTCGACGACGACTTCTTCCGGCTCGGCGGTACCAGCATCGGCGCCGCGAAGCTGGTCACCCGGGCACGCCGCGAGGGCATCGGGCTGACCGTGGACGACGTGCTGAAGGGCCGCACCATCCGGCGGATGCTCGCCCGCCGGGACGAGGGCGAGGCCGCCCGCCGACAGGAGGAGCCATGACCGCCGCCCTGCCCGAGGGGCTCGCCGAGCTCGGCCCGGTGACCGGACGGCTGGTGCGGAACGGGTATACGACCGCCGCCGTGTACCCGGTCGGCGCCGGGACCGCCGACCACCTCGGCTGGGCAGGCGCACACCGCGACCGGATCCGCGCCTGCCTGGACGAGCACGGCGCCGTGCTGCTCACGGACCTGCCCGCCGACCTCGACCTGTTCACGGCACTGGTGCGCTCGATCGGCGGCGAACCGCTGGAGTACACCGAGCGCTCCACGCCGCGTACCAAGGTCGGCGGCAATGTCTACACCTCGACCGAGTACCCGCCCGACCAGGCGATCCCGATGCACAACGAGAGCTCCTACTCCGACCATTGGCCGGAGCTGCTCTTCTTCCTGTGCCGGACTCCGGCGGAGTCGGGCGGCGGCACCCCGATCGCCGACAGCAGGGCCGTGCTCCGGCTTCTCGAAGGGCGCGTGCGGGACGGCTTCGCCGACGGGGTCGTCTACACCCGGACCTTCCGGGAAGGGTTCGGCCTCAGCTGGCAGGAGAGCTTCCAGACCGATTCGCGGACCGAGGTGGAACGCTACTGCCGCCGGCATGGCCAGCGTTTCGCCTGGACGCCCGACGGCGGCCTGCGCACCAGCCACCTGCGGCCCGCCTGGCGCACCGAGCCGGGCACCGGCGCCGAGGTCTGGTTCAACCAGGCCAACCTGTTCCACGTGAGCGCGCTGGACCCGGAGGTCCAGGAGGCGCTGCTGGAGCTGTACGCCGCGGAGGACCTGCCGCGCAACGCCTACCACGGCGACGGCAGGCCGATCTCCCGAGAGGACATCGCCGCCATCGACGCGGCCTACGCACGTGCGGCGCTGACCCTGCCCTGGCGGCCCGGTGACGTCCTGATCGTCAAGAACATGCTGGTGGCCCATGGGCGCGAGCCGTACACCGGCTCCCGCTCGGTCCTCGTCGCTCTGACCTGACCTGCCGGTAATATTTCGAAAGCCAATGAAGACCCGGAATTGCGTCGATGAACCGCGCACATCGCGGGCGAGCACTACGCACGAGCGTTCTTCACCCATCGATGTTCAAATGGACCGGAAAGCCGGTTGAACGCCTACTCCCGTTCAGCGGCCTTCGGCCATGATCTGCGATCTTGACGATCGGCCCGGCTCCGTGCCAACGTCCCGTCATATGCCGAACGACCCTCCGACGCAAATCAACCTCGTGGACCCCGCCCTGTACTCCCATGGTGATCCCTACGCGCAATGGCGGTGGCTCCGGGCGAACGCGCCGGTCTTCCGGCACCCGGCGACCGACTTTCCCGATTTCTGGGCGCTCACCAGATACGAGGACGTGCGCTCGGCGTACCGCGACGCCGAGACCTTCAGTTCCGCGCAGGGGATCCTGCTGCGCCCCGCCGGCCATGGAGACGACCCCGGCGGCGGCCGCACGCTGGCGCTCACCGATCCGCCGCGGCACCGGCGGCTGCGCGGCCTGGTCGACGAATGGTTCACCGTGCGGTCGGTGCGCGCCGTCGAGGCCGGGATGGCGGACATCACCCGGCAGGTCGTCGACCGGGCCCTCGATCGCGGCGAGTGCGACTTCGTGGCCGACATCGCCGCCCGCGTCCCGCTGTACGTGATCTGCCGGATGCTGGGTGTGCCGGAAGCCGACTGGGAGCACCTGTACGAGCTGACCAGCCAGGCGTTCGGCGCAGGCGACCCCCTCGGCCGCCGGTTCGCGCACCTGGACATCCTCGGCTACTTCGAGACACTGCAGGCGGCAAGGGCGCGTTCCCCGGCCGACGACCTGGTGAGCGTGCTGGCGACGGCCGAAGTCGACGGCGCCCGCCTCAGCGCCGAGGACGTCATCCTCAACTGCGACAACCTCCTCGTGGGCGGCACCGAGAACACCCGGATCGCCGCGGCCGGAGGCATGCTGACCCTGCTGGAGCATCCGGACCAGTGGCGGGCCCTCGCCGACGACCCGGCCCTGCTGGGCTCCGCCGTCGAGGAGGTACTGCGCTGGACGTCCACGGCCACGCACATCATGCGCACGGCGACCCGCCCGGTCGAGATCCGGGGACACAAGATCGACGCGGGGGAACGCGTGGTGCTGTGGCTCCCCTCGGCCGACCGCGATGAGGAGGTGTTCGACGAGCCCGACCGCTTCACCGTCAAGCGACGCCCCAACCGCCACCTGGCCCTGGGATTCGGTGAACACTTCTGCCTCGGCAGCACTCTCGCCCGTGTCGAGTTGAAGCTGCTGTACGGCGAGCTGCTGCGCAGGGGCGTGCGGATCGAACTCGCCGGCGAGCCGGAACTGCTCGACTCGATCGTCGTGAACGGGCCCGCCCGCCTGCCGGTCGCCCTTCGCAACTGAGTCGTCGGACCGGTCCGGCGGTGGCTCGGCGTCCCCGCCGCCGGCACGGAGGCCGGCCGCGCCCGGCATGCCGAGGCGTATGGACCCGCACCGGTCCTTCCCGTCCCCGCGTCGTGGCGCATCCGGCCGGCGGAGATCAACCGCCGCCTGCCGACGGCCCGACCAGCCCCAGCTCGTAGGCGGTGATGACGAGCTGGACGCGGTCACGGGCGCCGAGTTTGGCGAGCAGCCGTGCCACGTGCGCCTTGGCCGTGGCCACGCTGATGAACAGCTCCCCCGCGATCTCCTGGTTGGACAGCCCGCGCCCGACCAGGGTGAGGACCTCCCGCTCGCGCTCGGTGACACCCTCGACGGAGGGCGGCGGCCCGGGCGCCGGTTCCGGACGGGCCGCGAACTCCTCGATCAGCCGCTTGGTGACGCCCGGCGCGATCAGCGCCTCCCCGTTCGCGACGACGCGGATCGCCGCCAGGATCTCTTCCAGCGCCATGTCCTTGACGAGGAACCCGCTGGCGCCCGCCCTGAGCGAGCCGTAGACGTACTCGTCGTCGTCGAACGTGGTCAGCATCAGCACGTGCGCGGTCGTGATCCGGCGGGTGGCCTCGATGCCGTCCATGTCGGGCATCCGGATGTCCATCACGACCACGTCGGGACCGCGTTCCTCCACCAGTGCGACCGCCTCGGCGCCCGTCCCGGCCTCCCCCACGATCTCCAGGTCCGGGGTGTCGGCCATGAGGACGCGTAGCCCGGCGCGGACCAGTGGCTGATCGTCCGCCAGCACGATGCGGATCGTCATGCCACCGCCGCCGGGAGGGGGAGGCGCGCCGCCACGCGGAACCCGCCCCCGGGGCGCGGGCCGGCGGTGAACTCGCCGCGCAGCAGGGCGACCCGCTCCCTCATCCCGAGGATGCCGTACCCGGCCCCGACCATGCCGCCGCGCCCGTCGTCGTCGATCTCGATGGCCAGTTCCTCGTCGCGGTGGTCGATCGTCACGCGGCAGCGGTCGGTGCCCGCATGGCGGACGACGTTCGTCACCGCCTCCTGCACGATCCGGTAGGCGGAGAGGTCGACGTCCGGCGGGAGCGGCCTCGGCTCCCCCGTCCGCTTGATGTCGACCTCGACGCCGGCGTCCATCGTCGCCGCGGCCAGGCGGTCGAGGTCGTCCAGGCCGGGCGCCGGGCCGAGCGGCGCCGCACCCGGATCGTCCTTGCGAAGCGCGGTGAGCATCCTGCGCAACCCGGACAGGGTGTCGCGGCTGGTGGCCTCGATCGCGTCGAGCGCGTTGCGCGCTTCCCCCGGCTGGGTGTCGATCACCCGTCCGCCCACGCCGGCCTGGATGGCGATGATGCCGATGCTGTGCGCGACCATGTCGTGCAGCTCCCGGGCGATCCGCAGCCGCTCGGCCGCGACGGCCTGCGCCGCGGCCTGCTCACGCAGCGTCTCGGTGTGCGCGCGCCGCTGGCGGATGGAGTCCCCCGCCATCCACATCACGGCCGTCGCCAGGACGACGGTGATGAGAAGCGTCCCGTCGACGCGCAGCCACGCGATGACGGAAAGAACCTGCAGGACGCAGGTCATGGCGGCTACGGGGACCGCGACCCTCCGACCGTGCGTGGCCGCGATGTAACAGACCGCGAGATCGGTGAGCAGTATCTGCAGCCCGGCGATCACATCGTTCGGCATCACCACGAGCGCGGCGATCCAGGCGAAGAGCAGGATTGCGTGCGCCGGCAGCGGATGGCGCCTCAACAGGGCGGCGACCAGCACGGTGAGAGCGGCGGAGAGCAGAGTCTCCAGGCCCCCCACGCCGGATCTCGCGGCGGAGACCGCGTGGACCAGGACGCCGGGGTAGAGGACGGCCCCGGACCAGGCCAGGACCGTACCGGCGGCTCGACACGCTCGACTCCGCGGCAGGACTGACATGCGCCGATCGTATCCTCCGCCCGCCCGCACCCACATTGGCCCGCAGGCGTAATCCTCCGGGCTACGAACACCTGCGGCAAATGTGTCCGACGGCCCGATGCCCGGCGACCGCGATATCGGCACCATTATCCTCATGAAACGTTTGGCGTGGTTCGTGCTGGCCTCGGAGATTCTCGGGATCGCCCTGTTCTCGGCCTTCTACAACTCGCTCGATTTTCATATCTACTGGCTGGGCGGACATGTCGTCACGGACGGGGCCCGCCTCTACCAGGAGCAACTCGTCGACCACTGGTTCACCAACACGCCCTTCATGGCCGCGCTGTTCACCCCGCTGACGGCGATACCGCTCGCGGTCGCCCGAGTGATCTGGCAGCTTGCCGCGGTCGCGGCTTTCGCGTGGTGCTGTGCACTAACACTGAAGATGCTCGGTCGCCGCATCCCGCTCACCATCGTCGTGGCGGCAGGTCTCCTTCTGGAACCCGTCTGGCATTCGTTCTTCCTAGGCCAGGTCAATCTGTTCCTCCTGGCCCTCGTCCTCGCCGACATGCACCGCGTCGCCGCCGGGCGTCCGGCCGGAATCGGCATCGGCATCGCAACCGCGGTCAAGCTGACCCCCGCCGTCTTCATCGTCCTTCTGCTACTGACGAGAAGGACCCGCGACGCCGTCACGGCCCTCGCCGCCTTCGCGGTCTGCACCCTGCTCGCCTACGCCATAGCACCTGACGCGTCCCGCGTCTATTGGCTGCACACCTTCTTCAAAACGTCACGCGTCGGCGTCTCCTACATCAGCAACCAGTCCCCCTACGGCACCTTGACCCGGATACTCCACGGCACGGCCGAGATAGGCTCGTGGTACCTAATCGTCCCGGCCACCATCGGAGTCTTCGGGGCCGCGGTCGCCGCCCTTTGGGCAAGGCGCGGCGACTGGCTGAGCGCCACCGCGGTCACGGGCGTGACCGGCCTGCTCGTCTCCCCCATTTCCTGGGCGCACCACTGGGTATGGATCGTCCCGGTCCTGGCCGTACTCCTCCGCGATGGCCACCGGAAAACGGCCTATGCCGGCTGCCTGATCTTCACCCTGTCTCCACTGTGGCTGACGCCCCACAACGGGGACCCGCGCGAATACGGCTTCCATCTCCTGACGCCGGTCGCCAACTGCTACCTCATCGCCGGCCTCTTCTTCCTGGTCCACATGACGATCCGACTGCGCCGCAGGGACGATCTCACGACCGCGAACGACCCGGCGCCGCGCCCGGCGATCCGTCTCCTCCCGGCCGGCGAAAGGCCGGAGCAGAACGTGCCGACCTGACGGCTCGGCCATGCACTCGCCGAAAATCAGGCCGCGAGATCAGTCGGCGAATCCACGCCCACCACTCTGGAGGCCCCGCCACGTCGACGTGGCGGCCTTCGGACGGCCCGGACGCCGACGAGCCCGTCACGGTTGCACGCCTCCTGCCCTCCGTCCACAGCGGAGCGGCGGCCGACCAACGCACCGGCCGGGCTCGACGCAAGCCCCGCCGTCAGTCCGACAGGCGGCAGCCGCGCTTCACCGCTCCGATGGTCCTGATCAGCGAACGCTGTCACGCCCCCCAAAAAAAAGTCGGTACCGTCCGGCAGTCCACTCCATCGACACGGCCCAAGGGCGACTGACGCCACAGCGGCCTCCGCCGCCGAATACGATCTTGTTCGCCGTCGATCACCTTCCAGGTCGCGGGGAGCCGCCGTTGGTGGATTTCCCGGGCCCGCCGCGACTCTCCCAGGGCTTGCAGGTGCGGATCCCAAGGACGGCCTACTGCCACGGCATGATGGCGCCACCAGCGTGACCTGCGGCCTCTCGGCTGGCCGCGCCCGTGCCGTGGCCCACTCCGATGCCAGTGCCGGTCTGTTGGCGGAAACGATGCATAAGGGATGTTTTCTGGGGAAGCATCCGCCGCGATCATAGGCGCGCTCATGGGATGCGCGCGCTCGGCTTGGCGCGGAAAGGAGCGATGATGGCCGGCAAGTTTCAGCTGAAGAAGGGCAGCACCGGTAAGTTCCATTTCAATCTGGTCGCCACCAACGGTCAGGTGATCGCCACCAGCGAGAGTTATGAGACCAAGGCCTCGGCGTTGAAGGGCATCGAGTCGGTGCGCAAGAACGCTCCCGAGGCGAAGCTGGACGACCAGACCGGTAGCTGATCCGCGACACCCGGCGCACCCCCAGCCCAATATGCGGCGTCGCCCACAGCAGCGGCACGACGTGGCTCACGTGGGAGCGGCATGTCGATCACGGTCTGATCTGTCAGGTGACCGGTCACCTGTCGGCGCTGCTGAGGCGTGTTTCGGAGTGGGTGAAGATCTGCGTGTTGTGAGCCGGACGCAGCGAGGTCTCCGGTAGGTGGTTCATCGACCATGAAGACTCTGAACCGGAGACCTCGTGGCCGGCGTAGCGGTGACGAGGCGGTTCGACCTGACCGACGAGCAATGGGCCATCCTGAAGTCGCTGCTGCCAATTGCCCGGCGATCGGGGCGACCGTCGAGGTGGACCGAACGGCGGCTCATCGACGGCATCCGCTGGCGTCCTCGGACCGGCTCGCCATGGCGGGACGTGTCCGCCTGCCACGGCACCTGGCAGGCGGGCCCGCCGCTGGCAGCGCAATAAAACCTGGGCGCGCATCCTGGCCGCCCTGCAGACCCGGGCCGAGGCGGCCGGACTGATCGGCTGGCAGCTGAACCTCGATTCCACGATCATGCCGGCGAACCAGCGCGCCACCGGAGCCCGCCGGCGCGGCGATCTGCAGCGTGAACCACCGGTGGCACGGTCCCCGAGCCCGAAGATCACGCTTCGCGGTGCCGAGGTTCTCGCGCACGGTGGTGGCCACGATGCGCGCGCCGTCCAGCGCGCCGCTACGGTCAGTTCGATTCGCCGTAAATGAGACGGCGTCAGGGACGGTCGTTTGAGCACGCGCTCAAGGTCAGCGTTCGGAGCCCACCGCGACGCCGCACCGCCCCAGCCACGACCGACCCGAGCAAGATCATCCGTTGGCGAACCGATGGATAGCCATTCTCCGCGCCGCATCTATGCGCCTTTACGGCAGGGCCGTCCCACCTCACGGCTCGTGGGGATGGTGTGTGGCGGACCCGACCGCGCTGGTTGTGCTCGAGCCCGTCAACCATTGGTCTGCATGGTTCAGTCGCGCGGGTCGCGTGGCGGCGGGTCGAAATCGACGTCGACGTTCTCGAAGCCTTTGTGGCGTTCGGTCTCCGCGTAAGAGGTGTAGGCACGCCGGTCTCCGGCCGTCAGATCGACCTTGTCGGTGAAGGGCGTCAGGAGGCTGCGGGGCCACAGCCGCTGGTCGCGGACGACATTGATCTCGGCGGCGATCACGAAGGTCAGGGCGCCCAGATAGATCCATGTCAACAGGCCGAGCACGATGCCGAACATGCCGTAGGTGGCGGTGGCTCCCTTGAGCATGTGGCCGAGCAGGAAGGTGCCGGCCCACTGCAGACCCTGCCAGACCAGCGCGGCGGCGATCGCACCCGTCCGGACCTGCGCGAGAGTGAGGGGCAGGGCGGTCAGTATCCGGAACGCCACCGTGAACAGCACGACGTTGATGGCCACGGCCACCGCGATGGCCGCGGCCCGCACACCGGCGCCGACGAGGCCGCCGGTGGCGGTCACCGCCGACGGCAGCGTGGTGGCCAGGACCACCACGCCGCCGGCCGTCAGCAGGAGCAGGCTGCGCGCCCTGGCGGCGATCGGGTTCGGCCGGGAGTTACGCGGTACTCCCCATATCTTGTTCAGGGCGTTCTGGGTGGCCTGTACGACGCCTAGGCCGCCGTACAGGCTGCCCACAATGCCCGTGGCCAGGGCAAGGATGCTGCCGTGGAAGGAGTGGATGTTGGTGCCGATCTGGTCGCCGATGACCGGGAACTGCGCCAGCGCGGAATCCAGCACGCGTTGCTGCAGGCCGGGGTTGCCCTGCAGGGCGAAACCCAGGCCGGTGACCAGCAGCAGGAGCAGCGGGAACAGCGACACGAACCCGTAATACGTGATCAACGCGGTGAGATAAGCGCCCTGATCGTCGACGAACTTGTACACCACGGCCAGTGGCAGCCCCGCCCAGCGATGCCGCCGCTGGTATTCGTCCACCCGGGCCACCACACCCACGGCATGTCCCCCTCTCGCCCGGCCTGAACCCCCATCATGGAGCGGGCCGGGCAGTCCCGCCATCGCCTCGACCACTCATCGCCGGTGACGGTGAACCCTAGGACGACGGTGCCGATGATGAGCAGGATGCCGGGCCTTCCTGGAGCGTCGCCCGGCCGGCCATCTCGTGGACGACCACGACCGTGTGAAACCACCACAAGCTGCGCGCCATCGCCGAGGCCCCCAGGAGCACGAGCGACGCCGTGGCGGTCAGCCGCCCGAGCGGAACCGGTCCAGCCGCCTGTGCAGGGCGACGGCCTCCTCGAACGTCGGTGTGATGCCGGTGCCGTTCGCCAGGTCCTTGGCCACCTGCCGGTAGAGGGCGGCCGGGTTCCGGACCGCGATCGGCAGTTCACTCGCGGCCGGGGCCAACTCCCGGGTACCGCTGGCGGTGACCAGCGTCCCCCGGAACGGTGCCATCTGCGGCTGGCGTAGCGCAGGGATGCCGGGGCTCGCCATCTGCAGTCCGAGCCGCCCGTCCAGGCCCTGAACGACGATCACGGTCGATCCAGCCGGATCACCGTCCCATGCGGTGACGCTGCCGATGCCCGACCGTCAAACACAGCAGTAGGTCCTCGGGACGAATCCTGAGACCCACTGGGTAAGCATTGAAGCCGATTCGGCGAACCCCTAGCGGGGTGCTATAAGCCCTCTCGAGGGAGAGCGGGGTGCCTCTTTCCTGGCGGGTAATGATATACCGCTCTCATATGGCCCGCCCGGCCCGGGAACTGCGGACGACCTACCTCGGATCCGCGACGACGTCCAGCGGTAGGAACACTTTCAGGTCCGCCCAACCCGTTGAACCAGTCCAGCGCGTACTGGTCTGGCATTGGGATCTCGACGGTCCCCGGGACCGGCCGACGGAAGGCGCGCTGAACCGCTACTGTGCCGCGCATGACCGACCTGAATGATGCTGATCGCGAGTGCGTCGAGGTGTATCTGCTGACGTTGCACGAGCCCTATGAGGAGGCGCGGCATCCGGTGCCGATCAACGCCACGATCGTGCACGCGGCCACCCTCCTGCATCCGTCGGTGCCGCAGCCCGACGGCGGCCGCATGTACCGGTGCCTGACCGAGTTCCCCGACCGCAGTCCCGGATGCGTGGTGCCGGTCTCGACGCTGACGTTCGAGCTGAACGGCGGCCGACTGTGGGGCGCCGTTGGTGATTGGGAGCGGGTGACCGACGCCGTGGTGGCACTCGCGCGCGCCGGCCGGTGCGATGCGATGCCGCTGGGGTTGCCGCAACTGTCGGCGGCGTTGCTGGCCAACAGCCCGCACACCACGCTGACGATGCACTACCCGGACGGGACGAGCACCGAGTACGACGGCGCCGAGCGCCTGGTGCGCCTGCGCGACCTGGAAGAGCGCGTCCGTGCCGCCGCGGCGCGGGCGCCGTTCTGGCCAGGGGAAGGCCTGGTGCCGCCGGCTCCGTTCGCCGGGCCGAAGCCCTACCGCCCCTACCGGCCGGATGCGCACGGGTGGCGCTGACCCGCGGGCAGAAGAAGTGATCAACGCCGAACCGGTCGGCGGAACCTGGCCTCGCTGGCATTGATGATCGCGGTCTGCTGGCGCCCAGGTGTTCGATCACCTGGACGCGCGCGTCGACACCCCGGTCCGGTCTGTCGGAATCTCGCGCGGTTCCTGCTCGACCAGGAAGCCTCTTCCACCGCCGCTGCCGGATGTTCAGCCGCAGCATCGGGATCGGCGGACTCGGTCTGGGCAAACTGCAACTCCACTGAGCCCGGAGGTCTTCTTGCTGATCGAACGCCTACCGGTCAGGTGGCACCAAGATCATGGCCGGTAGGCCCCGGCTTCAGCCTCGAGTGAGGGCTTGGGCGACGATGACCCGGTCGCCGTTGAACGTGACGGACGGGGGTCCATGGAGCTCGTAGCCCAGGTCCAGCGCTTCGCTGACCCGCCAGCAGAACGCCTCGTCATCAGGACCGGTGAGGACGTACCGGGGTGGTTCTCGTTCTTCAGTCATGCGTTGATCCTATGGTCGGCTTTTTCCGGTTGGCGAGCGGCGCCGTCCCTGATTCGGCACAGCTCAATTCGGCAGGCAAAGCGGCACTCACTTTGTTCCGTCCGGGAGATGCTTGACGGTGCCCCTTGGGTTTGGCTGCCGCGTATTCGTAGCGGGAGGCGCGCGCCAGGGGACAAAGCGGAGCCGTACGGCAACTGGGAAAATCTCGTTCATTCGCGCGGCGGCAACCGCCGCTCCGGCCGGGACCGGGGCCTGCGTCTGAGGTTGGCTGCCAGGAGGGCCGTGGCGTGGTCGGCGATGAAGCGGGGGATGCGCAGGAACAGCAGGATTGTGCGGACGGTGGACGCCGGAAAGGGCAGTTCGGTGTCGTCGTCTGGTTTCTCGTCCATGCC
The DNA here is from genome assembly GCF_030283205.1 of Actinomadura opuntiae. Classification (GTDB taxonomy): domain Bacteria; phylum Actinomycetota; class Actinomycetes; order Streptosporangiales; family Streptosporangiaceae; genus Spirillospora. The sequence goes on from NZ_JASNWF010000022.1 coordinate 51,334, forward strand.
GAGCCCCTCCCGATGGCGGCCAGACTGAGTTTTCAATGTGGGCCCTTGGTGTCCTCCAGGCCGCCAGGGGCCGACTCTGCGGGAGGCGCGAGGGCCGTCTCTACCTCGCGAGCGGGGCCGTCAGGAATGCGGCAGGCCATTCCAGCGAATCCACGCCGCAGCGCCGCCGAGCCGGTTCCGGGTCGCACTGGGCGGTCAGGAGTTCTTGAGAGCCGCCGGGTCGGAGTAGGTCCCCTTGTGGGCGACGCCCCAGATGGTGGAGGTGCCGGGCACCGCGGTGATGTCGTACATCTTCAGCCCGGCCGGGAGCGTGGCGGCATGCCAGGACCCACCGCTGTACAGGTAGGGCGTGCTCGTACCGTAGTCGGCGGGCGCCACCCAGACGGTGCCGTTGGCGGCCACGGCGAGGTCCCCGCCGCGGGCAATCCCGTCCGGTAGCGGGATCACGGTCCAGCCGGTGCCGTTCCAGTGGGTGAGGTACTTCCAGGTCAGGGCCCATACGTCGGTCGCGCCGACGGGGACGACCTTGACGAAAGCGTCGTTGGCGCCCGCCGGGATCGTGGGCGGCGTGACGCCGGTCCAGGAGGTCCCGTCGTAGTGAGCGATCGCGGGGGCGGTGCCGGAGGCGGTGCTGCTGCCCCCGACGGCCCACGCGTCCGTCGCGCTGCGGGCTTGCAGGTCCGAGACGTCGCCGATGGGGAGCGCGTAGCCGGTCCAGGTGGAGCCGGTGCGCTTCTGCAGCCGCGGCGTCGGGTCGCCCGCGCCGGTGACCTGCGAGACCCAGGTTCCGGCGGGGCCGGTGCTGATCATGCTGAGTCTGGCTTGGGACGGCTTGTCCACTTTCTGGAAGGCGGTGCCGTCGAAGCGGGCCAGGTAGTCGTGGAAGCCGGAGGAGCCGGTCGGGCCACCGGCGACCCATGTCTCGGCGCCCGAGGAGGCGATCGCGCCGATCTGCCCCTGGCCCGTCCAGCCGTTGAGCGGATACTCCGTCCAGGACGACCCCTTCCACCGCCGCAGCACGGGAGCTCCGTTGCTGTAGAGCGCGCAGTTGTCGGCCCAGACCACGCAGTACTCCCCCTGGGCCCCGCCGATCCAGACCCCGCCAGATGTGTCGGCGGCCACGTCGTCCAGTTCGGCCGTGGGCCAGAAGAACGGGAGCGACACCGAGGTGAAGGTGCCCTCGTCCGCGTGCGCCGTCACCGGCGCGGACAGCAGGGCGGCGGCCACCGCCGCGGCACAGGCAAGTGATCGTTTCATGCCAGCACTATGACGCGTCCCGACCGATATTGCCAGTAAATACTGGCATGGTGTTGGCCGCCTCGAGGCCGGGCCGCGCGGCCCCGGGGCGCGACCGGCCGGTCGCACCGGCCGAGCCGACGACAGCCGGCCACCTCTCTCCAAAGGCCGCGCAAACCCACGGCGAGCACTCCGGACGGACAATATATACGATCGACCGTATGTATGCGCGATACTCGGCAGTGGGGGCGGCTGGCGAGCAAGACCGCCGGCGGCACCACCGCGAACCTGGGATCGGGCGACGACACCGTCGGCCAGGCTTGCACCCGACCCGACGGGTCCACGGCCACCATGCTCGGGACGGCGGCGACCGGCGTCGGTCCCGTCTCCTACACCGCCACCGACTACGACGCCACCACCGCAACGACCAGCCTCACGGGGCCCAAGAGTTCCCGGTACGGCCTCACGATCTTCGCGGACGACTGCCGGTTCTCCTTCTCCGGCATCGCCGCGACCTACACCAACACCGCCCGGATCCTGAAGTACGCCGGCGCGACCGCCACCCCGTTCACGACCGCCGACAATGACGGCTCATTCGGCTGCCCCGGAGTGAGTACCGCAGGCGAGGCGATCACCTTCACCGGCGAGCTGAAGATCTCCCCGGCCATCGCCATCACCCGCACGGTCGGCCAGACCGGACCGGAGTCGGCGATGGCCGGCTTCACCGGCGTCGTTCTGCTTGCCGCGCGGCAGCATGCGGCCGCGCGCCGGCACCACCGGACTCGGACTCGGGTTGGTGCCGGCGCGACCGCGCCCTGGAGAACTCGCGCGGCGATGAGGGCGCCTGCGTTCGGCGACAGCGCGCAGGCGATCGATGACAGAGTGAACAAGGCCACTCCGAGAAGGAAGATCCGCCTGCGGCCGTACGCTCAGCGCGGCCCTCTTCCTTCTGGTGCTCCCGCTCATCCAGGGCCGGCAGGCAGGCTGGCCGGGGTGGGTCTGGGCCTGCTTTGCGGGCAGCGCGATCGCGTTCGGCCTTTTCATCGCGATCGAGCGGAACCTGGAACGGCGCGGCCAGGATCCGCTGGTACCGCTGACACTGTTCAGGCAACGCACGTTCTCGCTCGGGATCATTCTCGTCCTGACCCTGTACGCGCTGATCTACTCCTACTACCTGGCGTTGTCGGTAACGATGCAGCAGGGCCTGGAGATGTCAGCACTAGGCGCGGGCCTGGTCTACACGCCGGCAGCCACGACGTTCTTCGTCTTCAGCATGGTGGCGAGCCGGATCATCCCGAAATATGGGCGACGCGTCCTCGAGATCGGGACGATCATAATGGCGAGCGGTTACCTGGCGACCGGCCTGTTGCTGGTGTCCGGCCCGCGGATCACCGCGCTGCTGGTGATCCCCACCCTCATCCTGCAGAGCGTCGGTGGCGGACTGGTCATCACGCAAGCGCTCAACACGGTGCTGAGCCGCGTCAAGCCGGAGTCGGCCGGTGTCGCCTCAGGGGCCTTGTCCACCGCCCAGCAGTGTGGAGGAGCGCTGGGCGTCGCCGTTATCGGAGCGGTCTTCTTCCATTTCTTCCATTACGGGCCCGCGGAGGCCGACCGGGTTGCCGCCGCCGGCGATGCCTTCGCGGCCGCGTCCATCGGGGCCTTCGTCATCGCCGTCATAGCGGGCATCGTCGTCTTCCTCCTGCCGAAGTAGCCGGCCGCCCAGCCCTGAACGCCGGGCCCGACATACGCCGTCGACTACGCGCGCTTGGAGCGACAGAAAAGGGCACGATTTGCTCCTGGACCTCGATCATGTGGTTGGCCTTCCCGCCCGTCATCGTCGCCTTGTCGTCACCCGTGGCGCGCGACCACCACCGCGGAGATCGTCCGGCGTCAGGCCCCGTCCACGGCACGCGAACCCGGCGGTGGCCCCATCGAGCTCAACTCCGCGGTGGACGGAGGAACCCGTCGATCACGCGGTGGACCTTGTCGGCGGCGTCGGCGTCGCCGAGGCGCATCGCGGTGTTGGCCGCGCACAGGACTGCGTCGATCTGGAAGGCGGCCAGATCGGCGTCCAGATCGGCGATCTGGCCTGCGTCGGCGGCGACCCGGAGATGGTGGGCGATGAGGCCGACCCATTCTTGCTGGTCGCGCAGGAGTTCGTCGCGGACCGGGCCCGGACGGCTGTCGAAGTCGACGAGGTTGGCGACCCGGAAGCACCCGCCGGGGAACAGCGGCGTCGCGGCGTAGACGATCCAGTGCTCGACCAGCGCGCGCAGCCGGGCGGCACCCCGGGGAGCGTCCTTGGCGGGACGCACGACCGCGTCGACGAACGCCTCGCGCGCCGATTCCACGGCGGCCAGCTGGAGATTCTCCTTCGAACGGAACAGCGTTTGGATGTTGCTCTTGCTGATGTTGAGGTCGGCGGCCAGGCGGCCGAAGCTGAGCCCGCTCAGCCCCTCCAGCGACGCGACGTCCACGGCGTGGCGCGCGATCGTCCGCCGGGACCGCGCCCCCCGCACCAGCCGCTGGTCCGGCCGCGCCTCCCCCCGACCGGACGGCTCCGCCGGTCCGGCCGTCTCATCCGGCTTCGGGTGCTGGGAGGACTCGCTCATGAGACCCAATCTGCCACACCTGCCAGCTATTACATACGATCGTTCGCATGTGGCCGCAGGCTCCCGAAGCCGGAACCCGTGGGGTGCCGCGGCGGGCGATGACCGGCTGATGCCCTTGGCCCGTACCAGACGGCCAGGGGCGGGCTTCGGCGGGGGCGGACAGGGTCCCGGGCTCCTCAGGGATGGGCGCAGCCTCAGGTCAGGAGTTCTGGAGGCAGCGGTCGAGGCCGGCGTGGCGCTTGAGGGCGGCAAGGTCGCAGACGGCGCCGTGCGGGTAGTAGGCGCCCATGACCGTCCCGGCGGTCTGAGCGGTGGCCCCGAGGGGGACGTCGAGCACGGAGTGGTGGAAGCCGGGAGCGGTGACCATGTTACGGATGAGGAGCAGGTGCAGGGCGTCGGGCATGTCGCTGGAGAACGGCAGGAACGTCACGTCGCGCAGCCTGCTGATGGCGGGCCGCTGAGCCTCGCTTCCCAGGACGTAGGTGTAGTAGCCGTGCCGGTCGACCCTGGTCTGGTGATCGGTGCGGCAGCCGGCGTCCAGGGAGCCGTCGGCCAGGTGGTTCATGACGACGGGGTAGGGCGGCACGACGATGTTGGAGCACATCGACCAGTACCGCAGGTCGGCGCCGCGCGCGGGCCAGGGCTGGGGCCGGTCGCCCTTGACGGTGCGCGGTGCCTTGGCACGCACCACGATGACGCGGCCGTCGCCGGGCGGCTGGACGCGCGCCGACAGGTACGCCGAGTCGAGGTTCGGGTACAGGCCTGCGCCGCTGCCCCGGTTGAACACCACGGGGGCGCTCGGGTCGCCCTGTGAGGGTTCACCGGTCGGCTTCCCCGGTGTGACCGGCGGCGGCGCGCAGGGTGCGAGCGTGCGGCTGATGCCGTCGCGTTCGAAGGTGACCTGCGGCAGCGGGACGTTCCCGGAGTCGAGGTAGGAGCGGAACAGGATCTGCCCGGTGGCGCCGTCGGGGGTGCCCGCGGGTGCCAGCGGCAGGGTGTTGGCCTGGCCGGGGGCGGCATCGGCCCGCAGGGTGACGGTGAAGGTGCCGCCGGGCCGTGCGCGCCGCTGCCAGGGGTTGGTCTGTCCCTTGTCGGGTGCGATGCGGTAGTCGGGCAACGTCGCCTGAACGCCGTTGGTGGTGAAGGAGTTCTTGGCCGCGTCGTACACCGACACCGAGATGTAGCGGGAGTCGGGGAAGGTGCCGTGCAGGGTGATGTGCAGCCCGGGCTGGACGGTGAACGGCGCCACCCAGTAGCGCGCCGAGGTGTCGGGATAAGCGGTGTTCGCGAAACGGGATCCGCCTTCCGTCCAGGAACAGACGGGAGCCTGCGGACCGGCGGGCGTGTCCGCGGCCGCGGCCGCGGACGCGGACGCGGACGCGGACGCGGACGCGGCGGTACTCGCGGCGACCGTGGCGGTCACGGCGGCCAGCACGGCGGTGGAGATCGTGGAACGTGACATGACGGGCTCCTTCGGTGGACGGGACGGGCGCGGCGGAACCCACGGCCGCCGCGGATCAAGACGCTCTTGGCCATGGTGGAGCCCTCCTGGCGGGCGCGCTCGGCGTAGACCTCGGCGCGAATCGCCGCGATCTCCCGGCCATCGAAGGGATCGGGCCGTCCCACGCCCGGCCGCCGTTCAGATGCTCGGCGACGGAGACCCCTCCTTCCCAGGCACGGTCCAGGCGGGAGCGGTACTCCGGTGGAAGGTGGTCGATCACAGAGACTCCAGCGGATCGGTCGACAATCCGGAACGCGTCCCGGCTCGTCACCGCATTCTGTGATCTGCACCAGAGCAGCTGAAAGGGGGTAGGAGCACAAGCTGTACTGTGACGCGTCACAGTAAGGGGGGTCATGGATTTCTCCGCGGAGGCCCGCACGCTCGCCAATCGCTGCGAGCCGCTCATCAACGACCTCGCCCGTAAGATCACCGAGGTGGGGTTCCGGGACATCCCGGCCTACCAGAGCCTGCCGCGCGATATGCGCGAGGTGGAGATCGCCGCGACCGTCCGGCACGGGCTGCGGTTCTTCCTGCAGACCGTCAACGGCGAACGGGTGCCCGACCCCTATCGCTTCTACCGGGAGCGGGCCGCCCAACGCGCCGAAGAGGGCATGCCGCTGCACGTCCTGCTGCGCAGCTACCTCACCAACCGCGACATGCTGTGGCGGGCCCTGCGCGAAGTCGCCCGGCCGGGTGAGGAATCCGCCCTCCTCGAACTGGCCGACCTGCTGTTCGCCACCCAGGCCGCCCTCGTCGGGGACGTCACCGAGACCTACACCGCGGAGAAGACCTCACGGACCCATGAGCTGCGCGAACGGCAGCGCTCGCTGATCGCCGACCTGCTCACCGGCACCCCTGCCGCACCCGGCCAGGTCGACTCCCTCGGCCTGACCGGACAGATCATGGTCGTCGTCGCTCCACCGCGCGCCCACACCACGGCCGTCGACACCCACCGCGCCGCACGCCGCCTGCAAACCGCGCTGGAACGCGCCACCGGCCACCGCGCCATCGTCCATACCGATCACCATGCCACTCACCTGCTGCTCGCCTTGCCCGGCAAGCCGCCCGGCGATCCCGCCTCGACCGTGCACCGCGTCCTCACCGAAGAACACGGGGCCCCATCGCGCGCGGCACGGGCGACCGCGCCAGGGGTGATGGACATCCACCGCGCCGCGACGACCGCCCGAGAGGTCCTACGTCTTGTCACCCTCCTGGACCGCGCACCCGGTCTCTACCGACTCGACGACGTCCTGCTCGAATACCACCTGAACCACCCGGACGACACCGGCCCGCTCCTGCGGTCGCTCCTCACCCCCGTCACCGCCGACCCCGCCCTCGCCGAGACGCTCCGCCTCTACATCTCCCACCAGCAAGACCGTCGCGCCGTCGCCAGGATTCTCGGCCTCCACCCCAACACCGTCGACAACCGCATCCGCCGCATCGGCCAGCACCTCGGCACCGACCTCACCAGCCCCTACGGTTACGCCTTGGCCCTGGCCGCCCTCACCGCCTAGATCGTGATGGGGGTTTGCCGAACCAGCCGCCGGCGTGGCGAAGGGCGCCCGAGATCACTGCCTGAAGACGGACCTGGACGCCCTTCTGGCCGCTCTTTATGTCCATGCGGACGACCATGTCCTGCGCTCGGCCGTCCGGCCGCGCAGACGCTGTCCCGACCAGGTGCTCTGCTCCCGAACAGCTGCTGGAGACGATGGGGCCGGTGGGGCAGGCGTGCGCTGTCGGCGACGTAGGGCCGCCGGTTCGATCGGCTATTAGGCTTCCGGCAAGGCGAGGTTTCGGCAGCGGACGGGAGCCTTCATGGACGTGCCGAGTGGAATCGACCGCAGGACGCTCGCCCGCCACATCGCCGCCGACGTCGACCGGGCGGCGCCGCTGCTCGCGCGAATACTGCTCGTCCGCGCGGTCTCCAACATCCGCCACCACCGCGGCGGCCATGCCCTCTGGGTGGCGAAGGACATCGCCGCCGACTGCGGCACGGAACTCCAGGCGGCCGGGGGGACCACACGGGAACTGGCCCGCGCTCTGGTCCCCGGCCACGACGCCGACCGCGACCTCACCCCCGCGATCGCCGCGACCCGGCGATTGAGCCACACCATCAGCAGCGAGGACGCCGCATACGCGAGGTACTCGATGGCCACCGACCCCGACATCTCCATCGACAACAAGCGGGCCGGTCGGCTGGGCAGCGAGTGGGACGAGCAGAGGGGGCATCTGCGCGAGGCCCGCCATGCAATGCCCGCGGGCCTGGGCAGCGGCAAGACCGGCTCGGTGCTGCTGGACCGCGCCCTCGACCGCGTCTTCGAACGGGGCATGTTCTACCAGGCCCGCCACTACCTGTTCAGCCGGGAGCCCGAACGCCAATGGCGCCGCCGCGTCGCCGACGTCCTGCACGCCGCGGCCTGCGCCAAGCTGGACCGCGGCAACCAGGCCGCCATCGGCGACCTGGCCGTCAACCTCCGCGACGGACGCCGCGCGCTCGACGGCACGGCACCGAGCGCATGGGCGCAGCAGGCGGTGAGCCGCCTCGAAGCGATCGCGACCCCGGTTTTCACCCAGCAGGAGCCGCTCACGCCCCGCAAGGCCACCGCCATCCGGCTGTTGGCCCTGTGCCTGGCCCGCGAAGCGGAGGCCGCCCGCGCGCCCACCCCCGGCGACCCGTTCCGTGGCGTCGCCGTCGGCATCACCCTGCTGGAACGCGACACCATCGATTGACGCAGTGCCGAGCGGTGTGGGCTGACACTGGGAATCCCTGCCCAGATCGGCGCAGGTCTCGCTTTGGGCAGGTAAGCCAGAACCATCAAGGAGTGCAGGCCCCGGGAGGCAGACTCCGGCCTTGCCGCCGATGATCTGGTCCCGTGCGGCGGCTCTTGCCCTGAGGCTAGTTGAGCCTTGTGTCGGAGCCCGCCACCCCTGCGCTTCTCACCTGCATGGACGTGGTTTTCGACGGGCGCAGGGCTGCCCAGACGGTGCGCTCGGTGCGTACCGTCAGGTCGTCGCGGCGCAGGATGCTGTGCGGGCTGCCGGGGTCGAGGAGCCGGTCGAGCGCGGTGAGGTCCTCGGCGGAGAGCCTGTCGGCGATGACGCTGCGGATGCGCTGCAGGATGCGGAGGGCGTAGAGGCCGATCGCCTCGGTACGCGAGCCCTCGATGTTCACGGCGATGGTGCGTTCGCCCTCGATCGTGAAGCCGGCGGCGGTCAGCATCGGGCCCCAGTCGGCGCCGCGGTGGGGCATGTGTTCGGCCTGGAGGCGGTCGGCGGCGGCGTGGACGCGTTCTTCCAGGCCGGGACGGTCCTTGGGAGCGTTTTCGGGCAGGAAGCGGGGGTGGCCGGCCAGTTCGACGACGGCGAACAGGCCTCCGGGGGCGAGCGCGTCGTGGACGGTGCGCAGTGCGTGGTCGGGGTGGGCCATGTGGTGCATCGAGGCCGACGCCCATACCAGGTCCGGTGAGCCGAGGTCGGGCCAGGCGTCTTCATCGAGGTCGGCCTGCACTGTGCGCACGCGATGCTGGACGCCGCGGGCGCATGCCTTGGTGCGCAGGCGCTGAAGGTGTTCGGCGGACGCGTCGACGGCGGTGACGTGCGCATCGGGGAAGCGGTCGAGGAGGGCGAAGGTGCCCGCGCCGGTGCCACACCCCAGGTCCACGATGTGGTGTGGGGCGGTATGCAGTGGCAGCCATGCGGTGATGGAGGCGGTGTGTTCGGCGAGGATCTCGGCGTCCAGGTCGAGGATCTCCGCCTGGCTATCGGATCCGTTGTCGTGGTGGTGACCGTGCGAAGCGTCGTGGTGGGTGGTGTGCGTGTGCGGTTGGTTCATGCTCTTCACACTAGGACGACTATGCGCTAATGGCATAAGTCCTTCCAGTTTTCGCAAGAGGGTGGTCGAGGGTGCTGCCCGAGGCGCAAGAAGTCGCCGCTTGCACGACCCCGTGCCCTCATTCGGGGGTGCCCTGAGTGTTGCCGCCGTCGCCGTCACGCTGGTGGCTGCGGCGGGCGTCGCGATCGAAGATGCCCAGGACCTCGCACGGGCCCGAGTCCGCTCCGATGGCGTGCGGCATCATCGTGGGGAACTCGGCCGCCTGGTTGGTCTCGAGGCGGATGCGGTCGTGACCGAGCATGAGGATCGCCGTGCCGGACAGGACGACGAGCCATTCGTGCCCCGGGTGCGCGCGCATGTGCGCCGGGTTCTCGGGAGGTGGTTCGGTCACGCGCTGCCGCACCACGCTCATCCCGGGGTCGGCCTTGACGGTCCAGCGCATCTGGCCGCGGGTGCTGTCGATCGTCGGACTGGTGACCACGTCGTTAGTAGCGGTCTCCACCAGCTGATCCAGCGTGGTGTCCAGGGCGCGGGCGAGGGTGACCAGCTGGTCCAGTGCGAGGCGGCGCCGGCCGTTCTCGATGCGGCTCAGTGAGGACTGGCTGAGGTGGGCGCGGGTGGCCAACTCCTCTAGGGACCAGCCCTGCGCCACTCGCAGGGCGCGGATGCGTTTGCGTACGAGGCTGTCGAGATCTCCATCTTCTTGCGTCATAGGCAACATCATATGCCTCGAATGCAAGGCCGGCCCGCGACGCTGATCAGCCTCGCCGTCGGCCTCATCGCCGCCATCGGTTTCGTGGCCGGGGAGCTGCACCGCCGCGACGGCTCGCTGCTGGTGGTCTTCGGTGTCCAGGCGGGCATCGGCGTGGTCCTCTTCCCGTTCTTCCAGGCCGTGCTCGGCTGGTCGGGCCTGCTGTCCACGGTCGCGATGATGCCGATGGCCGTCATGATGATTTCGTCTCCATCGTCCTCCGCGGTCCCGAGAAACCACCCCCCGAGGTCGCGGACGAGGCAGAACCCGCTGAGGCCGGCGCTGCACGCTGACCGCACAAGGGCCGCGCACACGGCCGGCAGCGGTCCCGGCGCTGTCCTTGGTCAGTCGCAGGACAGTCCACGGCTGTTCTGGGTGAGCGGCTCGACGTCGTCTTCGGTTTCGGCGATCTCGCGACATATAGTTGATTTACTAAATCAACTATATGTAGGATGCGGCCATGCCACCACGCGAAGCCGGAGTCACGCGTCTGATCGACGCTCTGTTCGCGGTGCTGGGCAACATGCAGCGCGCGCGCAAGGCGATCCCCGATGCCGCAGCGCTCGCCGTCCTGCAGGTCATCGGCGCGGCCCAGCGGGACGACCCCCACGAAGGCGTCCGGCCCTCGCAGATCGCCGACCACCTCGAAGTGCACCGCTCAGCCGTCACCCACCAGCTGAAGGCGCTCACCGAGGCCGGGTACATCACCGCGGCCCCCGATCCCGCCGACCGGCGCGCGTCGATCCTGACCCTCACCGACGCCGGCCGCGAGACGGTCGACCGGCTCACCCGGCAGGGCAGGGCCCGCTTCGCCTCCTTCGTCGCGGACTGGACCGACGACGAGGTCACCGAACTGGCCCGCCTGCTGGAGAAGTTCCGCGCCTCCGCGCAGGCCGTCAACGAGAAAGAACCCCCACCCAGCGCACCTGGCTGGAAAAGCCGTTAAGGAACACCGTTGAAGCGTCTCGCCACCCTCCTCCCCCTCCTGCTGGACCTGGTGGTCCCGACCGCCGGCTACTTCCTGCTCCACGCCCTGGGCATGGACGACGTCTGGGCACTCACCGTCGCCGGGTCGGCCGCCGGCGTCACCACGATCTTCAACAGCATCCGCAAGCGCCGTGTCGACCTGCTGGGCGCCCTGGTCTGCGCGGAACTGGCCCTGTCGGTCGTGCTCGCCCTGGTCACCGACAACCCGCGGCTCGTCCTGGCCCGTGCCGCGTTCTACCTCGCCATCGGCGGAGCGGCGCTGCTGGCCTCCAGCGCGGCCGGCCGTCCGATCACCTACCCCGCGGCCGAGCCGATGGCCACCAAGGGCGACCCCGTCCGCGCCCGCGCCTACGCGGCGACCTGGGACCGCTCCGCCGAGTTCCGGCGCATCCACACCCGCCTCAGCTCCTTCGTGGGGATCGGAATGCTGGCCTACGCGGCGCTGCGGCTGGTCATCATCTTCACCGCCTCTTCCGTCGCCGACGCGGTCTGGGCCCAGGAGGTGCCCGGGATCATCCTGCTCGCCGGAGCGCTGCTCCTGATCCGCCTCCACGTGCCCAAGCTGAGGCGCATCGTCGACGCCCAACAAGCCGCCCTCACCTCCGGCGACCAGGACCCCCACGCGGCCGACACCGAAGGCCAGGCGCGTCTCGCCGCCGGCAATGGGGACAGCAGATAGGCGGTCCGTGGATCATCAGCAGCTCGGCCGCCGCCGCGGCACCCCTTCGGCGGCAGAGACGGCGGCGCGGATCGCGTCCCAGTCCCCCAGCGGTTTCGAACGCCCCGGAGCGGTCGAGCGTCCGGCCCGCTCCGTCGAGGAAGGCCGCGGAGCACTAGGGTGAGCGCCGACCTGGACAAAGGGTTTTCGACGGGGGATACCGCTCATGGACGCACTGATCTTCAATCTGACCACCGCGGCGCTGATGGTGCTGATGTTCAAGGCCGGCACGGCCCTGGTGGGTCAGGACCCGCTGCGCCGGCGTCCGATCCCCTGGGCGGCGGTCGCCCTGACCGTGCTCGCGATCGCCGCCGTCGTCCTCCAGCACCTCTGGTCCGGTGCGATGGGAGCCCTTGACGACGATCCGAGCAAGTCCGGCTGGTGGCGTGTGCTGACCTCCGTCTTCATGCAGAACGGAGGAATCATGGGCGTCGCCTGGAACATCGCCACCCTCGCCGTCATCGCGGCCCTGGCCCAGTGGTTCTGGCGGAGCCCGGTGATGCTGGCCCTGTTCCTGGCGGGCATTCTCCTCCCGCAGCACATCGACGCGCTCTTCGGGCAGGCGGACCGCAGCACTGATCCCCGCAACTTCGCCGGAAGCTCGGGAGCGACGTATTTCCTGGGCTCCACTCTGGCGGCCGGCCTCCTGTGGTTCGCCTCCAGCCGCGCCGACCGCCTCCTTGCACTCAGCGTGCCGGTCCTCGGCCTGGCCCTGTGGATCGCCCAGAGCAACGGCCACGGACTGGTGGCCGTGTACGGTTTCGCCCTCGGAGCCGCGGTCGTGCCTCTCGCGCGCCGGTTCCCACGCTTCAGCCCCGCGCCCGCGCCCGCCGGCGCCGCGTCGCAGCCGTAGAGAAGACCATCGCGACTGTTCTGGTTCGTCGAGCTTCTGGGGGTTTGCCCTACCATGATCACCGGGCGGGCACCGTGGGCAGCGGAGGCCGGGGGCGGGAAGTTGGAGACATGAGCGAAGCATCTGTGGCCTCACCGCCCACCACCCGCCCCTCGCAGACTTTCGGTCGGTTCGGCCGCGAACTGGTGTACCTGCTGTCCGGAGCGCCCGTCGGAGCCGCCGCCTTCGCGGTCGCGATCGCCGGGCTCGCCGCGGGCGCCTCGACGCTCGTCATCGTCCTGGGGGTGCCCCTGCTCGTCGGGACGCTGGCCGCGGCGCGGGCGTTCGCGCGGCTGGAGCGAAGCCAGGTGGAGCGGGCGACCGGACGGGCCCTGCCTCCGCACCACTACCGGCACACCGAGGAGACCGGGCTCGCCGGGCTGCTGCGCGCGGTGCGCGAACCCCAGTCGTGGCGCGACCTGGTCCACATGGTCGTGGCGTTCCCGGTCCGGGTGACGACCTTCTGCGTCGCGATCGCCTGGACGCTGGGCGGCGTCGCGGAGTTGTCGTACGCGCTGTGGTCGTGGCCGATCCCGCGCGACCCCGGCAAGACCGGTGTGCTCGACCTGGCGTTCGGCATCTCCTCGCGCGGTGCGGACATCGCGTTCAACATGGGGGTCGGCGTCGTGCTGCTCGCCACCGCCGTCCCGGTCGTCCGCGGGCTCGCCGCCCTCCAGACCTCGCTGGCGCGGGCGCTGCTGACCAACCAGACCGCCGCGCTGCAGGCCCGGACCGCGCAGCTCGCGGCCGGCCGTCGCAGCGCGGTCGCCGCCGAGGCCCACACCCTGCGCCGGCTGGAGCGCGACCTGCACGACGGTCCGCAGCAGCGGCTCGTCCGGCTCAACATGGACCTGGAGACCGTCGCGCGGCGCCTGGACGACGACCCCGAGCGCGCCAGGCCGCTGGTCGAGGACATGATCGAGCAGAGCCGGGAAGCGCTGTCGGAGGTGCGCGCCCTGTCGCGCGGCATCGCCCCGCCGATCCTCGCCGACCGCGGCCTCGCGGCGGCGCTGTCCGCGGCGGCGGGCCGCTGCCCGGTCCCGGTGTCGCTGGAGGTCGACCTGCCAGGCCGGCGCTACGCGGCCATCGTCGAGAACACCGTCTACTACGTCGTGACCGAAGCCCTGGCCAACATCGCCAAGCACGCCCGGGCGACGCGGTGCGCCGTCGTCGTCACCTCCGACCAGGCGGCACTGCACGTCCGGGTCGACGACGACGGCCGTGGCGGCGCCCATCCGGGCAAGGGCCACGGCCTGGTCGGCCTCGCCGACCGGCTGGCCGCCGTCGAAGGGACGCTCGACATCACCAGTCCGTCCGGAGGGCCGACCGTGCTGACGGCGGTCGTCCCGCTCGCGGGCCACTGATGCGCGTCGTCCTGGCGGAGGACTCGCTGCTGCTGCGCGAGGGCCTGGTCCGCCTCCTGCAGGAGGCGGGCGCCGAGGTGGTGGCCGCGGTCGGCGACGGGTCCGCGCTGGTCGAGGCCGCGGCCGCGCACCGGCCCGACGTCGCGGTGGTCGACGTGCGGATGCCGCCCACCTTCACCGACGAGGGACTGCGGGCGGCCCTGCGGATCCGCCGGGACCTGCCCGGCACCGCGATCCTGGTGCTGTCGCAGTACGTCGAGGAGAGCTACGCCGAAGACCTGCTCGCCGACGGCGGCGGGGTCGGCTACCTGCTCAAGGACCGGGTCGCCAAGCTGACCGAGCTGTCGGACGCCCTCGCCCGCGTCGTCGCCGGTGAGACGGTCCTCGACTCCGAAGTGGTCGCGGCCCTGTTCGCCCACCGGCGCCGCCGCGACCCCCTGGCCGGGATCACCGCGCGCGAACGCCAGGTGCTGGCCCTGATGGCCGAGGGCCGCCGCAACAGCGCCATCGGACGCACCCTCGACCTGAGCGCCGGGACCGTGGAGAAGCACATCTCGGCGATCTTCGACAAGCTCGGCCTCCCGCCCTCGGCCGACGACCACCGCAGGGTCATGGCGGTTCTCGCCTGGCTCCGCGACGGCCCGGCATAGCCCGGCGGGTATCGAAGGGACCGCCCGAGGCGGAGGGGCGCGGGCCGGGTGCGCCGATGCAACGGCGTCCGGTGCGGTCTGGGCCTTGAAGGCCTTGGACCACACCGGACGCCGGGTGCGAAGGGTCAGTTGGCGAGTTGGGCCTGGAAGACGGCGCTGTTGAAGTAGGCCCTGGCTTCCTTGATCAGGCCGGTGTCGTCGAGCTCGTAGACGTTGATGCCCGACCAGTTGACCGGCTTGCCGTCCAGGGCGACGGCGGCTCCGCGCCAGAACACCGCGACCTGGTTGCCGACGGTGTGGGCCTCCAGCGGGGTCAGGCCAAGGAAGGGCTGGAAGTTGGGCAGCACCGAGGCGATGAACCGGTGGATGGCGGCGCGGCCGGTGATGGGCGGCCGACCGACCGGGTCGTGGAAGACGCCGTCCTCGGCGAACGCCGCCGCCCAGGCGTCGGCGTCCCGGTTCTGGGAGGCGGCGAAGAACTGCAGGACACTGGCGGGCATGGCCGGGAAGGTCATGATTCTCCTTGTGATGAGGACGGGGCCAACAGGGTCAGGACGTCGTCGCGCGGTGGCGGCGGTCATGGCGGCGGGCGGCGGGCAGGACCGCGAGCCCGGCCAGCGCCAGCAGGGCTTGCAGGGCGCAGGCGCCGATCCAGCCGCAGGCGCCATAGGAGGCGCTCGCCGCGGCCGCGCACAGCGCTCCGCCGAGGAAGACCGCGACCATGTAGACGGTGTTGGCGCGGCTGCGGGCCTGCGGGAGGAAGGCGAAGATGCGGGCCTGGTTGGCGATCTGGCTCCACTGCACGGCGACGTTGGCCAGCACGATCGCGGCGACCATGAAGGCCGTCATGGTCCCTCCCAGCGCATAGCACCCGGCCGCGACCAGCATCATCGCCAGGGCGGCGGTGATGATCGGCAGGGCGCCGCGACGGTCGATGAAGCGGCCCGACCAGGGCGCGGCCAGCGCACCGGCCAACCCCAGCAGGCCGAACAGCCCGGCGGTGGCGCTGCTGAAGCGGTAGTGCTGGGTCAGCACCAGCACCAGTGTCGTCCAAGTGGCGCTGTAGGCCCCGAACAGGCTGGCGTGCAGCAGGCACGCCTGCCGTAGCGCCGGTTCGGTCCGCAGCAGCCGCGGCAGCGACGCGAGCAGCCGGCCGTACCCGGCCCCGTCCGTGGGAGGCGGCTTGCGGGCGGGTTCGCGGGGTAGCAGCAGCACCGTCACCAGTCCGGTGACGGCGGTGAGCGCGGCGGCCACCAGGTACACCGCGCGCCAGCCCAGCACCTCGCCTACCGCGCCGCCCACCACGCGGGAGCCGATGATGCCGGTCATCAGGCCGATCTGGACGCCCGCCACGACCGAGGCCCGCCGCTCCGGCGGGGCCAGCTCCGCGGCCAGGGGGACCAGGATCTGGGGGACCACGGTGACGCCGCCGACCAACGCGGTGGCCGCGGCCAGCACCGCCAGGCCCGGCGCGGCGGCGGCCAGCAGCAGCGCCGCCACCGTCGCCCCCAGCAGCACGGTCAGCAGTGGACGGCGTCGCCGCACGTCCCCCAGCGGCACCAGGAACAGGATCCCGGCCGCGTAACCGAACTGGGCGCAGGTCACCACGGTCCCGGCCGCCGAGGCCGACACCCCCAGGCTCCGGGTGAACAGGGACAGCAGCGGCTGGGCCAGGTAGACGTTGGCGACGGTGGCGCCGCTGCACACCGCCATCGCCGTGAACAACACCGGCCGCACCGCCCCCTTCCACGGCCGCTCGCGGCGTGCGGCGGGCGGGGCGGGATGAAGAGCGTCCGTTGGGGACACGGCACTCCTTCCAATCGAACGAACTGGATGGTTCGAACCGTAGACGAGGTGGTGCGAGCGGGTCAAACGATCCAGTTCGTTACCATGCGGGGATGGCCTACGACTCCAGCGCGACCAAGGCGCGCATCCTGGCCGCGGCGGCCGCGGAGTTCGCCGAGCATGGCGTCGCCGGGGCCCGCGTGGACCGCATCGCCGCCGCCGCCCAGGCCAACAAGCGCGCCATCTATGACTACTTCGGCGACAAGAAGCAGCTGTTCGCCGCCGTACTGGAACGCCTGATGGCCGAGCTCGCCCAGGCCGTCCCGCCCGGCGAGGAGGACCTGCCCGCCTACGCCGAACGGCTGTTCGACTACCACCAGGCGCACCCCGAAGCGCTGCGCCTGCTGCTGTGGGAGGCCCTGGAACTGGGCGACCAACCCGTCCCCGGCGAGGAGGCCCGCACCCGGCACTACCAGGACAAGCTGCACGCCACTCAGGTCCTCGGCGCCCCCGGCGACGCCCGCACCCGCCTGTTCTTCACCCTGGGCCTGGTGGGCTGGACGCTGGCCATGCCGCAGGTGCGCCGCATGATCCTGGGCCCCGACCACACCCCCGCCCAACTCCGCTCCGCCGTAGCCCACGCCGTCGAAGCACTGACCCAGAACCCCTCTCCGCCCACCTGATGCTGAACGCGCAAGGCAGCGTGCCGGTAAGAAGCGTGTCGTGAGCCCCAAACCGCGTTGATCTTGCCGTGATTTGGCTGGTCGATGCTGGGCGGCTATGCCGAGCGGCGCGGCATTGTTGTTCTCACCGGCTTCTTGGCGGGTTGCGGTGACGATGTCGTGTCCGGAGCGGGACGATCCGCGGCTCGGCTCGAGTGCTTTGGGTCAGGGCTGGTCGTCCGCAAGAGCGATTGCGCGCGTCTCGGGAACTCCGAGCATCAGCAGGCTCGTGATCGTCGCTGCTCGGGCGCCGAGGGTTCCGTTCGACAGGTCGCTGTCCGCGATGGCGAACACGGCGCCGTAGGCGACCTGGCTCAGAATGCCCGCCGGCAGGTGCTGTGCGAACACGTCGCTGTCCTGGCCTCGTTTGACGAGGTCGGCGAGGAGTTCATCGACTGGTCCGAGCAGGCCGTGGATCGCCTCGCCGTACTCGCCGCGGCGCAGCGCCAACAGCACTCGGTACCGGTGCGCCACCGGCCAGAGGCGGGCGATGAATTCGGCCCACGTCGCGTCCGCTTCAGCGTTGGAGGCGTTGACTTCGGTGAGCACGGCTGTCATCTCGGTGACGGCCCGTTCGGTGAGTGTCCGGACCAGGTCGAGGCGCGAGGGGAAATGGCCGTAGACGGTGCGGCGGACGACGCCGGCAGCGGAGGCGATGTCGCCCATTCCGGCGTCGGGGTTCTGTCCCAGCACGTCGAGGGCGACGTCGAGGATGCGATCGCGTGTCTCGTTCATCGAGCGCGCGCGGGAGGACTCGGCGGGCACGACATCATTGTTGCACACCAGTGTGCAATGAATCACACTGCACACTCGTGTGCAACGAACTAGACTGCACACCAGTGTGCAACGGAGAGTTGCGCTGTGCTTCGAAGCTCAGGAGAACAAGGCGATGACCGCACCGACGCCGCCGACCTCGACCCACGTCCGCCCGTTCACCGTCTCGATCTCGGATTCGGAGATCGACGACGTGAAGCAGCGACTGGCCAGAACTCGATGGCCGGATCCGGAAACGGTGGGCGACTGGTCGCAAGGGGTTCGCGTAGAGAACGCCAGATCTCTGGTCGACTACTGGGAGCGCGGCTACGACTGGCGGCGCTTCGAGTCCGGCCTCAACCGCTTCCCCCAATTCCTGACCGAGATCGATGGGCTGGACATCCACTTCATCCACGTCAGGTCCAAGAACCCCAACGCGATGCCGCTGATACTCACGCACGGATGGCCGGGCTCGATCGTCGAGTTCCTGAAGCTGATCGGCCCGCTGACCGATCCGGTCTCGTTCGGAGGGGACGCCGCCGATTCATTCGACGTCGTCGTCCCGTCACTCCCCGGGTTCGGGTTCTCCCAGAAGCCCACGGAGACCGGATGGACCGTATCGCGCATCGCAAGCGCGTGGGTGGAGCTGATGAAACGTCTCGGCTACACCAGATGGGCCGCCCAAGGCGGCGATTGGGGTGCCGTCGTCACCACCGCCCTCGGGGCCATGCAACCTGAGGGGCTTCTCGGAATTCATCTGAACACCCAGTACGCCTTTCCCGCACAGCTACCCGACACCTTGTCGCCCGAACAGCGCTACGCCGTGGAGACCCTCGCCCTCTACACCGGCGATCTCGGTGGGTCGAACCACCTTCAGGGCACGAAGCCGGAGACCGTCGGATTCGCCCTGGCGGACTCTCCCGCCGGTCAGGCAGCCTGGATCTACGAGAAGTTCCAGTCCAAGACCGACAACCACGGGCTCGCCGAGGACGCCCTCAGCATCGACGACATGCTCGATGCGATATCCCTGTACTGGTTCACCAACAGCGCAGCGTCGTCCGGCCGCATCTACTGGGAGAACAAATCGGCCACCCTCGCCGGCCCGAAACTGACGCTTCCGGTCGCGGTGACCGTCTTCCCGAGGGACATCCCACGCCTGCCACGAAGCTGGATCGAAGACACCTACAGCAATCTGATCCACTACGGCGAGGCCGACAAGGGCGGGCACTTCGCGGCCTTGGAACAGCCCGAGATCCTGGTCAGCGAAATCCGCACCGGCCTGCGCACCCTTCGTCCCTGACGCCAACGCGCCAACTCAGGACCGCATGCATATCACTCCGAGCGAAGGTGATCACGGAGTGATATGTCCCGATCGACGCCTCCGCAGACTCTAGGAGAGTTCCGGCAGCGTGGCATCGCTGGACGTGCTGCGCGCAATGGCCAAGGAGCCGCAGACCGTCGAGGCATTCTTCACCAAGGTCGGCTGGGCCGCCGGCGCCGACCCGCGAGTGGACGCCGCCGTCAGCGACTGTGGCTTATCCGTTGAAGGCCGCCGGGTCCTCCCCTTGTCTTCCGACTCCCCAAACGCCACCGGGTACGGCGGCAAGGTTGTACACCGCGGTTCCTGCGGGGATCGTCACCGCCTCCCACTTGCCGCCGCTGTAGCGGTACGGGGGCTTCTCAGGTGGCGCGGAGGCCTCCGGCGCGACCCAGGGGGACCCGGACGCGTCCACGGTCAGATCAGCGAGATAGGGGAATCCGGCCGGGGCCGCGATCCAGGTCCAGGCGGAGCCGTTCCAGTGCGCCAGACGCTTGGCCGTGATGCCCCAGACGTTGTCCGCGGCGACCGGGACGACCTTGCGGAACCAGTCGTTGTCGCCGTCGGTGATTGCGGGCAGCGGGACGCTCTTCCAGGCGGCGCCGTCGAAGTGCGCGACGGCGGGCACCTGCTGCAAGCCGTCCCGGTAGCCGACCGCCCATGCATCGGTCGCGGTGAGCGCTTGGAGGTCCAAGACGTCGTCCACCCCGGGCACCTTGACGACGGACCAAGTGTCGCCGGTGCGCTTGAAAAGATGCTCCACGAAATTCGAGTCCCAGGCGTTGGCGAAGGTGCCGGCCGGACCGGTGGCGAGCACCGAGGCCGAGGCGGTCGGACCCGCGACCTTCTGGAACGCCGAGCCGTCGAAGCGCGCCATGTACGAATTCGTGCCGGCGATCCAGGTCTCCCCCGCGCCCGAGACGATGCGCGTGATCTCGCCCTGGCCCGTCCAGCCGTTGATCGGGTACTCCTTCCACGACGAGCCAACCCGGCGCCGTACGACCGGGTTCCCGTCGCGGTACACGGGGCACAGGTCGCCCCAGCGGAGGCAGTACTTGCCCTGCACACCGCTGACCCAGACGCCGCCCGCTCCGTCTGCGGTGACGTCGTAGAGCCGGGCCGACGGCCACAGGAAGGGCAGGGAGACCGTGCGCAGCTCGGGAGCGGCCTCGAGGGCGGGCGCGGGAAGAGCCACCAGTGCTGCGATGGTGACGACGACCGCAATGACGCGTTTCATACGAGCACTATTCGCCAAAAAGACGCCAGTGTCTACTGGGACCATCACGGCGCCACTCGCCGAGCCGGCCGCCGTCAGCGACAGGCGGACCGAGACCCCGTCAGACCTACGCGTCTCTCCGTACGGCCGTCACCGGCCATGGCAGGACACCGGCGCCCGCGTCCCGCCAGACTGCGGCCATGCCGGCCTGGGCGTCCACCTCGACGCCGTGGGGGCTCGCGGCCACAGCGCCCTCCACCTTCGATAGAGCGACCGTGGACGCGTGCCGGTACGCCCAGCAGATACAGCGCTACGTCGCACACGGCCAACACCCCTGGAGGGGCCGGCGATCGGCGTTCAAGCCCACGACAGCGCGGCCATCAGCGATGTCACCACTCTGTGCGAGTTGGCCGCCAAGTACGACGAGGCAGCCGTCGACACCAGGTGCCCTCGAACTGGTCCCCGGCGTTGACGTCGGCCAGGTGGTCGGCGACGGCGGCGACGTTCGGGTAGCGGTCTGCCGGCAGCGCACGGTATTCCCGCGACCGTGCCTGATGCTCGACTTCGAAGGCGTGGGGGTCGAGGGCGAGGACGCTGGCTTCCAGGGCCGAGTAGGACAGGGCGACCTCCACCAGCGATCGGTAGCAGGATGCCGCTTGGCGGCCCTGCAGCCCGGCCTCCAGCAGGGCGCCGATGACGATGTCGGCGGCTCGGAACTCCGCTTTCCGGCGCGAGGTGCGTCTGGACACCGGTGTCGCGCGCATGCAGCGGCGCGCTCGGTGATGTACGCGGTCCCCGGCATCGGTCACGCGACCGGCGCTGCGTTAGTGGGCGCAGCACAAGGCGCGGCCTCGCCGTCCGGCGCCATGAGGAACCGGCGCCAGGCAAAGCAGCCGGGTGCGTAGCTGATCTGATCCGCGAGCCGCAAACTGTCGAGGCGTTCTTCACCGAGGTCGGCCGGGCTGCCGGAGCCGACCCGCGCCTGGACGCCGCCGTCAGCGGGTCAAGGACTCCCTCCAGGACTGCGCCCCTGACCGCCGGTGAGTCGAGCGCTGAGGTCAGTGCGTCCGGTGTCGTCTCGGGGCCGGTGGGGGCGGTGCTGAGGGGGAGCTGGTCGCCGAGCTGCACGGGCATCCGCCGCCAAGATCAGAACTGTGTTCTGTGATTTGAGAATGCTATTCTCGTCTGCGAGAGGAGGGTGCTATGGGAGGGGATCCGCGGCCTGCGCTTGCCGGTCGCATCGAGTGCGAGGTGGGGAACCTGTGATCGACTTTCAACGGCTCGCCGTCTGGATGGACGAGGCCGGACTGCCCGGCAAGGGCGCTCCGATCGAGCACCGGCTGCTGTCGGGCGGCACGCAGAACGAGATCCACGAGGTGGTCCGGGGCGAGGAGCGGTGCGTCATCCGGATCCCGCCACCGGAGGCGCCCGCGGACCGCGACAAGGGCATTTTGCGTGAGTGGCGCATCGTCGAGGCGCTGGACGGCACCGACGTACCGCACACCAAGGCGATCGCGGTGTGCCGGGACGCCTCGGTGCTCGGCCGACCCTTCTACCTCATGGGATTCGTCGACGGCTGGTCCCCCATGGGCCGGACGGCCTGGCCCGCCCCCTTCGACACCGACCTGCGGGCCCGCGCCGGTCTGGGCTACCAGCTCGCCGAGGGCATCGCGCTGTTGTCCAGAGTCGGCTGGAAGGCCAAGGGCCTGCACGACCTGGGCCGTCCCGAGGGCTTCCACGAGCGCCAGGTCGACCGCTGGACGCGCTTCCTGGAGCGGATCAAGGGCCGCGAACTCCCCGGCTTCGACGTCGCCGCGGCGTGGCTGCGCGCCCACCGTCCGCTGGACTACGTGCCCGGCATCATGCACGGCGACTACCAGTTCGCCAACGTGATGTTCCGGGACGGCGCGCCGGCCCGGCTGGCCGCCATCGTCGACTGGGAGATGGGCACCGTCGGCGACCCCAAGCTCGACCTGGCATGGATGATCCAGAGCTGGCCGCAGGACACCGCCGCGCCCGAGGCGTCCGAGGCCAGCTACGTCGACCTGCGCGGGATGCCGTCCCGCGACCGGCTCCTGGCCCACTACGCCGAGGTATCCGGCCGCCAGGTCGACGACATCGACTATTACCTCGTCCTCGCCAAATGGAAACTGGGCGTGGTCCTGGAACAGGGCTACCAACGCGCAGGCGACGATGAGAAACTGCTGGCCTTCGGCCCCATCGTCCTCGACCTGATGAAAGACGCCGCCGAACTCGCGGAATCGAGCAGATACGCCTCATGAGCGACGAACTGATAAAAGAGCAGTACGGCGCGGTGCTGATCCTCCGGCTGAACCGTCCCGAGGCGCGCAACGCCCTCAACGAGGCACTGATCGACGGAATCGGGCATGCGATGTCCGACGCCGAGAACGACCCGCGGATCCGGGCCGTCGTGCTGACGGCCGCCGGCGACCACATTTTCTGTTCCGGCATGGATCTGCGCGAGTTCGCAGCCGGTGGCACCGGTACCGTCTCGGCCGAGGGCAAGGCCGGGTTCGACCGCCTGCTGCAAGGCGAGGTCAGCGTGCCCATGGTCGGGGCCGCCAACGGGACCGCGGTCGGCGGCGGCCTGGAACTGCTGCTCGGCTGCGACGTCGTCGTGGCCTCCGAGAACGCCAAGTTCGGCCTGCCCGAGGTGAAGCGGGGCCTGTATCCGGCCGGTGGCGGCACCGCCATCGGCACCCGTATCCCCCTGGCGGTCGCCCTTGAGATGGCGATGACCGGCGATCCCGTCGACGCCCCCCGCGCCTATGAGCTCGGCCTGGTCAACGCCGTCACACCACCGGAGAAAGTCCTGGACGCCGCCCTCGGCCTCGCCGCACGAATCGCCGAGAACGCGCCGCTGGGGCTCGCGGCGGTCAAGGAACTGGTGCGGCTCGGCGTCACCGACTCCGCGCGGGCGGCCGAACGCAACAAGGAACTGCAGAAGTCGGTGTTCTCCAGCGAGGACGCCAAGGAAGGCGCCACCGCCTTCATGGAAAAGCGAAAGCCGGTCTGGAAAGGGCGCTGACCGAACGGGCGCCGCCTGGCGTTAGGGGCGTGACCGTCTGCTCGTGACAACAGGGGACTCCATGAGCAGACGGCCGTTCGGCCCGTCGCGAGCTCCGGATCGGGTTCAGTCCGCGATGCGGTCGTAGAGGAGGCAGATCGCGCCGCTTTCTGTGACGTCGCTGGAGGTCAGCGTCCACGAGGCGGACGGGCCGTCGGTGAACAGCCGGGCTCCGCCGCCGACGAGTTCGGGGCACAGCGTGATGCTCAGCCGGTCCACTTCTCCCGCCTCCAGAAGGCTGCGGATCACGCTGGTGCTGGCCAGGACGATGATGTCGCCGCCCTCCTGCTCGCGCAGCTGCTTGACCGCCGTGGCCGGGTCGGTGCCGGCGATGCGCGCGTTGTCCCAGGCGGCCGTCTCCAGGGTGGTGGAGAAGACGACCTTCTCGACCGCGTTGAGCCAGCGGGAGAACTCCCGGTCCTGGGGGGCGGCGCTCTCGTCGTCGGCGACGGCGGGCCAGAATCCGGCGAAGCCCTCGTAGGTCTTGCGGCCGAGCAGGGCGGTGGTCGCCGCGCCGGTGACCGCCACCATGTGGTCGCGGGACCTGGAGGTGGTGGCGTGCGGCACGATCCAGCTCATGTCGTACTCGCCGCCCGGGCCGCTGACGCGGCCGTCCAGGGACAGCGTGATGTTGGCGGTGACGGTGCGGCGGGCGTTGTGTCCGGTCATCGGATGGTTCCCTTCGTCGTGCGGATCACCCGTTCACGGTGGCGGCTCCGGTGGCAGGCTGTCGTCGTCAGAGTTGGTGACATTCGGTCCGGCCTTGAAGGGGGCGGCGATGACGGGTTCGGTCGTCAGCCCGGTGCTGGTCGGGCGGGACGACGAGATCGCCGCGCTGCGGGAGGCCTACGAGCGGGCCCGGGCGGGCCGCCCGGGGACCGTCCTGGTCTCCGGTGAGGCGGGCATCGGCAAGTCACGGCTGGTCGCCGGTGCGTTGCGCGAGCTGCCCGGCGATCCGCTGGTGCTGTCCGGCGGGTGCCTGGAGCTCGGCTCGGAGGGTGCCCCGTACGTGCCGTTCGTCGCCGTCCTGCGCGATCTGGTGCGCCGGTTCGGGCGCGAACGGGTGGCGGCGCTGCTGCCGCCGGGCGGTGCCGCGCTCGGCGACTGGCTGCCGGATCTGGGCCCCGCGCCGGCGCGGTACGGGCCGACCAGGCTGCTGGAGGAGATGCTGACGCTGCTGGGCCGGGTGGCGGAGGCCCGGCCCGCGGTGGTGGTGATCGAGGACCTGCACTGGGCGGACGCGTCGAGCCGCGAGCTGTTCGCCTACCTGGCCCGCAATCTGGCCCGCGCCGCCGTGATGATGGTCGGCACCGTCCGCACCGGCGAGCCGGCCGCCGGGCATCCGAACCGCCGGGTACTGGCGGAGCTGGGCCGCAGCGGCGCGGTGGAGCGCATCGCCCTCGGCCCGCTGAAGCACCGGCACGTCGCCGCGCTGCTGGCGGCCGTGGACGGGCGGCCGCCCGATCCGGCGCGCAGCGTCCGGGTCCACCGGCGCAGCGGTGGGAACCCGCTGTTCGTCGAGGCGCTGAGCAGCGCGAGCGAGGCGCCGCCCGGCGACCTGAGGACCCTGCTGCTGACCCGGATCACCGACCTGCCGGACCCGGCCCGCGAGGCGTTGGAGGTGATGGCGGTCGCGGGCACCGAACTGCCCGACGACCTGGTCCGCGAGGTCGCCGGCGGGTCCGGCCGCCGGCTCCAGGCCGCCCTCGACGAGCTGACCGGGCGCGAGCTGGCGGTGGCGTGGGAGAACGGGTACGCGATCCGGCACGACCTCATCCGCGAGACGGTCTACGACGCGCTGCCACCGACTCGCAGGCGGTCCATGCACGCTCGGTACGCCGCCGTGCTGGCCGAACGCACCGGCGGCGGCACCGAGGGCGGCATGGCCCTGGCCGACCACTGGACGGCGGCGGGCGAGTTCGAGCGGGCGCTGCCCGCCGCGTGGCACGCGGCCGACCGCGCCGCGCGGCAGAACGCCTACGACGAGCAGCTCCATCTGCTGGAGCTGGTCGTGGAGCAATGGGCGAAGGTGCCGGCGCCGTTCGAGCTCATCGGCGCCGACCGTGCGGCCGTGCTGGAGCGTGCGGCCACGGCGGCGTTCGCCGCGGGAAAATCCGCGGCGGGCGTGGCATACGGCACCGCCGCGCTGGAGGAGCTCGGCCCGGCCGCCCGGCCGGAGCGGGTGGCACGCCTGCTCGGCCTGCGCGGCCGGTTGCAGAGCCGTCTCGACGGCGGCGGACTCGACGATCTCCAGCGCGCGGTCGCGCTGGTGCCGCCCGGGTCGGCGGATCCGCTGCGCAGCCGCCTGCTGTCCGCGCTGGCGTTCGCCGAGTTCATGGCCAACCGTTCGGACGGCGCCCGGCGGCACGCGACGGAGGCCCTGGACATCGCCGGGCGGCTCGGCGACGACGCCCTGCGCGCACCGGCACTGCTCGTCCTGGCGTCACTGCACGGCGCGTCCGGCGACCTGGAGGAGGCGGGCCGCGCTTTCGCCGAGGCCCGCCGCACCGCGGAGGCGGCGGAGGATTGGCACACCTTCCTGACCACCTACCAGTGGGAGGCGACCGCCCTCGCGGCCGCGGGCCGCTACGAAGAGGCGGCGGGTCTCGCCCGCACCGGGCAGCGGGCCGCCGAGCGGCTCGGCCAGGGCCGGTCCCGCGGCAGCATGCTCGCCTCGGCCCGCGCCTTCCCGCTGTGCTCGCTGGGACGCTGGGACGAGGCGCTGGAGATCGTCCGCGACGCCCTCGCCATGGCGCCGCCCCCGCTCTACGCCGCGTACCTGCGCTTCACCGCCGCCGAGATAGCGCAACGGCGAGGGGAGACCGACAGGGTCGAGACGCTGCTGCGCCAGCTGACCGAGTTCGCCTGGCACACCCGCGGTGCGATCGAGGCCAAGTCCTGGATCGCCCTCCTGCGCATCGCGCACGCGCTCGGCCGGGACGACCCGGAGACGGCCGACCGGATCGTGGGCGAGCACCTGGTGGCGGCGCGGGATGCCTGGCCGGAACACGAGAGGGCGTGGCTCGCGGTGCTCGGGGCACGGACGCAGCGGGCTCGGCGCGCGGCGGCGCCGCGGAACCGGCGGGTCGCCTGCGAGACGGCGGACCGGCTCGCGGAGCTGTCCCGCTTGCTCGGCTCGCTGCGGGCCGTCACCCCGGCGGCGGACGCGCAGCGCCGCACCTTCCACGCGGAGACGGCACCCGGCGATCTGCCGGCCTGGGACGGGGCCGCGGCGGCCTGGCGCGACCTCGGCAACCGCTACGAGACGGCCGTGCTGCTGGTAGAGGGCGCGGCCGCGGCGCTCGCGTCCAACAATCGCCCCGGCGCCCGGTCCCGGCTGCGCGAGGCGCGCGCCATCGCCGACGAGCTGGGCGCCGCGCCGCTGCGGTCACGCATCGACGACCTCGCGGCCCGCGGACGCCTCACCGACACCGCCGGCGGCGCGTCCGGCAACGACTTCGGCCTGACCCGCCGCGAGCTCGACGTGCTGCGCCTCCTGGCACGCGGGCGCTCGAACCAGGACATCGCCACCGAGCTGTTCATTTCCGTGAACACCGTCGCGACCCACGTGACCAGAATCCTCACCAAGCTGGGTGCCGCGTCCCGCACGCAGGCGGCCGCCAAGGCACGCGAAACCGGCCTCCTGGACGACCAGACCCCAGGCTGAGCCCCTAACGAACGCTCCTGCCAGGCGCACGGTCTTGAGGCGGGCGACCAGCCAGCGTTGTCGGGCGCACCCCGCGGTGGCCCTGAGGGGCGGTGCCGCTGACGATCAGGGATGATGTCCATGTGCGTGGATCTTTGATGGTCGCCGTTGCCCAGCCCGCGTGTGCCGATCTGGACGTCGCCCTCAACACCGAACGCCAGGCCGGGGTGGTGCAGCGTGCGGGTGCGCGTCTGGTGGTCTTCCCGGAGCTGTCGCTGACCGGTTACGACCTTGCGGCTCCCGCTGTGGCCGCGGACGACCCGCGGTTGGATCCACTCAGGGCCGCGTGTGCCGCCGCCGACGCGATCGCGCTGGTGGGCGCTCCGGTGCGGGAAGACGATGGGCGCGAATACATCGCAACGCTTGCCATCACGGGCGAGAGTACGACGGTGGCGTATCGGAAGATGCACCTTCACGGTGAGGAAGTCCGCCGCTTCACTCCCGGCGAGAAACCGGAAGTCCTGGAGCTCGACGGATGGCGGCTGGGACTGGCCATCTGCCGAGACGCCGCGGTGCCGCAGCACGCGGCCGACACCGCGGCGTTGACCATCGACGCTTACGTGGCCGGCACCCTGTACGGGGCGGGGCGGGAACAGGCGACCCGCCGGGACGGCCACATGCGGGACCGGGCCGCCGCGCACGGCGTCTGGGTCGTCCTGTCCACCGCTGCCGGACCGAGCGGGGAGTACCGCGAGACATCCGGCGGCTCCGGCATCTGGGCACCGGATGGGGACGTGCTCGTCCAGGCGGGCGCAGAGCCCGACGCCGTGGTGACCGCGACTCTCCACTGACCCAGCACGCCGGTCGTCGACCGCTTGGCGAAATCCCACCACGCCGCCGCGGGTCTGCTTCGCCGGGCTAGCCGGCTGCGGTCATGCGTTCGTCGTAGCCGGTCTCGGGGTCGACGACGCGGCCGGCGGCCCACCAGTTCTCGCTCGCGGTCTCGAAGGCCACGAGCAGGACGTCCTCCTCGGGGACCCCGGCGGTCCGCCGGAGGTTGGCGACGATCGTCCGGAACAGCTCGGCCTTCTGCTCGGCGGGGCGCCGGTTGAACGACAGCGAGATGAACATGGTGCGCTCGCCGCGCGGCAGGCCGAACACGACCGGCTGGACGACGAGGTCCTCGGGCGGGACCTCGTGGAAGACGTGGAACTGGTCGTCCTCGGGGATCTTCAGGACGTCGACCATCGCGGCGTGGATCGCCTCGGAGACGTTGCGGCGGTACTCGGGGGTGGTCCCCCGGCGCAGGCAGATGGTGATCAAAGGCATGGGTCGTTCCCCTCGTGTGCTTTACGGGCGTGCCCCTCCACGCTAGGAGCGCCCGAGGGCATTCCGCCAACGAATGTTCGGCATGCTGGATATGCTGTTTGCTCATGGACTTCACGCTGGCGGGGCTGCGGGTGCTGCGCGAGGTGGCGGAACAGGGCACGTTCACGGCCGCGGCGGAGGCGCTCGGGTACACGCAGTCGGCCGTCTCGCGGCAGGTGGCCGCCTTGGAGCAGGCGTCCGGCGCCCGGCTCTTCGACCGCCATCCCGGGGGCGTGCGGCTGACGGGTCCGGGCCGCACGCTGCTGCGGCACGCGGTCGTCGCCCTGGACGCCCTGGACGCGGCCGGCCGCGACCTGCGCGGGACGCGGGACGCCGGCGGCCGCGTGCGGCTCGGGTTCTTCCCCGTCGCGGGAGCGGTCATCGTGGCCCGGACCGTGGCGGCGCTGCGCCGGGAGGACCCTCGGCTCCAGGTGACGACCCGCGAGGGGTCGACCCCGTCCCTGGTGCGCGCCCTGCGGGCCGGCACCGTCGATCTCGCGCTGCTGTCCTCGCGTCCGCCGCACCGGTCGCCCGACACCGAGGATCCGCCGCTGCACGCCGAGCCGCTGCTGGAGGCGCGCCTGGCCGTGGCGGTGCCGGCGGCGGGCCGCTTCGCGGGCCGCGACCGCGTCGGTGCCGAGGAGCTCGCCGGGGAGCCGTGGATCGCCTCGCCGGCCGGGGCGGGCGAGCCGCTGCTCGGCGTGTGGCCGGGCCTGCCCGGGCGGCCGCGGGTCGGCCACGTCGCGCGCGACTGGCTGACGAAGTTCCAGCTGGTCGCGGCGGGTGCGGGCGTCACGACGGCGCCGCCGGCGCTGCTACCCGCCGTCCCGCCCGGCGTGCGGTTCGTGGACGTCGAGGGCGTCGCGGAGGAGGTGCGGCGGGTCAGCCTGGTGCGGATGCCGGGGCCCCTCTCGGCTCCGGCGCGGGCGGTGGTGGACGCGCTGCGCCGGCAGGCGGCCGGGTGACCGTCCCCCTCAGCGGGTGTCGCCGGGCGGCGGGGCCTCGGGGAGGACCAGGGTGCCGTCGACGCGCCGGGGCACGTACCAGGGGTTGTCGTCGCGGAGGGCTGGTGGGAGGAGCGGCGGCGGGCAGTTCTGGTAGGTGACGGGGCGGAGGAAACGGTCGATGGCGGCCGTGCCGACCGAGGTCGTGGCGGGAGCGGTGGTGGCGGGATAGGGGCCGCCGTGCTGCTGCGCCCAGCCGACCGTGACGCCCGTGGGGTAGGCGTCGAACACCAGGCGTCCCGCGCGGTCGCGGGCCACGGAGGCCAGGCGCGCGGCGAGGACGGCCTCGTGGGGCTCGCTGTGCAGGGTGACCGTGAGGGAGCCGGGGGCGGAGGCGAGGGCCTCGGCCAAGTCCTCCTCGCCCGTGTACTCCAGGACGACCGTCATCGGCCCGAAGCATTCCTCCAGGAGCAGTTCGGACGAGCCGAGGAGCGAGACGGGGCCCGCCATGAGACGGGCGGCGACCTCGCGGTCCGCGCCTGGTCGTCCGGTCGCGACGGTGCGCAGGCCCGGGATGGACGCGCGGTCGGCGGCGCCGGAGGTGAAGGCGGTACGGATGGCGTCGCCGAGCAGCGTCTGCGGAGCGAGGGTCGTGAAGTGCCCGGCCATCGCCTCGGCGAGGCCGGCGCCGGCGGGCGCGAGGACGAGGCCGGGCTTGACGCAGAACTGCCCGGCGCCGAGCGTCGCGGACGCCGCGAGCCCGTCCGCGATCTCCGCCAGGCGGGCCTTCGCCGCGCCCGGCGTCACGACGAGCGGGTTGAGGCTGCCCAGCTCGCCGTAGAACGGGATCGGCTCGGGACGGGCCATGGCCAGGTCGTGCAGGAACCGGCCGCCCCGTATCGAGCCGGTGAAGCCGATCGCCTTCACCCTGCCGTCCTGGACGAGGGCCGTGCCCGCCTCGCGCCCGTGCACCAGCTGCACGACGTCCTCGGAGAAGCCCGCAGCAGCGGCGCCCTCGCGCAGCGCGCCGAGCGTCAGGACGGAGGTCTCCGGATGCAGCTCGTGGGCCTTGACCACGACGGCGCACCCCGCCGCGAGTGCGCTGGCGGTGTCGCCGCCGCCGACGCTGAACGCGAACGGGAAGTTCGACGCGGAGAACACGCCGACGACGCCGAGCGGGACGTTCATCCGGCGCAGGTCCGGCTTGGGCGGGGCGGCGCCGGGGTCGGCGGTGTCGATGCGGACGTCCAGGAACGACCCTTCGCGCAGCACCTCGGCGAACAGGCGGAGCTGCCCGTTGGTGCGGGTCACCTCGCCGGTCAGCCGGGCCTCGCCGAGGGCGGTCTCGGCGTCGGCCGCCGCGACCAGGGCGGCCGCGCGGGCGTCGAGGGCGGCGGCCATCGCGTCCAGCAGCGCGGCGCGGCCTCGCGGCCCGGCCTCGTCGAGGACGGGCAGCAGGTCGGCGGCGCGGCGGCAGACCGCGCCGACCTCCTGCGGCGTGGCCGTGGCGTAGTCCTTGCGGCGCTCGCCGGAGCGGGCGTCGATGCTCCAGACGGCCATGGGCGTCCTCCATTCCAGGTCGGCGGGGATGCGGGCGGCGGGCGGCAGCAGCGGCCCTGCCTCTTCCAGCAGCAGCCGGGCGACCTCGATCGCGCCCGCCGCGGTGAAGTGGGTGTCGTCGGCGCTGCCGCGCGGATAGTTGGGGTGCGGGCCGAGCCAAAGGAACAGCTCCTTCGTGGCGTCGGCGCCGACTTCGTGCCAGCGCCGCGCGCTGGCGGCCTGAAGGTCGATCAGCGGGACGCGCTCCTCAGCGGCCAGCGTCCTCATCGCCGCCGGGTACTCGCCGTGCGTGGACGACCCGTCGTGGACGCGGCGCTCGACCGGCGTCACCAGCACCGGGCTGGCGCCCCGCGACCGGGCGTCCTCGACGTAACGGCGCAGGCCGGAGGTGTAGCCGTCGTAGGGGGCGCCGAACCTGCCCTGGCCGTGCCGGCGGTCGTTGTGGCCGAAGCAGATGAGCAGCACGTCGTCCGCGCCGATCTCGGACATGATCCGCTCGTGCATGCCGAGCCGCTCGATGGAGCTGCGCACGCTCGCGCCCGGGTAGGCCGCGTTGACGACCGGGACGTCCAGGAACGCGGCGAGCGCCTGCCCCCAGCCGGCCTGCGGCGCCTGCCCGGACGGGTAGTCGGCGGCGGTCGAGTCGCCCGCGATGAAGATCGTCATGCCATCCCTTCGACGAGGTCGCGGGCCCGGCCCGGGGTGAGGCGCCCGTCGGCGACCACCACGGTGAGCGCGCGTTCGAGCCGGCCGGGGACGGTCAGCGGCTCGTCCCACGCCAGCGCGGGGCCGACGCCCGGATACTCGGCGACCCGCACGAACCACGGGTCGAGCCCGGCGGTCTGGACGAACACCAGGCTCCACGCGTCCGAGGTCAGCGCCAGCCAGGGGGTGACGCTGCCGTGGACGGCCTCTTCGCCGGACGCCTCGGCGGTGAAGACGTCCAGGCCGGTGGCGTCCTTCGGCGCGCGCCAGAAGAAGCCGCCGTAGCCAGCGCCGGTGCGACCCTTGCATGCCGAACTCTGCAGGACGAGCGGGCGCCCCGTCCGTCCGGTCAGCGTGAACGCGAAGTCCAGCGCCCAGCCGCCCTCCACGGGACGGGCGGTCAGCGTGCGCTCCTCGCCGGCCAGGACGGTGCCGTCCGGTCCCACCCAGTCGAGGCTCTCCGCATAGCCGCCGTCGACGGGACGCAGCGTGCGCCGCCGCTGCCGCCCGTGGTTGGGCAGCATCTTCGGCCCCTCGCCACGCACATAGGTCGAGCCGCCCCAGAAGTTGGCCCCGTCCACGTCGGAGATCGCGACGCCCGCTCCGAAGTGGTGGACGTGGTCGTCCGGCTGGACCTCGGTGACGACCGTCCCGCCGAGCGTGCGGACGGGGTGCAGGTGGGGGCGCGGCGCGTCGGTGGCCTGGAGGTCGCCGCGTTCGGCGTAGACGGCGACGTCCCGGCCGCCCGCCCGCAGCACCGGTTCGGGCCACGGCTCCGGCCGCGACCCGAGGCTCTCCGGAAAGTCCAGCTCGGAGAGCGTCCTCAGGTCGCGAGCCGACCGCACGGCCAGGTCCTCGATGCCGGGCAGCACCAGGCGGGACGGGTCGGTCCGGATGAACCGGGGGTCGATCGGCCGCGGTTCGGGGGCGAGCCGGATCGCGTCGAGTAGCCGGGTGAAGCCGCCGGTGCGCGCGAGCGGGACCAGGAGGTCCGCGCCGTCCCGCACGTGCGCGATGAGGTTGCCGAGCAGGTCGGCCCGGCCGTAACCGGTCCTGGCCCCGCCGGTCTCGATCTCGTCGAGGGTGTAGAAGAGCCGGGCCGAGTTCCGCTCGCCGTGCAGGTGCAGGTAGGGCTCGGTGCGCAGGCGTTCGGAGCACAGCGTGACGGTGATCGCGATGACCGTCCCGTCGGCGAGCCGGAGCCGGGCGCTGGAGGTGTCGTCGGACTCGATGGCGTTGGCGCGGTGCAGCTCCAGCTCGATCCCGGCGATCGAGTCGGCGGTGTCCGCGCCGGCCACGGCCAGGGCGGTCGCCACCGCGTGGGCGAACGGGTTGGTCAGCGCGCCGTCCATGACGTCGACGCCGTCCAGCCGGCGGTGCCCGGCCCACGCGGACCGGGTGTAGTAGCCGAACGGCCGCGTCCACGCCCCGGCGACGCCGATGCCGCGGATCGGCTCGCCGAGCACGTCGCGGGCGGCCGGGATCGCCTCCGAGCCGAGCGACTGGAAGCCGACCTGGCAGGCCCGTCCCGTCTCGGCCATCGCGGCGGAGATGGCGGCGAACTCCTCGACCGACGGCGCGGGCGGCTTCTCCAGCAGCACGTGCGCGCCGACCTCGAGCGCGGCCACGGCCAGCGGGGCATGGGTGTGGATCGGGGTGGCGATGACCGCGATCTCCGCGCCGGTCTCCCGGATCAGCGCCGGCAGGTCAGCCGAGACGGGTACGCCGAGCCCGGACGGCGGCCGGACGTCGCAGACCCCCACCAGCTCGGCCCGGCCCATCGCCGCCAGCCGTCCGACGTTCGCCAGGTGATTGCGTCCGTAGCCGTTGACTCCGGCGACGACGATCCGCACCGGCTTCATCGCGACCACCCCGCCGAGGGCCCTGCCGACCACCCTGCCGACCAGCGTGTCGGCGCGCCCGTCGCCCGCAGTTCCGCGCCGGCGACCTCGACCGGGGACGGCTCGGCGAGCAGCCCGAGGTCGGTGAGCGACGCGTCCTCCACCAGCTCGACCATCGCGGGATGGTGCAGCGCGAGCGCCAGCTGGCCCGACAGCTCGGTGAGCAGGTGCGGGAAGACCGGCACGTCGAAGACGCGGGCGAGATCGGCGATGCGCAGGAACGGGGTGATGCCGCCGACCCGGACCACGTTCGGCTGGACGACGTCGCAGGCGCCGGCGGTCAGCAGGTCGCGGAAGCCGTGCGCGGTGGCGACGTTCTCGCCGACCGCGATCGGCGTGCCGATGCTCCGGCGCAGCTCCACGTGGGCGGCGAGGTCGTCGGCGGGCAGCGGCTCCTCGATCCAGAACAGGTCGAAGCGCTCCAGCGCGCGCAGCGCGGTCCGGGCCCGGTGCAGGTCCCAGCGCTGGTTGGCGTCGATCATCAGCGCCGTGTCCGGGCCGACGGCGTCCCGGACGGCGGCGACCCGCGCGACGTCCTCGGCGAGCGAGGGCCGGCCGATCTTGATCTTGACCGCCGGATATCCGGCGGCGGCCCACCGCGCGGCCTGCGCGGCCAGCTCGTCCAGCGGGTAGTGCAGGTTCACGCCGCTGCCGTAGACGGGGACGCTCGCGCGGCGCGGCCCGAGGACGTCCGCGAGCGACCGTTCCCCGCACTCCAGATCCCACAGGGCGAGGTCGACGCCGGCCATGGCGATCGGGACGATCCCGGACCGTCCCGCTTCGGCGAGGTGGGCCGACAGCCGGTCCCACACCACGCCGGGATGCGCCGGTAGGCCGATCACCGCGTCGCGGACCTCGTGCTCCAGCAGCGCCTTGACCGCGTGGGCCCCGATCTGCGGGGTCCAGCAGATGCCGGTGCCCGACCGCCCGTCGTTCAGCGCGAGCGTGACGAGCAGGACGTGGTTGGACGGCACGTCCGGCCCCCAGGGTCTGGCCAGGGGCACCGACCGGAGCGCGACCGACAGGTCCTTGATCATGCGGGCTCCCTCAGGCGAGCTCGGTGCGCCAGCTGCGCTTGGCGGACCAGCCGAGCAGCCGCTCGGCCTTGGCGGAGGAGAACGCCGGGGACGTGCCGGTGAGCGCGCGGGCCTGCTCCGCCGTCTCCGGGTACAGGCGGGGTAGCAGCTCGGCCAGCGGTTCGCGGGCCAGCGCGTCGCCGGCGCCGGCGAAGAACACCTCGCCGTTGCGCTCCAGCTCCGGCAGCCGGGCGAGCAGGGCGTCGACGAACTCGCCGGCGTCCCGGGCGTCGAGGTAGTTGAACAGCGAGACGCCGCCGAGGTCGGGCCGGTCCAGCCGCTCGCGGAGGGTGTGGCCCGACTGGGTGGGGGCGCCCTCCCACTCCTCGGGCGCGACGACGAAGCAGGGGCGGACCGCGGCCATCCTCGTGCCCGCTCCGCCGCGGGCGAACGCCTGCATGGTCTGCTCGGCGACCAGTTTCGACAGGCTGTAGACGTTCCAGGGGGCGGGCGGGTGCTCCTCGTCCAGCGGCAGGTAGGCGGGGGTCCAGCCGCCCGGCGCGCCGTAGCCCATCACCGTCGGGCTGCTGGCGATGACGAGCTTCGGCACCTCCAGCGCCACCGAGGCCGCGCAGACGTTGAACGCGAGCCGGGTGTTGACGCGGAAGATCGTGGCGTCGGTCCGGCCGAACGGCACCGCGATGGCGGCGAGGTGGACGACCGCCTCCGGCCGGAACCGGGCGAGCACCGAGTGGGCCTCGCCGAGATCGGTGAGGTCGGCCGGTAGGGTTTCGGCGGCGTCCCCGGGCGTGCCCGGGGCGGTGTCGACGCCGATCACCTCGTGTCCGGCCGCCGCCAGCGCGCCGACGACGCTGCGGCCCATCCGGCCGGCGCTTCCGGTGACGAGCACTCTGCTCACCGCGCGAACCTCCTGAGGGTGCTGCAAACAGTTGCAGTAACAATCCCGCCAGCGCCGGTCGCCCGTCAAGAGACCGGCGCTCCACCAGGGAAAACGGCTTGTGTGATCACCTGCACCGTGCAAACGGTTGCGTTAAGGTGGGTGACATGGCAGTGACTATCCGGGACGTCGCCCATGCCTGCGGCGTGCACGTGTCGACGGTGTCGCGGACGTTCTCCGCGCCGCAGATGGTGAACGCCGAGACCCGGACCCGGGTGCTCGCGGCGGCCGAGGAGCTCGGCTACCGGCCGAACCGGGCCGCCCGCTCGCTCACGACGGGCCGCACCGGCAACCTCGGGCTCATCGTGGCCGACCTGGCGAACCCGTTCTTCCCGCCGCTGATCAAGGCGGCGCAGGCCGCCGCCCGCGGCCAGGACTACCACCTGTTCGTCGCCGACACCGACGAGGACCCCGCCGAGGAGCAGGACCTCGTGCAGGCGTTCTCCAAGCAGGTCGACGGCATCGTGCTGTGCAGCCCCCGGCTGTCGAACAAGGCGCTCGGCGGGCTCGCCGAGACGATCCCGTTCGTCCTGGTCAACCGGCGGCTGCGCGGGGTGCCGACCGTCGTGATGGACGTCGCGCACGGCGCCCGCACCGCGATGGACCACCTCGCCGGGCTCGGCCACCGGCGCGTCGCCCTGGTGTCGGGCCCGGCCGGCTCGTGGACCAGCGGGGAGATCCGCCGGGCCGTCACCGGCATGCCCGGCCTGGAGACGACCGTCATCGGCCCGAACGCGCCCACCGAGAAGGGCGGCGTCGCCGTCGCCGAGCAGGTCGCGGCGGCGGGCGTGACCGGCGTGCTGGCCTACAACGACCTCGTCGCGATCGGGCTGATCGAGGGCCTGGAGGAGCTGGGCGTCCGGGTGCCCGGCGACGTCAGCGTGATCGGCATCGACGACAGCATCACCGGCCGCCTGCACCGGCCCAAGCTCACCACGGTCGCCATGCCCACGGCCGACGCCGGGCGCATGGCCGTCGACCTGCTCGTCAGGTCGATGAGCGCCGCCACCGTCCTGGAGACCCACCTGGTGGTCCGCGAGTCCACCGCACCCCCGAAAGGATTGCCATGACGCTTCCCGACGTCGCCTTCGGCGTCACGCCCGAGGGCGAGAAGGTCCACCGGCACGTGCTCGACAACGGGCGGTTGCGCGCCGCCGTCCTGACCTACGGCGCGACGCTCCAGCGGCTGCGGGTGGCGGACGGCACCGACGTGGTGCTCGGCCTCCCCACGCTCCAGGACTACCTGCACCGCAGCCGGTACTTCGGCGCCGTCGTCGGCCGGTACGGCAACCGCATCGCCCGCGGCCGGTTCACCCTCGACGGCACGGAGTACCGGCTCGCGCGCAACGACGGCGAGCACAGCCTGCACGGCGGCGTCCGCGGCTTCGACAAGCGGGTGTGGCGGGTCGAGTCGGCCGGCCCCGAGGAGGTGGAGCTGAGCCTGGTGAGCCCGGACGGCGAGGAGGGCTACCCGGGCGAGCTGCGGGCCCGCGTCCGGTACGTCCTGGACGGCGACGCGCTGCGGCTGGAGTACCGGGCCGCGGCCGACGCCCCGACGGTGCTCAACCTGACCAACCACTCCTACTTCAACCTGGCGGGCTCGGGCGACGTGCGCCGCCACGTGGTGATGCTGGAGGCCGACCGCTACCTGCCGGTCGACGAGGGCAAGATCCCCACCGGCGAGCTCGCGCCGGTGGCCGGGACGCCGTTCGACTTCACCGCCCCCACCCGGGTGGACGCGCGGCGCGACGGCCGCTACGACCACTGCTTCGTGCTCCGGGGCCGGGTGACGGTGACCGATCCGGCGAGCGGGCGGTCGATGGAGGTCACCACCACCGAGCCGGGCGTGCAGTTCTACACCGGGCACATGCTGGACGGCGTCGCCACCCCGTTCGGGCCGTTCGCGGGCCTGTGCCTGGAGACCCAGCGCTTCCCCGACGCCCCGAACCGGCCGGCGTTCCCGTCCGCGGTGCTGCGGCCCGGCGAGGAGCACCGCTCGGCCACCACCTACCGCTTCAGCCATGCCCGCGACTGCAACCGTTTGTAGTAACGCGCCTGCAGGCCGGACCGTTATGGTGCCGATGCTTTGCGCCCAAAAGGCCGCTGACCTCGTCTTATTCGATTGCGGTTCGACGTCGATC
This sequence comes from Actinomadura opuntiae, assembly GCF_030283205.1. Lineage (GTDB taxonomy): Bacteria > Actinomycetota > Actinomycetes > Streptosporangiales > Streptosporangiaceae > Spirillospora. The sequence continues at coordinate 88,998 of NZ_JASNWF010000022.1, forward strand.
GTGAGGAAGCTCACTGCAAAGGGTTGACGTCATCTCCGAGATGGCTATAAGAAAGCGCTATCTCACCCACCCGCTCAACGAAGGGCCAGTGATGACGCTGAGGCCCGCCGAGGCCGGCACGGCGGCGGGGACGGCCGATCCCCCGGCCGCGCCCCCCGCGCGGACGGGCGCGCGCCGCCCCCGCCGCCGCAAGAGCTCGCGCGCACGCTCGCAGGCGTGGGCCGGCTACCTGTTCCTGGCGCCCTGGTTCGTCGGGCTGTTCGCCATCACGCTCGGCCCGATGATCGCCACGCTGTACCTGTCGTTCAACGACTACAGCATGCTGACCCCGCCGCACTGGATCGGCCTGGACAACTACCACAAGATGTTCACGGCCGACGACCGGTTCATCCACTCCCTCAAGGTCACGACGATCTACGTCGTCGTGTCGGTCCCGCTCCAGCTCGCGTTCGCCCTCGGGCTGGCGATGGCGCTGGACAAGGGGCTGCGCGGGCTGCCGGTCTACCGGTCGGTCTTCTACCTGCCCTCGCTGCTCGGCGGCAGCGTCGCGATCTCGATCCTGTGGAAGAAGATCTTCGGGACCGACGGGATCGTCAACACGTTCCTCGGCTGGTTCGGCTACCACGGCGAGGGCTGGGTCACCAGCCCCGACACCGCGCTGTGGACGCTGATCATCCTGCACGTCTGGACGTTCGGCGCGCCGATGGTCATCTTCCTGGCCGGGCTGCGGCAGATCCCGCGGTCGCTGTACGAGGCGGCCCGGGTGGACGGCGCCGGCCGCTGGCGGCAGTTCCGCTCGATCACGCTGCCGCTGCTCACCCCGATCATCTTCTTCAACGCGGTGCTGGAGCTGATCAAGTCGTTCCAGTCGTTCACGCAGTCGTTCATCGTCAGCGGCGGCAACGGCGGGCCGGTCGACTCGACCCTGTTCTACACGCTCTACCTCTACATCAAGGGCTTCAAGAACTACGAGATGGGCTACGCCGCCGCGATGGCGTGGGTGCTCCTGCTCATCATCGGGGCCCTGACCGCCGTCAACTTCCTCATGTCTCGATTCTGGGTCTTCTATGGCGACGAAAAGTAAGCGCGCGCCGGTGCTGTTCCGGCCCGCCTCGCGACTGACCCGGCACGTGCTGCTGATCGTGTTCGGGCTGTTCATGCTCTACCCGCTGCTGTGGATGGTCGCCAGCTCGGTCAAGCCCGAGGAGCTGATCTTCCGGGAGCCCGGGCTCGTCCCCTCGCACGTGACCGGCGCGAACTACACCGGCGGCTGGGACGCGCTGACCCACTCCTTCGGCTACTACCTGTGGAACTCGGCGGTCATCACCGTGCTGGCGGTGGTCGGCAACCTGGTCGCCTGCTCGCTGGCGGCCTACGCGTTCGCCCGGCTGGAGTTCCCGCTGAAGAAGCTGTGGTTCGCGGTCATGCTGCTGTCGATCATGCTGCCGCACCACGTGACCGTCGTGCCGCAGTACATCATGTTCAGCAAGATCGGCTGGATCAACACCATCTGGCCGATCGTGGTGCCGAAGTTCCTGGCCACCGACGCGTTCTTCATCTTCCTGATGGTGCAGTTCATCCGCACCCTGCCCCGGGAGCTGGACGAGGCGGCCGCGATCGACGGCGCGGGCCACCTGCGCACGTTCCTGCAGGTGGTGCTGCCGCTGTGCGTGCCCGCGCTGGCCACCACGGCGATCTTCACCTTCATCTGGACGTGGAACGACTTCTTCACCCAGAACCTCTACCTGACCAACTCCGACAAGCTCACGGCCCCGGTCGCGCTGCGCCAGTTCCTGGACTCCAGCGGCGACTCCTCCTGGGGGCCGATGTTCGCGATGTCGATCGTCTCGCTGGGGCCGATCTTCGGCTTCTTCCTGGCCGGCCAGAAGTACCTCGTCCGCGGCATGGCGACCACCGGTTTCAAATAGTCCCCCCGCCCCCTCCCCCACCCCCTGTCCGGAGGTACCACCCATGAAACGCATCCTGGCGGCCACCGCCCTCGCCCTGGTCGCGGTGTCGGCCACCGCCTGCGGAGGCGGCGGCGACGGCGGCGGGTCCGGGGGGAAGACGAAGCTCGTCTTCTCCTACTGGGGCAGCGACTCGCGGCAGAAGCTGACCGAGTCGGCCATCGCGAAGTTCGAGCAGAAGAACCCCACGATCGACGTCGAGGGCGACTTCTCCGACTTCGACAGCTACTACGAGAAGCTCGCCACCAAGGCCGCCGCGGGCGACGCCCCGGACGTGATGTCGATCGAGATCCGGGGTCTGGCGGAGTACGCGGGACGCGGCGTCCTCTCCGACGTCAAGGGCAAGGTCAACACCGCCGACCTCGACCAGAACGTGCTCAAGGCCGGGCAGCTGGACGGCAAGCAGTACGCCGTCCCCACCGGCGTCAACACGTGGCCGATGATCGTCAACAAGGACCTCCTGGAGAAGGAGGGCCAGAAGATGCCCGACGACAAGACGTGGACGTGGGACGACTACATCGCGGCGTCCCAGAAGATGACGCAGAAGAGCGGCGGGCAGGTCTGGGGCACCGAGTACAACGAGAACCCGGCGTTCCTCCAGGTCTTCGCGGCGCAGCGCGGTGAGCCGTTCTACGCCGACGGCAAGCTCGGGCTGTCCGAGCAGACCGTCAAGGACTGGTGGGCGCTGATACAGAAGATCATCGCCACGAAGGCGGGCCCCGGCGCCGCCAAGATGCTGGAGACCGGCACCAAGCCCGACCAGGCGCTGCTCGCCACCAACAAGAGCGTGTACGGCAGCTGGTGGAGCAACCAGCTCGACGCGCTGTCCAAGGGCTCCGGCCAGGACCTCGAGATGCTGCGGATGCCGAAGGCGCCGGGCGCGAGCGCGTCCGGGATGTTCCTGCAGCCGGCCATGTACTACACGATCTCGTCGCGGACCAAGCACTCCGCGGCGGCGGCGAAGTTCGTCGACTTCCTGGTCAACGACCCCGACGCCGGCGCGATCCTGCTGAGCGACCGCGGCCTGCCCACCAACGCCAAGGTCCTCGCGGCGATCAAGGGCAAGCTGTCCCCCGCCGACCAGAAGGTGGCGGCGTTCATGGACTCGATCAAGGGCGAGCTGAGCCCGATCGTGATCCCGCCGAAGGGCGCGATGGAGATGGAGGACATCCTCAAGCGCGCCACCGACTCGGTGCTGTTCGGCAAGGCGAAGCCGGACGACGCGGCCAAGACCTTCATCAAGGAGGCCAACGGCGCCCTCGGCCAGTGACCCCCGGTCGCCGGTGACACGATGACGAGCCGTGCGGCCCGCGCCCGCGGACGGCCGGGCCGCACGGCGCCACCTTCCAGCACTGGAGTTCCCGCACCATGCGATACGCCTTCGTCGGGCTCGGCCACCGGGCGCAGATGTACGTCGACGCGCTGCTCGGCGACTGGAGCGACACCGGCGCGATCGCCGCGCTCTGCGACCCCAACCGGACGCGCCTGGCCTACTACCTGGACCGCATCGGACGCCGGAGCCGGGACAGGGTGCCGTGCTTCGCACCGGAGGAGTTCGGCAAGATGCTCGAACTCGCCGACGCCGTCGTCGTCGCCACCGTCGACGCCGCCCACGCCCGCTACGTCGTCGCGGCGCTCGACGCGGGCAAGGACGTCGTCGTCGAGAAGCCGCTGTGCACCACCGCCGCGGACTGCGCGGCGATCATCGAGGCGGCCGAGCGGAGCACCGGGCGGCTCGTCGTCACGTTCAACTACCGCTACTCGCCGCGCAACAGCGCCGTCCGGCGGCTGCTCGCCGGCGGCGCGATCGGCGAGGTCACCTCGGTGCACTTCGACTGGGCGCTCGACACCATCCACGGCGCCGACTACTTCCGCCGCTGGCACCGCGACAAGGCGAACTCGGGCGGCCTGCTGGTGCACAAGGCCACGCACCACTTCGACCTGGTGAACTGGTGGCTCGCCGACGCCGCCGCGTCCGTCTACGCGCAGACCTCGCTGCGCTTCTACGGCGCCGGCAACGCGCGCGCACGCGGGCTCACCGGCCGCCCCGCCCGGGCCCGCAACGCGCCGGGGCTCGGCACCGACCCGTTCCTGCTGGACCTGTCCGCCGACCCCCGGCTGAAGCGCCTGTACCTGGACGCCGAACACGAGGACGGCTACATCCGCGACCAGGACGTGTTCGGCGAGGGCATCACCATCGACGACAACATGTCCGTGCTCGTCCGGTACGAGGGCGGCGCGCTGCTCACCTACTCGCTCAACGCCCACGCGCCCGCCGAGGGGTACCGGGCCGTGTTCAACGGCACCGCCGGACGGCTGGAGCTGGACGTCGTCGAGCGGGCGTGGACGCCGCCGCACGCCGCGATCGACCCGACCGCGTCGGGCAAGGAGCACGCGGCGGGCGCGTCCGAGCGGCTCGTCCTGCACCGGCACTGGCACGAGCCCGAGGAGATCGAGATCGGGCGGGGCGCGGGCGCGCACGGCGGCGGCGACGCGCTGCTGCTCAACGACGTGTTCCGGGGCCCGTCGGACGACCCGCTGGCGCGCCAGGCGGGATACCGCGCGGGCGTGGCGAGCGTGATGATCGGCGTGTCGGCCGACCGGTCCGCGGCGACCGGCGCGCCCGTCGCCCTCACCGCCGGCGGCACCCGGTGGGTGGACGGGGACGCGGGCTGATGCTCGGCGGGTTCCCGGGCCTGGCGGAGATCGCCGCGCGCGACCGCGGCCTGTTCCCGCCGCCGGGCCCTGACCTGCCGGAACGGCTGCGCGACGCGCTCGGCGTCCTCGAGTTGAGCGCCCGCGACGTCCGGGTCGAGCGCCGCTGGACCGGCGCGGGCCTGGAGGGCGAGGAGCTGTCCTGGACGGTCGGCTTCGGCCCCCGCACCCGCGCCTTCCTGCTGCGCCCGCGCGGTGCCGCGGGCCCGCTGCCGGGCGTCGTCGCGATGCACTGCCACGCGGGCATGAAGTGGGCGGGCAAGGACAAGATCGCCGACGGGCCGGAGCCGCCCGCCGCCGAGGTCGTCCGGCTGCGCGCGCGGATCTACGGCGGCCGCGCCTACGCCAACGAGCTGGCGCGGCGGGGGTTCGCCGTGCTGGCCCACGACGTCTTCGCCTGGGGCGGCCGCCGCGTCCCGCTGCCGCTGGAGCCCGGCGCGGACGAGAGCGAGGCCGACCGTTACGACCGCGCCGCCCGCGAGCACGAGCACGTGCTGGCGAAGGCGTGCACGGTGCTTGGCACCTCGTTCGCGGGCGTGCTCGCCTCCGAGGACCTCGTCGCCGCGGCGTATCTGCGCTCCCGTCCCGATATCGCCTCGGTCGGCGCGATCGGTCTGTCGGGCGGCGGGGTGCGCGCCGCCCTCCTCGGCGCGCTCGACCCGGCGATCGGCGCCGTCGTCGCGGCGGCGGCGGTCACCTCGTTCCGCGATCTGCGTGAGGAGCACGTCGCCGCGCACTCCTGGATGCTGTTCCCGCCGGGCCTGACCCGGCTGGCCGACTGGCCCGGCGTGCTCGCCGCCCGCGCCCCGGCCCCGCTGATGGTCCTGTACGCCGAGGCGGACCCGCTCTTCCCCGCCGAAGGAATGCGCCGCGCCCACCGCCTGTTGACCGCGGCCTACCGGGACGCGCCCGGCCGCTATGCCGGCGCCTTCTTCGACGCCCCCCATCTCTTCGACCGCCCCATGCAGGAGGCGGCGTTCGCCTGGCTCTCCGAAATCCACCGGCAAAGCCGATAAAGCTCTTCGCTTTTCCTCCGGACCAATATTGGAACGTTCCTCGTGGTCCTCGTCCCCGTCTCGGGCAATTCATGAAACAATTGCAATCCGTTGACGGGTCGACGGCCGGAGCCTACGGTGTTAGAAAGCGCTTTCATCGCCGATGGCCATCGCGCGTTTCCGCTCCCCTGATCACGGTCGGAAAAAGCCAGGAGAAGGACCAGGCGAACTGGAGGGAACAATGCGAACCACCCCCGTCATCGCGTGCGGCGGCCTGCTCGCCGGCGCGCTGGTGGCACTGTCCGCCAACGCGGCGCAGGCCGCCACCACCACCCGCTACGAGGCCGAGAGCTCCCCGGCCGTGTGCAGCGGGACCATCGACTCCGACCACGCGGGCTACTCCGGCGGCGGGTTCTGCAACGGCGCGAACAAGGCCGGCGCCTACGCCCAGTTCACCGTGAACGCCCCGTCCGCGGGCACGGCGACCCTGCACATCCGCTTCGCCAACGGGACGTCGGCCGCGCGGCCGGCGGACGTCGCGGTGAACGGCTCGGCGGCCCCGGCGGTGTCGTTCGAGAGCACCGGCTCGTGGGACACCTGGGCGACCAAGACGATCACCGTGCCGGTGAAGTCGGGCGCCAACACCGTCCGCTTCACGCCGACCGGCGCCGACGGCCTCGCCAACCTCGACTACGTCGACGTCGAGCTGGGCGGCGACACCCCGCCGCCGACCGGCGGCGACGCGCTCTACGTCGCGCCGGGCGGCTCCGACGGCGCCGCCGGAACGCAGTCCGACCCGACGACGCTCGCCTCGGCGATCGGCCGCGTCGCACCCGGCGGCACCATCTACATGCGCGGCGGGACGTACCGCTACTCGCAGACGATCACCATTCCGGAGGGCGAGGACGGCACCTCCGGCGCCCGGACGCGGCTGTCCGCCTACCCGGGCGAGACGCCGGTGCTGAACTTCTCGGCCCAGAGCGAGGACCCCGCCAACCGCGGCCTCCAGGTGAACGGCTCCTACTGGCAGGTCTCCGGCCTGGTCGTGGAACACGCCGGCGACAACGGCATCTTCGTCGGCGGCAGCAACAACGTGATCGAGCGCACGGTGACGCGCTTCAACCGCGACACGGGCCTGCAGATCTCCCGGGCGTCCTCCAGCACGCCCCGCGACCAATGGCCGTCCGGCAATCTCGTCGTCAGCGCGGAATCGCATGACAATTCCGATTCCGACGGCGAGGACGCCGACGGCTTCGCCGCGAAACTCACGGTCGGCACCGGGAACGTCTTCCGCTACGACGTCTCCCACAACAACATCGACGACGGCTGGGACCTCTACACCAAGACCGACACCGGCGCGATCGGGCCGGTCACCATCGAGGATTCCCTTTCCTACGGGAACGGCACCCTCACCGACGGGACGCAGAACGGCAACGGCGACCGCAACGGCTACAAGCTCGGCGGCGACAAGATCGCGGTGAACCACGTCGTCCGGCGCAGCATCGCCTACGGCAACGGGCACCACGGATTCACCTACAACAGCAACCCGGGCACGATGACGATCTCGGACAACGCGAGCATCGACAACGCCGAGCGCAACTTCTCCTTCGACACCGGCACCTCGGTGTTCCGGAACAACACCTCGTGCCGGTTCGCCGGCGGCGGGTCCAACGACAAGGTGGTCGGCGACGCGGACGGCTCGAACCAGTTCTGGTCCGGCTCCAACGGGTCGCGCTGCTCCTCCTACACCGGGGCCCTCGGCTGGTCCTTCGCCTCGGACGGCCGCCTCGTCGTGACCTTCGGCGGGAAGGTGGTGACGCCGTAGCCCTCGCGTCCGGCGCCCTCGCCCGTCCGGCGGGCGGGGGCGTCAGACCGTGCGCACCGCCACGCCCGCCGCCTCCAGCCGGGCGACCTGCTCGGCGGGGGCGTCGTCGTCGGTGACGACGGCGTCCAGATCGGAGACGGGCCCGACGAACGCGAGCGCGGTGCGGGAGAGCTTGGCGGCCTCGGTGACGGCGATGACGCGGCGGGCCGAGGCGATCGCGGCCCGCTTGACGGCGGCGTCCTCCAGGTCGTGGGCGGTCAGCCCGTCGTCCGCGGTCAGCCCGCAGCAGCCGATGATCGCGGTGTCGAAGCGCAGGGCGGCCAGCGACGCCTCGGCCAGCGGGCCGGTGAGCGCGAGCTCGCCCGGGCGCGGCCGGCCGCCGGGCACCAGCAGCGTCAGCCGCGGGGCGGCGGACAGCGCGTTGATCGCGTGCAGGGACAGCGGCGCGACGGTCAGCCGCCGCGACTCCAGCTCCCGGGCGACCGCCAGGCAGGTGGTGCCGCTGTCCAGGACGACGGACTCGCCGTCGGCGATGAGCGCGGCGGCCTCGGCCGCGATGCGGCGCTTGGCCTCCACGTCCTCCTGGACGCGCACCGCGAAGGGCGGCTCCTCGCCGCGCAGCAGCAGGCTCCTGGCCCCGCCCCGGTAGCGTTCGAGCACCCCCTGGGCGGCGAGGTGGTCGAGGTCGCGGCGGATGGTCATCTCCGAGGCGCCGGTGAGCCCGGCGAGCTCCGCGACGCCCATGCTGCCGGCGTCGCGCACCGCCTCGGTGATCCGTCTCAGCCGTTCCGCGTCCGCCATACCCGCGATCGAACACCATCGATGTTCGAAAAGCAAGGTTTGGATCTGGCGAGATGTTCGTTATGTTCGTGTTATGGATCGAACGCTGCGGGCGGGCCGGCTCGCCACCTTCGTCTACTTCGGCCTGTCCGGGTTCGTGCTCGGCATGTGGGTCGTCCACATCCCGGTCATCGAGCACCAGGCGGGCATCGGCCACGCCGTGCTCGGCCGGCTCCTGCTGCTGCTCGGGGCGGGGTCGTTCGCGGGCATGCAGCTCATCGGGCCGCTCACCGACCGCTTCGGCGCGCGCAGGGTCGTCCCGGTCGGCGCGGCGCTCAGCAGTGTCGCGGTCGTCGGGCCGGGCCTGGCCTCCGACGCCTGGACGCTCGGGGCGGCACTGCTGGTGCTCGGCGCCTGCAACGGCGGCGGCCTGAACGTCGGCATGAACGCCCACGCGGTGCAGGTCGAACGCGGATACGAGCGGCCCGTCATGTCGGCGTTCCACGCGACGTACTCCATCGGCGGCGTCCTCGCGTCGCTGGTGGGCGCCTGCACGCTCGGGCTGGGCCTGCGCCCGGCGGTCACGCTGTCCGCCGTGGCCGTCCTCGGCCTGGCCGTCGCCCTCGCGGCGGCGCCCGCGCTCCTGCGGCCCGAGCGCGCCGCGCGGACGGACGCCCCGCGCGTCCGGCGGCGCGCCCCCTGGCGGATCTGGGCGCTGGCCGCACTGGCCCTGATGATCATGCTGTGCGAAGGCGTGGCCAACGACTGGAGCGCGCTGCACCTGCGCCGCGTCCTGGACGCCTCCGCCGCCACCGCCGCGCTCGCCTACGGCGCCTTCGCCACCACCATGACGATCGGCCGGCTGCTCGCCGACCGGGCGGCCGCCCGGCTGGGCCCGGTCGCCGTCCTGCGCTACGGGGCGTCGGCCGCCGCGCTCGGCCTCACCGCCGCCGCCCTGTCCCCCTGGATCCCCCTGGCGCTGGCCGGATGGGCGGTGCTCGGGGCGGGACTGTCGGGGTGCGTGCCGCAGCTGTTCAGCGCCGCCGGGCACACCGACCCGGACGCCGCAGGCGTCAACGTCTCCCGCGTCGCGGGCATCGGCTACCTCGGCATGCTCGCCGGTCCGGCCGTCATCGGGCCGCTGACCGGCCTGATGCCGCTCAACCTCACGTTCTTCCTGCCCGTGGCGTGCTGCGCGGTCGCCGCCGCGGCGGCCGGCGTCCTGCGCCCGCCGCCGAGCGCGCCCGCCACCGCGCCCGAGTGCGTCGCGGACGCGGCGGGCAGCGGCTGCTAGAGCCAGCCCCCGAGGCTGCGGTTCTGGGAGACGGCCGTGTCGAACGCGAGCGGGCAGGCCAGGACCAGCGTGCGCATCGGCTCCTGCAACGGCGCGTGCATCCGGAGCACGTACCGGTCCGCGCCGGTGAACATCTGCGACAGCAGCTCGCCCATCCCCTCGAAGCCGCGCTGGATCCGGGCGACCTCCTGCTGCTGCCAGTCGGTGACGCGCCCGCTGAGCAGCTCGTAGTAGCCGAGCTGCTGCTCCTGCGCGGTGAGGATCTCCCAACCGCGCATCGCCCGCTTGCGCAGATGCCCGATGAGGCCGCCCTGGGCCGTCAGCACCTGCATCCTCGGCGTGCCCATGAAGCCGTACGGCTTGTAGAAGTGGAAGTACGGCATGCCGTCCGGGCGGAAGATCGTCAGCTTGCGCTCGGCCTTGCTCTGGCTCGATTGGTTGACGACGCGCAGCGCCTTCCTCGCCCCGCTCACGCCCTGCTCGCGGACGTGCGCCGCCGGCTGCCCCTGCGGGCTCCAGATGGTGTAGTTGGCCTCGGTCGAGAAGAACTGCGCCGGCTGGTCGTAGACGAGGATCGGCGAGCCGTACAGGTCCGCGGGCGCCCCGCCGTACTGCGCGGGCGCCTGCTGCTGCGGATATCCGCCCTGCTGCGGCGCGGGGTACCCGGCCTGCTGCGGATATCCGGTCTGCTGGGGATATCCGGTCTGCTGGGGATATCCGGCGGGCGCGTACCCGTTCGGCGGGTAGGCGGGCTGCGGCTGCGGCGGCGCGTACGGCGGAGCGGGCGGACCGGCGGGCGCCGGAGCGCCGTAGCCTCCCGGGCCGTAGCCGGGGTGGTACGGGCCGCCGGGACCGGGCCGGGCGGGAGGCGGGGGGTAGCCCATGGAGGCTCCTGTACGAGGCGGTCAGCGCGAGGGTCAGGCGACACGATAGCGCCGCCGTTCCCCGCCGTTCCGCCCTTTACCGGACGAACCGGCCCGCGCCCACCCGCCCTGGGACGGGGCGGACGGGCGCGGGCCGCATCCGGTCAGCAGTTGGAGGTCCCGGCCCCCGGCGCGGGCTCGGGAGTCTCATCGACGATCGCCGTCCGGACGAGGGCACTGGCGAACAGGAGCGAGCCCCGCTCTCCGAGCTGCCGGCTGGAGCGCGTCACGACGTCCCGGGTCCCGAGGTACCGGTGGGTCGCGGTGTCGAAGATGATCTCCTCGCGGACGCCGTCCTCGGTGCGGGCGACCGCGACGCCGTGCCGCCCGGCCGCGTCCACGGAGTCGCTCGCCAGCCGCACGCCGGGGATCCGGGCCATGGCGCGGAACAGCGCCGCGCGCACGCCCGGGGGCGCGGGCCGGTCGATCAGGTCGGTCGCCGCCTCCCACTGCCGCTCGGCCCGCCCGCCGTCGCCGACCCGGGCCAGCAGGCGGAGCAGCGCGTCGGGGTCGGCGGGGAGGTCGCCGAGGTAGGGCCGGTCGATCGGCGGCACCTGCCCGCACGGGGCGACGACGTCCTCGCCGTCCGGCGGGAGGTGCTCGCCCGGCCGGGGCCGGATCGAGTTCTTCAGCCGGATGAGGCCGGGCTTCGCGCCGTTCACCGAGACCCAGGACTGGTTGCGGTCCCGGTACCAGCGCCCGCCGTCCATCACCCGGCGCAGCTCGACCGTGTCCTGGTAGACGAACTGGTCGGGGCGCGGGACGGGTTCGGCGGCGGCGCGGTCGGCGGCCCGGTCGAGCACGGCGGCCACGTTGGCCGGCGGCGCGGGCGGCTCCGCCGGCCGGCGGGCCACCGCCACGGCCGTCACCGCGACCGCGCCGCACGCGGCGGCGGCCACCCCGGTGAGCAGCAGCGGCCGCCGGGCGCGGCGCCGCGGCGGGCCGGCGAGCGCCCGGTCGCGCCACCGCCGCTCGGCGCCGGTCACGTCGCTGTCCTCGGGGACTTCGGCGCGCAGCCGCTCCACGAGCCGCAGCTCATCCATCGTGGTCCTCCCGGTACGGGTCGGCGTCGCCGAGCGCGCCGCGCAGCTTGCGGCGGATCCGGTTCATCCGGGACCGGACCGTCCCGGACGGGACGCCGAGCGCCTCGGCGATCTCGTCGTAGGTCAGCCCGGCCCACGTCACCAGCAGCAGGACCTCCCGCTGCGCGGCGGGCAGCGCGGCGATCGCGCCGGCGAGCGCCCGGGACCGGGCGCCCGCGTGCACCCGGTCCTCGACGGCGTCGGTGAACGGCTCGGTGACCGGGTCCTGGCCGCCGCGCGCCAGCGCCCGCAGCGCCCGCACCTCGGCGCGGCGGTGCCGGCGGATCAGGTTGGTGGCGATCCCGTACAGCCACGGCCGCGCGTCCGGGCGCGCCGGGTCATAGGACGCGCGGCGGCGGAAGGCGATCAGGAAGGTCTCGGCGACGACGTCCTCGGCCGGGTCCGGGCCGAGGCGCCGCGCGCTGTACCGCATGATCGCCGGTGCGTGCCGGCGGAACAGCGCGGCGAACCGCTCCGGGTCGGTGCGGGACGCGGCGATGAGCGCCGCGTCGGTGGGCTCGGCCGCGGGCTCGTCGGCGGGCGCGGTCGCGGGCCGGGCCGGTGACGACCGGCTTGTCGGGGGCATGGGCGGGCCTCTCGGGTCGAGGTCTGATCACCCGTTGTTGCCCGGCCGGGCGCCCGCGGGTCCCTCCCGGCCGGTCCGGTGCTCGGACGCCGCCGCGCGGCCGGTCACAGGTAGCGCAGCCACAGGTAGGGCACGCACAGGGTGACGGTGACGGCGGTGACGATCAACCCGTAGCGGGTGAACCTCCAGAAGCTGATCGGGGTGCCGTTGCGCGCGGCGATGCCGAGCACGACGACGTTGGCGCTGGCGCCGATCGCGGTGGCGTTGCCGCCGAGGTCGGAGCCGAGGGCCAGCGCCCACCACAGCACGTGCCCCTCGGTGCCCGGATGCGCCTGGACGAGGTCGGAGACGATCGGGCTCATCGTCGCGACGTAGGGAATGTTGTCCACGATCGCCGACAGCACGCCCGACGCCCACAGCAGCAGCATCGAGGCGGCGCCGAGGTCCCCGCCGGTGACGTCGGCGGCGGCCCGCGACACGTCCGCGATGACGCCGGTCTCGACCAGCCCGCCGACCATGACGAACAGCCCCGCGAAGAACACCAGCGTCGGCCACTCCACCTCGGCCAGCGCCTGCTCGGTGGTGACCTTCGTCGCGGCGACCAGCAGCCCCGCGCCCAGCAGCGCGACGACCGACGGCTCGTAGTCCAGGACGGGATGCAGTACGAACGCCGCGATCACCGCGGCGAGGACGGCCAGCCCCTGGTACAGCAGCCGCCGATCGGTGATGGCCTCCTTCTCCCGCAGCGCCATCACCTCGGCCGCGCGATCCGGGTCGTAGACGAACGCGGACCGGAACAGCCACCGGCACAGCAGGCAGAACACGCCGACCAGCACGACGACCAGCGGCGCCAGGCTGACCAGGAACTCGTTGAAGGTCAGCCCGCCGCGGCTGGCGATGATGATGTTGGGCGGGTCGCCGACCAGCGTCGCGGCGCCGCCGATGTTGGACGCCATCACCTCGGCGATCAGGTACGGGACGACGTCCAGGCCGAGCCGCTCGCACACCAGGAAGGTGACCGGCGCGACCAGCAGCACGGTGGTGACGTTGTCCAGCAGCGCCGACGCGCCCGCGGTGATGAGCACCAGCATCACCATCAGCCGGTACGGCTTCCCGCGCGCCCGTTTGGCCGCCCAGATCGCCACGTATTCGAACACCCCGGTCTGCCGCAGCACCGAGACGATCACCATCATGCCGAGCAGCAGGAAGACGACGTTCCAGTCGACGCCGGTCCGCTCGGAGAAGAACGCCGCGCCGGCGTCGGTGATGTGGAGCAGCAGCATCAGCGCCGCGCCGCCGAGCGCGACCGCCGTCCGCGGGACCTTCTCCGACGCGATCAGGACGTACGCGACGACGAAGATCGTGACTGCGGCTGCGGTGGCCAAGGCGGCTCCTGGAAGTCTTTTCGGGGTCGGCGGCACGACGCCGACCAGACTTCCCGGCTCACCGTTCACCGACCCTAACGGGATTCCGGAGCGTTTTCCACGCAGGAGGGCGGTGACCGCCCGCCTGACCGGCCGTGACGGGCGACGGGATCCCTGGCCGGGGGCCTGCTACGGTCGTGGTGTGCGCGCCGGAGAACTCGCCGTCGACTACCCCACCGTCACCGCGGACACCAGTGCGCTGGACGCCGCCCGCCTGCTGGCCGAGCACCGGCTGCTCGGGCTGATCGTGGTGGACGAGCGGCGGCGCCCGACGGCGGTGCTGCCCGGCTCCCAGCTGCTCGGCGCGCTCATCCCGCAGTACGTGCGCGACGACCCCGCGCTCGCCCGCGCCTTCGACGAGGGGCACGCCGACCGGCTCTGCGAGCGGCTCGCCGGCAAGCGCGTCGCCGACCTGCTGCCCGCCAAGCGCACGCCGCCGCCGGTCGTGGACGCCGAGGCGACCGTCATGGAGATCGCCAGCGTCATGGCGGGCGCCCGCAGCCCCGTCGTCGCGGTCTCCGGCGACCCGCGCAGCACCGACGCCCCCATGATCGGCGCCGTCACCGTCGCCGACCTGCTCACCCGCGTCCTGCCCGGCTGACCGCGGGCCCGCGCGGCGCTATCCGGCGGCGTCCGGAAGCCTCGTGGAACCGAAGAGCGGCAGCACCGCGAAGGCGGCGATCAGCCGGTGCGGCGGTGCGAACTCCCCCACGGTCAATGCCTCCCCTTCCGCGGTGCGGGTCCCGGCGCACCGGCGCTTTCGCGCGACCGCGCCGCTGCCCGGCGTCAGCCCATTGCGGGACCCGGCGGCGCGGCGTTCCAGATCTGCTCTCGCATGCGGTTCCTTCGCCGTGCCCGGCCCCTGGAAATAGGGTCGGCGGCGGCACTCGGGAAAGGCGGATCGCCTCGTCCGCGGCCGCGTGCGCGGCGGCCGGGAACGGTGCTCAGTGAGCGGCCTCGTACTGCTGGACGACGTTCGCCGGGATGCGGCCGCGGTCGTTGACCGGGATGCCCGCCGACCTGGCCCACTCCCGGATCTCCGCGCTGCGCTCGCGGTTGCTCGCCGTCCGCGTCGCGGCCTTGCGGCCGGCCGGGCGCGCCTTGCGCGCCTTCTCCTGGAAGGGCGCGACGGCCTTGCGGAGCTTGGCCGCGTTCTTCTTGTTCAGGTCGATCTCGTACGCCCTGCCGTCGAGCGCGAACGACACCGTTTCCACCGCCGCGCCGCCGTCGAGGTCATCGACCAGTGAGACCTGGACCTTCTGTGCCATGAGCCGTCTCCGTTCCGTTTTATTGGTCAGTTCGAAGAATAGTAGATGCTCGGCGGCCGCGGTATTGGCGGAACCCCGATTAATGTATTTCCCCAACAGGTGAGGATTTCGTCATGCGGGGGCATCGCGGCGGCCGGGAATCCGATGCCGGGGTCAGCGCGGCGCCAAGCGCTCCTGACCCGCGCGGCCGCGCCGGGCACCGGCGGCGACCGCCCGGCGCCCGGCGCCGCGCGGGCCGGGGGCCGCCGCGGCCTCGCGTCCGAAGAAACTTCACGTTCGCATCTGGACAGCCCTCTTACCAGACGGTAGTAAAGATCAGCCCCCTGTTTCCCCCCGGTCCCGGAGCCGCCCCATGCCGCGCCGTCGCGCCGTCCTGTCCACCTCGCTCGCCGCGCTGCTGGCGGCCGGCGGCGTCAGCGCCCTGCCGGCCCACGCGGCCGACGCCTACACCGTCAAGACGCTGCACTTCGACGTCGCGGTCGGCCCGAAGCACGACCAGCACTGCGACGTCGTCGGCGACCTGTACCTGCCGTCCGCCGCGTCCGCCGCGAACCGGGTACCGGCCGTCCTGACGACCAACGGCTTCGGCGGCTCCAAGGACGACCAGGCCGGGTTCGCCAAGACCTACGCGCAGCGCGGCTACGCCGTGCTGTCCTATTCCGGCCTCGGATTCGGCGGCAGCGGCTGCCGCATCACCCTCGACCATCCCGATTGGGACGGCGCCGCGGCGAGCCAACTGGTCGATTTCCTGGCCGGGAAGAAAGCCGCCAAGGACGGGACGCGGCTGAACGCCGTGAAGCTCGACGCCACCGGGGACCCGCGCGTCGGCATGGTCGGCGGCTCCTACGGCGGCCAGATCCAGTTCGCCGCCGCCGGCGTCGACCGCCGCATCGACACGATCGTCCCGATGATCACCTGGCGCGACCTGCGGTACTCGCTCGCGCCCAACAACCAGCTCGTGGACGGCAGGCTCAGCACCGACCCGGGCGTCACCAAGCTGGTGTGGGCGCTCGGGTTCTTCGGCGAGGGCGTCTCCGCCGGCCTCACCAACGGACAGGTCGACCCCGGCCGGCTGGTCGGCTGCCCGAACTTCCCGACGATCCTGTGCCAGGCCGTCGGCGAGAGCCTGGCCTTCGGCGTGCCGCAGCAGGCGAGCATGGCGTACATGAAGGCCGCGTCCGTCGCGTCCTACATGCCGAAGATCAAGGTGCCGACGCTGATCGTGCAGGGCGAGACCGACAGCCTCTTCGACCTGCAGGAGGGCACCGCCACCTACCGGCAGCTCGCCGCGCAGCACACCCCGGTGAAGATGATCTGGCAGTCGTCCGGGCACAGCGGCGGGCAGGTCCCCGGCGACGGCGACCTCGCCGACGTCTCCGGCGGCTACACCGCGCAGCGCGTCGCCGCCTGGTTCGACCACTACCTCAAGGGCACCTCCACCGGCACCGGCCCGGCGTTCGCCTACTTCCGCCCGTGGGTGGCGTACCAGGGCAACGCCGCGCCCGCCTACGGCACCGCGGCCGCCAGCCCCCGGACGCTCTACCTGTCCGGCAAGGACAAGCTGGTCACCGACCGCGCGTCGGTCGTCGCGGGCAGCGCGAGCTACGGCAACCTGCCGTGGATCCCGACGTCGTTCTCCGAGGTGTCCGCCGTGCAGGGCGCGCTCGGCCTGGACGACGTCCCGCCCGCCGACGCTCCGGGAACCTACGTCGCCTGGACGGGCGCCCCGCTCGCCGCCGACACCGACGTGGTCGGCTCCCCCACCCTGAAGGTCCGGCTGGACTCCCCCGCCGCCGTGCGGTCGCAGCGCTCGGGCGTCAACGGCCGCCTCATCCTGTTCGCCAAGCTCTACGACGTCGCGCCGGACGGCTCGGTGTCGCTCGTCCACCGGCTCGTCTCGCCGGTGCGGGTCGCCGACGTGCGCCGGCCGCTGGCCGTGCAGCTGCCCTCGATCGTGCACCGGTTCGCCAAGGGGCACCGGCTGCGCGTCGCCGTCGCCTCCAGCGACCTGTCCTACCTGGGCAACCGGACCGTGCTGCCGGTCACCGTCCGCACCGGCCCCGCCGACCCCGGCGCGCTCACCCTGCCGACCCTGCGGTAGGCGTACCGGGGACCGTCGCCGGTTCGTCTCCGCACCGGGCGGACCGGCGGACGAAATGATCGTAAGCTGGCGGCATGTCCGACGATCGCCCCTCATGCACGTGCGTGATCTGTCGCGACTACGGCGACCGCGACCGTCTGGACAACTTCCAGCTCCGCACCATCGTCCACATCACCCAGTACGGCTGGAGCGTCGTGCTGGTCCAGCCCGACGCCGACGGCCCCGGCTGGGCGTACACCATCGGCCTGTGGCACAGCCACCGCGCGCCCGAGCTGGCGCTGTTCGGCGGCGACGTGTACGAGACCGAGGAGGTGCTCAACGCCCTCGGCCGGGACGCCGCGGGCGGCCGGCCGCCCTCCGACGGCGAGCGCCGCGACGGCGCCGTCCGCGGCCAGACCGCCGCGTTCCGCTCCGTCGACCCGCGCTGGTACGAGGGGCTGCTCCGCGGCGCCGTCGCCTTCTACCGCCGCCCGCCGCTGCCGTTCCTGCAGGTCGTCTGGCCCAACGCCGACGGCCTGTTCCCCTGGCAGCCCGGCACCGACCTGCCGTTCCGGCACTCCCAGCCGTGGCTGTGGCTCGCCCCGTCGCAGCATCCCGCCGGCGCCTGGACGCGGCGCCACACGGCCGGCCGCGCCTGAACCGCCCCGACCGCAGCACGGGCCGATCCCGCACGAACCGATCCCGCGCGGCCGAGCGAGCACGTCCGAACGGGCGCGATCCGGCCGGCAGGGCATACGATCGGCGGGTGTACGGGCCGATCGCCGAGACCATCCGGACCCAGCGCCTCGTCCTGGAGCCGCTGGCGGTCCACCACGCCGAGGAGATGGCCCCGGTCCTGGACGACCCGCGCCTGCACACCTACATCGGCGGCGAGCCGCTCACCCTCGAGGAGCTGCGCGCTCGCTACGAGCACCTGGTCGCCGGGCCCGCGCCGTTCCACCAGGAGTACTGGCTCAACTGGATCGTCCGCCGCGCCCGCGACGGGCAGGCCGTCGGCTACGTCCAGGCGACGGTCACCCCCTCGGCGGACGGCCCGCAGGCGTCGGTCGCCTGGGTGATCGGCATGCCGTACCAGGGGTTCGGCTTCGCGACCGAGGCCGCCCGCGCGCTGGTCGGCTGGCTCACCGGGCACGGCATCGCGGGGATCACCGCGGCGATCCATCCGGACAACCGGGCGTCGGCGGCCGTCGCGTCCCGCCTCGGGATGCGCCCCACCGCCGAGGCCGCCGACGGCGAGACGATCTGGCGCCCGCCACGCGCGGACCCGGCGCCGTGACACTCGGATATCGGGCCGTGCCGGGCGGGAGGAGCGGGAGTAAGCCAGAATCGACGGGGAACGCGCTGCGGGGCAGGCGGCATCGGTCGGTCGACGAGAGGGAGCACATGCGGGAGGTCTGGCCCGGGGATCCGTATCCGCTGGGGGCCACCTGGGACGGCACCGGCACGAACTTCGCGCTGTTCTCGGAGGTGGCCCGGCGGGTCGAGCTGTGCCTGTTCGACGCCGACGGGACCGAGACGCGCCGCGAGCTGCCCGAGGTGGACGGGTTCGTCTGGCACGGGTACCTGCCCGGCGTCGGGCCCGGGCAGCGCTACGGCTACCGGGTGCACGGCCCGTTCGACCCGCGCGAGGGGCACCGCTGCAACCCGGCGAAGCTGCTGCTGGACCCGTACGGCAAGGCGGTGGAGGGCGGCGTCCGCTGGCACGAGTCGCTGTTCTCCTACCGGTTCGCCGACCCGGACGCGCCGAACGAGGACGACAGCGCCCCGTACATGCCGAAGAACGTCGTCATCAACCCGTTCTTCGACTGGGGCGACGACCGGCCGCCGCGCGTCCCGTACCACGAGAGCGTGATCTACGAGGCGCACGTCAAGGGGCTGACGAAGCTGCATCCGGGCATCCCGGAGGAGCAGCGCGGCACCTACGCGGGCCTCGGCCACCCGGTGATGATCGACCATCTGGTCGACCTCGGGGTGACCGCCGTCGAGCTGATGCCGGTGCACCAGTCGATCCCCGAGCACGCCCTGGTGGCGCGCGGCCTCGACAACTACTGGGGCTACAACACGATCGGGTTCTTCGCCCCGCACAACGCCTACAGCTCCTCCGGGCAGGCCGGCGAGCAGGTGCTGGAGTTCAAGGCGATGGTCCGCGCCCTGCACGAGGCGGGCATCGAGGTCATCCTGGACGTGGTCTACAACCACACCGCGGAGGGCGACCACCTCGGGCCGACGCTGTCGTTCCGCGGCATCGACAACGCGTCCTACTACCGGCTCCGCGACGACGACAAGCGCTACCACCTCGACTACACCGGCTGCGGCAACTCCCTGAACGTCCGCAATCCGCACGCGCTGCAGCTGATCATGGACTCGCTGCGCTACTGGATCCTGGAGATGCACGTCGACGGGTTCCGCTTCGACCTCGCCTCCGCGCTGGCCCGCGAGTTGCACGACGTCGACCGGCTCGCCGCGTTCTTCGACCTCGTCCAGCAGGACCCGGTCGTCTCGCAGGTCAAGCTGATCGCCGAGCCGTGGGACGTCGGCGAGGGCGGCTACCAGGTCGGCAACTTCCCGCCGCTGTGGACCGAGTGGAACGGCAAGTACCGCGACACCGTCCGCGACTTCTGGCGCGGCTCGTACGCGACGATGCCGGAGTTCGCGTCCCGGCTGACCGGCTCGTCGGACCTGTACGAGCACAGCTCGCGGCGCCCGTTCGCGTCCATCAACTTCGTGACCTGCCACGACGGGTTCACGCTCACCGACCTGGTCTCCTACGACCACAAGCACAACGAGGCCAACGGCGAGGACGGCCGCGACGGCACCGACGACAACCGGTCCTGGAACTGCGGCCAGGAGGGCCCCACCCGCGACCCCGGCGTGCTGGAGCTGCGGGCCCGCCAGCGCCGCAACTTCCTCGCCACGCTGTTCCTGTCGCAGGGCGTCCCGATGCTGCTGCACGGCGACGAGCTGGGCCGCACCCAGCGCGGCAACAACAACGTCTACTGCCAGGACAACGAGCTCGCCTGGGTGAACTGGGACGACCCGGGCGACATGGAGTTCATCCGGATCCTGTCGCGGCTGCGGCACGACCACCCGGTGTTCCGGCGCCGCCGCTTCTTCACCGGAATCGGCACCGGCGCCGCCGCCGCCGACATCGCCTGGCTCACCCCGGCCGGCGAGAGCATGACCGACCAGGACTGGAACGTCGGCTTCGCCAAGTCCCTCGGCGTGTTCCTCAACGGCGACGCGATCAGCGAGCCCGACCCGCGCGGCCGGACCGTCAGCGACGACTCGTTCCTGCTGCTGATCAACGCCGGGTCCGAGGCGGTCGGGTTCACCCTCCCGGGCGCCGAGTACGGCGACCGCTGGGAGTTCGTCCTGGACACCGCCGACCCGGCCGCCGCGGGCGAGCGCGCCCGCGTCAAGGCCCGCGACGAGATCACCGTGCTCGCCCGCTCGCTGACGGTGCTGCGCCGCGGCTAGCCCGCCGCGCCCGGCTGCTCTGCCAGGTGCGGTCCCTCTCTCAGGCTCGGTTGCTCCGTCAGGTTCGACTCACCTCCATGGCGGTGAGGAAGACCAGGACGAACGTCGTGACCGCGACCACGCCGTGGAAGGCCACGGCGGTGGCCGGGAACGTCTGGTCGCGGCCGCGCGCGTGCCGGCCGCCGCCCCCGACGAGCCAGCGCGTCAGCAGCATGAACCCCTGCAGGATGACGACGAGCAGCGCGGCGAACGCGACCCAGGCGTAGGCGGCGCTGGAGGTCACCAGGTAGCCGATCCAGACGCAGAGCCCCAGCACGGCGGCCAGCGGATGGCCGATGACCACCAGGACCGGGAACCGGGTCACCTTCGTGCCCCGTCCCCCGCTCGTCAGCCATTTGATCAGCAGGTAGCCGCCGGCCGCGGCGGCGAGGACCCACGCGGCAAGTGCGGCGAACTCCACCCCCCGCTCCTTTCGGTGCCGTTCTCTCGGTCCGTCCCCGGGACCAAGTGTCCCGTGCCGGCCGCCGCGCCATGACGGATTCGTGCATATTGCCGTACGCTGCGTGAGCGGAAGGGTCAGATCGGCCTTGCCTGCGGTGCAGTAACTTGTGACTTCTATGCGGACTCTGACGCCTTCCCCGGACCCGGTCGACCTCGCCGAGTACTACGCCTATCCGCCGGGCGGCGGGACGTGGCTGCGCGCCAACATGGTCGCCAGCCTGGACGGGGCGGCGCAGCGCGACGAGCGCAGCGGCGGGCTCGGCAACCCGGCCGACCAGGAGCTGTTCCTGCTGCTGCGCGGCCTGGCCGACGTGGTGATCGTCGGCGCCCAGACGGTGCGGGCCGAGGGCTACGGGCCGGTCAGGCCGCGCGACAGCTGGGGCGGCGTGCGGGAGGGGCGGCCGCCGGTGCCGCCGCTGGCGGTCGTGTCCCGCACCCTCGACCTGGACTTCGACGCGCCGCTGTTCACCGAGGCCGCCGTCCCGACGATCGTGCTGGCCACCGCGTCCGCCGATCCGGCGCGGTTGCGGGCGGCCAAGGAGCGCGCCGACGTCGTCATCGCGGGCGACGACTCGCTGGACTTCGCCGCCGCCGTCCGGGAGCTGGAGGCGCGCGGCTTGCGGCGGCTGCTGTGCGAGGGCGGCCCCGGGGTGCTGGCGCAGATCACGGCGGCCGGGCTGCTGGACGAGCTGTGCCTGACGCTGAGCCCGATGCTGCTCGCCGGACACCCGGCGCGGATCCTGAACGGGCCTGCCCTGCCGGTGCCGCCGGGGTTCCGCCTCGGTCACGCGCTGGAGGAGGACGACTTCCTGTTCCTGCGTTACGTGCGCAGCCGGTAGCGGATGAAAAGGACCCCCTCGTCCAGGTAGACGGAGGCGGGCTCGACGGGCACCTCGGCGTCGAGCGCGCCGAGCATGCGCGTGTGGCGCGGGCTGCCCAGCAGGGCGGGCGCGATGTTGAGGCACAGCTCGTCCACCAGCGACGCCCGGATCAGCGCGGTCGCCAGAGCAGGCCCGCCCTCGCACAGCAGGCGCTCGTGGCCGTGGTCCTCGCGCAGGACGCGGACCGCCTCGGGAAGGTCGACGTCGTCCTCGCCCGCCGCCACCACCGGGATCCCTGGCGGGACCCGGTCCCGCGCGCGCCGCGACGTCACCACGATGGTCGGGGTCTCGGCCTCGGTGAACAGCGGCAGCGTCCAGTCGAGGTCCAGGGAGCGGCTCACCACGACGATCGGCGCGGGCGGGGCGCCCCGGCGCGCGCGCAGGTCCGCCCGCAGGCGGGCGGGGCCGAGCCGTCCGGTGCGGGCGGTCGCTGCGCCGACGAGGATCGCGTCGGCGAGCGCCCGGAGCGTCCGGAACACCCGGAAGTCGGCGGCGCCGCCGAGGCCGTCGGTCCAGCCCTCGGCGTCGGTGACCGACCCGTCGGCGCTCATGACCATGCCGATCCGCAGGCCGGGCGCGTCGCCGTACGCCTCGTACGGGTCGACGTCCTCGACGGCGGGTCCGGGCAGGAGTCGGCGCATGACCTGCAGGTTATCGAGCCCCCGATGCTCCGTTCTGTCGGTGCCGGGGCGCAAGATGGGGGCATGGACCTGCCGATCAGCCCGCCGCTGCCGCCGATGCTGGCCAAGGCCGTCAAGACCATGCCCCAGGGCGACGTCCTCTACGAGCCGAAATGGGACGGTTTCCGCTGCATCGTCTTCCGCGACGGTGATGAGGTGGAGCTGTCCAGCCGGGGCGAGAAGCCGCTGACCCGGTACTTCCCCGAGGTCGTCGAGGCGGTGAAGCGGGAGCTGCCGCGGCGCTGCGTGGTGGACGGCGAGATCGTCCTGCCGCGCGGGACGCGCCTCGACTTCGAGGCCCTGCAGCAGCGCATCCACCCGGCCGCCTCCCGGATCAAGCTGCTGTCGGAGGAGACGCCGGCCTCGTTCATCGCCTTCGACCTGCTCGCGCTCGGCGACGAGTCGCTCATGGAGACGCCGCTCGGCGAGCGCCGCCGGCGGCTGGTCGAGACGCTGGCGGGCGCCAAGGCGCCGATCTACGTGACGCCCGCGTCCGACTCCTACGATCTGGCGCTGCGCTGGTTCGAGGAGTTCGAGGGCGCCGGGCTCGACGGGGTGATCGCCAAGCCGCGCGACACCGAGTACCAGCCCGACAAGCGGGTGCTGTTCAAGGTCAAGCACGAGCGCACCTGCGACTGCGTGGTGGCGGGCTTCCGCTGGCACAAGTCGGGGCCGATCGTCGGGTCGCTGCTGCTCGGCCTCTACAACGCCGAGGGCAACCTCCAGCACGTCGGCGTGGCGGCGTCGTTCAGCATGAAGCGCCGCGCCGAACTGGTCGAGGAGCTCCAGCCCTACCGCCTGGAGGACCTGTCCGGGCATCCGTGGGCGGAGTGGGCCCGGCAGGACGAGGCGACCGCCGACCGCATGCCCGGCGCCGTCTCCCGCTGGACCGGCAAGAAGGACCTGAGCTGGGTGGCGCTGCGTCCCGACCTGGTCGTCGAGGTGGCGTACGAGGCGATGGAGGGCAACCGGTTCCGGCACACCGCCCGGTTCCGCAACTGGCGCCCCGACCGCACCCCGCGCTCGTGCACCTACGAGCAGCTGGAGGTGCCCGTGGCCTACGACCTCGACGACATCCTCAACGGCCCCGCCACCAGCCCCCGCGCCGATCGGTGACGCGGGGGCCATGCGCCCGGGGTCAGGGCTGGGTCTCGTTGCGGATGGTCTGGTCGATGACGGACTGGTCGGACTTCGCGGTCATCTTCGGCGCGCTGTAGGGGCGCAGGTAGGTCTGCCTGACGCCGGGGACGCGGTCCTCGATGACGAACGTCGCCTTGGTCGACACCGGTGAGCCCGGCGTCCGGACGGACGCGACCGTCTTGAAGTCGGCCTTCATCTCCTCCTTGCCGATCTTCGTCAGGACGTAGCCGCGCTGGTTGTTGTAGAACTTCAGATGCGGGTTGATCTTGATGAAGGGCTGGCTCGCGGGGTCGGAGTCGGCGCCGTCGCCGGTGGTGCTGATGGACGAGCACACCAGCTCGGAGCCGACCGTCGCCGAGTCCGGGTCGTCGTAGTTCGCCTTGAGGTCGCTCGCCCAGTGGGCGTGGACGTCGCCGGTGAGCACGACGGGGTTGCGGACGCCGGCGTCCACCCAGCCTTTAGTGATGCGGTCGCGGGAGGCGACGTAGCCGTCCCAGGCGTCCATCGAGGTCTTCTTGACCGGCCCGGCGGTGTTGTCGCGCTGGGCGAAGAAGACCTGCTGGCCGAGGACGTCCCAGCGGGCGTCCGACTTGCGGAACCCGTCGAGCAGCCACTTCTCCTGCCGGTCGCCGGTGATGCTGCGCTTGGGGTCGGTGGCCTCGGGGCAGTCCTTGTAGCCGTCGCCGCAGCCCTGGTCGTCGCGGAACTGGCGGGTGTCGAGCATGTGGAAGTTGGCGAGCTTGCCCCAGCGGACCCGCCGGTAGATCTGGATGTCGGGGCCGTGCGGGACCGAGGAGCGGCGCAGCGGCATGTTCTCGTAGTAGGCCTGGAACGCGGCGGTGCGGCGGGCGCGGAACGCCTCGTAGGTCGGGGTGTCCGAGCCTTCCTCGGGGATGTAGCCGGCCCAGTTGTTCTCCACCTCGTGGTCGTCGAAGACGACGAGCCACGGCGCGGCGGCGTGCGCGGCCTGCAGGTCGGTGTCGGACTTGTACTGGGCGTGCCGCTGCCGGTAGTTCGCCAGCGTGACGGTCTCGGGGCCGTCGTGGTCGCGGATGTTGCCGCCCGTGCTGTTGTAGACGCCCTTCTTGTACTCGTACTGGTAGTCGCCGAGGTGCAGGACGAGGTCGGGGTGCTCCTCGGCGAGCCGCCGGTAGGAGGTGAAGTAGCCGTGCTCGTACTGCGCGCACGAGACGAACGCCATCGTCAGGGCGGGCCCGAACGAGTCGGCGCGCGGGGCGGTGAGCGCGCGGCCGACCGGTGAGACGTGGTTGCCGGTGCGGAAGCGGTACCAGTAGTCGCGCCCGTGGCGCAGGCCCTTCAGCTCGACGTGCACGGAGTGCGCGGCCTCGGGGCGGGCGGTGGCGGTGCCGCGCCGCTCGATCCGCTTGAACCGCTCGTCGGTGGCGACCTCCCACTTCACCTGGACGGCCTTGGACGGCATGCCGCCGAGGCCGTCCTCGGCGTGCGGGTCGAGGGCCAGCCGCGTCCACAGGACGAAGCCGTCGGGCGCCGGGTCGCCGGACGCGACGCCGAGGGTGAACGGGTCGCCGGGCGCGAGGGCGCGCAGCCGGGGCGCGGCCTCGGCGATGCCGGGGACGGCGAGGGCGCCGGCCGCCAGGCCGCCGGCGACGAGGAAGGATCTCCTGCTCAGGGGGCGTGCGAGTTCGGCCATGGGGGCGGTGACCTTTCGGAGGTTTCCGGCGGTGATCGCCGAAAGCCTCACCGCGGCCGGTGACCTGGAGGCACCGCACGGGTGACGTCCGCCGCAACAGAGATGATCTTTTGCGCCGCGCATGCGCGCGCAGGGTCGATGCTAAGCTGGCGACTTACGAATTGCGCACAACAAACCGCACCCTATGAATAGGAGTGTAGCCGAGGCATGGGACATCGTCAAGCGGCACCTGTCAAGCCCGACGACGCGGAGGCCGCACGCCGGGCCGCCGTGCGCACCGAGCAGGAGTACGCGACCCGCCTGTACGAGCGGCTCGACGAGGAGCGCGGCAGGGCCGAGGCGGCGCTGCGCGAGGGCCCGGCCGCGGGCGGCGGCAGCGTGCTGCAGGCCCGGCTGGAGAGCACCGTCGCGACCGAGGAGGCCGCGCGCCGGCTGGCCCGGCTCAGCGGGGTCGAGGAAGGGCTCTGCTTCGGCCGCATCGACCACCGCGCCGGCGCCGACGGCCCCGGCGACACCTTCTACATCGGCCGGATCGGGCTGCGCGACGCCGACCACGAGCCGATCCTGATCGACTGGCGCGCGGCCGCGGCCCGCCCGTTCTACACCGCCACGCCGGGCGCGCCCGGCACGCTCGCCCGCCGCCGCCACCTGCACCTGCGCCACCGGGAGGTCGTCCGGCTCGATGACGAGGTCTTCGACCTGGAAGGGCTGGACGAGGCCGAGCGCCGCGGCATCGTCGGCGAGGCCGCGCTGCTCGCCACGCTGCGCCGCGGCCGGACGGGCCGGATGAGCGACGTCGTCGCGACCATCCAGGAGGAGCAGGACCAGGTCATCCGCTCGGGCCTGCAAGGCGTGCTCGTCGTGCAGGGCGGGCCGGGCACCGGCAAGACCGTCGCCGCGCTGCACCGCGCCGCCTACCTCCTCTACACGCACCGCGACGTGCTGGAACGGCGCGGCGTGCTCATCGTCGGCCCGAACGCGACGTTCCTGCGCTACATCGAGCAGGTGCTCCCCGGGCTCGGCGAGACCGACGTCGTGCTGGCCACGGTCGGCGAGCTCTATCCCGGGCTGAAGGCGACCGCGGCCGACGAGCCCGCCGTCGCCGTGGTGAAGGGCTCGGAGCGGATGGCCCGGCTGGTCGAGGCGGCGGTCGCCGACCGGCAGCGCGTCCCGTCCGGCGGCCTGCGCGTCGAGTACGACGGCCTGTCCCTCCACGTGGACGAGGAGAAATGCACGGCGGCCCGTGACCTCGCCCGCGGGCTGCGGCTGCCGCACAACGTGCAGCGGCGCCGGTTCGTCCACGAGCTGCTGGAGGCCCTCGCCGTCGACCGCGCCGAGCAGTACGAGCGGATCATGGACGAGCCGCTGGAGGAGCTGACGAAGTCGGGGCAGCTGCCCGACTGGCTGCGAGAGCTGATCGACGAGTCCGCCGACGAGCCGCTGCTGGACGAGACGGACCTGCGGCTGGCCAAGGAGGCGCTCTGGCACGACCCGGTCGTCCGCAGGGCGATCGACGCGCTGTGGCCGGAGCTGACGCCGCAGCGGCTGCTGGCCGACCTGTTCGCGGACCGGGAGGCGCTCGCGCGGGCGGCCTCGGCGGCCGGCCTCGCCCCGGCGGAGGGCGCGCTGCTGCGCCGGCCGGCGGGCGCGCCGTGGACGGTCTCCGACGTCCCGCTCCTGGACGAGGCCGCCGAGCTGCTCGGCGTGGACGACTCCGCCGAGCGCGCCAAGCGCCGTGCGGCCGAGGCCGACCGGGCGGAGCGGGAACGCTACGCCCGCGAGGTCATCGGCGCGACGCAGGCCGCCGACCTGGTGATGTTCGAGGTCGACGCCGGCGTGTTCGCCGAGCGGCACCACGACGAGGGCCCGCCGCTCACCACCGCGCAGCGCGCCATGGCGGACCGCCGGTGGGCCTACGGCCACGTCATCGTGGACGAGGCGCAGGAGCTGTCGGAGATGGCCTGGCGGACGGTGATGCGCCGCGTCCCGACCCGGTCCCTCACCGTCGTCGGCGACATCGCGCAGACCGGCAGCGCGGCGGGCGCCGCGTCCTGGGGGCAGATGCTCGACCGCTACGTCCCGGGCCGCTGGCGCGAGCAGCGGCTGATGGTCAACTACCGGACCCCGGCCGCCATCATGCGGGTCGCCTCCGCCGTCCTCGCCGCCGTCGCCCCGGACCAGACGCCGCCCGAGCCGGTGCGCGACGACGGCCCGCCGCCGCGCGCCCTCGCGCTGCCGGTCGACGCCCTGCCCGCGCTGGTCCGCGACGAGCTGGCCGAGATCGGTGACGGCGACGAGGGCCGCCTCGCGGTGATCACGTCGGGTGCCTGGCACGCGCCCGTCCTGGAGGTGCTGCCGGACGCCGCCGTCGGCGCCACCCCGGAGGCCCTCGACTCCACCACCGTGGTGCTCACCGCCGAGGAGGCCAAGGGCCTGGAGTTCGACTCGGTCATCGTCGCCGATCCCGCCGGCATGCTCGCCGAGTCCCCGAAGGGCGGCCAGGACCTGTACGTCGCCCTGACCCGCCCGACCCGGCGCCTGACGATCGTCCACGACGACGACCTGCCGCCACTGCTCAGCGGGAGCCTCGCAGCCGGGTGAGGGTCTGGTCGAGCTCGGCGCCGATGATGCGGCCGGCGGCCTCGGGGTCGCGCGCGCGAATCGCCTCCACGAGCCCGGCGTGCGCGGCGCGGCCGTGGGACTCGTCGGACGCGCGGACGTCCACGAGGGCGACCAGGTCGAGCAGGCCGGCCCGCAGCACCGGGACGAACTCGGCGTGCAGGTCGACCAGGACGGGGTTGTGCGCGGCGGCGATGACGGCGGCGTGCAGCGCGATGTCGGCGTCCAGGAACGCCTCCAGGGACGGGCCCGCGAAGGCCTCGTCGCGGGCGGCGAGCGCGGCGTCGAGCGCGGCCAGGTCGGCGTCGGTGCGGCGTTCGGCGGCCAGCTCGGTCGCCCGGACCTCGATCATCGTCCGGATCTCGTAGACGTCGGCGACCGAGGCGCGGCGGAGCCGGGCGGCGAAGTCCTCGTCGGGCTCGGTGGCGGTGACGAAGACGCCGGCGCCCTGGCGGGCCTGGACGAGGCCGGCGCCGGCCAGGGCCCGCAGCGCCTCGCGGACGGTCGAGCGGCCGACGCCGAGCTGCTCGGCGAGCGTCGTCTCGCCGGGCAGCCGGGTGCCGACCGGCCACGAGCCGTCGGTGATCTGGTCGCGGAGCCGCTGGGCGGCCTGCTCGACGAGCGGGCTGCGGCGGAGCGGGCCGAGCGGCATGCGGTGGTCGTCCCTTCTGGTCGGCGCCCCTACGCTAGCGCGTCCGCGCGGAGAACTCAGCTTGTCTGAGGAGCTGAGGTGTGGTTGAGTGACCGTCATGGCGCGGCGGTCCCTTCTTCTCGGTCGCCGCGGCGGGGCCTGATCCGACCGGCACCCCGCCGCGGGGTCCGGCGCTGCCGGTCGTCCTGCGAGCGATGAGGACCACCGCGATGAACGAGCCCACCGCCACCACCTTTCCCACACTGCGCACCCCGTCCGGCCCCGTCGCCGGCGGCGCGCCCTTCTGGAATCCGCAGCGCGGCAGTTCCATGCCGTCGCACCGCTACCGGTCCGTCCACGACCGGGTGCCCTCGCCCGTGCCCGGCGTCGAGCGGACGTGGCCGTCGCGGCGCATCGAGCGGGCGCCCCTGTGGGTGCCGGTCGACCTGCGCGACGGCAACCAGGCGCTGGCCGAGCCGATGGACCCGGCGCGCAAGCGGCGCATGTTCGACCTCTTCGTGACGATGGGGTTCAAGGAGATCGAGGTCGGCTACCCGTCGGCGAGCCAGACCGACTTCGACTTCGTCCGGCACCTGGCCACCTCCGGCGCCGTGCCCGACGACGTGACGCCCGTTGTGTTCACGCCCGCGCGCCGCGAGCTGATCGAGCGGACGTTCGCGTCCATCGAGGGCATGCCGCGCGCGGTCGTCCACCTCTACACCGCGACCGGGCCGGCCTGGCGCGACGTCGTGCTCAGGCAGGACCGCGACGGCGTCCGCTCGCTGATCCTGGACGGGGCGGCCGACGTCGCGCGCCTGGCGGAGGGGCGGCCGGGCGTGCGGTTCGAGTTCTCGCCCGAGACGTTCAACTTCACCGAGCCGGAGTACGCGCTGGAGGTGTGCGACGCGGTCACCGCGCTGTGGGACGCCTCGCACGACCGCCCGGTCGTCCTGAACCTGCCGGCGACGGTGGAGATCGCGACGCCGAACGTGTACGCCGACCAGATCCAGTTCATGCACCAGAACCTGGCCCGGCGGGACGCGGTGATCCTCTCGGTGCACCCGCACAACGACCGCGGGACGGGCGTGGCCTGCGCGGAGCTGGCCGTGCTGGCCGGCGCGCAGCGGGTCGAGGGCTGCCTGTTCGGCAACGGCGAGCGGACCGGGAACGTCGACCTGGTCACGCTCGCGTTGAACCTGCACGCGCAGGGCGTCGACCCGCAGATCGACTTCGCCGACATCGACGAGATCCGGCGCACGGTCGAGCACTGCAACCGGCTGCCCGTCCACGAGCGGCACCCCTACGGCGGCGACCTGGTGTACACCGCGTTCTCCGGGACGCACCAGGACGCGATCTCCAAGGGCATGGCGCATCACGCGGCGCGCGCCGCCGAGCTGGGCGTCCCGGCGGAGCAGGCGCCGTGGGAGGTCCCGTACCTGCCGATCGACCCCGCCGACGTGGGACGCGGCTACGAGGCGGTCATCCGGGTCAACAGCCAGTCCGGCAAGGGCGGCATCGCCTACCTGCTGCACACCGCGTACGGGCTGGACCTGCCGCGCCGCCTGCAGATCGAGTTCTCGCGGGTCGTCCAGCAGGCGACGGACGGCAGCGGCGAGGAGATCACCGCCGCCGAGCTGTGGGAGCTGTTCCGCGCCGAGTACGTCGACCGGACGGGCCCCGTCGCGCTCACCGAGTGGCGGACGTCCCACACCGGCCCGGCACGACACGACTTCACGGGCGTCCTGCGGGTCGACGGCCGTGAGCGGGAGTACACCGGTTCGGGCAACGGGCCGCTGGCGGCGCTCGCCGACGCGCTGGCGTCCGCCGGGGTGAAGGTGGACGTGCTGCAGTACGTCGAGCATTCGACCGAAGCGGGCCACGACTCCCCCGCGGTCGCCTACGCGGAGTGCCGCGTCGACGGCGTCGCCTGCTGGGGCGCGGGCCGCGACACGTCCGTGCTCACCGCGTCCGTGCAAGCCGTGCTGTCGGCGGTGAACCGCGCGAAGGCCGGGTGACGCGGCGCCGGGGCGTCCGGACCCGCCGGACGCCCCGGCCGCCGCGCCGCAAGGGCAGTTTGTGACCAAATGAGGGCGGAGTTCGCCGGAGCGCCGCCCTTTACGCGGCGCCGTTCCGCGAGGAACCTGTGCCCCCGTAGAGATCATTTGCTCACTCCCCGGAGGTGCGGGTTGGCCAGGCGATCCCTGAGACGGACCCGGCGGACGGCGGCGCTCGCCGTGCTCACCGGAACGGCCGTCGCCGTTGCCGGCGGCGCCGCGGGCGGCGGCGCGGCGGCCATGGCCCGGACCGTCCCCAAGATCGTGGTGAAGGACGGCGTCACGCAGCCGGTCTTCTCCTACAAGGACGCGATCCGCGAGCACGTGTACGTCCAGTCGAGCGTGGACAGCGACCGGGACGGCAAGCCCGACCGCGTCAATGTCGACATCATCCGGCCCAAGGAGACCGGGCAGGGTCTCAAGGTGCCGGTCATCATGGACGAGAGCCCGTACTACGACAACCTCGGGCGCGGCAACGAGGGCGAGAAGAAGGCCTACGACGCCAACGGGAACCCGGTGAAGTTCCCGCTGTTCTACGACAACTACTTCGTCCCGCGCGGCTACGCGTTCCTCGCCGTGGACATGGACGGCACGACACGCTCGGACGGCTGCCCCGTCAGCGGCGGCCCGTCCGACGTGCTCGGCGGCAAGGCCGTCGTCGACTGGCTCAACGGCCGCGCCAAGGCGTTCAAGCCGGACGGCACGCCGGTCAAGGCGACCTGGACCACCGGCCGCACCGGCATGATCGGCAAGTCCTACGACGGGACGCTGGCCAACGGCGTCGCCGCGACCGGCGTGCAGGGGCTCGACACGATCGTCCCGATCTCCGCGATCAGCAGCTGGTACGACTACAGCCGGATGAACGGCGTGAAGTACTGGACGGACGAGCAGCCGGGCCTGGCCGACGTGGTCGACACCGACCCGCCCGCCAAGTGCGCCGCCGTCAACGCCGACCTCGACAAGGGCGAGGACGACGCGACCGGGAACTACAACGCCTACTGGAAGACGACGAACTACCTGCGCGGGTCCGTCACGCACGTCGGCGCCGTGCACGCGAGCATCTTCGCCGTCCACGGCGTCAACGACCTGAACGTCAAGGACAACCAGTTCGCGCAGTGGTGGCAGGCGCTCGCGCAGCGCGGCGTCACCCGCAAGGTGTGGCTGCACCAGCGCGGCCACGTCGACCCGTTCGACATCCGCCGCGACGACTGGGTGAACACGCTGCACAAGTGGTTCGACCACGAGCTGATGAAGGTCCCCAACGACGTGCTGAAGCAGCCGCGCGCCGACATCGAGGTCGGCCCGGACCAGTGGATCACGCAGCCGGACTGGCCGGCGAAGGGCGCGCGGACGACGATCCTGCGTCCCCGCGCGGACGGCTCGCTCGGCGACCAGCGCGCGCCGAAGGGCACGACGGCCACGTTCACCGACGCCGCCGGCCCGCAGAACGCCGGCTACACCGAGGGCGACATGGTGTCCGACCCGACGACCGCGAAGCCGTTCCGGCTCGCCTACGTGTCGGGCCCGCTCCAGCAGACCGGGCGGCTGTCCGGAACGCCGGACGTGCGGCTGTCGGTCAAGCTGGACAGGCCGACCGCGAACCTGACCGCGCTGCTGGTCGACTACGGCACCGACACCCGCGTCGACTACCTCGGCGCCGGATCGGGGATCAGGACGCTGACCACCGAGGACTGCCACGGTGAGAGCACCCCGGCCGACGACGCCTGCTACAAGCAGACGCAGGTCTCCACGATCACCTCGGACGTGAACGTCGTCGGGCGCGGCTGGCTGGACGTGCAGAACGCCGCGTCGCTGAGCGACCCGAAGCCGGCCGAGCCCGGCAGGTACTACGGCGTCCGCTGGCAGACGCTCAGCCAGGAGTACCTGCTGAAGAAGGGGCACCGCCTCGCGCTGGTCCTGGCCGGAACCGACGCCGACAACAACACCGAGACGCCGACCGGCGCCGCGGTCACCGTCGACCTGTCGGCGAGCTCGATCCGCTTCCCGGTCGTCGCCGGGCAGGACGGGATGAGCGCCCTGAACGTCCCCGAGCCGAAGGCCGCGTGGCACGGCCCGTCGGGCGTGACCCTGCCGCGCCAGGAGCGCAGGCTGTACTGACAAGCACTGACGCGCACTGACGCGCACGGCGGAGGCCGCCGCTCCCCGCGCCGGGAGCGGCGGCCTCACCGCGTCACGGTGCCGACGGGCGAGGCCGTCAGCGCAGGGTGATCTCCTCGCCGGGGTCGAGGAGGTGGAAGCCGCCGGAGAAGGACGTGAACGGCTCCTCCAGGGTGTCGCGGCCCTGCGAGAAGTGCGCCCAGCCCTCGAAGTGCAGCGGGACGACCTCGCGGGCGCGCAGGATCGCAGCGGCTTCGGCCGCCGCGGCGCTGCCGAGCGTCAGGTCGGCGTCCAGCAGCGGCGTCCGGGCGGCGCCGGCGAACAGCAGCGCGACGTCGAACGGCGCGAACCGGCCGGCGATCTCGCGGACCACGTCCAGGGACGCGTTGTCGCCGCTCACGTAGGTGGTGGGCAGCCCGTCGCCGGTCAGGACGAAGCCGGTGACGGGGCCGGTCAGGTGCTCGGTGCCGTCCGGTCCGTGCTGCGCGGGCACGCCGGTGACCCGCAGGGCGCCGCCGCCGGGGCGGGGCAGCTCGGTGTGCTCCCAGGCCGGCAGCGCCCGGACGTTCCCGCCGAGCCGCTCGGCGGCGATCCCGGTCGACAGGGTCAGCGGCGCCGCGCGCACGTAGGCGCGGCCGCCGTCGTCGAGGTTGTCGGGGTGCTGGTCGTGCGAGAGCAGGACGGCGTCGACCGGGCCGATCTCGTCCGGGCCGGCGACCGCGTCCATCGTCTTGGTCAGCGCCCGGTCGCCGACCGGGTGCTCGCCGGGCGCGTCGAACGTCGGGTCGACCAGCAGCCGCACACCGCCGATCTCCAGGAGCGCCGTCGGCCCGCCGAGGTAGCGGACGGTCAGCGGGGCATCGGCTGGGGACTGGTCGGGCATGGGGGCCGCCTTCCGGTCGTCGCGCACGTGTCGGTCACGCAAGTCCACGGCGGGGCCGGAAATTCCCGGGTCAGGAGGGCTTGCCGGTGTCCTTGCTGGGCTGCACCCGCTTGGGCTCGCCCGGCATCTTAGGGTAGTTGGGCGGGTACGGCATGTCACCGAGTCCGTGCTCGCGCTCGTCGCGGTCGGCCAGCTCCAGCAGCGCGTCCAGGGTGAACGCCTCGTCGTCGATCGCGGCGTGCAGATCGCCGACCTTGGCGAACCGCTCGGGCATGGTGGCGATCGTGAAGTCGTGCGGGTCGACGTCGGCCAGCTCGTCCCAGGTCACCGGTGCCGAGACGGGCGCGTGCGGCGCGGGCCGGACGCTGTAGGCCGACGCGATCGTCCGGTCGCGCGCGTTCTGGTTGAAGTCGATGAAGATCTGCTCGCCCCGCTCCTCCTTCCACCACCGCGTCGTGACCTCGTCGGGGACGCGGCGCTCCACCTCGCGGCCGAAGGCCAGCGCGGCCCGGCGGACCTCGGTGAAGCTCCAGCGCGGCTCGATGCGCACGTAGATGTGCACCCCGCCCTTGCCGGAGGTCTTGACGAACCCCGTCATCCCGAGCTCGGACAGCAGCTCGCGGGCCGGGCCGAGCGCGACCCGGACGGCGTCGGAGAAGTCGGTCCCCGGCTGCGGGTCGAGGTCGATGCGCAGCTCGTCGGGGTGGTCGACGTCGCCGTCGCGGACCGGCCACGGGTGGAACGTCAGCGTGCCGAGGTTGGCGGCCCAGGCGATCACGGCGACCTCGGTGGGCCGGACCTCGTCGGCGAACCGGCCGCTCGGGAACGCGATCCGGGACGTCCGCACCCAGTCGGGCGCGCCCTTGGGGACGCGCTTCTGGTAGAACGCGTCGGACCTGCCGGCGCCGAAGCCGGCCTGGCCGCGCGCGTAGTCCTCGCGGGTGGCCATCCTGGCGCCCTCGAAGACCCCGGCCGGCCAGCGTTCCAGCGTGGTGGGCCGGTCGCGGGTGGCCCGCAGGATGCCCTCCCCCACGGCGATGTAGTACTCCACGAGCTGCCGCTTGGTGTAGCCGTGCTCGGGGAAGTAGACCTTGTCGGGATTGGTCACCTTGACGAGCCGATCCCCTACCGGGATCTCGATGAAGGGCGAGGCCATGACTGCACGTTAACCCAGGGATGCGACAGTCTCCGGACGCGGCCCGGCCGGGTACGGTCGAAGCATGGAGAAGATCCGCAAGAGCGAGGAAGAGTGGCGGGCGCAGCTCAGCCCTGAGGAGTTCCACGTGCTTCGCGAGGCGGGCACCGAGAAGCCCTTCACCGGCGAGTACACCGACACCAAGACGGTCGGGGTGTACCGGTGCCGCGCCTGCGGGACGGAGCTGTTCCGGTCGGAGACCAAGTTCGAGAGCCACTGCGGCTGGCCGTCGTTCTACGCGCCGTCCGAATCCGACGCGGTCACCCTGATCGAGGACCGCTCGCTGGGGATGGTCCGCACGGAGGTGCGGTGCGCGACCTGCGACTCCCACCTCGGCCACGTCTTCCACGGGGAGGGCTACGCCACCCCGACCGACGACCGGTACTGCATCAACTCGGTCTCGCTCACCCTCGAACCCGCCGAATGACCGCAACCGCGGGCATGCGCCGCGCGTCCCATGGACGACGACGCGCCCGCG
This sequence comes from Actinomadura opuntiae, assembly GCF_030283205.1. Taxonomy (GTDB): domain Bacteria; phylum Actinomycetota; class Actinomycetes; order Streptosporangiales; family Streptosporangiaceae; genus Spirillospora. The sequence goes on from NZ_JASNWF010000022.1 coordinate 124,287, forward strand.
GGAGGCCAACATGGGCGAGCACGGCCCCTACGAGATCGCGTTCCTGACCGGCGGCGCCGTCCGGGTCGCGCAGACCGCCCTTCTCGCGCTCCAGGAACGGGGCCGCGTACGCGTATCGCGGGGCACGCACCGCGTGGAGGCCGTGCTGAGGGACGCGGACGACCCCGTCCAAGCCGCACTGCTCGACCGGATCCCCGGCACCGGAGTCGTGCTGGGGGTGTTGCTGCGGTCCGCGGCCGAGTCGGACGAGGTGGCCGCCGTCGCCGCAGGGCTCGGGAGCGCGGGCCTGGTGCGGGCCGGATTCCGCGGACGCCTCCGCCTCACCCGTGCGGGCAGGGCGGCCCGCGACCGGGCCGTGCGGGACGCCCCGGCGAGCGGTGCCGGGCGGCTCGCCGCGCTGGGCCCGGACGGCGTCGAGGACGCCCGGATGCGCGACATCCTGCGGACCGACGACCCGAAGCCGGTGAAGCTGCCTCGCGACTGGGCGACGAAGGGCGTCAACCGCAACACCGAGAGAAGCGAGCTGCGCGACACCCAGTACGGCGACTTCGGAGGCTCCGGGGGCTCCCTCTAGGGGGTGTCGGGGACCTCGCAGTCATCGTCGTCGCTCTGCTTGTTGGCGAGGACGACGCTGCCGTTGTCGCTGCTCTTGCCGTGCACGAAGACGCGCGGCTCGTCGTCGCCGCCGTCCTTGAGGTAGCTCGTCGTCCACTCGCACAGCGAGATCGCGGGCTTGGAGTTCTCGTCGTCCTCGCCGAGGTCGGTGTAGACGCGGACGAACGAGCCGCTGCGCCGGACGTCGGTGACGTGCTTGACGATCTCGCCGCCGGGGTCCTTGGAGCGCAGGTACGGCAGGGCCTCGGCGGAGAGCTCGTCGGGGTCGTCGGCCGCGGCGAGCGTCGCGCCGGCGGGCGAGGGCGCCGGGCGGGAGGTGTGCGCTGCGGCGGCCGCCCGGGGCGCGGTCGCCGGACCGCCGCCGGTCAGCGCGAGCGCGGCGAGCGAGGCCGCGACCGCCGCCCCGGCGGTGCCCGCACCGGCCGCGACCAGCCGGCGCCGCCCGTGCCGGCCGGCCGCCGCGAGCAACCGGTTCCAGCGGGCGGACAGCTCGGACGGCGGCTTGGCGTGCCGCCCGCGGGAGGCACCGGCGGGAGTCTCGTTCACGGGCGGCACTTTACTGCCGTTGCGTCCGGATTCTGGGCGGATCCGAGGGATCTGTGCGTTCCCGTCGGGCAAGATCCCGGATTCTCCGTTACGGAAGGTGGGCGATGAGCTCGGTGAGCGGCTTGCGCCGGCCGGTGTAGAACGGGATCTCCTCCCGGGTGTGCAGCCGGGCGCGCGCGCCGCGCAGGTGCCGCATCAGGTCGACGATGCGGTGCAGCTCGTCGGCCTCGAACGCGAGCATCCACTCGTAGTCGCCGAGCGCGAACGCCGACACCGTGTTCGCGCGGACGTCGGGGTAGTCGCGCGCCATCTTGCCGTGCTCGGCGAGCATGGCGCGGCGCTCCTCATCCGGCAGCAGGTACCACTCGTACGACCGGACGAACGGGTACACGCACACGTAGCCGCGCGGCTCCTCCTCGGCGAGGAACGCCGGGATGTGGCTCTTGTTGAACTCGGCGGGGCGGTGCAGCGCCATCTGCGACCACACGGGCTCGCTCGCGCGGCCGACGGCGGTGCGGCGGAACCGCGTGTAGACCTCCTGGAGGTCGTCGGAGCTGGGCGCGTGCCACCAGAACATGTAGTCGGCGTCCGCGCGCAGCCCGGCGACGTCGTAGGAGCCGCGGGTGGTGACGTCCTTCTCGGCCATCTGGTCGAGCAGGTCCTGGACCTCGGCGGCGTGCTGCTCGCCGAGGGCGCCGGTGTCGCGCACCCGGAACACCGACCACATGGTGTAGCGGATGACGTTATTGAGTTCGCGTGCCTTCGGCCTGGCCGCCGGCTCCGTGCCTGACATCGTTCGTTCCTCCTCGACTGCGCAGATGGTCCAGCACCCGGTCGGCCGCCGCGGTCGCCGAGGCGATGCACGCGGGGATCCCGAGGCCGTCGTAGGCCGCGCCCGCGACGGCGAGCCCCGGCTCGCGGGCGACCGCGGCGCGGACCCCGGCCACGCGGTCGGCGTGGCCCACGTTGTACTGCGGCAGGCCCCCGCCCCAGCGGGTCACCCGGCCGTCGACCGGCAGCTCGGTGACGCCGGTGGTGGCGGCCAGCTCCGCCATCGCGACGGCCTTCAGCTCCTCGTCGGGCCGCTGGAGCAGGTGCTCCTCGCCGAACCGTCCGATGGAGCACCGGACGGCGACGACGCCCGGGTCGCGGTCGCGCAGGTGCGGCCATTTTACCGAGCTGAAGGTGACGGCCTTGACGCCCCGGCCGCCCGCCCCGGTGTCGCTCTCGACGCCGGGGACGAGGTATCCGCTGCCGTCCGGGGGCTTGGGGAACGCCGAGGCCTGGTAGACGAGGGTGACGATCGCCATGCTCGCGTACTCGATGCCGGCCAGGGCGCGTCCGGCGGCGGGCACCTCGTCGCTCAGCAGCCGGGACGCGGGCGCCGCCGGCACCGCGATCACCACGGCGTCGGCGTCGAGGTGCTCGGGGGCGCGCGCCGATCCGATCGTGAGCCGCCAGCCGTCCGGGCGGCGCCGCAGCTCGCGGACGGTCGCGTTCACCCGGACCGTTCCGCCGGCGGCCTCGATGTCGGCGGCGACCAGCGGCGGCAGCGTGCCGAGCCCGCCGGGCAGCGTGGCGAACACCGGCCCGGGGTCGGCCGGCGCGGCCTCCCGGATGCCCTGGACGGCGTTGATCAGCGAGCGGTGGGCGCGCGCGGCGGCGGCGACGGCGGGCAGCGTGGAGTCGAACGACAGGCGCTCGGCGCGGCCGGCGTAGACGCCGCCGAGCAGCGGCTCGACGAGCCGGTCGACGACCTCGCGGCCCATCCGCGCGCCGATGTAGTCGGCGACCGACACGTCGTCGCCGCGCGGCGTCTCGGGCATCACCAGGTCGAGGGGCACGCGCGCCAGCCCCGCCGGGGACAGCACCTGCGAGGCGGCGAGCGCCTTCAGATCGGACGGGACGCCCATCACCTGGCCGGACGGGATCGGCCGCAGCGCGCCGCGGCTGAGGATCGCCGAGGACGTCGTGCCGGGGTGCACGAGGTCGCCGCCGCGGCCGAGGTCGCGGACCAGGCCGAGGCCCTCGGGGCGGCGGGCCAGCATCGACTCGGCGCCCTCGTCCACCGGGACGCCGGCGACCTCGCTGACCTGGAGCTTGCCGCCGATCCGCGGGGAGCCCTCCAGCACGGTCACCCGCACGCCGGCGCGGGCGAGCGCCCGCGCGGCGGTGAGGCCCGCGATGCCGCCCCCGACGACGGCGGCGTGGGCGGCGGGTCGAGACGGGGTCATGCGTCCAGCCTTCCAGACGTCGCGCGTGTCCGCGCACCGGGGCGTCCGTTGCCCGGGCGCGTTTCGCCGGACGGGCAACGGACGCCCCGGCGCGGCCCGTCCGGGGCGGGCCGTGACCCGGGCGTGCCCGGGCCGTGGCCGGATGGTGACGCGCCCGCCGGAACGGTGATCTGTACCACTCCGTCCAAGCGTCATGCTGAACGTCAGAAGCGTCAGGCAGGTCCCGTATGCACTGATCGTCCTCGCGCTGATCGGGGTGCTGGCCGGGACGCTGGCCGCGTGCGGAGGCGGGGGCGGCGGATCGTCCGATTCGGCGGAGCGGGAGACGGCGCACGGCGCCGCCGCCCCGGCGGCCACGCCGGGCGATCTCAAGGCCCGGCAGAAGCAGCCGTCCGGCCCCGGCAGGGACGCGGGCACGTCGACGCAGCCGCCGCTGCCGGGCGGCCGCGCGGTCGTCTACACCGCGACGATGCGGATCCGCGCCAAGGACGTGGACGCGTCCGCCGCCAAGGCCAAGCAGCTGGTGGGCGCGGCGGGCGGTTACGTCGAGCACGAGTCGGGCGCGAGCGACCCGCCCGGCTCGACGATCACGCTGAAGATCCCCTCCGACCGGTACGCGGGCGTGCTGGACCAGCTGTCGACGCAGCTCGGCACCAAGCTGTCGCTGAGCCAGCAGGCCGACGACGTGACCGGCGAGGTCGCCGACGTCGACAGCCGGGTCCGGTCCGCGAAGGCCGCGCTGGCCTCGTTCCGCAAGCTGCTGGACAAGGCGACGACGGTCGGCGAGGTCATCGACGTCGAGCAGGAGATCGCCTCCCGGGAGGCGGACCTGGAGTCGCTGCAGGCGCGCCAGAAGGCGCTCGCCCAGAGCACCCAGTACGCCACGGTGACGGTCACGCTGGAGGCAGCGGCCAAGCCCGCGCGGCGGCACGAGGACCGCGGCGGCTTCGTCGGCGCGCTCGGCGACGGATGGCACGCCTTCACCGGCTTCCTCGGCGGCGCCGCCGTCGTGCTCGGCTGGCTGCTGCCGTTCCTGGTCACGGCCGCGATCATCGCCGCGCCGGTGCTCGCCTACCGCAACCGCCGCCGCGTCCGCAGGCCGTCGGAGCGGGAGACCGGCGAGCCCGCCAAGGAGCCCGCCGCAGTGAGCGCGGGCGGCTCGGAGGGCGAGCGCGCGCCGGACGAGGCGCCGCCCGCCGGGTAGCCGCCGGTCAGTGCCCGGTGCTCGTCTCGTGGACCAGGTCCACGAGGCGGGCCAGCACGTCCGGGTTCGTGGACGGCAGCACGCCGTGGCCGAGGTTGAAGATGTGCCCCTCGGCCGTCCGGCCCCGGGCCAGCACGTCCAGCGCCCGCCGCTCGACCGTCTCCCACGGCGCGAACAGCACCGCCGGGTCGAGGTTGCCCTGCAGCGCCTTGCCCGGCTCGACGCGGCGGACCGCCTCGTCCAGCGGGACGCGCCAGTCGACGCCGACCACGTCCGCGCCCGCCTCGCCCATCAGGCCGAGCAGCTCGCCGGTGCCGACGCCGAAGTGGATGCGCGGGACCCCGAGCGGCTCGATCTCGGCGAAGATCCGGCCGGTGTGCGGCAGCACCGAGGCGCGGTAGTCCTCCGGCGCCACCGAGCCGACCCAGGAGTCGAACACCTGGATCGCGCTCGCGCCCGCCTCGATCTGCACCTTCAGGAACGCGATCGTGAGGTCGGCGAGCCGGCCCATGAGCCGGTCCCACAGCTCGGGCTCGCCGTACATCATCGCCTTGGTGCGCTCCTGGTTCTTGGACGGCCCGCCCTCGATCAGGTACGACGCGAGCGTGAACGGGCCGCCGGCGAAGCCGATCAGCGGCGTGCCGCCCAGCTCGCCGACCAGCCCCCGGACGGCCTCGGTGACGTAGGGCACGTCGTCGGGCACCAGGGGGCGCAGCGCGTCCAGGCCGGCGGCGTCCCGGATCGGGTCGGCGATCACCGGGCCGACGCCGGGCTTGATGTCGAGGTCGACGCCGATGGCCTTGAGCGGCACCACGATGTCGCTGTAGAAGACCGCCGCGTCGACCCCGTAGCGCCGCACCGGCTGCATCGTGATCTCGACGGTCATGTCGGGCCGGGTGCACGACTCCAGCATCGGCACGCCCTCGCGGAGCCGCAGATACTCTGGCAGCGACCGGCCCGCCTGGCGCATGAACCACACCGGCGTGCGCGGCACAGGACGGCGGCGGCACGCCAGCAGGAACGGGCTCTCGGCAAGCGGCCCGGAATTGTCATGCGTTCTCGTGGCGGCGTCGTTGGGGTGGGCGGCGTCTGCGGTCACGTTGTGATGGTCCCACGAAAACCCGTACCGGGCGCACCGGGGTGTCACCGGAGTGACGGTGGTGACGCACGAAGTTCCGGACACGCCGAGCGAAGTCCCGCATTCTGTCACCGGCGCGTGCGAACGTGATGCGTGTCATAGCCGAGGGAGGTTCCCCCTTGTACTGCTCCACCTGCGGTGATGAACGTATGTTCGAGCAGCCGCCGTGTCCGGACGGGCACGGCGCGGAGTGCCCGGAGCGGGTCTGCGTCGACTGCGGCGCGGCCGTCCTGGTCGACCCGCCGCTGACGGCCCCCGGCGCGCCCCCCGGCCGGTCCGCCGCCGGGTCCGCCGGCGGGACGGAGCCCAGACGCGCCGGCTCGTCGCCGGCCGCATCCACGCGGGCCGTGGCCTGAGCGCCCCGGCCCCCGAGACGAAACCCACTGTGCTGTGCCTGCATCCCCCCCGTTCCCTCCCGTCGCGCGCGGCGGCACCCCGTCCCGGCACCACCGACACGAGTCCCGCCCCCGCACCGAGGCCGGTCCGCCCATGAACCCTCCCGCCTTCCAGCGGGCCCTCGACACGCTGCGCGAGATCCTCGACGGCCCTGGCGTCCGCCCCGAGCTCGATCTGGAGGACATGCCCGCCCCGCAGAGCCTCGCCCCGTACGCGGCGGCCATGTCCGGGTCGGTCTACCGCGACGACGACACCGAGGTCGCGATGGGCCGGCTGATCGTGCTGTACGACCCCGAGGGCGCCAAGGGCTGGACCAACGGGTTCCGCATCGTCGCCTACATCCGCGCCGACCTCGAACCCGACATCGCCGCCGAAGAGCTGATCGGCTCGGTCGCCTGGGACTGGCTGCTGGAGGCGCTCGAACCGGCCGGCTACGCGGGCGTGTCCGGGACGATCACCCGGGCGGTGTCGGAGAGCTTCGGCGACAAGCGCGGCGAGCCGTCCACCACCGAGCTGGAGCTGCGCGCCTCCTGGTCCCCGACCGGCGACGATCTCGCCGGGCACGTGGCGGCCTGGTGCGAGGTGATGTGCACCACCGCGGGCCTGCCCCCGGCCGGTGTCGCCGCACTGCCGGACCGGCCCGGCGGCAGCTCCTAACCCGGCGAAGCCGGCCGGGGGGGCGTGGGGGGTCGTCCCCCCTCGAGAAGCACTGACCCGGCGAAGCCGGCCGGAGGGCGTGGGGGGTCGTCCCCCTCGAGAAGCACTGACCCGGCGAGACCGGGCGGGGGTGTAGGGGTCGTCCGCCCGCCGGGAGGCGCTGGGAGAGACGTACGGTAGGGGACGTGAGCACAGCGTCCGGAACCGAGGCGGCGGGGGAGAACACGGGAAAAGTGGGAGTGTCCGAAACGCGTGCCACCGGTCCCGACCGGGACTCCGGTGGCGAGAAGGCCGCCGCACGACCGGCGGGCGCAGGGAGAACGGGCGCGCGGAAGGCGGGCGCCCCGGGCAAGACGGTGCCCGCGGAGACCGGCCCGGCGGCGGAGGAGTCCGGCCCGGCCGGCAGGAACGGCGCCGCGGCGGCGGGTCCCGCCCCCGGGACGGCGGCCGCCGCGAAGCCCGACAGTGAGATAGCGGACGCCGTGACAGCGGACAGCGTGGCGGCGGACGGCGAGGAGCGGCCCCCGGCCGTCCCGCTGCTGGAGCCGCGCGAGGGCGTCCCCTCGGTCGTGGTCGACCAGGACGAGCTGGAACGCGTCATCGCCGCGTTCGCCGCCGGCACCGGCCCGGTCGCCGTCGACGCCGAGCGGGCGTCCGGCTACCGGTACGGGCAGCGCGCCTACCTGATCCAGCTGCGCCGCGCGGGCGCGGGCACCGCGCTGATCGACCCGATCGCCTGCCCCGACCTGTCCGCGCTGGACGCGGCGCTCGCCGACGCCGAGATGGTGCTGCACGCCGCCAACCAGGACCTGCCCTGCCTGTCGGAGGTCGGCCTCGTCCCGAAGCGGCTGTTCGACACCGAGCTGGCCGGGCGGCTGCTCGGCTACCCGCGCGTCGGCCTCGGCTCGATGGTCGAGAACGTGCTGGGCTTCCTGCTGGAGAAGGGGCACTCGGCCGCCGACTGGTCCACCCGCCCCCTCCCGGAGGACTGGCTGCGCTACGCGGCGCTGGACGTCGAGCTGCTGGTGGAGCTGCGCGACGCGCTGGAGGCCGAGCTGCGCGAGGCCGGGAAGCTGGAGTGGGCGCTGGAGGAGTTCGAGGCGATCCTGACCACGCCGCCGAAGCCGCCGCGCGCCGACCCGTGGCGCCGCACGTCCGGGATCCACCGGGTGCGCAACCGGCGCGCGCTGGCGACCGTCCGGGAGGTGTGGGAGGCCCGCGACAAGATCGCCCGCGAGCGGGACCTGTCCCCCGGCCGGGTGCTGCAGGACGCGGCGATCGTCGAGCTGGCGCTGAACCCCCCGAAGACCCCGGCCGATCTTCAGGCGCTGCCGACCATGCGGGGCCGCGGCGCCCGCCGGCACCAGTCGGCGTGGCTGCGCGCGGTGTCGCGGGCCCGCGCGGTGCCCGAGCGGCAGCTGCCCGAGGCGAACCTGCCCGGCGACGGGCCGCCGCCCGCGCACCGCTGGGCCGACCGCGACCCCGAGGCCGCCAAGCGGCTGACCGCCGCCCGCGCCGTCGTCGCCGCGCTCGCCGACGAGCACTCGATGCCGTCGGAGAACCTGATCCAGCCCGACTTCGTGCGCCGGCTGGCGTGGACGCCGCCGGACGAGCCGTCCGCGTCGGCGATCGGCGACGCGCTGCGCAAGCTCGGCGCGCGGCGCTGGCAGGTCGAGCTGGCGGCGCAGCCGATCGCGCGCGCGTTCCTCCGGCTGGACTTCCCGGCGCCGTGACCGTCTTTCCCCGCGCCGTGGCATCCGGGTGGTGAGGCGCGCCCCGGCGCGCGCGGGGTAAGGCGATCGGGTCTTGCGGGGGCCGCCGCGGAAGCACAGACTGGCTTAGGTTAGCTTTGCCTAAACCATCTGAGCTTCTGGAGGAGGGCAGCGATGCTCCTGGGCAACTTCCTCATCGGAATGCGCGAGGGACTGGAGGCCGCCCTGGTCGTCAGCATCCTCATCGCCTATCTGGTGAAGACCGGCAACCGCCGGGCCCTCGTCCCGGTCTGGACGGGCATCGCGATCGCCGTCGCGCTCGCCGTCGGGTTCGGCATCGCGCTCACCGCCGCCTCCTCGGAGATGCAGTTCAAGACGCAGGAGCTGTTCGGCGGCATCCTGTCGATCATCGCGGTCGGCCTGGTCACCTGGATGGTCTTCTGGATGCGCAAGACCGCCCGGTTCATGAAGTCGGAGCTGGAGGGCAAGCTCGAGGGCGCGCTGAACGTCGGCCCGCTCGCGCTCGCCGCCGTCGCGCTGCTGTCGGTCGGCCGCGAGGGCATCGAGACCGTGCTGTTCCTGTGGACGAACATCCAGAGCTCGTCCGGCGGCTCCACCCAGCCGATCATCGGCGCGGCCCTCGGCCTGGCCGTGGCGATCGTGCTCGGCTACCTGCTCTACCGCGGCGGCCTCAAGATCAACCTGGGCCGGTTCTTCACCTGGACGGGCGGCGCGCTGATCGTCGTCGCGGCGGGCGTGTTCGGCTACGGCTTCCACGACCTGCAGGAGGCCGACGTGCTGCCCGGCCTGAACTCGGTCGCGGTCGAGCCGCACCTGTTCTTCGACAAGCTCGGCACCCCCGGCGACTGGCTGCAGACCGTCCTGCAGGGCGTCCTGAACGTCACCCCGCAGATCACCTGGCTGCAGCTGGTCATGTGGGCGGCGTACCTGGTGCCGGTGATGGCGCTGTTCCTGCGCAGCACCGGGCCGTCCCGCCCGGCCCCGGCCGCGAAGAAGACCGCCGAGCCGGCGCCGAGCTCCTGACCGTCACAGGTCCGGCAGCGGATCGCGGGGCAGGCTGTCGCGGGCGAAGATCTCGCTGTCGGCCGCGTTGACGACCGGGACGTACTCGTCGTCCACCTCGAACGCGGCGCCGGCGAACTCGAACGACGCGCCGGCGCCGGTCTCCACCGGGCCGATCCGGGTCTCGCGCGGATAGGCGCCCCAGATGCTCTTGGGGGTGCTGCGGCTCAGCGAGCCGGTGGAGATCACCGCCACCTGGTCGTCGGTGACGACGAAGATGTAGCCCGCCCCGCCGCCGTAGGCCATCGCGGGGAAGATGTAGCGGATCTCTCCGTCGGCCCCGAGGAACTCGCGGCAGCGCTCGCGCAGCGGACGTGGCACGGGCATGGCTGTGCGGGCACCTCCCGGGAGGGACGTCGTCGGTGCCCCCATCATGCACCGGCCCGCCGGATCATGGCCAGGGAGCGTCACACCGTGGCCAGCGCCGCCGTCGGCGACAGCCGCGCCGCCCGCATCGCCGGGTACAGGCCGGCGACGGTCCCGATCAGCAGCGTCGCCGCCAGCGCGCCGGCCGGCGCCCACGCCGGCACCACCGGCGGCCAGCCCTTCGCCGCCGCGAACCCGGCGGTCACCGCCGCGCCGAGCAGCACGCCCACCGCCCCGCCGAACGCCGACAGCAGCAGCGACTCGGCGAGGAACTGGACGCGGACCTGGCCGCGGGTCGCGCCGAGCGAGCGGCGCAGCCCGATCTCGCGGCGCCGCTCCAGCACCGAGATCACCATCGTGTTCGCCACCCCGACCCCGCCGACCAGCAGCGCCACCGCGCCCAGCCCGAGCAGCAGCCCGGTGAACGCGCCCGCCGCCTCCGCCTTGGCCCGCAACGCGTCCGACGGCCGGCTGACCTCGACCTCCTCGGGGTTCTCCGGGTTCACCGTGCGGGCCAGGACGTCGCGGACGCCGTCCACCGACGCGTCCGTGGACCGCTCGTAGATCGTCGTCGGATGGCCGTCGAAGCCGAGGTAGCGCCGCGCCGCGTCCCAGCCGACCAGCGCGGACCGGTCGATCTCCGGCGCCAGCTCCGCCGGCCGCAGCACGCCCAGCACGACGAACCACCGCCCGCCGAGGAACACCCGGCCGCCCGTCCGGTCCACACCGAGCCGCCGCGCCGCCTGCGCGCCGAGCACCACGCCCGGATACCGCTCGGTCGCGGCGTTCAGCCACCGGCCGTCCGCGACGCCGGTGCCGAGCGTCGCGAGCAGGTCCGGCGACGCCGCCTGCACCGCGATGCCCTGGGTGACCTCCACCGGGATCCGGTCGGTGCGGCGCACCGTCGCGTCCACCGCCCCCGTCGCGCCGACGCCGGTGACCGGCCCGATCCGGCGGACCATCTCCGGCGCCGTCTCGGGCAGCTCCGCCTGGTCGCCGAACAGCGTCTGGCCGGGTTTGGCGGTCAGCAGGTTCGTGCCGAGCCGGTCCAGCCGCCGCAGCAGGTCCTCCTTGCTGGAGGAGGAGATCCCGATGACCGCGACCATCGTCGCGATCCCGATCGCGATGCCGAGCGCGGACAGCACCACCCGCGCCGGACGCGCCCGCAGCCCGCCGAGCCCGACCCGCACCACGTCCCGCGGCCCGAGCCGCGCCGGAGCGAGCCCGCTCATCGGCTCGCCACCCCCGCCCGCTCGTCCGCGACGACCCGCCCGTCCCGGACCTTGATCCTTCGCGGCGCGCGGGCCGCGACGTCCAGGTCGTGCGTGATGATCGCGACGGTGGTGCCGGCCCGGTTCAGCTCGTCCAGCAGCGCCAGCACCCCGGCCCCGGCCGCGGTGTCGAGGTTGCCGGTCGGCTCGTCGGCCAGCAGCAGGTCCGGGCCGCCCGCGACCGCGCGCGCCACCGCGACCCGCTGCTGCTCGCCGCCCGACAGCTGGTGGGGGCGATGCGTCGCCCGCCCGGCGAGACCCACCCGCTCCAGCGCCTCGCCCGCCCGCTTCCTCCGCTCCTTCAGGCCCTTGCCGGTGTAGAGCAGGCCGTCCGCGACGTTGTCGAGCGCGCTGACGCCCGGCGCCAGATGGAACTGCTGGAAGACGAACCCGATGTGCCGGGCCCGCAGCGCCGACAGCTCCCGGTCGCTCAGTCCGGCCACGTCGTGTCCCGCCACCCTCACCCGGCCGGCCGTCGGACGGTCGAGCGTCCCGATCATGTGCAGCAGCGTCGACTTCCCCGACCCGGACGGCCCGACGATCGCGACCAGCTCCCCCGCCCCGATCACCAGGTCCACGCCCCGCAGGGCCGCGACGCTCGCGTACTCCTTCGTCACCCCGGCCAGCTCGACGATGGCGTCGCCGGCCGCGCCGTCTCCGAGCCTCATCCGGCCGGCACCCCCACCTTGACGCCCTCGCGGATCCCGTCGCCCTCGACCTCGACCCGCCCGCCGCCGAACGCCCCGGTCTTGACGGGGACGAGGCGCCGCCCCGCATCCACGATCTCCAGCCCGAAGCCGCCCTCCTTGAGCGCGAGTAGCGCCTCCACCGGCACCGACAGCACGTTCTTGCGCCGCTCGCTCTCCAGCTCCACGCTGACCGGCGCCTCGTCCAGCCGGCCGGTGCCCTTGCCGCTCAGCGACACGTCGACGTCCACGGTGGTCTTCTGGTCCTGGCCCGACCCGGTCGTCTCGGCGACGCTGCCGACCTTGCTGACCGTTCCCTTCACGGTCGTCCCACCGGGCAGCTCGACCCGCACCTCCTCCCCTTTTCGCGCCATGTCCTGCTTGTCGGCATCCAGATCGATGTGCACGACCCGCCGCGTCCCGGCCACGGTCAGCACCGGCTGCCCCTGCACGGCCCGCTTCCCCTCCGGCGCCTTCACCTCCTTCACCCGCACGGCACCGTCGAGGAACACCACCTGGCCCGGCGAGACCGTCCCGGTCTGCTCGAGGCCCCGGTCGTCCTGCCACTCCTCGACCGCGGCCTCGGTCGCACCGGTGAACTCGTCGTCCACGGTCATCCCCCCGTACCCGAGGGCCCGCAGGTTCTCTTCCAACTCCCGGACGTCCTTGCCCGAATCACCGTCCCGCAGGACCCGGTACATCGGCACGCCCCCGTACATCAGCGTGACCGGATCGCCCGCGACCGTCAGGAGCGTCCCGCCCCTCCTGACCGTCGCGCCCTGCTGCGGCGCCCACGTCACGACCCCGGACGTCCCGGCCCACACCTCGCGCTCGTCGTCGTAGGTGAGCCTCCCGTCCACCTTCTCGGTGTCCACGAGATCCCCCCGCGTCACGGCCGCCGTCCCGAGCGGCACCTGCCGCGGCTCCGCGGCACGCCCGCCACCGGACGTCCAGGCGAGCACTCCCCCACCGGCCGTCACCACGACGACCGCGACCCCGCCCGCCGCCACGGCGCGCCTCACTTCCCCGCCCCGGGAGCGAGGTTCTTGCACGCCTCCCGCGCCTTGTTCACGGTCTCCTGACTCACCTTCCCCGTCGGAATCTGGATGGTCCCGTCGGGGGCCGGGTCCTTCATGTCGATCCCGTTCTCGCGCATGCACTGCGCGAACTTCACGTACTGGTCGCGCACCTTCGGATCCTTCAGATCGGGCAGCTTCCCGCCCGCCTGCAGCCACGACTGGCACTTCTTCAACGCGGCCTGCAGCTTCTCCTGGCCGCCCCCTTTCCCGATCCGCATCGTCTCGGCGTGCCCGCTCCCGGGGTCCGGCACGTCCACCCCGTTCTGCCGCATGCACTGCGCGAACTTCAGCTGCGCGTCCTCCGGACTCAGCGACCGACTCGGCGACGCCGACGTCCTCGCCTTCGCCGCCGTCCCCCCGGCACTGGCCACCCCGTCCCCATCACCGCCGCCCCCGCACCCGGCGACCCCGAGAACAACGACCCCGGCCACAACAACCCCAAGACCTCGCATCGCACACCTCCCAGTCCCGCCGACCCCACGGCCGACACCCCCACCAAACCCACCCGAGGGTTAAACCCGCATTAGCCGCACTCGCTCTGAGGAGATCGGACCAAGTCTGGGGGCGTCGCCGGACGAGCCTCTCACCAGCAGAAACGTCCGGCGGAGTCGCGGTGAGTCAGAGCACGTCGAGCCTCATTGGCTCCCCGCTCTGGCTCCCGTGGCTCCCCCGGACTGAGAGGAGGCGCTCATGTCCCTACAGATCAACGAAGACACGATGACCGTCGTCCTGGACGGCGAGGCAATCGCCACCGGCACCCGCACCGACTGCGGATGGCACGTCACCACATGGCCGCGCCCACTCGACCGCAACGCGGCGATCACGGCCCTGATGCTCGCCGAACGCCTCATCACCCACGGCGAGGAGGACCCGTGCGTGATCGAGTGGCGGAGGGAGCTTGGCCGTGGCTGACCGCCTCATCCGCATCACGACCGCGCTCGCCGTGGTGGCGGTAGCCGCCGTGGCAGCCGTGATCTCGTACCGGCACGCTTACGAACTCGTCCACTCCCACGGCGAGTCCGGCCCCACAGCCCGCCTCGTCCCCTTCACCGTGGACGGCCTCATCTGGGCCGCGTCCATGGTGATCCTGGACGCAAGCCGCCGGAGGCAACTCGCACCACCGTTGGCGAAGTGGAGCCTTGCCGTGGGCATTGTGGCGACGGTAGGCGCCAACGTGGCGCACGGCACGTCCCACGGCGCCATAGGCGCAGTAGTCAGCGCATGGCCGGCACTCGCCCTAGTCGGCTCTTTCGAACTCCTGATGACCCTCACCCGAGCCGCAGCGACCCGCATCGCACCAGCCCAGGACGAGCAACGCACCACCGCGGAACACCCGACTCCACCATGTACCGAAGCGGTGCAAACCCCGGAACAAGCGGTACTCGCCGAGTACCTCGCCAGCCTGGACGGCCCAGGCCGCCCCCTCTCCCAGCGCTACCTGGCCGAGAAGCACCACATCGACCGCCGCAAGGTCAAAAAGATCGTCACCGCAACGCACCGTCCCGGCTAGGTCGAGACCTGGGCCTACGTGTATCCGCTGAGCCGATAAGGGGAACTCGCCGAGTCGGCGACTTTATGCCCGAGCAGGTGCCATCGGCCGGATCGTCGCGTATCCTGTGATCACCCGGCAGAGCGAAGCCGGGCGACAGGAGATGCGTCGCCCCAGGGGAGTGAAAATCCTCACCCCCCACCTGGTGGGATGGCGCCAAAAGCACCAGGGCCCATCTGAGTGGCCCGAAGGCCCGGGCGGGGACAGCCCGTGGCGATCAGCAAGATCAGATCCGACCTCCGTTTCCAGGTGGCGGCGGCCCGGTTCTACCAGGAATTTCCTATGCCTGGTGGAGCTGAGGTACGCCCTCACCACTCCCCAGGTTCGCTGGCCTAGGAGGAACGGAGTACACGGGCCGTGAACCACAGTGCACAAAGCACCTATATCTGGCTGGCTGTCGCAATTGGGGTCATTGCTGGTCTAGTGATCATCATCCTCCTTATGATCGGAGGCAAGGCGGGTGTGATCATCGCTACAGGCGTAGGCGTGGCCCTCGGGACGACCGCCCTAATTCTCACTCTCATGGCGATCTGTGGGGCGTTCTCCAATGCGCCGCCTCCAAACCCCTGAGACACCCATGAGGAGAAGCCCACGCCCGGATGGGGTGTGGGCTTTTCCTCATGACGACACCCGAGCCATGTCCCCCACGCGTTTGAAGCTATCTAGATACGTACTCGCCATATCACCTTCCTCCGCGCCCGGCAGGTGCAACACCGGTGCGTGGAAGGCGACAATGCCGAAAGCGTGCGGGTTGATCAGAAGAACGTCACCAGCACGGTAGATCGAGTTGTAGAGCACAGTGTCATGAAGCCGCACCTCTACGCCGTCCACCTGGACGGTGACCCTGGCCGCCCCCTCTCTCAGCGCTACCTAGCCGAGAAGCACGACATCGACCGCCGCGGAGTCAAACAGATCATCACCGACACAGCACAAACCCACAGGCATGAAACAACGGGGCTCCGGGAACAGCCGCACTATGATGCCCCCGGGGTTCTCGCCTCAACTTCTGAGTCATTTAAAACACACGCATGATGTTCAACCGTCAATGTCATCGAAAATACTTGCTGACGTTGTTCCATCGCTCGGAGAGCGAAGCACCTCAGACCTAAATTTGTGTACACCGTGAGATTTCATCCTATTCAAGTCTACCGCCTTGGCAAATCTATCCGCGATCTCGATCTCACCAATATTTCTGAAGGCCGACGAGTATGCATGAAGTGCATCGTCCACACCGAAATCACCAGTGAGACCTTCTTCACCACGCCAAAACACATCGTCCGCCCAACCCTCCTCGAGCGCTTCTTCCAGACGAGGCAAGAGCAAATTGCGCACTAGCCAGAAAAGGCGTGACCGATCCTCGTCCTTAAGGAGCACATCCCACTCCCAGCATTCGCTCCGCACCCAGGCAGGATCGATAACTTTTACCGCAAGATCGGCCATGCGACGGATAGCCGCCTCCCGAACCTCATCAGAGATAAGGCCCGCCCGATGAAACCGAGCCAACACCCTAGGCTCCGGAACGAATTCACAGTACGGCTCGAATACGATTATCCGATCTAGTACCTGTGGATGGACGTTCAGGAAAGACTCCAGCATCTCATCGCTACAATCCCTCCAAAGATAGAAGAGAGCGTCATGCGTCCAACAGGACCCCCCCGGCCACTTCTCAAACATATTAGCCAGACGTTGGGAGACTTCATCATAAAGAAAAGCAGGTATCCGCAGTAGCGTACCCGGCCGCTCCTCCTCACCTGGAGTTAGACAATCTGTACGTTCAAGCAGAACGTTATCATCCATTCCGAAGAGAACATTAATCAGCAGATGGTGCTGTAGCGCCAGCCACGCCGCAAACCCCTCTCTCAAGGTTGGATGTTTGAAAGACCAGAGGGGTCGACCGTCACTCTGCCAGGCCTGCTTCACGAATGGCCCATCCAAGACCGCCAAGGCTCTATTTACCCCGGCAAGCGTTGAGCCAATCTGCTCAAGCAAGCTACGGCGAGCGGCATCAAGTTCGATTGGACCGCCAAGAGACCCAGATGACGATACATATATGAGGGTCAAAGCTGCCTGAGCATCCGCATTCAGTTGACTATAAACCTCACTCAAAAACTGGCCCGGATGAGCCATGAATAGCTCAAGTCCCCGCCGACTCACCTCTAGGTTACGAGTGAACGCCTGCAGCCCGAGACGTCGAGCGGCTTCTGGACGGAATGGCTCGGTGTCTGCAGCGACTTCAAGGTAGGGCTTCATGGCAGCTCGAACGTCACGAGGTTGATCACCGGCTTTTAGGTGATTGTAAACTATCTGCCGACGCTCAGATTTACTAATATTCGCAACGTCAATCACAATCTGTTGTTCTTCGAGCAACGGATAGGCGTAGGTTTTCAACTGGGGGCGAGCTTCTCTGTAGATATAGTCGCGCGAAGTCAGAATGACCCTCGCGCCGGCATCGATCGCTGCCATGATGGCAGGCATATCCCGCGACCAGTCACGAGTCAGGTTATCTTCATGGCGAACAACACCAAACGCGTCATCAACCAGAAAGAGTTGTCCTCCCTCATGCGGGTTCCAATGGTTGACGATGTCTCGGGATGTTCGCACCCTAACAACGATGCAATCCCATTCGTCAATAGCCCCCATCGCAAGCATAAGTGCATTTACAGACTTGCCAACGGCAGGCTCACCCAGTAATAGTACGAATCCGTGATTCCGGAGAGCCGTATTTGCTTTTCGAAAGGCGTCGGTGACAACGAACGTTGAAATCTGGCCTGCAGCTGAGGTCATCAGCATCTTGGCCTGCTCACATGCCCGATCTTCAAGAATCTGAGACAAATCACCCAAACCGTAGACACGAGGCACAAAGGTCCTAAGCGTGCGGTGTGAGGCAATGGTGTCACAGATCCACTGAGAGTCGAAAATAAACAGGTGCTCTACGCCACATTCTTTTATTCGTTTCCTGATTCGCCCCTCTGATACCCCGGACACGCGAGCGTTGGTCATAAGGACATATGTTGAGCACATCTCTTGTGTCACCAGCAGTCGAATCTTCTCAAATTCATTTTCTAGTGCGGAAAAAGATAGCGTCGAACCTTCACTTTGACTGTGTTTGCATTGAATGACAAATGGTGCTGCCGGAATGTTTTCATTAGGCTCATCGTGTCGCGAATTATCCCATGAACCATAAAAGACACCATCACGGCCACCGTCATTCGAGTCGGCAAACGATGCTACCGACTGGCCCCAGACATGGCGGAGAATTGCTACACATAGATCCTGAAAATCACGCCAGGTCAACGTATGCAGGGCAAAGTAAGGAGAACCCGGAGCGGTCGTTAGACCTGAAGTTGCTGACGCCACCTGTTGCCTCTCTGTCTGTATACATGGATTATGTCCTTCAAAGAAGCGCGAGTGGACATTTCGCGCAGTGCCGGCTTAGTTACCTAGCTACGGCGCAGAGTCGACTAACGCACCTGCAAGTCATATGCGAACCAACAGTTTGGCCGAGTGGTTCTCGTCAAATTCGCCAGCTTACACGCTCCAGTTTTTATTTCCTGCTGCTGTATGTTGTCCGAAGAGTTCCTCCGTAGAGGGAGGCTGCGTAATAGCTGCGGCACGCAGCTCCGTGGAGATGCCACAGGCTCGTGCCCAGCTTCGTATAAACTTCCCGACGGAGAGCAGCGTACTTTCCGCCCAGTCAGCACCCAAGGCATCACGATGGGCTGCACCGAGTGAGCGCGGCGAAGCACCCGGGTTCCTCTCCAGACACTCAAAAGCCTTACGCATGCCCCGCTGTCGTTCAACGATAGGCCGTAGGCGCTTCGGATCAATCTCACCATCTGCCACGAGCTGCAGTTCCGAGAGAACAATACGCTCGCCTGCGTCTCTTTCGATGACACCGAGCAGAGCCAGATCCCGAACGGCGTTCGCGAATCCATTCTTGGAAGGACGAGCGTGAGCGGAAGGATTGGATAGATGTAGCAACAGTTGCAATGAAGGGCCTGGATTCGCGCCCGGGAAGGCGCTTCGCACACGTACGGGAACAGTCCCACTTAGAAGTCTTACTGGTGGTTCGTCGTCGTGATCAACAAGCCGCACCATCCCGTCTCGGCGAAGTCGTACCAGGCCCGCGTATTCCATCCACTGGCAGAACGAGCGTGCGTAGGTGAACCAGCTATCGGACTTCGCCTCCACGGTTGGAAACTCGGGTGGCAGCATAGAGGCGAATCTCTGAAGTGGCACGATTTCTTCTTGGTTCAGTAACTCAATGGCGAGCTTGTACATTTTATGGCGGCGAAGCGCCTGTCCGACGCGGGCCCTAATGGCGCTCTCCGTGTCTGGAGCGGCCATTATCTCCGCCTCTATTACAACCTGATTCGGCTCGGAACTAAGAACTCCAAACAGACGCAGTTCACGGGCATAGTTATGCACCACGGTGGCCGTCGTGTTCAATTCTCGAGCGGCATCAGGAACGCTCACGCTCCCTTGAGCACCAACCACTACCCGAAGAAGGCGTCCCGCACCAAGCGGTGCATATCGGACGACATATGAGTCTTCAAGGGCGACACGGCCAGTGTTGAGAAAATCACGGAAAGTATCCCAATAGGTGTCGAGCCGATCTCCCACTTGCACAACAAGGCGCTGGTGAAGAAGACTCTCCAGCAGAGCGCTAGAAGCGACAGAATCCTCCAATTCGGCAATCGCTACTGGAGCACTTTGAGCGATCATACGCAACAGTGACTCCTCGCCAGGACTCAGCCGTGCAAGGTCACTTTCGAAAAGTCCTTGAACATTGAGGGCTTGTCGTGCAAGCTCGTCCTGGCTAATCCCGCTTCCAACTTCTGTCAGTACATGGCCGGCCAACTTCTTGAATAGCCATGGCAGCCCTTGGGAATACTCGCGTAGACGCTGACGCAGGTCCCGGTTTAGCTTTTTTCCCAACGACCTTTCGAGACGGCGAAGAAGAGTTTCGACTTCGCGAGGGCCGAACGGATTAAGAATTGCGACCGACGAAACATCTCTGATTTCATCACGAAAACGGTATGGATGCCCTTCCGTCCAGCCGACTAAATCTGTCTTCCATGAGAAGCTGACGGTCAACGGAGCATTGAGTTCGCGTACCAAGAAGGCCAGGTCTCTGAACTCTCGCGTGAGCCCCAGGTCGCGGAAGACATTTTCGAATTGATCAAAAGCAATGAAGAGAGGCTTTGCAGGTGTGCTCCATGATGCGCCTTTTAGTGTTTCAACGACACTTTGAAGTGTACTGAAAGCGGCATCGCTTGGCAGTTCGATAATCTTCCGGTCTACCGCCCTGCGAACGACACGCTCAATTGCGGCCGCGACAAAATCGGACCGTTCGGCCGTCCTAGTGTCGACGACGAGCGCTACGCCGCCAGCCTTCTCTATTTCTCGTTTCAACTGAAGCGCGAGCGAACTCTTACCCCAGCCCGACTTTGCGTTGATAACGATCGATCCACCGCTTGCCCGAGTCACGATTCTACCGATAAGGGACTGCGAAAGAGCTTTGCGACCGACAAAGAATTCCGGTGCAGCCGGAAGCTGATATTCGAAGTCGGAGGAACTGCCCTGCACTTCAACGATATTCGGGGGCGACGGCACCCGTATTGGGACTACAGCTCTCTGGACACCGATAGACGTCACCGGCAGGCCCTGCGCCAACTCACGTTCAATCAAGCTGATAATTGGCGATGGAACGCTTCCGTTACGAGACCACACTAGCCATCTAAATGCACGGCGGGTTTCGGGATCCAACTCGCATGCAGCCATGACAATGCCATGCTCTGTGATGACAACTGTTGGATCGGATTTAATGGACGGACCGTCGTTCCAATTGGGCAGTATTTTGGCCGCTTCGAGCAGTCTACAGATGTCATACGAGCCTAGATACTGAAATCCTGGGAGTTTAACTCGCGCCGCCTCTGCCTGCTCCTTAGCCTGCGAGGTCAGCCGCGGGATCCCAATAAAAAGTCCATGCATACGCTGATCATCAGCGCGAGCAAGCGCAAACTTTCCGAGGAATGACGTCAGGAGTGGAACACGTATATTCGAGCTATAGGATTTACATTCACAGATAACCCGTTCGCCCGTAACCGTGTGGCGAGCCTCAACGTCGAGTTCTATACCTTCGCTCGTAACATCGAGGTTTTCTGCCCGTGGCTCGCCATAGCCCTGTGTTGCAAGCAACTGTGCAATAAACTTCTCGAAAAGATGACCGCGCTTGTTGGATATCTCCCCCGCCGACGGCCCTTCAGCCAGTACAACGACAGCAGCGGTGTCCACAGCGATCTGTTCCATTGCTTAAAGATACCTCAGCAGGCCAGCAGAGGCCGCTGCTTAGATGATTGCACTGCGGCTGCGAATTTGGGACTGACCGTATATCGAGTCACCGCACGTATAAAACCGTTGGTCGCTCCTGCAACCACTAACGACCTCGTGCATGGTTGTGGTGGTGGCCGGGTTCCTGATCGTTGATCATGGTCGGATGGTCCGGTCGGTGGCTCGTGCGGTGGTTGTGGGAATCGTCGGATCACCGGTCTGTCGCCGACAGTGATCGCCGAGTTGGTGGCGGAGGTCGGGCCCGTGTGGCAGGAGCGGCACCAAGCGGTGCTGGCCGCTCGTCCGCGGAGGCGCGCAGTGGGTGCTGGCGCGAAGTACAAGCTGCTGTTCGTGGACCGGCTGCTGGCCACGCTGATCCATCTGCGGCACGGGGTGACCCACGATGTGCTGGGCTGCTGGTTCGGCGTCAGCCGATCCACCATCACCCGAGCCATCGCCGAGGTCCGGCCGCTGCTGGCCGACCGTGGCTGCACGGTCGAGCCGGGAATCTGGTTGCGCACGCTGGCCGAGGTGATCGAGTACCTGGGCGCCAGCGGGCAAACCGCGATCATTGATGCCACCGAGGTCAGGGTTCGCCGACCGGCGGCCAAACGGCCGGACCGCAACGTGTTCGTCTCCGGCAAGAACAAGCAGAACGCAATCAAAGCCATGGTGATCACCGACGCAGACGGTCACCTGCTCTTCTGCGGACAAGCCGAGCCCGGAAGTTGCGCCGACATCACCCAGGCCCGCCGGTCGGGACTGGTCGAGCTACTGGCCACCGGTCCGCCAGTGCAGATCCTGGCCGACGCCGGCTACCAGGGCCTGGGTGCCGAGACCGCCGGTCAGGTAGTGACACCGCCGCACCGCAAATTCCGCAAGAACGCCCCGGCCTGGTACGAAGAGCTCCACGCCGCCCAGCGCCACGCCCATTCCGTCCGCCGCATCCGGGTCGAACACGGCATCGCCCACCTGAAGAACTGGCGCTCTCTCGCCCGCCATCACGGCCGCCGCGAACACCTCGCCGACATAGCCAAAGCCGCTGCAGCACTGCTGTCCCATCAACAGGCCGCAACGCACCCGGCCGAACTCCAGGCATAACTTCGGTCGCTCGGCGAATACCCGACACGCCACCACAACCATGCACGAGGTCGTTAGTAGTGGATCTGGCCCTAGGTTCCCGTGGATAGTCAGGAACTGGTTACCCACAGTCCGTGATGGACAAGCGGTGTAGAGGCAGATCGCAGGCTGCGGCCTTTGCGGGAGCTGTGTCCTCCTGATACGGCGTTGGTACTCACGTCCCGAGCCAGACGCGGTCGAAGCTGTGTTGGTAGGTGGCGGCCATGTCGTTGGGCTGGGTGGTGCGGAGGTGGAGCACGGGGGCGTGGGATGCGGGGATGCCGTAGGCGTGGGGGTTGATCAGGAGGTCGTCGTCGGATCGGTAGATGGAGTTGTAGAGGACTGTGTCGTGTAGGCGGATCTCTACATTGTCGAGGTCGCGTAGGGGTTCGTAGAGGACTAGGGCGTTGCGGATCTTGGCGGCTAGGGAGTCGCCTACGCCTTCGTCTGCGCCTCGTTCGGAGATGCGGGGGCCGTCTGGGTTGCCGAGGAGGATGCGGACGGTGACGCCGTCTCGGGCCTTGTCGGCGATGGTTCGTATGACGCCTTGGTCTTCGGCGAGGAAGAGGCCGGCGTAGGCGAGGATGCCGATCTCGTGGCGTGCGCTGGCGAAGTGGTGTTGCCAGACGGCTCGGGGGACGGCCCAGCGGTGCGGGTAGGTGGCGAGGATCTGGGCGCCCGGTGGTTCGGGGAGCGGGCGCGGTGCGGAGAGCTGGGGCCACAGGTCGTCTGCGGTGTGGTCCAGGAGGGCACAGAGGGTCGCTCGGTGGCGGGGGTAGGGGATGCGGCCGGACAGCCAGCGGTGGACGGTCTTGGGGTCTACGTCGAGACGCTTGGCCACGTCGTCTTTGGTGAGCTGGGCCTCTTCGAGGGCTCGCCGCAACAGGTCGTTCACCGGACCTCCCGAGATGCAAGGTAGGACTGACGCTAACAGAAGACGTCCCTAGACGTCCCTAGTTGCCGGTGGAGAGGTCCCGGCCGGCCAACGAGGCTTCTGGACACGCCCGAGGTGCCGCACCTGCGGTTTCTCAGCGGTCAAGTCCCCAAGCAACCTCGTTGAGGAGGCCCCATGTCCTTCGACCGGCCCCGTGAGACCGATGCCGAGCCGACGTCCTTCTCTGGTCTGAGCGTGGCCGAGGCGCGGTTGGCCGCGCTCGGCGCTCACCTGCGTGCGCATCGCCTTGTCGTCGAGTTGACCTCGGCGGGACTGGCAGTGCGCAATCCGGACGCGCCCGGTTGCTGCGATGAGAACCCCGTCCTGTCCGACAAGATCACGTGTCGGCCCTTCGATCGGGACGGCGGTCACCTCTGGTTCTTCGACTCGTCGGGGCACCCGATCACCGAAGCCGAGCGCATCGTCGACGCGGTCGTGTGGATCAAGGGCAGGCTCGCCGACCGGGACAGCCTTCCCGCGGTGGAGGGCACGCTCTGATGGCGCGGGCTGCTGGACGGCATCGGCGTACCTGCTCGCCGCCACAACCCTCGCGAAGGACCGTCAGCCCTCGTCCGCAGGCGGACGCGGCGGGGCGGTGGGTTGTTGTCTCCCCTGCGAGCATGCCCACGCACCACCCTGCCTCCCGCCCGCCTACGGCGAGTACCGAAGGCGGTGGCGGGAAGCATCGGCGTGGGCTTGCTCGGCGCATCCTCGGCGCCTTCGTGGATCTGGGGTGAGAGTCCGAGGTCAGGTGAGGCCCAGAGTGGTCGCCGCTCTGGGCCTCATACGTGTGTGGTGGGGTGCACGGTGACACGTGCCTCGGGTGCCGCGTACCGAAGAATCGCCGAGGTATTGCGGGCGCGTATCGCGGACGGGTCCTATCCCGCTGGCGGGCGGTTGCCTGGAGAGCATGAGCTGAGCAGAGAGTTCGCCGTGGCCCGTGACACAGTACGGCGTGCGCTGCGGCTGCTCCAGGACGAGGGGCTGATCAGGGTCGTGACGGGCCTGGGCAGGTTCGTGCCGTCCGTTCCCGCTGACAACGTCGGGCCGACGTACGAGCGCATCGCGGCTGACCTTAGGGGGCTGATCGAGAGCGGCTCGTTGCCGGTCGGCAGTCGCTTGCCGAGCGAGGCGAGGATCTGCGAGCGCTACGGCGTCGCGCGGTTCACCGCGAGGCGGGCTTTAGAGCGGTTGGAGGCCGCTGGTCTGGTGGAGTGCGTTCACGGTCGGGGACGGTTCGTCCTGCCAAGACGTCCCTAGATGGTCCCGCGGCGTCCGTGGATGTCCAGTGACCTGCCCGTAGCGTCAGGGACATGGACAGCACCGCCGAGTGGGCACGCGAAATCGCACGTCATCACCTGGAGAGCGCGTTGCCGCGCCGCTGGGCGCACACGCAAGGTGTCGCTCGCCAGGCTAGGACGCTCGCGCCCCTACTCGGCGACCGTGCTGGCCTGCTTGAGGCCGCCGCTTGGCTGCACGACCTCGGGTACGCGCCTGACCTCGTCGTGACTGGGTTCCATCCCCTCGACGGCGCGCGCTTCCTGCGGGACGCTCACTACGCGGACGAGCATCTGTGTCGGCTCGTGGCTCATCACTCATGCGCGGTTGTGGAGGCTCGGGAACGCGGGCTCGTCGACGAGCTGACGAGCGAGTTCGGGACCGAGCCTCCGGAACTGACGGATTCACTCATCTACTGCGACATGACCACGAGTCCGGACGGTGAGGAGTTGGCGGTAGAGGATCGGCTTTCGGAGATCCTGTCCCGGTACGGTGACGGCCATCTCGTCACCCGCTCCATCACCACGTCGTCCCCGCACATCATCGGCGCCGTTCACCGCGTTCGGGACGAGCTGATGTCTGCACCGATGAGCCGGTCAGGTGATGACCGGCTGTTGCCTATTCTCCAGGTAGTGGCCGATGCGGAGCTTCATCGATCGGTCCATTTGCCTGTCTGCGGCCTTGTCGGCGGGGATCCAGAGGACTTCGCTTGACTCGTCGCTTGGGCGGGGTTCGCCGCCTATGGGGCGCGCTGTGAGCAGGATCGAGAACTCCTGGCGGACCTCGTCGTTGCTCGTGTAGTGGATCAGGTGCTTGGGGTCTGAGTAGATGCCGACGAGGCCGATGATCTCGCAGTCGACGCCGGTCTCTTCTTTGGTTTCGCGGATCGCGGCCTGTGCGACGGATTCGCCCAGGTCTATCGCGCCTCCCGGTACCGCCCAGTTGTCGTTGTCGGTGCGGCGAATCATGAGGATCTCACCGTTGTCGTTGGCAACGACGACGTTGACGGACGGGACGAGGCTGTTGGCCTCGGGGGCGTTGGGGTCGTCGTAGTAGTCGATCCTGCGGCCCAAGTCAGTCCCCCGGTGGTAGTGGCTTGGCGGCTTCCCAGACGCGCTCGAAGCTCTCCATGTAGGTCGTGACGACCTCGCCACCGGGGAGCCGGCGAAGATGCCAGAACGGGGCATCTGAGGCGCCTATGCCGTAGACGTGCGTATTGACGAACATCTGGTCATCGGCGAAGTAGATCGAGTTGTAGAGCACCGTGCCATGCAACCGGAACTCGACGTTCTCCAGGACGCGCAGTTTCTTGTACAGCACGATCACGTATTGGATCTTGCTGGCAAGGGTGTCGCCGATGCCCTCGTCCTCGCCACGTTCGGCGACCTGTGGAGATTCCGGGTCTCCGAGGAGGATGCGGACGCGAACACCGGCCTTGGCCTTGTCGGCGAGGATGCGTTGAGCGCCGGTGTCCTCGGCGAGGAAGACGCCGCTGTAGACCAGGATACCGATCTCGTTTTGCGCTTCGGCGAACAGACGTCCCCACGCGTCCCTTGGGACGGCCCAGCGATGCGGATAGAGGGTGACAAGCTCGCTGTCGGACGCCGAGGTGATCTGTTCCTTCGTCAGAGCCTCGGGCCACAGGTATGTCTCATCCACGCCGAGACGAGAAGCCACTGCGTAACGGTGTCGCCGGTACGGAGTGCGGTCCTGCGTGATCCACCGTTCGACGGTCTTGGGATCGACCTCGATCGCCTCGGCGAGCGCGGCGAGGGTCATGCCCCGTTGAAGCAGCGCGGCGCGTAGGCGTTCGTTGGGCAAGGCACCTGTCCGAATCCGGGACGTCCTGGGACGCGGTCAACCCTACGAGGACGTCATGAACACGTCCAGTCATGTAGTGATCCCGTCCCACGGGTCAGGCGCACTCTCTTCTCACACCGCAGCACCGACCGCCCGAACCGTCCCCGCCGGACACGGGCCTTACGAGAGGAGTGGTCGCAAATGATCCTCGTTCTGGCCTCCATCGTCGCCGTCTTCCTCGCCGGCTCCACCTGCGGAATCTTCGCGATGCTGGTCATCGGCATCCACGCCGAGGAGCGCCGCGCGATGCGGCGCGATTCCTCGCCGTCCCGCATCGGCAACGCGTCCCGTCGCGTCCTCACCACGCGCACGACGTGCGACGACGCTCCCGAGCGCGTTCCGGCGGGGCGGTGACCCGATGCGGATGCCTCGTCTCATCACCGGTCACCGCTGCCCGTGCGGCGCGCGAGTCGACCCCGGCAACCGCAGGTGCCGCAAGTGCCGTGCCCGCGCCCGCTGGATGCGGCGCGGGCGCGGCCCCGGCCGTCCCGACATGTGGCCGTAGGGGGTGAGCGCGTGAACGTCTCGATTCCCTTGGTCGCCATCCTCGGCGCGGTCGTCTGGCTCGCGTGGCGCTACATGGGCCTGCGCGCGTGGCACGTCGCGGTGTGCCTGCTGTTCGGGTTCTTCCTCGCCGCGACCAGCGCCGCCCCGGACATCCGCCGATTGGTGACCGTCCTCGTCCAGTCCCTCTCTCAGAACTGACGTCCCGCTGGAAGGGAGTGATGCCCCAGTGCCCGACATCCCTCAGCACGTCAAGGTCGACCTTCAGGGGGTCCGTGCCCGCAACCTCGCCGCCCGTGAAATCGTCTCTGCCCTGTCGGAGGCGATGCCGTCCATCGCCGATCTGTGGCTGCGCATCAATTCCGCGCTCGCCGATTCCCCCGCCCTCGTCTCCGAGGTGTCGCGCCTGAGAGCCGAGCTGGTGAGGCTGCGCCGTGACCGCGCGAACCTGGCAGCCGCGGGACGCGCCACCCTCAAGGCCGAACGTGACGCCGAACCTGACCCGCTGTACTACCTGCGCGACGAGTTGCGCGCCCAGGGACACCTTCCGCCGGACGCGTGGGGGCGTTCATGAGCCGGACGCGGCAGATGCGGCGGCACGCACAGAAGATGCGCCGCAACGGGCTCCAACCGATGGTCATCATCGACCGTGAAGACCAGTTCCCCGATATCGCCGCTGTGCTGGTGGCTCGGGCGCTGTGGCGGTACCGGTCCGAACTCGCTCCCCTGTACCTGGTGACCGCGCTCGCCGTCTCGGGCCTCGTCCTCCATGCGGCTCGCCCGCACTGGTGGCCGTACCTCCTCGTCCTCGCGACGGTGGCCGCGTGGGTGCTGGCGATGTTCAGTGACCGGTTCGGGCTCGCCCTGCGCGTGGAACGGCTGTACGGCGCGGCCGTGGTCATGGGGGCCGGTGGGTGGCTGGCTGCGGTGACCGCGCTCGGTATCGCATTCTCGCCGTTGCCCCAGGTGCTCGCCGTGGGTGGCTTCGCGCTTGCCATGCCGTGGTGGGTGCATCGGCGGCGGCGCGCCAAGGTGCGGGTCGATCGGCAGATCGCCGCATGGCCTGAGATCGCGCAGTCGATCGGGCTCGCCGGCTCCCGTGCACAGTCCGCCGTGGTGGACGTGTGGGGATGGCGTGCGCGGTTCGCGCTCGCCCGTGGCCAGACCATCCAGGACGTCACCGCGAAAGTGCCCGCGATCGAATCGGCGCTCGGGACGTTCCGCGGCGCGGTGCGCGTCTTCCCCACACGCGACGACAAGGCCAACCGGTTCGAACTCCGGGTGCTCAACACCGACCCGCACGCCGATGCGATTCCGTGGCCCGGGCCGTCCGTCTCGTCCATTACCGAGCCGATCGACCTCGGACCGTTCGAGGACGCGACGAGTGCGCGTGTTCTGCTGCTGCGTCGTCACGGGCTCATTGGAGGCGTGGCCGGCTCGGGAAAGAGCGGCGGAATCAACGTCCTGATGGGCAACCTCAGCGCGTGCCGCGACGTGGTCATCTGGGCCATCGACCTCAAGCGCGGCATGGAGTTGCAGCCGTGGGCGTCCTGTATCGATCGGCTCGCCACCACGCCGGAGCAAGCCCGCGCCATGCTGCGCGATGCCGTGACGATTCTTGAGGCGCGCGCCGAGTGGCTCACGGCGAACGGGCGGCGCGTCTGGGATCCGACGCCGGAGTTGCCCGCGCTCGTCATCGTCGTGGACGAGTACGCCGAACTCGCCGATGACGCACCGGACGCGGCGAGCGACACGGACTCGATCGCGCGCCGTGGGCGTGCGGTTGCCGTGACGCTCATCGCGGCCACGCAGCGCCCCACGCAGAAGGCCATGGGCAAGGGCGCCGTCCGCTCGCAGATGGACGTCCGGGTGAGTTTCCGCGTCCGCGAGCGCAAAGACGTCGACCTCATCCTTGGGCAAGGGATGCTCAACGCCGGATGGCACGCCCACACCCTCAACGCGCCCGGCAAGTTCCTGCTGTCCGCACCCGAACACGACACGCCCCGACGAGGCCGCGCCTACCTGCTCACAGATGACGCGGTGAGCGAGGCGGCACAGCGGCATGAGGCTCTACGTCCCGTCCTGGACGAGGTCTCGCGGCGCGCGCTGGACGAGGCCAGTACGCCGCTTCTGCGGCCCGTCTCAGCCGCCTCCGTACCGTTGAGGCCGTCCAGGGAAGACCGCGCCGAGAGCGTCCTGCGGGAAGCCCTGGACGGCGCGCCGGACGAGGGGCTTCCGATCGCGCACCTACTCATGATCACCGAGATGAGCCGGCCCACCCTCTACCGGCGCCTCAACGAGCTGGTGAAGACCGGCCGCGCCGTCCAGGTCGGACGAGGCCGCTACAAGGCGTCCGACCACACTCCGTGATCGTCTCAACGTCTCGTCTCACGCGCGCGCCTGCACGTAAGGAGCCGAAAGACACCCGTGAGACGAGACGGAGACGACCACCGTCCGCAACCAAGGAGATGATCGCCAACCCACATCACGCACGCCCCTGGCACACCGCCTCGGGCGAGAGGAGGTGGTGACCGTGCAGGCGTACACCGTCGAGCAAGTGGCCGAGATCCTCAACATCGGCCGAGACAAGGTCTACTTCCTGATCCGCACCGGCCAACTCCACAGCATCAAGATCGGCAAGCTGCGCCGCATCACCGACCGGCACATCGCCGATTTCGTCACCTCCCTCGAAGAGGCCAACCGCTGACAACCGCCGGGAGGTCCGTCCGCGCATGACCGCGAACGGACCTCCCAACCTAGGGACGTCTTGGGACGTCTTGAGTTATGGTCGGTGGTGACCTCGACCGATACGAGGAGGGATCCGGGTGGCGAAGATCCTCATCGGCAAGTACGAGGGCACGATCTACGAGGAGGGCGACGGGTACACCGGCGCTCTCGCACTCGGGACCGGCCCCGACGGCAAACGCAAGCGGCTCAAGAGGAAGGGGCGGACGAAAGCACAGGTCAAAGAGAAGCTCGTCAAGGCCGTCGACGATCTAGAGAAGGGCATCAGGGAGGAGCGGAACCACACAGTCGAGAAGGCCGTGAACGCCCTGCTCACCCACCTCGCCAAGCAAGACAAGAGCGAGGCGACAATGAAGACCTATCGCGGTCTCGCCGATCATCACATCATCGGCAGAATCGGCAAGGTGAAGCTCACCGACCTCACGGCCGACGACGTTGAGGCGTGGCTAGACGACTGCGCCGAGAGCATGACCACGCAGACGCTCAAGATCGTCCATGGTCTTCTACGGAGGTCGATCCGGCTCGCAGAGCGGCGCGACAAGGTCGGGCGCAATGTGGCCCTCTTGGTGGACACCCCCAGAGGCAAGCGGCCTTCAAGGCGGTCGCGCTCGCTCTCCCTGGCACAGGCGACCACCCTTCTCCAGGTAGCACAGGATCCACGGCACCGACTCGGCGCGTACGTCATCCTCGCGATTGTCTCGGGTCTCCGTACGGAGGAACTCCGAGCGCTCACGTGGGCTGACGTGGATCTCAAAGAGAAGGTCGTCTACGTTCTCCGTTCCGACCGGGACGGGGGTGACACCAAGACCAAGAAGAGCCGCCGGGGCATCGCCGTGGCGGACATGGCCGTTGACGCGCTCACGGCGCTGCGCAAGCGGCAGGCCGCAGAGAAACTCGCAGCGGGCGACCTGTGGCAGGGACACAACCTCGTCTTCTGCCGAGAGAACGGGGCGCCCTACACGAGTGACGACGTCCTACGCCGCTTCCAGAGCCTCACACGCACTGCCGGCCTCGGCTCGAACTGGGTGCCGCGCGAGTTGCGGCACACGTTCGTGTCCATCATGAGTGACCAGGGCGTTGCTCTGGAGAAGATCAGCGACCTTGTGGGGCACTCCGGCACCCACACCACGCAGACCGTCTACCGGCATGAACTCCGGCCCGTCATCACCACGGGCGCCGAGAAGATGAACGCCATCTTCAACGGAGACAAGTCCAGGTCAGCCTAGCCATTGGCTCCCGGCCGAACTCCCCTTGACGACATCCGATCCCCTGAGCAGGCACGCAGCAAGATCATCGGGTGCACCCGCATTAGTCACACCACCAGCGCACAGACCACCCCAAGCCCGAGAAAGACACTGCGCGAATCCCCTCACCAGCCAAAACATCCGACCGAATTGTGGCGAGTCAGAGCACATCAACCCACATTGGCTCCCGGACAGAGAGAAGGCGATCGATCCCATGTAACTCAAGATCATCGAACAAAATGGCCGTCATCCCGAACGGCAAGAGCATCGCCACCGCCACCCGCTCAGACCGCGGATGCCACGTCACAGGCCGACCGCGCCCCTCGACCGCAACGCAGCCACCACGGCCCTGATACTCGCCTAACACGTCACCACCCACGGCGAGGACGACCCGTGCGTGGCAGAGCGGCTAAGGAAGCTGGCCCATGGTTGCCCCCTCACTCGAATCACAACAGCCCTCGCCGTCATCACGCTCGCCAGCGTGGCCGCGATCATCCGTACCGCCACGCCTACGAACTCGTCCGCCACCGGCGAGGCAGCCACCACCGCGCACCTCGTCCCCTCGCAGTGAACCGCCTCATCTAGGCAGCGTCCCTGGCGATCCTGGACGCAAGCTGCAGGAAGCAAGCACCCGCCCTAGCCGAGAAGAGCCTCGCCGTAGGCCTCATGGCGACAGTAGGCGCCAACCTCGCGCACGGCGCCACTCACAGCGCCGTCCCGCCCTCGTAAGCGCACGGCCTGCATTAAGGGCCCAGCTGCCCCCGTCGAGATCCTCCTGCTCCTCCCCGCGCCGCAGAGAGCCACACTGCACAACCGGTGGACGGGCAATGCATTGCCTCGGAGGGCCCCGAACCACCAAGCATCGAAGTAGAGCAGACCGCAGAACAAGCCGCACTCACCGAGTACCCCGCCAGTTGGACGGCCCACATCGGCTCCTCTCCAGCGCTGCCTGGTCGAGAAGCATAATGTCGACCGCCGCGAGGTCCAGAGGATCATACGCCCGCACAACAGAGAAAGCATTCACAGAACAGGAGGCAGTGGACGGGAACCCAACGCGACCACGACCTCCTACTTGCCCCCACAAGCCTCCTTTGTAGATCTATGTCAATATCGCTACAACCGTCACATGTTTAACTAGCACAACTTCGCTATCATTGGATATATGGACAACAGTACAGCCACTCCCAACTCAAGAAGGAAAGCATCACTGGTCAATACCTCCCTTTTCGGATACTATTCACCTTGGCACTCCGCAGGGCAGCTCCACTGGGGACAATAATTATCTCGCGCAGAACATTCAACACCCGAAGTCTAATAATGATGCTAGCACTAGGCGCTGGAGCTCCCATGGGCCCACAAAGAGAACAGACGGACTCGTTCGTGCTACTACTCGAACGAGCGGAGTCCGATCTGGTCGACTCTAAAATATCATCCGCCAAGAATTATCTCGATAGGATGCGACACCTTAGAACCGACACCTTCGACAGGGATCCCCAGCTTATTTGCCGCTTCCTACGCGCCCTTGCAGTCGTTCACCGCGACACTAATTCTGTCGAGGGGGCGATCGGCGCTTACGATCAACTACAACTGCTCGCGATACAACTAAAACACAGAGAGTTATTCGGGGAAGCCATAATTGGAAAACTCATGATACTGCTCAACAATGACAGGCTTCCCATAGCTCGTCAAATTGTGCGCTCTTACGACGCTTCCCTATCCGAGATCGACTCCCCGGCATTCCAAGCGGAACGCCTGTTCTGGAAAGCTCGTTTTTTCGAAGAATGCGAGCAGATAGATACCGCTAGGCAGCTGTCACAGAAAGCAATGCTGCCCCTGTCGCGACATGCAGAGCCCGACGACCTCCGAATAGCACGCCATGCGTTTGCCTCCCGCCTAGCCTTGTGTGGACCATCGCGTGATTGGAGAACAGCGGAAGTTGAATTGGAGCGCGCTGCCGATTTGGTCACGTCGGATACACCTTTGTTGCGAAAAGGCCAGCTCATTCAAGGGCAGGCTCTTTTTGAATTAGAATGCGGTGATACAGACAGTGCGATCAGCCTGGCGAAAGCGGCAGAGGAAACATTTTTAGTCGACGGAATCGTAAGTCATCAGTTGCGCCGCCTACACCACAGAATCCGAAAAATCCAGTGAGGTAGCCGTTGCCGTCTTTCGACATCGAAGTCAAAGACTTGTTCACGATAGCACTGGCCGCAGGGTCGCTTGCCTACACCATTTGGACAGACAGATTCAAATACCGTGGTCGACCAAACATCTATGTTCGCAGCGATCCCAGCGAGGAGAGCATTGAACTGGTAGTTCAAAACAATAACAGCTTCGGTATTCAGCTTAGATCGGTGCATGTTTCGAATGTTACGATCTTCAATAGAGACTCTGAGATCGACATTTCAGATCGGGTGCACGGTCGAACACGGTTTCCCTTTATGTTAGTTCCAGGAGAGGAGGGAGTCATCTCGATCTCCAAGAACGATCTGGGGACTAACAGGGTGATAGTCGTGTCAATATCATCGGGAAGAGTGGGAGCGCTTGGGAGGCCACGTATAACTCGGGTCAAATTCCGTCCAACCTAGGAAAGTCATGGGAGACAATTCACTCGACCGCGCCTTAGAAGACGCCGCAGAGAACCTATCGAAGGATTATCGAGCCTATCTCCGCTACTCTTTTAAGGCATTAGAGGCAATAATGCTCAGACTCAACTCAATGTTGCCCAGCGGTGACATCATCGCCATCGACATCGGCTCGGGAACTGGAGAGCCGGCTCGGGTACTTTCCACCCTGGATGCACGAATAAAAATCATATCTACCGACATGTCTACTTTTATGCTCAAGGCCCACCCAGCTAGCAGCACACGGGTAACGGCGCGGGCGGAGTCCCTTCCATTCCGAGACAACTCAGTCCATCTCACTACCACCGTGTGCGCTTTCCACCTTATGGACTCCTTCCAGAGCCTCACTGAAATGCACCGCGTACTCAGACCGGGGGGCATAGCAGCAATAGTAGCTTCCGAGCCGGAAGATCTACAATCTCAAATTTTTCACCGATTCTTTCCGGAGTTCGCAGCACTAGAGGCAGCACGCCATAAATCAATGACCGACATCGCGACACTTGCCGAAACCATCGGCCTGACTTTTACAGATCACTGCAAGGAACATTTCACGCTACAGTTCAGCTCCTATAAGGAAGTGATCGATATAGTGCGAGATAAACCATTTTTCGGTTTGCAGCAACTAGATGGAGCAACTTACGAGCACAGCTTACAGAATTTTTCCAGAATGTTAGAACAATCATTCCCATCCGGCCCGGTTTGCAGCCCTTCCGCACTCACCTTAGGAATGTTTCGAAAACGATCACAATAATAAGGGAAGGTCTTATCCTCGATAAGCATCGGTGCATCGCAGGTGCGATACGGGCGCATGGACACCGCGGTGCATAGGGGCGCGCGTTGATCAGAAGGTTGTCATCGGCGCGGTAGATCGCGTTGTAAGCACGGTGTCATGGAGTCGGATCCCAACGCCGTCCACGTCGCCGGTTGGCCGGTGGTGGACTAGGGCGTCGCGGATCTTCGCCGCCATTGGCTCGTCTGCGCCCTCGTCACTCCCCCGCTCCGCAACACGCGTCCCTTCCGAGTTCCCAGGCGGGACCCGCACATGAACACTGCCCTCTGCCCTGACAGTGCGCGCACGGACGATACCCGGGTGGTCGCAAGCGGCGAGTTGATGCCATAGGGCTGCCTCGTTCCTGCAGACCAATGCGGTAAAGCGTTTACAGTGCCGTGCGTACGGACGCTGCCGCCGTGCCACCGATAAACGGTCTTGGAATCGACACCCATCTGCGCCGCGACGTCTCGCTCGGTCGTGTGTACGGTATTGGCTGGCGAGGAGGCACAGGGTACCAAGCCTCGCGGAGCGGTGGCCCTGATGGCGGGCAGCGGGGTGTCCGAGATTCCAGGACTCTGCGTGCGGGATGCTGCGGTTTCGACCTGGCTGTGCGCCCTCCATACAGGGATCATGCCCGCTTCTCTGTGGCGTTACCGGGTGGTCGACCTGGCCGGGGCCTTGGTGTCTTCCTCTAACCAGGGTTAACTGGTGATGGCGGGTGTGGTGGTGATGGTGAGGTCGGTGGTAGTCAGGCAGCCGTCGATCGGATCGGGGTGGTTCTGGATCACCTTGAGCCGGTGCTTGATCATGCGGGTCAGGTGGTTCAGATCGGCGGCCAGGGAGTTGGCCATGGAGCGTTTCAGCAGGGACCACACACTCTCGGTCGGGTTGAGTTCGGGAGCGTAGGCCGGCAGGTGGAACACCGTGAGCCAGTCGGTGTGGGCGTCGATGAACGCCCGCATCGCCGTCGAGTGGTGGATGTTCAGGTTGTCCCAGACCAGCACGATCTTCCCGCCGGGCAGCTGCTGGCGGGCACCGTTCAGCATGTTCTTGTACTCGGTCAGGGTGAAGGCGGCGCGTTCGCCTTTGCGGCGGCGGTAGTGGTGCAGCCGGTAGATCAGCCGGGACCGCTTACCGGGGCGGTAGCAGACCATCCCGGCGACCGAGATGCGGGCGCCGTGTTCGCCGCCGCGCACCCTCACCTGCGGCCGGTGTCCCCGGCGGCTCCAGGAGCGTCCTTTGGGCGGCCTGAGCCCCTGACCGGTCTCATCGAGGAAACAGATCCAGGCGCCCAGGTCTCCGCGGTGGTTCCACCTGCGGCCACACCTGCTCTTTCCATACCTGCACGGCGTGATCGTCACGTTCGATGGCGCGGCGTCCGGGCACCCGCACCGACCAGCCATTGCGGCGCAGCAGCAGCGACACCCCGGGCAGGGTGTAGTCGATCCCGAACAGCCGACGGATCAGCGCGGCCACCCGGCCCAGCGTCCATCGCTGGTCATCGGCATAGCCGTGCGCGGCCGGCCCGCGATTCAACTCAGCCTCCAGCCGCGCGAACGCCACATGGTCCAGCCGCGGCCGCCGATGCGGGCCCCTGGACCGCAACGCCTCGGCACCGCCCTCGCGCCAGGTCCGCCGCCATTCCTCCACCTGCCGCAGCCCGACTCGCAACTCGGCGGCGATCCACGCGTTGGGCCGCTCCTCACCGAACCACTGCGCCGCCTGCATCCGGACCTGTTCTCGCCGTTGGCGGCCGACGGCGCTCATCCCACCGCCCTGGGGGTATCTGGCCATGCCACCGGCATACGCCCACACCACCAGCCCGTCCACTCACCCGCCGCCATCACTCATTAACCCTGGTTAGCGGGTTTCGGGCGGCTGCCTGCGGCGAGGTGTTCATGAACCCCCGGAATGCTCTTCTGGGCGGGGTCTCGGTTCTGGTGGGCGGGTTTTGGTTTGGTGATAAAGGTGGGGGGCGGGGTTTGGGGTTGGGGTGCATTGCCGGCGGTGGTCGGGCGGGGATAATCCGCTCGTGGTCAGCGATGTCGCTCCTCCGTTGAACGAGGACTTTCGGCTGGTCGAGGGGCTCCGGAGGCAGCGGCCCGGGGCGGTCGGCCATGTCTACAACGTGTACGGGCCCCAACTCGTCGAGTATGCGGAGGGGCTGCTCGGCGACCGTGGGCGGGCGGTGGAGACCGTCCGGGCGGCGTTGCTCGCGTTGCGGGCGAAGGGGGCGGACGTCCCGGACGCGGGAACGTTCCGGGACTGGCTGTACGAGCTGGTGCGGGACGAGTGCCGGGCGCCGGTGCGGGCGGGACGGCGGCGGGTCGTGGTGGTCGGGGCGGCGGCCGCAGCGGTGTTGGTCGCGGGGATCGTCGTGGTGTTGGAGTCGGGTGGCGACGGGAAGCCCGAGAGGGCGCCGACGGTGGCGGTGGTCAAGCCGACGCCGAGCCTTCCTTCGGCGACGGTCTCGCCGGCGCAGCAGAAGGACGAGCGGAAGAAGCGGGACGGCAAGAAGAAGCAGGACGCGCCCGCCGCCGCGAAGCCCAAGAAGCGCGAGCCGGCTGGGCCTGGGCGGCTGGTGGTGGGCGACGGCGGGTGCCATGGGATCGGTGTCGCGGGGTTGCCGCGGTCGTGTCCGGTGCGGCTGACGGCGGTGGGCGGGACGGTGCACTGGGCGGTGACGTCGGTCCGCTCGCGGGGCGGGCGGGTCAGCGCGTCCGGTGGAGGGACGCTCAGCGCCGGCCGGTCCACGACGGTGAACGTGGTGGTGCGGCCTTCGGTGCTCTGCTATGTCGGCGGGGGTGGCGGCGGGTCGGTGTCCTTCTCGCCGGGCGGAACCGCGACCGTCTCCTACACGTGCTGGCGCCGCTAGTAGGATCACGCTCCATGTCGCGAGCGACCTCCCGGGACCCTGATCGGCTGGTCCTGTTCACCGACGCGGTCGTGGCGATCGCCGTGACCCTCCTGGTGCTGCCGCTGGTCGACGTGGTCCCGGAGACGGTCCGCGCGCACGGGGCGTCCAGCGAGGTGATCACCGACCACAAGGCGCAGATCTACAGCTTCCTGCTCAGCTTCGTGGTGATCACCCGGTTGTGGCTCGTGCACCACGGGGCGTTCGAGCACATCCGCGGCTACACCCGCCCGCTGATCCTGTGGAACGCGGGCTGGGTGCTGGCCATCGTCGTGCTGCCGTTCACCACCGAGATGGTCGCCTCCTACTCCGCGCACGACCGCTTCACCACCGCGCTCTACATCGGCAACGTCCTCGCCGCCGCCGCGTGCCAGACGGTGGTCACGGTGATCTCCTACCGGGACTCCGACGTCGCGTCCGAGGACGATCCGCCGACGATCGGCGCGGTCCGCGGCGGGCTGTCCACCGTGCTGCTGCTGCTCGTCGCGCTCGTGCTGGCCGCGCTGTTCTCCGACGTCTCCTACTACGGGCTCCTGTTGCTGTTCCTGGAGCCGCTGGTGAGCAGGGGCTGGCGGCTCATCGGGGTCTGACCGCGCCGTCCGTGACGAGGGAGCGGGCCCAGGCGTAGTCGGGTTTGCCGACGGGGGTGCGGCGCACGGCGTCCACGAAGCGGTAGAGGCGGGGCACCTTGTAGCCGGCGAGGTGGGCGCGGCAGTGCGCGGTGAGGGACTCCTCGTCTGCGGGCGTTCCATCGGCCCAGGTCAGGACGGCGGCGACGCGGTGGCCGAACCTCGGGTCGGCGGCGCCGACGACCACGGCGTCCGCAACGGACGGATGGCCGCGCAGAACCGTCTCGACCTCCTCGGCGAACACCTTCTCGCCGCCGGTGTTGATGACCAGGGAGCCGCGGCCCAGCAGCGTGACGGTGCCGTCGTCCTCGACGCGGGCGTGGTCGCCCTGCAGCGC
This sequence comes from Actinomadura opuntiae, assembly GCF_030283205.1. Taxonomy (GTDB): domain Bacteria; phylum Actinomycetota; class Actinomycetes; order Streptosporangiales; family Streptosporangiaceae; genus Spirillospora. The sequence goes on from NZ_JASNWF010000022.1 coordinate 162,116, forward strand.
CCACCGCCGCCCGTCGGGGTCGTGGACGAAGGTCGCGGCCGTCTTCCGCTCGTCGCCCCAGTAGGCCACCGGAATATGGCCGGTGCGGGCGACCAGTCCCTCCTCGCCGGACGGGACCGGACGCAGGTCGTCGCCGAGGACCGCGAAGTCGGGGGCGAGCCGGAAGCGGCCGTCGCCTTCGCTGACGCCCATCGCTCCGGTCTCGGTGCCGCCGAGGTTGTCGGAGATGTAGACGCCGGGCAGCGCGGCCTCCAACCGCTCCTTGACGCCGGACGACAGCGGCGCGCCGCCCGATCCAAACCCGAAGATCTCCAGGTCGAGGTGCCGGCCGGTGGCGAGCTCGTCCGCGACGGGACCGGCCATCCCGTTGCCGACCAGCATGAACACCTGGCTGCGTTCGCGGGCGGCGAGTTCCAGCGCGGAGCGGGCGTCGAAGTGCCGGCCGGTCCACAGGATCGCCGTGCCGCCCGTGGTGAGCGCGATCAGCGTCATCCACTGGCCGCCGCCGTGCATCAGCGGGGCGTGCACCTGAACGCGCATCGGCTCGCGCTCGGCGCATCCGGCCAGTTCCTCCGGGGACGCGATGATCGAGCCGCCGCCGTAGGTGCCGCCGCCGAGGGCCGCGAAGAAGATGTCCTCCGATCGCCACAGGACGCCCTTGGGAAGGCCGGTGGTGCCGCCGGTGTAGAGCAGGTACGGGTCGTCGGACGAGCGCGGCCCGAAGCCCGGGTCCGGGGACGCGGCGGCCAGCGCCTTCTCGTACTCGGCGTCGGCGGACGGACCGGGCCCGTCGTCGATGGCGACGACGTGCCGCAGCCGCGGCAGCCGGGCGCGGTCGACGCCGCCCAGCAGGGACCGTTCGGCGACCAGCGCGACGCATCCGGAGTCGCCGAGCAGGTGCGCGAGCTCGTCGGCGACGTACCGGTAGTTGACGTTGACGGGTGCCGCGCGGAGCTTGAAGCAGCCGAGCATCGCCTCGACCCACTCGGCCCGGTTGTAGGACAGGATCCCCACATGGTCGCCGGGTTCGACGCCCGCGCCGGCCAGGTGGTGCGCGACCCGGTTCGCGCGCGCGTCCAGCTCCGCGTAGGTCAGCCGCACCGGTCCCGCGACCAGCGCCGTGCGGTCGGGGCAGGCGCCGGCCACCACCTCGAAGAGGTCCGCGAGGTTGAACGAGCGCGTCACGAGCGCGCTCCCCGCACCAGCCGTCCCGGCAGCTCGCCGGTGTGCTCGCCGTCGGCGAAGACCTGCGTGCCGGAGACGAACGTGGCGAGGTAGCCGTCGGCGCGCTGGACGAGGCGCCGCCCGCCCGCGGGCAGGTCGTACAGCATCTCCGGCCGGCGGTTGGCGATGCGGTCGAAGTCGATGAGGTTGAGGTCGGCCTTCATGCCCTCGGCGATGACGCCGCGGTCGGCCAGCCCGTACAGCCGGGCCGTGTCGCGGGTCATCAGCCGCACGACGTGCTCCAGCGGCAGCTTCTCGCCGCGCCGCCGGTCGCGCGCCCAGTGGCTCAGCATGGTGGTGGGCAGGGACGCGTCGCAGATGAAGCCGCAGTGCGCGCCGCCGTCGCCGAGGCCGAGCACGGCCCGCGGATGGGTGAGCATCTCGCGGACGGGGTCGAGGCTGCGTTCGGAGTAGTTCAGCAGCGGCAGCAGCATCAGGTTGCGGCCGTCGTCCTCCAGCAGCAGGTCGTAGAACAGGTCGAGCGGGTCGCGCCCGGTGGCGGCGGCGCGGGCGGCCACCGAGTCCTGCGGCGCGGGCTCGTAGTCGGGACGGTCGTCGTCCAGCGGGAACAGCCGGTCCAGGCAGCCGCGGACCATGCCCGCCAGCAGGTTCTCCTCGGCCGGGCGCTCGGCGAGGATCCTCGCCCGGACCTCGGGGTCGCGCATCCGGGCCACCCGTTCCGGCAGCGGCAGCAGCGACAGCTCGGACACGTACGTCGGGTGGTCGCCGAACGCGTGCAGCGTCTCCAGCCCGATCAGCATCCCGAACGGCCGGCCCGCCACCTGCGGGTGCAGCCGCGCGTCGGTGCCGGCCGACAGCTCCATCAGCTCGCGCCACAGGTCGGGCGCGGCGTCGACCTGCAGCAGCGCGAACGACACCGGCCGGTCGATCGCCTCCGACAGCCGCCGCATCCACCGGACCTCGTCGGGCGGGGAGTTGACGTCCTCGCCGGCGGCGCCGACGGGCGCGATCTCGTAGACGCCGGTCCCGAGTTCGCGCAGCGCCTCGCCGATGCCGAACAGCTCGTCCTCGGCGGCGAACGTGCCGGGCACGGGCTCGCCGTCGATGGCCCGGTGGGCGAGGGTGCGGGAGGTGGAGAAGCCGAGCGCACCCGCGGCGACGCCCTCCTTGACGATCGCCTTCATCGCGGCGATGTCGTCCGCGGTGGCGGGTTCGTTGCGGGCGCCGCGCTCCCCCATGACGTACGCGCGGACGGCGCCGTGCGGGACCTGCGTGCCGATGTCCATGGTGCGGGACGTCCGGTCCAGCGCGTCCAGGAACTCCGGGAAGCTCTCCCACTCCCAGGTGATGCCCTCGGCGAGCGCGGAGCCGGGGATGTCCTCGACGCCCTCCATCAGGCCGATCAGCCAGTCGTGCCGGTCGCGGCGGGCCGGGGCGAACCCGACGCCGCAGTTGCCCATGACGACCGTGGTGACGCCGTGCCAGGACGACGGGGCGAGGATCGGGTCCCAGGTGGCCTGCCCGTCGTAGTGGGTGTGGATGTCGACGAAACCGGGGGTGAGCAGGGCGCCGTCGGCGTCGACCGTGCGGCGGGCGGCGCCGGCCTCGCCGCCGACCGCGGTGATCCGGCCGCCGGTGACGGCGACGTCGGCGTGGTAGGGGGCCGCGCCGGTGCCGTCCACGACCCGGGCGTTCCTGATCACCAGATCATCCATCGGGGCCACTCCTCCCGGCGCCGCGGCGCCGAACCGGCGGATCGCTCTGAGACTTATGTCTAGACCAGCGTCTCAACCCGAACAAGCGATTGGCCGTTTCCTGCCATGGTGACCGCGCCGCGGACCGCCGACAAGGGCGCCGCCCGCCGGCCCGGCGACGACATGACACGGTCTTTGCCCGAAAGGTCCGTTTCACCGCCGCGCGGCGGGTACGCCGATAAGGAAATACGACACTTCGACCTGGTCAGGGAGGTATCCCCATGACTGGGATGACGGATTCCCCGCGCACCCGGATGGCCGGGATGCTCAAGACCCCCCGCAGCCGCGGCATGCTCAGCGGACTCCTGCTGATGCTGCTCGGCCTGTGGGGCGGCCTCATCCCGTTCGTCGGCCCCTACTTCGACTTCGGGTTCGGGTCCGGCGGTGCGTGGGTCTACAACAACGACCGGCTGGTCCTGTCCATCCTCCCGGCGATCGCCGTGATCCTGGGCGGGCTCATGCTGCTGTTCAGCGCCAACCGTCCGATCGCCCTCCTCGGCTCCTGGCTCGCCATCCTGGGCGGCCTGTGGTTCGTGGTGGGCACCACCATCGCACCGCTGTGGAACACGAGCCTGGGCTCGGCCCTCGGCGGGCAGACCCGCCGGATCGCCGAGCAGCTCTCGTTCTTCCAGGGGCTGGGCGCCTTCACCATCATGCTGGCGTCGATGGCCCTCGGCCGGTTCCTGGTGGTCGGCGTGCGGGAGGCCCGGCGGGCCGACGCCGCGCACGCCGAACGCGACCGCGCCGCCACCGCGGCCGCCGCCCGGGAACGCACGGCCGGCGGGTCGACCGCCGCTCCGGAATGGGAGCCCCAGGAACGGCAGCGCCAGAACGGCCGGCACCAGCACACGGCCGCCGACCGAACCTGGCGTGTGACCCCGCCCTCGCGCCGGTAGGCCGGCCCGGGAGGACGGCGAGGCCCGGCGGCGCATCCCGCGCCGCCGGGGCTTCGCCTTGCCCGCACCTGCGGATTTATCGGGGTTTAACCCCGCCTGAGGCATGCTCGGCGCATGCGTGTGCTGATCGTTGAGGATGAGCGGGTGCTCGCGGACACGATCGCCGACGGGCTGCGCGAGGAGGCCATGGCGGTGGACGTGGTCTACGACGGCGACGACGCGCTGGAACGGGCGTCCTGCAACGAGTACGACGTGGTCGTGCTCGACCGGGACCTGCCGACGGTGCACGGCGACGAGGTGTGCCGCGAGCTGGCGGCCCGCCGCGGCCCGGCCCGGATCCTGATGCTGACGGCGGCCGGGGACGTCGAGGACCGGGTCGACGGGCTGACCCTCGGCGCCGACGACTACCTGCCCAAGCCGTTCGTGTTCGGCGAGCTCGTGGCGCGGGTGCGGGCGCTCGCGCGGCGGTCGGGGACGCCGGTGCCGCCGGTGCTGGAGAGCCGCGGGATCCGGCTCGACCCGCACCGGCGGCGGGTCGCGCGCGACGGCCGGGAGCTGCGGCTGACGAACAAGGAGTTCGCCGTGCTGGAGGAGCTGCTGCGCGCCGAGGGCGGGGTGGTGAGCGCCGAGCGGCTGCTGGAGCGGGCCTGGGACGAGAACATCGACCCGTTCAGCAACATCGTGCGGGTGACGATGGCGACGCTGCGCCGCAAGCTCGGCGAGCCCTCGGTGATCGAGACGGTGACGGGGTCGGGCTACCGGCTGGAGGCGCGGTGAACATGCGCGGGATGCTGCGGACGCCGAGGCTGAGCGTCCGGACGCGGCTGACGCTGGTGTACGGGTCGCTGTTCCTGGTGATGTCGGCGGTGCTGGTCGCGGTGACGTACCTGCTGACGGTGCGGACGCTGGACCAGCGGCTGCCGGCGCGGACCACCGTCGACCCGCAGACGATGGCGAAGCTGCGGATGCTGGCGAAGACGCAGGACCTCAACCAGGTCATGGCGCTGAAGGCCGAGGCGGACCGGCAGCTGACGCAGCAGAAGCACAGCGTGCTCGAGCAGCTGCTGCAGAGCTCGCTGCTGACGATGCTGGTGCTCGGCGTCCTGGCGGTGATGATCGGCTACCTGGTGGCGGGGCGGATGCTGCGCCCGCTGCACAAGGTGACCGCGACGGCGCGGCGGCTGTCGGAGAGCACCCTGCACGAGCGGATCGCGCTGGACGGGCCGCAGGACGAGATCAAGGACCTGGCCGACACGTTCGACCGGATGCTGGACCGGCTGAACCGGGCGTTCGACGCGCAGCGCCGGTTCGTCGCGAACGCCTCGCACGAGCTGCGCACGCCGCTGACCATCAACCGGACGGTGCTGGAGGTGGCCATCGCCAGCCGCAAGAACCCGCCGGAGACCAAGGCGCTCGCGGACGTGCTGCTCGGCAACACCGAACGGCACGAGCGGCTGATCGACGGGCTGCTGCTGCTCGCCAGGTCCGAGCGGGAGCCGGCCGATCCCGCGCCGACGGCGCTGCCGGACGTGGTGCGCGGTGCCCTCGGCGAGCTGGACGGACGGACCGGCGAGGTGGACGTGGAGGCGCGGCTGGCGCCCGCGGAGGTGGCGGGTGATCCGGTGCTGCTGGAGCGCTGCGCGATGAACCTGCTGGAGAACGCGGTGAAGTACAACGTGCGGGACGGGCGGGTGTGGGTGCGCACCGGCGTCCGGGACGGGCAGGCGTTCCTGCAGGTGGTGAACACGGGGCGGCCCGTCCCGCTGTACGAGGTGGCGGGCCTCTTCGAGCCGTTCCGGCGGCTGCGGGCCGACCGGGTCGGGTCGGCGGACGGCGCGGGCCTCGGCCTGTCGATCGTGCGGGCGGTGGTGGGCGCGCACGGCGGGACGATCGAGACGGTCCCGCGGCCGGGCGGCGGGCTGTCGATCACCGTCCGGCTGCCCGTCCTGTCGCGCGCCGCCGCCCCGGTGCCGGTGTGACCGCCGGCCGGCGCGGCCGCCGGCCCGCGTGACCGCTAGCCGGCGTTCTCGGCGGGCAGCGGCCAGGGCGGCGGCTGCGGCCAGTCGACGCGCCCCTCGGGGCGGGGCCGGTCGGTGCGGGCGGTCAGCCAGCGGTGGACGACCTTGCCGGTGGCGTTGCGGGGCAGCTCGGGGATGAAGTGCACGTCGCGCGGCACCGCGTACCGGGCGACCTGCGCGTGCACGTAGGCGCGGACGGCTTCGGCGTTGAGCCGGGCGCCGGGCCGCAGCACGATGTAGGCGGCGAGGCGCTGGCCCCAGTCGTCGTCCGGGACGCCGATCACCGCGGCCTCGTCGACCTCGGGCAGGCGCATCAGGGCGTCCTCGACGTCTCCAGGGACGATGTTCTCGCCGCCGGAGACGACCATGCCGTCGGCGCGCCCGTCCACGAACAGCAGGCCGCGGTGGTCGATGTGGCCGAGGTCGCCGGTGGCGAGCAGCCCGTCGCGGACTTGCATCGGCTCGCCGCCGGTGTACCCCTCGAACAGCAGCTCGTTCGCGGCGAAGATCTCCCCGATGGTGGAGCGGCCGACGCGGCGGCCGTCGGCGCCGACGATGGCCAGCGAGGTGTTGCGCGGCGGGCGGCCCGCGGTGCGCGGGTCGAGCCGCAGGTCGCGCGGGGTGGCGATGGACACCCAGGACGCCTCGGTGGAGCCGTAGACGTTGTAGAGCTTGTCGCCGAACGCGTCCATGAACCGGGTGGCGAGGTCGCCGGGCAGCGCGGCGCCGCTGAGGGCGACGATCCGCAGCGAGGACGTGTCGTACAGCTCGCGGGTCCGCGGGGCCAGTTCGAGGATGCGCTGCAGCATGACGGGGACGGCGAACACGACGGTGTCGCGGTGGGCGGCGATCGAGCCCAGCGTCCGCTCGGGGTCGAAGCGGCGGTGCAGGACGATCGGCGCGCGCAGCGCCCAGGCCATCTGCAGCGCCGCGTAGCCCCAGGTGTGGAACAGCGGCGCCTCGATGATCATGGTCTGCCGGGTGCGCAGCGGGATCCGCGAGGTCATCGAGGCCAGCGGCCACAGCCCGGGCCGGGGCGGGCGGCGGGCGCCCTTGGGCCGGCCGGTGGTGCCCGAGCTGAGCATGATCGTCCGGCTCTGGATCTGCGGCGGGCCCGGCGCGGTGTCGGGCGCGGGCACCGAGCGGATCACCTCGTCGATGCTCGGGCCGGTGTCGGCGGGGCCGGGGTCGGCGCGCGGTGGGGGCGGCACGGTGGCGGGCGGCACGGTGGCGGGCGGCGCCGCGACGGGCGCGGCGAGGGGCATGTCCCCGCCGGGCGGTCCGGGGCGGCGGTCGGCCCACAGCACGGTGCGGCGCAGCGCGATCGGCACGTTGGCCAGCAGCGGCGCGAACTCGGCGTCGGCGACGATCAGGGCGGGGCGCAGCTCGCCGAGCACCGCGCGGATCTGGCCCGTTCCGAAGCCGGTGTTGAGCAGCACGACCTCGGCGCCGCGCCGGCTGCACGCGACGAGCGTCTCGACCATGCCGCGGTGGTTGCGGCACAGCACGCCGACGCGCGGGCGGGGGCCGTGCAGCGGCAGGCCGATGGCCAGGCGGGTGGTCCGGTCGTCGAGCTCGGCGAAGGTCAGGACGCCCTCGTCGTCGATGAGGGCGGGCCGGGACGGCGAGTGCGCGGCGGCCGCGGCGAGGACCCCGGCGAGGCTGGTGCCCCAGCGGCGCAGCGCGCCGAGCTGGCGGCCCACGCGGCCGGGGCCGCCGGACAGCAGGAGGCCGGTGCGCAGCAGGAGGGCGGCGAGGTCGCGGGCGTGCCCGATCCGCCGGCGCAGCCCCGGCCGGTACACGGGCCTCGCATGGGTCACCGCGCCTCCTCCGGTGATTTCGGGTCACGTTACCCACGAGTCCCGGCGCCGAACAAGGGCACCGGCGCGTCAGTGGTTACTGACGAGTAGCCTTTGTGGTTACCAGTGAGTAGCATCAACCTGTCCACCACCGACAGCCCCATCCGCAGGGAGGACGACCCGTGCCTCGCACCGCACGCGACGTCGTGTTCGTCGACGGCGTACGCACGCCGTTCGGCAAGGCCGGCCCCAAGGGCCTGTACGCGCAGACCCGCGCCGACGACCTGGTCGTCCGCGCGATCCGCGAGCTGATGCGCCGCAACCCGTCCCTGCCGCCCGAGCGGGTGGACGAGGTCGCGGTCGCCGCCACCACCCAGACCGGCGACCAGGGCCTGACCATCGGGCGGTCCGCCGCCGTGCTCGCCGGGCTGCCCAAGAGCGTGCCCGGCTACGCCGTCGACCGGATGTGCGCGGGCGCGATGACCGCCGTGACCACGACCGGCGCCGGCATCGCGTTCGGCTCCTACGACGTCGTGATCGCGGGCGGCGTCGAGCACATGGGCCGGCACCCGATGGGCGAGGGCGTCGACCCGAACCCGCGGTTCCTCGCCGACCGGCTCGTCGACCCGTCCGCGCTGGTCATGGGCTCGACCGCGGAGAACCTGCACGACCGGTTCCCGCAGATCACCAAGGAGCGCGCGGACGCCTACGCGGTGCGCAGCCAGCAGAAGGTCGCCGCCGCCTACGCCGCCGGGAAGATCCAGCCGGACCTGGTCCCGACCGCGATCCGCAGCGCCGAGCAGGGCTGGGGCCTGGCGACCGAGGACGAGCCGCCGCGCCCCGGCACCACGCTCGACGACCTCGCCAAGCTCAAGACCCCGTTCCGCGTGCACGGCAACGTCACCGCCGGCAACGCCGCGGGCCTCAACGACGGCGCGACCGCCTGCCTGCTGGCCGCCGAGGACGTCGCCCGCGAGCTGGGCCTCGCGCCGAAGATGCGGCTGGTCGACTTCTCGTTCGCCGGCGTCGAGCCCGAGGTGATGGGCGTCGGGCCCGTCCCCGCGACCGAGAAGCTGCTCGCCCGCAACTCCCTCACCATGGACGACATCGGCCTCATCGAGATCAACGAGGCGTTCGCCGTGCAGGTGCTGGCGTTCCTGGAGCACTTCAAGATCGCCGACGACGACGCGCGGGTGAACCCGTGGGGCGGCGCGATCGCGCTCGGCCACCCGCTCGCCTCGTCCGGCGTGCGGCTGATGAACCAGCTGGCCCGGCTGTTCGAGGAGCGCGCCGACGTCCGCTACGGGCTGACGACGATGTGCGTCGGCATGGGCATGGGCGGAACCGTGCTCTGGGAGAACGTGAACTGGGAAGGCGCAAAGTGAGCGACGCAGTCGTTCGGGGGGTCCGGGGGACCGCCCCCGGAGGGAACACAGTGAGCAACCTCGGAGAAGTATTCGGCGACGAGGTCGTCACGCACGCCTACGTCCGTGACGTCGCGCTCCCCCACGGTGCCGGCACGCTCGCGCTGATCACGCTCGACAACGGCCACGACCACACCAAGCCCAACACCTTCGGCCCGAACGGCCTGGCCGAGCTGGACGCCGCGATCGACCGGGTCGCCGGGCGCGACGACATCGTCGCCGTCGGCGTCACCGGCAAGCCGTTCATCTTCGCGGTCGGCGCCGACCTCAAGGGCGTCCCGCTGATCACGAGCCACGCGGACGCGCGGGCCATCGGCAAGCTCGGCCACGACGTGTTCCGGCGGCTCGGCGAGCTGGGCGTCCCGTCGTTCGCCTACTACAACGGCGCGGCGATGGGCGGCGGCGTCGAGATCGGCCTGCACTGCACCTACCGGACGGTCTCCGCCGGGGTCCCGGCGTTCGCGCTGCCCGAGGCGTTCCTCGGCCTGGTGCCCGGCTGGGGCGGCACGTACCTGCTGCCGAACCTGATCGGCGCGGAGAAGGCGCTGAAGGTCGTCATCGACAACCCGCTCGCGCAGAACCGGATGCTCAAGGGCCGGCAGGCCTACGAGCTGGGCATCGCCGACGCGATCTTCGACTCGGCCGACTTCCTGGAGGAGTCGCTGGCCTGGACGGCCCGCGTCCTCAACGGCGAGATCACCGTCACCCGTCCCGAGGTCGACAAGGGCAAGGCGTGGGACGACGCCGTCGCGATGGCCCGCTGGAACCTCGAGGGCAAGCTGCACGGCGCGGCCCCGTCGTTCACCCGCGCGCTCGACCTGGTCGCCGCCGCGAAGGACCGGAGCCGCGACGAGGGCTTCGCCGCTGAGGACGAAGCGCTGGCCGACCTCATCATGAGCGACGAGCTGCGCGCCGGGCTGTACGCGTTCGACCTCACCCAGAAGCGCGCGAAGCGTCCCGCCGGCGCGCCGGACAAGGCGCTGGCCCGCAAGGTCACCAAGGTCGGCGTCGTCGGCGCGGGCCTGATGGCCTCGCAGCTCGCGCTGCTGTTCGCGCGCCGCCTTGAGGTGCCGGTCGTCATGACCGACCTCGACCAGGAGCGCCTGGACAAGGGCGTCGGCTACGCGCACGGCGAGATCGACAAGCTGCTCGGCAAGGGCCGCCTCTCCCCCGACAAGGCCAACCGGCTGAAGGCACTGATCACCGGCTCGCTGACCAAGGACGCGTTCGCCGACGCCGACTTCGTCATCGAGGCCGTGTTCGAGGAGCTGTCGGTCAAGCAGAAGGTGTTCGCCGAGGTCGAGGAGCACGTCTCCGCCGACTGCGTCCTGGCGACCAACACCTCCTCGCTCTCGGTCACCGAGATGGCAGCGAAGCTGGAGCACCCCGAGCGGGTCGTCGGCTTCCACTTCTTCAACCCGGTCGCGGTGCTGCCGCTGCTGGAGATCGTCCGGGGCGAGCGGACCGACGACGCGGCGCTCGCCACCGCGTTCGCGGCGGGCAGGGCGCTGAAGAAGTCGTGCGTGCTGGTCAAGGACGCCCCGGCGTTCGTGGTCAACCGCGTCCTGCTGCGGCTGCTCGCCGAGATCGTGCAGGCGGTGGACGAGGGCACGCCGATCGAGGTCGCCGAGCGCGCCGCCGCGCCGCTCGGCCTGCCGATGCCGCCGTTCGTGCTGATGGGGCTGGTCGGCCCGGCGATCGCGCTGCACGTCAACGAGACCCTGCACGCCGCGTTCCCGGACCGGTTCCCGCTGTCGGACAACCTCGCCAAGCTGGTCGCGGCCGGCAAGAGGGGCGTCTACCTGCCCGACTTCTCCCTCGACCCGGAGGTCGTGGAGATCTTCGGCGGCGGGACGCGCCCGTCCACCGAGGAGCAGGTCCTCGACCGGGCGCTCGGCGCGCTCGCCGACGAGATCCGCATCATGCTGGACGAGGGCGTCGTCGCGGCGGCCGAGGACATCGACCTGTGCATGATCCTCGGCGCCGGCTGGCCCTTCCACCTCGGCGGCATCACCCCGTATCTGGACCGGTCGGGCGTCGCCGAGAAGGCGGCGGGCCGCCGCTTCCTCGCCCCCGGCACCGCCTCCCTGCCGGCCTGAGCCGGGTCGTCCGCCGCCCGCGCCTTCGCGGGCGGCGGACGATCATAAGCGGCGCGCATCCGGGCATAGGGGTGTCACAACGACGTGACGCCGAGGAGCCGACGATGAACCTGCTGCGCACCAAGTCGGTCGAACAGTCGATCAAGGACACCGAGGAGCCCGGGCACCGGCTGCGCCGCGACCTGTCCGCGCTCGACCTGGTCGTGTTCGGCATCGGCGTGATCGTCGGGACCGGCATCTTCGTCCTCACCGGGCAGGTCGCCAAGGACAAGGCCGGGCCCGCCGTCGCGATCTCGTTCGTCCTCGCCGCCGTCGTCTGCGGGCTGGCCGCGCTGTGCTACGCCGAGTTCGCCTCCACCGTCCCGGTCGCGGGCTCGGCCTACACCTTCTCCTACGCCACCCTCGGCGAGTTCCCGGCCTGGATCATCGGCTGGGACCTCATCCTGGAGCTGGCGCTCGGCGCGGCGGTGGTGTCGGTCGGCTGGTCGGGCTACTTCGCCTCGCTGCTGGACAGCGCGGGCCTGCACCTGCCCGCCGCGATCCTCAACCCGCCGGGCAGCCACGGCGGCGTCGTCAACGTCCCGGCGATCGCGCTGGTGCTGGTGGTGACGGGCCTGCTCGTCCTCGGGGTGAAGATCTCCTCGCGGGTCAACGCGGTCGTCGTGGTGGTGAAGGTGTCGGTCGTCCTGCTGGTCATCGTGGCCGGCCTCTTCTTCGTCAAGGGCGAGAACTACCACCCGTTCATCCCGCCCTCGGAGCCGAACCCGTCGGTGAAGGGCGCCGCGGCGCCGCTGATGCAGGTGATCTTCGGGATCAACCCGGTCAGCTACGGCTGGCTCGGCATCTTCGCCGCGATCGCCATCGTCTTCTTCGCCTACATCGGCTTCGACATCGTCGCGACCGCCGCCGAGGAGGCCCGCCGGCCGCAGCGCGACCTGCCGATCGGCCTGATCGGCTCCCTCATCATCACCGCGATCCTCTACGCGGCCGTGTCGACCGTCGTCGCCGGGATGCAGAACTACAAGAAGCTCTCCGACGCCGCGCCGCTCGCGGACGCCTTCAAGGCCGTCGGGCACTCCGCGTTCGCCACGATCATCGACGTCGGCGCCGTCGTCGGCCTCATCGCCGTCGTGCTGATCCTGCTGCTCGGGCAGAGCCGGGTGTTCTTCGCGATGAGCCGGGACGGCCTGCTCCCGCCGTGGCTGTCGGTCATCCACCCGCGGTTCGGCACCCCGTGGCTGTCGACCGTGATCATGGGCGGCATCGTCGCCGTGCTGGCCGGGTTCATCCCGCTGTCCAAGCTCGCCGAGCTGGTCAACATCGGCACGCTGTTCGCGTTCCTGCTGGTGTCGGTCGGCGTGGTGATCCTGCGCCGCACCCGCCCGGACCTGCCGCGCGCGTTCCGCACCCCGTTCGTCCCGGTGATCCCGATCCTGTCGGTGCTGGGGTGCCTCTTCGTCATGATCAATCTGCCGCTGGAGACCTGGTACCGGTTCCTGGCCTGGATGGTGATCGGCGCGGTCATCTACTTCGCCTACGGCCGGACGCACAGCCGCGTCGGCATCGCCGCCGCTCCCGCCCCCGGCGGAACACGGGCCCCGCGCGACCGCCCGTGACCGGTGTCACGGTGTCCTTTTGCCGTGCGGGTCGGCACAATACGCGCATGGCTTCTCCTGTGCTCGTCGCGGTGATCGGCTCGGGCCCCGCCGGCATCTACGCCGCCGAGGCCCTCGTGAAGCAGACCGACGGGAACGTCCGGGTGGACGTCTTCGACCGGCTGCCGACCCCGTACGGGCTGGTCCGCTACGGCGTCGCGCCCGACCACACGTCGATCAAGTCGATCGCCAAGTACCTGCAGCGGGTCCTGGAGAACCCGGCCGTGCGGTTCTTCGGCTGCGTCGAGCTCGGCCGCGACCTCACCCGCGCCGACCTGCTCGACTGCTACGACGCCGTCGTCTACTGCACCGGCGCGATGGTCGACCGGCACATGCGGATCCCCGGCGAGGAGCTGCCCGGCAGCATCGCCGCGACCGACTTCGTCAACTGGTACTGCGGGCACCCCGACGCCGCCGACCACTCCTTCGACCTGTCGGTCGAGGAGGCCGCCGTCATCGGCGTCGGCAACGTCGCCGTCGACGTCGTGCGGATCCTGGCCAAGACCGCCGACGAGCTGCGCTCCACCGACGTCCCCGAGCAGGTCATCGAGGCGCTGTCCAACAGCCGGGTGAAGCGCGTCCACATGATCGGGCGGCGCGGCCCCGCGCAGGCGAAGTTCACCACCAAGGAGGCCCGCGAGCTCGGCGAGCTGCCCAACGCCAGCATCCACGTCAGCCCCGCGGACATGGACCTCGACCCCGCCAGCGCCGAACTCGCCGAGAACGACCGGCACGTGCGCGGCAACATCAAGGTGCTGAACGGCTGGACGGGCGAGCCCGCCCCCGGCCGCGCCCGCCACATCGACGTCCGGTTCTGGCGCGCGCCCGCCGAGATCCTCGGCACCGACCGCGTCGAGGGCCTGCGGCTGGAGAGGACCGCGCTCGACGAGACCGGACGCGTCGTCGGCACCGGCGAGTTCGAGACGCTGCCCGTCGGCCTGGTGCTGCGCTCGGTCGGCTACCAGAGCGTCCCGCTGGAGGGCGTCCCGTTCGACGAGCGGTCCTTCACCGTGCCGAACGAGGGCGGCCGCATCCTCGGCGCGGACGGCGCGCCCGTGCCCCGCGAGTACGTCGCCGGCTGGATCAAGCGCGGCCCGTCCGGTGTCGTCGGCACCAACAAGTCCGACGCCGCCGAGACCGTTCGCAACCTGCTGGCGGACCTGGAGGGCACCGACTCCGCGCCCAAGCGCACCGTCGAGGAGCTGCTGGAGTCGCGCGGCCTGCCCGTCGTCACCTACGCCGACTGGCTGAACCTCGACGCCGCCGAGATCGCGCTGGCCCGCAGCCTCGAGCGGGGCGAGCGGGTGAAGCTGGCCCGGTGGGAGGCGATGAGGTCCGCCTGCCGCAGGCCGGGATGACGGCCGCGGTGGCGGGGCGCGAGAAGCCGCCGGGAAAGTAGTGACGAATGCGTGCACGGAGCGCTACCGTGCGCGGGTGACCGTCGGTCCAGAACTGTACGGGTTCCCCCCACCCGAGACGGTGCCCGACCTCAGGTGGCTCGGACCCGACTACGTCTCCGTGCTCGTGCACGACCTGACGCAGGGGCTGCTGCGCCAGGACCCCCGTACGTCCGTCATGGGCGTGCGGTGCGAGGGCGAGCCGCGGCTCGCCCCCTCCGTCGACCCGGCGGGCGTCATCCGCGCACACGACGCCTGCTTCCCGCTCCAGGTCTACGTCCAGGACGGCGCCGGGAGACCCTGGCGGCTGCGGGGCCGGTGGACCTACTCGGGCCGCGATCTCGGCACCCGCGCCGCGTCCATCACGCACTTCTGGCAGCTGCTGTCCGCCGAGGGCATCTAGCCGGCGGCCCCGCCCGGCGCGGTCAGTCGGACGTGGCGGGCTCGGGCGCGGCCGTCGCGGTGACGCGGGCGACGGCCTCGATGATGTCGCGCGCCAGGTCCTGCGGGGTGAGGCCGCAGTCGGCGAGGATCAGGTCGCGCTTGGCGTGGTCCAGGAACTCCTGCGGGATGCCGAAGGTGCGGACCGGGGTGTCGACGCCCCCGTCGCGCAGCAGCCGGGCCACCGCGTCGCCGACGGCGCCCACGCGGCCGTTGTCCTCGACCACGGCGACCATGCTGTGCGCGGCGGCCGCGGCCGCCAGGGCCGGGTCGAGGGGCTTGACGAAGCGCGGGTCGACGACGGTGGCGCCGATGCCCTGCGCGGCCAGCCGCCCGCCGACCTCCACCGCGGCCGTCGCCATCGCGCCGACGGCGACGATGAGCACGTCGGCGCCGTTGGCGCCCGGGTGGCGGGCCAGCACGTCCATCGAGCCGATGCGGTCGACGGCGTCCAGGTCGGCGGCCACGGCGCCCTTGGGGAAGCGCAGCGCGGTCGGGCCGTCGGAGACCGCCAGGCACTCGCGCAGCAGCTCGGCGACGCGGGCGCCGTCGCGCGGGACGGCGATCCGCATGCCGGGCACGAGCTGGAGCAGCGACAGGTCCCACATGCCGTTGTGGGACGGCCCGTCGTCGCCGGTGACGCCGGCCCGGTCGAGGACGAACGTGACCGCCTGGCCGTGCAGCGCGACGTCCATCAGCACCTGGTCGAACGCCCGGTTCAGGAAGGTGGCGTAGACCGCGACGACCGGGTGCAGGCCGCCCAGGGCGAGCCCGGCGGCGGACGTCACCGCGTGCTGCTCGGCGATGCCGACGTCGTAGATGCGGTCCGGGTAGGCGGCGGCGAAGGCGGCGAGCCCGACCGGGTGCAGCATCGCGGCGGTGATCCCCACCACGTCGCGGCGCTCCCCGCCGATCTTCACCATCTCCTCGCTGAACACGTCGGTCCAGATGCGGCCCTTGGGCTTCTGCACGCCGGTCTCGCGGTCGTACGGGCCCGGCGAGTGGAACTGCTCCTCCTCGTCGTTCTCCGCGTGCGAGTAGCCGTGGCCCTTGCGGGTGATGCAGTGCACGATCACCGGCCCGCCGAACGCGCGCGCCTTGCGCAGCGCGTGCTCGACGGCCTGCTCGTCGTGGCCGTCGATGGGCCCGATGTACTTGAGGCCGAGGTCCTCGAACATGGCCTGCGGCTGCAGGATGTCCTTGAGGCCCTTCTTGATCCCGTGCAGCGCCTCGTAGGCGACGTTCCCGACGACGGGCGCCCTCGGAACGGTCCGCTTGACGAGATCGAGCGCCTGCTCGTAGGTCGGGGTGACGCGCAGGGCGGCAAGATGGCTCGCCAGCCCGCCGATCGTCGGCGAGTAGGAGCGGCCGTTGTCGTTGACGACGATGATGACCTTGCGGTCCTTGCCGTCGGCGATGTTGTTGAGGGCCTCCCAGCACATGCCGCCGGTGAGCGCGCCGTCGCCGACGACGGGCACGACCACCCGGTCGCCCTCGCCGCGCAGCTCGAACGCCTTGGCCAGCCCGTCGGCGTAGGACAGCGCGGTGGAGGCGTGCGAGTTCTCGATCACGTCGTGCTCGGACTCGGCCCGGCTGGGGTAGCCGGAGATGCCGCCGCGCCGCTTGAGCAGGGAGAAGTCGTGCCGGCCGGTGAGCAGCTTGTGCACGTAGGACTGGTGCCCGGTGTCCCAAAGGATCTTGTCGCGGGGCGAGTCGAACACCCGGTGCAGCGCGATGGTGAGCTCGACCACCCCGAGGTTCGGACCGAGGTGGCCGCCGGTCTTGGCGACCGCGTCGATCAGGAAGTCGCGGATCTCCTCCGCGAGGCTCGACAGGTGCGCGGCGTCCAGTCGTTTGAGGTCGTCGGGACCCTTGATCGACTCCAGCAGGCTCACGCGTGTCAACTCCTCCGTCGGGGACCGGTTCCCCTGGCTCGGGCCGTTCCGAGTTTAATCCCGGTTCGCCCGCGACGCGCCGGAGGGGCACCTGGCCGCCGGGTGTGAAACGCCTGACCCCGGAGGGGCCGATGGGGTAGGAAAAGAGCATGGCCGTCGAAGAGATCGTACTGCTCAACGCGGATGACGAGGCGGTCGGAACCGCCCCCAAGGCCGCGAGCCACCATAGAGACACGCCGTACCACCTGGCCTTTTCCTGCTATGTGGTGGACACGGAGGGTCGCGTTCTGATCACTCGCCGCGCCCTGTCGAAGCGGACCTTCCCCGGCGTCTGGACGGGCAGCTGCTGCGGCCACCCGGCTCCGGGCGAGGGGCTGCGCGACGCCGTGCTGCGGCGATTGCGGGACGAACTCGGCATCTCGGGCGTGTCGCTGACATCCGTCCTGCCGGCGTTCCAGTACCGGGCGGTCGCCGAGGACGGCACCCTGGAGAACGAGCGCTGCCCGGTGGTGCGCGCCGACGTCCCCGCGGGCACGCCCGTCGCGCGCAACCCCGACGAGGTCGAGGACGCCGAATGGTGGAGCTGGCAGCGCTGCCTCGACCTCGCCGCGCGCCCGGACGCCTCGCCCTGGTACCGCCTGCAGCTCGCCGAGCTTGCCCCGCTGGGCGCGCCGCGCGACTGGCCCGACGCCGGCACCGCGACGCTCCCGCCCGCCCTCGCCTGGTAGCGGCCGCAGGGGCCGGGCACGCGCCCGCCGCACGCCTGCCGTGCAGCCGCCGTACGCCCGCCGCGCGCCCGGCCCGCGGCCGATAACCGAGAGATCACTTTTCGGTCCCCGGTGTTGACCCGGTCACGTCCCGAACGGACGCTTGCTTATCCCGGGGGTAACCGAAGGGACGGACGATGCTAGGACGTGCTCCCCGGCGTCGCTGGACGGCGTTCGCGGCCGTCGCGATGACGGGTGCTCTCGCCTTGTCGGCGTGCGGCGGTAACGGAAGCAAGGGCAACAACGACAAGTCCCAGGTCGAGGTCTTCTCCTGGTGGACCGGTCCAGGCGAGGCGGACGGGCTCGCCGCGATGAAGGCCGACTTCGAGAAGAAGAACCCCGGTACCAAGTTCGTCAACGCGGCGATCGCCGGCGGGTCGGGCACGCAGGCCCAGGCGGTGCTGGCCAGCCGCCTGCAGAACCGCAAGCCGCCGGACTCCTTCCAGGGGCACGCGGGCGCGGAACTGCTCGACTACATCAAGGCCGGGCAGATCGAGCCGCTGGACTCCTTCTACGACGAGAACAACCTGAAGTCGGTCTACCCGCAGCAGCTCCTGCAGCAGATCAGCTACAAGGGCCACATCTACTCGGTGCCCGTCAACATCCACCGGTCGAACATGCTCTGGTACAACCCGGGCATCCTGAAGGACGCCGGCATCGCGGACGCGCCGAAGTCGATCGCCGAGTTCATCGCCGACCTGAAGGCCGTCAAGCAGAAGACCAAGAAGGTGCCGCTGTCGCTCGGCGCCCAGTGGACGGCCGACCACCTGCTGGAGAACGTCCTGCTCGGCGACCTCGGCACCGACGCCTACAACGCGCTGTGGAAGCCGGGCGCCGACTGGAGCACCCCCGCGGTGACGAAGGCGCTGAACGACTACGCCGAGATCATCAAGTACACGACGGTCGAGGCCGCGTCCACCGACTGGCAGGGCGCCGCGAAGGCCGTGGTGGACGGCAAGGCCGCGTTCAACATCATGGGCGACTGGGCCTACGGCTACTTCGTCAACCCGGCGCCCAACGGGCTGAGCAAGAAGCTCGACACCGACTTCAA
This sequence comes from Actinomadura opuntiae, assembly GCF_030283205.1. Classification (GTDB taxonomy): domain Bacteria; phylum Actinomycetota; class Actinomycetes; order Streptosporangiales; family Streptosporangiaceae; genus Spirillospora. The sequence goes on from NZ_JASNWF010000022.1 coordinate 180,497, forward strand.
GTACGCGCCGACGCCCGGCACCGACGGCACCTACCTGTGGCTGTCGGACAGCTTCACCCTGCCGAAGGGCGCGCCGCACCACGCAGGCGCGCTGGCCTGGCTGAAGGAGGTGTCCAGCCGTGAGGGACAGGACCTGTTCAACCCGAAGAAGGGGTCGGTGCCCGCGCGCAAGGACGCCGACAAGAGCCTGTACAGCACCGGCTACCTGAAGTACGCGTTCGAGCAGTGGAACAACCCGGCCACCAAGCTCGCCGGCTCCTTCTGGCACGGCGTCAACGCCAGCAAGAAGCAGCACACCGACATCGACACGGCGGTCGGCCTGTTCCTGCAGAGCAAGGACGTCGGCAAGCTGCAGTCGCAGCTCGTCGCCGCGGCCAAGAACAGCGGTCAGTGACGGCCGAGACGCAGGCCGCGGGGTCCCCGGCGCGGCGGCCGCTCAGCGGCCGCCGCCCGGCCCTGCGGCGCAGCCGCAGATGGCTGCCGGGGCTGCTGCTGGTCTCGCCGTCCATCGTGGCGATCGGCCTGTTCGTCTACGGGCTGATCTTCTGGAACACGCGGGTGGCGGTGAGCGGCAAGCACGACGAGGTGTCGCCGTACGGGTTCGACAAGGGCAAGAACTTCGTCGACCTGTGGCACCAGCCGAGCTGGCCGGGCGCGGTGAAGCACGCGCTGCTGTTCACCGCGGTGTTCGTGCTCGGCGCCCTCGTCCTCGGCGCGTTCCTGGCGTTCCTGATGGACAAGGGGATCCGGGGCGAGGCGTCGTTCCGGGTCGTCTACCTGTTCCCGATGGCGGTGTCGTTCATCGCCAGCGGCGTGGTGTGGCGGTGGCTGATGAACCCGGCGCCGGCGCAGCGCGCCGTCGGGTTCAACCAGCTGTTCGACAAGCTCCATCTGAGCGGGCTGGCGAACGACTGGTGGCAGGATCCGAGCTGGGGCATGGCCGCGATGGCGCTCCCCGCGATCTGGCAGATGTCCGGATATGTCATGGCGTTGTACCTGGCCGGGTTCCGCAGCGTCCCGGAGGAGCTGCGCGAGGCCGCACGCGTCGACGGCGCGTCCGAATGGAAGGTGTACCGGTACGTGGTCTTCCCGCAGCTGCGCCCGGTGACGCTGTCGGCGCTGATCATCCTCGGGCACATCTCGCTGAAGGTGTTCGACCTGATCATGGCGATCGCCGGCAAGCAGATCATCACCTACGTCCCCGCCATCGCGACGTACGTGGAGATCTTCGACCGGCACGACCCCGCCAACGGCGCCACCATCGCCACCTACCTGCTGCTCGCGGTGGCGCTGCTGGTGATCCCGTACCTGGTGTGGTCGGTGCGGACGGAGCGGAACCGATGACCGCGGCGAGCACGGCGCGGCGCCCGGCCGGCGCCGGCGTCGCTGCCCGCACGCTGCGGATCGCCCGGCCGGCGGTCCTGCTGGCGTTCGTGATCCTGTTCCTCATCCCGGTGTACGTCCTGCTCGTCACCAGCTTCAAGTCGCTGCAGGAGGCCGACCCGAGCAGCGCGTGGAGCCTGCCGCACCACTGGAGCACCACCGGCTGGAGCTCGGCGTGGGACGCCCTCAAGCCGGGCCTGGAGAACAGCGTCAAGATCGCGGTGACCGGCTCGCTGATCTCCGCGGCGCTCGGCTCGCTGAACGGGTACGTGCTGTCGAAGTGGCGCTTCCCCGGCTCCGACGCCGTCTTCACGCTGTTCCTGTTCGGGATGTTCATCCCGTACCAGGCGGTGATGATCCCGCTGGCGGGGCTGCTGACGAACATGGGCCTCGTCGGGACGATCCGCGGGCTCGTCCTCGCGCACGTCGTCTACGGCATCCCGATCTGCACGCTGATCTTCCGCAACTACTACGTGACGGTCCCGGACGAGCTGATCGAGGCGGCCCGGGTGGACGGCGCGGGCATCATCCGCACCTACTGGTCGATCATCGTGCCGGTGTCGGGGCCCGCGTTCGCGGTGACGGTGATCTGGCAGTTCACCTCGATGTGGAACGACTTCCTGTTCGCCGTCTTCCTCGGCGCGCCCGACAGCTGGCCGGTCACGGTGATGCTGAACAACACCGCCGGGTCCGGCGCGACCGCCGTCCAGTACAACCAGCAGATGGCCGAGGCGCTGCTGGCGTCGCTGCCGACCCTGCTGGTCTACCTGCTGCTCGGGCGGTTCTTCATGCGCGGGCTGATGGCCGGGGCGCTGAAGGGCTGAGAGGGGCGGCCGGGACGCCCCGCGGGCACCGGCCGCCCGTCAACCGGTCACCGGTCTCGCGCGTCACATGAGTGATCAAAGGGGATCGCCATGGCCTCGCACGAGCCGCTCGCCTGCCGCATTGGCAATCGGGCGGAGATGCGCCTAGCCTCTCGGGCATCATCGCGCGGCCTCCCGGCGGCGGCAGTCCCGCCGGGCCCGCGCGATCACGGTTCGGGCCGACAGGAGGTGACCGCGTGCAGGCGCTAAGCGTTCAGCAGCCCTGGGCGTTCGCGATCGCGCGGGGCGGGAAGAGCGTCTCGAACGAGGGCGCGCCGACCGCCTACCGCGGCCCGCTCCTCGTGCACGCCTCCATGCGGGTCGACCTGAAGGCGTGCGACTCGCCGCTGATCCAGGCCGCCGGCTGGGACCCGCGCGACCCGCTCGCCGCCATCGGCGCCGTCATCGCCGTCGCCGAGCTCGACGGCGTCTGCTCGGCCGCCGTGCGGGACGGCTCGTGCGACTGCGGGCCATGGGCCGAGCCGGGGGCCCACCACTGGCACCTCGGCGGCGTCCGCGCCCTCCCCCGCCCGATCGTGGCCCTCGGCCGCAGCCCGGGCCTGTGGGAGCCGAAGCCGGCGCTCGTCAACGAGATCACCGCGATGTTCGCGACGACCGCCGCGCTCGACCACTCGTCCTGACCGTCATCCGGCCCGGCGGGCGTCGGCGGCCTCGCGGAGGCGGGCGAACTCGCCGGCGAGGCGGTCGAGCTGCCAGCTCGCGTTGAGGCCGCTCGGGTTCGGCAGGATCCACAGGCGCGCCGGGCCGAACGTCTCGTCCTGCGGGCCGATCTTCGTGTCGGGGCGCCCGAACGCGGTGCGGTAGGCGGTGACGCCGCAGACGGCGAGGTAGGCGGGGCGGTGCCGCTCGACGAGGGCGGTGAGGCGGCGCCCGCCGTCGCGGAGCTCCTCGCCGGTCAGCTCGTCGGCGCGGGCGGTGGCGCGCGGCGCGATGTTGGTGATGCCGAGGCCGTAGTCGGGGAGCAGGTCCTGCTCGGAGGGGTGCAGCAGCCGGTCGGTGAAGCCGGAGCGGTGCAGCGCGGGCCAGAAGCGGTTGCCGGGGCGGGCGAAATGGTGGCCGGTGGCGGCGGAGTACAGGCCGGGGTTGATGCCGCTGAACAGCACGCGCAGCGGCGCGCCGTCCGGGGGCAGGACGTCGGGGATCAGGCGGTCGCGGGCGGCCTCCAGGTCGGCCTTGGTGGGGCGCATCAGAACAGGTTACGGACGATCAGGATGATCGCGGACGCACCGACGACGATGAGCAGCGCCAGCCGGAGCCGTCCGGCGTCCAGGTAGCGGCGCAGCGGGCCGGCGGCGAAGAACCCGGCCAGGACGAACGGCAGCAACTCCGCCCCGGCCGTGATCTGCCGGGCGGGCAGGCGCCCGGCGACGGCGAGCGTGGCCAGTGACAGCAGCGCGCCGGCGATGAAGAAGACCGCGAGGGTCGCGCGGACGCGGGGGCCGCTCTCCCGCTGGTACAGCAGCGCGATCGGCGGGCCGCCGATGCCGGACGCGGTGCCGGTGGTGCCGGAGATGACGCCCGCGACGGCAAGAGTGCGGCGGTTGCGCGGCACGTCGCGGGCCCACGTCGTCACGGCGAGCGCGGCGAGGACGATGACGCCGATCGCGACGCCGAGGACGCGGTCCGGGGCGGCGGCCACCAGCCACACGCCGACCGGCGTCCCGACGAGGCGGCCGCCGAACGCCCAGCCGAGCCCCCGCAACTCGGCGTGCCGGACCTCCTGGGCGAGCGTCGCGACCGGCAGGGCCAGCGCGGTGACGAGGATCGCGCCCGGCATGAGGTCGGGGAACAGCATCGTCACGATCGGGGTGGCGACCAGGCCGACGCCGAGGCCGACGCTGCCCTGCACGATGGAGCCGAGCAGCGCGGCCAGGCCGCCGATCAGCAGGAAGTCGGGTGGGGGCACGGGATGGAACGGTACATCCCGACTATTCCGACCTGAGACGGGAAATCAGGCGGAGGCGTCCGTGAGGGCGCTGAGCTGGTCGGCGGTGAGGGTCGTGCGCGCCACCCGCAGCAGCGGCTGGAGCTGCTCCAGCGTGCGGGCGCTCGCGATCGGCGCGGCGACGGTCGGCTGCGCGGCGAGCCAGGCGAGCGCCACCGTCGCGACGGGCGCGCCCTGCTCCTCGGCGACCAGGTCGAGGGCGGCCAGCACCCGGCGCCCGCGCTCGGTCTTCAAGTACTCCCCCGCCCGGCCGGCGCGCGGGCTGTCCACCTCCGCCCCCGGACGGTACTTGCCGGTCAGGAACCCCGACGCCAGGCCGTAGTACGGCACGCAGGCCAGCCCGTACCGCTCGGCGAGGTCACGGCGCGGCCCCTCGTAGGTGTCGCGGGACACCAGGTTGTAGTGCGGCTGGATCGCCACGTACCGGGCGGTGCCCTCCCGCTCGCCGAACTCCAGCGACGCCCGGAGCCGGTCGGGCTCGATGTTGGACACCGCGATGTGGCGGACCTTGCCCGCGCGCACCAGCCCGTCCAGCGCCCCCATGATCTCCTCGACGGGGACGGACGGGTCGTCGAAGTGGGTGTAGTAGAGGTCGATGCGGTCGGTGCGCAGCCGCCGCAGCGAGTCGTCGGCGGCGGCGCGGATGTTCGCGGGCGCGAGGCCGCGCCGGCCGGGGTGCCGCCCCACCTTCGTGGCGACCACGACCTCGTCGCGGTTGCGGCGCTCCGCCATCCAGTCGCCGATGATCGTCTCCGACTCGCCGCCCGCGTTGCCGGGCGCGGAGGCCATGTAGGAGTCGGCGGTGTCGACGAAGTTGCCGCCGGCCGCGGCGTAGGCGCCCAGGATCTCGAAGGAGCGGTCGCGGTCCGCCGTCCAGCCGAACACGTTGCCGCCGAGCGAGAGCGGGTGGACGTCCAGGTCGCCGATCTTCTTGGTGTCAGCCATGCTCCGATCCAATCAAAGGTGCCCGGCTTCGGCTTCGGCCGGCGCCTCGCCACCGAGCGCTAGACCGCCGTCCCGGCGTCCGCGCCCGCGAAATGGCAGGCGGCCGCGTGCGCCGTCCCCTCCCGGACGATCAGCTCCGGCACGTTCTCCGCGCAGGTCTCCGCGGCCATGTAGCAGCGGGTGCGGAACCGGCATCCGGTCGGCGGCGCCGCCGGCGACGGCACCTCCCCCTCCAGGACGATCTCCCGGGCGGCGTCGCCCGGACGGTCGCGCACCGAGGGGACCGCCGACAGCAGCGCCCGCGTGTACGGGTGCCGGGGATCGCCGAACACCTGGTCGGCGGGGCCCTGCTCGACGACGGTGCCGAGGTACATCACCGCGACCTCGTCCGCGATGTGCCGGACGACGTCCAGGTCGTGGGAGATGAACAGGTACGCCACGCCCAGCTCGGACTGCAGGTCCGCCAGCAGGTTGAGGATCTGCGCGCGGACCGACACGTCCAGCGCCGACACCGCCTCGTCGCACACGATCAGCCGGGGCCGCAGCGCGAGCGCGCGGGCGATGGCGACGCGCTGGCACTGCCCGCCGGACAGCTCGTGCAGGCGCCGCGCGGCGTGCTCGGGCCGCAGGCCGACCAGCTCCAGCAGGCGGGCGACCTCGGCGTCCTCGCGGTCGCGCGGCACGATGCCGGGATGGACCCGCCACCCCTCCGCGACGACGGCGGCGACGGTCATCCGGGGGTTCAGCGAGGTGTAGGGGTCCTGGAACACCATCTGCACGTCGCGGGCCACGCGGCGCCGCCGCCGGCGCGGCATCGATGCCAGGTCCGTCCCGGCGAACTCGATCGTCCCGGCGAACGCGGGGATCAGCCCCACGATCGCGCGGGCGAGCGTCGACTTGCCGCAGCCGGACTCGCCGACGACGCCGAGCGTCCGGCCCGCCCGGACGGTCAGGTCGAGGCCGGCGACGACGGGCACCCGCCGCCGGCCGAATCCGTGCCGGCCGGGCCGGTGGTAGCCGGCCTCCAGGCCGCCGACCCGCAGGACGACCTCGGCGTCCCCGGCCGGTGCCGCCGTGTCGTGCGCGGTCGCCGTCATCGGTCCTCCTCGTCACTGTGGCTTGCGCTCACCCGGTCGGCGTGGTGGCAGGCGACGGACCGGCCGCCGCTCTCCGCGAGCGGCGGGTCCTCGGCCCGGCACACGTCCGTCGCGAACGGGCAGCGGGGATGGAAGGCGCAGCCGCCGGGCGGGCGCCGCGGATCCGGTGGCAGGCCCGGAACGGGGGTCAGCCGGTCGCCGTCCGCGCCGTCCGGCACGGCGCGCAGCAGGCCGAGCGTGTACGGGTGCGCGGGACGGGTGTAGACGGCGTCCAGCGGCCCCTGCTCCACGATCCGCCCCGCGTACATCACCGCGACCTCGTGGGCCATCCGGGCCACCACGCCGAGGTCGTGGGAGACCAGCAGCGTCGCGAGCCCCGCCTCCTGCTGGCGGCGGGCCAGCAGGCGCAGGATCTGCGCCTGGACGGTCACGTCGAGGGCGGTGGTGGGCTCGTCGGCGAGCAGCACGGACGGGCCGAGCGCCAGCGCCATCGCGATCACGGCGCGCTGGCGCATGCCGCCAGAGAACTCGTGCGGATGGTCGCCGTAGCGCGTCCCGGCGTCGGCGATGCCGACCTCGCGCATCAGCGCGACGGCCCGTTCGCGCGCCTCCCGGCGGCTCGCGCCGAGCCGCCGGCGGAACGGCTCGGCGATCTGGCCGCCGACGGAGAAGCCGGGGTTGAGCGCGGCCATCGGGTCCTGGAAGACCATCGCGATGCGGCTGCCGCGCGCCTCCCGCCACTGCCGCGCGGTGAAGCCGGCGGTGTCGTCGCCGCCGAGGACGACGCTCCCGGCGGTGATCTCGGCGCCGGGCGGCAGGAGCCCGATGAGGGCCAGGGACGTGAGGCTCTTGCCGCTGCCGGACTCGCCGACGAGGGCCAGCACCCGTCCGGGCCGCAGCCGCAGCGTGACGCCCCGGACGACGGGGGTGACGTGCCGGCCGGAACGGAACCCGATGTGGACGTCGCGCATCTCCGCGGCGGCGTCCCCGCCGGGCGGGGTGGGGGCGGGATGGACGGCTGACATGGTCATGGGGGTGCCTCTCAGAGCTGGGCCCGGGGATCCGTCAGGTCGCGGAAGGCGTCGCCGACGAGGCCGACCCCGGTGACCACGGCGGCCAGCGCGGCCGCGGGCATCGTGGAGATCCACCAGGCGGAGCCGAGGTAGTCGCGGCCCGCCGAGACGGTCGCGCCCCACGAGGCCTGGTCGGGCGGGATGCCGAGGCCGAGGAAGCTCAGCGACGCCTCGGCGACCATCACCAGTCCGATCTGGACGGTCGCGGCGACCAGCAGCGGCTGCCAGCACGACGGCAGCACGTGCCGCACGAGGATCCGCACGTGGCCGGCGCCGAGGACGCGGGCCGAGTCGACGAACTCCAGGTCCCGCGTCGCGAGCGCAGACGCCCGCACGACCCGCGCGAACACCACCCACCGGGTCACGGCCAGGGTGATGACGACGTTGGTGACGCTCGGGCCGAGGACCCCGGCGATGAGGATCGCCAGCAGGATCGACGGGAACGCCAGCTGCACGTCCCCGACGCGGGACAGGACCGCGTCGACCCAGCCGCCGAAGTAGCCGGAGACGAGCCCGGCGACGAGCCCGACGGCGCCGCCCGCGAGGACGGTGGCGGCGCCGACCAGCAGGGACACGCGGCTGCCGGCGAGCAGCGTGGTGAGCATGTCCCGCCCGACCTGGTCGGTGCCGAGCCAGGCGACCGACCCGTCCCCGAGCCGCGATCCGGGCGGCAGGAGCCGGTGCGGCAGGTCGGTCGCGACCGGGTCGTAGGGCATCAGGACCGGGCCGAGGAGCGCGGCCAGGACGAACAGCCCGACGACGGCGAGCCCGATCCACGCCCGCACGGGCAGCCGGCGCCGGCGGGGCTCGGCGGCGGCCTGCGCCGGCGCGGGCGCGGCGGCGATGGCGCTCATGGTGTGCTCCCGTTCATGCGTTCTGCGGGGTGAGGCGCGGGTCGAGGGCGACGCACAGGACGTCGACGACGAGGTTCAGCGCGATGTAGCAGACCGTGATCGTGACGATGGCGGCCTCGACCACGGCGTAGTCGCGGTTGGTGATGGCGTCGACCATCAGCGAGCCGAGGCCGGGCCAGGAGAACACCACCTCGACGATGACGGCGTTGGCGATGAAGTTGCCCATCAGCAGGCCGAGGACGGTCACGACGGGCAGCGCGATGTTGCGGGCGACGTGCACGTACAGCACGGCGCCCTCGCCGGTGCCCTTGGCGCGCGCGGTGCGGACGTAGTCCTTGCCGATCTCCTCCAGGGCGCCGTTGCGGACGAGCCGGGCGAGCCAGCCGACGAACGGCAGCGCGAGCGTCACCGACGGCAGGATCACCGCCTCGGGGCCGCCGCCCGCGGTGCTGGGCAGCCAGTGCAACTGCCGGGCGAACAGCAGGATCAGCACGATCCCGAGCCAGAACGACGGCAGGGCCTGCCCGACGAGCGAGCCGGCGGACACGAGGGCGTCGAGGATCCGGCCGGGCCGCCGCGCGCACAGCATGCCGAGCGGGAACCCGGCCGCGAGGGTGATGAGAAGGGCGAGAGCGGCGAGCGTGAGCGTCGCGGGGAACCGGTCGAGGGTCGCGCTCATCGCGCCTCCGCCGAGCCGCCAGGAGTCGCCGAAGTCGCCGTGCAGCACCTCCCCCATGTGCGTGAGGTACTGCCGCCACAGGGGCTTGTCGAGGCCGAAGTCGGCGCGGACGGAGGCGAGCTGGTCGGCGCTCGCGTCGGGGCCGAGGATGAGGGTGGCGGGGTCGCCGGGGACGACCCGCACGACCACGAACACCAGCGTCACGGCGCCCCAGGCGACGAGGACGGCCTGGCCGGCGCGGCGGAGCAGGAAGCGCCCCATCAGGATGTCCTCCCGGTCCGCGCGCCCGCGGGGCCCGCCGTCGAGGAACGGACGACGAGGTCGGCCTCCAGCAGCGTGCGGCTCGGCGCGTCCGCGGGCGGTGCGCCCGCCATGCGCTCCAGCAGCCGGTCGACGGCGGTCGTGCCGACGCGTGCGGCGGGCAGCCGGACGGTGGTCAGCGGCGGGGCGAGGTAGGCGGCGAACGGATGGTCGCCGTGCCCGGCGACGGCGACGTCCCCGGGGATGGACAGGCCGTGCTCGGTGAACGCCCGGTACAGGCCAAGCGCGAAGTAGTCGTTCCCGGCGAGGACGGCGGAGCCGGGCTCGATCCGGGCGGCGAGCCGGCGGCCGATCGCGTAGGAGTCGATCGGGTCCCAGGGCTGCGAGCTGGCCTCCCGCCGGCGGGTCGGCACCCGCAGGACCTGGTCGTTGCGAACGGCGATGCCGCGCTCGTCCAGCACGGCGCGGAAGCCGCGGATCCGCTCTGCGACCGGCGAGATGTCCAGGTCCTCCTCGACCAGGTACAGCTCGCGGGCGCCGCCGTCCACCAGGTGCTCGGTGGCGCGGCGGGCGCTGTCGTAGTAGTCGACGCCGACGAGGTCGGCGTCCAGGCCGGGCAGGTCGCGGTTCAGCAGCAGGACGGGCGTGCCCGACTTGCCGAGCCGCTCCCAGTGGTCGATGCCGTGCTGCACGGGGACGGCGAGGACGCCGTCCACGCCCCAGCGCATCAACTCCTCGGCGACGCGCCGCTCGTTCTCGGCGCTGTCCTCGGTGACCATGAGCATCAGGGAGTAGCCGTGCACCCGGCCGCGCTCTTCGATCGCGCTGATGAGCCGGGCGTAGAACGGGTTGGAGGGGTTGGTGATGACCAGACCGATCGTCATGGCGTTCTGGAGCACCAGCGACCGCGCCATCGTGTTCGGCACGTATCCGAGCCGGTCGGCCTCGGCCCGGACCCGTTCGCGGGTCTCGGCGCTCACCGCGTCCTTGCCGGCGAGGGCGCGGGACACGGTGTTGACCGACAGGTCGAGCGCGGCGGCGATGTCGCGCAGGGTGGCCCGGCGGCGCGGCGTCATGGCGTCCTCCTCGTGACCGTGGACAGGTCGGGCTGGTTGTTCGCGGCCGGCGTGAACCCGGTGATGCCGGTGCCGAGGCCGTAGGCGGTGGTGAGCGCGGCGGGGAAGATCCCGACCGCGTCGTCCCAGACGATCCTGCACGCGTCGGCGTACAGCCGGGCCCGGTCGTCGGACTCGGCGGCCTGCCCGGCCTCGGCGAGGATCTTGTCGAGGGCGGGGTTCTTGTAGCCCATCCGGTTCGCCTTGGAGGTGTAGAGGCGGCCGAGGGTGAAGGCCGCGTCCCCGGTCGTCACGGTGTTGGTCTGCAGCTCCATGTCCCAGTCGAGGGTGTTGAGGCGCTGGAGCCACTGGGCCTTCTCGATGCTCTGCGGCCGGACCATCACCCCGATGTCCTTCCACGCCGAGATCATCGACTGGGCGAGTTCGCGGGCGAGCGGGCCGGTGGCGTCGAACCACATCATCGTGGTCTCGAACCCGTCGCCGAGGCCCGCGTCGCGCAGCGCCTTGCGGGCGGCGCCGGGGTCGTGGGCGTAGGGCCGCTGCGCGGCGTGGCCGAACACCGTGGACGGGATCGGGGCGTCCATCCGCTGCGCGCCCGCGCCGAACAGGTTGCCGACGATCTCGTCCATGTCGAGGGCCTGCACCATGGCCCGTCGCACGCGCGGGTCGGTGAACGGCTTGCGTCCGCAGTTGAACCAGGTCAGGTAGTACGTCCAGCTCGGCACCGACGCGACCCGCACGCCGTGCTTGCCCTTCACCTCGCCGAGCTGGTCGGACGGGACGGGCCACAGCAGGTCGACGTCGCCGTTGCGCAGCGCCGTGATCGCGCTGGACGTCTCGGCGATGAACGGCATCGAGATGCCCGGCAGCCCGGCGGGCCCTCCCCAGTACCCGTCGAAGCGGGCCAGCTCGACTTCGGTGGACGGGGTGAACCCGGTGACGCGGAACGGCCCCGAGCCGATGGGGCGGCGCTTCTGCGCCGGGTCGGCGACGAGCCGCGCCGGGACGATGAACAGCAGCGTCAGGTTCACCGGCAGCGTCCCCATCGGCCCGTCCGTGACGAACGTGACCGTGGTGTCGTCGTCGGCCCGCGCGGACTTCACCGTCGCCCACAGCGCGCTCTGCGCCGACTTGACCGCCTTGGTCCGGTCGAGGCACGCGACGACGTCGCGGGCCGTCACGGGACTCCCGTCATGGAAGCGCACCCCGGACCGCAGCCGGAACGCCCAGGTGGTGTCGTTCTCGCGCCGCCACGACGCGGCCAGGCCCGGCACGAGCCGGCCGGCCGCGTCGCGGCGGACGAGGGTGTCGAAGACCAGCCGCTTGACGATCAGCGACGCCTCGTCCACCGCGGTGCCCGCGTTGTAGGGGTCGAGGTCGGTGACCGGCTGCCCGAACGCGGCGCGCAGCGACCCGCGCGGCCCGGCCGCGCCCGCGCCCGCGCCGCCGCAGCCGCCGAGCGCCACGGCGGAGGCGCCCAGGCCGGCCAGCGCGAGGAACTCGCGCCTTCGCAGGTCCATGACGGCGCTCCCTCAGCTCTTCAGCGCGAGATAGATCATCACGGTGGCGGCCGGGGCCGCGCCGGCATCGGCTCCGCCGGCCTCGACGGTGCCCTTGAGCCGCAGCCAGCCGCCGAAGCCGGCCGACTCCCAGCTGGCCAGGTCACCGGTGATCTCGCGTCCCGCGTCGAGGTCGCACCAGTGCAGGCCGTCGGGCGAGATCTGGGTCGTCACCCGCAGCCGGGTTCCGGAGCCGGTGCGCTTCAGCGTCCGGACGAACCAGCGCGCCTCCGCGGCCCAGGCCGCCTCGTAGGGTTCCGTCGCGAACTCGCCCGCCAGGGTGCGGTTGCGTTCCAGGACGGCCGTGAACGACTCGCGCATGCTGCCGGGGCTCCTCACCAGTCCGCCGAGATCAGTACCGAGTCCAGGTACAGGAAGTTGCGCACGTCGGTGTGCGTCCTGACCGAGACGTAGAAGTTGAGCAGGTTCTGCAACGACCCGTACTCCTCGGCGTACGGGGGGACGGGCACGTCGCGCATGTCGTAGACGGTGTCGTTGACCTGCAACTCGACGTTGGAGCGGGTGCTCGTGTCGATCAGCCACCGCACGTAGTGCCAGTTGACCTTGGTGGGCACCTCGTTGTAGCAGAGCTCCTGCGGCCCGCCGAACGCCTTCCAGTCGTCCGGGTCGGGGGCGGTGAAGTCGGCGGTCGGCGGCAGCTTGAGCTTGCCCTCGAAATGCTCGCGCGGCGTCGGCTCCGGCACCGTCGGGTACATCCACTCGCGGCGCAGGTTGTTGTCCAGGTCGGTGTTCAGGTAGCGGGCGACGCAGTGGTACCGGACGCCGTCGCAGATGTCGGTCGCGATGGTGAACGCGCCGAACTGCTGCTCGGACGGGTGCAGGTTCGCGTCCCACGGCCCGGCGCCGGCCTTGCCCGCCGCCTGGTTCTCCTCCGACGCCGCCTCGGTCTTGAAGGTCAGGTACGCCTCGAACTGCACGCGGCCGCGTCCCGCCATCGTCAGCCGGCGGATCGCGACGCCGGTGTGCCCGGCGAGCGGCCGGGTGGCGACCTTCAGCGCGTACGTCCCGGACATCGCGCCGTGCGTGCCGACGTCGAAGAAGTTGCACGAGCTGAGCTGCGGGGGCCGGAAGTCGCGCATGTGGTCGTCGACGGTGTCGAGGTTCCCGTGCCCGTCGTAGTTGCCGAGCAGCTCGATCCAGCCGTGCGTGCCGGTGTTGAAGTCGTCGTGGACGAGGATCCGGTCCAGCGGGTCGAACCGGGACAGTGCGGGGTCGGCCTTGCGGAGTTCGGCGGCCAGGGAGCGTCCGCTCGGGGTGGTGGTCATCGAGCGGCCCCCTCGATCCGCACGGTGGCGTGCACCAGGTTGTGGTCCGAGCGCAGCAGGTCGCGCGGCTCGCCCGCCTGCGCGGTGGTCTGCGGCACGAGCGTCCACTGCCGGACGGGCGTGCCGGCCTTGACGAAGATGTGGTCGATCTTGTCCTCCGACTTCGGGAGCGGGATGACGCCGCCGTTGAACGAGGCGTACTCGGCGTTGGCGCGCCGGTTCGCCGGGGCGGCCTCGTAGGAGTCGGCGTAGCCGAGGTCGGCGAACGCGTCGTAGGCGCTGGCTCCGTCCTCCTTGGACGCGGAGTTCATGTCGCCCGCGAACACGATCGGCAGCTTCCGCGTGGACGGGTTGTCGCGGGTGAGGTACTCGGCGGTGCGGGTCGCGTCGGCGTAGCGGACCTGGTCCCAGTTCTTCGTCCAGCCGTTGGGGTCGGTCGCGCCGTTCTTCCGGTACTCCAGGTGCATGTCGACGACGACGAACCGGGTGCCGGTGCGGCGCTCGCGCAGGACGTTCCACGTCATCGTCTTGCCGTAGATCTCGGTGGAGTCGGGCAGCCACAGCAGGTCGTGCGGGAGGGCCCGGCCGCGCTCGTCCTTGTCGGAGAACCGGCGGGCGTCGTAGTAGGTGAAGCGGCCGGCGCCCGACTTGAGCGGGTAGCCGTACCAGGGGTTGCGGGTTCCGGCGTAGTCCGCGGGCGCCTCGGCGTAGCCGCGCGCCCGCATCGCGGCGGTCAGCGGTGCGCGGAACGACTCGACGTCCACGCCCGGCTGGGTCGGGGTGGGGTTGTTGCCGATCTCCTGCGTGACGACGACGCCGGCGCGGGCGCGGACGATGTCGTCGGCGACCTTCGCAGCACGGCCGCCCGCCCAGGGCGCCAGCTTGGTCGCACAGTCGCGGCCGATCGTGTCGATGCAGTCCTGCTTCGTCGGCAGGCAGCCGTGCCCGCACGTGTTGTAGGTGGCGATCCGCAGGTCGAAGCCGCGGGTGTGCCGGCCCGGCGCGGCGGCCTGCGCGGCGGCCGCGGGGACGAGCACCGCGGCGGCGCAGGCGGCCGCGG
>NZ_JASNWF010000023.1 GCF_030283205.1 Actinomadura opuntiae
GCTGTTGTCGCTGGCCCGTCGCCGCGTCAACGTGCTGTGGGCCATGATCCGCAACGGTGAGTGCTACCACCACTCACCGCCCGTCACGGTCGCGGCTTGACAACCTCATTGGGAAGTCTCCTTAGTGTCGTGGGGTGGTCAGGGGGTGCGGCGGCGGGCGACGTCGCCGGCCGCCAGGTAGGCGAGCCCGAAGGCGGGCAGCAGGCCGTTGCCGGGCAGGTAGCCGTCGGCGCCGTGGCCGGAGATCCCGGCCGCCGCGCCGCCCGCCGCGTACAGGCCGGGGATGGGGCGGTCGTCGCGGTCGACGACGGCGGCGTCCTCGTTGACGATCAGCCCGCCCTGGGTGTGGAACAGGGCCGGGACGACCCGGACGGCCGCGTACGGCGCGGCGAGCGGGCGCTCCCAGTTGGTGCGGCCGTGCTCGTCGGCGCGCCCGCCGCGCGCGACGGCGGCGGCGGTCTCCAGCTCGGCGGCGAGGGCGCCGGCGGGCAGGCCGGTGGCCTCGGCGAGGCCGTCGGCGTCGTCGGCCCACACCAGCACGCCCGACTCGACGGTGTCGCGGAAGTCCTTGAACGGCTCGCACTGGTGGAAGATCGTCTCGTCCAGGACTATCCAGCCGGTGGCGCCGGGACGGGCGGCCAGCTCGGCGGCGTACTCGGAGTAGCCGCGGGTCTCGTTGCCGAACCGGCGGCCGTCGAGATCGACCATGATCGCGCCGTGGATGATCGTCGCCCAGCCGACCAGGGTGCCCGCGCCGGCGGCGACGGCGCCGTGGCCCTGGTAGGCGTCGAGGTAGCCGGTGGCGGCGCCGAGGCCGCCGCCGATCCGCAGCGCGTCGCCGAGGGACTGGTCGCTGCCCTGGTAGAGGGCGCCGGCGATCTCCGGGAGGTGGCGGCGGACGAGGCCGCGGTCGGCGCCGAACCCGTTGGTGGCCAGCAGGACGGCCCGGGTCGGGATCTCCTCCTCGGTCCCGTCGGGGTAGCGGACGACGGCCGCGCGGACGGCGCCGTCCCCGCCCGTCGCCACGTCGGTGAGCTTCGCCGGGACGAGCAGGTCGATGTCCGGGTGCGCGCGGGCGCGGCGGGCCAGGTGGTCGATCACGCTGGAGCCGTGCCGTCCGGGGACGGAATGGCAGCGGGTGACCGAGTGGCCCGGGTAGTTGAAGTCGGTGACCAGGTCGAGCGGCAGCTCGACGGAGTCGGCGAGCCACTCCACCAACGGCGCGCTGACCTGCGCGAGCGTGCGGGCGAGCCGGGCGTCGGCCTTGCCCTTGGTCTTGGCCATGATGTCGTCGACGAACCGGTCCGGCGAGTCGTCCACGCCCTGCTCGGCCTGCCACCGCGAGCCCGCGCCGGGGAACATCGCGGTGGACATCGAGGTGTTGTTGCCGCGCCGGAAATGCTCGCTGGCCTCCACGACGACGACGCTCAGGCCCAGTTCGGCGGCGCGCAGCGCCCCGGCGAGGCCGCCGCCGGCACCCGCCACGACGAGATCGATCTCGGTCACGCGCACCTCCTGCGGGGGAACGACCCCCCGGTGAGAACGGCGATCATGCCCTCGCTTCGCTCGGTCATGAGGCCCTCCCGGCGACAAGGACCTCCAGCGCGAGGGCGGTCGGGTCGACGACCTGCGCCTTGAAGCGCCCTTCCTCCACGTCCACGGCGGAGCAGCCGTTGATCACGGCGGCGGCGCCCTGCGCGGCGAGCGCGTCCACGGCCGCGCCGAGCGCGGCGTTCCATGTCTCCCCCTCGGCCACGGCGTCGAACGGCAGTTCCAGCACGGCGATGCCGGCGACGTGGGCTTCCAGCCCGTAGGCCTTGAGGCGGCGGCCGAGCTCCGCGCCGATCGCCTCGTTCCGCACCACGGCACCGAAACGGACATTCTTCGCAGCAAGCGCCATGCTACTCAGCCTCAACAGCCCGTTGACCGGAACGCGCTGGTCAGCGGGCCCGTCCGGGACGGCCGGGTCGAGCACGCAGTCGGGGACCAGGACGTCCCAGCCGTCGCCGGCGGCGGCCAGCGCGGCGGCGACCTCGCGTTCGGAGGCCCGGATCGCGTCCTCGTCGTCCAGCGAGCCGGGCGCACCGGGGCCGACGTCGCGCAGCTCGACCGTCAGGCCGTCCGGGGCGAGCCGGTCGTAGCGGGCCTGCCGCCGGGCGATCTCCTCCGGCGGCAGATGGATCGGGGTCACGGCCAAAGCGCGCATCAACTCAGCTCCTTCTCAACGGTTCCGCCGGCCAGCCCGCGCAGCGCGTCGCCGGCGCGGGCCAGGTCCGGCAGGTCGCGGGCGACCTCGGCGGCGCGGTCCACCAGGGCGCCGCGTCCGGGCAGCCACGCCTTGAGCATCCGGACGACGTCCTGCTCGTCCAGCGGTTCGTGGTCGGCGTCGCCGACCGGGTTCGGCTGCTCGCGGGTCAGGGACGTCCCGTCGTCCAGCTCGACCGTGACGCGGGCGGCGCGCTCGGCGGGCAGCCGCGCGGACAGGTCGTCGGCGGCGACGAGACGGACGCGGCGGGCGAGGGCGCGCAGCACCGGGTCGGCGAGCCGGGCGGCGTCGGAGGCGCGCGGCCCGACCTCGCCGTCCAGCAGCGCGGTCGCGACGACGAACGGCGTGGAGAACATCGCCGACAGCCGATTGTCCCACTCCGGAGACCCGAGCCCGGCGCCGAGCGCGTGGGTCTCGACGAGGATCCCGGTGATGCGGGACGGGTCGATGTCCTCGCGCAGCGGCAGCACCGCGTCGGCGGCCGGGTGCGTGAACGAGCAGGACGCGTGCCGCTTGAAGTAGCCGCGGGTGATGTCCCAGCGCTCGCCGAGGCCGCCGGTCAGCTCACGCGGGTCGAACTCGCCGAGCAGGTCGCCGAGCGAGCCGGCGGCCGTGCCGGTGTCGCGGGCGAGGCCGGCGGCGGCCATCCGCGCCGCGACCAGCCCGGACATATTGGACGCGCCCATCCACGCGTCCCGTACAGGATTCCCGTCCGTGGCGGACGAGAAGTGCCCCGCGATCGGCAGTCCCGCACCGGTGTCGATCGCGGCGGCGGTCGCCTCGGGGCCGAGGCCCAGCAGCCGGGCGCACCCGGCGGCAGCGCCCGCAACGCCCCAGCTTCCGTGCGGGTGGGCGCCCGGCCGCAGCGACGTCGCCCGCCCGAACCGGGACGCGACCTCGTAGGCGGCCAGCAGCGCGGCGGCCGTGTCCGGGCCGGTGGCGTCGAGTTCGGACGCCAGCGCCAGCACGGCCGGGAACCCGTGCGCGGCCGGATGGCCCTTGGCGTACTTGTTGCCCTCGTCCAGCTCCAGCGAGACCAGCGCCATCGCGTTCAGCCAGGCGGCGGCGTCCACAGTGACGGTCCGGCCCGCGCCGATCAGCGGGGCCGGGCCGTCGGGAGCGTTACAAACCGACCGCAGCGCAGCCTGCTCGTCCAGCGCGGCGCCGAGCGCGGTGACGCCGAAGACGTCCAGCAGGACGAGCGAGAGCCGGTCGAGCACGGGGCGCGGCACGTCCGCCGCGTCCAGCCCCGAGACCCACTCCCCCAGCCGCGCCGTCGCTTCCTTCGCTTCCTCGTTCACAGTCCCAGGTAGGCCTTCCTGACCTCGGCGGATCCGGCCAGTTCGGCGCCGGTTCCGTGCAGGACGGTCGAGCCGCTCTCCAGCACGTAGGCGCGGTCGGCGATCCCGAGCGCCTGTTTGGCGTTCTGCTCGACCAGCAGCACCGAGACGCCGGTGTCGCGGATCGCCTTGACGGCGTCGAGCACCGCCCAGGTGAGCTTGGGCGACAGGCCGGTGGACGGCTCGTCCAGCATCAGCAGTTTCGGGCGGGCCATGAGCGCGCGGCCGATCGCGAGCATCTGCTGCTGCCCGCCGCTGAACGTCTGCGCGATCGTGGAGCGGCGCTCGGCGAGGACGGGGAACAGCGCGAACACCTCGCACATGTCCTTGTCGATCTCGGCGGCGGGGCGCGTCCAGGCGCCCATCCGCAGGTTCTCCTCGACGGTGAGCGTGCCGAACAGCGCGCGCTCTTCGGGGACGTGGACGAGGCCGTCGCGGACGAGCTGGTCGGGGCGGCGTCCGGCGGTGGCCGCGCCGCCGAAGGTGATCGTTCCGGACGTCGCGCGCAGCTGCCCGCAGATGGTCCGCAGCGTGGTCGTTTTGCCCGCGCCGTTCGCGCCGACCAGCGCGACGATCTCGCCCTCGCCGACCTCCAGGTCGATCTCGTGCAGGATTTGCATCCGGCCGTAGCCGGCGCAGAGCTTGTCAAGCTTCAACATCGCCGGGCTCCTCTCCGAGATACGCCTCGATGACCCGGGGGTCGGAGGTGACCTGCTCGGCGGAGCCGGTGGCCAGCACCCGGCCCTGGTCCAGGACGAGCACCCGGTCCGACAGCCGCATGACGGCGGCCATGATGTGCTCGATGAACAGCAGCGTCGTGCCGTCCTCCTCGCGCAGCGCGGCGAGCAGGTCGAGGACGGGTTCGCGCTCGGCGGGGACGAGCCCGGCGAGCACCTCGTCCAGCAGCAGCACCTTCGGCCGCATCGCCAGGGCGCGGGCCAGTTCGAGACGCTTGAGCCCGGCGGTCGGCAGCTCGGTCGCGGGACGGTGCGCCCACGAGCCGAGGCCGACGCGCTCCACCACGTCCATCGCCTCACCGCGCAGCTTGCGCAGCGGCTGGCGGCGGTGCTGGGCGGCCAGGCCGACGTTCTCCAGGACGGTCATGCTCCCGAACGGCCGCATCAGCTGGAACGTGCGGACCATGCCGGCGCGGGCGATCCGGTGCGGCGCCGCGCCGGTGACGTCCTTGCGGCCGAACACGACCCGGCCGGTGTCGGGCGCGATGGCGCCGCTGATGACGTTGAACAGGGTGGTCTTCCCGGCGCCGTTCGGGCCGATGATGCCGAGGATCTCCCCCGGCTCCACCTCGAACCCGACCTCCGACAGGGCGCGCAGGCCCCGGAAGTCCTTGCCGACGCCGTCGATGTCCAGCAGTTTCACCGCCGCCACCTCGCTTGGATCGTGCCGACGATGCCCTTCGGCAGCACCCGGACGATCAGGATGAGCAGGACCGCGTAGAGCGCGACGTCCAGCCCGCTTCGGCCCTGCAGGAAGTTCAGGAAGTCGGGCGGCGTGCGCAGCAGCGTCGCCGTCAGGTCCGACAGCGATCCGAGGATGATCGCGCCGACGACCGGCCCCCAGATGGTGCCGATGCCGCCGATCACCACGGTCGCGATCGCCTGGATCGACACCGACGAGCCGAACGCCAGGTCCGGGTTCACGAACAGGTAGTACTGCGTGTAGAAGGCGCCGGCGACCGCGGTGATCGCCGCCGACAGTGCGACGGTGATCAGCTTGTGGCGCATCACCGGGGTGCCGAGCGCGGCGGCCGCGACCTCGTCGTCGCGGATCGCGGTGA
This sequence comes from Actinomadura opuntiae, assembly GCF_030283205.1. Taxonomy (GTDB): domain Bacteria; phylum Actinomycetota; class Actinomycetes; order Streptosporangiales; family Streptosporangiaceae; genus Spirillospora. Next base: position 5,405 of record NZ_JASNWF010000023.1, read on the forward strand.
CGTAGCGGCCCGTCCGCGAGTGCAGGAACAGGATGCTGACCAGCGCGGCGATCCCGGCGAGCGCGAGCGCGACCCAGAAGTAGGCGGGCGAGTCCGCGGCGAACTGGAGCTTCCAGAGCGAGGAGCCCTGGATGAGCGGGACGCTGAACCCGACGGCCTTGTTGGTGAAGTCGGTGGTGGTCGCGATCAGCCGCAGCATCTCGGCGAACGCGAACGTCGCGAGCGCGAAGTAGGCGCCGCGCAGCTTGTAGCGGAACGCGAAGTAGCCGATGACCACGGCCACGACGGCGGCGACCGCCATCCCGGCCAGCATCCCGATCCACGGCGACACGTCGTGCTTCACCAGCAGGTACGCGCTGGTGTAGGCGCCGAGGCCGAAGAACGCGGCGTGCCCGAAGCTGAACATCCCGCCGAACCCGCTCATCACGTTCCAGCCGACGGCCATCAGCAGGAAGATCAGGATGCGGACCGCGACCGCGCCCATCGCGGGCGGCAGCACCACCGGCAGCGGGATCGCGGCGACCAGCAGCACCGCGAGGACGATCAGCTGCCGGTTCTGCGGGCGCAGCGGCGGCGCCTTGACGGGGCCGGCCGCGCCGCCCGCCTCCCGCCCTCCGGCGATGGTGAGATCGGTCATACCTGCTCCTTGCGGGGGGACGACCCCCCGCACCCCCCGGTTCGCTCCGCTCATGACTTCCTCCCGAAGAGGCCCTCGGGCCGCAGGAACAGCACGACCAGGAAGACGACGAACACTCCGAGCAGCGAGCTCTGCCCGCCCATGTAGATGGTGGTGAGCTGCTCGACCAGCCCGATCAGCAGCCCGCCGACCAGCGCGCCCGCGACGTTGCCCATGCCGCCGAGCACCACCACCACGAAAGCGGTGATGTTGAACTGGTCGCCGAGCGTGGGCGTGACGGTGACCAGCGGTGCGGCCAGCACGGCGGCGGCGCCGGCGCAGGCCGTCCCGATCGCGAACGTGAGGGTGTGGACGCGGCGGACGTTCACGCCGACCAGCTCGGCGCCCTGCCCGTTCGCGGCGACCGCGCGGATCGCGGTGCCGAACCGGGTGCGGCGCAGCAGGTAGAACAGCACGGCGCCGATCAGGATCGCGCCGACGAACGCGTACAGCCGGCCGCCGGTCACCACCGCGCCGAACAGGGAGAACTGGAAGTCGCCGGGCAGCGGGACGCTCTTCGGCTCGGCGCCGAAGAACATCAGCAGCCCGTTCTCCAGCAGCAGCGACAGCCCGAGGGTGATCAGCAGCTGGTTCTCCAGCGTCGCGCCGCCGCTGCCGCCGAGCAGGCCGCGGTGCACGACCGCGCCGATCAGGAACAGCGCCGGCACCGCGATGACGAGGGTGAGGTAGGGGTGCAGGCCCGTGCCCTGCACCACCCCGAAGGCGATGAACATCGCGACGGCCAGCAGGGCGCCGTGCGCGAAGTTGACGATGTCCAGCACGCCGAAGATCAGCGTGAGGCCCATCGCGATGAGCCCGTACAGCCCGCCGGTCAGCAGGCCGGTCACCACCGACTGCCAGACGACCAGGCCGCTGCCGGACCGGATCAGCGCGACCGCGATGGCGATCGCGACCAGGCCGCCGGTGAGGGCGGCGCGCTTGAGGACGGGGCCGCTCAGGGCCGCCGCGCGGAGGTTCGCAGTTGTGTCGCTCATGGCCGCCACGTCACCGAGTAGTTGGGCCGGGATTCGGCCTTGTCCTGGGGATGGACCTGCTTGATCTGCCCGTTCTGCACCTGCATGAGGACGGGCAGCGCGTTCTCGTTGTCGCCGTTGGGCGCGAAGGCGATCGGCCCGGTGCCGACGGTCAGCGGCTGCACCTGCGACGAGGCGATCGCGGCGCGGACCTTCTTCGGGTCGGTGCTCGCCGCGCGCTCCACGCCCTGCGCGATCACCTGGACGGCGTCGTAGGCGAGGACGGCGCCGGTCCGCATCGGCGCGCCGTAGCGCTTCTGGTACTCGGCGCGCAGCTTGGCCGTCGCGGGGTTCTTCGCGTCGTAGTGGTAGTTGGTGCTGAAGTAGCGCTCGCCGAGCGCGCCGACGTCGCTGACGAACTTCGGCTGGTCGAACGCGCCGTCCGACACGCCCCACACCGCGTTCAGGTCCGGCTTGACGGAGTTGATCGCCTTGGCGGCGAGCAGGCCGTCGCGGTAGTAGCCGGCGACGGCGAGCACGTCCGCGCCGGACGCCTTGACCTGCGTGATCTGGGCGGTGAGGTCCGAGGCGGTGACCGCGTCGTAACTGATGTTCGGGCCGACCTGGATGCCGAGCCTCTTCGCCGCCTTCGCGAACGCCTCGGCGGCGCCGCTGCCGAAGTCGGTCTGCTCGTGCAGGAAGGCGACCTTCCTGACGGGCTTGCCCGCCTTCTCCGACACCTCCTTGAGGTACCGGGCCGCCGCGCCCGCGATCGCCGCGCTGCCCGGCTGCACCCGGAACGAGTACTTGTAGCCGTGCGCGAAGATCGCGTCCGAGGCGGTCACGTCCATGACGAACGGAACGCGGTTGCGTTCGGCGACCACGGCCACGTTCGTGCTGACCGCGCTCTGGTAGGTGCCGACGAGGCCGACCGCGCCCTCGGAGATGAGGCGCTGCGCCTCGCTCTGGCCGACCTCCGCCTTGCCCTGGGTGTCGCCGGTCTCCAGCTCCACCTTGCGGCCGCCGAGGGACCTGATGCCGCCGGCGGCGTTGAGGGCCTCGACCGCCAGCTGCGCGCCGCGCCGCATCTGCTGGCCGTCGACCGCGTTCGCGCCGCTGACGGGGTGCAGGGCGCCGATCCTGACCGGGCCGGTGTCCCGGCCGGCCGCGGCCCCGGCGGCGCCGGACGGCGCCGAGCCGCCGCAGCCGGCGGTCGCGGCCAGCAGGGCCGCGCACGCGCCGAGCCCGGCGACGAGCTTTCGAGCCGACATTCATCTCTCCTGCCCGCCCGGCGCACGCTCTCGATGATCGTTCCGCTAAGAGGAACACCGGGCCACTGATGCGCCATCGTGGCACCCATCACGTGATCCGGTCAATATCCAGGGGCAACTTGACGGAACTCGACAGCCGGTGCCAACGTGATGAGGGCGGGCGCTCGCGAGGCGCCGCACCACGAACGTCATGACGTTCCGCTTAGCGAAACATTCAGACCCGAAGGCGGTACCGCCCATGCCCGACGCCCTGTCCGGAGTCCGCGTGCTCGACGCGGCCACGCTGTTCGCCGGGCCGCTGGCGGCGACGCTGCTCGCCGACTTCGGGGCCGAGGTGATCAAGATCGAGCACCCGAGGGGCGACCCGGTGCGCAGCCACGGCGCCCGCCGCGACGGCGTCGGGCTGTGGTGGAAGATGCTCGGCCGCAACAAGAAGGCGATCACCCTCTACCTCGGCTCCCCCGAGGGCCAGGAGCTCTTCCGCCGACTCGCCGCCGACGCCGACGTGGTGATCGAGAACTTCCGGCCCGGCACGCTGGAACGCTGGGGCCTCGGCCACGACGAGCTGAAGAAGATCAACCCGCGGCTGGTGCTGGCCCGGGTCACCGGGTTCGGGCAGACCGGCCCGTACGCGCGGCGCCCCGGCTTCGGCACGCTCGCCGAGGCGATGAGCGGATTCGCCGCGATCACCGGCGAGCCGGACGGGCCGCCGACCCTGCCGCCGTTCGGCCTCGCCGACGGGATCGCCGCGCTGACCACCGCGTTCGCGGTGATGACCGCGCTGCGCGCGCGGGAGGCGACCGGCGAGGGCCAGGTCGTCGACCTGGCGATCATCGAGCCGATCCTGACGCTGCTCGGCCCGCAGATCATCACCTACGACCAGCTCGGCGAGCTGCAGGCCCGCACCGGCAACAGGTCGCACAACAACGCGCCGCGCAACACCTACCGGACCCGCGACGGCGGCTGGGTCGCGATCTCCACCAGCGCGCAGTCGATCGCCGAGCGGGTGATGCGGCTGGTCGGCCGGCCCGAGTTCATCGACGAGCCGTGGTTCGCCACCGGCTCCGAACGGGCCGAGCACGCCGACGAGCTGGACGAGGCCGTCGGCTCCTGGATCGCGCAGCGCGACCGCGACGACGTCGTGAAGGCGTTCGAGGACGCCGAGGCCGCCGTAGCCCCGATCTACACCGCCGCCGACGTCATGACCGACCCGCAGTTCGAGGCGCTCGGCACCATCGCCACCGTCCCCGACGACGAGCTCGGCCCGGTGAAGATGCAGAACGTGCTGTTCCGGCTGTCGCAGACCCCCGGGCGCATCGACTCGGCCGGGCCGCCGCTCGGCGCGCACACCGCCGAGATCCTCGGCCGCTACGGGGTAGGCGAAGCGGAACTGGACGAACTGCGCGCCAAGGGGGTGGTCAAGTGACCGGGCCGGAGCACCCGCACCGGACCTGGCTGTACGTCCCCGGCGACCGTCCCGACCGGATCGGCAAGGCGCTCGACTCGGGCGCGGACGCGGTCATCCTCGATCTCGAGGACGCCGTCGCGCCCGACGCCAAGGAGCGGGCCCGCCGCACGGTCACCGGCGTCCTCGCCGAGGGCCGCCCCGCCTACGTCCGGATCAACGCGCCCGGCACCCCGGACGGCGACGCCGACATCGGGCTGCTGGCGTCCGCGCCCGGCGCGCTCGCCGGAGTGCGCATCCCCAAGTGCGAGGACCCGGCCGGGCTGCGCCGCGTCGCCGACGCGCTCGGCGTGCCGGTTCTCCCCGTCCTGGAGTCGGCGCTCGGCGTGGAGAACGCCCTCGCCCTCGCCACCGCGCACCCGCTGGTCACCGGGATCTCGCTCGGCGAGGCGGACCTGTCGGCCGACCTGCGGGTCACCGGCGGCGACGCGCTGGCCTGGCCGCGCTCGCGGGTGGTCGTCGCCGCCCGCGCCGCCGGACTGCCGTCCCCGCCGCAGAGCGTGTGGACCGCCGTCCGCGACCTGGACGGCCTGCGCGCCGACACCGCGGCCGGGCACCGGGCCGGGTTCTTCGGCCGCTCGGTGATCCACCCCGCGCAGATCCCCGTCGTCCACGAGGCGTGCGCGCCCGACCCCGCCGACGTCGCCTGGGCGCGCGACCTCATGGACCAGCTCACCCGCCGCGACGGGACGGCCGCGTGGATCGACTCCGCCGGCCGGTTCGTGGACAAGGCGGTCGTCGAGCGCGCCTCCTGGATCCTCGCCGTCGCCGCGTCCGCCCACCGTCCCGAGAAGGAAGGCTCCCCGTCATGACCACCCAGGATCCGCTGCTCGCGGCGGTCGCCCGCGGCGTCCGGCTGATCGAGCTGGGCCAGCCGTTCTTCACCGGCATGCCCTGCTCCCCCAACCACCCCGGGTTCCGGATGACGCTGATCCGCCGGCACGGCGACATGGAGCGCCCGGACGGCGGGTCGGCCGCCAACGAGATCATCGTGACCGGCGGGCACGTCGGCACCCACATCGACGCGCTCTCGCACGTCAGCCACGACGGCGAGCTGCACGGCGGGATCGACGCCGCCGAGGCGCAGCGCGGCGGGGCGTTCACCAGCCACGGCGCCGAGAACCTGCCGGGCCTGCTGCGCCGCGGCGTGCTGCTGGACGTCGCCGCCGTGCACGACGTCGCCACGCTGCCGCCCGGCTACGGGGTGACCGCCGAGGACCTGGAGCTGGCCGCGAAGCGGGCCGGGGCCGAGCCCGGCGAGGGCGACGTCGCCCTGGTCCGCACCGGGTGGTCGCGCAACTTCGGCGACACCACCGCCTACCTGGGCAAGGAGACGGGCGTGCCGGGCGCGACGCCGGACGCGGCCCGCTGGCTCGCCGACCGGGGGATCGTCGCGACCGGCGCCGACACCACCGCCTACGAGCAGATCCCGGCGGGCGCGGGGCACGCGGTGCTGCCCGTCCACCGGATCCTGCTGGTCGAGTCGGGGATCTTCATCATGGAGCACCTGAACCTGGAGGCGCTCGCCGAGTCCGGGCTGCACGAGTTCGCGTTCCTGCTCGCCCCGCTGCGGATCACGGGCGGCACCGGCTCGCCCGTCCGGCCGCTCGCGGCGGTGTCGGCATGACCGCGCCCACTCCCGTACAGCGGCTCGCCGCGCTCGCCGAATCGGTCCGCGCGGACGGGCTGCCGGCCGACCTGCGCGCGGACGCCGCCCGCCGCGTCCTGGACGCCCTCGGCAACAGCCTCGGCGCGACCGGCGAGGCACCGGCCCGCGCGGTCGGGGACCTGGTCGCCGAATGGGGCGGCGCGGGGCGCGCCACCGCGATCGGCACCGGCACCCGGCTCCCCGAACCCAGCGCCGCCCTGCTCAACGGCACCCTCGCCCACTCGCTGGACTTCGACGACACCCACCTGCCGTCGGTGCTGCACCCGTCGGCGTCGGTCGTGCCCGCCGCGCTCGCCGTCGCCGAAGCGCGCGGTGCGACCGGAGCGGCCCTGCTGGACGCGGTGGGCGTCGGCGTGGAGATCACCGTTCGGCTCGGCATGGCCGGCTACGACAGCGCGCTCGGCAACTCGGTGTTCTTCGAGCGCGGCCAGCACGCCACCGCGATCTGCGGCGCCGTCGGTGCGGCGGCGGCCGCCGCGATGCTGTCCGGCCTGGACGCGGGCGGGATCGCGCACGCGATGGGCATCGCCGCCAGCATGGGCTCCGGCATCCTGGAGGCCAACCGGACCGGCGGCACCGTCAAGCGGATCCACTGCGGCTGGGCCGCGCACGCCGCCGTCACCGCCGCCGGCCTCGCCCGCACCGGCATCACCGGCCCGCCGACCGTGTTCGAGGGACGGTTCGGCTTCCTCCAGGCGTGGTGCGGCGACCAGGTCGACCTCGACGCGCTCACCGACCGGCTCGGCGAGCACTGGGAGCTCCCCGGGATCTTCTTCAAGCCGTACCCGTGCAACCACTTCACGCACGCGGGCATCGACGCCGCGCTGCGGCTCCGCGCGCGCGGGCTCGACCCGTCCGACATCGAAAGCATCGAGCTGGGTGCACCCACGGCCGTCCTGCGGACGATCGGCGAGCCCCGCGAGGACAAGGTCCGGCCCAAGTCGGGGTACCACGCCGCGTTCTCCGGGCCGTACACGGTCGCGGCGGCGCTGCTGGGCGGCGGCGGGCTCGGCGTCTTCCACGAGGACTTCACCGACGAGGCCGCCGCGAATCCGGAACGGCTCGCGCTGGCGGCCAAGGTCCGGTGCGTGCCGGACGCCCGCTGCGACGAGATCTTCCCGCACCAGTTCCCGGCCGTCCTGCGCGTGACGACCCGCGACGGGTCCGTCCTGGAGGAGCGCGTGGACGCCAATCGCGGCGGACCCGGCAACCCCCTGTCGGCGGAGGAGCTGGCGACCAAGTTCCGCCTCAACGCCGCCCGCCGCGTCACCCCGGCCCAGGCCGACCAGATCACCGACCTGACCTACGCCCTCGCCGACGCCGACGACCTGAGTCCCCTCACCGCCCTCCTCGCCTGACCGAACGACGTTCACTTGCGGCGAGTCGTCGTTACGGCGGGCCTCATCACGACGACTCGCCGCAACTCAACGGTCAGGTGTGCTCCATGACGAAGATCGCGGTGGTGCCGGGGGCCAGGGCGCGGAAGACGTGGGGGGCGTCGCCGGGGTAGGCGACGTAGTCGCCCGGGGCCAGTTCGACGGGGTCGTCCTGCGGACCGGCCAGGGCGCGGCCGGTGCTCAGGATCACGTGCTCGGTGGTGCCGGGCATGTGCGGGTCGGACAGGTGCGGCTCGCCGGGCTCGGCCGCGACGCGGTAGACGTCGCGGCGGGCGTTGGGCGGGCAGGACGCGAGCAGCGTCGCGGTGTAGTCCGCCTGCTCCGAACGGGTCGCGGGCCCCTCACCGGCGCGGACGACCCGCACGCCCGCCCGCGGCGGGTCGACCAGCCGGCTGAACGGCACGTCGAGCGCCGCGCCGAGCGACCACAGCGTCTCCACGCTCGGGTTCCCGGTGCCCGCCTCCAGCTGGGACAGCGTCGACTTGGCGAGGCCCGCGCGCCGGGCCAGCTCGGTCTGGGACAGCCCGGCGCGCGCCCGCTCCCGCCGGATCGACGCGGCGATCTGCGCGATCAGGTCGGCGTTGCCCATGTGTTCGCTCCAGACGTCCGGATGTTCTGTTTGACGAACGCGACTGCCCTGGCGTTCACTGTACTGGACGGTCGTTCGCTACACCGGACAGGAGTGAGCATGGAGCATCTCGGCATCCTCGCCCACAGCGCGGAGGGCGCCGCGCTGTGCTTCCGCGCCTTCTGCCAGGAGGGCTTCCGCGAGCTGGGCCCCGACGACCATCCCGACGTCACGCTCGACCTGATCGCGCTGGCCCGCAGCATGCCGGCGTGGGACGCGGGCGACCACGACGCGGTCCGCGCGATCCTCGCCGAGAGCGTCCGGCGGCTCGCCGCCGCCGGGGCGACGTTCTTCGCCTGCCCGGACAACACCGCGCACATGGCGCTGGAGCGTCCCGGCGACGACCTGGCGCTGCCCGGCCTGCACATCGCCCAGGTCGTCGCCGGACGGGCCGCCCGCGACGGACGGCGCCGCGTCGGCGTCCTCGGCACCCGCTACACCATGGACGGCCCCGTCTACCCTCGCGAACTCGCCGCGCGCGGCATCGAGGCGGTGGTCCCGGACGCCGCCGACCGCGCCCGCGTCCACGAGATCATCTTCGCGGAGCTGGTGAACGGCGTCGTCACCGAGGAGTCGCGCCGCGAGTACGTGCGGATCATCGAGCGGCTCGCCGGGCGCGGCTGCGACGCCGTCGCCCTGGTCTGCACGGAGATCCCGCTGCTGGTCACGCCGGAGGTCTCGCCGCTGCCGACGCTGGACTCGACGCGGCTGCTCGCCCGCGCCGCGTTCGAGGCGGCCGCCGGGCGCGCTCCCCTGCCGTCCTGGCGCGGCGGGCCGGCCGTCACCGCCTGAGGCGGCGGGCCAGCGCCGGGAACAGCCGCAGGGCGTTCTCGCGGTTCACGGCGGCGCGCGCCCGCCGGTCCAGGGACGGGTCGCGGTCGAGCAGCGCCGTCGTCCGGTCCACCTCGGGACGGGCGACCTGCGGCCAGTCGGTGCCGAAGAGCAGGCGCCCGGCGCCCGCGGCGGCCAGCAGGGACGGCGTCGCGTACGGCGACATCGGCATGGCGGTGTCGTAGTAGAAGCGCCGCACCGCCCGCCGGAACGCCGCCGGGCTCGGCCCCTCGCCCTGCCGGCCCGCGTGCTCGACGCGTCCGCCCAGGTAGGGCAGGAAACCGCCCGCGTGGGAGAGGATCACCGACAGGTGCCGGTACCGGTCGAGCGTCCCCGCGCCGACGAGGCTGAGGGCGGTGCGGGTCGTGTCGAGCATGAAGTCGGCGATCCACTCCTCGACGCCCGGGACAGGACGCGCGTCCGCGAGCCCGGCGGGATGGACGAACGCGACCGCGCGGCGCCGGTCCAGCTCGGCGAACAGCGGGTCGAACGCGGGCTCGCCCAGGTAGCGACCGCCCGCGTTGGCCATCAGCAGGACCCCGTCGGCGCCCAGCTCGTCCAGCGCGTACGCCGCCTCCGCGATCGCCACGTCGACGTGCAGGAGCGGCAAGTAGGCGAAGAACCCGAACCGGGACGGGTGGTCGCGCACGAGGCCGGTCAGCGACTCGTTGAACACGCGCGTCCCCGAGGCGGCGAGCCTCCGGTCGCGGAAGAGCTCGGGCGGCGCGGGCGCCGACGCGACGCCGGCGGCGATGCCCAGGTCGTCCATGGTGTCGAGGGTCCGGTTCAGGTCCCACCGGCCCCAGTTGGGGCCGCCTTCGCGCGGCAGCAGGCCGTGGTCGACGGCCCACTTCCTCATGTCGGGCGGGAGCGCGTGGTGGTGGGTGTCGATCCGTCCCGTCCGCGGGCCGCCGCCTTCGGGACGGGCCGCGGCCGCGCCCGTCCCCAGCCCGGTGGCGGCGGCCGCCGTCGCCACCGCCGCGGCCGTCATCACCCGCCGCCGGCTCGGGCCGCCGGCCGTTCTCTCGTCGTCCTCGGCGCGCATGCGCGTCTCCTCACTCTCGCCGAAGCCGCCCGAATAGGAGTATATGAGAATGTCTCGACTGAGACTATATCGACAGAGCCTAAAATCGGGGCGTGGAGACCGAACCCGCGAACCCGGCCGTGCTCGGCGACCCCCGGACCGACGACGCCGCGCTGGGCTTCCTGCTCGCCTCGGCGCACCGGGCCGCCCGCTCCGCCCTGGGCGGCGAGCTGCGGCCGCTCGGGATCGAGACCAGGCACCAGGCCGTGCTGGCCGCGCTCGACCGGCTCGGGCCGACCAGCCAGCGGCGCCTCGGCGCGCTGCTCGGCCTGGACAAGTCCGCCGTCGTCCGGATCATGGACGAGCTGGAGCGCCTGGGCCTGGCGGTGCGCAACCGCGACGCCCGCGACCGCCGCGCCTACGCGATCGAGCTGACCGCCGAGGGGCGGCGCCGCGCCCGGGCGTCCGCGGAGACGACCGCGGCCGTGGGCGCCCGCCTCTTCGGCGGGATCGCCCCCGGCGACCGCGCCCGGCTGGTCGGGCTCCTCGCCGGCATCGTCGACCGCGCGGCCGACATTTCGACCGGCGGCGAAACGAACCCCGCCTAGATTCGGGGGCATGGCGAACACAGACCTGACCATCACCCGGCACGCCGAGGCCGGCGCCGTCCTCGCCGACGAGCGCTTCGTCGTCCCCGTGGTGGAAGGCGGGACGCCGCCGGGCTCGCTGGCCTGGCTGCGCGGCGCCGTCTGCCGGTTCAGTGAGGGCGCCGAGCACGAGCGGCGGCTGGGCGTCGTGGCGAAGGCACTGGACGAGCTCGACGCGGCCGACCTGCGGCGGCGCGCCCGCGAGCGCGTGCTGGCCGGAGCGGACCCCGAGTCGGCACCGATCGCGGCCCTGGGCGAGGCGCTCGGCGTCAGCGACCTGGACGCGCTGGTCGACACGGTGCCGCTCGCCTCGTCCGGTTACCTGACCGGCGCCGGCCGGGACGGCGCGGACGCGGCCGTGGCGACCCTGGCCCGGCTGCTCGGGCCCGGGACGGACGAGGAGGTCGCCAACCGGATCGCCGTCTTCACCCAGGCGTGCGACGCGACCGCCGCGCTGATCCGCAACGTGCTGCCGCTGTCACGGCGGCCCGAGGCGCGCGGATGCTCGATCGAGGCCGTCATCGCCGAGACGCTGCGCTACGACCCGCCCATCCCGGCCATGCGCCGCGTCGCCCGCGAGGAGGTCGACTTCCAGGGGCGGCGGATCGCCGAGGGGACGACCGTGACGCTCGACCTGCGGGCGGCCAACCGGGACCCGGCGGTGTTCAGCGAGCCGGACCGTTTCGACCCCGCGCGCAGGGAACCTCCCCATCTGACCTTCGGGGCCGGGCGGCGGCCCTGCCCCGGCGCGGACCACGCCGTGCAGCTGACGTCCGGCGTGGTCGAGGCCCTCAACGAACTGGAGGCGGCCCGATGACCCTTGCGGCGACGTTCCACGAGTTGCACCGCGGCGACCGGCCGCTGCTCCTGCCGAACGCCTGGGACTTCGGGACCGGCGCGGCGCTGGCGAAGGCCGGCTTCCCGGCGGTCGGGACGACCAGCCTCGGCGTCGCGGCCGCCGCCGGGAAGACCGACGCCACCGGCGACGCGCGCGACGAGACGCTCGCGCTGGCGCGCGGCCTGTCGCGGCTGCCCGTCCCGGTCACGGTCGACATCGAGGGCGGCTTCTCCACCAGGGTCGCCGACGTCGCCGAACTCGCCACCGAGCTGGCCTCGTTCGGCATCGCGGGCGTCAACCTGGAGGACGGCCGCGCGGACGGCACGCTCGCGCCGCTCGACCATCAGACGACGACCATCGCGGCGGTGAAGCGGGCCGCGCCGCAGGTGTTCCTGAACGCCCGAACCGACACGTTCTGGCTGGCGGACGGCGAACCCGACCTGAAGGAGACGCTGCGGCGAGTGCGGGTGTTCGCCGACGCGGGCGCGGACGGGGTCTTCGTCCCCGGCATCGCCGCCGACGACGACATCCGGGCCGTCGTCGAGGCCGCAGGCGTGCCGCTGAACGTGCTGTTCATGCCGGGGAAGACCGACGTCGGGCGGCTCGCCGAGCTGGGCGTCCGGCGGGTGAGCACCGGGTCGCTGCTGTTCCGCAAGGCGCTCCAGGCCGCGGTCGCCGCCGCCCTGGACGTCACCGGCGGCGGCGCGGACGTCCCCGCGTTCTCCTACGGCGACATCCAGGACCTCGTCGCGCGCTAGGCGTCAGTGGCCCGTGATCGCGTCGGCGAACCGGGCGAGCGGGGACGTCCGCGCCGACGACGTCGCGGACTCGCGGGCGTCCGCCGCCCGGTAGAGCGCGTACATCGCGTGGACGCCGAGCCAGCGCAGCGGCTCGGGCTCCCAGCGGCGGACGCGCCGGTCCACCCACGGCAGCGCGGTCAGCTCGGTGTCCTCGCGCAGGACGAGGTCGCGCAGCGTGCGGCCCGCAAGGTTCGAGGTGGCGACGCCGTGGCCGGTGTAGCCGCCCGCGTACCCGAGCCCGGCGGCGTGGTCGACCACGACCGTCGAGCACCAGTCGCGGGGCACGCCGAGGACGCCCGACCAGGCGTGCGCGACGCGGCCGTGCTCGGCGGCGGCCGGGAACATCGCGGCCAGCATGGACCACAGCGCGGCGACGGTCGCGGGCTGGGTGCGTCCGCCGTCGTCCACCCGGGACGCGTAGCGGTACGGCCGGCCCCGGCCGCCGAAAGCGATGCGGTCGTCGGCGGTCCGCTGCGCGTACATGTAGTAGTGGGCGAGGTCGCCGAGCAGTTCGCGGCGGTCCCAGCCGATCGCGTCCCACACCGCGGACGGCAGCGGCGTCGTGACGATCATGGAGCTGTTCATCGGCAGCCAGTCGCGGTGGTGGCCGCCGACCCCGGCGGTGAACCCCTCGGTGGCGCGCAGCACGTAGTCGGCGGTGACCGTCCCGTACGGGGTGACGGCGGCGGCCGGGAGGGCGCCGCGCCGCGGGTTGATCCGCACCACCGGCGTCCGCTCGAAGACGTCGACGCCCAGCGCGCGGACGGCCGCCGCCAGGCCCCGGACGAGCTTGGCCGGCTGCACGCGGGCGCAGTGCGGGCTCCACGCGGCGCCGGTCGCGCCCGCGACGCGCAGCCGCCCGTCGCGTTCGGCGGCGGGCAGCGGGACGAGGTCCTCCTCCGTCCAGCCCCACTCGCGCGACCCGGCGACCATCGCGGCGAGCCGGGCGCGCTGGGCGGGGTTGCGCGCGACGTGCAGCACCCCGCTCTTGACCAGGTCGGCGTCGATGCCCTCCTCAGCCGCCACCCGGACGACCTCGTCGACCGCGTCGAACATCGCGTGCTGCAGCGCGACCGCCGCGAACCGGCCGTGCCGGGCGGCGTAGCGCTCCCGCGACCCGGCGATCTCGCCGAGCACCCAGCCGCCGTTGCGGCCGGATGCGCCGAACCCGGCGAACTCGCGCTCCAGCACGACGACGCGCAGGTCGGGGCGGGCGCGCTTGAGGTAGTAGGCCGTCCAGAGGCCGGTGTAGCCGGCGCCGACGACGCAGACGTCGGCGGTGCGCGGGCCGGGCAGCCGGGGGCCCGGCTCGGGGCGGCCCGTCTCGCGGTACCAGTGGGAGACGCCGCCGTTGGCGAAACCGGGCGCCAGCGGCACCCGCCCGGACGAGGAACTCATCCGCCCATACTGCTGTATCCGACAGTCAATCCGATAGTGGGCGACGGATTCTAGGGGACGGCGTCGATTCCACGACGGGATCCGAGCCAACCGGAGCGGTCGGCGGCATAGTAGGACACGCCGTCGGGGCCGTGCGCGCCGCGGTGCCAGGGCCGCATCCCCAGGCTCGCGGCGACCTCGGCGGACACCGCGCTGGCGGGGTCGATCTCGGCGGTGACCCGGCGCAGCCCGACCACCCCGAACGCGTAGTCCAGCACGGCGCGGGACGCCTCGGCGGCCAGCCCCTGCCCCCACCGGTCCGGCTCCAGGCTGTAGAGGATCTCCACGTCCACCCCCCGGTCGAACGGACCCTCGTGGCCGCGCAGCCCGGCCACCCCGATCAGCGGCGCGCCCGGCCGCGGCTCGGCCGCCGGCAGGCCGCGCGGCACCGGCCGCAGCGCCCACAGCCCGTAGCCCTCGGTGGCGAAGTCCCGCTCGCTGGTCTCGATGATCTCGGTGACCTGCACGGGCGAGATGGACGCGCCGTCGAACAGGTGCCGGCGGACGAGCGGGCCCGTCCAGTGCCGCAGCAGCGCGTGGTGGTCGCGCATCCCGATCGGGCGCAGGGCGAGCCGCCTCGTCCGCAGCGTGTCACTCATCGGGGGCCCGTTTCTGCAGGGCCGGCTCGGACGAGCCGGGCGAGGGCAGGGGCGGGCGGGCCGCGCGCGGCCCGGCCCGGCGTTGGTCGTTGACGCGCTCACCGGTCACGGGGTCGATCACTCACCGCACGCTAGGCGGTCGCGTCGGGCGCCTCAAGCCCCGGTCCGGAATGTGAAACCACGCGCTCACGATGACGTAGCGCCCGCGTAACAGCGCTGGGCGAGCCTGGGCGCGTCCGCACCGGGCAGGACCGGACACGGTGCGCAGACGACCGGGCCCCCGAGCCCGGGAAGGGAACGTTCCATGCCGCTGCTCCGCATCCGCACCGAGATCGAGGACCGGCCCGGCCGGCTGGCCCTGCTGACCGCCGCCCTCGCCGGCCGCGGCGCCAACATCCTCGCCCTGTCCGTCCAGATGGACGCCGGCGGCGTGGTCGACGAGTTCCTCGTCGACGTCCCGGGCGGCGGCGCCGGCGCCCGGGAGCTCGCCGAGACGCTCGGCGCGGCGGGCGGCGCCCGGACCGCCGTCCGCCCGGCACGGCCGCGCGAACTGGTGGACGAGCCGACGCGGGCGCTGGTCCTGGCGGCCCGGCTGCGCGCCGAACCGCAGGCGGTGCCGGAGGTGCTCGCCGAACTGCTGCGCGCCGACGAGGCCGCGTGGGCGCCGCCCGCCGAGGACGCCGACGACGACGCGTGCGTGCTGACCGTCCCGATGGGGCACGGCCGCGCCGTCCGGCTGCGGCGGTACGGCCTGCCGTTCACCACGACCGAGGCGGCGCGCGCCGACGCGCTCGTCCGCGCCGCGCTGCCCGCCGGGCCGCCGCGCCCGCCGTCCCGCCGCGTGCCGCTGCGCGACGGCACGCACGTGACCGTCCGGCCCATCGAGCCGCGCGACGCCGACGCGGTCCGCGCCCTGCACGAGCGGTGCTCCCTCGACAGCCGCCGGATGCGCTACTTCAGCCCGAAGCCGTACCCGCCGCCGCGCGCGATCGAGCGGTTCTGGGACCCGGCGCGCGGCCTCACGCTCGTCGCCGAGGGCCCGGACGGGTCGCTGCTCGCGCTCGCGCACCTGATCCACGTGCTCGACCCGGGCGTCGCGGAGCTGGCGTTCCTGGTCGAGGACGCCTGGCAGGGCCGCGGCCTCGGCCGGGCGCTCGCCGAGCTGCTGGTGGCCCTGGCCCGCGAGCGCGGCCTGGTCGAGCTGCGCGCGACCGCGCTGAGCGAGAACGCGCGGATGCGGCGGCTGCTGACCTCGCTCGGCGGCCGGACGCGGCGCACCGACGAGCCGCACATCGTGGAGATCAGGCTGCGCGCGGACGGCCGCCACGATCCGGGGGCGCTGGCAGGATGGCGGGGTGACCGGCATCTATGACGACCCCTGGGCCTACGAGCTGGCCTGCTCGTTCCGCGACGTGGCCGCCGAGACCGGCGTGCTGCTCGACTGGTGCGCCGAGCACCGGCCGGACGCGGCGGGCCCGGCCCGGACGGTGCTGGAGCTGGCCGCCGGGCCCGCCGAGCACGCCCGCGAGCTGGCCCGGCGCGGCCTGGCCGCGACCGCGCTGGACCTGAACCCGGCGATGTGCGCGTACGCGGCGCGCGAGGCCGGGCGCGCCGGTGTGGCGGTCGAGGTCGTCCGGGACGACATGACGACATTCGACCTTGGCCGCCGGTTCGACCTCGTGCTGACCATGCTGGACTCCACGTCCCACCTGATGACGCTGGACGCGTTCGTCGCGCACCTGCGCCGGGTCGCCGCGCACCTGGCGCCCGGCGGCCTGTACATGGTCGAGATGTCGCATCCGCGCGACCGGCTGTCGGACGACCCGACGGTCAGCACCGGCTGGACGGTCGAACGCGAGGGGGTGCGCGCGACCGTCCGGTGGGGCGAGCCCACCGACCTGCTCGACCCCGTCACCCAGATCTCGGACGACCACGTGACGATGACGATCGAGGCGGACGGCGCGACCCGCGTCATCGAGGACGTCGTCCCCTACCGGTTCTGGACCGCGACCGAGCTGGACGCCGCGGTCCGGCTCGCGGGCGGGCTGGAGGTCGCGGCACGGTACGGCGACTTCGGGCCCGGCGCGGACGCGGTGGCCCTCACCGATCCCGAAGCCTGGCGCATGATCACGATCCTGCGGCCGTCCTGATCACGGGGTGGGCGCCCAGCCCGGCATCGGGTAGGCCGCCAGCATCTCCCGGACCTCGGCCGCGACCCGCTCCACGACCGTCTCGTCCTGCCGGGCGGCGGCCTGCACGACCTCGTCGATCCACGCGGCGACCTGCGGCATCCGCGCCTCGTCCAGCCCGCGGGTGGTGATCGCGCCGGTGCCGAGCCGCAGGCCGGACGGGTCGAACGGCTTGCGCGGGTCGAACGGGACCGCGTTGTAGTTCAGCTCGATGCCGGCGCGGTCGAGGGCCTGCGCGGCGGGCTTGCCGGCGACGCCCTTGTTCGTAAGGTCGATCAGGATGAGGTGGTTGTCGGTGCCGCCGGAGATCAGGTCGTAGCCGCGTTCGAGCAGCGCCGCGGCGAGGGCCTTGGCGTTCGCGACGACCTGGTGGGCGTACCGGGAGAAGTCCGGCGCCGCGGCCTCCTTCAGCGCGACGGCGATCGCGGCGGTGGTGTGGTTGTGCGGGCCGCCCTGCAGGCCGGGGAACACGGCCTTGTCGATCGCCTTGGCGTGCTCTGCCGTCGACATGACCATTGCGCCGCGCGGGCCGCGCAGCGTCTTGTGCGTGGTCGTGGTGATCACGTCGGCGTGGCCCACCGGGGACGGGTGCGCGCCGCCCGCGACCAGGCCGGCGATGTGCGCGATGTCGGCGGCGAGGACCGCGCCGGCCTCGCGGGCGATCTCGGCGAACGCCGGGAAGTCGATGGTGCGGGGCACCGCCGTCCCGCCGCACCAGATCAGCTTCGGCCGCTCCTTGAGCGCCAGGTCGCGGACCTGGTCCATGTCGACGCGCCCGGTGTCGGCGCGCACCTCGTAGCGGACGGGCGAGAACCACTTGCCGGTCGCCGACACCGACCAGCCGTGCGTCAGGTGGCCGCCCATCGGCAGCGACAGGCCCATCACCGGGTCGCCGGGGTCCAGGAACGCCATGTAGACGGCGAGGTTGGCGGGCGAGCCGGAGTACGGCTGGACGTTGGCGTGCTCGACGCCGAACACCTCCTTGGCCCGCTCGATGGCCGCCAGCTCGATCGGATCGATGTTCTGCTGGCCCTCGTAGTACCGCTTTCCGGCGTAGCCCTCGGAGTACTTGTTGGTCAGGACGGTGCCGGCGGCCTCCAGCACCGCCGCCGACACGTAGTTCTCCGATGCGATCAGCCGGATCTTCTCGTACTGGCGGCGGGCCTCCGCCTCGACCAGTCCGGCGATCTCGGGGTCCGCGGCCTGCAGATGGGGAACGGCGGGCTCGTGCACGACTACCTCCGCGCTGCTCGCGCCGGAACGCGCTCCGGGCGCCCCGGCAAGGGGACCCGTACACCCAGGCGCGCGGTGTGCGGACTAGTTTCGCTCCCCGGTGGTCGACTCCACCTTGACTGCGCCAGTCGCGTTCGCGCCATCATAGCGAGCCGCACCCGGCGCCCGCCGGATCCGCGGCCGGCGGGCCCGCGCCGGCACCGACACCACCGCCAGCCCGCCGAGCAGCAGCACCGACCCGGCCGCGGCCTCCGCCGACAGCCGTTCCCCGAGCACGGCGATGGCGAGCACCGCCGCCACCAGCGGCTCGGCGAGGCTGAGCGTCCCGGCCGTCGCGGCGCTGACCCGGTTCAGGCCGGTGACGAAGAACATGTACGCGGCGGCGGTCGCCGCGAGCCCGAGCCAGGCCACCAGGGCCGCCGACCGGGGCGCCGCGAGCGCCGGCAGGTCCGCGAGCGTCCAGGGCAGCAGCACCGACCCGCCGACCAGCAAGGTCACCGACACCGCCGCGGCCATCCCGACATCGAGTCCGGTCAGCACCTTCGCCGACACCGTGTAGACGCCGAAGCACGTCCCTGCGACCAGGCTGAGCGCCACGCCGAGCGGGTCGACGTGCACGTCCTGGCCCGGCGCCATCAGCAGCGCGACGCCGCCGATCGCGCAGGCGGTGCCGCACCACCACCGCCGGCTCAGCCGCGCCCGGAGCACCAGCCGATCGCACAGCCCGGTCGAGACGGGCGCGAGCCCGAACACGACGGCGGTCGCGACCGCGGCGCCCGTCCGGTCGACCGCGCTGAAGAACGACGCCTGGAAGACCCCGGTGGCGACGGACGCGGCGGCCAGCGGCGGCCAGCTACGCCGCGACAGCGCGCGGAACGCCTTCCGATCCGTGAGGAGCACCAGCACGGCGAGGACGAGCCCGCCGGAGAAGATCCGTGCGCCGCCGATCGCCACCGGGCTCGCCGCGGAACCGGCCAGCACCTGCGCCGGCCCCACCGTCCCCCACAGGACGCCGGCGGCCAGCACCAGCAGCGCGCCGGACGGAATGTTTCGTCGGTCCATGGAGCCGAAGCTAGGCAGGAATGCGGGAGTTCGCTTTGTCAGCCGTCATTCGTTCGGCTCGGTGGCGCACGCCCGGCAATCGTTCGGTTCCAGCCTCACAGACTCCGGTTCAGGCGTACGGCGTTCGCCCGTCGCGCCGCTCGGCCGACGGAAGTTCGCCCTGCTCCCTCGGCTGGACGTAGTCGTACACCACCGTCGTGCGGACGTCCACGTACTCCTTGCGGCGGGCCAGCCGATCGAGCACGAAGTCCCGCAGGTACGTGGTGCTGGGCACTGCCACATGGACGAGGAGATCCTCGTTGCCCGTCACGACGAAGACCGCCACGGCCTCGGGCATCGCGGCCATGCTGTCGCGCGCCGACTCGATCGCCTCCCGCGACTGCGGCCGGATCCGGATCGAGATCAGGGCCTGCACGCCGCGGCCGAGCCGCTCGAAGTCGACCGCCGCGTGGAAGCCGGTGACGATCCCGCGCGAGCGCAGCGCCCGCGTCCGCTCCAGGGCCGTGGACGGGGCGATCCCTACCGCCTCGGCCAGCTCCCGGTTGGTCTGCCGCCCGTCCCGCTGCAACCGCCGCAGGATCGCCTGGTCGACCGCGTCCATGGTGCCCTCCCGACTTCGCCGCCGCGCCCCGAACTCCCGCACCCGAAGATGCGCCAGAAGGCGTCGCTCTCCGAAGATTATTCGGCCTCGTGGCGAGAAGCCAAAGTGAGTCTGCGGAGGCTGGTGATTTCACCGATGCCCGGGAGGCGGGCGAGCGCCGACAATTGGCGGCCCACGCGAGCCGGCGGCACGGGGCCGCCGAACGGGGATGAGGGGTCAACGTGAGCGGGGCGCATCGGGAGACGGGACGCCGCGCGCGGCGGCGGACACGGCGCGCGCAGCGAATGACACGGCGCGCGCGCCGGACCGTGGCGGTCGTCTGCATGGCGATCGCGGCGGTGTTCGGCACGTCGGTGTACGCCCTGTCGGCGATCACGTCGTGCTCCGGCGGTGAGACGACGCTCGACGCCGCCGTCGCCCCCGAACTGGCGCCCGCCCTGTCGGCGGTAGCCGGCGACTTCAACGGCGCCGACCACCGCGCGGGCGGCAAATGCGTGCGGGTCACCGTGCGCGCGGCCGGTCCGGCGGGGGTCACGGCGCTGCTGTCCGGGCAGATCCCCCGGGACTCGGGCGTCCGGCGCCCGGACGTGTGGGTGCCGGACTCCTCGCTGTGGCTGCGGCTGCTGACCACGCCGCCGCGCGTGACGGGCGGGCCGCTGGCCCGCACGCCCCTCGTCGCCGCGGTCCCGGCGGCACAGGCGGCGCGGACGCCCGCCTCCTGGAAGGACCTGCTGGACGCGGCGGAACCCGGCGAGCGGCGCTCGCAGGCGGTGCGGCCCGTCCTGGCCGATCCGGCCCGGACCGGCGCCGGGCTCGCCGCGCTGCTGATCGCGCGGGAACGCGAGGGCGACGCGGCGTTCGCGGCGTTCGCGCGGTCGGTGCGGGAGAGCACGGCACCGGACGCGGCGCACGCGTTCGCCGCGCTGACCGGGGCTTCCGAGCGACCTGAGCCCGTCCTGGTCCTCCCGGAGCAGGCCGTGTGGGAGCACGAGCGGCGCAAGCCGTCCGTTCCCGTGCAGGCCGTCTACCCGCGCGACGGGACCCTGTCGCTGGACTATCCGGTCGCGGTCCTGGACGACCGTCCCGGCGCGCGGCTGTTCGAGCGCGCGCTGCACAGCGGACCGGCCCGCGAGCGCCTCCGCTCGGCCGGCTTCCGCGACCCCGGCGGACGGGCACCGGCCGGTCTCCCCGCCGCCAGGCCCGCCGTCCTCGCCGACCCCGATCCCGCCCTGGTCCGGCGGACGGCGCAGGAGTGGGCGCGGCTGACCCTCGGCTCCCGGATGCTGTCGGTGATCGACGTGTCGGGCTCGATGGCGCAGCCGGTGCCCGGTTCCCGGCTGACCCGCATGCAGGCGATCGCGCAAGCGTCCCAGCAGGGCCTGGCGCTGCAGCCCGACGACACCGAACTCGGCCAGTGGATCTTCTCCACCCGGCTGGACGGCGACCGGGACTGGCGGCAGACCGTCCCCATGGGCCCGCTCGGCGGCCGGATCGGGTCAGTCACCCGGCGGCAGCGCATCCTCAGCACGCTGGCGGCGCTGCACCCGAAGCCCGACGGCGCGACCGGCCTGTACGACACCGTGCTCGCCGCCGTCCGGTACATGCGCCGCACCTACCGGCCGGAGATGGTCAACACGGTGCTGCTGTTCACCGACGGCCGCAACGACGACCCCGGCGGCCCCTCCCTGGACCGCACGGTCGCCGCGCTGCGCGCCGAGCGGCGGGCGACCCGCCCCGTGCAGATCATCGTCATCGGGTTCGGCCCGGACGTCGACACCGCCGAACTGCGCCGGCTCGCCGGCGCCACCGGCGGCAGCGTCTACACCGCCCGCGCCCCGCAGGACATCCTGCGGATCTTCGGCGAGGCCACCGCCCGCCGCCTCTGCGCCCCGTCCTGCTGACCTCTCCCGGAGACGGCGACGGCCCGGCCCCCGTGCGGGGACCGGGCCAGGACGCCGGTGCGCGGACGTCGCCGCGCGGTCGGAGGGTCAGCTCCGGCCGGCGGCCTCCAGGGCCTTCTTGACGGCGGCGCGCTTCTCGCGCAGCTTGGCGAGCGCCTCCTCGAGGATGGCCTCGCCGTCCTCGTCGCTGCGCCGCTCCTTCACGTACGCCAGATGCGTCTTGTAGGGCTCGGTCTTCGGCGGCGCCGGCGGGTTCTCCGCGTCCTGGCCGGCCGGGAACCCGCAGCGCGGGCAGTCCCACGTCTCGGGGACCGCGACGTCGGTCGCGAAGCTGGGGCGGGTCTCGTGCCGGTTGGCGCAGTAGAAGGTCACCCAGACGCGGGGGGCGGCGTCGCCGCGCTCCGCCTCCCCCATCGGACCGGCACCGACGCGGCTGCCCCGAATCGCGTTGCCACTACCCACGGACTACTCCTCGCTTTGTGCGCCGCCGCCGCCAGGGACCTCCGAGGACGGCGCGGCATTCGAACGTGTTGGACGGGCGGTTCAGCCGACGCCCTTGTGCTTGAACAGCAGCCCCAGGACGATGATCGAGGCGAACCAGACCACCCCGACGCCGATCGTCAGCCGGTCCAGGTTGCGCTCCACCACCGAGGAGCCGCCGAGCGACGACGAGATGCCGCCGCCGAACATGTCGGACAGTCCCCCGCCCTTGCCCTTGTGCATCAGGACGAGGACCACCATCAGCAGGCTCGTGACGATGAGCACGATGGACGATGCGATGATCACAGTTCTTCAGCGCCTTCTCTGGCCGGCCCCGCGGGAGCGGGGCCTCGTCGGTCGGACAGGGGATCGGGCCGGGCGGTTTACCCCCGCAGTACGAAGGGTACGACGAACTACCGCCTGGTTCGGCAAGAACCCCCATGTCACGCGGAATTGATCAGTTTTGATCAGGCCGGCAGATCCCGGTACCGGCAGATCTTGACGAATTCGCCCGGGTCGAGGCTGGCACCACCGACCAACGCGCCGTCCACGTCGTCCTGCGCCATCAGCCTGGCGACGTTGTCGCCCTTCACCGAGCCGCCGTACAGGATGCGCACCTGGTCGGCGAGGCCGCCGTCGTACAGCTCGGCGAGCCGGGTGCGGATCGCCGCGCAGACCTCCTGCGCGTCCTGCGGGGTGGCGACCTCGCCGGTGCCGATCGCCCAGACCGGCTCGTAGGCGATCACGGTCCGCCGCATCTGGTCGGCGGGGATCTTCTCCAGCGAGCCGTCGAGCTGCGCCAGGCAGTGCGCGACGTGCCCGCCGGACCTGCGCACCTCCAGGCCCTCGCCGATGCAGACGATCGGACTCATCTCGGCGGCCAGGACCGCCTTGGCCTTGGCGTTGACGAGCGCGTCGTCCTCGCCGTGGTACTCGCGCCGCTCCGAGTGCCCGACGATCACGTAGGAGCAGCCCAGCTTGGCCAGCATGGACGCGGCGATCTCACCGGTGTAGGCGCCGGAGGCGTGCTGCGAGACGTCCTGCGCGCCGTACTGGATGGCGTACCGGTCGGCCTCGATCACCGTCTGCACCGAGCGCAGGTCGGTGAACGGCGGGCACACCACGACGTCGACGGCCTCGAAGTCGGGCTCCTTCAGCGCGAACGCCATCTTCTGGACGAGCAGGATCGCGTCCAGGTGGTTCTTGTTCATCTTCCAGTTGCCGGCCATCAGCGGCTTGCGGCCGCTCTGCCGTCCGGAAGGGGTCGCGGGGGCCATCGGTCAGTCCTCCAGTGCCTGCAGGCCGGGCAGCGTCTTGCCCTCGAGGTACTCGAGGCTCGCGCCGCCGCCGGTCGAGATGTGCGAGAAGGCGCCCTCGTCGAAGCCGAGCTGCCGGACGGCCGCGGCCGAGTCGCCGCCGCCGACCACGGTGAACGCGCCGGAGTCGATCAGGCCCTGCGCGACGGCGCGGGTGCCGTGCGAGTACGGCTCCATCTCGAACACGCCCATCGGGCCGTTCCAGAACACCGTCCTCGCGCCGGCCAGGCGCGCGGCGAACAGCTTGCCGGACTCGGGGCCGATGTCCAGGCCGAGCCGGTCGGCGGGGATCGCGTCGGCCGCGACGACCTCGTGGTCGGCGTCCGCGGCGAACGCGGTCGCGGCGACGACGTCCACCGGCAGCACGAACTCCACGCCGCTCTCCTCGGCCCGCCGCAGGTACTCGCGGACGGTGCCGAGCTGGTCCTCCTCCAGCAGGCTCCTGCCGACCTCGTGGCCCTGGGCCTTGAGGAAGGTGAACACCATGCCGCCGCCGATCAGGATGCGGTCGGCCTTGCCGAGCAGGTTGTCGATCACGCCGAGCTTGTCGGAGACCTTCGAGCCGCCGAGGACGACCGCGTAGGGCCGCTCGACCTGCTCGGTGAGCTTCTCCAGCACCGACACCTCGGTGGCGATCAGGTCGCCGGCCGCGTGCGGGAGCCGCTGCGGCACGTCGTAGACGGAGGCGTGCTTGCGGTGCACGGCGCCGAACCCGTCGCCGACGTACACCTCGGCGAGGGCGGCGAGCCGGTCGGCGAACGCGCCGCGCTCGGCGTCGTCCTTGCTGGTCTCGCCCGGCTCGAAGCGCAGGTTCTCCAGCAGCGCGACGTCGCCGTCGCCGAGCCCGGAGACGGCCGCGTGGGCGGACGCGCCGGCGACGTCGTCGGCGAACACCACCCGGACGCCCAGCAGCTCGCCGAGCCGGATCGCCACCGGGCCGAGCGAGAACTCGGGCTTGACCTCGCCCTTCGGGCGGCCGAGATGGGCGCAGACGACGACCTTGGCGCCCTTGGCGCGCAGCGTCTCGATCGTGGGCAGGCTGGCCCGGATCCGGCCGTCGTCGGTGATGCGGCCGTCCTGCAGCGGGACGTTCAGGTCCGCGCGGACCAGCACCTTCCGCCCGGCGACGTCCAGATCGTCAATGGTGCGCATCGGAATGCGGATTCCTTCCGGATACGGCCCCGCCGTGGCCGCGCGCTGGGCGCGGCCACGGCGGGGACGGGCTTGTCGGATCGCGGGGCGGTATCACCCGAGGGGGGACGACCCCCCACACCCCCCGAGCCGACTTCGTCGGGGCTCAGAGCTGCGAGCCGACCAGCTTGACGAGGTCGACGAGGCGGTTGGAGTAGCCCCACTCGTTGTCGTACCAGCCGACGACCTTGACCTGGTCGCCGATGACCTTGGTGAGCCCGGAGTCGAAGATGCACGACGACGGGTCGGTGACGATGTCGCTGGAGACGATCGGGTCGTCGGTGTAGGTGAGGTAGCCCTTGAGCGGGCCCTCCTCGGCGGCCTTCTTGAACGCGGCGTTGACCTCGTCCACGCCGACCTCGCGCGACAGGGTCGCGGTCAGGTCGGTGGCCGAGCCCGTCGGCACCGGGACGCGCAGCGCGTAGCCGTCCAGCTTGCCGTTCAGGTCCGGCAGCACCAGGCCGATGGCCTTGGCGGCGCCGGTGGAGGTCGGCACGACGTTCAGCGCGGCGGCGCGGGCGCGGCGCAGGTCCTTGTGCGGGGCGTCCTGGAGGTTCTGGTCCTGGGTGTAGGCGTGGATCGTCGTCATCAGGCCCTTCTCGATGACGAAGTTGTCGTGCAGCACCTTCGCCAAGGGGGCCAGGCAGTTGGTGGTGCAGGACGCGTTGGAGATCACCGTGTGCTGCGCCGGGTCGTACTTGTCCTCGTTGACGCCCAGCACGACGGTGAGGTCCTCGTTCTTGGCCGGGGCCGAGATGATGACCTTCTTGGCGCCGTTGTCGGCGTGCACCTTGGCCTTGGTGGCGTCGGTGAAGAAGCCGGTGGACTCGACGACGATGTCGGCGCCGACGTCGCTCCACTTGAGGTTCGCGGGGTCGCGCTCCTCGAACGCCTTGATCGACGTGCCGCCGACGACGATCTCGTCGGCGGTGGCGCGCACGTCCTCGGGGAAGCGGCCGAGGATGCTGTCGTACTTGAGCAGCTGGGCGAGCGTGGCGTTGTCGGTCAGGTCGTTGACCGCCACGATCTCGATGTCGGCCCCGCTGGCCTTCACGGCGCGGTAGAAGTTACGGCCGATCCGGCCGAACCCGTTGATGCCTACTCGGATGGTCACGGAACGGCTCTCCTCGTACGTCGTGTCGCCCGGTGTCACCAGGCCGTCAACTGCGGTCTACCGGGGTCTCCCCCGCTGCCGACCCTATCCAATGACCCGCGGGTAGCCCGACACCGGCGGCGGTGGATTCGCGGGTGACGCGCCCTCCCCCGTCCGGGTGAGCCGCCGCCCGGCCGCCGCCGGCCGCCCCGACTTGACGATCATCACTAGACTCCCGCCATGCGGCGCGGGTGGTTCGTCCTAGTCATCGGGGGTTTGCTCGCCTGCTGCGCGGCCGTCCCGGCGTCCGCCGCGCCCGTCCGGCCGGTGAAGCCGCCGGCGGTGCAGACGCGGATCGGCTACATCACTTCCCAGCTGAAGCGCGACCCCGTGTACGTCACCGACCAGGTGCCCCGGGTGCTGCCGCCCGGCACCGCCGGGAAGATCAAGGCGCTGGTCGGCCGGCTCGGGGTGCCCGTGTACGTCGTGGTGACGCTGCCCTCTCGTCTCCGCAATGACGACACCGAGGCCCCGTCCGACCTGGAGTCTCTGGTGCCCGTGCTCCACGACCGGCTCGGCAAGGACGGCGTCTACCTCGTCGTCGATCCCAGCGGTGCCCTCGGCGAGGTGCAGCAGTTCGGCGGGACGCGGCGGATCGACGTCGAGGACGCCTACCAGGCCGCGACGGCGGAACTGCCCTACGAGGCCGGCCTGCTGAGCGTCCTCGGCCGGTTCGTGGAGATCGCCCTGTCCGGCCACGCCAAGGAGCGCGCCCGCCACCCGTCGCCCCGGCCCGAGTCCGCGACCCGGCGGGAGCTGGACGCCTACGACCGCGGCAACCACCGGGCCGCCGTCAGGAACAACACCGCGTTCGGCGTCGGCGCCGGGCTCGGCGGGCTGATCGTCCTGGGCCTGCTGGTGGGGCGCCGGATCCGTCGCGGCAGGCGGCGGCCCGCACCCGCCGGGACAGCGGTCCGCAGCAAGCGGAAGCGGCCCGCCGGGCAGGGAGGGAAGCGATGAGGCGCGTCGTGCGCGGCGTCCTCGGCGTCGCGGCGGCGGCCATCGCGATGTGGCCGGCCACCGCCTCGGCGGCGCCCGACCCGCGCTACGCCGGCCACCGCCTCGACCGCGTCGCCGCCGCGCTCGCCAAGGACCCGCTCTTCGTCGACCCGGACGTGGACGTCGCGCTCGGCGCCGCCGACCGCGTCCGCGTCGACACCGCGATCCGGGCCGCCGCCAAGCGGGTCACGGTCCCGATCCTGGTCGTGGTGGCCCCCAACCCGACCGACTCGGAGTCACAGGGCAAGGACGAGGCCTTCCTGTCCGCCCTGCACGGCGTCACCCGTCGCGACGGGCTCTACCTGATGGTCGACGACGGCGGCTACATGCTCGGCCAGGGATGGAACGTCCCACGCGACATCGACCTCGACCTGGTGGCGCAGGACGACCTCCCCGACTACGAGCCGCCCGACATCCACCGCCCGTTCAGCGGCCTCGCCGACCGGCTGATCAAGCGGGTGGACTCCTGGGCCGCGGCGCCCGCCGGGCCGCCCACCTCGTCCTCCCCGCTCCTCAGCCCGCCGGTCCCGTTCGGGCAGGAGGACGATCATCCGCTGAAGCCCGACGAGCCCGCGGTCAAGAGCCACTTCCTTCGCGGGTTCCTTCTCGTCGGCCCGCTGTCGGCGATCGCGCTGTACTGGGCCGGGATCGGTTCGGCCGCCGCCGGGCGCCGATGGTTCCGCCGCGGCGGGGCCGGGGGCGCCGTCGCGGGCCTGGCGGCGCAGGCCGAGGCGCACCCCGGCGCGCCGTCCAAGCCCTCGGACCGGTGGCTGCGGCGCACCGCGTCCGCCGAGCTGGACCGGCTGCGCGACCGGCTGCCCGACGCGTCCGGCAACCGCGGCCGCGCCTTCGCCGTCACCGCTTACGACGCCGCCCAGATCCTCTACGACGACGTGCACGATGACCCCGGCCACGCGCTGGACCTCGTCGGCGTGATCGTCCTGGCCCGGCAGGGACGGCGCGCCCTCGCCGGGCAGATGACCGCCCCTCCGCCGCCGTGCTTCGTGAACCCGCTGCACGGCGACTCCACGCGCCGCAAGGCCGTCTCGCTGCCCGGCGACGACGACCGCGGCAAGCCCCGCAGGCAACCGGTGTGCGCGGCCTGCTTCGGCGCGTCCGGCAAGGAGATCGCGGATCGCGTCCTGCGCGTCCAGGGCCCGGACGGCCTCGCGCCGCACTACGCGGTCCCAGGCGTGTGGCGGGACGCGGCGTGGGGGTCCCGCGGAAACGACCTCGTCAAACGCGTGATGGAGTACCTCGGTGTCGAGTAAGCCCTCCCCCGGCGCGCGGATCGCCGCCGCGCTGCGCCGCTCCCCGATCTACGTCGACCCGTCGTACGCGTCGGCGCTGCCCGCCGCGGACCGGCGGCGGCTGGCCGCCCGGCTGAAGAGGATGCCGGTGCCGACCTTCGTCGTGCTGGTGCCGCTGGTCCAGGGCGGCACCTGGAACGACGACAAGCAGCTCGCGACCGTCGTGCACAGCCGCCTCGGCCGGGACGGGATCTACGTCACCTTCCACGAGTCCACCGACGAGCTGATGGGACACGAGTGGGGCGGCGACCACGCCGCCGACGACGCCGCGTGGGCCGTGAACTGGGACGACTCGCTGGACGGCGCGTCCCTCGCGGCGCGGCTCACCCGCTTCACCGACCTGGTCGTCTCGGGCACCGCGACGAAGGTCTACAAGCAGGAGTCCGCGGAGATCGACCGCAAGTACCAGGCGCACCTGAAGTCGTCCGCCCCCAAGCCGAAGAAGAGCGACGGCGGTACCGACCTCGCGCTGCCACTCGCCGCGGGCGGCGCCGGCGTCGCGGTCGCCGCCGTCGCCGGCGTCCTGCTGTGGCGGCGCCGCCGCATGGCCGCCGTCAGCCGCGAGGCCGGCGACGGCCTGCTCCTGCCGCGCACCGTGTTCGCCACCGCCGGCAAGGCGAGCGAGGACCAGCTGCGCGAGCAGGCGTCCCGCGAGGTCATCGCCTTCGGCGAACTGCTGGACGGCTCGTCGGCCCCCGGCGGCGAGCGCGCCGGGGCCCTCATGACCCGGGCCCTGGACGCCTACCAGGCCGCGGCGAAGACCCTCGACGGCGCGAAGGGCGTCCCCGACCTGGCAGGCGTGCTCGTCCTGCTCGACCAGGGCCGCGACGCCCTGGCCTCGGCCCGCGCCCTCGCCGAGGGGAAGCCGGAGGTGCCGCCGAGCCCGCTGTGCTTCTTCAACCCGCTGCACGGCGACGGCCCCGCCGAGATCGACTGGCGGCCGCTCGGCTCCCGCCGCCGCCTGCACGTCCACGCCTGCCGCGCCTGCGCGCGCGCCGCCCGCGCCCGCGAGACCCCCGACATGCTGATGGACCGCCGCGAGGGCCGGGACGTCCCCTACTTCGAGGCCGACCCGGCCCGCAGTGTCTGGGCCGAGACCGGCTACGGCCAGCTCCGCGACGACCTGATCCACCGCGTCCTCAGAGGCGACCTGCGCAGGAGCTGAACGCCGGCGCCCATGTCAGGTGCCGTACAGCCGCCCCCTCAGCACCCGGCCGTCGGGGACTGGGGCCGTCGCAGCCGCGGGACGGCTCTGCGTCCATTTCCTGCGGATCCCGTTACCGGGCACGGCGGTGCAGTCCGCGCGGATCGTCCGGGGCTCCCTGAACCCGCCGCAGGGCTGGCGACGATCTCCCGCCGCACCCTCGTCTTCGAGGCGGCCCCCGACGGCGCGCTCCGCCGCCTGCGCTGACCGCCGCCGGCTACGGCGCCAGCATGTCGGCCGTGAGGTTCGCCTCGGTGCCGGGGACACCCTGATCGCTGGCGCGCTTGTCGGCCATGGCGAGCAGACGCCTTATACGGCCGGCGATGGCGTCCTTGGTGAGGGGCGGGTCGGCGAGTTGGCCGAGCTCCTCCAGGGAAGCCTGCTTGTGCTCCAGGCGAAGGCGGCCGGCGTTCACCAGGTGCTCGGGGGCGTCGTCGCCGAGGATCTCCAGCGCGCGGGCGACGCGGGCGCCGGCGGCGACGGCGGCGCGGGCCGAGCGGCGCAGGTTGGCGTCGTCGAAGTTGGCGAGGCGGTTGGCGGTGGCGCGGACCTCGCGGCGCATCCGGCGCTCCTCCCAGGCCATCACGGCACCGTGCGCGCCGAGCCGGGTGAGCAGCGCGCTGATCGCGTCGCCGTCGCGGACGACGACGCGGTCGACGCCGCGGACCTCGCGGGCCTTGGCGTGGATCTTCAGCCGGCGGGCGGCGCCGACCAGGGCGAGCGCGGCCTCGGGGCCGGGGCAGGTCACCTCCAGCGACATCGACCGGCCGGGCTCGGTGAGCGAGCCGTGCGCGAGGAACGCGCCGCGCCAGGCGGACTCGGCGTCGCAGGCGGCGCCGGCGACGACGTGCCGGGGCAGCCCGCGGACGGGACGGCCGTTGTTGTCGATGAGGCCGGTCTGCCGGGCCAGCGACTCGCCGTCCCGGAACACGCGCACGACGTAGCGGTTGCCCTTGCGCAGCCCGCTGGGCGCGAGCACGACGACCTCCGAGGTGTGCCCGAACACCTCCGAGATGTCCTTGATGAGGCGCCGCGCCGCCACGTTGGTGTCGATCTCCGCCTCGATCACGATCCGCCCGCCGACCAGGTGCAGCCCCCCCGCGAAGCGCAGCAGCGTCGAGACCTCCGCCTTGCGGCAGCACGGCTTCATGACCGTGAGCCTGCTCAGCTCGTCCTTGACCAGACCGGTCATCGCCATAGATGAACCCTCCCCCTATCGGACTTCCAGCAGTCTGGCCGATCGCGGCCCGCCGGGACGTCAGTCACTGAATATCTGTACGAAGGCTTGGGCCAGGCGGGCGGGTTCATGACGCGCCGAGCCGTCGTCCGCGGCGACCCGGGCGAGGACGAGGCGCCCGCCGAGCCGCTGGACGGCCTTGTCGAGCGCGTCCGGGTCGTCGACCACGCCGGCGTCGGCGAGGACCACGTCGACGCGCAGGTCGGGGGCGTGCGCCTGGAGGACCTCCAGGTGCGTCTGGGGGGAGAAGTCGTCGGTCTCGCCGGGCTGCGGCGCGAGGTTCAGCGCGACGGCGCGGCGGGCGCGGGTGGAGGTGAGCGCGCGGGCGAGCGCGGGCACCTTCAGGTGCGGCAGGACGCTGGTGAACCAGGACCCGGGGCCGAACACGACCCAGTCGGCGTCCTCGACGGCGGCGAGCGCCTCGGGGCAGGCGGGCGGGTCGGCGGGGACGAGCGAGACGCCGAGCACGGACCCGGGCGTGCTGGCGCACGCCACCTGCCCCTTGACGTGCGTGATCTCGTCGGGCCGGGTCGGGTCGGCGCCGCGCACCTCGGCCACGATGTCCATCGGGACGGCGGCCATCGGCAGCACCCGGCCGTGCGCGCCGAGCAGCCGGCCGACCCAGTCGAGCCCGGCGACGGTGGAGCCGGGGCCGGCCCCGCCGGGCGCACCGTCGGGGGGGCCGCCGGACGCACCGCCGGGGGCGGAGTCGCCGCCGAACAGCTCCCACAGCGCGACGATCAGCAGGTTGCCGACCGCGTGCCCCTGCAGGTCGCCCTCGCTGCGGAACCGGTGCTGGACGACGTCGCGCCAGGTCTGGCCCCACTCGTCGTCGCCGCACAGCGCGGCGAGCGCCATCCGCAGGTCGCCGGGCGGCAGGACGCCGAGCTCGCGGCGCAGCCGGCCGCTGGAGCCGCCGTCGTCGGCGACGGTGACGACGGCGGTGAGCCGGTCGGTGACGCGCCGCAGCGCCGACAGCGAGGCGTACAGGCCGTGGCCGCCGCCGAGCGCGACGACCTTCGGGCCGAGAGGCTTCAACGCGTTCGTTTCTCTCTGCGTCCGGGACCCGGCAGCGCCGCGGGTCTCACTCGCGGCCGAGGTCACGATGGGCGACCTGCACCTCGATGCCCTCGTCCCGCAGCCGGGCGGCGATCTGTTCCGCCATGGCCACACTACGGTGTTTGCCGCCGGTACATCCCACGGCCAGCGTGACGTAGTGCTTGCCCTCCCGCTCGTAGCCCTCGGCGAGCAGGCGCAGCACCTCGGCGTAGGCGTCGAGGAACTCCTTGGCGCCGCGCTGGCCGAGCACGTAGTCGCGGACGGCGGCGTCGCGGCCGGTCTTCGGGCGCAGCTCGGGCACCCAGTGCGGGTTCGGCAGGAAGCGGCAGTCGACGACGAGGTCGGCGTCGACGGGCAGGCCGTACTTGTAGCCGAACGACACGACGGTGGCGCGCAGGCTGGACTCGCCGGTGTCGTTGCCGAAGAACCCGATGATCTTGTTGCGCAGCTCGTGCACGTTCAGCCCGCTGGTGTCGATCACCAGGTCGGCCTCGGCGCGCACCTCGCGGACCAGGTCCCGCTCGCGGGCGATGCCGTCGACGAGGCGGCCGTCGCCCTGCAGCGGGTGCGGGCGGCGGACGCTCTCGAACCGGCGCACCAGGTCGGCGTCGCCGGCCTCCAGGAACACCACCCGCGGGTGGACGCCGCGCGCCTCCAGCTCGGCGATCGAGGAGTGCAGGTCGTCGGTGAACGCGCGGCTGCGCACGTCGACCACGACGGCGATGCGCGGCACCGCGTCCTTCACCCGGCCGCCGAGGTCGGCCATGGTGGCCAGCAGCCCGGGCGGCAGGTTGTCGACCACGTACCAGTCGAGGTCCTCCAGGGACTTGGCCGCGGTGCTGCGGCCCGCCCCCGACATCCCGGTGACGATGACGATGTCCGGAATCTTCGACTCGTTGGTCATGTCCGCTTCCCCCTGTGCTCCCCGCCGACCGTGTGCTCCCCGTCGGCCCCGTCTTCCCCGCCGGTTCCGTTCCCGCCGGACCCGTTCCTGCCGGTTCCGTTCCCGCCGGTTCCGCTCCCGTGGGCCGCGCTCTCGCCGTGCTCCCCGGCAGCGGCGTCCCCCGCGCCGCGCGCCGGGACGGGCCCGCCCCGCAGCGCCGCGACGATGCCCTCCGCGCTGCGCCGCCCGATGCCCGGGACCTCGGCGACCTGCTCGGGCGTCGCCTCCTTCAGCCGCTTCACCGAGCCGAAGTGCTTCAGCAGCGCCGCCCGCCGCGCCGGGCCCAGACCCGGAACACTATCGAGTTCGCTCACCGTCATGGCCTTGGAACGCCGCTGCCGGTGGAAGGTGATGGCGAAGCGGTGCGCCTCGTCGCGGACCCGCTGGACCAGGAACATGCCCTCGCTGTTGCGCGGCAGGATCACCGGGTCGTCCTCGCCCGGCAGCCACAGCTCCTCCAGCCGCTTGGCGATGCCGCAGACGGCGATGTCGTCGACGCCCAGCTCGTCCAGCGCCCGCTGCGCCGCCGCGACCTGCGGCGGGCCGCCGTCGACGATCACCAGCTGCGGCGGGTAGGCGAACTTGCGCGGCCGGCCGGTCTCCGGGTCGATCGGCTGGTGAGCACCCTCTTCCTCAGGGTCTCCGAGGGTGTCCAGCTCGCCCAGCTTCTCGCTCTCGGCCAGGTAGCGCCGGAACCGGCGGGCGATCACCTCGTGGATGGAGCGGACGTCGTCCTGCCCCTCGACGGCCTTGATCGTGAAGCGGCGGTACTCGCTCTTGCGGGCGAGCCCGTCCTCGAACACGACCATGGACGCCACCACGTTGGTGCCCTGCAGGTTCGACACGTCGTAGCACTCGATCCGCAGCGGCGCCTCGTCCAGCTCCAGCGCCTCCTGGATCTCCTGCAGCGCGCGGCTGCGGGTGGTGAGGTCGGACGCGCGGCGCGTCTTGTGCTGCTTGAGCGCCTCGTGGGCGTTGCGGGCGACGGTCTCCAGCAGCGCCTTCTTGTCGCCGCGCTGCGGGACGCGCAGGTGGACGGGCCCGCCGCGCTGCTCGGCGAGCAGCTCGGTCATCGCGTCGGCGTCGGGCGGCAGCGCCGGGACGAGGACCTCGCGGGGCACCGACTCGCTCTCGCCGTAGATCTGGATCAGGAAGTTCTCCACCAGGTCGGCGGTGGTGACCTCCTCGACCTTGTCGACCACCCAGCCGCGCTGCCCGCGGATCCGGCCGCCGCGCACGTAGAACACCTGGACGGCGGCCTCCAGCTCGTCCTCGGCGAAGGCGATCATGTCGCAGTCGGTGGTGTCGGCGAGCACGACCGCCTGCTTCTCCAGCGCCCGCTCCAGCGCGCGGATGTCGTCGCGGAGCCGCGCGGCGCGCTCGTACTCCTGGGACGCGGCGGCCTCGCGCATGTCGCGTTCGAGGCGCTTGATGAACCGGCCGGTGGTGCCGGCCATGAAGTCGCAGAAGTCCTCGGCGAGCAGCCGGTGCTCGTCCGGCGAGACGCGCCCGACGCACGGCGCCGAGCACTTGCCGATGTAGCCGAGCAGGCAGGGCCGGTCGAGCTGGTGCTGGCGTCTGAACACGCCGGCGCTGCAGGTGCGGACGGGGAACACGCGCAGCAGCTGGTCGACCGTCTCCCGGATCGCCCACGCGTGGGAGTACGGCCCGAAGTAGCGCACGCCCTTGCGCTTCGCGCCCCGCATCACCATCACCCTCGGGAACTCCTCGTTGAGGGTGACCGCCAGGTAGGGATAGGACTTGTCGTCGCGGTAACGGACGTTGAACCGGGGGTCGAACTCCTTGATCCAGGAGTACTCGAGCTGGAGGGCCTCGACCTCGGTGCCGACGACCGTCCAGTCGACGCGGGCCGCCGTCTGCACCATCGTCTGGGTGCGCGGGTGCAGCGCGGAGAAGTCGGCGAAGTAGGAGTTCAGCCTCGACCGCAGGCTCTTGGCCTTGCCCACGTAGATGACCCGGCCGTGCTCGTCGCGGAATCGGTAGACCCCGGGGGATTCCGGAATGGAGCCCGGTGCGGGTCGGTAGGTCGCCGGATCTGCCACGCCACGAAGCCTAGTGGGCGCCACCGACACCCGGCGCGGCCGAGCCCGCCGACCTGGGGTGATGGAGATCTCCCTGTTTTGGGTGGATGTTCGTAATGCGAGTGGAAAGGGAGGTTCGGGTCAGTTTTCGCACGCTCGGAGGGGGTCGTACCGCAGGTGTCCGCGCTGTGGGCCTGGATCACGTTCGCCGTCGTCGTCGGGGTGGCCGTCGTCATCGTGGAAGGGGGCCGGCGGCTGCTCGCCGGCCGGCTGGCGCGGCACTGGCCCAGCGTCGGGCGGGTCGCCCGGCGGTGCGCCGCGCCGGCGTTCGCGTTCGCCGCGGTGGTGAGCGCGAGCGCCGCCGTGCCGTACCCGCACATGAGCGACCACGCCGAGGGCATCGTCCGGCACCTCATGCGCATCGCGGTGATCGGCGTCACGACCTGGCTGGTGCTGCGCATCACCTACGCGCTCACCGACCCGCCGCTCGCCCGGCTGATGCGGATCGAGGGCGAGCGCAACCGGCGGGCCAGGCGCGCCCGCACCCAGATGATGCTGCTGCGCCGCATCGCCGCCATGGTGGTCGTCATCCTCGCGGTCGGTGCCGCGCTGTTCACCTTCCCGGCCGTCCGGGCGGTCGGCGCGGGCGTGCTGGCCTCCGCCGGGGTCGCCGGGCTGGTCGTCGGGATCGCGGCCCGGCCGACGCTGGGCAACCTGCTCGCCGGCCTGCAGATCGCCTTCAGCGACGCGCTGCGGCTGGACGACGTGGTGGTCGTGCAGGGCCAGTGGGGGCGCGTCGAGGAGCTGACGCTGTCCTACGTGGTCGTCCGGCTCTGGGACGACCGGCGGCTCATCCTGCCCGTCTCCTACTTCACCGAGCAGCCGTTCGAGAACTGGACCCGGCACTCCAGCCGGGTGGTCGGCTCGGTGGAACTGCACGTCGACTGGACCGTTCCGATCGAGGAGCTGCGCACCGAGCTGTACGCGATGCTGCAGGACAACCCGCTGTGGGACCGGCGCGAATGGGTGCTGCAGGCCGTGGACGTCCAGCCGAACGGCCTGGTCACGATGCGCGCGCTGATGAGCGCCGCCGACTCGGCGAGCGCCTGGGACCTGCGCTGCGACGTGCGCGAGCACCTCATCTCCTACATCCGCGAGCACCATCCCGAGGCGCTCCCCCGCTTCCGCACCGATCCCGACGTTCCGGAGGACGACCCGACGGGCACCGGCTCCGGCGCCGGCCCGGACGACGGCGCCGCCGACATCACCGCGACCGACCCGCGCGCGCGGCAGCGCGAGATGCGGGGCGGCGAGGTGGACGACCACGTCCGGGCCGCCGCCGAGAACGGCGGCGGCCCGGGGCGGACCAGGTCCGGCGCCGTGTCGCTCAGACGAGGCTGATCTTCCCGCCCTGCACGCTGATCTTCTTCTCCGCCAGCGGCTTGTCGGCGGGCGGCTTCGCCACCGACCCGTCCGAGATCTTGAACTTGCTGCCGTGGCAGGGGCAGTTGATCGTCCCGCCGGACACCGACCCGACGGTGCAGCCGCGATGGGTGCAGGTCGCCGAGAACGCCTTGAACTCGCCCTGCGCCGGCTGGGTCACCACGACCTTCTCCGACTCGAAGACCTTGCCGCCGCCGACCGGGATGTCGCCGGCGGAGGCGAGCACCGCGCCGGCGCCCCCTCCCCCGCCGCCGTCTCCACCGCTGCCGCCGCCGTCGTCGCCGCTGTCGTCGGACGACCCGCCGCACGCCGCCGCCAGCCCGGCGACGCCCGCGAGCCCGGCCCCGATGAGCAGGCCGCGGCGGGTCCCGCCCGTCCCGCCGGCCCCGTTCCGGGGCGCCGCGCCGCCACCGGGCGCGCCGGCCGGCGGCTCCCCGGCCGGGTGCTCGGTCGCGTCCGCCCGCGTCTCGGACTCCTGTGGCATCGTCTCCGCCCTCCGCTGAACTCGGTTCCCGATCTCCCTGCGTCACCGGGGAGTACGGAGCGGAGGCGGCATCGGTTCAAATCAGAACCAATCCGGCCGGCAGCGGTCAGCTGATCACGATCCCGCCGTTCTTCACCTGCGCCGGGTACTCCTTGAGCGGCCTGGACGCCGGCCCGTGCGCGACCGAGCCGTCGGTGATCTTGAATTCGCTGCCGTGGCAGGGGCACTTGACGACCCCGTTGGACACCTTGTTCACCAGGCAGCCCTGGTGCGTGCAGATCGCGGTGAACACCTTGAACGCGCCCTGCCGCGGCTGCGTCACGACCACCTTGGCGTCGGCGAAGGTCTTGCCGCCGCCCACCGGGATGTCCGCGGCCTTCGCGACCTCCTTGCCACCGAGGTCCTTCGGCTCCTTGTTCTGGTTCGTCGCGCACCCCGCCGCGAGCAGCGCCGCGCCCGCCGCGCCCGCGCCGCACAGCACCGTCCGGCGGGCGAGCGGCCCCCCTGCCCCGGCGGACCCCGCGTCGTCGCGCGGGGCTCCGGGCGTCACTTCGTTGGTCATGCCCCCCATGATCCTGGACGGGCCCCCGCGCCCCGCACCGACCCGCCCGGGCCGTGTTACGTTCCGGGCGCAGGCGTGTCCGCAGTCCGGAACGGCCCCCCGGGAGACGGTATGACCGCGTCCATCGGCGACGAGCAATGGCAGGCTCTCCGCCGCTCGCTGGAAGAGATCACCGAACGCTTCACCGACCTGGCGACCTCGGCCCGCTCCCCCGGAGCGACGGCCGTCGGGCGCTGGTCGGCCGCCGACGTCCTCGCGCACGCCGCCGGGATCGCGTGGATGGACGCGGCGCTGCTCGGCGCGGACGCGCCCCCGCTCCCGGTGCCCGATCTGCTCGACCGGGTGCGGGCGGCCAACGTGGACGGCATCAACGACCTCAACGACCTCGTCCTCGCCGCCGTCCCGGAGCGCGATCCGAAGGCGCTCGCGGGGATGCTGCGCGAGCACGTCGCGGCGATGACGGCCGCCACCGCGCACAGCGCCGCGGAGGACCTCGTGACGTGGGTGGGCGGTTCGCGGCTGCCCGTCGCCGGGCTGTTCGCTCACATGCAGAACGAGCTGCTGCTCCACGGCCACGACCTGAGCGCGGCCACGGGGCGGCAATGGCGGGCGGACGCGGCGGAGGCGGCGCCGTTCTTCGGGATGTTCATCTTCGGGCTGGCCCGGCACGGGACGGGGCGGCTGCTGGACGGCGGCGGACGGCCGCGCGCGCGGCGGATCGCCGTGGAGTTCCGTCCCGAGCACACGGCGCCGGCGACGCTGGTGCTGCGGGAGGGGCGGGTCGGCCTCGAACCGGCGGGCGGCGTTCCCGACGTCCGGCTGACCTTCGATCCGCTGGCCATGTCGATGATGATGTTCGGCCGCGTGGGGCGGCTGCGGACGGTGGCGAGCGGGCGGCTGAAGGTGGGCGGACGCCGGCCCTGGCTGCTGCCGGTCTTCCTGCGGACGTTCCGTGTGCCCGGCTGAGCACACCGGAAGAAGACACCGCGGGACGGGCTCTTCGAGGATCGGTCGCATGAACCGAACCCCCGCAGCACGGCCGGCCGCCCGCTTCGAGGCGCCATGAGGGAGCCGTTCGTCCTGGTCCTCGCTCCCCCGCTGCGCCGCGGCGACATCCCCCGCCTGTGCGCCTCGCTCGCCGCCGCGCTGGACCCGCGCGAGCCGCGTCCCGCCTACTGCGACGTCGGCACGGTCGCGGAGCCGGACATGGTGACGGTCGACGCGCTGCTCCGGCTGCATCTGACGGCGCGGCGCAAGGGGCACCGGCTCCGGTTCCGCAACGCGGGCCCGGCGCTGCGGGCGCTGCTGTCCCTGACCGGCTTCAGCACCATGCTGGCCGTGGACGGCGCGGACGACGGCTGAGCGTCCCCCGCTCACACGCGAACGGCGGCCGGGAAGAATCCCGGCCGCCGTCGCACGTGATCCGCGCCCTAGGGGTTGCAACCCTCAAGGGACGGGTCGGTGGAGGTGGCGCCGGACCCGAAGAACAGGGTTGCGCACTGAATGAGGAACGCGGGGTTCTCTTCGGGGATCCAGTGGCCGGAATCGGGCGCGACCACCTGCCGGACGTCGGTCGCGACGGCGCCGAACGACTGGGCGACCGCCGGGCCGAAGGTGTACTGCGCGCCCATCGCCAGGACGGGGAGCGTCACCTTGACCGAGGACAGCGCCTTGTTGTCGGCGGCGTTGGTGGGGAACGCGCGGTAGTAGTTGAAGCCCGCGCTGCGGTGCGAGGCGTCGCTGTAGGCGCGGATGAAGGCGGACTGGGCGATGGCGTCCGGGTGGCGGGCCGAGCTGAACAGCCACCCGAGGTAGGTCTTCACGTGCGCGGCGTCGTTGATGAGGTTCTCGGGCACCGGCGCGGCCGTCTGGTTGAACAGCAGATGCCAGCTCAGGCCGTAGGCGTTCTCCAGCCCGAACCCGTTCAGCGGGGTCTCCAGCACGGCCATGCGCGCGACGTCGTCCGGGAAGTCGCGGGCGTAGGGGTAGGCGACGAGCGCGCCGAGGTCGTGGGCGAGGAGCGAGACCCGGTCGTAGCCGAGCTTCGCGACGCC
This sequence comes from Actinomadura opuntiae, assembly GCF_030283205.1. Taxonomy (GTDB): domain Bacteria; phylum Actinomycetota; class Actinomycetes; order Streptosporangiales; family Streptosporangiaceae; genus Spirillospora. The sequence continues at coordinate 44,124 of NZ_JASNWF010000023.1, forward strand.
CTGGTGGATCCTGGCGGCGGTGTGGACGGCGTCGAAGCCGCCGTCCGGGACGCCGGAGGAGCCGAGGCCGGGCAGGTCGAAGGCGACGACGGTGTGCGTGCGGGCCAGGTCCGGCATGACCTTGCGCCACTCGTACCACGTCTCCGGCCAGCCGTGCAGCAGGACCAGGGCGGGCCCGGACCCGCCCTTGACGTAGTGCAGGGACCCGCCGTCGACGCTGACGGTGCCCTCGCGGAACCGCGTCAGGCCGCCGGGCGAGGAGGCGGTGTCCGCGCCGGCCTGGGCGGCGGCCCCGGTCCCCAGCGCCATCACCAGCGCGGTCGCGGCGGCGCCGAGGCACCTGCGCCACCAGCGGGTCCGCCGTGCGCTCTGCTGTCCGAGGTACGGCATGCGTTCCCCTTCGCATTCGTGCGGATCGCGATTCCGGCGGGGGCCGGCATTCGCGGGATGGACCGATGCCGTTGCCATTTTCCGATCACCGGCATCTCGCGTGATCGTACGTTCCGGCCGTCCCTCCAGAAAGACCTGAAAGAGGGCCGAGCAAGCTGGAAGAAGGACGCCCGGGTTTTTCCGTCAATTGACCGGCGAATACGGCGGAGCCCGGCCGATTGCGGCCGGGCTCCGCGCTGTGGTCGGTCGGACGGGTCCTCAGGTCGCCGCCGGCGCGGGTTCGCCGGCGGGCGCGGCGGCCGCCTGCCGCTCCCGGCGCCTGCGCAGCAGGTGCGCGCCCCACCAGCCGAGCCCGCGCAGCGCGCACAGGATCGTGGTGGCGTAGAACAGCGTGTAGACGACGTTGGCGAGCATCAGCACCGCGTAGATGACCGCCAGGGATGCGCCGAAGATGAACTGCGCGCGGCCTCTTGACGGCGTGGTCCCCGGGTCGCTGATCATGTAGTTGGTGAACAGGATGAACGCCACACCGGTCATGACGCCGAGGGCGCTGTAGAGCGGGGCGTCCCAGATCCAGTGCCGGACCAGCGCCTGGATCGCGAAGCCGCCCATCCAGCCCATGATGAGCATGACCCGCTTGGTGAGCACCGCGTTGATGACGGTGCCCGCCGTCGCGATGATCACCGGGATCATCACCCGGAACACGCTGTTGGCGTACTCGGTGAACTGGTAGGGCGGGGCGATGCTGACCCAGCTGCCGAACAGCAGCAGAGTCACCGTGATGCCGGTGTTCGAGGGGTTCAGGAAATGCCGCATGCGGCCGTACACGGGCGCCTTGAACACGTGCTTCTGCGCGACCGCGAGGACCACGGCGAACATGATCGGCCACCACTGGTCGTTGGCGAACAGCAGCATGTTGCAGGCGATGCTGGTGATGTGCGCGGGCAGCAGGAACTCGTACAGGCCGCGCGCGCCGCGGCCGAGGAAGCGCGGCGGGCGCCGCTCCGCCCACGCGCTGATCACCTCGAAGACCAGCTCGGTGGTGTAACCCGTGACGATGGCCAGCGGGAACCAGGCCCACGGCTGCTCGAAGCCGAGCACGGTGTAGCCGAGGATGTTGAAGACGCTGATCGAGATGGCGAAGTTGCGCAGCGCGAGGTAGCGCGGGTCGGGTTGCGGGCGCGCGGCGGCCGCGACGGCCGCGGGACGGGCGGCGGCGGGGGTGCCGTCGGCCGGCTGGGTGATGGCGGTCATGAGCTCGCAGCCTCCTCAACCTTGTCGCCGAGCAGGAGGGTGTGGTCGCCGGGGGTGAGCCGGACGGTCTGGTCGTGCAGGGTGCCCGCCTGGTCCGCCCAGCGGATGCGGGCGTTGACGGGCCCGGAGTGGGCGCCCAGGCCGAACCGCACCTCGAAGCTGCGGCGGCCGCTGTGCCCGCCGCCGCCGTCGAGCTGGGAGATCTGCGCGCCGGCCGGGGTCTGGACCTGCACCGTCGCGCCGTAGGCCGGGGTGCCGGGGCCCTGCAGGCCCTGGCCCGCCTTGGCGCCCTTGACGGGCCGGTAGAGGTGCAGGCCGAGGTGGCCGCCGAGGTTCGGGGAGTTGTTGGCGTAGAAGGCGGGCGGCCCCCACTGCCGGGCCACGGCGAAGTCCAGGGCGCCGTTCGCGCGGGTGTCGGCGGTGGCGATGCCGCGGGTGGGCGTCGGCACGTCCAGGCCGAGCCGCTCGCCGACGTCGACGAAGTCCCCGCCGGGCTTCTGGGCGAAGAAGGCGAGGGTGTCGGAGCCGGCGATGTCGTCGCCGGGCTGCACGTCCGGCCACATCGAGGGGTTGGTGTACTGCTGGTCGTTGTTCATGGCCATCTCCTGCAGCCACGGCCACCGGTTGATCTTTCCCTTGACGAACCCGTCGGCCTGGACGATGTCCAGCCGCCCGCTGTTGAGGAAGTCGCCGGTCTTGACGTCCCAGCCCCAGCCGGTCCACGCCAGCCCGCGGTTCTGCGCGCGCTGCTCGAACGGCGCGTCCCCGCGGGCGAGGTCGCGCCGCATCGCGGCCTCGGACCCGGCGCGGTTGACGAAGGCGAGGTTGCTCTCCTCCAGGCCCCACGCCGCGGTGATGTTGCTGACCATGATGTCGAACCGGCCGCGGTGCCCGAGGTCGCCGAAGTCGACGCCCATGCCCTTGAACGAGTCGTGGCCGAGCACGAAGGACTTCGCGGCGCCGGGCGTCCGGTCGCCGGTCGCCTCGGTGAAGGCGACGCGGCCGCGGGCGGAGGCGTTGTAGAGCAGGTGGTCCTTGCCGAAGTCGTTGGCGACGTAGACCTCGGGCCTGCCGTCGCCGGTGAGGTCGGCGCTGGAGATGGCGAGCGTCCAGCCGGTCGAGGCGCCGAAGGGCACGGCGCCCGGCTGCTCGGCGTAGACGGCGGTGGGGTCCTTGCCCGCGGTGGCGCCCGTCCAGCGCAGGACGTGGGTGCCGCCGCCGTTCTTGGCGTTGGACATCGAGGAGTTCATGACGACGTTGGCCTGGCCGTGCGGGTCCAGGACGTCGGAGTCGGGGAAGTAGTTGGCGAGGTAGATGTCGGGCCGCCCGTCGCCCTCCAGGTCGGTGACGTTGACGGCGTTGGTGTTCCAGCGCGGGCCGTGGTAGCGGCCGTCGGGCGAGGCGGCGGGCACCAGCTCCACCGGACGGTAGGACGCGGCGGAAAGCCCCCCGGCATCGGACCTGGCGAGGAACAGGACCGGCGTCCGGCCCCAGTAGTAGACCATCAGGTCCATCCGGCCGTCCTGGTTGTAGTCGCCGGGCGTGCAGCCCATCGGCGCCATGGCGGCGTCCGTGGGCAGCGGCGCCGGGTTCAGGGCGAACGGGGTGAACCGGTCGGCGGCCGGCGCGGTCGGCGCGTAGGTCACCACGGCCTGGTCGGTGCGCGGGTCGACCAGGCACAGGCCGTCGTCGCGGCCGTGCCCGGTGAGGTCGTTCAGGGCGATCGCGGCGCCGACCGAGGAGATCCACGAGCGGATGTGCCGGTACTGGGGGTTCACGTTGCGGACCGTCCGGACCGGGCGGTAGCCCGGCGGCATCGCGATCGGCATCGCGGTGAACCGGTACCTCCCGGCGGCCGAGTCCTCGCCGCCGGCGGCGGCGCCCGGCGTCCGGGCGACGAGGTAGAGCACCAGGAACAGCACGAGGGCCGCGGCGGCGGGAACGGATCTTCGCATGCGCACGCTCGAAAAGAACATCGCTTCCTTTCTCGGGTTCTTTCCCGGCACGGTCCCCGTGCGGGGCCGCGGAGCTGGCGTTCTGCGGGGCTCGGCGGTTCGGCGTTTCCCGTGCACCGGCCGGCCATGACCCATCCAGCGTCACTTTCCCGAAGAAGGCCCGCATCTTCCTAATTGCGGTCAGACCACCATAAAACCGGCGTCTTTTCGGGGCGCCGGCGCCGATTACCCGGGCGCCGGAAAGGGCTGCGCACGGCGGAAGATGCGGCCCGCCCGCCGGTCCGCCGACGCTCGTTGCCATGACCGAGCTTCTGCACAGCGCCGAGTTCCTGCTGGCCGGCGCGGCACGGCGGCACGCCGGGTACGCGCTGCTGCGCGGGCGCGGCGCGGTGAGCCCGATCACGCTGCGCTCCGGCGAGACCGGCTACCTGGTGGTCGGCTTCGAGGCCGCCCGCCGAGCGCTCACCGACCCGCGGCTGCACGGCCGGACCGCGACGCTCGGCAACCGCCGCGGCATGTCCGCCGACCTGCGCCGCGCCATGAACAGCCACATGCTCAACGCCGGGCCGGACGACCACGCCCGGCTCCGCCGGCTGGTGTCGGCCGCGTTCACCCGCCGGCGCATGGAGGGGATGCGCCCGCGCGTGCAGGCCATCACCGACGGCCTGCTGGACGCGGTCGCCGCCGGCGGCTCCGGCCGCGCCGACCTGATCGCCGCGCTCGCGCTGCCGCTGCCCGTCCGGGTGCTGATCGACATGTTCGGCATCCCCGAGGAGGACGCCGGCGACTTCCACCGCTGGACCGACGCCCTCACCACCAGCGCGCTCCCCCTCGACCGGCTGGACGCCACCGCGGCCGAGATGCTCGGCTACATCCGCGGGCTGCTGGACCGCAAGCGCCGCGCCCCGCGCCCGGACCTGCTGTCGGCGCTGGTCGCGGTGCGCGACGGCGGGGACCGGCTCAGCGAGGACGAGCTGACCTCGATGGTGTTCCTGCTGCTCACCGCGGGCCACGAGACCACCGTCAACCTGATCGGCAACGGGCTGCTGGCGCTGCTGTCGCACCCCGGCCGGTTGCAGGCCGTCCGCGCCGACCCGGGGCTGCTGCCCGCCGCCGTGGAGGAGACGCTGCGGTTCGAGAGCCCCGTCCAGGTCGCGCTGCGGTACTGCGTGGAGCCGATGGACCTCGACGGGACGCCGATCCCGGCCGGGGCCACGGTGCTGGTCTCGCTGCTCGGCGCCAACCGCGACCCCGCCCGCTTCCCCGATCCCGACACCCTGGACCCGGAACGCGCCGACAACCCGCAGCTCGCCTTCGGGTACGGCGTGCACCACTGCATCGGCGCGCCGCTCGCGCGCATCGAGGGCGTGGTGGCGATCGGGTCCGTCCTCGCCCGCTTCCCCGAGCTGCGGCTGGCCGAGCCCGCCGACGGCCTGGAGTGGCGGCCCAGCGTCATCATGCACGGGCTCACCGCCCTGCCGGTCGTGCTCGGCCCCGCACGGGACGCCGCGGCCGACCGTCCCGCCGGAACCGCGACGAAAGCAGGGCAGCGCCGATGACCTCAGCCCCGATGTCCGTCGACGAGGGCTTCGTTCCCTGGCCCGCCGACGTCGCGGCCCGCTACACCGAGGCGGGGCTGTGGCACGGCGTCCCGCTCGGCACCCGGCTGCGGGCCGCCGCGGACGCGCAGCCCGAGGAGACCGCGCTCGTCGAGGGCGCCGTCCGGCTCACCTACGGCGACCTGTGGGAGCGCGCCGACGGCGCCGCCCGCCGGCTCGACGGCCTCGGCCTGCGCCGCGGCGACAAGATCCTCGTGCAGCTGCCGAACCGGTGGGAGTTCGTCGTGCTCACCCTGGCCTGCCTGCGGCTCGGCGTCGTCCCGGTGATGGCGCTGCCCTCGCACCGCCGGCACGAGCTGGGCCAGATCGCCGAGCAGGCCGAGGCGGCCGCGATCGCCGTCCCCCGCACCCTCAGGGGCTTCGACCACGAGGGCATGGCGCACGAGATCGCCGCGGCCTGCGGGACCGTCCGGCACGTCCTGGTCGCGGGCGGCCCGACCCGCCCGGGCAGCGCCGACCTCGGCGACCTGTGCGCGCCCGCCTCCGCCCCGGACGCGGCGCGCGCCGCCCTGGACGCCGACCCGCCCGACCCCCGCGCACCGGCGCTGTTCCTGCTGTCGGGCGGGACGACCGGGACGCCGAAGCTGATCCCGCGCACGCACGACGACTACGGCTGCGGGATGGACCACGCGATCGCGGCCTGCCGGTTCGGTCCCGGCACCGTGTTCCTGGCCGCGATGCCGGTGGCGCACAACTTCACCCTCGGCGGGCCGGGCGTGCTCGGCGCGCTGCTGGCCGGGGGCCGCGCGGTGCTCGCGGCCTCCCCCGACCCGGCCGTAGTGTTCCCGGTCATCGAGCGGGAGCGTGTCACCGACACCGGTGTCGTCCCTGCAGTCGCGCTTCGCTGGGTCGAGCATCGAGAGGCCGGGGATCGGCGCGACCTGTCCAGCCTGCGCGCGCTGCAGATCGGCGGGGCGCGGCCGCCCGGCGACCTCGTCCGGCGGATCCGCCCGGTCCTCGGCTGCACCCCGCAGCAGGGATACGGGATGGCGGAGGGGCTGATCTGCTTCACCCGCCAGGGCGACCCCGACGAGGTGGTGTCCGGCACGCAGGGCCGCCCCATCTGCCCCGCCGACGAGCTGCTGGTCGTCGGCGAGGACGGCCGGCCGGTGCCGCCCGGCGAGCCGGGGATCCTGCTGACCCGCGGCCCCAGCACGCCGCGCGGCTACTACCGCGCGCCCGAGCACAACGCGCGCGCCTTCACCCCGGACGGCTGGTACATCACCGGCGACATCGTCCGGCTGCGCCCCGACGGCTACCTCGTGGTGGCGGGCCGCGACAAGGACATGATCAACCGGGGCGGGGAGAAGGTGTCCGCCGAGGAGGTCGAGGACCTCGCGCACCGCGTCGCAGGCGTCGCGCAGGCGGCCGCCGTCGCGATGCCCGACGCGGTGCTGGGCGAGCGGGTCTGCCTGTACGCGGTGCCCCGCCCCGGCGCCCGTGTGCGGCTCGAGGACGTCGTGGCGGAGATGGAGCGCGCCGGGGCGGCCCGGTACAAGCTGCCCGAGCGGCTCGTCCTGGTCGACGCGCTGCCCCTCACCCCCGTCGGGAAGATCGACAAGAAGGCGCTGCGCGACGACGTCCGCCGCAGGGTCAGCCTGGACGGGACGTCTCGGCCAGCCGGCGCGTGAGGTAGCGGCGCTCGGTGTCCGTCCGGGCCAGCGCGAGCGCCTCCCGGTAGGCGTCGGCCGCCGCGCCGCCGTCCCCCAGCCGGCGCAGCAGGTCGGCGCGGGTCGCGGGCAGCAGGTGGTACCCGGCCAGGTCGCCGCCGTCCTCCAGCCGCCGGACGAGCGCGAGCCCGGCCGCCGGCCCCTCGGCCATCCCCACCGCCACCGCGCGGTTCAGCTGCACCACCGACGAGGGCACCAGCTCGGCGAGCCGGTCGTACAGCGCGGCGATACGGGCCCAGTCGGTGTCGGCGGCGTCGCGGGCGGTGGCGTGGCAGGCGGCGATCCGCGCCTGCAGCAGGTACGGGCCAGTGCCGCCCGCGCGCGCCGCCGCGTCCAGCACGGCCACCCCCTCGGCGATCTCGTCGCGGTCCCAGCGGCTGCGGTCCTGCTCCTCCAGCGTCACCAGATCGCCGGCGTCGTCCACCCGGGTGCCGCGGCGCGCGTCGTGCAGCAGCATCAGCGCCAGCAGCCCGCCCGCCTCCGGCTCCTCCGGCATCAGCCGGGCCAGCACGCGGGCCAGCCGGATCGCCTCGGCGCACAGCTCCCGCCGGACCAGCTCCGACCCCTCGGTGGCCGCGTAGCCCTCGGTGAACAGCAGGTAGAGCACCCCGAGCACGGCCGTGGTCCGCTCGGGAAGCTCGGCCGCCTCCGGCACCCGGTACGGGATGCCCGCGTCGCGGATGCGCCGCTTGGCGCGCTGCAGCCGCTTGGCCATCGTCGCCTCCGGGACGAGGAAGGCCCGGGCGATCTCCGGGACGGTCAGCCCGGCCAGCGTGCGCAGGGTCAGCGCGACCCGCGCCTCCAGGGGCAGCGCCGGATGGCAGCAGGTGAACATCAGCCGGAGCCGGTCGTCGCGGACCCCGCTGACCAGCGCCCCCTCGTCGGGGCCGGCGCCGTCCTCCGCACGCTCGGCCAGCACGGCGAGCTGGCGCAGCTTGGCGGCGCCCGTCGCCTCGCGGCGCAGCCGGTCGGTCGCGCGGTTGCGGGCGGCGGTGGTGAGCCACGCCCCGGGGCGCCGCGGCACGCCGTCGCGCGGCCAGCTCTCCAGGGCCCGGGCGAACGCGTCCTGGGCGCACTCCTCCGCCAGGTCCCAGTCGCCGGTCAGCCCGATGAGGTAGGCCACGATCTGGCCCCACTCGTCGCGGAAGGCGCCGTCGAGGGCCGACTCCACCCCCGGCGTCATGCGGCCTCGAACGGGTGTCTCACGAGCCCTCCCTGCACGGTCCGTGCGGCACGCCCATCGTAGCCGCCGCCGGCTCCCGCGGCGGCGGGGCGTCGCGGGCCGTCACTCCCCGTCACCGGCGCCCCGGCCGGCGTCGGCCACCGCACGATCGAATATTCGCACGGCCGCCGGCTTGGCTAGTCTCAGGACAGATGATCAAGAGGTGACGGCCGCGGGGCCGGCCACGGGGTGTGACAGGGGGCCGCGAACGTGAAACCGCCCAGTCCGACCGGCGCGGGCGCGGCGCCCGCGCGGGCGCGCCGATGAGCCCCCGCCGGCACGACCCGCGGATGCGGCCGGCGCTCGTCGACATCGCGGCGCGGCTGCTGCGCGAGGAGGGGCCGCAGGCGCTCACGGCCCGCCGGCTCGCCGCCGAGGCGGGCTGCTCCACGATGGTCGTCTACACCTACTTCGGCGCGATGAGCGGGCTGATCCGGGAGGTCGTCCACGAGGGCTTCGCCCGGCTGCAGTCGCACTTCAACCGGGTCGCGATCACCGAGGACCCGGTCGCCGACATGGCGCTGCTCGGCCGCGCGTACCGGCTGAACGCGCACGCCAACCCGCACCTGTACGCGGTGATGTTCGGCGCGGCGTCCCTCGGCGGGTTCTCGCTGTCGGAGGCCGACCGGCAGCACGGCCGCTACACCCTCGTCGACGTGGTGCACTGCGCGCACCGCTGCGTGCGCGCGGGACGGTTCGCCGCGGGCGACGCCGAGCTCGTCGCGCACCAGATGTGGAGCGCCATCCACGGGCTCGTCACGCTGGAGCTCGGCGAGTACCTGGTCGCCCCCTACGACGCCGACGTGTGCTTCGAGGCGCAGCTCGTCGCGCTGATGGTGAGCGTCGGCGACACCCGCGAGGCCGCGGCCCGGTCGGTCGCCACGTCGCTGGAGCGGCTGCGCGCCGAGCTGCGGCCGGCGGTCGGCCAGACCGTCCGCTGAGCCGTCCCTCCCCGCCCCGGACGCCTGCGGACGGGGGCCCGCGGCGGCCCGCCTTGGATAGCATGCGGGCGTGAAGTACATGCTCATCTTCTGCAGCGACGCGTCGACCGGCATGAGCGCCGACGAGGTCGGGAATGCCGCCGCCGCGATGGAGGGCTGCGAGGAGTGGACGCGGGACATGGAGAGCCGCGGCTTCCTGCGCGGCGGTGCGGGCCTGCGGCCGAGCGACGAGGCGCGCACGCTGCGGGTCCGCGACGAGCAGGTGCTGCTGTCGGACGGCCCGTTCGCCGAGACCCGCGACCAGATCGGCGGGTTCAGCCTGCTGGAGTGCCCGGGGCCCGACGAGGCGCTGGAGGCGGCGGCCGGGCACCCGTGGGCCCGGGTCGGCCAGATCGAGGTCCGGCCGGTCTGGGAGCCCTGAGCCTCGGGGAACCCTGAGCTTCGGGGAACCCTGAGACGGGGAACCCTGAGACGGGGAGCCCTGAGACGGGGGCCCGGCCGCCGCGCGCCCTCGGGTGCGCGCCCGCCCTCAGCCGCTCGCGGGACGTCCGGACGCGGCCGCCGCGAACTGCCCGGGGGCGCGTCCCGGCCCGGCGGGCCCGCGGTAGGCCTGCGCGATGTCCAGCCAGCGGTCGGCCTCGGGACCGTCCGCGGTGACGGCGACGTCCGCGCGGTGCCGGCGCCGCGTCACCAGCAGGCAGAAGTCCTCCGCCGGGCCGCTGACCCGGTCCGGTGCGTCCTCCGGGCCGAACGTCCACTGCGCGCCGGACGGGGCGGTGATCTCGAAGCGGAACTCGTGCGCGGGCGGGGTGAGCCCGCGCGTCTGATAGCCGAAGTCGCGGGTGAGGATCGCGAACCCGACCAGGTGCAGCAGCCGGTCGGTGCGCTCCAGGCGCACGCCGAGCGCGTCGGCGATGTCCTGGCCGTGCGCGAACGTCTCCATGATGCCCGCGCAGGCCAGGATCGCCGGGGGCAGCGGGTTGACCAGCCACGGCACCGTCCGGTCCTCGGGGAAGGCGGCGAGCGCCGCGATGCCCTCCGCGCGCTCGCGCTCCCAGACGGCGAGCAGGTCCTGCGGTGATCCGGTGGGGTACTCGCGCAGCGCGGCGTTCACCGCGCCGTTGAAGTCGCCCTTGGCGCGCTCGGTGAGCGCCTGGAACGCCGCGGCGTCGGAGGCCGCGGTGCCGGCCAGCCGGAAGATGAACGCCAGGTGCGCCACCTGGTCGGCGACCGTCCAGCCGGGGGCGGGGGTGGGCCGCGCCCACCCCGCGCCGTCCAGGCCGTCGACCATCCGGCCGATCTGCGCGCTCTCGGCGTCCAGGTCGGCGATCACGGTTGTCAGGTCCGTCACGAGCCGGTCCTTTCCCGATGCGGAAGCCCGCGGGCAGCGGGCGGATCCAGCGTCCCCCCGCCGCCCCGCGGGCGTCTCGTTCGATCGTGCGGACCTGGACCCGCCGGTCAGTCCGCGACCGGTGCGGGCTGCTCCGCGCGCCCCGGTTCGCCGGTCCGCTCGCCGCGCCGGAAGATCTCGCCGGGCCACCACATCCACCGGCCGAGGTCGAGCGCGGCGGCCGACACCAGCACGGACCGGACGACGAACGTGTCCAGCAGCACGCCGAGCGCCACCGCGATGCCGATCTCGGCCATGAACGACAGCGGCAGCACGCCGAGGGCGCCGAACGTGCCGGCGACCACGACGCCCGCCGAGGTGATGACGCCGCCGGTCGCGGCGAGCGAGCGCAGCACGCCCTCCCGCGGCCCGCGGCGCAGCGCCTCCTCCCGCATCCGCGTGGCGAGGAAGATGTTGTAGTCGACGCCGAGCGCCACCATGAACACGAACGCCCAGAGCGGGAAGGACGGGTCGGCGGCGGGCAGGTCGGCGACGTGGTCGAACACCAGCGCGCTCAGCCCCAGCGCGGCGCCGAACGCGAGCAGCACCGTGGCGACCAGCACCAGCGGCGCGACGACCGCCCGCAGCACGAGCAGCAGCAGGACGAGCACGCCGAGCAGCACCAGCGGGATCACCACGGCCCGGTCGTGCCGGGACGCGCGCAGCACGTCCCGGCTGACCGCGTCGCCGCCGCCCACCTTGGCCTCCGCGCCGGGCACCGAGCGCACCGCCGACCGGACCCGGTCGACCGTCCGGTACGCGGCGCCGGATCCGGGCTGCGCCGTCAGCGTGGCCTCCAGGTACACCGCGTCGCCGGCGGTGCGGGGCGCGCTCACGCCCGCGACGCCGGGGGTGTGCGACACGGCGGCGGCGAGCGGGCCGCCCGCCGCGGCCCGTCCGACGACCTGCAGCGGCTGTCCGGCGCCGGCGGGGAAGTGCCGGTCGCTGATCTGCTGCCCGACGACCGAGTCGGGCTTGTCGCGGAAGGAGTTCGTGCCGCTGAAGCCGTTGGCGTTCAGCCCGAGCACGCCGAGCGACAGCGCGCCGAGCACCACCGTCGTGCCGATCCAGATCACCCGCGGCCGCGCGGCGATCACCCGGCCCGCCCGCGCCCACAGGCCCTCGTGGCCGGGGTCGCCGGCGTCGGCGGTGGGACGCGCCGGCCAGAACAGCCACCGGCCGAACACCACCAGCAGGGCGGGGAGGAACGTCAGCATCACGGCGAGGCTGACCACGACGCCGATCGCGGCGACGGGGCCGAGGCTCCGGGTGGAGTTCAGGTCCGCGGCCGTCAGGCAGAGCATCGCCAGGGCGACGATGCCGGCGCTGGCGCACAGGCTCAGCGCGGAGCGGCGCAGCGCCGCCGCCATCGCCGCGTGCCGGTCGGTGTGCCGGCGCAGCTCCTCCCGGTACCGGGAGGTGATCAGCAGGGTGTAGTCGGTGGCGACGCCGAACACCAGCACGATGAGCACGAACGAGCTCTCGCCGCTGACGGTCAGCCCGGCGTGCTCGGCGAGCCCGTAGATGATGGCCTGCGCCACGTTCAGCGACACGAACGCGCCGATGAGCGGCAGCACCCACAGCACCGGACTGCGGTAGGTCAGCACGAGGATCGCGATGACGACGAGGACGGTCACCGCGAGCAGGCGGGAGTCCAGCCCCTTGAACGCCTTGCCGGAGTCGGCCTGGAAGCCGGCCTGGCCCGCCACGTGGGCGTGGAGGCCGCCGCCTCCGGCGCGGGCGGTCGAGCGCAGCCGGTCGACCATCGGGCCGAGCGCCGGCCACCCCTTCCGGCCGACGTTGATCTGCACGACCGTCTCCAGGACCCGGCCGTCCTTGGACGCCATCGGCCCGACCACGCCGACGACCCGGCTGTCGACCTCGCCGCCGGACCTCTCGGCGAGCGCGGTGAAGCGGCGCGCGTCAGCGGCGGCCTTGGCGCGGTCGGCGGCGGTGACGGCCGCGCCGTCCCGGTTGTAGACGACCAGCGCGGGATAGGTGTCGCGCGAGTGGAACCGCTGCGCGACCGCCAGGGCGCGGGTCGACTCGGCGTTGCCCGGCAGCCACTGGGACGCGTCGTTCTGCTGCGCGTCCGCGAGCTTGGACGACAGCGACCCGGTGGCGAGGAAGACGACCAGCCAGAACAGCACGACCAGCCATTTGGTCAGCCGCCCTCCGGGGAGCCCGGACAGCCTGTGCACCACGGACATGGGAACTGCAACCTCCCGCTCGTGTCGGATCAGTCGCCCTACCGACGAACGCGGGACGGCGGAAAGGACAGCCGGCGCCGGCGAGATCCCGCACGGAGGAAGTGCGCAGAAGAACGGCGCCCGCCCGGTCCGCGAACGGACCCGGCGGACGCCGATGCGGCCGGGCTCTGCCCCTAGAAATCCGCCCCCGGGAAGAAGGCCCTCAGCCCTCGAAGAACGCGGTGAGCGTCGAGGCGAGCACATCCGGGGCGGCGTCGTGGCTCTGCCCTTCCAGTTCCGCGAGGGTGCCGTCGGGCAGCAGCTCCGCGAGCCGCCGCGCGACCTGCTTCATCGGCTCGGGGCCTGCGCCGCCGTAGGCGACGAGGGCGGGCACGGTGATCCCGGCGATCAGGTCGTCGGGGATCGTGCCGTCGCCGCCCGCCGCGATGGCGGCGTGGTCGTAGGGCAGGGTGTGCGCGATCCCCTCCAGCGCCGGGAACATCGGGGCGTGCCGCATGCCCTGCGCCATCTCCTGCGGCATGCCGATCCCGGTCATGAACTCCACCACCGCGTCGCCGCGGCGGCCCTCGTCGAGCAGCGACTGGACCGCCTCGGCCCGCCGCGCGGCGTGCTTGCGCGCCTCGTCCTCGTCCGGGACGAACGGCACCTCGTACACCGCCACCCGGGACACCGGCACGCCCGCGGCGGCCGCCCGCAGCGCCAGCGCGCCGCCCGAGGAGATCCCGAACAGCGCGGGCCGGCCGCCGACCGCGCCGGCCAGCGCGGCCAGGTCGTCGATCTCGCGGGCTATGTCGTAGTGCGGGTGGTCGCCGCTGTCGCCGCGTCCCCTGCGGTCGTAGCGGACGACGGTGAAGCGCGGCTCGAGATGCTCGGCGAGCGGCACCGCCGAGCCCCGGTCGTTGAACGCCCCGCCCACCAGGATCACCGCCGGGCCCTCCCCGGACCGCTCGAACGCGATCGGGGTGGCGTCTGCCGAGGTCACGATCTCCATGGCTTGTCCCCTTCGTGGTTGCCGTCTGCCTCTTTCGCCCTACCGACGAACGAGGGGCCCCGGAGAGGACACTTCCAGAATCCGCGCCGCGCGCCCGGCGGACGCGCGGCGCGGGGGCCTCACTCGCCCCAGCGGAAGTAGATGACGGGCGGCTCGCGGCCCGGCACCGAGACCTGCCGCAGCGCCACCCGGTCGAGGCCGAGGACCTCGTGCAGCGCGGCCGTCTCCCCCGGCCACTTGGGGTGGGCGAACTCGTCGAACGCGACGATGCTGCCGCGCGTCAGGTGCGGCAGGATCGCCTGCAGCGTGTCGCGGGTCGGCTCGTACAGGTCGAGGTCGAAGTAGGCGAGGGCGATGACGGTCTCGGGGTGGTCGGCCAGGTAGCGCGGCACCGTCTCGCGGACGTCGCCCTTGACCACGAAGCTGCGCCGGGTGTGCCCGAACGGCTCGCCGACCTCGTGCGCCTCCAGCACCTCGCGCAGGTGGCCGACCTCGTCCGGCGGGACGGCGAACCGGCCGTCCACCGCGCTCGGGCTGGCCCGGTCGATGTCGGCGATGCCGGTGAGGCCCTCGAAGGTGTCGAACCCGATGACGCGGCGCAGCGAGTTGTAGGGCTCGTAGACGTGCCGCAGCGCGGTCAGCGCGGCCAGGTGCCGGCCGTGCAGCACCCCGAACTCCATGACCACGCCGGGCAGCTCGGGGATCATCCGGTACAGCGCGTCCATCGACAGCAGGTCGCTCAGCTCGAACCGGCGCAGGTAGACGGTCAGGTTGTCGATCAGGTACTCGGGCGGGATCGGGGTCGCGGCCAGCAGCTTGGCCAGCCGCTCGCGCGACTCGCGCTCCTGCTCGCCCTCGTGCGGGACGGTCCTCGGGTCGCGGTACTGGCTCTCGGTCATCTGCGTCCTTTCGCGCGGGCCGCGGCGGGCCGGGCGGTCACCCCGCCGCCCCGGTGCGGGCGGACTCCACGGCCCGGTAGAGCGCCCGGATGTTGCCGGAGCCGAACGAGCGCGACCCCAGCCGTTCGATCACCTCGAAGAACAGGGTTCCGCGCGGGTGCGCGGACCGGGTGAAGATCTGGAAGAGCTGCCCGTCGTGGTCCTCGTCCACCAAGACGTTCAGCTCCCGCAGCCGCGGGACGGTGTGCCGGGCGACGGTCAGCCGGCCGGGCAGCAGCCGGTAGTAGGAGTCGGGGGTGGTGAGGAAGTCGACGCCGGCGTCGCCCATGGTCCGTACCGTCCGGGTGATGTCGGGCGTGGCGAACGCGACATGCTGCACGCCGGGGCCGTCGTGGACCTTGAGGAAGTCGTTGATCTGGCCCGCGGCCCGGGACGCGTCCGGTTCGATCAGGGTGAGGGTGACCTCCCCGGACGGGCTCTGCACGACGGTGGTCACCATCGCCTGCGCGCCCACCGCGATGTGCTCGGTGAAGATCATCTCGAAGCCGAGGGCGCGGCGGTAGAACTCCACCGTGCCCTCCAGCTCGCCGGCTTCCACGCAGACCGCGATGTGGTCCACCTCGAACAGGCCGGTGTCCGGGCCGTCCTCCCCGGCGGACCCGGGCCGCGCCGGAAGCCCTGGCAGGGAGCGCGCGCCGGCGCCCGCGGGGCGCTGCACGAACGTGTGGACGGTGTCGCCGAACGCGCCGATCGTCGCGGTCACGAACCCGTCCCGCTCGATCGGGGCGGCGACCGGCCGGGCCCCGGACGCGACGGCCCGCGCGTAGGCGGCGCGGGCGTCGGGGACGCCGAGCGCGATGTCGGCGACGCCGTCGCCGTGCCGCGACAGGTAGGCGGCGCCGGGATGGTCGCCGTCCGGCGGGGCGGTCAGCACCAGCCGGATGCCGTGCGCGCCGAGCGCCGCCGAGCGGCCGTCGGCCGCGGATCCGGCGTCCGCGTACGGCCGGAATCCGTAGCCGCCCGCGAAGTGCCGGACACCGGCGTCGACATCGGTGACGTAGAAACGCAGATGGTCGATCGACATATCTGTGAACGGCGACCCTTGTGCCGGTGACATCATTTCCTCCACCGTGGGAGTTCCACTTTCCTCATTGTCGGCGCCGCCCGGCCGCCCGGGCATCTCCGGTATTGCGCTCAGACATCGCGGAATTTCCGCAGCTCGGGGAACGAGTCGAGATCCGGCGCGGTCCAGCCGTCCAGGTCGTACTCGGCCATGCAGCGCTCGGCGAACGCCTTGTAGCCGTCGATCTCCCCGCCGGCGAGCTGCGCGGTGAACAGGTCGAGCCGGGTCGTCTCGTGGCTGCCGAAATGGTTCAGCTCGTACAGTTCGTGGCGGCCGCCGAACTCGGTGCCCACCGCGTCCCACAGCAGTTTCATCAGTTTCACGCGGCCGAGCGCGTCGGTGCCGTCGGAGCCGCGGAGATACCGGTCGAGATAGCCGCGGATCTCGGGGTTCCCGAAATCGGCCGCGGACGAATTGACGTAGATGAGGCCGCTGGCGACGTCCTTGAGGATGTTCTGCCGGATCGCCGGGTACGCCTGCTGCATGAACCACCGGTAGGCCAGGCCGTACTGCAGGTTCGGCAGGACGGCGCCGTCGTGCCACGGCGTGGGGTTGCGGGCCGCCGCGTCCGACAGCGCCCAGAACAGGTTCCGCCAGGCCAGCACCTCGCCGACCCGGGTCTGCACGCCCCGGAACGCGTCGGTGCCGTTGATCTCCAGCGCCTTGACCAGCAGCCCGGCGATGAACTCCAGCTTCACCGCGAGCCGGGTGCAGCTGTGGAACGTGCCGCGCTCCAGGAACCCCGACTGGCCGGTGAACAGCTGCGACCGCCCGACGTCCCCGTAGACGAACACGTTCTCCCACGGGACCAGGACCTCGTCGAACACCAGGATCGTGTCGTTCTCGTCCAGCCGCGACGACAGCGGGTAGTCGAACGGGCCGCCCATCACGGCGGACGCGGCGGTGTAGGACGTCCGGCAGATCAGCTTCACCCCCGGCGCCGCCATCGGCACCGCCGCCACCAGCGCGAACTCCTTCTTCCTGATCGGCAGCCCGTAGTGGGCGATGAAGCTGAAGTGGGTCAGCACCGACCCGGTGGCGACCACCTTGGCGCCGCTGATGACGACGCCGGCGTCGGTCTCCCGGACGGCGTGCACGAACACGTCCGCGACCTCGTCGGGCGGGCGGGTCCGGTCGACCGGCGGATGGACGATCGCGTGGTTGAGGTAGAGGACCTTCTCCTGCGCCTCGGCGTACCAGCGGCGCGCGTTGTCGTCGAAGGGGCGGTAGAAGTCGGCGTTGGCGCCGAGGGTGCTCAGGAACGCCGCCTTGTAGTCGGGGCTGCGCCCCATCCAGCCGTAGCTGAGCCGCGCCCACTCCGCGATCGCGCGCTGCGCGGCCACCAGGTCGTCCGCCGACCGCGGCGTGGTGAAGAACGGATGGGTGTAGCCGCCGCTGCCGGTGTCGGTCGGGCAGGTCAGGACGTCGCGCCGGGCCGGGTCGTGCAGCGCGTCGTACAGCCGGGCCGTCATCGCCACCGGGTTGCGGAACGCCGGGTGCCGGGTCGGGTCCTTCACCCGGTCGCCGTACAGGTACACCTCCCGCCCGTCGCGCAGGCTCTCGACGTACTCCTCGCCGGTCAGCGGCCGGGACCCGGCCATCAGTCGACGACCGTGCCGCAGGAGACGTTCACCACGGTGCCCGTCATCGCCCCGGCGCGGTCGGAGGCCAGGAACGCCGCGACGTCGGCGACCTCCCGGACCGACGGGCGGCGCCGCAGCAGCGCCTCCTGCTCCACCACGTCGGTGATCGTCGCGCGGTGCGAGGCGGGGTCGGGGTCGGCGAACGGCTCGGCGATCCCCTCGGGGCGCAGGCACACCACGCGGACCCCGGACGTGCCGAGCTCCCCGGCGAGCGCGCGGGTCAGGCCCTCGATCGCGGCGCAGGCCACGCCGAAGCCGCCCATCGGGATCGGGGTGCGCAGCGCGACCTTGCTCAGCGTCCCGGTCGCGCTCAACGTGAGGATCACCCCGGACCCCTGCGCGGCCATGCGCCGGGCCGCCGCCCGCGCGGTGAGGAAATGCGCGGTCGTGGCGATCTGGATGGGCCGCAGGTAGTCCTCGGCGGCCAGCTCGACCATCGGGGTGGCCTGCACGTCGCCCCACGTCCCGACCGCGTTGAAGGACACGTCGATGCGTCCCGCGGCAGCGGCGACCGCGGCGGTGTGCTCCTCGACGGCCCGCTCGTCCAGCGCGTCGACCTCCGCGGTCTCGGCGTCGCCGCCGGCCTCGGCGATCTCGGCGGCCATCTTGTCCAGTGCGGCCCGGGTGCGGCCGGCGAGGAACACCCGGGCGCCCTCCCGGGCGAACGCGCGCGCCACCGCGCCTCCCACCCGGCCGCCGCCGCCATAGACGACGGCGTTCTTGTCCTGCAGCAGCATCGGCTCCTCCGCGGGTCGTCCGGATCTCTCCGCAACTTCATCCCAGCCCAGCTCACCGCGCATCTTCACGAATGCGGACGGGCCCGCGCCGGGCCGTTCGGCGAACGCATTTGCGGAGATGCGGGCGGCGGGGCCGGTGATGACGATGACCTCAGACGCCCGGCCGGAGAAAGGACAGCCCGCCGTGGAGGAGACATCTGTCCCGCGCCCCGCCGGGGCGGCGACGGGAACGGGGACCGCGACCCTCGACATCGTCATTCCGGTGTTCAACGAGGAACGGTCGCTGCCCGGTTGCGTGCGGACCCTGCATTCCTTTCTGAGCGATTCATTCCCGCTTTCGTGGCGCATCACGATCCTGGACAACGACAGCACCGACGGGACCTGGGGCATCGCCCACGACCTGGCGCGGCGGTTCCCCGAGGTGCGTCCGCTGCGGCTCGGCGTCCGGGGGAAGGGCGCGGCGCTGAAGGCGGCCTGGTGCGACAGCACCGCGGAGATCGTGGCGTATCTGGACGCGGACCTGTCGACCGGGCTCGACGCCCTTCTTCCGCTGGTCGCACCGCTGATCAGCGGGCAGTCGGAAATAGCGATCGGAAGCCGGCTGAACGCCCATTCCCGGATCCGCCGCGGCCTGAAACGCGAAGTCGTGTCCCGGACCTACAACGCGCTGCTGCGCCACGGGTTCGGCGTCAGTTTCAGCGACGCCCAGTGCGGGTTCAAGGCGGCCCGGACCGAGGCGATCCGGCCGGTGCTGGAGCGGGTCCGCAGCCAGGGCTGGTTCTTCGACACCGAACTGCTGCTGCTGGCCGAGTTCAACGGGCTGCGCGTGCACGAGGTCCCGGTCGACTGGGTGGAGGACGTGGACTCGCGGGTGCGGGTCGCGCGCGCGTCCTGGGAGAACCTCAAGGGGCTCGCTCGCCTCGCCGCGACGATGGCGACCGGGCGCGCCGACCTGCACCTGCCCCGGCCGCGCGAGCTGCGCACGACGCACCCCGACGCCGTCCTCGCCCGGCCCCGCTCGCCGCGGCTGCTGAAGGTGGCCTCGTTCGGCGTCATCGGCGCGCTGTCCACGCTGCTGTACGTGCCGCTGTACATGGCGCTGCGGTCGGTGTGGCCGGCGCTGGCCGCCAACTTCGGCGCGCTGGTGCTGGCCGGGCTGTTCAACACCGAGGCCAACCGCCGCTGGACGTTCAACCGCGCGGGCGGGCCGCTGGTCGTCCTGCACCTGAAGGCCGCGACGCTGTTCGCCGCCAGCTTCGCGGTGACCACGGCCGAGGTCGTGGTCCTCGACCTCACCGCACCGCACGCCGGGAAGCTCACCGAGGTGGTCCTGCTCGGCCTGGGCCAGCTGTGCATCACCGTCCTGCGCTACATCGGCTTCGACCGGTGGGTGTTCCGCAGAAAGGGCTGAGGCCGCCATGGACCCGAGCGAGATCCGCCGGCTCACCGAGCAGGAGGACCGGCACTGGTGGTTCCGGGAACGCCGCGCCCGGCTGGCGCGGGAGCTGCGGCGGCTGCCGCGCCCCCGCGCCGGCGACCGGGCGCTGGACGTCGGCGCGGCCGGCGGCGGCAACACCCGCGTCCTGGCCGCGCACGGCTGGCGGGCGCTGGCCGCCGACCTGTCCCCCGAGGCCGTCGCCATCGCGCGGTCGCGGGGCCTCTCGGCAGTGCGCGCGGACGCGCGTGAACTGCCGCTGCCGTCCGGCGCGTTCGGCGTGGTGACCGCGCTCGACCTGCTGGAGCACGTGGACGACGACGAGCGGGTCGTCCGGGAGATCGCGCGGGTGCTGCGGCCCGGCGGCACCGCGCTGATCAGCGTGCCGTGCGACATGGCGCTGTGGTCGGCGCACGACGAGGCGCTGTGGCACGTGCGCCGCTACGACCGGGCGGGCCTCGGCGCGGTCGTCGAGCGGGGCGGGCTGGTCGTCGACCGGCTGTGGAGCTGGAACGTGCTGCTGCGGCCCGTCGTGCGGTGGCGGCGCGGCCGGGGCGGGCGCGACGACCTCGGCCCGCCGCACCCGCTGGTCAACGCCGCGCTCGGCGCGGTCGTCGGCGCCGAGCGGTACCTGCCGGTGGCGTCGCTGCCGGGGGTCTCGCTGATGCTGCGCGCCCACCGCCCGCACCGTGGCAATCCGGGAGATGCGGCCGCCGCGGGCACCGGGTGATTCTGCGAGGGCGGCGGATCCGGGCACCGCGCCCACCGCCGCTCACCGCCACCACCAGACCCAGGGGAAGGACTTCGCATGGCCGATTCCGCAACGTCGCCCGCACCGGTGGGCCGGGGTCCGCTCTCCTTCAACCAGGAATTCCTCTGCATGTTCGACCGGGGCAACGGCGTCGGGCCGTTCGGGCCGCGCTACACCCTGGCGGACGGCTGGCGGCTGCGCGGCCCCCTCGACACCGGCGCGCTCCGCGCGGCCCTCGCGGACCTGGTCGCCCGGCACGAGGCGCTGCGCACCTCGCTGGTGCGCGGCGAGCGGGACCGCCACCAGGTCGTCCACCCTCCGTCCCCGCCGGAGTTGGAGGTCCGCGACCTGTCCGGCGCCGCGGACCGGGACCGCGCCGCGCAGGAGCTGATCAACGACGTCGAGGCCGGCGTCCACCGCATCGACGACCTGCCGCTGCTGCGGGCCGTGCTCGGCCGGTTCGACGACGCCGACGCCGCCCTGGTGCTCAACACGCACCACACCGCGTCCGACGGCTGGTCGATGCAGCTGCTCATCCGGGACCTCGCCGAGCTGTACGCGGCGCGCCGCGAGGACCGCCCGCCGCGGCTGCCCGAGGCGCCGTCCTACACCGCGTTCGCGGAGTGGGAGCGGGAGAACCTGACCGGCGACGCGGTGGCGGCCTCCCGCGAGCACTGGGAGAAGACGCTGCCCGGCGCGGAGATCCTCGCGCTGCCGGCCGATCGCCCTCGGCCGGAGGGCGAGGAGATGGTGGCGGCGGTCGACCGCTTCGTCCTGGACGGGGAGGTGGCCGCCGCCGCCCTCGGCTACGCGAAGGCGATGCGGTGCTCGCCGTTCATGGTGCTGCTGGCCGCCTACAACGCGGCGCTGCTGCGGATGACCGGCGTCACCGACCTGGTGGTGCCGACCATCACCTCCAACCGCCGGCAGCCCCGGTTCCAGGAGACGGTCGGGTCGTTCTTCAACTTCCTGCCGCTGCGCACGGACGTCTCCGGCTGCTCCACGTTCCGCGAGGTGACGGTCCGGACCCGCGCGACCTGCCTGGACACCTACGCCAACGACATCCCGTTCGAGTACATCGCCACGCCGGAGCTGATGCGGCAGTTCGCCGACCCGGACCGCGCCGTGTTCGGGTTCCAGGTCGCGCAGTTCCCGCCCGCGCCGGCCACCGCGCACGCGGGCGTCCGGATCACCCGGATCCGGCGGACGCTGCCGCAGGACGTCAGCTCGCACATCCCCGACGGCGCCCTGTGGGACCTGGAGGTGGAGCCGGACGGCGCCATCGTCGGCTCCCTGAAGTACAACAGCCGCGTCTTCGACGCGGCCACCATCGAGGCGACGGTGCGGCGCTTCACCGGCGCGCTGCGCGCCGGCGTCGCCGACCCCGACGCGCCCCTGCAGTGAGGCCATCGCGATGAACCACACCATTCCCGGGCGCTTCGCCGAGCAGGCCGCCCGCAGGCCGGACGCGTGCGCGCTGCGCGCCACCGGCACGTCCGTCACCTACGGCGAGCTCGACGCGCGCGCGAACCGGCTCGCGCACCGGCTGCTCGAACTCGGGCTGGAGCCGGAGCAGCCGGTGGCGGTGCTGATGGAGCGCTCCGCCGACCTCGTCGTCGCGCTGCTGGCCGCCGTCAAGGCTGGCGGCTGCTACATGCCGCTGCACAGCGCCGACCCGATCGAGCGGATGCAGGGGATCGTGGATGGCGCCGCCGCGCCGGTGCTGCTCGCCGACACCGCCAGCCGGCGCCGCGGCCTGCCGCACACCGACCACGTGCTGATCGTCGACCGCGACGCCGCGCCCGGCGGGCCGCCCGCGACCGCCCCCGCCGTGGACGTGCCACCCGACGGGCTCGCCTACGTGATCCACACCTCCGGGTCCACCGGGCGTCCCAAGGGCGTCGCGGTCACCCACCGGCACGTCACCGAACTGGTGGACGACCCCTGCTGGGACACCGGGCGGCACGAGCGCGTCCTCATGGTCGCCCCGTACGCCTTCAACGTGTCCACCTACGAGCTGTGGGTGCCGCTGCTGCGCGGCGGGACGGTCGTGCTCGCCCCGCCGGGCCGTCCGGACGTGGCAACGCTGCGGCGCCTGATCGGCGAGGAGCGCGTCACCGCCGCGCACCTCACCGCGGGCCTGTTCCGCGTCATGGCCGAGGAGGACCCGGGCGCGCTCGCGGGCCTGGCGGAGGTGCTGACCGGCGGCGATGTCATCGCCCCGTCCGCCGTCCGGCGGGTGCTGGACGCCTGCCCGGGCATCACCGTCCGCGCCATGTACGGCGCGACCGAGGCCACCCTGTTCAGCACGTCGCTGCCGCTGTCGGGCGCGGCGGGTCCCGGCACGACCGTGCCGGTGGGGCGGCCCATGCGCGGGGTGGCGGTGCGCGTCCTGGACGAGGCGCTCCGCCCGGTCGCGGCGGGCGAGACCGGCGAGGTCCACATCTCCGGACGGCTCGCCCGCGGCTACCACGGCCGCCCGGCCCTCACCGCCGAGCGGTTCGTCGCCGACCCGCACGGGGAGCCGGGCACGCGGATGTACCGCACCGGGGACCTCGCCCGCTGGACCGGCGACGGGCTCCTGGAGTTCGTCGGGCGCGCCGACGGACAGGTGAAGGTCCGCGGGTTCCGGGTGGAGCTCGGCGAGGTCGAGGCGGCGCTGGCCGAGCACCCGCAGGTGCGGCACGTCGCCGCGGCGGGGTACCGCGACGGTGCCGGGAGCCTGCGGCTCGCCGCGTACTACGTCCCCGCCCACGGCCGGCTCGACGCCGCCGACCTGCGCGACCACGCCCGCGCCACGCTGCCCGACTACATGGTGCCGGACGCGCTCGTCGCGCTGGAGGAGCTGCCGCTGACGCCCAACGGCAAGCTCGACCGGCGGGCCCTGCCCGCGCCGCCCGACGGCGCCCCGGCCGACGACGGCCCGGCGGACGGCGTCCAGGCCGTCCTGTGCGCCGCGTTCGCCGAGGTGCTCGGCTGCGGGACGGTCGGGGTGCACGCCAGCTTCTTCGACCTCGGCGGCCAGTCGCTGCTGGCCATGCGGCTCATCGCCCGGATCCAGGCCCGGCTGGGCGTGGAGCTGTCGATGGCCGACCTGTTCGACTCCCCCACCGTCGCCGAGCTCGCCGCCGCGATCGCCGGGCGGCGGGCGCCGGCCGCCGGCTGACCCCTGGAGGCCCCCGTGGACACCCCGACGGACACCGGCACCGCCGCGCCCGCCCCGCCCCGGGCCGGGCGCCGCGAATGGCTCGGCGTCATCGTGCTCGCCCTGCCGACGCTGCTGGTCTCGGTCGACCTCAGCGTGCTGTTCCTCGCCCTGCCCCGGCTCAGCGCCGACCTGGAGCCGAGCGCCACCGAGCAGCTGTGGATCCTGGACGTGTACGGGCTGATGCTCGCCTCGTTCCTCATCCCGATGGGCACCCTCGGCGACCGGATCGGGCGGCGCGGGCTGCTGTTCGCCGGCGCGGCGGTGTTCGGCGCGGCGTCGGTGTGGGCGGCGTGGGCCGGAGGGCCCGGCTCCCTCATCGCGGCCCGCACCGTGATGGGCGTCGCCGCCGCCACGCTCGCGCCGTCCTCGCTGGCGCTGATCAACAGCATGTTCGCCGACCCGAAGCAGCGGTCGGCGGCGGTCGCGGTGTGGATGAGCTGCTTCATGGGCGGCTCCATCGTCGGCCCCATCGTCGGCGGGACGATGCTCGCCGCGTTCTGGTGGGGGTCGGTGTTCCTGCTCGCCGTCCCCGTCATCGGGCTGCTGCTCGTCACCGGGCCGCTGCTGCTGCCGGAGTCGCGCGGGACGGCGGGCGGACGGCTCGACCCGGCGAGCGTGGCGCTGGCGCCCGCCGCGCTGCTGCCGATCATGTACGCGATCACCGAGGGGGCGCGGGGCGGGTGGAGCCCCGGCCCGGTGTTCGCCGGGCTCACCGGGCTCGCGCTCGGCGCCGTGTTCTGGCGCCGCCAGTCCCGCTCGTCCCATCCCGTCCTGGACCCGGCGCTGTTCCGCAACCGCACGTACCGGCCGGCGCTGGTGCTGTCGATGTCGGGAGGCGCCGTCCAGGGCGGCGCGCTGCTGATGGCGAACCTGTACCTGCAGTCGGTGGCGGGCCTGTCGCCGCTGTCGGCGGGCCTGTGGATGATCCCGGCGACGCTGGCGATGGTGGTCGGCATCATGGCGGGCGCGGGCGCCGGACGGGTGCTGCGGCCCGCGCACGTCACCGCCGCCGGGCTACTGCTGTCGGCGATCGGGTACCTGATGGTGACCGGGGTCGGCACCGGCACCGGCGTGCCCGCCCTCCTCGTCGCCGGGTTCGCGGTGGCGATGGCGGGCATCGGCCCCGGCATCGGGCTCGGCTACGACATGATGCTCGGCTCCGTCCCGCCGGAGAAGGCCGGCGCGGGCTCGGCGACGGTGGAGGCGGGCGGCCAGTTCGGCGTCGCCACCGGCATCGCCGTGCTCGGCAGCGTCGGCGCGTCGGTGTACCGCGACCATCTGCGCGTGCCCGCCGGCACGCCCGTCATGGCGGCGGACGCCGCGCGCGACGGCGTCACCGGCGCCGTCGCGGTGACCCGGCACTCGACCGCGGGGTGGGCGGACGAGCTGTCCGACTCCGCGCAGCACGCGTTCACGGCCGGCCTGCATTCGGTCGTCGCGGTGGGCGCCGTCCTGTTCCTCGTCCTCGCCGGGTTCGTGCTCGTCGCGCTCCGGCACGTGCCCCCGGTCGGCTCCGCCGGCCCGGAAGGGGGCACGGCGGACGACCGCAATGACCACGACCGGAAGGAGCGCCATGCGCACGGTGACGTCCAAGGACGGCACGGAGATCGCCTACGACCGGCTCGGTGACGGCCCGCCGGTCGTCCTGATGGGCGGCGCGCTGAACGACCGCGCCACCTGCGCGCCCATCGCGGAGCTGCTCGCGCCGCGGTTCACCACCTTCAACTACGACCGGCGCGGGCGCGGCGCGAGCGGCGACACCCCGCCCTACTCCGTCGACCGCGAGGTCGAGGACCTGCGGTGCATGCTGGACGAGGCGGGCGGCGAGGCGTTCCTGTTCGCCAACTGCACCGGCGGGATGCTGGCGCTGGAGGCGGTCGCGCGGGGCCTGCCGGTCACCCGGCTCGCCCTGTACGAGCCGCCCTACATCGTCGACGACAGCCACCCGCGCCTCGACGACGCCTACGTCCGTGACCTGGACGCGATGATCACCGAGGGGCGGCACGGCGACGCCGTCGAGCACTTCCTGGTCAAGGCGGTCGGGTTCCCGCCGGAGGCGGTGGCGCACTTCCGGACCATCCCGGCGTGGCCCGAGCTGGAGGCGCTTGCGCCGTCCCTGCCGTACGAGGCGGCCATCGCCGGGGACAACTCGCTGCCCGCCGAGCGGGTCGCGGCCGTCACGATCCCGACCCTGGTCATGGACGGCACGCAGAGCCCGCCGTTCCAGCGCACCGCGATGCGGGAGCTGGCCGGCCTGCTGCCGGACGTCACCTACCGGTCCCTGGAGGGCCAGAACCACCGGCTCGTCCCCGAGCTGGTCGCGCCGCTGCTGGAGGAGTTCTTCAGCGCGTGATCCCGCTTCGAGCAGCGCCCGCGCCGGGCCTCCCGGCGCGGGCGCCCCGCGTTGCGCGGCGGCGCGCGTCCGGCCTGGCCGGAGCGGGACGGGCCGGCGCACGGGAGAAGATGAGCGGTTCCCGGGCCGCGCTCATGCTGGGTCGCATGAGAACCGAGCCAGCAGACCACGGCGAGTCCGTCCGGGCGGCGGCCCCCGAAGCGGAGCCGCGGAGCCGCGGCGCCGGCGTCCTTTCCTGGTGGTGGGCGGGCATGGCCGCCTGCCTCGCGATCGCGACCGTCCTGCGGGTGTGGCACACCGCGGCGGACGCCGGGAACGGCAACGCCTACTACACGGCGACCGCGCTGAGCATGTCCAAGGACTGGACGTCGTTCCTGTCCGGCAGCCTGGACACCGGCCACTTCATCACCATGGACAAGCCGGCGCCCGCGCTGTGGCCGTCGGCGATCCTCATCGACGTCTTCGGCGTGCACTGGGCGACGATCTTCCTGCCGACCGCGCTGGCGGGCGTGGCCTCGGTGCTGGTGCTCGGACTGGCGGTGCGGGAGGCCGGCGCCGGCTCCCCGGCCGCGCGCGCCGCCGCGCTGCTCGCGGCGCTGGCCCTGGCGATCAGCCCGGTCAACGTCGCGGTCGAGCGGGACAACAACCCCGACGCGCTGCTGCTGCTGACGATGCTGACCGGCGCGTGGCTGCTGCTGCGCGCCCTGCGCCGCGACCGGACGCGGCCGCTGCTCGGCGCCGCCGCGGTCATCGGGCTCGGCTTCGACGTCAAGTACCTGGAGGCGTTCGTGGTCGTCCCGGCGCTGGCGCTGGTGTGGCTGCTGTTCGCCGCCGGACCGGTGCGGCGGCGGGTCGTCCGGCTGGCGGCCGCCGCGGTGCCGCTGGTCGCGGTGAGCGCGGCCTGGCCGCTGGTGTTCCGGCTCCTGCCCCATCGCCCGTGGGTCGGCAACAGCAAGGACGGGACGGTGGAGGACCGCATCGGCCAGATCTTCTCCGACCACCTGTCCGCGCCGGGCACCGACGTCAAGGGACCGGGGGCAGTCATCATCCACGCCTTCCAGACCGGGCAGGCGTTCCACGCGGGCGAGTCAGGGCCCGGGCGGCTGCTGTCCGGTGTGCTCGCCGACCAGATCTCCTGGTGGCTGCCGCTGGCCGTGGTCGGCGCCGCGACCATGGCCTACGACCTGCGTCGCCGCCGCGACGCCTCCCCCGCCGGGCTCGTGCTCTGGACGGGCTGGGCGGTGTGCTGCTGGGCGGTGTTCAGCTTCATGCAGGGCGTCCTGCACCCGTACTACACGAGCCTGATGGCGCCCGCTCTCGCCGCCCTGGCCGCGGGCGGCCTGGTGAGCGCGTGGACGGCGTGGCGGCGCGGCCGCGCCTACGGCGCCGTCGCCCTCGCCGCGCAGATCGCGGTGGCGGGCGGCTGGTCGGCGTGGGTGCTGCACGACACCTCGGCGCACCGGCCCGGCTGGCTGCCGCCGCTGGTGCTGGCCGCCGCGGCACTGGCGCTGCTCGCCGTCCCGCTGTCGCGGCCGCTGGCGTGGGCGGGCGGGGCCCTGGCGGTGCTGACCGCCGTCACGACGCTCGCGGCGCCCGCGGTGTGGTCGGCGAAGACCACCGACCAGAGGCTGCTCGGCATCAACCCGCTCGCCAACCAGGACGGCCGGTACGGCCTCGCCGTCGTGCCCCCGCAGATCGGCAACGCGATCATGGGCGTCATCTCGGGATCCCAGCGCGTCGACCCCGGCCTGCTCGGGTTCCTGCAGGCGAACCAGGGTTCGGCGCGGTGGCTGGTGGCCGTCCCGAGCGGGCTGCAGTCCGCGCCGATGGAGATCGCCGCCGGCGGCGCGCCGATCATGGCGATGGGCGGGTTCGACGGCTCCAACCCGACACCGACCCTGGCGCAGTTCCGGCGGCTGGTCGCGCGCGGCGAGATCCGTTTCATCCTCACCGCCCCGCCCGGCCGCGGCTTCACCGGGTTCGGCTCGGGCCCGTCCATCCAGGTGTCGCTGTGGGCGCTCAAGGCGTGCCGCATGGTGCGGCCCACCGCCACCGGGCTGCTGCTGCTCGACTGCCAGGGCGCCGGTGCGCGATGAACACGCCCCCGCTGGAGCTGTCCGCGGTGCGGCCCTCGTGGATCGTGGACGACGCCGGAATCCGCTACACCGCCTTCCGCCGCACGCTCGCCCCGCGCTGGGACGCGGTCTGGGGCAGGATGCTCGGCGGGCACCTCGCGGTCGCCTGCTGCGGCGCGGTGATCGCGCTGCTGGAGGGCACCGTCCACGGCACCGCACTGCCCGCCCTGATCGCCGACGCGGTGCTCGCCGTCACCGGCGGCGCCGTACTCGGCTTCTGGCTGCACTACCTGCTGCTGTTCCTGCACGAGGCCGCCCACTACAACCTGGCCCCGAGCCGCAGGCTGAACGACCTGCTGGCGAACGCGTGCCTCGGAGCGATCCTCGGGTCGGACGTGCGCGCCTACCGCAAGGTCCACTTCGCCCACCACCGCAACCTCGGCACCACCGCCGACACCGAGACCAGCTACTTCGCCCCGCTCGACCGCCGGTTCCTCACCGAGAGCCTGACCGGCGTTCGGCTCGTCCGGTCGCTGGCCGGCTACCAGAAGACGGCGGCCGGTGACGGGCCAGGACGGGACGAGACGTCGCGCGAGACCGCGGGCCCGCCCTTCCTCGGCGTGGTGTTCGTCGCGGCCGGGCTGGTGAACGGGACCATCGTCGTGGGCGCGCTGCTGCTGGGCCTGCCGGTGCTCGCGGCGTCCTGGGCGCTCGGCATGCTGGCCTTCCTGCCGCTGTTCAACAGCGTCCGGCAGGTTCTCGAACACCGCGGCGAGACCGCCGACGATGCCGTGGACTACCGACGGACGCCGCACGGCGCCGTCAACCGGCTGTTCGGCGACGGCATGCTGGCCGCCACCCTCGGCGGAGCCGGCTTCAACCGGCACCTGCTGCACCACTGGGACCCCAGCGTGTCGTTCACGCGGCTGCGCGAGATGGAGGGGTTCCTGCTGCGCACCGACGCGGCGCCGCTGCTGCTGCGGCGCCGCACGACCTACGCCAAGGCGTGGCGGGAGCTGAACCGCATATGACCGCGCCCGGCCTCCGGTGCCCCCTCTGCCGCGGCACGCGGACCCGCCCGTGGGCGCGGGCCCGCGACCTGGAGTACTTCACCACCGAGGACGAGTTCGCCTACCACCGCTGCCCCGACTGCCGGCTGGTGTTCATCGACCCGGTGCCGGCGGACCGGCTCGCGGAGATCTACCCCGCGTCCTACTACTCCTACGGGCCGCCCGACCGGTCGTTCGCCGCGCGGGTGAAGCAGCGGCTGGACGCCGCCGCGTTCCGCCACGTCCTGGCGCGGGTGCCGGGCGCGGCGGTGAACGTGCTGGACGTCGGCGGCGGCGACGGCGCGCACCTGTCCATGATCCGCGAGCTGGAGCCGCGGACGGCGCTCACCCAGGTCGTCGACCTCGACGAGCGGGCCGGGCGGCTGGCCCGCGCCCGCGGCCACCGCTACCACCAGGGGCGGATCGAGGACTTCGCGCCCCCCGAGCTCTTCGGCCTCATCCTGCTGGTCAACCTGATCGAGCACGTCGCCGACCCGGCCGCGGTGCTCGCCGCGCTCCGCCGGTGCCTGGCGCCCGGCGGGGTGATCCTGGTCAAGACGCCGAACACCGCCAGCCTCGACGCCCGCCTGTTCCGGCACCGCAACTGGGGCGGCCTGCACTGCCCCCGGCACTGGCGGCTGTTCGACCGCGGCAACTTCACCCGGCTGGCCGCCTCGGCGGGGCTGCGCGTCGACCGGTTCCGCCACACCCAGGGCGCGCCGTTCTGGACGGCGAGCGTGCTGGCCTGGCTCGCCGGGCGCGGGCTGGTCCGGCTGTCGGCGGCGCGGCCCGTCGTCCGCCACCCGCTCTACCCCGTGCTCACCCCGCTGTTCGCGGCGTTCGACTTCATCCGCACGCCGCTCGGCGGGCGGCCGTCCCAAATGTTCTTCGAATTGGCGGCCGACGACCGGGCCGAGGAATTGACCGGGCAATCTTTGAGAAGCACCCGGCACGCCTGACCAGTAGCGTTTCCGGTAACGGCGCGCTCCCGGCACGGCGGAACGGCGGCCGCGAAAAGGCTATGTGGAGGACTCCGATGCGGGACGCGGACGGATTCTCATGAAAGCACTCGTACTGGCCGGCGGAACAGGGATGCGGCTGCGGCCGCTCAGCTACGCGATTCCGAAACAACTGGTGCCGGTCGCGAACCGGCCGGTGCTCGACCACGTCGTGCGCGGCGTGCGCGACCTCGGCGTCACCGAGATCGGCGTCGTGGTCGGCGACGGCGGCGCGCAGATCGCCGAGGCGCTCGGCGACGGATCCCGGTTCGGCGCGCGGATCACCTTCATCCGCCAGGAGGCGCCGCTCGGGCTCGCGCACTGCCTGATCGTCGCGCGCGAGTTCCTCGGCGACGACGACTTCGTGGTGTGGCTCGGCGACAACCTGCTGCTGGACGGGGTCGCCGGGATCGCCGCGCAGTTCCGCGAGCGCCGCCCGGCCGCGCAGATCGTCGTCGGGAAGGTCTCCGACCCGCGCCGGTTCGGCGTCGTCGAACTGGACGGGGACGGCGCCGTCACCGGGATCGCGGAGAAGCCGCGCCGGCCGCGCAGCGACCTCGCCGTCATCGGCGTCTACTTCTTCACCGCCGCGGTCCACGAGGCCGTCGCCGCGATCGCCCCCGGGGAGCGCGGCGAGCTGGAGCTGACCGACGCGCTGCGGTGGCTGCTGGAGCACGGCCGCCCGGTCACCGCCCGGCAGTACGACGGGCACTGGCAGGACACCGGCCGCCCCGACGACGTCCTCGCCGCGAACCGGCGCGTGCTGGCCGGGCTGTCGCGCGAGGTCGGCGGGCACGTCGACCCGGCCAGCCGGCTGCTCGGGCCGGTGGTGGTCGAGCCCGGCGCCCGGGTGCTGCGGTCCACGCTGCACGGCCCGGTGGTCGTCGGCGCGGGCAGCGTCGTCGCCGACAGCCGGCTCGGCCCGGACGTGTCCGTCGGCCGCGGCTGCACCCTGCTCGGCGCCCGCGTCAGCGACTCGATCCTGCTGGACGAGGCCGTCGTGCGGGTCTCCCATCCGCTGCGCGGATCGCTGATCGGCCGCGGCGCCACCGTCGCGCCCGCCGAACCCGGCGCCGGCGGCCACCGGCTCGTGCTCAGCGACCACGCCGAGATCGGGCTGGAGCAGCCCGCGGACCCGGCACCGGCACCGGAAGGAGGCGCGCGACCGTGAGGATCCTCGTCACCGGCGGCGCCGGTTTCATCGGCTCGGAGTACGTGCGGTCGGCGCTGCGCGGGGACCTGCCCGGGTCCGCCGGCGTCCATGTCACCGTCCTGGACCTGCTCACCTACTCCGGCAACCCCGCCAACCTGGAGGCGGTCCGCGACCATCCCCGGTACCGGTTCGTGCGGGGCGACACCAGCGACCCCGTCGTCGTGGACGAGGCCGTCGCGGGCCACGACGCGATCGTGCACTTCGCCGCCGAGACGCACGTCGACCGGTCCATCGTCAGCGGGGCCCGGTTCGTGCAGACCAACGTGCTCGGCACGCAGGTGCTGCTGGAGGCCGCCGACCGGCACGGCGTCGGCCGGTTCGTGCACGTGTCCACCGACGAGGTCTACGGCTCCATCCCCGAGGGGTCCTGGACGGAGCAGTCGCCGGTCGCGCCGAACATGCCGTACTCGGCGGCCAAGGCCGGGTCGGACCTGCTGGCGCTCGCCTGGCACCGCACCCGCGACCTCGACGTCGTCGTCACCCGCTGCACCAACAACTACGGCCCCCACCAGTACCCCGAGAAGGTCATCCCGCTGTTCGTGACGAACCTGCTGGACGGGCGGCGGGTCCCGCTCTACGGCGACGGCCGCAACGTGCGCGACTGGCTGCACGTGTCCGACCACTGCCGCGCCATCCAGCTCGTCCTGCTGGGCGGGCGGGGCGGCGAGGTCTACCACATCGGCGGCGGCACCGAGCTGACCAACCGGGAGCTGACCGAGCGGCTGCTGGCGGCCTGCGGCGCCGGCTGGGACATGGTCGACCACGTCCCGGACCGCAGGAACCACGACCTGCGGTACTCCCTCGACATCACCCGGATCCGCGAGGAGCTGGGGTACGCGCCGCGCGTCCCGTTCGAGCGGGGCCTCGCCGAGACCGTCGAGTGGTACCGCGCCCACCGGTCCTGGTGGGAGCCGCTGAAGGAGTCCGCGGCCGCCGTCCCCGGACCGGCCGGCGCGCGGCCCGGCCCGGTGACCGCGTGACCGGCCGGCGGCCCCGCGCGGCGGCGGCCGCGCCCCACACACCGACAGGAGATGCGATGCAGGAGATCGTGCGGAGGGCCGACCGGTGCCGGGTCTGCGGACGCGACGACTGGCTGGACGTCGTCTCGTTCGGCGAGACCCCGCTCGCCGGCGACTTCCTCCCCCCGGACGCCCCGCCCGGCGCCGAGCGGCGCGCGCCGCTGGAGGTCGCGGTCTGCCGCGGCTGCCGGCTGATGAGCCTGCGGCACGTCGTCGATCCGGAGGCGCTGTTCGGGCACTACCGGTACGTCTCGTCCGAATCCGACCTGATCATGAACCACATGCGCCGGCTGGTGGCGGACGCCGGCCTGGACGCGGGCGACCTCGTCGTCGAGTTCGGCAGCAACACCGGCGTCCACCTGGAGCTGTTCCGGCGGGCCGGGATGCGGGTGGTGGGCGTCGACCCGGCCCGCAACCTCGCCGAGATCGCCAACGGGCGCGGCGTCGAGACCGTCGCCGAGCCGTTCACCGCGACGGTCGGCGCCCGCGTCGCCGCGCGGCACGGCCGCGCGGCGATGGTGCTGGGCCGCCAGTGCTTCGCCCACATCCACGACGTGCACGAGGTGCTGGACGGGGTGAACGCCGTCCTGGACCCGGCCGGCGTGCTCGCCGTCGAGGTGCCGTACCTGGTCGAGCTGCTGGCCAGCGACGAGTTCGACACGATCTTCCACGAGCACCTGTCGTACTTCTCGCTGGGCACGCTGCGGACGCTGTTCGGCATGCACGGCCTGCGCGTCGTGGACGTCCGGACGGCCCCCGTGCACGGCGGCTCCATCGTCGTGTACGCCGCGCCGCGCGCGTCCGCGCGGGACGAGCGACCGGCGGTCGCGCGGATGCTGGCCCGCGAGGACGAGCTGGGCCTGTCCGGCGACGGCCCGTACCTGGAGTTCGCGCGCCGCACCGAGACGGCACGCGCGGAGATCGGCGACCTGGTCCGATCGCTGGCCGCCGAGGGCCGCACGGTCGCCGGGTACGGCGCGCCCGCCAAGGGCAGCACGCTGCTCAACGCATGCGGGCTGACGAGCGAGCACGTGCGGTTCTGCACCGACACGACCGCGCTGAAGCAGGGGCGGCTGATGCCCGGCTCGCGCGTCCCGATCGTCGCGCCGGAGGAGGGCCTGGCCCGCCGCCCGGACTACTTCCTGCTGCTCGCCTGGAACTACGCCGACGAGATCATCGGCCGGGAGCGCGCCTACCTGGAGGCGGGCGGCCGGTTCATCGTGCCCGTCCCCCGGCCGCGCGTGGTGTCCGCGCCGTCCGCCGTCGCGGCGCCCTGACGACCACCGGCCGGGCGCGCATGGGAGGGCGCGCCCGGCCGGGTGCCGCGCCGCGGATGTCCTTTCGGCGCGGCCGTGTTCGTCGGATAGCTGACACACGACGCCCGCACGGCACGGCCACCCCGTGCCCGACGTCCGAGAGGCCCTCCATGACCGACGCATCCGTCCAGCCCGGCGCCGCCCTGTCCCGTGACGCGGCGACGGGGCGGCCCGTGCTCAGGCTCGACCAGCGCTACCCGCACCCGCCCGGACGGATCTGGCGGGCGCTGACCGACGGCGCCGAGCTGTCCCGGTGGACGCCGTGGGAAGTGGCCATCGACCCCGTGCCCGGCGGCGCGGTGCTGCTCG
This sequence comes from Actinomadura opuntiae, assembly GCF_030283205.1. Classification (GTDB taxonomy): domain Bacteria; phylum Actinomycetota; class Actinomycetes; order Streptosporangiales; family Streptosporangiaceae; genus Spirillospora. The sequence goes on from NZ_JASNWF010000023.1 coordinate 77,894, forward strand.
CTTTCGCCGGCGGCGCCGCCGAGACCGGCACGGTCACCGCGGCCGAGCCGCCCCGGCTGCTGGAGTTCCACTGGCGGGGCATCCCCGGCAGCCCCTACGACGAGAACCTGCGCTGGACGGTCGCGCCCGTCTTCGGCAGCTCCGACCTCGCCCTCACGGTGACGTTGCAGGACCTCGCGCACGCGCCGCAGAGCGCCGCCGGGTACCACCTGTCGCTGATCCACCTCGGCGACCTGCTCGCGGGCCGGCCGGTGCGGCGCGCCGAGATACCGCCGGCCGACCCGCGCTTCCAGCCGCTCGTCGACCACTACACCGGCACGCTCCCCGGCGAGGTCTGAGCGCCTCCGGGCTAGGCGGGCAGGTCCAGCTGCGGGAACGCGGCCTCCAGGGCCTCCCGCCAGTCGCGGATCGGCGCGAGCCCGGCCCGCGACCACGCCGCGTGCCCGAGCACCGTGTACCTGGGCCGCAGCCGGGCGCCCGGGAACCGGTCCGCGCGCACCGGCCGCACCCGGTCCGGGTCGGCCCCGAGCAGCCGGAACACCTCGCTGGCCAGGTCGCGGCGGGACGCGGCGCCGCCGCTGGTCGCGTGGAACACCCCGGCGGCGCCCGTCCCGGCCAGCGCGACGATCTGCCGGGCCGCGTCCGCCGCCCATGTGGGCTGCCCCCACTCGTCGTCGGCGGCCTCGACGGAGGCGCCGGCCCGCTCCATCCGGGCCATGACGCGCACGAAGTCGGTGCCGTACCGGCTGTAAAGCCACGCCGTGCGGACGATCGCGGCCCGCCCGGCGGCGACCAGGTCCGCGACGGCCCGCTCCCCCGCGAGCTTGGTGCGGCCGTACGCGCTGAGCGGCCGCACCGGCGCGTCCTCGGCGTAGGGCTCCCTCGCCGTCCCGTCGAACACGTAGTCGGTCGACACGTGCACCAGCCGGACGGACTCGTCCGCGCACGCCCGGGCCAGCGCCGCGACCGCGCCGCCGTTGATCCGCAGCGCGTCGTCCTCGGCCTCCTCGGCGGCGCGGAAGTCGGTCCAGGCCGCGCAGTTCACCAGCACGGACGGCCGGTGCCGGCGGACCGCGGCGCGGACCGCGCCCGGGTCGGTCAGGTCCAGGTCGCCGCGCGTCAGGGCGACGGTCTCGGCCGCCTCGCCGCGCAGCACGTCGCGCAGCTCCCGGCCGAGGACCCCGCCCGCGCCGGTGATCATCCAGCGGGTCATGCCGGCGGCCGCACCGACAGGCCGTGCCGGAACACCCCGAGCGGGTCGTAGCGTTCCTTGACCCGCTGCAGGCGCGGATAGTTCCCGCCGTAGTACAGCTCGTGCCAGGGGACGCCGGAGGTGTTCCACTCCGGGTCGGCCAGGTCGACGTCGGGGTAGCCGATGTAGGAGCCGTCGCTGACGCCGTCGGGCACCGGCACCCCTCCCGTGTGCGCGAAGACGTCGCGGTAGAAGGCGCGGATCCAGGCGATGCGCTCGGCGTCCTCGTCCGGCGACGTCCACTGGCCGCCGCAGAACATCGCCTTCATCACGGGCGCGCGGTGCGCCACCGCGGTCGCCTCGGGCGCCGCCTCCGCGATCCGGCAGCCGTACCCCGACAGCACCAGGCAGGCGAACGGGTTGCCGCCGTCCCCGTCCAGGTACCGGTAGACGGTCTCCAGCTGCCGGTCGGTGAACCCCCGGCGCAGGTAGGCGGCCTTGTTCTTGTAGCGGCCCAGCGGCTCCGGCGGCCAGGTGTAGGACGGCATCCAGGAGCTCATCCAGGGCAGGACTGCCCGGTCGTTCACCACCGGGTCCACGCCGACGCCGCCGGTGAGCCGCGCGTACTGCTCGTCGAGCAGGTTCGCGGCGCCCGGCGCGGCCTCGTCGATCACCGAGGTCAGCATGACGGCGCCCGCCGAGCGGTGGCTGACGATGAAGTTGCTCCACAGCGGCGCGGCCGGCGACCCGGGAGCGGAGTTGTCCTCGTGCCAGCCGGCGAAGTTGCGCAGCAGCCGGGTCAGCGCCTTCTCGTCCATCGGCTCCCACGGCCACACCGCCGTCCGCCGCAGGACGCGGCCCGGCGCGCGCGGCAGCAGCCGGGCCGGGTCGGCGGAGTCCTCCCCGGGGCTGCGGAACCAGTAGCGGGTCACCACCCCGAAGTTGCCTCCCCCGCCGCCGGTGTGGGCCCACCACAGGTCGAGGTGCGGGTCGTCGGGCTCGCGGGTGGCGGTGACGACGCGCGGCTCGCCGGCGCCGTCCACCACGACGGCCTCGACGGCGTACAGATGGTCGACGGTCAGCCCGTCGCGGCGGGACAGGTGGCCGTAGCCGCCGGCCGCGACATGGCCGCCCATCCCGACGTCGAAGCAGGTCCCGGCCGGGAGGGTCACGCCCCAGCGGGCGTGCAGCGCCCGGTAGACCGGGCCGAGCCGGGCGCCCGCGCCGACCGCGAACGCGCGGCGGCCGGGATCGTGGGCGACGCCGTCCAGCGCGGAGAGGTCGAGCAGGATCTCGATGCCGGGCGCGGACGCGAACCCCTCGAAGCAGTGGCCGCCGCTGCGGGCGGCGATCCGCGCGCCGGCGCCCACGGCGTCGCGCAGCGCGTCGGCGACGTCCGCCGCCGACGCCGCCACCCGGATCTCGCGGGGCCGCGCGGCGAACCGGTGGTTGTAGGCGTCCAGCAGGTCCTCGTAGCGCGGGTCGCGCGGGGTCACCGCCGTGGCCGCGGGCGCCGCCGGGTCCGTTGCGGTCATGTGGCTCTCCGATCGCCGGTTCAGTTGTGGTACTGGCCGCCGTTGACGTCGAGGCAGTGGCCGGTGACGGCGCGCGCGAGGTCGGAGACCAGGAACACGATCGCGTCGGCGGCCTCGTCCGGGCCGGTGAGCCGGCGCCGGTCGATGGTCGCGGCGGTCTCGTCGTAGACCTGCCGGACGGGCACGCCGCGCTGCTCCGCGACGGCGGCGAAGTGCGTCTTGACGGCGTCCGCCCACAGCGGCCCGGGCGCCACCGCGTTCACCCGGACGCCGCTCGGGCCGAGCTCAGCCGAGAGCGTCTGCGCGACCGACACGAGCCCGGTCTTCACCATCTTGTAGACGCCGAGGGCGGGCGGGGACTCGCGGATCACGCTGGAGGCGACCATCACCACGGCACCGCCGCGCTCGGCGAGCGCGGGGGCGACCAGCCGGGTCAGGCGCAGCGCGGCGACGACGTCGACGCCGATGCCCGAGGTGAACGCGCCGAGGTCGACGGTCGTGAGAGCGGCCGGAGGGATGCCCGCGGTCGCGTTGTTGACCAGCGCGTCCAGATGCCCGAACGCGTCGACGGCACGGGCGGCGAGCGCTGCCGCAGAGTCCTCGTCGGTGATGTCGGCGGGCACCGCGACCGCCCGGCGGCCCAGCTCCGCCACCTCCCCGGCGACCGCGTCGAGCCGGTCGCCGTCCCGGGCGGCGAGGACGACGTCCGCTCCGGCGCGGGCGCAGCGCAGCGCCGTCGCCCGCCCGAGGCCCGGCCCCACTCCGGAGACCAGCACCACCTTGTCCCGCAACAGTCCGTCCATGCCCGTCCCTCCGTCCCCGGGCCGGGGCGGCGGCGCACCGCCGCCCCGGCCCGTCATCGGCCGCCCGTCACCGGGCGTCGTAGGCGGCGACCACCCGCTTGGGGGCCTTGTTGCGCCAGGCGCTCTCCACCAGCTCCCCGACGCGCTCCTCGGTGACCTTCGCCAGGTCGGCCCGCAGGCCGACGAAGATCTTGGTGGCGGCGGTGCGCCAGACCTCCTCGTAGACGTCGGGGTCGGCGGCGACGGCCTGCGCGGCCTCCTCCTCGCTCACCGAGAACACCGCGGTCTGCTCCCCCTTCTCCACCCCGGCGAAGGGCTTCTTGCGGACCTTGAAGCTCGGCAGCCCGAAGTGCGTGACCTCCTCCACCTCGGGCAGGGCGAGCGCGAACCGGCGGATGTCGTCGAGCGTGATCACTGCGGCACTCCTTCGGACTCGATGGCGGGGGCGCGCGGCCCTGACCGTCCGGCCGCCTGCCCCGCGAGGGCGGCGGCCACCTCGGCGGGGGCCGGTTCGCTCAGCGTCTCGCGGCGCAGCCGCCGCGCCGCCTCACCGAATCCGGGCTCCGCCAGCAGCCGGGCGACGGCGTCGCGCACGGCCTCCGGGGTGGCCTCGTCGTGGGAGATTACCAACCCGGCCCCGGCCGCCCGGAGCAGTTCCGCGCGCACCGTGGAGTCGCCCAGCTTGGGCAGGGTGAGCTGCGGGACGCCGTGCACCATCGCCGTGGACATCACCCCGAACCCGCCCATGTGGACGACGGCGGAGCACGTCGGCAGCAGCGCGTCCATCGGCACGAAGTCGACGAGCCGCACGTTGCGCGGCGGGGCGGGGCGGTCCCCGTCGCCGGCCGCGACCGTCGCGACCACCTCCACGTCCAGGGCGGCGAGCCCGTCCAGCATCGCGGGGCCGAGCAGGTCCGCGCCGTACAGGCCGCGCGCGGTGAGCCCGCCGGTCACGCACACCCGCGGGCGGGACGGCGGCTCGCGCAGCCAGCCGGGGATCTCGGCGGGCCCGTTGTAGGGGGTGTACCGGGCCGGGATCGTCCGCACCCCGGACGGCAGCCGCATGCTCGGCGGCGACTGGTCGACGGTCCACTGCCCGGTGAACAGCTCCTCGCCGAAGCCGGCGCCGAACCGCACGGCCTCGGCGCCGAGCCAGTCGCGCAGCGGGTCCGAGCGCTCGCCCGGCGGGCGCCGCTCCAGCAGCTCGGTGAAGCGGCGGCGGGCGCGCACCCACACGTCCGCGCCCCACGTGACGCGGGCGTGCGGGACGCCGGTGGCGCGGGCGGCGACGGCGGCGGCGAACGTGAACGGCTCCCAGAGGATCATGTCGGGGCGCCATTCGCGCGCGTAGCCGACCAGGCCGTCGAACAGGCCGCGGTTGAAGTGCTTCCAGGCGTGCTCGACCTGCTCCTCGAAGTAGGCGTGCAGGTCGTCCCAGCCCATCCGGTGGCCGTTCTCGGCGACGTCGGTGACGCGCCGCACCCAGTTCTCCCAGTCGCCCTTCTCGGCGCTCGCGGCCACCACCCGGCGCCGCCAGTCGTGGTCGCCCGCGACCTCCGCGACGGGCAGGCCGCTCCGCAGGACGGCCGGGACGAGCGGGCGCTGCGTCGCGACCCGCACCTCGTGCCCGGCGGCGCGCAGCGCCCAGGCGATCGGCACCATCGGGAAGAAGTGCGTGTCCTCGGCATAGGACGCGAACAGGAAGCGCATCGGGTTCCTCTCCCGGCCGGCCCTAGCGGGGGCGGGCCTCGACGATCGGCAGGCCGCGGGTGCGCACGACCCCGGTGAGGCGCAGCCCCGCCGTGGCCATCAGCTCCTCCAGCCGCGCCCGGCTGCGGCCGCCCCCGCCGCGCATGACCAGCAGGAGCAGGTCGTACAGCTTTCCCCAGCTGAACGCGTCGCCCGGTTCCGACAGCGGCTCGATCACCAGCAGCCGGGCGTCGGGGCTCATCGCGGCGCGCACCGCGCGCAGCACCTCCAGCGCCCGGTCGTCGTCCCCGATGTCGTACAGGGCCCGTTTGAGCACGTAGGCGTCGGCGCCGGACGGCACCGACGCGAAGAAGCTGCCGCCGACCACCGTGCACCGGTCCGCCACGCCCGCGGCCGCCAGCACCGGGCCGGCGGCGGCCACCACGTGCGGCTGGTCGAACAGCACGCCGCGCATGCCGGGGTTGGCGTCCAGCAGCGCCGCGAGGAAGGCCCCGTTGCCGCCGCCGACGTCGGCGACGGTGCCGAACCGCGACCACGGGTAGGCCGGCAGCAGCGTCCGCACCTCCCGCCGGGTCACCGCGCGCTGGGAGGCGTCGAAGCGGGCGCTCTCGTCGGGATGCTCGGCCATGTACGCCCAGTAGTCCCGGCCGTGCGCGTGGTCGAAGGCGGCCTTGCCCGTGCGCAGGCTGTGCGGCAGCGACGCCCACGCCTGGATGTCCGCCGGGATGAACGGGTAGGCGTCGCGCAGCGACCGCGGATGGTCGCTGCGCAACGGCTGCCCCAGATCGGTCAGCGCGAACGCCTCCGGCTCCGGTTCGCTGAACACGCCCCGTCCCGCGAGCGCCCGCAGCGCCTTCAGCAGCGCCCGCGGGTCCGTGCCGGTCTCGCGGGCCAGCTCCCGCACCGGGCGCGGCCCGTCGGCGAGCAGGTCGGCGACGCCGAGGTCGCAGACCGCCCGCAGCGTGAAGGGGACGATGTAGTCGGCCATCTCGGTGAGCCGCGCCACGGACTGCGCGTCCCGGCTCGGCGCGGCGGCCGCTGGGCTGGGCAGGGTCATCCGGGTCTCCCTCTGGGGCGTGCCTGGCTGGAGTGCGTCTGTGGTGCGCGCCGTACCAAGGCTCACCGGCCGGGCCGCGCCGCCGCATCTTCCGGAATGCCCTGCGGGCCCCGGCGCCGCGGTGGCGCCGCGGACCGGGCCAACCGGCAATACCGAAGATGCGCGCGCCCGCGCCGAATGGGACGGTCGCCTCACGGAACCCGTGCGGGGAAAGGGGCCGCCACCGGTGAATCCATTCGACGACGACGACATTTCCTTCCGCGTCCTCTCCAATGCCGAGGGGCAATTCTCGCTCTGGCCGGCGACGCTCGACGTCCCGGCCGGATGGGCGGTGCGCCACGGCCCCGCCGAAAAGGCGGCGTGCCTGGAATTCATCACCGTGCACTGGACGGACATGCGCCCGCGGCGGGCGGCCGCATCGCCGCCGGACGCCGCCTGACCGGCCGGCGTCACCCCGACACACCGGCAGACACCACAGCAGATGGGACAGCCATGCGTTCCTTCCGGATCGACATCCCGCAGGCGGAGCTGGACGACCTGCACCGCCGCATCGCCGCGACCCGGTGGCCGGACGACCTCGGCGGCCCCGGCTGGGACCGCGGGGTGCCGCTCGGCCACCTGCGCGACCTGGCCGAGCACTGGCGGACCGGCTTCGACTGGCGCGCCGCCGAGGCGGAGCTGAACCGGTACCCGCAGTTCGTCACCGAGATCGACGGCGCGCCGATCCACTTCCTGCACGTCCGCTCGCCCGAGCCCGGCGCCCGGGCGCTGCTGCTCACGCACGGCTGGCCCGGGTCGGTCGTCGAGTTCCTCGACGTCATCGGCCCGCTCAGCGACCCCCGCGCGCACGGCGGCGACCCCGCCGACGCGTTCCACCTGGTGATCCCGTCGCTGCCCGGCTACGGGTTCTCGGCGCCGCTGCGGCAGACCGGCTGGGACGTGCCGCGGATCGCCGCGGCGTGGGCGGAGCTGATGCGCCGGCTCGGCTACACCTCCTACGCCGCGCAGGGCGGGGACGCCGGGTCCCCGATCTCGCTGCAGGTCGGCCGGTGCGACCCCGACCACGTGATCGGCGTGCACGTCAACATGCTGATGGCGTTCCCGTCCGGCGACCCGGCCGAGCTGGAGGGCCTCGGCCCGGACGACCAGGCGCGCCTCGGCCGGCTGGCCCGCTTCGACCAGCAGCAGTCGGCGTACATGAAGGTGATGGCGACGCGGCCGCGGACCCTGTCGTACGCGCTGGACGACTCCCCGGTCGGGCACCTGGCGTGGATCGCGGAGAAGTTCGCCGAGTGGACCGACCCCGAGGGCGCCGTCGACCGCGACCGGCTGCTCGCCAACGTGTCGATCTACTGGTTCACCCGCACCGCGCACTCGGCCGCGAACTTCTACTACGAGGGCGCCGAGGCGGTCGCCCAGGCGGCCTCCGGGGCGCTGCCGCCGCCCGTCCCGGTGCCGGTCGGCGTCGCGGTGTTCCCGCACGACCTCTTCGTCCCCGTCCGGCGGCTCGCCGAGCGGGACCTGCCGACGATCGCGCACTGGACGGAGTTCGACCGCGGCGGCCACTTCGCCGCGCTCGAGCAGCCGGCGCTGCTGGTCGAGGACGTCCGCGCGTTCCTGCGCACGCTCAAGTAGAAGGAGACGATCCGATGCACGACGGCTGCCCAATCAAGCTGGACACCACCGGCCGCGACATCCACGGCGAGGCCGCCAGGCTGCGCGCGCAGGGGGAGGCGGTGCAGATCGAGCTGCCCGGCGGGGTGCTCGCCTGGTCGGTGAACCGACACTCGGTGATCAAGAGACTGCTGGCCGACCCGCGGGTGACCAAGAGCGCCCGCAACCACTGGCCCGCCTTCATCAACGGCGAGATCCCGCCGGACTGGGAGATGATCAGCTGGATCGCCATGGACAACATGGTGACCTCCTACGGCCGGGACCACGTCCGGCTGCGACGGCTGGTCGGCAAGGCGTTCACGCCGCGCCGCACCGAGGCGATCCGGCCGCGCGTGGAGGAGCTGACCGCCCAGCTGCTGGACGGGCTGGCGCAGGCCGGCCCCGGCGAGGTCGTCGACCTGCGCGAGCGGTACGCCTACCCGCTGCCGGCCCGGCTCGTCGCGGACCTGATCGGGATGTCGGAGGACGCCCGCGCCAAGACCGCGTCCGTCATCGACATGATGGTGGACACCACCGTCACGCCCGAGCAGGCCCAGGCGGTGCTGGCCGGGTGGCGCGGCGCGATGGCCGAGCTGATCGAGGCCAAGCGGCGCGAGCCCGGCGAGGACATCACCAGCGACCTGATCGCGGCCCGCGACGAGGACGGCTCGCGGCTCAGCGAGGCGGAGCTGACCGACACCATCTTCGCGATCCTCGGCGCCGGCTCGGAGACCACGATCAACTTCTTCGACAACGCCATCACCGCGCTGCTGACCCATCCGGAGCAGCGGGAGCTGGTGACGTCGGGCCGGGCGTCCTGGGACGACGTCATCGACGAGACGCTGCGGGTGGAGTCGCCGCTGGCGCACCTGCCGCTGCGGTACGCGGTGGAGGACATCGAGCTGGACGGCGTCACGATCCCGAAGGGCGACCCGATCCTGGTCAACTACAGCGCCGTGGGCCGCGACCCGGCCCTGCACGGCGACGACGCTGACGCCTTCGACCTCACCCGGGCCGACAAGGAGCACCTGTCGTTCGGGCACGGCCCGCACTACTGCCTGGGCGCCGGGGTGGCGCGGATGGTCGCCGAGACCGGCCTGTCCGGGCTGTTCGGCCGCTTCCCCGACCTGGAGCTGGCGGTGCCCGCCGGCGAGCTGACGCCGCTGCCGACGTTCATCATGAACGGGCACCGGACGCTGCCGGTGCGGCTGACCGTCCCCGCCGGGTCGGGACGGCGCTGAGCCGCGCGGCCCAGCGGGCCGCGCACCGCGCGCCGGCCGCCCGTGCCCACCGGGCGGCCGGCGCCTGCGCATGCCCGCCACCGATCCGTGCGGCCCGTCCCGAGCGGGCGCCGGGGAACGCCGAAGACCGCCGCCGGTGCTGCACCGGCGGCGGTCCTTCGGAGGGGCGGCGCGTCAGAAGTACGGCGCGTCAGAAGTACAGGGTGTTGGGCTCCAGGCCGCACAGGATCCGGCCGTACAGCTCGTCGTTGGTGTCGGGGTTCATCAGAGCGTGCGTCGTGATCGCCTGGACGTCGCGCAGGATGCGCTGGATCGGCACCGAGCTGTAGATGGACGACCCGCCGCTCGCCCCCGCCAGCGTGTCGACGGCCTGCTTGGCGAGGCGGACGGCCCGGCCCATGTCCGCCCGCGCCCGCGCGCGCTCCTCGGCGTTCCACGGGGCCCCCGAGGCGCCCTTGGAGCCGACGAGGTCGGCGAGCCGGTGCGCGTGGAAGAACGCCTCGTCGATCCGCATCGCGGCGTCCGCCAGCTGGAGATGGGTGACGGGGGCGGCGCTCTGCTCCTCGTACGCGGTGTAGGTGATCTTGCGGGTCGGCAGCCGGTCGAGGAACTCGGCCTTGGCGGCCGCCGCTAGCCCGACGGCGGTGCCGACCGACAGCGCGGACGCGGTCGGCAGCAGCGGAGCCCGCCAGACCGGCGAGGCGGCGTTGGCGCGCGAGGCGTACTGCTCGGCCAGCACCAGCGGCAGCGGCAGGATCCGCCGTTCGGGGACGTACACGTTCTCCGCGACGGTGCTCACCGAGCCCGTCCCGCGCAGGCCGGAGGTGTCCCAGTCGTCGACGATCGCCAGGTCCGCCATCGGGACGACCGCCATGACCGGCCAGAAGTCGCCGTCCGGCGCGGGCGCGACCGCGATGACGACCTGCCAGTGGCTGTGCGGGGCGCCGCTGATGAAGGCCCACTTGCCGTTCAGCACGAGGCCGCCGTCCGCCGGGACGCCCATGGCGGTCGGGCTGAGCGTGCCGCACAGCCGCACGTCCGGGGTCGCGAACACCTCGTCCTGCACCTCGTCGGGCAGCAGCGCCGCCATCCAGGTGGTGATCGCGTTGACGCCGGCGACCCAGGCGGCCGAGCCGTCGCCCGCGGCCAGTTCGGCGACGGCGTCGACCACGGTGCGCGCGTCGCACTCGAACCCGCCGTAGCGGGCCGGGAGCCGCAGCCGGAACATCCCCGCCTCGCTCAGCGCCGCGACCGCCTCCTCGTGCAGCCGCCCGTTCCGCTCGCCCCAGGCCGCGTGCTCCCGCAGCGCCGGCACCGCGTTCCGCGCGGCGGCCACCAGCTCCGCACGCGATGGTGCTTCGGTGATCGTCACCATTCCTCCCGCAGTCGGATTCGCATTGCATTCCGTTCGGATACTCACATCGGGCGGGCGGATGCGCCATCTTCTCGAATGCTCCCGGAAAATGCGCGGAACGCGATCGCGCAAGACAGGAGATGGCCTCCGCACGGCCGCGGTGCGATCGTCGGGAAGCGAGCACGTGACCGTGCTCAGGGAATTGTCCGCGCACCAGCCGAAAAGGACCGCACATGACCACGAGCACGTCATCTACTCCCGCGGAGCAGGCCGCCCTGGCGGCCGTCCCGGCGCGCATCGTCGAGGCCTGGGCGGCGCACGACGCCGCCGCGTTCGCCGAGGTGTTCACCGAGGACGGCACCATGATCCTGCCCGGGGTGTTCCGGGCCGGGCGCGAGGAGATCGCCGCGTTCATGGCGGCGGCGTTCGAGAACGACCTGAAGGGCACCCGGGTGACCGGGCGGCCGGTGCACGTCCGGCAGTTCGGCGACGCCACCGGGCTGCTGATCACCGAGGGCGGCGTCCTCGCGCCGGGCGAGAGCGAGCCGTCGGACGAGCGGGCCATCCGGGCGTCCTGGCTGCTGGTCAAGCGCGACGGGACCTGGCGGCTCGCCGCCTACCAGAACACCCCGCGCGACGCGCGGTGAGCGACGGCCTCCTACCTTCTCCCCGGGAGTTGACGTGAACGCAAAGGACGGGTCCGTCGGCGGGCGGGCCGTGGTGCTGGGCGGGAGCATGGCGGGCCTGCTGGCGGCGCGGGTGCTCGCGGACGCCTTCGACGAGGTGGTGGTGGTCGACCGGGACCGGCTGGTCGGCGTGACGACCGCGCGCCGCGGCGTCCCGCAGGGCCGGCACGTGCACGGGCTGCTCGCCCGCGGGCAGCAGATCCTGGAGGAGCTGTTCCCCGGCTTCACCGAGCGCGCCGTCGCGGCGGGCATCCCGACCGGCGACCTCGGCGAGCTGCGCTGGTTCTTCAACGGCAGGCGGCTGCGGCCCGCCGCAACCGGATGCGTGTGCGTGTCCACCGACCGGCCGGTCCTGGAGGCCCACGTGCGGGCCGGGGTGGAGGAGCGCGCCAACGTCCGGTTCATGGAGGAGTACGACATCGTCGGGCTCGCCACTGCTGCCGACGGCGGCCGGGTCATCGGGGCGCGGGTCCAGCGCGCCGGCCGCGACCCGGAGGTGGTCGAGGCGGACCTGGTGGTGGACGCGACGGGCCGCGGCTCCCGCACGCCCGCCTGGCTGGAGGAGCTCGGGCACGCGCGGCCGCGCGAGGAGCGGATCCGGATCGACCTGAGCTACACCACCCGGCACTACCGGCTGCCGGACGAGTCGATCCTGAACGGGGACCTGTCCATCAACCCGGTCTCCTCCCCGGCGACGCCGCGCGGCGCGTTCTTCTCCCGCGTCGGCCACGGCCGGTCGATCGTGTCGCTGACCGGGGTGCTGGGCGACAGCGCGCCGACCGACGACGAGGGCTTCGACGCGTGGCTGCGGTCGCTGCCCGTCCCGGACGTCCACGACGCGGTCAAGGACGCCGAGCCGCTCGACGAGCCGGTGGCGTTCCGGTACCCGGCGAGCGTCCGGCGCCGGTACGAGGAGCTGGAGAGCTTCCCGGACCGGTTCATCGTGGTCGGGGACGCGGCGTGCAGCTTCAACCCCGTCTACGGGCAGGGCATGACGGTCGCGGCGATGGAGGCGCTGACGCTCCGCGCGCACCTGGAGCGCGGGATCCCCGAGCCGCTGCCGTTCCTGAAGGACATCGCCGGGGTGATCGACGCGCCGTGGCAGATCTCGGCCGGCGGCGACCTCGCCTACCCGCAGGTCGAGGGCCCCCGGCCGCCGGAGCTGCAGATGGCGAACGCCTACATGGCGCTGCTGCAGTCGGCGGCGACCAAGGACGGGCAGGTCACCCGGGCGTTCATGCGGGTGGCAGGCCTGGTCGACCCGGCGGGCGCGCTGATGAGCCCGGAGATGATCTACCGGGTGCTGAAGAGCGGGACCCCGCCGGAGCAGGCGGCCGCCGGCTGACAACGGCGTCGCCGGACGGCGGAAGGGGAGCGAGGCGGGCCTCGCTCCCCTTTCCCGTGGTTTCTTTCCGTGGCGGGTCGCGTCCGGTCGAAGGGCCGCGCGCCCGCCGGTCAGCGGGACGCGAACCGGGCCGGGAGGGACTTGACGCCGTTGACGAAGTTCGACTCCAGCCGCACGGCCGGGCCGAGCGGCTCGAACCGGGCGAGGTGCGGGCGCAGCGCGGTGAGCAGCTCGGCCAGCTCCAGCCGGGCGAGGTGGGCGCCCAGGCAGAAGTGCGGGCCGATCCCGAACGCCAGGTGCGGGTTGGGCCGCCGGGACAGGTCGAGCCGGCCGGGGTCGGCGAACACCGTCTCGTCGCGGTTCGCGGACGTGTAGTAGACGACGACCTTGTCGCCCGCCCGGATCCGGCGCCCGCCCAGCTCGGTGTCGCGGACGGCGGTGCGCCGGAACTGCATGATCGGCGTCACCCACCGGATGAGCTCCTCCACGGCGTCCTCGATCGGCACCTCGCCGGCCGCCAGCGCGTCCCGCTGCCGGGGGAAGGCGGCGAGCGCCTGCAGCGACCCGGAGATCAGATGCCGGGTCGTCTCGTTGCCCGCCACGACCAGCAGCAGCCAGAAGCTGCAGAACTCGCGGTCGGACAGCCCGGCGGCCACGAGCCGTCCGGAGAGGTCGCCGGCCGGTTCCGCGCGGCGGCGGGCCGCGAGCCGCCGCGCGTAGCCGAACGCCTCGGCGAACGTCGCGCGGTAGACCTCGATGTCGCCGCCGCCGTACTCGGGGTCGTCGAAGCCGACCAGGTTGTTGCTCCACCGGTACAGCAGGTGCCGGTCCGCCTCGTCCACGCCGAGCAGGCCGGACAGCACCAGCAGCGGAAGCTCGGCGGCGAGGTCGGCGACCGCGTCGAACCGTTCGGCCGCAACCGCCGCGGCGGCGAGCGCGGACGCGTGCGCGGCCACCGATCCGGCGAGCGCGCGCACGGCCCGCGGCGTGAACACCGCGGTGATCGTCTTGCGCAGCCGCAGGTGCTCGGGCGCGTCCATGTTCACCAGCAGCTGCCGGGCCTGGACGAGGTCGGCGCGGCTGCGCGGATCGGTGAGGAAGGCGCCCTTGGCGGCCGAGGAGAACACCTCCGGCCGCTTGGACACCTCCCGCACCGCGTCGTGGGACGCGACCGCCCAGTACCCGGTGCCGCGCTGCGCGATCCGCCCGGCGCCGCCGTGCCGGACCAGCAGCGGCTCCTCCACCCAGCCGACCGGTTCGTCCCGGCGCCGCCGCGCGAACTCCTCGTGCGGGACGCCGACGGCGTAGGTGGCGGGGTGGGCGATGTCCGGGCGGCTCATCGCGGGGTCCCGGGCAGGCCGGTGAGGCGCAGCGCGTCCTTGCGGAGCTTGCCGGTGGGCTCGCGCGGCAGCGCGTCGACGAAGTGGTAGGCGCGGGGGGTCTTGAACCCGGCGAGCCGGCCGCGGCAGTGCCGGTCCAGCCGGACGGCGAGGTCGGAGCCGGCGCCCGCGGCGGGCTCCACCACGGCGACCACCCGCTCGCCGAACTCCGGATCGGGGACGCCCGTCACGGCGGCGTCGCGCACGTCGGGGTGGGCCAGCAGGGCCGCCTCCACCTCCGCCGGGTACACGTTGACCCCGCCGGAGACGATCATGTCCTGCTCGCGGCCGGCGAGGTAGAGGTAGCCGTCCTCGTCCAGCCGCCCGAGCTCGCCGAAGGTGAAGGTGTCGGGCGCGAGGTGCGCCTTGCGGGTCTTGCCCGGGTCGTTGTGGTAGCGGAACCCCTGGCCGCCCTTGCGGCGGACGAAGACGCGCCCTTCCCGCCCGGGCGGCAGCGGCGTCCCGTCCGGGCCGACGACGAGCAGCTCGTAGGCGGGGACGGCGCGGCCCACGCTGCCGGGGCGGCGCAGCCACTCGTGGGAGTCGATGAGGGTGACGGCTCCGCCCTCGGTGGCGCCGTAGTACTCCACGAGCACCGGCCCCCACCAGTCGATCATCGCGCGCTTCACCTCGGCGGGGCAGGGCCCGGCGCCGTGCCAGACCCGGCGCAGGCTCGCGCCGGAGAACGAGCGGCGGGTCTCCTCGTCCAGGCGCAACAGCCGCACGAACTGCGTCGGCACCAGGTGGACGGCGGTGATCTGCTCCCGGTCGATGGTGCGCAGCGTGGCGGCCGGGTCGAACCGGGGCCGCAGGACCAGCCGCGACCCCTGCAGCAGCGACAGCAGCGAGAAGAACAGCTGCGCCGAGTGGTACCAGGGGCCGTCCAGCATCACCCGCTCCCCCGCCGGGACGCCGAGGACCGTCCGCGCGTAGCGGGTGAGCCGGTCCACCCTCTCGAACGGCGCCCCGACGGTGAACAGGTTGTTGACCACGCCCTTGGGCGCGCCGGTCGTGCCGGAGGTGTAGAGCATCGTCGACCCGCAGGTCCGCCGCGCCGGCCCGGCGGGGTCGGCAGCGGCCAGTAGGGGCTCCGCGGCGGCGAACCCGTCGCGGTCCCGGTCGCCGAGCACCAGCGCGAGCGCGCAGCCCTCCGTGCGCGCCTCGGCCGCCGTGGCGGCGTAGGCGGGCTCGGCGACCAGGGCCCTGCTGCCGGAGTCGGCGAGGATGTGGCGGATCTCCGGCGCGGTCAGGTGCCAGTTCACCGGCACCAGGACCAGCCCGCTGTGCAGGCACGCCAGCAGCAGCTCGAACGTCTCCGGCCGGTTGCCGAGGACGGCGGCGACCCGGTCGCCCTCTCCGAGCCCGGCGCCCGCGAGCAGGTCGCTCCAGCGGTCGACGCGCTCGCCGAGCCGGCTCCAGGTGAGCGCCGCGCCGCCGGCGCCGCTGATCGCGATCGCGGAGCCGTCCCGGTCGATGTGTCGGTCCAGCAGGGTCGGCATGGGCGGCGGTCTCCTACTCCAGCAGGCCGGGCTCGGCCCGGACGATGTCGGCGTACAGCGGCCTGAAGTTCAGCCGTCCCATCGCGGGCGACCCCATGTGGACGCGGGTGCGCCGCGCGGTCGCGGCGGGGATCGCGACGGGCGTACCCGCTGCCTCGGCCAGGAGCTGGATCTGGCAGCACCGCTCCATCGAAACGAACCACCAGGCGGCCTCCTGCACCGATCCGCCGACCGTCAGCAGGCCGTGGTTGGCCAGGATCACGGCCTTGCCGGTGCCGAGGCTCCCGGCGACCCGGTCGCCCTCCTCGGCGTCCAGGACCACTCCCCCGAACTCCCGGTACACCGCGTGGTCCTCGAAGAAGGCGCACGCGTCCTGGGTGAGCGGGTCGAGCGGGCGGCCCAGCGCCGACCAGGCCCGTCCGTGCACGGAATGGGAGTGCGCGGCGGCCACCACGTCCGGGCGGGCGGCGTGGATCCGCGAGTGGATGGCGTAGCCCGCCGGGTTCACGCTCCCCTCCCCGTGCAGGACCGTCCCGTCGGGGTCGACGAGCAGCAGGTCACTGACCCGCACATGGCCGAAGTCGACGCCGAACGGGTTGATCCAGAAGCGGTCGGGGTGCTCGGGGTCGCGGGCGGTGATGTGGCCGCCGGCGCCCTCGGCGAACCCGAACCGGGCGAACAGCCGCAGCGCGGCGGCGAGCCGCTGCTTGCGGTACAGCCGTTCCTCGGCGGGCGTGCGTTCCGGGCGGCGCGCGGCGGCGCGCCGTTCTCCGGTGGCGGGGGCGGTCGTCATCCGCAGCCCCCCGCAGTGTCGGTGTCGTAGGCGCGGCCGCCGTCCAGCAGTTCGGCGGGGATGCCCTCCCAGGGGTCGGGCCCGTCCGCCGGCACCGCGGGCGATGCCTCGCTCTCGGACGGCGCGGGCGCGTGCGTGTCGGTCATATCGGTCATGCCGTGCTCCCTTCGAGCGCCGGTCTCCAGGTCTCCAGGAAGGCGTCGAGCCGGTCGTAGCCCCAGAACCGGTGCCGGCCCCACTTCAGGTAGGGGATGCCGAACACGTCGTCGAGGTAGGCCTGGTACAGGCAGTCGGCGGCCTCGTCCCTGATGGACGGGTCGCTCGGCGCGGCGACGGCCTCGTCCGGGTCCAGCCCCGCCTCGGCCGCGGCCGCGCGGACGACGGACGGCTCGCAGATGTCGTCGCCGCGGCCCCAGCGGGCCCGCACGATCGCGTCGTAGAACGGGCGGGCCAGGCCGCGGCGGCGGGCGAGCAGCCACGCCAGGTGCGGCGGCTCCCACCAGGGGTCGACGTCGATGGGCCAGGCCATGGCGAGCCCGGCCCGCTCGGCCGTCCGCTTGGTGTCGAGCAGCATGTACAGGTGCTTGGCACGGCTCATCTGCACGTAGTGGAACTCGCCGCCGCGGGCGCGCAGCGCCTCGCAGGTCCGCTCGTCCGGGTCCCAGTACGGGAACAGGTCGAAGGTCTCGAACGCGTCCGGCACCTCGGCGAGGAGGCGGTGGACGGTCAGCCAGCTGTAGGGGCTGCGGAAGGAGAAGTACAGCCGGGGCCGCCGGGTCTTCGCGCGCGTCATCGGCCGCCTCCAGTGAGCGCCTCGATCGTCGCGTCATCCAGCTCTGCGAGGCCGCCCGCCCCCTCGCCGGCGGCGATCGCGTATCCGTGCAGGATGCTGGCCGTCGCGACGGGGACCAGCCGGTCGCTCCGCCGGACGTAGCAGTCCATCCGGGCGTCGAACATCACGCCGCGCAGGACGTCCACGACGGTGAAGACGGTGTGCACCGTCTCCTCCATGTGCGCCGGCGCGAGCAGGCTGATCCGGGCGCGCGACACCACCGGGATCCAGGACCGCTCGTGGAGCAGCCGCCCGACCGAGATGCCCCGGTCGGCGAGGAACCGGTCGACGACCTCCTCCAGGGCGCGGACGTACCCGGAGTGCTGCACCCGGTCGGTGTAGTGGCAGTAGAAGTAGGGCGCCCGCCACGACCACAGGAACGCGTCGGCGCCGACGGCGGTCCGGACGGACCGTCCCGCCGGCAACGGGATCGGGGCGGGCCCGCCCGGCCGCGCCAGCGCGTCGGTCTCCAGGGCGGCGAGCCGCGGCGGCGCCGGGCGGTACCGGTCGGCTCTGCGCTCGCGGACCAGCGCCACCGTGACCTTGCCGCGCAGCACCGTCACCTCCGCGCCGTCCCGCAGCACGGTGAGCCGGACGTCGAGGCGGCCGTCGCCGCGGGCGGCGACCCGCGCGGTCACCTCGTCGTCGAGCTCCAGGACGGCGGGCAGCTGCACGGAGCACTCGACGATCTCGGCGCCGAGGCCGTGCTCCAGGAACAGGGTGCGCGCGCCCGCGCCCTGGTCGACCAGCCATTGCAGGACGGCCTGCTCGACGAGGTAGATGAAGTGCTTGAAACCGATCCAGGTGCGGATGTTGGCGCCCTCGAAGCCGGGGCGCGCCCGCACGACGGTCGGCGCGGCCGCTGCCGGCGCCGCTGCTGTCGGGGTGGCGGTCATCGTGACTGGCCTGCCGTTCTGGTCGGGGACGGGTGGACCTCGCGGGCCAGCCGGGCGATCCGGCCGGCGATGGCGGGGGCGTGCCGGAGATGGCAGAAGTGGTCGTAGCCGGGGTCGATGACGGCCCGCGCGCCGGGCATGCCGGCGGCGAGCTCGCGGGCCGCCTCCCCGGACGCGGCGGGGTCGCGGTCGCCGGCGATGACGAGCGCCGGCCGGCCCGCCGCCGCCAGCGGCAGGTCCGCGGTGGACGCGAACTGCTCGAACGCGGTGAGGAATCCGGCCGGCCCGACCCGGTCCACGGCGAGGTCCATCATCGTGTCGAGCAGCGCCGGGTTCAGCGTCGCGGCGCGCGCCCCCAGCCGGGCCCGCACGCCGTCCCGGATGTGCTGGACGAACGTCTTGCGCGACCGGTCGAGCATGCGCCAGGTGAGCCGGTGCCGGGGCGGCCGGTACAGCGGGCACAGCAGGGCCGACGACCGGCCGGCGCGGGGGTCGTCCGCGCACAGCAGCTCCAGCGTCGCGTTCGCGCCGAAGGAGTGCGCGACGAGGACGTCGGGGACGGCGCCGACGAGGTCGAGGGCGTCGCCGAGCCACGCGCCGGGCCGCCGGTTCCGCCAGCGGTAGTCGTTGCCGGCCCGCCACGGCAGGTCCAGCGCGACCATGCGCCAGCCGCGGTCGAGCCGCCCCGCCAGCGGCCCCCAGCAGGTCCAGGTGTCCTCCAGCCCGTGCGCGAACACGACCAGGGGGGCGCCGGGACGGCCGCGCGACAGGACGTGCAGCGCCGGTGTCGGCGTGGTCATCGCGCCCTCCGCACCCGCGCCGCGCCGTGCACGTCGGCGGCGTCCGCTCCCTCGTCGGCGACGAGGTGCGCGGCGAGCGCCAGCCCGACCACCGTCTCGGCGCCGCGGTGGTCGCCCCATTCCGCGGCCGTGTCGAACCCGCCGGGCCCGATCCGCACCGCGTCGCCGCCATCCGGGGCGCACAGTTCGAGCGATGCCCCCACCGGCGATGCCGCCAGGACGACGCAGGCGGCCCCGGCGGTGAGCGGCGCGGCGGGGCCGTCCGCGGCGTGCAGGGCGGCCGCCACCTCGTCGGCGGGTTCCGTGCCGACGAGGACCACCCGGTCCGCGCGGCCCGCGCGCAGCAGGACGAGCGCGAGCCGCAGCCCGCGCGCGCCGG
Organism: Actinomadura opuntiae; assembly: GCF_030283205.1. Classification (GTDB taxonomy): domain Bacteria; phylum Actinomycetota; class Actinomycetes; order Streptosporangiales; family Streptosporangiaceae; genus Spirillospora. Next base: position 97,048 of record NZ_JASNWF010000023.1, read on the forward strand.
CGTCCGGGCCCGAGCACACCATGAGGTTGGGGCCGCCGAGCCGGTACCGGATCGCGACCGTGGCGGCGACGACGTTGCCGGACACGTTCGGCGCGTCCAGGATGCTGACGGCCGTCCCGCCCTCGGTCGCGGCGGCCCGGGCCACCCGCGCGACGGCCTCGGCGGTCCCGAGGTCGCCGCAGGCCACCACGGCGGCGCGCGGGTCGGCGGGATCGTCCGGCCGGTGGCCCGGCGGCAGCCGCAGCGCGCGGTGCACCGCGCACAGCGCCAGCCGGGTCGCGGGCTCCACGCCCAGCAGCCCCTTGCGGCCGAGGAGGTCGGCGGCGCGGTCCGCCGGGACCGCGTCGGCGCGCGCCCAGGCGCCGGGACGCCTGCCGAGGCGGGCGGTCAGCGCGTCCGCCGGCCGCACACCCGGCAGGTGCAGGCTCCATCCGGTCACCGCGACGTTCATGCGGCCTCCAGGAGGGTGACCGCGTTGACGCCGCCGAACCCGAAGGCGTTCAACTGGATCGGGCCCGGCGGCAGCGCGGCCGGGCGGTCCACGACGAACCGCAGGCCCGCGCCCTCGTCCAGGACGGTCCGCAGTCCCGCGACGGGCGGCACGAGGCCCTCGTGCAGGCAGCGGATCGCGACGTCCAGGTTGACCAGCACGGCGGCGCCCGAGGTGTGCCCGACCGCGCCCTTGACGGCCGTCACCAGCGGCTCCCCGCCGAGCTCGCGCAGCGCCCGGCACTCGGCGGGGTCGTTCAGCGCGGTCCCCGTCCCGTGCGCGATCACCAGGCCGGTGTCGGCGGGACGCCGCCCGGCGCGGTCGTAGGCGTCCTGCATCGCGCGGCGGATCCCGGCGACGTCCGGCGCGGTCGGATGGCCCGCGTCGCACGACAGCCCCGTCGCGGCCAGCCGGGCGAGCGGCCATGCGCCCGGCCGAGTCGCGGGGACAACGACGGCCGCGGCCGCGCCCTCGCCGAGCAGCACCCCCTCCCGCCGGGCGTCGAACGGGCGGACCATCGCGGCGGGCACCGGCGCCACCCGGCCGATCATGGTGAGCATCGAGCGGGTCATCGTGTCGGCGGCCGCGGCGACGACGGCGTCCGCCTCGCCGAGCTCCACCAGGTCCTGCGCCAGCGCGAGGACGTGGCCGCCCGCGCTGCACGCGCCCGAGAGGGTCGTCACCTCGGCGGCGCCGGGCAGCACGGCCCGCACCGCCCCCTCGAAGTCCAGGGCCCGGGGCGGGACCGGCGTCCCGTCGATCGCCCACCGCTCCACCGCCGACAGCTCGCCCAGGCCGGTGCCCACGAGCACGGCCACCCGCTCGCGGGCGGGGTCGAGGCCCGCCTGCCGGACCGCCTCCCCGACCGCGTCCGCCAGCAGCCGGCTCGCCTTGAACGCCGAACCGCCGCCGTCGACCAGGTGGTAGCCGGTCTTGACGCCGAGCAGGCCGGGCTCGCCGTGCCGCAGCGGGCCGGCCCCGCTGCGGCCGGCGAGCAGCGCGGCGAAGGTCTCCGCCCCGGTGCCGAAGCAGGTCCGCACCGCGCTAGCCGTGATCAGTGCCGGCACCGGCGGCCCCCTTCCCGTTCCCGGCCGGCCCGCCGCGCACGACGGCGACGCCCGCCGCCCCGTCGGCGCCGCGCGCGGTCAGCAGCGCGACTTCCCCGCCGTCCAGGCGGCCGGAGGCGAGCAGGGCGCCGAGGCCGAGCGCGGGCGAGGCGGCGTCGCAGTCCCCGGCGTCCCGCTTGGCGGGGACGCGTTCCGGTTCGCGGCCGAGCACCCGCGCGACCGGGGCGAACTCGCCGCGGTCGGCGTCGGAGCCCTCGCCGGTGACCACGGCGGCGACCTCGGCGGGCCGGACGCCCGCGCGGGCGAGGGCCCGCTCGGCGCAGCCGGCCAGCGCGCGGCCGTCCGGATCGCCGCCGGGGCCGTACCCGGTCGCGACCGCGAGGATCCCGGCGGGACGCCGCGGCCCCGCCCAGGCCGGGGCGCGCGGCCCGGCCAGCACGAACACCCCGGCGCCCTCGCCCGGCTCGAACGCCCCGTCCGGCCCGGTCAGCCGGGCGGCCCAGGCGCGGTGCGGGGTGAACTCCTCGGCCGCGCCGGTGAGCATCACGTCGGCGTAGCCGCGCCCGATCGCGTTGCCGGCGTAGCGCAGCGCGTTCAGGAACGCGACCGGCCCCCCGGCGATCGTGGCGTTCACGGCCTTCAGCCCGAACCGGATCGCGACCTGCCCGGCCGCGCAGTTCATCACCGTGTTCGGGAACAGCAGCGGGTTGACCAGGTACGGCCGCTCCTGGACGAGGGTCTCGCGGCTGTAGTCGCTGGTGGACTTGAAGCTGCCCATCGTGGTGCCGAGCGCGACGCCGATCCGGGTGCGGGCCGCGTCGTCGACGGCGGTGCCCGCGTCCCGCAGCGCCTCCTGGCAGCAGACCACGGCGAGCGCGGTGACCCGGTCGTAGGAGCCGGTGCCCTTGCGGCCGAGCCGGGCGCGCGCGTCGAAGCCGGTGAGGGCGTGCCCGACGGGCCCGGGCAGCGGCTCGTCGTACAGCTCGGCTACCTTGGCGGGGCCGGCGCTGAGGACGCTCCACCCCGCGATGCCCATGCCGATGCCGGCGCCGGTCATGCGACCGCCCCCAGCATCACGATCGCGTTGTTGCCGCCGAACGCGAACCCGTCGTTCTGCGCGATCCGCGGCCGGGCCGGGCGGGCGACGTTCGGCACCGGGTCGATGCCCGGCATCTCGGGGTCGGCGGTGACCCAGTTGACGGTCGGAGGCAGGAACCCGCGGTCGAGGGCGAGGACGGTCGCGATCGCACCGAACCCGCAGGCCGCGCCCATCGTGTGCCCGATCATCGACTTGATCGAACTGACCGGCGGCGGCCGGTCCCCGAACACCTCCAGGATGGCCCGGCTCTCCACCAGGTCGTTGGTGGGGGTGCCGGTGCCGTGCGCGCAGATGTAGTCGACGTCGTCCGGCCCGACCCCCGCGTTGCGGTGCGCGAGCCGCATGCACTCGGCGACGCTCGCGGTGTCCGGCGCGACCGGATGCCTGGCGTCGCAGTTCAGGCCGTAGCCGAGCAGCTCGGCGTAGACGCGGGCGCCGCGCGCCCGCGCGTGGTCGAAGGTCTCCAGGAGCAGCACGGCCCCGCCCTCCCCGGTGAGGATCCCGGAACGGTCACGGTCGAAGGGGGCGCAGGCGTGCTCGGCGAGCGCCCCGAGCCGGTAGAACCCGGCGTGCGCCCACCGGCAGACCGAGTCGGCCCCGCCGGCCAGCACCACGTCGGCCTCGCCGGTGACCAGCAGGTCGTAGGCGTAGCCGAGGGCGTAGTTGCTGGCCGAGCACGCGGTGGCGACGGTGAGCGACTCGCCGCGCAGGCCGAGCTCCTCGCTGACCGCGTTCGCCAGCCGCCCGGCGGGCAGCCGCGCCAGCAGGCCCGGGTCCTGCCCGGCGAAGCCGTCCTCGACGATCTGCGCGGTGAGCGCCTCGGCGACCGTCGACTCGCCGCTGGTGGTGCCGATGACGGCGTGCGCCCTGGCCGGGTCGAGCGACCCGGGGTCCAGGCCGCCGTCGGCGGCGGCCAGCCGCGCCGCGCCCGCGGCGAACAGGCTGGACCGCCCCCAGCGCCGCGGATCCAGCCGGCGCAGGTGGTCGCGCGGCCGGAAGCCGCGGACCTCGCCGGCGTTGCGGTGCGGGAACCCCGACGGGTCGAAGCCGGTGATCGGCGCGATCCCGGAGCGTCCCGCGCGCAGCGCCTCGGCGAAGGCCGGCAGCCCCACGCCGATGCTGGACACCGGGCCGAGCCCGGTCACCGCGACGCGCGTCACGGTCAGCCCCGCCGGCCCGAGTGCCGCAGGAGCGCCGCGTGCACGGCCTTGAGGTTGCGCAGCTCGGGCAGCTCGGCCTGCGGGATCTGCACCTTGTACGCCTTGTCGATGCGGGCCAGGATCTCGATGGCCCGCAGCGAGTCGGCCTCGTAGTCCTCCACGAAGTCGCCGGTGTCGGTGAGCTCGTCCGGCTCCACCTCCAGCACCTCGGCGACCATCTCGCGCAGCTCCTCGAGCCGCTGCTCTTCCGGGGTCATCGCGTTCCTTCCCTGGACGACCGTGCGTCGTCGCTGTCGTGGGCGTCCGCGCCCGGGACGGGCGCGGAGTCGGTGGGGCGCACGGGGCGCCGGGTGGCGATCAGGTGCCGGACGGCGGCGACGCGGCGTCCGCCGACCCGGGTCTCGCCGCAGGCGAAGGCGGTGCCGGCGACCACGGAGTCCAGCCGGACCCGATGGACCATCACGTCGCCGGGCCGGACGGCGCCGTCGAAGGAGAAGTCGCGCGCGCCCGCGAACATCAGGACCGCGCCGTCGCCGCCAAGACTTCTGGGGTCGGCTGGGCCGGCCGGGTCGGCGGGGTCGCGCGTGCCGTCGCCGTCCAGCCAGAGCAGCGCCGCGGCCTGGCCGAGGGACTCGACGATGAGCGACGGCGGGTAGTGGTAGGCGTTCTCCCCCGCGCCGTCGGGGACGCCGGCGTAGCAGGGCTCGTTCGCGGTGACCGCCTTGACCGCGACGACGCCGATGCCGGGGTCGAACTCCACGACCCGGTCCACCAGCAGCAGCGGGTGCCGTTGCGGCAGTGTCGCGCGGACGGCGGGATGCTCGCGCACCCCCGCGGGCAGGCTGGTGAGCGGGCCGCCGGACGCGTCCGGCGGCGAGCCGAACAGCGCGCTGAGGCGGGTCACCGGACGCCCGTCGGCGCCGTTGCGGCCGGTACCGGTGACGTCCCAGCCGCCGTCCGGACGCTCGGTCGCCGTGATCCGCATGTGCAGCTCGTCGCCGTCCAGCAGCGGGGACAGGAAGCGCACCGAGCGCAGCAGGCGCAGCGCCGGGTCGCCGGGGACGGCGAGGGCCACGCTCTGGCGGAGGGTCTCCACCATGAACACGCCCGGGTAGACCGCGAGGCCGGGGAAGTGCCCGCGCAGGTTCGGGTCGTCCCCGCGGACCCGGACCCGCGCGGAGACCGTCCAGCCGCCGTCGATCGGCTCGGCCCGCCAGGCGTCCACGGCGCGGGCGGGCGCCGCGACCGGGGGCGCGGCGGGCGCGGTCCGCCAGGTCGGGGCCGGCGCGGTGGTCACAGCAGGATCCCCCCGTCCACCTGGAAGACCTGGCCGGTGATGTAGGACGCCCGCTCTGACAGCAGGAAGGCGACGAGCTCGGCCACCTCCTCGGGCCGGCCGAACCGTCCGACGGGGATCTGGGAAAGGGCCTGCGCCCGCAGTTTCTCCGGCAGTTCACCGGTCATGTCGGTATCGATGAAACCGGGGGCGACGACATTGACGCGGACGCCGTATCCGGCGACCTCCTTCGCCAATGACTTGCTGAACCCGATGATTCCGGCCTTGGTCGAGGCATAGGCGGTCTGCGCCGCGTTCCCGTAGATTCCGGCGACCGACGACATGTTCACCACGGCGCCGCCGTGGTTCTTCATGAACCGGAACGCCATGGCCCGGCACATGTTGCGGGTGCCGGACAGATTGGTGGCGAGGACCGTGTCCCAGTCCTGGTGGGAGGAGAGCACGAGCGGCGCGTCCCGGGTGATGCCGGCGTTGTTGACCAGCAGGCCGATCGGTCCGATGCGGTCCTCGGCGGCGCTGATGAACTCCTCGCCGGCCTCGGGGTCGGCCACGTCGCACTCGGCGAAATAGCAGCCGTTTCCGTAGCGTTCGACGTCCTTTTCGGTCTGCCGCGCCTCGACCCGAGCGCTGCGGTGGCAGCCCGCCACCGCATAGCCCTCGCGGGCCAGCCGCAAGGCGACGGCGCGCCCGATTCCGCGCGATGCGCCGGTGACCAGAACACCATGCCGATCCGACATCGCACCCCTCCCTGCGAATACTTCCGACGCCATGAACACTAAAGACCCGGCGGCGTTTCGTCGTTATTCACGCGTGCTGCCTTCCCGGGTGCTTTTCCGGCCCTTTCCGGAGCGGCCGGAAACTCCCCGGCGGGCGCGGCGCGGTCCAGCTCGGCCAGCACCTCGGCGGTGTCGGCGCCCGGCTCCGGTGCGCCGCGGCGGATCGTGGCGGGGGTCGCGGAGAACCGGGCGGGCGGCGCCACCAGCGGCGCGACCGTCCCGTCGCTCAGCCGCGTGGGACGCAGCGTGCCGCGCGCCGCCACCTGCGGGTCCCGGACGGCGGCGGCCAGGTCGCGGACCTCCGCCACCACCAGGCCCTGGCCTTCCAGCACCTCCAGCGCCTCGGCGACGGTGCGCCGCGCGCACCAGCCGGCGACGAGGGCGTTCACCGCGTCCCGGTTGCCCAACCGCTCCTCGTTCGTGCGGTACCCGTCGGCCCGGCCGAGGTCGGGCCTGCCGATCGCGTCGGCCAGCAACCGCCAGTGCTTGTTCAGCGCCACGGCAAGGTACAGGTGGCCGTCCGAGCAGGCGTACACGTTGGACGGCACCACGAAGTCGGTCTCGTTGCCGTACCGTGCCGGGGGCGCCCCGGTCGCGGCAAGCGTCGGCAGCCCGCTGCTGCTGAACAGCAGGCTGTCGAGCATCGACACGTCGACGTGCTGGCCCTCGCCCGTCCGGTCGCGGTGCGCCAGCGCGGCCAGCGCCCCGATCGCGGCGTGCAGGCCCGCCAGCTCGTCGGCCAGGAACGTCGGGGCGCGGACGGGCGGGCCGCCGGCCGGGCCGTTCAATGCCATCCAGCCCGCGGCGGCCTGCACGACCGGGTCGTAGGCGGGCGCGTGCGCCTTCGGGCCGTCCTGCCCCCACCCGGAGATCGACACGAACACCACGTCCGGCCGGACCGCGCGGCAGGCGTCGTAGCCGACCCCCCAGCCCGCCAGCGTGCCGGGCTTGTAGTTCTCCACGATCACGTCGGCCGTGGCGGCGAGCCGCAGGAAGGTCTCCCGGCCCTCGTCCCGGCGCAGGTCGACGGCCACGCTCCGCTTGTTGCGGTGCACCGACTCGCGGAACCACGACAGCCGGGTGCCGGGGATGAACGGCGGGACCCGGCCGTCCCGCGACCCGGGCAGTTCCACGTTGACGACGTCGGCGCCGAGGTCGGCCAGCACGCACGCGGCGAGCGGCCCCGACCACGCCTTGGTCACGGCCAGCACCCGGAGGCCCGCCAGCGGCCCCGCCGGCGCCGCGCTCTCCTCTTCCATGCCCGCCGCCTACAGCCGCCGGAGCAGGGACGCGGTGCCGAGCGAGCCGCCGCAGCACATCGTGACCAGCGCGTGGTCGGCGTCCGCGCGTTCCAGTTCGTGCAGCGCCGTCACCAGTAGCCGGGTGCCGGTGGCGCCGAGCGGATGGCCGAGGGCGATCGCGCCGCCGTTGACGTTGACGCGGTCCAAGTCGGCGTCGAACGCGGCGGCCCAGTTGAGCACGACCGACGCGAACGCCTCGTTGACCTCGTACCGGTCGACGTCGCCGATCTTCATACCGGCCCGCGCCAGCAGCCGCCGCGTGGCGGCCACCGGCCCGTCGAGCAGGTAGTACGGGTCGGCGCCGGTGACGACCTGGTGGGCCAGGGTGGCGCGGGGGCGCAGGCCGAGCGCCCGCGCCCGCTCCAGCGACGTCCACACGATCGCGGCCGCGCCGTCGGAGATCTGCGAGGTGGTCCCGGCGGTGTGCACGCCGCCCTCGACGTTCGGACGCAGCGCGGCGAGCCCCTCGGGGGTGGTCGGACGCGGTCCCTCGTCGCGGTCCACGCGGCGGCTCTCGCCGGTCGGGGCGCCCTCGGCGTCCAGCACGGGCGCGGTGACCGCGGTGATCTCGGCGTCGAAGCGGCCGGCGTCCCAGGCGCGAGCGGCGCGGCGCTGCGACATCAGCCCGAACGCGTCGGCGTCCGCGCGGTCGATGCCCTGCCGGCGGGCGATCCGCTCGGCGCCGCCGAACTGCGCCTTCGGCGGGTCGTCCCACGGATAGTCCGCGGTCTTGTAGTGCCCCGGCCCCTGGTACAGGTTCGTGCCGATCGGCACCCGGCTCATCGACTCCACGCCGCAGCCGATCCCGACGTCGATGGCGCCCGCCGCGATCAGCGCGGCCACCAGGTGATTGGCCTGCTGCGCCGACCCGCACGACACGTCCACGGTCGTGCAGCCGACCGCGGGGTCGCGGCCGGTGCTCAGCCAGGCGTTGCGCGTCACGTTCAGGCTCTGCTCGCCGGACTGGGTGACGCAGCCGCCGATGATCTGCTCCACGTCGTCCGGGGCGATCCCGGCCCGCCCGATTGCCTCCAGCAGCACGGCGCGCAGCAGCTCGACGGCCTTGAGCCCGGCGAGCCCCCCGCCGCGCCTGCCGATGGGGGTGCGGACCGCGGCGACGATCACGGGCGTGCGGCCGTCCGACACGGCGGCCACCGCCATCAGCCGCGCTCCGTCAGGGTGATGGCGAGCTTGGGGCACGCCTGCGCGGCGTCCTCGGCGGCCTGCCACAGCTCCGGCCCCGGATGCCCCTCGCGGACGCGCAGCACGTCGTCGCCGCCCAGCTCGAAGATCTCCGGTGCGAGCTCGCTGCACAGGCCGTTGCCGTCACACTGGTCGTAGTCCACGATCACCCGCATCGGGGCACCTCCCACACTGCGTCCTGCGCCGGTCGCGCCGGACGCGCCGGCCCGGCTCCCACCGCGTCATCGTCGGCGCGGCCCGGGCCGCGGCGCATCTTCCGGAATGCGGCGCGGGGCCGGCTTCTTCGCGATTGCCGAGTCCCGCCGCACCCCCTGTGACGTGCGGGAACCGCGGGTTAGGGTGAGGCCGCCCGGCCGGGACGCGCCGGGCCGTCCGCGGGGAAAGGGGACGCAGCATCGTGCACCTGTACTGGTTCCTGCCGCTGCACGGCGACGGCAGGGAGATCGCGAAACCGTCCGGGGGGCCGGCGGTGCCGGGCGTGCGCCGCGAGCCGGAGCCCGACTACCTCGCCCAGGTGGCGCTCGCCGCCGACCGGTTCGGCTTCACCGGGATGCTGACGCCGTTCGGCCTGTTCTGCGAGGACCCCTGGGTCGCGGCGGCGGCGCTGGCCGCCCGCACCCGGCGCGTCAAGTTCATGATCGCGCTGCGTCCGGGGCTGGTGTCGCCGCTGCTCGCCGCCCAGATGGCGGCCACGTTCCAGCGGGTGTCGGACGGCCGGCTGCAGCTCAACATCGTCACCGGCGGCGACGCCGACGAGCAGCGCCGCTACGGCGACGCGCTGGACCACGACCGGCGGTACGCGCGCACGGCGGAGTTCCTGGAGGTGTTCGGGCGCGCCTGGGAGGGCGAGCGGTTCGACTTCGCCGGGGAGCACTACCGGATCGAGGGCGGGCTGCTGGCCCGGCCGCATCCCGTCCGCCCGCACGTGTTCGTCGGCGGGTCGTCGGACGCGGCCCGGACGGTGGCGGCCGAGCACGCCGACACCTACCTCGCCTGGGGCGAGCCGCCTCCCGCGCTCGGGGAGCTGCTCGGCCGGGCCCGGGAGGCGGCCGCCGCCCGCGGCCGGGAGCTGAGCTACGGCACCCGCTTCCACGTCATCAGCCGGGACACCGCGGCGGAGGCGTGGGAGACGGCCCGGCGGCTCGTCGAGGGCATGGACCCCGAGCGGATCCGGCAGGCGCAGCGCCGGTTCGCGCGCAGCGAGTCCGAGGGGCAGCGTCGCGCCCTGGCGCTGCACGGCGGGAGCGCCGCCGGCCTGGAGGTCCACCCGAACGTGTGGGCCGGGTACGGTCTGGTCAGGCCGGGCGTGGGCGCGGCGCTGGTCGGCAGCCACGAGGAGGTCGCCGAGCGGATCGAGGAGTACCACGCGCTCGGCGTCGACCATCTGATCCTTTCGGCGCAGCCTCATCTGGAGGAGGCGTACGCCTTCGGCGAGGGCGTCCTGCCGCTGCTGCGCAAGCGCGGCCTGATCGACGATCCGCCCGCCTGACCGCGCCCGGTCCGGACCACCGGCCGCGCTTCAGCCGCCGGGCGCCGCGGGCAGCAGCGCCAGCAGCCCGGCCAGGCGGTCGGCGGGGACCAGGCCGGGCAGCAGGAACTGCCACATGTCGGCCACGCAGCGGTCGGGGTCGACGGGGCCGCCGCGCACCATCACGATCTGCTGCAGCCCGAGGAACGCGGCCACCAGCGACGGCGCGGCGGACGCCGGGTCGACCCAGGGCGCGAGGTCGCCCTGCTCGCGGGCGGCCTGCAGCAGCGTCCGCACGTTGTCGATCCGGCCGGAGAACGGCGGCGGCGCGGACGGGTCACGCAGCCGGCTCTCCAGGAGCAGCCGGATCCCGGCCCGCGCGACCACGTCGTCGCGGAACGCCCGGCCGACCCGGTGGGTGTACTCGATCAGCAGCCGCATGGCCTGCGGGAAGCGCGGGCGCAGTTCCTCGACCAGCTCGGCGTGCAGTTCCTCGCTCCGCCGGATGATCGCCAGCGCGATCGACTCCTTCGACGGGAAGTGGAAGTACAGCCCGCCCTTGCTGACGTCCTCCCGGTCGGTGATGTCCTGGAGGCGGGCCGCGCCGTACCCGTGCGCCTCGAAGGAGGCCGCGGCGGCCTCCATGATGTTCCGCCGGGTGCGCCGAGCACGTTCTTGCATGGAAATACCGCTTTCCAGTGAAGCAAGGGAACAGTTGGCATTTGTCACTTTGTCGTGGGCGCGACGCGAATGCAACGGTCCTTCGTTCGCCGCGCCCGCCGCCGGGGTTCGCCTCCGCTTCGGCGGTCCGCCGCGCGCCCCGCGAGCATTTCCGGAGATGCGGCGGCCGTTTCGTCCGACTTTAACTGAATTGCGTCGCTTACGCCGTGTGAGGAGACCGCATGGAAACCGAGAGGCCCGCCGGGCGCGCCGCGAGGACACTGACACTGGAGGCTTTCGCCGACACGATCGTCCCCGGGGAGAAGCGCGCTCCGGACGACCGGGCCGTGGCGGGCGCCGCCCCCGGGCCCGGCGCCGTCGCGGCCGGCGCCCTCGCCCTGCTGGAGACGCCCGCGACCGGCATCGCCGACGCCCTGGACGACTACACCGCCGCCCTCGACCGGCACGCGGCCGAGCACGCGGCCCGCCGCGGCCTGGACCTGGACGCCTCGGTCCCGCCGTTCGTCGCGCTGCCCTTCGCCGAGCGGACCGCGGTCGTCCGCGCCCTCACCGCGCCCGGCCACCCCGAGAAGGACCTGTGGGTGCTGCTCGCGCTGTTCAGCAACATGGCGTTCGACACCGCCGCGCACATGCACACCGCCGACGCGATCGCCGAGGGGCACCCGGGTCTGCTGGCGCTCGGGTTCGCGCGGCCCGACGAGGACGGGCTGTGGCGGTTCCCGCAGTTCTCCTACCGGCGCGCGCTCGCCTCCGTCCACCCGGCCACCGACGCCACCGGGAGCCTGGCATGACCGCCCGCGACAGCGCCGACATCGTGGTGGTCGGCACCGGCTTCGGCGGCGCGATCACCGCCTACCACCTGGCCGCCGGAGGCGCGAAGGTGGTCCTGCTCGAACGCGGCCCGTGGGTGGCCAGCGACGAGTTCGACCACGACTTCCTGCTCGGCTCGTCCTACACCCGGATCTTCGACTTCGTGGTCGGCGAGGGCATGAGCGTCCTCGGCGGCAACTGCGTCGGCGGCGGCAGCGTGGTGTACTTCGCTGCGATGCCCCGCGTCCCCTCCTTCGTGTTCGAGCGCCGCGGGAGCCTCGGCCGCCGCATGTGGCCGCGGTCCATCAGCCGCGACACGCTGGAGCCGTGGTACGACCGGGTGGCCGAGGCACTGCCGGTGATCCGGCAGGACTGGAACGACGTCACCTACTCCGGCGGGCTGTTCGCCGCCGCGTGCGCGCACGCCGGCCGCACCGCCAACCCCGCGCCCGCCGCCATCGACCGCGACAAGTGCACCAACTGCAACTGGATGATGTCCGGCTGCAGGTTCGACGCCAAGCGGTCGCTGCTGCTGAACTACCTCCCCGCGGCCGTCGCGCACGGCGCGGAGATCCGTCCCCTGCACGAGGTGCAGCGGCTGTCGCGCACCCCCGACGGCTACCGGGTGCACTTCAACCTCATCGACGGCGACGACTACCGGGTGACGGCCGGGAGCGGCACCATCGACGCCAAACTCGTCGTGCTCGCGGCCGGGGCGGGCGCCACGCCGGTGATCCTGCAGCGCTCGGAGGCCGGGCTCGGCGCGCTGCCCCCGGCCGTGGGCCGGTACTTCTCCGGGAACGGCGAGCGGCTCAACACCGCGGTCTTCGACGAGGAACGGGTCCGCGAGGTGCTCGGGCTGAGTCACGGCGGCGGCGCCTACGCCGCGTCCCAGATCGGCAAGGGCCCCTGCGTGACGAGCTGGGACCGGCTGGACGGGTCGCTTCCGGAGTTCGAACGGTTCACCCTCGAGCAGCTGTACTTCCCGCCCGGGTTCGGCACCATCCTCGCCCAGGTCCCGGGCGCCGACGGCGGGCTGACCTGGTTCGGTCCGGAGAAGAAGGAACTGCTGCGGCGCTGGCAGTCGTGGCTGACGATCTTCACGATGAGCGAGGACGACAACGAGGGTGTTTTCGGCGCGCCCCCGCCCACCGGCAACGCCGTCCGCATCTCCCAGCAGATGCTCGGCAAGGGCCCGCTGCGGTACGAGCCGACGCCGAACACGCTGCGCGGCTGGGCCGCCGCCGACGCCGAGGTCAAGGACATCCTGGAGCGCGACGGCCTCGCCACGGTCGAGCCGTGGACCAACGACCTCGTCGGCGCCTACACCGTCCACCCGCTCGCGTCCTGCCGGATCGGGGACGACCCGGCGACTTCCGCGCTGGACGACCGGCACGAGCTGCGCGGCCATCCCGGCATCTTCGTCACCGACGGGTCGGCGGTCCCGGGCGCGCTCACCGTCAACCCGGCGTACACGATCGCGGCGCTCGCCGAACGCGCCGTCCCGGGGATCGTGCGGGCCGCCCAGGACCGCGGCGTCCCCGTCGGGTACGGCGCGCCCGCGCCCGACGGCGCGACCAGCGCGCGGCGCGCGGTGACCCCGCTCGTGCGGGACCTGGTCGGCGGCGGCTGAGGGGGCGCGGTGACACCGGGGTTCGTGCGGCGCCCGCTGCGGCGCGCACTGGAGCAGGTCGAACACGTCACGCCCGTCCCGCCCTCGAGCGCCCGCGGCGCCGTCGCCGCGGTGTACGCGCAGGTGGAACGCGACTTCGGGATGCTCGCGCCGCCGGTGGCGCTGCACTCGCCCGCGCCCGGCCCGCTCGCCGCGTCCTGGGTGATGCTGCGGGAGACGCTGGTCGCCGAGGGCGCGGCGGAGCGGACCGACAAGGAGGCGGTCGCCGCCGCGGTCTCGCGCGCCAACCGGTGCCCGTACTGCGTGGCGGTGCACGGCGCGACGCTGGGCGCGCTGTCGTCGCCCGCGGCCGCGGCGGCCGTCGCCGACGGCCGGTGGGCGGCGGCCGGAGACCCCGCCCGCGGCCGGATCGCGCGCTGGGCGGCCGGCGAGGCGCCCGCGCCGCCGCTGGAGCCCGGCGCTCTCGCCGAGCTCACCGGGGTCGCCCTGACATTCCACTACCTGAACCGGATGGTGAACGTGTTCCTCGGGGACGCGCCGCTGCCGTCCCAGGTGCCGCGGGCCGCGCACGGCCCGATGATGCGGCTGCTCGGCCGCATGGCGGGCGCGGCGGCACGGAAGGGGCCGCCGCAGGGGGCGTCCCTGCCGCTGCTGCCGGCCGCGCCGCCGCCGCCCGACCTGGCCTGGGCGGCGGACGCCCCGCCGGTCGCGGACGCGCTCGCGCGCGCCGCGGCCGCGATCGAGGCGGGCGCCGTCCCGGACGCGGTGCGGGACCTGGTGCGGTCCCGGCTGGCGGCGTGGGACGGCCGCCCGCCCGGCCTCGACCGCGGCTGGGCCGCCCGGGCCGTCGCGGACCTGGCGCCGGCCGAGCGGCCGGCCGGCCGGCTGGCGCTGCTCACCGCGCTCGCCTCCGCCCAGGTGGGACCGGCCGACATCGCGCAATTCCGCCGGGAGCGGCCCGGCGACCGGGCGCTGATCGAGGTCACCGCGTGGGCCGCGCTGGCCGCGGCGCGCCGAATGGCCCACGCAATGCGGGCCGCGTCCGGGACGTCCGGGCGTCCGCTTCTCTGAGAATGCCGGAGTCCGAAGTTCACCCTTGCAAAAGACCGGTTTCCCGGTTTCCATCAATGGACAGGGAGATCGTTCCACCCGGACAGCCGACCGGTCGCTCGTTGTCATGATCGCACCCCACCGCGATCATCCATGGTGAGAGGTGAGACGGCGGATGGAGCACAGCATTCTCGCGGAACCCGCGGGTTCCGGGGAACGGCGCGAGGACCAGGGGCGTGCGGGCGGCGGCGCGGGCGAACCGGCCGCCGCCGTCCATTCCGTCCCCGTCACCGCGCTGCTGTCGGCCGACTCGCCGCGGCTCGCCGGCGAGGACCGCGACCACACGCTGCGGCTGGTGGAGGCCGGCCGCGGCGTGCCGCCGATCCTCGTCCACCGCGCCACGATGCGCGTCGTCGACGGGATGCACCGGCTGCGCGCCGCCATCCTGCGCGGCGACGAGACCATCGACGTCGTCTACTTCGACGGCGACGCCGACGAGGCGTTCGTCCGCGCGGTCGAGGAGAACGTCGCGCACGGGCTGCCGCTGTCGCGGGCCGACCGGCGCGCCGCCGCCGCCCGCATCATGGCGAGCCACCCGCGGCTGTCCGACCGCGCGATCGCGGCGCGGACGGGGCTGTCGGCCAAGTCGGTGGCCGAGGTGCGCCGTTCGTCCGCGGCGGTTCCGCGGTCGAACGAGCGGCTCGGCGCCGACGGCCGGGTCCGGCCGCTGAACAGCGCCGAGGGCAGGCTCGCCGCGGCGCGCGCGATGACGCAGCGCCCCGACGCGCCGCTGCGGGAGATCGCGCGGGCGGCCGGGGTGTCCCTGTCGACCGCCCATGACGTGCGCAAACGGCTGTCGCGGCAGCAGAACCCGGTGCCCGAGCGGTACGCCGGGCCGCCCGCCCGGCCGCGCACCGGCGGGGCCGCGCCGGGGCGGGCCGGCGGCGCGGGACGCGCAGACCGGCAGCGCGACCACGGCGCGATCCTGCGCACGCTGATGAAGGACCCCTCGCTGCGCAACACCGACACCGGGCGGCAGCTCCTGATGCTGCTGCGGGCGCGCGTCATCGCGCCCGGCGACTGGGCCGACCTGCTGGACTCGGTGCCCCCGCACTGCCGGGAGGCCGTCGCCGAGCTGGCCCGCCACTGCGCGACCAGCTGGCACCGGCTCGCCGACGAGCTCGACCGGCGCTGACCCCGCGCCGCCCGCACGGGACGCACCCGTCCCCGTCCCCGCCCCGCACGCGCGCCCGCGGCCCTACCGCGGCCGCCGCCGCGCCTCCCGCCGCGCCTCCCGCCGCGCTCCGCCGCCGCGCCCCCGGCCGCCCCGTGCCCGGGAATGCTCCGAGAATTTAATCGTCAACTTTATTACGGCGTTATGTTCGGAGCCTCTTCGTTGACCGCGCCACACCATTTCAATAACGTTGGCGTTGCGATCAGATCAATGGTCACGGCGCGATGACGGCGATCCTGAAACGCCTTTTGCCCGGCATTTCTCGTCGACTTCTCGCGCCCGTATCCCCGACCGGGTCACGGAACGGAAGGATGCCGCGTCATGCGCAACATCTCCGAAGAGGCCGTTGAGCGAGTCATCGAGAACATGTACCTGAATCTGGGCGAGCAGCTCACCATCGACGACATGGCCCGCACCGCGTTGTTCAGCAAGTTCCATTTCTCCCGCATCTTCCGCCAGGTGACGGGGGTGTCGCCGGGCCGGTTCCTGTCCGCGCTGCGGCTGCAGGAGGCCAAGCGGCTGCTCATCTCCACCACCCTGACCGTGGCCGACATCAGCAACCGGGTCGGGTACACCAGCGTCGGCACGTTCAGCTCCCGGTTCAAGAGCAGCGTCGGCCTGGCCCCGTCCCTCTACCGGCAGAACCGCGGCGTGCGGGCGCGGATCCCCACCGACCCGCGGCGCAACGACTGGGGCACCCGGTCGGTGTCGGTCGCCGGGCACATCCTCCCGCCGGAGGACGGCACGGCCGGCACCGTGTTCGTCGGCCTGTTCCCCGAGCCGATCCCGCAGGGCTCCCCCATCCGCTGCACCGTGCTGAACGGGCCGGGCCGCTACCGGCTCCCGCGGGTCCCGCAGGGCACCTGGTACGTCCTGGCGCACTCCCTCCCGGACGGCCACGACCCGTTGCCGGCCGACCCGTTCACCGCCGACCCCGTGCCGTGGGTGGGCAGCCACGGCCCGATCTCCATCGCCGCGGACACCCTGCCGCCCTCGGTGGACGTCCGGTTGCGCCCCATGCGGGTGATAGACCCGCCGGTGCTGCTCGCCCTCACCGACATCCGGGCGAACGCCCTCAACGCCACCGCCGGCTGACGCCCCCATGAACGGGTCCGGCACCGTCTCCGCCCCGGGGCTCGGGTGGAGACGGTGCCGGATCTCGCTCACGGCGCGCCGGACCCGGCGCCACCGGGGCCTGTCAGCGGAGGGGACGGACCTGCATCGGCAGCCCGCCGCGCATCCGCAGCGACAGCATCGGTTCGGGGACGACCCGATGCCCCGGCACGACCGTCAGCCGCAACTCCCGGGCGATCAGCGCCAGCACGAACGTCGCCTCCATCAGCCCGAGATGGTTGCCCACGCAGAACCGCGGCCCGGCCCCGAACGGGATGTAGGCGTACCGCGGACGGGCGGCCGCCCCGCCCGGCGCGAACCGCTCCGGGTCGAACCGTTCCGGGTCGTGCCAGAAGGCGGGGTTGCGGTGCAGGGTGTACGGGGAGATCAGCACGTCCGACCCGGCCGGGACGCGGTAGCCGCCCACCTCGTCCTCCGCCTGCGCGGTGCGGGTGAGGATCCACACCGGCGGGTACAGCCGGACGGCCTCCTCGATGACCATCCCGGTGTAGGTGAGGCGGTGCAGGTCGTCGTACTCGGGGAGCCGGTCGCCGAGGACCTCGACGGCCTCCTCGTGCAGCCGCCGCGCCACCTCCGGATGCCGGTCGATCAGGTACAGCGACCAGCCGAGCGTGCTCGCGGTCGTCTCGTGCCCCGCGAGCAGCAGCGTCACCAGCTCGTCGTGCAGCCGGCGGCGCCCGGCGCGCGGATCGCCGTCCTCCCGCGCGGACGCGATGAGCCGGGCGAGCGCGTCGTCCCCGTCGGCGCCGCGCGCGGTCCGCTCGGCCACCAGCCGGTCCACGACCCGGCCCAGCTCCGCCCGGGCGCGCCGGAACCGCAGCTGCGTGGGCAGCGGCGTCCACAGCGGGACAGCGCTGAGCGTGACCATGTCGAACATCGCCTGGTCCTGGACGGCCTCGAACGCGTGCCCGATCCCGCCGAACGCGCCGAGATCGGCGTCCAGGAGCGTGCGGCCGAGGACGCCGAGGGTGAGCCCGGTCAGCTCGCCCATCACCTCGACGGCCCCGCGATCGGCGTGCGCGCGCAGCCGGTCGACGAGACCGGCGGCCTCCTCGGCGACCACGGCGGCCTGCGCGGCGATCCTGGCCTGCCGGAAGACCGGCTGGATCGTGCGGCGCTGTGCGCGCCACCGGTCGCCCTCGCTGGTCAACAGCCCGTCGCCCAGGGCGCGGCGGGCCTGCGCGAGGCCGATGCCCTTGTGGTAGTTGGCCGCGTTGTCCGCCAGGACGTGCTTGGCGTGCCGGGGATGGTTGAAGATGTAGAGCGTCTTCGGCCCGGCCGCGACCCGGACGGCGTCGCCGTAACGCGTCGTCGCGTCCATCATCAGCCCCAGCCGGTCCCGGACGAGCTTCGCGAAGATCCCCGGCATCGCCCGGCGCGGCGGCCCCGGCGGCGTCCGCCCCGCAGCGCGCGCCTTCACTCCCTGGGGTGAGGCGACCCGGTCCGCTTCGCTCATATCTGCCTCCTGCGGGGGGACGACCCCCCGCGCCCCCCGATCCGCTTCGCTCATGCCTGCACCCTGCGGGGGGACGACCCCCCGCGCCCCCCGGTTCGCTTCGCTCATGCTGTTACCTCCGTCCGCTCGGGACGCACCGCATGGAAGCGCCCGTCGAAGAACAGCAGCGCCCCGTCGGCGTCCCGGCGGCTCATCGACAGCAGCCGCGCCGTGAAGATGGTGTGGTCGCCGCCGTCGTAGCGGCGCCACACCTCGCACTCGAAACCGGCGGCCGCCCCGGTGATCAGCGGCACCCCGGTCAGCGCGCCGGGGTGCCAGTCGACCGCGTCGAACTGCGCGGCGCCGAGCGCCCGCGCCGGGTTCGCGAAGTGCCGGGCGACCGCCTGCTGGTCCGCCGCGAGCACCGACACCCCGAACCGGGCGCGGCCGAGCAGGTTGCGGTGCATGTTGGCGCCGCGGCCGACGCACACCAGGATCAGCGGCGGGTCCAGCGACACCGAGGTGAAGGAGTTCGCGGTCATCCCGTGCGGGCGCGGGCCGCCGACGGTGAGCACGGTGACGCCCGTCGCGAACGTCCCGAGCGCCCGGCGCAGCGCCGCGGTGTCGAAGGCGCTCACGCGGTCCCTCCCACCTCGGCGAGGCCCGCCGTGTAGGGCTGCAGCGCCCGGGCGAGGGCGTCGGGGATCCGGGCAGGCACCGTCCGGCCGTTCGGGCCGCGCATGCACGCGACCCGCTGCCGTCCGCGCGCCACGAGCGTGTCGGCGCCGCCGTCCAGCCGGACGTAGTCGAACCCGAACTCCAGCTGCGTCTGCGCCAGCTCCAGCAGCCGCATCCGGATCGACAGCTCGTCGAAGGCGGTGATCTCGGCGAAGAACTCGCAGTCGACGCGGAGGGTGAACAGCTTGAGGTCGCGGTTCAGGTCGTCCAGGACGGCCGGGGCGCGCTGTTTGAGGAACATCTCCCGGCACCGGCCCTGCCAGCTCAGGTAGTTGACGTAGTAGACGTTCCCGACGAGGTTGGTCTCCTCGAAACCGACCGTGTGCAGGTACTCGTAGTAGTGGCCCATGCTGTGCGGCGACCGCCCTTCTCGGGTCAGGCGCGGCCGGTGGCGACCGGCCGGCTCAGGACTGCGAACACGACCGGCTCCGGGACGTCCCGCAGGGTCGTGGCGAACGTGGCGACGCGCAGGTCGCCGGAGGCCAGCACCACCCAGCCGGGGCGGGCCGGCGGCAGCAGGGTCAGCGGCGCGCCGGCGGGCAGCCCCGCCTTCTGCAGGCATTCCCTCGCAGCCCATATCCGCGTTCCGGCCGTGCCGGAATTCGCGTCCTGCTCGGCGGTGACGAGGTCCAGAAGCGGGCGGTGCGGGCCGAGCAGGCCGTCCCACTCGGCGTCCGGACGGGGCGCGGCGAGCTCGGCGTCGCAGCCCAGCGGACCCGGTCCGGCGACCGCGAAGGTCAGCCCGGGGCCGTGCGAGACCGACACCGCGGTGGCGTCGCCGGACGCGCCGTCCAGTTCGGGGCGGCCGTCGGGCCGGTACCGCAGGACGGCCGGACGGCCCAGCGCACGACTCACCGCGAGAGCCGACCGCGCGCGGCGCGCCTCGACACCCGTCCCGGCTTCGGTGTGCGGTTCGGGTTCGACGCCGACCGCGACGCTGATCCCGGCGACGTCGGCGAGCGTGCGCTCCAGGTGGCCGGAGAGCAGCGGCCCGACCCATGGCCCGGTGCCGTCGGACCGGCGGACGGCCCGCAGCCGCAGGCCCTCCCAGCGTTCGACGACGGTGCCGTCCCCGTCCCGCACCGCGATGTCGTAGGTGTAGGTGTCGCCGTCCTGCGCGCGTTCGGTGGCGCAGTAGCGGAGCGTGCCGGTGAGCTTGTCCCCGCCGGGGTACAGCCGCTCGATCCCGACCGGCAGGAGCGTGGCGTCGGGGACGCAGACCTGGTTGCCGTGCATCAGCGCGTCCCGCAGCCCGGGGTCGCCGAGCACCAGCGCGTCGGGAAGGTATCCGGCGAACCAGTCGGCCGGGACGGCGGCCACGTCCGCGTCGACGTGCCGGGCGGCGGCCCGGCGATAGCCGCGCAGCCGGTGGAAGCGCTCGCCCTGGAACAGCACGCCGCCGTACAGGTCGGCGCCGGGGTCGAGGGGGACGGCCGGCAGCGCGTCGGGCACCTGCTCGGGCGGGCCCCCCTCCGGGCCGCCGGCGCCGTAGCGCAGCCGGGCCCGGAAGTGGTCGGCGGCGAAGCCGGTCTCCGCGCTGCGGATCGCCACCTCGACGGTGTCGTCGCCGGTCACCACGGCCGCGATCCGGACGGCGGTGGACCCGTCCGGCGGCACCACCACCGGCCGCAGGAACTCGACGTCCTCGAAGACAGGTGTCCCGGCGTGTCCGGCGACGGCGCGGGCGG
The DNA here is from genome assembly GCF_030283205.1 of Actinomadura opuntiae. Taxonomy (GTDB): domain Bacteria; phylum Actinomycetota; class Actinomycetes; order Streptosporangiales; family Streptosporangiaceae; genus Spirillospora. The sequence continues at coordinate 117,312 of NZ_JASNWF010000023.1, forward strand.
CCTGCGCCATCGCCTCCATCCCGAACACGGCGGGGAACAGCGCGTTCCCGTCGAGGTGGTGGTCGGGCAGGTACCGGTCGGTGCCGGCGCCGAGCTCGACCTCGGTGACCAGCTCGACGCCCGGGTAGTGGACGAGGACGCGGTCGACGAAGCGCAGCAGCGGCAGCTCGGGCCGGTCCCGGCGGACGGTGTCGACGCGCCCGGTGCGGCCGCTGACGACGACCACGGGCGGCGCGTCCGGGTCGGCGACCAGCCGGCGCATCAGCGCCACGCCCTGGTCGGGGCCGATCGGGGTGATCCCGTCGCGGGCGAGCGACTCCACCACCGCGAGGCGCTCTCCCATGCCGACGCCGGACCACACCGACCATTCCACGCACAGGCACCGGCAGGCCGGGTGCCGTTCGGCGAACGCGCGGGTCAGGTGGGCCATCCAGTCGTTGGCGACGGCGTAGTGCGCCTCGCCGGGCAGCCCGCTGCGGCCGATGATGCTGCCGAAGGCGACCAGCAGCCGCAGCGCGCCGGGGTCGACGGCGCCGAGCACCGCCTCCAGCCCGTCGATCTTGGGGGCGATGGCGGCGCGGAAGGCGTCCGCGTCGAGGTTGGGCAGGGCGGCGGGCTCGTTGCGGCCGGCGCCGTGCAGCACGCCGGTGACCGGGCCGAGCGCGGCGCCGATCTCGGCGACCGCGGCCTGGACCTGCGCCGGGTCGGTCACGTCGGCGCGGACGTAGTGGACGCGGGCCCCGGCGTCCGCCATGCGCCGCAGGTTCGCGGCGAGCTCGTCGTCGCCCGCGGGGTCGGAGCGTCCGAGGACGGCGAGCGCGGCGCCGGTGCCCGCGGCGACGGCGAGCGCGCACTCGGCGGTGATGCCCTTGCCGCCGCCGGTGACGAGCAGGACGTCGTCCGGGCCGAGCGGCGGCTCCTCCCGTTCGGGCGTCACCGGCATCGGCCGCAGCGTGGGGACGAGGCGGCGCCCGTCGGCGTCGTGCATGACCTCGCTGAAGCCCGCGGTGGCGGCGACCTCGGCGACGACGCGGTCCACGGCGTCGGGGACGGCGGGCAGGTGGACGACGGTGACGCGCAGCCGCGGGGCCTCCAGGCGCAGCGTCTTGGCCAGCCCGGCGGCGCCGCGCCCGTCGCCGGTGAGCACGAACCGGGTGACGGAGCCGTCGGCGAGCGCGGCGTGCGCGCCGTCCAGCGCGAGCCGCAGCGCGTCCTCGTCGCAGTCGGGGGGCAGGCAGACCAGGACGCCCGCGCCGACGCGGGCGCGTTGCAGCGCCTGCCGCAGCGCGCCGGCGAAGGGGTGCCCGGCGGGCGCGTACAGCGTCCAGGGGCCGTCCTCCTCGGGCTCGGCGGGCGGGGCGGGCGGGGCGGGGTCGAGGTCGACGGTGAACGCGCGCGCCCACGCCGCGGCGCCCTCGGCCGCGGGGGCGGCGGGCGCGCCGCCGGCGGTCTCGGCGAGGGTGTCGAGGGCGGCGGCCAGCTCGCCGAGGGACGCAGTCGCGTAGTTCACGACGGTCTGCGCGGGCGGCAGGTCCAGCAGCAGCGCCGCCTGGTTCATCAGCTGCCCGACGGTGATGGACGACAGGTGCAGGTCGTCCAGCGGCCTGCTGTCGTCGCGGACCAGTTCGGCGGGCAGCTCGGCGCGCTCGGCGGCCAGGCGGCGCAGCAGTTCCAGGCTGGACTCCCCGGCGGCGGCGCCCTCGCCGCCGGCGGTGGCGTCCGGTTCCGCCGGAGCGGGCGCCACGTACTCCTCGAGGGCGAGTTCCGGTGCCTGCTCGCACGGGCTGGTGAGGAAGTCGAACTCCGCGCCGATCTCCAGCGGGCGGGTCAGCCGGTCGCGGAACAGCGCCGCGGTGTCGACGGGCGCGCCCGACACGAACGCCGCGGCGACGACGCGCAGCAGCGAGGTGAGCGACTCGTCGTCGGTGTCCAGCGCGACCGCCGGGGTGCCGGTGATGCCCGCGACCAGCCCGGTCAGCACCCGGCCCGGGCCGACCTCGACGAACAGGTCGGCCTCCTTGGCGGCCAACTGCAGCGCCTGGCTGAACAGGACGGGCTCGGTGATCTGCCGGCGCAGCAACTCCGGGACGTCGGTGCGCACCGGCAGCGGCTCCCCGGTGACGGTGGACACCAACCGCCGCTCCACACCGCCGAACCGCTCCCCCGCCAGCGCGTCGGCGAACGCGCCCGCCGCCGGCGCCACCAGCGGGGAGTGGAAGGCGTGCGAGACCGCGATGCGGGTCCACGGCACGCCCGCCCCGGCGGCGCGCCGCCCGGCCTCGTCCACCGCGTCGTTCGGTCCGGCGACGACCGTCTGGCCGGGCCCGTTGTATCCGGCGATGACCACCGGCAGGTCCGTGATCAGCTCGGCGACCCGCTCGGGCGGAGCGCTGAGCCCCGCCATCGTCCCGGACGCGCTGTGCTCGGCCATCGTGCGGCCGCGCGTCGCGGTGACCCGCAGCAGCGCCTCGGCGTCGAGCGCGCCCGCCCAGTGCAGCGCGGAGATCTCGCCGAGGCTGTGCCCGACCGCGACCACGGCGTGCACGCCGAGGGACTCCAGCGCCCGCAGTCCCGCCATGGATCCGGTCGCGATGCGGGGCTGCGCCACGGCGGTCGCGGTCGTGTCCCCGGCCGACGGGAGCGCGGCGCGCAGGTAGACGTCCTCGGCCTCGGCGAAGCGGCGGCGCAGCGCTCCGCCGCTGGTGCCGCGCCCCGAGCCCTGCCCCGGGAACAGGAATCCGATGGCGGCGGGCCGGGTGACGCGGCCGAGGAAGGCGGTGCCGCTCGGGGTGAGCCTGGACGTCTCGCCCTCCTCCAGGGCGGCGGCGAGGCTGCGCAGGCGGTCCGCCGCGTCCTGCGGGGACGAGGCGATCACGGCGGCGCGCGCGGTACCGCCCGTCAGCCGGGACTGCAGGACGGCGCCGAGGTCCGACAGCTGCGCGTACGACAGCCCGGACACCCACCCGGCCAGGCCGGCGATCCGGTCGCGCAGCTCGGCGGGGGTGTCGGCGTCGAACAGCAGCAGCTCGGCGTCCTGGACCGAGCGCGCGAGCGCGACCGACGCGGCGGCGGGCGCGGCGCGGCGCGGGCCGGTGCCCTCGACGACCAGGTGGGTGTTGATGCCGCCGAACCCCATCGCGGTGACGCCCGCGCGGGCGGGCGCGCCGTCCGGCCACGGCTCGGCCCGCCGCAGCACCCGCAGCGCGGCGTCCTCGCCGGTGAGGACGGGATGCGGGTCGACGCACCCGGCGGTCGGCGGCACCATCCGCTCGCGCACCGCCATCACCGCCTTGATGAACCCGGCGATCCCCGCGGCGGCCTTCGTGTGGCCGATCATGCCCTTGATGGAACCGATCGCGGCGCGCGGCACCGTGCCGTCGACCGCCTCGGCACGGGCCTCGGCGCGGGCCTCGGTCAGCGCGGCCAGCTCGGTGGCGTCGCCGATCTCCGTGCCGGTCCCGTGGCCCTCGAAGAACGGGACGGTCTCGATGCCGAACCCGGCGCGCTCGTAGGCGCGGCGCAGCGCCAGCCGGTAGCCGCGCTTCTCCGGGCGGGTGATGCCGCCCTTGCCGTCGGACGACACGCCCCACCCGGCGACCACCGCGTACGGCTCGCGGCCGTAGCGCCGCGCGTCCTCCTCGCGGACCAGCACCACCATGCCGCAGCCCTCGCCGGGCCAGAAGCCGTTGGAGCCGCGGTCGTACACCCGCATCTCGCCCCGGGCGAGCGCGCCGGTCTTGGCGAACCCGACGATCTCGAACGGGTCCAGGGACAGGTCGACCCCGCCCGCGACGGCGGCGTCCAGCTCCCCGTCGAGCAGGGCGCGGCACGCCGTCGCGACCGACAGCAGCGACGACGAGCACGCGCCGTCCACGGTGTAGCCGCCGCCCTTGAGGTCGAAGTAGTTGCAGATCCTCCCGGCGATGGTGTTGGACAGGCCGCCGGCGAGGGTGTCCTCGTTCACCGCGGGGAACGGCGCCTTGTAGCGGCGCTCCAGCGTGGCGAGGAACTGCGCGAGCGGCTCGTCCTCCCACCCCTCCTCGCGCAGCGCGGCGGCGACGGTGCGGCGCACGTACGGCCAGCGCACCCGCATCAGGTTGGCGCGGGAGAACTCGCCGGTGAGGGTGTTGCCGACGACGACGCCGGTGCGCTCGGCGGGCAGCCCCTCCGCGCCGGGGAACCCGGCGTCGGCGAGGGCCCGCTCGGCGATGTCGAGCGCGAGCCAGTGCGTCAGGTCCGTCGACCGGAACGTGCTTCCGGCGATCTTGTGCCGGACCCGGTCGAACGCGTAGCCCTCCAGGACGGCGGCGTTGCGCGCGTAGAACCGGTCGGGCGCGGCGGGGTCGGCGTCCCAGTAGTCCGCCAGCCGCATGCGGACGTCGGGCAGCCGCCGGAAGGCGCGCCGTCCGGCCAGGGCGTTCTCCCACAGTTCGGTCGGCGAGGTGGCGTCGGGGTAGCGGCACGCCATGCCGATGACCGCGATCCTGCTCATTCGGGGGCAGCCTTCTTTCCAGCGTTCGCCGGCACACGGCAGGAGCGCAGCCGGTGCGATGGGCCTTGGGGTGTGGTCGGGGGTGAGGGGCGGCGGTCAGTCCGTGCCGGGAACGAGGGCCGCGGCGACGGCGCGCCGCCACGCCTCGTAGGCGGGGACGTCCGCGCGGGCGTCCGCGGCCGGGTCGTCCGGCACCGCGGGCAGGTGGTCGGCGCAGACCTTGGCGGCCTGCTCGGGCGTCATCGAGCACAGCACCTCGGTGGCGAGCTCGACGTGCGGGACGACCAGATCGGCGCGCAGCCGCGCCTCGGCGGCGAACGCGCAGCCCTGCGCGACGTCCGGGCGGTACCGGCCCGCCCGGTCCCACAGGGTGCGCAGCTCCTTCTCGTCCGCGCCGCCCGCGTAGGCGGCGGCGAGGCCGACGCCGGCGTACAGGTCGCCGCGGCGGGCCTCTGCGAACTCCTCGATCCGGTCGGCGACCAGCCCCGGGTCGGTCCCGCAGACGAACCACAGGGCGCGGCCGATGCCCTGGTCGACGGCGCGGCGGGCGTAGGGCGCGCCGCGGACGGGCCAGGCCACCGGGTCCACGACCTGGCCGTCGACGTACCGTCCGGTGTGGAAGTACGCCTGGTGGAAGCCGTAGCCGTCCAGTGCCAGCCAGCGCAGCAGCGGGTCAGGGGCGGCCAGCCTGGGACGCAGGAACCGCGGCAGCCGGGCCGCGGCCCAGCCGACGCCGACGTACGCCATGTAGACGTGGTCGCCGCCGGCCCCGCCGAGGAACTCGGCGACGCGCCGGGTCCCGCCGCCGGGCAGCCCGTCCAGCATCGCGAAGCCCATCGCGGCGCCCTCGTAGGCGAAGCCGCGGAACCGGGTCGGGATGTCCGCGAGCTCCGCCGGCACCTCGTCGGTGGAGCGGGCGCGGGCGGCGGCCGCGTACCCGGTGAGGAACGTGCGGCCGATCGTCTCGAGCACGGCCTGGGATTCGTGGTCCTTGATCTGGAAGCCGCGCACCGCCATTTTCGTGGCCGACGCGTTCGGCGTCAGAACAGCGCTGCGCAGCCTTCGCCATGAAAGAGTCAATTCGAGCACCTGGATTCGCCGGTCGATGTGGTTCCAAAATCTGCCGCGCGCGCCGTCCGCGTCCACTTCGGTCGTGCTCAGCGGGTGGGGAGCCCCTCGCGGACGTTGGCGCGCCACCGCTCGTAGGCCGGCTCGCCCGGCGCGTTCGGCGCGTCCGGTTCCACGGCGGAGTCGTCGGCGAGCCGCTCGGCCGCCTCGACGGTCAGCCCCGCGATCGCCCGCAGCGCCTCGCGGGTGTGGTCCGGCACGAACCCCGCGTGGCAGCGCGCCTTCGCGGCGAACACCGCGCCCTGCGCGAGCGCGGCGGCGTGCTCGCCGGCGTGGACACGCAGCGCCGCGTAGCCGTCCGGGCCGGCGCCGCCCGCGAACGCGGCGGCGAGCCCGGCCCCGCTCCACAGGTCGGCGCGGCGCCGCTCGGTGAACCGCCCGACCGCGCCGGCGACCGCGTCCGCCGCGCCGCCGTGGACGAACCACAGCGCCCGCCCGACGCCCTGGTCGAACGCGCGCGGGAAGTAGTCGGGCCGCCCCAGCCACGGGTAGGGCGCGGGCTCCTCCTGCGCGTCCACCCAGCGGCGGGTGTGGAAGTAGGCGCGGTCGAAGCCGAGGCCGTCCACCGCGAGCCAGCTCATCGTCGGGTGGTACGGCGACCCGGTCAGGTCGGGCAGGACCTTGCGCCACAGGACGCGCGGCAGCCGCGCCATCGCGAAGCCGATCCCGATGTAGGCCAGGAAGATGTGCGGGCGGCCGGGGCCCCGCAGCAGGTCGCGGGTGCGGTGCCCGCGGCGCGGGCCCATCGCGTCCAGGACGGTGAAGGCCATCGTCGCGCCCTCGTAGGCGAAGCCGCGCTGCTCGGGGTCGACCAGCGCGAGCCGCCGCTCCACCTCCCACTGGTCGCGGGCGTCGATGCCCCACTCGAACCCGCAGACCACCGCCTGCGGGATCGCCTCCAGCGCGCGCCCCGGCGCGGCTTCCGCGATCGGGAAGCCCCGCTTGGCGAAGCTCACCTCCGCGAGGGACGGGGTCAGCACGAGCCTGCGCAGCGAGCCGGTGATCGTGGGCATGGGGCACTCCTCGTCGGCGGTGACGTCGTCCGCAGTGTGCGCCGAGGCCCGTCCCGCGCTCATCTCCCGGTGTGCTGCCCGCCCGCCGCGGCGGCCCCCGCACCCGCGCCGGCCGCCGAATACCCGGCGCAATAAAATGACAGCGTTATTTTCCCCGCTTTATCATTAGCGCGTTCCAACGGCACATCAGGAGAAGACAGCGGTATTGGCGTGCCGAACACTGGAGAGGCCGCCGGACCGCTGCCCTGAAATGGCGGGAAGGCGAAAGGGAAGGGGAATTCGTGAGCGCATCCGAGGTTGACTTCGTCCCGGTTCCGGTGCCGCGGCCGCGGCCCCGCGGCGTCCGTCTCCCGCCGGCGGCCGCCGAGCCCGCGCCGCGGTCGATGGAGCGGCTGCGGCGGCGGCGCGACGAGCTGCGCGCCGAGACCCTCGCCGGCCGCGCCCCGGCCGTCGAGCGCCAGCACGCGCTCGGCAAGCGCACCGCCCGCGAGCGGATCGACCTGCTGCTCGATCCGGGCTCCTTCCTGGAACTGGGGATGTTCCGCCGCCGCCCCGAGGGCCCCGACGAGGCGGCGGGCCCGCGCACCGACGGCGTGGTGACCGGGTCCGGCACCGTCGGCGGCCGCACGGTGTTCGTCTACGCGCAGGACTTCACACTGTCCGGCGGGTCCCTCGGCGCCGCCCACGCCGCCAAGATCCACAAGGTGATGGACCTGGCGCTGGCGAACGGCGCGCCGCTGGTCGGCCTGAACGACAGCGGCGGCGCCCGCATCCAGGAGGGCGTCATGGCCCTGGACGGCTACGGCGGCATCTTCCGCCGCCAGGTCCGCGCGTCCGGGATCATCCCGCAGATCAGCGTGGTGCTCGGCCCGTGCGCGGGCGGCGCCGCCTACTCCCCCGCGCTCGCCGACGTGACGTTCATGGTTCGCGGCACCGCGCAGATGTACCTGACCGGCCCGGACGTCGTGGAGGCGGTCAGCGGCGTGCGGGTCACCCATGCCGAGCTCGGCGGCGCCGAGGTGCACGGCGCCCGGTCCGGGGTGGCGACGTTCGTGCACGACGACGAGGAGGGGTGCCTGGAGGACGTCCGGTACCTGCTGTCGCTGCTGCCGTCCAACCACCTGGAGGCGCCGCCCGCCGGGCCGCCGCGCGGCGCCGCCGCCGACGTGCGGCCCCGGCTGGCCGAGCTGGTCCCGGTCGAGCCGAACCGGCCCTACGACATGCGCGCCGTCATCGCCGAGCTGGCCGACGACGGGGAGTTCATGGAGTTCCACGAGGACTGGGCGGCCAACGTCATCTGCGCGCTGGCGCGCATCGACGGCGAGGTGGTGGGGCTGGTCGGCAACCAGCCGCTCGTGCTGGCCGGGGTGCTGGACGCCGCCGCGTCCCAGAAGGCCGCGCGGTTCGTCCGGTTCTGCGACGCGTTCGGCGTCCCGCTGGTGACGCTCGTCGACGTCCCCGGGTTCCTGCCCGGCCTGGACCAGGAGCACGCGGGCGTGATCCGGCACGGCGCCAAGCTGCTGCACGCCTACTGCGAGGCGACGGTGCCGCGGATCCAGGTGATCCTGCGCAAGGCGTACGGCGGCGCCTACATCGTGATGGACTCCCGGTCGATCGGCGCCGACCTGTCGCTGGCGTGGCCCACCAACGAGATCGCGGTGATGGGCGCGGAGGCCGCCGTGAACGTCGTGCACCGCCGCGAGCTCGCCGCGGCCGCCGACCCGGGCGCGCTGCGGACCGTGCTGACGACCCGGTACGCCGAGCGGCTGATGCACCCGTACTTCGCGGCCGAGCGGGGCCTGGTCGACGACGTCATCGACCCGGCGGACACCCGCGCCGCCGTCGCGCGCGGCCTGGCCATGCTCCGCACCAAGCGGGAGATCCCGGAGCCGCGCAAGCACGGCAACATCCCGCTGTAGCGGGCGGGGCCGCGGCGCGGCCCCGCCGCACGGGTCCTCCGCGGAGGTCAGCCGAGGATCTTGGTGAGGAACTGGCCGGTGTGGCTGCCCTCGACCTTCGCCACGTCCTCCGGGGTGCCGGTGGCGACGACGGTGCCGCCGCGCGAGCCGCCCTCGGGGCCCATGTCGATGATCCAGTCCGCGGTCTTGATCACGTCCAGGTTGTGCTCGATCACGATCACCGTGTTGCCCTTGTCGACCAGGCCGTTCAGCACGCCGAGGAGCTTGCGGATGTCCTCGAAGTGCAGGCCGGTGGTCGGCTCGTCCAGCACGTAGATCGTCCGGCCGGTGGAGCGCTTCTGCAGCTCGGCGGCCAGCTTGACGCGCTGCGCCTCGCCGCCCGACAGCGTCGGCGCGGGCTGGCCCAGCCGGACGTAGCCGAGGCCGACGTCGTTGAGCGTCTTCAGGTGCCGGTGGATCGCCTTGATCGGCTCGAAGAACTCGGTGGCCTGCTCGATCGGCATGTCGAGCACCTCGGAGATCGTCTTGCCCTTGTAGTGGACCTCGAGGGTCTCCCGGTTGTAGCGGGCGCCGTGGCACACCTCGCACGGGACGTAGACGTCCGGCAGGAAGTTCATCTCGATCTTGATGGTGCCGTCGCCGGAGCAGTTCTCGCAGCGGCCGCCCTTGACGTTGAAGGAGAACCGACCCGGCTGGTAGCCGCGCACCTTCGCCTCGGTGGTCTGCGCGAACAGCTTGCGGATGTGGTCGAACACGCCGGTGTAGGTCGCCGGGTTGGAGCGCGGCGTCCGCCCGATCGGCGACTGGTCGACGTGCACGACCTTGTCGAGCTGGTCGACGCCGTTGACCCGCTTGTGCTTGCCGGGGACGGTCTTCGCCCCGTTCAGCTGCTTGGCCAGCGAGTTGTACAGGATGTCGTTGACCAGCGTCGACTTGCCCGACCCGGACACGCCGGTCACCGCGGTGAGCACGCCGAGGGGGAACGCCACGTCCACGTTGCGCAGGTTGTTCTGCTGCGCGCCCTTCACCGTGACCTCGCGGCCCCGGGTGCGCGGGCGGCGGATCTCCGGGATCTCGATCGAGCGGCGGCCCGACAGGTACGCGCCGGTCAGCGAGCGCTCCGACTTCAGCAGCTCGTCGACCGTGCCGGACACCACGATCTCGCCGCCGTGCTCGCCGGCGCGGGGGCCGATGTCGACCACCCAGTCGGCGGCGGCGATGGTGTCCTCGTCGTGCTCCACGACGATCAGCGTGTTGCCCATGTCGCGCAGCCGGATCAGCGTCTCCAGCAGCCGGTGGTTGTCGCGCTGGTGCAGGCCGATGGACGGCTCGTCCAGCACGTACAGCACGCCGACCAGGCCCGACCCGATCTGCGTCGCGAGCCGGATGCGCTGCGCCTCGCCGCCCGCCAGCGTCGCGGACGCGCGGTCGAGCGTCAGGTAGTCGAGCCCGACGTCCAGCAGGAACCCGAGCCGGGCGTTGATCTCCTTCAGCACCCGCTCGGCGATGTGCTTCTCGCGCTCGTTCAGCTCCATCGCCAGCAGGAACTTCGCGGCCTCGCCGATCGGCATCGACGCGACCTCGGCGATCGACATCCCGCCCATGGTGACCGCCAGCACGACCGGCTTGAGCCGGGCGCCCTCGCAGGTCGGGCACGGGATCTCGCGCATGTAGCCCTCGAACCGCTCCCGGCTGGAGTCGCTCTCGGACTCGGCGTGCCGCCGCTGGATGTAGGGGATCACGCCCTCGTAGGCGGTGTAGTACGAGCGCGTGCGGCCGTACCGGTTCTTGTACCGGACGTGGACCTGCGTCTCGTGCCCGTTGAGGATCGCCCTGCGCGCCTTGGCGGGCAGCTTGTCCCACGGGGTGTTCAGGTCGAAGCCCATGGCGTCGCCCAGCGCCGACAGCAGGCGCAGGAAGTAGTCGCTCACGTGCCCGCCCGACCACGGCTGGATGGCGCCCTCGCCGAGCGTCAGCTCACCGTCCGGGACGACCAGCTCCGGGTCGACCTCCATGCGGGTGCCGAGGCCGGTGCAGTCGGGGCAGGCGCCGTAGGGCGAGTTGAACGAGAACGACCGCGGCTCCAGCTCCTCGAACGACAGGTCGTCGTAGGGGCAGTACAGGTGCTCGGAGTACATCCGGGTGCGGTTCTCGTCGTCCTCGGGCAGGTCGACGAAGTCGAGGACGATCGTGCCGCCGGCGAGGCCGAGCGCGGTCTCCACCGAGTCGGCGAGCCGCTGGCGCGCGGTGTCCTTCACCGAGAGCCGGTCGACCACGACGGAGATGTCGTGCTTCTCCTGCTTCTTCAGCTTCGGCGGCTCGTCCAGCCGGACCATCGCGCCGTCGACCAGCGCCCGCGAGTAGCCCTTGGACTGCAGCTCGCGGAACAGCTCCAGGTACTCGCCCTTGCGGCCGCGGATCACCGGCGCCAGCACCTGGAACCGGGTGCCGGCCTCCAGCTCCAGCACCCGGTCGACGATCTGCTGCGGTGCCTGCCGGCTGATCGGCCGCCCGCACTCGGGACAGTGCGGATGCCCGATCCGGGCGTACAGCAGCCGCAGGTAGTCGTAGACCTCGGTGATCGTCCCGACCGTCGACCGGGGGTTCTTGCTGGTCGACTTCTGGTCGATCGACACCGCCGGGGACAGCCCCTCGATGAAGTCGACGTCGGGCTTGTCCATCTGCCCGAGGAACTGCCGGGCGTAGGCCGACAGCGACTCCACGTACCGGCGCTGGCCCTCGGCGAAGATCGTGTCGAACGCCAGGCTGGACTTCCCGGACCCCGACAGACCGGTGAACACGATCATGGCGTCCCGCGGCAGGTCGAGCGAGACGTCCTTCAGGTTGTGCTCGCGTGCTCCACGCACGATGAGTCGGTCATGCACGGCGTACTTCCGGTTCCTCTTCTGGGCGCGGTGATGGGGAGAGACAGAGCGCTCTCCAGGCTAGCCAGGGGGTCCGACAGAATCCCCCGAGTCCATAACAGCGGCCGTCGCCGCCGCATTTCATGCCGCGCCCCGCCCGTCCCCGGACGGCCCCGGCGGCACCCTCGCACCGTACACGTGTTCGAACACCCCTGCCACCACAACCCGCCCACCGCCCGCCGCCCCGCCCTGGGGAGTCCGAGGACGACGGCTCCGCCGGCTCATGGAGCGGCCCGGCGCGGGCGGAGGGCGTCCTGGACGAGGGCGACCGTGCGGTGGCGGAGGTCGTCGGACCAGGCTCCGGCGACGGCGCCGTGACCGGTAGCCGTGACGAGGGCCATCACCTCGTCGAGGCGCGCGTCGGCGCGGACCGTCCCGGCGCGCTGGGCCGCCTCCAGGAGGGCGCCGAAGGCGTTGGCGAGGGCCATGATCTGGTCGCCGGGCTCGATCTCGGTGCCCTCCTCGGCGAGCAGGCCGATGACCGGGCCGATGCTCGCCGAGCTCTCGACCAGGAACCCGAAGTAGTCGTAGAAGGCGGTGGCGGGGTCGCCGTCCGCGACCAGCGCGTCGGCGCGCTCGATCAACCGCCGCCGCAACTCCTTCATGATCGCCGCGAGCAGGTCGCGCTTGGTCGGGAAGTGCCGGAAGACGGTGCCGATCGCCACGCCGGCGCGGGCGGCGACCTCCTCGGTGGAGGCGGCGGCGCCGTGTTCGGTGAACACCTCCTCGGCGGCGGCGAGGATGCGGGCGCGGTTGCGCCGGGCGTCGGCGCGCAGGGGCTTGTCCGGGGTCATCCGTCCGTCCGTTGACAAGATGAGTCGCGACTCATATTTTTAACGTGAGTTCAGACTCATGTTAGTCCGTTCCGAAGGGGATGACGCGTGTCCGAGCAGACGCCGCGGGAGCTGTTCGCCCGCTTCCAGCGCAACGCCCTCGCGGGCGGGGCCGGCCTGGACGAGGAGATGCTGGCCGAGGACGTGGTGATCGAGATGCCGTTCGCGCCCGACGGGCACGCGCGGCGGATGGAAGGGCGCGCGGCGATCGCGGCCCGGCTCCGGGAGGGACGCGCGGCCCTGCCGATCATCTTCGAGGAGTTCCGGGACGTGGTGATCCACGAGACCGCCGACCCCGAGGTGATCGTCGCCGAGTACGTGATGGTGGCGACGATGCCCGCCCGCGGGAGGCGGGCATCGGCGAACTTCGCGGTGGTGCTGCGGGCCCGGGACGGGCGCGTCGTGCACTGGCGCGAGTACCAGGACCGCGCGGCCATCACCGAGGCGCTCGCGGGATGAGCTACTCGTCGTCCAGGGCGCGGGCCAGGTAGCGGTCGGCGGAGCGGCGGACGGCGTCCTTGCCGTCGGTGTAGACGATCTTCCGCCACCAGGCGCCGTACACGCGGTCGAACTCGTAGGGCTCCAGCAGCCGCAGGGCGCGGCGGATGGTGCGGGGCCGCTCCGGGATGAAGTTCGGGTAGCTGTACATGAAGCTGACCCAGTCCCGGTCGTTGGCGACCTGGACGATGTCGCCGGAGAACAGCGCGCGGGCGTCCCGCCAGTGCAGCACCTGGCCGCCGTCGAAGTGCACGCCCGCGTTGATCAGCGTGAGGCCGTCGGCGATCTCGTGGGTGTCGCCCTCCCAGAAGACGACCGCGTCGTCGGGGCGGGCGACCCAGCGGCGGTCGGCCTCGTGGATGTAGACGGGCGCGTCGAACGCGTGCGCCCACTCGATCATCGTGCCGTAGTAGTGCGGGTGGCTGATCGCGATCGCGGTGATGCCGCCCATGTCGTCGACCTGGCGGATCAGCTCGTCGTCGATGTGGGTGACCATGTCCCACAGGACGTTGCCGGACGGGGCGCGCAGCAGCAGGGCGCGCTGGCCGATGGCGATGGACGGCTCGGTGCCGATGCCGACGACGTCCAGGCCCTCCTCCTCGACGTGGCCGCGGTGCCCGGCGGCGCGCAGCTCCTCCAGGGTCGTCCAGCGCTGGCCCTCCCAGCCGACGTACTGCCGCTCGTCCTCGCAGATGGGGCAGTCGGGACGGGGTTCGCCGTACTGGACGCCGCAGGTGGTGCAGATCGGATGTTCCATGATCAGCATTGTGGTGCGGAACGGCGCCGCAGGTAAGGGGGAACACGCGGGCCGTCTGGCGCGGCCGGGGCGGCTGCGTCAGGATGGAGCCTTCGACGAGTGCTCGGGGGACTTGTGGAGACCTGGCGGCTGGCGATCGACGAGGTGGACGCGGGCGCGGAGCGGATGGCGGCGGCCGTCGCCGAGCTGACCGGGCCGGAGCTGCGGGCGCCGTCGGCGCTGCCCGGCTGGTCCCGCGGGCACGTCGCGACCCATGTCGCCCGCAACGCCGACTCGCTGTGGAACCTGCTGGAGTCGGCGCGGACGGGCGTGCCGATCCCGCAGTACCCGAGCCCGGAGCGGCGCAACGCCGACATCGAGGCGGGCGCGAGACGCGGGGCCGCCGAGCTGGCCGAGGACGTGCGGGCCACGGCGGCGCGGTTCGCCGAGCAGGTCCGGGCGATGCCCGACGACGCCTGGGACTCCCCCGTCCAGGCGATGGCCGGGTGGCCGCACCCCGCCTGGTACACGGTGCTGCGGCGCTGGCACGAGGTGGAGGCGCACCATGTCGACCTCGCCGCCGGGTACGGGGCGGCCGACTGGCCCGAGCCGTACGTCCGGTGGGCACTGACCAGCACGCTCACGGACCTGGCGGCCCTGCCCGGGGACCTGCACGGCGCGCTGGCCGGGTACCGGATCACCGCGACCGACTCCGGGGAGTCCGCCGACCTCGGGTGGGCGGCGGGCGGGCCGGAGGCGTCCGGATCCGGGCGGGCGCTGCTCGGCTGGCTGAGCGGCCGCACGGACGGCGCGGGAGTGACCGTGCGTCCGGACGGGCCGCCGCCGCCCGTCCCGCCGCCGTGGCCGCACAACCCGTCCCGCTTCTAGCTTCCGCGGCGCGCGGGCGCCCGTCTCCAATGAACGCAGCGGTACGCCGATAGTTCGAGTGGCTCGTCACATGTCGAGCGACCTGTCCGAGGCGAGCCACTTGTCCAGCGCCCGGATCCGCCGGGCGCAGTCGGCCGCGCCGGCGCGGTCGCCGAGCGCCGCCCGGGCCTGCCCCAGCAGGTCCAGCGCGGCCCGCCGCCCGCCGTGATCGTCCATGTCGCGGCGGATCGCGATCTCGGCCTCGAAGTGCTCGCAGGCGCGGGCGTGCTCGCCGAGCAGCAGGCACGCGCGGGCCATGGTGTGCAGCGCGTACGCCTGCTCGCGGGCGTCGCCGACCTCGGTGGCCGCGCGCAGGGCGCGCCCGCCGGTCGCGCGGGCCTCGGCGGCGGCGCCGAGGTCCAGGTGGATGGCGGCGAGGTGCACCAGCGCGGTGGCCTCGCTGTGCCGGTCGCCGACCTCGCCGAGGACGCGCAGCGCCTCCAGCTCCATCTCCAGCGCCTCCCGCGGGCGCCCGCTGCGGCGCAGGACGGCGGCGAAGGTGTCCATGCCGACGCCCATGCCGTACCAGTCGCCGACGGCCCGCCGGATCCGCAGCGCCTGCGCCGCGGCGCGCTCGGCGTCCTCGGGCAGGCCGAGCAGCAGGTAGGTGCGGGCGAGGCTGCCGAGGGTCCCGGCCAGGCCGCTCTGCGCGCCGAGCCCGTGCCACAGGTCGAGCGCCTCGAGGCCGAGGACGAACGCCTCCTGCGGGCGGCCGAGGCGGCGCATGACGACCGACAGGTGCTCCAGGTCGTGCGCCTCGCCGTGCTGGTCGCCGATCTCGCGGCGGATCTCCAGCGCGCGCAGCAGGTGCTCGCGGGCCTCGCGGTAGCGGCCGAGCCGCCAGTGGACGATGCCGATCTGCGCGATCGTCTCGGCCTCGCCGTGCCGGTCGCCGGTGTCGCGGTGCAGGCGCAGCGCCTGGCCGCAGTGGGTGAACGCCTCCGGGTAGCGGGCGGCGTCGCACATCAGCATGCCGAGGGTGGTCAGCGCGCGGGCCTCGCCGTGGCGGGCGCCGAGTGCCTGGTAGGTCCGCAGGGCCTGCCCGGCGTCCCGCAGCGCCATCTCGCGCAGCCCCAGGGACGCGTTCATCCTGGCCAGCTCGGTGAGCGCCTGCGCCGCGCCGTGCCCGTCCGCCAGGTCCTGGCGGATGTAGAGGGCCTCCAGCGCGTGGGACACCGCCTCGTGGACGTTGCCGAGGCGGCGGTGCACCTGCGCCAGGGTGAGCAGCGTCTCGGCGACGCCGGGCAGGTCGCCGATCCGGCGGCGCACCTCCAGCGCCTCCGCGGCGTGGTTCAGGGCCGTCTCGTAGTCGCCGATCCCGAGGCGCGCGCGGGCGAGGGTGTCGTGGTCCTTCGCCAGGCCGCCGGGGTCGTCCAGGGCCCGGTGGACGTCCAGGGCGCGCCGGGCGTGCTCGATCGCGGTGAGGTACCGGCCGAGCGCCACGTGCAGGTCGGCGAGGGTGGCGAGCGCGGCGGCCTCGCCGTACCGGTCGGGCGGTTCGACGGCCCGGAAGGCGCGCCGCGCGTCCTCCCCGTACCCGATGGCCTGGACGGAGCCGCCCGCCTCGAAGTGCGCCACCGCCAGGTTGTGCAGCATCACGGCGGCGGCCCCCCAGTCCTCCTCGGTGCGGGCGGCGTGCAGGCCCGCCTGGTGGACGGCGATGTTGTCCTCGCCGTAGCGGCGGAACTCCTGGAAGTCGAACAGCGCGTCCGCCAGCTCCCAGCAGGTGCGGTGCAGGCCGAGGCGGGCGGCCTGGTGGACGGCGGCGACCAGGTTGCGCCGCTCGGCCTCGAACCACGCCAGCGCCGCGGCCCGCTCGGCGCCGGCGTCCCCGCCGGCGGACGGGCGCCCCCGCGCCCCGTCCGCCCGGCGGCCCTGGTGCACGACGGGACGGCGGCGCCCCGCGAGGGCGTCCCCCGCCGCGCGCGCCTCGGCGAGGTACCCGGCGAGCAGCCGGCGCTGCGCCGCGAGCCGGTCGCTGTCGGCGTCCTCGGCCAGCCCCCGGTCGCGGGCGAAGTCGCGCAGCAGGTCGTGCATCCGGTACCGGCCGGGCGCCACGTCGTGCACGAGGTACGCCTGCCGCAGTCCCTCCAGGGATTCGCGCGCCTCCTCGACGGTCCGGTCCTGCAGCGCGGCGAGCGCTGCGGGGGTGAAGTCGGGGCCCGCGACGAGCCCCAGCACCCGGAACGCCTCCCGGTGGTCGCGGCGCAGGCTGCGGTAGGCGACGTCGAACGTGGGGCTCAGCACGCCAAGCAGCCCCGGCGCGGACGCGGCGGCCGGCGCGCGCCGCTCCGCCGCGTCCGGCACCGGCTCGTGCAGGAGGCCGGGCAGGGCCGTCTCGTAGGACGGGACGGCGTGCGCGTCGCTGGCGGCCAGCTCCCGGACGGTCCCGGCGATGGACTCGCCGGGGTTCTCCGCCAGCCGGCCCGCCATCACCGACAGCGCGAGCGGGAGGTGGCCGCACTCGCGGGCGAGCCGGGCGACCGCCCGGCGCTCGTCGCGGACGCGGGCGTCCGCCGGGCCGAGCACGTTGGCGATGAGGTCGACGGCCTCCTGCGTGACCATCTCGCGCAGCTCGAGCGTGCGGACGTCGGCGCCCTCGAGCAGCGACGGCAGCCGGCGCCGGCTCGTCACCACGGCCAGTCCGGACGCCACCGCGCCCACCAGCGGCCTGATCTGCTCGGGCCCGGCGGCGTTGTCGAGGATCAGCAGCATCCGCCGGTCGGCCAGCAGCGAGCGGCACTGCGCGGCCAGCTCCGCCTCGGTGCTGCGCAGCTGGTCGCCGGGGACGCCGGCGGCGCGCAGCACCTGGCCCATCGCCTCCGCCGGCGTGACCGGGCTGCGGGTGGTGCCGCGCAGGTCGGTGAACACGACCCCGTCGGGGAACCGGTCGACGACCCGGTGCGCCCAGTGCAGCGCGAGCGTCGTCTTGCCGACGCCCGCCATCCCCTGGACGATCACGGCGCGCGGCCACTCGGCCTGCGCGACGAGCATGTCCAGCTTGCCGAGGCTGATCGTCCGCCCGGCGAAGAACGGGTTGTCGGCGGGCAGCCGCACCGGCGGCTTGCCGCCCGCCGGGTCCAGCCGCACCGGCGCGCGGGCGGCCAGGCCGCCGCGCCCGTCCGGCTCCGTGCGGACCGCGGGGGTCCGGGCGGGGGCGTCCGGCTCGGCCTCGATGGCCGGCCATTCGTCGCCCCACGGGCTGGCGGCGCGGCGCAGCTTCTCGGGGTCGAGGATGGTGAGCGGGCGCGGCCTGCGGTCGAGGATGCCCTTCTGCCGCCACAGCCGGAACCAGCGGACCAGCGTCTCGCGGGAGATCCCGGACCAGTTCGCCAGCTCGGCCTGGCTGAGCCGCAGCGGGATCTCCGTCCCGCGCGCGGTGCGCACGCCGAACCGGTGCGCCAGCTCCAGCAGGTGGTAGGCGAGGCGCTGCGGATGCTCGGCGGCGCGCACCGCGTGGCGGCGCCCGCCGTAGCCGACGCTCTCCGAGACCGCGTGCATCATCGCCTCGGCGACCCGCGGGTTCGCGGCGAGCAGGCCGCGGAAGTTGCGGCGGTCCACCCGCAGCGCCTCGACGTGGTCGAGCGCCGCGATGGTGCCGCGCTGCGGATGCCCCCACGGCCCGAGCACGCCGACGACGTCGCCGGACCCGAACAGGTCGATGATCGACTCGTCGCCCTCGCTGGAGTCGACGAACTCCTTGGCCACGGCGTTGCTCGCCGCGCGCGGCGCCGCCTTGAACACCACGTACACGGCCGGGGCGGTCACCCCCTGGTGGCACAGCGTCCCCCCGGGCGGGATGCGGGCGCGACGACCCATCGCCCGCAGCGCCTGCCGGTCGTCGGGGCCGAGCCGTTCCCAGAAGCTGCCGGGCCGGACGTCGTGGTCGATCATCCGCTCACCCGCCCGCCACCGCCGTCGCCAGCCACCAGAACAGGAACAGCACGCCGGTCGCCGCCGACCAGGCGACCGCCAGCCAGGACAGCTCGCCGCAGCGGTGCGCCGCCGCCAGCAGCCGGCGCAGCTCGGTGTCGCGGACCCGCGCGTCCAGGACGGCGGCCGTCCCGAACGGCGTCCACGGCACGTTCGGGTCGACGGGCGCGCCGGTGCGGCCGCGCACCTCGCCGAGCACCGCCACCAGCGTCCGCCGGGACCGCACCGCGTACCCGGCGGAGACCGCGAACGAGCCGGCCAGCACCGGCAGCAGGGCCAGCGCGACGGCGCCGGGGAGCCCGGCGGCCAGCCGGCCGACGGTCCCGACCAGCACCAGGGCGAGGAACACGGCGGCGACGGCGGAGTCGCGGCCGCAGAGCCGGACCAGCGCGCAGGCGTGGCCGAGCAGCTCCTCGGGCCGTTCCCGGTCCGGTCCGGGACGGAATGCGGTGATCAACGCGGCACCGTCCTCACGGGTCGTTTCCGATCTTCCAATGACCATGGTGGGACGGCAAGGCGGAAACGTCCGCCGCCGGATGCACGGTGCGGATGAGTCTCGTGACTCATTCGGCCCGGCCGCACGCCGCGGCGGGCGATGGGGGAAGATGGTCTGCGCGCACCACTGACGGGGCGCACCGCCGACGGCGCGTACCGCCGATGGGAGGACCCGCCCATGACCTACACGGGCAACGTCGAGGCCGGCGGCCGGCCCGACGTCCGGGAGCTACCGGGCCTGACGGTCACCAAGGTGGCGGTCGGGCCGTACGACAACAACGCCTACCTCCTGCGCTGCACCGCGACCGGCGAGCAGCTGCTCGTCGACGCGGCCAACGAGGCGCCGCGGCTGCTGGAAATGATCGGCGACGGGCCGCTCGCGCGGATCGTCACCACGCACCGCCACCAGGACCACTGGATGGCGCTGACCGAGGTCGCCCGGGCCACCGGCGCGCCGGTCGTCGCGCACCCGCACGACGCCGAGCCGCTGCCCGAGCCGGTCGCCGAGCCGGTCGAGCACGGCGACACCATCCGCGTCGGGCGGGCCGCGCTGGAGGTCATCCACCTGCGCGGCCACACGCCCGGCTCGATCGCGCTGCTGTACGACGCGGGCGGCGAGCTGGCCGACCGCCCGCACCTGTTCACCGGCGACAGCCTGTTCCCGGGCGGCGTCGGCAACACCTGGGGCGACCCGACGCTGTTCAAGCAGCTGTTCGCGGACGTGGAGGAGCGCGTCTTCGGCCGGCTCCCGGACGCGACCTGGTTCTACCCGGGCCACGGCAAGGACTCCACGCTCGGCCGCGAGCGCCCCTCGCTGCCGGAGTGGCGCTCGCGCGGCTGGTGACCGGCGCGACCGCTCCCTCCTGAGACGGCCGCCCGGGCGCCGGTGGAGCCGTCCTTCGCTCCGGCCCGCCGGAACCAGCGGTGCGGAATGTTCGTTTTGACGACCACATCCGCACCGACTCGGGGCCGAGACCAGGAGCGCATCATCGACGACACCGACCCGGGACCCGCCCTGCGCTACCCGCCGGGGTCGCTGGTCCTGCTCGCCGGACTCCCGGGGGCGGGCAAGAGCACCCTGCTGAACCGGCTGTACGGGCTGAGCGGCGAGGAGACCGCGCCGGTGCCCGTCGGCGACGTCCGGATCATCGACTCGCGGCAGTCCCGCAACTGGTGGGCGCGCTTCCTGCGCCCGCTGCCGGTGCGGCTGCGCACCCCGCTCGTCCACGTCACGCACGTGTGGCGGATCGGGCGGGCCGTGCTGGCGGGGCACGGGGTCGTGGCCCACACGCGCGGGACCTGGCCGCACATCCTGCACTGCTTCGCCTGGCTGGCGCGCCGCCGGGGCGGGCGGCTGCACCTGATCCTCATCGACGTCGACCCGGCCACCGCCCGCGCCGGGCAGTTCGCGCGCGGACGGGCCGTAACGGGCGTCACGTTCGCCCGGCACTGCCGCCGCTGGGTGCCGCTCATGGAACGTGCCCGCGGCGGCGCCCTCCCGCCGGCCGCCGGGGTCACGGTGCTGGACCGGGAGGCCGCCGACAAGCTCACGACGATCCGCTTCGACTAGCGCGGCCACCGCGATCGGCACCGTCGGCGCGGCGGTCAGCGCAGGCCCGCGAACCAGCGGACGACCATGGCCGTGCCCGCCACGTTCGACCCGAGGTGCCGGGACCCGCCGTAGACCTTGTCACCCACGTCGACGACCGGGACGTCGAGGCCGCGTGCGCGGAACGCGGCGGCGCAGTGGTCGGTGTTCGCGGTCACCGCCTGGTCATCGTTGGTGATCTTGTAGAGGCGCAGCGGCGCGCGGGGCGTCCAGGCCGTGCAGACCTCCCCGTCCACGCGAAGGGCCTCGGCGAACGTGCCGGACGGGTGGCGCAGCACCTCGAACCCGCGCGGGGTGAGCAGCTCCTTGAGGGTGCCGGGCAGGCCCTTCATCATGACCTCGCCGGGCGTTGTGCCGTCGAAGTACTTCTCGACATGGCTCGCGTACGGTTCCCGGAACAGCTCGGACGGCTTCTCGTAGATGCCCCCGTGGATGCGGTTCCACGAGGTGAGCAGGTAGGAGACGTAGGCGACGGACAGCTTCGGGTCGAGGTCGCCGTTCAGCAGGGCGGGCAGTTCCGCGCCGCGGAAGTCGTACCCGCCGCTGATCGGGGCGACCGCGCGGAGGCGGAAGTGCGGGTCGGCGCCGTCCTGCAGCGCCCGTGCGAGACCGAGCGCGGACGAGGCTCCCTGCGAGAACCCGGTGACCAGGACCCGGCCGTCCAATGCCCGGTGCTGGCCCAGGGTGAACTGCCGAGCGGCGCGGAGCATGTCGAGCGACGCGGACGTCTCGGTCGGCACGTCCTTCCACGGGTGCGCACCCGGCCCTTCGCCCAAGCCGAGGTAGTCGGGCGCGGCGGCGGCGAACCCGGCGGACCCGTAGGTGACGGCCGGTCCGGGACCCCACACGTCCTGCGCCATCGACGGCGCATCGGCCTTGTAGCTGGTGGTGCCGTGCGTATAAGAGACGATGCGCAGCTTGTGGACGCCGTTGCGCGGGAGCACGAGCAGGCCGCTGGCGACCGTGGCGCGGCCGTGCGCGTCGACCGTCCGGTAGACGAGCCGGTACGAGTCGACGCCGTAGCGGACGGAGGAGGCGTCGAAGTCCTCGCTCGCCAGCCAGGCGCGCACCTCCTCGGCGGACCTGGCGCCCAGGTGGCGGGCGGAGACCAGTTGCCCGCGGGCGGTGTGCTGCTGAGTCGCGGCCGGCCGGTCCTTCGCGCCCTCGTAGGCGAGGGCGGGAGCGGCCCCGGCGGCCAGGATTGCGGCACCGGCGGCTCCGACCGCGGCGATCTTCAGGCGGCGTGTCATGGCGGTCCTCTTTCGTGTCGGCGGCGAACGTCCCCAAGCCTCCGGCCGGCGCGCCCGAGCGGGCATCGCGCCGGATGGTGATCTCCGATCCGCTACCTCGGAGGGCGGCGGCCTCCCCCGCGGGAGGGCGGCCGGATCTTCCGGACGGCAGAAGGCGGGCAGGGCGGCGGGCGCGGCGGTCTATAGGCTCGGATCAAGGACGGAACACGACGAGAGGCGGCAGCATGGCGCAGCAGGTACGCGGGGTCGTCGCACCCGGGCGGGGCGAGCCGGTGCGGATCGAGACGATCATCGTTCCGGATCCGGGCCCGGGCGAGGCGGTCGTGAAGGTGCAGGCGTGCGGGGTGTGCCACACCGACCTGCACTACCGCGAGGGCGGGATCAACGACGAGTTCCCGTTCCTGCTCGGCCACGAGGCCGCGGGCGTGGTGGAGTCGGTCGGCGAGGGCGTCACCGAGGTGGAGCCCGGCGACTTCGTCATCCTGAACTGGCGCGCGGTGTGCGGGCAGTGCCGGGCGTGCCTGCGGGGCCGTCCCTGGTACTGCTTCAACACCCACAACGCCGCCCAGAAGATGACCCTGGAGGACGGCACGGAGCTGTCGCCGGCGCTGGGGATCGGCGCGTTCGCCGACAAGACGCTGGTCGCCGCCGGGCAGTGCACCAAGGTCGACCCGGCCGCCAAGGCCGAGGTCGCGGGCCTGCTGGGCTGCGGTGTCATGGCGGGCCTGGGCGCGGCGATCAACACCGGGAACGTGGGGCGCGGCGACTCGGTGGCGGTCATCGGCTGCGGCGGCGTCGGCGCGGCGGCGGTGCTGGGCGCGCGGCTGGCCGGTGCGGCCAGGATCATCGCGATCGACCTGGACGAGCGCAAGCTGGCCACCTCGACCTCGCTCGGCGCGACCAACACCGTCCACGCCAAGGACACCGACGTCGTGGAGGCGGTGCAGGAGTTGACGGGTGGCTTCGGCGCGGACGTGGTGATCGATGCGGTCGGCCGTCCGGAGACCTACAAGCAGGCGTTCTACGCCCGCGACCTGGCCGGCACGGTCGTGCTGGTCGGCGTGCCGACGCCGGAGATGAAGCTGGAGCTTCCGCTGCTGGACGTGTTCGGGCGCGGCGGGTCGCTCAAGTCGTCCTGGTACGGCGACTGCCTGCCCTCCCGCGACTTCCCCATGCTCATCGACCTGTATCTGCAGGGCCGCCTCGACCTGGACGCGTTCGTGTCCGAGACGATCGAGCTGGACGGCGTCGAGGCCGCGTTCGACAAGATGCACCACGGCGACGTGCTGCGCTCGGTGGTGGTCCTCTGATGCCGGCCCGCATCGACCACCTCGTCACCTCCGGGACGTTCTCCCTGGACGGCGGGACGTGGGAGGTCGACAACAACGTCTGGATCGTCGGCGACGACAGCGAGGCGATCGTCATCGACGCCGCGCACGACGCCGACGCGATCGCGGCGGCGCTCGGCGACCGGCGGCTGGTGGCAATCGTGTCCACGCACGGCCACGACGACCACATCGACGCCGCCCCCGCCCTCGCGGCCCGTACCGGCGCGCCCGTCCTGCTGCACCCCGACGACCTGATGCTGTGGAAGCAGAAGCACCCGGACAGGGACCCCGACGGCGCGCTGTCCGACGGCCAGGTCATCACGGTCGCGGGCACCGGGCTGACCGTCCTGCACACGCCGGGCCACAGCCCCGGCGCCGTCTGCCTGCACGCGCCCGACCTCGGCACCGTGTTCTCCGGCGATACGCTGTTCAACGGCGGCCCGGGCGCGACCGGCCGGTCGTTCTCCGACTTCCCGACGATCATCGACTCGATCCGCGGGCGGCTGCTGACGCTTCCGCCGGACACGGTCGTGCGGACCGGCCACGGCGACTCCACCACCATCGGCGGCGAGGCCCCGCACCTCGACGAATGGATCGCCCGGGGCCACTGACCCGGCTCCCGCCAAGGCGGCGCCCCGCACTGCGGGGGCGCCGCCTTTCTCATGTCAGCGGGAGGCGTAGGCGCGCAGGAACGTGTCGATGCCCGCGGTCACCACCGTGTCGATCTCGTCGGCGGGAACGGCGCGGTTGCCGAGTTCGGAGAGCCCGATCAGCTCGTGCGTGAGCAGCGCGATGAAGTGGGCGGCGGCGCGGTCGGGGTCGGCGATCGCCAGGTGCCCGGCGTTGGCGAGGCGGGCGAGCCGCCCGGCGAGGGCGTCGGCGACCTGGTCGGCGCCGTTGGCGCGGACGGTGCCGTACAGGTCGGGGAACCGCACCGACTCGGCGTACAGCAGCCGTTGCAGCGCCCACGATTCGGCGCGGTGGAAGCACCCGACCATGGCCGGGGCGGCGGCGAGCAGCTGTGAGCGCAGCTCGTCGGCGTCGGCGGGGTCGGTCGGGAAGGCGTCGAGCGCGGCCATGAACGTGGCGCTCGTCTCCCGCGCGGCGTCCACCATGATCTGGCGGAAGAGGTTCTCCTTGCCGCCGAGGTGGTTGTAGATCGTCGGCTTCGCCACCCCGGCCTCGGCGGCGATCATGTCGATGCTCGCCCGCTCGTAGCCCTCGCGGGAGAAGACGCGCAGCGCCGCGGCCAGGATGGCCTCCCGCTTGTCGACCCGCCCGCGCCGCCCGGTCCGCTCTCCCGCGATCTCCCCCGCGCCCATGCCGCCATGCTACCGTGGCGTTCCTCTAACTGAACTAGTCGGTTAAATTTGATGAACCGACTCGTAGATTCCGGAGGTGATCATGGACGCGGACACCGGCGATCGGATCGACGGGCCGCTCGCGCGGCTCATCGGCGTGATGGTGCTGGGCGGGTTCATGGCGCTGCTCGACGCGACGATCGTCAACGTCGGCATCGGCACGCTCGCCGCGCACTTCCACGCGCCGCTCGACACCGTGGAGTGGACGGCCAGCGCCTACATGCTCACGCTCGCCGCGGCCATCCCGGTGAGCGGCTGGGCCGTCGACCGGTACGGCGGGCGCGCCGTGTGGCTGGCCGGGCTCGCGCTGTTCATCGCCGGGTCGCTGCTGTGCGCGCTGGCCTGGGACGCGGGCGCGCTGATCGGGTTCCGGGTGGTGCAGGGCCTCGGCGGCGGGCTGATGGAGCCGACGATGCTGACCGTGCTCGCCCGCGCGGCCGGCCCCCGCCGGGCGGGCCGGATGATGGCGCTGATGTCGATCCCGATGACGCTCGGCCCGATCCTCGGCCCGATCGCCGGCGGGCTGATCAACGAGTACCTGCCCTGGCGGTGGATGTTCCTGGTCAACCTGCCGGTCGGCGCGGTCGCGATCGCGCTGGCGGTGCGGACCGTCCCCGGCGGGACGCCGGACGCGGCGGAACGCAAGCCGTTCGACGTCCTCGGCGTGCTGCTGCTCAGTCCCGGCTCGGTCGCGGTGCTCTACGGGCTGTCGCAGGCGGCGACCGCGGGGTTCGGCGCGCCGCGCGTGGTCGCCGGCCTGGTGCTGGGTGCGGCTTTCCTGATCGCCTACGTGGTGCACGCCCTGCGGACGTCCGTCCCTCCGCTGGTCGACCTGCGGCTGCTGGCGGTGCGCCCGTACGCGGCGAGCGTCGCGGTGATGACGCTGGTCGGCGGGGTGCTGTTCGCGCTGCTGTTCCTGATCCCGCTCTACTACCAGCAGGTCAGGGGGCACGGCGTGCTCGGGGCGGGGCTGCTGCTCGTCCCGCAGGGCGTCGGCGCGTTCCTCGGCATGCCGATCGCCGGCCGGCTCAGCGACCGCATCGGCGCCCGCGCGCTGGTCCCGGCCGGCGGCGCGGTCGTGGCGCTGACCGCGCTCGCCTACACGCAGGCCGGCACCGGCGCGAGCCCGGTCTGGCTGGGCGCGTGCTCGGTGGCGTGCGGGATCGGGCTCGGGCTGATCGGCGCGCCCACGATGGCGTCGGTGTACCGGAGCGTCCCCGCCGAGTCGACGCCGAGCGCGACGGGGACCCTCTACGTCCTCAACCAGATCGGCGCCGCGCTCGGTATCACGGTCGTGACGCTGCTGCTCCAGCACCGGCTCTCCGGCGGGGCGTCGCCGGCGGACGCGTTCGGGACGGCGTTCTGGTGGATGGTGGCCGCGGCGGGCGTCCTGCTTCTGGCCGGATTCTCGCTCCCGGGCCGTCCGGCGGGCGCCGCCGAGGTAGTGTCCCCCGTGGCGGACGAACCGGAGCGCAGCGGCGCGGACCGGACCTGAGGAGGGCGCCGATGCGGCCGAGGGCATCGCTCGCCGCCGCGCTGGCGATGTGCGGTGCCCTGGCCGGCTGCGGCGAGGCCGCCGGCAGCCCGGCGGGCGCGCTGGACGTCCCGCCGCCGACGGCGACGGCCGCGTCCTCCCCCGCCGCCTCGCCGGCCGCGTCGCCGGAGGCCGCCCGCGTGCGGCCGCTCGGGAGACCCGGCGCCTGGCGGATCACCACGTACTACACGGCGGTCGAGAGCCTGCACGGCGGGAAGCGGAAGGCCGTCAAGGGCTGCGCGCGGTTCCACTGCTCCCACGGCAGGACGCCGCTCGGCTCCTACCCTGCGGAGTTCCTCGCGATCGTGCAGGAGGAGGGCAGCGGGCGCATCACCTCCGGGCCGCAGCGCGGCCGGTACCTGAACTGGTCGCACAGCGTCGGGTACTGGCTGGACGACACCACCCGCGACTCGGCGGGCCGTCCGCTGCGGCCCTGGTCGTCCGCCGCGGCCGACAAGTCGGTGCTCGGGCGCGGGCAGCGGTTCGCGATCGTCGAGTGCGGCCGGGACGGCAACGGGCACCGCATCGAGGCGAAGGTGTGCGCGGCGTTCCGGAAGGCGCGCTGGACGGTCACCGACCTGTTCCGTCCCGGCTACGGCGGCCAGAACCACGCCGATGTGTACATCGGCGAGGAGACCGGGACGCCGTTCGCCGATTCGCCGTTCTACACCACGCTGAGCGGCGCCACGCTCGGCCCGTCCTAGCCGGGATCGCGTTCGAGGCGGCGTGGTACGGCGAGCCGGGTCGCCCGGGTGCGGCCCCGCAGGGTGACCTCCTCGCCGAGCTCCCACTGCGCCGCTTCCTCGGGGTCGGCCATGGCGACCAGCGAGCCGGACGCGAGCACGCGCTCCTCGGTGTGCTTGGCGAGGTCGGTCAGCCGGGCCGCCTCGTTCACCGGGTCGCCGATCACGGTGTACTCGAACCGCTCCTCGGCGCCGATGTGCCCGGCGACGGCCTCGCCCGCCGACACCCCGACGCCCGCGCTCAGCTCGGGCACCTCGTCGCGCAGCCGCCGGGCCAGCTCGCGGGCGGCGGCGAGGGCCCGGCCGGGCGCGCCGTCGAGGTCGAGCGGGGCGCCGAAGACGGCGAGCGCGGCGTCCCCCTCGAACTTGTTGATCCAGCCGCCGTGCGCGCCGACCACCTTGACCACCACGGCGAAGAACTCGTTCAGCAGCCGGACGACCTCGGCGGGCGGCCGGTCGGCGGCCAGCCGGGTGGAGCCGATGAGGTCCACGAAGATCACCGCGACCTCGCGGGTCTCGCCGCCGAGGTCGATGCCGCGCTCCAGCGCGACGCGCGCCACGTCCTCGCCGACCTGCCGGCCGAACAGGTCCTGCAGCCGGGCGTGCTCGCGCAGCCCGGCCGCCATGTGGTTGAACCCGGCCTGCAGCAGCCCGACCTCGCTGGCGTCGTAGACGGGGACCTCCACGTCCAGGTCGCCGCGCTCGACCCGGGCCAGCCCGAGCCGCACCGACTCGACCGGGTCGGCGATCGCGCGGGCCGCGCCGTAGGTGACGGCGAGGCCGATGACCAGCGCGGTGCCGCCGAGCGCGAGGACCGCGAGGGCGAAGTCCCGCACGGTGATCCTCGCGATCAGGAAAGAGCCGACCGCCAGGGTGATCAGGCCGAGGATCGGCACCCCGGTGCCGAGCGCCCAGGCCAGCACCGAGCGGGCCACCACGCCGGGCAGCCCGGTGCGGCGCGGCATCTCGCTGCGCAGCGCGGTCGTCACCGCCCGCCGCAGCAGCCGCTCGGTCAGCAGGTAGACGATGGTGCAGGTGGTCAGGCCGCCGAGCAGGCTGGTGAGGCCGAGCTTGACGGCCAGCAGGGTGGAGAACGGCGCGTTGATCACCACCCAGCCGACGGTGCCGATCCCCCACAGCGTCAGGTGCAGCGCCATCAGCCGCAGCGGCCCGTACAGCAGCAGCGACCGCTCGTGCCGGTCGGGCTCGCCGTGCCGCTCCACCAGCCGCCGGACGCGCCGGAAGAACCGCTCGCCGAGGACGAGCCCGACGGGCACCGCCGCGACGACGTAGGCGGTGAACACCGCGAGGTTGATCGTCTGCAGCCGGTCGGAGACGTGCCCCACCGGGTCGGGCACCACGACCGCGAACGCCAGCACGACCAGCGCGCCGCCGAGGTTGGCCAGGCCGGTGGCGATCGTGACGAGGATCCGGGCGCGGCGCGCGATGGCGGCGCGCGAGTCGCCCGGCCGCCCGTCGATCAGCCGCCACAGCGGGCCCAGCAGGCTGCGCCCGCCCCGCGGCGCGGGTCCCGCCCCATCGCTCTCCATGAGAGCGCAGGGTATCCGCTGGCGGAGCCTCACTCTCCGTCCCGTCTGCGTCACCTCGCGGCGGCCCTGCTCACTCCGGTACGGAAGGTTGACCGGCCGGTCAATCAGGGAATTAACAAAGCGGACGAAGAGGTCCAAAAGGTGATCGGCCGGAGGTGCGACGGATGGACAGGTTCGCATGGCAGGACGGGGTGGCCTTCGTGGCCGGCCTCGTCGTCCTGGTGGCCCCCGAACTGTGGGGCGACAACGCGGGCGAGCAGCCGCTCATGGTGCTCGGCGCGCTGCTGATGACGGCCGGCCTGTGGGCGCTGCTGGGCGGCCCCGGCACGCCGTCGTGGGCGGCGACCGCGTTCGCGGTGCTGATCTTCGTGGCGCCGTGGGCGTTCGGCTTCACCGGCGCGCACGCCTCGGCGTGGACGGCATGGATCGCCGGCGGCGTCGCGGCTATCGTCGGCCTGTGGGGAGCCACGCAGGCGCACGGCGGCAGGCCCGCCGCGGCCTGACCGAGATCCCGCCACGGCCTCGGGCGCACCGGCGCTCCGGGGCCGCACGGGCCTGCCGGGGGGGTACGGATGGGCGTGCGACGCAGCGGTGCGGCGGCGGACTCGCGCACCCGCATCCTGGACGCGGCGGAGGCGCTGTTCGCCGACCGCGGCTACGAGGCCAGTTCCACGGCGCGGATCGCGGGCCGCGCCCAGGTGCCGAAGGGGCTGGTCTTCCACTACTTCCCGCAGAAGATCGACGTGCTGGTCGCGCTGGTCGACGAGCGCACCTTCGTGGAGGAGCCGCCGGACGAGCCGCTCGAGGCCGTCCCCGGCGACCCGGCCGGCACGCTGTCGCGGCTGGCCCGGCGGCTGCCGCTGCACGCCTCCCCCGCGATGCGCCGCATCCTGTTCCGGGAGGCCGACACGCACCGCTCCGTCCGCGACCGGCTCGGCCACCTCAACCGCGTGGTGTTCCTGCGCGCCCGCCGGGCCCTGGAGATCGCCCTGCCCGGCGCCCGCGGCGACCAGGCCCGCCTGGAGGCCGCCGCCGCGACCTTCGCCGCCGTGCTGATCTACCAGGAGAACCTCGCCGGCCTCACCGGCCAGCACCTCGACCCCGACGCCGTCGCCGACCTCATCGCCCGCGCGCTCGGAGCCTAGTCACGGCCTGATCGGCTCGAGAAGACGGTGGGGGGTGCGCAGGAGGCGGCTGACGGGGTCGTCGCGGTGGCGGACGCCGGGGCCGGCGTGCATCTCCACGTCCTCCAGGGGGACGCGGCGGTCGCAGGCGGGGCAGGTGCCGTCGGTGCCGACCCGTCCGCCGCAGCCCGCGTGCACGAACAGCCGGCACGGCTCGGCGGACAGGTGGTCCTCGCCCCAGCGGGCCAGCGTGTGGACGACGGGCCACAGCTCCTTGCCCATGTCGGTCAGCACGTAGTCGTGGCCGTCCTTGACCAGGACGCCGGCCTCGACGAGCGACTGGAGGCGCGCGGACAGCACCGCGCGCGGGACGTCCAGATGGGCGAGGAAGTCGCTGAACCGGCGGACGCCGTAGAAGGCGTCCCGGACGATCAGCAGCGTCCACCGCTCGCCGACGACCTCCAGCGCGCGGGCCAGCGAGCAGTCCTGGGCCGCGTAGTCCTTGCCGAGTGCCATGGCCCCACAGTACCGCCCTGACGGTTCATTGAACGAACCGGACGTGCTACCGTCTCCCCCATTCGAGTTCATTGACTGAACCTCACTGGGGAAGGTGCCATGACGACTCTGGCGACACCGCGCGCCGGGCGGCTCCCGGCGGGCAGCACCGCCGCGCTGGCGCTGCCGGCCGCCGCCACGCTGCTGGCCCTGATGAACTACTGCGCCCCCATGGCGGCGCTCACCGAGACGGCCCGCGGCCTGGAGGCGGGCGCGACGGCCCGGATCTGGCTGATGTCGTCCATCAGCCTGGGGCTGGCGGCCGCGCTGCTGGTGACCGGGAGCCTGGCCGACGACCACGGCCGCCGCAGGGTGTTCGCCGCCGGCGCGGCGCTGCTCACCGCGTCCAGCGCCGCCTGCGCCGTCGCGCCGACGACCGGGGTCTTCGTCGCGGGCCGGATCGTGCAGGGCGCGGCGAGCGCAGCGCTGCTGGCGACCGGCCTCGGGATCATCGCCGCGGCCTTCCCGCCGGGCCCGCGCCGCGCCCACGCCACCGGCGTGTGGGGCGCGATGCTCGGCCTCGGCATCGCCCTCGGGCCGATCGCGTCGGCCGGGCTCACCTCGGCGGCCGGCTGGCGGTCGTGGTACTGGGTCGCGGCCGTCGCCTCGGCGGCGCTCGGAGTGGTCTCCGTGCGGACGCTCCGCGAGTCCCGGGCGGACCGGCCGCGCGGCCTGGACCTGCCCGGGCTGGTCACCATGAGCCTGGGGGTGGCGGCGCTGGTCGCGGCGATCACCTGGGGACGGGCGGGCTGGACGCGTCCGGGCGTGCTGGCGCTGTTCGGCGCGGCGACGGTGCTGCTGGCCGCCTTCGCCGTGGTCGAGGCGCGGCGCCGCGAGCCGATGCTCGACCTCGGGCTGTTCCGGCGCCCCGCGTTCCTGCTGTCGATCTCCGGCGCGCTGGTCACCGGCCTCGCCGTCATCGGCATCATGAGCTACCTGGCGACGGTGATGACGCTGGTACTGGGCCTGTCGCCGGTGGCGTCGGCGCTGGTGCTGGCGATCTGGTCGGGGGTGTCGTTCGTGTCGGCGCTGCAGGCGCGGCGGCTTCCGGCCCGGCTGCCCGCGGGGCGGCTGCTCGGCGCCGGGCTGGCGCTGAGCGCGGTCGGCGAGTTCGCGATGCTCGGGCTCGCCCCCGACGCGCACTGGTGGCGGCTCGCCCCCGGCCTGGTCGTGTCGGGGATCGGCAGCGGGCTGGCGAACGCGATGCTGGCGCGGCTGGCCGTGGGCAGCGTGCCGGCCGACCGGGTCAGCATGGGTTCGGGCGCCAACAACACGGCCCGCTACATCGGCGCGTCCATCGGGGTCGCGGTCGTCGGGGCGATCGCCACCGGGTCCGGGGACGGCCCGTCCGCGCTCGCCCACGGCACCGACGTCGCGATGCTCGTCTCCGCCGTCGTCGCCCTCGCCGGCGCCGCCCTGGCCTTCGCGATCCGCGAGCGTTAGGCGAGTTCCTCGATGAAGGCGGCGAGCTGGGTGAGGTTGCGGCACTCGAACATCGGGACCAGCTCGCCGTAGCGGGACGCGGCGGAGTCGCCGGTGTCCCACGAGCGCCGCGGCTCGGGGTTCAGCCAGTATGCGTGCCGGGCCCGGTCGACCATGGACCGCAGGATCGGCAGCGACAGCTCGCCGTAGTTGGAGCGGGCGTCGCCCAGGATCAGCAGGGACGTCTTCGGCGTGATGGCGTCGCGGTACTTGTCGTCGAACACCTTGATGGCGTGGCCGTAGTTGGACCGGCCGGTGATCCAGACCAGGTCGGCCTCGGCGGCCATGCGCGTCATCGCGTCGGTGACGTCCGCGCCGGGCGCGAAGTACTTGGTGATCTCGTCGGTGGCGTCGATGAACGCGAACGCGCGGACCTTGCTGAACTGCTCGCGCAGCGCGAACGTCAGCAGCAGCGTGAAGTGCGCGAACGCCGACACCGAGTCGCTGGCGTCGCACAGCACCACCAGCTCCGGCTTGTGCGGGCGGCGCGGCCGGTAGTGGGTCGTCAGCGGCACTCCCCCGCTGGCGAGCGACGCCCGGACCGTCCGGCGGAAGTCGAGCCGGCCGCGCTTGCCGTGCCGCTGCTTCTGGACGAGCCTGGACGCGAGCTTGCGCGCCAGCGGGTACACCTCGCGGCGCAGCGCGGCGAGGTCGGCGCGGTTGGCGCTGGAGAAGTCGAGGCGCTCCAGCGGCGGCCGGACGGCGAGGCGCGCGGTCCGCTGCACGCCGGTGTCCTCGGCGATGCGGCGGCGCACCTCGCTCGCGACGAGGTCCTCGAACCGGGCGATCCGGTCGCGGAAGGTGCGGCGGGCGACGCGCTCGGCCATCCCGCCCCGCTCCTGTCCGGTGAGCACGGCGTTGAGCAGCCCGGCCATCAGCGTCTCGGGCGACAGGGCGCGCAGGACGCCGGAGGAGAACCACGACTCCTGGCCGGGGGTGCGCCCGTACTCGGCGACGGCAGTCCGGGCGAACTGCCGCAGCGCCGCGTCGTCGCCGGACAGGAACAGCTCCATCAGCTCCTCGCGCCGCCGCTGCACCTCGGGGTCCAGGGCAGGCGGGACGGGATTGCCGTCCGCGCCGAGCGTCCGGGCCGGGCGGTCCCGCTCCGTCGCGGCTCCGGCGCCGTCCCCGATCGCCGCCGGGAACCACAGGTCGAACAGCGTGTCGAAGGTCGCGCGGTGCTGGGGCCGCTTCACCACCGTGGCCGCGTACGCGGCCCGCAGCGCGCCCCGGTCGAGCAGGTCGACGGCCTGCATCGCGCGGACCGCGTCCAGGCCCTCGGCGACCGACACCGGCAACCCGGCCTCCCGCAGCGCGGCGACGAACGCGGTGTGCCGGTCGACCAGCGAGGCCATCCGATCAGCCCCTCAGGCCCAGTTCCTTGACGGCGCGCTCCTGGTCGGAGGCGTGCTTCAGGACGACGCCGAGCGTGCGGGCGACGGCCGCCTCGTCCAGCTCGTCCAGGCCGAGCGCGAGCAGGGTGCGGGCCCAGTCGACGGTCTCGGCGATCGACGGCGCCTTCTTGATCTCCAGCGCGCGCAGCGTCCCGACCGTCCGGACGAGCTGCTCGGCCAGCTCCGCCTCGACGCCCGGCACCTGCGCCAGGACGATGTCACGTTCCCGTTCCGGCGCCGGGTAGTCCAGGTGCAGGTAGAGGCAGCGGCGCTTGAGCGCCTCCGACAGCTCCCGCGCCGCGTTCGAGGTGATCAGCACGAAGGGGCGGCGGACGGCGCTGACCGTACCGAGCTCGGGGATCGTGACCTGGAAGTCCGACAGGATCTCCAGCAGCATGCCCTCGACCTCGACGTCGGCCTTGTCCGCCTCGTCGATCAGCAGGACGGTCGGGGTGCTCCGCCGGATCGCGGCCAGCAGCGGCCGCTCCAGCAGGAACTCCTCGGAGAAGATGTCGTCGTGGGTCTCCTGCCAGGCCCGGTCCGCCGGGGCGGCCTGGATGGCGAGGAGCTGCTTCTTGTAGTTGAACTCGTAGAGCGCGCGGGCCTCGTCCAGGCCCTCGTAGCACTGCAGCCGGATCAGCTCGGCGCGGGTGGCCGCCGCGACGGCCTTGGCCAGCTCGGTCTTGCCGACCCCGGCGGGGCCCTCGACGAGCAGCGGCTTGCCGAGCGCCTGCGCGAGGAACACGGTCGTGGCGATCGCCTCGTCGGCCAGGTAGCGGACCTCGGCCAGCCTGTGCTCGACGTCGGCGGGCGAGGTGAACGCGCCGTCCCCCGCGTTCGCGGCGTTCTCGATGGTCTCGGTCATCCCTTGCCCTTGTGTCCGGTGGTCCGGCCCTTGCGCGCGGCCGCCTTGGTGTACTTCTGGCTCGTCCCGGCGAAGACGATCTTGCTGTTCCCGTCCGACAGCGACACGCCCCAGTAGGACGCGGTCTTCGGGTCGCCGCCCTGCCAGGAGAACCGGTACCTCCCGCCGCCCTCGGGGATCGCCGTCCCGCTCCAGAGCTTCCGCCCGCCCTTCACCCACACGCCGGTGCCGTCCGCCTTGAACTGGAAGTAGTCCTCGGCGGGGCCGACCCAGCGGCCGACGAGCGGCTTGACGTCCGCCGGCTTGATCGCGGGGATCGGCTCGAGCGGCGCGGACGTGGCCGGGGCGGCGCTCGCGCCGCCGTCGTCCGCCTCCGTCCCGCCCCCGCCGCATCCGGCCAGGACGAGCGCGGCGGCGGCGACGCAGGCCGCCAGGACGGTCGAGCGGGCCCGCACGGTCACAGGAACCTCCGACGATTCTCGGACGAAAGCGGCAGTTTACCGGCGCGAACCGGGCCCGCCCCCGCTCAACCCTGCGGGGTACGCCCCGGTTGGCACCGAGGGGTGAGGCGGCACGGGCGCCGCGGCGCCTATAACCGAACCATGACGACCCGACGACTGCCTCGCGAGGACCTCACCGCGGCCCTGGCGGCCCGCCGCGAGCTGGGCCCCGACTACGACGCGGCCTTCATCGAGACGGTCGTGGACCGCATCGAGGAGGCCCTCGACGCGCGTCCCGCCGCCCCCGCTCCGGCTCCGCGCCGCCGCCCCCGGGCACCCCGCGTGTCCGGGGACGGCGATCACGGCCTGCTGCTGGCGGTGCTGTCGATGGTCGCCGCCATCCCGCTCAGCGCCATCGCGGTCGTCAACGCCGGCGGTCTCGGGCTGTTCCTGGCCTGGTCGGCGATCGTCCTGATCAACATCGCCTACAACTTCCGCCCCCGCTAGCCCAACCCGCGGCACGGGCGGGCACGCGGAGCGAGCGCAGCGAGCGGAGCGGGGGTTCCAGGGGGTCGCCCCCCTGGAACAACACGGCTACCTACCGGGCTCGGGGTCGCGGGGCAGGCCGAGCAGCCGCTCGCCGATGATGTTCAGCTGCACCTCGGTGGTGCCGCCGTAGATCGTCATCGCGCGGCTGAACAGCATGGCCCGGGCGATGATCCCGCTCTCGGCCATCGGCGTCTCGGTCGCGGCCGCCTCGCCCTGCGCCGCCCAGCAGTAGTCGGCGACGTCCTGGTTGAACTGGACGCCGAGCAGCTTGCGGACGCTGGCCTCGGCGCCCGGCTCCACGCCGTTGAGCTGCTTGAGCGTGGTGCGCAGCCCGAGCAGGTCGATCGACTGGCCCTGCGCGACGAGCTTGCCGACCTCGGCGGTGGCGACGGCGTCCAGCGTCCGGCCCTTGAAGAAGTGCAGCAGCTCGGGCACGCCCATGCCCAGGCCGCCGCCGGTCGACAGCGACACCCGCTCGTTGGACAGCGTGTTGCGGGCGACCTGCCAGCCCTTGTTCACCTCGCCGACCACGCAGTCGTCCGGGACGAACACGCCATCGAGGAACACCTCGTTGAACAGCGCGTCACCGGTCAGTTCCCGCAGCGGACGCACGTCCACGCCCGGCGACTTCATGTCGACCAGGAAGTAGGTGATGCCGTCGTGCTTGGGCGCGTCAGGGTCGGTGCGGGCGATGCAGAAGCCCCACTGCGCGTGCTGGGCGACCGACGTCCAGATCTTCTGGCCCGTCAGCTTCCAGCCGCCCTCGACCCGCTCGGCCTTCATCGACAGCGACGCCAGGTCCGATCCGGCGCCCGGCTCGGAGAACAGCTGGCACCACACCATCTGCCCGCGCAGCGTCGGCCGCAGGAACCGCTCCTTCTGCTCCTCGGAGCCGTAGCGGACCAGCGACGGCACCAGCCACGCGCCGATCACCAGGTTCGGCGCCTTGACCTTGGCGGCGCGCAGCTCCTGCTGGATGATGATCTGCTCGACCGGGCCCGCGCCGCGCCCCCACGGCTGGGGGAAGTGCGGCACGGTCCAGCCCTCGTCGCCCATCTTGACCTTGAGGGCGTCCTTGTCCTCGATCGCGGCCAGCTCGGCGATCTCGGCGCGGATCCGCTCGCGCAGCGGCTGGGCGCTCTCGTCCAGCTCCAGCTCGACCTCGCGGCGCTTACCGTCCAGCGCGAGCTCCGCGACCTTGGCGGCCCAGTCCTTGGCCGGGCCGAGCAGCGCCCGCAGCGTCAGCGCGCGGCGCAGGTAGATGTGCGCGTCGTGCTCCCAGGTGAACCCGATGCCGCCGAGTATCTGGATCGCGTCGCGGGCGGTCTGGACGCCCGCGTCTCCCGCGATCACCGCGGCGACGGCGGCGGCGAACCCGGCCTCCTCGGTGCCCTCGTCCAGCGCCCGCGCGGCGTCCCACGCGGCGGCGCGGGCCTGCTCCAGCGCGATCAGCGCGCGGGCGTCCTTGTGCTTGACGCCCTGGAACTGCCCGATCGGGCGGCCGAACTGCTCGCGCACCTTGGCGTACTCGGCGGCGGTGTTGACCAGCCACCCGGCCAGCCCGGCCGCCTCGGCGCCGAACAGCGTCGCGGCCAGGTCGCGGACGCGGCCGGTCGTCAGCCCGTCCAGCACCCGGTCGGCGGCGACGGTCACGCCGTCGGCCTCGACCGCGGCGACCCGGCGGACCCGGTCCAGGCTCGCCACCGCGGTGACCTTCAGGTCGGCGGCGTCGACCGCGACCCACTGCTCCTCGTCGCCGGCCGCCACCGGCAGGACGACCACGTCGGCGAGCAGCGCGCCCAGCACCGTCGCCGACGAGCCGGACACCACCAGCGCGTCGCCGTCGCGGGTGCCGGTCAGGCTCCCCGACAGCGCGACCGCGCCGGTCCGCGACCCGTCCGCCAGCCCCGGCAGCAGCTCGGCGCGCAGCTTGGCGTTGCTGGACGCGTCGATCACCGCGCTCGCCAGCACCGTCGGCAGGAACGGGCCGGGCGCCGCGGCCCGGCCCAGCTGCTCCAGCACCACCGACAGCTCCAGCAGGCCGTAGCCCTGCCCGCCGTGCTCCTCGTCCAGATGCAGGCCCAGCAGCCCCTGCTCGGCCAGGGCCGGCCAGAAGCCGGGCCGGGTCTCCTCGTCCGCGTCCAGCGCGGCGCGGACGGCCGTCGCCGGGATGTTGCGCTCGGCGAAGCCGCGCACCGAATCGGCGAGCGCCTCGTGCTCCTCGGTCAGCCCGATGGCCATGTCGAACCCTCTCTCACACCGCTTGTCGACAGCGATTCTAGAACAGGATTCTGGTCACGTGGGGCAGTGATTCCGCTCTCACCGGCCGGAGGCGTCCCGGGCCTGCGGATCCTCGCCCGCGATCGCCGCCGCCGGCTCGTCCTGCGCCCGCCCGGCGCCGCCCTTGGGGCGCGCGCCGACCGTGAGGCTGGCGACGGTGGTGGCCGCCAGCGTCCCGGCGATCACGGCCAGCGACAGCCAGATCGGCACCTCCGGCGCCCAGGCGACACCGTACTCGTGCATCGCGTGCAGGATCAGCTTGACCCCGATGAAGCCGAGGATGAACGCCAGCCCGTGCCCGAGGTACACCAGCCGCTCGGCCAGCCCGCCGAGCAGGAAGTACAGCTGCACCAGGCCCATCAGCGCGAACGCGTTGGCGGTGAACACCAGGTACGGCTCGGTGGTCAGCCCGAAGATCGCCGGGATGGAGTCCAGCGCGAACAGCACGTCGGTGGAGCCGATCGCGATCATCACGATCATCAGCGGGGTGACCATGCGGCGGCCGCCGCGCCGGGTGAGGAACCGGTTGCCCTCGTAGTCGTCGGAGGTCGGGATGACGCGCTTGGCCCAGCGCAGCACCGCGTTCTCCTTGAACTCCTCGTCGTCACCGCCGCGCACGAGCCCGTAGGCCGTCCAGATCAGGAACGCGCCGAAGATGAAGAAGACCCAGGTGAAGGTGGAGATGGCGGCGGCGCCGACGGCGATGAACGCGCCGCGCAGCACCAGCGCGATGACGATGCCCGCCATCAGCACGGTGTGCTGGGCGTGCTTGGGCACCGCGAACCGCGTCAGGATCACCATGAACACGAAGAGGTTGTCGACGCTGAGGCTCTTCTCGGTGACGAACCCGCCGAAGTACTGCGCGGCGTGCTGCCCGCCGGAGAAGGCCCAGACCCCCAGCCCGAACAGCACGGCGAGGCCGATGTAGACGGACGACCAGAAGGCGGCCCTGCGGGTGGTGAACTCCCGCGCGTCGTTGCGGTGGATGACCAGCAGGTCGGCGGCGATGACGGCGGTGATCCCGGCGAGCGTCAGGATCCACACCCAGGGTGCGACGGACAACGTGAAACCTCCGGCGGACAGAGTCGGGCGCCGGAGGTCTCTCCCGCCCTCGTCCCGAGGGCCACGGGCACCGGGCCGGTGCGGACCGGCCGTGCTGACGACACCCGTGCGCGGGGATACTCCCCTCCACTTGTCCTGTAGAACGCCGGGGCACGGTCCCCGGTTCCCGGATCTGCGCAAATCCTCGATCTTTCCGCGAACCGGGCCGGCGGACGCGGCATCTAAGGCGCCGCGCTCGACGGCGGTCGGCGCCGGGCCGGGCTCAGTTCCCGGTAGACGGCGGCGAGCTGGTCGACGGCGTCGTCCTCTCCGGGCAGCGCCGCGGCGCGCTGCGCGGCGGCCGCGCCGAGCCGCACCGCGAGCGCCGGGTCGTCCAGGATCCGGCCGACGGCGCGGGCCAGCGCGTCGGCGTCGCCGGGCGGGACCAGCAGCGCCGCCTCGCTCTCCGGCCCCTGCAGCAGCGCCCCGGCGCCCGCCGGGCGGTCGCCGGCGCCGACCATGCCGGGGATCCCGCCGACGCGGGCGGCGACCAGCGGCCGCCCGGCCCGCAGGATCTCCTGGACGATGAGCGGCTGCCCTTCCCACACGCTCGGCACCACCGCGATGTCGGCGGCGGCCAGCAGGGCGGGCACGTCGGAGCGCCGGCCGAGCAGCCGGACGGGCAGGTCCTCGGCCTCGATCCGGGCGCGCAGGTCGTCCTCCAGCGGGCCGTCGCCGGCGATCGCGACCAGCGGCGGCGGGGTCCGGCCGGTCCAGCCGCGCGCCGCGTCCAGCAGCGTCGGCAGCCCCTTCTGGTCGGCGAGCCGGGCGACGGTGAGGATCAGCGGCCGGTCCCCAACGCCGAGCTCCGCGCGCAGGTCGGCGCGGACGGCCGGGCCCGGCTGCTCGCGGGGCGCGGGCGCCGGGACCAGCGCGTGCCGCACCGACCGGGCGCCGAGCGCGCGCATCCGCTCCTCCAGGTCCGGCGAGACGCCGAGGACCACCGCCGCGCCGCGCGCGACCACCCGTTCCAGCGCGCCGTAGATCGCGGCGGTCCGCCCGCCGGCGATCACCGCGTTGTGCAGGGTGACGACCAGCGGCGGCCCGCCGCGGGAGAAGCGCAGCGGGCCGGGCGCGACCCGCGCGCACGCGGTGACGGTGAGGGCGCCCGCGCGCAGCCCGTGCGCGTGCACGACGTCGGCGCCGCGCAGCAGCGTCCGCAGCCGCGCGACCGCCCTGGCGTCGTTCAGCGGGCGGGGCCGGTCGGCCAGGTCCACCTCCTCGAAGCGGACGCCGGCCGCGCCGAACCCGAACAGCTCCTCGGTGGCGGCGGGCCCGCAGACCAGCACGCTGGCGCCCCGCCCCGCGAGCCCGGCCGCCAGGGACCGGACGTGCCGCCCCACACCGCCCGCGCTGGTGCCGAGGACGAGCGCGACCCGCATCCCGTCCAGGCGGGGGCCGGCGGACGCCGCGGGCCCGCGCTCACCGGTTCTGCTCGTCTCTTCAGGCACTGCGGGCGACCTTCCGGGTGAGGACGGCCCGCAGATCCCGGCCGTCGACCACGAACACGATGATCAGGAACACGGCGGCGGCGACCAGCGCGGCCAGCGCCCCCGTGCCGATGTTGCGGAGCTGACCGGCGAGGCCGGGCGCGCCGACGCCGAGGAGCGCGGCCGTCCCGTAGCCGGCGGCGGCCCCCGCGCAGGCGCCCGGCACCCCCGCGGCCAGCACGCGCCCGAGCCCGTGCACGGCACCGGCGCCCCGGGCGCGCAGCAGCGTGCCGACCAGCAGCACGCCCGCCACGGTCATGCCGGCGGCGTTGCCCGCGCCGAGGCCCGCCACCACCCACTTCGGGTCGAGGACCCACAGCACGAGCACCACGTCGGCCACGGCCACCACGATCCAGCCCGCGACGACCGCGATCGCGCCCATCCGGCCGCGATGGCAGGCGAACAGGACGCGGCCGAGGTGCGCGACCAGCCCGTACCCGAGCAGGCCGGGCGCGAAGGCGAGCACCGCGCGGGCCAGCACCTCCTGCTGGTCGGGGTGGCCGGGGTTGAACACCACCGACACCGGCACGGCGACCGCCGCGAGCACGGCGGCGCCGGCGCACGACACCAGGATCACCGCGCGGGTCGTGGCGGCGGTGACCTGGTCGAACCGGTCGTGCTCGCGGGCGCTCATCCGCGCCGACAGCATCGGGAACGCGCTGGTGGCGATCGGCACCGCCAGGATCGCCCAGGGCAGCAGGTAGATCGCCCAGGCGTACTGGTAGTTGGCGAGCGCACCGCGGGTGCCGCGCGAGCTGAGCCGGACGATCAGCAGCGTCGACAGCTGCTGCGCCGCGACGGTCGCGATCCCGGCCAGCGCCAGCCGCCGCACGCGCCGCGCCACCCCGTCCGGGAACCGCAGCATGGGACGCAGCCGCAGGCGCAGCCGCCACGCCGCGACCCCGGCGGTCGCGGCCATCGCGACGCCGCCGAGCGCCGTGCCGACCGACAGCGTCAGCTCGGCGCTCTGCGGCAGCCCGGTCAGGTCGTTCTCGAACCCCTTGCCGAGCGGCGCGTAGACGACGTACGCGCCGATCACCACCAGGCTGGACACCAGCGGCGCCAGCGCCGGCGCCACGAACCGGCGGTGCGACTGCAGCAGGCCGTACAGCACCACGGCCATCCCGTACATCACCATCTGCACGGACTGGATCGCCAGCATGTTCCCGCCGACGTGCATGACTTCGTCGCGCGAGCACCCCTGCAGGTGGTCGGCCACCGCCAGGTCCATGATCGGGTGGGACAGCAGCGCCATCAGCGCCGCCAGCGGCAGCATCAACAGCACGATCCAGGTCAGCAAAGCCGACCCGATCCGGCGGACCTCCTCGCGGTCGCCCCGCTCGGCGGGCCCCGCCAGCACTGGGACGACCATGCTGGCCAGCGCGCCGCCCGCCACGATCTCGTACACGCTGCTGGGCAGCTGCGTCGCGCTGAAGTACGCCTGGCTCAGGCAGGACGTGGTGACCGTCTGGGAGAACGCGTACGTCCGGCCGAACCCGGCGAGCCGCGCCAGCACGGTGATGACCCCGATGACGACGGCCGCGCCGGCGAGCCCGCCGGTCAGCCGGCGCAGCGCGGACGCGCGGGACGGCGCCGTCACGGCGTCGCCGTCATCGACGGGACCGCCCACCGGCGGGTCGCTCGGCGGGGTGCGGGGCGGGGTGTTGGCGGGCATCGGCGAGGGGCACGTGTCCTGGGCTGCCGGGTCGGCCGGGGGGCCGCCGCGGTCCTACGCGGGGTCCGCCGCGACGCCGTCGCCCGCCGGGCCGGTCTGCGGGGGGACGTGCGGCCGGAACGCGTCCTCCATGTCCGGCTTCTCGGTCGCGGTCGTGGAGGCGGAAGCGGAGGAGGAGGCGGGGGCCGGGACGGCGACGGGCCGGCGGCCCAGCATGTCGATCCGGTCGAGCACCGGGTTCCCCGCGATGACCTTGGTGAAGCTGACGAACTCGCTGGCCGCGTTCAGCGCGACCAGCCCCGACAGCACCGCCAGCCGGGACCGGCGGCCGAGCCGCGTCGCGGCCAGGCCGAGCAGCGCGCCGAGCGCGTTGGAGCCGGTGTCGCCGAGCATCGCCCGCTCGGCGAGGTCCTCGGGCAGAAGCGCGGCGGCGGCGCCGAGCGGCGCGGCGACCGCGGCCGACGACGGCCGGGCCAGCGCCAGCGGCGCCCCGGTGATGACCCCGACCTTGATGGCCCGCCCGGGCCGCAGGTCGAACAGGTTCATCAGGTTGGCGCTGCCCGCGACGATCGCGCCGTTCACGACGGTGTCGAACGCGCGGCCGCGCCGGGTCGGCGCGGGCGAGCCGGCGACCGCGGCGGCGGCCAGCCCGGTCGCGCCGATGCCGAGGATCTTCACCGCGCCGCTGGTCACCTCGCCGCGGGCGAGCGCGCCGAGGTGGCCCTTGAAGCCGCGCGAGGACGCCGAGCCCGCCAGGTCGTCGTAACCGCCGAGGACGCCGGA
This sequence comes from Actinomadura opuntiae, assembly GCF_030283205.1. GTDB lineage: Bacteria > Actinomycetota > Actinomycetes > Streptosporangiales > Streptosporangiaceae > Spirillospora. Next base: position 159,323 of record NZ_JASNWF010000023.1, read on the forward strand.
CGCGGCGCCGGCCAGCAGCGCGGCGGCGCGGGTCCGGCCGGTGGCGCCGGGCGCCAGCAGCCCGGCCGCGGCGGCGCCCGCGACCAGCGCGGGCCCCTCCAGCAGGGTGACCGGCTCGCCGCGGTGGTTGGTGCGGTCCCACACCTCCTCGCCCGGCAGGCCGTTCAGGCCCGGCGGGCGGCGCGTCAGCGCGACGTAGGCGGCGCGCGCCGCGACGGCGCCGAGGCCCATCCCGGCCAGCAGCCGCGCGCCCGCCGCCGAACCCGAGGCGATGCGTCGGTTCATCAGGTCACCCGCTCTTCCCCGCCGTGGGCGCGGGCGAGGGCAGGTAGCCGCTCGCGCCGGCGCCCGTCCCGTACTGTCCGGACTTGCCGTTCAGCTCGTTCTGCAGCGCCAGGATCGTCACGACCTGCCCGGACGAGGTGTCCACCGCGTCGACGGCGGAGACCGAGTCGCCCGCGTCGGAGTCACGCAGCGCCGCGATCAGCCCGCCCTCCTGCGCGGAGGTCAGCGGGCCCCCGACGACGGTACCGCGACCGGCGCCGTCGAGTGCGGTGGCCAGCGAGATCAGTGCCTTGTTGTCCTGGTCCCCGCCGTCGTAGGCGTACGGGTTCGCCGGGGCGACCATGACGGCGAGGGTGGCGTGCTGGCCCGGCTTGCCGCTGGTGGTGATGTAGCCGGCCTGCTTGAAGCCGCTCAGCACGGCGCCGCCGGCGGCGTCCTCGCGGCCGGCCTTCGTCGGGTCCTGGGTGAGCAGCGCGTTGGCCAGCACCGCGCCCGCCTTGGCATAGGGGGTCGCGTCCGACGGGAACGTCACGCCGTCGCTCTTCAGCTGGGTGGCCAGCTCGTCCAGCGTGCTCTGCTGGTCGTCGTCCAGCAGCTTGTTCTGGATCGTGACCCGGCCGGTGACGGCGGCGCCCGCGGCCTTGGCCAGCTCGCTGACCTGGTCGATGCTGTCGTTGCCGGCGCCCGGCGTCTCGATCATGACGACGGACTGGCCCTTGAGCCGGTCGGCCACGATCTGCGGCGACAGCACGTGGCCGAACTGCTCCTCCCCCTTCAGCTGGTTCTGCAGCTGGCGCTGGGCGACCCGGGCCTCCTGGGCGCTGCGGGTCGCCGAGCTGACCTGCTTGCGCAGGGTGTCGCTCACCGAGTTGGACAGGGTGGTGGAGCCCAGCACGATGCCGAGCGCCAGCGCGAGGAAGATCGCGACGATGGAGACGAGGTGGTAGCGGAAATCGATCACGTGAAGAGTCCGGTCAGCCAGAAGACGAAGGCGTGCCAGCGGTCGGCCAGCAGGGGACTGATGACGTCCCCCGCCGGGGACATGGCGACGGCGGTGACGATGGCGACGAACGCGCCGAGGACGAGGAACAGCAGCGACCAGGTGGAGATCCGGCTGCGGTACAGCCGGGAGACGCCCTTGGCGTCGACGAGCTTGCTGCCCACCCGCAGCCGGGTGAGGAACGTGCTGGCCATGCCGGCGCGGCCCTTGTCGAGGAACTCCACCATGTTGGCGTGCGTGCCGACCGCGACGATCAGGGTCGCGCCCTTGTCGTCGGCGAGCAGCATCGCGATGTCCTCGCTGGTGGCGGTGGCGGGGAACACCACCGCCTCCTGGCCGAGCTCGTGCACCCGCTTCAGGCCGGGCGCCCGGCCGTCCCGGTAGGCGTGCACGACGATCTCCGCGCCGCAGGTCAGCGCGTCGTCGGAGACCGAGTCCATGTCCCCGACGATCATGTCGGGGCGGTAGCCGGCCTCCAGCAGCGCGTCGGCGCCGCCGTCCACCCCGATCAGCACCGGCCGGTACTCGCGGATGTAGGGCCGCAGGGTCGCGATGTCCTCGCGGTAGTGGTAGCCGCGGACGACGATCAGCGCGTGCCGCCCGTTGATCTTCGTGGCCACGTCGGGCACGCCGACGCCGTCGATGAGCAGGTCGCGCTCGCGCTTGACGTACTCCATCGTGTTGGCGACGAACGCCTCGAGCTGGCTGGCGAGCCCGGCCTTGGCCTCGGTGAGCGCCGTCTCGACGGTCTCGGCGGTCTGCTCGGTGCCCTTGGCGACGACGTCCTCGCCGAGGTACACGCACTCGCCCTCGACCCGGACCTGGTCGCCCTCGTGCAGCCGGCCGAAGACCTCCGGGCCGACGTCGTCGACGAGCGGGACGCCGGCGTCCACCAGGATCTGCGGGCCGAGGTTCGGGTACCGCCCGGAGATGCTCGGCGCGACGTTCACCACGGCGCCGACCTGGCACGACACCAGCGCCTCGGCGCTGACCCGGTCGAGGTCGACGTGGTCGATCACGGCGACCTCGCCGGGCTGCAGCCGCTTGGTCAGGTCCTTGGTGCGGCGGTCCAGCCGGACGGTCGCGCTGACCCCCTGCCGGCCGTCGTCCCGGCCGCGGCCGAGCGCCAGCACGCGGCGCGGCAGCGTCAGCCGCTGCGTCAGCCGGACGCGCCGCTCGGTGATGGGAGCCGGTTCGTTCATCGACTGCCATCCTGCCAGAGCACGGGAGTAAAGAGCCGCAGCGACGATCGACGGGGCGTGTCCGCGCCGTCGCCCACCGTGTTCACTTGTGCGTTCCCCCTGTTCGCGGCCCGTTCCCTGGCGCGTGCCCTGGCCCGTCCCCTAGCGCTCCTCGGCGGCCATGGCCAGCAGTTCCTCGGCGTGCGCCCGGCCGAGTTCGGAGTCCTCCAGCCCGGCGAGCATCCGGGACAGCTCCCTGACCCGGCCCTCCCGGTCCAGCGCGGTGACGCCGCTGCGGGTGACGGTGCCGTCGTCGGACTTCTCCACCAGCAGGTGCTGGTCGGCGAACGCGGCGACCTGCGGCAGGTGCGTGACGACGATGACCTGCGCGTTGCGGGCCAGCCGCGCCAGCCGGCGGCCGATCTCCACCGCCGCCTTGCCGCCGACGCCCGCGTCGACCTCGTCGAACACGAACGTGGGGACGGGGTCGGCGCCGGCGAACACGACCTCGATCGCCAGCATCACCCGGGACAGCTCGCCGCCCGAGGCGCCCTTGTGCAGCGGCAGCGGCGGCGCGCCGGGGTGCGGGGCGAGCCGCACCTCGACCTCGTCGACGCCGTGCGGGCCGTAGTCGCCGGTCGGCGTGACGGTGACCGCCACGCGGGCGTGCGGCATCGCCAGCGCGGTCAGCTCCGCGGTGACGGCGTCGGAGAACCGCTCGGCGGCGCGGGTGCGGACCGCGGTCAGCTCGGCGGCCTCGGCGGCGAGCCGCTCGGCCAGCTCGGCGTGCTCGGCGCGCAGCTCCTCGATGCGGTCGTCGTCGCCGTCCAGCTCGGTCAGCCGGGCCGCCGACCGGCGCGCCCACTCCAGCACCTCCGCGACCGTGCCCTCCTCGCCGCCGTACTTGCGGACCAGCGAGGTCAGCTCGGCGCGCCGCTCCTGGACGACCGCGAGCCGCGCCGGGTCGGCGTCCACGGACTCGGCGTAGGACGCCAGGTCGGTGCCGACGTCGGAGACCAGGTAGCCGGCCTCGGCGAGCCGGTCGGCCAGCGCCGCCAGCTCCGCGTCGTGCTCGCGGACGGCCTCCAGCGCGTTGCGGGCCTGGCCGAGCAGGCTCGTGACGTTGGCGGCCTCCAGCGCGTCGGCCGCGTCGCCGAGCAGCGCCTGGTGCGCGGTGTCGGCCGCGCCGCGCAGCGCGTCGGCGTGCCCGAGGCGCTCCTCCTCGGCGGCGAGGTCGACGTCCTCGCCCTCCTTGGGGTCGATCTTCTCGATCTCCTCCAGGCCGAAGCGGAGCACGTCGGCCTCCTGCGCCCGCTCCCGCGACCGCGTGGTCAGCTCCTCCAGCAGCGCGCTGACCTGCCGGTGCCGCTGGTAGGCCTTGGTGTAGGCGCGCATCGGCTTGGTGAGCGCGGCGCCCGCGTACCGGTCCAGCGCGCCGCGCTGCCGCCCGGCCTGCAGCAGCCGCTGCTGGTCGGACTGGCCGTGCACGGCGACCAGGTCGTCGGCGAGGTTGATCAGCACGCTCACCGGGACGGACCGGCCGCCGAGGAACGCCCGCGAGCGCCCCTCCGCCGACACCGACCGGGTCACGATCAGCGCGCCGTCGTCCAGCTCGCCGCCGGACTCCTCGACCCGTTCGACCACCCGGCCGCCCGGGTCGACGACGATGCGCCCCTCCACGGTGGCGCGGCCCGCGCCCGGCCGGACCCGCTGCGGGTCGGCGCGGCCGCCGAACAGCAGCCCCAGGCTGGTCACCACCATGGTCTTGCCGGCCCCGGTCTCGCCGGTCACCACGTTGAACCCCGGCGACAGATCGAGCACGGCCTCGTCGATCACGCCGAGGCCCTGGATCCGCACCTCATCGACCATCGGACGCACCAGCGTCACAACCCTCCGCAAACGAATCCCCGATCAGCGCCTGTGGAGATTATCCACTCTGCGCGCCCGATGCTCCCCCGTCCGTCCCGGCGAGATCGGACTCCGCCGGCGCGGGCCCGGTTCCGCCGCCGATGGTCTCGGCCCCGGTGACCTGCGGCTCCTCCTCGGCCGGGGACGGCGTCGCGGGCTGCCGGACCCGGCCGCGCCAGCCCGTCACCGGCAGCCCGAACTTGGTGACCAGCCGGTCGGTGAACGGGGTGAGGTGCAGCCGGGCCAGCCGCACCGGCTCGGCGCCGCGGCGCACCTCGACCCGCGCGCCGGGCGGCAGGTCGAGCGTCCGCTGCCCGTCGCACCACAGCACCGCGCGCGGGGTGTCGGCGAGCACCTCCACCGCCACCAGCGACCGCGGCGACACCACCAGCGGGCGGGCGAACAGCGAGTGCGCGCTGATCGGCACCACCAGCATCGCCTCGACCTCCGGCCACACCACCGGGCCGCCGGCGGAGAACGCGTACGCCGTCGACCCGGTCGGGGTGGCACACACCACGCCGTCGCAGCCCCAGTTCGACAGCGGGCGGCCGTCGATCTCGGCGACGACCTCCAGCATCCGCTCCCGCTCGGCCTTCTCGATGCTCGCCTCGTTCAGCGCCCATGTCGCACCCATCAGCGTGCCGTTGCGGCGGACGGTGACGTCGATCGTCATCCGCTCCTCGACGTCGTAGCGGCGGGTCACCACGCGGTCGACGGTGGCGGCGAGGTCGTCGCGCTCGGCCTCGGCGAGGAACCCGACGTGCCCGAGGTTGACGCCGAGCAGCGCCGTGCCCGACGCGCGGGTGAGGTCGGCGGCGCGCAGCAGCGTGCCGTCGCCGCCGAGCACCATCACCACCTCGGCGCCCTCGGCGGCGGCCGCGGTGCTCGGCATCACGTCGACGCCGGCGCAGCCGATGTCCTCGGCCTCGCGGTCCAGCACCCGGACGCAGATCCCGGCCTCGCTGAGCCGCTCGATGACCAGCTGGGCGCTGCGGACCGCCTCCGGCCGCCCGGTGTGCGCCACGACCAGCACCGACCTCTTGCTCATACCCTCGCCCCACTCCCCGGCCCGATCCGGCGTTCCGACGTCCTCTCGACGAACGCCCGGCGTGCGGGCGTTCCCGCGGCGCACGGCGCGTTCCCGGCGGCCGTGCTCCCGCACGCCCTGCTCCTGAACGCCCTCTGTACGGCCGCTTCCGCCCGGGCGATCACTGCGGGCCCTCCGCGATCGCCTTCTCCAGGTCGGCGTCGCCCAGCGGCGGCGCGCCGGCCCGCAACCACAGGAAGTACTCCACGTTCCCCGACGGCCCGGGCAGCGGGCTCGCCGTGACGCCGAGCACCCCGAGGCCGAGCGTCGCGGCGTGCCCGGCGACCCCGCGGACCGCCTCGGCGCGCAGCTCCGGCTCGCGGACGACGCCGCCGGCGCCGACCCGGTCCTTGCCGACCTCGAACTGCGGCTTCACCATGACCGCGTAGTCGGCGTCCGGGGCCGCGCACCGCTGGACGGGCCCGAGGACCAGCTTCAGCGAGATGAACGACAGGTCGCCCACCACCAGGCCGGGCCGCGCGCCGCCGAGCATGCCGGGCTCCAGGTCGCGGATGTTGACCCGCTCCATCACCGTCACCCGCTCGTCCGTCCGCAACGACCATGCGATCTGCCCGTACCCGACGTCGACCGCGTACACGTGCGCGGCGCCCGCGCGCAGCAGGACGTCGGTGAATCCGCCGGTCGAGGCGCCCGCGTCCAGGCACACGCGGTCTTCGACCTCCAGGCCGTCGAACGCCTCCAGGGCGCCGGCGAGCTTGTGGCCGCCGCGCGAGACGTACTCCGGCCCGGCGCCGGCCTCGTCCACGACGATCGCCGCGGCCGCCTCCACCTGGGTGGCGGGCTTGGCCGCCCGCTGCCCGCCGACCCGGACCCGCCCGTCGGCGATCAGCTGGCTCGCGTGCTCGCGCGACCGGGCCAGCTTGCGCCGCACCAGCTCGGCGTCCAGCCGCCGCCTCATCACGCCGCCTCCGCGCACCGGGCGGACCACCGCAGGCCGCGCGGCGAGCTCGCTCGCAACGGTTTTCGCAGAACGGTGTTCGTCGATGGTGTGCTTCGCAAGAGCGGGCTCACTGACGGGGGCGCAGGGAGTCGGGGAAAGCGGGGCGCCGCGGCGCGGGCGGACCCGGCTGACTTGAGGGGCCCTCCGCGCGCTCGGCCCCGGCCAGCAGGTCCTGGAGGCGCTGGTGGACGTCCTCGAAGATCTCGACATGCTCGGGGACGGGCCGCCCGGCCAGCTCGCCGAGGCGCGCGACGACCTCGTCCACCCGCGGGTCGCCGGTGGGCTCGGGCGGCGGCGCGGCCGGGAGACCGGGCCGCTCGCCGGCACCGGTGCCGGCCGCCGGGACGGGCGCCGGGACCGGCACCGGATCCGGCACCGCCGCGGGCTCGTCGGACATCACGTGTACCTCCCCTGGAGTCCCCTGGGCGGGCGGCGAGTCGCCGCGCGCCCACTGCGAACGCTACCGTCCCAGGACGACATCGTTGCCGATCGAACGGGGAACGGCCTGACCATGGCGAACGAGGACGACTGCCGGACGGCGCTCGACCGGATCGCGGCGCGGCTGGCGCAGGTGGACGCCGACCGGCTCGCCGAGCACGTCGTCGAGCGCACGATCAGCTGCCGCATCCCCGACCTCGGGCTGGCCTACCACACCCGGCTGCACGTGGGCGGGCTGGACCCGTTCGAGCCCGCCGCCGACCCGGCCGCCGCGCAGGTCCGCCTGACCGTGGACAGCGACGACCTCGTCGCCATGGCGCACGACCGGCTGAACCCGGCCACCGCGTGGGCGGCCGGGCGCCTCAAGGTCGAGGCCAGCGTGTTCGACCTGCTGCGGCTGCGCCGGCTGCTGTGACCGGATCGCCCGGCCCGGTCAGCGCGGACCGGGCAGCCGCAGGGCGTCCAGAGCGCCGCTGAGCGCCTCGGCCGCCGGCGGGGCCGCGTCCTCCCAGGCGGCGGACGCCAGGGCGCGCAGGCCGTCGTAGGGCTCGCCGCCGCCGGAGACCTCGAACCGGTCGCCGTCCCGGCGCACCGTCCAGCCGCCGCAGGCGTGCCGGCCGCCGTCCCGCGCGACCTCCGGGTGCGGGACGAGCAGTCCGGTCAGGTCGGGCGCCAGGTAGGTGGGGCGGTGGTTCGGCGGCGCGGTGAGGGCCTGCAGATGATGGGTCACCCCGGTGAAGACGAGCAGGCTGTCGGCGCCGCCGTTGTGGGCGCCCTCGATGTCGGTGTCGAGCCGGTCGCCGACGACCAGGGGCCGCTCGGCGCCCGTCCGGATGATCGACTCGTGGTGCAGCGGCCGCTCGGGCTTGCCGGTGACGATCGGCTCCACGCCCGTGGCCGAGCTGATCACGCGCAGCAGCGCGCCGTTGCCGGGATGCGGCGGACCGCCGCCGCCCGGGATCGTCAGGTCGCGGTTGGAGCCGACGAACAGGGCGCCCATGGCGACCGCCTGGGCGCCCTCGGACAGCAGCCCGTACGACAGCCGCGGATCGTAGCCCTGCACCACGGCGGGCGGGCGCCCGGACGCGACCGACACCGGGCGCAGGCCCCGCGCGTACAGGGCGTGCCGCAGCCCCATCCCGCCGACGACCAGCACCTCCGACCCGGCGGGCAGCCGCTCGGCCAGCAGCCGCGCGGCGGCCTGCGCGGAGGTCACCACGTCGTCGGCGCGGGCGGGGACGCCGACGTCGTTGAGGAGCGCGGCCACGGCCGACGGCGTCCGGGAGGCGTTGTTGGTCACGAACGCCAGCCGCTGCCCCGCCGCGCGGGCCTTGGCGAGCGACTCGGCCGCGGCGGGGACGGGGCGCCGCCCGACGTACACGACGCCGTCGAGGTCCAGCAGGGCGACGTCGTACGCCTCGCTCAGGGGACGGTCACTGCCCTTCATCGCACGCTCCTCGGATCGGGGGGCACAGCTCGTTCAGGGGGCACAGCTCGTTCAGGGGGCACAGCTCGTTCGGGGGCTGGACGGGGGGCCGGACCGGGGCCGAGATCACCTGCGGGACGCGAGGGTCGCTCTGGCGTGCCGCAGCGCCCGCGCGTAGTCCTGGTTCTCCGGACGCATCGCCGCGGCGAGCGCGAGATGCTCGACCGCGCCCTCGAAGTCGCCCATCCGGCTGAGCGACAACCCTAACCCGAAGCGCGCGTAGTCCTCCGCAGGCTCCTCCTCGACGATGCTCTGGAAGCTCTCGGCCGCCGCGCCGAACTGCCGCGCCCCGAACTGGGCCCGGCCGAGCGCCTCGCGGATGCTGTGCGAGCCCGGTTCGGTCTCCGCCGCCCGGGTCAGCAGCTGCAGGGCGGCCGCGGCGCTGCCCGAGCGGAGCAGCTCCAGTCCCCGGGTGTACCACTCGTAGACCCCTCCGCCCGGGGCGGCGGGATGCCCGCCGGGGTCGTCGCCTTGGGAATCGTCCGGGCGTCCCGGTCCTTCAACACTCATGTGGACCTCCCATCGGACCTTGATCACCACGACGGTACCCGGCCGACGCGCGGGGGCCCGTCGCTGATTACCATGCCCACAGTGGACGACGACCTCCCCTCCGGGCTCGGACCGGAACAGTTCAGCGCCCGGATCTTCGGGTCCGCGGGCCCCGCGACGGGCGGCGGGCTGGAGCTGGCGCCGTTCCGCGGCATCCGGTTCGTCCCCGAGGTGGCGGGCGACCTGGCCGCGGTCACCACGCCGCCCTACGACCTGGTGGACGACGCGGAGGTCGGCCGGCTGCTGTCGGGGTCGGGCGGCGGGCACAACATCGTCCGGCTGAACATGCCGCGCGCCGCCGGGGAGAGCTACCGGGAGGCGGGCGAGACGCTGCGCCGCTGGCTCGCCGAGGGGGTGCTCACCACCGACCCCGAGCCGGCCCTGTACGTCTACGAGGCGGCCAAGGACGGCACCGTCCTGCAGCGGGGCCTGATCGGCGCGCTCGGGCTGCGCGCGGAGGCCGACGGGGTCGTCCTGCCGCACGAGAACGTGTTCCCCGGCCCGGTCCGCGACCGGCTCGCGCTGATGGCGGCGGCCCGCGCCAACCTCGAGCCGATCTTCCTGGTGTACGAGGGCGGCGGCGACGCGGCCCGGATCGTCGACGGCGCCGCGCGGGAGGAGCCGCTGCTGGGCTTCCACGCCGACGACGGCCTCACGCACCGGCTGTGGCGCATCGCCGACCCCGCCCTGCACGCCCGCATCGCCGCGGACCTGCGCGGCAAGCAGGCGCTGATCGCCGACGGCCACCACCGCTACGCCACCTACCGCGCGCTGCAGGCGCGCCACCACGCCGCCGGCGACGGGCCGGGCCCGTGGGACCGGGGCCTCGCGCTGCTCGTCGACTCGACGCGGTTCCCGCCGCATCTCGGCGCGATCCACCGCGTCCTGCCGGGCCTGGCCCCCGCCGACGCCGTCGAGCGCGCGCGGAAGGCGTTCACCGTCACGGCCTTCGAGGACGAGGGACGGGCCGTGCGGGCGCTGGGCGACGCGCACGGCCCCGCGTTCCTGCTGGGCGGCGGCGAACGCCTGCACCTGCTCACCGAGCCCGATCCGGCCGCGCTCGCCCGCGTGATGCCGTCCGGGCACTCGCCGCGCTGGCGCAGCCTGGACACCGCGATCCTCGACCACCTGCTCATCGCGAGCCTGTGGAACGTCCCCGAGAACGAGAACGCCATCGAGGTCGTGCACGACGACCCGTCCGCCGCCCTCGACCGGGCCCGTCGCGCCGGCGGCACCGCCGTCGTGCTCAACCCGCTGAAGGTCGAGGACGTCCTGGCCGTCGCCAACGGCGGCGAGCGGGTGCCGCGCAAGTCCACCTCGTTCGGCCCGAAACCCCGCACGGGCCTCGTCCTCCGCCTCCTCGACCCGGAAAGCGAACGATGATCGACAAGATCGCCTGGATCCTCCTCGACGGGGGCCGCGTCCTCAGCACGCGCTCGCGCGGCAAGGACGCCTACTACCTGCCCGGCGGAAAGCGGGAGGCCGGCGAGTCCGACGCGGAGACCCTCGCCCGCGAGATCAAGGAGGAGCTGACCGTCGACGTCCTGCCGGGGACGGTCGCGCACCTCGGCACCTGGGAGGCGCAGGCGCACGGGCACGCGGACGGCGTCACCGTCCGGATGACCTGCTACACCGCCGGCTACACCGGCACCCTCGCGCCGGCCAGCGAGATCGAGGAGGTCGTCTGGCTCGGGTACGCCGACCGCGACCGGGTGTCGCCCGTCGACCGGCTGATCTTCGACGACCTGCACGCGGCCGGCCGCCTGACCTGACTCCCCCGGGTGGCCGCGCCGGGCCGCCGGGGGCGATGATCTGCCCATGGACTCCTCGAACATCACGCCGCTCGGCGGAGACGTCTACGAGATCGACACCCTCCTCGCGGGCCACTCCGGCATCACCGCCGCGTACCTGATCCGCTCCGACCGGCCGTGCCTGATCGAACCGGGGACCGCCGGATCGGCGCCGGTCGTGCGGCGGGCGCTGGACGAGCTCGGCGTCGGCGCGGACGACCTCGCGAGCGTGGTGGTCACCCACATCCACCTCGACCACGCGGGCGGCGTCGGCGACATCGCCGGGCTGTACCCGCAGGCCGAGATCGTCGTGCACGAGAAGGGCGCCCGGCACCTCGCCGACCCGTCCCGCCTGATGCGCAGCGCCCGGATGGTGTGGGGCGACGCCCTCGACACCCTGTTCGGCGAGCTGAAGCCGACCGACGCCGCGCGCATCCGCGCCGTCGAGGACACCGGCGTCGTCGACCTCGGCGGCGGCCGCCGGCTGGAGTCGCACTACTCCCCCGGCCACGCCAAGCACCACGTCGGCCTGGTCGACTCCGGCACCGGCGACCTGTACGTCGGCGACGCCGCCGGCATCTACATCCCCGAGACCGCCGACGTCCGGCCCGCCACCCCGCCGCCCGACTTCGACCTCGACACGGCGCTGGCGTCCCTCGGCAAGTTCCGCGACCTCGGGCCGCAGCGGCTGCTGTTCGCGCACTACGGCCCCGTCACCGAGGTCGAGAGCACCCTGGAACGCTCCGCGGAGGAGCTGCGCGTGTGGGTGGACGCCGTCCGCGCCGCCAAGGACCAGGGCCTCGAACTCGACCACGCCGTCGCGATGGTGGTGGAGCGCACCAAGGACCGCTACGCCATCAACAACGCCGACCTGGACCCCGAGCTGGCCGCCAAGTACGACGTGCTCAACAGCCCCGCCAACAACGTCGCAGGCATCATGCACGCCCTCGACCGCCACGCGTGACAGTGGGTGGCGCGTCGTCTTCTTCTCACCGAAGGACTTCACCTTCGTGAGGCGAAACGGTCTATGGCGCTGAAGGGCTCGTCTGCGGGACGTAGGCGGCCTCCTCGACGAGTTCTCGCCGAAGGACTTCACCTTCGTCAGGCGGAGCGGTCCGCAGCACTGAAGGTTTCGTGTGCGACAGGTCGGCGGCCCGCTCGACGAGCGAGACGACGTAGGCGGCGACCGGCATCCAGGAAGGGCTGCGTAGACGGCAGACCGCTACCGAGGCCGAACGCGTCTTCGAGTACGGTCAGGGTCGCGTACATGGCACTGCGTGCCTCGGGCCTGGATGATCCGCGTCCGGCTGGCAACAGGTGCCCTCCTCGCCCCCAGCCGCCCATCACACCCACGCCGACCAGCTCCGGCGGGAACGGCTCAGCGTCGGGCGCCCTCACCCGTCACGATGCCTCCGGGGCACATACTCGTCCACGTCTTGGCGCCCGCTGCCGGAGGGCCTCACCTTCCTGCGACCGCCCTGCCGCTGGACGCACACCGCCGGGACGCGCGCCTATCTCTTCCAAATCGGCGTCCGCTTCCTCGACGCCCTCGTCCTGGACGGCGTCACGCTCGTCCACGCCGGCTGGCGGGGTGCACCGCCGACGGGCTCGAGCAGCGCATCTCCCAGCGAGGTGATTCTTGGTGCAAGGCGTCCGCAACTTCCCGGCCGGGCTGCTGGAACGAGGATCTCCATCACCGCCCGGACGCCCGGCGTGCTGCGACTCGTCCTGCGCCGACTGCGCATCGGGTCGCTGCGGCGCCTTCCGCCGCTGGGCCGAGCCGCTGCTACGGAACACCGGCGTTCACCGCGACCTGTTCGCCCACTGTCGCAACCGGTTCGCCGAATCCGATCCGCCGTCTCCGCCGCCTGAGCCGTTGCCGACGCAGCGGCACCGTGTGACGCGGTCGGACGGGTCGCTGGGCGAGTACGTGTTCAGGGCGGCGGCCAAGGAGCGGCTGCTGCGCGCCGAGGACGTCGACGTCGAGGAAGTCGAGCGGCTTGCGTTCACCGCCGGCGCCTGGTCCTGCCCCACTGTCCGGAACACCGAGGCGCTGCGCGGATTCACTGAGCCGACGTTCGCCCTGTGGCCGCCCGATAACCGGGTGACGCCGCCCAAGAAAGGCCGCTGTCTCCGCGCTGCCGGGGTGCCCGTCGTGGTCAGGGCTTGCGTGCGACGCCGCCCCACATGCCGGTCGTGGGAGACGGACTGGCGTCCGGTTCGGGGCGCCAGTCCTGGAGCGGCACGACGCCCGGGTCGAGGAGGTCGAGCCCGGAGAAGAACGCGCTGACCCCTTCGCGGGTGCGGAAGGTGACGCGGAAGCCCATCGCCTTGGTGAGGGCGTCCTCCGCGGCCGCCATCTGCTCGGGCAGCTGGTCGATGCCAGGATGGGTGATGGCGAGGAAGCTGCCGGGCGCCAGGGCGTCCAGGAGCGTGCGGACGATGCCGCGCGGGTCGTCGTCGTCCGGGACGCAGTGCAGCACCGCGATCAGCAGCAGCCCGACGGGACGGTCGAAGTCGAGCAGGCGCGCGGCCTCCTCCAGGATCCGGCCGGTGTCGCGCAGGTCGGCGTCCACGAACGCCGTGGGCGCGGTGACGCCGGACAGCAGCGCCCGCGCGTGGGTGAGCACGATCGGGTCGTTGTCGACGTACACGACGCGGCTCTCGGGGTCGGCGTCCTGCGCGACCATGTGCGTGTTGTTCGCGGTGGGGATGCCGGTGCCGATGTCGAGGAACTGGGTGACGCCCTCCCCGACCATGAACCGGACGGCACGGCTCAGGAAGGCCCGGTTCGCGGTGACGCCCGGCTTGATCGTCGGCGTCGCAAGCATCACCTGCTCCGCGGCCGCCCGGTCGGAGGCGAAGTTGTCCTTGCCGCCGAGCCAGTAGTCGTAGATCCGCGCGATGTGCGGGGTCGCGACGTCGATCCCCTTGGGCGCGATCTCTTCCTCGCCGGTCATGCGGCACAGCCTAGCCGCGAGCCCCGGAGAAAGATCGTTTTTCCGGCGTTTCACCCGATTTCTGGCGCCGAGCACCCGCGGGTTGGGTTTCCGAACGGACCGTCGCAGGTCGGTCCGGAAACCCAACGCGGGTGGTCACTCGCCTGCCGGCGGGCCCTCGTCGTCGTCCCGTGCCTCCGCGGGAAGGCCCGGCTCGGCGGTCTGGTCGGGCGCGACGGTCTTCGGCTCCAGGAACACCGCGGGCGCCTCGTGGACCCCGCCGGGCGCGGGCTCCAGGATCTCCGGATCCGCGGGCTTGAACTGGATGTCCTTCGCGGTGACGATCTCGGGCGCGCTGTCCTCTACCGGGGCCTCGGGCCCGGCGCCCGGCGCCTCCGCGGCCGGTTCCTCGGCCGGTTCCTCGGCCGGTTCCTCGGCCGGTTCCTCGGCCGGTTCCTCGGCCGGTTCCTCGGCCGGTTCCTCGGACGCGGATACGGCGTCGTCGACCCCGTCGTCGTCTGCCGTGACCTCTTTCGACGCCTCGTCGACAGCCACGGACTCTTCCGTCTCCTCCGGCAGAGCGGCGTCCTCGGCGATCTCCTCGTCGCCATCCTCGGTGTCGAGGATGTGGAGGCCTTCGAGTTCGGCGTACCGTTCGGCGGCGTCCGTCTCACCGTCGCGGTCGGCGGCGGCAGCACGCGCGAACCAGTCGGACGCCTCGCCCTCGCGGCCGGCCTCCACGAGCGCGTCCGCGTAGGCGTAGAACAGCCGTGCCGACCACGGCTTCAGCCGTCGGTCGCGGAGCTCGGGGACCTGCAGCGTCACGACGGCCGCGTCGTACTGGCCGAGGTCGCGGCGCACGCCCGACTCGACGATGCGCAACTCCACCCGACCCAGCTGGTCGAGGCGATCCGCCTCCGGCGACTTGATCACGTCGAGGGCGCGTTCGGGACGTCCCAGGCCCCGCTCGCAGTCGGCCATGACCGGCAGGTACGAGTCGTCGCCCGCGCCCAGCCGGCGCGCCGCCCGCAGTTCGGCGAGCGCTTCGGCCCAGTCGCCCGTCTGATAGGCGGCGATGCCGGCGGCCTCCCTGACGATGCCGACGCGGGACGCGAGACGGCGCGCGGCGCGGGCGTGCTTGTACGCCTGCTCCGGCTCGTCCTCGGCCAGCCGCCCGGCCATCACCAGATGGCGCGCCACTCGCGTGGCCAGGTCCTTGGGCAGCGTCCGCAGTTCCTCGCGCGCCTCTACATCCAGCTCGTCGCCAGTGACGTCGTCGGGCAGCAGCGGGTCGTCGTGCTTGGGCGCCGGACGCTCGCGCTCGGCCTCCTCTGGACGCCCGCGACCGCGGAACGCACCGTCACGCTCGCCCCGGGGCCTTTCACGGTCGCCCTCGAACCGACGTCCCCCCGGCCGCTCCTGCCGGGGCCCACCGGGACGCCCGCCGCGCTGGTCACGGTCCTGGAACCGCCGGTCCTTCGGCGGCCCCTCAGACCGCCGCTCGCCGGGCCGGGACCCGCGAGGCCCGCCGGAGCGCGCCTCACCGCCCGCCCCGCGCGGCCCACGGCCACCACCGAACCCACCTTCACGCCGCTCACCGCGAGGACCACCAGCACGGCCTTCGCCACGCGGACCAAAGCCGCCTTCACGCCGCTCACCACGCGGACCGCCAGGACGACCTTCACCACGCGGAACGAAGCCGCTTCCGCGGCGCTCACCACGGGGACCGCCAGGGCGGCCTTCACCACGCGGAGTGAAGCCACCTTCACGGCGCTCACCGCGCTCACCACGCGGGCCACCGGAACGACCTTCACCACGCGGGCTGAAACCGCCTTCACGACGCTCACCACGCGGACCACCGGGACGCCCCTCACCTCGCGGAGTGAAGCCGCCCTCACGGCGCTCACCACGCGGGCCGCCAGGACGCCCCTCGCCACGCGGGCCGAAACCACCTTCACGACGCTCACCACGCGGGCCACCGGAACGGCCCTCGCCACGCGGGCTGAAACCGCCCTCACGGCGCTCACCACGGGGACCACCAGGGCGGCCTTCACCACGCGGAGTGAAGCCGCCTTCGCGGCCTTCTCCGCGAGGGCCCTGGCCGCCGCTACGGGCACCACCGGATCGCTCGTCGCGGCGTCCGCCTCGCGGACCGCCGAAACGGCCCTCGCGGTTCTCTCCCTGGGGCCCTCGGCCGCCGAAACGTCCTTCGCGGCCCTCGCCGCGTGGGCCCTGACCACCGCCTGTGCCCTGACCGGCGCGTGGTGAGCGCGGACCCGCGAAACGGCCTTCACCGCGTCCGGCCGGCTTACCGCCGAACCTGCGCTCGCCGCCGGCGCCACCGCGCGGGCCGTTGGAACGGCCTTCTCCGCGCTCTCCACCGAACCGGCCATCGCGCCGTTCGCGGGCGTTGCCCTCGGACCCGCGGCGGTCGTCGTTCCCCTGGAACGGGCGGTTAGAGGGCCGGTCGTCGCGCCGGCCTCGACCGTCGCGGTCCTTCCAGCCGCCACCACCGGGACGTCCGCCGCCGCCCTTGGGACCGCCCTTGCGAGGCGCGGATCCCCGAGGACCGCCGTTTCCGCGCGCACCGGAACCGCCGGCGCCTCCACGAGGGCCGGGCGTGCCCCGCCCGCCGTTCTTCCCTCGCCGCTCGCGGTTCTCGTCGCTGCGGCCGTCCTCTTCCGCGCTCATCACGTCCGTCACTGTTCTTGATGGTGGTTCGTGGACTCCTGCAGCCTACTTTGGCAGGTCCATGACATGCGTCGAGGGCCGCCCCCGAAAAAACGGAGGGCGACCCTCGACCAATAAATGTCCGGCGGTGTCCTACTCTCCCACACAGTCTCCCATGCAGTACCATCGGCGCTGAAGGGCTTAACTTCCGGGTTCGGAATGGGACCGGGTGTTTCCCCTCCGCCATAACCACCGAACGACCA
>NZ_JASNWF010000024.1 GCF_030283205.1 Actinomadura opuntiae
GGGGCTCTGGGCGGCCAAGTCTCCTCAGCCATCGGACGGCGACTACATGGCAGCCATACCCAGAGCCCCCGGGCCCACCGATCTTACGAACGACCAGTTCAGACCCAAGGAAAAAGGTAGGACCGCATGGCCGTCACCGCGCCGCCGGAGAGCCCGCCCGCCGACGGGGTCCCCGCCCGCACCCTCGTCCTCGCCGCCGGCACCTTCGCCGTCGGCACCGACGCGTTCGTCGTCGCGGGCGTGCTGCCCGACATCGCCCGCGACCTGCACGTCGGCGTCGCCGCCGCGGGACAGCTCGTCACCGTCTTCTCGATCGCCTACGCCGTCCTGTCCCCCGTCACCGCCGCCCTCACCGGAGCCTGGCCGCGCCGCCGCGTCCTGCTCACCGCGCTCGCCGTCCTCGTCGCCGGGAACGCCGCCACCGCCCTCGCGCCCGGCTACGGATGGGTGCTGGCCAGCCGCGTCCTCGCCGCCGGCGGCGCCGCGATGTTCACCCCGATCGCCGGCGCCACCGCCGCCGCGCTCGCCGGTCCCGCGTACCGCGCCCGCGCGCTCTCCTACGTCACCGTCGGGCTGGTCACCTCCACGGCCCTCGGCGTCCCGATCGGGACGCTGCTCGGCACCGTGATGTCCTGGCGCGGGACGATGTGGTTCGTGGCCGCGCTCGCCGCCGTCGCCGCCATCGGGGTCGCCGCGCTGCTCCCGGACGTCCCCGCGCCGCCCGCCGTCGGCCTGCGGGCCCGCCTCGCCCCGCTCGCCGACCGCCGCGTCAACGCCCTCCTCGTCACCACCGCGATCCTGTTCACCGGCATCTACCTGCTGCAGAACTACGTCAGCGTGATCTTCGAGCAGGCCACCGGAGGCGGCGGACGGTCCCTGGCACTGCTGCTGTTCGTGTCCGGATGCGCGGGCACCGCCGGCAACCTCATCACCGGCGCGTGGGCCGACCGGTTCGGGCCGCGCCGCGTCATCGCGGGCGTCGCCATCGTGCTGGCCGCCGACCTCGCCCTGCTGCCCGTCGCCGGGACGACCCTGGCGGGCGCCGCGGTCACCGTCGCCGTCTACGGGTTCACGGCGTGGGGCGTCATGGTGCCGATGCAGCACCGGCTCATCGCGGTCGCCCCGGACGCGTCCGCCCTCGTCGTCTCCCTCAACGCCTCCGCCATCTACCTCGCCGTTTCCATCGCGGGCGGCGCCGGCGCGCTCTGGCTGCGGGCCGC
The DNA here is from genome assembly GCF_030283205.1 of Actinomadura opuntiae. Taxonomy (GTDB): domain Bacteria; phylum Actinomycetota; class Actinomycetes; order Streptosporangiales; family Streptosporangiaceae; genus Spirillospora. The sequence continues at coordinate 1,221 of NZ_JASNWF010000024.1, forward strand.
GGACGCCCCGTCCCTCGCCTGGGTCGCCGCCGCCGTCATCGTCGCGGGCCTCGCCGCGTCCGAGCTGGCGCACCGGCTCTCCGCCGCGTCCCGCACCTGACGGCCCCTTGTGTCGGGCCGGGCGAGGCGAGGCGGGCCTTCGCCTTCTTCCCGGCCCGCCACGCGAACCTGCCCGACGCTCTAGGCTGTTCGATCGGGTTTCGTGTGCTTGTAGGGGGAACGCGGTGCGGCTGCCGGAACATCTGGAACTTCTCGTCTCCGACGAGCCCGTGCTCGACGTGTACGCGTACGGACCCTGGCGCGTCCCGGACGGCCTCTACGACGAGATCCGCGCCCGCATCGACGCCCTCGCCACCGACCCCCGCTGCAAGGACCACACCACCGACGACCACTCCCTGCTCACCGCGCCCGCCCCGCTGGTCGTCGCGGAACTGCTGCTCACCCTCGACTTCCTGCTCGGCGCCGGCGCCGTCAACGCCGGCACCCACTCCCGGCTCCAGTACCAGTTCTTCAACCGCTACCACAACGAACCCCGCGACCCCCTGCGCGACGCCGGCGGCTGGGGCGTCAGCCGCGGCTCGTTCCAGCCCCTCGAATGGCTGGAGGACTGCGGCGACCAGGAGCTCGCCCTCACGCTCGCCCGCGAGTCCCTCGACGTCTTCGCCGGGCTGGAGCCGATCGAGCAGCGCCGCCAGGCCCTCGCCAAGCTGTACGACGACCCGCCGCCCGCGCTGCGGATCCAGACGCCCCTCCCCGAACAGCGCGCCCTGTGGCTCGCCCACGCGAGCGACGACATCGTCGCCGCCCTGCCCGAACTCGCCGGGCCCATCGGCTACCTCGAATGGGTCTGCTCCGGGCTGCTGCCCGTCCACGAGCACCTGCGCGAGGTCGCCCCGCACGACGAGACCGCCGACGACCTGCTCGTCCACCTCCTGCTCCAGGGCGGGCTGAAGCAGGTCCCCGCCGAACTGTCCGTCGTCCTGACCGAAGACCGGTACGGCGAACTCCTCGAACGCTTCGCCCGCGACCGCGACGTCTTCGAACCCAACCCCTGGTACCTCAACGAATGGGGATGGCTCGGACGCGCCCTCGGCGCCGGCGCCATCGACGCCTGCCGCGGCTGGCTCGACATGGCGATGCGCTTCACCGGCTGCGTCCAGGGCCTGCCCAACGAGCCGCGCATCCCCGACCCCGAATGGATCCCCGTCGGCGAGTTCGGCGCCGACGTCCGCCGGCTGTTCGCCCCGCGCCGCCGCATGGTCAACCCGCTCGCCGCCGGCGTCGGCAGCGCCCCGTCCCGGCCCCGCCGCGCCCGCCGCGCCGAGGCCGGCTCCGGCCTCGTCGGCCAGCCCGACGTCGTCGCCGCGCTCCAGGAGATCGCCGAGAACGGCGGGCCCGTCCGGCTGATGCTCGTCGGCCCCGACGGCACCGGCAAGCGCGACGCCGCCCAGGAGATCGCCCGGCTGCTGCAGGAGCACCAGATCGTCGAACCGCCGCTGTGGCTCGCCGACGACTACTTCGCCGGCAAGGAGGTCTCCTCCGCCACCGCGCAGCTCTACAGCGAGGTCCGCGACGCCGCCGGGAACCGCCTCGTCGTCATCGACGGCCTGGACGACATGGCCCGCGACGGCCGCAGCGGCGAAGCCGTCCTCGAAGACCTGCACCGCGCCCTCGACGTCCACGACGACCTGCACATCGTCGTCCTCTGCGAACCCGGCGGCGACGAGCGGATCCGCGAACTCAACCCCGGGCTCGCGCTGCGGATCCAGGTCGTCCGGACCCGTCCCTTCGACGCCGACGGGTACGCCGAGCTGTTCAACCGGGCCCTCCAGCAGCGCGGCGCCCGCGCCCACAAGCGCGCCCTGACCGCCGCCGGGCAGCTGCTCGTCCGGACGCCGCCCATCCGGAACCTGCGCAACGCCCGGCTCGCCCAGCGCCTCGCCGACATCGTCGTCGAGAACGTCCGCGCCAGCACCCCGCCCGGCGAGGAGCTCGTCGTCAAGCGCGCCGACGTCCCCGCCGCCTTCAACACCGCCGGCACCCCGTCCGACCCGATGGCCGAACTCGCCGCCCTCACCGGCCTGCGCACCGTCAAGGCGGAGATCGAGCTGCTGGTCGCGGGCGCCAAGGCCGCCAAGCTGCGCCGCGAGGCCGGGCTGCCCTCGCCCGCCGCACCGGCCCGGCACATGGTCTTCACCGGCGACCCCGGCACCGGCAAGACCGTCGTCGCCCGCCTGCTCGCCCGCATCTTCAAGGACCTCGGCGTCCTGTCGTCCGGCCACCTCGTCGAGGCGTCGCGCTCCACCCTCGTCGGACGCTACGTCGGCGAGACCGCGGTGAAGACCCGCGGCGTTGCGCAGGGCGCCGTCGGCGGCGTGCTGTTCATCGACGAGGCCTACGCGCTCACCGAGACCACCATGTCCGACGACTACGGGCAGGAGGCCATCGCCGAGCTGCTCAAGGTGATGGAGGACCACCGCGACGACCTCGTCGTGATCGTCGCCGGCTACGAGCGCGAGATGCAGCGCTTCATCGCCTCCGACCCCGGTCTCGCCTCCCGCTTCCCCACCACCGTCCGGTTCCCCGACTTCACCGACGCCGAGCTCATCGAGATCTTCACCGGCCAGGCGTCCGCGGCCGGGCTGTCGCCCGCCCCGGCCGCCCTCGACAAGATCGCCGAACTGCTGCGCCGCGCCCCGCGCGGCCGCTCGTTCGGCAACGCCCGCGTCATGCGCAACCTGTGCGAACGCGCCACCGCCCTGCAGGCCCGCCGCGTCACCGCCCTGCGCCGCGCCACCCCCGACGACCTCGCCGCGCTGCTGCCCGACGACATCCCCGACGGCCTCAGCGGCGCCGGACGCGTCCTGCCCGCCACCGACCCCCTCGCCGAACTCGACGCCCTCATCGGCCTGCGGTCCGTCAAGGAGGAGGTGCACCGCCTCGCCGCCGAGGCCCGCGGCGCCGAGCTGCGCCGCGCCGCCGGCAAGCAGGTCGGCGTCCCGACCCGGCACATGATCTTCTCCGGCAACCCGGGCACCGCCAAGACCACCGTCGCCCGGCTCGTCGCGTCCGTCTACGGCCACCTCGGGCTGCTGTCGTCCGGCCACCTCGTCGAGGTGTCCCGCGCCGACCTCATCGGGCCCTACCTCGGCCAGACCGCGCCCCGCGTCCGCGCCGCCGTCGAGCAGGCCCTCGGCGGCGTGCTGTTCGTCGACGAGGCCTACTCCCTCGCCGGCGACGCCTACGGTCAGGAGGCCGTCGCCACCCTCGTCCAGCTCATGGAGGAATACCGCGGCGACCTCGTCGTCATCGCCGCCGGCTACGAACGCGAAATGGACGCCTTCCTCGCCGCGAACTCCGGCCTGGCCTCCCGGTTCCCCAAGCGCATCACCTTCCCCGACTACACCGACGACGAACTCGTCGCCATCTTCGGACACCTCGCCGCCGCCGAGGGCCTCACCCTCGCCCCGGACGTCGCCGCGCGGCTCCGCGCCGTCCTCCGCGACACCCCGCGCGGCCCGTCCTTCGGCAACGGCCGCCTCATGCGCAACCTGCTGGACGCCGCCGTCGCCGCCCAGTCCGAGCGCCTCACCGCGTCCGGCGCGCCGTCCGAAACCGAGATCATCACCCTGCGCGCCGGCGACCTCCGCACCCCTGCCCCCGCGCCGAGCCAGGCCACGGGCCTGTACCTGTGACCCGTCGACACCTCCTCTGACGCCGCAACACACAATTGGTCGGAATCTCCCGCCTGTGCCTGTCTAGACTCGTCTCGCCCAATCAATGCGGAGCTGGAAGGGGCTCGGTGTCCGATCGAGACTGGCAGCACGCGGTGCTGCGCGACCTCGGCGCACTGAAAACCGGCCTGGTCCCCCCGGACCCGCGCCCGGCCCCGCCCCCACCCGACCCGTCCCCGGCACTCGCAGACCGATCTCGGACACCCCCGGCGCCCGCCGCCTCCGCCTCGGCGCGCGCACCCCTCACCGCCGGCGCCTCCCCTCAAGGCCCCGGACCAGCCCGCCACCCCACACCGCCCGCCGGCACCCGCACGCCAACAGCCCCTTTCGCCCGAGCCACGATCCCCACATCGCAGGGCGGCGCCCCCGCACCTGAAACACCGCCGCACGCAACCACACGTCCCGAACCAGCCTCGGCCATGCCCGACGAACCAGCCGAGCCCACCCCTGAGGCGACCGCCCAGAAACCAACACCCCCGCCAACCGCCACCCCACCACCCCAAGCCGACCAGACGGACCGGGCACCCGTGCCTTCCCCGACCGCCCCCGAAACGACGTCCAGCACCGACGCCCCACCAACGTCCAACACAACGGACCTCCCCACCGAACCGGAGCCGCGCGCACTCCATACGACCGCAGAGAAGACCACACCCACCCCACCCGCCAACAGCCTTCCCACCCCAGCCGCCTCCCCCGGCCGAACAACCACCCCCGCCGCGCCCCTCAGCGCCGAGGAACCGACCGCACCAAGCACACCACCAGAGCCCGCACCGCCGACCGCAAGCACACCTACAGAAGCCACACCGCCAACAACAACCGGAGAACCGAGCACTCCCACCCCATCCGAAGTCACTGAGGCCGCAGCAACACCTCCCACCCCAGGATGGGCAATCCCCCCGCCACCCGACCTGCCACCCTCCACCCCGACCGCGCAGTCACTCCCTCACAAAACACCACCTCCCTCCCAACCCGAACCACCCCCGAACACCGAGCCCCCCACCCACCCCGAAGGCGCAGCCTCACCGACCGCACCGACGGGCACTGAACTCCGCAGGCCCTCAGGGACGAGTGAAACAGCGACCGCCCCTACGGCCCGCACGAACACCGAACCCGCGCCACCTGCAACGCCAGGGTGGACGCTCCCCCCGCTCCCCCAATCGTCGCTGCCCAGGCCGTCCGAGCCGGCCTCAGGCCCACCCACTCACGGGCCCACACCTCCCTCCCGACCCGAACCCCCGAGCAGAACACCAAACGCCGCGCCTTCTACAAATTCCGAAATCACGACCGCCGAACCGCCCACACCCCCCACGACTGCCGTAGAAGCGACCGCTCCGAGCGCACCCGCCAACACCGAACCCCCAGTAGCCCCCACTACTCCCGGATGGACGATTCCGCCACTCCACGAGACACCACCACCCAGACCCCCCGGCACGCCCAGCGCGGGCACCGCCGGTACGAGGGCCGCCGATACCGCCGGTACGCCGGTTGCTGAGCCGTCTGCAGGGCCGTCGGCACCCCATGCGCCGACTCCTCCACGGCCTTGGCGGCCCGCTCCCGGCGCGCAGGCGGGGAACACCGAGCCCGCCGCGAACCTGCCGGCATGGGCGACCGCCTCCGACACCGCCGCGGAAATGCAACCCCCGAGACCTCCCGCAGCACCGGGATGGGCAATCGCCTCCGGTGCCACCGCGGAAACGGAACCCCACGCACCTCCCACAACACCAGGTAGGGCGATCACCTCCGGCGGCCCCGCGGAGACGGCACCCTCGACACCTCCCGCGACGCCAGGATGGACGATCGCTCCCGCATCCCGGCCCGCAGCGAGCAGTGCCCCCGCCCCGCCGTCCGGGACGTCTGCGCACAACACCTCGCCATCGAGCCGACCGTCCGCGAACGCCGGGCGCTCCGCCCCACCGCCGGGAAGCGTCCCGGCTCCTCAGGACCTCGTCCGGCGCAACCCGCACGGCGATCCGATGGCCCGCCGCCTCGGACGCGGCGTTCGCCGTGCGATGGGGGCGTCGGCCGCCGGCCGGGTCCGCGAATTGGAGCAGCTCGCGGCGCAGATCGGCGTCCCCGTGCCGTCCGGCCGCCGGATCGCGGTGACGAGCATCCGCGGTGGCGCCGGCAAGTCGACGATCACCGCGCTCATCGCGGGGATCCTCCGGCAGTACCGCCCGGACCGCGTCCTCGCGATCGACGCCGACCCCGGGCTCGGCTCCCTCGCCCTGCGCCTCGGCGTCAACGCCCCCAGCTCGCTCCGCGACCTCGCCGCCGCCCGTCCGCACAGCTGGGAGGAGACCGCCGCCCACCTCGGCCGCACTCCCGAAGGCCTCTTCGTCCTGCCCGCCGCCCCGAAGGGCGCCGTCGCGGACGATCTCGACCACACCACCTTCCAGCACGGTACGGGACGCCTCGGACGCTATTTCTCCACCACCGTCATCGACTGCGGCGGAGGCCTCGTCTCCGAGCTGCAACGCGGGATCCTGCACGGCGCCCACGCCCAGGTCTTCGTCACCCCCGGCACCCCCGACGGCGCCCTCAGCGCCCGCGCCGCCCTCAACTGGATGGCGCTGAACGGCTACGGCCCGCTCCTCCAGCGCACGGTCATCGCCCTGGTCTCGCACACCCCGAACCCGGACGCCGACCTCGACCGCGCCGCTCACCTGCTCAGCAGCGGCACGCTCCCCGTCACCCTCCTCCCCTTCGACCGCCACCTGGCGGCCGGCATCGCCATCGCCCCCGAACGCGTCAGCATGCCCACCCACGCCGCCGCGACCAGAATCGCGGCGGACGTCTTCACCCGTTCCTTGAGCGCACCATGAGCCGCGAACTGATAGTCCTCACCGCCCGGAAACCGGAACTCGACCTCCGAGCCTTGGCACTCCCTCCCCTCCACACAGCGGGGAACTACGTCTTCGACTCCGAAGACCGTCTCCTCCTGCGCATCCAGGAACCGACTCTGATATCCGTCCCCGGCGAAACGGAACGCCTCCTGGGAATCGAGTCGACCACCCCCGTCTGGTGGACGGAAATCCACGCCGCCACCGACTCGCCCGAGGCCAACGACCTGGCCCACCGCTGCGCCGAAACGCTCAACGGCACGATATGGACGGCCCAATGACGCAAACCACCGGCGGCGCCGACATCCTCACCGCCCAGGCCATGGTCGTACTGAATGACCGCCCTATCGTCCCCCTAACTCCGGCCCTCTCCCGGGCCCTCTCCGAGTGCGAACAGACGAACCGCACTCTCCAGCTCGTCACGCCCGCTACCAGCCGGCTGACCATCCCCCTCCGCGTGTCGCGAACCCATTGGCTCGTCCACGACGACGACGGCTACTACGAAGGACTCACCGGCCGTCCCATGCAATGGAACGGCACCGCCTTCGTCCCTGTCCCGGATGCCCGCGACTACGCCCCCACGTACAGAACACCCCCAACCGCTCCCATCGGCAGCCAGCTCGTCCTCACCTTCCAGGCTCGCCACAACCCAACGGCTCCACTGGGCGCACACACGGAAAAACTCATGCGCCTCCTGACCGGCGAACCCCCGAAAGGCTGGGGCCCGACCGAGCCCGTGCAGAACCTCTGGAACCCTGAACACCTCACGACGTACGCAAAGAACAGCACGTCGTCCCGCCTCATCACCATCGGCGCGAGCACTCGCCCGGCAATGGCCACCTCGGACTTCTCACCCCTCGTCCCCCCGGCCTCCGGCACAGCCGAGATGACGACCCTCACCATCGGCTACACCGAGGACGAAGACCCTCCGATCAGCCAACTCCCGTCCTTCATCGACCTCCTCTCGGCGGACCACCCGATAACCGCTCTCCTCGCCCAACTGATCCCCGGCCGCCCCGACCTGACCACCGAACCACGCTGGACGGGCGCCTCGGCCCCCATCGGCCTGGCCTCCGCCGGCGCCTACACCGGCCCGCCAGGCTTCTCCCGCAAACGCCTAGGCCCCCCAGACGCCCCCCTCACCTGGTTCCACCTGGGCGACGGCTACTCCCCCGAATACTGGCAACGCCACCAAGACCTCCTAACCCACCTCCGCCGCACTCCTTGAGCCCTTCATGTCCGCCGCCGGATCTCATTGATGAGTTTCTGCATCGTCGCCTTCTGATCCGGAGGTCCGGTCAACTGCACCACTACACCCGTCCCATCGTGGACATGTATCATGGCTACGCGGGCGACCCGTTGCCCGCCGTCGTCTTCACCGTTGACATCGGCGTACATCGTGGACGAGTCCGTGCGGTGCCAAACCGCCGGATCCACGACGAGTGTCTTCTCCAGCCGTTTCTCGTCGCAGCTTCCGGAGCACCGCTTCACCGCCACCATGCCGCCGGCGCCGGATCCGGTATCTCCGAACTCTCCGCCGTCGTCCATGCAGATCCATCGGCTGTCGAAGGGCTCCTTGTCGCTGCGCATGCACCCCACGTACCCGGCGCGTCGAACTCGAAGGGGAACCCTTGCAACTTCATGTGGTACGTCTTCTCACCCTCACCTTAGGTCGGGCCTGCTACCAGCCCGGGTTTCCCATTTGGTGCTGGCCGTGAGGATCGGGAGTCGGCGAAGCCGGAGACGGCGTAGGGAATGGCGGCGGTGCAAACGGTGGCGGGCTCTTGCTCAGAACCCGGTTCAATTACTTGGCGCTCCGCCATTCCTTCAGCCGCTCGAGAACACCTCCCAAACGACGAGTCCCATGATCAGGCGCCAGACGCTCACCGCGACCGCAATCACCACTCGCCTGCGTACGGTCGCCGGTGGAAGCGACTGCAGGAGGGGCGCCGGCCGAGTCCGCAGTTCGTCCCCCCAATGCGGGACAAAGCTAGGCCCGGCGCCTCCGCCCGACGTAAGGGCCGCCTCTTCCAGCACCCGCACACCCGTCTCGACGTCCGGAAGCGCAGCCCGTGCCAGCAGGCCCCGTGGCTCCGCCGCGATCGCTTCCGCGGCCAGGCTTTCGAACCGGCTCCATACCTCCGGATCCGACGCGGCCGCAGCACTCATTACCGCAACGAACACCTGCTCACCGGAACGCGCCTCCGCCGTGAAGACCAGCCCGGCGTCCCGCTCAGCCACCCGCGCGACCAGCCGAAACGGCCCGAGTATCCGCGGGTCCGAAGTTTCCAAGGGCCCTTCTACAGCCACTCCGTCCCCAGATACAAACGGAGCACGCCGGCGTCAGACCGCCGCCCCGACCGTCCCCGCGCCAGACGGCGCTGCTCCGAACTTCTCGCCTCCTTCACCTGCCGTCGGCAGGTCGAAGCTCATGGATTCCCGCGGCCGTGGCGAAGGTGCCGGTCGCCTCCGTCAGACCGCCGAGCCCTTCAGGTGGGCTTGGTTGTGGAGCCCGTGATCGTGGCGCAGTCGCAGTGCCCCGGGTCGGCGTGTGCCCAGCGTCCTTGTTCGGGTGCCGGGTGGTACGCCTGCCGGCCGACTGTCCTTCGGCTTGCTCGGTGCTGGGGGTCCTGCCATGGACCCACGTGTGGGGGCTTGGTGTGCGTGGCCGTATCTGTGGCCCGGTGCGCGGCCTCCGCCTTCGGTCCTCTCCTGCGCGAAGGTCCCCTGGCCGCCCCCGTCGATCCCCGCTTTCAGGGTCGTCAGAGCGTTCTGCAGCTGGATAGGCATCTCTAGTCACCGCGGTGACCTGCAAAGCTGCGGGCGGGGTACCTCGACGTCGCTGGCTTCCGGTGCAGTCGCCGCCAAGCTTCGTTTCCGGTCAGGTCAACCGGCGGTGACCGGAGCGAGGTCGTTGCGACCGCATGGAGAGGAAGTGACCGGGGCCGCGATGCCGTGAGGTGGGAGCGAGCGGGGGGCTTGGGAGGCAGGCGGCGTTGGCGGAGGGGTCAGCTGCTCCACATGGCGGTGTTCTGGCGTTCGGCGCCGAGGTGGATGTCGTGGGATTCGCCGATGACCTTGCTCATGCTGGAGACGGCGGTGGCCATGCGCTGGGCGGCCAGTTTCCATTCGCGGGATTTCTGTTCGTAGGCGTGGCGGGCGTCGCCGTCCCATTCGGCCAGGTGGGCGCGGACCTGGCTGTCGAGGGTGTCCAGGGTGGCCTGGTAGCTCTTGAGGGCGCTGGTGAAGTTGGCCTGGGCGTTTTGCATGCCGCCGAAGTTGACGTAGGTGTAGTCGGTGCTCATCGCCTGTCCTCCAGGTGTGGGGGTGTGGGGAGTGGTGGTCAGCCGTTGACCAGGCCTTTGAGGGTGTTGACGCGGGCGGTCTTGTTCTGTTCGGCGGTCTGGTACTTGGCGCGGGTGTCCACGAGCTTTTCGTGGATGAGGTTCAGGTCTTTGAGGGCCTTGGCGAACTCGGTCTCGAAGAGGTTGTAGACCTGGGTGAAGGCGGCGGAGGACTCGCCCTTCCAGGCGCTTTGGAGTTCGGCGTGGTGGGTGTTGAGCTGGTTCTTGATCTGGCCGATCTGGCCGTGGGCGTCCTGGACGTTGCCGGCGGCCTGCTGCATGTGCTGCCGGTTGACCGATGACTGGTTGGTCATTGCGGTTCTCCTTCACGTCGGCGGTGGGGGTAGACGACACGCCCCGTGACTGCGAGCAAGATGAAGCGTAGAGACCGGTGATTCCCGCTGTCCATCAGGTATGTCACCTGTGGATAACTATGGGCGATGGGACATCTGGGACTGAACAGGCCAAGCGGTCAAGTCACCGTTCGGTTCCACCGTTATCTGGCCGGAACCGGCCGCTGAGCGGCGGAGGCCGTAAGGGTCGGTCCCTCTTTGAACAGTTGCAATAGATTCGCCGGAATTGGGGTGGCGTCCTTTGTGCTGTAGCCGAGTTTCGCGATGTCGTCGGCCGTGGGTATCGGGTAGCGGAGACCCTGGTCGGTGAGCAGGGAGAACGTCTGGAGCGGCTGGCCGGGGCCGGAGAGGGTGCCCGCGAACGTCCCGCCGCCGGGGAGGACGACCTGGTCGAGGCCGCCCGTGGTCTGGCCGGACGGGGTGGGCAGGCTGCCGCCGATGGTGAAGCGGGCGTCCGTCGAGAGGGCGGACGCCTTCCGGTAGACGGTGCACAGGGGTTGCTGGGGCTCGTACGGAACGACGTGGGGCGGCGAATCCGGCAGGGAGCGGTTGTAGAGGTTCGTCCGCGACGGCTTGGCCGCGGCCTCCGCCGGTGTGATTTCGCGGGGCGGCCCCGCTGCCAGGGAGTCGAGCAGGAGACGGGCCTGCGTCGCGGAGATACTGGCGAGGCCGTCGGGGAGCTGGACGTACCACCGTTCCGGGGTGCCGGCGATGGCGGCCACGCGGAAGACCTGGCCTGCGGGAGCCGGGGTGTTGCCGGGGCCGGGGAAGTCGTGTCCCTGCTCGGGGATGGAGGGGGCCGCGTAGTCGGGCCCCTGGGGCAGTCCGTTCAGCCAGCGTTCGTCCACTGCGACGGGCTGCTCCGCACTGAGGCCGCGGGCGGCCTTAGGAGTGATGCGCATCCGGCTGTTGTGCCAGATGAGCCAGTCCTGTGAGCCGCCCCGCACGACAACGCCCTCAGCGTCGGTGAGCGGACGGCCCCCTATGTCGCGTCCGCCTACAAGGGAGACTGTGGAGCCGCCAAGGAGGGAAGTGGTCCGAGCGCATAGCGACCATGAGGCGTGGTCAGGCTTGCCCGGTGCGGGGAGCGATTCGGGAGCTCCCTGGATGCCCGTGACAGGGTCACGGGGGTACTTCGCCAGGGATTTGGACGAGACCAGCTTGCGCTGGATCTCGGCTGTCGGCATGGCCAGGCGGGCGGAGGCGTAGTTGAGGAACGGGACGAGTTTGCGGTCCCGCCGGCTGTAGACGTAGGTGGCGCCGGTCTCCTTCTCGATGATGAGGACGCCGGGACGTTCCAGGTTGCGGGCGCCGCCCTTGAAGATGAGGCCGGTGATGCCGAAGCCGGCGGCGACCAGGACGGCCACCATGACGCCGCAGAGCGTCCCGACGCCGGTGCGGCGCAGCGGGGACTCTGCGGCGCTCGGACGGCCCTGGAGGAGCGCGAGGGACACGCGCTGGGTCATCAGGCGGTGCGCCTGGTAGAGGTCCTTGCGGGTCTGCATCAGCCGGCCAGCCCGCGCAGCCAGGAGTACAGGTTCAGCAGCCCCATCGAGAGCGGCAGGAAGCTGACGATGAGCACGATGTCAACGATGTCGCCGGCGCGGCCCCAGAACGGCGAGGGCTTGCGTGCGGGGAGCCTGAGGGCCATTGCGGTCATGGCGGTGACGGCCAGCACGGCGGGGAGGACCACCGTCAGCAGCGTCATGGCGGGTGTGGCCGTGGCGGCCTGATGCAACGCGAGGATGGCGAGACCGGCGAGGCCGGAGAGAAGCATCCAGAGGCGTTGCGAGCGGCCGTGGAAGACACGCGCGCGCAGGAGGAGCACCAGAGACAGGCAGAGGCTCATCGTCACGGGCAGCCATCCGTGCGTGGTCAGCAGGGAGAGCTGTGCGCCGAGGCCCGCCAGCCCTACGGCGGCCACCAGGCCCGTGGCGAAACGGTCGGCTTCGCGTGTGCGGCGTAGGAGCGTCGGGCCGTCGAAGGTCTGGGCGCTACGCAGTTCCTCGGCGGTCTCCGGGACGGGAGGTAGCGGGAGGCGTGCGAGGCGGAACGCCAGGGACGGGATAAGGGCGGTCACTGCGAGGCACAGGGACGCGTCGAATGCGGCCATTCCGGACGGCGACAGCCCGAAGCCCTGGACGAGCGCGGCGGAGACCAGGCCGAGCAGGGCGACGAACGCGATGCCGAGGAAGGTCGGCAGGCCGTCGTGGATGGCGAAGGCGGAGACGACGGCCGCAAGGGTGACCGCTGCGAAGGCGGCCGCGAGATGGGGCGTTCCCAGGTCCAGCAGGGGAACGGGCCTAGCCGGGGCCAGGAGGCCGCCCAGGAACGCGTAAGGCAGCGCGCTATAGCCCAGGACGGCTCCGGCACCGGAATCGCCGAGCGCGCGCGACAGCGCGATCCCCGCGAGCACGAGGACGACCGCCACGCCCGCGGAGGCGGCCGTCAGCAGCCCCCAGGGCGGCCCCGCCAGGGCCATGCCCACCGCGCCCAGGCCGAGGGCGGCCGCGCCGGCGAGGAGGCCGAAGCGCCGGGTGGTCTCGGGACGCCAGCGGTCGGCGTGCTCGTTGACGCCGGTCGCGACGACGTCGGCCACGTCGTCGAAGGCGACCTCGGGGAACTGGTCCAGCTCGGGCCGGAAGTAGAGGATCTCCCCGTCGCGGACGCCGAGGGCGGACAGCGACCGGGACTCGTCGAGCGGCGCCTCGTCCAGCCGTTGCAGCACCCAACCGGAGTGCGCGAGCCCGGCGTCCGCCAAATTGTGGCCCGCGACCTGCAACAACGTCGGGAGCATGTGGGAAAGGGGAATGTCTCCGGGCAGCGAGAGGTCCAGCCTGCGGTGCGGGGCGACGACGACCACGCGGCACAGGTCGGCGCCCGTCGAGGTATTCACGCGACCTCCGATCGTAGCGATGACCGCACATTCACTATCAGCCGGGACCGTTTCCCGCCACCCGAGGAATGGCTTTCGATCAGCGCGCGGACCGTCCCGGGATCACTAGGATGACCCAAAATTGACTCCGGGTCATGGCGATGCGAAGGGACACGGCCGTGGGAATCGTTGTGGTGCGGCGGCCGGAAAGACGGCCGCCGCCGCGGCTGCCGGAGGGCGAGCTCATGCTGGAGCCGCCGCCGGAGATCCCGGAGACCATCAGCCAGGGGTTCGCGAACGCGCTGATGTACCTGCCCATGGCGGCCAGCGGCGCCGCCATGGGGCTGATGTTCATGGGCGGTGCGGGGGGCGCCGGAGGCGGCAACCCCATCATGTGGGTGGCGTCCGGTTTGTTCGTCCTGTCGATGGTCGGCATGGGCTTCGGGCATATGGGACAGGGCGCGGGCGAGCGCAAGCAGCGGCTGAACGGAGCGCGCCGCGACTACTACCGCTACCTGGACCAGATGCGCGCGCGCGTGCGGAAGGCGGCCGCACAGCAACGTGAAGCGCTGGAGTGGAGCGGCCCTAGCCCCCGCACACTGTGGTCGCTGGCGCTGAGCCGCCGGTTGTGGGAGCGGCGTCCCTCGGACGGCGACTTCGGCCAGGTGCGGATCGGGCGGGGACGGCAGAGGCTCGCACTGGACCTCGTCGCCCCGGAGACGAAGCCGATCGAGGATCTGGAACCGATGTGCGCCGGCGCGCTGCGGCGGTTCATGCGCGCCCACGCGACGGTGCCCGATCTGCCGGTGGCGGTCTCGTTGTCGGCGTTCGCCCGGATAGCGGCGACCGGGGACCCGATGGCGGTGCGGGCCATGGCGCGCGCCCTGATAGCCCAGCTCGCCACCTTCCATACGCCGGACGATGTGCGCCTCACCATCTGCGCGTCCCCCGACCGCATGAGGCAGTGGCAGTGGGCCAAGTGGCTGCCGCATTGCCTTCACCCAACGGAGCACGACGCCGCAGGGCCGGTGCGCCTCACGGGGCACTCGCTAGCGGAGTTGGAGCCTTTGCTCGAGGACGACCTGAAGGACCGCCCCCGCTTCTCTCCAGGCATCGACACACAAGACCTTCCGTTCCACGTAGTGGTCGTGGACGACGGCATCGTCCCGGCCGACTCGCAGATAGGTGCGGACGGCATCAAGGGGGTGTGCGTCATCGACCTGAGCGGCTCGGTGACGCCGACATCGGACGCGACCATGCTGCGCCTGCACGTCACCGATGACGGCATGCGGATGCTGGAGCGCGACCACACCGGCAAGGACGTGTCCAGTCCGCTGGGCAAGGCCGACTGGTTCACGCCCGTGCAAGCGGAGGGGCTCGCGCTGCGTCTGGCGCCGTTGCGGGCGGGCGCCGCGGACGATCCGGAGCAGAACGCCCTGGCCGGCAATCTCACGCTGACGTCGTTGCTCGGACTGCGCGGGCCCTACGACATCGACCTGCGCTCCACCTGGCAGCCGAGGGCGCAGCGCAACCGGCTCCGCGTTCCGATAGGCGTGGACTCCGACGGCCGTACGGTGGAGATCGACATCAAGGAGTCCGCACAGGGCGGCATGGGTCCGCACGGGCTGCTGATCGGTGCGACGGGTTCGGGCAAGTCCGAGCTGTTGCGGACGCTCGTCCTGGCCCTGGCGGTCACCCACTCCTCGGAGACGCTCAACTTCGTCTTGGTCGACTTCAAGGGCGGCGCGACGTTTTTGGGGCTGGAGCGCCTGCAGCACGTGTCGGCCGTCATCACGAACCTGGAAGAGGAGTTGCCGCTCGTCGACCGCATGTACGACGCGCTGCAAGGGGAGATGATCCGGCGGCAGGAGCTGCTGAGGTCGGCGGGGAACTACGCCTCGGTACGCGACTACGAGCGCGCGCGTGAGCAGGGCGCCCAGCTGGCTCCGTTGCCGACGCTGTTCGTGGTGCTGGACGAGTTCTCCGAGCTGCTGGCCGCCAAGCCAGAGTTTGCGGAGCTGTTCGTGATGATCGGCCGTCTGGGGCGTTCGCTGGGCGTGCACCTGCTCCTCGCCTCGCAGCGGCTGGAGGAGGGCAAGCTGCGCGGGCTCGATTCCCACCTGTCGTACCGGATCGGGCTCCGCACCTTCTCCGCGATGGAGTCGCGCGTGGTGCTGGGTGTTCCGGACGCGTACGAGCTGCCGTCCCAGCCCGGCAACGGCTACCTCAAGGTCGATGTCAGCGACATGATCCGGTTCAAGGCGGCGTACGTGTCGGGGCCGGTCGAGGAGGAGGTGCAGGCACAGGCCGCCGTGACCGGAAGCGGGGCGCCTCGGCAGATCCTTCCGTACAGCACGGCCTATGTTCCGCCGCAGGCTCAGCCGTCCGCACCCGAGGAGTCGGCGAGCGGTCAGGAATCGGGAGAGACCCTCTTCAAGGCGGTCATCGACCAGTTGGAGGGGCGCGGTCCTGCGGCGCACCGCATCTGGCTGCCGCCACTGGACGTCCCTCCGACGATCGATCAGTTGCTTCCTCCATTGGCGCCTACGCGCGCGCAGGGACTCACCGCCGCGGGGTGGGAGGGCCGTGGCCGCCTCGCCGCGGTCGTGGGAATCATCGACAAGCCCTTCGACCAGCAACGCGTCCCCTTCTGGGTCGATCTGTCGGCGGCGGCCGGCCATGTCGGCATCGCGGGCGCGCCGCAGACGGGCAAGTCGACGATCCTGCGCTCGCTCATCACGTCGCTCTCGCTGCTGCACACACCGGGGGAGGTGCAGTTCTACTGCCTGGACTTCGGCGGCGGTACGCTCGGCGGCCTTTCGGGGCTGCCGCATGTGGGCGGTGTGAGCAACCGGCTGAACGCCGACCGCGTCCGCAGGACGGTCGCCGAGGTCTCCACGCTCCTTGAACGGCGAGAGCGCGAGTTCGCCGAACGCGGCATCGACACCATCGCGACGTACCGGCGGCTACGCGCGGCCGGTCAGATACCGGGAGACGGGTTCGGAGACGTGTTCCTGGTCGTGGACGGGTGGATGACGCTAAGGCAGGAGTACGAGCACCTCGAAGAGGTCATCACCGACATGGCCGCGCGTGGGCTGGGCTTCGGCGTGCACGTGGTGGCGACGGCGGGCAAGTGGTCGGAGTTCCGGATGGGGATCCGCGACGTGTTCGGCACGCGCCTGGAACTGCGGCTCGGCGACTCCTACGAATCGGAGATCGACCGCCGGCTCGCGGAGAACGTCCCCGAGGGGCGCCCGGGCCGCGGCCTCACCCGCGACCGCCTGCACTTCCTGGCCGCGCTGCCGCGGCTGGACGGGCGGGGCACCGCCGACGACCTCGGGGACGGGGTGGCCAAGATGGTCGAGGCGGTCGCCGGAGCCTGGCAGGGGCCGCAGGCGCCGCCGGTGCGGCTGCTGCCCGACCTGCTGCCGCCGTCGGCCCTGCGGGAGGCTCTGGGGGGCGCTGAGACGCCGAAATGGCGGGTTCCCATCGGGATCGACGAGGACGCTCTGGCGCCCGTCCTGCTGGACTTCGCCGCCGACCCGCATTTCGTGGTCGTCGGCGACACCGAGTGCGGCAAGTCGAACCTGCTGCGGCTGATCACGGAGGGCGTCGTCGCGGGGCACGGCCCGGACGAGGCGAAGCTGATCTTCATCGACTACCGACGCGCGCTGCTCGACACGGCCGACACCGTGCACCGCGTCGGCTACGCCGCGTCGGCGTCCGCCGCCGCAGATCTGGTGACCGATCTGGTGGACGCCCTCAACGACCGTCTACCGCCGGCGGACCTCAGCCCGGAGCAGTTGCGTAAGCGGTCCTGGTGGAAGGGCTCCGACGTGTTCGTCGTCGTGGACGACTACGACCTCGTCGCCACGGCCAACAACCCGCTTTTGCCGCTGCTGGACCTTCTTCCCCAGGCCCGGGACATCGGTTTGCACCTCGTCCTGTCACGGACCATGGGCGGGATGGGGCGCGCCCTGTACGACCCGGTCATCCAGCAGTTGAAGGACCTGGCCGCACCGGCGCTCATCATGTCCGGCAGTAAGGAGGAGGGGGCGCTCTTCGGGGAGGTACGTCCGACGCCACTGCCGGTGGGGCGCGGCACCCTCACCGACAGGCGGAACGGGGTGCGCCTTGTGCAGACGGCCGCGCTGGAAGGCGCCTGACGGGACGTGCAAGGGCTGAGTGGCACCGCTCAATGGTGAGCGCCGATGGTGCCGCCCTCGGTGCCGGTGACGATCGGCTCCTCAGCCTCTTCCTCTCCCCCTAGGACGACCTTGCCGGGACGCCAGCCACGACGCCTTCCCATAGGGACGACGATTCCGGACAAGGCCGCCATGGCAGCGAGCCCCACTGCGCCTGCTGCAACGCCGATGGCCACGTCCATGGTGCGGTCGTCGGGATGCGATGGCGCGGCCAGCTTCGCCGGGTGCAGCGACGGCTGTGCGGCAGCCGCTCCATTGGTGTCCTCGTCCGGCACTATCGCGGTGACGGCCTGCATCGGGTTCACCATGCCGCGCCCTGTGCCATCACCGACGTTCCCGTCCGCGGTCGTCAGGATGCGCCGAACAACCTGGTCCTGACGCAACCTTGGATGGCCGGCCCGTACCAGTGCGGCGACTCCCGACACATAGGCGGCGGCGAAACTGGTCCCCTCTGCCTGCGGGTTGTAGCCGCCGCCCGGCCACGGGATCGTCAGGTCCTTGCCGGGCGCACCGACGTCCACTCGGGACTGCAGGCCGGACGACTCGATGCGGTGGCCGTCCTCACCCAGTGACGCCACGGAGATGACACCCGGATAGCTCGCCGGGTACGCGGGGCCGTCGTCCCCGTCGTCCTTGGTCGCGTTGCCCGCGGCAGCGACGATGACCGCATCATAGGCCTGCGCGTAGCGGACGGCCTGTTGCAGCGCGTCGGACGGGGCGGCCGCTATAGAGACGTTGATGACTCGTGCGCCGACGTCGGCCGCCTTACGGATCGCGCCGGGGAGCCGCTCGCCGCCGTGCTCGTCGCGGTCGGCGTTCTGCTGCTTGACGACGACGAGCCGGGCTGCGGGCGCGACGCCGGTGAGCGGGATCCCCGCAGGATTCATGTCGCGACCGGCGATCAGCGCGGCGACGCCTGTCCCGTGCCCGGCACAGTCCCGTCTGCCCGTTCCCGTGAGGTCGGTGTAGTCGGCGACACGACCGTCCAGCATCGGATGGCCGACGTCCACCCCGCTGTCTATGACGGCCACCTTTACGCCCTGTCCTTGGGTGAGGCCCCACACGCGCTGGAAGGCGAGCCGCTTCTGCGCCCACGGTTCCGCAATCGTCCCGCGGTAACCGCGTGGCAGGTCGCACGTGACCGGCGCAGGCGGGGCCGGCCGCGGCGCGGAACTGGACGGCTTGGGGGACGGCTTAGCTGAAGGCTTGGCAGACGGCCTCTGCGTGGGCTTCGCCGAGGGCTTCCCTGATGCGGAGGGCTTCGGCGTAGGTGCCGTGATGCGATGCGATGACGCCGGTACGGTGACCGCTGACGCCGGTACGGCCGGAACAGAGGTCGCTAAGAACACACCGGCCGCAACGACTCCGATCGCACGCATCGCCTTCTCCCCGGGGGCATGGGTGGCTCGGCGAACGACTGTAGAGGAATCCTTACCGGGTTGGCATCACACGTGTGGGAGAGCTGTCAAGAACCGGAGCTCCTGTGCTCGCGCCACAGGCGCAGGGTCATCAGAACCGCCGCGATGACCGCGCCCAGAAGGAAACCCACCAGGAAACCGGTGCGCGAGTCCGCCGGCGCGAAGGCCAGCCAGCCGACGCAGACCGCGATGACGAACAGCGCGTAGCAGGCCACGAACGTGTAGAAGCGCTTGCTCCAGAAGAACCGCTTGGTCGGCATCTCGGGTGCCGCCTGCAACTCCGCGTCCGGTCCCAGGCTCGCCGCCTTGGCGCGCTTGAAGTACTCGAACTGCATCCAGGTGCCGCACGGTTCCCAGCCGTCCAGTGCCATGCGCTCCTCGACGGCCTTGCGGCGGCCCGGCAGGACGGTCTCGCGCCGGTACTCCCAGCGCTGCGGACGCTCGCCGTCACGGCGGCAGACGAAACCGCCGACGGAGTCGACCCGTTCGACCTCCCAGCCCTCGTCGCCGAACCGGTTGAGCATCTTCCGGTCCTGGAAGGCGTCGGCGGTCCAGCGCCACGTCTGCGCGGACGCGTCCGGTTGCGAGCCGCCGTCCTCCGAGGGGACCAACCGCTCGGCGAACTCCTCTACGGGACCGAATTCCTCTTCTGGGGCGGTCCCCGACTCGGCTATGTAGGCGGCAAGGTCGTCGACCGTTCCCGACACCTCGTCCGCGGGGACGCCGCTGCCGCGCAACCGCTCCGCAAGGTCTTCGAAGTAGGGAGTGGTCATCGGATCCCTCCTTGGGCGAGCAAGTCCCGTACGGACCCGTCGAACGCCAGCCAGAGCGCCCCCTGTTCGGCGAGCATCGAACGCCCCTCGTCCGTGAGGCTGTAGTAGCGGCGACCAGGGCCCCGTTCGGCGACCCGGTACTCGGCGGCTACGAGGCCGGCCTCTTCCAGGCGGTTGAGCACCGGATAGAGGGTGCCTCCCTTGATCTGGCCAAGGCCCGCCTTGTCGAGCGTCTTGGCGATCTCGTATCCGTAGCTCTCGCCGCCCGTCAGGCTGGCGAGCACCAGCAGATCGAGGACGCCCTTGAGCCAGCTAGCGCGTCGGTCGGCGACCATGGCGGCCATCCTCACAGCCATAGGGACAGGGGCACAAACCAGCTTCAGACAGGGACGACATCGGTATTACGCGTCCTCGCGGTGGCCCAGGGGACGACCACCATGCTGAGCACGTCGATGAAGATGTGCAGGCACACGGGCAAGAGAAGACTGCCGCTCGATAGGTAGAGGTAGGTCAGCGAATAGCCGACCGCGGCGACGAGGACCATGCCGGCCCATCCCTGGTACACGTGCCCGATGGTGAAGAGCGCCAATGCCAGCGCGCCCGCCATCGTCACGCTCAGCCCGAGGACGTCCACGCCCAGGGCGATGAGGAAGCCCCGGTATACGAGTTCCTCCGTGACACCCGCGGTAACGGCCATGGCGAGCGCGTACCGGCGTTCGGTGGACGTCCTAGGGAGCATCTCTTTGATCTGGCTGTTCTTCGCCGGGCTTCTGCCGGCACGCGCGCTCCGGTAGAAGAGCCACGCAAGCAGCGGCAGGGCCACGACCATCGCGCCCACTGCGCCTATGGCGACGGACGGCTCTTCCGGTGCGCGGACCCCGATGTCCGAGAGGTGAACGCCGGGCGAGACCAGCAGCGTCAGCACCGCCAGAGCGGCGGCCCACCACGAACCCGAGATCCACCGGCGGAACATGCCGATCAGTGCGTACGGGTCCTGGTCGCGCCGCTGCCGCATGCGGTCGTAGGAGCGCTTTCCCCACAGGCCTTCGGCCAGCACGTAACCGATCAGCGGCACCGCCAGGACCAGCCCCAGCGGCGAGAAGTCGGGCGAGATCCGCACCGGACCACCTTCGATTCGTCCAGCATGACGATCTAGACGGTAGAGCAAGCTAGTTAGCGAAGCAACCTAGGTAGCTCTGAGTGGTGCCAGTCCGACATCCGTCGCTAAACGGAACGATCACTCGGAATAGCCGGAAGGATCTTGCGGTTGCAACTAACGTGCGAACCCCGGTCGCCGGGGTACCACGTACGGCACCGTCCACGACGATCCCTGGAGGCACCCCATGCCCAGCAGCATCCTGCGGCCACGCGCCGGCAGCGGCCACAAACACGTCAAGTCGACGTCCCTGCGCGCGCTGGCGGTCGCCGCGCGCCTGGAACGACACCACGCCCCGGAGGGCCCACCGGGCCGCTCCCCCGGCCGGGACGAGCAGCCGCCGCCCGAGCGGCGGACGCCGGACCCGGCCTGACTCCAGCGCGCACCGGCCACATCCGGCCGCCGCGACCGAAGCCCTCGCGCACCCGCGCGAGGGCTTCGGCGTACCGCGGTGACGTGCTAGATCAACCGTTCCGCGAACCGCATACCATCTTGTGGCCATAGTCTTGCGAAACGAGACGGAAGCGACGGGGAGCGAGTGGTGTGACGGACAGGACGATGCCCGACGCCCATCCGCTGCGGTCGGGCGACCCGACCGAGCTGGGTGGATACCAGATCCTGGGCCGCCTGGGCGAGGGCGGGCAGGGCGCGGTCTTCCTCGGTCGGCCGGCCGGTTCCGACGGCACGGCCCGCGCCTCCGACCACGTCGCGATCAAGCTGCTGCACGGCGGGCTCACCGGGGACGAGTCCGCGCGGGCGCGGTTCGTCCGCGAGTTGGAGGTCGCCAAGCGGGTGGCCAGGTTCTGCACCGCGCAGGTGCTGGACGCAGACGTCGCGGGCGACCAGCCGTACATCGTCAGCGAGTACGTCCCCGGCCTGTCCCTGCACAGCGTGGTGCGGCACGAGGGGCCCCGTACCGGCGGCGCGCTAGAGCGCCTGGCCATCAGCACGCTGACGGCGCTCACCGCGATCCATCAGGCCGGCATCGTGCACCGCGATTTCAAGCCGCACAACGTGATGATGGGGCCTGACGGTCCCCGTGTCATCGACTTCGGCGTGGCCCGCGCACTGGGCGCCGCCGGTGAGACCCAGAACGTCGGTACGCCCGCCTACATGGCGCCCGAGCACTTCACCGGCGGCCAGGTCGGACCAGCGTCCGACATGTTCGCCTGGGGCACGACCATGGTTTTCGCCGCCACGGGACGGCCCGCCTTCGGCAACGACGAGATGGCGACCGTCATGCACCGGATCATCACCGGTGAGCCGGACTTGGGCGATCTGTCGGGGCCGATGCGCGACCTGGTCCTTGCGTGCCTGGCCAAGGAGCCGTCGCAGCGTCCCACCGCGCGGGAGGCGCAGGAGCGGCTCGTCGGGGCGGCCAGCGGCACCTCCGGCGCCGCCGTGCCCGTCCCGCCCCTGCCGGCCTTCCCCGGGGTTCCCGTGGAGCACGCGGCGTCGCCGTTCGCGGGGTCGACGGACCCGAACGCCTCTCCCTCGGCGATGGCCGGAGCGGTCCTGCCGCCCGACCACGTCACCGACCCGTCCGGCCGGCGCAGCACGACGGCGCCTCAGCCGCCGCCGTACAGCGAGATGACGCCGCAGCCGACCGATCCTCGCTACGCGCCTCCGCCCCTCCTACAAGGCCCTCCTGCGCCGCCCTATGGGCAGGCACCGGGCGGCGGTAAGCGTGGACGTCTCATACCGATCGCCGCTGCCGCTGCAGTGGCGGCCGTCGTTGTGGGCGGCGGCGCGGTATGGGCCGCCACGAGGTCGGGTGGCGGGCACCATGACCAGCCGGCGGCGGCGTCCGACAACGGGCAGGCCGGGCAGGAGGGATCGCCCGGCGCGGGCGGTGCCGCGGGTTCGGCGAACAGTCCTACCAAGAGCAAGCAGCCGCCCACCAAGGGCAAGCAGCCGGGGCAGGATCCTGCCCATCCGAACAAGAAGCAGGGCGGCAAGCAGCAGCAGCCGGGTGTTCCGGCGCCCACCAAGGGCACCGGCGGCGGTGGCGGGACGACGACCGTCAACGAGCCGCCCAACAAGTACACGCCGCAGCAGGCGTGCGGCAGCGGCTACAACGTGCAGCGGTCGATTGCGGGCTCCGGTGGTACCGCCTACCTCCTCTACAGCAGCAGCACCAAGCAGAACTGTGCCGTCACCATGAAGACCAGGAACGTCGGTAAGAGCTCCTCGGTCTCGGTGTGGCTCCAGGCACAGGGCGGCGCCCGTAAGGGCGACAGCGGCTCCTACGCGTGGTACGCGGGCCCGGTGTACGTGAAGGCGCCCGGCGTGTGCGTCCGGTTCGGAGGCAACGGCGCAACCGCGCCCTACGGGAACTGCGGCTGACGTCCTGCGGGAATCCTCCGGACGTCCTGCGGGAGTCCTGCGGAAAATCGTCCGGCAGAACGAAGGCCACCCTCGCGCCTGGGTGGCCTCTGTACCGGTCGTGTTTCGCATTGGCGGACGGGTCGACGTTCGGTGGACCGGTAGCCGACCCGCCGCGGTTCGACGTGCCGCGCGGTCCCTGTGAGCCGGCGGCGTGGGTTTGGCGGTTTTCCAGGAGTGTCAGTTACGGGAGGCGATGAGGTGGTCGAAGTCGCCGTCCTTGGCACCGAGGATGAGCGCCTCGATCTCCGGGCGGGTGTAGATGAGGGCCGGACCCTCGGGGTGGCGGGAGTTGCGCATCGCGACCTGCCCACCGGGCAGCTCGGCGATCTCTACACAGTTCCCCTGGGAGTTGCTTCGCCGGGACTTCAGCCACCGCGCCCCCTGGAGCTTGGTGGCGGGCATCCCGTTGTCGTAGTCGGTCTGGAGCATCATGTCTCTCTGAGAAAATCACCAAGAAGCTCGACGGTGCGCTCCGGGGTCGCACTGTCGACGCACAGGCGTTCCATCGCCTGCAGATAGGTGTCGACGTCGTCGCGCTTGTCCAGGTACATGGCGCCGGTGAGGTTCTCGACGTAAACCACGTCCGGCAGGTCCTGCTCGGGAAAGCGCAGGATCGTGAACGCCCCTCCCTCGGCGGCGTGGCCGCCGAACCTGAACGGCATGATCTGGATGGTGACGTTGGGCAGCTTCGACATCTCGATGAGATGCTCGAACTGGCCCCGCATCACCTCCGGCCCGCCGATGGGGCGCCGCAGCGCCCCCTCGTCGATGACCGCCCACAGACGGGGTGCGTCCGGGCCGGTGAGCCGTTCCTGCCGTTGCAGGCGCAGTTCCACGCGCTGGTCGATCTCGTGTTCGGCGGCTCCGGCGTTGCCCAGGCGTATGACCGCACGCGCATACCCCTCCGACTGCAGCAGTCCCGGGACGAACTGCAGCTCGTACGTGCGGATCAACGCCGCCGACTCCTCCAGGCCCACATAGGTCTGGAACCAGCCGGGCAGAACGTCGTTGTACCGGTGCCACCAACCGGGGGTGTTGGCCTCCCTCGCCAGCTGTATCAGCGCATCGCGCTCGGCCTTGTCGGCGACGCCGTACAGCGTGAGCAGGTCGTCCACGTCGCGTTCTTTGAAGCTGACGCGCCCGAGCTCCAGGC
Source organism: Actinomadura opuntiae (assembly GCF_030283205.1). Classification (GTDB taxonomy): domain Bacteria; phylum Actinomycetota; class Actinomycetes; order Streptosporangiales; family Streptosporangiaceae; genus Spirillospora. The sequence continues at coordinate 25,460 of NZ_JASNWF010000024.1, forward strand.
GGCTGATCTTCGACTCCGACGCGCGGATGACGTAGCCGGCGTCCTGACGGGTCACGCCCTTCTGCTCGCGCAGACGGCGCAATTGGGACCCGAGCAGGATCCGACGAACCGTCGACCCGCTTCCCGGCGTCTCTGGAGTCACGCCCAACCTCCCGGCTATTCGGCGGACAGCGAACCTAGTGTGCCACTGGCCTCCGTGTCCTGCGGTTACCTCCGATCACCCGCGTGCATCCACGCCGCCCCACACCCTTCCGATGCGGATGCACGTGCATTGGGCCTTGCATTCGCACGCTACGATGCGCAGGATAACGCACGAGACTTCCGAGCCACGGCTGCACAACGAGATCACTCTGCGGGGTCCGGGGAATGACGTCACGCCATGCGCACGACGACACGCGGTGGGAGCTCGGCCCTCTCACGGGGCCGGCGGTCCCGCGGGACCATGCCGTGCACTCGACGCCCATACCGGAGTCGTCCGACCTGCCCCCGCGCCTGGACGCGGCCGTGACCGCGCTGACGGAGCTCGCCGGGACGACGGTGTCGTTCATCGTCCGGCCCGACCCGGAGTCGGTCACCGAGGCCCGGCACTTCGCGCTGTCCCGGCTGGGCGAATGGGGCCTGCCGGAGCTGGCCGACGACGTCGGCCTGGTGGTATCCGAACTCGTCACCAACGCGCTGCGGCACAGCGGCAGGGCGGCCTGCGGACGGCCGGGCGACGACGTGCACCGCGAGGGCGTGTACGACGACCCGGCCGATCCGCTGGGTTCGGCCCCCTCAGCCATACGGCTGCGGCTTGTGCACCGGAAGCCCTGGCTGCTCTGCGGGATCATGGACTCCAGCCCGTCCGCTCCTCGCCGCAAGGAGCCCGACTACATAGCCGAGACCGGCCGCGGACTGCATCTGGTCGAATCGTTCAGTGTCAGATGGGGATGGCGCACGCTGGCCCAGGGAAAGGTCGTGTGGGCGCTGTTCCGCTCACCCTGAGAACCCCCTGGTATGCGGGACCGAGCCGTAAAGGACGACACCGTGAGGGATAACGTCCCGCCACACTGGGTATAGGGGACTGTCCCACGATGAGCGGCAGAGAGGGAGCACCGGTGGATTTCGCCGTCGAGCACCGCGTCGAGAAGGGCCTCACCGTCGTCAAGATCAGTGGCGAGATCGACGTCTTCACCAGCCCCCGACTGCGCGAGGAACTGCTCGGCATCATCGAGAACGGCGGGGTGCACCTGGTCATCGACCTGGGCGAGGTCACGTTCCTGGACTCCACCGGCCTCGGCGTTCTGGTCGGCATCTACCACCGGCTCCGGGCCCGCGACGGCTCGATGTCGTTCATGGGGGTGAACGACCGGGTCCGGCGCGTCTTCCACGTCACCCAGCTCACGAAGATCTTCGTGCTGCACCGGTCACTGGAGGACGCGATCGCGGCCCACGAGGCCGCCGCGTCCTGACCGCCCCTCCCGGCCCCCCCGGCTCGCAGACCCTCGTCCCGCCCGTCAGATGTCGGATTTCCTCCCGGTTTGGGACCGGTCCATCGCGGAGTTATCCACAGTTCGCCGTGACGGCGCCGCGTCGGTCGCAACCGGTACGGTGAGTCAGAGATCAAGCCCGCCGCCTGGGCACCGCCCACCCGACGCGCGCGGTGCTGACCGCCAGCCGATCATCGAACGGACGGGAGCGCTCCGTGGCAGAACAGCCGCTGCATGAGCACACGCTCGGCAATGGCCTGCGCGTGGTGGTCTGCGAGGACCATGTCGTACCGCTGGCAGCCGTGAACATCTGGTACGGCGTCGGCTCGCGCCACGAGCGGGCCGGCCGCACCGGCCTCGCCCACCTCTTCGAGCACCTGATGTTCCAGGGCTCGGCCAACGTCGCCGAAGGCGAGCACGCCGCGCTGCTGGAGAGCGCCGGCGCCGCGTTCAACGCGAGCACGTCCTTCGAGCGCACCAACTACTACGAGACGGTCCCCGTCAGCCATCTGGAACTGGCCCTGTGGCTGGAGGCCGACCGGATGGGCACGCTGCCCGCCGCGCTCACCCAGGCCAACCTCGACAACCAGCGCGACGTGGTGAAGAACGAGCGCCGCCAGCGCTACGACAACCAGCCGTACGGCACCGCCTTCGAGCGGCTGTGCGCGCTCACCTTCCCCGAAGGGCACCCCTACGCCCACACCCCCATCGGCTCCATGGAGGACCTGGACGCGACCACCCTCGAAGACTGCGCCGACTTCTTCGGGACCTGGTACGCGCCCGGCAACGCGGTCCTGTCCGTCGTCGGGGACGTCGACCCGGAGAAGACGATCGACGCGGTCGAGCGCTACTTCGGCGGCATCCCCGCCGGCCCGCGCAAGCCGCCCTCGCGGCCCGGCGACCTCGGGCCGATCAGCGGCGTGCGCGGCGAGACCCTCGACGAGGACGTCCCCTCCCCCGCCTACTTCGCGATGTTCACGCTGCCCGCCGACGGCGGCGACGACATCGAGGCGGCCGAGCTCGCGGTGGAGATCCTCGGCGGCGGCTCCGGCTCGCGGCTCTACGACCGGATGGTCCGCCGCGACCAGATCGCCACGGAGGTGTGGGCCGGGGTGACCCGGCTGGCCTCCGGGCAGTCGCTGGCCATCGTGGACGCCATCGGGCCGGAACCGGACAAGATCGCCGACGTGCTGGACGAGGAGCTGGCCAGGTTCGCCGCGGACGGCCCCGACGCCGATGAGACCGCCCGCGCCACGGCGCAGGCGGAGCGGGGCTTCCTGGAGCAGACCGAGACGGTCACCGGGCTGGCCAACGCGCTCTCCCAGAACGCCACCCAGTTCGACGACCCCGCCCGGGTCTTCACCGCCCCCGGGCGCGCCGCGGCCGTCACCGCGGACGCGATCAAGGAGATGGCGGGCCGCTGGCTCGCCCCGGGCGGCCGCACCGCCCTGACCTACGGAGGTACGCCGTCGTGACCGGTCCCAGCCCCGACCTGCCTCCCGGTACCGCGGGCCTGGCCCTGCAGCCCCGCCCGGTCCCCGGGCCGGTCCCGCCGTGGCAGTTCCCGGCCGGCGTCGCGGGCCGGGTCCCCGCCGGGCCCGGCACCCTGCGCGTCGACCTGCCCGGGCGGCGCCTCGCGGCGGTCAGGCTCGTGCTGCACGCCGGCGCCGGCCGCGAGCCCGAGGGCCTGGACGGCGTCGCCACGCTCACCGCGCACACGCTGCTGGAGGGCACCGAGCCCGGCGGCGGCACCGCGCTCACCGCCGCGTTCGAACGGCTGGGGGGCAGCCTCTACGCCTCGGCCGACCTGACCGCGCTGCGGATCGCGCTGGACGTGCCGGTGACCCGGCTCGGCCCCGCCCTGGAGCTGTTCTCCTCCGTCCTGCGCGGCCCCGCGCTGGACGACGCGGACGTGCGGCGCCTCGTCCGCGAGCGGCTGGAGGAGATCGCGCAGGAGGACGCCGACCCCGGAACGCGCGCCATGCGGGAGCTGCGCGCGGTGATGTTCCCCGCCGAGGCCCGCGCGTCCCGGCCGACCGGCGGCACCCGCGGCACGGTCGGCGCGCTTCAGGGCTCCGACGTCCGCGCCTTCTACGGCTCGGTGGTGCCCGCGGAGGCCACCGCGGTCGTCGCCGGAGACCTGACCGGCACGGACGCCGACGCGGCCCTCAACGCGGCGCTGGAGGGCTGGACCGGTGGCGGAGGGCCGCTGCCGACCGCCGACCGGGTGCTGCCCGAGTCCGCCGCCAGGATCGTCGTGGTGGACCGTCCCGGCTCCGTGCAGACCTACATCAGCCTCGCCCACGGCGTGCCCGACCGCTCCCACCACGACTGGCCGTCCCTGATGGTCGCCTCCCACGTGCTGGGCGGCGGCCTCACCTCGCGGCTCAACGCGGTGCTGCGCGAGGAGAAGGGCTACACCTACGGCGTCCGCGCAGGGCTGCTGCGCATGCGGCACTGCGGGGTGTTCATCGCCCAGGGCGCCGTGCACACCGAGGTCACCGGCGACGCGGTCGCGGACGCCCTCACCGAGCTGCGCGGCGTCATCTCCCGGGGCATCGACGCCGAGGAGCACGGTTCGTCCGTCCGGGCGCTGGCCGACCGGGCACCCGCCGAGTACGAGACGGCCCGCGCCGTCGCCGCCGAACTCGCCGACGCGTCCGCCAACGGGCTGGGCGCCGACTACCCCAGCAGCTACCTGGCGGCCGTCCGAGCCTCCACCCCCGACGGCGTGGCCCGCGCCTACAGCAAGCACATCGACCCCGAGGCGCTCACCATCATCGCCGTAGGCGACGCCGCGCAGATCCGCGAACCGCTGGAGAAGCTCGGCTACGCCCCGGTCACCGTCACCGCAAAGGAGGAATGACCCCACCCACCCCCCGCCGTCTCACCGAACGGCGACGGCAGACCGCGCGGCGGAACTCCGCAGAAGGGCCACGCCGCGAACCGACGGGGGGCCAAGGAACGCTGGATACCGCAACCGCCGGTAAACCCCGGTACACCGGCACACAACGGAACACTGGCCGGTCACGGAACGCTGGCCAGCCTGGGGAGGGCGGCCGGTCGGGAACGCTGTCCGAGAAATGCTGACACGCTGGGGCAGGGTGGCCAGCCAGGATGAGCGCTCGCCAGCCGGAGAACGCCGGCCGACCAGGGAAGCGCAGCCGATCGGGAACCCTGGCCGACCAGGGACCACTGGCACCTTGGGAAGGGCGGCTGGGATGAGCGGCCGGTCGGGGCACGCTCGCCAGGCGGGGAACACTGGCCGACCGGGGAAGGGTGGCCGGTCGGGGACGCTGGTCGGCCGGGGAACTTAGCGCGCCGAGGAGCTCGGCGCGCTGGGGATTGGTGGGTGGTCGGGATGGGTGGCCGGTCGGGGAGCGCTGGGTGGCGTGGGGTGTCGGCGGATTTTGGGATGTCGGTACGCCGGGGAGGGCGGCTTGGGCGAACCGATGGCATGGTGGATTTCGTCTGACATTCGCGGGGGTACGCCTCGCGCGTCGGGAGAAGGGAACGGCCTGTGTCCTACGGGCAGATGGCAGGCGGCCCGTCCGTCGACACGATCCTCGCCGAGCCCAACTGCAAGCCGGGCGGCGTCGTGGCGGGCAAGGTGCATTTGCGCGGCGGGGACCGTCCCCTTGAGGTACGGCATGTCACGCTGGCGCTGATGCCGCGCATGCGCGACGGCCACGGCGAGACGGCCGGGCCGGAGGTGTACCGGGGCGCGCTGACCCGCCGCTTCACCCTGGACCCCGCGCGGCAGCGCGACCTGTCGTTCTCCATCCCGCTGCCGTACGAACTGCCGTTCACCACCGTCCTCGGACGGGAACTGCCCGGGTTCACCATCGGGCTGTGCACCGAGGTGGACGTGGCCGGGCAGCCCGACCCCGGTGACGTCGACCCCATCTCGGTGGAGCCGCTGGAATCCCAGCAATGGGTGCTCGCGGCCATCGCGCGGCTCGGCTTCCAGATCAGGAACGTCACGTTCGAGGAGTCGAAGCTACGCGGCGTCATCAGGCACCTGCCATTCCACCAGGAGATCCACCTCGCGCCGCCGGCCGCCCAGCAGGGCCGGCTCGACCAGGTCGGTCTGACCTTCGTCGCCAGCCCGCGCGAGGTGACCTTCGTGCTGCGCGCCGAGGGCCGCACCGCCCCGTCGGACGAGGCCTTCGGCGTGTTCACGGTCGGGCACGCCGAAGCCGCCGAGACGGACTGGACCGCCAAGATCGGCAAGTGGCTCGAGGAGGCCGTCGCGCTTCCCCGCGCCGCCCACTCGAGTCCGCCGCCCGGAGGCTCTCCGTACGGTGGCCAAGACGCCTTTCCACCGCCGCCTCCCTCGCCCGCGCAGCCGAACCCGGGTGGGGCGGTGCCGGGCGGCGAGTACGGCAGGCCGGGCAACGCGCAGTTCCCACCGCCCGCGCCCGCACCGGGCGAAGCTCCCGCCCCCATGCAGAGTCCCGGCCATGCGGCCGCCGGTTCCCCGTTCCCGCCCCCGTCGCCTGCACCGGGCGGGGCGCCGTACCCGGGCGGTCCCGCGCCCGCCTACCCGTCCGGTCGACCGGGAGAGGGCTTCCCGCCCGCGCCCGGCGGCCCGTCAGGCGCCGGCGGCGGTCAGGGCCTCGCCTCGCCGGCAGCCGGCCCGGCGCCCGGCTATTCGCCCGGCGGCTACCCACCTCCCGCCGCTCCCGGCTTCCCGCCCCACGGATCTCCCGAGGGTCCGGGCTCGTCCTATCCTGCGGGCCCGGGTGGTGGCGCCAACGCGCCGGCCGGTGGATTCCCGCCGCCTCCGCCCGTGGGCAATGCCCCCGGTTTCCCGCCCGCCCAACCGGGTGACCACTCTGCTCACGGCGCCTTTCCGCCGCCGCCCGGCGCGGCCGGACAGCCTCCCGGCGTTTACCCGGGCGCTCAACCGAGTGATCACTCTGCTCACGGTGCCTTTCCACCGTCGGCCGGCGGACCTGGCCGACTTCCCGGCGGCTTTCCGGGGGGTCAACCGGGTGGCGGCTCCGCGCCTGGGGCTTTTTCATCGCCGCCCGGCGCACCTGGCCAGTCTCCGGGCGCCTATCCGGGCGGTCAACCGGGTGGCGGCTCTGCGCCCGGTGCGTTCCCGCCGCCCGGTGCACCTGGTCATGCTCCCGGTGGCTTTCCGCCGCACGCAGGGGGCCACGCGCCCGCCGCGCACTACTCTGCGGGGCCGGGCAGAGCGCCTGGGGGCCATGCCTCCTACCCGCCGCCCGCCGTCCCCGAATATGGCGGGCCCTCGACTCCTCCGCCCGCGCCTGGTGGCCCACCCCTCGCACATGGAGGGCCATCACCTGCTCACGGCGGTCCGCCTCCCGCGTATGGAGGACCGCCGCCCGCTCCCGGTGGTCCGCCACCGCCCGCGCCTGCCGGGCCGGTGCCGTACGCGCCCGCTGGGCCGCCGCCTGCTCCCCCAGGCCCCGCGCCCTATCCGCCGGCGATGCACGGCCACCATGGTCACCACAGCTACCACCACGGCCCGGGACTCGGCACGGCCGGGATGGTCGGCGGCGCGCTCGCGGCGGGCGTCGCCGGAGGCCTGGCCTTCGACGCCATCGGTGACGCGGCCGGCGGCTTCGCCGGAGACGTCGCCGGCAACATCGCGGGAGATATTGCGGGAGACATCGCCGGGGACGTCGCCGCAGAGGTCCTCGGCGGCCTCCTGGGTGGTCTCTTCGGCTGACCGTCGCAAGGGACCGACGCCTCCGGCGGAACCCGGTCACCGGAGACCCGCGGCATATGCCGATCGTCGTCGCGGAGCCGAGATGGTGCGTCGGCAGGCCGGAGGGGCGGCCAGGTGCGAGCGTGCCGACCTGAGGGGTGTTGGACGGTCCGGGGAGGACGGTCCCGGCGTCCGGTGGAGGGAGGACGGTCTCGGCGGCCGGCGGATATGGGGGGCGTTTCGGACGAGATCTGGCGCGGTCTCGGCCAAGGCGGCTCCGGATGGTTAGGGTCGAAAGGGCAGCCCGCCTCCCGAGGAGTCACATGACCACCGTGATCCTGGTCCTGCTCTGCCTTGCGATCGCCGGACGCGAGCTCTACCTGGCCTCCGACAAGCGGCTTCCGCAGGCGCAGGCGGACGTGCGCGACCTGCGCGCCCGGCTGGCCGAGCTCGCCGAGCGGCACGACGCGCTGAAGTCCGAGGTCGAAGCCGCGGCCGAGCGGTCCGGGGTCCCGATCCCGCGGCCCGCCCCAGATGGCGCGTCCGCCGAGGTCATCGACCGGCTGGAGGCGTTCTCCGGACGGATCGACCGGCTGGAGAAGGAGACCGCCGACCTCGCCGGGGAGCTGGCCGGGCTCGGCCTCGACCGGGAGGCCCAGCACGCGCTGGCCCGCTCGCTCGACACGGTCGAGCAGGACGTGCGGGAGCTGCACCGCGAGATGCTCGAGCGCGTCGACCGCGAGGAGGGCATCGTCCCCGGCGTCCTGCTCAGCGAGGAGGGGGAGGCCGAGGCGCTGCTCGCCGACGCCTACGAGAGGTGCGCCGCCGAGTGCGGACTGCAGGTGCGGGTCCGCGACCAGCGGTCACCGCAGGCGGCGGACGGCTCCTACCTCGGAACGGTCTACTACCTGTCCGGCCGGCGTCCCGACACGCTGGCCGAGGACCTGCTGGCGCAGGTCCGCAGCCTGGTCGACGCGCACGGCCCCGGGCCGTTGAGCGCGCTGCTCGGCGAGCTGGCGCACCTGCGCGGCGGCGGAATCGCGCGGTTCGGCCCGTTCTCCGTGGTGCGCACGTCGAACGCATTGCTCTGCGGCATCCTGCCGGACGACGCGCCCGCCGAGCCGTGGCAGCTCGCGGCGCGCCTCCGCGAGCTGCCGGACGACCGGCGGGCCGACCTGTCCTGGCTCCGTTCGGACGCGTGATCAGGGCCGGACGAAGCGGGGCGCGGCGCCGTCCGTCCGGTCGACGGCGAACGCCAGCAGGCAGCGGGGCGCGTGCCCGGCGTCGACCTGCAGGCACAGGCCGACGCCCAGATCGGGGTCGATGACCACGGCGCGCCGCAGCGCGCGCAGCGCCCGCCGGGCGCGGGCCCGGGTCCGCGGGCGCGACGGCTCGTGCAGGGCGCCCGTGACGACACGTCCCGCATAGCGCCAGAGGGCCAGCGAATCCAGGACGCGGACGCCCGCCGAGGTCAGGTTCGCGACGATGACGACGCCGCTGTCGTCGTCCTCGCCGGATGCCGCCGGCGGCGCGTCCTCCGGCAGGTCGCGGGGCTCCCGGGGGCCGCCGACCGCGCGGTGGTAGCGCAGCGGGTCGAGGGTGTCGATGACGAACGCCCCCGCGTACGGCCTGGACGCCCGTGGCCGCCCAGGCCGCACCCGCGTCCGCGCGGCGTTCCGGGCGCTGAGGTGCGTGCTGAGGTCGAAGACCATGCCGGCGTCGTCGAGCCAGGTGGGCAGGCCGAGCTTGGACGAGGCGGTGCGGTCGAGGCCGTCCACCATGCCGCGGAGCTCGTCGGTGCGCCGCGAGAGCGTCGCCGCCATGCCCAGCCCGGGGAACGCCCCCTCCAGGACCGCGATCATCGCCCGCCAGGTCGTGCTGCCCACGAACTCGATCATGAATCCGTCGGCCAGCGCGCGGCGCCGTCCGGGATCGTCCATGGGGCCCGGCGCGGCGGGAGCCGGCTGCGCGGCCAGTCCGCCGCCGCGCGGCTGCGCCGGTTCGGGCCGTGTCGTGTCCGGCTTCGTCAGTGACGGCGGCGGTTCGGCGGACAGCCCCTTTCCCGGCAGGAACGGCTCGTCCGCTTCGCCGCCGGGCCGCTGATGCCGTCCGGTGCTCCGCGGCTCCTCGGGCTCGCTGCCTTCGGGCGCACCCGTCCCCAGGCCGCCAGGCTTCCGGACGACCCACCGCTCCGGCTCGTCCTCCGCCGACGCGCCGGAGGCCTCCTCCTCGGGCACCGGCACGCCCGTCCCGTGAGGAGCCCACTGCGGCGACTCCTCACCCGACCGGGGCACCGGGACATGCGGCACCCACCGGGACATCCCTTCCGACGAGGGAACCTCCGCCGCCCTGTACGGCGAGTAGGACTCCCCCGAGCCCTCCACCGGATCACGCGACGTCCACGGCGCGGCCCCGCCCTCCGCTGCCTCCGGCTCCTCGGCCGAGGACCCAGCCGACTGCGGAGGAACCGCCTGATCGTGCGGCGTCCACTGCGGCGAAGGGCCCTCGTCGGAGGACGGCGCGTACGGGGCCGACGGCTGCGGCTCGTCGCGGGGCGTCCACGCGGCCTCTGTGGGTTCTGCCGGATCCGTTGGCGGCTGCGGAGGTGCGCCTTGGTCGTGGGACGCCCACTCCCGCGCGCCTGAATGATCCGCCGAACCGGCCGAAGGCGCCGCATCCCGCGACGGATCCGACGACTGCGCTTGCTCGTGGTGCCTCCACGGCGCGGGCGTTGCCTCTGGCGGCTCCGGAGAGTGCGGTGTCCACTGGGACGACGGGCTCGGCTCCTCGTCAGAGGACGGCGCGTGCGGGGTCGACGGCTGCGGCTGCCACGGGGGCGCGGGTTCTGTGGGTTCTGCCGGGTCCGTTGGCGGCTGCGGGGGCGCGCCTTGGTCGTGGGACGTCCACTCCCGCGTGCCTGAAGGATCTGCCGGGGTGGCCGGAGGCGCCGCCTCTGGGTACCAGGCCGACGGCTGTGGTTGGTCGTGGGGGGTCCAGGGGGCGGGCGTGGACTGCGGCGGCTCGTCCTTGGGGGCGGGTGTCCACTGTGACGGGCCCGGTCCCTGGTCAGGGGACGATGTGTACGCCTCCGATGACGGCTGCGCTTGGCGCGGGGCGCTCTCCGGAGTCGTTGGGGGGTGCGGCGTCCATTGGGTGGGCGGGGGTGGTTGGGGGCGGGGCGTCCAGGTCGCCGGGGGTTCGGGATTCGGCGGGGGTGAGGGAGGTGTGCCCGGAGGGTTAGGCGGGTCGGGGGCGGGCGGCGGGACGGGGACCCAGTCGGCGGGCTCTTCGGGGCGGGATCTGCTCCTGCCCGCGACGTGGACGTCACCCGGATGGGGCGGGGGCGCGGGGGCGTCGGGGTCCTCGGAGCCGGGACGGTCGCGTGGGCCGAATCTCACGGTGTCGATCCTGCGCTCTGGACGCGGGGCACGGCAAGCGGGACGGCGGTCAACGGCGGCCGTCCTGGGCGCCGAAGAGGGCGGCGCAGAGCGATTCCAGCCGGTCGGGTCCGTCGTCGGCGGGCAGGACGGTGAGGACGGGGTCGTCGGGGGTGTCGAGCCGGAGCCGGACGGTGACCTCGCGGCGCATCGGCTCGTCGGTGCCCTGGGCTGCGGCGATGTCCTGGAGGCCGATGGAGACCATCTCGGGGAGGTCGACGACGAGGGGCTGCTCGCCGGCGGGGAGCCGTTCGTGCCAGAGGTCGAGGACGCGGCGGGCGAGGCCGTTGAGGAGGCGGCCCCAGGGGACGACGAGGGCGGGCGGGACGTTCTCGGTCCGCAGTTCGGGAAGCCCGAACCGGGCGAGGCCCTTGGTGGTGAACCAGAAGCCGTGCGGCCCGGAGGTGTGCGGCAGGAGCATCCAGTCGGTGAGCCGGACGGCGCCGTCCGGATCGGGCAGCGACCGGGTGAGCTGCTCGTGGGCGAGGATCTGCGGGGTGAAGACGTCGATGACGGGGGCGGTGCGGGCGGCGGCGACGGCACCGGCGATGGCGCGGGCGGCCCATTCGTGCGCGGGCGGGTGGCCGGGGCGGTAGGCGGCGCGGACGGCGAGCAGGTGGGAGGCGGCGTCGAGGGCGGCCAGGACGGCGGGCGAGGCGCCGTAGGCGGCGAGCAGGTCGGCGGGCAGCGGCGGGAACTCGGCGGCGGGCCGCTGGTCGAGGGTGACCATGGGGCTGTCGAGCATGCCGAGGACGAGCTCGCGCAGCGGCGGTTCGGTCCGCTTGGCGATCTCGTCGTGCGCGAGCCGGCCGGGGTCGGCGATCGGCGCGGCCAGCGCGACGGCGTAGGTGGCGTAGAGGGTCTCCGGGACCGGCAGTGTCAGGTTCTCGCCCACATCGTCCCCCGATGGGCCGTTGATGCGCTTCGACACTATCCAGGTGAGCGGAAGGGGACGTTGGAAACTATCTGTCGCCGAGGGGACAGTTACCTCCCACGCGCGAGAGGCGGGCCGACGACCTCGGCGTTCACCGCGGCAGCCGGTGCTCGAACCACACCACCTTCCCGCCGTCGGTGCGGTGGGTGCCCCAGCGGGCGGCGAGGTGGCTGACGAGCTGGAGCCCGCGCCCGGACTCGGCGGTGGCGTCGGCGTGGCGGAGGTGCGGCATGTCCTGGCCGTCGTCGTAGACCTCGCAGAGCAGCGCGTCGCCCCGGATGAGCCGCAGCACGATGGACCCGGCGCCGTGCAGCAGGGCGTTGGTGACGAGCTCGCTGACCAGCAGCTGGACGGTGTCGCCGACCGCGTCCAGGCGCCATTCGGCGAGCTGGAAGGCGACCTGGGCGCGGGCGCGGGGGACCATGCTCGGCTCGGGTTCCAGTTCCCAGACGGCGACGTCGTCCTTGGGGATGCCGTCGAGGCCGACGGCGACGATGGCGATGTCGTCGGCGGGGGCGGTGGTGGCGAGCGCGTCGAGCAGGTCGTCGCAGGTGTCCTCGAGGGGACGGGCGGGGCCGGCGAGGCGGCCGCGCAGTTCCTCCAGGCCCTCGTCGATGTCGCGGTCGCGGCGTTCGAGCAGGCCGTCGGTGCACAGCACGAGCCGGGAGCCGTCCTGGACCGGGATCTCCATGGTCTCGAACGGCTCGCCGCCGACGCCGATCGGCAGCCCGGCGGGGACGGGCAGCACGCGGCTGGCGCCGGCCTCGGACACCAGGACGGGCGGGACGTGCCCGGCGTTGGCGAAGCGGCAGCGCCGGGCGACGGGGTCGTACACCGCGTACAGGCAGGTGGCGACGTACCCCTCGCCGAGCCGGCGGGCGAGCGCGTCGAGCTGGCGCAGCAGCAGGTCGGGGCGCATGTCCTCGACGGCGAGGGTGCGCACGGCGGTGCGCATCTGGCCCATGATCGCGGCGGAGGTGAGGCCGTGCCCCATCACGTCGCCGACGACGATGCCGAGCCGGCGGCCGGGCAGCGGGAACGCGTCGAACCAGTCGCCGCCGACCTGCGCGGCCTGCCCGGCGGGCCGGTACCGGTAGTGGACGCGGGCGCCGGGCACCTCGGGCGGGTCGGCGGGCAGCATGCTGCGCTGCAGTTCCTGGGCGACCTGGACCTCGCGCCGGTAGAGCCGCCCGTTGTCGACGCACAGCGCGGCGCGGCGGGCCAGCTCGTCGACCATGGCGAGGTCGAGGTCGCCGAAGCCGGGGCGGTCGGGCTTGCGCAGCAGCTTGAACGTGCCGAGCACCCGGCCGCGCGCGATCAGCGGGACGACGAGCAGGTCGCGGCCGGTGAGCAGGGGGCGCAGGTCGCGGCCGCCGAGCGCGGCGGACAGCCGGGCGGTGAGCGCGGCGTCCACCCGCGGGATGTGCACGGGGCGGCCGGTCCGCATGGCCTGGACGAACGGGGTGCCGGACGCCACCCGCAGCGACTCGTTCTCCGGGACGATGCGGTCCCAGCGGCCGGGTTCGTCGTTGTGGGCGACGGCGACGCGCCGCATCACGGCGGACTCGTCGAGGTCGACGGCGGGCTGGGCGGAGTCGGCGGCGACGCCTTCGAGCAGTTCGACGGCGGCGAAGTCGGCGACGCGCGGGACGATGACCTCGGCGAGGGTGCGGGCGGCCTGGAGGTGGTCGAGGGAGCCGCCGATCTGCTGGCCGGCCTCGCTGAGGAAGGTCAGCGTCTCGTTCTCGTCGGCGCCGGGCGTGCCGGTCTCCCGGCCGGCATGGTCGCCGTCGGCGCCGTCGGGGAGGGCGGCGCGGGGTCGGATGCGCAGGGCCCGGGGCATGTCGCCGATGTGCGGGACGACCGGCAGCCGCAGGGTCATGCTGAGCGAGACGGCGGGCCGGCCGAGGTCGAGCACGCGGGCGACGACGGCCTCGGTGGCGGCCGCTCCGGCGGCGGGCAGCAGTTCGGCGAGGCGGCGCACGAGCGGCCCGTCGCCGTGCCCCGGGCCGCCCCCGGACGGGCCCAGGACGGGTTCGACGCGCAGCATCCGGGCTCCGGCGGCGCGCCGCGCGGCGCCGTCGGGCGCGGCGACGAGGACGTCGTCCATCGCCAGGCCGGGGCCGTCCTCGCGCAGCCGGCGCAGGTCGGCGGCGAGGGCGAGCAGGCGGATGCGGCCGGCGCCCTGGGCGCCGTCCGCTCCGGCGCCGTCGGGGCCGATGGGGTACACCCACCAGCCGACCTCGGCGGGCTCGCCGTCGTCGGCGCGCGGCACCATGCAGGCGCCGCACCAGACGTGCCCGAACGCCTCCGGCTGGAAGGCGCCGCGGTGCTCCTGCGGGAGCCGCAGGAGGGAGGCGGGCGACCGGCCGGCGGCCTGGAGCGGGCCGGCGCCGAACAGGTCGGTGGCGGCGTGGTTCCAGTGGTTGATGCGGCCGTGCTCGTTGAGCGTGAAGGCCGCCATGCTGACGATGCCCAGCAGGGGCTGGTCGAGGAACCGGGGCGGCCCGGATCCGGGGCGGTGGCCGGCGGGGGCGGTGACGGCCCCGCCCGGCGGCTGCTGCTGTTCTCCGGCGATGGTCACGCGGATCCCCTCCCCTGGGCGACGATGCTGCGCTGCATCCGGCAACCCGCGGTGAGGGGGACGCTACCTCGGGTGAGGGACGTTCGCCGGTGTTCTCGCGAAGTCGGCACGGGTGAGCACTCACTCAGTATGCTGGGACTGCTACCGTCCAGCTCGGAACGGGAAGGGGGCGCCGGTGGCGGCGAGCAGAGGGGCCGGCGGGGAGCCGATGCGCGAGCGGATCCTCGCGGCGGCGGTCGCGGTGATCCGGGAGCGCGGGATCACCGCCGCGACGACCAAGGAGATCGCGCGCGGCGCGGGCGTCTCCGAGGGCAGCCTCTACAACCACTTCGCCAACAAGACCGCCCTGTTCGCGGCGGCGCTGGGCGAGGTCACCGGCACCGCGCGGACGGCCATGGCGGCCCTCGCCGGGTCCGCCGGCAAGGGGACGGTCGAGGGCAACCTGACCCGGCTGGCCGCCGAGATGGTGCGCTTCTACGGCGAACTGCTGCCGATGATCGGGCCGGTGCTGGCGGACCCCGAGCTGATCGCCTGGCTGCGCGGGGACGGGCCCGTCCGCGAGCAGCGGCAGGCCGCGGCCGCATCCGGCCGCGGCGCGGACCCGGCGCGCCCGCCCGGCTCCCCCGGCGGGCCGCCCTCGGGGCCTCCCGGCGGCCCGGCGGCCGGGCCGGTCCTCGGCCACGCCGCGCTGATCGGCTACCTGGAGGCCGAGCAGCGGGCCGGGCGGCTGCCGGAGGGGGCGCCGCTGCCGTCCATCGCCGCCGCGCTGCTCGGCGGCTGCCAGCAGCACGCGTTCCTGATCCGGCTCGCGGGCCCGGAGACGGTCGCGGCCGGCGCCCGGCTCCCCGCCGAGCCCGAGGAGTTCGCGGGCCAGCTCGTCCGGACGGTGCTGGCCGGCCATCTCCCGTCCTGACGGGGCGTCTCCCGTCCCGAGGAGGCATCCTCCCGTCCTGACGAGACGCGCCGATCGGGCCATATAGCGCCACTTGCGCCCCGGTTCGGCCGACTCGCCACGGTATGTGACGGACGCCACGCAACCTTCGGGCCCCCTTTTCGCGTCTTATCTATCGGGAAGCCACCAGAGCGTGGATGCGCCTGATCGAGCACGACCCGCGACGTCCCGGCCACCGGGGTCGCCCTGGCACCGCCGGTCCGCGCACCCGCCTCGAGGCCCGCGCCGACGCGGCGCCGAACCCCCGACCAGCCGACGATCTCCCCCCGGGAGACCAGCGCGAACCCGCGAGACCAGCTCGCTGGAGCGTGCCAACGCCGGCCGAACCCGTCGGGAGAGGTGGCGCGTACCACCTGAACGGGGGGCGGTCATTCCGCCCGGTACGCGCGTGCCGCCGAGCACGCGCCAGCAACCGGCCCTTCACGGGGTCACGACCACGGGGAGCGATGATGACCGCTGTCACCATGCCCGTCCGCGAGACCGCTCGCATCGACAACGACGACCTGCGCGTCGAGAACGCCGTCCGGGCCGGCGGCACCGAGGGGCGCTACGAGCGCGACGTCCTCCCGCTGGCCGACCCGCTGTACGCCAGCGCCGTGCGGATGACCCGCAACAGCGCCGACGCCGAGGACCTCGTCCAGGAGACGCTGGCCAAGGCCTTCGTGAACTTCCACCAGTTCCAGGAGGGCACGAACCTCAAGGCGTGGCTGCACCGGATCCTCACCAACAACTTCATCAACACCTACCGCAAGAAGCAGCGCGAGCCCCAGCGGGCCGGCTCCGAGGAGCTGGAGGAGTGGCAGATCGCGCAGGCCGAGGCGCACTCGTCCGGCTTCCGGTCCGCCGAGTCCGAGGCGCTGGACCGCATCCCCGACTCCGACGTGGTCGACGCGCTGCGCGCGCTGCCGAAGGACTTCCGGGACGCGGTGTACCTCGCCGACGTCGAGGGCTACCCCTACAAGGAGATCGCCGAGATGATGGGCACCCCCATCGGCACGGTGATGTCCCGCCTGCACCGCGGCCGCAAGCAGCTGCGCGAGGCCCTCGCGGACCACAAGCGGGCCGCCCACATCCTCGCGGCCTGACCCGGCCCGGCGCGCCGCGCCCCCCGGCCCTTTCACCCTCCGACCCGATCCCGCGGTTACCCCGTGACCGCGGGATCGGCCGTTCCCCTGTACGGTTCGTAGTCGCATGGATACATTGAGCGATGGTCCCTCCGGCCATCGGGAGTAGCCATGTCGAACATCATCGCCGTGATCGCGGGCGCCGTGCTCGCGCTCTCGCCGACCGTCCACGCACATGACGGGGAAGCCAAGACTTCCCTGCGGCTGACGCTGACGCACCCAGGGCACGACACGTCAGGCACGCGTGCGGTGACGCTGTACTGCGACCCGCCCGGCGGGCGGCACCCCGACCCCGCGCGCGCGTGCTCAGAACTGGAAGGGTCGGGCGGGAAGTTCACGCACGCCCCGGACGGGCGGATGTGCACCCAGGTCTACGCGCCCGTCGTCGCGGCGGCCGAGGGCCGCTGGCACGGCAACCCTGTCTCGTTCCACGCCCAGTACGCCAACGACTGCGTGATGCACTCTCACACCGGCACCGTGTTCGCGTTCTGACCCGCGCCGCACCAGGCCACCAAGACCGTCCGCATAGGCGCGCCGACCGTGGGTAGGGCGCGCACACGGGCCACGCGAGCCGCCGGTTATTCGAGAGGATGTGCGCGCGATGCCACGAAGGGTCAGCGACATCATGACCCCGGCCCCGCAGGTGTTGCCGTTGGACGCGACGCTGTACGAGGCGGCGCGGGTGATGCGGGACGAGGGGATCGGCGACGTCCTGGTCACCTATGCCGGGCAGTTGTGCGGGATGGTCACCGATCGGGACATCGTGGTGCGGGCGGTCGCGGAGAGCCGCGATACGTCGCTGACGCCGCTCGGCGACGTCTGCACCGCGGATATCTGCACCGTGCACCCCGACGACGACACCGAGACGGTGGCGCGGCTGATGGTCGAACGGGCGGTCCGGCGGCTTCCGGTGGTGGACGGCGGCCGGCGGCCGGTGGGCATCGTGTCCATCGGCGACCTCGCGGTGGCGGACGGGCAGTCGGGCGGCCCGCTCCCCGAGATCAGCAAGGCCCCGCCGAACAACTGACCGCCCCCCGGCGGACGGGCGCGGAACGGCCCCGGAGCGGGCGCGGAACGGGTCCCGAGCGGGCCCCGCGGCGGAAGGAAGGGCCCGATGGCAGGCAGTGGTGCCCGGCATGACGTGGCGCAGGATAACGTCATAAGCGTGGCTCCAACCGAATCGGTGCTCACCGACCAGCTCGCCGTGGAGATCGCCCGGCTCGGGGTGGTCGGGGAATCCTCGGACGTCGGCACCCTCCACCGGGTGACCGAGCTGGCGTCGCGCGCCGTGCCCGGCTGCGCCGGCGCCGCGTGCGTCCGCTGGGCGCTGCCGCCGGCGACCCTGGCCGACGCCGTCGCGGCGCTCGGCACCTCGCCCGACCAGGCCCCGCGGCCGCCGGACGTCCCGCGCGTCCCGCGCCAGCAGGGCACCTCCCGCCGGCTCGCCGACGGGCTCGATCCGGACGGGCCGGGCGACGAGGTGCCGGACGAGCTCCGGTCGCCGGACGCCGAGCGGCCCGAGCCGCTGGCCGCGGCCGCCAGCCATCCCGACCTCGCCGAGGTCACCGACCGGCAGCTGTCGCGGGGACGCGGCCCGATCTTCGACGTGGTCATGGACCGCCGCGCGCTGAGCTGCGACGACATCCTGGTCGAGACCCGCTGGCCGGAGGCGGTGTCGGACATGCTGCGCCGCGGCGTGCGGTGCTTCGTCACCTCCCCTCATCTGAACCCGCCGGTGCTCGTGACGCTGACGCTGTACGGTGTGACGCCCAAGGCACTCGGGCACGGCCGGCTCGCGCTGGTCTCGCTGCTGATGGCACAGGGAACCGCAACGATGTCGAACGCGCAGCAGTACGACGACGTGCACCGGACCGCCGTCCAGCTGCGGGAGGCGGTGGAGGCGCGCGCCGTCGTCGACCAGGCGAAGGGCATCCTCATGCACGCCCTCGGCTGCGACGCCGACGAGGCGTTCGCGGAGATGCGCCGCATCTCCCAGACGCGGCATGTGAAACTGACCGCACTGGCGCAGCGAATCGTCGGTGACCAGGGGCTTCCCTAGATCCCGCGCTAGGCGCACGGAGGTGACCGGCATAGGCTGCGAGATGCAGTCGTCGAGACCGCGCTTCGAATGAGCAGAGCCACGAACCAGATGATTTTCCACCGTGCCTCGCGGACACAGAGGGAGACCCGTTGCACGACCAGCCCGATCAGCTCGAACCCGAGTCCCTGGTGCGGGAGATCTCGGATCTCGAGGGGCGCATCGGCGCGCTGCGCCAGGCGGCGGGCATGCCCGAGGCCGACCTGCGGGTCACCCTGGACGCCGCCCTGGAGGAGCTCGAGCTCGCGCTGACGGCGCTGCGCACCCTCGGCTCCGAGCAGGGCTCCGAGCAGGGCGGGTCGGCCGCGGCCGAGAACGAGCGGCGGGTGCTGCGGACGGTCTTCCAGGACGCCCCCGTGCCGCTGTTCCTGCTGGACCGCAACACCAGCGTCCGGCGGGCGAACCGCCAGGCGGCGGAGCTGCTCGGCACCTCGTCCGGCTACGTCTCGGGCAAGCAGTTCACCTCCTTCTGCGACCTGGCGACCCGGGCGGCGGTCCGTTCGCAGCTGGCGGCGGTGGTGCGGACGGGACGGCGGCGGCGGGTGCCCGTGCGGTTCCTCGGCCGGGAGCGTCCGGTGGACGCGACCGTGACGCTGGCCCGGGTGTGGATCCGCGGTGAGGCCGACCCGATGGTGGTGGTCGCGGCCGGCGCCGCCAAGCCCCCGGCCGGCGCGCCCTCCTCCGACGGCGCGGGCCCGGCCGGCTCGGCCAAGGCCGGTGCGAGCGGGGCCGGCGCGGGCGGGGCCGGTGCGAGCGGGACGGGACGGGCCGCGGCGGCGCAGCGGGACGGCGCCAAGCGGGCCGCGCGGCCGGAGGCGGGAGCGCCCCGCGTGCCGGAGCCGGCGGCGCCGCCGCAGGCCCGCGCGCCGCAGGGGCAGCCCCAGGGCCGCATCGACGACGAGGCCGTGGCCACGATCGTGCACCGGATGGACGTGCTGGCCACCGCCAGCGAGCTGCTGCTGGACGAGCCGGTCTTCAACGAGACGGTCGCGGTCCGGCGGTGCGCCCGGCTGCTGGCCGCGGAGCTGGCCGACTGGGCGTTCATCGACCTGACCGGACCGAACGGCGGCGCGGGGCAGGGCGAGTCCCCGGCGGCGGGGACGCCGCCCGTCCTGCACCGCCAGGTCGTGATGGGGCCGGACGACGAGTACGCCGTCGAGGCCGCGCGGACGCTGCAGGAGATGCGTCCGGCCGCCGGAACGCTCCCGCACACCGTGTTCGTCACGCGGCAGAGCGCGCTGCGGCCGCACCTGGAGAACCTGGACGAGCTGGGCATGGCGGCCGACGGCGTCCCGATCTGCGCGAAGATCGGCGCGACGTCGCTGCTGAGCGTCCCGGTGGAGGACGGCGACCGGTGCCTCGGCTCGATCACCCTCGCCTCCGGCGGCGACTACGGGCCGTTCGACCTGATGGACCTCGGGGTCGTGCAGCGGCTCGGCCGCTACCTGGCGCTGGTGATCCGGGCGGCGCGGCTCTACCGGCGCCGCGCCGAGGTCGCCGACTCGCTGCAGGCGAGCCTGCTGCCGCGGGCGCTGCCGACGATCCCGGGGGCGACGGTGGCGGCGCGGTACCTGACGGCGACGCACGGCGCGGAGGTCGGCGGCGACTTCTACGACGTGTTCCGCGTCGGGGACGGCTGGGGCCTGGTCCTCGGCGACGTGTGCGGCAAGGGCGAGGACGCGGCGGCCGTGACGGCGACGGCGCGGCACTGCATGCGGCTGGCGGCGCGGTGGAAGGCGCGGCCGGGCGAGATCCTCGGCATGGCGAACGAGGCGCTGCTGGACGAGGACCGGTTCGTCACCGCGATCATGGCGGGGGTGGAGCTGGCCCACGACCGGGTCACGGTGTCGCTGGGCACGGCCGGCCATCCGCCGGCGATCATCGTCCGCGCGGACGGGGTGATCCGGTCGGCGTCGCGCGGCGGCGTGCCGCTCGGCCTGTTCGAGGACTTCGAGGCCGGCGCGGACACCATCGACCTGCGCGCCGGCGACACGCTGATCCTGCACTCCGACGGGGTGCTGGAGGCGTGCGACCACGCACGCCAGGAGTTCGGGCAGGAGCGGCTGCTGGAGGCGCTCGCCGCGCAGGCGGGCGGCACCCCGGAGGACATGCTCGGCACGGTGGAGCGGGCGCTGCTGGAGTTCTGCGACGGGGACCTGCGCGACGACGTGTCGATGCTCGCGTTCCGGGTCGAGGCCCCCACGCTCGACTGAGCCGGGCGGAACGGGCCGGGCGAACGGGCCGTACGGAACGTCACACCCGGTGCAGATAGGCGTTTTGCCGGGGAGGAGGCGTTCATGAGCGTCGACCCCTCCTCCAAACCGCGCAACGAGACCGAGCACGAGCGGCTCGACCGGCAGCTGATGGAACTGCTCCAGGGCTTCCGGGTCGCGACCACCGGTGTGCAGGTGCTGTTCGCGTTCCTGCTGACCGTCCCGTTCTCCAAGGGATGGACCATGGTGGACGAGATCGGCAAGGCGCTGTTCTACGTGGCGCTGTTCGGCGCGGCGGTCGCCTCGATCTGCTTCATCGCGCCGGTGTTCCAGCACCGGATCCTGTTCCAGCTCAACAAGAAGCCGCTGCTGATCCGGCGCGCGAACCGGTTCGGGATCCTCGGCGCGTTCGCGCTGGCGCTGTCGATCACCGCCTCGACCACGCTGATCGTGCAGACGCTCGCGGTGGACAAGGCGGCGATCGGGGCGGCGGTGGCCGTCCTGGCGCTGTCGGGGTGGGCGTGGTTCGTGCAGCCGTACCTGAGCCGGCTGTCGGCGAACGGCCGCGCGGAGCAGGACGGGGAGTCCTGACCGCGCGGCCGTCCCGGCGCGGCGGGCGGGCCCGGACGCGGGCTCAGTACGCCTTGCCGAAGATCACGCGCTTGCCGTAGGCGGACGGCTGCCCGCACTTGACGCACACGCCGCTCTCCTCGGGCGCCTCGGCCGGGATGACGCGGGGCGTCGCGGCGGTCTCGGCCTTGATCTCGTCCTCGCACCCGGTGCGGCCGCAGTGGAACGCGCGGGCCCAGCCGGAGGCGACCTGCGCGGTGAACGCGTCCCAGGCGTCCACGGCGGCGGTGCGCTCCTCGCGGAACGCCTCGGCCCGGGCCAGCAGGAACGACTGGAACTCGGCGAGGACGCCGGGCAGCACCTCCGGCACCTTCTCCAGCGGGATCTGCTCCTTGCCCTGCCCCTCGACGGTCGGCAGGCGCCGCACGACGGTCGCGACGCCGGCCTCGATGTCGCGCTTGCCCAGCTCGATGCGGACCGGGACGCCGCGCATCTCCCACTCGTTGAACTTGAAGCCGGGCGACAGCTGCGGGCGGTTGTCGTCGACGTGCACGCGGATGCCCATCGACCTGATCGCGGCGCCGAGCCGGCGGGCCTCGGCGGCGGCCTGCTCGCCCTGCTCCTTGCGCCCGATCGGGACGATCACGACCTGGTAGGGGGCGAGGCGCGGCGGCATCACCAGGCCCTTGTCGTCCCCGTGCGTCATGATCATGCCGCCGATCATCCGGGTGCTCATGCCCCAGGACGTGGTGTGCGCCAGGGTCAGCTTGCCCGCCTCGTCCTGGTACTGGATCTCGAACGCCTTGGCGAAGTTCGTGCCGAGGTAGTGCGAGGTGCCGGCCTGCAGGGCCCGGCCGTCGCGCATCATGCCCTCGATCGTGTACGTGCGGACGGCGCCGGCGAACCGCTCGCCGGGCGTCTTCTCCCCCGCCACCACCGGCATCGCCGCGAGCTCGCGCGCCACGCCCGCGTAGGCGTCCAGCGCCCACATCGTCTCGCGCATCGCGTCGTCCTCGTCGATGTGCGCGGTGTGGCCCTCCTGCCAGAGGAACTCGGTGGTGCGCAGGAACATCCGGGGCCGCATCTCCCAGCGGACCACGTTCGCCCACTGGTTCAGCAGCAGCGGCAGGTCGCGGTGCGAGTCGATCCACTTGGCCATGTACTCGCCGATGACCGTCTCGGAGGTCGGCCGCACGATCAGCGGCTCCTCCAGCTCCTTGCCGCCCGCGATCGTCACGACCGCCAGCTCCGGGGAGAAGCCCTCGACGTGCTCGGCCTCGCGCTTGAGGTAGGACTCCGGGATGAACATCGGGAAGCAGGCGTTGTCGTGCCCCGCGTCCTTGATGCGCCGGTCCAGGTCGGCCTGGAGCAGCTCCCACACCCGGTAACCGTACGGGCGGATGACCATCGTGCCGCGAACCGGTCCGCGGTCGACGAGCTGGGCCTGCACGACCAGCTCGTTGTACCAGGCGGAGAAATCCTCGCTCTGCGGCGTCACACCTTCTCGACTCACAGCGAACAAGGGTACTGACCGGCGGCATGGGCTAGGGCCGCTTCGCTACCCTCGCGTAATGCGCTGGTCCCAGATGTTCGCGCCCACGCTCCGCGACGACCCCGCGGAGGCGGACGCGCCGAGCCACCGGCTGCTGCTGCGCGCGGGCTACATCCGGCAGCTCACCTCGGGGCACTACAGCCTGCTGCCGCTGGCCGTCCGCGTCCGGGCGAAGATCATCGAGATCGTCCGGCAGGAGATGAACGCGATCGGCGCGCAGGAGATGCTGCTGCCCGCGCTGCACCCCGCCGAGCCGTGGCGCCGGTCGGGCCGCTGGGAGCTGATGGGCCAGGAGATGTTCCGGCTGAAGGACCGGCGCGGCGCCGACCACGCGCTCGGCATGACCCACGAGGAGATCTTCGCCACCGTCGCCCGCGAGCTGAACTCCTACAAGCAGCTTCCGCAGCAGTGGTACCAGTTCCAGACGAAGTTCCGGGACGAGCCGCGCCCCAAGGGCGGCCTCATGCGCACGCGCGAGTTCACCATGAAGGACGCCTACAGCTTCGACGTCGACCGCGCCGGGCTGGACGCCTCGTTCGACGCCTACCACGGTGCCTACACGCGAATCTTCGCGCGGCTGGGGCTCCCGGCGCTGGCGTGCGAGGCGTCCAGCGGGACCATGGGCGGCGCCGGGTCCACGGAGTTCATGTGCCCCGCCGACGTCGGCGAGGACCTCGTCGCCCACTCGCCCGCCTGCGGGTACGCGGCGAACATCGAGCGCGCCACGTCGGCGCTGCCGGCGGCGTCCGACGGGCCCGGCCTGCCCGCGCCCGAGCGGTTCGCCACGCCCGGCGTCCGCACCATCGACGACCTGCGCGCCTACGACGCGCCGGGCGACCGGCAGATCAAGACGCTCGTCTACCTCCTGGACGGGACGCTCACCCTCGTCCTGCTGCGCGGCGACCACGCGCTCAACGAGCAGAAGCTCGTGGACGCGACCGGCGCCGCCGAGATCCGCGCCGCCGAGCCCGGCGAGATCCAGTCGGCGCTCGGCGCGCTGCCCGGCAGCCTCGGCGCGGTCGGCGTGGCGCTCCCGGTGATCGCGGACGAGGCGCTGCGCGGCCGCCGCGCCATGTTCACCGGCGCGAACATCGACGACATGCACCTGCGCGGCGTCGACGTCGACCGCGACATCACCGTCGGCGCCTGGGCCGACCTGCGCGAGGTCACCGCGGGCGAGCCGTGCCCGCGCTGCGGCGAGCCGCTGGAGATCGTCCGGGCGATCGAGATCGGGCACATCTTCAAGCTCGGCGACCGCTACGCCCGCGCCCTCGGCGCCGAGGTCCTCGACCCCGACGGCAAGCGCGTCCCGATCGTGATGGGCAGCTACGGCATCGGCGTCGAGCGCGCCATGGCCGCGATCGTGGAGACCCACCACGACGACCGCGGCATCGTCTGGCCGCCCGCCGTCGCGCCGTTCCAGGTGGCCGTGGTGATCGCCCAGTCCGACGACGCGGACGTCGCGTCCGCCGCAGAGAGCATCTACGCCGGCCTCCTGGAGGCCGGTGTCGAGGTCGTGATCGACGACCGCGCCGAACGCGCCGGGGTGAAGTTCCGCGACGTGGAGCTCACCGGCATCCCGTACCGCGTCACGGTCGGCCGCCGCGGCCTCGCCGAGGGCGTCGCCGAGGTCACCGTCCGCGCCACCGGCGAAACCGAGAAGATCCCGCTCGACGCGGCCGCCGCGCACGTCCGATCGCTCCTGGCCCCCGCCTGAGGCCTGCGGAAAATGGTTTGACGGGTCGCGGCGCCTTCCGGAGACTCGGCGGCGGGTTCTCAAGGGCGAGGGGTCAGCGTGGGTCACGTGGAGGTCGGGCATGTCAGCCATGCGCTGCCCGACGGACGGGTGCTGCTGGACGACGTGTCGTTCCGGGTCGGCGACGGTGTCACGGCGGCGCTCGTCGGGCCGAACGGGGCAGGGAAGACGACGCTGCTCCGGCTGGTCGCCGGGGACCTGACGCCGCAGGGCGGGACGGTCGCGCACAGCGGCGGGCTCGGCGTGATGCGGCAGTTCATCGGCAACGTGCGGGACGAGTCGTCCGTGCACGACCTGCTGCTGTCGGTGGCGCCGCCGCGGGTGCGGGAGGCGGCCGCGGCGGTGGAGGCCGCCGAGCTGGCGATGATGGAGCGCGACGACGAGCCGACGCAGCTGAAATACGCGACTGCTCTCGCGGGCTGGGGTGACGCGGGCGGCTACGAGATCGAGGTGCTCTGGGACGCCTGCTGCGTCGCGGCGCTCGGCGTCCCCTACGACGCGTGCCGGTGGCGGGAGACGCGGACGCTGTCGGGCGGCGAGCAGAAACGCCTCGCCCTGGAGGCGCTGCTGCGCGGCCCCGACGAGGTCCTGCTGCTGGACGAGCCGGACAACTACCTGGACGTGCCGGGCAAGCAGTGGCTCGAGGAGCGGCTGCGGGAGACGCCCAAGACCGTCCTGGTGGTCTCGCACGACCGCGAGCTGCTCGACCGCTGCGCCGACCGGATCGTGACGGTCGAGGCGGGCCGGGTCTGGATCCACGGCGGCCGGTTCTCGACGTACGCGGCGGCCCGCCGCGACCGCAACGAGCGGCTGGAGGAGCTGCGGCGGCGGTGGGACGAGGAGCACGCGAAGCTCAGGGAGCTCGTCAACACCCTGAAGGTGAAGGCCACGGTCAACGACGGTTTCGCGTCGCGGTACCGGGCGGCGCAGACCCGGCTGCGCAAGTTCGAGGAGGCGGGGCCGCCGGAGGCCCCGCCCCGCGACCAGAGCCTGAAGATGCGGCTGCGCGGCGGCCGCACCGGGAAGCGGGCGGTGATCTGCGAGAACCTGGAGCTGACCGGGCTGATGCGGCCGTTCGGCGCGGAGGTCTGGTTCGGCGAGCGGGTCGCGGTACTCGGCTCGAACGGCTCGGGGAAGTCGCATTTCCTGCGGCTGCTCGCCGCGGTGGCGGAGGTGCTGCCGCGCGGCGCGACCCCGGTGCGTCCGGTGGAGCACACCGGGGTCGCCCGCCTCGGCGCGCGGGTGGTGCCGGGGCTCTTCGCGCAGACGCACGCGCGTCCCGACCTGGCGGGGCGCACACCGTGCGAGATCGTCATGACCGAGCACGCCCGGCTGCGCAACGACGCGATGAACGCGCTCGCGCGGTACGAGCTCCAGTTCTGCGCCGAGCAGCCGTTCGAGACGCTGTCGGGCGGCCAGCAGGCGCGGTTGCAGATCCTGCTGCTGGAGCTCGGCGGCGCGACGCTGCTGCTGCTGGACGAGCCGACCGACAACCTCGACCTGGCCAGCGCGGAGGCGCTGCAGGAGGGCCTGGAGTCCTACGAGGGGACGGTCGTCGCGGTGACGCACGACCGCTGGTTCGCCCGCTCCTTCGACCGCTTCCTGGTGTTCGGCGCGGACGGCTCGGTCTACGAGACCCCGGAGCCGGTCTGGAACGAGGCGCGGGTCGCCCGTCCTCGCTGACCGTCTACGACCATCGGCGTACGACCATCTGCGCGACCCGCGGACGCGGGCGCTCCCCGGGCGGGTGGCCCGGGGAGCGCGCCGGCGGTGGGTCAGGGACGCCGGCCGGGGCGGTCGACGACGCCGGTGGCCAGGCGGACGGAGTAGCTCTCCACGGCGCCCTTCAGGAAGCGGCCGCCGTCCGGCATGGTGTGGTCGCGGGCGACGGTGGTGCGGTGGCCCTGGTAGGCGTAGGTGGACGGGTCCAGGAGGATCTCGTCCTTCGCCCAGCCCTCGATGACGAACGAGACCGACACCGCCTTGTGCCCCGCCCCGTCCTTGGCGCTCCGGTCCACGGTGACGCCGGGGATCTTGGCCATGGCGCGGTAGGCGGCGGCGGTCTGCGCGGGCGGCAGCGCGCCGTTGTTCAGCAGCAGCGACCCGAGCAGCTGGAACGCGCCCTCGTTCCGGCCGCCCGGAGTGCCCTCCTTGCGGGCCCAGGCCAGCATCCCGCCGGCGTCGGCCGGCAGCTTGGAGACGGTGGCGTAGTCGATCGGCGGCGTCCCTCCGCCCGTGGCGGACGTGGCGAGCTTCCCGTGGTCGTACATGGCCATCCGCTTGCCGTCCGCCCGGATCCAGATGCGGTCGAGCGTCGTGCTCAGCGGCGCTCCCGGCTTGACGACCTGCCCGCGGGCGGGGACGCCGCTGCGCCGGTAGCGGGTCTCGGTGTAGACCCACTGGCCGGGACGCGGCGCGGTGAACGGCTGCTTCAGCGCGAACGTCGCGGCGACGTTCAGCACCTGCTGCGTCTCCGTCGCCGCCAGGTGGTGCGGCTTGCCGTCGCTCGTGGCGACGACGGCGCCGGCGACGAGCGCCCCGGCGACGCCCCCGGCGGCGACGAGGCGGAACGTCGTGCGGCGGGACGGCCCCGGACGGCGGGCCGCCGAGGCGGTGATCCGCGCATAGGCGGCGCGCCCGGCCGGGTCGTGGGCGGCGCCGTCGAAGGCGCCGGGCGGGCAGGGGTCGGCCGGGGCCATGATGCGGCGGACTTCGTGGAGGTCGTTCACAGCTGGGGGCTCCTTTGCAGCGGTGCGGCGGGGGCGGGACGGTCGGCGGCGTCGATCTCGGCGAGGGCGGCGGCGAGCCGGCGGCGGGCGCGGTGCAGGCGCACGGAGAACGTCTTGACCGAGCACCCCGCGGCCGTCGCCGCGTCCCGCGCGTCGAGCTCCTCCCAGCCGACGAGCCGGAGGGCCTCCCGGTCGCGGTCGGACAGCCGGCGCAGCGCGGCGGCGACGCGGCCGCCCTCGGCCAGCGCGGCCGCCACGTCGCGGGCCTGGTCGGGCCGGGCGGTGCCGCGCAGCCGGTCCCGCAGCCGGCTGCGCCGGCGGTGGCCGCGCAGCTCGTTGGACAGCACGTGGCGGGCCACGTTCAGCAGCCACGGGAACGGCCGGTCCGGCGGGATGTCGCCGCGCCGCCGCCAGGCGACCAGGAACGTCTCTGCGGCGACGTCGCGTGCCGTCTCGTGGTCGGTCCGGCGGGCCGCGTAGCGCAGCACGTCGGCGTAGTGCGCCTCCCACAGCCGGGCGAAGCCGCCGTCCGGGTCCGGCACGTCTGGATCGGGCACGCCGGGCTCCCTTCTCTCGGGTCGGTGTCGCTCGGAGATGTCCGGCACCGCGGCTCCGGCTACACCCCGATTGATCATCGCTGGTCACGGCGCCGGTGGATCTGTCCAAGAACGCGGCGGGATGGATAGGGTGCCCGGGTGCGGGTGGTGGTGACGGGTGCGGCGGGGTTCATCGGGAGCCAGGTGACCGGGGCGCTGTCGGGCGCCGGGCACGAGGTGCTCGCCGTCGACGCGCCGCGGCGGTCGCCGACGCCGGTGCTGGCGCGGCGGACCTGGGACGAGGTCGCGGCGCGGCCGGGCGTCACGGCCGTCGAGACGGACCTCGCGGTGGACGACCTGGACCCGGTCGCCGCGGCCGACGTGGTGATCCACCTCGCCGGACGGCCCGGAGTGCGCAGTTCGTGGGGCGGCGGGCGCGCCGCCGCGGAACGCGACAACGTGCTGGCGACGGCGCGGCTGCTCGCGGCGTGCGCGCGCCGTCCGGCGCGGCTGCGCCCGCGGGTGGTGGTCGCGTCCAGTTCGTCGGTGTACGGGTCCGCGCCGCATCGTCCCAACCGGGAGGACGATCCGCTCGATCCGGCGAGCCCGTACGCGGTCAGCAAGGTGGAGGTCGAGCGGCTGGCGCGCGCTGCGGCTCGGGACGGGCTCCGCACGGTCCTGCTGAGGTATTTCTCGGTCTACGGCCCCCGGCAGCGGCCCGACATGGCATTTCACCGTTTCGTGGAAGCGGCGCTGGACGGGCGCCCGCTGCCGGTTTTCGGCGACGGCCGCAAATCGCGGTCGTTCACGCATGTGCGGGACGTGGTGGCGGCGACGCTCGCGGCGGCCGTCGAAGAACTGCCGCCGGGCGTCGCCCTCAATGTCGGCCATTCCGAACCGGTGACGGTGCGGGCGGCGATCGGGGTGCTGGCGGAGGTGCTGGGCGTCCGGCCGGAGATCCGGCGGGAGGCGCCGGTGGCCGGGGACGCGGCGCTGACGTGGGCGGACACCGGGCGGGCCCGCGAGCTGCTCGGCTGGACCGCCCGGGTCGACCTGGCCGCCGGACTCGCCGACCAGATCGCCTGGCATCGGGCGCTCCGCCGCCAGGAGGCCGGGGCGGTGGTCGCGTGAAGCACCGGGCCGCCTATTTCGCGTTCGACCGCTTCCCTTCCAGCAAAGGGTCGGCGGTGCACATCGCGCAGATGGCGGACGAGCTTTTCGAGCGGTTCGGCGGCGGGCTGCTCGGCGCCATCGGCGGCGGCGACCTGCCCGACCACCAGAAAGAGGGCGCCCGCGAGATCGTCCGGTTCGGGGAGCAGATCCCGAACCTGATCGACCGCGCCGAGGCGTTCTCGGCGTGGGCGGCGGCGGTCCTGAAGGAGCACGCGGACGGCCTGGAGGTCGTGCACGTCCGCGACCCGTGGAGCGCGCTGCCGGCGCTCACGCTGGACGGCCGCCGGTACCCGGTGGTCTTCGAGGTCAACGGGCTGCCGTCCATCGAGATGGCGCACACCTGGCCGTGGGCGTCGCCGGCGACGCTCGGCAAGATCCGCGAGCTGGAGCGCTTCTGCCTGGAGCGCAGCGACGCGGTCGTGGTGCCCTCGCGCGTGATCGGCGCGGCCGTCCGGCGGCTCGGGGCGCCGGAGGAGCGGATCCACCTCGTCCCGAACGGCGCCGACGTCCCGGGCGACACGGCTCGGCCGGACGGCGCGCCCGCCAGGTACATCGTCTACGTCGGGGCGCTCCAGCCGTGGCAGGGCCTCGACGTGCTGCTCCGCGCGTTCGCCCGGCTCACCGACCTCGACGGGCTCCGGCTGGTGATCTGCTCGTCCGTGCCGGAGCGGCGGGCGAAGCCGGTGCGGCGGCTCGCGGAGCGCCTCGGTGTCGCCGACCGGCTCGACTGGCGGTTCGCGCTGCCGCACCACGAGGTCGCCGCGTGGCTGGCGCACGCCGAGGTGTCGGTGGCGCCGCTGACCGGCTGCGCCCGCAACCTCGACCAGGGGTGCGCGCCGCTGAAGGTGATCGAGTCGATGGCGGCCGGGGTGCCGGTCGTCGCCTCGGACCTGCCCGCGGTCCGCGAGCTGATGGCCGACGGAGAGCACGGGCGGCTCGTCCCGGCGGACCGTCCGGCGGAGCTGGCGCGGGCCGTCCGGATCCTGCTGGAGTACCCGGACGAGGCCGCCGCGATGGGGCGGAGGGGCCGCGCGCACATCGAGGAGAGCCTGACCTGGACGCGGTCACGCGCCCGGCTGGCCGAGGTCTACCGTACGATCGCGCCGTCAGACCGATAGGTGGGGTGTCGTCATGTTCTGGCGCAAGCAACGCGCGGCCATCGAGGGGTTCCATCCGCTGCACAGGGCGCTGGTGCTGGAGCAGGGCTTCTCGGTGTCGCTGCCGCGCGACCAGTGGGAGCCGGTCATCCAGAGCCTCGCGCGGCACGCCGAGGTGGTGAAGCGGCGCAAGTGGCGGATCACCCCGCGCACGTCGCGGGTGCTGGTGCCGCTGCTGCGCGTCCTGGCGGCGGACATGCCGCCGGAGGGCCTGCTGTCGGTCGCGCTGGACGTGCGGGGCGAGACCCCGGAGAAGATGGGGGCGCCGCGGCAGGTGCCGGTGACGCGGCCGATCCTGTCGATGACGGAGTGGTTCGTCTTCGATCCGTGGCTGCGGATGCGCGCCGAGCTGCGGGACGGCAGCGTCGTCGAGCTGTCGGTGACCGACCGGATCCGGCACCGCAAGTTCCGCAAGCGCAACCCGCGCGGCAAGATCAAGCACAAGCACAAGACGAAGACGGTGCAGCTGGTCGGCGTGACGCGGCGGCTCGGCAAGCAGGCGGTCCCGCAGCGGCCCGGCACCCCGCCGCCGCAGTGGGTCCGGGTGCAGGTGAAGCAGGGGAGCCGGTTCACCATCCGCGCGAACGCCAAGCTGCGCGGGGAGTTGCAGGAGGACGAGCTGCGCGAGCGGATCCTGCACGTGTCGACGGAGCCGTTCCGCTGGACCCCGCCCGGAACGCCTGTGAGGAGGGCGCAGTGACGCGCTGCACCGTGACCACCGGGTTCTTCCTGCTCGGACGCTGCGGGCGGGCCGCCGTGGCGGCGTGCCCGGGATGCGGACGGCCCGTCTGCGCCGAGCACGCGGTGCAGGGCGGGTACTGCCCGAGCTGCGTCGCGCAGGCCGGCGGGCAGCCGGACCCGTACGACCCGTCCTTCGCGACCGGCTACCGGCGCCGGTACTACGAGAGCAGTTCGCGGACGTACTACGACAACCAGTGGTACTCGTCGTTCGACTCCTACGACCGCGGCGCCTTCAACCCGGGCGACGACTATTCGTACGGGGAAGGCGACTTCGGGTCCGACGGCGACACGGGGTTCGTGGACAGCTGATGACGCGTGTCCTGTGGGTGACGGAGCACTATCCGCCGAGCCAGGGCGGGATGGCCAATTCGTGCGACCGGATCGTCCGGGGGCTGCGCGGCGCCGGGGCCGAGGTGGACGTCGCGCACCTGACGCGGCGCGAGCGGCCCTGGGCGGTGACGCGCGAGCACGGCGGGCGGTTGCTGACCGCGCCGCTCGGCGACGATCCCGAGCACGCGCTGCGCCGGCTGTGGACGACGCTGACCGCCGAGGACCTCACCGGCGCGTACACGCACGTCGTCGCATTCGGCGGCACGTACTCGATGCTGGCCGCACCCGTCCTGGCGCAGCTCCTGGACGCGCCGCTGATCACGCTGCTGCGCGGCAACGACATCGACGTCGGCGTGTTCTCGATGCGGCGGCGCGGTGTCCTGACGGACGCGCTGCGCGCGTCGGCGCGGGTCTGTGTCGTGGCGCGCAACCACACGCCGCTGGTGCGGGCACTGGCCCCGGACGCGGCGGTGACGTTCGTGGCGAACAGCGTCGACACCGCGCAGTGGCGGATCCTGCCGTCCGAACGCGAGCGCGGGCACGCTTGGCGGGCGGACAACGTGGAGCCGGGAGGCCGGACGATCGGGATCATCGGCCAGCTCAAGAACAAGAAGGGCGTCGGGTTCTTCCTGGACGCGCTCGCCGCCTCCGGCCATGCCGACCGGTTCCACCTGGTGCTCGTCGGCGAGGTCGAGGAGACCGTGACGGCCTGGCTCGCCGAGCGCAAGGACTCGGTGCCGCACTCGTTCCTGCCGTTCCTGGAGCGCTACGACCTGCCCGCCGTGTACGCGAGCTGCGACCTGGCCGCGCTGCCGTCGTTCTACGACGGGATGCCGAACGTGGCGCTGGAGGCGGCGGCACTCGGCGTCCCGCTGATCTGCTCGGACGCGGGCGGCCTCGCGGACGTGGCGGACGAGGCGATCGGCTTCACCTTCCCGGCCGGCGACGCGCACGCCTGCCGCGCCGCGATCGACCGGGCGGCCCGCGCGAGCGACGAGGAGCTGGCGGCGCTGGGCGCGGCGGGTGCGGAGCGGATCGCCGGCGACTTCACCCCGGCCGCCGAGACCGCCGGGTACCTCGCCGTCCTCGACGAGGTACGTTGATCGCCTGCTACGCGCGCGGCGGCGGGCTCGGGCACCTGACGCGGCTCCGCGCGTTCCTGCACACCCTGGCCGTGGACGACGAGGTCGTCGTCCTGTCGGACTCGCCGTTCGCCGCCGACCCGCGCGTCTCGTCCGGCTGGACGGTGCGTCCCGCTTCTACCGGCCTCGCCGCGCTCGCACCGGACGAGCTGGTCGTGGACGCCTTCCCCGCCGGCCTCGAGGGCGAGCTCAC
Organism: Actinomadura opuntiae; assembly: GCF_030283205.1. Classification (GTDB taxonomy): domain Bacteria; phylum Actinomycetota; class Actinomycetes; order Streptosporangiales; family Streptosporangiaceae; genus Spirillospora. Next base: position 57,833 of record NZ_JASNWF010000024.1, read on the forward strand.
TCAATTACCGTCCGGTATCCGCGTGACGCAGCTGGCGCGGCTGCTGCGCTGGGACGCCTACCGGCCGCTCCTGCCCGCGCGGCCGCCGCGCTTCGACCGCACGTTCGTCCTCGAACCCCTCCACACAGCCCACGAGACCTACCTGCGCGCCGTCTCCGGCGAGATCGCGCCGCTGGCGCTGGCCGATCCCCCGTCCGAGCCGCTGGACGTCCACGGCTGGATCATCGTCCACAGCGGTCCGGAGGCCGAGACGCTCGAACTCCTCGCCTACGCACAGGACATGGCGGCCATGGAAGGCGCGGACCCACCGCTGACCCTCGTCTCGCCGCACCGCCCGGACGGGCTGCCGGCCGGGGTCGCCCACCTGGACATCTACCCCGCCTGCCCGCCCGGGCCGGGCGTCGAGAGGATCGTCACCGCCGCCGGGTTCAACGCCGTCCGGCAGTTCGCGCCCTGGCGGGACCGGCACCGGATGCTGCCGTTCCCGCGCAGCCTCGACGACCAGTTCGCCCGCGCCGCCCGCGCCCGCAAGCCCTAGAAGTACTTCGAGGTGAGGTCCCCGGTCGGCCAGGTCTCCACCGCGTTCGCGGCCTTGTGCAGCGCCGGGTCGATGGCGTCGTAGCTCGGCGCGCTCCCCTCCTGCCGCTGGTCGAACAGCGCGGCCCAGGCGAGCCCGTCGTTGCGGCGGACGAGCAGCGCGCTCGTCCCGGCGAGGCTGCCGTTGTGCCAGGTGTTCATGCGCCTTCTTGCCGCTGTCATTGATCACCTTCTGGAGGGAGCGGTAACCCGGCCTCGCGGAGCCGCAGGTCGAACTCGACCTCGACCTCGTCGGCGAGCCGGAGCGCGCCGAAGAACGCCGAGAACGGCTTGATCCCCCACCGGGTCTGCCGCACGGTCAGCCCGCCGCGCAGCCGGTCCCCGTCGAGCTCGGCCCGGACCCGGACCGGTTTCGTCCGGCCCATGATGGTCAGGTCGCCCTCGATCTCCCCGGCGCCGGCGTCGATCGCGGTCGCGGTGAAGGTGATCTCCGGATACCGGCGGGCCTCGAGCACCTTGCGGAGGTTGTCCGCGATGTCCAGCCGGTCCTTGTCCGACAGCGGCTTCACGCCGCCGGCGCCCTCCCGCACCTCCAGGCCGTCCACCACGACGACCACCGTGCCGGACGACTCCTCCAGCGGCTCGCCGACCACCGCCTCCGCCGTCCAGCGGGTCGCCTCGATGGTCAGGTCGTGGCCGGCGCGCCGGCCGAGGCCGCTGCGGCTCGTCCGGAGCAGCAGCCGCCCGTCACCGGGCCCCAGCCCGTACGTTCCCTCTTGAACGGTCATGCCTTCACACTGCCACGCCGCCCGCACGGACCCGCCGAGGGGTTACAGGCAGGTCACCTCGGGCTGGGGCCGGTACTCGGTGTGGAACTTCTCCCGGCGCACCTGGCGGCCGGCGGACAGCAGCGTCCGCCACACGTCGATCTCGAAGCCCTTCCGGCCCGCCATCGGGACGCATCGGCGCCCGTGCCCTACGCCCGTCCCGTACGGCGAGACCCCGTACCGCTTCGACGTCCGCGACCGGACCTCGTACCTGCGGTGCCCCCACAGGCTCACCGTGACCGAGTCCCCCGTGAAGCCGGCCTGGATGCGCACCGGCGCGTCCGTGTCGTTCTTCCAGGTGAAGTCGAGGTTCGGATACGCCACCGCCGCCTCGCGCCCCTCGGGGTACTCCGGCATCCACATGGTGTGCGCGCGGGCCCTACGGATGTCGAGGCCGGCGCGGAACACCGCGTTGAACAGCGTCGTGGACACCTGGCAGATGCCGCCGCCCACGTCCTTCACCAGCCGCGATCCCATGATCGCCGGTGCCGGGACGTAGCCGAGGCGCCGCGTCCGCGGCCCGACGACCCTATTGAAGGAGAACGTCGCGCCGGGCCGGACGACCTGCCCGTTCAGCAGCCGCGCGGCGAGCTCGATGTTGCGGACGCGCGGCTGCCCCGGCTGGAACCGGGTCGTATAGGACGCCATCGGCCGTCCGGACGCTGCGCCGGCGCCCTGCCGCGCGGCGTCGCGGGGGGCCGTCCCGGGCGTGGCGACGGACGCGCCCGACTTGCGGGGCGCCCACAGGTACGCGCCGAGCAGCAGCCCCGTGGCGGCCAGCGCGCCGACCGCGAACGGCCACCAGCGCCGGACGCACTCCCCCAGCCCGGGCTCGGGCGCGCATGCCCGCCCGTACCGCCCCCGCCGAGTCCGCCCCACAGATCACACCCCCCGAGGATCCCGGGCCTCCTCGCCCGTCAGGATCCTGGCACCGCACCCTCCTCCCCTCTGCCGGGCGACACTCCCGCCTTTGCCGGAACAACACGAACCCGAGCCCGAAGGGCGACGGAGCCCCTTGCGGGGCCCGGCGGCGGGCATGCCGAGCGCCCGGCCGGTGGCGCGGAGCCGGCCGGGCGTGCGGCGCCTGTGACGGCGGGCGTCCCCGCGCCGCTAACGGGCGCGTGCGCCCTCGCGGAGGCGCTGCGGGTCGATCTCCCGGGCCGGGCGCCGTCGCAGGTACTCGGCCTCCATCTGAGCCGTCCGCTGGGTGTGCTCGGCGTAGGCCTGGTCTGGGGCGTGCCTCAGGGCCTCCATCCGGGTCTCGTACAGATGTCCCAGCTCACGGAGCAGGTCCTCGTCGGTGAGATCGGCGGGGTTGACTCCCATCGCCATGTGCGTGCCTCCTCCAGCGGTTCACGGGCGCCGGTCTCCTACCCGGTCACCGGGCGGCGAATCCGGGCCTTGCGCGCCGGCGGTCACCTACCTAGCGTTTGCTTCATGGCTGAGTCGAACGGTCCCCTGGTCGGTCACGTCCACTCCGGCGACATCCCCTGGGTCACCATCGGCCCCGTGGGCCTCCAGGTCCTGCGGGTCTCCCCGGACACCTGGGTCGTGCGCAACCGCTTCGAGGCGGGCTTCCAACTGCCCACCCACAAGCACACCGGCGGCGTGCACGCCTACACGTTCTCCGGACGGTGGCGCTACAAGGAGTACGGCATCGACTACCACGCCGGGACGTTCATCTACGAACCGCCCGGCTCCATCCACACCCTCACCATCGAGGAGGACAGCGACATCCTGTTCATCCTCGAGGGCGCCTTCATCGAGTACGACGCCGACGGCAACATCACCGGCGTCACCGACGGGGAGTCCACCCTCAACGCCTACTACGCGATGTGCGACGACGCGGGGATAGCGAGACCGCAGGGCATCCTGTCGTGATCCCGGACCGCTTCCCGGACGGGTGCTACGCGCAGGGCCATCCGTACGGGCTGTACGACGCGGTCCGGGCGGAGGGCGGGCTCGTCCGGCACCCGGCACTGCCGCTGTGGGTCGCCGGGTCGCACGCGGCGGTGCACGCGGCCGCGAGCGACCCGGCGGCGTACCGGTCGGGCGACGGCATCCTGATCGACGAGATCGACCGGCCCTTCGACACGCCGCCGACGATCATGCACACGGACCCGCCCGAGCACGGCCGGTACCGGGGGCTCGTCGCGCCCGCGTTCCGGCCGTCGGCGATGCGGCGGCTGGAGGGCGCGGTCCGCGAGCGGATCCGGGCGCTGCTGGAGCCGGTCGAGACAGGCCGGCCGTTCGACGTCGTCGCGGAGCTGGCCGTCCCGCTGCCGCTGCAGGTGATCTGCCTGCTGCTCGGCATCCCGGAGGACGACTGGCCGCGGTTCTTCCGCTGGTCGGAGTCGATCATCCCGGGCGCGGCGCCGGAGCTGTCCGACGAGGAGCGGGCGGCGCTGCGGATGGAGGCCGGCACCTACCTGGTGGAGGTCTCCAACGAGCGGCGGGCCGTGCCGCGCGACGACGTGATCTCGCAGCTCGCGCAGGCCGAGGTGGACGGGGACCGGCTCACCGACATCGAGATGGTGATGTTCCTGATCCAGCTGCTCGTCGCGGGCAACGAGACGACCCGGCACGCGATCTCCGGCGGGCTGCTGGCGTTCGCGGAGAACCCGGCCCAGTGGGAGGCGATGAAGCGGCCGGAGGCGATGCCCACGGCGATCGAGGAGATCCTGCGCTGGACGTCCCCGGTCGTCTACTTCCTGCGGACCGCGACACGCCCGGCCGTCCTGGCGGGGCGCGAGCTGGCGGCCGGCGACCACGTCATGCTCCTGTACGGGGCGGCGAACCGCGATCCGGAGGCTTTCGGCCCTGATGCCGACCGTTTCGACATCACCAGACGGCCGGACGCGCCCGGACTCGCGTTCGGGTACGGCCCCCACTTCTGCCTCGGCGCCGCGCTCGCGCGGATGGAGATGCGGCTCGTCCTGGAGGAACTACGCACTCGGTACACGACCATCACAGTGACGGACGAACCGGTATATAACGGCTCGCCCGTGGTCGTCGGGCTCCGCAGCCTCGGCCTCGCGTTCGGCTGAAACCGGCGCCGCTTCCGGCCGGGCACCGCCCCGGCCGGAAGTTACAGCGTCCCGAATCTTCGCCGAACACCCAGCGCCGGTCAGGCGTCTGGACGGAAGACGGCGAGGGCCTTGGCGTGCTTGCCGAACCGCAGCGACGGCGGCACCGCCGACACGTCGCCGTCGCGCGCGAGCCGCAGCTCGTCGCAGGACGTCAGCACCTCCAGCCCGCCGGCGCGCCAGGCCAGGTAGCCGGGCGTGATGTGCAGGTGCCCGGCCATGACGGCGGCGACCGCGCGGACCCGCGGCATGCGCCGCCCGGTGGCGACCATCCGGACGTCGAGGCACCCGTCGTCGAGGCGTTCCCGCCAGGTGGGCGCGGCGCCGTGCGAGCCGAACATGCCGTTGCCGACGAACGCCAGCCACACGTGCCGCCGGTGCCCGTCCACCACGGCCTCGACGGGCTCGGAGTGCCGCAGCGTCCGGACGGCGGCGATCGCCAGCGCGGGCCACTTGCCGAGCCGCTTCTCCAGCCGCTCGCGCCGGTCGACCAGCTCGGTGTAGGCGCCGAAGCTCGCGGTGTTCAGGAACAGCCGCTCGTCGCGCGACCCCGTACCGCCCTTCGCGGGCACGGCGTAGGCGACGTCCACGCGGCCGAGCCGTCCGGCCCGGTAGGCGGCGATCGCCTCGGCGGGCGACTCGATGCCGAGGGCGCGGGCGAAGTGGTCGAACGTGCCGCCGGGCACGGTCAGCAGCGGCACGTCGTGGTCGAGCGCGGCGCGGGCGGCGGCGTTGACGGTGCCGTCGCCGCCGACGACGGCCAGCACGTCGGCCCGCGCGGCGGCCTCCGCGCAGACCTTCTCCAGGTCCTGGCCCTCCTCCAGCGCGATGATCTCCGCCGCGGGCAGTTCGCGCCGCAGCACCCCGACCGCCACCTGCGCACCGCTCGGCATGATGCCGCGGGTGGCCTCGCCCCCGCCGCCCGAGGCGGGGTTGACGACCGCGACCACGCCGCGCCCGTCATCGGTGACCTGCACGTCCTCCCCCTCGGCCCGCGTCAGGCGGGCCACCGGAGGGCGCGCGGGCCACACCAGCCGCGTGCCGAGCCCGGCCAGCGCGCCGATGCCGAGGCCGGCGAGCACGTCCCCGGGGTAGTGGGCGCCGGTGTAGACGCGGGCGAACGCGACGGCCGCGGCGGTCGCGGCGACCGGCACCGCCACCGCGGCGGGCGCCTCCAGCGCCACGCCGGTCGCGAACGCGGCGGCGGACGCCGAGTGGCCGGACGGGAAGGCGTGCGAGGTCGGCAGCTTCCACCGGATCCGGATCGGCGGCACCAGGTCCACCACGGGGCGCGCCCGGCGGAACGCGTGCTTGCCGAGGACGTTGACGGCCGGGCTCGCCACCGCGATCGCGATCGAGCCGCGCAGCGCGGCACGGCGCAGGCGTGGGCGCCGGGTGAGCCCGAGGGCCGTGGCCGTGCCGAACCACAGGACGCCGTGGTCGGCCGTGCGCGACAGCCGGGGCAGGACGTACTCGAGGCCGGGCAGCCGGGCCGCCGCGACCCGGTCGAACGCCCACCGGTCGGCCCGTCCGAGCCGGCTCAGCAGTCTCCGGCGCGGGCCGCGGCGGGCGGCACGGCCGGCACGGCCGGCACGGGGGGAGGGGGCGGGGGCGCGGGACCCGGGTGAGCGCCGCATCGTCGATGACCGAGAATGGTTGGACCGCATCCCCCGGGTATCCCCAGGGGCGTCGACAAGATTCCGTAATGATCTCAGTTCGGGGGTCACATGCGGGCGAACGTCACCTACACATCATCGACTGCAATAGGCTTCCCGGCATGAGTCACCCGCAACGGCTCGGTTCCCCGGGTGGCGAGTCGGTCGGCACGATCGCGGAGTCTCCTCACGTGAACGAGACGCTGGCCGCCTACGCCGCACGGTACGGACTGAGGCAGAGCGCGGCGCGCCCCCCGCTGCGCAGCTACATCAGGAGCGTGTGGTCCAGGCGCAACTTCATCTGGGCCTTCGCGTCGGCCAAGAACATCTCGATGTACACCGACTCGCGACTGGGTCAGGTCTGGCAGCTGCTGACCCCGATCCTGAACGTCTCGGTCTACTACCTGATCTTCGGCGTCCTCCTCGGCACCAAGCGCGGTGTTCCGGACTTCATCCCCTTCCTTGTGACGGGCGTGTTCATGTTCGGGTTTACCCAGCGCTCCATCACGTCGGGGTCGAAGTCGGTCGGTGACAACCTGTCACTGATCCGGGCGCTGCACTTCCCGCGCGCGACGCTGCCGCTCGCCATCGCGACCGTGGAGCTCCAGCAGCTGCTGCTGTCCCTGGTCGTGCTGCTGGCGATCGTGTTCGGGTTCGGCGAGCCGATCAGCTTCCACATGCTGCTGTTCGTCCCGGTGCTGGTCCTGCAGCTGCTGTTCAACGTCGGGATGAGCATGGTGATGGCGCGGCTCGGCGCCTTCAACCGGGACATCACCCAGCTGCTGCCGTTCGTCATGCGGACGTGGCTCTACCTGTCCGGCGTGATCTTCAGCCTGCCGCAGCTCCTGCAGCGCAGCCACGTGCTGAAGGACAACCCGTGGCTCGGCGAGATGCTCAAGGCCAACCCGGCCTACGTCTACGTCGAGCTGAGCCGGCACACGATGCTCGGCGAGTACCGCGACTACGTGCACACCAAGCTCGACATGCACTCCACGACCCAGTTGTGGATCTACGCGCTGGCGTGGGCCGTGATCGCCGTGGTCGGCGGATTCATGATCTTCTACAGCGCCGAGGAGCGTTACGGCCGTGGTTGACACCAGGGTGCGCGGCGGGGCGGCCGTCGACATCGACCCCACGCGCGAGCCGATCGTCGTCGTCGACGACCTGCACATCATCTACCGCGTGTACGGCGCGGGCGGGAAGGGCAACGCCGCCAGCGCGTTCTCCCGCGTCCTGCGCCGCAAGGCCCGTCCTTCGATGAAGGAGGTGCACGCGATCAAGGGGCTGTCGTTCGTCGCCTACCGCGGCGAGGCGGTCGGGATCATCGGCACCAACGGGTCGGGCAAGTCGACGCTGCTGAAGGCGATCGCGGGACTGCTGCCGCCGCACAGCGGCGCGGTCTACACCGACGGCCAGCCGTCCCTGCTCGGCGTGAACGCGGCGCTGATGAAGGACCTGACCGGCGAGCGCAACATCGTCCTCGGCTGCCTGGCCATGGGGATGACGCCCGCGCAGACCAAGGCCCAGTACCAGAAGATCGTCGACTTCGCGGGGCTCAAGGAGGGGTTCATCCAGTACCCCATGCGGACGTACTCGTCCGGCATGGGGGCGCGGCTGCGGTTCGCGATCGCCGCCGCCAAGACCCACGACGTGCTGCTGATCGACGAGGCGCTCGCCACCGGCGACGCCAAGTTCAAGCGCAAGAGCAAGAAGCGCATCGAGGAACTGCGCAAGGAGGCCGGCGCGGTCTTCCTCGTCGCGCACCAGCTCGACACGGTCAAGGAGATGTGCGACCGCGTCATCTGGATCGACGAGGGCCGGATGCGGATGGACGGCGACCCCGAAGAGGTCATCGCGGCCTACAACGAGGCCGCCGGGAAGTGATTCCCGTCACAGCCGGGGCGGCTGTGACGGGCGCGGTCAGAGTTACGGGGAGTTACCGGATCGTCTCTGGATGAGACGGCCTCGCGGACCTACCGTCGAGGGGAGACCTCCAGCGGCGAGGGAGACCCCCGATGGCCGACCGGCTCCACATCCCCGAACCCAGCGGACACGGGCTCAGCAGACGCGGCTTCCTGTCCTCCACGGCGCTCGCGGCGGGCGCCTACGGCGTCCTGGCGGCGTGCGCCAGTGAGAGCAGCGGGCCGGAGGCGAAGGCCCCCGGCAAGGCGCCCAAGGAGGTGTTCACCTCCCCCGCGTCCAAGCTGGGCGGCTCGCTCAGCATCCTGATGTGGAGCCACTTCATCCCGCGGCACGACAAGTGGTTCGACAAGTTCCTCGCGGACTGGGGCAAGCGGGTCGGGGTCGGCGTCCGGGTCGACCACATCAACACCGTGGACGTGCCGCGCCGCGCCGCGTCGGAGATCCAGGCGGGCAAGGGCCACGACCTGATCCAGCACATCGCGCCGTTCTCGCAGTACGAGCCGTCCGTGCTGGACATGGCGGACGTCGTGCAGGAGGCGAACCGGCGCTGGGGGCAGCAGCTGGAGCTGTGCCGCAGGTCCAGCTACAACCCCAACACCCGGCACTTCTACGCCTACTGCCCGGGCTGGTCGCCCGACCCCGGCGACTACCGCAAGTCGATGTGGCAGAAGGCCGGCCTGCCGAACGGCCCGACGAGTTGGGACGACCTGCTGCGCGGCGCCGCGGAGATCAAGCGGACGACCGGGGTGCCGTGCGGGATCGGGCTGTCCCCCGAGACCGACTCGAACATGGCGGCGCGGGCGCTGCTGTGGTCCTACGGCGGGTCCGTGCAGGACGAGAACGAGCGGGTGGCGATCAACTCCGACGCCACGGTCGCGGCCGTCGACTACATGGCCCGGCTGTTCAAGCAGGCGGAGACCAGCGAGGTGTTCTCCTGGGTGCCGGCGTCCAACAACCAGGCGCTGATCGCCGGCAGGTCGTCCTACATCCTGAACTCGATCTCGGCGTGGCGCACCGCGATGGGCACCAACCGGGCGATCGGCGACGACATCTTCTTCACCCCGGCGCTGCGCGGCCCGAAGGCGGCGCTGGCGGCGCAGCACGTCATCCAGCAGTGGATCGTCCCGAAGTACTCGCCGAACGCTGCGGCGGCCAAGGAGTTCCTGCTGCACTACACGGCGAACTTCCCGTCGGTGACGTACCACTCGGAGCTGTACGACCTGCCGGGCTGGCCGTCGCTGGTCCCGCAGCTGCACGGCTGGCTCGACAACGACCCGTACGGCGCGAAGCCCGCGAACAAGCTGAGCCTGCTGAAGAACGCGACGTCGTGGAGCGCGAACATCGGCTATCCGGGCCCGTCGAACCCGGCGATCGGCGAGATCTTCAACACCAACCTGCTGCCGACGATGTTCGGCCGCGCCGCCCGCGGCCAGACCTCCGCGAAGCAGGCCGTCGCGGACGCCGAACGCCAGATCAACGCCATCTTCAAGAACTGGCGCGCCCGCGGCCTCGTAGGCGGCTGACCGCTGATGAACACGCGAGTGGGCCGCGCCGTCTGGACTGAGGAGCGCAGGGAGCGAGGAACGAGCGACCGGAGCGACGAGGCCGAGGAGGTCGGTCGGGGTCGGTTGGTCGGGGCGACACGCCGGCGCGAGAAGGGCCCGCGAGCCGCCGAGCGGAGGCGAGGCAATTGAACACCGTCGAGGTCAGAGGGCTCGTCAAGACGTTCGATGGGCGGGTGCGGGCTCGGCGGCGCGGGCGCGGGGACGTGGTGCGGGCGCTGGACGGCGTGGACCTCGCGGCGGAGCCGGGCGAGTATCTGGTGCTGCTCGGGCCGTCGGGGTGCGGGAAGACGACGCTGCTGCGCACGATCGCGGGGCTGGAGCAGCCGACGGAGGGCGAGGTGCTGATCGGCGGGCATCCGGTGAACGGGCTGCCGCCGCGGGTCCGGCAGATCGCGATGGTGTTCCAGTCGTACGCCCTGTATCCGCACAAGACGGTGCGGGACAACATCGTCTTCCCGTTGCGGGCCGAACGGATGGACAAGGCGGAGCGGGAGAAGAAGGCGCGGTGGGCGGCCGAGTTGCTGGAGATCGAGCCGCTGCTGGGCCGCAAGCCGCGGCAGCTGTCGGGCGGTGAGCGGCAGCGGGTGGCGCTGGCGCGGGCGCTGGTCCGCGACCCGGCGGTGTTCCTGCTGGACGAGCCGCTGTCGAACCTGGACGCGAAGATGCGGGCGACGGCGCGCGACGAGCTGAAGCGGTTCCAGCAGCGGGTCGGGACGACGACGATCTACGTGACGCACGACCAGGCCGAGGCGATGGGGCTCGGGGACCGGATCGCGGTGCTGGAGCACGGCCGGGTGCGGCAGGTCGGGACGCCGCAGGAGGTGTACGACGATCCGGCCGACACGTTCGTGGCGACGTTCATCGGGTCGCCGCCGATGAACCTGGTGAAGCGCGGCGACCGGCTGGTGGGGTTCCGGCCGGAGCACCTGCTGCCGGAGGAGGTCGTCCCGGCGGACCGGCGGGTGGCGATGCCGCTCCGGGTGGAGCGGATGGAGTACCTGTCCGGCGACCGGCACGTGTACGGGACGGTGACGGGCCTCGGCGAGGACACCCGGGTGATCACCCGGCTGCCCGCCACGGTGATGACGCCGATCGCGGCGGGCGAGACGCACCCGTTCGCGGTGGAGCCGGAGCGGCTGCGGTTCTTCGACGCGGCGGAGGGCGTCCGCGCGGAGCCGATGACGATCGGGGGCGCGCGGTGAGCGGCGCCGCGTCCGCGGTGCGGGCGCGCCGGAGGGCGGGGCTCGCCGACCGGGAGGGGTTCCTGGCGTGGGCGCTGCTGCTGCCGTCGGTGGTCTACATCGTCGCGCTGGTCGGCGTGCCGTTCCTGCTGGCCATCGCGTTCGCGTTCTCCGACGTGACGACCGGCGACCCGTCCTTCGACTTCGTCGGGTTCCGCAACTTCACCGAGGTCTTCCACGACGGGGTGTTCTGGCGGGCGCTGGTGAACACGCTGGTGTTCACCGGGATCAGCATGGCGCTGATCGTAGTGTTCGGGAAGATCCTCGCGAACATCCTGGTCGCCGACTTCCACGGCAAGTGGTTCGTCCGGCTGCTGGTGCTGCTGCCGTGGACGACGCCGGTCGCGCTGTCCACGATCTCGTGGCTGTGGTTCCTCGACTCGATCTACTCCCCGGTCGACTGGGTGCTCCGGCACGCGGGGCTGATCAGCGGGAACGTGGTGTGGCTCGGCCGCCCGTGGACGGCGATGGGCTCGGTGATCGCGGTGCAGACGTGGCGGCTGACGCCGCTGGCCGCGGTGATCATGATGGCGGGGCTGGTGGCGATCCCCCGCGACATCGACGAGGCGGCCCGGGTCGACGGCGCCGGGTTCTGGCGGCGGATGTTCGAGGTGACGATCCCGCTGACGCTGCCGGTGATCGCGGTCGCCGGGCTGTTCGGCGCGATCATGACGTTCACCGACATGACCGTCCCGTACGTGCTGACGCGGGGCGGCCCCACGCACGCCACCGACGTGCTGGCGTCGTGGGCGTACTTCCGGGGGATCGAGGGCGGCGACGTCGGGCAGGGCGCCGCGATCGCGCTGTTCCTGTTCCCGCTGCTGCTCGCCGGCGCGATCGCGATCCTGCGCGCCGTCCGCCGGTTGGAGGCGGGATGACCGATCGGGCCGAGGAGGTCGAGAGGCTGCGGCGGCGGTACGCGCTCCGGCACGTCGCGGCGCGGGGCGGCGTGTACGGGTCGGCCGTCCTGGCGGCGCTGGTGTGCGCGCTGCCGTTCCTGTGGAGCCTGGTCAGCGCGTTCAAGCAGAACCAGGACCTGTACAACCCCGAGAGCAACCCGTTCTTCTTCAACAAGCCCGCGACGCCCGACCATGTGACGTTCCTGTTCGACGACACGCCGTTCCTGACGTTCGTGGCGAACACGCTGATCGTCGGCGCCGCCGTCGTGGCGATCACGCTGCTGCTCGCGCTGCCCGCCGCGTACTCGCTGGCGCGGCTGGACCGCCCGTGGGGCACCCCCATGGGCATCGCGATCTTCATGGTGTACCTGGTGCCGCCGTCGCTGCTGTTCCTGTCGCTGACCCGCGTCGTCGTCCGGCTGCACCTGGAGGACACCCTCTGGTCGATGATCGTCGTCTATCCGACGATCACCGTCCCGGTGTCGGTGTGGCTGCTGATCGGGTTCCTGCGGGCCGTCCCCAAGGACGTCGAGGAGCAGGCGATGGTGGACGGCTACAGCCGGCTCGGCGCGTTCGTCCGGGCCGTCCTGCCGCTGGTGTTCCCCGGGATCGTCGCGGTGGTGGTGTTCAGCTTCACGCTCACCGCCAGCGAGTTCGTGTACGCGCTGGCGTTCGTGTCGGCGAGCCCGCAGATGGTGGTCAGCACCGGCGTGCCGACCCAGCTGGTGCGCGGCGACGTGTTCTTCTGGCAGTCGCTGCAGACCGCCACGGTGGTCACCGCCGTCCCGATCGCGTTCCTGTTCAACCTGTTCCTGGACCGGTTCGTCACCGGGTTCACGATGGGCGCCGTCAAAACCTGATCGACGGCTGATAGAGATGGGGTGACAACCCGATCCCTGACGAGGAGGTCGCCATGGCCGGCAGGCCACCGCTTCCGCACGAGCACCTGCCCGAGGTCCCGTCCTTCACCGTGACCAGTGACGACGTCACCGAAGGCGAGCAACTCGACGACAAGCACGTGTTCAACGACTGGGGGTTCAGCGGCGGCAACCAGTCCCCGCACCTGCGCTGGTCGGGGTTCCCGGCGGAGACCCGGAGCTTCGCCGTCACCTGCTACGACCCGGACGCCCCGACCGGCAGCGGCTTCTGGCACTGGTCGCTGTTCGACATCCCGGCGGACGTCACCGAACTGCCGACCGGCGCGGGCACCGCCGACTCCAAGGTCGGCGTCCACGCCCGCAACGACTACGGCACCAAGGAGTTCGGCGGCGCCGCCCCGCCTCCCGGCGATCCGCACCGCTACGTGTTCACCGTCCACGCCCTGGACGTGGAGTCGCTCGGCCTGGACTCCGACACCTCGCCTGCCGTCGTGGGCTTCAACATCACCGCCCACACCCTGGCCCGCGCGACGATCGTCCCCGAGTACGGCGTCTGACACCCTCGCTGAGGCCGTCCCGCCCCGGGACGGCCTCACGGGGCGCCGACCAGCACGTCCCCCACGCCGTCCGCCGGTACAGGACCGAACGGCCGCTGCGCTCGCTTGGTGCACGTTTCGCTCCTCTCCGAAACATTATCCTCCCGCGGCGCGGCCCCCGAAGGTGGTCGCCATGACCACGACCACCGCGCCGGCGGCGTCCGCGCGCTACCGCGACGTCTTCGGCGTCCCCGAGTTCCGGACCCTCTTCACCCTGCAGACCCTGCGGGTGGCCGGGGACTCGGTCCGGATGATCGCGCTGTCGGTGCAGACGTTCGAGCGGACCGGGTCCTCGCTCACCGCGGCGCTGGTGTTCTGCGCGGAGATGCTCCCCTACGTGGTGGGCGGCGCGTTCCTGCTCTCGCTGGCCGACCGGGTGCCGATGCGGCGGCTGCTCACCGGCTTCTACCTGCTGTCCTTCGCGGTCACGGCCGTCCTCGCGTGCGATGTGGTCCCGCTGCCGGTGATGATCGCGCTGATCCTGGTGCTCGGGCTGTTCGGGCCCGTCAACGGCGCGACCGTGCAGGGCCGGCTGCCCGCGCTGCTTCCCGGCGACGGCTTCGTGCTGGGCCGGTCGCTGTTCACGATGACGGCCGCCGGCGCGCAGATCGCCGGGCAGGCGATCGGCGGGCTGCTGCTGGCGGCGCTCACCCCGGCGGGGACGCTGTGGCTGGCCGCCGGGAGCGCCGCCGTGGCCGCCGCGCTCTCCCGGTTCGGGCTGCCGGACGTGCCGGCGCCGGGCCTCGGGTCGTCCGGCGTGGCGCGGGAGACCTGGCGGGTCAACCGGCTGCTGCTGGGCGGCCGCACGACGCGGGGCCTGCTGCTGGCGTTCTGGCTGCCGCTGTCGCTGTCGGTCGGCGCGGAGGGCCTGATGGTTCCCTACGCGAGCGGGCTCGGCCGGGCCGGGGAGGCGGGCCTGCTGCTGTCCTCGGGCGCGGTGGGGATGTTCGCGGGCAACCTGCTCATCGGCCGCTGGATCCGCCCGGACCTGCGCGACCGCCTGACGCTGCCGCTTGCGCTGCTGATGGGCGCGCCGCTGCTGCTGTTCGCACTCCACCCACCGCTCCCGGTCGCCTGCGCGCTGCTGCTGGCGGGGACCCTCGGCCTCGGCTACGACCTGCCGCTCCAGCGCCGGCTGGTGGACGCGACGCCGGAGCGGATCCACGGCCAGGCCATGGGCCTCGCCAACACGGGGATGATGACCGGGCAGGCCGCCGGAATGGCCGCGGCGGGCGCACTCGGCGACCTGCTGACGCCGCCGCAGGCCATCGCCCTCTGCGGCGCCGCGTCGCTGCTGTCCTGCCTGGTGCTGGTACGGCACCTACGCTGAGGTCTCGGGACGGCCTCACGAGGCGCCGACCAGCACGTCCCCCACGGCCGTCCGCCGGTACAGCACGGAACGCCCGCTGCGCTCGCGGGTGACGAGACCGGACGCACGCAACACCGCCAGGTGATCGCCGACCCCTCCGAGGCTCACCCGCAACCGGGCGCTGAGCCACGTCGTCGTCGCGGGCTCGGCCAGCGCGCGCAGCAGGTCGGCGCGCGTACGCCCGAGCAGCCGCGCCAGCGCGTCCCCCTCCTGCGGCTCCCGCCCCTCCCAGAGCGCCGCCACTCCCCTGGCCCGGTACATCAGCGTGTACGGCCAGTTCCGTTCGAGCGCGACACCGACGTCGGAGAACGCGGTCGGGACGAACATCAGCCCGCTGCCGTCGAGGCGGGTGGTTCCCTTGCTCCGCATGTCGAGCTCGATGACGCCGTCGCGCCAGCGGACCCTGCGCGACAGGCCGTCCAGCGCCTGCGCCCAGCCGTAGGCGGCGAGCCGTCCCGCGCGGTGCACGATGTCCTGTTCGAGGATCGAGCGCACGACGGGCCAGTCGGGCTCCATGAGGGCCGTCCACGCCGCCTCCACGCCGTCGGTGAGCCGCCGCACGACCTCGGTGCTCTCCAGGACGTCGCGGACGTCCGGCTCGGGTTCCGGGAGGCCCTCGACGTTGCGGGCGATCTCCTCCCTGGCCTGCTCCAGCGGCGTGGCACGGGCGATGGCCAGCTGCTCGGCGACCGTCAGGTTCGGACGGGCCGGCGGCGGTGAGATGAAGTCGGCGACATAACTGGTGTGGCCGACGAGGAATGCCAGCGTCCGCACCGCCGGGTCCCCGGCGATCGCCCGATACGCGGGCCGGACGCGCTCCAGCCACGGACTCACCGGCCCGGCGGGCAACCGCCCGGACACGAGCCCGACGACATGGAGCGTCTCGTACAGCGGCGCGATCCCGAACCGGCTGGCCGCCAGGTCCCCGGGTCCCACCACGATCCGATGCACGTTTCGCCCCTCCCCGAAACATTATCCGCCCACCCCGACCCCGCCCAAGAGTGGCGCCATGACCATGTCGACCGCCCCCACCGCACCACCGCCGTCCGCGCGCTACCGCGACGTCTTCGGCGTCCCCGAGTTCCGGACCCTCTTCGGCGTGCAGACGCTACTGGTGACCGGGGAGTCGATCCGGATGATCGCGCTATCGGTGCTGGTGTTCGAGCGGACGGGCTCTACCCTGTTCGCCGCCCTGGCCTTCTCCGCGGGCATGCTGCCCTACGTGGTGGGGGGCATGTTCCTGCTGTCGCTCGCCGACCGGGTGCCGCCGCGCCGCCTCCTCACCGGCTACTTCCTGGCACGCTGCGCGGTCGACGGCGTCCTGGCCCTCGGCGGCCTGCCGGTGCCGGGGATGCTCGCGCTGGTCGCCGGGATCGGGGTGTTCGCGCCGGTCGGCAGCGCGAGCCTGGGAGGACGGCTGCCGGGGCTGCTGTCCGGAGACCGGTACGTGCTGGGCCGGTCGGTGTTCACGATGACGATGGCGGTCGCGCAGATCGCCGGGCAGGCGGTGGGCGGGCTGCTGTTGGCGGTGCTGGCACCGTCCGGGACGCTGCTGCTCGCGGCGGCGAGCGGTGGAACGGCGGCCGCGCTCGCCTGGTGCGGCCTCAAGGCGCCGCAGCCGCAGGCGGACGGGGACTCGTCGCGGTTCTCGGGCACGGTGCGGGAGACGTGGCAGGTCAACCGCAGGCTGCTCACGGACCGGAGGGTGCGCGGCCTGCTGCTCGCGTGGTGGCTGCCCGTCTCGCTGGCGGTCGGCAGCGAGGCCATGGCGGTCCCCTACGGGAGCGGGCTCGGCCGACCCGGCGCGGCCGGACTGCTGCTGGCATCGAGCGCGACCGGGATGTTCGCCGGGAATCTCGTGCTCGGACGATGGGTCCGGCCGTCCGTCCGGGAGCGGCTGACATTGCCGCTGGCCCTGCTGACCGGTGCGCCGCTGGTGGCGTTCGTGTTCGGGCCGGGCCTCGCGGCGGCGTGCGCGCTGATGGCGGCGGGGGCGTTCGGGATGGGTTACGACCTGAACGTCCAGGCGCGCGTGGCGGACGTGGTGCCGGACCGCATCCAGGGACAGGCGGTCGGCCTGGCCACCATGGGGATCGTGACGGGGCAGGCCGCCGCCATGGCCGGCGCGGGCGCCCTCGGCGGGCTGCTTGCGCCGGGGTATGTCATCGCGGTGTGCGGTGTCGGTTCCTTGGTGGGGTGTTTGGTCGTGGTGCGCCGGTTACGGGGTCGTTTTGTGGCGGCGGAGCGGGGTGGGCCATAGGAGCCAGGTCTGGACGGCGCCGGCGCCCGTTGTCGTGAGGAGGAACAGCGTGGTGTCGAGGGCCTGCGGCAGGACGGCGAGGACGCTCACGGTCGTGACGAGGATGGCAGCGCCGTACACGGCGGCCACGGCGATCCGGATCCGGTCGGACGGGCGGCGGCCGGCGGGCCGGCGAAGGCGGAGGTCATGCCGCCATCCTCACGGCGGCCTGGTGGCGCCGCCTGAGTACCCCTACTCAGGCGGCGCCGGGTGCCTGCCCTACTTCTCCCAGGGGAAGCGGTCGGCGAAGGCGGGCTTGAGGTCGTCCAGCCAGGCGGCGTCCGGGTCGTACTGCGCGAAGAAGGGCTTGCCCACCAGGTCCGCGTCGCGGCACTGGATGAAGTGCAGGGCGAACACCTTCTCGCCGAACAGGTCGACGACGCCGTCCACGCAGACCTTGCCGGGGGTGGCGGACATGGACGGGCCCCGGACGGTCCGGGACAGGCCGGAGACGTTCTTGTAGGCGTCCCGGAAGATCTCGTGGGCGCGGGCCAGCGGGACGGCGAAGTAGTCCTGCGGCCCGGTGTCGCGCTCGACGAACATGTAGTACGGGACGAGGCCCATCCGCGTCTGCGCCCGCCACATGGTCTCCCAGGTGGCGGCGTCGTCGTTGATGGTCCGGATGAGCGGGGCCTGGGTGCGGATGATCGCGCCGGTGTCGCGGATGCGGCGGCACGCCTCGGTGACCATGAGCGGCTCGAGCTCGCGCGGATGCGAGAAGTGCGCCATGAAGGCCAGGTTCTTGCCGGACTCCACGACCTGCTCGAACAGCCGGAGCATGGCGTCGGCGTCGGGGTCGGTGACGAACTTCTGCGGCCAGTACGCCAGCGACTTGGTGCCGATCCGGATGGCCTCCAGCTGCTCCAGCTCCAGCAGCGGCTCGACGTAGCGGCGCAGCACCGGCTCGCCCATGATCATGGCGTCGCCGCCGGTGAACAGGACGTTGGTGACCTCGGGGTGCGCGAGCAGGTAGTCGCGCAGGGCGGCGGGCTCGTCGCCGGCCATCTTCAGGTCGGGCTCGCCGACGAACTGGGCCCAGCGGAAGCAGTAGGTGCAGTACGCGTGGCAGGTCTGCCCCTGCTTGGGGAAGTACAGGACCGTCTCGCCGTACTTGTGCTGCATGCCGGGGATCTTGCCGTCCCCGAAGCTCGGGATGTTGAGCTCCATCTGCCCGGCGGGGTGCGGGTTCAGCCGCATCCGCACCGCGCGCGCGGCGGCCTCGATCTCCGCCTTGGGGGCCTCGCGGCGCAGCAGGTCCGACAGGTGCGCGACGTCCCCGGCGGGGAGCATGTCGGGCTGCGGGAACACCAACCGGTAGATCGGGTCGTCCGGCGCGGCCGACCAGTCGATGAGCTCCTCAATGACGTAGGCGTTGGTCCGGAAGGGCAGGACCGTCGCGACCGCGCGGGTCGCGAGCCGCTGCTCGGGCGACAGCCCGGCGCGAGCGGTGAGCTCGTCCAGGTGCTTCGCCGTGAAGGCGCGGAACTTGCGACCGGTGGATCGCATTGCGGGAGCCGCGTCGTTCACCAGTGTCACGTGTTGGTACTCCTTGATGTCAGCGGGGGAAGCGCACCCCGGGCGCGTCGTCACGGACGGTGATCAGGAGGCCGCAGGACACCCCCATTCAACCGTTTGGGACCGGTTCATACCGAATTGATACCCCCTACAGGGTAGGGAAAAAGCTGGTCAACGCCGATCCCGACAAATCGCCCCTGCATCATCGTGGACGTCCCGCCCCTTGTTCAACGACTACGGGACGTCAACCTCTCCGTCATGCGGCGGCCAGGCTTCGGCCAGCGGATACTCCGGAAACCGCGCCCCAGGTCACCCGCTGACACGAGGTTCGGAAATACTGGTCGGGGCGGAACCGCGGACGGGCGAGGGGGCTGGTGTGGACTCCCACGACGCAGACGGCGCGGCCGGGTCGGCGACCGGCGGCGAGTACGGGCTCCCCGGCGGCCCCGGACCGGACGCCGGCGGACCGGGCGACGCAGAGCCGGACGGTACGGGGCCGGACGGTACGGGGCCGGGCGCCGATGGGCCCGGGACGGCCCCGCGCCCGGTGATCGTCCTGGCCTTCCTCGCGGCGGTCTGCTACGCGTCCTTCGTCCTGGAGAACGTGCTGAGCCCCGACCTCGACGTCGTCAACGGCTACGTCAGCGAGCTGTCGGCCCTCGACCAGCCGTTCCACCTGGTCTACAGCGGCGGCGACTTCATCACCGGCGTCATGGCGATCCTCGTGTCGATCGGCACGCTGCGCCGGCTGCGGCGGCGCCCGCTGGCCACCGCCGGCTGGGCGTTCCTCGGCCTGTTCGGGATCTGGGCGATCGGGGACGCCTCGTTCCCGCTGGACTGCGCGCCCAACCTGGAGACGTGGTGCGCGCTGCGGGAGCGCTCGGAGCACGTGTCGTTCTCGCACGAGTTCCACTCCGTCACCAGCACCGTCGTGATCACCTGCGGGGTGATCGCGCTGTTCCTGCTGTCGATGGCCGCCCGCCGGTACGGGTGGTGGCCCGTGCTGGCCCGCTGGGGCTGGGCGGTCGCGGCGGCCGAGACCGTGTTCGCGCTGGGCACGGTGCTGGCGATGTACCTGGGCCGGTGGCTCGGCATCATCCAGCGCGTGCAGATCGGCGTGCTGTGCGTCGGGCTGCTGCTGATCGCCTGGGCGCTGTACGCCGACCACCGCAACGCCCGGCGCGCCCTCGCCGCCCCGCCGTCGCTACGGGAGAAGACGCCCCTATGACCGAGTACGCCGACCAGGTGAGCGCGAGCGCCGGCCCCGCACGGGACAGCGCCGGCACCGTGGACGAGATCGTCAACGTGGGGCGCGAACAGGTCCACGTCGTCGAGGAGGGGCCGGCGGACGGCCCGCCGCTGCTGCTCAGCTCCGGGCTCGGCGGCGCCTGGTTCGACTGGCGGCCGAGCACGGACCTGCTGCGCGACCGGAACCGGGTGATCGCCTTCGACCGCCCCGGGCTGGGCCTCAGCCCGGCGGCGATCGCGGCCCCGACGCTGCGCCGGGAGGCGGAGATCCTCGCGGCGCTGGCGGAGCGGGCGGGACGGCCGGTGGTCGTGGTCGCGCACTCGATGGCCGGGTTCCACGCCGAGGCGCTCGCCCGGCTCCGTCCCGAGCTGGTGCGCGGCCTGGTCCTCGTCGACCCGAGCTACGAACCCGATCCGCGCGAGCTCGTCCGGTTCGCGGCGGTGGCGACGCCGCTGGCCACGGCGACCGGGGTGGCCCTCGGCGCGACGCGGCTGTCGAAGCTCGTCGGGCCGTTCGGGCGCCGGACGATCCTTAAGTGCACCAGCCGGCGCGACGAGCCCGTCCCGGACACGGTCGTCCGCTCGGTGTACGGGCGCGGGACCGTCCTCGGCACCGTCATCGCGGAGGACATGGCCTACCGGGAGCAGGCCGTCGACCTGGCGCGGCTCCGCGAGCGCCGCCCGTTCCCGGCCGTGCCGCTGGTCGTGCTGACAGCGCTCGGCGACGTCAGGGGCGACGCCAAGAAGCGGAAATGGTCGCAGGGGCACGCGCAACTGGCGGCGATGACGCCGTACGGCAGCCAGGTCGATCTGCCGGACTCCCTGCACATGGTCCAGCTCGACCGTCCGGACGCCGTCGCCGACGCGGTCGCCGAAGTGCTGCGGGCAGAGGAAATGTCGTGAGGCGCGTTCGGGCGGTGCTTCTCGCGGTGGTGCTGGCGGTGACCATGTCCGGCTGCAAGGTGATGCAGCGGATCTCCGAGGGGTCCTACCGCAACGCCGTCACCGACGGGGTGGTCGCCGAGCTGAAGAAGCGCGACATCGCGTTGGAGCATCGTCCGTCCTGCAAGACGCCGAAGACGGGCGACGTCGTGCGCGTGTCGTGCACCGCGCGGACGAAGGCGGGGCAGCCGGTCGTGGTGACCGGCACGGCCCGCGACGCCGACAGCGCCCACCCGCTCGAGGAGTACACGGTCACCGTCGCCGGGCGGCAGGTCCTGGACCAGGGCTGCCTCGGCCTCGGCTGCTCCTGACCACCGGGGTCCCGGCCTAACCGTTGCCCTTGTGGCAGGCGGCGCCGAGGCACTGCGCGTTCTCCACGACCGGGCGCCCGTCCACGAGGATCGTGAAGTAGTTCTTCTTGGACGCCTCCTCGCCGCTGCCGAGCACCTTGACCTGCTTGTTGTCGGCCGTGGTGCCGGTGCAGGACACGCGCATGCTCTTCTTGGTCCAGCCGGGCAGGTTCGCGCACTTCAGCGGCGACTGCAGCTTGAGCCCGCGCACGGTCAGCTCGTCGGCGGCCTTCGTCGGCAGCGCCTTGCGCAGCGCGGCCTGCGTCTTGTACTGCAGGTCGCCGCCGGACGTCACCATCAGCCACGCGGCGCCGCCCGCGACCAGCAGGACGAGGAGCACGGCGGAGCCCAGGAGCAGGGCCTTCTTGCGATTCATCACCATTTCCACGTCAGCTTCATCACCGTCCGTACTGGATCACATGCGCTGAGTGCCGGACTTTTCCCTGATCATGCGCATTCGTTGCCCGGCCGTCCGGGGCCTCCGGCGCCGCGGACGCCCGCTCCGCGGGCACGTGAGGCTCACCACCTCCCGGCCGGCACCGCCAAGGCAGCCGAACCGAGGACTTACCATGCGATGAGCTGCGCATCTCCCGCGCGCCGCATCTCCCTCACCCCTCTGGAGCGACCCCATGACCGGTCAAGGCGAGCCGTCGCGCCGGGCGGCCCGCCGGCCGGCGGCGGTGCGGCCGCTGCCGATCGCGGTCGACACGATGGGCGGCGACCACGCGCCCGGCGCGATCATCGAGGGCGCGGTCGACGCGGTCCGCGAGCACGGCGTCCGGGTGGTGCTGGTCGGGCAGGCGCCGCGGATCCAGCGCGAGCTGGACCGGCACGGGTTCGCCGGGAAGATCCCGATCGTGCACGCCGAGGAGGCCCTCGACATGGGCGAGGGCGCGCTCGCGAGCTGGCGCAAGCCGAAGTCCTCGATCGCGATCGCCTGCCACCTGATCAAGCAGGGCCGGGCGTCGGCGCTGGTGTCGGCGGGCAGCACCGCCGGGGTCGTCGCGACGTCCCGGCTGCGGCTGAAGGGCCAGCAGGGCGTGATGCGGCCCGCCATCGCGGTGGCGCTGCCCACCACGCCGCGCCCGACGATCCTGCTGGACGCGGGCGCCACCGTCGACGTCAAGCCGGAGGGGCTCGTCCAGTTCGCCGCGCTCGGCACCGCGTACGCGCAGATCCTGCTGGGCGTCGAGCGGCCGACCGTGGGGCTGCTGACGATCGGGGCCGAGCCCGGCAAGGGCAACAAGGTCACCAAGCGGGCGCACGAGCTGCTGTCCGGCGGCAGCCACGGCATCGAGTTCGCCGGGAACATCGAGGGCCACGACCTGCTGCGCGGCGCGGTGAACGTGGTGGTGACCGACGGGTTCACCGGCAACGTCGCGCTCAAGACCATGGAGGGCACGGTCCGCACCGCGTTCGCGGAGATCCGGGGCGCGATGACCGCCAGCGCCCCCGCCCGGGTCGGCGCCCTGCTGCAGCGCCGCCGGCTCCAGGAGCTGCGCGACCGCCTCGACCCCGACACCTACGGCGGCGGCGTCCTGCTCGGCCTCAACGCGACGGTCGTCATCGCGCACGGCGCCTCGCACGCCCGCGCGATCGCCTCGGCGTGCGAGCTGGCGCACCGGCTGGCGTCCGGGCGGATCGTGGAGCGGATCCGCGAGCAGGTCGCGGCGACGCGGACGTCCCGGTTCGGCCGCTGGACGCACGGCGAGCGCGACGGGCAGGACCGGGACCGGGACAAGGACAAGGACAGGGACCGGGCGTCCAGGCCCGCCGACCGGCAGGCGGAGCCGCCGAGGCCCGCCGAACCGCCGCGCGACGCCCGGGAGCCCGCACCCGAGCACGCCCCGCCCGACCGCACCGAACCGCCCGCCGCGACATAGTCCGGCACGGTCCGGGGAGATCGCCCGTGTGAACGGGGTGCCGGCGGCGGCCGGGCGGGGGCTGACGGCCGCCGAGGTGCGCGAACAGGTCGCGGCGGGCCGCGCCAACGACGTGCCGCGCCGCTCCTCCCGGTCGGTGCCGGAGATCGTCCGCGCGAACGTGCTGACCCGCTTCAACGCGCTGATCGGGTCGCTGCTCGTGCTCGTGCTGATCTTCGGGCAGTGGCAGGACGCGCTGTTCGGCCTGATCATCGTGGCGAACTCGGCGATCGGGGCCGTCCAGGAGCTGCGCGCGAAGCGGACCCTCGACCGGCTCGCGGTGATCGGCGAGACGCCCGTCCGGGTGCGGCGGGACGGCGCCGTCCGCGAGGTCGCGCAGCAGGAGATCGTGCTGGACGACCTGGTCGTGCTCGGGCCCGGGGACCGGATCGTCGTGGACGGCGGCGTGGTGTCCTCCGACGGCCTGGAGGTCGACGAGTCGCTGCTCACCGGCGAGGCCGACGCGGTCCGCAAACCGCCCGGGGAGCAGGTGCGGTCGGGCAGCTTCGTGGTGGCGGGCGGCGGCGCGTTCACCGCCGCGAAGGTCGGCCGGGACGCCTACGCCGCGCGCCTGGTCGAGGAGGCGAGCCGGTTCTCGCTGGCGCACTCGGAGCTGATGGCGGGCGTCAACGCGTTCCTCAGGTACGTGACCTGGCTGATCGTCCCGGCCGCGATCCTGCTGTTCGCCACCCAGTTCTCCTCCGCCGGGAACACCTCCGACGCGGTGGTCGGCGCCGTCGCGGGCGTCGTCACTATGATCCCCGAAGGGCTCGTGCTGATGACCAGCATCGCGTTCGCGGTCGGGGTCGTCCGGCTCGGGCGGCGGCGCTGCCTGGTCCAGGAGCTGCCCGCGATCGAGGGCCTGGCCAGGGTGGACGTGCTGTGCGTCGACAAGACCGGCACGCTCACCGAGCCCGGCATGGACCTCGCCGAGGTGATCGTGCTCAGCGACGACCTGCCCGCGCGGGAGGCGCTCGCGTCGCTCGCGGCGTCCGATCCCGATCCGAACGCGACGATGCGGGCCGTCCTCGACGGCGTCCCGGCGCCCGCCGAGCCGTGGGCGGCGACCGGGACCGTACCGTTCTCCTCGGCGCGCAAGTGGAGCGGCGCGGCGTTCGGCGGGCACGGCTGCTGGGTGCTCGGCGCGGCGGACGTGCTGCTCGGCCCCGGCGACCCGTCCCGCCGCCGCGCCCGCGAGCTGGGCGCCGCCGGGCTGCGGGTGCTGGCGCTCGCCCGCGTGCCGGACGGCTCGTTCGGCGACCCGGACCGGCTCGACGCGGCGGCGACCGCGGAACCGGCCGCGCTCGCGGTCCTGCGGCAGCGGCTGCGGCCGGAGGCGGAGCCGACCCTGCGGTACTTCGCCGGGCAGGGCGTCGCGGTGAAGGTCATCTCCGGCGACGACCCGGTCTCGGTCGGCGCGATCGCCCGCGCCCTCGGCCTGGACGGCGCCGAGCACCCCGTCGACGCCCGCACGCTCCCCGGCGAACCCGCCGCGATGGCCGGCGTCCTGGAGGAGAACTCGGTGTTCGGGCGGGTCGGCCCGCGGCAGAAGCAGGCGATGGTCCGCGCGCTGCGGTCGAAGGGCCACACCGTCGCGATGACCGGCGACGGCGTCAACGACGTCCTCGCGCTCAAGGAGGCCGACCTCGGCGTGGCGATGGGGTCCGGCAGCGGCGCGACCCGGGCCGTCGCGCAGGTCGTGCTGCTGGACGACGGCTTCGCGACGCTGCCGCACGTCGTCGCCGAGGGGCGGCGCGTCCTCGGCAACATCGAGCGGGTCGCGAACCTGTTCCTCACCAAGACCGTGTACTCGATCATCCTGGTGGTGCTGGTCGGGCTCGCGAACGTCCGGTTCCCCTTCCTGCCCCGGCACCTGACGCTGATCAGCTCGCTCACCATCGGCGTCCCGGCGTTCTTCCTGGCGCTCGCGCCGAACGCCGAGCGGGCCCGGCCCGGGTTCGTGCCCCGCGTGCTGCGGTTCGCGGTCCCCGCCGGGATCGCCTGCGGCGGCGCCACGTTCGCGGGCTACCACCTGGCCACCGAGCGGCCGGCCGGCGACTTCGCCGACGACAGCACGACGGCCTCCATCGCGCTGTTCGTGCTGACCCTGTGGGTGCTGGCCCTGATCGCGCGGCCCTGGAACCGGTGGCGGCTGGGCCTGGTCGCGGCGATGGGCGCGGCGTTCGCCACCGTCCTGGGCGTCCCGCCGCTGCGCCGCTTCTTCGCCCTCCAGACCGGGCAGACGCGCAACGACGCCGTCGCGCTGGCAATCGCCGTCGCCACGGCGGCGCTGCTGACCGCCGTGCTCCGGTACGTCCCGGCCCTCACCGCGAGACTCGGCCGCCGGAAGACGTGACGCGCCGCTCCGCACGGCCGAAAACCTGTGCCGGGAGGTGCGTGCGCGCCGATAACCTTGGGACATGCCCGATCCGCAACTCGTACTCGCCGCCCGGGTCCAGGACGCGCTGAGCGCCGCCTTCGGACCGTCGTACGCGGACGCCGACCCGGTCATCCGGCCGTCGCAGTTCGCCGACCTTCAGGCCAACGTCGCGCTGCCGCTGGCCAAGAAGCTGGGCCGCAAGCCGCGCGAGGTGGCCGACGAGATCGTCAAGAACCTCGACGTCACCGGCGTCGTGTCGGACGTGCAGGTCAGCGGGCCGGGCTTCATCAACCTGACGCTCAGCGACGTGTGGATCGCCGGCGAGGCGCAGCGGGCCCTGGAGGACGAGCGGCTCGGCGTCCCCGCCACCGGGCACCCGCAGAAGGTCGTGGTCGAGTACTCCTCGCCGAACGTGGCGAAGGAGATGCACGTCGGGCACCTGCGGACCACGATCGTCGGCGACGCGATCGCCCGCATCCTGGACTTCCTCGGCCACGACGTGGTGCGCGACAACCACGTCGGCGACTGGGGCACCCCGTTCGGCATGCTGATCGAGCACCTGCTCGACCTCGGCGAGGACGCCGCCGCGCGGGGCGACTCGTCCGTCCGCGACCTGACGGCCTTCTACCAGGCGGCGCGGCAGAAGTTCGACGGCGACGAGGGGTTCGCCGACCGGTCCCGCAGGCGGGTCGTGGCGCTGCAGGCGGGCGACGCCGAGACGCTGCGGCTGTGGAACGTGCTCGTGGACGTGTCCAAGAACTACTTCAACTCCGTCTACGGGCGGCTCGGCGTCACCCTCACCGACGACGACATCAAGGGCGAGAGCTTCTACAACGACCTGCTCGCCCCGACCGTCCAAGAGCTGGAGGACAAGGGCATCGCGGTGGTCAGCGACGGGGCGCTGTGCGCGTTCCCGCCCGGCTTCACCGGCCGCGAGGGCGAGCCCCTCCCGGTGATCATCCGCAAGAGCGACGGCGGCTACAACTACTCCACCACCGACCTCGCGACCATCCGGTACCGGGTCGACACCGAGCACGTCGACCGGATGATCTACGTGGTCGGCGCGCCGCAGGCGCTGCACTTCCAGATGGTGTTCGCCGTCGCCCGGATGGCCGGCTGGCTGAACGACGACGTCCGGGCCGAGCACGCGCAGATCGGCAACGTCCTCGGCACCGACGGCAAGATCCTGCGGACCCGCGCGGGCGGCACCGTCAAGCTCGCCGAACTGATCGACGAGGGCATCGAGCGGGCCGGCGCCGCCTACGACGAGGTCCAGCACGACGAGTCGTTCGACGCGGCCACCCGCGCCGCGATCGTCCAGGACGTCGGCATCGGCGCGATCAAATACGCCGACCTGTCGGTGGCGCGCGACAGCGAGTACGTCTTCGACTTCGACCGGATGATCTCCTTCAACGGCAAGACCGGCCCGTACCTGCAGTACGCGGCGGCCCGGATCCGGTCGATCTTCCGCAAGGGCGGCCTCACGCCGGACGAGGCGACCGGCCCGATCAGGCTCACCGACCCGGCCGAGCGCGCGCTGGCGCTCCAGCTGCTCGGGTTCGGCGCAGCCCTGGAGCAGGCGGGTGAGACCGCCGAGCCGCACAAGCTGGCGACCTACGTGTACTCGGTCGCCGACGCCTACACGACCTTCCACGAGAACTGCCCGGTCCTGAAGGCGCCGGACGAGGAGACCAAGGCCTCGCGCCTCGCGCTCTGCGCCGCCACCCTCCGCACGCTGACCACCGGCCTCGCCCTCCTCGGCGTCCCGACCCCGGAACGCATGTAGGTGGGTCGGTCCAGGAGGGCTGTGTTTGCCCAGGGGGGCGACCCCCTGGAACCCCCGTTGCGACCGACAGGCTGTTCTCCCGCTCCGCTGGCGCTCCGCGGGAGAACGGCCTGTCGGTCGGCGGGCGGGCCCGCTCCGCTCGCTGCGCTCGCTCCGCGTGCCCGCCCGTGAACGTGGTCGAGGTTCAAACCACGGGCTACGGACCGCGGGGGCGGGGTCAGCGTGCCGGGGTCGGGGCTCGGAAGGGTGGGCTGAGGTTCTTGCGTTCGCGGGCGACCTGCTCGCGGACGGCGGGGACGACCTCCAGCGCGAACACCGGAAGCTGCTCCGGGTCGCCGGCGAACAGGAACGTGTCGACGCCGTGGCCCACGGCCAGCTCGGTCATCTCGTAGACCCACTGCTGCGGCGGGCCGTGCAGGAAGCCGCGCGAGTCGCGCCCGTCCACCGAGCCTTCGAGCAGGTAGACGCGGCGCAGCTCGGACGGGGCGCGGCCGGCCCGGGCGGCGGCGTCGTCCAGCCGGCGCTGCCCGTCGGCGAGCCGCTTGGGCGGGACGAGCGAGGACGGCGCGATCCAGCCGTCGGCGACGCGGCCCGCGAGGTCCAGGGCGCGCGGCCCGGTCACGCCGAGCCAGACCGCGATCTGGTGGGCGGGCGCCGGGCCCGCCTGCGCGGCGGCGAACCGGTGGTGCTCGCCCTGGAAGCGCAGCCCGTTCTGGTCGCTCCAGTGCAGCCGGACGATCTGCACCGCCTCTTCGAGAGCGCGGCGCGCGGCGGCGGTATCGAGCCGGGCGCCGCCGTAGGCCTCGACGCCGTCCCAGGACGTGCCCGCGCCGAGGCCGAGCTCGACGCGGCCGCCGCTCAGCGCGTCCATCGTGGCGAGCGCCTTGGCCAGCAGGGCGGGCGGCCGCAGCGGCAGGCACGCCACGGCGGGCAGCACCCGGATCCGGGACGTGACGGCCAGCGCGGTCGCCATCAGTGTCAGCGCGTCGGCGGTGTCGCGCAGGTACGGGCGGTCGCGGATGCCGAGCAGGTCGAGGCCGTACCGGTCCGCGTCCTGCGCGGTGCGGACCAGCGGCACGGACGCGTCCGGCGCCAGCGCCAGGCCGAACCGCAGGGGCCACACGGCCTCCGTGGACCGGCCCCCGGGTCCCCGGGTCCGCCGCCCGGACGGCGGGTTCAGGGGCAGCGTCACTGCAGGTAGCCCTCGACCTCGTCCGGCGGGCGGACATGGCTGTCCGCGTCGCCGGGATCCGCGCCCGCGTCGATCCGGGCGCGGCGCCGGCGCAGCAGGTCCCAGCACTGGTCCAGCGCCACCTCCAGCTCCTCCAGCCGCCGGTGCTCCTCGTCGCGGTCCAGGTCGCCGCGCCGGTAGCGGTCGCGCAGCCGCTGCTCCTCGCCGACGTAGTCGTCGATGCGCGCCAGGATGTCCTTCTCGTCCAATGGGCCCTCCCGTGAGGCGGCCGTGGTGAGTCGCCGGCCGGCGGCGTGCGCGGCGTGCGCGGACGCGGCCGGCTCCGCCCGCGCCCGTGCCCCGGCAGGGCCCCGCCCGCGGGCGGGATGCGGCGCCGGGCGCCGGGCGGAGCGGCATCCCCTCCGGGGGCGGACCCCCAGACCCCCAGGGCTACCGCCCGAACCGTGTCCCCTCCGGGGGCGGACCCCCAGACCCCCGCACCCGTGAGGCCGGTCAGCGGTCGCGCTGCCCGGCGCTGGTCAGGCCGGTCAGGAAGCCGCCGTCGGTGCTGGTCGAGTGCTGCAGGCCGTTGGAGGTCTTCGGCTCGACCAGGGGACCGGCGGGCGGCGGTGCCGCGGCGGCCGACTCGGCGGTGCGGCGGGCCGTGGCGCCGCCCGCTCGCGGGCGGGTCGAGGCGGCCTTGCCCGTCCCCGAGGCGCTCGACTTGCGGGCGGTGCCGGACGAGCGGGACGCGGTGCTCTTGCGCGCCGTGCCGCTCCTGGTGCTCGCGGTCGTCCGGGACGAGGACGCGGTGGTCTTGCGCGCGGCGCTCGTCCGCGGCTTGGCCGCCGTCGTCTTCTTCGCGGTGGACGGCCGGGTCTTGGACGCCGTGGTCTTGCGCGCCGTCGACTTGGGCGAGCTCACCCGCGCCGACGCCGTGGACCGTGAGCGGCTCGCCGCCGCAGTGGTCTTGCGGGCCGTCCCGGACGCCGGGCTCTTTCGCGCGGTCGTGCCGGTCTTGCTCTTGGCGGCCGTGGAACGCGTGGCCTGCTGCTTCGCCATGTCCTTGGCCGCGGCGTTCATCGCCTTGGCCGCGTCGGTCATCGCCTTGGTGGCTGTGGTCATGGCCTTGGTCATCGCGGTCATGGCCTTGGCCGACGAGGACGCCTTGGTCGCCACCGACTTCATCTGCGTGGCGGCGGCCTTGGCCTGGTCGGCGGCCTTGGTGACGCGCGTCGACGCCGCCGTGGACGCCTTGCCCGACGCGGCGCCGGTCCGCTTCGCCGGGGACTTGGCCCCGGTCGAGCGGCTGGTCGTGGACCTCGACGGCGACTTGGCGGCCGAGGTGCTCTTGGAGGCCGTCTTCTTGGCGGCCGTGGACTTGGTCGTGGTGCTCTTCGTACGAGCGGCCGTACCTCGGCTCGTCGTACGCGATGCGGTCTTGGTAGGCACTGATCTACCCCCCGTGATGATCAGTTACGGGGAGATCTATTCCACCGTTCGTGACGCTCTACACACTCCGCGCCATTTCCACTTTCAGACACCGACGGTGTGCCACACCGTCTTGACCTCCAGAAACGCCGTCAGGCGCGCGGTTCCGGGGTCGTCGGCCCAGTCGCCGGGGGCGCGGAAGACGCGCTTGAGGTTCTCGGCCGCCTTCTCCTGGAGACCGGGCACGTCGGCGTCCGGGACGCCGGTGAGGTCAACGGCGTTGACGTCCATGTGGGACGCGAGCCACGGCGCGAGTTCCGCTCGGTGCCCCGTGAGGACGTTGACGACGCCGCCGGGAAGGTCGGACGTGGCGAGCACCTCGGCGAGGGTGACGGCGGCCAGCGGCGCGGGCTCGGACGCGACGACGACGGCGGTGTTGCCGGTGACGATCGCGGGCGCGACCACCGACACCAGGCCGAGCAGCGGCGAGTCGGGCGCGACGATGCCGACGACGCCGGTGGGCTCGGGCGTGGAGAAGTTGAAGAACGGCCCGGAGACGGGGTTGGCGGCGCCCGCGACGGCGGAGATCTTGTCGGCCCATCCGGCGTACCAGACCCACCGGTCGACCGCCGCGTCCACCTCGGCGGCGGCCTGCGCCTTGGACGCGCCGCCGTGCCGGACCTCGTCGACGAACTGGTCGCGGCGTCCCTCCAGCATCTCGGCAACGCGGTAGAGGATCTGGGCGCGGTTGTAGGCGGTGCGTCCCGACCAGCCGCCGAACGCCTTGCGGGCGGCGGAGACCGCGTCGCGGACGTCCTTGCGGGACGCCTGGGACGCGTTGGCGACGAACCGTCCCTTGCCGTCGGTCACGGGGTACGACCTGCCTGACTCCGAACGCGGGAACGCGCCGCCGATGTACAGCTTGTAGGTCTTGCGGACGGTGAGACGGTCAGACATCGAGATAGCCCTCCAGCCCGTGGCGTCCGCCTTCGCGGCCGAACCCCGATTCCTTGTAGCCGCCGAACGGGGAGGCCGGGTCGAACTTGTTGAAGGTGTTGGCCCACACGACCCCGGCGCGCAGCCGCTGCGCGGTCCACAGGATCTGCGAGCCCTTCTCCGTCCAGATCCCGGCGGAGAGCCCGTAGGGCGTGTTGTTGGCCTTGGTGACGGCCTCGTCGGGGGTGCGGAACGTCAGCACCGACAGGACGGGGCCGAAGATCTCCTCCTGCGCGATCCGGTGCGACTGCGCCACGCCGGTGAAGACGGTCGGCGCGAACCAGAACCCGCGGTCGGGCAGGTCGCAGGGCGGTGACCAGCGGGTCGCGCCCTCGTGCTCGCCGGCCGACGACAGCTCGCGGATCCGGTCGAGCTGCTCGGCGGAGTTGATCGCGCCGATGTCGGTGTTCTTGTCGAGCGGGTCGCCGACCCGCAGCGTCGCCATCCGCGCCTTGAGCCGGTCGAGGACTTCGTCGGCCACCGATTCCTGCACCAGCAGCCGCGACCCGGCGCAGCAGACGTGCCCCTGGTTGAAGAAGATCCCGTTGACGATGCCCTCGACGGCCTGGTCGAGCGCGGCGTCCGCGTAGACGATGTTGGCGGCCTTCCCGCCCAGCTCCAGCGTCAGCTTCTTGGACGTCCCGGCGAGCGTGCGGGCGATCTGGCGGCCGACGTCCGTGGAGCCGGTGAAGGCGACCTTGTCGATGCCGGGGTGGGCGACGAGCGCGCGGCCCGTCTCGCCCGCGCCGGTGATGATGTTGACGACGCCGGGTGGCAGGTCGGCCTGGCGGCAGATGTCGGCGAACAGCAGGGCCGTCAGCGGCGTCGTCTCCGCCGGCTTCAGCACGACGGTGTTGCCGCAGGCCAGCGCGGGCGCGATCTTCCAGGCGAGCATCAGCAGCGGGAAGTTCCACGGGATGACCTGGCCCGCGACGCCGACCGGGCGCGGGTCCGGGCCGAACCCGGCGTAGCCGAGCTTGTCGGCCCAGCCCGCGTAGTAGAAGAACCACGCCGCGACGAGCGGGACGTCGACGTCGCGCGACTCGCGGATCGGCTTGCCGTTGTCGATCGACTCCAGCACGGCCAGCTCGCGGGAACGTTCCTGGATGATCCGGGCGATCCGGTACAGGTACTTGGCGCGCTCGGCGCCGGGCATCGGCCCCCACACCGTGTCGTAGGCGGTGCGGGCCGCCTGCACGGCGCGGTCGACGTCCGCCTCGTCGGCGCAGGCGATGTCGGCCAGCACGCTCTCGTCGGCCGGGTTGATCGACTTGAACGGCTCGCCGTGCCCGTCGACGAACTCGCCGCCGACGAACAGCCCGTAGGACGGCCGGATGTCGACGACCGACCGGGACTCGGGCGCGGGCGCGTACTCGAACACCATGATCAGTCCAGGGTGAAGTAGTCGGGACCGGAGTACACCCCGGTGGACAGCTTGCGGCGCTGCATCAGCAGGTCGTTCAGCACCGACGACGCGCCGAGCCGGAACCATTGCGGGGACAGCCAGTCCGGGCCGGCGGTCTCGTTCACCAGCACCAGGTACTTGATCGCGTCCTTGGTGGTGCGGATCCCGCCCGCCGGCTTCACCCCGACCTGGCGTCCGGTCGCGGCCCGGTAGTCGCGGACGGCCTCCAGCATCACCAGCGTCACCGGCAGCGTCGCCGCCGGCGACACCTTGCCGGTGGAGGTCTTGATGAAGTCGGCGCCCGCCCGCATCGCCAGCCACGACGCGCGCCGCACGTTGTCGAGCGTCGCGAGCTCGCCCGTCTCCAGGATCACCTTCAGGTGCGCGCCGCCGCACGCCTGCTTGACCGCGGTGATCTCCTCGAACACCTTCAGCACGTCGCCGGACAGGAACGCGCCCCGGTCGATCACCATGTCGATCTCGGACGCGCCCGCCGCGACCGCCGCCCGCGTGTCGGCGAGCTTGGCCTCCAGCGGCGCCCGCCCCGACGGGAACGCCGTCGCCACCGACGCGACGCCGATCCCGGACCCGTCCAGCGCCGCGACGGCCGTCTCCACCATGTCGGGGTAGACGCACACCGCCGCGACCTTCGGCACCGTCGCGTCCGACGGGTCGGGCCGGACGGCCTTCGCGCACAGCGCCCGCACCTTCCCGGCGGTGTCGGCGCCCTCCAGGGTGGTCAGGTCCACCATCGCGATGGCCAGGTCGATGGCCTCGGCCTTGGCGGACGTCTTGATCGACCGCGTGGCGAGCCGGGCGGCGCGCTCCTGCGCGCCGACCTGGTCGACGCCCGGCAGCCCGTCCAGGAACGCGCGCAGCTCGGCGGCGCCGAGCAGAGTCTCCGTTGACACGCCCCCAGCATCGCCGAAGACCCGCACCGGCACAAACGGCCCATCCGCCGGGTCAGGCCGGTGCCCGCACGCCCAGGGCCGCCATGTCCCACAACCGCAGGGTGTGGTCGGTGCTCGCGCTGGCCAGGGTCCTGCCGTCGGGACTGAACGCCACCGAGACGACGCTGTCCGTATGCCCCGTGAGGGGCGCTCTGAGGAGTTTGCGGGCGGCCACGTCCCACAGCCGCACCATGGTGTCGTCGCCTCCGGTGGCCAGGATCTTGCCGTCGGGGCTGAAGGCCACTCCGCCGACCCCTCGGCCACCGCCGCCGAAGGGCTTGCCGATGGGCTTGCGGGTGGCCGCCTTCCACAACCGCATCTCGCCGTCGGCCGCGCTTCCGGTGGCGAGGATCTTGCCGTCGGGACTGAACGCCACCCCGGCGATACCGCTGGCCCGTTCCTTGAGGTTCCGCCAGCGGGCGCGCGCGGGGTCGGCCAGGTCCCACACGTACACGTTGTCGCCGGCCGCGGTCACCAGGGTCTTCCCGTCCGGGCTGAACGCCATCGCGCTGACGGTGTTCAGGTGCACGGCGGGATCACCGAAGGCTTTGCGGGTGTCCGCGTGCCGCAGCAGCACGTCACCGCCGCCCGAGGTGGCGAGGATCTTGCCGTCGGGGCTGAACGCGACCGCCCAGACGGCGTCGTACTGGCCGGTGAGAGGCTTGCCGACCGGCAGGCGGGTGGCGGCGTCCCACACGCGCGCCGTCTTGTCCTTGCTCCCGGTGACCAGGGTCTTCCCGTGCGGATCGAACGCCACCGCGAGCACCGCGTCCTTGTGTCCGGTGAGGGGCTGCCCGATGGGCGCGCGGGTCGCGGGGTCCCACAGCCGCACCGTGCGATCCTCGCTCGTGCTGGCGAGGGTCTTCCCGTCCGGGCTGAACGCCACCGCGGTGACCGGGCCCGTATGGCCGCTCAGCACCTTCCCCAGGGAAGGTGGGCCCGAGGCGGTAGGCGTGTTGCTCGCGTGGGGGCGCCCCGACCCCCCGTCGTGCGTGAGGGCGTAGCCGATGGGGACGGCCAGGGCGACGGCAGCGGCGCTCCCGCTGAGCAGGAACGCGCGGCGGGAGGGCTCCGCGAACGGCAGCGGCGGGACGGTATCGGCCGCTGGGGCCTGCATGGGCGGGGTTTCGGCGGGCGGGGTTCCGGCCAGCGCGTTGAGGGTGGTGGCGGCGGCTCGGGCGCTGGGGCGCCGCCGCGGATCGCGGCGCAGCAGGTCCCGCAGGACGGGCGCCAGAAGCCGCGCCCGCTGCATCGGCGCGGGTTCGCCCCGGGAGATGGCCAGGAGCAGCGCCGCCATGGTGCCGCCGGTGAAGGCGGGACGCCCTTCGACGGCGGTGTACAGGGTGACGCCCAGGGCCCAGACGTCGGAGGCGGCCGTGGCCTCGCGGTCGTCGACCTGCTCGGGGGCGAGGTAGGCGGGAGTGCCCAGCAGGGCGCCGGTGGCGGTCAGGGCGGTCTCCCCGGCGACGGCGGCGAGCCCGAAGTCGGAGACCACGACCCGGTCGCCCTCCAGCAGGATGTTGGCCGGCTTGATGTCGCGGTGCACGACCCCCGCCTCGTGCGCGGCCGCCAGCGCCTCGGCGATCCGCGCGCCGATCCGGGCGGCCTCCGCCTCGTCCAGCGGGCCGTCCTCGCGGATGGCGGCGTCCAGGGAGCGGCCCCGCACCAGCTCCATCACGATCCAGGGCAGGCCGTCCTCGTCGTGGAACTGGTCATGGACGGTGATGATGCCGGGGTGCTTGAGCATCCCGACCGACCGGGCCTCCCGCTCCATGCGCGCCACCATCTGCTCGCGCAGCCCCGGCTCCAGGTCCGGGGGCGGCTTGAGCCGCTTGAGCGCCACGTCGCGGCGCATCCGCTCATCGTGCGCGCGCCAGACGGCGCCCATCCCGCCCTCGCCCAGCATCTCCGCGAGCCGGTACCGGCCGATCACGACTTTTCCCGCGTCCCGTGTCACAGGGGCACATAACCATGTCGACACGGGGTCCAAAAGCCCGAGGGGGCATTGTCAGAAGATCGATCTGTCAGCAGATCGATGGAACCGCCCGGACCAGGCCGACGCGGTGCAGGACGTCGGGGTGCCGGGCGGCCTCGACCCGTCCGACCGCCTTCACCAGTTCCGTGCGGCAGGACGGGTCGTGCCGGACGCCCTGCGTGTCCTTGATGTCGGCCAGCAGCTCGTCGGTGATCCGGTCGAGCAGCGGCCGGACCTCCTTCTCCAGGTCGGGCCGGTGCGCCGGGACCTCGCCGGGGCGGACCGTCCAGCGCGCGAACAGGCCGCGCTGGACGAGCTTGCCCGCCTCGATCTGGTCGCGGAAGATCCTCTTGGCCGTCTCGGGGTCGATGCCCATCCGCACCGAGCGCTCGGCGACCGAGTCCAGGATCTGCTGCTCGCGCGCCTTGTCCTCGATGGGCTTGCCCGTCCCCCACTTGGCGGCGGCGACCATGTCCGCGACGTCGAGCCGCCGTGCCGCCAGGTCGACCAGCGGCGCCAGCCCCTCCGCCGCGTGCGCCGGAACGGCGAGCCCGCCGAGAACCGCGATGACCGCGCCGATGGCGGCGCCCCTGAACGTCCTCACGCGCCCCACGTTAGGGGAGGCGGTTGCTCGTGGCGCGCAGGATCGCGACGATGGCGGCCGTCGCCGACGCGCCGGGGGCGGCGGCCATGAGGCGCAGGACGGGCTCGGACTGCACCAGGCTGAGCGGCTCCTTGACGAAGCGGCCGTTGGTGGCGAGCGCCGCGGCGAGCCGGGCCTGCCGGAGGCGGAGCGGGCCGTAGCGCTTCAGCTGGTCTTCCCCCTGGCCGAGCAGGCGCAGCAGGGTGGAGACGTCTTCTAGCGCCTGGTTCGTTCCCTGCGCGAAGAACGGGGGCATGACGTGCATGGCGTCGCCGACCAGCAGGCACCGTCCCCGGCCCCAGCGGCGCGGGATCGCGTGCCGGTGGTTCGGGAAGACCTCCACGTCGTCGTCGGTCAGTTCGGCCAGGAGGTCGTGGGCGGGCCAGGCCCAGCCGCCGAAGCGCCGCCGGAGGAACTCCAGCGGGCGACCGGCCGGGCCGTCCGGCGGCCACGGGACGTCGAAGAAGAACCACACGCGCCCGTCGCCCGCCGGTCCGAACCCCGCGTCGCCCTCGCGTCCGAGGAGCATCAGCGAGCGCCCGTCGAGATCGATCTTCGACGGGACGAGCCCCTGCACGGTCGCCACTCCGGTCGGCTTCGGGACGTTGGCGCCGAACGCCGCCGCGCGCACACGGGACCACGCGCCGTCCGCGCCGATCAGGAGGTCGGCGCCATGGACGGTCCCCGACTCGGTCTCGACGCGCACGGCCCGGCCGCGCTGGACGTACCGCGCGAACCGCTCCCCGAACCGCACCGTCCCCTCCGGCAGCCCTTCGTAGAGCCGGACGAGCAGCTCCATCCTCGCCACGCACAGGGGAGGCGCGCCCAGCCGGGCCTCCAGCTCGCGCGCCGGAATGGTCAGGATCGGCCTGCCCCGCGCGCTCAGCAGCCCGACCGCGGACGGGTGCGCGCCGAGCCCGGCCAGGTCGACGCCGAGGTCGCGCAGCACGGTCACGCCGTTCGGCCACAGCGTGATCGCCCCGCCCTCGGTGCGCAGCCGCTCCGCGCGCTCCAGCACCGTCACCCGATGCCCGGCCGCCTGGAGCCCCAGCGCCGCCGCGAGCCCGCCGATCCCGGCGCCCACGATGAGAATGCGCATCCCCGCCCCTAACAACGACAGGCTGTAGTACTACTACTTGTAGAGCATACGCCCGCCGCCCACAACACCCCGGGCGAAAGTTCCGAGATTCATCCGAACCCTCCCCGAACCCGGACGGCACATCCCGCATCACACGTACTGGTGGCCGTGGTGATCGGGGGACCACGGCCACCCCTGAACTCCGGGCTCAGTACGGGGAAGGGCCGCCGAACATCTCGCTGAGGCGCGGCGCCAGTTCGTAGTTCCCCTCGATCCGCAGCCGGCCGTCCATGAGCATCGACGCCGGATTGGCGTCCCCGGCGAGGATGCGCAGGAAGTCGGCCGTTCGCAGGACGAGCGCGACGTCCGGCCTGGTGGACGCGTGCGCGCGGGCGCGGGCCCGTCCGTCCGCGATCCGGATCGTCCAGGCCGTCGCGGTCCCGCGCCCGGGCGTCAGGCGGAACTCGATCTCGCCCTCGAACCCGGCCGCCGCTGACGGATCGAAAGCGCGGGCCATCCCCGCGAAGAACACCCGCTGCGCGCCCGGCCCGAACCGCCGCTCGATCTGCTCGTCGGTCCGGCCGTGCACCAGCTTGTAGAAGCCCTGCGCGGCCCGCCGCCGGGCCGTCGCGCGGATCTCCTCCCGCGCCGGGCGGCGGGGCCGGGACGAGCGCTGCGCCCGGGCCACCTCCGCGTCCTCGTCGATCCGGTAACCGGACGGCAGTTCCCGGGCCGGCTTCCGCCGCGCCAGGGCCGCTTCGATCGCGGGCGCGAGACGTTCCGCCTTGGCCGCCTCCCGCTCCTCCCGCCCCTCGACGAAATGCGGCAGCACCGACGCGCCGAACAGCTCCAGGCTCTCGCAGATGTGCTCGTGCTCGTTCCGGCCGGACTGGAGCACGAACGAGATCTGGTCGACGCCCGCCGCCTCGTACCGCCGGATCAGTTCGATGACCTGCTCGGGAGTACCGACCGCACCGCGCAGCGAACCGACGTTCACGTTCAGCGGCCCGGCACCGGCGATGATCTGCTCCCGGTCCAGCCCCCGGGACGCCCGGCGCTCCTGGAACTCCGCCCACACATCGGTGCGGCCCGGATCGTGCGGCGTCGTCCCGTAGTAATGGGCCAGCGCGAACGCGAAGAAGTGCGCCCCGTCGATACCGCGCTCGATCGCGGTGGCCTCGTCCTCGTGCAGCATCATGGGAAGCACCACGGTCACGTTCGGGTTCACCGCGAACCCCGCCGGGACGCATTCCTCCGAGGTCAGGATGCGGTAGTACTCGTCCACCCACTTCTGCGCGTCCTCGGGCTCGACGAACGAGAACGACAGCGCCCCGATCCCGTTCCGGGCCGCGAACTGGATCGTCTCCCGCCGCGAGCACGCCACCCACAGCGGCGGATGCGGCTTCTGCACCGGCTTCGGGACGACGTTGCGCGGCGGCATCCGCAGGTACGGCGACCGCCACCCGGCGAACGGCTCCTCGACGAACATCCGGGTGATCGCGTCGATCGCGTCCTGCCACTGCGCCCGCTTGTCCGTCCGCCGCACCCCGAACCCGCCCAGCTCGGCGCTGGAGCTCGACTCGCCCGTCCCGAACTCCACCCGGCCGTTCGACACCAGGTCGAGCGCCGCGATCCGCTCGGCGATCCGCGCGGGATGGTTGACGGCGGGCGGCAGCTGGACGATCCCGTGCCCGAGCCGCACCCGCCGCGTCCGCTGCGACGCCGCCGCCAGGAACACCTCCGGCGCGGGCGAATGGCTGTACTCCTCCAGGAAGTGGTGCTCGACCTCCCAGATGACGTCGAACCCCACCCGGTCGGCGATCTCCACCTGGTCCAGCGCGTCCTGATAGAGCCGCAGCTCCCGCCCGTCCTCCCACGGCCGGGGCAACTGGTGCTCATAGAAGAGCGAGAAACGGATCTCCCCCACCTCCACTCGCGTGACCAGCGAAAACAGGCGCGCAACCCGGCCCTGCCCGGCCAGCATCACCCGAATTGGACGCCCCGTCAACGGACGCGCCCGCCCGCGGCCCCCATCCCGCCGGCCCGGCGGCTACCATGCCGCCGTGCCCGCCTTCCGCACGCGCGAGCCCGTCCTGCTGGATCCCCAGGGCCCGGTGATCACGATGATCGCCTGCGTCGTGGGCGGGATCCTGATGCTCGGCGCGGGCGCCGCCGCCGTGTTCTGCGCGGTCCTTGCCGCCACGGGCATCGGCGGAACTCGCGGCGGCTGGACATGGGCGGCCGCCGGGCTGGCCCTGTTCTCGGCGTTCGTCGCCTCCGTCGGGCTTTCCACCGTCGTCTCCGCCCGCGCGGAACGGCGCGCCACGATCCGGCTCGCCGCCCACGGCGTCGAGGCGACCGCGCTCGTCCTGGCGGTCTCCTCCGCCCCGCCGACCAACGACCACCACTTCCAGGTCCGGCTCCTGATGCGGATCAGCGGGCCGGGATTCGCCTCGTTCGAGTCGAGCAACGAGCTCCCGCGCTACCGGGTCGGGAGCGTCGCACAGGGCACGGTGCTGCCGGCCCGGGTCGACCCGTCCACCCTCGTGTTCACGCTGGAACGGCCACCCGCCCCGGACGCGGCCGGCACCGGCTCCTAGGCGACGAAGAAGCAAGCGCTCGCTTGACTGGGTGGATGGGGGGCGGCGACCATGGCGGGACGTCCGTCCCGGTCAGGGGCGGGCCGAGGTG
The DNA here is from genome assembly GCF_030283205.1 of Actinomadura opuntiae. GTDB lineage: Bacteria > Actinomycetota > Actinomycetes > Streptosporangiales > Streptosporangiaceae > Spirillospora. The sequence goes on from NZ_JASNWF010000024.1 coordinate 97,191, forward strand.
GAGGAGGGGCATGGCGCCGCTGGACGGACTCCGGGTGCTGGACCTGACGATGTGGCGGCCCGGGCCGTACACCACGCAGCTGCTCGCCCAGCTCGGCGCCGACGTCATCAAGGTGGAACCGCCGGGCGGCGAGCCCATGCGGATGTTCCAGGGGCACTTCGACCTGCTCAACCGGCGCAAGCGGAGCATCGCGCTGGACCTGAAGTCCGAGGCCGGGCGGGAGCGGTGCCTGGAGCTCGCGGCGGACGCCGAGGTGTTCGTGGAGGGGTTCCGTCCCGGCGTCGCCGACCGGCTCGGGGTGGGCGACGCCGCCGTGCGCGCGCTCAATCCGCGGCTGGTGTACTGCTCCATCTCCGGTTACGGGGCCGACGGGCCGCTCGCGCAGGTGCCCGGGCACGACGTCAACTACCGCGCGTACGCGGCGACGCTGCCGCCGGACGCGGTGTCCCCGAGCCTGGACGAGCTGCCCGTCGCCGACATGGCCGCCGCGACGATGGCCGCGTTCGCGATCACCGCGGCGTGCCTGAAGGCCCGCGCCACCGGCGTCGGCGACCGGATCGACCTGGGCATGGCGGACGTGCTGGCGCACTGGACGAGCACCGTCCCCGAGGCGACCCGGCCGCGGGAGCCCGCGAAGGCTGCGCCGCGACCCGCTGACCCGGCGCCCCACGTCACCGGGCCGGTGCCCGGGTACGGGGTGTACGCCACCAAGGACGGGTCGAAGATCACACTCGGGGTCGTGTCGGAGGAGCGGCTCTGGGCGGCGACCTGCCGCGCGCTCGGCCTGGACGAGGCGGCGGGCGTGCCGTTCGCCGAGCGGCTCGGCCGGGTCGCCGAGCTGGACGCCGAGGTGGCGGCGGCGATCGGCCGGCTGACCAGGGACGAGGCCATGGAGCGGCTGTCGGCCGCCGGGGCGCCGGTGGCGCCGCTGCTGACCGGCGCCGAGATGCTGGAGCTCGACCACTTCCGGGCGCGCGGCGTGCTGGACGCCGGCCCGGTGCGCACGACCGTCCATCCGCCGCTGCCCGGAGGCCCGGTCGCCGGCCTCGACGAGCAACACGGACAGGGCTGGCACAGTCTCACCGATTGATATTCAGGTGGGAATGTCGGATCCGTTTGGCATTCTTGTGACGTGAGCGCGCGTGCGATGAGTCCCGTCCTGGTCGGCAGGTCGGCCGAGCTGGGCGTGCTGGAGGACGCGCTGGCCGCGGCCCCCGGCGCGGTCCTGGTCGGCGGCGAGGCGGGCCTCGGCAAGACCCGGCTGATCCGCGAGTTCGCGGCGTCGGTCGGCGGCGCCGGGCGGGCCCGCGTGCTGGTCGGCGGCTGCCTGGAGCTCGGCTCCGACGGCCTGCCGTTCGCGCCGTTCACCACCGTGCTGCGCGGGCTGGTCCGCGACATCGGCATCGACGGGATCGCGGCGCTCGTCCCGCGCGGCGACACCGGCGGCCTCGCCCGGCTGCTGCCCGAGTTCGGCGAGCCGGAGAGCGACGCCGCGTCCGGCGAGGAGCGCGCCCGGCTGTTCGAGGTGGTCCTCACCCTGCTGGAGCGGCTCGCCGAGCGCGAGCCGGTCGTCCTGGTCATCGAGGACGCGCACTGGGCGGACCGCTCCACCCGCGACCTGCTGTCGTTCCTGGTGCGCAACCAGAGCGCCGCGCCGGTCCTGATCGTGGTGACGTACCGGTCGGACGAGCTGCACCGCACCCATCCGCTGCGCCCGCTGCTCGGCGGGCTGGAGCGGGTCGACCGGGTCACCCGGCTGGAGATCGCCCGGCTGGCCCGCTCGGAGGTCGCAGCGCTGGTCACCGCGGTGCTGGGGCAGGCGCCGCCGCCCGGCCTGGTCGACCGGATCGACGCGCGCAGCGAGGGCAACCCGCTGTTCGTCGAGGCGCTGCTCGACGACGACGGCACGCTGGCGTGCGAGCTGCCCGAGTCGCTGCGCGACCTGCTGCTGGCGGGCGTCCAGCGGCTGCCCGAGGAGACCCAGGACGTGCTGCGGGACGCCAGCGGCGGCGGCACCCGCATCGAGCACGCCCTGCTGGCCGCCGTGTCGGGGCTGGACGACGCCGCGCTGACCCGGGTGCTGCGGCCGGCCGTCGCGGCGAACGTCCTGGTCGTGGACGGCGACGGCTACGCGTTCCGGCACGCGCTGATCCGCGAGGCCGTCCACGACGACCTGCTGCCCGGCGAGTACACGCGCCTGCACACCCGTTACGCCGAGGCCCTGGAGAACGACCCGGGGCTGGTGCCGTCCGGGCGGCTCTGGGTGGAGCTCAGCCACCACTGGAAGGCCGCCAACGACGCCACGTGGGCGCTCGTCGCGTCGTGGCGGGCGGCGGCCGACGCGCGCAAGGCGCTCGCCTACGCCGAGTGCCTGACGATGCTGTCGCGGGTGCTCCACCTGTGGGACCGGGTGCCCGACGCGGCCGAGCGCATCGGCGCCGACCACATCAAGGTGATGGAGGACGCCGCGACCGCCGCCGACCTGGCCGGCGAGTACGACCGGGGCATCAAGTTCGTCACCGCCGCGCTGAAGGAGATCGAGGACGCCGGCGAGGACGCGAGGGGCACCGAGCGCTGGGCCGCGCTGCTGGAGCTGCGCGGCCACATGCGCTACGAGATGGCCCGGCCCGGCTTCGTCGACGACCTGCGCGCCGCGGTGAAGGCGCTGCCCGCCGATCCCCCGACGGTCCTGCGGGCGCGCGCGCTGGCGGCCCTGGCGACCTACGTGCGCTTCACCACCGACATCCCCGAGGCGCGCGCCGCGGCGGCCGAGTCGCTGGCCATCGCGCGCAAGCTCGCCGATCCCGTCGCCGAGGCGCAGGCGCTCATCACGCTGTTCTGCGCCGACATCGACTACTCCGACTACACCGGGAGCGTCTCGGGCAGCACGCTCGCCGAGGTGGAACAGACCGCGGCGGCCAGCGGCAACCACCGGGTGCTGCTGCGGTACTACGTCATCAAGTCGCACTTCCTGGAGGGGGCGGGCCGGCACGAGGAGGCCGCAGCCGTCGCCGCGCAGGGCAAGGAGCTGGCACGCGAGTACGGCGTGGAGCGCACCCAGGGCACGTTCCTGTGCATCAACCAGGCCGAGCCGCTCGTCTCCCTCGGACGCTGGGACGAGGCCATGGCGGTGATGAACCACGCCATGGAGCAGGAGCCGTCGGTGACGATCCGGACCTCGCTGCTGGTCCTGTCGGGCGGTATCGCGCTCGCACGCGGCGACATGGCGACCGTCCGCGAGCGGCTCGACGGCGCCCGCGACATCATGCGGCTCAAGATGAAGTGGCTGAAGACGCAGGACTACTTCGCCACCCTCTGGCTGGAGGCGCGGGTGGCGCTGGCCCAGGGCCGCCCGCAGGACGTGCTGCCGGCCGTCGAGGGCGTGATCGAGGAGGCGGGCCTGCCGGACGACGCCCGCTACGCCCTGCCGGTGCTGATCGCGGGCGCCACGGCCTGCGGCGAGTTGGGCCCGTCCGCCGCGCCGATGCTGCGCCGGATCGAGGAGCGCGCCGCCGGCCTGACGATCAGCGGCCCGCTGCAGCGCGCCCACAAGCTCGAATTCGACGCCGAGGCGGCCCGCGCCCGGGGCGTCCTCGACCGGGCGGCCTGGGACGAGGTCGCCGCCGCGTGGGAGGCGCTCGGCAACCCGTTCGCCCGCGCGCAGTCCCTCGTCCACGCCGCCGAGGCGGCGCTGGCCGACGGCGACCACGACGCCGCCTCGGAGCGGTTGCGGATCGCGGCCGGCATAGCCGTTGACCTCGGCGCCGCGCCGCTCGCGGAACGGGTCGCCGACCTGCAGCGGCGCACGCGGGCGCCGCGCCGCACCGGCGCGGAGCCGTCCGCCCCGCTCGGCCTGACCCCGCGCGAGTACGAGGTGCTGCGCCTCGTCGCCGAGGGGCGCAGCAACCGCGACATCGCCGAGGCGCTGTTCATCTCGGTGAAGACGGCCAGCGTGCACGTGTCGAACATCCTGAGCAAGCTCGAGGTCGCCAACCGCGGCGAGGCCGCCGCGACCGCGCACCGGCTGGCGCTGTTCGCCGGCTCCGCCGGGCGCTCCACGGCGAACGGGTCGGGCTCTGGCAGGCAGGATTCGAGCAGGCAGGGTTCGGTGGCGGGAGCCCCCCTCCCGGACTCCCGCCACTGAACCGTCGGACCACACGGGAACTGACGTGGCCGGCCTTCGCGGTCGCGCGCCGCGGAAGCTCAGGGTGCTCCTCCCCCGGAGAGGCGGCCCCGCGACCGTTCCGGCCACTGCCCAGTGTGCTCCGCCCATTGCGCCGTGTAACGGGCGACATACCGAAAACGGCGGGCACGAGTTCACATGGTGATGATCTCGTGCCCGCCGTGCCCGCCGCGGACCGCTAGCGCGGGACGCGGGCCACGCAGAAGACGGTCTGCCCGAACGGCGGCCGGACCGCGCGCTCGATGGCGCGGGTCACCGGCACGACCGTCCGGTCGTAGATCTTGACCAGCCGCGGGTCGGGGTAGCCGGCGCCGCCGCGGCGCACCGCGAACCACCAGGCGATCCCGCCCAGGAAGTTGATCGGCTTGAGCACCTCCGGGAGGAGCCCGGCCTCGCGCACCGAGGCCTCCAGCGTCGCCGGGGTGTACCGGGTGACGTGCCCGACCTTGCGGTCGAAGTCGCCGTACAGCTGCATGTAGCCGGGCACCCAGATCACGATCCGGCCGCCGGGCAGGGTGACGGAGGCGAGGTCGCGCAGCGCCTGGACGTCGTCCTTGATGTGCTCCAGGACGTTCATCATCACGACCGTGTCGACCTTCTGCCGGATCTGGATCTCGGCCGGAAGTTCGAGGTCGATGACCTCGACGTCGTCGTTGCCGTCGTAGCGCTTGCGCAGCTCGCCGACGCAGTAGGGGTCGTTGTCGCTGACGACGAGGTAGTCGAGCCGTCCGGCGAACTGCTCGGAGAAGTGCCCGAGCCCCGAGCCGATCTCCAGCAGGGAGCGCCCGACGTGGGGCGCGACGGTCTCGTACTCGTACTTGCGGTAGTTGCGGGCCTCGTCACCGCCCAGATGGTTCTCCAGGGCCCCCTCGCCGGCGGCGGGCTGGATGACCTCTCCGTCTCCCGCCGTGGGTGTCGTGGGGGCGGGCTTCGGACCGCTGCCGATGAGATTGAGGAGGGTTCCTGCGATGGACTTCTTCTGACCAGGTTGCTGCATACTTCCCGCTCGCTGGGTGCGTTGGCGTTCGGCTTGTTTTCGCCGGATCGACGGACCGGATCCCTCGGGATGGTCTGATCTCTGGCGCAAGGTCGGGTCAGTCTACCCATCCGTACGCGAACGCATTGCCCGGCGTTCAGGATTCGGTGCGCTGGGTCGACGACCAGTGGGCCCCGGCACAACCGATCGCGCTGACCGGTGACCGGGCCAGGTCACCGTAGCGCACGGCAGTCCCCCGGTCACGCACCGCAGGTCAGAACGGCGATGTCAGCCGATCGTGCGGTGCACGCCGGGCCGGTCGCTCGGGCCTGGTTCGGCGGGCGCGATCCAGGGGCCGGGAATGGAGGGGTCCAATACGCCTTCCTCCACCCAGGCGAAATCACCGGCGAGGACGGCGCGCGCGAGTTTCACGTCCATCTCGTCGGTGTTGCGCCACAGCCCGTCGAACAGTTCCTCGACGCGGACCCGCGCCTGGCGGCAGAACGCGTCGGCCAGCAGCACGGCGGAGGCGCCGGGAACATCGGTCTCGCTCACACCGTCCGCAATGGATCCGGTGAGCGGGCCGAGGCCGGAGGAGTCGGCGTTGGCGCGGACGCAGACGGCGCTCATCGCGTACAGCTCGGCGCCGATGTCGACCATCCGGCCGAGGAATCCCTGCTTGTACTCCAGCTTGCCCTGCCAGCGGCCCGCCGCGTAGAAGATGGACCGGGCCAGCTTCCGCGAGGCGCGCTCCACGTACCGCAGGTGCTTGGCGAGCACGCCGAACTCGCCGTAGGCGTTCGGCCGCTGCCCCGCGCCCGTCACCAGCGTCGGCAGCCAGCGCGCGTAGAAGCCGCCCGCCTTCGCCGCCGCGCGCGCCTTCGTCCCGGCGGAGGCGTCGGGGTCGATGATGTCGCCCGCGACGGACAGGTGCGCGTCCACCGCCTCCCGTGCGATCAGCAGATGCATGATCTCGGTGGAGCCCTCGAAGATCCGGTTGATCCGCAGGTCGCGCAGCAGCTGCTCGGCGGGCACGCCGCGCTCGCCGCGCGCGGCCAGCGACTCGGCCGTCTCGAAGCCGCGCCCGCCGCGCAGCTGGACCAGCTCGTCGGCGATCCGGCAGGCCATCTCCGACGACCACAGCTTGGCGAGCGCCGCCTCGATCCGGATGTCGTTGCGCTCGTCGTCGGCGAGCTGGCCCGACAGGTCGAGCATGGCCTCCAGCGCGTACGCGGTGGCCGCGATGAACGCGACCTTGCGGGCCACGGCCTCGTGCTCGCCGACCGGCCGCCCCCACTGCACCCGCTCCTTCGACCACTCGCGGGCGATCTTGGCGGCCCACTTGCCGCTCGCCGCGCAGATCGCGGGCAGCGAGAGCCGGCCGGTGTTCAGCGTGGTCAGCGCGATCTTCAGGCCCGCGCCCTCCGCGCCGATCAGGTTGGCCTTGGGGACGCGCACGTCGTGGAAGCGCGTCACGCCGTTCTCGATGCCGCGCAGGCCCATGAACGCGTTGCGGTTCTCGACGGTGATGCCGGGCGTGGCCATGTCCACGATGAACGCGGAGATGCCGCCCCGGTGCCCGTCCGGCCGGGGTCCGTCGGGCTTCGGGACGCGCGCCATGACGACGACGAGGTCGGCGACGACGCCGTTGGTCGTCCACAGCTTGACCCCGTTGAGGACGTAGTCGTCGCCGTCCGGGACGGCGGTGGCGCGCAGCCGGGCCGGGTCGGAGCCGACGTCGGGCTCGGTGAGCAGGAACGCGCTGATCTGCCGGGCGCAGCGCGGCAGCCAGATATCCTTCTGCTCCTGCGTCCCGAACATCTTCACCGGCTGCGGGACGCCGATGGACTGGTGCGCCGACAGCAGCGCGCCGAGCGCCGGGCTGACCGATCCGACGACCATCAGCGCGCGGCCGTAATAGAGCTGGCTGAGCCCGAGCCCGCCATAACGCTCGGGAATCTTCATGCCGAGCGCGCCCATCTCCCGCAGCCCTTGGATCACCTCGTCCGGAATGCGGGACTCGCGCTCGATCAGCGCGGCGTCGACCCGGGTGGCGCAGAACTCGGTGAGCCGCTCGAGGAATTGCTCGCCGCGGCGGCGCGCGTCGTCGTCCGGGCGGGGATGCGGGTGCACGAGATCGAGCCGGAAATCGCCGAGGAACAGCTGCTTTCCGAAGCTCGGAAGGCGCCATTCGGTCTCCCGTGCCTCCTCGGCGACCCGCCGGGCGGTCCGCTCGTCGACGGGGGTCTGGCTGCGACTCGGCTGGCTCATGCCCGGCTCCTCGGAAAGCGGCTTCCGCTGTTCCCGCCCTCACGGGCGGCGCCCTGGGCTCCGGGGGCGGGCCCCGGAGGTTGCACCCACCCGAAGTTACTCCCCGGTCGGCGCGCCGCCCACTCCCCCGCGCTCCAGGCGTGTCGCGTGCGATTTGCGGGACTGCGGGGGAGAAAGACGCCGACAACCGGAAAGGCACCCCCGAACAGGGACCGTTCCATCAGATCGCCATTAGCGGGGGACTTCGGAAAGCCCCTGCGAACACGCCCGCGAAGTGATCCAATGGGCCGAGTATCGGTAAAGGCCTTGACCTGGCCGGGCCGGAGGGGTTCGCTGTGCGTGATGGATGAGACACGCAGACCCACGCTCATCGCCTCGGTGCAGCGCGCCCTGCATCTCATGGAGGCGGTGGCCTCGCATCCGAGCGGCGCGCCCGCCAAGCAGCTGGCACGCGAGTCCGGGCTGCCCCTCGCCACGACGTACCACCTGCTCCGCACCCTCGCCCACGAGGGCTACGCCATGCGGCTCCCGGACGGCGTCTGGGTGCTCGGCGACCGCGTCCAGTCGCTGCACGGCCGCAGCCGGACCCAGCAGCTGCTCGCGCACGTCCGCCCGACCCTCGCCGCGCTCCGCGACGAGCTGGGGGTCGCCTGCTACTTCGGCATGCACGTGGACGACGAGATCCGGTTGATCGACATCGCCGACGGCCCGCGCGCGCCCCGCGTCGACGTGTGGGTCGGCTTCGACGAGTCCGCGCACGCCACGGCGCTCGGCAAGTGCATGCTGAGCCAGCTCGACGAGGAGCGGCGCCGCGACTACCTGGCCCGGCACCCGCTGGTCGACCTGACGCCGCACACCATCACCGAGCCCGCGCGGCTGCTCCGCGCGCTCCGCTCGCCGGACGGGCTCTCGCTGGACCGCGAGGAGTACGCCCTCGGCACCGGCTGCGCCGCCGTGCCGGTCACCGACGCCACCGGCGGCGCCGTCGGCGCGCTCGCCATCTCCTGCCGCCCCGGCAAGCTCCCCAAGATCGAGAAGTCCGCCGACCGGATGCGCGCCCGCGCCGCCGAGCTCCAGCGGACCCTCGCCCTGACCGCCGTCTCCTGATACCGGCGCCGCCGGGCGCGTGCCCTCAGCGGCCCTGGAAGTCCGGCGGGCGGTTCTCGAGGAACGCGGTGATGCCCTCCTTGGCGTCCTCGGTGGCGGCCAGCCCGACCAGCTCGGACAGCAGGTGCTCCACCTGGTCCTCCAGCGGGCGCCCCTCGATCGCGAAGAACGCGTCGCGGCCCCGGCGCAGCCCGAGCGGGCTCTTGGACGCGATGGTGCGGGCCAGTTCGTCCACCCGCGCGTCCAGCCCGGCGCGCGGGACGACCTCGGTGACCAGCCCGATGTCGCGGCCTTCGGCGGCGGTGACGCGCTGCCCGGTGTAGTACAGCCTGAAGGCGTGCTTCGGCGCGACGTTCCGGTTGATGATCGCCATGATCATCATCGGCCACAGGCCCACGTTGACCTCGGGGGTGCCGAGCTTGACGTCGTCGGCCGCCACGACCAGGTCGCAGGCGGCGGCGAGGCCGAGGCCGCCGGCGACCGCGTGCCCGGCGAGCCGCGCGATGATCGGCTTGCCGAGCTTCGGGAACGCGGTGAACAGCCGGAACGGCGCGCTCTCGCGGATCGCGCCGGCGTCGGCGACGGACCGTCCGTCCGCCTGGGCCTGCTCGAGCCCGCCGAGGTCGGCGCCCGCGCAGAACGCCCGGTCACCGGCGCCGGTCAGCACGATCACGCGCACCCCGTCGTCGGCCTTGGCCCGCTCGAAGGCGTCGAGCAGCTCGTCGATCATCCGGTCGCTGAGCGCGTTGCGGGCGTCGGGCCGGTTCAGCGTGATCCGCGCGACCCGCTCCGCGGCCTCGTAAAGGATCGTCTCGTACATGCTCCACTCCCCGCGGCCCACCGGCACGACCCGACCGTCGTCCCGCCCGCCGCTAACACTCGCGGCCCACCCCCGAACGGGGATGGGCCACGAGGACCACCTTGCCAAGATGCCCAGCCGTCACGCGAGCGTGTTATCTGACCGGTGGGGGCGAAGCCGGAGGCGAGCCCCCACCGGGAAGCTCGCGAAGCGAGGTCGCGCTCGCCCAAGACCGGTCAGAGGGCGAGCCGCTAGGCGAGCCCTCTGGGCCGGGATTGAAAAACTACAGACGCTCGATGATGGTGGCGTTGGCCTGGCCGCCGCCCTCGCACATCGTCTGGAGGCCGTAGCGGCCGCCGGTGCGCTCCAGCTCGTGCAGCAGCTTGGTCATCAGGATGCCGCCGGTCGCGCCCAGGGGGTGGCCGGTGGCGATGGCGCCGCCGTTGGGGTTGGTCTTCTCCAGCGAGGCGCCGGTGTCGTGCGCCCACGCCATCGGGACCGGGGCGAACGCCTCGTTGACCTCGAAGACGTCGATGTCGTCGATCTTGAGGCCGGCCCTGGACAGCGCCTTCTCGGTCGCCGGGATCGGGCCGGTCAGCATGTAGACGGGGTCCGAGCCGGTGATGGCGAGGGTGTGGATGCGGGCGCGGGGGGTGAGGTTGTACCGCTTGACGGCCTCCTCGGAGGCCAGCAGCAGCGCCGACGCGCCGATGGAGATCTGCGAGGACACCGCGGCGGTGATGACGCCGCCCTCGCGCAGGGTCTTCAGGCCCGCCATCTTCTCCAGGGTGGTGTCGGGGCGGGCGCCCTCGTCCTTGGCCAGCCCGGCCAGCGGGGCGATCTCGCGGTCGAAGTAGCCGGCCTCGATGGCCTTGGCGGCGCGCTTGTGGCTCTCGAGCGCGAACTTCTCCAGGTCCTCGCGGGTGAAGCCCCACTTCTCGGCCATCAGCTCGGCGCCGCGGAACTGGGAGATCTCCTGCTGGCCGTAGCGCTCGCCCCAGCCCTCGCCGTAGGGGAAGTCGAGGCCCTGGACGATGGTGGCGCCCATCGGCACCTTGGCCATGTGCTCGACGCCGGAGGCGACGACCAGGTCCTGCGTGCCGGACAGCACGCCCTGCGCGGCGAAGTGGATCGCCTGCTGGGAGGAGCCGCACTGGCGGTCGATGGTGACGCCGGGCACGCTCTCGGGCAGCCCGGCCGACAGCCAGGCGGTGCGCGCGATGTCCAGCGCCTGGGGGCCGGCCTGCATGACGCAGCCCATGATCACGTCCTCGACCGCGGAGGGGTCGACGCCCGTGCGGTTGACGAGTTCCTTGAGCACGTGCGCCCCGAGGTCGGCGGGGTGCACGTCCTTGAGGGCGCCCTTCTTGGTACCGACGGGGGTACGGACCGCGCCGACGATGTACGCCTCGGCCACTACGCCTCCAAATTCTGGGGTTCCGTCCCGAAACCGAGTGAGATTCGGTCAGTCAGTATGAGATTACATCTCTCATAGCGCAACGCCATGTGAGCTGAGTCTCGGCCCCGGCCGCCCGCGCGGGCCCGGCACGGGCGCAGCGCGGGCGCGTCAGGAGGCGGGCGTGGCGCCCCGGCCGGGCTTGAGCACCTCGCCGTCGGCGTCGTCGCCGAGGGAGACGCGGGCGAGGCGGGTCAGGACGTCCGACAGCTCGGGGTGGTCCTCGGGCGACCATCCCTCGACGTGCTTCGCCAGGCCCTCGCGGCGGGCGGCGAACAGCCGCTCGGCGGTGGCCTCGCCGGACGGGGTGACCGTCAGGACGCCGTCGGACCGCTGGACGTACCCGGCCTCCACGAGGCGGTCGACGTAGGGGCGGCCGTGCTCGACGGGCACGCCGGCGCGGTCGGCCAGGTCGGCGCCGGAGACCGTCCCGTCCTTGGCGATCCGGCACAGCGCCCAGATGCTGCCCGCGGGCATGTCGACGCCGCAGAGGCGGGCGAGCCGGTTGTAGGCCTCCGCGGCCTTCGCGTCCCGCCGCATGAGCTCGCTGAGCGCGCGCTCGATCTCGTACCGGGACGACCGGACGGTCGGCGCCGCGCCGAAGCCCTCGCCGTAGTCGCGCGTCTGGGACGTGGCGCGCAGCGGGACCTCCCGCAGGAACCACGTGAGGACGAACGCGACCGCCGCGAACGGGACGGCCCACAGGAACACCGTGTCGATCGACTGCGCGTAGGCGTGCAGGACGCTCTGCTTGACCGAGCCCGGGAACCTGTCCAGCAGCTTGGGGTTGCCCTGGACGGCGGACGGGTCGAAGCCGGGCGGCAGCATCCGGCCCTTCGCGAGGTCCGAGACGTGGGACGCGAGCTCGTTGCTGAAGATCGAGCCGAACACCGCGACGCCGAACGAGCCGCCGATCTGCCGGAAGAAGGTCACGCCCGACGTGGCGGAGCCGAGGTCGGAGTAGGAGACGGCGTTCTGCACCGCGATGACGAGCACCTGCATCACCAGGCCGAGGCCGAAGCCGAGCAGCGCGAACCGCAGGCTCATCGACAGCGTGGAGGAGTGCTCGTCCAGCCGCGACAGCAGGTACAGCGCGATCGCGATGAGCGGCGTGCCGACCACCGGGTACAGCTTGTAGCGGCCGGTCCGGCTGATCAGCTGGCCGGACCCGATCGAGGCGACCAGCATCCCGATCATCATCGGCAGCAGGTGGACGCCCGACAGCGTCGGCGAGACGCCGTGCACCACCTGGAGGAAGATCGGCAGGAAGGTCAGCGCGCCGAACATCGCGAACCCGACCACGAAGCTGATCGCCGAGGACAGCGCGAACACCGAGTGGCGCAGCAGGTGCGGCGGCATGATCGGCTCGGCGGCGCGCCGCTCGACCAGCAGCCAGACCGCGATCAGCACCACCGAGACCGCGGCGAGCACGATGATCGGCGCGGACAGCCAGTCGTAGCGGGTGCCGCCCCAGGTCGTCATCAGCACCAGGCCGACCGACCAGCCGACGATCAGCAGCGTGCCGAGGTAGTCGATGCGGTGCCGCTCGCGCTCCCCCGAGGCGTGCAGCACGGCGGCGATGACCAGCAGCGCCACGATGCCGATCGGGACGTTGATGTAGAACACCCAGCGCCAGGACAGGTTGTCGACGAACCAGCCGCCGAGCAGCGGCCCGCACACGCTCGCCACGCCGAAGACGGCGCCGAACAGGCCCTGGAACCGGCCGCGGTCGCGGGGCGGGACGACGTCGCCGACGATCGCGACGACGAGCACCATCAGCCCGCCGCCGCCGAGGCCCTGCAGCGCGCGGAAGAAGATCAGCCCGGTCATGTCCTGCGCGATGCCGCACAGCGCCGACCCGATCAGGAAGATGACGATCGAACCCTGGAACAGCCGCTTGCGGCCGTACTGGTCGCCGAGCTTGCCCCACAGCGGCGTCGAGGCGGTGGAGGCGAGCAGGTAGGCGGTGACGACCCAGGACAGGTGGTTCAGGCCGCCGAGGTCGCTGACGATGGTCGGCAGGGCGGTGGAGACGATCGTCTGGTCCAGCGCCGCGAGCAGCATGGCCAGCATCAGCGCGCCGAGGATGACGTACAGGTCCCGGCCCTTGGGCATGGTCTCCTCGCCGCGCGCCACCGTGTCAGCGGTCATTCCGCCGCCCCCCTCACCTGCCGTGACGAGGGAGGCCTACCCACGGAGATCACCCCAAATCGGGGCCCCGCGGCCGGACGTCCCGGGGCGCGACGGGACGGGCCCCGGCGCGGATGCCGGGGCCCGTGACGAGGACGCGGGTCAGTGCAGGATGTCGCGGACCACCTTGGCGGCGCCGAGGGCGGCCGAGCCCCCGGCGATCGCGGTGGCGCCGGCGGTCACCCACAGCGGGAGGCCGCGGCGGGTCCGCAGCCCGCCGACGGTGTCGAGGGAGTCGACGAGCAGCCCGGCGCGGGCCCACAGCCGCCGCCCGGACTCGTCGCTCAGCAGGTAGCCGGCGCCGAGGGCGATCTCGCGGGCGGCGAACATCCGGGCGATGTAGTCGCGTCCGGGGTCGGTGCCGCCGACCGACGTCATCAGCTTCACGGTCAGCTTGGGGGCGGCGAACGCCGCGAGGCCGAGGGCCACGCGCGCCCGCGCCACGTTGGTCATGAGGCCGTCCAGGCGGTCCCGGCCGTCTACTTCCTTCGCATCTGCCACATTCGCGAGGTTATCGGGGACCGCTCCGGGACCCGACGCCGAGGTAACCCTTGCCTTACGCGTCTATCGTTCTAGATGGCGGCACTCCCCCGGATTGAAGGTGATCATGAACGAGGGCCTCCTCGGCCTCGCGGTCGTGGCGCTGCTCGCCGCGTTCTGCGTGCGCTGGGTCGCGGTGAAGCTGCGCATGCCGATGCCCACCCGCAGCGCGGTGATCATCGTGTTCGTGCTGGTCGTGGGCGCGCTGTACGGCGAGCACCTCCGCGGCTGACGCGCCCGCAGGGCCGATTGCCCGGCGCCGGCTCCGAACTTCCCGCCCGGCCCGGGAGTCATAACTGGCGAAACCGGCTCCACGCCCGTTCCCCGTACCCCGCGGAGCCGGTCCGAGCCGAGGGAGACACCCGTGCCGCAACCGGCGACCGCGGTCCAGGAGACCGCCGGCGGCATCGCCCCGCACCTGCGGCGCCTGCTGGAGTTCGTCGAACCCGACCGCGACGACGTCTGCCTGGACGTCGCGCGCGGGCACGGGCCGATGCCCGCCGCGCTCGGCCCCCGCGTCCGGCACCTGACCGCCGTGGACGCGGCGCCCGCGCCCGCCGAACCGAGCCGGGGCGGCCGCATGTCCACGGTCGAGTTCGGGACGGGCCCCGTGCGCATCAACGGCGACGGTGACCGGCCGCCCGCCCTGGCGACGCGCGAAGACCCCCGCCCCCGGCCCGCCGACCCCGCCGTCAAGGCCGACGCCACCGCCCTGCCCTACCGCAGCGACACGTTCTCCCTGGTCACGGCCCGGTTCTCGCTGTACACGCTGGGCGAGCCCGACCAGGTGCTGCGCGAACTGCTGCGGGTGTGCCGCCCCGGCGGCCGGCTGATCATCGCCGACCTGGTCCGCGGCAACCTGGCCGGCCCCGAACGGGACCGCATCGAACGGCTCCGCGACCCGGACCACCCCGGCACCCCGTCCATCGCCCGCCTCACCGAGATGATCACCTCGGCGGGCGGCAGCATCCGCCGCCTCGACGTGTTCGCCGTCGAGCGCCCGGTCGAGCCGTGGCTGGCCGGCGCGCGCGACGAGGCGTCCGCCGACATCATCCGCGAAGCCCTCACCGCCGAGGTCGACGGCGGCCCCCGCACCGGCGCCAAACCCCGCGTCATCGGCGGCGAACTCTGGTTCACCCAATCCTGGGCCCACGTCGCCGCTGTTCCTATTTGATTTGATCGCCCTTGGCGTCAGGCGCTGGGGCGCCTTCCTTCGGCGGGCGATCGTGCGATCGCTGCATCGCTCCGACTCGGCCCTGGGGGCCTCGCTGCGCGATCAAGTTCTCGCAAGCTCGAACTTGGCTTCGCTCGCGATCGCGACGGTTCGGGTCGTTGCGTGGTCGGGGAGGTGGTTCAGGTCGTTGCGGGGGTCAGGGTGCGTCGTTGGCGGTGCTGGGGGCTGGTTGTCGGGCGGTGGTTTTGTTAAGTGTGTCGGTGCGGCGGCCTCGTGTGGTGGTGGCGGCGGTTAGGGCTACGGCGCTCAGTGTTCCGCCTAGCCACATGGCGGCCTCCTCGCCTGCGGTGTCGGCTACGCGGCCGCCTGCCAGTGCGCCCAGCGAGATGGCGATGTTGAACGCGGCGACGAACAGTGCCGACGCCGGTTCAGCGGCGCGCGGTGGTGCGGCCTGCAGCAGCCAGGTCTGCAGGGTGACCGACACGCCGCCGTAGGCGGCGCCCCACAGCACCAGCAGCACGACCGCCGGGAGCGGGGCCCGGCCGACCACCGGGAACAGCAGCACGACCGGTGCGAGCAGCATCGCGATCGCCATGAGGGTGCGGCGCGGGCCGCGCGCGGCGGCCGTCCCCGCAGCGAAGTTCCCGGCGACGCCCGCGACGCCGTACAGCAGCAGCAAGGTACTGATCAGGTCCGGGTCCACGCCGGACACCTGCTCCAGAACCGGACGCACGTAGGTGTATGCCGCGAAATGCCCGGTGACCAGGAGGAACGTCACCAGCAGGCCGACCCGGGCGCGCGGTGCGCGCAGGACGCGCGGCACGCCCCGGAGGCCCGTCGGGCCGGTTCCGGGGAGCGGTGGCAGCAGGACGGCGAGCGCCGCGCAGGCGATCAGGGAGAGCGCGCCGGCCACCGCGAACGCGGCCCGCCAGCCCGCGAGATCGCCGATCAGCGTGCCGACCGGGACGCCCGCCACCGACGCCACCGAGATCCCGCCGAAGACCACCGAGGTGGCGGCGCCGGCGGAGCGTTCCGGGACCAGCCGTACCGCCAGCCCGCCGGCGATCGCCCACACCCCGCCGATCGCCACGCCGACCAGGATCCGTGTGGCGAGCAGCGCCGGCAGGCTGGGCGCTACGGCCGAGCCGAGGTCGGCCGCGGCGAGCAGGGCCGCCAGCGCGGCCAGCACCGCGCGGCGGTCCAGCCGGGCCGTGGCGGCCGACAGCGCGGGCGCGCAGACCGCGGCGACCAGGCCGGGCACGGTCATCGCCAGCCCGGCCGTCCCCGCGGAGACGTCGAGGTCCGGACCGATCGAGGTCAGCAGGCCCACCGGCAGCATCTCGCTGGTGACGACGAGGAACGTGGCCGCGGCGACCGCGAGCACCGCCAGCCATCCGCCCCGCGGCGGGGAGTCGGGAGAAACGGTCATGCCTCCGACCCTGGGCCGGTCGCGTACCGGGAACAACGGCGAAGATCGCATCCTTGTATGAGCGAGGCTCATCGATCATCGGGAGGGGCGGCGTGCCGGACCTGGAGACCCGGGAACTGGAGTGCTTCCTCGTCCTCAGCGAGGACCTGCACTTCGGCCGGACCGCGGAACGCCTCTACCTCTCCCAGAGCCGCGTCAGCCAGCTGCTGCGGGCCCTGGAGTCCCGGATCGGGGCCCGGCTCGTGGAGCGCACCAGCCGCCGTGTGCGGCTGACACCGCTCGGCGCGAGCCTGCGGGACGAGCTGCGCCCCGCCTACACGGCCCTCCGCGACGTCGTCGACGCGGCCAGGGCGAGGGCCCGCGACGTCGCCGGAGTGCTGCGGATCGGCTTCCTCGGATCAATGGACGAGGATCTGACCGGGCTCGTCCGCGCCTTCCAGGACGACCACCCGGGCTGCGAGGTGCAGACCGTCGAGGTCCCGCTGGCCGACCCGTTCGGGGCGGTACGGGACGGGACCGTGGACGCCGCGATCGTGCTGGCACCGGTGCGGGAGCCCGCCCTGGCCTCGGGCCCGGTCTTCTCCGAGGCGCCGCTGAGCCTCGCCGTCCCGGCCCGCCATCCGCTCGCGGACCGCCCGTCCGTCCCCGCCGAGGATCTGGCCGGGCACCCGCTGATCAGGGTCGCCGGCCCGGCCCCGCGGTACTGGCGCGAGGCGCAGTCCCCGCGGCTGACGCCCGGCGGCCGCGCGATCCCGTCCGGCCCGGCCGTCGGCACGATCCAGGAGGCCCTGGCGATGGTCGCGTCGGGGCGCGGCGCGATGCCGCTGTGCGTCCCGACCGCCCGACGTCACGCGCGGGGCGACGTCGTGTTCGTCCCGCTCACCGGCCTGCCCGACTCGGCGCTCACGCTCGTCTGGCACCGGGACCGCGCCACCGCGCGCGTGCACGCCTTCGCCGGCGCCGTGGCGCGGCTACCGCGGACGCGTCATCCGGTCACCAGGACCGCGGCGCCGGTGAAGCGGTCGGCGGCGAGGTCGGCCAGGGCGCGGTCCGCCTCGTCCAGCGGATAGGGGCGGGTCGTGACGGCGACGTCGAGGCGGGCGGCGAGGCGGAGGAACTCCTCGCCGTCGGCGCGGGTGTTGGCGGTCACCGAGCGGACCTCGCGCTCCTGGAACAGGTGCCGCTGGTAGTCCAGGGACGGGACGTCGCTCAGGTGGATGCCCGCGATGGCGAGGACGCCGCCGCGGTCCAGGCGTTCGAGCGCGGCGGGGACGAGCCCGCCGGCCGGTGCGAAGACGATCGCGGAGTCGAGCGGGTCGGGCGAGGCGTCGAAGGAGTCGCCGGCCCACGAGGCGCCGAGGTCGCGGGCCAGCTCGCGGGCGGCGGGACTGCGGGTGAACACGTGCACGTCGGCGCCCTCGGCGATCGCGATCTGCGCGGCGAGGTGCGCCGAGCCGCCGAACCCCCAGATGCCGAGGCGCCCGCCCGGCGGCAGGTCGGCGCGGCGCAGCGCCCGGTACCCGATGATGCCCGCGCACAGCAGCGGAGCCGCGCGGACGTCGTCGAGTTCGGACGGCAGCGCGTAGGTGTAGGCGTCGACGGCGAGGGCGTACTCGGCGTAGCCGCCGTGGGCGTGCCAGCCGGTGTAGACCGAGTACGGGCACAGGTTCTCGGCGCCGCGGCGGCAGAACCGGCAGGCGCCGCAGGTG
The DNA here is from genome assembly GCF_030283205.1 of Actinomadura opuntiae. Taxonomy (GTDB): domain Bacteria; phylum Actinomycetota; class Actinomycetes; order Streptosporangiales; family Streptosporangiaceae; genus Spirillospora. The sequence continues at coordinate 115,025 of NZ_JASNWF010000024.1, forward strand.
CCGCGCAGCCACGCGACGCCGACCCGGTCGCCGGCGGCGTGCAGCGCGCCCGCGCCCGCCTCGACGACCTCGCCGACGATCTCGTGGCCGGGCGTCACCCCGGGCAGGTGGACGGGCAGGTCGCCCTCCGCGACGTGCAGGTCCGTCCGGCAGACCCCGCAGGCGAGGACGCGCACCAGCAGCTCGCCGGGCCCCGGCGACGGGACGTCACGGTCGGCGCGGCGCAGCGGCCCCGACGCGATCGGAGCCGGCGCGCGCACCGCCCACGCCCGCATCAGGGCGTGAGCGGCAGCTCGAACCAGACGGCCTTGCCGTCGTTGGTCGGCCGGGCGCCCCACCGGGTGGCGAGCTGGTCGACCAGGTACAGGCCGCGGCCGCCCTCGTCGGTCTCGCCGGCGCTGCGGATGCGCGGCAGCCGCATGTCGGAGTCGAACACCTCGACCCAGATCGCGTCGGCGCCGCGCCGCAGCCGGAGCCGGAACTCCTTGGTGGGCGGCTCGCGGCGGCCGAGGTCGGCGCCGAGGTTCCAGTCGTCCTCGTCGAACGCGCCGGAGTCGACGGCGGGGTCGAGGGCGGCGTCGAACGAGCCGCCGACCTGCGCGGTGTTGAACTGGACGGGCGGCGGCGCGCTCAGCGGCTCGCCGCCGCGGCCGGGCGGCCCGGCGGGCACCGGGACGACCATCTCGCGGCGCGGCTGCGGCGTCGCGGTCGCGTGCAGGACGACGTTGGTGACGACCTCCGACACCAGCAGGCAGGCCAGCTCGGCCTGCTCGTCGAGCATCCCCCAGGACGCGAACGCGTCGGCCGCCATCCGGCGCGCCTCCGACACCATGATCGGCTCGGCGGGGAAGGTGCGCTCCTCGACGGCCAGCTCGTCGCCGGCGGTGCGGATCACCACGATCGCCACGTCGTCGTCGATGTCGCCGGGGACGGCGTCGTAGGCGGCGTTGGCGATGGCCTCGACGCCGCCGCGCGCGACCCGCTGGACGGCCGCGCGGACCATCTCGCGGGACTCCTCCCGCGTGTAGTACTCGCCGTCGTCCTTGGGCCGCCGGTCGATGAGGCCGTCGGTGTACAGCACCAGCGTGGAGCCGGGCTTGAGCTCGGTCCGCTCCTCGTTGAACAGGATCTCGCCGCCCATGCCGGGGGCGCGGACGCCGAGCATGGCGCCCTCGCTCTCGAACTCCAGCTCGACGACCTCGCCGTCCACGATGAGCAGCGGCGGGTCGTGGCCGGCGTTGGCGAACTCCAGCACCCGCGACCACGCGTCGTAGACGAAGTAGGTGCACGACACCAGCGGCGGCCGGACGAGGTCGTCGCTGTTCCAGCCGGACCGCATCCGCTCGGGCCGGGTCATCGTGCGGACCCACTCGTCGAGCTTGCGCAGGATGTCGGCCGGGGACTTGTCGTCCTGGGCGAAGGCGCGCAGCGCGGCGCGCAGCTGGCCCATCACGGCGGCGGCGCGGGCGCCGCGCCCCTCGACGTCGCCGATGACGAGGCCGACGCGGCCGGCCGACAGCGGGATCACGTCGTACCAGTCGCCGCCGACCTGGGTCTGGATGCCGTGCCCGTGCGCCTCCAGCGGGCGGGCCGGCTCGTACCGCCAGGCGATCTGCAGGCCGTCCAGGTGCGGCGGCCGGTCGCCGGGCAGCAGGTGCTTCTGGAAGGCCAGCGCGGTCTCGCGCTCCTCCTCGAACAGCATCGCGTTGTCGACGGCGAGCGCGACGCGGCTGGCGATGGCGCCGAGCAGGTCGCGGTCGAAGCCGTCGTAGTGCGGGTCGGGCCGCTTGGACAGGTTGGACAGCGCCAGGCTCATCACGCCGAGCATCTCGCCGCGCACCAGCAGCGGCGCGGAGATCACCGAGGTGACGCCCATGGACTCGCCGAGCCGCAGCGACGACTCGCTCGGCGCGGAGAACCGGTGCTGCACCATGTCCTCGACGAGGACGGCGTCGCGGCGCGCCATCGCCTTGGCGCTGAAGTGGCCGGGCGGGTAGGAGACCGGCTCGCCGACCTCGGCCCAGGTGCCGGGCGGCGGCTCCCAGCCGCCGGCGTGCCGGGACACCCGCCGGTACAGCCGGTCGCCGCTGTAGAGGTCGATGAAGCAGTGGTCGGCGAACTGCGGGACGAGGGTGTCGGCGACCCGCCGCAGCGTCGCCTCCAGTTCGAGGGACCCGGCGAGCCGCTCGCCGATCCGCTCCAGCAGCCCGTAGCGCTCCTGGTCGCGCTGGTTGGAGCGCAGCGCCTCCCGCGCGAAGATCACCACGCCGTCGACGGCGCCGGACGGGTGCCGCAGCGGGACGGCGTGCGCGCGCGTGTAGACGGTGGTGCCGTCGGCGCGCAGGTTGCAGAAGGTGCCCTCCCAGACGCCGCCCTTCAGGACGTGCCTGGCGAGCTCGGTGGCCTGCTCGTGGTCCTCCTCGGCGATGCCGAGGGACAGCACCGAGTGCCCGATGATCTCGTCGCCGCCGAAGCCGAACAGCTGCCGCGCGAACGCGTTGCCGTAGATGACGTTGCTGAAGCGGTCACAGACGATGACCGCCATCTCCATCTGGTTGAGGACGGTCTCGGGTGGCAGATGCGCCTCGAAGGACGCTTCCCCCCAACGCTTCATCTCCCCATCCCGATAACAGTCGCGGTCCCGCCGGTGACCGCCTCGCCTCCGCGCGGCCGGCCGGTGACGCCCGCCGCGAGGACCACCGGGCGTCGCGGCACGGACCGCGTACGTGTCTGCCTCGTCGTATTGAACGACGAACCCGCCGCCGGGATACGCCCTAACGGCGCGATGGTGTGGAGATCTTCGGTATAGACCGTCGAGCCGGGGGCGGGGGGCGGCACGCCGACCGTGTCAGCGCCTGCTGACGAAGACGTGCTCGGCGATGTCGCGCGGCAGCTCCGTCGCAGCACCGTCGGCCTCGTCGTCACAGGTCACCCGCACCCCGTCATCGGTCGCCCGGAGAGTCACCTCTCGTCCCGGTTGTATCCCTATTTGCTTGAGTCTAAGCATCAGGTCGCTGTCCATCTGCACCTGCTCGCTGATCCGCCGGACGACGGCGGCGGCGCCCGCGGCGCTGGCGACCGCGGTCATCACCGACAGCGGCGCGGAGGCGGCGGCGTCGCCGTGCCCGCCCAGCTCGTCCAGGCCGGGGATCGGGTTGCCGTGCGGGCAGGTGGTCGGGTTGTCCAGCAGCGCGACCAGCCGCCGCTCGACCTCCTCCGACATCACGTGCTCCCACCGGCACGCCTCGATGTGGACGTCCTCCCAGGGCAGTCCGATGACGTTGACCAGCAGGCACTCGGCGAGCCTGTGCTTGCGCATCACGCGGGTGGCGAGGCCGCGGCCGCTGTCGGTCAGTTCGAGGTGCCGATCACCCTCGACCCGCAGCAGCCCGTCCCGCTCCATCCGCGCGACCGTCTGGCTCACCGTCGGGCCGCTCTGGGAGAGCCGCTCGGCGATGCGCGCGCGGAGGGGGATGATCCCCTCCTCTTCGAGCTCGAACACCGTCCGGAGATACATCTCCGTGGTATCGATCAGGCCGTGTGAGGTCACAGCTCCCTCCAGTCTTATGGCCTTGAAGTCTACTTGCTATGGGCCCCTGCCGCCGGACCGCGCGAATATCCCCCGGACGGCGGGTACGGGGGAACGCGAGATGAACGCGAAAACTTCCCAGGGCGCCGAGCCGTACCTCCCGGACTCCCCCAAGGAGCGCTCCGATCTGGACGCGCTGCGCCACGCCGCGGCGGGCTGCCAGGGCTGCGGCCTCTACGAGAACGCGACGCAGACGGTGTTCGGCGAGGGCTCCGCCGGCGGACGCGTCGTGCTGGTCGGCGAGCAGCCGGGCGACCAGGAGGACCGCCAGGGACACCCGTTCGTCGGCCCCGCCGGCCGCGTCCTCGACCGGGCGCTGGAGGAGGCCGGGATCGACCGCGGCGACGTGTACATCACCAACGCCGTCAAGCACTTCAAGTTCAAGCGGCCGGCGGGCGGCAAGCGGCGCATCCACGAGGCGCCGAACGCGGGCGAGATGCGCGCGTGCCGTCCGTGGCTGCTGGCCGAGCTGCGGATCCTCGACCCGGACGTGGTCGTCGCGCTGGGCGCGACCGCCGGCAAGGCGCTGCTGGGCTCCTCGTTCCGGGTGACGAAGCTGCGCGGGCGGCTGCTCGCGTTGCCCGACCTGGAGACGATCGGCACCCCGGCCGCCGGCCGCGAGATCGACGAGACCCCGCCGGGCGAGGCGGACACCCGGCTGCTCGCGACGATCCACCCGTCCACCGTCCTGCGCGCCGAGGACCGCGACGCCGCGTACGCCGGCCTCCTCGACGACCTCAAGATCGCCGCCCAAGCCCTCCGTTGACATGCGGCGAGTCGTTGTTATGAAGCGGCTCGTAACAACGACTCGCCGCAAGTGAACGTGGTTCGGTCAGGCCGTGGGGACGGTCTCGGCGGTGCGGCTGTCGTAGCGGAGGAGGGCGGGGACGAGGAGCGCGACCACGACGACCAGGACGGCACAGGCGATGCCGCCGCCGACCCAGGACGCGGTGGCGCCGGCGACGCTCGCGACCGCGCCCGCGCGCAGGTCGCCGAGGCGGGGGCCGCCCGCGACGACGACGGTGAACACGCCCTGGAGGCGGCCGCGCATCTCGTCCGGCGCGTAGGTCTGGAGCATCGTCTGCCGGAACACCGACGACACCAGGTCGGCGGCGCCGCCGAAGGCGAGCAGCACGACCGCCAGCCACAGCTGGTGGGCGAGCCCGGCGGCGGCCACGGCCAGGCCCCACACGACGATCGACACCACCAGCGCGATCCCCTGCCGGTGGACGCGGCCGATCCAGCCGGAGATCAGGCCGCCGAGGAACGCGCCGATCGCGATCGCGGCGAACAGGTAGCCGACCGCGCCCTCGCCGCCGAACCGCGTCTCGGCCAGCTCGGGGAACAGCGCGCGCGGCATCGCGACGCCCATCGCGATGATGTCGACGACGAACGACATCAGCAGCACCGGCTGGGTGCCGAGGTAGCGCAGCCCGTCGATCACCGACCGCAGGCCCGGCGTGCCGGTGATGTCGCCGAGCGGCGGGATCGCGGGCAGCCGCAGCGCCGCGTACAGGCCGACGGTGAACAGCGCCGCGTCCAGCCCGTAGGCGGCGCCGTAGCTCCAGCGGGCCAGGATCACGCCGGCGAACAGCGGGCCGGCGAGCATCCCGACCTGGCTGGCGGTGAAGTTCAGCGTGTTGGCCGCCGGGACGAGCGGCTTGTCGACCAGCCGCGGGATGATCGCGCTGCGGGTCGGCGACGACACCGCGAACCCGGTCGCCTGCACCGCCACCACGATCATGATCAGCAGCAGGCTCTCCAGGTGCAGCAGCGCCTGGACGAGCAGCAGCAGCGTCGCGAACCACATCACGCAGGACGCGGAGAACAGCAGCCGGCGCCGGTCCATGTGGTCGGCGACCGCGCCGCCCCACAGCCCGAACACGATCAGCGGGACGAGGTTGACCAGCCCGAGCACGCCGACCCAGAACGACGACCCGGTCATGTCGTAGACCTGGACGGGCACGGCCACGGCGGTGACCTGGAAACCGACGAACGACACGCCCTGCCCTAGCCACAGCCGCCGGTACGGCGGGTGGCGCAGGGGCCGGGTGTCGATCGCCAGGCGGCGCACGAGCCCCCGCCGCCGGGGCGGCTCGGGATGCTCGGGCTCGTCGGCGGCTGCCTCGGCGGCGCCCGTCTCGGACGCGCCCGTCTCGGAGGCGCCGGCCTCGGAGGTGCCTGTCTCGGGAGCGCTCGTCTCGGGGGTGTCAGGAGTGAAGGCGGGGGGTGGCTGCTGTTCCGGTGTCACGGAGACAGTCTCTCCGTCACCCACCGGTCCGCCGCGTCCGGGTCCGCGTCCAGCGGCATGCCCCGGTCGTCCAGCGCCGCCCGCCGGTACCGGATGCGGTCGTGCAGCCGGTCGCGGCGGCCCTGCCAGAACTCGATGGTCGCGGGGACGACCCGGTACCCGCCCCAGAAGTCGGGCAGCGGCACCGCGTCCGCCTCCGCCACCGCCTCGCCGCCCGGCATGGCGGCCGGATCCGGCCACCGCTCGGCGAGTTCGGCGAACCGCCGCTCCAGCACCGAGCGGTCCGGGATCACACCGGACTGGTGCTCGCTGGCCCACGCACCGAGCCGCGACCCGTAGGGCCGGGTCCGGAAGTAGGCCTCCGACTCGTCCGGCGGCAGCCGGAACACCGGCCCGGCGACCCGCACCTGCCGGTGCATCGGATGCCAGGGGAAGACGAGCGCCGCGCGCGGGTTCTCCGCGAGGTCGCGGCCCTTGTCGGAGGTGAAGTTGGTGAAGAACCGGAACCCGTGCGGCCCGTACCCCTTGAGCAGCACCGTCCGCGCGCTCGGCATCCCGTCGGCGGACGCCGTGGCCAGCACCATCGCGTTCGGTTCCGGGAGCCCGAACGCGTGCACGTCGGCGAACCAGGCGGCGAACAGCGCCAGCGGATCGGCGGGGACGGACGACTCCGCCAGTTCGCCCCCCTCGTAGGATCTGCGGAGCCGTGCGGGGTCGGGCGTTGGGGAATCCACAGCGTCTGAGCCTCTCACCTGGGGTTTGTGCATCTCACATGGACCTGGGTACTGGTCAGTAGGGCGGACAGGGTTCAATGGCACGGCACCGCCTTATCACTCTTGGGGACGAAAGGCAGGACGACATGTCCGACTTCAAACCCGGTCTTGAGGGGGTCGTGGCCTTCGAGACCGAGATCGCCGAACCGGACAAGGAGGGCGGCGCCCTCCGCTACCGGGGCGTCGACATCGAGGAGCTCGTCGGCCGCGTCTCCTTCGGCGACGCCTGGGGCCTGCTGGTCGACGACAGCTTCGATCCGGGCCTCGCCCCCGCCGACCCGCACGTCCTGCCGGTCACCTCCGGCGACGTCCGGGTGGACGTGCAGAGCGCGCTCCCCACCCTCGCCCCCGCGTACGGGATGAAGCCGCTGCTGGACATCTCCGACGAGCAGGCCCGCGCCGACCTCGCCCGGGTGTCGGTGACCGCGCTGTCGTTCGTGGCCCAGTCGGCGCGCGGCATCGGCGTCCCGATGGTCCCGCAGAGCCGGATCGACGAGGGCGGCACCATCACCGAGCGGTTCATGGTCCGCTGGCGCGGCGAGCCCGACCCCAAGCACGTCGCGGCCATCGACGCCTACTGGGTCTCCGCCGCCGAGCACGGCATGAACGCCTCCACCTTCACCGCCCGCGTCATCGCCTCCACCGGCGCGGACGTGGCGGCCGCCATCTCCGGCGCGATCGGCGCGATGTCCGGCCCGCTGCACGGCGGCGCCCCGGCCCGCGTCCTGCCGATGATCGAGAAGGTCGAGCAGCTCGGCGACGCCCGCAAGGTCGTCACCGACATCCTCGACTCCGGCGACCGGCTGATGGGCTTCGGCCACCGCGTCTACCGCGCCGAGGACCCGCGCGCCCGGGTGCTGCGCCGCACCGCCAGGGAGCTGAACGCGCCGCGCTTCGAGGCCGCCAAGGCCCTGGAGGACGCCGCCCTCGCCGAGCTGCGCGAGCGCCGCCCGGACCGTCCGATCGAGACCAACGTGGAGTTCTGGGCCGCGGTCATCCTGGACTTCGCCGAGGTCCCGACCGCGATGATGCCCGCGATGTTCACCTGCGGCCGCACCGCCGGGTGGGCCGCGCACATCCTGGAGCAGAAGCGCACCGGCCGCCTCGTCCGGCCGAGCGCCCGCTACACCGGCCCCGGCACCCGTTCCATCGAGGACGTGCGGGGCGCGGCGGAGGTCCTCAAGCGCGGTGCCTGACCGCCCGGCCGGCTGAGCCGGCCGGCGCCCGCCCCGCCGAGAACGCGCCTGAGGCCCCCGGTTCGCAGGGAACCGGGGGCTTCGTGCGTCCTCACCGGGGCGGCCTCACCGGGACGGCTCGGGCTCCGCGCCGTCCCCGGGCGGGCAGTCGGCGCGGGCCTGGTGCCCGGTGACGAGGCGGCCGCAGACCTCCTGGACCTCGACGGCGCCGTCCGGGCGGACGGTGGCGAGCAGGACGGGCTTGTCCGGCACCACGTGGCCCTCGTCGCGGCCGGTGAACTGCAGGACCCCGCTCGCGCCGTTCCACAGCGGGCCCTCGCCCGGGTCGTCCAGCGCCGCGAACACCCCGCCCGCGGTCGGCGGCGCCGCCTGGGCGGTGAACACCTGGTTCGCCACGAACCCGATCATCGAGGCGGCGTCGTAGCTGACCGCGGCCCGGGTCTCCGACGGCCGCAGGTCCCGCGGCGCCTTCGCGCCGATGATCGAGTCGACCGCGCCGGGGTAGGCGTTGAAGAACACGTTGCGGCGGTCGCCGACCCAGGCGTCCGTCCACGCCTCGTGCGCGGCGAGCGGCATGTAGAACAGCCGGAAGGTGGCGACGCGGCCGATCTGCGGGGCGTTGTCGCTGACGTACTTGGCGATCTCGTCGTCGGCCAGGACGACCTGCCCGCTCGGGCAGGTGTGCTGCAGGACGTTGGTGAAGGTGCGGAACTCGTCCGACCGGCCCGCGTAGTAGAACAGGTCCGGCGGCTTCTGGCACAGCTCGTGGACCGTCTTGTCGAGGTTCCCGGGGCTGTCGTAGTCGCGGACGACGACCCGCCCGCCCTTCACGTACCCGGTGAAGGCGTTCGTGAAGGACGCGGCCAGGTCCTTGCTGTACAGGTCGTGGGGGTCGGCGTTGTAGATGACGTCCACGGTGCGGGCCCGCTTGCCGCCGGCCTGCCCGTGGCTGGCCCAGTAGGCGGCGTGCTGCGCGAGCCGCCGGTTGGGCGGCGCGAGGCGGAAGTAGTACGGGGAGAAGCCCGCGTTGCGGTCGAGCATCCCCGTCTCGTTGTAGCTGTTGGCGGTGCCGACCATCGGCAGCGCCGACTTCGACAGCACCTTGATCGCGACCTGCGTCTCGGCGCGGCTCTGCTCGAACCCGACGACCGCGACGACCGACCGGTCCTTCAGCGCGAGCTCGCGGATCTGCCCGGCGACCTGCCGGGCGTGCTGGAACCGGGCGCCCGCGTTGGCCACCAGCACCCGCATCCGCAGGCTCTGGCTCGCGGCGTTGAACTCCTCCTGCGCCATCGCCAGCCCGACCAGCTCGCCCTCCGCGCCGGCGAGCAGGTCGAGCTGCCGGTTCTGGATGGCGGGGTCGGCGGTGATCGGCCCGAGGTAGACGATCGTGGCGTACGGCTTGCGCGACCGCATGACCGCGTCGTTCTGCTCCTTCAGCCGCCCCAGCACCGGCGACAGCCGGTTGTCGTTGTTCTCGCCGTCGCTGACCTCGCCGAACTTGAACGACCCGTCGGTGATCCCGATGCACTCGCCGGACGCCGTCCGCTTGATCCCGAACGGCGAGCAGTACCGGTCCACCTGCACGGAGATGACCGTGATCGACGCCGCGGCGACCGCGACCATGACGATCCACGGCAGCGCCGGGTGCGCGATCCGCGGACGGCCCCGCACCGGCCGGACGGGCGGGATGTCGCCGCCCGGGTCGCGGGTGATGTCGACGCGCAGCTCCCGCCGCGACCCGAGGACCCCGACGCGCCGCTGCTCGCGCCAGTACCGGTCCCACAGCGCCCGCGCCGCGAACACGCTCTGCGGCTCCCCCGACGACAGGTCGACGCGGACGGCCTGCGCCAGCCGGTCCACCAGCCGGGGCCCCGACGCGCCGGCCGGCCCGCCCTCGGCGGGCGCGGTCGGGTCGACGCCCGCGGTGACGACCAGCGGGTCGAAGCCGGGGGGCGCGGCGCCGTCGCCGCTGTCGGCGCGGACGTGCTCGATGTACTCGATCACCCGCACGCCGGGATGCCCGGGCGCCAGATGCTCGAAGATCAGCACCGGGTAGCGGACCCGCGCCCACGCCGCCCGCCGGTAGTCGCGCCGGTAGTTGCGCCGCAGGTCCTCCAGGAACGCCGCGACCAGCAGCAGGTCGAGCTGCTCGGCGTGGTCGTCCGGCTCGACGGGCCGCGGGTCGAACACGTTCAGCGCGAACCCGAGGAAGCCGGTGGAGTCGCGCTGCAGGTAGGGCTGGCCGACGAACCAGCCGAACCGCCGCACCCCGTACCAGCCGCGCGTCCGCGCGACGATCTGGACCGTCACGAACGCCAGCCCGACGGCGGCGGCCAGCACCGCGGACGCCAGGTCCAGCGCGGCGGCCGTCCCGGCGCTGATCAGCGCGACGACCGCCACGCCGATCGGCGCGATCTGCTCCAGGAACGACAGGAAGGTCGAGGTCCGGCTGGGCGGCTCCTCCAGGTCGCGCAGCACGTCCCGGCCGCGCCGCCGGATCACCCGGTTCAGCTCGCGGCGCCGCGCGTTCTCGTTGTCGCCGACCGGCGGATGCGTGAGCCGCCGGACCAGCTGGAAGTTCTCCCGCTCCGACGAGGAGGCGTACCGGGGCGGCGACTGGTCGCCGGCGAGCCGGATCTCGCGCAGGTCCCGCAGCCACAGCGCCATCTCCAGCAGCGGGAACCGCAGCGGCGGCTCGCCGCGCGCCCGGCTGCTCGGCTGCGACAGCTCCCGCTTGGCCTCGCGCAGCACCCCGGCGACGTCGGTCGCGGGCGTGTCGGCGGCGATGTGCGAGACGGGCGCCCGCTCCTGCTCGCACCGGTTCTTGAACATCTCCGCGACGTGCGCGGCGGCCGCCTGGGGGCCGAGCAGCAGCAGCAGCGGCCGCAGCCGCTCGCGCCAGCGCCACGGCGGCCGCTCCCGCAGCCGTTCGAACAGGTCGAGCACCCCGCGGAGCCGATCCTCCGACAGGACCCGGTCGCCGTCGCCCGGCATGGAAAACCCCTCGCTCTCGCCCTCGTCCCCCCGGCGCCTCGTCGTTCCGGCCGCGCCTCCCGCACGCGCCCTATTGGACATTGGACGTCATGTACCGCGAAATGGATCGAAAATTTCCAAGATTCCCGGACGGGTCGCGGTAATTCGGCGCCCTCTCAAGTCCGGGCGATGTGCCCTCACCTGCACGGGTTTGCCATCATGGGCGCGTGACCGAGGACCCAGACGAGCCGCTGGAAGGCGACATCGGCCCCGCCGCCGGCGCCGTCCGCCCGGCCGGACCGGAGACCGACCCGGCCGAGGACATGCGCCGGTACGCCGCCGAGCGCGAGGAGCGCCGCCGCCGCACCAACGCCCTGTCCGGGCGCGTGGCCGCCGTCCTGTGCGCCGCGCTGCTGGCGTACCTGACCTACGACGCCGTCCGCGCGGCCATCGACCACCACGCGCACGGCCGCAACTGGATCTACCCGCCGGGGGTCGTCGCCGCCGCCTGCGCGGTGACGCTGGCGGCCCTGCTTACCTGGGCCGTACGGCGGGTCAAGTAGCCTTCTGCGAGTGACCGAAAGCGCGAATCCAGCCATAGCCATTCCCGCCGACATCAAGCCCGCGGACGGCCGCTTCGGATGCGGGCCGTCCAAGGTCCGTCCCGAGCAGCTCGCCGCGCTCGCCGAGTCGGGCTCGACGTACATGGGCACCTCGCACCGGCAGAAGCCGGTCAAGTCCCTGGTCGGCCGGGTCCGCGAGGGCCTGGCGCAGCTGTTCTCCCTGCCCGACGGCTACGAGGTGCTGCTCAGCAACGGCGGCACCACCGCGTTCTGGGACGCCGCCGCGTTCGGCCTCGTCCGGCAGCGCTCGCAGCACCTGACGTTCGGCGAGTTCTCCAGCAAGTTCGCCAAGGTCACCACGGGCGCGCCGTGGCTGGGGAACCCCACCGTCATCGACGGCCCGCCCGGCACGCACCCCGAGGCGTCCGCCGAGGAGGACGTCGACGTCTACGCGCTCACCCACAACGAGACCTCGACCGGCGTCGCCATGCCGATCAAGCGTCCCGCCGGCACCACCGCGCGCGACGGCCTCGTCCTGGTGGACGCCACGTCCGGCGCGGGCGGCCTGCCCGTCGACGTCACCGAGACCGACGTCTACTACTTCGCGCCGCAGAAGTGCTTCGCCTCCGACGGCGGCCTGTGGGTGGCGCTCGCCTCCCCCGCCGCGCTGGAGCGGATCGACGAGATCGCCTCGTCCGACCGGTACGTGCCGGAGTTCTTCAACCTGAAGACCGTCCGGGACAACTCCTCCAAGGACCAGACCTACAACACCCCCGCCGTCGCCACGCTGATCCTGCTCGCCGAGCAGATCGAGTGGATGAACGCGCAGGGCGGCCTGGCCTGGACGACGTCCCGCACCGCCGACTCCTCGCAGCGCCTGTACACCTGGGCCGAGAAGACCTCGTACACGACGCCGTTCGTGGCCGACCCCGCGCAGCGCTCGCAGGTCGTCGGCACGATCGACTTCAACGACGACGTCGACGCGGCGGCCGTCGCCAAGGCGCTGCGCGCCAACGGGATCGTCGACACCGAGCCGTACCGCAAGCTCGGCCGCAACCAACTGCGGATCGGCATGTTCCCCGCGATCGACCCCGCCGACGTCGAGGCCCTCACCACCTGCATCGACTACGTCGTCGAGCGAATGGGCTGAGCATTGCCCTCGGTCGTTGACTGAGGTGGGCCCGTCCCCGGGGCTTCGGCCCCGGGGTCAGGCGACGGGGGCCAGGTCCGGGGGTGTGTCCGGGGTCGTCAGGCGGTGGCGGAGGGTCGCGCGGTCCTGGCGGCGGTCGGCGTCGGTGAAGCCCGTCCAGACCCGGTCGTCGCGGTCGGCGGGACGGGCCGTCGGGACGAAGGACGCGGCCGCGAGCACCTGCGGCCGGTCGCGGCGCCCGGGCGCCCGCTCCATCCCGACCCGCATGTAGGTGCCCTCGCGGACCATGACGATCGTCGCGAACCGGACCCGGGTGTACCGCTGCGCCACGCGGAACCAGCGCGGGTTCGACGCCCAGTAAATGTTCTGCTCGGCGTCGACGGCGACGGCCAGCGGGCTCAGCGCGGCGCGCGCCAGGTGCACCTGGGTCGGGTGCTCGCGGTCAACCCAGGCGAGCGCGGCGCGCCCTACCAGCGCCTCCAGCACGCCCGTGACGCCGGACGGGCCGCGCCGCCCGGCGAGCAGCTGGAAGATCGCCTCGCTGTCGGTGGTCCCGGACGGCACGGGCAGCGCGAACCGCGCCCGCAGCCCGCGGGCGTCGACGTCGCCGTTGTGCGTCCCGACCAGGCCCGCCGACTTCGGCCCGGGGCCGGGGACCAGCATCGGGCTCGCGTTCGCCGCCTCCGCCGGGGACCCCTGCGTCGCCCAGCGGGTGTGGCCCATCGCGACCGGCGCCCGGTCCAGCTCGGCGAGCAGCTCGCTGCGCCAGACGCCGGAGAACCGGCCGCGGCCCTTCACCACCCGGCAGCCGTCGTTCCCGAGCCCCGGCCAGCCGCCGATGAGCGCCACCCCGGCCGAGTCGGTGCCGCGCTCCTCGGCCAGCGCGCCCAGCGCCACGAACACGTCCGACGCCCGGCCGGGATCGTCGGCGAAGGGCGAGCGCACCACCCCGAACAAACCGCACATGCCAGATGAGATGCAGATCATCGCCGTCCGGTTCGCGCCGCCCGCGACGCCGCATAAGCTCGATGCGTGAACCGCGCGCCCCAATGGCTGCTCCCCACCGTGCTGACCGCGCTGATCCTGGCCGTGGTCGTCGGCGCACTGCTGCGCTGACCGCGGGAGCGGCCCCGGCAACGGGGGCGCGTCGTATGATCGACCGGGCGGGGGAACGGGGTTGATCACGAGATGTCAGTGCGTCCGCTGCCCGCGCGTGCCGCCGTCCGCGCGGCCGCCGCACTGGCGCTCGGCGCCGCGGCCACGGCCTGGCCGGCGCCCGCCGCGACGGCCGCGTCAGCACCGGGCGGATCGTCAGCACCGGGCGGATCGTCAGCACCATCCGGCGACACCGTCGCCTTCAAGATCGACGACCCGCGGATCAGCGAGTCCAGCGGGCTCGCGGCCAGCACCGCGCACCCGGGCGTCGTCTACACCCACAACGACTCCGGCGGCGTCCCGAAGATCTACGCGCTGGGCCCGGACGGTCGGGTGCTCGCCGTGCTGACGCTCGGCGGCGCGGGCGCGCGCGACTGGGAGGCGATGGCGCTCGGCAAGGACGAGCGGGGCCGTCCCGCGATCTACGTGGGCGACATCGGCGACAACCTCGGCGGCGCCTGGCCCTATGTCACCGTCTACAAGATCCCCGAGCCCGCGCGGATCCGCAGCCAGACCATCCGCGCCACGAAATTCAGGATCAAGTACGCGGACGGGCCGCGCAACGCCGAGACAATGATGATCAACCCGCGGACGAACCGGCTCTACATCGCCAGCAAGCTGTTCGGCGGCGCGGTCTACGAGGGGCCGAAGCACCTGCGCACGTCCGGCTACAACGTCATGCACAAGGTCGGCAAGGCGCCCGCGATCGCGACGGACGGCGCGTTCGCCCCGGACGGCAGGACCTGCGTCATCCGCACCTACTTCGGCGCCCGCATGTACGCCGTGAAGCCGGACGGCCGTCCCGGCAAGTCGCTGGGCTCGGTGTCGCTGCCGTTCCAGCCGCAGGGCGAGTCGATCACCTATACGGCCGACGGGAAGTACTTCCTCGCCGGGTCGGAGGGCGACGACCAGCCCGTCTACAAGGTCCCGGTGCCGGGCACGGCCGGGCCGTCGTCATCGCCGTCGATCACCGCCACCACGAAGGCCGAGAAGAAGGACAACGCCGACCAGGGCCACCGGGATCCCAGCAGCACCCGCACGGGCCTGATCATCGCGCTCGCCATCGCCGCCCTGGTCGGATACGGCCTGTTCCGGAGACGCGGATGACTCCTGCGACTCGTGTGACAGCCGTGACGGCACGAAACCTGACCGCGGCGCCAGGGTCTCCTCCGCGTCCCCCGGAACGTCTGCGAAGCCCGCATCCCGCTTGCGAGAATTCCACCGCGAAGCGAGCCGAAGCGTCCCCCCTGTTCGCCCAGCCGCCCGCCGAAGGAGGGCACCGAATGCCCAAGGGTGACGACATCCCCTCCCCCGACACGAGACCCACTACCACCACCCGAAACCCCCAACCCCCGACACCTGCCCCGTCGCGATCGCGAGCGAAGCCAAGTTCGAGCTTGCGAGAACTTGATCGCGCAGCGAGGCCCCCAGGGCCGAGTCGAAGCGATGCAGCGATCGCACGCAGTGCCCGCCGAAGGAAGGCCCTCCAGGGCCTGACGCCAAGGGCACTGCAATGAACACAGAGCTGGTCGGGCTTTCGGGGGCCGGGGGGCGGTGGCGGCCGGTCGCGGCGGGGCCGTTCGCGTTGATGGCGGTGGCGCTGGCGCTGCTGCCGATCCGTCCGGTGTGGCTGTGGGCGCTGCTGATCGCGGTGGTGTCGGTGTTCCCGTGGGTGCTGGGCGCGGCGCCGGAGGTGCGCCGTCGGCGGCCGCGGCCGTACTGGCGGCTGTCGGCGGCCGGGCTGGAGCGGATCGGCAAGGGCGGGCTGAGCATGGTCCGCTACGAGCGGGAGCGGATCGACGGCCTGGCCATCACGACCGGCGACGGCGTGCTGACGGTGTTCCACCGGTTCGGCCGTACGGCGGTCGGCGGGCTGACGGCGATGGGGCTGGAGCCGCTGGCTGTGTTCGTGACGGCGCGGCGGCTGGGCATCCCGATGCACGTCCTGGACGGCGAGGCCGGTGATCTGCTCGATCCCGCGCTGGACGAGGCGCTGCGGCTGCCGGGCCGGGACGGGGACGTGCCGGGCGGCGGGTTCCCCGCGGGGCCGCTGCCGCGCGACCACGCTGCGGAGAAGCGGCTGCTGGACCAGGAGGCGGCGCTGCTCGCGGCGGCGCACGAGGCGCCGCGGGCGAGCGAGGCGGCCGGGGCCGAGGCGGGGCGCGGGGAGTTCCGGCTCGACACGCCCGATCCGCTGCCGGGGCGGCGCCGCGTGGCGCTGCTGGGCACCCTCACCGGCGTGCTGGGCGCGGTCATGATCCTGCGGATCGCGGTGCAGGGCGCGGGCGGGTTCGAGGCGCGGCTGGCCGCGGGCTGCTGGGCGCTGGCGGCGATCACCGGGGTGCTGGCGGCGCGGCGGCGGCTGCTGCGGGCGGCGCGGGTGCGCTGGACGATCACCGCGGACCGGCTGCTGGTGCGGGCCCGGCCGGGCCGCCGCCGGCTGCAGGACCTGCCGTCGGAGAAGGTGGCGGCGGTCGTGGTGGGGCCGGGGCTGCGGCTGGATCCGCTGAGCGGGGAGCCGCGCCGGGCGGAGCTGGCGGCGCTGGCGTTCGGGCACCGGATGGAGCTGGTCGCGCGGCTGCCCGCGCACGGCCTGGACGGGTTCCAGCTCGCGCACGCGCTGGACGAGCACGGCTACCACGTGATCACGCCGGGGGCGCGGGCGCCGCGCCGGCCGGAGTACGGCCTGGAGGGGCTGCCGGAGATCTTCGCGCAGGTGCCGGGCGGCCGGCTGGTCGTCGCCGACGGCGGGCTCGGCTGGGCGGACGCGGCGGGCGACGTGGTGCTGAAGATGCCGGAGGACCGGATCGGCGGCATCGAGCTGCTGACGATCGCCGGGCACGCGTGGGTGCGGCTCTACGACGGCGACGGCGACGAGTTCTTCGCCGCGCCGCTGTCGGCGCTGCGGATCTCCCGCACGGACCTGCGGGAGTCGGCGCGGCGGGCCGGCCTGCCGGTGAACGACGCGGAGTACGACGCCTACCTCAGCGCCGCCTTCCATTCGGCGATGTCGACGCTGACGGCGCCGCCGGAGCCGGAGACCCGCGCGACGGCGTCGCTGCCCGCGCCGGGCACCGCGCCCGAGTCCGGGCCGGGTCCGAGGCCGGAGCCCGGGCGGGAGGGCGCGCGGGAGGCGGCCCAGGTGCCGGACGGGCCGTCCGGCGAGCCGGAGTTCGCGTTCCCGGCGCTGGAGCGGCCGAGCCCGGTGACCGCGCCGGGTGCGCTGCTGGACGCCACGCGGCGCTCCCGCGTCGGCACCTACGGGATGAGCGTGCTGCTGTGCGAGGCGGTCGCGCTGATCGGCGCGGTCTGGCTCGGGCCGGACCTCGGCGGGTTCGGCGCCACGGCGAGCTGGTCGGTGCCGGCGGGCCTGCTGATCGGCCTCGCCGGGTACTGGCTCTACGACCGCAACCGCCCGCAGCTGCGCGTGTCGCCGGCCGGGCTGGCGGTCGTCACGCGGCGCGGCAGGGTCGAATGGGACCTGGCCCGCGACCGCATCGGCGGCGTCGGCATCGACGAGGCGTCCGAGCGGTTGCCGCGGCTGGTCGTCTGGGGTCCGTCAGGGCGCGTCCTGCGGCAGGTGACGTTCCCGCCCGACCTGGACGAGCTGCGCCGCGCCTGCGAGCGCTACGGCGTCCCCTGGGGCCCGCCGGACGCGGACCTGCCCGCGCCTCCGCCGCCGGAGCTCTGACGCAGCGACCAGGTCTTCAGCGGCTCGTAGGTCAGCTGGTCGTACTGCTTGCCCGGCAGGTGGCTGCACATGAGCTGGACGGCGTCCGCCGTCCAGGAGCCGGTGGCGAACGCCGACAGCGCCTCCATGAGCGGCCGGACGTCGATCGGCTGCCGGGACCGGGCGAGCGTCATGTGCGGGCGGAACGAGCGGTGCTTGTCGGGCGGGGTCCCGGCGCGGCGTCCGGCGGCGGCGACGGACGCCGCGAGCCTTGCCAGGTCGCGCCGGTCGCCGTACAGGCCCGTCCACAGGACGCGGGCGTGCGCGCCGTTGCCGGGGAACGCTCCGCTGCCCGCGAGGGACAGCGTCATCCGCTCGTGCCGCCCTGCGGCGCGCTCCATGCGGGGGAGCAGCCGGTCGACGGTGCGGTCGTCGCATTCGCCGAGGAAGGCCAGCGTGACGTGGAGCAGCTCCCGCCGGATCCATTTGAGCCCGGGAATGTCGTCCTTGTGCGGAAGGACGGCCTCCTCGAGTTCGTCCAGGATGTCCGGTGGCGGTACGAGCGCCACGAAAAGCCTCATGGAAACGTCCGGAGAGCCACCACAACAGCTTTCCAGCAGACGGCACCCGTTGTCACGCGGTTGCGCAGCGCCATCGGCGCCGGTTGCCGCGGCGGCCGGGCGTCACCTGCCGGCGGCCGGGACGCGGCGCAGCCGGGCCAGCGCGGGCCGGATCGAGCCGCGCGGCGCCGCCAGCGCCGCCACGACGACCGCGGTGGCCATCGAGACCAGGCCGCCCAGCACGATGCTGAGCCGGGGCCCGAACTGCTCGGCCATCCAGCCGACGGTCGGCGCGCCGAGCGGGTTCGTCCCCATGAACACGAACATGTACAGGCCCATCACCCGGCCGCGCATCTCGGGCGCCACGCCGAGCTGCATCGTCGCGTTCGCCGAGGTCGTGAAGGTCATCAGCGCGATACCGGCGGGCACGAGCAGCACCAGGAACGACCAGTACGTCGGGGCGAGCCCGGCGGCGGTCTCCATCACGCCGAACGTCATCGCCGCGAGGATCAGCAGCCGCAGCCGGGGCCTGGCGACCCGCCGCGCGGCCAGCAGCGCGCCGGTCAGCGCGCCGAGCGCCAGCATGCTGGACGCCAGGCCGAACGAGGACGCGCCGGTGTGGAAGACCTCCTTGGCGACCAGCGCGGTCGTCATCTGGAAGTTCATGCCGAACGTCGCGACGAACCCGACCATCACCAGGACGAGGACCAGGTCGCGGCGCCCGCGGACGTAGCGCAGCCCTTCGCGCAGCTGCCCCTTGGCGCGCTTGACGGTGCCCGCCGCGTGCAGCTCGCTCTCTCGCATCGCGTACAGGCCGAGCAGGACGGCGCCGAACGAGGCCGCGTTCACCAGGAACACCGGGCCGGTGCCGATGACGGCGATCAGCACGCCGGCGACGGCGGGGCCGAGCAGCCGGGCGCCGTTGAAGGTGGCGCTGTTGAGCGCGATGGCGTTGGGCAGGTCGCGCTTGCCGACCATCTCGACCACGAACGACTGGCGGGTCGGGTTGTCGACGACGGTGGCGAGGCCGAGCCCGAACGCCAGCAGGTACACGTGCCACACCTGCGCGTTGCCGGTGACGGTGAGGACGCCGAGGATCAGCGCGAGCGCGCCCATCGACACCTGCGTCATCATCAGGACGCGGCGCTTGGGGTAGCGGTCGGCGATCACTCCGCCCCACAGGCCGAACAGCAGCAGCGGCAGGAACTGCAGGCCGGTGGTGATGCCGAGCGCGGTGCCGTTGTTGTGGGCGAGGTCGAGGACGAGCCAGTCCTGCGCGACGCGCTGCATCCAGGTGCCGGTGTTGGAGACGACCTGGCCGGTGGCGTACAGCCGGTAGTTGCGGGTCCGCAACGAGCGGAACATCCCGCCGCGTCCCTGCTCCTCGGCGTCTTCAAATGCCTCTTCGGGAGCCTCTTCGGACGGCGCGGCGTCCTGCGGCGGCTCGACGGCGGAGCCGGTCTCGCGGGCTACGGCGACGGCCTCGGCCGGGGTCTCGCCGTCCGCCTTCTGGACCGCTCCAGCCGGGGTCCCGGCGCGCTGGCCACGCGAGACGTCCTCGACGTGCGGCGGCGGCCCGGCGGCGTCGGAGCGCCCTGCCGGATGGAAGGGGGAATGCGGGGAATGGGGCGATGTGCGGGGGACGGGGCGGCGACGGCGCGCCCGGGGCACGACGGGCAGCGCGGCCCCGGGACGGGCGGGCCGTCCGGAGCGGGCCCCGCGCGCCGGGGCGCCCTCCGGTTCATCAGGACCATCGTTAGCAGAAGTCATTATCAAGGCTAACGATAATCGCGCGGGCCCTATTCCGGCAACCGCACCCCCGCGCGGCCCCGGAACCCGCCCCCGGACCCGCCGCCGCGCGGGCGTCAGGAGCGGCTGAGCTTGTCGATGATGGGCGCTGCGCGGCGCAGGATCTCGCGCTCGTCCTCGGTCAGTTCGCCGAGCCGCGTGGACAGCCAGGCCTCCTTGCGGCGGCGCTCGGCGCGCAGCAGCGAGGAGCCGTCCTCGGTGGCGTTCAGCACCACCTGGCGCCCGTCGGTCGGGTGCGGGTTGCGCACCACGAGCCCGCGGTCCTCCAGGTAGGCGATGACGCGCGTCATCGAGGGCGGCTGCACCTTCTCGTGGTCGGCCAGCTCGCGCGGCGTCATGGCGCCGTGCCGCTCGATGGCCGCGAGCGCGGCGAACTGGGTGAGCGACAGCGGGTTCGGCCCGCCGTCGGGCGCCGGCGGGCGCAGGTGCCGCAGCCGGCGCGACAGCCGCGCGATCGAGATGCGCAGCTCCTCGGCCAGCCCCGGGGGCGCGGTGGTCCGGCCGCCGGCCGGTGGCGTCGTCATCGTCATCGGTCTCCCGTGCTGGTGCCCCATGCTGCTACGCCCGCTCCTTGACACGATCGGCTAATGCTATTAGCTTTCTGGCTATTAAGTAGTCGACAGTGAGGGGATCGGGATGCCGCGCGCGGGCCTGTCACCGGACGCGGTGGTGGACGCCGCCATCGCCGTCGTGGACGCCGGCGGACCCGGCGCCCTCACGCTCGCGGCGGTCGCCGGGCGGGCCGGGGTCGCGACCCCCTCCCTCTACAAGCATGTCCGCAACCTGGCCGAGTTGCGACGCCTGGTGACGGAGAGAATCCTCGACGAGCTGGCCGACCGGCTCGGAACCGCCGCCATGGGCCGCTCCCGCGACGACGCCGTGGCGGCCCTGATGCGCGCCTACCGCGGCTACGTCGTGGAGCACCCTAGCCGCTACGCGTCCATGGAGCAGGCCGCGGAACGGGAACACGCGGGCGACTCCGCCGCCGAACGCCTCCTCGGCGTCATCTACGCGGTGCTGCGCGGCTACGGCCTCGACGGCCCGGAGCTCGTCCACGCGGCCCGCTGCCTGCGCTCAGCGGTGCACGGCTTCGCCATCCTGGAGGCCGCCGGCGGCTTCGGCCTCCCCGAGGACCTGGAGGCCAGCTACGAGCGCCTCATCACCGTCCTCACCTCCGGCTTCTCCCAGCCCAGGGTGTGACGTCCCTCTCCCCGACCCGCCGCGTAACCTGAGCGCATGACCCCTCCGCGCCGCCCGGATCCGCCGCCCATGCGGACGAACGACGTCCGGGTGGCCCTCGTGGGCACCGTGGTGTGGGCGGTCGCGCTCGTCGTGCTGCTCGTCGCCGGGACTCCGTCCGGGGACCACTGGTGGCTGTGGGTGTGCGTCACCGGCGTCGTGACCGGCGTTTTCGGGGTCTGGTACATCCCGCGGCTCCAGGCGGGCCGGGAGCGGCAGGAGGCGGCCCGCGAGGCCCGCCGCACCGCCGCCGTCGAGGACGCCGCGCAGCCCTCCGAGCCCGAACCCCCGGGCGTCACGCGCGAGGACGCCGCCAGGATCTCCGAAGCGGACGTCTAGGGCTCCAGGTCGTCCTCGGCCAGCAGGACGGGCAGGGCATCGGGATCGCGCAGGACGGCCTCGGCGAGGAGCCGGGCCGCCCAGTCCCCGCAGGCCCAGGCGAGCGCGCGCGCGAGGCCGCCGGTGCCGTCGGCGTGGATCTCGCCGTCTCCCGTCCACCACGGGATCTCCTGGCCGTCCACTACGAGCCGCTCGTGCGCGAGGTAGGTGTCCGGGGCGTCGGGCAGCACGGCACGGACGGCGTCCGGTACGGGCCGCTTCTCTCCCGCCGTTTCGACCACGCCCGGCACCTCGTCACCGGCCAGGGGCAGGTCGAGCAGTTCGGCGAGGCGGGCGTCGCGTCCTTGCGCGGCGATGACGAGGGGTTGCCCGGCGAGCAGCGGGAGAAGGTCGGGACTGTCCAGGACGAGGGCGTCCGCGGCGTCCACCACCTCGACGGCGCCGTCCACGACCGCGCGCACGTGTTCGGGTGGTTCCACCGTGACGTCGGCGTCGGCGAGGGCCGTCCATAGTCCGCCGAGCTGGGCGCGGCTGACGGCGCGTTCCGGATCGCCCATCCGGTCGAGGAGTTCTTGCGCGCCACCGGGCTCGTCCAGGAGGTCGGCCAGTGACGTGCGGACGCCCAAGGCCAGCAACAGTTGCTCGTCGAATCCCGCAGGCGCGATGTCGTAAAGCCCGGCGAGCGCGTCGTCGCCCTGTAGCCGGAACTCGCCTGGCCTGCGGCCGTCCAGGACGGGACGCCGACTCAGCCACCACGCCGTGTACGAGGGCACTACCGCACGGCGTCCCGTATAGAGGGCGACATGTGCGGGCTCCACGATGGCAGCGCGCCAGGGCGGCGCGGCCAGCAGCCGTAGCGCGGCGGGCCAGTCGTCCACCAGTTCCAGGTCGCGGACGGCTTGGAACTCCGGCACGAGCGGCGGAAGCTCCTGCGGGCCGATCCGTTCGAGCACGTCGTCGGCCCAGCGGTCCTCGTCGTCGAGATGCAGGGTCTCGGCCTCGTCCACCAAGCCCGACAGGTTCACATCCTCCGCGCGCGCGAGGGCGAAGCCGTCCAGGACGCCCACCGCCGTGAGGGTCTCTGCGCCCCACCGTTCCAGCGTGGAGGACGCGACGACGCCGAACGGCGCGTCCTCGGCCATCACGGACCGCAGCGGGCTGTCGGGGAGGAGCAGCTCACCGGCTGCGTAGAGATCGCCGTCGTCGCCGGGGAGCGCCAGCTCCGCCAGCCACGGCTCCTCCCCCGGATCGAGCCGCGCCGCCGCGACCAGGCCCAGCACGGCCTCGGCGACCGCGTCGGGGTCGTCGGCGTCGAAGGAGTTCTCCACCGCCGCCCGCACCGCCGGATCGGCGAGCACCGCCCGCGGGCCCGCCTCGACCGCGCCCAGCCTGAGCAGCAGCGAATGCACGGCGTCCGGGTGGACGAACCGCAGCCCGAGCGCGTCCAGGCCCGCGGGATCGACGCCGTCCGCGACCAGCAGGCCGCGCGGGCCGCGCACCGTCCGGCCCGTCTCGCCGGCCAGCGGCACCGGAAGCGCCCCCAGAGCGTCCCTGGCGGCCTCGGCGAGCGCCTCGTAGACCCGGTGCCACCAGCGCGGTCCGCGGTCGACAGCGGCCAGCTCGTCCACGACGTCGGCGAGCTCGACGCGGCGGACGCCGAGCGCGCCGAGCGCGGGGCTGCGCGCGGGCCAGCCGGGCGGCAGCAGCCCGCCGACCACCGGCTCCTCGCCGGCGCGTCCCGCGAGGAGGTCCAGGAACGCCGCCGGGGCGTCCAAGGCCACCGCGTCGCGGCCGCGCATGCGGTGGCCGTCCGGGTCGTCCGGCACGGGAAGCAGTGCCGCTTCGGGAAGACGCTCGCGGACGGCCCGCCGCAGCCGCGCATCAAGCTCACCGGCGCCCACCGGGCCGGGCACGAGGTCGAGCAATCGCGGATCGGCCGGGCGCACCTTCAGGAGGGCCACATAGGCATCGGCGGCCCGTTCCACCAGGAAGTCGGTCAGCGGACCGGGCGCGACGTGCCGCCTATCGGGCGCGAGCGGAAACGACGCTATGAGCAAGGCTGGAAAGTCGAGCCGCTCGTCACTGGGCGTCGGCGCATGCACGACGGCGGGCATCCCTTCCGGAAGCCCGTCCTCCGGCAGCGCCCACCGCACCTGCCAGGACGCCCGCGCCCGCTCCTCCACGGGCCGGTCCTCCAGCAGCTCCGCAGGCGTCGCCCCATGCGCCTCGACGGTCTGCCACACCCGCCCGTCGACGACGACCGTCCCGGGGTCGCGCCGCCCGGCGGACAGCACCCGCACGTCACCGTCGACGTCGATCTCGACGGATTCCAACGCGGGCAGCGCCAGCATCAACGCCGCGTCGACCTGCTCCAGCTGCCGCCGCACCGACTCGACCGCGCCCGCCCGCAACGGCAACCGGACGACGGTGTCGAACCCGTCCGGTATCTGCGGCGGCTCGTCCACCGCGAACGGCAGCCGCAGCAGCGGAACGCGCCGCTCCCGCCGCGCCAGCTCCCCCGCCACGGCCGGAAGATCCCGAACCAGTTCCCGAGCCCGCTCCTCCGACCACTCCACCCCGCCCGTAGCGGAGGCGATGGACGGATTGCCGGTAACGGCCACCACGGCGGCGAAACCGACACCGAACCGGCCCACCGCGCCCGCGTCGTCGCGCTTGGCGGACGCCCGGAGCGTCGACAGCGCCTCCACTCCGGCGGCGTCCAGCGGCGCGCCGGTGTTGGCGGCCGCCAGCACCGCCGTGCCCGTGCCCTGGGTGAGGCGCAGCCGACCGGGGACGCCGGCGCGCAGCGCGGCGTCCGCGGCGTTCTGCGCCAGCTCGATGACCACGCGGTCGCGGTAGCCGCCGAGAGCGTGGTCCTCTTCGGTGTTGGCGTCCTCGCGGAATCGCGCCGGGGACTCGCCCCAGGCCCGCAGGACGCGCTCGCGCAGCACCCCCGTGCCGAACGGGTCACCGACCACCGCCGTCACCACCCTCGCCGCGCGCGGACCGGGCCCGCCGAGGGAGCACCCCGACGCCCCGGACCGGCCGCCTCGTAGATCAGCTGTGCCCGAGCGCCTCGTCGTCCAGCGGCTCGACGTCCTCGACCGCGGACGGGACGACGTCGTAGCCCAGCTCGTCGATCACCGGCGGGTTGTGCTCGGACGCGGCCGGGATGTCGACGGCCTCGGAGTGCGCGCCGCAGCCGTGGTCGGCCGACACCACGCGCCCGTCGTCGGGCGCGTACTCGTTGGCGCACACCCCGAACACCTGCCGCAGCTCACCCGCCAGCGCGACGTAGAACCCGCAGGTCGAGCACTGGGCGGGCGCGGACGCGGCGATCGGCGCGCGGGGCCCCGCGACGCCGTCGTACCAGCGGGCCGCGGCCTCGTCCCGGCCCTCGCGCGACAGCACCCGGACCCGCCCGAGACCGAGCTCCCACTGCGCCTCGCGCTCGACCGTGTCGTCGATCTGCGTGTAGCCGGGCGCGAGCCGGACGTCGTCGGGCGCGGTCGGCAGCAGGTCGCCGGGGCCGAGGTCGCCGGGGCGCAGCCGCTCCAGCCACGGCACCCACTGCGGCGCGAGCAGCGCGTCGTCGCCGGGCAGCAGCACGCACTCGCTCACCGTGACGATCTTGGCGCGGGCGGCGCGGGCGACCGTGACGGCCCAGCGCCACCCGGTGTAGGCCGGGTCCAGCGCGGCGAAATAGTGCGTGACCACCCGGTCTCCCTCGGCGCGCAGGCCGAGGTGCTCGCCGACCGGCGCGGGATGGGCGGTCTCCTCGGCGGCCGTCCGCGCGAGGTCGACGGCCTCGGCGCAGGCGGCGTCGACGGCGGGCGGGCGGGTCCGGCGGGCGGGCCCGGAGATGGCGCGCGCGGCGGCGGGACGCGCGGGGCTGGACTGACGCGTTGGGCTCACATCTCGATTCTCGCGCATCACGGGGGATGACCCGACACACGGGCTCCCGCCCGGCGCGAGGTGATCCGGCCCGCCAGAAGGGAACGTACCCTCAATCAGGCGGCCGGATCCGCGACGAGGCGGGCCCGGGACCGCGGCCACGGCCACGACCCCGCGAGGAGAAGATCAGGGCGCGATGGGACTGCGACGCTCCGTGCGCGCCGGTGTGGGCGGCGCGGGCCGGACGCTGCGCGGCGTGCGCTCCACGCTGTGCGGGGCCGGGCGGCTCACCCGGCGCGTCACGCACGCGCACGGCGCCGGGCGCAGCGGGCTCGGCGTCCTGATCGAGGCGTCCGCGCTGAACTCGGCCGGGGACGCGATGGTCACCGTCGCGCTCGCCGGGACGCTGTTCTTCGGCCTGGACATCGACCAGGCGCGCGGCCAGGTCGCCCTGTACCTGCTGGTGACGATGGCGCCGTTCGCGCTGGTCGCGCCGCTGATCGGCCCGGCGCTGGACCGGATGCGCCACGTCCGCCGGTACGCGCTGGCCAGCACGTTCGCGATCCGCGGGCTGCTGTGCTGGGGGATGGCGGGCGCCGTCGCGCACAACGATCCGATCACCTTCCTGCCGGCCGCCTTCGCCGTGCTGGTGGTGTCCAAGGCCTACGGGGTGCTGCGGGCGGCGGTGACGCCGCAGCTGCTGCCCGAGGAGATCACGCTGGTGACGGCGAACGCGCGCGCCTCGTTCGCCGGGCTGGTCGGCTCGTCGATCGCCGCCCCGGCCGGCGCGGGCCTGGCCGTGCTGGTCGGGCCCGGCTGGGTGCTGCGGATCGGCACGGCGATGTTCCTGCTCGGGATCGTGTTCGCGATGCGGCTGCCCAAGCGGGTGGACGTCCCCGACACCGGCGAGGCCCCGGCCGTCCCCGCCCCGGAGACGGCGGACGGCGCGCCCGCCGACGAGGCGCGGCCGCCCGCCGGACCGGCCGGACGGCACTGGCGGACGCTGCCGCGCGTCGGCCCGGTCGTCGCCGAGGCGATGCAGGCCAACGCGGTGCTGCGCGCGCTGTCCGGCTTCCTGGTGCTCTACCTGGCGTTCCTGCTGCGCGAGGAGCGGTTCGACCCGGTGTCGCACAACGTCGCGCTCGGCCTGCTCGCGGCGTTCGCGGGCGCCGGCGGCCTGGCCGGCACCGCGCTCGGCGCCTGGATGAAGGCGCGGGCGCCCCGGCTGATCGTGTCGGCGACGCTCGCCGCCGTCACCGCCGTCACGGCCGTGTCCGCGCTGTTCTTCGGGCTGTGGGCCGCGCTCGCCGTCTCGCTCGCCGCGGGGCTCGGCCAGGTCCTCGGCAAGCTGTCGATGGACGCGGTCGTCCAGCGGGAGATCGGCGAGGAGGTCCGCTCGTCCACGTTCGCGGTGACCGAGACGCTGCACCAGCTGTCCTGGGTGGTCGGCGGGCTGCTCGGCCTCGGCATGTCGATCGTCGCGGACGGCCGGGTCGCGCTGGCGATCGTCGCGGCGGCGCTCGCGCTGTCGCTGGCGCTGCTGCTGACCCGCCGGGCGGGCGCGCACCGCCGCGTCCGCTCCCGCGCGAGCGCCCCGATCAAGGACGCCCACCCCGAGATGCGCGCCTGACCGCCCGCCCCGGGCGGGAGGCGGGCGGCTACGGGTCGACGTCGTCGGCTACGGGTTGATGTCGTCGGCGACCGCGCGCAGCACCGTGGCGATCTTCTTGGCCTCCGCCGGGGCCGGGTGCTTGCCGCGCCGGTAGGTGTTGGAGATCCCGTCCAGCAGCTTGATCAGGTCCTCGGTGATGACGACCATCTCGTCCGGCTTCTTGCGCCGCTGCTTGGCGATGGTCCGCTCGACCGACGGCAGGCTCTCCAGGACGCGCACCTGCAGCGCCTGCTGCCCGCGCCGTCCCTCGACCACGCCGAACTCGATGCGCTGGCCAGGCTTGAGCGTCGTCACCCCGCCCGGCAGCGCCGAGGAGTGCACGAAGACCTCACCGCCGTCGTCGCGGGTGAGGAAGCCGAATCCCTTGTCGGAGTCGTACCACTTGACCTTGCCAGTCGGCACGGGAGACCTCGTTCGGTAATCGTCCTGAATCGACCCCAAGATTAGTGCCTCGGCGGGGACCGGTGAACACGCCGGGACGCCCGCGAAGCCCTTTGGGACAACGGGATGAAGCTATCCCGGACCCCCGCCCCGCGGCACCTCGATATCAGGCCGCCCGGAACCCCGACAGCCACTCCGGGAACGCGTGCAGATCGGGCAGGACCACGTCCGCGCCGTAGGCGGTGAGGGCGGCGGAGTCGAACGCGCCGGTCGCGACCCCGACGGCCACCGCGGACGCGGCGCGGGCGGCGTCCACGTCGCCGGTGTGGTCGCCGATGTAGGCGCCGGCACCGTGCGCGCGCAGCGCGGTCCCCTTGTCGGCACCGAACAGCCCGCCGACGACGGCGTCCACGTCCAGGCCCAGGAAGCGGACGGTGCGCTCGGTGTCGCGCTGGTTCTTGCCGGACACCACGACCACCCGTCCGCCCGCCGCCCGGACGGCCGCCAGCGCCGTGGCGGCGCCCGGCATCGCCTCGGTCGCCGGGAGCGCGACGTCCGGGTAGAGCGCCCGGTACCGGTCCGCCATCGCGGGGATCCGCTCGGGCGGGAACCAGTACGCCAGCTCCACCTCCAACGGCGGCCCGAGCCGCCTGACCACGGTGTCGACGTCGATGGGGACGCCGCTCTCCGCCGCGAGCGCCGCGTACACCGCCCCGATGGCGGCACGCGTGTCGGCCAGCGTCAGGTCGAGGTCGAAGCCGACGGCGAATCCGGCACCATCCGGACGGGGAATCTTCGGCGAATCAAGGTCCAGCACGCCCAACAGGGTAAAGGTCCGGTATGGAGCGATCGCCAGTGCCGCGTAACGTGCGGGACGGTCCCGGGTCGGCCGGCTTCGGACCGGCCCCGGACGCAAGTACCCGCGCTCTCCCGGTAGTGGCGATGCGACGGGATCCGAGTAGGAGAGCGCGGGAACTCTTGGCGCGGGAGCCTTGGATGCCCCGGCCCGGTCTGGTCTGCCGGGTCCCGGGCGGCCGCCCGTGCCGTGGTTATGCCCGCACCCCCTACCGAAAACCTTCTGACCAGGAAAAACGTAGGGCTCGAACGAGCCACCCCCACCCCAAGGACGATCAGCCGCAGGCCGGCCCGGCGAAGGAGGGCGCCCCCCATGACGGAAAACAGGGCGGATGACAGGGCGGACGAGCACGACCGCACGGTGAACAACCCGGGTCCCGGACGGACCGAACCCGCCGGGACGGGCGCGACCGCGCGGCACGCCATGACCGGGACCCGCGTCGACCCCGGCGAGCACCGCGCCCGGCGGCGGTTCGGCGGGTCCGGCGCGGCGACCCGCAAGCGCGCCGTCGGCCTCCTCGCGACCGTGATCTCGGTCGTGACGACGGTCGTGGTGCTGATCCTGGCGGTGCACATCCTGTTCGTGGTGTTCGAGGCGAACACCGGCAACGACATCGTGCACTGGTTCGGCGCCCGCGCGGACGATCTGGCCTGGCAGTTCAAGGACGTCTTCCAGCCCGACAACGCCAAGGCCGACGTGGCCGTCAACTACGGTCTCGCCGCGCTGGTCTACCTCGTCGTCGGACGGGTCATCGTGAGCGCCGTCCGCCGCGCGGCGGCCTGACCGGCACGCACTGAACCGGCTCGACCTGAACCGGCTCGACCTGAACCGGCACGGTTTGAACCGGCGCCGCCGGCGGGAGGGCTATCGGCCTGGGAAGCGGACGACCTCGAACGGCCACGCCGTGGTGACCCATTCGCGGACGAAGTCCTCGAGGTCCTTCTCCAGCGCCGTGTCCTCCTCGTCGGCGCGCACCCAGAACACCACGACCGCGTCCACGCCGGGGTCGTCGGACGGCGCGACGTGGATGCGGCCGAGCTGGCGCTCCCCGTCCGGGGTGTTCACCACGTAGCTGAAGGAGCGGCGCAGCTGGCCCTCCTTCTGCAGCCACGCCACGTCCACCAGCGCCTGCTCGAAGGTGAACTCGCGGTCCGGCCAGCCCCACTCCGGCCCGAACCGGCCGGCGAGCCGGTCCAGGCTGCCGATCACGGCGCCGTAGTCCTTCACGACGTCGTGCACGGTGATCGGGCGGATCTGGAAGCGGGGTCCGGCGACCAGAGTGGGCACCACGAAGTCCTCGGGGAGGAAGGCCCCGTCGGCCGCCTTCCGCGGAGACATGAACATGTCGACCCTTCCGGGGACGCCCCTTCCGGCACAGGGGCGCGGGGCAACGAACTCTAGCCGCACCCGGCGCGGGGCGAGACGGGTCACGAATTCGGGCGCGCCGGGCCGCGGCAGGGCCCCGCAGGTCCAGGATGCCTTACTGTTCTTGCGGAGGAATTCATCACCATGACGACATCTACGCGCGAGCGGATCGTGGCCGAGTCGCTCCGCCTGTTCGCCGACCGGGGCTACGCGGCGACCTCGGTGGCCGAGATCGAGGCGGCGGCCGGGCTGTCGCCCGGCGCGGGGGGCCTGTACCGGCACTTCCGGTCCAAGGAGGAGGTGCTCGCCTCCGCCATCCGCGAGCACATCGAGCGGACCCGCCGGCAGATCAGCACGGTCCTGGACCAGGCGGAGGTGTTCGCCGACCGCCCCTTGGAGGTGCGGCTGCGGATGACCTGCCAGGCGGGCCTGGCCAAGATGCGCGAGGAGCAGGACCTGATCCGGGTGCTGTTCCGCGACCTCGACCAGTTCCCGCACCTGGTCGCCGAGATGCGCGAGGGCATCGTCAACCCGCTGTACGACGGGATCGCGACCTGGCTGTCGCAGCAGCCGGAGTACGCGGGCGCCGAGGAGGACTGGGCGGCCGTCGCCTCCATCCTCGGCGGCGCGGTGGTCAACTACTGGCTGGCGAACGAGTCGATGTACGAGCCGCCCACGCGGATCGACGAGAAGCGGTTCGTGGAGAGCTGGGCCCGGCTCGGGCTCGGGCTGGTCGACCTGGAGCGCACCCCGGCGACCTAGCCTGACCGGCGCCTCGGCCGGCCCCCTCATCGCGCCGGACGGCCCGTCCGGCGCGCGTTCCTCCCCGGGCCGCGGCACCGCACCGGCCCCGGCAGGCCGCCTCCTACGCTGGGAGGGTCTCCCGCCCGCGGCGTCCGACGTGCGCGGACGCGCCGCCGCCGGGGCGCGGCGGGGCAGGGCGCACGCGACACTAAGGTGGCGAACGGCATGGATTCGTATGCGGACTGGCTGCGCGCGCGAGGCGACGAGGAGCTGCGCGCGCTGCTGTCCGCGCGTCCCGAGCTGCTCGCGCCCGTCCCCGCCGACCTGACCGCGCTCGCCGCCCGCGCCGCCACGCCCGCCGCGGTCTCCCGCGCGCTCGACCGGCTCGACCGGTTCACGCTCGCGGTGCTGGAGGCGGTGCTGGTGCTGCCGCCGCCGGTGCTGCCGGAGACCCTGGCCGCGGCGCTCGACGCCACCGCCGAGCAGGCCCGCGACGCCGTCGACCTCCTCCTGCGGTTCGGGCTGGTGTGGATCAGCGGCGCGGGCCCGGGAGAGGGCGAGGGCACGCTGACCGCGGCCCCGGGCGTCCGGCAGGGCCTGCCGCATCCGGCCGGGCTCGGCCCGCCGGTCCAGGAGGTGTTCGCCGGGTACCCCGTCGAGCGGCTCACCGCGCTCGTCACCGACCTGCAGGGCGAGGCGCCTCGCGGGTTCGCCGACGCGGCGCGGCTGCTGCGCCGGCTCGCCGAGCTGCTGGCCGACCCGGCGCCGCTGGTCGAGGACGCCGGTCCCGAGGCGCGCGCCGCGCTGGACGCGCTGGCCTGGGGCCCGCCGGTCGGGCGGGTCGCCGACGCGCGCCGGCCCGTCCGGATCGACACCGCCGCCACCCCGATCGAGCGGCTCCTCGCGCGCGGCCTCCTCGCCGCCGAGGACGACCGGACGGTCACCCTGCCGCGCGAGGTCGCGCTGCACCTGCGCGGCGGGCGGCTGTTCCAGGACCTGTCCGCCGAGCCGCCGCCGCTCGGCGCGCGGCCGTCCGGCACCCCGCGCGGCGAGGACATGGTGGTCCGCGCCGCCGCCGGGGAGGCGTTCAACGCCGTCCGGCTCACCGAGGAGCTGCTGGAGCGCTGGGGCCTGGAGCCGCCGCCGGTGCTGCGCAGCGGCGGCCTGGCCGTCCGCGACCTGCGCAACGCCGCGACGCTGCTGGACGTCCCGGAATGGAAGGCGGCGCTGCTGGTCGAGGTCGCGTACGCGGCGGGCCTGCTGACCCGCAGCGGCGACCTGGACGGCGAATGGCTGCCGACCCCCGCCTACGACCTGTGGCTGATGCGCGACACCGCCGGCCGCTGGACGGAGCTGGCGCGCGGCTGGCTGAAGTCGGACCGGGCCGCGGGCCTCGCCGGCGAGCGCGACGACCGGGACCGGCTGATCAACGCGCTGAGCGAGGCGATGGTGCGCGGCAGCGCGCCCGCCACCCGCCGCGCCGTGCTGGAGGTCCTCGCTGGGGCGGAGCGCGGCGCGGCCGTGGACGCCGACGCGCTGCGCGCCCGGCTGGCGTGGCTGCGTCCTCGCCGCGGCGGCCCGGTCCGCGACCGGCTCGCCGGCTGGACGCTGCGGGAGGCCGCCGTGCTCGGCCTCACCGGGTTCGGCGAGCTGGCGCCGTTCGCCCGCGACCTGCTCGCCGGCGACGATCCCGAGCCGGGCCTGGAGAAGTACCTGCCCGAGCCGGTCGACCGGATCCTCATCCAGGCCGACCTGACCGCCGTGGCGCCGGGCCCGCTGGTCACCGAGCTGAGCCGGGAGCTGGCGCTCGCCGCCGACGTCGAGTCGACCGGCGGCGCCACCGTGTACCGGTTCACGCCCGAGTCGGTCCGCCGCGCCCTGGACGCCGGGCGCACCGCCGCCGACGTCACCGGCCTGCTGGCCCGGCACTCGGCGACGCCGCTGCCGCAGCCGCTCACCTACCTCATCGAGGACGTCGCGCGCCGGCACGGGCACCTGCGGGTCGGGTCCCTCGCCTCCTACGTGCGCACGGACTCCGCCGGCACGCTCGACGAGATCCTCGCCGACCGGCGCTCGGACGCGCTGCGGCTGCACCGGCTCGCCCCGACCGTGCTGGCGTCCGGCCTGCACCGCGCCGAGCTGCTCGACGGGCTGCGCGCGATGGGCCTGGCGCCGGTCGCCGAGTCGCCCGGCGGCGGGGTGATCGTGACCCGGCCGGACGCGCAGCGCGCCGAGCCGCCGCCGACCGCCGAGATCGTCCGGCTGCGGCCGGACGAGACCGCCGACGCCTCGATGATCTCCGCGGCGGTGCGCGCGCTGCGGGCCGGCGACGAGGCGTCCCGGCACGGCGCCGAGCAGGCCCGGCTGCGCGCGGACGCCCCGTCCGGCGAGCCGCCCCGGTCCCCGGCGATGGCGACGATCGAGCGGCTGCGCGGCGCCGTCGACCGCGGCGGCCGGGTCTGGATCGGCTACCTCGACCAGCAGGGCCAGGCGTCCAGCCGGATCGTCGAGCCGGTCCGGGTGGAGGGCGGGTTCCTCACCGGCTACGACGCGACCCGCGCGGCGGTGCACCGCTTCGCCCTGCACCGCATCACCGGCGTCGCCGAGCTCGACGAGGAGCCCGGCGCGTCCTGACCCGCCCGGCTCCGGCCCGGCTCCGGCCCGGCTCCGGCCCGGCTCCGGCCCGGCTCCGGTCCGGACGGAACCGGCGGGACGTCCGTTCTGTCCAACCAAGTGTCGTGTCGGGCGGGTAGCGTGCCCTCGAGCACGAGGAGGCTTCGGGTGAGCGGATACGGAGGGCGGCCGCCGGGCTGGGAGGACCCTTACGGCGGCTATGGCGGCTACGGCGGCACGCCGGGCTGGGACGACCCCGGCGCCTACGGCCCGCAGGGACCCCCGTACGGCCAGCAGGGCTACCCCTACGGGCCTCCCGGCGTGCCGCACGCGCGCCCGAGCAACGGCTCCACCATCGCGGCCCTCGTGTGCAACTGCGTCGTGGCGGTGCTGTGCTGCAACATCGTCGCCATCCCCGGCATCATCACCGGCGCTCTGGCGCTCGGCCGGGTGAACACCGACCCGGCGTCCGCCCGGAGGCTGACGATCTGGAGCTGGTCGCTGTTCGCCGCGTCCATCCTGATCGGCATCATCCTCGCGGTCGTGTACTTCGCGATCATCGCCACCAGCGACCCGGGTTACACCTCGTCCGGCGGCGTCTGACCGGCCGCGGCGCCGGCCGGCCCGGCGCGCCGGAGGGGGCCGACGCAATATCGGGGGCGGTCCGGGCGTTGAACCCTGCGGTCCCGCCCGGAACGCGCGACGCGCCGGCACGCCTCGGGTAGCGTGCACGGCGTCCGGACGAGCCATCGCCATCATCGACGGGGGCTTCTGCATTGACCGACGGTCCGCTCATCGTCCAATCCGACAAGACCCTGCTGCTGGAGGTCGACCATGACCTGGCCGACGCCTGCCGCAAGGACATCGCCCCGTTCGCCGAGCTCGAACGGGCGCCCGAGCACGTCCACACCTACCGGGTCACGCCGCTGGCGCTGTGGAACGCCCGCGCCGCCGGGCACGACGCCGAGCAGGTCGTCGACACCCTGATCAAGTACTCCCGCTACCCCGTCCCGCACGCGCTGCTGGTGGACGTCGCCGACACGATGGCGCGGTACGGGCGGCTGCGGCTGGAGAAGCACCCCGTGCACGGGCTGGTGCTGTCCTCCTCGGACCGGTCGGTCCTGGAGGAGGTGCTCCGCGCCAGGAAGATCAAGGGCATGCTCGGCGACCGGGTCTCCGACGACGCCGTCGTCGTGCACCCGAGCGAGCGCGGCTCGCTGAAGCAGGCGCTGCTCAAGCTCGGCTGGCCCGCCGAGGACCTGGCCGGCTACGTCGACGGCGAGGCCCACCCGATCTCCCTGGTCGAGGACGGCTGGGAGCTGCGCTCCTACCAGCGCGACGCGGCCGACGCGTTCTGGCACGGCGGGTCCGGCGTCGTCGTCCTGCCGTGCGGCGCCGGCAAGACCATCGTCGGCGCCGCCGCGATGGCCCGCGCCGCGGCGACCACGCTGATCCTGGTCACCAACACCGTCTCCGCGCACCAGTGGAAGCAGGAGCTGATCCGGCGCACCTCGCTCACCGAGGACGAGATCGGCGAGTACACCGGCACGAAGAAGGAGATCCGGCCGGTCACCATCGCCACCTACCAGATCATGACGACGCGCCGGAAGGGCGCCTACGCGCACCTGGAGCTGTTCGACGCCCGCGACTGGGGCCTGGTCGTCTACGACGAGGTGCACCTGCTGCCCGCGCCGATCTTCCGGATGACCGCGGACCTGCAGGCCCGCCGCCGCCTCGGCCTCACCGCCACCCTCGTCCGCGAGGACGACCGCGAGGGCGACGTGTTCTCCCTGATCGGCCCCAAGCGCTACGACGCGCCGTGGAAGGACATGGAGACGCAGGGCTGGATCGCGCCCGCCGACTGCGTCGAGGTCCGCGTCACCCTCACCGACTCCGAGCGGCTCGCCTACGCCACCGCCGAACCCGACGAGCGGTACCGCTTCTGCGCCACCACCGACACCAAGACCAAGCTCATCCAGGCGCTCGTCGACCGGCACCGGGGCGAGCAGACCCTCGTCATCGGCCAGTACATCGACCAGCTCGACGAGCTCGGCGCGCTGCTGGACGCGCCGGTCATCAAGGGCGAGACGCGGGTCCGCGAGCGCGAGCGGCTGTTCGACGCGTTCCGGTCCGGCGAGCTGAACGTGCTGGTCGTCTCCAAGGTCGCGAACTTCTCCATCGACCTGCCGGAGGCCACCGTCGCCGTCCAGGTGTCGGGCGCGTACGGGTCGCGGCAGGAGGAGGCGCAGCGCCTCGGCCGGCTGCTGCGGCCCAAGGCGTCCGGGAAGGGCGCCCGCTTCTACGCCGTCGTGGCCCGCGACACCCTCGACCAGGACTACGCCGCGCACCGGCAGCGGTTCCTCGCCGAGCAGGGCTACGCGTACCGGATCGTCGACGCCGACGCCGTCCTGGCCGGCGAGGAGATCTGAGCCCGGGATCCGAAGCCGAAGGGCCCGGCGTCGCGCACGCCGGGCCCTTCGGTGTCCGCCCCGTCAGCGGAGGTAGGCGATCCCGTCGATGCAGACGGTCGGCCGCCCGGACGTCCCCGCGACGACGACCTTGATCGTGTGCTGGCCGCTGCTCTTCCACGACCGCGTCCAGGCGAGCTGCCGGTACGCGAGCGTGGAGGCGCGGGTGTCGAGGGTGCCCGCCTTCACGCCGTCCACGTAGACGACGACCGCGCCCACGTTCGACTGCCGCTTGACGACCAGGCCCGCCTCCCGCCCGGTGAACGTCCAGCTCGCGCTCGCACCCTTGCTCGCGCTGTAGAGCCCGTACCCGCCGAGGTAGGAGCTGTTCGTCGTCTTCTTCCAGGTCCCGGTGCGCTTCGACTGGCCCTCCGGCATGAGGGCGGCGCTCCGGGAGATCCCGGACGCCGCGGTGTTCCCGGCGGCGTCGGCGGCCGTCAGCGACCACGACTGCGCCGCGCCCGGCTTCGCCGTCGCCGCCCAGCTCGTCGCGGTGCCCGCGAACGTCTTGGCGGCCGGCGACGTCGCCTTGACCGAGGTGAGCAGCGCGTTGTCGGTGGCCTTCCAGCCGAGCGTGACGGGAACGGCGGTCGTGCTGACCGTCGCGCGCCGCAGCGACAGCGCCGGCGGCGTCGCGAAGACGGGCTTGGTGACGTCCGCGACGACCGTGGACGCCGGCGAGTCGGCCGTGCTGCCGTCGCCGTACGTGGCGTGCACCACGACGCTGTGCGTACCCGGCTGCAGTGTCAGCGCCGCTGACGACGCGCCCGGCGCCGGCGTCGCCGCGACGGTCCCGTCCACGCGGACCTGGTACGTCGCCGACTCGACCGGCTTCCACCCGACCGTCACCGCGCTCTTGGTGTAGTAGCGCCCGCCCACGTTCGCCGCGCCGGTCAGCGTGACGGCCACCGCCGGAGTCGTGAGCTTCTTCGCGGCGGTGCGGATGTCGCCGAGCTTGGCGTACAGCTGCGCGCCCGGGCAGGCCGTCGCGAACCCGTCACGGTGCCCGGAGATCGTGTTGAACGACACCTTCTGCCCGTACGGGTACTTCCCGCCGGTCCCGTTCGGCGCCGCGGACGTCAGGGTCGTCTTCCCCGTCGGGTCGACGCCCGTCAGGCCGAGCTTCCACGC
Source organism: Actinomadura opuntiae (assembly GCF_030283205.1). GTDB lineage: Bacteria > Actinomycetota > Actinomycetes > Streptosporangiales > Streptosporangiaceae > Spirillospora. The sequence goes on from NZ_JASNWF010000024.1 coordinate 151,419, forward strand.
CGCCACCTTGGCGACGCCGTTCAGCGCCGCCTGGGTCGGCGCGACGCCCGCCGGGGTCTCGTTCGCGTTCGTGTAAGTGCCGAGCACGGCGATCCCGGCCGTGTCCGTGTTGAACCCGTAGGTGTGGGCGCCGTGCACCGGACGGTCGACGCCGCCCCCGCGGCCCTCGTACACGGTGCCGCACTTGTCCACGAGGAAGTTGTAGCCGATGTCGTTCCAGCCCTCGCTCTTCACGTGGTACAGGAAGATCGACCGCACCACCGACGGCGACTCCGCGCACGTGTAGGAGTTGCCGGTGTCGGAGTGGTGGACGAACACCGCCTTCACCGACGTGTCGTACTCCGGCGGCTCCTTGACCAGCGACTCGTCGGCTCCCCACGCCGCCCGCGACACCATCGCCGGCTTCGGCGCGGTGACCGCGGCCGAGACCGCCGCGCGCTGCGACGGCGACGGAGCCGTGCTCGTCGATGCTGACGGCGACGGCGACGGAGGTTCGGCCGGTTCCGCGCTGGTGGAGGCGGACGGTTCCGGAGTCGGGCTCGACGAGGCGTCCGGCGCGGGCGAGTCGACCGGCTCGGTTGCCGCCGCGAGCCGGACATCGGTGCCGCCCTCACCCGCGGCTCGCGGACGGGACGTCCCGCTCCCGCCCGATCCGTCGCCGGGATCGACGAGGTCGACGCGCAGCCCGGCCGGGAGGGTGCGGCCATGCCCGGTCACCCGCACCTCGACGCCGTTGGAGGGACCGACCCACAGGCCGCTCGTCCCGCCGCGGCTCCCCGGGCCCGCGCTCTCGCGGGAATCGGGGGCGTCCTCGGTCTCCGGCTCGACGTCGCGCCATCCCGACCAGCGTCCGGACGCGGCGTCCCGGGTCCGGACCCGGACCGTCCCGCGCAGTTCCGACCGCGGCTTATCCCACGTCACGCCGAGCAGGCTGAACCGCTCGGTGGACGCGGCGGGCAGACCCGCCACCTTCTTCGCCGCGGTACCGGCCGTCAGGTCCCGCAACGCGTGCTGGCTCACGCGTCCCGGGCCCGGGCCCGGCCGGACGGTCGCGGACGTCGTGGCGTCCGACCCGTCGGAGACCAGATAGGTCACCGTTCCCCCGACGACGAGCGCGGCGACGGACGCGCCGACCAAAGTACGCCTGAGCATGTCTCTCCGATCACGACCCGGCCCGTATCACCACCGGCCGGCGTCCCCCGCGCCCGATCCTGCGCCTCTACTCCACCAGCGCCCCGAGCCTCACGATTGTCACGCAAACATCAGCGAGAAACAATGACCTCGATCATTGCCGCGGCAATGGCGGCTGCCGCACCGGGCCGGACGACCGTCCAACGGCGGCCGCGAACGCCGCAACGCCCACGCCGATGATCACCAGGGTCATCAGCAGCGCCACGAACCAGCCGATGTCCAACGAGGCGTGCAGTTGCTTTCCGAGGAGAACCCGGACCACGGGCGGAAGGGCGCGGGGCTGACCGTCGAGAACCGTGGACTTGGCGGAGTCGAGGCGCGTGGCGGCGAGACCCACGGAAAGCAGGCCGAGCAATCCCGGAATCGTCGCCGCACCGACGAGCCGTCCATTCCGGAGAACCGCGCCCAGTACACCGAGGGCACCGGCGGCCAGAGCGCACACCAGCGTCAGGTAACCCCAGCCGACGGCGCCTTCGAAACCGTTGAACGACCTGTCCAGAGAGTGGGCGGCCCCCGAGGTGAGCCCGTCCGCCTGCAACGTCACCTTCACCCACGGCAGGACCGCTGAGACCAGCAGCAGAACCGCCGCCCCCGCGACCACCAGGCCGAGCCAGCTCATCCCGCGCCCGCGTGGCGCCTGACCACCCGCCGGCACGTACGGAGCGGGGTGCTGGTAGGGAATTCCCGGGTACCCGGGCCCTGGCGGACCTCCAGGTTGCGGCCCCCACTGTGTTCCCGGGGGCACGCCCTGAGGCATTCCTGGTGGGCCGAACGGCCGCCCATGATGTCCTGCCGGCGGGTTCCGGCTCGGCTGCGGAGGCGGAGTCGTCCATTGCGGCTGACCTGGTTGCTGCGGCTGGGTCATGGTCGGCGGTCGTCCTCACTGGAGGCGGACGTCGGAAGAGTCGGAGAGCCACCCTACTCTAACGAACACTCTCGTCTACATGACGGATCGCGCCGGCCTTCACCGCGCGCACGGCGCATGATGGCCCAGAAATGCGGAAGGCCCCGCCGAAAACGGCGGGGCCTTCCATAATATGAGTCCGGCGGCGTCCTACTCTCCCACACAGTCTCCCATGCAGTACCATCGGCGCTGAAGGGCTTAACTTCCGGGTTCGGAATGGGACCGGGTGTTTCCCCTCCGCCATAACCACCGAACGACCAACCCCAACAC
>NZ_JASNWF010000025.1 GCF_030283205.1 Actinomadura opuntiae
CTGTTGTCGCTGGCCCGTCGCCGCGTCAACGTGCTGTGGGCCATGATCCGCAACGGTGAGTGCTACCACCACTCACCGCCCGTCACGGTCGCGGCTTGACAACCTCATTGGGAAGTCTCCTCTCGTCACCGGCTCTCAGGAGCCGAGGTAGCGCAGCACCGCCAGCACGCGGCGGCTGTACCCGGCCGCGTGCGACAGGTCCAGCTTGTCGAAGATCGCGTTGACGTGCTTCTCCACCGCGCTCTGCGAGACGTGCAGGTGCGCGGCGATCGAGGCGTTCGTGTGCCCCTGCGCCATGTGGTCGAGGACGTCGCGCTCGCGCGGGGTCAGCCGCGACAGCGGGTCGGTGTGCGTGCTGTGCGCCAGCAGCCGCCGCACCACCTCGGGGTCGAACGCGGCGCCGCCCGCGCCGACCCGGTCCAGCGCGTCGAGGAACTCCTCGACCTGCGCGACCCGGTCCTTCAGCAGGTAGCCGACGCCGGCGGTGTCCGCGGTGATCAGCTCGGTGGCGTAGCGCTTCTCCACGTACTGCGACAGGACGAGCACGCCGACGCCCGGCCAGCGCCGCCGGACCTCCAGCGCGGCGCGCAGGCCCTCGTCGGTGTGCGTCGGCGGCATCCGGACGTCCACCACGACCACCTCGGGCGGGCTCGCGGCGACCGCCGCGATCAGCGCGTCGCCGTCGCCGACCGCCGCCGCGACCTCGTGGCCCTCCTCGGCGAGCAGCCGCACCAGGCCCTCGCGCAGCAGCGTGGAGTCCTCGGCCAGCATCACCCGCACGGCAGCTCCGCGGTGATCACGGTGGGGCCGCCGGGCGGGCTGTGCACGGCGAACGTCCCGTCCAGCGCGGCGACCCGCCGGGCCAGCCCGGCCAGCCCGCCGCCGGACGGGTCGGCCCCGCCGGTCCCGTCGTCCTCGATCCGCACGCCGATCATTGTCCCGGATCCGGCGACCTCGACGCGCACCCGTCCGGCGCCGGAGTGCTTGGCGGCGTTGGTGACGGCCTCGCAGACCACGAAGTACGCGGCGGTCTCGACCGCGTGCGGGGGACGGCCCGGCACGTCGTACCCGATCGTCACCGGCACGGCCGACCGCTCGGCGACCGACTCCAGCGCGACCCGCAGCCCCTCCCCGTCGAGCGCCGCCGGGTAGACGCGCCAGGTGACCTCGCGCAGGTCCTCCAGGGCGCGCTGCGATTCCTCGTGCGCCTGTTTCAGCAGGTCGGCGGCCCGCTCGTGGTCGCCGGCACGGCGGGCGCGGCCGATCAGCATGCCGAGCGCGACCAGCCGCTGCTGGACGCCGTCGTGCAGGTCGCGCTCGATGCGGCGGCGCTCGTCGTCCACCGCGTCCACGACCTGCGCGCGGGTCACCGACAGCTGGGCGATCCTGCGCTCGTACTCGGCGAGCGGGCTCGGGCCGAGGCACCGCCGCGCGACCGCCCGCTCCAGCGCCGCCACCCCGAACAGCCCCTGGACGGCCAGGAACAGCAGCACCAGCCCGGCGATGCCGATGTACAGGACGATCCACCAGGTCGGCGGGATGCCGTCCGGGTAGCGGCCGGTGATCCACCAGCCCACCGCCAGCTCGGCGCCCGTCACGGCGCCGATGCCGATCAGCCCGAGGATGATCCCGCCGAGCAGCCCGACCGGCACCCGCAGGACCAGGTAGGCCAGCGCCCGCAGCGGCCCGTACTCGGCCGCCCCCGACTCCCCCAGGAACGCCAGCCGGCGGCGCTCCAGCTCGGTGAGGCGGCGCGCGCCGTCGGCGACGATCCCCGGTACCGCGCGCTGCCCGCGCGAGAACGCCAGCGCGTAGGCCATCAGCAGCGCCGCCGCCGCGAGCAGCACGATCTCCACGACGGCGGTGAACGCGCCGAGCAGCAGCCCGGCGGCGGCCCGGACCAGCGCCCCGCCCACCGCGCGGGGACCCTGGCGCGGGATGCGCGGGCCCTGGCGCGGGACGCGCGGGCCCTGGCGCGCGGCGCGCGGGCCCCGGTGCGGGGCGTCCGGGCCGTCAGAGGGTTCGGTCACGTTCGAATTCTCTTGCCTGCGGGTTTCCATACGCCTGGTGCCCGCGGTGCCGTCCGCCGCGGGCCTTCACGATACGCAGGGCGACGAAGGCCAGCACCGCGACGGCCACCAGCGCGACCACCGCCTTGGAGTAGACGCCGACGTAGTCCTGGACGGCCGTCCAGTTGTCGCCGAGCCAGTACCCGGCCAGCACGAACACCGTGTTCCACAGCAGGCTGCCGAGCGTGGTGTAGAGCAGGAACGTCGCCATCCGCATGCCCTCGAGCCCGGCCGGGACGGAGATCAGGCTGCGGAAGATCGGGATCATCCTGCCGAAGAACACCGCCTTGCCGCCGTGCCGCGCGAACCACGCCTCCGTGCGGTCCAGGTCGGCGAGCTTGACCAGCGGGAGCCGGGCGACCAGCGCGCGGATCCGGTCCCGGCCGATCAGCGCGCCGACGCCGTAGAGGACCAGCGCGCCCACCACCGACCCGGCGGTCGTCCACAGCAGCGCGGCGAGCAGGCTCATCCGGCCCTGCGCGGCGGTGAACCCGGCCAGCGGGAGGATCACCTCGCTCGGCAGCGGCGGGAACAGGTTCTCCAGCGCGATCGCCACCCCGGCGCCGGGCGCGCCGAGCTGCTCCATCAGGTGCGTGGCCCACCCGGTGATCCCGCCGGACGGCTCGCTCCCGGCCGCCGCGGACGCCATCGTGTACGTCGTCTCGATCATGCCTTCGACGCTAGGAACCGGGCGCTCCCGCCACCATGGAGCGCACCGCCGACCCGTCCGGCCGCCCGCCCCAGCCGCCGCCCTGCGGAAAACCGCACCCCGCGCCGGAACGGGTCCGGCAAAGCCGCGAAAACCCCGCCGGGGACGGCGGATCGGCCTACCCTTGGGCCAACTCGTCCCCGCCCCGCACGCGCCCAGCGGGGGACAACAGAAGGAGCCGCACGCGTGGCCGACGAACTCCCGGAGGACGCCCCTCCCGGCATCGACACCTCCACGCCGACGTTCGCACGGGTGTACGACTACTTCCTCGGCGGCAAGGACAACTTCGCCGCCGACCGCGAGGTCGCCGACATGGTGATGCAGCTCGTCCCCGAGGCGCCGGTGGTGGCGCAGGGCAACCGCGTCGCGATCGAGCGCGCGGTCACGTACCTGGCGGGCGACCTCGGCATCGACCAGTTCGTCGACATCGGCTCCGGGCTGCCCACCGCGTCCAACGTGCACCAGTTCGCCCGGGCGGCCAACCCGGACGCGCGCGTGGTGTACGTCGACAACGACCCGATCGTGCTGGCGCACGGGCGGGCGCTGCTGACCGAGCAGGGCGTCGCCACGTTCATCCAGGGCGACCTGTACGAGCCGGAGAAGATCTTCACCGATCCGGCGCTGACCGGGCTGATCGACCTGCGCCGCCCGGTCGGGCTGATCCTCGCGGCGATCATCCACCACGTGCCGGACGAGCGGGACCCCGCCGCCGTGGTCCGGTCCCTGCACCCGTTCCTGCCGGCCGGCAGCCACGTCATGCTGACGCACCTGCACGACTCGGGCGACGACCCCCGGGTCGAGGAGGCCAAGCGGATCCTGCAGTCGGGGCTGGGCGGCTCCCACTTCCGGCCCGCCGCGCAGGTCGCCGGGTTCATGGACGGGCTGACGATCCTCGAGCCGGGCGTGGCGCCCGTGACGGAGTGGCGTCCGAACGGGCCGAAGGGCCCGCTGGAGCATCCGCTGCACACCCAGATCGTGGCGGTCATGGGGCGCAAGGACTGACCGCCGGGCCGCGGGGGCGGGGAGCCGCCAGGGCCGGATTCAGCGGAGAGTGAAACCCCGTGCGGGGCCGCCCGGGGCTCGGCGACGCTCGTACGCCCCCGATTGCGCAGGCCGTGCGGGTTCTGGACGGCCGCCGGACCGGGTTTCGGTCACCGGGCCGGCCATGATCGAGGCGAAGATTCTTTTCTGATCGACTTTTCCGTTAAGAGCCTTTCTTGTACCGTTCGCAGGGTTTTGTGAAGTGAATTCATGATCGGACTTTCCCGCCACAAGATCGTGTAAGGACGCCGCGATGCCCCTGGCGACTGGCCTGGCAGCGGCCGCGCTCCTCGGCCTGCTGACCCTGCTGGCCTCCGCGCGGCGCGCCGGGCGCCGACACCGCCCGCGCGACGAGCACCCCGAGTCGCTGACGGCCGTGCTCGCCCCGGGCGAGGAGGAGTACCTGGCGTGGCTGGCCGACCACCACTGGCCGGGCGACGAGTACCTCGACCTGGAGCACGAGTGGCGGAGCGAGCTGGGCCTCCCCGAGCCGGCCGAGCACTACGAGGCGCCGCTGTGCCCCCGGTGCGACCGGCGCTGCGAGGACGTCTGGCCGTGCCCCGCCTGCGGCCGCCTGCTGCACTCCTCGTGCGGGCACGGGATGCGGCGCCGGTGGGTCGACCGCCCGTACCGGGCGCACGGGATGAACTCCGAGGCCGTCATCGCCGAGTGGATCTGCACCGGCTGCCTGTCGGTCGTCGGCCTGGACGTCGACCACGGCGACGAGCCGGACGAGGGGCTTCTGCGCTGAACGTCCCGCCTTGCCCCGAGTTGTCCGCCCGCACACGCGACGAACAGTAAAGAATCCCCCATCCACTTGCATATTTCGGACGAACGGCGGCAGGCTTCCACTATGTCCTTAATCACAGGGACGTCCGTGGAGGAACCCGTGACCGATCAACGCGCACCGTCCTGCCCGCACCAGCCGCCGTGCCCGCGACCCGACGCGCTGGACCGCGAGGCCGCCCGCACCGTCGCCGCCCACCCCGAGCAGGGCTGGAGCCTGCTCTGCAACGGCATCGTCGTCTTCGAGGACACCGGCGAACTGCTGCCCGACGGGCGCGTCATCGCCCCGCACCGTCCCACCACCGCCGCCTAGAGGCGCCGCGGCCCGCGGGTCCCCGCGTTCCTCCCGCCCGCGAGGCCGCCATCGCTTCCGCCGCGCCGCCCGCCCGGTCGCGGGCGGTCAGGCCGGCTCGATCCGGATCGGGACGCCGTTGAGCCACGCCATCCCGGCCAGCCGCTCCAGGTCCGCCGGATCGGGCGAGGCGAGCAGGTTGACGTTCGCGCCGCCCGCCGCGTTGGCCGTCCGCCAGCCGCCCCGGTGCCCCCAGCCGTGCGGGACCGCGACGGTGCCCTCCGTCATCTCGTCGGTGACCAGCGCCGCCAGCTCGACGGACCCGTGCGGCGAGGTGATCCGGCACGGCTCCCCGTCCTTGATCCCGTGCGCGGCGGCGTCCTGCGGGTTGATCCGGGCCGCGTGGACGCGTCCCCCGCGCATGAGCGCGGGCGCGTTGTGCATCCAGGAGTTGTGCGAGCGCATCTCGCGCAGGCCGATCAGCCGGAGCGGGAAGCCGTCCGGCGGCTCCGGCTCCGCGGCCAGCCGCCGCACCTCGGCGGCGATCTCGGGCGGGGCGAGATGCACCCGCTTGTCCTTGTGCAGGATGCGGCGGCGCAGCGTCCCCGTCCGATGGTGATCGGCGAGGACGATGCCGTGCGGCTCTTTCCGCAGCCGCTTCAGGCTGAGGCCGCCGCGTCCGGTGAGGATCCGGCGCAGCCCGTACCAGTCCCCCGCCGGGCCGGTGCGCAGCAGGCCGTCCACCAGCGACCGCGGCGACGGCCGGACGCCCAGCCGGTGCGCGAGCCGCTGCGGGCCGAACGCGCCGACGCCCAGCCCCATCCGGCGGGCCAGCGCCTCGATGATCTCCCATTCCTGGCGGGCCTCGCCGCGCGGCGCGACGACCGGCTCCGTCCAGGTCACGTAGGGCGTGAGGTGGTTCTGCAGGAACGGCAGCGGGAAGTCCTCGCGCTCCAGGAACGTGGTCGCGGGCAGCACGTAGTCGGCCTTGCGGCCGGTGTCGGTGACGTAGAGGTCGATGGTGACGAGCAGGTCCAGCTCGTCGAGGGCCTTGTCGAGCGCCGCGCTGCCCGGGACGCTCAGCACCGGGTTGCCTCCGGAGACCAGCAGCGCCCGCAGCCGTCCCGGTCCCGGCGTGGTGATCTCCTCGGCCATCACCCCGGCGGGGAACGTGCCGAGGATGTCGGGATATCCGCCGACACGCGACCGGGTCCTGGCGTAGCTGGCGAGGCCGGACAGCCGCAGCACCTCGTCCAGCCGGAACGGCGCGGCCCCGAAGACCGCGCCGCCCGGGCGGTCGAGGTTGCCGGTCACCTGTGTCACGGCGTCGATGAGGAACGCGGTCAGCGTGCCGTGCCGGCCGAGGCAGGTGCCCGTCCGGCCGTACACGACGGCGCGCTCGGCCCGCGCGAGATCGCGGGCCAGCTCCCGGGCGGCCGGTGCCGGGACGCCGCTGCGCGCCTCGACGTCCTCGGGCGCGAAGCCCTCCGCGAGCGCCCGCAACTCCTGGACGCCGGACGCCTGCCGCGCGCACGCCGCCCGGTCCTCCAGCCCCTCCTCGAAGATCACGTTGAGCAGGGACAGCAGGAGCGCGGCGTCGCCGTCCGGGCGGACGGGCAGGTGCTCGTAGGCGCGGGCGGTCTCGGTCCGGCGCGGGTCGGCGACCACGACCCGCCCGCCGCGCACCACGATCGCCGACAGGTCCTCGCGGATGCGCGGCGCGGTGATGAGGCTGCCGTGCGAGACCAGCGGGTTCGCGCCGAGCATCAGCAGCAGGTCGGTGCGCTTGAGGTCGGGGATCGGCACCAGCACCGGCGCGCCGTACAGCAGCGCGCTCGCCGCGAACCGGTTGTTGACGTCCTGCGACCCGGCCGAGTAGAGGTGCGGCGACTTCAGCGCCGCCATGAATCCGTTCAGCCACAGCGGATGGCTGTAGGAGAACGTCGCCGGGTTGCCGAAGTACCAGCCGATCGACGACCCGCCGTGCTCCTTGCGGAGGGCGTTGAGGCGGGCGGCGATGTCGCCCAGCGCCTCGTCCCAGCCCACCCGCTCGAACTCGCCGTCCGGACGGCGCCGCAGCGGGTGCAGGACCCGGTCCGGGTCGTTCTGGACCTCGGTCATCGCGATGCCCTTGGGGCAGGCGAACCCCTTGGACAGCGGATGCTCCCGGTCGGGGCGGATCCGGACGACGCGCCCGTCCTCGACGGTGGCCTCCAGGCCGCACAGCGGTTCGCAGATCCGGCAGTAAGTGGTCACTGACGCCATGCGTCCGATTGTGCCACCCTCAGCGGATCACGTGCCGGTCGTATCCGAGCGCGACCAGTTCCTCGTACGCCGCCCAGGCCGCCGCCGGGACGGGCATCGGCACCTGGAACCCGCGCTCGGCGTAGACCTCCATCCGCTGCAGGTCCCCCACCATCAGTTCGATGAACCGGCGCTCGTCGTCCCCGTGCCCGTACGCCTCGTATCCGATGTCGGGGCAGGCGGCCGTCCAGTCCACTTCGGGCCACTGTTTGCGCGCCGTGGCGAGCGCCCGCCGCGTCATGTACGGCTTGGCGACCAAAATCCCGCTCCGCAGATCGAGGCGTCCGTCAAGCAGCCGTCTGGTCGCGGTGATGTTCTCCCCCGTGTTCGCGGCGGTCTCCTCCAGCAGCAGAGCCTCCTCCGGGACCCCGTGCCCGCGCGCCACACGCGCGAAGACCTGGGCCTCCGTCTCCTCCCACGCCGAAGTGATCTTGCCGCGCCCGCCCGAGACGACCACCACCGGAGCCCAACCCGCGTGCCAAAGCCTCGCCGCGTGCGCCGCCACCCGCGTGTCGTGGCACCCCAGCGCGAGGATCGCGTCAGCCTTGGAGAGGGGGCCGGCGAGCACCAGGTGGTCCCAGACGACGCGGGCCAGCGCGCGGGCCCGCGCGCCGACCGCTCCGTGAGACTCCACCGCGCCATTGTCTCCGGCGGCCCGCATGTCGGCTCCCATCCGATAGGTCACCCAGGTAGCGTTCAACTGTTTTGCTACTTACGCAAGAATCATGTGGAACTCGACGCGAAAGGACGGGGTGGTGTGGTGATCACGGTCCTGGTCCTGGTGGCGATGGCCGCCCTGTTCGGCCTGTGCCTGCCCAGCCTGCTCCGTCCCATGGCGTCCCCGGACGAGCCGCCCGCCGCCGACGAGGCCCCCGCGCAAGCGCCGGGCGCCGCGCCCGGACCTGCCCTGGCGGCGCCCGGCGCGGACCCCGGCGACGTCCATCCCGAGTCGATGACGGCCGAACTCGACCCCGGCGACGAGGAGTACCTCGCCTTCCTCGCCAACGAGCTCTGGCCCGAGGACGAGTACCTCGAATCAGAACACACGACCGACGGCGAAGAGGAGTCAGGCGGCAGCGACATGCTCCTCTGACCGCCATCCGCCCCTGCGCGAGCCGGAAGGCTTAGGCGGGGCGGGGGTGGCGGCGCGGGAGGTGGGGTGGCGTGGGTCAGTCGTTGGGGAGGCAGGGGGCCGGGCGGGTGGGGTTCAGGCGCATCAGGGCCGGGACCAGGACGTACACCACGGCCGGGACGACGATCGCGGTCAGGGCGAGGGTGCGGAGCGGGGCGGGCAGGGACGCGGTCGCCGGGGCGATGGCGGGCTGCACGACGGTGATCGCCGCGTAGACGGCGATCCAGGTGATCAGGGCCCGGCGGTGGACGGACGGCGCGGGCGCCGGAGCATGCGTCATGGAGGGCTCCAAATGAAACGGAACGGAACGTAACGAAGTTAGTATCGGCAGAGCCCGGCACGACTGTCAATACGTTACGTAACGTTTCGAGGTAGCCTGTGCGCATGCCACAGACACCCAGCCGCGCCGAGCGCTCGCGGGCGGCCATCCTGAGCGCGGCGTTCGAGCTGTACAAGGAGCAGCCGTACGGCCGGCTCACGATCGAGGGCATCGCGGCCCGCGCCGGGGTCGGGAAGCCGACGATCTACCGGCGCTGGAGTTCCAAGGGCGCGGTCGTGCTGGAGGCGCTCATGGAGCACGTCCCGCCGACCGCGTTCCCCGACAGCGGCGACCTGGTCCGCGACCTGCGGAGCTGGCTGCACGGGATCGCGGACCTGCTGGGCGACCCGGAGCGGGGGCCGCTGTTCGCCGGGCTCGTCGGCGCGGCCCAGCACGATCCCGAGCTGGCGGAGGCGTGGCGGGAGCGGCTGTACCGGCCGATCCGCGCGGCGGGCGCCGGCCGGCTGCGGGCCGCGCGGGACGAGGGAGGGCTGCCGCCCGTCGACACCGACGTCCTGCTCGACCTGCTGACCGGCCCGATCTGGTTCCGGCTGCTCGTCGCGGGCGAGACGCCGACCCCCGAGTACGCCGACGCCGTCCTCGACGCCGTGCTGCGCGCGCCCTAAGAGTGCGGGTTCTCGAACAGGGCGCTGACGGACTCGCCGTTGTGGATGCGGCGGACCGCCTCGGCCAGCGCCGGCGCGATCGACAGGACCTTCAGCTTCTCGCCGCGCTCGCCGTCCGGGACGGGGACGGTGTTGGTGCAGACGATCTCCAGCACGTCCGGCTCGGCGGACAGCCGCTTCAGCGCGCCGGACGCGAACAGCCCGTGCGTGCAGGCGATCCGGATCGTGCGGGCGCCGAGTTCGCGGAGCCGGTCCAGCAGCTCCAGCACGGTGCTGCCCTTGGCGATCTCGTCGTCCAGCACGATCACGTCCCGGCCGGCGATCTCGCCGATGACCGAGCTGATCTGCACCCGGTCGTCGGAGAAGCGCTGCTTGGCGCCGGCCGCGACCCGCACGCCGAGCAGGCGGGCGAAGGCGGCGGCCTCCTTGGCGTTGCCGAGGTCGGGCGAGACGACGGTGGTGCGCGACAGGTCGTACCGCCGGAAGTGCTCGGCCAGCTCGCGCAGCGCGTGCAGGTGGTCGACCGGCACGGAGAAGAAGCCGTGCACCTGCGGCGAGTGAAGCGTCATCGCCAGCACGCGGCTCGCGCCGGACGCCACGAGCAGGTCGGCCACCAGCCGGCCCCCGATCGAGATGCGCGGCGCGTCCTTCTTGTCGGAGCGGGCGTAGGAGTAGTGCGGCATCACTACGGTGATGCGGCTGGCGGACGCGCCGCGCGCCGCGTCGCACATCAGCAGCAGCTCGACCAGGTGCTCCTGGACGGGCGCCACGAGCGGCTGGATCAGGAACACGTCCCGCTCGCGGCAGTTGGCCTGCAACTGGACCTCGAGGCAGTCGTTGGCGAACCGGGACACCCGGACCGGGCTCAGCGGCACTCCGAGATGGGCGCAGACCTCGGCCGCCAGCTCCGGGTGCGCGCTCCCGCTGAACACGGCGATCTCTCGCACGAACCGCTCCTCACATGCTCGACTGCGGCGGCCTCGCACATGCTATTCGGCGCGGTCCGGCCTCCACCGGCGCCCTGCCTTCGCGGTGACCGGCGCGGTCAGGGCGTCAGGGGCTCGCGGCGCGGGCGGATCGTGCGGTGGCGGATCAGCCACCGGTCGCCGTCGCGCACCAGCGTGTCCTCGTAGGTGGCGCTGGCGCAGCCGCGGTCCGCCAGCACGGCGATGGCCTTGGAGACGGCGTGCGCGCGGTCCCCGTCCGCGCCGGTGACGACGACGTTGGTGACGTGGTGGGCCAGCGGGTTGCGGTCGCCGAGGTCCAGGGCGGCCTGTTTCAGTGCGGCGCGGCCCTCGATCAGGCCGCCGCCGAGCGCGGTCACGTCGTAGACGACGTCCTCGGTGAACAGCTCCGTCATGCGGTCGAGCTCGCCGGCGTCGGCGTAGTGGCCGTGCAGCGAGATCACGTCGGTGATCGCCAGCCGGTCCTCGGTGGTGAGGGGCATCCGGTGTCCTTTCGGGACGATAAACGGGGAGTTCCCCGTTTAACGGCGAGCGTAGCGGGCGCGTTCCGGCGCGGCAATGCCCGCCCGCCGCCTCGCGAACCGCGGGACGCGCCGTGCCACGCTGGGCTAGCGTTGATCGGGGAACGCCCCGATGGTCGTCCGCGCAGAGGCAGAGCATGAACACAGTCGCCGCCGAACAGGCCGAAGGCGGTTTCCACGAGGAGTGGGAGACCGGTCCCACGGTGGCCCGGATGGTGCTCGGCGCCCAGCTCCGGCGGCTGCGCGAGGCCAACGGGCACAGCCTGGAGGAGGCCGAGACCGTGCTCGGCCGGCCCCGCGAGCAGATCGCCCGGATCGAGCTCGGACGCGCCGACCTGCGGCTGCGCGACGTCGCCGGCGTGTGCACCGCCTACGGCGTCACCGACCGCGCCGAGGTCGCGACGCTGCTCGGCCTGGCCCGGCAGGCGAACGCGCCCCGCTGGTGGTCGGCGTACCAGGACGTGGTCCCGCCCTGGTACGAGCCGTACCTGGAGCTGGAGCAGTCGGTCAGCGTCATCCGCGCGTACGAAGCCCAGGTCGTCCCGGACCTGCTGCAGACCGAGGCGTACACGCGCGCGCTGCTGGAGGAACGCCGGCCGGCCGAGGAGGCGGAGCGGCTCGCCGCGCTGCGCGCCCTCCGGCGGCGCATCCTGCACAGGGAGCCGCCCGTGCGGTTCTGGGCGGTGATCGAGGAGGCCGCGCTGCTGCGCGGGTTCGGCGGGCGGGCCGTCACCTTCGCCCAGTTCGAGCACCTGCTGGACGTCTGCGACCTGCCGCACGTGACCTTGCAGGTGCTGCCGCTGGCGTCCGCCGGGGCGCCGCCGGTGACCGGCGGTTCGTTCACGCTGCTGCGGCCGCCGCAGGCCGAGTTGCCCGACGTCGTGTACGTGGAGCGGCTGAACGGGGCGGTGTACCCGTCCGGTCCCGGCGCCGTGTCCTACTGGCACACCATGAACCGGCTGGTGCTGACCGCGGCGCAACCCGCGTCGACGCAATCGATCCTGTGGCGGATCCTGCGCGGACTGTGACCGCCATATCGCCCACGGCCGGGCCGTCCGGCTGGCAGCATGGGACGGACGGGTCAGCTCCACGCCGGCAAGGGCGACCAGACATGATCGACGACGCTTCGCGGCCCACCGGGCCGGAGGACTTCATCACCGCGCTCAACGCGCTCTACGACGCCTGCAACAGGCCGCCCTACCGCAAGCTCGCCGAGATCTCCGAGCACCTGGGCGAGCTGTACGGCCGGCGCGACCTGCCGTCGCTGTCGACGACCGGGATCTTCGACGTGCTCGCCGGGCGGCGCAAGCGGGCGCCCTCCTCGGCGTGGGTGGCCAGCTTCGTGCTCTGCTGCCAGCACCGGGCGTGGGAGACGGGGGTGCGCGGCGACGATCCGGGCATCGCGTCGCTGCCGGTGTGGCAGGCCCGGCTGCGCGCCGCCCGGACCCCCTCCCGGCCCGGCGAACCGGCGGGTCCGCCCGCCTCCGCGGCGCTCGCGCCGCCGGAGAGCGAACCGGTCCGGCCGGTGCGGCTGACGGAGTCGCAGAAGGCGACCGTGGCCGGGTACGGCGCGCACGGCCGCGCGCTGCTCGGCCGCGCGGCGGCCGGGGACGCCGACGCCCTCTACCGGGTCGCGGTGCTGCTCGGCACGGACCCGGCCCGCGGCGGCGAGACCGTCCCGCTGCTGATCGAGGCCGCGGCGGCCGGCCACCCGGACGCGCTGGACCTGCTGGACGCCTCGCCGGACGGCCTGGACGCCGCCCAGGCGGCCCGCCACGCCCACCGGCTCGGCGACCGCGCGGGCCAAGGCGGCACCGCCGCGGCGCGGGAGACCGCGCTCGTCTACTACAAGGCCGCCGTGCAGGGCGGCCGGCTCGACGCCGCCTTCGCGATCACCGAGATCCTCCAGCACGCGGACGAGCCGCCCCGCGGCTAGCCGCCGGCGGCTAAGGCTTGCGGCCCACGCCGCCGTAGGCGTCCACGGGTTCGGGGTCGGTGCCGACGCTGACCTCGGGCCGCCACTCGTTCACCGGCACCACGCCGGGTTCCAGCAGTTCCAGGCCGTCGAAGAAGCGCCGGATCCCCTCGGGGCTGCGCAGCACGAGACCGGCGTTGCCGGAGGCGTTCCAGACGTCGACGATCCGGTCGGACGCCTCGCCGTGGACGACGTTCGTCCCGTCGTACATCGCGAAGTGGCTGCCGGACGGCACCGCGTCCAGCAGCCGCCGGACGATCGAGTACGCCTCCTCGTCGTCGGTGACGAACTCCAGGATCCCCATCAGGGTGAGCGCGATCGGCTCGTCGAAGTCGAGGGTCTCGGCGGCCTTGGCGAGGATGCGGTCCGGGTCGCGCAGGTCGGCGTCGATGTAGGCGGTGACGCCCTCGGGGGTGCTGGTCAGCAGCGCCTGCGCGTGCGCGAGCACCAGCGGGTCGTTGTCCACGTAGACGATCTTCGCCTCGGGCGCCGCGCGCTGCGCGACCTCGTGGGTGTTGTCGACCGTCGGCAGGCCCGTCCCGATGTCGATGAACTGGCGGATTCCCGCCTCGGCGGCCAGGTGCCAGACGACCCGGTTGAGGAACAGCCGGGACGCGCGGGCGAGCCGCGCCACGTCCGGGAGCATCGCGAGGATCTGGTCGCCGACCTCGCGGTCGACGGGATAGTTGTCCTTGCCGCCCAGCCAGTAGTTCCAGATGCGCGCCACGTGCGAGACGCTCGTGTCGATCTCGGGCGCGGGTTCGTGTTCGCTCATGGCACTCCCTTGTCCGCGATGGACGGCCGGCACCACCCATCCTGGCGGCACTTCCCCGGTCGCGGCAGGCCTTTCGCCGTCACCCCGCCGTATCGGCGATGTTCCCTGGGGAGCGGCCGCCAGTCACCGGCGCGGCGCGGGGAGCTACTTGAGGAGTTGGCGGGCGATGACCATGCGCTGGATCTGGTTGGTGCCCTCGTAGATCTGGGTGATCTTGGCGTCGCGCATCATCCGCTCCACCGGGAACTCCCGCGTGTACCCATACCCGCCCAACAACTGCACCGCGTCGGTGGTGACGTCCATCGCCACATCCGAAGCCAGCGCCTTGCACGCCGACGACACCAACGTCAGGTCCGCGATCTTCTCGCCGTGCATCGCCCGCTCGGACTTGATCGCCGCGTGGTAGGTCAACTGCCGGGCGCCCTCCAACCGCATCGCCATGTCGGCCAGCATGAACTGCACACCCTGGAAATCAGCGATCGGCTTGCCGAACTGCCGGCGCTCCTTGACATAGCCGAGAGCGAAGTCCAACGCGCCCTGGGCGATGCCCAGCGCCTGGGCGGCGATGGTGATCCGGGTGTGGTCCAGGGTGGCCAGCGCGGTCTTGAAACCGGTGCCCTCGGCACCGATCATCCGGTCGGCCGGGATCCGCACATCCTCCAAGATCACCTGCCGGGTCGGCGACCCCTTGATCCCCAGCTTGCGCTCCTTGGCCCCGAACGACACCCCCGCATCGGCCTTGTCCACCACGAACGCCGAGATCCCCCGCGCCCCGGCCGCCGGGTCGGTGACGGCCATCACGGTGTAGTACTGCGACACGCCCGCGTTGGTGATCCACATCTTGGCGCCGTTGAGCACCCAGTGCTCGCCGTCGCGCACCGCGCGGGTCTTCATCCCGGCCGCGTCCGAGCCCGCGTCGGCCTCGGACAGGGCGTAGGAGAACATCGCCTCACCGCGCGCCACCGGCGCCAGATACCTCTTCTTCAACTCCTCCGAGCCCGCCAAAAGCACCGGGACCGTGCCCAGCTTGTTCACCGCCGGGATCAACGACGAGGACGCGCACGCCCGCGCGACCTCCTCGATCACGATCACCGTCGCCAACGCGTCCGCGCCCGCACCCCCATAGGACTCCGGCACATGCACCGCATGCAGGTCATTGGCCACCAGCGCGTCCAGGGCCTCCTGCGGGAAACGCGAGTCCTCGTCCACCTCCGCCGCGAACGGCGCGATCTTGGCATCCGCCAACTCACGCACCGTCGCCCGCAGCAACTCGTGCTCCTCCGACGGCGCGTACGCGGGAAAGTCGCTCATCGTTCCCTACCTTTTTGGCTCACGGGTGGGCGGCGGCCGTTACTTTGACGGCAAATATTTGGACGCCAAAGTAAGCGAGCCGGGCGGGACCGGTCAAGACGGCGGCGCACCGGCGGGAGGTGGTCATCGCCACAGTTCCGCCCGGACGCCGGCCGTCAGATGTGCTCCAGCAGTTTCGCCAGGGCCGGGTTGTCGTTGCCGTGCCGCCAGGTCAGGCTCAGCTCCACCGGGGCCGGGTCGGGCAGCTCCAGCGGACGGAACGTCAGGCCCGCGTACCGCAGCCGCGCCGCCGCCTCGGGGACGAGCGCGAGGCCCCACCCGCCGTCCACCAGCGCGAGGATGCTGTGCACCTGGCTGAGGTACTGCACGTACACGGGAGAGACGCCCGCCCACCGGAACAGCCCGACCAGCAGCTCGTGGAAGTAGCGCGCCTCGACCGGCGAGTACATGATGAGCGGCTGCCCGTTGAAGGCGTCCAGGCGCAGCGGGCCGTCGGCGGCGGCGAGCGGATGCCCGTTCGGCACGGCGGCCAGCAGCGCCTCGCGGTCGGCGGCCCGCTCCTCCAGTTCCGGCGCGGTGACGGGCGGTCGGACCAGCCCCAGGTCGAGCGCGCCCTCGGTGAGGGCCCGCAGCTGGTCGCGGGTCACCATCTCGCGCAGCACGATCTCGACGTCCGGCAGCGCGGACCGCGCGGCGTCCAGCAGCCGGCCGAGCGCGGCGTAGGCGCTCGCCGCGGTGAACCCGACCGCGATCCGGCCGGCCTCCCCCGCCGACACCCGCCGCGCCGACAGCGCCGCGTGGTCGGCCTGGTGCAGCAGCCGGCGCGCCTCGACCAGGAACGCGCGGCCGGCGGGCGTCAGCCGGACCGAGCGGTTCGTCCGGTCGAGCAGCCGGACCTTCAGCTCGCTCTCCAGCAGCTGGATCTGCCGGCTGAGCGGCGGCTGGGTCATCCGCAGCCGCTCGGCGGCACGGCCGAAGTGCAGTTCCTCGGCGACGGCGACGAAGCTCGCGAGCTGGGTGAGGGTGAACAAACGATTCCCTGCGGGTATCAGTGGATCCGATATTCGTGTTGGACCTGGATCAATCGGCCATCCTAGCCTCGGGTCATGAGCCAGCACGCGCCCGACGAGACCGCCCGGCTGCTCGGCTCCGGGCTCCTGTCGTTCCCCGTCACCCACTTCCGCGACGACCTGTCCTTCGACGAGGGCGCCTACCGCGCCAACATCGCCCGGCTCGGGCACGAGGGCGTCGCCGGGCTGTTCGCGGCGGGCGGCACCGGGGAGTTCTTCTCGCTCACCCCCGCCGAGGTCGGGCGGGTCGTCCGGGCCGCCGCCGCGGAGACGCCGGACGGCGTCCCGCTGATCGCCCCCGCCGGGTACGGCACCGCCACCGCGGTCGAGATGGCCCGCGACGCCGAGGCGGCGGGCGCCGACGGCATCCTGCTGTTCCCGCCCTACCTCACCGAGGCGCCGCAGGACGGGCTCGTCGCGCACGTCCGCGCGGTGTGCGAGGCCACCCGGCTCGGCGTGACGATCTACAGCCGCTCCAACGCCGTCTACCAGGACGACGCCGTCGCGCGGCTCGCCGAGGCGTGCCCCAACCTCGTCGGGTTCAAGGACGGCGTCGGCGACCTGGAGCTGATGACGCGGATCCGGTCGCGGCTCGGCGACCGCCTGGTCTACATCGGCGGGCTGCCGACCGCCGAGACGTTCGCGCTGCCCTACCTGGAGATGGGCGTGACGACCTACTCCTCGGCGATCTTCAACTTCGTGCCGGACTTCGCGCTCGGGTTCTACCGGGCCGTCCGCGCGCGCGACCGGGACGAGGTGCGGCGCCGGCTGGCGGAGTTCGTGCTGCCGTACTGCGAGATCCGCAACCGCTCCAAGGGGTACGCGGTCAGCATCGTCAAGGCGGGGATGCGTGCCGCCGGACGTCCCGCCGGGCCCGTCCGGCCGCCGCTGACCGACCTGACCGACGCCGAGTTCGCCGAGCTCGCCGCGCTGGTGGAGAAGGTGCTCTGAGGTGACCGGCGCCGGGGAGGCGACTCTGGACCGCGTCGCGTGGATCGAGCTGTCGTCGGTCACGCTGCCGCTCACCGTCCCGGTCAGCGACGCGAAGGTGCTGACCGGGCGGCAGCGCCCGATGACCGAGGTCGTGTTCCTGTTCGCCGAGATCGGCACCGAGGACGGGCACGAGGGCGTCGGGTTCGGCTACTCCAAGCGGGCCGGCGGGCCGGGCCAGTTCGCGCACGCGGCCGAGATCGCGCCCGCGCTGATCGGCGAGGATCCCAGCGACATCGGACGAATCTGGACGAAGCTGGCATGGGCGGGCGCGTCGGTGGGGCGCGGCGGGCTCGCCGTCCAGGCGATCGCCGCGATCGACATCGCGCTGTGGGACCTGAAGGCCAAGCGCGCGGGGCTGCCGCTGGCCAAGCTGCTCGGCGCGCACCGCGACTCCGTCCGCTGCTACAACACCTCCGGCGGGTTCCTGCACGCGCCGCTGGAGGAGGTCCTCGACAACGCCTCGGCGGCGCTGGCGTCCGGGATCGGCGGCATCAAGATCAAGGTGGGGCATCCCGACCGCGCGGAGGACCTGCGCCGGGTCACCGCCGTCCGCGAGCATCTCGGCGACGCGGTGCCGCTGATGGTGGACGCGAACCAGCAGTGGGACCGGACGTCCGCGCTGCGGATGGGCCGCGCGCTGGAGGAGTTCGGCCTCACCTGGATCGAGGAGCCGGTGGACGCCCACGACGCCGAGGGCCACGCCGCCCTCGCCCGCGCGCTGGACACCCCGGTCGCGACCGGCGAGATGCTGACCAGCGTCGCCGAGCACTGCGCGCTGATCGACGCGGGCGCGGCCGACGTCATCCAGCCGGACGCGCCGCGCATCGGCGGCATCACCGAGTTCCTGAAGCTCGCCGTCCTGGCGGACCACCGGAACCTGCAGCTCGCGCCGCACTTCGCGATGGAGATCCACCTGCATCTCGCGGCGGCGTACCCGGCCGAGCCGTGGGTGGAGCACTTCGACTGGCTGGACCCGCTGTTCAACGAGCGGCTCGCGATCAGCGACGGCAGGATGCACGTGCCCGCCCGTCCCGGCCTCGGCTTCACGCTGAGCGAGCAGGCCCGCGCCTGGACGACGCAGCGGACCCGCGTCGGCGCGCGGCCCTGACGCGTCACGGTTGACCGGGCGGGACTCGAACCCGCGACCCGCTGCTTGTAAGGCAGCCGCTCTTCCGCTGAGCTACCGGTCATCGCGCGGAAACGGCCGCACGCCGTTTCCGGAGTCCCCCGGGCTGGATTCGAACCAGCGGTCGCCCGCTTATCATACGGGTGCCCTCACCGGACTGGGCCACCGGGGATCGGGCCTTTCGCGGCAATGAAAGGCCGGCTGCTGGAGCAGGATTCGAACCTGCACTTTCGTGGTTCAGAGCCACGCGTCCTTCCGTTAGACCATCCAGCATCGCGGAAACCGCGTTCCCGCGCCGTGCCGCCCGGAGGATTCGAACCTCCATATCCGGGGTAAGAGCCCGGAGTCCTCCCTGATTGAACGAGAGCGGCCCATCATTTGATCAGTCCGCCGCGAATGGCGGTCGCGCGACGTGGCCATCCGAGGAGTCGAACCTCGTCCTCCCGGGCTTCAACCGGGCGCTCGTCCCCACGAGCTCGAAGGCCGTCGGGAAGCACGGACTCGAACCGCGTCTCTCCTGCTCCCAAGGCAGGCGGGGCACCACACCCCCCTCTTCCCGGTGGTCCGCGCGGGCGGGGACGCCCGGCGCGGCCGTGGATCGGACCGGACTCGAACCGGCAACCTCCCGCTTGCGGGGCGGGTGCTCTCCCAATTGAGCTACTGACCCATGATGCTGCTCTTCATCTGTCAATTCGCGCATGCGCGCAGCGTCGCAAGAACGTTCGGCGAATGGGCGGGCAATGCATGAAAAAGCCGCCGGGGGATCTCCCCTGGCGGCCTCCGCGGAGCCTGTTCCAGACCCTAGTCGGAGGCGTCCCGGGGGACGACGAAGACGTGCTGCGGTCGAGCGGCGAAGCGCTGCGCCTGCTTGGCAGGCTTGGCAGGCTTGGCGATGATGGCGGCCATCTCAGCGGCTCCCTTCCGGCTCGTCCGTTCGGTTCGTTACTCATATGGTGGAGGACGGTGCGCGCATGCGCAATACCTTTTTCCAGCAGATCGCCCCGGATTCCCAATGGGAACCCGGGGCGATCCTCGCTATGGGCGTCAGGCGGCCCCACGCCGGCGGGTGCGGGCCGGACGGCCGCCGCGCGAGGGGGTCAGCAGCCGGGCCACCACCCGGAACGGCAGGGTCACGATGTTCACGATGGTGCCGAAGATGGCGCTGAGCGCTGCGCTGATGCGCCGCATGGAAGTCACTCCTTCATGTCGTCCTTGCCCTTCTCCATACCCCCACGTGGCGTTCTACACAGGACGGACGCCGATGATCACTGTGGCGAAGAGCTCCTCGGAGCGCGCGACGGTCGCGGTGAGGCCGCCGCGGGCGACCGCGCCGGCGGCGTCGGCGACCTGGGCCTCGCTGGTCTCGAACAGCAGCCGGCCGCCGGGGGCCAGCCATCGCGGCGCCTCGGCCGTGACGCGCCGCAGCACGTCGAGGCCGTCCGCGCCGCCGTCCAGCGCGACGCGCGGCTCGTGCGCCCGCGCCTCGGCGGGCAGCAGGCCGACCTCGCCGGTCGGTACGTACGGGACGTTGGCCAGCAGCACGTCGACCCGTCCGCGCAGCTCGGCGGGCAGGGCGTCGAACAGGTCCCCCTCATGGACGTGCCCGCCGGCGGGCACGACGTTGCGGCGGGCGCACCGCACCGCGGCGGGTTCGACGTCGGCGGCGTGCAGCTCGAACGCGTCCAGGCCCGTGACGAGCGCGACGCCCAGCGCGCCGGAACCGCAGCACAGGTCGACGACGACCGGGCGGGGCGGCAGGAACCGGGCCGCCTGCTCGACGAGGAACTCGGTGCGGCGGCGCGGGACGAAGACGCCGGGGTCGACGGCGATCCGCAGCCCGCGGAAGGCGGCCCAGCCGAGGACGTGTTCGAGCGGGAGCCCGGCGGCCCGCCGTTCGACCATCGCGGTCGCCTCGTCGGGCGTCCGCGCGGTGGAGAGGATCAGTTCCGCCTCGTCCTCGGCGAAGACGCAGCCCGCGGCCCGGAGGGCGGGGACGACGGCGTCGAGGGGAAGCGGGAGGGGCGGAGAAGATGACGCGTGACCGGACATGGGCGCCTTTCGGTGTTCCGGTGGGCGCTCCCCGGCCGCCTATCGCCGGCCGGCGCGGTGCGCGCGAGGCGGGAGCACCCGGACTGAGCTGGCAGGAACGGGACTCACCTCCTCGGTCGGTCCGCTGCGGACGAGGCAACAGTACCGCAGGCGGTGCAACGTCCCCGGTCGCGCCGGTGTTCAACGGGAATGGCACGCAACGACCGGAAGGGGACCGCGCTCATGGGCGGCTACGCGGACAGGGTCGCGGAGGGCGACTGGGCGGCGATCGGCGGGGAGGTGGACGCCTACGGCTCCGCGCTCACGCCGCCGCTGCTGACGAAGGAGGAGTGCGCGGACATCGCCGATCTCTACGACGACGTCGGCCGGTTCCGCTCGACGATCGACATGGAGCGGTACCGGTTCGGAGCGGGCCAGTACCGGTACTTCGCCGAGCCGTTCCCGGCCCCCGTCCAGGAGCTGCGGGAGGCGCTGTATCCGCGGCTGCTGCCGATCGCCCGCGACTGGGCCGCCAGGCTGGGACGTCCGGCGCCCTGGCCGGACACGCTGCCCGAATGGCTCTCGATGTGCCATGACGCGGGCCAGACGAAGCCGACGCCGATCCTGCTGCGCTACGGCCGCGACGACTGGAACGCGCTGCACCGCGACCTGTACGGCGACCTGGTGTTCCCCCTCCAGGTCGTGATCGGCCTGGACGACCCGGGCGTCGACTACACCGGCGGCGAGTTCCTGATGGTGGAGCAGCGGGCGCGCGCACAGTCGCGGGGCACCGCGACGCTCCTCCCCCGCGGCCGCGGCCTGGTCTTCACCACGCGGGACCGTCCGGTGCGGACGCGGCGGGGCTGGTCGGCGTCGCCCGTCCGGCACGGCGTCAGCGTGGTGCGGTCGGGGCACCGCCGGACGCTCGGGCTGGTCTTCCACGACGCCGCCTGACGGCACACCCCCGCCTGACGGTGGTCACGGCACCCGCGTAGGGGCGCGACAATGGAGTGTTGACCAGGACGGGGGTGGGCGCGTGCCGGACAAGAGCAGGCTGAAGGCCGATTGCGGGGCCTGCTTCGGCCTGTGCTGCGTCGCGCTGCCGTTCGCGAAGTCGGCCGATTTCGCGGTCGACAAGGAGGCCGGGCGGCCCTGCCCCAACCTGCTGGCCGACTTCCGCTGCGGCATCCACACCGAGCTGCGGGAACGCGGTTTCCACGGCTGCACGGTGTTCGACTGCTTCGGCGCCGGCCAGAAGGTGTCGCAGGAGACCTTCGGCGGACGGGACTGGCGGCGCGCCCCCGGGCTCTCGGCCTCCATGTCCCGCGTGTTCCCGGTGATGCGGCAGTTGCACGAATTGCTCTGGTACCTGACGGAGGCGCTGGAGATGCCCGCCGCCGCTGCCGTCCATCCGGACATCCGCCGGGCTCTGGACGAGACGGAGGCGCTGACCCGCGGCGGCCCCGACGAGGTCGCCGCCGTGGACGTCCCGGCGGCGCGGGAGAAGGTGAACGTCCTGCTGCTGCGCGCCAGCGAACTGGTGCGCGGCACGATCCCGGGCCGCAAGAGGAACCACCGGGGCGCCGACCTCATCGGGGCGCGGCTGAAGGGTGCGGACCTGCGCGGGGCGAACCTGCGCGGCGCCTACCTGATCGGGGCGGACCTGCGGAAGGCCGACCTGCGGTCCGCCGACCTGATCGGAGCGGACCTGCGGGGCGCCGAACTGGCGGGCGCCGACCTGACCGGCGCGCTGTTCCTCACCCAGGCGCAGGCCGACGCGGCGCGGGGCGACGCCGCGACCCGGCTGCCGGCGGCGCTGGCCGCGCCCGCCCACTGGACATCACGCCAGACCGCCCCCTAACCCACCTGATCTTGTTTAGTCCCCCTTTCCGGGGGCATTTCCCCCGGTAGCGCAGGGCATCAGGGGGGCCACGTGGCGCGGGTGAGATGGTGGGGCACTGGGCTGGTCGTGCTGGTACTGCTCGTCCTCGGCGGCGGGCTTCCCCTGGTCGACAAGGCACTCGGCAGCGGCGGTTCCGCGCTGGCGGCGGGCACCGTCGTCGCGGTCGGCACCGAACGGGCCGGCGTCCGCCCGGTGACGTTCACGGTCCCGGCGGCCGGCTGGGCGCTGGAGGCGGCGGACTCCTCGCTGACCAGCAACGCCGAGCTGTCCAACGACGAGGTCGTGTTCAACCTGAACGCCGTCGTCCCGCTCGGGTCGCTGAACAACACGCGGCTGTGGAAGGGGCTCGGCCGGATCGCCTCGATGGGCGGCGCGCAGCTGTCCGGGAGCCCGCAGGCCGTCACCACCGGGCACGGCCTGGCCGGGCTGACCGGCGCGCTCGCCGGGCACGGCAAGGTCGGCACCGCGAGCGTGTTCGCCAAGGACGACCTCGGCGCGACGGTGACGGCGGCCGGCCCGCCGGACGCCTACCGCCGCCTCGCCGCCCAGGTGCGGGCGATGGTCGTCAGCGTCGAGATCTCGCCATGACGCGCCGTCCCGCGTTCTGGCTGTGGGCCGTGATGTGCCCGCTCGGCCTCTGGATCGCGCTGCGGGCGATGGAGCCGTCGATCGCGGAGTTCCCGGCGGCCGCGGTGGCCGGGTTCGCGCTGCTGGCGCCCGTGCTCGTCCTCGGGGTGTGGGGGGTGCGGCGGCTGCACCCGGTCCGCCCGCACCCGCTCGGGTACGCGATGATCGCGGTCGGGTGGGGCGGGCTGGCCGCGTTCGGGACGGCGCTGCCAGCCAACGCCGCGTTCCAGGCGATCATCGCCAAGACCGCGGGGGCGGAGTTCAACGCCCGCTGGGGCGCGGCGATCGCCGCGCCGGTCGACGAGGAGCTGCTGAAGCTGGCGGGCGTGGCGGTGCTGGCGCTGATCGTGCCGTGCGCGGTGCGCGGGCCGCTGGACGGCTGGGGCTACGGCGCGCTGGCCGGGCTGGGGTTCCAGATCACCGAGAACTTCCTGTACGTGCTCAACACGATCGTGCTGACCGGCGGGACGCAGGACGCCAACGCGGCGTTCTTCACCTTCGGCGGCCGGGTGATCGGCGGCGCCTGGTGGAGCCACTGGGCGATGACCGCGGTCGGCGGCGCCGGGCTCGGCTGCCTGCTCGGGCGGGCGTCGAAGTCGACGGCCGCCCTCGCGTTCGCCTCGCTGCTCCTCGCCATGGGCCTGCACGCGTGGTGGGACTCGCCGCTGCTGCCCGGGGCGGCGCTGCTGCCGCTGAAGGGCGCGCCGATCCTGCTGGCGGCGGTGATGGCGTACCGGCTGGCGCGGCGCCGCTACCTCGTCCGGTTCCGGCGGGCGGCGGCCGAGGAGACAGCGCGGGGCGTGCTGCTTCCGGGCGAGGACCGGGTGCTGGCCTTCCGCCGGTGGCGGCGCAAGGAGCGGTGGGACGTGCCGACCGGGGAGCCGCGGCGGCTGCTCTCCCGGCTGCGGGCGGCCGAGTTGGAGCTGATCGAGAACGGGTTCGGCGGGCTGGAGCCGGATCCGCGGGCCGCGGACCGGCTCCGCGCCGAGATCGCCGTCCTGCGCCGACGTCTCGCCACCGCGCGCGCCGGTCCCGTCCGGCCGGGGGCGGACGCGGACACCGCCCGCCCCGACACGGCCTGACCGAACCGGCCCTTACGACCGCCGCCTGAGCCGACCCGCGAGGGCGGCGGCGAACGCGGCGGCGCAGACCGCGGCGGCGACGAACAGCGCCCGGGCAGCCTCGCCGTTCTCGTGCCCGACGGCCGCGAACGCGCCCATGATCGCGACGCCGAGGGTGGCGCCGAGCTGCCGGACGGCGTTGAGCAGTCCCCCGGCGGCACCGGCGGTGCCCTCGGGCGCGGCGGTGACGACGAGGGTCGCCAGCGCCGGCAGCGCGAAGGACACGCCGAATCCGGTGCACAGCAGGCCCGCGACCAGCGCGGGATAGGACGCGCCCGCCGCCAGCACGATCCCGAACAGCACGCCGCCCGCGGTCAGCAGGGCGAGGCCGGCCAGCACGGGCGGGCGGGGCCCGGTCCGCGCCACGATCCGCCCGGTGAGCAGCGGGTTGAACGCGAACGGCAGGGTCATCGGCAGGAACGCCAGGCCGGTGCGGAACGCGGACATCCCGAGCGTCTCCCGGAAGACCAGCGGCAGCACGAACAGCACGCCCGTCATCACGAAGTTGACGGCCGCGCCCGCGATCAGCGAACCCGGCATTCCGGGCGCGCGCAGGATCGCCGGGACCAGCACGGGCGCCGAACTCCGCCGCTCCAGCACGCCGAACGCGATCGCGGCGGCGAGCGTCCCGGCCGCCGAGCAGCCCGCGTGCACGCGGGCGCCGGAGCCGAGCGCGATCAGCGCGTCGGTGAGCAGGCCGAGGGTGAGGCACGCGACGACCTGGGCTGGCCAGTCGATGGTGCGCTCGCCGCGCGGGCAGTGCACCCGGGGCCCGGCGACCAGGGCGAGGACGAGGACGGCGAGCGGCACGTTGATCAGGAAGATCGCCCGCCAGCCGGCCAGCCCCACCAGGGCGCCGCCCGCGATGGGCCCGGCGGCCAGCGCGGCGCCGCTGGTGGCCGCCCAGGCCGCCACCGCCTTCGCGCGCTCGGCCGGCACCGGGTAGAGCCGGCTGATCATCGCCATGGAGGCGGGCACGCACGCCGCGGCGGCGACGCCGAGCACCGCGCGCAGCGCCACGAGCGTCCACAGGTCGGGGGCTAGCGAGCTGAGCAGCGACGCGACGCCGAACGCGGCGATGCCCGCGCGGAACACGCGGTGCGCGCCGTACCGGTCGGCGACCGCGCCGGCCGACAGCAGCAGCGCGCCGAACACGACGGTGTAGCCGGTGACGGCCCATTGCAGGCCGGCGACCGTCCCGTGCAGCGAGCGGGCGAGGTCGGGCTCGGCCACCGACAGGACGGTGGTGTCGAGCAGCACCATGAAGTAGCCGAGGGATATGCCGAACAGGGCGGGGCGGCGCCGGGCGGTGCCGGAGGCCACCGCGTCCGGGGAGAGAACCGTACTCATGGCGCCCAGTCTTGGATTCGCGGCACCGGGGCTCCACCGGCCGGCCCGCACGCCGCGTTCGGAATATCCGAACGCTCCGCCGGGGTTGCCGTAGGCATGGAATTGCGGCAGCTGCGGACCTTCGAGGCCGTCATCGAGCACGGCACCGTCACCGACGCCGCGAACGCGCTCGGCCTCGCGCCGTCGTCGGTGTCGGAGCAGGTCCGGACGCTGGAGCGCTCCCTCGGCGTGGCGCTGTTCGAGCGCGGCCCGAAGGGGATGCGGCTGACCGGGGCGGGCGAGCGGATGCGCGCATGGGCCGGGCGGCTGCTGGCGCAGGCGGAGGAGGCGCGCCGCGAGGTCGCGGGCGAGCCCCCGGTGGTGCGGCTCGGCGCGCTGGAGACGATCGCGGCGACACATGTGCCCGCGGTGCTGGAGCGGGTCGCCGAACGGCGGCCCGGCCTGCGCGTCGAGGTCCGCTCGGACGCGGCCCGCGACCAGCTGCTCGGCGCGGTCGCCGGCGGCGACCTGGACGCCGCGCTGCTGCTGGACACCGGCACCGGCCTCGGCGACCTCGGCTTCGCCTCCCCGTCCGAACCGCTCGGCTTCCTCGACCTGGAGCCGGTGCCGCTCGCGCTGGTCGCCGCGCCGGGCCACCCGCTCGCCGAGGCCGCGCGGGTCGCCGCCGCCGACCTGGCGGGCGAGCGGCTCCTGGTGAACGTCCCGGCGTGCTCGTTCTGGCTGGCCGGGGAGCGGATCCTCGGGTCCGGCGTCGAGCGGGTGCGAGCGGGCAGCGTGACGGTCATGGCGTCCTGGGCGGAGCGGGGGCTCGGGATCGCGCTGGTGCCGGAGTTCGCCGTCCGGGAGCGGCTGGATGCCGGTTCCCTCGTCCGGCTCGCCCTCGACGCGCCCGACCTCAGCCTCCGCCTGGTGTGGCGCGCCGACCGCGAGTCGATGCCCGCCCTGCGCGAGGTGCTGTACGCGGCGAGCGCCTGATCGCGCGGTACCGGCCGGTCGGGGTACGCGCCGTCAGGACGCTGACGGAGTTCGCGGTGACGATGACGAGGATCGCGAGCCACTGCGTCCAGTGCAGCGCCTGCCCGAGGACGACGAGCCCCGCCACCGCCGCCAGCACCGGATTCACGCTCATGAACACGCCGAAGAAGCGCGCCGGGACGCGGCGCAGCGCGAGCAGGTCGACGGCGAACGGAACGGCCGACGACAGCACGCCCGCCGCGCCCGCGCACGCCAGCGCCCGCACCGTCGGCGGGTGCTGGACGAGCACGAACGCCCCGATCGGCACGAACACCAGCCCCGACAGCCCCGCCGCGGCGGCCGAACCCTCCGCGCCGGGCAGCGTCCGCCCGATGGTCCGGTTGAGCAGGATGTATCCGGCCCAGCAGCACGCGGCGAGCAACCCGAGGCCGATGCCGAGGAAGTCCGAGCTGGGCCGCGGCCGGGTCAGCGCCACCACCGCGGCGGCCACGACGACGGCGCAGGCCAGGTCGGTGCGGCGGCGCGAGCTCGCCAGCGCGACGGCCAGCGGCCCGAGGAACTCCAGCGTGACGGCCAGGCCGAGGCCCACGCGCCCGACGGCGGTGTAGAGCGAGAGGTTCATCGTGGCGAAGACCGCCGCGAGCGCCAGCACCGGCCGCCACTGAGCGGCGGTGAACGAGCGCAGCCGGGGCCGCCCGGCCGCCAGCAGGACGGCCGCCGCGACCCACTGGCGCACCGCCACCACCCCGGCCGGCCCGATGACCGGGAACGCCAGAGCGCCGACCGCCGCGCCGGTCTGGTTGGAAGCGGCGCTGGCCAGCATCATCGCCACGCCGGCCAGGCGGCCGTGCCCGTCCTCGGCCCGCACGTCCGGCCGCGGTTCCCCGCTCGCCTCGACAGAGGTTCCGGCCTTCATGCTCCGAGCATGCGGCGGCCGCGTCCTTGCGCAAAATGCATGCGCGAGCGCATCTATACGCTTGAGTCATGGATGTGGAGCTGCGGCAGCTAAGGGTCCTCGTCGCGATCGCGGACGCGGGCACGTTCACCGACGCCGCGATCGAGCTCGGCGTGTCGCAGGCGGCGGTGTCGCGCACCCTGGCCTCGCTGGAACGGGCGCTGGACGTCCGGCTGCTGCGCCGCACCAGCCGCAGCGTGACCCCGACCGCCACCGGCGTGCGGGTCCTGGCCAGGGCGCGGCGGCTGCTCGCCGAGGCCGACGACCTCGTGGCGGAGGCGACCAGCGGGCACGCCCGGCTGCGGATCGGGTACGCGTGGTCGGCGATGGGCCGGCACACCGTGCCGTTCCAGCGGCTGTGGCCCCGCCGGTGGCCGCACGTCGAGCTGCGGCTCGTCCGCACCAACACCGCGACGGGCGGGCTCGCCGAGGGCGCCTGCGACATCGCCGTCGTCCGGGTCGCGCCGGACCCGCGCCGCTTCGACTCCGTGGTCGTCGGGCTGGAGCGGCGGTACTGCGCGATGGCGGCGGACGACCCGTGGGCGCGGCGCCGCTCGGTCCGGCTCGCCGACATCGCGGGCCGCACCCTGCTCGTCGACCGCCGCACCGGCACCACCACCGTCGACCTGTGGCCGCCCGAGACCCGGCCCGCCACCCGGTACACCGCCGACATCGACGACTGGCTGGCCGCCGTCGCGGCCGGCGGCTGCGTCGGCGTCACCGCGCGCAGCACCGTCGACCAGTACCGGCGGCCCGGGGTCGTCTACCGGCCGCTGCGCGACGCCGCGCCCATCGCCGTCCGGCTCGCCTGGTGGCACGACGACCCGCACCCGGCGGCCCGGCACGCCGTCGAACTGCTCACCGAGCTGTACCGGGGCGACTGACCGCCGCCGTTTGTGGGACGCCCCCACGGGTACCCGCCCAGCGAAAACCCTGCTTGATCAGGAGGAGCGCTATGGCGGGACGGGACCGGGCCGACGGGCGGCAGCGGCTGCCGGCGGGCTGGCGGCTGGCGTACGGGGTCAACGACCGGCTCGGCTCCACCGAGTTCATGAGCCGGAACATCAAGAAGGCGTTCCCCAAGCACTGGTCGTTCCTGCTGGGCGAGATCGCCCTCTACTCGTTCATCGTCCTGATCCTCACCGGCGTCTTCCTGACCCTGTTCTTCAAGCCGAGCGGCACGGAGATCGTCTACGACGGCTCCTACACCCAGCTGCGCGGCGTGAAGATGAGCGAGGCGTACGCGTCCGCGCTGGACCTGTCGTTCGACGTGCGCGGCGGGCTGCTGATGCGGCAGATCCACCACTGGGCGGCGAACATCTTCCTCGCCGCGATCAGCGTCCACCTGCTGCGGATCTTCTTCACCGGCGCGTTCCGCAAGCCGCGCGAGGTCAACTGGCTGATCGGGGTCACCCTGTTCGCGCTGTCGGTGCTGGAGGGGTTCGCCGGCTACTCCCTGCCCGACGACCTGCTGTCGGGCACCGGGCTGCGCATCGCCGAGGGCATCCTGCTCTCGGTGCCGGTCGTCGGCACCTACCTGACCTTCTGGGCCTTCGGCGGCCAGTTCCCCGCCAGCGAGTCCTTCATCCCGCGGCTGTTCACCGTGCACATCCTGCTGGTCCCCGGCATCCTGCTCGCGCTGATCACCGCGCACCTGATGATCCTCTGGCACCAGACCCACACCCAGTGGCCCGGCAAGGGCCGCCGCGAGCAGGCGGTGCAGGGCGAGCCGACCTTCCCCAGCTTCCTGGCGCAGAGCGGCGCGTACTTCCTCTACACCTTCGGGTTCCTGGCCGGGCTGGCGGCGTTCGTGCAGATCAACCCGATCTGGCTGTACGGGCCGTACGACCCGGGCGAGGTGTCGTTCGGCTCGCAGCCCGACTGGTACATCGCCTTCCTCGAAGGCTCGCTGCGCATCATGGGACGGCTCTCGACGACGGTCGCCGGGCACACCGTCAGCTGGAACGTGCTGCTGCCGGCCGTCGTCCTGCCGATGGTGTTCTTCACCCTCATCGGGCTGTACCCGTTCTTCGAGCGATGGGCGACCGGGGACGAACGCGTCCACCACCTGCTCGACCGCCCGCGCAACGCCGCGACCCGGACGGCGATCGGCGCGGCCGTCATCGCCTGGTACGGGAACCTGTGGGCGGCGGGCGGCAACGACATCCTCTCCAACACCTTCAAGATCCCGCTGTTCTGGACGACGTGGTTCTTCCGGATCGGGTTCTTCGCCTTCCCGGTGCTGGCGTTCGCCGTCGCTCGCCGCGTCTGCCTCAGCCTGCAGCGCCGCGACCTGCAGCAGCGCGAGGAGGGCGTGGAGAGCGGCCTGATCTCGCTGACCCCGGAGGGCGGCTTCACCGAACGGCACGAGCGGCCGCGGCCGGAGCAGGCGGCGATCCTGCGGACCCGGCAGCCGCGCGAGCTGGTCGCGGCCTACCCGCACCACATCATCCCGCTGCCGACGCCCGGCCGCGTCCGGACCCAGGCCCGCACCCGCACCAACCGCTTCTACCTCAACTACCAGACCGAGTCCTACGGCGGCGGCCAGGGCGACCTCAAGCGCGACGGCGCCGTGGAGAAGGAGAAGAAGGACGACTCCTGACCCACCGCGGAGAACCCGCGCCGGTAACGGAACCGGGTCAGGCGGAGGAG
Organism: Actinomadura opuntiae; assembly: GCF_030283205.1. GTDB lineage: Bacteria > Actinomycetota > Actinomycetes > Streptosporangiales > Streptosporangiaceae > Spirillospora. The sequence continues at coordinate 29,626 of NZ_JASNWF010000025.1, forward strand.
TCGGCGGGGGGTTGCGGGAGGGCGGGTTCGGACTTCTGCGGGGAGTCCTTCGGCGGATAGTGCAGGTCGACCGCGGGACGGAAGGAGCGGATCCGCGGCATCGAGGTGAAGTTGTGGCGGGGCGGCGGGCAGGAGGTCGCCCATTCCAGCGAGCCGCCGAAGCCCCACGGGTCGTCGGTCTCGACGATCTCGCCGCGGCGGTGCGTCCGGTAGATGTTCCACAGGAACGCGAAGGTGGAGGCGCCGAGGATGAACGAGCCGATCGACGAGACGAAGTTCAGCGGGCCGAACTGGTCGGGGTAGTCGGCGATGCGGCGCGGCATGCCTTCGGCGCCGAGCCAGTGCTGGACGAGGAAGGTGGTGTGGAAGCCGACGAACAGGGACCAGAAATGGATCTTCCCCCAGGTCTCGTTCAGCTTCTTGCCGGTCATCTTCGGCCACCAGAAGTAGAACCCGCCGAACATCGCGAACACCACGGTGCCGAACAGCACGTAATGGAAATGGGCGACGACGAAATAGGAGTCGGTGAGGTGGAAGTCCATCGGCGGTGACGCCAGGATCACCCCGGTGAGCCCGCCGAACAGGAACGTCACCAGGAAGCCAATCGCCCACAGCATCGGGGTCTCGAAGGTGAGCTGGCCCTTCCACAGGGTGCCGACCCAGTTGAAGAACTTGATGCCGGTGGGCACGGCGATCATGAAGGACGTCATGGAGAAGAACGGCAGCAGGACCTGGCCGGTGGCGAACATGTGGTGCGCCCAAACCGTCATGGACAGCCCGGTGATCGCGATGGTGGCGCAGACCATGCCGAGGTAGCCGAAGATGGGTTTGCGGGCGAACACCGGGATGATCTCGGTGACGATCCCGAAGAACGGCAGCGCCACGATGTAGACCTCGGGATGGCCGAAGAACCAGAACAGGTGCTGCCACAGCAGCGCCCCGCCGTTCGCGCCGTCGTAGACGTGCGCGCCGAACTTGCGGTCGGCCTCCAGCGCGAACAGCGCGGCGGTCAGCACGGGGAAGGCGATCAGCACCATCACGCTGGTCAGCAGCGCGTTCCACGTGAAGATCGGCAGGCGGAACATCACCATGCCGGGGGCCCGCATCGCGATGATCGTCGCCATCAGGTTGACCGAGGTGAAGATGGTCCCGAACCCGGACACGATCAGGCCCATCACCCACATGTCGCCGCCCAGCCCGGGCGAGTACGTCGACGACGACAGCGGCGAGTAGGAGAACCAGCCGAACGCGGCGGCACCGCCCGGCATCAGGAAGCCGGCCAGCACGATGATCGCGCCGAACAGGAAGAGGTAATAGCTGAGCGTGTTGAGCCGCGGGAACGCCACGTCGGGCGCGCCGATCTGCAATGGCACGATCACGTTGGCGAACCCGGCGAACAGGGGCGTCGCGAACAGCAGCAGCATGATCGTGCCGTGGATGGTGAACAGCTGGTTGTACTGGAGGTTGTCCATCACCTGCAGGCCGGGCTTCATGAGCTCGGCCCGCATCAGCATCGCCATCAGCCCGGCGATCAGGAACATCGCGAACGAGGTGCCGAGGTACAGGTAGCCGACCATCTTGTGGTCGGTGGTGGCGAGAACGTCGCCGATCCTCGTCCCCTTGCGATGGCGCGCCAGTGCGTCGGCGGCGCTGGTGTCCGGCGTGCCCTGCACAGCCGTCATCCGGGCTCCCCTCCTCGGCCATTACCAACCGGTGGTAATGACCAGGGAAAGACCCTTCAAACGCGGGCACGGGCGGGCTCGGGCGCGCTCCCCGCGCCCGGGCCCGGAGGCGGGACGGTCAGAGCCGTCAGGGCTGCCAGTGCTCGCCCTCGTCGCCGCGCAGCTCGTCCTGGACGGGCGGGCGCTCGGTGTCGCGCATGTGCTCGGCGAGGCCGGGCTTGTTGTGGTGGCGCCGCTGGTAGGCATGCTCGGCCGGGGTGCGCCCGGGGTCGGGGTCGATCGGCAGCGAGCGCAGCACCTCGGCCGCGCTGCCGTAGGTGCCGAGCGGCAGCGACGACAGCGCCCGCTCGGCCTCGGTCAGCGGCCGCCGCGCGTGCGCGTGCTCGACGATCCGCTCCTTGCTGGCCGGGAAGGGCAGGTCCCCCAGCAGCTCCTCGACCTGCCTGGTGTCGGCGATCTTCATGGTGCTCCCCCCTGTCGCGGCCGGCCGTCAGCCGGAGACCTCCAGCGCCACCTTCGTCCAGCCCGGCTCGCGTCGGTCGAACGCCTCGTAGGCCTCGATGACCCCCGGCAGGCGCGCCTGCTGGGTGAGGATGGTGGTCGGGTCCGCGCCGCCCTTGGCGATGCGGCTGAGCAGCCCCGGCACGTACCTGCGGTGGTTGCAGTTGCCCGCCTTGACGGTCAGGTTCCGGTTCATCGCCAGGCCCAGCGGGAAGCTGGTGTAGTGCGGCGGGTACACCCCGACGATCCCGATCGTGCCGGCCTTGGCGACCATGTCCACCGCCCAGCGCAGCGCCTCGCCGGGCGCGTCGCCGGGGCGCCACTGCGCGCCGTCCTGGCCGGTGCGCGGCGCGGCCTGCGCCTGCTCGCGCTCGAACTCCCGCCGGTCCTCCCGGGTGATCGCCTCGGCGGCGGGACCGCTCGCCGGGCTCTCGGCGTCCACGCCGACCGCGTCGATCACGCGGTCCGCGCCGATGCCGCCGGTGAAGTCCCGGACGGCCTCGACCGGGTCCTCGGCGTTGAAGTCGATCGTCTCGGCGTTCTGCAGCCGCGCCGTCTCCAGCCGGTCGGCGTGCCCGTCCACGACGAACACCCGTCCGGCGCCCTGGATCCGGGCCGACAGCACGGCGAGCTGCCCGACCGGCCCGGCGCCGAGCACCGCGACGGTGTCGCCGGTGCCGACCTCGGCGAGCCGGGCGCCGAACCAGGCGGTCGGCAGGATGTCGCTGACCATCAGCGCCTGCTCGTCGGTGACGCCGGGCGGGATGGCGACGAGGTTGGTGTGCGCGTACGGGACGCGCGCGTACTCGGCCTGCAGCCCGTCGAACGGGCCGGTCGACCGCGGGCCGCCGTAGAACGACGTGCCGGCGGACGGGCCGTTGGGGTTGGCGACGTCGCACTGGGCGTAGTAGCCGGCGCGGCAGTACGAGCACCGGCCGCAGCCGATCGTGGACGGGATGACGACGCGGTCGCCGGGCACGAAGTTGCGGACGTCCGGCCCGGTCTCCTCGACGATGCCGACGGCCTCGTGCCCGAGGACCGTGCCCGGCTCCATCCCGGGCATCGTGCCCCTGACGAAGTGCAGGTCCGTCCCGCAGATCGCGCTGGCGGTGATCCGGACGACCGCGTCCTCGGGGCCGCGGACGGCCGGGTCGGGCACCTCGTCCAGGCTGATCTTGCCGACGTCGTGCCAGACCACTGCCCTCATGGCTCTGCTCCTCCCTCGCGGGACCTGGTCCTGTCCGCCCTTCCCGCAGCTCACCGCCCAAACCCGGGTGTCGCGGACGCCGGTGTCCGGCCGGGGCGGCGGCCACCGGATAATGGGGGCCGCACACCGCGACCTCTCCCAGGAGCCGCCCATGACACGCCCGTCCCGGCCCGCGCGGGCCCGCCGGTGAGCGCGCCGCGCGCCGGCGCGTCGCAGGAGGTGCTCGGGCCGCTGACCGGCTCGGCGATCTTCCTGGTGGTCACCGTCGACCCGGGCGGCGAGCCGGTGGTCGCCGAGCTGCTGCCCGACCTCGCCGGGCTGGTCCGCGCGGTCGGCTTCCGCGTGCCGGGCGGCGGGCTGACCTGCGTCACCGGCATCGGCTCGGACGCCTGGGACCGGCTGTTCTCCGGCCCCCGCCCCGCCGGGCTGCACCCGTTCACGGCGCTGGCCGGCGACGTGCACACCGCGCCCGCGACCCCCGGCGACCTGCTGTTCCACATCCGCGCGCACCGGATGGACCTGTGCTTCGAGCTGGCCGCGCAGATCATGGAGCGGCTGGCCGGCGCGGTGACCGTCGTGGACGAGGTGCACGGGTTCCGCTACTTCGAGCAGCGCGACCTGCTCGGCTTCGTCGACGGCACCGAGAACCCCACCGGCGACGACGCCCGCGCCGCCGTCGTCATCGGCGACGAGGACCCCGGGTTCGCCGGCGGCAGCTACGTGATCGTCCAGAAGTACCTGCACGACATGCGGGCGTGGAACGCGCTGACGGTCGAGCAGCAGGAGGACGCGATCGGCCGCCGCAAGCTGTCCGACATCGAGATCCCCGACGACCTGAAGGCGCCGGGAGCGCACGTCGCGCTCACCACGATCACCGGGCCGGACGGCGAGGAGCGCGAGATCCTGCGCGACAACATGCCCTTCGGCAGCCTGCGGGACGGCGAGTTCGGCACGTACTTCATCGGCTACTCCGCCACCCCGGAGGTGACCGAGGAGATGCTGCGGAACATGTTCCTCGGCGACCCGCCCGGCGTGCACGACCGGCTGCTGGACTTCTCGACCGCCGTGACCGGGACCCTGTTCCACGTCCCCGCGGCCGACTTTCTGGACGACCCGCCCCCGCTTCCCAGCGACGACGGATCCCTGGGCATCGGCGACCTGAAGAGGAGCGCGCTTTGAACAACCTGCACCGCGAACTGGCCCCGATCTCCGCCGCCGCATGGGAGGACCTGGAGGCGGAGATCCGCCGCACCGTCACCCGCAACCTGGCGGGGCGGCGGCTGGTGGACGTGCCGGACGCGGGCGGCGTGGCGCTCGCGGCCGTCACCACCGGGCACCTCGACCCGATCGACGCGCCCGCCGACGGCGTCCGGGCGCACGTGCGGCGGGCCCGTCCGCTGGTGGAGCTGCGGGTGCCGTTCACCGTCGACCGGCGCGACGTCGACGACGTCGAGCGCGGCGCCAAGGACCCGGACTGGCAGCCGGCCAAGGACGCCGCCCGGCTGATCGCCCGCGCCGAGGACAGGGCGGTCTTCGAGGGGTACGCCGCGGCCGGCATCGAGGGGCTGCGCGCGGCGTCGGCCAACCCGGCGATCGCGCTGCCGGCCGAGCCGCGCGAGTACCCGAACGCGGTCGCGCAGGCCGTGACGGCGCTGCGGCTGGCCGGGGTGGACGGCCCGTACTCGCTGGCGCTCAGCGCGGACGCCTACACCGCGGTCAACGAGACCTCCGACCACGGCTACCCGATCCACGAGCACCTGGCGCGGCTGGTCAGCGGCGACATCGTCTGGGCGCCCGCGATCTCCGGCGCGTTCCTGCTGTCGACGCGGGGCGGCGACTTCGAGCTGCGCATCGGGCAGGACCTGTCGGTGGGCTACGAGTCCCACGACGCGACGAGCGTCCGGCTGTACCTGCAGGAGACGTTCACGTTCCTGACCTACACCGCCGAAGCGGTCGTCGCGCTGGGCTGACGGGCGGTCCGCGTTCCGGCCGCGCGCCGCCGCCGATCACCGCCGAACGTGCCGTGAATCCGCGGCCCATGACTCGATGGACCGCGGATAACCGCGCCAGCGGCGGTGAGTACGATGAGCGGATCGATCGCCGACTCGAAGAGACGGGCATGGCTGACTACCGAATCGACGACCTGGCGCGCGCGGCCGGCACGACGGTCCGGCACGTGCGCGGCTTCCAGGAGCGCGGCCTGCTCCCGCCGCCCCGGATGAAGGGCAGGGTCGGCTTCTACGACGACACCCACCTGGCGCGCATCCACCTCATCACCCGGCTCAAGGACCGCGGCTACACGCTGGCGAGCATCGGCGAGATGCTGTCGGCGTGGGAGCGCGGCCACAACCTGGCCGACCTGCTCGGGCTGGAGCGGGTCATCCACGACCCGTGGTCGGACGAGGAGCCGGTGCGGATGACGCTCGCGCAGGTCGTCCGGCGGTTCTACCCCGACGTCCCGGAGGAGGCGCTCGAGGGCGTGAAGCCCGCCGACTTCCCGAAGCTGCGGCGCGCGGAGGAGCTGGAGTTCATCCGGTGGACGGGCGAGGAGTACCTGGTGCCGAGCCCGCGGCTGTTCGAGGTCGGTGCGGGGCTCGTCGAGGCCGGGATCGAGCTGGACGCGGTCCTGGAGATCGCCGGCCGGCTGCGCGGCGACGTGGACGCCATCGCCCGGCAGTTCGTCCGGCTGACGGTGGAGCACGCCGGGCTGGACGCGCGGCTCGGCGACCTGGACATCCGCGAGGTCGGCGAGGTGATCCGCCGGCTGCGGCCGATCGGCATGCAGGCGGTCCAGGGGCTGCTGGCGCGGTCGCTGCACGCCGAGATCCAGGCCGAGTTCATCCGGCAGATCGAGGAGATCGGGCCCACTCCCCCGCCCCGGGACCCGGCTCGGGCCCCGACTCGGGAGCCGGTCCGGCGCGCCGCGGAACGGCCGGCGCCGATCGTCGCCGCGCAGGACGGCGGGACCGCGCGCGACGTGCCCGACGTCCAGGTGTGACGCGCGGCCCCGCGCCCGGAATCCGGGCGGGGGCCGGTTCGGCGGCCGGGACCGGTCAGTAGTCGAACCAGCCGGGCAGCTTCGCGCCGAACATCATGTCGCCGGACAGCTTGATCTTCCCGGTCATGAAGCCCTGGACGCCGTTCAGCCGGCCGGCGCACAGCCGCAGCAGCGTCGGCACCGACAGCGTGAGGGTCACCGCCGGGCCGGCCGGCGCGCCGCGCTCGCCGATGGCGGCGCCGTCGCGGATCACCAGCCCGTAGGACAGCGTGCCGCCCGGCGCGGTGACGTCCCAGCGGACCACGCCGCCGTCGTTGCCGGCGCGTTCGGCGACGAAGTGCTCGCCCATCAGGCCGAACACCTTGTCCAGGACGTCCTCGGGGCCGACGGCCGCGACGAACCCGTCGATCATCCCGTCGTCCACGCCGGGCGTGTCGAGCAGCTCGCGGAGCTGCTCCGGGGAGGCGACGTTCTCCAGCAACGCCTTCAGCTGGTCGGCGTCTCCGAGGTCGGGCACGGTGCTGCTCATGGCAATTCCCTCCGGTCGAGGCGGCGCGTTCACGCGTCCGACGATTCCAGGGCCGCGACCGCCGGATAACTGCACCGGGGACGAAAACGCGAGGTACGGCACTCACCTTTTGGAAGGTTTATGCGCGGGCCCTCGCGGGGGCGTTCTGGAACCAGTCGGGCTCCCCGCCGGGGCGGGTGGTCGCGTGCCACAGACGCAGCGCCATCAGCAGCTCGACGTGCAGCGACGGGTCATGGATCTCGTCGCCGAACCATTCGTCGAGTTTGCGCATCCGCAGCCGGACGGTCTGCGCATGGACCTGCAGCCGGGCCGCCGCGGCGGAGGCGTTGAATCCGCATTCCAGCATCGCCTGAAGGGTCCGCGCATACTGCGTGCGACGATTCGGCCGGACTTTCAGCAGCGGTCTCAGCCGGCGCCGCGCGGAATCCTCGACGAGGTCGCGGTGGCGCAGCACGAGCAGGGTCGGCGCGTGGTCGGCGGCGATGATCGGCCCTTCACCGGGCGGCTCGCCCGGCCGCGCATCCTCCAGAACCCCGTCGAGGACTCCGTCCAGGGCCAGGCCGAGCGCCTGCCGCGCCCAGGCCAGCGACCGGCCGAGCGCGGCCGGCGCGACGGCCGGGCCGACGGCCGCTGCGCGGCCGGCCAGGAGCGGCTCCAGCGCCCGCCGGTGCGCCGGTTCCTGCGGGTCGGGGACGATCAGGCACGGCTCGGCGAGGTGCCGGCCGTCCAGCACCTGCGGCGGGAGGGCGTGCGGGCGGGCGGGGACCGTTCCGGGGGCCAGCGCGACGGCGGCGGCGCGGTGCGGCAGCGGCCATCGCGCGTCGCGTGCCAGGTCGGCGATCCATCGGTCGTCGGCCTCGGGGCGGGCGAGCAGCGCCTCCAGCAGCTGCCGGCGGCGGCGCAGCAGCAGCCCGGCAGGGTCGCGGGACGCCTCGGCGCGGCCTTGCGCGACGGCGACCATCAGCCAGTTCAGGAACGGGAAGAGGGCGGAGACGACCTCTCCGTACAGGCCGGGCGGCACCTCGGCGTCCAGCGAGTCGGCGACCCGGGAGAGGTGCCGGACGGCGACGCGGGTCGCGACGTTCGCGGCGTTCTGCAGGACGCTCGCGGCGCGCCCTTCCTGCACCTCGGCAGCACCGATCCGGCGGTAGAGGGACAGGAGGTCCTCCGGCGGCGGGCCGGGCCGGGCGACCAGGTCGGCGAACGCGCCGATCGCGCATCCGGCGGCGAGATCCAGGGCGTCGCGGCACTCCGGGCCGGCGTACTCGGGGACCGCCCGGCGCACCTCCTCGACGGTCTCCGCCACGATCGCGGGCACGGCCGCGCGCAGCGCGGCGGCGAGGACGCGGCGCAGGTCCATCGCGGCGTGAGGGTCGAGTTCGATGGCGTTGCCGGGAGCGCTCATCAGCTCACGTCCCCTCCCGACGGCGCCGTGGCCGGGCACCGTATCGCCGATCTATGTACCGCAAATTAACGGAACAAGCGTGGACGGCTCATTCGGCGAATGTCAATACACATGGGCCACAGATAGATGTCCCGCAAGTTCATGGGACGGTCGTCTCAGCCGCCCCATCGGCCGCGGACCGTCCCGGGCTGCGGGATCAGGTGCCGACGGCGCGCAGGCGCGGCGGTGCCGCCACCCCCGGAGCGGGCGGCGGCAACGGACGGACCGGGACCGGGCACGGCGCGCCCGTCGTCTCCCCGGTGCCCTCGAACGGCGGCCCGACCGGGCGCCCCGCGGCCAGCGCGTCGAGCCGGTGCAGGAAGATGCCCTCGCGCAGCGCCCAGGGGCACACGTCGAGCCGGTCGAGCCCGAGGACGTCCATGACGGCGTCGGCGACGATCGCGCCGGCCAGGATCTGGTGCGCCCGCGACGCCTTCACACCGCGCAGCCGCGCGCGCTCCTCGTCCGGAAGCTTCGCCAGCTTCGGGATCCACCCGCGCAGGTCGTCGCGGCCGAGGTGGCGCGGCGCGTACTGCCCGGCCCTGCCCCCGGGCGCGCCGCACAGCCGGGCCAGCTGGATGAACGTCTTGGACGTCGCGACCGCCCGGACCGGGGCCGGCCGTTCCACGATCTCGGCCGTCGCCTCGCCGAGCACGGACCGGACGTGCGCGCGCAGCGCCTTGCGGGTGCGCTTGCGGACCGGCGGGCGGCCCGGCAGGTGGTGCCGGGTGAGCCGGCCCGCGCCGAGCGGCAGCGACAGCGCGATCTCCGGCTCCTCCCCCGTCCCGTACGCCAGCTCCATCGACCCGCCGCCGATGTCGGCGAGCAGGACCGGCCCCGCCGACCAGCCGTACCAGCGCCGCACCGCCAGGAACGTCAGCCGCGCCTCCTGCTCGCCGGACAGGAACCCCAGCGAGACGCCGGTGGCGGCGCGCACCTCGGCCGCGACGTCGTCGCGGTTGGCGGCGTCGCGCAGCGCGGACGTGGCGAGGGGCAGCAGTTCGCCCACCCCGGCGGCGGACGCGGCGGCCGACGCCTCCCGGACCGCGCCGATCAGCCGCCCGACCGCGGGCCGGCCGATCACGCCGTGCCGGTCGGTGGACTCGGCCAGCCGCACGGCGCTCTTCACCGACCGCACCGGTGCGGGCGCCTCCCCCGGGCTGAGGTCCGCGATCCGCAGGTGGGCCGAGTTGGAGCCGACGTCGAGGACGCCGAGGCGCAGGCGGGCCGAGTCCGCGGCGGAGTCCGCCGGGGCGTCCGGGAGGGTTGCCATGGACGTGGATTACCCGGAATTTACCCTTCCATCCGGACCCTCCCTCCGCTGACGTTTCCCTCCGGCCCCCCGGGTAGTCCCGCCCTAGACCCGCTCTAGGCCCGCTCTAGGAGGAAGACGATGAAGGCGCTCACCTGGCACGGCAAGCGCGACGTCCGCGTCGAGAACGTGCCCGACCCGACGATCAAGGAGCCGGACGACGCGATCATCCGGGTCACCTCGTCCGGGATCTGCGGCTCCGACCTGCACCTGTACGAGGTGCTCGGGCCGTTCCTCAGCGAGGGCGACGTGCTCGGCCACGAGCCGATCGGGATCGTCGAGGAGACCGGCCCGGAGGTCAGGCACGTCAAGCCGGGCGACCGGGTGGTCATCCCGTTCAACATCTCCTGCGGCCGCTGCCACATGTGCGAGATGAAGCTCTTCGCGCAGTGCGAGACGACCCAGGTCCGCGAGAACAACATGGGCGCGGCGCTGTTCGGCTACACCCGCCTGTACGGGCAGGTGCCGGGCGGCCAGGCGGAGTACCTGCGGGTGCCGCAGGCGCACTTCGGGCCGATCAAGGTTCCGGAGGGGCCGCCGGACGAGCGCTTCGTCTACCTGTCCGACGTGCTGCCGACGGCCTGGCAGGCCGTCCAGTGGGCGGAGATCCCCGAGGGCGGGTCGGTGGCGGTGCTCGGACTCGGCCCGATCGGGCAGATGTCGGCCCGGATCGCCCGCCACCTCGGCCACCGGGTGATCGGCGTGGACCTCGTCCCCGAGCGGCTGGAGATGGCCCGCCGGCACGGCATCGAGGTGATCGACGCCGACGCCGCCGACGACGTGCCGGACGCGGTGCGGCAGATCACCGGCGGGCGCGGCACCGACTCGGTGATCGACGCGGTCGGCATGGAGGCGCACGGCTCGCCGGGCGCGAAGCTGGCGCAGACGCTGACCGGCCTGCTCCCCGGCAACAGCGCCGCGCCGCTGATGCAGCGGATGGGGGTGGACCGGCTCGCGGCGTTCATGACGGCGATCGAGGTGGTCCGCCGGGGCGGGACGATCTCGCTCAGCGGCGTGTACGGCGGCATGACCGACCCGCTGCCGATGCTGCAGATGTTCGATAAGGGCATCACGCTGCGGATGGGGCAGGCGCACGTCAAGCGCTGGATCGACGACATCATGCCGCTGGTGACCGACGACGCCGACCCGCTCGGGGTCATGGACTTCACCACGCACCGCGTGCCGCTGGAGAAGGGGCCGCAGGCCTACGAGATGTTCCAGAAGAAGCAGGACGGCGCCATCAAGGTGCTGCTGCAGCCCGGCACCTGACGCGCCGGGCCGCAGCGGCCCCGGAACCGGCTACTCGCCCCGGCGGTGGGACAGCGCGATGTCGAAGTCGTCGCGCCCGGCGCCGGACAGGTCGAGCGGCACCGCGACCGGCGGGTATCCGGACGCGATGACCGTGTAGTCCTCGGGGGCGAGGCCGTCGAACGCGTAGGCCCCGTCGGGGCCGGTGCGCGCGGTGGCGACGACGTTCCCGGCGTGGTCGACCAGCGACACGTGCGCGTCGCCGAGCGCCTCGCCGCCGCGCCCGCGGACGGTGCCGCGCAGCACCGGCGCGGCCGGCAGCGCGATCTCCACCGGCGTCGGCGCGCCGCCGGCGACCCGCACCGGCTGGGCGGCGGGACGGCGTCCCGCCGCGCTGACCGTCAGCGTGTAGCCGCCGGGCGCGAGGTCGGCGAGCGCGAACGCGCCGTCCGCGCCGGTGACCGCCGAGCCGACGACCTCGCCGCGGTGGTCGGTGGCGACCGCGACCGCGCCGGCCAGGGGCCCGCCCGCCTCGTCGCGGACCGTTCCCGACAGCTCGCCGGTGCCGCTCAGCACCAGGTCGGCGCCGGCCGGGCCGTCGAGCACCGTGACGGTCGCGGCCTCCGGCTGGTGGCCGGGGGCCGAGCCGACGAGCACGTAGCCGCCGGGCGCGGGGGCGGCGACCGCGTACCCGCCGTCGCCGGCGCTGGCGACCACGCCGAGCTGGCGTCCGGTCGCGTCGATCAGCGTGACGGTGGCGCCGGACAGCGGCGTCCCGTCCGGGCGCAGCACCCGGCCGTGCACCGCGGGCCCCTCGACCGCGGTGGACGGCCCGGCCGCGACCGGCGACGGCGCGGGGAGCGGCTCGGCGGAGGCCTCGGGGGTAGCGGGCGCGGCCGTGGCGGGTGCGGGCGCGGCGGCATGGGCCGGGCGCGCCGCGCGGCGGCCGGACGGCAGGAACAGCGCGAGCAGGACGCCGACGGCGATGGCCACGGTGGCGATGAGGAAGGAGATCCGGAAACCGGTCATGTCGGGGACGTCCGCCCCGCCGAAGTGGATCGTGTTGCGGGCCAGGACGGTGCCGAGCAGCGCGCTGGACACCGAGGTGCCGATGGAGCGCATCAGCGTGTTGACGCCGTTGGCGGCGCCGCTCTCCGACGGGTCGACGGCGCCGAGGATGAGCGTGGGCAGCGCCGAGTAGGCCAGCCCGATGCCGGCGCCGACGATCGTGGAGATCAGCGCGACCTGCCACACCGCGCCCATCAGGCCCTGCGCCGCGCCGTAGCCGCCGCCGATCACGATCATGCCGAGGATGAGCGAGGTCTTGGCGCCGAACGCGGCGGACACGCGCGCCGACAGCGGCGAGACCAGCATCATCGCGATGCCCATCGGCGCGACCGTCAGCCCGGCGACCAGCAGCGACTGCCCGAGCCCGTAGCCGGTCGCCTTGGGCAGCTCCAGCAGCTGCGGCAGCACCAGCGACATGGCGTAGAACGAGACGCCGACGGTGATCGCGGCGAGGTTGGTGAGCAGCACCTGGCGGCGCGCGGTGGTGCGCAGGTCGACCAGCGGGTCGCGCAGCCGCAGCTCCACCACGCCCCACACCACGAGGATGACGACGCCCGCGGCGCCGAGCCCGAGCGTGCGCGGGTTCGTCCAGCCCCAGTCGCCGCCCTTGGTGATCGGCAGCAGCACGGCCAGCAGCCCGGCCGTCAGCCCGATCGTCCCGACGATGTCGTAGCGGCCGTGGGCGCGCACCTTCGACTCGGGGACGGCGAACAGGACCAGCAGGAACGACACGGCGCCGAGCGCGGCGGCGCCGTAGAAGAGCATGTGCCAGCTGAAGTGCTGGGCGATGTAGGCCGCGACGGGAAGGCCGAGCGCGCCGCCGACGCCGATCGAGGAGCTCATCAGCGCCAGCGCCGAGCCGAGCCGCTCGCGGGGCAGCGAGTCGCGCATCAGGCCGATGCCGAGCGGGATCGCGCCCATCGCGAAGCCCTGGATCGCGCGCCCGGCGACCACCAGCAGCAGCTCGGAGCTGACCGCGGCCACCAGCGAGCCGACGACGACCGTGGAGATGCTGACGAGGATCATCCGCTTCTTGCCGTACAGGTCGCCGAGCCGGCCCATGATCGGGGTGGCGACGGCGCCGGACAGCAGCGTGGCGGTCATCGCCCACGTCGCGTTCGACAGCGAGGTGTGCAGCAGCTGCGGCAGCTGCCCGATGACCGGGATCAGCAGGGTCTGCATGACCGCGACGACGATGCCGGCGAACGCCAGGACGGCGATCAGCAGGCCCGATCCCCGCTCGGCGGGCAGGCCGAGGTCGGGTTCGCGGCCGGCGGCCGCGGCGCCGGCGGGAGCGGCCGTGCGCGGATGCTGGGCGGTGGCGGGCTGGGTCACGCTGTTACGCCTCCGGGAGGTGGTTCGGACCGTGCGGCGGGGTGGGGCGCCGCGCTCGGGGCGGCGGGGCGCACCCCGAGATCAAGACGGTGCGGGCCGGTTTCATTCCCGCCGCGGAGAGCCGCGACGGAGAATGAGACCAGCATCACTCTCCGCGAAGACCGAAATTTACCGAAAGAGGCGAAGGGATGAGAAAAAGGAGTCAGGCCGGTCAGGTCGGCGTGGCCCCGGCACGCCGACCGGAGCGGAGATCGCATTAGGCTCGCCGGGACGCCACCCCGCACCGGCCACCCCGCCACGCAGTGACGCACGCACGCCACGAGCACTGGAGGAGCTCCCATGCACCCTTTCCGCGCGGCCATCGAGAAGGGCGACCTCGGCGCCCTTCCGGACCTGCTGGCCGAGGACGTGCGGTTCCTCAGCCCGGTGGCGTTCGCGCCGTACGACGGGCGTCCGGTGGTCACCGCGATCCTGCGCGCCGTCACCCGCGTCTTCACCGACTTCCGCTACGTGCGGGAGATCGGTGACGGGCGCGACCACGCGCTGGTGTTCAAGGCGCGGGTCGGCGACCGCGAGGTGCACGGCTGCGACTTCCTGCACCACGACGACGACGGGCTCATCGACGAGTTCTGCGTCATGGTGCGTCCGCTGTCGGGCGCCAAGGCGCTGTCGGAGGCGATGGCGGTGGAGTTCGAGGCCGTCAAGCGGGAGATGGGGCTCGCCTGACGGCCCGGTCGGGGAGGGTCAGGCGCTCAGCGGCGGCGGCAGCGACGCCTCCTCGGCGCGCAGGCCGTCGCGTTCGAGCCTGCCGAGCCGCGCCGAGGTGAGCGCGGCGCGGAACAGCTGGATGCCGCGCGCGGAACTCGGGTCGATGCCGGACAGGTCGCGGATGCGGTCCAGCCGGTAGTGCAGCGTCCGGCGGTGGATCCACAGCTCGCGGGCGGCGCGCTCGCGGTCGAGGTTGCAGGCGAGCAGCACCTCCAGGGTCCGCCGCAGGTCGGTGCCGGCGTCCAGCGGGGACAGCACGGCGGCGAGCCGCTCGCGGATCCCCGGCTGGCCGAGGATCGCCAGCTCGACGAGCAGCTCGTCGGCGCGGTAGGGCCGGTCCTCGGCGTCCGGGATCGCCTTGACGACCGTCAGCACCCGCGACGCCTCCTCCAGCGCGTCGGGGATGCCCGCGAGGCCGCCCCGGCACGACTCGGCGGCGTGCACCGGCCCCCGCGTCCAGGTGGCGAGGACGGCCACGAACTCGGCGGCCAGCACCTCGGCGCGCACCGGGTCCCCGGCCGGGAACAGCACGACGAGCTCGGCCAGGTCGCCGGAGTACAGCACGCCGTCGGCCGCCTCCAGGTGCTCGCGGGCCCGCGCCCAGTGCGCGGCGGACGCCGCGGGCGGGCCGGGCGCCTCGCACAGCAGCACCAGGTAGCAGGGGGCGAGCGCGACCCCGGCGGCCTCCGCGATGACCCCGGCGGGCGCGCCGTCGATCAGCGTCTCGGCGAGCAGCCGGCGCAGCGGGCGGGACCGCGCGCCCTCGCGCGGCGCGTCCGCGTACCCCTGGATGCACGCCTCGCGGGCCCGTCCGGCCAGCCGCGCGGCGCGCCCGGTCGCCTCGGCCAGCTCGGTGAAGCGCCCGGCGGGCGCGGCCGTCCAGCAGGCCCGCGCCGCCGCCGCGAGCGCGACGTCCCACACCTCCGACAGCACCGGCAGCGGGATGCCCTGCCGCGCCGCCATCGCCCCGAGGTCGCGGAACCGGGCCAGGTCGTCGGCGGGCAGCGGGCCGCCCGCCGCGACCAGACCGAGCAGCCGCGCGGCGGTCTCCTCCCGGCCGCCGAACAGCGGCCCGGCGGTGCGCCGGATCGGCTGGTGCGCCGGGTGGCCGGCGAGCGCCTCGCTGATCGCCGCGGCGACCCGCCGGGCCTGCGCCGGGAGGAAGTGCGGCGGTTCGCCGGCCGGAGTCATGCGGGGTCCTCCTCTCAGGCCACGGCCGGCCGCAGCCGGGGCAGGCGGTCGGCGGTCTCGTCGACCAGGCCGTGCAGCCCGCGGACGAACGCGGGATCGCCGCCGAGCAGCCCGAGCAGGTCGTGCGCGTGGCCGACGAGCGGCGCGACGGACGCGGCGTAGCCGTCCAGGACGTCCTCGTCGAGCATCCAGGCGGTCAGCTCGGCGCGCGCGCAGGCCGAGTGGCGGGCGCCGGCGTGCAGCGCGAGGGCCTCGCGGCGCCGTCCGGCGGGCAGCGCGGCCAGCAGGTGGGCCAGCAGGTAGGTGGCGGTGCCGTTGGCGAAATCCTCGTACCGTCCCGAGGCCAGGTCGCGCTGATCGTCGACGAGCCGGCGGAGCACGCCGAGCCGGCGGCCGAACGCCCGCCAGCCGCCCGCCCGGTCGCCGCCCGCGCCGGCGAGCCGGGCCGCGGACGCCGCCGCCATCGCGTACGGCGCGCCCGTCCTGCCGGCGTAGGCGCGCAGCACCGACGCGGGCGTGGCGGCCGACGGGCGGTCGGTGAGGTCGCGCAGCCGGCCGTCCACCGCGTCCAGCCAGGCCCGCGACACCTCTCCGGCGAGCCCGCACCGGACGGAGTCGGGCACCGGCAGGTCCGCGACGAGCCGGACGGGCAGGTGGCCGCCCACGGCCAGCGCGGTCAGCACCCGCTTGACGGTCGCCGCGTTGCCGGGCGAGGGGGCGCCGGTCAGGTCGTCGAGGTAGCGGGCCGCGGCCCACCACAGCAGGTGGACGGCGGCGAGCGGCCGGGCGGGCTCCGGGTCGCCGGTCTCCGCGCCGTGCACGAGCATCGGCAGCGCGACCATGCCCCGCAGGCCGGGACGCGCGCCCCTGGCGTGGACGGCCTCGAAGAAGTCCGTCAGGAACTCCGCCATCGCGCCGCCGACCATCTCGCGGCCCTCGTCCAGCCCCATCGCCTGACCCTCGGCGAGCCGCTCGCACAGCCGGTGGATCTCCGCCTCGACCTCGGCGGCCGCCCGGTCCTGCGCGGCCCTGCCGAACGCTCCTTGCTCCACGTGTCGACTCCTCATTGTTCACGGGGTTGCCGGGCGGGACGGGAGATCAGCCCGCGGGCGCGCCGAGAATCCGGACCGCGCCGCCCCGCCCGTCCAGCTCGATCCAGGCACCGTCGCATCATGCGAAGCAGTACGCGCAGCACGGCCCTCATGGGCGGGCCCGGACAGGATTCGCGCCAGCAGCGCGGCCATGAGCGCGGGCACCTCGGCGGCGTGGGCGGGGGGCACCGGGGCCCTTACGCGAAGTGGATCGTTCATGACGGCCGGGTCCGCTCGTAGTGCTCCGGGTCGACGGCGTGCGTCTCGTAGGCGAGCGACCCCACGAGAGCGTGGTGCCGCGGTCGGGTTCGCAGAACCGGGTGAGGTCGAGGCCGGCCACCACCCGGCCGGCTCGCCGTCCGCGCGACCGCGCCGAGTCCGCGCGGACGGCGAGGTCCAGCATGCCGCCGAAGGGATCGGACTCGTCGATGACCGGCTCGGGGAATCGCTCGATGACGGACGCGGCCATGCGCCCTCCCTCCATAATCAGCACCATGCCCTTGCCAGGCGGCCATCGAAAAGGCCACCCGGCGCCGTTACCGGAAGCACGGAAAATCCGGCGAGACGGCCGTCATCTTGCTACAGAAATGGGTCCGGATGAACTGCACCCGTGGGCAGTCCGGGCCGGGCGGGTCTTCCCAGACCGGCAAGGCGGGGGCCGGCGGACACTCCGAGCCTGGCCCGGAAACCGCATGTCAGGAGCTACTTGCAGGCACGGTCCCGGCACCGGCCCGGCGGCGGCCCCGCCGCCGTCCAGCCGGAATGCGCGTGAAAATGCGGGCGATTCCCGCGATCGGACTGCGCACCAATAGGCACGAGTCGCACAAGATACATTTTTAAATCATGGCCGCATCATTCCGCGGACGCCCGCCCTTGTGACATGGCCCACAATTGATTCGGCGGAATGCGGCCACACGCGACGGGGCCCGGCGCAGCGGGCACGATCCGTGCCACCGCGCCGGGCCCCGGCCCGACCGACCCGTCCGTCAGGCGGGGACGTGGTCCTTCTGGCGCCGCCAGTGCCGGTGCTTGGCGATCGCCTCGATGAGCTTGGCGCTGAAGTCGCCGCCGGGGCCGCGCCCGGTGACGACGCCGAAGTCCTCGACGGTGCCGTCCTCGGAGGTCTTCACCCCGGTGATCCCGGCCCGCTCCAGCAGCGCGACGCCCTCGTCCAGCGCGCCGATCGCCTTGCAGTGCACGAACGCCTCCGCGACGAAGTGCACCGCGTCGCCGTCCTGCGCGAGGGTGCGCACGCTCGCCTCCCCGCCGGGCACCAGCACCGCGTCGTAGAGCACGGACGCGACGGTCGGCATCGCGCGGCTGACCGAGACCTGCGCGCCGTTGGCGGCCTGGACGTGCCCGTCCTTGGCGGCGAGCACGTCGCAGACCGCGCCCGCCTCGGCCAGCGCGTCGCCGACCGCGCCGACGGCCGCCGAGTCCACCCCGTCGGCGATCAGGATCGCGACCTTGCGGCCCTGGACGGAGCCGGCGGGCGCGTTGTCCTGGCTGAGCGCGGGCGAGGTCCGGCCGTGGTTGGCGACCGGGGCGTCCGACGGCGGCTCCACCCCGATGCCCTCGGCGACCTGCACGGCGAGGTCGTGGTCGACGTGGTTGAGGTGGGCGACCACGCCCTCGCGGATGTGCTTGTGGTCGCACTTGCCGAGCTCGAACCGGAACGCGCCGACGATGTGCTCCTTCTCCCAGTCGGACATGCTGTTCCAGAACAGCGTCGCCTGCGAGTAGTGGTCCTTGAAGCTCTCGCTCCGCTTGCGGATCTTGTTGCCGTCGACGCGCTCCTGGTAGTGGCTGAACGAGCCCGCGCCGCCGACGGCCGGGCAGCCGCCCGCCAGCGAGTTCTTGTGGTAACTCACCTGCCCCTGGTGCAGCTTGGTCTGGTGGTAGCCGTCGCGCTGGTGGTTGCGGACGTCGGCGACCGGCTGGTTCACCGGGATCTGCGGGAAGTTGGGCCCGCCCAGCCGGATGAGCTGGGTGTCCAGGTAGGAGAACAGCCGGGCCTGGAGCAGCGGGTCGTTGGTGAAGTCGATGCCCGGCACGACGTTGCCGATGTGGAAGGCGACCTGCTCGGTCTCGGCGAAGAAGTTGTCGGGGTTGCGGTTCAGCACCATCCGGCCGACCGGCCGCACCGGCACGTCCTCCTCCGGAATGATCTTGGTCGGGTCCAGCAGGTCGAACCCGAATTCGTGCTCGTCCTCCTCCGGCACCAGCTGGACGCCCAGCTCGTACTCGGGGAAGTCGCCGTCCTCGATGCGGTCCCACAGGTCGCGGCGGTTGAAGTCGGGGTCCTTGCCCGCGATCTTCTGCGTCTCGTCCCAGGCGAGCGAGTGGGTGCCGAGCTTGGGCCGCCAGTGGAACTTCACGAACGTGCCGCGGCCCTCGGCGTTCACCAGCCGGAACGTGTGCACGCCGAAGCCCTGCATCATCGCGTAGCTGCGCGGCAGCGCCCGGTCCGACATCAGCCACATCATCATGTGCATCGTCTCGGGCTGGAGCTGCACGAAGTCCCACAGCGTGTCGTGCGCGGACGAGGCCTGCGGGATCTCGTTCGGCGGCTCGGGCTTCACCGCGTGCACGAAGTCGGGGAACTTGATGCCGTCCTGGATGAAGAAGACCGGCATGTTGTTGCCGACCAGGTCGAAGTTGCCCTGGTTCGTATAGAACTTCGTGGCGAAGCCGCGGACGTCCCGGACGGTGTCCGCCGACCCCCGCGACCCGGCGACCGTGGAGAACCGCACGAACACCGGCGTCGTCAGCGAGGTGTCGCACAGGAAGTCGGCGGTGGTGTACTCGGCCAGCGACTCGGTCAGCGTGAACTGCCCGTACGCGCCGGAGCCGCGCGCGTGCACGACCCGCTCGGGGATCCGCTCGTGGTCGAAATGGGTGATCTTCTCGCGGAGGTGGAAGTCCTCCATCAGCGAGGGCCCGCGCTCGCCCACCGTCAGGGAGTTGTCGGTGTCGTCGACCCGGACGCCCTGGTCGGTGGTCAGTCCCGCCGACCCCTCCGGGCCGACCCGCCGCCGCTCCAGTTGCTCCTGCTTCCGGTCCTCGTGGCCGGCCGGGTTGGCCATGATCCAGCTCCTCGTGGCTGCTCGATGATCGCACTCGGTGATGGCCGTTACCCGGCGAACCCACCGTCATGCGAACTTTGACGGGAACTTGAGCACGGCCGGCCGCGCCGCCGCAGCGCCGTGCGGGGCGGGCGCGGGCGCTTGTCAGAACGCTGACAATCCGCCCTCCCCGGCGGTGCGCGCGAATGAGTGTCGCCGCTCACGCCGCGTGCCTAGGTTGAGACGACCGGGCGCTCGGTCGAGGAGGTGTCGCCATGACGACGGCTTACGAGGACGCGCATGCCGGATCGCCGGTGATGGAGGGACTGAGCGAGGAGCCGTGGCGGGACGTCCCCGCCGAGGAGGCGCGCTGGATGCGCCCGCGGCTGCCGGAGCTGCTCGGCCCGATGGTGCAGGGCGTGCTGCGGCACGTCCCCGAGTACGACCGGCCGGGCGACGCCGCCTACGTCCGCGTCGCCGAGGCCGCGGTCGCGCACGCGATGGAGCACTTCGTCCAGATGATCGCCGACCCGGACGCCTCCTGGAAGGAGGTGTACCAGGTCTTCTTCGACGTCGGCTACGGCGAGGCGGTCGAGGGCCGCAGCCTGGAGCACCTGCAGAACGCGATGCGGGTGGCCTCCCGGCTGGCGTGGCGGCACCTGGCGGTCGAGGCCGACCGGCTCGGCCGCCCGCGCGCGCTGGTCAGCCTGCTCGCCGAGGCCAACTTCGCCTACCTGGACGCGCTGGCGTCCGCCGCCGCGCACGGGTACGCGCGGGCCCGGGAGAAGGCCGCCGGCGAGCGCGAGCAGCGCCGCGGCCGGCTGCTGACGCTGCTGCTGTCGGACCCGGCCGCGCCGCCCGAGGTCGTCGGGGAGCAGTCCGCGCGGGCGGGCTGGCCGCTGCCGCGCCGGCTCGCGGTGATCGTGCTGCGGGCGCGGCCGGGCAGCGGCGGGGAGGGTCCCGCGGGGCTGCCGCCGTCGCTGCTGACCGGGCTGGACCACGGCCGCCCCTGCCTGGTGATGCCGGACCCGGACGGCCCCGGACGGATGGAGGAGCTGACCGCGACGCTGGCCGGCTGGACGGGCGCGGTCGGTCCGTCCGTCCCGGCCGACCAGGCGCGGACGTCGCTGCAGTGGGCGCGCCGCGCGCTCGAACTGCTGCCCGCCGCGCCCGCACGGGACCGCGCCGGCGAGCGTCCCGCGGCCAGGGCGAAGAGCGGCGCCGCGCCCTCCGCGGGCCGCGGATCGCGGCGCGGCGGGCTGCTCGTCCGCGCCGACGAGCACCTGCCCGAGCTGCTGCTGCAGGAGGGCGGCTCGCTGGCGACGCTGGTCGCGGCGCGGCGGCTGGCCCCGCTGGAGGCCGCCGGTCCCCGGCAGGGCGTCCGGCTGGCGGAGACGCTGCTGGAATGCATGAAGCACGGCTTCAACGCCACGGGCGCCGCCGAGGTGCTGTGCGTGCACCCGCAGACCGTCCGGTACCGGCTCGCGCAGCTCCACGAGATGTTCGACTTCGACATCGAGGACCCCGATCTCCGCCTGGAGATGATGCTGCTGCTCAGCACCTGGATCCGGGCGCGCTCCGCGTCCTGACCGCCTCCCGCTCCCCCTTCCGGCGGCCCGCCGCCCGAACACCGCGCCGATCCCCGGTTCCTTTCCGGTGCCGCGCCGCGCCGTGACGTCATGGCCGGGCACGGAATCCGCTACGGTCGGGGGCGCCTCATAGGCGAGGGGAAGGAACACAAGGTACAGATGGCCGAGAAGGTCATTCGAGTCGACGACATCGACGGCTCCGAAGGGGACGATGTCGCCAAGCGGGACTTCGAAGTCCTGGGTCGGACGTTCACGATCGACCTGAGCGACGACAACTACAAGCGGCTGAACGAGATGCTGGACGCGCTCGCGCCGTTCATCGACAACGCCGTGGAGGTGAAGCCCGCCGGGAAGGGACGCAAGGCCCGGACCGCGAAGATCAAGGGCTACACGAACGGCGATGTCCGCGAATGGGCATCGCGCGAGGGCGTCGAAGTCTCCGAACGTGGCAAGATATCGGATGAGGTCTATGCTGCATTCATCGACGCTCATCCGGACGCGAAGCCGGACGCATAGCTAGAGGGAGTCCCCGCATGGCACAGAAGGTCGAAGTCCTTCTCGTGGACGACATCGACGGCGGAGAGGCCGACGAGACCGTCAGCTTTTCGCTGGACGGCACGAGTTACGAGATCGACCTCAGCAAGAAGAACGCCGACAAGCTGCGCAGCGGCCTGGAGCCGTTCGTGGCCGGCGCCCGCAGGGCGCGCAGGCCGGCGGGCCGGCAGGCCCGCGGCACGCGCACCGCGGGCAGCCGCGAGCGGTCCGCCGAGATTCGCGAGTGGGCCAAGAACCACGGCATCAAGGTCAATGAGCGGGGCCGCATCCCCGCCAATGTGATCGAGCAGTACGAGGCCGCGCACTAGCGCTCCGCGCGGCCGGCGCGGTTCCGGCAGAGCGCCGAGGGGCCGGAGTGAAATTCTCACTCCGGCCCCTCGTGCATTAGTGCGCACCGGGCAAATCGCCTTTCGCTCGGGCATTCCCCGAATTCCCCACGGCGGACATCATCGGCGGGCAAGTCGGTAGGGTGGCGCCCCGGGGGGCCGGCAAAGGGGGCATGCGGGGTTGAAACGTGCGACGCGACGGGACCGGGTCCGGTACTGGTTCGACACGACCATGGCGAAGGGGACGCCGGCGCTCATCGGCTGGCTCGCGCTCGCCTCGGCGGCGCTGGTGCTCGTGGTGGCGACCGCCGCGGCGGTCCTCGCGCCGCGCGACAGCGCCCGCAACGGGCACTGGCCGGGGATGGTGTGGCGCAGCCTGCTGCGCACCCTGGACCCCGGCACGATGGGCGGCGACAGCGGCGGCGCCGCGTTCCTCGGCCTGATGCTGGTCGCCACGATCGGCGGCATCTTCATCGTCAGCTCGCTGATCGGCGTGCTCACCACCGGCCTGGAAGCCAAGATCACCGAGCTGCGCAAGGGCCGGTCGCGGATCGTCGAGCACGACCACACCGTGCTGCTCGGCTGGTCGGAGCAGGTCTTCACGGTCGTCGCGGAGCTGGTGGAGGCCAACCAGAGCGAGCGCCGCTCGTGCGTGGCGATCCTCGCCGACCGCGACAAGGTGGAGATGGAGGACGCGCTGCGGGCGCGGGTCGGCGAGTCCGGCCGGACCCGGATCGTGTGCCGTACCGGCAACCCGCTGAAGGTCGCCGACCTGGAGCTGGTCAGCCCGGGCACCGCGCGCTCCATCATGGTGATCTCGCCGGAGGTGCAGGACGCCGACACCCACGTCATCAAGGTGCTGCTGTCGCTGGGGGCGCGCGCCTGGGAGCGGCGGCGGCCGCACGTCGTCGCCGCCGTGCACGACTCGGCGAACCTGCCCGCGGCCCGGCTGGCGGGCGGCGCCGCGGCCCGGGTGATCGACGCCGACGACATCGCGATCCGGCTGATCGTCCAGTCGCACCGGCAGTCGGGGCTGTCGCAGGTCTGCACCGACCTGCTGGACTTCGCCGGGCACGAGTTCTACATGCGGGCCGAGCCGTCGCTGGCCGGGCTGGCGTTCGGCGAGGCGCTGTCGCGCTACGACCTCGGCGTCCCGGCGGGGCTGCGGCACCGCGACGGCACGGTCGCGCTGAACCCGCCGATGGACACCCCGATCCGCGCCGACGACGAGATCATCGTGCTGGCCGAGGACGACCTGCTGATCCGGCTGGCGTCCGGTCCGGCGCCGGCCGTCCGGGAACCGGCGATCGCCACCGCGACCGCGCGCGAGCCGGTGCCCGAGCGCACCCTGCTGCTCGGCTGGAACCACCGCGCCCAGAAGATCATCGAGCTGCTGGACGACTTCCTCGCGCCCGGGTCGGCGCTGACGGTGGCGGCGCCGCGCGAGGACCCGACCGCCGACCTCGGCCCGTTCGCCAACCTCAAGGTCGGGTTCGTGCGCGCCGAGCCGACCGAGCGGCCGTCGCTGGAGTCGCTGGACGTCGGCTCCTACCAGCACGTCATCGTGCTGTCGGAGGCCGGGTACGACCGCGAGCACGCCGACGCCCGCACGCTGGTGACGCTGCTGCACCTGCGCGACATGGAGGACGCGCTCGGCGACCCGTTCTCCATCGTCAGCGAGATCAACGACGACGCCAACCGGGAGGTCGCGCAGGTCACCAAGGCCGACGACTTCGTGGTCAGCGACAAGCTGATCAGCCTGATGCTGACGCAGCTGAGCGAGAACCGGCACCTGTACGACGTGTTCGCCGACCTGCTCGACCCGGCCGGGTCGGAGATCTACCTCAAGCCCGCCTGCGACTACCTGGTGCCGGGGTGCGCGGCCGACTTCGCGACGCTGATCGAGTCGGCGCGGCGGCGCGGCGAGGTCGCCCTCGGCTACCGGCTGATCGACCGGTACCACGAGCCGCCCGGCTACGGCGTGGTGCTCAACCCGGACAAGACGGCCCCGCTGGTGCTGTCGGCGCGGGACCGCGTCATCGTCCTGGCGGAGAACTGACGCCCCGGGGCCGCGGCGCGAATCGGACGGAAATCACCGTGCGCGAACGGTGCGGATCGCCCACAATTGGACCGACGGGGTGATCAATCGTGGGCGATCAGATGTTGCGGCTGGGAGCGCGCATAGCGGAGATCGAGGCGCTGTACGGCTGCGTGGTGGACGAGCGGGACGGTCATGCCGCCCGCCGGCTGCTGGCCGAGCTGGCGCGGGCGGGGGCGCTGCTGGCCGAGGAGGCCGACCGGGCGGCCCGGCCCGCCCGGGGCGCCGCCGGGACGCGGCCGGGCAGGGCACGCCTGCGCCGCCGCATCGCCGGCACGCAGCGCACCGCGGACCGCATAATCTCGCGGGCCGCGCGGCGTCCAGACCGGCAGGCGTAGGCGACGCGGGGGTGTCTAGGGCGTCTCCGGCTCGGCGGCAGGTGCGGCGTCCGCGGCAGGCGCCGTAGGCGCGGCGTCCGCCGGGCGGCCGGCGGGGCGGGCGGTGTCGCGGGGGACGGCGAGTTCCTGCCCGGCGTCGAGCGCGACCGCGATGCGCTCGCGCAGCGTGCGTTCGGCGCGGTGGGCGTCCTCGGCCATGCCGCGGATCTCCGCGCCCGCCATCTCGTCGCCGACCGTGCCGGCGAGCAGCTCGCGGTAGCGGGCGTTCTGGTCCGGGAGTCCTTGCAGGACGCGTGACTCGTGGTAGGCGTCGTCGGCCTCGCCGGCGCGCCGCGCGTAGGTCTCCAGCGCCTCGATCCGGACGGTGACCGAGCGGGCCGACAGCTCCAGCGCGCGGTCCTGCGGTTCGAGCAGGGCGCGCACCCGCGGGGACAGCCGCTCGGGCTGCTGCATGCGGCGCTCCCGGCGCAGCCGGGTGTGCTCGGCGAGCGTGGAGGCGATCGCCCACTCCTGCCGGGGCAGCACGACCGTGTTGCCGACGTCGTCCAGCAGCCCGGCGCCGTGCGACTGCGAGCCGAGGACGGCGTCGACGGCGCGCTGGGCGCGGACGAGCAGCCGCGCGGCGGGCCGGTCGAAGTCGCCGGGCATCAGGTAGCGGCCGTGGTACTCGCGCGCGGCGCGGGCGGCGGCGGGCTCGCGCAGGTGCCGCAGCGCCCCGGCGACCCAGCCGGCGAAGCTCACGCCGGCGAGCGCGAAGGCGGCGTCGCTCTGCCCGAGCAGCAGCAGGAGCACCTGCAGCGCGGGGGTCAGCATCATCGCCAGGACGGGGAGCCGGCCCCACCGCACCGCGCCGCCGACGAGGTCGTCCTGGTCGAGGGAGGCGAGGAAGAACACCCGCAGCCAGCCGCCGGGCAGGACACCGTAGAAGAACGCGAACGCCGGGATCCACAGCAGCCGGGCGGCGACGGTGGCGGCGGTGAGCGACGGGGGCCGCGGCGCGGGCAGGCTCGCGGCGACGAGCCGCTCCGGGGCGGCGGCGAGCACGGCGCGGTCCGCGGCGGGAATGCCGGGGTCGAACACCGGCCGGGGACGGCTCTCATCGTTCATCGGCGCTCCCCACGGCGTCGGGAGGTCCCGCGGAGCGCCCGAGGCGGTCCCGGCGGGACGTCTGCCCGTTGTTCCTTCCTTCCCTTGCTATCACTTGTGCCCAGCGATCCCCCGAATGTCACGAGATCCGGAAATTCGGCCCGTGCGGCGGGGCTCGGCGACCCTTTAGCCGGGACCTAAATCGGTGCCCCGGACGGCGCTTGCGCGGTGGGGTGGGCGCATGACCGTCGCCCTCGCCGTGATCTTCGCCGGAGTGCTGCACGCCACCTGGAACGCGATCGCGAAGGGCGCGCCGGACCGGTGGGCCTCGTTCGCGCTGATCGCCCTGGGCGAGGCGCTGGTGGTGGTGCCGCTGGGCCTGCTGGTCGGCCCGCCGGACCGGGCGGCGTGGCCGTGGCTCGCCGCGTCGGCCGTCGTGCACGTCGTCTACATGGGGCTGCTGCTGATGGCGTACCAGCTGGGCGACTTCAGCCAGGTGTACCCGCTCGCGCGGGGCAGCGCCCCGCTGCTGGTGGCGATCGTGGCGGCGGTCGCGCTCGGCGAGCGGCTCTCGTGGGAGCAGGACGCGGGCGTCGCCGCGGTCTGCGCCGGGCTCGGCGTGCTCGCCTTCACCGGCGGCGGGGACGGCGGCGGGGACTCCGCGGACGGCGGCCCGCGTCGGGATCCGCGCGCGGTCGCGGCGGCGCTGCTGACCGGCGTGTCCATCGCGGGCTACACGCTGCTGGACGGTGTCGGCGTGCGGCACGCGGGCGGCTCGGCGTCCTACACGTCGTGGCTGTTCGGCATCCAGGCGCCGCTGACGGTCGCGATCGTCCTGGCGCTACGCGGCCGCGCGACGCTCACCCGGCTGGACCGGGCCGCC
The DNA here is from genome assembly GCF_030283205.1 of Actinomadura opuntiae. Classification (GTDB taxonomy): domain Bacteria; phylum Actinomycetota; class Actinomycetes; order Streptosporangiales; family Streptosporangiaceae; genus Spirillospora. The sequence continues at coordinate 55,940 of NZ_JASNWF010000025.1, forward strand.
GTCCTGCGCGGCCTGGCGGGCGGCCTCATCTCGATGGCGGCCTACGGGATCGTGCTGTGGGCGCAGACCCGCGGGGCGCTGGCGTCGGTGGCGGCGCTGCGCGAGACCGGGGTGATCGCGGGCGCGGTCATCGGCGCGGTGTTCTTCTCCGAGCGGCTCGGCCCCCGTCGGATCGCGGCGGCCTGCGTGGTGGCGGCGGGCGTCTTCCTCATCACCGCGCACTAGCCCGGGCCGTCCCGGCGCGGGGCGGGTCTCGCGGGGCATGGCGGGTCCTGGCAGGGTAGAAGGGATCTTGCAGGGGACGCGCGGAAGGGGGATCGTGTCCGGGCAGAGCGGTCCACCGGCCACGGGCTCGGCCGCAGGCTGCGCCGGGAGCGGCCGGTGAACGGCGCGCTGGGCCTGCTGGCGGTGCTGATGCTGACCGCCGCGACCGGCTACTTCGTGGCGCAGGAGTTCGCCTTCGTCACCGCGGACCGGCCGCTGCTGGACCAGCGGGCGGCCGAGGGCGACCGGGCGGCGGCGCGCGCCGTCCGGGTGATGGAGCGGCTGTCGTTCATGCTGTCGGGCGCGCAGCTCGGCATCACCGTGACCGCGCTGGTGGTCGGCTTCATCGCCAAGCCCGCGCTGGCCGACCTGATCTCGCCGGTGCTGGACACCGCGGGGGTGCCGCGCGCGGCGTCCGGCGGCGTCGCGGTGGCGCTCGGGTTCGTGCTGGCGACGGTGCTGCAGATGGTGCTGGGCGAGCTGTTCCCGAAGAACCTGGCGCTGGCGCGCGCGGAGGCGATGGCCCGGTGGCTGGCCGCGTCCACGCTGGTCTACCTGGCGGTGGCGGCGCCGGTGATCCGGATGTTCGACGCGGCGGCGAACCGGCTGGTGCGGGCCGTCGGGATCGAGCCGGTCGAGGAGCTGCACCACGGCGCGACGCTGGAGGAGCTCGGGCACATCATCGGCGAGTCCGGCGAGCAGTTCCAGGAGGCGCACGCCGACCTGCTGGAGCGGGCGCTGGTGTTCTCCGAGCGCGACGCCGAGGAGGTCATGGTGCCGCGGGTGGACGTGGTGACGGTGCCCGCGTCGGCCCGCGCGTCGGAGCTGAGCGAGATCATCACCGCGAGCGGGCACTCGCGGTACCCGGTCGTCGGGGAGCGGGTCGACGACGTGGTCGGGATCGTCGGGCTGGCCGAGCTGATCCTGCTGGACCCGGCGGAGTCCGAGCGGACCGAGGTCGGCGCGATCGCCCGGCCGCCGCTGCTGCTGCCCTCGTCGCTGCCGCTGCCGGACGTGGTGGCGCGGCTGCGCGGCGCCGACGTGCCGGTGGCGTGCGTGGTGGACGAGTACGGCGGCTTCGCCGGGCTGATCACCTGGGAGGACGTCGCGGAGGAGCTGGTCGGGGAGATCGCCGACGAGCACGACCCGGACGAGGACCTGGCGATCCGGCGCGGCGAGTGGTGGACCACCGACGCGGGCCTGCGGGTCGACGAGGTGGCGCACGAGACCGGGATCGGGCTGCCGCAGGGCGACTACGAGACCGTCGCGGGCCTGCTGCTGCGGCGGCTCGGCCGGGTGGCGCGGCCCGGCGACGTCGTGCGGGTGGAGCTGGAGCCCACCCGGCTGGACGAGCCGCCGCGCACGGCCGTGGTGGAGGTGCTGACCGTGCACCGGCACGTGCCGGAGCTGATCCGGATCCGGACCGTCGACGCGGTGCCCGGCGAGCGCGAGGACGGGGACCGGTGAACCTCACGCTGGGCGTCCCGGTGACGCTGGCGCTGCTGGCCGGCAACGGGTTCTTCGTCGCGACCGAGTTCGCGCTGGTGGCGGCGAAGCGGCCGCGGCTGGAGCGGGCCGCGGCGCGCGGCAGCCGCGCCGCGGGCGCGGCGGTGGCGGGGATCGCGGAGCTGTCGCTGACCCTCGCCGGCGCGCAGCTCGGCATCACGATGTGCTCGCTCGGGCTCGGCCTGGTCTCCGAGCCGGTGTTCACCGAGGCCCTGGCGCCGCTGTTCCACGCCGCCGGGCTGTCGGGCGGCGTGGCGCACGCGATCGGGTTCGTGCTGGCGCTCGGCGTGGTGACGTTCCTGCACATGGTCGTCGGGGAGATGGCGCCGAAGTCGTTCTCCATCGCGGGGCCGGAGCGGTCGGCGACGGTGCTGGCGCTACCGTTCCGGGCGTTCACGACGGTCGTCCGGCCGCTGCTGGGGGCGCTGAACGGGGCCACGAACCTGCTGCTGCGCGTGGTGGGCGTGCATCCGGGCGAGATGCGGGAGGTGTCGCGGACGCCGGAGCAGCTGCGCAGCATCGCCGAGGAGTCGCGGCGGCTCGGGCTGATCGGGCAGCGCGACCTGACCCTGCTGACGGCCGCGCTGGACGCGCCGCGCGCGCCGCTGTCGGGGCTGGTGGTGCCGGTGTCGCAGATCGTGTCGGTGCCGCCGGAGGCGTCACCGCAGGAGGTCATCGACACCGCCGCGCGGACCGGCCGGGTCCGGATCATGCTGCACGGCTCGGGCCGGGAGCGGGCGCGGATGGTGCACGTCCGCGACGCCTATCTGGCGCGGGCGCGCGGCCGGGACGCCACGGCCGGGGAGCTGGCGCACCCGGTGCCAGCGATGCCGGTGAGCACGCCGGTCGGCGAGGCCGTCGCGACGCTGCGGGCGCGGCACAGCCAGCTCGGCCTCGCGATCGGCCCGGACGGGCGGGTCGCCGGCCTGGTCAGCCTGGACGACCTGCTCACCACGCTGCTGAAGCTCTCCTGATCCGCGCGCACGCGTCAACATCGGTTGACATCGCCGCGAGTGTCAACCTACATTGACATGCATGAGCGATGGAGTGACGCTCGCCCAGGAGGCGAGCAGCAGGGACCCGGCGGTCGGGCTGCGCGCCGTCCGCGCGCTGCGCGAGCTGGCCGAGCGGCTGGAGGCGCTGCAGGTGGCCAGCGCCCGCGACCAGGGCTGGTCCTGGCAGGACATCGCGGTCTGCCTCGGCGTGAGCCGGCAGGCCGTCCACAAGAAGCACGGCGGCGGGCGCCGCCTCTCCCTTCCGACGAAGTCGGCCGGGGGGCGCGGGGGGTCGTCCACCCGCGGACGAGCACAGAAGGAGCAGTAGGAGATGTTCGAGCGTTTCACCGCGGACGCGCGGCAGGCCGTCGTCGGCGCGCAGGCCGAGGCGCGCGCGCTCCGCGACCATCACATCGGCACCGAGCACGTCCTGCTGTCGCTGCTGAGCGCCGACGACGCCCTGGGGCGCGCGCTGCGCGGGCACGGGCTCGACCCGGCCGACCTGCGCGGCCGGATCGCCCGCGTCAACCGCGCCGGCGGCGACGTGCTGGACTCCGGCGCGCTGCGCGCCATCGGCATCGACCTGGACGCCGTCCGGGAGGCCACGGAGCAGACCTTCGGCGAGGGCGCCCTCGACGTCCCCGCCGGGAAGCTGCAGCGCTACGCCCGCGGCCACATCCCGTTCACGCCGAAGGCCAAGAAGGCCCTGGAGCTGAGCCTGCGGCACGCGGTCCGGCTCAAGCAGAAGGAGATCCGCAGCGGTCACCTCCTGCTCGGCCTCCTCCAGGACGAGGACTTCCTGTCGGCGAAGCTGGCGGCCGAGGCGGGCGTGGACGTGGCGGGGCTGCGCGCCGACGTCACCCGGCTGCTCACCTCCGAGGCGGCCTGATGCGAACGCCCGTCCATGTGATTACGTGAGGACATGCCCGAGTTCCTGGACGCCCTCCGCGCCGCCGTCCCCGCCGCCCGGCTCGTCACCGACCCGGACGTGGTCGCCTCCTACGCGCACGACGAGGCGGAATGGGCGCCGCACGGGACGCCCGCCGCGCTGGTCCGCGCCGGGTCCACCGAGGACGTCCGGGCGGTGGTCGCCGCGTGCGCGGAGCACGGCGTGCCGGTCGTCCCGCGCGGCGCCGGCACCGGGCTGTCCGGCGGCGCGAACGCCCTGGACGGGTGCGTGCTGCTGTCGCTGGAGGCGATGGACGAGATCGTCGAGATCGACGCGGCCGAGCGGCTCGCGGTCGTCCAGCCCGGCGTGGTCAACGACGCGCTGCGGCTCGCCGCCGCCGAGCGCGGCCTGTGGTACCCGCCGGACCCGGCCAGCTCGCCGTGGTCCACGATCGGCGGCAACGTCGCGACCAACGCCGGCGGCCTGTGCTGCGTCAAGTACGGCGTGACCCGCGACTACGTGCTGGCGGTGCAGGCGGTCGTCGGGCGCGGCGAAGTGGTGCGGCTCGGCCGCCGCACCGCCAAGGGCGTCGCCGGGTACGACCTGTGCGGGCTGATGGTCGGCTCGGAGGGCACGCTCGGCGTCATCACCGAGGTGACCGTCCGGCTGCGGGGCGCCCGCGCCCCCGAGCGCACCATCGTCGGCTACTTCGACGCGCTGCGGGACGCGGGCGAGGCCGTCAGCCGCGTCACCGCCGCCGGGATCGTGCCGAGCGCGCTGGAGCTGATCGACCGGCACTGCCTGCGGGCGGTGGACGAGTGGCGGAACATGGGCCTGTCCGCGGACGCGAATGTGCTGCTCCTCGGCCGCACCGACCTGCCCGGCGAGGCGGGCGAGGCGGAGGCCGACGCGATGGTCGCCCTGTTCAAGGAGGCGGGCGCGACGTGGAGCGCGCGCTCGTCGGACGAGGCGGAGGCCGAGGCGCTGTTCGCGGCGCGCCGGCTGGCCTACCCGGCGCTGGAGCGGCTCGGGCCCGTCCTCACCGAGGACGTGTGCGTGCCGCGCGCGCGCGTGCCGGAGATGCTGACCCGGATCGAGGCCGCCGCGTCCGAGACCGGCACCCACATCGCCAACATCGCGCACGCCGGGGACGGCAACCTGCACCCGCTGATCATCGCTCCCACCACGGGAGGTCGGTCGGGGTCGGCCGGTCGGGGAGATACCGACGACGACGCGCGGGTGCGGGCCCAGCGGGCCTTCGACCGGATCGTGGCGGACGCCATCGACCTCGGCGGAACCGTCACCGGCGAGCACGGCGTCGGCCTGCTCAAGCGGCGCGGGCTGCACGCCGAACTGGAGCCGGCGGTCATCGCCATGCACCACGCGGTGAAGGACGCGCTGGACCCGGCGGGCATCTTCAACCCCGGCAAGGTGTTCGGGACGCCCTGACCGGACGCCCCGTCGCGGTTCAGCGGCGCGCGGCCTCCCAGCCCTGGACCAGCTCGGCCGTCGCGTCGCCGAGCAGGCCGACGTTCAGCCGCCCGTCCTCCCCCTGCTCGACGCGCACGCCGACCGGCCGCAGGTCCGGGACCCGGCCGCTGTAGAGGGCGGTGCGCTCGTCCATCCGCTCGTACTCCCCCGGCCGCCACCAGTAGATCTGGTGACTGATCGGCCGCTCCCCGCTCCCGGCGAGTTTCGCCGCCACGTCCTGCACCGTCTTGGCGGCCAGGACGAGGTGCGGGTCCGGCCCGATCTCGTGGACCATCACGTACTCGGGCAGCGGGAAGGCGACCAGCGCGCCGAACGGCAGCCGGCCCGGGAAGTGGCGGCGCAGCACGTGCACGTGGGCGCCGATGTAGCGGTGCTGCTCGCCGATGTGGGAGATCTTCACCCCGTCCATGTCGGTGCCCTGGACGTAGTGCGGCTCGCGCTCGACGGAGGCGGCCAGCGCGGCGCCGAACGCCTCGGCCTCGGTGACGTCGCCGAGGTCGGTCCGGTTCAGCGGGACGATCGAGTCGGGCAGGTCGGCCACGACCGCCTGCAGCAGCCCCGGGGCGAGCGGCCGGGTCACCAGCGCGGCCCGCACCCGCTCCTCGAACGCGTTCTCCGGGTAGAGGCGGACGCGCAGGCTCCCCTGCTCCAGCAGGCGCCGCGCGCCCCCGCCCGCGGGCGCCGCCGCGGGCCCCTGCTCCAGGGCCTGGACGGCCTGGTCCACGTACTGTGCCGCCATGGCGGGCAGCTCCGCCGCGGGCCGGGTCGCGGCGTACCGCCGCCAGTCGACGAGGCTCCCGCGCACCTGGGAGCCGTCCCCGCGGGTGATGGCGATGGTGTCCGGGTCGGGCAGCGCGGTGGCGTATCCGCGCTGCGCGAAGGCGTTGACGAGGGCCATGCCGATGGCATCGGACGCGTTCGGGTTCATGGTCATGTACGACCCGGCCGGCGCGCCCCCGGTTCGTGTGATCTCGATCATCTCCCGTAGTAGCGGGTCAGGGCGGAGACGCAGGCGGCCTGGCGCGCCGGGTCGCCGGGGAAGCGGCGCCGGCACTCCGGCCCGATCCAGGACGGCGCGGCCGGGCGCGCGGTGCGCGGCTTGTGCGGCACGTGCGGCCGGGGCGCGGGCCGCGGACGGGGTCGCGGACGGGGACGGGGGTGCGGCGGGCGGGTGACGGCGGGACCGGCGTGCGCCTGCCCGGCCGGGGCGGGTCCCGTCCCCGGCGTCCGCTGCGGTGCCACCGGGCCGGACGGCGCGGACCCTTGGCGCGGGCTCGCCTCCGCGTCCGTCGGCGCGGGCGCCGGAGACGAGTCGTCGGTCGGGACGTCGGACGGGCCGGTGACCGGCGGAGCGGCCGGCGCCCCCGGCAGCGCCCCGCCGCCCGGCGTGGCGGGCGCGGGCACGCGCACGGGCGGCGCGGAGGGGCTCGCCGCGTCCGGTTTGAGCGTTCTCGCGGGGGCCTCGCGGCTGATGCCGTAGCCGACGGTGCCGGCGATGCCCACCGCGAGAACCGCGGCGAGCGCGACCGCCGAGAGCGGCGAGCGGAACCAGGGACGGCCGCGGAGGGCACGGGTGCCGAGGAGGCGGGTCCGGAGCGGCGGGCGGGGCGTCGCGCGGGTGTATCCGGCCGGGGGGAGGTCACGGGATTCGGGCACGGTCCGATCGTCACGGTCCGCGCTCGCCCGCACACGGAGAATCGCGAAGACCGTTGCCCGCTCGATACAGTCCCCGGTCCGCCGGGCTCAGCGTCCGGCGAGCAGCTCCAGGACGGGGGCGAACCGCTCGGCGAACATCGACGAGACCGACACGTACGACACGCCGAGTTCGTCCCGTCGCCTGGCGAGCACGTCGGCCATCCGGCGGGGCGTACCGGTCAGCATCGCGATCGATCCGGCGGACGCCATCGCGGGCCCGTCCGCGCCCAGTTGCGGGGCGAGCCACCCGGGCACCTCGTCGCCGACGACGTGGACCTGCGTGCACAGCTCCAGATCGTCGAACCGCTCCCCCGCCGCGTTCCGGACGATGCCGACGAGGGGCGCCAGGTCAGCGTCGTTCGCGAGCGCCGGCACGCCGAAGGCGACCGTGCCGGCGCGCCGCGCGGCCAGCTCCAGCATCCGCGGCCGGGACGCGGCGACGAGCACCCGCGGCGGGCGGCCCGTCCCGGCGAACAGCCCTTCGGGCGGGCCGGCCACCGCGTCCATGACCTCCTCGACCCGGCGGATGCGCTCGGCGGCCGTCCCGTAGGGCACGCCGAACAGCTCCGCGTCGGCCTCCCCACCGGGCCGTCCGGCGCCGATCCCCAACTCGAAGCGGTCGCCGGTCGCGAACGCCAGCGAGGCCGCCTGCCAGGCGATCATGGCGGCGGGACGGGTCGCCGCGGAGAGCACGAACGTGCCGACGCGCAGCGAGGTCGTCGCCCCCGCCGCGGCGGCGAGGGACGCGACGGGATCGGCGGTGCCCGTCGTGTCCGGGGTGAGCAGCGTCGCGTAGCCGAGCTCCTCCGCGCGCCGGGCGAGCGCCGCCCACTCGGCGCCGTCGCGCGCCCCTCCCGCCATCAGCCCGAATCTGAACCGTCGATCCCCCATGGCCTCCGCCTTCCCGCTCGCCGTCCCTCCATTTTGAGTGAGCGCTCACTCATTTGTCAAGCCCCGCGACCCTCGCAAGGGCCCTAGGGGGCGGGTCAGGTCAGCGGGACGGTGGTGAAGCGCCGCAGCGACAGCGCCGGGTTCCTCTTCCGGACCGCCGCGACGCGCTCGGGCGACACGTCGGCGGCCGCGATGCCGGCGGACTCCCCCACCGCCGCGACGACGACGCCCATCGGGTCGACGATCATGCTGTTGCCCGCGCCGGTCGGCGCGCACTGGTCGGCGGCCGCCACGTAGATCGTGTTCTCGATCGCGCGGGCCCGCACGAGCGTGCGCCAGTGGTCCTCCTTGAGCGGGCCCGGCACCCACTCCGCGGGCAGCGCCAGCACGTCGGCGCCCGCGTCCACGATCCGCCGCGTCACCTCGGGGAACCGGACGTCGTAGCAGGTCTGCATGCCGAACCGCACGCCGTCCACGACGAAGGTCTCCGGGTCGCCGATCTCGCCGTGCCGGACGAGCGCGGACTCCTCGTACCCGAACGCGTCGTACAGGTGCGTCTTGCGGTACGTCGCGGCGACCGCGCCGTCCGGGCCGATCGCGAGGAGCGTGTTGGAGATGTGGTCCGGGTCGTCCAGGCGCTCGTTCACGCCCGCCACGACGTGGACGCCGTGCCGCCGCGCCAGCTCACCCAGCCCGGCCGCGAAGGGGCCGTCCAGCGGCTCGGCGGAGTCGACGAACCGCCGGTCCAGCCTCAGCGCGGTGAACATCGCGAACTCGGGGCACACGACCACCTTCGCGCCGCGTCCGGCCGCCTCCCCCGCGAGCTTGCCGATCGTCGCGAGGTTGGCGTCCTTGTCCTCACCGGGCGCGAACTGCGCGACCGCGACCTGCACCATCTCCCAGCCCTCCTGTCACGCTCACATGCGGTCCACCGCGGTGACCCGGATGACGGCCGCGCCCTCCTGGTCGGAGCCCGCCAGGTCGACCTCGGCGGAGATCCCCCAGTCGTGGTCGCCCGCCGGGTCGTCGAAGACCTGCCGGACCCGCCACAGCGCGTCCTGCGGGACCTCCTCGATCTGCAGCAGCTTCGGCCCGCGCGCGTTCGGGCCGGTGAGCAGCTCGTCGTGCTCGGCGAAGTAGCCGTCCATCGCCTCCCGCCAGGCGTCCGCGCCGAAGTCGGGGTCCAGTTCGCCGAGCTCGTGGTAGCGCTCCAGCGCCGCCAGCTCCACCCGCCGGAACATCGCGTTGCGGACCAGCACGCGGAACGCGCGCGCGTTCGCGGTCACCTTCGTGACCCGGTCCACGATCGGCTCGTCCACGTCCTCGTCGGCGGGGTTGGCGAGCTGCTCCCACTCGTCCAGGAGGCTGGAGTCGACCTGCCGGACCAGCTCCCCCAGCCACTCGATCAGGTCGATCAGGTCGTCGGTCTTGATCGACTCGGGGACGGTCTGCTGCAGCGCCTTGTACGCCCCCGACAGGTACCGCAGGACGAGGCCCTCGGCCCGCGCCAGCTCGTAGTACCCGATGTACTCGGTGAACGTCATCGCCCGCTCGTACATGTCCCGCACGATCGACTTCGGGCGCAGCGGGTGGTCGCCGACCCACGGGTGACCGGCCCGGTAGATCTCGTACGCGGCGTCGAGCTCGTCCTCCAGCGGCTTCGGGTGGTCGACGTCCTGGAGCAGCTCCATCCGCTCCTCGTACTCGATCCCCTCGGCCTTCATCTCCTGGACGGCCTCGCCGCGCGCCTTGTTGACCTGCGCGGCGAGGATCTGCCGCGGGTCGTCCAGCGTCGCCTCGATCACCGACAGGACGTCCAGCGCGTACGACGGCGACGCCGGGTCCAGCACCTCGAACGCGGCCAGCGCGAACGTCGACAGCGGCTGGTTGAGCGCGAAGTCCTCCTGGAGGTCGACGGTGATCCGCGCGTGGCGGCCCACGTCGTCGGGCTCGGGCAGCACCTCCACCACCCCGCCGGCCAGCAGCGACCGGTAGATCGCGATGGCGCGGGAGATGTGCCGGCGCTGCGCCGACGGCTCCTCGTGGTTGTCGGTCAGCAGCCGCTTCATCGCCTGGAACGCGTTGCCGGGACGGGCGATCACCGACAGCAGCATCGCGTGCGACACCTGGAACCGGGACCGCAGCATCTCCGGCTCCGCGTCCTGGAGCTTCTTGAAGACCTCCTCGTCCCAGCCGACGAACCCCTCCGGCGGCTTCTTGCGCTGCACCTTCCGCCGCTTCTTCGGGTCGTCGCCCGCCTTGGCCAGGGCCTTCTCGTTCTCGACCACGTACTCGGGGGCCTGCGCGACGACGAACCCGACGGTGTCGAACCCGGCGCGGCCGGCGCGTCCGGCGATCTGGTGGAACTCCCGCGCCCGCAGGCGCCGCACCCGGTGCCCGTCGTACTTGCTCAGCGCGGTGAACACCACCGTGCGGATCGGCACGTTCACGCCGACGCCGAGCGTGTCGGTCCCGCAGATGACCTTCAGCAGGCCGGCCTGCGCGAGCCGCTCCACCAGCCGCCGGTACTTCGGCAGCATCCCCGCGTGGTGCACCCCGATCCCGTGCCGGACGAACCGCGACAGGTTCCGCCCGAACTTGGTGGTGAACCGGAACCCGCCGATCAGCTCGGCGATCCGCGCCTTCTCCGCCTTGGTGCACACGTTGATGCTCATCAGCGACTGCGCCCGCTCGATCGCCGCCGCCTGGGTGAAGTGCACCAGGTAGATCGGCGCCTTCTGCTCGGCCAGCAGCTCCTCGATCGTCTCGTGCAGCGGCGTGACCCGGTAGTCGTAGATCAGCGGGACGGGCCGCTCCGCCGAGGTCACCAGCGCGGTCGGCCGGCCCGTCCGGCGCGTCAGGTCCTTCTGGAAGAACCCGACGTCGCCGAGCGTGGCCGACATGAGCAGGAACTGCGCCTGCGGCAGCTCCAGCAGCGGGATCTGCCACGCCCAGCCGCGCTCGGGCTCGGCGTAGAAGTGGAACTCGTCCATCACGACCACGTCGATGTCGGCGTCGGCGCCGTCCCGCAGCGCGATGTTGGCCAGCACCTCGGCGGTGCAGCACACGATCGGCGCGTCGGCGTTGACGCTGGCGTCGCCGGTCATCATCCCGACGTTCTCGCGGCCGAACATCTCGCACAGGTCGAAGAACTTCTCCGAGACCAGCGCCTTGATCGGCGCGGTGTAGAACCCGACCTGGTCCTTGCCGAGGGCCGCGAACAGCGCGCCCGCCGCGACCAGGCTCTTGCCCGACCCGGTCGGCGTCGAAAGGATCACGTTGGCGCCCGACACGACCTCGATGAGCGCTTCCTCCTGCGCGGGGTACAGCGTGATCCCGCGCCCCGACACCCATCGCCCGAACGCCTCGAACAGCGAATCGGGATCGGCGTCGGTACCGGAAGGAAGCTCATCGATCAGGCTCACCCCTCCATCCTGCCCCGGATCGCCCACTGCCCGCGCCAACCCGGCCGCCAGGAGCTACAGCCGACGTGGCCGGCAGGCGCAACGGCGCGCCCGGCGTCACACGAGCGCGTGGCCGTACTCGGCCGCCAGGGGCCTGAGGTCGGGCTCGCCGTACAGATCGCGCAGCTCCTTGAAGGCGGCGACCTTGTCCCCGCCGAACCGCCGGACGTGGACGGCGTAGGACGACGCGTCCACGAACGTCGGCGGCCTGGTCTTGCTGTGGAACTTGTCCGCGTACATGACGAGCCGCTCTTCGCCGGTCTCGGCCACGTAGTCGGCGGGCGGCAGCGGCAGATTCTGCCGCTCGATGTCGTCGCGCGTCAGCCCCATCCCGGTGTGGTGCGAGCAGAACCGGCACAGCACCTCGGGATAGCCCTCTTCCGCCAGCAGCTCGTGCCCGAGCACCCCGTGCCGGATGTACTGCTTGTGGTCGAACTCCCCGGTGACGTCGTACAGCCGGTAGACGCCGACGTCGTGCAGCAGGCACCCGGCCCGCACGAGATCCTTGTCGACGTCCGGTCCGCCGCTCTCCATGAGCCGCTCGGCGATCCGGCACACGATCGCGCAGTGCGTCCAGACCAGCTCGAACGCCTCCCGGCTCGGCGCCAGCCGCTCGTGCAGGGCCCGAATCTCCTCGTCCCCCGGTATCCGCACGCCCCGACCCTACTGCCCGCCCGGGTTAGGGGGCGGTTGTGCGGTTACAACGTGCGGGACGCAACCGCAACGGACACGAGAGGGCGCAGCGATGGAGAAGAAGAGGACCGATCCCGCCGACCGCGGTCCCGGGGCCAGCTCGGGGCACGAGGAGCTGCCGCGCGAGCGGATCGTGCCGGGGAACGGCAGCGCCGCGGAGGGCTACGAGAGCAGGGAGGGCAGCGGCACGCGGGACGGCAACCCGATCGCGGGGGTCGAGCGCGACGACGGTGAGTCGTGAGCGGATACGACCGGGTCGCCGTCGTCACCGGAGCCGACAGCGGCATCGGGAAGGCGACGGCGGTCCTGCTGGCCCGGCAGGGCTTCGACGTCGGCGTGACGTACCGGTCCGACCGCGAGGGCGCCGAGGGGACGGCCCGGGAGGTCGCCGAGGCCGGGCGGCGGGCCGCCGTCCGGCGGCACGACCTCACCGACCCGGAGAAGGCGGCCGGCGCGGTGGACGAGCTGGCCGACGAGCTCGGCGGGCTGGGCGTGCTGGTGAACAACGCCGGCACCGGCAGCGCGCGGCCCGTCCTCGACATGGACCTCGGCGAGTGGCGCGAGGTGCTGTCGGTCGACCTGGACGGCGCGTTCCTGTGCACCCGGCGGGCGGCGCGCCGGATGATCGACCGCGGTGGGGGCGGGCGGGTCGTGAACGTCACCAGCGTCCACGAGGAGTACCCGCGCGTCGGGTCGGGGCCGTACTGCGCGGCGAAGGGCGGGCTGAAGATGCTCGCGCGCGTCCTGGCGCTGGAGCTGTCGCAGTACGGGATCACGGTGAACACGGTCGCGCCCGGCGAGATCGCCACGCCGATGACCGGGCAGCACGACGAGCCGCCCGAGCCCGACAGCAGGCCCGGCTACCCGCTCGCCAGGCCCGGCCACGCCCGCGAGGTCGCCGAGGCGATCGCGTTCCTGGCGGGCCCCGGCGCGTCCTACGTCACGGGCGCCTCGCTGTTCGTGGACGGGGCGCTCGGGCTGATGGGCCCGCAGGCCGCGGGCGCGCTGGAGTCGCCGGCCTGGCGCGAGGGCTGAGCCTCCCGCCGGGCCGGCGGCTCCGTCAGGCCTCCACCTCGGTGCGGTCGCCGCCCCAGAGGGTGTGGAAGGAGCCGTCGCGGTCGACGCGGCGGTAGGTGTGGGCGCCGAAGAAGTCGCGCTGGCCCTGGGTGAGCGCGGCCGGCAGGCGGTCGGCGCGCAGCGAGTCGTAGTAGGCGAGCGCGGTCGCGAAGCCGGGTGCGGGGATGCCGAGGCGGGCGGCGGTCGCGACGACCTCGCGCCAGGCGTCCTGGGCGTCGCCGAGGGCCTCGGCGAAGTGGTCGTCGGTGAGCAGCGTCGGCGTGGACGGGTCGGCCTCGTAGGCGGCGCGGATCCGGTCCAGGAAGCGGGCGCGGATGATGCAGCCGCCGCGCCAGATGGTCGCCATCGCGCCGGCGTCGATGTCCCAGCCGTACTCGGCGCTGCCCGCCTGGATCTCGTGGAAGCCCTGCGCGTACGCGACGATCTTGGAGGCGTAGAGCGCCTTCTCCACGGCGTCGGCGAAGCCGGACCCGGCGGTCGCGGCGCGCGCCGGCCCCGGCAGGTTCCGGGACGCCTCGCGCAGGTCGGCGTGGCCGGAGACGGACCGGGCGAACACGGCCTCGGCGATGCCGCCGACCGGGACGCCGAGGTCCAGCGCCGTCTGGACGGTCCAGCGGCCGGTGCCCTTCTGCTCGGCCTGGTCGAGCACCACGTCCACGAACGGCTCGCCGGTGGCGGCGTCGGTGTGCGCGAGGACCTCGGCGGTGATCTCGATCAGGTAGGACTCCAGCCGGCCGGTGTTCCAGGTGCGGAACACCTCGGCGATCTCGGCGGGCGCGAGCCCGGCGGCGTGCCGCAGCAGGTCGTAGGACTCGGCGATCAGCTGCATGTCGGAGTACTCGATGCCGTTGTGCACCATCTTGACGAAGTGCCCGGCGCCGTCGGGGCCGACGTGGGTGCAGCAGGGCGTCCCGTCGACCTTCGCGGCGATGTCCTCCAGCAGCGGGCCGAGCGCCTCGTAGGACTCGGCGGAGCCGCCCGGCATGATGCTCGGGCCGTGCAGCGCGCCCTCCTCGCCGCCGGAGATGCCCGCCCCGACGAAGTGGACGCCGCGCTCGCGCAGCGCGGCCTCGCGGCGGCGGGTGTCGGCGAAGTGCGCGTTGCCGCCGTCCACGATCATGTCGCCGGGCTCCAGCAGCGGCGCGAACTCGTCGATGACCGCGTCGGTGGGCGCGCCCGCCTTCACCATGACCACCAGGCGGCGGGGGCGCTCCAGCGACGCCACGAACTGCTCGGGCGTCTCGGCGGGCAGGAAGGTCCCCTCGTCGCCGAACTCCTCCACCAGCGCCTTCGTGCGGGCGGCGGTGCGGTTGTGCACGGCGACGGGATGGCCGTGCCGGGCGAGGTTGCGGGCGAGGTTGCGGCCCATCACCGCGAGCCCGGTGACACCTATGCGCGCCGTTTGCATTGGTTCTCTCCTCTTCGTGTGCCACCCTGGCCAAGGGGTTGTACGACGATCATGACCTCCCCCGTTCGAACGCCGGCCCCGCATGTCCTGTTCCGGCACGGGAACGGGGACGCACGTGAGCAACGATTCCGACCGTGTCATCCAGGGGGTGCGGATGCTGGGACTGCCGGACGCGGCGTCGGCGTGTCTTTTCGATCTCGACGGGGTGCTTACCCGGACCGCGGCGGTGCACGCGGCGGCCTGGAAGGAGATGTTCGACGGCTACCTGCGCGAACGCGCGCGGGAGAGCGGCGAGCCGTTCGTCCCCTTCGACCCGGTGAAGGACTACGGCCGCTACGTCGACGGCAAGAAGCGCGAGGACGGGACGCGCTCGTTCCTGGAGTCGCGCGGCATCACGCTGCCCGAGGGCGACCCGGACGACCCGCCGGAGAACGCGACCGTCCGGGGCCTCGGCAACCGCAAGAACGCCCTCGTCCTCAAGCTGATCGAGGAGAAGGGCGTGGAGACCTTCGACGGGTCGATCGACTTCGTCCGCGCGGCCCGCGAGGCCGGGCTGAAGACGGCCGTGGTGTCCTCCAGCGCCAACACCGTGCAGGTGCTGCGCTCGGTCGGCATCACCGACCTGTTCGACGCGCGGGTGGACGGCGTCGTCGCGGCGGAGCGGAACCTGCCCGGCAAGCCCGCACCCGACATGTTCCTTGCGGGGGCGCAGGAACTGGACGTGCCCGCCGAGCGGGCCGTGGTGTTCGAGGACGCGCTCGCCGGCGTGCAGGCGGGCCGGGCCGGCGGGTTCGCGTACGTGGTGGGCGTCAACCGGGTCGACGAGGAGCACGCCAGGGCGCTCGCCGAGCACGGCGCCGACGTGGTCGTCGACGACCTGTCCGAGCTGCTGGAGGGCGAGTGACCGACCGGGAGGGGCAGACCAGCGTCGACCGGCCGGCCTTCACCGTCGAGCCGTGGTGCGTGCGCGAGCCGGAGCTGCGGCTGGACCGGCTGGCGCAGAGCGAGTCGGTGTTCGCGCTGTCCAACGGCCATCTCGGCATGCGCGGCAACCTCGACGAGGGCGAGCCGCACGGCATGCCGGGCACCTACCTGAACTCCTTCTACGAGCAGCGGCCGCTGCCGCACGCCGAGGTCGCCTACGGCTACCCCGAGTCGGGGCAGACGGTCATCAACGTCACCAACGGCAAGGTGATCCGCCTGCTGGTGGACGACGAGCCGCTGGACGTGCGGTACGGGCGCGTCCACCACCACGAGCGGGTCCTCGACATGCGGGCGGGCACGCTGACCCGGCACGTGGAGTGGACCTCGCCCGCCGACCAGCGCATCAAGTTGACGTCGGTGCGGATGGTGTCGCTGACGCAGCGGGCCGTGGCGGCGATCTGCTACGAGGTGGAGCCGGTCAACCAGTCCATGCGGGTCGTCGCGCAGTCGGAGCTGGTGGCCAACGAGGCGCTGCCGGACGGCAACAAGGACCCGCGCGCCTCGGCGATCCTCGACCACCCGCTGATCAGCGAGGAGCACGTCGCCAACGGCACCAAGGTGCTGCTGCTGCACCGGACGCGGCAGAGCGGCCTGCGGATGTCGGCGGGCATGTCGCACCACATCGAGGGCCCCGAGTCGATGGCGATCGAGACCGAGAGCTCCCCCGACGTGGGCCGGCTGACGGTCGCGACGCGGCTGGAGCCCGGGCAGCGGCTGCGGATCATCAAGTACCTGGCGTACGGGTGGTCCAGCCAGCGGTCCCGGCCGGCGCTGCACGACCAGGTGGTCGGGGCGCTGGCGGGCGCGCGGCAGACCGGCTGGGAGGGGCTGCTGGAGGAGCAGCGTCAGTACCTGGACGACTTCTGGTGCGGCGCCGACGTGGAGGTCGACGGGGACGCCGAGATCCAGCAGGCGGTCCGGTTCGGGCTGTTCCACACCCTGCAGGCGGGCGCCCGCGCGGAACGGCGGATGATCCCGGCGAAGGGGCTGACGGGGCCGGGCTACGACGGGCACACGTTCTGGGACACCGAGACGTTCGTGCTCCCGGTGCTGACCTACACCGCGCCCGACTCCGCCGCCGACGCGCTCGCCTGGCGGCACATGACGCTGCCGCTGGCGTGCGAGCGGGCCTACCAGCTCGGCCTGGCCGGTGCGGCGTTCCCGTGGCGGACGATCCGCGGCCACGAATGCTCGGGCTACTGGCCCGCCGGGACCGCCGCGTTCCACATCAACGCCGACATCGCCGACGCCGTCGTCCGGTACATCGACGCCACGCAGGACGAGCAGTTCGAGCGGGAGATCGGGCTGGAGATCCTGGTGCAGACGGCGCGGCTGTGGCGCAGCCTCGGCCACCACGACGTCGGCGGCGTGTTCCGCATCGACGGCGTCACCGGCCCGGACGAGTACAGCGCGGTCGTGGACAACAACGTCTACACCAACCTGATGGCGCGCCGGAACCTGCTGGAGGCGGCGGAGACGGCGATGCGCCATCCCGACATCTGCGACCGGCTCGGCGTGGACGCCGAGGAGGCCGCGTCGTGGCGGGACGCGGCGGCGGCGATGGTGATCCCCTACGACGAGCGGCTGGGCGTCCACCCGCAGAGCGAGAACTTCACCAACCACGCCCGCTGGGACTTCGCGGCGACCAAGCCCGACCACTACCCGCTGCTGCTGAGCTTCCCCTACTTCGACCTGTACCGCAAGCAGGTGGTCAAGCAGGCGGACCTGGTGCTGGCGCTGCACCTGTGCGGGGACGAGTTCACCGACGAGCAGAAGGCCCGCGACTTCGGGTACTACGAGAGCCTGACGGTGCGCGACTCGTCGCTGTCGGCGCAGACGCAGGCGGTGGTCGCGGCCGAGGTCGGGCACCTGGAGCTGGCGCACGACTACCTCGGCGAGACCGCGCTGATGGACCTGCACGACCTGAACCACAACACCCGCGACGGGCTGCACGTGGCGTCGATGGCGGGCGCGTGGAGCGGGCTCGTCGCCGGGTTCGGCGGGATGCGGGCGGGCGGCGGGCGGCTGCGGTTCGCGCCGCGGCTGCCGGGCGGCATCAGCCGGCTGGCGTTCCGGATGCGCTACCGGGGCAGCCGGGTGCGGGTCGAGGTCACCGCGGAGACGGCCACCTACGAGCTGCTGGACGGCCCGGAGATCCGGCTGTGGCACCACGGCGAGGAGTTCGAGCTCGGGGACGAGCCGGTCACGCTGCCGATCGAGCAGCTCCCGGCCCGTGAGGCGCCGAGCCAGCCGGCGGGGCGGGAGCCCTCGCCGCGGCGCATCGACCCGCACAGCCGCGACTAGCGGCAGGGCGGGTCAGCACCCGGCGGTGCAGGGCGCCGGCCCGCCCTTCTTCGCGGACGCGTCGCAGGACGGGGCGTCGCCGCGCGTCGCGTCGTCCTGCGCCAGGCGGGTCCGCTCGCCGTCCCGCGGGGCGGCGCGGTCGACGAGGAGGCGGCGCGGGCCGGGGCCCTCGTCGCCGAGCCGGTCGTAGGGGTTGGCGAGCGCGCACTTGCTGATCGACAGGCAGCCGCAGCCGATGCACTCGGTGAGGTCGTCGCGGAGCCGCTCCAGCTGCCGGATGCGGGCGTCCAGGTCGGCGCGCCACAGGTCCGACAGCCGCGCCCAGTCGCCGACGGTCGGGGTGCGCTCCTCGGGGAGGGTGGCGAGGGCGTCCCTGATGTCGGCGAGCGGGATGCCGACCCGCTGCGAGACCTTGATGAACGAGACGCGGCGGAGCGTGTCGCGGCTGAAGCGGCGCTGGTTCCCGGCCGTGCGGCGGCTGCTGATCAGCCCCTTGGCCTCGTAGAAGTGCAGCGCCGAGACGGCCACGCCGCTGCGCTCGGCGAGCTGCCCGACGGTCAGTTCGTGCTTGCGGTGCTCCAGGCGCGTCATGGGGCGCATCCTATGCGACCTCAACCGGACTTGAGGTTACCGGCCGGTCAATGCCAGCGGGGCCTCGCCGCGCCCATGCCCGCGCCGCCGCGCTCCGCCCGCCTGCCGAGGCCGCGCAGCCGCAGCGCCGCGCCGACCAGCGCGGCGCCGAACAGGATCGCGAACAGGCCGATCAGCCAGACGACCGCGAGCGCGCCCGACACCGGCCAGGCGAACAGCAGGATCCCGAAGACGATCGAGATCGCGCCGGTCAGCGCGTACATCCACTCGCCGCGCAGCTCCCGGCGCAGCGCCACCGCCGCGACGATCTCCAGCACCCCGGTGACGACCGCCCACGCGGCGATCAGCATGAGCAGCGCGAGCGCGGTGAGGCCCGGCCAGGCCATCGCGACGACGCCGAGCACGATGCCGGCCGCGCCCGACACCGCGAGCAGGCCGCGCGGCCCGCCGGTCGTGCCGCGGATCGCGTGCACCACCGCGGTCACCCCGTCCACCAGCGCGTACGCGCCGAACAGCACGACCAGGACCCACAGCGTGATGTGCGGCCACACCCACGCGACCACGCCGAACAGGATCGCGAACGCGCCGCGCAGCGCGAGCACCCACCAGTGGCGGGTCATCAGGTCGAACATCGCGGCCTCCCGGGGCGGTGGACGTCTCCCCATTGCAGCCGACGGTCACCGACGAAACCCCCAACAACCACCCCGAACTGGGCAAAGCCTGCGCGGTCAGTGCCGCGCGGCGAGCCGCTCCAGGTGCCGTTCGATCCGCTCCAGCCGCGCGCGCAGGTCGGCGACGTCGCCGGCGCTGGCGGACTGCTCCTCGTCCCGCAGCCGGACCACCACCGCGCCGCCCGGCTCCAGGGTGACCAGCCGGGTGTCGGCGACGTCGTCGCCGCCCTGCTCCTGGATCGCCTCGTCGACGTCGCCGGGACGCAGCCCGAGCCGCAGCAGCGTCCGCCGCCGGTACGCGCCGTCCTGCGCCAGGACGCTCGCCCGGCCGTGCACCAGCCCGGACAGCCACGGCAGGAACAGCGCCGCGCGCACCAGCGCCGCGTTCAGCGCCAGCAGCACCACGGCGCCGAGCACTCCCCCGGTCAGCGAGTCGTCCGGGCCGATGACCGCGTTCTGCACGACGTTGGACAGCAGCAGCATGACCACGAAGTCGAAGCCGTTGAGCTGCGCCAGCTCCCGTTTCCCGGCCACCCGCAGCAGCACGACGATCACCAGGAAGACCGCGGCCGACCGGGTCACCTTGTCGGCGACCGGGACGCCCATCCCGAACAGGTCATGCCACATGTTCCGCTCCCGCCTCCTCGAAAGAGCTCGCGCCCGCTCGCCGAAGGATCTCAGGCGAGCGGGCGCGGGCGGGGCGATCGGAGCCGTTGCGGCGCGTCCGGCGGGACGGGCGTCGCGCGATCAGGCCTCCAGGCGGCGGACCAGGTCGTGGTACTCGTCCCACAGCGCCTTCGGCATGTGGTCGCCGAACTTCTCGAAGAACTCCGGCACGAGCGCGGCCTCCTGCTTCCACACCTCGGTGTCGACCGACAGCAGCGTCTCCAGGTCGGCGTCGTCGAGGTCGAGGCCCTCGGTGTCGAGCGCCTCCCTGGTCGGCAGGTGCCCGATCGGGGACTTGGCGGCGTCGGCCTTGCCGTTGAGCCGCTCGACGATCCACTTCAGCACGCGGCTGTTCTCGCCGAAGCCCGGCCAGACGAACTTGCCGTCGGCGTTCTTGCGGAACCAGTTGACGTAGTAGATGCGCGGGAGCTTCTCGGCGTCGGTGGCCTTGCCGATCTCCAGCCAGTGGCCGAAGTAGTCGCCCATGTTGTAGCCGCAGAACGGCAGCATGGCGAACGGGTCGCGGCGCAGTTCGCCGACGGTGCCCTCGGCGGCGGCGGTCTTCTCCGAGGCGATGTTGGCGCCGAGGAACACGCCCTGCTGCCAGTCGAAGGACTCGGTGACCAGCGGGACCGCGGACGCGCGCCGGCCGCCGAACAGGATCGCCGAGATCGGCACGCCCTTCGGGTCCTCCCACTCGTCGGCGATGATCGGGCACTGCCCGGCCGGGGTGGTGAAGCGGGCGTTCGGGTGCGCGGCGGGCGCGTCGGACGCGGGCGTCCAGTCGTTGCCCTTCCAGTCGGTCAGGTGCGCGGGCGGCTCGTCGGTGAGGCCCTCCCACCACACGTCGCCGTCGTCGGTGAGCGCGACGTTGGTGAAGATGCTGTTGCCCCACAGCGTCCGGACCGCGTTGGCGTTGGTGCTCTCGCCGGTGCCGGGCGCGACGCCGAAGAAGCCGGCCTCGGGGTTGATCGCGTACAGGCGGCCGTCGTCGCCGAACCGCATCCAGGCGATGTCGTCGCCGATGGTCTCGACCTTCCAGCCCGGGATGGTCGGCTCCAGCATGGCGAGGTTGGTCTTGCCGCACGCGGACGGGAACGCGGCGGCGACGTAGCGGGTCTCGCCCTCCGGCGGGGTGAGCTTCAGGACGAGCATGTGCTCGGCCATCCAGCCCTCGTCGCGGGCCATCGTCGAGGCGATCCGCAGCGCGTAGCACTTCTTGCCCAGCAGGGCGTTGCCGCCGTAGCCGGACCCGTAGGACCAGATCTCCCGGGTCTCGGGGAAATGGGTGATGTACTTGGTGGAGTTGCACGGCCACCTGACGTCGGCCTGCCCCGGCTCCAGCGGCGCGCCGACCGAGTGGACGGCCTTGACGTAGGAGCCGCGCTCCTCGATCAGCCGCAGCGCGCCCGTGCCCATCCGCGTCATGATCCGCATCGACACCGCGACGTAGGCGGAGTCGGTGATCTCGACGCCGAGCTGGGAGATGTTGCCGCCCAGCGGGCCCATGCAGAACGGCACCACGTACATGGTGCGGCCCTTCATGCAGCCGTCGAAGAGCCCGTTGAGGGTCTGCTTCATCTCGGCGGGCGCGATCCAGTTGTTGGTCGGGCCGGCGTCCTCCTCCTTCTCGGAGCAGATGAACGTCCGGTCCTCGACGCGGGCCACGTCGGTGGGGTCGGAGGCCGCGTGGAAGCTGTTGGGCCGCTTGGCGGGGTCGAGGCGGGTGAGGGTGCCCTGCTCGACGAGGAGGCCGGTCAGGCGCTCCCACTCCTCGTCCGAGCCGTCGCACCACTCGACGCGGTCGGGCCCGGTCAGCTCGGCGATCCCGCGTACCCACTCAACTAGTTCGGTGTGGCCGGTAGGGGCCTGGTCGAGGCCGGGGACCTGGTTGGACACGGGCAACTCCTTCAGCTGTTCGCAGGATGTTTGCATGATGAACAAGACCCGACGTTTTTGCCATTTGGTCTGGACCAATCCCGGCGGCTTCCGGGCCTTCCCGCGCCCTTTTGTGATTGATATCACTGAGGGACGGGCGCCGCGGACGCCGCCCGGCCACCCTGCCGCTTGAGGCCGCTCAAGCTGGGTAAACGTGGGTTTCGGTGGCCTTGACGGCCGCCCATATCGTGCTGCCCTCGGACAATTGGAGCTCGGCGACCGCGGCCGGAGTGATGTCCGCGACGGCGTCGAAAGGCGGCCCGGACAACCGCACGTGCACCCGGTCCCCGTGACGTTCGACGGCCGCGACACGGGTGCGCCACAGGTTGCGCGGGCTGCCGTCGGGGCGGGTGCGGTACAGCGCGACCGACGATGGCGCGAATGCCAGGAAGACCTCACCCTGGGGCGAGTCAACTGTGTCCAGCGCGTACTCGCCTTCGGTGCCGCCGATGACTACGGTGCGCCCTTCGGCCTTCCCCCGGTACAGGTTCAGCCCGACCAGCCGCGCGACGTAGTCGGTCCGGGGCCGGCGGGCGACCTCGGCGGGCGCGCCCTCCTGCACCAGCCGGCCGCCCTCCACCACCGCGATCCGGTCCGCCAGCACCATCGCGTCCAGCGGGTCGTGGGTGACGAGCACGGCCGCGCCCGCGAACCCGGCGAGATGGCGGCGCAGCGCGGCCCGGATCTCCAGCCGGGTGTGCGCGTCCAGCGCCGCGAGCGGCTCGTCCAGCAGCAGCAGGCCCGGCTCGACGGCCAGCGCGCGGGCGAGCGCCACCCGCTGCGCCTGCCCGCCCGACAGCGCCCGCGGGCGCGCCGGCGCGTACTCGGCGAGCCCCACCCGTTCCAGCCATCCGGCCGCCCGACGCCGCGCGGCGCGCCGCCCGGCGCCCTGGCAGCGCGGCCCGAACGCGACGTTCTCCAGCACGCTGAGGTGCGGGAACAGCAGGTAGTCCTGGAAGACCATGCCGACGCCGCGCCGGTCGGGCGGCAGCGGGCGCAGGTCCCTGCCGTCCAGCCGGACGTGGCCGCCCGCCATCGCGACGAGCCCGGCGAGGGCGCGCAGCGCGGTGCTCTTGCCCGCGCCGTTCGGCCCGAGCAGCGCGACGACCTCGCCGGGCGCGGCGGTGAGCGCCAGGTCCAGGTCGAACGCGCCGCGCCGTACGACGAGCCGCGCGTCCAGCCCCCTGCCCTCCGCAGGCTCGGGCGCGGTCATCGCGAACTCTCCACCCAGCGGTCGCGGAGCGCGGCCAGCACGACCACCGACACCGCCAGCAGCACCAGGCTGAGCACGATCGCGGCCTGCGGGTCGCTCTCCAGCGCCAGGTAGACCGCGAGCGGCATGGTCTGGGTGCGGCCCGGGAAGTTGCCCGCGAAGGTGATCGTCGCGCCGAACTCGCCGAGGGCGCGCGCCCAGCACAGGATCGCGCCGGCCGCGACGCCCGGCGCCACCAGCGGCAGCGTGACCCGGCGGAAGATCGTCCAGCGGCCGGCGCCGAGGGTCGCGGCGGCCTCCTCGTAGCGCAGGTCGGCGGCGCGCAGCGCGCCCTCCACGCTGATCACCAGGAACGGCATCGCGACGAACGTCTCGGCGAGCACGACGCCGGCGGTGGTGAACGGCAGCGTGATCCCGAACGCCGAGTCCAGCCAGCCGCCGACCAGCCCGCGCCGGCCGAGCACCAGCAGCAGCGCCACGCCGCCGACGACCGGCGGCAGCACCAGCGGCACCGTGACCAGCGCCCGCAGGAGCCGGACGCCCGGGAAAGGCGCCCGGGCCAGCAGCCAGGCCAGCGGCACGCCGAGCAACAGGCACACGCCCGTGGAGACGGTGGCGGTGATCAGCGACAGCCGCAGCGCCTCCAGCACCTCCGGCTCGCCGAGCCGGGTGCCCAGCGTGGACCACGGGGCGCGGACGAGCAGCCCGGCCAGCGGCAGCACCAGGAACGCCAGCCCGGCGAGGGCGGGCAGCACCAGGAACCACGGCGGGCGGCCGGACGGGTTCACGGCGCCTCGAAGCCCGCCCGCGTCAGCACGTCCTTGCCCTGCGGTCCGAGCACGTACTGGACGAACTGCTTGGCCAGCGCGTCCTGCGGCGCCTTCTTCACCTCGACGATCGGGTAGTCGTTGATCGCCTTGGCGGCGGCGGGGAACTCGATGGCCCTGACCTTGGCGCCCGCAGCCTTGGCGTCGGTGCGGTAGACGAGCCCGGCGTCGGCCTCGCCGAGCGTGACCTTGGTGAGCACGGCCTTGACGTCCTTCTCCTCCGACACGGGCTTCACCGCGACACCCGCCGCCGCGAGCGCCTTCTTCGCCGCCGCGCCGCACGGCACCTGCGGCGCGCACAGCACGACCTTCAGGCCGGACCGCGCCAGGTCCTGCACCTTGGCGACCTTCCCGGGATCGTCCGCCGGGACGGCGATGACCAGCCGGTTGCGGGTGAACACCTGCGGCGTCCCGTCGGCGTCGCCGGCGTCGGTGACGGTCTTCATCGTCGCCGGGCTCGCCGAGGCGAACACGTCCGCGGGGGCGCCCTGCGTGATGCCCTGGGCGAGGCTGTCGCTGCCGCCGAAGCTGAACCTCACCTTCACCCCCGGATGCGCGGACTCGAAGCCCTTGCCGATCGCGGTGAAGGTCTCAGTGAGCGACGCCGCCGCGAACACGGTCAGCGTCCTGGTCCCGCCGCCGGACGAGCCGCCGTCGTCGTCGCCGGTGTCACCGCAGCCCGCCACCGCGAGGCAGGCCGCCAGGGTCGCCGCCGGCAGGGCGGCCACAATGCGCTTGGACACGATTCTCAGCACCATTCCTGGAAGGGGGGTCAGCCCGGGTCGGACACCTCGACGACGACGTTGGTCGACTTCACCACGGCCTCGGCGACCACGCCGACGCGCAGCCCGAGCTCGTCGGCCGCCTCCCGGCTCATCAGCGAGACCACCCGGAACGGCCCGGCCTGGATCTCCACCTGGGCCATCACCCCGTCCCGGACGACCTCGGTGACGATCCCGCGCAGCCGGTTGCGCGCCGAGGAGAACCGCTCGCCCTGCTCGGCGGGGGCGCCGCCGCGCGCCTGCGCGCGCACGAAGGCGGCCAGCTCGGCGCCCGGCACCCGCCGATGGCCGTGCTCGTCGCGCTCGGCCGGCAGCCGGCCGCCGTCCACCCAGCGCCGGACGGTGTCGGTGCTGACGCCGAGCAGCGCGGCCGCCTCACTGATCCTGAACGTCGTCACGGGGCACGATCGTAGCCCTCGCAGATTCCACCTGCATCTGTGCGAACAGCCAGAATCTGCGAGCCGAAAGGACGGGAATGTCTGGCAGTTGCCACACCTTCCGTCCTTCGGACCCGGCTGCGCACCGGCGGCGCGCGGATGTCACCATCGACTCACACCCCCGTCGCGAGGAGGACCCCGGTGACGCCGCCACGCCCCACGACCCTGGTCATCGAACGGCACGGGACCGCGAGCCTGCGGTCCCGCGCGGTCGCCGCGGGACTCCGCCGGTTCCTGCGGCCCCGGCTGGCCAAGGCCGCCGCACTCCCCTTCGACGACCGGGCGCTGCGGCGCGCCGCGTCCCTCGACCGGCTCGCCGGGCGGGCCCCGACGCCGCGGAGCATCCGCATCGAGAAGGTCCGCTTCGACGGGTTCGGCGCGGAATGGGTGCGGGGGCCGGGCGCGTCCGCGTCCCGCGACAAGGTGATCCTCTACCTGCACGGCGGCGGCTGGGTCTGCTGCGGCCTCAACACCCACCGCCGGATGATCGCCTCGTTCAGCGGCGCCGCCCGGGTGCCAGCGCTGTCGGTCGACTACCGGATGATCCCCGCCGTCCCGTTCGAGCGCGAGGTCGAGGACTGCCTCGCCGCCTACCGGTGGCTGCTGGACGAGCGCGGCGTCGACCCGGCGCACATCGTGATCATGGGCGACTCCGCGGGCGGCCACCTCACCTTCGCCACGGCGCTGCGCGCCCGCGACGAGGGCCTGCCGATGCCCGCCGCCCTGGTCGCCCTGTCCCCCATGCTCGACATGGATCTGGAGAGCAAGCTCGCGCACGCCAACATGGGCCTCGACCCGTCCGACCCGGGCGTGCTGCTGGAGAAGCTGGTCGAGGCCTTCCTCGGCCACCTCGACCTCAAGGACCCGGCGGTCTCCCCCGTCCGCGCCGACCTCGCCGGGCTGCCGCCCGTCCTGCTGACGGCCGGGTCCACCGAACTGCTGTACTGCGACTCCGAGCTGATGGCGCGGCGGCTCGCCGAGGCCGGCGTGCCGACGACGCTGCAGGTCTGGGACCGGCAGATCCACGTGTTCCAGATGTTCGGCCCGTACCTGCCCGAGTCGCGCGAGGCGATCGCGTCGCTGGGCGCGTTCGTCCGCGACGCGCTGGCCGGCGAGCACGCCGGCGGGCTCGCCGGCGAGGGCTGCGACACGTCCGGACGCCTGGAGAGCGCGGGTTGACCTGAACCGCGCTTGAGGTCCTAGCGTCGGCTCCGAAGGCACCCGCACCGATCGGAGACCGATGATGACCGACCCGTTCACCCCCGCCGAGCGCGCCTACCTGTCCGGGCAGAGCCTCGGCCGGCTGTCCACGGTCGGCCCGGACGGCGGGCCGCAGACGCGGCCCGTCGGCTTCCGGCTGAACGAGGACGGGACCATCGACATCGGCGGCCCCGCCAACGCCGCCAGCCGCAAGTACCGCAACATCCTGAAGGACCCGCGGGTGGCGTTCCTCGTCGACGACATGGCCCCCGCCGACGACCCGGACGCGGTGCGGCCCGGCTGGGGGCGCGGCGTGGAGATCCGCGGGACCGCCGAACCGGTCAAGGGCCGGATGCACATCGGCGAGGGGTTCTTCAGCGACGACCTGATCCGCGTCCGCCCGGTCCGCGTGATCAGCTGGCACGTCGACCCCGCCCACCCGGACCGGCTGGCCCGCACCGTGGCCTGAACGGCGGCCCGAACCATGGTCCGAACAGTGACCTGAACAGCGGTCCGGAACGGCGGTGTGGAGGCGTGCGCTGCGGGTAAAGGGGGCTCAAAACAGAATCACGTCGCCCGGTCAGGAGGAATGATCATGACTGGGACCATGCGAGTACCGCGCAGCCGGGGCGGGATCAGCGGGATCCTGCTGGTGCTGCTGGGCTTGTGGGGCGGCCTGCTCCCCTTCGCCGGCCCCTACTTCGACTTCGGGTTCGCCCCCGACGACACCTGGGTCTACAACACCGACCGGCTCGAGCTCAGCATCGCGCCCGCGGCGGCCACGGTGCTGAGCGGGCTGATCGTGCTGTTCAGCGCGCACCGCGCGTTCGCGATCCTCGGTGCCTGGCTGGGCGTGCTCGGCGGCGCCTGGTTCGCGGTGGGCGGGCCGGTCGCCACGCTGTGGGACATGTCCGGCGTCGGCGCACCGCTCGGCACCGGCAACGGCCGGCACCTCGCCGAGCAGCTGTCCGGGTTCACCGGGCTCGGCGTCGTCATCGTGTTCTTCGCCGCGCTCGCCCTCGGCCGGTTCGCGGTGGTCGGCGTCCGCGAGGCGACGCCGCCGGACGAGCCGGGGCACGAGGACTCCGGCACCACGCAGCCGCTGGTGTTCGGCCGGTACGCGCGCGAGAGCGCCGGACCTGGCGGGCCGGGCGGGCCCGGTACGCCGCCGCAGCCGCGGCCTCCGGGCGACCAGCGGGTGGCCGGAGAGCAGGGCGGGGTCGAGCGGTAGCCCGGCCGTACGGGGCGACGACCATCAGGGCCGTCCGGGACGCCGTCAGCGGTTCTTGTGGCGCATGTTCCGGACGGACTTGGTGGTCTCGTAGCTGCCCTTCTCGTCGTCCAGCTTGACGTCGTCGCGGTCGGTGAACATGGCGACGAACGCGATGATCAGGCCGACACCGCCGATCCACGGCTCGCGCCAGACGAAGCTCGCCGCCACGCAGGCGACCGCAACGGCAATGAGCAGCAAGAGCTTCACGTCGCACCCCTCGACCGCGCCATGAACGTCCGGGAGAACCGCTCACCCAGACTAGAACACGCTTCCATTGCGGAATCAACGAGTAATGGAAGACTTACCCGCGGCCCGCAGGATGCATCCTGACACGCCGCGGCCCGCCGGGGAAAGATCCCGGCGGGCCGCGCACCGAATTTCCCGCTACCTGCGAGGCTTGCCGCGCTTCTCGCGGATCTTCATCGCGATGTCCAGCGGCGTCCCCTCGAACCCGAACTCCTCGCGCAGCCGGCGCTCGATGAACCGCCGGTACCCCTCCTCCAGGAACCCGGAGGTGAACAGCACGAACCGGGGCGGCCGCACCCCCGCCTGCGTCGCGAACAGCACCCGCGGCTGCTTGCCGCCGCGCACCGGGTGCGGGTGGGAGTTCACCAGGTCGGCGAAGAACTGGTTCAGCTTCGACGTCGGGACGCGGGTCCCCCAGCCGTCCAGCGCCGTGTCGATCGCCGGCACGAACCGGTCCATGTGCCGGCCCGTCTTCGCGGAGATGTTCACCCGCGGCGCCCACCGGGCGTTGTGCAGCTGCCGGTCGATCTCGCGGTCCAGGTAGTGGCGGCGCTCCTCGTCCAGCAGGTCCCACTTGTTGTAGGCGATGACCAGCGCCCGGCCCGACTCGATCACCATCGAGACGATCCGCAGGTCCTGCTCGGCGAGCGGCTCCGCCGCGTCCACCAGCACCACCGCGACCTCGGCGCGCTCCAGCGCCGACTGCGTGCGCAGCGTCGCGTAGAAGTCGGCGCCCTGGTTCTCCCGGTGCCGCCGCCGGATCCCCGCCGTGTCGATGAACCGGAACGTCCGGTCGCCCAGCTCGATCAGCTCGTCCACCGGGTCGCGGGTCGTGCCGGCCACCGCGTCCACCACGGCCCGGTTCTCCCCCGCCAGCTTGTTCAGCAGGCTGGACTTGCCGACGTTCGGGCGGCCGAGCAGCGCGATCCGGCGCGGCCCGCCCTGCTCGCCGAACGTCTCGCGCGGCGCCTCCTCCGGCAGGGCCTCCAGCACCGCGTCCAGCAGGTCGCCGCTGCCCCGGCCGTGCAGCGCCGACACCGGATGCGGCTCGCCGAACCCCAGCGACCACAGCATCGCCGCGTCCGCCTCGGCGCCCTGGTCGTCGACCTTGTTGGCCACCAGCACCACCGGCTTGCCGGACCGGCGCAGGATCTCCACCACGGCCTCGTCCACGTCCGTGGCGCCCACCGTCGCGTCCACCACGAACATCACCACGTCGGCCAGGTCCACCGCCAGCCGGGCCTGCTCGGCGATCGCCGCCGCAAGCCCGGAGGAGTCCGGCAGCCAGCCACCCGTGTCGACGACGGTGAACCGCCGCCCGCTCCACGTCGCGTCGTAGGCCACCCGGTCCCGGGTCACCCCCGGCACGTCCTCCACGACCGCCTCGCGGCGGCCGAGGATCCGGTTGACCAGCGTCGACTTGCCGACGTTGGGCCGCCCGACCACCGCGACCACCGGCGCGGGCGGCGCGTCGGCGGCGACGTCCTCGGCGACGTCCACGGTCTCGATCTCGTATTCGCTCACAGTCATATCCCCACACGGGGGCCGTCAGGCCGCCCGCTCACTCCTGCTCTTTGGCGAGGCGGACGACCGCCTCGATGACCTCGGCGAGGCCCAGCTCCGTCGAGTCGATCTCCTGCGCGTCGGCCGCCTTCGCCAGCGGCGACGCCTTGCGGGTGGAGTCCAGCCGGTCGCGGCGCGCCTGCTCGGCCTGCGTCACCGTCACCGACGCGCCCGGGTCGGCCGCCAGGTCCTTCGCGCGGCGGGCCGCCCGCACCTCCTCGCTGGCGGTCAGGTACACCTTGACCGGCGCGTCCGGCGCGACGACCGTGCCGATGTCGCGCCCCTCCACCACGATGCCCCCGGCCGCCATGATCTCACGCTGCAGCTCCACCAGCCGCGCCCGGACGGCGGGGACCGCGCTGACCGCGCTGACCGCGTTGGTCACCTCGCGGGTGCGGATCGGCCCGGACACGTCCTGCCCGTCCACCCTGATCGCGGGCGCGTCCGGGTCGGTGCCCGACTCGATCACCGGGTCGCCCGCGCGGGCCGCGACCGCGTCCGCGTCCTGCACCGGGACGCCGTTGCGCAGCATCCACCACGTCATCGCGCGGTACATCGCGCCCGTGTCGAGATAGCGCAGCCCGAGCGCGCGGGCGACGCCCTTGGACGCGCTGGACTTGCCCGATCCGGAGGGTCCGTCCATGGCGATGACGAGCGGCACGATCGCTCCCTTTCGTCGGCATCGAAGCGCCCGCCGGCACGGGCGGGCGGCGGGCGGGGCGGGCGGCGGAACGCGAGCGTCTTCCTCGCGGGGCCCAGCGCCTCAGGCTACCGGCCCGCGCCCACCACCGCGGCCCACCGCGTCACACCGCGGCCGACCGAGGTCTGCCGCGGCGCGGCTCGGCTGGGCGCGGGGGTTGCGGGGGCGGGCGGAGGGCGGGTCGGCTAGCGGCCCGGGACCGACCAGCCGCGGGCGCGCAGCTCGGTCGCGAGCCTGTCGGCGGCCTCCGGCACCACCGCCAGCTCCAGCACGCCCAGCGGGCGGCCGGGCGAATGCTCGATCGTCACGTCCTCGATGTTGACCCCGGCGATCCCCGCCGCCTGGAAGATCATCGCCAGCTCGCCCGGCCGGTCCGGGATGACCACCTGCACCGTCGCGTACGCCGACGGGTCGCCGCCGTGCTTGCCCGGGATCCGGGACCGGCCCGCGTTGCCGCGCAGCAGCAGGTCCGCCACGTGCGCCGCGGCGCCCTCGCTGCCGTCGCGCAGCAGCGACGCCGCCACCGCGAGATCGGTCGCGACCCCCTCCAGCACGTCCGCGACCGGCTCGGCGTTCGCCGACAGGATCCCGATCCACAGCCGCGGGTCGCTGGCCGCGATCCGGGTGACGTCCCGGACGCCCTGCCCCGCAAGGCCCAGCGCCACGTCGTCGGCGCCGGTCAGCCGCGCCGCGACCGCCGCCGACACCACGTGCGGGCCGTGCGACACCAGCGCCACCGCCCGGTCGTGCTCGGCGGCGTCCACCTCCACCGGCATCGCGCCGCACGCCTTCGCCAGCGCGGTCACCGCCGCGACCGCCCCCGGCGCCGTCTCCGGGGTCGCGCACAGCGCCCACGGGCGGCCGAGGAACAGGTCGGGACGCGCCGCGCCCGGCCCGGAGCGCTCGCTGCCGGCCAGGGGATGCCCCGCCACGAACGTCGACAGGTCGCAGCCCAGCTCGCGGGCCTGCGCCAGCGGCAGCGCCTTCACGCTCGCCACGTCGGTGTAGGCGGTCGCCAGGCCGCGCTTCTGCGCGTCCAGCAGCGTCACCGCCACCGCGGCGGGCGGCACCGCCAGCACCGCCAGGTCCGCGGGCTCGGCCGCCGCGCCGTCCGGCAGCGCCTCCCCCGCGCCCAGCTCGACGGCCAGCGCCAGGGCGCCCGCGTCCCGGTCCGTCAGCAGCACCTCGGCGCCCCGCTCGCGCATCGCCAGCGCGACCGACGTGCCGATCAGGCCCGTCCCGACCACGACGATGCGGCCCACCACGTCCTCGTTCACGCCCGTCACCCTACTGCGCCCCGTCCGCTCCCCACTTATCGCAGGATGCCCACGTCCCGCCGCCTTCGACGGCTATTGCGCCCGGCCCATGCCTCGCCGCGCTCGGGCGCTACTGCGCGATGTCCATGCCTCGCTGCGCTCGGGCGCTACTGCGCCCCGCCCATGCCTCGCTGCGCTCGGGCGCTATTGCGCGATGTCCAGCCTGAGGGCCTTCGCGCCGCGCAGGTAGACGTGCTGGACCTCCGAGCGCGGACGGTCCGTCGCGATGTGCGCCATCAGCCGGATCACCCGCGGCAGCGCGTGCGGCACCCCGATCTCGCTCGCGCACATCAGCGGCACCTCCTGGAAGCCGAGCTTGCGCGCGGCCAGCGCGGGGAACTCCGCGGTCAGGTCCGGCGTCGCCGTGAACAGGACGCTGATCACGTCGTCGGTCGTCAGCCCGTTGCGGCCCATGACCTCGCTCACCAGCTCGGCCGTCGCCGCCAGGATCTCCTCCCGGTCGTCGGCGTCCACCTGCGTCGCCCCGCGGACCGCGCGTACCGCCACCTCGCACCCTCTCCGTGTCGTCGGAACCGGCGGCCCGGGCTACAGCCCGACCACCTTGTACAGCTCGCCGATCTCCTGGACGGTCAGCGCCCGCATCCCGCCCGGCTTCAGCTGGCCCAGCTTGATCGGGCCGAACTCTATGCGGGCCAGCTGCTGCACCGGGAACCCGACCTCCTTCAGCAGCCGCCGCACGATGTGCTTGCGCCCCTCGTGCAGGGTGATCTCCACCAGCACCCGCCGGCCGACCTGGTCGAACACCCGGAACTTGTCGGCCTTGGCGGGCCCGTCGTCCAGGGTCACCCCGGCGCGCAGCCGCTTGCCGAGGTCGCGCGGGATCGGCCCGTGGATCTCGGCGAGGTAGGTCTTGAACACCCCGTAGCTCGGATGGGTGAGCCGGTGGGCGAGCTCGCCGTCGTTGGTGAGCAGGATCAGCCCCTCGGTGTCGGTGTCGAGCCGGCCGACGTGGAACAGCCGCTCGGGCACGTCCACGTAGTCCTCCAGGGACTTGCGGCCCCGCTCGTCCGACATCGTGCTGACCACGCCGCGCGGCTTGTTGACCATGTAGTACCGCATCTCGGCGCGGGTCTCGACCCGCTTGCCGTCCACATGGATGACGGCCCGCTGCGGGTCGACCCGCTCGCCGAACCGGAACACCCGCTTGCCGTCGACGGTGACGCGGCCCTCGCCGATCAGCTCCTCGCAGTGGCGGCGGCTGCCGATCCCGGCCTCGGCCAGCACCTTCTGCAGCCGCACGCCCTCAGTCTCAGTCACGATTCCTCAACTATGTCTTCTGGCAGGTCGTCGGGGAGGTAGGGGGCCAGCTCCGGCAGCTCGCCGAGGTCGCGCAGCCCCAGCCGCTCCAGGAAGTACCCGGTGGTGCGGTACAGGTGCGCGCCGGTCTCCGGTTCCTGGCCGGCGTTCTCGATCAGGCCGCGCAGGGTCAGCGTCCGGATCACGCCGTCGCTGTTGACGCCGCGGATCGCCGACACCCGCGCCCGGCTCACCGGCTGCCGGTAGGCGACGACGGCGAGCGTCTCCAGCGCGGCCTGCGTCAGCCGGGCCTGCTGGCCGTCGGTGACGAACCGCTCCACCACCGGGGCGCACACGTCCCGGGTGTAGAACCGCCAGCCGCCGGCGACCTCCCTGAGGTCGAACCCGCGGCCCTGCTCGGTGTATTCCGCGGCCAGCTCCCGCAGCGTCGCGGCGATCTCGCCGCGCGGCCGCTCCAGCAGCTGCGCCAGCATGATCTCGGCGACGGGCTCGTCCACCACCAGCAGGATCGCCTCGATCGAGGCGCGCAGCCCCGGCAGGCCCTCGCCGTCCTCGGCGGACGCGTCCCCGGGCACGTCCTCCGGCGCGGTCTCGGACCCGGTCTCCGGCGGGGTCTCGGGCCCGGTCTCCGGCGGGGTCTCGGGCCCGGTCTCGGGCCCGGTCTCGGGCCCGGTCTCGGGCCGGGCCGCGTCCCCGGCCGCGGGCGCCTCCCCGTCCGGGGCGCCGTGCTCCGGCGTGCCGGGGCCCGGTCCGTCAGTCGTCATCGTCTGCCTCGTCCTTCCCGTCCTTGCCCGCGGCGTCCGCGGCCTCGCGCGAGCCCTCGTAGTCGTCGCCGACCGCCACGTCGCCCTCGTCGGTGCCGGTCCAGGCGACGTGCAGCTCGCCGAGCGGCTCCAGCTGCTCGAACGCGACGGCCCGCTCCCGGTACAGCTCCAGCAGCGCCAGGAACCGCGCGACGACCTCGTAGGTCCCGGCGGCGTCGGAGGCCAGGACCCGGAAGGTGGTCCTGCGGAGCCGCCGCAGCCTCTCGACGACGATCTCCGCCTGCTCCTTGACGCTCGCCTTCGGCTGGTACATGTGCTCGACCGACACCGACGGCGGCGCCTTGGGGGCGAGCGCCCTGGCCGCGAGCCGGGCGAACTCCTCGGGGCCGAGGCCGAGCAGCACCTCAGGCAGCAGGTTGGCGAACTTCGGCTCCATCGGCACCACGCGCGGGAACCGCCGGCCCGCCTCGGCCATCCGGCCGGCGAGCACCTGGGCGACCTCCTTGTAGGCGCGGTACTGCAGCAGCCGGGCGAACAGCAGGTCGCGGGCCTCCAGCAGGGCCAGGTCCTCCTCGTCGTCGACCTCGCCGGACGGCAGCAGCCGCGCCGCCTTCAGGTCCAGCAGGGTCGCGGCGACGAGCAGGAAGTGGCTGGCCTGGTCGAGGTCCCAGTCCTTGCCGTGGGAGCGGATGTGGGCGATGAAGTCGTCGGTGACCTTGTGCAGGGACACCTCGGTGATGTCCAGCTTGTGCTTGGAGATCAGCCCGAGCAGCAGGTCGAAGGGGCCCTCGAAGTTGTCCAGATGGACGCGGAAGCCCTGCTCCTCGCCGTCGGCCCGCTCCGGGCCCCCCTCCGGCTCTGCTCCCCGCCCGGGCGCCGTCTCGTCCACGTCGCTCACGGTAGCGGAGGACGCCGCCCGCCCGGTGCTCCCCGGCCACATGCTCACCGGCCCCATCGTCGCATGCCCGGCGGGGTGCGGGCGCCCGGACGGGGCGGCGGGCGCCGGCCGTCAGGAGGGGCGGCGGCCGGCGATCCGGGCGATCAGGTCCTCGGCCTCGGTGCGGGTGAAGCGGCCGGAGATCTGCACCGAGCCGCCGGTGATGGGCCCGCCGTTGACCGATGGCGCGGACAGCACCCGCCCGCCGACGACCATCGCGATCTGGTTGGCCGGCGATCCGGGCCGCTCCCGCGCCGCCCGTCCGGTCAGGTCCGCGAAGGCGCGGGCGTCCGCCGGGGTCAGTTCGATCTCGATCGCCCACGTCGTGGACCCGCCGGCCGGCGGCGCGGCCTTCATGTGCCGGACGCCGCGGACGGTCATGCCGCCCCCGGCGAGCCGGTAGCAGGACGTCCCGGACGCCTCGGGCAGCGTCCCGGCCGCGCACGGCGCCTGGGAGACCTCCGCGACCTGCTGGAGGATCATCGGCTGCCGCAGCGTCGTCGGCCCGCCGTCGTACCCGTCGCCGTCGCCGCCGCGCGTCGCCAGGTAGGTCACCGCGCCGGCGATCAGGAGGACGGCGACGAGGGCCGCCGCGCCGGCGAGGATCAGCGGCGTGCGGCTGGAGCGGCCACCGGGCGGCCCGAACTGCCCGGACGGCCCGGACGGCCCGGCTCCCGGCAGCGGGTAGGTCGGCGCCTGGCCGGGCGCCTGGCCGGGCGCCTGGCCGGGCTGCGGGGCGTACGGAGGAGACGGCGTGCCCTCCGCTGAGGGCGGGGGGGCGTAGATGGGCGGCGGCGGCCGGAACGGCTCGGGCGGCGCCGGCGGCTCGGGCGGGTCGTCGGTGGGCTGGCCCATGCGAATCCCTCGGTACGGGGGCGGGGGTCGGGGACGGGGGCTCGGGTGGGATGCGGGGTCAG
This sequence comes from Actinomadura opuntiae, assembly GCF_030283205.1. GTDB lineage: Bacteria > Actinomycetota > Actinomycetes > Streptosporangiales > Streptosporangiaceae > Spirillospora. The sequence continues at coordinate 90,920 of NZ_JASNWF010000025.1, forward strand.
GAGGTGCCGCGCAGGCGGCGGACGAGGGTGCTGTACTCGCCGCGGGCGTCGAAGTCGCCGATCATCGCCGCGACGGCCTCGCGGACGAGCCGGCCCCGGTCGACCGGCAGCGCGTGGTCGGCGCGCAGCCGCAGGCGCAGCTGCTCCAGCGCGAGCAGCTCGTCGGAGGAGATGTAAACGGTGATCTTGGAGTCGTGGCGCTGCCGGCCGGTGGGGCGGTGCGTCCCGCCGGGCACCGCCGCGAGGGACGGGCCGGTGCCCGGCACCGCCCGTTCGGCCCCGGCGTGCTCCTCGACGGTGTGCCCGGTGACGGCATGCCCGACGGCGGCGTGCTGCTGGACGGCGTGCTCCGGCAGTGCGCGTCCCGGCCCGGGCGGGCCGCCGGACGGGCCGGGGCCGGGCGGCGGCGCGGTGGGCCGGAAGATCTCATCGACACCGGGCAGCCTTACCCGACGTGAGCCCACCTTCCGAGCACCTCCCGCGCCAGACCCCGGTATGCGTTCGCGCCCATCGAGTTCGGGTCGAAGTACGTGATCGGCTCCCCGGCGACGGTCGCGTCAGGAAACCGTACCGTGCGGTTGATGACCGTGTGGAACACCTTGTCGCCGAAGGCCTCGACGATCCGGCCGAGGACCTCGCGGGTGTGCAGGGTCCGCGAGTCGTACATGGTGCCGAGCACGCCGTCGATGGCGAGGCCCGGGTTGATCCGGCCCTGCACCTTCTCGATGGTCTCCATCAGCAGCGCGACGCCGCGCATCGCGAAGTACTCGCACTCCAGCGGGATCAGCACGCCCTCGCTGGCGGCCAGCGCGTTCACGGTGAGCAGGCCGAGCGACGGCTGGCAGTCGATCAGGATGTAGTCGTAGTGCGGGATGGCCGACTTCAGCGCGCCCTGCAGGATGTACTCGCGGCCGACCTCGTGCACGAGCTGGACCTCGGCGCCGGACAGGTCGATGTTGCTCGGCAGCAGGTCCATCCCGTCGACGCCGGTCTCCAGGACGATGTCCTCCCACTCGGTGTCGCGCTCGAGCAGCAGGTTGTGGATCGTCATGTCGAGCTGGCGCGGGTCGCCCTTGCCGAGGCCGACCGACAGGGCGCCCTGCGGGTCGAAGTCGACGAGCAGCACCCGGCGGCCGTACTCGGCGAGCGCGGCGCCCAGGTTGATCGTCGTGGTGGTCTTGCCGACGCCGCCCTTCTGGTTGCAGATGGCGACGATGCGGGCCGGCCCGTGCTCGGCCAGCGGTTCCGGCTCCGGAAAGACGGGCACGGGTCGCTGAGTCGGGCCGAGGGCCCGACTCGGATCGGTCTCTATGGTGGCGGAGGAGAGAACCCCCTCCGCACCTTTCGTGCTGCTCACCAGATCCCTCCCCGGCGGCCGGGAATGCCGTCCAGAACGGGGACTCTAGGTGCCACGTCCCCGCGTCTCAAGCCGACGCGCGCCGAGTGTCGGGATTTGTCGCGGCACCGCGGCCGTGCGTCCCCGCCCGGCGGGCGGACGCGCGCTCAGCTGCGGGCGCGCGGATGCGAGGTGGCGTACACCTCGCGCAGAAGCTGGACCGTCACCAGAGTGTAGACCTGCGTGGTCGTCACCGAGGCGTGTCCGAGCAACTCCTGCACGACGCGCACGTCGGCGCCGCCGTCCAGCAGGTGGGTGGCGAACGAGTGCCGCAGGGTGTGCGGCGACACCTGCGTCAGCCGGGCCCGGTCGGCGGCGGCGCGCAGCACCATCCAGGCGCCCTGCCGCGACAGCCGGCCGCCGCGGGCGTTGAGGAACAGCGCCGGGCCGCCGCGTCCCGCGCCGGCGAGCTCCGGGCGGGCCCGGACCAGGTAGGCGTCGACGGCCCGCGCCGCGTAGTCGCCGATTGGCACGACCCGGGCCTTGCCGCCCTTGCCGGCGACCCGCGCGAACCCCTCGGCGAGGTCGAGGTCGTCGACGTCCAGGCCGACGGCCTCGGAGATCCGCGCACCCGACCCGTACAGCAGCTCCAGCAGCGCGCGGTCGCGCAGCCCGCGGGCGGTGCCGGCGTCGCCGTCGGACGGTCCGGCGGCGGCCGCGAGCAGCCGCTCCACCTCCTCCAGCGTGATGGCCTTGGGCAGCCGCCGCGGCGGGGTGGGCGGCTTGACGTCGTGCGCCGGGTCGCCGGACGCCATGCCCTCGCGCAGCGCGAACCGGTGCAGCCCGCGGACGGCGACGAGCGCGCGGGCGGCCGAGCCCGCCGACAGCGGCGGGTGCTCCTCGTCGCCCTCGCGCAGCCCGATCAGGTACGCGCGGACGTCGTCCTCGGTGATGTCGGCGATGGAGGTGCGGCCCCGGCCGTCCTGGACCCGGACGTAGCGGTGCAGGTCGCGGCGGTAGGAGGACAGGGTGTTGGCGGCGAGGCCGCGTTCGACGGCCAGGTGGCCCAGGTAGGTGCGCACCGACGATTCGAGCGCGGAGCCGGTGCCCGGGTCGCGGCCGACGTGCCGGGCGGCGTCCGGGGCGGTGCCACGGGCGGCGTCCTGGGCGGGGGGCCGCGCGGCGGACCGGCGGGTCGTGCTCGGGGACAGTTGCGGCACCTCTTCCGGCGGTCCGTGCGGGGTCGGTCGGCCCGGGCGGCCCGGTCGGGGCGGGCTCGAGGCGGGTCGCGACGTGCCCATCATGCCCCCTCCCGCCGCGCAGCGCAGGCCTCATCGGCGCGGCCGTGTCGCATGTCGCGCCGGCACCGCCCCGGCACCGCCCCGGCCGAGCGGTGCCGTGCCCGGACGCGGGAACGCCCCGCCGCCCCGTACCGGGCGGCGGGGCGTTCCCGCGTCGCTTGCGCGCTCGGGCGCGGCAGGAGGGCCGTCAGCCCTCGGGGGCGTCCACGGGGCGCAGGTCGCGGTAGCCGCCGGCGCGCGCCGCGTGCACCGCGAGGATCCCCACGCAGGCGATCATGTTGTGCACGTCGCCGGCGAGGACCTTGCGGACGGCCTCGTCCAGCGGCACCCACACGACCGGCATGTCGGCCTCCTCGTGCACCCGCTCGAAGTCGATCTCGTCGGCGGGCACCTCGGTCAGGTCGCGGGCGAGGAAGATCCGGGTGCGCTCGTTCGACATCCCCGACGAGGGGAACACGTCGGCGAGGGTGTCCCAGCGCGCGGCGCGGTACCCGGCCTCCTCCAGCAGCTCCCGCTCGGCGAGCACGTGCAGCGGCTCGCCCGCGACGTCGCGCAGCCCGGCGGGCGTCTCCCACAGCAGCCGCCCGACCGGGTGCCGGTACTGGCGCAGCAGCAGCACGCGGTCGCGGTCGTCGAGGGCGAGGATGCCGACCGAGCCGAGGTGCTCGATGACGTCGCGGCCGACGACCTCGGTGCCGCCGCCGGGCCCGCTCGGCATCTCGACCCGGTCGCGGCGGACCTTGAACACCGGCCCCTCGAACGCGGTCGACTCCTCGACGACGCTCCAGCGCTCCGGCCGGTCGCGGACGTCGTCCGGGCCGAGCTCGGGACCGGGCCGCGCCGGGTCGATCCCCGGGCCGGCGCTCACGAGGCGTCCGCCGCGTCCGCCGCGCGGGTGCCGGCGTAGTCGATCGCCGCGGCGACCAGGCCGGTGAACAGCGGGTGCGGGCGGGTCGGCCGGGACCGGAACTCCGGGTGCGCCTGCGTGCCGACGAAGAACGGGTGGTTCTCGCGGGGAAGCTCGACGTACTCGACGAGCCGGCCGTCCGGCGACAGCCCGGAGAAGCGCAGCCCCGCCTCCTCCAGCCGGCCGCGGTAGGCGTTGTTGACCTCGTAGCGGTGCCGGTGCCGCTCGGAGACCTTCGCCTCCCCGTACAGCTCCCGGACCACCGACCCCTCGGCGAGGTCGGCCGGGTAGAGCCCGAGCCGCATGGTGCCGCCCATGTCCCGCTCGCCGGCGACCACGTCGAGCTGGTCGGCCATGGTGGCGACCACCGGGTGGGCGGTGGTGGCGTCGAACTCGGCGCTGCCGGCCCCGGCGAGCCCGCCGAGGTTGCGCGCCGCCTCGATCACCATGCACTGCAGGCCCAGGCAGATGCCGAGCAGCGGGACGCGCCTCTCCCGCGCGTGCCGGACCGCGCCGAGCTTGCCCTCGATGCCGCGCACGCCGAACCCGCCGGGGATCAGCACGCCGTCCACGCCGTCGAGCTCCCGCTCGGCGCCCTCGGGCGTCTCGCAGTCGTCGCTCTTCACCCAGCGGATGTGCACCTTGGCGTCGTTGCCGAACCCGCCGTGCCGCAGCGCCTCGGTGACCGACAGGTAGGCGTCGGGCAGGTCGATGTACTTGCCGACCAGCGCGATCGTGACCTCGCGGGCGGGCTTGTGGACGCGGCGCAGCAGCCGGTCCCAGGCGCCCCAGTCCACGTCCCGGAACGGCAGCCCGAGCCGGCGCACCACGTAGGCGTCCAGGCCCTCGGCGTGCAGCACCTTCGGGATGTCGTAGATGGACGCGGCGTCGACCGCGGACACCACGGCCTCGCGGTCCACGTCGCACATCAGGCTGATCTTGTGCTTGAGCCCGTCGGTGATCGGCCGGTCCGACCGGCACACGATCGCGTCGGGCTGGATGCCGATCGAGCGCAGCGCGGCGACCGAGTGCTGCGTCGGCTTGGTCTTCAGCTCGCCGGACGGGCCGATGTAGGGCAGCAGCGACACGTGCAGGAAGAAGCAGTTGTCGCGGCCGATCTCGTGCCGGATCTGCCGCACGGACTCCAGGAACGGCAGCGACTCGATGTCGCCGACGGTCCCGCCGACCTCGGTGATGACGACGTCCACCTCGGTGTCGTCCGCCATCCCGCGGATGCGGTCCTTGATCTCATTGGTGATGTGCGGGATCACCTGAACGGTGTCACCGAGGTACTCCCCGCGCCGCTCCTTGGCGATCACGTTGGAGTACACCTGGCCCGTGGTGACGTTCGCGGACCCGTGCAACTCGGTGTCCAGGAACCGCTCGTAGTGGCCGATGTCCAGGTCCGTCTCGGCGCCGTCGTCGGTGACGAACACCTCGCCGTGCTGGAACGGGTTCATCGTGCCGGGGTCGACGTTGAGGTAGGGGTCGAGCTTCTGCATGGTGACCCGCAGCCCGCGCAGGGTGAGAAGCCGGCCCAGGCTGGACGCCGTCAGTCCCTTGCCGAGGCTGGAGGCGACACCGCCGGTGACGAAGAGGTGCTTGGTAGGACGTGATCTACCAGTGGCTGCCGAAGGCAAGAAGGCGCTCCCGTGGTCGTTGCGAGGCGGCGTTCACCGAAGGGCTCGGTACCGCACTGTCCACGGGCCACCAGGATAACAGGCACGTCCACGTACACCGTCCAGCCGGTGCCCCGCCCCCGCTGGTCAGAGGGTGTGGAGAGGACGGATCGCGCCCCCCGGCCCGCGCGGGCCGGGGGACGGGTCAGATCCGCGGCGTCGCCGCCGTGGGCATGATGGTGCGCAGCTGCCGGGTCAGCTCGTCGATCAGGGACCGGGCCTGGTCGGCGGCCTGCCGGGCGGCGTCGCGCTCCTGGGACAGCTCGGCGATCTGCGCGCGCTGCTCGGTGACGGCCTGGGCGAGCTGGTCGACCCACTGGTCGCGCTCGGCGAGCTTCTCGGCGACCGCGTCGCGCTCGGCGGCCATCTGCCGCATCCCGGCGACCGCCTTGTCGCGTTCACGCCCGGCCTGGTCGGCGCGGCCCCGGGCCAGCGTCAGCTCCGACTCGGCGCGGGCCTGCGACTGCACCGCGGCCTCCCGGGTGCGGTCGGCGGCCTCGCGCGCCTTGGCGCTGGCGTCGCGCTCCCGCTCGGCCTTCTTGGCGGCCTCCAGCGACTGCGCGGCCGTGTCGAGGGCCTGCTGCCGCTCGGCGTCGGCGCCCTCGGCGCGGGCGATCGCCTCCTGGGCGCGGCGCTCGGCGTCCTGCGCGCGCCGTTCGGACTCCTGGGCGCGGCGCTCGTTCTCCTGCGCACGGCGCTCGGACTCCTGGGCGCGGCGGCGGGTCTCGTCGGCCTCCTTGCCGGCGGCGACGACCGCGTGCTGCAGGTTCTGCGCGGTCATCTCGGCGTCGGTGAGCTTGGCGCGCACCGCCGACAGCTCGCTGTGCGCGGCCTCCAGCGCCCGCGACAGCTCGGCGGCCTGCTCGGCGACCCGGTCGCGCTCGGCCTCGGCGGAGCGGCGGCCGCCGACGGCGTCCTCGACGGCGCGCAGCGCGTCGTCGCGGGCCTCGCTCATCGCGTCGCGCTGCTGGATGGCCTGCCGGACGGTGGCCTCGGCCTCGGCGACGCGACGCTCGGCCTGCTCGGCCTGGGCCTGCGCCTGCTCCATCTGGGCGCGGGCCTGCTCCATCTGGGCCCGCGCCTGGTCGGCCTGCACGCGGGCCTGCTCGGCCTGGCCGCGGGCCTGGTCGGCCTGGGCGCGGCCCTGCTGCGCCTGGTTCCACGCGGCGGCCGCGTCGCGCTGCGCGGCCTCCTTCTCGTTCTGCAGGGCGGCGATCTGGGCGACGGCCTCGTTCTGCACCTCGCCGGCGCGGCGCTCGGCCTCGGCCGCCTTGCGCTCGGCGTCCACGGCGCGGCGGTCGGCCTGCTCGGCCTGGCCCCGGGCGCGCTGCACCTCGCCCCACGCCGCGGCGGCGTCGCGCTGCGCCGACTCCTTCTCCGCCTGGATCGCGGCGACCTGCGAGGCGGCCTCGTTCTGCGCCTCGGTGATGCGGCGCTCGGCGTCGACCGCGCGACGGTCGGCCTGCTCGGCCTGGCCCCGGGCGCGCTGCACCTCGCCCCACGCCGCGGCGGCGTCGCGCTGCGCCGACTCCTTCTCCGCCTGGGCCGCGGCGACCTGCGAGGCGGTCTCGCTCTGCGCCTCGGTGACCTTGCGCTCGCCGGCGGCGAGGGCGTCGCCGATGAGGTCGGCCATCTGGCGCAGCCGCTCGACGATGTCCCAGGGCTGGGCCTCGGGCTGCTCGCCCTCGGGACGGCCGGCGTCGGCGGCCTGGCCGGGCTGCTGGGGCTTGGACATCTGGATCGGCTGCTGGGCGGCAGGCACGGGGACGTCGGACCCGCGGCCCGGGTCACGTCCCATCGCGGGCCAAGGAGAACCCGCGTCCGGGACTCCGCGCGAACCACCCGATCCGTTCAGCTCACTCACTGGTCTCCTCGCCTCGTGGCGCGGAGACAGCCGGGCAGGGCACCGGGACGCCCGCTCGGCTCGCTGCGTTCCTCACCTGACGGCTCGTCACTTCGCTCACACGTCTCCTCGCCGACGGCCCCGCCGGGGCCGTGTCCGCGGGGGCTGTCATGGACATGGCGCTCGCGTCACTCCTCGCCCGAGGGCTCGTCGCTCCGCTCACTGAAGGCACTCTAGTGCCGACCAGCGGAGCGTTTGCCCAGTTTGGGGTTTAGTTTCGTACTCCCTTCGCGGTGCCGGCAGGGGCCGCGGGCCTGGTCACGGCCGGTGCGGGACCCCTGTCGCCCCCACCACGGTGCCACGGGTCACATCGCGCCGCGCGGGAAAGCGCGGACCCGGCCGCCCGATGGGATGATTCGGCACCATGGAGCTTCGCACCCTGTACCCGCCGATCGAGCCGTACGACTCCGGGCTGCTCGACGTCGGCGACGGCAACCGGATCCACTGGGAGGTCTGCGGGAACCCCGACGGGAAGCCGGCCGTGATGCTGCACGGCGGTCCGGGCGGCGGGTGCAGCCCGGCGCACCGCCGGCAGTTCGACCCCGAGCGGTACCGCATCGTGCTGTTCGACCAGCGCAACTGCGGCCGGAGCCTGCCGCACGCAAAGGACCCCGAGGTGTCGCTGGAGGCGAACACCACCTGGCATCTGGTGGCCGACATGGAGCGGCTGCGCGAGCACCTCGGCATCGAGCGGTGGCTGGTGTTCGGCGGCAGCTGGGGCAGCGCCCTGGCGCTGGCGTACGCGCAGACGCACCCGGAGCGGGTGACCGAGCTGGTGCTGCGCGGCATCTTCACGCTGCGGCCGTTCGAGCTGTACTGGTTCTACCAGGAGGGCGCGTCGCTCATCTTCCCGGACCTGTGGGAGAAGTACGTCGAGCCGATCCCCGAGGACGAGCGCGAGGACCTCATCTCCGCCTTCCACGAGCGCCTCAACTCCCCCGACCGGGACGTGCGGATCGCGGCGGCCAAGGCGTGGTCGACCTGGGAGGGCTCGACGCTGACGCTGCGTCCGGACCCGCAGCTGACGGCGGGGTTCGGGGAGCCCGACTACGCCGTCGCGTTCGCCCGCATCGAGAACCACTACTTCGTCAACGAGGGGTTCTTCGAGGAAGAGCAGCTCATCAGGGGCGTGGACAGGATCCGCCACATCCCCGCCGTCATCGTGCAGGGCCGCTACGACGTGTGCACGCCCGCGGCGACGGCGTGGGACCTGCACCGCGCGTGGCCGGAGGCGGAGTTCCACATCGTGGACGACGCGGGCCACGCCTACAGCGAGCCGGGCATCCTGCACCGGCTCATCGAGGCGACCGACCGCTTCGCGCAGGCCGGCTGAACCGCCCTAACGGACACCTCCTGCCGCATTTACTGTCTGTCCGTAACCGGGGTCCGGGATCCCGTTTCCGCGCGGGTTCCCGGGCCGTCCGGAAGGTGCCCGACCGCGCCAATCCTTACTTTCGCGCTAACCCTGCCTTACCTTGCGGCAAGGGAAGAACCGCCTTGAAGGTGAGTTAGCAGGGGCTCCCAGAGGGCCGCGTCCGCCCTTTGCCCCACATCCGCCCCACGGCCCCTCGCGATGGCTCGACCTCCCGCGATGCGGCGTGACGCCGACCGCACCCCGTCCGTTGTCAGCCAATCGAAGTGACTTACCTCACACAACCGATACACAAAAAGGCTCTGCACGCGGCCGCGGAACATTAAGGTGGCGTTCAGGAAGACGCGTGGCGACGCCGCTTGCGCAGCCGCCAGTACCTCCTGCGTAACGCCGGGAATGGCGCGCCCCGGGCCGCGGAACGGGCGGCCGAGATCAGCCCGAATTTAGCAAGCGTATTGCCATACCCGCTGCTCGCAGGACTAAACATCCCGACGGTAACATTACGGAACGATCACCCGGCGAGATTCGCTAAGTTGCCTGGACATGGCAGCGCAACCCCTGGAAACACCGACCCGACGCCCCGATCCGGACGAGACGACCGAGGACGTGCAACTCCAGGAGCCGAGCCTCACCGACGGCCCCGAACTCTGGCGGATCGCCCGCGACTCCAAGGTCCTGGACGTCAATTCCCCGTACAGCTACGCGCTGTGGTGCCGCGACTTCGCCGACACCTCCGTGGTGGCCCGCGACTCCGGCCGCGCCTGCGGATTCGTCACCGGCTACGTCCGCCCGTCCCGCCCCGACACGTTCTTCGTGTGGCAGGTGGCGGTCGACGACGCGCACCGCGGCCAGGGCCTGGCCCGGCGGATGCTGGACCGCCTCGGCGACCGGCTGGCGGCCCGCGGCCACCGGTACATGGAGGCGACCGTGACCCCGGACAACGCCGCCTCGGCGGCGATGTTCGCTTCCTTCGCCCGGGCCCGCGGCTGCGAGCTGACCCGCGAGCCGCTGTTCGAGGCCGAGCACTTCCCGGACGGCGACCACGAGCCCGAGGTGCTGTTCCGGATCGGCCCGTTCTGACCGAGCGGCCTGCGGCCCCTCCGCCGGCCGGGCCCCGCCCCGGAACCCCGCCCCGCACGCGTCCGCCCGGCGCCGGCACCCCGCCCGGCCCGCACTCCGCCCGCGGCGCCGCCCTCCCGGAGACCGCGGCCCGGACACCGCCCGACCGAGACCTCTCCGACACCGCATCCGACCGACACCGCTCTCGCCCGACACCGCACTCTCGCCCGACACCGCTCCCACCCCCGACCTGCCGGAGGCAGAAGATGGACGTTTTCGCCCACCTGGAATCGGAAGTCCGCGGCTACTGCCGAAGCTGGCCCACGGTGTTCAGCACCGCCCAGGGCTCCCACATCACCGATGAGAACGGCCGCACCTACCTCGATTTCTTCGCCGGCGCCGGAACCCTCAACTACGGGCACAACAACCCGCAGCTGAAACGCCGCCTGATGGACTATCTCGCCAGCGACGCCATTGTGCACAGCCTCGACATGTACACCACGGCCAAGCGGGACTTCCTGGAACGCTTCAACGAGCACGTGCTGGAGCCGCGCGGGCTCGACTACAAGGTCCAGTTCCCCGGGCCGGCGGGCAACAACTCGGTCGAGGCGGCGCTGAAACTGGCGCGCAAGTACACCGGGCGGGAGACCGTCGTCAGCTTCACCAACGCCTTCCACGGCATGACGCTGGGCGCGCTGGCGGTCACCGGCAACTCGATGAAGCGCACCGGCGCCGGCGTGCCGCTCGGGCACGGCGTCGCGATGCCCTATGACAACTACCTCGACGGCCGCACGCCCGACTTCCTGCTGTTCGACACGATGCTGGACGACAGCGGCAGTGGCCTGGACAAGCCCGCCGCCGTAATCGTGGAGACGGTGCAGGGCGAGGGCGGCATCAACGTCGCCACCGCCGAATGGCTGCGCGGTCTGCAGGAGCTGTGCCACCGGCACGACATCCTGCTCATCGTCGACGACGTGCAGATGGGCTGCGGCCGCACCGGCCCGTTCTTCAGCTTCGAGGACGCCGGGATCACCCCCGACATCGTCTGCCTGTCCAAGTCCCTCAGCGGCTACGGGCTGCCGTTCGCGGTCACGCTGATGAAGCGCGAGCTGGACGTGTGGGAGCCGGGCGAGCACAACGGCACCTTCCGCGGCTTCAACCCCGCGTTCGTCACCGCCGTCGCCGCGCTGGAGGACTACTGGACCGGCGAGGGCATGGAGAAGCAGACCCTGAAGAAGGGCCAGCAGGTCCAGACGGCGCTGGAGGAGATCGCGCTCGCGCACGCCGGCGCGGTCGACTCGGTCCGCGGCCGCGGCCTGGCGTGGGGCCTGGTCATGAAGGACCCGCAGGACGCGCCGAAGGTGTGCGGCGAGGCGTTCGCCCGGGGGCTGCTGATGGAGACCTCCGGTCCCGAGGGCGAGGTCGTCAAGCTGCTGCCGCCGCTCACCACCACCGAGGCCGAGCTGGCCCACGGCCTGGAGATCATCGCGGACTCCCTCGAGGCCGTCCGCCCGAAGGTGACGGCCTGACCCCGGCCCGCCCGGGGGCGCCGCCGCCCCGTAACACACCGGAAAAGAGGAATCCATGATCGTTCGCTCCCTTGACGAGATCATCGGCACCGAGCGCGACGTGCAGGCGCCGACCTGGTGCAGCCGCCGTTTCGTGCTGGCCAAGGAGGGCGTGGGCTTCTCGCTGCACGAGACGATCCTGTACGCGGGGACCGAGACGAGGATGTGGTACGCCAACCACATCGAGGCCGTCTACTGCATCGAGGGTGAGGGCGAGCTCACCAACGAGGAGACGGGCGAGAAGCACGAGATCAAGCCCGGCGTGATGTACCTGCTGAACGGCCACGAGCACCACACGCTGCGCGCCCACACGGACGTCAAGACGGTGTGCGTGTTCAACCCGCCGTGCACCGGCCGGGAGGTCCATGACGAGAACGGTGTCTACCCGCTGCTGACCGAGGAGGACGCATGAGCATCATCGAGTCCCATCCGTCGATCGACGACGCCTATCCCACCCGCAAGGCCGCCGAGGCCGCGCTGCTGTACCGGCAGGACCCGGTCGTGTACGGCGGCCCCCAGGACGGCCCCGTCGACGCCGCCACCCTCGACTCCTTCGACCGCGACGGCTTCCTGAGCGTCGAGCAGCTGCTCGCGCCGGAGGAGGTGGAGGACTACCGCGCCGAGCTGCGCCGGCTGGCCTCCGACCCGCAGATCCTCGCCGACGAGCGCACCGTCACCGAGCGCGGCTCGGACGAGGTCCGGTCCATCTTCGAGGTGCACAAGATCAGCGAGGTGTTCGCCCAGCTCGTGCGGGACCCGCGGGTGGTCGGCCGGGCCCGGCAGATCCTCGGCTCGGACGTGTACGTGCACCAGAGCCGGGTCAACTACAAGCCGGGGTTCACCGGCAAGGACTTCTACTGGCACTCCGACTTCGAGACCTGGCACGCCGAGGACGGCATGCCGAGGATGCGCGCGGTGAGCATTTCCATCGCGCTGACGGAGAATTTCGTGCACAATGGCGGGCTAATGATCATGCCTGGCTCGCACAAGACGTTCGTGGCCTGCGTCGGGGAGACCCCGGCCGACCACTACAAGGAGTCGCTGCGCGGGCAGGAGATCGGGACCCCCGACCCGAACAGCCTGTCGATCCTGGCCGACAAGCACGGGATCGAGCTGTTCACCGGGCCCGCCGGCTCGGCCACCATGTTCGACTGCAACTGCATGCACGGCTCCAACGGGAACATCACCCCGTTCCCCCGCTCCAACGTGTTCATCGTGTTCAACAGCGTGGAGAACACGTGCGTCGAGCCGTTCTCCGCTCCGGCCCCGCGCCCGGCGTTCATCGGGGCGCGCGACTTCACCCCCGTCCGCGACTGACCCCGCGTCACATTTCCCGCTCCCAACCGGATATCCCCGACGACAGGTCCCGCGCCCGCGGAGGGCCTCACGGCCCCCGCGGGCGCGGGCCACCCCCATCCTGCAGGAGTTCAACGATGACTTCCTCGAGACGAGACTTCCTCCGCACCGCCGTTCTGCTGTCCGCCGCGGTCCCGCTGGCCGCGGCGGGCTGCTCCACGACGGATCCGGACAAGGAGGTCTCCGGCGGCGGCACCCTCGACAAGGCCAAGAAGGCCGGCAAGATCACCGTCGGGTTCGCCAACGAGGCCCCCTACGGCTACACCGACAAGGACGGCAAGCTGACCGGCGAGGCGCCCGAGCTGGCCCGGGTCATCTTCAAGAAGCTCGGCATCGACAAGGTCGAGGGCGTCCAGGTCGACTTCGGCGGCCTGATCGGCGGGCTCAACGCCAAGCGGTTCGACGCGATCGCCGCCGGCATGTTCATCACCCCCGAGCGGTGCGCGTCCGCGGCGTTCGCCAACCCCGAGTACGTCGCCAAGAGCGCGTTCATGGTGCCGAAGGGCAACCCGAAGAAGCTCACCGACCAGAACTCCCCCGCCAAGGCGGGCGTCACGGTCGGCGTGCTGACCGGCGCGGTCGAGCAGGGCTACGCCGAGAAGAGCGGGGTCAGCAAGAGCAAGATCAAGACGTTCGCGGACCAGGCGAGCGCCTTCGAGGGCCTGAAGGCCGGGCGCATCGACTGCATCTGGCTGACCCGCATCTCGCTGGCCGACCTGCTGTCCAAGCACCAGGACGGCAAGTACGAGGTGACCGACGCGTTCACGCCCGTCATCGGCGGCAAGGAGCAGCTCGGCGCCGGCGCGTTCGTGTTCCGCAAGGCCGACTCGGACCTGCTGAACGGCTGGAACACCCAGCTCGCCGCGCTGCAGAAGAGCAACCAGCTGCTGCCGGTCCTGCAGCCGTTCGGGTTCACCCAGGCGGAGATGCCGGGCCCGGCCGACACCGCCGCCAAGTTCTGCCAGGGCTGATCGGTGTCACAGGTCCTCGACGGCTATCACCAGTGGCTGGAGGGCGCGTGGCTGACCTTCCGGCTCACCGTGTTCGGCGGCGCGGTCGCCCTCGTGCTCGCCCTGGTCTTCGGCCTGGCGGGCACCGCGCGCAGCCCGTGGGTGCGCCTGCTGAACCGGGTGTACGTGGAGTTCTTCCGCGGCACGGCCACCCTCGTCCTGCTGTACTGGTTCTTCTACGCGCTGCCCCTCATCGGCCTGCGGTTCACCACGCTGTTCGCGGCGGTGCTCGCGCTCGGCATGAACGTCGGCGCGTACGGCGCCGAGGTGGTGCGCGGCTCGGTCAACGCGGTGCCCAAGGCGCAGTTCGAGGCGACGGTCGCGCTGAACTTCACGCCGTTCCAGCGGATGCGGCGCGTCCTGCTGCCGCAGGCGTTCGCGCTGATGCTGCCGCCGTTCGGCAACCTGCTCATCGAGCTGATGAAGGGCACCGCCATCGTCTCGCTCGTCGGGCTGGTCGACATCACGCGGGTGTCCAAGAACGTGCAGGGCAGCACCGGGCAGACCGTCTGGTCGTTCACCGTGGCGCTGGTGCTGTACTTCGTGATCGCGCAGGTGCTGCAGCTGTTCGTCCGCTACGCCGAGCGGCGGGTGGACCGGATGCTCGGCCGCCGTCCCTCCCGTGAGCCCAAGCTCGGCACGGTCGCGGCGGGCGCCCCCGGAGCGGGGGTGGCCGGCTGATGGACTGGGACTGGCACTACACCGGCGACATCATCCCCGACCTGCTGCACGGGCTGCGCTACACCGTCATCGCGACGCTGGCCGGCTACGTCATCGCGGTGCTGCTCGGCCTGGTGTGGGCGATGCTGCGCCGCACCCCGAACGCCGTCGTGAACCAGACGGTGCGGTGGGTCACCGAGTTCATCCGCTCGACGCCGCTGATCCCGCAGCTGTACTTCGTCTACTACGTGCTGCCGTCGTGGGGCCTGACCATCGGGTCGCTCACCGCCGGGATCATCACGCTCGGGCTGCACTACTCGACCTACACCGCCGAGGTGTACCGGGCGGGCATCTCCGACATCCCGCGCGGGCAGTGGGAGGCGTGCACCGCGCTGAACCTGCCGAAGTCGCGGGTGTGGCTGGACGTGATCCTTCCGCAGGCGATCCGCCGGGTGATCCCGACGCTGGGCAACTACCTGATCGCGATGTTCAAGGACTCGCCGCTGCTGCTGGCGATCAACGTCACCGAGCTGCTGCTGTCGGCGTACCAGGTCGGCTCGCGGAGCCTGCGGTTCCTGGAGCCGATCACGCTGGTGGGTCTGCTGTTCATCATCGTCAGCGTCATATCCTCGATTCTCGTCCGCCGCCTGGAGAGGCGCTATGCCACCAACTAACACTGACGGAGCCAGCCCGGGGGGAGCGGGGGGTCGTCCCTCCTCGGAGGGTGCCGGCACCGCACCGGAAGCCCCGACGCCCGAGGAGTCCACCGGCGTCCCCACCGAGAAGGAGGGCGTCCGGAAGAAGGACGGCGACGGCGCGGCGGCCGCACTGCCGCGCGGCGACGCGCCCGGCATCCGCTTCGAGAAGGTCGTCAAGCGGTTCGGCTCCAACGTCGTGCTGCGCGAGCTGGACTTCGCCGTGGAGCCCGGCGAGCGGGTGACGCTGATCGGGCCGAGCGGGTCGGGCAAGACCACGATCCTGCGGCTGCTGATGACACTGGAGAAGCTCGACGACGGGCTGATCTGGATCGGCGACGACACCCTCTGGCACATGGACAAGGGCGGCCGGCGCGTCCCGGCCAACCAGAAGCACCTGCACGAGATGCGCAAGCAGGTCGGCATGGTGTTCCAGCAGTTCAACCTGTTCCCCAACATGAACGTGCTGCGCAACCTCACCGAGGGGCCGGTGCGGGTGCTGGGGGTGTCCAAGGACGAGGCGGTCGAGCGCGCGCGCAGCCTGCTGGACCTGGTCGGGCTCGCCGACAAGGAGAACGCGCACCCCTCGCAGCTGTCCGGCGGGCAGCAGCAGCGGGTCGCGATCGCCCGGGCCCTGGCCATGCAGCCGCGGGTGCTGCTGCTGGACGAGGTGACCTCCGCGCTCGACCCCGAACTGGTCGTCGGCGTGCAGGACCTGCTGCGCGACATCGCCCGCGAGAGCGACCTGACGATGCTGTGCGTCACGCACGAGATGACCTTCGCCAAGGACATCTCCGACCGGGTGCTGATGTTCGACCAGGGCCAGATCGTCGAGGAGGGGCCGCCGGACCGGATCTTCGGCGAGCCGTCCGAGCAGCGCACCCGGGACTTCCTGCAGGCGGTGCTGGCCTCCTGACGGCGGCCCCGGCCCCGTTGATCGGCGCCCGCCCGCGTCCCCGTCGCCCCGGGGACGCGGGCGGGCGCGTCAGGGTTCCTCGGGCGGGCGGCGGGTGATCATCGGGGCGAGGTGGCGGCGGGCGTAGCGGCGGGCGCCCTCCTCGTCCTCCAGCGGGACGCGGCCGTCCGGCGCCAGCACGAACGACAGCACGATCCGGATCAGCGTCTCGGCGGTGACGTCGGCGTCCTCGGCGACGTCCGGGGCGACGCCGTCCGCGCCGCGCAGCACCCCGGCCAGGAACGTCCGCGCCGCCGCCAGGAACGGGCCGCTGTCGACGGTCAGGAACGGCAGCAGCGCGTCCGGCTCGGTCGCCATCAGCCGCTGGAACAGCCCGTGGCCGCGGGCGTGCCGCAGCGTCACCACGAACCCCTCGGCGACCCGGTCGGCGACGCCCGGCAGACCGTCCACGGCCTTGGTGAAGACCTCCAGGAAGCGCCGCACCTCCCGCAGCAGCACCGCCTCGACCAGCGCGTTCTTGGTGGCGAAGCGGCGGTAGACGGTGATGCGCGCGACCCCGGCGCGGCGCGCGACGTCCTCCATCGAGGTGCGGCGCAGCCCGAAGTCGGCGAACTGCGCCAGCGCGGCGTCCAGGATGCGCGCGCTGGTGGCGTCCGCGTCATGGTCGCGGGCGAGGACGCGGGCGAGCATGTTCTCCGGGGGAACGGCGGCCATCGCCCGCCAGGGTAACTGTGTTGACGCAACCCCGGCCCCAAGGCCCTCGCCTAGCGGCTGTGTCCTCGCAACCCCGGCCCCAAGGCCCTCGCCTAGCGGCTCGCGCCTCGACCGGGCTCGGGCTCGGTCAGGCGACGCCGGGCCAGGCCGCCGCCACGAGGTCCGTCCAGCGGGGTTCGGGAATGTCGGTGCCGGACTGGCGGGCCAGTTCGTACGGGAGCGAGCCCATCGGGGCCTTGGCCGGGTTCGCGGCGATCTGGCCGACGATGATCTCGGCGAGCCCGCAGCCCGGTTCGAGCCGGGGGAACGCGGCGTGCGCGCGCTCGGCGACGCCGCCGGGGAGCCGCGCCGTGCCCAGGCCGGCGATGTCGGCGCTGGTCCCGGCGTGGGTGAGGGCGATCTCCGGGCGCATGCGGTGGGCGATGCCCCGGCTGCTGTGCAGGGCGATGGCCTCCCAGACGACGCGGACGCGGTCGGCGCCGAGCCCGTTCCCGGTGAGGAATTCGGCCGCGAGGTCGGCGCCGTCCACCTCGAAGCGCTGGCCGCCATTTCCTCGCTCGGTCAGCCCGAGGTCGTGCAGGACGCTCGCCAGGAACAGCGCCTCGTCGTCGTAGTCGGCGCCGGGGCGCAGGCCCTTCGCCTCGCCGATGGCGCGGCCGAACAGGTAGGTGCGGACGCTGTGGTGGGCGAGCGCCGCCGTCCCGGTGGCGAAGACCAGGTCGTACGCCTTGCGGGTCAGGTCGGTGTCGGGCAGCGCGAACTCGGCGAAACGGTCGGACACGAAGGCTCCTTGGACGTGGTGCTCGGGAACGCCACCGATCGTCCGGCCCCGGGCGGTGTCCCGGCCAGTGTCTGGACTGCCGATGTGCGCTACATTCTGGCCATGCCCGAACCTCACGTCGTCGCGGTGCTCGCGCTGGACGGGGTCGTGCCGTTCGACCTGGCGACGCCCGGCCAGGTGTTCGGGACGACGACCGCGGCGGACGGCGTCCCGCTCTACGACGTCCGGGTCTGCACACCGCCCGGCGGCGCGCGCACCTCCGCCGCGCTCGGCCGGATGCGGGTGGAGGCCCCGTACGGCCCGGACGCTCTGGCGACGGCGGACACGATCGTCGTCCCCGGCCACGAGGGGGTCGCGGACGATCCGCCCGGCGAGGTCCTGGACGCGCTGCGGTCCGCGGCCGCGCGGGGCGCCCGGATCGCGTCCATCTGCGTCGGCGCGTTCGTCCTGGCCGCGGCGGGCCTGCTGGACGGGCACCGCGCGACGACGCACTGGCATTACGCGCGCGCTCTGGAGCGGCGGTATCCGCAGGTGGAGGTGGATCCGTCCGTCCTGTACGTCGACAACGGGCAGGTGCTCACGTCGGCGGGCGTCGCGGCGGGGATCGACCTGTGCCTGCACATCGTCCGCCGCGACCACGGCGCCGCGGTGGCCGCGCGGACCGCCCGCAAGATCATCATGCCGCCGCAGCGCGACGGCGGGCAGGCGCAGTTCATCCGGCACGACGAGCCGCCGGACGGCGGCGCGGCGCTGCAACCGACGCTGGCCTGGCTCGAGGCCAACCTGCACCGGCCGCTGACGCTGGAGGACATCGCGCGGCAGGCGTCCTGCAGCGTCCGGACGCTGACCCGCCGGTTCCGCGAGCAGGCGGGCACGACGCCGCAGCGGTGGCTGTCGCACGCGCGGGTCCGCCGGGCGCAGCAGCTGCTGGAGAGCACGGACCTGCCGGTGGAGCGGGTCGCGGCCGAGGCGGGGTTCGGGTCGCCGGTGACGATGCGCGCGCACTTCGCCCGCCGGCTCGGCGCGCCGCCGCTGGCCTACCGGGGCGCGTTCCGCGCGCGGGCCGCCGGGGACTGATCGTCCGCCCCGGCCCCTGGTGTACCGAATGCTGTTCGGTACCGTGGCGGTGACGATGCGGGGAGGGATGCGACGAATGAGCGCTGCGATCGCCGGGCTGGGAATGACCGAGCTCGGCAGGGTGTACGGGCGCAGCCCGCGGCGGCTGGCCGCCGACGCGGTGCGGCTCGCCGCGGCCGACGCCGGCCTCGGCCTGGCCGACCTGGACGGGCTGCTGGTCAGCCACGGCATGGGCGGCTCGCCCGGGATCGAGCTGGCCGACACGCTCGGCCTGCGGGACCTGCGGCTGCTGACCCAGATGAACGCCTTCGGCGCGACCGCCGGGGCGATGGTCGCGCACGCGGCGATGTCGGTGCTGAGCGGCGCCGCGACCACGGTCGCCTGCGTGTTCGCCGACGCGCCGCTCAAGCCGAAGCAGTCGGCGGGCTCGGCATACAACCGCAACGCCCGCGAATGGTACGGCTACGGCGGCATGACGGCGGCGCTCGGGCTGCGCAGCGTCAACTCGTTCTACGCCCTGGCGGCGCAGCGGCACATGTCCCGGTACGGGACGACCAGCGAGCAGCTCGGCGCGATCGCGGTGTCGACGCGGGAGTGGGCGACGCGCAACCCCCTCGCGCAGATGCGCGAGCCGATCACGCTCGCCGACCACCAGGCGTCGCGGTGGGTGTCGGAACCGCTGCACCTGCTGGACTGCTGCCTGGTCTCCAACGGCGCCATCGCGGTGATCGTGACGAGCGCCGACCGCGCCCGCGACCTCGCCCGGCCGCCCGTCCACCTGTGGGGCTGGGGCCAGGGCCACCCCGGGCACCGCAAGGAGCGCGGCAGCGACTTCGGCCTGACGACCGGCGCCGTCTCCTCGGGCGCGACCGCGATGAAGATGGCCGGGATCACCCCGTCCGACGTGGACGTGTGCGAGCTGTACGACTGCTACACCTACACCGTCCTGGTGTCGCTAGAGGACTACGGGTTCTGCGCCAAGGGCGAGGGCGGCGCGTTCGCCGCGTCCGGCACCCTCGGGCCCGGCGGGTCGCTGCCGACCAACACCGGCGGCGGGCAGCTGTCGGCGTACTACATGTGGGGCTTCACGCCGCTGTCGGAGGCCGTCATCCAGGCGCGCGGGGACGGCGGGGAGCGGCAGGCCCCGTCCAACGACGTCGTCCTCGTCAGCGGGAACGGCGGCATCCTCGACCACCACTCGACCCTGATCGTCAGCCCGCACCCGAAGGGAGCCTGAGCGATGGACATCGGCGTGCTGCGGCGCGACGGCCGCACCGACCCGTTCTTCGACGGCACCGCCGCCGGCAGGCTCGTCATCAAGCGCTGCGAGGCGTGCGACCGCTGGTACGCGCCGGACGCGGTCGGCTGCCCCGACTGCGGCGAGGAGGACCTGACCTGGGCGGACGCGAGCGGCGAGGCGACCCTCGTCACCTGGACCGTCACCCACGGGCGGCCCGCCGAGGACGGCACCGTCCCGCCGCCGGCGTACCTGGCGCTGGTCGAGCTGGCCGAGGGGCCGTGGATGTACGCGCGGCTGGACGGCGTCACCGATCCGCGCGAAGGACTGCCGCTGCGGGCCTCCTTCGAGCATCCGGACGAGGGCGAGTCGTACGTGCTGTTCCGCCCCGCCGGCTGACCGTCCGGGCCTGGACCGAATGACGTTCGGTCCGTTAGCGTCGGAGACATGAACACCGAGGTCTGCGCCACGTTCGGGATCGAGTTCCCGCTGTTCGCCTTCAGCCACTGCCGCGACGTCGTCGCCGCCGTCACCAACGCCGGCGGCTTCGGCGTCCTCGGCGCCGTCGCCTACACCCCCGACCGGCTGGAGGAGGAGCTGCGCTGGATCGACGACCACGTCGGCGGCCGCCCCTACGGCGTCGACGTGCTCGTCCCCGGCAAGATCGACGAGTCGGCCGAGCGGGCCGGACGCGGCGAGGGCGGCCTCGACACCATGCTCGCCGCGGTCCCGCAGGAGCACTGGGACTTCCTCATCGGGCTGTTCGCCAAGTACGACGTCCCGCTGCCCGACTTCGAGAAGGCCAAGAAGTCCAACGCGCGCGGCGGCACGCAGGTCACCAAGGAGGGCGCGACCGAGCTGATCGACGTGTCCCTCGCCCACCCGATCGGGCTCATCGCCAGCGCCCTCGGCACCCCGCCCCCGATCATGGTCGAGAAGGCCAAGTCCGCCGGGATCCCCGTCGCCGCGCTCGTCGGCACCTCCGAGCACGCCCGCCGCCAGGTCGCCGCCGGCGTCGACCTCGTCATCGCGCAGGGCGGCGAGGCCGGCGGGCACACCGGCGAGATCTCCACGATGGTCCTCGTCCCCGAGGTCGTCGACACCGTCGCGCCGGTGCCCGTCCTCGCCGCCGGCGGCATCGCCACCGGCCGCCAGATGGCCGCCGCCCTCGCCCTCGGCGCATCCGGCGTCTGGTGCGGCTCGGTCTGGCTCACCACCGAGGAGGCCGAGACGGCGCCCGCGGTCAAACAGAAGATGCTCGCCGCCACGTCCCGCGACACCGTCCGCTCCCGCTCCCGCACCGGCAAGCCCGCCCGCCAGCTCCGCTCCGCCTGGACCGACGAGTGGGAGGGCCCCGACAGCCCCGGTCCGCTCGGCATGCCGCTGCAGATGATCGTCGCCGAGGGCGCGATGCGGCAGATCAGCAAGGTCGCCGAGTCCGGCAACCCCGGCGCCCGCGCGCTCGCCAACTACTTCGTCGGCCAGTGCGTCGGCCTGATGAACACCGTCAAACCCGCCCGCCAGGTCGTCTACGACATGGTCGAAGAATTCGCCGACGCCGTCGAGCGCCTCAACACCATCACCTCGGCCGAATGACCGCTCCCACCACCGCGTGACGACTTTTCCGTTTCGGTGTCCGGATTGTTCTGGCTGCCTTTCGTGCACGCTTCCGGTACTGGCGCGCTGCTTATAGCCCGGAGGGGTTTGCCGGAGGATTTGTAAGCAGGGTATCGACGCGTCATGCATTACCCGAAAGGGTGTTTGGGGCAGAGGCGAGGGGTTGGCCGTGCGGTGGGGTGGCGCTGGCGTACGGGGCCGCCCCTCCAAAGTCAAGGGCGCCTTCGGCGTCGCTTCGCGATGGACTTCGTCCACCCTTGACTTCGGAGCCTCTGCGGCCCCTGAGGCAGCGCCAAAGGGGCAGGCTCCGCCTGCCCCGCCCGGGTCGCGCCACCCCACCGCCCCCATCCGTACGCGTGCCCAACAAACCACCCCAAAGGAACAATTCACCGCCCAGGCAAAGGCGGAGGAAGTCCGGACGCACTGAGCAATATTTTTCCACTGATCAGCAAGAAAGAAGCCCTCGTCTCGGCACGCAATTGTCGGTCACTTGGGGTACACTTTAGGTATGCAGTCAGTGACGGTCGACCTTGAGGGCGCGTCCACCATGGAATTGGTGAACGCGCTCTCGACGATCGCCACTGAACTCGCCCAGAGAGAGGCCCCTGAATCGGCGGCCGCGTGCCTGGAACTCACCGAAGACCTGGCCGCCGCCTGCGATATGCAAGAAAGCGCCCTGGCTGGATTCATCGGCCGTGTCGACGCCACCGGAGAGCAGCAGCGCTGGGGATACCCCTCCACCCGGGCATGGCTGCGGTCCCGGCTGGGGATGCGCGAGAACCGCGCCAAAGAACGCCTCACCCTCGCCCGGCAACGCCACCGCCTGCCGCAGGTGACCGAGCAACTGGCGGCCGGAGAGCTGTCCTACGGGTACGCCGCCACGGTCGCCGATTCAGTGGCGCGGCTGGACGACACCGACTGCGCCAAGGCCGAGAACAAGCTGCTGGAGATGGTCGACCAGGGGTTCTCGCCGGGGAAGATCGCGGTGTTCGGCCACCGGATCCGCGACGTCATCGCCGAACGCGACGACACCGAGACCGCCCCCGACGAGGACTCCCGTCGCGGCTACGCCAAGTCCTGGATCACCAGCACTGGTTCCCTGGACGGCGGCCGGTACATCAAGGGCTGGCTGAACGCCGAAGACGCCGCCATCTGGGACGGCACCCTGGCTCCGCTGGCCAAGCCGGCCGGACCAGACGATCACCGCGACGTCGCCGAACGAACAGCCGCAGCGCTGTCGAGTGTGCTGTCGGGCGGACACAAAGCCACCAAAGTCACCGTCATCTGCGACCTGGACACCCTCACCGGCGGCAACGCTCCGGGCCACCTCACCGACGGCACCCCGATCCCGGCCGAGCAGGTGCGCCGCATCGCCCTGGCAGCCGGAGTCTCCCCGCTGCTCCTCGGGCGTGGCCACACCCCGCTCTACCTCGGGTACCGGGAACGGTTCGCCACTCCGGCCCAACGCCGAGTGCTGGAAACCCTCTACCCCACCTGCGCGGTACGCGAGTGCGAGATCCCCGGGACGCTGTGCGAGGTCGACCACGTCCACGGCTGGGCCATCGGAAACTCCCCGACAGATATTGACCAGCTCACCCTCACCTGCGGATGGCACAACCGCTTCAAACACACCAGCCCACACCAGATCGGAATCACTAAAGATCCCGACGGGCGGTATGTGTACCGGCTGCTGCCACCACCCGACGCCAGATCAAGAACCCGGACCGGGAACGGGCCACCGGGCACACTCGGTCCACCCGATCCCGCCATCACCTGGGCCGCGTAACCCACCTCACCACGCAACCGGTTCGCCCGAATCCTCCGGGATTTCGGGCGAACCGGCATGCCCACATCACCCCCGGGTCTTCCATTGCTCTGTCAGTAGTGGCTGCGGCCAGCCGAACCTAGGCCCCTCGCCATTCCCTGTCGCGGTTCGCGGCGCCCCCCGTGCTGTACCGCCCCAGACTCCATTGCCTTCACTAGCGGCACAGGCACACTGCCCATGGCGCAGTTCCTCTTAACGGCAGGTCAGCCAGTCGTTGATAACGGCGATGTGGACGACAGCCTCCTACCGAGTGGCCACGGCACGGTGTCGTATCAGCCCATTGATGCCGCAGCCGACGGCGCGCCATCGCCCGGCGGTCAGACTCCACCGGCGGCTGTCCATCGTGGCTGCCCTGCCTCTTGCGGTTACAGGCCTGGGCGGCCTTGACCGCGATAGCGCAGCCGATCCCAGCGTCTACACAGGTAAGTCCGGTTGGCGCGGGAAACCGTGGCCTTGTTGACACGGACCCGGTCGGAACGGCTGCAAGGACGCCCCGTCCGATACTCGGGCACGCTGACGCGCTCCAGGACGGCAGGAGGCCGCAGGAGCGGCGCGCCCATCAGGTGCCTGCGTCTCTCATGAGCGCAGGGAGGAAGGCGATCCCGCCTCGACCTGCGCTGCACTGTCAGCGTGAGATCCGCGCCCCCAGCACGCTGGGTCTGCTCTCCGTCTCTGCCTCTTGGTCCTCTGGTTCGGGGGCGGTGGGGTGGCGCGACCCGGGCGGGGCAGGCGGAGCCTGCCCCTTTGGCGCTGCCTCAGGGGCCGCAGAGGCTCCAAAGTCAAGGGTGGACGAAGTCCATCGCGAAGCGACGCCGAAGGCGCCCTTGACTTTGGAGGGGCGGCCCCGTACGCCAGCGCCACCCCACCGCACGGCCAACCCAACACCCCAATAACGAACACCCATCTCCCCATCCAGGACGTCCCTGCACCGCCCATCTCCCTCCCGCGCTCCCCCGCTCGCCACCCACCGTCCGCCCCCCACCTCTCGATGCCAGCCCCTCTGGCCTCACTCCCGCCGACCAATCGCTACGCACCACCGCCAGCCGTCTCCCCACTCGTCGCCAGTCGCCTCCCGCCCAGCGCTAGCCGCTCGCCGCTGACCACTGACTCGCTGCCGCACCATTCGCTGCCGTTCGCCGACCGCCGCCCGCCTCTCACTCGTCTCACCTTGCCACCCGCTCCCGCCACCACTGCCATCCGCTACCCAGCCACCGCTGCCGTTGGGCATCGCCAACCTGGCCCCAGACTCGCTAGCCACCGAGCGCCGACTGACTTACCTCACTCACCGCCCGCCATCGCTGCCGCCAACCCTCCATTCACCCGCCGACCACTGGCCGTCTCTCACTCATCCATCTGCGATCACGACCCACCTTCGTTGTCCACCATTCGCTATCCACCGCTCGCCAACCGCCGTCCGCCACTCGCTACCAGTCGCTCCTCGCTCGGAGTAGTCCCTCGCCGCCTGGCGCCCTTAAGCGTCCTCAGGGAGCCTCTGGCGTGCTCGGGGCCAACCGCTCGCCGGTGACCGCCAGCCACTCGCTGCCCACCGTCCGCCGGCCGCCCTTTGTCAATCGCCCCCCCTGCTCACCCGTCTACCGCCCGAACGACGGATCCGGCAGGGCGGACGCCGAGACCGACGTCCGGCGCCGCGTCCAGCGCGTCGGCGCCGGCAGCGAGTGGTGACCGTGGAGACGGAGACGACGGCCCGGACGTCGGCGGTGCCGAGAGCGACGTCGAGCGGCGCGTCCGGTACATGGGCACGGGCGGCGACGACCACGTCGGACGTGCCGCCGGTGCTGCCGGGCACCGCCAGCCGGGCCCCAGGTGCGTTCGCCACCGAGCACCGGTCGCTTTACCTGGCTTACCGCCTGCCATCGGGGCCCACCGCCCGCTCGCTTGCACCTCTGTCGGCTTGCTACGAGTGATCCGGTCGCGCCGGTATGCCGCCGGCCTTTACGTGGCTCAGCGCGTGCCTCGGCGGGATGTGGTTTAATAAATGTACAGTCATTTATTAATGGAGGTTCGATGGCGGGGCGGCCGCGGGGTGTGGATGACGCGGTGATCCTGCGGGCGGCGGTCGAGGTGATCGGACGGGTGGGGCCGGCGAAGCTCACGCTCGCGGCGGTGGCCGATGAGGTCGGGCTGGTGCCGGGGACGCTCGTCCAGCGGTTCGGGTCCAAGCGCGGGCTGCTGCTGGCACTGGCCGAGCGGTCGGTGCGGGACGCGGAGACGCTGCGCGAGCGGGCGCGGGACGGGCAGGAGCCGGCGCTGGCGGCGCTTCGGGGGTTCGTGACGCGGTCGTGGTCGGCGATGTCCACGCCCGAGCGGTACGCCAACCATCTGGCGTTCCTCTGCATGGACCTCACCGATCCGGAGTTCCACGAGCACGCGCTCGCGGTGCACGAAGCGAACGGGCGAGCGATCGAGATGCTGCTCGACGAGGCGATGGCCGAAGGCGGGCTCCGCGCCGGGACCGACACGAAGGCCCTGGCCGGGACGGTCCAGGCCGTCGTCGCGGGCGCCGGACTCACCTGGGCGCTCGACCGGCGGGGGACGCTGCCCGAACGGATCGGACGCGAGCTCGACAACGCCCTGGCACCGCACCTCCCGTAAGGAGAAGTCATGGAGAACCGTCCACTCAACGGCAAGGTCGCGCTGGTCGCCGGGGGCACGCGGGGCGGGGGACGGGGCATCGCCGTCCAGCTCGGGGCCGCGGGCGCGACCGTCTACGTGTCCGGGCGCAGCAGCGGGTCGCAGGGTTCCGACCTCGGGCGCGCGGAGACCATCGAGGAGACCGCCGAGATGGTCACCGCGGCCGGCGGGACGGGTGTCGCGGTCCGCACCGACCACAGCGATCCGGACCAGGTCCGCGCGCTCGTCGACCGGATCGCGGCGGACCAGGACGGTCGGCTCGACGTCCTGGTCGACTCGGTGTGGGGCGGCGATTCGCTCACCGACTGGGAGCGTCCGCTCTGGGAGCAGGACCTCGACCGGGGCCTGCGGCTGCTGCGGCGCGCCGTGGAGACCCATGTGATCACCAGCCGGTTCGCCCTTCCGCTGATGGTCGCGCGCGGGAGCGGGCTGGTGGTGGAGGTGACCGACGGGAACACCGCGCGTTACCGCGGCTCGTTCTTCTACGACCTGGCGAAGTCCGCGGTGATCCGGCTGGCGTTCGCGCAGGCCGCCGAGCTGCGGCCGCACGGGGTCGCCGCGGTGGCGATCACGCCCGGGTTCCTGCGGTCGGAGGCCGTCCTGGACCATTTGGGCGTGACGGAGGACAACTGGCGGGACGGCGCGGCGCAGGACCCGCACTTCGCCCACTCCGAGAGTCCGGCCTACCTGGGCCGGGCGGTCGCCGCCCTGGCCGCGGACCCGGACGTCATGGCCAAGACCGGGCGGGCGCTGGCCACCTGGGGCCTGTACGAGGAGTACGGGTTCACCGACGCCGACGGGACGCAGCCGGACTTCGCCGCGCACTGGGCGGACGCGCTCGTGGACGAGTACGGGCCGCTCGGCGATCCGCTCTAGCGCGCCGCGTCGATGACGAGCCGGTCGTCCTCGACGGTGACGGCGGTGCCGAACTCGGCGCACGCGGCGGCGAAGCGGCCGGCGATCCAGTCGCGGTCGGCGGCGCGGGCGCGGCGGGTGCGGGCGAAGTCCAGCCGCAGCGGGACGGCCTCGACGCGGGAGAGGCCGTCCCGGCCGAGGCGCGCCAGGAACAGCAGGCCGAGGTCGTTGCGGAGAAGATCGGACACCGCGTAGTCGTCGATGAAGTCGCCCATGTCGAACAGGACCGGCGGGGCGACGCCGTGGAAGACGTGCGCCGAGCTGCCCGCGACGAGGGACGCGCCCGCGTCCACCAGGTCCGCGGCCGCGCGGCGGACGTGCCGGAGGGGCTCCTGGGTCATGTTCGGGCCCCAGTGCGGCATGACCAGGACGAGATCGTGCGACCGGGCGAGGGTGCGGATCTCCTCCAGCAGCCAGGCGTCGGTTCCGTGCTGGAGGTCGGCGAACGCGACGCCCGGACGGTCCGGCCCGGCGGCGAAGTCGGGCGGGTGATCGGTGACGCCGACGACCGCGACGCGCAGGCCGCCGGCCTCCAGCGTCACCGGCGTCCGGGCCCGGCGGACGTCGGGGCCCGCCCCGACCGTCCGGACGCCCGCCGCGCCGAGGTGCGCGAGCGTGTCCGCCAGGGCGTCCTCGCCGAAGTCGAGCGCGTGGTTGTTGGCGAGCGTCACGCAGTCGACGCCGAGGTCGGTGAGCGCGTCCACCGCGTCGGGCGGCGCACGGAAGTGGAACGGCTTGCCCGGCGCGTCCCACGGCCGGCCGCGGTCGGACACGCAGCATTCGAGGTTCAGCAGGGCGAGGTCGGCTTCGTGGAAGACGTCCCGCACGTCCCGGGAGAACAGGCCGCAGGGGCCGGAGGCGCCGATCTCGTCCGCGACACCGCGCCCGAGCATCGTGTCGCCCGCGAGCGCCACTGTGATCGTCATCGGCTCCTCCTCCCCCTCTCCCTGGTCGTACCCGGTACGGCGGGCCTCTCAGCGCGGCGGAGTTCTGGCCGGTTCAGGACAGCGGGCGGCCGGGGCCCTTGTTGATCTGCGCGATGAACAGCTGCGCGAGCGCGTGCTGGCCGGCGACCGTCGGATGGAAGCTGCGCGGCTCGGCCTGCAGCGCCGACAGGTTCAGCGCCAGGCCGTTGATGTACGGGGCGGAACTGCCCACCTCGTGCCCGGC
The DNA here is from genome assembly GCF_030283205.1 of Actinomadura opuntiae. GTDB lineage: Bacteria > Actinomycetota > Actinomycetes > Streptosporangiales > Streptosporangiaceae > Spirillospora. The sequence continues at coordinate 118,670 of NZ_JASNWF010000025.1, forward strand.
GAACGCGCTGTAGGCGTCGACGAACTCCACGCTGCCCCGGCCATGCCGGGACGCGAGCCGCCGGTCCACCTCGGCGACCGACTGCTGGACGAGCCGCCCGAGCTCGTAGGCACGGGCATTCAGCCACCGCTGGTCCGACACCGTGATGTTGTCCCCGCCGATCCCCTGGACCTCCGAGAACGCCTTCGGGTACCCCATCACGATCACCCGCGCGTTCGGCGCCCGCTCGGTGATCTTCTCCAGCAGGGCGGGCAGGTCCTCGCGCAGCTTCGCCATCCGGCTCGCGATGTCCTCGCCCTGCTCGGTGCAGCTGTGGCTCCACGGCAGGTGCACCACGCAGCCGCCGAGCACCTTGGAGAACCCGACGTCGTTACCGCCGATGCTGAGCGTCACCAGGCTGGTGCCACCGTTGAGGTGGTCGATCTGCGGGGGCTCGCCGTAGCGCCCCTTCAGCACGTCGGCCGTCTTGGCCCCCGAGCACGCCCAGAACGAGGAGCCCTTGGCGAAGTGGAACGTCTGCGACACCTCGTGGTAGTACGCCTTGGACGTCCGGCGGCAGCGGTCGAGGGGCTTGCGGTCGCCGACCGTCGCCTCGGCGCCGAGGCCGGCCGAGTAGGAGTCGCCCAGCGCGACGTAGGCGCCGCGCGTGGCCGCCTGGGCCGGGGTGACCCGGCTCTCCTTCGCCATGACGGGGTCGGCGCGCACCGGCGGCTCCGGCCGGGGGCAGCCGCCCCCGAACGCCTTGCACCGCGCGGCGGGCATCGCCACCAGCGGGACCACCGCGAGCGCCAGCAGCACCACCAGGACGAGGACACCGAGCCCCCGCTCGCCGAGACGCTCCCGCAGCCGACGCGGCCAGGACCCGAGGGTCATCGTCCTCCTCGCGCACCGTGGACGCCACGGCGTCCGCCTTTACGTTGTAGATCCGTTCCTGGGACGCGGGCGGGGCGTCGCGCGTTCCCGGAGAACCACCATACGTGCGGCCGCGCTCATCCGGTGCCGGCGGGCCGCGGCAGGGGCAGCCACATGACGGTGCGCGGCCCGAGGTCGTGCAGGCCCGCCTCGATCTCCGCGTCCCAGTAGCCCCTGATGCCCGGGCCCCACCGCTCCGGGGGCAGTTCGGCGAACCCGTGGCGGGCGTACCAGGGGCCGTTCCACGGGACGTCGCGGAACGTCAGGAGGCTCACACCCGGGGAGCCGCGCCCGGCCGCGCGCTCGGTCACCGCCCGCAGCAGGCGCGTGCCGATCCCCCGGCCCACGAGGTCCGCGTGGACGGAGATCTGCTCCAGGTGGGTCGCGCCGTCCACCTCCTCGACGGCGGCGAAGCCGACCGGCGGATCGCCGGCCACCAGGAACTCGGCGCCCTTGGCGATCATCACCTCGGCGATGGTCGGGCCGGGCGGGAACACGATCCCGATCGGCCGGAACAGCCGGTCCCCGGAGTCCTCGATGGACGGCAGCCCGGCCAGGTCGTCCGGCCGCGCGAGGCGAACGTCGTAGTCCATCGCGCGAGCGTAGAACGGCCTGCGCGGCCCGTGCCTCCCATTTACGGCCTGGGGAAACTTATGGCCTGGGGAAACCGGTTGCCGCAGCGGCGGGCGGATGCGACGGTGTCCGGCATGACGACGGTACGGCTGCTGGAGGTCGAGGACTGGTCCCTGTACCGGTCCGTCCGCCTGGCGTCATTGGCCGACGCGCCCGAGGCCTTCTGCTCCACCCTCGCGCGGGAGGAGGCGTTCGCGCCCGAGGTCTGGCGGGAGCGGGTCGCCGCCCGCAACACCTACCTCGCCGAGACCGAGGACGGGCCCGGCGGTGTCGTCGCGGTCGTTCCCGGCGAGGACGGCGCCGCCGAACTCGTCGGCATGTGGGTGGCGCCCGCCGCGCGCGGCCGGGGCGTCGGCGATCTCCTGGTGCGCGCCGCGCTGGACTGGACGGCCGAGCGCGGCCTCTCCGAGCTGCGGCTGTGGGTCGTCGAGGGCAACAGCCGCGCGGAACGCCTCTACGCCCGGCACGGCTTCGCCCGGACCGGCGTCACGCAGCCCCACCGTCCCGGCGAGAAGCAGTTCGAGATGGCGCACGTCCTGCCCAGGCCGTAGGACGCGGTCAGCCCACCCCGTTCGCTTCGAGGAACGGGCGGACCAGCGGCAGGACGAGGTCCAGCCGGAGGAACGCGTCGGAGTGCCCGCAGCCGGGAAGCTCCGCCAACCGGGCGCTCGGCACGGCCTCGGCGGTGCGGCGGATCTCGTCGAGCCGCGCGTCGCCGTCCCCGGCGATCAGCAGGACCGGCACGTCCGTCCCGGCCAGCGCGCCGGTCACGCCGCGGCGCCGGGAGATCGCGGTGGTCAGCGCGGCGAGGGCCTGCGGGTCGGCGGCCAGGATCACCTCGCGCATCCAGCCGGGCATCGTCCCCTGCCGCTCCAGCCAATCGACGAACGGCGCGACGCCCCGGCCGCGGAACAGCTCGGCCTCCGCCTCGACCTCGGCGGGATCAGCGTCGACGTCGCAGGCGTGGGCGCCGCCGGCGACCAGGCAGGTGAGCCGCTCCGGATACCGGGCCAGCAGGTGCAGCCCGATGACGCCGCCCATCGAGGCGCCCCAGTACGCCGTCCTCTGCACACCCTCGGCGTCCAGCACGGCGACGACGTCCTCCACCTGCCGGTCGATGCGGTAGGGGGCGGCGTCATGTGGCGTGTCGCTGCCGCCGTGGCCGAGCGCGTCGATGAGGATCAGCCGGTACCCGCCCGCGAGGGCGTCGACGTGGCCGCCGGAGCGCCACGTGGTGCGGTCGCCGTAGAACCCGTGCACCAGGACGAGCGGCGGCCCCTCCCCCACCACCTCGTACGCGATCCGGAACCCGTCGCGGCGGACTGTGCGCATCCACCGATTCTGCCGGGCGCCGTGAACGGCGGGTACCGGATTTCCGGGCGGCGGCCGGGGTTACCGGACGCCGGCCTCCTTCATCTCGCGGAGTTCGCGCTTGAGCTCCTTGATCTCGTCGCGGAGCCGGGCGGCGAGCTCGAACTGCAGGTCGGCGGCGGCCTGGTGCATCTGCTCGGTCATCTGCTCGATGAGGCCCTCCAGCTCCTCGCGGGGGCGCTCGCCGACCAGGTCGGCGGCGTGCCGGCCGACCTCCTTCGTACGGGACGCGAGGCCTGGGACGGGCGCCTTGCCGCGGCTCTGCTGGCGGCCGGCGCCACCGATGAGGGTCTCGGTATCGGCGTCCTCGCGGGCGAGGGAGTCGAGGATGTCGGCGATCCGCTTGCGCAGCGCCGTCGGCTCGATGCCGTGCTCGGTGTTGTAGGCCTGCTGCTTGGCGCGGCGCCGGTTCGTCTCGTCGATCGCGCGCTCCATCGACGGGGTGACGGTGTCGGCGTACATGTGCACCTGGCCGGACACGTTGCGGGCGGCGCGGCCGATCGTCTGGATCAGGGACGTCTCGGAGCGCAGGAAGCCCTCCTTGTCGGCGTCCAGGATCGCGACGAGCGACACCTCGGGCAGGTCGAGGCCCTCGCGCAGCAGGTTGATGCCGACCAGCACGTCGAACTCGCCGGCGCGCAGCTCGCGCAGCAGCTCGATGCGGCGCAGCGTGTCGACCTCGCTGTGCAGGTAGCGGACCTGGATGCCGAGTTCGAGGAGGTAGTCGGTGAGGTCCTCGGCCATCTTCTTGGTCAGGGTGGTGACCAGGATCCGCTCGTCGCGCTCGGTGCGCAGCCGGATCTCGTGGATCAGGTCGTCGATCTGGCCCTTGGTCGGCTTGACGACGATCTCGGGGTCGATCAGGCCGGTGGGGCGGATGACCTGCTCGACGACCTCGCCCTTGACCCGGTTCATCTCGTAGGGGCCGGGCGTCGCCGACAGGTAGACGGTCTGGCCGATGCGGTCGAGGAACTCCTCCCACTTCAGCGGCCGGTTGTCCATCGCGGACGGGAGCCGGAAGCCGTGCTCGACCAGCATCCGCTTGCGGGACGCGTCGCCCTCGTACATCGCGCCGATCTGCGGGACGGTCTGGTGCGACTCGTCGATGACGAGGAGGAAGTCCTCGGGGAAGTAGTCGAGGAGGGTGTTGGGCGCGGTGCCGGCGCCGCGGCCGTCGATGTGCCGGGAGTAGTTCTCGATGCCGGAGCAGGTGCCGACCTGGCGCATCATCTCGATGTCGTAGGTGGTGCGCATCCGCAGCCGCTGCGCCTCGAGCATCTTGCCCTGCCGCTCCATGACGGCGAGGGTCTCCTCCAGCTCGGCCTCGATGTCGCGGATCGCGCGCTCCATCCGCTCGGGGCCGGCGACGTAGTGGGAGGCGGGGAAGACGTACAGCTCCTCGTCCTCGGTGATGACCTCGCCGGTGAGCGGGTGCAGGGTGGCGAGCTTCTCGATCTCGTCGCCGAACATCTCGATCCGGACGGCGAGCTCCTCGTACTGCGGGATGATCTCGATGGTGTCGCCGCGGACCCGGAAGGTGCCGCGGGTGAACGCCAGGTCGTTGCGGCTGTACTGCATGCCGACGAGCTGGCGGAGCAGGTCGTCGCGGTCGATCTCCTGGCCGACGTGCAGCCGGACCATCCGGTCGACGTACTCCTGCGGGGTGCCGAGGCCGTAGATGCACGACACCGACGCGACGACGATCGTGTCGCGGCGGGTGAGCAGCGAGTTGGTCGCCGAGTGCCGCAGCCGATCGACCTCGTCGTTGATCGAGGAGTCCTTCTCGATGTAGGTGTCGGTCTGCGGGATGTACGCCTCGGGCTGGTAGTAGTCGTAGTAGGAGACGAAGTACTCGACGGCGTTGCCGGGCATCATCTCGCGCAGCTCGTTGGCGAACTGGGCGGCGAGCGTCTTGTTCGGCTGCATCACCAGGACGGGCCGCTGGAGCTTCTCGACCAGCCACGCGATGGTGGCGGTCTTGCCGGTGCCGGTGGCGCCGAGCAGCACCGAGTCCTTGTCGCCGCGGTCGACGCGCTCGGCCAGCGCGGCGATCGCCTGCGGCTGGTCGCCCGACGGCGTCATCTCGGTGACGACCTCGAACGGCGCCACGCGGCGCCGCAGGTCCGTGATCGGCCGCATGATCGCCCTCCCCCTGGTGTTCCTTCGCTTCCCGCCCACTCTATGCAGCAGGTACGACAATCGCGGACCGTCCGATATTTCCGCAGGTCAGACCAGTGATCAGGGGATCACGAGGCGGGCAGCGGGAGGCGGGCGCGGACGGCGTAGCCGCCGCCGCGCGGGCCGGCCTCGAAGCTGCCGCCGAGGGCGGTGACCCGCTCGCGCAGCCCGACCAGGCCGTGCCCGCCGCTCGGCAGGTCGTGCGCGGGCGGCGCGGTGGGCGGGTCGTTGGCGACCTCCACCTCGATGGCCTCGGGCAGCAGCCCGAGGTCGACGCGGGTGGCGGCGGCGCCGGCGTGCTTGTGCACGTTGGTCAGGGCCTCCTGGACGAGCCGGTAGAGCGTCCGGCCCACCGCCGCGGGCATGGGGCGTTCCACGCCGCGGACGGACAGGTCGACGCGCAGGCCCGCCGCGCCGGACTGGCCGATCAGCTCGCGCACGTGCGCGAGGGTGACGGCCTCCTGCGGGAGGGCCTCCTCCCCCTGCCGCAGGACGCCGATGACGTGCCGGAGCTCCTCCAGGGCCTGCCGTCCCATGTCGCCGATGACGGTGGCGGTCTCGGCGGCCCGTCCGGGGTCGCGGGCGGCGACGGCCTTGAGCGCGCCGGCGTGGACGACCATGACGCTGATGCGGTTGGCGACCACGTCGTGCATCTCGCGGGCGATGCGGGTGCGCTCCTCGCCCCGCGCGCGCTCAGCGAGGAGGTGCTGCTCGCGTTCCAGGCGGGCGGTGCGCTCCTGGAGGGAGGCCAGGAGCTGCTTGCGCGCGCCCATGTAGAGGCCGAGCAGGACGGGCACCGCGGTGAAGGTCGTCCCGAAGATCGCTTGGACGAGGAAGCTGTCGTTGCTCGACGTGGGCGCGGGGAAGGCGAGGCCGGCGGCGTAGTTCAGGGCCGCGACCCCCAGGACGACCCGGCGGGACGTCGCGTAGGCGGCCAGCGAGTAGAGGATCACCAGGATGACGAACGCCCCGCCGCCGGTGACGGCGCCGAACGCCGTCGCGAACAGCGCCAGCGCGACGGGGTGGCGGCGCCGCACGACGATGCACAGGCCGAGGACGACGCTGCACGCCGAGGTGACGGTGTGCGGCAGCCAGAAGTGCTGGGGGGAGAACCACAGGAACAGGCCGTCCAGGACGGCGAAGGACACGGCCAGGGTGACGTCCAGCGCGCGTGAACGCCGCGTCGGCCACGCCGCCGACCACCAGCCCCGCAGGTGCATGCGACGAGCCTATAGGCAGGTCGGAGGACCGGAACCGCCCGCGATGGGGCAGGCCTGCGCCGGGCGGCTTCGCGCAGGTGACGGGGCCGTGGCGCGCCGGCGCCCGCATCGCCCCGCGCGCGGGGCTTTCCCGCCGTCCCGGTGCTGTGGTTACGATGACGGCGCCGACTAGGACGGGGTGGCCGCTGACGATGACCCGCTTCGCCAACTGGCTCGGGAAGAACGCCGACGCCTTCATCGCGCTGGTGCTGGCGATCACCGTCGCGGTGCTCGGCCTCGGGGTGAACCTGCCGAACGAGAACGAGATCACCAACAGCGCCATCCTCGCGGTGGTCGGCCTGCTGGCCACGGCGGTGCTGCGCGACCGGGGCCGCCGGATCCCGGTGGAGGCCGAGGTGCGCGACACGCTGCGCGCGTCCTCGTCCACGCTCGACGACCTGCGCGGCAAGCTCGCGCACATCGAGCAGTTCGAGGACGTGCTGTCGGGGACCAAGCGGGCGCTGGACGAGACGGCGGTCGTGCGGGTGATCGGCGGCGGGCAGGTCGCGCAGGTGCTGGCGGAGGCGCGGCGCGACACCGACCGGTGGTTCTTCAAGGGCGGCACCGGGACCTACATCCGCGCCAAGACGCTCCCGGAGTGCGTGGCGGCCGCCCGCAGGGACCGCCGCACGCTGCTGTTCCGGCTGGAGATCCTGGATCCGACCAACGTGGAGGTGTGCGAGGCGTACGCGCGCCACCGCCGGTCGGTGTCGGACGCGCCGGACGCGACGGGCGAGAAGTGGACGCTGGAGCGCACCCGCAAGGAGGCGTACGCGACGCTGCTGGCGGCGTGCTGGCACAAGCAGCGCTTCGCGATGCTCGACATCGACATCGGCCTGGCGCAGACGATGACGACGCTGCGCTACGACCTGGCCGCCTCGCGGCTGGTGGTGACCCGCGACGACCCGCGCGGCGAGGCGCTGGTGGTCGACAGCAGCAAGTTCTACTACAGCTGGATGAGCGCGGAGCTGCAGACCAGCCTGGACCAGGCGCGCCGGGTGCCGGTGGAGCAGGCCAGGCTGGCGCCGCTGGACGACGAGCCGACGGTCGAGGAGGTCCGCAAGCTCTTCGAGGTGATCGGGATCGGGCTGGCGCACTCCTACACCGACCGGGACGTCATCGAGATCATCCGCAAGGCGCTGCGCGCGAAGGACCCCTACGAGTGAGGACGGCGTGACGGGGCGGCGATGAGGTACGACGAGATCCGGGGGGACATCCGCGCGGGCAGGGCCGCGCGGACGCTGCCGGCATGGGCCGGGCGGGTCCTGGAGGACGTCGTGGCGGGCCGCTCGCCGGTTCCGGCGGTGCGCCATCCGCTGGGCTTCCTGTGCCTTCCGGTGGAGCGCGGCGGCGATTTCGGGGTGTGCCTGCACATCTGGACGCCGGAGGTGCGGCCGGTCCCGTCGACGACGTCGCCGGTGCACTGCCACAGCTGGGACCTGCTCAGCTTCGTGCTGTACGGGACGGTGCGCAACGTCCGGATGGACGTGCGGGAGGGTCCCGGCCAGGCGGGCGAGGGCCTTGGCGAGGCGGGCGAGGGGCCCGGCGAGGCGGGCGCGGCCGTGCCGGGGAGCACCGGTCAGGTCTTCGAGGTCGTCAGCCGGGGGGACGTGGACGAGCTGCGGGCGACGGGCCGGGCCGTCCGCTACCGTTCGGGGCCTTCGGCGGCGCACCGGACGGGCGAGTCGTACACGCTGCCCGCCGGGGTGTTCCACAGCACGCTCATCGAGGACGGACTGGACGCGGCGACGGTGGCGCTGGGGCGGCAGACGCCCGGCGGCGGCGACCTGTCGCTCGGGCCGATGGACGTCCCGACGCACCAGGTGCGCCGTGCGCGCTGCGACCCCGGCGACACGGTGCGGGCGCTGCTGCGGTCGGCGCGCCGGATCGCCGCGGCGCATCCGGGTCCGGCGGGGGCCGGCCCCGCATCCCTGTCCGAGGAACCATCGTCCTCCGGCCCGCTCGGGCGCCGGTGCCGCTCGGCCCGCCGGTAGGCGGGCATGGACACGACTGGAGAGGCGCGATGAGAACCAGCACCCCGTCCCCGGCCCTCCCGGTCGATCTCGCGGCGGCCCGGCGGGTGGCGGTCGAGGCCGCAGAGGAAGCGGGGACGCTGCTGCGGTCCCGGGTGGACGGGCCGGTGGACGCCCGCCCGAAGGGCGCCGCGGGGGACGTGGTGACGGACCTGGACACGGCCGCCGAGGCGCTGATCCTGGAACGGCTGCGGTCGGCGTACCCGGGGCACCGCATCATCGCCGAGGAGTCCGGGATCCTGGACGGCGCGCCGGGCGAGGAGATGGTGTGGCTGGTCGATCCGCTGGACGGCACCAACAACGTCGCGATCGGCATGCCGGTGTACGCGGTCGGCCTGGCGCTGTGCGCGGGCGCGGAGCCGGTGCTGGGCGTCGTCCATGACCCGGTGGCGGGGCGCACCTGGTCGGCGCTGCACGGCAGGGGCGCTCTGGGCCCGGACGGGGCGCCGCTGACGCTGCCGGAGCGTCCGCGGCCGGGGCGGGAGAAGAATCCGGTGCTGGCGTGGACGCAGGGGCATCAGGTGCGTCCGGACGACGTCGCGGCGTTCCGGCTGCGGTCCGGTGTGGAGGCGCGTTGCGCGCGGATGCTGCAACTATGGGCGCCTCTGGTGGGGTGGGCGATGCTCGCGCGCGGCGACATCGACGGCTTCGTCGGGTACCTGCCGGAGATCGTGGACCTTCCGGCGGGGGCGTTGCTGGCGGCCGAGGCGGGCGCGGAGCTGCGGCGCCTGGACGGGACGCCGTACGAGCTGGGCATCGACCGTCCGCGGTCGGAGCTGAGCTTCGTGGCGGCGCGTCCGGGGATGCTCGACCGCCTGCTGGAGACGACGGCCGCCACCGCCACCGCTACCGCCCCGTGACGGGGCTCTGCGGGGCGTCGCTGTGCGGGGCGTCGCTCAGCGGGTCAGCAGCAGCGTCGCCACTGCGGCGGCGCAGCCCAGCACCGCCAGGACCGTTCCCGTCAGGACGAACTTGCGCATCGGGACGCGCACGTCCCAGCGGCGGCACCACTCGAACCACAGCAGGGTGGCGAGCGACCCCCACGGGGTGATGACGGGCCCCACGTTCGTCCCGATGAGCAGTGAGAGCAGCTGGTCCCGGTTGGCGGCCGGCACTGCGGACTCCCCCGCGACATAGGCGGGCAGGTTGTTCAGGATGTTCGACAGGCCCGCGCCGGAGAACCCGGCCCGCAGCGCGCCGGAGACGCCGTCGTCGGCGCCGACGAGCGAGCGCATCGCGTCGTCCAGCCCGTAGCGCTCCAGGGTGGGGACGACGAGGAACAGCCCGGTGACGAACACCATCAGCTGCCACGGGATCAGCGTGGGCCGCAGCGCCGACCGGTCGCGGACGGCGAACGCGGCGACGGCCACGGCGGCGGCCACGGTCGTGGCGATGCCGAGCTGCACGCCGGTGTGGACGCCCGCGAGGATCGCGCCGATGAACAGCAGGCACGCCAGGCCGGTCGCGGAGAACAGCACCCGGTCGCGCACGGGGACGGATTCCGGCGGGTCGTAGGTGTCCGCGCCGCGCATGCGGCGCCGCCAGTAGAAGACCCACAGCAGCGCCATGGTGACGGCCAGCACCGCGACCTGCGGCAGCCACATGCGGGCCGCGAACTCGGAGGTCTCCAGCGCCACCCGGTCGGCGGCGAGCAGGTTGGTCAGGTTGGAGACCGGCAGCAGGAGGCTGGCGGTGTTGGCGAGCCACACCGTCGTCATGGCGAGCGGCAGAGCGGCTATCCGCGCGCGTGCGGCGAGCGCCAGCATCACGGGGGTGAGCAGTACCGCCGTCGTGTCGAGGTTGAGGAAGACGGTGTTGACCGACGCGAACGCCACGCACAGCAGGAACAGGGCGGCGTAGCGGCCGCGTCCCGCGCGCGCCATCCGCTGCGCGATCGCGTCGAAGACGCCGGCCTCCTTGGTCAGCTCCGCGAGCACGATGATGGCGAACAGGAACAGCAGCAGCGGCGCGATGCGTCCGAGGCTGGACCGGGCGGAGTCGGCGGGCAGCAGGCCGGTCGCCACGAACAGCACGCCGAGCACCAGGACGCCGATGCGGATCCAGTCGAGAACGCCCAGCGAGCGGGCCGCGCGGCGGGCGATCTCGATCGGGGGCGACACGCGCGACATGATCCCATAACCCGCCCGGTGCGCCGGCGATCGCCGCCCGGCGGTGGATACTGAGCGCATGACTCCCCCCGGCGGCCCCCCACGGCAGGAGCGTCCCACCGACTTCTTCGTCAGCTACTCCCCCGCCGACGAGCGGTGGGCGTCCTGGATCGCCTGGCAGCTGGAGGCGGCCGGGCACCGGACGATGATGCAGGCGTGGGACTTCGTCCCCGGCACGAACTTCATCGACTTCATGGACCGGGGGCTGTCGGAGGCCAAGGCCGTGGTGGCGGTGCTGTCGCGCAACTACCTGCGGTCGCGGTACGGGCGGCTGGAGTGGATGGCGGCGCTGCGGGCCGATCCCGACGACCCGGCCCGCAAGCTCGTCACGGTGCGGATCGAGGACTGCCCGATCGACGGGCTGCTGTCGACGATCACCTATGTCGACCTCGTCGGCGTCGACGACCCGGAGGAGGCGCGGGACCTGCTGATGCGGCGCATCCAGGAGGCGCTGGCCGGGCACGCGCGCCCCGCGGACGGCCCGGGCTTCCCCGGGGCCGGGCAGCGCGTCGGGAGCGGCCGTGCGGCGATCGTGGGCCACGTGGAGGGTGCCGGACCGGGCGAGGCGGCGGCGGGCGGGCCGGAGCAGACCGGTGAGCGGCCGGCGCGCCGCGCGCCCGTGGCGGCGCCGGCGTTCCCCGCCGCGCGCGGCGGGGAGGGGCCCCGCGAGCACGTGAGCGCGCTGCACGTGTCGGGCCCGCGGTTCGGCCGCACGCTCGCCGAGCCGGGCGAGCCGACGACGGCGGCGGAGCTGCAGGACCGCATCTGGAGCGATGTGACGCGGCTGGCCGACGCGGGCGTGCCGCGGCCCGACCTGCTCGTCGTCACCGGCAACCTCACCCACTCCGGCAGCCGCAAGGAGTTCGCCGAGGCGCTGTCGTTCCTGACCAGCCTGCGCGCGCTGCTCGGGCTGGAGGCTCAGCGCGTGGTGGTGGTGCCGGGCACGCACGACGTGACGAAGGCGGCCTGCCAGGCGTACTTCTCCAGCTGCGAGGCCGACGACATCGAGCCGCAGCCGCCGTACTGGCCGAAGTGGCGGCACTTCGCGAACCTGTTCAAGGAGTTCTACCAGGGCCTGGACTCGCTGATCTTCGACAGCGCGCAGCCGTGGACCCTGTTCCCCGTCCCCGACCTGAAGGTCGTGGTGGCCGGGCTCAACTCGACGCTGCCGCAGTCGCACCGCGAGGAGGACCGGTACGGCCGGGTCGGGCAGGCGCAGGCCGCCTGGTTCAACGAGCGGCTCCGCCATTTCGAGGACGAGGGATGGCTGCGGCTCGGGGCGGTCGAGCACACGCCCGTCGCCGGCGAGCCCGGGGCGCTGCGCGACCCCGAGACGGTGGAGACGCTCCTGGGCGGCCACCTCAACCTGTTCTTCCAGGGCACCGAGTCCGACTTCGGCGCCGTGCCGCTGCTAGGCTCCGGCGTCCCGTCGGTCCCGGCGCTCGGCCCCGGGCGGCACCAGACCGTCGTCCTGCGGCCGGACGGCCTCGAACGGTGGATCCCCGAGGAGGCCGCGCGGCGCGGCCCCGAGCGCCTGGGGACCCCCTGGTCGCGCGTCGAGGGAACGTTCCCGCCGCGCGAGCGGGCGACGCCTCCCGGGCCGTCGGGGCCCGTCCCCGAACTCGGCCGCGGCGGGCCCGCCGACGGCCCCGCCGACCCGGCGCCCGACCCCACGGCCCGGCTGCTGGACCGGCTCACCGAGGCGTGCGAGACCCGGTTCGAGCGCGCGACGATCCGCCGCGTCGTCCCGCCGCGGCTCTCCGGAAGCGCGGGCGACGACGGCCGCGCCGACCCGCCCCACCTGCTGCTCACCCACCTGGAGGACGGGTTCGTCCGCCAGTACCGGATCGGCGCGCACGTCGGGCAGGTGACCGAGGCGGACGTCGACGCGTTCGTGCGGCACGTGCACGCCGACGGCGCCGACCACGGCTCCGAGCTGGTCTACCTCGGCCCGGCGCCGCCGCGGTCGCTGCGCGAGGACGCGCTGCGCCGCGGCATCCGGGTCCGCAGCCTCACCGAGTTCCAGGGCCTGCTGGACCTGTCGGAGTACGTGGCGGGGCAGACGGCGCGGCTGTCGGCGGGCGGGCTGTACCCGCCGTCGCTGTACGTCCCGCAGCGGTACCGGGAGCTGGACCGGTTCCGGCCCGAGACCCCGTCCGGCGACGCGCCGGCGGAGGGCGTCGGCGTGCAGGAGGACGTCGTCGGCGAGATGCTGCGGCTGCTGGCCGCCGACCACGGCCGGTTCCTGCTGCTGCTCGGCGACTTCGGCCGCGGCAAGACGTTCGCGCTGCGCGAGCTGGCCCGCCGCATCCCCGAGGAGCTGCCGCACGTCGTCCCGATCCTCATCGAGCTGCGCGCCCTGGACAAGGCGCACTCGGTGGACGGCCTCGTCGCCGCGCACCTGGCCAACCACGGCGAGGAGCTGATCGACCTCAAGGCGTTCCACTACATGCTGCGGCAGGGCCGCATCGTGCTGCTGTTCGACGGGTTCGACGAGCTGGTCACGCGGGTGACCTACGACCAGGCCGCCGACCACCTCGACACGCTGCTGCAGGCCGCGCAGGACAAGGCCAAGATCGTGGTGGCGAGCCGCACCCAGCACTTCAAGTCTCAGGCGCAGGTGCTGACCGCGCTCGGCGAGAAGGTCGGGGTGCTGCCGCACCGGCGCGTCCTCGGGCTGGAGGAGTTCACGCCCCGGCAGGTCCGCTCCTACCTGGTGAACCGGTACGGCGACGAGCACGCCGCCGACGACCGCCTCGGCCTGCTGTCGGGGATCGAGGAGCTGCTCGCGCTGACGTCCAACCCGCGCATGCTGAGCTTCATCGCCGACCTGCCCGAGGACCGGCTGCGCGCCGTCGCGCAGGCCCGCACGACGGTCAGCCCCGCCGACCTCTACCACGAGATCCTGTCGTCGTGGCTGGCCTACGAGGCCGAGCGGGTCCGCGGCGGCGGCGGGCCGTCCGGGCTCGGCACCGACGACATGTGGGAGGCGGTCGGGACGCTGGCGCTGCGGCTGTGGGAGGGCAACGAGCAGTTCCTGCGGCTGGCCGAGCTCGCCGACGTCGCCGACACCCTCGCCGGCCTCGCCGAGGGGCGGCTGTCGCCGCACCAGGTGACGCACGCGGTCGGCGCGGGCAGCCTGCTCGTCCGCACCGACGAGGGCCTGTTCGGGTTCATCCACGGCTCGGTGATGGAGTGGCTCGTCGCCCGGCACATCGCGGGCGAGTTCGCGCGCGGCGCCGCCCCGGCGGCGCTGAGCCGGCGGGCGCTGTCGCAGCTCACCGTCGACTTCCTGTGCGACCTCGCCGACACCCGCGCCTGCCAGGACTGGGCCGCGGGCGTGCTCGCCGACCCCGGCGCCGACGACGTCGCCCGCGCCAACGCCATCCGCGTCACCACCCGGCTGCGCACCCCGGCCCGCACCGACCTGCGCGGCGCCCGCCTGCAGGGCGAGGACCTGTCCTACCGCGACCTGCAGGAGGTCGACCTGACCGGCGCCGACCTCACCGACGCCCAGCTCGTCGGCGCGAACCTGTCGCGCGCGGTGCTGCGGGACGCGTCGCTGGCCGGAGCCCGGCTGGACGAGGCGCGGCTGACCGGCGCCGACCTGCGCGGTGCCGACCTGTCGCGGGCCCGGCTCGCCCGCGCCGACCTGCGCGACGTGGCCGTCGAGGGCAGCCGCTGGACCCGCGCCGCGCTCGTCGACGCCGACCTGCCCGACCGGATCGCCGCCGCCCCCGAGCTGCGCGAGGCCGCCATCGCCCCCGGCCGGCCCATCGACATCCAGGTCGCGCCCGCCGCCGTCGGCGTCCCCTACGGCTTCCACTTCCAGACCAGCCGGCTGCCGCAGCCGCTCGCCTACAGCCCCGGCGGGTCCGTGCTGGCCGTCGGCAGCGAGGACGGCGGCGTCCTGGTCTGCGACGCCGTCACCGGCACCCCGCTGCGCACCCTGCAGGGCCACCGCGACCGCACCTACGCGGTCGCGTTCGACCGCGACGGGAACCTGCTGGCCAGCGGCTCGGCGGACGGGACCGTCCGCCTCTGGGACCTGGCCACCGGGGGCTGCGCGCACACCCTCGCCGTCCACCCCGACGGGGTCTGGCCGGTCGTCGTCGGCGGCCGCGCGCCCGCCGGCGGAAGCCTGCTCGCGGCCGGCGCCGCCGACGGGACGGTCCGGGTGTGGGACGCCGCGACCGGCGCGCACCTGCACGACCTCGCCGGGCACACCGCGCCCGTCTACACCGCCGTGTTCGATCCCGCCGGGTCTCTCATGGTCACCGGTGACGCGGGCGGCACCCTGCGGGTCTGGGATCTCGCGACCGGCGCGCTGAGGCGCGAGCTGACCGGACACCGCGGCGCGGTGTTCCGCGCCGTGTTCCACCCCGGCGGCTCGATGCTCGCGGCGGGCGACGAGGCCGGCATCGTCCGGCTCTGGGACATCCGCACCGGCGAGATCCGCCAGGAGCTGCTCGGCCACACCGGCCGCGTCTACGCCATCGCGTTCCACCCCGGCGGCGACCTGCTGGTCACCGGCGACACCGACGGGTCGGTCCGGCTCTGGGAGGACGGCCGGCACCGCGCCACCCTCTCCGGCCACGCCGGCGGCATCTACCAGGCGACGTTCAGCCCGGACGGCGGCCGCCTCGCCACCGCCGACAGCGCCGGATCCGTCCGGCTGTGGGACGCCGGGACCGGCCGGCAGCGCCTCGAGCTCGCCGGGCACCGCGGCGCCGTCTGGCCGTTCGCGTTCCGCCCGGACGGCCAGCAGCTCGCCACCAGCAGCAACGACGGCACCGCGCGGCTGTGGGACGCCGAGACCGGCCAGTGCCGCACGGTGCTGCGCGGCCACGGCCGCCGCGTCACCGGCGTCGCGTTCAGCCCGGACGGCGGGCTGCTGGCCTCCAGCGGCAACGACGGCCTGGTCCGGCTGTGGGAGCCGCGCACCGGACGCCTCGTCCGCGAGCTGCGCGGCGTCGCCGACAACCTCACCTCCGCCGCGTTCAACAACCGCGACTCCCAGCTCGCCACCGCCACCAACGACGGCGGCGTCCACCTCTGGCAGGCCGGCACCGGCGCCTTCGAACGAGAGCTGAACGTCGAGACCGACCACGTGTGGGCGCAGGCGTTCGCCCCCGACGGGGACGTCCTCGCCACCGCCAACGACGACGACAGCGTCCGGCTCTGGTACTGGACGAGCGGCCGGGAGATCGTCAACCTCGCCGACCACCGCGGCCGGGTCCGCTCGATCGCCTTCCACCCTGGCGGCGACATCGTCGCGACCGGCTGCGACGACGGCGTCGTCCGGCTCTGGGACCCCGCCAACGGCGAGCTCGTCTGGAACCTGCGCGGCCACACCCACCGCGTCTACCAGGTGGCGTTCTCACCGTCCGGCGACGTCCTCGCCAGCGCGAGCAACGACGGCACCGTCCGGCTGTGGGACCCCGCCTCCGGCGACGCACTGCACGAGCTGCGCGAGCACGCCGGGCGCCTGTGGACGACCGCGTTCCACCCGTCCGGCACCATGCTCGCCAGCGCCGGCGACGACCTGGTCGTCCGCCTCTGGGACCCCGCCACCGGCCGCCTCCTGCACACCCTCACCGGCCACACCCGCCGCGTGTGGTCGGTCGCGTTCAGCCCGGACGGCGCCCAGCTCGCCTCCGCGGGCGACGACGGCGCGATCATCCTGTGGGACGTCACCGACCCGTCCGCCCCCGCGCGCCGCGCCACCCTCCTCGGCCTCGCCGAGGGCTGGGCCGCCCTCGCCCCGGACGGCCGCTACAAGTGGGAGGGCAACGCCACCGCCGAGTTCTGGTACGCCGTCGGCATGTGCCGCTTCGAACCCGGCGAACTCGACAACTACCTCCGCGAAGTCCGCCAACTCCCCATGGAAGCCGCGTTCTAGGCACTCCGCCTTCTGAACACGACAAAGCCGCCTGGGACTTCAGCGGGTGGCGGCTTGGCGGGTGAGGGTTTCCCAGAGGGCGTCGACCTGGGATTTGAGGTCGTCGAGGGTGCCGGAGTTGTCGATGACGTGGGTGGCGACGGCGCGGCGCTGCTCGCGGGTGGCCTGGTTCGCCATCCGGGCGCGGGCGTCCTCCTCGGTCATGCCGCGGCGGGACGTCAGCCGGTCCAGCTGGGTCTCCTCGGGCGCGTCCACGACCACGACGGCGTCGTACATGCCGGCCAGGCCGTTCTCCGCCAGCAGCGGGACGTCGTAGACGACGATCGCGTCGGCGGGCGCGGCGTCCATCAGCTCCTGCATCCGCTCCCCCACCAGCGGGTGGACGATGGCGTTGAGCGCGGCGAGCCGGTCCGGATCGGCGAACACGATCCTGCCGACCTTCTCCCGGTCGAGGGCGCCGGACGGCAGCAGCACGTCCTCGCCGAACTCGGCGACGACCGCGGCGAGGCCGGGGGTGCCCGGCTCGACCACCTCGCGGGCGATCTTGTCGGCGTCGATGACCACCGCGCCGCGCCGGTCCAGCCGCGCGGACACCTCGCTCTTGCCCGACCCGATCCCGCCGGTGAGTCCCACTTTCAGCACGCGCCCACCCTAGCGGTCGCGGAATTCAGGGGGTTTCGGCGGGGACGAGGGTCTTGCGCATGTGCACGAACGTCAGGTGCGCGGCGACCCGCTCGCGGTGCGTCTCGGCGTACCCGAGCCGCCGGTACAGGCGCAGGTTGCCCTCGCTGAGGTGCCCGGTGAACAGCACGCACGCGTCGACGCGGCCGGCGACGGCCTCCTCCAGCTCCCGCATCAGCCGCCCGCCGATGCCGCGGTCCTGCATGTCGGGCGCGACGACGAGCCGCCCGACCAGGCAGGTGTGGTCGCTGAACTGGGCGCGGACGGCGCCGACGAGCCGGCCGTCCAGCACCGCCTTCAGCACCACCGCGTCGCCCGCCACGACCTTGCGCATCTGCTCCAGCGACTCGACCAGCGGCGGGATGAACGGGTCGCCGTACAGCTGCGCCTCGGTGACGTAGGCGGCGCGCTGCAGCGTCAGCAGCTCTCCGGCATCGGCCGGGGCCGCCGGCTCGACCGTGACCGTCGGCTCGCTCATGCGCCCGACCCTAGCGGGCCCGGCCCCCGCCGGAGCCGTCACTTCCCGACCCGGACGGTGACCGCGACGGGATAGTGGTCGGAGGCGCGCGAGCGCACCACGCCGTAGTCGGAGAAGACGACCCCGTCGGACCCGAAGATCCAGTCGAGCCGCTCGCCGTCGGCGGTGGTGGGCGACGGGTCGCCACCGAGGGCGGCGCTGCGCAGGTCGGTGCCGGTGCTCATGTCGGCCAGCTCGGGGCTGTCGGCCTCGGCGTTGAAGTCGCCGCCGATGACGGTGCGGGGCGCGCCGGCCCACGCCCGCAGCAGCGCGGCGACCTCCCGGGAGCGCTCGTCGGACTTGTCGTCGCCGACCTCCAGGTGCGTCGACCACACGTCCATGGTGGTGGCGCCGACGCCGAGCCGCGCCCACACGTAGCCGCGGATCTGCGACCAGTCGTCCTTCGCCATCCGGCCGGTGCCCGACCCCTTCACCGGCAACGAGGTGAGGATCGCGTTGCCGAACTGGCCGTCGGCGGCCGGGCCCCAGATCAGCTTCATGCCGAGGCGCCGCGACAGCCACACCCCGACGTCGGTGGTGCCCGACAGCAGCGACCCGCGTCCGGTCTCCTGGAGCAGGACGACCTGCGCGCGCTGCGCCTCGATCGTGCGGGCGATGCCCTCGGGGTCGAGCTGCCCGTCCTGGTCGACGGCGTCGTGGATGTTGTAGGTGAGCAGCCGCACCTGCCCGGGCGTGCCGGCCCGCGCCGTCCCGTCGGGGGCGGCGACGGTGAACACCAGGGTGCCGGCGAACAGCACCAGCGAGGCGCCGCCGGCGATGAGGGCCCGCAGCGGGGCCCGCGCGGGCAGCGGCCCGCCCCGCGCCGCGGCGATCGCGGCGAGCGCGCCGAGCAGGATCCCGGCGAGGCCGGGCAGCAGGTTGTTCGGGAACGGCAGCGGCGTGACCGCGCTGACCTGGTACGGGACGAGGACCACCGCGACCAGCAGGCCGCCCAGGGCCGCGCCGGCGTCGATCCGCCAGACCGGGCCGCCGGTCCCGGCGCGGCGCAGCGGCGCCCGGCACGCCACCGCCAGCAGCCACGCCGCCAGCACCTGCCCGGCGATCACGATCGGCACGACCTCGACGCCGGAGACCGCGTAGGTGCCGGCGACGGCGCCCGCGCCGACCCCGAGGACGGTGCCGCCGAGCACGCACACCCCGCCGGGGACGGCCCGCACGGCCAGGCCGGAGGCCAGGAACGCCAGCGCCAGCCCCTGCCCGACGACGATCGTGGCGTGCGCGGCGGTCAGCGACATCCAGCCGGACGACGCCACGAACGCGGGGCTGGACAGCACCAGCACCTGCAGCGCCAGGAACGGCCCGAACGACGCGGCGCCCAGGGCGTCCCGCCAGGCGAGGCCCGGCGCGGCGACGGCCCCGGAGGCGAGCTCACGGTAGAGCGCCGCGACGCCGAGGCCGAGGAACGCCAGGCAGACCAGCCACGGCCAGACCCCGGTCCGCCAGACCGGGTCCCAGGTGGTGAAGCACATCCGCACGGCCGCGTCGGCGGCCAGCCCGGCGACGGTGGCGGTGGCGAACCCGACGCCCGACAGGCCGCGGGCGCCCTCGTACAGCGCCGCGACCGCGATCATGCCGATGGCGGTGCCGGCGAGGGCGAGCCAGACCTGCGGCGCGGTGATCTGCGCCACCAGCCGGACGGCGAACAGCCCGCCGACCCCGGCCAGCAGCAGCCCCCGCGCGCCGGCGGCGCGCCGGATCAGCGGGGCGGCGAACCCGGCGAGGTACACCACCAGCACGACCGCGGCGGCGACGCCGGTGCCGGCCCCGTCGGCGAAGTGGTCGATCTGGGGAAGCGAGAAGCGCAGGGTCTGCGCCAGCACCGCGACGGTGGTCGCGATGAGCGTCAGCCGGGCCGGGCCCTGCGGGACGATCGACGGTCCGGGCGCTGCCGGCCCGCCGGTCTTGGTGCCTACCTCTGTGCTGGCCAATTGAACGAGTGCTCCCGGGGGACGAGCGGACCTACGGGTGTGCGGCGGCCGGTGTCGAGCGGCCCCTGCGGACTTTACGGCCCCGGCGCGCGCCGTGCGGGCGAAACCGGACACGAGGGGAGCCGGTCGCACCGGCGGGTGAAACCGGCCACGGCCGGAGCGCGATCCGTGGATCGCGCTCCGGCCGTGGCCGGGACAACCTGTGGGGCGAGGCCCCGGGCTCCGGACCCCCGCCCGGCAGGGGCGGGCGTCCGGAGGTCGTCCGCCGTGCGGACGCCGGGGCGGTGCGCACCGGTGGTCAGTGACGGGTCACTGGCCGCCGGACAGCTTCTCGCGGAGCGCGGCGAGCGCCTCGTCGGTGGCCAGGGCGCCACCGCCGGACTCGCTCTCGCCGCCGCCGGAGTAGGAGGTCTCCCCGCCGCCGCCGCCGGTGCTCGCCGCGGGGCCGGTCTCGGCCTCCGCCTCGGCCTTGCGGGCCTCCTCGATCTGCTTGCGGTGCGCGTCGAAGCGGGTGCGCGCCTCGGCGTACTGCCGCTCCCAGGTCTCGCGCTGCTCGTCGAAGCCCTCGAGCCACTCGCCGGTGTCGGCGTCGAAGCCCTCGGGGTACTTGTAGTTCCCCTGCTCGTCGTACTCCGCCGGCATGCCGTACAGCGTGGGGTCGAAGTCCTCTTCCTCCATGCTGGCGGCGCCCTCGTTCGCCTGCTTGAGCGACAGGCTGATCCGCCGCCGGTCGAGGTCGATGTCGATGATCTTCACGAAGATCTCGTCGCCGACCTGGACGACCTGCTCGGGGATCTCCACGTGCCGCTCGGCCAGCTCGGAGATGTGCACCAGGCCCTCGATGCCCTCCTCGACGCGGACGAACGCGCCGAACGGCACCAGCTTGGTGACGCGGCCCGGCACGACCTGCCCGATCTGGTGGGTGCGGGCGAACTGCTGCCACGGGTCTTCCTGGGTCGCCTTGAGCGACAGGGAGACGCGCTCGCGCTCCATGTCGACGTCCAGGACCTCGACCGTGACCTCCTGGCCGACCTCGACGACCTCGGACGGGTGGTCGATGTGCTTCCAGGACAGCTCGGAGACGTGCACCAGGCCGTCGACGCCGCCGAGGTCGACGAACGCGCCGAAGTTGACGATCGAGGAGACGACGCCCTTGCGGACCTGGCCCTTCTGCAGGGTGTTGAGGAAGGTCTGGCGGACCTCGCTCTGCGTCTGCTCCAGCCAGGCGCGGCGGGACAGGACCACGTTGTTGCGGTTCTTGTCCAGCTCGATGATCTTCGCCTCGAGCTCGCGGCCGACGTAGGGCTGCAGGTCGCGGACGCGCCGCATCTCGACCAGCGACGCGGGCAGGAAGCCCCGCAGGCCGATGTCGAGGATGAGGCCGCCCTTGACGACCTCGATGACGGTGCCGGTGACGATGCCGTCCTCGTCCTTGATCTTCTCGATCGTGCCCCAGGCGCGCTCGTACTGGGCGCGCTTCTTGGACAGGATCAGCCGGCCTTCCTTGTCCTCCTTCTGGAGGACGAGGGCCTCGACGTGGTCCCCGACGGTGACGACCTCGTTGGGGTCGACGTCGTGCTTGATGGAGAGCTCGCGCGAGGGGATGACGCCCTCGGTCTTGTAGCCGATGTCGAGGAGGACCTCGTCACGATCGACCTTGACGACGGTGCCTTCGACGATGTCGCCGTCGTTGAAGTACTTGATGGTCTCATCGATCGCCGCGAGGAAGGCTTCCTCGGACCCGATGTCGTTGACCGCTACCTGCGGGGTGGTCGAGGTGGCCTCGGTGCTACTCGTCATGTGTCGGCTGGCTCCGGTACGGACATGGAAGTCGTCATGGGTTGTGCGCGGAGGGCCGTCCGCCCTGCCGAGAACCGGAAGGAACGCGGTGCTGACCGCGTCAGTGAACCGAACCGATGTCGCCGACCTGACCGAGCGCGAGCCTGCTCCGTCCGAAGCGCGCGCAGGCCCACAGCGCAGCGATCAGAATATGGGACGCGGCGCCCCTGGTCAATCCGGTGCGGGAACCGCCGGCCCGCGCGCGTTCAGTAGACCCTCGCCCACGCCCGGTACGGCTTGCCCAGCCGGTCCTCGAGCATGTTGGGAAACGTCACCGTGTTCGGGTCCCCGTCAGATGTGTACCGCTCATCGGGGTGCTTGTCCAGATAATCCAGCCAGGCGGTCGAGCAGTACTGCCGGCAGTCGTCCTCCTTGATCTTGCCCTCGGACCGCACCCGGTCGATCGCCCACCGGTCGAACCGCCCGTCGAACGGCGACACCGACGGCCGCCATCCCGCCAGGAAGATCCCCTGGAAGGCGTACGAGCCGTCCTTCTTCTCCGCCCACGCCGCCTTGTGCGGGGCGACCCCGAACGGGTAGGCGAACGTCGTCGTGTGCGTCCCGGTCATCTTGACGATCTCGTCCTCCATGCCGCCGATCTCCTTGTACACCTCGTCCTTGGACAGATGCGACAGGTCGGGGTGCGACATGGTGTGGTTGGCGATCTCGTAGCCGTGCTGGGTGAGCCACTTCAGGCCCGCCGCGGCCTGCATGTCGCTCATCCCGAACAGGTCCTTGTTCAGGTAGAACGTCGCCGCCGGGCGGAATCCCGGGTTCTCCCGCGCGACCCGCTCGATGACACCGACCGCGGTGTCGGGCTCGGGGTTGCCCTGCGAGTCCAGCCCGAAGTGCCCCGGCGTGCTGTCGTCGAAGGTCAGCACCACCGGGTGCTTGCCGGCGGGCACGTCGATCCAGCCCTTGACGAACTGCGCCGCGGTGATCGGCACGTACCCGTCCTTGGCGAGCCGCGTCAGCTCGTCGTACAGCTCCTTGGTCGAGCGGTCCAGCGACTGCTGCGGCTTCACCATGATCCGGTGGTACATGATCACCGGGATCTGGCCCAGCTCGTCCGCCTTCGCCTGCGCCGCCGCGGGCGCCGCCGCCGCGAGCCGCGCGGGCACCGCCGGGCTCGCCGGCGCGCTCGCGGGCGCCG
>NZ_JASNWF010000026.1 GCF_030283205.1 Actinomadura opuntiae
GGGGCTCTGGGCGGCCAAGTCTCCTCAGCCATCGGACGGCGACTACATGGCAGCCATACCCAGAGCCCCCGGGCCCACCGATCTTACGAACGACCAGTTCAGACCCAAGGAAAAAGGTAGGACTCCATGGCAACGACCGAGCTGCTGCTCAAGAACGTGCGGGTGGTCCGCCCCGACGCCCCCGAGGGCGCTGAGCCCGAACCGCTCGACATCGCCGTCAACGACGGCACCATCGTCCGCCTTGCGCCCGACCTTCCCGATGACGACGCCGCGACGGTGATCGACGGCGGCGGCAAGCTGGCGTTCCCGGGCGTCGTCGACGCCCACCAGCATTGGGGCATCTACAACGAGCTGGCCACCGACGCCCGTTCGGAGAGCCGCGCCAGCGCGCAGGGCGGCGTCACCACGTCGTTGACCTACATGCGCACGGGCCAGTACTACCTGAACAAGGGCGGCCCCTACCGCGAGTTCTTCCCCGAGGTGCTGAGCGCCGCCAGTGGCAACGCCTATGTCGACTACGCGTTCCACCTTGCGCCGATGATGGCCGAGCACATCGACGAGATCCCGTACCTGGTGGAGGAGCACGGCGTCACCTCGTTCAAGATCTTCATGTTCTACGGCAGCCACGGGCTGCACGGGCGCTCCACCAGCCAGAGCGAGTTCCTGATGACGCCGCCGGACGAGCGGTACGACATCGCGCACTTCGAGTTCGTCATGCGCGGCATCCAGAAGGCCCGCGAGCAGCTGACGGACTACGCCGACCACATCTCCCTGTCGCTGCACTGCGAGACCGCCGAGATCATGACGGCCTACACCAAGATGGTCGAGCAGGAGGGCAAGCTCACCGGGCTGCGCGCCTACAGCGCGTCGCGTCCGCCGCACTCGGAGGGCCTGGCCGTCACCATCGCGTCCTACCTCGCGCACGAGACGGGCCTGCCGAACATCAACCTGCTGCACCTGTCGTCGGAGAAGGCGCTGTCGGCGGCGCTGACCATGGCGTCGGCGTTCCCGCACATCGACTTCCGCCGCGAGGTCACCATCGGCCACCTGCTCGCCGACGTCGACACCGCGCACGGCCTGGGCGGCAAGGTCAACCCGCCGCTGCGCGAGCGCGAGGACGTCGAGGCGCTGTGGCGGCACGTCCTGGCCGGCGAGGTCGACTGGATCGTCAGCGACCACGCCTGCTGCCGCGACGAGATGAAGTTCGGCGCCGACCGCGACGACGTCTTCCTGGCCAAGTCCGGGTTCGGCGGCGCCGAGTACCTGCTGCCGGGCCTGGTCGGCGAGGGCCTCAAGCGCGGCCTGCCGCTCCAGCGCGTCGCGCAGCTGACCTCGTGGAACCCCGCCCGCCGCTACGGCCTGCTCACCAAGGGCACGATCGCCGAGGGCTACGACGCCGACATCGCGCTGGTCGACCCGGACGTGTCCTGGACGGTCCGCGCCGCCGACTCCGAGTCCGCGCAGGAGTACACCCCGTTCGAGGGCTTCCCGATGACCGCGAAGGTCACCGACACCTTCGTGCGCGGGCACCACGTCTACGGCGACGACCGGGTGCTCGGCGACCCGGTCGGCACGTACCTGCGCCGCGGGCGCTGACGGCTCCTAGGATCATCGGGTGACCGACCAGACCGTGGAACGGCAGTCCTCCGGCACCGAGGTGGCCGGGCGGGTCGCCGACGTGCTGCTGCTGTTCGCCGGGGGCCCGCAGTACCTCGGCGTCAGCGCGATCAGCCGCGAGCTCGGCATCTCCAAGGCCGTCGTGCACCGCATCCTGCGGTCGCTGGTGTCGCGGGAGATGCTGGAGACCGACCCCGGCGGGTACCGGCTCGGGCCCGCCGCCGTCGCGCTCGGCGTCAGCGCGCTGCGCCGGTTCAACGTCCGCAACGCCGCCGCGCCGGTGCTGCGCCGGCTGCGCGACGAGACCGGCGAGACGACGACGCTGTCCGGCCTGGTCGCCGACGAGCGGGTCTACCTCGACCAGTTCGAGAGCCCGCACGAGGTGAAGATGACGGTCGAGGTCGGCCGCCGGTTCCCGCTGCACGCGGGCTCCTCGGGCAAGGTGATCCTCGCCTTCCTGCCCGAGGAGCGCCGCGAGGCGCTGCTGGCGCGGCCGCTGGCCGCGCTGACGCCCGGCACCGTCACGGACGTGGCGGCGTTGCGCGCGCAGCTCGCCGAGACCGCGCGCGACGGCGTCGGCGTCTCGCTCGGCGAGCGGCAGGCCGACGCCGGGTCGGTCGCCGCCCCGCTGTTCGGCCCGGACGGCGAGGTGCACGGCTCGATCAGCGTCTGCGGGCCCCGGCACCGCTTCACCCCGGAGGCGATCGACCGGTACCGGACGCTCGTCCGCGACGCCGCCGAGGAGATCACCCGGAACTGGACGACGCGGGGCCGACCGTCCGGAAGTGGGTCGTGAAGCGCCGCTGGTCGTCCAGCGTGTGGAACGCGACGCCGGGTGGCGCCGCGTAGTCGGCGACCGCGCCGTCCTGTCCGGGCAGCCGGATCGTGGAGACGACCCCCGGCGCCACCAGCAGCGGCCGTCCGGCGAACGTCGTGACCGCCGCAGTGTGCGCATGCCCGCACAGCACCGCCACCACCTGCGGGTTCCTCTTGAGCACAGCGGCGAGACGGTCCTCACCGAACTGCCGGATCGCGTCCACGTACGGGACGTTCAGCGTGACCGGCGGATGGTGGAAGCAGACGAAGGCGGGAGCGTCGGGCTGCTCGCCGAGCACGCCGTCCAACCAGGTGATCGTCTCGTCGTCGAGGAACCCGTGATCCTCCCCGGGGACGGACGAGTCGCACATGGCGAAGACCGCGCCGCCGACCGTGTGCACCCGGTTGACCGGCCCGCCGGACGGCTCCTCGCCGAGCAGCGCCTTGCGGAAGGCCTCCCGCCGGTCGTGGTTGCCCGGGCACGTCAGCACCGGGAGCGGCGACCGGAGTACCGCGCGGGCCTGCTCGTACTCGGCGGGCGCGCCGTGGTCGGCGATGTCGCCGGTCACGAGGACGGCGTCGAGCGGCAGGCCGTCCAGCCGGCGCATGACGCGGCGGGCGCGTTCGAGGGCGCGCTCCCCGCCGTCGAGGTGGGTGTCGCTGAGCTGCGCGAAAGTGAGCATGCCGCGAACCTAGGCACCGACCGGACCGACTTTAAGATCCAGTTCCATGGCGAAAGACTGGACCAGTTCCGGAGTGGACCTGCATCTGGAGCTCGATCCGTCCGGCGGGCGCCGGGACGCCCTCGAACGGGCCCTGCGCGACGCGATCCGCACCGGGCGCCTCGGGCCCGGCGCGGCCGTCCCCTCGACGCGCGCCCTCGCCGCGCAGCTCGGGGTCTCGCGCGGGACCGTGACGGCCGCCTACGACCAGCTGGCCGCCGAGGGCTACCTGACCGCGCGGCAGGGCGCCGCCACCCGCGTCGCCGAGATCCGCCCCGCCGAACCGCAAGCGCCGCGCCCCCGCCCGGCTCTCGCGGCAGCGCCCGCCTGGGCCGGTTCGTGGGCGACCGCCGGGACGGTGGCGCACGACCTCCGCCCGGGCCGTCCCGACCTCGGCACCTTCCCCGCCTCGGCCTGGCTGCGCTCGACCCGCCGCGTCCTGAACACCGCGCCGCCGGAGGCGCACGCGCTCAGCGACCCGCGCGGACGCCCCGAACTGCGCGCCGCGCTGGCCGGATACCTGCGCCGCGTCCGGGGCGTGGACGCCGACCCGGAGCGGATCGTGATCACGTCCGGGTACGCGCAGGCCCTCGGGCTGCTCGCCCGCGTCCTCGCCGACGCCGGGACGTCCGCGATCGCCATGGAGGAGCCCGGCCACCCCTACCACCGCGCCATCGTCGAGTGCGCCGGGCTGCGGGTCGCGCCGCTCCCGGTGGACGACGGCGGTGCCCGCACCGACCTGCTCGGAGACGTCGGCGCCGCCGTGCTCACCCCGGCGCACCAGTACCCCGCCGGCGCGACGCTCGCCCCGGACCGCCGCCGCGCCGCGACCGCCTGGGCCCGCGGGACCGGCGGGATCATCGTCGAGGACGACTACGACGGCGAGTTCCGCTACGACCGCCAGCCCGTCGGGTCGCTGCAGGGCACCGCGCCCGGCCACGTCGTCTACGCGGGCACCGCGTCCAAGACGCTGGCCCCGGCACTGCGCCTGGCCTGGACGGTGCTGCCCGCCGGCCTGGTCGAGCCGGTGACGGAGGCCAAGCGGCTCGCCGACGCGCACACCCCGTCGCTCGGGCAGCTCGTCCTCGCCGACATGATCGACAGGCACGCCTACGACCGGCACGTCCGCGCCGCCCGCCTGCGCTACCGGCGCCGCCGCGACGCGCTGGTGGCCGCGCTGCGGCGCCGGGCGCCGCACGTCCGGGTGCTGGGCGTCGCGGCCGGGCTGCACGCGCTCGTCCTGCTGCCGGACGGCGGCCCCGGCGAGGAGGAGATCATGGCCCGCGCCGCGGCCCGCGACCTGGCACTGCAGCCGCTCGGCGAGTTCTGGCAGCGTCCGGACGGCCGGCCGCGCGGCCTCGTCGTCGGCTACAGCACCCCGCTCCAGGCCGGCTACCCCGCGGCCCTCGACGCGCTGTGCTCGGTCCTGGCGTACAAACCGCGATCGGTCCGGTTTGTCGGCCCTGGTCATTAGCGCCGGAGGGGGGTTCTGCAAGGATCGTCTGCCATGAGCCTTCTCGAGACCCTGGCCGGCAAGGGACTGCGGCGCGAGCCGCCGACGCGGGACGAGGCGCTGGCGGTGCTGGCGACGTCCGACGACGACCTCCTCGACGTGGTGGCCGCCGCGGGCCGCGTCCGCCGGCACTGGTTCGGCCGCCGGGTCAAGCTGAACTACCTGGTCAACCTCAAGTCCGGGCTGTGCCCCGAGGACTGCTCGTACTGCTCGCAGCGGCTCGGCTCGCAGGCCGACGTCCTCAAGTACACCTGGCTGAAGCCCGAGGAGGCCGCCGACGCCGCCGCGGCCGGGATGGCGGCGGGCGCCAAGCGCGTCTGCCTGGTCGCCAGCGGCCGCGGGCCCACCGACCGGGACGTCGAGCGCGTCGCCGACACCATCGCCGCGATCAAGGAGCGCGGCGACGTGGAGATCTGCGCCTGCCTCGGCCTGCTCCGCGACGGCCAGGGCGAGCGGCTCGCCGAGGCCGGCGCCCACGCCTACAACCACAACCTCAACACCTCCGAGGGCGTGTACGCCGACATCTGCTCCACGCACGACTTCAGCGACCGCCAGGACACCGTCAAGAAGTCCAAGGACGCCGGGCTGTCCCCGTGCTCCGGGCTGATCGCCGGCATGGGGGAGACCGACGAGGACCTCGTCGACGTCGCGTTCGCCCTGCGCGACCTGGGCGTCGACTCCGTCCCGGTCAACTTCCTCATCCCGTTCGACGGCACCCCGCTGGCCGAGCGGTGGACGCTGACCCCGCAGCGCTGCCTGCGCATCCTGGCGATGGTCCGGTTCGTCAACCCGGACGTGGAGGTCCGGCTCGCCGGCGGCCGCGAGATCCACCTGCGCAGCCTCCAGCCGCTCGCCCTGCACATCGTGAACTCGATCTTCCTGGGCGACTACCTGACCAGCGAGGGCCAGGCCGGCAAGGCCGACCTGGAGATGATCGAGGACCTCGGGTTCGAGGTGGAGGGCGCCGACACGCCCAGCATGCCCGAGCACCGCCGCACCGAGGCCGTGGCCGTGCGCCGCCGCGGCGCCGGCACGGCGCTGCCGCCGAACGCCTGACCGCCCGTCCCGGCGCCCGGCCGCACTCGGGCGGGCGCCGGAACGGCCGTCACCCGGACTTGGCGATGATGTCGGCGATGTTCCGCTCGGTCAGGGCCGCGATCGTGAACGACGGGTTGGCGCCGCCGACGCTGCCGGGGATCATCGACCCGTCCAGCGCGTACAGGCCCTTGTAGCCCTTCACCCGCCCGTACAGGTCGGACGACTCGCCCAGCACGCAGCCGCCCAGCGGATGCGCGGTCAGCGTCGCCGGCCACCTCACCGAGATCGGGATGGCGTCGGAGTTGGCGTGCATGACCTTGTTCACCCAGTCCGACGCCGACTTGGCCGCCGCGTCCGCCTTGCCCGCCCAGTCCGTCAGCTTCACCTGCTTGCTCGCCTTGTCGTAGACGAACGCGGCCCGGTTCTCCGTGTCGGCGGTCATCACCAGCGTCTGAAGGATCGGCAGGCCCTGCGCCTCGATCAGCTGCCAGCTCTCCACGCGGATCGGAAGCGCGAACTCCCCGTCCACGAAGATCGTGGACGCGCTCGGCGCGCCCTGGCTCGGCCCGGCCGGGCCCGTGTAGCTGTAGCCCGCGTACTGGTCGCCGTTGTCGCCGAAGCCCGTCCCCACCGAGGCGGCCAGGTCGGGCAGCGCGCCGGTCTCCCGCGCCGCGACGAGCAGCCGGTTGGTGTTGAGCGTCCCGGCGCACAGGAACAGCATGTCGCAGGTGTACTCGACGGTGTCGAGGGTCTTGCCCGCGGTGTCGAGGTGCCGGACCGCGAGCCGGTACCGCCCGTCCGTCCCGACGCCGATGGACTCCACCTCGCTCATCGTCTGGAACTGCACCTTCCCGGTGGCCTTCGCCGCCGGGATGTAGTTCACCGTGAGGCTGTTCTTGGCGCCGTCACTGCACCCGAAATCGGTCTCGCCCGCGATGGCCGACGGCCGCACGGTCCCGGAGAGCTCCTTGCGGATGACGTCCCAGTTGAACATCGACAGCAGCTTCTCGGAGCTGTACCCGGCCTTCGCGATGTGCTGGTCCCACACCCGCGAGTGCGTGAACGGCGCCGACCCGTAAATGTCGTCCGGCATCACGCTGGGTTTCAGTACCGACTGCACCATCGGATACCACTTGGACGTCATCTCCTGATAGGTGATGCCGGTCGGGAACAGCCTCTCGAAGTACTTCTGCGGCGGCGCCACGGTCGCGCACGTGTAGACCAGCGACCCGCCGCCGAGGCCCGCCCCGCACGCGATGTTGAGGTTCTTCTCGTTCGACACCTCCATGACGCCCGCGTACGGCGTCATCGGGAACGGCAGCACCATCGGCCAGTCGGCGTAGGTGCGGAACCAGAACATCTTCTCGCTGTAGTTCAGCTGCGACCCGAACACCGCCTTCTGCGGGTCGGTCGGCCATTCCTGCCCGCGTTCCAGGACGAGCGTGTCGACGCCCGCCTGCCCGAGCCGGTACGCGCTGATCGACCCGCCGAAACCGGAGCCGACCACGATCGCCTTGTAGTCCGTCCGTCCCGCCGCGGCCGCGGGACGGCCGAGCGCCCCGCCCAGCGCGACGGCCAGCCCGCTCCCCGCGGACACCTGCAGAAATGATCGGCGACTGAGAGTGCTCATTGGGGTGAACCTCCGGCCTCGGGGTGGTTGCCGGAAACTGTCACCCACGCCTGCGGCGCGCGGAATGAAGCCTGTGACCAACTTCACTCCGCGGCTTTGTCAATGGACTGACAGAACGGAAATCCGTTGCGCCCGAACCCGCAGGATCGGCAGCATGCGGGAATGATCCCGCCCGCCGACGCCACACCCGCCACGCCGGAAACGCCCGCCACACCGCCCCCTGCCGCCGGTGAACGCCTCCCGTGGACGGCCGTCCCCGCCGCCCTGCGCACCGCCGTCGAAGAGGCCCTCGGCGGGCGCGTCGCCGAGGCGGTCACCCAGCGCGGCGGCTTCTCCCCGGGCGTGGCCGCCCGCCTGCGGCTCGCCGACGGCCGCCGCGCCTTCGTCAAGGCGGTCGGGCCGCACCTGAATCCCGACAGCCCGGACATCCACCGGTCCGAGGCGACGATCGCCGCCGCGCTGCCCGCCCACGCGCCCACGCCCGCGTTCCTCGGGTCGTTCGACCGCGACGGCTGGGTGGTCCTGCTGTTCGAGGACGTGGACGGCGCGCCCCCGGCGCAGCCCTGGATCCGCGCCGAACTGGACCGGGTCCTAGACGCCGTGGACGACCTGGCCCGCAGCCTGACCCCTGCCCCCGTCCACGCCCCGTCGGCCGAGTTCCGCTTCGCCGACGAGTTCCGCGGCTGGCGCCTCCTCGCCGATGCGCACCGCCGGGGCGAGGACGACCTGACCGGCCTCGACCCGTGGGCCGCCCGCCACCTGCCTCAACTGGCGGCCCGCGAACCCGCCTGGCCCGCCGCCGTCCACGGCACCACCCTCGCCCACGCCGACCTGCGCGCCGACAACCTCCTCCTCACACCCGACCGAGTGGTCGTCGTCGACTGGCCCTGGGCCTGCACGGCCGCCCCCTGTTTCGACCTGCTGCTGCTCCTGCCCAGCGTCCGCATGCAGGGCGGCCCGCCCTGCGAACCGCTCTTCGCCGCCCACCCCCTCGCCCGCGACGCCGACCCTGACGCGGTGACGACCGCCCTCATCGCCTGGGCCGGCTTCCTCGTCTGGAACGGCCGCCAACCCCCGCCACCCGGCCTGCCCACCCTCCGCGCCTTCCAGACCGCCCAAGGCACCGCCGCCCTCGAATGGCTGAAAACCCGAACGCTCTGAGAGCGTTCCACTCACGGTGCGAGGCCGCTGCGCCGTTCGCATCGCTCCCAGACGGCATCGCACACGGCCTCGCCCAACACGCTCGCGCGCCTCGGTGGGCGGTCCTTCGCGAGTGGGGAGAGCGCATCCACCTCACCGGTTGCGCCGCAGCGGCGCTGGACGCCGCGAACCGCGAATGGCTCCGCAGCGACGGCGCGGCCGACCGCACCGACCTGCTCGACCGCGCGTTCGGCGCGATGGCCCCCACGATCTGACGAAGGCGCTGATCACGCGAGCGGCCGGGGGCCGGCGGCCAGGTTCCGCTGCCCCCGCCCGGCCGGGAAGTCGGCCCATACCGTTGTGCCCGGGCCGTCGGGGCGGTGTCCCCACGCCTTGGCGAGCGCGGCGACGATGTGCAGGCCGCGCCCGCTCTCACCGCTCGGGTCGGTCCGCACGACCGGCCGCGCGCCGTTCGCGCCGTCGTCGGTCACCTCGGCGCGCAGCACGCCCCGTCCCGCCCACAGCGCGATCGTGATCTTCCCGCCCCTCCCGGACGCGGTGTGCCGGATCCCGTTCGCCGCCAGCTCGTCCACCACCAGCGCCATGTCGGCCAGCAGTTCGTCACCGGGCGCGACGTACCCGGGAACGAACGTGTCCCGTAGAAAAAGCCGAACATAAGGGACGGACCGCTCAATTCCCGGAAGCGTGAGCGCTCCCAGAAGTTCCATCGCGTCTTTCTGTCCCGTCCACGCATACCGAGCCTTGCCGGATGTCATCGCACCCTTCCTCTCTTCGACATCCGTCAGGCTCACTGCACTCCGTCACCTCATCAACACGTTCCTGCGAGGTGAGAGCCATCTGCCCGTGGCGTGTGCAAAAGCTGAAGTATCTAATTTCGAATGTATGGAAGCCGTGGCAAGCCACCGCCAATCGAACACCCAGGGTGACATCATGCTGACATGTCGTCAGGAGATCAGTTCTCATATCGTCGGCGAAAGATCGGGAATGCGCTACGCCGATACCGGGACGAGCGCGGCCTGACGCAGGAGGCCGCGGCACGGCTGGTCGAGCGCTCTCCGGCGTCGCTCAGCGCCTACGAGAACGGCCACCGCGCCATCCGCCCTCGGGACCTCCGCCAGATTCTCGACCACTATGGCGTTACGGACGAACGCGAACGTGCCCGTCTGCTCGACCTCGCCGCGCAGGGGCGCAAACCCGGCTGGTGGCGCGACTTCGACGTTCCGAAGACTCCGTTCATCGTGGACTTCGTGTCCCTTGAAGGGGAAGCCTCACGCATCCGCTCCTTTGAGAGCACGGCCGTCCCGGGCCTCCTGCAGACCCCCGCGTACACGGCCGCGGTCTTCGCGGCGTACGACTCCATCCGAACCGAGCCGCATCGAAAGAAGGCGGTGGAGTTCCGGCTGAGGCGGCAACACATTCTCGACAAGCCCACGCTGCGCGCCTCCTGGGTCGTCGCCGAGGCCGTGTTGCGCATGCTCGTCGGGGGCCCGAGCGTGATGAACGGGCAACTCACGAAGATCCTGGCGGTCGCGGAGGAAAGTCGACATGACCTGAGGGTGATGCCGTTGTGCGCGGGCGCGCACCCGGGCATGGACGGCTCGTTCACGATTCTGGACGTCGGGGCGGAAGTTCCTCTGCAAGTCGTGGCGACCCACAGCCTCACCCGCAGCTGGCTCATCGACGAGCCAGCAAGAATCGCCGAGTACGAACGGGTGCATACGGAGCTCACATCGCGGGCGCTCTCGGAGAGTGACTCCTGTGATCTCATTCGGGAGATAGCGTCTCAACTATGAGCGGACATTTCCCTGAGCGGGCGCGGTGGCGCAAGAGCAGTTACAGCACGCAGGACCCGGCCGAGTGTGTGGAGGCCGGCCGCCTGGCGCGGGACGTCGTAACGCGGGACTCAAAGGATCCGTCCGGACCGGTGCTCGCGTTCGAACCACGGGAGTGGGCGGCGTTCCTCAGCGAGATCAAAGGTGGTGCGTACGACTCATGAACGGGCGCGAGTTGCCCACGATGTGTTGGCGGACCAGCAGTTACAGTTCTGGGCAAGGGACTCAGTGTGTCGAGGTCGGGTGCATGACGCGAGGTGTCGTGGCGCGGGACTCGAAGGACCCGTCGGGGCCCGTGCTGGCCTTCAGTCCGGGGGAGTGGGCGGCGTTCCTCGGTGACGTTAAGCGCGGCCTTTATGACGCGTGATCTGCCCGAGGCGGTAGCGGTCCTTCTGAGGGACGCCGGTTGAGTCGCTGCGTTGCGGGATGGGTGGTGGGCTGGTCAGGGGTGGGTGGTGGTTCGGCGGACGATGGTCCAGGGGGCGGCTCGGGAGTCCAGTGGTTCGCCGAGGGCCGCGCGGGCGCAGGCGGCGCCCTGGTCGCGGAGCGACTGGGCGACCGTCGTCAGGCCGAGCCGCGCCGCCACCGCCGCGTCGTCCCACCCGGTCACCGCCACGTCGCCCGGAACGGTGCGGCCGGCGGCGCGGACGGCGTCGAGGACCCCGGCCGCCTGCTGGTCGCTCATCGCGGCGATCGCGTCGGGCGGCTCGGGGGAGGCCAGCAGGGCCGCCGCGATCCGCTCGGCCTCGGCCGTGTCGTTGCGCGCGCACACCGCGACGGTCACGTCGCGCCAGGCGATGCCGGCGCTCTCGGCCGCCTGCCGGTAGCCCTCCAGCC
Organism: Actinomadura opuntiae; assembly: GCF_030283205.1. Taxonomy (GTDB): domain Bacteria; phylum Actinomycetota; class Actinomycetes; order Streptosporangiales; family Streptosporangiaceae; genus Spirillospora. The sequence continues at coordinate 11,167 of NZ_JASNWF010000026.1, forward strand.
GGTCGCGGGTCACCGGGAACAGGACGTCCGGCGGATCGATGCCGGTAGTGATCGTGCTGACCCGGTCCCGGGAGAGCGGGAAGCTCACCACCGCCGGACGTGACGCGCCCGCGAACGCGAGCGCGCCGATCGCGCGGGCCGCCGCGCGGTTGTCGATGCTCACCAATCCGAGCCCGGGGACCGCCGGGCCTCCGTGGACCACCGCGGGACGCTTCACCGCCCGGACGGCCGGCAGGACCGGGTCGTCGTCGGAGGTGGTCCAGACGACGAACCCGTCGACGGCGGCCTCGGTGATCCGGCGGCCGTCGTCGGCGGCGCCGGTGATCGGCAGGATGGTCATGCCGTACCCGCGATCGGCGCAGACGTCGGCGATCCCCGCCAGGAACGACGCCGCCTCCGGATCCTCGAACGCGTAGCTCAGATGCTCGCCCATGACGACGCCGAGGGCGCGGGTGCTGCCGCGGCGCAGCGACCGGGCGCTCGGGTCGGGACCGGCGTAGCCGAGCCGGGCCGCCGCGTCGAGCACCTTCGATCGCGCCCGGTCCGACACGCGCTCCGGCCGGTTGTAGGTGTACGAGGCGGTCATGACCGAGACCCCGGCCAGCTCGGCGACCTGCGCGAGCGTCACCCGCTTGGCATCCGCGGACGATTCCATGACGACCAGCCTAGCGGGCTTGTGTATCGTTACACATATGTCCGGGATGCCTGCCTCGTCGCCGCGCCGCCTGATCGCTTCGGCGATCGTGGCCTTCGCGGCGTTCGGCGCTTTCTGGGGTGTGTGGGGTGCCTCCGTGCCACGGGTGCAGCGGCAGGCCGGCATCGACGACGGCGGACTCGGCTTCGCGCTGCTGTTCGTGGGCGGTGGCGCCCTTCCCTCGATGCTGCTCATGGGCCGGGCGCTCGACCGATGGGGGCCGCGGGTCGCGGCCGCGGCCATCGCCGCCCTCGGCTGCGCCGGCGCCGGAATGGCGCTGACCGCGGTGGACCTGCCGTCCCTGTGCGCCGGGCTGGCCGTCGTCGGCGCCACCAGCGGAGCGGCGGACGTGGCCATGAACGCGGTCGCGGGTCGTGCGGAGAGGATCGCCGGCCGTCCCGTCATCACCCGCGCCCACGGCGTCTTCTCCAGCCTCGTGGTCCTCGCGAGCCTCGCCACCGGGTCGGCCGCGTCGCTGCCGGTCGTGGTCCCGTTCGCGGCCGTGGCCGTCGCCTCCTTGGCGGCCGGCGCCGCCCTGCTCGCGACCCTGGGCGCCGGAAGCGGCGACGGGCGGGCCCGGGAGCACGTCCCGATGCCGTCCGGACGGGGCGGGATCGTCCCGTTCGTGCTCATCGGGACGCTGGGCGCGCTCGGTTTCGCCGGGGAGAACGCGCACCAGAGCTGGAGCGCCGTCTTCGCCCACGACGAACTCCACTCGGGCACCGGGCTCAGCGCCGTCGCGCCCGCCGTGTTCGCCGGAGCGGTCGCGATCACCCGGTTCGCCGTCGGCGGGCTCAAGGCCGCCCACGCCCGCACCGTCCTCCTCGCTGGCGCGACGGTCGCCGCCGGCGGGGCGGCCCTCATCGCGGCGGCGCCCACGCTCCTCGTCGCCGGGCTCGGGCTCGCGGTGGCCGCCGCCGGAACCGCGGTACTGTTCCCGACCCTGCTCGGCATCGTCTCGCGGAACGTCGAGGAGTCCCGCCGCGGCCGCGCCACCTCCGTCGTGACGACCGTGTCCTACCTCGGGTTCCTCCTCGGACCGGTGTACGTCGGGCTGTGGGCCGACGCCGTGGGGCTGCGCGCAGCCATGCTCGCGATCGCCGCCCTCGCCGCCGCCCTGCTCGTCCTCACCCCGGTGTTCCTGCGTCTCAGCGGCCTCGGCACCAGTACGCCGGACGCACGTGAGCGGGACGGCCGGGTCCCGGTGCGCTGATCAGCGGACGATCAACCCCGCGGGTCGCGGACGACCCCGGCGATCGTCGTGCTGACGACCCGGCGGACGGCCTCGGGGTCCGGGCGGGGGCCGGTCCGGTCGGCGAACACCAGGTGCCCGGCGCCGACCAGCATCGGGGCGAGGGCGTCCACGTCGGCGTCGGCGGCGATGCGGCCCAGGTCGCGTTCGGCGACCAGGTAGGAGGCGATCATGGCGGTCGCCTCGGAGGCGAGCGGCACCCCGGTCGGCCTGGTCGCGCGGAGCTTGGCGCGCAGCTCGTCCCGCGAGGTGATGAGGGCGACGATGGCCACCGCGACCGTCTCGAACACGCTGGTCAGGGCCTCGGCGAGGTTGCCCGCGACGGTCCCGGTCCCGGCCGACGCGCGCAGGTCCGCCTCCTGCGCCCGGACGCGGGCGATGCGGTCCTCGACGAGTTCGGCGAGGAAGGTGTCGAAGTCGCTGAAGTGCCGGTGCAGGACGCCCTTGGCGCATCCGGCCTCGGTGGTGACGGCCCGGCTGGTCAGCGCGTTCGGCCCGTCGCGGAGCAGGACGCGCTCGGCCGCGTCGAACAGCTGCTGCCGAGCGTCCCGCAGAGCCACCCCGGTCGGCACAGTGCACCTCTCCCTCCGTGCGCCCGTTGACAGAGTGGGCGACCGCCCATTTATAGTGGGCACATGACCACTCTACCGCCGGGGCGGCCGCTGGCCCCTCACCAGCACCGGGACGTGGCCGAGTCGTTCGGCATCGACACCGAGCGCTACGACCGCACCCGCCCGCCGTACCCGGACGCCCTCATCGAGCGGATCGTCGAGGGCAGTCCCGGACGCGACGTCCTCGACATCGGCTGCGGCACCGGCATCGAGGCACGGCAGTTCCGGGCGGCCGGATGCCGGGTCCTCGGCGTGGAGCCCGACCCCCGGATGGCGGCGTTCGCGCGCCGCACCGGCGTCGAGGTGGAGGTGGCGACGATCGAGGAGTGGGACCCGGCCGGCCGGACGTTCGACGCCGCCGTCGCCGGCACGGCCTGGCACTGGGTCGACCCGGTCGCCGGCGCCGCCAAGGCCGCGCTGGCCCTGCGCCCCGCCGGCCGCCTGGCCGTCTTCTGGCACGCGTTCCAACTGCCGGCCGAGGTCACCGAGGCCTTCGTCGCGGTCTACCGGCGCGTGGCACCGGACTCGCCGTTCAACACGCAGGCGGCGCGGCAGGCCACGGACGCCTACCGCCCCATCCTCGACAAGGCCACCGAGGGGATCGAGGAGACCGGCGCCTTCACCGCCCCCGAAGAGTGGCGTTTCAGGTGGGAGTGCACCTACACCCGCGACGAGTGGCTCGACCAGATGCCCACGCAGGGGCCCCTCACCCGCCTGCCACCGGAGAAGGTGGCGGAGGTCCTGGACGGCGTCGGCTCCGCGATCGACGCGCTGGGCGGCTCGTTCACCATGCCCTACACCACCATCGCCCTGACCGCCACGCGGGCTGCTGCTCCCTGACCCGCCCGCCCGCCGCCGGCAGGCTCGTGGTGGTAGTCACATTCGTGTCTAGTCAATAGATTGAATAATGGTCCGGCGCTATCTTCGGATCATGTCGTTGCGTCACGCGGTGATGGCCGCGTTGCTGGAGGGTGAGGCGTCGGGGTACGACCTCGCCAAGGGGTTCGACGCGTCGGTGGCGAACTTCTGGATGGCCACGCCGCAGCAGCTGTACCGGGAGCTCGACCGCATGCGCGACGACGGCCTGGTGGCGGCGCGGCTCGTCCAGCAGGAGCGGCGGCCGAACAAGCGGCTGTTCTCGCTGACCGAGGAGGGCCGGCGCGAGCTGCGGGAGTTCACCGCGAGGCCGCCGCGCCCGGGCGCGATCCGCGACGAGATGATGGTCATGGTGCAGGCCGTCGACGCGGGCGACGCCGAGGGCGTGCGGGCGGCCGTCGAGGAGCGGGTGGAGTGGGCGCGGGCGAAGATCGCCCGGTTCGAGCGGCTGCAGGCCAGGCTGCTGGACGGCCGCACCGAGGAGGAGTTCCTCGCGCACGCCGACCGCGTCGGCCCCTACCTGACGCTGATGCGCGGCCTGGAGTTCGAACGCGAGAACCAGCGGTGGGGCGAGTGGGCCCTGAACGTGCTCCGGCAGCGGGTCGGCTGAATGGGGTACCTCAGATACGTCGCGGTGGGGGACAGCCAGACCGAGGGCCTGAACGACGGCGACGAGCGCCGCGGCTACCGGGGATGGGCCGACCGGCTGGCCGAGCTGCTCGCGGCGGACGAGCCGGACTTCCGCTACGCCAACCTCGCGGTGCGCGGGCGGCTCGCCGCGCGGGTGCGGGCGGAGCAGACCGAGGCCGCGCTCGCCCTCGAACCGGACCTGGTGACGGTCATGGCCGGCATGAACGACCTGGTCCGGCCAGGATTCGATGCGGGCGCCGTCGCGGCGGAGCTCGAGGCGATGCTGTCGGCGTTCGCCGCGTCCGGTGCGAGGGTGGTCACGTTCACCTTCCCCGACGTCGCGCGGATCGCGCCGCTGGTACGGCACCTGCGGCCGCGGGTGGTCGATTTCAACGAGCGCATCCGGGAGGCGGCCGGCCGGCACGGTGCCGCCGTGGTGGACACGTTCCCGCATCCCGTGACGACCGATCCGCGGCTGTGGAGCACCGACCGCATCCACGCGTCCCCGCTCGGGCACGCGCGCATCGCGGCGGCCACCGCGCACGCGCTCGGCCTGCCCGGGAGCGACGCGTCCTGGTCCGACGCGCTCGCGCCGCTGCGGCCCGTCCCGCCGTGGCGACGGGCCGCGGGCGAGGCGGCATGGGCGGCCGGGTTCATGGGGCCGTGGATCGTGCGCCGCCTGCGCGGACGCTCATCGGGGGACGGCCGCACCGCGAAGAGGCCGCGGCTGGAGCCGGTCGTCCTGACGTGAGGTCACCGGTCCGGGCCGTCGGGCAGGGCGAGCATCCGTTCCAGGAGCGTGTGCAGGTGGGTGCGGAAACGCTCCAGCTCGGCCGGTGAGATCTTCCGGTAGGGGCCGTCGGAGTCGTCCTTGGCGGCCTCGGCGGCCTCGCCGGAGCGCGTGCCGAGCGCGCGCTGGCTGAGGAAGCCCGAGATCACCCAGGGGATCGTCCAGATCGTCAGGTCGAGGTCGATATCGTCGGAGACCGCCTCGCGCAGCGCCTTCACGATCGAGCCGAGCCGCGGGCGGACGTACTGCTCCTCCAGGTCGGCGGTGTCGGCGGCGTCGCCCGTCCGGCGGTGCAGCCACAGCCCGAGGTACTCCGGATGCGCGGCGTAGAAGTCGAGGTACTCGTCCAGCAGCCGCTCGACGCCCTGCCGGGTGGGGGTGAACCCGCCCGCCGCGCCGGCGACGGCGCGCTTCTCTGCGTCGGTGGCGCGCCGCATCACCTCGCGGTACAGATCGGTCTTGCCGCCGGTGAGGCGCGTGACGGTGCCGGCGTCGACACCGGCCGCGTCGGCGATCAGCCGCGGGGACGTCCCGTCGAACCCGAGCTCGGCGAACAGCCGGGTGGCGGCGTCGATGATCCGATCCAGGTCGTCGGTGTCGGCGCTCATACTCCCGACCCTAGCCACGCAGGGTAGCGGCCCGTGACCGGAAAGGTCATGGACGCCCCAAATTGGCGCCGCGCGCTCAGCCCTCGTAGGCGTGGACGAACCGGGCGAGGAGGCGGGCGAACTCGGCGCGCTCGGCGTCGGTCCAGTCGCGCATGGCCTTGGCGAAGTGCTCCTGCCGGGTGCGGCGGGTCGCCTCCACGACCGACCGGCCCGCCGGCGTCAGCTCCAGGTGGATGCGGCGGCCGTCCTCCTGCGACGCGACGCGGCGCACGTACCCGGCCTTGACGGCCTCGGCGACGATGCGGCTGCCGCGCGAGGCGTCGACGCCGAGGCGGGCGGCGACGAGGCCGACGCTCATCTCCTGGCCGGGGCCGTCCGGCCCCTCGTCGACCACGTCGACGACGTGCAGGACCTGCACGTCGACGGGGAGGTTGTGGTCCCGGATCGCCGCCCTGCCGAGCCGCTGCCGGGACATGCCGCGGCGCAGCTTGACCATGTTCCGCTCGACGGCGTCCAGTGCCTCGTCGGTCATGCCGCCCACTCTAGTTGGGTTGCCGTTCACACATATCTGTGCTTAGCATCTAGTTGCTCAAAGCATATAAATGTGAGGTGCACATGACAGTCACCCGTGCGGCGCCGCCGGCGGCCATGGGCCACCGGCACCGGGTCCTGGTGTTCGGCGGGCTGATGCTCGCCGGCCTGATGTCCTCGCTGGACGCGACGGTCCTCGGCACCGCGCTGCCGACGATCGTCGGCGACCTCGGCGGGCTGGACCGGCTCGCCTGGGTCTCCACCGCGTACGTGCTGGCCACCAGCGTCACCGTCCCGCTGTCGGGACGGCTCGGCGACCTGTTCGGCCGCCGGCCGGTCCTGCTCACCGGGCTGGCCGGGTTCCTGGCGGGCTCGGCGGCGTGCGGGGCGGCGCCGTCGATGGACGCGCTGATCGCGTTCCGGGCCGTCCAGGGCGCGGCGGCCGGCTGCCTGATGAGCTCGATGTTCGCGGTGACCGGCGAGCTGTTCGAGCCCCGCGAGCGGGCCCGCTACCAGGGCTACTCGGCGCTGGTCTTCGCCGTGTCCAGCATCGCCGGGCCGCTGGTCGGCGGCTTCCTCACCGACCACGCGTCCTGGCGCTGGGTGTTCTACGTCAACATGCCGCTGGGGCTGGCCGCGACCGCGACGACCGCGGCGTTCCTGCGCCTGCCGAAGCCGGAGGGACGGCCGCGGGTCGACTACGCCGGCATCGTGCTGCTCGGCGCCGCCGTCACCTGCTTCACCCTGCTCACCAGCTGGGCCGGGACGAGGTACGCGTGGGACGCGCCCGAGATCCTCGCGCTCGCCGCCGGATCGGTGGTGCTGTTCGCCGCCTGGGTCCTCGCCGAGCGCCGCGCCGCCGAGGCGGTCATCCCGCCGCGGCTGTTCCGCGACCGGTCGTTCGCCATCGCCTGCGTCGTCGCCGCGGTGGGCGGCGCGACCGGCTTCGGCCTCGCCACCTACCTGCCGATGTTCTTCCAGGTCGTCGGGGGAGTGGGCGCGACCGAGTCAGGGCTGCTGCTCCTGCCGATGATGATCGGCCTGCTGGCGGCGTCGATGGGCGCCGGACGGTACATCGCGCGCACCGGCCGCTACCACCGGCTGCCCGCCGCCAGCATGGCGATCAGCGCGGTCGGCGTCGCCCTGCTCGCCACCCTGGACGCGGGCACCGGGCTGGTCACCGCCGGGCTCTACATGACCGTCCTCGGCTTCGGCGCCGGGCTGTCGCAGCAGGTCGTGATGCTGATCGCGCAGAACGCGGCGCCGCGGCGAGACCTCGGCGCGGCCAGCTCGGGGGTGTTCGCGTCCCGGATGCTCGGCACCGCCGCCGGTATGGCGGTGTTCGGCGCGATCGTCTCCAGCCGGTTCGCCGAGGAGATCGGACGGCGCGTCCCGGCGGGGAAGGTGCCCGCGTTCGGCGACGCCGTCCGGCCCGAGGTGCTCGACACCCTCCCGGGACCGGTCCGGCACGGCGTCGCCGAGGCGTTCGCGCAGGCGTTCTCCGACCTGTTCCTCGCCGGATTGCCCCTCCTGGCGATCGGCCTGGCGGCGGCGGTGCTGCTCAGGCACGTCCCGCTCGGCGATCCGGCTACCCGTCGAGGTCGGCGTCGTTGACCAGCAGCGCGACCTGCACCCGGTTGTTCAGCTCCAGCTTCGTCAGCAGCCGCGACACGTACGCCTTCACCGTCGCGACGCTGAGCGACAGCTCCTTGCCGATCTCGCTGTTGGTCTTGCCCTGCCCCACCCGGACCGCGACGGCCCGCTCGCCCTCGCTGAGCCGCTCCAGCAGCTCCCGCGCGCGGGCCCTGCGCGGATCGGCGCCGGCGTCGGCGACGAACGACATCATCTTGCGCAGCACTGCCGGCGACAGCATCGGCTCCCCGGCCGCGACCTGCCGGATCGCCTGGATGATCTCCGGCGGCGGGGTGTGCTTGAGCAGGAACCCGCTCGCGCCCGCCCGCATCGCGCGCAGGATGTGGTCGTCGGTGTCGAACGTCGTCAGCAGGATGATCTCCGGCGGGTCGCGGCGCGAGCGCAGCAGCTCGGTGGCGGCCAGGCCGTCCATCCGCGGCATCCGGATGTCCATCAGCACCACGTCCGGGCGGTGCTCGTTGACCGCGGGCACCGCCTCGGCGCCGTCCGCGACGTCCCCGACCACCCGCAGGTCGCCGGCGCCCGCCAGCATCATCGACAACCCGGACCGGACGAGCGCGTCGTCGTCCACGATCAGCACGCGGATGGGCGGTGAGTCCATCCCCCAACCCTAGGGCCGCCGGCCCGCCCGCCTCACCGCCGCAGGCGGCCGTCTCACCGCCGCAGGCGGCGGCCGCTGACCTCCCGGGCGGCCAGGCTGAACCAGGCGTCCCGCTCGCCGCCGGGCCACGGGTCGACCCGCGCGGCGCGCGCCCGCTCCTCGCCCTCCAGCGGATGGGCGCCGCCGCGCACCAGCACGCTCCAGCCCTCGTGGGTGCTCTCCTCGATCCGGTCGACCTCGAACGCGGCCCGGACCTGCCCGCCCGGGACGGCCGTCAGCAGGCTGCGGTTCAGCCGCCCCTCCAGCGAGGTGCGGAACACCACCGCCCCGTCGTCGACGGTGTAGTTCACCGGGACGACCGTCGGCCCCTCGCCGTCGTCGAAGGCGACCCGGCCGATGCCGCCGGGCGCGATGAGCCGCAGGCACTCCTCCCGGTCGAGCTCTTCCAGGACGGGCTGCGCGGAGTCAGATGCCATGTTCTCGGCCATGCCCGCAAGTCCGGCCGCCATGCGTCCCCGCCGGGCCGCCGTCGCGGCATCGTCCGAGGTCAGCCGGGGAGCGGGAGGCGGGCGCGCAGCCGGAACCCGCCGTCGCCGGTCGGGCCGTGCTCCAGCGTGCCGCCGAGGAGCGCGACCCGCTCGCCGAGGCCCACCAGGCCCGCACCGGCGCCCGGCAGCGCGGGGGCCGGCGGGCCGGGCGGGACCGGGTTGACGATCTCGACGGTCAGCGCCGTGCCGTCCGGCGCGTCGAGCGTCACCCGGACCCGCGCGCCGGGCGCGTGCTTGCGGGCGTTGGTCAGCCCCTCCTGGACGATCCGGTACGCGTGCCGGCCGACCCGGACCGGGACCTTCGCCGGGTCGGGGACCCGGTCGTCCAAGTCGACGCGGGCCCCGGCCGCGGACGACTCGCGCACCAGGTCCGGCACGTCGGCGAGCGCGGGCTGCGGGCGGTCGGCCTCCGCGCCGCCGGGGCCGCCGCGCAGCACCCCGATCACCTCGCGCAGGTCCTCCATCGCCTCGTAGGCGCTCTGCCGGATGATCCCGGCGGCGGCGCGCTGGTCGGCGGGCGCGTCCGGGCGGAACTCCAGCGCCCCGGCGTGCACCGCCAGCAGCGAGATGCGGTGCGCGAGGACGTCGTGCATCTCCCGGGCGATCCGCTCGCGCTCCAGCAGCCGCGCCTCCTCCACCCGCAGCCGCTGCCCCTCCTCGGCGGCGCGCGCCCGCTCCTCCACGGAGGCGATGAGCTGCCGCCGGGACCGCACCAGCATCCCGGTCGTGATCAGCACGGCGTAGATCAGGCAGAAGACGACGGCGCCCTGGCGGAACTGGTCCAGGGGCGAGGTGGCCCAGAAGAGCGTGACGATCAGCGCCATGTTGGCGCCGGCGATCGGCAGGAGCGTCTTCCAGGGGCGCAGCATCGCCAGCGAGTACATGGCGACGGCGGCGGTGCCCATCGTCGACGTGGCCGTCCACTGCACGACCATCATCGTGACCGCGACGGCCACCGGGAAGCGGCGCCGGAACAGCAGGAGGAACACCAGGGAGGCCGCGCCGACCGACAGGTCCAGCGGCACCACGATCTTCTGGCCGGGCGTGGGGTCCTCCAGCGTCCCCTGGAGCAGCAGCAACCCCAGCGCCGCGGCCCCGGCGGTGACGCCGAGGTCGCCGAGCCAGTCCCGCCACGGGCGCCGCAGGTCGAGCCGCCCGGCGAGGCGGGGAACGGCGGAGGCGGGGCCGGGATCCATGCCGCCCACGCTAGCGAGCCCCCGCCGGGCCCCGGAGCGGCCCAGGGTCGGCGCGGGCATCGACTTTGGTCGACGGCCGCCGGACGCTCGCGGCGATCCCCGAAAGGGGGGCTGGCCCCACCCGGCCGGTGCCGCCTGCCGGAAGCGGAACCGGGGTGATCGCGTCACTGTGCCGCGGCCGGGGCGCGCCTAGCGTCGAAGCACATGACGACACGAGAACCGAGGCGCCGGCGGACCGTCCGGGGAGCGATCGCGGCGGCGGCCGCGGGCGCCGCGATGGCGGGGGCCGCGGCGTTCCCCGCCCCCGCACACGCCGTCTCACCGCCCGGATGCGGCGACCGCTCCGCCACCGGCCGCGCCCTCCACCGCATCACCGACGTCGACCGGCTGACCGGAGCCGCCGTCCGGATCGACGACCCGCGCTGCGGGACGTGGACGGCCGCGAGCGGCGTGGCCGACCGGCGGACCGGACGGCCCATGCCGGCGAACCCGCGCGTGCGCATCGCCAGCATCACCAAGACCTTCACCGCCGTCACCGTCCTGCAGTTGGCCGCGGAAGGCCGCGTCTCGCTGGACGCGCCGGTCGCCCGCTACCTGCCCGGACTGATCGACGGCGGCGGCCACGACGGCCGGGCCATCACCGTCCGGAGCCTGCTGCGGCACACCAGCGGCCTGCCCGACCACATGGACTCCTTCCGGAGCACAGGCGAGTTCCGCTTCCGGCATTTCGAACCGGAGGAACTCGTCCGGCGGGCACTGCGGCTCCCCGCTCCCGGCCCGGGCTGGCACTACTCCACGACCAACTACGTCGTCGCGGGGATGATCGTGGAGAAGGTCACCGGGCACCGCCTGGAGGACGAGGTCGAGCGGCGGATCCTCCGGCCGCTCGGCCTGCGCGACACCTACTGGCCCGGTGACGGGACGCGGATCAGGGGCCCGCATCCGCGCGGCTACGACCGCGTCGAGCAGGACGGAACGGTCCGCTGGGTCGACACCACCGACATGAACACGTCGGTCGCCTGGGCGGGCGGCGCCCTGATCTCCACCCCGCGCGACGTCAATGCGTTCTTCGGCGCGCTGCTCGGCGGGCGGCTGCTCTCCGCGCCGCTGCTCGCGGAGATGGAGCGGACCGTCCCGACCGACCCCGACCGCACCTGGCCCGGCGCCGCCTACGGGCTCGGGCTGATCAGGACCCCGCTGCGCTGCGGCGGCTTCTGGTGGGGCCACGCAGGCGACATCGACGGCTTCACCACGCTCGCCGGCGTCGCGCCGGGCGGCCGGCGCGCGTCGATCGCCTTCAACGAGAACCCGACCACCCAGGCCGCCTTCGACGACGAGCTGAACCTCGTCCAGACCGCCCTCTGCGACCACCGCTGAACGGAGACCACATGACCACGAGCAGGAGCCTGGCCACGGCCGCGACGGGGCTGGCCGCGGCCGCAACCGTCGCGGCGTTCCCGACGGCGGCGAAGGCCGCGCCGGATGCGCCGGCCGGCGGCGGCCTCGCCCGCTACTACTCCCAGCACCTCGCCTGGAAGGCGTGCACGCTCGGGCCGGACGACGAGGTGGGGCAGAGCCTGGACAAGGCGGGCGCCCGCTGCGCGGACGTGACCGTCCCGCTCGACTACGCCCGCCCGGACGGGCGCACCATCAAGATCGCGATCTCGCGGCTCGCCGCGTCCGACACGGCGCACCGGATCGGCACGATGGTGCTCAACGGCGGCGGCCCCGGCCCCGCCATCGACATGCCGCCCTACATGCGCGACCTCATGGGCAAGGCCGGCCCGCGCTACGACCTGATCGGCATGGACCCGCGCTCGCTCGGCCGCAGCGCCGCGATCGACTGCGGCTGGCCCACCGCCACCTGGATCAGGTCCGCGGGGGAGACCCGGCGCTCGTTCGAGCGGTCGGTCCGGTTCGCCGGGGACCTGGCCGCCCGCTGCGCCCGCACGAACGGCGCCGTGCTGCCCCACATCAGCACCCGCAACATCGCCCGCGACATGGACGTCGTCCGGGGCGCGCTCGGCGAACGGAAGATCTCCTACAACGGCGCCTCCTACGGCACCTACCTCGGCGCGGTCTACGCGACGATGTTCCCCGGCCGCCTCGACCGGACGGTCCTGGACAGCTCGGTCGACCCGAGGCGCTGGGGGCCGTCGCTGCTCGCCGGCACCGAGGGCGCCAACGACCACGCGCTCGCCGGATGGGCCGCGTGGACGGCCAAGCGGAACGCCGAGTACGGCCTCGGCGACTCGCGGGCGAAGGTCCTGGCCAGGGTCCGGGCGATCGTCGAGGCGTCCGCCCGCAAGCCCCTGGAGGTCGGCCGCTATCGCGTGGACGACTCGATCGTCCCGGTCGTCCTGTTCGACGACCTCGGCACCGACGAGGACGCGGCGCGGGCCGTCCTCGCGGGCTCGGTGCGGGTGTTCGGCGAGGCGGCGGCCGGACGTCCCGCACGGCCGACCAAGGACCTGGACGAGGAGCTGGCGTTCCTGCTGAACGGCGACGAGTCGCTCTACGGCAGCGGCCAGAGCGCGATCATCTGCGGGGACGCGGCGGCCTCGCGCGACCCGGAGTCGTACTGGCGCGCCGTCCAGCGGCATCGCAGGACCAGCCCGGTGTTCGGGCCGCTCACCCGGGGGATCAACCCGTGCGCGTTCTGGCCCACCGCACCGCGCGAGCCCCTCACCCAGGTCGGCGGACGGCTGCCCGCGCTGATGGTCGCGGCGACGGGCGACACCCGCACGATCTACCCGGCGAGCCGCGCGCTGCACGGGCTGCTGCCCGGCTCACGCATGATCACTCTGCGGGACGCCGACGTCCACGCCCCCTACCAGCGCGGCTACGACAACGACTGCATGACCGGCCAGGTGAACGAGTACCTGCTGACCGGCCGGCTGCCCGCCCGCGACCTCACCTGCGCTCCGGAGCGGTGAGCCGGAGCGTCAGTTCGCGGGGCGGCCGATGCGCACCCGCCACAGCTCCGGCCCCGAGTCGACGTAGTCCCAGGTGAACGCGGACGGGTGCGCCAGCTCGAACTCGCGCCGCAGATGCTTGGGGTCGTGGTTGTTGACCAGCGCGAACGACTCGCCCGGCACCAGCCGCGCGAACCGGGCGAAGATCCGCGGATGCCGCTGCCCGCGCGGGATCTCCCGGACGGCGCGCCGGACGCGGGCGCGTAGAGCGCCTCGTCGGCGGCGGCGAGGTGGCGGCGCAGCTCACCGGCCAGGAACCCGGCCAGGACCGTGTGGTCCTGGCCGGGTTCGCGTTCGGCGAGGGCGGTGAGCCGGCCGAGCAGCCGCCGGTGCACGCCCCGCACCTCCGCAGCCGAGCGGACGGCCGGGTCGGTCTCGGTGGCCTGGATGAACACGTCGCTCATGGGAGCCCCTCCCGGTCACCACGATTTTCACATGTACTATTTGGAGAAACTCGGAGGGGGACGCCATGACCTACGTGATCGCCGAGCGGCCGGGGCGGGGATGAGGGCCGTGTCCTCCGAACGCCCCCGCCGCCGCGAGGTGCTGGACGCCCTGCGCGGCAGCGCCGCCCCGCTCGGCGTCGCCGACGTCGCCGAGCGGCTCGGCGTCCACCCCAACACCGCCCGCTTCCACCTGGACGCCCTGGTGGAGGACGGAGCGGCCGAGCGGGCCCTCGAACGGCCGTCCGGCCCCGGACGGCCCCGCACCGTCTACACGGCCCGCCCCGGCATGGACCGCGGCGGCTCGCGCGGCTACCGCCTGCTCGCGCAGATCCTGCTCAGCCGGCTCGCCGCGGCCGGACCGGCGGCGCGCGGCGAGGCCGAGCGCGCCGGCCGCGAATGGGGCCGCTACCTGGTCGACCGGCCCCCGCCGTTCGGCAGGATCAGCGCCGACGGCGCGGCCGGGCGGCTCACCGCCCTGCTCGCCGACCTCGACTTCGCCCCCGAACCCGGCGGCGACGTCATCCGGCTGCGGCACTGCCCGTTCCTGGAACTGGCCGAGGAGTACGGCCCGCTGGTCTGCGACGTCCACCTCGGCCTGATGCGGGGCGCGCTGGCCGAGCTGGACGCGCCGCTCCAGGCCGAAGCGCTCGAACCGTTCGCCGAGCCCGACGCCTGCCTCGCCCGGCTCCGGCGCACCTGACCCGCCCCGCCGACCGGCCCCTGCGAACCGACCCCCGCGAAAGGTGAATGACGACCATGAACTCGACCGCGGCCGCCACGGCAGGCGCGCTGACCTTCCTGTGGCTCGGAATGGTGCTCGGAATCTCGTTCCTGGAGGCGCCGCTGAAGTTCCGCGCGCCCGGCGTGAGCATCCCGATCGGGCTCGGCATCGGCCGCATCGTGTTCCGCGCCCTCAACCTCGTCGAGACCGCGCTGGCCGTGGCGGTCGCCGTGGCCGTCGCGGTCGGGAGCCCTCCGACCGCGGTGATCGTGCTCACCGCCGTCGCGGTGGTGCTGCTCGCCGTGCAGCTGGGCGTCGTCCGGCCCCGGCTGAACAAGCGCTCGGACCGGGTGCTGGCCGGGGAGACCGACCTGCCCCGGTCGCGCGGCCACTACGTCTACGTCGCGCTGGAGGGCGTGAAGGTGGCGCTGCTGGTGGCCCTCGGCGTCGTGGCGCTGGCGGCGGGCTGATCAGCTCATCGGGGCGCCGGTGACGGGGGCGCCGAGCGCGCTGCCCTGCAGCCACTCGTCCCACGACTTCACCCACGGCGTCGGGCCGTTGCCGAACTGCAGCTTCCGCGACGTCCCCGTCACCTTGACGACGTCGCCCCGGTTGGTGAAGTTGTAGAACCACTTGGCGTCGGTGGGGGAGGCGTTCACGCATCCGTGGCTGACGTCCGAGACGCCCTGGTCGCCCGTCGACCACGGCGCCGAGTGCACGAACGTCCCGCTGTAGGTCAGCCGCACGTTCCAGCTCGTCGGGATCCGGTACTCGCCCGGGTCGCCGGTCGTGGCCGAGTCCATGACGATGTGCGCCGCCTTCTCCTGCGCGATCATCGTGCCGCTGTAGCTGTCGTGGCCGGGCTTGCCGAGGCTGACCTTCATCGTCCGCACCACCCTGCCGTTCTCGGTGACCCTGGCGCGGTGCGTGTCGTCGCTGATCGTGGTGATGTGCTTCGGGCCGACGGTGAAGCTCAGCGTGCGGTCCTTCATGCCGTACATGCCCTCGCCGGCCTTCAGCCCGGCGAGGTGCGCGATGACCTTCACCTTCTCGCCGGACGGCCAGTAGTCGCGGGGCCGGAAGTCGACCTCCCGGTCGGTGACCCAGTACCAGGCGCCCTGCACCGGCGTGGACATCCGGACCTCCAGCGCGCGCTCCACGGCCTGCTTGCCGGCCTTGGTGCTCACCGCCTTGGACAGCAGCAGCTGCACCGGCATGCCCACGCCGACCGTCTCGCCGTCCAGCGGCGACATCCCGGTCTCCAGCTTCTTGGCGGGCGTCAGCGTGGTGAAGGTCGACGTCGTGGTGACCTTCTTGCCGTCCTCACCGCTGCCCTGCGCGGTGACCGTGTAGGTGGTGGACGGGCGCAGCGTCCACGCCGACTTCCAGGACTTGCCGTCCGGCGCCAGCTTGCCGTCGGCCTTCTGGTTCTTGCCGTAGGTGAGGGTCACGCCGGTCAGCTTGCCCTTGTCGGCCTTCACCGTGACGGGCTGGTCGGGCGCCACCTGCCTGGCGCCGGTCGCCGGGGTGATGGCCAGCTTCGGGGCGTCCGCCGCCTTGCCGCCGCCCGAACCGCCGCCCTTGCCGTCTCCGCCGCCGGACGAGCACCCGGCGACGGAGATCGCCAGAGCCCCGATGATCGCCGTACCCGCCGTCGCGGCCCGACCCTTGCGCATCACCGATCTCCTCATCCTCGACACGCGGAACGTCATCGTCAGGTTATGCGCCGCCGACGGCACGGTATGCGGATGCGGGGATTTGTCATGGACTTTGCACAGGTCGGCGATCGAACCGCAAGAACCGCGGAGGCCGGTGCCGCGCGGCGATCCCCGCCGCGCGGCACCGGCCGCGACGTGATCAACGCCTCAGGGGGAGGCGATCCGCTCGATCCCGGGCGGAAGCTCCGCGGCCGCGGCCCGGTCCAGCAGGAACAGCGTGCCCTTCCGGCCGCGCGCGCCCGCGCACGGCACCTGCACCGGCCCGGCCTCCGACGACAGGCCGAGACGCACCGCCTTCGCCTTCGACTCCCCGGACGCCAGCACCCACACCTCGTGCGCGGCGCACAGCGACGGGAGCGTCAGCGACAGCCGCGTCGGCGGCGGCTTCGGGGCGCCGTGCACCGCCACCACCGGCCGCTCGTCGTACAGCGCGGGCATCTCCGGGAACAGCGACGCGACGTGCGCGTCCGGCCCGACGCCGAGCATCAGCACGTCGAACGAGGGGACCGGGCCGTGGTCCTCGGGACGGGCGGCGGCGCGCAGCTCGGCGGCGTACCGCTCGGCGGCGGCCTCCGCGTCGTCGCCGTCCGGGCCGTCCGAGGCCGGCATCGGGTGCACCCGCGCCGGGTCGAGGTCCACGTGGTCCAGCAGCGCCGCGCGGGCGCCGGTCTCGTTGCGCTCGGGGTCGCCGGTCGGCAGGAACCGCTCGTCGCCCCACCACACGTCCAGCCGCCGCCAGTCGATGGCGTCGCGGGCGCCGGTCGCGGCGAGCGCCGCCAGCACCGCCGTGCCGACGCCGCCGCCGGTCAGCACCACCGACGCCGAGCCCCGCGCGGCCTGCGCGTCGACGATCCGCGTCACCAGCCGCGCCGCCGCGGCCTTGGCCAGCAGGTCCTGGTCGCGGTGGACGAGGACCGCCGGGGGGGTCACGCGTCCCCCGCGGACTTGCCGCGCGGCGCCCTCTTCCCGCCGGACGACTTCGCCGCGGACGATTTGGCCGCCGACGAGGTCGGCGCCTCGGGCAGGCCCTCCTTCGCGGCCTTCTTCTCCGCCTTCTGCGTCGCGGCGGCCTCCTGCGTGCCCGACAACGGCTCGCTGGCCACACCCTCGTCGGAGGAGCCGCCGGTCAGGTCCTTGGCGAACCGGCCCGCCGCCTCCCGGTACACCTCGTCGGGGTCGAGACGGCGCAGCTCCTCGGCGAGCAGCTCCGACATCGGCCGGCGCATCAGCGCCACCTGCCGGTCCGGCTGGCCGGGCCGGCACAGCGTCGCGACCCGCCCGTCCGGACGGTCGATCACGATGTCGCCGCCGGTCGTCGCCAGCCGGACGCCGGTGATGCCGGGGCCCTCCGAGACCGTCCGCCCCACCGCGACGCCGAGCCGGATCGACAGCCACGCCGCCAGCAGCTCCGCGCTCGGGCTGTCCGGCTCGGCCATCACCTCGCCGGAGACGATCTCCTCGTGGTCCTGGTCGAGCGCGGCGGCCAGCAGCGACCGCCACGACGTCAGCCGCGTCCAGGTGAAGTCGGTGTCGCCGGGGCTGTAGTTCTCCGCCAGCTGGGCCAGCGTCCCGAGCCGGTCGCGGGCCGCGTAGGCGTCGGTGATCCGCCGCGTCGCGAGCTTGCCGAGCGCGCTCTTGGACGGCGACTTCGGCACCTTGCCGCCCGGCCACCACGTCACCACCGGCGTGTCGGGCATCAGCAGCGGCACCACGACCGAGTCGGCGTGCTCGGCCAGCGGCCCGTACATCCGCAGCAGCACCGTCTCGCCCGGGCCGGTCTCGCCCATCCGGATCTCGGCGTCCAGCCGGGAGGAGTTGCCGCGCGGGTCGCGGGAGATCACCGTCAGCACCCGGCAGGGGTGCTCGCGGGCCGCCTCGGTCGCCGCGCGGACCGCGTCGTACTGCGCCGACTCGTCCGTCACGATGATCAGCGTCAGCACCATGCCGACCGCCGGGCCGCCCATCAGGTGCCGCGACTGGGTCAGCGCGTCCTGGATCTTGCGCGTGGTGGTGCCGGTGAGGTCGATGTTCATCAGAGCCTCCTCCAGGCGCGGCCGTCGCGCGCCATCAGCTCGTCGGCGCTGTCGGGCCCGTAGCCCCCGGACGGGTACTGGTCGAGGCCGCCGCGGCTCGCCCAGTACTCCTCGATCGGGTCGAGGATCCGCCAGGACAGCTCGACCTCCTCCTGCCGCGGGAACAGCGGCGGGTCGCCGATCAGCACGTCCAGCAGCAGCCGCTCGTAGGCCTCCGGGGACGCCTCGGTGAACGACTCGCCGTAGGCGAAGTCCATGTTCACGTCGCGGATCTCCATCGAGGTGCCCGGTACCTTCGAGCCGAACCGCACCGTGATGCCCTCGTCCGGCTGCACCCGCATCACCAGCGCGTTCTGCCCGAGCTCCTCGGTGTCGGTGTGCGAGAACGGCAGGTGCGGCGCCTGCTGGAACACCATCGCCACCTCCGTCACCCGGCGGCTGAGCCGCTTGCCGGTGCGCAGGTAGAACGGCACGCCCGCCCAGCGGCGGTTGTCGATCTCCAGCTTGACCGCCGCGTAGGTCTCGGTCCGGGAGTCGGCCGGGATGCCCTCCTCCTCCAGGTACCCCTTGACGCTCACGCCGCCCTGCCAGCCCGCCGCGTACTGGCCGCGCGCGGTGGAGGTCGTCAGGTCGCCCGGCACCCGCACCGACGACAGGATCTTCGCCTTCTCGGTGCGGACGGCCTGGGCGCTGAACGACGTCGGCTCCTCCATCGCCGTCAGCGCCAGCAACTGCAGCAGGTGGTTCTGGATGACGTCGCGGGCCGCGCCGATCCCGTCGTAGTAGCCCGCCCGGCCGCCGATGCCGATGTCCTCGGCCATCGTGATCTGCACATGGTCGACATAGGAGCGGTTCCAGATCGGCTCGAACATCGTGTTGGCGAACCGCATCGCCAGGATGTTCTGCACCGTCTCCTTGCCGAGGTAGTGGTCGATCCGGAAGATCGACTCCTCGGGGAAGACGCGGTGCACCGTGTCGTTCAGCTCCAGCGCCGTCTTCAGGTCGCGGCCGAACGGCTTCTCGATCACCACCCGCCGCCAGGCGCCCTCCTTGCGGTCGGCCAGCCCGCTGCGCTGCAGCTGCTCGACCACCTGCGGGAAGAACTTCGGCGGGATCGACAGGTAGAACGCGTAGTTGCCGCCGGTCCCGCGGCTCTCGTCCAGCTCCTTGACCGCCATCGACAGCGCGTCGAAGGCGCCCGGGTCGCCGAACTCGCCGGGGACGAAGTGCATGCCCTCCGACAGGTGCGTCCACACGTCCTCGCGGAACGGGGTGCGCGCGTGCGCCTTGACCGACTCGTAGGCGATCTGGCGGAAGTCCTCGTTCTCCCAGTCGCGGCGGGCGAAACCGACCAGCGAGAAGCCCGGCGGCAGCAGCCCCCGGTTCGCCAGGTCGTAGATCGCCGGGAGCAGCTTCTTGCGCGACAGGTCCCCGGTGACCCCGAACAGCACGAGCACACACGGCCCCGCCACCCGTGGCAGGCGCTTGTCCCGCGGGTCCCGGAGCGGATTGGCTGCGTCGGTCACGTTGCGGCCCCCTCTTCTCGCACCTTGCCTACCCTCACTTGTACTCGCATCCGATCAGACCACGCATCCTGTGTGCATCGACCCCGTGTAATGACAGTGTCGCCTTCCTGAAGAGCCGCTTCCCCGAAAACGCGGTTTCATCGTGAATCCGTCCCGGCGGGCGGCGCCGGGACGGTGATGATGATCACGATCGAACCATGGTCACGGCCGTGGCCCGGATCCCGCCACCGCGCGCACCGCCTCGATCAGCCGGCCCGCGCCCTCCACCGGGTTGCGCAGATGCAGGCGAACCACCGGCAGCCGCCGCTGCCGCAGCGCCCGGACCTCCCCGAGCGCCCGCGCCAGCTGGAGCTTCGCCAGGCCGTACGGCCGTCCCGGCACCGGATGCGCCGCCAGCGCGTCGCCCGGCGCCGGATCGCCCGTGATCACCAGGAACGCGCCGTTGCCGGCCCCCTCCTTGTGGATCGGCCCGGTGGCGTGCGGGTAGGCGGGACCCGGCCCGTACACGACCGGGCGTCCCGCGGCGCGCGACAGCGACGGCGCCAGGTAGCGGCCCGAGAAGTCGCCCGACAGGTACGTCAGCACCGCCAGGTAGCCGTCGGCGGGCACCGAGGCGATCAGCCCGCCCAGCACCGTCCCGAGATCGGCGCCCGACGGCCACGCGAAGTCGGCGTGCACCTCGATGTCGTCCTCGACGTACACCGGCCGCCCCGCGGGCAGCGGCCCGCCGCCGGCCGAGCGCAGCAGCGTCGCCGCGTCGTCCTCGGCCTCCTGCACCGCCGTGCCGCCCGGCTCGAACGGGTTCACGCCGAGCAGCCACCCGGCCACCGCCGTCGCGTACTCCCAGAGCAGGAACTGCGCGCCGAGCGGCGCCCACACCGAGGTGTCGGCCTCCTCCTGCGCCGCCGACCGCGGATTGATCGCGATCCCGTGCAGGTCGGGGAAGCCACCCTTGCCGCCCGGCGGCTCGAGCACCAGCACGCCCCGGCCGCGCTTGCCGGTGCCGACCGCCAGCAGCTGGGAGACCCAGGCGCTCAGCGCTCCGGAGCCGCCGGGCTCGCGCAGCACCACCTTGTCGCGGGTGATGCCGCCCGGCCCCTGCTGGGCGCAGCCGCCGAGGACCGCGCCGAGCAGCAGCCCCGGGTTGTCCTCGTCCTTGGCCAGCGACGGCGCCAGCGACGCCGCCTCCTCCAGCAGCCGCTCCGCGTCCGCGCCCGCCAGCACCGCCGGGACCAGCCCGTACGCCGACAGCGCGCCGAAGTGCCCCGGCAGGTACGGGTCGGTGAGCCCGATCCGGTAGCCGCACTGGCGGGCGAAGTCGTGCAGCGGGCTGCCGTGGTCGGTGATCACCAGGAACCGGCCCGCGATCTCCCGCTCCGACAGGCCCCGCTCGCGGAACGCGCCCGCGAAGATCCGCCGGTAGGCGTCGCCCTCCAGCGACACGCCCGCCTTGCTGGCCAGCACGACCAGCGTCCGGTCCAGCCGCTCCAGCGCGAACGCCAGCGCGGCGGTGTCGCTGCCGTCCAGCACGGTCAGCCCGCCCGCCGGGCCGGCGTTCGGGTCGGCGGGCGCGCCCGGAACGCCGCCCCCGCCGGCCATCGCGGGCGCGTGCGCCTCCATGATCGCCTGCGCGGCGAGGCTCTCCGCGCCCACGCCGATCAGCACGATGTGGTCGAGGCCGGAGTAGCGCGCCTCGGCGACCAGCCCGTCGATCTGCCGCAGCAGCCCGCGGGAGGCGAACGGCAGGTCGAGCCAGCCCAGCCTGCTGTGGTCGACCGCGCGCCGCCCCCACAGCCGCGGGTCCTTCGCGGCCAGCGCGCCCGGGACGCCGCAGCCGACGAGGTAGTCCCTCGCCTGCAGCGCCGAGTCGAGCACGTCGCCGCGCGTCAGTACGTCGAATCCGGACACGCCCCCCATCGTTTCAGGAGAGAAAGGGCATCCGCGACCATCTCCATCGATCTTCTGCGTTCCGTTGCCGAACCGGACGCCGGTCAGCGCTTGCGCGGGGGCGCCCCCGCGCCCCCGGCGAGCCCTCGCCCGGCCGTCGCCTTCCGGCTCCGCCTCAGGCGAGGGCTTCGGCCAGCTGGGCCAGGCCCTCGGCGCGGTCGCGCAGGTGCAGCCGGAACGCCGGACGGCCGAGCGAGCGCAGCACCCGCTGGTCGCCGAACGCCTGCGCCAGCTGCAGCTCGCCGAGCGTGTAAGGCCGCCCGGGCACCGCGACGTCCGGCGTGACGGCACCCGTGACCAGCAGGAACGTGCCGTTGCGCGGCCCGCCCTTGTGGTACTGGCCGGTCGCGTGCAGGTACCGCGGACCCCAGCCGAAGGTGACCGGCGCCGGATGCCTGCGCAGCTCGGCGCCCCGCGCGGCCAGCAGCGGGCGCAGTCCCGCGGCCGCCGCGTCCCCGGAGCGGTCGAGGTAGGCCAGGACGGCGAGGTAGCCGCCGTCCGCGACGTCCTCCAGCACCGCCTCCAGCGCCTCGGTCAGCGTCTTCGCCCCGTGCAGCGCCTCCTCGGGCGCGTGCACCTCGACCGCGTCCGACACCAGCGCGGGCGGGCGGCGCACCACCGTCGGGGCGGCGCCCTCCTCCGAGCGCAGCAGCGCCGCCGTGCTGTCCTCGGACTGGCGGACGTCCGGCTCGGCGAACGGGTCGACGCCCATCACCCGGGCGGCGACCGTCGTCGCGTACTGCCACAGCAGGAACTGCGCGCCGAGCGGGCCCGCCACGCTCACCCCCGCCTCGCGGCCCGGCCCTGGCTCGTCCGGGCGGCGGCCGAGGATCACCCGGCGCAGGTCGCCGGTCAGCTCGAACCCGGGGGAGTCCACGCCCTCCACCACGACCGGCAGCAGCCCCCGGCCGTCCTTGCCGAGCGCGCCCGCCACCAGCTGCTCCGCCCAGCCGGCGAAGCCGTGCAGGCCGGAGCCGTGGTCGGCGACGACGAGCTTGTCGCGGCCGCCGAGCGCCGACGAGCCGAGCGCGGCGCCGAACGCCAGCGCCGGGTTGTCGTAGGGCTGCCGCAGCACCTCCGCCAGCCGGTTCGCCTCGTCCAGCAGGGCGAGGACGTCCACGCCCGCGAGCGCGGCGGGCACCAGCGCGCCCGCGCCGAGCGCCCCGTACCGGCCGTCGAGGTCGGTCTCGGACTCCACGAAGTGGTGGCCGACCTCCCGGGCGGCGCGCTCGGGCGCCGATCCGGGCCCGGCCACGACGACGAACCGGCGGGCCAGCTCCGCGCGGTCCAGCCCCGCCTCGGAGAACGCCCGCCCGAAGACGCGGCGCAGCGCCTGCGCCTCGACGTCGTCGCCCACGACCACCACCAGCGTCCGGCCGAGGTCGCCCGCGAGCACGCCCGACACCTCGTGGGGATCGGTGGTGTCGAGGACGACGAGCTCGGCCTCCGGCCCGCTGCGCGCCGCCGTCCGGTGGATCGCCTCCGCGGCGATCGCGGAACCGCCCGCGCCCGCGACGACGATCCGGTCCAGGCCGGCGTCGCGGAACTGCTCCGCCGGCCCGGCGAGCCGGGCCGGCAGCGCGCGGGACGTCTCCGGCAGGCCGAGCCAGCCGAGCCGGCGGGCGGCCAGCGGCGCCGCGTCCGGACCCCACAGCTTGGCGTTGCGGGACGCCAGCGAGCTCGGCACGCCGTCGGAGGCGAGACGGTCCAGGACCGTCTCGCTCTCGTCGACGACGGCGCCGCGGATGGTGACCGAGATCCCCCCGGCGGTCACCACCGACGTCACGCGCTCTTGTCCTTCAGCTCGCCGTCGATGGAGCCGAGCAGCTCCTTCCAGGACGCCTCGAACTTCTCGACGCCCTCCTCCTCCAGGACCCGCACGACGTCGTCGTAGTCGACGCCGGCGTCCCTGAGCGCCGCCATGTGCGCGCGGGCGTCGTCGTAGGCGCCGCGGACGGTGTCGCCGCGCAGCTTCCCGTGGTCGGCCACCGCGTCCAGCGTCGCCTCGGGCATGGTGTTGACGGTGCCGGGCGCGACGAGCTCGTCCACGTACAGGGTGTCGACGAGGTTCGGGTCTTTCACGCCGGTCGAGGCCCACAGCGGGCGCTGCGGACGGCCGCCCGCGTCCTTCAGCGCCTTCCACCGGTCGGTGCCGAACTTCTCCTCGTACAGCGCGTACGCCAGCCGCGCGTTCGCCACGCCCGCCTTGGAGCGCAGCTTCTTGGCGTCCTCGGAGCCGATCTTGTCGAGCCGCTTGTCGATCTCGGTGTCGACCCGGCTGACGAAGAACGAGGCCACCGAGGCGATCTTCGACAGGTCGTGGCCGTTCGCGCGGGCCCGCTCCAGGCCCTCGAAGAACGCGTCGATGACCTTGCCGTAGCGCTCCAGCGAGAAGATCAGCGTCACGTTCACGCTGATGCCCTCGGCCAGCGTCGCCGCGATCGCGGGCAGGCCCTCCTCGGTCGCCGGGATCTTGATGAACAGGTTGGGCCGGTCCACCATCCACCACAGCGCCTTGGCCTCGGCGACCGTCTTCTCGGTGTCCTTGGCCAGCCGCGGGTCGACCTCGATCGACACCCGGCCGTCCAGGCCGTCGGTGCGGTCGTAGACCGGCCGCAGCACGTCGCAGCCCCAGCGGATGTCGTAGGTGGTGATCGCGCGGGACGCCTCCTCGACGTCCACGCCCCGCACCGCCAGGTCGCGGACCTGGTCGTCGTAAGCGTCGCCCTTGCTCAGCGCCTTGGCGAAGATCGTCGGGTTGGAGGTGACGCCGACGACGTGCCGGTCCTTGACCAGCCCCTCCAGGTTCCCGCTGCGCAGCCGCTCCCGGCTGATGTCGTCCAGCCAGATCGACACGCCCTCGTCCGAGAGCGCCTTCAGGATGTCACTCATCGCTTTCTCCTCGTCGTCGAGTTCCGCGGGGGGATCGGCCGCGCCGGTCCCCGGCCCGCCGGGGGCGGACCGGGGACCCGCCGGGGCCTAGTTGCCGGTGGTGCTGCCGCGCCCGGCCTCCTTGACGCCGGCCCGGATCAGGCTGGCCTTCGCCGCCGCGACGACCCGCTCGGCGGTGATGCCGAACTGCTCGAACAGCGTCTTGTAGTCGGCGGACGCGCCGAAGTGCTCCAGCGACACCGACTCGCCGGCGTCGCCGACGTAGCCGCGCCAGCCGAGCGCGATGCCGGCCTCCACCGACACCCGCGCCCGCACGCCGGGCGGCAGGACCTGCTGCCGGTAGGCGTCGGTCTGCGCCTCGAACCACTCCACGCACGGCATCGACACCACCCGGGTCGGGGTGCCCTGCGCCTGCAGCGTCTCGCGGGCCTCCAGCGCCAGCTGCACCTCGCTGCCCGTAGCGATCAGGATCACCTCGGGCTGCCCGCCCTCGGCGTCGGCCAGCACGTAGCCGCCCTTGGCGACGCCCTCGGCGGAGGCGATCTCGCCGCCGCGCTCCAGCGTCGGCAGCTTCTGCCGGGTCAGCGCCAGGCCCGCCGGCCGGTCGGTGTGCTCCAGGACGGTCCGCCACGCGACCGCGGTCTCGTTGGCGTCCGCCGGGCGCACCACGTCCAGGCCCGGGATCGCGCGCAGCGCCCACAGGTGCTCGACCGGCTGGTGCGTCGGGCCGTCCTCGCCGAGCCCGATCGAGTCGTGCGTCCACACGTAGGTGACCGGCAGCTTCATCAGCGCCGCCAGCCGGACCGCCGGCCGCATGTAGTCGCTGAAGATCAGGAAGGTGCCGCCGTACGGGCGCGTCCCGCCGTGCAGCGCGATGCCGTTGCAGATCGCGCCCATCGCGTGCTCGCGGACGCCGAAGTGCAGCGTCCGGCCGTACCGGCCGCCGGGGAACTCCTTGGTCTGGAACTCCTCGGGGATGAAGGACGGCTCGCCCTTCATCGTGGTGTTGTTGCTCTCGGCCAGGTCGGCCGACCCGCCCCACAGCTCGGGCAGCACCGGCGCCAGCGCGCCCAGCACCTCGCCGGACGCGGCGCGGGTCGCCACGTCCTTGCCCGCCGGGAACTCCGGCAGCTTGCCCTCCCAGCCCGCGGGCAGGTGCCGGCCGCTGATCCGGTCGTACTCGGCGGCGCGCTCGGGGTTCGCCGACCGCCACTCCTGGAACGCCTCGTCCCACTCCGCGCGCAGCGCGCGGCCCCGGTCGGAGACCTCGCGGGCGTGCGCCAGCACGTCGTCGGGGACGATGAACGACTCGGCCGGGTCCAGTCCGAGGATCCGCTTGGTCGCGGCGATCTCCTCGGCGCCCAGCGCGGAGCCGTGGGCCTTGCCGGTGTTCTTCTTGTTCGGCGCCGGCCAGCCGATGATCGTGCGCAGCGCGATGAACGACGGGCGGGCCGTCTCGGCCTTGGCCGCCTCGAACGCCGCCGCCAGCGCGGCCACGTTCTCCTCGTAGTCGCCGTTCACGGTCCAGTCGACGTGGTGGACGTCCCAGCCATAGGCCTCGTAGCGGGCCCGCACGTCCTCCGACAAGGCGATCGCGGTGTCGTCCTCGATCGAGATGTGGTTGTCGTCGTACAGCAGGACCAGGTTGCCGAGCCGCTGGTGCGCCGCGAGAGCGCTCGCCTCGTGGCTGATGCCCTCCTCGATGTCGCCGTCGGACGCGAACGCCCAGATGGTGTGGTCGAAGGGGGACTCGCCCGCGGGTGCGTCGGGGTCGAAGAGGCCGCGCTCGCGGCGGGCCGCCATCGCCATCCCGACCGCGTTGGCGATGCCCTGCCCCAGCGGCCCGGTGGTGGTCTCCACGCCCGCGGTGTGCCCGTGCTCGGGGTGGCCCGGGGTGAGGCTGCCCCACTTGCGCAGCGACTTCAGGTCGTCCAGCGTCAGCGGGTAGCCGGAAAGATAGAGCTGGATGTAGAGGGTCAGGCTGGAGTGCCCGCAGGACAGGACGAACCTGTCCCGGCCGGCCCAGTCGGGGTCCGTCGGGTCGTGCCGAAGGAACCGCTGGAAAAGAAGGTAGGCGGCGGGCGCGAGGCTCATGGCCGTACCGGGGTGGCCGGAGCCCGCCTCCTCGACCGCGTCCATGGCGAGGGCGCGGATGACGTCCACCGCCCGCCGGTCCAGGTCGGACCATTCAAACGTGCTGCTGTCCCTGCTCACGGAACGCCAGGCTCCTCTCGAACCGCTGTCGTACAGAGTTCATGGGCGATGTGCCGCCGCGCGGCATGACCGGCGCCCGTGCCGTCGGCCCCCTGTGCCGCAACGTCCGGCGGCACCGTCCGTCTTCCCCTCGGGCCCCCTTGCGGCCACCTCGTCCGTGGCCTCGCGAAGATCATGCCGCGCCCTCGGCGAGCCTATCGCGCGGGCGGGCCGCCGCAGGCGAGGGCGAGAACACGCCGAAGGGGCGCCGCCGCCCGCGCCAGGTCCGCGCCGCTTCCTGCACCCTTGCCCGATCGGCTCGCCGACTAACCCCCCGCACGGGTGATAGCGAGGGGGGACCGGCGCTCCGCCCCCGCCCGCCCGGACGGCCGCCGGAAGGGCGCCCGGCACGGCGCCCGGCACTGGGACCGGCGCGTCCGGTGCCCCGGTGCACGCCCCCGGGAGGGGTCGCACTACAGTGATTGCGCGGCCGGCGACGGCGGCCGCCGTTGCCAGACCAAGCAGGATCACCAAGCCGAAGTTGCACTCGACCAAGGCCGGCCCGGATCGCGGGGGCGCCGCCGAGGTGGTACGCGATTTCTTCATGCCTAGTTGGACGTGGACCCGATTGTGACGGTGCTCAGTAACAAGCGCGGGGTCGAGCTCGACGAGCCGGTGCCGCTCGACGGGGCGGGGCCGGGGGCGCCCGCCGCGCCGGAGCCGGTGGCCGAGGCCCGCCGGACGGTCGGCGCCAGCGTGCGCGCCTACGTGGCGCTCACCAAGCCGCGCGTGATCGAGCTGCTCTTGATCACCACGATCCCGGTGATGTTCCTCGCCCAGCGCGGCGTCCCGCCGCTGGCCACGGTGCTGCTGACCTTCTCGTTCGGCGCCATGTCGGCCGGCGCCGCGAACGCGATCAACTGCTACATCGACCGCGACATCGACGTCAAGATGCGCCGCACCCGGCGCCGCCCGCTGGCCCGCGCGCAGGTCACCCCGGCCCGCGCGCTGGTGTTCGGGATCACGCTGGCGGTGGTGTCGACCGCCGGGTTCTTCTTCACCGTCAACCCGCTGTCGGCCGCCGGGTCGCTGTTCGCGATCCTGTTCTACGTCTTCGTCTACTCGCTGCTGCTCAAGCGCCGCACCTCGCAGAACGTCGTGTGGGGCGGCATCGCCGGCTGCATGCCGGTGCTCATCGGCTGGACGGCGATCACCAACGGCCTGGCCTGGACGCCTTTCGTGCTGTTCGGCGTGGTTTTCCTGTGGACGCCGCCGCACACCTGGACCCTCGCCATGCGCTACCGCGAGGACTACGCGGTCGCCAAGGTGCCGATGCTGCCCGTCGTCGCGACCGAGCGCCGCGTCATCACCGAGAGCCTGGTCTACGCCTACGCCACCGTGGCGTGCTCGCTCGCGCTGTGGCCCGTCGCCGGGATGGGCCCGGTGTACGGGGCGGTCGCCGTCGTCCTCGGCCTGGTCTTCGTCGGCGAGGGGCACCGGCTGCTGCGGGCCGTCCGCGCCGGTGTGACGGGCGTCCACCTGCGGCCGATGCGCTTCTTCCACCTGTCGAACGTCTACCTGGCGCTGCTGTTCACCGCCGTCGCCGTGGACCCGCTCCTGCACTGACCCGCCCCTCCGGGCGTCGGGGCGGGGCGGGGACCTGCACCGACCCGTTACGCTCACGTCATGGCGCGTGTGGACCCCAAGGCGGTGCTGGAAGGCCGGATCCCGGGCCGGCCCCCGGTCGGCCTCATCGTCGGGCTGACCGTCTCGTCCCTGTGCGTGGTGCTGGCGCTCGCCGCCGACGTGCTGTCGGGCGGCGCAGGGTTCTGGGTCGGCGTGGTCCTGGCAATCCTGCCGATCCCGGCGCTGGTGGCGCTCGCCCTCACCCTGGACCGGCTCGAGCCCGAGCCGCCGCGCGCCCTGCTGTTCGCGTTCATGTGGGGCGCCGGAGTGGCGGTGTTCGGCGCGCTGGTGCTCAACACGCTCGGCCTGCTGTACGTCACCGTCCCGATCTTCGGCGAGACCAAGGGGCACTTCGTCAGCGCGACGTTCGGCGCCCCGGTGATCGAGGAGTCGCTGAAGGGCTCCGTGCTGATCGGCATGCTGTGGTACCGCCGCAACGAGATCGACGGCTTCGCCGACGGCATCATCTACGCCGCCATGGTCGGCCTCGGCTTCGCGATGATGGAGAACATCACCTACTACATGCGGGCCTTCGAGGACGGCGGCGCCCAGCAGCTGCAGGCGGTGTTCATCCTGCGCGGCCTGATCGCGCCGTTCAGCCATCCGCTGTTCACCTCGATGACCGGGCTCGGCGTCGCCTACGCCGCCACCCACCGCCGCGGGCAGCTCCTCGCGCCCGCCGCCGGGCTGCTCGGCGCGATGATCCTGCACGGGCTGTGGAACGGCGCCACCACCTTCGGCCTAGGCGGCCTCGGCGTGGTCTACCTCCTCGACTTCGGCGTCCTGGTCACGCTGATCGTCATCGTCTCGGTCGAGCGCCGGCACACCGTCCGGCGCATCGAGAGCTACCTGCCGATGTACGGCGGCACCGGCCTCGTCACCCCGCAGGACGTGCGGATGCTGCGGTCCATCCCGTCCCGGCGGGCGGCCCGCCGGTGGGCCAAGTCCGTCGGCGGCCCGCCTGCTAGCCGTGCCATGGTCGACTACCAGCTCGCCGCGACGGAGCTTGCGCTGCTGCACAAGCGCGCCGAGCGCGGCAACGCCGAGCCGCACTGGTTCGCCGCCCGCCGCGACTCGCTGCTGGAACTGATGTCGCTGGCCCGGCAGGCGTTCCTGCGCACCCCGCCGCGCCCCGGCGGGCCCGCGGCCGGAGCGCCGCCCTGGGCGCCGCAGGGGCCGTCCGGCTTCCTGCCGCCGCCCCCGCCCGGCCCGTACGCGCGGTAACCGGGGGGTGCGTCGGGGGCACCGGAGGGCGGCCATACGATTGACGCGTGGCTGAGCGAATGTCGTCGACGAACCCGCTGATCCGTGCCCGGGACGCCGTGTGGCACCCCACTCCGGGGTCGCTGCGGCTGCTCGCCCTGCTCGGCGTCATCGGCAACGTGGTGATCGTGGTCAGCGGCGGCCTCGTCCGGCTCACCGAGTCGGGGCTCGGCTGCCCGGAATGGCCGCGCTGCTCGGGCGACAGCCTCGTGCCCACCCGCAATCCCGAGCACCACACGTTCAACATGGCGGTCGAGTTCGGCAACCGGCTGATCACCTTCGTGGTGCTGGCCATCGGCGTGCTGGTCTTCGTCGCCGCGCTGCGGCTCGTCCCGCGCCGCCGCGACCTGGTCTGGTGGTCGCTCGCCCAGCCGATGAGCGTCGTCGCGCAGGCCGTCATCGGCGGCATCGTGGTGCTCACCGACCTGAACCCGGCGGCGGTGTCGGCGCACTTCCTCGTCTCGCCGGCGCTGCTGGTGTTCTGCGTGGCGCTGTGGGTGCGCGCGGGCGAGGGCGACGCCCCCGCCCGGCCCCTCGTCGGCCCCTGGACGCGCCGCCTCGGCGCCGTGCTGCTGGTCGCCGCCGCGGCCGTGCTCGTCGCGGGCACCGTCGTCACCGGCACCGGACCGCACGCCGGCGACGCCTCGTCCCGCCGCTACGGCTTCGACATCCAGGACGTGGCGCGCATCCACGGCGAGCTCGCCTGGGTCATGATCGCGTTCACCGTCGCGATGGCCATCGCGCTCTACCGCACCGGCGGCCCGGCGGCGGCCAAGCGCCGCGCGCTGGAGCTGATCGCGCTGATCGTCGCGCAGGGCGCCGTCGGCTACGCCCAGTACTTCCTCGGCGTCCCGGCCGGGCTGGTGCTGCTGCACATGCTCGGCGCGGTGCTGATGTGGATCGCGGCGTTCCGGCTGTTCTTCGCGCTGCGCGACCGCGGCTCCATGCCGGCCGCCCGGCCGCGTGCGGTGCCCGCGCGTCCCGCCGAGGCCCCGCAGCCCGCCTGACCGGCTCCGGGACGGCTCAGGCCTTGCCGAGGAACTCGCGCAGGCGCTCCAGCGGCCAGGCGTTGACGACGTCGTCGGGGGTGAGCCAGCCGCGCTGCGCGGTGCCGACGCCGTAGCGGATGTTGCGGTGGTGCCCGAGCGAGTGCGCGTCGGTGTCCACGGAGAACCGCACCCCGAACCGCTTGGCGCGCCGGACCAGGTCGGCGGGCAGGTCGAGCCGGTCGGGGAAGGAGTCGATCTCCATCGCCGTGCCGGTGCGCGCGGCGGCGCGGAACACCTCGTCCCAGTCGGCGTTCACCGGCGGGCGGCGGCCGATGCTGCGCGCCGTCGGATGCCCGATGACGTGGACGTGCGGGTTCTCGCAGGCGCGGACGAGCCGCCGCGTCATGGCCGCCTCGTCCTGGGTGAAGTGCGAGTGGA
This sequence comes from Actinomadura opuntiae, assembly GCF_030283205.1. Lineage (GTDB taxonomy): Bacteria > Actinomycetota > Actinomycetes > Streptosporangiales > Streptosporangiaceae > Spirillospora. The sequence continues at coordinate 41,984 of NZ_JASNWF010000026.1, forward strand.
CGGACGCGACGCAGATGTCGAACCCGGCCAGGAATTCGGCGTCCCAGTCGACCTCGCCGTCCGGGTCGATGTTCAGCTCGGTGCCGTGCAGCAGCGTCAGGCCGGGGTACTCCTTCTGCAGCTCGCGGACCCGCTCGCGCTGGGCGAGCATTTTCTCGTCCGTCATCCGCTGCATGAACAGATTCGGCGCGTGGTCGGTGATCGCGTAGTACTCCAGGCCGCGGTCCGCGGCGGCGGCGACCATGTCCTCCAGCGAGGCGATGCCGTCGGTGAGGTCGGTGTGGCTGTGCAGGTCGCCGCGCAGGTCCTCGACGGTGACCAGGCGCGGCAGGTCGTCCTTCAGCGCCGCCTCGATCTCCCCGGTGTCCTCGCGCAGGGCGGGATGGATCCACGGCAGGCCGAGCCGCTCGTAGACCTCCTCCTCGGTGCTGGACACGACCAGGTCGCCGGAGTCGGCGTCGAAGAGGCCGTACTCCGACAGCTTCAGGCCCGCCTTCACCGCGATCTCCCGGGTGCGGATGTTGTGCGCCTGCGAGCCGGTGAAGTACTGCAGCGCCGCGCCCCACGACTCCGGCGGGACGACGCGCAGGTCGACCTGCAGGCCGCGGTCGGTGCGGATCGAGGTCTTCTTGTCGCCGCCGACGATCACCTCGGCGACCAGCGGCAGCGCGGTGAACGCTTCCATGATCGGGTGCGGGTCGGTGGAGGCGGCGAGCACGTCGACGTCGCCGATCGTCTCGCGCATCCGGCGCAGCGACCCGGCGTGCATGCACCGCTCGACCTGGGGGAGCGCCGACAGCGCCGCGACGATCTCGTCGGCGACGCTCGCCGCCGCGTCGACCAGGACCCGCTCGCCCGAGCTGCGCATCAGCTCGATGCCGCGCAGGATGTTCTCCTCGGTCTTGGCGCCGAAGCCCTTCAGGCCGCGCAGACGGCCCTCCTGGATGGCGGTGGCGAGCTCGTCCACCGACGAGATGCCGAGCTCCTCGTAGACCGCCAGGGCCTTCTTCGGGCCGAGCGTCGGGATCGCGGTCAGCGCCCGGACACCGGCCGGGATCTGCGTGCGCAGCTCCTCCACCTGCCGGATCGTCCCGGTGGTGTTGTAGTCGAGCACCTTCTTGGCGATCGCGTCGCCGACCGTGGGGATCTTGCGCAGCCCGGCCAGGTCGAGCCCGGAGATGTCGTCGGGATGGCCCGCGATCGCCCGCGCGGCCTTCTCGTACGCCCGGATCTTGAAGGCGTCGCCGCCGGTGATGGAGAGCAGGTCGGCCAGCTCCTGGATGAGGGCGGCGGCCTCGTCGTTCGCGCGTGCCATACGGCCGAGTCTATGAGCCGGGTACGACGTTCCCGGAGGTCGGCCGGTCCCGCGGCGGGCCGTGTCAGCGCGGCGGGCCGTGTCGGCGCGGCGGGCCGTGTCAGCGCAGCGGCGCGACCGGGCCGTCCGGGGCCTGCATCCGGGCCTCCAGCACCTCGGCGGAGATCGCGGCGACCTGCTCCTCGGGCAGCCGCCGGTAGCCGTCCGCGGTCACGGCCGCGATCGTCGGGTAGATGCGCCGGGTCGGGTCGGGGCCGCCGGTGGCCGAGTCGTCCTCGGCGGCGTCGTACAGGGCCTGCACGCAAACCGTCGCGGCGTCCTCCAGCGACAGGTCGCGCCGGTACAGCTTCTTCATGGCGCCCAGCGCATAGGGGGAGCCGGAGCCGTCGGCATGGTAGTCGCGGGCGAGCTGCGGGGCGCCGGTGATGTCGTAGGTGTAGATCCGCGCGTCACCGGAGTCGGGGTCGTACCCGGCGAACAGCGGGACGACCGCGAGCCCCTGCATGGCCTGGGCGAGGTTGGCCTGGATGACGGCGCCGAGCCGGCGGGCCTTGCCCGGCAGCGACAGCGGGACCGTCTCCATCTTCTCGTAGTGCTCCAGCTCGACCTGGAACAGCCGGACCATCTCCAGCGCGAGCCCTACCGTCCCGGCGAACGCCACGGCGGAGTACTCGTCGGCCCGCTGGACCTTGTCCAGCTCGCGGTTGGCGATGCGGTTGCCCTGGGTGGCTCGGCGGTCCCCGGCCATCATCACCCCGCCCGGGAACGTCAGCGCCAGCACGGTGGTGCCGTGCGGCAGCTCCGGGACCGTCCCGGCGCCCGGCACCCTGTTGACCGGCAGCAGGTCGGGCGAGTGCCGGCGCAGGAGGTCGACGAACGAGGCCGTTCCCGCCTCGAAGAACTCCGGCGGCACTCCCTGGTCATCGGTCCGGCCGTTCACGGCGGCTCCCCTCCACGGCGACGGTGCTGCGATCATCCTTCCACCGATCCTGCCACGCCGGTCACGCCTCCGGTGCCTGCGGCGGTTCCTTCTGCCCGCGGGTGGCGCCCGCGCAGGCCACGATGACGCAGCCGATGGCGGCCCACTGGCGCCCGGTGAGGATCTCGCCGAGCACGACCACGCCCACCAGCGCGGCGACGGCGGGCTCCAGGCTCATCAGGATGCCGAACACGCGGGCGGGCACCCGCCGCAGCGCCTCCAGCTCCAGCGAGTAGGGGATGACCGACGACAGCAGGCCCACCCCGAGCCCGATCAGCAGCAGCCACGGGTCGAACACGGCGCCGCCGCCGGTCGCGATGCCGCCCGGCAGCATGACCAGCGTCCCGATGATGCTGGCGAGCGCCAGGCCGGTGGTGCCGGGGATCCGCCGCCCGGTGGCGGCGGTCAGCAGGATGTAGGACGCCCAGCCGACCGCGGCCAGCAGCGCGAACAGGATGCCGGCGAGGCCGACGTCACCGCCGCCGCGGGCGAGCATCACCACGCCCGCGCCCGCCAGCGCGACCCACAGCAGGTCCCGGGGGCGGCGGGAGCCGGCGATGGCGACCGACAGCGGCCCGAGGAACTCGATGGTCACCGCCACGCCGAGCGGGATGCGCGACAGCGCCTGGTAGAACGCGAAGTTCATGCCCGCCAGCGCGACCCCGTACCCCGCGACGACCGCCAGGCTGTTCCAGGAGTGGTCGCGCAGGACGGTCCGCAGCGCCTTGCGGGCGAGGAATCCCAGCACCAGCGCCGAGGTCAGCAGCCGGATCGACACCACCGACGTCGGCGGCAGCCGCTCGAACAGGTGCTTGGCCAGCCCCGCCCCGACCTGCACCGACACGATGCCGAGCAGGATCATGGCGGGCGGCGGCACCGACCCGAGCGACAGCGTGCGGACGCGGCGGGCGGCACGGCCCGCCGCCCCGTAGGACCCGGGGGCCTCGGCGAGTGCCAACGATCACTCCCAGCGGAAGAAACGGGCGGCGAGGGCGAGGCCTGCGGCCGCCCACACCGCGAGGACCAGCAGCGGCTTGCCGGGGAACGCCGCGCCGTGCTGCAGCACCTGGCGCAGCCCGTCCGCGAGCGCCGAGATCGGCAGCAGCTCCAGCACGTCCCGGACGGCGCCGGGGAACTCGTCCAGGGGGAACACCACGCCGCCGACCGCCAGCAGCAGGATGTACACCAGGTTGGCGGCGGCGAGGGTGGCCTCGGCGCGCAGCGTCCCGGCCATCAGCAGCCCGAACCCGCTGAACGCGGCCGTCCCGAGCAGCAGCAGGACGATCACCGAGACGGGGTCGCCGTGCGGGTGCCAGCCGAGCGCCAGCGCGACCGCGCACACCACGACCGCCTGCAGGATCTCGACCGCGATCACCGACAGGGTCTTGGCGGCGATGAGGCCGCCGCGCGGCAGCGGCGTGGCGCCGAGCCGCTTGAGCACGCCGTAGCGGCGCTCGAAGCCGGTGCCGATCGCCTGCCCGGTGAACGCGGTGGACATCACCGCCAGCGCGAGGATGCCGGGGGCGAGGAAGTCGACCCGGCGGCCGGACCCGAGGTCCAGCAGCGAGGTGGTGCTGAACAGCGTCAGCAGCACCACCGGGATGATCAGGGTGAGCAGCAGCTGCTCGCCGTTGCGGACCACGGCCCGGAACTCGTAGCTGGCCTGCGACAGGATCATCCGCGGCAGCGGGACGGCGCCCGGCGCGGGCGTCAGGTCCAGCGCGGCCGGAGTGGCGGTCATGAGCGCAGCTCCCGTCCGGTCAGTTCGAGGAAGACGTCCTCCAGCGTGCGGCGCTCGATCCGCAGGTCCTCGGTCAGCACGCCGTGCGAGGCGCACCAGGCGGTGACGGTGGCCAGCAGCTCCGGCCGGACGTCGGCCTCGATCAGGTAGTGCCCGGCGGGCGACTCCTTGGCGGCGCTGCCGGCCGGCAGCGCCGACAGCAGCTCCTCCAGGCCGAGGCCGGGACGGGCGCGGAAGCGCAACTGCCGCTCGGCGCCGGTCAGCTCCTGCGGGCTGCCCTCGGCGACGACCTTGCCGTGGTCGACGATCACGACCCGGTCGGCGAGTCGCTCGGCCTCGTCCATGTTGTGCGTGGTGAGCACGACCGACACCCCGGCGGCGCGCAGCTCCTCGATCAGCTCCCAGGTGGCGTGCCGCGCCTGCGGGTCGAGGCCGGTGGTGGGCTCGTCCAGGAACACCAGCTCGGGCCGTCCGACCACGGCCACCGCGAGCGACAGCCGCTGCTGCTGCCCGCCCGACATCCGCCGGAACGGGGTGCGGGCGTGCTCGGTCAGGCCGAGCCGCTCCAGCAGCGCCGCCGGGTCGAGCGGGGTGGCGTGGAACGAGGCGACCAGCCGCAGGAACTCGGCGGCCTTCGCGGTGCCGGGCACCCCGCCCGACTGCGGCATCACCCCGACCCGCGGCTTGAGGGCCCGCGCGTCGGCGACCGGGTCCAGGCCGAGGACGCGGACGGTGCCCGCGTCGGCGCGCTGGAAGCCCTCGCAGATCTCGATCGTGGTGGTCTTGCCCGCGCCGTTCGGTCCGAGCAGCGCGGTGACGGCGCCCCGGGCCGCGGCGAACGACAGGCCGTCCACGGCCGTCGCCGTGCCATAGCGCTTGACGAGCGCGTCCAGCTCGACGGCGCCGCCTCCGGGGGTTGTCATGGCAATGAGTTTAGGTCCGCCGTCCGGTGCGTCCGCGCGGGGTGCCGCCGCCGCGCCGGTGAAGGAGGGGTAAAGGGCGCCGGCGGGCGGCGGGTGCCGGAGTGGATCTAGTTTCGCCCGCCGGGGCGCAGGGAAGCTCTCGGCTGTCACCGGGCCGGGCCGGTGGCCTGCACGGCATGCCGAACGGGAGACCGGGGACCGATGGCCTACAACCTGCGCGGGCGCAGCCTCATCCGCGAGCTGGACCTCACCCCGAAGGAGTTCGGCTTCCTGATCGACCTGTCCGCCGAGCTGAAGGCCGCCCGGTACGCCGGGACGGAGCGGCGCCGCCTGGAGGGCCGCAACATCGCGCTGATCTTCGAGAAGACCTCGACCCGGACGCGCTGCGCGTTCGAGGTGGCCGCCCACGACCAGGGCGCCCACGTGACCTATCTCGACCCGGCCGGCTCCCAGATCGGCCACAAGGAGTCGATGAAGGACACCGCCCGCGTGCTCGGCCGGATGTTCGACGGCATCCAGTACCGGGGGTCGCGGCAGCGGCACGTGGAGGAGCTGGCCGAGCACGCGGGCGTCCCGGTGTGGAACGGCCTGACCGACGAGTGGCATCCGACGCAGATGCTCGCCGACATGCTCACCATGCGCGAGCACAGCGACAAGCCGCTGCGCGACGTGACGTACGCCTACCTCGGCGACGCCCGCAACAATATGGGCCATTCCTACGTGGCGGCGGGGGCGCTGCTCGGCATGGACGTCCGGATCGTCGCGCCCAGGACGCTGTGGCCGGACGAGGAGAGCGTCGTCAAGCCTGCCAACGCCGTCGCGGCCGGGACCGGCGCCGAGATCACCATCACCGAGGACGTCGCGCAGGGCGTGCGCGGCGCCGACTTCGTCCTCACCGACGTGTGGGTGTCGATGGGCGAGCCGGCGGAGGTCTGGGACGAGCGGATCGCGCTGCTCGAGCCGTACCAGGTGAACACCGAGGTGATGCGGGCGACCGGCAATCCCGGCGCGCGGTTCATGCACTGCCTGCCCGCCTTCCACAACCGGGAGACCGAGGTCGGCGAGGAGATCTACCGCAGGACGGGGCTGGAGGCCCTGGAGGTCACCGAGGAGGTGTTCGAGTCGGACGCCTCGATCGTGTTCGACGAGGCCGAGAACCGGATGCACACGATCAAGGCCGTGATGGTCGCGACGCTCGGCTGAGCCGGGCGCCGCCGGGCGCGCCGGCCGGCGCGCCCGCGGGGAGGGGGGACATGCGCGTCGTCGTCGCGCTCGGAGGGAACGCGCTGGTCAAGCGGGGCGACACGCCCGACGCCGCGCTGCAGCGGGCGAACGTGGACCGGGCCGTCCGGGCGCTCGCGCCGCTCGCCGAGCGGCACGAGCTGATCGTCACGCACGGCAACGGCCCGCAGGTCGGGGTGCTGGCGCTGGAGAGCGAGCGCGACGACCGGCTGACCCGGCCGTACCCGCTGGACACCCTGGGCGCCGAGACCCAGGGCATGATCGGGTACTGGATGCTGCAGGCGCTGCAGAACGCGCTGCCCGGCCGCCAGGTGATGGCGATGATCAACCAGACGCTGGTGTCGGCGGTGGACCCGGCGTTCCGGGACCCGACCAAGTTCGTCGGGCAGGTCTACGAGCGCGCGGAGGCCGAGCGGCTCGCCGCCGAGTACGGCTGGACCGTCCGGCGCGACGGCGAGGGCTGGCGCCGCGTGGTGCCCTCGCCGAGGCCGCAGCGGGTGATCGAGACCCGGCTGATCAGGGAGCTGGTGCGGGCCGGGACGGTCGTGGTCTGCGCGGGCGGCGGCGGCATTCCGGTGTTCCGCAACGACGTCGGCCGGCTGGAGGGCGTCGAGGCGGTGATCGACAAGGACCTCACCGCGTCCGTGCTGGCCGAGACGCTCGACGCGGACGCGCTGCTGATCCTCACCGACGTCCCGAACGTCATGCGCCACTACGGCACGGACCGGCAGGAGCCGATCACCCACACCACCCCGCACGAGCTGCGCGGCGTGGAGTTCCCCGCGGGGTCGATGGGCCCGAAGGTCGCCGCGGTCACCGGGTTCGTGGAGCGCACCGGCGACATGGCCGCGATCGGGCTGCTCGACCGGTGCGTCGAGATCCTCGCCGGGGCCGCCGGCACCATCGTGACGCCGAACGCGACCTGGCCGCTGGAGAGCACGCTGTGACCCGGGGGCGGGCCGCGACCGGGGGCCCGGAGACGTTCGCGCGGACGCTGCTGCGGACCAAGCCCGTCGACCGGATCGTCGCCGAGGGCGGGCACGGCGAGGGCGGCGAGCTGAAGCGCTCGATGAGCCTGCTGCAGCTGACCCTGTTCAGCGTGGGCGCGACCCTCGGCACCGGGATCTTCGTCGTGCTCGGGGAGGCGGTGCCGAAGGCGGGCCCGGCGGTGGTGCTGTCGTTCGTGCTCGCCGCGGTGACGGCGCTGTTCTCCGCGCTGTCCTACGCCGAGCTGGCCGGGACGATCCCGGTGTCGGGTTCGTCCTACTCCTACGCCTACGCCACGCTGGGCGAGCTGGTGGCGTGGGTGTGCGGGTGGTGCCTGCTGCTGGAGTATGCGGTCTCGGTGTCGGCGGTCGCGGTCGGCTGGGGCTCCTACCTCAACGAGTTCTTCGACAAGGCGGGCGTCGGCACGATGCCGGCCGCGGTCAGCAACCCGCCGGGGGACGGCGGGCTGCTCAACGTCCCGGCCGTGATCGTGGTGGTGATCGCGGCGCTGCTGCTGCTGCGCGGCACGTCCGAGAGCGCCCGCGCCAACACGGTCATGGTCTTCCTGAAGATCGCGGTGCTGCTGTTCTTCTCCGCGGTCGCCTTCACCGCGTTCCGCTCGGGGAACCTCACCCCGTTCGCGCCGATGGGATGGGCGGGCATCAGCGCCGCCGGATCCAAGGTGTTCTTCTCCTACATCGGCTTCGACGCCGCCTCCACCGCGGGCGAGGAGGCCCGCAATCCGCGCCGCGACCTGCCCCTGGCGATCGTCCTGTCGCTGGCGATCGTGACGGCGGTGTACGTGCTGGTCGGGCTGGCCGCGGTCGGCGCGATGCACTGGACCCGGTTCTCGCTGAGCGGCTCGGAGGCGTCCCTGGCCCTGGTGCTGGACCAGGCGACCGGGCGGGCCTGGCCGTCGATGGTCCTCTCGCTCGGCGCGGTGGTCGCCATCGCCAGCGTCGTCCTCACCGTCATGTACGGCCAGACCCGCATCCTGTTCGCGATGTCGCGCGACGGCCTCGTCCCGCCGGTGTTCCAGCGGGTCAGCCCGCGCCGCGCGGTGCCGGTCGCCAACACCGTCATCGTCGCGGCGTTCATCGCCGTCCTGGCCGCGGCCGTCCCGCTCGGCCGGCTGGTGGACGCCACGAGCATCGGCACGCTCTTCGCGTTCGCGCTGGTCAGCGTGGGCGTCATCGTGCTGCGCCGGACCAGGCCCGAGCTGCCGCGCAGCTTCCGGACGCCGGTCTACCCGGTGACCCCGCTGATCGGCATCGCGCTGTGCGTGTACCTCATGATCGGGCTGGGCGGGGTGACCTGGGTGGTGTTCGCGCTGTGGACCGCGGCCGGGTTGCTGGCCTACTTCCTGTACGGGCGACGCCACTCGCGCCTGGCGGCCGAGCCGTCCGGCGTCCCCGGAAAGGAGCCGCGATGAGCGACGCACCGCGACTGCGGGTGCTCGCCGGCTACTGCCCGGACGAGCGCGGCGACGACGCGCTGGCCTTGGCGGCGCTGGTGCTGCGGGCGGTGAAGGCGCCGCGGACGGTCGCGGACGTCCGGCTGACCGTGGCGAACGTGCGTCCGCCGGCGTGGCCCGCGCGCGGCCCCGGCTCGGTCGACGCCGAATGGGTCGGCTACCTGAAGGAGAGGGCGCGCGAGGCGCTGGAACGGGCCGCCGGGCGGCTGGCGGAGCTGAACGTGCCGGCGCGGCAGGCGGACCTGCGGGTGCACGCGCACCGGGGGAGCGGGCGCGGGCTGATCGAGGTGGCGGCCGAGACGGACGCCGACCTGATCGTGATCGGCTCGGCGCCGCGCGGCCGGCGGGGGCGCGTCGCCATCGGCAGCACCGCCGACCAGCTGCTGCACGGGTCGCCGGTGCCGGTGCTGCTGGCGCCGCGCGGATACGCGGCGCATGCCCCCGACCAGTTCGAGCGGCTCACCGTGGCGTACTGGCGGCGGCCGGATGTGGACGGCCCGCTGCAGGCGGCGGCGCGGACGGCCCGCACGCTGGCGCTGCCGATACGGCTGGTCACGCTCGTCCTGAGGCCGCCGGGGCTGGCCGCCCGGTTGCGCAATGCCGACGACGCCATGGCGCGGCAAGTGGCCCGGGCCGAGGAGGACCTGGCGCACGCCGCCGGACGGCTCGGCGAGGCCGCGGGCGAGGAGACCGCGGTCCGCACCGAGGCCGTGACCGGCACGGGAATCGCCAAGGCGCTCGCGTCGGTCGATATGCTTCCGGGTGAGCTGCTGGCCTGCCTTTCCAGCCATGACGGCCCGCTGCGCAAGGTCTTCCTCGGCGAGGGCTCCGGCAAGATCGTCCGGGCCGCGGCGTGCCCGGTCCTGGTCCTCCCGCAGGGGGCCGCGGGCGCTTTCGCCTAGCGAGAACGTAAAGGTTAGGTAAGGCTAACCTGCGTGAGCCACGACATCCGCGTTCCGGTGTTTCGCGGGAAGTAATTACGGCACACTGATGTTGTGAAATACGTGAGCGAGGATCAGGCGACCCCGGAGAGCGCACCCGTGCGCCCTTCCGGCGTGCCGTCGGCCGCGTCGCACACCGAGCGCGACACCCGCGCCCGGGTGGCGAGGCTGATCCTCGAGCACGGCCCGGTCACCGCGTCCACGCTCGGCGAGCGCATGGGCCTCACGCCCGCCGCGATCCGCCGGCACCTGGACGCGCTGCTGGCCGAGGGCATGATCGAGGTCCGCAAGGCCCGGGTCCCGCAGACCCGGCGCGGCCGGGGCCGTCCCGCCAAGTGGTTCGCGATCACCGACGCGGGGCGCAGCGCGTTCGTGCACGCCTACGACGACCTGGCGAGCAGCGCGCTGCGGTTCCTGGCCGAGACGGCCGGCGACCACGCGGTCGCCGAGTTCGCCCGCCGGCAGATCGCCGACCTCGAGCGGCGCTACCGGCCCGTCGTGCAGGACGCGCCGCCCCAGCAGCGGGTCCGCACGCTCGCCGAGGCGCTGTCGGGCGACGGCTACGCGGCCGCCGCCGGAAAGGCGCCCCAGCCGGGCGGCGGCGAGCAGCTGTGCCAGCACCACTGCCCGGTCGCGCACGTGGCGGCGGAGTTCCCGCAGCTGTGCGAGGCCGAGACCGAGGCGTTCAGCCGGCTGCTGGGCACCCCCGTCCAGCGGCTGGCCACCATCGCCCACGGCGACGGGATCTGCACCACCCACGTCAGCCCCCGTTCCCTGTGCGGAACGGAGGCGGCGGACGGTCCCGCCGCGAGCGTCGCCCCTGGCGGGGACGCGGGGGAGCGGTCCCCCGAACAGACACTGACCAGTGACGAGGAGTCCGGGAGGACGTCCCTATGACTACAGCCCACCCCGAGCTGGAAGGGCTCGACAGGTACAAGTTCGGCTGGGCCGACTCCGACGCGGCCGGAGCCTCGGCGCGGCGCGGCCTGAACGAGGACGTCGTCCGCGACATCTCGGGCAAGAAGAACGAGCCGGACTGGATGCTCGACCTGCGCCTCAAGGGGCTGCGGCTGTTCGACAAGAAGCCGATGCCCACCTGGGGCTCGGACCTGTCGGCGATCGACTTCGAGAACATCAAGTACTTCGTCCGCTCCACCGAGAAGCAGGCGGCGTCCTGGGAGGAGCTCCCCGAGGACATCAAGAACACCTACGACAAGCTCGGCATCCCCGAGGCGGAGAAGCAGCGCCTCATCGCCGGCGTCGCCGCCCAGTACGAGTCGGAGGTCGTCTACCACAAGATCCGCGAGGACCTTGAGGAGAAGGGCGTCATCTTCGTCGACACCGACACCGGCCTGCGCGAGCACCCGGAGATCTTCCAGGAGTACTTCGGCTCGGTGATCCCGGTCGGCGACAACAAGTTCGCCGCGCTCAACACCGCCGTGTGGTCGGGCGGCTCGTTCATCTACGTCCCGCCGGGCGTGCACGTCGAGATCCCGCTGCAGGCGTACTTCCGGATCAACACCGAGAACATGGGCCAGTTCGAGCGGACGCTGATCATCGCCGACGAGGGCTCCTACGTCCACTACGTCGAGGGCTGCACCGCGCCGATCTACAAGTCGGACTCGCTGCACTCGGCCGTCGTCGAGATCGTCGTGAAGAAGGACGCCCGCGTCCGCTACACGACCATCCAGAACTGGTCGAACAACGTCTACAACCTGGTGACCAAGCGCGCCGTCGCCTACGAGGGCGCCACCATGGAGTGGGTCGACGGCAACATCGGCTCCAAGGTCACCATGAAGTACCCGGCGATCTACCTGCTCGGCGAGCACGCCAAGGGCGAGACGCTGTCGATCGCGTTCGCCGGCGAGGACCAGCACCAGGACGCCGGCGCCAAGATGGTGCACGCCGCGCCGAACACCTCCAGCAGCATCGTCTCCAAGTCGGTGGCGCGCGGCGGCGGCCGCACCTCCTACCGCGGGCTGGTGCAGATCCAGGAGGGCGCCGAGCACAGCAAGTCCACGGTCAAGTGCGACGCGCTGCTGGTCGACCAGATCAGCCGGTCCGACACCTACCCCTACGTCGACGTCCGCGAGGACGACGTGGAGATGGGCCACGAGGCCACCGTCTCCAAGGTGTCGGAGGACCAGCTGTTCTACCTCATGAGCCGCGGCATGACCGAGGACGAGGCGATGGCGATGATCGTGCGCGGGTTCGTCGAGCCCATCGCGCGCGAGCTGCCGATGGAGTACGCGCTCGAGCTGAACCGCCTGATCGAGCTGCAGATGGAAGGGGCCGTCGGCTGATGGGGCTGGAGACCGGCAAGCCGCTCTCGACCCTGCACGAGAAGGCTTCGTACGAGGTGGGCGACTTCGACGTGCCCACCGGCCGCGAGGAGGAGTGGCGGTTCACCCCGCTGCGCCGGCTGCGCGGCCTGCACAACGGCACCGCCGAGGCCGACGGCAAGGTCATCGCCGAGGTCGAGGCGGCGCCCGAGGTGACCGTCGAGACCGTCGGCCGCGACGACGCCCGGCTCGGCAGGGCCTACACGCCCGCCGACCGGGTCAGCGCCCAGGCGTGGACGTCGTTCGCGCAGGCGACCGTGGTCACCGTGCCGAAGGAGGCCGTCGCCTCTGCGCCGACCGTGATCCGGCTGCGCGGCGAGGACGCCTCGGCCGCCGCCTACGGGCACACCACCGTGATCCTGGAGCCGTTCGCCCAGGCGACCGTGGTGCTCGCGCACCGCGGCTCGGCCACCTACGCCGACAACGTCGAGTTCGTCGTCGGCGACGGCGCGCGCCTCTCGGTGATCAGCCTGCAGGACTGGGCGGACGACAGCGTGCACGTCTCGCACCAGCACGCCAGGCTCGGCCGGGACGCCCGGTTCGTCTCGCACAACATCTCGCTCGGCGGCGACCTCGTGCGGATCTCCCCGTCGGTCGCCTACGACGGGCCCGGCGGCGACGCCGAGCTGTACGGGGTGTACTTCGTCGACGGCGGCCAGCACCTGGAGCACCGCCTCCTGGTCGACCACGCCGTGCCGAACTGCCGCAGCCGCGTCGACTACCGCGGCGCGCTGCAGGACCAGGACGCGCACGCCGTCTGGATCGGCGACGTGATCATCCGCGCGGAGGCCGAGGGCACCGACACCTACGAGCTGAACCGCAACCTCGTCCTGACCGACGGGACGCGGGTCGACTCGGTGCCGAACCTGGAGATCCTCACCGGCGAGGTCGCCGGCGCCGGGCACGCCTCGGCGTCCGGGCGGCTCGACGACGAGCACCTGTTCTACCTGCAGGCGCGCGGCATCACCTTCGACGAGGCGCGCCGCATGGTGGTCCGCGGGTTCCTCGGCCAGCTGGTCGAGCGGATCGAGGTCCCCGAGGTGCGCGCGAAGGTCACCGAGGCGATCGAGGCCGAACTGGACGTGCGCGCGGAGGGGCGATGAGCTTCCTCAGGGTGTGCGCGCTGGAGGAGATCCCCGAGGACGGGGCGCTCGGCGTCGAGATCGGCGACACGCCGGTCGCGCTTGCCCGCACCGGCGGCGAGGTCTACGCCGTCAACGACATCTGCTCGCACGCCGAGGTGTCGCTGTCCGAGGGCGAGATCTACAACGGCACCATCGAGTGCTGGCTGCACGGGTCCTGCTTCGACCTGCGCACCGGCAAGCCCACCAACCCGCCGGCCACCCAGCCGGTCGCCACCTACAAGGTCAAGGTCGAGGACGGCGACGTCTACGTCTCGCTCGGCTCCGACGATTGAGGAACGACAACCACCATGGCCACGCTTGAGATCCGCGACCTCCACGTCTCCGTCGCCGACGGCTCCGACGGGACCAAGGAGATCCTGCGCGGGGTCGACCTGACCGTCAAGGCCGGCGAGACCCACGCGCTCATGGGGCCGAACGGCTCCGGCAAGTCCACCCTCGCCTACGCCGTCGCCGGCCACCCCAAGTACCAGGTGACGTCCGGCTCGGTGTCGCTGGACGGCGAGGACGTGCTCGCGATGTCCGTCGACGAGCGCGCCCGCGCCGGCCTGTTCCTGGCGATGCAGTACCCGGTCGAGGTGCCGGGCGTGTCGGTGTCGAACTTCCTGCGCACGGCGGTCACCGCGGTGCGCGGCGAGGCGCCGAAGCTGCGCGAGTTCGCCAAGGAGATGAAGAAGGCGATGGACGAGCTGTCCATCGACCCGGCGTTCGCGCAGCGCAGCCTGAACGAGGGCTTCTCCGGCGGCGAGAAGAAGCGGCACGAGATCCTCCAGCTGGAGATGCTCAAGCCGAAGATCGCGGTGCTGGACGAGACCGACTCCGGGCTGGACGTCGACGCGCTGAAGGTCGTCTCCGAGGGCGTCAACCGGTTCTCCGCGACGCCCGGCACCGGCGTCCTGCTGATCACGCACTACACGCGCATCCTGCGCTACGTGAAGCCGGACTTCGTGCACGTCTTCGCCGCCGGCCGCGTCGTCGCCGAGGGCGGCCCCGAGCTGGCCGACCAGCTCGAGAACGAGGGCTACGAGAAGTACGTGAAGGCGGAGGCGGCCCTATGACGCTTCTGGCCGAGGGGGCCCTGCTTCCCGAGGAGCTGAAGAAGGACTTCCCGCTGCTGCAGCGCACCGTCCGCGGCGGGCGCCCGCTGGTGTACCTCGACTCCGGTGCCACGTCGCAGAAGCCGACGCGGGTGCTGGACGCCGAGCGCACCTTCTACGAGCGGCACAACGCGGCGCCGCACCGCGGGGCGCACCTGCTCGCCGAGGAGGCGACCGAGGCGTACGAGAACGCCCGCGCGTCGATCGCCCGGTTCATCGGCGCGACGCCCGCCGAGATCGTGTTCACCAAGAACGCGACCGAGGGCATCAACCTGGTGGCGTACGCGATGAGCAACGCCGCCACGGCGGGCCCCGAGGCCGAGCGGTTCAGGGTCGGCCCGGGCGACGAGATCGTGGTCTCGGAGATGGAGCACCACGCCAACCTCGTCCCGTGGCAGCAGCTGTGCCAGCGGACGGGCGCGACCCTGCGCTGGTTCGGCATCACCGACGAGGGCCGCCTCGACCTGGAGGACCTCGACGAACTGGTCAACGAGCGCACGAAGATCGTCGCGCTGACGCACCAGTCGAACGTCCTCGGAACGGTCCCGCCGATCAAGCTGATCGCCGAGCGGGCGCACGCCGTCGGCGCGCTCGTCCTGCTGGACGGCGCGCAGTCGGTCCCGCACCAGCCGGTGGACGTCGCCCGGCTGGGTGCTGATTTTCTGGCGTTCTCCGGGCACAAGATGCTCGGCCCGACCGGCATCGGCGTGCTGTGGGGCCGCTCGGAGCTGCTGGAGGCGATGCCGCCGTTCATCACCGGCGGATCCATGATCGAGGTCGTGCACATGGAGGCGACCACGTTCATGCCGCCGCCGCAGCGGTTCGAGGCCGGCGTCCCGATGACCGCGCAGGCGATCGGGCTCGGCGCGGCCTGCGACTACCTGGCCGAGATCGGCATGGACCGCGTGCACGCCCACGAGGAGGCGCTGGTCGCCTACTCGCTGGAGCGGCTCGGCGAGATCCCCGGCGTCCGGATCATCGGCCCGGGCACCACCGAGGCGCGCGGCGGCGCGGTGGCGTTCACGGTCGAGGACATCCACCCGCACGACGTCGGCCAGGTGCTGGACGAGCTCGGCGTCGAGGTGCGCGTCGGGCACCACTGCGCGTGGCCGATCTGCCGCCGCTTCGGCATCCCGGCCACCACCCGCGCGACGTTCTACCTCTACAACACGCTGTCGGACATCGACGCGCTCGCCGACGGGGTCAGGCAGGCGCAGAAGTTCTTCGGCACCGTCTCGTGACGGCCGCAGGAACAGCCCGCGCCGGGACCGGGTTGTAGCGAGAAAGGCTGGGAAAGGACGCCATGCAGCTGGAGGCGATGTACCAGGAGGTCATCCTGGACCACTACCGCAACCCCCTGCACAAGGGGCTGCGGGAGCCGTACGAGGGCGAGGCGCACCACGTCAACCCGACCTGCGGTGACGAGGTCACGCTCCGCGTCCATCTGGACGGCGACGGCCAGGACGCCACGGTGGCGGACGTCTCCTACGACGCCATGGGCTGCTCGATCAGCCAGGCCAGCGCGTCGGTGATGTCCGATCTGATCATCGGCAAGTCCGTCAAGGAGGCGATGGCGGTCCAGGAGGAGTTCCTGGCGCTGATGCAGTCGCGCGGCCGGGAGGCCGAGCCGGACGAGGACGTCCTGGAGGACGCCGTCGCCTTCGCCGGGGTCTCGAAGTACCCCGCCAGGATCAAGTGCGCCCTGCTCGCCTGGATGGCGTGGAAGGACGCGACCGCCCGCGCACTCGGAGAGGCATCATGAGCGACACCGCACCGGAGACCGCCGACGGCACCGCCGCGGCGGGCACCGTCCCCGAGGAGGAGATCCTCGAGGCGCTGAAGGACGTCGTCGACCCCGAACTCGGCATCAACGTGGTCGACCTCGGCCTGGTCTACGGGGTGGACCTGGCCGACGAGGTCGCCACCCTGGACATGACCCTCACCAGCGCCGCCTGCCCGCTCACCGACGTGATCGAGGACCAGGCGCACAGCGCGCTGGAGGGCCTGGTCAAGGACGTCAGGATCAACTGGGTCTGGCTGCCGCCGTGGGGCCCGGACAAGATCACCGACGAGGGTCGCGACCAGCTCCGCGCCCTCGGCTTCAACGTCTGACCCGCACGCCTCCGAGGCCGCGCCCCACCCCGGGGCGCGGCCTCACGTGTACCTGAGGAACTCCGAGGTGTCGAGGTCGGCCCCGTCCATGCACAGCACGCCCCGGATCGGCTCACCGAAGTCGGTGGTCACGATCTCCTTGTAGGTGCCCTCGGCCTTGACGGGCTCCGTGTAGAGCAGGCAGACCCCGTCACGCGGATCCACGAGCAGGTACTGGGGCGCACCCGACATCGCGTACCGCCGCCGCTTGCCCTCGTAGTCCTCGCGGTAGTTGCGCTGCGAGACGACCTCCACCAGGAGCTCGGTCTCGTGAGCCCACGGCTTCGCGCCGGGCGCCAGAGGTTCCGGCACGATGATCAGATCGGGTATCGGCTCGCGGGGCTCGGAAGTGAGCTGCAGGTCGACGTTCGTGAGCTGGCAGAAGATCCCCCGGGGCACCTGCCTCTTGATCAGTGCGACGATCGCGTCGTGCTCCCAACGGGTGCCCGCGAGCATGACGATCTCGTCGCCGAGCGACTCGAACTTGGCGAACGTGAAGCCCTTTGCCTCGGCGAACTCCGATAGCTGCTCCAGTGCTTTGGCGACGGTGTCCGCCTCGAACACATGCCCGTCCATACCGCCCACCTTAGTCAGGGTACTGAGCGGGGGCCTCTTCCACGGGCGCTTAGGGTGGGGCGGTGTGAAGGATGCCTTTCCCGACAGTGAGCCCGGTTTGGTGGCCCGGCGGGCCTCGTCGTTCGGCGGGAGCGCGGCGGCGTACGCGCGGGAGCGGCCGGACTACCCGGACGCGGCGGTCACGTGGGCGCTGGAGCCCGTGGCGGGGCGGACGCCGCTGCGCGTGCTGGATCTGGCGGCCGGGACCGGCAAGCTGACGCAGGTGCTGGTCCGCAACGGGGTCGAGGCGGGCCGTCTCGTCGCGGTGGAGCCGGATGCGGCGATGCTGGACGAGCTGCGGCGCGCGGCGCCGGGTGTGCGGGCGCTGGAGGGCAGCGCGGAGGCGATCCCGCTGCCGGACGGCGCGGTCGACGCGGTGCTGGTCGGGCAGGCGATGCACTGGTTCGACCTCGACCGGGCGCTGCCGGAGATCCACCGGGTCCTCGCGGACGGCGGGGTGCTCGCCGGCCTGTGGAACACCGACGACGACCGGGTGCCGTGGGTCGCGGAACTGAAGCGGATCTCCCGCAGCAGCGTGTCGTTCCGGAACTGGCGTCCGAAGGGGCTGCCCGAGAGCGACTGGTTCCCGGCGTTCGAGCGGGCGGAGTTCCCGCACGCGCAGCGCCGGACCGCCGAGTCGATGGCGGCCACGATCGGGACCCACTCGCACATGCTGGTGCTCGACGAGCCGGAGCGGGCGGCCGTGACCGAGAGGATCATCGGCTACCTGCGGGCGACGCCGGAGACCGCCGACGGCGAGTTCGACCTGCCGATCGTCACCTTGGTCGCGCGCGCTCGGCGGGCGGGCGCCTAGCCTCGGGCCTCTTCGGCTTGGCCGGCCAGAGCGTGTGGGTGATCGGCCACAGCGACCAGACCGCGAGGACCAGCCCCAGCCGGGCCAGCCAGCCGGTCAGGGCGGCGGTGCGGTCGGGGTCGCCGACCAGCGCGATCATCGCGAGCAGCAGGCCGCAGCCGACGGCGGTGGCGATCGCGGCCTTGCCGAATTCGACCCACTCGTAGCGGATGCGGGCCCGGCCGTACCGCGGCTTGCGGCGCGGCGGCGGGCCGCCGGCGAAGCGGTGCGCGAACCGCTCGTCGGCCCAGCGGACCATGCTGTGCCCGAACGCCACCGAGTAGCCGAGGTAGGCCGCCGCCAGACCGTGCGGGAAGCCGGCGGTCGTCCCGCTCCGCAGGTCCACCACGGTGGCCGCCAGCAGCACCAGGTCGACGAGCGGAACACACAGCAGGAGCGCCGCACCGGTCCTGCGCATCCGCAGCGGATAGCGGGCCAGCAGGCCCGCGGCGAGGACGACCCAGAAACCGATCTCGCAGCCCGCGATGACGCCGACGAGCATCGCGTCACCGGTCCCGGGACAGGGCCGCGCCCGTGGCGGCGACGAGCAGCCCGGCGACGCCGACGCCGAGGCCGGCGAGCGGCTGGTGGCCCTCCGACCACTTCATCAGCTCGATGTTCTCGCCGCCCGTGTAGTGGTACGCGGCCGAGATGAACCCGACGGCGGCGACGATGACCCCGATGGTCCGCATGGCGTGCTCCTCTCGGTAGAGCCTGCCTTTCGATGGTCGGGGACGCGGCGGCGGCCCGGCCTCGTCGGCGATGAGGTTCCGCGGGTCCTCCGAAGGATGTACGCGCCACCCTCAGCGAGGTGGACGAGGCGGTCCCGGCGGGATGCTGAGATGGGTGCGTGCTCTCGAAGGTCCGCCGTCTCACCACGCCGCAGGACGCGCTCATCGTGGCGGGGTCCCTGGCCGCCGGGCTGGTGCTGCTGGCGGCGCACGGCTACAGCACGTGGACCGACCACTGGCCGCCGTTCTGGGCGAGACTGATCCCGCTGCTCGGGCTGTGCGCGGCGATGCTGCTGCGGCGCACCGCGCCGCTCACCGCGCTGGCGGTCTCGACGCCGTTCAACTTCCTGGACGTGGCGTTCGGGCCGTCCATCGCGACCGCGATGATCTACGGGGACGCGCTGTACGCGGCGAGCCTGTACGGGCGGCGGCGGAGCACCGCGGAATGGCTGCTCGGCGCGACCATCGGCGCGACGGCGGCGGCGACGGTCGGCACGGCCGTGGCGGCGCGCGACCTCGCCCTCGGCGTCGTCGCCGGCGCGCTCGCCGCGGCGGTGTGGGCGACGCCGGTGCTCACCGCGATGCTCGTCCGGGAGCACCGGTCCCGGGCGGAGGCGGAGCGGCAGCGCGCCGAGCAGGTGGCGCGGCTGGCCGAGCTGGACCGGCGCGCCGCCGTCGGCGCCGAGCGGGCCCGGATGGCGCGCGAGCTGCACGATGTGATCGCCAACCATCTGAGCGCCGTCGCGCTGCACTCCTCGGCCGTGCTGAAGGTCCGCGACCTGGACCGCGACGGCCTGGACCGGGCCATGACGGTGATCCGGGAGAACAGCGTGCAGGGCCTGGCGGAGATGCGGCGGATGATCGGGCTGCTGCGCGAGGGGGAGGGCGACGACCCGGCGGAGGCGCCGCGGCTGGCCGGCCTCGGCCCGCTCGTGGAGCGGACCGCCCGCCCGGACCTGTCGGTCCGGCTGCGGCCGGCCGGCGAGCTGCCGGAGCTGCCGGCGCCGGTGGAGCTGGCGGCCTACCGGATCGTCCAGGAGTCGCTGACCAACGCGCTGAAGCACGCCGGGCCGGGCAGCGCGGAGGTGTCGGTCCGGTACGCGGGGGGACGGGTGGTGATCGACGTGCTGAGCCCCCTCGGGGACGGCGCCGGGCTGCCGGGGTCGGGCAGCGGGCTGATCGGCATGCGGGAGCGGGCGGCGATCCTCGGCGGGGAGTTCTCCGCCGGGCCCGACGGCGGCCGGTGGCTGGTGCACGCCGAGCTTCCGGTGGACGCCGAGCCCGCGCGCGGCGGGGAGGGGGCCCTGTGAACGCGGGCGACGGCATGATCGAGGTGCTGGTGGCCGACGACCAGGCGGCGGTGCGCGCGGGCCTGGTGCTGATCCTCGGCGCGGCGCCGGACGTGCGGGTGGTCGGCGAGGCGGCCGACGGCGAGCGGGCCGTCGAGCTGGCCCGGGAGCTGCGCCCGGACGTGGTGCTGATGGACGTGCGGATGCCGCGGCTGGACGGCATCAGCGCCACCCGGGAGATCGCCGGGTTCGCGGACGTGCTGGTGCTGACCACGTTCGACCTGGACGAGTACGTGTTCGGCGCGCTGCGGGCGGGCGCCGCCGGGTTCCTGCTGAAGGACGTGGACGCCGACCGGCTGGTGGAGGCGGTGCGGACGGTCGCGGCCGGGGACGGGATCATCGCGCCGCAGGTGACGCGCCGGCTGATCGGCGCGTTCGCGGCCCGGCCGGAGCCGCCGGCGCCGGACCCGGCGGCGCTGGCCGAGCTCACCCCGCGCGAGCGGGAGGTGCTCGGCTGCCTCGGCGAGGGACTGTCGAACGGGGAGATCGCGCGGCGCCTGGCGATGGCGGAGACGACCACGAAGACGCACGTCAGCCGCATCCTCGGCAAGCTCGGGCTGCGCAGCCGCGTCCAGGCGGCCATCCTCGCCCAGGAGATCGCCGGCTCCGGCCTCCCGGCGGCCCCCGGCGAGCACGGACCCCCGGGCGGGCCCCGGCCCGGCAGCGACGATCTCAGCGCCGGATGAGCCGTCCCCGCGAAGCGCGAGGAGCCCCAGGTCAGGGGGACAGGCTGCGGATCAGGTCGGCGACGCGGACGATCCCCAGGCAGCGGCCCACCTCGTCGACGACCACCAGGTCGTCGTAGACGCGCTCGTGCTCCTGCCCCGCCGCGCGCAGCGCCGCGACCGCCGGCACCGTGCGCGGCACCGGACGCGGCGGATCGGCCAGCCGCGCGGCGGGCCGGTGCGCGTGCAGCGCGTGCCCGTAGGCGCCCGACAGCCGCAGCAGGAAGCGCGTCCGGTCCACGGTGGCGCGCGGCCGCTGCCGCTCGTCGACCAGCACGATGCTGGTGATGCCCGTCTCGGCGTTCAGCGCGTTCAGCACCTCGTCGGCGGTCGCGGTGTGCGGCATCGTCACGCCGGGGAGCGTGAACTCCGACACGCGGGGCCCGAGCTCGGGGCGCTCGCGCGGCGCGGGCGCGCCGCGCGCGGCGACGGGCACGGTGATCGGCATGCCGGGCCGCCACTCCGGCGGCGCCAGCGCCGGGCCCTGGACGAGCCGGACCCCGAGCTCGCGCAGGTGCAGCACCTGGTCGCCGGTCTGCAGGCCCGGCGCCAGGACGTGCGTCTCCAGCCGGTGCGCCAGCTCCACCAGGCTCGCCACCAGCGCCGACCGGCGCGGTTCGGCGGGCGCCCGGCGGGCCAGCACCGGATCGAGCTTGAGCAGGTAGGACGCGCCGTCGGCGAGCAGGTCGAGCGGGGCGTGCGCGGCGCCGACCCCGCCGAGCCCGACCAGGTACCCGGCCCGCCGCAGCGCGGCCAGCGCCGCGGTCACCGGCGCCCGCTGCGCCGGCGGGAAGCCGCCGGTGACGCAGATGATGATCTCCTGGGGGCGGCGGCCGGTCCCGGCGAAGCCCTGGTGCAGCTCGCCGAGCACCGGGTCGCCGAAGGCGAGGGTCTCGGCGCGCAGGCCGATCTGGAGCGGCAGCGGCGTGCGCAGGCCGGCCGCCGCGCGGGCCGCCTCGGCGGCGCGCCGCAGGTCCTCGGACACGGGATCGACGCGCGGCGGCGCCGGCGCGGCGGGCGGCCCCGCGTGCGCCTCCACGGCCACGACGGTGCCGGTGCCGAGATCGACGACCGGATGGAACACCGCCCGCGCCGGGACCAGGACATCAACGGCGGACACAGCGGCATCATGCCGCCCCGAAGCGCCCGGAACCGCTCTTGTCAGGAGAAGTTAACGCACAATTCGCCGCAGGTCGCGGCGTGGATCATGGCGCCGGGCGCCGCTCACAGCCCGCGGCCGCCGACCATCGCCGTCAGCGCGTAGGTGACCCCGGCGACGGCGGCCAGCCAGACGTAGGCGGTGATGTCGCCGCCGCGCAGCGCCTGCACGACGAGCCCGCCGATCACCGCGATCGTCAGCACGTCCCCGGTCATCGCCGAGGCCCGCAGGTGGGTGCGGGCGCGGTGGCCGGTGCCGAAGCGCTCGCTGACCGGCAGCGCCGGCTCGTTGCGCCGGAAGGCCAGGTAGCCGGCGTAGCAGGCCAGGGCGGCGAACGCGATGAGGGCCGTGCCGTAGCGTTCGTCGGCGGCGAGCACGGCGCCGACCACCACTCCGGCGCCGAGGACGAGCCCGGGCACGGCCCACCGGCTGAGGCTGCGGCGTTCGGGAGCGATCCACATGGTCACATCCTCTCCGATCGGCGGACGCGGGGGACCGGCAACGCGCCGGTCCGCCCGCGATGAGTCCGCCGCGACCGCCGCGGGCCCCGCGGATGCCCGGACCGCGGCGGGTTCCGGCCGGTATCTTCTCCCATCGTGGCGCAATTTCGACTGAACGGCTCGAAGATGCTGGCCGTCGATCTCGCCGGCGAGACGATCAGGGCGCTGAACGGCGCCATGGTCGCCTACGAGGGGCGGATGGCGTTCAAACGGGAGGGGATGACCGGGGGAGAGGGGCTGCGCGGCGCGCTCAAGCGCAGGATCGCCGGCGAGGGCATGACGCTGATGGAGGTCAGCGGCGAGGGCACCGTGTACCTGGCCAGCGA
Source organism: Actinomadura opuntiae (assembly GCF_030283205.1). GTDB lineage: Bacteria > Actinomycetota > Actinomycetes > Streptosporangiales > Streptosporangiaceae > Spirillospora. The sequence continues at coordinate 64,576 of NZ_JASNWF010000026.1, forward strand.
GGCCGCCGAGGTGACGCTCGTACACCTCACCGGCGACACCCTGTTCGTGGAGTCGGAGAGCCTGCTGGCGCTGGAGGGCGGGCTGCGCACGGGCGTGCAGTTCGTCGGGCTGCGGGGGATGGGGACCGGCCAGGGCCTCGCCACCACCAAGGTCGAGGGGCACGGCACGGTCGCGATCGTGTCCGACGGCCCGGCGATCGCGCTGGAGGTGACGCCCGAGACGCCGCTGTCGGTCGACCCGCACGCCTACGTCGGCCATCACGGGCAGTTGCGGCAGGACGTCGTCACCGACGTCAACTGGCGGACGGTCATCGGCCAGGGGTCGGGTGAGAGCGTCCAGTTCCGGTACCAGGGGCACGGCTTGGTCTACGTACAGCCGGCCGAACGCGGCGGGATGTTGGAGATCTGATGACGACGAAGTCGCGCGGGGGGCGCGGGGGGTCGTCCCCCCTCGGGAGGTACTGATGCCGGGCTACCAGAAGATCACCTCCAAGATGCTCCAGGTGCCCGTCGGGCCGGGGCGGGAGGTCTACAGCAGGCGCGGCGCGATGCTCGCCTACACCGGGGCGGTGTCGTTCGCGCCGTCCACGACGGCGGGGCAGAGCGTCGGCGGCGCCATCGGACGCGCCGTCGCCGGCGAGCGCAGCGCGATGATGCACGTCACCGGGCAGGGCGAGGTCATGTTCGGGCACGCGGGGCTGCACGTGTCCGTCGTCGACCTGGCCGGCGCCGACACCCTGTTCGTGGAGGCCGACCGGCTGCTCGTGCACGACGCGTCGCTCCAGGTCGGGACGATGTTCATGGGCGAGCAGGGCGGCGTTCGCGGCATCGTGCGCGGCGCGGTCACCGGGCAGGGGCTGTTCACGACCACGCTGACCGGGCAGGGCTCGTGCGCGCTGCTGTCGCACGGCGGCGTCATGGAGCTGCCGATCGGCCCGCAGCGTCCCGTCCACGTCGACCCGCAGGCCTACGTCGCCCACCGCGGCCAGGTGCAGAACAGGCTGACCACGGCCGTCGGGCTGCGCGACCTCATCGGACGCGGCTCCGGCGAGGGCTTCCAGCTCGAGCTGAGCGGCTCCGGCGTCGTCTACGTCCAGGCCAGCGAGAGGAAGATCTGACCCGTGAGCAGTTTCGGCGCGCAGACCTGGAACGCGGCCACCCTCCCGTCCAACGACAACGTCAATCCGTACGCCTTCAGCGTCGACCTCGACGGGCAGTGGTTCGCGCAGAAGGGCAAGATGATCGCCTACTACGGGCAGGTCAGGTTCGAGGCGCTGTCGGCCGGGCCGCTGGACTCCCTGGTGGCGCACACCTTCAACTCCCCGCTGTACGCCCAGGACTGGATCGTCGCGCAGGGGCGCGGCAAGCTCCTGCTCGCCGACCGCGGGTTCGACGTGAACTCCTTCGACCTCGACGACGGCAACCTCACCGTCCGGGCCGGGAACCTGCTGGCGTTCGAGCCGGGCCTGGAGCTCAAGCAGTCGATCATCCCGGGGTTCCTGACGCTGATCGGGACGGGCCGGTTCGTGGCCGCCTCCAACGGGCCCGTCCACTTCGTCGAGCCGCCGATCCGGGTCGACCCGCAGGCGCTGCTCGGCTGGGCGGACTGCCCCTCGCCCTGCCACCACTACGACCACTCCTACATGCGCGGCGCGTTCGGCGCCGCGCGGATGGTCTTCGGGATCGGCGGGTCGTCGGGCGAGGAGCACCAGTTCGACTTCACCGGCCAGGGCACCGTGCTGATGCAGTCGTCGGAGGCCGTGATGAACGAGGACGTCCTGCTGCGCGACCTCGAAGGGCAGATCGGCCTGGTCGGCACGTCGGGACTCCAGCGGCTCCACCAGACGATCAGCCGGCGGCTGTCGGCGGAGCGGCAGGGCTGACGAGCGGCAGGACCGACGGGCGGCTGACGCGGGGGCCCGGGCGATCCCGGGCCCCCGCGGCCCCACCGCCCCGCGGGGGCCGTCTAGGGGACGGCCCGCTGCGCGCGGGTCATCCCTGCTCGGGTGCGGGCTTCATGACATGGAACGGCACGCCGAACGGGTCCCGCACGGCCGCGGACCGGCCGTAGGGGCTGTCGGCGGGACCGGAGTCGAGCGTGCCGCCGCCCGCGGTGACCTTCGCGACCGCCTCGTCGGCGTCCTCGACCGCGAAGTAGGTCGTCCAGGACGGGACGCGGGTCCGGCCGTTGCCGAGCAGCAGGTCGGCTCCGCCGAGGATGCCGCCGATGTAGCGGCCGTCGCCGGCGCGGCGCAGGACGGTGTAGTCCATGTCGCCCGGCATCGGCTCCAGCTCGTAGCCGAACACCGCCTGGTAGAAGTCCCCGGCCGCCTTGGCGTCGGGGGTGACCAGCTCGTTCCAGACGAACGAGCCCGGCTCGTTCACGATGCCCGAGCCGTGGTGGTCCCGCCCCTGCCACAGGCCGAACTGGGCGCCCTGCGGATCCCTGACGATCGCCATCCGGCCGAGGCCCATCACGTCCATGGGCGGAACGACGGCCTCGCCGCCGGCGTCGGCGGCGCGCTTGACGAGCGCGTCGCAGTCGTCCGCGGCGATGTAGACCGTCCACCAGTACTCGTCGGGCTGGTCCTCCGGGTTCTGCATCATCCCGGCCACCGGCTCGCCGCGCAGCCTGCACTGGTTGTAGTGGCCCGCCTCCGCCCCGGCGTCCTCGAACTGCCAGCCGAAGAGCGTCCCGTAGAACGTCTTGGCCCGCTCGAGGTCGGGGAGGCCGATGTCGAGCCAGTTCGGTGTGCCCTCCGGCACGTTGCTCGTGACCTGGGTCATCCGACTCACACTCCTTTGTGCAGGGGCCTCGCGGCCCCGGCGTCCTCCGCCGCCCGCCGTACCCCCATCCTGGCCCCGGTCAGGGCTTTCACACATCGCGGCGCGGCGGATCGGCATGGCCGGGACCGGCCTGCGCTTCACGTACACTGGGCTGATGGTTTCGCTCCCGAGTTGACAGGCCGCCCAGCGCGCCCCGGTCGGATGGACCGCGCGGCGCGCTGTTTCGTGCGCCTGTCCATCGAGCCGTCCGTCAGGGGAGCCCTGTCACTGTGATCATCGCGAAAGACATCGAACTGCGCGCCGGGTCCCGGCTGCTGATCGAGTCCGCCTCGTTCCGGGTCAACCCCGGCGACCGGGTGGGCCTCGTCGGCCGCAACGGCGCCGGCAAGACGACCCTCACCAAGGTGCTGGCCGGGGAGGCGATCCCGGCGCAGGGCGGCGTGACGTCCTCGGGCACCATCGGCTACCTCCCGCAGGACCCGCGCGGCGTCGACCTGGACGAGCTGGCCCGCGACCGCATCCTGTCGGCGCGCGGGCTGGACGAGGTCGTCCGCAAGCTGCGGGCCGCCGAGGAGGCCATGGCCACCGCGACGGGCGAGGAGCGCGACAAGGCCGTCCGCCGCTACGGGCGGCTGGAGGAGCGGCTGCACGTGCTCGGCGGCTACTCCGCCGAGGCCGAGGCCGCCTCGATCGCCTCCAGCCTGGGCCTGCCCGACCGGGTGATGGGGCAGCCGCTCGGCACCCTGTCCGGCGGCCAGCGGCGCCGCGTCGAGCTGGCCCGCATCCTGTTCTCCGGCGCCGACACGCTGCTGCTGGACGAGCCGACCAACCACCTGGACGCCGACTCGGTCGTCTGGCTGCGCGACTTCCTGAAGTCCCACCAGGGCGGCCTGGTGGTGATCAGCCACGACGTGGACCTGCTGGGCGTGGTGGTCAACCGGGTGTTCCACCTGGACGCCAACCGCAGCGTGATCGACATCTACAACGTCGGCTGGAAGAAGTACCTGGACCAGCGCGAGACCGACGAGCGGCGGCGCAAGCGCGAGACGGCCAACGCCACGCGGCAGGCCACGGCGCTGCTGTCGCAGGCCGACAAGATGCGCGCGAAGGCCACCAAGGCCAAGGCGGCGCAGCAGATGGACCGGCGGGCCCGGCAGCTGCTCGCCGGTGTCGAGGGGGAGCGGCAGGCCGACAAGGTGGCCAAAATTCGCTTCCCGGACCCGGCACCTTGTGGCAAAACCCCCCTTACCGCCGAAGGTTTGTCGAAATCGTACGGATCTTTGGAGATTTTCACCGACGTGGACCTGGCCATCGACCGGGGCAGCCGGGTCGTCGTGCTGGGCCTGAACGGCGCGGGCAAGACGACCCTCCTGCGCATGCTGGCCGGGGTCGACAAGCCCGACACCGGCACCGTCGTGGCCGGGCACGGGCTGCGCATCGGCTACTACGCCCAGGAGCACGAGACGCTCGACGTGGAGCGGTCGGTGCTGGAGAACATGCAGTCGGCCGCGCCCGGCCTCGCGCCCGTCGAGGTCCGCAAGATCCTGGGCTCGTTCCTGTTCTCCGGCGACGACGTCGACAAGCCCGCCGGCGTGCTGTCCGGCGGTGAGAAGACCCGGCTGGCGCTGGCGATGCTGGTGGTCTCCAGCGCCAACGTCCTGCTGCTCGACGAGCCCACCAACAACCTCGACCCGGCCAGCCGCGCGGAGATCCTCGGCGCGCTGCGCACCTTCGCCGGGGCCATCGTCCTGGTGACCCACGATGAGGGTGCGGTGGACGCGCTGCGGCCGGAAAGAGTGATTTTGCTGCCGGATGGTGTCGAAGACATCTGGAGTGACGAGTTTGCCGATCTGGTGGCACTTGCGTGACCTGCAGAGTGCCTTCCGCAGATCTTTTCTGGCCGAGTGGGTAGCCGAACGCGCGGGAATGACTGATCATGGCGGGGGATAACGCAGCGGTCACCACATCACTACGGGAGGTACTCGTGGCCGAGACCCTCAAGAAGGGCACCCGCGTGACCGGTGCCGAGCGCGACAAGCTGGCGGCGGACCTCAAGAAGAGGTACGACTCCGGCGAGAGCATCCGCGCCCTGGCAGCCGCCACCGGCCGCTCGTACGGCTTCATCCACCGGATCCTCACCGAGTCCGGAGTCAACCTGCGCGGTCGCGGCGGCGCGACCCGGGGCAAGAAGTCCTGACCGGACGAAGGTCCAGAACGGACACGGGTCCCGAACGGACGCAGGTCCCGGACGGACGACGGCCCCCGGATGAGCGCACCGCCTGATCCGCCGCCGCGGCCCACCGAGTAGGGTTCGGTCGCGGCGGCGGGCAGGTCGGGTCCCGCCCCGTGGACGGCGGGGCGGGCCCGCCGCGCTCGTCGGAAGGGGAACGTCGATGGCGGACGCCAGGGTGGGGAACGGGCCGGAAGCGGCCACCGGGCCCGCCGGGTCCGGGCCCACCGGGTCCGGGACGGCCGGGGAACGGCCGCTGGAGGAGCGGCTGGCCGAGGCCGGGCTGCGGCTGGAGGTCGACGGCGCGGTCGCGACCGTCACGCTGAACCGGCCGGAGCGGCGCAACGCCATGACGTTCGCCACCTGGCGCGGGCTGGCCGCGATCGGCCGGTCACTGCCGGACGGCGTGCGGGTGGTCGTGCTGCGCGGCGCCGGTCCCTCGTTCTCGGCGGGCATCGACCTGTCGATGTTCTCCGGCGACGGCGGCGAGGGCTTCGCCGACGGCTCCGACGCCGAGGCCACCGACCGTTTCATCGCGGAGCTGCAGGAGGGCTACACCTGGCTGCGGCGTCCCGACATCGTCACCGTCGCGGCGGTGCACGGGCATGCCATCGGCGGCGGGTTCCAGCTCGCGCTCGCCTGTGACATCCGCGTCGCCGCAGACGACGTCAAGTTCTGCATGAAGGAGCCCGCGCTCGGGCTCGTCCCCGACCTCACCGGCACCAAGCCGCTGGTGGAGATCGTCGGCATCGGGCGCGCCCTCGAGCTGTGTCTGACCGCCCGGACGGTGCTCGCCGAGGAGGCGGCCCGGCTCGGCATCGCCGAGATCGTGGTGCCGCGCGACGGCCTGGACGCCGCGGTCGACGGCCTGGTGGCCTCCCTCCTCGCGGTGAACCCCGGCGCCGCCGTGGCGACCAAGCGGCTGCTGTGGGAGGCCGCGGAGAACACCCTCGAACAGCAGTGCGCCGCCGAGCGCCGCGAGCAGATCGGCCGCCTCCGCGACCTCTTCGGCAAGTGACCTGACACCCTTCCCGCACGCGTCGAGCCGCGGTCATCGTTGACTTGCGGCGAGTCGTCGTCATGCGCCCGGCCATAACGACGACTCGCCGCAAGTGAACGTGGTTCGGTCAGCCGAGGGCCTCGCGGCCGCCGCGTGCGAGCGGGAGGTCGACGCGGCTGACGCCCGTCCGCGTCGTGACCACGGTGCCGGCGGGGTAGCGCAGCGTGTAGTCGTAGTCGGTGGACAGCAGGATCACGCCGAGCCGGTGACCGGCCTTGACGGTGTAGTCGGTCGGCTGGAGGTCCCAGCGGAACGCGTAGGTGCGTCCGGGCGTGATCGGGTCGGTGCGGCTGAAGCTGTGCCGGTTCCGGGCGTCCAGCCAGCCCCGCGTGATGATCTTGTACGGGGCGGTCTGCATGGCGAGGGCCTGCCGGGTGGTGCAGCCCTCATCGCCCGGCACGCTCTGCCCGTAGCAGACCTTCTGCCCGGTGTCGACGCGGGCGCCGGTCGGCCGGCTGTCCGTGCCGTAGTCCACCAGGAGCGCCGTCAGGTAGGGCGACCGGCCGTCCAGGGACGCGCGCAGCGACATCGACGGGGTGCCGTCGATGCGGACCGGCCGGTCCAGCGCCGGGGTGAGGTAGGCGAGCCGGTTCGGGTCGGCCCGGCCCTCGTTCGCCAGCAGGTCCTCGGCGGTGCGGGTCTTGCCCTGGTCGGTGAACGACTGCGTCGCGGGCCGTCCCGGACGCAGGCCGAGCGTGCCCGGCTGCCCGGACGGCCCGGCGTTGAGGCTGACCGGGACGGTGCGGGTGCCGGGGACCGGCCAGTCCTTCGCCGTCTCCCACGTCCCGTCCGCGTGCTGGACGTCGACGCGCGGCTCCTTGTCGATGCCGTTGCGAATGCCGTAGAGGTACCGGTCGAACCAGTGGAGCGTCTGCCGCAGCCACTCCTCCACGCGCCAGCGGAACGGCGTGGAGTGGTTGCCCTGGTGCAGCCAGAGCTTGCGCGGCACGCCCGCCTTCTTCAGCGCGTTCCACCACTGGACGGAGTTCTTGAGCTTGACGTTCCAGTCGTTGAGCCCGTGCACGACCATGACGGCCGCGTGCACGTTGCGCGCCTGCCCGACGTAGTCGCGCTCGGCCCAGACCTTGCCGTAGTCGCCGGTCTCGCGGTCCTGGGTGGCCTCGATCTGATCGATGACCTTCTGGCAGACCTCGGGGTTCTTGCGGGTCAGCACGGCCTTGGCCAGCACGTCCAGGTCCTCGCCCTGGTAGCCGCCCGGCGCGACGACGCCGCCGCCTGCGCGGTAGTAGTCGTACCAGCTGCTGATCCCGGCGATCGGGACGATGGCCTTCAGCCCCTCGACGCCGGACGCGGCGGCCATGTTCGGCAGCGTCCCGTCGTAGGACTGGCCGATCATGCCGACGTTCCCGGTGGACCAGGTGGCCTTGACCGGGGTGCCGTCCGGCGCCCAGCCGCGGGCCCGGCCGTTCAGCCAGTCGACGGCGGCCTTGGCGCCGGCCTGCTCGCTGCGGTCGCCGGACGTCGGGCAGCCGGTCGAGCCGCCCGTCCCGATGCTGTCGAGGTCGGCGACGGCGTAGCCGCGCGGCAGGAAGTAGTTGTCGTAGTAGCCGGGGAACATCTCGGCGAGGTTCCGCTGCGTGGTGGTCAGCGCGCGGGCCTGCGCGTCGCCGATGTCCACCGGGTGGTTCGGGACGTCGTTGATGCCGGCCCAGTACGGGCTCGGCTCCATGATCGTCGGGACCCGGAGGCCGGCGGTGTCGGTCTCCTTCGGCCGCATGATCCGCAGCTGGACGCGGTCGCGGACGCCGTCGCGGTCGCTGTCGGCCGTGGTCTCGATGTTCACCGTCTGGGTGACGGCGTCGGCGCGGGAGAACACCGGCTGCGTCTCGCCGCCGCCGACGGTGAGCCGGTGCGGCGGCGCGGCGGGCGCGGACCTCGCGGACGCGGACGCGGCGGGCAGTGCGGCGGTGAGCAGCGCGGCGGCGGCGACCAGTGCGGCACCGGTGGTCGGTGCGGCGGCACCGGCGCCCGCTCGTGGCGGGCGCATGCGCGGGCGCTGTGGTGAGCGCTGGGACACGGGGGCTCCTGGGGGGTGAGAGCCTGACGTTGTTGATCACATTAACCACCGGTTCGGGCGGGAAGTCCAGAGCCGTTACGCCGTGAGCGGAGCCGGGAAGCGCGGCGGGCGGACGCGCGTTGTCCCGGCCGGATACTGAGATGCTTACTTGATTACGTTTCACGCGCGCCCTTCCCCGCGCCGGGCGCGCGGCGACCCCCTCGGAGGTACTGGTGGGCATGCCGGGAATGCCGGGCAACGGCTGGCAGGTGATGGCCTCGTTCCGCCGCGACGAGTCGGTCACCCAGCAGCGGCTCAAGCCCGGCACGTTCAAGCGGATCGCGGGCTACGCCCGCCCCTACACCCGCGACCTGGTCCTGTTCCTCGGGCTGAACGCGCTCGCCGCGGTGGTCGTCGTCGCCAACCCGCTGCTGCTCAAGTCGATCATCGACACCGGCATCGGGCACCACCGGCAGGACCTGGTGGTCTGGCTCGCCGTCGCGGTCGCCGGGCTCGCCCTGCTGGACGCGGTGCTCGGGCTCGCGCAGCGCTGGTACTCCGCGCGCATCGGCGAGGGCCTGATCTACGACCTGCGCAGCCAGGTGTTCGGGCACGTCCAGCGCCAGCCCGTCGCGTTCTTCATGCGGGCGCAGACCGGGTCGCTGGTCAGCCGGCTCAACAACGACGTCATCGGGGCGCAGCGGGCGCTCACCACCACGCTGTCGTCGGTGGTCTCCAACGTGATCAGCCTGGTCCTGGTGCTGGTCACGATGATGATCCTGTCCTGGCAGGTGACGCTGATCGCGCTGCTGCTGCTCCCGGTGTTCATCCTGCCGGCCAAGTGGGTCGGCAAGCGGCTGTCGCGGATCAGCCGCGAGCAGATGGTGCTGGACGCCGAGATGAGCTCGCTGATGACCGAGCGGTTCAACGTCGCGGGCGCCATGCTGGCCAAGCTCTACGGCCGTCCCGCCGAGGAGGAGGAGAACTTCTCCGGGCGCGCCGCGCGGGTCCGCGACATCGGGGTCGTCTCCGCGATGTACGGGCGGGTGTTCTTCACCGGCCTGACGCTCGTCGCCGCGCTGGCCACCGCGATGGTCTACGGCGTCGGCGGCTACCTGGTGGTCGACGGCAACTTCCAGCTCGGCACGCTCGTCGCACTGGCCACCCTGCTCACCCGGATGTACGGGCCGCTCACCGCGCTGTCCAACGTCCACGTGGACGTCATGACGGCGCTCGTCAGCTTCGACCGCGTCTTCGAGGTGCTCGACCTCAAGCCGCTGATCCGCGACCGCGACAACGCCCGGACGCTGGGCGAGGCGCGCGAGGCCGCCACGACGAGCCTGGCCAAGGGCAACGGGCACGGCACCCCCCGGCGGGAGGCCCCGGCCGTCCGGTTCGAGCACGTCAGGTTCGCCTACCCGTCGGCGGACGAGGTGTCGCTGGCGTCGCTGGAGTCGATCGCCCGCGCCGACCACGCCCCCGGCAAGGAGGTGCTGCACGACGTCGACTTCACCGCCGAGCCAGGGCAGCTCGTCGCGCTGGTCGGGCCGTCCGGCGCCGGGAAGTCGACGATCACCCACCTGGTGTCGCGGCTGTACGACGTGTCGGGCGGCGCGGTGAAGATCGGCGGCGTGGACGTGCGCGACGTCACGCTCGACTCGCTGCGCGCCGAGGTCGGCGTCGTCAGCCAGGACGCGCACCTGTTCCACGACTCGATCCGCGAGAACATGCGCTACGCCCGCCCGGACGCCACCGACGAGGAGATCCTCGCCGCGCTGGACGCCGCGCAGATCGGCCCGCTGGTCGCGGGCATGCCCGAGGGCCTGGACACCGTCGTCGGGGACCGCGGCTACCGGCTGTCGGGCGGCGAGAAGCAGCGGTTGGCGATCGCGCGGCTGCTGCTGAAGGCGCCCTCGGTGGTGGTGCTGGACGAGGCGACCGCGCACCTGGACTCCGAGTCCGAGGCCGCTGTGCAGGAGGCGCTGCGGACCGCGCTGGCCGGCCGCACCTCGCTGGTGATCGCGCACCGGCTGTCCACCATCCGGGAGGCCGACCAGATCCTGGTGATCGAGGAGGGCCGGGTCGCCGAGCGCGGCCGGCACGAGGAGCTGCTGCTGGAGGGCGGCCTGTACGCCGAGCTGTACCGCACCCAGTTCTCCCACCAGAAGGACGAGGAGCGCGCCACCGAGCCGCTCGGCGCCGAGTAGCCGCCCGCGTCAGGCGTCGGTGCTGAGGCGGTAGCCGAGGCGCTGCAGCTCCGTGCCGGCGACCTTCTCGACCTGGGCGAGCTGGCGGGGCGTCAGGCGGTCCCGCCAGGCGCCGACGCCGTGGTCGGCGCCGCCCGCCTCCGGCCCGCCGCGCGCCCCGGCCCGGACCAGGCCGGACAGGGTCGTCTTCGACAGGTCCGCGTCCAGGTACCGCGAGACGTCGGCGGCGACCCGGCGCGGCCGGGCGACCAGGTCCTCGTACCGGACGGTGAACAGCTGCTCCTCGGGGACCTGCTGCCGCAGCCGGGCGCTGAGGCGCACCGAGCCGCGCCAGCGCAGCGCGCACTTCACGGCGGTCGCGGCCTGCGGCCAGCGGTTGCGCTCGGTGTGGTCCTCCACCCCGAAGAACGGGTTGGGGAACACCGTGTCCAGGTTGGCCAGCCCCGGCTTGAACCACGCCAGGCACCGGTCGTCGGCGAGCATGTCGGCGACCGCGTCCCGGCCGTCGCGGATCAGCTGGACGAGCTGGGCGTCGGGGAAGGCGTCCAGCAGGACGTCGGCGCTGTAGATCAGGTCGGGGGAGGCGTCGGCGTACCGGGCGATGCCGCGCGGCTGCACGCACGGCCCCTCGGTGTCGCCGTCGTGCACCGGCCGGTCGCGCAGCACCGCGGGCCGCGGCGGCAGCCCGGCCAGCTCGCGGCACTCGTCGGGGCACTCGGCGCAGGCACGCGCGGAGATCTGCCAGGCCTCGGCGTAGGCGTCCCGGATCACCCGGGCCGCGCCGGCGCCGCGCTCGGTCGCGATGGCGGGCCGCCGGGCGAAGGCGTAGACGACGCGCAGCACGCCGGGGCGGCCGGTGGTGAGGTGGAAGCCGGCGGACCGCTTGACGGCGCGCGCGAGGAGATCGGCACCCGAGTGCGGCGCGCCCAGGATGAAGACCGGGCGGTGGACCTTGGTGCCGTTGATCACCAGGATGTGCGGCGTCGTCGACCTCATACCCGGCCAAGTTTGTCACCTTTTGAGAGCCGGTCGGGCCGTGACGCACCGTAGCGGCCGCCCGAAACCGGGACGCGGCCCGGTCGTTCGGCCCCTAATCTTGAGGAATGGACGCACCCCTCACGCTCGCCGGGCTGCTGCCGGAGGCGACGTCGATCACCGTCCTGACCGGCGCCGGCATCTCCACCGACAGCGGCATCCCCGACTTCCGCGGCCCGCAGGGCGTCTGGACCAAGGACCCGTCCGCCGAGGCCATGTCCACCATCGGCGCCTACATCGCCGACCCGGAGGTGCGGCGCCGCTCCTGGCGCACCCGCCTGGACCACCCCGCCTGGGAGGCCGAGCCGAACGCCGCGCACGCCGCCCTCGTCGACCTGGAGCGGGCCGGCCGGCTGCGCGCGCTGATCACCCAGAACATCGACGGGCTGCACCAGCGGGCCGGGTCGTCCGCCGGCACGGTGATCGAGATCCACGGCACCATGCGCGAGGCGGTCTGCCTGTCCTGCGAGCTGCGCACGCCGATGCCGGAGATCCTCGCGCGCGTCGAGGCGGGCGAGGACGACCCGCCGTGCAGCGCGTGCGGCGGCATCCAGAAGTCCGCGACGATCTCCTTCGGGCAGGCGCTGGAGCAGGACGTCCTGGACGCGGCGATCACCGCGGCCCGCTCCTGCGACCTGTTCCTCGCGGTCGGCACCTCGCTGACCGTCCAGCCCGCCGCCGGGCTGTGCCTGGAGGCCGTCGACCACGGCGCCCGGCTGGTGATCATGAACGCGGAGCCGACCCCCTACGATGGGCTGGCGGACGCGGTGCTGCGCGAGCCGATCGGGGAATCGCTGCCGCGGCTGGCCCGCATCGCCCTCGGCACCGGGCGGTGATCCGTTGGCGGGTCGTGACCGGCCGCCCCTTCCACTGGCGGCCGGATCCTGACAAGCTCTATCCGTCGCGGTGCGAGGAGGGATCGGGTTGATGAGCGGGGGCGCCCGCGCGGAGGGGGTCGAGGGGCCGTCCGACGCGCCCGCCGCAGGCACGCCCGGCGAACGGGCGGCACCGGGGGAGATCCGCAGGTACGGGCGGCTGCGCCCGGGGGACCGGGTCGCGGTCGTCGCGCCCAGCGGGCCCGCCGAGCCGGCCCGGCTCGAGGCGGGCTGCGCGGTCCTGCGCGACCTCGGCCTCGACGTCGTGGTGGGCAAGCACGCCCTCGACCGGGCCAACCTCGGGGCTCCGGAGCCCGTCCGCGACGACTGGCACCGCCTCGCCGGCACCGACGCCGACCGCGCCGCCGACCTGCAGGCCGCCTGGTGCGACCCGCGCGTGCGCGCCGTGATCTGCGCGCGCGGCGGCTACGGAGCCACCCGCGTGCTCGACCACCTCGACTGGGACGCCCTCGCCGCCGCGACGCGGGCGTCCGGGGCCGCGCCGAAGATCCTGCACGGCTCCAGCGACGTCACGGCGCTGCACGCCTGCTTCGGCGCCCGGCTCGGCGTCAGCACCTCGTTCGGCCCGATGCCCGCCGGCCTGATCGCCGACCTCGGCGCCACCGACGCCCCCGGCGCCCCCGGCGCCCCGGCCGCCACCCTGGACGGCCTGCGCACCGCGCTGTTCGGCGGCCCCGTGGCGCTGCCCGGCACGCACGTCCTGCGCCCCGGACGCGCCGAGGGCCCGCTCACCGGCGGTACCCTCAGCCTGATCACCGCACTGCTCGGCACCCCGTACGCCCCGCCGCCCGCGAAGGGCCGCATCGTTTTCCTGGAGGACGTCACGGAGGCGCCGTACCGGATCGACCGGATGCTCGTCCAGCTGCTCCAGTCGGGCTGGCTCGACGGCGCCGCGGGCTTCGCGCTCGGCTCGTGGGAACGCTCCGGCGACCCCGCCGAGCTGGACGCCGTGCTCGCCGCGCGGCTCGGCCCGCTCGGCGCGCCCGTCCTCGCCGGGGTGCCCGCCGGACACGGCGCCCGGCAGGGCACGCTCGAGCTCGGCGCGCCCGCCGTGCTGGAGGCGCCCGGCGCGGCCGGTGATCTGAACCCCCGGCCGGGCTGCGGCGTACTGACCCTGGAAGCGCCGGGAGGTGTGCGATGAGCGGCCGGCACGCCCGTCCCGACCCGTGGGACGACGGAACACTGGACTCGCTGCTGGTACTGGTGGCCGAGAGCCTCGGCTACGCATGCCGCCGCGCCCCCGGCGAGGTGATGCTGCTGGAGGGCGCGAACCGGCTGCACGTCAGCATGCGCGACCTGCGGCAGCTGGCCCGGCTGGTGCCGCGCGACGACTGGCCGGCGCTGGTGTCCGACCACGTCACCACGATCGTCACCGCGGTCGAGGAGCCCCTCGACCTCAGCGACTTCGACCTCGCCCAGCACCTGCTGCGCACCCGGATCTACCCGGCCGAGGCCGACAACGGCGCGCTGGCGGCCCGGCCGTTCGCGCCGGGGCTGATCGAGGCGGTCGTGGTCGACACCCCCACCACCGTCCGGACGGTCACGACCGAGGAGATGAACGGCTGGCCGGTCTCCGGCGACGCGCTGTTCATGCTGGGCCGCGCCAACGTCCGCGCGGACGGACCGCTCCAGCTCGACGAGCAGGACCTCGGCGGCGTCCGGGTGTCGGTGCTGCACGGCTGGACGTTCTACGCCGTCACCCACCTGGCGTGGCTGGAGGAGTACCTGCCGATCGGCCCGCACGGCGCGCTGGTCATCGCCCCCAACCGCAGCCTGATCGTCGCGCACGCGCTGCGCATGTCGGAGGTCCACCCGCGGGCCCGCTACCGCGCCGCCGTGGCGGCCGCCAACGAGCTGCAGGCGCAGGCGCACCGCGCCTACGAGGAGGGGCCGGGGTCGCTCAGCCCGCACCTGTACTGGTGGCGCGCGGGGGAGCTGACCTACCTGGAGACCCGGTACGAGGGCGACTCGCTCGTCCTGCCGCGCGACTTCACGTCCGTGCTGGCCACGTCCCCCGCGGAGTACTGAGCGATGACCGCGGCGGAGGGCCGGCGGAGCGAGGACCGTCGCCCGGCACGTTTCGGAGGTCCGGGGGCCGCTCCCCGGGGGAGGCGCCGAGCGTGAAGATCGTCATCGCGCCCGACTCGTTCAAGGGCAGCCTGTCGGCGGCGCAGGTGTGCGCCGCGGTCGAGGCCGGGGCGCGGCGGGCCGTGCCCGGCGCCGAGCTGGTGAGCGTGCCGATGGCGGACGGCGGCGAGGGCACCCTCGACTGCTTCGTGGCCGCGCGCGGCGGCGACCTGGTCGAGGTCGCCGCGACCGACCCGGTGGGCCGGCCGGTGAAGGCGCCTTACGCGCTGTCGGGCGACGGGCGGTCCGCCGTCGTGGAGCTGGCCGCCGCGTCCGGGCTGCCGCTGGTCGAGGACGTCCCGCCCGACCCGCTGGGCGCCGGCACGTCCGGCACCGGCGAGCTGATCGCCGACGCGGTCCGGCGCGGCGCGCGGGACGTGCTGGTCTGCATCGGCGGCAGCGCCAGCACCGACGGCGGCGCGGGGCTGCTGCGCGCGCTCGGGGTGCGGTTCCTGGACGCTTCCGGCGCCGCGCTGCCGCCCGGCGGTGCCGCGCTGGCCCGGCTCGACGCGATCGACGACTCCGGCGTCCCGGACGCGGTGCGCGCCGCGCGGTTCCGGGTCGCCTGCGACGTCACCAACCCGCTCGTCGGCCCGGACGGCGCCGCCGCCGTGTTCGGGCCGCAGAAGGGCGCCGACCCGGCCCAGGTCCGCGAGCTGGACGCGGCGCTCACCCGGTTCGCCGACGTGCTCGCCGACCGGTTCGGCGTCCGCGTCCACGACCTGCCCGGCGCCGGGGCGGCCGGCGGCACCTGCGGCGGCCTGGTCGCCGTGCTGGGCGCCGAACCGTCCGGCGGGGCGCAGCTGGTGGCCGAGGCGGTGGGCCTGCGCGAGGCGCTGGACGGCGCCGACCTGGTGATCACCGGCGAGGGCCGGGTGGACGGGCAGAGCGCCGCCGGCAAGGTCGTCTCCGCCGTCGCCGCGCTCGCCAGGGACCGGGCGATCCCGGTCGTCGCGCTGGCCGGCGGCGTCGTCGGCCCGTTGGACGAGCTGCACGGCCTCGGGCTCACCGCGGCGTTCAGCATCGCCGACGGCCCGCGCACGCTGGACGCGCTCAAGGCCGAGGCCGCGCCCCTCCTGGCCGGCCTGGCCGAGCAGGCCGTCCGGCTCGCCGCCACGCGCTGACGGCACAGACGGCACAGACGGCGCGGGCCGGGCCCGCCCGTCAGGCGTGGGCCGGTTCGGGTTCCGGCTCCGCGGCGGGCTCCGCGGCCTCAGGGGTCCTGATCCGCAGCGCGGGCAGGAACACGTGGGCCAGCGGCCCGATCGCCACGGCGTACAGCACGGTGCCGACGCCGACGGTCCCGCCGAGCAGCCAGCCGATCGCGAGGACGCCCAGCTCGATCCCGGTGCGCACGACCCGGATCGAGTGGCCCCGCGCGGCCAGGCCGGTCATGAGACCGTCGCGCGGGCCCGGCCCGAGGCCGGCGCCGATGTAGCAGCCGGTGGCGAACCCGCCGGCGAGCACGCCGAGCACCAGGAACGCCCAGCGGGCGGCGAGGGCGTCCGGGGCCGGCAGCAGCCACAGGAACAGGTCGGCGAAGGCGCCGACGAGCAGGACGTTGCTGATGGTGCCGAGACCGGGCCGCTGCCGCAGCGGGATCCACGCGAGCATCACCACCGCCCCGGCGATGATGATCCACGTGCCGATCGACAGCCCGAACCGGCGGGACAGGCCCTGGTGGAAGACGTCCCAGGGGTCGTTGCCGAGCCGCGAGGACACTTGCAGCGCGATCCCGAGGCCGTACAAGGCCAATCCCACATACAGCTGGACGAGCCGCCGCGCCATCAAGGCCATTTTCTGCTCCACTTGAAGTCCGATCAGGTTCCTGGTCTATCCTGCGGAGAAGTGGCCTTGTTGTGTAAGGGCCAATAGGGGAAAGTGGTCTGTGTGAGCATGCGATACGTCAGCGGCACCCAACTGGCCCGGCTGCTGGGCGACGTCCCGCGCGAGCGTCCCGTGTACGCCGCCCTGGCCCGCGCCGTCCGGACCCTCGTCCTGGACGGCCGGCTCGCGCTGCGCACCCGGCTGCCCGCCGAACGCGACCTGGCCGCCGCGCTCGGCGTCAGCCGCACCACCGTGACCGCCGCCTACGACCGGCTGCGCGAGGAGGGCTACGTCGAGAGCCGGCAGGGCGCGGGCAGCTGGACGGCGCTGCCGCCGGTCCGGATGTCGTCGGCGGAGCCGCTGCCCGCGCCGCCGCCCGGCGGCCGGTACGGCATGGCGCACCCGGTGCCCGACGACCCGGCGTTCGTCGACCTCGGCTGCGCCACCCCCGGCGCCCCGACGATCTTCAACGAGGCCGTCGCCGCCGCCGTGGACGAGCTGCCCCGCTACAGCGGCGGCCCCGGCTACGAGCCGGCCGGGCTGGCCGGGCTGCGCGAGGTGATCGCCGCCGGGTACGAGGCGCGCGGCGTGCCGACCCGGCCCGACCAGATCGTCGTCACCACCGGGGCGCAGCACGCGTTCACCCTGCTGACGCACACGCTCGTGGAGCCCGGCGACCCGGTCATGGTGGAGCGCCCCACCTACCCGCACGCGCTGGGCGCGCTGCGGCGGCGCGGCGCCCGGCTCGTCCCGGTCGGGGTGAACGAGGGCTGGGACATGGAGCTGGTCGCGGGCAGCATGCGGCAGGCCGCCGTCCGGATGGCCTACACGATCGCCGACTTCCAGAACCCGACCGGCCATCTGATGACGGCGGACGACCGGGCCGCGCTGGTCGACGCGGCGCGCCGCGCGGACGCCTTCGTCGTCGTCGACGAGACCTTCGCCGACCTCGCGCACGACCCGGACGCGCCGCGGCTGCCGCCGGTCGCCGCCTTCGACACCGGCGGGCGCGTCGCCACGATCGGGTCGGCGTCCAAGCTGATGTGGGGCGGCCTGCGCATCGGCTGGATCCGCACCACGGGGCCGCTGGCCCGCCGGCTGGTGCTGGCCCGCGAGCCGTTCGACATGGCGAGCCCGGTGCTGGACCAGCTGATCGTCCGGGAGCTGCTGCTGCGGATGGAGGAGGTGCGGGCCGAGCGCGCCGCGATGCTGCTGCGCGGCCGGGACGCGCTCGCCGCCGCGCTGCGGGAGCTGCTTCCCGGCTGGGACTTCCGGCTGCCGGACGGCGGCATGTCGCTGTGGGCGCGCCTGGACGCGCCGGTCGCCAGCATGCTCGCCGAGACCGCCGAGCGGCTGGGCGTCCGGGTCGTCGCGGGGCCGGTGTTCGGGGTGGACGGCGTCCTGGAGGACTACGTCCGGCTGCCCTACGTCCTTCCGCCGGCCGTGCTGCGGCACGCGGTCGAGCGGCTCGCGCTCGCCTACCGCGAGGTCCAGGCGGCCCCCGCCCCCCGCCCGCTGCCCGCCTACGTGTAAATTGCAGTGCCCTTGGCGGTCGGGCCCTGGGGGCCCTCCCTTCGGCGGGCACTGCGTGCGATCGCTGCATCGCTTCGACTCGGCCCTGGGGGCCTCGCTGCGCGATCGGATTCTCGCTTCGCTCGGATCCGGCTTCGCTCGCGAACGCGACGGCCGGGGTCCTGCGTGGCCGGGGCAGGGCGTGGTTTCCGTCGGCCGCGTTACGGCGCTCGCTGGATGTAGTCGACGAGGTGCTCGCGCTCGCTCTCCAGTTCGTCGATGGCGCTCTTGACGACGTCGCCGATGCTGACGATGCCGGCCAGCCGCCCGTCGTCGAGGACGGGGACGTGCCGGAACCGCTGCTCGGTCATGGTGCGGCGCAGGTCCTCGACCTTGTCGGCCGGGCCGCAGGTGCGCACCTCGGTGGTCATGATGTCGGAGACGGGCTGGTCGAGCAGCGCCGCGCCGCGGTCGTGCATGCGCCGCACGACGTCGCGCTCGGTCACGATGCCGGCGATGGCGGCGCCGTCGGGCGACACCACCGCCGCCCCGATGTTGTGCTCGGCCAGGACGGCGAGCAGTTGTCGCACGGTGGCGTCGGGCTCGACCGTCGCCACCGCGTCTCCCTTCCTCCGCAGGATGTCGCGAATCCGCATGCCTCACGCTCCGGTGCCGGTCTCGGACCCGCGGCGGGCGTCCGCCGGGGGGCTTGTTCCTGACAAGGTCGCACAGGTTCACCGCCCGGGAAAACCCCGGCACGGTACATCATTTCCGGACCGGCGGCGGGCCGGTGACGCGCCGGGGGATGCCCGGCGCGTCCTGACACGTCGTGTTCACCCGACCCCGGTCCGTGGAAGTGGATCATCGGTCACGTAGTGTGGTCTCCTGATCACACAGTGAACGACGTCGATGGTGACCAGGGAGCCCGCCGTGCCCGTATCCCGCATCGTGATCGTGGGCGCCGGCTTCGCCGGCTACAACACCGCCCGCACGCTGGAGCGCCTGCTCCGGCCCGCCAAGGCCGAGATCGTCATGATCGCGCCGTTCGGCTACACGCTGTACCAGCCGCTGCTGCCGCAGGTGGCGGGCGGGCTGCTGGACCCGCGCGCCATCGCCGGGCCGCTGCACCGGCTGCTGCGCCGCACCCAGCTGCTGCCCGGCAAGGCGCGCGGCGCCGACCTGCACGAGCGGGTCATCGACGTGGAGAAGATCGACGGCACGAAGGTGTCGCTGCGCTACGACCGGCTGGTGCTCGCGGCCGGCAGCGTCACCCGCACCTTCGACATCCCCGGGCTGAAGGAGCACGCGCACGGGCTGAAGAACCTCGCCGAGGCGGTCTACCTGCGCGACCACGTCATCGCGCAGCTGGAGCTGGCCAACGCCAGCATGGACGAGGGGGAGCGGGCCGCGCGGCTGGGGTTCCTCGTCGTCGGCGGCGGCTACTCCGGCGTGGAGACCTGCGCGAACCTGCAGCTGCTCACCACCAAGGCGCTGCGCCGCTTCCCGCGGCTGGACCCGGCGCTGCTGACCTGGACGCTGATCGACATCGCGCCGAAGCTGCTGCCCGAGCTGGGCGAGCGGCTCGGCCGGGACGCGATGCGGCTGCTCGGCCGGCGCGGCGTCGACATCCGGCTCGGCACCACGCTGGAGCGGCTGGAGCCGCACTGCGCGCACCTCACCGACGGGACCGCGCTGCCGTGCCGCACCGCGATCTGGACGGCCGGGGTGACGCCGAGCCCGGTGATCTCCACGCTGAACCTGCCCGCCGACCGGGGCCGCGTCAGGGTCGGCGCCGACCTGCGGCTCGCCGGCTTCCCCGAGGTGTTCGCGGTCGGCGACGCGGCCGCCGTCCCGGACCTGGTGCGCGGCGGCGACGCGATGTGCCCGCCGACGGCGCAGCACGCCGTCCGGCAGGCCCGGGTCGCCGCCCACAACGTCGCCGCGTCGCTGCTCGGCCACGAGCCGCGCGAGTACCGGCACAAGGACCTCGGCCTCGTGGTCGACCTCGGCGGCGCGCAGGCGGTCGCGCGGCCGTTCGGGAAGGAGCTGACCGGCGTGGTCGCCCAGGCGGTCACGCGCGGCTACCACCTGGCGACGGTCCCGTCGATGTCGGCGCGGGCCCGCGTGCTCGGCCAGTGGCTGATACACGCGACGGCCGGCGACGACCTGATCCGGCTCGGGCTGCTCGACCCGCGCACCAGCAGCCTCGTCGACGTCGAGCACAGCTTGTGACGAGGGCGCTGCCCATGCTGCGGGCATTCTTCCCGGCGGACGCGCCGGCCGGGCGCCGTGCGGCGGCGGTGCTGGCGGCCGCCCTCACCGCCGGCCTGGCGGCCGGCTGCGCGTCGGGCGCCTCCGGAAGCCGCGTCGTGAACCTGTACAACGCGCCGCAGGAGAGCATCGGCGCGATCGCCGCCCGCTGCAACCGGGAGGCGCGCGGCCGGTACCGGATCGTCGTCAACACCCTGCCGCGCGGCGCCGACGACCAGCGCGAGCAGCTGGTCCGGCGGCTGGCGGCCCGCGACTCCGGGCTGGACGTCCTCGGGCTCGACGTGACGTGGACGGCGGAGCTCGCCGAGGCCGGCTGGATCCGCCAGTGGACCGGCCGGTACGCGCGGGAGGCCCGCGAGGGCACGCTGCCCGGGCCGCTCGGCACCGGGACCTGGCAGGGCGGGCTGTACGCGGCGCCGTACAACACCAACGTCCAGCTGCTGTGGTACCGCTCGGACCTGATGCCCGACCCGCCGTCCACCTGGGCCGGGCTGATCAGGGAGTCGGAGCGGCTCGCGGCCGCGGGCAGGCCGCACTACGGCGAGGTGACCGGCGCGCAGTTCGAGGGGCTCGTCGTCTGGTTCAACAGCCTCGTCGCGTCCGCGGGCGGGCGGATCCTCAGCCCCGACGGCCACCGGGCCGACCTCGGGCCGTCCGCGCTGACGGCGCTGCGCACGATGCGGCAGTTCGCCCGGTCCGCCGCCGCAGACCCGTCGATGTCCAACACCAAGGAGGACGACGCGCGGCTGGCGGTGGAGTCCGGGCGCGGCGCCTACGAGATCAACTGGCCGTTCGTGTACGCCTCGATGGCCAAGATGAAGCCCGGGCTGCTGAAGAGGTTCAGATGGGCGCCCTACCCCGGCATCGCCGGGCCGGGCCGCGCGCCGCTCGGGGGGGCGAACTTCGCCGTCAGCGCCTACTCCGCCAAGCCGGACGCCGCGTTCCAGGCCGCGCTGTGCCTGCGCGACCGGCGCAGCCAGCGGACCGCCGCCATCCGCGACGGGCTGCCGCCGACGATCGAGGCGGTGTACCGGGCGCGCGGGATGGCGAAGGCCTACCCGATGCGGCAGGCGATCCTCGACGCGCTCAAGACCGCCGCCCCCCGCCCGCTGACCCCGACGTACCAGAACGTGTCGACGGTGGCGGCGGAGACGCTGTCGCCGCCGTCGGCCATCGACCCGCCCCGCACGCTGGGCACGCTGCGGGGCCTGATCGAGGACGCGTTGCAGAGCAAGGGGGTGCTTCCATGAACGAGGAGCTGAGCAGCGCGGAGGCCATCCCGGTGGTGGGCCGGCAGGCCCCCGCGGCGAGCGCGAACCGCCGCTCGGAACGGCGGCTCGGCTGGATGCTGTGCGCGCCCGCCGCCGTGGTGATGGTGGCCGTCACCGGCTGGCCGATCGTGTACTCGGTGCTGCTGTCGCTGCAGCGCTACGACCTGCGCTTCCCCGCCCGCAAGGCGTGGATCGGGGCGGACAACTACGCCACCGTGCTGAGCAGCCCGTTCTGGTGGAACGCGTTCGCCGTCACGGTGCTGGTCACCGCCGTCAGCGTGGCGGTCGAGCTGGTCCTCGGCATGGTGATCGCGCTGGTGATGTACCGGACGATCGTGGGCCGCGGCCTGGTGCGCGCCGTCGTGCTCATCCCTTACGGGATCGTCACCGTGGCCGCCGCCTACGGCTGGAAGTACGCCTGGACGCCCGGCACCGGCTTCCTGGCCCGGCTGCTGCCGGCCGGGTCGGCGCCGCTCACCGACCACTTCCCGGCCATCGGGATCATCATCCTCGCGGAGATCTGGAAGACGACGCCGTTCATGGCGCTGCTGCTGATGGCGGGGCTGGCGCTGGTCCCCGAGGACGCGCTGAAGGCCGCGTCGATGGACGGCGCCACCGCCTGGCAGCGCTTCGTCCAGATCACGCTGCCGCTGATGAAGCCCGCGATCCTGGCCGCGCTGCTGTTCCGCACGCTGGACGCGTTCCGGATCTTCGACGACATCTTCGTGCTCACCAACGGCGCGCAGAACACCAGCTCGGTGTCGCTGATCGCCTACCACAACCTGATCGGCGGGCTGAACCTCGGCATCGGCTCCACCATGTCGGTGCTGATCTTCCTGACCGTCGCCCTGGTCGCGTTCGTGTTCGTCAAGGTGCTCGGCACGAGCGCCCCGGACGCGGGGAGGCGCTGATGGACCGGACCGCGGGCGGGATCACCCGCTGGAGCGTCGTCAACCTGCTCGTCCTGCTGTACGCGCTGGTCCCGGTGGTGTGGATCGCGTCGCTGTCGTTCAAGGACCCGTCCACCGTCACCGACGGCGCGTTCTTCCCGGGCCGGTGGACGTGGCGCAACTACCGCGGCATCTTCGACAACGCCGACTTCGTGCGCGGGCTCGGCAACTCGATCGGCATCGGGCTGGTCTCCACCGTGGTCGCGATCCTGATCGGCACGATGGCGGCCTACGCGGTGGCGCGGCTGGACTTCCCCGGCAAGCCGCTGGTGCTCGGGCTGTCCCTGCTGATCGCGATGTTCCCGCAGATCTCCCTGGTCACCCCGCTGTTCGAGATCGAGCGGACGCTCGGGCTGTTCGACACCTGGCCGGGGCTGATCCTGCCGTACATCACCTTCGCGCTGCCGCTGACCATCTACACGCTGTCCACGTTCTTCAGGGAGATCCCGTGGGATCTGGAGAAGGCCGCCAAGATGGACGGCGCCTCGCCGTTCCAGGCGTTCCGGCTGGTCATCGTGCCGCTGGCCACGCCCGGAGTGGTGACGACCGCGATCCTGGCGTTCATCGTGTGCTGGAACGACTTCCTGTTCTCGATCTCGCTGACCTCCTCCAGCCGGGCCCGGACCGCGCCGGCGACGATCTCGTTCTTCACCGGCTCCTCGCAGTTCGAGAACCCGACCGGGTCGATCGCCGCGGCCGCGATCGTGATCACCATCCCGATCGTGGTGTTCGTGCTGGTGTTCCAGCGCCGGATCGTCGCCGGGCTGACGTCCGGCGCGGTGAAGGGCTGAGGGGGCGCGATGGCTGAGATCGTTCTGTCCGGGGTGACCAAGCGCTACCCCGACGGCACCACCGCCGTGCAGGACCTGGACCTGACGATCGCCGACCGGGAGTTCATCATCCTGGTCGGCCCGTCGGGCTGCGGGAAGTCGACCACCCTGAACATGATCGCGGGGCTGGAGGACATCAGCGAGGGCGAGCTGCTGATCGACGGCCGCCGGGTCAACGACCGGGCGCCGCGCGACCGCGACATCGCCATGGTGTTCCAGTCCTACGCGCTGTACCCGCACATGACCGTCCGGGAGAACATCGGCTTCCCGCTGAAGCTGGCCCGGATGGACAAGGCGGAGGCCAACGCCAAGATCGAGGAGGCGGCGCGGATCCTGGCGATCGAGCCGTTCCTGGACCGCCGGCCCGCGCACCTGTCGGGCGGGCAGCGGCAGCGGGTGGCGATGGGCCGCGCCATCGTCCGCAACCCCAAGGCGTTCCTGATGGACGAGCCGCTGTCGAACCTGGACGCCAAGCTGCGCGTGCAGATGCGCACGATGATCTCGCGGCTGCAGAACCAGCTCGGCACGACCACCGTGTACGTCACCCACGACCAGACCGAGGCGATGACGCTCGGGGACCGGATCGTGCTGATGCGGCGCGGGGTCGTCCAGCAGGTCGGCACGCCCGAGGAGCTGTACGACCATCCGCACAACCTGTTCGTGGCGGGGTTCATCGGCTCGCCGGCGATGAACTTCCTGCCCGCCGAGGTCTCCGGCGGCGCGCTCCACTCGGTGCTGGGCGACATCCCGCTGTCGGAGCGGATGCGGCGGGCGCTGGCGGCGCACCGCTCGCCGGACCGGGTCGTGCTGGGCGTCCGGCCGGAGGCGTTCGCCGACGCCCGGCTCGACCGCAGCGAGGGGGACGGCGGCCGGCTGACCTTCGGCGGGCGGGTCGAGATCCTGGAGTCGCTCGGCGCGGAGAAGCTCGCCTACATCGACCTGGAGCCGGGCACGACGGTCGACTCCGAGCACCTGGAGGACGCCTTCCAGGGCCATTCGCAGCGGCACGCCCAGATCGTCGCGCGCCTGGACCCGAGGTCGGGGGCCGGTGAGGGCCGGATGCTCGAACTGGAATACGACCCCGAGTCGATCCACCTGTTCGAGCCGGAGACCGGCCTCAACCTCACCGAGAACACCTGACCGCCGCTCAGGGGGCGAGAAGGCCGCTGAGGGACCGCAGCGCGGGGGTGAGGACGCGGCCCGCCGGGGAGGCGTGGGCGAGGGCGGCGCGGGCGGCGTTGGCTCCGCAGCCGCCGTGCACGCCGCCCCCCGGATGCGCGGACGCTGACGTCAGGTAGAGGCCGGCGACGGGCGTCTCGGCGCGGCCGAGGCCGGGGACGGGCCGGAACACCATCTGCTGGTGGACCATCGCGGTGCCGCCGTTCAGCGCGCCGTTCAGCAGGTTGGCGTTGTGCTCGGTGAACGCGGGCGGGGCGATGATCCGGCGGGCGACGACGCGGTCGCGGAAGCCGGGGGCTAGGCGCTCGATCACGTCCTCGACGCGGCGGGCCATGATGTCCTGCTCGTGCTCGTCCCAGGTGCCGGTGATGCCGTCGGGTCCCGCGTCGCCCTTCACCCGGTGCGGGACGTGCGTGTACGCCCACACCGACTCGGTGCCGGCGGGGGAGCGGGCGGGGTCGGCGGTCGTCATCTGACCGAGCAGCGCGAACGGCTCGGACGGCACGCGCCCGGTGGCGATCTGCCCGCTGTAGTCGGTCATCGCGTCCAGGCCGGGGGACAGGTGGACGGTTCCGGCGCGCGCCGCGTCCGGCGGGGTCCACGGGATCGGCCCCGACAGCGCCCAGTCGACCTTGAAGGTGGCGTGGTCCCAGGTGAACCGGCGCATGTCCTCGCGCAGCGAGGCCGGCAGGTCGGACCAGCCGACCAGGCCGCCGTACAGGGCGGGTGCGGACACGTCCGCCAGCACCGCCTTCGCGGCCCGCACCGGCTCGCCGGACGCGGTCCGCACGCCGAGCGCGCGCCCGTTCCGCACGATCACCGACGCGACGGGCGTGCCGCAGCGGACCCGCCCGCCGCGCGCCTCCAGCCGCCGCACCAGAGCGGCGGTCAGCTCGCCCGCGCCGCCCTCCGGCACCGGCCACCCGTGCCGCTGCCCGATCATCGCGAGCAGCCAGCCGAACACCGAGCCGCCCGTGCTCTCCGGGAACATGTCGGTGTGCAGCGTGGACCCGGCGAGCAGCAGCGGCCCGCCGGAACCGGTGAACTCCTGCTCGCCGAGGGTGCGGACGGGCGCCAGCAGCGAGCGCAGGACGCTCAGCCCGCCCGCCCGGCGCGCGGCCGCCGCCAGCGGCAGCGCGGCCCTGACCGGCGGGAACGGGGTGAACAGTGCGCGCAGCACCTCGTCGCCCATCTGCTCCCACAGCTCCCACAGCCGCAGCCACGCCTCGCCGTCGCCCGCGCCGAGCGCGTCGAGGCTCGCGGCGGTGCGCGACGGGTCGCGTTCCAGCACGGCGCAGGCCCCGTCCGGCAGCGGGTGCGCCAGGACGGCAGGCGCGTGCTTCCAGCGCAGCCCGTGCCGCTCCAGGTCGAGCGCCCTCATCACCGGCGACGCCACGCCCAGCGGGTAGAAGGCGCTGCACAGGTCGCTGACGTAGTCGGGGTGGACGCCCCGGTCGCTGCGCACCGCGCCGCCCGGGTCGGGCTGCGCCTCCAGGACCAGGACGTCCCAGCCCGCGTCGGCCAGCAGGTTGGCCGCCACGAGCCCGTTGGGTCCCGCGCCGACGACCACGGCGTCCGCCATCACGCACCGCCTCCCAAGATCACCCTAGGGCGTGTGCGGGCGTCCTACCCCGGCGCGGGCGCCCTAGCCCGCGTCGAAGCGGGCGAGCAGCCGCATCGCGCGCGGCGACAGCCGGGACGCCAGGTAGCTCAGCCGCGCCTCCGGGGTCACGGGCACGACCGCCTTGTCGTCGCGGACCGCCTTGACGATCTGCTTGGCGACGCCCTCCGGCCCGAAGCCGCGCAGCGCGTACGCCCGCGCCGCCTTCTCCTGGCTGCGCGCCTGCTCCTCCGCGCCGCGCCCGACGAACCGGGACGTCCGGGTGATGTTGGTGTTGACGATCCCGGGGCAGATCGCGCTGACACCGATGCCCTTGCCCTTCAGCTCCGCGCGCAGGCACTCCGACAGCATCAGCACGGCCGCCTTGCTGGTGGCGTAGGCGGGCAGCGTCCGGGACGGGGTGAACGCGGCGGCCGAGGAGGTGTTGACGATGTGGCCGCCCTGCCCCCGCTCCGCCATCTGGGCCGCGAACAGCCGCGACCCGTGCACGACGCCCCACAGGTTCACGCCGAGGACCTTGTCCCAGTCGTCCACCGTGTGGTCGAGGAACGACCCGGCCATGCCGATCCCGGCGTTGTTCACCACGACGTCCGGGACGCCGTGCTCGTGCAGGACGGACTTGGCGAAGTCCTCCATCGCGGCGGCGTCGGACACGTCCACCTGGTAGGGGTGCCCGGCGGGGCCGAGGAGCCCGGCGAGTTCGGCGGTGCGCTGCGCGGTGGCCATGTCGAGGTCGGCGGCGACGACCTCCGCGCCCTGCTCGGCGAACGCCAGCGCGGTGGCGCGGCCGATGCCGCTGCCCGCGCCGGTGACGACGACCAGCGAGCCGTCGAAGGGGCGCCGGTCGCGCTCGACGCGGGCGCGGCGCAGCGCGCGGGACTCGGCGGCGGTGAGCGGGCCGCCCTGGACGCCGGTGATGTGCTCGTGGATCCAGCGGGCGACGACGTCCGGGTGGCTGCGCGGCACCCAGTGGCCGGCCGCGATCGGGCGCAGCGACAGGTTCGGCACGCGCGCGCCCAGCCCGCCGACCAGGTGCGGCGACACGAACAGGTCCTTCGTCGGCACGATGACCTGCGTGGGCACGTCGGTGCGGCGGTCGCGCGGGCGGCGCAGCCGCTGCACCATGTTCGCCCGGTACAGGCCGACGCCGGACGCGCCGTCGCGCGCCATCGTCGGCGCCGGGTGCCCCGGGCGGGCGGGCACGCCCTCGCCGATCTCCAGGGCCTTGCCGAACGGCCTGGACAGCCCGGCGAGCCACATCAGCTCGGGCAGGAGGGGCGTCTGGAAGAAGTAGATGTACCAGGACCGCACGCCCTGGCCGGCGGCGCGCTTCAGGTTCGCCGGGGTGGGGCGGGCGAGGTTGCGCCGCGTCCAGTGCGCCACGTGGTCCAGGCACGGCCCGGAGATGGAGGTGAACGAGGCGAACCGCTCCGGCATGGTGCAGGCCGCCTCCCACGACTGGATCGAGCCCCAGTCGTGCCCGACGAGGTGCACCTTGCGGTCGGGCGCGGTGGCGTCCAGCACCGCCCGCATGTCCGACATCAGGTAGTCGAAGGTGTAGCGCTTGCGCCCGAACGGCCGCGTCGAGGCGCCCGCGCCGCGCACGTCGTAGCGGACGACGTGGTAGCGGCCGGCGAGCCGCGCGGCGACCTCGTCCCACACCGCGTGGGTGTCGGGGTAGCCGTGCATGAGCAGGACGGTCGGCCGCGACGGGTCGCCCTGCTCGTAGACGGCCAGGTCGACGCCGTCGCCGCGGACCCGCCGCCGCCGCACCGGCGCCGCGGCGGGGGTGCCAGGAGTACCGGGGGTGCCGGGGGTGCCGGGGGTGATCGTCTGCGTCATTGCGCCTCCCGTCGTGCCCACCGGTGCACGTGGGGCAGGTCGTCGTCGAGCCAGTAGGCGTCGTCCTCGGTGACCACGAGGATCTCCTCGAACTTCACGCCGACGCCGCGGAACCCGATGTGCGGTTCCACCGCCCACAGCCCGGGCGTCGGGGGGTGCTGGGACTGCGCGGCCCCGTTCCAGAGCGGGGAGCGGCCCTCCAGGCGCTCCTTGACCAGTTCGCGGCCGATGGTCTGCAGGAACCGTACACCGAACGGGAATCCGACGCCCTTGGGAAGGATTCCGCCGATGATCCCGACCTGGTGGCCGATGACCCGTCCGGGGTACTTCGCGTGCCGGTTCTCGTAGCCCTGCCGTTCGATCAGCGCGTCGACCTCGGCGTAGATGTCGGCGAACGTGCGGCGTTCGCGGACGAGGCCGAGGATGAGCCTCCGGTAGGAGGCGAGGTCGGCGTCGAGCCGCTCCCAGATGCGGTTCTCGCCGAGGACGCCGCCGTAGCCGATGTCGGCGGAGTAGCCGTCGCGGACGGGCGCCATGTCGAGGATGTAGGGCATGCCCTCCTCCAGCCGCGTCGCGCTGGGGAGGAACTGGGTCGGGACCTTGAAGCCCCGGAACGCCGACCGGTCGCCGAACCAGGCGAACGGGGTGTGCAGCCAGTCGTCGACGCCGTGCGCCCGCAGCCAGCGGCGCATGCGGCGGCACGCCTCGCGCTCGGTCACGCCCGGTTCGAGGGTGGCGGCGACCTCGTCGGCGCATTCGTAGCACAGGCGCTGGACGTCGCGGAATCGCTCCAGCTCCGCTTCATCGTGCGTGCGGGCGAGCGTCACTTTATTGGACACGGTGTTAATTAACCGCGCGAGCCGAACCGCGGTCAAGGGGGGCGTGCGTGACGCTCGCCACCCGGCATGCGCGAGGGCCCGTACGGCGCGGCGGTACGGGCCCTCAGGGGGAGGTCTCCGGGGAGCCTCCGGTCGCGGTGTCCGGTTGTCGGTCCCGTACCCGGTGTCGGGCTAGTACGGGTCGTAGCCCGCGGCCTGCGCCGCGGGCGACTGCTTCAGGTACTCCAGCGCGCGGGGCGTCGAGCAGACCTTGGACGGGTGGTGGTCCGGCCGGAGGTAGATCGGCGCCTCGCCGAGCAGCAGCTTGAAGATGCCGGGCACGTGCCCCTGCCGGACGGACCGGCGGTACGAGCGCAGGACGCGCAGCGGCGTGACCCGCCTGGTCACCGTCGGGTCCTGCTTCATGAGATAGAGCGAGCCGCCGATCAGCGCCCAGTACAGGAAGAACAGCGAGACCACCCAGGCCGCCACCCGGGTCGGGTAGCGCCCGCCCATCGCCTTGAAGACGTCGAACACCACCGACCGGTGCTCGACCTCCTCGGCGCCGTGCCAGCGCAGCAGGTCCAGCATCGTCGGGTCGACCCCGGCCTTCTCCAGCCGGTCGTTGTCCATGATCCACTGGCCCAGCACGGCGGTGTAGTGCTCGATCGAGGCGACCGCCGCCAGCTCGAACCGCAGCCGGCGCCGCCAGGCCCGCGGGCTCCTGCGCTTCAGCTCGGCCATCTGCTCGGGCCGCTCGGCGTTCCCCTTGGCCATCTGGTCGGTGATCTTGCCGACGTCGATCCCGTTGGTCTCGAGGATCTGGTCGAGGACGCCCTGGTGCGAGCGGGCGTGCACCATCTCCTGGCCGATGAACCCCCGGATCTCCTCCAGCAGCCGCTCGTCCTTGATGTACGGGCGGGCGTCCTTGACGCACTGGATGAACCACTTCTCGCCCTCGGGCAGGACGATGTGGAAGGAGTTGATGATGTGGGTGGCGAGCGGATCGCCCGGCACCCAGTGCAGCGGCGTGGACGACCAGTCGAAGGAGACCCGCCGAGGCTTGATCGGGGGGTGGCGCTCGTCGATGCCGGACGCCGCTCCGCCGCCTGTCAGGGGCCTCGTCATTCCGTAGTCCTCCGCTTCGCGCGCCCGGTGCGGGACGCGGCGTGCGCGCACGCCGGCGTCATTGCGTAGGGGGAGCAGTCAACTCCTGTGACGGGCCCGGTGTCTTGAGGGCGGGCCAACAAGTTACCGATTGGTTTTCGGTCCGAGATGACAAAGCGGCCGCCGAGCGGCCCGGATGTCAGAGGCGGATCCGCTCCGCTCCGGCGTAGACGTTCATCGTGTCCCCGCGCAGGAAGCCGACCAGCGTCATCCCGGCGTCCTCGGCCAGCTCGACCGCCAGCGACGACGGCGCGGAGACCGCCGCCAGCACCGGGATCCCGGCGGCCATCGCCTTCTGGGTCAGCTCGAACGACGCGCGTCCGCTGACCATGAGGATCTTACCGGCCAGCGGCAGCAGGCCCTCGCGCAGGGCCCATCCGACGACCTTGTCGACGGCGTTGTGCCGCCCGACGTCCTCGCGGACCGCCAGCAGGCCGCCGCCGGCGTCGAACAGGCCGGCCGCGTGCAGCCCGCCCGTCCGGTCGAAGACCCGCTGCGCGGCGCGCAGCCGGTCCGGCAGCACGGCCAGCACCTCGGGGGTGAGCCGGACGGGATCGGCGGCCACCTCGTACGGCCGGTCGGTCCGCAGCGCCTCGATGCTCGCCTTCCCGCACACCCCGCACGCGCTCGTCGTGGTGAACGCGCGCGTCATCGCGTCGTCGGGCGGCGCCACGCCGGGGGCCAGCGCGACGTCCAGGGTGTTCTGCTCGTGGGCGTCCGCGCAGTAGCGCATCGCGGTGAGGTCGGCCGCTCCGCGGATGACGCCCTCGGCCGCCAGGAACCCGGCGACCAGGTCGAAGTCGTGCCCCGGGGTGCGCATCGTGATGGTGAGCGGCTTGCCCGCGACGCGGATCTCCAGCGGCTCCTCGACGGCGAGGGTGTCGGGCCGGTGCCCGGCCGTCCCGCCGGTGCCGATCCGCAGGACCGGCTTGCGCACGGTGATCCGCCCCATGAACGCAACGGTACTCCCGCTGCCGCCGACTGACGAAGCGGTCCGGACGGAACGGGCCAGACGGAGCGGTCCAGACGGAGCGGTCTCAGTCGGGGACGCCGCGGGGGCGGGGCGTCCGCCAGCCGTGGCGCATCGCCATCACCCGCAGCGCGAACGCCAGGACGGCCGCGCCGGCGGTGACGGCGCCGCCGTGCAGCCCGGCCGACGAGGCGCCGGCGGTCACGGCGGCGCCGAGCATCGCCGGCAGCGCGTACAGCTGCCGGTCGTACAGCACCGCGGGGATCTGGCCGCTCATCATGTCGCGCAGGATGCCGCCGCCCACCGCGGTCACCACGCCGAGCAGCACCGAGTGCAGCGGGGAAAGCCCGTGGTCCAGGGCCTTCACCGTCCCGGTGGCGCAGAACAGCCCGAGGCCCGCCGCGTCGAACAGCAGAACCGCGGGCAGCAGCCGGGCGACCTGCGGATGCCAGAAGAAGACCAGCGCCGACGCGACCAGCGGCACCAGCACGTAGCCCAGGCTGGTGAACGCCGCCGGCGGGACCGCGCCGATGACCAGGTCCCGCAGGATGCCGCCGCCCAGCGCGGTGATCTCCGCGAGCACCACCATCCCGACGACGTCCAGCCGCTTGCGGACGGCGGCGAGCGCGCCCGAGACCGCGAACACGAAGATGCCGGCCAGGTCGAGCACCTGCGGGACGTCCGGCCAGCTCACCCGCGCCCCCGGGACGCGGCGGCCGCGCCGGTCGGGCTCAGTCGCGCCGGTCGGTGCGGTCGATGTTCCAGTTCGCCACCACCGCCGCGAACGGCGGGATGACCATCGCGAAAACCGACATCGCGATCGCGGCGGTCGTCGAGTACAGCCGGACGACCGTCCAGGCCAGGACGATGAAGGTGAGGCACGTCCCCATCATGATCCCGTACGCGAGCTTGCGCCGCCTCATACCCCCACCGTACGTCGCGCGCCGTACGTCGCGCGGCGTACGTCGCGCGGCGCCGGCCCCTCGGCGGGGCCGGCGGCCGCGGGCGTGCTCGCGGAGGCGCACGGGAATCGAACCCGCCGTCCCGAGATGCTCGGGACCAACGGTTTTGAAGACCGCGGAGGCCACCAGGCGCTCGCGCGCCTCCGCCGCGATACTAGTCGATCACCCGGCGTAGAGGGCGTCGATGGCCTCGGCGTACTTGCCGTGCACGACGCGGCGCCGCAGCTTGAGGGTGGGGGTCAGCTCCTCGCTCTCGGCCGTCCACTCGGCGGGCAGCAGCCGCCACTTCTTCACCTGCTGGACGCGGGCGAGCCGGGCGTTGGCGTCCTCGACGGCCTTGCCGACCTCCTCCAGGACGAGCGGGTGCTCGGCCAGCGCGGCGAGATCGGTGGTCTCGATCCCGTGCGCGGCGGCCCAGACCGGCGCGACCTCGCCGTCCAGCGTGATCAGCGCGACGACGTAGGGGCGGCGGTCGCCGAACGCGAGCGCCTGGCCGACCAGCGGGTGCTCCTTGAGGTGGTTCTCGATCATCGACGGCGCGACGTTCTCGCCGCCGGCGGTGATGATCAGTTCCTTCTTGCGGTCGACGACGGTGAGGAACCCGTCCTCGTCGAGGCGGCCGACGTCGCCGGTGCGCACCCAGCCGTCGGCGTCGATGAGGTCGGCGGTGGCCTCCGGCCGGTTCAGGTAGCCGGGCGTGCAGGTCGCGCCGCGCACGAGGATCTCGCCGTCCTCGGCGAGCCTCAGCTCGACGCCGTCGAAGGGGCGGCCGACGGTGCCGAGCTTGAAGGAGTCGGCGAGGTTGGCGGTGATCGCGCCGGTGGTCTCGGTCATCCCGTAGGCGTCGAAGATCTTCAGACCGAGGCCGGCGAAGAACCGGGCGACCTCGACCGGCAGCGGCGCGGCGGCGCTGGAGGCCTGCCGGACGCGGTCCAGGCCGAGCAGCGCCCGCATCGGGGTGAGCACGGCGGCGTCGGCGGCCTCGAACGCGGCGGTCACTTCGGGGGTGAGGGTGTTGCCGTACTCCTGGCCGGAGACGTAGGCGCGGCCGGCCTCCAGCGCGCCCGCGACGGCGGCCTTCTTCGCCGGGTCCTGCTCGGCCGACAGCACCGCCTGGATGCCCGCCATGATCTTCTCCCAGACGCGCGGGACGCCGAAGAACGAGTGCGGCCGCACCTCGGCCAGCACGGTGGTCAGCTGCGCGGGGTCCGGGCAGAAGTGCACGTGCGCGGCGAGCCGGACGGGCAGGTAGTAGCTGAGGACGCGGTCGGCGATGTGCGCGAACGGCAGGTAGGAGACGCCGGACGGGTGGTCGGGCAGCACCGAGCTGCGCTGCACCATCGCGGCCTCGTGCAGCACCATCGAGTGGGTGATGAGGACGCCCTTGGGGTCGCCGGTGGTGCCGGAGGTGTAGAGCAGGGTGACGGTGTCCTCGGGCTTCACGGCCTGCCAGCGGCGGTCGATCGCGGCGGGGTCGGCGGCGAGCTCGCCGCGGCCGAGCGCGGTGAAGGTGTCCCAGCTCATGTAGCGGTCGTCGTCGTCCGGGCAGGCGGCGGCGTCCACCACGATGATCTTGCGCAGATGGGGGAGCCGGTCCAGGACGGGCTGCCAGCGGGCGAGCTGGTCGGCGCCGTCCAGCACGGCGTACCTGGCCTCGCAGTGGCCGGCCACGTAGGCGACCTGGTCGGGCGCGAGGGTGGCGTACACGGTGGTCGGGATCCCGCCGGCGTGCACGGCGCCGAGGTCGGCCAGCACGTGCTCGGACCGGTTGGGCATCATCAGCGCCACCACGTCGCCGGGGGCGAGGCCGAGGGCGGCGAACCCGGCGGCGGTCTCCAGCGCCCGGGTCCGGGTGTCGGCCCAGGTGAGCGTCCGCCATTGCCCGCCGACGCGGTCGGAGTAGGCCGGCTTGTCCCCGTGCTCCGAAGCGGTGGCGGCGAGGCCGGTGCAGACCGTCTGCCCCTCGACGGCCCGGTCCAGCTCGTCCCGCTGCTCCTGGATCCCCATGTGGTCGCCCCTTGAGTAAGTGATGACTTGCAGAACAGGATCGCACCATGCCGAACGGCGTTCGGACAAGCCCTTCCGGCATTTTCCGCTGGTCGCGCCCGCCGGCGACCCCTGGGTGACCGGACCCGTACAGTCCGTTTGTTGATCATTTGTGGTGGTTGTGCGTTAAATCTCCTGGTGACCCGTCTCGTCCGCGCAGCCCGCCTCACCCAGTACGCCCACGGCGGCGGCTGCGCGTGCAAGATCCCGCCCGGCGAGCTGGAGAACGTCGTGGCCGGCCTCACCGGCGGCGGGGACCCGCTGGTGATCGGCGGCGCGGACGGCGACGACGCGGCGGTGCTGCGCCTGGCCGGCGGGCGCGCGGTGGTGTCCACCGCCGACTTCTTCACCCCCGTCGTCGACGACGCCTACGACTGGGGCCGGATCGCCGCCGCCAACGCCCTGTCGGACGTGTACGCCGTCGGCGGCGAGCCGCTGATGGCGCTGAACCTGCTCGGCTGGCCCCGCGACGCGCTGCCCGCCGAACTGGCCCGCGAGGTGCTGCGCGGCGGGCGGGACGTGGCGGAGCTCGCCGGCTGCGTCATCGCCGGCGGGCACAGCATCGACGACCCCGAGCCCAAGTACGGCCTCGCGGTGACCGGCCTCGCCGACCCCGACCGGCTGCTGCGGCTGGACGCCGGGCGGCCGGGCGTCCCGCTGTCGCTGACCAAGCCGCTCGGCCTCGGCGTGCTCAACGCCCGGCACAAGGCCACCGGCGAGGTGTTCGCCGAGGCCGTCGAGACCATGACGGCGCTGAACGCGGCGGCGGGCCTCGCCGCGCTGGAGCGCGGCGCCGTCTGCGCCACCGACGTGTCCGGGTTCGGGCTGCTCGGCCACCTGTACAAGCTGGCGCGGGCCAGCGGCGTCACCGCCGTCGTGGACGCCGCCGCCGTCCCGTACCTGGACGGGGCGCGCGCCGCCGTCCGCGACGGCTTCGTGCCCGGCGGCACCCGCCGCAACCTCGCCTGGGTCTCCCCGCACACCGACTTCCGCCGGATCTCCGAGGAGGAGCGGCTGCTGCTGGCCGACGCGCAGACCTCCGGCGGGCTGCTGGTGGCCGGCGAGATCCCCGGCGCCCCGGTGATCGGCGAGCTGGTCCCGCTCGGCCGCCGCCACCTCGTCGTCCGCTAGCCCGGATGCGTCGACTTGCGGCGAGTCGTTGTTATGGAGCGCTCCATAACAACGACTCGCCGCAACTCGACGAGGGCGCGGGGCCGTGTCGGGGGGCGGGGGGCGGGTAGGGCGGGGGAGACCGAAGGAGCGGGCATGACCATCGGGGGGATCGTCTCCGCCATCGTCCTGGGAGCCGTCGTCGGGGCGCTCGGCCGGCTGATCGTGCCGGGCCGGCAGAGCATGCCCGCCTGGCTGACCGTCGCGGTCGGCGTGGTCGCGGCCTTCGCCGGGACGGGCCTGTCCGCGATGGTCGGGCTGCGCACGTCCGGCTGGAACCTGTGGGAGACCCTCTTGCAGATCGGCGTCGCCGCCGCCGGCGTATGCCTCGTCCTGGCGTTCTGGCCGCCCACGACCCACCGCTAGGCGGGCCCGCCGCCGGGCGGGGCGCGCCGGTCAGGGCGCGGGCGGGCGCAGGACGGGCCGCAGCTCGTCCAGCACCGCGGTGTCCTCGATCGTGGACGGCACCGTCACCTCCTTGCCGTCGGCGATGCCCCGCATGACCCCGCGCAGGATCTTGCCGGACCGCGTCTTCGGCAGCGCCGCGACGACCTCGACCCGCTTCAGCGCCGCGACCGGGCCGACCTGGTCGCGCACCATCCGCACCAGCTCCTCGCCGAGCTCCCCGGGCTCGGCGAGGACGCCGCTCTTCAGCACGACGAACCCGCGCGGGACCTGCCCCTTCAGCGGGTCCTCGACGCCGATGACCGCGCACTCGGCCACCGCCGGATGCGCGGCGATGACCTCCTCCATCGTCCCGGTGGACAGCCGGTGCCCGGCCACGTTGATCACGTCGTCGGTGCGGCCCATCACCCACACGTAGCCGTCCTCGTCCACGTGGCCGCCGTCGCCGGTCAGGTAGTGGCCGGGGTGGCGGGTCAGGTAGGACTCCACGAACCGCTCGTCGTCCTGCCACAGCGTCGGCAGCGTGCCGGGCGGCAGCGGCAGCCGGATCGCGATGTCCCCGTCGGTGCCGGGCGGGACCGGCGCCCCGTCCGGGCCGAGGACCCGCACGTCGTACCCGGGCACCGGCACCGACGGCGACCCCGGCTTGATGGGCATCGGCTCCAGGCCGCGCAGGTTCGCCACGATCGGCCAGCCCGTCTCGGTCTGCCACCAGTGGTCGATGACGGGCCGGTCCAGCACCCGCGACGCCCAGTGGTAGGTGTCGGGGTCGAGCCGCTCCCCGGCGAGGAACAGCGTGTCGAGCGCCGACAGGTCGTGCCCGGCGAGCAGCGCCCCGTCCGGGTCCTCCTTCTTGATCGCGCGGATCGCGGTCGGGGCGGCGAAGAGCACCTTCACGCGGTGCTGCGCCGCGACGCGCCAGAACGCGCCCGCGTCCGGCGTCCCGACCGGCTTGCCCTCGTACAGGACGGTCGTGCAGCCGGTGAGCAGCGGCGCGTACACGATGTAGGAGTGCCCGACGACCCAGCCCACGTCGGACGCCGCCCAGAACACATCGCCCGGCCCCACACCGAACACGTTCTCCATCGACCACCGCAGCGCCACCGCGTGCCCGCCGTTGTCGCGGACGACGCCCTTCGGGCGGCCGGTCGTCCCGGAGGTGTAGAGGATGTAGAGCGGGTCGGTGGCGGCGACCGGCACGCACTCCACCGGACGCGCCGCCTCGACCGCCTCGTCCCACTCCACGTCCCGCGGCCGGACGAGGTCGGCGTGCAGCTGCTCGCGCTGCCGGATCACGCACCGCTCGACCTTGTGCTTGGCCAGCCCCAGCGCCTCGTCCAGCAGCGGCTTGTAGGGGACGACCCGGCCCCCCTCGATCCCGCAGGAGGCCGACACGACCGCCTTGGGCCGGGCGTCGTCGATCCGCACGGCCAGCTCGCGCGCCGCGAACCCGCCGAACACCACCGAGTGGACGGCGCCGAGCCGGGCGCACGCCAGCATCGCGATCACGGCCTCGGGGATCATCGGCAGGTAGATCACGACCCGGTCGCCGCGGTCGACGCCCTGCGCGCGCAGCGCCCCGGCGAACCGGGCGACCAGGTCGCGCAGCTCCCGGTAGGTGTAGCCGCGCGCCGTCCCGGTGACGGGGCTGTCGTAGATCAGCGCCCGCTGGTCGCCGCGCCCCTCGTCCACGTGCCGGTCGAGGGCGTTGTCGCAGGTGTTCAGCTCGCCGCCGGTGAACCAGCGGTAGAACGGCGGGGCGCCGTCGTCCAGCACCCGGTCGGGCGGGACCAGCCACCGGACGTCGCGCGCGGCCAGGCCCCAGAACCGGGTCGGATCGGCGATGCTGCGTTCGTACGCGGCCGCGTAGGCGCCCATTTCGTCCTCCCGGTGGCGGTGCCCGCCCCGATCCGCGTTTCGGGGCGCACCCCTATAGGGCATGGCGCGGGTGCCTTTCGTCAAGGCCCCGCGCCGCCACCTCCCGTTCGCGGACGGTCACCGCCGCCGCGTCCCCGGGATCACTCCGCGCGCTCGTGCGGGTGCCGGACACCGTGCACGACGGCGACCGCGGCCGCCAACACCGCGCCGGCCGCGACGATCCAGAAGCACAGCTCGTAGGCGCCGAGCGTCGGCACCTCCGTCCCGGCGATCACCTTCCCGGCCAGGATCGACGCGGTGACGGCGCCCGCGACGCTGCCGCCGGTGGTGCGGACGAGCGAGTTGATGCCGCTGGCGATGCCGCTCTGGTCCATCGGGACGTGCTGCACGGCGAGCGTGCCGAGCGCCGCGTAGGCGATGCCGAAGCCGACGCCCTGGATCGCGCTGAACGCCAGCATGTCGTAGCCGTGCGCGTTCGACAGCGCCAGCCAGGTGTAGCTGAGGCCCGCGAAGACCGAGCCGAGCGCGAGCGTGAAGGCCGGGCCGATCTTCTGGGCGACGATGCCGGACATCGCCGACGCGACGAGCATCGTGAGGGTGCTGGGCAGCATGTAGAGGCCGACGTCCAGCACCGAGCCGTCCAGCCCGTACCCGACCTTGCCGGACGGCGACTGGACGAAGCCGGAGATCAGGGTGAAGGCCGCGAACATGGCGAAGCCCAGCAGCGTCGAGGACAGGTTCGCCGACAGCGACTTCGGCCCGACCAGCAGGCTCAGCCGCACCAGCGGCTCGCGCACCCGCTGCTCGACGACGACCCACGCCGCGCACAGCACCGCGGCGGCGGCGAACAGCCCGATCACCCCGCCGGACGTCCAGCCCCAGTCGTTGCCCTCGCTGATGGCCAGCAGCAGGCAGACCAGCCAGCCGGCCAGCACCGCCGCGCCGGCGATGTCGGGCCGCCCGCCGGCGCGGGTGCCGCTGTCGTGCGCCGTGATCGCGACCAGGACCAGGCCCGCGGCGGCGAGCGCGGCGGTGATCCAGAACACCGGGTGGTGGCTGTCGGTGCGGTCGGCGATCAACCCGGTGACGATCATGCCGGCGCTGCCGCCGACGCCCATGGTGGCGCTGACGATGCCGATCGCGGTGGTGATGCGCTCGCGCGGGAAGGTGTCCCGGATCATCCCGATGGCCAGCGGGATCATCGCCGACGACACGCCCTGCAGGGTGCGGCCCACGATGAGCACGCCGAGCGAGCCGGACACCGCGCAGATCACCGAGCCGATGAACAGCAGCACCAGGACCAGCAGGATCATCTTCTTCTTGCCGTACATGTCGCCGAACCGCGACAGCAGCGGGGTGGCGACCGCGCCGGCCAGCAGCGAGGCGGTGAACACCCACGTCACGGCCGTGACCGAGACGTCGAAGCGGCGCATCAGCTCGGGCAGCAGCGGGATCACCAGCGTCTGCTGGACGGACACCACCATGCCCGCGATCGCCAGCGCGAACAGGGTGAGGCCGGTGCGCGGGGGGCCGGCGGGCCGCCGCCGGGTCGTGGCGGCGGCCGCCGTCGGGGCGCCGGTCATGAAGCCTCCTGGGGGGACGGTCCCGGTCGGGGGGAGCTCGGGAGGGCGCGGAGTATCTGCTTACTTAAGTTAAGTAAACGCATCGTACAATGGATCGCATGTCCACCCCGCCGCGGTCCGCCGCCCACCCGCAGACCGGCGCCGCGGCGCCGCGCGACATCGTGGAGATCGAGCGCGCGATCAGCCGCGTCGCGCACATGCTCACCCGCGCCAAGCAGCACGACCGGACGGTGGCCGTCGCCGGCGTGCCGGTCGACCGGGCCGCGGTGCCGCTGCTGCGCGCCCTCGCCGACGCGCCCGGGCCGCTGCGGCAGGGGGAGCTGGCCGCCCGGCTGGCCGTGGAGGCGCCGCACGTCACCCGGCAGGTGCAGCGGCTGGAGCGGACCGGCTACGTCGAGCGCGTGCCCGACCCCGACGACCGGCGCGCCCAGCGCGTCGGGATCACCGACGCGGGGCTGGAGGCCGTCGAACGGGTCCGCGCGGTCGGCCGCCAGTGGATGGCCGACGCCCTCGCCGGCTGGTCGGCGCAGGAGCGGGCGCAACTGGCGGGCCTCGTGCACCGGATGGTCGACGACTTCCTCGCGCACTCCGAGCACCTCGCCCGCTGCGAGGGCCGCGACGGCCTCAGCTAGCCCGCCCGAGCGCCGACGATTCATGGTCGCTTGTGGTTTACGCGAGGTTAGTGAGATTTATGATCACGCGGTGTGGGCCCGATCGGGTTTCGCTCCGGGGCCCGGCGTCCTTAGGGTTGCCTTCCGTGGACCTTCGTCTGCGTAACCCCCGCAAAGACGTCCCCGCAGGCGTCCCCTCCGCTCCGGTCGTGCCCGCCCCCTTCCCCGCGGCCCCGCGCGCCGCGGTCCGGGAAGGGCGCTGATGCAGGTCGTCGCGACCGCCGGCCATCACGGGCACGGCAAGTCCGCCCTGGTGCGCGCCCTGACCGGGATGGAGCCCGAGGAGCCCGGCGCCTGGACCGAGCTGCCCTCCGGCCGCCGGCTGGCGTTCGTGGACGTCCCCGGGCACGAACGGTCCGTCCCGGCCATGCTCGCGGGGGTGGGGGCGGTGCCCGCCGTGCTGTTCGCCGTCGCCGCCGACGAGGGGTGGATGCCGCAGTCGCAGGAGCACCTGGAAGCGCTCGCCGCGCTCGGGACCCGCGCGGGCGTGCTCGCGGTGACCCGCTCCGACGTCGCCGACCCCAAGCTCGCGCTGCGCCAGGCCCGCGACCGGCTCGCCGGGACGGCGCTGCGCGGCGTCGAGACCGTCGCGGTCAGCGCCGTCACCGGCGCCGGGCTGGACGAGCTGGCCGCCGCCCTGGACCGGCTCGCCGGCCGGCTGCCCGTGCCCGACCCGGACGCGCCGGTGCGGCTGTGGCTGGAGCACGCGTTCACCGCCGGCCGGCAGAGCGTCGTCACCGGCACCCTCGCCGAGGGCACCGTCGCCGTCGGCGACGAGCTGCTGCTCATGCCCGCCGGGCGCCGCGTCCGCGTCCGGACGATCGGCAGCACCGGCGGCCCCCGCGAGAACGCCACCGGCGTCTCCCGCGTCGTGCTCACGCTGCGCGACGCCGGGCGCGTCGCCGCCGGCATGGCGCTGGTCACGCCCGGCCGCTGGTCGCACACCACCTGCGTGGACGTGCGGACCCGGTTCGGCGCGGCGTCCGGGCGGCTGGCGCGGCGGATGACCCTGCACATCGGCGCCGCCGCCGTCCCGGTGCGGCTGCGCCCCCTCGGCCCCGACACCGCCCGGCTCACCCTCAACGCCCGGCTGCCCCTCCACATCGGCGACACCGCGCTGCTGCGCGACCCCGAGCGGCGCGCCATCGCCGGCGTCAGCGTCCTGGACGTGCGGCCGCCGACCCTCGTGCGGCGCGACGCGGGTGCGGCGCGCGCCCGCGAGCTGGCGACCTGGCCCGACCGCCCGGACGGCGCGCTGGTGCTGCGCCGGCACGGCGTGCTGCGCGCCTCCGAGCTGGACCTGATGGGCTGCGCCCCGCCGGACGGCGCCGTGGCGCTGGACGGCGGCTGGCTCGCCGACCCCGAGCACTGGGCGGCGCTGCACGAGCGCCTCGCCGAGGAGACCGCCCGGCACGCCGCGGCGACCCCGCACGCGCCCGGCTTCCCGCTGGAGACCGCGCGGCTGCGCCTCGGACTGCCCGCCCGCCACCACGTCGCCGCGCTCGTCCGCCCACCCCTGCGCCTGGAGGCCGGCCGCGTACACGGCCCCCCACCCGAACCGGCCACACCCGCGCCCGCGCCTATAACCGCAAGCCCACCCGACCCCGCACCCCCGACTGGAGCCGCACCGCCAACCACACCCGAGCCCCCGGTCGAAGCCGCACCCCCGCCTGGAACCGAGCCTCCGCCTGGGATCGAGCCTCCGCTTGGGGCCACATCCACGCCTGGGTTCGAGCCCCCGCCTGTGGGCGCATCCCCGCCTGTGGGCGCGTCTTTGGTTGGGGCTGCGTCTCCGGCCGAGGTCGAGCCCCCGGCTGGGGGCGCGTCATCGGCTGAAGGCGCAAGTGCGTCTGGTGTCGCTGGTTCGTCGCAGGGGCGGGCTTCGGATGAGGGCGGGCGGCGGCGGGCGGAGGGGACGGTGATGCCGCCCGGGATCGCCGCCGCTGTGGAACGGCTCCGTGTCGAGCTCGCGCGTGCTCCGTTCGACGCGCCCGCCGAGGAGCGTCTCGCCGAGCTCGGCCTGACCGGCGGCGCCCTCGCCACCGCGGAACGCGCGGGCGCGGTGCTGCGGCTGCGCGACGGCGTCGTCCTGCTGCCCGGCGCCGACCGCGAGGCCCTGCGCATCCTGTCGGCGCTGCCGCAGCCGTTCACCCCCGGGCAGGCCGGCGACGCGCTGTCCACCAGTCGCCGCGTCGCCGTCGCGCTGCTGGAGCATCTGGACTCCCTCGGCCTGACCGAGCGCCGCCGCTGACGAGACGGGGACGAACCTCCACAAGGGGCGGGAAAACCGGTTGAACCGCGGCGGGCGCCTCTGGCGTCATAGATCACGGTTCGGATCCCGTCGAGAAGGAGAAGGCATGCCGTACCAGACCCTGAAGGGCGGCCGCGTTCCCATCCGCATGTGGACCGACCCCGCCACCGTCGAGGACCAGGCGCTCGACCAGCTCCGCAACGTCGCCGCGCTGCCGTGGGTGGAGGGGCTCGCGGTCATGCCGGACGTCCACTACGGCAAGGGCGCGACCGTGGGCTCGGTCATCGCGATGAGGAACGCGGTGTCCCCGGCGGCCGTCGGCGTCGACATCGGCTGCGGGATGACCGCCGCGAAGTCGACGCTCACCGTCGAGGACATGCCGGACGACCTGTCCGGCATCCGGCACCGGCTGGAGAAGGCGATCCCGGTCGGCCGCGGCTCGCACAAGAGCGCCGTCGACCCGTCCACGCTCCCGAACCTGAAGGAGCGCGGCTGGTACGACTTCTGGAAGGCCTTCGAGAACCTGCACCCCGCGGTCCGCTCCGGCCTCGGCCGGGCCCGCGCCCAGATGGGCACGCTCGGCGGCGGCAACCACTTCCTGGAGCTGTGCGCGGACGACGAGGGCGCGATCTGGCTCGTCCTGCACTCCGGGTCCCGCAACATCGGCAACGTGCTGGCCGAGCACCACATCGAGGCCGCCCGCAAGCTCCCGCACAACCAGGACCTTC
The DNA here is from genome assembly GCF_030283205.1 of Actinomadura opuntiae. Classification (GTDB taxonomy): domain Bacteria; phylum Actinomycetota; class Actinomycetes; order Streptosporangiales; family Streptosporangiaceae; genus Spirillospora. The sequence continues at coordinate 106,887 of NZ_JASNWF010000026.1, forward strand.
CGGACAACGACCTCGCCGTGTTCCTCGCCGGCACCGCGAGGATGGATGCCTACCGGCACGACCTGTTCTGGGCGCAGGAGTACGCGCGCCGCAACCGCGCGGTCATGATGGCGCTCGCGCAGGACGTCGTGACCAAGCGGTTCGGCGAGAAGCGCTGCAAGTGGAACCAGGTCATCTCCTGCCACCACAACTACGTGGCGGAGGAGGAGTACGGCGGCGAGGAGCTGCTGGTCACCCGCAAGGGCGCGATCCGCGCGGGCGCCGGGGACCTCGGCATCATCCCGGGCTCGATGGCGACGGGTACCTACATCGTCCGCGGCCTGGGCAACGAGACGGCGTTCAACTCCGCCTCGCACGGCGCGGGCCGGAGGATGAGCCGCAACAAGGCGCGCAAGAACTTCACGATCGAGGACCTGGTCGAGCAGACGAAGGGCGTCGAGTGCCGCAAGGACAGCGGCGTCATCGACGAGATCCCCGGCGCCTACAAGGACCTGGAGACGGTGATCGAGGCGCAGTCCGACCTGGTCGAGGTGGTCGCGCACCTGCGGCAGCTCGTCTGCGTGAAGGGCTGAGGCCGTGCGGGCGGTGCAGCGGCCGGCGAACGCGCGCGGCGCGGGCGACGGCATGAAGCTGCACCGCCGGACGGTCCGGCTCGGCGGCCGGGACCACACGGTCATCGGGCTGCGGCCCGGCACGCGGGTGCGGTTCAGCACGAACCGGTTCCACGAGACCTGGCACGTGCTGTCCGACCAGCACGGCGCCCGGGTGCTCGCGCGGCTGCTGTGGGGCCTGGCCTACCAGTCGCGGCCCGGCACGCTGCTGGTGATCGATCGGCCGTTCCTCGTCCCGACGCCGTTCGACGCGGACCCGGCCGACCCGATCGTCCTGGTCCCGGCCTGGCACACGCCCTTCACCGGCGCGACCGCCCGCGGGCTGGCGCGGCGGCTCCCGCTGCGGCGGCCACCGGACGGCACCGTCCGGTGGCGGACGCACGGCCTCGACGGCGCCCTCGCCGACCCGCGGGCCTGGTTCCGCGGCCGTCCGCCGGCGGAGTGGCCCGAGCGGGGCGGGGTGAAGCGGGTGCACGGCCTGATCGCGCTCCTGCCCGCCCGTCCCGTGGAGGCGCTGGCGTGGGCCGTGCAGGCGGGATGGCTCGACGCCGCCAATCCCCACGGCGTGGACCACGACTACCTGGGCGGGCAGTGCCGGTCGGCGTCCGGCGAGATCCAGATCTTCCGCGACTTCCACCGGCTGGTGAGCGTCGCCCGCCGCGCCCGCGCCGACGTGCTCGCGCGCCCCGGCGTCCCCGCCGATCCCGCCGAGCTGCGGCCGCTCGTCTGGGACCGGCACGGCGAGATCACCTGGGCGGAGGAGGCGGCGCGCCGCCGGGGCGCGGCACGGCGAGGCGCCCGCCGGTGATCAGCCCAGGACGCGGTCGACGAACGCGGTGACGTCGCCGAGCACCTCGTCGCGGTTGGTCTCGTTGAAGACCTCGTGGCGCGCGCCGGGGTAGATCCGCTGGGTCAGGTCGTCGCCGCGGATCGCCTCGATCCCGGCGAGCGTGCCGTCCAGCGGGACGAGCCGGTCGTCGTCGCCGTGCACGTGGAGGACGGGCAGCGCGCCGAGCGAGCCGTGCTCGTTGATCCGCCGGATGCAGGCGTCCAGCGCCCGGACGGTCGGCTTCTTGAACGGCCCGTGCCACACCAGCGGGTCCTCGGCGTAGGCCGTGCCGACGGCCGGGTCCCGCGACAGCGTCGCGGTGTCGATGGGCTCGTCGGGCATCTCGTCCAGCGCGAGCAGCGCGTCCACGGCGGCCCAGCGGCCGAGGACCGGCCCCGACAGCACCAGCGCGGTCAGGACGTCGCCGTGGACCTGCGCGTAGCGGGCGGCGATGAGGCCGCCCATGGAGTGCCCGATCAGCACGACGGGCAGGCCCGGGTGGTCGCCGCGGGCGGCCTCGACGACGGTGTGCAGGTCGGCGACGACGTCCTCGAAGTCCTCGATGAGCACCCGGTCGCCCGCCGACCGGCCGTGGCCCATGTGGTCGGGCCCGCACACGGTCGCGCCGTGCCGGACCAGCGCGTCCGCCACGTGCTCGTAGCGCCCGAGATGCTCGCCGTACCCGTGCGCCAGGACCGCGATGTAGCGCGGCTCGCCGTCCGCCCAGATCCGCGCCGTGATCGCGCCCCGCGTCCCCGCGAACTCCCATTCCCGTGCCGCCGTCACCCGTACCTCCCGTATCCGAACCGGCCAAGCCCGCCGCCCGCGATGCGACGAATCGGCGATCGCCGCAATAGGCTGGGCTGATCGACCGTAACCCGGACGGCCCGCCCAGCGCGCCGTCCACCCGGCAGGAAGGGGCGCCCGTGCTGGTCGACACCTTCGGTCGTACCGCGACGGACCTGCGGGTCTCGCTCACCGACCGGTGCAACCTGCGGTGCTCGTACTGCATGCCGCCCGAGGGGCTGGACTGGCTGCCGAAGCCGGAGCTGCTCACCGACGACGAGGTGGTCCGGCTCGTCGGGCTCGCGGTCGCCGACCTCGGCGTCACCGAGGTCCGCTACACCGGCGGGGAGCCGCTGCTGCGGCGCGGCCTGACCGACATCGTGCGGCGCACCGCCGAACTGGAGCCGCGTCCGGAGATCTCCCTGACCACCAACGGGATCGGGCTCGCGCGGCTCGCCGCGCCGCTCGCCGCCGCCGGGCTGGACCGGGTGAACGTCTCGCTGGACACCCTCGACCCGGCGACCTTCAAGCGGCTGGCGCACCGCGACCGGTTCGCCGACGTCCTCGCGGGCCTGGAGGCGGCGCGGGCCGCCGGGCTGGAGCCCGTCAAGATCAACGCGGTGCTGATGCGGGGGATCAACGACCACGAGGCCCCCGCGCTGCTGCGGTTCTGCCTCGAGCACGGCTACCGGCTGCGGTTCATCGAGCAGATGCCGCTGGACGCCCAGCACGGCTGGACCCGCGACGACATGATCACCGCGGACGAGATCCTGGAGCGGCTGTCGGCGGAGTTCGACCTGGCGCCCGACGCCGGCCACGACCGCGGCAGCGCGCCCGCCGAGTCGTTCGTGGTCGGCGGCGGCCCGGAGACCGTCGGCGTCATCGGATCGGTGACCCGGCCGTTCTGCGGCGCCTGCGACCGGGTCCGGCTCACCGCCGACGGGCAGGTCCGCAACTGCCTGTTCGCGACCGAGGAGTCCAACCTGCGCGACGCGATGCGCGGCGGCGCGACCGACGCGGAGATCATCGAGCGCTGGCGGAAGGCGGTGCGGGCCAAGCGGGCCGGGCACGGCATCGACGACCCGTCGTTCCTGCAGCCCTCCCGGCCGATGTCCGCCATCGGCGGCTGACCCAGGTGCCGTCGGACGCGGTGCCGCTCGATCCGGTGCCGTCCAGCGCAGGGCCGTCCAGCGCGGTGCCGTCCGACCCGGTTCCGTTCGATGCGGTGCTGCTCGCGGGCGGGCGGGCCCGGCGGCTCGGCGGCGCCGACAAGCCCGCCGCGCCGGTCGGCGGCCGCCCGCTGATCGAGTGGGTCGCCGCCGCCGCGTCCGGCGCGTCCCGGACGATCGTGGTGGGGCCGCCGCGCGACGTGCTGCCGGACGCGATCCGGGTCCGGGAGGACCCGCCGGGCGCCGGGCCGGTGCCCGCGCTGCGTGCCGGGCTGGCCGAGGCGCGCGCACCCTGGGTCGCGCTGCTGGCCGCCGACCTGCCCTTCCTGCGCCCCGCCCACGTCGCCGCCCTGCTGGACGCGGCGGGGGAGCGCGACGGGGCCGTCCTGGTGGACGGCGACGGCCGCGAACAGTGGCTCGCCGGATGCTGGCGCACCGCCCGCCTGCGCGACGCGCTCGCCGCGTACACCGGCACGTCCCTGCACGGGCTCCTGCGTCCCCTGGCCCCCGCCGCGGTCGCGCTTCCCGCCGGAGACCGGCCGCCCTGGTACGACTGCGACACGCCGGAGGATCTCTCGCGCGCCGACGGCCTCGCCAGGCCCGACGCGCTTTGACCGTGCGAGAGTGGGCATCGCGTACGTCGACGCGTTGAAGGGGGACGCCCATGTCGGTACTCGAGGACTGGATGAGCGCGGTCTGCGGCGAGCTGGGCCTGGAACGCGGTGACATCGACCGCGACCTCGTGCTGGACCTGGCCCGGGACGTCGCGCACGGCGTGGCGCGTCCGGGCGCGCCGCTCACCGCCTACCTGCTGGGCCTCGCGGTCGGCCGCGGCGTGCCGGCCCGGGACGCCGCCGCCCGGCTCACCGAGATGGCCGAGGCCTGGGACGCCGAACCGGCCGGGGACGAGGGGCCGGCGGCGAAGGGCGAGGTGCCCGAGCAGGCCGGCGAACCCGTCCTCGACGAGGCGTAGCGGCCGGGCACGGCGCTCAGGTGTCGCGGTCCTCGACCGGTACGACGTCCTTCAGGAAGTCGCGGCGGTCCAGGAACGCCGACAGGCTCTCGCGGTGCTCGTCGCAGGCCAGCCAGACCTTCCGCCGGTCCGGGGTGTGGATCTTCGGGTTGTTCCAGCGCAGGGCCCACACCGCTTCGGCGCGGCAGCCCTTGGCGGAGCACTGCGGTTCGTCGGGGCCGGGGCCCGGTGCGGAGTCGGTCATCCGGCAACTGTGGCACAGCGGCCCGGGCGCCCGGCGCGCCGGGTTTGGCCGGGTGATCTTCGGAAAGGAGATCGCTCGTGCGGACGGAGGCCACGGCGGGGGCCGATCAGGAGGGCCGGGTGGGGCGTCCCTGGCGGGCGCTGTCGGTCTGCCTCGTCGCCGCCTTCATGACGCTGCTGGACGTCAGCATCGTCAACGTCGCGCTGCCGTCGATCAAGCAGGGGATGCACGCCTCGGAGGCGGACCTGCAGTGGATCCTGTCGGGCTACGCGCTGACCTTCGGGCTGGTGCTGGTGCCGGCGGGGCGCCTCGGCGACGCGCGCAGCCGCCGCGCGGTGTTCATGGCGGGCCTGGCGCTGTTCACCGCGTCCAGCGCCCTCGCCGGGATCGCGCCCGACATGCGGTGGCTCGTGCTGGCCCGGCTGATCCAGGGCGTCGCGGGCGGCATCCTGAACCCGCAGGTCGCCGGGCTCATCCAGCAGCTGTTCCAGGGCGGCGAGCGGGGCCGGGCGTTCGGCGCGCTCGGCGCGGTGATCGGCATCGCGACCGCCGCCGGGCCGCTGCTGGGCGGCGGCATCATCGCGCTCGCCGGCTCCGAGAACGGCTGGCGCTGGGTCTTCTACGTCAACATCCCGGTCGGGGTGGCGGCGCTGTTCCTGGCGTGGCGGCTGCTGCCCGCCCCGGTGCGCGGCGAGCAGCGGGGCCTCGACCCGCCCGGCGTTCTGCTGCTCGGCGCGGGCGTGGTGTGCGTGCTGCTGCCGCTCGTCCAGCAGCAGCAGTGGCACGGCGACGCCAAGTGGCTGCTGGTCCTGGCGGGCGCCCTGCTGATCGCGGCGTTCGCGTGGTGGGAGCGGCGGGCCCGCGCGCCGATGGTCGACCTCGGGCTGTTCCGGCTCCGCTCGTACGCGCTGGGGTCGGCGATCGCCCTGCTCTACTTCGCCGGGTTCACCGCGATCTTCTTCATCTTCACGCTGTACCTGCAGAACGGCCTGGGCTACAGCGCGCTGGAGGCGGGCCTCGCCATCACCCCGTTCGCCCTCGGATCGGGCGTCGCCGCGGCGGTCGGCGGCCGCGTCGTGGCCCGGTACGGGCGTCCGCTGGTCGCCGCCGGGCTCGCCGTGGTGACGGTGGGGCTGGCCGCCGCGTGGCTGGCCGTCGAGCTGGAGCCGGGACGGGGCGTGGGCTTCGCGACCGCGCTGCCGCTGCTGTTCGCCGGCTGCGGCAGCGGGCTCGTCATCGCCCCGAACCAGACCATCACGCTGTCGGAGGTGCACTTCACGGAGGGCGGCAGCGCCGCCGGCGTGCTGCAGACCGGGCAGCGGGTCGGCACGGCGATGGGCATCGCCGCCGTCGGGTCGGTGTTCTTCTCCGCGATCGCGAGCACGCACGGCGATTGGGCCGGGGCGTTCCGCCGCGGCCTCGTCGTCATCCTGGTGTTCGTCGTGCTGGCGCTGGCGGCGGCCGTCGCCGACCTGGCCGCCGGCCGCCGCGCCCGCTCAGCGGCGCTCGCGCAGCGCGAAGCGCAGGACCAGGGCCAGGCCCGCGAGGGCTGCTAACGCCGCGCCCGCGAGCGCCAGGTTCTGCCGCCTGATGCGGGCCGGGATCTCCGCGTACGGCATCGTGGAGAACGACACCAGCTCGTACCGCGACACGTACCGCCCGGCGAGGCGCCGCTCCAGCGCGTGCGTCGCCGCCTGCTTGGCCCGGTACACCGGGGACGACACGCGGTCGCGCATCTCGATGAAGTTGTCCAGCGCCATCTCGGCGATCGCGTCGGTGTTGGGCTTGCGGCGCTCCTCGTAGAGCGCCAGCGCGCGGGCCCAGTCGCCGCCGGTCTCGGTCAGGCACCGGTCGATCTCGATGCAGTCCTCGAACGCGCAGTTGGCGCCCTGCCCGAAGAACGGCACGATCGCGTGCGCGGCGTCGCCGAGCAGCGCGACGATCGCGCCGTCGCCCCGCCGCGTCCACGGCCGGCACCGGACGGTCACCAGCGACCCCACCGGGTTGCGGGCGTAGTCCTCGACCAGGTCCGGGATCAGGCCCGCGACGTCCGGGTAGTGCTCGGCGAAGTACGCGGTGACCTTCTCGGGGGCGTCCAGGGCCGCGAGGTCGGACTTCGGCCAGAACAGCGTGCAGGTGAACGAGCGGTCGAGGTTCGGCAGCGCGATCATCATGGACGTCCCGCGCGGCCAGATGTGCAGCGCGTCGGGGTCCAGCGCGAAGTCGCCGCCGCGCGGCGGGACGGTCAGCTCCTTGTACCCGTGCTCCAGGAAGTCCGCGTCCTCGTTGAGGTCGAGGGAGCGGCGCACGGCGCTGTAGGCGCCGTCCCCGGCCAGCACCACGTCCGCGGGCTCGGTGCCGCCGTCCTCCAGCAGCAGCGCGCCCGCCTCGACGTCCACGCCGGTGACGCGCCGGGAGAAGCGCAGCGTCACGCCGGGCGTGGCCTCGGCGGTGTCCAGCAGCGACTCGTTGAGCTGCGCCCGGCTGATGGAGTTGATCGCGCGGGTGCCGTCGGCGCTGTAGGGCTGGAAGTTCTGCTCCTTGCCCAGCGGGTGCACCATCCGGCCGTGCATCGGCAGCGCCTGCTTGAGGGACCGGTCGCGCAGCCCCACCGCCTCCAGCGCCGCCAGGCCCCGCGCGGAGATCGCCAGGTTGATCGAGCGGCCCCGCTCGGCCCCGGCGATCCGCGGGTCGGGACGCCGCTCGAAGACCGTCACCTCGATGCCGCGGCGGCCGAGCAGCACCGCCAGCAGGCACCCCGCCAGGCCCGCGCCGACGATCGCGACGCGCTCGCCCCGCCGGTCAGCCGCCATGGACGGGCTCCTGCCCGGTGGTGGGCTGCTCGGTCTGCGAGCGGACCTCCCACAGGTCGGGGAACGCGGGCGCGAACAGGGTGGAGCGCAGGTAGTCGGCGCCGGCGGAACCGCCGGTGCCGAGCTTGGCGCCGATCGTCCGCTCGACCATCTTCAGGTGCCGGTACCGCCACTCCTGGACGCCCTCGTCGACGTCGACGAGCGCCTCGCACACCTCGGCGGCCGGCCCGTTCTCGTCGGCGTAGACGGCCAGCAGCACCTTCTGCACGTCGGCGTTCGGCTCCCACGGCTGCGAGGTGTCGCGCTCGAGCGCCTCGCGGGGGACGGGGTGGCCCTGCACGGCGAGGTAGCGCAGCAGCGAGTCGAACATCGACGGCCGCGACACCGCGGCGCGCAGCCGCTCGTCGCCGCGCAGCACCGACGCGGGGAACCCGCGCCGTCCGAGGACCGCCTCGATCTCCCGGAACTGGTCGCTCTGGAACCCGCTGGAGGTGCCGAGCTCGTCCCGGAACGCGGCGAACTGCCGGGGCGTCATCGTCTCCAGCACGTCCAGCTGCCCGACCACCGTCTTGAGGATCTTGGCGATCCGGCGCGCGGTGTGCAGCGCGCCCGCGCTGCCGCCCGCCTCCAGCCGGCGCTGCAGCAGCGCCGCCTCGTGCAGGATCTGCTTGAACCACAGCTCGTAGACCTGGTGGATGATCACGAACAGCAGCTCGTCGTGGGCCTCGGTCTTCGGCTCCTGGCAGGCCAGGAGCCTGTCGAGCCGCAGGTACCCGCCGTACGTCATCGTCGGCGAATCCGCCATTACGCCTCCTTGCGACACAACGGATGTGAGCCGCAGCATATTGGATCGTTCCTGCCGGTCCGTCCCGCGCGCCGGCCCGCCGGGACGGCCGTCACCACAGGCGCAGCGACCGCCGGAAGATGCCCGCGACGTCGTACTCGGTGACCGGGCGCGGCGACGCCACCAGCAGCCGCTGCTGCCTCATCGTCCCCTCGACCAGGTCGGGGACGTCGGCCTCGCCGTACCCGACGCCGCCGATCCCGTCCGGGATGCCGATGTCGTGCATCAGGCTCAGCAGCGCCCGCGGCAGGTGCTCGGCCGGGTCGTCGGGCCGGTCCGCGTCCGGGGCGAGCAGCTCGGCGGCGCGGACGTGCCGTTCCGGCCGGGCCTGGAAGGTGAACCGGAACGCCTCGGGCGCGGTGAGCGACACCGACATCCCGTGCGGCACCATCGGCTCCCCGTCCGGATACCCCTCGGGACGGAAGTCCTTGACCCGCCCGGCGATCGGGTAGGCGTTGGCGTGCGGGATGTGCACGCCCGCGTTGCCGAACCCGAGCCCCGCGAACGTCGCGGCCAGCGCCATGTCGGCGCGGGCCCGCCGGTCCTCGCCGTCCCGGACGGCCGCGCGGAACGACCGGGCGACCAGGCCGAGCGCCCGCTCGGACCACATGTCCGACACCGGATTGGCGCCGCAATACGGGACGCGCTGCTCGGGCCGCTTGCGCTCGTAGGCGTCGTACGGCTTGGCGGTGTAGCTCTCCAGCGCGTGGCACACGATGTCCATCCCGGACGCCGCGGTCACCCCGGACGGCTGCGACACCATCAGATCCGGGTCGACGACCGCGAGCGCCGGGCGCATCCGCGGATGGCTGATGCCCGTCTTCACGCGCAGGTCGAGGACATCCAGCACGCACACCGTGGTGCTCTCCGCGCCGGTCCCGGTCGTGGTGGGGACCGCGACCAGCGGCAGCAGCGGCCGCTCCGGCGCCCGCCCCGCGCCGACCGGCGGGTTCAGGTACTCGGCGAGGTCGCCGTCGTTGGTGGTGAGAAGGTTGACGGCCTTGGCGGTGTCGATGCTGGAGCCGCCGCCGACCGCCACGTAGGCGTCGTACGGTCCGGTCTCCCGCGCGTGCTCGACCGCCTCGCGCATGCTCGCGTCCGTCGGCTCGACGTGGACGCGGTCGAACACCGCCGCCTCGATCCCGTACGCCTTCATCGCCTCGGCGACCCGCTGCGGGCCGCCGGCCGCGGCGACGCCCGGGTCCGTCACCACGAGGACCCGCCGCGCGCCGTACTGCGCCAGGTCGTAGCCGATCTCGTCGGCCGCGCCCGTGCCGAACTTCAGCTGCGGCGCGCCGTAGGTGAAGACCGTTTCGTCGGCCATGTCCGCCCCTCGATGCCGGTGCCGGTGATCGTTCCCCACGGTGTCACCGCGCGGACGGACCGGACAAGGGCGGGGTCAGCCTTCCGGGCCGGCGGCGAAGGAGCGCAGGTCGTCCCAGCCGCCGGGGAAGGCGTCCTGGTCGCCGGCGAACAGCCCCGCGTCGTCGTACTGCCAGATCGCGGCGCTCTTCCACCCGCCCGGGAACGGAGCGGGCGCGGGGGAGCGCCAGCGCGCCATCCACAGCGGGTTGGCGGCGCTGCTCCGGTCGTTCCTCGTGCACTGCCGCCACCAGGCGTCGTTGGTGTAGATCAGCGGGCGGCGCCCGGTGCGGTCCTCGTAGCGGCCGGTGAACGCGTCGATCCAGGCGACCATCGCGGCGGGCGACAGGCCGTAGCAGATGTCGAGGCCGTTGCGGTACGGGTTGTTCTCGACGTCGAGCGCGCCGGGGAGGGTGCGGCCGTCGGGCGTCCAGCCGCCGCCCTTGGCGAGGAAGTAGTCGGCCTGAGCGGCGCCGCCGGACGCGTTCGGCAGCGCGAAATGGTAGGCGCCGTGCACCATGCCGGCGTCGGTGGCGCCGCGGGTCTGCGCGGCGAAGGACGGGTTGGTGTAGGCGATGCCCTCGGTCGCCTTGACGACGGCGAACCGGGCGCCGCGCGCCGTGGCCGACCCCTAGTTCACGCCGGGCTGCCAGCTGCTGACGTCCATCCCGCCGAGATGGCCGCCGGGGACCCGCGTGGTGTTCAGCGGATGCGCGGACCGGCCGAGGGCGCCCATCCCCGCGTAGGCCTGCCCGGGACGCGGCGTCCGCTCCGCGCCGGGCGCCGGAGGGGCGTGGGCCGGCCGCGGCACGGCGTGCGCCGCGGCGTGCGGCACGGCGTGCGGCGCGGCGGTCAGCGCGGCGGCGACCACCGCCGTGGACAGGACGTGTGCGGCTGCTCCGGGCAAGGCGCCTCCCCAGGGTGGACGGGGTGATCCTCGCCCGGAAGGCGGCCCGCGCCGCGCCGCGACACGGAAAACGGCGGCAAAGATCGCCGCTGCTCCCGCATTCGTGGGGAGCGGCTAGCCGTCGGCCAGCTCGCCGACGGAGACGCGGACGGCGCGCAGCGCCGCGGTGATCTCGGCGGCGCGCTCGGCGGGCAGCGCGGCGATGCCGAAGGCGGCCTCGTTGAGCGCGGCGGTGGCCTCCTCCGCCAGGTCGCGGCCGGCCGGGGTTATGGTGGCCAGCACGACGCGGCGGTCGTCGGGGGAGGGGGCGCGGCCGACGAGCCCGCGCCGTTCCAGCCGCCCGATGACGTTGGTGACGGACGCGGGGTGCACCATGAGCCGGGTGCCCATCTTGCCCATCGGCAGGGTGCCGGTGCGGGTGAAGGCGAGCAGGCGGAGCGCCTCGTAGGCGGCGAAGGTGAGCCCGTGCGGCTTCAGCACCGCCTCGATCCGGCTCAGCAGCAGCTGCTGCGCCCGCATCACCGAGGTCACGGCCGCCATGTGGTCGGCGTGCTCGGGCCACCGGGCGCTCCACTGGCGGTGGGCCTCGGCGATGGGATCGGGGGTGTCGGGCACCGCCCCACCGTACGTGGTCTTGACCTGGTCGCGCACGGAAACTATTTTAACTTCCAAATATTGGATGTCCAAGGGTTGAGGTGGGGGACGTGACCGGACCGCTCCACAAGCCGGTGCACCCGGTGCGCTTCGTGACGGCCGCCGCGCTGTTCGACGGGCACGACGCGGCCATCAACATCATGCGGCGGATCCTGCAGGCGCAGGGCGCCGAGGTGGTGCACCTCGGGCACGACCGGTCCGTGCGCGAGGTCGTCGACGCCGTGCTGGAGGAGGACGCCCAGGGCGTCGCGATCAGCTCCTACCAGGGCGGCCACGTCGAGTACTTCGAGTACCTGTCGCGCAGCCTCAAGGAGGCCGGCGCCGAGCAGGTGCGGGTGTTCGGCGGCGGTGGCGGCGTGATCGTGCACGAGGAGATCGCGCGGCTCGCGGACGCGGGCGTGCGGATCTTCTCCCCGGAGGACGGGCAGCGCCTCGGCCTGCCCGGGATGATCAACGAGCTGGTCCGGGACTGCGACGTCGACCTGTCCGACGAGCCCGTCCCCGCGGACGCCGTCCTCTCCGGCGACCGGCGCGCCCTCGCCCGGACGATCACCTGTCTCCAGGCCGGGAAGCTGGCCGACGCCGACCGCGCCGCCCTCGCCGACGCCGCGTCCGGGCGGCGCGTCCCCGTGCTCGGCATCACCGGGACGGGCGGCTCCGGCAAGTCGTCGCTCACCGACGAGCTGGTCCGCCGGCTGCGCGTCGACCAGGGCGACCGGCTGCGGGTCGCGGTGCTGGCCGTCGACCCGACGCGGCGGCGCGGTGGCGGTGCCCTGCTCGGCGACCGCATCCGGATGAACTCCCTGGACGGCGACCGCGTCTTCTTCCGTTCGCTGGCCACCCGCGGCGCCCGCGAGCTGCCCGAGAACATCGAGGACATGCTCACCGCGGTCAAGGCCGCCGGATACGACCTGGTCATCCTGGAGACGCCCGGGATCGGGCAGGGCGACGCCGCGATCGTCCCGCTGGTGGACGTCTCGCTGTACGTCATGACGCCGGAGTTCGGCGCCGCGTCCCAGCTCGAGAAGATCGACATGCTCGACTTCGCGGACGTCGTGGCGATCAACAAGTTCGAGCGGCGCGGCGCCGAAGACGCCCGCCGCGACGTGTCCCGCCAGCTCGTGCGCAACCGGGAGGCGTTCGGGCAGCGGCCCGAGGACATGCCGGTGTTCGGCACCAGCGCCGCGACCTTCAACGACGACGGCGTCACCGCCCTCTACCAGCACCTCGGCGGCATGCTCGCCGCGCACGGCCTGCACTTGGAGGACGGCGCGCTGCCGCGCGTGGACACCAAGGTCTCCACCGGCGCCGCAACGATCATCCCGACGGGCCGCGTCCGGTACCTGTCCGACATCGCCGAGACCGTCCGCGGCTACCACGCCGAGACGGCGAGGCAGGCCGAGGCAGTGCGGCGGGTGCAGCGCCTCGACGAGGTCCGCGCCGAGCTGAGCGAGGCGTCCGAGGTCGAGGGGCTGCTGGAGAAGGCGCGCCGCGACGTCGCGCCGGAGAACGCGGAGCTGATCGCGGGTTGGCCCGCCGTGGTCGAGTCCTACTCCGGCGACGAGCAGGTCGTGAAGATCCGCGACAGGGAGCTGCGCACCAGGCTGACCCGCGAGTCGCTGTCGGGCAGCCGCATCCCGCGTGTCGCGCTGCCCCGCTACACCGACCACGGCGAGCTGCTGCGGTTCCTGCGCGCCGAGAACCTGCCCGGGAGGTTCCCGTTCACCGCCGGGGTGTTCCCGTTCAAGCGCGACAATGAGGACCCGGCGCGGATGTTCGCGGGGGAGGGCGACCCGTTCCGCACCAACCGCCGCTTCAAGCTGCTGTCGGAGGGACAGCCCGCCACCCGCCTGTCCACCGCGTTCGACTCGGTCACCCTCTACGGCCGCGACCCCGACGAGCGTCCCGACGTGTACGGCAAGGTCGGCACGTCCGGCGTCTCGATCGCGACGCTGGACGACATGAAGGCGCTCTACGACGGGTTCGACCTGTCCTCGCCGACCACGTCGGTGTCGATGACCATCAACGGGCCCGCGCCGACGATCCTGGCGTTCTTCCTCAACACCGCCATCGACCAGGGCATCGACCGGTTCCGCGAGGAGAACGGGCGCGAGCCGTCGGACGAGGAGGCCGCGGAGATCCGGGCGCGGGTGCTGTCGACCGTGCGCGGTACCGTCCAGGCCGACATCCTCAAGGAGGACCAGGGCCAGAACACCTGCATCTTCTCCACCGAGTTCTCGCTGCGGATGATGGGCGACATCCAGGAATGGTTCATCGCCAACAAGGTCCGCAACTTCTACTCGGTGTCCATTTCCGGCTACCACATCGCCGAGGCCGGGGCGAACCCCATCAGCCAGCTCGCGTTCACGCTCGCCAACGGGTTCACCTACGTCGAGTCGTACCTGGCGCGCGGCATGGACATCGACGACTTCGCGCCCAACCTGTCGTTCTTCTTCTCCAACGGCATGGACCCCGAGTACAACGTGCTCGGACGCGTCGCCCGCCGCATCTGGGCCGTCGCCATGCGGGACCGGTACGGCGCCAACGAACGCAGCCAGAAGCTCAAATACCACGTGCAGACCTCGGGGCGCTCCCTGCACGCGCAGGAAATGCACTTCAACGACATCCGCACGACGCTCCAGGCGCTCATCGCCATCTACGACAACTGCAACAGCCTGCACACCAACGCCTACGACGAGGCCGTCACCACGCCCACCGCGGAGTCGGTGCGGCGGGCGCTGGCGATCCAGCTCATCATCAACCGCGAGTGGGGCCTAGCGATGAACGAGAACCCGCTGCAGGGGTCCTTCATCATCGACGAGCTGACCGACCTGGTCGAGGAGGCCGTCCTCTCCGAATTCGACCGGATCAGCGAGCGCGGCGGCGTCCTCGGCGCGATGGAGACCGGCTACCAGCGCGGCCGCATCCAGGACGAGTCGATGCTGTACGAGCAGCGCAAGCACGACGGGTCGCTGCCGATCGTCGGCGTCAACACCTTCCGCCTCCCGGACGCGGGCGACGGCACGCCCGACACGATCGAGCTGGCCCGCGCCACCGAGGACGAGAAGCGCTCCCAGCTGGAGCGCGTCCGCACCTTCCAGTCCGCGCACGGCACCGAGGCCGAGGCCGCGCTGGCCGCGCTCAAGGAGGCGGCGCGGGCGGGCGGCAACGTGTTCGCGGTGCTGATGGACGCGGCGCGGGTGTGCAGCCTCCAGCAGATCACCGACGCGTTCTTCGAGGTAGGCGGCCAGTACCGCCGCAATGTCTGAGCGCAGCGAACCGGGGGGTGTGGGGGGTCGTCCCCCACAGAGAAATGTCTGAGCGGCGAGGGGCATGACTTTGCTGGATGACACCGGTGCGCCCGTTGCGGTTCCGGAGCGGGTGCGCCGGGTGGTGTCGATCGTCCCGTCGCTGACCGAGACGGTCGCGGTGACCGCGCCCGGCCTGCTCGCCGGTGCCACGGACTGGTGCACGCACCCCGAGGGCCTCGATGTGCCGCGCGTGCGCGGGACGAAGAACCCGGACCTGGAGCGCATCAAGGAGTTGTGGCCCGACGTCGTCCTCGGCAACACCGAGGAGAACCGCCCGGCCGACGTCGAGGCGCTGCGCGCCGCCGGTGTCCCGGTGTGGATGACCGAGATCCGCACCGTGGACGAGGCCCTGAAGTCGCTGCGCCGGATGCTCTCCGAGGCGTGCCGCGTCCCCGTCCCGGCGTGGTTGAACGAGGCGTCGCGCGTCTGGGCGGACGTGGCGCCCGGCGCGCCGCGCATCGCCGTCGTCCCGATCTGGCGGCGCCCGTGGATGGTCGTCGGCCGGGACACCTTCACCGGCGACGTGCTGGCCCGCCTCGGCGTCGCCAATGTCTACGCGGGCCATCCCGAGCGGTATCCGAAGATCCCGCTGGGGGAGCTGAACGCTTCCGGCGCCGACCTCGTCGTGCTGCCGGACGAGCCGTACCGCTTCACCGCCGACGACGGCCCGGAGTCGTTCCCCGGCCTCGACGTCGCGCTGGTCAGCGGCCGTTACCTCACCTGGTACGGCCCGTCGCTCGTTCAGGCCCCCGCCGCGCTGCGGGATGCGCTCGCGGCGGCCCGTCCCTACTGACCGGGTTTCTCGTCACCGGGCGGGCGGCGGGTGAACATGGCCTCGAAGCAGCGCGCCATCCGCCCGTCCAGTTCCTCCGCAGGGACGTCGATCTCCCGCGCGAGATGTTCGCGCAGCAGCGTGTACCCGTAGATCGTGGACGCGATCGCCGCCTGCACGGCCTCGACGTCGTCGATCGGGAGCTCGCCGCGCGCGGCTTCGGCGGCCAGGTCCTTGCGGCCCTCGCCGCGGTTCAGCAGCACCCGGGGCCGGTCGTCGCCGTCCAGCACCAGCAGCGTGGCCAGCACGACCGGCTCCGGGTTGCGCAGGCTCGTCCAGAACAGCCGCGACAGCCGCTTGCGCAGCGGCAGCCCGGCGGCGCCCGCCGCGTCCTCGGCGTTCGGCCGGGACCGGTGGAACAGCGCCGAGCGCAGCAGCGCCCGCCGCGACCCGAAGTACTGGTAGACCAGCCCGCGGTTGACGCCCGCCTCGTCGGCGACCTGCCGCAGGTTGAGGCCGGCGAGCACGCCGCCGCGGCGCAGCAGCGCGATCGCGGCGGCGCGCAGCGACTCCTCGGTCGCGTCCCGGTCGCGGGTCCGCTCGTCCCGGCGCGCCGTGCGCGGGCTGGTCACCATGGCCTCCTGGAAGCGCCGGTCAGTCCTTCGGACCGCCCGCCACGTAGATCACCTGGCCGGACACGAACGAGGCGTCCTCGCTCACCAGGAACGCCACGACGCCCGCGATGTCCTCGGGGCGGCCGGTCCGGCGGACCGGGATCTGCTGCGCGGCGGCCTTCTTGAAGTCCTCGAAGCCGACGCCGACCCGCTCGGCGGTCGCCGCGGTCATCTCGGTCTCGATGAAGCCGGGCGCGATCGCGTTGGCGGTCACGCCGAACTTGCCGAGCTCGATCGCCAGCGTCTTGGTGAAGCCCTGCAGGCCCGCCTTGGCCGCCGAGTAGTTCACCTGCCCGCGGTTGCCGAGCGCCGACGTCGACGACAGGTTGACGATGCGGCCCCAGCCGGCCTTGGTCATGTGCTCCTGCGCGGCGCGGCTCATCAGGAACGAGCCGCGCAGGTGCACCGACATGACCGAGTCCCAGTCGTCGTCGGACATCTTGAACAGCAGGTTGTCGCGGGTGATGCCGGCGTTGTTCACCAGCACCACCGGCGGGCCGAGCTCGGCGGCGATCCGCGCGACGGCGGCGGCGACCTGCCCGGAGTCGGCGACGTTCACGCCGACCGCGAGGGCCGTGCCGCCGTTCTTCTCGATGGTCTCCACGGTGCCCGCGCAGGCGGCCTCGTCGAGGTCGCAGACGGCGACGGCGAAGCCCTCGCGGGCGAGCCGGACGGCCGTGGCGGCGCCGATGCCCCGCGCGGAACCGGTGACGATGGCGACCCTGGTGTCGGTCATGTCGTGCTCCCTGCCCTGTGTCGAACCCGGCCGTGTCAGACCTGGATGTCCTTGGCGATGATGGTCTTCAGCACCTCGCTGGTGCCGCCGTAGATCCGGGTGACCCGGGCGTCGGTGTACAGGCGCGCGATCGGGTACTCCAGGATGTAGCCGTAGCCGCCGTGCAGCTGCAGGCACTTGTCGACGACGCGCTGCTGCACCTCGGTGCAGAACAGCTTGGCGACCGCGGCGTCGGCCGGGGTCAGCTCGCCGGCGTCCAGGGCCTCGATGCACCGGTCGACCAGGGACCGGGCCGCCTCGACCTCGGTGGCGCACTCGGCGAGGACGAACTTGGTGTTCTGGAACGAGGAGACGGTCTTGCCGAAGACCGTGCGCTCCTGGACGTACCTGCGCGCGAACTCGACGGCGGCGGCCGCGGAGGCGTAGGAGCTGGTGGCGATGCCGAGCCGCTCCTCGGCGAGGTTGTGGGTGAGGTACTCGAACCCGCGCCCCTCCTCGCCGAGCAGGTCCTCGACGGGCACCTTGACGTCGACGAACGACAGCTCGGCGGTGTCGGAGCTGCGCAGCCCGATCTTCTCCAGCTTGCGGCCGACCGAGTAGCCCTCGCTCTTGGTGTCGACCGCCAGGATCGACAGCCCGGCGCGGCGGTTCTCCGGCGTCGCGGGGGAGGTGCGGGCCACGACCAGCACGCGGTCGGCGAGGACGCCGCCGGTGATGAAGGTCTTGGCGCCGTTGAGGATGTAGTGGTCGCCGTCGCGCTTGGCGGTGGTCTGCATGCCGGCGAGGTCGGAGCCGGTGCCCGGCTCGGTCATCGCGATGGCCGTCATCATGTCGCCGCTGATGAACGGCGGCAGCCAGCGCTTCTTCTGCTCCTCGGAGGCGTACTTCAGCAGGTAGGGCAGCACGAGGTTGACGTGCACGCCGTAGCCGCCGAAGCTCACCCCGGCGCGGGCGCACTCCTCGGAGATGACCGCCTGGTACTTGAAGCTGGTCTCGCCGGCGCCGCCGTACTCCTCGGGCACCTGGATGCCGAACACGCCGAGCTCGCCGAGCTTGTTGTAGAAGTCGCGGGGCGGGTGCCCGGCCTGCTCCCACTCCTCGTAGACCGGAGCGACCTCGGCCTCGATGAAGTCCCGGATGGTCTCCCGGAACGCCTCATGGTCCTCGTTGAACAGGGTGCGGCGCACGCTGTGCCCCCTTTCGGTGTGTAACTATCAGAACGCTAACTTAGCTCGAATCTCGTTCTAGCAGCAAATGTCGGACGACCGCGGACCGGCACCGGACCAGCTGCCCGGGCACTTCGACGGAATCTAGCGTTCCGTTCGCCCTGGACGCGGCGCTCGTCAGCAGCCGGGCTCGCAGACGCGCCGGGACACGGCCCTGAGGAAGATCCCCTGGATCTGCTCGGGCGTCTCGGCCACGTACACCTCGCCGCGCGTCGCGTGCGCCACCCGCCGCAGGTCCCGGACGTCGACGTCCGGGCCGTAGCCGACCATGTTGACCTGCACCGGCCGCTCCGGGTCGTAGACGCGGCGCAGCTCGGCGAGCGTCTCGTCCAGGGTCGGGCCGTCCGGGTCCTCGTCGCGGCCGTCGGTCCACAGCAGGATCGAGTTGACGAACTCGGGCTTGTAGGTGCGGGTCATGTAGTCGAACGCCGCCAGCACCGTGTCGTACAGGCCGGTGTCGCCGTGCGCCTTCACCCGCATCTGCGCGAACGCGCTCAGCACCTGCTGCCGTCGGGTCGACGAGCCGAGCCGCTCACCGAGAGGCCCCACGCCCACCAGCTCGCGCCAGTCCCGTCCGCCCGGCAGGTCGGTGGAGAACTCCCACTGGCCGAGCTCGCTGTCGTCGGGGAGCAGCGACAGGCCGCCCTGGGCGGTCCGGATCGTCGACTGCAGCCGGGTGACCCCGGGCTCGACCTGCTCGCCCATCGAGCCCGAGATGTCCACGATGCTCAGCATCCGGATGCTGAGCGACAGCTGCGCCCACGCCTGCATCGTCTGCGCGACCGTGGCGGCGGGCGGGGCGGCCAGCGCGTGCGGGGCGCGCGGGTCCACCCCGGCCTGCGCGGTGAACGACGCAGGCGCTGCGCCGTCCGGGGTCCGGAGGCCGAGCCCGTGCACCAGGGCGCGGGAGTCCTTCGACGCGAGCGCTTTCCGGAACAGCCTGCACGCGCGCAGCTTCGCCGGGTCCTTCGTCAGGGCGGTGACGGGGTAGTCGAGGAACGCCGAGCCCTCCGCGGGGTACACCGCGACGGCCGGATCGGCGGGACGCCCGGCGTTGTAGGCGTACACGGCCCGCTCGGGGGCGATGGCGACGGGATAGGGCTGGTCCGCCTCGCCCCGGAACGCGGTGAACTCGGCGTTCACCGACGCCGCGACGCCCTCGCGGATCGTCCGCACCACGCCGGTGAACACGGCCTGGCCGTCCGGCGAGCCGCCCAACAGCGCGCCGGCCAGCATCAGGGTCCCCATGCCGGTCGCGCTGCGGTCGGGGTCGGGCACCTGAAGCCTCAGCAGGTGCGGCGGGAGGGGGCCGCCCGTCCCCGCGGCGGGGGACCCGCCGGTCTCGTCCGCCGTCCCGGCGGCCTCGAGCAGATCACGCCAGGACGGCCGGGCCGGCACCCCCGCATCGCGCAGCTGCCCGGCGAGGGTCTTCGGCATCGCCACCACGATCGGGCTGGCCGCGATCCCGCCGAGCCCGGTGAACGGCACCGCCTTCCCCGGCCGCTCCGTCCCCTGCACGAGGCTGATCCACAGCGAGGAGTCCGGGATCCACACGTCCGGCCGCTCGGTCACCCCGGTCGACCCCTTGCCGGACAGCAGCGTCGTGACGGCCGCCGGGTCCGCCGCCCCGACGCGCACGCGCGCGCACCGGCCGCCGACCTCGTGCCGGGCGTCGTTGAAGCGCTCCGCCGCCTTCGCGACGGCCGGTTCGATATCCGGCGCCGCCGCGACCGACACCGTCACCGCGTCGCCGCCCGAGCAGCCGCCGCCCGACGAGGCGAGCGCGTACACGCCGAACCCCAAGAGGAGAACCAGCCCTACGGCCGCAGCGAGCGGGCCGAGCATGATGCCGGGGTGCCGCCGCGGCGGGCGCGCCGCCTCATGCCCGCCGTGCCCGCGGCCCCGGCTCCGTGCGGCGGCGTGCGCCGGCCCGCCCGCCCTCGGCGACGGGGGAGGAGAGGGAGGTTCCCCTGGCGGCCCGGCCTGCGGCCGCCTCCGAGCACGGGCGGCCCCACCGGGATCCGAGGCGCCGAGGAAGTCGCGCGGCACCGGGTAGGCGCCCGAGTCCGACAGGCTCCGGGGCGCCCAGTCGGGCACGTCGTCGTCGTGCCCGCTCATCGCGGGCCCCCGTCCACCGGGCGGATGCACCGGGCCGCGGCGCGCCGTGCCATTGACTCGCCTCCTCGCGGAGCGTGAGACAGATCATCAATGTGTCTCAGTCGTCGGGTGTGATGTTCGTCTCGCCGGAGCGTCCCGTCAAGGGCTCCGCCGGTACCGGCACGGGTCAGGACGGCGCGGGGACCTCGGCGAGCAGGGCGCTCAGCCCGGCCGCGCGGCCGGGCGCCACGTCCCCCGGCGCCCGACCGGCCAGCGCCGAGCGCAGCGCGGCGATCCGCCGCCCGAGATCGACCGGCGCGCCGCCGTCCACCTCGTCCAGCAGCGTGGTCACCAGGATCGCCAGCTCGGTACCGAACTCAGGGCGCACCTCGCCGGTCGCCATGCCGACGTCGAGCGAGCGCCGCATCCGCGCGAGCGCGCTCACCGCCGCGGCACGGACCGTTCCGGCCGGAGCGGCCGACGCGCGGGACGGTTCGGCGGCCGACGGGCCGTCCGCCGGTGCGGGGGAGGAGCGCGCGGTCGTCCTGCTCGGCAGCGGCACCGCCACGTCCGCAGGCGCGTGCCGCAGCGAGGACAGGGTCGTCAGCAGCGGCAGAAGAGCCAAGGCCAGCACGGCCGCGCAGACGCCACCGACGCACGCGGCCCGCCGCACACGGAACCGTCCGGCCCCTTGGGACGCGGAGGGCTGGGCAGCCGACACAAGCTCCGTGCCGCCCGCCTGAGAGGCCAAGACATGCGCCACGTCAGCCACCGACGGACGATCAGCCGCATCGCGGCAGCGCTCCACCAGCCCCGCGATGCCGTCCGGAAGGCCACCGGTCGGCCCCTCCGAGTCGCCCGTCAAACAAACCGCGATCAGCTGCCCGAGCGCCCGCACATCATCGCCCGCAGCGGCCTCACCGGCTCGAACGATCGCACCGGCGGGCCCCAGACCGAGCAGCTTGACGCCGTCAGCGGTGAGGAACACCTCAGCGGGCGTCAAAGCGCCGTGGACGGCCCCGCACGCATGAGCGGCGGCCAGCACCTCGGCGACCCGCGCGCAGACCGCCACCGCCTCCTGAGGCGGCGGCAGGCCCCGCGCCAGACGAGCGGCGAGGGTCTCGCCGCTGAGGAACTCCGTCACGACATAGACCAGTGCATCGCCAGGCCCCTCGGCCTCGCCGTAGTCGTAGGTGGTGACGACGCAGGGATGCGCCGGCGCTCGCGCGGCCCGCGCCGCGGCCCTGATCCGCTCGCGCAGCGCCGGCTCATGGCGCGGCACCGCGACGAACGTCACGGCGACGCGGCGCTCCAGCACCTCGTCGTGCCCGCGCCACACCTGCGCGCGGCCCTGCCGGGCGAGGCGTCGTTCCATGCGGTACCGGCCGTCCAGCAGAAAGCCCGGGTCCACGGGGACCTCCCCTCTGGCGCGGGGATGGCGTTCACCCACGGTGCAGTACGCACCACGGCCCGGATCGGATCGGCCGGCGGCGGAGCCGGACGGACGGGAGCGGAAAAAGTTCGGATCGGCCGGGTTTCGGCTCGTGGCCGAAGCAGGCCAGCACCGGGACTTGCGCTTGCGCCGGGATCTTGCGGGGGCCGCCGGCCCGGGTCAAGACGGGGCAACGGGGCGGGCGCGCGAAGACCTCCGGACATGAAAAGCGGCGCCGGGTGGATACGGGGGCAACCCACCCGGCGCCGCATCATCGGTGTTCCGACGGGGGCCCGGAACACCGGCACGGGCGCTCCGACGGGGGACCAGAGCGCCGGTACAAATCGTACACCGAAACCCCCCGCGGTTAGTCAAGAGAATGTCACGACCCGATTTCCGGTCGCTGTCCGGAAACCCGCTTCTGTTCGGCGTCCCCGTGGTCCTCGGGGTGGTCCTCGAAGTGCGCCGACGCGGTCGGCTCCCGGCCGCCGTTGGCGAAGATCACCGCGACGTACGGCAGCAGCAGCGCGCCCACCACCAGCACCCCCGCCAGCCACACCGGAGCCCCGGCGACGACGCTGACCACGGCGCCGACGAAGCAGACGGTCCGCAGTCCCATCGACCACAGGTAGCGCCGCTGCCGGTAGCCGACGTCCTCGGACATCGGGCGGGGAGCGTCGGTGACCGTGTAGACCTCCGGTCCCCGGCGGTGATTGACCTTCACCATTCCACGGTAAGCCCATGGAGTCCGATAGGCGACAGCAGGACGGTCAAGAGATGGGAGGCGGGACATGACGGACCGCACGTACCGGGTGACGGAGATCGTGGGCACCTCGCCGGAGTCGGTGGAGAGCGCCGTCCGCAACGGCATCAGGCGCGCCTCGCAGACCCTGCGCCACCTCGACTGGTTCGAGGTGAAGGAGGTGCGCGGCCAGATCGAGGACGGCGAGGTCGCGCACTACCAGGTAACGATCAAGGTCGGCTTCCGCCTGGAAGACGCCTGACCCCGGTCGAAGACGACGACCGGCCCCGCCCACACCCTCACGCGCAAGCGGGGGTGTGGGGGTGCCCCCCACCGGGGGGCGTGGGGGGCTGGCCCCCCACCGGGGGTGACCGGCGGCTGGAGCGGAGCGCCAGCGGAGCTCCAGCCGCCGGACGCCCCCGCACTCGGGGGGTGTGGGGGGTCGTCCCCCCACACCTAACGTGCCTGGGAGACCGTCGACATGTTGAAGTCGCCGACCCTGACGGCCGGCATTGCGGCGCGGGTGAAGTAGTCCGACCATTCGCGGGGCAGTGTCGGGACGGTCTCGCCGACTTCGGTGAGCCGGGACAGCAGGTCGACGGGGCTTTCGTTGAACCGGAAGTTGTTGACGGCTCCGACGACTTCGCCGTTCTCGACGAGGTAGACGCCGTCGCGGGTGAGGCCGGTCAGCAGCAGGCTCTGCGGGTCGACTTCGCGGATGTACCACAGGCAGGTCAGCAGCAGGCCCCGCTCGGTCCGGGCGATCATCTCCTCCAGGGAGGCGCCGCCGTCGGGGCCGGCCATGGAGAGGTTGTCGATGGGCGGGGTGAGCGGCAGGCCGGTCCGTTCGGCGGAGTGGCGGGTCTGGGCGAGCGAGGTGAGGGTGCCGCCGGAGATCCAGTCGGTGGCGCCGAGGGCGAGGCCGTTGTCGAACACCGACGCTTCGCGGCTGGAGGCGTGCGCGACGACGAACGGCGCGCATTCGAGGCCGGGTGCGGCGGGGTCGCTGGACAGGGTGACGGGCAGGCTCGCCAGTTTCTCTCCGACGCGGGTGCCGCCGCCGGGGGCGCTGAACACCGTCCGGCCGTCGGCGGCGTCCTGGGCGCCCGCGGACCAGTACAGGTAGACCATGAGGTCGGCGACCGCGGACGGCGGCAGGATCGTCTCGTAGCGTCCGGCGGGCAGGTCGACGCGGCGTCCGCCCCATTCCAGCCGGCGGGCGAGCCCGGCGGCGAGGTCGGGCACGTCGATGTCGGTGAAGTCGCGGGTACCGGCGCCGGCCCAGGCCGAGCCGCCGTCGCCCTTGGCGTTCAGTTCCAGCAGCCCGGTTGGCTGGTCGTGGCGCAGCCGCAGTCCGGCGGAGGTGCCGAGGAATGTCGAGGTCAGGACGTGGTTGGCGAACCCGTACAGCCGGTTCCCGGCGGCCTGCGCGGCGCCGAACGCCTCGCCGAGCGCGGGCGCGACGCTCTCGAACACCCCGATCCCGGTCTCGGCGGGCGGGTCGTCCCAGCCGGTGGCGGCGGGGCCGTCGGCGATCAGCGGCGCGGCGTCCTCGGCGGGCCGGCCGCCGGCGGCGTCGGCCTCGGCGGCGCGCACGAGGTCCTCGATGCCGTCGGCGCCGACGGCGGACCGCGACACCACTCCGGTGGCGACGCCGTCGCCGGTGCGGCGCAGCGCGATCACGGTGAGCCGGCTGGAGCGGGTGACGCCGTTGGTGGTGAGGGTGTTGCCCGCCCAGCGCAGGTTCGCGGTGGTGGACTCGTCGGCGATGACGATGCAGTCGTCCGCGCGCGACAGGGCGAGCGCCCGCTCCACCGCCTCCTGCGGCCTGATCGTGCTCACTGGCCGGCCTCCTGCAGGGTGTTGAGGATGTTGACGCCGCGGAACAGCGCGGACGGGCAGCCGTGGCTGACCGGGGCGACCTGGCCGGGCTGGCCCTTGCCGCAGTTGAACGCGCCGCCGAGCACGTAGGTCTGCGGGCCGCCGACGGCCTCCATCGAGTTCCAGAAGTCGGTGGTGGTGGCCTGGTAGGCGACGTCGCGCAGCTGCCCGGCGAGCCGCCCGTTCTCGATCCGGTAGAACCGCTGCCCGGTGAACTGGAAGTTGTAGCGCTGCATGTCGATCGACCAGCTCTTGTCGCCGACGATGTAGATGCCGCGGTCGACGCCGGAGATCAGCTCGTCGGTGGACGGCCCGTCCGGCGCGGGCCGCAGCGACACGTTCGCCATCCGCTGGATCGGCATGCTGGACGGCGCGTCGGCGAACGCGCAGCCGTTGGAGCGCTCCGCTCCGGTGAGGCGGGCGATGCGCCGGTCGGTCTGGTAGCCGGTGAACAGGCCGCCGGTGACGATGTCGAACGACTGGGTCTCGACGCCCTCGTCGTCATAGCCGATGGTGGCCAGGCCGTGCTCGGTGGTGCGGTCGCCGGTGATGTTCATGACCTTCGAGCCGTACTGCAGGGTGCCGAGCTTGTCGGGGGTGGCGAACGAGGTGCCGGCGTAGGCGGCCTCGTAGCCGAGCGCGCGGTCCAGCTCGGTGGCGTGCCCGATCGACTCGTGGATGGTCAGCCACAGGTTGGACGGGTCGACGACGACGTCGTACCGGCCGGCCTCGACGCTGGGCGCGGCGAGCTTCTCGGCGAGCAGCTCGGGGATGCGGGCGAGCTCCCCGTCCCAGTCCCAGTGCGCGCCGGTGAGCCATTCCCAGCCGTATCCGGCGGGCGGCGCGAGGGTGCGCATCGTGTCGAAGACCCCGTCGGCGATGCCGACGGCGTCCAGGACCGGGTGCAGCCGGACGCGCTGCTGGGTGGTGACCGTCCCGTTGAGGTCGGCGAAGAACTTGTTCTCCTTGACCTGCAGCAGGGCGGCGTCGACGTGGTCGACGCGGGCGTCGGCGAGCAGCCCGCGGCTCCAGTCCGCCAGCAGCGCGACCTTCTCGCCGGTCGGCACGTCGAAGGGGTCGGTCTCGTAGGCCGACACCCAGGTCCGCTCGCCGTGCGCGGGCTCGGGCGCCAGCTCGATGGGCTCGCGGTTGACGGCCCGGGCGACGGCGGCGACCTCGACGGCCTGCTCGGCGACCCGGGCGGCGCCGGCGGGGGTCAGGTCGATGCCGGCGGCGAACCCCCAGGTGCCGTCCTTGACGACCCGGACCGACAGGCCCAGGTCGTCGGCGTCCAGCGCGGTCTCCAGGGCGGCGTCGTGCAGCCGCAGCGTCTGGCTGCGGATGCGCTCGAGGCGGAAGTCGGCGTGCTCGGCGCCGAGTTCCCGGGCCCGGGCGAGGGCCGCGTCGGCCAGCGCGCGCAGGGGCAGCGCGGTGAAGGCGGGATCGATGTCATGCACCCTTGGCAACCTACCCCGGGGGCGCCACCCGCCTCACCTGTGCGGCGGGCGAACAAAGCGGGGGAGACGGATCTTGTCGGTAAGGCACATCCTCTTCCCGCCGGGTGCCCGCTAGGGTCGTGGACGGCTTCGGGGCCGGCCGCCCGGCGGCGGGCGGGTCGGCGCGCAGGGCGCACCGCGCACCGGAAGACGGACCAACCAAGCAGCGCCTACGAGAGGGTCGTGATGAGTCGCTCTGTCCTCGTGACCGGGGGGAACCGGGGCATCGGCCTGGCCATCGCCCGCGAGCTGGCCGCGGCGGGCGACGCCGTCGCCGTCACCTACCGGTCGGGCGAGCCCCCGGAGGGGCTGTTCGGCGTGCGGTGCGACGTGACCAGCGCCGAGGACGTCGACGCGGCGTTCGCCAAGGTCGAGGCGGAGCAGGGCAAGGTGGAGGTGCTCGTCGCCAACGCCGGCATCACCAAGGACACGCTGCTGGCGGTGATGAGCGAGGAGTCGTTCACCTCGGTGCTCGACACGAACCTGACCGGCGCGTTCCGGGTCGCCAAGCGCGGCGTGAAGGGCATGATGCGGGCCCGCAAGGGGCGCATCGTGCTGGTGTCGTCGGTGGTGGGGCTGCTCGGTTCGCCGGGGCAGGCGAACTACGCCGCGTCCAAGGCGGGCCTGGTCGGGTTCGCGCGGTCGCTGGCCCGCGAGCTCGGGTCGCGCAACATCACGGTGAACGTGGTCGCGCCCGGGTTCGTCGACACCGACATGACCGCGGTGCTGACCGAGGACCAGCAGAAGGGGATCACCGCGGCGATCCCGCTGGGCCGGATCGCGCGGCCCGAGGAGGTCGCCAAGGCCGTGCGGTTCGTGGCGAGCGACGACGCCGCCTACATCACCGGGGCCGTGATCCCGGTCGACGGCGGCCTGGGAATGGGGCACTGACAGTCATGGGAATCCTCGAAGGCAAGCGGATCCTGGTCACCGGCGTCCTCACCGACGCCTCCATCGGCTTCCACGTCGCGCGGGTCGCGCAGGAGCAGGGCGCCGAGGTCGTGCTGACCGCCTACCCGCGGCCGACCCTCACGGCGCGGACCGCCAAGCGGCTGCCGTCCGGCCCGGACAACCCGCCGCCGGTCATCGAACTCGATGTGATGAACACCGAGCAGCTGAACGCCCTTGAGGGCAACCTGCGCGAGCACGGCTTCGACCACCTCGACGGCGTGATGCACGCGATCGGCTTCGCGCCGCAGACCGCGCTCGGCGGCAACTTCCTGGAGACGCCCTGGGAGGACGTGGCGACCGCCATTCACGCCTCCACGTACTCGCTGAAGTCGCTGACGATGGCGTGCCTGCCGCTGATGAAGGACGGCGGCTCGGTCGTCGGCCTGGACTTCGACGCCACCAAGTCGTGGCCGGTGTACGACTGGATGGGCGTGGCGAAGGCCGGCCTGGAGTCGTGCGCCCGCTACCTGGCCAAGTACCTCGGCCCGCAGGGCATCCGCGTCAACCTCGTCGCGGCGGGCCCGCTGGCCACGATGGCGGCCAAGAGCATCCCCGGCTTCGAGGGCATGACGGAGCTGTGGCCGAAGGCGGCCCCGCTCGGCTGGGACATCAAGGACAGCGAGCCGACCGCGCGGGCGTGCGTGGCGCTGCTGTCGGACTGGTTCCCGGCCACCAGCGGCGAGATCGTCCACGTCGACGGCGGCCTGCACTCCGTCGGCGCCCCGGACGTGTAGCCCTCCGGCGGCCCACGCGAACGCCGAAGGCCCCCTCCCCAAGCCGGGGAGGGGGCCTTCGGCGTGCTGCGTCAGCGGCGGCGGGCCGCGGCGGCCCGGCGGAGCGAGCGGCCCGCGACGCTGATGTTGAGGGCGGCCACGGCGCCCGCCGCGCCCGCGGCGGCGGCGACCCAGAGCATCTGGTCGCCGTCGTGCTCGGAGGAGGCGACGGGGGAGATGAGGCGCGTCTGCGGCATGGTGTACGCGCCGGACGCGTTGCGGTAGGCGTTCGGGTCGGCCGCGACCTCCGGGGTGGGCAGCACGCCCGGCAGCCCGGACGAGAGCGTCGGGGCGTTCGGGTCGTAGGGCTTGAGGCCCTGCCCGCCGGTCATCGTGGACGGCCCGGCGCCCGTGCCGGTGGCCGACGGCGCGCGGACCGCCGTGCCCGAGCCGCGAGCGGGCGCCTTGGCCTTCTTGGGCGCGCTGCTCTTGGGGGCGCTGGGCTTCTTCGACTTGGTGGGCTTGGGCGTGGGGGTCGGCGTCGGCGTGGGCGTCGGGGTCAGCGCCTTGCGCAGGTTGCCGAGGTTGCACTTCCAGTTGTCGATGGTGCTGGCCGGGTCGGTGCCCTTCTTGCACGTCTCCGCCGCGGCCGCCTCGCCCGCGGGCGCGGCCAGCAGCAGGACCAGGGCGCCCGCCGAGACCGCGGCCGAAGCCGTACCGAGCCGCCTGAGCCGCTGGGGCATGTCGCTCCTCCGCCTGCCGTGATGCTGTTGTTGACACCTGGTCCAACGAACGATGGACACAGAGGTCACGGTCGAATGCGCGCGCCGATTGGTCCGATCGTGCCCCATACGGGGCCAACCGTAAACCGCGACACGGCGGTTTCTTTACCGCCTCACCAATCGCGCCAGGCGGGTCCGCCGCTCGCGCGCCCCGGACTCCTTGACGGCCCTGGCCAGCGCCGGCCCGGCCGCCTGCACCACCGACAGGTGCCTGCGCGCCAGCCCGAACGCGGTGGCCACCAGCGGCCGCGACAGCCCGTCCGGCACCAGCACCGCCACGACCGCAGGACGGCGCGTCCCGCGCGCCTGGGCGACCGGCACCGCCCAGCCGTGCCGCAGCCGCGCCGCGTCCGCGGGCGCGATCGTCACCGCGCCGCCGGGGAACTCCACGTCCAGGCCGTGCGGGCCGCCGCCGGTCACCACGCCGGTCTCGCCGACCGCGGCCAGGGGAAGCGGCGCCGCCACGACCACCCGGTCGCCGGGGTCCATCCCGCCGAACGCGCCGGGGCCGGGGTTCAGCCGCGCCTTCAGCGCCGCGTTCAGCGCGGCCGCGCCCGCGTCGCCGCCCGAGGCCACCGCGACGACCTGGACGTCCTCCACCGGGATGCCGAGCGCGCGCGGGATCGAGTCGGTGACGAGCTGGACCGCCCGGTGCACCGCCTCCGCCGGGTCGGCGGCCGGCACGATCACGACCTCGCGGCCCGGCGCGTCCACCGCGACCAGCTCCCCGCCCCGCACCGCCTCGGTGAGCGCCGCGACGGGATCGGACGGAGGCTCGGCGTCCAGCGTGACGACCGGGACGGTGTCCGACCCTTCCAGGTCGTCCAGCGGGCGGCCCGGCCCGGCGGGCGGCGGCGAGCCCGGCTCGGCGCACAGCACGAGGTGGGCGCCGTCCGGGCACGCCCCGACCAGCAGCGCGCACAGCTCGACGTCGAGCGCCGCCGCCTCCGTCACCACGACCAGGTCCAGCTCGAACGGCCGCTGCTCGCCGCGCCCGTACACGACGGCGCCGGGCGCCGCGGACGCGTCGTCCTGCGGCTCCAGCAGGCGGTGCAGGCTCGCCACGACCGGGGCGGGCCCGTCACCGGGGAGCGCGGCGGCCAGGTCGGCGGCGGCCCGTTCCGTCGGCGCGGCGACCGCGGCGCGCAGGCCGGCCGACGCGGCGGCCGAGGCGATGCCGGCGGCGGTCCCGGCGAGGGCGTCCGGGGTGCCGCGCAGGACGCTGACGCCGGTGCGCAGCGCGGCGGTGAGCGCGAGCGAGCGGTCCTCGGGCAGCCCGGCGCGCAGCTCCTTGACGGCGGTGTCGTCCAGCAGCGGCACGGCGGTGAGCGTCAGCCGCTGGAACCCCTCGGCCGCCGTCTCCTCCGCCAGCGCCCAGCGCTCCACGCCGAGCGTCTCCTCCGGCTCGGGCGGCTCGGCGTCCTCGTCGAACGACTCCTCGTCGAACTCCGGCTCCTCGGTGAGCGGCAGCACCTCGCCTTCGTCCAGGGCCGCCTCGACGGCGCCGGGCGGGTCGTCGACCTGGGCGCGTTCCAGCTGCGTCACGACCTCGGCGAGCGGGGTGACGGTGTGCCCCTGCCGGGCCGCCTCGGTCAGCAGGTGCAGGACGAGCGCGCGGCCGCGGCGCGGGTCGTCGGGCCGGGCGTCCGGGCCGAGCAGGGCGCGCGCGAAGTGGTCGGCCTGCGGGAGCCGCACGCCGGGGACGCGCAGCAGCCGCCACGGGTCCTCGCGCAGCCGCGCGGCGGCACCGGACCCGAGCCGCGCCGCCGTCCGCGCGGTGAGCGCGGCGGGGACGCCGGTCGCGGCGAACAGCTCGTTGAGCGCGGCCCGGTCCTCGGGCGTGGCGGCGCCGGC
>NZ_JASNWF010000027.1 GCF_030283205.1 Actinomadura opuntiae
GTCACCGGGGACCGCGGCCGCGTCATGCGTCACAGGCACAGCAGGATGCTGGCCGCGCTGTCGCAGAGCAGGCTCAGCGTGCTCTTGCCGCCGCCGCCGTTGTGCTCCGACTCCATTCCCTGAAGGTCGAGGAGCGCCATGTTCCGTCACCCCCTTTCGGGCTGGATAGAGGTGGCCACCGCGGAGGGCTCCGCGGGGGGTCGGGGGGCCGTCGCCAGGAACGGCAGCCCGGCCGGGGCGTCGTGCGACGCCGCGCCGAGCGCGAGGAGCACACCGGCGGTGCCGGTGGCGAGGTCCATGGACAGCCGGAACAGGTTCTCGCCGGGCATCGCCAGGCCGCCGGCGAACGGCAGCGCGTGCCAGGCCAGGTCGCGGACGTGCCGGGCGACGCGCGGGTCGTCGCGGTCCTGGCGGGCGAGGTACAGCAGCATCCCGGCGCGCCCGCCGAACAGGCTCGGCTGCGCGTAGTACCGGGCCGCCGCGGCGAGCCGGATCGCCTCGCGGGCCCGCTCGAACTCCTCGTCGGGGCGGTGCGCGAGGTAGTCGTCCAGGACCAGGCCGATGCCGACGCTGCCGAGCGCGAGGTAGGGCATGATCCGGTAGCCCTCGTCGACGAACAGCGCGCCGTGGCCGTCGTCGACGCAGCCCGCGAGGTCGCGGCGGAGCGCCGCGGCGGCCAGGTCGAGCAGCGCGGCGTCGCCGGTCCGCTCGTAGAAGCGGACGAACATCAGCGCGGCGCCCGCGCCGCCGTGCATGAGCCCGGGCCGCGGGCTGCGCTCCGCCGCCGGCCGGTCCGCGACGATCCGGACGGCGTGGTGGGCGGCGTCGCGCAGGGCGGTGTCGCCGGTGCGTCCGGCGAGGTCGTCCAGGACGAGCGCGGCGCCCGGCAGGCCGCCGAACAGGTCGCCGCCGAGCCCTTCCCAGCGCTCGTCCAGGCAGTGGCCGACGGCGGTGAGCGCGGCGTCGGTACGGCCGAAGCGGCCGAGGACGTAGGCGGCGCCGAGCAGCCCGTCGTACAGGCCGAGCCCGGTCCCGCGGGGCGGGGCGGCGACGCGGTCGGCCAGCCATTCCTCGTGGTCGGGGTGGCGGCCCGCGCCCGTCGCGTCCAGCGCGTACAGGACGCCGGCGGCGCCGTGCGCCAGCCCGAGCCGCGCCTTGCCGAACTGCTCGACGTCGCCGGGGAACAGCCGGTCGGCCCGTCCGGGCGTGGCGCTCGCCAGGATCGCCCGGGCCAGGTCCTCCCGCGCGCGCTCCCAGCCGGACGGGCCGGGCGCGAACTGCGGCGCGGGCGCGGCCGGCAGGTCGCGGGTGATCTCGGCGACCGCCTCGTCCAGGAACGCGCGGGGCACCGGGAAGTAGCGGGCCGCGACGTCGGCGAGATGCCGGGCCTTGCCGCGGTCGATGACGAACAGCGTGGTCATCGGCGTGAACAGGGCGAGCCGCAGGCAGGCCAGGCTGTACCGGTCGACCTCGACGCCGCGCCGGTCGTGCGGCGCCAGGAACGCCGGGCTGGCGAGGGTCTGCCGGCCCCGGTCGGCGGCGGGCGCCGCCGTCTCGAAGTCGATCAGCGCGACGGAGTCGTCCGGGCGGACCATGATGTTGAACATGTGCAGGTCGTTGAAGACGACGCCGCGCTCGTGGATGGCCGTCACGATCCGCTCGACGCCCGCGTACACCCGCAGCGCCCACGCGGTGTAGTCCGCGAACTTCCGGGGCTCGGGGTCCGGGTCGAGCATGGGATGGCGCGTCGCGTAGAAACTGTTGAGCGTCTTTCCCTCGATGAACTCCTGGACGAGGAAATGGTGCTCGCCGAGCGTGAAAGAATCGTGCACCCGGGGGACTCCGTCGATCCCCGCGAGCCGTTCCAGGGTCCGGCGCTCTCGTTCCAGGCGCTCCACGGCGTCGGCGCCGTCCGCGGCGAGGCCGGCGTGCGGTCGGGCCTCTTTCAGGACGACCTTCTCGCCGGTCCGGCTGTCCGTTCCGGCATAGACTCCGCCGCCATTGGAGAAATGCAGCGCCTTCTCGATGCGGTAGGGGAGATCGGTCGTCGTCGTGGCCGAGCGGGCCGCCATGTGCGATTCCAGGCAGCGGGGGAGCGTCACCCATTCCGGCACGCTGAAGACGGGACCGCGCACATCGGGGACGAGGTCGCCGGCGCCGTTCTCCAGCGCGGCGACGAGCTCGCCGCGCCCGTCCAGGCACCGCCGGTCGGCGAACCCGCCGTACCGGACGTGCAGCGGGCCGTCGCCGATGCGCAGATCGCTGAGGATGTACGGGCCGGGCAGGCCGTCCAGCCGGGCGCCCAGCTCGGCCAGCACCCGCTCCAGCTCCGCCTCGTCCTCGGGGTAGACCGTGACGAGCTTGCCGCTCGCGCCGCGCGGCGCGTACTTGGCGTTCCGCGTCCGCAGCGTTCCCGGGGCGCGCAGATGCTTGAATTCCAGGCCCTTGGCGACGCAGTAGTCCCAGGTCTGTTCGAGCACTTTCTCGGCGCTTTCCGCGCAGCCGGTCACATGGACTTTCCAGCCCTGCAGGGGAGTCCGCCGGACGGGCGGGACGTACACCGTCCACTCGTCACCGCGCTCCTGCTCCCAGCCCTCGGGCAGCGGGCGCCGTGAAATCGCGAAATCGGATTCACGGGAGATCGGCGGGGCGTCGTAAAAGAGCTTGTCCGCTATGCAGTAGAGCTCATACCCCATGTCCATGGATGGAATTCCTCTCCCGGCACCGGCACGGTGGCGCCCACGAGAGAAGACAATTGCAGGCCGGCCGCGGCGCGGCCAGTAGCCGAAATAACGATCGACCCGTGAAGATCTACCGCCCGCGGTGTGCGCGGATCATCCGGCACCGCCCGCGGAACCCCGGTATTGAAACAGGTTCTAGTTCCTGTCTAGGCTGTGCGGGCACGGGCGAGCGACCGGAGGTGACGCCGGTGATCCAGGACCGGTTCCGAATCGATGGCAGGGTCGCGGTGGTGACCGGGGCGGGCCGCGGGATCGGCGCGGCGGCCGCCGTGGCGCTCGCGCAGGCGGGCGCGGACGTGGTCGTGTCCGCCCGC
The DNA here is from genome assembly GCF_030283205.1 of Actinomadura opuntiae. Lineage (GTDB taxonomy): Bacteria > Actinomycetota > Actinomycetes > Streptosporangiales > Streptosporangiaceae > Spirillospora. The sequence goes on from NZ_JASNWF010000027.1 coordinate 3,056, forward strand.
ACCGAGGACCAGCTGCGCAAGGTGGCCGCGGAGATCGAGGCGGCCGGCCGGCGCGCGCTCGTCGTCCCCGCCGACCTCAGCACGCCGGACGCGGCGGCCGAGTTGGCCACCCGCGCCGTTGACGGCCTCGGCCGCCTCGACATCGTGGTCAACAACATGGGCGGCACGATCCCGAACGCCTTCCTGGACACCACGCCCCAGTACCTCGAGAACGCGTTCCAGTTCAACGTGAGCACCGCGCACGCGCTGACCCGCGCCGCCGTCCCGCACATCCTGGAGTCGGCCACCGCCTCCGCGCCGGGCGCCGTCGTCAACATCTCCTCGGTCATGGGACGGGTCGCCGGGCGCGGCTACCTCGCCTACGGCACCGCCAAGGCCGCCCTCGCGCACTACACCCGGCTCGCCGCCACCGACCTCGCGCCGCGCATCCGCGTCAACGCGGTCGCGGTCGGCTCGGTCGCCACGTCCGCGCTCGACATCGTGATGACCAACGACGAGATGCGCACGCAGATGGAGCAGGGCACCCCGCTCGGCCGGATCGGCGACCCCGAGGACGTCGCGGCGGCCGTGCTGTACCTCGCCTCGCCCGCGGCCGCCTACACCACCGGCACCGTGCTGCGCGTGGACGGCGGCATCGACGTCCCGAACCTCGACCTCGGACTGGAGGACCTGTGACCTACCGCGTCGTCCAGTGGAGCACCGGCAACGTCGGCCGGCACGCGATCGCGGGCATCGACGCCCGCCCCGACCTGGAGCTGGCCGGGGTGTGGGTGTCCAACCCCGCCAAGATCGGCAAGGACGCCGGCGAGCTGGCCGGGCTCGGCCGCACCCTCGGGGTCGCCGCCACCGGGTCGGAGGACGAGCTGCTCGCCCTGCGGCCCGACTGCGTCGTCTACACCTCGATGGCCGACGTCCGGCTGATGGAGGCGATCGACGACCTGTGCCGCATCCTGCGCGCCGGGATCAACGTCGTCTCCAGCAGCCCGGTCTTCCTGCAGTTCCCGGACGGCGTCGTCCCGCCGGAGATGTCCGATCCGGTGCGGGAGGCGGCCGAGGCGGGCGGCGCGTCGCTGTTCGTCAACGGCATCGACCCCGGCTTCGCCAACGACGCGCTGCCGCTCGCCGTCACCGGCATCAGCGAGCGGATCGACCAGGTCCGCTGCATGGAGATCCTCAACTACGCCACCTACGACCAGGGCACCGTCCTGTTCGACATCATGGGGTTCGGCCGCTCCCTGGACGAGACGCCGATGCTGCTGCAGCCCGGCGTGCTCACCATGGCGTGGGGCAGCGTCGTCCGGCAGCTCGCCGCCGGGCTCGGCGTGGAGCTGGACGAGGTCACCGAGCAGCACACCCGGCTGCCCGCCCCCGAGACCTTCGACGTCTCCGCCGGGACGGTCGAGAAGGGCACCGCCGCCGCGCTGCGCTTCGAGGTGCGCGGCATGCGCGGCGGCGAACCCGTGATCGTCCTGGAGCACGTCACCCGGCTGCGCGACGACCTCGCCCCGGACTGGCCGCAGCCCGCCGGCGCCGGCTGCTACCGCGTCGAGGTGCGCGGCGAGCCGGACTACACCGTCGACCTGCAGCTGCTCGGCGGCGACGGCGACCACAACACCGCGGGCCTGAAGGCGACCGCGATGCGGCTGGTCAACGCGATCCCCGCGGTCGTCGCGGCGCCGCCCGGCCTGCTGACCGCGCTCGACCTCCCCCTCATCACCGGCCGCGGCCTGCTCTGACCTACGGCGCGGTGGCGTTGAGGGCCGGGACGAGGAGGGCCTCCTCCCGGTCCAGGTGCCCTTCCAGGTCGGCGGTCAGCCGGTCCACCTCGGCGGCGAGCGCCGCGCGGTCGGGCGCCTCGGCGGCCAGGACGGCTTGCAGGTCGTCCAGGATCGCCTTGATCGCCTCGTGCTCCTCGCGCATCCGCGCCAGCGCCGCCGCCAGCTCGGGACGGCCGCGCTCCACGCCCGGGAACAGCATCAGGTCCTCGCCCGCGTGGTGGTTGCCGAGCCCCTGGCACAGGACGAGGCAGTTCACGCGGAGCTGCGCGCCGAGCACCGGGCCGGACGCGGCGGCCTCCGCGCGGATCCGCCGCAGCTCGGCGCGGAACGCGTCGTGCACCGCGACGAGCATGTCGCCGGGACGCTCCGGCCCGGGCGGCGGACCCTCACCGACCTGCACCAGCGCGACCACCGGCAGCGTCCGGCCCGACCTCGCCTCGTACTCCGCCCAGCCCGGATCGCTCTCCACGGCCCGCGCGAACGCCCGGTCGCGCTCGTCGCCGTCCAGGACGACCGCGTCCGCCTCGTACCGGAACGCGTCGCTCTCCACCGTCACGCGCGGGTTCGCGACGAGGTTGCGGAACCACGCCGGGTGCTTCGGCGCCCCGCCGGCCGACGCGATGACGAGGACGCGCCCGAGACCGTCCGGCAGGTAGCCGAGCGGCGTGGTGCGCGGGGCGCCCGACCGCGCCCCGGTGGTGGTCAGCAGGAGCAGCCGGCCGCCCTCGAACGGCCCGCCGACCCGTCCGCCGTTGGCGCGGAACTCCCCGATGACCTGCTTGTTGAAATCCATCCTGCGGTGGTCTTCCTCTCTGTTTTCGGGCATGGCTGATTGGCGATGGAATGACGTCGCGCGCCATCGAATGGCGTCACGAAATGGCATGCCGAACGGCATGCGAAAAGGGGATGCGTCCGCGCGCGGCGTCCGGCGGGCATGCCGCTGACGTCGCAGGATGCGGAAGAGAAAGAAGGAAACGCGATGGGCAGGGCGGGCCGCGTGCCCGCCCCCGGCTCACTCGGAGGCCGGGTGCCTCACTCGCTCGTGGCCCATGGCCGACCCGGCAGTCACGAAGAAGAACCTACAGAAACCGCGGCCATTGCTCAAGGCCGGATTTCCGGTCCCTTTTCACAGGCCCTCGCGGAGGGCGAGGGCGGCGGCCTGGGTGCGGCCCGTGACGTTCAGCTTCGCCAGGATGTTGGAGACGTGCACGCTCGCCGTCTTCGGCGAGATGAACAGCGCCGCCGCGATCTGCTTGTTGTTGCGGCCCTCCGCGACCAGCTTCAGCACCTCCCGCTCCCGCGCGGTCAGCGCGTCGAACGGCCCGGACGGGCCCGGGGCGGCGGGCCGGCCGGCGTCCAGCCGGGCGCGGGCGCCGAGATCGCGGAGCGCGGCCAGCAGCGGCGCGGCCCCGAGCCGCTCGGCGGCCTCGACCGCCGGCCGCCACTGCGCCGCGGCGGCCTCCCGGTCGCCGCTCTCGGCGAGGGCCTCGGCGAGCCGCCACCGCGACCGCGCCACCTCGTACACGAACCCGCCGTCCGGGTCGCCGTAGGTGAACAGGTCGGTGGCCCGGCGCCACAGGTCCACGTCGTGGACGCCGTCGAGGCGGCGCCGCTCGGCCTCGGCGCGGGCGAGCCAGGCGTGCCCCTCGACGCCGAGCCAGGCGCGGGGCCGTCCGTCGGAGTTGGTCGTCGCGGCGGCGCGGGCCCGCCCGATCAGGTCGTCGCCGATCCGGACCGCGGCGCGGACGGTCTCCTCGTCGCCGGCGGCGCGGGCGCGGGCCGCCCGCTCGGCGTGCGCCCACAGGCCGGTCGCCGCGAGGCGGATGACGGGCGCCTCCTGCGTGTAGTTGCTCTCCACCAGGGTCCGCTCGATCTGCTCGGCGGCGGCGTCGGGGTCGCCGTTCCACAGCGCGTGCTCGGCGGCCAGGCCGCGCGCGACGTAGGTGAGGAACGCGTCGCGCCCCCACAGCGGCGCGATCCAGCGCAGCCGCTCGGCCACCGCCGGGCTGCCCTGGGCGACCTCGGTGAACAGCGCGTACGCCGACACCTGCGCCTCCGCCGTCCGTGTGACCCGGACGGCGAACTCGCCGGCGAGCCGGTTCGCCTCCGCCCAGTCCCCGGACGTGTAGTGGATCAGGAACCGCAGGCAGCGCAGGACGGTCCCGTAGGTGCTCCAGCCGAGGCCGCTGTCGAGGGTCCACTTCACGGCCTCGTCGGCGGCGGCGGTCGCGCCGGCCAGGTCGCCGCGGTCGAACTTCGTCCGCGCGTAGTGGAACGCGGCGCGCAGCGCGACCACCTGGCGGCCCTCCCGCAGCGCCAGGTCGCGGGCCCGCGCGAACATCTCGGCCACGCCGGTGTCGGCCTCCCGCGACTCCCGGAAGACCCCGAGCGTCACCAGCAGGCTCGCCTCGGCGCCCGCCGCCCCGGTCGCGCGCGCCAGCTCGATGGCCCGCTCGGCGAGCTCGGGCATCTCGCCGCGCTCGTCGCGGGCCAGCAGGGTGCGCGCATAGGTGGACAGCGCGGCGGCCCGCTCGGGCAGGGGCGGCTCGGCCGGCAGCATCTCGACGGCGGCCCGGGCCGTCTCGACCGACTCGTCGTCCTCGTCGATGTCGTTGAGGTACTCGGCGAGCCGGTCGCGGAGCCGGGCGCCGAGCAGCACGTCCGCCGGGTCGGCCAGGTCGAGCAGCCGGCGCAGCCGGGACACCGCGCGGCGCTGCTCGCCCGACCGCCCCGAGGTGCGGACGGTGTCCAGCGACAGCCCCATCCGGTCGGTGCCCGAGACCCCCTCCGGGTCCGGCACCGCCTCCCACAGCTCCAGCGCCCGGTCGTAGTGCTCGAACGCCTCGGCGGGCGCGCCGAGCCGCTCGGCCTCCCGGCCCGCCCGCACCGACGCGGCGAACGCGGTCGGCAGGTCGTGCGCGGCGAGGCTGTGGTGCGCCAGCTCCGCGGCCGACCCGCGCCGGCCGCCCGCGCCCCCGGACGCCGCGTCCGCCGCCGTCCCGGCCAGCAGCCGGGCGAAGTCGGCGTGCAGCCGGATCCGCTCGCCCGGCAGCAGGTCGGCGTAGACGGCCTCGCGCAGCAGCGCGTGCCGGAAGGTGTACCCGGTGCCCGCCGGGACGAGCAGCTGGTGCGAGACGACCTCGCGCAGCGCGTCCCCGACCGCGGCCTCGTCCAGGCCCGCCACCCGGCGGACCAGCTCGTCGTCGATGCGCCGCCCGGCGACCGCGGCGACCCGCACGACGCGCTGCGCGCCGTCCGACAGCCGCTCCACCCGCGACAGCAGCAGGTCCGCCAGCCCGGCGGGCAGCTCCTCGCCGGTGCTCGCCGCCGAGTACAGCTCGGCGGCGTAGAAGGCGTTGCCCTCCGAGCGCCGGTACACCCGCTCGACCGTCTCGGCGGTCACCGGCGCCCCGCCGCCCGCCAGCCCGGCCAGGTACTCGGCGGTCTCGCCCGGCCCGAACGGCCGGACCTCCACGCCGGTCACGGTCGGCAGCCGCAGCAGCTCGGCGACCACCGGCCGCAGCGGATGCCGGCGGTGCAGGTCGTCGGAGCGGTAGGTGCCCACCAGGCAGACCCGCTCGCGCGCCAGCACCCGGCTGAGGAAGGTCAGCAGGTGCCGGGTCGACCGGTCCGCCCAGTGCAGGTCCTCCAGCACCAGCAGGACGGGCCGGTCCCGGTCCCCGGTCCGCGCGCCCAGCTCGCCGAGCATCCCGAGCACCGCGCCGAACAGCTGCTGCTGGCCGAGCTCGGACGCCGCGTCCGGGCCGCCCTCGCCGTCGGGGAGCAGCCGCCGCAGCACCGGGCGCGACTCCAGCGCGGCGCGCACGCCCGCCGCCTCGGTCCCGGTGCCGCGCGACGCGGTCCACAGCGCGTCCGCCAGCGGCAGGTACGGCATGCTCTCGCCCAGCTCGGCGCACTGCCCGACCAGCACCGCGCAGTCCCGCTCGCGGGCGGTGGCGGTGAGCGCGGACACCAGATGGGTCTTGCCGACGCCCGCGTCGCCGCTGACCAGCACCACGGCGGCGCCGCCCGCGGCGGCCCGGTCGAGTGCGGCCGTCAGCTCGGCCAGCTCGGCGGTCCTGCCGATCAGCACCCGCCGCCCCCCTTCCGTCATCCCGCACATTATCCCAGCGAGCGGGATGTTCCGGGCCCGGAACGATCAGGGGGCGGGCGGCCGTCCCGGCGCGCCCGCGCCCGCCGCGAACCGGGCGGCCAGCGCCGCCTTGTCGGGCTTGCCGCCGGGCGTGCGGGGCAGCGCGTCGACCCGCCACAGGTGCCGCGGCTCGCACCGGTCGCCGAGCGCCCGGCGGACGAGCGCGCGCAGCCCGTCGAGATCGACGCGCCGCCCGTCCCGGCCGACCACCACGCCCGCCAGGACGGGCCCGGCGGCGCGGGGGAGGGCGAACACCGCGGCGTCGAGCACGGCCGGGTGGCCGGTGAGGACGTGCTCGATCGGGTGGGCGTAGAGCCCGCCCGGGAGCCGGTCCTCGGCCCGGTCGAGCAGGAACAGGTACCCGTCGCCGTCCATCCGGCCGACGTCGCCGGTGCGGGCCCACCCGTCCCGCACCGCCGCGGCGGTGCGCGCGGGGTCGTCCACGTATCCGCTCATCCGCTGCGGCGACCGGACCCACACCTCGCCGACCTCGCCGGGCGGCAGGTCCGTCCCGTCCGGGGCACGGACCCGCAGCTCGACGCCCGGCGCGGCCCGTCCCACCGACATCAGCAGCTCGGGACGGGCGTGGTCGCGCGGCTCCAGCACGGTCAGGAACCCGCCCTCGGACGTCCCGTAGTTCTGCATCAGCAGCGGCCCCAGCCGCCCGGCCGCCCGCGCCGTCCGGGCCGGGACGGCGGCGGCGCCCCCGTAGACGATCAGGCGCAGGCTCGTGAGATCGGCCGGCGCGTCCTCCAGGTGCTCGGCGAGCGCGTAGAGGTCCACCGGGCGGCCGGCCATCAGATGGGTCGCCGCCTCCCGCTCGATCGTCTCCGCCAGCTGCGCGGGCCGCGCGTCCGGCTCCAGGATCACGGTGCCGCCGCCCGCCAGCGTCCAGATCACGAACATGTCCGGCAGGTACCGCGAGCGCGGCGCGACCAGCAGCCGCCACGGCGGCGTGCCGTACATGGCCTGCGCGGCGGCCAGGTGCGCGGCCTCGGCGGCGTGGTCGTAGGCGACGATCTTGTGCTGCCCGGTCGTCCCGCTGCTGAAGGTCGCCAGCGAGACGCCGTCGCAGGGGGGCGTCGTCACGGGCCCGGCGGCGGGCCCGGAGTACAGGTCGTCGTCGAGCGCCTGGCGGACCCGCACGGGACAGGCCGCGAGCAGCGGCGCCGCCTCCGCCCGCCGCGACGGCGCGTACAGCAGCGCGGACGCGTCCAGCGCGCGCATCGCCCGCGCGGCGACCTCGACCGGCACACCGCCCCAGACGTGGACGAACCGGCAGCCGAGCGCCAGCGCGGCGATCCGGCTCACGGGCGACTCCGCGCCCGTGCCGTACAGGCACGCGACCGTGTCCCCGCGGCGGACCCCGCTGGCCGCCAGCCGCGCGGCCGCCGCCGCGACCATGCCGAGCACGTCGTCCCCGGACAGCCGCGTCCCCCCGTGCACCAGCACCTCGCGAGGCCCGGCCGCCCGCAGCCCGTCCAGCAGGGCGGCCCCGATCCCCGAGCTCACCCGGCCCTCCGGCCGAGGCGCACCGGCAGGGTCGTGGTGCTGAGCGCGAGGACCGACGGCACCGGGGCCAGCTCGTCCGCCGGCTTGGCGAGCGCGAGGCCGGGGAAGGCCGCGAACAGCGCGGACAGCGCGACCTCGCCGACGAGGCGGCCCAGCGGCGCGCCGAGGCAGAAGTGCGGGCCGTGCCCGAACGACAGGTGCGGCGGCGGGTCGGAGGCGACGTCGAACCGCGCGGCCCGCTCGCCGTACCGGTCGGGATCGCGGCCGGCGGCGGCGAAGCAGGCCAGCACGGCCTCGCCCTTCCGCACCGTCACGCCGCCGATCTCCACGTCCCGCACGGCGTAGCGCATCGGGAAATGGCGCAGCGGCGACTCCAGCCGCAGCGCCTCCTCCACCGCCGCGCTCCACGGCCGGGCCCCCGAGCGCAGCAGTTCGAGCCGGCCGGGACGGGCGAGCAGCAGCCGAACCGCGTTGGTGATCAGGTTGACCGTGGTCACGTGGCCCGCGACGTACAGCTCCTGGACGGTATCGAACACCTCGCCGGCGGACAGCGCCCCCCGGGCCGGGTCCCCGTCCTCCAACGCGACCAGGTCGCTGATCAGGTCGTCGGCGGGGGAGCGGCGCCGCGCCTCGACGGTCTCCCGGATCACCGCGTCCCGTCCGGCCCGCGCGCTCGCCAGGCGTTCGGCGCTGCCGCGGGTCGTGGTGAGCACGTGGTCGTTGCCGGTCAGCTCCGCGCGGCGCTCGCGCGGGATGCCCATGACGTCGGAGATGACCTCGCAGGGCAGCGGGTAGGCGAACGCGCGCCGCAGGTCGACGGGGCCGGGCGGCAGCTCCGCCAGCCGGTCCGTGAACTCGGCGGTCACCGCCTCCACCCGCGGGCGCATCGCGGCGACCCGGCGCGCCGAGAACACCCGCGACAGCGGGCCGCGCAGCCGCCGGTGCTCCTCGCCCTCGGCGTTCAGCATCGTCCGGGCCAGCACGATCGGGGCGAGCGACCCGGTCGGGCACAGCGACCGGCGGCCCTCCGCCGACCAGTGCCGGACGTCCCGCGACAGGTCCGGATGGGCGAGGACCGCCTCGAGCGCCGAGTACCGCGCCGCCGCCCACGCCCGCACGCCCTCGATCTCGACCGGCACCAGCGCGCCGGCCGCCCGCAGCCGCTCGTTGTCCCCGTGCACGTCCGGCGTGGCCGGATCGAGGGTGAAGCGGGCGGGCTCCACGGCCGTCACGACCGCTCCGGGGTCGCGGCGAGCCGTCCGGCGTCGACGTCAGGCGTGCGGCCGAAGTACAGGTCGCGGACCAGGTCCCCGGCCGCGGGCGCGGTGCACAGGCCGTGCCCGGAGAAGCCCGCCGCGTACAGGAACGGCGTCTCGCCGGGCAGCCGGCCGATGAACTCGGTCCGGTCCGGGCTGGCGTCGCGGACGCCGACGAAGGCCGTCCGCACCTCCGCCCCCGCCAGCGCCGGGTACACGGTGGCCAGCCGCTCGCGCACCCGCGCACGCCACCCGTCCCGGTCGGGCCCCGGGTACCCCATGCCGACCAGCAGCCCGTCGCCGCGCTTGCGGACGAGCAGCCCGCTCGCCGCGTGCAGCGTCATCGGGACGTCCGGCACCGGCGTCCCGGACGGCGGCGGCCCGCAGGCCAGCAGCTCCTGCTCGACCGGATCGCCGAGCGGCAGTTCCACCCCGGCCGCGCGGGCCAGCGGCGCCGACCAGGCGCCGGCCGCGCAGACGACCGCGCCGGCGGTGAGCGGGCCGTCGCCGGTGTCGAGCCGGCCGGACGCGATGTCGACCGCCTTGACCGGGCAGCCCGTCCGCAGGTCCGCGCCCGCCCGCCGCGCCGCCTCGGCGAACCCGCCGACGATCGCCGCCGTGTCCGACACGTACGCGTCCGGCGACCACGCCGCCGCCAGCAGCGGGACGTCGCCGAGCAGCGGGTTGCGCCGCCGGGCCTCGTCCGCGTCGATCAGCCGCACGTCCACACCGGCGGCGCGCTGCGCCGGGAGGTCCGCCTCGAACGCCGCGACCTGCTCCGGCTCGCCGAACAGCACGAGGTACCCGACCCGCCGCAGCGGGATCGCGGTCCCGGACCGCTTCTCGAACGTCCGGTAGGCGGCCAGGCTCCGGACGGCCATCGCCGAGCTGACCGGATTGCCGGGGAAGTAGGTGCGGACGACGTCCGCCGTCGCGCGGGACGCACCCGACCCCAGCCCGTCCCGCTCCAGCAGCACGGTCTCGACGCCCGCCTCGGCCAGATGGCAGGCGGCCGACAGCCCGACGACCCCGCCGCCGATCACCACCGCCGGCCCGCGGGTCACGACGCGACCCCGGCCTGCCGCAGATGGTCGCCGACATTCCACGGGAACAGGTGCAGGTTCCAGCCGCCCAGGCAGTTGACGTACAGCGCCATGTGCGCCATCACCGCGGCGAAGTCCTGGCGGGTCGCGAGCCGGTCGAGGCCGTCGATCAGCCGCTCGGTGAACGCGCCCAGCGTCTCCAGGCCGCAGTAGGCGAGGAACTCCGCCGGCACCGCGATCATCGCGCGGGCCGCCATCCGCAGCGAGTCCAGCGGCATCCCCTCGTGCGCCAGCCGGACGAGGCCGCTGTAGGCGTTGTAGCCCAGCGGACGGGTCTCGCCGTTGACGAACAGCAGCGTCGTCAGGACGGTCCCGTGCGTGCCGGCGCGCGAGGCGATGCGCCCGTCGTGCAGGTCGGCCAGCTCCCGCGGCGCGTCCAGCCAGATCCGCTCGGTCTCGGCGTGCACGTCCCCGGCCAGGGCGTCCATCTCCGGGTCGGCGGCGCGCAGCCGCGGCAGCCGGTGCCCGCTCGGCTCCCCGGCCCGGCGCACCTCCGCCACGACCGGCTTCTTGGACGAGTACACCGACTCCCACACGGCCCGCCCGGCGTCGGCGAGCGCGTCCAGGTCGCCGGGGACGACCCGCCCGATCGGCGTCGCCGCCATCGGCTCGGTCAGCTCGCCGTACTTGATGCCGAGATGCTGGAGCCGCGAGCAGAACAGCGTGCCGTCCGGCACCGTCCGCCGGTCCACCCGGTACGCGGCGGACAGGTGCAGCACCTCGTGCACCGGCGCGACGTGGTAGAGGTGGTGGCCGGCGACGAGGGCGTGGCCCTGCAGGCTCCGGTAGGGCAGCGCGTTCCAGAGCGCGTCCGCGAGGACGGCGTTGCGTTCGTCGAGGTCGGCGGTCACGGTGACGCCCAGCACGGGCCAGCCGATCTCGATGCGTCGAAGAGTGTTCACAGTGCGTAGCGGTACCCGCCGATCTGCGAAAACATGCCCTCTGACCTGCGAAGACACGCCCCGGGAACGGCATGGCGCCGGTCGCGCGGCACCGGGGCGGCGGCCGGGGCGCGGCGGCACGGCGGCGGCCGCGCACAGCGGCGGGCCCCGGATCCGACGGGGGGTGGATCCGGGGCCCGCTGTAGGACGGAGGCGTCAGCCGGCGAGGGCGGGGATCCTCTCGGCCTCGAGCTCCGTCTCGTCCTCCGCCGCCTCGGGGACCGGCTCCGGCTCGGGCACCGGCAGCACCCGGTCGTAGGCGCGCACCGTCTCGGCCGCGATCCGGTCCCAGGAGTAGCGGGACCGGGCCCGGTCCGCCGCCGCGATCGAGTAGCCGTGCAGCGTGGTCTCCTCGGTGAGCAGCCGGCGGACCGCGCGGCCGATCACCGCGGGCCGCCCGGCCGGCACGTGCAGGCCGGTGATCTTGTCGAGCACCTCGTCGGCGTTGCCGCCGGCGGGGGTGGCCACCACCGGGACGCCGCAGGCCATGGCCTCCAGCGGCGCCGCCGGGGACGGCTGCACCGGGGTCAGGCACAGCGCCACGCTGGCGGTGCGCAGCAGCTTCGGCAGCGACTTGCGGGGCAGCCGGCCGAGGAAGATCACGCGGTCGGCGACGTGCAGCTCCTTGGCCAGCATCATCAGCCGGTGCACGACCGGGTCGTTCTCCAGGTCCTCGCGGGCGGGCCCGCCGGCCACGGCCAGCTCGGCGTCGGGGACGTGCACCAGCGCGCGCAGCGCGGTCGCCACGTCGCCGGCCTCCAGGTCGTCGCAGACCATCACCAGCCGGTCCCGGTCGCCGTGCGGCATCGCCGGGCCGACCTGCGCGAACTGCTCGGCGTCCACGGCGTAGGGGACCACCGCGACCGACGGGCGGGGCACGCCCATCCGCACGACCGCGCCGGCCTCCTCGGCGTGGCCGGCGACCACGATGTCGGCGCCGCGGCCGATGGCCTTCTCCAGCCGGTCGCGGTGCGGGTGGACCGTGCGGCCGGCGCGCCGCTCGGCGGCGGCGACGCCGTGGTAGCTCTGCGCGAAGGGGATGTCGAGCTCGCGGGCGACGGCGCAGGCGGCGAGGCCGCCGATCCAGCCGTGCGCGTGCACGATGTCGGGGCGGCCGGCACCGGACCAGCGGTGCCGCAGCTCGTCGGCGAAGTCGCGGACGTGCTCGAGCAGCTCGTCGTCGGTCAGCGGACGGGCGGGGCCGGCGTCCAGCCGGACGAGCGTGGCGCCGGGGCCGAGACGGACCCGGCCGCGGGCGTCGGCGTCCTGGCGGCGGGCGTAGACCGTCACCTGGTGGCCCGCGTCACCGCGGGCGAGGGAACGGGCGAGATCCCGGACGTGGACTGACTGCAGGTGTTCGCCGTCAAGGTCGGAGGCGGACACGAGAGCGATGTTCAGCGTGCGGTGCATGACGTATCCTCCGGGACAACACAGGGGAAGCCTGGAGGTATCTGCGTCGTAGACACCTGCTCGCTGGAATCTATTTCCTACCGCTCTCCCCGTCAAACCTCGCGAATCGGACTGCTGTCCCCGCCGCCCCCCGCCAACACTCTCACCAGCGTGGATACTGGAAGGGATGGACGAAAGTTCGCTCTGGTACGTCGCGTACGGCTCGAACCTCTTCCGCGAGAGGTTCACGTGCTACCTGTCCGGCGGCCGCCCCGCCGGCGGCGCCCGCCGCTACACCGGCTGCCGCGACCCCCGTCCCGCCCGCGCCGAGCTGGCGGTCACGGTGCCCGGCGGCATCTACTTCGCGCTGACGTCCCAGGTGTGGGGCGGCGGCATGGCCTTCTACGACCCGGCCCTGCCCGGACGCGCCGCCGCCCGCGCCTACCTGCTGACCCGCCGCCAGTTCTGCGACGTCATGTCCCAGGAGATGCGCCGCGACGTCGGCACCGACCACGACCTGTCGGAGGCCGTCGCGCACGGCAGCCAGCGCATCGGCCCCGGCCGCTACGAGACGATCGTCAAGGTCGGCGAGCGGGGCGGCCACCCGATGCTGACGTTCACCGCGCCGCACGCCGCGTCCGCCGCCGAGCTGAACGCGCCGTCCGCGCCGTACCTCACCATGCTCGGCCACGGCCTGCGCGAGTCGCACGACTGGCCGCCCGCCCGCGCCGCCGCCTACCTCGCCGCCCGCCCCGGCGCCCGCGGCGCCTGGACCCCGCGGCGCGTCGCCGCCCTCCTCGCGGCGCCCCGCCCTCCCGCCGCCCGCGCCGCGGGGCTACCGTCGTCGCATGAACGTCGGTGACGTCGTTGACGACTTCGAACTGCCCGACCAGACGGGCGAACCGCGCACCCTGACCGGCCTGCTGGAACAGGGCCCGGTCGTCCTGTTCTTCTATCCCGCCGCCCTGACGCCCGGCTGCACCGCCGAGGCCTGCCACTTCCGCGACCTCGTCGCCGAGCTCGCGGAGGTCGGCGCCCACCCCGTCGGCGTCAGCGCCGACCCCGTCGCCAAGCAGAAGGAGTTCGCCGAGAAGCACTCCTTCGCCTACCCCCTGCTGTCCGACCCCGAAGGCACCGTCCGCGCCCGCTTCGGCGTCAAGCGCGGCCTCGCCCTCCTGCCCACCAAGCGCCAGACCTTCGTCATCGACACCGACCGCCGCGTCCTCGCGGTCATCAAGAGCGAGGTCCGCATGAACACCCACGCCGACAAGGCCCTGGAAGCCCTCCGCGCCCGCAAGTGAGGCGCTGCGCTGCTCAGGAGGCGGGGACGATCGGGAGGACGATGGCGCTGGGGTGGTCGGGGGTGTGCAGGATCTCCTGGTCGGCGGTGAGCATCTCGGTGGCGGTGCCGATGGGGGCGCCGGTGCCGGGGTTGCGGGCGACGCGGGGGTAGGCGCCGCTGGCGACCTGGACGCGGACGCGGTGGCCGCGCAGGAAGCGGTGCCCGGCCGGCCACAGCTCGACGGTGACGCGGCGGACGCCGTCCTCGCCGGGCTCGGGGGTGCCGGGGACGAGCCGCCGCATGCCCTCGCACAGGTTGCGGGACTCGCCGTCCGGGGTGACGTCGCAGAGCCGGACGACGAAGTCGGTGTGCTCGCGGTTGGACCGGATGTGCAGGTCCGCGGTGACCGGGCCGATGATCTCCAGGTCGTCGTCCAGCACCGGCGAGGTGTAGACGAGCACGTCGCGGCGGCGTTCGAGGCGGCGCTGGTCGGTGACGGGGTGGGTCTCGCCGAGCAGGGTCGGGCCGCCGAGGAACGGCGTGGGGTGCTCCGGGTCGTACCGGTAGGTGTCGGGCTCGGACTCGGGCGGCTCGTCGGGGGACAGGGCGCCGGCGGGCTGCAGGTGCCAGCGCTGCTCGCGCATCCCCGGGACGGGCCAGTCGGGGAACTCGCGCCACTCGTCCACCCCGGTCACCAGCAGCCGGACGGGCTGCTCGCGCAGGCCGGACGGGTCGTCGAGCAGGTGCGCGCGGAACCACTTGACCGACTCGGCCACCGAGCCGCGCATCATCCGCTGGTCGGCGTGGAACCACGGGCCGATGGTGAGGTAGGGGCGGTGCCCGGCGGCGCGGAGCGCGGCGTAGTCCTTGAGCTGCCACGGCAGGAAGATGTCGTACCAGCCGCCGGTCATGTTCACCGGGGCGGACACCTTGGAGACGGTGGGGCTGAAGTCGCGCTTGTCCCAGAACGGGGTGTCGGGGCCGTTGACCAGCAGCTCCTGGAAGAAGCGCTGCTGCGCGCCGGTCGCGAGCCGGTCGAGCTCGGCGAGCGGGCGGCCCGACAGTGCGGCGCGCCGGGCGCGACGCGGCGACATGATGCCGGTGGTGATGCCCGACAGCGAGTTCTTCATCCGGGCGGTGAGGTCGACCCAGATCAGCGCGGACTCCAGCGCGAACGTCCCGCCGACGTTCACCGCGTCGCGGAAGGTCGACGCGGTGACCTGCATCGACAGGGCCTTCAGCTCCGGCCCGGCCTCGGCGGCGACGGCCCACTGGACGTAGCCGAGGTAGCTCGGGCCGTGCATGGCGAAGGACCCGCCGAACCACGGCTGCTCCGTGAGCCAGGCGATGGTGGCCAGGCCGTCCTCGCGCTCGTCGAGCGCCTCGAACACGCCGCCGGAGCCGAAGCCGCCGCGCACGCTCTGCACCACGGCCTGGAAGCCGTGCGAGGCGAACGCCTGCCCGCACATCAGCCCGAACGGCCCGCGCCTGCCGTAGGGTGAGCGGACGAGCACGACCGGCGCCCGCTCGACGCCGGCGGGGGCGTGCCGGTCGGCCAGCAGCGTCACGCCGTCGGCGGCCGGGACCCTCAGGTCGCGCTCGACCGTCACCCGGTGGGGGCCGTTCCGCAGTCCGAGCGCCGTGACCCCGAGCCGGCGCATCCTCTCCACGCCTACCACTTGATCGATCGTATCCGGCGGGGGACGGGGCCCCGGCTGTGAGGTGTCTCGCAGAGTTGCGGGGTTTCACTACGATCGAGGGCGGTTCGCGGCAAGGATGGCGCGTTGCCGGACGAACGGGCGGCGCGGGCCGTCCGGGGGAGGAAGCGATGCACGCCTTCGACGGGGTGAGCTGGGAGCGGGTCGTCGCCGCCGCCGTGGTGATGGTCGTCGCCCTGGCGATCGCGGTGGTGCTGCGGCTGCTCACCGGCCGCCTGCTCAGCCGGGCCGGGGACACCCGCTGGGCCTGGGACGACCTCGCGGCGCGGCTGGTGCGGGACCTGGCGATGCCGGTCGCGGTGCTCGGCGGCGCGTGGATCGCCGCGAACGTGCTGGAGTTGCGGCGCGGCACGCTGGACGTCTCGGCCAAGGTGCTGACGGCCGCGACGATCCTGGTGGTGTCGCTGGCGCTGGCGCGGCTGATCGCGGGGGTGGTCGGCTCCGTCGCGTCCGCCCGGCAGGGCGTCGCCGCCAACGTGTCGATCTTCGCGAACATCACCCGGGTGGTGGTGATGGGCCTCGGCGTGCTCATCATGCTGCAGAGCCTCGGGATCTCGATCTCCCCGCTGCTCGGCGCGTTGGGCGTCGGCGGGCTGGCGGTGGCGCTGGCTCTGCAGGACACCCTCGCCAACCTGTTCGCGGGCGTGCACGTGCTGGCGTCCAAGACCATCGAGCCGGGCGACTACATCAAGCTGAGCACCGGCCAGGAGGGGTACGTCGTCGACATCAACTGGCGCAACACCTCCATCCGGACGCTGTCGGACAACATCGAGGTCATTCCGAACGCGCGGTTCTCCGACTCCATCCTCACCAACTACCACCGGCCCGCCCAGGACATGTCGCTGCTGATCCAGGCGAGCGTGGCCTACGAGAGCGACCTGGACCACGTCGAGAAGGTGGTCGTCGAGGTCGGGGAGCAGGTGATGAACGAGGTCGAGGGCGGCGTCAAGGAGGCCGAGCCGCTGGTGCGCTTCCACACCTTCGCCGAGTCCGGGATCGGCTTCACCGTGATCCTGCGGACGGGCGAGTTCGGCGACCAGTTCAGGATCAAGCACGAGTTCGTCAAGCGGCTGCACCGCCGGTTCGGCGAGGAGGGGATCGAGATCCCCTATCCGCGCCGGCAGCTCATCTTCCCCGGTGCGCCCGACGCCGCCGCCTCCAACGGCGCCGCCGTCCCGTATCCGGCGCCCTGACCCGCAGGCGGCCCGCACGGCGACCCGCCGGCCGCGTGGCCGCCCCGGTGATCCGCCCGGTCACGGCCGGAGCATCGGCATGATGACGTCGTCGACCAGCGAGACGACGAACTCGTCGGTGATCTCGGACGACTCGGTGAGCGAGTGGTACACGACCATCGCGGGGCCGACGTTGGCGACCTGCCGGGTGGCGGCCCCGGGCCGGACCGCGCCGCGCTCGGCGCCGTCCACGAGGACCTGGTACAGCGCCTCCTTGAGCGGTTCGCTCAGCCGCGACTTCACGACGTCGTGCATGAGCCCCTTGCCGTCGGCGCCGCCGGTCTCCTCCTTGAGGACCCGGATCGGCGCGCCGTGGCAGGCCTCGATCGTCTCGCGGAACGTCCGGCACAGCCGCAGGACGTCCGCGCGGACGTCGCCCGTCGGCTCCTGGGCGGGCGGTTCGGGCAGCGCGTGCTTGAGCGCGTCGGTGATGAGCTCGTCCTTGGACTGCCAGCGCCGGTAGAGGGCGGCCTTGCCGGTGCGGGCGGCCGCCGCGACGCCCTCCATGGTCAGTTTCCGGTAGCCGACCGCCTCGAGCTGCGCGAACACCGCGTCGTAGATCGCCGCCTCCAGCGCGCCGCCGCGCCTGCGGGTGGCCGGGGTCACCGCGCCCTCCCGGAAATAGTGAACGCGAGCGTTCTCTTCTGTGCCGATCGGTGGTACGTTCCCCACATAGTGTACGTCGCCGTTCCCTAAGTTCTCGTTCCGGAGGTCCCGCCGTGCCCGCCGCACCGCACGGGCGGACGACCGCGCCGCAGGAGCCCACCGCTCCGCCGGCCGGTCCCCGCGCCCGTCATCGTCTCCGCCGCCGTCCCGGCGTCGTCCTCGCCGTCATCGTGGGCTGCCAGCTCATGATCGGCCTCGACACCTCCGTCGTCACCATCGCGCTCCCGGACGTCCGGGCCGCCCTCGGGCTGTCGACCGGAGGGCTCGCCTGGGTCCAGAACTCCTACATGCTCGCATTCGGCGGCCTGCTGCTGCTCGGCGGGCGCGCCGGGGACGTGTTCGGCCGCCGCCGCGCGTTCGCCGCCGGGATCGCGCTGTTCACTGCCGCGTCCCTGCTCGGCGGGTTCGCCGGCGCCGGCTGGTGGCTGCTGGCGGCGCGCGCCCTGCAGGGCGTCGCCGCCGCCGTCGCCGCGCCGAGCGCGATGGCGCTGATCGCCACCAACTTCGAGGGCGCCGCCCGCGTCCGCGCGCTCAGCGTGTTCTCCGCCGTGACCGGCGCGGGCGCCGCCGTGGGCATGCTGGTCGGCGGCGTGCTCACCGAGGCCGCCTCCTGGCGGCTGGTCTTCTTCGTCAACGTGCCCGTCGGCGTCGCGCTGGCGCTGCTCGCCCTGCTCGTGCTCACCGAGACCGCGCGCCGGCCCGGCCGGTTCGACGCGGCGGGCGCCGTCCTGTCCACCGCCGGCATGACCGCGCTGGTCTACGCGCTGATCCGGGCCGGCTCGGACGGCTGGGGCGACGGCCGGGCGCTCGCCGCGTTCGGCGCCGCCGCCGCGCTGCTCGCCGCGTTCGTCGCCGTCGAGCACCGCACCGCGCAGCCCGTCATGCCGCTGTGGCTGCTCACCGGACGGGACCGCGCCGCGTCCTACCTGTGCCAGCTGCTGCTGGTCGGGGCGAACTTCGGCGCGTTCTTCTTCTGCACCCTCTACCTCCAGCAGGTGCTCGGCTACGGGCCGCTCCGGGCCGGCGCGGCGTTCCTGCCGTTCGTCGGGCTCCAGTTCGCGACCGTCCGGGCCGCCCCGCGCCTGCTGCCGCGGTTCGGCGCCCGCGTCCTGGTCATCGCCGGGATGATCTGCGCGCTGGCCGGGCTGCTGTGGCTGACGCGGCTGTCGCCGGGCGACGGGTACGCGGCCGGGGTGCTCGGCCCGTTCGTGCTGATGGGCGCGGGCGGCGGCCTGTCGATCATGCCGCTGAACGCGACGATCCTCGGCAGCGTGGACCCCGCCGACTCCGGCGCCGCGTCCGGCATCGCGCAGACGATGCTGTGGTCGGGCGGGTCGCTGGGCTCGGCGGTCATGGTGACGGTCTTCGGCTCCGGGCACACCGGCACGGCCGAGATCATGCACGACATGGACGCCGCGTTCGCGGCCGGCGCGGTGTTCGCCGCCGCCGCGCTGCTGGTCGCGGTGTTCGCGCTGCGGGTCGAGCGGTGACCGCGGCGGGGCCGGCCGGTGCCCCGGCCGGCCCCGCCGCGCCCTCCGGCTCAGCCCTTGGAGGCGTGGTTCTCGGCGAGCCGCCCGCCGATGCTGCCGGCGGCGTAGTCCAGGTGCTTCTCCAGCGCGACGAGCGCGCCGTCCTCGGGGTAGGAGTCGAAGCGCACGTCGTCGGCGAGCGACCGCATGATCATCAGACCGCGGCCGTGCTCGGAGACCGGGTCGGGCTCGGGCGGCACCCGCTCGGCGTCGAAGCCCCGGCCCGAGTCGATCACCTTGATCACGCAGCGCTCGTCGTGGATCGCGGCGCGCACCGTGTAGTCGTCGCCGTGCCGGGCGTGCCTGATCACGTTCGTGCACGCCTCGGTCAGCATGATCTCGATGTCGCCGCGGATCTCCTCGTCCACGCCGAGGGCCTGCAGCGACGCGTCGAGGATCTTGCGCGTCGCGGGGACGCTCGCCGTCTCCCGGGGGAGTAGGAGGTCCAGGCTGATGTCCATGTCGCGTCTCCGTCGTCTCCGGCGTCCGTCCCCTAGAACCGTGCCCCGGCGCCCGCGCTCAAACATCGGGCTCAGTTCCCGGCCGCCCCATCGGCCCCGCCGGCCCCGCCGTTCCCGGCCGCATCGTCCGGCCATGCGCCGCGTCCCACGATGTCGAGGACGAGCGCGCCGATGTTCCACGCGTCGTCGGCGCCGCAGTGGTGCCGGCCCTCCAGCGGCAGCCCCGCGTGCCGCAGCGCCCCCGCCATGCCGAGCCGGCGCGGCAGCGCGTGCGCGGCGGAGTAGGCCGCCTTGGCGTTGGTGTGCCGCCGCCCGAACGGGTACCGGACGCCGCCCGCGCACTGCCGCTCGAACTGCTTGCGGTCGTAGTCGCCCCAGCTCGCCCACGCCCGGGACCGCGACCGGTGCTCGCGCTCCAGCAGCGCGCACGCCTCGGCGAAGGACACCCCGCCGTCCACCTCGTCCTGCGTGAGCCCGGTCAGCTCGGTGCAGAACGCGCTGACCGCCGACCGCTGCGGCCGCACCAGGATGCGGTGCTTCGCCACGCGCCTGCGCTCGTCGAGGTCGACGACGCACAGCCCGATCTCGATGATCTCGTTCACCTGCCCGGGCGGAACCTTGCCCTGCCAGCACGTCGCCTCGACGTCGACCACGTTGAGATACCGGCCGAACCGCTCGTCCATGGCCGCGACGGTACCCGCGTCCGGACGCGCGCCACGACCGGTTTCCGGCCTCCCCGCCCGGTCAGGGCGGGTCGGCGGGGCGCGGCGCGTAGTCGTCCACGTACTCCTGGCCCGACAGGCTCTGGATCGCCTCCATGATCTCGTCGGTGACCTGCCGGGCGACCTTGCCGCGCGGCATCCCCTCGTCGCGGCCCGCGAACCGCATCGGCGCGCCGATCCGCACCTCGATCCGGCCCGGCTTCGGGACGACCCGTCCGCGCGGCTGCACCCGGTCGGTGCCCTTGATCGCCACCGGCACGACCGGCGCGCCCGTCCGCATCGCCAGCCGCGCGACCCCGGTCCGGCCGCGGTAGAGCCGCCCGTCCGGCGACCGGGTCCCCTCCGGGTGGATCGCGAAGACGTCGCCGCGCTCCAGCACGGCCGCGCAGGTGTCGAGCGCGTCGAACGCGGCCCGCCCGCCCGCGCGGTCCACCGCGATCGCGCCGACGCCGCGGAAGAACGTCGAGGTCGCCTGGCCCTTCACGCCCGTCCCGGTGAAGTACTCGTTCTTGCCGAGGAAGTGGACCCGGCGCGGCACGATCAGCGGCAGCACGAACGAGTCGATGAACGCCAGATGGTTGGCCGCCAGGATCACCGGCCCCGTGCGCGGCACGTTCCGCAGACCGCTCACCCGCGGAAGGAATGCCACCCGCATCGCGGGGCCGAGAACGACGTATTTCATCAGGGGATAGACAACGCGTTCGGGATCCATGTCCGAGAACGCTATGGCGCCCGCGCCCGCCCCGGCGGTGGGGCACCGTTACAAGTTCGACCCTTGGAAGTTTGTAGGTCTCCGCACTGGCGCCCCTTTGAGGTGGCGTCCCCCGGCGGCCCGGACCGCCGGGGACGGGTCAGGAGCTGGAGGCCACCGCCGCGGCGCGCTGCGCGCGGATCACCTTGCGGACCGCCGGCGCCGCCGGGCCCGACCGCGCCGTCAGCTCCGCGATCCGCCGCTTGTGCCGCCGCCGCTCCGACCCCGGCAGCACCGCCTTCAGCTCGCCCGCCGCCGCCAGCGCCACCGCCGCCGCGTCGTAGCTGTTCACGTGCGCCACCGGACGTCCCCGCAGCGCCGACGACGCCCCGCCCCACAGCTCCTTCACCACGCGCGGGTCCCGCACGGTGACCTCCTGGTACGGGAACAGCCCCAGCATCCGGCGCCCCCGCACCCGGATCCAGCCGTCCCGCACCAGCTCGTCCCGCACCGTCCGGACGAGCGCCCGGCCGCCCTTGCGCACCCAGTGCTGCCAGGACCGCGGGCGCGACGCGGAGATCTGCGCCAGCACGCCGTACGGGTCCTCGCCCGGCGTGCCCGGCACCGGCCTGCCCCGCCGGTCCTCCAGCCGCCCGTCCAGGAACAGCTCGGTCAGCGCCGCCGCCCGCAGCACGTAGCCGAGCTGCGAACCGCGCGTGGTGAGCCTCTGCTTGCGCAGGTCGTACGCCAGGAGGTACATCCTCGCCGGCAGCGTGTCCGGTACCTCGACCATGCCTACTCCTCGTCTCCCCCGGGCGGCGCCCCGCGCTCGCCCGATGCCCCCTGCGCGCCGGCCTCGCCCTGCTCGCCGCGCGCCTTGCCCTGCTCGCCGCGCGGCTTGCGCGGCCGGCCGGGCCGCCGCATCCGCCCGGCCGACCCGGGCATCCGCCCGGCGTCGGCGAGCGCCTGCCGCAGCAGGAACTCGATCTGGGCGTTGGTGCTGCGCAGCTCGTCCCCGGCCCACTTCGCCAACGCGTCGTGCACGGCGGGGTCGAGCCGCAGCAGGATCTTCTTGCGCTCCGTGGCCACTGCCCGCGGTCACTGGTAGAGCGTGCCGGTGTTCACCACCGGCTGCGCGTCCCGGTCGGCGCACAGCACGACCAGCAGGTTGCTGACCATCGCCGCCTTGCGCTCCTCGTCCAGCTCCACGACCTCCTCCTCGTCCAGCCGTTCCAGCGCCCGGTGCACCATGCCGACCGCGCCGTCCACGATCCGCTCCCGCGCCGCGACGACCGCGCCCGCCTGCTGCCGGCGCAGCATCGCCTGCGCGATCTCCGGCGCGTACGCCAGCCGGGTGATCCGCGACTCGACGATGTCGACCCCCGCGGAGGCGACCCGCTGCTGCAGCTCCTCCGACATCTGCGCGGTGATCTCGTCGGCGTTGTCGCGCAGCGACGTCCGGTCGGCGGCGTCGTAGGGGAAGCTGCCCGCGATGTGCCGGACGGCCGCCTCGGTCTGGAACGCGACGAACTCCACGAAGTCGTCGACCTCGAACACCGCCCGCGCGGTGTCTCGCACCTGCCAGACGACCACCGCCGAGATCTCGATCGGGTTGCCGTCCAGGTCGTTCACCTTCGCAAGGCCGGTCTCGTGGTTGCGGATCCGGGTCGACACCCGCCGCCGGTCGGTCAGCGGGTTCACCCAGCGCAGCCCGTCCTCGCGGACCGTCCCCTTGTAGCGGCCGAGCAGCTGCAGCACCCGCGCCTCGCCCGGTGCGACCGGCGTCAGCCCCGCCGCCGTGACGAGCCCGGCGATGATCAGCAGCACCCCGGCCACGATCCCGGCCGCGACCGCGGCGCCGCCGCCGGCGGCGAGCCCGGCCACGAGCGCCGCGATCCCCACCAGCACGAGCACCACGGCGACCCCGAGCATGGCCCACCCGCCCCGGTCGCGCGCCGGGTGCTCCCCGATCCGCGGCCTGGGCATCTCCACCTGCGCCGTAGCGTCCACCACGCTCGCCTCCTCCTCGGTTAGCAACAACATAGCAAAGTGATATCACTTTTCTCAATAGCGGAGGCCCGGCCCCTGGCGGGGGACCGGGCACTTCCGGGAGCGGGCTACTTGGCGGCCGGGACGGTCCCGGGATCGGGGCTCTCGGCGGCGGCGTCGGGGATGACCTTCGGGACGGACCGGAGGGTCACCAGCGCGAAGACCGCGACCAGCGCGGCGAGGCCCGCGCTGCACAGCAGGGCACCGTGCATGCCGTCCACGAACGCGTCCCGAGCGGCGCCGAGGACCTGCCCGCCGAGCCGGCCGGGGAGCGCGGACGCGGCCTCGAAAGCGCCGGCGAGCGAGTCGCGGGCGGCGGACGCGGCCGGCGCCGGCACGTTCGCCGGCAGGTGCAGCGAGTCCCGGTAGACGGCGTTCAGCACGCTGCCGAGGATCGCCATGCCGAGCGCGCCGCCGAGCTCGGTGGCCGTCTCGGAGATCGCGGACGCGGCGCCCGACCGGTCCTTCGGCACCGACGCGAGGACGGTGTCGGCGGTGGTGGTCAGCGCCATCCCCATCCCGATGCCGGACATCAGCATCCCCGCCAGCATCACCCAGTACGTGGTGTCCAGCCCGATGGTGAGGAAGAGGGAGAAGCCGCCGGCGGAGACCAGCATGCCGATCGCGACGACGCGGGCCCGGCCCAGGGCGTTGATCAGCGGCGGGGCGAGCGCCGCGCCGCCGACCATGGCGCCGGCCGCGCCGGGCAGCCCCGCCAGGCCCGCCTTCAGCGGCGACCAGCCGAGCGCGAGCTGGAAGAACAGCGAGAAGATCAGCGACTGGGCGACCAGCGCGAACATCGCGAACATGTTGGTGCCGACCGAGCCGGAGAACGCGGCGCGGCGGAACAGCCGGACGTCGATGAGCGGCTCGGCGATCCGGGTCTGCCGGATCCAGAACGCGGCCAGCGCGACGACGCCGATCACCGCGGCGGTCACCACCCGCGGCTCGTCCACACCGTGCGCCGCCGCCTCCTTGACCGCGTACACCAGGCCGAGGACGCCGGCGATCGACAGCGGCACGCTGGCCAGGTCCAGCCGCCCGGGCAGGGTGGTGCGCGTCTCGGGCAGCACGACGGCCCCGGCGAGGAACGCCACGACCATGATCGGGACGTTGATGAGGAACACCGAGCCCCACCAGAAGTGGTCCAGCAGCGCGCCCCCGATGACCGGGCCGAGCCCGACCGCGAGCCCGCCGACGCCGCTGAAGATCCCGATCGCCATCGTCCGCTCCTTGGGCTCGGCGAACACCCGGCGGATCAGCGACAGCCCGGACGGCATCAGCGTCGCGCCGGCGACGCCCAGCAGCGCCCGCGCCGCGATCAGCAGCTCGGCGCTCGGCGCGTAGGCGGTCACCGCGGACGCGGTGGCGAACAGCGCCGTGCCCATCAGCAGCAGCTTCTTGTGCCCGATCCGGTCGCCGATCCCGCCCATGGTGATCAGCAGGCCGGCGAGGGCGAACCCGTAGGAGTCGGCGATCCACAGGATCTGCGTGGCCGAGGGGTGCAGGTCGGCGCTCAGGTGCGGGACGGCCTGGTTGAGCGCGGTCAGGTCGATGTTCGGCACGATGGCGAGCAGGCAGCAGATCGCGAACGTGCCCCACTTGCGGGCTGAGGAGTACATGTCCGCAAGGCTCGCGGGGCGCGCTGACCGTGTGCGCACCGTCCGCTGACCGTCCCGCACCCTGGCTCATGTCCGGCCGTCAGCCGTCCGTGAGGCCCCGCCAGGAGTCGGGCGGCGGGAGGCCGGCGCCCACGTTGAGCATGGCGAGGGCCTCCTCGCGGGTGAGGGCCGCGCCCTCGGCGAAGGCGGCGTCGTAACCGGCGTCGCCGAGCGCGGCGCGGGCGCCTGCCGCGACCCGCCGGGCGTCGTCGTCGCCGGGGACCTGGACGCCGCGCAGCGTCGACGCCACGCCCGCCAGCAGCGCCGCGCGCTTGGCGTCGCCCTCCGCGAGGGCGGCGCCGCCCAGCCCGACCGCCGCCGCGGCCTGGTAGGTGAAGATCGGATGGTCGAAGGAGATGTCCAGCGCCTCGCGGAACAGCTCCCGCGCCCGCGCCGCGTCGCCGCCGCCGTCCAGCTCGACCCAGCCGAGGCCGACCAGCGCGGTGCCGCGCACCGCCGTCGCGATGAACCGCTCCGACGCGAACCCCGTCAGCGCCTTCTCGTACAGCCGCCGCGCCTCGCCGAGGTCGCCGCGCAGCCGCGCGATCCCCGCCAGCCCGTTGTGCCCGCCCGCGACCTTGTCGGGGGCGCCCGCCCGGCGCGCCAGCTCGATGCCGCGCTCCAGCTCGGCGGCCGCCCGGTCCGGCTCGCCCGACCGGACGAGGACGTCCGCGCGCCGGTACAGCAGGTCCGCGGTGTCCTCCAGCGCGCCGAGCTGCCCGGCGAGCTCCAGCGCCTCGTCCAGCAGCTCCAGCGCCCGGTCCAGGTCGCCGCGCCAGGCCGCGAGCTGGGCGAGCGGGTCGAGGGAGTTGGCGGTGCCCCACCGGTCGCCGCACGCCCGGAACCCCGCGACCGCCGCGGTGCACGACTCCTCCGCGCGCTCGACGTCGCCGCTGAACTGCCGCAGGAACCCGTCGCTCATGTGGATCAGCGCCTGCGCCCACGGATCGTCGCCGAGGTGCACCGTGAACACCGCGTACTGCGTCCGGCTCGGCCCCGCCGTGAGCGCGTACTGCACGATCGTGGACGGATAGGTCAGCACCCGGCGGATGCCGTGCAGCAGCGCCTCGGCCCGGTCCAGCCACGCCTGGGCGCGGCCGCCCGTCGAGCCCGCCGACACCGCGTTCATCACGCACAGGACGTACTCCTCCTCGCATCCCTCCGGAGGGTCGAGGCCCACGACGTCCAGCAGCTCGGACGCGATCGAGGCGCCCTCGACCCGCCCGCGCAGCCACCAGTACCACGACAGCGCCGCCACCAGCCGCAGCGCGAGGACGGCGTCCAGCCGCACGGACCGGCGCAGCGCCGCGTGCAGGTTGCCGTGGTCGGCGGCCAGCAGCCCGAGCCACTCCAGCTGCTCGATGCCCCGCAGGTGCGGTTCCGCGCGCCGCGCCAGGTCGAGGAAGTACGCCGCGTGCGCCCGCTCGAACCGCTCCGCCTCGCCCGCCTCCGCGAGCCGCTCGGCGCAGAACGCCCGGACGGTGTCCAGCATCCGGTACCGCGTCCCGTCGCTCTGCAGCAGCGACTTGTCGGCCAGCTCGACCAGCAGCTCGTCGGCGTCGTCCAGGTCGCAGACCTGCGCCGCCGCCTCCAGCGTCAGGCCGCCGGAGAACACCGTCAGCCGCCGCGCGAGCGTCTGCTCCGCCTCGTCCAGCAGCTCCCAGCTCCACTCCACGACGGCCCGCAGCGTCTGGTGCCGCGGCGCCGCCGTCCGGTTGCCGCGCGACAGCAGCCGGAACCGGTCGTCCAGCCGGCTCGCGACCTGCTCGACCGGCAGCGACCGCAGCCGCGCCGCCGCCAGCTCGATCGCCAGCGGCAGCCCGTCCAGCGCCCCGCAGATCCGCAGCACCGCGTCCACGTTGCCGTCATCCACCGCGAAGCCGGGACGGACCGCCGCGGCCCGGTCGGCGAACAGCCGAACCGCCGGGTATCCGGTGACCTCCGCGGCGGGCGTTCCCTCGGGCGGCAGCGCCAGCGGCGGCAGCGGCCACAGCGCCTCCCCGGTGATCGCCAGCGCCTCCCGGCTGGTCGCCAGCACCCGCAGCTCGGGACAGGCGCTCAGCAGCCGGTGCGCCAGCGGCGCGACCGTCGCCACCACGTGCTCGCAGTTGTCCAGGACGAGCAGCATCCGCCGCCCGCTCAGCGCCGTGACCAGCCGCTCCGCCGCGTCCGCCGGGCGCTCGCCGGGGGAGGGCATCATCGCGCCCTCGCGCAGCCCGAGCGCCCCGAGCACCGCCGTGGTCACCTCGGCCCGGTCGACGGGCGCCAGGTCGACGAAGCAGACCTCGCCGTCCTCGCGTGCCGCCGCCTCGACCGCCAGCCGCGTCTTGCCCGCCCCGCCGGGGCCGAGCAGCGTCACCAGCCGCCCCTCGGCGAGCATCGCCCCGACCCGCCGGACCTCCTCGTCGCGCCCGACGAAGCTGGTGAGCTGCGCCGGCAGGGTGAGCCGGACGCTCTCCGCCCCGGCCGCGGGCCCCTCCAGGTCGCCGCGGAGGATCGCCAGGTGCACCCCCGCCAGCTCCGGCGAGGGGTCGGCGCCCAGCTCGTCGGCGAGGACCCGCCGACCGTCCTCGAACACCGCCAGCGCCTCGGCCTGCCGCCCGGCCCCGTACAGCGCCCGCATCAGCAGCGCCCGCGCCCGCTCCCGCAGCGGCCGCTCGTCCAGCAGGCCGCGCAGCCCGGCGACCGCCGCGTCGAACTCGCCCAGCGCCAGCCGCGCCTCGGCGTGGTCCTCGGCGACGGCGGCCCGCGCCTCCTCCAGCCGTGCCGCCTGCGGCTCCGCGAACGGCGCCGACCGCACGTCCGCCAGCGCCGGGCCCCGCCACAGCTCCAGCGCCTCCTTCAGCAGCACCGACGCCCGCGCCCGGTCGCCCGCCGCGAGCGCCCGCCGCCCGTCCCGCGCCAGCGCCTCGAACCGGTGCGCGTCCACCCGGTCCCGGTCGGCGAGCAGCCGGTACCCGGCGGGACGCCCCTCGACCAGCCCGGTGTCGCCGAGCCCCCGGCGCAGCCGCGACACCTGCGACTGGAGCGCGTTCGCCGCCCCGGCCGGCGGGTCCTCCCCGTACAGGCCGTCGATAAGCCGCTCGCTCGTCACGACCCGTCCCGCGTCCAGCGCCAGCATCGCCAGCAGCGCCCGCACCCGCGGGCCGCCCACCGGTACGGCCCCCGCACCGCCACGGGCCTCGACCGGCCCCAGAACGCCGAACAGCATGGGCCTGATTCTGGCGTATCCCCTGAAGTACCGTGGTCGTCCATGAGCGAGATCCAGACCGTCCGCGACTTCCTGTCCGCCCTCGAGGCCCTCGACGTGGACCGGGCCCTCACCCTCGCCGACCCGGCCATCGTCTACCAGAACGTCCCGCTGCCCCCCGCCCGCGGCCTGCCCGCCGTCGAGAAGGCCCTGCGCACCATGGGCCGCTACGGCACCGGCTTCGAGGCCCGCCTGCACAACATCGCCGCCAACGGCCCCGTCGTCCTCACCGAGCGCACCGACGTCCTCGAAGCGGGCGCCTGGCGCGCCGAGTTCTGGGTCTGCGGCACCTTCGAGGTCCACGACGGCCTCATCACCCTGTGGCGCGACTACTTCGACTGGACCACCTTCCTCGCCGCCTCCGTCAAGGGCCTCGGCGGCCTCCTCCGCACCAAGCTCACCCCCCGCCCCCAGACCACCGCCCACTGACCCCGCGTCTCCTCGGCGGGCTCGGCTCACACGACGCCGCACGGGCCCCGTTATCGTCGGCGTGCAACGTGTCGCCGTCCGCGCTGCGCCGGACGGAAACAACCTCCGCCCCCCAGGAGACGCAATGCCCCTCGAACCCCGCTTCCGGCGGGTGGCCGCGCTGCACCGTCCGTTCGTGGACAGGGAACAGGTGACGGCCGCCTTCGCCGAGGTGTTATCGGCTCCGGACGGATCGCCGCGCGTGTTCAACGTGGTCGGTGTGGGAGGCATCGGCAAGTCGCGCCTGCTGCAGGAACTCGGGCAGCGCAGCGCCGCGACGCATCGCAGAGCCACCATCGACTTGCAGGTGCCCGCCATGCGCCAGCAGGAGGACGCCCTCGCCGTCCTGCGCGTCGAACTGGGCCGGCAGGGCGTCCGGTTCGACCGCTTCGACATCGCCTACGCCGTCCTCTGGCAGCGGCTGCACCCGCACCTGCGGCTCACCCGCAAGGAACTGCCGTTCGCGGACGAGAGCGAAGCGCTGTCGCAGATCCTCGACGGCGCGGCGGGCGTCCCGGTGTTCGGCACCGGCGTGGGGCTGCTACGCCTGCTGAGCAAGGCCACGACCGGGATGCGGCAACGCCACCGCATCAAGGCCGACGACACGCTCGGCCACCTCGACGACCTCACCAACGCCGAACTCGCCGACGCGGTCACCTACCTGTTCGCCGAGGACCTGCGGGACGGCTCCGACCGTCCCTACGTCATCCTCGTGGACGCCTACGAGGCCCTGGTGCCCGCCCCGGCGCGGTCCGGCCGGGCGATGGCCCAGGACGTGTGGCTCCGCGACCTGATCGCCCAGCTCGACCGGGGTGTGGTCGTCGTGGCCAGCCGCGAGCCCCTCGCCTGGGACGCGCACGACCCCGGCTGGGCCGAGGTCATCCGCCACCAGCGCGTCGACGGCCTGCCCATGGCCGCCCGGCTGGAACTGCTCGCCGACGGCGGCATCACCGACCACGCGGCCCGGCAGGCGATAGCCACCGCCAGCCAAGGGCTGCCGTTCTACCTGCACCTGGCCGTGGACACCCGCACCACGGCCCGGCAGGCGGCCGCGACCGTCTCGTCCGAGGAGATCCTGCAGCGGTTCCTGACCCACGTCGCCTCCGACGAGGTCCGCTCCCTCGAACTGCTGAGCGTCGCCCGGATCTTCGACTTCGAGATCTTCCAGGCGCTGGCGGACGCGTTCGACCTGCCCCGGCACCGGATGGCATGGGAGTCGCTGACCGCATACTCGTTCGTCTATCCGGCGGGCGCGCACGGCAGGCGCCTCCACCAGCTCATGCGGGCGGCACTGCACCAGCGGCTGTCGCAGGACACCGTCCGGGACGTCCAGACGCTCCTGCGCAAAGTCTGGGACGCCCGCGCCATGCGCGACCACGCGGCCGAGGACGGCGTCGCCATCCGCGCCCGCGCCGTCCGCGAGGCGGCGTTCTGCGGCCTGCACGCCGGAACCCTCCAGGGCGACGACGTCCTGGCCTACGCCGACCGCGCGATGATCCACGGCGGCAAGCAGGGCATGGACGGCGTGGCCCAGGATCTGCGCGACTACCTGGACGCGGGCCGCGGCGACACCGACCTCGCCCGGACGGCCCGCTGCCTGGAGGCCGAGGCGGCCGTCCTGCTCGGGGACGCGGCGACCGCCACCCGGCTCACCCCGTCCATCGACTGGCCGCTGCACGACACCCCCGGCGCACGCCTCGCGCTGGCCGGCGCCCACGGCCGCCGCATCGCCGGAGCGACCGGCGAAGCCCAGCGGATCTTCAGCCGGGTGTGGACCGAGCACACCGGCACCGCACGGCTCCGGGCCGGCTTCTGCATGGCCGACCTGGACATGTGCCAGGGACGCTTCGGGGACGCCTCCGCCACCGCGGACCAGATCCTCGCCGACGCCCCCGGCGACGACCTCGTGCTGCGCGGCGACGTCGTCCGCCTCCTGCATCTCGGCCACCGGTTCTCCTTCGACCTCGACGCCTCGCACCGGACCCTGGAGTCCGCCGCCGCGCTCTACGCGCGCGCGGGCACCGCGATCGGCCAGGCCGACATCAAGACCAACCGCGCGGAACTGCTCGCCTGGACCGACCCGCCGCGCGCCGTCGATGCGGCCGCCGAGGCGATCGAGGTCCAGACCGAACGCGGCGCACACCACGAGATCGGCAAGGCGTACACCGCACTGGCCATCGCCCAGCTCCGTCTCGGACAGCACGCCCCGGCCGCGATGTCGTTCCAGGCCGCGGCCGACGCCCTGGACCGGGCGCGCTACCGGTCCGGCCGGGCCCGCGCGGAACTGTTCCGCGCCTTCCTGCACGCCCGGACCGGCGACGCCCGCGCCGCGTCGGCGTCCGCCCACTGGGCCGTCGCCGAACTCGTCGCCGCCGAGGTCTACCCCACCCTGATCATGGTCGCCGGCCACCTGCTGGACGTCCTCGGCACGGCCGGCGAGCACATCGCCGCCGAGACCGCGCGGGCCCGCGCCCAGATCAGCCCGGCCCACCTGCTGCCATCCTTGGACGACCACGCACGCGCGCTCGTGACGGCCATGCTGGAGGACGCATGAACTGGCGGGACCTGTACGAGCGGGCGCGCGCGAAAGGCGACTCCGCGGCCGGCTACTACAACGACAACATCCGCGTCGACACCGCCGGCGGGCCCGTCATCGTCCGCATCCCGATCCACGGCGCCGACATGATGGACCTGCGGCCCTGGCGCGAGGACCGCGTGCTCGCCGCCATCGCCCCGCACGTCCGCGCCGCCCCCCGCCTCCTGCACGTCTCCGCCGACCCGCCGTTCCAGGTGCACGAGTTCATCGCAGGCGACGTCCTCAACGACGTCGCACCCCGCGGCGTCCCCGTCCCGCCGCACGTGCTGGACGACACCGTCCGGCTGTTCACCCAGCTCGTCCGCGTTCCCCGGCTCCCCGACGTCCCCGCCTCCTGGCCGGCCGAGAAGGACACCGCGGCCTTCGCGCGCCTGCTGTCCGACCTCACCCGGCGCGTGTACGACACCTTCAGCGCCGAGTACGCCGGCCTGTTCGCGGCCTTGGCCATCCCCGCCGAGCCCCTCGCGCCGGTCGACGCGCTGTGGCGCGGCCTGACGCCGCGCCCGTTCGCCTGCGTGCACGCCGACGTCCACCGCCGCAACATGATCGTCGATGACGGCTCGACCACGTTCCTCGACTGGGAGCTCGCCCTGTGGGGCGACCCCGTCTACGACCTGGCCGTCCACATCCACAAGATGGGCTACCTGCCGGACGAGCGGGACGCCCTGGTCGCTCGGTGGCGGGCCGCCATGCCGTCCGAGCACACCACCGGCTGGGAGAACGACCTCGGCGCCTACCTCACCCACGAGCGGATCAAGTCGGCGATCGTCGACTCCGTCCGCTACTCCCAGCTCTTCGCCCGCGGCGGCCCCTACCCCTACCCGCAGGACCAGCTCATCGACTCCCTGACCGCCAAACTCAACGCGGCCCGCCCCTACTGGCGCCTCCCCGCCCCCCTCGACCGCCGAACTGTCGAAACCGCCGTCCGCCCCGCCTGAACCTCAGTGGTCGGGTGGGCTTCGGGGTGCCTCCAGTTGTAGTCGTCGACGACGGCCTCGGGGACGTGGGCACCGTGCGGGCCCGGCCGGATGCACTCCGGCCGGGCCCGCGTCGTTCGGCCTTGGGCCGTCTCCGGCGACTACGCCCACGGCTTCTGGACGGCCCAGCTCACGTCGGCTGCCCAGGAGGTGGAGCTGTCGAGGTCGTTGGAGCCGCCGTCGCTGGCGATGTAGACGGTGCTGTTGTAGTGGCGGAGGAAGCGAGAGGGATAGTTGTAAGAGGCGAACGAGGTGCCCTGGCCGCTCTTGCCGGTCTGCGGGCAGAATGTGGCGTCCGCGGCGAACAGCGAGCTGCCGTCGTTGTGCTGCCGGTACAGGTGGAAGTTCTGGTGCCGCAGATAGTCGCCCGGGTAGTTCCTCGACTCGAAGGACACGCAGGAACCGCTGGCCAACCCACTGTGCACGATCCATGTGGCGTCGCTCTTGTCGAGAGACGAACTGGACGAGCTGATCGTCGAGGTGACGGCTCCGTCATTCTGGTGACGGATGTAGCGATCGGTACAGCAGGGCGTCGTCGCACGCAGCGACATCAGCGAGCCGGGAGTGAGCGTTCCGTCCGTGCCCCCGCCGGATGGCGAGTACCCGGCGGCGGTGATACCGGCCTGTACGGAATTCTCCGTGGCGTCCGAGGGATAACCGGAGGTCATCACACCCTCGTAGAAGGTACCGGCGGCCCCGTTACTGTTGTCGCCGCCGATGCCGAGGATGATCGCACCTTGTTTCTTCATCGGGTTGTAGCCCGAGACGTTGGGGCGCGGTCCGTTGTAGAACGTCGACAGGCCGCCGGACTGGGCATTTCCGCCGCGGATGGCCCAGTGGTTCGACTCGCCCTTGATGATGGCGGTGAGGTACCGGTGACCGATGGTCGGGTCGTTGGCGTTGTAGCCGGCGTTCACGCCGGAGAACAGGCCGTTCTCCAGGTCGGCCATGATCCAGGGGCCGTTGCCGGTGCCGGACCCCCAGAACTTGCTGTTCCCGAAGTAGATCGCTTCCATGGTGCCGTTGCCGTCGTCCCGGCTGTCGGTCTCGGCGTTGCCGTAGTCGAAGCAGCAGGCGCCGTTGTAGTGCGTGCCGTCGAAAACGGCGTACATTCCCTCTGGCCGGTCACCGGTGGCGATGCCGTTGGTGTGGTTGTTGCGGTATCCGGTACCGGGCCCCACGTACACGCCGTAGGCCTTGTGGCCGTTGACCAGGGTCGGTGCCGCCGTGGCGATCGCCAGGTTGTCGTACCCGTTCGCGGTCGGGCCGGAGAACCCGCCCGGGGGCGCCTGCGTGAGGTTGTTGCCCCTGCCGGACTGGTCGTAGATGACGCTGATGAGGCAGGTCGTGCCGGTGCAGAACGAGTCCTGCGCGGCGGCGTTGGCGTATCCGCCGGTGCTCAGTACGCCGATGTCCCGGGTGGCGTTGTCGGAAGTCCGGCGTACCTGGTACAGCGGCCCGTTGTACGAGGCGTACAGGGCGCGGGTCGTGCTGTGCGCCGCCACACACGGCGTGCCGCCGGCGGCGTAGACGTCACAGGGCAAGGACGCCGCCGCCTGCGACGGCATGGAGATACCGCTCAGCATGCCGACGGCGAGCGCGACGGCCGTCCCTGCGGACAGCATGGCCTTTCTTAGAGACCGGGCGGTCATGGTGCATCTCTGCCTTTCGAGCGGTCGCGATGAATGCCGCGTAATTCAGGCAGGGGGCGACACTCGAAATGCGCGAGAGAACCTCGCGCACCGCTGCGCCGCCAATACATCGCTCTGACGTGCGGAATCGCGACTGGGGGTGGGAGCGAGCGCTATGTTAGCGCTAACATTTTCGTTGCGGCCTCCGCGGGACGATGTCGGGGGATGTCCGTCCACTATGAAACGGAGTCCCTGCCGCGTCAAGGTTCCCAGCGAGCCGTGAACACGCTAGAAGTGGGCAGGCGCCGACTCACCCGCCCCCATCCGCCGCTATGCCTGCCCTGGCCTCCCACGTGGCGCCGCCACAATCCCGACCAGCCTGAACGTCCTCCACCCCCTGAGGATCACGGGTCGTCGGTGGGTTGCGGGGCCCCGTAACGCCAGATGCAGTCGTCGAGCACTCCACCCAGTTCGATGATGCGGCTCGGGTAGTACGATACGAACAGCCGATAACCATTATGAAATGGGTGGACGCTGAGCAGGCCGGGGGTCCCGTCGGGCGTCCTGGTGCTGCTCACCTCAGCCGATCTCCGCTTCCAGTGGGAAGCGACCGCTGCGAAAAAGTCCCGCACCTCTCCCTCGGCGCTCGCGGGCACACTCGCCTTGTAGACGATGTCGGGGTTTATCTGTCCGGTGAACCCTGAATCGGTCAGAGGCTTGACGCAGCCGCCGTCGTAATCGGTCTCGACCTGCCTGTCGCCGAAGCGCAGCGACGTCGGCACCGATCGCAAGGTCTCCTGCACGTACCCGTCGATCCGTTGGACCGCCTTGTCCACCGTGATCGTGTGCTTGGGCGTTCCGCACCCGGCGGCGAAAAGGACCAGGATGGTGCCGAGCACGAGGATGCGCGTACTGACCGTCTTGGCCATCAATAGGAGTCCAGGTCGACGTCCGCTGGCGCTGTGTAGACGCCGGACTCCACCGTGACCAGCAGTTTGGCGCCGTGACCGGCTGTCGGGTGCAACCACTCGAGCTGAAGGAACACGTGATCGCTCCCGTGCTCCGCCCAGAGCTTTGGCGCGTTGTCCTGAATATCCGAGGTTCCCCTCCTGGTGATTCTCCAGCCATTGCCCGGAAGTCGCTGCTCGATTCGCTGGTAGCCCTCACCGGTCGCCTGGTCGGTGGATTTGAATATCGACCAGGTGTCGATCATTGAGAAGCCTCTTTTGACCCCCTGGACATTCAGGTTGATCAGGGGTCCGTGCGCCGAGGTCTGTCCGCCCGACACATTCGCCCATGCCCTGATGGTTTTCGAGTATCCGTCGATCTGTGCGCGGATGGTGTCCGGCCTGGCCGCCCTTGGCTGATGGTGAGCGTTATCGGGATCCATGTGCGAACATCCGCCGATCATTGCGATTGCGGTCATCAGAGTGAAAAGGTGTCCGGTGCGTCGCCTTTTGGTCGGCATCTCGCATCACCTCTGGCCTACCAGCACAGCGGCCTGATTGACCAGGCTCGTCGAGAAACCGGTCGGTCCGTTGTTCCAGTAGCTGCTGTGCGCGCTGGGCACGTTACTGCCGGCAGGGTCGTCTCCGTACGGAAGGATCTGCCCGCCGAACGCCTTGTCACCGGGGACGGACGGCCCGAACACCGGCACCCCGTGGCTGGAGGTCCAGGTATGCCCCGGCAGCTCGCTGAATGTGCCCGCCGGAGGAACGGGATCAGCGGGTGCGCGCTGAGTGTAAACGTGGCGAGCGCCGATGCCGAGGTCTGAGGCGTGATCGGCTTCCACGCCCGGGCTTCCCGCGAAGATGACGTCGTTCGCCTGCAGATG
The DNA here is from genome assembly GCF_030283205.1 of Actinomadura opuntiae. GTDB lineage: Bacteria > Actinomycetota > Actinomycetes > Streptosporangiales > Streptosporangiaceae > Spirillospora. The sequence continues at coordinate 37,955 of NZ_JASNWF010000027.1, forward strand.
GCCGTGGATCGCAGCGGAACCGATAACGGCGCTCCCGTAGCTGTGCCCTATGAGGGTCAGGTGCGTGGGCGAACCCGGGTGAGCGGTGCGAAGCCCGTCGGTGAATTGGTTCAGTGCCGGCGCCCCCTGATCGGCATAGCTGCGGAAGGGCGCCTCGGTGACGATGTCCTGGGGAGCGTCGTAACCCAGCCACGTAACCGTTGAGACGGGCTGTCCGTCCGCCAGGCCGTTGGAGGCTCGCCACAACAGGTCGCTGCGGTTGAGGTCGCTGTCTATTTTGGAGAGCCTGGCGAATGTGCCCGGTACGTAGACTCCAGTATGGCTCGCGGAATCCGGATTGCCTCGTGCGACGATCGCGTGGCCGTTCCCCACGTTGTCGAAGCCAAGAAAATAAGCATCCGGAATACCCTGGAGTCCGGCCTTGTCCAGATGTCGTTGAATTGAATCCATTCCCTTCAACTGTGCGGTGAGCTCGTCGTGCTGTTCTTTCCAATGTTTGTAGGCGGAGTTCATTCCGCCTAGGCCGGCCTCGGTCACATGGAAGGGTTCGGGGCCGAGGGCGTTGAGGCGTTGCTGGGCGTCGGCGCGGGTTTCGCGGAGGACCAGGCGGTTCGCCTGGTCGCGGACCTCGGCGGGCAGGCCGTCGAGTGCGCCGATCTTGTCGGGGTGCGTGGTGATGTACTCCTGGCGCTGCTCGGGAGTCAGGCTCCGCCACCAGGCAGCCGTCGTCTTCGGGTCCTTGCCGTCCGGGAGCTTCAGCCGGAGGCCCGCGTCGGCCAGTTGGGTCGTGAGCCGGCCGTCGCCTCGGGCGTCCGCCCACGTCTTCGACGTCACCTGGATGTCGGCCGTGGCGGCGAGCTTGGCGAGGGCGGTGGCGTACTTCTCGTCGATGGCGGTCGCCTGGGTCACGGCGCGGCGGATCTGGTCGGCGATGGCCTGCGCCTGCGCCCTGTTGTCGCCCGCCGGCGCACCGAACGGCGCGACGCCGGACCCCGTGGCGGTGCCGCCGCTCAGCATCGGGGGAGAGGCCGGGTAGCCGACCCGCCCGTCGGGACTGACGGTGAAGCCGAGCTTGGCCGCCTGTGCGAGTGCCTGCTGGAGCGCGTTCTGCTGCGCGCTCAGCTCCGCATGCATTGACGCCAGCAACGTCCGGACGTCTCCGGACTCGGTCATCCCGTACTCGAAGTTCTGGCTCAACCGGGAGATCCGCTGGAAAGCGGCCTCCGCGTCCTTGCCCTCCCAAGTGCCGTGCAAGGGCGCCATGATCCGGCGGTCCGTGGTGTGCTGGCCGGTCTCCAAGTCGCCCATGAGGCCGCCCCAACCGTCGGCGGCGGTCTTCACCGGCGCCAGATCGAGCTTCTGGAGTTGCTCCATCGACACCATGTCAGTCAGCCGTCCTGAAGTTGATCAGGTCGTTGAAGTTCTTGTTCATCCCGGCCACGAGCCCCTGCTCCGTCGCCTGGTCATTGCCGGCGTTGGCGCGGAACGTAGCGGCGATCGACCAGCACTCGCCACGCAACGCCCCCAGCCGCTGGTCCCAGGAATCGAAGACCTTGGTCAGTGCACCGGCGAACGCGAAGCCGTCCGCTCCGCTCTTGACGCCCTGGTGCGCGTCCTCCAGCCTCTTCAGTGCCTTCTGGACGTGGTCCCCGAGGTCGTCCGCCGACTTCCCCGTCTCCCGCAGGTGCGCAGGGCTGAACTGCCGAGTCTCGGTCACTGGCTTTCTTTCTTGTGAGCGTCCTACAAGTGAGAAGTACGGCCGAGCCCGCGCCTGCGGCTCAGCACCAGAAAACCCGTGATCAGGCCGCCGACGACGAGTACTGCCGCGCCGACTCCGGCGAAGATCGTGGCCATCCCGATTCCACTCGAATGGGCGGTTTTCGGTTTCACCGTCACCGGCGGTTCTGAGGGTGCGCGGTGCGTTGACGCCTTCCACTTGTCGAACGCTCCGTAGACCGGGTTGGGTGCGTTGGACGGCACCGGATACTTGTCGGGGTCCATCGCACCGCGGACGAGGAGTACCCCATAACCCGTCTGTGGGCTCCACTTCTTATCGCCTATTCGCATTGCCGTGGCGATGAGTCGTTGCACAACCGTCCGCCCGGACATGGTTGGGTTATGCGAACGAATCAGTGCTACTGCTGCGGATGCGAGTGCGGCGGCGCCACTGGTTCCGCGGCTGTCCGGGTAGTATGTGCCGTCTTTCCCGACGAGGCCCATCTGTGCGCCCGGCGCGGCGAGGGTAACGTAGTTTTGTCGTTGAGTTTCACGCCAAGGCTGGGAATCCTTGGTCACCGCACCGACCGCTAGCACTCCCGGACACCTCGCCGGCTGCTCCGGGGCGTTGGCGCCATTGCCGTCATTTCCCGCTGAGGCTACGAGAACAACGTCGTGGTCAATCGCGTACTCGATTGCGGATTCAATCTCCGCGGCACACTGAAAGGACTCGCCTCCGTACGACATGTTGATGACCTTGGCGCCGTGGTCGACGGCGAATCGGATCCCCCGTGCCGTCCCCTCTATGGAGCCGTCCTTGCTGGAAACGGGAAGGCGGATGGGCAGAATTTTTGCGGCTGGCGCAAGGCCGACAAAGCCGGTAGTTCCACCGCCTTGCCCCGCGATGAGTGCCGCCATCGAGGTCCCATGCCCCTGTTTGTGGAAATCGATCTGCCCTTTGGTGGGGTTGCCTGTCGTGTCCAGGCCGGGTAGGACCACGTTTGAAAGTTCAGGCAGCCTCGCATTCACCCCGTCATCCATCACGGCGACGGTAACGCCGGCGCCCTTACTGAGCGGCCAGACCTTGTCCTGCACCGACCATGCGTGGAACCACCATTCGTCTCTCCTGGGAAAAGGATTCACCGCGGCGGATGCCACCATGCTGTGGAAGGCGATGGCACTGGCCGCCATCAAAGAGGAGAGACGCCAGGGCCATCTGGGATGGCTCAATCCGTCCACTCCATTCGGGGCGGCGCGGGCGGTGGGGTATGGCCGCGTGACTCCAACTCGGTCAATCGGGCGAGGACTCGGCGCAAGAGCGCTGCCTCGTCCGTTTGCTCGTCACTGGCGGGCTTCTCTGGCTGAATCGGTTTCGGAGGGGCGTCGCCGATCACGCCTGGCACGGCCTCGATGCCCTCCTCCCAGAGATCGTGGTCGTCCGGCAACCAGGCCCTGCGCTCACGTTCTTCGTCGCTCCTTCCGCCACGGCCGGGAGCACCGGGCACCCCTGCACCCGGTGTGCCGGGGCGTCCAGTGGCAGGGCTCCTGGCACTGCTGGGGGCGCCTTGCCCCTGCACACCGCCGATGGCCCCCGGGCCTGGAAGGAACCCACCTCCCGCCCCCGGAGGAACGGCGCTGCCACCGGGCAGACCGCCGCCGGCACCACCACCGGGGAGGCCCGACCCGGCCGAGCCGCCAAGACCGAGGCCGTCGAACCCGCCACCGCCAAGGCCGTAGCTGCCGGACCCCCCGTTTCCGAACCCCGCGCCGACGGTTCCGGAAGGGGGGAAGCCGGAGAGTTGGGTCCCTCCCGAGTCGCCTGCCGGAGGGAGAGCGCCATCACTCGGAGCGCCGCCCACAGGGCGACCGATGACGGAGCCCGAGCCGTCGCCAGCGGGGTGCGTCGGACCGCCTTGGGGACCGTGAGCACCAGAGGCGGTGGGGGAAAGTTCACGACCTGTCGTGCCCGCTCTAGAAGCGACCGTACCTCCATCGTCCGAGCCGAGAGGGTTGGTGGCGCCACCGCTGCCCGCCGGGTGGCCGGAGCCGGATGCGGATCCCGATCCGCCGGCAGGCGTTCCGTATTCGGCTCCCGGATTGAACTTGATGGGTGGGAGCCCTGTCGAGATGTCGGCGGGGATGGCACTCCAGGTTTCTGTGGCGCGTTCGTTGGCGCCTTGCATCCACTGGCGCGCTTCTTCGAGCGTCTTCGGGGCGGGCATGTTCGTCTTGTACCAGGCGAGGTAGCTAGTGCCGTGGTTCTTGACCGCGGTGCCGACCTGCTGAGAACGCGAAGAGATCTGGAACGCGGCGGTGAAGAGTTCCCGCAACTGGCCTTGGGCGGCGTTGGACGCGGGGCCCTTCCAAGCGCTCGCGAGGTCGTGGGCGAAGGTGCGCAGTTCGGTCATCGCCTTGTCGTAGCCGGCCGCGAGGTCGAGGTACGCCTGGCCGGAGGCGGTCACGGTGCCCGGGTCGACACCGCGAAGGTACGCCGTGATCATTTCTTTGGTCGCGTACGAGTCCGGATTTCCCGCCGGGGCGGGCTCGCGGAGCGGTGAGTTCTTGACGTCGGTCATCAGCTGCCTGCCTCCGGCCAACTCGGTCCAGTGCCGGATTCGGGCCATGACGGGCCTGGGCCTGCTACCTGCGGTGCGGGTCTGTTGCTCGTCATGGGCGCCGGGTCTCCGCTGAGCAGCCGTTCGAGCTTGCGGATCTTTGCTTTGATCTCCGCCTCGTGCTCGTCGTAGACGTGGGCGGTGGCGTAGAGCTTCTTCACCACGGCCTGCATTGCGTAGATGAACCGCATGTGGTGGTCGGTGATCGCGGCGTGGGCCGTTGAGGCCGTTCCAGCGAGTTGAGAGGCGGCGTCCCACTGGCCGTAGGCGGTGGGCGAGGCGGAAGCGGCCGTCTGCAGATGCGCGGTGGCCGTTGTGATCATGTCCTCAAGCTGCTTTTCCAGCCTCCGTGCCAAGGTCTTCAGGTCGCCGACGACCAGATCGGGACCCTTGCTGTCGAGTCCGGGCCAGGCGCGCGCGTTCGGCGGGAGTCCCGGGGGCGTGGGCGGCACAAGTACCTCCAAGGGGGAGCGAGGAAGCATGAGGCGCGGGGACTGACCAGTGATCTTTCCGTATCGCAACACCACTGTCAAAGGAGTCGACGAAGGATCTGGGCATTTCGGACTCCCGTTGTGGCCACCGGTTGTGTGTTCTCCGTGGGCGATGGTGATCAAGTGTGGTGGATGCGGCGATGTGGCCTGGTGGGCGGTAGTCGTTAGCTGTTGAACTACGCATGGCGGATGTGGCACGCTTGTCCAATTGGGGACCTCTTCGGGTGAGGAGTCGGACGTGACCGCAGCGGTCGAGGGTGTCGAAGCGTGGCACGGGCTTTACGAGGCGCTCGCCGAGGAGCACGACTACGAGGTCGGCGAGATCGACGGACAGCTTCCGGACGGTCTGGTCGGGACGCTCTATCGGAACGGTCCAGGGCGCTGGCAAGTGGGGGAGACCCTGCTCGACCACATCTTCGACGGCGACGGGATGCTGTCGTTGTTCGCATTTCCGGGCGACGGCCGGATCCATTATCGGAACCGGTATGTAAGGACGAAACATTACCGCTACGGGCAGCGGAAAGGGCGCGTCGGGCTGCGGGGGCTCGGCACGCAACGGCCGGGCGGTGCGCTCGCCAACATGCTGCGACCGCCGGCGAACGTCGCGAACACGGGAGTGGTGCTGCACGGTGGGCAGCTGCTGGCGCTGTGGGAGGGCGGCCGCCCGTACCGACTGGATCCCGACAACCTGGAGACCCTCGGCGAGCATTCCTTTGACGGGCGGCTGAAGGTGATGTCGGCCTTCTCGGCGCACCCGTCACGGTGCCCGGAGACGGGCGAGCTCTTCAACTTCGGGATGGACTTCACGCGGCTGCGAAGCCTGCGCTGTTACCGGGTCGATCCGGGCGGGACGCTGCACCACATGCCGCGGATATCGCTGCCCTACAGTCCGTGGAATCACGACTTCGCGCTCACGCGCCGGTATCTAGTGTTCGTCATCAATCCGGTTATTCCGAAGGCTGCGCCGATCCTGTTCGGCACCGGATCGATCGCGGACGCCCTGTCATACGAGCCGCATCGGCCGACATGTTTCGCCATCGTTCCGAGAGATGGCGGTAAGGCGCACATCATCGAGCACGAGGCCCTGCTCGGATTCCATTTCGTCAATGCCTTCGAGGACGGCGACGACATCGTGGTGGAGTTCGTGCGCTTCGCCGACTGGAACCAGGTGGCCACACGTTTCCGCGACTTCCGCACCAGCGATTTCCCGTGGGGTGACGCGCTGATGCGCTATCGCGTCACCCCGTCCGGACGGATCGAGGAGGAAGAGGTGTACGCGGGCCCGATGGAACTGCCGCACGCCGACGTCCGGCAAGCGGGGCGCCCGCACCGGTACACATACTTCGCCGGCCGGACGGCGACCAGTACGGGCATTCATGCGTACGACCACGCGACCGGCCGCCGGGCGACCCGTGAACTGCCGCCCGGGCATGGTTTTGGCGAGCCGGTGTTCGTGCCCCGCTCGGCTGATGCGGACGAGGGGGACGGCTGGCTGCTGACCCTCGCCTACGACCCGATCGAGCATCGCTCGCGGTTGCTGATCCTGGACGCGCGCGACGTCGAAGCCGAGCCGGTCGCCGTCGCCCACCTGCGCCATCACATCCCCATGGGATTCCATGGCTCCTTCACCAGCCGGGTGGCCGACACGTCCTGATTCGCGCGGTCCAATCCGACGGCGGCCTTCTCCAATGGGCGGCATCTAGTCGATGTCCAGCCTGAACGCGGAGTTCCCCTACCGAGTGCCTGATTAACCGTGGTTAACACCTTTGAAGATCCGGTGTAAGCCCGGTTGTGCACGTTGCGTCACTGGCCCTTCACTGGTCTCGGTCGCAAGGTCGCTCATAAGGGGAGTGCAGATGCCGACTGATGGCAACGGTGTCGCGCGGACGCCATCGGGCTATTTCACCCACGCCTCGGCACCGCCGCGCTTCCGCCCGATGCAGGACGCGACGCGTTACCTGTGCTGTGCTGCCTACCGGGATGAGCTGCTTTCCCAGCAGCTCCTCAGCGAGTTCCTGGACGAGGAGCATCGGGCCGTGGTGCCGTCCTACGGGTTCGACCTCCGGCCGGTGCTGGCGCATTGCCTACACGCACGCGAAACAAGACTGATCAGGGACGCGGTGCTGACGGGCGTGATTCTGATCGCGCTCATCCTGTCGTGGCGCGTCACCGTCCTCGTGCTCGTGGCCCTGACCGTCCTCGCCATAGCCGTCGCCATGCTGCCGGGGCGTTCCGGTCGTTTCCATGCCGTCGTCGCCATCGCGCTGCTCGTCATCGGCGGTCCGATCCTCGTCTTCATCGGTGTTTCCGTGTTGGAGGCGGCGAGCGCGGCCGACCCGGCGCTGGAAGGGCAGGAAATCGGAACCGCCGGGCAAGGTGGGCGGGCAGAATGGCTCCTCGGCGGCCTGAGCCTTCTCATACTGCTACTGGGGATTCCCGCCGTCCACCGGCTCGCCACGGCGAGAACTCTGCGATCGCTCGGCCCGGACGGCGCCGCCACCGAGCCGCGCGTGCGCTCGGCGGCCAATAGGGAGCGCATCGAACAGGTCGGCGCCGCGCAATACGGAAACGTCACCCTCTACTCCCGTCAGAATCCCTTCATCGGCTCGGGCAGGGTCGACGAGGACCGCACGCGCGCCTGGTCGCTCGTGATCGAACTGGACCGGGCGCGGCCGGCGCGGCCGGGCGCTCCCGCGCTGCCCGTCGACCCTGTCCAACTGCGCAAGGCGATCGAGCAGAAGCTCGTTTCCATGCGCGACGAACTGCCACACCACGAATCCGTCGGGCTGTCGATCAGCGACCACGTCGTGGCTGAGGGGGTGTGCGTGCAGGGACGTCGCCCATTTGACCCCGCGCACCCCGGCGTCGGCTATGACGGGCATCCGCTGATCGACCACGGCCCTTGGCGGCCCTTCTCGCTCGCGAGCGCCGCGGCCATCGACGTCCTCGTCCGCAATCCGCAAGCGGACGTCCGCTGCTATCAGCGAATCACCCTCGAAACGCACGGCTCATCGGTGACGGACGCGCAGGGGCGCCACATGGTGCCGGCCAAACAGGAAGGCGTGCAGATCACCGGTTTCCTGTACCTGGCGGTGCAGGGCCGCATGCTCTACGCGCAGTTCATCTGCAACGCACTGCCGCCGATCCGCAAGGACTACAAGGTCGTGGACGTGCTGCCGTCCTTCACACCCGCGGAGATCGTCCTGGACGCGGTCCGGCAAGCGGGATTCAGCGCCATCGGCGAGGCGATTGCAGGCCCGTTCCATCTGGCCGCAGCGGGCTGGGGGGCGATCTTCCACCGCGATCGGGCGCGACGGCGCCGGCACTTCTACTCCTTCGACTACGGCGCCCGGATGTCCGTCCGCGAGCGCGCGGCGGAACCGGCTTTCAGCACCTTCCTCCAGAAGTTGGACGTGAACAAGCACACGCGAATGTTCGAGCGCCGCGTCCTCGCCGCGCTGCTCGACCATCTCGAACGCGACCGCAACATCGACGTGTCCGCCTACCGCGCCGAGACCGCGTCGATCATCAGCAACTCGCTCATCATGAACGGCGGCACGGTGAGCGGCCAGGTGGGCTTCGCGCCCGGCGGTCACGTCCACCAGCAGGCAACCGGCTGACCAGGGGAGACGGCATGTCCGACAGCATGTACATCGGCGACGACGCGCAGATCCGCGGCCAGGTCGCCATGGGACGCACCGTGTCGCAGGTCCAGAATGCGGCCCCGTCCCCGGACGCGAGTCTCTTCGACCGCGTCGCGGCGCTGATCGACGAGCACGAGGCCGCGTTGCCCGACGCGCGCCGCGCCCGCCGTGACCTCGCCGACGCACGGGAGGAGGCCGAGGCCGAGGACGGCGACATCGAGCGCCGCGACAATGCGCTCGCCCGGCTGGCCGCGCGCGTGGCGCCGGTCGCCGCGCTCGCCGAGGCCGTCCGCCGCCTGATGGACGCTCTTTGACGCTTTGAGGGAACCTTGAGGTTCCATGCCCTTAAAGGGGCCTTTGAGGTGGAACAGCCCATTCCATGGCGCTACATCCCGTTCCGCCGTGGCGGCGGGCGGCCGTGGCCTTCACCGGGCTGGCCGCCGCCGCGCTCGCCGGCGCCTGCGGACAGCAGTCCCAGACGCAGAACGAGCCCACCCGGACGGCCTCCCCGTCCCCGCCGGCGACCACCACCGTCCCCGGCGCCCCGGCGACCCCGCACCGTCCGGCCGCAGGCAGCCCCACCCCGGGCCAACCCGGCCTCGACCCGCGCTTCCCGACCTGCAAAGAGGCCAACGCCCACGGCTACCACGACTACGTCAAGGGCCGTGACCCCGAGTACTTCTGGTACATCGACCGCGATCACGACGGCGTCGACTGCGAGCCCGCCCACGGTGCCGCGCCCAGCGTCCCACCCGCGAGTCCCGGCCTGGACCCGCGCTTCTCCACCTGCAAGGAGGCCAACGCCCACGGGTATGGCCCCTATCGCCGCGGCATCGATCCCGAATACAACTGGTACATCGACCGCGACCATGACGGCATCGACTGCGAACCGGGCTTCACCGAGGAACCACCGTCCCCGACCGAGCAGCCGTCCACTCCGACCGAGCAGCCCACGACGCCTACCGAGCAGCCCACCACCCCCACTGAGGAACCGTCCACACCAACCGAAGAACCGTCGACTCCCACCGAGGAGCCCTCGTCACCCGAAACGAGTGAGCCGACCCCGTCCGAAGAGCCCTCAGCACCGGGCTCCGACAACGAAGAAACCCCGCCGAGCTCCTCCGACCAACCACCCGGCGGCGAACCCTTCGCCGGCCCGACCGGCCCCCACCTGACCACCAAGACGACCTGAGCCGCCCGACTCCCGGCTACTCGCTCCGCCACGATCGCAGAGCAGCCGCCTTCTCCTCGAAGGCTCGCTCCTTCACGGGACCGAGGTCACAGGGAACAGGGAGGACGACGGCTCTGCCACTGTGAAGCCCCAGGACAATATGCCTTCCGGTGATACCTTGCTCAGCCTTGACCTCAGAGACCTGAGACCAAAGGATTCGCCGATCCCTCAGCCGTCGCACGATAACACCGTCATCATCGCGCTGGACCGACTCGCGATGAAAGCGCCACGCGTTCAACGCGAACGGAAGGGCGAGAACCATGAAGGCGAGATTGGCCACGCCGACCGTGACACAGGCCACCGTCGCCATGACGACGATCAGCACCGCCCCACCAGCCCAGAACAAGACAAGCGCGAGCCGATAGGATTTCTGCAAACCACGCTCGTACCTCACCGTTTCCGCCCCGCCTTTCGGCTCAGTCGCCGGTCAGCGGCTTCTTGTGCTGCCAGTTGTCCCAGTCGCCGATGATGTCGGTGCGGAACGGCTTGGACACCACACCGCCGCCTCGATCGATCTTCTGCTGCTCGCGGAAGGTCTCCATGGCGCGACCGTGTGCGTCCAGATCGTTGCTCACGTTGAACAGGTAGTTGGCGAAGGTACCGACCAGGGACAGGCCCGCGACGACGGCCGCACCGACACCGATCGGGTTGCTGGACGCGGCACCTGCGATCGTGATGGCGACCTCGATGATCATGGCGACCAGATGATCGCGACAGGTGTTGATCGTGCCGATGACCTCGTCGAGCATGGTTTTGATCTGCCATAGGTTGTCCGCGTACTTGTCGAGCGTCCCGCTTTTGAAGTCGGTGCGCCAGTCCACATAGGCCTGGCGTGCACCCCCTTCCCAGTAGTCGTCGGCATCCGCTGCGGTCAGTTTGCCGAGTGAAGTGTCGAGTTGGGTGTTGGCGTCGCCCGCTTTTTGCGCCTCCGGCACCCAGATGCTATTGATGGCACGGTCGATCGCTGCGGTATCTCCCCAGTATTCCTTCACCAAGCGGGCGATCTGTTCGTAAACGGGATTGTACGTCGCAGCGATCTGCTTGAGCGCAAACACCGTTGCTGGAGGAAGGTCCGGCGGGAGGGTCGGTTCAGGGGCCATCAGAGTTGCTTCCCGACGGTGCCGATGGCGTCTTTGGCGCGCGCCTCGGCCTTGCCGTATTTCTTCGCGACGTCGTCGAGAGCTTCGGCCACCCTGTCGAGGGTCATTCCGATCCGCCAGGCCGTCCAGGAGTAATCGGCGACGATACCTTCGTATGCTTGGGCGATCCTTTCGCCGTTCGCCGTGAACGCCTCAGGTTCTATGCATCCCGTTCTGATGTGGTCTCCGCTGCGTTGGAACGGCGGTGCGTGTGACCGGACGTCTTCCGCGTAGCCGCGAATATATTCCCGGCGCGCCTTGTAGTGATCCGTCATGCGGCTTTGTCTTTCTTGTGCGTTCTGAGTCGTGGCTAGTTGGTCATCTGTTCGGAAGCGTGGCGCAGTATTTCGCCGAGCGTGCCGTCGCCGACAGGAATTTGGTTCAGTTCCCGATGGTGCGAGGTCGCCGCAGCCGTGACCGCCTCGTCGATGGCCGCGACGATCTGCTCACCGAGCCGTGGTCCACCGAGATCCCTCAGCGCATTTCTGCTCACCTCGACCCTGATGTCACCGTCGCGGCCGTGGACCTGGACGCTGCCCGCGCCGCGGCCGATCTTGCGTGTGGTGACGGTCCCCCGGCATCGTGCTTGGACTTCTTGGAGCTTGTTGAACGAGTCCACCGCCTGGGCCAGCCTTCGTCGTCCGACAGGATCGTCGGAGAAGGCCACTGCATTGAAATCGATCCGCGGCCACGCAGCGGTCGTCTCGGCGGTAGGCCAATCGCCGCTCCCGGGCAGCAGAGCCCTCTTTAGTTCCGACTGGAGCTCGCCGACCGCCTGCCTTGCGATTGCCAGGGCAGCCGTAACGGCTTCACCGATGCGATGCGGGTACCGTTGTGCGGAGGAGCGGCAATCGATGGCGATGACCCGTCCGAGGCCACTCATCGTCACCGTGACAAGATCGTTCTTGTCCGTGCGAGTGAGCGTCTGCCGTATCAGAACACCATTGAGCGTGCGCACCTGATGAGTGAGATTCATGCGCGCCGTATTAAGCTGACCGATGTGCCGAGGCAGGCATTCGTCGGGCATGCTGCTCCACTTTATGCTTTTCGAGTCGGGGGGTGGCTGCGAGAATACCACGAACGAGCACCCTGAGTTATGATGTCAATACTTTCTGTCACGTTATGTCGAAGTAGGGCTATTTTGTGAGGGATGAACTCGCTCTTCGAGCAAAGGAGAACGGCCGGGGGCTCGCGGGCCGCCACCCGACGCAGACACCGGTGAGCAGCTCGGCCGCGGCACCTCGGCAGGGACCTGCCGGCCAGCGTTGGCGAACACCGTGAGTGGATCGCCGAGGCCGACGAGTCGGAGTTCCGCCTGCAGTTCAGAGCCCATGATCGAGCATCAGCCGCGGACGTCTCGCGGAGGCGTGTTCGCGCCCACCGGTCACCGGAGCGGAGCCCAGCCTTCCCTCACCGGCGAGCCGCAGCCGCAGGCTCAGCAAGTCCTGCGCGAGACGTCCTCACGGCATGAAGTTCTTGAGCAGGCCCGCGAAGATCTCGACCTTATGGACCTGGTCACTGGTGAGCGGGTTGGGCCGGAAGTGGGCCACCTCGTTGCGGATCTTGCGCACCTCGTCGAGCTTGGCCACGAACTCCTCCCGGTGCAGCCCCCACGCAAGGCGCGACCAGCGGTCGGGTTTGGCGAACACCTGCTGGATCTGCCAGACGGTCAGGTCGTCGGCGATCTTCGCTTTGCTGTTCCCGGACGCCTCGCGGAGCTCGGCCGTGGTGCTGCACATGCGGTTGACGCAATGGCGCAGCCGCCGCTCGATCTCGCCGAGCCGCAGGAACGGGCCGGTCAGCCTGCCGAACTCCAGGCTCAGGTCGGCGGGCGTCACCACCCCGGAGATCTTCTCGTCCTCGTTGCGGACGAAGACGCAGTTGTACTCATTGATCTCGGGAATGGTGACGAGAAGCTCCGCGTCGGCGCGGACGATGCGTGCCTCGTCCATCGCGTCCGCCAGCGATTCGCATTTTCCTTTAGCATGGGCGAGCGCGATCGACTGCCAGCTCACCACTCCCTTGAGCACGTAGGGTCCGGACAGGACCGGCAGCTGGGAGTAGTGGTTCTCCAGCATCTTCATCCGGGCGCGCGGGAGGTCGTCGTCGGGGTGCAGGGAGACGAGTGCCCCTTCGGGCAACCGGGCGGTCGGCAGGTCGCCGATGCGCAGTGCTTTGGGTGCGGGTGCATCATCTGCGCCACCGGCGTCAGAGGTTTCCCCGGCGGCATCAGCCGCCTGCACGGCCAGTGACGAGTCCAGGTGGCCGTAGATCAGGCCGGGTACGCAGCACAAGCCCGCCTCCGACAGCACGCTTTCGATCCGGCCCACGATCTCCGGGTCGCGGTTGCGCTCGCCGAACAGCCTAAGAAGTTTGGCCACGGTCAGCTCGACCGGTTCGACCGCCGCGTTCTCCAGGTCCGGTGGAAGGGCCGTCATGCCACCAGCTCCGGGTCGGACTCGTAATCGGCGGCGGACTCGGGCGCCTGGGCCGCCGGGATCGCCTCCTTGCCCATCGCCTTCTCGATGAGGAGGCGGAGCTGCCGGGCGCGGTCCTGGTAGAACCGCTTGAAGTCCTCCTCGCGCAGGGCCGCCGGGTCGATCAGGTGCGTGGCGATGATGTCGTCGAGCCAGTTCGCGGGCAGGCCCGTGTCCGTCTCCAGCGACTGCAGGTACGTCTTGGGGGCGCGCTGACCGACGAGCTGCCCGGTCCGATGCGCCAGCAGCGTCTTGTTGACGATGCTCTCATACCGCTCCCTGGGGACCTTGTTCTTCTCGCACCAGCTCTTCGGGTAGATCAGGTAGAGGCCGACCTGGTGGTCGTAGAAGATCTTCTCGTCGATCGGCGTCCGGTTGTGCGTCCAGTCCTTGGCGCCCTGTCGCATGACCAGCGCGTACAAGCCCTTGTACGCGGCGCTGTTGCGGCTGCGCATCGTGTCCAGGCGCGCTTCACGGAAGATGGCTTCACCGACCGAAGCGGGCTCCTGTCCATCGCGCACCCAGGCGACGACCTGTTCCAGGTCGCGGGGGAGCCGCGTCTCGGGCGACCCGCCGTACTGCTCGCCGAACACGCCGCACCAGAACCAGCGCGAGATCTTCGCGTACGCCTCGTCGGAGTCGGTCTCCTCGCCGAGGACCGTCCGGATCGCGGCCAGCGCGACGAGCTGGGTCATGTACGGGATGTCTCCGACGTTGAAGACGCACTGCCGGCGAAGGAACTGGGCCGTCCAGTGGAAGGCGTCGACCACTCGAGGCGACCACTCCAGGTAGTCCTCCAACGGCAGTTCGAGGATGTCCTTGCGCTTGCACGCCGGACGAGCCTTCCGCCGGAAGTAGGTGGAGACGAGGGTGACTGCCTGGAGGAAGTCGGTATTGCTGAGTCCGGCGCGTGGGGCCGTCAGCATGGTGTTCGTGTCCAGGTCGCGCCAGATCCGGTCCCAGTCCTCGTGGAGCTGGAAGTCCTTGCCGTGCTTGTCGTAGTACGCCGGATCGGCGGCGTAGGTGGCGGTCACCAGTTCGAAGACGCTCAGCGCCACACCACCGGTGTTCACCTTCTCGAAGACCGTGCAGACGGCCTCCTTCGGGGTGTCCTTGGTGAGCCTGATAACGGGGATCTGGTACTGGTTGACGTTGTTCAGCACTTTAGAGGTGAACTTCGTCCAGAGCTGCTGCCGGGCCGGATCGCCGGCCGTAAAGGCGAACATCCACTCCATGACCTTCTGAGTGTCCAGCATGGCCTGGAACGGGAAGATGCCGGCTGCGGCCTCGTTCTCCAGGGAGCTGAGGTCGTAGGTGACGCCCCTGCCGAAGTCTTCGCGGAGAACTCGGTCCTCGGGGACGGACAGGATGGCCTCTTCGCGGTCGAAGTCGTCATCGATGGCCTTGGCGATGTCGATGTAGTACCAGCGCTTCAGCTTCTTCTTGCGCGCGTCCATCGTCTCGACCGGTGCGTCCGAGTGGAGGGCCTGGTAGAGCGACGTCAGGCGCTGCTGGCCGTCCATGAGCAGGAGTGCCGGCTCGACGCGCCCCACAGGTGCCCCGGAGAGCGGACGCGGCTTGAACCGCGTACCCGGTCCGCCGGTCTCCAGCGCCATCATGACTCCGACCGGATAGTGCCTGGTGACGGTGGCCAGCAGCGACACGATCCGTTCGTCGTCCCATTTCCAGGGGCGCTGGAAGTCGGGCAGCTGGATCCGGCCGTCATCGACCATTTCGACCAGTTCGCTCAGCAGGTACTGGGGAGTTTCGAAGGGCACGCCGGCGCTCCTCGGTGCGCGTTGTCGAGTTGTGGTCCGAGGTTAAACCGGTCAAGGGCCTCATGACTCGTGTACAGGGCGTGCGGGGCCGCATCTGGCAAGGTTGCCGGTTCGTGATCGGGACGAGGTGCGGACTGTCGGTCCTGACTCCTATCCTGTCCAGGCACGAGTGGATCCGGGGGATGGCAGGCTGATGGCGACGGGCGGTAACCGCTGGTGGGGGGCGCGGTCCGAGTTCCCCTGGGAGCAGGACGCCCTCGACTTCATCCGGCAGCGCATGCCCACGACCGACCCGTACCGCGCGTGGACGACCTTCACGTTCACCGCGAAGTCCGGCCATGTCCGCGAGGTCGACCTGCTGATGGTGACGCCTTCCGGGCTGTTCCTGGTCGAGATCAAGAGCCATCAGGGGCGGCTGGTCAACTCCGGCAGCACCTGGATGTTCCACCACCAGGGCCGGGTCAGCACGATCGAGAACCCGCTGCACCTGGCCGACCGCAAGGCCAAGGAGCTCAAGGAGCAGCTCCAGTGGGCGCTGCGCAGGACGAACACCAAGGGGCTGAAGGTCCCGTTCATCCAGGCGGCGGTGTTCCTGTCCGACCCGGCGTTGAGGTCGGAGTTGGACGATGTGCAGAGCACCGGCGTCTACGCCCGCGCCGCGGACAACGGGCTGCCTCCCGTCTGGGATGCCCTGCTCGGCAGGCGCCGTCCTGTCGCGCCTTCTCGCACTGAGCTCACGTTCTCCCGCAAGATGCCGGACCTGATGGACGCCATCGGCATCCAGGGCTACCGCAAGCACCGGACGGTCGGGACGTGGCGCCTGGAGCCCAAGGCGATGGACGCGGGCCCCACCTGGGAGGACTACCTCGCCGAGAACACGGCTCTCGAAGGTGACCACCGGCGAGTAAGGCTCTACTTGTCGGAGCTGGGCGCGTCCCGCGAGGCGCAGGAGTCGACGCGCCGCGCCGCGCGCCGCGAGTACCTGGTCCTGCAGGGCATCGACCATCCGGGGATCGTCAAGGCGGAGCAGTTCAGTGACGACCATGACGCGGGTCCGGCGATCGTGTTCCCGCACCGGCCCGAGTGGCTGCGCCTCGACCACTACATGGCCCAGTACGGCGACGGCCTGGACGTCGAGACCCGCCTCGGGATGATCCGGCAGCTCGCCGAGGCCGTCGCTCACGCGCACCGCCGCCACCTGTACCACCGGGCGCTCGCCGCCCGCAGCGTCTACGTCGCCTTCCACGGCGCCGGCTACGACCCCACCTTGAAGATCATCGACTGGCAGGCCGCGGCCCGTCCCGGCGGCGGGTCGAACGGCGGGCATCCCGGACGTACCTCCACGCTCGCCGGGGCCGTCGCGACGGCCGCCGGGCACATCGAGCGGTCCGCGGAGGCGTACCTGGCCCCCGAGTTCGGCCGGGCCGACGCCGAGAGCGTGCCGCTGGACGTGTTCGGCCTCGGCGCGCTCGGCTACCTGATCATGACGGGCGCCGCGCCCGCCGACAGCCGCGGCGCGCTCGCCCGCCGGCTGACGGAGGAGCACCGGCTCACCCCGTCCGCGATCGACGAGTCCATCACCCCGCAGATGGACGACGTGATCGAGGGCGCCACCGCGCTCGACGTGTTCGACCGGTTCGACTCGGTGAAGGAGTTCCTGGAGTACCTAGACCTGGTCGAGGAGGAGCTGACCGCGCCGGACGCCGAGCCCGACGCGGACCCGCTCGACGCCGTCCGTGGCACGGTCGTCAACGGCTGGACGGTGCTGCGCAACCTCGGCCAGGGCTCCACGTCCCGCACCTTCCTCGCCGAGCGGCAGACGCCCGATTGCAAGCAGACCGGTGTGCTGAAGGTGGCGCTGACCGAGGCCGCGTCCGACCGCCTTCATGCGGAGGCGGCGCTGCTCGCGCGGCTGCGCAGCACCCGCATCGTCGGGCTGATCGAGGGCCCGTTCGAGGTCGCGGACCGCACGGTCGTCGTGCTGGAGGAGGCCGGGCAGGTCACGCTCGCCGAGCACATCAAGCGGCAGGGTCGGCTGTCCCCGGACGAGCTGGAGAAGTTCGGCGACGAGCTGTTCGACGCGGTCGACTACCTGGAGGAGGAGGGCGTCCGGCACCGCGACATCAAGCCGGAGAACCTTGCGATCCGCCGCCTGGCGAACAACATGAGCCGCCTGGTGATGCTCGACTTCTCCATGGCGGACACCCCGGACACCGCCGTCAAGGCCGGCACCCCCGACTACAAGGACCCGTTCGTCGGCACCGACCGCCGCCCCCGCTACGACGACCACGCCGAGCGCTACTCCATCGCCGTGACGCTGCACGAGATGGCCTCCGCGGAACGCCCGTCCTGGGGCGACGGCATGGCCGAGCCCGAGTTCATCGACAAGGCCGAGACCGTCCCGCAGATCGCCGAGGACCGGTTCGACGCGGGTCTGCGCGACGCGCTCGTCGCGTTCTTCCAGCGCGCCCTGCACCGCGACGCCGGGAAGCGGTTCGCGTCGCTGAAGCAGATGCGGGACGCCTGGCGCGGCATGTTCCTCGCCCTCGACCAGACAGCGCCTCCGTCCACGCCGAGCAGCACCGACGAGGACACCGAGGACGTCCTTAAGGCCCGCGAGGCCCGGGCTACCGCCGCCACCGCGGAGACGCAGCTGGTCGAGGCGGGCCTGTCGCCGCGCGCGCTGTCCGCCGCGATCGACGGGCTCGGGGTGTCGACGGTCGGGGAGCTGATGGCGGTCCCGGCCGCCCGTGTCCACCGGCTGCGCAACGCGGGGATCGGCTCCGGCCCTCGCAACGAGCTGCTGCGCCTCGGTCGCGACTGGCGGCACCGCCTCGGCTCCAAGGAGTCCGTCGCCGCCGTCGCTAACGACCAGCGCAAGGCGGGGGAGGACGTCTCCGTCGCCGGCGCCGACGTCAAGGAGCGGCTGAAGCGCCTCAGCCTCGACGAGATCGCCGGACGCCTCGTCCCCAAGGAAGAGGGGCAGGACGCTGAGATCGTCGCGCTCGCCCTCGCGCTGCCCGGCCCGGACGGGGCGAAGGCACCGCTGGAGCCGTGGGCGTCGCAGCGTGACATCGCCGATCACAAGCGCATCAAGCCCACGGACGTGTCGCAGGCGCTCGCCGCCGCCCGCCGCCGCTGGACGTCCGACAGCGCGATCAAGCCGCTCCGTGAGGACGTCGTCGCGATCCTCACCGAAAAGGGACGCGTCCTCGAAGCCGACCAGCTTGCCTCCGAGCTGCTGACCCGGCGGGGGAGCGGCCTCGCGGACCCCGCCGCCCGCCGCGCCGTCGCCGGCGCCGCCCTGCGCGTCGCCATCGAGACCGAGGAGCGCCTGGACGAGCCGCGCCTCGCCAAGCGCCGCACCGGCCCCGGTGGCAAGAAGGTCCTCATCGCGCTGCGCGCCCCCGAGGACGCTGATCTTCCGGACGCCCCCGACCTCTTCGACTACGCGGAAGAGCTGGGGCAGCGCGCCGACACCCTCGCCGGCCTCAACCCGCTGCCCAGCGCCGTCACCGTCCAGGGGACGCTGCGCGAGGTCATCGTCCCGTCCGGGATGCCGTTGCTGCCCGACACGGCGCTCGTCGCGCTGGCCGCCGCCGCGTCCGCGAACGCGGCAGTCACCGCCCGCCTCGAGCTGTACCCGACGGACCTCGACCCGGTCCGCGCGCTCGAACTCGCACAGATCGCCGGATACCTCGGCGGCACCGGCATCACCGCCGCCGACCTGCGCCGCCGCGTCCTCGCCCGCTTCCCCAGCATGACCCGCCTGCCGGACACCCCGGCCGCCCTCTACAAGGCGCTCCGCAAGGCCGGATATGAAGTCGAGTGGAGCAAGGACGGCAAGCGCCTCGTCGACCCCCGATTCGACGTCGCCGTCCGCTCCTACAGTGGTGGGCATAGTCCCGGGACGGCCACCGCCACCGGACGCATCTCCACCGACCAGATCACCCGGCGGCTCCTCGGCAGCGTCACTGACGGCGGCTTCCTCGCCCTCAAGACCCGCCTCCGCAACGCGGACGCGATGCTCGCCGCCCTCACAGCGTTCCCGGACGTCACCCCCATCAATGTGACGACGGAATTCACGCGCGCCCTCCGCGACGTCGTCGCCGCCCGCGAGCTGCCGACCTGGGACACGATGCTGGAGGCCGACCCGGCGGACGCGCCGCCCGTCTTCCACCAGCTCATCGAGCAGGCGTTCGCCGAAGTGGAGAAGACCGTCTGCGCCACCGCGAACGTGGCGCTGCTGCACGACGCGACACCCCTCGCCCGCTACAAGGGCGGCCCCGAACTGCTGTCCCGCCTCGCCGAAGCGGCCCGCGACCCGCACGAGGCGCCGAACGGGCTGTGGCTGCTGTGCCCGATGGCGGACCCGAAGAACCTGCCGCTACTGGACGACGCGGTCGTCCCTACGAACACCGACAACGAACACCTCGTGCTGCCCCGCCTGTTCGGGCAGCCGGACGAATCGTCCGCTGGGAGAGCTTCATGATCGACCGCAAGGCGCTGCTCGCCGACCTCAAGAAGCAGGTCGGAACCCTCGAAGGGAACTTGCGGGAGCGTGCGGCCGACGACGCAGACACCCACGCCCGCCTGCATGGCGAATGGCAGAAGGCCCGCGAGGCGAGCCGCATCGCAGCCACCTACGAGACGTGGCTGGACGACCGCGTGACCCAGGCCGCAGTCGCCTGGGTTCTCGGGACGGTGTTCCTCCGCTTCTGCGAGGACAACGGCCTGATCGAGATGCCCTTCCTCGCCGGCCCCGGCGACAAGCTCGACCTCGCCCAGGAACGCCAGGCGGACTACATTCGCCAGAACCCGCACGACACCGACCGCGACTGGATCCTCGCGGGCTTCAAGGAGATGTCCCGCTCCTCCGTCGCCGCAGGGCTCTTCGACCGAGCCCACAACCCCATGTGGCAGATCGAGATCCCGCACCCCACCGCCAAGGCCCTGCTCGCCTTCTGGCGCCGCCGCGGTGAGGACGGCGAGATCGTCCACGACTTCACCGACCCGGACTGGGATACCCGCTTCCTCGGTGACCTCTACCAGGACCTCTCCGAGCACGCGAAGAAGACGTACGCGCTGCTCCAGACCCCTGACTTTGTCGAGGAGTTCATCCTCGACTACACCCTCGAGCCGGCCGTGGACGAATTCGGCCTGGACGGCCTGCGCCTGATCGACCCCACCTGCGGCTCCGGCCACTTCCTCCTCGGAGCCTTCCACCGCATCCTCAACAAGTGGCGGACCGCTGAGCCTGCCACAGACATCTGGGAACTCATCCGCCGGACGCTCCTCTCGGTCCACGGTGTCGACAAGAATCCTTTCGCCACCAACATCGCCCGCTTCCGCATGCTCGCCGCCGCAATGAAGGCCGGGGGAGTCACCACCCTCACCCGCGTCCCCGATTTCCCCATCATCGTCGCCACCGGTGACTCGCTCCTCCACGGACGCGGCGCCTCCGGCATCCAGGAAGACCTTTTTTCTTCCGCTGAAACACATACCTACATCACGGAAGACATCTATGACTACGTCAGTAGCGAGGACGAGGCGCGTGAGGGCGCGATCGATCTCCTTGGGGCTGGTAGCTACCACGTCGTGGTCGGAAATCCACCCTACATTAGCGTAGATGATCCTCAAGAAAGTGGAAATTATCGCCGCGCCTATCAAGCATGTTCAGGGCGGTACTCGCTAGCTGTACCGTTTATGGAACGGTTCGTGCAACTAGCGAAGCTTGGTAGCGAGCGTTCGGCGGAAGCTGGATATGTAGGGAAGATTACAGCCAACTCCTTCATGAAAAGAATTTTTGGCAAGAAGCTGATTGAAGAGTTCTTGCCGAAAATAGACCTGACTCATGTAATTGATGCTTCTGGGGCGGATATACCCGGCAACAGCACTCCCTCTGTCATCTTTTTTATGCGACGGAGGTGGCCCAAGTCTACGGCGAAGATACGGAGCGTGCTGGGACTGCGGGGAATGCAACGTAGTGAAGACGATCCTCCGGGCGGCCCCGTTTGGCAGGCCATAACTGCTCAGCTTGAAGAAGTTGGAAGTGAGAGCGAATGGGTCAGCGTGGTTGATCTCGGCAGGGAGTTTTTCGCTAAACACCCTTGGACTCTGAGCGGAGGTGGGGCAAATTTGGTGCTTGAAATGATTGAGTCGGGCACGCGCCGCCTCGAGGATCACCTGGCTCGGCGAACAGGATTTGGTAGCTTTCCCGGGCAAGATGCTGTCTTCTTTTTGGGAGAAGCATGGGCCAAAAGAAACGCCTGCGAATTTCCTATGGCCCGACCCCTCATCTCAGGTGCCGTTGTTCGTGACTGGAGCATTCTTCCCAGAGATGTCGCACTGGTGCCATACGGAAACGATCAAAACCCGGTGCGGTATGCCCCTTCGTCGGCCTGGGGGCGCCACCTTTGGACCATGAGGAGGATACTTCAATCGACGGTAGGATTCGACGGTCGCGAGCAACAACTGAGCAGTGAAGATCAATGGTGGACCTGGTATCGCTGGATACCAGAACGCTACGAGACACCCTTGAGTTTGACCTATGCTGAAATTGCAAGCCATAATCATTTCGCATTTGATCGAGGAGGGCGTGTCTATAATCAGACCGCGCCGGTAATCAAACTCAAGAGCGCTGATGACGTCAGTGTTCATACTGCAATCCTAGCGATTTTGAATAGCTCTGTGGCGTGCTTTTGGTTGAAGCAAGTCTGTCAAACTAAGGCTAATGCCACGGCATCGAGCGGCATAGCCGATCAGCCGTGGTCTTGGAACTTTCAGTTCAGTGCCACAAAGGTGGATCGTTTTCCGTTGCCCGAGCAATTGCCTGTGGAGTTGGGCATCAAAATGGATGCTCTTGCCAGAGAATTTGAGCATTCAAGCGCATCACGGATCAGTGAAGAAGATGTTCCGACTCGGGCCAACCTTCAAGAACTGCATGACCGGAACCGGAAAGTTCGCGAAAGAGCTATAGCTCTGCAAGAGGAGTTGGACTGGAAAGTCTATTGCCAGTTTAACATCCTTGACGATGAAGTCACCTGTGCGCTGGAAAGCGTTCCGAATGTGAAGTTTGGAGAGCGCGCTTTTGAGATAGTACTGGCGCGCAAGCTTCAAGAGAGCGAAGTTGAGACCAAGTGGTTCGAGCGTCATGACGCAACTCCAATAGTCGAAATCCCCGGGCATTGGCCTGAGGATTATAAAAAAATCGTCGAAAGGCGCATCGAGATAATCGAGGCACGGAAGGATATCGCTCTTATTGAGCGTCCAGAATATAAGCGGCGATGGGCAGGAACAGCGTGGAATGAACAGGAGAAGATTGCGCTCCGGTCTTGGTTGCTGAACCGGTGCGAGGAGCGTTCGCTGTGGATTGCTGACGATGAGTACGGCACCGAGCAGCCGCGTGTAATGACGGTCAGCCAGCTTGCTGACCAGCTCCGGCGGGATGAAGACTTCGTGTCTATTGCCCGGTTGTATGCGGGTGATGATTTGGATCTGAGCAAGGTGATCGCGGAGATCACGCGGGACGAGCATGTTCCGCATCTGACGGCGCTTCGATACAAGGACCCGTCTGGGCTGCGTAAGCGGGCGCAGTGGGAAGGCGTGTGGGAGCAGCAGCGCGAGGAGGACCGGACGGGCAAGCGGCTCGACATTCCGGTGCCTCCCAAGTACACGTCGGCTGACTTCCTGAAGTCGTCGTACTGGCGGAATCGTGGAAAGCTGGACGTGCCGAAGGAGCGGTTCATCTCGTATCCCAAGAGCGGGCCGGACGGGGACTCGTCCATACTGCTCGGGTGGGCCGGTTGGGATCACCGGGAGCAGGCGCAGGCGCTCATGATGTTGATCGAGGAGCGGGCCACTCAGGACGGGTGGGATGTTGCTCGGCTGACGCCGCTGCTCGCTGGACTCGCGGAGGTACTGCCGTGGGTGCGGCAGTGGCACGGTGAGGTTGATCCGGCGTTCGGGCAGAGTCCGGCCGATGCGTACACCATGTACTTGGAGAGTAAGCAGCGCGAGTATGGAATCTCGGACGGCGACCTCAAGAATTGGCGTCCCTAGAAGCCCAAACGTGGCAGTCGCAGGAAGAAGAGCCCCCGGATCGCCCCTCCACATGTTCCTCCCAGCGCGCTTCCGCGACGTAAGTCCGGTCAGTGACAGCTACCTGATTGACCTGTGATGATGTCGCCCCCACGGCATCCTCATAAAAAGCGACGCATCAGAAGCCGACGTCTTCTGCAAGCATTATCTGGCAGCGGCGTGGCTGTTGTTGGAAACGTGCCCGGCGTCCGTGTGAAGAGGAATCACGGGTCGTGTGCATCGGCCGGCGCCTAGGTGAAGGCGATGCCTGCTCTTACCGAAGAGACGCAGCACGCTACGTAGCGCTTCCTCCGTAGCGATGCTGCGCTCGGGCCACGGGATGTTTAGTTAACTGAGGTCATGCGGCTAAAGACGTCTAATCAACTCAACGGAGCGAGTTGAGGAGCGCAGCCCAGTCAGTGCGAGTGAACTCCAGTACTGGGCCGTTGCCCTGCTCCTTGGAGTCGCGGACGCCGATGGTTTTCCGGTCGGTGGCCAACGAGACTTCGACGCACTCGCTACCTGCTTCGCTGCGACGTGCCTTGCGCCAGCGGGGGTACTTCTCCCTCATGCACGGGGTCCTGTCTCTTCGGTCAGTCGGTCCGCCACTTCGTCCAGCAGCGAGAGGCTGGCCTCTGGGGAGAGCGCGGCACGACTGAGGTGGTCGTACCTCCGTGTATACCGCTCAACGTCCTGCGGATCAGTGTGAACGATGTCCGTAGTGACCGTGTCCACAAGGGTCATCGGCGGGTCTTCCGGTTCCGGGAACGTGTATAGAAAGAATGGGACGGTGGGGAGCGGGTACCCCGGCGTGCGGACGTCCACCGGTAGTAGTCGTACGTTGAGGTGATCCACCTCTGTCACTGCCCTGACGATATGTCGCACCTGAGCAGCCAAGACTTCCTCCGGGACGATGACACGGTGCAAGACGACCTCGTCGAGGATGAAGTCGTACGCGGGGCCATCAGGCCGGAGTATCTCTTCCTGCCGCCGGAGTCGCGCCTTGGTCATCTTGGCGGGCATGAAGTCGGTCGAGCCCTCGGCTTCGGCGAGGTTGACCATGGCGGCGATCATCTCAGGAGTTTGCAGGACCCCGGGGATCGAACTCGGGCTGTAGCCGCGGATGGTTGATGCACCCGACTCGACGTCGGCGTAGAGCCGCTGACGGGTCCCCATGGCCTCGCCGTAGGAGTCCCACCAGCCTTTTGCGGCAGCCTCGTGGGCAAGAGTGATGATCTCCTTCCACTTCTTGTCCGAGACGCCGAGCGTGTTGAGGATCGTGATGACGTCGCCGACATCCGGGCGGCCGTGAGCGTTCTCCAGGCGGCTGACCTTCATGCGGGAGTAGTGGATGCGCTTGGCGAGTTCGTCCGCCGTCATCTCGCGTTCCTCTCGTAGGGCGCGGAGTTCGGCCGCGAGACGCCGGCGTCGGACGAAGGGGCTGACCATGGCGACCTCCGGGGGCAGGATCGTGACAGCTCAGCTACTCTATGTACAGGATGGCGGAGCCGATTCGTTGCCGAACGGACTCGTGTCGGAGGTCGACCAAGGCAACACTTTCCTACCGAACGCGACTCTATGGGCGTTCGAGACTTCGTCCAAGCTATCCGAGGCTGCACATACCGGTCCGTCCATGGAAGCTCATGGCTCGGTTGAAGATCTCATGGGTGACGGCTGGGATGGCGGGGCCGGCAGGACATCGAGGAAATCGGGTGGTGGTGTGCCTACGCCCTGACTCGAGGTCAGGGGAGTGGCAGACAAGATGCGCCGAGACAGTGGGCTGGGTGCGGGTGAGGGCGCCTGTCGTGAATCCCGTTCGATGGCGGAGATCCCGTCGCTCGGGCACCGTCGGTCCCTGACGTGCGTATTCAAACTAGAATTACTCATCAAGGTGACGGTGAGTGATGTCGTCTGCGACAGTACTTCCGCCTGTAAGCGGCTACTGTGGGGTTATGGAGAAAAAGCAACTACACCCTGACTAGAGCGCGGGCGATGGTGTAATGTTTTCACGCCTCCCAGATGTCTTGGACGGAACATGACGCATATTGTCGCCGACCTTGAAGCGTTCGAGCTTGCCGAAGCGCAGTTCAAGAAGGCGCTCGAAGCGTATGAGGAGATCCTTGAGCGCCTGGACCACGACCTTCGCGGATCGCTGGCGGAGTGGGCCGGGGACGCGCGTACCACGTACAACGCCGCGCACCAGGAGTGGGCAAGGAGCGCCAAGCTCATGTCCCGTGCGATAGCTGACTTCCACAGGGCGCTCCAGCGTGCGCATCGCAACTTCCGGGCCGCGCATGAGGCGCACCTACGGATGTGGCACGCGTCATGACGAAGATAGATGTGTCCCCCGCGGAGGCTGCGGCCGCAGCCCAGACCTTCGCCAAGGGCCAGACCGATCTCGGCGACATCTGGATGAAGCTGTATCTCGCGCTCAACTCATGCGGTGGCATGGCCGGGAACGACAAGCCGGCGCATACGTTTACTGGCAAGTACGACCCGGGCCTCAAAGCAGCCTGGAATTCTTTCGGTACGGCCGTCACGGTCCTGGGCGGCGTCGCAGTCGGCCTCAACCGCTCGGTGAACAACTACCTCAAGGCGGACCATCATTCGGCCATGCAGCGCAAGGGCATGCCGCACCACTACTCCCTGCCCCGCATAGCCTCCACCATGTCGATGGCGTCCCCTGCTCCGGCGCTCGGAGCGGGGGATTCGCTGCTTCCCGGGTTCCTGGCCAAATACTGGCCCAACGGCCACCAGGACAAGCTTCATGGCGCCGCTCGCGCCTGGCGCGTGGCAGCTGATGAGATCGAGAGTCTCGCCCGCAGGCTGGGGTCGACCATCTACAACATCACCGACACGGGGACCAAGGACTCGAAGGCGATATCCGACTATTGGGCGAAGGTCTACGCTCCCTGCAACGACCGGACCGTTCTCGCGGGCTTGTCGGAGCTGTGTCGCATATTGGGCAGCGCCTGCGACAACTTCGCGCAGGTCATCGATCACGCTCATTCCAACGTCGAACGGAAGCTGGCCGAAGCCGGCATCGTCATAGGGCTGACCAGCCTCATTGCCGGTGGGCTCACGATCTTCACCGGCGGAGCCTCCGATGCCGGGGGCGCCGTCCTCGACGCAGCCGAAGCCGAAGCGATCCTCGGTCCGATCGAGGCCGAGACGGCCGCCGCGACAAGCGACGTTGCCACATCGATCTCGGAAGAACTGGTGGACGTGGTGGAGACGACCGCCGCGGAGACCCCCACCATCGAGTCGGTCGAGGCGGAGACGAGCGAACTCCAGGAGGCCGTTGAAGGGGAGCTGGCAGCCGAGGCGGACACCCCGTACAGCGGTAGGATGCTCAAGGTCAGTAAACCCGATCCGAACGCGGACCGGCTGGCCGAACGCATCGGTGGCGAATCGCGCGTCAGGTTCGAAAACGATCCTGCGGGCCGAGAATTCGACGCGGTCAGCAACAAGTACATCGCTCAGGACAAGCCTGCCGATTTTCAGGTCAACAAGAACTTTCGAAATCAGGCGAAGGCCACCTTCGAGGCCGCTAAGGGGACCGGGCGCGAAGTGTACTATCACTTCGATGGCCCTCCGCGACCGGGTGTCCTTGAGAAGCTGAATGAGTATGCCACGCGGTACGGTGTTGAATTGACAGTGGACACGAATCCCTACTGACGGAGGTCAGGTGTTCGAATATCACGGATGGGTGACCATACAGAGTTCCGCCGGAGACGAGGACGACGAAGACGTCGTCGGTGCTCACAACACGGTCAGCGCGGTGGTGCGGGAGTCGGGCCTCGGAACCGGATCCGTCGAGTTGCGCATGGTGAACGGCATGAGTCAGTTGCGCGTCAGCGGGTTCGCGAACCATCGCGCGGGCGAGGGCCAAGAAATAATCGAGCTGTTCGGGCGCATCGGCAAGCTCGCCCCCGGCTCGTACGGCCTCCTCTACTTCCGTGACGACGAGGACCGTGACGGGAAGGCCAACGAGTTCCAGGTCCTCGTCATGAAGCGCGGCACTGTTTCCCAGAACTCGGACCCGTTCCTCTCGCCGTGCGTTCCGGAGATCGAAGACGCCGATTGAGATCGCCGGTGGTGGGAGAGCGCTCCCTACTTTTCCGGGTCTCGGCTGTCGCCGTTGCTGTGGGGCTCGCGACCGCCGGGACGATGGCGTACGGGATGCCGTCAAACGCTGGACGGGCCGCTCGCCGAAAGCAACGGCCGCCCCCACGCCGTTAAGGGCTCCGACCCGCGCCTCACCCTCCGAGCGGGCCGCCGGCGACCTGCAACTGCACCTCCCTGCGTCCATGCCCCGGGTGCGGTACATGACCAGGATCGACTCCAACCCCTACTTCCTGCATTTTGCCCTCGCCATTCCCCGCTCGGGCGTCGCGAAGTTCGTCGCCGACAACGACCTGCAGCGCCTCCGCTGGAAACAGAGTGTCACGCTCGAAGTGCGCAATCTCCAGACGGTGGCCGGCGACCTCGGGCGCAGCCTGCCCGAAGGACCCACGACCAACGTGTGGACGAACGACGAGCACGACCCGCACAGCCGCGTCATCGTCGAGGTCTACTTGAACAGCCAGACCTGCCAGGTGATCGGAACCTTCGCGGACTACGCGTAGCCCGGTCGGGCGGGTACCGCCGGCACCACGCCTCTCAGTTCTCCTTGGCCATGAGTTGCACGCGGGCGATGATCTCCTTCAACTTGGCCGGCGGAGGCGTCTCCGTCCGCCGGGTCGCCTGGAAGTAGGTGTGCTCGCTCTTGCCGTCCGTGCCATGGCCGTCCGCGATGAGCTGCTTCTTCGTGGTCTCCCAGTCCTGCCACTCGTTCTTGAGGAAGTCCTCGAGCCTGTCGCGGAATACGGCGTACCTGGCCGCGACCGTCGTCTCGGGCCAGTCCTCCTCGTCCCCGCCGAGCAAGGACAGGAGTTTGCGGTTGAGGCGCGTTCCGTTGACGACCCGGTTGGCGCGCTTGTCCTCGGTGTCGTCGGCCTGGCTCTCCGCGTTGTGCCTGTCGCCGTCGAAGACCACGTAGGTCGGGATGCCGAGCGTGGTGAGGATCGCGTACGGCAGCCGGAGGTTCTGTTTTCCCTCCCCGCTCACCACCATGATCCCGTTGGTGTTCAGCGGGTCTTCACGGAAGCCGCAGCCTTCGAGAACGCCCTTGTCCGTGACGCCCTCCACCAGGACGACCGCGCGGGCGAACATGGCCTCCGGCATGTCCGTCAGGTAGGCCCGAGCGATCTGGCGAGCGAGGTCCGCGTCGCTGATCCGCATCCCGAGCACGTCCTTGACGGCCTGCTGCGTGGTGGAGTGGACGCGGACGGACGGGGCGCCGTCCTCCTGCGTACGGGTCATGCGGCGGATCTGGTGAAAGCCGTCCGTCTCCAGGAAGTACGGGCTGTGCGTGGCATACGAGATCTGGATGCCGCGCTCCTGCTCGGCGGCGAGCCTCCGGAGCACCGACGCGAACGTCCTGGCCTGGACGGGATGCTGGAACAGCTCCGGCTCCTCGATCGCCAGGAACACCGTCCGGCTCGCCTCGGCCGCCTTCCGCTCCGCCAGTACCCGCAGCGCCGTGATGAGCACCGCGCGCTGGAAACCATGGCCCTGCTGGTCGACACGGGTGCTGGCCGTGCCGTCCTCGACCGAGACCTGGAACAGGGGCTGCGGCACCCGCAGTTCCGGGATGTGCGAGCTGACGCGCAGCCTGCGGCCCCGGGTGAACTGCTCCACCTCGCGGGTCAGCTCGTCCGAGAGCTCGTCCAGCTGCGCCTCGAAGTGCTCGGCGTGGATCTTGCCGCGATCGTCGTTGAACACCGCCTGGAGATCGAGCAGATCCCGCTCGGCCTGGGTGCGGTCGACGGCCTGGTCCATGATCCGGCCGATGATCGACCCCTTCGCGTCGCGGCCCTCCTCGACCGCCCGCAGGTCCGCGCTGACGAAGACGTAGTCGAACAGCCCGGTCATCTTCGCCTGACCGGCGAAGCCGAAGAAATGGGTGTCGGCGGGAAGCTCCGTCGCTTCGAGTTCGTCCCGGTGGTCGTCCTCCCACGCGGACAACGCCTCCTCGACGGCCTTGGCGCTTCCGGCGGCCGGAAGGCCGAGTTCGGGACGCGCCTCGCACAGAGCCTTGTACCTCCTGCGCTGCTCCATGGCGCCCGTGGCCCGCCGGATCTCATCGAACGGCGGGTACGCCAAGGCATGTCCCGACAGCTTGTCGGTCCCGTCCTCCCAGCGTCGCCAGAGCCGGACGGTCTCGGCACTGCCGGCCGCGTACTTGCCCAGGTGGGCCCGGTCCAGGTCGGTGAGGTCGCCGAACTCGACCTCCACGCTGATCTGCCTGTCCTCGGCTCCCGCCCACACGTCCTCCTCCGTGAGCGTCTGCGCCGTCCCGTTGAAGAACCAGTCCAGCGCCCGCAGGACCGCCGACTTGCCCACGCCGTTCGGCCCGATGAACGTCGTGATGCCGTCGAAGCGGATGTCCACGTCCCGCAGACACCGATAGTTCTTGATCGCCACCCGTTGGATCCGCACCCATGAACCTCACCGTTCACACCCGTCCCACCGCAACCGAAATTCGCTGACTGGCCGGACCGTGCCGATGTCAGGAACCTGCGGAACGAACGAGGCGCCTCGGACGTCTCGGCGTAACCGGCCGGTAGGCGAGCGGCTCCGCGCGCGGCGGGCTCCTGCCCGTCCGGCATACGATGCTCGCGGAGGAGGCCCCTTCCCTGGCGCTCTCGACATAATGGTTGACCGTCTTGGACAGCTCGTCTTACCCCTGGGCCGGACAACGCTATCGTTGCCATTGTCGTTCTGGAGTAGGTTGACGGGCCGGGTGGAGCTGTCCATGTCTGTGATCAAGGCGGAGTTCGCGACGTTCACTGATGCTGAACGCGCCTTCCGCGAAGCGCTGCGCCAGTACGAGCGGATCCTGCAAACTCTCAGCGCTGACTTGACAAAGTCCCTCGCCGAATGGGATGGCGACGCCAGGAGCACCTACAACGCGGCGCACGAGCGGTGGGAACGGGGCGCTCGCGAAATGCATGAAGAGCTGACGCGACTGCATGGCGCCATTGTGCGGGCACATCGGAACTTCCGCAGTTCCAGCAGCACCAACGTGCGGATGTGGTCGGCTTGAGCAAGGTCCTGATCGACACGGCCCTGGTCCAGGAGGCGGCCGGACGCGTCGCCGCCTCGCAGAACGGGATCGGAGTCGTCTGGGAGAACCTCGGCGGGGCGCTGGCGACCACGCATGGCATGGCGGGCAACCCGGGCAAGGATCGAGCGGCCGCCAGGTTCGTCGCCGCCTACAAGCCCGCGGTCGAGGCCGCATGGCGCGGATTCGCCGCCCTGCACCGATCCGTCGGTGACATGTCGCGCGGGCTGACCCAGACGGCCCGCAACCACATCAAGGCCGATCGCAGCTCCGTCATCAACGGCCGTTTCTCCATGGTTCCCCAGCAGCAAGGATCCTTTCTGGACCAGATGCTGCACGGTAAGGTCTCCGGCCCGCTGAACGTGGCGCCGCCTCCGCCGGCGGCCGGCCCCGGCAAGTCACCGCCCAAATCGCTGCTGGAGAGCCTCACCGGCATCAGCTTCGACCCTTTCGACATCTCCGAGTTCTGGCCCACGGCGGATCCCTTCGCTCTCGAGGTGGCCGCCCGCGCCTGGCAGACCGCTCACAACACGCTCAGCGGAGCGCAGGGCCCGCTCGCGGCCGAGGTCGAGAAGGTCGCCGGACACAGCGACGCGCCCGACATAGCGGCGTTCGGCGACTACTGGAAGCGGCTGGACGGCCGTCCGGCCTCCCTGCTCGAGGCCCTGCCCCAACTCTGTGCGGGTATGGCGCGGGCTTGCGACAAGTACGCCGGCGCCGTCCAAGCCGCCCAGGTGCAGCTGAACGACGCCGCACCGAACCCCGTCGCGGCACTCGTCGAGACCGCCACGATCCGCGCGGCCATGGCGGCGGCTGCGGGCAGGCTCCTCCAGAGCGTCTCCGTGATCGCCACCGGGGCTCTCGCCGAACACCTCGTCACTTCGGTCACCACGGGTGCCGCCAACGCCCCGAACCTGCGGATCCTCGAAGCCGAGACGGAGCACCCGAACGGCGTCTACGAACCCAGCGGAAAGCACAAGCCCACGAACACCAGGGCGCGCCGCGGCGGCGAGAACTCGAAGGAGCCTGAGGACGGCCAATCCGCGCTGGACGATTCCGTGCAAGTCAAAGACACCTCTCCGCGCAGGGTCGGATACGATGAGGAAAGCGGAGAGATAGTGGTGCTGGATCAGACCAGCGATGGGGTATTCCATGGCCATGTCAGGTCGTGGGAGGGGCTCGACCAGGCCATGCGCAACGCACTCGTCAAATCGGGTATGTTCAACCGCCGCGGCAAATACATTGGGAGGCAATAGGTGCGCTACGAGAGCCTTGAGCCGATTGAGCGCGAAGCGGTCGAGTCTGCATTGAGAGAAGGCGATGTCCGCACCATCGTCGCGGGCATCGATTACCTGTCGAACTCGGAACAGGACCGGGAATCGGTGCTGGATCTGCTGATGCGATGCATCGGACACGCGGCGCCGGAGGTCCGCGGGGCCGCGGCCCGAGGCATGGGCAACCTGGTCCGCCTTCATCCGGACATGCCGATCGACGACATCGTCGCCGCCCTGCGAGAGCGACTGGCGGACGCTGAGATCGCGCCCTACGTCGAAGACGCCCTCGCCGACGTCGAGACGGCACATCGAAGGAGCGTCGGCGATCCGCGCGGTGAGCTCGTCGACAGCGTGCAGAAGATCGCGGACGGGAGAGTCGGCGACCTGACGGAGACACTGGTGCCGCTGGGGCCGCGGTTGGAGGCGGAGTTGGCATCGCCTGTCTCGGACGTCTTCCGCAATCAACGCGAGAAGGCCGAGGTGGCGAACCTCCTCTCGGCCCTGGACGCCGTCCTGGACGCGAGCCCTCCCGGCGCCACCGATATCGAGGTGTTGCGGGACCCGGGCTGGAGCCGCGTTGTCGATGCAGCCAAGAGCGCGCTTGCGGAACTCAGCCGCCCGTCGTGACCGCATCGGTGCGGTGCCGGCGCGGGCGGCGGGCCGTCACGACGGGAACAACGAAGCAACGAGAGGGCGGAGCCGGACCGACATCTCGGCCGGTATCTCGCCGGGCCCGCACCAGCGCGCCTCGAGGATCTCCGCCGGATCGAGTTCGATCCGCCCGCCCGTGACGCGGGCTTCGTAGTACGCCTCCACACGGTGCCTGAAACCACTGGCGAGCCGGAGCGGAGGCCCGTCGACCCGCACCTCCAGCGAGGTCTCCTCCCGGATCTCGCGGGCCACGCCGTCCTCCAGCCGCTCGCCCGCGTTCACGTACCCGCCCGGCAGCCCCCACGCACGGTACTCCGGCCAGAGCCGGTGCCGCAGCAGCAGGATCCGGCCCTCCTCATCCCGGACGACCCCCGCCGCGTAAACCAGGAAGGTCTGGTGCCGCAGCCGGGTGAGCCGCCACTGCGCGCGGCCGCCCAACCGCTTCCACACGCCGGCGAGCAGCCGGTGCGCCCCGCCCCGGAGGCGCCACGCGCCCGGCGGGATCGTCGTCTTCACGAGATCAAAGCCCATTCCTGGTCGTCGGTGCCGAACACCGCGTCTGAAATCGGGGGTTACAGGCCGATATTAGTGGCGCGATGCCATCGGAACTCCCGCACGTTCCATTCCCGTGAATCGTGCTCCCGTGCGTGCGGGATCTGAACGTTCACGGCCTGGGCGTGCAAATGCGCGGACGGGCGCCGATAACGCGTGCACGCCTCGCCACCTGCTGTGACGATGAACGCCGTACAACCGGTGAACACTTCCAGTGAGGTGCACGATGTTCCCCGCCATTCCCCTCTTCCCCACGGCGCCCGACGTGCAGCGCTGGCGGCGGCCGTTCCCCGGCACGCCCGACCAGGCCGCGGCCGTCCGCCGCTTCACCAGCATGCTCCTGGCAGGCTGCCCAGTGCTCGACGACATCCTGCTCACCGTCGACGAGCTGGTCGTCAACGCGCTGCGCCACACCAAGTCCGGGCGGCCCGGCGGCGCCTTCACAGTGGAGATCGCTCACTGGGACGGCGCGGTCACCGTCGCCGTCACCGACGAGGGCGCGGCATGCGAACCGACCGTCACCGAGGCCGCCGACGACGCCGAATCCGGGCGCGGCCTGCGCACCGTGTCGCTGAT
Source organism: Actinomadura opuntiae (assembly GCF_030283205.1). Taxonomy (GTDB): domain Bacteria; phylum Actinomycetota; class Actinomycetes; order Streptosporangiales; family Streptosporangiaceae; genus Spirillospora. Next base: position 71,346 of record NZ_JASNWF010000027.1, read on the forward strand.
CGCCACCGGCTGGGGCTGGTTCGGCAACGACCGCTCCCGCACCGTCGCGGCGCTCTTCGCGCCCGCCGCCGACTCCCTGTGCGAGGCCGCGTGAACGCCCAGGACCTGCGCCAGTGGACGATCTCCCGGGTGCGGGCCGCGATGACCGCCGCCATGCGCGCCGATCCGCACGCCATCGACGCACTCGCCGCAAGGAACGCCGGCGGCCTCGATCCGTACAGCCTGTCGTTCCTGCGGTCCGCGCGGACGCTGACGCTCGCGACGTCCGCGGCGCTCACCACCGTCATCGCCGCGCACCGGCACGGACACGACCCCCACGACCGGGTGGTCTGCCTGGCCTGCGGTGCCGACCGCTGCCGGACGGTCCACGCCGTCTCCGACGTCCTGGCCGCCTACGGCCTCCAGGTGCAACCGGTCGACCGCCCGGAAGCTTGGCGCCGGGCCGACGCCTGGTACACCGAGGCCGCCGGCCATCCCGTCCTGCTGTTCATCGAACCCTTCGACCGAGGCTTCATCGCCCGCCCCGCCACCCCGCCGCCCGGCGTCCCCGACCGCGTCCTCATCGTCGATCGTGACACCGGCGCCCTGGTCCTGTGGCCCGCCTACGACACCGCCACCCTCGCCTCCCAATACCGCGCCTACAAGAACGGCACGTTATGACGTTCGGCGAATCCGCAATCTCCCATTCCAAAAGCGACCCACCAGGCACTTCTCCGTACCCATCGGTGCCGGCCCGGTTCGGGCGCCGCACATTGCGGAGACGGCCCTCTTCGTGATCCGGTAGCGTTCCGGCCGTCATCGCACACCCGGTGTCAGGATCCTTGACCGTTGCCGGCGAGAAGAGCGGGGAGGCCCTTGCGGCGCGAGCAGAAGCGAATGGCCGATGTGCTGCGGTACTGGCGGGCGATCGAGCTCTTCGACCCGCAGACCATCCCGCGCGTGACCCGTCCCGGTGCGCGCCGGAAATCCGGCCGGGAACTGGTACAGGAGATCGAGGCCGTCCCCGGAAGGCCGCTGTCGCCGTTGCCCTGGGAGCCCGGCCACCCGATCCACGGTGAGCCGCCGGAGTCCGGCAGGTACGGAGCGTCCTGGCGGCACACCGTCTTCGGAGGTGTGTTCCCCGTCTCCGCCGTCCATGATGCGCTCGCCGAACGCTTCGGCAGCGGCTCAGAGGAACAGGACTATGGTGGACGGCGAAAGTCCGGCGACACGGCGCTGTTCGCGTTCACCGTGGACGAGCGCGGCTGCCTGTTGGAAGGCACCGTGGTCCTCAACGCGTGCGCCTGGGCCACCGGCCGGATCTTCGATCCCGGCCCCGGCGCGCCAGGCTGGCTGGACGGATTCGAGAAGGTCGGCTTGGACTGCGAGCAGGCGGTGGACCTTCTCACCCGCCGTCACATCCCCTACACGCTTCCGCTTCCGCCGTCCGCCGGGAGCGCGGCCGCGGCGGGGCAGGATCCAACCGGCCGGAGCACGGCCGGCTGGCGCAGAGTGGTCAGGGAGATCCTCGGATCCAGCGCCGAGGGCGCGGTGCTCGCCCTGATCGGCGGGCTCGCCGCCGGACCGCTTGGCGCGGTCGGCGCCGGGCTGGCCGGCGGCGCCGTCAAACCGCTCCTGCGCAGGCTCAATCCTCCCGACGCCGGCGGGGACGGAAGGCGGGCGGCTGAGTCCGAGGACGCGGAACACGCCGGCGGACCAGACCCGGAACGACCGGCGGACGGACCGCCCGCCGAGTCCGATGGCGCATCCGACGAGGACGCGCCCGGCGACGCGCGCCCCGTCCAGTTGCCCGACCTGGTGGCGTTCGCCGCGCACGTGGCGCACGTGTGCGGGGTGCCGGACCTGGTCGGGGTCGATCGGCTCAAGATCCGGGTGGAGAGCAGGCCTGTCGCGCGCAAGAAGGACGGGTCACTGCCGGAACCCGAACCGGCGTTCCTCAACAGCCTCTTCCCTCCGGATCTGGAGAGGGTCGCCTCGGACAGTGCCGGGTACGGGTCTGCGCTGGCCGCTTACCTGCGCGATCCCGCGCTGATCGACGCGCGGGATCGATGTGACGTGCGCACCGATCCGGCCATCGCGCTCGTCGGCACCGAGCCCCTCTCTACGCCCGCGGGCAGGTGGCCCGCGCCCGTCGAGCATCCGCTGGCGCTCAGCCAGCAGTTCGCGGTGAACACGATCGTCACCGAGCTGATGGACGGCTCCGGCATCTTCTCGGTGAACGGGCCGCCTGGCACGGGGAAGTCCACGCTGCTGCGCGACCTCATCGCCGCGATCGTCGTCGAGCGCGCGACCGAGCTGGCGAGGCTTCCGCGGCCGCAGGCGGCATTCCGCGGCACGCGCACCTGGGCGGTCGACGGCCGTATCCACACCGTCCACCTGCCGGTGCCCGCCGTGACCGGCTTCGAGATCGTGGTGGCGTCCTCCAACAACGGTGCGGTGGAGAACATCACCGCCGAACTGCCATCGCTGGACGCCATCGGCGAGGAGTGGCGGCCGGAAGCCTCCTACTTCGTCGACCAGGCATCCGCGCTCCTCGGAGGCGCACCCGCCTGGGGAGCGGTCGCCGCCCCGCTCGGGAACCAGGCAAAACGCAACGAGTTCGCACAGCGGTTCTGGTGGGGAGGCAGATCCGGTACCGGCATGCAGCGGCTACTGCAGAACCTGGAGCAGGACGGCGCACTCCACGATCCTCCCGCCGCCGAACGGTTCCCCGAGGGCCACACCGGCGACGCTCCCGCACCCGTACCGCCTGGCACCGCCCCCACACCGACCGGTTGGCAGGACGCGGTCCGCCGCTTCCAGGCGGCACTGGAACACGAAGCCGAACTGAGGCGGGACCGCCAGGAAGCGTTCCACGCCCTTACCGTCCTTGCCGCCTCACCATGGCAGGAGACCGCCGCCGAGGCCGACCGGCTCGAACAGCAGTGGCTCCGGGAACAGCGGCAGTACCAGCATGCGGACATGCTCACCGGTACGGCCGCAGCGGCGATGCAGCAGGTAGAGGCGGCGCTGGCAGCACACGCACAGGTACGACCGGGCGGGCTGCGCGCCCGGTTCGGCAGCGCCCGGCAGATGTGGGACGAGGTTGAGCAGCGGCTCAGGGGCGACTACTCCCAGCGGCATGCCGAGTGGCGCGGGGCCTACAACGCCGCCCAGGACGCCGCGGCGCGCGTCTCAGCGGCCAGGGCGGCCGCTGAAAGGGCCCGGCGGGAAGCGCAGAGACTGAAGGAAGAAGAGGAGGGCGCACGGGACTGGGTGGCGTACGCGCGGGAGCAATGGTCCGACTGGTTCCCCGGTGACCTGGACGAATGGGCCGAGCGGAGCGAGGAGGACCGCGAGAAGTCGGCGCCGTGGGCGGACCCGGACTGGATGCGCGCCAGAACCCGAGTGTTCCTCGCCGCCCTCGACCTGCACCGTGCGTTCACGGCCGGGGCAGCCGGCACGATCCGCCGCAACCTCCTGCACCTGACGAGGACGCTGAAACGCGAACCCGGCGCCCCGCCGCCGGACGCGGAACTGGCCGCCTGGCAGACCCTCTTCCTCGTCATGCCGGTCGTCTCCACCACGTTCGCCTCATGCGGGCGGCTGCTGGAGTCGCTCGGATCCGAGACGCTGGGCTGGGTGCTCATCGACGAAGCGGGCCAGGCGACCCCGCAGGCGGCCGCCGGAGCGCTGTGGCGAGCACGCCGGGCGGTGGTGGTCGGCGATCCCCTCCAGTTGGAGCCGGTCATCCAGGTGCCCGAGGCAGTCCAGGAACTGCTGCGCGTCTGCTACGAGGTGGCACCCGAATGGCTTCCGGCACGCGGCTCCGCCCAAGCCCTCGCCGACCGGGTCAACCGCTGGGGGACGAACGTCCCCACCCGCCGACCGGACGGGGAGCCGGCACCGGTCTGGGTCGGCGCGCCGCTGCGGGTCCACCGCCGTTGCGAGAAGCCCATGTTCTCCGTCAGCAACGGGATCGCCTATGGCGGGCTGATGGTGTACGGGACGCATGAGGCCCCGTTCCCCGGCGAGGACCAAGACCCCTACCCGGGCAGTTGCTGGGTGGACGTGACGAGCGACGACGCCGAGGGCAACTGGGTGCCCGCCGAGGGGTTGGCCCTGGCGCGGATGCTGACCAAACTCCACCGCGAGGCCGGCGTCGACCTCGACCGCATCCGCGTGCTGAGCCCCTTCCGCAACGTGGTCGCCGGCTGCCGCCGGACCGTGCGAGACCTGGACTGGACCCACGTCCCACCGCCCGGTGCGGTCGACTACCGCGCGCAGACCGGCGAGTTCATCGACAAGTGCATCGGTACCGTCCACACCATGCAGGGGAAGGAGGCGGACGTGGTGTTCCTGGTGCTCGGCACCCATGCGCGCCGCGGCGGCGGAGCCCGGAAATGGGCCGCGGAGACCCCCAACCTGTTGAACGTCGCCGTCAGCAGGGCCAAACGCCGGCTGTTCGTGATCGGAGACCACGACCAGTGGCGGGACCTGCCCTATTTCGAGACCCTCGCCGACGCCCTCCCGCGCCGCCCCTGGCCGCCGTCCGGGATATGACGCGGAGTCCGGAGATCCAGGTTTCGCGCACCGGGTGGCAGGCGGGATACTTGGGCGAACGTTTCGCGAGTTGAGAGAGCCGATGACGAAGCTGCTACGCGATCTGATCGACATCCCCGAGCGGGTGCACTCCGGGGACCTGGTGCTGAAGCTGACCGCCGGGATCGCCGATCACCATACGGTGACGGAGTACGTCGTGACGCCGCAGCTCGCAGAGTCGTTCGACCGGGCGCTGGGCATCGTGCAGTCGGCCGTGGAGACCGGCACGTCGCACGCCGCGTACATCGACGGATCGTTCGGCTCCGGTAAGAGCCACTTCATGGCGATGCTGCACGCGCTGGTCAAGCACGACCCGGACGCGCGCAGCAAGGAACTGCTGCGCCCGGTCGTCGACAAGCACGACACCTGGCTGACCGGCCGCAAGATCCTCCTGGTGCCCTACCACCTGAGCGGCTCGGCGACCCTCGCCTCGGCCGTACTCGGCGACTACGTCAAGCACGTCGCGGAACTGCATCCGGACGCCTCGCCCGCACCGGTGTACCGCGACGACCTGCTTCTGGAGAACGCCAAGCAGTTGCGGGCGTCGATGGGAGACGAGGCGTTCCTGGCCGGCCTGCCGTCCAAGCAGGACGACAAGTGGGGCACCTCGAAGGGCTGGACCGCCGACACGCTCGACGCCGCGATGGACGCGCCGCACGGCGACCCGAAGCGCCAGAACCTCGTCGCCGATCTGCTCGCCACGCACCTGCGGGCCTACCGGCAGGCCGTCGCCGGGGACGCGGGCGCCTTCGTCCCGCTCGACGAGGGCTTGGCGATCATCAGCCGGCACGCCAAGGAGGTCCTCGGCTACGACGCCCTCATCCTGCTGCTGGACGAGCTGGTGCTGTGGCTCAACACCCACCTCGCCAAGCCCGACTTCGTCGCCGAGCAGGCCAGCATGGTCGCCAAGCTCGTCGAGGCGGCGGACTGGCGGCGGCCCGCGCCGATCATCAGCTTCGTGCCCCGGCAGCGCGACCTGCGCGAACTCGTCGGGCGCGACGTCGCCGGAGCGCAGCAGACCTCGCTGTTCGACACGCTCAAGCACTGGGACGGGCGCTTCGACTTCATCAAGCTCGCCGACGCGAACCTGCCCGAGATCGTCCGGCAGCGGCTGCTGAAGCCGAAGGACCAGGCGGCCAAGGCCGAGATCGAGGCCGGGTTCGAACGGATCACCCGTGCGCAGGCGCAGGTCTGGGAGGCGCTGCTGGACTCCCAGGGCGGCGGCACCGACCAGGCCGCGTTCCGGTCGGTCTACCCGTTCAGCCCGGCGTTCCTGCACACGATGGTCGACATCTCCAGCGCGCTGCAGCGCGAGCGCACCGCCCTGAAGCTGATGCTGCAGCTGCTCGTCGACCACCGCGACACGCTGCCCGCCGGGCAGCTCGTCCCGCTCGGCGCGATCTTCGACGTGCTGCTGACCGGCGGCGTCGACCCGTTCAGCGACAAGCTCCGGTCGGAGTTCGACCAGGCGAAGAACTTCTACCTGGAGCGGCTGCGGCCCTGGCTGCTGGCCCGGCACCGGCTGGACGAGGAGAAGGCCGCCGCGCTGCCGCCCGCGCACGCCTTCCGCGGCGACGACCTGGTCGTCAAGACGCTGATGCTCAAGGCGCTGGTGCCGAACGTCCCGGCGCTGAAGACCCTCAACCCCGGCCGGCTCGCCGCGCTCAACCACGGCTGGATCCCCTCGATGCTGCCCGGCCGGCAGGGCGAGGTCGTCCACAAGACGCTGCGCGACCTCGCCAGCGAGTTCGGCGAGATCCGGCTGCACGGCGAGGGCAACCCCACCGTGGACGTCGCGCTGATCGGCGTCGACACCAAGAGCATCCTGGAGCAGGTCCGCAACGTCGACGACGACGCTGCCAAGCGGCGCCTGCTCAAAGAGATCCTCTGGGAGGAGCTGAAGGCCGGCGACATCGATCCGTTCGCCAGCCGCCGTACCGTCACCTGGCGAGGCACCTCCCGCGTCGTCGAGCTGGTCTTCGCCAACGTCGCCGACCCCCGGACGTCCGCCGAGGTGTTCGCGGCCGAGGAGCCGGGCGCGCTGCGGGTCATCGTCGACTACCCGTTCGACGACGTCTACGGTCCCGCGGAGGACCGCAACCGCGTCGAGGAACTGCGGGCCGACCCGCGCCGCGCCAACCTGACCACGCTGTGCTGGCTGCCGTCGTTCCTGTCCGCCGACCGCCTCTCCGACCTCGGCGAGCTGGTCGTCATCAAGCACATCCTCGAACGCGACAGGCTGCGCGAGCAGACCCCGCTGCTGACCGAGGAGGACCGCTACCACGCCCGGACCCAGCTGGAGAGCCGCTGCAACGCGCTCGACACCAGGCTCCGGGACGTCCTGAAGAAGGCGTACGGGCTGGCCGCCCACGACGACGCCGACATCGGCCAGCAGATCGACCAGCACATCATGGGCATGGACGCCGCCGTCGACATCCGCCCGCCCGCCGCCCTCGGCTTCGACGCGGCGCTGGAGCACATCTGCGGCAAGCTCCTCGACCACCGCTACCCCAAGCACCCGAACTTCGCGCCGACCGGCAAGCAGACCCCGTACCGGCTGAAGGACCTGCAGACCGCGCTCGCCGCCATCGAGCAGGCGATGGAGAACGACGTCCGCCGGTACGAGCCGCCGACCGCCGACATCCCGACCATCCGGCGCATCGTCAACCCGCTCGACCTCGGCGCGATGGGCGAGGCCGCGCTCGTCCTCAACGACAACTGGCCGATGGCGCTCGACCGGCGCGCCGCTGCGGCGGGAGCGGGGGCCGGAGACGTTACCGTCGCCCAGGTGCGCGGCTGGATCGAGGAAGAACAGCCCGGCCTGCCGGCCGACGTGGCGAACGTGGTGGTCTGCGCGTACGCGCTGATGCGCGCACGCGCGTGGGTGCGCGGCGGCCGTGTCGTCCCGCAGCCGGATGTGAAGAACATCCCTGGCGACTACGTGCTGCGGCCCCAGGAGCTGCCGTCAGCCGAGGAGTTCGAGGTGGCCGACCGGCGCGCCCACGAGCTGTTCCAGGTGGGCCGGCAGCAGGTGCGCAGCCCCCGCTCGGTGCACGCACTCGCCGACCATCTGCGCCGCGCCGCCGGGCCGCTGCTCCCGGACACCGAGGCCCTCGTCATTGAACTCGACCGGCACGCCGAACTCCTCGGCCTGGGCGACGACGACCGCACGACCGCCGCCCGCACGGCCCAGCGGCTCATCGAGGACCTCGTCGGCAAGGAGGACACGCCGCTGCTGCGCTCGCTCGCCGGCTTCGCCCTCGGTGACGTCCAGCCGACCGCGCTCGGCGTCACCCTGCGCGAGGCCCGCTCCGTGTCCGAGGCGCTGGCCAAGGCCGACTGGCAGGTGCTGGACCGGCTCACCACGCTGGTCGAGGGCGGAGGAGACAAGGCCGAGCGGGCCGCTCTCATCATGGACCGGCTGCGCGCGGTGGCCCGTCGCGACGAGCAGGCGGCGCCCCTCGCCTCCGCGCTCGCCGAGGCGCGGCAGAGCACCCTCGATCTCATCATCGTGGACCCCGGCCCCGACCCGGTACCGCCGCCCCCGCCGCCGGACCCGGCCCGGGTCACGGGACAGGCGCAGGTGCTCGCCGAAGGACTCGACGGGGTCGTCGAGCAGATCCGCACCGCCATGGCCGAGCGCCCGGGCGCGGAGTTCGAGATCACCTGGCGGAGCCTCCCGTGACCGTCACACCGGCCCGCCGCGCCGCGCCGGTCGCCACCCCGGGAATCGTCAGCGCCGAGGTCAGGCGCGCCCTGCGCCGCTCGCCCGGCGGCGGAACGCTCTTCCTGCGCGCCGCCCCGGAATGGCGCGGGCCCGGCGTCCTGCACATCGACGGTGCCAGCGCCCAGGTGGCACCGTGCGCCACGCTGCTCGCCATCCTCGACGCGGTGTCCACCCGGACGACGGACTACCTGGTGGTGCTGTCGCCCTTCGAGCGGCGCGAACTCGGCGACACCCTGCTCGCACACGCGATCGGGCACGACATCATCGCCGTCAACCGCTGGGACCTGGTGCGGCACGCGTTCGGCGCCAAGCAGCTCGACGCGCGGCTCACCGCCCCGCAGAACGCCTGGCTGTCGGACGCGCTGCTGGAGGCGCAACCGGACGGCGGCTGGCCCAAGATCAAGGGCGCGCTCCTCGACCTCGACACCGCGCTCGGCGAGGTCGCCTCCGCCCGGCTCGGCCTCGACGGCACGGGCGACGCGGCCGGGTTGCTGGAGTGGTCCGAGGAGCTCACCGCCGTCGCCCGCTTCACCGCGCTCGCGGAGCAGGAGCAGCAGGGCATCGCCGAATGGCTCGGCCGCAGCATGGGGCCCGTCGCTCACGTCCTGTTCCGGCTCGTCAGGGCCGGCCACGCCGCGGACGCCGTCGCCGTCGGGCTGATCGTCGGAATCCTGTTCGGCACCGGGACGAAGGAACGGCGGCATACGGTCCTCGCCGCGCGGGTCCGCGCGGAGCGGCTCTTCGGCGGAGCCCTTCCGGAGATCCCGGCGCTGACGGCGTTCGCCGAGGCGTCGGAGTCCTTGCTCCTGCGCCGCATCGAAGCCGACGGCGCACGGGCCGAGCCGATCCTCGAACGGGCGCAGCGGCTCCTGGACGAACTCCAGGTCGGTGACCTGGCCGATACCAGCAGAATCCTGGAGGCCGGCTACCTCCTGCGCCTGCGCACCCTGGTCGCCGCGGTCGACGACGCCGTCCCCGTCCCGCGGCCGTCCGACGTGGCGGCGGTCGACGAGGCGCTGGCCCAACTCACCGCTCACCACCTGCACGACGTCCGTCCCGAGACGGGAATGGCCGTCATGGCGGCACGGCTCGTCCGGTGGCTGGCCCAGGACCCGGAACCATCCGGGTCCCTGCGCGAGCACGTCGACCGGCATGTCCGGGAACTGGCCTGGGCCGACCGTGCCGTGACCCGCATCCGCTATGGCGGCCACGACGGCTACCGGAAACTCCTCGATGCCGTCCGCGCGCGGCGTGACGTCTTCGACAAGGCGTTCGCCGAACGGCTGGCCGCCTGGAGCAGCGTCGCCGGCACCGCAGGCGAACTCGTCCTCGTGGAGAGCCTGCTGGCCGCGATCGCCCGGCCGGTGACCGCCGAGATCGCGCCGCTGATCGTCATCGTGGACGGGATGACCGCCGCGATCGCCGGCGAAGTCGCCGCCGAACTCGCCGCCGGCGGCCGGTGGACCGAGATCGGCCGGCACGCGCAGGGCCGCGAAGGCGCGCTCGCCACCGTCCCGTCCATCACCGCCTTCTCCCGCACGAGCCTGCTGTGCGGCGACCTCGCAGCCGGGCAGCAGGCCGACGAACAGCGCGGCTTCCGCGACTTCTGGACGACCCGCCGGTCCGCGCTCTTCCACAAGGCCGACGTCAGGGACGGGCTCAGCGACGACGTCACGGCGGCGATCGCCGACCGGGCCACCGTCGTCGCCGTGGTCCTCAACGCCGTCGACGACAGCCTCGACAAGGGGCGCGCTGACGGCGGCGCCGACTGGCACGCGAGCGGAATCGCCGGGCTCCCGCGGCTCATGCGCGAGGCGTGGAACGCGGGGCGCCCGGTCGTCATCACCTCCGACCACGGTCACGTCCTCGACCGCGGCGAAGCCGTCAGCACCGTCAAGGCCGAGGCCGCGCGCTACCGGACCGGCCGGCCGGGGGAGGGCGAGGTCGAGATCTCGGGGCCGCGCGTGCTGGCCTCTGAAGGCACCGTCGTGGTTCCGTGGAACGAGCGCATCCGGTACAACGCGCGCAAGGAGGGCTACCACGGCGGGGTCTCCCTGGCGGAGATGGTCGTCCCGATCGTGGTGCTCGTCCCGTCGGACCACCTCATGCCGGACGGCTGGGAGAAATACAGCCAGGCCATGCACGAGCCGGTCTGGTGGACGCCGTTCTCCGCTCCCGCACCGGACCCGGAATCGCGCAAGGTCGCAGCGCCCAGAACGGTCAGGCCGCGCGCCGAGGAACCTCTCTTCGACGTTCCCGCGCCGGATTCGGCGCCGGGCCGGGAACAGGCCGGCGGCATCGGCGCCCGAGTCGTCGCCTCCGAGTTGTTCGCGGCGCAGCGCGATCTCGCCCGCACCTCCATCGACGACCGCGGGCTCATCGCGCTGATCGACGCACTGGTCGCGAGTGGCGGAAAGCTGCCGATCGCGGTCGCCGCCCAGCGCGCCGGCCAGCTCCCCGCACGCATGCACGGGTACGTTTCCACAGTGGTCCGGCTCCTCAACGTCGACGGCTACCAGGTGCTCGCCGTCACCGACGGCGGCCGCACCGTCGCCCTCGACGTTCCGCTGCTGCGCGAGCAGTTCCTCGGGGGCGGCTGATGGCGGCGCCGGTCAGCGCGGCCCGCCGCCGCGAGGTCGTGGACGCGTTGCGTCGCGGAACCGTCCCGCAGGCGGGTCTCGACCTGTTCGCCGTCGGCCTCGGCCGGTTCGAGACCGCGATCGACGACGAACTGGCCTCGGTCGTCTCCGGCGGCGCCGTGTTCAAGGCGATCCGCGGCGAGTACGGCTCGGGCAAGACCTTCTTCGCCCGCTGGCTGGCCGAACGCGCCAAACGGCGCGGTATGGCCGCCACCGAGATCCAGATCTCCGAGACCGAGACCCCCTTGCACCGGCTGGAGACCGTCTACCGGCGGCTCGTCGAACGCCTCTCCACCGCGTCCTACCAGCCCAGCGCGCTCCGCGACGTCGTGGAAGCCTGGTTCTTCACGCTGGAGGAGGAGGTCCTCGCGGCAGGGACCGTGCCTCTCGGCCCCGACGGTCAGCCCGACCTGGACGTGCTCGCCGAAGGCGTCGACGAACTGATGGAACGGCGCCTCGCCGACGTCGCCCGCACCACCCCCGCCTTCGCCGCCGCCCTGCGCGGATACCGGCGGGCGCGGCTCGCGGACGACCACGCCACCGCCGAAGCGCTGCTCGCCTGGGTGGGCGGCCAGCCGAACGTCGCGGCGAGCGCCAAGCGCGCCGCCGGAATCCGCGGCGACCTCGACCACTTCGGCGCGCTCGGATTCCTGCAGGGCCTGCTCACCGTGCTGCGCGACTGCGGCCATCCAGGGCTGCTTGTCGTCCTTGACGAGATCGAGACCCTGCAGCGGGTCCGCTCCGACGTCCGGGAGAAGGCGCTCAACGCGCTGCGCCAGCTCATCGACGAGATCGACAACGGCCGCTTTCCCGGCCTGTTCCTCGTCATCACCGGCACACCCGCCTTCTTCGACGGCCAGCAGGGCGCCCAGCGGCTGCCGCCGCTGGCGCAGCGGCTGGCCACCGACTTCTCCACCGACCCGCGCTTCGACTCACCGCGCGCCATCCAGCTCCGGCTCATGGGCTTCGACCTCCCCAAACTCGTCGAACTCGGGACCAGCGTCCGTGAGCTCTTCCGAGCCGGCGCGCGGCGCCCCGACCGGGTCGCCGCGCTCGTCGACGACGGCTACGTCACCGACCTCGCCAAGGCCGTCAGCGGCGGGCTCGGCGGCCAGGTGGGCGTCGCCCCGCGCGTCTTCCTGCGCAAGCTGGTCGCCGACGTGCTCGACCGCGTCGACTACGTCGAAGGCTTCGACCCCCGGCGCGACTACCACCTCACACTGACCTCGTCAGAGCTGAGCGAGGTCGAACGCAACGCCGCCGCCTCCACCGTGCGGGCCGCCACCGCCGACGAGGTGGAGCTCGACCTGTGATGGACGGCCTGCATCCGTCCCTGCGGCACCACATCGTGAACGTGTTGGGCTGGACGTCGCTGCGCCCCCTCCAGGAATCGGCGGTCGGGCCGGTTCTCGACGGTTCGGACGCGCTGCTGCTCGCCCCCACCGCCGGAGGAAAGACCGAAGCGGCGATGTTCCCGCTCCTGTCGGCGATGGCCGAGAAGGACTGGACAGGCCTGTCGATCCTGTACGTCTGCCCGTTGAAGGCGCTGCTCAACAATCTCCTGCCGCGCCTGGAGACCTACGCCGCATGGCTCGGGCGTCGGGTGGCGCTGTGGCACGGCGACGTCTCCCAGCCGCGACGGCAGCGGATCCTCGCCGACCCCCCGGACATCCTGCTGACCACCCCCGAGTCGCTCGAGTCGATGCTCGTCAGCGTCAAGGTCGACCACGCGAACCTGTTCCGCGGGCTCCGCGCCGTCGTGGTCGACGAGATCCACGCCTTCGCCGGCGACGACCGCGGCTGGCACCTGCTCTGCGTCCTCGAACGCCTCACCCGCGTCGCCGGACGGCCCATCCAGCGGATCGGCCTGTCCGCCACCGTCGGCAACCCCCGCGACCTGCTGACCTGGCTCCAAGGGGCGGCGGCCGGGCGGCGCGCGGGATCGGTCGTCGCGCCGGAAGCCGGGATGTCCGCCGAGCCGTTCGTCGAACTCGACCACGTCGGCTCCGTCGAGAACGCGGCCAAGGTGATCTCCGCGCTGCATCGGGGCGAGAAGCGCCTGGTCTTCTGCGATTCGCGGCGCCTGGTCGAACAGCTCGGCGCCGCGCTGCGCGCCCTAGGCGTCACCACGTTCCTGTCCCATGCGTCCCTGTCCCTGGACGAGCGCCGCCGCGCCGAAGAGGCGTTCGCCGACGCGCGGGACTGCGTCATCGTTGCCACGTCAACTCTCGAACTCGGTGTCGACGTGGGCGACCTCGACCGTGTCATCCAGGTCAACGCGCCGCCCACCGTCGCCTCGTTCCTGCAGCGCCTCGGCCGCACCGGACGGCGCGCCGGGGCGAGCCGCAACTGCCTGTTCCTCGCGATCGGCCGCGAGGACGTCCTCGCCACCGCCGCACTGCTCCTCCAGTGGAGCCGGGGCTTCGTCGAACCTGTCATCGCCCCGCCCGAACCGCGCCACATCGTCGCCCAGCAACTCCTCGCTCTCTGCCTGCAGGAGAACCAGGTCGGCGAGAAATTGTGGAGCGAATGGTGGGGCGACCTCGCGCCCTTCGGAGCGGCCGCTCCGATCGCACGCCATCTCGTAGAGGAGGGATACCTCGACTCCGACAACGGCATGCTGTTCATCGGCCCGGAGGCCGAGAAACGGTTCGGCCGCATCCATTTCCGCGACCTCACCGCCGTCTTCACCGCCGCCCCGCAGTTCACGGTGCTGAGCGGCCGCACCGAAGTCGGCCGGACCGATCCCATGCTGCTGACCGAGCGTGTCACCGGTCCCCGGCTGCTCCTCCTCGGCGGCTACAGCTGGCGCGTCACCTGGATCGACTGGAAACGGCGCCGCTGTCACGTCGAACCCGCCGAAGGCGGCGGCAAGGCGGGCTGGATCGGGACCGGTACCGGGACCGTCTCCTTCGAACTCGCTCGCGCCGCCCGGGACGTCCTGCTCGGAGAAGACCCGCCCGTCGCCCTGACCCGCCGCGCCCGAGCCGCGCTGGGACGCGTTCGCGATGAGCTGGACTTCGCCGTCCACCCCGGCGGCACGGTCATCTGCCGCAGCCCGTCCGGGGATCTGCGCTGGTGGACATGGGCCGGCGACCGCGCCAACGCGACTCTGAAGGCGACCCTCGGAGAGCTCGCCGACCCCACCCAGCGGGTCGGCGAGAGCCACCTGCGGTTGCGCGACGACCTGCGCCCCGAGAGTTGGCGCAAGGTCGCCGCCTCACTCGCGGACCACCTTGTGCTCCCCGAGGTCGACGACCGTGCGCTGCACGGGCTGAAGTTCTCTGCTGCGCTGCCCCGCCACCTCGCAGAAGCAACCCTCTCCGAACGGCTCGCCGACCTTGAGCATGCCGCGCTCGCGCTCACCGAGCCCCACCGGTTTTCCACCCTGGTGTGATCTTCGTGCGCCGCCGGCCTACCGGGGAGCGGCTCCGCTCAGGGGGTGGGGATCAGTTTCCTGAGGAACTCCCGGGTCTCCGCGTCCACCGCGTAGAGGACGATTCCGTGGAGGCCGCGGGTGAGAAGCACCTTGTAGATGTTGCGGACGAGTTGGTCGAACTTGTCGTCAGTGAGGGTTCTGGGCGACGCCTTGCCGAGTGCGGGGTCCTGGTTGCCGGACCGTTCGGTGACGAACCTGCCATTCCTCGCCACGAGATCGGGACCGATGATGACGCCTGCCCAGTCGAACTCCAGCCCCTGCGCAGTGTAGATGCAGCCGATCTGGCCGAAGCCGCCCTTCGCGGTGCCCCACAATTGCTTGGGAGGCGCTTCTCCGACGCGGGCCGTTGATTTCGCATTCCACGGGCGTGCCCAGTCCCCGATGCGGACGTCGGGGACGAGGGTCTTGTCGCTCTGCGCCTCGCTCCACGGCCAGCAGAAACCGGCGGTCATCCTCGCCGACCAGCCCTCCGCCATTCTCGCTCGGAGGAAGTCCTCCATTTCCATGGGGGAGTCCGCCAGGTGGACGGCGAAGCTCGGGTCGCCGGGCCAGGGCTCGGGGAGTTCGTCCTTGTTCCACTCGCCCTCCTCGTCTCCGAGCCCGAGGAGCCCGCGGACCCACCGGTCGTACTCGTCGCTTCCGCCGCAGCGCCACTGGCCGCTCAGGGTGACGTGCTGGAACGGGACCGAGAGTCCCTGGGCGATCGACTTGATCGCGGTCAGGGTCCCGAGTTCCTCGGGGGCGACGGTCTGGTTCTCGTCCAGGAGGAAGACGGGGACGCGCGCGGCGTTGATCATCGATTCGATCTGCGGCCTGTCGCTCCGCTTCCGCGGGTCGTAGCGGCTGAAGGACTTGCTGCGCGACCGGTGCGCCTCGTCGACGATCAGCACGTCGATGTCGTTCTGCGCCGCCTGCGCGTAGTCGAGGGTGAAGGTGAAGAGCTTCGCCTGGTCGCGCCCCTTGGCGACGTGGGCGCGGAGCGTGTGGGTGAAGGCGCTCGATCCCGTCGCGTGCCGTACCCGGCGGCCCTGGCGGATCAGCGTCGCGAGCAGTTCCAGGGCGATGGCGCTCTTGCCGCTTCCGGGGCCGCCCGAGATGACGACGACCCGCTTGGAGTTCGCGCGGAAGGCCGTGTCGACGGCGTGCAGGACGGTCCGGTAGGCGTCGATCTGACGGTCGAGGAGGTTGAAGCCGGTGCGGCCCTTCAGCGCCTCGCGCGCCTGCTCGAGCAGGTCGCGGCGGGGTTCGATGCGGCTGGTGAGGAGGCGGTCGGCGGCCTTCGCCCCCGATGCGGCCTCGAAGCGGCCCCGGAGGAAGCGGAGCAGGTCGCCGCGGTCCGACTGGGTGAAGATGCCGATCTTCTTCTCGTCCGCGAGCCCGATCAGCTTGTCGGCCTCGTGTCCGGGCATGTTGTGGAGGTAGACGATTCCGCGAACCGAGTCCGGGTGGTCCTTGACCGCCGAGCAGAAGGCCGCGATCTGGTCGCAATAGCCGCTCACCTGCAGAGCGGGGTGCTCCTTCGGCTTGTATTTAGGGTCCCACACGACCCGGTTCTCGTTGTTCTCGAAGAAGTCGACCCGGCTCCACTGCTTGAGTTCGACGACGATGAAGAGGTCGCCGCCGGTATATCTGTCGACGCCGGCCAGGACGACGTCCGCCTGGGAACTGGGCTTGTGCGGCATGGGGTATTCGACCAGCATCTCGACTTGACCGAGCCCGGCATCGACGACGTCTCCGGCCAGAGCGCTCAGGCTGTTGCGCCACGCACGTTTCTGCGCCGGGGTGGCCTTGCGCCCCGGCCCCCTGAGGAGGGCTGTCGCGAGGCGGTCATCGAACGCCTTGCCGGCTGCCGATTCCGGGTTGTTGAGAGCCTTGAACAGGCTGTCGGCGGATGAACGGTATGCCGGTTCCAGTGGTGACGTCACGGATCTCCCCGCGTCTTCAGCAGTACGTGCGGCAGTGTCGTCTGCGCGAATGAGAGGATGTCAGATTCTCTGTCGGGATGTCGATATAACGCCGGATATGTTGCCGAAAACGTGAATCTCCGGACTGCTGTCGCGGGCAGGAGGTGGGGGCCGGGATGTGGCAGATCTGTGCTCGATACCGTCGACATGCGACTGATCTGTCGCCGCAACGGCCGACTAGTGTCCGCGGGGTGAGGGATTCACGGGAGTGGAGGCGCTTTTCGGGCAGATCCTCGGTAAGTGGTGACGTCGTAGCGGCTCTCGTTCTCCTCCATCTTGTCGTGAGCCGCCTGGACCAGGTCGACGCCGAGGCTGTCGGCCAGCTGGATCGTGTAGAGGAAGACGTCCGCGAGCTCGGAGCGCACCCGCGCGCCTGTGTCGCGGTCGTCCATGACCCTCGAAGACTCCTCGGGGGTCAGCCACTGGAACTCGGCCAGTAGCTCCCCGGCCTCTCCCGCCAGTGCCATCGCCAGGTTCTTGGGCGTGTGGAACCTGCCCCATTCGCGTTCGGTCGCGAACGCTCGGAGGCGCTTCGCCAGGTGGTCGATGCTCGTCATTCGAGTCAGCGTACGGCCGGGCGGCTTCGGTTCGGCGATGTTGTCTCGGTTCGGCTGACAGGCGAGGGGTGTGTGGCCGGGGGGAGGGGGTCTCCGCCTTGATGGCCGCCGATATGCGGTATCTCAGGGAACGGCGTCAGATGGAGACTTGTGGGTTTGATGTGACGTCTGGGAGTCGTGGGATTCGATGGTTCGAGGGTCGGTTTTGTGAGGGTGGGCGAATGGTGTCGCTCTGGCTTTTCAAGGGCGGATTCTGCCAAAAGAAAGTTGATCAGGTCGGGGCTTGGGGGAATGGGTGGGCGGGTATGTGGTGGGGGACACAATTCGGTTCGGCGCCCCCGGAGGGCAGATGCGTCTCTTCCGCCCCTGTCTGGCCGCTTTCGGTGCGGTGGCCTTCGCCGCCGGCACGATCACCTGGACCGGTACCGCGTCCGCGGCCGGAGCGAACTACGTCGCGCTCGGCGATTCCTACTCGTCCGGCACGGGGGCGGGTGACTACGACCCCGCCAGCGGAGCGTGCAACCGCAGCAGGAACGCCTATCCCGAACTGTGGGCCGCGGCCCATGAGACGAGCTCGTTCAAGTTCGCCGCGTGTTCCGGGGCGACGACCGCGACGGTGGCGTCGGGGCAGCTCGGCGCGTTGAGTTCGTCGACGACGCTGGTCAGCATGACGGTCGGGGGGAACGACGCGGGGTTCAGCGACGTGATGCAGACGTGCGTGCTGCACTCGGCGTCGACGTGCCAGAGCGCGGTGGCGTCCGCGGAGAGCTTCATGAAGAACACGCTGCCGGGACGGTTGGACGCGCTGTACGCCAAGGTGCGGGCCAAGGCGCCGGGGGCAAGGGTGGTGGTGCTCGGGTACCCGCACCTCTACAAGATCGTCAACGTGTGCGTGGGGCTGAGCAACGCCAAGCGGACGGCCCTGAACGGTGCCGCCGACGTCCTCGACGGCACCGTGAAGGCGGCGGCCGGGCAGGCCGGGTTCGCCTGGTCGGACGTCCGCGACGAGTTCGCCGGGCACGAGCTGTGCTCCGGCGACGACTGGCTGCACGCGGTGACGATCCCGATCGGCTCCAGCTACCACCCGACCGCCAGGGGGCACCGGCTGGGCTACCTGCCCGCGCTCACCGGGTCGGCGAAGGCGTCGCTGCAGGCCCAGACCTGACCCGCAGCGCGAACGCCGCGGTGGCGAGTGCGGCCGCCATGAGCAGGGCGCTCACCCAGGCGGGGGAGCGGTAGCCGAGGTCCGCGCCGATCGCCAGGCCGCCGAGCCACGGGCCGACCGTGGCGCCGACGTTGAACGCGGCGGTGGTGAGGCCGCCGGCGAGCGTCGGCGCGTCCGCGGCCAGGTGCAGGACGCGGGCGATCAGCGCGGGGCCGGTGCCGAACGCGAGCATGCCCTGGACGAACACCAGCGGCACCGCGGCGGCGGGGGATCCGGCGGTGAGCGCGAGGGCCGTCCAGCCGGCGCCCAGGGCGGCCATCCCGGCGATGGTCAGGACGCGCGGGTGGGCGTCGGCGATCCGGCCTCCGAGCGTGACCCCGGCGAAGGAGCCGAGCCCGAACAGCGCCAGCAGCGCGGGCACCCAGGCTGTGCCGAGACCGGTGACGTGCGTCGCCAGCGGCGCGAGATAGGTGAAGGTGCAGAACGTCGCGCCCTGGAACAGCGCGTTCATCGCCAGGGTGAGCAGGAGCGGCCGGGAGGCCAGGACGCGCAGTTCGCCCGCGGCGCTCGTCGCGGGGGAGCGGTCGTCCGGGATCGTCCGGGCGATGGCGGCGACCGCGGGCAGCGACACCAGCGCCACCGCCCAGAACGCCGAGCGCCAGCCGAAGTGCTCGCCGAGCAGCGCGCCGGCGGGGACGCCTGCGACGCAGGCGACGGTGACGCCGCCGACCACGACGGACGTCGCGCGGGCCCGGGCCTCCGGCGGGGCGAGCGCGACGGCGGCGGCGAGCGCGACCGCCCAGAACCCGGCGTTGGCGAGGGCCGCGGCGACGCGGGTCGCGAGCAGGACGGCGTAGCTGGTGGTGACGGCGCCGACCACGTGGGCGGCGACGAAGGCGCACAGGAAGCCCAGCAGCGCGTGGCGTCGCGGCCACCGGCGCGCGAGCAGCGCCATGGACGGCGCGCCCGCCGCCATGCCCACGGCGAAGGCGGAGGTGAGCAGCCCGGCGGCGGGCACGGACACGTGCAGGCCGGCGGCGATGCCGGGCAGCAGGCCCGACAGCATGAACTCGGAGGTGCCCTGGGCGAAGACGGCGAGCCCGAGGACGTAGACGGCGAGAGGCAAGGCGGAACTCCCGAGACGGCGAACAGGGGTGCGCTGAATCGGTGGGGGCAGTGCCGCGGACAGGGCCGTCAACGACGGCAGCGGCAGAGAAAGGAGGCCCTCACGGCGACGCGATCGCGTCGGAGGGCGGCCCGCACCGCGGCGCGGCGGCCGTCGAGGGGCCGGGCGCGCCGGGGGTCAGCGTCTGTTCGCCTCCGGGCCGGACATGGACGCGAGGCTACCAGCACCGTCCGGCCGCCGCGACGGATGATCCGGTCGTCGAGAAATCTACAATGTAAAGGCGCTCACCTGCACAGCGTCCGGCAGGCGAGTAGTCCGACCGGAACCGGCGCCCAGAAGGTCGTCGCGCGGAACACCAGCACGGTCTGCAACGCCGGGCCGCCGGGGACGCCCAGGGCGGTGAGCGTGGCGACCAGTGCGGCCTCCGTCGAGCCGATGCCTCCGGGCGCCGGGACCGCCGCGCCGGCGAAGGCCCCGAGCAGGTAGGCCGTGACCAGCGCGACGGCGTCGCCGGGCGCCGCGCCCGTGCCGGGCACCGCCAGCGCGCTGACGGTGAAGGCGATGCCGAGGACGAACGTGGTCGCGGCGGATGCGGTGAGCATGACCGCCAGGTCGCGGGGGCGGCGGCACAGATCGGTGAACCCCTCCGCCGCCCGTCTCATCGCGGCGGAACGGACGGCCCGGCGCCCCCACACCACGGCGACCGGGACCATGGCACCGGCGAGAAGAAGCAGCGGGAGTGAGGTGACGAGGTCGAGGACGCGGACGGCATGACCGGCCAGTGCGTCCATCATCCGCTCGTCCCCGTCGCCGAGCGCGAGCACCGCGGCGACCAGCAGCAGATCGGTGGGCGTCCCGCTGACGTGCAGGACCGCCACTCCGACCGCCGCGCGCGGCAGCGGGACGCCGTGGCGGACGAGGTAGCGGGTGTTGACCGCGGCGGCGCCGAGCCCGCCGAGCGTGACCCGGTTGGCGGCGGCCGCGGCGAACTGCGCCAGCGTCGTCCGGGCCAAGGGAAGGCGGCGACCGGACGCGCTGCGCAGCGCCACCGCCGCGCACACGTAGTGCAGGAGCGCCAGCATCAGCAGCACCGGCAGGAACTCCCAGCGCACGTGGGCGACGGCGGTGGCGAGGGGACGGAGCGGTACGGGCCGCAGGAGTGCGAACGCGGCGGCGGCGAGGACGATCAGTGAGACGACGAGGATCGTCCGGCGCGTACGTCGCAGCGCGAGGGCGTCGGCGGACGGTCCGCGCCGGGCGCCGGCGGCGATGCTCTCCACACCGTCCGTTGTCGGTCACCGAGTTGGCCGCAGTACGACGGCCGTCCGCCCGGCAAGGGAATGCTGGCCGGACGTTGCGAGCGTGCGGCCAGCATCCGGCGGGTCAGGCCGTCCAGGCGGGGTCGCGGCCGAGGTAGTGCAGCAGGTCGGCGACCTCGTCGCCGGGCGCCTCGATCGCGGCGGCGAACGCGCCGAACTGGCGCAGCGGCTCGACGATCTCGGTGGCGACCTTGTGCAGTTCCCCTGCGAGGCCGGGGGTGAGCGGGGAGTCCTGGCCGGTCGCGGCGGCGATGTCCCAGGCGTGGACGGCGGCGTCGAGGGCCGCGGCGCCGGCGCCGAGCCATGGGGCGAGGGAGCCGGGCGGGACGGGGACGGGTGCCTCGGCGGCGTCGCGGTCCACCGTGGCCCATGCGGCGGTGCAGGCGGTCAGTGCCGGTTCGAGGAGGGCGAGCGGCTCGCCGTCGAGGGTGCCGGACGGGGCGAAGGGGTTGAAGTCGGGCCCGGGTCCGCCCGTGATGGCGGCGGCGTAGGCGAGCTGGTCTCCGGTGGCGTGCTGGAGGACCTGGGCGACGGTCCATTCCGAGCAGGGGGTGGGGCGGTCGAGGTCGGCGGCGGAGATGCCGCGGACGGTGGAGCGCAGGGCCTCGTGGGCGGTGTCGAGGAGGTTCCAGCCGGAGATCGTGGTCGCGTTCATGAGACGAGTATAGCAGAACGGAATGATCTGTTCCAGTCTGGGATTTTCCCGTCCCGCCGCCGGATTGGTCCACGGCAGAGATTGTTTTCACCTTATGATTAGGGAGAACTACAATGTGTGACCGTCCCGCTACCGGGGAGAGTGACGACCATGACCAGCGCCCACCAGCGACTGGGCGAGCGCATCAGGCATCTGCGCGGTGCCGCCGGAGGCCGCCGGGCGCGCCGGCCCGCGGCGGCGGCCCGGATCCCGCCGGGCACCCGGGCCATCGTGCTGACCTGCGGCGACTACCTGGCCATCGGCGAGCACCCGCGGGTCACCGAGGCGATGGTCGGCGGGCTGCGCGCCGTGCGGGAGCGCTCCCGCAGCGGCGGCGGCCTTCCCGCCGACCACCCGCAGGTCCGGCTCGGCGCGGAGTTCGCCCGCCATCTGGGGGCGCGCGACGGCGTGCTGTGCCCGTCCGGGCGGGACGCCGGGGTCGGCGTGCTGCAGCTGGCCGCCGGGCCCGGCACGCCCGTCTACCTGGACGAGCTGGCGCACCTGTGGCTGTGGGAGGGCGCGCGGGCGGCGGGGGCGGAGACCGTCTGCTTCCGCCACAACGACCTGGCGGACCTGCGCCGCCGGGTCGAGGCGGGCGGTCCCGGCGTGATCTGCGCCGACGCCGTCTACGGCACCGACGGGTCGGTGTGCCCGCTGAACGGGCTGGTGGAGATCGCCGAGGAGCACGGCTGCCTGCTGGTGGTCGACGAGTCGCACGCGATCGGGGTGCGGGGGCCGCGCGGCGAGGGGCTGGTGGGCGAGCTGGGCCTGGCGGGCCGGGTCGCCTTCCGCACCGCCGGGCTCGGCAGGGCGTTCTGCGCGCGCGCCGGCCTGATCGCCGGCGACCATCCCGCGTTCGCCGGGGCGTCCGCGGCGGCGTCCGGCCCGGCGCTGCCGCCGCACGAGGTGGCGGGGCTCGGGGCGGCGCTGGAGGTCGTCCGCGCGGACGGCTGGCGGCGCGAGCGGGTGCGCGCGGCGACCGGCCGGCTGCGCGGCGGGCTCGCGGCGCTCGGGTTCGGCGCGGTCGACGCCGACACGCAGATCATCGCGGTGGAGACCGCCGCGGAGGCGGACGCGGTGCGGCTGCGCGACGGGCTGGCCGGCCGGGACATCTTCAGCGCCGCGCTGTTCTCGCCGGCGCCCGCGGCGCGCACGCTGCTGCGGCTCGCCGTGCACGCCGGGCTCACCGACGACGACGTGGAGCGGGTCCTCGGCGCCTGCGCGGAGCTGGGCGACCAGGTCCGGACGCCGCTCGCCGCTCCCTAGGCGGCGGGCCGGTAGCGGTCGGCGCGGGTCTGGGCGCCGATGTAGCGGAGCATGGTGCGCAGGGCCCAGTGGTTGATGCCGGTGGGGACCATCCGGTAGCCCTGCCGGTTGGCGATGGCGAGCGCGGTGAACTGCGCCTGGTCGAGGGCGGTCCAGGGGATGTCGAAGCGGTCGCGGACGATGGCGGGCAGGCAGCCGAAGGTGATCAGGCGCAGCGGGCGTTCGGCGACGCGGCGTCCGGCGCGGTCGAGGCGGGGGCCGCCGACCGGCAGCAGCGTGACGGTGTCGGAGCCGTGCCTGGCGATCTCCAGGGCGCGGGCGGCGGCCGGGGTGAGTTCGAGGCGTTCGGCGCAGACGTGCCAGAACGCGGACTGGAAGGCGGCGTAGTCGGCGGGGACGGGGCGCATGCTGACGCCGTAGCGGGCGTACCAGGTGACGGTCTCGGCGTACATGCGCTCGCGGTCCTCGGCGGTGAGGGCGCCGGGGTGGAACAGCTCGGCGGCCTTGAAGATCTCCCAGGTGAAGGTGGCGTGCGCCCACCAGAACGTCTCGGGTTCGAGGGCGTGGTAGCGGCGGGCGCGCTCGTCGGCGCCGCCGATGCCGCGGTGCAGGTCGCGGACGGCGCGGGCGCGGGCGGCGGCGTCGGGGGCGAGGATCGTCGCCCAGATCTGCGGGACGGACCGGTGGATGCGGTCGAAGGGGGCGTCGAAGAAGGCGGAGTGCTCGGTGACGCCGGCGCCGATGGCGGGGTGCAGGAGCTGCATCAGGCCCGCGGCGGCGCCGGGGAGCAGGGAGCGCAGGTCGGCGGCGTGCCGCCAGAGCAGGGTGCCGGGGCCGAGCGGGGCGGCGGTGGTGGCGGCGCGGGGACGCGGGGGAGTGGGGGTGTGGGCGGTGGGGCGGGATGCTGGGGCGGCGGGCATCGCACCTCCTGCCAGTGAACGCTTACTGCCAGCGTACGCGCGATGAGACAAGAGTCAAGTTTTGTCGCATGTTCAAATACTCCGTGAGCGTACTTTTGTGGGCCGGGTCACAGGCGCCCGGCGAAGCTTCGTCGCCCGGCGCATAGCCCGTCCGGGGCCCGCGCGGGTGCAATGGCGGCCTCACGAAGGGACCCCGCCATGAGCGATCAGCACCTGTCCGCGCGCAGCCGTTTCCTGTACACGGTGGCCGGGTTCGCGGCGCTGGCGGTCGCGGCGGCCGCCATGGTGGTGGCGGGGAGCCCCTCGGCGGGGCGCGTGCACCGGTTCACCGCGGTGTTCTCCACCGCCGGGGAGGGCCTGGATCCCGGCAGGTCGGACGTCAAGGTGCGGGGGATCGCGGTCGGGCGCGTGGAGACCGTCCGGCTGCGGCGGGACGGCCGGGTCGCCGTCGGGCTGCGGGTGGATGCCGGCGTCGCCGTGCCCGCCACGACGCGGGCGGCGATCGAGCCCGTCTCGGTCTTCGGGCCGAAGGACCTGGTCCTCGACCTCGGCACCGGTCCGGCGTTGCCCGACGGGGCGCAGATCACCCGGACGTCGGATCCGCGCGAGCTGACCGGCATCACCGACAGCGCCTACGACCTCACCCGCGCGATCGACCCGTCCGACGTCGCCACCATCGTCCGGACGCTGTCGGCCGGCCTGGGCGGCGAGGGGGCCGCGCTGCACCGGACGATCGTCAACGGGACGGCGGTCACCGACGCCGTCCACGCGCGGGAGCCGGAGATCCGCCGGCTGATCGGCGACGTCACCGGGGTGTCGGGGATCCTCGCCGCCCGGGGCGGCGCCATCACGGGCGCGGCCGGCGACTTCGACCGGCTCGCACCGGTGATCTACCAGCGTCCCGACAAGGTGTCGCAGCTGCTGGCCGCCGCCGGGGAGTTGTCGGACCGGGTGGGCGGCACGCTGCGCGCCCACGGCGCCAACATCGGCCACCTGATCGACGGGACCGCGAACGTCGTGCAGGTGGTGGCGTGGCAGGACCGGAACCTGCCCGTGCTGATGGACGTGCTGGACCGGCTGTTCCGCGGGCTCGGCGGGCTGATCCGCGTCCCCGGGCCGGAGGGCACGCTGCTGGGCCGGGGCGTGGACACCTTCAATCTCAACCTGTGCACGACGTTCATCGATCTCTGCCAGGCGCCGTGACCTCGGCCAGGCGGGCTTCGAGGCCGTCCAGGAACAGGGCGAGCGCACCGGGATAGGCGCTGGTCACCATCGTCTTCGCGAGCGGGCCGGCGCACGCGCTGATGTGCGGGTGGGTGCGCGGGTCCAGCCGGGCGTAGGTGGCGGTCCACGCGGCGCGGTCGGCGGCTGCGGCCTCGGGCGGCAGGGCGTTCGCGGCTGCGTCCAGGGCCGCGAAGCCGAGGGTCAGGTCGACGAACTGGTGGTAGTGGCGGGCCGCGTGGTCGGGCGGGAACCCGGCCTCGCGGAAGATGCCGAGGCCCCGCTCGACGGCGCGGATCTCGTTGGGCCGGCGGGTGACGCGGGACGCGGCGAGCAGCGCGACCCGCGGGTGCGCGACGTAGGTGGCGTGCAGGTGCTCGCCGATGAGCCGCAGCCGCTCGCGCCAGCCGCCGCCCGGCCGGGTGCCGGCGAGGGTGCGGCCGATCAGCTCGTCGGCGACGGCGAGCACCAGGTCGTCGGTGCCGCGGAAGTAGCGGTAGATCGAGGACGGGTCGGCGCCGAGCGCGGTGCCGAGCCGCCGGACGGTCAGCGCGTCGTCGCCGCCCTGGTTGAGCAGCCGGATCGCGGTGTCGACGATCAGCTCGTGGGAGAGCACGACGCCCGACTTGGTGGGACGGCGGCGGCGCTTGCCCGCGATGACGCGCTCGGGCTGCCGGGGTGTGCGGTCCATGGGGCTCCTGGAGGCGCGGGCGGGACGGCCGCCACCTTATGACAACGCCATTGACCACAGAAGCGCACGCGCTATTTCATATGGGACCACCGGCCGCCCACCTGGGCGAACCGGGTTAGCCGTCGCGGGCCGCAAATGCCCGTCCTGTCGCCACCGCCGTCCCGCAGCCCCGCCCCGCCCGCCGCATCGTCGCGCCGGATCCGCCTCGTCCGAGGGAGACCGCCTTCATGACCCGCCAGCCCGCCGACCTGCTGTTCACCGGCGGACCGGTCCTGACCATGGACCCGGCCCGCAGCCGCGCCACCTCGCTCGCCGTCACCGGAGGCCGGATCACCGCCGTCGGCCACGACGAGGTGAAGGACCTCGCCGGGCCCGGTACCGAGGTGGTGGACCTGCGCGGCCGGCTCCTGCTGCCCGGCTTCCAGGACGCGCACGTGCACGCCGTCATGGGCGGGATCGAACTCGGCGAGTGCGACCTGACCGGAACCGTGGACCCGGAGGAGTACCTGCAGCGCGTCCGCGCCTACGCCGACGCGCACCCGGACCGGGAATGGATCACCGGGGGCGGCTGGTCCATGGAGAGCTTCGAGGGCGGCACGCCCACGCGCGAGGCGCTCGATGCGGCCGTGCCCGACCGTCCCGTCTACCTGGTCAACCGCGACCACCACGGCGCGTGGGTCAACAGCCGGGCGCTGGAGCTCGCCGGGGTCACCGCCGAAACCCCCGACCCGTCCGACGGGCGCGTCGAGCGCGACGGCGAGGGACGCCCCACCGGCATGCTGCAGGAAGGCGCGATGATCCTCGTCGGCCGGCTGCTGCCCGCCCGCACTCGCGAGGACCGAATCGCCGGGCTGCTGCGCGCCCAGGAACTGCTGCACGGCCTCGGCATCACCGCCTGGCAGGACGCGTTGGTGGCCGGCTCCGACGGCTACCCCGACGTCTCCGACGCCTACGCGGCGGCCGCCGCGGACGGGTCGCTGACCGCGACCGTGGTCGGCGCGCTGTGGTGGTCGCGGGCCCGGGGCGCCGAGCAGATCCCCGACCTGCTGGACAAGCGGGAGCGGCTCACCTGCGGGCGGCTGCGCTGCACCAGCGTGAAGATCATGCAGGACGGGGTCGCGGAGAACTTCACCGCCGCGATGACCGCCCCCTACCTCGACGCGTGCGGCTGCGCCACCGCCAACAGCGGCCTCAGCTTCGTCGACCCCGAGGCGCTGCCCGGATACGTCACCGCCCTGGACGCGCACGGCTTCCAGGTCCACTTCCACTCCCTCGGCGACCGCGCCGTCCGCGAGGCGCTCGACGCCGTCGAGGCCGCCCGCGCCGCCAACGGGTGGCGCGACACCCGGCCGCACCTGGCGCACCTCCAGGTCGTCCACCCCGACGACATCGGACGGTTCCGCGCGCTCGGCGCGACCGCGAACATGCAGCCGCTGTGGGCCGCGCACGAACCGCAGATGGACGAGCTGACCATCCCGTTCCTCGGCCTGGAGCGCGCCGCCTGGCAGTACCCGTTCGGCGACCTGCTGCGCGCCGGGACGACCCTCGCGGCCGGCAGCGACTGGCCGGTCAGCAGCGCCGACCCGATCGAGGGGATTCACGTCGCCGTCAACCGCGTCCTGCCCGGCGGCGACGGCAAGCCGTTCCTGCCGGAGCAGGCCCTCGACCTGGCCACCGCGCTGGCCGCCTACACCGCCGGCTCCGCCTACGTGAACCACCTGGACGACACCGGCTGCCTGCGTCCCGGCAACCGCGCCGACCTCGTCGTGCTGGACCGCGACCCGTTCGCCGGTCCCGCCGCGGCCATCGCCGACACCCGCGTCCACCTCACCTACGTGGACGGGACCCGCGTCCACACCGCCCCGGACGCCTGACCCCGCGTCGAGTCGTCGTTACGAGACCTCCCATAACGACGACTCGACGCAACCGAACGTGGGGCGTCAGGCGGAGGCGGGCTTGTAGACGGCGACGGCGCAGGCGCTGCCGAGGCCGATGTTGTGCTGGAGCGCGACGCGGGCGCCCTCGACCTGCCGGTTGCCGGCCTTGCCGCGCAGCTGCCAGGTCAGCTCGGCGCACTGGGCGAGGCCCGTCGCGCCCAGCGGGTGGCCCTTGGAGATCAGGCCGCCGGACGGGTTGACGACCCACTTGCCGCCGTAGGTGGTGGCCTGGTCGTCGACGAGCTTGTGGCCCTCGCCGACCCCGGCCATGCCGAGCGCCTCGTAGGTGATCAGCTCGTTGGCGCTGAAGCAGTCGTGCAGCTCGATGACGTCGACGTCCTCGATGGACACCTGCGCCTCGTCCATCGCCTTCTTCGCCGCGCGCTGGGAGACGCCGAAGCCGACGACCTGGATGGAGGAGTTGTCGGCGAAGCTCTCGGGGGTGTCGGTGGCGATGTGGTGGCCGGCGATCTCGACCGCCTGGTCCCACAGGCCGTGCTCGTCGACGAACCGCTCGCTGACCACGACCGCGGCGGCGGCGCCGTCGGAGGTCGGGGAGCACTGCAGCTTCGTCAGCGGGTCGAAGATCATCGGCGCGTTCTTGACGTCGTCGAGGGAGTACTCGGTCTGGAACTGCGCGTACGGGTTGTTCGCCGAGTGCTTGTGGTTCTTCCAGCCGATCCACGCGTAGTGCTCGGGGGTGGAGCCGTACTTCTCCATGTGCTCGCGGCCGGCGTTGCCGAACATCTGCGGCATCGGCGCCTTGTCCAGCTCCCACTCGCGGCCCGCGGTCATCGAGCGCAGGTGGTGGTCGATGATGGTGACCTTGGACTCGCCGACGCCCGCGCCGAGCGAGCCCTTCTTCATCTTCTCCATGCCGAGCGCGAGCGCGCAGTCGGCGAGCCCGCCGCGGACGGCCTGGCGGGCGAGGAACAGGGCGCTGGACCCGGTGGCGCAGGCGTTCATGACCGTCATCACCGGGATGCCGGTCATGCCGGTCTCGTAGAGGGCGCGCTGGCCCATCGACCCGTACATCGAGCCGGCGTAGGCCATCTCGATCGTGTCGTAGGAGACGCCCGCGTCCTGCAGCGCGTTGCCGACGGCCTCCTTGGCCATGTCGGGGTAGTCCCAGTCGCGGGAGCCCGGCTTCTCGAACTTGGTCATGCCCACGCCCACGACGAAGGTGCGATTGGTCATCTTCGGGCTCGCCTCCTGATACCGAATCCTGTTCGGATCCACGATAACGCCGGCGGCCGACGAAGCGTTCGCTTGGCTCCCGATGATCGGGACGCCTGCGGTCCGCCCGCGGTACGCCCCGCAGGTCAGCCGGACAGCTCCTCGGCGAGAGCCGCGGCGAACGCGTCCACGTCCTGCTCGGTCGTATCGAACGAGCACACCCAGCGGACCTCGCCCGTCCGCTCGTCCCAGGTGTAGAAGGCGAACCGCTTGCGCAACCGCTCCGCCGCGTCCTTCGGGACGATCGCGAACACCGTGTTGGCCTGCACGTCCTGGGTGATCCGCACGCCGGGCAGCGCGCCCGCCGCGTCCGCGAGCCGGCGGGCCATCGCGTTGGCGTGGGCGGCGTTGCGCAGCCACAGGTCCCCGTCCAGCAGCGCGACGAGCTGGGCCGACACGTACCGCATCTTCGACGCCAGCTGCATGCTCGACTTGCGCAGGTACACCAGTCCGTTCACCGCGTCCGGGTTCAGCACGACGACGGCCTCGCCCAGCAGCAGCCCGTTCTTGGTGCCGCCGAACGACAGGACGTCCACGCCCGCGTCGGTGGTGAACGCGCGCATCGGCACGCCGAGCGCGGCGGCGGCGTTGGCGATCCGGGCGCCGTCCATGTGCACGCCGAGGCCCCGCTCGTGCGCCGCGGCGGCCACCGCCGCGACCTCCTCGGGGGTGTAGACGGTGCCGAGCTCGGTGCTCTGCGTGATCGACACCGCCGACGGCTGGCGGCGCTGGATGTTGCCGAACCCGGTCGCGTACCGCTCGACCAGCTCGGGCGTGAGCTTCCCGTCCGGCGCCGGCACCGTGATCAGCTTGAGCCCGGCGATCTTCTCCGCCGCGCCGCACTCGTCGGTGTTGATGTGCGCCGACTCCGGGCACACGACCGCGCTCCACGGCTGCGACATCGCCTGCAGCGACACCACGTTCGCGCCCGTGCCGTTGAACACCGGGAACACCTCCGCCGCCGCGCCGAAGTGCCCCCGGACGACCTCGCGCAGCCGCGCCGTCACGGCGTCGTCTCCGTAGGCGGGCTGATGGCCCTCGTTCACCGCGGCGAGCGCCGCGAGGATCTCCGGGTGGATGCCGGCCTGGTTGTCGCTCGCGAAGCCGCGCTTGGGGTCGGGAATGGCGAAGGTCATGCCCCCATTGTCCCGAAGGCCCGGAACGCTTCCGACCCGCCCACCGGGGACGGCCCGGCGACCGGCCGGGTCAGGCGGGACGGTCGGTGATGCGTTCGGTGACGACCGGCGTCACGGGCGCGACCGCGGGAGCGACCGCAGGGGCGACGGCGGGTTCGGCGGCGGCCGGCTCGGCCGCCGCGCGCAGCGCCGTCCGGGCGCGCAGCGCGTCGACGTCCTCGCCGAGCCGCGCCATCGTCGCCTGCAGGTCCCGCCACAGGGCCGCCTGCTGCTCCAGCTGCGCGAGCTTGGCGCGCAGGTCGCCGATCCGCCGCTCGGCCGCCTCCAGCCGGGAGCGGTGCCCGGCGGTGTCGCGGCCGGTGCGGACCAGGCTGGTGGCGACGGCGGCCAGGTCGCGCTCGGTGTCGTCCATCCGCTCGTCGATGCGCGGCAGCAGCCGGTCGTTCAGCTGCGCGACCAGCGAGTCCAGCTCGGCGCGCAGCCCGGTCAGCTCCGCGTCGCGGGTGCGCAGCGCCGTGTCCTGTGCCTGGACGGTGTCCTCCAGGCGGCGCACCCGCTCCCCGTAGGAGGGCAGGAACCGTTCCAGTTCCGCCGACCGTTCCAGGTCCCGGCCCAGTCTGACGAGCAGACCCGCACCGGCGCGCAGCCGGTGCTCCGCCTCGGCGGCGGCGCGGCGGACGAGACCCGGGATCACGGTCATGGCTCCCCCCAGGGGCTGTCGAATGGATTCCCCTCAACTCTAGGCGAACCGCCGGGAAACGGGTGGTGAACCGTCCGGGTTGTTGGCCGGATCGGGGCCGGTACCGGACGGTTTTCCCGGCGGCGCGGCGGACGCGGCGCCGGACGCGCTCCCGGACGCGCTCCCGGATGCGCTGCCGGACGCGCTGCCGGGTGGAGCGCCGGACGGGGTGCCGGGCGCGTTCGCGGGCCGGCGGCGGCGGCCCGCGCGCGCCGGCGGGGCACCGCACGCGCACAGCCCGCGGCGGACGATGAGCAGGGCGCGGTCGGCGGTGTAGTCCGCCCGGTCGAGCGCCGGGCGGACGCGGTGACACGTCAGGCAGAGCATTGGTCTCCATTCCCCCCTCATGCGCGGGAGCCGCGCGCACGGGCCCAGCCCCTGCCGTCCCGTGCGCATTCCCCCCGGACGCGCTCGGGACGGCGGGGCCCACAGGATGGCCCTGGCTCCCAGCGCTCGGAACGTTAGGCGCCCCGACGTTGCATGCACGTTGCGACCGGCTGATCACGCACCGTGCCGGAAGCGGCCCGCCCCGGTTCCCGCGAACCGGTTGCAAGGCCCGCCCGATGGGCCGATCCTCAAAGCCGTCGAGGTTGTTCTCCCAGGGGAAAGGCGCTGATGGTGGTGCAGAACCCGGCGGTCGCCGCACGCCCGCCGATCGCCGAGTCGTGGCGCCGCTCCCGCGACGCCGGGGTGGACGCCGCCGTTGCGGCGGCGCCGCTGGTGTTCGACCGCGACACCGTCGCCGACGCCCGCGGCGCCCATCCGCTCGACCCGCACCTGCCGCTGCTGCGCGACCTGCTGCACGGCGTCGCCGACGAGACCGAGCACCTGATGGTGATCACCGACGAGGCGGGGCACGCGCTGTGGACGCAGGGGCCGCCCGCCATCCGCCGCGAGGCCGAGCGGATCGGGCTGATGGAGGGCTTCTGCTGGGCGGAGGGCGCCGTCGGCACCAACGGCATCGGCACCGCCCTCGCCACCGGCCGCGCCGAGTACGTCTACGCCACCGAGCACGTCGCGCACGTCCTGCACCGCTGGTCCTGCGCCGGCGCGCCGATCACCGACCCCGACAGCGGCCGGGTCATCGGCTGCATCGACGTCAGCGCCACCGTGGAGAAGCTGCACCCCGCGACCGTCGCGCTGGTCGCCGCCGCCGCCCGGCTCGCCGAGTCCCGGCTGGAGGTCGACATGCGGCGGCGCGACGAGCGGCTGCGCGAGCGGTTCCTGCGGCACCTGCGCGGCGCCGGGGTGCTGGTCACCGCGACCGGCCGGATCCTGGCCGCCGGACGCGAGGACTGGCGCGGCCGGCGGCTCGTCGTCCCCTCCGAGGGCGGCGCCGTCACGCTGCCCGACGGCCGCCTCGCGGTCGCCGAACCGCTCGGCGAGGTGTACCTGCTGCGCCCGCCCTCGGGCGCCGCGCCCGGGGCGGGACCCGGCGCCGGCGGGCGGTCCGGCGGGGACGGGCGGCCGCTGCTCACCCTGTCGCTGCTCGGCACCGACCAGCCGTCCGCGCGGCTCGACGGCGCGCACCTGCCGCTGACGCTGCGGCACGCGGAGATCCTCGCGCTGCTCGCGCTGCACCCCGAGGGGCTCAGCGGCGACCGGCTGTCGTGGCACCTGTACGGCGACGAGGGCAGCCCGGTGACCGTCCGCGCCGAGATCCACCGGCTGCGCGCCCAGCTCGGCGGGCTCGTGCGCGCCAAGCCGTACCGGCTGGACTGCGCGATCGACGCCGACTTCCTCACCGTCCGGCGGCTGCTGGACGAGGGCGACGTCGCCGCCGCCGTCCGGCTCTACGACGGCGAGCTGCTGCCCCGCTCCGACGCGCCCGCGGTGCGCGCCGAACGCGACGAGCTGGCGGTGCGGATCCGCCGGTCCGCGCTCGACCGGGGCGGCGCCGACGCGCTGTGGACCTACGCCCAGACCGAGCAGGGCCGCACCGACCTGGAGGCGCTGGAACGGCTCGCCGACGTGCTGCCGCAGGACGACCCGCGCCTGCCCGCCGTCGCCACCCGCCGCGCCCGCCTGCTGAACGGCGACGCCTGATCAGTACTTCTGCCGGTCAGGGGGAGCCGACGCCGGCGTTGATCAGGTGCCCGCACTCGTTGTAGCAGACGGCGCGCAGCCCGCCGCCGTCGTGCCGCCAGCGCGTCATCGACGCGTTCGCGACCGGCTCCTTCTCCACCTCCAGGACCTGCTTCTCCGACAGGTCCTCCACCAGGTAGCGGGT
This sequence comes from Actinomadura opuntiae, assembly GCF_030283205.1. Classification (GTDB taxonomy): domain Bacteria; phylum Actinomycetota; class Actinomycetes; order Streptosporangiales; family Streptosporangiaceae; genus Spirillospora. The sequence continues at coordinate 103,933 of NZ_JASNWF010000027.1, forward strand.
CATCACCACGATCGCGTCGTGCGTCACCACCAGGGCGCGGCCGCCGGGGGCGTCGGCCTCCAGGTCGCGGTAGAAGCTGCGCAGCCGCAGCGCCAGGTCCGCCCACGACTCCCCGCCGGGCGGCCGGTAGTAGAACTTGCCGAGGCGCTGCAGCCGGGCGGCCTCGTCGGGGTACCGGCGCTGCACCCCGATCCAGGTCAGGCCCTGCAGGATGCCCTGCTCGCGGTCGCGGATCCGCTCGTCCACCTTCATCCGCAGCCCGTTCGGGTCCTGCGGGTGGGCGTAGGAGGTCTGGGCGAGCGCGATGCGGGCGGTGTCGAGGGTCCGCAGGTAGGGGGAGACCGCGACCAGCGTCGGCCGCTCGTCCTCGGGCAGGGCGGCCAGCCAGCGGCCCAGCGCCGCCGCCTGGGCCCGGCCGAGCTCCGACAGCGGGGTGTCCGCGTCGCGTTCGCGGATCCCCGTCTCCTCGGCGTCGGTGCCCTGCACCGCCTGGTAGGCGAGGTTGCCGGTGCTCTCACCGTGCCGGGTCAGGTTGAGCCACTGCAGCGAATTCACGATCGCCATGCTGCCATGGCCCGCCCGCTGCGCGGACCGCGCCGCCGGTGCCGGCCGGGTCAGGCTCTGACCGGATCGGCTGGTCGTCTGACCGGTCCTGCCTAGCGGCCCCGCGCGGCCGGTCGTCCGGCGTTCAATCGACCCTGACCGGGGACGGAACGCACGGAAGGCACGCAGATGACGGAATTCGTGACTCTCGACGGCGGGCGGATCGCCTGCGACGTGATCGGTGAGGGACCGCTGGTGGTGCTCTCGCACGGCATGGGCACCGGACGCGGCGACTACCGCCACCTCGCGCCGTTGCTGGCCGGCGCCGGCTACCGGGTGGTGAACATGGACATGCGCGGGCACGGCGAGTCCAGCGTCGACTGGCCGTCGGTCACCGGCAAAGCGGCCATCAGCCGGACGGACGTGGCCGAGGACCTGCTCGGGGTCGTCCGGCACTTCGGCGGACCCGCCGTCATCGTCGGGCACTCCCTGTCCGGCGGCGCCGCCACCATCGCCGCCGCACGGGCACCGGAGCTGGTCGCCGCCGTCGTCGAGATCAACCCCTTCACCAGGAAACAGCGGCTCGACGCCGGCGCGCTCTTCACCGTCCGGCTCTACCGCCGGGGCATGGCGCGGCTGATGGGGACGCTGGTGCTGAGGTCCCCGCGGATGTGGCGCAGCTACCTGAACGTCGCCCATCCCGGCGCGACCGACGACGACCGCCGCCACATCGAGGCCCTGATGGCGGCGCTGCGGCGGCCCGGCCGCTGGCGGGAGTTCATGAAGGCCGGCACGACCACCCCGGCCGACGCCGAGGCGCACCTGCCCGGAGTGCGGTGCCCCGCACTGGTGATCATGGGCGCGGAGGACCCGGACTTCGCGGACCCGCGCGCCGAGGGCGAGGCGGTCGCCGCCGCCATGCCTGACGGCATCGGCGAGGCCGCCGTCGTCGGCGGCGGGCACTACCCGCACGCGCAGTCCGCCGGCCGGGTCGCCGAGCTGATCGTCCCGTTCCTGCGCGAGCACGCCGGCAGGCCGCTGCGCCAGGCCGGATGAACGGCCCGGCAGCACGCCGGAGCGGGCCCTTCACGGTCGGAACGCCACCCGGTCGCGGTCATGATGGAGGCGTGTCCGCGCCTCGCACCGTCGTCCTCGTCGTCTACGACGGCATCCAGCTGATCGAGCTGGCCGGTCCCATGGACGTCATCGGCGCGGCCAACGCCGCGACCGGGACCACCGCCTACCGCCTGCTGACGGCGTCGCCGCGCGGCGGCGTCGTCACCACCGACGGGGGCCTGCCCGTCCAGGTCGGGCACTCGCTGCGGGAGATCGCGTCCGGCGGCGAGGAGATCGACACGATGATCGTGGTCGGCGGCAGGGGGGTCTTCGAGCCGGCGGTGTCCGCCGAGGTCGTCCGGGAGCTGCCGGCGCTCGCCCGGCGCTCGCGCCGCGTGGCCGCGGTCTGCGCCGGCTCGCTGCTGCTCGCCGCGGCGGGGCTGCTCGACGGCCACCGCGCGACGACGCACTGGGACGCGACCCGGCTGCTCGCCGAGCGCTACCCGCGCGTGCTCGTCGAACCCGACCGCATCTACGTGCGCGACCGCGACCGGTGGACCTCGGCCGGGGTCACCGCCGGCATCGACCTGGCCCTGGCCCTCGTCGAGGACGACCACGGCAGCGAGGTGGCGCAGACGATCGCCCGCTGGTTCGTCGTCTTCACCCGGCGCGGCGGCGGCCAGGCGCAGTTCAGCGCGCAGCTGCGCGCCCAGCCCGCGCGGACCCCGGCTATCCGCGCCGTGCAGCAGTGGCTGCCCGACCATCTCACCGAGGACCTGAGCGTGGCCGAGCTCGCCCGGCGGGCCGGCATGAGCGAGCGGAGCTTCGCCCGCGCCTTCCGCGCGGAGACCGGCGGCACGCCCGCCGCCTTCGTGGAGGGCCTGCGCGTCGAGGCCGCCCGGCGCCTGCTGGAGACCTCGGACCTGACCGTCGGCGCCATCGCCAGGATGGTCGGCTACAAGCACGGCGAGACGCTGCACCGGGTCTTCTCCCGCCACCTGTCCACCACCCCGGAGCGCTACCGGCGGCACTTCTCGACCAGCGCCCCGGCCTGACCGCGCCCCGCCCCCCGACGGCCCCGGGCGACCGGATCGCGGTTGCTCTACAGCCGGTAGTACTCTCGTGTGCGTGACGACCGCCCTGGCCACCGCGATCATCGTGGTGGCGCTGATCATCGCCGGGTACGCGCTGGTGACGGCGCTGCGCGGGCGCGCGATGGGCCTGCCCGACCTGATCGGTCTCGGGGTCCTGGAGGTGCTGCTGATCGCGCAGGCGGTGGTCGGGTTCGTCAAGCTGTCGGGCGACGAGGGGCCGAAGCACCCCGCCACGTTCATCGGCTACCTGCTGGCCGTCCTGCTGATCCCGCCGGCGGGCGCCGGCTGGGGGCTGCTGGAGCGGACCCGCTGGGGGTCGGCGGTGCTCGTGGTCGCCGGCGTCGCCGTCGCCGTCATGATCGTCCGAATGAACCAGCTGTGGAGCGGCAGTGCCTGAGCCCGACACCGGCGTCACCGGCGAACCGGCCGCCGCCCGCCCCGGCCGCCCCGGCCGCGGCGAGCGCGTCCGCACGGGGACCGGCAGCGGTCCCGGCCGGCTGCTGGTCGCCGTCTACGCGATCTTCGCGCTCGCGGCCGGTGCGCGCGCGGGCGTGCAGATCGGCACCAAGTTCTCCGACGCGCCGCTGGCCTACACGCTGTCGGCGTTCGCCGCCGCCGTCTACGTCCTGGCGACGGTCGCGCTGGCCCGCGGCGGCCGGACCTCGTTCCGGGTCGCCGTCGCGGCCTGCTCGGTGGAGCTGGCCGGCGTCCTGGCGATCGGCACGCTGAGCCTGGTCGACCGCGCGGCGTTCCCGGACGCCACGGTCTGGTCCGGATACGGCGAAGGGTACGGGTTCGTCCCGCTGGTGCTGCCGGTGATCGGGCTGCTGTGGCTGCGCCGCACCGCCCGCCGCGCACGCCCGGCGGACGGCTGATCCGTCCCGCGCGGACGGGGTTGACCACACGCCCGCCGGTCCCGCGCCGGTCCCGGCGGGCGCGCGGCGCTCACCCGTCTCCATGACGACCATCGGTCTTCGGGGGCGCGCCATCACGCCGCCGTGGTGACCGCACCGCCCTCGCCGGCCTCGGCCTCCCGCGCGCCGCTCTCCTCGGCGATCAGGCCGGGGGACGGGTCGGCCGTCAGCGGGGCGGAGGCCGCCGGCTCCTCGGCGACCGGCGCCGGCTTCTTGACGACCGGGGCCGGCGCCGGGGGTGGGTCGGTCATGGTGCGGCCCCCGATCGGCAGGGCGTGGACGGCGGCCCGCGCGATCGCCTCGACCTCCTCGGGGGAGCGGTCGGCGGACGGGTTGCGGCGCATCCAGCGGATCAGCCGCAGCGGCGGCGCGAACACGATCCCGTCGGCGGTGAACGGCGCCCGGGCCAGCTTGCCGCCGTGCACGGCCAGCACCGGCGTCACCGTGACCGGCGCGCCGTACCGCTCGGAGATCAGCCGGCCGGCCGCGTCGGCCCGCGCCGTCAGCCCGCCCACCAGCCTGGACTGGGTGCGGCCGTTGACGAACAGCCGCCCGCCGTGCCGGTCGATCTCGGCGTCCGGCGCCCACGCCTCGTTGTGCACCAGCCACACCCCGCCGGGCCCGACGACCAGCTCGTCGGCGGCCTCGTGCCCGGGCACGACCCGGCCGTGCAGCACCCGGTGGCCGCGCCGCTCCAGCGTCAGCCGCAGCGTCCGGTCCATCCGCTCGACGCCGCGCCGGCCGCGCCGCCACACCCGGGAGGCGTTGTACAGGCGCCAATGCACCAGCGCGTCCGCGGACGCCACCAGCACGGCCATCACGACTCCGAAAACGGGGTTCACCAGCATCCCGCACAGCAGCAGCGTCGCGACGGCCAGAAATGCGCGCGTCCGCAACCGGGCCTTTCGGCCACGCTGCCACAGCTCCTCGTAAACCGCCTGGGGCGAACCGCCGGTGAACGCCTCGCGGCCGCGGATATAGATGGACTCGCCGAGCATCAGCCAACCTCCAGCACCTGCGACGACGACCTCATTATGGCGATAGCCCGCCGATTGTCGCCACACGTGGCACGGTGAGGGAAACCAAACGGCAAAGCAACCACGCGAACCCGTAGCATTGCTTACCTGGTCTTTCGCGGGGGTTGGGCCGCCGATTCCTGGCGAGAACTTTAGACCATTCTGGGCTGGTAATGAAATGCGCGATGCAACTATCACCGTAACCCGCGCGCGGCCTTTCATCGCGGTGGCATTTCTCACATGGACGGTCACCCGCGGCCACCGGTAGGTTCGACTGCCGCCACACTGGACGGATGCACCTCAGCGCCGCCGAGGACCTGCCCGTCCGCCGCGCCGTCCCCGGGCTGCGCGCCGCGCTGGCCGCCCGCGGCGCCGCGGTCCTCGCCGCGCCGCCCGGCACCGGCAAGACCACCCTCGTCCCGCTCGCGCTGTCCGGCCTCGCCCTCGCCGACGGCGCCCCGGCCCCGGACTCCGGCGGCAGGGTCGTGGTGCTGGAGCCCCGCCGGCTGGCCGCGCGCGCCGCCGCCCGCCGCATGGCCTGGCTGCTCGGCGAGCACGTCGGCGGTAGCGTCGGCGTCACCGTCCGCGGCGAGTCGCGTCCCGGCTCCCGCGTCGACGTCGTCACCACCGGGGTGCTGCTGCAGCGCCTCCAGGACGACCCCGAACTCGCCGGCGTCGGCACGGTCATCCTCGACGAGTGCCACGAACGGCACCTGGACGCCGACACCGCGCTGGCGTTCCTGCTGGACGTCCGCGCGACGCTGCGTCCCGACCTGCGGCTGGTCGCCGCGTCCGCCACCGCCGACACCGGCCCGTGGGCCCGGCTCCTCGGCGGCGACGGCGGCCCCGCGCCCGTGGTCGAGACCGAGGCCGCGCTGCACCCGGTCGAGGTGGTCTGGGCCCCGCCGCCGCGCCCCGTCCCGCCGCCGCACGGCATGCGCGTCGACCCGGCGCTGCTCGCCCACGTCGCCGACACCGTCCGCCGCGCCCTCGCCGAGCGCGACGGCGACGTGCTGTGCTTCCTGCCCGGCGTCGGTGAGATCGGCCGCGTCGCCGGGCGGCTCGCCGGCGTCCCCGCCGACGTCCTCCAGGTCCACGGGCAGGCACCGCCGGCGGTGCAGGACGCCGTGCTTGCGCCCGGCACCGGCCGGCGCGTCGTGCTGGCGACCTCCGTCGCCGAGTCCAGCCTCACCGTGCCCGGCGTGCGCGTCGTCGTGGACGCCGGGCTGGCCCGCGAGCCCCGCACCGACCACGCCCGCGGGCTCGGCGCGCTCACCACCGTCCGCGCGTCCCGCGCCACCGCCGACCAGCGCGCCGGACGCGCCGGACGCGAGGCGCCCGGCACCGTCTACCGCTGCTGGACGCAGGCCGAGCACGACCGGCTGCCCGCGCGCCCCCGACCGGAGATCGAGCTCGCCGACCTCACCGGCTTCGCGCTCCAGGCCGCCTGCTGGGGCGATCCCGGCGCGGGCGGCCTCGCCCTGCCCGACCCGCCGCCGCCCGCCGCGATGGACGCCGCCCGCGACGTCCTGCACGCGCTCGGCGCCGTCCGCGAGGGCCAGGTGACCCCGCGCGGCCGGCGGCTGGCGGGCGTCGGCCTGCACCCGCGCCTCGCCCGCGCCCTCCTCGACGGCGCCCGCGAGGTCGGCGCCCGCAACGCCGCCCAGATCGTCGCCCTGCTGTCGGAGCCCCCGCCGCGCGCCGCCGGGGACGACCTCACCGCCGCCTGGCGCGCCCTGCGCGGCCGGGCCCGTCCGGCCGACGCCCACGCCGCCCGCTGGCACGACGAGGCCCGCCGCCTCCGCAAGGCCCTCGCCGACGCGCCCCCGGCCAGGGCCTCGGCCGGCCGGAGCGATGATCTGGTGGCGGGGACCGTGGTGGCGCTGGCGTTCCCGGAGCGGGTCGCGCGGGCCCGGGCGGGCGGCGGCGGGTACCTGATGGCGTCCGGGACGGGCGCGGTGCTCGCGGACGGGTCGGCGCTGGCGGCCGCGCGGCCGCGGTGGCTGGCGGTGGCGGCCGCGGACCGTCCGGCCGGGTCGGCGTCGGCGCGGGTGCGGCAGGCCGTCGTGATCGACGAGGACGTGGCGCGGGCCGCCGCGGCGCCGCTGCTGCAGACCGCCGAGGAGGTGGCCTGGCGGGACGGTGACGTGGTGGCGCGGCGGGTCGAGCGGCTCGGGGCGATCGAGCTGGACGCGCGGCCCTTGCGGGACCCCGACCCCGACCTGGTGCGGGCGGCGCTGCTGGACGGCCTGCGCGCCGAGGGGCTCGGCCTGCTGAACTGGACGCCGGGGGCCGTAGCGCTGCGCGAGCGGCTGGCGTTCCTGCACGGCGCGCTGGGGGAGCCGTGGCCGGACGTCGGCGACGCGGCGCTGCTGGAGCGGGCGCCGCAGTGGCTGGCCGGGGCGCGGCGGCGCTCGGACCTGGGCCGGGTCGACGTCGCGGGCCTGCTGCGGGGGCTGCTGCCGTGGGAGGCGGCGTCGCGGCTGGAGGAGTACGCGCCGGAGCGGATCGAGGTGCCGTCGGGGTCGCGGATCCGGGTCGACTACGGTCAGGGCCGGCCGGTGCTGGCGGTGAAGCTGCAGGAGCTGTTCGGCTGGGACGCGGCGCCCCGGCTCGCGGGCGGGCGGGTGCCGCTGGTGGTGCACCTGCTGTCGCCGGCGGGACGTCCGGCGGCCGTCACGGCGGACCTCGCGACGTTCTGGCGGGAGGGCTACAAGGCCGTCCGGGCCGAGCTGCGGGGCCGCTACCCCAAGCACCCGTGGCCGGAGGACCCGACCACGGCGGCGCCCACCCGCAGGACGAAACCGCGCCGCTAGTCCGTCGAGTTGCGGCGAGTCGTCGTTATGCGGCGCGCCATAACCGCGACTCGCCGCAAGTGAACGGCGTCAGGCGCGGGAGTCGACGAGGGCCTGGATGCCGTCGAGGATGCGGGCCAGGCCGAACTCGAAGGCGTGCGCGGGGCCGACGGCGGCGTTGTGCTCGCGCCCGGCGACCTCGCCGACGCGGGAGCTGAGCGGGTAGTCCTTGCCGCCGGTGTCGATCTGGTGCAGCAGCGGCACGAGCGCCTCCCACCACTGCGCGTCGGTCATGCCGCTGCGCCGCTCGGCCTCGGCGGCGTTGACCGACACGCGCGCCGAGCTCTCGGCGAAGCCGGTGACGAGCGCGACGACCGAGTCCATCTCCAGGTCGGTGAGGCCGATGCCGTCGACGGCGCGCAGCTCGAACTCGTACTTGTCGAACACGGCGGGGCCCATGGGCGGGCGGACGGCGGCGACGTGCAGCAGCCAGGGATGGCGGTGGTACAGGTCCCAGTTGTCGCGCGCGATGTGCTCCAGCTTGGCGCGCCAGCCGCCCGGGACGCCGTCGGCGGGGGTGAGTTCGGCGAACGCGCGGTCGAGCATGACGTCGATCAGCTCGGCCTTGCCGGGGACGTAGGTGTAGATCGACATCGGGGCGACGCCGAGCTCGTCGGCGATGCGCCGCATCGACAGCGCGTCCAGCCCGTCGGAGTCGGCGACGGCGATCGCGGTGCGGACGATCCGCTCGGCGGTGAGCTTCGGCTTCGGCCCGCGCTTCGGCCGTCCGGGCACGCCCCACAGGAGTTCCAGGCTGCGCCGCGGGTCGCCGCCCCCGCTGTACTCGGTCGTCACCCGTGCATCCTCCCAGGGATGAAACTCTGTACGACGTACGTTATAGTCTCCCGGACGCTTAATCCGTATGGCGTACGGAGTTTGGGAGACCCATGACAGAGCCACACCTCGCGGTCGACGCGGCCGGGCTGCGCAAGACCTACGGCCGCACCGCGGCCCTGGACGGGCTGGACCTGCGGGTGCCCGCCGGCACCGTGCACGGCCTGCTCGGCCCCAACGGCGCGGGCAAGACCACCTGCGTGCGCGTGCTCGCCACGCTCGCCCGCCCGGACGGCGGCCGCGCCGTCGTCGCCGGGCACGACGCCGTCCGCGCCCCCGACCGGGTCAGGGCCCGGATCGGCCTGGTCGGGCAGCACGCCGCGGTCGACGAGCTGCTCACCGGCCGGCAGAACCTCGTCATGTTCGGCCGCCTCCACCACCTCGGCGCGCGCCGGGCGCGGCGGCGGGCGGACGAGCTGCTGGAGCGGTTCCGGCTCGCCGGCGCCGCCGACCGTCCCGCCGGCGGCTACTCCGGCGGCATGCGGCGCCGCCTCGACCTGGCCGCCGGGATGATCCTCGCGCCGGCCGTGCTGTTCCTGGACGAGCCCACCACCGGCCTCGACCCGCGCAGCCGCATCGAGGTGTGGGACGCGGTCCGCGCGCTCGCGGGCGGCGGCACGACCGTCGTGCTCACCACCCAGTACCTGGAGGAGGCCGACCGGCTGGCCGACGCGATCTCGGTGATCGACCGCGGCCGGGTCATCGCCGAGGGCAGCCCGGACCGGCTGAAGTCCCGGCTCGGCGGCGACCACCTGCGGATCGTCGTCGAGGACCCCGGCGCGCTCGCCGCCGCCGCCGAGATCGCGCACCGCGTCGCCGGCGCCGAACCGGAGGTGGACGCCGACGCGCTGGCGGTCACCGCGCCCGTCCCCGACCGGGTCGGCGCGCTCACCGGCGCCGTCCGGGCACTGGACGAGGCGGGCGTGCGGGTCGCCGACATCGGCGTCCGCCGCCCCACGCTCGACGAGGTGTTCCTGCACCTCACCGGCGGCCCCGCCACCGCGCACGACCAGACCGCGCACGACGACCAGGAGGTGCCCGCGTGACCGCGCTACCGCACACCCCGCCGACCTTGCTCGGGCGGCTGCACTGGGCCGCCGCCGACGGCTGGACGCTCACCGTGCGGGCTCTCGCCCACCGGGTCAAGCGCCCCGACCAGCTCGCCGTCAGCCTGCTGTTCCCGGTGGTCGTCGTCCTGATGATGGGCTACCTGTTCGGCGGCCAGATGGACGTGCCGGGCGGGGAGTACCGCGCGTTCATCATCCCCGGCATGTTCGCGATGACGATGGTGTTCGGCGTGGAGAGCACCTTCACCGCGATCGCCGTCGACGCCGCGCGGGGCGTCTCCGACCGGTTCCGGTCGATGCCGATGGCGCCGTCGGCCGTGGTCGTCGGGCGCGGCGCCGCCGACATGGCGGAGGCGCTCGCGTCCCTCGCGGTCATGGCGCTGTGCGGGCTGGCGATCGGCTGGCGCGTCCACGACGGGATCGCCGCCGCGCTCGCGGGCCTCGGCCTGCTGCTGTTCCTGCGGTTCGCGCTGATCTGGGTGGGGGTCTACCTCGGCCTGGTCGCCCGCGGGCCCGAGTCCGTCACCATGATCCAGATGCTGGTGTGGCCGGTCGGGTTCCTGTCCAGCGCGCTCGCCGCGCCGAGCACGATGCCGGGCTGGCTCGGCGCGGTCGCCGAGTGGAACCCGATGTCGGCGACCGTCACCGCCTGCCGCGGCCTGTTCGGCGACCCGTCCCGCGACGCCCTGTCGAGCGGCTCGTGGGCCGCCGAGCACAGCGTGCTGCTCGCGGTCGCGTGGCCGCTGGCGATCACGGCGGTGTTCTTCCCGCTGGCCGTCCGGCGCTACCGCGCCCTCGGCCGCTAGGGCAGCAGCCCGGCGCGGTGGCGGGCGAGCGCCAGCGCCGGATAGCACGCCTCGGGCAGCGGTTCCGCGCCGTTCAGCGCGGTGCGGAGCCGCTCGCCCACGGCGGCCGCGTCATAGGGCTGGACGACGCACAGCTCGGCCTGCATCGCCTGCCGCGCCGCCGTCATCAGCGCCGGGACGTCACCGACGATCACGACCTCGGCGGGGGAGTCGCCGTAGGACAGCCGCACCGCCAGCGCGTGCATGCCCGCCGTGCCCGCGTCCTCGTAGCGGAACTCGCAGACCAGGCGGTCGCCGTCCAGCGGACCCTCCTGGATCAGCCACGCCTGGCCGGGGACGACGCGGCCGAGCATGCCCTCCCATGGCGCCGCGGGCCGGTCGCGCAGCGCGTCGGCGGCCTTGCCTGCGGCGGTGCGCCCCACCTGCGGGCCGATCGCGGCGAGCGCGCGCAGGAACGCGCGGGCGCCGGGCGTCGCGGCGGCCCGCAGCGACATGATCAGGTCGCCGAGCGCGGCGCGCCGGCCGGCCTCGTGCGGGGCCGCGGCCTCCAGCGTGCCGAGCTGCGCGGACGTCCACACCTCGGCCTGCAGCGCGCCGGGCAGCGCGGGCAGCGCGTCCGCCTCCCGGACGAACGCCGCGTAGGCCTCGCGGAGGCCCGGCAGCATCAGCCGGGGGCCGGGGGACGGTCGGGTCCTGCTCATCCGACCAGCCTATGGGACGCGGCCTCGTGACCCCCGTCACCCCGTCAGGCGGGGACGGTCAGCAGCGTCCGCGCGCCGGCCCCGAGGGTGCGGACCTCGAACCGCTTGATGTCGGCGGGCTTGACCGCCGCGCCGCCCTGCACGGTCAGCCGCGGCTGCGGTGATCCAGGCAGCCCGTACCCCTTGTCCGGGACGGACCAGCCGGCGACCGTGTGGGCGCGGCCCGCGCCGTCCACCGCGACCAGCTCGCACTCCAGCGGCCCGCGCACCTTGGTCAGCTGCAGCGCGACGCGGCTGCCCCACGGGGTGCCCTGCGTCGCGACGGTCCCGGACGCGCCGGTCCCCGCGTCGGAGGCGGTCGTCCGGTGCCCGTCGCGCAGCAGCGCCGCCGCCCCGTCGGCGCCGCTCGCCGCGCGCGCCGGGGCCGGGTCCTTGTCGGCGCCGACGGTGTACCCGGTGCCGAGCGCCCCGCCCAGCAGGACGAGCCCGGCGGCGGCGCCCACCAGCGCCCGCGTCGTGCGGCCGCGGCGCTCGCGCCGGATGCGGCGGCGCAGCAGCTCCGGCACGGGCGCGGGCTCGGGCAGGCCGCCGGGCGACTCGGCGATCGGGCCGATGCCGTCCAGCGTCGCGGCCAGGCCGCTGAGTGCGGCCAGCTCCTCGTGGCAGGGCAGGCAGGCCGCCAGGTGCGCCTCGAACGCGCGCCGGTCCGGCTCCTCCAGCAGGCCGAGCGCGTAGGCGCCGACGTCGACGTGCGCGGCGGGCGCGGTCATGGCGTCACGCCCCTCTCCTCCAGGGCGACGCGCAGCGCCCGGAGCGCGTAGTAGACCCGCGACTTCACGGTCCCGACCGGGATGCCGAGGTGCCGGGCGGCCTCGTTCACCGACCGGTCCCGGAAGAAGGTCTCGTTGAGGACCTCGCGGTGCGCGGGCGACAGCGCGAGCAGCGCCTCGGAGACGACGACGGAGCGCAGCAGGTCCTCCAAACCGTCGGGGACGCGCATGTTCTCCAGCGGTCCCTCGCCCGCCTCCTGCGGCCGGGCGTTCTTGCGGCGCTGGTCGTCGATGACGATCCGGCGCGCGACGGTCGCCAGCCACGGCAGCAGCGACGCGGCGTTCTCGTCGAGCTGGTGCGCGCTGCGCCAGGCGCGGATCATGGTCTCCTGCACCACGTCCTCGGCCCAGTGCCGGTCGCCCCCGGTGAGCCGCAGCACGAACGACAGCAGCGGCCGCCCGTACACCCGGTACAGCTCGGTCACGATGACCTGGTCGTCGACCGTGCCGGCGGGCCGCGGGCCGCGGAACCAGCTCCACGGCCCGGACGCGGCGGGCGGGCGGGCGCGGGACGGCGCTGCGGTGGACGATCTGTTGGCCATCGTGCTCTCCGGCGGGTGCGGGGGCGGCGACGCGGCGGTCGGGATGGGGCGCGGTGCGTCGGATGTCGCGTCGGGAGGCAGTACGGGACGGAGGCGACGGCCGGTTCAGCGGAGACCGGAACCCGGGCCGAACCCGGGCCGAACCCGGGCCGGAAGCGGGACGGTAGCGGGGTGGAAAGCGGGTCCGGACGCCCGCGGCGCAACCGTTTTGCGCTGGTTATTCCGGTAGCGCGCTTACTGGTTCGCTAGGTATTACTTACCCGAGGGCGCCGACGGCGCCGCCGTCCCGTCCAAGTGGGCGTCAACGGCGTCACACGAGAGCGGAGGAGGCGACGCACGGCCCCCCTTTGACACCCGGACGACCGCGGCGATCCTCCATCAGGCAACACTCACTCCACAGTGGAGCGAATGCGGGGCAACCGGCCCCTGATTTGCTCGGAGGACGAGGGGCGGACACGGAGTGGAAGGGAACGAGCGACACCCGCTGCACTACCGCCTGCTGATGGCGGTGGACATCCAGGGGTACAGCAAGCGGGACACCAGCGAGCAGCTGCTCGCCCAGCGCCAGCTCTCCGACGCGCTGGACCGGGCGGCGCGCGGCGTCGGCCTCGACCGGTCCCGCTGGGACAAGCAGGTCGGCGGCGACGGGGAGCTGGCCACCCTGCCGGACGGGATCGACCCGGCGCCGGTGGCGGGCGACTTCGTCATCGGGCTCGCCGGCGCGCTGCGCGAGATCAACCGCGCGGCGCTGGACGCGGGCGCCCGGTTCCGGCTGCGGGTGCGGCTCGCGCTGCACCACGGCACGCTGACCGCCGGGCCGTTCGGGCCCGCCGGCGACGCGCCGATCGTCGTCCAGCGGCTGCTGGACGCCGGGCCGCTGCGCCGCCTGCTGGCCGACGACGCCGGCCGCGACCTGGCCTACGTGGTCTCGGACTCGCTGTTCGAGGACGTCGTGCGGACCGGCTTCTGCGCGCTGCGCCCGGACGCCTTCACGGCCGTCAAGGTCACCGCCAAGGGCGCGGTGTTCCGCGGCCACATCCTCACCGGCCGGCCGGCGGCCCTCGCCCCCGGCGGCGCGGAGCGGGACGGGCCCGCCGGCGACGGCGGGCCCGGCGCCCGGGTGCTCGACTTCCCGGCGCTGGCCGCGCGCTGACCCGGCCGCGCGCCGGCCGCGCCG
>NZ_JASNWF010000028.1 GCF_030283205.1 Actinomadura opuntiae
CTACCGGCGCCTGACCATCCGCTACGAACGCCACGGCCACCTGTTCAACGCCTTCCTCGTCCTGGCCGCCGCCATCACCTGCTACAAGAAGCTCGCCAAACAGCCCACATGAGACACGCTCTACGTCATCGACCAGATCGACGGCGAGGTGCCGTCCGGCCTCACCGGCACGCTCTACCGGATCGGCCCCGGCAAGTGGGAGGTCGGCCGCACCCGGCTGCACCACCTGTTCGACGGCGACGGGATGGTCGCGCAGTTCACCTTCGGCGGGCGGTCGGTGCACTTCCGCAACCGGTACGTCCGGACCGGGCAGTTCCGCGACGGGATGGTCCACGGCCGGGCGCGCCGCCCCGGCGTCGGGACCGCGCTGCCCGGCGGGCCGTGGGCCAACTTCGTCCGCGGACGGGGGCCCGCGAACGCCGCCAACACCGGCGTCGCCCTGCACGCCGACCGCCTCCTCGCGCTCTGGGAGGGCGGTCCGCCGCACCGCCTCGACCCCGACACCCTCGAGACCCTCGGCACCGACGACTTCGGCGGACGGCTGCGCGGCATGCTGAAATCCTTCTCCGCCCACCCGAAATGGGACCCGGTGACCGGGGAGATGTTCAACTTCGGCCAGGACTTCGTCCCGCTGCCGGCGCTGAACTGCTGGAAGGTCGACCGGCGCGGGCGGATGCGGCGGCTCGCCAAGGTCCGCGTCCCCGACATGCCGTGGAACCACGACGTCGCGCTGACCGGCCGGCACATGGTGTTCGTCCTCGACCCGTACATGTTCGACTTCCGCACGGTGCTCGGCGGTGCGCCGCTGTTCGACGCTATCCGGCACCGTCCGGAGAAGGGGACGCGGTTCGTCCTCGTGCCGCGGGACGGCGGCCCGGCGCGGATCGTGGAGCACGACGCGCTCGTCCACGTCCACGTCGCCAACGCCTTCGAGGACGGCCCCGACACCGTCGTCGACCTGGTGCTGTTCGACGACTTCGCCGCGATCAAACGCGACCTCGCCGAATTCCGCACGCGCTTCACCGACCTGCCGTCCAGCAGACTGACCCGGTGCCGGATCACCCCGTCCGACCGGGTGATCGAGACGCCGCTGGCGGACCTGTCCGGCGAGTTCCCGCAGTACGACTGGCGGCGCACCACCCGTCCGCACCGCTACACCTACCTCGCCGGACGGACGGGCGATCACGGGGCGTACGACAGCGTCGTCAAGGTCGACAACGACACCGGCCGCACCTGGGCGCACGGGCTCGGCGCCCACACCTACGTGGGCGAACCGATCTTCGTCCCGCGCACTCCCGACGCCGCCGAGGACGACGGCTGGCTCCTCGCCGTCGTCTACCGCGCCGCCGAGCACCGCTCCCAGCTCACCGTCCTGGACGCCCGCGACCTGGACCGCGCCCCCGTCGCGACCCTCCACCTGCCGCACCATCTCCCGCTCGGCTTCCACGGCACCTTCACCCGCCGCATCGCCGACCCCGCCGCGCCCATCCCGCACCCCGACCGCCTCCCGGTGCTCTGAGCCCGCGCCCTTCCCGTCCACGCCCACCAGTCGTACGGCCACGAACCTCCGCCCTGATGGAACCGGGCACGTACGCAGTAGACCCGGATCGCTCAGGCCCACCGCGGCGGCTGTAGAGCGAAATCTCGGCCGACGAGGCGAAAGTGCATGGCTGGTACGCCCCGGTGCACGGCCTTTCCGCTGGTCCGAAGAATGCGGTCGTGATCGCACCCGGTGACGTCCGCGGCACCGTCCTCATTCCCGAGCGGTGCGATGGCCACTGCCTGGGGACGGGCCGGGACAGTCCCAACCTGGCATGCGCGCAATGCGGCCGCGCCGTGGTGACCCGAATCGACGACTGCGGGCTGTGGCAGGCGACCTGGCTGGACCCTCGGGCGCCGCTCACCGTCCCTGACGCCTCATCGCCGAGACGTTCCGCCGCACACTCGATGCGCTGCTGCCGAAATCGATGCTGGAGAAGCCCGCGAAGCTTGTGGCTTTGGCTGGCCCGGAGCTCCCTGTGGTCAGCGCCGATATCGCTCTGGTGCCACAGCATCCGCAGACGGGCGAGGTGTGGCGGCCGTCCGGCGCGGCGGAAGTGGTGCCGGTCGCAGCCGATGTGTGGACGAGACTGGCCTTTTCTGTTCACCTCGACCGGATGCCGGTTCCGGTTACCGGCGGAATTTCCGAGGTGTCTGGCGTGGCGACTCGCCGCTGCCGCTGCTTCCGGGCGGACGTTCAGGCCGGACAGTGGAGTTTTCCTTCGTACCTTGGCGCGGTTGCCGGAGGTTCGTCAGCCGCGGCTCCGTACAGTTTATGATCAGGTGTGTCGGTGTCTGTACTCGCTGCTTTTTTAGATGTGCCTCTCAATGCTTTGTACGGCTCAGTATTCGGAGCCTGATGAGGGTGTTCGGCTGCTTGGGTGTTTGGGGGTTCGGTGTTCGTTATTGGGGTGTTGGGTTGGCCGTGCGGTGGGGTGGCGCTGGCGTACGGGGCCGCCCCTCCAAAGTCAAGGGCGCCTTCGGCGTCGCTTCGCGATGGACTTCGTCCACCCTTGACTTTGGAGCCTCTGCGGCCCCTGAGGCAGCGCCAAGGGGCAGGCTCCGCCTGCCCCGCCCGGGTCGCGCCACCCCACCGCCCTCCACGTCCGCGTGTTCGACAAACCACCCGAAAGGAACAATTCACCGACCAGGTAAAGGTGGAGGAAGTCGGGGCGCGCTGAGCAATATTTTTCTACTGATCAGCAAAGAAGAAGGCCCCTCTGGGCGCGCAATTGTCGGTCACTTGGGGTACACTTTAGGTATGCAGTCAGTGACGGTCGATCTTGCGGGCGCGTCCACCATGGAATTGGTGAACGCGCTCTCAACGATCGCCACTGAACTCGCCCAACGACAGGCCCCGGAATCGGCGGCCGCGTGCCTGGAACTCACCGAAGACCTGGCCGCCGCCTGCGATATGCAGGAAAGCGCGCTGGCCGGTTTCATCGGACGCGTCGACGCCACCGGCGAACAGCAAAGGTGGGGATTCCCCTCCACGCGGGCATGGCTGCGCTCGAGGCTGGGGATGCGGGAGAACCGCGCCAAGGAACGCCTGACGTTGGCGCGGCAGCGCCGCCGCCTGCCGCAGGTGACCGAGCAACTGGCGGCCGGAGAATTGTCGTACGGGTACGCCGCCACGGTCGCCGACTCGGTAGCCCGACTGGATGACACTGACTGCGCCAAGGCCGAGAACAAGCTGCTGGAGATGGTCGCCCAGGGCTTCTCACCGGGGAAGATCGCGGTGTTCGGTCATCGGATCCGCGACGTGATCGCCGAACGCGATGACACCGAGCACGAACCCGAGGAAGTCAAGCGCGGCTACGCCAAGTCCTGGATCACCAGCTCCGGTTCCCTGGACGGCGGCCGCTACATCAAAGGGTGGCTGAACGCCGAAGACGCGGCCATCTGGGATGGCACCCTGGCCCCGCTGGTGAAGCCGGCCGGGCCCGACGACCACCGCGATGTCGCCGAACGAACCGCCGCAGCGCTGTCGAGTGTGCTGTCGGGCGGCCACAAGGCCACCAAGGTCACCGTCATCTGCGACCTGGAAACCCTCACCGGCGGCAAGGCTCCGGGCCGTCTCATCGACGGGACGCCCATCCCCGCCGAGCAGGTGCGCCGCATTGCTCTTGCGGCCGGTGTATCGCCGCTGATCCTGGGACGCGGGCACAACCCGCTGTACCTGGGGTATCGGGAGCGGTTCGCCACCCCGGCCCAACGCCGGGTCTTGGAGACGCTGTACCCCACCTGTGCGGTGCGGGAGTGCGAGATTCCCGGGACGTTGTGCGAGGTCGACCACGTCCACGGCTGGGCCCTGGGAAACAGTCCGACCGACATCGACCAGCTCACGCTCACCTGCGGATGGCACAACCGCTTCAAACACACCAGCCCACGCCAGATCGGCATCACTAAAGATCCCGACGGGCGGTATGTGTACCGGCTGCTGCCACCGGACGCCAGGTCAAGAACCCTGAGCGGGAACGGGCCACCGGGCACACTCGGCCCACACGACACCACCTTCGACTGGGCCGCATAACCAGCCCCACCCGCACATGACCGGTTCGCCCGAATCCACCGCGGATCTCGGGCGAACCGGCATGCCCACATTTACTCCCGGCTCTCCGCTGCTCCGTCGGCACCGGTCGCATCCACCAGGAGCCCGGACGGCTCCGGCCAGTTGGTGATCTACTCGGCGTGCGAGGCAGCCGCCTTCCACACGTCGCTGACTACCCCAGACTCGACCTGTCCCCGGCGATGGCACAGGCCCACTGGCCCTGAGGTAGTTCCCACGAGGCGTGTCTTGATGGCAGGTCAGCCAGTCGTTGATAACGGCGAGGTGGACGACGGCCTCCTAGCGGGTGGCCACGGCACGGTGGTGTTTCAGCCCGTTGATGCCGTACCCGACTGCGCGCCGCCGCCCGGCAGCCAGCTCGCACCACACCGGCGGGCGTCCACCGCGGCTGCCCTACTTCTTGCGGTTGTGGGCCTGGGCGGCCCTGACCGCGATGGCGCAGCCAATCCAGCTTCTACGCAGATAGGTGTGGTTGGCGCGGGAACGGTAGGCCTTGTCAACGCGGACCCGGTTGGAACGGCTGCAAGGACGCCCGGGCCCGACATAGACAACACGCTGACGCACTCCAGGACGGCAAGGGCCGCAGGAGCGGCGCGCCCTTCAGGTGCCTTCGTCTCTCCAGATCGCGGGAGTGAGGCGAGCCCACCCAACCCGTACTGCACCACCGGCGTGAGGTCGGCGCCCCATGCACGCTGGGATTCGTCTCCCTGTCCCTCTCCGCCTCTTGGTCCTCTGGTTCGGGGGCGGTGGGGTGGCGCGACCGGGGCGGGGCAGGCGGAGCCTGCCCCTTGGCGCTGCCTTAGGGGCCGCAGAGGCTCCAAAGTCAAGGGTGGACGAAGTCCATCGCGAAGCGACGCCGAAGGCGCCCTTGACTTTGGAGGGGCGGCCCCGTACGCCAGCGCCACCCCACCGCACGGCCAACCCAACACCCAATAGCGAACACCCTCTCCAGCACTCCCTTCAACGGATCACCCTTCAACGGATCACCGCAGAGGCTCCCAAAAGGATCCGTTCAGACCGCCCAAACAAACGTGCCACTATGCACAGCCCCTGCGCCCAAGCTTCGCGGTTCCGCCGGCCCGCCCAACGCAACAGCGAACACACCCCGCTGATCGACGAACACCTTCGGCCTCGGTCAAAGGCACGCAGAGCCCCCTGCTGCGTGCCTTCGATCGACGCCATTTCGCGGTGGACGGCGGGGCGGCGTAGTTTGCCCAAGGTGGTGGTCTTGGTACCTGAGGCGTTTGCACAGAGCACTGTTGAGCGCGAAGGGGAGCGGGGCGCGCAATGGATCGCCGAACTCCCCGGAACCGTCAAGGAGTTGCTGGAGCTCTGGGAATGCGTGCCGGACGGCGGGGTCATGCACGGGGGCGTCGGGATCGTTGTGCCGGTGCGGCGGCGGGAGCGGAGGCGCAGGGAGACGGCCGTGCTGAAGGTGTCCTTTCCGCATCCGGGGAACGTCCATGAGCCGGACGCGTTCGCGGCATGGGGTGGGCGTGGGGCGGTGGAGATGTTCGAGCGCGACGACGCGCGGTTCGCGATGCTGCTGGAGCGTGCCCGGACGACCTCCCTGGCGCAGGAGGCGGAGGACGTCGACGAGATGGTGCGGGTCGCGGGCGGCGTCAGCCGGCGGTTGGCGATTCCGGCGCCGCCGGGACTGCCCAGGCTGCGGGATCGGGCCGATGACTGGGAGCAGCAGCTGTGGCGCGACGCGCGGGAGCTGCCGCACAGATTGCCGCGCCGCGTGCTGGACGCTGCCGCGGCGACCGTCCGGGAGTTGGGCCGTGCCCAGCCGGACACGCTCGTCCACGGTGACCTTCATCCGAGGAACATCCTGCGCGCCGATCGCGAGCCGTGGCTGGCCGTCGATCCGAAGGGGTACGCGGGGGATCCGGCGTATGACGGCGGCGCCCTGCTCAAGTCGCTCGTGCTGGTGCTCATCGAGGCCGATGACCTCGTCAAGGCTCTGCATCGTGCGATGGACGTCTTCGCGGACGCCGCGGAGCTCGATCGCGAGCGGGTCCAGCGTTGGGCCCAGTTGCACGCCGTCCAGGGCGCGTTCTGGGCCCGTCGCCACGGATTCGGGGTGGCCCGGCAAGGGCCTGAACTGGAGCGGATCACGGATCTCGCCGATCACCTCGCGGTATCGCTGACGAGCTGACGGACCGAAGGGTTCAGCGCTTGGGCGGCCAGCCTGACAAGGGGAGCGGGCCGCGGCTGAGGACCGTGCGGATGGCGAAGGTGCTCCGGGCGTCGCGGACGGGCCCGATCGCCAGGATCTCGTCGAGCAGCACCTGCTCGTACGTCGCCAGGTCGGGGGCGGCCACCTCGACCAGGAAGTCGGCCTCACCGGAGACGACGTAGCAGGAGACGACCGCCGGGATGGCGGTCAGGGCGGCCTCGATGGTCCGGGACGTCTCCCGTGAATGCTGGTCGACCTTCAGCGCGACGAAGACGGTGAGTCCGAGCCCGAGCCGGTCGCGGTCCAGTTCCGCGCGGTAGCCCGCGATGACGCCGTCGTTCTCCAGCGCCTTGGTGCGGCGCAGGCAGGACGACGGGGAGAGCCGGACGGACTCGGCGAGGTCGACGTTCGCGGTCCGGCCGTGCTCCTGGAGGCGTTCGAGGATGGCGCGATCGATGCGGTCGTACAGAGGTTGCGGCATGTCGTACAGGATAGAAGCGATACCACGGCACAACATTGCGTCGACGGCTATCCAAGCAGCACAACACGCCATCGCGTTTCACGCGTTCCGGGACATGCTCCTGCCATGCCTCCGCACCACGACGAAACGTCCTCATCCCTGTCCACAGCGGGCGCCACGGCGCTGTACGTCGGCGCGCTGCTGGGCCCGAGCCTGCTGCTTCTGCCGGGGCTGGCGGCTCGGGCGGCCGGTCCCGCGTCCCTGCTGGCGTGGATCGGGCTGCTGGTGCTGTCTGGTCTCATCGCCGTCGTCTTCAGCCGCCTCGGCACCACGGTCGGATCGACGAGCGGCGTCGCCGGCTACGCCACGGCCGGGCTCGGTCCGCGCGCCGGACGCGCCGCCGCCTGGTGCTTCCTCGGCGGGGTCGTCACCGGGGCGCCGGTCGTGTGCCTCATAGGCGGAGCGTACGTGGCCGAGCTGCTGAAGACGGGCGACCGGACGGCGTACACGGCCGCCGCCGTCCTGCTGGCGCTCGTGCTGGCGATGCGCCTCGCGGGTGCCAGGACCGGGGTGCGCCTGCAATTGACGCTGGTCGCCGTGCTCGTGGTGCTTGTCGTGGTCGCCGTCGGAGGGGCGGCGCCGGCGGCGCGTGCCGCGTACTGGCATCCGTTCGCGCCGCACGGCTGGGGTTCGATCGTCCGGGCGGCCTCGCCGCTGATGCTGGCGTTCGTCGGGTGGGAGGCCGCCGCTCCGCTGACCGCCCGGCTGCGGGACCCGCGGCGGCAGTTGCCGCGCGTCGTGGCGGCCGCGTTCGCCGTCACCGCCGTCCTCTATCTGGCGTTGGCGGCCGCGACCGTCGGCGTGCTCGGGCCGCAGGCCGGCAGTGCGGTGCCGCTGGCGGGTCTGCTTCAGGTCGCGGTCGGCAGGAGCGGCGCGGCGATCGCGGTGGCCGGTGCGGTCGTCCTCACCCTGGCGGCGACCAACGCCTACCTGACGGGTGCCACGGTGATGGCCTCCGCCCTGGCCGGGCAGGGGAGAAGGCGGCCGGGTCCGGCCGCCCTCGTCGCCGCGATCGCCGCGGCCGGGGGGCTGCTGCTCGGCCCGGCCGCCGCCGGGCTGGTCACCACCGCGCAGTTCGTCGCCGTCCCGACCACGCTGTTCCTGGTCGTCTACCTCGGCTGCATGGCGTCGGCGGTCCGTCTGCTGAACGGCCCGGCGCGGCTCGCGGCGGCGATCGCCTGCGTCGTCGTCCTTCTGCTGCTGGTCTTCTCGGGCTGGGCCGCGCTGCTCGCCGCCGCCGTGGCCGTGACGGCGTCCATGTGCGGTTCACTCCTTCGCCGAGGACGAGGAGACGACGGGCTCTCCGGCGGCCGGCACGTCGTGCTGGACGGTGCGCGCCGTCCTGCGGCCGGTGCCGAGCGTGAGGAGCAGCGAGCCCGCCGTCAGTGCCACGCCGAACCAGACGACGCTCGTGACGCCCAGGTTGTCGGCGAACAGTCCGCCGAATAGCGCGCCGAGCGCGATGGAGGTGTTGTACGCCATGGTGTTGAGCGACATCGCGGCCTCGAAGGTCTCCGGCGCGGCGGCGAGCGTCATGTTGACCTGCGACAGCTGCACGACGCCGAACGAGACGCCCCACAGGACGAGCGAGATGATCGCCCCGGCCGTTCCGCCGCCGATCGCGAGCAGGAGCAGCAGGGACGCCACGAGCCCGGCGCAGCCGGTGAGGAAGCTGCCGCGCAGGCTCCTGTTCACCGTGTATCCGGCGATGAAGTTCCCGGCCGCGCCGCCGATGCCGAAGATGATCAGCACGATGGTGATGAAGAGGGGCTTGGCGGACGTGTTGTCCTCCAGGAACGGGCGGACGAAGGTGTAGGCCCCGAAGTGGCCGAGGACGAACAGCACGACGGCGCACAGCACCGCGCGCAGCGGCGCGTTCCTGACCGGCAGCCCGAACACCTCGCGGACCGAGACGGCGTTCGCCGACGGCAGCGAGGGGACCGTCGCGACGACCGTCAGGAACACCGCCACGCTGAGGCCCGACCAGATGAGGAACGTGGTGCGCCAGTCGGTGAGGTTCTCCAGGACGGTCCCGACCGGGATACCGACGACCGTGGCGATCGAGATCCCCGACATCACGATCGCGGACGCCCTGCTCGCGTGCCGTTCCCCGACGAGGCGCACCGCCATGCTCACGCCGATGGCCCAGAACACGCCGCTGGCGAAGCCCATGAGGAGCCGCGTCGCCAGAACCAGCGGATAGTTCGGTGAGACGGCGGTGACGAGGTTCCCGAGGGCCAGCACGGCCAGCAGGACCGACAGCAGCACGCGCCGGTTGACGCGCCTGGTCCACGCCACGATGAACGTCACGCCGAGTCCGGCCGAGACGCCGTAGAGGGTGACCATCAGCGCGGCCACGCCCACGTCGATGCCGAGGCTCGCGCTCAGCGGGGTGAGCAGGCCGACGGGCATCAGTTCCGTGGTGAGGAAGACGAACAGGCTGGCCGTGATCGCGGCGACACCGAGCCAGGCCCTTCGGGACGAGTACGGATGCTGGTCATCTGCGTTCACGCGTGCGCTCCTGATCGATTGCGGCCGGGACGCGACCGGCTGACCGTTTAACGTTGAAGTGTTCAACGTTGCTGACGGTAGGCCGGGTGGTACCTTGATGTCAAACAGTTCAACGTTAAGGAGTGAGCGCGTGGCCCGTGATGCCGTCGATCTCGTCGTGGAGCAGTGGGGCCGCGTCCGCCCGGACCTCGACGCGTCCCCCATGGGCGTCCTCGGCCGCCTCTCCCGGCTGACCCGGATCGTCGAGCGCGAGCTGAAGGCCCTCTTCGCCGAGTTCGGGCTGGAGCGGGGCGAGTTCGACGTGCTCGCCACCCTGCGGCGCGCCGGCGCGCCCGAGGGCATGACGGCGGGCGCCCTGGCCCGCGCCTCGATGGTGACCTCGGGCGCCGTCACCAACCGGCTCGACCGGCTCGTCGCCAAGGGCTACGTCACGCGCGACGTCGACCCCGCCAACCGTCGGACCGTCGTCGTCGCCCTCACGCCAGCCGGGCGCGAGCTCATCGACCGCGCCGTGGTCGCGCACGTCGACAACGAGCGCCGCATCCTCGCCGCGCTCGACCGGCACAAGCAGGACGACCTCGCCGCGATCCTGCGCACCCTGCTGCTCGGCCTCGGTGACGAGGCGGACACAGCGGAGGTCGCGGAGCTCGACTGAGCCGGGCCCGATCAGGCCGTCGTCAGCCAGGCGGCGATGTCGTCGATCACGGCCGGGTCGACGTGCTGCGGGCGGTCGTAACCTGCGGGCGTCGACGGGCCGGTGCCCGGAAAGAACAGGTGGTCGGCGGCGTCGTGGACGCGGATGGTGACGTCCGGTCGGCCACCCAGGGTCGCGCGCCAGCGGGACAGATCGTCCTCCACGGTCACCTGGTAGTCGCGGCCGCCTTGCAGGATGAGCATCGGTTTGCGCAGGTCGAGGGCGGTCGCGACGGGGTCGTAGGCGCGCATATCCAACCAGTAGGGCGCGGACAGGCCGAAGGGCAGGTCCGCCGCGGGCGTCGACGGCGACAGTGCGGGGTCGGCGACCCGGGCGGCCTGCCGGGCGATGGCCTCGACGGCGGCGTCCGCGTCCGGCCCCGGGGCCAGGGACGCCAGGTGGCGCGTCACGCGGACGGCGGCCTCGTGCATCGGCTGCGCGTCCCCGGCCATGATCACCAGCCCGGCGACGGACGGGTCGGCGGCGGCGACGCGCGGGGCCGCCTTGCCGCCCATGCTGTGCCCGAGCACGAAGACCCGCGCGGCGTCCACGTCCGGTTCCCGCCGGAGCAGGGCGACGGCGGCGAGGGCGTGCGGGACGTACTCGTCCGCCATGGTGAAGCCGGGGTCGGCGGCCACCTCGGCGGGGTGCGCGAAGGTCACCTTGTCGAACCGCAGCACGGCGATGCCGCGGGCGGCCAGGGCCCAGGCGATGTCCTTGAGGGGCTTGTTCGGGCCGCTGGTGGCGTCGCGGTCGAACGGTCCGCCGCCGCTGAGCAGCACGACCCCCGGCCACGGTCCGCGCCCTCGCGGAAGGCTCAACGTGCCGGGAGCGGACAACGGCCCAGAGGCGAGGACGACGTCCCGCTCCTCGAAGGCCGACGGGTCGGCGTAGGGCGGCGGGCTCCACGCGGCGGTGCCGCCGGGCGCGAGCCGGAAGCCGTTCAGCAGGCCGGAGCCGTCCACGGACATGACCACGGTCAGCGCCCCGCGCTCGCACTCGACCGGGACGCTCACCCGGACCAGGCCGGTCCCGATCGGCTCGGCCACCGGCTCCCCGACGGAGGTCACCGTCCCGTGGCGCGCGGTCGCCTCCGTCCACGCGACCCGCAGCGTCCCGGCGGACGCGACGTCCCGCAGCGGCGCCGCGAACAGCGCCTCGACCTCGGTGAACCGTCCCGCGCGCAGCGACCGGACGACTCCGGCCGCGGTGGCCTCCGCGTCTGCCATGGCAACCCCTCTCAAGTTTGAGAAAGGTAACATAGATGAGATCGTAGGCCCATGGACACCCTGGAGCTGCTCGCCCATCCCGTCCGGCTGCGGGTCGTGCACGCGATGCGCGGCGGGCGGCTGCTCACCACGTCCGAGCTGTGCGAGCGGATCCCGGACGTCTCGAAGGCGACCGTCTACCGGCACATCGACCTGCTCGTCTCCGGCGGCGTGCTCGACGTGGCCGAGGAGCGCCGGGTGCGCGGCGCGGTCGAGCGCCGCTACCGGCTGCGACAGGAGCGCGCCGCGATCGACCCCGGGACGCCGCTCACGCCGGACGATCACCGGCGCGGGTTCGCGGCGGCGATGGCCGCGCTGCTCGCCGAGTTCACCGCCTACCTCGACCGCGACGGCGCGGACCCGGCCGCCGACCTGGTCGGATACCGCCAGCACGCCGTCTGGCTCAGCGAGGAGGAGCTCCGCGAACTGATCATCGAGATGCGCGCCGCGATCGCCCCCCGGCTGGCGAACCCCGCCTCGCCGGGCCGCGCCCAGTACCTGCTGAGCCCGATCCTCTTCCCGATCGAGCCGTCCGCCGCCGACGACGACGCCGACGCGGGCTAGTTCGGCGATGTCGTGCGCCCGGCGTCCGGCCCCGATGGAGCGGGAAGCGGCTGGACGGGCCGCACGCGTCAGGCGAGGGATTTCGTCCACTCGTCGATGGTGAGCACCTCCGCCTGGCGCGGAAAGACCTTCTCGATCAGGACGCGGTGGACCTCCTCGTCGGGGTCGGCGCAGCCGTCCGCGAGAACGGTGAGCCGGAAGTCGAGATCGGCGGCCTGGCGCAGGGTGGACAGGACGACGCCGCTCGTCGCGATCCCGGCCAGCACGAGGTGCCCGATCCCGCCGGACCGCAGCACGAGATCGAGATCGCTGCCCGCGAACGCGCTGACCCGCTTCTTGGTGATCACCGGCTCGCCGGGGCGCGGGGCGACGTCCGGGTGGATCGCGGCGTTCGGGTCGCCCGGGGTGAAGGCGCCCTCCGGCAGGGCGCCGAACGTCTTGTTGCGCGGGTTCTTCTCGGGGTGGCCGTCGCGGAACCCGACGACGACGTGCAGCACCGGGATCCCGGCGTCGCGCGCGGCGGCGACCGCCCCGGCGAGCCGGGGCACGTAGCCGTCGTCGGCGACGCGTCCGGCCATCGCGTTCTGGACGTCCATCACGAGCAGGGCGGTGTCGGTCATAGTCGATCGGCCTTTCGGGGTGCGGAGCCGGCGCGGCTCAGGGAACGGTCCACCACCGTCACCAGCAGGAAAGCGACGGAGACGGCGAGCATGAACAGGGCGAGATGGTGCATTCCGCCGGTGTCGGCGCGGGACCCGAAGAACGTGCCGTTGGCGGCGGACGCGACGATCGCCCCCAGGTAGCCGAAGGTGCGCAGCAATCCGGCGGACGACGCCAGCCGCTCCGGATCGGCCTGGTGGTAGACGGAGTTCTGCAGCGCGAGGCTGTTGAGCCCCTGCGGGACGCCGACGACGAGCGCGACGGCCACGATCAGCCAGACGGCACTGCCGGAGTGCAGCAACAGCAGCAGTGCGCACGCGACGACCTGTGCCACGGCTCCGGCAAGGAGCTTCCCGCGGATTTCCGGACGCCGTCCTGTAGCGGCCGAGACCAGGATCGCGGTTCCGAACAGCGGCAGTTGCGCGAGGCCCGCCTGGGACGCCGACAGGCCGCGTCCCTCCTCCAACCATTGCGTGTAGCCGTACAGGAACGCGTACGTGACGACATAGGTGAGCAGTGCGCGCCCATAGGTGAGCAGCAACGCCCTGTTGCCGCCGAGTATGTGCAGGTCGATGAACGGCGTCTCCGCGCGCAGTTCCCGCAGCGTGAAGGCCGCCGCCGCCACCGCCACCACGACCAGCAGGTACAGATGTCCGATGCCCGGGTTCATCAGGAACACCAGCAGCGAGATGAGCGTGACGGCGAAGAGTCCCATGCCCATCAGGTCGAGCCCCGCTAGGCGCCGCTCACCGTCGGTGCGTTCCGGTAGCGGCATCTTAGGCAGACGCAGCGCGCCCAATGCGATTCCGGCCAGCGCCAAGGGGATGTTGACCGCGAGCGTCGCGCGCCATCCACCGAGGCCGATCAGCAGCCCGCCGAGGGACGGCCCGACGACCGCGACCGTCTGCGTGGTGATCGCCAGCACGGTGAGGACGCCGGCCGGGCTGTCGCGTCCGGTCCGTCCGGCCTCGCTCCGGATGAGGGACATCGCGGCCGGATAGCCGGCGCACGTCCCGAAGCCGAGCAGCACCCGCGCCGCGATCAGCGTCCACAGGTCCGGCGCCAGCACGCCGACGACGCCCGCGAGGCCGGTCAGGGACGTCCCGGCGAGGAACAGCCGGCGCGGCCCGAACAGGTCGATCAGCCGCCCGACCACCGGCTGGCCGATCGCGGTCGCCAGGTACAGCGCGGAGATCAGCCAGGCCGTCCGGGACGGCGGGGCCCCGAACGCCGCGCCGATCGGCACCAGCGCGACCGAGATGATCGAGGAGTTCACCGGGTTCAGGACGGCGCCGAGCATCATCGGCGCCAGCAGCCGCCGGTCGAACCCGTCCTGCGGCGCCCGGCCGCCGCCGGGACCGTGCCGGCGCAGCGAGCCGGTGACCTGCGCGAGTACCGACGTCACCGGCGCGGCCCCCGCCGCGCGGTCCGTTCCGGTACGCGTGCCGATCCGCCCGTTCCGTCCATGCCTCCACGGTATTTTCTTCAGGTTCAACTGTCCAGCTCAAGCTGAACAAACGCTCCTGTGCAGGCAAGGCTGGTTGTTTTCCGCGCGCACGTGAGCCCGGACGGTGGCCGAGTCCGCCCCGTTGTCGCCTGTGTCCGGTGGACGTTCGCGCTAGTAGACGAGCGCCTGCACGTCCGGGCCGGTGATCTCCTCGACGAACGTCGGGGCGCCGGCGATCCGGATGCCCGGCAGCACGTCGTCCGGGCCGATGTTCCGGCGCGCCGCGCACTGCGTGCACAGCGTCACGCGGCCGGCGGCGAGGATCACCTCGAGCAGGTCGTCCAGCGGCGTCGCGTGCTCCAGCTGGAACCCGGCGGCGCGGCCGGGCAGGGAGAACCAGGCGGACTCGCCCGTCAGCCACAGCGAGATGGGCACGCCGCTGGCCGCCGCCGCCGCCGCGACCGTGAACGCCTGGTTGCAGCGCTCCGGCGCGTCCGCCCCCGCCGTCACCTTGATAACCAGAGGTCTCGCCATAAGGCGACTCTAGCCCCGCGGGCGCGCGTAGCATCGTGCGGCGTGAGCGGCATGGTGAACGCGGGTGTCCTGGTCCTCGCTCTGGCGCTGGTGGTGGCGGCGGCGGTCCTGCTCGTGGTGCGTCTCGGGCGGTTGAAGTGACGGCGCGCGCCTCGGGTGACGCGGCGGCCGGCCGCGCCGCTACGCTCGGTGCTCATGGAGCCTGAGCTGCACCCCGACCTTGAGCCGCTGAAGTTCCTCCTCGGCACGTGGGAGGGCGCCGGCGTCGGCGGCTATCCCACGATCGAGGGCTTCAACTTCGGGCAGGAGATCTCCTTCTCCCACATCGGCAAGCCGTTCCTCGTCTACGCCAGCCGCAGCTGGCTCATCGAGGACGACGGCACGCTGGGCCGGCCGCTGGCCACGGAGACCGGCTACTGGCGCCCCCGCCCGAACCACGAGGTCGAGGTCACGCTATCCCACCCGACCGGCATCGTGGAGATCTACGTCGGCAACGTCGCCTTCAACCGGGTCGAGTTGCAGACCGACGTCGTGGCGCGCACCGAGTCGGCCAAGGAGGTCACCGGGGGCACCCGCCTGTACGGCCTCATCGGCGAGGACCTCGGCTGGGCCTACGACATGGCGGCGATGGGCCAGCCGCTCCAGTCGCACCTGTCCGCGCAGCTCAAGCGCGTCGGCTGAGAGCCCTTCGGGGCGCAACCGGCTCGGCCGCAAGACCCCGGACATGGAACGATCCCCGGACCTTCCCGCGGGTGCGGGGCGATGGACAGGACTGGTCCATCGGTCCGGGGATCGGGTAACTGCCTGGTATTCGCCGGTCACCGTCGCGACCGGTTGCCACCGCCCGTGGGCGGCGGCGCCGAGGCGGAACGGCGACTAGCGGACAGCCACCTCGCGAGTCCCAGAATCAACCATTTCTTGGACCACCTCCTTTCGCGCGTACCCCGCACGCTATGCGAGCCCCGGGCGTTCGGGCAAACGGGTTTTCGGCGATGGGTCCGGCATACACTCGGGGCATGGTCGAGTCGTGGCAGGAGGAGCTGCGGGCTAAGGGGTACCGGGTCACCCCCCAGCGTCAGCTGGTGCTCGAGGCGGTCACCAACCTCGAGCACGGGACCCCCGAGGAGATCTGCACCGAGGTGCAGCGCACCGCCCGCGGGGTCAACATCTCCACCGTCTACCGGACGCTGGAGCTGCTCGAGGAGCTCGGGCTCGTCAAGCACGCCCACCTGGGCCACGGACCGCCGAACTACCACCTGGCCGCCGAGGCCGAGCACATCCACCTGGTGTGCCGCGGCTGCCACACCGTGCAGGACGTCGCCCCCAAGGCCGCCGCCGGGCTGGCGGACGTGCTGGCGAGCGAGTTCGGCTTCGAGACCGACGTGCACCACCTCACGGTCTACGGGCGGTGCAAGGAGTGCCGCGCGACATAGTCTGGCTCCATGGAGAGCCCGCTGTTGCAGTCGCCCGGGGCAGTCGCCGCCGATGAACCCGACCAGGAAGTCGCCGCGCACTACGGCGAGCCCGCGCACGAGCAACGCGCGCTCGAAGCGGGCACGGCGTTCGCCGACCGCGGCAACCGCGGCGTGGTGCGGGTCTCCGGGCCGGACCGGCTGAGCTGGCTGCACAGCCTGCTGAGCCAGCACCTGGACGGGTTGAAGCCGTTCGAGCCCACCGAGGCGCTGCTGCTCAGCCCGCAGGGCCACATCGAGCACCACATGTTCCTGGTCGACGACGGCGAGGCCGTGTGGATGCACGTGGAGCCGGGGCGGGCGCCCGCGCTGGCGGAGTTCCTCGACCGGATGCGGTTCATGCTGCGCGTCGAGGTCGCGGACGTGTCGGACGAGTACGCGGTGATCACCGGTCCGGAGGGCGGCGGCCTCGCCTGGCCCGACGTCGCCGGAACGTTCACCCGGATCGTCCCGAGGTCGGACGGTTTCCCGGACGGTCTGCGACCGGCCGGTATCTGGGCCTATGAGGCGCTGCGGATCGCCGAGCGGCGCCCCCGCTTCGGCCTCGACACCGACCACCGGACGATCCCGCACGAGGTCGGCTACGTCGAGACGGCCGTCCACCTGAACAAGGGCTGCTACCGGGGGCAGGAGACGGTCGCGCGCGTCCACAACCTGGGGCGTCCGCCGCGGCGGCTGGTGTTCCTGCATCTGGACGGCAGCGTCGACCGGCTGCCCGCGCACGGCGACCCGGTGGAGATCCCCGGCGGGCGGACCGTTGGGTTCGTCGGGTCGGCGGCCCGCCACCACGAGCTGGGGCCGATCGCGTTGGCGCTGGTGAAGCGGAACGTGCCGGTGGACGCCGAGCTGCTGGCCGGCGGGGTGGCCGCCGCGCAGGAGGTCGTGGTGTCGCCGGACACCGGCGCGAACGCGCAGATCGATCTCCGGAGGCGCCCGGCAAATCGGGGGTAAAGCGGCCACCCGCGGGGCAAAATCGTCTGGTATAGACGATTTCTGACCGGCCACCGCCCGGGGAAGGTGGATTCCTACCGATGGTCGCGAACCTGGGGAAAGAGCAGCCGCCGGCCGCGCGCAGAGGGGCGCGGCGCCGCCGTCCCCGCCGGGAGTCCGCGCTCGTGTGGTGGGTCCTGTTCGCGGCGGTCGGCGTCGCCGCCTGGTACCTGCACTCCTGGCGGATCGCGCTCCTCGGGCTGCTCGGCTGGTGCCTGTACGAGTTCCTGCTCGTCCCGACCCTGTGCCGCGTCCTCACGCGCCAGGGCGCCCCGTGCGTGGAGCGCGCGCGGGGACGGCTGTTCGCATGCACGCCGAGCCATCAGCACGTGAAGAACGACGCGCTGTGGAAGCTCATCGGAATGCGCAACCCGTTCCGCAGGCGACCGGCCGCGGACGATGAGCGCGGTAGCGGCGTCGTCGTCCACTCGGCGAACGTGAGGGGACGGCTCGTACCGGCCGATCGGGCGATGATCCTGCTCGCGGGCATCGGGACCATCGTCACCGTCGTGGGAATGGTGTACGGGTTCGACTGATCCCGGTGCCGGGCTCAGATGTCGACAATGAGCGTGATCGGGCCGTCGTTCACCAGGGAGACGGCCATGTCCGCACCGAAGACGCCCGTCTCGACCTTCGCCCCCAGCACGCGGAGTTCCTGGACCACCGCGTCCACGAGGGGCTCCGCTACAGGGCCGGGCGCGGCCGCCGTCCAGGTGGGGCGGCGTCCCTTGCGCGCGTCCCCGTAGAGGGTGAATTGGCTCACCACGAGCAGCGGCGCGTTCAGATCCGAGCACGACTTCTCGTCCTTGAGGATGCGCAGCCCCCACAGCTTGGCCGCCATCCTGCGCGCCTTTGCGGCGTCGTCGTCGTGCGTCACCCCCACCAGGACCATCAGGCCCGGACCGTCGATCTGCCCCACGACGCGGCCGTCCACGGACACGCTCGCCTGACTCACCCTCTGGACTACGGCCCTCATGACCATGCATTCTGCCGCTTATGGGAGCAACGACGCTCATCACGGTGGCGCCCACGGGCGCGGAGTCCGCCAAGGCGGATGTTCCGGCCCTGCCCGTCACCCTGGATGAACTGGTCCAGACGGCCAAGGAATGCGAGGCGGCCGGCGCGGCCGTCATCCACGTGCACATCCGCGACGACGACGCGCGGCCGACGCTCGACCCGTCCCGGCTGCGGGACACGGTGACGGCGCTGCGGGAGAGCACGGGACTGATCGTCCAGCTGTCCACGGGGGGTGCGGTCACCGACCCCTACGAGGACCGCCTGCGCGTCCTGGACGCGGCGCCCGACATGTGCTCGCTCACCTGCGGGACGGTCAACTTCGGCGACGACGTGTTCATGAACCCGTGGCCGTTCATGGTGGAGCTTTACCAGCGCACCCAGGAGCTGGAGGTCGTGCCCGAATTCGAGCTGTTCGACCTCGGACACATCGCTTCCCTGCACCGCCTATTGGACAAGCACGGACTCCCGTACGGCGGCCACGTCCACTGCGACCTCGTCATGGGTGTTCCCGGCGGGATGCCGGGAGACGCCCGTACGCTCGTGGCGGCCGTCGAGGCGCTTCCCGCGGACGCGACGTGGTCGGCCACCGGAATCGGCCGGACGTCCCTGCCCGTGCTGTTCGCCGCGTTGTCGGCGGGCGGGCACCTGCGGGTCGGCATGGAGGACACGGTCACCCTCGCCAAGGGGCAGCCGGTGACCGCGAACGTCCAGCTCGTGGAGCGCGCCGCGTCCGCCGCCGCCCTCGCCCAGCGGCCCGCGATGCCCGCCGCCGACGCCCGGGACCTCCTCGGTATCAAAGCTCGCTGACCTGCTCGAACGCCATCCCGACGGACGGTTCCGGCGCGCGCCGGGGCCGTCCGTCCCGCCGTGCGCGGCCGGACGGTTATCCACAGAATGTGGTTCGGGTTCACTTCGGTGCGGTGGGTAATCGACCATGGAGACCCGCGGGCCCGGCGGCCCGCGTTCACCGACGACAGGGGGGCGCAGTGGAGATCAATCCCGTACTCGTGGAGGTCGAGCGGTCCGGGTTCGTGGAGTCGCGGCACCGCGGCGCCGCGATCGGGCTCGACGCCGGCGGCGAGCCGGCGGTGCGCGCGGGCGCGCCGGAGGAGCCGATCTTCCCGCGCTCGGCGAACAAGCCGATGCAGGCCGTCGCGATGCTGCGGTCCGGGCTCGACCTCGACGGCGAGCTGCTCGCGCTGGCAGCGGGCAGCCACTCCGGCGAGGACTTCCACGTCGAGGGCGCGGAGAAGATCCTCGCCGGGGCCGGGCTCGGCGCCGCCGACCTGCGCTGCCCCCCGCAGTGGCCGCTCGACCAGGCGGCGCAGCAGGAGGTGGCGCGGTCGAACGGCGGCCCGTCCCGGATGCGGATGAACTGCTCCGGCAAGCACGCCGCCATGCTCGCGGCCTGCGTCGCCGCCGGCTGGCCCACCGAGAGCTACCTCGATCCCGAGCACCCGCTGCAGGTCGCCGTCCGCGCCACCGTCGAGGAACTCGCGGGCGAGCCGGTCACCGCGACCGGGATCGACGGCTGCGGCGCACCTCTGTTCGCCGTGTCGACCACCGGAGTGGCCCGCGCGTTCCGCGCCCTCGTCCTCGCGGCGCCCGGCACCCCCGAGCGTCGCGTGGCCGATGCGATGCGCGCCCACCCGCAGTGGACGTCCGGCACCCGCCGCGAGGAACGCCTCCTCATGGACGCCGTGCCGGGCCTGCTCGTCAAGTGCGGCGCCGAAGGCGTGGACGCCTTCGCCTACACCGACGGCCGCGCCGGCGCCGTCAAGATCGACGACGGCGCCATGCGAGCCCGCACCCCGGTGACGGTCGCCCTGATCCGAGCCCTTGGCATCGACAAGGCCGTCCCCGGCGCCCTCGACGACCTGGCGACCGTCCCCCTCCACGGCGGCGAAACCACCGTAGGCACCATCCGCCCAGCCCCGACCGCCTTTACCCCACCGGATTAACCCACAACCCCCAGAACCACCCGGCCCGGCGACAGTTGGCGACTCCACCATGGCGCGATGCCAGCGCGACATGCCCGCCGCGGCTGTCGCGGGGTGGACGTAGCGGCAGGCGTGCTCGTGATTGCTGTACGCGATGGCGACGAGGCGCGCGAAGGGCTCCACCGGCGAGGCGGGGGAGTTGTGCAGTCCCTCGGGGGTTGCTCTGAGGTCGCCCTGGCCGCGGACCCACCGCATCCGGGTGGCCGCACGACGCGCCGAGACGGCCGTTGCGAGGTGGACGTGATGGAGGTGGTGGCGCCGTGGAGGTGGTGGCGTCGTAGCCGTGGCTATGTGCGCGGGTGGCTGCAAGGCGCCCGCGAAGGGCGCCACCGGGGGACGGCCGGGGCGCGCGGTGTCCGTAGAGGTTGTTCTCAGGGGCGTCCGGTGGCGGTGCGACGTGCCTTAGGCGGCGAGGGGAAGCGGCGGACGCGGTGAGAGGCGTGGCCGTGCTTCTGTGCGCGGGTTGGGACTGTTACTGGGCGAGGCCCACCAAGCATGTTGGCCGGGTTGGACGGCGGCCGTGTTGAGGCTGGTGGGCGAGTGCGCAGAGCCCGGGGGCAGCCGGGGGAGGGGGAGGTGTTCGTTAGGCCTTGTGCTTGGGGCGTTTGAGGGACTCGACCTCGTTCTTCAGGGTCTCCGCGTCCTTGACGATCTTGGCGCGTTCCCTGAGGGTCTTGTTGGCCAGGCCCTTGCCGGTCTGGACGCGGGGCTCGCGGCCCGGCTGCGGGTTCTCGTACTGGAACTCCTCGTCCTGCTCGGAGGTCGGAGGGTAGCTGTGCGAGAACATGCCGGGACGGTAGTAGTAGAGCCCGCCCTGCTCCATGCCGCGGTGGTTCGTCTGGTCGTTGCGGCGCTCCGGGTGGATCTTCCTCGAGGAGGCGCTGACCGTCACCCAGAGCCAGGCCAGCAACCCGACCGTACCGAGCACCGGAATGATCCATGCCCAGTACATCGCCCCGATGTGAGCGGTGTTGGCATAGGCCGTGGCGAGCATCCCGTCCACCTCCCGATGGTCGGTCGTTGCTGACGGTTATGGGTGTGTCCTCTAATTCGCCGCATTAACCTCCGGGGTCGGTATCGGGGCCGGTGAGCCGAGGGTCCGGTTGCGTCCGGCGGGCAGGCCGGGGATGGCGAGGGCCGCGCAGATGGCGAGGACGGCGGCCATCGGAACGCTCCACCCACCGGTGGCGTCGTGCAGCGCGCCGATGGCGAGCGGGCCGAGGGCCGCGATGACGTAGCCGACTCCCTGCGCCATTCCGGACAACTGCACGGCCACCCCGGCGTCGTGCGCGCGCAGCCCGATGAACGACAGCGCGGTGGCGAACCCGAGGCCCTGCCCGATGCCGAGGACGACCGCCCACAGCCACACCGAGGAGATCGGCGCCCACGTCGTGCCGGCGAACCCGATGAAGGCGAGCGTGCAGGTCAGCACCACCAGCGGCCGCTGGTCGCGCATCCGCCGCTCCAGCATGGGGACGCCCAGCGAGCCGACCGCCTGGATCGCCGCGGTCAGCGCCAGGACGTACCCGGCGGAGGTGTCGCTCATCCCGCGGTCCTGGCAGATCGTCGGCAGCCAGCCGAGCACCACGTACGCCAGCAGCGACTGGAGGCCCATGAAGACCGTGACCTGCCAGGCCAGGCCCGCGCGCCACACCACCGCCGCGGCGGCGCGCGCGGGCGGCGCGGACCCGGCCGAGCGCGCGTCGCGCGCCGCGCGCAGCGCCTTCGGCAGCCAGATCAGGCCCGCGGCGGCCGCCGGGACGGCCAGCAAGCCGAGCGGCAGCCGCCACGAGGAGCCGAAGGCGTCCTCGACCGGCACGGCCAGCCCGGACGAGATCGACGCGCCTGCGCTGACCGCGAGCGTGTACACCGCGGTGACGGTGGTGATCGAGTCCGGATGGTCGCGCTTGATGATGGCGGGCATCGCGATGTTGCCGATGCTGATCGCTATGCCCGCGACCAGCGACCCCGCGAACAGCGGGAACGGCGCGTCCAGCAGCCGCAGCAGCAGCCCGGCGATGAGCAGGCCCATCGCGATGACCAGCAGGGATTCGCTGCGCGGCGCGCGCCGCAGGAAGGGGGCGACCAGCCCGTAGGAACCGAAGAACACCAGCGGCAGCGTGGTGAGCGCCCCCGCGGCCGTCCCCGACAGGTGGAAGGCGTCCTGGATCTCCGTCAGCACCGGCCCGACCGTGGAGATCGCCGGGCGGAGGTTGACGGCCACCAGGACGATCAGCAGCACCGATCCGATCAGCCCGGCCCGCCGCGCCGTCACCGGTCCTCCCCGTGGCCGAGCAGGGTGTCCAGGACGGCGAGGGTCGGTTCGACGACCGCGGCGGCGGCGCGCGCGGCGGCGTCCGGGTCGGACGCCGCGATCGCGTCCAGCACGGCCCGGTGCCTGGCCGGACCGGCCTCCGGGACCTCGTGGTCGAGCCGGACGGCGCGCATCGCCTCGCCGAGCCGGACGATGAAGAACCGCATCGCCTCGATCAGCACCGGGTTGCCGCTGGCCTCGGCGACGCCGAGGTGGAAGCGCGCGTCCGCGGCGCCGAACTCGGCGGCGCCGTGCTCGTCCGCGCCGGTGGCCTCGTCGCGGGCACGCAGCAGCTCCTCGAGCCGCTCCAGGTCGGCGGGGGTGCGCCGCCGTGCCGCGAGACGCGCCGCCTGCACGTCGTAGGCGAGCTGCACCTCGAAGACGTCCCGCGCCGTCGCGTGTGCCACGCCACCCAGCAGCGGGCGCGGGTCGGCGCTGCTGCGCACGTAGGTGCCGTCGCCGCGCCGCACCTCCAGCACGCCGCAGTGCGACAGCGCCCGGATCGCCTCGCGGACGGCCGGGCGGCTCACGCCGAGCTGCGCGGCCAGGTCCAGCTCGCCGGGGATGCGCTCGCCCACCGGCCACGAACCGCCGCTGACCTGCCGTTGCAGCTGGTCGAGAACGGCATCGACGGTCGAGCCGCTCGGGACGGGACTCAGCGCCACCATGACCTCCCTCTGTCAGATGTCAGACATCTTACGAAAAGCTCAAGTTGGCCACCAAGGCCGGGGCCGACCCCGCTGGGGAGGATCAACGACAGAGGTCGGTTCCCGTCGGGGAGGCTGCCGGTCGCATCAGGACGCGGATCAGCGGGGGGCCGATGCGTCTCGGGGGCGCGGATTCGGTGGTGGAGATCGGTTCGCGTAGGGGTGCGGCAGCGCGGATGAGCGGGGGAAGCCGGTTCGCGGCCAGGCCGGTGATGGGGCCGGGTAGCCCGTGGTCCAGCCCGAACGCTCGGCCCGACGCCGCGGCGGCCGACGAGGGAGCTGTGGTGGGGCGGCGCGGGGTGCGGGTCGGGGGTGCTTGGGGGTTCGTGTTCGGGAGTGGCGCGGCCGGAACTCGTGGGGGCGGGCCCGCGGCGGTCGGCGGGAGGGGTCTCGGCGACCGCCGCGGGCTCGGACAACGCCTGCCGGGCCGGGGGGTGAGGGATGGATGCCGTTCCGGCAGGCGTCGCGCTCGGCGGGTCGGGGTCAGGTGTGCGCGGTCATCTGACCTGGCGGATGTTCCCCGCGTGCCGGTGGTGGATCCAGCGGAGCGGGGCGAACTTGTGCCAGGTCGCGGAGACGCGGGCGTTCGCGGCGCGTTCCCGTTCGGCGGCGTCGCGGGCGGCGGCCTCCCGGCGCGCGGCCTCCGCACGTTCGGCCTCGAGGCGGGCGAGTTCCCGCGTGGCGGGGGTGGAGGCGGGGTCGCGCCGGGTGCGCTGCGACGGGCTGCCGCGCACGACGCCGCCCGTCACGTCGCCGCCGCGGTGCGGTATCTGCGGGTCCCTGCCCTTGGGGTGCACGCGCTCCTTGGACGCCACGATCGTCAGGACCAGCCAGCCCGCGATCGCCAGGAAGATCACGACCGGTCCGATCGTGTACAGGTAGATGTCCCCGATGTGGACGGAACTGCCGAGCATGTGGCGACACCTCCTCACCACAGGCGGGTACCCGACGTCCGGGTTTCAACCGTCCGGGCGCGCCGGAGCCCGTCACCCGGGCGCGGCTCAGAAGCCGCGGGACTGGGAGATGGAGCCGGACGTGGCGAGGGTGAAGGTGCGCATCGACTCGGCGAAGTTGGACAGGTCCCACTCGGCGGGGCCCTCGTACCAGTAGAGGTTGTCGGCGCCCTCCGCGCGCTCGCCCGCGTCCTTGACCGTCTCCGCCCACTTCGGCACGACGCCGAAGACGACCGCGTACGGCAGGAAGCGGGAGAACAGCGCGATGCGCTGCTGGGAGGCGGTGTGGTCGGCGTCCGGGATCACGCCGCGCTCCAGGAACGCGCGGAAGCCGATCGTGTGCGCGAGGACGGTGGAGCCGCGGGCGGTCTTGGCGGGCATGTACTGGCCGCCGTACGCCAGCGCCGCCCCCGCGATGATCAGTGCGAGGCCGGCGAGCGCCCATTCGGTGGTGAGGGCGAGCGCGACCGTGGCGGCGACGCCGAGGACGGTCAGCGCGATGCCGACGACCGTCCACCGCGACCGGACGGTGTCGGGCCGCCGCGCGAACCAGCCCTGCTTCACCACGTCGTCGTACATCGCCGCGCGCACCTGGGCGAGCTTCGTGGCGAACGTACCGCCGAGCTCGGACAGTTTCACCGCGTCGCGCGGCGCGCCGTCCGGGCCGGTCATCAGCGCGTCCAGCAGGATCCGCTCGTAGGGGAGCAGGTCGACGACGGGGCGGCCGAGGCGGCGCAGCGTCCAGTCGAGGCGGCCGGTGCGGGCCCGGTCCTCCTCCTCGATCAGCAGGTAGCCGCGGACGGCGAGGTCCACGATCGTCGCGGTCACGTCGATCACGTCGGCCTGCTCGTCGATGAGCGTGCCGATCTGGCCGGGCCGTACCCCGTTCGGCGGTTCGAACTCGGCGCCGGCGACCGGCGCCTGGTCGCCCTCGGCGGCGTGCCTGCCGACGACCCGGGCGTCGCGCCCGCGCAGCAGGTAGAGGCCGAGGACGCCGCCGCCGAGCAGGACCAGCAGGCCGAGCAGGACGCCGCCGGTGACCGCGTTGACCGAGAACGCCGTCGCCACCGTGTGCCGCCGCTCGTAGATCGCGCGGCCGCCGGTGGTGCCGGCGGGCAGGCCCGCCACGACGGTGAGGTACTCGCCGGGCAGCATCTCCCGCTGGGTGTAGACGCCCTGCGTGTGGGCGTGGTTGGTGTAGAACTGCGTGCAGCCGATGGTGCTCTGCAGCGGCCCGGCGAAGCAGTTGACGCTGCGGATCATCGCGGTGGCCTCGACCGTCGCGGTGGCCTCGTCGACCGGGACCCGCCAGCCGCCGGCGGCGGCCCAGCGCAGCTCCTCGGCGGAGCCCGCCGGCGTGATCGCGCCGCGCAGGTCGTACTCGAGGACGACCGTGTGCCGGCCGGTCAGGTCGCCGCCGCCGGACACCTTGACCGTCGTGTCGGTCTCGCCGGTGGAGGTGGACACGCGCGTCGGCCCGCCGTCCGGGCTGGTGGCGCGCAGGGCGCCGAGCTTGTAGACGCGGTCCTGGGTGACGCTCTCGTGGCTGCGCGTGGGGAACGTCCGCTGGAATCGGGAGTGCCCGGCGAACTGGTAGACGATCGTCTCCTTGACGCGGATCACGCCGCCCTTGCCGGGGGTGAGGACGACGTCGTCCTTCAGCACCCGCTCGGCGGCGGCTACCTGCCCCGCGGCGGCTGCCTGCCCGGCGGCGGCGACCCGGCCGGCGGGGGCCGCGGCCCGCTCGTCCGCCGCGGCCGATGCGCAGGTGGCGAAGGTGAGGAGGGAACCGGTCGCCAGCGCGAGCACGACCGGCCGCAAACGACACAACGCCGCAAGAGCAGACATGGCCGCAAATGGTAGCGGCTCCGCGTGCGATGATTCTGCGCTATGGCAGGTCATTACCCCCCGTCGCCACCGCCGGCGCCTCCGTACGGTCCGCCTGCCTACGGCCCGCCGCCGCAGTACCGGTACGTCCCGCCGCGCCGGCCGCCGCGCCGCAGCGCCGGCGGGACGATCGCGGGCATCATCGGCGGGCTGACGGCGGTCGTCGTCTTCGGGATCCTCGGGTTCTCGCTGGTCGGCGGCGAGGGCGGCATCGGGAGCCACGTCCGTTCGGCGACGCCGCGGACGGCCTCCCGCGCCACGGCCACCGACAACAAGCTCTACGCCACGGGCGCGCTGACGCCGGTGCACTGCGCCCTGCCCCGCCTCGTCCCGGGCGCGGCGTCGATGCGGCGGTTCATGGACGTCCTGAGCGACTGCCTGGACGCATCGTGGAGCAGGCAGTTCAAGAAGGCCGGGATGCGGTTCGACACCCCGAACCGCGTCTTCTGGCAGACGCCGGGGACGAGCCCGTGCGGCAGCTATCCGGCGCCGGGCGCGTCGGCGTTCTATTGCCCGGCGAACAACACCATGTACGTGGGGTTGCGGAACGTGGTGGAGACGTCCGGCGGCGAGCCGCTGTCCCATTACGCGGTGTTCGCGCGGGTCGTCGCGCACGAGTACGGCCACCACGTCCAGGACCGCGCGGGCATCCTGCTGTACGGCGATGCCGAGATGGAGAAGGGCGACACCGCCACCCGCACCGAGGCGAGCCGCCGCATCGAGTTGCAGGCGCAGTGCTTCGCGGGCACGTTCCTCGGCGCGGAGCGCGCCACGCTGCCCATGACGCGCGCCCAGTACACCGCGATGATCATCGACGTGCGGGGGCGCGGCGACGAGCGGCTGCCGCCCGACCAGCGCGACCACGGGTCCGGACGGCACTACGCGGGCTGGGTGGTCACCGGCTTCAAGGGCCGCGGGCTGTCGGTCTGCAACACCTGGACGGTCCCGCCCTCCGACGTCAGCTGAGGTCCCCCGGCGGCCCGCGGCCCGGCGCATTACTCACCGGGGGTTGAGCACCGGTACTCATGCCCGCCGCGCCGCGCCGCCGCAGACTCGGGGCATGACGAACTCCACACCGCCGCCGCAGGCGAGCACCACCGCGTTCTTCATCCAGGCCGCCATCTCGTTCGCGGTCTCCAGCATGGCCGTCGTCGCAGGCGTGATCTACCTGCCGGTGAACGCGTGGGTCCGCGCGTTCCTCGCCCTCGGCGTGCTGTACGTGATCACCTCGACGTTCACGCTGGCCAAGTGCGTCCGCGACCGCCAGGAGAGCCAGGCCGTCGCCAGCCGCGTCGACAAGGCCCGCCTCGACAAGCTGCTCGCCGAGCACGACCCCTTCGCCACCCCGTCCGTGTGACGCGTCCGCACTCAGCGGCGCGCCGGCGGGCCGAACGCCTCTTCCCCGATCCACTCCACCAGCGCACGGTTCCGACCGGCCGTGACGCCGAGCACTCCCGCGCCGGGGGTCCCTTGCTGCCGCGAGGGGCCCCCGATCACTGCTTCCGGGCCCTTCCTATCCTCATACCGCTCGTGCCGGAGGTTGTGAGGGGACTCACGGCCGGGTGCTAGCTACGGCGCTTGCAATTGCAAGCACGATGACGCAGGGTGGAGACATGGCAAGTTCGAAGGTCGGCTCGATCGGGGAGTACATCCGGGAGCAGCGGACGCGCGCGAAGATCTCGCTGCGCCAGCTCGCGGACGTCTCGGGCATCTCCAACCCGTACCTGAGCCAGATCGAGCGCGGGCTGCGCAAGCCGAGCGCCGAGATCCTGCAGCAGATCGCCAAGGGGCTGCGGATCTCCGCCGAGGCGCTGTACGTGCAGGCCGGGATCCTGGAGGAGCGCGAGGCCGACACCGACGTGCAGGCCGCCGTCCGGGCCGACCTGCTGTTGACGGAGCGCCAGAAGCAGGTGCTGCTCGACATCTACGAGTCGTTCCGCAAGGAGAACGAAGCCACCGGCGTGTTCGGAGCGTCCGGGCACGACACACCAGAGCAGGATGGAAGGGAAGAGGTCGGATGACGCTGGCCAGCAGTCTCCGCGAGAACAAGGCCGTCTACGCCGTGGCCGGCGCCGGCGACCTCGCGGTCGAGAAGCTCCGCGAGGTCCCCGAGCAGGTGAACCGGTACCAGGGCAGGGCCCGCGAGGCCGCGACCAAGTACCAGGGCGGGATGCGCGAGACCGTCGAGCGCTACCGCGGCGAGGTCCGCAAGACCGTGGACCGCTACCGCGGCGAGGTCGGCCGGGTCCAGGAGCGCGTCGACCCGAAGGACCTGCCGGGCGCCGCGGTCGCGTACGTGACCCAGGTCGGCGCCCGCACCGTCGAGTTCATCGACGAGCTCACCGAGCGCGGCAAGCGCGTGGTGCACCGCGAGGCGGCCGAGGTCGCCGCGATCGCCGAGGCGGACGCCGAGCCCGCCCCGAAGACCCGCACCGCGCAGCCCAAGCGGACCGCGCCGGCGGCGCGCGCCAAGAAGAACAACGCCTGAGCAGCGGTTTCGGGGCCCGGCCGGGAACACCCGGCCGGGCCTTGACGTCTTTCCCTACGGGAGGTCCCCGGTTCCGGGAGTCCCGCGGATCCGGCCGCGGGGTGGACGGGCCGCATAGGGTTGGGAC
Organism: Actinomadura opuntiae; assembly: GCF_030283205.1. Taxonomy (GTDB): domain Bacteria; phylum Actinomycetota; class Actinomycetes; order Streptosporangiales; family Streptosporangiaceae; genus Spirillospora. The sequence goes on from NZ_JASNWF010000028.1 coordinate 28,444, forward strand.
GCAAGGTGCGCGACGCGAGGTCGCCGTCCGAGACGAGCGGGAGTGCTGATCACCGATGGCGGACTTCAGTGTGCTGGACTACTTCTTCTGGCTGCTGCTGATCATCGCGTTCGTGATGGAGGCGTGGGCGCTGATCGACTCGCTGACCGTGCCGCAGGGCGCGTACGCCGCGGCGAGCAAGCTGACCAAGAAGCTGTGGATGATCATCCTGATCGTCGCGGCCGTGGTCGGCGCCGCCTACGCGGCCGCGCCCGCCGCGCTGGGCGCGCATCCGATCGGGCTGCTGCTCGGCATCCTGCCGGTCGCGGCGTTCATCGCCGCCGCCGTCTACCTGGCCGACGTCCGGCCCGCCGTCGCCCCCTTCAGGAAGCGCGGCGGCGGCCGCGGCAACACCAACATGGGCCCCTACGGCCCCTGGTAGAGCCACACGAACGGCGCATGACTGACGAGCCGGGCATCGGGAGCGGGCGCCTCCGCTCCCGATGCCCGGCGCTCTAGGGGGACGGCGCGTCCCACGGCCGGTTCAGCGCGTCGACGGAGACCAGGCCGTTCTCCACGATGCCGACGGCGCGGTCGAGGGCCGTCCGCATCGACAGCGGGTCGTAGCCGTGGCGCCGGCAGTGCACCACGACCGCCTGCATGCCGCCGACCGCGATGCCCGCCGCCGCCACGGCGTCGATCTCGTCGAGGTCGGGGCACAGGTCCCGTAGCAGGCCCTCGATCTTCTCTTGCGTGTCGGTGAGGCGCTGCAACGCGCGCGCCTGCAGGCTGGGGCGCTCCAGGATGAGCGCTATCTGCACCGGGCCGTACTCGCCATGCTCGCTGACGATTGCCTCCAGGACGGTCACGACGCCGCGCCGGATCGTCTCCATGGGCGACTCGCCGGGGACGCGGGCGGCCAGCCGTTCGGCGACCTCGGCGAGCCGGTCGTCGACCTCGGCGAAGACGACGTCCTCCTTGCTCGGGAAGTAGCCGAAGAAGGTGCGGGGCGCCACGTCGGCGGCGGCCGCGATGTCGGCGATCGTCGTCTCCTCGTAGCCGCGCTCGGCGAACAGCCGCAGCGCCGCGGACGCGATCGCGTGCCGGGTGCGGCGCTTCTTGCGCTCCCGCAGGCCGGTCCGCTCGTCCATGTGACGGACGTTACCACGGCTGCAAAGTTGCATCTATTGCAAATATGCACGCATAGTGTTTCGCTGCGGGCATGGCCGCATTCCTGGACGCACTGGGGCGTTTCTGCGTGCGTCAGCGGCGCACCGTCTTCGAGGTCTGGCTCGTGGTGATCCTCGGCGCCGGCGTCCTCGGCGTCGTCCACGGCGGCGTGTTCGTCCAGCAGAGCAGCCTGCCCGGCACCGAGACGCAGCGGGCGGTCGACACCCTCGCGCGCGACTTCCCGTCGCAGACCGGGCCCACCGCGACCGTCGTCTTCCACCAGACGCCGCAGGCGAGCCCGGCGGACTGGCGCGTCGCGCTGACCATCGGCCAGTCGATCGAGAACATCGGCAAGCTCCACCGCGTCGCGTTCGTGCAGAACCCCTACGTCCCCGGGATGGGCGGGCTCAAGGACGACAAGGCCGTCGTCGTCCAGCTCAACTTCACGGGCACGATGAGCGACCTCGGCACCGGCGACCTCGACCAGCTGCGCGAGGCGGTCGAGCCCGCGCGGATGGCCGGGCTGGACGTCAAGTTCGGCGGCATCGCCGCGATGATCCTCAACCAGCCGAAGAGCGGGCCGCAGGAGGCCGCCGGGATCGTGCTGGCGCTGCTCGTGCTGCTGCTGGCGTTCGGGTCGTTCCTCGCCGCCGGCATCCCGATCGTCGTGTCGCTGTGCGGGCTGGCCGTCGCCTACTCGCTGATCCACTTCGGCGCGTCGCTGCTCCAGATGGCGCCGACCGCCCCGATGGTCGCGGCCATGCTCGGCCTCGGCGCCGGCATCGACTACGCGCTGTTCATCGTCACCCGTTACCGGCAGCAGCTCGCCGACGGCGACGACGTCGAGACGGCCGTCGGGCGCGCCATGGCCCATTCCGGCCACGCCGTGGTGTTCGCCGGCGGGACGGTCGTGTTCGCGATCTGCGGGCTGTTCCTGTCCGGCATCGCGTTCATCGGGCGGATCGGGCTGGCCGCCGCCGTCGCCGTCGCGATCATGGTGGTGGCCGCGCTCACCCTGCTGCCCGCCGTGCTCGGCGCGCTCGGCCCGCGCATCGACCGGTACCGGCTGCCGCGCGTGCGCCCCGACCGCTCGTCCGTCCGCTGGATCGCGTGGGGCCGGCACGTCGACCGGCACGCCTGGCCGTACGCGGTCGTCGCGACGCTCGTGCTGCTCGGGCTGGCCGTCCCGACCCTCAGCCTGCGGTTCGGCGTGATGGCCGACAGCATGTCGTCGAAGAAGATGGAGGCGCGGCAGGCCTACGACATCGTCGCGCGGGAGTTCGGCGCGGGCCACTACAGCCCGTTCGTCGTCGTCGCGGAGGCGCCCGGACCGGAGAAGACCGCCAAGCGCAAGCCGCCGGTCGTGAAGGGGCCGGAAGGTCTCAGCGGACTCACCGGCCCGCCCGCCGGGCCGGCGCCGTCCGCCGCGCCGAGCGTCAAGGGCGCGCCCGACCCCGGCAAGAAGCCCGACAAGCAGGCCACGCTGATCGCGCAGGAGCTCGCGCAGCACATCTCCGAGGTCCCCGGCGTGGTGTTCGTGGGGGAGCCCGTCGTCACCGGGACCACCGCGATCCTGACGGTCGTCCCGCGCGACGCACCGCACGAGCAGTCGACCACCGACCTCGTCCACCGCATTCGCGACACCACGATCCCCGCCGTCCGGGACGCCCATCCCGGCGCCCGCGTCTACGTCGGCGGCGAGAACCCCGCGATCATCGACATCGCCGACACGGTCGGGGCGCGGATGAAGACGGTCGTCGTCGCCGTCGTCGGGGTCGCGCTGCTGCTGCTGGTCATCGCGTTCCGGTCGATCGTCGTCCCGGTCAAGGCCGCGCTGATGAACCTGCTGTCGATCGGCGCCTCGTTCGGCGTCGTCACCGCCGTGTTCCAGTGGGGCTGGGGCGTGCACCTGCTCGGCGTCGACCAGGCCATCCCGATCATGTCGTTCGTGCCGCTGTTCATGTTCGCGCTGATCTTCGGGCTGTCCATGGACTACGAGGTGTTCCTGCTGTCGCGGATCAAGGAGGAGTACGAGCGTTCCGGCGACCCGCACGAGAGCGTGGTGATCGGCATCGGCGCCACCGCCCGGCTGATCACCTCGGCCGCGCTCATCATGATCTTCGTGTTCGCCGGGTTCGTCCCGCAGCCGGACCCGACCGTCAAGATGATGGCGCTCGGCCTCGCCGTCGCCGTCGCGGTGGACGCGACGATCGTCCGGCTGGTTCTCGTCCCGGCGCTGATGAGCCTGCTCGGCCACGCGAACTGGTGGTGGCCCGGCCGCGGCCGCCCCGTCCCGCCGCCCCCGCCCTCCCCGGCCCCCGTCGCCGAGCAGCTGGAGCTCGAAGCCATCCCGTGATCCGCGATGAGTTCTGCGGCCGCCGCTGGTCTGACCTGGTAGCGAACACCATCGACCATCGGGAGCGGTGAACATGGGGAAGGTCAGCACGTGTCTGTGGTTCGACGGCCAGGCCGAGGAGGCGGCCGCGTTCTACACGTCCATCGTGAAGAACTCGCGGGTGATCGACACCGTGCCGTACGGCGAGGTGGGCCCGGGGGAGACGGGCTCGGCCATGCTCGTGCGGTTCGAGCTGGACGGGCAGCAGTTCGCGGGCCTCAACGGCGGCCCGCAGTTCACCTTCGACGAGGCGGTGTCCGTCCACATCCTCTGCGACTCCCAGGAGGAGATCGACGAGCTGTGGGAGAAGCTCACCGCCGACGGCGGTGAGGAGGGTCCGTGCGGGTGGCTGAAGGACAAGTACGGGCTGTCCTGGCAGATCGACTCGCGGGCGCTGTTCGAGATGATCACCTCGCCCGACCAGGGGGCGGCGGGCCGGGCCACCAAGGCGATGTTCACCATGAAGAAGCTGGACGTCCAGGCGCTCCAGGACGCCTTCGACGGCAAGTCCTGACCGCGCACCGCACCGCGGGGCCAGGCGCCCGGTGGGTCGCGCCTGGCCCGCGCCGCGGTGCGGACGCCGGCGGGTCGGTGAATCCGCCAGGGCCGCCGCGTCGATTCACGCGGACGTGCCCGGACGCCTGGTCGGGAACCCGCGGACGCGCGCGCCCACGACGGCGGCGAAGGCGGGCACCAGGAGCAGCAGGACGCTCCAGGGAAGGGACGCCGCGCCGAGCGAGTCGAGCAGGACGCCGCCGATGACCCCGCCCGCCGCCATGGCGACGTTCCACAGGGTGACCAGCATGGCCTGGGCGGCGTCGGCGCTCGGGCCTCCGGCGTCCGCGGCGGCCGTCTGCAGCAGCGTGGGGACGCCTCCCCAGCCGAGGCCCCACAGCAGCGCCGCCAGGTAGACGAGGGGCTCGGCGTGGGCCGGGACGGCGAGCACGGCGGCCGCGGCGCCGACCAGGAGGACGCTCGCGATGGTGAGCGTGCGCAGCCGCTGGTCGATGTGGATTCCGGTGAGCCAGATGCTCGCCAGCGAGGCGATCCCGAAGACCAGCAGCACCAGGTCGGTCGAGCCGCCCATGCCGATGTGCGCGAGGTAGGCGGCGATGTAGGCATAGATGACGGTGTGGGCCAGGACGAAGACCAGCGTGACGAAGAGGACCGGTGCCACCCCCGGGATGGCGAGCGCCCTCAGTATCCGGGGCCGTTCCTGCGCGCGCTGCCCCGGATGGTCCGGGACGGTCGCGGTGATCCAGGCGAGCAGGACGAGGGCGAGGGCCGTCATGATCAGGAAGGGCGTCCGCCAGCCGAGCGTCCGGCCGAGGAAGGTGCCGGCGGGGACGCCCACGGAGAGGGCGACCGGGATGCCGGCCATGGCGATGGCGACCGCCTTGCCCTGGAGGTGGGCCGGCGCCATGCGGCGGGCGTAGCCGGCCAGCAGCGCCCACGCGAGCCCGGCGGCCACCCCGGCGACGAACCGGGCGATCAGGGTCAGGGGGTAGTTGGACGACACGGCGGTGACCGTGTTGGCCGCGGCGAACCCGGCCATGGCCGCCAGCAGCAGCCGCTTGCGCCGCCATCCGGCTGTGGCGGCCGTCAGCGGGACGGCGGTGAGGGCGGTGCCGGCGGCGTAGACCGTCACCGTCTGCCCCGCGGCGGACTCGCCGACATGGAGGCTGTCGCTCATGCCGGTCAGGACGCCGGCGGGAAGGGTCTCGGTCAGGCTGGTGATGAAGACGGCCGTCGCCAGTGCCAGCAGCGCGGCCATGGGCAGCTTCTCGGTGGTGATCGGTGCCCGCAGGGAGGCGGGCCGATCGATGCTCTCGGTCGACATGGCGGTATGCTCAAACCTTCACATCGATGTGAAGGTCAATGTGAGGTGGTGCACATGCGCATCGGGCAGCTGTCCGCCGTGACCGGCGTCTCCCGCCGGCTCCTGCGCTACTACGAGGAGCAGGGCCTCATCGTCTCGGAGCGCTGCGCGAACGGCTACCGCGACTACTCCGAGCAGACCGTCGACCGCGTCCTGCAGATCCGCGGGCTCCTGGACGCAGGGCTGCCGACCCGCATTATCAAGCAGATCCTGCCCTGCCTCAACAAGCCCCGGCGCATCGTCTTCTCCGACGCCACCCCGGAAATGCTCGCGACCCTGGAGGGCGAGCTCGACCGGATGGACCGGCGCATCGAATGCCTCGCCCGCAACCGCGACGCCATTGCCGGCTACCTCGAAGAGGTCCGCGCCGCCGGCTCCGATCTCGAGGAGCAGCCTGGCCCGATTCGGATGCACGCGGCGGCCCGATGACCGACGGGAGCGTGGCGGCCGGGTTTCAGAGGGTCTGCTCGAGCGCCCTTTCGATGATCTCGGCGATCTGGAGTACCCGTGTCCGCCGCTCGGCGTCCGTGCGCTTGCCGGGGCTCTCCACGAGGTAGACGCCTATTTCGGCGTTCCGCAACGTGAAGATGATCTTTTCGCGATGGTCGTCACCGTATCCGTCGTCCTGGATCGTCGATTGCCGGACCGCGGCGTCTCCCAGGCCGGGAACCTTGGTCCAGTGCAGGAGCTCGGCCACCGTCGATCTCCGGGGGAGGCTGGCACGGACCGCCAGCTTTGCATCGACGGTCCGGTACGTTCCCTCGTCCCTGACGACGTTGCTCCACGTGCAGGAGTCGGCGTCGTCATGGTCCTGGTAGGGGCTCCAATCGAGGATCTCCGACTCTTTGGGGTTCGACATGAGCTCTTTGAGGATGGGCCCGTTCCTGACAACGGCGCAGGCATCCGGAATGGACTCGAACCTGTCCTTTGAATCCGCGTCGGATGACATCAGGAATGGGACGCTCACGCCGACCCCGGCGAGCACGAGGAGGACGAGAATCCCCGCCACGACCAGCGGACCCTTTCCCGGTTTCCCGGGTACCGGCCTTTCTGTCAGCGGTCTGGTCGGAGTGCGCCCGTCCTCGACGGCCTTCAGACCTTGCGCGGCGCGTCCCGAGTCCCAGCGCCTGTCCGGGTCTCTGTTCAGCAGTCCCCTGAGGACGGGTTCCAGCGCGCCGGATCGGACGAAAACGGGGTCGTCTCCCATGAGGAGTCGGCCGATGAGGACCTCCAGCTCATCGGCCTGAAAAGGCGGATGGCCCTCCACCGCCATGTAGAGGGTCGCCCCCAACGACCACAGATCCGAGGCCGGGCCCTGCGTGCCGGACCGGAACCGCTCGGGGGCCATGAAGACGGGCGTTCCGACGAACCCGCCCGTCCTGGTGTAGGCGGTGGCGTTGGACACCGCCGCGATCCCGAAGTCGGTGAGGATCGCGCGCCCGTCATCGGCGATCAGAACGTTGGCGGGCTTGACGTCGCGGTGCAGGATGCCCGCCTTGTGCGCGCAGTCCAGCGCGTCCAGCACGGTGAGCCCGACCTGGGCGGCCCGGGCCACGGGCAGCGGTCCGTCGGCGCGGACGATCTGCTCCAGGGAGCGGCCCCGGACGTACTGCATGACGATCCACGGGCTCTCCCCGTCCTCGACGACGTCGTGGACGTTGATGATCCCCGGATGGTCCAGCCTCGCGGCGGCGCGGGCCTCGCGCAGGAACCGTGCCTTCAGGGCGCCTCGGTCCTCCTCGGCCAGGTCATCGGGCACCTGCAGCCGTTTCATCGCCACCTGGCGCTCCAGGGCCCGGTCGTGCGCCTTCCACACGATCCCCATTCCGCCCCGGCCGATCTCCTCGTCGAGCCGGTAGCGGCCCGCGACCACGTCCCCTCTCACCACGGGACCGACTCTATCTCTTGCAAACGGCGGTGTTCGTTTGAACGCTCACCGTGCTGACGGACGGGCCCGCCTGCGGATCGTCGTCCCGCCGGCGATCAGCGCGTCCAGGTGGCGGTGGGTTCGTCGCTGTAGGCGTCGCTCGACCAGGTGGCACCGGTGACGGCGCTTCCCGGGGCGGCCAGGACGGGGGCGCAGGTGCGGTACGACTTGCCGGGCGGGAAGCTGTGGGTGTCCGGGTAGCCGTCGCACTTGGGGAACCGGCCCAGGACCGAGAGGCTTCTGGCCTGGCCGCCGTCCGCAAGGACGCCGCGCGGACCGTCCGGCATCGTCAGCGACAGGTCCGTCGTGCCCGCGTTCTTGATCACGGCGTGGATGTAGTACGGCACCATCTTCCTGGCGTCGCCGCTGAGGTCCAGGCCGGACAGGTCGGCGGCGCGGCCCTTGGTGATGCCGGTCACGGTGATCTGCAGCTTGCCCTTCTTGTCGTTGTAAGCGAAGTCCATCACGGCGGGCTGCCCGAACTTCAGCGTCCTGTTCGCCTGCGGTGCGGCGGCGCTCGCGGAGGGCGAGGACGAGGGCGTCCGGGCGGCCGAAGGCTTGGCGTCGGAGTCGCCACCTGACGACCCGCATCCGGCCAGGACCAGGCCGGTGACTGCGAGGGCGGCGACGCTGCGGGGAGCGGTTCTCGAACGTGGCATAACGGCCGATGAGTGTATTGGACGACGTGGCTAGGGTGAATTCCGCAGTGGGAGACGGGAGGTCGCGGTGGCCGAGACGACACCGGCCGAGGTGATGGCCGAGCTCGCCGAACTCGAAGACCCGAAGATCCGCGAGGTCAACGAGAGGCACGGCGACGACCACGGCGTGAACCTCGGCAAGCTGCGCGCCCTCGCGAAGCGGCTGAAGACGCAGCACGAACTCGCCCGCGGCCTCTGGAAGACGGGCGACTCCGCGGCGCGGCTGCTGGCGCTGCTGATCTGCCGTCCGAAGGCGTTCGAGCGCGACGAGCTGGACGCCATGCTCCGCGAGGCGCGCACGCCCAAGGTGCACGACTGGCTCGTGAACTACGCGGTGAAGAAGAACCGGCACTCCGAAGAACTGCGCGCAGCCTGGATGGCCGATCCGGATCCGGTGGTCGCGAGCGCCGGCTGGGCGCTGACCACCGAACGCGTGGCGAAGAAATCCGAGGGCCTCGACCTTCCCGCGCTGCTCGACGTCATCGAAGCGGAGATGAAGGGCGCCCCCGACCGCCTCCAATGGGCGATGAACCACTGCCTGGCCCAGATCGGGATCGAGCACGCCGAGTACCGCGCCCGTGCCATCGACATCGGCGAACGCCTCGAAGTGCTCAAGGACTACCCGACCTCCCCGGGCTGCACCTCGCCGTTCGCGCCCACCTGGATCACGGAAATGGTCCGCCGCCAGCGCGGTTAGGCGTCCGCCTGGCTCGTCCAGCGGTCGTCAGGAGGTGCGAGCCTCGTAGTTCTCGCGGTTTTCGAGGACCTCGGCCATGTGCGTCTGCGCCCAGTTCCTGAGCCCGCGCGTCATGTGGTGCAGCGAGAGGCCGAGGTCGGTCAGCTCGTAGGAGACGGTGACCGGGACGGTCGGCGTCACGGTACGGGTGAGCAGACCATCGCGCTCCAGCGACCGGAGCGTCTGGGTCAGCATCTTCTGGCTGACCCCGGCCACGAGACGGGAGATCTCGGAGTAGCGCATTCCCTTCGGAGCGTCTGTGTGTGCCGCACCGGACCGGCCGGCGCTGTTGTCGCCGCCCAGCGCACACAGGATCAGGACGACCCACTTGTCCGAGATCCGGTCGAGCAGCTGCCGGCTGGGGCACCCCGCCAGGAACGCGTTGTACTCCACCTTGGCCTGAGCCCTCTTCTCGGCCGCCTTCATCGTCGTCACTGATCGCACCTCTCACCGGTGGACGGGTTACGCACTCCAAGGTACCTACTTCCCAACAGGGAGTTCCTCTCCCATGCTGATGGAGGGGAGGCCGCATGCGCCACCCCTCAACGGAACGACGAAAGGCACCAGGATGAGCACACCCTCCCTCTCCCTTCCCGGCGGCACCTGGACCCTGGGCGACCTGACCGTCACCCGGTTCGGCTACGGCGCCATGCAGCTGGCCGGCCCGTGGGTCATGGGTCCGCCCGCCGATCGCGAGGGCGCCCTGGCCGTTCTGCGTGAAGCGGTCGCCGCCGGTATCACCCACATCGACACCAGCGACGCCTACGGGCCGCGGGTCACCAACGAGCTGATCCGCGAGGCACTGCACCCCTATCCCGAGACCCTGCACATCGTGACCAAGGTGGGCGCGACCCGCGACGACCAGGGCGGCTGGCCTCCGGCCCGGCGCCCCGAGGATCTGCGCCGCCAGGTCCACGACAACCTCGAGTCCCTGCGGCTCGACGTGCTCGACCTGGTCAACCTCCGACTCGGCAACGCCGAAGGACCCCAGCCCGGCTCGCTCGCCGAGGCGTTCGAGACGCTCGTCGAACTCCAACAGGATGGCCTGATCCGCCACCTCGGAGTCAGCAACGCCACCGAGGAGCAGGTCACCGAGGCACAGAGCATCGCGCCGATCGTGTGCGTGCAGAACATGTACAACCTCGCCCACCGCCACGACGACAAGCTCATCGACCGGCTCGCCGCCGACGGCGTCGCATACGTGCCCTTCTTCCCCCTCGGTGGCTTCACCCCGCTTCAGTCATCGGCGCTCTCGGCGGTCGCCGCTCGACTGGAGGCGACACCGATGTCCGTCGCACTGGCCTGGCTACTGCAGCGGTCACCGAACATCCTGCTCATCCCCGGCACGTCGTCGACGGCACACCTACGCGAGAACATCGCCGGCGCGGGACTCTCCCTCTCCCCTGAAGACCTGACCGAACTGGACGCCATCGGCCGCTGAACACCCCAGCGCAGAACGGCCCCCACCAGGCCGGACGGCTGCGGCCGCCTAAGCATTCGCACCGGGTAGCCGGCGAGGGCGTACCCCGGGTCACCCCGCCCCGTCGGCACCGGCCACCCCTTGCACCCCTTGCTGACGTTCCGGCGGACCTTGCTCGCCATGGTGACGTAGCCACCAGCGCCGGGCGGTCCCCGATACCGGACCAACAAGATCAAGCGACACGTACGGAGCTATATGCTGACCTGCGAAGACTTTGCCTGGCAAGATCGATCAGGGTGACGGGACAGCAATGCCGACTCACGAGTGGACCATGGCCAATGATGAATACGGCTCGCGTCCGCGCCCCAGGCGGAAGACTTTCCTGATCGTCACCTTGGGTCTGGCGGGGCTCGTGGGACTACTCGCCGTGCTCTACCTGACCGGTGCGCAAGGAGGGAGCACCTCGTCCCTTGGCCCTAAGAGCTACAACGCCCACGTCGCGTGCCAGGTGAACACGACCGGATCGCAGGGCACGGTAACGATCAACGGCACGATCACAGGCGGTGCGACGAGCTACTCGGTCACCGTCGAGGTTCTGGACAAAGCCTCTCACCAGCAGATCGGCCTTCAGACCTTCAAGGTTCAAGGTTCGGACACCTTCGAAGGAACCACCACGGCGCAAGCTCCGATCGGCCCCGCAGGCATTGAATGCAAGATCGTCAAGGTCGCCTAACCGGGCCTTTTGCCCTGCGATTTCTGCTCGATCAGTGCACAGACTCCGCGCCGGGTAGGAATGTTCGCCGGTGAGGCGAGCATTGCGGCATGAGCCAGCCCAGGGTGCGCTCAAGGTCCCAGCGGCGCGAGAGCTGGTCGGTCAGTGTGGTTCCGACGATCGCGTCCTGGACGACGGTAGCGGTGGCCGGGACTGCCGACAGTGGTCTTCTTGGCGGCGTTGATGATGCCAGCGGAGGGCTCGGTGGTGCGGCCCTCATGGACGCCGACCAGGCGGTGCAGCAGCCTGGACGCCCGGGTGAAGACTTCGTCGTCGCGCCATGCTGGAGGCGGTCTGCCAGGGCGGGTGGTCCTGCAGGAGACAGCGTCAGGGGAAGCCGGTGCGATCACGGTAGGAGACGGCGTCCATGACGGTGCGCAGCTCGTGTCCGGGTGGGCGGCCGATGCGCGCAGGGCACCGGCGCGGCGCTGATCGCGCCAGGCGGCCAACGTGGGTGCGATCAACTTTCAGCGGGCCTGGGGCAGGTCGCTGGGGTAGCGCTGTTGGTGAGAGCCGTCTCGTCCTGCGTCCGTCGGCCCCGTCGGCCCCGTCGGCCTCGCCGGTGGGGCCGACGGGTTAGAGGTTCTGGATGGTGTTGGTGAGGTGGCGGAACTCGTTGCGGCTCAGGACGAGCATCGGGCCGTCCGGGTCCTTGCTGTCCCGAACCGCCACGACACCCGTCCCGTCCGCGACCTCGACACAATTGTCGTTCTCTGCCGTGCTCCGCGAAGCCTTCCGCCAGCCTGGCTCGGAGCCCGGCACCGCAGCGAGTTCGACGCAGGCGTCGCCCTCCTCGTGGCTGCGAAGCGTCTTGCGCCAGGCGTCCTCAGCGACCGATACGGACGCGACTTCGACGCAGTTGTCTCCTGACTCGTTGCTTCGCCGCGCCTTGCGCCAGACGACGTCACTCAACTCCACCACCTCGTCAATGCGGGAGAAGCCTTTATGTGCAGACTAGATGTTTTTGAGGGTCTCGGCCAGGTGCCGGAAGTCGCTGCGGCTCACGATGATTTTGGGGCCGTTGGGGTCCTTGCTGTCACGGACGGCGATCAAGCTAGTCACGGTGGCGACCTCGATGCATTGGTCTCCATCGTCATGGCTACGCGATGCCTTACGCCAGGTCGCGTTGCTCAGGTCCATCTGTCTTGCATCACCTTTCTGATGAGTGCGCGCGAGTCTTCTGTGTTGCATGATTTTACGTTCAAAGTATGTATCACTTCGCTCAACCTTGTAAGCTCTGATGGGTCGCGGCTTATCTCGCCTCCTGTGGCTTTGATGACGTAGGCGATCTCACTTCGATCGCTCTGGGTTGCTATTGTGAACGAAGCCCGTACGCCTCGGTAGTAGCCGGTCTTGGCGACCTGGAGAAATACTCCTTCTTGTTGTGATAGTTCTATTAGTCGCTCGAGTTGAGCGCGCATGATTTCCTTTGAGCCAACCTCGCGATACAGGACGCTTTCCTCCATCACTACGCTGATCATGGCTCTGGGACTCCTGGACAAAAGCTCCTGTCGGCGCATCCTCGTGGCTACGGCCTCATCATCTACAAGCAGTACACGAGCGTACGCCTCTGTCTGAAAGAGTCCATAAACGAGATAGTTCTCGTATACGCGGAGCTGATCCGCCCTCGCCTCGACCTTGGGGAAGGCGACGAAATGAGTTGGGTACCTGACCTGCTTGATCTGCTCGAGGAGGTCGTCCCAGGCTTCGACGATCCCTTCGTTGGCGTTGAGGACGTTGTCGAGGCGTTCGGCGAAGTCACGGCGGCACTTCGTTCGGCCGCATTCCACATGGCTGATGTAGGAGCGTGCGACGTTGACCAGTTGCGCTAGCTCATCTTGCTTCAGACTGCTCTCCTCGCGGAACCGCCTGACGACGGTGCCAAACCCCACTAGTTCCGGGTCGATCCTGGGCCTGGCGCTACTGCCTGCGGGCATGGCGGCTCTCCCTGTCGATGCTAGTAGCGCGCCATCGGTTGCTACTGGAATGCGGCTGTTCCGCTGCTCTCTCGTGAGAGTACGAGCTTCTGTGGCTCCATGGTGTTCGTTCGATGACAGAGAGTGATTTTGGGCGGGATCTTCCGGTTTGCGGGTGAGAGTCGTCCGAGGTCGCTGACGTTTGCGCTCGAAGGGCGTACACCGATGGCAGCAGCAGCATCCACACCGGAGTCACCGGCTCTCGTGCTCGCGCCGACCGACCAGGCGCCTCGGCATGCGCGCCTCTTCCTGGTGGAGCGGTTCCGGGAGCTGGGGATCGCGGAAACCTATGTCGGCCGCGTCGTGGTTACCGAACTGGTGACCAACAGCTACAAGCACGTGGGGTTCGGGCACATCGTCGTCCGCGTTCTGCCGGACGTGCGGGACGGCCTCGTGCGGATCGAGGTCTGGGACCAGGGCGCCGGGACGCCCGAGGTCCGTCCGGAGAACTACGAGGCGACCAGCGGGCGCGGGCTGCTGATGTTGGCGCAGCTCGTGCAGGACTGGGGCGTCCGGCCGCTCGTCGAGGAAGGGAAGGTCGTATGGGCGGCCTACGTCCCGTGAGGCCATGCGGGCTGGAGTGGCGCACCGGGCGTCGTGCCACCGCGACGCATCATCTCGATCTGCTCGCCGTCGCCGTCCTCGCGAAGGGCTACCGGTTCGTCAAGCTGTACCGCGCCGAGGAGTTGCCGGCACGGCCGCTGCTGTTGTGGGTGTTCGCGTTCGGGCGCGGGCACCGGCATGTGCGGGTGGCGGTCGGTGTTCGGGTCACGACCGGTGATGCGTGGGGCTACTACGTGGCCGGGCTCGGCGGACACCGCTTCCTCTCTCCGTGCGGGGACGTGGACGTGGCGGCCGCGCGGGTCGATGCCGTCCTGAAGCACCGCATGTTCCCGTCCACCTGGTGACCGGCGGTAGACGACCGTCGCGTCGGCATGGTGAGCATGCGTTCACTTGCGGCGAGTCGTCGTTATGGCGCGCCGTATAACGACGACTCGCCGCAACTCAACGAGCTTCCGCCTGGTGACTGCCGCAGGTCGCTGGGGGATCGTTGTGCTCCCGGACGCCCGATGTCGCGGCACGAGTTCCGTGCTCGCCCTGTCGTCCGGCCACCGGTTCGGGTTCCGGCTGGAGGCCGAAACCGATATCGGCTTGGCCGCTCGCCTTCCTCAATGTCTGCATCTGGCGAGGCCGGGGCGCTGGGTGCTGCTGCCGGGGTGGTTGGTCGAGGCGGGACGGCCGACCTCGCGCGGCGGACTGGGCGTCGGATGGTCCTGCCGGTTCGTGGACGGCTTACCGGGCGGCCGGTCGCCGAGAAGGGGTTCTTCGAGTTGGCGGTGGGTGGTGAAGAGGATTGTGGGGGCGTTCTGAGTCGCGGCTTTCTCGGTGTGGTCGGCCGGGTTTTCCACGGTTTTTGTGACCGGTTGTGGGCACCGGACGAGATTGGCGTTCTGAGGTGGGTGGCGGGTGTCTAGCGTTTCGCGCATGGTCGCGTTTCCGCATGAGTGGGCGTTGGTGGACGTGGAGACGTCCGGGTTCAGGTCCGTCCAGCACAGGGTGCTGTCGATCGCCGTGGCGACGGTCGGGAAGGACGGGAGGCCGGGGGAGGAGTTCTCGACCCTGCTCGATCCCGGATGCGATCCGGGGCCCTTCCATATTCATGGACTGACGGTCGATCGGTTGAAGGGGGCTCCGAAGTTCGGGGACGTCACCGGTCGGGTCGCGGAAATGCTCAAAGGGCGGGTTCTGGTGGCGCACAACGCGCCTTTCGACTATGGATTCCTCGCGCAGGAGTTCGGGCGGGCGGGGAAGAGCCTTCCGGTCGAGTCGAGGTTGTGCACGCTCGCGCTGAACCGGCGTCTGGCTCCGGCGACGTCCGATCTGAAGCTCGCCACCCTGGCCGCGCACTACGGCGTGCGGACGGGAAGGGCGCATGACGCCAGGGAGGACGTCCGGGCGCTCGCCGGGGTGCTGCGCGGGTCGCTCGACGAGGCGGCGAGGTTGGGGGTGCGGTTGCCGCTGGTGACGTGCCCGCCCAAGCAGGATGGGGTTTTCCGGCCGCCGTCCGGGCCGAAGGTTCGCTGTGCGTTCCGGTGTCCGGGGCGTCTGGAGGACGGGGCGCCGCTCGTTCAGGGGATGAAGGTCGCCATCACCGGTGAGACCGGTGTCGCGCGCGAGGAACTCGTCGCGCGGGCTGTGGCCGCGGGATTGAACGTCATGACGTCGGTGAGCAAGTTCACGAGTGTTCTCGTCACGAACGATGCGGGGTCCGGGACGGCCAAGGCCCGCAAGGCGCAGGAAAATGGTGTTCCCGTCATCGACGAGCGCGCATTTCTGCGGTTGCTCGATGGCGTGCGTCCCGGCATGCCGCACGGTGAATCTGCGCCTGTGACCCGGGCTCCGGCCCCGAAGAAAGAGGCCGTGCGGCCGTTGGACGGACGGCGGGTGCTCGTGCTCGGCGGAAGCCACCCGAAGGCGTCCAAGGCGCGGGGCCGGGTGGTAGAGCTGGGCGGCGCGGCGGCGATCAATCTGTCGGCGAGCGTCACCGATGTGATCGCGCTCGACACGGGCGACCGCCGCATGGAGCGGGTCGTGGAGTTGGAGCTGCCGGTGCACGAGGCGGTCTGGTTGGAGGCGCCCGAGCGAGAGCCGGTGCGCGAGGGCGCGCGGGTCCTGCCGCGCGGCGGTGCCGTCGACCTGCCGGAAGGCGGGCGGTGGACGGTCGAGGTGTCGTGGGTGCGGCATCCCTCGTGCGAGGTCGACGTGGTGGCGTTCGCGCTGGACGGGGACGGTCAGGTGGCGAGCGACGAGGACTTCGTCTTCTACAACGCCGCCGAGACGCCGGACGGGTCGGTGCGGCTGGTGGCCGACGGCCCGGCCGAGCAGGCGATCACCGTCGACCTCGACGGCCTGCCCGGCGCGGTCCGGACGGTCACCGTCGCCGCCGCGATCGACGGGACGGTGACGTTCGGGGACCTCGGCGCCGTCGAGCTCGTGGTCGGGCCGGACGACGCGGAGAGCGCCTTCGTCCAGGCGACCCTCGACGCCGGGACCAGCGAGCGGACGATGCTGCTCGCGGAGATCTACCGGCGCGGCGACGGCTGGCGCGTGCGGGTCGTCGGGCAGGGCCACGAGTTCGGCCTCGACGGCCTGGCGCGCGGCTTCGGGGTCGACGTGGACGCCTGAGTCAGCCGATCACGAAGGGCAGCTTCGCGGCGAGGTCGCCCAGCCCGGCCTTCTCCGCGTCCGAAGGGGCGCGGCGGCCGGTGCCGACCAGCAGGGCGTCCTTGTCGGAGAGCGTGGCGGGGAACGGCGTCCCGGCGATCCTCTCCAGCAGGGCGCGGGCCGCCGCGAGGGGCTCGGCGGGCGGTTCGGGAGCCGACGGCAGGTGCGCGATCAGGTCGAGGTGGTGCAGCGTCCATTCGAGCACGTACGCGGACAGGTAGTCGCCGGCGGTCAGGACCTTGTCCTGGGTGGCGACGCGGGCGGCGGGGTCGGCGAGCCGGGCGGCGCGTCCGGCGGCGGAGCCGACGTCGTCGAGGTGGAACTTCAGCAGCCGCGGCTCCCCGTACGCGGCGGCCAGCCGGGGGATCAGCGCGTCGAGCGGGTCGTCGCCGGTCGGCGGCTCGACGAGGCTCCAGTAGGTCGCGGCGTCCGCGGTCGGTTCGGTGTCGGCGGGCGTGACCAGGGTGATCAGGACGTCCTGGGCGTCGATGACCAGGTGGCAGACGAGGTCCCGGACGAGCCAGCCGGCGCAGCCGGAGGGCCGCGCGAAGTCCTCGTCGGGAAGATCGGCGACGGCCGCGAGCAGCGCCGCCCATGAGCGCGAGAAGTGATCCACTGCGGCACGGTAGGCCGGAACGGCCCCCGCGGACAACCGCATTGAGGAGCCCGCGCGCCGCCCAGGCCAGGGCAGGTTCACGGGACGGAGGGTGAGGATTTGGTGGACGTTTCGGACATCCGACAGCTGACCGGGTAGACCTGCATTCGTGCAGGTGAGTTATGTGAGCGAGGCGACGCCGGGGCGGCCCAACGAGGACTTCGTCGCGGCGGGCCCGGGGTGGGTCGTGCTGCTGGACGGGGCGACGGCGCCGCCGGGGGTGGACAGCGGCTGCGCGCACGACCCGGCGTGGCTGGTGCGGCGGCTCGGCGGGCAGATCGCGGCGCGGATGGCGCTGGAGGACGGCAAGCCGCTGCCGGACCTGGTCGCCGAGGCGATCAAGGTGACGGGCGAGGCGCACACCGGGACGTGCGACCTGGGGAACCCCGACAGCCCGTCCGCGACCGTGTCGCTGCTGCGCCGGCGCGGCGGGGCGGTCGAGTGGTTCGTGCTGGCGGACTCGCCGATCGTCCTGGACCTGGGGGAGGTCCGGGTGATCCGCGACGACCGGGTCGACCGGCTGCCGAGCTACACCCTCGACGCCGTCCGAAAGTCGCGCAACAGCCCCGGTGGGTTCTGGGTGGCGAGCACCAAGCCGGAGGCGGCGTACGAGGGGCTGACCGGCGAGGTGCCGGTCGACGGGCTGCGGCGCGCGGCGGTGCTGAGCGACGGCGCGTCCCGGCTGGTCGAGCGGTTCGGACGGCTGGACTGGGACGGCCTGCTGCGGCTGCTGGACGAGGAGGGGCCGCGCGAGCTGGTCAGGCGGACCAGGACCGCGGAGGAGTCGGAGGCCTTCGCGCGAGGCAAGCGGTACGACGACGCCACCGCGGTCCTGGTGCGGTTCTAGACCGGCCACCGCGCGAGCGCGCTACCTGACCGGCGGGTGAAGCCGGAGGCGAGCCCCGCCGGGAAGCTCGCGAAGCGAGGTCGCGCTCGCTCAAGCACGGTCAGGGGCCGAGCCGCCAGGCGAGGCCCCGGGGCCGGGGTCGTGAATGCACCGCCACCATCCGGCGAGGTCCTCGGGCAGGTGCATGCCGTCGACGCGCAGGGTCGCGGGCATCAGCGGGAAGCGCCGTCCGGCCGGGAAGGTGCGCTCGTAGGACGGCGGGTCGAGGACGACGACGCGGGTCCCGTTGACGGCGGGGACGTCGGCGGGCACGCCCTCGTTGTAGATCCACTCGCCGCGGGCGTCCACGAGGTTCCACGGGCTGGACACGATCGGCCGGCCGGGCGGGACGTCGGCGTCCAGGAAGCACGCGACGATCTCGGGGGCGGGCGGGGTGCCGGGCATGCCGCCGGGACGTCCGATGAGAGCGCCGGCGAGCAGGGTGTGCAGCTGGAAGTTGTCGCCGATGCCGCCGATGGTGACCGTCCAGCCGTGCCGGGTGGCACGGTCCAGCACGAGGATGCGCTCGCCGTCCAGGACCCGCAGAAGCGCCTGGACGTGGTCCATGTGCGGCAGGTACTGGGCGGCCTTCCCGGCGGCGAACGCCCGGAAGTCGCGGTCGTCCAGGCCCGCGCGGGTGGACGGCGACATCTGGAGGACGGTGCTGCCCGCCATCGCGAACTGCGGCAGCGCGAACCACGACATCATCGCCGTCACAGTGCCGTCGCCGAGCACCGGGCTGACGGTGTCGAAGACCTGCTGGGAGGGCTGCTCCTCCTGCATGTCGGGCGGCTTGCCGCCGGTGGCCTCCTCCCAGGCGTTGCCGAACGCCAGGGCCGCCGCGGTCGCCTCGGTGAGCCGGTGCACGAGGGCGGGGCCGACCGGGGCGGGGTCGGCGCCGGACTCGATCCACGCGCCGGACACCACGGCGAGCCATCCGCCGAGGTTGACGGGCGCTTCGGCGATGCCCTCGGCCATCCGGGGCAGCGCCGCGCTCTTCGCGGCGGAGGGAGCCGACTGCGACTCCTGCATGAGCCGGGGTAGGAGGTCGCCGAAGGACCGGTCCTCGACGAGCGCCGCGCGGACGATCTCGTCGACGAGTTGCTGGAAGGCCGTATCCATGAACGATCACCCTGGCACAGCCGGGGGCGCCGCGCGGGCATCTTGGAATCTGATTCTAGAATGGGACCCATGGAGTCACAGGATTTCGCCGACGTGCTCAAGGCCGTCCGCAGCTTCGTCCGCGACGAGGTCGTCCCGCGCGAGGAGGAGATCGAGGAGACCGACGAGATCCCGGAGCCGCTGCGGCGGACGTCCCGGGACATGGGCCTGTTCGGGTACGCGCTGCCCGAGGAGTACGGCGGGCTCGGCCTGTCGCTGAGCGAGGAGGTCCGGCTCGTCTTCGAGCTCGGCTACACCAGCCCCGCGTTCCGCTCGATGTTCGGCACCAGCAACGGCATCGCCGGGCAGGTCCTGGTGCACTCCGGGACCGAGGAGCAGAAGTCCGCCTGGCTGCCGCGGCTGGCGTCCGGCGAGATCGTCGGCGCGTTCGCGCTCACCGAGGCCGAGGCCGGCTCCGACCCGAGCACGCTGTCCACCTCGGCCGTCCGCGACGGCGACGACTACGTCGTCAACGGCGCCAAGCGGTTCATCACCAACGCCCCCGAGGCCGACGTCTTCATGGTCTTCGCCCGGACGGGCGGCACCGGCTCCCGCGGCATCTCCACCTTCCTCGTCGAGAGCGGCACCGCCGGGCTCAGCGTCGGCCCCGCCGACCAGAAGATGGGCCAGCGCGGCGCGCACACCGCCGAGGTGTTCTTCAACGACGTCCGCGTCCCCGCGAGCGCGATGGTCGGGCCGGAGGGCACCGGGTTCCGCACCGCCATGGCGTCCCTCGCGCACGGGCGCCTCAGCATCGCCGCCCTCTGCGTCGGCCTCGCCCAGCGCATCCTGGACGACACCGTCGAGTACGCCAAGACCCGCAGCCAGGGCGGCAGCACCATCGGCGAGTACCAGCTCATCCAGGGCCTCATCGCCGACTCGCAGGCCGAGCTGTACGCCGGACGCGCCATGGTCCTGGAGGCCGCCCGCGCCTACGACGCCGGCGAGGACACCAAGCTCGGCCCGTCCTGCGCCAAGTACTTCTGCTCCGAGATGGTCGGACGCGTCGCCGACCGCGGCGTCCAGGTCTTCGGCGGAATGGGCTACATGCGCGGCGTCTCCGTCGAACGGTTCTTCCGGGACGTGCGGCTGTTCCGCATCTACGAGGGCACCAGCCAGATCCAGCAGCTCGTCATCGCCCGCAGTCTGCTGCGCTGACCTGCGGAGACGCCTGCCGGCGGCGGCCGGGGCAATCCAGTTCGCGCGCGGTCCCGAGTCCGTGTATCGTTTTCCCTGCGCGAACGACGCAAGCCCCTTTAGCTCAGTCGGCAGAGCGTCTCCATGGTAAGGAGAAGGTCTACGGTTCGATTCCGTAAAGGGGCTCCACGGCACCACGGCCGCCATCCGAACGATCGGACGGCGGCCTTTGTCGTCCTCGGGCCGGGCGCCGGGAAAGGGCCCGCGGGCGGGACCTCCCGCCGCGCCGGGACAGGCCGCCGCGGACCGATTCGCTCGAAACCGGGCCCTGTGATACCGTCCCACCGGTTCCAGCAGGGCGTTCGCCAGACCACCCACCTCCACCGGGTACCCTGGAGAACGGCCCGCGGGGCCGCGGAACGCCCATTCCCCGATCATGGTCCGGGAATTCGCGTTCCCAGGGTCAGGTGAGCATCCGGTATCCTTGCAATCCGGTCCACACCGACCAGCGCGGCGGGGTAGCTCAGTCAGGCAGAGCAAGCGGCTCATAATCGCTGTGTCGCCGGTTCAAGTCCGGCCCTCGCTACTACCCATCTCCCTCACCCCCACGCGGGGGTGAGGCGGGCTGGGTCGAATCGCCGGCCACCCTCCGGGGGCGGCCGGGATGCGTAGTCCATGTTCCTAGCTCAGAAAGGCACTCCATCGTGGCTGCCACCGACGTACGGCCGAAGATCACGCTGGCCTGCCAGGAGTGCAAGCACCGCAACTACATCACGCGGAAGAACCGGCGCAACGACCCGGACCGCCTCGAGATCAAGAAGTACTGCCCCAACTGCCGCACCCACCGCCCGCACCGCGAAACCCGCTAGCGAGGGTCCGGACGGGAAGTACTGCCCCGCTGCGCTACCACGGGGCCGGCACCCACCGCCCGCACCGCGAAACCCGCTAACCACAGGGTTCTCCGCCGCCCGGCAGGGGCGCGGCAGCAGCACGGCAGAACCGCTGGTCATCGGCGCTCAGCGGCCGCGACCGCGACGGACTTCTTGGCGCTTGCCCTTACCGTTCAGCCCGTTTCCCGCGAGCGAGACCCGCGGGGGACGGGCTGAACGTCATTCTGTTACGGTCCGTCGAGACGTTGTAAGTGTGCTCGGACGGGCGCGCCGCCGCCGCGCGACCCCGCCGGGACCTGGAGGGACGGACTGCATGGCCATCAACCGCGACTTCATCGGGCGGAGCTTCCCGCCCAGCGAGCCGTACGAGGTCAGCCGCGTGAAGATCCGCGAGTTCGCGGACGCCATCGGCGACCGCAACCCGATCTACCGCGACCGCGAGGCCGCGAAGGCGGCGGGCCACCCCGACGTCATCGCGCCGCCGACGTTCCCGATCGTGGTGTCGCTCGGCAACGCCGCCCTCGCGGACAAGGACCTCAACCTCAACTACGCGATGGTCGTGCACGGCGAGCAGCGCTTCGAGTACACCCGCCCGATGCGCGCCGGCGACGTGGTGACCTGCACCTCGACCGTCACCGAGATCAAGTCGATCGGCAACAACGAGAAGATGGTCGTCGAGACGGACGTCAAGACCGTCGAGGGCGAGCTCATCTGCAAGACCTACAACACGATCGTCGAGCGGGGGGCCTGATGACCGCGAAGGTGAACTACGCAGACGTCGAGGTCGGCACCGAGATCCCCGCGCAGACCTACCCGGTCGACCGCGCGAACCTGGTGATGTACGCGGGCGCGTCCGGCGACTTCAACCCGATCCACTGGCGGGAGAGCTTCGCCAAGGCCGTCGGGCTGCCGGACGTGATCGCGCACGGCATGTTCACGATGGCGCAGGGCGGCCGGTTCGTCACCGACTGGGCCGGGGATCCGGGAGCCGTGGTGGACTACGGGGTACGGTTCTCCTCGCCGGTCGTGGTGCCCGACGAGGGCGGCGCGACCCTGGAGATCAGCGGCAAGGTGGAGGAGAAGCTCGACGACAACAAGGTCGTCGTGGCGCTCACCGCCAGGTCGAACGACCAGAAGGTCCTCACGCGCGCCAAGGCCGTCGTCCGGCTCGCCTGAGGGCGCGCCGGGAGCCGCGCACCGGCCGGGCGTCCGGCCGGTGCGGACGTGCACGTTCGGGGAGGGGACAGGGCTGTGGCGGTGTTCGCGGAAGAGGTGAACCTGGCCGGGTACACCACGTTGCGGCTGGGCGGTCCGGCGCGGCGCTTCGTCGAGGCGACGTCGGAGGAGGAGTTGGTCGCGGCGGTCCGCAAGGCCGACGACGCGGGCGAGCCGGTGCTGGTGCTCGGCGGCGGCAGCAACCTCGTGGTGTCGGACGACGGCTTCCCCGGGACCGTGGTGCACGTCGGGGCGCGCGGCGTCGAGCGCACGGCGGGGGAGGGCGACACCGTCCTGCTCCGGGTGCGGGCCGGTGAGGACTGGGACCCGTTCGTCGCGCGCTGCGTCTCGGACGGGCTGGCCGGCGTCGAGTGCCTGTCCGGCATCCCGGGACGGGTCGGCGCCACCCCGATCCAGAACGTCGGCGCGTACGGGCAGGACGTCAGCCAGACGATCGTCGAGGTCCGCGCGTACGACCGTCGGGCGCGCGGCTGCGTCACCTTCGACCGCGACGCGTGCCGCTTCACCTACCGGCACAGCGTGTTCAAGGGCGACGACCGGTACGTCGTGCTCGACGTGACGTACGCGCTGCGCGAGACCGAGGAGTCGCAGCCGATCGCGTACGCGGAGCTGGCGCGGCGCCTCGGCGTGCAGCCGGGCGAGCGGGTGTCGCTGAAGGAGGCGCGCGACGCCGTCCTGGAGCTGCGCCGCGGCAAGGGCATGGTCCTGGACCCCGCCGACCCCGACTCGCGCAGCGCCGGCTCGTTCTTCACCAACCCGATCCTGACCCCCGAGCAGCTCGCCGGCCTGGAGCTGCGCGTCGCCGAGCGGCTCGGCCCGGACGCGGCCTTCCCCCGCTACCCCGAGCCGGACGGGCGCACCAAGACCTCCGCCGCATGGCTGATCGACAAGGCGGGGTTCGCCAAGGGGCACGCGCTCGGCCCGGTGCGGATCTCCACCAAGCACACCCTCGCGCTGACGAACCCGGGCGGCGCGTCCACCGCCGACCTGCTGGCGCTGGCCCGCGAGGTCCGCGCGGGCGTCCGCGAGGCGTTCGGCGTCGAGCTGGTGAACGAGCCCGTCATGGTCGGCGTCTCGCTCTAGCGCCGGGCGCCGCTTTGACGTCCCTGGTAGGGGGCTTGATAGCCTGCACGCGTCGAGGGGGAGTAGTCCCAATCGCGTGATCGACATGCTGGCGCCGCAAGGCGGTGCCCGGTCGCGCGGGCCTTCGCAGGAGGCGGACGAGACCCTCGGCCCGGCAGTCATGCCGGGCCGAGGTCGTGCGCGCCCGAAACGGCTCCCCCCGCCCTCCGCCCGGCATCCGAGCGAGAGGGACCCGGTGGTCACCGCATTCATCATCAGCCTGGCCGTGATCTTCGTCGCGGAACTCGGCGACAAGAGCCAGCTCATGGCCATGACCTTCGCCACGCGCTTTCGCGCCATGCCCGTGCTGATCGGCATCACGGCCGCGACCGCGCTGGTGCACCTGGCGAGCGTGGTGGTCGGCGCGGTGCTCGGCGCCGCGCTGCCGACCCGGCCGATCTCGATCCTCGCGGGGGTGGCGTTCATCGGCTTCGCGCTGTGGACGCTGCGCGGCGACGAGCTGGACGACGAGGAGCGCGACCGGGCCCGCAAGGCGCGCGGCTCGGCGGTCCTGGCCGTCGGCACCGCGTTCTTCCTCGCCGAGCTGGGCGACAAGACCATGCTGGCGACGATCACCCTCGCCGCCGACCACGGCGGCTTCCTCGGGCTGACCGGCATCTGGCTCGGCTCGACGATCGGCATGGTCGCGGCGGACGCGCTGGCCATCGTGGTCGGGCAGCTGCTCGGCAAGCGGCTGCCCGAGCGGGTCATCAAGTACGGCGCGGCCGCCGGGTTCGCGATCTTCGGCGTGCTGCTGCTGGCCGAGGGGATCGTCGGCTGACCTCTTGACGAAGTTAGTGATTGACCACTAACTTGCCTCCCATGAGCCCGAGGATGAGCGCCGAGCGGCGCCGCGAGATGGCGATCAAGGCCGCGATGGCCGAGTTCGCCCGCGGCGGCTACGAGGGCACGTCCACCGCGGCCATCGCCGAGCGCGTCGGCGTCTCGCAGCCGTACATGTTCCGGCTCTTCCCCAGCAAGCGCGCCCTGTTCCTGGCCGCCGCCGACCGCTGCTTCGCCGACCTGGAGGAGCTGCTCCGCGAGGCGGCCGGCGGCCGCCGCGGCAAGGACGCGACCGCCGCGATGGCCGACGCCTACCGGCGCATCCTCAAGGAGGACCCGCACCTCCTGCGCTTCCAGTTGCAGCTCTACGCCGCCGCCGTGGAGGACGAGGAGATCAGCCGGATCGGCCACGCCCGCTGGGCGCGGCTGTGGCGGCTCGTCGCCGACGTGTCCGGCACGGCGCCGGCGGAGGTCACCCGGTTCATGTCGGTCGGGATGCTGATCAACGTGCTCACCGCGTTCAAGGTCCCGTACGTCCCCGGCGAGCTGCTCCCCGACTCGCTGCGCGACTGGGCGGAGAGCCTGCGGGGAGCCGGTCTCGACGCGACCGCCGCCGTCCCGGAGGAGGAGCCGTAGGCGGGGGCGGCACCGGCGACCGCCGTCCCCCTCCCTTTTTTCTTGCCCACTGAAGTTAGTGAGTGATAACTAATGAACAGGCCGCACCCCCTCCGCACCTTCATCGTCACCGGCATCGCGCTGTTCATGGTGGCGCTCGACAACCTCATCGTCACCAACGCCCTCCCCGACATCCGCACCGACCTCGGCACCGGCCTCGAAGGCCTCGAATGGACGGTCAACGCCTACACGCTCACCTTCGCCGTCCTGCTGCTGCCCGCCGCCATCGCCGACCGGTGGGGACGACGCCGGCTGTTCATCGGCGGCCTCGCCGTCTTCACCGCCGCGTCCGCCGCCGCCGCGCTCGCCCCGAACATCGGCACGCTCATCGCCGCGCGGGCCGTCCAGGGCGCCGGCGGCGCGATCGTCATGCCGCTCACCCTCACCCTGCTCGCCGCCGCCGTCCCGCCGGCCCGGCGCGGCGTCGCGCTCGCCGCCTGGAGCATGATGAGCGGCCTCGGCGTCGCGCTCGGCCCCGTCCTCGGCGGCGCCGTCACCCAGGCGGCCACCTGGCAGTGGATCTTCTGGATCAACGTCCCCGTCGGCGCCGTGCTGCTCGCCCTCGCGCCCGGGTTCCTCACCGAGAGCCGCGGCGCCGCCAAGCGCCTCGACCTCGCCGGCACCGTCCTGGTCGCCGGCGGCGTCCTCGGCATCGTCCTCGGCCTGGTCCGCGCCAACGAGCACGGCTGGACGAGCGCGCAGGTCCTCGGCTCCCTGATCCCCGGCGCCGTGCTGGTGGCCGCCTTCGTCGCCCGCGAACTGCGCACCGCCGAGCCGGTCCTGCCGATGCGGATGTTCCGCAGCCGCGGGTTCAGCGTCGTCAACGGGCTCTCGCTGATCATGTCGTTCGCCATGTTCGGCGCGACGTTCCTGCTCATCCAGTTCATGCAGGGCGTCCAGCACATGAGCCCGCTCGACGCCGGCGTCCGCTCCCTGCCGTGGACCGGGATGCCGCTGCTCGTCGCCCCGCTGACCGCGCCGCTCATCGCCCGCCTCGGCGTCCGCAACGTGCTGGCCCTCGCGCTGGCGTTCCAGACCGCCGGCCTCGCCTGGCTCGCCGCCGTCCTGTCGCCGACCGCCGCCTACGGCGAGATGGTCCCCGCGTTCGTCCTGGCCGGCATCGGGATGGGGCTGTTCTTCCCGCCCATCGCCCGCGCCGTCCTCGGCTTCGCCCCACCCGAACTTTCCGGCGTCGCGTCCGGCGTCAGCAACTCGCTGCGCCAGCTCGGCACCGTCCTCGGCATCGCGGTCCTCGGCGCGGTCTTCGCCGCCCAGGGCGACTTCACCACCCCGCAGGCGTTCACCGACGGCCTCCAGCCCGCCCTCTGGCTCGCCGTCGCCGCCCTCGCCGCCGGAACCGTCACCGCCCTCCTCATCCCCGCACTCCCCACCCACGCCGAGCAGGTGGTCACCAAGACCCCCGAGACGCCCGAGACCGCCGAGACCCCCGCCTGAACCACGTTCACTTGCGGCGAGTCGTCGTTATGGAACCGTCCATAACGACGACTCGCCGCAACTCGACGTCGGGGGCGCTCAGTTCAGCCAGGCGTCGATGCCGTCGAGGAGGCCGCGGCGGACGTCGTCGGGCGCGGCGGACGCCCGCACCGACTGCCGCGCGAGTTCGGCCAGGTCGGCGTCGGAGAAGCCATGGACGTCGCGGACGAGGTCGTACTGGCGGGCCAGCCGCGACCCGAACAGCAGCGGGTCGTCGGCGCCCAGCGCGATCGACGCGCCCGCCTCGAACAGCCGCCGCACCGGGACCTCCTCCGCCGTCGCCGCGACCCCCAGGCTCACGTTCGACGCCGGGCACACCTCCAGCGTCACGCCCCGGTCCACGATCCGCTCCAGCAGCCGCGGATCCTCCACCGCCCGCACGCCGTGCCCGATCCGGTCGGCGTCCAGCGTCTCCAGGCACTCCCGGACGCTCGCCGGGCCGAGCAGCTCGCCGCCGTGCGGATCCGACAGCAGCCCGCCCCGCTTGGCGATCCGGAACGCCCCCTCGAAGTCGTAGGCGCGGCCCCGCCGCTCGTCGTTGGACAGCCCGAACCCCACCACCCCCTCGCCGGCGTACCGGACGGCCAGCCGGGCGAGTGTCTTGGCGTCCAGTGGATGCCGCGTCCGGTTCGCCGCGACCACCACGCCGATCCCGACCCCGGTCGCCTTCGACGCCTCCCGCGCCGCGTCCAGCACCAGCTCGACGGTCGGCGTCAGCCCGCCGAACCGCGCCGCGTACCCGCTCGGATCCACCTGGATCTCCAGCCAGCCCGAGCCCTCCGCCGCCTCGTCCTCCGCCGTCTCCCGCAGCAGCCGCCGCAGGTCGTCGGGCGTCCTCAGGACGGAGCGGGCGATGTCGTACAGCCGCTGGAACCGGAACCAGCCGCGCTCGTCGGTCGCGTGCAGCTTCGGCGGCCAGTCCTCCACCAGGGCGTCCGGCAGATGGACGCCGTGCTCGGCGGCCAGCTCCACCAGCGTCGAATGCCGCATCGAACCGGTGAAGTGCAGATGCAGATGCGCCTTGGGGAGCAGCGCCACGTCCGGACGGGCCGAGGCGGGCCGCGCGGCGGCGGCCTCGGTGCGGTGCGGCTCCGGGCCCCGTTCCTCGGCGGGGCGCGTGGAACGGTCCTGGGCCGGGCGGGGTGACACGGTACGGGCCTCCATGGACCAATGTTGCCGGATCATCGCCCCGCCCGAACCCCCCGCCCCACCAGGATCATCACACCGGACTACCCCGCATGGCCCCCCGCGGCCATCCCCGCCCGTGGACATCACTGAAAAAACTTGGGAACCGCGTGCAACCTCACTCCGTGGCCGCGCGTATACGAGGGGCGCAAGAGGCTGAAGCAGAGCGACGGGCAGAGAGGGACACACCATGATCACGCTGAAGGCCGCACTGATCGCGGCGGGCGCCATCGGCACGGTGGCCGTGGGCGGCGGCGCCACGTGGGCCATGACCGGCTCCCACCAGGACGCGGGGCTGCGGGCCGACGCCGCGAAGCTCCCCGGCGCGCACCGGGTCGTCGACGCCGCGCCGAAGTCCGCGCCGACGTGCCTGCCCGCGTCCGCGCTGCCGAAGACCGGCAAGGCCGCCAAGAACGGCGGGCTGCCGAAGACCGGCGAGCTGCCCAAGCCGGGCGACCTGCCCACCAGCGGCCTGCCGACGACCGCGAAGCTGCCCGGGACGGAGAAGCTCCGCAAGGAGGCCGAGACCGCCGGGAAGAAGGCCGAGGCCGCCAAGCCCGACGTCCAGGTCCCGAACCCCGGCGTGCCCGGCGTCGTCGCCCCCGGCGCGAAGCCGTCCACGCTGCCGTCCGCCCCGGCGAACCTGCCCGCCTGCGCGCCGTCCGCCAAGCCCCTGCCCAAGGGCGGCGCCCCGGCCGCCAAGCCGTCCGCCCGCGTCCCGGCCAAGCCGGCGCAGCCCGCCCTGCCCGCCCTCGACTGCCGCAAGCTCGTCCCCGCCGTGAAGGTCGGCGGACCCGTCGAGAAGACCGTCATGCTGGCCAAGGGCCTGAAGTACACCGCCACCACCCCCGGCGGCGCCGAGCTGGCGAAGCTCGACATCTGCGCCGTCACCCAGAAGTGGACCGGCAAGGCCGGGCAGTGGCTCACCGTCGAACGGCTGAAGACCCCCGCCGGGATGACGCAGAATCAGCTCCGGCAGGCCCTGCAGCTGCCCGAGGGCGGCACCCCGCTCACCGTCGACGGCTTCGCCGCCTACCAGGGGCCGCACGGCGGCGGAGTCCTGGTGTTCGACCCGAGCGGCTACTCGCTGTTCGTCAACGGCAGCCCCGTCCTCGCCGGCGGGCCGAAGGACGTCGCCACCGCGCTGCGGCAGGCGCACCAGTAGGAAGGACCCGGGCGGACGGTCACGGCGCGGGGCCGTCCGCCCCAGCACGCGGGAACCCCTCCACCCGGATGGAGCACAGTGGGGCGTCGAGACGACGAGTCGTTCGTTGAGTTCGTGGCGGAACGCGGCGATGCCCTGCTGCGCACCGCCTCGCTGATGTGCGGTGCCCGGCAGGACGCCGAGGACATCCTGCAGACCGCGCTGGAAAAGGCGTACCGGCACTGGGGACGGCTGGACGCCGACACCGATCCCGAGCCCTACGTCCGCCGGATCCTGGTCAACCTGGTGATCAGCCGGTCCCGGCGGTGGAAGGTGCTGCGGGAGATCCACATGGCCAGACCGCCCGAGACGCCCACGCTCTCGGGGACCCACGCCGTCGAGCTGAGGGGGACGCTCATGGACGAACTGCGCAGACTCGGCGCGCGGCAGCGCGCGGTGCTCGTGCTGCGCTTCTGGGAGGACCTCTCGGAGGCGGAGACCGCGCAGGTGCTCGGCTGCTCGGTCGGCACGGTCAAGAGCCAGGCATCCCGGGGGCTCGCCAGGCTCCGGGAGCGACTCGGCGCGAACCTGGCGCCACTGGGGAGCTGAACGATGGATCTGGAGAGCGAACTGCGGAAGGCCATGGCCGAGCGGGTGGCCGGCACGACCGCGCCGTCCTCGCTCGTGGCCGACGTCAGGCGCCGCCACCGGCGGCGGACGAACCGCGTCCGCGCCACCGTCGGCGCCTGCGCCGCGGCCGTCGCCGCGCTCGCCCTGGTGCCCACCTACCAGTCGTTCCGGGCCACACCTGCCGGGGACTCCTCGACCGCCCGCCCCACGGGCGGGCCGTCGACCCTCGAGCAGCCGGAACGGCGGCCCGCCCCGGGCCTCCCCGCGTCCCCGTCGCCAGAGGGGAGGCCCGAGGCGGGAACCTCGTCCAAGCCGTCCGCGCCCGCGCCGTCCGGTGGATCCGGTGGAGGAGGAGACGTACGGCCCGGCGCGCCCGGCGTCACCGTGAAACTCCCGCACTGGGTGACGTACCTGCCGGGCGGCCTCACCACCACCGGCCCGTGCGCGGTCACCGGCGACGCCAAGCGCCGCACCACCACCTGCAAATGGCGCGGGACGACCGGCTGGGTGCAGGTCGCCCTCGTCAAGGGCAGCGGCGTCGGCCTGACCGACCTCGCCCCGGTCGGCGGCGTGCCCGGCCGCACCACCGTCCGCGGCATGCCTGCGCTCACCGCCGACCGCCCCGGCTCCGCGCGCCAGATCTCCTGGATCGCCAAGCCCGGCACCGGCGTCACCGTCACGGCCGGCGGCACCGCCAAGGACCAGCTCATGCGCATAGCCGAAGGCGTCCGCCCCTGAACCACGCTCCGGTGGAAACGTCCTCGAATGGCGGAGAGGGGCCGCCAGGACGTTTCCACCGGTTTTATTGCATCGCCCTTGGCGGTCGGGCGTTGGACGCCCTCCCTTCGGCGGGCGCTGCGTGCGATCGCTGCATCGCTTCGACTCGGCCCTGGGGGCCTCGCTGCGCGATCGGATTCTCGCTTCGCTCGAATCCGGCTTCGCTCGCGATCGCGACGGTTCCGGTCGGCGCGTGGCCGGGGGCGCGGGCTGAGGTTCGTCCAGAGATAGAACGGCCCCGGACGCTTTCGTGTCCGGGGCCGGTCTTCTGCCTGTGGTGGGTCAGCTCGCCTCGTTGAGGAGCTTGGCTACGCGGGAGACGCCTTCGACCAGGTCGTCGTCGCCCAGCGCGTAGGAGAGGCGGAAGTAGCCGGGGGTGCCGAACGCCTCGCCGGGCACCAGCGCGACCTCCGCCTCCTCCAGGATCAGCGACGCCAGCTCCACCGACGTCTCCGAGCGCTTGCCGCGGATCTCCTTGCCCAGCAGCGCCTTCACCGACGGGTAGGCGTAGAACGCGCCCTCCGGCTCCGGGCACACGACGCCGGGGATCTCGTTCAGCATCCTCACGATCGTCTGGCGGCGCCGGTCGAACGCCTTGCGCATCTCCGCGACCGCCGACAGGTCGCCGGTCACCGCGGACAGCGCGGCGGCCTGCGAGACGTTCGCCACGTTCGACGTCGCGTGCGACTGCATGTTCGCGGCGGCCTTCACCACGTCCGCCGGGCCGACCAGCCAGCCCACCCGCCAGCCGGTCATCGCGTACGTCTTCGCCACGCCGTTGAGCACCAGCGTGCGGTCGGCCAGTTCCGGCACCACGACGGGCATCGAGTGGAACTCGGCGTCCCCGTACACCAGGTGCTCGTAGATCTCGTCCGTGATCACCCAGAGGCCGTGCCCGTCGGCCCAGCGGCCGATCGCCTCGATCTCGTCGCGGGAGTAGACGGCGCCCGTCGGGTTGGAGGGGGACACGAACAGCAGCACCTTCGTCCGGTCGGTGCGGGCCGCCTCCAACTGCTCGACGCTCACCTTGTAGCCGGTGGTCTCGTCGGCGACCACGTCCACGGGCACGCCGCCCGCCAGCTTGATCGACTCGGGGTAGGTCGTCCAGTACGGGGTCGGGACGAGCACCTCGTCGCCCGGGTCGAGCAGCGCCGCGAACGCCTCGTACACCGCCTGCTTGCCGCCGTTGGTCACCAGGACCTGCGACGCGTCCACCCTGTAGCCGGAGTCCCGCTCGGTCTTCTCGGCGATGGCGGCGCGCAGCTCGGGAAGCCCGCCCGCCGGCGTGTACTTGTGGAAGCGCGGCACCCGGCAGGCGGTCACCGCCGCCTCGACGATGTAGTCCGGCGTCGGGAAGTCGGGCTCGCCCGCGCCGAAGCCGATGACCGGGCGGCCCGCCGCCTTCAGGGCCTTTGCCTTGGCGTCCACGGCCAGCGTTGCGGACTCGGATATCGCGGCGATGCGCTTGGAGATGCGAGGACGGTCGATGCTCATATCCCTATCGTTACAGAAGCGAGGCCATGACCCGAGCGATATATCAGGGCCGGTCGGACGGCCTTCCGCGGCGGCCCCGCACGGGTTCGGGGATCCGGTTCGACGCGGGGCCCTCGGGGACGTAGACTCACCTGCCTAGTGACGCGTCACCGGCATACGACCCTGTCCGCACGCGGATGGGCTCAAGAGGTCGTAAGCTGGGGCACGGCACCGACCCGGTCCCGCGGCCGGGCGTTCTCCTTAGCCGGAGAATGAAGGGCAGTGGCTCAATTGGTAGAGCTCCGGTCTCCAAAACCGGCGGTTGGGGGTTCGAGTCCCTCCTGCCCTGCGAGGTGCGGTGCGCGCACCGGTGCCGGCCGCGCCACGGCGCCCGCCGTGGCGTTCCGCGACGCGGGTCCGCGCGACAACCACAGGGTGGTTGGAACACGACCTATGAGGTGAACGGCGGCAATGGCGACTGAGACGCGCGGCGAGGCCGCGGCCAAGGACGAGGGCAAGGGGAAGCCCGCCCCCAGGCGGACCACCCCGGCGCTGTTCGTGCGCCAGGTCATCGCCGAGCTGCGCAAGGTCATCTGGCCGACCCGCCGGGAACTCGTCACCTACACGACCGTGTCCCTGGTGTTCGTGCTGGTCATGGTCGCGATCGTGTCCGGCTTCGACTACGGCCTGCAGAAGGGGATCTACGAGATCTTCGGCTGAGCCCGCTTCTCCCGCCGCGCGGCCCACCGCCGCGCCGCGTCACCGCCCGGGCCGCGCCACCGCAAGGCCACCCACCGTAAGTCCATCACCGCAGACCGTCCGGAGAGAGAGTCACCGTGTCCGAGCCCTCACAGCCGCCCTACGACGAGGCCGTTGACGAGGCCCAGTCCGCCGCGGCTGCTGCGGCCGGCCAGGCGGCCGAGCCCGCCGAGGACGCGGCCGAGGCCGCCGTCGCCGCCGGCGAGGCCGCGCCCGCGGACGAGAAGCTCGAGGGCGAGGGCGTCGCGCCCGACGCCGCCGCGGACGCCGGCGACCTCGCCGAGGCCGTCGAGGGCCAGGACGCCGCGGACGCCGTGCCCGCCGGCGAGGAGGACGCGGACGGCGAGACCGCGGACACTGACGCCGAGGACGCCGACGACGACGAGGAGGCGCCGGCCGAGCCGCCCGCCGACCCGTACGCCGACTTCAAGATGCAGCTGCGCCTCCAGCCGGGCGACTGGTACGTCGTGCACTCCTACGCGGGGTACGAGAACCGGGTCAAGACCAACATCGAGACCCGCACCCAGACCCTCAACATGGAGGACTACATCTTCCAGATCGAGGTCCCCCAGCACGAGGTGACCGAGATCAAGGGCGGCAAGCGGCAGAAGGTCAACGAGAAGGTCCTGCCGGGCTACATCCTCGTCCGGATGGAGCTGACCGACGAGTCGTGGGCCGCGGTCCGCAACACGCCGGGCGTGACCGGGTTCGTCGGGCTGCTGAACAAGCCGTCCCCGCTGAGCCTGGACGAGGTCGCCAACCTGCTGGCGCCCGAGCCGGAGGAGGGCGTCGCCAAGGCCAAGGAGCAGGCCAAGGTCGCCGCCACCGTCGACTTCGAGGTCGGCGAGTCGGTCACCGTCATGGACGGCCCGTTCGCCACCCTCCCCGCGACCGTCAACGAGATCAACGCCGAGCAGCAGAAGCTCAAGGTGCTGGTGTCGATCTTCGGCCGCGAGACCCCGGTCGAGCTGTCCTTCAACCAGGTCTCCAAGATCTGACCGGGGCGCTGCTGATCAGCGCGTATCCTGGACGGGTCGCTCCCGCGCCGGCGGGGCGCGGCCGCCTGGAACGCCCGTCCCGGGCTCCGGCGGCGAAGACCCCCGCGCGAGCGGGGCCATGATTTTCAGGTGATCCCTACACGGCGGACGAGTCCCGCCGCCGTGTTGCCCGCCGGGCGGGAGTCGGGGTCCACATCAAACGGGACACAGGGGTTCGCATGCCTCCGAAGAAGAAGATCGCCGCGCTCGTCAAGGTGCAGCTCAACGCGGGTGCCGCGACGCCGGCGCCGCCGGTGGGCACCGCGCTCGGCCCGCACGGCGTCAACATCATGGACTTCTGCAAGCAGTACAACGCTGCGACGGAGTCCCAGCGCGGCAACGTCATCCCCGTAGAGATCACCATCTACGAGGACCGGTCGTTCACCTTCGTCACCAAGACCCCGCCGGCCGCGCAGCTCATCCTGAAGGCCGCGGGCGTGGAGAAGGGCAGCGGCGAGCCGCACAAGACCAAGGTCGGCTCGGTCACCGCGGACCAGATCCGCGAGATCGCCACGACCAAGATGCCCGACCTGAACGCCAAGGACCTGGCGGCCGCGGAGAAGATCGTCGCGGGCACCGCGCGGTCGATGGGCATCGAGGTCAAGTAACACCCCACCCAGTGGAAGGGCCGGGCGCGGCCCGCACCACGAGTTCCATGGAGGAACGAGCATGAAGCGCAGCAAGGGCTACCGCTCGGCGGCCGACAAGATCGACCGGGACCGGCTGTACAGCCCGGTCGAGGCCGTCAAGCTGGCCAAGGAGACCAGCGTCACCAAGTTCGACGCGACCGTCGAGGTCGCGCTGCGGCTCGGCGTCGACCCGCGCAAGGCCGACCAGATGGTGCGCGGCACCGTCAACCTGCCGCACGGCACCGGCAAGACCGCCCGCGTGCTGGTGTTCGCGGGCGGCGCCAAGGCGGAGGAGGCCCGCGAGGCCGGCGCCGACCTGGTGGGCTCCGACGACATGATCGAGCGGATCCAGGGCGGCTTCCTGGAGTTCGACGCGGTCGTGGCGACGCCGGACCAGATGGGCAAGGTCGGCCGGCTCGGCCGGGTGCTCGGCCCGCGCGGCCTGATGCCGAACCCGAAGACCGGCACGGTGACGATGGACGTGGCCAAGGCCGTCACCGACATCAAGGGCGGCAAGATCGAGTTCCGGGTGGACCGGCACGCGAACCTGCACTTCATCATCGGCAAGTCCTCGTTCGGCGAGCGCCAGCTGGTGGAGAACTACGCGGCGGCCGTCGAGGAGATCCAGCGGCTCAAGCCGTCGGCGGCCAAGGGCCGGTACGTGAAGAAGGCGGTCCTGACCACGTCGATGGGCCCGAGCATCCCGGTGGACCCGAACGCGGTCCGCAACCTCACCGCGGAGCTCGACGAGGCCTGATCACAGGTTTTCCGAGCCCGCGCAATACGGGCACAACGGCAGGGCGTCTCCGTTCGGAGGCGCCCTGCCGCGTTCTCGCGTGCGTTCCGTTGAGCGGCACCGGACGGTCCGGGCGGCGGCCCCGCCGGTAGATTCGTCGCCTGATCTTGGGGAGGGGCGGGATGGGCGGATCGCCGCGCGGGGAGTTCCAGCGGCTGTACGACGTGCTCGACGCCGCGGCGGAGGACGCTCCCGTCGCGCCGGCGCTGTCGGTGGACGGCACGACGTGGACGTTCCGCGAGCTGCGCGCACGGACGGACGCGCTCAGCGCCCACCTCGACGGCCGCTGCCCGCCCGGGGCGCGGGTGGCGTTGCTGGCGCACAACCGCCCGGAGTACGTGGCCGCCTACTACGGGGTTCCGCGGGGTGGCAGGGTCCTCGTGCCGCTCAACCAGCGGCTCCATCCGCGCGAGTGGGCGGACCAGATCGCGCGCAGCGGCGCCGCGCTCGTCCTCGGCGAGGCGGATCTGCTGGATCGGCTGGCCGATGAAGGGGACATGGGCTCCGACGGCCCGCCGCTCGTCCCCATCACCGAGCTGCCCTGGGACGAGCCCGTCCGGGAGCGAGCGGCGCCACCCGGCGGGGGCCCGGACGAGGTCGCGTGGCTGATGTTCACCAGCGGCACGACGGGCCGTCCGAAGGGGGTGCGGCTCACCCACGGGAGCCTGCTGGCGGGCCTGCGGGTGTCGGCGTCCGGCCGGCCGGTCCGGCCGGGCGATGTGTTCTGCACGCCGTTCCCGCTCTGCCATGTGGCGGGCTACCAGGTGATGCTGCACCACCTGTTCCGGCGGCATGCCGTGGTCCTGCGCCGGTTCCGTCCGGCGGACCTGGTGGAGGCGACGCGCCGGCACGGCATCACGAGCCTGTCGCTGGCGCCGACCATGCTGGAGGATCTGCTCGCGCACCTGGCGGACGATCCGGCGGCGCGGGACGTGCTGCGCGGCAGCCTGCGGGTGATCGCGTACGGGTCGGCGCCGATGCCGGTACCGCTGCTGCGCCGCGTCCATGACGTGCTCGGCTGCGATCTGAACCAGGGCTTCGGCATGACCGAGCTGTCCGGCAACGCGACGTTCCTCTCCCCGGCGGATCACCGCGCGGCCATGGAGTCGAGGCCCGGGCTGGCGGCGTCGGCGGGACGTCCCGCCGAGGGCGTCGAGATCCGGGTGATCGGCGAGGACGGGGCGTCCGTCGCGCCGGGGGAGCTGGGCGAGGTCGTCGTCCGGGGCGCGCAGGTGACGCCCGGGTACTGGGACGACCCGGAGGCGACCGCCGAGGCGTTCACCGGGGGCTGGTTCCGTACCGGCGACGTCGGCCGCGTCGACGACGACGGATACCTCTACGTGGTCGACCGGCTCAAGGACGTGATCGTCACCGGGGGCGAGAACGTCTCGTCCCGCGAGGTCGAGGACGTCCTGCGCACGGTCCCGGGCGTCGGTGAGGTCGCGGTGGTCGGGCTGCCGGATCCGCGCTGGGGCCAGTCGGTGTGCGCGGTGATCGTGGCCGATGGCGCGCCGCCTGCGGACGAGGAGCTGATCGGCGCGTGCCGGGCGCGGCTCGCCGGGTTCAAGACGCCGCGCCGCATCGAGTACGTCGACGCCCTGCCGCGCACCGGCACCGGCAAGATCCGCAAGTCCGTCCTGCGGGACCGTCTGGCCGAGCGCTGACGATCCGGCCGCGCGCGAGCCGGGACGCTCGCGCCACGGTTGCGCCGCTGACCTGCGGGATACCGCGCCGCCGGTCCGGATCAGGACAGATCTATTGGACGGATTGTTTTGTTGCGGTTGGTGTGCTTGGTGTTGAATCGTCCCTGTGAAGCGCCGAACCGACCGGATCATCGCCGTCTCCGCCGTCACGGCCGTGGCCGTCGTGCCCACCGCGATCGTGATGGCGGTGAAGACGGGCGTCATGTCGTCGTCGGACTCCGGGGCGCTGCCGCCGAGCGCGCAGATGGCCCAGGCCGACCCCGCCAACCCGAACAGCGCCACGTCGGGCGCCGTGACGCCGTCGGCCTCCGCCGCCCCCGGCGCGGGCACCGGAGCGGATGCGGGCGCGGGCATGCCGGGCGCGCGGCCGGCCGGATCGGGCGGCCCCGCCGCGAACCCGTCGCCGAAGCCGGGCCCCGAGCTGCGGTCGTTCGTCCGCAAGACGGACGTGAAGGTGACGATCGGGACGGGCGGCGACTACAAGCAGGCGTCCGAGACCGCGCAGATCAGGCTCTGGCCGACGTTCGCGATGAAGGCGGTCGGCGTCACGCAGACGATGAAGGACGGCACGCTCTCCAAGATCACGCAGAAGGTGGTCGTCAGCGGGAGCACGCTGTCCGGCTTCGACGGCGAGAAGTGGACGAAGTCCAGGCTCAGCGCGGCACAGCTGGCCAAGCTCCGGACCGGATCGGACCCCCGGCAGTTCACCTACGTCATCCGCGGCGTGCCCAGCGGCGTCGTGACCGGCCCGGACGCGAACGGCCGCAGCCACTACCTGGCGCAGGCCCTGATGGGCAACGTGTACGCGCTGCTGCCGAAGGACGCGGCGACCGACGTCCGCGCGGTGATCCCGGCCGACGCCGGCGTCTCGCTCGACCTGTGGTCGGGCGCGAAGGACCGCCCGGCGACGATCGGCCTGGTCGCGAAGGCGCCGTCCGGCGACTTCGACGGCTCGATGACCTTCGGCTCCTATCGCTGAACCGGTTCCCGGCGACCGTCCGGCCACGGCGGAGGTACGCCGGAGGTCGTACCGGACGGGGACCCGTTCGTACCACCGGGGGATGTAGGGCTGTTACCGCGCCGACAGACTGGGAACCACCAGCAGGGCGACAAGGGAGGCCGAATCCTCATGAACCGACGACTGGTAGTGGCCGCCGGAGGCACCGCCGTGGGTGCCGCGCTCCTCCTGTCCGGGTGCAACGGGGACGGGTCGGGCGCCAACGCGGACGGGAACGACATGAAGCTCAGCGCCAACGAGGCGCTGCTGAAATCGTCGCAGAAGACGGCGGAGTCCGACACCTTCAAGGCCGACCTGACGGTCACCGGCACGGGCTCGGACTCCGGGAAGATCCACGCGACGGGCCAGTTCCGGCTCAAGCCGACGCTGAAGTTCAGCGCGCAGCTGGACCAGGTCAGCCACAACGGGCAGGCCGTGCCGGCCGCCAAGGGGCAGGCGATCTTCACCGGGAACACGCTGTACGCGAAGGTCCCGCAGCTCGCCCAGTTCGTCAGCGGCGGCAAGCCGTGGGTGAAGATCGACGTGAACCAGGTGTCGCAGCGCACCGGGTTCGACGTGCAGGGCCTGGTCAACCAGGTCGAGAAGGTGAACCCGGCCGAGCAGACGAAGATGTTCACCGGCTCAAAGGACGTCCACCGCGTCGGCAGCGAGACGGTCGACGGCGTCAAGACCGTGCACTACGCCGGCACGGTCACCGTCCAGGACGCGCTGAACCGGCTGGACGCGCAGACCCGCCAGAAGGCCGACGGATGGCTGCCGAAGGACCGCGACGGGAAGATCAACTTCGACCTGTGGACGGACGGGAACAACCTGCCGCGCAAGCTCGTGTCCAAGTCGTCCGGCACGCAGGGCGACGGCGGCTCGGTGACCGTCCTCTACAGCGACTACGGCAAGTCGTTCGGCGTGAACCCGCCGCCGTCGGATCAGGTCGGCGCCATGTCGCTCGGCTCGCTGCTCGGTGGCAACTAGCGCACACCGGGCAACACGGGACAGAGTGAACCCCGCTAGTCTCCCCTGCGTCTCATAGAGGGTCCGGTCCGAGCGTCCGGGCACCACGACGCAGACCGAGGAGAGACCACCATGATCCGACGCTTCGCCACGGGCACGGCGGCCGCCGCCGGCCTCGCCCTCGCCCTGACCGGCTGCCTCGGCGACGCCGGGAGCAAGGCGGGCGAGGCCGGCGAGAACATCAAGCTGACCGCGGCGCAGGTGCTCGGCAGGACCGCGCAGAAGACCGGCAAGATCAACTCGTTCCAGGCCGACATGTCGATGACGGCCACCGGATCGGCCGCGGGCTCGATGAACATGTCCGGCACCATGCAGTACCGCACCAAGCCGGACCTGGCGTTCAGCATGGACTTCACGAACATGACGGTCGGCGGCAAGTCGATGGCCGGCATGAAGGAGGTCCTGGTCGGCCGCACCATCTACATGAAGATCCCGCAGCTGACGCAGCTCGGCGGCGGGGCGTCGGCCAAGCCCTGGGTGAAGATGTCGCTGGACGAGGTCGGCGCGAAGTCCGGGATGAACGTCGACGAGCTGCTCCAGCAGTCGCAGCAGATGGACCCCGTCCAGAACACCAGGATGCTGACGGCGTCCAAGGACGCCCGCGAGGTCGGCAAGGAGACGGTGAACGGCGTGCAGACCACGCACTACACCGGCACTTACCGGGTGGCGGACGCGGTCGCCAAGCTCCCGGCCGACCAGCGGCAGGCGTACGAGAAGAGCCTGGCCAAGTCCGGCATGAACGGCGACATGCACTTCGACCTGTGGGTCGACGGGCAGCAGCTGCCCCGCAAGATGACGATGAAGACCGGCCAGACGGCCGCGGGCGTCATGACGATCACCACCAGCTACCGCGACTTCGGCAAGCCGGTGCAGGTCACCGCGCCGCCGGCGAGCCAGGTGACCGACTTCGCCGCACTGATGAAGGGCCTCGGCACCGGCGCCACGCCGGGCGCCTGACCCCCGAGAGTTCGACGCAGGGCCGTGCCGGACCCGTCCGGCGCGGCCCTGCGCGCTGCTCCGGCTCGCCCAACCGATTTGGCCTTGCGGCGCGCGGGCACGTACTCTGTTGTCTGCCGAAGACCGCCGGTCGCCGTCCCAGTCGGGGCGGCCGAAGGACCCGATTCGTTCGGGCGGCCTGCGTAGGTGCGACGTGAGCCTTCCGCTTGGCCTTCCCGGGCCTGGCATGACGCCCCGTGCACACCTGCGCCGGGGCGTTTTTTGGTGGATCGGCGCCCGACCCGCGAGGGCCGGGCGACGGTCGTGACCACCCAGGTAATCGGAAGGAGGCCACATGGCCAAGGCCGAGAAGGCCGCGGCGATCGCCGAGCTCAAGCAGGAGTTCGAGAGCTCCAGCGGCGCCGTGCTGACCGAGTACCGCGGGCTGACGGTGGCGCAGCTCAAGGAGCTGCGCACCAACCTCGGCGAGACCGCGAGGTTCGCCGTGGTGAAGAACACGCTGACCAGGCGCGCGGCGGACGAGGCCGGGCTCGACGAGCAGTTCCGCGAGCTGCTCGAGGGCCCTTCGGCCATCGCGTTCGTCCGGGGCGACGTGGTCGAGGCCGCCAAGGGCCTGCGTGACTTCGCCAAGACGAACCCGCTGCTGGTGATCAAGGGCGGCTTCATCGACGGCCGGTCGATGGACGCCTCGGAGATCACCAGGCTCGCGGACCTCGAGTCCCGCGAGGTCCTGCTGGCCAAGCTGGCCGGTGCGATGAAGGGCTCCATGGCCAACGCGGCCGCGCTCTTCAACGCCCTGCCGACGCAGGCCGCCCAGCTCGCCGAGGCGCTGCGCGCCAAGCGCGAGGCCGCCGGCGAGACCGCCGAGGCCCCCGCCGACGCGCCGGCCGCCGAGGCCGCCGACGAGGCACCCGCCGAGTAGGCACCCGCGGTTCCCGTAAGACCCCAGATTTGAAGCCATAGCGGAGGAAACATCATGGCGAAGCTCAGCACCGAAGAGCTGCTCGACACCTTCAAGGAGATGACCCTCCTCGAGCTGTCCGACTTCGTGAAGCAGTTCGAAGAGGTCTTCGACGTCAAGGCCGCCGCGCCGGTCGCGGCCGTGGCCGCCCCGACCGGCGCCGCCCCGGCCGCCGAGGAGGCCGCCGCGCAGGACGAGTTCGACGTCATCCTCGAGGGCGCCGGCGACAAGAAGATCCAGGTCATCAAGGAGGTCCGCAGCCTCACGAGCCTCGGCCTCAAGGAGGCCAAGGACCTGGTCGACGGCGCGCCGAAGCCGCTGCTCGAGAAGGTCAACAAGGAGACGGCCGACAAGGCCAAGGAGGCCCTGGAGAAGGCCGGCGCGACGGTCACCGTCAAGTAGGGCGCTCTCTCCGGAGCTTCCGGGGCCCGCGCGGCTCCGCTGCTCTTTCGAGGCGGCCGTCCCACCTTCGGGTGGGGCGGCCGCCTCTTCGCGTTCCCGGCCCCGGCGGTGCTCGCGGCGCGACGCGGAGCGGTTGTCGCGGCGGGACGTGGGGCGGTTGTCGCGGAGCCCCAACGAGAGCGCCGTTCCGGGTGCGTTTCCTGTGTGGGAGTGATAAAGAGCTGGTGAAAAGCGTGCGCCGGGGCGGGTTGTGCGGTACTCGGCGGGCGGCGTAGCGTCCCGTCCTGACGCTGTGGCCGCACCTGGCCGCCCCTGTCCCGGCCACCGGTTCCAGCGCGTCCGTGACACCCCTGGCTTGAGGCGCCGGTTCTTGGACCACTAGTCTCATAGGGCCCGTAAGTAACGATTGTCTTACGACGTCGGATTTTGCCGCTGATCTGGGGCGGAACCCCTTCCATTTGGACGGGGGGCCGCTACGGTGGTGGCACCCGTCACGGCTACCGGGCGGTAGCAACGGGGCGGGCACGAGGTGTGACGGGCAAGGCAGAGCCAGAGTGCTACTCGCTCATTGGTTCGGGATTCCCCCCGGCCTGGACGAAAGGTGACGAGTGGGCGTCGAGATCAGAGTCGAGGGCCTGACGAAGTCCTTCGGCCGCCAGGTGATCTGGCAGGACGTGTCGCTGACCATTCCCGCAGGTGAGATCTCCGTTCTTCTGGGCCCGTCCGGTACCGGCAAGTCGGTGTTCCTGAAGTCCCTCGTCGGGCTGCTCAAGCCCAACCGGGGGCACATCTGGATCGGCGACAAGGACCTTCCCTACCTGCCCGAGTCGCAGCTCTACGAGACCCGCAAGCTGTTCGGCGTGCTGTTCCAGGACGGCGCGCTGTTCGGCTCGATGAACCTGTTCGACAACATCGCCTTCCCGCTGCGCGAGCACACCAAGAAGTCCGAGTCCGAGGTCAAGCGCATCGTCTTCGAGAAGATGGAGATGGTCGGCCTCCTCGGCGCCGAGCACAAGCTGCCCGGCGAGATCTCCGGCGGTATGAAGAAGCGCGCCGGCCTCGCCCGCGCGCTGGTGCTGGACCCGGAGATCCTGCTGATCGACGAGCCGGACTCCGGCCTCGACCCGGTCCGCACCGCGTTCCTGAACCAGGTGTTCATCGACCTGAACGCGCAGCTCAACGCGACGTTCCTGATCGTCACCCACGACATCAACACCGCCCGCACCATCCCCGACAACATCGGGCTGCTGTACCAGCGGAACCTGGCCATGTTCGGCCCGCGGGAGATGCTGCTGTCCAGCGAGGAGCCGGTCGTCCGGCAGTTCCTCAACGCCAGCAAGATCGGCCCGATCGGCATGTCGGAGGAGAAGGACGCCTCCGAGCTCGAGGCGGAGGCGAAGATGGGCCTCGACTCGGGCAAGCTGCCGCCGATCCCGCCGCAGCAGATGCCGAGCAACGGGCTGATCCGGGCCGGCATGCACGCCCCCGGCGCCTGGTGCGCCGCGCACGGCGTGACGCCGCCGCCCGGCTCGTTCATCGACGACCTCGGCCGCAACTGGGTGGAGGAGTGGCCGCGGTACGTGGCGTCCATGTCCGCCGGCGCGGCCGCCGCCCCGGCGGCACCGGGCGGCCCGCCGCCCGCGGGCCCGCCGCCGGGCGCACCCGGCCATGCCGGTCCCGGCGGTCCCGGCGGTCCCGGCCACTTCCCCGGTAACCCGCCGCCGGGCGCCCCCGGAGGTGCGGCGTACTGATGTCCACTCCTGGTATCGGCGCGGACCAGCGAGCGGGAAGCAGGGCCGGAGGCTCCTCCGGCACGCTGCGCAAGATCGGGGACGGCGCGACCAACGTCGCGATCCGCGAGCCCGGCAGGTTCTTCGCCATGTGCCTGGACACCGGGCGCGCGGTCTTCCGCCGCCCGTTCCAGTGGCGCGAGTTCATCGAGCAGGCCTGGTTCATCGTCAGCGTCACCGTCGTCCCCACCATGCTGGTCGCCATCCCCTTCGGCGGCGTGCTGTCGCTGCAGGTCGGCGGGCTCATCCGGCAGCTGGGCGCGCAGTCCTACACCGGTGCGACCGCGGTGGTCGCGATCGTCCGCGAGGCCAGCCCGCTGGTCACCTCGCTGCTGGTCGCGGGCGCCGCGGGGTCGGCGATGTGCGCCGACATCGGCTCCCGCAAGATCCGCGAGGAGATCGACGCCATGGAGGTGCTCGGCATCAACCCGCTGCACCGCCTGGTGGTGCCGCGCACCCTCGCCTGCGCGTTCGTCGCGCTGTTCCTGAACGGCCTGGTGTCGGTGGTCGGCCTGCTCGGCGGCTACTTCTTCAACGTCGTGCTGCAGGACGGCACGCCGGGCGCCTACCTCGCCTCGTTCAACGCGATCGCGCAGCTGCCCGACCTCGTGCA
Organism: Actinomadura opuntiae; assembly: GCF_030283205.1. Taxonomy (GTDB): domain Bacteria; phylum Actinomycetota; class Actinomycetes; order Streptosporangiales; family Streptosporangiaceae; genus Spirillospora. The sequence continues at coordinate 71,542 of NZ_JASNWF010000028.1, forward strand.
GGCGGAGATCAAGGCGTTCGTGTTCGGTATCACCGCCGGCCTGGTGGCGGCCTACAAGGGCCTGAACGCCAAGGGCGGGCCGAAGGGCGTGGGCGACGCGGTCAACCAGACCGTGGTCATCACCTTCATGCTGCTGTTCGTGGAGAACTTCATCATCTCGATGCTGTACAGCCAGTTCGTCCCGGCGAAGGGCATGTGATGGCGGCCCCGACCAAGGCGGGCAAGGCCGTCAACCGGGCGGTGAGCGCGCCCCTCGCGCGGCTCGACGACTTCGGCCACCAGATGTCGTTCTACGTCCGCGCGTTCGCGTGGACGTTCCGGGCGCTGCGCCGGTACCGCACCGAGGTGCTGCGGCTGCTGGCCGAGGTGAGCCTCGGCACCGGCGGCCTGGCGGTGATCGGCGGCTCGGTGGTGATCGTCGGGTTCATGACGTTCTTCACCGGCAGCCAGGTCGGCCTGGAGGGCTACGAGTCCCTCGACCAGATCGGCACCGCCGCGTTCACCGGCTTCATCGCCTCCTACTTCAACACCCGCGAGATCGCGCCGCTGGTGTCGGCGCTGGCGCTGTCGGCGACGGTCGGCTGCGGGTTCACCGCGCAGCTCGGCGCGATGCGGATCTCCGACGAGATCGACGCGCTCGAGGTGATGGCGGTCCCGTCGATGCCGTTCCTGGTCACCACCCGCATGATCGCGGGGATGGTCGCGGTGATCCCGCTGTACGTGGTCGGCCTGCTGGCCTCCTACGGCGCGACGCGGGTCATCGTGACGATGATCTACGGGCAGTCGCCGGGCACCTACGACCACTACTTCCACCTCTTCCTGCCGCCGCACGACATCTACTGGTCGTTCGGCAAGGTGATCATCTTCTCGGTGCTGGTGATGCTGATCCACTGCTACTACGGCTACAACGCCAGCGGCGGCCCGGCCGGCGTCGGCATCGCGGTCGGCCGCGCGGTGCGGACCAGCATCGTGGTGATCAACGTGGCGGACCTGCTGCTCGGCATGGCCATCTGGGGCACCAGCACCGGCGTCCGGATCGCGGGGTGAGGCGGCCGTGAGCGAGAGGACGCGCTACCGCGTGCTGGGCCTGGCGATGATCCTGGTGATCGTCCTGCTGCTGGCGCTGACCGTGGCCTTCTACAACAAGGCGTTCACCCCGGTGACGAAGGTGAAGGTCGCGACCGAGCGGGTCGGGCTGCAGCTGCTGCCGCACGCGGACGTGAAGGTCCGCGGGATCATCGTCGGCGAGGTGCGCGGCACCCACGTCACCTCCAACGGCGCGACGCTCGACCTCGCCCTGGACCCCGGCGAGGCCGAGAAGATCCCGAACAACGTGCAGGCGCGGCTGCTGCCGAAGACGCTGTTCGGCGAGAAGTACGTCGACCTGGAGATCCCGCAGCAGCCGGGCCCCGAGGGGCTGCGCGCCGGGCAGACCATCCAGCAGGACCGCTCCCAGCAGGCCGTCGAGATCAACAAGCTGCTGGACGACCTGCTGCCCGTGCTGCGGGCGGTGAAGCCGGCCGAGCTGAACACCACGCTGAACGCGCTGGCGACCGCGCTGCAGGGCCGCGGCGACCAGATCGGCCGCGACATCGACGAGGCCGACGCGCTGCTGAAGAAGGTCAACCCGGAGCTGCCGACGCTGGTGCACGACCTGAACAGCCTCGCCGACGTGTCGGACATCTACCACCAGGCGGCCCCCGACCTGCTGCAGACGCTGCGCAACATCAACGTGACCAGCAAGACGATCACCGACAAGAAGGCGACGATCGAGCGGCTGATCCCGGCGACGACCGACCTGGCCCGCGACGGGAACACGTTCATGACGCAGAACGCGCCGAAGATCGTCGGGGTGAACATCGCCAGCCGGGACGGGCTCGCCCTGATCGCCCGGTACTCGCCGTCGCTGCCGTGCGTGTTCGCCGGCCTGGTCAAGCTGCGGCCGGAGGCCGAGCGCGTCGCGGGCGGCAACGGCGGCAAGACCTTCAACCTGACGGTCGAGATCGTCAAGCCGCGGCCGGGCTACAAGTACCCGCTCGACCTGCCCGAGGCCAAGGACCAGCGCAACCCGCGCTGCTACGGGCTGCCGAACCCGAAGGTCCCCTCGCCGGACTACCTGGCGCTGGACGGCACCGAGGACGACCTGTGGTGGAAGAACCCCGACGACCCGAACGGCGGTAGCGGCGCCGGCTCGCGCGGCCGCGGCATCTCCGACGTGTTCGTCGACCCGGGCTCGATGAGCGAGAACGACAAGATCAAGAGCATCGTCGGCCCGATGTCGCGGACGCCGGCCGACCAGCTCTCCGACGTCGCGTCGCTGATGTACGGGCCGCTGCTGCGCGGATCGGTGGTGACGATCAAGTGAAGACGACCAGCGCCGCGATCAAGCTCGGCATCTTCGTCGTGCTCACCGCGCTCGCGACCGGCGTGCTCGCGATGACCATCTCCAACACGCGGTTCGGGCCGTCCCGCGACTACAAGGCGATCTTCACCGACGCCACCGGGCTGCTGAAGAACGACGACGTGCGCGTCGCGGGCGTCCGGGTCGGCCAGGTCGAGGACATCAAGCTGTACCACGGCAACCAGGCCCAGGTGACGTTCAGCCTCCAGCGCAGCGGGGTGTTCCAGGCGGGGCTGCCGGCCTCCACGCAGGCGCAGATCCGCTACCGCAACCTGATGGGGCAGCGGTACCTGTCGCTGAGCGACGGCGCCGGGCAGGCCAACAGCTACCTCAGGACCGGCGGCACCATCCCGGTCGGGCAGACCCAGCCCGCGCTGGACCTCACCACGCTGTTCAACGGGTTCCGCCCGCTGTTCCAGGCGCTGGAGCCCAAGGACGTCAACACCCTCGCCACCCAGATCGTGCAGGTGCTGCAGGGCGAGGGCGGGACGGTCAACAGCCTGCTGTCGCACGTGGCGTCGCTGACCAACACCCTCGCCGACCGCGACCGGGTGATCGGCGACGTGATCGACAACCTGAACACCGTGCTCGGCACCATCGACGACCGGCACCAGCAGGTCGAGCAGCTGATCACCGACCTGCGCGGATTCGTCAGCGGGGTGTCCGGCGACCGCGAGGCGATCTTCGACTCGGTGTCGGCGATCAACCAGCTGACCGGCACGACCGCGGGCCTGCTGAAGCAGTCCCGGCCGGGGATCAAGAGCGACATCGACGGGCTGCGGAAGCTGACCGGAACGCTCAACGCCAACAGCGGCGAGCTGAACCGGGCCCTGGAGGGCTCGCCGAAGACGCTGCAGAAGCTGGTCAGCATCTCCCAGTACGGCTCGTGGTTCAACATGTACATCTGCGGCCTCGACGCGCGGGTGCGGCTGCCGGGCGGACCGGTCTACCAGACGCCGGCGATCGTGAACGAGAACGCGAGGTGCAAGTAGATGAGGATCCCGTTCCGGGAGCGCAACCCGGTCCCCATCGCCCTCGTCGCGTTCGCGGTGATCGTCCTGGCGCTCGTGCTGGTGATGAACCTCGGGAACATCCCGTTCATCAACGGCGGCAGGACGCACACCGCCGCGTTCAAGGAGGCCGCGGGGCTGAAGGCGGGCGAGGAGGTCCGCATCGCCGGCGTCAAGGTCGGCAAGGTGAAGTCCCTCGACCTCGACCACGGTCACGTGAAGGTCACCTTCCAGGTGGACGACGGCGTGCGGCTCGGCGACCGCACCGAGGCCGACATCAAGATCAAGACGCTGCTCGGCCAGCACTTCCTCGCGCTGACCCCGCGCGGGTCGGGCCGGCTCGGCCGCACCATCCCGGTCGAGCGCACGCACACGCCGTTCGAGGTCGTCCCGGCGATCAGCCAGCTGAGCCAGCGCGTCGACCAGATCGACACCGCGCAGCTCGCCAAGTCGTTCGACACCCTGTCGGACACCTTCAAGAACTCCCCGCCCGAGGTGAAGGCGTCCCTGCAGGGGCTGCGCCGGCTGTCCGGCACCGTCGCCTCACGCGACGACCAGCTGCACGAGCTGGCCGGCAAGGCCAAGGACGTCTCGCAGCTGCTGGCCGACCGCAACCAGGACTTCGCCAAGCTCGTCCAGGACGGCGACAAGGTGCTGCAGGCCGTGCAGGCGCGGCGCGCGGTGATCCACCAGCTGCTGGTCAACACCGTCTCGCTGTCGCAGCAGGTCAACGCGCTGATCAGCGAGAACCAGGCGCAGTTGAAGCCGATGCTGGACAACCTGACCAAGGTCAACAGGATCCTGCTGAAGAACCAGGACAACCTGGACCGGACGATCCAGCTGTTCGCGCCGTACGCCCGGCAGTTCTCCGACGTCGTCGGCACCGGCCGCTGGTTCGACTCCTACATCCAGAACCTCCTCCCGATCCCCGCCTCGATCCAGGACGCCCCGAAGAGCTCGGGCACCGGGACGGGCGCCCCCACCCAGGGCGGCGGTCAGAACAAGCAGAACGGCCAGACCGGTACCGGCAACAACAGCAACAACCCGTTGCCGTTCCTCCCCTGAGCAGGCAGGTTCCCCCGTGCGTAACTCCGGCTTCATCCTTCGCCTCGGCGGCGCGATCCTCGCCGTCGCGGTGCTGGCGGCCGCGCTCGTCCTGCTCCTGCAGGAACCCAGGCAGCGGCACATGACGGCGTACTTCACCAAGACCGTCGGCCTCTACAAGGGCGCCGAGGTCCGCATCCTCGGCATCCCGGTCGGCGAGGTCACCAGCGTCAAGCCGGTCGGCGACTCGGTGAAGGTCGAGCTGAGCTGGGACGCCAAGTACAAGGTCCCGGCGGGCGCCCAGGCCGTCATCGTCAACCAGACGCTGGTCGCCGACCGCTACATCCAGCTGACCCCCGTCTACACCGGCGGCCCCGTGCTGGCCGACGGCGCGACGCTCGGCACCGACCGCACCGCCGTCCCCGTCGAGGTCGACGAGGTCAGCGGCAGCCTCAACGACCTGACCAAGGCGCTCGGCCCGCAGGGCGCGAACGCCACCACCCCGGACAAGCAGCAGGGCTCGCTGTCGCGGCTGCTGCAGGTCGGCGCGGCGAACCTGCAGGGGCAGGGCGGCGACATCCGGCAGACGATCGCCGACACCTCCGACATGCTCAGCACGCTCAGCGCCGACCGCGGCGACGTCGCCCAGACGATCAGGAACCTGCGGATCATCACCGACACGATGAAGGCCAACGACCAGCAGATCCGCTCGTTCAGCACCCACCTGAACGGCGTGTCGGGCCAGCTGGACGGGGAGAAGGAGGAGCTGAGCGCGGCGCTCAACACCCTCGCCCCGACGCTGCGGAACGTGCAGACGTTCATCAAGGACAACCGCACCGAGCTGTCGTCCAACGTCCGGCAGCTCGCGCAGGTCACCGGCGTGCTGGTGAAGGAGAAGGACGCGCTGGCCGAGGTGCTGACCGCCGGCCCGCTGGCCATCAACAACCTGGCCCGCGCCTACGACCCGATCAGCGGCACCATCCACACCCGCGACAACTTCCGCCAGTTCAACAACCTGGCCGACTGGGTGTGCTCGCTGGCCTACTCCGTCGGCACCCCCGCCAAGCAGTGCCTGGACTTCGTCAAGCCCTACAACGGCATCGGCAAGGCGCTCGCCGGGGTCAGCCTGGACCTGTCCTGGATCACCGCGCTGACCACGCACTACGACCCCGTGCCGATCCCGCCGGACGCCTACGGCCCCGGCGGGCGCAGCGGCTCCAAGAGCACCGGTACCAAGAGCACGAGCACCAAGAAGACCGCGAAGACGGCGGCGCACGACCCGAAGAGCATCACCTCGCTGCTGCCCGGAGGTGCCCGATGAGCAGGACACCGCGCAGGCGCGGCGGGACGGACGCGCCCGGCGGGGCCGCGCCGCGCCGCACGAGGCTGCTCGGCCCGAAGCCGCTGGCCGCCGTGGCGCTCGCCGGCGTGACGGCCCTGTCGGGCTGCTCGTTCAACGGCGTGTCGTCGCTGCCGCTGCCCGGCGGCCCCGACCTCGGCTCCCACCCCCGCACCGTGAAGATCGAGTTCACCAACGTGCTGGACCTGGTGCCGCAGTCGGTGGTCAAGGTCAACGACGTCTCGGTCGGCAAGGTCACCAAGATCGACCTGGCCGGCGGGACGGCGGGCTGGCACGCCGTCGTCACCGTCAAGGTCCGCGACAGCGTCGACCTGCCCGACAACGCGGTCGCCACGATCGGCCAGACGAGCCTGCTTGGGGAGAAGTTCGTCCAGCTGGCCCCGCCGACCGACCAGGCGCCGACGGGGCACCTCAGCTCCGGTGACGTGATCCCGCTGTCGCGCACCGGCCAGGGCACCGAGATCGAAGAGGTGCTGTCGGCGATGTCGATGCTGCTGAACGGCGGCGGCATCGAGCAGGTCGCCACGATCAGCCACGAGCTGCAGGCCGCGATGAGCGGCCGGGAGGGCACGATCCGCTCGGTGCTGCAGCGGGTGGACACCTTCGCCGGGACGCTCGACACCAACCGCGCCGCGATCACCCGCGCCCTGGACAGCATCGACCGGCTCACCGGCAAGCTGTCCGACGAGCGCAAGACGATCACCGACACCATCGACCAGACCGGCCCGGCGATCACGATCCTCAAGCGCAACCGGGCCGACCTGACGAGGATGCTGGTGGCGCTGAACAAGCTCAGCCGCACCACCACCGACGTGATCGACAGGTCGCAGGCCAACTTCGTGGCGAACCTGAAGGACCTGAACAAGATCCTCGCCAACCTGAACAAGGCCGGCTCCGACCTGCCCAACGCGCTGCAGTCGCTGATCACCTTCCCGTTCCCGCCGACCTTCGCCAACGTGATCGAGGGCGACTACGGCAATGTCAGGCTGACGGTCGACCTGGACTTCAACGACCTCGCCCAGAACCTGCTCGGCGGCACCGACCTGGAGAACCAGATCGGCAGCGGCAAGCAGATGCGCAACATGCTGCAGGTGCCGAACGTGACCCTGCCCGACTCGCCGCTCGGCTCGCTCCCGCAGTCGTCCGGCGGCTCCGCCGGCGGGCTGCCCGGGCTGCCCGGCCTCCCCGGCGCGTCCACGCCGACACCGACGCCGACGCCGACGACGACCAAGAAGTCCGGCTCCGGCGGAACCGGCGGCACCCGGAACGGCGCGCTGGCCCCGGCACCCGGCGACGACGGTCTGCGGACCCTGATGGGGGGCCTCTGGTGATCCTCAAGCGCGGCGTCATCATCCAGCTGATCGCCTTCGCGGTGATCACGATCGTCGGCGTGACGATCGTGCTGGTGAACTACATCGGCGTCGGCCGGCAGCTGCTCGGCAAGCAGTACACCGCCTACGTCGACCTGTCCGACTCCGGCGGCGTGTTCACCAACGCCGAGGTCACCTACCGGGGCGTCCCGGTCGGCCGGGTCGGCCCGATGTCGCTCACCAAGGACGGCATCCGGGTGAAGCTGGTGCTCGACCGCGGCAAGCGCATCCCGCGCGACGGCACCAAGGCGATCGTGGCGAACCGGTCCGCGGTCGGCGAGCAGTACATCGACCTGGAGCCGACCCGGAAGACCGGCCCCTACCTCGACCAGGGCGATCCCTACACGATCCCGAAGCAGATGACCACGCTCCCGGTGCGCACCGAGGAGCTGCTCCGCAACGTCGACCAGCTCGTCGGTTCGGTGAACACCAAGGACCTCGGCACGATCGTCGACGAGCTGGACAAGGCGTTCAACGGCTCGGCGTCGGACCTGCAGTCGATCCTGGACGACACGCACCGGCTGCTGCAGACCGCCGACCAGGCGTACCCGGACACCAAGCAGCTGCTCGACAACAGCGTGACGGTGCTGGACACCCAGCGGTCCGAGGCCGCCAACATCCGCGGCTTCGCCCGCAACCTCAACGACTTCACCGCCTCGCTGCGCAAGGACGACCCCGCGCTGCGCAAGACGATCGACAACGCCCCCGGGGCCGTCGACCAGACCCACAAGGCGATCGACCAGCTGTCGCCGACGCTGCCGACGCTGCTGGCCAACCTGACCACCACCGGGCAGGTCATCACCTCCCGGCAGAACGGCCTGCGGTCGCTGTTCATCCTCTACCCGGTCGAGGTGGCGGGCGCGTTCACCGTCACTCCGGGCGACGGCACCCAGCACCTCGGCCTCGACCTGAACATCAGCTCGCCGCCCGCGTGCACCGAGGGCTACGGGGGCGTGAAGCACCGCTGGCCGCAGGACACCTCGCTGCGCAACCCGCCGCTGAACGTCGGCTGCAAGGCCCCGCACAACTCGGCCACGGACGTGCGCGGTGCCCGCAACTTCCCCAAGGACGCGCTGACGCCCGTCCCGGCGCTGCCCCCTGGCGCCACCACCGGCGCCGGATTCCCCGCGGGCGGCGCGTACGGGACCGACGGCGGCTCCAAGTCGTCGGAGGCCAAGGGCAAGAGCTCCGGCGACGGCCAGGCCAAGGGCAAGGCGGCCGCCGCGGCGGCGCCGACCGGCCAGCTGTCGAATGGGCGGCTGTACCTGTCGTATCCGGCCAATTCAGTCGAATTCGCTGGATACGATCCGTCGACGGGCGCGGTGTACGGCCCGGACGGCAAGAAGTACGTCATGCCACGTACCGCCGGCAATCGTGAGTTGGGAGACTCCTCGTGGAAGTGGCTGATGCTCGGACCCCTGAGCCAGTGAGGCGGGGCCGATGAGACGCCTCTGGCCGCAGATCACCACGATCGCCCTCGGCGTGCTCGTCGTCGCGCTCGCCGTCGTCACCGGCGTGTACTCGGTGCGCGTCTACCACGGCAAGGAGTCCGCCGACCAGCGCGTGAGGGCGACCCAGTCGGCCCGCCAGATGGGCGTCAACCTGATGACGATCAGCTCGACGTCCGCGCAGAAGGACATCGACCGGATCATGTCGGGCGCCACCGGCGACCTGAAGAACAAGCTCGGCTCCCAGTCCAAGACTCTGATGGACACGCTGAAGCAGACGCAGGCCAAGTCGACCGTCAGCCAGGTCGAGGCCGGGGTCGTCTCCATGGACGGCGACTCGGCGGAGGTGATGGTCTCCCTCAACGGGACCGTCACCAACCCCAAGGTGAAGGACGGCGCCCAGCGCGCCTACCGGTACCTGATGGAACTCAGCCGGGTCGGTGACCGCTGGCTCGTCGCCAACCTGGAGGTGGTCCCGTGACCATGCTCGGCAGGGGCAAGCGCTCCGCACCGAAGAAGGACGAGGGCCCGCGAGAGGACGGCGACGGCAAGGCCGGCAAGGCAGCCGCGCAGGCCACCAAGGCCGAGGAGGCTGCGGAGGCGGCCCGCCTCGCCGAGGAGGCCGCGGCCCGCGCCCGCGAGGCCGCGCGCCTCGCCCAGATCGCCGCCGACGCGGCCGCCGCCGCCGACGCCGAGGACACCGACGCCGAGGACACCGAGGAGGACGCCCCGGCGAAGGCCGTCAAAACGGCTGTGAAGCCCCGCCGCACCAAGAAGGCCCCCGAAAGCGTCCCCGAGGACGACGACCCCGCAGCGGACGAATCAGCCGCGGACGAGGCCCCGGCCGACGACGCCCTCAAGACCGAGGCCGAGGAAGACACCGACGAGGCCGAGGACGAGCCGGACGACGCCCTCGAGACCGAAGCCGACGAGGCCGAGGACGAAGACGAGGACGGCGAGCTCGAGGACGAGGACGACGAGCCCGCGGACGAGGCGAAGCCCCGCACGACCAAGAAGGCGCTGGCCTTCAAGCGGGCCGCCAAGACCGACGAGCCGCGCCGCCGCGTCGGCACCGGCCGGTTCACGCTGCTCGCGGTGATGACGGTCCTGTTCCTCGCGCTCGGCACCGCGGCCACGGTCCTGATCCTCAAGGACCACAAGCAGAACGCGATCGACGACGCGCGCCGGGACGGCCTGTGGGCCGCCTCGAAGGCCGCCCAGGAGCTGTCGTCCTACGACTACCGGACGATCGACGCCGACACCAAGGCCGCCGCCGCCATGACGACGGGCAAGCTGCACGACGACTACGTCAAGCAGCTCCCGTCCTTCAAGGCGCAGGCGACCGCGCAGCAGCTCGTCGGGACGACCACGGTGATGAAGACGGGCGCGATCAGCGCGTCCCCGGACAAGGTCGTGGTCCTGGTCTACGCGGACCGCTCCTCGGCCACCAAGAACGACAAGACGCCGCAGCTCCCCGAGTCGCTGCGGCTGAAGATGACCATGGTCAAGGTCGACGGCAAGTGGCTCGCCCAGAAGGTCGACGTCATCTCCTAGCCCCCCTCCGACCCGCCCGGGCGACCTCCCACGACAGGGAGGTCGCCCGTCCGCGTAAAGAGCCGGCTGAACAGCCCCACGAGGCCCGAACCTCGGCCACCGACCGCGACGGGGGATCGGGGGGTCGCCCCCCAGTAAACTATGGCCTTCCTCACTGCAGGTCAGGGCCCGAAAAGTCCAAGTCCGCTCTTGACTGCAAGGCCTGGAGGGGCGATGCTCCATGGCAACGTGATGCATACTGCGGCGCTAGAGTTGCGAGCGGTGTACCGGTCGGCTACACTGCCCCTTTGCGCTGCCCTCTGACTATCCACGTGTGAGAGCACTCCCGAGCGGGTCCGTTTTGGCCCCTAACGCGCGGGTCTTGAACGTGGATCGTCTGGCGTGCGTGTCGTCAGTTACGCCGCGAGCCCTCGGAAGGACCACCACTCTTGGCAGCCTCGCGCAACGCCTCGAATACCGCAACCGGTCCGCACCGCGTCTCCTTCGCGCGCATCAAGGAGCCGCTCGAAGTCCCGGACCTCCTTGCTCTGCAGACCAACTCCGTTGACTGGCTGCTGGGCAACGAGAGGTGGAAGGCCCGGGTCGAGGCGGCCCAGAAGGCCGGAAGTAGGAGCGTCCCGACCCAGTCGGGCCTCGAGGAGATCTTCGAGGAGATCAGTCCGATCGAGGACTTCTCCGGGACCATGTCCCTCTCGTTCCGCGACCACCGGTTCGAGCCGCCCAAGTACTCCGTCGAGGAGTGCAAGGACAAGGACATGACCTACTCCGCCCCGCTGTTCGTCACGGCGGAGTTCATCAACAACACCACCGGTGAGATCAAGAGCCAGACGGTCTTCATGGGCGACTTCCCGCTCATGACCCCGAAGGGCACCTTCATCATCAACGGCACCGAGCGCGTCGTCGTCTCGCAGCTCACCCGGTCGCCCGGCGTGTACTTCGACCGCGCCCTCGACAAGGCGTCCGACAAGGACATCTACGGCTGCCGGGTCATCCCGAGCCGCGGCGCCTGGCTCGAGTTCGAGATCGACAAGCGCGACAACGTCGGCGTGCGCATCGACCGCAAGCGCAAGCAGCCGGTCACCGTGCTGCTCAAGGCCCTCGGCTGGGACGAGGCCCGCATCCGCGAGCACTTCGGCGCCTACGAGTCGATCAACGTCACCCTGGAGAAGGACCACACCTCCGGCCAGGACGACGCCCTGCTCGACATCTACCGCAAGCTGCGGCCGGGCGAGCCGCCGACCCGCGAGTCGGCGCAGACCCTGCTGGAGAACCTGTACTTCAACCCCAAGCGGTACGACGTCGCCAAGGTCGGCCGCTACAAGATCAACAAGAAGCTCGGCCTCGACCTGGACATGCGCCAGGGCACCCTGACCGAGGACGACATCGTCGCCACGATCGAGTACCTGGTCCGGCTGCACGCCGGCGAGGAGGAGGCCACCCTCGGGGCCGTCCCGGTGCCGATCGAGGTCGACGACATCGACCACTTCGGCAACCGGCGCCTGCGCACGGTCGGCGAGCTCATCCAGAACCAGGTCCGGCTGGGCCTGGCCCGGATGGAGCGCGTCGTCCGCGAGCGGATGACCACCCAGGACGTCGAGGCGATCACGCCGCAGACGCTGATCAACATCCGGCCGGTCGTCGCCTCCATCAAGGAGTTCTTCGGCACCAGCCAGCTGTCGCAGTTCATGGACCAGACCAACCCGCTGGCCGGGCTGACGCACAAGCGCCGCCTGAACGCGCTCGGCCCCGGCGGCCTGTCGCGTGAGCGCGCCGGCATGGAGGTCCGCGACGTCCACCCGTCGCACTACGGCCGCATGTGCCCGATCGAGACGCCGGAAGGCCCGAACATCGGCCTGATCGGCTCGCTCGCCGCGTTCGGCCGGGTCAACCCCTTCGGGTTCGTCGAGACCCCGTACCGCAAGGTCGAGGACGGCCGGGTCACCGACCAGATCGACTACCTGACGGCCGACGAGGAGGACCGCTTCGTCATCGCGCAGGCCAACTCCCTGCTCAACGAGGACGGCACCTTCCAGGACGACCGCATCCTGGTCCGCCGCAAGGGCGGCGAGGTCGAGCTGGTCCCGGCCCGCGAGGTCCAGTACATGGACGTCTCGGCCCGGCAGATGACCTCGGTCGCGACCGCGATGATCCCGTTCCTGGAGCACGACGACGCCAACCGCGCGCTGATGGGCTCCAACATGCAGCGCCAGTCCGTCCCGCTGCTGCGCAGCGAGGCGCCGCTGGTCGGCACCGGCATGGAGTACCGCGCGGCGACCGACGCCGGCGACGTGATCACGGCCGAGAAGGCCGGCGTCGTCGAGGAGGTCTCGGCCGACTACGTGACCGTCATGAACGACGACGGCACCCGCACGACCTACCGCGTGTCCAAGTTCAAGCGCTCCAACCAGGGCACCTGCTTCAACCAGAAGCCGATCGTGGACGAGGGCCAGCGGGTCGAGTTCGGGCAGGTCATCGCCGACGGCCCGTGCACCGACGACGGCGAGATGGCGCTCGGCAAGAACCTGCTCGTGGCGTTCATGCCGTGGGAGGGCCACAACTACGAGGACGCGATCATCCTCAGCCAGCGCCTGGTGCAGGACGACGTCCTGTCCTCGATCCACATCGAGGAGCACGAGGTCGACGCCCGCGACACCAAGCTCGGTCCCGAGGAGATCACCCGGGACATCCCGAACGTCTCCGAGGAGGTCCTGGCCGACCTCGACGAGCGCGGCATCATCCGGATCGGTGCGGACGTCGTCCCCGGCGACATCCTGGTCGGCAAGGTCACGCCCAAGGGCGAGACCGAGCTGACCCCCGAGGAGCGGCTGCTGCGCGCGATCTTCGGCGAGAAGGCCCGCGAGGTCCGCGACACCTCGCTGAAGGTGCCGCACGGCGAGGAGGGCAAGGTCATCGGCGTCCGGGTGTTCTCCCGCGACGAGGGCGACGAGCTCCCGCCCGGCGTGAACGAGCTGGTCCGGGTGTACGTGGCCCAGAAGCGCAAGATCACCGACGGTGACAAGCTGGCCGGCCGGCACGGCAACAAGGGCGTCATCTCCAAGATCCTCCCGGTCGAGGACATGCCGTTCCTCGAGGACGGCACCCCGGTCGACATCGTGCTCAACCCGCTGGGCGTGCCCGGCCGGATGAACGTCGGCCAGGTGCTGGAGACCCACCTCGGCTGGGTCGCCTCCCGCGGCTGGAAGGTCGAGGGCGACGACGCCGACTGGAAGCGCGCGCTCAAGGAGATCGGCGCCGACGAGGCCCCGCCGTGGACCAACACGGCCACCCCGGTGTTCGACGGCGCTCGCGAGAACGACGTCACCGGCCTGATCCAGAGCACCCTGCCCAACCGCGACGGCAACCGGATGGTGGGCCCGGGCGGCAAGGCGCGGCTGTTCGACGGGCGCACCGGCGAGCCGTACAGCGACCCGATCTCGGTCGGCTACATCTACATCCTCAAGCTGCTCCACCTGGTCGACGACAAGATCCACGCCCGCTCGACCGGCCCGTACTCCATGATCACCCAGCAGCCGCTCGGCGGTAAGGCCCAGTTCGGCGGCCAGCGCTTCGGTGAGATGGAGGTGTGGGCGCTGGAGGCGTACGGCGCGGCCTACGCCCTGCAGGAGCTGCTGACCATCAAGTCCGACGACGTCCTCGGCCGGGTCAAGGTCTACGAGGCCATCGTCAAGGGCGAGAACATCCCCGAGCCCGGCATTCCCGAGTCCTTCAAGGTGCTCATCAAGGAGATGCAGTCGCTCTGCCTCAACGTCGAGGTGCTCTCCAGCGACGGCATGTCCATCGAGATGCGCGACACCGACGAGGACGTCTTCCGCGCCGCGGAGGAGCTCGGCATCGACCTGTCCCGGCGCGAGCCGAGCAGTGTCGAAGAGGTCTGATCAACTCAAGGGGAAAACAGTTGCTTGACGTCAACTTCTTCGACGAGCTTCGCATCGGCCTGGCGACCGCCGACGACATCCGCCAGTGGTCGCACGGCGAGGTGAAGAAGCCGGAGACGATCAACTACCGGACCCTCAAGCCGGAGAAGGACGGGCTCTTCTGCGAGAAGATCTTCGGTCCGACCCGGGACTGGGAGTGCTACTGCGGCAAGTACAAGCGCGTCCGGTTCAAGGGCATCATCTGCGAGCGCTGCGGCGTCGAGGTGACCCGCGCCAAGGTGCGCCGTGAGCGGATGGGCCACATCGAGCTGGCCGCTCCGGTCACGCACATCTGGTACTTCAAGGGCGTCCCGTCGCGCCTGGGCTACCTGCTGGACCTGGCCCCGAAGGATCTCGAGAAGATCATCTACTTCGCGGCCTACATGATCACCAGCGTGGACGCCGAGCGCCGCGACCGCGACCTGCCGACGCTGGAGGCCCACATCTCCGTGGAGCGCCAGCAGATCGAGCAGGCCCGCGACGCGCAGGTCGAGGCCCGCCAGCAGAAGCTGGAGGGCGACCTGGCGGAGCTGGAGGAGGCCGGCGCGAAGGCCGACCAGAAGCGCAAGGTGCGCGACGGCGCCGAGCGGGAGATGAAGCAGCTGCGCGACCGCGCGCAGCGCGAGCTCGACCGCCTCGACGAGGTGTGGAGCCGGTTCAAGAACCTCAAGGTCCAGGACCTGGAGGGCGACGAGCTGCTCTACCGCGAGATGCGCGACCGGTTCGGCAAGTACTTCGAGGGCGGCATGGGCGCCGCGGCCATCCAGGCGCGGCTGCAGAACTTCGACCTCGACGCCGAGGCCGAGAAGCTGCGCGACATCATCCGCACCGGCAAGGGCCAGAAGAAGGCCCGCGCCCTCAAGCGGCTGAAGGTCGTCTCGGCGTTCCTCAACACCCGCAACAGCCCGCTCGGCATGGTGCTGGACTGCATCCCGGTGATCCCGCCGGACCTGCGTCCGATGGTGCAGCTGGACGGCGGCCGCTTCGCGACCTCCGACCTGAACGACCTGTACCGCCGGGTCATCAACCGCAACAACCGGCTCAAGCGCCTGCTCGACCTCGGCGCGCCCGAGATCATCGTCAACAACGAGAAGCGGATGCTGCAGGAGGCCGTCGACGCGCTGTTCGACAACGGCCGCCGCGGCCGCCCGGTCACCGGGCCGGGCAACCGCCCGCTGAAGTCGCTGTCCGACATGCTCAAGGGCAAGCAGGGCCGGTTCCGGCAGAACCTGCTGGGCAAGCGCGTCGACTACTCGGGCCGTTCGGTCATCGTCGTCGGCCCGCAGCTGAAGCTGCACCAGTGCGGCCTGCCCAAGCAGATGGCGCTGGAGCTGTTCAAGCCGTTCGTGATGAAGCGGCTGGTCGACCTCAACCACGCGCAGAACATCAAGTCCGCCAAGCGGATGGTCGAGCGGGCCCGCCCGGTCGTGTGGGACGTGCTGGAAGAGGTCATCACCGAGCACCCGGTGCTGCTGAACCGGGCGCCGACCCTGCACCGCCTGGGCATCCAGGCGTTCGAGCCGCAGCTGGTCGAGGGCAAGGCCATCCAGATCCACCCGCTGGTCTGCACCGCGTTCAACGCCGACTTCGACGGCGACCAGATGGCGGTGCACCTGCCGCTGTCGGCCGAGGCGCAGGCCGAGGCGCGGATCCTGATGCTGTCGACCAACAACATCCTCAAGCCGTCGGACGGCAAGCCCGTCACCATGCCCACCCAGGACATGGTCATCGGCCTGTACTGGCTGACGACGCAGAAGGACGGCGCCGACGGCGAGGGCCGCGCGTTCGGCTCGATCGCCGAGGCGATCATGGCCTACGACCGGCACGAGCTGGACCTGCAGGCCAAGATCCAGATCCGGCTGAAGGACGTCCCGCCGCCGCGCGGCTGGCAGGCGCCCGAGGGCTACGAGCCCGGCCAGGCCTACCGGCTGGAGACCACGCTCGGCCGCGCGCTGTTCAACGAGACGCTGCCGGACGACTTCCCGTTCGTCGACGACGAGATCGGCAAGAAGCAGCTGTCGGCGATCGTGAACGAGCTGGCCGAGACCTACCCGAAGGTCGAGGTCGCCAACGCGCTGGACGCGCTGAAGAGCACCGGGTTCCACTGGGCCACCCGGTCCGGTGTGACCATCTCCATCGACGACGTCGTGACGCCGCCGAACAAGCAGGACATCCTGAGCGGCTACGAGGCGCGCGCGGAGAAGGTGCAGCGCGAGTTCAACCGCGGTCTGATCACCGACGACGAGCGCAAGCAGGAGCTCATCGAGATCTGGAACAAGGCCACCGCGGACGTCGCGGTGGACATGGAGAAGGCGTTCCCGAAGGCCAACCCGATCTGGATGATGATCCAGTCGGGCGCCCGCGGCAACCCGCTCCAGCTGCGCCAGATCGCCGGCATGCGCGGCCTGGTCTCCAACCCCAAGGGCGAGACCATCCCGCGTCCGATCAAGTCGTCCTTCCGCGAGGGGCTGTCAGTCGTCGAGTACTTCATCTCGACGCACGGCGCCCGGAAGGGCCTCGCGGACACCGCGCTGCGGACCGCCGACTCGGGTTACCTGACCCGGCGCCTGGTGGACGTCGCGCAGGACGTCATCGTCCGCGAGGAGGACTGCGGCACCGACCGCACGATCCCGTTCGAGGTGGCCGAGAAGCTGCCGGACGGCACGCTGGTCAAGCTGGCCACCTCGGAGACCGCGCTGATCGGCCGCACGATCGCCGAGGACGTCGAGGTCGACGGGACGGTCATCTTCCCGGCCGACACCGACCTGTCGGACGCGGTGGTGACCCGGCTGGTCGAGGCGGGCGTGGAGTCGGTGCGCACCCGCAGCGCGCTGGTCTGCGAGGCCAAGATCGGTGTCTGCGCCGCCTGCTACGGCCGCTCGCTGGCCACCGGCAAGCGGGTGGACGTCGGCGAGGCCGTCGGCATCATCGCCGCGCAGTCCATCGGCGAGCCCGGCACCCAGCTGACCATGCGGACGTTCCACACCGGCGGTGTCGCCGGCGGTGACATCACGCACGGTCTGCCGCGTGTCCAGGAGCTGTTCGAGGCCCGCATCCCCAAGGGCGTGGCGCCGATCAGCGAGGTCGCCGGCCGGATCAAGATCGACGAGACGGAGAAGACCCGCAAGGTCGTCGTCGTCCCGGACGACGGCTCCGACGAGATCGCCTACCAGGTGCCGATGCGCTCGCGCCTGCTGGTGAAGGAGGGCGAGCACGTCGACGTCGGCCAGCAGCTCATCGCGGGCGCCATCAACCCGCACGAGGTGCTGCGCATCCTCGGCCCGCGCGCGGTGCAGCTGCACCTGGTGCACGAGGTCCAGGAGGTGTACCGCTCGCAGGGCGTGTCGATCCACGACAAGCACATCGAGATCATCGTCCGCCAGATGCTGAAGCGGGTGAACATCCTCGAGTCGGGCGACACCGACCTGCTGCCGGGCGACCTGGTGGAGCGGCCGATCTTCGAGGAGACGAACCGGAACGTCGTGGCCGAGGGCGGCACGCCCGCCGCCGGCCGCCCCGTCCTGATGGGCATCACCAAGGCCTCGCTCGCGACCGAGTCGTGGCTGTCGGCGGCGTCCTTCCAGGAGACGACCCGGGTGCTCACCGAGGCCGCGATGCACGCCAAGAGCGACCCGCTGCTCGGCCTCAAGGAGAACGTCATCATCGGCAAGCTCATCCCGGCCGGTACCGGCATGCCGCAGTACCGCAACGTCCGGGTCGAGCCGACCGAGGAAGCGAAGGCGGCGGTTTACTCCGTCGGCTCCTACGACGACGGCGCCGAGTACGCCTTCGGGCAGGGCTCCGGCGAGGCCGTGCCGCTGGAGGAGTACGACTTCGGCCAGTACAACCGGTAACACCTGAACCGGGGGTTCCGTCCCCCGGTGGCGAGGGCCCCTTCCGCAGGCGCGGGAGGGGCCTTCCGCGTGTCCGGGCATGCGATCTACCTGCAGTTTTACCCGTTTTCTTGACCTTTGAGGGTGTTTTGCGGTGCCGTGCCCGGGGACGACCGAGGTGCTGGCTAATGTACGCGTCGGGGGAGGAATCACATGAAGAGGGTCATGACCGCAACGCTGCTCGCCGCGGCCGTCGTCGTCGGCGGGGTGGGTACCGCCAGCGCCGCCCAGCCGTCCAGGAGCGACCGGCAGACGCAGCAGGGCTGTCGCACCTACTCCAGCGTCAAGGAGTGCGGCAAGCTCGATCTGAACGCCAAGCAGCGCGCCTGCGAGGCCAAGTACGTCAAGCTGGGAATGACCCAGAGCCGAGCAGAGGTGGAGTGCCACGCATTCGACTGACACCGGCGCATACGGAAAGGGCCCGCTCCCTGGGGAGCGGGCCCTTCCGCGTCCGTTAGCCTGCCCGCCGGTTTGGTGATCGCCCGCGCGGCGGTGCACCGTGGAGGACGCGACCGAGAGGAGTGGTCATGGAACAGGTGCGGCTCGGGACGACGGGGACGAGGGTCTCGCGGATCTGCCTGGGAATGATGAGCTTCGGCGACCCCGGCCAGCGGCCCTGGGCGCTGACGGAGGAGGCGGCGGAGCCGATCGTCCGGCGGGCGGTCGAGGCGGGCGTGACGTTCTTCGACACCGCCGACATGTACTCGCGCGGCGTGAGCGAGGTCATCACCGGGCACCTGCTGGCGAAGCTGTTCCCGCGCCGGGAGGACTACGTCCTGGCGACCAAGGTCTGCCTGCCCATGGGCGACGGGCCCAATGACAAGGGGCTGTCGCGCAAGCACATCATGGCGGCCATCGACGACTCGCTCCGGCGGCTGGGCACCGACTATGTGGACCTCTACCAGATCCACCGCTGGGACTATGAGACGCCCATCGAGGAGACCATGGAGGCCCTCGACGACGTGGTGCGCGCGGGCAAGGCGCGCTACATCGGCGCGTCCAGCATGTTCGCGTGGCAGTTCGCCAAGGCGCAGCACGTCGCGGAGCGGCACGGCTGGGCGAGGTTCGTCACGATGCAGAACCACTACAAATAGTAGTTCATCCCATGCGGGTTTACCTTCGATCTATGTAGGTCACCCAGAGTGATAGTCGCTCGGATCGTCCAGCACGGGGTTTCAGTCCTGATCATGGTCGGGTACTCATGGATGCGGAGCCGCATCCTGCGACTCCGGAACGGACGAGTGACAGGCGGGGTCGGCTCCTGCCACCGGGGCGCCGCGAGGTGGCCTCATCGAGAAGCGACAGCCGTGACACCACACATAAAGAGAACACATTCGCCGGGGTGGGCTCTCGGCACGCAAGACCGGGTCGCGCCCGGGCGGGACTTGTCCCGTGGAACAGCTCACTAACTCGAAAGCCCTGGCCAACACAGCGCATTTGAAGTCACTCGTCGCGCAGGACTGATCAACGAGCAGGCGGCAGCCTGCCCGGATCGGCGCCCTGAATTTCGGAGATCGTCGCGCGCTCCCTAGCTGTGGCCAGGGAGAGGAGTCACGGGTTGAAGCCCAGCCCGGAAGCTGTCGCATGGGGCAAGCGTCAGGCCAGCAAATCGCCGCGATGGACTGACGCCAAGTGGAACGAGATCGGGACCATTCTCGGCCTGACGTTGGCCGAAGAGGCATCGGACGACCAGGCCAAGGCCGAGACGTCCGCCGTGGTCGAGTCGTGGCGGGATGCCGCATGAGGGCCCCGCAGATGCCGGAGTTGCCGCCCGAGGTGGCCGCCGCCGTCCAGCGCGCGGCGATGCCGGACTTCGAGCGCTGGCACCAGATGATCAAGACGGCCGGAGGCTGTGAGCAGCCCGTCCGGCTGCAAGGCGAGCGCCTGACCCTGGACGGCCAGACCGGGGAGCTGATCGAGTCCTACTCGACCGACGACGAGCCGACCGGCTACCTGATCACCGCGTGCGGGAACCGCCGCGCCTCGCGCTGTGCCGCCTGCGCCGAGGTCTACCGGGATGACACCTATCACCTGATCATCTCTGGCCTGACCGGAGGGAAGGGCGTCTCCGACGAGGTCAGCGGGCACCCGCGCGTGTTCCTCACCCTGACCGCCCCCTCATTCGGCGCCGTCCACTCCCACCGCGAGAAGGCCGGGAAGCCCCAGCCTTGCCGCCCGCGTCGAGACGACCCGCTGTGCCCGCACGGCCGCCCCGAGGGATGCCGAGCACGCCACCAGGCCGACGACCCGCAGGTAGGGCAACCGATCTGCGTCGACTGCTACGACTACCCGGCCGCCGTGCTGTGGAACGCCCATGCCCCCGAGCTGTGGCGCCGCCTCACGCTCACCGTGCCGAGGCTGATCACGGCCGAACTCGGCATCACCCACAAGGCCCTACGAGAGCAGGCCCGCGTGTCCTACGCCCGCGTCATCGAGTACCAGCGGCGCGGCCTCATCCACTTCCACGCCGTGGTCCGGCTCGACGGGCCGGACGGCCCCGACCAGCCGCCGCCCTCATGGGCCACGGCTGAACTGTTGGAGCGCACGCTACCCACCGCCGCCACGCAGGTAGAGGTACCGGTCCCGCATCCGCAGGGCGGTACGGCACCGTTGACCCTGCGATGGGGGCGCCAGCACGACACCCAGCCCATCAAGGTCGCCGCCGACCTGGACGGCATCGCCGACAAGCACGTCGCCCGCTACATCGCCAAGTACGCCACCAAGGGCGCCGAGGACTCAGGCACCGTGGACCACCCCGTCCGCTACGCCACCCAGATCAACTCACTCAAGGTGTCCGAGCACGCCCGCCGCATGATCTGGACGTGCTTCACACTGGCCGACCTGCCCGAGTACCACGACCTACGCCTACGCAACTGGGCTCACATGCTGGGGTACGGAGGACACTTCTCCTCCAAGTCCCGCCGCTACTCGGTCACCCTCTCCGAGCTACGCCAGGCCCGTGCCGAGTACGCCGCCCAGGCCGCACGGCAGGCCGAAGGGCTTCCCGAGCCGGACCCGAAGCGGGACGTCGTGACCACCGGGCGATGGAAGTACGTCGGAAGCGGACTCATGAACGGTGAGCACTTCTGGGCAGAGCAGGCGCGCAACCGGGTCCAGCAGGCCCGAGCCATCCGTAACCAGCTCACCGACCGTGACGACGAGCGGAAGGCGAGCTAGCTCGGACCCCCAGGCGTCGAGGACTTTCTTTACAGGGTCAAGGCGCCCGCTACGCGGTCGCCGGCGGCCACTTGCTTCACTGAGCCGGGCGAGTGGCGAGGTGTCGTAGCGCCAGGTCCTGGCGCACCTCTAGCGGTGGCGTTCGTCTAGCCCTGCCTGGCGCGCCTTCCCGGACCGTCCTGGGAGTAGGAGCACTGCAGCCCCTCGGAATGCCCTGTAGCGCTGAAACGTTACGCAAAACAGGAGAAACTTCTCATGGCTGGGGATCGCCACAGTGACACGGAGGTGACACACTCGCGGCAGAGCCCCCAAGCTTGCCCTCTCTCGCACCTCCGCGCGGCAAGGATGTAAGACTAAGGCAGTGAGCAGCATTGAGCCGGAGAGCACGACTGTGGACAGTGTGACCGTGTACGTCGACTGGTCGAACCTGGCCAGCGTGCCCACACGCCACATCAACCAGTTCGTAGCTCAGGTCGGCCCGCCTACACGCGATGGCTCACCTGATGGCATCTACCTTGCGTTGGGCCACCTGGCCCCACCTGTGATCGTGAGCAGCGATCCGGAGCTGCGACGGCGGGAGATCGAAGCAGTCGCAAACGGGATCGCCCCCGATGACATGGGGCGGTTCCATCTGAGCAGGTCGCGCTGCGAAGAACTCATCACGGTCTTGCAAGAGGCTCTTAGGCAGTATGACAAAGCCGAAGGTCTGCGGGAGCAGGCAGAGAGGCGGAGACCATGAGTGCGTCGTTTGCCCATCAGTCAACCGCTAGTACTTCCGATCGCGTCGAAATCGGCGTTGCGGTCCCGCAACCGTTGGTGCTCACCTTCCCGTGGCTGGCCATCACCAATGCAGCCCCCGGGCCCGTGGAGTCGCTGCCGCCCCTCGAAGATCAGTTCGCTGCCTTCGCTGAGGAAGCGGCGGAGTGGGCGGATGCGAGCCTGCCGTTGGCGGCGGAACTGCTCGACGACGAGTAGCGTTAGGCGTGTGCCATATCCCGACGACCCTCCGAGGTGGGGCGAGATCTACTGGGTTGACTTCAACCCGGGCCGAGGCTCCGAGCAGACGGGGCGTCGGCCTGGAGTGGTCATCTCGCGAGATTCGTTCAACAAGGCGATGCCGGTTGTGAGCATCGCGGCGGTAAGCAGCAAGATTAAGTCGTTCAATCGGATTGCGCCGATCCTGTCCGAAAACGACCCATTGCCCCAGAAGAGTCAGATCCTGGCCTTCCAGGTTCTCACAGTTGATCAAAAGAGGTTGGACGGGTACTGCGGACGCCTTAATGATCAACAGACGATTGATCTGAAGGAAGCGCTGAGGCTGGTCTGGGACCTATAGCAGTGTTGTCGTGAGCTTGGTGCCGCTGGCCGGTTCCGTACTTGCGCGGGGACCCCGCGCGGGGCCTCGCGACGGGCCATTGCGGGCAGGCAGGTGCTGCCCGTCCGCCGGTCAAGGCTACGAGGCCCCGCCCCCGCGCAAGTCCGGAACCGTCCAGCTTCAATGTCCAGCGAGTTCGACGCAGAAGAGCACGAGCCCCCGCGCAAGGCGCGGGGGCTCGGTGCGTGGCTGGGCCCGCCCACCGCAGGCCCGGGACCGTGGACGGCCGCCGCGCCTTGCGCGTGCGGCGCTGGGGCGCCGTTCGCGGCGCGGCCCCGCCCACCGCCCCGGCCGCCGTGGACGGTCCGCCCGTACCGCATCGCGCAAGCTGAGGCAGTCCCCGCGCCACCATCGCGCCCACGTGCCGGGCAGCGGCTTCCAGGTCGGTCGACGCTTGAGACGGAATTGCCGCAACGGCGCCGGCTGACTCCCTTCGGTCGCCCCTACGGGGTGGCTTGCGGCCATCGACCGGCCCCGACCATGTCGGCGGGCAGGGAAGCCGCGGCCCTCATGTCGTCACGAGCTGGGGGAGCCGGGAGGAACTTGGGTCGAGGCCAGGGCCAGGCCGCCGGGTTCTCGATCGCTTCCCGCAGTTCACGAGGGTTGGCAGCCTCCAACAGCCGAGCACCACCAGCCAGGGGGACCAGCGCCCACCATGCCCCGGTGGCCTGCCCGTACCAGGTCACGACCTCGGATGCGGGACGCCTACCCATCAGCCTGCGCGGCGAGCTTGCCCTTCACCGCGACGACGACGTCTTGCAGGTGCGCGTCATCAGCCGGAGCGACAGGGGCGCCGCCCGCGAAGGCGAACCACAGCTCACCACCGCAGACCGACCGACGATCGCACCGCAGTACCACCGGCGGCCCGGACGCGGCCGGGACCGCAAGCAGCGGCTCGGACTCCGCCACCTCGACCGCGTACCCATGCGACTTGAGCGCCTGCGCCAGCGCCCAGACCCGCAACCGCCGCGCTTCCGTCACCTCTGAGGCTTCCGTTGCCATGGGGGCCGTCCTTCCGTCGAGACGATGAACGTCGGGGGCGCAGAGATGGGGGTTGACCCGTTCACCTGCTGCCTTTTCCATGGCTTGAGCCTGTCTGTTCGGCCTGTCTCCCCAGAGTCGCCCACGAGGGGGCCAGGGAGGGGCCAGACTGGAGGCCAAGGGAGGGGCCAGCGTGATCAACGAAAGGCGTCGGCGATTCGGTGCGTACCTCGCACGCTTGCGACGTGATGCGCGCAAGAGCCAGAGACAGCTAGCCGAGTCGTTGTGCCGGATCTCGGGAACAGCCTCCGTGACGCGCCACGAGATCAGCCGTTGGGAGCGAGGCGAGCGCATCCCCGACGTGTGGCTTCCCGCCCTCTCCGTGGCTCTGAGCATCCCCCTGCAAACCCTCGAAAGGGCAGCGGCCCACGCACGCGGCGAGGAGATCGGCGCCGGTGCCCCCAGTCCGGCCGAGGCACTCGCCTACTTCCTGCCTGACCACGACGTGGAGCTTGGGCCACTGGCCAGCACCGCAGGCCGCAGGGTCGGAGCATCCACGGCGGCCGCGCTTGCCGACCGCGCGCACGGTCTACGGCTCGCAGACGACGTCATCGCCAGCGGCGATCTACTCGCACCGGCACTCCGCGAACTGGACGGCGCCGTTCAGCTCTACCGAGAGACGACACACTCCGAGGAAACCGGCCGCTCTCTGCTCAGCAGCATCGGGGAGATAGCCCAGATTGCCGGGTGGATAGCGAGCGACGCGGGCGAGCACGACCAGGCCGCGCACGCCTACCGACTCGGTGTCTCGGCAGCCAGGGAGGCGGGAGACCTTTCGCTAGTCGGCAACCTCGCGGGAAGCCTCGCCTACCAGCTCTCCAACACCGGCCACGAAGACGACGGGCTGAGCCTCGCCCGCGCCGCCCTGGACGAGGCCGGGCCGGACGCACCAGCCAAGGCCCGCGCGCTCTACCTTGACCGGGTCGCATGGGCGCAGACCAAGGCAGGCAACCCGCAGCCAGCGATGCGCGCTCTCGCCGAAGCCCACGAGGCCATGGCCGACGAGGACTCGCAGGAGGCGCCCGACTGGGCTTACTGGGTCTCGCCCGAGGAACTCGACGTGATGGACGCCCGCGTCTACACCGAACTCCGGCGCCCACTACGAGCCGTCCCGCTATTGCAGGAAGTCCTCACCCGGTACGACTCCACTCACACGCGCGAACTCGCTCTCTACCTCTCATGGCTAGCCGTCGCCCTGGTGGACGCCAACGAGCCCGAAGAGGGTGCCGAGACCGCGCGGCGCATGCTCGACCTCGCGGCCGACTTCCCCAGCGACCGGACCGCCCGACGCGGGCGCGTCGTTCTCGCCAAGCTGGAGCCTTACCGGGACGTCCCGGAGGTCCGCGAGGTACTCGACACGCACGCGGCCTGACACGAGACGAGCCCCGCACCGGACGGGATGCGGGGCTCTCTCGCTACTGGTCTGGCCTGATCAGTCGGTGCGCCAGATCGGGTCGAGGAGGTCAGGGTTGAACCTCTTGTTGCCCTTGCCCGCCGGGTACATGATCACCGCGTGCAAGGCCGCGCGGATATAGGTCCGCTTCACCGAGATCGGGAACCCGCCCTCTTCCTCTGGCAGGTACCACCGCCGCCGCACCTCGGAAGCGCTCGTCTCGTCCCGCGCTTCCTTCGCCGCTATGGCGGCCTCGTGCCTGTTCTTCTCGGTGCGGAGCTGGCTGATCTGCTGCTCCAGGCCGGGGACCAGCTTGAAGAACAGGTCATTGGTGATCTGCCGGGCGTTCCACTGCCGGGTCAGGGTCTCTAGCTGCTCCTCCACCGCCCTGAGTTCGGCCGCGCCCTCCCACTCCTGATCACGCGGGCCGGAGGAGAACGACGCCTCTTCCAGCTTGGCGAGCACCGCCTCAGAGACGAACATGTCGACGAGGTCACCGCGCCGGGAGACCCCACCGCAACCGCCCTCAGCACGGCTCAGGCACGTGTACGTGTGGTGCGCTGCATCCTTCGGCCCGTTGGAGCGAAGTGGAGTGTTGCAGAGGTTCCCGTCCGGGAGGCGCCGCCCGCAGCGCAGGATGCCCGACAGTAGATAGGTGTGATCGCGGTAGTCGGCAGGGTGCGCCCGTCCGATCTTCATGTCACGTCCGACGAAGTGGCCCTTCCGCTTGTCGAAGGCCGCCCGGACGGCGGACCACTGCTCAGGGCTGACGATGGCTTCCCACTGCCCTTGAACCGGCGCGCCGTCCGGCCCACGGACCAACTCGCCGGAGATCTCACGCCACCCGCAGATACGAGGGCTGGACATCGAGACCTTGAGAGACCGCACGCTCCACTCGTTGCCGCGTGCGGTCTTCACGCCCAGGCGCTGCCACTCCATGACGATCGAGTGAACGGACCGGCCGCCGAGGAAGTCCTTGACCGCCTGTGCCAGTAGCTCAGCCTCGCGCGGTTCGAGGCTCAGCCGATCGTCCTTCCAGCCGAACGGACGAGGCCCGCCGACCGGCCGCCCCTCCTCGGCCCGGGCACGATGCGACCGCCTCATACGACGCTGCATCTTGCGCACCTCCATCTTGGAGATGACAGCACCGAACAGACCCATACTCTCTACGTCCTCGCTGTAGAGATCCTTGGGGCCGCGCTGGTCGGCGAAGACCCGGTTGTCCTGGTAGGTGAACGCCTCCACGAACCGTTCGTAGTCGCCCGGCCGACGCGCGAGGCGATCCTCCGCGAGGATCACCACACCTTCTATATAGGTGCCGTCCGGAAGACGGCCCGACCGCAGCGCGGACAGCATCGCCTCAAAGTCGTCACGGACCACGCCGACCTTGGCCGCCGACCGGTCGTTGTCGGTGAACTCGTGGACCACCGTCCAGCCGTACCGGGCCGCCGTCTCGCGGTTCACCTTGTGCTGGTCCTGGACGCCGTGCGCGTCCCGCTTGATGTCGGCAGAGATGCGGGCATAGGAGACGACCGGCACTAGGGGGTTGGACGAGGGCATGACCACCTCCGGGGGAGTACCTACATGAAAGCAAGCACTACAACCTGGTGTACCGCGAGGAGGAGCGGGAGATGAACCCGCTCTGCGCCGACCTGGGCGTCGGGCTCCTCCCATGGAGCCCCCTCGCGCGCGGCCGGTTGGCGGGGAACCGCGACCGCGGCGGGCAGGCCAACACGGTGCGGGCGGGCAACGACCCCTACGGCGAGATGATGTACGACGAGGCCGACTTCGACGTCGTCGACGTCGTGCGCGAGATCGCGGGGGAGCGGGGCGTGCCCATGGCGCAGGTCGCGCTCGCGTGGCTGCTCGGGCGCCCGGGCGTGACGGCGCCGATCGTCGGCGCGACGAAGACCGCGCACATCGACGACGCGATCGCCGCCGCCGGGCTCGTGCTGGACGACAAGGAGGCCGAGCGGCTGGAGGCGCCGTACCGCCCGCACCCGGTGCGCGGGCACGAGTGATCCGGAGGGCGGTGGCGTTACCGCAGGTGGGGCGTCCGGCCGGAACGGACGGCGGGCGCCGGACGTCCAACTGGGGCGATGATTTGCGATACCACCGGCTATCGGGGCAGGCTGGGGGCCAGAAACGCCCACGGGCGGCCAGACCGCCACGGGACGAGACGAGTGACAGATCCGGGGACCGACGGCGGATCCCCGGCGACCGGGACTGAGGAGCCCCGGGACGACGGCGCTGAAGGAGCCCGACGATGACCGAGAATGACGGCACGCAGGGACCGCAGCGGCCGTTGCCGGAGGACGAGGGCCGCCAGGCCCCCGAGGAGCGGGGCGAGCCCCCCGCGCGGCCGCTGGGCGACCGGACCGTGGTGTTCGGCGCGCCGCAGCTGGGCGGCGCGGCCGGCGGGCAGCGGCCCCAGGCGCCGCAGGAGCCCGGCGAGGCGGAGCGGCGGACGCCCCCGCCGCCCCCGACGATGGTCGAGCAGCCGATGCAGCAGTACGGCGAGCAGCCCCCGCCGCCGCCTCCGCAGCAGTACGGCGCCCCCCAGCACGAACAGCAGCAGTACGAGCAGCAGCAGTACGAGCAGCAGCCGTATCAGCAGCAGCAGGAGCAGCCGTACGGGCAGCAGTCCTATGGGACTCCTCCCGGCCCCGGTGGCTTCCCGCCGCCGCAGGAGCAGCAGTACGGCGGCCCCCAGGGCCAGCAGTACGGGCAGCAGCCGGAGCAGCAGTACGGGCAGCCGCAACAGGGCTACCCGCAGCAGCCGATGCACGGCGCCCCCCAGTACGAGCAGCAGGAGCAGCAGCCGTACGGCCAGCCGCCGTTCGGCGGCCAGCCCGGGTACGCGCCGCCCGCCGAACCGCGCTCGCCCGAGGGCGGGACGCCCGCCGAGCAGGCGCCGCCGGCCCCCGGGCAGCCCCAGGACGGCGGCAACGACCGGACCCTGATCGTCCCCGGTCCCGGCACCGGGCCGCAGGAGCCCGAGCGTCCGCAGCGTCCCCCGGTGGACGACCAGGCCACGCTGCACTGGTCGCCCGGCACCGACGTCCCTGTCGCCACCGGCCCCGAGCGCCGGCAGGAGCCGCCCGCAGAGCCGTGGCAGGCGCCGGTTCCGCCCTCGACGCCCGAGCCGTGGTCGCCGGAGGCGTCCCAGCCCGGTCGGCAGCAGGGGCAGCCGGGCCAGGGGCAGAGCGACCATGAGCGGACGATGATGGTGCCGCCGCCCGACTCCGGCTTCGGCGCCCCGCAGGCCGAGGAGCCGCCGGCGTTCGGTAGGGGCGACCGCGGTGTCGAGGACGCCCGCCCGACCGAGGCGTTCGACCCGTCCGCCCCGGCGCAGGGGCGGCACGCCGCCGAAGCGTCCGGGGGAATGGCCGAGCACACCCGCCTGGACATCGGGCAGCAGTCGTGGCAGCCGCAGGCCCAGCAGCAGCCGCAGCCCGGTGCGCAGCAGTTCGGCGGCCAGCAGGACTACGGCCAGCAACAGGAGTACGGCCAGCAGGAGTACGGCCAGCAGGGCGCGCAGCAGTTCGGCCAGCAGAGCGAGCAGCAGTACGGCGCCCAGCCGTTCGGCGCTCCGCAGGACCAGCAGGCCTACGGCCAGCAACAGCACGGTCAGCAGTACGGCGGCCAGCAGCAGCCAGGCCAGCAGTCCGGCCAGCAGGGTTACGGGCAGCAGCAGGAGTACGGCCAGCAGCAGGAGTACGGCCAGCAGGGCGCGCAGCAGTTCGGCCAGCAGGGCGAGCAGCAGTTCGGCCAGTCCCAGTTCGGCCAGCCCGCCCAGCATGGGCAGTTCGGGCAGCAGGGACAGTACGGTCAGCCGTCCACCTACGGGACCGACGAGGGCAAGAGCGGCAAGAGCAACACGATGCTCTACGTCATCGGCGGCGTCGTCGGCGTGGTGATCGTCATCGTGCTGGTCGTCGCCTTCCTGCTCTAGGGCGCTCCGGCCGGGGGGACGGCGTAAAACCTCGTCGACGTCTTCCCCAAGGGCCGGAATGTGGGACACAATGCCGACGGGTCTTCCCGCCTCCGCGGCGGGAACATCCGTCGGCATTTCTCCGTTGATCTAGACGGTGAGTCGGCTTCCGGGGGCCTCCCGGGCTTGCGCCGGAGGGGGCTCGCGCGGTAGTGCGCTGCTCGCTTTGCACTTTCGCGGAGCGGTCGGTAACCTCTTCACTTGTGCCCGCTGTATGCGGGCCGCTATGCGTGCGCGTCGGCAGGGTCCGAGTCAGGACCGGCTCAGCGCCGCAACCACTCCCCGGCTTGATTCGGCCCGTTCATGGGCCGGGCGGTCTGTGTCGGTTGGTCGCGGGCAATGCTCCGTGACCCGGCGACACGCCCGACCGCGTGGGTCGGAGAGGTCGGGAAACCGGCAGGTCACAGCCTCGCCTGAGGTGGTGATTGCAGCAAAAAGACTTACCGGCTCGGTACGAGGGAAGACGGAGACGCGGTGCCCACGATCCAGCAGCTGGTCCGCAAGGGCCGCCAGGACAAGGTGACCAAGAACAAGACGCCCGCGCTGAAGGAGAGCCCCCAGCGGCGGGGTGTCTGCACGCGCGTCTACACGACGACGCCCAAGAAGCCGAACTCCGCGCTTCGCAAGGTCGCCCGTGTCCGGCTGACCAGCGGGATTGAGGTCACGGCCTACATCCCCGGTGTCGGCCACAACCTGCAGGAGCACTCGATCGTGCTCGTGCGCGGCGGCCGAGTGAAGGACCTCCCGGGTGTTCGGTACAAGATCATCCGCGGTTCGCTCGACACCCAGGGCGTCCGCAACCGCAAGCAGGCGCGCAGCAAGTACGGCGCGAAGAAGGAGAAGAGCTGATGCCGCGCAAGGGCCCTGCTGGCAAGCGCCAGCTGATCGCTGACCCGGTGTACAACTCGCCGCTGGTCACCGCGCTCATCAACAAGATTCTCCTGGACGGCAAGCGTTCCATCGCGCAGCGCATCGTGTACGAGGCTCTCGAGGGCGCCCGCGAGAAGACCGGCAACGACCCGGTCGTCACGCTGAAGCGCGCGCTCGACAACGTCAAGCCGACCCTGGAGGTCCGCAGCCGCCGCGTCGGTGGCGCGACCTACCAGGTCCCCGTCGAGGTGCGGCCGGCCCGCAGCACCACCCTCGCCCTGCGCTGGCTGGTGGTGTACGCCCGGCAGCGCCGCGAGAAGACCATGACCGAGCGGCTGATGAACGAGCTGCTCGACGCGAGCAACGGCCTCGGCGCGTCTGTCAAGAAGCGCGAGGACACCCACAAGATGGCGGAGTCCAACAAGGCCTTCGCCCACTACCGCTGGTAACCCCGGCGGGGTTGAGAACGACGAGACGACGCGAGGACGCGAGGACACTGTGGCTACCAAAACCGGTGTAGACCTGGGCAAGGTCCGCAACATCGGGATCATGGCCCATATCGACGCGGGCAAGACCACGACGACCGAGCGGATCCTGTACTACACGGGTATCAGCTACAAGATCGGCGAGGTCCACGACGGCGCCGCCACCATGGACTGGATGGAGCAGGAGCAGGAGCGGGGGATCACCATCACCTCCGCCGCCACCACCTGCGAATGGCCCGTCGACGACGTCAAGCACACGATCAACATCATCGACACCCCCGGGCACGTCGACTTCACCATCGAGGTGGAGCGCAACCTGCGGGTGCTCGACGGCGCGGTCGCGGTGTTCGACGGTGTCGCCGGCGTGGAGCCGCAGTCCGAGACGGTGTGGCGGCAGGCCGACCGCTACGGCGTGCCCCGCATGTGCTTCGTCAACAAGCTCGACCGGGTCGGCGCGGAGTTCCACCGCTGCGTCGACATGATCGAGAACCGTCTCAACGCGATCCCGCTCGTGCTGCAGCTGCCGATCGGCGCCGAGGCCGACTTCAAGGGCGTCATCGACCTGGTGCGCATGAAGGCCCTCGTCTGGAACGAGGAGGCCAAGCTCGGCGAGATGTACGACACGCTCGACATCCCCGAGACGCACGCCGAGGCGGCCCGCGAGTGGCACGACAAGCTCGTCGAGACGCTCGCCGAGAACGACGACGAGATCATGGAGCTGTACCTGGAGGGCGACGAGCCCACCGTGGAGCAGCTGCACGCCGGCATCCGGCGCGCGACGATCGCCGCGAAGCTCACCCCGGTGACGTGCGGCACGGCCTTCAAGAACAAGGGCGTGCAGCCGCTGCTGGACGCGATCGTCCGCTACCTGCCCTCGCCGCTGGACGTGGAGGCCATCGAGGGCCACGCCGTCCGCGACGAGGAGACGGTGCTGTCGCGCAAGCCGAGCGAGGACGAGCCGTTCTCCGCGCTGGCCTTCAAGATCGCCAGCGACCCGCACCTGGGCAAGCTCACCTTCGTGCGCGTGTACTCCGGCGTGCTGGAGTCCGGCGCGAACGTGATGAACTCCGTCAAGGAGCGCAAGGAGCGCATCGGCAAGATCTACCGGATGCACGCCAACAAGCGCACCGAGATCGAGCGCGCGGGCGCCGGCGACATCGTCGCGGTGATGGGCCTCAAGCAGACCACCACCGGTGAGACGCTGTGCGACGAGAAGAACCCCATCGTCCTTGAGTCGATGAACTTCCCGGCGCCGGTCATCCACGTGGCGATCGAGCCCAAGACCAAGGCCGACCAGCAGAAGCTGGGCACCGCGATCCAGCGGCTGGCCGAGGAGGACCCGTCCTTCCAGGTCCGCACCGAGGAGGACACCGGCCAGACCGTGATCTCCGGCATGGGCGAGCTCCACCTGGAGATCCTCGTCGACCGGATGAAGCGCGAGTTCAAGGTCGACGCCAACGTCGGCAAGCCGCAGGTGGCCTACCGCGAGACCATCTCCAGGAAGGTGGAGAAGGTCGAGTACACCCACAAGAAGCAGACGGGCGGCTCCGGCCAGTTCGGCCGCGTGATCATCGACCTGGAGCCGCTCGGCGGCGGGTCCGACGGTTACGAGTTCGAGAACAAGGTCACCGGCGGCCGCATCCCGCGGGAGTACATCCCGTCGGTCGACGCGGGCTGCCAGGAGGCCGCCGAGTTCGGCGTCCTCGCCGGCTACCCGATGGTGGGCGTCAAGGTCACCCTGCAGGACGGCGCCTACCACGAGGTCGACTCCTCGGAGATGGCGTTCAAGGTGGCCGGCTCCATGGCGTTCAAGGAGGCCGCCCGCAAGGCGTCCCCCACGCTGCTGGAGCCGATGATGGCCGTCGAGGTCACCACGCCCGAGGAGAACATGGGCGACGTGATCGGCGACCTCAACAGCCGCCGCGGCCAGGTCCAGTCCATGGACGAGCGGAACGGGATGCGGGTCATCAAGGCCACCGTGCCGCTGTCCGAGATGTTCGGCTACGTGGGTGATCTGCGCAGCAAGACCCAGGGCCGGGCTGTCTTCACCATGCAGTTCGACTCCTACGCCGAGGTTCCGGGGAACGTCGCGCAGGAGATCATCGCCAAGGCGCGGGGCGAGTAAGCACCCGGGCCTGCCCACAGATCACACCAGACGTACATCGAAGCGGTCGTTCCAGACGGCCGAGGATCGCAACAAGGAGCAACCAGTGGCGAAGGCCAAGTTCGAGCGGACGAAGCCGCACGTGAACATCGGCACCATCGGTCACATCGACCACGGTAAGACCACGCTTACCGCGGCGATCACCAAGGTGCTCCACGACAAGTACCCGGACCTCAACCCCTTCACGCCGTTCGAGGACATCGACAAGGCGCCGGAGGAGCGCGAGCGCGGCATCACGATCTCCATCGCGCACGTCGAGTACCAGACCGAGTCCCGGCACTACGCGCACGTGGACTGCCCCGGTCACGCGGACTACATCAAGAACATGATCACCGGTGCGGCGCAGATGGACGGCGCCATCCTGGTGGTCGCCGCGACCGACGGCCCGATGCCGCAGACCAAGGAGCACGTGCTCCTGGCCCGCCAGGTCGGCGTCCCCTACATCGTCGTCGCGCTGAACAAGTGCGACATGGTGGACGACGAGGAGATCCTGGAGCTCGTCGAGCTCGAGGTCCGCGAGCTGCTGTCGGAGTACGAGTTCCCGGGCGACGACGTCCCGGTCGTGCGCGTGTCCGCCTTCCAGGCGCTGCAGGGCGACGAGAAGTGGTCCGAGTCCATCGTCGAGCTGATGAACGCCGTCGACGAGAACGTGCCGGAGCCGGTGCGCGACACCGAGAAGCCGTTCCTGATGCCGATCGAGGACGTCTTCTCGATCACCGGCCGCGGCACGGTCGTCACCGGCCGCATCGAGCGCGGCGTCGTGAACGTCAACGAGGAAGTCGAGATCATCGGCATCAAGGACTCCTCGTCCAAGACGACCGTCACCGGCGTCGAGATGTTCCGCAAGCTGCTCGACCAGGGCCAGGCGGGCGACAACGTCGGCCTGCTGCTGCGCGGCATCAAGCGCGAGGACGTCGAGCGCGGCCAGTGCGTCATCAAGCCGGGCACCAACACCCCGCACACCGAGTTCGAGGCGCAGGTCTACATCCTGTCCAAGGACGAGGGCGGCCGGCACACGCCGTTCTTCAACAACTACCGTCCGCAGTTCTACTTCCGGACCACGGACGTCACCGGCGTGGTGAACCTCCCCGAGGGCACCGAGATGGTCATGCCGGGCGACAACACCGAGATGCGCGTCGAGCTGATCCAGCCCGTCGCCATGGAGGAGGGCCTGAAGTTCGCCATCCGCGAGGGTGGCCGGACCGTGGGCGCCGGTCGCGTCACCAAGGTCATCAAGTAACACCCCTCGTAGCGCGGCGGCCCGGCCGCCCCTGGGCAACCGGGCCGCCGCATTACGACCAGTGAAGTAAACAGCGGCACTACAGCAAAGGACACCGAGGCCACCATGGCGGGACAGAAGATCCGCATCCGGCTCAAGGCCTACGACCACGAGGTCATCGACACCTCCGCGAAGAAGATCGTTGAGACGGTGACGCGGACGGGCGCCAAGGTCGCGGGCCCGGTGCCGCTGCCGACCGAGAAGAACGTGTACTGCGTCATCCGCTCGCCGCACAAGTACAAGGACAGCCGCGAGCACTTCGAGATGCGCACGCACAAGCGGTTGATCGACATCATCGACCCGACGCCCAAGACGGTCGACTCGCTGATGCGGCTCGACCTTCCGGCCGGCGTTGACATCGAGATCAAGCTCTGAGGGACGCACCAGAAATGAGTACGCAGAGGAAGGGCGTCCTGGGCGAGAAGCTCGGCATGACCCAGGTCTTCGACGATGAGGGCCGGATCGTTCCGGTGACCGTCGTCCAGGCCGGGCCGTGTGTCGTCACGCAGCTCCGCACCCAGGAGAAGGACGGGTACACCGCCGTCCAGATCGGGTACGGGCAGATCGACCCGCGCAAGGTGAACAAGCCGCGCACGGGCCACTTCGAGAAGGCCGGCGTCACGCCGCGCCGCTACCTCGTCGAGCTGCGCTCCGACGACACCACCGAGTTCGAACTCGGCCAGGAGATCACCGCTGGCGTCTTCGAGGCCGGCCAGAAGATCGACGTCACCGGCACGAGCAAGGGCAAGGGCACCGCCGGCGTCATGAAGCGCCACGGGTTCAAGGGCCTCAGCGCCTCGCACGGCACCCAGCGCAAGCACCGCTCGCCGGGGTCGATCGGCGGCTGCGCGACCCCCGGTCGCGTCTTCAAGGGCCTGCGCATGGCGGGACGGCACGGCAACGCCCGTACCACCGTGCAGAACCTGACCGTCCACGCCGTCGACGCGGAGAAGAACCTGCTGCTCATCAAGGGCGCGGTTCCCGGTCCCAACGGCGGCGTGGTGCTGGTCCGCGACGCAGTGAAGGGGACGGGCAAGTGACCTCCAAGCTCGACATCGACCTGCCGGCCGAGGTCTTCGACGCGAAGACCAGCGTGCCGCTGATCCACCAGGTTGTGGTGGCGCAGCTGGCCGCGGCGCGGCAGGGCACGCACGCCACCAAGACCCGCGGCGCGGTGTCCGGCGGCGGCAAGAAGCCGTACCGGCAGAAGGGCACCGGCCGCGCCCGCCAGGGCTCGACCCGCGCGCCCCAGTTCGCCGGCGGCGGCACGGTGCACGGCCCGCAGCCGCGGGACTACTCGCAGCGGACGCCCAAGAAGATGAAGGCCGCCGCGCTGCGCGGCGCCCTGTCGGACCGCGCCCGCTACGGCCGGGTGCACGTCGTCGACAGCATCATCGAGGGCGACACCCCGAAGACGAGGACGGCGCTGACGGCGCTGCGCTCGGTCACCGAGGCCAAGCGCGTCCTGCTGGTCCTGGACCGCGAGGACGAGCTGACCTGGAAGAGCCTGCGCAACGAGCCGAGCGTGCACGTGATCGTCTCCGACCAGCTCAACACCTACGACGTGCTGGTGAACGACGACGTCGTCTTCACGCAGAAGGCGTACGACGAGTTCATCTCGCGCGCGGCGAAGAAGTAAGGAGGGTCGCTCATGAACAAGATCGCCGACCCCCGCGACGTCATCATCGCGCCGGTCGTCTCGGAGAAGAGCTACGGGCTGCTGGACGAGAACAAGTACACGTTCGTGGTCCGCACCGACGCCAACAAGACGCAGATCAAGCAGGCCGTCGAGTCGGTGTTCGGGGTCAAGGTGACGAACGTGAACACGCTCAACCGGTCCGGCAAGCGCAAGCGCACCCGGTTCGGCTACGGCAAGCGCAAGGACACCAAGCGCGCCATCGTCAGCCTCGCCGAGGGCGAGCGGATCGACATCTTCGGCGGCCCGGCCTAACCGGCCGGAGTCGCTTCGAAGACTGAAATAGGGATGAACGAAAAAGATGGGCATCCGTAACTACAAGCCGACGACTCCGGGTCGTCGCGGGTCGAGCGTGGCCGACTTCGTCGAGGTCACACGCAGCGAGCCGGAGAAGTCGCTGCTGCGTCCGCTCCCCAAGAAGGGCGGCCGCAACAACCACGGCCGCATCACCACCCGGCACCAGGGCGGCGGGCACAAGCGCGCGTACCGCCTGATCGACTTCCGCCGGCACGACAAGGACGGCGTCCCGGCGAAGGTCGCGCACATCGAGTACGACCCGAACCGCACCGCCCGCATCGCGCTGCTGCACTACGCCGACGGCGAGAAGCGCTACATCCTCGCGCCGCGGAACCTGCGCCAGGGCGACCGGGTCGAGAACGGGCCGGGCGCCGACATCAAGCCGGGCAACTGCCTGCCGCTGCGCAACATCCCGACGGGTACCGTCATCCACGCCATCGAGCTGCGGCCCGGCGGCGGCGCCAAGATCGCCCGCAGCGCGGGCGCCGGCGTCCAGCTGCTGGCCAAGGAGGGCAAGTACGCCACGCTGCGCATGCCCTCGGGCGAGATGCGGATGGTGGACGTGCGCTGCCGCGCGACGGTCGGCGAGGTCGGCAACGCCGAGCAGTCGAACATCAACTGGGGCAAGGCCGGCCGGATGCGGTGGAAGGGCAAGCGCCCGACCGTCCGCGGCGTGGCCATGAACCCGATCGACCACCCGCACGGTGGTGGTGAGGGCAAGACCTCAGGTGGCCGGCACCCGGTGAACCCGAACGGTAAGAAGGAAGGCCGCACTCGCCAGGCGAACAAGTCGAGCGACCGGCTGATCGTCCGTCGTCGCAGCAAGAAGAAGCGGTAGGAGTCGCTCGTCATGCCACGTAGCCTTAAGAAGGGCCCCTTCGTGGACGACCACCTCATGAAGAAGGTGGACGTCCAGAACGAGAAGGGCACCAAGAACGTCATCAAGACGTGGTCCCGGCGCTCCATGATCGTGCCGGACATGATCGGTCACACGATCGCCGTGCACGACGGCCGCAAGCACGTGCCGGTGTTCGTCACCGACGCCATGGTGGGGCACAAGCTCGGCGAGTTCGCGCCGACGCGGACGTTCCGCAGCCACGTCAAGGAAGACCGCCGCAGCCGCCGAGGCTGAGCGGGCACGTAGGAGAGAGGGAACAGCGATGGAAGCCAGGGCCCAGGCGCGGTTCATCCGCGTCACGCCCATGAAGGCCCGCCGCGTGGTGGACCTCATCCGCGGCCTGCCCGCCGCGGAGGCGCAGGCGGTGCTGCGGTTCGCCCCCCAGGCCGCCAGTGAGCCGGTGGGCAAGGTGCTGGCCAGTGCCATTGCCAACGCCGAGCACAACTTCAAGCTCGACAGCGACACGCTCGTGGTGAGCGGGGCGTGGGTGGACGAGGGGCCGACGCTGAAGCGTTTCCGCCCCCGCGCCCAGGGCCGGGCTTACCGCATCAACAAGCGCACGAGCCACATCACCGTGGTCGTCGCCCCGAAGGACGAAGTCGCTTCGGCCGGCGGTAAGAAGACGAGGAGGGCCCGGTAGTGGGTCAGAAGATCAACCCGCACGGGTTCCGGCTCGGAGTCACCACCGACCACAAGTCCGTGTGGTTCGCGACGAA
This sequence comes from Actinomadura opuntiae, assembly GCF_030283205.1. Classification (GTDB taxonomy): domain Bacteria; phylum Actinomycetota; class Actinomycetes; order Streptosporangiales; family Streptosporangiaceae; genus Spirillospora. The sequence goes on from NZ_JASNWF010000028.1 coordinate 108,942, forward strand.
GCTCTACAAGGACTACGTCAAGGAAGACGTCCAGATCCGGCGCATGCTGCAGAAGGGCATGGACCGGGCGGGCATCTCCAAGGTGGAGATCGAGCGGACCCGTGACCGGGTCGAGGTGAACATCCACACCGCCCGGCCGGGCATCGTCATCGGCCGCCGCGGCGCGGAGGCCGAGCGGCTGCGCGGCGACCTGGAGAAGCTGACCGGCAAGCAGGTTCGGCTGAACATCCTCGAGGTGAAGAACCCCGAGATCGACGCGCAGCTCGTCGCGCAGGGCGTGGCCGAGCAGCTGTCCAGCCGGGTCGCGTTCCGGCGCGCCATGCGCAAGGCGATCCAGTCGGCGATGAAGTCGGGCGCCAAGGGCATCAAGGTCCAGTGCGGCGGCCGCCTCGGCGGCGCCGAGATGTCGCGGTCGGAGTTCTACCGCGAGGGCCAGGTCCCGCTGCACACGCTGCGCGCCGACATCGACTACGGGTTCTACGAGGCCCGCACGACGTTCGGCCGCATCGGCGTGAAGGTGTGGATCTACAAGGGCGAGGCCGCGGCGACGCGCGCCGAGCGCGAGCAGAAGGCCGCGCAGCAGCGCGCCGCGGGCGGCGGTGGCGGCGGTGGCCGTGAGCGCCGCGGCGGCGGCGGTGGCGGCGGCGAGCGCCGTGGCGGCGGCCGCGGTGGCCGCGGCGGACGCGGCGGCGAGCGCGGCGGCGCCCGCGGCGGCGAGGCCCGCGGGGGCGAGGC
>NZ_JASNWF010000029.1 GCF_030283205.1 Actinomadura opuntiae
GGCGGGCGGGGCGGTGCCGGCGGGCGCGATGGGGCCGGCGGGCGCGGCGGCAGCGAGGTGCCGCGCGGCGGCGTGAAACCGTCCGGCTTCGTGGTCTCATGCAGGGGAGTGCCGCCCGGAGGTGTCGTCGCGTGCGAGGGCGTCCCGTTCGGCGGCGTTCCGTTCGGCGGTGTGCCGGACGACGGCGTGTCGGCAGACGGCGGGCCTGCGGCGGGCGTGGCGCGCTGCGGGCGGGCATGGTCGGGGAGGGGGTCGTACTGTCCGTCCGCATAGTGGCTCACGTGTCCTCCTTGCCCGCAGGCGTACAGGAGCGTGGGCCGCGGGTGCCCACGTATCGTCCGACGAACGCGGAACCCGCCGCGTTCCACCGCGGCGTTTCGTACGCAATCATGTTGCGCGTGGGACGGCTACCAGGAGGCGGGCTGGCCAAGGGGCTGGCCGTCACGTTGCGGACTATGACGCGGCGCTCCATAACGCGTCAATACCCCGAGGTGCAGCCGGATCTGCCCCCGCGCAGCCGGGGGGTGATCGCGCTGTTCGAGGAGAACTGCACCGTCTGCATGCTCTGCGCCCGGGAATGCCCCGACTGGTGCATCTACATCGACTCGCACAAGGAGACGGTCCCGGCCGAGGGCGGGGGGCGGCCGCGGGTCCGCAACGTCCTCGACCGGTTCGCGATCGACTTCGCGCTGTGCATGTACTGCGGCATCTGCATCGAGGTGTGCCCGTTCGACGCGCTGTTCTGGTCGCCGGAGTTCGAGTACGCCGAGTACGACATCAACGAGCTGACGCACGAGAAGGAGCGGCTGCGGGAGTGGATGTGGACCGTCCCGCCGCCGCAGGCCCACGACCCGGCCGCCGAGCCGCCGAAGGAGATCGCGGCGGCGCAGAAGGCGGCGGAGCGGGCGGCGCGGCGCCCGCCCGGCCCGCCGGGGAGCCGCCGATGAGCGGGCAGGAGATCGTGTTCACCCTGCTCGGGGTGGTGACCGTCGGCTCCGGGATCATGGTCGTGACGACCCGGCGGCTCGTCCACGCGGCGCTGTGGCTGGTGCTGTCGTTCGGCGCGCTCGCGGGCGGCTACCTGGTGCTGACCGCGGAGTTCGTCGCGTGGGTGCAGGTGCTGATCTACGTCGGCGCGGTCGTCGTGCTGCTGCTGTTCGGGATCATGCTGACCCGAGCGCCGATCGGGGACTCCGCCGACCTCGACTCCGGCAACCGGTGGGCCGCCGCGGCCGTCGCCGCCGCCACCGCCGCCGTGCTGGTCACGGTCATGGTCATGGGCTTCCGGGACGAGCGGATGCCGCTGCGTGCGGGCGGCGGATCGGCGAGCGAGCTGGGCGCGAGCGTGTTCCGGACGTGGGTGCTGCCGTTCGAGGTGCTGTCGGTGCTGCTGCTGGCCTCGCTGGTCGGCGCGATCGTCCTGTCCCGCACCGACATCGGGCCCCGGCTCCCCGGCCGGCGGAAGGGTGACGGCTGATGCATCTGGCCTACCCGACCGTCGTAGCGGCGCTGCTGTTCTCCGTCGGCGTCTACGGGGTGCTGGCGCGGCGCAACGCGATCCTCGTCCTGATGTCGGTCGAACTGATGCTGAACGCGGTGAACCTCAACCTCGTCGCGTTCGACATGTGGTTCCGGGACCGGCTGCACGGCGGCCAGGTGCTGACCCTGTTCACGATCGTGATCGCGGCGGCGGAAGTCGGGCTCGGCCTCGCCATCGTCCTGCTGGTGTACCGGAACCGGCAGATGGTCGACGTCGACCGGCTCCGGTCGCTGTCGGAATCTGATGCGGCGCCGGAGGAATCCGACGAACCGGAGTCCGAGCCGGAGCCGGTCGAGGAGGCGGCGCCGTGATCTGGCTCGCGTCCCTGATCGTCCTGCTGCCGTTCCTCGCCGCGTTCGCGGGCATGCTGGGCGGCCCGTCCCTCGGCCGCCTGCTCGGCACCGGCGGTCCGCTGCGCAACGGACCGGCCCTGATCGCCTGCGCGCCGGTCGCGGTGTCGCTCGTCCTGTCGGCGATCGTCGCGTTCGTCGTCTGGCAGGACCCCGGCGAGCGGACGGGCACGCTGGCGGTGGTCGACACCGGCTCGGTGCCGATCAGGGTCGGGCTCCAGGTGGACGGCCTGTCCGCCGTGGTCGCGCTGATGGTCTGCTGCGTCGCGCTGGCCGTCCAGGTGTACTCGGTCGCCTACATGGACGGCGACCGGCGCTACTCGTCCTACGCCGCGTTCATCTCGCTGTTCACCGCCGCGATGCTGCTGGTGGTGTTCGCCGGCGACCTCCTCGTCCTGTACGTGGGCTGGGAGGTCATGGGCGTCTGCTCGTACTTCCTGATCGGCCACCACTGGGAGGAGCGCGCCAACTCGCGCGCGGCCGTCAAGGCGTTCCTGGTGACGCGGCTCGGCGACGTCGGCTTCCTCATCGGGATCATCGTCCTCGGCACCGGCGCCCGCACGTTCGAGATCCACGTCCTCCTCACGCGGGTCTGGTCCCTGCCGGACTCGACGCTCACCGTCGCCGCGCTGCTGCTGCTCGCCGGGGTCGCCGGCAAGAGCGCGCAGTTCCCGCTGCACACCTGGCTGCCGGACGCGATGGCGGGCCCGACGCCGATCAGCGCGCTGATCCACGCGGCCACGATGGTCGCGGCCGGCGTCTACGTCGTCGCCCGGCTGTACGGGGCGTTCGCGGCCGCGCCGGGCGCGCTGGCCGTCCTCGGCGTCGTCGCGGTGATCTCCATGGTCGGCGCGGCGCTCGCGGCCCTGGCCCAGGACGACCTGAAACGCGTCCTCGCCTACTCGACGATCAGCCAGCTCGCCGTGATGGCCGCCGCGCTCGCGGTCGGCGCGAAGTCCGCGGCGATCTTCCACCTGCTGGCGCACGGCGCGTTCAAGGCGCTGCTGTTCCTCGCCGCCGGATGCGTCATCACGGTCGCGGGATCGAACCTGCTCGCGCACTACGGCGGGCTGCGGCGCGGCATGCCGGTGACGTTCTGGTCGATGACGGCCGGGTTCGCGGCGCTCGCGGGCGTCCCGCCGTTCAGCGGCTGGTTCAGCAAGGACTCCGTCATCGAGGCCGCCCAGCACGCCGCCCTGCACGGCGGCGAGACCACGGGCGCCTCCCCGTCCTTCGGCTGGTTCGCCTACGCCCCGCTGAAGAACGGTCCTGCGGTCGGTACCGGTTCGGACATAATGGTGATCCCCTCCGGCGGTCCGACTTGGACCTACGCTTCCATCGCCGGCCTGCCGTCCTGGGTGGCGTGGCTGGTGTATCTCGGGTTGCTGCTGACGGTCGCGCTGACGGCGGCGTACGCGATGCGGGCGTGGCTGATGACGTTCTTCGGGGAGCCGAGCGGGGCGTACGAGATCCGCGAGCCGTCGAGGATCATGTCGTGGACGGTGGCGGTCCTGGCGGTGCCCGCCGCGATCCTCGGGTTCTTCGGGCTCGGGGCGGGCGAGCTGCGCCCGCACATCGGCTCGGCGCTGCTCGGCATCGGGCTCCTGATCATCGGCGCGGGCGCGGTCTTCGTGCTCTGGAACCGCGACCCGGCCTCGGATCCCGCTCACGCGCTCGGCCCCGCGCGCACGGTGTTCGCGCGGGCGTTCTATGTGGACGAGCTGTACGCCATGGCGATCGTCCATCCCGTCCGGGCCCTCGCCCGGTACGTCGTGACGTTCGACGGGCGCGGCATCGACGCGGCCGTCGTCGGGACGGGACGCGGCGCGCGGCGGCTCGGCGGGCTGCTGCGGATCCCGCAGAACGGCAACCCGCAGACGTACCTGACCGGCCTGCTCGCGGGCGTCGTCGTCATCACGGCCCTGGTGGTGATCTTCCGGTGATCTTCCTGTGGATGATGGCGATCCCGCTGTTCGGGGCGCTGGCGATGCTCGTCCCGGCGGACCGGTTCCTGCGCACAGGGTTCGCCGTCCGCGCGTTCGGGACGGGCGTGTCCGCCGCGACGCTGCTGGTCGCGGTGTCGGCGATGACCGCGTTCGACTTCGGCGACACCTCGCGGATGCAGCTCCAGGCGAACTGGGCGTGGGCGCCGTCGATCGGGCTGCGGTTCCACCTCGGCGCCGACGGGATCTCGCTGCCGCTGGTCGTGCTGACCGCGCTGCTGACGTTCCTCTGCTTCCTCTACACGCTGCGGCACCCGCCGGCCGGCGGGCGGATCCGGCTGCTGACCGCGCTGCTGCTCGTCCTCGAGGTCGGGCTGATCGGCACGTTCGTCGCACTGGACCTCGTGCTTTTCTTCGTGTTCTTCGAGACCGTGCTGATCCCGATGTACGTGGTGATCATGCTGTGGGGCGGGGCCGGGCGCCGCGCCGCCGCGTCCAAGTTCATCCTGTACACGCTGCTCGGGTCGGGCCTGCTGCTCGCCGGGATGCTGCTGGTCGCCGTCAACGCGGGCACCCTCGACATGGTCCGGCTCGCCGCGCGGCACGGCTCCGGTGTCTCCCACGGCGTCCAGGTCACCGCGTTCGCGCTGATGGCGATCGGTTTCGCGGTGAAGGCGCCGATGTGGCCGCTGCACACCTGGCTGCCGGACGCGCACACCGAGGCGCCGACCGTCGGGTCCGTGCTGCTGGCCGGGGTGCTGCTGAAGATGGGCACCTACGGGCTCGTCCGCGTCGCGCTCCCGCTGGCCCCGGACGGCGCGCAGGTGTGGGCGCCGTGGCTCGGGCTCCTCGCCGTGATCGGGATCGTCTACGGCGCGCTCGCCTGCCTCGCCCAGCGCGACCTCAAACGGATGATCGCCTACTCGTCCGTCGGGCACATGGGGTTCGTGCTGCTCGGCATCGCCACCCTCACCCCGGTCGGGATCAACGCGGCGCTGTTCGGCAACATCGCGCACGGCCTGATCACCGGCCTGCTGTTCTTCCTGGCCGGAGCCGTCAAGGACCGCTGGGGCACCACCGACATGGACGCGGTCGGCGGCGGCATGCTCGGCACCGCGCCGCGGCTGGCGTCCGTGCTGACGTTCGCGTCCGTCGCCTCGCTCGGGCTGCCCGGCCTCGCCGGGTTCTGGGGCGAGATGCTGGCGATGCTCGGCGCGTACCGCCCGCACGCCGACCTGCCGCGCGGCGCGTTCGTCGCCTTCATGGCGGTCGCCGGGATCGGCGCGCTGCTCACCGCCGGCTACTTCCTGCGGATGCTCGCCAAGATCACCCACGGGCGGGCGACCGGACCCGCCGGACCCGCCGCCCCGGCCGCCGCGGTGTCGGCCCAGGAGTACGCCGCCTGGGTGCCGCTGATCGCGCTCACGCTGCTGGTCGGGCTGTGGCCGAAGACCCTGCTGGACGTGACCGCCGCGCCGGTCCGCGCGCTGTTCGGAGGCGGCTGATGATCCAGGGCATCGACTACGCGGCGATCGCGCCGCCGCTGATCCTCGCCGCCGCCGCGCTCGGGCTGCTGCTCGCCGACGCCTTCGACGCGCCGCGCCGCGTCCTCGGCCTGGTCAGCGGCGCGTCCCTCGGCGCCGCGCTGATCGCGGTGATCGTGTTGTCGGCGGGCGACCGGCGCGCCACGTTCTGCCTGCCGTCCTCCCTGCGCGGCGGCGGTCCGCGCTCCTGCTCCTACGTCACCGACGACTTCACGCTGCTGTTCCAGGGCCTCGTCCTCGCTGCGGCCCTCGTCGTCGTGCTGCTGTCCCTCCAGGAGATCACCGACGCGAAGATCCCGGTGGGGGAGTACCACTTCCTGCTGCTGTGCGCGGTGATCGGCGCGCTGGCGCTGGTCGCCGCCCGGGACCTGATCCTGCTGCTGGTCGCGCTGGAGACGCTGTCGCTGCCGGTGTTCGCCCTGGTCGGCCTGCGCCGCTACGACGGCCGGGCGTCCGAGGCCGCGCTCAAGCTGTTCCTCGTCTCCGTCGTCTCCACCGCCGTGATGCTGTTCGGCATCTCGCTGGTGTACGGGACGACCGGCGCCATGCACCTCGACCGGATCGCGCCCGCGCTCGCCCGCGTCCCCTCCGACCTGGACCCGGTCGCCGCCATCGGCGTCGTCCTCGTCCTCGCCGGGTTCGCGTTCAAGGTCGCCGCCGTCCCGTTCCACTTCTGGGCGCCGGACGTCTACCAGGGCGCGCCGCTGCCCGTCGCCGCGTTCCTGTCCGTCGTGTCGAAGGCCGCCGGATTCGCCGGACTCGCGATCGTCCTCGCCCTCGGCCTGCCCGCGTACGGGCACGTGTGGGGTCCGGTGATCGGGGTCCTCGCCGCGATCACCATGACGCTCGGCAACCTCGTCGCGCTCCGCCAGCGGACCGCGATCCGGCTGCTGGCCTGGTCGTCCGTCGCCCAGTCCGGCTACATGCTCGCGCCCCTGTCGGTCGGGTCGCACCGCCTGCCCGAGGCCGTCGCCGCGACCACCGCCTACGTCGCCCTCTACGCCGTCATGAACCTCGGCGCGTTCACCGTCGTGACCGGCTTCGCCCGCCGCGTCCTGCGCGGCCCGCGCCCGGTCTGGGACTCCCTCGACGACTACCGCGGCCTCGCGCACCGCAGCCCCGCCACCGCGACCGCCCTCGCGTTCTTCCTCATCTGCCTCGCCGGCCTCCCGCCGGGCGTCATGGGACTGTTCGCGAAGGTCGTGGTGTTCCGCGCGACGGTCGCGGGCGGCGTCACCTGGCTCGCCGTGATCATGGCGGTCAACACCGTCATCGGCCTGTACTACTACCTCGCCTGGGCCGCCCGGCTGTTCGCCCCGCCCGCCCGGCCGTTCGCCGACCCCGCGCCCGGATGGCCCGTCCGCGCCGCCCTCGCCGCCACCGCCGCCGGCGCGGTCGTGCTGTCCATCGCCCCGCAGATCGTCCTCCAGACCGTCACCGCCGCGACCTAACCTGGAATGGACGGGCCGGTCCCGGGAACGTCGGGGCTGGTCACACCGTTGTCGTTCATGGGGGTCCGGACGGGGAGGCGGCGCACAGTGCGGTTCAACGGCGTCAAGACGGCGGCACTGATCGCTGCGCTGTCGGCGCTGATGCTCGCGATCGGGTGGGCGTTCGGCGGCACCGCCGGCCTCGCCGTCGCGCTGGTCATCGCCCTCGGCACCAACGGCGTCGCCTACGCCTTCTCCGACCGGATCGCGCTGCGGTCCATGCGCGCCCACCCCGTCGGCGAGGTCGAGGCGCCGGTGCTGTACCGGCTCGTCCGCGAGCTGTCCACCACCGCCCGCCAGCCCATGCCGCGGCTGTACGTCTCCGAGACCCGCCAGCCCAACGCGTTCGCCACCGGCCGCAACCCGCGCAACGCCGCCGTCTGCTGCACCCGCGGCATCCTGCGCATGCTGGACGAGCGGGAACTGCGCGCCGTCCTCGGCCACGAGCTGTCGCACGTCTATAACCGCGACATCCTGATCTCGTCCGTCGCCGCCGCGATCGCGACCGTGATCACCTACCTGTCGCACCTGGCGATCTTCCTGCCGATCGGCCGCGAGGACGACGACGACGGCCCCGGCCTCGTCGGCGCGCTGCTGATGCTGGTGCTCGGCCCCGTCGCCGCCGCCGTCGTGCAGATGGCGATCAGCCGCACCCGCGAGTTCGCCGCCGACACCGCCGGCGCCCGCCTCACCGGCGACCCGCTCGCCCTCGCGTCCGCGCTCCGCAAGATCGAGGCGGGCACCCAGGCGATGCCGCTGCCGCAGGACCCCGAGCTCGCCACCACCAGCGCCCTCATGATCGCCAACCCGTTCCGCGGCGCAGGCATCGGCAAGCTCTTCTCCACCCACCCGCCGACCGCCGAACGCATCGCCCGCCTCGAACGCATGGCGGGCCGCCGCTCCTAGAGCGCCGTCAGGACCATCGGGCCGTCCTGCGTGATCGCGATGGTGTGCTCGAAATGCGCGGCCCGGCTGCCGTCCGCCGTCGCGATCGACCACCCGTCGCTCAGCTGCCGCCCATCGTCGGAACCGCCTTCGTGCAGCATCGGCTCGATCGCGATCGTCAACCCTTCCCGCAGCGGCATGCCCTTGCCCGCCTTGCCCACGTTTGGCACCGGCGGATCCTGGTGCATCTCCGTCCCGATGCCGTGCCCGCCGCAACCCCGCAGGATGCCGTAACCGGCCTTGCGCGCCGTCTTCTCCACCGCGCTCGCGATGTCGCCCATCCGGTTCCCCGGCACCGCCGCCGCGATCGCCCGCTCCAGGGCCCGCTCCGTCACCTCCAACAACCGCCGCCCGGCCTCATCACCTACCCCCACAAAGAACGACACCGCAGCATCCCCGCAGTACCCATCGACCCGTGCCCCGCAGTCGACCGACACCAGATCGCCGTCCTGGAGCACCCGGCCGTCCGGAATGCCGTGCACGACCACGTCATTGACCGACACGCAAATGTTCGCCGGATACGGCACGGGCGCCCACGACGGCTTGTAATGCAGGAACGGCGACGTCGCGCCGTTCTCCTTCAAAATCCGCGCGGCCACCGCGTCCAGCTCCGCCAGCGGCAGGCCCGGCTCCGCCGCGTCCCGCGTCCCGGCCAGGATCCGGGCCACGACCCGGCCCGTCACCCGCATGCGCTCCCACTCCTGTGGGCTTCGGTACGTCACCATGGCGAAGATAATAATACCGGTATTAAAATCCCGCCGCCGCCTTCGCCGAACCCGATCGAACCGAAGAGCCCACCGCCGCGTCATAACCCACGAGAGCGCGCCGGCCGCCTCTGCGGGGGAGGCGGCCGGCGCGCTCTTCCCGCTCTACCGGTAGTTGACGAACTGCAGGGCGACGTCCAGGTCCTTGCCCTTGAGCAGCGAGATGACCTGCTGGAGATCGTCCTTCTTCTTCGAGCTCACCCGCAGCTCGTCCCCCTGGATCTGGGCCTTGATCCCCTTCGGCCCCTCGTCCCGGACGATCTTGCCGATCTTCTTGGCGTCCTCCTGGGAGATGCCCTCCTTCAGCCCGACGCCCAGCTTGTAGACCTTCCCCGACAACCGCGGCTCGCCCGGATCGATCGCCTTCAGCGAGATCCCCCGCTTCACCAGCTTGTCCTTCAGCACGTCGAGCACGGCGTTCGCCCGCTCCTCGGTGTTCGCCTGGATCTCGATGCTCTCCCCGGACCACTTGATCCCCGCGTCCACGTTCCGGAAGTCGAACCGGTTGGCCACCTCCTTGGCGGCCTGGTTCAGAGCGTTGTCGACCTCCTGCCGGTCGAGCTTCGAGACGATGTCAAACGAGCTGTCGGCCATCGCGCACACTTCCCCTCAGCAGCACCTTCGCGGTCCTGAGAGCGTATCGACTCCCGCCGCGCCCCCGCCGCTCCGCACCGCCCGCCTCCGATGTCACGACCACTCGCCGCGTCCGCTATTCTTTCCAGTGCCGTCGCGAGAGCGACGCCACGGCGGGTTGCCCGAGTGGCCAATGGGAGCGGACTGTAAATCCGTCGGCTTAGCCTACGCAGGTTCGAACCCTGCACCCGCCACCCCCACGCAGAACGGCCCCTGATCAGGCAAGATCCCGGTCAGGGGCCGTTCTCATCCCACCCGGCCGCCCCCGATCGTCCGCGGCCGCCCGTGCCGAAGTTCCAGGAAACCTTCGACCTGGTCGCTTCGCTGAGTCGTCGCTTGGCGTCCTCCTACTGCCGGCCACGCACTTGGCGTAGAGGCGCAGCAGGCCGGCCGCACTGTGCCCCGCCCACTCGGTGACCCGAGCCGGAGCCAGGACCGCGCCAAGCCACTCCGACACGGCCGCGTGCCGCAGGGCGATAAATGTTCGGAGCTAGCACAGATGGTGCTCCTAGTCGCCCTCGTGTGGGTTCTGGGGGCGGTGAAATAGTTCGAGTGCGATGCCGTCGGGGTCACGGAAACTGAGGGCGAGACCACCGCGGCCCGCGTCGGCGATCGGCGAGTAGTCGACGCCCAGTTCGGCGAGACGTTCCTGCCACTCTTCCAGCTCGGTTCGGGTGGCGACGCCGAGAGCAAGGTGGTCCAAGCCCGGCCGCCGCTCGTTGAACCGCTCGACGGCGCCGGAAAGATGCTGTTGCAGGACGAGGATTGCGCTGCTGTCACGGTGCATGCACAGGGTGCGAACCCAAGACGGCTGATGCTGTGTAGCGGTCGGCTCGAATCCAAGAACTTGCTCGTACCAGCCGACACTGCGATCGTGGTCGGTCACCGTCAACGTCACGTGAGCCCAGCCGAGAATGGCCATGGCGACCATCATAGGGAATCTTGTCGGGCATCAGCGGGAATCTCAGGCTGACCCGCTCACGTCATGTATGAGGAGGCACCGAGGTTGGAGGGTTGGAGTTCAGTGCTATGGCGTAGGGCATCGGTGGTGGCGTGACTTCTATTGAATCTTGTGTGGTCCTGCGCGGCCGGGGTGCCGACGTGCGCCGGCAGGCTCACAAAGTCTGAGGCGGTCTAGCCTGTCGGCATTTGGCTAGGGCACGGAGAAGCGGCGTCAGTCTGCGTTGAAACTTGAGGTCGAGCAGGGAAGGGCGCGGCGGCTTGGGCTGGCCTGCCGGCCTTGTGGGTGCGCCCCATGGGGTGCGATGCCGGAATAGGGGCCTCCGCCTAGTTGTCGGGGTGCGTGCCGCTGTGCGCTTGGTCCACGGTGTCGATCGCTGTCCAGCGTCCGATGTCCCTCCAGGAGCTCTGGCACGTGATGGCACCATGGGGCATACGGACTGTCGCACGGCCTCTAACGTCGTTGGTCCCGCTTTGGCTTCGGCTTAAAGGACCACGGTAGATATGCCGACGATCCCAGCTATGACGAGCAGCACCCCGCCTATGGCGAACACAGCTGCGATGCCTCGCGCGAAAATCTTGAGGGATTCGTTACTCGGTTCCCACCACCTCCACGGGGGGAGTTTCTTGAGGGGGTCCGGAGTCGGTGGGATGTCATGGGCCCATTCATCCAAGATCCCGCGATAGTTCGTCGCCAGCGGAATGCCCAACGTGCAGCACACGATCCCGAACAGCAGCGTTTCCCAGACTCCGGGACCCTGGCTCCTCTGGGTCGTCTCGGCCATGAGCAAGATCACGGTCATGTGGCCTCCCGCAGATGCACTGATCGTCCTGCGCCCGGCAGGGCGAGACAAGGCCTGTTAGCGATCGTGACGGTCCTGCTGCTTGCTGTGCTGTACCGGCACCAAACGACGCGGCGTGACGCCCGCGTTGTAACGCCGTCCGGGTGGAAAGGGCTGGCAGCGCTTGGGGCCGTGGCCTCGCGCATGACCGGTCGGAGTGGGCGGCCGTGCCGGGCCGCATCGGGATGCCCGGCCTGTTGTCGGCGAACGGCGGTGACAGGGAAGCGTCGCCGTGCACCCTCGAAGGCTCGTGCCACCGTCTCCCGGAATTGACGTCGCAGCTCGTCGCAAGGCGATGCGTCCAAGTGCTCCGCTCGGACGCACCGCCTCTGTGGACGAGTCCACGTCCGCCGGGTGTGTTGGGCAATCGCCGCCCGGTCTGCTGGGACAGACGAACCCGAGGCGAATGCAGAGGCTTACATCCTCAGGGCGAGCTTGGGAACGTGCGCGCGCGCCATGCTCGAGCGCGGTGCGGTTGGGCCAGCTGGGTTTCCTTGGCTGGTTGAGGGATGGTTGGCCTAATGGCGGCGGGCTGCCTCTCGGGGCCGGAGCTGTCGAGGGTGGGATGGCCAGAACCTGTCACGGGCGGTTCGTTTCATCTTGTGAGTGGGGTCGTGCTGGCTTGGGTCATGGGTTGGTGGGGCAGATGTCGATGAGTATTTGGCAGATGTCCAGGGGGAGGGTGGCCACTCCTTGGCCTAGGAGGGTGTGCTCAGGGCCGGGGACTCGGATGACGTGGGAGATGGAGGCGAAGAAAAGGCCGAGGCTGTCGAGTAGTTGGGGAATGCGGTGGCGTTCGGCGGATAGGACGGCCACGGGGGAGCTGAAGGTGTCGATGGTGCCGCCCAGGTTCGCGCCGTGGTGGGTGAGGCTGGAGCCGATGCGGGTGCTGAGTTCCGTTGTTCGGTCCAGGAGCTCGTCGACCTTGTCGGGATGCTGGTAGAGGGACGGGGCGATGGTGTTGGTGTTCCGGGTGAAGCGGATCCAGTTGTCGCCGTGGTCGGCGAGGGTGTCGGATAAGCCGTTGAGGTCGTTGAGCAGGTTCTTGATGGTTCGGCGGTCGGCGTAGGTGGCGTCGGTTATTTTCGCGGTGTTGGTAATGGTGCGGCGGAGGACGGGGCCTTGGCCGTACGTGCCGGCGGCCAATGTGTGGAAGATGGTGGCCAGGTCGTCGGGGTTGACGGCCTTGCTGAGCCGGTATGCGGGGGTCGCGGTGTCGGCGGGGTCCTGCGGGGTCTTGGTCTTGGTGATGGTGGCGTTTCCGGGTAAGTAGGGGCCGGTCAGTTCGCCGAGGTCGAGGACGAGGTCTTTGGGGCCGAACACCGAGATCGGTTCGGAACTGGCGGTGGTCGTTCGCGGGAGGCGGACGTCCTTGCGGACGTGGAAGCGGACCGTGACGTGGCCGTCGCGGTTCAGCCTGATGCGGTCGACGGTGCCGACGGCGATGCCGCGCACCTTTACGTCCGACTTGCCCGCGTCCAGGCCTTCGCCGGCTCGGTTGAAGGACGCGTAGTAGTGGACGCTGTCGGACGTGGAGACGGTGCTCGCGGTCACCAGGAGGACCGCGGCGACGGTCAGGGAGCCGCCGCCGAGGAGGGCGAACCTCAGCCTGGAGAGTGCTTCGTCGCTCATGCGCTGCCTCGACGTCGGTGCGCCCGAGGAAGGTGGCGGCCTGGCGCCCTTCAGGCCGCGCGGAGGGGTGCTGCGACCCGCGCCGGACGCCCTGGGCGCATTTCAAGCATCCGGCGGCGGGCCGCAGCGGTCGGTGGACCACCCGGTTATTGGATGTCGCGTCTAATATGGAACGCGGTTTGAACGTGAGTCAAGGGGGCGGCACAAAGGCCGCTAGAGGCCGCGGGTGTGGGTGACGTGGATGCGGACGGGGACCGAGAAGCGGTTCGCGAACTCTGCGGCGCTGCCGAAGCGGGTGTTGATCGCCTCGCCGTACTTCTCCAGCCAGGCCGGGTTGTCGGTGACCGGCGGGTGGTCGTCCAGGATCTCGGCGGTGCCGGTGAGGACGACGATGTCGTTGCCGCCGTTGCTGTCGAAGTTGAGGGAGACGAGGGGCCGGCGCCGGATGTTCGCGAGCCGTCTGGCGTTCGACTGGCTGTAGATCAGCACGCTGTCGGCGCCGTCCCAGAGGAAGCCGACCGGGTTCGGCTGCGGGGTGCCGTCACGTCCGACGGTCGTCAGCCAGATCGTCGTGTCGTCGGTGAGCCGCCGGCGGACGCGTTCGCCGAAGGCGGTGGACGGGTCGGGGAGCGGGCTGCTCGTCACGTGGGCCGATGCTAGAACACGTGCGCGAGGGCGGCGATCTCGTCGACGGTTGCTAGGGGGATCGTCAGGGCGATGTCCCAGGTTTCGTCGTCTTGGCCGATGAGCAGGACGGCTCGGTCGTCTGACAGGGCCCAGAACACCGAAGAGCCTGCGCAGACGCCTATGCGCAGGGATCGTCGTTCGTCCCAATGGGCGTCGCGGATTTCGGTTAGCCGGGAGAAGTCCGCGAGGGGCGCCCGGATGTGCAGTTCCCATGTCTCGGCGCGCAACGTCAGGACCGGGAGGGGCTCGGCGTCCATGTCCAGCATCGCTTCGACCACCAGGGGATGGTCGCACGGGGCGATGAGTTCCGGGAGGCGGGACGGTCTCTTCTCGTGAGTCGTCGAGAGGAGTGCGGATATGAGTGGTGTTCGGGTTCTGGTCGGGACGCGCAAGGGCGCGTTCGTGCTGACCGCGGACGGGAAGCGCGAGAAGTGGGAGGTCAGCGGGCCGCACTTCGGCGGCTGGGAGATCTACCATCTCGCGGGGTCGCCCGCCGATCCGTCGCGGCTGTACGCCGCGCAGTCGACCGGCTGGTTCGGGCAGGTGATCCAGCGGTCGGACGACGGGGGCGAGACCTGGCGGCCGGTGGGCAACGAGTTCCGGTACGAGGGTGAGCCGGGGACGCAGCAGTGGTACGACGGGACGCCGCGCCCGTGGGAGTTCAACCGGGTCTGGCACTTCGAGCCGTCGCCGGTGGACCCGGACGTCGTCTACGCCGGGGTCGAGGACGCCGCGCTGTTCCGGACGGGCGACGGCGGGCGGACCTGGGAGGAGCTGCCGGGCCTGCGCGGTCACAGGTCGGGGCCGGACTGGCAGCCGGGCGCGGGCGGGATGTGCCTGCACACGGTGGTGCTGGACCCGCGGGACGCGGAACGGATGTACGTGGCCATCTCGGCGGCGGGCGTGTTCAAGACGGACGACGCCGGCAAGACGTGGCGCCCGGCGAACCGGGGCCTGCGGACGGAGGGCATCCCGGACCCGGAGGCGGAGGTGGGCCACTGCGTGCACCGCATCGCCATGCATCCGTCGCGTCCGGACGTCCTGTTCATGCAGAAGCACTGGGACGTGATGCGCAGCGACGACGCGGGGGAGAGCTGGCACGAGATCAGCGGCGACCTGCCGAGCGACTTCGGGTTCCCGATCGCCGTCCACGCCCACGAGCCGGACACCGTCTACGTGGTGCCGATCAAGAGCGACTCGGAGCACTACCCGCCGGAGGGGCGGCTGCGGGTGTACCGGAGCCGCAGCGGGGGCGACGAGTGGGAGCCGCTGACCAGGGGGCTGCCGCAGAGCCACTGCTACGTCAACGTGCTGCGGGACGCGATGGCCGTCGACTCGCTGGACCCGTGCGGGATCTACTTCGGGACGACCGGCGGCCAGGTCTACGCGTCGTCCGACGAGGGCGACGGCTGGACGCCGATCGTCCGCGACCTGCCGGCGGTGCTGTCGGTGGAAGTGCAGGCGCTGCCGTGATCAGGGTGGTGCTGCCCGCGCATCTGCGGGTGCTCGCGCAGGTGGACGGGGAGGTGCGGCTGGAGGTCGAGGAGCCCACGATCGGCGCGGTCCTGGACGCGCTGGAGTCGCGCTGCCCGGTGCTGCGCGGCACCATCCGCGACCGGCGGACCGGGCGGCGGCGGGCGTTCGTGCGGTACTACGCGTGCGCCGAGGACCTGTCGCACGAGCCGGCCGACACCGCGCTGCCCGGGCCGGTGGCGGCGGGCGCCGAGCCGTTCCTGGTGGTCGGCGCCATGGCGGGCGGCTAGCGCGGGATGTCGGCGATCATGCCGTCGGTGTCGATGCGGTGGCCCTGGGCCCGCAGCAGGCGCAGGACGAGGTCGCGGACGGCCTTCAGCTCGTCGACGCGGTCGGCGGTCGCCCGGCCCTCCAGGTAGTCGATCGCGGCGGCGCCGACCTCGCCGGCCACGCGCGACCAGGCCTCCTGCGCCTCCTCGGCGCTGAGCCGCCGGGTGGTGCGGAAGCGCCGCAGGTCCTCCTGGGCCGCGACGACGCGGGACTGCGCGTCCGCGACCTGGACGTGGGCCTCGGCGACCGCCGTGCGCAGGTGCTCCTCGACGCGGCGGCGGCCCGACTCCTCGTCGGCGGCGGACGGCGGGCCGGTGGGCAGCTCGTCGTCGTCGACGAGCCCGGCGGCGCGCAGCCAGCGGCCCGTGGCGTCCTGCGCGGCCCTGGCCTCGTCGTAGGCGAGGCGGTCGGCGCCGTCGTAGACGACCTCGCAGCCGGCGGCGGTCGCGTCGTCGGAGAGCCGGATCCAGACGTGGCGCGCGGCGTCGGGCGGGACGGTGCCCTCGCGGGTGAAGGCGGTCAGGGCGCGTTCGGCCTGGGCGAGGTCGTCGGTGGCGCGGTCGAGGTGCCGCAGCCGCCACTCCAGGGTCTGCTCGAGGCTCTCCTCCATCGATGCCAGCGCCTGCGCCTCGAGCTCCGCCGATAGCTGGTCGGTCATGCCCACCCCCGTGTCTCCCGGCCTCTGCGGCCACCCTAGGGCGGCGGCCCCGCCCGGGTGGGCGGAACACCGGACCCCGGAGCGCGACCACCGGCCGTAGTACTACCTCCCGTGGTGACCTGCCCGCGAGTCGGATAATCTGGACGCCGTGAAGGGTCTTGGAGAGCTTGAACGCACGGTCATGGAGGTTCTGTGGGCGCGGGAGGACGCCGGTGCCGGCGCCGCCACCGCCCGGGACGTGAGCCGTGCGCTGGCCCATGACCGCGACCTCGCCCACACCACGGTGATGACGGTGCTGGACAGGCTCGCCAAGAAGGACTTCCTCGAACGCGAGCGGGACGGCCGCGCGTGGCGGTACCGGCCGGTCGAGAGCCGGGAGAGCTACGTCACGGAGCTGATGCTGGGCGCCCTGGACGAGACGGGCGACCGCGACGCCGCTCTGGCGCACTTCGTCCGGTCGGTCTCGAGCGACGAGATCGACGTGATCCGCCAGGCCTTGGCCGGCATCACCAAGGAACCACCGGCATGACCGGCACCGCCCTGCTCGCATTGATCTCCCTGGGGACCGTCGGCGGGGCGCACCTGCTGTCCCGGGCCAGGTGGACGTGGCGCACCCCGCGCCTCGGCATCGCCCTCTGGCAGTCGCTCGGCCTGTGCTGGGGCGTCGCCACGATCGGGGCGATGCTCGGCGTCGCGCTGGCGCCGTACCGCAAGGGCGTGCTGGGCGGCATCCCCGGCCTCTACGACGACCAGGCCGCCAGGCTCGACGCGGTGCACATGGCCGCGCTGCTGTCGGCCGTGAGCCTCGCCGCCGTCCTGCTGGTGATGCTGATGTACGCGGTGGTCCGCGTCGTCCGCGCCAGGCATCGGCACCGCGTCCTCCTCGCCCTCGTCTCGCGCCGTGATTCGGCCGTGCCCGGCACGCTGGTCCTCGACCATCCGGGCGCGGCCGCCTACTGCGTTCCGGGGGTCCGCTCGTCCAAGGTCGTGGTGAGCGCCGGGACGCTGGAGCTGCTTGACCGCGCCGAGCTGGCCGCGGTCCTCGCGCACGAGCGCGCGCACGCGCGCGAGCGCCACGACCTGGTGCTGCTGCCGTTCGCGTCGCTGCGCCAGGTCTTCCCGCAGTTCCGGCTGGTGGGACGGTGCCTGGACGCGGTCGAGCTGCTGATCGAGATGGCCGCCGACGACCGGGCCCGGGCCGGGCGCCCGCCGCGCGAGCTGGCGACCGCGCTGCTGCGCTTCGCCGCCGCCCGCCCGGCGGCCGCGCCGTCCGGCACCCTCGGGGTCGCGTCCGCCGACGACATCCCGGTGATGGCGCGGGTCAACCGGCTGCTGGAGCCGAAACCGCTGTCGCGCCGGGCCCGCTTCGCCGCGACGGCCGCCGTCCCGGTCCTCGCCGGCCTTCCGCTGATCCTCATGGTGCTGCCCACCTGATCCCGCCGTCCGCGCCGGTCCGGTCAGTCGGCGAGGACGGTGCCGTACAGGCGGTCGACGCGCAGGCGGATCACCAGCCGCTCGTCCTTGACCATCTGCTCCAGGAACGCCCGCTCGTCGGCGGGGTCGGCGAAGCCGGGCGTCATCGCGAGGAGCTCCAGCCCGGTGGCGTCACCGGGCTTTTCGGTGATCTCGGACAGTTCCGCCGTTCCCTCGGCGACCGCGAACGACAGGTGGTCCGGAGTGGACGCGTGGAGCGCGGCGCGCGGGTCGTTGCGGATCTGCTTGACCTTGGCGCGCCCGGCGACGGTGGAGATCCGCGCGACGCGTTCGGCGGGGTCCCAGCTGTAGACGACGGTGGACAGGTGCGGATGGCCGCTCTTGCGGTGGGTGGCCAGGACGGCGAACTGCTGCTCGCCGAGGATGCGGGCCAGGTCGTCCTCGCTGATGGGCTTGGGGCCGGGTCCCTGTCCGGGGCCGTACTCGGTCATGGTGGTCTCCTTCGGTGGTCGCGTTCTCAGGTGTTGGCGGGGACGGGGTCAGGCGTTGGCGGGGACGGATTCGACGGGTGCGGGCGCGTCCGCCGCGGGTTTCGGGCGGCGCAGGACGAGCACGCCGACCAGGAAGGCGGCGACCAGCAGGCCCGCCGAGACCGTGAAGGCCAGGTGGTAGCCGCCGGTCAGCGCGGCGGCCTCGGACCGCCCGTCCGCCCGCAGATGCTCGGTGCGGGACGCGGCGAGCGTCGACAGCACGGCCACGCCGAGCGCCATCCCGACCTGCTGGACGGTGTTGAACAGCCCGGACACCAGGCCCGCGTCGTCCGGGCGGGCACCGGACATCCCGAGCCCGGTCAGCGCCGGCAGGACGAGCCCGCCGTCGGCGATCAGCACCATCACGGGCAGCAGGTCGGTGACGTAGTCGGCGTCCTGCGGGATGCGGGTCAGCCATGCCATGGCGGCCATCAGCAGGACGAGCCCGCCGAGCAGAACCGCGCGCTCGCCGAAGCGGCGGCTGAGCCGCGCCGAGACGAACAGCGAGATGGCGCCGATGGAGACGGCGGCGGGCAGCATCGCGAGGCCGGTCTGCAGCGCGTCGTAGCCGAGGACCTTCTGCATGTAGAGCGCGACGAGGATCTGGAACGAGAACATCGCCGACAGCGACAGCATCTGCGCCAGGTAGGAGCCGGACGCGTTGCGCGAGCGGAGCAGGCGCAGCGGCATCAGCGGGGTGGCGGCCTTCGCCTGCCGGACGAAGAACCCGGCGAGCAGGATCACCGACACCGCGCCGAGGCCGAGCGTGCGGCCCGACAGCCAGCCGTCGCCCTCGGCCTTGACGACGGTGTAGATGCCGAGCATCAGCCCGGACGTGACCAGCAGCGCACCGGCGACGTCGGCGCCGGCGCGCAGCCCGATGCCGCGGTCGCGGGGCAGGACGCGGACGGCCAGCGCGATGGTGGCCAGCCCGATCGGCAGGTTGATCAGGAAGATCCAGTGCCAGCTCAGCGCGTCGGTGAGCACGCCGCCGAGCACCTGGCCGATGGACGCGCCGGCCGCGCCGGTGAAGCTGAAGACGCCGATGGCCTTGGCGCGCTCGGCGGGCCCGCTGAACAGCGTCACCAGGATGCCGAGGACGACCGCGGAGGCCATCGCGCTGCCGACGCCCTGCAGGAACCGGGCGGCGATCAGCAGGCCGGGGCCGCTCGCGACGCCCGCCAGCAGGGACGCGCCGGTGAACACCGCGTTCCCGGCGAGGAACATCGTCTTGCGGCCGATCAGGTCGCCGAGCCGGCCGGCGAGGAGCAGCAGGCCGCCGAAGGCGATCAGGTAGGCGTTGACGATCCAGCTGAGCCCGGCGGCCGAGAAGCCGAGGTCCTGCTGGATGGACGGCATCGCGACGGTGACGATGCTGCCGTCCAGGATCGTCATCAGCGCGGCGGCGGACAGCACGCCGAGGGCGGTCCCGCGGGACCGTGCGGACAGGGTCATGGTCATCTCCCGTTCGAGGCGGACAGGAGAGACAGTAGCAGATAGTTTTGTTAGAGACGATCTATTGTCGACCTACTTGTTGCGCTCCCGCCTGCGGCGCACCGGCTGCGCCTGCTCCACCGGGGTGCTCAGATGCCCTTCGGCCAGGAGGCGCAGTGCCCGCACGAGCACGTCGCGCTCGTCGTCCGGGAGCGAGTCGAGCGCCGCCGCGTGCACGCGGTCGACGATCTCCTGCCCCCGGCGGGCCGTCTCGGCGCCCTTCTCCGTGACGGCGATGATGCGCGCGCGGCGGTCGGTCGAGGACGGCCGGCGCTCGGCGAGCTCGGCCTTCTCCAGCGCGTCCACGGTCACGACCATCGTGGTCTTGTCCATGTCGCCGATCTCGGCGAGCTGGATCTGGGTGCGCTCCTCTTCGAGCGCGTGCACCAGCACGCAGTGCATGCGCGGCGTCAGCCCGATCTCGGCGAGCGCCGCCGTCATCTTCGACTTCAGCACGTGCCCGGTGTGGTCGAGCAGGTAGGACAGGTCCGTCACGGCGTTGGCAGGAGCGAGCGCGGTCATGGCCCCAGCCTACCCAAGTGGTTTCGTTCTGGATTATCTACTGCCATCCGCATTCGGAGTGGGATATCGTGGAGGCATGAACCGCATCGCGTGCCTCGGCTGGTGGCCGTCCTAGGACGGCCGGCACTCGCGCACGCACGGGCCGTCCGCCGGACGGCCCTTTCTCTTTCTCCGCACCCGGGGCCGGGACCGGCGGGCCCCGGGGAACCAGGAGGAGAGAAGAGACGATGCACACCACCGGGACGCAGACCAGCCAGAAGCAGACCAGCCAGAAGCAGACCGGCCAGGCGCCCGACCCCTACCGCGACCTCGAAGAGCGCGTCGCCGCCGAGCCCGGCGCGTTCCGGATCCTGACCGGCGACCGGCCGACCGGCGCCCTGCACCTCGGCCACTACTTCGGCACCCTCGCCAACCGCGTCCGCCTGCAGCGCGCCGGCGTCGAGCTGTTCGTGCTGGTCGCCGACTACCAGGTGCTCACCGACCGGGACGTCGCCGAGCGGATGGGCGAGCACGTCGAGGGCCTCGTCGCCGACTACCTCGCGATCGGCGTCGACCCGTCCACCGCGACGATCTTCCGGCACAGCGCCGTGCCCGCGCTGAACCAGCTGATGCTGCCGTTCCTGTCGCTGGTGTCGGTCGGCGAGCTGAGCCGCAACCCCACGGTGAAGGACGAGATCGCCGCGTCCCGGCAGTCGGCGGTCAGCGGGCTGATGTTCACCTACCCCGTCCACCAGGCCGCCGACATCCTGTTCTGCAAGTCCAACCTCGTGCCCGTCGGCGCCGACCAGCTCCCGCACCTCGAGGTCACCCGGACGATCGCGCGCCGCTTCAACGAGCGCTACGCCCCCGTCTTCCCGGTGCCGGACGCCCTGCTGTCGGCCGCGCCAACCCTGCTCGGCACCGACGGCCGCAAGATGAGCAAGAGCCGCGGCAACGCCATCGCCCTGTCGGCGTCGCCGGACGAGACGGCCCGGCTGATCAAGCGGGCGGTGACCGACGCCGACCGGCACATCGAGTACGCCCCCGACACCCGTCCGGAGGTGTCCAATCTGGTGCTGCTCGCCGCGCTCTGCCAGGGCCGCGACCCTCGCGAGGTCGCCGCGGAGATCGGCGACGGCGGAGGCGCGGCGCTCAAGAGGGTCGTGACCGAGTCGGTGAACGAGTTCCTGCGCCCGATCCGGGCCCGCCGCGCCGAGGTCATGGCCGACCGCGGCCACCTGCACCGCGTCCTCGCCGAGGGCAACGAGCGCGCCATCGCGATCGCCGACCGCACCCTCGACGAGGTTCGCGAGGCGATGTCGATGGCCATGTGAGGCCCGTCCGGATCTCCTGGTCCGCGGTGCGCGCCCGCCGCCGGGCTACCGGGCTGCGATGCCCTTGAGGACGGCGGCCACCAGGTCGTCCTCCGAGTACCGGACGGCCGGCTCGGCGATGCCCCGTCCCTGGAACAGCGCCGACAGCACCGGCTCGTGGCACGCACCGACGATCATGGAGGTGACGGCGTCGACGGAGGCGTCGGCGGCGATGCGGCCGAGGTCGCGCTCGGCCTCCAGGTAGCCGCGCAGGCGGTGGCGCCAGTCCCCGCCCGGATCGCCCAGCTCCGCGAACCGGGCGAGGACCTCGGGCGTCGCGACCAGGCCGGTCAGCGCCGGGACCATCCGGCCGTGCAGGGCCAGGCCGTGGGCGACGTAGGCGCGCAGGTTGCCCTCGACCGTCCCGGTGCCCGGCGCGGGCAGGGGCGCCAGGCCGCTCTCGATCGCCGCCGCGCGGGCGCGCAGCGCGAGGGCGATCAGCTCCTCCTTGTCGGCGAAGTGGTTGTAGAGCACGCCGCCCGCGACGCCCGCCTCCCGCGCGATCGCCCGGACGGTCAGCCCCGCCGTCCCGCGCTCGGCGATCAGCCGTTCGGCGGTCGCGATCAGGTGCTCGCGCAGGGTCCGGTCGCCGCCGCGCAGCGCGGCCGCCTTTCGAGGAGACATCACCCGCATCGTAATGAGCGGCGCGCCGCGGCGCGGCGTCAGCGCCGGGCCCGCACGAGCCAGGCGGTGGAGCGCAGCCGGACGGCGCCGTCGCGCTCGAACGGCCGGAGCGCGTCCGCGAGGGCGGCGCCGATCCCGTCGGCCTGCCCGAGGTTGTGGCGGACGGGGCCCCAGGCGGCGAGGAACTCGGCGGCGTCGCGGGCGTCGCGTCCCCACACCTGCTCCGCCTCGACGCGGCGGCAGGTGACGTCGCGGAAGCCCGCCCCTTCGAGGATCTCCTGCACGTCGCCGGGGTCGGAGAGCGACAGCGGCCCGCCGTGCCCCACCACGGCCTCCGGACGCGGCGCGGCGGCCGCGAAGACGGCGCCGAGATCGTTCTCGGCGAGCCCGGTCATGGACAGGAAGGCCAGCCGGCCGCCGTCGCGCAGTGCCCGCCGGACGTTGCCGAACGCGGCCACGGGGTCGGCGAAGAACATGACGCCGAACCGGCTGACCGCCGCGTCGAAGCCGCCGTCCGGGAACGGGTGCACCTGCGCGTCGCCCTGCTCGAACGCGGCGTTCCGGACGTCCTCCCGCTCGGCGAGGGAGCGGGCGCGGGCGAGCATCGGCGCGGACAGGTCGACGCCGAGCACCTCGCCGGACGCCGCCCGCCGCGCGGCGAGCCGGGTGACCTGGCCGTTCCCGCAGCCGACGTCGAGGACGCGGTCCCGCGGGCCGATCGCGGCGGCCTCCAGCAGGGCGTCGTTGAAGCCGCTGTTCACGGCGTCGTAGCGGTCGTGGTGGCCGGCCCAGTGCTCGCCCTCGTAGCCGTTCCAGGCCTCGGCCTGACCGGTGTTGACGATCCGCATCGCCCCTCCTTATGAACGTATGTTCATGAACTTATGTTCATAATGAGCGCGCGGCGGTGCGCGGGTCAAGGGCGGGACGCGTCCTCTCAGCTCAGCGCGGTGATGAACGCCGCGGTCGCGGGGTCGGTGGCCCGCGAGTGCAGCAGCTCCGTCCGGTGGACGACCCGGGGCGCCCGCACGGGCACCTCGGCCACACCGGGGTCGTCCACCGTCCCGGCCGGCAGGACGGCGAGCCCGTGGCCCGCCGCGATCAGCGCGACGAGGAGCGGGAGATCGCCGCCCGCGCAGGTCAGCGCTGCCCGGAACCCGTCACGGGACCCGGTCGCCCGGCGCAGCGCGGGGAGCGGGACGGCCACGTCCGGGACGTCCAGCCACAGCGCGTCGACCAGGTCGTTCAGGTCGACGCCGGGACGGGATGCCAGCGGATGCGCGGACGGCAGCACCAGCGCGAGCGGCCGTTCCGCGACCGCGACGGCCGCCAGCGGGACGGTGTCGGTCAGCCGGAGCGGGTCGTTCGGTGCGGTGATGCCGTCGACCAGGCCGATGTCGAGGTCGCCCGCCGCGACCCCTGCGTCGATCTCCGTGCGGGCCATCACCCGAACGGCGGTCTCGACGCGGGGGTTGGCGCGGCGCGCGCCGGCGAGCGGCGCCGCGACGTGCGCGGCGGCCAGCGGTGACGCGCCGATGCGCAGCCGCGACCGCGGCGTCCCGGACATCCGGACGATCTCGGACCGCGCCGCCTGGAGCCGCAGCAGGATCGGACCGGCGTGCTCCAGCAGCCGCGCGCCCGCCTCGGTCGTCCCGACCGGGCGGCGGTGCAGCAGCGTGGCCTTGAGGTCGTTCTCCAGCGCCGCGATCTGCTGCGACACGGCGGCCTGCGTGTAGCCGAGCTCGGTCGCGGCGGCGGAGAACGAGCCCGTCCGCACGACGGTGACGAAGGTCCGGAGCAGGTGCGGGTCCATCGGATAAGTGTCGCTTATGGAGCCATCGGAAATCATCGTTGGCGCTTAAGCGGGGTGCGGCGCCAGGATCGAGGCATGACCTTCACAGCACGCATCGCCCTGGTGGGGGAGCGTTCCCCGAACGTCCAGTCGCACGTCAGGATCCCCCGGCTCCTGGAGGCCGTCCGGGAGCGCGACGGCCTCCTCGCGGAGGCGTACTGGATCCCGACCGACGAGACCGGCGGCGGCCTGGACGGCTTCGACGGCGTCTGGCTGCTGCCCGGCAGCCCGTACCGCAGCGAGGCGGGCGCCCTCGCCGCGGTCCGCTCGGCGCGGGAGGGCGGGATCCCGCTGCTCGGGACCTGCGGCGGCTTCCAGCACATGGTCCTGGAGTACGCGCGCAACGTCTGCGGGATCGCCGGCGCCGTGCACGCCGAGAACGAGATGCCCGGCGACGACGCGGTGATCATGCCGCTGGCCTGCTCGCTCGCGGGGCACGAGGGCGAGGTGAACGTGGCGCCCGGCTCGTCCGCCGAGCGGATCATGGGAACCGCGCGCAGCATCGAGCGCTTCAACTGCACGTTCGGGCCGAACCCCGAGTACATCGGGACGCTGGAGGCGAACGGCCTGCGGTTCACCGGCCACGACGACGAGGGGCAGGTGCGCATCATGGAACTGCCCGGCCACCCGTTCTACTTCGCGACGCTGTTCCAGCCGGAGTTGGCCGGCGACGGCAGCCGCCCGCATCCCGTGGTCACCGCGTTCGTCGCCGCCGCGTGCGCGGCGGTGGGCGCGAGGGCCGCCGCCGGCTGACCGGCGCCCCCGGGGCGGCGCCGGTCGTGCGGTGCGTCAGACGCGCTTGTCGAGGAGCGGCTCCCGGGCCGGGGCGGCGGGTGCCGGGCCGGCGGCGGGGGCGGCCGGGCGCAGGAACAGCAGGGCGAGGACGACGGTCACCAGCGTGAGGCCGAAGTCCGCCCAGATCGCTGTCTCGGCGGCGGACGCGAACGCGGCCCGGCCGGGATGCGCGCCGAGCGCGGCGAAGAAGACCGCGCCGAGCACCGCGACGCCGGTCGCGCCGGAGAACTGCTGGGCGGTGCTCAGCACGCCGGACGCGGCGCCGGCCTGGGCCGGCCGGATCCCGGACATGACCGCGCCGATCACCGACGGCAGCGTCAGCCCGCCGCCGAGGCCGACGAGGCCGAGCGGCGCGAGCAGCCCCGCGGCGGTGACGTCGCCGCCGAGGACGTGCAGCTGGGCGGCGAGGGCCAGCACGCCGAGCGCGGTGACGACCGTCCCGCAGACCAGGACCCTGGCCCCGAACCGGGCGACGAGCGGGCGGCCGAACAGCGAGGCGATCATGGTCAGCAGGGCCATCGGCCCGAACTCCAGGCCCGCCTCCAGCGGCGTCAGGCGCAGGCCGCCCTGCAGCAGCATGGTCAGCACCACGTTCATGCTGCTGAACGAGGCGAGGAACGCCACGTTGATCGCCAGTCCGAGGTCGAACGAGCGGACCCGGAACAGCCCGAGGTCGAGCAGCGGTTCCCCGCCGGTGCGGGCGAGGCGGCGCTCCCACAGCAGTGTCGCGGCCATGACCGGGACGGACGCGGCGAGCGAGGTCCACGTCCAGGCGGGCCAGCCCTGCTCGCGGCCCATGGCCAGCGGGACGAGCGCGAGCGCGAGGGCACCGGAGATCCCGGCGGCGCCGGCCGGGTCGAGGCGGGGCCGCCGGCCGGAGCGGGCGCCGGGCAGCGAGCGGGCGGCGAGGACGATCGCGGCGGCGCCGACCGGGACGTTCACCAGGAAGATCGTCCGCCAGCCGAGCCCGAACAGGTCGGCCTGCAGGAGCAGCCCGCCGCCGACCTGCCCGGCGATGCCGCCGCCGCCGAGGACGACGCCGTACCAGGCCATCGCGCGCGGCCGTTCCTCCGCCGGGAACGCGGACGTGATCAGCGCGAGCACCTGCGGGACCATCGCCGCGCCCGTCAGCCCCTGCAGCAGCCGCGCCGCGACGAGCTGGTCCGGCGACTGCGCGAGCCCGCACAGCAGCGACGCGGCGGTGAAGGCGGCCATGCCGAACAGGAACAGGCGCCGGTGGCCGAACAGGTCGCCGAGCCGCCCGCCGGTCACCATGCCGCTCGCGTAGGTGAAGGCGTAACCGGCGATGACCAGTTCGAGGGCGACCGGCCCGGCGCGCAGGTCGCGCTGGAGGGAAGGTGTCGCGACATTGACCACCATGTAGTCGAACGACACCATGAACGTCGCTGAGAGGATGACCGGGAGGACCAGCCGGCCGTGCTTTCCGGATGCCATGCGGTCCACGGTCGTGGCGCGGAGCCCGTGCCACATGGAGAGGAATACGTAGTCCGGCGGGCCGGGTTCTTCAGATTTCCGGGCCGGGTTGCTTAGGGGGTGTGGTGGCGTCCGCCTTCGTCGCCCGCACGGCCGAGCTGGCCGCGCTGTCGGACGCCTTCGCGCGCGCGTGCGAGGCCGGTCCCATGGCGGTGCTGATCGACGGGGACGCGGGGATCGGCAAGAGCCGGCTGGTCGCCGAGTTCGCGGCCCGGCTGCCGTCCCGGACGCGCGTGGTGCGCGGCGACTGCCTGGAGGCCGGCGGCGGGTTCGCCTACGCGCCGTTCATCGCGGCGATGCGCGCCCTCGTCCGCGACCTCGGTCCCGAACATGCCGCCGGCCTGCTCCCCGGCGGCGGACGCCTCGGGCTGGCGCACTGGCTGCCGGTGCTCGGCGCCGCACCGGACGAACCGGACCCGGCGTACGGGAAGGCCCGGCTGTTCGAAGACGTCCTGACGCTGACCGAGGGCGCGGCGCGGGAACGGCCGCTCGTCCTGGTGCTGGAGGACCTGCACTGGGCCGATCCGTCGAGCCGCGAGCTGCTGGTGTTCCTCGTCCACAACCTGGCCGGGCCCGGTGTGCTGCTGGTCGGCACGTACCGTTCGGCGGACCTGGACGAAGCGCACCCGCTGCGTCCGGTGCTGACCGGGCTGGCGCGGTCGCCGCGCGTCCGGCGGATGGAACCCGCGCCGCTCACGTGCGCCGAGGTGCGCGGGCTGGTCGCCGACCGGCTTGGATACGAACCGGCCCCCGACGCGGTGGAGGAGATAGCGCGGCGTAGCGAAGGCAATCCGCTGTTCGTGGAGGCATTGGCGGACGCCGGCGCACAGGGCGGAACACCGCGTCGCCTGCGGGACCTGCTGCTGGCTGGCTTCCGTTCCCTGCCGGACGGGTCCCGGAGCGTGCTGCACGCCGCGTCCGTGGCGTCGGCATGGGGCGGTGGGTTGGCGCACCGGTTCCTCGCGTCCGTGACGGGGCTGGACGACCTGGCCCTAGAGGACGCGATACGTCCGGCGGTCGAACGCGGCCTGCTGCTGACGGAAGGCGACGGATACGCATTCCGGCATGCGCTGCTACGCCAGGCCGTCTACGAGGACGTGCTTCCAAGCGCGCGCGCACGCCTGCACAAGCGGTCCGGCGCCGCCTTGCAGGCCGACCCCGGCCTGGTGCCGGACGGCCGCGCCGCAGCGGAGGAGGCGGCGCATTGGTGCGCGGCGGGCCAGAAGGAGCGGGCGTTCGACGCCCTGTGGCGTGCCGCCGCCGCGGCGCGCGCCGTCCACGCCCATCCGGAACGGCTGCGGATCCTGGAACGCGTGCTGAGGCAGTGGGACGACGTCGCCGAACCCGAACGGGTCCTCGGCGCGGACCGGGCGGAGGTGCTGCACCGCGCGGCGGAGGCGTGCCTGTCGGCGGGCGAGGCGGCGCGCGGCGTCGCCCTCGCGACCGAGGCGCTCTCGGCGCTCGACCGGGAGACCGGCCCCGGACGCGCCGCGCTGCTCCTCGAACTGCGCAGCATGCTCCGCCACCGGCTCGGCGACCCGGCGCTCGACGACCTGCGCGCGGCCGTGGCGCTGCTCCCGGCGGAGGCGCCGGCGGCGGTCCGGGGCCGTCCGCTGTCCACGCTGGCGAACCGGCTGTTCCTGCTGTCGAGCCCGGACGAGTCGCGCGCGCTGGCGACCGAAGCGCTCGCGGCGGGCCGCGCGTCCGGGGACGCGCGGGTGCGGGCGTGGGCGCTGCTGACGCTCGGGTCCCTCGACGGCGCCGCGGGCGACCTGGACGCCGCGCTCGCACGGATCGCGGAGGCGGCGCGGGTCACCAGGGCGGCCGGGGAATCCGCGGTCCCGCTCGTCATCGCGGCGATGGCGGAGGCGGACGCGCTGCACGGCATGGGCCTGGACGAGCGGGCCGTGGACGCGGTCACCGCCGGCCTGGAGACCGCGCGCCGCTCCGGCCTGGACCGGGACCAGGGCGCGGGCCTCGCCGCGAAGGGCGCCGAACCGCTGTGGGCGCTCGGCCGCTGGGACGAGGCGGCCGCGCTGCTGCGGGACGTCCTCGCGCTCGACCCGCCGCCGCTGTTCGCCGCGCTGGCCCAGGTCAACCTGGGGACGGTCGTGCTCGCTCAGGGCGACGTCGCGGCGGCGGCGCGGGCCGCCGACGCCGCGTACGCGATCATGGGGGACACCTACCAGGGCAAGGCGTTC
Source organism: Actinomadura opuntiae (assembly GCF_030283205.1). Classification (GTDB taxonomy): domain Bacteria; phylum Actinomycetota; class Actinomycetes; order Streptosporangiales; family Streptosporangiaceae; genus Spirillospora. The sequence goes on from NZ_JASNWF010000029.1 coordinate 28,087, forward strand.
CGGCTGCCGCTGCACGACCTGCGCTGCCGGATCGCGATCGTCCGCGACGACCTCGCCGGCGCCGACGGGATCCTCGGCCGCGCCCTCGACGGGCCCGGGCTGCTCGCCACGTCGCGCTTCGCGTGGCCGCTGCTGCTGACCGGCGCCCGGCTGTGCGCGGAGCGGCTCGCCCACCGGGTCGGTGAGCGCGAACGGCCGGCTCAGCTGCGCGACCTGGCCGGACGGCTGCCGGTGATCGGCCCCGTGCAGCACGCGTACCGGACCGAGTTCCACGCCGAGGTAGGCGACGGGACCTGGGACGAGGCGGTGCGGGCCTGGCGCGAGGTCGGTCGGCCCTATCCACTCGCGCAAGCCTTGTTCCGCGCGGCGGAGGCGCCCGGCGTCCCGTCCGCGCAGGCGGCCGAGCGGTGCCGGGAAGCCGCCGCGATCGCCGCGCGGCTCGGCGCGAAACCGCTGCTCAAGGAGATCGAACGGCTCGCCGCCCGCGCGCGCCTCTCCCTGGCCGAACCAGAACCGGAGCCGGAGCCCGTCGCGCCCGGTCCGGCTCGCCGCCTCGGCCTGACCCGCCGCGAGACCGAGGTGCTCCGGCTCGTCGCGGACGGGCGCAGCAACCGGCAGATCGCCGAGGCGCTGTTCATCTCCGCCCGGACGGCGGGCGTGCACGTGTCCAACATCCTGGCGAAGCTCCAGGTCGCGTCGCGGACGGAGGCGGCGGCGCTCGCCCACCGCCTGCGCCTGTTCGACCCGCCCGCCGGCTGAACCCCGACGTTCCAGGACTAGTAGTCCTTGAGCGCGATGGCGGTGGCGGCGGCGTGGATGGGGGCGATGACCTTCGCCATCATCCGCTCCCGCCCCGGCATGCGACCCATCACTGCGAGCATTGCCATCGAGATGCGGACGGCCCGCGCCGTCCGCATCACCATGCGCTTGAGGTTCGCCGGCCCGAGCTTCTGGTTCCGCGCCACGAACGGCCGCATCTCCCGCTCGTACGCGGCGAACGCGGCGCGGTGGTCGCCCCGCGCCGCCGCCAGTTCCCCGGCCAGCACGTAGGCGCCGACGAGTGCCAGGCTCGTGCCCTGGCCGGACGCGGGGGACGCGCAGTACGCCGCGTCGCCGAGCAGCGCGACCCGCCCGTCCGACCAGCGGTCCATGTGGACCTGGGCGACCGCGTCGAAATAGAAGTCCGGCGCCGCGCCCATCCCGTCCAGCAGCCGCGGGACCTCCCAGCCCTCGCCCGCGTACGCGGCGGCCAGCACCCGCTCCTGCGCGGCCCGCCCGCGCGGGAGGTCCCGGTCGTCGGACCGGAACAGGAACATCGCCTTCGCGCCGGCGTCCCCGGCGACGCTGTAGACGAGGGCCGTCCGGCCGGGGCCGATGCAGGTGACCTCCTCGCGGTCCAGGCCCAGGCGGCCGGGGACGCTGAAGATCGAGATGCGGTGGCCGAGGTCGCGGACGAACCTCTCCTCCGGTCCGAACGCCAGCGACCGGGTGGCCGAGTGCAGCCCGTCCGCCCCCACCACCAGGTCGAACGTGCGCGAGAGGCCGCTGTCGAAGGTGACCTCGACGCCGCCGGCCGTCTGCTCCAGCTCGGCGATCGAGTCGCCGAAGAGGTACTCGGCCTCGGTGCGCTCGAACAGCAGCCGGTGCAGGTCGCCGCGCAGGACCTCCGCGTCGCCGTGGACCCGGCCGCCGAACGTGTCGCCGTCCATGCTCGCGACCCGCCGGCCCGCCGCGTCCACGACCGTCCCGCTCCGCACGCCGGTGCGCATGCCGCGGATCTCGTCCAGCAGGCCCATGCGCTCGGCGACGGTCAGCGCCGCGCCCCGGACGTCGACCTTGTAGCCGCCCGCGCGGATCGCGGGCGCCCGCTCGACCACCGTCGGCGCGAAGCCGTGGCGGCGCAGCCGGAAGGCGAGGGCGAGGCCCGCGATGCCGGCGCCGGAGACCAGGACGCTCGTGTTCTCGTTCATGCCGCGAACGGTACAACCGTTTTAGACAAATGTGCAAGACATTCGTCTAAGACGGACGTCTCAAAGATCGGCTAGGGTTCTCCCATGGGCAACCGCGAGGACCTCCTGGCCGGCGCGAGGCGCTGCCTGCTGAGCAAGGGCTACGCGCGCACGACGGCGCGCGACGTCGCCACCGAATCGGGTGTCAGCCTGGCCGCGATCGGCTACCACTTCGGGTCGAAGGACGAGCTGCTGCGCGCGGCGCTGCGCCAGGCGATCGAGGAGTGGGGTGCGGAGATCGCCTCGATCCTGGCCGCCGAGACCGAGCGCGGCCTGTCCGGCGCCGAGCGGTTCGAGGCGACCTGGGCGCGGGTGCTGGAGTCGTTCGCGCGGACGCGCCCGCTGTGGGCGATCCAGTTCGAGGCGATCGCGCAGATCGAGCGGACGCCGGAGCTGCGCGACGCCTTCCCGGAGGCGAACCGGGAGGCGCGCCTCGGGCTGGTCGAGCTGTTCGGCGCCGGCGCGGCGGAGCTGGGGGAGCGGCGTGCCGAGCTGGTCGGCGCCTGCTACCAGGCATTGCTGGCCGGCCTGGCGGCGCAGGCGCTCGTCGACCCGGACGGCGTGCCGGCCGCGCCCGACCTGCTGGAGGCGGTGCGGGCGATCGCCGCCGGAATAATGTAGAACGGAATTCTTCGTTCCCTTAGGATGGACGGCATGGAGACCACGACGCCGGCGCCGATGAGCGGCCGCAAGGCCCAGGCGGCGCGCAACGACGAACTGATCCGGGAGGCGGCCCGGGCGGTTTTCACCGCCGACCCGGGCGCCCCCATCGCGGCCGTCGCCGAGCACGCGGGCGTGGGGATCAGCGCCCTCTACCGCCGCTACAAGAGCAAGGAGGACCTGCTCCAGAAGCTCGCCGACGACGGCATGGACCGCTACCTCGCCGAGGTCGAGGCCGCGCTCGCCGACGACGGCGACCCGTGGGAGGTCTTCGCCGCGTTCATGCGCCGCTGCCTGGACATCGGCGCCGGCTCCCTGACGATGCGGCTCGCGGGCGGCTTCCCCGTCACCGAGGCGATGAGCGCCAAGGGCCGCGAGATCCACCTCGCCACGACGCGGCTGCTGGAGCGCACGAAACAGGCCGGGGCGCTGCGCCGCGAGGTCGAGGTCGGCGACATCTCGGTGATCCTGGAGTACCTGCACGGCATCCGGATCGGCGACGACGAGCGGATGAACCGGCTGCAGCACCGCTACCTGTCGCTGATGCTCGACTCGCTGTGCCTCACCGAGGCCGGGGAACTCCCCGGCCCGGCCCCCACCTGGCGGGAACTCCGGGGACGGTATGACGGCCGATAGGCTCGACGGCCGCGCGCTGAACCGGGCGCTGCTGGACCGGCAACTGCTGCTGCGGCGGCACCGGATGACCGCGGTCGAGGCGGTCGAGCACCTCGTCGGGATGCAGTCGCAGGCCCCGAACCCCCCGCACGTCGGCCTGTGGAGCAGGCTCGAAGGGTTCGGCTTCGACGACCTCACGGCGCCGATGACCGACCGGCGCGTCCTGCGGATCGTGCTGATGCGCGGGACGCTGCACCTGGTCGGCGCCCGTGACGCGCTGATGCTGCGCCCGCTGACCCAGCCGATCCTCGACGGCCACCTCCGGAGCCCGCGGGCCGCCGGCCTCGCCGCCGTCGATCTCCCCGCCGCCGTCGCCTACGCGCGCAAGGTCCTGGAGGAAGAGCCGCGCTCCGACAAGGAACTGCGCGCCGTGCTCGGCGAGCGCTGGCCGGACGCGGACGCCGCGCTGCTCGTCTGGGCCGTCCGCCTCTCCCTGCCGCTGGTGCAGGTCCCACCGCGCGGGATCTGGGGCGCGTCCGGCATCGCCCGCCACACGACGCTGGAGGCCTGGCTGGACGGCCACGACGTCCCGGAGCCGTCCGTGGAGGAGATGGTGCTGCGCTATCTCGGCGCGTTCGGGCCGGCGACCGTCCAGGACGTCCAGCAGTGGTCGGGCCTGACCCGGCTGGGCGAGGTGGTCGAGCGGCTCCTGCCCCGCCTGCGGGTCTTCCGGGACGAGGCCGGCCGCGCGCTCTACGACCTGCCGGACGCGCCGCGTCCCGGCCCGGAGGCCGAGGCGCCGGTCCGGTTCGTCCCTGACTTCGACAACCTGCTGCTCTCGCACACCGACCGCACCCGGATCATCAGCGAGGAGCACCGCGCGCGGGTCTTCACCGTCAACGGCATCATCCGCGCGACGTACCTGGTCGACGGGTACGTGCACGGGACCTGGAAGATCGGGAAGGCGCGGGGCGAGGCGGCGCTGCGGCTCTCCCCGTTCGCCCCGGTCCCGGCCGGCGAGCGGGACGCGCTGGCCGAGGAGGGCAGGCGGCTGCTCGCCGCCGCGCACCCGGACGCGAAGGCGCACCGGGTCGAGTTCGAGCGGCCGGAGTGAGGGCGGCGCCCCGGGTCAGTCGCATCGCTTCGCGCAGGGCGCCTCGCGGTTCGGGTCCAGCGAGGACAGCAGCGTGCGCAGCGACCGCTGGAAGTCCAGCATCTGCTCGCGGGTCAGCGGGTCGAACAGGTTGCGGCGGACCTCGGCGACGTGGCCCGGGGCGGCCTTCTCCAGCGCGGTGAACCCCTCGTCGGTCAGCTCGGTGATCGTGGTCCGGCGGTCGGCGGCGTCCTTGGAGCGGCGCACCCAGCCGGCCTCCTCCAGCCGGTTGACCGCGTGCGAGAGCCGGCTCGGGGACGAGTGGACGATCGCGGCCAGCTCGGTCATCGTCAGGGCGCGGCCGGGCGACTCCGACAGCATCGCCAGGATCATGTAGTAGGCGTGCGGCATGCCGGAGTCGCGCTGGAGCTGGCGGTCCAGGGCCTCGCTGAGCAGCCGCGAGGTCCACAGGAACGCGCGCCAGGTCTCCTGCTCCTCGTCGTCCAGCCACCGCGTGTCCGTCATGTCTTTATTTTACGTGATACTTGAAGCCTCAAGGCTTGAACGTTCAATCAAATCGGAGGTATGGTTCAAATCTGAACTTCTACGGTCTCGGTCCATTGGGGGGCGACATGACCCGGATGCCGGTGCTCTACCTCAGCCACGGCGCGCCGCCGCTGGCCGACGACGCCGTCTGGACCGCCGAGCTCGCCCGGTGGTCGGCGGAACTGCCGAGGCCCGAGGCGATCCTGATGGTCTCCGCGCACTGGGAGGAGGCGCCGCTGTCGATCGGCGCGACCCGTCCCGTGCCGCTCGTGTACGACTTCTGGGGCTTCCCGGAGCACTACTACCGGGTCCGCTACGACGCGCCCGGCGCCCCGGACCTGGCCTCCGACGTGAGCAAACTCATTCCCGGCGTGCACCGGGACGAGGACCGCGGCCTCGACCACGGCGCCTACGTCCCGCTCGTGGAGATGTATCCCGACGCGGACGTCCCGGTGCTGCAGATGTCCATGCCGACGCTGGACCCCGAGCGGCTCCTCGAGATCGGCCGGACGCTCGCGCCGCTGCGCGACCAGGGCGTCCTGATCGTCGGCAGCGGCTTCACCACCCACAACCTGCGCGCGATGAGCCCCGCCCCGGACGCGCCGGCGCCCGCCTGGTCGGCCGAGTTCGCCGAGTGGACGGGCCGCGCCGTCGAGGGCGGCGACATCGACGCGCTCCTCGACTTCCGCGCCAAGGCGCCCGCCGCGCGCATCGCCCACCCGCGCACCGAGCACTTCGCGCCGCTGTTCGTGGCGCTCGGCGCCGACGCCGACGCCCCGTCCGGCGCCCGCTCCGTCATCGACGGCTACTGGTTCGGGATGGCGAAGCGCTCGTTCCAGTTCGGCTGAGCGCGCAGCGCAACGGCCCCGGCGGCGGTGTCGCGTTCCGCCGGGGCCCGGCCGGCTCACTTCATGTCGGCGAAACCGGTGCGCCACGACGGGGTCCGCGGCTTCCAGCCGAGACCGAGCGCTTTGGCGTTGGACACCGGACGGCCCGTCATGGCGGCGTGCTTGCCCGCGCTGCCCGGCGTCGGGGCGCCCAGCGCCGCGCTGTAGACCGGCAGCCACTCCGCGGTCGTCGCCGGCTCGTCGTCGACGATGTTGACCGGCCCGGCCGGCCAGTCCAGCGCGGCCAGCGCCGCCGCGGCGGCGTCGTCGGCGTGCACGAACGACGTCCACGCGGGCGCCTGCCGCAGGCTGCCGGCCTTCACCCGCTGCGCGATCGCGCCGTCGGGCGCGTACCAGGTGCCGGGCCCGTACAGCGCCCCGTACCGCAGCACAACGCCGCGCGGCATCTCGGCCACCGCGTTCTCCAGCACGGCGATCCCCGCGTAGGGAGGGAGCGAGGGGTCCAGCGCGTCGGACTCGGTCGCGAGCGTCTCGCCCGGCACGTACAGCCAGGCGATGCTCTGCGCGACCATGGTCTCGACCCCGGCCTCCTTCGCGGCGTCGACCAGGTTGCGGGTGCCCTCGATGCGCAGCCGCGAGTTGGCCTCGAAGTCCTCACCGCTCAGGTCGGTGAGCTGGTGAACGACCGCGTCGGGACGCGCCCGCGCGACGGCCTCCCGGACGGCGGCGGCGTCCATGACGTCCACGACGACCGGCGCGGCCCCGAGCTCGGCGATGGAGCCGGTGCGCTCCTGGCGGCGTGTCGTCCCTGCGACCTCGTGGCCCGCCTGGACGAGCAGCGGGATCAGCCGGCGGCCGATGACTCCGGTCGCTCCGGCGAGGAAGATCTTCAAGGGGGTAACCTCCACGACTGTCACGCCTTTGTGGTCGTTCGACGGCAGGATAGGCAGGAGTCCTGATCCAGGTCACGCGCGGCCCCGGCGCGGGCCGCCCCCCGTGGCCGCCGGACGACGGGCGGACGAGCCGCACCGCCCCGTGGAGGCCCGTCCGCCACGAGCGTACCGCCGGAGACCGCCCGTGTGCGTTTCGTGCCCGGCCTGGGGACAATTCTGTGCATGAACATCACTCTCGTCCGGGGCGACATCACCGAGCAGGACGTCGACGCCGTGGTCAACGCGGCGAACTCCTCGCTTCTCGGCGGCGGAGGGGTCGACGGGGCCATCCACCGCAGGGGAGGCCCGGAGATTCTGGACGAGTGCCGCAAGCTGCGCGCCTCGCAGTACGGCGGCGGCCTGCCGACCGGGCAGGCCGTCGCGACGACGGCGGGCCGGCTGCCCGCCCGCTGGGTCATCCACACCGTCGGCCCCGTCTACGCCAAGTCGGAGGACCGCTCCGACCTGCTGGCCTCCTGCTACCGCGAGTCGCTGCGGGTCGCCGACGAACTCGGCGCCGCGTCGGTCGCCTTCCCGGCCGTGTCGGCGGGGATCTACGGCTGGCCGATGGACGACGCCGCCCGGATCGCGGTCGGCACGGTGCGGGCGGCGCAGACCAAGGTGGCGGAGGCCCGGTTCGTGCTGTTCACCGAGGACGCCTACGCCGCGTTCGAGCGCGCCGTCGGCCAGCCCTAGTCGGCCCTGCCCTAGCCCTCCCCGCCCTAGTCGTCGTTGTCCTTCGGCGGCGGGACGACCAGGACGGGGCGCCCGGCATGGTGCAGCACCCGGGTCGACACGCTGCCGAGGATCATCGACCGGGCGCCCGCCAGGCCCCGCGAACCCGTCACGACCAGCGAGGCGTCCAGCTCCTCGGCGACGTCGACGATCGCCGCCCACACCGGGCCGCCGCCGCGTTCGGCGCGCGGCGTCACCTGCGTCGCGCCGGCGGCCTCGGCCAGCTCGGCGCCCTTGCGCGCGAGCGTCTCGGCCTGCTTCTCCTCCTCGAACCTGCCGTCGTCGCCCTGCTCGGCGGTGACCGGCACGCCGGCGGCGAGCGGCGCCCAGGTGATCTGGGTGAGCAGCGGCTCCCACACGCTCAGGATCACGATCGGTTCCGGGCGCAGGTGCTTGGCGGCGTATTCGATCGCGGTCCTGGCGTCGTCAGAACCGTCGAATGCAATGAGAACTGTCATGCCGGAGATATGTCCAAGATCAGCTCGCGCCGAACCCGGGCCGCTCCGGCAGTGGCCAAGCTCTCACCCAGCAGTGCTCACCCGGTGGTCGGCGGCCGTCCCTCGCCGGGCGGGCCGGCGAACGCCTGCGCCACGTCCAGCCACCGGTCGGCGTCCGCGCCCGTCGCGACCACCGCGAGGTCGGCGCGGTGGCGCCGCCGGGTGACCAGCAGGCAGAAGTCGAGCGCGGGAGCGGTGACGGTCTGCGCCGCGCCGTCCGGGCCCCACGTCCACTTGTCGCCGTCCGGGCCGGTCAGCTCGACGCGGAACTCCTCGGCGGGCGGCTCCATGCCCCGGTTGCGGAACGCGAAGTCGCGGGCGCGGACGCCGATGTGCGCCACGTGCCGGAGCCGGGCCGTCGGCTCGCGGCGGACGCCGAGCGCGTCCGCGATGTCCTCGCCGTGCGCCCACGTCTCCATCAGCCGCGCCGTCGCCATGGACGGCACGCTCATCGGCGGCCCGAACCAGGGCAGCCGCGCGCCCGCCGGGAGGGCCGCGAGCGCGTCCGCCAGGCGGGTGCGCGCGTCCCGCCAGGTCCCCAGCAGGACGGCGGGGTCCTCGGCGGCGCCCGCCTCCGCGCGCGCGTCGATGTAGCCGGGTTCGGTGACGGCGTCGTCGACCAGCCGGGCGAACGCTGCGGCGTCGGTCGCGGCGGTGAACGCCGCGACGTCCGTCCAGGCGAGGTGGGCGATCTGGTGCGCGACCGTCCAGCCCTCGGCGGGGGTCGGGTCGGCCCAGCGCGCGGCGGGCAGCGGCGCCACCAGGGCGTCGAGGGAGTCGCCTTCGGCGGCGAGGTCGGCGAGCAGGCTGTGCAGGTCCGGCATCCGACCAGGATTCCGTGCCGGACGCCGTCCCGTACAGCCCTGAACAGAACGCGGTTCAGTCCACCGGGCCCGCGAGCGCGCGGGCGGCGGCGTAGTCGGCCTTGCCGTTGGGCAGCCGCAGCGAGGCGTCCGTCCGCGCGAACGCCTTCGGGATCTTGTAGCGGGCCAGGCGATCGGCGCAGCCCGCGCGCAGCGCCGCGTCGTCCGGGGCCGCCGCGGGGCGCACCACCGCGACGATCTCGGTGCCCCACCGCTCGCTCGGACGGCCCACGACCAGCGCGTCCTCGATGCCGGGCAGGGCGCGCAGCACGCCCTCGACCTCCTCGGCGAACACCTTCTCGCCGCCGGTGTTGATCGTGGTCGCCTCCCGGCCGTGCACCTCGACGGTGCCGTCGGCGAGGTGGCGGGCCCGGTCGCCGGGGATCACGAGCCGGTCGCCGCCGATCGTCAGGAAGGTCGCGGCGGTCTTGTCCGGGTCGCCGAGGTAGCCGAGCGGGATCGCGTCGCCGCCCTTGGCCAGCCAGCCCATCTCGTCCTCGCCGGGCGCGAGCTTGCGGGTCCGGTCGGCGCTCAGCACCGCGCCGCCCTGCGCCATCGCGAACGTGCGCGCCTCCGCGCCTGCGCGGGTCACCGCGAAGCCGCTCTCCGACGAGCCGAGGACGTCGACGATCCGCGCGCCCGGGATCAGCTCCAGCAGCCGCCGCTTCACCTCCGGGCTGATCGCCGCCGCCGAGTTGACCAGCGAGCGGAGCGGGCCGAGGTCGTGCGGGCGGCGCTCCAGCGCGTCCACGATCGGGCGCGCGAAGGCATCGCCGACCAGCGGCATCCGGGTCGCCCGCTCGCGCTCGGCGGTGGCCATCAGGTCGGCGGCGTCGAGGCCGTCCACCCGGTCGGGGAAGATCACGCAGCCGCCCGCGCACCACGCGCCCAGCGCCGACCAGGTGCCGGCGCCGTGCATCAGCGGCGGCCCGACGACGACCCGCTGGTCGCTGCGGACGGCCTTCGCGACCGCTTCGTCCAGGTCGTCGAGGGGCGAGCCGTCGCGGCGGCGCAGGCCGAGCGGGCCGAGCATCAGGTCGCCGATCCGCCAGAGCACGCCCTTGGGCAGCCCGGTCGTCCCGCCGGTGTAGAGGATGTGCAGGTCACCGGCGTCCGGCCGGACGCCGTCGAGCGGGTCGGCGGACGCCGCCGCGAGCGCCTCCTCGTAGTCGAGCGCCTCGGGCACCAGGTCGTTGCCGGACTCGTCCGCCACCTGGAGCAGCAGCGGCCGGGCGTCCAGCCGCTTCACGACCCGGGCGATCACGTCGGCGAACCGCGCGTGGTACAGGATCGCGGCCGGACGGGCGTCGGCGAACAACTGCGCAAGCTCGTCGTCGACGTACCGGTAGTTGACGTTGAACGGGGCGACGCGGGCCTTGTGCGCGCCGACCAGGCCCTCGAGGTACTCGGGGCCGTTGTGCAGGTAGAGCGCGAGGTGGTCGTGCGGCGACTCCCACGGCCCGGCCGGGCGCTCGCCGCGGACCCCGAGCCCGTGCTCGTGCAGGACGCGCGCGAGCCGGCGGGTGCGCTCGGCCGCCCGGCTCCAGCTCAGCCGCCGGTCGCGCCAGACCATGGCCTCGCGGTCGGGAACGGCGGCGGCGACGGCCTCGTGCAGGGTCGCCAGGTCGAGCTGGGGCATGCGGCTCTCCTCGGGACGGGGGGATCTGGGGGAGACCAGCGTAAACGACTACTTACCGAACCCGGTTCGATTACCGGCATGTGGCGTCAAAGCCCGACAATCTGGAAGTGGTCGCATCGCAAAAGCCCGTCGGGGAGGTGACCCGCGGCACCACCGCCCCCAACCGCCTGCGCCGGATCGACCGCTGGATCGCCGCGACGCAGGCCGCCGCGCTGCGCACGGGCGAGCACCCGCTGGCCATCGACCTCGGCTACGGCGCGTCCCCCGTCACCACCTACGAGCTGTACACGCGCCTGCGCGCCGTCTCGCCCCGGCTCGAGGTCATCGGCATCGAGATCGAGCCCGACCGCGTCGCCGCAGGCCACGCCTTCCTCGGCCGGACCGGCCCGCACGACGGGCTGTCGTTCCGGCGCGGCGGCTTCGAGGTGCCGGTGCCGCGCCGCCCCGTCCTGATCCGCGCCTTCAACGTGCTGCGCCAGTACGACGAGGCCGCCGCATGGCGCGCCTGGGCCCAGCTCTGCGGGCGGCTCGCGCCCGGCGGCGTGCTGGTCGAGGGCACCTGCGACGAGATCGGCCGCCGCGCCGTCTGGGTCACCCTCACCCCGGACGGCCCGCGGACGATCACCTTCGCGACCCACCTCCGGTCGCTCGGCCGCCCGTCCGACCTGGCCGAACGCCTGCCCAAGACGCTGATCCACCGCAACGTCCCGGGCGAGCCCGTGCACGACGTGCTCACGGCGTTCGACCGCTGCTGGGCGACGGCCGCCCCGCACTCGGCGTTCGGCCCGCGCGCCCGCTGGATCGAGGCGGTCCGGCTGCTGGCCCGGACCCACCCCGTCCTCACCCGCCCGCCCTACGGCGGCCGGCAACGCTGGCGCCTAGGCGAACTGACCCTCCCCTGGACCGCCGTCGCCCCTCGTTGAGTCTTCAGCTCTCGCGGTGGAGCTTGTGGGGGGCCGCCTGGACGCGGGGCTGGACGTCGATCCGGTCGATGTTCACGTGCGGCGGGCGCGTCACCGCCCAGGCGACGCAGTCGGCGACGTCCTCGGCCACCAGCGGCTCCGGCACGCCCTCGTACGGCTTCGCCGCCCGCTCCTCGTCGCCGCGGAACCGCACCAGCGAGAACTCCTCGGTCTTCACCAGCCCCGGCGCGACCTCGGTGATCCGGACCGGCTTGGCGACCAGCTCCAGCCGCATGACCTCGTTCACCGCGTACGCGGCGTGCTTGGCCGCGTTGTACCCGCCGCCGCCCTCGTAGGGGACGTGCGCCGCGAGCGAGGTGATGTTCACCACGTGCCCCTGGCCGCTGTCGATCAGCTTCGGCAGCAGCGCCTTGGTCACCCGGACGAGCCCGAGCACGTTCGTCTCGTACATGGCCCGGTAGTCGTCGAGGTCGGCGGTCTCCACGGTGTCCAGGCCGAGCGCGCCGCCCGCGTTGTTGACGAGCACGTGGCAGCCGCCGACCGCCGCCGCGAGGGCGTCCACGGACTCCTGCGAGGTCACGTCCAGCTCGATCGGCACGATCTTGGCCGCGCCCGGCACCTCGTCGGAGATCTGCTTGGCGAGCGCCTCGAGGCGCTCGCGCCGCCGCGCCGCCAGCACGACGTTGAAGCCCTCCGCCGCCAGCCGCCTGGCCGTGGCGGCCCCGATCCCGCTGCTTGCTCCGGTCACTACCGCGGTCTTACGCATGCGCCCAGCCTCCCAGGTGAGGACGTCCGGCGGGCCGGTGAGGTCGATCACTGCGGCGAGAAGTGACGATTGTCCCCCTTCCTGAGGGAACAGGTAACGCGCTCGATAGGTTGCACTACCGGAGGTGGTGTCCGGTGTCGCGTCGTATCAACCGAGTTGCGACGGTCAGTGTTCATACTTCCCCCCTCGACCAACCCGGGACCGGCGACGCGGGCGGTATGAACGTCTACATCGTCGAGGTGGCCAAGCGGCTCGCCGCGCGCGGCATCGAGGTGGACATCTTCACGCGCGCGACTTGCCGCGCCCTGCCCCCGGTCGCCGAGCTCGCGCCCGGCGTGCTCGTCCGGCACGTCGTCGCCGGGCCGTTCGAGGAGCTCGACAAGGGCGAGCTGCCGCGCCAGCTGTGCGGCTTCACCTCCGGCGTGCTGCGTGCCGAGGCGTCCTACGACCCCGGCCACTACGACCTCCTGCACACCCACTACTGGCTTTCCGGACAGGCCGGATGGGCCGCCAAGCAGCGCTGGGGCGTCCCGCTCGTGCACTCGATGCACACCATGGCCAAGGTCAAGAACGCCGCGCTCGCCGACGGCGACAAGCCCGAGCCGGACGAGCGCGTCCTCGGCGAGGAGCAGGTCGTCGCCTCCTCCGACCAGCTCGTCGCCAACACCCGCGAGGAGGCCGACGAGCTGATCGGCCTCTACGGCGCCGATCCCCGCCGCGTCGCCGTCGTCAGCCCCGGCGTCGACCTGTCGCTGTTCCGCCCCGAATCCCCGGTCCTCGCCCGCAGCACCGGCCTCCTCCCGCACCGCACCGGCCCCGCCCGCCGCCGCCTCGGCCTGCCCCGCGAGGCCTACGTCCTGCTGTTCGTCGGCCGGATCCAGCCCCTCAAGGCCCCCGACGTGCTGCTGCGCGCCGCCGCCCGCATGCTCGCCGACGACCCGTCGCTGCGCTCCAAGCTCGTCGTCGCCGTCGTCGGCGGCCCGAGCGGTTCCGGACGGTGCCGTCCCGAAGGGCTCCAGGCCCTCGCCGCCGAACTCGGCATCACCGACGTCGTCCGGTTCGAGCCGCCGGCCCCGCAGAGCGACCTCGCCGACTGGTACCGCGCCGCCGACGTCACCGTCGTCCCGTCGCACAGCGAGTCGTTCGGGCTCGTCGCCGTCGAGTCGCAGGCCTGCGGGACGCCGGTCGTCGCGTCCCGCGTCGGCGGCCTGTGCACCGCCGTCGCCGACGGCGAGTCCGGCGTGCTGATCCCCGGGCACGACCCGGCCGACTACGCCGCCGTCCTGCGCCGCCTGCACGCCGAGCCCGGCCGGCACAACCGCCTCGCCCGCGGCGCCGTCCGCCACGCCCAGGACTTCGGCTGGGACGCCACCGTCGACCGCCTCCTGGACGTGTATACCGGTGCCATGTCGCTGCCCGCCGTCGGCCTCGCCCCGCCGACGCTGTCCCCGCAACTCACCGCGGAGGTCACCGCATGAGCGGCAGGAAGCGGGGGACGTGGGGGATCGACCCCGCGCGAAGGGAGCAAAAATGAGCGACAGCGAACCGGGGGGTGCGGGGGGTCGTCCCCCCTCGAAGGGAGCGAGCATGAGCGCCGTCGAGACGATCCGGGACGCGCTGAAGGCCGCCGAGCTGGAGTTCGACGAGCCGCGCGAGAACGCGTTCTTCGTCAAGCTGCCCGGCCAGCACAAGCTCGCCACCATGACCTGGCTGATCGTCGGGGACCACAGCCTGCACGTCGAGGCGTTCTTCTGCCGCCGGCCCGACGAGAACCACGCCGACTTCTACCGCTTCCTGCTGGAGAAGAACGGCCGCATGTACGGGGTCGCGTTCGCGCTGGACGACGTCGGCGACGTCCACCTCGTCGGCAGGGTGCCGCTGGAGTCGGTCAGCGCGGAGGAGATCGACCGGCTGCTCGGCTGCGTCCTGACCTACTCCGACGAGAATTTCGACAAGGCCCTCGAACGCGGCTTCAAGTCGTCCATCCAGCGGGAATGGGACTGGCGCGTCAAGCGCGGCGAGAGCCTGGCCAACCTGCAGGCGTTCGCGTCCTTCGCCGACCCGGCCAACCGCGAGTAGATCCGCGCGTCCCGATAGGCTCTGCACCATGGCGACCCTGGTATTGCTCCGGCATGGCGAAAGCGTCTGGAACGCGGAAGACCTGTTCACCGGCTGGGTGGACGTCGACCTGTCCACGAAGGGCGAGAGCGAGGCGACCCGTGGCGGCGACCTGCTGCTCGACGCCGACATCACCCCCGACGTGGTCCACACCTCGCTGCTGAAGCGGGCCATCCGCACCGCCAACATCGCGCTGGACGTCGCGGACCTGCTGTGGATCCCCGTCAAGCGGTCGTGGCGGCTCAACGAGCGGCACTACGGCGCCCTCCAGGGCAAGAACAAGGCGCAGACGCGCGAGGAGTTCGGCGAAGAGCAGTTCATGGTCTGGCGCCGCTCCTACGACACCCCGCCGCCGCCCATCAAGGACGACGACCCGCTCTCCCAGGTGAACGACCTGCGCTACGCCGAGCTGCCGTCCGAGCTGATCCCCCGTTCGGAGTGCCTGGCCGACGTCGTCGACCGCCTGCTGCCGTACTGGTACGACTCGATCGTCCCCGACCTCGCCGCCGGCAAGACCGTGCTGGTCGCCGCGCACGGCAACTCGCTGCGCGCCCTGGTCAAGCACCTGGACGACATCTCCGACGAGCAGATCGTCGGGCTGAACATCCCGACCGGCATCCCGCTCGTCTACGAGCTGGACGACGACTTCGCCCCCCTCAAGCGCGGCGGCGAGTACCTCGACCCGGCCGCCGCGAAGGCCGCGATCGAGGCCGTCAAGAACCAGGGTGGCGGCGCCAAGAAGCCGGCCGCGCCCAAGAAGCCCGAGCCGAAGAAGGACGCCCCGAAGTCCAGGCGAGGCCGCAAGAAGTAGCCGCCGCGGAGGGGCCGCCGGGGCGACGGCGGCCCCTCACGCTGCGAGTCGCCGCAGCTCGGCCGTGCACATCATGAGCCTGCGCGTCGGGAGGTGCCGCAGATAGTGGTCGACGTCGGCGCCCAGAGCGAAGACGTGCACCGGGACCCCGGCGTCGCGGCCGGTTTCGACGGCTTGGCGCAGCGCGGCCAGGACGGCCGGGTGCCGGGTCTGGTAGGCGGCGGAGACCCGGTGGTTGTTCCGGTCGGCGGCGAGGTAGAACTGGGCGAGGTCTTTGGTGCCGACGAACAGTTCACCGGCTCCGGCGGCGCAGAAATCGGCCGCCGCGTGCACGGCGGCCGGCGTCTCGACGAAGACGCCGAGAGGCGTGTCGTCCCCCAAGTCCAGGGACCGGCGCAGCCGCAGGAATTCGTCGCGGTCGTTGATGAACGGAACGGCGAAGCTTATTCGGTCCGCGTTCGCGCCCAGGTGTTCCCGGACATGGGTTCGGAGCGACTGGAACGCATGCGGGTAGTGGCGCTCGTTCAGGAGCCATCGGGCGCCGTGCAGGCCGAGCTCGGGGTTCGGCTCGTCGTCCACGTGCGCACCGGTCGTGATCTGGGCGGCGTCGTCCGAGCGGAGGTCGAGCAGTCTCATGACCAGGCGCTGGCCGGGAAGGAGCTCGTCCGCCATCGAGCACAGCTCCGAGGCCACCTCGGCGCCGTAGCGCTCGGCCTCGCCGATCCCCGCTCGCAGCGAGTCGATCGGGCTCAGGCCGGCGGCGAAACAGATGAACTCCTCGCGGATGAAGTAGGAGTTCGCCTGCTCGACGCGCGGTCGGAGGGCGTTGATGGATTGGATGTCGGCGGAGTCGGAGATGACCACGCAGATCGACTCGACGTCGTCGAGGTCGGCGGACGGGAACGGCGGCGGCTGCGTTGCGGGTTCGGCGCGACCGAGAAGGACCGACTCGCGATCCAGCCGGATGGTGACGTCGTCGGCGAGCGCGTCCAATTCCAACGGGTCGATCCGGAGGACGGGGATTCCGCGCGAGCGGCACAGCGACTGCATGTGGCCGGTCGGGCCGCCTCTGGCGCAGATCACCGCGGCGGAGCCGACGATGGCGTCGTAGCGGTCGGGGCTGAGCGCATCGATGACCAGAATGGCACCGTCGATCGGTTTCCCGGTGCGATTGCAGATACCGCGAACGCTCTGCTCGTCCGAACCGACGAGCAGAACCCCGGGTACTTCGCGAAAGCTCACGGACGTCCTCTCTGACCGATTCCCAGGCCGGGCTCGTCCGAGATCGGGCTCTCTCTCGGCGTCGTCCGGCCAGAGCCTGATGAGAGGCTGTCAACGATCGAGACGGCACGCACCTTCCGGAATGCCGAGGTGGCGTCGGTCTAATTCGGCTCCACCGGTTCGTCGAGCCCGAGCTGGGATCGGAGGGCCCGTGGCGTCACCGACAGGTCGTTGAGCTTCGTCACGGCGGCCGTGTTCACGGCGTACCGCAGCGCGCGATCGGTCGCGAGGGCTTGGCCGCTGCGGGCCATGGCGTTTCGAAGGGCTGCGAGGCCGTCTTCGAGCCGGGCCATCAAGGCTTGGCGGTCGTGGCGACGCCGAGCGGCCATTCGGTGCACGTCGAGCAGGACCGAGCGTGCGAACTCCTCGAGTTCCTCGGCGCCGTCCACGTCCCCGGCCTGTTCGTCATAGCAGGCTTCGAGGTGGTGCAGCACGGTCGCGGCGACGCCCACCGAATGATTCTTGATCGCGGCGAGGTTGAAGGCGAACGCGCCCACGCGGCCGTACCGCACGATCTCGTCGCCCTCCCGGGGAGCGCCGACCACGCAGATCGGACCGGAGCGGGCGCCGGTCGGTCCAAGGAGGAAGCCGCAGTCGTCCACCTCGACACCGCGTCCGGTGCGCCGGTGCGGTACGGCGATGCCTTTGCGCAGCAGGTTCTGCCACAGCGGCGAACGGACCCGCTCGTAGTCCTGCTCCCGCCCGAGGTTCGCGATCACCAGGTCCGCTTCGATCGTCTGCGCCGACGCCGGCCCGGACACCGACACCTTCAGAGTGCCGGCCCCGGTGCCGACGATCCGGTCGACCGTCCCGGTGGTGAGGGTGATCCTGCCGTCCGCCATCGCCGCTTCGACGAACTCGGTGATGTACGCGACGGCGCCCACGCGCAAGGTGGCCAGCAGGCTCGCGGAGCCGTCGAGCAGCGCGCGCAGGTCGGACGAGGGGACACGCGCCAGGACCTCGGGCAGATGGGGCTCCCAGGACTTGGCGATCCGCTCGGTCAGCACCGCCGGAGGCGTGGCGGGATGTTCCCGGGCGACGATGGCGCACGCCCGCTCCCACTCGTCCTTGAAGCGCTGGACGAGGTCGTCGCGGCCTTCGTAGCCGTCGGCGTGCAGGCGTGGAGCCGGCAGCCTCAGCACGTGGTGCCGGTGATCCGGAGGATAGGTCCGGAGCGTCAGACCGGAACGCGAGATCATGTGGATCTTGCCCGTGTGACCGCGCCGGAGGAGAACCGAGGCGGAGTCGTACGCGCTCAGCAGCGTGCCGATGATGGCGACGACGGCATCCTGCCGGAGACCGATGATTCGCTCGATCCCCCCGTCGGAGTAGGGATGCCGGACGAACGAGGGATGGTCCTTCACCCCGGTCGCGAACGGGAGGTCCCGTTCCTCCAGGCCCGTCGCCAGGACGACATGATCGGCTCGCAGGGTCGTCCGGCGGGGCGCGGCGTCGGTGTGCGGCACGGAATAGTTCTCGACCACGACATTGACGCGGCCGGCGTCGACCGCCATGTCGACCACCTCACCGTCGGCTTCGAGCAGCGTCACCCATTCCGGTGCTTCGCGCGCCGCTTCTGCGAGACGGGCCGCGAGGTAGTCGGCGTAGATCCGGCGGGGCGCCGGCCCGGACTCGGTGAAGGTGAAACCGCGCCACTCGGGGGGCCACCCGGCCCGGTCGGCCTCGTTGTTGGCCCAGGCCACGAAGTCGTCGACGTCCTCCCGGAACATCGACATGCGGCCCGCCTGGATGTTGAAGACGTGATGCCAGTGGTTGCCCGTCCGGTGATAGGCGAGGCCGGCGTTCCGGTATTCGGGCCGCCGCTCGATCATCACCACCTGTAAGGGCTCCCGGGCGAACTGCAACAGGCGGACGGCCGTGGCGGTGCCGCCCAAGCCCGCTCCGACAATGACCACCGTTCGGGATCCTGATAACTCCACGGTGCCCGCTCCCGTGTGTGACGAACGATTCGTAACAAAGCTACCGGGAACGCACTCCGAGCCCATGAACGGACCAACGTCCAAAGACCAAAAACGGGATTAATGCCACGACCTTTCGCCGTGACGTGACCGAAAAGCCGGGTACGGTGGCGTCATGGCATGCCGCATCACCGAACTGGTCCTCGACTGCCGGGATCCCGAGACCCTCGCCGACTTCTGGTGCCGGGTGCTCGGCTACGTCGTCCTGGAGAAGGACGACAACGGCGACATCGAGATCGGGCCCGCCGGAACCGAGCTGGGCGAATTCGGGCTCAGGCTGGTCCTCAGCCGCAGCGACGAACCGAAGCGCGGCAAACTGCCGCTGCATCTCGACGTGAACGCGACCGACCGCGACCAGGACGAGGAACTCCAGCGCCTGTTCGACCTCGGAGCCCGGACGGCCGACGTGGGGCAGACGGGCGAGGAGTCCTGGCACGTCCTCGCCGACCCCGAGGGCAACGAGTTCTGCCTGCTCCGCCGAAGAGTGGCCCCCGAACCACACTGACCCCACCGGCCGCCCCTACGCGGCCACCGCGGAGGGGCGCCGGAGATGCGGAGTAGCGACCGCTACTACGACGACGCCCCCAAGACAGAGCAGCCCACCGCTGACGACGGCCGCAGTACCCGAGGCGGCGTCCGCGACGAGTCCGGCGCGCATGTTGCCGATCTCGGGCCCCGCCTGGCCGACGATCTGCTCGGCGGCGCCGACCCGGCCGAGAAGCTCGCTGGGAGTGTGCGCCTGGACGACGGCGCCCCGCGACACCACGGACACGGTGTCAGCAGCCCCCGCCACCACAAGGCAGGCCAAGCCCGTCCACGGGCCCGGAGACAACCCGAACAGGACGAGCGCCGCGCCCCAGGCGGCGGAGCCGGCGAGCATGACCAGGCCGGGGCGGGGGAGCCGGGTGAAGGTCCCCGAGAGCAGCGACGCGGTCACGCCGCCGACCGCGATCGCAGTGAGGAACAGGCCGAGGGTGCGCGGGTCGTCGCCGAACCGTTCCGCGTTGATCAGCGGGAACAGGCTGACCGGCATCGACAGCACGGTGACGGCCAGGTCGGTGAGTAGGGCGCCGCGGATCACCGGCGTCCGGACGAGGAAGGCCAGGCCGTCCAGGACTCCGCGCAGGCCGGGGCGTGCGGGGTCGTCGCCGGGGCGCATCGGCGGCAGGCCGAACGCGCCGTGGAGCGCGGCGGCGAAGGTGAGCGCGTCGAACAGGTAGCAGCCGCCGACGCCCAGGCCGCCCGCGATGAGCCCGCCGAGCGCGGGCCCGGCCAGCATGGCGCCCTGGAACGCGATGCGCCGCAGCGCCAGTCCCGCGGCGATCTGGTGTTTCGGCAGCAGGCGCGGGATGAAGGTGCGCGAGGCCGGCCCGCCGCCCGCGGTGAAGCACGCCTGGACCGCCACCACGGCGAGGATTCCGGCGGCCGGAAGGTGCCCGAGAAAGCCTTGCAGCGCCAGGACGAGCGAGCAGGCGGTCTGCCCGCTGGTCGTCAGCAGGTAGAAGCGGCGGCGGTCCACGCGGTCGACGAGCGATCCGGCGAAGAGCCCGAGCGCGATGAGCGGGACGGCCTGCGCAAGTCCGGCCGCGCCGGTCCATGTGGTGCTCTTCGTCGTCTGCCAGAGCTGGAACATCACGGCGACGAGCGTCATCTGCCCGCCGAACCCGGAGAGCGTCTGCCCGACCCACAGCCGGCGGAAGGTGGGTGACGTTCGTAGTGGGGTCGCGTCGAGCAGCAGGGTTCTCAGCTGCACGCGCTTCCCCCAGGCCGGACGCGGGTGGTTTCCGAATCCGACCAACAGTAAGCGGAGCGGGGTCAGCGGTGGTGGTCGGTGCGGGGGCGTTGCAGGACGAAGGTGTCGACGGGTAGGGGTTGACCTTGTCGCGGAACGCCGACCAGGGCGGCCCTCGTGCGTCAGGAAGCCGCGCTTTCGAGGTCCCGGTCGGGGGCCGGGCGGCGGTCGCGGCGCAGGATGTAGAGCGCTATGCCCAGGCCCGCGAGGGTGAGGGCCGCGCCGACCAGGTACAGCGAGCGCGGGCCGGGGCCGTGGTCGATGACGGCGCCGCCGAGCCAGCCGGCGAACGCGGCGGCGACCTGGAAGCCCGAGGCGTTGACCGCGACGGCCAGCGTCGGCGCGGCGCCCGCGGCGGTCAGCACGCGGGTCTGCATGCCCGGGATGATCGCGAAGGCGAGCAGCCCGAGGGCGAACACCAGCGGGACGGCGAGCGCCCGCATGCCGCCGGCCGCCCAGAACAGCACGAGGACGGCGGCCAGCACGGCGAGCAGGCCCGCGAGAGACGGCATCAGCGCCCGGTCCGCCAGCCGTCCGCCGAGGAAGTTGCCGGCGACCGCGCCCGCGCCGTACACCAGCAGCAGCACGGGGACGGCGCCCTCGCCGAACCCGCTGACCTCGGTGAGCAGCGGCGCGATGTAGGAGAAGACGGTCACCACGCCGACGTTGCCGACGGCCGTGAGGGCGATCGCGAGCTGCACGCCGCGGCCCGCGAAGACGCGCAGTTCGCCGCGCATCGATCCCGTCGCGGCGGGGATCGCGGGCACGAACCGCAGCACCATCAGCAGGCCCGCGGCGGTGACGGCGGCGACGGCGGCGAAGGCCGCCCGCCAGCCGAGGTGCTGGCCGACGAGGGTGCCGAGCGGGGTGCCGAGGACGATGCCGAGGTTCATGCCGAGGGCGACCTTGGCCACGGTCGAGGCCTGCCTGCCCTCGGCGGCCGTGGAGACGGCGGTCGCGATGGCGACGGCGAAGAACGTCGCGACGACGAGCCCGGCGGCGAACCGCGCGGCGAGCAGAAGGCCGTAGCCGGGCGCCACCGCCGAGCCGAGGTTGGCCAGCACGGAGACGGCCACCAGCCCGGCGATGAGGGGGCGGCGGGGCAGCCGCGCGGTCAGCGCGGTCACCAGCGGGCCGCCGACGATCATGCCGAGCGCGTACGCGGTGACCAGCCGGCCGGCGGCGGGCACCGGCACCGCGAGGCCGGCGGCCACGTCGGGCAGGATGCCCGCGATCACGAACTCGCCGGTGGTCAGGCCGAAGACCACCAGCATCAGGGACAGGACGGGAAGCGGCACGCGCACTCCAGATAGTTCGAACTCGTATAGTTCGAACTATCATTATCATGACTCGAATCATGGGCGGTAGACTGCCGGGCATGGCGAAGGGGTCCGCAGCGGCGGGGGACGTCGAGATCGACCGGGACGTGTGCAAGCTCGTCCACCAGTTCGTGCAGCGGCTCGACGCGCACGTGCGCCGGGTCGCCGACGACCTCGGCATGACCGCCTCGCAGGTCGTCGCGCTGCGCGAGCTGTCCGACCCGATCACCGCCCGGGAGCTGGCCGCCCGGATGGCGTGCGAGGCGTCCAACGCGACGTTCGTCCTCGACCGGCTCGAACGGCAGGACCTGATCGAGCGCCGCCCGCACCCGACGGACCGGCGCGCCAAGCAGATCGTCCTCACCCCGGCGGGCGAGCGCGCCCGCGCCGGCGTCCTCGCGCGCCTGGAGACGCATTCGCCGCTCGCCCCGCTCAGCGGCGACCAGCAGGAATCCTTCCGCGACCTGCTCCAAGCGCTGCTCGCCGACCGCTAGCACCCCCGGACCGCGGTCAGGCGAGGGCGGCGAGGGTGTCCCGGAAGCGGTGGACGAGCGGGTTGGTGTCGCCGGCGCGCCAGACGAGGTAGAGGGTCGTGTTCGTGCCGGCGAGCGGGCGCGGCGTCACGCCGACGCGGCGCAGGGCGCGGTGCGAGTCGGGCATCACCGCCCCGCCGAACCCGGCCGCGACCAGGGCGAGGACGGTCTGCACGCTGCGCCCTTGCGCGCCGATCCGGGGGACCACCCCCGCCTGGTCGCACAGCGCGAGGATCTCGTCGTGGGAGTGCGGCGACACCTCGCGCGGCCACACGACGAGCGGGATCTGGCCGAGCGCCGTCAGCGGCGCCGGGCCGGGCGCGTGCGCGAGAGGATGCGCCGACGGCAGGAACAGCGTGAGCGGCTGGTTCCACCACGGCCGGGTGGCGAGCCGGGCGTCGCGCGCCGGAAGCCGCTGGACGGCGATGTCGAACCGGCCGTCGAGCACGCCGTCCGACATCTCCGCGTCGTTGAAGCTCTCCTCCAGCCGCAGGTCGACGCGGGGAAGCTCGCGGCGCAGCCGGCCGAGCGCGCCGCCGAGCGGGCCGTTGATCCCCGAGCCGGCGAACGTCACCGTCACGCGTCCGGCCAGGCCCTGGGCGGCGAGCCGGACGTCCTCCAGCGCCGCCTCCGCCTCGGCCAGCACCACCGAAGCCCGCTTCACCAGCGCCTTCCCGGCGGCGGTCGGGGTGAGCCCGCGCCCCTCGCGGACGAACAGCTCCGCGCCGAGGCGGCGTTCCAGCTCGCGGAGCTGGCGGCTGAGCGTCGGCTGGGTCAGCCGGAGGCGGCGGGCCGCGCCGCTGATCGAGCCCTCCTCGGCGATCGCGACGACGTAGCCGAGCATCCGCAGATCCATCCATGCCTCCAAAGCATGGGAAGTATATCTACGCATGCCTCCAAAGCAGCCGAGGCGCCTTCTCGCGGCACGATCGAGTCATCGCAACCGCTTCTGAGGAGAACGACATGAACCGCGAAGAGCGCCACCAGTACGGGATGAAGATTCTGGAGCAGGTCGACGGGGAGGCGGGCCAGCGGATCGTCGACTCGCTCGCCGACGTCTCGCCCGAGCTCGGGCACCAGGTCGTCGCCTGGGCCTTCGGCGACATGTACGCCCGCCCCGAGCTGCCCGCCCGCGACCGCCAGCTCGTCACGCTCGGCGTGCTGGCCGCATTGGGCGGCTGCGAGCCCGAGCTGGAGGTGCACATCAACGCTGCGCTGAACGTCGGCCTGACCGCCACGGAGGTCGCCGAGGCGCTGCTGCACACGGCGGTCTACGCCGGGATGCCCCGCGCCATCAACGCCACCCTCGTCGCCAAGAAGGTCTTCGGCGAGCGCGACCTGCTCCCGATCACGAACCTGTCCTGACGGCGCGGGCGGGCGGTCAGGTGAGGGCCGGTTCGGGGCTGCGGACGCCGCCGGACGCGTCCGCCGAGCGGGCGCGCAGGGCGCCGGCGGCGAGGAGCGCGACCCCGAGGACGGTCCACCCGGCGAGCACGGCGAGCGGACGGCCCGCGCCGGCGCCGTCGAAGAAGGCGGCCGAGCGCAGCAGCGTCACGCTCGCGCCGGGCGGGAGGAACTGGCCGATCTCGCCCCACGGCCTCGGCAGCAGCTCGGGCGCCGAGGTCGCGGCCGACAACGGGTTGCCGACCAGCAGGAAGGTGAGGGCGCCGACGCCGAGCCCGGCCCGTCCGACGGCGGCGGCCAGGCCCGCGACGGTTCCGGTGACCGCGGCGACGGTGAACGCCATCACGCCGGCGATGGTCAGGTAAGGGCCGGGCAGCAGCGACATCCAGCCCTGCACGACGGCCGCCGAGCCGAACCCGCCGAGCAGCGCGAACAGCAGCACGCCGGCGGCCCGCCAGGCCACCCGCCGGACCGCGAAGGTCAGCAGGGCGGCAGCGGCGATCGACGACATGACCAGCGGAAGCGCCATGCCGCCGAACCCGGTGCCGCGCGGGTCGTCGGAATCGGCGGCGACGACGTCCTGGACCGGCGCCGTGCCCGCGGCCGGGCTGCCCGGTGCGAGCTGCTGGGCGAGGGCGCCGAGCTGCTGCGCGACCACCGGGGAGGCCGCGGACGCGGTGAGCACGCGGACGCCGGACGGCGTGGCGACGATGGCGCCGTAGGCGTCGCGGTCGGTGAGCGCCCTGCGCGCGGACGCCTCGTCCGGCCGGGTCGTGATGTCGAAGGCGCCGGGCCGCGCGTGCGCCAGCCGTTCGGCGACCACGCCGGCCGCGGGGCCGGTGACGACCAGGGGGACGTGGCGCGGCGCGAGGTGGGCGGACGGCCATGCGAAGGCGACGATCATGACGAGCTGCAGCAGCGCGGCGGCGACGGCGACGCCCAGGGCGTGCACGGCGGGGGAGGACTTCATGGCCCCTCCTACAAAAAGCGAATGTCCGTTCTTTTAGTTCCCCGGGAAGCGTCGCACCGCGCCGCGCGGCTTGTCAAGAAACGAACGTTCGTTTTAGATTGGTCCCATGCCACGGGTCAGCGAGGAGCACCTCGAACGCCGCCGCCGCCAGATCCTGGACGCCGCGCGCCGGTGCTTCGTCCGCAAGGGGATCCACGAGACGTCCATGCAGGACATCTTCGCCGAGTCGGGGCTGTCGGCCGGGGCCGTCTACCGGTACTTCAGGAGCAAGAACGAGATCGTCGCCGCCAACCTGATGGCCGTGGTCGGCGACCTTCAGGCGTTCCTCGTCGAGCTCACCGCCGGCGAGCGGCTGCTCCCGCTGGACGAGATCTTCGAGGCGCTCGCCGACAAGCTCACCGGCCTGTCAGGCGAGGACGGCCCCGTGCGGCTCGCCCCGCAGGCCTGGGCCCTCGCCATGTACGACGCCGACCTCGCCGAGCACCTCACCGGGTCGTTCGCCGGGCTGCGCGACATCTGGAGCACCTACCTGCGGCGCCTCGTCGACGACGGGCGGCTGCCGGCCGGGACCGACGTCGCGGCCGCGAGCAAGACCCTCTTCGCGATCATGCCCGGTTACCTGCTGCAGCGGCTCCTGATCGACGACGTCACGCCGCAGGACCTGAAGCTCGGCATCAGGGCGCTCGCTCACAGCGCCCTCGTCGCGCAGCCGGTCTGACCCGCCGCGCCCGCCGCGCCCGCCGGGTCAGGGCAGGTCGGTGATCTCTTCGGGCCGCTGGCCGGTGACCAGGTAGACGACGTTCTCCGCGACGTGCACGGCGTGGTCGGCGAAGCGCTCGAAGTAGCGGCCGGCCAGCGTGATGTCGACGGCGGGCTCGACGCCGTGCTTCCACTTGGGGGACAGCAGGATGTCGAACAGCCGGCGGTGCAGGCGGTCCATCTGGTCGTCGTCGGCGTCGAGCTCCAGGCCCATCTCGACGTCCTGGGACGCGATCACACTGCCGGTCTTGGCGATCATCCGCTCGGCGATCTGCCCCATCTCCAGGACGGTGGCCTGGAGCTCGGGCGGGACGGCCGACTCGGGGTGGCGGCGGCGGGCCGTCTTGGCGATGTGCACCGCGAGGTCGCCCATCCGCTCCAGGTCCCCGCTCATGCGCAGCGCGGTGATGAGGGCGCGCAGGTCGCCGGCGACGGGCTGCTGCCGCGCCATCAGGTCGAAGACCGTCTGCTCGATCTGCGAGTCGATCTTGTTCACGACCTCGTCGGAGCTGATGACCTCCTCCGACAGCCGCAGGTCCGCGTCCAGCAGCGCGGTCACCGCGCGGGCCATCGCGGACCGGACGAGCCGGGTCATCTCCACCAGCTTGTCGGAGAGGGAGTCGAGCTCCTCGTGATACGCGTCACGCAATTGGGATTCCTTGGGGCAAAGGGGTTCAAGAGCGGCATTCCGGACGGACTCGCCCACGCAACAGCCTGCCCCATCAGCATGAACCACCGCGTATAAGAAGGTGAACTTTCGGGGAACGAGACCCCGTTCGGGCAGGCCACCGGGCCGCACCGCTCGCAACGCCGCTTACGATCCGTGGTGTGGAGGTCGAAATCGTCGCGAGCCTGACAGGGCTTGCCGGGCTCGCGATCGGGCTCGCGACTGGATTGGCGGTGCGCGTGAGCGAGCGAGCCCAGCGGACGGCGCCCCCGGCGGCGCCCGCCCACGCTGTCCCACCGGGGGTCGCCTCGGTGCTCAGCGTGCTGCGGTCCTCGGCCGTCGTCGTGGACGCCGAGGACCGGGTGCTGCGGGCCAGCTCCGCCGCCCGCGCCTTCGGCATGGTCAGCGGCGAGCGCCTCGTCGTCGACGAGCTGCTGGCGATGGCCCGGCTCGTCCGCCGCGACGGCGAGATCCGCGAGACCGAGATCCAGGTCGGGGAGACCCGCCGGCGCGGTCGCGCCGAGGGGCGCTGGTTCGCGGTCCGCGTCGCGCCGCTCGGCTCGCACGGCCTCGTCCTGGTGCTCGCCGAGGACCTCACCGAGATGCGCCGCACCGAGGCCATCCGCCGCGACTTCGTCGCCAACGTCAGCCACGAGCTGAAGACCCCGGTCGGCGCGCTGTCGCTGCTCGCCGAGACCGTCGAGGGCGCCGCCGACGACCCCGAGGCCGTCCGCCGCTTCGCCGGGCGCATGCAGTACGAGTCCGTCCGGCTGACCAACCTCGTCCAGGACCTGATGACCCTGTCGCGGATCCAGGGCGACGAGCCGCTGCCCGAGCTGGTCCCCGTCCGGCTGGACGAGATCACCGCCGAGGCCATCGACCGCTGCTCGATCAAGGCGGCCAGCAAGGACATCGAGCTGGCCGCCGGCGGGCAGGAGGGCCTGCGGGTGCGCGGCGACGAGGAGCTGCTGATCACCGCGCTGCGCAACCTGATCGACAACGCCGTCGCCTACAGCCCCGAGCACACCCGGATCGTCGTGTCCGCCCGCCGGTGCGAGGACCGTTACGTCGAGATCAACGTCACCGACCAGGGCATCGGCATCCCGGAGAGCGAGATCGAGCGGATCTTCGAGCGGTTCTACCGGGTCGACCCCGCCCGCTCGCGGCAGACCGGCGGCACCGGCCTCGGCCTGGCCATCGTCAAGCACGTCACCACCAAGCACGGCGGAGAGGTGACGGTGTGGAGCAAGGAGGGGTCCGGTTCGACGTTCACGCTCCGGCTCCCCCTGCTCGACCCGCCCGTGCCCGCAGTGAGGCCCGTCGGAAGGGCCGCAATGGAAACCGCCCGGGAGGCAACACCGTGACCCGCGTGCTCGTCGTTGAAGACGAGGAGTCGTTCAGCGACGCACTGTCGTACAACCTGCGCAAGGAGGGCTTCGAGGTGGCCGTCGCGGCCACCGGACCCGACGCGCTCGACATCTTCGAGCGCAACGGCGCCGACCTCGTGCTGCTCGACCTGATGCTGCCCGGCCTGCCCGGCACCGAGGTGTGCCGGGAGCTGCGCACCAGGTCCAGCGTCCCGGTGATCATGCTGACGGCCAAGGACAGCGAGGTCGACAAGGTCGTCGGCCTCGAGCTCGGCGCCGACGACTACGTCACCAAGCCGTTCTCCACCCGGGAGCTGATCGCCCGGATGCGGGCCGTGCTGCGCCGCCAGGGCGAGGTCGAGGAGCTGGCCCCCGCCACCCTCGAGGCCGGCCCGGTCCGGATGGACGTGGAACGGCACGTGGTCAGCGTCGGCGGCGAGCCCGTCCAGCTCCCCCTGAAGGAGTTCGAGCTGCTGGAGGTGCTGCTGCGCAACGCGGGCCGCGTCCTGACCCGCATGCAGCTGATCGACCGCGTCTGGGGCGCCGACTACGTCGGCGACACCAAGACCCTGGACGTCCACATCAAGCGGCTGCGCGCCAAGATCGAGGCGACGCCGTCCTCGCCGCGCTACATCGTCACCGTCCGCGGCCTGGGCTACAAGTTCGAACCGTAAGAAGCGAAGTCGGCCGCAATAGCCGCAATAAAAGGAACGGCCCGTACGGCGATCGCCGTACGGGCCGTTCCCCGTTGTTCAGAGCCTCACTGGGAAGGGGAGACCGACGGCGTCGGGGACTCGCCGTTCTCACCGGAGCCGCCCGACACGGTCGGCGACGGGCTCGCGCTGCCGCTCGGGGACGCGCCGGTGCTCGGGGACGCCTCGGCCGCGGCCGGGTAGGTCTGGTACTCGCCCTGCTGCGGGATCACCGGGACCTCGACCTCGATGGACCCGGCCTGCTCGAACTGCAGCGTCACCTTGAGGTGCTCGCCGCCGTAGAGCTGCTGGGCCAGCCCGGTCAGCACGACGAGCGGGCCCGTCCCGGAGGCCGGCGACGGCACGTTCGGGGTCTGCTGCGGCGCCGACGGCGTGTTGCTGGACTCCTGCGAGGGGTTCCCGCTCGGCGCCTCGCCGGTGCCCGTCGGCGCGGGCGTGACGGGCGTTCCGGTGGCGCTCGGCGACTCGGTCGCGCCGGGCGACTTCTTCCCCTTCTTGGGGGACTCGGTCGCGCCCGGCGCGATCGTCTGCCCGATCAGCTTCACCGCGCTGCCCTCACCGGACGGCGCCGCCGGCGGGATCACCACACCGCCCCCGGTGATCTTCACCTGGGAGAACGCGGGGGAGCTCACCGCGACCAGCTTGTCCGGCCGGCCCTTCACCTGGTTGATGATCGTCGCGTAGAGCGGCGCGGAGGCGCCCTGCGCCAGCGTCTGGCCCGGCACCGGCCCGAGCACGAACAGGTTGCGGATGTCGATCTGCGCCGCCGCCGGCCGGTTCTTCGGGAGCGACGCGTTGACGCCCTCGGTCAGCTGGGTGGGGGCGGAGGTCTGAGGCTCCTCGCCGGCGCCGCAGCCGGAGATCACCGGTGCGATCGCGACGGCGCCCGCGACGGCGAGCGCGACCACTCGTCGGCTGTTTCGGATCACGGCGTCGGTCTCCTCGCGAAAAAGGCATGGGAAGTGTCGAGAGCGGCGTTAGACACGCCAGGGGAAGCGTAGCGAGGTCCGGGCGCGAGCCCCGATCCGGGGTGGCGACACGCCTGGAAAATGTCAGCCGTATCCGAGCGCCTTGACCTTCTGGGAGAGGTCCGGGCCGGGGGCGGGGGCCTGCACGACGTCCTTGACGATGCCGTCCGGCTGGACGAACACGGCGGTCAGCCCGGACGCCGGCGAGCCCGGCGCGGGCGGTGCGGGCGGCGCGGGCGCGTAGGCGCCCGCGAGCAGCGCCTTGGCGTCCTCCAGGACCTGCGGCGTCCCGTCATGGGCGGTGCCCGCGCACGCCTTGAGCTCCTTGAGCGGGACGGGCCGCCGGTCGCCCGCAGGGCGCGGGTCGGCGACCAGCAGGAACCTGATCCCGTACTCGTGGGTGCGGCCCGCGAGCACGGCGACGACGTCCTGGCACCGGTAGCCCGGCGGCACGATGCCGAACACCGCGGGCCGCTGGTCGCGCAGGTTCCGGGCGCTCCTGCGGCCGGTCACCTCGTCCACCGACCCGGCCGGCAGCAGGCCGCCGATCTCGCCCGGCGCCCCGGCCGGGTGCGGGGCCAGCGCGACGCCCTTCGGACGCGGCGCCGGGCGCGGCCCGAACGCCGTCATCAGCGCGCCGCTGATCAGCGCGACCAGCAGCGCCCCGGCGATGATCGGGATGGCGACGCCGAACCGGGTGACCGGGCGGAACAGCCGCCGCAACCGCCTGCGGCGCCGCCGCCGGCGCTCCTCGCGGTGGTAGGCGAGCACGTCGCGGTCGAGTTCGCGGGCGTCATCGGGCACGACGACGTCCACGTGCGGGAGCCCGTAGTCATCGGGATCCGGGTCGCCGTCCGGCCTCACGCCGCACCTCCTCGCCGTCGCTGCGCCGGCGCCGCCCCGCCGTCCGCCACCGGCTCCGTCCCCGGGCGGTGCCCGGGGCTCCGGGAGGCCCCCCGGAGGCGGGTTCGGTCCCGTTCCGGTCCCTTCCGGGCGCTTCGTACCCGCCCGGGGCGGCATGTTCACCTCCAGTATGGGGCGCGTCCGCCCGATCGGCAGCGGGGACGCTTGTATCCGGAGGGCGGTCCGCGGTAAGGGGGCCGGCGGTGGGCGCGGGTGGCGCCGAGGTCACGCAGAGTGCGGGGAACAGGTGCCCGATGCACCATTAAAGAGCTTTGTCAATACCCCAATATGGGGGTTGACCTGCGCATATGTACCCAAGGTCGGTTCAGCCACGCCGGTTTCCGTGCTACCCTGGTTCTAGCGGAAGGGGTACTTGTCACATGACTTTCCAGGTCGGCGACACCGTCGTCTACCCCCACCATGGGGCTGCTCGGATCGAGGCCATCGAGACTCGCACCATCAAAGGTGAGGAAAAGACCTATCTGGTCTTGAAGGTCGACAAGGGCGACCTGACAGTGCAGGTCCCGGTCGAGAACGTCGAGGACGTGGGCGTCCGGGACGTCGTCGGCCAGGAGGGTCTGGAGAAGGTGTTCGAGGTGCTGCGCGCACCCTACACCGAGGAGCCCACCAACTGGTCGCGCCGGTACAAGGCGAACCTTGAGAAGCTCGCCTCCGGCGACGTGAACAAGGTCGCCGAGGTCGTCCGCGACCTCTGGCGGCGCGACAAGGAGCGCGGGCTGTCGGCGGGCGAGAAGCGCATGCTCGCCAAGGCGCGCCAGATCCTGGTCAGCGAGCTGGCGCTCGCCGAGAAGACCAACGAGGACAAGGCCGAGGCCCTGCTCGACGAGGTCCTGGCCAGCTGAGTTGAGCGCACGGATTCCACGGGTGGGCGTCGGCACCGACGTCCACCCGTTCTCGTCGTCCCCGCGCCCGCTGTGGGTCGCGGGGCTCGAATGGCCCGGCGAGGGCCCCGGCCTGACCGGGCACTCCGACGGCGACGTCGCCGCGCACGCCTGCTGCGACGCGCTGCTGTCGGCCTGCGGCCTCGGCGACCTCGGCGCCGTCTTCGGCACCGCCGACCCGCGCTGGGCCGGGGCGTCCGGCACCGACCTGCTGCGCGAGGTCGCCCGCCTGGTCGACGAGGCCGGCTTCACGATCGGCAACGTCGCCGTCCAGGTCGTCGGCAACCGCCCCAAGATCGGCAAGCGGCGGGCCGAGGCCGGGAAGGTGCTCGGCGAGGCGCTGGGCGGCGCCCCGGTGAGCGTCTCCGCCACCACCACCGACGGGCTCGGCCTCACCGGCCGCGGCGAGGGCCTCGCCGCCATCGCCAACGCCCTCGTCCTTCCCCCCGTCTGATCTCCCCTTCGCCGTCCCCGCGTGCGCGCCGCCGTCCCCGCGTGCGCGCCGCCGTCCCCGCGTATGCGTCGGCGTTCGCGCGTGCGCGGCGCCGTTCGCGCGTGAGGGGCGGCGTTCCCGCGTGCGCGGCGGCGTTTCGCGGCGCGGCATAGCGGGCGTCTCGGGGCTTAAGGCGCGCGGCACCGGAGTGATCGCGGTGAAGATGCGCGTGAGGGCCGTCCGGGCTGGCTAGGGTCGCCTTGAAGGCCCACCCCGCAAGGCGCTCACCCCGGAACGAGAGTCATGCCATCTGATCCCACGCGGCCCGGCGGCCCCCGCTACACCCCGGCCCAGCGGCGGCTGCTCACCGCGACCGCCGGCCTCGTCGTCGTCGCGCTGGCGGCCGGCGCCTACGTGCTGACCTATCCCGTGCTCCGCGAGCTCGCGCTGGCCGGACGGGCGAGCCACCGGTGGGCGCCGGTGTATCCCGTGATGGCCGACGCGCTCACCGCCATGACGATCCTCGCGCTGGTCGTCGCCCGCAACGCCCGCTGGTGGACCCGGCTGCTGCGCTGGGCCCTGCTGCTGCTCCTGGTGGCCGGGGCCGCGGCCGCCGCCGTCCAGCACTCGGTGTGGGGGTTCGGGTCGCTGCCGCGCACCCCGGTCCGCGCGGGCGTCGCGGTGGCGCCGCACGTGATGCTGGTGGTCGCCGTCTGGCTGTGGCTGACGATGATCAAGCAGATCCGGGTGGCCCGTCCCGCGGCCGGCGAGCCCGAGGCCGTCGAGACGCAGCGCGGCCACGTCAAGGTGCTCCCGGCCCTGGAACCGCCCGCCGCCCTGGACCCGCCCGCGGACGGCGACGGCTCCCACGAGCACCGGTACGCCGACGAGCGCGAGCCCGCGCGTCCGCTGGACCTGCTGCCCGTCGCCGCGCCGGAACACGACCACGGCTTCGAGCCCGTCCACGAACCGGAAACGGCGCGCGAGGGCGAGTACGCGGTGGTACGCGAGCACGAGTACGAAGAGCCCGACGCCCCCTCAACGATGCGCGGATACGACACGGCGCACGAAGACGAGGGGCCGCGCGAGCACGGTTACGACGCGGAGCGCGACGACGAGTACGACGCCGATGCCGAAGACGACGAGGACTATGGCGTCGAGTACGCGGAAGAATTCGACCGCGAGCCGTCTCCTCCGTTCGACCCGCTGCCCGAGCCCCGGCCGGCCCCGGCGCTGCTCGCCACCGACGTGGAACTGGTCAGGGGCCGCGACGCCGCCGGGCCCGAGCCGCGTGACCAGGCCCGGACCACCCGTCCCGACATCGTCATGCCGGGGCACGAGGGCGAGCCCGGCGTGGACGGCGTGGACGGCGTGGACGGCGTGGACGACGTGGACGACGCGGAGGAGCACGACGGCCCGCCCGCCGACCGGGCCGAGGACCCCGACGCGGGCGACGACGGCGACGCGCCGCCCGTCCCGCGCGTGCCGCGGGTGCCGCGCCCGTCGCCCAGCCCGGAGGACGAGACGGAGCAGCGTGAGGGCCGCATCTGGGACTGGAATCCGCCGCCGTCCGGCAACTTCCGCAGCGGCCCGACGCCGCCCGCCGAGTAGGGCCCCCGCGGGCCGGTCAGAACACGGGACACCGGGGAAGATATGACGCCATGACGACGGTTTCGTGGGTTGAGGTCGACGAGGACGACGGCTTCGGTATCGAGAACCTGCCGTACGGGGTGTTCTCACGCCCCGGGGAGATGCCGCGCGTGGGGGTGGCGATCGGGGCGTACGTCCTCGACCTCGCGGGGTTGTCGGCAGCCGGGTTGGTCGAGGACCGGCACTACTTCGCGTCCGGCTCGCTGAACGCCTTCATGGTGGCCGGACGGGCCGCCTGGCAGGCCAACCGCGCCCGGCTCACCGAACTGCTCACCGACGAGGCGCACCGGGACCAGGTCCTGCCGCACCTGGTCCCGGTGGCGGACGTGGAGCTGCTCCGGCCGATCGAGGTCGCCGACTACGTCGACTTCTACTCCTCCGAGCACCACGCGTCCAACGTGGGCCGGATCTTCCGGCCCGAGGCCGAGCCGCTCAAGCCCAACTGGAAGCGGCTGCCGGTCGGCTACCACGGGCGCGCGGGGACGGTGTACCCAACGGGGACCCCGATCGTCCGGCCGTCCGGGCAGCGCCTGACGGGACCGGGCGAGCCGGAGCCGTCGTACGGGCCGTCGCTGCGGCTGGACTTCGAGGCGGAGGTCGGGTTCGTCGCCGGCGTGCCCTCCGTGGCGGGACGCGGGGTGCCGGCGGCCGCCTTCCGCGACCACGTGTTCGGGTTCCTGCTGGTCAACGACTGGAGCGCGCGCGACCTTCAGGCGTGGGAGTCGCAGCCGCTCGGACCGTTCCTGAGCAAGTCGTTCGCGACGTCGATCTCCTCGTGGGTGGTGCCGGTCGCCGCGCTGGAGCACGCCCGGGTGGCCCCGCCCGCCCAGGACCCCGAGCCGCTCGGCTACCTGCGGTGCGACGAGCCGTGGGGCCTCGACCTGCGGCTCGAGGTCCTGATCAACGGGCACGTCGTCGCGGAGCCGCCGTTCGCCGGGATGTACTGGACGGCGCCGCAGCAGCTCGCGCACGCCACGGTCAACGGGGCGCCGCTGCGGACGGGCGACCTGTTCGCGTCCGGGACGGTGTCGGGCCCGGAGCGCGGGCAGCGCGGCTGCCTGCTGGAACTCGGCTGGAACGGCCGCGACCCGGTGGTGCTCGCCGACGGGACGCAGCGCACGTTCCTGGAGGACGGCGACACGGTGACGATCCGGGCGAAGGCCCCGGGCGCGTCCGGCTCGGTCATCTCGCTCGGCGAGGTCACCGGCACGGTGCACCCGCCGATGCCCTGACGGTTATCCACAGAATGAGCTTCTAGTTCCTTTGAGCGAAGCAGGCCTCGACCATGGACGCGTCGGACCCCGACGGAACGGGGCCGAAGACGTACCGTAAGGGGACGGAGGCGTCCCCGATGGGAGGCGGCGATGCCGTACTACAGGGCCGTAGTGAAGGTCGCGGCTTCCGGCCGTGTGCCGGCACGCGTCCTCGGACGCCCGCGCGGGCACGTGAGCCGTGATGCGCCAGACCAGAGGCGGCATGACGCTCCCGGACGGCCCCGGCCGTGCGCCTCCAGGCACCGGGAGGACGATGGCTGAGTCGCCTGCGCTCGGCGAGCTGGTCCGGACCTTCGACGGGCGGCCGGCCCGGCGACGCGCGCTCACGTGGCTGGCCGCGTTCGGCGCGGCCGTGGTCGTGCTGGTCCCGGTCGCCGTCGCGGCGTTCCTCACCGGGCGCGCGTGGCTCGGCGCCCCGCTCACCGTCATCGCCATGGGATGCGCGGCGGCGGCGGGCTGGATCGCGGGATGGGACACCGTGTGGAAACGCGCCCAGGTGGTCCACCTCTTCACCGGCGGCCTCATCGTGACCCCGTCCCCTCGTCCGAACGGCGCCTCACGCGACAAGCCCTTCGCGCGGGCCCGGCACGTCCGGCCGGCGGAGGGCGATGCATGGGCCGGCGAGGGCTCGTGCGGTGCGGGCGGTGGCGCCGATGCGGAGGCGTTCGGGTGGGACGATCTGGCCTCGGTCACCGTGTCCGGCGTCCAGACGCGGGACGGTGCCCCGGCGCCACCGGGCCGGGCCACCGGCTCGCCCCGGACGGGCGTTCCAGGAGCGGTCGGCGGGACGCGGTGGAGGTTCACGGTCGCGACGTCGGACGGACGCATGCTGCGCTTCGGCGACGAGTTGCCGGGCGTGCGGATGCTCGGTGAGACGGTCGCCGCCGAGGTGACGCGCCGCGCGGTCCCCCGCTACCTCGCGGCGGTCAAGGCGGGCGAGGCCGTGCGCCTCGGCCCGTTCACCGTCGATCTCGACGGCGTCGAGAAGGACGGGCAGCGACTCCCGTGGCAGGCCGTCCGCGAGGTCGGAATCGACGGCGGCCTGCTGACCGTGCGGGGCTACGGCGGCTACCCCGACCTGACCGCGATCGCCGGGCACATGTCCGACGCGCTGCCCTTCACCCTCCTCTGCGACCAGATCAAAGAGATGCTCGGCCTCCCCTAGGAGGAGCAGAGCAAATCGGCCGGACGGTCTCAGGTGGTGATGGTGGCGACGGGCGCCAGGCCGTAGGTGCGGGCGTAGCCGTTCTCGGGGAGTCTCGGCGCGCCACGGCCCGAAGGCGGTGGGGGAGGCGGGTTTCTTCGGCGGGGTGGAAGTTTTCTTTGGGGAGGATGTCGAGGGATCGGCCGCGGCTCCGATCTCCGGGTGACACGCGGCCGCCGAGGGCCGCACCGAGACCCGCGCGGCCGTGCGAGGCCGCCGCGGAACAGGGGAGACATCGTGAAGTACATGCTGCTGATCTTCAACCGGCCGGGATTCGTCGAGGAGCTGACCGAGCAGGAGCGGCAGCGGCTGTTCGGCGAGGTCGACGAGATCATGAAGGAGATCACCGAGCGCGGCGAGCTGGTGGTGACCGAGGCGCTCGCCGACCCGTCCACCACCAGGGTCGTCCGGGAGAAGGACGGGCTGCCCGCGGTGACCGACGGGCCGTTCGTCGAGGCCAAGGAGCACCTCGCCGGCTACCTCACCGTCGACTGCGAGAGCCTCGAGCGGGCCGTGGAGATCGCCTCGCGCTGGCCGGACGTCCGGTACGGAGGGCGGATGGAGGTGCGTCCCGTCATGCACCACGCCGGGAGCGAGATGTGACCGTCGCGGTCGAGGACCTGCTGCGCGAGCTGGCGCCGCAGGTCCTCGGGACCCTCGTCCGCCGGCACGGCGCCTTCGACCAGTGCGAGGACGCCGTGCAGGAGGCGCTGCTCGCCGCGGCCGTCCAGTGGCCGGGGGAGGGCGTCCCGCAGAACCCGCGCGGCTGGCTGCTGACCGTCGCGACGCGCCGGCTCACCGACCAGTGGCGCAGCGACCGCGCGCGCCGCGACCGGGAGGCCGCCGTCGCGCTGCGCGAGGTCCCGGCGGACGACGAGGGCCCCGGCGGGGACCGGCCCGGCGACCGCGACGACACGCTGACCCTGCTGTTCCTGTGCTGCCATCCGGCGCTGACGCCGTCCTCACAGGTCGCGCTCACCCTCCGCGCGGTCGGCGGGCTGGGCACCGCGCAGATCGCGCGCGCGTTCCTGGTGCCGGAGGCGACGATGGCGCAGCGGATCAGCCGGGCCAAGCAGCGGATCAAGGCGGCCGGCGCCCATTTCGCGCCGCCGCCGCCGGACGAGCGCGACGCGCGGCTAGCCGCCGTCCTGCACGTGCTGTACCTGATCTTCAACGAGGGGTACGCCGCCTCCAGCGGCCCCGAACTGCAGCGCGCCGACCTCACCGCGGAGGCGATCCGGCTGGCCCGGGCGGTGCACGGCCTGCTGCCCGGGGACGGCGAGGTCACCGGGCTGCTCGCCCTCATGCTGCTGACCGATGCAAGGCGCCCCGCCCGCACCGGCCCCGACGGCCTGCTCGTGCCGCTCACCGAGCAGGACCGCAGCCGCTGGGACGCCGCGGCCATCGCCGAGGGCACCGGGCTGATCACCGACGCCCTCACCTGGTCGGCGCCCGGCCCGTACCAGGTGCAGGCGGCGATCGCCGCCGTCCACGCGGAGGCCGCCCGCCCCGAGGACACCGACTGGCCGCAGATCCTGGCCCTCTACCGGCTGCTGTCGCACCTGGCGCCGAACCCGATGGTCACGCTGAGCGAGGCCGTCGCGCTCGCGATGGTGCACGGCCCGCGCGCCGGCCTCGACCTGCTGGAGACCCTGGACGGCGACGAGCGCCTGTCCGAGCACCACCGGCTGGCGGCCGTCCGGGCCCACCTGCTGGAACGCGCGGGCGACACCGCCGCCGCCCGCGACGCCTACCGCGCCGCCGCGCGAGGCACCACGAGCCTCCCCGAGCAGCGCTACCTCGAGGCTCGCATCGCACGACTCAACGGAGAAGACGACCATGGAAACGACGACCCGAACGCTTGACGTCCCCGGTGCCTCGCTGCACTACGAGGTGCGCGGCTCCGGGCCCGTCCTGCTGCTGATCTGCGGCGGGATCTACGACGCGGCGGGCTACGCCGGCCTCGCCGGGCTGCTCGCCGACCGGTACACGGTCGTCACCTACGACCGGCGCGGCAACTCGCGCAGCCCCCTCGCCGGGCCGCCGGAGCGCCAGGAGATCGGCGTCCACGCCGACGACGCGTCCCGGCTACTCGCTGCGGTGACCGATGCCCCCGCCCTCGTCTTCGGCAACAGCTCGGGCGCGCAGATCGCCCTTGAGCTGGCGGTCCGGCACCCCGAGCAGGTCCGTGCGCTCGTCGCGCACGAGCCGCCGCTGTTCGGGCTGCTGCCGGACGCCGATCACTGGGAGTCCGTCGTCTCGAACGTCGAGCGCGCCTACCGGGACGGCGGCGTCGGCCCCGCGATGGGCGTGTTCGGCGCCGCCATGGGCATGTCCGGCGGCGACGAGCCAGGGGAGGATGCGGAAGCCGCCGAGGGCGCGGAGTCCGCCGAGGGCGGGGAGTCCGCTGATGGCGCGGAGTCCGCTGAGGCGCCGGGCCCCGAGATGCTGGAGATGTTCGCGCGCTTCGAGAAGAACACCGACTTCTTCGTCGGCTACGAGGTGCCCGGCTTCGGCCGGTACGTCCTGGACGTCGAGAAGCTGCGCGCGGCGCCCGTCCAGGTCGTCGTGGCGGTCGGTGAGAAGTCCGCGGGCGAGCCTCCCCACCGGGCCAGCCTCGCCTTGGCCGAACACCTCGGGCGGCCCGCCGAGGCCTACCCCGGCGACCATGGCGGCTTCGGCACCGAGGCCCCGGCGTTCGCGGCCGCCCTGAGCAGGACCTTCACCACCTCATGACTCCGTCCGGCGAGCACAAGCCCTACCGCGCCGGCGTCCTGCGCAGTGAGGTGGGGCGGCGCGGGTGCGCGAGAGCCCGCGCGGGCAGGGGCCGATCCAATAACCTGGGGTGGTGAGTCTGCGCCTTTACGACACCGGTACCCGTAGCATCCGCGCGTTCGAGCCTCTGGAAGAGGGCCGCGTGGGGATGTACGTGTGCGGTGCGACGCCGCAGGCCTCGCCGCACATCGGGCATCTGCGGTCCGGTGTCATCTACGACGTGCTGCTGCGCTGGCTGCGCAGGTCCGGCTACGAGGTGACGTTCGCGCGGAACGTCACCGACGTCGACGACAAGATCATCGCGGTGGCGGCGGAGCGGAACGTGCCGTGGTTCGCGATCGCCGAGGGCAACCAGCGGGTCTTCACGCAGGGCTACGACCTGCTCGGATGCCTGCCGCCGACGATCGAGCCGCGCGCCACCGGGCACGTCCCGGAGATGGTCGTGCTGATCCGCCGGCTGATCGAGAACGGGCACGCCTACACCGCGGCCGGCGACGTGTACTTCGACGTGAAGTCGTGGGCGGACCACTACGGCGAGCTGTCGAACCAGCGGCTGGAGAACATGCGGCCGACCGGCGACACCCCGAACGAGGACGCCAAGCGCGACCCGCGCGACTTCGCGCTGTGGAAGGGCGCCAAGCCCGGGGAGCCGTCCTGGGAGACGCCCTGGGGCGACGGCCGGCCCGGCTGGCACCTGGAGTGCTCGGCGATGGCGACCAAGTACCTCGGGCCGACCTTCGACATCCACGGCGGCGGCGTCGACCTGATCTTCCCGCACCACGAGAACGAGATCGCCCAGTCGCGCGCGGCGGGCGACGGGTTCGCGCGGTACTGGCTGCACAACGGCCTGCTGACCGTGGACGGCGAGAAGATGAGCAAGTCGGTGGGGAACGTCGTCCTGCTGCCCGACCTGCTCGGGAGGGCCCGTCCGGCGGAGATCCGGTACTACCTGGCCTCCGCGCACTACCGGTCGCTGATGGACTACACCGACGCCGCGCTGGCGGAGGCGGTCTCGGCCTACCAGCGCATCGAGGGGTTCGTGACGCGGGCCGGCGAGGTCGTGGGCGCGGTGGAGCCGGCGGCCGCGGTGCCGGAGGCGTTCGCGTCCGCGATGAACGACGACCTCGGCGTCCCGCAGGCCCTCGCGACGCTGCACGAGACCGTCCGGGAGGGCAACAGCGCGCTCGCGGGCGGCGACGAGGCCGCGGTCCGCGAGCATCTGGCGTCGGTGCGGGCGATGGCGGACACGCTGGGCCTCGACCCGCTGTCGGAGCAGTGGAACCAGGCGGGCAGCGACGACCTGCGCCCGGTCGTGGACGCCCTGGTCGCCGTGGCCCTGGAGCAGCGGCAGGCGGCGCGGGCCCGCAAGGACTACGCGTCCGCCGACGCCATCCGCGACGGCCTCGCCGAAGCCGGGATCGTCGTCGAGGACACCCCGCACGGCGCCCGCTGGGAGCTCAAGCGCGACTAGCGCGACCAGACGGCGGCGTGCGTGACGCGCAATGCGCGCCGTGCACTGGCCACTACGGATAAAATTGGACGTTCGCGGGCGTCCGCATGTGCGCCGCCCCGGAGATGTCAGCCGCCCGACAGCCGCGAGGGCGCGCACGCAATCGTCGCGAGGGGCGTACCGAACAATGGGCAAGAGCAAGGGCAAGGGACCCACCCCCAAGGCCGAGGACCGGCACTGGCACGGCAAGCGCCAGAAGGCGCGCGCCGTCAAGAACTCCAGGCGGACCGGCACCCAGACGCTGGGCCCGGGCGCGCGCGCGGCGCGGGCCGCCGAGGGCCGCCCCGCCGCGACGGGGCGTCCGGCCGGGGCGCGCCGCGCGAACGGCGAGGTCCCCGAGCTGGTCACCGGCCGGAACCCGGTCGTGGAGGCGCTGCGCGCGGGGGTGCCCGGCAGCACGCTGTACGTGTCGTCGGGGACCGACGACCGGGTCCGCGAGTCGATCCAGCTCGCCGCCGACCGCGGCATCCCGCTGCTGGAGGCCGGCAAGAACGAGCTGGACCGGCTCACCGACGGGGCCGTCCACCAGGGCATCGCGCTGCAGGTCAAGCCGTACCGGTACGCGCACCCCGACGACCTGCTCACCGGGACGGCGCCGCTGATCGTCGCGGTGGACGGGATCACCGACCCGCGCAACCTCGGCGCGATCGTCCGGTCCGCGGCGGCGTTCGGCGCCACCGGCGTGGTGGTGCCCGAGCGGCGCGCCGCGGGGGTGAACGCGGGCGCGTGGAAGTCGTCCGCGGGGACGCTTGCGACGGTCCCGGTGGCGCAGGCGACGAACCTGTCGCGGCAGCTCAAGGCGTACCAGAAGGCCGGCTGCTTCGTCGCCGGCCTGGACGCCCGCGGCGGCGTCACCGTCGCCGACCTGGAGATCGCGAACGGCCCGTTCGTGCTGGTCGTGGGCTCGGAGGGCAAGGGGCTCGGCCGCCTGGTCGCCGACACCTGCGACCTGCTCGTGACGATCCCGATGCCGGGCCGGGCCGAGTCGCTGAACGCCGGGGTGGCCGCCGGGATCGCGCTGTACGAGGTCAGCCGGCTGCGTTCCTGAGGCCCGCCGGCTGCGTTCCTGAGGCCCGCCGGCTGCGCTCCTGAGGCCCGCCGGCCGCGTTCCTGAGGCCCGCCGGCCGCGTCACGAGGCGGTGTCCTCCAAGCGTTCCTGGAGCATGGCCATGAACGCGGCGCGGTCGTTGCTGCGCGGGAACGGCTCGTCCGGGACGGGGACGCCGAGGAAGGCGCACAGCGGCTCCCAGCCCTGGGCGGCCTCGAACTCCAGCAGCCGTCCGGCCGGGACCTCGCGGCGCACCGCCGCGTTGTGCTCGTTGAACACGCCGATGGCGTGGTCCTTGTCGAAGCGGCCGCCGAGGACGCCGTGCCAGACGATGGCGTCGGCGATGTCACGCATCCCCGCGAGCTCCGGGGGAGCGCCGTCGAGCGACGCCATGTGCGACTGGTAGATGGTGTCGTGCGCGCTCTCGTACCAGCGTTCGGGGTCGCGGACGGTGAGGATGACCTTGGCGTCGGGGTAGTGGAGGACGAGCTGCCGCCAGTACGCGGCGCCGGGCCAGTCGACGGTCGCGCGGTAGCCGTCGTAGACGCGGTCCCAGTCGGCGGCCCCGGTGTCCGCGACCTCCCGCCACAGGACGAGCTGCGCGGGGTCCTCGAACAGCGCCGTCATGTGGTGGCACGGGCCGTAGCCGAGCCGTTCGAGGGCGGTCCGGAGGGAGAGCGTGCCGGTCCGGCCGAATCCGGCGCCGATGACCTGAAGCAAGGGGAGCTCCTCTCGGTCGGGTTGCCGAGGCCAGCGTCGGCCGGGCGATAGGCGCAGTGCAAGGGAGACGTCACGCCCCGCAACGGCACATCGGGCTCACGGTGGCCGCCGCCCACCGCATGGCCTGCCCGTTTTACGGCCGCAGGCCGAGGCGCCTCCGCCTCAGGTAAGCGATCTCGATCTCGTCCTCGGTGCGCGCGATCGCCTCGGCATAGGCCGCGGCGGCCTCCGCGTCCCGGCCCGACCGCCGCAGCAGATCGGCGCGGACCGCGTGGAACAGGTAGTAGCGATCAAGGTCGAGCCCCTCGACCAGCGAGAGCGCGGCGTCCACGCCCTCGACCTCGGCCACCGCGACCGCGCGGTTGAGCGCCACCACCGGACTCGGCGCCACCGCCATGAGCTGGTCGTACAGCGCGAGCACCTGCCGCCAGTCCGTCGGCGGACGGCTGTGCACCGCGTTGATCGCCGCCTGGATCTGGTACGGGCCCGGACGGTTGCGCTTCAGGCACCAGCGCACCAGCTCCCGGCCCTCCTCCGCCATCGCCCCGTCCCACAGCCTCGGATCCTGGTCGGCGAGCAGCACCAGCTCGCCGTCCCGCACCCGCGCCGCCCGCCGCGACTCCACCAGCAGCATCAGCGCCAGCAGCCCGCGGACCTCCGGCTCGTCCGGCATCAGCTCCAGCAGCACCCGGCCCAGCCGGACCGCCTCCGCCGCCGTCCCCGCCCGCCGGTACCCCTCGTTGAACACCAGGTAGATCACCGCGAGGACGCCCGCCAGCCGCTCCGGCAGATCCTCCGCGTCCGGTACCCGGTACGGGATCCGGGCCTCGCGGATCTTCACCTTCGCCCGGACGAGCCGCTGCGCCATCGTCTTCTCCGGCACCAGGAACGCCCGCGCGACCTCCGCCGTCGACAGCCCGCCCACCATCCGCAGCGTCAGCGCGACCCGCGCCGCCATCCCGAGCGCCGGATGGCAGCAGGTGAACAGCAGCCGCAACCGGTCGTCGTCCACCGCGGACGCGTCGTCCGCCGGGCCGGTCAGCAGCGCCGCCTGGACGTGCTTGCCCGCCCGCGCGCCCTCCCGCCGCAGCCGGTCGACCGCCCGGTTCCGCGCCGTCGTGATGATCCACCCCGCCGGGCTGGGCGGCGGCCCGTCCACCGGCCACCGCCGCACCGCCTCGGCGAACGCGTCCTGCACGGCCTCCTCCGCGACGTCCAGATCGCCGAACGCGCGGACCAGCACCGCCACCGCGCGCCCGTGCTCCTCCCGGAACGCCCGCTCGACGTCGTCAGCACTCACCCTGGAAGGGTCGCACCTCCACCGGCAGCCCCGTCACCTTCGAATACCGGCCGGCCCACCACAGCGCCTCGTCCCGGGTCTCCATCTTGACGATCGTGAGGCCGCCGACGTGCTCCTTGCCCTCGGTGTACGGGCCGTCCGTGGCGATCACGTCCGCGCCCTCCAGCCGCACCACCGCGCTCTCCCCGGGCTCGTGCAGCGGGCACCCGAACACCCACGCCTCCGAGAGCTCCAGCTCCCTCCGGATCTCCCCGAGCTCCCTCATCACCTGCTCCAGCCGCTCCGGCGGCGGCCTGTCGCCCACGGGCTGGATGATGTTGAACACGTACCGCTTCATGCGGCCTCCCCTTTCCCATAGGTCGCGATGACGACCCCGGTCGTCGTCGTGACGGAGTCCGCGAGCCGCAGACTCTCCGAGATCCCCCCGAACAACCGGCGTCCCGTCCCCAGCACCAGCGGGTGGATCATCAGCAGGTACTCGTCCACGAGCCCCAGCCGCGCCAGCGACGCGACGAGCTCCCCGCTGCCGTGCACCGTCAGCCCCTCCTCCCGCTCCTTGATCCCCGCCACCGCGCCGGCGTCGTCCACGAGCACCGAATTGCGCCACGGCAGCGGCTCGCGCAGCGTCCG
Source organism: Actinomadura opuntiae (assembly GCF_030283205.1). GTDB lineage: Bacteria > Actinomycetota > Actinomycetes > Streptosporangiales > Streptosporangiaceae > Spirillospora. Next base: position 71,243 of record NZ_JASNWF010000029.1, read on the forward strand.
CGACACGACGTACTTGCGCGTCCGCTCCAGCACCTCGGCATAGGGCTCCTCCCGTCCGGGCCACACCCGGCGGAAGTCCTCGTACGTCCGCCGGCCGAGCAGGATCGCCCCGCCCCCGCCGAGACGCTTGCCCATCTCCGAGCCCATGACCTCGTCATTCCCCGGAACCGCCCAGCCACCGTGCGCGAACCCGTCCCGCTCGTCCTCGTCCGCCCGCGCCGGCGCCTGCATGACCCCGTCGAGCGTCACGTGCTCCACCACGGTCAACTTCCCCATGAGCCGATCTCCTCACCTGCGGCCGGCCCACCGCCGGCCTTTCGCCCCCTACACGAACGCCTTCCCCCCACATCGACACCGCCCCGGAAAGAATCTGGGTGACCGCCGGGCGCGTCCGGCGGTCACCCAGGGAGGACAGATGCACGGCACGTTGATTGTGATCTACACCGCCAGGCTGGAGGAGTGCCGGGCGTTCTACGCCGGGCTCGGCCTGGACCTGCGCCCGGAACGGCACGGCTCCGGACCGGACCACTACGCCGCCGTCCTGGAGGACGGCGCGGTGTTCGAGCTGTACCCGGCGGGCACCCGCGAGCCGACCGGCCGCCTGCGCCTCGGGTTCGCGACCACCGCCGGCGCCTGCGGCCTGGAGCCGGGCCGACACGTCCTGGACGACCCGGACGGCCGCGCCGTCGAAGTGACCGCGTGACCCGGGGGCCGAAGCGCTCGTCAGCCGGTGCCGGGCTGGGACAGGAACCCGGCGATCGCGCCGCGGTTGCGCTGGAGGCCCTCGATGCGGTCGTCCAGGGCCGCAAGTTCACGGTCCAGGAGGTCGCGGATGCCGGAGCACCAGTCGAACTCCGGCCGGTCGTCCCGCGTGCAGGGCAGGACCTTTCGGATCACCTCGGTGGACAGGCCCGCCTCCAGCAGGACGCGGATCTTCCGCACGGTGGCCACGGAGTCGTCGCCGTACCGCCGGTAACCGTTGGCGTCGCGCCCGGCGGCGAGCAGGCCCTGCTCTTCGTAGTACCGCAGCAACCGCGTGCTGACCCCGGTCCGCCGGGACAACTCCCCGATCAGCATGTCACCGTCCCAGATTGACCTTCTCACCGGTGTGAAGACCTAACGTCGCCCCGCGAACGATCATTCCGGCACTTGGAGGCACCCGTGACCTCTCTCGCCCACCGCAACGGCCGCACGGCGACCGCCGAAGACCTGGCGCCGCTCGCCTTCGCGGGATACGCCCACTTCACCGCCGCGCAGGTCCGCGGCGGCCGGATCCGGGGCCTCGACCTGCACCTGGAGCGCCTGCGGTCCGCGTCAGTGGAGCTGTTCGGCCGGGCGCTGCCCGACGACCGGGTCCGATCCTTCCTGCGGACGGCCCTGGCGGCGAGCCCCGCGGACGTCTCGCTGACCGTCACCATGTACGCGGGCTCGGCAGGCGAGGCCGCCGAACCCGACACGCTGGTCCGCACCGGGCCGCCCGCGTCCGGCCCGGCGGGACCGCTGGCCCTGGCGACGGTCGACTACGAACGGGTCCTGCCCGCCGTGAAGCACGTCGGCGAGGTGGCCAAGACCTACTTCAAGCGCCAGGCCGTCCGGGACGGCTTCGACGACGCCGTATTCGTCGACCGCCGCGGCCGCCTCAGCGAGGCCACGATCTGGAACCTGGCCTTCTGGGACGGCGACGCCGTGGTCTGGCCCGACGCCCCAATGCTGACCGGCACCACGATGGGCATCGTCCGCCGCCAACTCGACCGCCTGGGCGTCCCACAGCGAGTCCAAGAAGTAACCCCCGCCGACGTGCCGACATTCGCGGGCGCCGTGGTCATGAACTCCTGGACGCCGGGCATCCCCGTCCACCAAATCGCTTCCACACCCGTCCCGGAAGCACCCGACTTCCTGACCCTCCTACACGAGGCCCACAACGCCGAACCCTCGCTCGAACCCTAAGCAACCCCGGCGCACCCCCACTCCCGCGGGATCGGCGCACCGCGGCGACGCTCGCGACGACATCTCCGGGAAACCCACGCCTCCGCTCTGGCCGGTACGTGACACCACCCTCACCAAGGTGAACGCCAGGTAAACAACGCACGTCACAGTACCGCCGCCCCAGGGAAACGCCCTCCGCCCCGGCGCAACACTACGGAACAGGAACCTCCATGCGCATCACCGCCATCGCCGCCGTCGCGGGAGCCACCGTCCTCACCCTCTCCCTGACAGCTTGCAACCCCGACGAGGCCGACCCCAACATCGCCCAGTCCGGCAAGCCCGCCGCGAAGACCAGCGCGAAGAAGAAGGGCCGGCACACCGTCACCTACCAGCTGGGCGGCACCGCCAAGAAGGGCGACATCACCTACTCCACGCCGTCCGGACAGGAGCAACAGAACGGCGCGAAGCTTCCCTGGAAGAAGACCTTCACCGCCGGTAAGGCCGCCATGCTCGACGTGTCCGTGCAGAACACCGCGATGACCTCGTCCGGCGACCTCGCCGGCGGCACCATCACCTGCAAGATCTATCTGGACGGAAAGCTGGTGAAGCAGGCCAAGTCGTCCGGCCAGGCGGCCATCGCGTCCTGCGACCACATGACCGACTTCTAGCCCCGCCAAAAGACTGCGCCCCGCCCCTCAGCGAAGAAGGGGCGGGACGAGGTGCATCGCGTCAAGGCCTATGCCCCAAGCCGACAACCGCCCGCCGCCCCCACCGGCACAAATGCCCGACCCAGCTCCATACCACCAGGCGCACCCAACCGATCCGGAGCCAACAGGACGATTGAACGACAGCGCCCCCAACACCGCCCGCACCGGACCCTCCAGGGTTGCTCTAGGCGGCAGACACATGACTCCCCCACGTCGCCTCACACACGCAAACCGTCTTCGCCGGATCGGCGGCAGGCCGTCCGGCGCCGGACCCCGAGCATCACCACCTCGAACGGACCGAATCTTCCCGAACCCCACCTCGATCGGCAGACGCGGCGAGCCGGTCCTCGACCGCCGTCATCGCCTGCACTGATGCTGGCCAGGGATTCCGCTGCACGTGGTCTCGATGACCTCGGGCATGCGGGCCTCGCCATCACGAAGTACACACATGGGGGTCTGGTCGTGGACGACAAGCGCGCAGCGGCGGAGGCGACGAGCGGCGCTCTGTTCGATGGCTGAGCCCCAGGGGCCGCCCACGGTGGTGCGAAAGGCCCCTTGCGATGCTCGCGAGGACCTCTGAAATGGGAGCCGGCGAGGGGACTTGAACCCCTAACCTTCTGTTTACAAGACAGATGCTCTGCCAATTGAGCTACGCCGGCGGGCTCGTCCCGCATCGTAGTCGACCGTGCGGGGGGTTCGCGCGGGGGTTTCGGCGCGGCGCGTGGGCAGGTGGGGCGTGGTCGGGTGATTAGCGGTGGGGAGTGGGCACAGGGTGTAGGTGAACATTACGGGGATCATCACAGCGATCGTCATCGGGGCGATCATCGGGGCACTGGGGCGGTTGCTGCTTCCGGGGCGGCAGCCCATCGGGATCGTGCTGACCGTGCTGATCGGGATCGTGGCGGCGATCGTGGGGACCGCAATCGCACAGAAGGTCGGGGTCGCCACGACGTCGGGGATCGACTGGATCGAGCTGGTCTTCCAGGTCGGGCTGGCCGTGCTCGGGGTCGCGGCCGTCGCGGCATGGCGGCGGAACCGAGGCCATACCAGATGAGTTAGCGGGGCTTCAGGGCCTGGTCGCCTTGGTGGTGGGGACGCTGCCGGCAGGGCGAGGGCGTTGTAGGGCCTGTGCAGGCGGGGAGCGGGCGTGGCTGCTCGCGGACGCGTGGCGCCCTTTGTTCTGGCCGATGAGTAGGCCTGGCCTGCGGGGTTCGGTGGGGTCAGGGTGGTCATCGGCTTGGCGCGGTGGGGCTGTCGGGACGTGTACGGCGTCGTGGTGGGGGCTGGACGACGCCGGGGTGCTGTTTGCGTGGGGTGGGCCGTTGCGGGTGAGCGGTGCGGGTTGGGGGTTTGATCGTCGGTCGGGGGTCTGGTGGTGGGTGGGGTTGTCAGGCTTTGGGCCCTGGGGTGTGGTGGGGGGTGGAGGCGATGATGGCGGATCTGAGGGGCGTCGTGGCGGGGCCGTCGGGGGCGGAGGCGGTGCGGTGGTGGGTGCGGATGATGCGGGATCCGATGGACGCCTACGGTGGGCTGTTCCGCCGGTACGGCGACGCGGTTCGGTTGCCGCGGGATCGGAGGCGGGCGCTGTATCTGCTGTCGCGGCCGGAGCATGCCGAGCATGTTTTGGTCGCGAAGCAGGACAACTACGTCAAGGCGTTCACGTATCGGCCGTTGCGGGTGTTTCTTGGGGACGGGCTGCTGACCAGCGAGGGTGACACGTGGCGGCGGCACCGGCGGCTCGTGCAGCCGGCCTTCGCGCAGCGGCACGTCACCGCGTTCGCGCCCGGGATGGCCGGAGTCGCGGCCCGGGACATCGGGCGGTGGCCGGACGGCGTGATGCTGGATGCCGCCGCGCAGATGCGCCGGGTGACGCTGGACATCGTGGGGCGCGTGCTGTTCGGTAGCGAGCTCGCCGGGGAGTCCGATGCGACCGGGCGGGCGCTTGCGGATTTGCAGCGCAGCGCCGTGATCGGGCTGGGGGTGGCCTTTCTGGGGGACGTGGGGTTGCGCAGGGCGTTCCGGTTGGTGCCGGGGGCGCAGCGGGCAGGGGCGCAGCTCGACGGCATGGTGCGGCGGGTGATCGACGAGCGCAGGGTGGCCGGGCCAAGGGCCGCTCCTGATCTGCTGGATTTGCTGATGCGTGACGGCGACCCGGCGCTGTCGGACGCGGAGTTGCGCGACGAGGTGCTGACGCTGCTGCTCGCCGGGCACGAGACGACCGCCGCCGCGCTGACCTGGACGCTGATCCTGCTGTCGCGCTATCCGGCGGCGCGTGACCGGCTGGAGGCGGAGGTCGACGAGGTCCTCGGCGACGGCCTGCCGGACGCGAGGGATCTGGACCGGCTGACCTGGACGCGGGCCGTCCTGGAGGAGTCGATGCGGCTCTACCCGCCCGCGTGGACGATCGAGCGGGACGCGGTCGAAGACGATGACGTCGCCGGGACGGAGGTGTCGGCGGGGTCGACCGTCGCGATCTCGCCCTATCTCCTGCACCGCAATCCTGATCTGTGGCCTGATCCGGAGGGGTTCCGGCCTGAGCGATTTCTTGGGGAGCAGGCTCGTCCGCGCCACGCCTACCTGCCGTTCGGCGGTGGGAGGCGCATCTGTGTGGGGGCGAGCTTCGCGATGATGGAGGCGGTGCTGGTGCTCGCGCTGATCGCGCGCGAGGTCCGTCTCGACCTGGCGCCGGGTGTCGCCGTTCCGTCGCGGGCGGAGGTGACGCTGCGGCCGGCAAGGCCCGTGCCGATGCGGGTGTCGCGGCGCTAACTGGACGGCTAATCGAAAAGGGGTCTTGGCAAAAGGGGGCGGCGGCTCTACATTCCGGGGGCGGCGGTAAGCGGGCGCTTGCCGCCTCCACCCCCGGGAGGCTCCTGTGAAGAGCTCGTTCACCCGCGCGCCGGCCGCGGCGGCGCTCGCGTCCCTGCTCGGCACCGCGGCGGTCGCGGCGCCCGCGCGGGCCGTCGCCGACAAGTATCCGCCCGGCGACGTCGGGACGTCCCTGGTGAACTTCTTCAACAGCCCGGACGCTGTCGCCGGCGCGAACGACTGGAACTGCAAGCCGAGCCCGGAGCATTCGACGCCGGTCGTGCTCGTCCATGCCACCTTCGTGAACCTCGGCACGAACTGGAGCGTGCTGTCGCCGATGCTGGCGAACGAGGGGTACTGCGTCTTCGGCTTCAACTACGGCATGACGCAGCTGTCGGCGGACCGGATCGGCGGGCTCGGCGACATCGCCGCCTCGGCGAAGACGCTGGACGCGTTCGTCGGCAAGGTGCTCGCCGCGACCGGTGCGAAGCAGGTCGATCTGGTCGGGCACTCCCAGGGCGGGATGATGCCGAACTACTACCTCAAGCGGCTCGGCGGCGCGTCCAAGGTCCGGACGTTCGTCGCGCTGGCGCCCAGCAACCACGGGACGACCGTGCTCGGCATCGTCGACCTGGGCAGGACGCTGAACCTGCTCGGGTTCGCCAACCAGGTGCTGGACGAGGCGGGCGCGCCCGGGCTCGTCCAGCAGGAGGCCGGGTCGGACTTCCAGAACGCCCTGTTCGGCGACGGCGACACCGTCCCCGGGCCGCGTTACGTCGTCATCGAGACCAGGAACGACATCGTCGTCACCCCGTACACGAACGCGTGGCTGAAGGGGGACGGCATCACCAACATCCTCGTCCAGGACCAGTGCCCGGACGACTATGTCGGCCATGTCGGGATGTTCAACGACAGTCCGGTCATGCAGGACGTCCTTAACCAGCTCGGGGCGAACGCTCCCGGATTCAAGCCCACGTGCACCGGCTACGGCCTGCCTATGTGATCGCCTTCCGCGTCTTCGGCGTGGGAAGGCGGAACAGGTCGCCGAGCCTGCGGGCGACCTCGGCGTTGCCCGACACGGAGGCGCGCCCGGCCTCGACCGCTCCGCTCATCGACGAGCGGCCCGACGCCATCGCGATCAGCGTGTCCTCGCTCATCGCGATGGACGCGTCGGGCCGCTGCGCCGGTCCGTGCACCATCCGGACCTCGCCGTCGTCGACGAGCGCGTGGAAGACCTCGTCTCCAACGCGGAACTCGTAGACCGCGTGCAGGCCCGCCGAGGCTTCCGGGACGAAGCACGCCTCCAAGCCGAGCACCGCCCATCCGGGATGGAACGTCTCGCCCTCACGCGGTTCGCCGAGCGCCCATGTCATGCCCCAGCGCGCCAGCGCCAGCACCGCCGGGCCGAGTTCCTCGCCCGCCTCGGTGAGCGCGTACGCGGCGGTGCGGGCGGGCGGCGGCAGCGTGACCTTGTGCGCGAGCCCCTCCCGTTCGAGGTGCTTCAGCCGCGCCGCGAGCAGACCGGTGCCGAGGCCGCGCAGGCTCGCCTGCAGGTCGCCGAAGCGTTTCGGCCCGGTCAGCAGCTCGCGGATCAGCAGCAGCGTCCAGCGCTCGCCGACGATGTCGAGGGTCCGCGCCGTCGCGCAGTACTGGTTGTAGGTCCGCTGCTCCACCGCAACACTCTAAGCGCCCGCCTCCAGGGTCAGCCGGGCCAGGACGTCCGGGTGGGGGAGCATCACGTTGTGCGGGCCGTCGATCGGTACCGTCCGGTACCCGATGGCCTTGCCGCACTGCTCGAACGGGACGGTCTGCGGCCGGCAGAAGATCGCCGTGCCGGGGATCCGGTCGACGGCGCCGGTGAGCCGGGTCGGCTCGCTGAACGTGCGGGCCGGCTGCGGGCGCATGCGGTCGGTCAGCATGGCCGCGTCGTTCGGGTCGTCGATGCCGAACGCGGCGGGCGGCGGGACGGCGATCCGGCCGTCCGACGTGCGGTTTTCAAGTGCCTCGACGAACGGCCCGGGGGCCAGGTCGTAGAGGCTCGTCCCGTCGGGTCCGGCCCAGCCGTCCACGAGGACGATATGGCGGACGCGGTCGGCCCGCTGATCGGCGGCCTCCCGGACGACCAGCCCCGCATAGCTGTGCCCGACAAGGACGACGTCGTCGTCATCGACGCCGTCCAGCGCCGCGACGACCTCGGCGGCGTGGTCGTGGAGCCCGACGTCTCCTTCCCCGAGCGCGGGGGCGAGCGTGCGGGCGCCGGCGTCGTGCAGGAACGGGATCACCCGGTCCCAGGCCCAGGGACCGTGCCAGGCACCGGCGACGAGGACGAACGTGGTCATGAGGAAGCCTCCATGCGGACGAGGGGACGGACGCGACCGGCGAACTGTTCAAGGGCGGTCTCGTAGTCGTCGGTCGCGAAACGGACCACGATGTGACGGGCGCCCGCCTCGACGTACCGGTTCAGCCAGGCGGCGGCGTCGTCCGGTGTGCCGGCGAACATCGCCTGGATCGAGGCGATGAACTCAAGGGGCGCGTTGTAGTAGCGCTCGATGCTCTTCCGGAGCCGTTCCCGCGCACGCTCCGGGTCGTCGTCCAGGCAGAACGTCGCGTACAGGGCCGGGGTGACCGGACGCTGCGCCGACTGCCGGATCGCGTCCGCCTCCTGCGCGTACGTGGCGTGCGAGGGCGGATAGGGCAGCCAGCCGTCCGCGATGCGCGCGACCCGGCGCAGCGCGGGCCCGCCGCCGGCGAGCCAGATCGGCGGTCCGCCGGGCTGGGCGGGTGGCGGCGCGATGCTCACGTCCTCGAACGCGAAGTGCTCGCCCTTGAACGAGACGGCGTCCCCGGACCAGAGCAGCCGCATCGCCTCGATCGACTCCTCCAGCCGGCGGCCCCGGGACGCGAAGTCGACGCCGAGCGCCGCGAACTGCGCCCGGGTCGCGTCGGTCGGGAAGCCCGCGCCCATGCCGGCGATCACCCGTCCGCCGCTGAGCCGGTCGAGGGTGCCGAGCTGGTGCGCGAGCAGGATCGGGTGCCGCAGCGCGGGCAGCAGCACCGCCGTGCCGAGCGCCACCCGCCGCGTGGCCTGCGCCACGGCGGCCATGAGCAGCAGCGGGTCGGCCCGCTGCCGGGTGATGGGGCTGTCGCCCGCCCAGACCGAGTCGTAGCCGAGCGCCTCGGCGCGTCCGGCCTGCTCGACGAGCCGGTGCGGCGCGTGCTCGCCCGTCACGGTCTGGTCGCGGGTCGGCAGCAGGTAGCCGAACCGTAGCTCCGCCATGAGTCACCTCCGGTGGTCGTTCCGGGGCGATCCTAGACATTGACTTCCTGATTTTGAAGTCTAGGATTCATTTTCAGGAAGTCAATCGAAGGGAGCACGGATGACAGCGCCGCTCTACACGGCGGAGGCACGCGTGACCGGCGGCAGGAACGGGCACGGCCGCACGTCCGACGGCCGCCTCGACCTCACCCTGCGGATGCCCAAGGAGATGGGCGGCGACGGCGAGGGCGTCAACCCCGAGCAGCTCTTCGCCCTCGGCTACGCCTCCTGCTTCGGCTCCACGCTCAGCGTGCTCGGGCGGCTCAAGGGCCTCGCGGCGGACGACGCCGTGATCGACGGGAGGGCGATGCTCATCCCGTCCGGGGGCGGCACCTTCAAGCTGGGCGTCGAACTCGACGTCGACCTGCCCTCGCTCACCGGCCCCGAGGCGGCCGACCTGGTGCGCGCGGCGCACCGGTCGTGCCCGTACTCCAACGCGACGCGCGGCAACATCGACGTCGCGATCACCGTCAACGGGACGGCCCTCTAGCAGCCCGCGGCCGCCGCGACCAGCGACCAGCCGCCGCGACCAGCGGCCTGCGACCAGCGGCCTGCGACCAGCGGCCTGCGACCAGCGGCCTGCGACCAGCGGCCCGCGGCCGCGATTTTTCTCCGCCGGGGGAACAACCTTTCGGCGGTTCGCCGGTCTAGTAGGGCATGACGTTCGAACGAGCCCCGGCCGTCTCCCCGGCCGGGGCCCACCCCTCCCGGCCGCCGGCACCGCCGGCCGCCAAGGCGACCGATGTCGCGGAACTCTTCCAGGCGCACCACCTTTCACGACGTCTTCCGCACCGGCGCGGTCGCCCAGCAGGAGCAGCGCCAGCCGGACGAGCGAAACACCGCCGCCACCGCGGGTCGTCCGCCCCTCCGGACGACCTGCTCGCCTACGCCCGCGCCGCCCTGGTCAACGCCTGCCGGACGGTGCTGCGCCGCCGCGCCCTGACGCGCCGGTTCACCGAGCCGCCGGTCCCGGTCTGGTCGGCGGAGAACGACGTGGTGATCGCCGAGGACCGGCGGCGGGTGCTGCGCGCCCTCGCCCGGCTCGCGCCCCGGCAGCGGGAGGCGATCGTCCTGCGGTACTACCTCGACCTGCCCGAGGCCGAGATCGCGTCCGCGATGGGCGTCGGCGTCGGCACGGTCAAGTCGACGCTGTCGCGCGGGCTGACCGCGCTTCGCGCGCGCTACGAGGAGGAACAGTGAGCCCTCTGCCCGAAGACCTGGTGCGCGGCGCGCTCGCCGACGCCGCCGGCACGGTCACGCCCGAGAGCCTGCGGCCCCTGGCCGCACCCGCTCCCCGGCGGCGGCGCCGGCTCGTCCTGCCGATCGGCGTCGCCGCCGTGGCCGCCGCCGCGCTGGCCGTCGTCGCGCTGGTCGCCCGGCCGTCCGCGCCTCCGCCGGAACCGCGGATGTCGCTCGCGGCCTATGCGGGCGCCGAGTACGTCCTCGTCGGCGCGATGCCGCCCGGACAGCCCGTGACGGTGAGGAGCGCCGCGACCGGCAAGCGGATCGTCTCCGTTCCCTCACCGCCCGGTACGAGCGGGTTCTGGGACGCCGCCGGGACGGGCGACGACCGCACCTTCGTCCTCACCACCGTCGACGTCCCCCGATCCCGGATCCACTTCTACCGGCTACGCCTGAACGCCGACGGCGTCCCGCAGCAGTTCGCGGAGATGCCGCAGGCGGCCCTGGACGGCCTCCCCGGCGGAGGCCCCGAAGTGCTCGCCGCCACCCGCGACCAGAGCAAGATCGCGTACGTCACCGAGCGCGGGGGCAAGCTCAGCGTCGCCAACGGCGGCTACTCCCTCACCGGCGACGACCGGATCCGCGAGCGCATCAACGTCATCGACGTCCGGACCGGTGAGCGCCGCGCCGTCGAGCTCCCGCGGGGCAACATCGTCGACAAGCTGGTCTGGACGCCCGACGGCCGCCACCTGCTCTTCGTCTCCGAGACGCCCGAGGGCGTGCGCGTGCTCGACCCGGCCACCGGCAAGATCCGCTCGCTCCGGCTGGGCCCGTCCGGAACGGTGCTGATCGGCGCCTCCGCCGACCCCGGCAGCACCCACATGGTCGCCCTCGTCACCAGCGGAGGGCAGGGGCACGTCAAGTGGTACTCGCTCGCGACCGGGAAGGTCGACCGCGACGTGCCCTTGGGTCCGGTCCGCCCCGACGCCTCCGCCATGGTCGGCTTCGGGGACACGATCGTGGCGGAGATCGACGAGTACCTGTACAAGGTCACCGGCGACACGGTCCACAGGCAGCGGAAGCCGCCGGGGATCGTCGACCTCGGGCCCGGCAGCACCTGGTGACGTCACCGGGCCGCGCGCGCGGCTGAGCGTGCGCGGACCCGCTGTCCCCGGTCAGGTGGCGGCCCTGGCGCGGACCAGCGGGAGGAAGATCTCGTCCACGATCTCGACCAGCACCTCGTCCGGCACGGGACGGTCCGTGAGCAGCATCTCGTGCCGGACGAGGTCGGCCGGCATCCGGGCGATCCGCGGCGTCACCGCGTCCGGCGGGACCTCGCCCCGCTCGGCGGCGCGGCCCAGGATGACCGCCATCGCGTCCGGGATCACCTCGAACGTCTCCGGCCCCAGCTCGTGGGCCTCCGCCATCAGGCCGTGGACCAGGTCCGGCCCGAACTCCTGGAAGCGCCGCGCCATGTACCGCAGGACGGTCAGGACGTCGCCGCGCAGGCTCCCGGTGTCCGGCACGTCGTCCCTGATCGAGGAGTACCGGTGCCGCATCGCGGCCAGTGCGAGGTCGGCCCGGTTCTGCCAGCGCCGGTAGATCACCTGCTTGCCGGTCCGCGCGCGCGCCGCGACGTTCTCGACGGTCAGCCCCGCGTAGCCGGACGCCTCGAGCTCGTCCCACACCGCGTCCAGGATCGCCGCCTCCAGCGCGGCGCCGCGGCGCCGTGCCTTCGCCTCCGCGGTCACGGCCCTCCCCCTCATAAGAGACCTTGCGTCTCTTGTTCGGACCAGCCTACACTCCGGACCCGTTAGAGACGCTCCGTCTCTTAAGGGAGGTCCGCATGACCACCGGCACCCGCGCCGCGCCCGAACGGCTCGACCCCGCCCTGCTCAAGCTCGCCGGCGTCCTCGTCGCCGGTGCGCTCGCCCCGCTGCTCGACAGCACGATCGTCAACGTCGCGGTCGCCCGGCTCGGCCGCGACCTGCACGCCCCGGTGGCCACGATCCAGTGGGTGATCACCGCGTACCTGCTGGCCCTCGGCATGGCGATCCCGCTGACCGGCTGGGCCGAGGGCCGCTTCGGCGCCCGCCGGATGTGGCTGTTCTCCCTCGGCCTGTTCCTGCTCGGCTCGGTGCTGTGCGGGCTCGCCTGGAACGTCGGCTCGCTGATCGCCTTTCGCGTCGTGCAGGGCGCCGGCGGCGGGCTGATGATGCCGGTCATGCAGACCCTGCTGATGCGCGCCGCCGGAGGCCGGCAGATCGGGCGGCTGATGGCCGCCATCAGCATGCCCGCCCTGGTCGGGCCGATCCTCGGCCCCGTCATCGGCGGGCTCATCGCGGGCAACGCCAGCTGGCGGTGGATCTTCTATGTCAACGTGCCGCTGTGCATCGCCGCATTGGCCCTCGCCTGGCGCGGCCTGCCGGACACCCCGCCACGGGGCGGCGTCCGGCCCGACATCACCGGCATGCTGCTCCTGTCGCCCGCGCTCGCCGCGCTCATCTACGGGCTCTCGCAGGTGAACGGCGGGTTCGGGCGGGCCTCCGTGCTCGTCCCGCTCGTGGCTGGGGCCTTGCTGCTTGCCGCGTTCATCGTCCACGCGGTGCGCACGCCGTCCGAACCGGCCATCGACCTGCGGCTGTTCCGCAAGCGCGCGTTCGCCGCGTCCGCGGCCCTGCTGTTCCTGTCAGGGCTGTCGCTGTTCGGCGCGATGCTGCTGCTACCGCTCTACTACCAGCAGGTCCGCGGCCACGGCGTGGTCGAGGCCGGTCTCCTGCTCGCGCCGCAGGGCTTGGGGAGCCTGCTCGTCCGCACGCGCCTCGGTGCCCTCACCGACCGGCTCGGTCCCCGCCCGGTCGTGCTGGTCTGCCTCGTCCTGACCGTCCTCGGCACCCTCGCCTACGCCGAGGCCGGACCGCACACCAGCGAATGGCTTCTGGGCGCGTCCCTGGTCGTCCGCGGGGCCGGGCTCGGCGGCGTCACGCTCGCCGTCATGACCGCCGCCTACCAGGGCCTCGGCCCGGCCGAGATCCCGCACGCCAGCAGCGCCACCCGGATCATCGTGCAGATCGGCGGCTCGTTCGGCGCCGCCGTCCTCGCCGTCGTCCTCCAGCACCAGTTGTCCGGCGGCGCCACCCCGGTCACCGCCTACGCGCACGCCTTCTGGTGGTCCCTCGCCTTCACCGCACTGGCCGCCGTCCCCGCCCTCTTCCTGGCCGGACCGGGCCAGACAGGGCGCTCACCAGCGGGTTCTTCGGGGACGCGAGGGTGAGATTCACGTTTCTGTCCAAGTGGGCACTGTGGCGCGTGAATCTTTGATCTCATAGTGCAGCGAAATCAGCACATAGAGTCACGTCGGGTCTAGGGGGGACTATGGTCGGGGACTCGAAGGTGTCGCGGGACGGGGCCGGAGGGCGGGGGCGGCCCGAGCGTCCCGGGCGTTATGCGCCGCTCGCGAGGGACGTGAAGTTCCTGCGGCTCAGGAGGAGGTTCCTGCGCGCGGCCGCGGCGATCACCGCGGTCTTCTTCGGGTGGTACGCGGTGTACGTCGGGCTGTCGGCGTTCGCGCGGGGGTTCATGGCGCGGCAGGTCGCCGGGCACGTCAACGTGGCGCTGCTGCTCGGGCTGCTGCAGTTCGCGTCGACGTTCCTGCTGGCCTGGGGCTACGTGATGTACGCGCGGCGGCGGCTGGACCCGCTGGCGGCGGAGCTGCGGTCGCGGCGCCCGTCGTCCTACGGCAACGGGGTGAGGCGGTGATGCCGGCGCTGGACGGGCGGGCGCTGACCTGCACGCTGTTCGTCGTGTTCGTGCTGATCACGCTCGGCATCACGGTGTGGGCGCGGGCCAACACCAAGGGCGCCGACGACTTCTACGTGGGCGGGCGGACGTTCAACGGCGCGCAGAACGGGATCGCGCTGGCCGGCGACTACATGTCGGCGGCGTCGTTCCTCGGCATCGCCGGCCTGATCGCGCTGTCCGGATACGACGGGTTCCTGTACTCGATCGGCTTCCTCGTGGCGTGGCTGCTGACGCTGCTGCTGGTCGAGCTGATGCGCAACGCCGGACGGTTCACGATGGCCGACGTGCTGGCGCACCGGGTGCGCAGGCAGGCGCCGGTGCGCCGCGCGGCGGTGGTGTCGACGGTGACGGTCTCGGTGTTCTACCTGCTCGCGCAGATGGTCGGTGCGGGCGCACTGGTGTCGCTGCTGCTCGGCATCCACCGCGGCCGCGAGTTCCTCGGCATGTCCGCCGGGACGGCGCGGACCGCGACGATCGTCGCGGTCGGGGCGCTGATGATCTGCTACGTGATGTTCGGCGGGATGAAGGCGACCACCTGGGTGCAGATCATCAAGGCGGTGCTGCTGATGGCCGGGGCGCTGGTGCTGACCGCGCTGGTGCTGGCGAGGTTCGGGTTCGACGTCGGGTCGATGCTCGGATCCGCCGCCGTCGCCAGCGGCAAGGGCGAGGCGTTCCTGCGGCCCGGACTGCGGTACGGCAAGGACGTGCCCGGCGACGCGTTCCAGACGATCGTCAACAAGCTCGACTTCATCAGCCTGGCGATCGCGCTGCTGCTCGGCACGGCGGGCCTGCCGCACATCATGACCCGGTTCTTCGCCGTGCCGGACGCGCGGGCCGCGCGGACGTCGGTGTCCTGGGCGATCGGCCTGGTCGGCGTGTTCTACCTGATGACGCTGGCGCTCGGGTTCGGCGCGGCGGCACTGGTCGGCCGGGACGCGATCGTCGCGCAGGACCCGTCCGGCAACACCGCCGCGCCGCAGCTCGCGCAGGCGCTCGGCCACCACCTCGGTGGCCAGGTCGGCGGGGACGTCCTGCTGGCGTTCATCGGCGCTGTGGCGTTCGCCACGATCCTCGCCGTGGTGTCGGGGCTGGTGCTGGCGTCGTCCACGTCGCTGGCGCACGACTACTTCGGCCAGGTCCTGATGTTCGGGCGGCCGCGCGAGTCGCAGGAGGTGGCGGTGGCGCGGTTCGCGGCGTTCCTCGTCGGCTCGCTGGCCATCGTGCTGGCGGTGGCCGCGCGGAACCTGAACGTGGCGTTCCTCGTGGCGCTGGCGTTCGCGATCGCGGCGGCGGCGAACCTCCCGGCGATCGTGCTGACGCTGTTCTGGCGGCGGTTCAACTCGGCGGGCCTCGTCGCGGGGATCTACGGCGGGCTGATCAGCTCGCTGGTGCTGGTGTTCTTCTCCCCGGTCGTGTCGGGCAAGGTCGACCCGGTAACCGGCGAGAACCAGGCGCTGTTCCCCAAGGGCGTCGACTTCCACCTGTTCCCGCTGGAGAACCCGGGCATCGTGTCGATCCCGATCGGTTTCGCGTGCGCGGTCGCCGGGACGTTCCTCGGCCGCGAGAAGGCCGACCGGGCGCTGTACGACGACCTGTCGGCGCGGGCCCTGACGGGCGCCGGCTCCCACTGACGCGGGCATGCGCCCGAGCCGGGCTGGGCCGGGCTGGGCCGGGCCGGGCTGGGGCGCGGCCCGGGCGCCGGCGCCGGGCGCCGGTGCGGTTGCGGCGCGGCGGCCCGCGACGCGGCCGTGCGGGCGGGCTACCATCGGTCGCGGACCCTGGTTACCGGCTGGTAAGTGACGGCTGACCGCGGGCGCCGCGGACCTCTGATCCGCGCTGTCCCGGACCGTCCCCGAATGTGCCGAGTGCCCGGGCGTCCGATCGATCGCGTGGCAGAATGTCAGACCGCGCCGTGGACCACGGCGGGCGGCCGGGAGGAGGTGCGGCGGCGTGTCCCATGCCGGTCGGCGCCGTGCCCCGCACGCACGTCCGACGCCGCGCCCGCGCTTGGCCGCCCGCCCGTCCGCCGAGGAGCCGCGCCCGCCGGCGCGGCTCGGCGCCCGGACCACCGCCGCCCTCACGGTGCTCACCCTCGCCGCCGCGGTGGCCGTCCCCGCGACCCTCGTCCCCGACGAGGCCGACCCGGCGGCGCGCCCCGTCCGCGGCGCGGCGGCGGGCGCCGCGATGCGGACCGCGACCGACCAGATCCGCGCCCGCGAGTGGCACCTGACCGCGCTGCGCGCCCCGAAGGCCTGGCGCTACTCCAAGGGCGCCGGCGTGACCGTCGCCGTCCTCGACACCGGCGTCGACAAGGGCCACCCCGACCTCACCGGACGGGTGCTCAACGGGCCCGACCTGACCGGCGGCGCGCGCCGTCCCGGCGGCCGCTACTGGGGCCTGCACGGGACCTCCATGGCCAGCATCATCGCAGGTCACGGCCACGGGCCCGGCCTCGCGCAGGGCATGCTCGGGGTCGCGCCGCAGAGCCGGGTCCTGTCCGTCCGGGTGACGCTGGAGAACAACGACCCGCTGCGCAAGGCCGGCGCCCAGGCCACCACCGGCTCCCGCGACGCCGTCGCCCTCGGCATCCGGTACGCGGTCGACCACGGCGCCGGCATCATCAACATGTCCCTCGGCGGCGGCCGGCAGTCCTACAACGGCAACCCCGCCCAGGAGAGCGCGATCAAGTACGCGCTGGGCAAGGGCGTCGTGCTGATCGCGTCGGCGGGCAACGACGGCTCCGGCGCCGACCGCAAGAACTTCCCCGCCGCCTACCCGGGCGTGATCGCGGTCGGCGCGCTGGACCGCAGGCTCCACCTGTGGAAGGACAGCAACCGCAACTCGCACGCCGCCGTGTGCGCGCCCGGCGTCGACATCGTCAGCGCCGACGCCAGCAACGGCTACGTCGTCGGGACGGGCACCAGCGCGTCGTCGGCGATGGTCGCCGGCGTCGCCGCGCTGATCCGCTCCCGCTACCCCAGGCTCAGCCCGGACGAGGTCCGGCAGGCGCTGATCACGGGCTCGCCGGCCCGCCGCGGCCACCCGACCGGCTCGCCGAACTGCGCCGGGACGGTCGACGCCGTCCGCGCCCTCGTCGCCGCGAACGCCCTCAACAAGACCTCGCGGGGACCGGTGGAGCCGGCTCCGAGCCCGTCCGCCACCCCGGAGCCCGCCGCCGACTCCCCGGCCAAGGACTCCGGCGTCCTGCTGCCGCTGGTGCTCGGCGGCGGCGGAGTGCTGGTCCTCATCGGGCTGGTGCTGGGCTGGCGGCAGCGGCGCCGCCCGGACGAGGAGTTCGACGACGTGCCGCCGCCCGACGACGACCTGCCCGACGACGACCTGACGCCCGGCTACCGGCTGCCCGGCGCGCCGTCCGAGCCCGCCGCCATGCCGGCGCCCGGCGCGGTGCCGCCGGGTCCGGTGCCGCCGATCGCGCCGGTCAACACGGCTCCGTTCCAGAGCTCGCACCCCTATGCCGGCCCCGGCATGCCGCCGCCGCCCGGCGGGTATCCGGACGTCCCGGCGACGCATGTCCAGGGCCCGGCGCCCGTCCCGGAACCGGTCGCCGAGGCCGAACCATACGTGCCGGAGCACGCGCTCCCGCCGGACCAGTGGGACGAGGCGCCCTGGGATACCGGCGCGCCGCTGCAGGACGGCATCCCGCCCGGACCGTCGCGGCAGCCTCCCGTCATGGCGGGCGAGCTGCGTCCGTTCGTGCCGGGCGAGTTCCCGGTGGGCGACTTCCCCGTCGGCGGGCTGAACGGCGAACTCCCTGGCCCGGTCGAGGGCTTCTCGCCGAACGGGCGGCACCTGCGCGAGGACCGTCCGGCCAACGGCCACGACCACGGCAACGGCCGCCATCTCGCGAACGGCCACAACGGGCACGACCCGCGCAACGGCCACGACTTCGGCGCCGGCCAAGAGCTGAGCGGCGGCGTCAACGGGACGGCGCCGGGCGGCGCGGGCCCGGCGGACGACGCTCCGGGCCTCGACGACGAGGAATGGGAGAGGTTCCGGCGCAGCGCCCTCGAAGGACCCGGGGTGCCCGAGGCCGAGTTCCCCACCGCGCCGCAGGACGGGCCGACCGGCGCCCCGCTGCCACCCGCCGTACCGCCGCCGCCGACCGTGCCGCCGCCGACCGTGCCGCCGTCTGCCACGCCGCCGTCCGCCGCGCCGCCGTCCGCCGCGCCGCCGTCCGCCGCGCCGCCGTCCGCCGCGCCGCCGTCTGCCACGCCGCCGTCTGCGGTGCCACCGACCGCCGCGCCGCCGTCCGTCGTACCTCCGGTGGAGGACGCCTCGGCCGGTGGTCTCCCCGCGACGCCGCCCGTTCCTCCGGTGCCGCCCGCCCCGCCCGCCGGTCCCGGTGACGACGACCCGCACAACCCCCGGACCCGCCGCCCCTACTCCTCCAGCGACGACGACGACTACCGTCCGCCCTGGTGGTGAGCCCAGAGGTGAGCCCGGCGGCGCGCACCGCGCCGGGCGACGCGGGCAGCGGCGCCGTACTCCGGCGGGCGTAGCGCGGGAGCCTCCCGCCGTCCGATTCGCGCCCCCGGACCCGTCGCGCAGCATCGAACCATCCGCTCACACAGGAAGGTCGATGAACGATGCTGACGACACTCGCGACGCATCCGGGCCCGTGGCACGACGGCGGCGCCCCCGGCTACTGGCCCGTCTTCCCGATCATGTTCGGGCTGTTCTGGCTGGCGGTGCTCGGCGCCGGCTTCTACCTGATCCGGCGCAGGACTGCGGCGTCCGCCGCGTCCGCCGCCGCCGCGTCCGACCCGCTCGCGAAGGCCCGGTCGGTCCTCGCCGAGCGGTTCGCGCGCGGGGAGATCGACGAGGACGAGTACCTCATGCGGCAGTCGACGCTGCGCGACGGCTGACCGGCCATCAGCGGGACGCGGCGGCGGCGGTCACTCCAGGCCGGCCTCTTCGAAGATCTTGTCGATGCCGTCCGGGTCCATCGGGTCCCGGGCGGCGGCGTCGGCGAACCGGGTGAGCAGCCGCGCGAACTCGGCGCGCTCGGTGTCGGTCCAGCCGGTCATCAGCCCGTGGTAGTAGGCGCGGCGGTACCGGTCGGCGACCTGCTTGACCCGGCGCCCGGCGTCGGTCAGCCCGAGGTTGGCGCGGCGCGCGTCCACCGGGGAGGGGCGCCGCGACACCAGCCCGGCGTCGATGGCGTGCCCGACCAGGCGGCTCGCGGTGGACGGGTCGATCTCCAGCCGGTCCGCGACGGCGCCGACGGTGATCTCGCAGGGCGCTCCCGCGTCGTCGCCGGTCCCGCCGCCGTCGCCCGGCGGTTCGGTGGGCGGGTCCTCGATGAGCCCGGCGACGGCGTTCACCACCATCAGGTTGGAGATCTGCAGGGGCCGCCCGCCGGGGCCGCCGGCGGTGCGCGCGCGGATCCGCTTCATCATGTCGGGCTTGATCCAGACCCGCCGCAGGTGGAACAGGGCGGCGCCGATCGCGGCGAGGACGGGGTCCGGCCGGTCGCCGCTCACCGGGCGCCTCGGACCGTTGTCCAGCCTGCGGTCTCGTGGCGGGGCGTGTCCGTCGCCATGCAAGGGTCTCCCGTTCGATTCCTGCCACCGCGGACAGCGGACGGTGCGCGCCTTCAACTCTAACGGCTGTACGGTGCATATGTTCTTTATGCGCCCTTTATCCCCACCGTTCGGGGCGAATCCGGGACGTCCGTGACCGGCGTGCCCGCGGTTGGACCTGGGACACGCGGCACGGGAGAGCCGCAGGTGAAGCGCGATGTGGTGCACTGAACGACCGGCCCCCGTTCCCTCGGAACCACCGGACGATGTCGGCCCGGACGCGTAGCATGGCACCCGGCCGAACCCGGACGACCCGGGATCAGTGACCACAGAGGGGACCTGATGCGAGCGGCGAACGCCCCCGGCGACGTCCCCGGCGACGTCCCTCCCCAGGACGGCGGCGACGGCGGACCGGACGACGGCTCAGCCCTGAAACGCGTGACCGACCAACCGACCGACCCATCGGCGACCGGAGAGGACGGCCCCGGCGAGGACACCGCCTTCCCCACCGGCCTGCTCTCCGACCGCGACCGCCGGATCCTGTCCTTCGAGCGGCAGTGGTGGAAGTACGCCGGAGCCAAGGAGCAGGCCATCCGCGAGACCTTCGACATGTCGGCGACGCGGTACTACCAGCTCCTGAACATCCTGATCGACCGGCCCGAGGCGCTCGAGTGCGACCCGATGCTGGTCAAGCGGCTGCGCCGGATGCGGTCGCAGCGGCAGCGGCAGCGCGCCGCGCGGCGGCTCGGCATCCGGCCCTGAGTCGACCACCATAGGTCGGCGTGAACACTCCCCGCTCTGTGACGGCCGTCGGCGCCGACGGCCTGGACGCGATCCGCACCGACCCCTCCCGGGCCGTGCTCGGGTTCGACTTCGACGGCACCCTCGCGCCGATCGTCGACGATCCCGCGGCGGCCCGGGCCCATCCGGACGCCGCGCCGGCGCTGGCCCGGCTGGCCCCCCGGGTGGGCAGGCTCGCGATCATCACCGGCCGGCCCGCCGCCGTGGCCGTCGAGTACGGCGGCTTCGAGGGCGTCGACGGGCTCGTCGTGCTCGGCCAGTACGGGCTGGAGCGCTGGGAGTCCGGCACGCTCACCGAGCCCGACCCGCCGCCCGGGATCGCCGAGGCGCGCGCGAAGCTGCCCGGCGTGCTGGAGGCGGCGGGCGCCCCGCCCGGCACGTTCGTCGAGGACAAGACGCACGCGCTCGTCGTGCACACCCGGCGCTGCGCCGAACCGCAGGTCGCGCTGGACCGGCTGCGCAGCATCATCGCGGCGCTCGCCGAGCGCACCGGCCTCGCCGTCGAGCCCGGCCGCTACGTGCTGGAGCTGCGTCCACCGGGTGTGGACAAGGGACGGGCGCTGCGCTCGCTCGCCGACGCGTTCGCCGCCGAGCGCGTCGCGTCCCCGTCCGCCGTGCTGTTCGCCGGCGACGACCTCGGCGACCTGGCGGCGTTCGACGCCGTGGACGCGCTGCGCGCCGAGGGCGTGCCGGGCGTGACGGTCTGCAGCGGTTCGAACGAGGTCACCGAGCTCGCCGAGCGCGCCGACGTGGTCGTGGACGGCCCGGCGGGCATCGTCGACCTGCTCGGGACGCTGCTCGACGGCTGATTCCACGCTGAAGTGACAAGTGCTGTAACCAGATTTGTCGCATCTCGCGTGACTCTTGTGGCACCCGTGGACCTGACGTCCAATTGAGCCAAAATAAGGTGGATTGCGGCATGTGTGGTTCATCGGGGGGCCACGCGAGCGACCACGGGAGGTTGGACGGTGGACACGGATCCGGGAATCCCGCGCCGTCCGGGCGACATCAGGAACACGCCGCCGAGCGGCTTCCCGTCCCCGGCGGCGGACCCCGCGCAGGCCGGGCCCGTCCCGCCCGGCGCTCCGGCACGCCCGATCGTCCACACCCCGCCGCCGCCCGGCGGCGCAACCCCACCACGCGCCTGGAGCCCGCCCCCCGCCCAACCGCCCGGCCTCGCGCAGCCATCCACGCCCGCGCAACCGTCCGGCCTTGCCCAGCCGTCGGGGCTCGCGCAACCGACTGGCCTCGCGCAACCGTCCGGCCTCGCGCAGGCGCCAGGGCTCCCGCAACCAATTGGGGCTGTGCCAGGGCCCGGCCTCGCGCAGCCGTCTGGGCTCGCGCAGCCGTCGGGGCTCGCGCAACAGCCGGGCCTCGCTCAACCGACCGACTTCGCGCAGGCACCAGGGCTTGCGCAACCAACTGCATCCGTGCCAGGGCCCGGCTACGCGCAGGCGCCCGGTCTCGCGCAGGCGCCCGGTCTCGCGCAGCCGTCGGCGGCGCCGCCGGGTGGGTACGGGCAGCAGGGGGAGGGGTCTGCGCGGTCTAGCGGGCCGTCGCCGGTGGCGGGTTCGGCGGGGGCTGGCCAGGCCGTTTCGCAGGGGGACATGGCCTGGGCCGGGGTTCCCGCGGCGCAGGACGACTTCGCGGCGCGTGATGTTCCGCAGCGCAAGGAGGCGGGCGAGGAGCCGTCCGGGGCCGGACCGATGGGCGTGCGGGAGACGAGCGGTGTCCAGGTGCGGCTCGGGTCGCGGACGCGTGCCCGGCAGGAGCGGCCCCGCAGGCGCGGCGGCCGCCGCGGCGGGCTCGTCGCGGGCGGGGTGCTTGCGCTGGCCGCGCTGGTCACGGCGGGGCTGGTGCTGACGCCCGGTTCCGGCGACGACAAGGGCGGCGACGGCGGTCCGGCTCCGGCCACCGCGGAGCAGCGGCCGGCCGGCGGGTCGGGACGGCTGCCGCGCACCGGCACGCCCGTCGAGGTGGGCACGGCGGACGGGTCCAAGTACCGACTCGCGGCGGTCGGCGGCGGTGTCAGCGACGACGGCGTGGTGACCACGTTCCAGTCGTCGCCGCCGTCCGGGACGTCGTTCGCCTACATCGAGTACGTGCTGAGCAACCCGACCGGTCACAAGGTGCTGCTGGACTTCCCCGGCGACGTCTTCGTCAAGCGCGACCTCGTCACGAAGGCCGCGCGGGGACGGTGCATGCCGCAGGCCGGCGTGCCGGAGGACATGTGCACGCCGCCGACGCAGAGCCGGGTCGTGCGGCGGCTCGCCGGCGGTGACCTCGTTCCGGGGGACGGCGGGGACAAGTACCTGCCGCCGGGCGCGTCCTACCTGGTCCGTGCGACGGTGGACGTGCCGGTCGCGCGCAGGCTGACCCGTCCGGACATGGGCCTGTACGTCTGGAAGCAGCTGTACATGGCCGACCAGCTCGCCAAGCAGGTGCCGTTCCCCGGCAAGTAGCCGGACGAGCGAACGCCGTGGCCGCCCGGACGGGTCCGGGGCGGCCACGGCGCGGGGGACTACTCGGCCTCGGGGTCATCGGCGAGGATCCCGTAGAGCCGGCGGCGGGCGTCGTTGATGACGTCCAGCGCGCGCGCCTTCTGGGCGTCGCTGCCGACGGCCATGACCTGCTTCATGGCGCCGAGGAGCTGGCCGAACGCCTCGCGTTCGCGCAGCGCGTTCGCGCCGGCGGCCTCGGTGACCTCGTCCCAGGGGGCGGTGGTCTGCGCCGCGGCCTGCTCGCGGCCGGTGTCGGTGAGGGAGAACAGCCGCTTGCCGCCCTCCTCCCGGCTGGTGACCAGGTCCTCGTCCTCCAGCATCTGGAGGGTGGGGTAGACCGAGCCGGGGCTCGGCCGCCAGACGCCGCCGGTGCGCTCGTCCAGTTCCTGGATCATCTCGTAGCCGTGCATCGCCCGCTCGTCGAGCAGGGCGAGCAGTGCGGCGCGGACGTTGCCGCGCCGGGTGCGCCGACCGCGTCCGCGCCCGTGATGGCCGGGGCCGAAGCCGGGGCCGCCCGGACCGAAACCCGGGCCGCCGGGGCCCCATGGGCCGAACGGATCACCGCGTCGCGCGCGTCCTTCGGGACCGCCCGGGCCACCGGGACCATCGGGACCACCGGGGCCGAAGGGTCCGCGCCTTCTCTTCGTGTGCTCACGCATCGCCATCTCCTTCGTTCAGGCCCGACCACGCCAGTCGTGATCGGTTGCGATGCATTAACGATATATCGGAATCGCTCGCGATGCAACAACCCGGTCTCAGCGCAGCCGGGGGAGGAGACCGGCGACCCGGTCGAGCTGCTCGTTGAGCGCGCCGAGACCGGTCGCGCCGAGCCGCAAGACGAGATGCCGGGCGCCCGCGGCCGTGTACCCCGACAGCCGCGCCGCGACCTCGTCCTCACCGCCGGTGGCCACGGCCTGGATCTGCCGCACCTGGTCCAGCGGCAGCCCGTAGTTGGCGAGGGCGAACCGCTCCAGCGTCCGGTTCCCCTCGACCGGGTCGTCCTCGACCAGGACGGACGCGAAGAGGGCCGGAGTCACCGCGTCCGGAGCGCGCCCGTGCTTCTCCGCAGCACGGTGGACGCCGGCCAAGGCGGTCTTGTAGTCGGCGGGATCAGGCGGATAGGGGAGCCAGCCGTCGTACATGCGCCCGGTGCGCGACAGCGCGGCAGGCGTGATGCCCGCCAACCAGATCGGCGGCCCGTCCTTGCGGAACGGCGCCGTCATGGTGGGCAGGTCGTCGAAGTGGAGCAGCTCGCCGTGGAACGAGGTCTTCTCCGGTTCGTGCCATAGCTGCCGCCACAGCGACACGGTCTCGTCCAACCGGGTGAACCGCTTCTCCCACGGAACCTCGGACGCCGCGTACATCGGCTTGCCGAAGCGGCCCGGGAAGCCCGCCCCGACCGTCACGGTAAGGCGCCCTTGCGAGAGCAGGTCGAGCGACGCGAGCGTCTGCGCAGCCTGCACGGGACGGCGCAGGACCGCCATGAGCGCGGCCGTCCCGAGCGTGACGCGCTCGGTCACCGCCGCAGCGGCGGCCAGCATCGACAGCGCTTCGATACGCGACTCGGTGATGCCGTCGTTCACCCACAGGGAGTCGAAGCCGAGCCGTTCGGCGCGTGCGGCGAAAGCGATGAGGTCGCGCGGATCCGACCCGTCCCACTGGGCCTTCCCGATGGGGATGAGGACGCCGATACGGATGTCGTCGTTGTTCGCGGAGTTCATACGGTCCATGGGCCGTCATCCTGCGAGGCCCTCGGAGTACCGGCAATTCCCTGCGGGGAATGGCAGAGGCACTGGTCCCGCGGCTAGAACTGCTGGTGTGAGCTTCCCTCAGGCGCTACGCGAGCGCCGCCGCCATCGCCGTCTCAGCCAGCTCGAACTCGCTTTGCGCGCCGGTACGACGCAGCGGCACGTCAGCTTCCTGGAGAGCGGCCGCTCCGAACCCGGACGGGCGATGGTCGTCCGGCTGGCGGAATCGCTCGAACTGCCGCTGCGGGAGCGCAACGACCTGCTCACCGCCGCCGGCTACGCGCCCGTCTACCCGCGGACGCCCCTGGACGACCCCGCGCTCGCCCCCATCCGCACCGCGATCGAGCACGTCCTCGCCGCGCACATGCCGTACCCGGCTATCGTCGTCGACCGGTACGGCGACCTGGTCACCGCGAACGCGGCGTTCGGCGTCCTCACCGAGGGCATGGCGCCGGAACTGCTCGAACCGCCCGTCAACGCCTACCGGATCGCCCTGCATCCGGACGGGCTCGCGCCGCGCGTCGCCAACTTCGCGGACTGGGCCCGGCACGTCCTGGACGCCCTGCGCGACACCGTCCAGCGCGACCCCGACGACCGGCTCGCCGCCCTGCACGCGGAGCTGACCGGGTACGTCGGCCCGCGCACCGAACCGGACGGCGCGCTCGGCTTCGCCGTCCCGCTGCACCTGCGGTCACCGGACGGCGACCTGCGGCTCATGACGACGATCACCACGTTCGCCACGGCCACCGACGTCACGATCGCCGAGCTGAAGCTGGAGGCGTTCCTGCCGGTGGACGAGGCGACCGCGACCGTCCTGGCGGAACGGGCCGCGCGGCGGCCCGCCGCGCTCAGGGACCGGTGACCTTCAGGTTGTCGAGGATGTCCTTGGTCGCGTTGCGGTTGTCGGTCTCCTTCACCCGGATCCACAGCCCGAACTTGCCCGACTTGTCCTTGAGGCCGACCTCGGTGACCGTCGGCGTCCCGCTCTTGCAGGCGGTGAACCGCGTGATGGTCCCGGTGAGCGCGCCGTCCGGAGTGGTGTAGTTCTGCGGCGGGTTCTTCGTGCACTGCGCGTGCAGCGCCGCCGTCGGCGGCGGCAGGTGGCCCGGCTGGACGTCGGTGGTCACGCCGATGAACACGCCCGGCCCGGCCCCGTTGCCGAGGAACAGCTGCTTGTTCGGCGTCGCGCGCAGCACCGGGCGCGGGCCCGCGTCGTTCAGGTGCACGGTCGTCGGCACCCAGGTCTGCTCCTGCTGCCTCGGCCACGTCTTCGGCACCGCGGTCTTGATCTTGCCGGACGGGTCGGCGACCGCCGCGAAGTCCTTCGGCACCTTCGGCGCCTTGCCGCCCCCGTCCTTCTTGCCGCCGCCGCCCGACAGCATGCTGAGCGACAGCCCGACGACCAGCGCCAGGACGAGCACCACCGCGGTGATGATCATCGGGGTGACGAACCTGCGCGGCGCGCCACCGCCGCCCCCCGTCCCACCGGGACCACCAGGACCGCCCGGACGGGACGCGCCTCCACCGCCGGCGCCCTTGAGCTTGCCGAGCAGACCGCCGCCTTTGCCCTTGCCCTGGCTCTGGCCGGGCCCCGGGGGCGGCTGGAAGCCGGTGGGCGGCGGGCCGAACTGCCCGCCCGGCCCCGGCCCCATCGGCGGCCCCTGCGGGCCGCCCTGCTGCTGCGGTGGCGGCTGCGTCGGGAACACGGCCGTCTTGTTGTCGCCGCCCGTCTGCTGGTTCGGCGGAGGCGGCTGCTGCGCGGGCGAGTACGAGGCGGGACCGAACGCCCTCGTCCGGTCGTCGTCGGGGGAGGTCGGCGCCTCCGGGCGCCCGTGCGGGTCGCTGCGCCCGCCCGGGTCGTCCACGATCGTGTGCTCGCCGGCGCCCTGCGGCGGCCTGCCCTGGCCCGCCGGGACCTGCATCTCGGACGTGCGGATGTCGTCGGCGTCCTGCGTCTGGTCGAGCCGCGTCCGCGGCTCCGGCGGGACGCTGGCCGGCGCGGACGGCCCCTGCCCGGCGGCCATGGTCTGCCCCGGCCCGGGCGCCTGGGCGGGCGCGGGCGGACGGTCCTGCGGCGATCCGCCGTGGTAGTAATCCTGGATGGTCTCGTCCGGCTCGATCCGCGGCGCCGGCGGCGCGTACGAGGGGGCGGGGGAGTCCGCGGGGGCGGCGCTGGACCGGGTGGAGGACGGGGCGGAGGTCGGGCGCAGCGTCGACAGCGCCTCGGCGAACGCCTCGGCGGTCGGCCACCGCTTCTCCCGCTCCACCTCCAGCGCCCGCAGCACGACCTGGTCGAACGCCGGCGACAGCCCCTCGCGCAGCTCGCTCGGCGGCGACTTCACCGGCGCCGGGCCGGGGGCCCGCCCGGTGAGCATGTGGTAGGTCAGCGCGCCGAGGCCGTACACGTCGGCCCGCACGTCCAGGCCGCCGCCGAACCGCGCCTGCTCCGGCGACATGTAGCCGGGGGTGCCGACCGGCAGCGTGAACGCCCCGGACGCGTGCGCCAGCGCCTTGGCGAGCCCGAGGTCGGCGATCAGCAGCCTCTCGCCGCCGTCCGGCGTCGACTGGAACAGCACGTTCGACGGCTTGAGGTCGCGGTGGATCACGCCGAGGGTGTTGATCACCTCGACGCCGTAGGCGATCTCCTCCGCCATCGCGACCGCCTCGCTGACCGGAAGTGGCCGCTCGCGCATCCGGTCGGCGAGCGTTCCGCGGTCGGCGTACGACATCACGAAGTAGGGTCGTCCGTCGGGGAGCTCGCCGATGTCGTGGACCCGCACCAGCCGCGCGGAGTCGGCGCGGCGCAGGATGCGCGCCTCCTCCAGGAAGCGGTTGCGCACGTCGAGGTCGTCGAGGAGGCTGCCGGACAGCACTTTTATCGCGACCTGGGAGGCCAGCGCGTCGTCGTGCCCCAGCCACACGGAGGCGAACGCCCCGGAACCCAGGACGCGATCGATTCGGTAACGGCCGACAGTAGGTGGGAAGGACACTCCCGTATCATGCCCAACAAACGGGGTGAGTGTGCGAACGAGCATTGAGGCACGGCATGGCATTCGATGAGCGGACCGAAGAGCTGGCAGTCAAGGCCGCCCAGGGGGATCAGGCCGCCCTCAACGAGCTGCTGCGCAAGATCGAACCGGACGTGCTGCGGCACACCGCCCGGTTCCTGCCCTGCCGGCAGGACGCCGAGGAGGCCTGCCAGGACGCGTTGCTGCAGGTCGCGCGGAACATCCACCGGTTCGAGGGGCGCTCGCGGTTCAGCACCTGGCTGCACGTCGTGGTGGCCAACTCCGCCCGCTCCACCTACCGGTCGCTGAAGCGCCGCTCGGTCGAGCAGGCCGGCGAGCTGCCCCAGCAGCGCCCCGACCCGCACCGCACCAGCGTCATCGCCGGCTCCCGGGTCGACATCCTGGACGCCATGGAGGACCTGGAGGCCCGCAAGCCGGACCTCATCCAGGCGCTCGTGCTCCGGGACGTCTCGCAGCTGGAGTACGCGGAGATCGCCGAGCAGCTGAAGCTGCCGCTCGGCACGGTGAAGTCGCGCATCCACGAGGCCCGCAAGCAGTTCCGGGAGACGCTCGGCGAGTCCTACACCTGACGCCTCGGCCTCCCCGCGCGGATGCCGCCCGCGCGGACGGCGCTTGCGCAGGTCGGCGCCCGTCAAGCATCGGTAATCGCGCGGCAACCGTGCGTTCAGTCGCCGGGTCCGGCGGCCCGCGCTCCGCCACGATGCGGTGCATGTCATCCGGCCTCGAGACCCCGTCCGAACGACCGATCTTCGTCTTCGGCTGCCCGCGCTCAGGGACGACGCTGCTGCGCCTGATGCTGCACTCGCATCCCCGCATCGCGCTCCCGACCGAGACGCGGCTCGTGCTCCCCGCCTATACGGCGCGGGCACAGTTCGGTGACCTCACGGACAGCGAGAACAGGCGCGCGCTCGCCGACTGGCTGACCGCCCGGCCGGCCACCCGGTTCCGCGACCTCGGCCTGGACGCCCGCGAGATCACCGAGGAGATCGTCGCGGGGCCGCCCACCCTCGGCTCCGCCCTCGGGACCATCTTCCGCGCCTACGCCCGGCGGCACGGCAAGGCCCGCTGGGGCGACAAGCGGCCGAGCTACATCCGGCACGCCGGCGCGCTGCTGCGGATGTTCCCCGACGCCCAGTTCGTCCACCTCGTGCGCGACGGCCGGGACTGCATCGCCTCCCTCAAGGAGATGCCCTGGTACGACCAGGACCTCAACCACGCCATCTCCGTCTGGCGCGAGGCGATCGACACCGGGCGGCGGCTCGCCGTCCGCCTCGGCCCCGACTCCTTCTACGAGCTGCAGTACGAGCGGCTCGTCGCCGACCCCGCCGACGAGCTGCCCCGGCTCTGCGAGTTCCTCGGCGAGGACTACCACCCGGCCATGACGGCCCCGCAGTCCCTCGCGCAGCGGACCGTCCCGCCGCAGAAGAAGTGGCACGGCCTCACCCGCGACGCCGTCACCTCCACCCGCGTCGGATCGTGGGCGCAGCGGCTGGACGCCTGGGAGATCAGCCTCGCCGAGGCCGCGTTCGGCGAGCGGCTCGCCGAGTACGGCTACGAGCCCAGCGGGCTGCCCAAGCCGCCGCCCGCACGGCTCGCCCGCTTCGCCCGGACCGCCGCGCACCGCCGCATGGCGCAGCGCAAGGCCGACCTGCGCGAGCGCTGGCAGCGCCGGCACGAGCCGAACCCCGTCGACTGCCGCCTCCCCCCGATCCATGCGACCGCGACGACCGCCCCTCGGCAGGGCATGCCGAACTAGCCGCCGGGCGAGGGACGGGTCAGTCGAGGGCGGCGAGCTGGTCGGCGAACCAGCGCCGCGGCGGGAGGGCGGTCGCGGCGGACGCGAGCCGGGCGCAGCGCTCGGCCCGCTGGTCGCGCGGCATCAGCAGCGCCTGGTGCAGCGCCTCAGCGGTCTGGGACACGTCGAACGGGTTCACCATAAGGGCGTCCTCCGACAGTTCCGCCGCGGCGCCCGCCTCGCGGGACAGCACCAGCGCGCACCCCCGCTCCGACAGGACGGGCCCCTCCTTCGCGACGAGGTTCATGCCGTCGCGGATCGGGTTCACCAGCAGCACGTCGGCCAGCCCGTACGCGGCGAGCGAACGCGGATAGTCGTCGTTGACCTGGAGGATGAGCGGCTCCCACGTCGCGGTGCCGAACTCCTCGGTGATCTGCTTGGCCAGCCGCTGCACGGCCGCGGTGTACTCGCGGTACTCGGGCAGGTCGTAACGCGACGGGTAGGCGAACGCGAGGTGCACCACCCGTCCGCGCCACTCCGGATGGTTGACGAGCATCTCCCGGTAGGCGGCCAGCCCGCGCACGATGTTCTTCGACAGTTCCGTCCGGTCGATGCGGACGATGAGCTGGCGGTCGCCGACCTGGTCGCGCAGCGCGCGCGCTCGATCCGCCACGTCCTGCTGGGCCGCTCGCTCCCGCAGCGCCGTCCCGTCGACGCCGAGACCGTGCACGCCCACTCGCGTCGTACGCCCCGCGTCCGTGACGGTTCGGGCGGCGCGATCGACGCGCGCGCCGAGCACCGCCTCGCAGCAGTCGAGGAAGGCCGAGGCCCAGCGCTCGGTGAGGAACCCCGCGTGGTCCGCGCCGAGGATGCCCTGCAGTATCTGCGCGCCGATGTCGTCCGGGAGCAGGCGGAAGTACTCCGGCGGCGCCCACGGCGTGTGCGAGAAATGCACGATCTTCAGGTCGGGGCGCCGGTCGCGCAGCATCCGCGGCGCCAGCGACAGGTGGTAGTCCTGGATCGCCGCCTTGGCGCCCGGCGCCGCGTCGCGCGCCAGCGCGTCGGCGAACGCCGCGTTGTACGCCTCGTACGACTGCCAGTCCCTGCGTGCGCGCGCGTCGAAATGCGGGCTGCGCGGGGTGTCGTACAGCAGGTGGTGGACGAACCACAGCGTCGAGTTCGCGACCGCGTTGTACGCGCGGTGGAACGTGGCCGCCGGGATGTCCAGCATCCGGACGGCCGCGCCGCCCGTGTCGTGCCCGGCGAGGTCGATCCGCCCGTCGGGAGCGCGCCGCGCCGCCGTCCGGTCGGCCTCGCCGAGGCTCGCGCACACCCACAGCACGTCCTGCCCGGACGCCACGCCGGCGAGGCCCGACACGAGGCCGCCGCCGCCCCGCCGCATCGTCAGCGTGCCGTCGCCGGACAGCGAGAACGACACCGGGCCGCGGTTGGACGCCACCACCACTTGGCTCATACCGGCAGGGTCTCAGTTGTGACGGGGGTGCTTCAAAGTGGCCCGGGGGAACAGTTCCGTCCTGCGAAGCAGGCACCCATGTGTACCGGTATCACCGTGGTTAGCGGGGTTCGCGCCGGGTACCCGGTCGGAATGAGTCGGGCCGAGACGACCAAGACCGTCCTTGTCGCAGGGGCGGCGAACCTCCTCCTCGCCATCGCCAAGCTGATCGCCGGGGCACTGGCCGGTTCGAGCGCGATGCTCGCCGAAGGCGCGCACTCCGTGGCGGACACCATCAACCAGGGCTTCCTGCTGACCTCGCTGCGCCGCAGCGCGCGGCCGCCCGACCGCAGCCACCCGTTCGGGTACGGCAACGAACGCTACTTCTGGTCGCTGCTCGCCGCGTTCGGCATCTTCGTCGCCGGCGGCGGCTTCTCCATCTTCGAAGGCGTCCTCGCGATGACCGGGCACGGCGGCTCCGAGGGCAACGTCTGGATCGCCTACGGCGTCCTCGCCCTCGGCGTGGTGCTGGAGGGCACGTCCTGGATCCGCGCGTTCACGCAGGCGCGTCGGGAGACCCGAGAGAACGGCCGCGACATCGTCGACCACGTCCGCCGGTCACCCGACGTCACCTTCAAGGCCGCGCTGTTCGAGGACACCGCCGCCATGATCGGCCTCGCGTTCGCCGCCGCCGGGCTGGTGCTGCGGCAGATCACCGGGTCGGAGTTCTGGGACGGCCTCGCCTCCGTCCTGATCGGCCTGCTGCTCGTCGTCGTCGCGTTCGTGCTCGGCCGCGACAGCATGGGCCTCATCATCGGCCGCGCCGCCGACCCCGCCGCGCTGCGCGAGATCCACGCCGAGATCGCCGCGGCGCCGGGCGTGACCGGCGTGGACGACCTGCTCACGATGCACTTCGGCCCGGACGAGCTGCTCGTCGCCGCCCGCGTCAACTTCTCCGACGACATCAGCGCCGACCAGGCCGAGGACGTCGCCGGCGAGATCGACCGGCGGCTCAAGGAGCGCGTCCCGATCGTCCGGCACGTCTTCCTCGACCCCACCCAGCGCACGCCCGCCGCGGACTCCGCGGAACCGGCGGGCGCCCCGGACACCGCCGGCGAGCCGGCGTGATCAAGACCACCCGCGGGTAGCGTCTCATTGGCCGGACGTCCCTGTCTGCCCTCCGGTCACGTCATGTAAAGTTCGCATACGAGCTCAAACGGCTCGACGACGTACGAGCTCGAGCGCTCGACCCACAACTGAATACCGCTCATCCAGAGGGGTGGAGGGACCGGCCCTGCGAAGCCCCGGCAACCACCCGGCTGACGCGCGCTCGCGATCCTGCGAGGCCGGCCGGGAGATGGTGCCAACTCCGGCCTGCGACCAAGGTGGCGCAGGAAAGATGGGGAGAAAGGCCTCGCCCTCATGGCACTCACGCCTGCCACAGACCTCGGACCCGCGACCGCCCTCGTGTGCCGCGAATGCGGCTCCACGCGCGACCTCGGACCCTTCTACGCCTGCGAGGAGTGTTTCGGCCCGCTGGAGATCGCCTACGACTTCGGCGGGATCACCCGGGCCGGCATCGAGTCGGGCCCGCGCAACATCTGGCGCTACCGCGGGCTGCTGCCCGTCCCGTCGACCGTCGCCGACACCCCCAACACCGAGCCCGGCCTGACCCGGCTCGTCCGCGCCGACAACCTCGCCGAGAGCCTCGGCCTGCAGCGCCTGTGGGTGAAGGACGACAGCGGCAACCCGACCCACTCGTTCAAGGACCGCGTCGTCGCGGTCGCGCTCGCCGCGGCCCGCGAGCTCGGCTTCAAGGTGCTGGCCTGCCCGTCCACCGGCAACCTCGCCAACGCGGTCGCCGCCGCCGCGGCCCGCGCCGGGATCCGCAGCGCCGTGTTCGTCCCGAACAACCTCGAGTCCCAGAAGATCATCACGACGGCGGTGTACGGCGGGACGTTCGTCACCGTCGACGGCAACTACGACGACGTGAACCGGCTCGCGTCCGAGATCGCCGGCGAGCAGGAGGACTGGGCGTTCGTCAACGTCAACGTCCGGCCGTACTACGCCGAGGGCTCCAAGACGCTCGGCTACGAGATCGCCGAGCAGCTCGGCTGGCGGCTGCCCGACCAGATCGTGGTCCCGGTCGCGTCCGGCTCCCAGCTCACCAAGATCGACAAGGCGTTCCAGGAGCTGATCAAGCTGGGCCTGGTCGAGGACAGGCCGTACCGCGTGTTCGGCGCGCAGGCCGCCGGCTGCGACCCGGTGTCGGCCGCGTTCAAGGCGGGGCACGACGTCGTCCGGCCGGTGAAGCCCGACACCATCGCCAAGTCCCTCGCCATCGGCAACCCCGCCGACGGCCCGTACGTGCTGGACGTGACGCGCCGCACCGGTGGCGCCGTCGAGGACGTCACCGACGAGCAGGTCGTCGAGGGCATCCAGTTGCTGGCGCGCACCGAGGGCATCTTCGGCGAGACGGCCGGCGGCGTCACGGTCGGCTGCCTGCGCAAGCTGGTCGAGTCCGGCGCCCTCGACCCGTCCGCCGAGACCGTGATCATCAACTCCGGTGACGGCCTGAAGACGCTGGACGCCGTCGCGCCCGTGGCCAGGCCGAGCGCCGACATCGCCCCGACGCTGGAGGCGTTCCGCGCCGCCGGCCTCGCCTGAGAACGAGAAGGAGCCAGCAGATGAGCAGCGTGTCCGTCCGCATCCCGACGATCCTGCGGACCTACACCGGCGGCGAGGCGGAGGTGAAGGCCGAGGGCGACACCCTGCGCGCCGTGGTCGCCGACCTGGAGGCCAGCTACACCGGCATCGCGGCCCGCATCCTGGACGACGCCGGAAAGATCCGCCGGTTCGTCAACGTCTACGTGGGCGACGAGGACGTCCGGTTCGCCGACGGCCTGGACACCGCGACCCCCGCGGGCAGCCAGATCTCGATCATCCCCGCCGTCGCCGGCGGCTGACCGCCACCGGCCAACCCGCCCCGCCCCCGGGGCGCCGCCGCACCCGCCGGGTAGGGTCGACTCCGATCACGCCGAGTCGACCCCGCCGCGGCCCAGCGCCGTGAGGACGCGGGTGGTCCGCGGCCCACGCGGTGGCAGGGGCGGGGCCGGGCACGCTCGAACGTCGGGGCTGGGAATGGCGCAGGGCACGGTCAAGTGGTTCAACGCCGACAAGGGGTACGGCTTCATCGCGGTCGACGGGGGACGCGACGTCTTCGTCCACCACTCGGCGATCCAGATGGACGGCTACCGCACCCTCGAACAGGGCCGCCGCGTCGAGTTCGAGATAACCCAGGGCGACCGAGGCCCCCAAGCCGAAGCAGTCCGCCCCCTCTGACCGCAGCCGGGCACTGAGCTGTGAACGGACGGGCCCGCCTTGCGCGAAGGGGGCCGTCCGTCCTGCGCTCGTGGCTACCGTTGCGCCTGTTCGTAGAACGCTCGGACTCTTGCCGCCTGCCCATGTTGGTCCAGCTCGACCACGTCCAGCGCGCGGTTGCCGTTCTCGCGCCGGTACAACAGGGCGTAGCCGTTGGGGCTGGTCAACAACGCCTCTTCGGTGAAGCGCAGTTCCGGTGCAAGTTCCAAGCCTCGCTCGAAGTGGCGGCGCAGCTCCGCCTTGCCCCGCAACTGGCCGTCCGGTCGCTCCCATCGGGTCACGACCGTCGAGGCCACAAAGTCGACGTCGTCGGAGTAACACGCCATGACGGCGTCCAGGTCCCTGGCTTCCCAACCGGCCAACCACTGATCCGCATGTGCTCTCGTATCCATGATGATCAGTATTCAGGCGAGCATGACGCGTGCGCGATGGGATATCGGCGGGCGAGCCCGGCCCGGCGCCGATGCGCGGACGGCGTGAAGCGTCCCGTTCCGGCGCATGATCGCGCACACTGGGACAAGACGGCCCATGTCCGGCGGCGAGTCGCGGCGCTCCGGTGCAGGTCAGGGTGACTCCGGCCAGGTCGGTGAAGACGAGGGCGGCGAGGATGCGCGACGCTTGCACTCGGCAGGGTAGAGTGCTAAAAAACGGTTGGCACTCTACTGTGGAGAGTGACAGCTTCACAGTCTGGGTCGGGGCGATGAGGCCCCAGTCCGGTGGCGGAATGGCAGCCGCCGGGCACGGGGCCGTCCGTCGCGGGCGTCGGCTCGATCCTTTAAGCCACCTTGTTCCGGGAGGACTAGGAGCCTATGGCTGCAAAGATGATCGCGTTCGACGAGGAGGCCCGCCGCGGCCTCGAGCGCGGCATGAACCAGCTCGCCGACGCCGTGAAGGTGACCCTTGGTCCCAAGGGCCGCAACGTCGTGCTGGAGAAGAAGTGGGGCGCCCCCACGATCACCAACGACGGTGTATCGATCGCCAAGGAGATCGAGCTCGAGGACGCCTGGGAGAAGATCGGCGCCGAGCTCGTCAAGGAGGTCGCGAAGAAGACCGACGACGTCGCGGGTGACGGCACCACCACCGCCACCGTGCTCGCCCAGGCGCTGGTGCGCGAGGGCCTGCGCAACGTGGCGGCCGGCGCGAACCCGATGTCGCTGAAGCGCGGCATCGAGGCCGCGGTCGAGCGGGTCAGCGAGGAGCTGTCCAAGCTCGCCAAGGACGTGGAGACCAAGGAGCAGATCGCCTCCACGGCGTCCATCTCCGCGGGCGACCCGCAGATCGGCGAGATGATCGCCGAGGCGATGGACAAGGTCGGCAAGGAAGGCGTCATCACGGTCGAGGAGAGCCAGACCTTCGGTCTGGAGCTCGAGCTGACCGAGGGCATGCGCTTCGACAAGGGCTACATCTCGCACTACTTCGTGACCGACCCCGAGCGGATGGAGGCGGTCCTCGAGGACCCGTACATCCTGATCGTTCAGGGCAAGGCGTCGGCCAACAAGGACCTGCTGCCCGTCCTCGAGGGCGTCATGCAGTCCGGCAAGCCGCTGCTGATCATCGCGGAGGACGTCGAGGGCGAGGCCCTGGCCACCCTGGTCGTCAACAAGATCCGCGGCATCTTCAAGTCCGTGGCCGTGAAGGCCCCGGGCTTCGGCGACCGCCGCAAGGCCATGCTCGGCGACATCGCGACGCTGACCGGCGGCCAGGTCATCAGCGAGGACGTGGGTCTCAAGCTGGAGAACACCACGACCGACATGCTGGGCCGCGCCCGCAAGGTCGTCATCACCAAGGACGAGACCACCATCGTGGACGGCGCCGGTGACGCCAACGAGATCGCGGGCCGGGTCAACCAGATCCGCACCGAGATCGACAACACCGACTCCGACTACGACCGCGAGAAGCTCCAGGAGCGCCTGGCCAAGCTCGCGGGCGGTGTCGCGGTCATCAAGGCCGGCGCCGCGACGGAGGTCGAGCTCAAGGAGCGCAAGCACCGCATCGAGGACGCCGTCCGCAACGCCAAGGCCGCGGTCGAGGAGGGCATCGTCCCCGGCGGTGGCGTCGCGCTGCTGCAGGCCGGCACCAAGGCGTTCGACAAGCTGGAGCTCGCGGGCGACGAGGCCACCGGTGCCAACATCGTCAAGCGCGCTCTGGAGGAGCCGCTGAAGCAGATCGCCGTGAACGCCGGCCTCGAGGGCGGCGTCGTGGTGGAGAAGGTCCGCAACCTGACCCCGGGTGAGGGCCTGAACGCCGCGACCGGCGAGTACGTCAACATGTTCGACTCCGGGATCCTCGACCCGGCCAAGGTGACCCGGTCCGCGCTGCAGAACGCCTCGTCGATCGCCGCGCTGTTCCTGACCACCGAGGCCGTCATCGCCGAGAAGCCCGAGAAGAACCCGGCCCCGGCGGGCGGCATGCCCGACGCCGGCGGCATGGACTTCTGATCGGGTCCTGAGCCGTACGGTCGTTCCCGGCCGGCCGCGCATCCCCGCGCGGACGGCCCGGCGATCCGGTGAAACGAAAGGGGCGGTTCCCTCGCGGAACCGCCCCTTTTCGCATGCCCGGGCGGGTGTTCCTCACCTACGACCGCGCGTCCGCCGAGGGCGGCTTCGCCTGACCACCGGCGCACGACCAGCATGACGCTCTGACCGCCCTCCGCGTCGCGTCGACCGGCGGCACAAGAGCCTCGCCCCGGCGCCACATCGTCCGGCGGCGGACCAGGTCAGGCGGCCGCCGGGGCAGACTCCACGGAGTCGACGGCCGACGCGGGACGGGAAACACCTTCCGCTGCGGGGCCGGGCTTGGAAGGATCGCCGGTTGGACGGCGCGGGACCCGCGCCGTGCGACGGACGTGGAGAGCGGCCCGCGTCAGCGGCCGACAAGGCAGGAGAACGCGTGAGCGAAGTGTTCAGCTCCCCGGTGCTGAGGGTGGAACAGCCCCGCAGGGGCCCGTTCGCCAAGTCGCGGTACCGGGTGCTCGACGGCGAGGGCACCGTCCTGGCCGTCGCGGGGGAGACCGGAGAGAAGGGGCGCGCGGAGACGCTGCGGACGATCTTCCCCGGCAAGTCCAACCTCGACGCCCACCTGGTGCTGCTGACCACTCCCTCCGGCGACCCGCTGTTCGTGGTCGACAAGCGGCGCGGACGGGAGCTGACTGAGGTCCGCGACTCCGAGGGCGGCCTCGTCGGCTCGTTCGTCACCGAGCGCGTCGGCCGGCGGTACGTCCTCCGGGACGCCGAGGGCGGCCGCGTCGGCATCGTCGCGGTGGACCTGCCGCGCAACAACTTCGAGGTGACGGACGCCGACGGCGGCAAGGTGGCGCACGTCCGCAAGAAATGGGCGGGCCTCGCCACCCACCTGCTGACCACGGCGGACAAGTACGCCGTCGAGATCTTCGACCCCGTCCGGGAGCCGCTGCGCACGATGGCGGTGATGACGGCGATCGTGATGGACCTGAACCTGCACGAGTCGAAGGACATCACCTGACGCGTGCTCCGCCTCGTCCCGCCGAGACGGGTTCACGGTCCACCCGCTGCCGCATCGCAAAGAATTTTTCGACCGGACGGAACGCGTGGAATGCCCCTTCCGTCACGGGCGTTCCGGGACGAATCCCAAGGTCAGAGCGGCACGATGGGGATGGTCGATGCCGGAGACGTCCGAAGCGTCCCACGCGAACTTCGCGAGCTGGTTTGACGTCCGCGGTCGGTGGGCATACTGTTCACTTCGCCCCACGGGGAGCGGGACGCCGACAGGCGGCCGGCCCGATGGGAAACCACCACTCAGCAGCCGACACGGCTTTGCCGTGCCAGCCGTGACGTGGTGGCGTCGGAGAGGGCCCGATTTTGCGAATCGAGCCGGATCTGATGAAATGGAGTCACCGCCCGGAAGGCCGCGCAAGCGGACCGGAAAGGCAATCGGAAAAGCCCGGAAATTGACACTCCGAGCGGATCTGATAAAGTAAGAGCAGTCGCCCCGGGGCGGGAAACGCGAAAGCGGGACCAGCACGGTGGGTG
>NZ_JASNWF010000030.1 GCF_030283205.1 Actinomadura opuntiae
TGTGTCGGTGTTCGAGTTGTTCGGGCCGTTGGTGTCGGGTGGGTGTGTGGAGGTGGTGCCCGATCTGCTGGCGCTGGCGGACGGGGTCGGTGACGTCAGCCTGGTCAGCGGCGTCCCATCCGCCCTGGCGCACATCGAGTGGAACGTCCGTCCGGAGGCGGTGGTCCTGGCCGGGGAGGCGCTGCCTGCGGAGCTGGCCGCCGGGATCCGCGCGGCTCTGCCCGGCGCCCGGGTGGCGAACATCTACGGGCCGACCGAGGCGACGGTGTACGCGGCGGCCTGGTTCGTGGAGGGCGAACTCGGAAGTGTCGTGCCGATCGGCCGAGCCGTCGCCGGCGCGCGCTTGTACGTCCTGGACGGGCACCTTCAGCCCGTTCCCGTGGGCGTCGCCGGAGAGCTGTACATCGGCGGCGGGGGCTTGGCGCGAGGGTATCTGGGGCGTGCGGGTCTGACGGCGGAGCGTTTCGTGGCGTCGCCGTTCGGGGCGGGTGAGCGGCTGTATCGCACGGGTGACGTGGTGCGGTGGAACGCCGGCGGGCAGGTGGAGTACCTGGGCCGGTCGGACGAGCAGGTGAAGGTCAGGGGCTTCCGGATCGAGCCGGGCGAGATCCGGTCGGTGATCGCCGCGCATGCGGACGTCGCTCAGGCGGCGGTGATCGCCCGCGACGAGCGGCTGGTCGCCTATGTGGTGGCCGCCGCCGATCCTGAAGGGCTGCCGGAGTCGGTGCGCCGGTTCGTGGCCGAGCGGCTGCCGGGGTACATGGTGCCGTCGGCGGTGGTGGTGCTGGATGCGCTGCCGTTGAACGCCAACGGCAAACTCGACCGCAACGCCCTGCCCGCACCCGACCTCACCAGCGGCGCGGGTGCCGGACGCGGCCCCTCGACCGTCCGCGAAGAGCTCATCTGCGGCGCGTTCGCACAGGTGCTGGGCATCGACGGCGTCGCGGCGGACGACGACTTCTTCGCGCTCGGCGGACACTCCCTGCTCGCGACGCGGCTGGTGAGCCGGATCCGGACGCTGCTCGGCGTCGAGGTGTCGCTGCGCGCGCTGTTCGACGCGCCGACCCCGGCCCTGCTCGCGGCCCTGCTCGTCGAGAAGGGCCCGGCGCGCGCCGCGCTCACGGCACGGCGGGATCGCCCGGAACGGATCCCGCTCTCGTATGCGCAGCAGCGGCTCTGGTTCATCGGGCAGTTGGAGGGGCCGAGCTCCACCTACAACAGCTCCGTCGCCCTGCGCCTCACCGGCGACGTCGATCGCGAGGCGCTGCGGTCGGCGCTGCGCGACGTGCTGGGGCGGCACGAGATCCTGCGCACCGTGCTGCCCGCCGCGGACGGCGAGCCCTACCAGCGCGTCCTCGACATCGAGGAGCTGGACTGGGACCTGCCGGTGGTGCGGGTGGCCCCCGAGGAGCTGGCCGGAGCCGTCGCGCGGGCCGAAGACCACGCCTTCGACGTGGCCACCGACATCCCCTTCCGCACGTGGCTGCTCGATGCCGGACCGGGCGAACTCGTCCTCGTCCTCGTCATGCACCACATCGCCAGCGACGGCTGGTCGCTGGGGCCGTTGGCACGTGACCTCTCGGTGGCGTATGCGGCGCGCTGCGAGGGGCGTGCTCCCGGGTGGGCGCCGTTGCCGGTGCAGTACGCGGATTATGCGTTGTGGCAGCGGGAGCTGCTCGGCGACGAGTCCGATCCCGACAGTGTGATCTCGCGGCAGGTGGCGTTCTGGCGTGAGGCGCTGTCGGGTGCTCCCGAGGAGCTGGATCTGCCGTTCGACCGGCCCCGCCCGGCCGTCGCCTCTCACCAGGGGCACACCGCGCGGCTGCGCGTTCCCGCGGACGTGCACGCGCGGTTGCTGGAGGTGGCGCGGGCCGAGGGCGTGACGCTGTTCATGGTGTTGCAGGCCGCGCTGGCGGTGCTGCTGTCGCGGTTGGGCGCGGGGTCGGACGTTCCGATCGGGTCGGCGAACGCCGGGCGGGTGGACGAGGCCCTGGACGACCTGGTCGGCTGCTTCGTCAACACGCTGGTGCTGCGCGCCGACCTGAGCGGCGACCCCGCGTTCCGCACGGTTCTGGGGCGGGTGCGGGAGCGGGCCCTGTCCGGTTTCGCCCACCAGGACGTGCCGTTCGAGCGGCTGGTGGAGGAGCTGGCGCCGGCGCGGTCGATGGCCCGCCATCCGCTGTTCCAGGTCGTCCTGACCAAGCAGGACACCGTCGACGCCGTGCTGGACATGCCGGGCGTCAGCGCCGACGAGGTGTCCGACGGGGCGCGCGGAGCGAAGTTCGACGTGGACGTGATGGTCGGGGAGGGGTTCGGTGCCGGGGGTGTTCCGGCCGGTCTGGGCGGTTCGGTGACGGTGTCGGCGGACGTGTTCGACGAGGTGTGGGCCGGTCGTTTCGCGGCCGGGTGGGTGCGGGTGCTGGAGGCGGTCTCGGCGGACCCGGGTGTCCGCGTGGGTGCGGTGCAGGTCGTCGACGATCTCGAACGGGATCGGGTGCTGGTCGACTGGAACGCGACGGCGGCCGATGTCGCGTCGGGTTCGGTGGTGGATCTGTTCGAGCGGCGGGTGGCCGATGCGCCGGGTTCGGTGGTGGTGGCCGATGGTGAGCGGGTGCCGTTCGCCGAGTTGGACGAGCGCGCGAACAGGTTGGCGCGCTTCCTGATCGCGCAGGGTGTGGGGCGCGAGTCGGTGGTGGCCTTGTGCCTTGGGCGGGGCGTCGACTCGGTGGCCGCGATTTTGGGAGTGTGGAAGGCGGGAGCGGCGTATTTGCCGGTCGATCCGGGTCTGCCGGCGGAGCGGATCGCGTTCATGTTGTCGGATGCGCGCGCCGTTCTGCTGTTGACCGATGAGGAGTTCGCGGACGACCTGCCGGCGGGGCGGGTGCGCGTGGTGACGGTGGACGATCCGCTGGTCGCCATGTTCGGTGGTACCGCACCGGGCGTCGGGGTGGAGCGGGACGGTTCGGCGTATGTGATCTATACGTCGGGCTCGACCGGGCGTCCGAAGGGTGTGGCGGTCACGCACGGCGCTCTGCTGAATTACGTGTCCTCGGTTCCGGAGCGCGTGGGGTTCGGCCGGGGCCGGTATGCGTTGCTGCAGGGCCAGGCGACGGACCTGGGGAACACGGTGGTGTTCGCCGCACTGGCGTCGGGTGGCGAGTTGCACATTCTGGACGAGGGCGCGGTCACTGATCCCGATGCGGTCGCGGCATATGTGGCCGAGCATGCGATCGATTTCATGAAGGTCGTGCCGTCGCATCTGGCGGCGCTCGGCGGATCCGCGGTCGCGCCGGGACGTTCGCTGGTGCTGGGCGGGGAGGCGGCCTCGCCTGAACTCGTGGCGGAGTTGGTGGGCGCGGGCCGTTGTGAGGTGTTCAATCACTACGGTCCGACGGAGACGACGATCGGTGTCGCCACGGCCCGGCTTACCTCAGCTGAAGTCGTGGTCGGATCCCCGGTGGCGAACACTGCTTTCTACGTGTTGGACGCGGGACTGGAGCCGGTTCCCGTGGGTGTCGCGGGTGAGTTGTACGTGGCCGGTGCTCAGGTGGCGCGGGGCTATGTGGGGCGGCCGGGTTTGACGGCGGAACGGTTCGTGGCGTGTCCCTTCGCATCGGGTGCGCGGATGTACCGCACAGGCGACCGGGTCAAATGGACCGCCGATGGCGCGCTGGTGTTCCTGGGCCGTGTCGACGATCAGGTGAAGGTGCGGGGTTTCCGGGTCGAGCCGGGCGAGGTTCAGGGCGTGCTGGGAGCCCATCCGCAGATCGCGGCGGCGGCCGTGGTAGCCCGGGACGACGTGCTGGTCGCCTATGTCGTCGCCGATGGCGAGGTCGAAGGCGTGCGGGAGTTCGTCGCCGCCCGTCTGCCCGAGCATATGGTGCCGACGGCGATCGTCGCGCTCGACGCGTTGCCTCTGACGTCCAATGGCAAACTCGATCGAAAAGCCCTCCCCGCACCCGATTACTCGGCCGAGGTCGGAAGCGGCCGGCGCGCCGGGACCGTCCAGGAGGAGATTCTCTGCCTGGCGTTCGCGGACGTTCTCGGGTTGCCCGCGGTAGGAGTCGACGACGACTTCTTCGCCCTGGGCGGTCATTCGTTGCTGGCGGTCCGGCTGGTGAGCCGGATCCGGGCGGTGCTGGGCGTGGAGATCGAGGTCCGTACCGTCTTCGAGGCCCCCACGGTCGCCGCCCTGGCGGCCCGCCTGCACGACGCCGGCCGGGCCCGAACGCCCCTCACCGCACGGCCGCGCCCCGAACACACGCCCCTGTCGTACGGGCAGCGCCGCATGTGGATCATCGCTCAGCTCGAAGGCCCGAGCGCCACCTACAACATCCCGGTCGGCACGGGCCTGTCCGGGCCCGTGGACGCCGACGCGATGAACGCGGCCTTCCGTGACCTGCTCACGCGGCACGAGGTGCTGCGGACGGTCTACCCCGTGGCCGACGGGGAGCCCTACCAGCGCATCCTCGATCCGGACGAGCTGGACTGGGAGCTCGGCACCGCCGAGGTCGCTCCGGCCGACCTGCCCGCCGCCGTCGCCGAGGCCGAGCGGCACGCCTTCGACCTGTCCGCCGAGATCCCGGTGCGGGCCTGGCTGTTCTCCACCGGGCCGGAGGAGCATCACCTCGTCGTCGTCGTGCACCACATCGCGGCCGACGGCTGGTCATGGGCGCCGCTGGCGCGGGACCTGTCCGCCGCGTACACCGCGCGCCGTGCGGGAAGGGCCCCGGACCGGGCGCCGCTGCCGGTCCAGTACGCCGACTTCGCGCTCTGGCAGCGGCAGGTGCTGGGCGACTCCGCGGACCCGGACAGCCTGATCTCCGCGCAGGTGGCGTACTGGCGCGAGACGCTCGCCGGGGTGCCCGAGGAGCTGGATCTGCCCTTCGACAGGGCACGTCCGCCGGTCGCCTCGCACCGGGGCCACACCGTCCCGCTGCACGTCCCCGCCGAGGTGCACGCACGGCTCGCGGAGGTGGCGCGCGCCGAGGGGGTCACCGCGTTCATGGTGCTGCACGCGGCGCTGGCGGTGCTGCTGTCGCGGCTCGGCGCCGGCACCGACATCCCGATCGGCTCGGCGCTGGCCGGACGGACCGACGAGGCCCTGGACGACCTGGCCGGCTACTTCGTCAACACGTTCGTCCTGCGGACCGACCTGGCGGGCGACCCGACGTTCCGCGAGGTGCTGTCGCGGGTGAGGTCCGCCGGGCTGGGCGCGTTCGCCCATCCCGACGTGCCGTTCGAGCGGCTCGTCGAGGAGCTGTCCCCGGCGCGGTCGATGGCCCGGCACCCGCTGTTCCAGGTCATGCTGCTGCTGGAGAACACCGACGACGCGGTGCTCGACATGCCCGGTCTCGGGGCCCGCGGCGGCGTGCCGTCGCAGGAGGAGCCCGGCACCTCGGTGGTGAAGTTCGACCTGGACGTGAACGTCGCCGAGGCGTTCGACGGCGAGGGCGCGCCGGCCGGGATGTTCGGCGCCGTCGCCGGGGCCGCCGACCTGTTCGAGCCCGGGTCGGTCGCGCGGATCGCCGAGCGGCTGGTCCGGGTGCTGGACGCGGTGACCGCCGACCCGGACGTCCGGCTGGGCGCGGTGGACCTGCTGGAACCGGCGGAACGCGCGCGGATGCTGGCCGACTGGAACGACACCGGCCTGGACGTGCCGGACGCGACGGTGGCCGACCTGCTGGAAGCGCAGGTCGCGCGCCGCCCCGGCGCCGCCGCCCTGGTGTGCGGGGACACGGAGGTGAGCTACGCCGAGCTCGACGCCCGCGCCAACCGGCTGGCCCGCTACCTGGTGGGCCGCGGGGTGGGGCCGGAGTCGATCGTCGCGGTGGTCTTCGAGCGCACCGTGGACCTGGTGGTCTCCCTGCTGGCCG
Organism: Actinomadura opuntiae; assembly: GCF_030283205.1. GTDB lineage: Bacteria > Actinomycetota > Actinomycetes > Streptosporangiales > Streptosporangiaceae > Spirillospora. Next base: position 5,877 of record NZ_JASNWF010000030.1, read on the forward strand.
TCGTGAAGGCGGGCGCCGCCTACCTGCCGATCGACCCCGCGTACCCGGCGGGCCGGATCGCCTACGTCATCGCCGACTCGGGCGCGGTGTGCCTGCTGACCGGGGAGAGCGCGCGCGACAGGCTGGAGGACTTCGAGGTCGCGGGCGGGGACGGCGCGGACCGGGTGCCCGTCATCGTGGTCGACGCCCCGGCCGTCTCTGCCGAGGTCGCGGCGCTTCCCGGCGGGGCGCTCGCCGATTCCGAGCGGTGCCGGCCGCTGCGGGCCGAGCATCCCATGTGGGTCATCTACACCTCCGGTTCGACCGGGCGGCCGAAGGGCGTGCTCGTCGAGCACCGCGCGATCGTCAACTTCCTCGCCTCGATGCAGGACGCCTTCGCGCTGACCGAGGACGACAGGCTGCTGGCGGTCAGTACGCACGGCTGCGACATGGCGGGCTTCGAGTTCTACCTGCCGCTGGTCACCGGTGCGCGGCTGGTGCTGGCGCCGCAGGACAAGGTGCTGGACCCCTGGGCGCTGCGGGCGCTGGTCAGGGACTCGGGCACGACCATCGTGCACGCCACGCCGAGCCTGTGGCGGGGGCTCGCGGCGGACGCCGGCGATCCGGTGGACTGGAGCGGGATCCGCGCGATGATCGGGGCGGAGGCGCTGCCCGCCGACCTCGCGCGCACCCTTCTCGAACGGACGCCGACGCTGACGAACCTGTACGGGCCGACGGAGACGACCGTCTGGTCGACGGCCAAGGTCATGGCGCCCGGCGCGCCGGACGTGGCGTCCATCGGCGGGCCGATCGGGAACACGCAGGTGTACGTGCTCGACGCCGCGCTCAACCCGGTGCCGCCCGGCGTGGCGGGAGAACTGTACATCGCGGGCAAGGGCATGGCGCGCGGCTATCTGGGGCGGCCCGGGCTGACCGCCGGCCGCTTCGTCGCATGCCCGTTCGGCGCGGGCGAGCGCATGTACCGGACGGGCGACGTGGTGCGGTGGACGTCCGCGGGCGAACTCCGCTACGTCGGTCGCATCGACGACCAGGTGAAGATCCGCGGGTTCCGGGTCGAGCTGGGCGAGATCGAGGCGGTCCTCGCCGGGCATCCGTCCGTGGCGCAGGCCGTGGCCCTGGTCCGCGAGGACGTCCCCGGCGACCGGCGGCTGGTCGCGTACGTCGTGCCCGCGGCCGGCGCGGAGGCCGACGGCCTGGGCCAGGCCGTGCGGTCCGCGGTCCAGGACCGGCTGCCGGGCTACATGGTGCCGTCCGCGGTCGTGGTGATCGACGCGCTGCCGCTGATGCCGAACGGGAAGCTGGACCGCAAGGCGCTGCCCGTCCCGGACGCGGCGGCGCGCGGGGAGGCCGCGAACTGGGCCGTCACCGCGTTCGAGCAGGTCCTGTGCGGGGCGTTCGCCGACGCGCTCGGTCTGGAGACGGTCGGGGTGGACGACGACTTCTTCGCCCTGGGCGGGCACTCGCTGCTGGCGGTGCGGCTGGTGGAGCGGCTGCGGGCGGCGGGCACGTCGATCGCGGTCCGCGACCTGTTCGCCGCGCCGACCGTCGGCGAGCTGATGAAGCGGATGAGCCTGTCGTCCATGCGGGACGCGATGGACGTCCTGCTGCCGATCCGCACGCAGGGAACGAGGCCCCCCTTCTACTGCGTGCACCCCCAAGGCGGGGTGAGCTGGTGCTACATGCCGCTTGCCCGGTTCGTGCCCGCGGACGTCCCGCTGTACGGGCTGCAGGCCCGCGGGCTGGACGGAACGGCGGAGCCGCCGCGCTCGATCCGGGACATGGCGGCGGACTACGTGGCGCAGGTCCGTGCCGTGCAGCCGCACGGTCCCTACCACCTGCTGGGCTGGTCGTTCGGTGCGCTGGCGGCCCACGAGATGGCGGTGCAGCTGCGGGCGGCCGGCGAGGAGGTCGCGGCCCTGGTGATCCTCGACCAGTACCCCTGGGAGCACGGCCCGGACGCCGCGCCCGGCGCGGAGGCCGCGCAGGTGGCGGACGCCGACCTCGGCGAGCTGGTGGAGGCCGTGCGGCGGGAGGCGGGGGACGCGCTCGGAGCGGCCACCGACGAGGAGTACCGGGCGATCGCGCGGATCGTCCGCAACAATCGGGTGATCCAGATCGAGCACGAGCACGGCCGGTTCGACGGCCGCGCGCTGGTGCTCGTCGCGGCCGGCGGCGAGACCGACGCCCGGTTCGACGTCGACGGCTGGGAGCCGTACGTGACGGGCGGGATCGACCGGGTCGCCCTCGACTGCACGCATTACGAGATGGCCGGGGCCGAGAACCTCGGGAAGGTGTGGGCCGCCGTTTCGGAGTGGCTCGAACCCGGCTCCTGACGGCCCCGCCGGCGCAGGGCGTCCCATCGGCGCCGCGCGGCCGGCGGCGTCCCTCGCCGTCGGTGTTCAACTGCCGTGCGTATCGCAGTCGAACATTTCACCGGCTTCGCGCGCCGATCTGCCGCGGCCTTTCCGTATGTTCACCCCGCTGGACGATCCTGAGCATTGATCGGCGGCGCGCACCGCGTCATTCTCTCTAGCGGAATATGCGCCGCACGCGGCGGCTTCGTACTTTTCGCCCGGCGGTGCCGAATGCCGGTCGTCCAATGTTTATCGCCGATGGCTTCACGCCACCGCGAATTGGCGCACAGGTCCGCGTGCCGGCCGTCCTGTCGGGTTCTGTCGGAGGGAGCGCAGATGGGCAGCGAGAAGCTGTTTCTGCGATCGCAGGTCATTGTCGAGCCGCTGGTGGACAGGTTCGTCGCCTGGCCGTACACGGTCGCACCGGTGCAGGCGGCGATGAACCTGGCGTTCCTGCACGTACCGCTGCTGGAGTCCTATCTGCAGTCGCCGCAGGTGCACGTGGCGGCCAGCAACAACCCCGAACTGCGCGGCGGCTACTTCATCAACATCCCCGAGGAACGCGCCGCCGAGGTCCGCGACCTGCTCGCCGCGATCAAGCGCGACCGGGCGGACATGCTGAAGTTCGCCGAGGCGGTCTCCGCCGGGCAGGAGCTGCTGCGCGCGAACGCCACCGGGTTCGACCTGACGCCGCTGTACCCCAAGCTCCCCGCCGAGCTGAACGGCCTGGTGGAACTGGCCTACGACACCGACAACCACGCGCAGCTGCGCTTCATCGAGCCGCTGGTCTACAAGAGCCCCGTCTACGCCGAGGAGCGCCAGTCCGTCCAGCTGTCCTTCGAGACGGGGATCGAGCGGCCGTTCATCCTGAGCACACCGCGGCTGCCGTCGCCGGACGTCCTGGAGCTGGACATCCCGTTCCGGCACCCCGGCCTGGCCGCGCTGTTCAAGTCCCGTGTCCAGCCGGCCACGCTCGACCAGCTGCGCGAGGCGCTGGAACTCGACGACGCGCAGGCCGCACGGCTGTCGACGATGCTCAGCGAGCGGCCGAGCCTGTCGGAGGACCGGCACATCTCCGCCGGCGGGCGCATCCGCTACTTCGGCCACGCCTGCCTGGTGCTCCAGACCCCCGAGGCCGCCATCGTCAGCGACCCGTTCATCAGCGCCGACAGCAGCGCCGGCGACCGCTACACCCTGGACGACCTGCCTGACCACATCGACCTCGTCGTGGTGACGCACGGGCACCAGGACCACATCGTGCTGGAGACGCTGCTGCAGCTGCGCGGCCGGGTCGGCGCGATCGTCGTCCCGCGCTCCTCGCGCGGCAACCTGGCCGACCCGTCGATGGCGCTGATGCTCGAACACCAGGGCTTCACCGTCATCGAGGTCGACGACTTCGACGAGGTCGAGTTCCCCGGCGGAAAGGTCACCGCCACCCCCTTCCTCGGCGAGCACTGCGACCTCGACATCCGCGCGAAGTCGACGTACTGGGTGGAGCTGGCCGGCAAGAACGTCTTCGTCGGGGCGGACTCCTCGGGCATCGACCCGGTCCTGTACCGCTACATCAGGAACCACCTCGGCACCGCGGACTTCGCCTTCCTCGGCATGGAGTGCGACGGCGCCCCGCTCACCTGGCTGTACCAGGCGCTGCTGACCGTCCCGGTCACCAAGAAGATGAGCAACTCGCGCAAGCTGTCGGGCTCCAACGCCGAGCAGGCCGCCGCCATCATGACCGAGCTCGGCGCCAAGGAGGCCTACGTCTACGCCATGGGCGAGGAGGACTGGCTCGGCCACGTCATGGCGACCACCTACAACGAGGACACCTACCAGCTCAAGCAGGTGGAGGAGTTCCTGACCTGGTGCGGCGACCACGGCATCAGGGCCGGCCACCTGTTCAGGCAGCAGGAATGGCGCTGGTAGCAGCACGGCCCCGTCCATCATCCGTTCCGAGGAGGCCCCATGGCCGTGCAGGACATCGCCTACGTTGAGCTGTTCGCAAGGGACAAGGTGCCGGTCGTCGGCTACTTCGTCGAGGCCATGGGCTTCACCCGCGTCGCCGACTCGGTGGAGGCCGACCGCAGCTCGGTGCTGCTGCGGCAGGGCACGACCCAGCTGGTCGTCACCTCGGGCCGGGGCGTCGCCGGCTTCCTGGACCGGCACGGTGACGGCGTCGCCGACATCGCGCTGACATGCGACGACGTCGCCGCGACCTGGGACGCGGCGGTCGCGGCCGGAGCCGGCCCGGCCCGCACCGAACGCGGCGTCCCGGTCGTGACGGGCTTCGGTGAGGTCGTCCACACGCTGGTGCCCCGTTCTGCCGGGGACCTGCCGGCGCCACCGCCGGGCCGTCGTTGGATGACCGCGCCGGGGCCGTCCGGCGGCCCCGAACCGCTCGGGGACACCGCGCCGCCCACGGCGCCGGGGCACGTCCGCCTGCTCGACCACGTCGCCGTGTGCATCGGGCGCGGGCTGCTGGAGCACCACGCCGACCTGTACCGCGACGGGTTCGGTCTGGACCGCTATTCCAGCGAGTACGTCGCCCTCGGCGCGCAGGCCATGGACTCGATCGTGGTGCGCAGCGACAGCGGGCACGCCGTCTTCACGCTGTGCGCGCCGGACCCGGGCACCGAGCCCGGGCAGCTCGACGCCTTCATGGAGCGCAACGGCGGCCCCGGCGTACAGCACCTGGCCTTTCTGGTGGACGACATCGTCGGGGCCGTCGGCGCCTTCGCGGGCCGCGGCATGGACTTCCTCGGCACTCCCGACACCTACTACGACATGCTCGCCGAACGCTTCCCCGAGATGCGGGGCGAGGTCGCCGGGCTGCGCAAGGCCCAGGTGCTCGCCGACCGCGACGAATGGGGGCATCTGCTGCAGCTGTTCAGCCGTTCCCCCCATGAGCGGGACACCCTGTTCTACGAGCTGATCCAGCGCCGCGGATCCCGCGGATTCGGCAGCGCCAACATCCGGGCGCTGTACGAGGCGGTCGAGCGGGATCGGTTGGCCGCCGGATGAGCGGCATCGGCGCCCCGGTCACGCTGGACGACTACGCGCAGGCGGCGCGGTCCGTTCTCGACCCCGCCGTCTGGGACTTCCTGGAGGGCGGGGCGGGCGGTGAGCGCACCCTCAAGGGCAATGTGGAGGCCTTCGACCGGGTCCGGCTCCGTCCGCGCGTGCTGGCCGGACCCGGCACGCCCGACGCGGGCGTGCGGATCCTCGGCCGCCGCTGGCCGATCCCGGTCGGGATCGCACCGATGGCCTACCACACGCTGGCGTGCGCGGACGGCGAGGTCGCCACCGGCGGGGCCGCGGGCGCGGCCGGGGTCCCGCTGGTGGTGAGCACGTTCGCGGGCCGCACCTTCGCCGACATCGCGGCGGCGGCGTCCGCGCCCCTGTGGCTACAGGTGTACTGCTTCCGCGACCGCGACACCACGCGCAAGCTGATCGAGGACGCGACCGCCGCCGGGTTCGAGGCACTGGTGCTCACCGCGGACGCCCCCCGGCTCGGCACCCGCCCGCGCGACGTCCGGCACGGGTTCCGGCTCCCGGCGGGCATCGCCCCCGCCAACCTGCCCGGTGACGGCTTCGCCTCTCCCGGCGGGCACGCCCTCGCCGCCTTCGACGCCGGCCTCGACTGGTCGGTGATCGACTGGCTGCGCTCGGTAGCCGGGCTGCCGGTGCTGGTCAAGGGCATCCTCACCGGGGCGGACGCGCGCCGCGCCGTCGAGGCCGGCGCGGACGGCGTGGTCGTGTCCAACCACGGCGGGCGGCAGCTGGACGGGGCCCCGCCGACCCTGGAGGTGCTGCCCGAGGTCGCCGCGGCCGTCGGGGGAGCCGTCCCGGTCCTGGTCGACGGCGGGATCCGGCGCGGGACCGACGTCCTGGCCGCCCTGGCGTCCGGGGCGGACGCGGCGCTGCTCGGACGCCCCGTGCTGCACGGCCTGGCGGTGGCGGGGGAGAAGGGGGCGACCCACGTCCTGGAGATCATCGCCGCCGAACTCGCGGAGGCCATGGCGCTGACGGGGACCCGTTCCGCCGGCGAGGCGGGTCCCGAGCTGGTGCGGCCCCCCGCGGACGCCGCGCGCGCGCCGGCCCCGGTGCGCCCGGGGCCCGCCGAACTGCGCCGGCGGGACCTGCACGGCAGTGTCTCCGACCCGCTGCTCGACACGATGACCTTCCTCAACGAGATCACCCACCGGTATCCCGACGCGGTCTCGTTCGCGCCGGGCCGGCCGACCGAGGAGTTCTTCGAGACCGAGCAGGTCTTCACCCACCTCCGCCGCTACCTGGACCACCTGGAGGAGTCCGGTGCGACGCCGGCGCAGGTCCGCTCGGCGCTGTTCCAGTACGGGGCGACCGGCGGGCAGATCCGCGAGCTGATCGCGGACTGGCTGCGCCGCAACGAGGGAGTCGACGTACCGGCCGAGGCGATCGTGGTGACGGCCGGCTGCCAGGAGGCGATGCTGCTGGCCGTCCGCGCGCTCATCGCCGGTCCCGACGACGTGCTGCTGGTCTCCAGCCCGTGCTACGTCGGCATCACCGGCGCGGCGCGGCTCCTGGACGTCCCGGTGCGCGCGGTCGCCGAGGGCGAGCGCGGCCCGCGCCCCGCCGACGTCGAGGCGGCGGTGCTGGCCGAACGGGCGCGCGGGCGCCGGCCCCGCGCCTTCTACCTCGTTCCCGACCATGCCAATCCATCGGGCGCCACCGTGCCGATCGAGGCGCGCCGTGAGCTGCTCGACATCGCGTCCCGCCTGGACGTGCTCCTGCTGGAGGACAGCCCCTACCGGATGGTCAGCCCCGGACGGCAGCTGCCGACCCTCAAGTCGCTCGACCGCGACCACCGGGTCGTGCACCTCGGCTCGTTCGCGAAGACCCTGTTCCCCGGGGCACGGGTCGGATTCGCCGTCGCCGACCAGCCGGTCGCAGGAGCCGGGCTGCTCGCCGACGAGCTCAACAAGATCAAGAGCATGGTGACGCTGAACACCTCTCCGGTGAGCCAGGCCGTGGTGGCCGGGATGCTGCTGGCCGCGGAGGAGGGGACGGCGCGGTACAACGCCACGGCCGCGGCGCACTACGGAGACCTGATGCGCCTTGCCCTGGAAGGACTGGAGGAGTGCTTTCCCGAGGGCGACCGTGCCGAGCACGGGGTGCGGTGGAACGAGCCCAGCGGCGGTTTCTTCCTGTCGGTCGACGTCCCGTTCCGGGCCGACGACGCCGCGCTGGTGCGCTCTGCGGAGGAGTTCGGCGTCGTCTGGACGCCGATGGCCTACTTCCACCCGGAGGGGGGCGGCGAGCACAGCCTGCGCCTGTCGGTCAGCTACCTGACCCGCGACCAGGTCCGGGACGGCATCCACCGCCTGGCACGCTTCATCCGGGCCCAGGCAGGGTAGCCGCCCCCCGTCGAACCGATGACCTGGGCCCGGCCGCTCGCGGCGGCAGGTCTGCGATCTCAGTTCTTGTCGAAGAATTCGATGATCGCGTCGTTGACCGCTTGGGGACGCTCCAGGTTGCCCAGGTGACCACAGCCGGAGACCTGCACGTAGTCGCAGTCGGGAATGGCCTCGGCCACCTCGGCCACCAGGTGCGGCGGGCAGATCAGGTCGTCGGCGAAGCCGATCGCCCGGCAGGGGACGCCCACGCGGCGCAGCGCGTCCCGGCGGTCCTCGATCATGTCCACCCAGCGCTGGCCGTCGGCGACGTGCTCGGCGGCCCCGGACAGCTCGAAGACCTGCAGCCACCCCGCGGCCGCGGCGTCGTCGTTCAGCGTCGCGGGGGACAGCATCTCCAGCGCACTGCGGAACGCGAGGTAGGCGGGCGGTGGCGTGATCCCGGCCTCGCGCAGCGCGTGCTCGGCGGTCCACATCGCCCGCCGGGTCGCGTCCGCGCGGGCCCGGGGCGCGAGCAGGACGGCCGAGCGGACCAGCCACGGTGCCTCGATCGCCAGTTCCTGGGCGATCATCGCGCCCATGGAGGTGCCGACCACCCGGCACGGGCCCAGTTCCAGCGCCTCGATCAGACCGCGGGTGTCGGCGACCATCTCGGCGAGCGTGTACCTGCCCGGCGGGCGGTCCGACGGCGCGATGCCGCGGTTGTCGAAGACGATCGTCTCGTAGCCGGCCTCGTTGAGCGCGGGCGTCTGGTGCAGGGTCCAGACCCGGCCCGCGGCACCCGACCCCATGATGAGCAGCACCGGCTCGCCGTTTCCCGAACGCTGGTAGGACAACCGGATTCCGTTGGCGGTGGCGAAGGGCATGGCGCTCACCATCCCAGCGCCCCGCCGCGTTGATCAAGCGGTGGCCCCGCCGCCGTTCGCGCTGGTCAACCGACGCTCCGGCGCAGTTGAACGGGGCGGCCGAGCGGTTGACGCCGCCGCGGTGCCCTGGGCCATAGTGGCCCTTCGAGCACCGAGAAGGGACGGCGTGATGACCAATCCGTTCGAGGATCCCGACGCCAGCTATCTGGTCCTCGTCAACGACGAGGGGCAGCACTCCCTCTGGCCCGTGTTCGTCGACGTGCCCGAGGGCTGGGAGAAGGTCTTCGGCGAGGCCGGGCGGCAGGAATGCCTCGACTACATCGAGAAGAACTGGACGGACATGCGGCCCAAATCCCTCATCGCCGCGATGGAGGGCGAGTAGGAGCCGCAGAAGGCGCACGGAAGCCGTGTGGTCGGCCCGCTCGGGCCTGCCGCACGGCTTTCCTCATTCCGCCTCGCCTGCAGGGGCCGGCTCGATGTCGCCGAAATGCTCGCTCAGCCACTCGTCCGAGTAGAGAGAGTCCAGGTAGCGCTCGCCGAGATCCGGGGAGATCGCGACCGCGACGGGCTCCTCGCCCGGATACTTCTCCTTCAGCCAGCCGATCGCACCGCTGACCACGGTCCCGGTCGAGCCGCCGAACAGGAAGCCCCGCGCGGCCAGCGAGCGGCAGGTGCGGATGGTGTCGTCCTCCGGGACGTGCACCACGTCGTCGATGTAGGACTCGTCGACCAGCGCGGGCCGGACGCTGGTGCCCAGGCCGGGCACCATGCGCCGCTCCGGGACGCCCCCGAAGGTCACCGACCCGGCCGCGTCGACCGCCACGATCGTCACGGGGGCGCGCCGCTCCTTGAAGTACCGGGCGCATCCCATCAGCGTCCCGGTGGTCCCCGCACCGACGAACAGCACTTCGAGACCGGGGAAGGCGTGCTCGATCGCGGGCGCGGTCCGCCGGTGGTGGGCACGCCAGTTGTCGGGGTTGGCGTACTGGTTGAGCCACACGTAGCGGTCGTCGGCGGCGCACAGCTCGCGGACGTGGCGGATCCGGCTCGCCAGGTAGCCGCCGGCGTCGTCCGGCGTCCCGACCACCCGCACCTCCGCGCCCAGCGACCGCATGAGCCGACGCGCCGCGGTGTTGCAGCGGGGATCGGTGACGCACACGAACCGGTAGCCGCGGCTGGCCGCGATGACCGCCAGCGCGATGCCCAGATTGCCCGACGAAGACTCCACCAGAACCGACCCGGCCTCGATGAGACCGCTCTGCTCCGCCGCGGCGACCATCTCCACGGCCGCCTTGAGTTTCACCGATCCGGCGAAGTTGAACCCTTCGCACTTGAGATGCAGAGCGGCGCCCGTGGCCGCGCGCAGATCGATATACAGATCCTCGACGTTGAATTCGTCCGGGGAGCCGATGATAGGCACGATGTTTCTCCATTTGACGGCCGAAAGGACCGTACAAGGGCGCGACATAAACGGCAAGGCTCGTCTAGCATCCAGAAAACCGGACTCGGTCGCGTTTTCTGAGGAGTGCATTGATGGGGATCCTGGAAGGGTTGCTGGGCGAGGGGCGCCTCCCGCGGCTGCGGATCGCGCCGGCGGACGTCGAGCGCGCCCGCGCGCTGGCGCTGACCCGCGACCACCGGGTCGACCTCGCCGACGCGGTGATCACCCGGGTCGAGCGGACCCCCGGGGACCGTCCCGCCGTCCGGGACGAGACGCGGCGGCTCACCTACGCCGGGTTGGCCGCCGAGGCGCGCCGTATCGCCGCCCTCCTGGACCGCGAGGGCGTGGGACCCGGCGCGGTCGTCGCCGTCGGCGGGCAGCGGGGCGTGTCGGTGATCGCGGCGTTCCTGGCGATCGAACTGCTCGGCGCGGTGTACGTCCCCGCCGACGGCAACTGGCCCGCCAAGCGCGTCGCGAACGTCCTGGAGCGGGCCGGGGCGGTGGTCCTGGTGACCGCGGGCCGCCCGGAGCCGTCATCCGCGCTCGCCGAGGGCGCGCGGTCCGCGGGAGTGCCGGTCGTCCGCGCGGCGGACGCGCAGGAGTGCGCCCCCTGGGAGGGCCCGGCCCGGGTGACGGGGCTCGATCAGCCGCGCTACATGCTCTTCACCTCCGGCTCCACCGGCACGCCGAAAGGCGCGGTCGTCGAGCACCAGGGGATGATCAACCACCTGTACGCCAAGATCGTCGATCTGGGCATGACCGACCGCGACGTGCTGGCGCAGACCGCGCCCCTCGGCTTCGACATCTCCATCTGGCAGATGCTCTGCCCGCTGCTGTGCGGCGGCGAGGTCACGGTCGTCGGCGACGCCACCTGCTATGACTCGGCGGCGTTCGCCCGGCGCGTCGCCGAGCACGGCGTCACCATCGTGGAGCTGGTCCCCACCATGGTCCGGTTGCTGCTCGACGATCTGGCCGGGGCCCGCGACACCGGTGCGCTCGGCGGCCTGCGATGGATGCTCGCCACCGGGGAAGAACTGCCCACCCAGGTGGCCCGGCGCTGGCTGGACGAGGTGCCGTGGGCCGGACTCGTCAACGCCTACGGCCCCACCGAATGCTCCGACGACGTCACCCACCACACGGTGGCCGCCGCGGACCTGGAACTGCTGCGGCTGCCCATCGGGACACCCGTGATCAACACCCAGCTGTACGTGCTGCGCGACGAGGAGGACGGCTGGCGCGCCTGCGAGCGCGGCGAGGCGGGGGAACTGTTCGTCGGCGGCACCGGAGTCGGCCGCGGCTACGCGGGCGACCCCGACCGGACCCGCGACGCCTTCTACCGCGACCCCTTCGCCTCCACCCCCACGGGCCGGCTGTACCGGACCGGCGATGCCGTGAAGGTCCTGCCGGAAGGGACGCTGCAGTACCTCGGCCGGGTCGACCGCCAGGTCAAGATCGCGGGAGTGCGGATGGAGCTCGGTGAGATCGAGGCCGTCCTGCAGCGCCACCCGAGCGTGGGGGCGGTCGCCGTGGTCGTCCACGAGGTCCCCTAGAGACACGGCCGGGGACTACGCGACTCGGGACGGCGGGGCCGGCCCGCCCGGTGCGCGGGGACCGGCCCAAAGCGCGGTCGATGAACCTTTCTCGCGTTTCCTCGAATCGCTTCGCCGTACTTCCGCCCAATCGCGGCGCACGTCACCGGTGATCGGTGCGCAGGCTTCACTCGTTCAACTGACGCGGGCGCCGAAGTTGAACGTGCGGGGCGTGAACGCGAGATGCGCCAAAGGGAAATATGTCATGTGATACCAGCTCGGCCGCCCGCCGGCGGCCGTCCGCGCGGGCGGCGGGGCGGTGTCCCGTGACTTCGGTGCCGGACTGCATATATGTGGCGTGGTGTCCAGTTCAATGGCGCGGCGTCGAGGCCGAATCCGCGGCCGCCTGGCGGAGTGTGACCAATCAGAAGCGGAGAGGAATGTGTTCAGGGGGTCTTTGAAGATCGTAGTCGGGTCGGATAACGTGTGAGCACGCTTAAGGAGTTCTGCTGGTTATAAGACCAGCGATTCGCAGACCCTGCCCGGCGACAATGAACTGAATGGTGGCGGCTCGCTGGCATAATGTGTGGATATGCAGGCACGACTCCCTGCGCTCCCGAACCGCCTGCCGCAGGAGTCGTCGGCACTCAGGCCAAGTGCTTCAGAGGTGTGTAGCGTGGATCAGGTACCAGGCAGTTCGGCTCCGGGGGAATCTCAGGGTGTTCAGGCCGATCCGGATACCGACCCCATATCTACCGAGAACAGCCCGCCAGAGATAGTCGCCGTCTCGGTCCTGGCACTGCGACCCGGTGATTCCCCTCGCCTCAAAGGCGAGGACAAGGCGCATGTGATGCGCCTGTCGCAGGTGGAGGGCCCCCTTCCGCCCCTCCTGGTGGACCGGCGCACGATGCAGGTGATCGACGGACTCCATCGGCTGATGGCCGCCTCCCTCAAGGGGCAGGCGACCGTCGAGGTCGTGTTCTTCGACGGCAGTCCCGAGGACGCGTTCCTGCGCGGCGTGGAGGCCAACGTCCGGCACGGCCTCCCGCTCACCCAGGCGGAGCGGCACGCCGCGGCGTTGCGGATCCTGATGTCGCACCCGGACATGTCCGACCGGGCCGTCGCGAAGACGACCGGCCTCGGCACGCGCGCCGTGGCGGAACTGCGCCGCTCGACCGACGCGGTCCCGCAGTTGAAGGCCCGCGTGGGCCGGGACGGGCGGGTTCGCCCGCTCAACAGCGGAGAGGGAAGGCGGCGGGCCGCGGAACTGATGCGGGAGAATCCCAAGACCTCGCTGCGCCAGGTGGCCAGGCTGGCCGGAATATCTCCCGCGACGGCGCTCGACGTGCGCAGGCGTTTGGAACGTGGTGAGGAGCCGGTTCCGTCGCACGGCTCCTCCGGCTCTCCGCCGGTCTCCGGTCCGCCCGTCCTGGAGAACCGGAGCAAATTGGCGGTGGACCGGGAAACCGGATCCGCGGAGAAAGCGGCGCAGGCTCTCGACCAGGAGAAGACCGGCAGGAAGGCCGGCGACTCGGACGAGGCCCGGTCGTTCTCGGCGATGGTGGCTTTGGAAAAGCTGCTGCGCGATCCGTCGCTGCGTCACAGCGAGCAGGGGCGGCGGTTGTTGCGGATGCTGAGAGAGAACGCGGCCGGCGCGACGGACATGCCGAACTTCGTCGCCTCGGTGCCTTCCCACTGCCTCGTCCTGGCCATGCAGATCGCCCGGCAGAACTCGCAGATGTGGCTCGACTTCGCCCGGGAACTGGATCTGCGGGCGAAGATCGCCGATCCGTGGATGCAAGGACGGCAGGCGGCACACTGACCGACACGACGGCCTGACCGCGCCGCCCCGGAACCGAGGCGGCGCCGTCAGCACCGGTCATCTGCTCCCCGTACCGCTCGGGCACCCATGAACGGACGGAGTCCGAGTCGACCCGACTGGATCGTGGAGGCGCGAAATGCAGACTTCCTCTGTGGGCTCCGACGAGGTGGGCCGCGCTGCGCAGCGGCTCGCCGGCCTTGTCTGGAGGACTCCCGTCGTGCGGTGCGATTTCCTGGACGCCGCCACCGGAACCCGGCTGTGGCTGAAGGCCGAGAACCTCCAGCTCGGCGGCTCCTTCAAGATTCGCGGCGCTCTCCTGGCCACCACGCGGCTCGCGGCCTGCGGCGGCCGGGGCGTACTGGCGCAGAGCACGGGCAACCATGCGATCGCGGTCGCCCTCGCCGCCCGGAGGCAGGGGCTGGCCACCACGGTCGTGCTACCGGAGGACGCCCTCCCGAACAAGGTCCGGCGGCTCGGTGAGATCGGTGCCCGTGTCGTGACGGCGGGGACCACGCTCGCCGACCGGCTCGCCGTCCTGGACGAGTTGCGCGAACGGGACGGCTACAGCGTGGTCGATCCCTACGAGAACCGCTCCGTGGTCGTGGGGCAGGGAACCGCCACCGCGGAGCTGATCGAGCAGGTCGAGCACGAGGGCGGCCGCCTGGACGCGATCGTCGTGCCCATCGGCGGTGGCAGCGCGATCGCGGGCGCATGTCTGGCGGTGTCCGGCCGCGCGATCGACGTCGTCGGGGCCGAGCCGGCGGCCGTGCCGGCCTTCGCCGCGGCGCTGGGCGCGGGAAGGCCGGTCACGGTACCGGCGGGCCTGACGATCGCCGACGGGCTGCGCCCCGACCGCGTCGGTGCGCTCCCGTTCGGCATCGCCCGCGACGCCGTCGACCGGATCGTGCCGGTCCCCGAGGCCGCCATCGCCGATGCGCTGCGGGCGGCGCTGCTGCACGCGCGGCTGCTCGTTGAGCCCGCCGCGGCGACCGCGCTCGCCGCCGCCATCGACCTGGGCCCGGAACTCGGCGACGATGTCGGCGTGCTGCTGACCGGCGGCAACGTCGAGACCAGTCTGATCACCTCGCTGCTGGCGGACCCGGTCGCGGCCCTGACCTGACACGTGAGCCCCCAGGCGGCGTCGTCCTGCCGCCGGTCACCGCTGATGCCTGGCCCCGTGTACCCAATTCCTCCAGCACCGCTAGCCGACATGCCAGCGGATGATCTTGCTGTGGGTGATCGCGGGCGGGTCGAAGTGGTGGCTCGACGGGCTGCGAAGGCTGGTTCTGAACGCGGGCTCAGCCGAGTTTCGGGGTGGCGCGGTCGATGATGGGGGACAGGTCGAGGCCGGGTGGGAGGGTGCCGAAGGCGGTTCCCCAGTCGCCGGCGAGGCGGGTGGCGCAGAAGGCGTCGGCGACGGCCGGGTGTCCGTGCCGAACCAGCAGGGACGCCTGCAGGACGAGGGCCATGCGCTCGACGACGCGGCGGGCGCGGACCTGGAGGGTGGCGAAGTCCTGGAGGGAGTCCTTGACCTCGGTGACGGCGGCGTCCAGGCGCGGGTCGGCTCCGGCGGCCCGTCCGACCTCGGTGAAGAACGCCTCGACGGTCTGCGGCTCCTTGGCCATGGCGCGCAGCACGTCCAGCGACGCCACGTTGCCGGAGCCCTCCCAGACTCGGCAGCGCTGTTGATTTTAAGATCAAATCGCAGGTAGACATACCTTTTAATCGCGCGTGGTGGTGGCTGGTGTGAGGCTGTACCAGGCAGTCCGCTAGCCGATTCGCTAACTCGTTCTCCGGTTGAGAGGAGGAGTCGATGCGACAGCCGTACGTAGTCAGGAAGGTAAGCAAGCGCACCGGGGCGACCCGGTACACGGGGATGTACTACGACAGGACCGAGGCGCCTCGGTCGGCCGGCACCTACGACAACGAACTGGAGGCGCTGACAGCGGCTCGCCGGGAGCAGAACAGACGTGAGAGCGGAGTCCTGGGGGAGATGACGCCGACGCAGAGGCGCGCGATGACCTTCGAGAAGTTCTGGCCGATCTTCCAGCGGCATCACCGGGTCGAGCCGAACACCATGCAGACCTACTTCGGAACCTGGATCAACCATGTCCACCCCTACCTGAAAGCCGACCGGGTCGCGACATTCGACTCCGCTCGCGCCATCCAGAACTTCACCTGGCTGGCAGATGCCGGCCAGACGGTGAATACACGGCGGGCCTGCCGGACGGTGCTCTCGGCGATGCTCGGCCTCTCAATTCGGCTGGGCTACCGCAGCGACAACCCGGTCCGAGGACTCAATGTCGGAAAACAGGCCGCGCACAAGAACATCAAAGTCATCAACGAGACGGTGTTCTGGGAGCTGTGCGACAAGCTGCCGCTGCCGACGCAGCGGCTGTTCGCCGAGTACATCATCTCCACCGGAGTTCGCTTCTGTGAGGCGATCTCCTTCCAGGAGGAGATCTGGACTACGACACCGGCATGCTGAAGGTGTGCCGATCCACTGTGGAGGTGGCGCAGCAGTTCCACCCGACCGGCGGCCGGTTCGTGACCCGCCCCTACACCAAGAACGGTGAACACCGCCGGTTCAAAATCGGCAGGCCGCTGGCCGAGAAGATCCACGCTCACGTACAAGAACACGGCCTGAAAACCGGTGACCTGATCTTTCCGGTCCGGTTGTTCATGCCGGACACCGCTTGGGTCAACCTCCCGCGCTGCACTGAAGAGGAGATGCAGGCCGCAGCGAAGACCATCTTCGTCTCACCGGTCACCGGTGGATGGGTGACTCATACCAAGGTCAGTACGTACAGCAAGCACGGCTGCAGGTGCGGCCCGTGCGTGCAGGCATACCGGGACGCTCGATCGGCGTACCGGGTGCGGGCGATGGCCCGAAAAGGCAAGGTCACCCGTCAGCGGGTCCGCCGGGACGGCAACGACTACCTGGCGTCCAGCGAGTGGAGCGCCATCTGGATCCCCGCCCGCAAGGCCGTCGGTGTCGACATCACCCCTTACCAACTGCGCCATTCCCACGCCTCGCTCCTGCTGGCACACGGCGTGCCGCTGCCCGATGTGCAGGCGCGGTTGGGGCACAACGATCTGACCTCCACCACCCATTACGTGTGGGCGCTGGCCGAGGAAAGCGAAACCGCAGCGACCACAATGAACATCCTGCTGGGGTACGAGGCCAAGCAGCCGGGCCCGCAGGAGGCGATGCTGGCGCGTATGGAGGCCATGATGAACCGCATGCAAGCCATGATCGACCCTCCTCTCGCAAGCCGGATCGCAGCCGAAAGCTCAACCTCTCGCCGAGACCTACATCTGGTCACCGACACCCTCACCGCCATGCAAATCCCAACCGGCAACTAATGCTCCAGCCGCACTCTGAGACCTCAGCCTGCTAGGGCGCGTCCGGTGGATAATGCGTTGGTCTACAGCAAGGGCGGTGACCAGGACGATCGCTGCGCAGTAGTGGTGGGCGAGTTCGTCGCAGTAGGTGGCGATGCCGCACCATTGCTTGAGCCCCTCGGCGGCCGGCCTTGGCGGTCCGGTGGACCTTGGCGGTCAGTCCGCCCCGCGACCGCCTGTCGATTTCCGAAGTTCTCTGCACAGATGTCCGAAGGCCTCTGCACAGCGTGGAATGGCTGCGACGTCAGGTGGTCGGTGGAGGCTGGTTGATCGAGGCTTCGGGGATGTAGCCGCAGACTTGTGGGCCGCATTCGGACTTGTGGTCTCGGCCCCAGAGGTAGGTGTCTCGCTCGGTGGACCGAGCGCGGTGGACGAGTCGTAGCTGTTCGCGTCGGGGCAGATTCGAGGGCAATGCTGTGAAGGTCTCTGGGAGTACGGCGATCATGCCGGTGACCTGTTCGCCGTCGTACATTCGTAGGAGTGCGGTGCATTGCCACCAGCGGATCTTGCCGTCTCGGCCGTCCGGGTTGCCGGGCCAGTAGTAGCTCGCCGGATCCGGGACCAGGTAGTGGGTCCCTTCGGGGTCCAGGTGGGTCCGGAGGTGTGGTGCGCCTTTGCCGAGGCCGAGTTGGAGCTGTCCGGGCTCTTCGTACAGTGCGCAGACGGCGTCGGTGTCCAGGGCCTTGAGAACGTGCGCTTCTGAGGGCAGCGGCTGGTGCCCGGACGGGGCTTTGACCGGCCAGCGTCCTATCAGCATGCTGGTCCGCTGCCGCAGCGTCAGCGGCGCTGGGCCCTTGCGGCGGGTCGGGAGTGGCGGCGGTGGCGTCCAGGTTCGCCCGTCGTGCTTGATGTGGTCCAGTATCCATGCGCGTCCTTCCGGGCCGGTGGTATGCCAGGTCCAGCCCATCGGCCGTCGGGTCATCGCCTGTTCAATGCTGCTGGCGGGAGCGCCCTTGCGGGACGGCCGCCAGCGGCGTGGCCGGGCGATCCCGGGCAGGTTGTGGCACAGATCGGCCAGGAACCTGATGCGCTCCAGGTCCTCCTCAATCGAACTGTCTGGGGATCTGCGCTGCACGTCGTCGGCCAGATAACGGATCTCGGTGAACGCTCTGGCCGCCAGCAGCGCGGCCACGTCCCGATCAAGCGCGGTCTCGTGGTGCTTCATGTCGTCCCTTCGGCCCGGAGCAGGGCGTCGAGCGCTTGGTCGTACTGCGCGCGGTCGAACAGGAAGGGCCCGAAGCCCGTGTAGTCGCGGGATGGACGGTGTATCTGGTAGAAGCCGTCCCAGACGACCAGGTTCCCGGTCGGCGTGATCCGGGTCATCAGCGGCCAGCAGCCGACCTCGCCGCACTCGCAGCCCAGCACCGCCGTGTTGGGGCCGAGTCCGGGGTTCTCCTTGCCCAGGAAGTGCTCGTTGAGTGGGCCGTAGCGGTAGTACGCAGGGATGAGGCCGCCGTAGGCGCCACCGGCCGGCCGCATGTCTGCGCCGACCTCGAATCGGTCGATCAGATCGAGGAGAAGCTGACCGTCGATGGTGGGCACTACCTCGTGGATCTGCAGGTCGGGTCGCCGCCGGAGGGTGAAGTCGATGACGCGCAGGCCTGTGGTCATGACGCGTCCGTGGCATGGCCGTGCCCGGTGGTCGCGGCGCGGTCCAGGGTGCGGTAAACGGTGGCGCGGCCGACGGTGAACACTTCCATCAGTTCGGCGATGGTGTAGTCGCCGGTGGCGTGCATGCGTACGAGCTCGGCCTGCTGGCGTGCGGTCAGTTTGGGTGCGCGGCCCTTGAGCTTGCCGCGGGAGCGGGCGATGGCCATGCCCTCGCGTGTGCGCATCTTGAGCAGGTCGGCTTCGAACTCGGCGAACACCGCCAGCATGTTGAAGAACATCTTCGACATCGGGTCGGCCGGGTCGTAGATGCTGCCGCCGAGCGACAGCCGGACACCGCGGTCGACGAGGGCGTCGCCGATGTCGCGGGCGTCGGGCACCGAGCGGGCGAGCCGGTCGAGTTTGGGGACGACCAGGGTGTCGCCGGCGCGGACGGCGGCCAGAGCTTGGTCGAGGCCGGGCCGTTCCCGGTTGGTGCCGGTGAGTCCCTTGTCGAGGTAGATGCGGTCTTCAGGCACGCCGAGTCCGAGAAGGATCTCGGTCTGGGCGGTGAGGTCTTGCAGGACGGTTGAGCAGCGGGCGTAGCCGATGAGTTCTCCCACCCGCGCAGCGTACCGTTTAGGCCCCCTTCACCGGACATGTTTGCGGACCACCTATCTGAGACGGCGTTGCCGCAGGTCGCGTGCTCGCGTGAAGGCTCGTCGTGGTTGTCCGCTGAGCGATCCCCAAACGGAACAGCGCTAAGAAGTCGCCCTGATGGTCTGCGATGTGGCGGCGACGTTGAAACGGGCCAGGTTCCACGCTGACCTGACCCAGAACTCAGTTACTGGCGTGTCCGGGTTTTGCCGGCCATGTCGGGGTGGTGCGGTGGTGGACGGTGCCGTCCGGATCGAAGACCAGGTAGCGGTCGAAGTCTTCGGCGAACCAGCGGTCGTGCGTCACGGCCAGGACGGTGCCCTGGTAGGCGGTCAGGCCGTCTTGGAGGGCTTGGGCGCTGGCGAGGTCGAGGTTGTCGGTTGGTTCGTCCAGCAGGAGGAGGGTGCAGCCGGACAGCTCCAGCAGCAGGATCTGCAGGCGTGCCTGCTGTCCGCCGGACAGGGTGTGGAAGGGCTGGTGTCGTGTGGGGGCGAGTTCGTATCGGGCCAGTGCGCGCATGGCGTCGTTGAGGGTTGTCCCGAAGTCGGTCGTGATGATCTCGTCAGGGTTGCGGTCGTGCAGGTCGGGGCGGGTGTGGGTCTGGACGAAGTGGCCGGGAGCGACGCGGGCGCCCAGCCGCACCGTGCCGTGGTGGGGGACTGAGGAGGGGGTGGCGAGCAGCTTGAGGAACTGTGACTTGCCCGACCCGTTCGCGCCGAGGACGGCGATGCGTTCGCCGTACCAGACTTCCAGGTCGAACGGCTTGGTCAGGTCGGTGAGTTCGAGTCGCTCGCAGATCACGGCGCGTTTCCCGGTGCGTCCGCCGCGCAGGCGAACACGGATGTTCTGCTCGCGCGGCGGCGGCTCGGGCGGTCCTGCCTCCTCGAAGCGGGACAGGCGGGTGCGGGCGGCCTGGTAGGACGAGGCGACGGCGTCGTTGGCGGCGGCGCGCTGACGTAGCGTGTGGACCAGGCGGCGCAGTCGGGCGTGCTCCTCCTCCCAGCGGCGGAGCAGTTCGTCCATGCGGGCGGCGCGGTCCCGGCGCGCGGCCGGGTAGGTGGCGAAACCGCCGCCGTGCACCCAGACCGTGCCGGACTCGACGGTGATGATCCGGTCGGCGGCGCCGGCGAGCAGGCGGCGGTCGTGGGAGACCAGCAGCACGGTCTTGGTGGTGGCTTGCAGCCGTTCCTCCAGCCATTGCTTGCCGGGGATGTCCAGGTAGTTGTCGGGCTCGTCGAGCAGCAGGACTTCGTCGGGTCCGCGGAGCAGCGCCTCCAGCATGAGCCGCTTTTGCTCGCCGCCGGACAGTGTGCCCGCGGGCCGGTCGCGGACGTCCTGATAGGGCAGGCCGAGCGCCAGGGTCGTGCAGGCGTCCCAGACGACTTCCAGGTCGTAGCCGCCGGCGTCGGTGAAGTCGCTGATGGCCTGGGCGTAGGCCATCTGAGTGTCCGGGGCGTCGGTCAGCGCGGCTTCGGCGTGTGCGAGCGCGTCGGTCGCCGCTCTGACCTGCGGCGGTGCGACCGACAGGAGGAGTTGGCGGACGGTGCGGTCCTCCGCAGCGAACTGGCGCATCACGCCGAGGCCACCCGTGTTGGCGACCGTCCCCGCGGAAGGGGCCAGTTCCCCGGCGATGAGCCGGAGCAGCGTCGTCTTGCCGCCGCCGTTCGGTCCGACTAGGGCCGCCTTCGCGCCCTGCCCCACACGGAAGGACACCTCGCGCAGCAACGGCCGTCCATCGGGCAGCGCATAGGTCAGGTCGCTCACGTCGATGTGCCCCACAACCACCTCTGAACGCTGATCGGGTGACTAGAACATTGATCCGGTACTCGTTCACCGTACTAGAGTTGGGGTATGGGAACGAGCCGAGCAGGCGACATCTGGTTGAGACAGCCGCGCGGACGACGGGAGGCGCCGCCGCTGTCACGGGAACGCATCGTCGCCGAAGCGATCGCCCTCCTGGATGAGGAGGGCGCGGACCGGCTGACCATGCGGCGGCTGGCCGAGCGGCTCGGCACCGGCTCGACCACGCTGTACTGGCACGTGGACACCAAGGACGATGTGCTCGACCTGGCCCTCGACAGAGTGTTCGCTGAGGCCGAGGTGCCACCGGCGACCGAGGACTGGCGCGCTGACGTCACCGCGATGGTGGAGCGGTGGCGCGCGGTGCTGCTCCGGCACCGATGGACCGCAACGCTGATGGGCCGGCCGATGCTCGGCCCGAACATCCTCACGCGCACCGAGTTCCTGCATGCGGCGTTGCAACGCGCCGGACTCACGGGCGCGCCGCTGACCGCCGCCGCCTACGGACTGTCGCACTTTGTGATCGGAGCCACGATCAGCCAGTTGTCCTGGCACGGCAGGGACGAGTCGTCCACCCGCGACGCCGCCGACAAGATCCTCGCGGCGCAGCGCGAGGCGTATCCGACGCTGGCCGCGCACGGGCATCCCAGCGACAACGACTGGGATGAGGCGTTTCACCGCGGCCTGGGCTACCTGATCGACGGAATCGGCGCGAAAACCATCGGGTAGCCAGATCCAGTCCCTGCCCGTCCCGATCAGGTAGGCGGCGTGCCGAACAGCACCCGCGGTTCCAGGTCCAGACGGGTGGTGGGGGTCTGCTCGGGCGGGGTGAGGTTGAGGGTCGGTAGCGCAGCAGCGTGATGGTGCAGATCGCGCGGCCGAGCTCGCGGAAGGCGCGGTACAGGCGGTTCTTGCGGGAGTGGTTGCCCAGCCAGCGCAGCAGCGTCACCGACGACAGCTTGTGTCCCGGATCGAGATCGCGGTGCGCAGCAGGTCGCTACCGCTAAATCCTGCACTCAGCCTCCTCGCGGGCCTGTACGCCAGCCCGGCTGGACATCCCTTCTGTCTTAGATGGGCCTGGCGCTGCCGGGTGCGGCATGGGCCTGCAGCAGGCCGTCGACCCCGCGCAGGAAGGTTTCGCAGATCAGCTCCGGGTCGAAGAGGCAGCCGGCGGCCATGGCACCGTCGCGCAGCATCACGAAGTGCCGGGCGGCGGGTTCGGCGGGCGTCTCCCCGACGCGTGCCAGCAGGTCGGTCACGGTGTCCAGGAACCATTGCCGGTGGGCGATGACGGCCTTGTGCACCGGGTGGTGGGGGTCGGAGTACTCGGCGGCGGCGTTCAGGAAGGCGCATCCCCGGAAGCCGGGGGATCGGATGCCCTGCGCGATGGACTCGCCGAGGGCCCGGACGGTGTCGGCCGCCGGCAGCCCGCGGGAGATGGCGTCGTCCACCTGGGCGCGCGTGGCTTGATCGACCTCGGCCAGGTAGGCCAGGACGAGGTCCTCCTTGCTGGAGAAGTGCCGGTAGAGAGTGGCGCGTGTCACCTGCGCCTCCGCGACGATCCGGTCGATCCCGACCGAGTGGATCCCCTCTGTGTAGAAGATCCTGGTCGCCGTGCCGAGCAGGCGGGAGCGTGCCTCGGAGGGCCGGCCTGCAGATTCCTGCCTCATGGGGGACATCCTAACGGGAGGTAGAACGTTCGGTCTTGACAGCGCGGGGCGACATTGCGATCCTGTGCAAGACAGAACGTTCGTTCTCCCTCCTTGAAAGGGACCACTGTGACCACCATCGCTTCGGACGGCATCGCCGGGACCGCTTTCGGCCTGCGGCGGCTGTACTTCGTCCGCTTCGGATTCGCCATCGTCTGGGCCCTCGTGATGTTCACGACCGCCTCGAACCTGGGTCCGCTCGCGGTCACCCTGCTCGTTCTGTATCCGCTGTTCGACGTGGCCGCCGCCATCGTCGACGCCCGCGCGTCGCGCACCACCGGATCGCCCGTGCTGCTGTACGTGAACATCGGGGTCAGCTTGCTCACCGCCGTCGGCGTGGCGATTGCCTGCGCGTCCGGCATTCCGGCGGTCCTGCGAGTGTGGGGCGCCTGGGCGGTCGTGGCCGGGCTGGTCCAGCTGATCGTGGGCGTGACCCGCCGCACGATGGGCGGCCAGTGGCCCATGATCATCAGCGGTGCCATCTCCGTGCTCGCCGGTGGCTCGTTCATCATCGGCGCCTCCGCGGACGACCCGACACTGACCAACGCGGCCGGCTACGCCATCCCCGGCGGCATCTTCTTCCTGATCTCGGCGCTCCGTCTCGGCCGGACCGCGAACGCGGGCCGACACACCGTCAGCACCCCTGAACGACCGGTGATCTAGAACCGTGTCCGGGCGGCCGGCCATGACACCGCGGAGACGGCCGGCGCCCCACGACCGACATCGAGAGCAGGGCCGACAGTTGATTTCGAGCAGGACTGTGGCACGCGGCCTCGCGGTCACCGCGCTGATGCCCGCCGCGACGCGAATGCCCCTTCCCCGGCCGGCGCGGCCAGTGCACCCGATGGACACCGACTCCTCGAATGACGCCCTCGAATCGGACAGATCGCCCGGCAGGCCCGGCAGGCGAACGTGCCGCGCTGTCTCGCCGGAGCGGGCGCGGCGAACTCCCTGACCGACCTGCTGCTTGGCCGCGGCCTCACAGGAGCGCCTGCCGCTGGCCTTGGACCAAGGCCTACGTGGCGTACATGGACTACATGCTGAACGAACCTCCGGATATCTGTCCACGACGTTCACTCAACCCATACGTGGCGCACATGAAAGTCACCGGATCGGCACCCCAGATAATCGTCACCTATCCGCGCGTGGCGGGCGAGCCGTCGGCCGCGCAGCGCATCCTGACCGACGTGCGTGGTGGCTCGATCCGGCCGCTGGAACCACCGGCCGCCTACGCCGACGTGCCACGGCTGTAACTCAGTGCCGACGGCACCGTGGGCCCGTGGGAGAAGCCGCCCTCGAGTGACCTGTGACCACCGGGCCCGACGGCGGACTTTCGCCACTTTCGCCACACCCCTACGCGCGCGCGTGACGCGCGCGACGAGCCCGGCCTCGGGGAACATCGGTACAGCGGTTAACGCTAAGCCGGTGATCATGGTCCGGTCGCTGTGAGCGCGCTGACGCGGTTTTCGTACTCGCGGCGGGCCTTGCGCTGGGCCGGGACCGCAGGGACGCCGTGGCCGCCGTCGAGCGGCTGGCAGCGGACGAGGAGCCCGAGGTGCACGGCGGGGACGGCGCTGACGCGCAAGGTGTAGCCCTGGCCGCGCCGTACGGTCACCCCTTGGTCGAGCGCATCCCGCTCTGCGGGATCCAGTTCGGCGGTGCGGAGGAAGTCGGCGACGTTGCCCGGCATGTCGAGGGTGACCGGCAGCTCCGGCCCGGAGAGTTCTCCTCGATGGCGGCGTGGTCGGGCATGAGGTCGGCCACGGCGGGGCGGCGTCCGCCCTTGTTGCCCTTGGCCTCGGCGGCGCGCTGTCCGTCGTAGGTCAGCTCGCGCTGGAGGTCGCGCTGTAGTTCGCCGGCGGCGGCGAGGGTCTGCACCATGAACTTCACGGTGGACAGCAGCTCGCTGGTGCGCGGGTGGCGGGCGGTGAGGTCCATCGCGGAGAACGCGCCGTCGTGGATGCGCAGGGCTACCTGGTCGCAGTGGAGGACGTCGAGGATGTGGCCGGTGCCGCGGACGAGGCGGAACATCTCGGAGATGTGCACGGTGTCGCCCGGCCGCGCGTAGGTCAGTGTCGAAGTTCCGGCTTCGGGTCAGGCCGGCGGGTCGGGGGTGTATCTGGCGAGCATCGTCTGGACGGCCTCTTCGACGGCGTTGTGGATATCGGAGGTTGCGGGGTTCCAGCCGGTCAGCAGCATGCGGGGCCACAGGACGTAGTTGGCGATCATGCCGAGGAACTGGTTCGCGGCACTCTCAGCGTCGGGCACATCAGCGTTGCCCGCCTCATGCTCGGCTTCCAAGTAGTGCTGGACGGAGGCGAAGTAGGGCAGTTTGCCGAGCTGGAACTGCGTCCGTCCCAGCTCGGGGAAACGAGGTAGTTCGGCGATGACGATCCGGAACAGGCCTGTCATGCGGGGCTGGCCGATCAGGTCGGCGTAGCGGTGGCCGATGGCTGTCAGCCCAGAGCGCAGATCTCCCGCCTGTGGCCGCGCCGTGGTATCGCCGGCGTCGCGCTGCCAGGACTCGGTGACGATGGCCTCGAAGAGGGCCGCCTTGGTGGGGAACTGCTTGAACAGGGTGGACTTCGAGACCCCCGCCGCTTCGGCGATCCGTGCGAGGGAGGTGCCGTCGTAGCCACGGTCCAAGAACAGTTCTGTGGCCGCGGAGGTGATCGCCTCGCGCTTCTGCTGGGCGAGCCTGCGGTGATGCGCGGTGAGTTCTGCTGCCATGCGGAGAGTATGCCGCAGCCCCGAGGCGAGTCACTTGACTCGCCTCGGGGTGCTCGCTTACGGTGCACCAGCAAGGCGAGTCGAGTGACTCGCATCTGATCCGTGGCACCTGGGCGCATCCTGGTCGTCGCACGGTGGAGGAAGTTCATGACAATCGACAAGATCGCTTTGGTGACCGGTGCAAATCGCGGCCTCGGGCGCAGCGCGGCCATCGCCCTGGCCACACGCGGGGTGCGGGTCGTGGTCACCCACCGCGGCGATGCGGCCGGGGCTGAGAAGACGGTGGAACAGGTGCAGGCGGTGGGTGGGACTGCTGCTGTTCTCCGGCTCGACATCAGCGACGTCTCCTCCTTCGCGTCCTTCACCTCCGAACTGGGCGCGCAGCTGGAGCGCTGGGGTACTTCGCGGCTCGACATCCTGGTCAACAACGCGGGAGTGGGAGTCTTCGGGCCGCTGGAGACTGTCACGATCGAAGACTTCGACACGGTGATGGGCACCAACGTCCGGGGCACGTTCTTCCTCATCCAGTCGCTCGTGCCGCTGCTGGCCCAGGGCGGCCAGGTCATCAACGTCTCGACGTCACTGACCCGCCACACCAGCCCCGCCACCTCGGCCTACTCCGCCTCGAAGGCCGCCGTCGAAGCTCTGAGCCGCACCCTCGCCGCAGAACTCGGACCTCGCGGCATCCGGGTCAACTCCATCGCCCCGGGGCCGACCGCCACCGACTTCAACGGCGGAGCGATGCGGGACGACGCCGGAATGCGCCAGGTTCTGGCCGGACAGACCGCGCTCGGTCGCGTCGGCGAACCTGAGGAGATCGGCGACGCCATCGCTACGCTGGCCTCCGAGGGACTGCGCTGGGTCACCGCCCAGCGCATCGAGGTCTCCGGCGGCGCCCTCCTGTGACGCCGGGCGACGGCCGGTAGGGAAGCAGGCAGTGACGGCCCCGACTCACTCCGAGCCGACCGACTCGTCCTCATCCTCGTCCAGCTCTGGCGCATCAGGGTCCCGTAGCGGGCGCAGGGCGCCGGCGGCCGGGAGGATGGCTGTGAAGCTGTAGCGGCCGAGCAGGTTCAGGTTGCGGTGCTTGAGCGGGGAGAGCCGGGCGATGTCTTCGCCCCGGATCTCGTGGGGTCGGCTCCTCGTTGGACTTGCCGTACGACGCCGCCTGCTCGTCGGTCAGGAACTCCACTGGCATGAGCGTGAAGCTATCGGCGCACGGAGCCGCTCAGGGATCTTCCTCCGAACCTCGCCGCCGGGCCTGTCACCTGTGCTAAACGCCATGATCACCGGCTTAGCGTTAACCGCTGTACCGATGTTCCCCGAGGCCGGATGAACCTCCTGCTGGTTCGTCGCGGCGGCCGCCGCGAGCTCGCCGCGACGGTTCGCCGTCATGACGGCACGACGGCACAACGGCGCCGCCCTCTACCCCGGTGGGCCCCCGGTAGAGGGGGCCGGTAGGGGGTCTGACCTGCATGGTAGGCGCCGCGCCGGGGGGAGTTGAATGCGCTTATCGACCCCCGCTGACGGCGGCCTCGGGCACGGCAGGCCCGGGAAGCGGGCGCGGCCTGCCGTGCCCGAGGCCGCCCGCGTCGGCAACGAGACGGCTAGGGGCGAAGCGAGGCCGAGACGTTAAGGGGTCTGGCTTTCTACGGTGCCGCGCGTTGATCGAGTGATCCCGGCATCCGACCCGAGGCCGGGGTCCTCACCTCCTGGCCCACCGCCGACGCGCCGACTGCCACATCACAGCGCCGCGGTCAACCGCTTGCCGGGCAGTTGCTCGGGCGGGATGCCGGTGTCGGCGGTGAGGCCGGCGGCCGGGACCCGCAACGGCGCCTCGGGTGGAGCGGGTGGGGGGTGACCAGTTCGGCCCGGTCGCCGAACACCAGCAGCACTTGGACGTTGACGCGTTCACTCATGGGGCTCGGCCGTCGGCGTCTGGTCGATCAGCTCTCCAGCGCTTCCAGATCCTCCGGCGTGGCCGGAGCCCGCGCGACCCGAAGATCCCTCACCACAGCCAGCGCCAACTCCGGCCTCCTCGCCTTCACCGCTGCTGCAAGACGAACACCAGCAACGATGAATCTTCAGGATTTCCGAAATCTCTTCAGATGCCAGAACCGGCATAGATCTGACGAAGAAGCCCAGGTACAGGGACTACAAGCGCACGCGAGACCTCAGCGAACTCTGGGGTTGTTGCTCAACCGGTCGTGACCACCACGGCAAGCCGCCCAGTACACCAGTTTCCGGTACGTCACCCGGCTGGCCGATCTCGGCGTGACCGCTTCGGTGGGGTCGGTCGCCGGTTCCTACGACTGTGAGACTGTTGTAGGTCGCCTGGTGCCGCTCTGCGGGACGATCTGTTAATGTCCCACGACGCCTCTGCCGCCGCCCTGGAGCCGCCCGTGACCATGAAGATCGCGATCCCCCTGGCTCTCGGTGCCCTCCTCTTCGGTGCCGTGGCGTGCGACGGCGACAAGAACACCGCGAAGGGGCCATCCTCCACACCGGCGGCGACCACGCCTGCGCCCGGCACGCCGGGAGCCACTGCGCCGGCGACTCCTCCGTCCGGTGCTCCTACGCCAGGCATCTCCACCGCGACGCCCCAGTCCACCCCCACTGACCCCAAGATCAGCAATAGTCGGCAGATCGTGCTGATCGACCCGGACGGCAAGCGCTACACGTTCCGGACGATGGTTCAGATGGCCGCGGGCATGCGCGCGACCATGGGTGAGAAGGCGCCGTCCAGCTTCTGCGCCCAGTCCTACGAGGAGGGCCTAAAGGGGGGCGGGAAGTTCCCGGCCGGGCGCGCGGCCTTCATGGACGCCTGCGAGGAAGGCTGGCGACTGGGCGCCCATCCGCCCCGGTAGCAGGCAACCGAGGAGCGTCCAGTGTCCTCGGCGCTCGGGCGGCGCCCTCGGCCGGCCGGCGGTGAAGGGCGCGTGGAAGACCCGGCTCGGGGTGCCGAGGGCGGCGACGAGCGTGCTCACAGCCGCGACCGTCCCACGTAGGCGCGGGGACCTCCTCGAGGAGCTTCTCGGGCACGGTCGCGGTGATGCCGGTCTGCGCATGGACCCGCTCGTAAAGTCCGGTGAGCAGGAATGACATCCTGAGCGGGCGGCAGGTGATCGAGCGCCGTTGGAGGGGCATCACCAAGGACTGCGACCATGTCCTCGACGGTGTGCCGCTCGGATACTCGGTTTCGTGCTGTGAGCTGGGATTTGCTGCGGGGCCGAGGCGGTCACTGCGACCATCTTGAGGTGTTGTTGTCTCTGCTGTACCGGATGGTCCGGAGCCTGCTCGGGTCTGTTGGTGATGCTGGTCCGGTCTGATCCGTCCAAGGACGTCGAGTTGCTGGTGCTCCGTTATGAGAACCAGGTTTTGCGCCGTCAGGTCGCAGGTCGGCCGCGCTGGGGTCATGGCGACCGGCTCTGGTTGCGGCGTTGTCGCATCTGGTGCCGCGCGGGCGGTGGGCCGAGCTCTTTCCGGTCACCCCGGCGACGCTCGTGCGCTGGCACCGCGACCTGGTCGCTCGTAAGTGGACCTTCACCGACCGGCGTCGTCCAGGACGGCCACGTACGGGTGCGGCGGCTAGAACCCTGATCTTGCGGATGACCCGGGAGAACCCGGCGTGGGGACACCGGCGTATCCAGGGAGAGCTGGCCCGTCTGGGGTACGCGATTGCGGCGTCGACGGTGTGGGAGATCCTGCACGCCGCCGGTATCGGACCCGCGCCTCGTCGGGCCGGGCCGATCTTGCGGCAGGTCCTGGCCGCTCAAGCGCACGCGATCATCGCCTGTGGCTTCCTGGTGGCGAATACCACCACACCGCATAACTACAGCTCAGGCCACGTGACTCAATAATCGAGCGGCACAGGATAATGAAGCCCAACAGGTTTGAATGTCGGTACCGGCTCGGCACGTCAACATACTCTCGAGATTAAGAGCTCTCATCCGGTTGGCTACGATGCCAACGGTGATCCACTCCATAGGATCGGAGTCTGGGTCGAAAATGGCCAGGTAACATCCGTGTATTCTCGATGAGAAGGGGATCTATGATCACTCTTCAAGTGCGTAGAGAAGACAGCGAAGTTGTACTTCGAGGACGATGTGCTGTCGAGTGGACTGACGCATTTTCTATCATCGATCCCGTCGAATTCCCTTTTTGAGGTAGTCTGTTGCCATACGCTGACGCGATGTTCAATTCGCGACAATGTGTGAGACTTTGCGAGGAAATTTCTCGGCCGTACGTCATTGAAATTTTCGGCGAAAACGTTGCAAGGGAGATCGAGAGGCTTTGCTTGCAAGTGGAGAGGGGCTTCCACTTGTATCTATGGTTTCTGGGGGATTGATAGTAATAGGTTCATAAGAGTGTGTGCTTGCCGAAAGATTTCTCCGTTTGTTTGATAGCCAGAGCATCTGGTCGACTGGCCGGCCTGTGCCTGCCGAAAAATTACGTCCGTGCAGGTGAGACGTGCAGGGAGTGGGTTCTGGTGCGGGCTTCACCGTGGGACACGTCCACAACCTCCGAGCGCCTTCTCCAGGATAAATGATATTGTCCTGATCTTCTCTCGGCTGGTTCTACCGCTGCCCCAGGATGTGTGTCCCCGGCGCAGTCGACCTGATGCCGACTCGGTGAGGGTGATGCGAGCGGCGCTGTCCCTGATGCCGCGGATTCAGGCTGGACGCCCGACGCGTGCCACGGAGTGAACGCGCGGTCCCACGGGGTAGAACCGCCGGGGGCGAGCACCGCGTTCACGGGCGAGGTGCGGGCCAGGAGCATCGACGCGTCGTGCTCGTGGACGTTCGGGGCCGCGCCGTACAGGTGGGCAAGGATGTCGCCCTCGTCCAGCTCGGTGGTGCGGTTGGCCGCCGGGTTGACGACCTGGGCGGCCAGGAGCGCTGCCTCGGCGGGCCGCGGCCGCGACGAACGTCTCGGCGCGCCACGGTTCAGGAAGCCGCCACCAGCAGTGATAGGCGTGCGGGTCTGCCTCGACCGCGAACCCGGCGAGGCGCTCGCGCATCAGCGCCTGTCGCGCTGCCGCGTCCTGGCATTTGGCGCGTTGGACGGTCTCGGCGGTGCCGTCGGCCAGCAGGCGCGTCGCGGCCTCGAGTGCGAACCGGGCGGCGGACCACCCGCCGGACCGCAGCGCGGAGGCGATCCGGCCGGTCAGGAGAGGCGGCGTGACCGCGAACCCTGTGGTCAGGCCTGGCGCGAGCCGTTTGGACAGGCTGTCCACCACGACGACATGTTCGGGCGCCAGGTCCGCGAGTGGCGGTAGGTCCTCAGGAAGGAAGGCGTAGATGGCGTCCTCAACTGCGTACAGGTCGAGCTTATGGAGCAGGTCGGCGAGCTCGGCTCGCCGCCGAGCGGGCATCGTGCCGCCGAGGGGGGTCCGCAGCCTTGGCTGCAGGTACACGGCACGCAGCGGCCTGCTGGACCGGATCGCCTCCGGCGTCACCCCGTTCTCGTCCATCGCCAGCGGGACGAGCGTGACGCCCAGACGGCCGGCGATGCCCTTCACAACCGGATAGGTCAGCGCCTCCACCCCCAGGCGTTCGCCCGGCGGTACCAGGGCCGCGACCGACGCGGCGATCGCCTGCCGCCCATTGCCGGCGAACAGTACGTGACCCGGGTTGGGCGCCCAGCCGGCGCGGGACAGCAGCCGCGCGGCGGTCTCGCGGGCCGGGGCGGTTCCCACCGCGCCGGCCGGGCGGAGCGCTGACTCCACGACGTCGGGGCGCAGCATCCCGCCCAGGCTTGCCGCGACCAGCGCGGGTTGCTCCGGCAGGACGGAGAAGTTCAGCTCCAGATCGACCAAGGCGTCCGCGGGCTCGGCGGGCGGCCGCCCGGCGCGGATGAACGTGCCGCGGCCCACCTCGCCGACGGCCAGCCCCCGCCGGATCAGCTCACCGTAGACCCGTGCGGCCGTCGAACCGGCGATGCCGTGCTGCCGGGCGAACCGTCGTTGCGGCGGCAGCCGGTCGCCGGCGCGGAGCCGGCCGTCGGCGATCTGCGCCGCCAGCACGTCAGCGATCTTCCGATAATCGTCCATCGCGCCCATCACTATCCGACATTGCACCGAGAGCATTTTAACTATTGCATCGAGGTATTGCCTTCAATAGCATCGAACCGTCAAGCAGGAAGAGGATTAGGAGCGCGTATTCATGAGCACGCTTTCCGCCGATGGGATGACCATCGCATACGACGACGAGGGAAGCGCAACGGCACCAGTGCTGGTACTGGTGCACGGCCATCCGTTCGACCGGTCGATGTGGCGGCCGCAACTGGACCGCCTCGCCACGGAAAGCTGGCGAGTGATCGTCCCGGACCTGCGCGGCTACGGCGAGACCACGGTCGTGCCGGGGAAGACCCCGCTGGAGACCTTCGCTCGCGACATCATCGGGTTGCTCGACCGGCTCGGCGTCGAACGCTTCGTCCTCGGCGGCCTTTCCATGGGCGGGCAGATCGTCATGGAGATCCATCGGCAGGTCCCGGACCGGATCCGCGGCCTGTTGCTCGCCGACACCGCGCCATGGGCGGAGACAAAGGACGGCCGGCGATCGCGCAATGCCCTCGCCGACCGGCTGCTCGGCGAGGGCATCCAGTCCTACGCCGAGGAGGTCCTGCCGAAGATGGTGGCCCCATCGACCATCGAACGCCTACCCGCGGTCGCCGAGCATGTGTTCGGCATGATGCTCGGCACGTCACCGGAAGGTGCCGCGGCCGCGCTGCGAGGCCGTGCCGAACGCCCCGACTACGCCGAGTCGCTGGCCGGCGCCGCGGTGCCGGTCCTCATCGTCGTCGGCAGCGAAGACGAATTCACGCCGGTCGAGGACGCGCGGCTGATGCACAAGCTGATCCCGCACTCCACGCTCGTCGTGATCGACGGGTGCGGGCACATGCCCAACCTGGAGCGCCCGGCCGAGTTCAACGACGCCCTGTGCGCATTCCTAGACGTGATTTCCGAGGAGCAGTGAACGCGATGACAATGACCGTGTTCGTGACCGGAGCGAGCTCCGGGTTCGGCGCCGCGATCACCCGCCGTTTCACGGCCGGCGGCGCGCGCGTCGTGGCCTCGGCCCGAAGAGGAGACCGGCTCGCGCGGCTGGCCGAGGAATGCGGCGACGCGGTGCACCCCCTCGTCCTCGACGTCCGCGATGGCGCGGCCGTCGCCGACGCAGTGGCCGGCCTGCCGCCAGAGTTCGCCGACATCGACGTCCTGGTGAACAACGCCGGCCTGGCCAAAGGCCTCGAGCCAGCTCACCGGGCCGATCTAGCTGACTGGGACGACATGCTCGACACCAACTGCAGGGGCCTCATCCACTGCACGCGCGCGATCCTGCCGATCCTGGTCGCGAAGGAACGAGGCCATGTGATCAACCTTGGATCGGTGGCAGGCACGTACCCGTATCCCGGCGGGAACGCCTACGGTGCCACCAAGGCGTTCGTACGACAGTTCAGCCTCAACCTTCGCAGCGACCTGCACGGCACCGGCGTCCGCGTCACCTGTGTAGAACCCGGGATGTGCGGGTCGACAGAGTTCTCCACGGTTCGGTTCCACGGAGACCGGCACAAGGCGGCTGACGTTTACGCGGGCATGCGGCCGATCGAGCCCGAGGACATCGCCGAGTCGGTGCACTGGGTGGTGTCCCAGCCCGCCCACGTCAACGTCAACACGATCGAACTGATGCCCGTCGCCCAAAGTTTCGGGCCTTTCGCCGTTCACCGCACCTGAGGGTCACCAAGCGAGGCGAGGAGACCGATCGGCGGTGCGGGACGGGTGTGCGCGGTGCTGCGGGGCCGGGCCCCCGGACACGGCTGATCACGCCTGCCGCCATGCCGATCACGCTCGACATGGAAGTGCCGAGTCGCTGAATGGCGTCGGCACTTCGCCGGTTTCCGCGACGCGATGGAGTGGTGACGTCCAGTATTGGTCCTGTTTCGGGGGAGAGAAGTGCCGCCTCCAGGTGTTGTCGGCACTTTCCTCATGTCGTGCCGTACGGCGGCCTCCCCAGGGCCGCTCGTCCCCCCAAGCGTAGAGAGAGCGAACCCCCCGTGGCGCGCACCATCGACGAAGACGAGCTGATCGAGCACTGGAGCCTGGCCGGTGCAGAGCTGACCTTGCTGGCCGGGAAGCGAGGGCCGACCAAGCTGGCCTGCGCGCTGCTGCTCAAGTTCCACCAACGGCACGGCCAGTTCCCCCGCGGCCGGACCGACCTGCCCGACGACGCGGTCGAGTTCGTCGCCAAGGTGGTGAAGGTCCCCGCCGCGGACCTGGCCCTGTACTCCTGGGAAGGCCGGACGTTTGAGTAACTCTTTTCGGTCCGGTACATCAGTTCGGCCAGCTCGGCCGGGACGATCTTGTCGACGGGGACGGTCTCGCCGGTGGCGTAATACTTGGTGTGGTTGGTGCGCTCAGCCTTGTACCGCTTGATCAGGGCGAGCGCGGTCATCATCGGGACGTGCTCGGTGTTGGTCGACCTGAACTCCAGCGCCTCCAGGATCTGGATCAGACCGGTCCGGTAGTGGATGGTGTACCGCTCGGAAACTCGGATCCATGCTGTGTACTGGGGTTTCGATTCGGGAGCATGGTTTTGGCTGCGACCATCTCGGGGTGTTGTTGTCGCTGCTGTACCGCTTGGTCCGGAGCCTGCTCAGTCTGCTTGTGATGCTGGTCCGTTCTGATGTGTCCAAGGATGTCGAGTTGCTGGTGCTCCGTCAGGAGAACCGGGTGTTGCGCCGTCGGCTCGGTGGCCGGCCGCGGTGGGATCATGGCGACCGGCTCTGGTTTGCGGCGTTGTCCCGGCTGGTTCCTCGCTGGCGGTGGGCGGGGATCTTCCCGGTCACCCCGGCGACGATCCTGCGCTGGCACCGTGACCTGGGCGCACGCAAGTGGACCTTCGCCGACCGGCGCCGTCCAGGCCGGCCCCGCACCGGCGCGGCGATCAGAACGTTGATCCTGCGGATGGCGCGAGAGAACCCGACGTGGGGGCACCGGCGGATCCAAGGCGAGCTGACCCGTCTCGGCTACGCGATCGCGGCTTCCACGGTATGGGAGATCCTGCACGCAGCCGGCATCGATCCGGCACCGCGTCGGGCGGGACCGGCCTGGCGGCAATTCCTGGCTGCCCAAGCGCACGCGATCATCGCGTGCGACTTCCTGGTGGTTGAGACGGTCCTGCTCAAGCGGCTGTACGTGCTGGTGTTCATCGAGCACGGCACGCGCAGACTTCATCTGGCCGGGGTGACCGCCCACCCGACCGGGGCGTGGGCGGTGCAGCAGGCCCGCAACCTGGCGATGGACCTGGCCGATCGCATCGGCAAGCTGCGGTTTGTGATCCATGACCGCGATCCGATCTTCACCGCCGCGTTCGATGAGGTGTTCAAGGCTGATGGGCTCCGGGCCCCAGGACTTTGCCGCGGACGCCGCGGATGAACGCCATCTGCGAACGCGTCATCGGAACCCTCCGCCGCGAGCTCCTGGACCGGACCCTCATCCTCGGCGAACGCCACCTGGCCCTGGTGCTCGCCGAGTACCTGGACCACTACAACCGCCACCGGCCGCACCAGTCCCGGCAGCAGCGCCCGCCGGACATCGAAACGCAGTCGATCCGGGCCGCGGCCGACCCCATCGACCTACGCCGCATCCGCCGAAAACGTGTCGTCACAGCCTTGATCAGCGAGTATCACCACGCCGCATAGCCACAGGTCAGACCACGTGACCCAATATTCGAGCGCCACAGAGTCTCGACGTCGGCGATGAAGATCCTCCCGAGCTTGATCCCGCCGCCCTGGTCACCGAGATTCACTGGTGCGCCCCGAATCTCGAAGAATTCGCCTACCGCTTCTGGATCGAGGATCGCCTCTGGAGGAAACTCCATGCCGATCCGCTGCCGAGCTGAGCTCCCCAGAACGCCGGTATCTGGACCACTACGACACGCCCTAAGGGGGTGGTCCGAGCCTGGTCGTGGGGAACTCAACTGGCGACGCGCACATACTGCCCGGCTTCCCCTTGGACATTGGTCGCGGTGAGCTTCTTGTGGTCGGCGGACAACGTCACCGACAGCTCTGTCCTGCTTGTTCCGCAGACGAGGGTGATGCGGATCTGTCTCCGTTTCGCTCGGTTGCTTCCGAGGCGGAACAGCCGATGTTTGACATCGGCGTCTGTGGCGTCCTTCGATTGTCGACATGCTCCGAGCTGCACGAACGAAAGCGTAAGATCAGTAGGCGAAGATGGCGCAGCCAGCTCCCGGGCCAGCATTTCTGACCGTGCAATAGTAGTCCGAGGACAGGCCGGTGATCGTTTTCCAGTAGTCCTGGAAGTTGCCCAGCCCCTTGGACCAGACCACCACACCAGAGTGGAGATCGATCAGCTTGAAGTTGCCCCCGCCGACCTTGGTGTTGAACTCTACCGTGATCCCGCCATTAGGTCCCGCGTGCAGGTAACCGGTGTCGCATGAAGTCCAGTCTACGATGCATGGACCGCTGTAGGGGGGAACGGCGGCGTGCGCTGGTCCTGTAGCCACTACGGCCAGGGCCAGCGCGAGAGCGGAGGCCGATGCCGCAAAGCGCAGCACTTGCATGGTGAACACACTCCCCGAGAAGTTCCGATTTGAACTCTTGAAGATCAATCGGAACGGATTTGGACCATCAATCTAACACGCCCTTGACATTTGACAAGATCGACATGATGGCCGGTTCGCGTCACGGTATCCCCGACTCGGGACGCTCTACAGATCGTATTGATAGAGCACGGATAGTGACGATTGCTCGCGTCCGGTTCCAGCGGTACGCGGCCAGCGATACGAGCACGCGGATGCTGCGAGTTGAACGCGGCTTTGAGAATCGTGCGGCTGGCTCGCATCGCCTGAAGGTGTACTCGGGCGTCGAACAATGTACCGACGCTGCTGACATGATGGCCGGTCATCCTCCATGGCCTCGTATCGAAGCCGTGCCAGAGCGCCGGTCTCAACGAGGTACACGCCGTCTCGAATGAGGCAGATGAGCAGCGGCCCCGCACCGGCGACGGTCTGTCGAGCCTCCGCGCGCCGTTCGCGGTCACCGGCGATGCGCACAACGTCGAGGGCGGGTTGGAGGCGCTGCTTGAGCACCTGCTGTTCCCGTTGCTGCTGGGCCACGGTATGCACGACGAACCGCGCAAGGAACAGCGCCTCTACGGAGCCGGACCCGACGACGACCGTCCGGGCCGGTCGCGTTCGGACGCCCGCCTGCGCGCCGCCGTCGACCGGACCCACCAGATCAGCGTCGTCCTCGGCCGTGTCCCCGGCCTCCCGGGCGAGCGGCGGCCTGCTCGTCTGCAGTGATCTCCGTTGGTGGACGCGGGAGCTTGTGGCGGCGGCCCGGATCATCGCGCTTGGCGCCCGGGCCTGGTGAGGTCCGCCGGGCGAGGCTCCGGGGTAAGCGGTCCTTATACCGCGGACAGCGGAGGACGCCGTGACCAGTGCGCCCGCAGCCGCCCTTCGACGATAAAAGTGCTCGACGTTATCGCAGGTTACGGGCGGTTGAGAGGGGGCGGCGAGCGTTGCGGGGTTGCCGGTTACGGCCGCGGCTTAATACCTTTTTCTTCACTTGTCACCTCTAGTGATGGTGGGAGTGGAGCTCGATGCAAATCGAGGCCGATTTCCAAGCGTTCGAGGACACCGAAAGAAGTTTCCGGAACGCGCTCCAGGCCCTGAACGACGTGCTGGCGAAGCTGGAACGGGACCTGAACGTCCACCTGGCCGAATGGGACGGCCCCGCCCGGCGGGCCTACCAGGAGGCCGCCGACTCCTGGCATGCCTCCGCCCGCAACCTCGCCGCCGAACTCGACCGGCTGCACCGCCACGTCGGCCTCGCGCACCGCAACTTCCGTACCGCTCATGAGGCCACCCTGCGGATGTGGACGCCACTGTGACAGACGTCCTGATCACCCCTGCCGTCGTGCAGCAGGCCGCCACCACGTTCGCGACCGAGCAGTGGAACATCGGCAGCGCCTGGGACGCCCTGGCCGCGGCGCTGAGCAGCTGCGACGGGATGGCCGGGCACGCACCGGACAAGGCGGCGGTGGCGTTCGCCCCCCACTACACCAGCGCGGTCCAAGGTGCTTGGCGGGCGTTCCGCGCCGTGATGCGCAGTGTCGGCGGCATCTCCCTGTGTCTGGGCGCGACCGCGGGCAACTACCTCAGGGCCGATCACCACTCGACCATCAGCACTCCGCCGACCATGGGGTCGGGGGTGCTGCTCAACCCGCGGGCGCAGTCGCCGTTGCCGCCGTGGCAGCTCGGTCAGCAGGTCGGCAAACAGGTCGTCACCGACAAGGCCATGGCGATGCCGCCGTCGGTGCTCGGCTCGGCCGGCTCCTCGCTCCCCCGCCAGATCGCCGAGCTGTGGCCCACCGGCGACCCGGGCAAGCTCCGCACCGCGGCCGCGGCCTGGAATAGCGCCCACGACAGGCTGACCGCCTCCACCGGGAAACTCGGCACCGCCACCTACTCGGTCACCGAAGGCAACAACACCCGCGACGCCCGCGCCATCGGCGACGTGTGGAGCAAGCTGTACGCCCCCTGCAACGACGCCACGGTGCTTCAGTCGCTCCCGGACCTGTGCAAGAACATCGCCAACGCCTGCACCAAGTACGCCGACGCCGTCGAGCACGCCCACCACAAGGCCGAATGGGAACTGGCCGGCGCCGGGGTCGTCGGTGTCATCGTCATCGGGGCTGGCTTGTTCTTCACCCCCGAGACCGGCGGCGCGTCCGACGCCGGCGCGGTGGCCGCCGACACCGCGCTCGCGATGAGCATCCTCACCCCGATCGCCGGCGCCCTGCTCGGCACCATCACGGTGATCGCCGCCGGAGCCCTGGCCGAGCACGTCATCCAGGCCGCCGAGAACAGCGCCGACAAGGCACCCAACGTCCAGCCCAACGACGCCGACACCCAAGGGCTGGAGAAATCCCTCGAGGGCGCGGTCCAAGGCAACCACGACGACATCGGCGCGGCGCGGCTCCCCGACCTCAATGGGAAATCCTTGGACGAGGCCGAGCGAGAGCTCGCGGATCAGGGATTCACCCTGCAAGGGGAAACCGCCGGCGGGTACCGCCACTACACTAATCCCGACGGCAGTGAAGTGTGGATCAGGCCCAATGGTGAAGTGCAGCGCCTCGGCCCCAAGATCGATCCCGGCCCGAACCAGAAGAATTACCATCCGCGCTACGGCCCCGACGGTCTGCGGACGCAGCAGCATTCCACCGGAGAACGGGTGATTCGGCCATGACATTCGACGCATTCACCAAGGTGGCCCTGGCCTGCGAGGGCTACAGCATCGAGCGGCTGTCGACGTCGCTTGCCGAGGAGGCCGACTCCGTTGACCTGCAGCTGCGGTGGGGACCGGACCGGCCCGACGTGGTGCTGTCCTTCGCCAACGTCTACTACCTGGAGGTGGGGCGGCCGCCGGGCCCCGGCGCCGCCCCGCTCAGCGAGCTGGCCGTCACGATCCTGGAGCCCAGCAGCGGGCCCTGGCCGACCGGACTCAACATCGACCTGGTGCGGTCGCCGGCGCTTCCGGCGCTGGTGTGGCTGCACGCGGCCGGTCCGGTCCAGCTGAACATCGTGGCCGCCATTGCCACCGCCTACCAAGAGGTCGGCTGAGGCGAGAACTCCGAAGCCCGGCGGTGTTCTCCTTCGGACCCCGCTCCTGGACCCCCACGTGGTCGTCCAGGGCGAAAGGGGTGCTGCACCTGCGGTTCAAGGTGCGCCGCCCGGTCAGTGGGTCAGGGCTCGGGTGTGCAGGGCGGTGACGGCCTGGCGGGCCGAGAGGATGGCGCCGTGCTGCCAGGCGTCCATATAGGAGAGCCAGTCCCCCGCGTAC
The DNA here is from genome assembly GCF_030283205.1 of Actinomadura opuntiae. Lineage (GTDB taxonomy): Bacteria > Actinomycetota > Actinomycetes > Streptosporangiales > Streptosporangiaceae > Spirillospora. The sequence continues at coordinate 45,030 of NZ_JASNWF010000030.1, forward strand.
AGGACGCGGCCGGTCGGCGCGGTCAGCGGCTTGAGGACGGGGGCGTCGGGGGTCCAGCCCGGGAGGTTGTGCCAGGCGCCTTCGATGTGCGGGATGTAGCGCCAGGACTGGGAGAAGGACGAGGCGAGCTCGGTCCGGTACTTGGACCCGTAGATGCGTTCGCCGAGGGCGACGGCACGCTCCTGACGCTGCCGCGGGGTCATCTTGCCGTACTTGTCGGCGGTCTCGTCGTAGTTGTAGTAGCCGACGATGACGCCCCGCCTGCCGTGGAAGCCGTGGGAGGGGTGCCACACATGGGTGAGGTCGAGGTCGGTCTCGGTGATGCCGCCGTAGATGCGGTGGTCGGTCTCCCACCAGCGGCTGCGGTACTCCAGGCCGATCTTGCTGGCGGAGGCGGGGGTGATGGCCCGCAGGGCTGCCTGGACGTCGTCGCCGAGGTTGTGCGGGAGCCCGGCCAGCAGGTGCGGGGGCATCGCGGCGATGCAGTAGTCGGCGTCCAGGGTCTTCTGGCGGCCGGCGGCGTCGGTGTAGTGGACGGTCACGCCATCCGGCCGCTGCGTGAGCCGGGACGCGGCGCAGCCGAGCTTGACCTTGCCGGGGCCGATGGCGCGCGTCAGCGCCCTGGGGATCTGGTCCATGCCGCCGACCGGCTGGAACATCAGCATCGCCTGGTCGTACTCGAACTCGAAGGAGAAGTAGCGTCCGACGGCGGAGGCGAACACGTCGGAGACGTCGGGAACCGAGCCCAGCGGCGTGCCGGGCTGCCCGGCCGCGCCGGGATAGGCGGCGAAGCCGCGGTTGGTGCCGCCCTTGTAGGCGAAGCCGTCGGACTTGCCGCCGATCTGTCCCCAGTCCTCCAGGAACGACAGGAGCGCGGTGCGGTCGTCGCCGGTCAGGTCGGCGTCCAGGGCGCCGCTGCCGGCGGCCTTGGCGAGCAGTTCGCTCACGTACCCGTAGACGTCCGCCTTGGCCGTCCGGTACCGCATGGGGTGCCCGGGTTTCATGCCGGAGGACTCGTTGTAGATGTAGGCGTCGGCGTTGATGTTGGTGAACACCTCGATCGGGACGCCGAGTTCCCTGCAGTAGTCGAGCGTGACCATCCACTGGGCGAGCCTCGCGGGCCCGGCGTTGAGGTACTGGCCCTCGCTGAAGCCGGCGACCTGCTTGTTGCCGAACAGGTCGGTCTGCGCGGTGCCGCCGCGCACCGTGAAGTTGCGGCCGCCCGTCCGGTCGCGCGGTTCCAGGATCGTGCAGCGGTACCCGGCCTTGCCGAGTTCGTAGGCCGAGACGAGGCCGGCGATGCCGCCGCCGAGGATGACGACGCTGGCGGCACTGCGCCCGGTGAGGTGGAAGTCGGCCGGGCTGAGGGGCCGGAACGGCGGCGCGGCCGCAGTGGCCTCGGCCGGTGCGAGCCCGAGCGCTCCCATCGCCGCGAACATCGTGCCCGCGCCGCCCGTCAGCCCCACCGCGCGCAGGAAGCCCCTGCGCGTCTGCCCGTGCCGCGTCCGCTGGATCTGTGCCAAGGCGCATCTCCCCACAAGAAGATCGTTCCGTCGATGCGCCGACGATCTTCATTTCGGGACGTTTCGAGCGGAGTGCTCCGCTGTGAACTTCACGTGTCCTGCACCACTGCCCTGTGCGGGCGCGGCAACGGCGTCACTGCCCTTTCGCTGCCGGCAGGAGGCCGTCCATGGCCTCGACGGACCGGACGACCAGGGCGACGGCGGTGAGAGTGGGGTTGCAGGCGGTGGCGGTGGGGATGACGCCGTTGCCGCCGATGAACAGGTTGCGGTATCCCCAGACGCGGCCGCGGTCGTCGCAGATGCTGGTGCCGTCGTCGACGGCGCCCATCCGGACGCTGCCCTGGTAGTGCAGGGAACTGCCCGCCGGGAGCAGGTCGGGGACGCGGGTCTGCTCGCCGAGTTCGGCGGCGAGTGCTTCCAGTTCCTTGACGGCGCGGTGGACCTGGTCCCAGTCGTTGCCGGTGAGTGCGTAGTCGATGTGGATGCGCGGCATTCCGCGTTCGTCGAGGTCGTCGTCGTCGAACCAGACCCGGTCGTCGGCCTGGATGTCCTTGGGCAGGAACCAGCCGAGACCGACCATGGGCCGCGGGTCGGGCCGGTCACCGACGTGGATCGCGATGGGTGAGGCGTCCAGCTGCATGACCTGGCCGTGGAAGGGGTGGACCCCGTCGGTGAACGGGACCCACGACACTCCGGTGAGGGTGTCGCGGGGGTCGGTCGCGGTCGCTCCCCGGTCGGTTTCGGTGGGCAGGTCGAGGCGGGCGCCGACGACGACCTGAGGCTGGTCGTTGAGGTAGCGGCCGAGTGCGGGCGGCCGCAGCCCCGACGCCCACAGCAGCTGCGGCGTGCGTAGCGCGTCGCAGGCCACCGCGACGACGTCGGCGTGGACGGTGAACACCGAGCCGGTGCGGGTATCGAGGACCTCGGCGCCGGTGACGCGGTCACCGTCCAGCAGCAGCCGGCGGGCGAGCGCGTCGGGCCGGATGGTGAGCCGGCCGTCGGTGTCGCCGAGGATGGTGTCGGCTCCGGTCCAGCGTGGGAGCCCGTCCCGGTCGGGTGCGGGGGCGCAGGCCAGGGGCATCGGGCCGGTCTTACGCCCGTCGGGCAGCAGGTGGTCGTAGCGCTCGGCCAGCTTCTGCCGGATGACGCCGGCGGCGTGGGTGGCGCGGAGCCCGGTGGTGGTGGTGTTGAGGAGCCGGTCCGCGGCGTCCAGGGCGGCGTCCATTTCCGCGGCGTCGATGAAGGGGATGCGTTCGCTGCCGCCGGGGCGGGGAACCGCGCAGGTCCAGTGGGCGCCCATCCCTCCGACGTTGGCAGAGTAAGCGGCGGCGGGCATGCCGTCCTGGCCGTCGCCGCTTCCATCGTCGTTGCGGATCAGCAGGGTGCCGGGCCGGGCGCGCAGCGGGCGGGCGCCGAAGGGCCGGAACCCTTCGGGCTGGGGTCCGCTGACACGTTCCTGCAGCTGCTTGCGGAGGCCGGCCGGGACGTTGCGCACGTTCTCGCCGGCGGCGTCGGTGAGCCGGGGGCCTGCTTCCAGGATGAGGACCGACGCTGCCGGGAACGCGTCGAGTGCACGGCGTGCAAAGGCCGCCCCCGCTGGGCCGCTGCCGATGACCAGCAGGTCGACACGCTCATCGGCAAGACTGCCGCTGGTGGGGTCTGTGCTGATGGGCTGGTGGGTCATGAGGTCGCCAGGGAGGCGAAGACCCGCTCGCTGAGCCGATGCTGGGCGGCGACCATGTCGAAGGGGTCGTCGGTGTCGTTCCAGTGCCAGCCCTCCCATTCGGTGGAGATGTAGCCCTGGTAGCCGGCGGCGACGAGGTCGCGCAGCAGGATGTCGTGCGGGACGGAGGGTTCGTTGCCGTCGGTGTCGATGTCGTAGAACTTGGCGTGGACGTGGACGACCCACGGCATGATCGTCGTCCAGTCCGTGGGGTCCATGTGGCCGAACAGGCCGACCGAGTTGGTGCCGATCCGCACCGACACATCGTCGCCGCCGAACCGGTCGTTGAGCTCACGCATGGTCTTGAACCGGGCGCCCTGCTCGGCGTCGTCGGTGATGAGCGGCTCGGTGTGGAAGGCGTTCCACTGGTCGCGGAAGGCGGTCAGGAGCTGCTCGGGCACGCCCTTGCTGCGGTAGGTGGTCAGCATGCTGGGCGGCATCCGGGTCAGGGAGGCGCCCCAGTCGGGGATGAATCCCAGGTGCGGGGAGCCCAGCTTTTCGTAGCGCTCGAGCAGGGCCTGCATTTTCGGGTGCCGGACGCTGTGCGGGCTGTGGATCTCCATGCCGAGTACGAGGTTGAGCCGTTCGGCGTGCGGCAGGAGGCGTTCCATCAGGTCGGGGGTGACCGAGTGCTGGACGCGGACGGTCGGGAACCCCAGGGTGTGGGCGGCCTCCAGCTGGGCGAGCATGTACTCCTCCAGCTCGTCCTCGGTCAGCAGCCGATCGTGGCGCAGGCCGGCGTCGGCGTTGGCGCCCAGGCATGACAGCTCAAGCCCTGCCTGATCGACCAGGGTGCAGAAGTGGCGGGTGAACCCATCGGGCAGCCGGGGGAAGCCGCGGATGCTCTGGAAGCCGACGACCTCCAGGCCCGGGCCGAGGCCGCGTTCACCGGCGATGCGGATGAGGTCTTCGAAGGTGTACTGGCGAGCGTGGTAGTAGGGGGTGAAGCTGTAGAGGGTCACACCCAGCTTGGGCAGGCTCATTCGGCGGTCTCCTTGGCGGGAGCGTTCTTCTCAGCGGGCGCGGTCTTGGTGGCGGGCATGTTGGTGGCGGGCATCGTCTTGATGGAGCGTTCGGTCATCAGCAGCGGCTTGCCTGCGACGGGCAGGTAGGGGATGCGGACGCCGAGTGTGACCTCCAGTTCGTGCTCGCCCCTGGAGACGTCGGCGTCGGCCGCCACGCGGACGATGCCGTCGTCGAGCACGTACCAGACGTCGTCCCAGGCTTGCTTGGCCTCGGCCAAGGTGCGGGCGCGGCCGTTCACCTCGAAGGTGATCGCTTCCGCGGGGGCGCGGACCCCGTCGAGGGTGATGTCGAGCTGTTCGATCGAGCTGACGGGCAGAGCGCGGTACCACGGAAGCCGTACGGCCAGTTCGTAGCCGTCGGGCGTGGCCGCCAGGGAGTCATCGACGATGATGCGTTCACGGAACACTGCAGGAGCTCCTTGGCCGGGTGGTGGTTCGGTGGGGCAGAGGGCGGTGATTCAGAGGGCGGTGGCACCGAGGTAGCTGGAGACCAGCACGTCTCGTTTGGCCAGCAGGTTGGCGGCGGTGTCGTGTTCGGCGAGGTTTCCGTGCGCGAGCACGTATCCGCGGTCGGCGTTCTCCAGGGCGACTTGGACCTGCTGTTCGACCAGCAGGACACCGGCTCCCGATTCGTCGGCGTAGCGGCGAACGACCGGCATGAGGCGTTCCACGATGACGGGGGCGAGGCCTTTGCTGAGTTCGTCGACCATCAGGACGGTGGGGCGGCGGGCCAGGGCGCGGGCCATGCCGAGCATCTGTTGTTCCCCGCCCGACAGCAGGCCGGCGCGGCGGGAGCGCAGCGGCTTGAGTTCGGGGAAGTAGTCGTAGGCGATCTGGGGGTCGAGGCGGTGCAGCCGCAGGTGTTCCTCGACGGTGAGCCCGTGGAAGATGCCGCGCCGCTCCGACATGTGCACCAGGCCCGCGCGGGCGATGTCGTGGGGGCGGTGCTTGCCGAGGTCTTGCCCGTTGAGCCGAACGGTGCCCGACATCGGGGTGATGGTGCGCGAGACGGCCTTGAGGGTGGTGGACTTTCCGGCGCCGTTGGGGCCGAGCAGCGCCACGACCTCGCCTGGTCCGACCGTGAGGCTGAGGTCGCGCAGCACAGCGGCGCCGAAGTACCCCGCCGACAGGCCGCGGATTTCCAGCAGCGGCGCCGTCGGGCTCGTCGCTGGGCTGGGTGTTGGGGCGGTCATGGGCGGTCTCCTGCCGGGCTTCCGGGGCGGTCGGCTTCGGGGCTGGCGGCGCGGCCGAGGTAGGCGGCGATGACGTCCTGGTTGGTCTGGATCTGCTGGGGGGTGCCTTCGGCCAGGACGCTGCCGAAGTCGAGGACCACGATCCGGTCGCAGACCCCCAGCACCAGGGCCATGTCGTGGTCGACCAGCAGCACTCCGGTGCCGGCGTCGACGACCGACCGGAGCCTGGTCGCCAGCAGGCTGCTTTCCGCGGTGTTGAGGCCGGCGGCGGGTTCGTCCAGCAGCAGCACGTCCGGCCTGCCGGCCAGGGCGCGGCCGAGGTCGACCAGTTTGCGCTGGCCGGCGGCGAGCCCGTCGCTGGGCTGGTGCAGCAGGTCCTGGATGCCGAGCAGTTCGGCGATCTGCTCGTCGTGGCGGGCGCGGCCGCGCACCGTTTCGGTGAGGGTCTGCCGCCAGTTGGGCCGGTAGGCGCCGACGGTGAGGTTCTCCTGCACGGTCAGGTCGTCGTACAGGTCGGCGGCCTGCCAGGACCGGCCGAGTCCGGCACGGGCCCGCGCGTAGGCGCGCCGGCGGGACAGGTCGTACTCGCCGAGCCGGACGGTGCCGGTGGCCTTGGTGAATCCGCTGACCGCGTCGATGAGGGTGGTCTTGCCGGCTCCGTTGGGGCCGATCAGTCCGACCAGTTCGCCGGGTGCGACGGTGAGGGTGACGCCGTTGAGGGCGGTCACTCCGCCGTAGCGGACGGTCAGGTCGGTGACGTGCAGGGTCTTGGTCACCGGGACACCTCCGCGACCGTCGGGAGCGGTCCGGTTCCGGAACCGGCTGCGGGTGTGTCCCGGTGCCGTGATTTGCGGTGGGCCAGGGCGATTCCGCCGGGGGTGGTGGTCACGGTGAGGACGAGCGAGACGCCGGCGAACAGCAGCAGGTAGTCGGCCGGCAGCCCGAGGTAGTCCTCCATGATCGTGGCGGCGACTCCGCTGGACATCAGCAGCCCGCCGATCAAGGTGCCCTTGATCACCGAAATGCCGCCCAGGTAGGCCAGCGCGATCAGGACCAGGGTGTTGACGATGCCGAAGTTGGCCGGGTCGACCGAGCCGAAGTTGTAGGCGGTGAGCACCCCTACCACGCCCATCAGGAACGCCGACATCACGAACGCGGTGACCTTGATGGCGGGGACCGAGATCCCCGCTGCGGCGGCGGCCCGCTCGCTGGAGCGCACCGCCAGCATCCGCTGGCCGAGCCCGCTGCGCCGCAGGTTGGCCACCGCCACGCAGCACACCGCGGTGACCAGCAGGCACACCAGGCCGAACAGAGGGCTCGGGGGATGGTCGCCGTGCACCGGGAACGCCCCGGAGGGCCCGAAGTTGATGCCGAACAGCTTGGGCGGCGACACCGGCGATCCCAGGCCACTGGCGCCCCAGCTGGGGTTGTGGAACCCGAAGTTCTGCAGTGCCACGGCCGCCGCCAGGGTGAGGATCGCCAGATGCACACCGCGGACCCGCATCGCGGGCAGCACGTCCACCAGCCCGAACACGGCCGCAGCGGCGATCCCCAGCAGCGGCGCCCACGGCAGCCCGATCCCCAGGTTGATGCCGAGTTTGGACACCACCAGCCCTGACAGCCCGGCGAAGGCGAACTGGGCGAGCGACACCTGCCCGACATAGCCGGTCAGCACCACCAGCGACAGGCACGCGATCACCGCGATGAGGGTGTTGATGAGTCCCTGCCGCAGGTCGTAGGGCAGCACCAGCAGCGCCACGGCGGCGATCGCCACCCCGATCGCGGTGGGCCGGGCGATGCGGCGCGGCGCGGGCGCTGGAGGAAGCCGGGGTTCGACGGTGCTGCCCCGGTCGGGCAGGCTCTTGCCGCGCCACATCAGCGCGGCCGCGATCACGATGAAGAACAGCACGTCCGCAAGCCCCGGCATCGGCAGCCCGTTGGAGGTGGGGAACCACGACAGGGTCTGCAGATACAGCGCGACGGCCTGCAGGGCGCCCATGCCGAGCCCGGCCAGCGCCGCGACAGTGAAGGAGGTGAAGCGGGCGATGAGCGCGGCTCCGAGCGCGGGTACGACCGCCAGCGCCAGCGTGGTGGGATCCAGCTGGGTCATCGGCGCCACCAGGATGCCGACCACGCCGGCCAGCGCGCTGGCGAACGTGGTGTTCAGCAGGGACAGTCGCCGGGGCGACAACCCCGACATCATCGCTTCGGCCTCGTCCTCCTGCGCGGCCCGCGTCGCCAGACCGAACCGGCTGTAGCGGTAGACGGCGGTCAGTGCGAGGCCGACCGCGACCGCGAGGCCCGCCACCTCCAGCCGCACGAGGGGAACCGCGCCGCCGAACAGGTGGACGCTGCCGCCGGCCAGGACCGGCGGGGCGGTCTGCCCGGTCCCGCCGAAGCGAAGCACGATCAGCGCCTGGACGGTCAGCAGCAGCCCGACGCTGGCCACGAGCTTGGCCAGCGGCGCCGACTTGCGCAGCCACTTGAACACCGCGACGTCGATCAACGCTCCGAGCAGCGCCGACAACGCCACCGACAGCAGGAAAGCCGGGATGACCGGTACCGGCCCGCCGACGCCCGGGTAGTACAGGGGCAGCAGCAGATGCCCCGACCGCAGCCCATAGAAGGTGTAAGCACCCCACATCGCCATCGCCCCGGCGCTGACGTTGATGATGCCGGCGCCGCGGTGAGTCAGTACCAGGCTCTGGGCGAGCCCGGCGTACAGGGCACCGGGCCCGAGTCCGAGCAGGATGAAAAGGATCAGTTGGTCCACGTCGATTCTCCGGTCGTGCGGCCTGGTGTCAGGCGGGGAGGTTGATCCAGCCGCCGGACGCGTCGACCCACTTGCCGTCGCCCTCGTAGCTGTAGTACCGCGCCGCCTGCGCGCCCAGCGTCGGGAACTGGGTGATCGCGCCGAATTTCAGGGTGGGCGGTCCCATCAGCAGCGGTCCGGTGTAGGCCTTGGCCGCGTCGGCGATCTTCGCGGTGGTCAGCGCGCCGGGTCCCGCCTTGGTGAGGATCTTGGCGGCGGCGAAGATGGAGGAGAATCCGGCGGGCGCGTTGATGCCCGGCTCGGCTCCCTTGGGCGCGTACCGGGCCATGACCGCCTTGTAGAGCGCGACGTGGCCGGAGGGATCGGGCGCGTTGGTGTTCAGCATCGAGCCGCTGAAGATCCACTTGGGCAGGTCGCCCAGTGCCTTCTTCACCGCTCCGGAGGCGCACAACCCGGACGACAGCAGCGGGGTCTTGATCGCGGCCTGCTGGTAGGCCTTGGCCATGGCGATGCACGCCGTCGGGGTCACCGCGATGGGCATGATCGCATCGACGCCTCCGGCGCCGACAGCCTGCATCGGGCTCAGCAGGTCCGCGCTGCCGGACGGGTAGGTGGTCAGCTTCACGGTGATGCCGCGCGCTTCGATGCCCTGCTTGATGCTCTTGGCGATCTCCTGGTTGCCGGGGTTGTCGTCGGCGATCATCGCGACCGTCTTGGCTTTGAGCTTGTCGCTCAGGAAGATCGGCGTGGAGGCCTTGCCGGCCAGGGAACTGGCGTTGAGGGCGTAGGTGTTGCCTGCCGTCACGTCCGGTCCGGGGTTGGCGACGGCGACCAGGTCGGGCTTCTTGCCGGCCAGGGTCGCGTGCAGCGACTGCGTCCCGACGTTGAGGCCGCCCTGCACGATGAGCTTGACGTTGTCGTCGGCGAGCATCTGCTGCCCGCACCGCTGCCCCTGCGACTCGGCGGAGACGATGTCGCAGGTGGCGAGCTTCAGCGGGTGTCCGCCGACCCCACCCAGTTCGGTGTTGAGGTAGGCGACGGCGGCCTGTGCCGCGACGGTGAACTCAGGGTTGGACACCGGCCCGCCCTGCTGGTTGATCAGGCCGAGGGTGATCGCAGTGCCGGTCGCCTTTCCGGTTCCGGTGGTGCCGCTGACCGTCTTGGCCAGCGCGGCGTCGATCGTCGTGGGAGCCGCGGACTCCTTGGCCGCGCCGGGACCGCTGTCGTCGTTGGCGCAGGCGGTCAGGCCCAGGGCCAGGGGCAGGGCGAGGGACAGGGTGATGCGTCCCAGCCGCCCCGTGGCGGTAGCGCTCATGGTCAGCTCCTGGATCTTCCAGATCACCGGGCTCGTCCGCCGTCGGTGATCATCGATGGGAGGGGGTGCGGTCCTGCCCTTGCCAAAGGACCAGCCAATGGGCTGGGGGCAGGACGCCGGGGGTGGTGCGGCACGGTCACCCGAACCACTTACGCCGGAACCTATTGAACTTTTGCCGGATTGCGAGGAAACTAAGCCAGCGATCCTCATAAGTCAACCCTTGCGCTACGTAAGGAAACGCGCTTGAAACAGCAGCACATCGACGGTCAAGACCAGGTGCGGGTGCCGCGCCGCCTGCAGCGCCCCACGTCAGCGAGCATGTCGGCGACGCTGGTCGAGCTGGTGCGCACCCATGAGCTGGTTACCACGGGTGACTTGTGCGAGGCCACCGGCATGGGCCGGACCGTGGTCGCCCAGCGGATCGCCCAACTGTTGGACAGCGGGCTGCTCGCCCACCGGGGCAAGGGCCGTTCGACCGGCGGGCGGGCTCCACGCGAGTTGAGGTTCCATCAGGAGGCCGCCACCGTGCTCGGCGTCGAGGTCGGCGTCACGAGCCTGATGGTGGGCCTGACCGACCTGGGCGGAACACCGCTGGAGGTCCGGGAAGCCGACTGGGACGTCACCTGCGGTCCCGAGGGGACGCTCGCGCGGGTCGAGCAGATGGTGGAGGAGATCCTCGCCGCCCAGCCCACGCGGGCGCCGTTGGCGGGCGTCGGGGTCGGCCTGCCGTGCCCGGTGGAGTTCGCCAGCGGCCGGCCGGTCTCTCCGCCGATCCTGTCGGGCTGGGACGACTACCCCGTCCGCGAGCGGCTGGCGGCCAAGTTCGGCGTCGAGGTGTGGGTCGACAACGAGGTGAACGCCATGGCGCTGGGCGAGCTGCGCAGCGGCACGGCCCGCGGCGTGGACGACTTCGTCTACGTCAAGGTCGGCACCGGAATCGGCGCGGGCCTGGTGTCGGCCGGACGCCTGCATCGCGGTGCCCAAGGCTGCGCCGGCGACATCGCGCACCTGTGCATGGACCCGGCCTCCACCCGGCAGTGCCGGTGCGGAAAGCAGGGATGCCTGCAGACCTTCGCCAGCGGAAGCGCACTGGGCAGAGCCGCCACCGAACTGGCCGAGAGCGGCCAGAGCCTGATGCTCGCCCGGCGCCTGGCCGAGGCCGGCGCCGTCACCGCCGAAGACCTCAGCCAGGCCGCCGCGCACGGCGACCCGCTGTGCGTCGAGCTGATGACCACCGCCGGACAGCACCTGGGCGAAGCGCTGACCAGCCTCATCAACGTCTTCAACCCTGAACTGGTGGTGATCGGCGGAGGAGTCTCCCTCGCCGGAGACCTGCTGCTGCCCTCGCTGCGCAAGACCGTCTACGCACGGTCGCTGCCACTGGCGACCCGCGACCTGCGCGTCACCCTGTCGGCCCACGCCGACCAGGCCGGCGTCGTCGGCGCAGCCCTCACCGCCGTCGACGAACTGCTCAGCGCCGCCCACCTGGACACGCTCACCGACCTGCTCACCACGGAGACCCCATGACCGAACCCAAGACCGACTCGACGACAGGTCCCGTGACGGGCACCATGGGCGGCCGTGCAAGCCGCCTGCGCGCCGGGCTGGTCGGCGCCGGCATGATCGCCTCGGTGCACGCCCGCGCCGCCCGGCTCAACGGCGCGCAGATCACCGGCGTCGCCGCCTCCACCCCCGAACGCTCACGCCAGGCCGCCTCCCGGCTGGGCGCCGACCGGGCCTTCGACTCCCCGCAGCAACTCATCGAGTCCGACGACGTCGACATCGTGCACATCTGCACCCCCAACCACCTGCACGCCCCCCTGGCCTCGGCCGCGCTCCAAGCGGGCAAGCACGTCGTGTGCGAAAAGCCCCTCGCCATGGACACCGCGCAGGCCACCGCTCTTGCTGGCCAGGCCCGCTCCGCCGGCCTGATCGCCGCCGTCCCGTTCATCTACCGCTACTACGCGCTGGTCCGCCATGCCCGAGCACGGCTGCAGGACGACGATCCCGGGGACCTGCGGCTGATCCACGGCGGCTACCTGCAGGACTGGCTTCTGGAGCAGGACGACGACAACTGGCGAGTCGACTCCACCCTCGGCGGCGCCTCCCGGGCCTTCGGCGATATCGGTTCGCACTGGTGCGACCTGGCCCAGTTCGTCTCCGGGCACACCATCGTCAGCCTCACCGCCCGTACCCTGCGCGCCCATGACCAGCGGCGCCGTGAGGCCTCCCGCACCTCCTTCTCCCGAGCCTCGGCCGTCGGCGTATTGACCCCCGTCGACACCGAGGACGCCGTGGCTGTCCAGTTCGTTACCGACCGCGGCGCCCTCGGATCACTTCTGGTCAGCCAGATCTCGGCCGGCCACAAGAACGGGCTGCGGATCGAGTTCGACGCCGCCGCCGAATCGCTCGCCTTCGACCAGGAGCGCCCCGAGACACTGTGGCGCGGCCAGCGCGACGGCTCCGCCCTGCTCGCCCGCGATCCGGCGAACCTCGCCGGCCAAGCCCAGCGCGTCACCTCGCTGCCCGCCGGGCATCCCGAAGGTTACGAACGATGCTTCGAGGCCTTCATCAACGACGTCTACACCGGGGTCCGCACCGGCTCGGCCCCCGACCTGATGCCCACCTTCGACGACGGCCTGGCCGCCGCCCGGCTGACCGACGCCGTCCTGCGGTCCGCGGCCGCCGGCCAGTGGACCGACATCACTGCCTCCTGACCCCTTCCGCCGGGATACCCGCCGCGCCTGCGGCCGGTGAGCCGCTGCGGGTTGTGCCGCCGGGCCCCGTGCAAGCGGGCCCCGCCCTTTTTGCTGCTGTTGAGGAGCGTCCTATGAGCAAGACGATGACGGCCGTGCGCATCCATGAGCACGGCGGCCCCGAGGTACTGAAGGTCGAGCAGGTCCCCGTTCCCGAGCCCGCCCCCGGCGAGGTCCTGGTCCGGGTCCGCGCCACCTCCGTCAACTGGTGGGACGCCGGATACCGCAAAGGCATCGTGCAGCCCCGCCCAGGCGTCCCGTCGCTGCCGCTGCCCTTCCAACTCGGCCGAGAGGCCGCGGGCCAAGTCACCGCCGTCGGCAGCGGCGTGCGCTCCTTCACCCCCGGCGACCGCGTCGTGGTGATGACCTGCCCCGCGTGCGGACGCTGCACGGCGTGCCGCCGCGGCGACGACAACCTGTGCCAGGACACCCAACTGCCCGGGCACCAGCGTTTCGGCGGCTACGCCGAATACGTCACCGCCCCCCAGAACGGACTGCTGAAGGCACCCGACGGTGTCGACTTCGAAACCCTCGCCTGCGTCCTGTGGTCCTACGGCACGGTCCTGCACATGGTCAACGCTCGCGCCCGCATCCAGCCGGGCGACACCGTCCTGGTCACCGGCGCCTCCGGCGGCATGGGCACCGCCGCGCTGCAACTGTCCAGGCTCGCCGGAGCCCAGCTGATCATCGCCCTCACCGGTTCTGCCGACAAGACCGACGCCCTGCTGACTGCCGGCGCCGACATCGCCCTCAACTACAAGGACCCCGACATCGTCGAGCAGATCCGCGCACAGACCGGCGGCACCGGCGTCGATGTCGTCCTGGACAACGTCGGCGGCCCGATGCTCCCCCTGGCGATCAAAGCGTCCCGGCTCGGCGGCAAGATCGTGCTGGCCGCGGTGATGGGGGGCCGGACCGCCGAGGTCCACATCGGTGAGGTCTTCGCCAAGCACCTGGACATCCTGGGCACCCGCGCCTCCACCCGCCGTGAGCAGGAACTCGTCCTGCAGTTCGCCGCCGCCGGGAAGATCGCGCCCGTCATCGGCGCCCGCTACCCGCTCACCCAAGCCGCGACAGCCCACAAGGCCCTGGACGCGGGAAGCTACGTCGGCAAGATCGTTCTAGTGCCCTGACCCACCGCCAGACAACGCTTCCGCCGCCCCGCTCGCCTAGCCGGTCCTTCCTCGCCCACGCGGCAAACCGATCACCACTGGCCTGGTTCTATGCCGCGGCGCTTCACCGCGGCGGCCCCAAGCACCCCACCTACAAGGCCATCGAGGAACTCGGCCGTGCGCGGTCAAGAGCATCTTGGGAAAAGCAGGTGGCGCTACGGGGTGTCTGTGCGCGGGTAGGGCAGCACGAGATGGCCGATGGACAGGCCGCGGATCAATGAGCCGGCGAGGTTCTCGGTGAGGGCCGCCAGCGCCAGCAGATCGAAGGTCTGGCAGATGGCGATGCGCTCGTAGCCGGAGTCTTTGTAGGGCAGAACCATGCCCTGATCCCCTTGCCGGACGATTTCGTAGGCCCAGGCGCCGTTCAACCCGGTCACACGCAGGCCGACCAGCCAATCGCCCTGGTAGCCGCTGTGCGTGTCAGCCAGGCTTCCGGCGAGCGCGAGCGCCCCGTAGGCCAGGCCGAGGACCAGCCAGGGACTCACCGCCCGGTACTGCGGCTGCTCGTCGTGGAGGTTGGCGGATGCATTTCGCCATCCCGGGGCCACATGGGTGCACCCGACCCCGCATAGAAGGGTGACCGATCCGTCCTCGTGGACGGAGGTCACCAGGAAGCGGCTTTCGTGGATCGCACCGGTCTCTCGGTCGACACCGTTGACCAGCGCGTAGCCGGTGCTGCGCCGTTCCCACACGCCACGATCCAGATCCGGCGCAAACTCCGCATGGCCGCGGTCACGCACGATGCCGCCGGTGATCGGGGCGAGTTCATACTCGGGGCGTTGGGTGAGCAAGTCGACCAGCGCGTCCTCGGCCCCAGCGGCGGGATGGGCGACCAGGTACAGGTGGCCGTTCTGGGGGTAGTTGATTGACCTGGCAGGTCAGTGGCCTGGAGGCTGGTCCGCCCTGTAAGGCAAGTAGATGATTCGCCGTTCGGGGATCTGGGGGGCCCGCAGGATTCTCGGCCGTGCCGAGCTACGCACGTGGCGGGCCGGTGAAGCCCACCGGTTTCGGCGAAGTCAGTCGGGCTCTCGCTGAAGAAGAGCATCTCGACGCGAGAACCACCTGACCCTCCGCCCCATCGTTGGAGGACGTAGGCGAGAGCAGATCCACTCGTATCAGGCCGAGCTGGTGCTGGCGGTGCGATCCACGGCGCATCAGCGGCTGGCGTACCTCCCAGCCTAGACGCGGTTCAAGAAGGTGATCGCGCGCGTGCAGGACTGCCTCGCTCTGCCGCAGTCATGAAGGCGGCGCCGGAGTCGGCACGGCTCCTGTCGCGGCGCGACTGCGCTGTCAGCGTCGGCACCGTTAGCCTCCACTGGCCAACGCCTCCAACTTGCCTAACGTTCCTCAATCCGGTCCGGGATGCCGACCTGCATGATTGCTTGACAACCCAAGAAAACGATGGGCGTGCTCGGCGATACCTCCGTCCTCGAGGACGAGGAGCTGGTCGGCCGCGGTGACCGTCTCGAGCCGGTGCACGATGACCAGCACGAACTGGCCGGCTATCAGCGCGGTCAGCGCGCGGCCGATCGCGGCGGCCGACGCGGGGCCGCCTCGTCCAGCTGAACGGCGTCCGTACGCTCAGCGCACGTCCACGGGACGGGCGGCGCCGGTCGCCTCTGGCCACAGGGTCGAGTCGCCCGTCATGCTCCGCTACCTGGCGGCCCAGGACACGTTCGGGAGAAGGGTTCCTTATCAGGCAGGCCCGTAGGGGGGTATGGACCGGTCGGAGCCGCTTCCCTGTGCCCCACTGCGCCGTCCCCGAGTGCCTGGCCGGAGGCATCGCGCTGGAGCAGCCCGAGCAGAGCGATCACTGTGTTCTCTAGGCGCTCGGTGCTGCACAGGGCCTCCGTCAGCGCGGCGTAGGGATCGGCGGCATCCCTGTGAGTCAGTGCCTCCTCCAGCTCCAGCCGCAGTGCGGTAAGGGGGGTGCGCAGCTCGTGCGAGGCCTGAACGGCGAACCGGCGCTGCCCCGCGGTGAGGCGCCCATCAGGAACCTCACCATAAGGGCAGACGCCTGGATGCAGTTCGATCATCGTCAGTCACGTTCCCACACAGTCGCTGGTCGCTACCTCACCCACCATCACCCCGCGCTGGCACCCGCAACACCGGGGAAACTACCTATCCCGGTACCGGTCCCCCGCATGTCTCCCTGGAGCAGCCTCCGAGACAAGAGCCCCTCTCACGGACCTTTCCGGCGCCGCCGCGAACCGATGCCAGAGGCGTCGTCCCTGGTGAGCGCGTTGCCGGTGGCGCGGCCAGCGCGATCGCGCCACGGTCGACATGCCCGGGAACTGCAGCGATGCCTGTTGGACGACTCAGGGGTCGTAACAGTATGCGCATGTAGAATGACATGTAGTGATGGTTTGGTGTGGGCGGGTGCGCAAGGACGAGCAACCCCCATGGATCGCGCCCTTGGCGACTTCTGCGGCCGGGGTATCCTTGCGGCTCGGGGGAGCCGCTGTGCCGGGTACGCCGGGAAGCGGACAAGATGCTGTACGGCGCCTCCGGCGAGGCCCCCGGTCGGTGGACCGCACGTGCTGGCATTTTCCTGTTGCAGGTGGACGCGCACCGGTCCAGAGCGCGGTCTCGCAACAGGTGACGGCTGAACCGTTCGACAATGTCGGCGCCCAACCCGCGGCGTTCCGTAGCGCACCGGCGCACCCGAGAGCGATCTCAGTCGCTGCCCTGGCAACGACCAGTCCGTATGCTCTCACCAGCAAGATTAAGGAATCTGCTCCGCCTGAGCATACGAGGGCGGCACCACGTTGGCGCCCGCCCCAGCGGCCCGGTCTGTACGGACAGAGCCGACCGGAACCGTTCGACAATGTCGGCACCCGTTCGTTGACGGTTCTGTACCCCCAACTTAGCTTCAAGCCCATCCGCGCAGAAGAACATCTCTTCCCCGGCGAGCCACGCCGGCCGCGGCAGACAACGGCTTTGTCCGGCGGACCGCTGAAGCGACCCAGCCTCAGTGGTCGGCCCCACCCCAAACGCCGTAGGTCTGAGCTTCTGTAGGAAGGACGACCTGTGCCATCCACCACCCCGACACGAAGCAAGAAGGGCCGACTCGCCGCCTGGACCGCGTCCACGGCGACCATGCTGCTCGGCGCAGCTTTGCTGGCCGCGCCCACAGCCGCATCGGCCGCACCCCCCTCCGCAGGCCAGCCCAGCGGCACGTTGCCGCACATCACCGGCCCGCTGCCGGTGACCGCCTCCTCCCACCCGTTCGGCGCCGCCGACCACGAGGGCACGCCGGAGAACCTGAAGAAGATCGGGTACGTCGAGGAGGAGTACCTGATCAGCGGCAAGGCCAACGTCTACAGCTGGCCCAAGGACGGTCCGGCCCAGGTGCGGACCCCCGGCGCCCCCTACACCACCCGGATCCTGGTGCGCCGGCCCGCCAAGGCTTCGCGTTTCAGCGGCAACGTGGTGACCGAGATGCTCAACCCCTCCAACCTCTTCGACCTCAACATCGGCTGGGCGATGATGCATCGCCAACTCGTCGCCAACGGCGACGTCTGGGTCGGCGTCACGGCCAAGCCGGTGTCGATCGTCGCACTCAAGAAGTTCGACCCGAAACGCTACGGCTCCCTCAGCATGGCGAACCCGCTTCCGCTGAATGACCCGCGCAACTGCACCAACGTCCCCGCGGACTCGTCCCGCACCACCGAGAACGGCCTGGCCTGGGACATCTTCAGCCAGCTCGGCAGCCTGCTGCGCAGCAACAGCCGCAGCAACCCGGTGAGCTACGCCAACCAGAGGAACCACACCCACCGCGTCCAGCACCTGTACGGGTTCGGGTACTCCCAGACCGGCGGCTACCTGTACAACTACAGCAACGGCATCCACCCGCTCGACGTCCAGCGCAACGGCGGCCGCCCGACCTACGACGGCTACATCGTCGCCGTCGCCGGCGGCAACTTCGCCGGCGCCGTGCCGATGAACCAGTGCGATCCGGTGCCGCCCACCGGAGACCCGCGCAAGCAGTTCAACAACGTCGGCGTACCCATCCTTCACTTCATGTCCCAGTCGGACTACCTCGCCGGGATCGCCTCCCGGCGTCCCGACAGCGACAAGCCCGCCGACCGCTACCGCGGTTACGAGATGGCCGGCGCGGGCCACGCCACCCCCGACGAGCTCAACTACTCCGCCGCCCCCGCCGACATCCAGAAGGCCGGGCAGCCCGCTCCGCCGATGAACTGCAACGAGGGGCCCCGCAGCCGGTTCCCGAGCCACATCTTCTTCGACGCAGCGATCCGCAACCTCGACCTGTGGGTGCGGCACGGGATCCGTCCGCCGCACGCCTCTCCCATCGAGGTCAAGGACAACGCACCCGTCCTCGACCAGTACGGCAACGTACGCGGAGGCCTGCGCTCGCCGTACCTGGACGTCCCCACCAGCACCTGGTACGGCAACTCCACCGGCGCCTCTTTCTGCGCCATCGCCGGCCATGAAGTGCCCTTCACCGAAGCGCAACTCAAAAAGCTCTACCCCACCCACGGCGCCTACGTCCGCGCGGTCGTCAAGGACACCCGCGCGCTCGTCGCGCACCGCACCATCACCGGCGCCGATGGACGAGAACTCATCAACGAGGCAACCCACGCCGACATCCCATAGCGCGGACAGCGCACCCCCGCCCGGCGGAACAGGCGGAACACGATCAAAATGACGTGGTCGCAGGCAGACAGTTCTTGCCGCAAACGGCCACCTGAGACAACTGAACATTTCGGCAGAAAAACCGGGCAGTGACCCCCGGGCACCTGAGCCGCACGGTGCGTACCCAAAACACCATTTGGGTGCGCACCCTGGCGGTTTACGGACACTGGATTGCCTGCAAGAGAAAGGGCATGTGAGCGGTCATGGCGGGTCTGAATGCAGAGGCGACGGTGGCGGCCACCGCCGGGATCATCCATGATGTGGGGCGCGAATGGATGCTGCTTGAGGAGACCGCACAGCGCGGCAAGGACTCCGGATTCGAGAACCCAGTCGCGTTCTATTTCGCCGGACGCGGCGGTGTTCTGGGAGATGTCGATGCCGAGGTCGTGTCAGCGGCACTGGGGTGGTTCGAGCCCGGTTTCGTCAAGGCGATGTGGGAGGAAGGTGTCGCTGTAGCAGGGGCGCGTGAGGCGGCACGCCGGTACGGGCGGGCCTGCGCAGCCTGGGGTATGGAACACCTCACCCAGGTTCCCGGCGGCGAACGGCTGGCCGAACTGGCCGCCCGCATCATCATGGCGGCGGAGGGTTCGGGCCTGCCCCTGTTCGCCGGTTGGCGAGCCGAGCCGACCGTCGAGGAGTGGCCCGGCCGGCTCGCGCAGTATCTGCACGTGCTCAGGGAATGGCGTGGTGCGCTGCACCTGGTAGCGACGACCGCAGTGGGCCTGTCACCGCTCGAGGCGATCCTCACCGGGAACGGAGCAGAGCAGGCGCGATTCTTCGGATGGCAAGGCGAGTTCCCCGACTGCGAACCGCTCAAGGAACATCGCCAGCAAGCCGAGGACACGACCGACCGGCTCGCCGCCCTTGTTCATCAGCGAGCACTGGCGCCCGACGAGCGCACCGAATACGCCGAACTGATATTCGGGTTGGGTGCGACTGCCTTGCAATAGCGATACCCCCTGTGCATCGGCTGACGGATTGGTGGCTTGGCACCATCGCTTCCGCTCCCGGGCGGGCCGATCACCCGGCCCCTGACCTATGAGATCGGCCACCAGGTGCGGCTTGTAGTTTCCCTGGCGTGTTCTCCCGCGGGAAGCGTAGGAGCAGATCACCATCTGCACGCGGCTCCGGCGCTGGCCGGCGGGCGCAACGGGGACCGGTTGCTGGCTTCGGTCCGCGGACCGAAGCGCCCCCGGCGGGGGCGTCGACCGCCGGTTGTCGGCCGACTCCACGCTCCGTAGGCACGCCGGAGGGCGCCCGGCGCCGCACGGGCGCGCGGGCCTGGATAGGGCCCGGTGATCGGGCGGCGGCTCAGGTGATCGGTTAACCGGTGTAACACGAGCCGACGGGCGAGTACCGAGGATGCTTGCACGACGGGGTCGCGGAGGCTGATGCGCGCCGCCAATGGATTCACAAGCCGTTCATCTCGGCTCGGTAGGCCCTCGGTCGCCGTGACCGCCGTGGTGGCCGTGGCCGAGGATGCCGCGGTAGGTGTTGCGGTAGTCCTGGGGGCTGGTGCCCAGGAGGCGGCGAAAGTGTGGTCGTAGCTACACGGCGGTGGTGAAGCCGGCGCGGTCGGCAATGCTCTCGATGCTCAGGTCAGTACCTTCGAGCAGTCGTTGAGCATGCAGGATGCGTTGGTGGAGCAGCCACTGCAGCGGTGAGATGCCGGTGAGGGCACGGAAGCGCCGATCGAAGGTACGGCGGCTGTGCCCGGCGATGCTCGCGAGCGCGTCGACATCGAGCGGCTGGTCGAGGTGCTCGAGCGCGTGGCGCATCGCGGCTGGTCGATGTACTGGGCTTGGCCGCCGCTGCGGTGGGGCGGCACGACCATGCGCCGGGCGATGGGGCCCGCGACGCGAGCACCCCACGTACGACGCGCCAGGTGCAGACAAGCGTCACGGCGGGCCGCACGGTGCCGGCGTTGGTGATGACGTCGCCCTGGTCGAGGTAGAGCACTGTCGGGTCCACGCGGACGGCCGGGTAGCGGGCGGCCAGCGTTGGCGCGTGGATCCAGTGGGGCGCTGCGGCTGCCCGGCGGAGCAGTCCAGCGGCGGCGAACACGAACGCTCCCATACACGGGCTTACCGTGACCGCGCCGTCGGCATGAGCGTTGCGCAGTGCATCAAGTACCGGTTCGAGCGGGTCCTTGAGTGCATCGCCTGGTCCTTCTCTCGCCCGGGGACAGCACCATCCTTTAGTGAGCATCCGCGAGGCAGCAGGCTCTGGGGTCTTCCTCTTGCCCAAGGCCAGTCTGCTGCGGCCTACGGCGCTGACGCTCAAGAGAGCGCCTCGGAGTTTCGCGGGCATGTCTGCCCGGCTACGGCGGGCTCCTGGACGCGCTGCTGAGCCGGGCCGCCAATGCCATTACCAACACACCTGGCGCCCACGCCACTGAATCACCACCGCGCTCCGCCAACTCGTTGGCATCGTGCACGACCGCCTCAAAAGCGGAACTTCTCAACTCTCCCCGGGATGTCTTTCTCGCGTATCCCGGCCGCTTCCCCCGCATCGGGCACCCGTCCCAGCCAAAACATGAAGGAGGCTTTCAGCGCGGCGATCCATCACTGGGCGGGATCAGGCCGCCCCGAGCCCGGAGTGGAAGTCTCACCGTGGTGATGCGCTGACCTGCTGCAACCGTAAGGCGGCGCGTCCGCCTCTTGGTTGTCACGTGATGACAACGCATCGAAATTCGTTGTCCGACCCGTCATTGTTCGAGGTCGTTTCCCTTCCTATCGTTTCCAGCCTTGGAACATCGGTCAGCTAAGGGGACGGCTATCTTGCGATGCATTTTCGATGCCATCTGCCGCCGGGTGCACGCGCCTGGATTGGCAGCCTTTGCGGGTTACGTCAACGCCGCAGGAGAGATCGCGGGCCACGTTGCCGCCGGCCGGCTCGAAGGTGTATCGCCTCGCCGGGGGGCCGCGGATCTGGCACTGCCGGGGACCACTGAGCTCGCTCCTGTGATCCGGTGAGGAGCCGCTGACTCGTGTTCACCTTTACCGGCACCGACGGCCTGCGGCTGTATGTGCATCAGTGGCAGCATCCCGGCGCCCCACGCGGCGTCGTCCAGATCTCGCACGGGATGGGGGAGCACGGCGGTCTGTACTCCCGCCTTGCAGTGACACTCGTCCGCCACGGCTACGCCGTGTACGCCCATGACCATCGGGGCCATGGCAAGTCCATGAAGGAGGGTCCCGGTCACCTGGGTGAGGATGGCTGGAACCGCCTGGTTGCCGATCTGTGTGCTGTCACCGGGCACCTGCGCGATCGCCATCCCGGGCTGCCCTTGGTGCTGATCGGGCACAGCATGGGCTCTTACGCCGTCCAGCAGCTGCTGTTGGACAGGGCTGACCTGCTGGCCGGCGCGGTACTGACCGGGACGACTGCGTTGGACGGCCTGGTCGCGCGGCTGGAGAAGGAGCCCGACCGGATCGGCTACTACAACGCGGCCTTCGAGCCGGTCCGGACCAGCTATGACTGGGTGAGCCGCGATGACGCGTTCGTTGACGCGTTCGTCGTCGATCCGCTGTGCGCCTTTCCGCTGGACGCCGATGGCCTGCGGAGCATGTACGCCGCCGCGCCCCGGCTGGCTGCGCCCGACTCGGTTCCGCCGGACCTGCCCCTGTACGTGATGGTCGGCGAGCACGATCCGCTCAACGCCGGGCTGACCCTGTCTGACCTGCTGGTGCGCCGGTATCGGCGTGCCGGCCTGACAGACCTGACCTACCGGACCTACCCGGAGGCCCGGCACCACCTGCTGCACGAGACCAACAGCGACGAAGTCACCGCGGACCTCGTCGCCTGGATCACCCGGGTGACCGGCTGAAAGGAGAACGCCATGCAGTCCTGTCTGGAGACGGCATGCTAGAAGTATCCGGCCTCACCGTCCGGTTCGGAGGAATCACGGCGCTGAACAGCGTCGGATTCACGGTGGGCGCCCGACAAATGGTCGGCCTCATCGGACCGAACGGTGCAGGCAAGACCACCTTGTTCAACTGCTTGACCCGCCGATACCAGGCCGACGAAGGGATCGTCCGGTTCGAGGGCACCGATCTACTGTTGGTGCCGCCGGCGTCGGTGGTCTCGCTGGGAATCGCCCGCACATTCCAAAACCTCGGCCTGTTCGCCGAGATGTCGGTGTGCGACAACGTGCTGGTCGGCGCGCACATCAGGGCGCACGCCGGGTTCGTGTCCGCGGGCCTTCGCCTGCCGTCGGTGCGGCGGGAGGAAGCAAGGCTTCGGATCGAGGTCGAGGCGCTCCTGGAGCGGCTCGATCTCAGCGACGTCGCCGAGCATCCAGCGGCGGGGCTGCCCTTCGGGACGCTCAAGCGCATCGAGTTGGCCCGCGCGCTGGCGGCCGCCCCGAGGCTGCTGCTGCTCGATGAGCCGTGCAACGGGCTCAGCCACAGCGAGGTCAGAGAGTTCGCCGCTCTGCTGCGTGAGCTGCGCGAGGAGCGGGACCTCACCGTCATCGTCGTGGAGCACCACATGGGCTTTGTCATGGGGACCTGCGACCGGGTCATCTGCCTGGAGTTCGGCCGGAAGATCGCCGAGGGGACACCCGCCCAGGTGCAGAACAACCAGGCCGTCCGCGACGCCTACCTGGGGACTTCGACATGAGGCGCGCACCGAACGACCACGCGGCCGATGAGCGGTTCCTGGTCGCCGAGGATCTGCACGCCGGGTACGGAGCGGGCAGCGTGCTACATGGCGTCGGCTTCAGCGTCGCCGAGGGCGAGGTCTGCGCTGTCCTCGGCGCCAACGGCGCAGGAAAGACCACCCTGCTGCGTGCCCTGTGCGGAATGATCCGCACGACCGGGAAGCTGCGGCTGGGCGGCATCGCGCTACCGCGCCGTCGGCCGGAGGCCGTCGCCCGGATGGGAGTCGCGCACGTGCCCGAAGGCCGCGGCACCTTCGCGCCGCTGACCGTCGAGGAAAACCTGCGACTGGGCGCCTACACCCGCCGAGATCGCACCGCGATCTCCGCCGACCTCGATCGGGTCTTCGGCTATTTCCCTGTCCTGAAGCAACGGCGGGCGCAAGCCGCCGGAAGCCTCAGCGGCGGCGAGCAGCAAATGGTGGCGATCGGCCGGGCACTGATGTCTCGGCCCCGGCTGATCCTGCTGGACGAGCCATCCCTCGGCCTCGCCCCACTGGTCACCCGGGAGCTGTTCCAGATCGTCAGGGCAGTCAACGAGGAGGAGCGGACGACCATGATCCTGGTCGAGCAGAACGCGCACCTCACCCTGGAGTTCGCGCACCGGGCGCATGTGCTGGAGACCGGGCGGATCGTGCTGTCCGGCTCGGCCCAGGACATCCGCGCCGACGAGCAGACGGCCCGCGCCTACCTCGGAATCGGGGTGAAGTAGCCATGGCAGGATTCCTGCAACAACTGGTCGAAGGGCTCGGCTCAGGGGCCATCTACGCCAGCCTTGCCCTCGCACTGGTCCTCATCTACCAGTTCACCGGCATCGTGAACTTCGCCCAAGGCGAGCTGGCGATGTTCTCCACATTCATCGCCTGGCAGTTCGTGCACGCGGGGGTGCCGTTCTGGCTGGCGCTGGCGCTGACGATGGCGATCTCGTTCGCCGGCGGAATGCTCATCGAACGCGTCATCATCAGGCCGGTCGAAGGTGCCCCCGAGCTCACCTTGGTGATCGTCACCCTCGGGCTGTTCATCCTGGTGAACGCGGCCGCCGGCTGGATCTGGTCGTTCCTGATCAAGGACTTCCCCAGCCCGTTCCCCAGCGGCGCGCTGGACACGGGCGGGGTGAGCCTCTCCTACTCGACCCTGGGGGTCCTCGGCGTGGTCGCGGCAGTCATGGGACTGCTCTACCTGCTGTTCCGGTACACCAAGGTCGGGCTGGCCATGCGGGCGGTGGCGAGCAACCCCGAATCGGCGCGGCTCTCGGGTGTACGGGTGAGCCGGATGCTGGCCCTCGGCTGGGGGCTGGCCGCGCTGGTCGGTGCGGTATCAGGGGTGCTGGTCGCTCCGGTGCTGTTCCTGGAGCCCAACATGATGAGCGGCGTTTTGATCTACGCCTTCGCCGCGGCGACCCTCGGTGGCTTCGACAGCCCGGTCGGCGCGGTGCTCGGAGGGCTGATCGTCGGGGTCGCCGAGACGCTCGCCGGCGCCTACGTCGGCGCCATCGGCTCCGATCTGAAGATCGGCGTGCCGCTGGCCATCATCATCGTCGTCCTGCTGTTCCGGCCGCAGGGCCTGTTCGGGCGAGCGGCGGTGGAACGGGCATGAGCCACAATCACGATACGCGCGGAGTGCTCGCACCGGCGACCGCACGCGTGAAAGGCACCCACGAGTCCTCCCCGGCCACAAGCGGCATCGCCCGCCACTGGCAGTGGACGGTCATCGGCCTGCTGGCCGTGGCGGCGTGCGTCGCACCGTTCCAGCTCGTGCCGTTCCGGGTGTTCCAGCTGACGATGGTGCTGGTCTACACCGTGGCGCTGCTCGGCCTGAATCTGCTGGTGGGACACGCCGGGCAAATCTCGCTGGGACACGGCTGCTTCTTCGCCGTCGGCTCCTACGCAGCGGCGATCATGATGGACCGCTGGGATGTGCCGTACCTGGTGACGCTACCGGCCGCCATGGTGGTGACGTTCGTGCTCGGCTTCGGGCTCGGCATCCCGGCGCTACGGCTACGAGGCCTGTACCTGGCACTGGTCACCATGACCATCGCCATCTTCCTGGTACCGCTGCTCAAACGGTTCGGGTCGGTCACCGGCGGGTCGATGGGACTCACTCTGGCCCATCCGGTGCCACCGGCCTGGACGGGCCTGGCACCCGACCAGTGGCTGTACTTCGTGGCGCTGCTGATCACGGTCGTGGCCGGCGTGGTGGTCTGGTCGCTGCTGCGCTCCAGGGTCGGCCGGGCGTTGCACGCCATCCGGGACAACGAGACCGCCGCCGAGGTCATGGGGGTGCATCCGGCCCGGTACAAGACCCTGGCCTTCGCCTGGAGCGCCATGCTGGCCGGCGCCGCCGGCGCGGTGAACACCTGGGTGATCGCCTTTGTGTCTCCCGACTCCTTCACCGTCAACCTGTCGATCATGCTGCTCGCCGGGATCGTCGTCGGGGGCCTGGGGTCGACGTTCGGGCCGCTGCTGGGCGGCGCGTTCGTGATGTACGTCCCTTCCTTCTCCCAGGGCCTCAACGAGGCCGCACCCAACGTCGTCTTCGGGCTCCTGATCATCGCCGTCATGTTCCTCGCCCCAACCGGGCTCGCCGGCCTGGCAGGCCGCGCGGGCCGCATCCTCCACCGTCTCCAAGCAAAGAAGTGAGCCTCCATGCCTAACAAGACGATTCGCCTGACGCCGCCGCTGGCCCTGACCGCGGCCGCGGTACTGCTCGCCGCGACCGCATGCGGCGGCCGGGGCGACGACGGCGCCGCCACCGCACAGGGCGAGTGCAAGGGCCAGCAGACCACCGGCATCACCAGCAAGAGCATCAAGCTCGGCGGAATCTACCCCCTGTCGGGCCCGTCGTCGGCCTACGGCCAGATCCCCAAGGGCATCAAGGCCTACTTCGACTACGTCAACGCCGAGAAGGGAGGCATCGGCGGCCGCAAGATCGACTTCACTGTGCGCGACGACGGCTACCAGCCGCCCAAGTCGGTGGAGGAAGCCCGCCGCCTGGTCGAGGAGGACCATGTCTTCGCCCTGTTCCAGACGCTGGGGACCCCCACCTCCTCGGCGGTGATGCAGTACGCCAACCAGCAGAAGGTCCCGCAGGTGTTCGTCTCCAGCGGCGCGACCAAGTGGGGCGCCGACCCGGCGGAGGACCCGTGGACCATCGGCTGGCAGCCCAGCTATTCCTCCGAGGGGCGGGTCTACGCCCAGTACCTCAAGAAGGACAAGCCGGCGGCCAAGGTCGCGATCCTCTACCAGAACGACGACTTCGGCAAGGACCTCCGCAACAGCTTCGTCAACGCGATCAAGGGCAGCGGCGTGAAGGTGGCCGCCGAGCAGACCTACGAGGTCACCGACCCCAGCATCGGCCCGCAGATGCACAACCTCGCCTCCTCCAAGGCCGACGTCCTGCTGGACATCACCACACCCAAGTTCGGCACCCAGGCGCTGGCCGCCGACGCCGACGACACCAGCTGGAACCCGCTGCACATCATCAACAACGTCTCGTCCTCCTCGACCGTGCTCAAGCCGGTCGGCTTCGCCCGAGTGCAGAACATCGTCTCCGCGGCGTTCCTCAAGGATCCCTCGGACCCGCAATGGGCCAACGACCCCGAGATGCAGCTGTACAAGGCCAAGCTCGGCAAGTACGCGCCCGGCCTGGACCCCACCAACGCCTTCTACAGCCTCGGCTGGGCCTCTGCCAGCGCGATGGACAAGGCCGTCACCGCGATGAAGTGCCCCACCCGCGAAGGTCTGATGAAGTCGGCTCGCGACCTTAAGGGCGTCCGCTCCGACCTGCTCCTGCCGGGTGTCACGATGCAGACCGGCCCGGGCGATGGCTACCCGCTGGAGACGCTGCAGCTCGAACGGTTCAAGGGCACGCGCTGGAACCTGTTCGGCAAGGCCATCGACACCCGGAAGGCCGCCTGATGAGGAAACTCCTGCTCACCGCGGGACTGGCCGCAGGCCTGCTGACAGGCGTCCTGCAGACCCCCGCCGGCGCCGAGCCCACCAGGGCGCCGACCGGAGCGCCGACCGTCGCCACCGATGCAGGGGTGCTGCGCGGAGCCGCCACCGGCACCACCGATCAGTTCCTCGGCGTCCCCTACGCTGCCCCTCCGGTGCAACAACGGCGTTGGAAGCCGCCGCAGCCGGTGGCCCGCTGGAAGGGCGTGCGGTCTGCGACCCGCTTGTCCGCCAGATGCATTCAGAACACGACTGCGCCCACCTCTGAGGACTGCCTCTACCTCAACGTCTACACGCCCAAGGGGGCGTCCCCAAGCACGCACCGCTACCCGGTCATGGTCTACATCCACGGCGGCGCGTTCGTGTCGGGCACGGGCAGCAACTACGACCCGACCACGATGGTCGAGCGGGGCGCCATCGTCGTCACCCTCAACTACCGGCTCGGCGCCCTCGGCTTCCTCGCCCACCCGGCGCTGGCCGCCGCCGACGGCTCGGCAGGCAACTACGGCCTGATGGACCAACAGGCCGCACTGCGCTGGGTGCAACGCAACATCGGCAGGTTCGGCGGCCAGGCGAACCGGGTCACCATCTTCGGCGAGTCGGCCGGCGGCGACAGCGTCCTGGCCCACCTGACCTCGCCCGGATCAGCCGGCCTGTTCTCCGCTGCGATCGCCCAGAGCGGCGCCTACAACCTCAAACTCCAGTCCCGCGCGGACGCCGAGACCGACGGCGAGGCCCTGGCCGCCGCAGCCGGCTGCCCCGACCAGACGGCTGCCTGCCTGCGGTCCCTCCCGGCTTCGGCGCTGCTGGCACAGCAGAAATCGATCCTTTATCTGCAGACCGACGGTGCGGTGCTGCCCCGGTCGCTGGACGACGCCTTCCGCTCGGGCGCCTTCCACCATGTCCCGGTCATCAACGGGACCACGCACGACGAATCCACCTACTTCGTCGCGACCGGCTATGACCTGGCCGGACAGCGCGTGACCGCGGAAAACTACCTCGCCGGGATCCAAGCCATGACCGGCGTCTCGCCGGCCGCGGCCAAGCGGGTCGCGCAGCGGTATCCGCTCACCGCCTCCACCAACCCGGCCTCCGCGCTCGCGGCCGCCGCCACTGACGCCAGCTTCGCCTGCCCCGCCTTGCAGCTCGACGGCTGGCTGTCCAAGCGCGTCCCGACCTACGCCTACGAATTCAACGACCGCAACGCACCACAGCTGTACCTGCCGCCGGTGTCGTTCCCCTACGGCGCCTCACACGCCTCGGAACTGCAGTACCTGTTCACCGTCGGCAACGCCGTATACCCGGCGGCCCTGTCGAAGGATCAGCAGGCCCTGGCCGCCACCATGCGCAAGCACTGGACGAACTTCGCCAAGGACAGGCAGCCAGCAGACAAGCGGACCTGGCCGCTGTTCTCCGGCGCCGCTCCACAAATGATCTCCTACGCGCCGTCCAGGCTGGGCGAAGTCACCGACTTCTCCCGCGAGCACAACTGCGATCTGTGGGCCTCCCTGCAGTGACGGTCAGCGCCGCTCGGTGAACCACGCCGCGATCTGAGCCCGGGTGCGGAACCCGAGCTTGTCGAGGATGTTCTGGACGTGGGAGTCGGCGGTCCGCTGCGAGATCACCAGCTTGGCGGCGATGTCGCGGTTGGACAAGCCCTCGGCGACCAGCCCGGCGACC
Organism: Actinomadura opuntiae; assembly: GCF_030283205.1. Classification (GTDB taxonomy): domain Bacteria; phylum Actinomycetota; class Actinomycetes; order Streptosporangiales; family Streptosporangiaceae; genus Spirillospora. The sequence goes on from NZ_JASNWF010000030.1 coordinate 73,462, forward strand.
TGCCGTTGGCGCCCGGTCAGCGATCCTGGCCGGGCGCCATCGGCCGGTGCACCGGGCTCGGTCTCCTCCAGCGCGAACCCCGCAGCCTCTGGCCAGGTCATGCCGCGCCCGGCGGCGAACGCCCGCTCGAAGCGGTCATCGCCCAGCGCGGCGAGTGTGCTGGACTTGTGCGCGCGGTGCGGACCGGACACCGCTACCTCTGGTGCCGACCCGATCGCCTGCCACAGTGTCGCCGCCGCGCCGAACAAGGTGGCGGCCCGGACGTGCTCGCCCTTGCGGTCGGCGATCCACGCCAGATTGTCCAGCAGGTACGCGGTGCCGGAACCGGCGCCGATCTTCATCAAATTGCGCAGCGACTCGCGGGCGAGCTGCTCGGCCAGCTCGACGTCGCCCCGCTCGACCTCCAGATAGGCCAGCCCGAACTGCGCCATGGCGCGGTAGCGGGTCTCTCCCCGGGCTTCGCAGAGGTCAAGCATCCGGCGCAAGGCGCGCCTTCCCTCTTCCACCTCGCCCCTCCGGTAGCCGCTGGAGACGCCGAAGATCCACAAGGGGTGCAGTTCCCGCCGGACGTCGCCGTGCGCGCGGAACACCGCAGCCGCCTCGGCCGCCAGGTCGGCGGCACGAGTGTCGGTCCGGATCTGCGCGGCGAGGGCACGCACGTAGTTCAGCAGCGCACCGAGCAGCTCGTCGCGGGAGTCGGCCGTGAGCTGGTCGGCTTCGGTGAGCCGGTCCGCGGCGGCATCGAGGTCCAGGATCCACACCGCGTGCAGTGCGCAGAACGCCAGCGCCCGCGGACGGTCGGGATGGTCGGCGGAGGTTGCGGCCAGGGCCCGGTCGAGCCATTGGCGGCACTCGGCGCTGTGGCCGAAGAACGTCCAGTACTCATCGAGCCGGGACGCGATCCGAAGGACCGCACCGGCCTCGCCCGGTTCGGTGAGTGACCATTCCAGCGCGGCCCGAAGGTTCGCCTGCTCTGAGCGGAGCCGGGTAATCCAACCGAGCTGCTCCGGGCCGGCCCAGTGCGTATCTGCCGCCGTGGTGAAACGATCGATCCAGTCACGGTGGCGCCGGAAGGCGTCGGTGCCTTCACCTGCCTCATACAGTAGTTCGTGGCCGCGTTCGCGAATGGTCTCCAGCATCCGGTAGCGGGCGACGTCCCCGTGTTCCTCCCGAATCAGGACCGATTTGTCGAGCAACCCGTCCAGGGCGTCCAAGACCTCCTCGCGTGCAAGGCCTGGCCCGGCGCATACCTCCTCTGCGGCCGCCAGGCCGAACGTGCCGGCGAAGACCGAGACCCGGCGCCACAGCGCCTGCTCGGCGGGAGAGCACAGCGAAAAGCTCCAGTCGATCGTGGCGCGCAGTGTCCGCTGCCGTTCGGGCACCGTGCGCGGCCCGGCGGCGAGCAGCGGCAGCCGCCGGGTGAGCCGGTCGGCGATCTGCTGCAGTGACAGCGACCGCAACCTGGCCGCCGCCAGTTCGATCGCCAGGGGCAGCCCGTCCAGCCGCCGGCAGACCTGTACGACTGCGGCGCTGTTGCCATCGGTGATCTCGAAGCCGGGCAGGACAACCGAGGCGCGTTCCACTAGTAGATGCACCGCGTCGTAGCGGGTCAGTTCCCTCAGCGAAGGCGCTGCATCGGTCGCGGGCACCGGCAGCGGGGGAACATGCAGAACCTGCTCTCCCGCCACGCCCAAGGATTGTCGGCTGGTCGCCAGCATGGCGGTATGCGGACAGGCGGCCAAGACGGCAGAGGCGAACGCCGCCGCCGCGTCCACTACGTGCTCGCAGTTGTCCAACACCAGAAGCAGCGCGTCCTCACCCAGGCGGTCGGTCACCAGCTGCAAGGCGGGACGACGTGAGCGGTTGTGCAGGCCCAGCCGAGTGGCCACCAAGTCCGGCAGCAGCCCGCCTTCGCGCACCTCGGTGAGATCGACGAAAACCAGCCCGTCGGCGAACCGGGCGGCCGTCCGCGCCGCCACTGCCTCGGCGAGTCGGGACTTGCCCACCCCGCCCGGCCCGGTCAGCGTCACCAGCCGGCCCCAGCGCAGCATCGAGCACACCTGCGCGGTCTCGCTCCGACGACCGACATAGCTGGTGGCGACGCGTGGCAGGTTCATGGCGTCCATTACCGTAGCCAACAGCCATCACCTCTGCTACCAGGCATGCCAGCTCAGTTCGGGTATCTGGCGGCCCCGCGGCGCAGCAGCCGGGCGCGCAGCAGCAGGTGCATCTCCAGTTGCTTGTCGGGGTCGTACAGATCGTCGCCGAAGAGCTCCTGGAGTTTGCGGAGCCGGTAACGGACGGTCTGCGGGTGCACCTGCAACCGTGTCGCCACAGAGCTGGCCCGGAAATGGCACTCGAACAGCGCGAGCAGCGTCGCCTCCAGCTCGTTGCGTAGCCCGGCCTTGACCAGGGCCAACGGGGCCAACCGGTCGGCCGCTACGAGATCGGTGAGATCGGCGCCCAAGGCCATCAACAACTGCGGCAGGTGCTCGGCGGCGCAGACCGGTCGCACCCCGTTCCCCGTGATCCGTCCTTGTCTTACCAGTTCCAGCGTTCGATCTGCCCAGCGCAAGGACATGGCTGCCTCACCCACCCCTACTGTGGGCCCGATGACCGCCGTCCAGCCGCGCAGAGCGCTCCCCAGCCTGCTGAGGCGCTGCGGGCCGTCCGGGTCGGGCACGATCGCGCAGGGCTCGGCCAGGTGAAGACCCGAGAGCGCATCAGGCGGAAGCAGAGGGCGTCCGGTCACCGGCCCGCCCGGCCGCACCACAATGACGGCGATGCTGTGGGGCACCCGCCATCCGGCCTGCTGAGCGGCCTCTTTGATCTGTAGGTCCGTCGAGGCTGACGTCAGTAGTAGGTCAAGCAGTCTGCGTCGGTTTCTCTCCTGCTCGGCGATCGACGGGGCCTGTAGACCATGGCCTGTGACGATGGCTTCGGCGATGCGGTCGGTGTAGGCGAACGCTGTTTGGGCGATCCTGCCGACCGCGCTGAACGCGATGCTGAAGCCCAGCCGCTCGGCGTGCTCGGTAAGTCGTGCGATCGCTATCCCAGCGGCCAGCCGCACCGCGGCAGTCAGCACATCGGGTCCCCGGCCCTCGGCGGCCTCCTGAGCGCCTGCTTCACAAGCCCGCTGCAGAATCTGATCGGACGAGAGCTCCGGTTCTGCGAGAAGGTCAACGAAATGCCCGATAGCATCCTCGATGAGCGAGTCGAGATAGCCCACCCTGCCGAGCGCTGGAACTTCCCGCCGGATCTTGACCGTGACTTCCGCTGCGACCTCAGGCACGTGCGAGCGGAACGTTCTGTCGAGCGCAGCATTCTGCCGGATGATGCTCACCGTGGCCTCCTCGTCACCCGTCGCAGGTGCAAGGATCGTTGGAGGAAGTTTCTCCGCACTATCCGCAAAACTACGCATCTGCCTGACCCGGCCCGCCGCTCAGTTCCAGGTCAAGCGCCCGGAGGTGAGGGCTCCAGGACCGGCATGAGCGTGCACGAGCGGCCGTCGGGCCACATGCCCCTGCTCGACCACGGACGGAACGCCACGGTTGGCTTAACGGCCAGTTTGCGACGCCGCTTCGCCGAACCGGAAGACATCATCGTCGACGGTCCATTGTTGAGCCATCTCTACGGCTTTTCGGTATTTGCGATACTTGCGGGCGCCGAGGTCATTGTCGGGGTGCGGGGTCCAGGCAGCGGCGTACTGCCACCTGCTGCGAAGCGCGTCAGCACTCGGCCATATTCCAGTGGCCAGGCCGGCTGCATAGGCCGCGCCGAGGCAGCTGGTCTCCAGCAGCAACGACCGGACGATCCTTAGATCGAGCACGTCGGCGAGTGACTGCATGAGCAGCCCATTGGCGGTCAGTGCGCCGTCGACCCGCAAGAACTCGGGTTGGAAACCATAGTCGAGTGTCATGGCCTCGACGATTTCGCGGGTCTGGTAGGCCGTCGTCTCCAGCACGGCGCGGGCCAGGTGCCCACTGTCGGCGAGATCTGTCAGACCCGCCAGGACACCGTGCGCATCCGGGCGCCAATGAGGGACGGACAACCTCGATGGTGTCGGCGCCAGGTAGACCCCGCCGCTATCGGGCACGGATTCGGCGAGGCCTTGCAACTCGGGTGTGAGGCCGAGGTGGCTTGGCCGGTTCGGGAGCCAGCGGGTCAGCGGGGCGGTGTCGGCGATCGCGCCTTCAAGAGCATAAACCGCAGGTTCGCCTTCGAGCTGGAAACCGACCGTGGACAACAGCCCGTGTTGAGAGGCCACGGGTTGGTGGCCGGTGTTGAGCAGCAGGAAGCCGCCGGTGCTGTAGGTGCACTTGGCCTCTCCGGCCGCAAGGCAGGACTGCCCGAATAGCGCCGCTTGCTGGTCACCGAGGGCGGCGGCGATCGGCACGCCCTCCAATACGCCGCGCGCTGTCCCGTAGACCTCGGCCGATGGACGGATTTCCGGCAGCATCGAACGGGGGATGCCCATCGCGGCGAGGGCGTCCTCGTCCCATTTCAGGCTCCGCAGGTCCATCAGGAGGGTGCGGCTCGCGTTGGTGACATCGGTGACGTGGACGGCGCCGCCGGTCAGATTCCAGATCAACCAGGTGTCCACCGTCCCGAACAGCAGTTCCCCGCGCTCAGCGCGGTCTCGGACACCCGGCACATGGTCCAGCAGCCACCGGATCTTCGGGCCGGGGAAGTAGGACGCCACCGGAAGGCCCGTACGTGCCGCGAACCGCTGCAGGCCATGCCTCGCCACAAGTTCGCGGCAGAGCGCCTCGGCGCGAATATCCTGCCCGACCAGCGCATTGTGCACGGGCCGTCCGGTCGACCTGTCCCATACGATCGTGGTCTCGCGCTGGTTGCTGACTCCGACGGCGCAAAGATCGGCCGCCCGCAGGCCAGACGTGCGCAGGGCGCTAGCGACGACGTCCTGAACCCGCACCCAGATTTGGGTACCGTCGTGCTCCACCCACCCTGGACGGGGGAAGAACTGCTGGTGCTTTCGCTGGGCGGCTCCCAGCACCCTGCCGGAGGCATCGAAGATCATGCACCGGGTGGAGGTCACCCCCTGGTCGATTGCCGCGACATGGCGCTGCCGCATAGGTGGGTCCCCCTGTCTGGCTGTTCAGCGAATACAGCGAGACCCTAGGGACGTGAACGCGTCGCCAACAATGCCACGGCGGCTAACGTTCCCGACGACATTGTCACCGCGAGATAACGAGGAAAGCGGTGAGGTCGCTTAGCTGATCGTGTGGACCGCAGCCGTGGGAGCGTTCATCGTCGTGGCGCCGGCTGTAGTGTCGATGGTCGTCGCTTGGCCGGTCGGACCTCGCACAACACGTTCGGGCCCCGGCGCCATGGAACGCCAGGGCCCGAACATGACCGCAGCAGCCTCGCCCATCCCCAGTGGTGCCGCTGCGAGTCTCTACTGAGCCGACCGCGTCACCGGAGATTCTCTCCCGCGGTAGCTCTCCCGGGCGGGCCCCGGAACGCCGGGGCCCGCCCGGTCAGGTCACGATGAGCAATTCCCCTGGTGCGAGGACAGGTAGGAGTCGGAGGTGATGGGGCAGTTGAACTGCTGGTACCGCGAGTCGCCGGACAGGTACACCTTCAGCCACGGGACGACGTACCGGGCGATGTTCGCGTTGGCGGTGAGCACCGTTCCGTGGTTGCCGCCGGCGATGTCCAGCAGCTGCTTGGGCGTGGAGCTCGGGAGCCCGTTGTAGACGGTGGGGGACTCGCTGCTGAGGGTGTCGTTCTGCCCGGTGATGATCATGGTCGGGATGGCGACCTGGCTGAGCTGCGAGGACTGCACGGCGGGCTGGTTGACCGGGTCGAGCAGGATCGCGGCCTTGAGGGACGGCTTGTTGAACTCCTCCAGGAGCGACCCGCCGCCGCCGAAGGAGTGGCCCAGGACGCCGAGGGTGTTGGCGTTCACCCTGCTCTTGACGGTGCTGGTCTGGGTGAGGTAAGTCAGCGCCTTGTCGATCTGGGGCTGCCGCTGGGTCGGGTAGAGCATGGTGCTGGTGAAGTTGATCGTCATCGCCACGAATCCCTGCGATGCCAGCGTCTTGCCGTACCACGACAGGACGGACTGGGAGCTGGTGAGGCCGGGGGCCAGCACCACCCCCGGGTAGGGGCCGTCGGTGGTGGAGGTGGGGTAGTAGATGGTCGCCGCGCCGAACTGCCCGCTGTTCTGCACCGTCGCCGTGGAGGTCTGGTACGGGCCGGTCAGGGTCTTGACGTCGTTGAGCGTGGGGTCCGGCCCCGCTGCGGCCGTCGCGGGGGTGGTGGCGACGGTCGTCGACAGCAGGCCGGCGGCGGCGAGGGTGGCGGCCGCCAGTGCCCGCGAACGGACGGCGCGACCAGCGTGTCTCGTGCGGGGCTTCATCCACATTTTCATGCGGGGGTACCTCCTCGGGTAACGGCGGGTCGTTGGGTCCCGCTGCTGCCAGGGAGTGTCTGTCGGGCCGTTGATTTCCCGCTATCCGTATAACTACCTGTCTGCATACGTGCATTTCTTGCTTCCGATGGAGATCGTTCCGCTCTGAACGTCCATGACGCTGACGGGGTCGGCGCGACCGCGGTGAGCCTGCGCGCGGCGTCGACGAGCACCCTGGTGCACGACCAACGATGACGGGCGGGAGCGTGGTCGCGCGCTGACGCTCTGGAATTGCAGTGCTGCGGCCCGCTACTATCTGTGGCCCTGCGGCGCTTTCGACTGGTCGACCACCTCCTCCCACCCCCACCCAAGGAGGCGTCCCGTGTCCGAACCGTCTCCACCTCCCTCCGACGTCCCCGAAATGTCCCCCAGCATGGACGGCGAGGCCGCTGCTGGTCTTCCGGCCGAACTCACCAGTTTCATCGGGCGCCGGCGCGAGTATGTCGAGCTGAGGCGACTGCTCGGCGAAGCTCGCCTGATCACGTTGACCGGGCCCGCCGGGATCGGCAAGACCAGACTGGCGACACGGGTGGCGGCCCGGATCGGGCATGCCTTCGCTCAGCGCGTTGTCTTCGTCGACTTAGCGGGATTGCGTGATCCGAACCGGTTGCCCGATCAGGTCGCCAAGCGGCTGAACCTGCAGAACATGACCGGCAGGCCGATCTGCGATGTCGTGCTCGATTACCTGCAGGACCGTCAGGTTCTGCTCGTGCTGGACAACTGTGAGCACATGATGCCCGACTGCTCGGTGTTCGTCGGCTTGTTGCTTGCGCAGTGCCCCAAGACAAGAATCCTGGCCACCAGCCGGCAGTCGCTCGCGGTAGCGGGGGAGCGTGTCCTCCCGGTCGCGCCGCTACCGCTACCGGACGCGCGCGAGCATGCCGAGCAGCACGAGTTGGAACAGTACGACGGTATTCGGTTGTTCGTTGAGCGGGCGACGGCGGTCTGCCCGAGTTTTCAGATCACGCACGATAACAGTGCTCATGTCGCACGACTGTGTCGGCACCTGGAGGGCATCCCTCTGGCGCTGGAACTGGCCGCCGCACGGGTCCGCGTGTTGGCGCCCAATCAGATCACCGATCGACTCGCCAGTCGCCTGGAATTACTGACCAAAGGACCACGCTCTGCTCCAGAGCGCCATCAAACCTTGCGAGCGGCCATCCAGTGGAGCTATGACCTGTGCTCGACGGCAGAGCAGGTCATGTGGGCGCGGCTTTCAGTGTTCGTCGACGGGTTCGACCTAGAAGCCGCCGAATACGTGTGCGCTGGGCCGCACGTGCCCGACGGGGCCGTCATCGACCTGATCGACAGCCTGCTGGACAAGTCGATCATAGTCCGCACACAGCAGACCACGAGTGTCCGTCACCGCATGCTCGTAACCCTTCGCGAATATGGACGGGAACAACTGGAAAATTCTGGCGACCTCGCGAAAGTCACCCGCCGACACCGCGACTGGTTCGCGCGTCTTGCCTCCGCGGCGGACGAGCAGTGGGTCAGCCAGGCGCAGTCCAAGTGGACCGCCCGCCTGCACAACGATCTCGCTAACCTGCGAGCCGCATTGGAATGGTCGATCCACACACCCGGCGAGGCGGGCGCCGTGATGCGAATGATGCGTCACCTCAGCAGCTTTTGGGCCACACAGGGCCTAAACGCCGAGGGGCTGACCTGGCTGGGGCGAGCCTTGGCCGTCGCTCCACCTGATCATCTCGACCGCGCTTGGGCATTGGCTACCAGCGCGGAGTTCTCTTTCTGGATGACCAACCTTTCCGGAACCCTCATGCTGCTGGACCAAGCCGACGAGCTCAACGCGGGTCGAGACAAGTTACTGACCGGATACACCGTCGGGCTTCGCGGACTGGCACATCGTAACGATCCGCAAGCCTCTGCCGTGTTCACCGAGAAAGCCGTGGACATCTTCCGTGAGCAAGGACAAGTACGAGGCGAACTGCATCCGCTGTTCGGGTTAGCCGTAGCCCGGGCCTACCTGGACGACCTGGCCGGAGCGCGCGTCGCCCTGGAACGGATGACCGCGCTCACGAAGACCGCGGGAGACGTCATCTTCCGGAACATGGCCCGTTTCGCGACCGTGGCCGTCGAGGTCACCGCAGGCGACGCCGCTGTGGCGGCGCGAACCGCGCGCGAAGCCCTCGCAGCATCCGCGGCTACGGGATACCACAGTCTGGACGTGGCCTACTTCGTCGAAGCGCTCGCCTGGGTCGCCTCCCGACAGGGTGACCATAAGCGCGCCGCTATCCTCTTCGGCGCAGCCGCCGCTCGTTGGGAGCATCTCGGTATCTCGCCGGAACAGATGAGCGCCCGCGCACATCAGAACTTTCATGACGCAACCAGGTCGAACCTAGGAGCCGAACAATTCGCAGACGCCTTCGACGCCGGCCGTCGGTTGCTTTACGACGACACGATCAGTTTCGCGCTCGAGGAGCACGGAAGCGATACCTCACATTCTGGCCTAACCGCCCACGGGCCACTTTCTGAACGCCAATGGGAGATCGCTCGACTCATCGCCGACGGACTCATCAATCGCGAAATAGCCTCAAGACTGTTCATCTCTCCTCGCACTGTCGAGGGACACGTTCAAGTGATTCTCAAGAAACTCGGACTCAGTAAGCGAACGCAGATAGCCGCATGGGCAATAAAGTGCCAAAAATAGCTTAGGGTCGGCTTTCGGTGTTGATTGCAAAAGGCAACTGGCGAACAGCGCCTGGCGTTTCAGAGATGAGATGAACGCTTCGGCCAGAATGTTGCCGCCACTGGATCCAACATCGGCCGATGAGCGTCGCACCCGGGCCCCTGCGCATGCGGCGGCGACTCTACCGAAGGGCCCTGAGCTGATTCAACCAGCGACGCCCGGGCAACGTCGATGCGACGCCGATGAGGCACCTTGATCCTCGAAAGACCTCGACCTCTGCCTCCGGGAACGACTCTGTGCTTGCCGAAAAGTACGTCCGTGCAGGTGAGAGCCCTAATGTCCGGCGGGTGGCGTCGCAGGTTGGGAACCGTCGCGGGACATGCCACGACGCTGCCCTCGCCCCGGGAGAATGGGCGGTTGTGCTGTTGCGACTGGCCTACTTGACCGTGGCGAACGCGTTCGCGGTGCTGCGTCTGCTTCCGATGACCGACCGGGAGAAGGACGCCGAAATCTTGGTGCTGCGGCATCAGATCACGGTGCTGGAGCGCCAATTGGACGGGGCGAGGGTGCGGTTCACCGGTCCGGATCGAGCGCTGCTCGCGGCGCTGCTGCACCGGCTGCCTCGTGGCGTATTGCGGCAGACGCGGCTGCTCGTGCGGCCGGACACAGTACTGCGCTGGCACCGGGACCTGATTGCGGGTCGGCACGCTGCTCGCTCCAGCCCCAAGCGTCCGGGGCGACCACCGACCGTCCGCTCGATCCGGGCTCTCGTCCTTCGCCTGGTGCGGGAGAACCCGAGCTGGGGCTACCGACGGGTGCACGGCGAACTGCTGGTGCTCGGCGTTAAGGTGGCCGCCTCTACCATCTGGGAGATCCTCAAGGACGCAGGCGTCGATCCGGCGCCCGAGCGTTCCGCCACCACCTGGGCCGGGTTCCTGCGCTCGCAAGCGAAGGCGCTGCTGGCGTGTGACTTCCTGGAGACCGCGACCCTCACCGGTGCCCGCATGTACGTGCTGGCGGTCATCGAACATCGCACCCGCCGAGTCCGGATCTTGGGCGCTACCGCTCACCCGACCGCCTCGTGGGTGACGCAGGCGGCGCGGAACCTGGTCATGGACCTGGAGGACGCCGGCTGCCGGGCGCGGTTCGTAATCCGCGACCGCGATGGCAAGTTCCCCGAGGAGTTCGACGCCGTCCTGGCCGAAGCCGGTATCCGGGTGCTGCTCACTGGGGTGCGGATGCCGAGGATGAACGCGGTGATGGAGCGGTGGATGCAGACCTGCCGCCGTGAACTGCTCGACCGCACGTTGATCTGGAACCAGCGTCACCTGCTCCAGGCCCTCCGCGAGTTCGAGACCTTTTACAACGAGCATCGGCCTCATCAGGGCATCGCCAACGCCCGCCCGCTGAAGCCGCTGCCTTCAGCGATCACCGAACCGAACCAGATCGCTCACCTGAACATCCGAAGAAGGCAACGGCTGGGAGGGATTCTCAACGAGTATGAACATGCCGCTTGACCTGCGCGGACGAGATTTTCGGCAGGGACAGGGTCGAAGTGGTGGCCCGACGGACTGCGAAGGCTGGTTCTGAACGCGCGCTCAACCGAGTTTCGGGGTGGCGCGGTCGATGATGGGGGACAGGTCGAGGCCGGGTGGGAGGGTGCCGAAGGCGGTTCCCCAGTCGCCGGCGAGGCGGGTGGCGCAGAAGGCGTCGGCGACGGCCGGGTGTCCGTGCCGAACCAGCAGGGACGCCTGCAGGACCAGGGCCATGCGCTCGACGACGCGGCGGGCGCGGACCTGGAGGGTGGCGAAGTCCTGGAGGGAGTCCTTGACCTCGGTGATGGCAGTGTCCAGGCGCGGGTCGGCTCCGGCGGCCCGCCCGACCTCGGTGAAGAACGCCTCGACGGTCTGCGGCTCCTTGGCCATGGCGCGCAGCACGTCCAGCGACGCCACGTTGCCGGAGCCCTCCCAGATGGAGTTCAGGGGGGACTCGCGGAACAGGCGCGGCATGCCGGACTCCTCGACGTAGCCGTTGCCGCCCAGGCATTCGAGGGACTCGGCCGCGTGCGCCGGCCAGCGCTTGCAGACCCAGTACTTGCCGACCGCCAGGCCGAGGCGCTTGAACGCGGCCTCGGACGCGTCGCCGCGCACCGAGCGGTCGGTGGCGCCGGCGAGGCGCGTCATCAGGACGGTCGCCGCCTCCGACTCCACCGCGAGATCGGCCAGGACGTTGCGCATCAGCGGCTGGTCGATGAGGTACTCGCCGAACGCCTTGCGGTGCGCGGCGTGGTGAGCGGCCATGGTGACGCCCTGGCGCATTCCGGCGGCCGCGCCGATCACGCAGTCCAGCCGGGTCATGTTGACCATCTCGATGATGGTGCGGACGCCGCGTCCCTCGTCGCCGACCCGCCACGCCACGGCGTTCTCGTACTCGACCTCGGACGAGGCGTTGGACTTGTTGCCGAGCTTGTCCTTCAGCCGCATCAGCCGGAGCGGGTTGAGCGTGCCGTCGGGGAGGACGCGGGGGACGAGGAAGCAGGTCAGGCCGTCCGGCGCCTGGGCGAGGGTGAGGAACACGTCGCACATCGGGGCACTGGTGAACCACTTGTGGCCGACGAGGCGGTACGTCCCGTCCGGCTGCGGCGTCGCCTGCGTGGTGTTGGCGCGGACGTCGGAGCCGCCCTGCTTCTCGGTCATCGACATGCCGGCCAGCAGCGCGTTCTTGGTGAGCGGGGCGCGCAGCCCGAAGTCGTACTCGGGCTTGGCGAGCAGCGGCTCGTACTGCGCGGCCAGTTCGGGGGCCTGGCGCAGGGCGGGGACGGCGGCGTACGTCATCGAGATCGGGCAGCCGTGCCCGGCGTCCACGCGCCAGCTGTAGAACTTGGCGGCGCGCGCGACGTGCGCGCCCTCGCGGGGGTCGGCCCAGGGGGCGCCGTGCAGGCCGTGCGTGACCGCGACGGTCATCAGCTCGTGCCACGCCGGGTGGAACTCGACCTCGTCGATGCGGTGCCCGTAGCGGTCGTGGGTGCGCAGGACGGGCGGGTTCTCGTTGGCGAGGCGGCCCCATTCCTGGGCGCGCTCGGTGCCCGCCAGGCGGCCGAGCTCGTGCACCTCCGCCGCCGCCCAGCCGGCGCCCTCGCGCTCCAGCCCGTCCAGCAGGGCGGGATCGTCGGCCACGTCGTGCCCGGCGAGCGGGGGAACCTGGTTGAACACCTCGTGGGTCACGGCGCTGCTCCTGTGCTGCGGAGGACGGGTCGGGGGGACGCCCCGACGGCAGGATACAGAACCGGGTTCGGGTAGTTGAAAGATGGATCATGCCGTGCCGGGGGCGGACGGGTCATCCTCCTGAGGTGGTGGGACGATCTCGTCCGCGCGGCGGATTGTCCATGCGGCCCGGGGGCATAACTTCGAAACCATGAGTCAGTCCAGTCCGCAGCAGGGGCGGCCGTCGTGCCCGAGCCGCCCGCGGCCGCGGCGGCAGGACCTGCACCCCGCGCGGCCCGGCGCCGATCCGTCCGACCATCCCGCGGTTCCCGGCCCGGTCCGGGCCTCCGACGCCGAGCGCGAGGCCGTGGTCGAGCGATTGCGGGTCGCCTCGGTGGAGGGGCGGCTGACCTTCGAGGAGCTGACCGAGCGCACCGAGGCCGCCTACGCGGCCGTCAGCCGCACCGACCTCGAGCACATCACCGCCGACCTGCCCGGCATGGGCGCGCCCGGCGCCAACCCGGCGCCGCTGCAGGTCAAGCGGCGGTTCAGCGCCGTCATGGGGGACTGCAAGGAGCGCATCGTCGGCCGCATCGACGGCCCGCTGGAGGCGGTGTCGGTGATGGGCGACGTCGAGCTGGACCTGCGCGGCGCGCAGGTCCCCACCGGCGAGGTGCACATCGCGGCCACCGCCGTGATGGGCGACGTGAAGATCATCGTGCCGGACGGGGTGGCGGTCGAGCTGATGGGCCACGCCTTCCTCGGCGACCGCCGCGTCCAGACGCGCGAGTGCTGCCCGGGCGAGCGGATCCCCGTCGTGCGGGTCACCGCGAACGCCTTCATGGGCGACGTGAAGATCGTGGACGACGAGCACCACGCCCCGATCCGCGGGGCGGTCGCGTCCTGGTGGCGCGACCGCCGCTCCGGCTCCTGACGGCGGCGCCGGAGCCGGACCGTACGGGTCAGCGGGATTCGTCGTCGCGTTCCGCCTTGCGGACGCCCGCGTCGTCCGGGGGCAGCGCGTCGGGGTGACCGGTGCCGACGCCGGGCGTGCCGGTGCCGCTGACCTCATCCTCCTGGCGGGCGCCGCGCTCCGCGGGCTCCTCGCCCGGCACGCTCGCCGGGACGGAGGTGCCGGGGACGGTGCGGCCCCGCGCGTCCGACCCTTGGTTCACCGGTGCGAAGTCGCGGTCGTGCGTCGTCTCGGGCTCGTGTCCGGAATCCTCACGCTCATCCATGCGCGACCGCATACCCCGAGCCGGACCCGGCGAACGTGAGGAACCCGACGTCAGACCGCGGTGGCGGTGCGGCCCTCGGCGACGCGGTCGGCCAGCGCCTCGTCGTAGCGGCGGACGACCAGCTCGGCGACCTCCGGCGCCGCCCCCAGGACGGGGGAGACCGCGAAGGCGCCCGCGTCCAGCGACTCGGCGCGCACCTTGTCGGCGAAGTGGCCCGGCGCGAGGAAGTACGACGCCACCGCCACGCGGGGCGCGCCCGCGTCGCGCAGCGCCGCGACCGCCTCGGCGGGCGTCGGGCGGGACGCCGACGCGAACGCCGGGACGACGCCGCGCCAGCCGCGCGAGCGCCACTCGCGCGCCAGCCGCCAGATGGTGGCGTTGGCGGAGTCGTCCGACGACCCGGCCGCGACCAGCACCACGGCGGTGTCGGGGTCGCCCGGCTCCACGCCCGCCTCCGCCAGGCGGCGCTCCAGCGCGCCGGTCAGCAGCGGATGCGGGCCCAGCGTCGCGGCGGTCCGCAGCGCCAGCCGGGGCCGGCGCGCCCGCACCCGGTTCAGCACGCCCGGCAGGTCGGTCTTGCTGTGGTAGGCGGCCGTCAGCAGCAGCGGCAGCACGACCGCCGCTGCGGCGCCGTCCCCGGCCAGCGCGTCCAGCGCCCGGTCGGGGGAGGGCGGCGCGTGGTCGAGGAAGGAGGCCTGCACGGGCAGGCCGGGGCGCAGCGCCCGGACGGCCGCCAGCAACCCGGTGACGGTCGCGGCGGCACGGGGGTCCCTGCTCCCGTGCGCCACCGCGACCATCGGGACGGCGCTCACAGGTGGATGCCGCACTCGGTCTTGCCCATGCCCGCCCAGCGGCCGCTGCGCGGGTCCTCGCCGGGCGCGACCGGGCGGGTGCACGGCTCGCAGCCGATCGAGGGGTAGTCGTCGTAGTGCAGCGGGTTGATGATGACCCCGTTGTCCTCGATGTAGTTGTCCATGTCCTCCTGGGACCAGTCCAGGATCGGGTTCACCTTGACCATGCCGCGCTTGCGGTCCCACTCGACGACGCGGCGGTTGCGGCGGCTGGCGGTCTCGTCCCGGCGGATCCCGCTGAACCAGGCCATGTAGCCCTCCAGCGCCCGGCCGAGCGGCTCCACCTTGCGCAGGTGGCAGCACAGGTCGGGGTTGCGGCCGTGCAGGCGGGGGCCGAGCGCGGCCTCCTGCTCCTCGACGGTGCGCGACGGCGTCACGTTGATGACGTTCACCGGGTACACGGCCTCCACCGCGTCGCGGGTGCCGATCGTCTCGGCGAAGTGGTAGCCGGTGTCGACGAACAGCACGTCGATGCCCGGCTTCACCTTCGACACCAGGTGGATCAGGGCGGCGTCCGACATGGACGAGGTGAGGCAGATCCGGTCGCCGAACGTGGCGACGGCCCACCGGATGACCTCCAGGGTGGGCGCGCCCTCCAGCGCCTCGGCGGCCGATTCGACGATGTCCTCGAGGTCCAGGGTCGGTCTGTCGGTCTCCAGCAGCGTCACCGGGACTCCTTGGTCTGTTGGGCGGATCGGACACCGAGGAACTTCAGCTGGAAGGAGCGGACGCAGTCGTTGCAGAACCACGCCCCGTGCTCCTCGAGAGGTTCGAGATCTTCTTCACCGCAGTACGGGCAGTAGAACGGCGCGGCACGTTCGCTCATTCCGGCCTGCCCGCTACTTGAGGTCGGCCTCGTCGGCGCGCTGCGCCCACGCGGCGAACGTCTCGCCGTCGGCGCGCTGCTCGTCGAACCTGCGGACGACGCGCTCGACGTAGTCGGTCAGTCCGGCCGACGTGGTCTTCAGGCCGCGGACCTTCTTGCCGAACGAGGCGCCGAGCTGCCCGCCGATGTGGATCTGGAAGCCCTCGACCTGGTCGCCGTTCTCGTCCACGACCAGCTGGCCCTTCAGCCCGATGTCGGCGACCTGGATCCGGGCGCAGGCGTTCGGGCAGCCGTTGACGTTGATCGTCAGCGGCTGGTCGAAGTCGGGCAGCCGCTTCTCCAGCTCGTCCACCAGGTCCATCGCGCGCTGCTTGGTCTCGACGATCGCGAGCTTGCAGTACTCGATGCCGGTGCAGGCCATCGTCTGCCGCCGGAACGTGGACGGCCGGACCTGCAGGTCGTGCTCGGCCAGCGCCTCGGCGAGCGCCTCGGTGTTCTCCTCCGGGACGTCCAGGATGACCATCTTCTGCTCGATGGTCGTGCGGACGCGGCCCGAGCCGTACCGGTCGGCCAGCTCGCCGATGGTGCCGAGCAGCTCGCCGTTCACCCGGCCCACGCGCGGCGCGAACCCGACGTAGAACCGGCCGTCCTTCTGCGGGTGGATCCCGACGTGGTCGCGGCGGCCCAGCGGCGCGGCCGGCTCGGGGCCGTCCGGCAGCGCGTACCCGAGGTACTCCTTCTCCAGCACCTCGCGGAACTTCTCCGCGCCCCAGTCCTTCATCAGGAACTTCAGCCGGGCGCGGCTGCGCAGCCGCCGGTACCCGTAGTCGCGGAAGATCGAGGTGACGCCGTGCCAGACCTCGCTGGTCTGCTCCGGCTTCACGAACACCCCGAGGCTCTGGGCGAACATCGGGTTGGTGGACAGCCCGCCGCCGACGAACAGCTGGTAGCCGGTCTCGCCCGCCTCGTTCACCACGCCGACGAACGCGATGTCGTTGATCTCGTGGACGGTGCAGTGCGCGGTGCAGCCCGACAGCGCCGTCTTGTACTTGCGCGGCAGGTTGGAGAACTCCGGCGAGCCGATGTAGCGGTCGTGGATCACGCGCAGGTCGCGGGTCGCGTCGATGACCTCGTCGGCGGCGATCCCGGCCAGCGGGCAGCCGAGGATGGTGCGCGGCACGTCCCCGCACGCCTCCATCGTGTGCAGCCCGACCGCCTCCAGCGCCTCCCAGATCGCCGGGACGTCCTCGATCCGCACCCAGTGCAGCTGGACGTTCTGCCGGTCGGTGAGGTCGGCGGTGCCGCGGGCGTACCGGGTGGAGATGTCGGCGATGGTGCGCAGCTGCGGGCCGCTGAGCTGGCCGCCGTCGATGCGCACCCGCATCATGAAGTACTTGTCCTCGAGCTCCTCGTCCTCGAGGGCCCCGGTCTTGCCGCCGTCGATGCCCGGCTTGCGCTGGGTGTACAGGCCCATCCAGCGGAACCGGCCGCGCAGGTCGGCCGGGTCGATGGAGTCGAAACCGGTCTTGGAGTAGACGTCGATGATCCGGCGGCGGACGTTCAGCCCGTCGTCGTTCTTCTTGTTCTCCTCGTTCTTGTTGAGCGGTTCCCGGTAGCCGAGGGCCCACTGGCCCTCGCCCTTCTTGCGCTTGATCGCGGGTGGCACGGCGCGCGTCCTCATCTGTGGTCGTGAGGGACGCGTAGCGCAGCGGCGCTCTGAGGCAGCCGGCTCGACGCTGAGCAGGATGAAGTCAAAGGTGACGCCGGTGCACCACGCGCCCGGCTGAGCGAAGGGGCGTGGTCTGGGGCGTCAGCGACAGATCGCGCTGCGGACGCGGAGGAAGTCGACGTGCCGGCGCTTGGCCAGCAGCGGGTCCGCAGCAGTCATGCTCAAACTCTGACACGGCATCTCGCGGGCTGTCCAGTGACGTCCGGAATGTGGGCGAGTGAGAAGTGTCATCCCTGCCGCCTCCAGTTCACCGGAGGCTCCGCGCCCGGCGTCGCGCCCCGCCCGTCCGGCGAACGGGTCCCGGGGGCGGGCCCGGACGTCGTCGACGGCGTCGCGGGCGCGGCCTTGTGCTGGCAGTCGCACCACGACCCGCCACGGCACTCCTCGTGGTGGCGTTCGCGGCAGGACCGGCATATCACCCCTCTATTGTCACCGATCCGCATCGATGCTCGCGCACCGGCATAACGATCAGGGGCCGGACTGCGGCCGGCGCCGTCGAACCGGGTAGGAGCGGGGGATCGGAAGGCGGCGGCCCGGAGCCCGCGCCCGCGGGCGGCCGGACCCTTGAGCGGGCGGAGGAGGGGATCGGCGCGCGACGCGCGGAGCGGATCACGGAAATGGGCGATGCGGAATCTTCCGGGCGGTCCACACCCTACGGTGGGGCGCTGTGACCACCGTCTCGGACGCGGCCGGCGATTCCCCGGCCAGGGACCACGGCGGCGCGGACGGCGCCGGCGGCCGCGACCGCGCGCCCTCCGCCGGCGCGCCCCCGGTGCCCGCCCCCGCGAAGCCCGCGCCCTCCGAACAGGCGGCCCCGGAGGGGGCGTCCGGGGAGCGCGCGTCCTCCGGCCGCGCCGCCGCGAACCATGCGGCTCCCGATCTTGGGCATACCGGTCCCGTGCGTTCTGACCACGCCCCGCGCCTCGTCGCGGGCTCGGCCGCGCGCGTCCGTTCCGCGGGCGCGCGGGTCCGCGCGGCCGCCCGCCGCGCCGGCACGGCGTTCTGGGGCGCGCTGGGCGTCCTCGCGCGGTCCGGCGGCCCGGTCGGCTGGCGGCTGGTCAAGGGGACGGCGGTCGGGGCGTTCCGCTACCGGGTGACCGGGCTCGCCGCCGAGATCGCGTTCTTCGCGCTGCTGTCGCTGCCGCCGCTGGCGCTCGGGCTGATCGGCACCATGGGCCACTTCCAGGGCGTGATCGGCCCGGAGACGGTCGCCGACATCCGCACCAGGGTCGTCGAGCACGCCCACACGGTGCTGACCGACAACGCGGTGAAGACCGTGGTGGTCCCGCTGCTCGACGACGTGATCCGCGGCGGCAGCCCGGACATCGTGTCGATCAGCTTCGTGCTGTCGCTGTGGGCGGGGTCGCGGGCGGTCAACGTCTGCATCGACACGATCACGATCGCCTACGGGCTGTCGGGCATCCGCGGGGTGATCCGCACCCGGACGCGCGCGTTCATCCTCTACGTCCTCGGGCTGGTCGCCGGGCTGGTGGTGGTGCCGCTGCTGGTCGCCGGGCCGACCCTGGCGCGGCAGGCGCTGCCGGAGAGCGCCACGATCGTCCAGGTCCTGTACTGGCCGGTCCTGGTGGGCCTGTCGGTCCTGTCGCTGGCGCTGCTCTACCACATGAGCGTGCCGGTGCGGACGGCCTGGTGGCGCGAGGTCCCCGGCGCGGTGCTGGCGCTGCTGATCTGGGTGATCGGCAGCCTGGTCCTGCGGATCTACCTGAGCGGGTCGCTGAGCGGGGTGTCGGTGTACGGCTCGCTGGCCGCCGCGATCGCGGTGCTCGCCTGGCTGTACGTGGCGGCGCTCGCGGTGCTGATCGGCGCGACGCTGAACGCCGAGATCGACCGGCTGTGGCCGAGCGCCGGGACCGCGCGGGCGCGCGCCGTCCAGGAGGCGCGGGCCCGGCAGGAGGAGGAGGGGGACGACGGGCGGGACGGGCCCGGGGCGACCGCCGCCGAGCCCGGGGACGAAAGGTAAAAACTGCCCCGTTCACGGCTTTGAAAAGGCCAAACATGTCGTAGCCTCGCTTGCCATGACCCCCCGAGAGGACACCGGCCGGCTCCGGACCGTGACCGGCACGATCGCGACGTCCGAGATCACCGGCCCGGTGCTCTCCCACGAGCACCTGCAGCTGGACCTGCGCTGGCCCGCCCGCCCCCAGCAGGTCGACTCGGACCCGGCGCGCTGGCTGGACGAGGAGAAGGGCGTCCAGCGGGAGCTGAACGAGCTGCGCAAGGAGCACGGCCTCGGCCTCGTCGTCGACCTGACCTGCTCGGGGATGGGGCGCAACGCCGCCGCGCTGGCCCGCATCAGCGCCGGCGCGCGGGTCGCCGTGGTCGCCGGGACCGGCGTGTTCACCGAGCCGTTCCACCCCGCGTTCGTCCGCGAGGCCCTCGCCGACGCCGGGCCGGAGGGCCGGTCCGGCGTCGACCGGCTGGCCGAGCGGCTGCTCGCCGAGATCGGCTTCGGCCTGGACGGCACCAACGCGCTGCCCGGCGTGATCGGCGAGATCGGCACCTGGGGCGAGGCGCCCACCGAGGCCGAGGAGCTGTGCCTGCGGGCCGCCGCCCGCGCCGCCCGCTACTCGGGCCTGTCGGTGGCGACCTACGGCCGCGCCGGCGTGGCCCAGCTGGAGATCCTCACCGCCGCCGGGCTCGCCCCGGACCGGATCGCGGTCGGCCAGCAGGACCGGGTGGACGACCCCGGCCAGCACCGCAAGATCGCCGAGACCGGCGGGTACGTGTCGTTCGGCACGCTCGGCCTGGCCGGCGAGGACCACGCGGCGATCGGCGCCCGGGTGCGCGCCGTCATGGACCTGCTGGAGGCCGGGCACGCCGAGCGGGTGCTGCTGAGCACCGGCGTCTCGCGGATGGAGCAGGTCGTCCGGTACGGCGGCGCCGGCTACGGCTACCTGTTCGACACCTTCCTGCCCGCCCTGCGGGCCGCCGGTGCCGACGAGGCGGCCGTCGACACGATCCTGCGGGCCAACCCGCTGCGCTGGCTCACCGGCGGCTGAATCGCGGCGCGCCCGGCGGGTAGGGCCCCGTCAGGAGTTCTTCCGCGACCCCGGGAGGGGGTGCGCCGAATGACGTGGAACAGGACGGCGAAGCAGCCGGCGGCGCCGGACGAGGCCGTCCCGCTGCCCTACGCCGACCGCGCGGAGGCGGGCCGGGTGCTCGCGGCGCGGCTCGCCCCGATGGGCCTGGACGGCGCCGTGGTGCTCGCGCTGCCGCGGGGCGGCGTCCCGGTCGGCTACGAGATCGCGCGGCGCCTGGCGTCCCCGCTGGACGTGCTGGTGACCCGCAAGATCGGCTTCCCGCCGCAGCCGGAGCTCGGCGTGGGCGCGATCGCCGAGGGCGGCGGGCCGGTGTTCGACCGCGGCCTGCTGGAGCGGCTCGGGCTGACCGAGGAGGACATGGCCGCGACCGTGCGCGCCGAGCGCGCCGAGCTGGACCGGCGGGTGGCGGCCTACCGCGGCGGCCGGAGCCTGCCGGACGTCGCGGGCCGCGCGGTGGTGGTCGTCGACGACGGCCTGGCCACCGGAGGCACCGCGCGCGCCGCCGTGCGGGCGACGCGCGGGCGCGGGCCGTCCCGGCTGGTGCTGGCGGTGCCGGTCGGCGCCGAGGAGACCGTGCGGTCGCTGGCGCGCGAGGTGGACGACCTGGTGGTGCCCGCGGCGCCCTGGGACTTCCGCGCGGTGGGCCAGTGGTACCGCGACTTCGATCAGCTCACCGACCGCGACGTGATCGGCTGGCTGGAGCGGGCCGGGAATGGGCGCGGCCAATTTCGGTGAATAAGCCACGCGGCTGCGTCCGGTGCGGTAAAGGCCGCCGGGAAATCGGATGCGCCGCGACACAGATGTGATGCAGATGTGACGAACGCCCCGGGCCCGGCCGTCGGAGGCCGGGCCCGGGGCGGACGCAAACGGCCCCGCGGTGCGGGGCCGAGTTCGTTTTCCGGTGGCGTGCCGGGGTGCGCGCTGGGAGCGTTGTGGCGTGCCGTGCGGCGGTCAGGCTGCGTTGGCGCGACGCATGCGACGGCGGCGCTCGGAGGCGCGCTCGTCCTCGTTCAGACCGCCCCAGGTGCCGTACTTCTCGGGCCGGGACACCGCGTAGTCCAGGCATTCCGTGCGGACCGGGCAGCCCATGCAGATCTGCTTGGCCTTGCGCTCGCGAATCTCGCGCTCGGGCTGGCGCTCGCCGTCGGGGCCGAAGAAGAGCACGAGGTCTTCCCCCCGGCACGCCGCGGCGTCCTGCCAGCCCCAGCTGGGACGAGGGAGGTTTGCCTGCCGACGTACCTGAGCCATGGAACACCCACCTTGATTGGTTTCGAACAATTTCGGGACATGGACGCATCGACGAGCTTCGGGTGACATGAGTCAGAAGCGCCGAATGTTCCAACGTCTGGAGTTGCCGCTCTGTTCCCCGCCCGGTTACTCCGGAAACCTGGGGCCGTGCGACAGGGAGACCCTCGAATGGGGCCTCCGAGAGATTACACGAGGGCCGCCTCGTTGAGAAGGGTGAGTTCCGTAACAGCGTAGGTTCTCAGGTTCTCCGCGCAGCCCGGACCGCACGCGGGCTGCTCGACGGCCTCCAGGTTGACCCGGTAACGGCTCTCCTGGACGGTGACGACCGCTTCGTAGCGGGATGTCCCAGTGACCGACTCCACGGTCACGGTGTCCAGTTCGAGGTTCCCGGTGTGCGCGCGGACGAAGTGCTCCGCGGCCTGCGCGGGCTCGGGGCAGCCCGCGCGCCCGCGCAGCCGGTCGAGCACGACCTCGCCGCGCAGGTAGCCGTCGACCGCGGCCGAGGCCTGGGCCTCGCCGAGGTCGCCGTAGTAGAGCCCGTGGGGAAGACATACCAGGTTCGCTGCGAAACGGTCACCGCCGACATGAGTGGTTTCCCAGACAAGCCGGTCAAAACGTTTGGCCAGGGATCGGGCCAGCGGCGCGCCCGTGCGCGCGCAGCAGGCGTTGCGCCGGCCGTGCGTGCAGACCAGCAGCACCGGTTCGGCGAGCCGTTCGCCGAGCCCGGGGGATCCGCCGGCGGCGAGCGCGGCCAGGTCGAGCCCGGCCAGCTCGCGCGGATCGGCCAGCTCGCGCCCCTCGATCCACGCCTCGCGGCCGTGCGAGTACCCGGCGTAGACCTGGATCGGCGGGGTCGCCCGGCGGCGTCCGGGCCGCCGGATGAGCTGCGGCCGCACGCCGGCCGCCTGCGCGGCTCGCACGGCCTCGGCGACCGGGGCCGGCGCGTCCAGGTCGGCCACCCGCTCGGGCCACGGGCCCGGATGCTCGACCAGCAGCCAGGCGCGCGCCTTGGCGGTCGCGCTCGCCAGGCACGGCCGCTCGCCGGTGTGGCTTCCCGGGCAGTGCCCGCAGGCCTTCCCGCGCGTCAAATGACTCTCCCCCGGCCGCTCGTTCCGATCTTCGATGATTAGGTAAGGGTAACCTAAGCTATCGCCGTCAAACCAGCGTGGCCCCCGGGACACCAGAGTAATTCGGGGTGTATTGGGGCGGTTCGTGGGTGTCTGTGAGCCCTGTTACCCCGAACCGGGACGTCAATGCGGCGCGGTGCGGGGCAGCAGGGACTCGGCCGCGGGCAGGGCGGCGGCACGGTCGGCGGGCACCAGGCCGATGCGGGTGCGCCGATCCAGCAGGTCCCCGGCGTCCAGGGCGCCCTCGTGCAGCACTCCCCATGCCAGCTCCACCCCGAGCACCGGTAGCCCCGGGACGACCGGCTCCAGCAGCGCAGGGTCGTCCTTCGCCAGCGCGGCCAGCAGCGGCGCCTCCGTTCCGTAGCGCTGGACGAGGCGCTGCGGCGCGTCCAGCGCGTCCAGCCGGGCGCGCGGGGCGGCGCCCACCAGCGGCAGCGAGGCGGTGCGGCTCGGGCCCGCAGACAGGCCGCGGCCCCGCACCACGGCGTCGACGGCGTCCTCCGCCATCCGCCGGTAGGTCGTCAGCTTCCCGCCGACGATCGTGACGACGCCGTCCCGCGAGGTCAGCACGGCGTGCCGGCGGGACAGGTCGGCCGTTGCGCCGTCGCCGCCGTCCAGCAGCGGGCGGAGCCCGGCGAACGCGCCGAGCACCTCCGAGCGCCGGACCGGCACGTCCAGCGCCGAGCCCAGGATGTCCAGCAGGAAGCCGATCTCGCCGGGCGTCGGCTCCGGCACGTCGGGGATCGGGCCGTCCGCCGGCTCGTCGGTGAGCCCCACGTACACGCGGCCGTCGCCCTGCGGGATCACCAGCATGAACCGGCTGGTCGCGCCGGGGATCGGGACGTGCATCCCGGCGGACAGCCCGCGCAGCGACTCCGCGCGCAGCACCAGATGGGTGCCCCGGGACGGCCGCAGCCGCACCCCGTCCACCAGCCCGCCCGCCCAGACCCCGGCCGCGTTGATCACCGCGCGGGCCCGGACCGCGAACTCCCGCCCGGTGACCTCGTCGCGGACGAGCGCGCCGTCGCCGGTCAGCCCGACCGCGCGGCAGCGGGTCAGGATCCGGGCGCCGTGCGCGGCGGCGGTCCGGGCGACGGCGGTGACCAGCCGCGCGTCGTCGGCGAGCTGCCCGTCCCAGGACAGCAGGCCGCCGCGCAGCCCGTGGGGGCGCAGCGCGGGCGCGAGCCGCAGCGTCTCCACCGCCGACAGCCGGCGCGGGCCGGGCAGCACCGAGCGGGGCGTGCGGGCGGCCAGCCGCAGCGCGTCCCCGGCCAGCAGCCCCGCCCGCGACACCAGCGCCTGCGACCGCGACACCAGCGGCGTCAGCGGCAGCACGAACGGCAGCGCGCGCACCAGGTGCGGCGCCGTCCGGCACATCAGCACGCCGCGCTCGACGGCGCTCTCGTGCGCCACGTCCACCTGCCCGGACGCCAGGTAGCGCAGCCCGCCGTGGATCAGCTTGGAGCTCCACCGGGAGGTGCCGAACGCCAGGTCGTGCGCGTCGATCGCGGCGACCGACAGGCCGCGGGACGCGGCGTCCAGCGCGGCCCCGGCACCGGTCGCGCCGAGCCCGACGACCAGGACGTCCACCACCTCGCCGGGCAGGGCGGCGAGTTCGCGTTCGCGGCGGCCGGCGTTGAGCGACGAGCGGAGCGGTGCGGGGAGGGGGGTCACGGCGCGAGCATCCTCTCCAGGATGTGCCGGAGTTCGGCGTCGAAGGCGTCGGGGGCGAGCTCGGGGTCGGCCCCGTCGATCACGATCTGCGCGGACAGCCCGAAGGACTGCACGACCAGCAGCAGCGCGCGGGCCTGCCGGGCGGGGTGGCCGGCGCGGATCGTCCCGTCGGCGTGCCCGGCGGCCAGCGCCTCCTCGAAGAGCGCGAGGAACGCCTGCTGGCTGGCGCCGCAGCGGTCCAGCAGGTAGGGCAGCAGCGCCTCGGGGTCGACCTCGACGATCTTGCGGAGCAGCGGGTGGTCGCGGAACGTGCGCACGCCGGTGACCAGGCCCTCGACGAGGCGGGGCCGGACCGGGCGGCCGTCGTCGGGGGGCTGCACCGCGGTGCCGATCGCGGTCCACTCGCGGGTCATCAGGTCGGCCACGATCGTGCGGACGTCCGGCCAGCGCCGGTACAGCGTCATCCGGGAGACCCCGGCGCGGCGGGCGATGTCGGTGAGCGTGGTGCGGCGCACCCCGACGGCCAGCACGCAGTCGCGGGCGGCGTCCAGCACGGCGTCGTCGGCGGTCCGGACCGCCGACCTGTTGTGACGATTCGACGTCATGTGTCACAGTGTAAGCCCACCGGGACCGGTGCACGGAGACGCGGTGCCGGGAGAGCCGTCGAAGGGGAGGCGCCGTGACGATCGGGACGGGGCGGACGCGCGACATGCTGTGGAGCGGCTGGGGCGACCCGGCCGGGGCCGCGCCGCTGCCGGAGGCGGCGGTCGTGCTGCTGCGCGACCTGCTCGGAGTGAAGACCGGCGACGCCGCGCCCGTCGCCCTCGCGGAGATCGAGGTCGCGGAACCCCGGCTCACCGGGGACGACCTGGCCGCGCTCGCCGGAGCGGTGGGCGCGGAGCACGTCCGGACCGGCGCCGAGGCGCGCGTCCGGCACACCCGCGGCAAGTCGACCCCCGACCTCATGCGCATCCGCGCCGGCGAGACCTCCGACGCGCCCGACGCGGTCGTCCTGCCCGGCTCCCACGAGGAGGTCCTCGCCGTGCTGCGGGCCTGCGCGGCACGGCGGATCGCGGTCGTCCCGTTCGGCGGCGGAACCTCGGTGGTCGGCGGGCTGGCGCCCGAGGGGGTGGGCGCGTTCGTCGCGCTCGACCTGCGGCGGATGGACGCCCTGGTCTCGATCGACGAGGTCTCCCGCACGGCCGTCCTGCAGCCGGGCCTGCTCGCGCCCCGCGCCGAGGAGCTGCTCGGCGAGCGCGGCTACACGCTCGGGCACTTCCCGCAGTCGTTCGAGTGGGCGACGATCGGCGGGTTCGCCGCCGCCCGCTCCAGCGGCCAGGCGTCCGCCGGATACGGCCGGTTCGACGACATGGTCGTCGGCCTCACCGTCGCCACCCCCGAAGGCACGCTCGACCTCGGCCGGGCGCCGAAGTCGGCCGCCGGGCCCGACCTGCGCCAGCTCGTCCTCGGCTCCGAGGGCGCGTTCGGCGTGATCACCTCGGTGACCGTGCGGATCAGGCCCGTCCCGCCGGAGAAGGCGTACGAGGGCTGGCGGTTCGCCTCGTTCGCCGACGGCACGGCCGCGCTGCGGCGGCTCGCCCAGGACGGGCCGCTGCCGGTGGTGCTGCGGCTGTCCGACGAGACCGAGACCATGATCGGGCTCGCCGATCCGGCCGCGATCGGCGGCGGCTCGTCGGCCGCCGGCTGCCTCGCCGTCCTCGGCTACGAGGGCACCGCCGAGGAGATCGCCGAACGCCGCGCCCGGACCGCCGTCGTCCTGCGGGAGGCGGGCGGCGAGCCGCTCGGCGCCGAACCGGGCGACAAGTGGGCCCGCGGCCGGTTCAACGCCCCCTACCTGCGCGACTCGCTGCTCGACGTCGGCGCGTTCGCCGAGACGCTGGAGACCGCCGCGTTCTGGTCCGCCATCCCGGACCTGTACGAGGCCGTCCGGTGCGCGCTGATCGGCACGCTGTCCGGCGCGGGCACGCCGCCGCTGGTCATGTGCCACATCTCGCACGTCTACCCGGCGGGCGCGTCGCTGTACTTCACGGTCGTCTCCGCGCAGGGCGAGGACCCCGTCGCGCACTGGGACCGGGCGAAACGGGCCGCGTCCGACGCGATCGTCGACGCGGGCGGGACGATCAGCCACCATCACGGTGTGGGCACCGATCACCGCGACTGGTACGCCCGGGAGATCGGCCCGCTCGGCACCGACATCCTGCGGGCCGTCAAGCGGCGGCTCGACCCGGCCGGGATCCTCAATCCCGGCGTCCTCGTCCCGCCGGCCGCCGGGGAGTAGCCGCCATGACGCACCAGACGCCCGGGACGCCGCAGCGCGCCTTCACCGCGATCGTCAACCCGGCCGCCGGCGGATCGGCGTCCGCGTCCTCGCTGATCCCGCTCGCCCGGCTGCTGCGCGAGGCGGGCGCGGAGGTCGCCGTCGAGTACAGCCGCGGTCTGGAGCACGCGCACACCCTCGCGCGGGACGCCGCCGAGTCCGGCCGGGTGGTGCTCGGCGTCGGCGGCGACGGCATGATCGGCTGCGTCGGCGGCGCGCTCGCCGGCACCGGCGCGGTGTTCGGCATCGTGCCGGCCGGGCGCGGCAACGACTTCGCCCGCCAGCTCGGCGTCCCGTCCGACCCGGACAAGCTCGCCGCGCTGCTGCTGGACGGGGAGCCGCGCGCGGTCGACGTCATCGAGGCCAACGGCACGCCCGTCCTCGGCAGCGTCTACGCCGGGGTGGACGCCGTCGCCAACGCCAACGCCAACAAGACGCGGCTGCTGCGCGGGTCGGCCGCCTACTACGTCGGCGCGCTGCGCGCGATCGTGTCCTGGCGGGCGGCCGACTACCGGGTGATCGTGGACGGCGAGGAGCACCGCCGCGAGGGTTACACCGTCGTCGCCGCGAACTCCGGCTACTACGGCTTCGGCAAGCACATCGCGCCGGACGCCCGCGTGGACGACGGCCTGCTCGACGTGGTGCTCATCCGGCACGCCCCCCGGACGCTGTTCTTCGCGGTGATGCGGGAACTGGCGGACGGCACCCACGTCCGGCGGCCCCAGGTGGAGGTGCTGCGCGGCCGGGAGGTGCGGATCGAGCTGGCCGGGCCGCCCGGCCGCACGCTGCCCTACGGCGCGGACGGGGAACTGCCCGGCGTGCTGCCGGTGACCGCGAAGGTGATGCCCGGAGCGCTCCGCGTCCTGGCCCCGTAACGGCCGCGTCCGGCCCCGCGGAAATGCCATCTGACCAGGGCGAATGCGATGTGCCCGGGTTTTTTGGCCCCTCGTTTGGGGCGGTTTACGCGCCCATTACGGCCCTCCGTATAGCGTCAATTACGTCCCGCTTTCGGGACCTTGGGGCCGTCTGTGGAGGCATCATGAGAAGGCGATCACTCGCCGTTCTGGGGGGACTCATGATGGCCACGGGCGCCCTCCGCGTGGTGGCGCCGGCGTCTCTGGGGGTGGCGCCGGCGCCCACCACGGTCGGGTTCCGGCTCGGCCCGGCCCGCCCCGTCCCGATCCGGAGCCTCACCGCGCCCGCCCCGCGCGCTTTCGTTCGCCCCGCGGCGCCGGCGGCCCGCCTCTAGGCTGAGCGGGTGCGCACCCTCCTCAACCTCATCTGGCTCGTGCTGTCCGGTATCTGGCTCGCGCTGGGCTACGCCCTCGCCGGGATCATCTGCTGCGTGCTCATCATCACGATCCCCTTCGGCATCGCCTCGTTCCGGATCGCGATGTACACGCTCTGGCCGTTCGGGTACACGGTGGCCCGCCGCGCGGACGCCGGCGCCGGCTCGGCGATCGGCAACGTCATCTGGCTGATCGTCGCGGGCTGGTGGCTCGCCCTCGGGCACCTGTTCACCGGCATCGCGCTCTGCATCACGATCATCGGCATCCCGTTCGGCATCGCCAACTTCAAGCTGATCCCGATCTCGCTGCTGCCGCTCGGCCGGGAGATCGTCCCGTCCGACGACCCCCGCCGCTTCGGCGCCGCCTGAGCACCGTCCGGCGATACGGGCTCGGCGCCACGCGGCGGCGTTGCTTGACGGCCGAGATCGCCTCCGGACAATCTGTGCACACCCCCTCACTCCCGCCGGAGGCCCCCCGTGTGCGCCGAGCAAGCCGCCGCCCCCGAGAACTCCCGCGTGTCCGAGGCGGGCGCGGGGTGGGCGTGCCGCAAGCCCGGCACCTTCTGGGACCTGCTGCCCGAGCGCGTCCCCGACTTCTCCTGGCGCCGCCCCAAGGTGCTGTGGCGGTCCCGCAACGACGTCGTCGCGCGGCTGTTCGGCGACCCGTCCAACGCCATCCGCCGCCGAGCGGTGGCCGCGCTGCGGGAGCGCGGGACGCCCGCGGCGTTCACCGTCCACCGCTCCGAGCCGGAGTTCTCGTTCATCGTCATGGGCGACACCGGCGAGGGCGACCGGTCGCAGTACGCCGTGGTGCCGCCGCTGCTGCACGCCAGCGCGGGCACCGACTTCATGGTCGTCGCCAGCGACGTGATCTATCCGACCGGTGACGCGGCCGACTACCCCGAGAAGTTCTACCGGCCCTACCGGGACTATCCCGCGCCCATCTACGCCGTCCCGGGCAACCACGACTGGTACGACGGGCTCCGCGGCTTCCTGCACGCCTTCTGCGGCCTGGACGCCGAGTGCGCGCCCGACTGGCAGGGGCCGCTGGCGTTCGTCCCGCGCCTGTTCTGGCGCCGTTCCGGAAAGGTCGACCGGGAGGGGCTGGCCGAGGCGCACGCGCTCTACCGGGGAGCCCCCGGCCAGCAGGCCGTCCAGCCCGGGCCGTACTGGGCGATCGACACGCCCTCCCTGCGCATCGTCGGTATCGACACCGGGATCACCGGCGGCATCGACCGCGAGCAGGGCGAGTGGCTGCGCGAGGTGTCCGCCGGGCCCAAGCCCAAGATGCTGGTCACCGGCAAGCCCCTGTACGTGGACGACGAGCACCACCCCGGGCCGATCGAGGGCGGCGGGACGGTCGACGCGATCGTCCGCGACCCGGCGCACCATTACGTGCTCGCGGTCGGCGGCGACATCCACAACTACCAGCGCTACCCGGTGAAGGTGGACGCGGACGGGCGCGTCATCCAGTACCTCGTGGCGGGCGGGGGCGGCGCGTTCATGCACGCGACGCACACGATCCCGCGCGCCGACGTGGTGGAGGAGAAGGACTTCCGCTGCTACCCGCTGCGGGGCGACTCCCTGTCCCGCTACAGCCGGCTGTACGGGCGCTGGCTGCGGATGCCGGGGCTGTTCGACCTCACCCCGGAGGAGGCCACGGCCGTCATCCGGTCGCGGACGGGCATCGAGCCGGGACGGGGCTACGACGGGCTCGAGCCGTCCCGCCGCGCCCGGTTCGTGGCGTTCGTCCTGGGCGTTCCGCGCGGCGGCCGGCGCCGTTCCCGGTTCCTGCGGCTGCCGGTGCGCCGGATGCCGCAGCGGTTCCGCTCGGAAATGGCCGACTGGGACAGCCCGCCGTTCTTCAAGAGCTTCCTGCGCCTGGACGTGACCGAGTCCGCGATCCGGATCCGCTGCTTCGCGGCGACCGGCTGCGGCGACCAGGAGACCGCGCCGCCGGTCGAGGACGAGGTGACGATCCCGTTGCGCTGAGGGGCGCCGCCACCGGCGGATTGGAGAATTCGCCAGATATGTCGACAAAATACGTCGTGTCGCCCCCCGACGTGCCGGAATGCCGTTACAGTCTCAGCTCACCGCACAGGTGACCGGTAACGGGCGGTCGGCCGGAGAACGACCGCGTCCACAGGAGAGCGACTCGATGAGCTACCCCCAGCAGGGTCAGGGCCAGCCTTACCAGCAGCAGCAACAGCAGCAGCAGGGCTACCAGGGCGGCTACGCGCCGGCACAGCAGCAACAGCAGCAGCAGGCCGTCGCCCGCGGCACCGGCCAGAACATGAAGCGCCGCAACCCGGTCGGCGCCTGGCTCGGCCTGCCGATCATCACCCTCGGCATCTACGGCCTCGTGTGGACTTTCAAGGTCCACGACGAGCTCTACAAGTACGACCAGCGCACCGGCGACGCCGCCACCAACGCGCTGCTTTCGATGATCTTCGGGTTCATCACCCTCGGCATCTGGCCGCTGGTCATGTGGTGCAAGCTCGGCGGCCGCATCGCCCAGGCGCAGCGCGCGGCGGGCCTGCCCGCCAGCTGCAGCGGAGGCATGGGCTTCCTGCTCGGCATCCTCGGCTTCGGCGTGCTGTACTACCAGATCCAGCTCAACAAGGTCGCCGACCGCTACGGCGACACCCCCGCGGGCCAGCAGGTCTCCCTCGTCGCGTGACCTGACCGACACCCCGCGAGGGGGCCGCGGCCCTGGCCCCCTGGAACGACCGGAACCCCCTCCGCCACCGCGGAGGGGGTTTTGTCGTGGGGTCGCGCGAGAATGGGGGCGTGAGGGTTGCGGTGGCCTCGGACGGCGCGGGCGGGGGCGCGCTGCGGCCGCTG
Organism: Actinomadura opuntiae; assembly: GCF_030283205.1. Taxonomy (GTDB): domain Bacteria; phylum Actinomycetota; class Actinomycetes; order Streptosporangiales; family Streptosporangiaceae; genus Spirillospora. The sequence continues at coordinate 103,973 of NZ_JASNWF010000030.1, forward strand.
GGGGAGGACGGCGCGCCCGCCGGGCCCGCGTACGCCGTCGCCGACCTGCTCGGCGAGATCGCCGCGCGGGAGCGGGCGGACGCGCCGCGGTGGGTGTGGGCGTCGACCGCGCGGCTGTATCCCCGGCTGCTGGAGGCGGGGGTGCGCGTGGCGCGCTGCCACGACCTGGAGCTGGTCGAGAACCTGCTGCTCGGGCACGCGGGCCGCTACGGGGAGCCGCGTTCGGTCCGTGCGGCCTCGGCGCGGTTGCGCGGGGAGCCGGTCCCGCCCGATCCGCCGCCCGCGCAGGAGGCGACCGCGCAGCCGTCGCTGTTCGGCGACGACGAGAAGCGCGCGGCGCCGGCCGACGACCTTGAGCGGATCGTCGAGGTGCACGCGGCGCAGCAGCGCGCCATCGCCGATCTGGGCGGGTTCGCGCTGCTGGCCGCCGCCGAATCGGCGGGGGCGCTGGTGGCCGCTGAGATGAGCCACGACGGGCTGCCGTGGTCGGCCGCGGAGCACGACGCGCTGCTCACCGAGCTGCTCGGGCCGCGCCCGTCCGGGGGCCTGCGCCCGCGCCGCCTCCAGGACCTCGCCTACCGGATCAGCGCCGCGTTCGGGCCGCGCACGCACGTCAACCCCGACTCCCCGGCGCAGATCATCAAGGCGTTCGCGACGGCGGGGCTGCCGATCCCGTCCACCCGCGCGCACGTGCTCAAGCGCGTCGACCACCCGGCCGTCCCGCTGCTGCTGGAGTACAAGGAGCTCGCCCGGCTGCACACCGCGCACGGCTGGGCGTGGCTCGACACGTGGGTGAGCGGCGGGCGGTTCCGGCCCGAGTACGTCGTGGGCGGCGTGGTGTCCGGGCGGTGGGCGACCAACGGCGGCGGAGCCCTGCAGATCCCGCGCGTGCTGCGCCGGGCCGTGGTCGCCGACCCCGGATGGTGCCTGGTCGTGGCCGACGCCGCGCAGCTGGAGCCCCGCGTCCTCGCGGCCCTCGCGGGCGACCGCGCGTTCGCCGACGCCGCGGCCCACGGCGACCTGTACGAGGCGTTGTCGGACTCCTTCCGCTCGGACGAGTCCACCGGCGGCCTGTCGGCACGCGCGAAGGCCAAGCTCGCGCTGCTGTCGGCGATGTACGGCGGCGGGACGGGCGAGGCCGTGCAGCTGCTCGGCGTGCTGAAGAGCCGGTTCCCCGACGCGTTCGAGTACGTCGAGGCCGCCGCCCGCGCGGGGGAGCGGGGCCGGCTCGTCCGCTCGCTGCTCGGCCGGACCTGCCCGCCGCCGTCGGCCGGCTGGCGCGAGCTGACGCTGGCCGCCGACGACGAGCGCGACCCGCCCGAGGCGCCGGCCGGCGGCGGGCGGCGGAACGCGACGCCCGCGCAGGCGCTGCGCAGCCGGGGCCGCTTCACCCGCAACTTCGTCGTCCAGGCCACGGCCGCCGACTGGGCGCTGGCCCTGCTGGCCTCGCTGCGCCGCCGCCTCACCGCGCTCGGCCCGCCGCGGCTGGTGTTCTTCCAGCACGACGAGGTCATCGTGCACGCGCCGGCGGAGCTCGCGGACGCCGTGACCGAGGCGGTCCGCGCGTCCGCCGAGGAGGCGCGGCGCCTGCTGTTCGGCGCCACGCCCGTCGTCTTCCCGATGGAGGTCGCGGTCGTGGACCGCTACGCCGACGCCAAGTGAGCGGCGAGCGCGCGGATCGTGTTCGCGGCGGCGAACGCGTGGCCCCGGGCGTTCAGATGCAGCTGGTCGGCGCTGTAGATGCCGGGGTCGGCCGCGACCGGATGGCCGGGCGGGTTGTCGACGTGGCAGGCGCCGTGCTCGGCCGCCACGCCGGCGACCAGGGCGTTCAGCCGCCGGGTGCGCGACGACATGACCTCGCGGTAGCGGGACGGCCCGAGCCCGGCGGCGGTGATGTCCAGCAGCCCGATCGTGACGACGTCCGCGCCGGCGGACCGGAACGCCGCGACCATCGCGGCCAGCTCGCGGCGCACCTCGTCCTCGTCGAAGTGCGGGCGGAGCATGTCGTTGCCGCCGGCCACCACGAACGCCAGGTCGGGCCCGAAGTCCAGCGCGGGGGCGAGCTGCTCCGCGCCGACCTGGGCGGCGATCAGGTCGCGGCGGCCGAGGTTGAGCGCGGCGAACCCGTCCGCGACCGCGCCGAGGGCCTCCTCGACGCGGTCGGTCCACGACAGGTCGCGGTATCCGGGCACCGGGTCCCGGACGCCCTCGGCGACGCTGTCGCCGATGGTCACCATCCTCTTCCAGGGCGCGTCGGCCAGCAGCGCGGCGGCTTCGGCGGCGGGCAGGACGGCCGGGTCCGTCCATTCGGTCAGCGTTACGGCCGGTGTGGTGTCGGTCATGTCGTCCTACCTTTTTCCTTGGGTCTGAACTGGTCGTTCGTAAGATCGGTGGGCCCGGGGGCTCTGGGTATGGCTGCCATGTAGTCGCCGTCCGATGGCTGAGGAGACTTGGCCGCCCAGAGCCCC
>NZ_JASNWF010000031.1 GCF_030283205.1 Actinomadura opuntiae
CCAGGTCAACAACCCCGGATCCCTCCTGCACTGGACCCGCAAAATGATCGAGATCCGGCAACGCCACCCCGTCTTCGGCGTCGGCTCCTACGTCGAACTCTCCGCCTCCAACCCCTCCGTCCTCGCCTTCACCCGCGAGATCGACGAGGTCGACGAGGCGCGCTGGGGCGGGATGGACACCGTGCTGTGCGTCGCGAACCTGTCGCGGTTCCCGCAGCCGGTCGAGCTGGACATGCGGCGGTTCGAGGGCTACTCCCCCGTCGAGTGCATGGGCGGCGTGCAGTTCCCCGCCATCGGCGAACTGCCCTACCTGCTCACCCTCCCCGGCCACGGCTTCTACTGGTTCCAGCTCACGCCGCCGGACGAGGCGCCCGCCGACCCGCCCGCCGGCGCCGCACCGGGCATCGCCGGGTTCGCCGACGGTGACGAGTCCGGGCGCGGCGTGGAGAGGGACGGCTGACGGTGCTGCCACCCGAGCACGTCCTCAGGCGGGATCTCGCGGAGTGGCTGCCCCGGCAGCGCTGGTTCGGCGGCAAGGACAGCCCGATCGAAGAGCTGTCCATCGGCACCGCCACCGAGCTCCGGGCGGGCGACCCGGGCCTGCACCACCTGGTCCTGGACGTCCGCCAGCACGGCGCGGCCGACCGGTACCAGGTCCTGCTCGGCGTCCGCCGCGACCTGCCGGACCGGCTCCGGTACGCGCGGATCGGCGGGCCGCCGGACGGCGGGGCGAAGGTGCAGGTGTACGACGCCGCGCACGACCCGGACCTGACCCGCACGCTGCTGGAGCACCTGGCCGCCGGCGCGTCGGTCGGCCCGCTGCGGTTCCGGCACGTGCCCGATGCCCGCATCCGGACGGACCTGACGAGCCTGCCCATCACGGCCGAGCAGAGCAACACCTCGCTGCTGTTCGGCGACGACTACATCTGCAAGCTGTTCCGCAGGCTCAGCGACGGCGTCAACCTCGACCTGGAGGTCAACCTCGCGCTGACGCGGGCCGGCTGCGAGCACGTCCCGGCGGTGCACGGCTGGATCGAGCTGGAGGAGGCCGGCGGCGCCGGCGGGGAGCCGGTCACGCTCGGCCTGCTGTCGGACTACCTGCGCACCGGCGCGGACGGCTGGAGCCTGGCGATCGCCAGCGTCCGCGACTGGTTCGCGCACACCACGCGGCCCGAAGAGGACGTGTGGGCGGAGCTGGACGCCAGCGCCGCCGGGGGCGACTTCGCCGCCGAGGCCGAGCGGCTCGGCGCCGCGACCGCGCAGGTGCACCGGTCGCTCGCCGAGGCGTTCGGGGTGACGGTCGTCCCGGCCGAGCAGATCCGTGCGCTGGCCGCGCGGATGAACGCCGAGCTCAACGGGACGTGCCGCGACGTGCCCGGCCTCGCGCCGCACGCCAAGGCGCTCACCGGCGCCTACATCGACCTGGCCGCGCAGGCCGGGCCGCTGCCGGTGCAGCGCGTGCACGGCGACTACCACCTCGGCCAGGTGCTGCGCTCGGAGTCGGGCTGGACGCTGCTGGACTTCGAGGGCGAGCCGGCCCGCACGCAGAGCGAGCGCCGCGCCCTGTCCCACCCGCTGCGCGACGTCGCCGGGATGCTGCGCTCGTTCGAGTACGCGGCGCGGTTCCTCATCACCCGGTCGGGGACGGTGCCGCTGGAGTCGGGCGGCCATCTGGAGACGCGGGCGCACGCGTGGGCGGCGCGCAACCGGGCCGCGTTCTGCCGCGGCTACGCGGCGGCGGGCGGGGCGGACCCGGCCGCGCACGCGGTGCTGCTGCGCGCATTCGAATTCGAGAAGGCGGTCTACGAGGTGCGCTACGAGGCGCGGAACCGGCCCGCATGGCTGCCGGTCCCGCTGAAATCGCTGGCCCATCTGACCGCTTGATCAAAGACACCGAACGGCGGCCTCAATTCCGCTCCATGATCACGCAAAATCGTCCGGTTCTCCCCCATTCAAGCGCGATCACCGGGTACCCGAACTGTCGGCGGGATGATCAACCGACGAGGGAAAACGGAGAGCGCGAGAATGTGCATCGCACGCCACTCACATCGGGACGGCGCAGATCGCCGCGCACGCACCGGCCGGTCCGCGCACCATACCGGGCAGGCCGTCCGAAAACATCGGGCGATCGCCATCGCCGTCACCGCGACCGCCACCGGGTTCGCCCTGGCGGTCCCGATGGGGGCACCGGCGCTGGCCCAGCTGAACCCGACCGTGCTGAAGCGGCTCAACCTGGACGCGGCGACGCTCAGCCAGGTCAAGGCCTACGACCGGTACCGCACCAAGGTGGCCGAGCAGCGCACCGACGCCCGGCGGGCGCTGGCGTTCGCGCGCGGGCAGATCGGCAAGCCGTACCGGTGGGGCGCGACCGGGCCGTCCAGCTACGACTGCTCGGGGCTGGCCATGGCCGCCTGGCGCCAGGCGGGCGTGAAACTGCCGCGGGTCACCTATTCGCAGTACCGGACGGTCGAGCGGAAGGTGGGCCTGGGCGATCTCAAGCCCGGCGATCTGGTCTTCTTCCACGGCCGAAGTCACGTCGGCATCTATGTCGGCAACGGCCGGTTCGTGCACGCGCCGCACACCGGCACGCGGGTGCGGATCGACAAGCTGGGCGGCGCCCGAAAACGGCAGTTCGCCGGCGCGGTGCGACCCGGGGCGCCGGCGAAGCGGACGTTCTCGCCGTCCATCCGCGAACTCGTGGACAAAATAGACAAAATGGCCGCACAGGGCCGCGAGACGCAGCGCAAGCCGCCTGATAAGCAGCGGACCCCCCATCTTCCGCCGCCCAACGACATGCCAGCAGGCCACCAGAAGAAGCCCCCGTCCCGCACCCCCGCCCATTCCGCGGCCCAGGCACCGCGAAGCGACCACCCGTCGATCCACAAGAAGCCTGCCAGACCGGACAGAGAGCCGGCCCCGCGGCCGAGGCACGTGAAGCCCGCCGCGAAGCACCCGCACCACGCCACGGACGCACCGCACGGGCACGCCGGGCAGAGCCCCCGGCACGACTCCGACTGGCGGTCCTGGACACCGTTCGGGCACCCCGGGACCATGAAGGCGCCCGGCCACATTCCCGGCTGAATCCAGCCACTCCACATCACGTCTCAACCGGCACCCACCCGGGCGCCGTCACCGATGCCGTCGTGACGCCGCCCGTGTACGCCGCCATGGACGTCCGGACGTCCATGGCGGCGAGTCGCCCGGCCCCGGCTTGACCTGGAGCACACTCCAGCTGCTTGGCTGGATCACCATGGAGTACACGCAGCTCGGCCGCACCGGCCTGAAGGTCAGCCGCCTCGTCCTCGGCACGATGAACTTCGGCCCGTTCACCGAGGAGGCGGACGGCCACGCCATCATGGACGCCGCGCTCGACGCGGGCGTCAACTTCTTCGACACCGCCAACGTCTACGGGTGGGGCAGGAACAAGGGCCGCACCGAGGAGATCATCGGCAGCTGGTTCGCCCAGGGCGGCGGCCGCCGCGAGAAGACCGTCCTGGCGACGAAGGTCTACGGCGACATGGGCTCGGAGGACGACCCGTGGCCCAACCAGGGCAGGCTGTCGGCGCTGAACATCCGCCAGGCCTGCGAGGCGTCGCTGAAGCGGCTCGGCACCGACCACATCGACCTTTACCAGTTCCACCACATCGACCGGTCGACACCGTGGGACGAGATCTGGCAGGCGATCGACGTCCTCGTCCAGCAGGGCAAGGTGCTGTACGCGGGATCGTCGAACTTCCCCGGCTGGGGCATCGCGCAGGCGAACGAGTCGGCCGCGCGGCGCGGCTCGCTCGGCCTGGTCAGCGAGCAGTGCCTATACAACCTGGTCGAGCGGCGCGCGGAGATGGAGGTGATCCCCGCGGCCGAGGTGTACGGCCTCGGCGTCATCCCGTGGTCGCCGCTGCACGGCGGCGTGCTCGGCGGCGTCCTGCGCAAGGAGAGCGAGGGCGGCACGTCCCGGTCCCGGTCGGGCCGCGCGGCGCAGATGCTGTCCGACCCGGCGGAGCGGGCGAAGATCCAGGCGTACGAGGACCTGTGCGACAAGCACGGCATCGCCCCCGGCGACGCCGGCCTCGCCTGGCTGCTGACCCGCCCCGGCGTGACTGGCCCGATCGTCGGCCCGCGCGTCCGCGAGCAGCTCGACTCCGCGCTGCGCGCCGTCGAGCTGGAGCTCTCCGAGGAGTTCCTGAGCGCCCTCGAGGAGATCTTCCCCGGCCCCGGCCCGGCTCCGGAGGCGTTCGCCTGGTGACCCGTCCGGGCTCGCAGCCGCCCGGATGATGCGAACGATCACCACGGAGCGGCGCAGCGGTATACCGTTCCAATCGAGACAGATCCCCCTTCACTGCGCAGATGCGGAGCGGGCCGTGACCGACGACCAGCCCTCGATCGCCGACATCCCGAACGACGTGCCGACCTCGGCGCGGGCCTACGGATGGCTGCTCGGCGGCAAGGACAACTACGAGGTCGACCGGCAGTTCATCCGGGGCCAGTTGGAGCACCATCCGGCCGGGCTGGACATCACCCGGCAGAACCGGCTGTTCCTGTACCGGGCCGTCCGGTACCTGACGGCCGAGGCGGGGATCCGGCAGTTCATCGACATGGGCTGCGGCCTGCCGACCGACGCCAACGTGCACCAGGTGGCCCGGCAGTTCGCGCCGGACGCCCGCGTCGTCTACGTCGACATCGACCCGATCGTGCTCGCGCACGGGCGCGCGCTGCTGGCCGGCGACGAGCGCACCACGGTCATCACCGCGGACATGCGCGACCAGGACGCGGTCCTCGAGCACGAGGACGTCAGGCGGCTCATCGACTTCGCCGAGCCGGTGGCGACGCTGTTCCTGTCCGTCGGGCACCACCTGCCCGACGCCGACGACCCGAAGGCGGTCCTGCACGCCGTCATGGACCGCGCCGTGCCCGGCAGCCACCTGACGTTCTCGCAGGTGGCGTGCGACGACCCGGTGCGCAGCGCGGAGATGACCGAGCAGGTCACCAGCGCCGGGATCCCGTGGCAGACCCGTACGCCCGCCGAGATCGACGCGCTCCTGGCGGACTTCGAGCCGGTGGAACCGGGACTGTGCAACCTGGTCGACTGGCGCCCGATGGATCTGCAGCCGCCGCTCGCGCCCGTCCCGGAGGAGCTGCGCCGGTACGAGGGCGCCTCCAAGCAGGACACCGGCATCTACGAGTACGGCGGCGTCCTGCGCAAGCGCTGACCTCCCCGAACCGTCCGACCACGCCCCCGTAGGCCACAGCGGCCTGCGGGGGCGACGCATTTCCCGGCGCCGCCGCGCCCTCCTCCCGGCATGGGACGCATCCGGACACGTCGTGCTAAGTTGCACTGAAAACCGTTTTCATTTTCAGGAGCGTCCGATGCCCTCTCTCCCCCTGCGCGCCCTCGGCGCCGCCGCCGCGGCCCTGCCCGCGCTGGCGCTCGCCGCCTGCGGTTCCCCGTCGGAGGCCGAGCCGGCCGGGTCGTCCGGCGGCACCGTGGCGGTCGTCGCCTCGACCAACGTCTACGGCGACATCGCGCGGACGATCGGCGGCGGCAAGGTGCGCGTCACCTCCTTCATCAGCGACCCCGCGCAGGACCCGCACTCCTACGAGGCCGGGACGCGCAACCGCCTCGCCCTGAGCCGGGCCGGGGTCGTGATCGAGAACGGCGGCGGCTACGACGACTTCATGGGCACGCTGCTGAAGGCGTCGGGGTCGAAAGCCGAAATCCTCGACGCGGTGCGCATCTCGGGGCGGACGGCGCCCAAGGGCGGCGAGCTGAACGAGCACGTGTGGTACGACCTGCCGTCCATGGCGCTGCTGGCCGACCGGCTGTCGGCCGCGCTCGCGAAGGCCGATCCCGCCGGCGCAGGCGCGTTCACCGCGAACGCCGCCACGTTCAAGGCCAAGCTCAAGGATCTGGAAGGCAGGGTCGCGGCGCTCAAGGCGGCGCATTCCGGCGAGGGCGTCGCCATCACCGAACCCGTCCCGCTCTACCTGCTGGAGGCGGCCGGGTTGCGCAACGCGACGCCGGAGGCGTTCAGCGAGGCCATCGAGGAGGGCGACGACGTCGCGCCGCGCACGATGCGCGAGACGCTCGGGCTGTTCAGCGGCAAGAAGGTGAAGGCGCTGGTCTACAACGCGCAGACCAGCGGCCCGCAGACCGAGCAGGTCGAGAAGGCGGCGAAGGACGGCGGCGTCGCGGTCGTCCCCGTCACCGAGACCCTGCCGTCCGGTCAGGACTACCTCTCCTGGATGGACGGCACCATCGCCGCGCTCGGGAAGGCGCTGTCGTGATCGCGATGCGCGGCGGGGCCCTGCGCTACGGCGAGCGGACGGTGTGGAGCGGCCTCGACCTCGACGTGGCGGCCGGCGAGTTCGTCGTCGTCCTCGGCTCCAACGGGTCGGGGAAGACGAGCCTGCTGAAGGTGCTGCTCGGGCTGCGGCGGCTGTCGGCCGGGACGGTGACGGTCGGCGGGCGCCCGCCGCGCCGGGGCGGCGACCTCATCGGCTACGTCCCGCAGCACCGCAGCGTCCCCCCGCACACCCCGCTGCGGGCCCGCGACCTGGTCCGGCTCGGCGTCGACGGGCACCGCTGGGGGCCGGGACTCCCCCGCCCGCACGCGCGGCGCCGCGTCGAGGAGGTGCTGCGCGACGTCGGCGCGGAGGCGTTCGCGGACGTCCCCCTCGAACTGCTGTCGGGCGGCGAGTTGCAGCGCGTGCGGGTCGCGCAGGCGCTCGCGTCCGGCCCGCGCGTGCTGCTGTGCGACGAGCCGCTGGCCTCGCTGGACGCCGAGCACCAGCGGATCGTCAGCGAGCTGGTCGACCGGCACCGCCGCGCCCACCGCACCGCCGTCGTGTTCGTCACCCACGAGGTCGAGCCGGTGCTGCCGCTGGCCGACCGCGTCCTGCACATGCCGGGGGAACCGGGCCGGGAGGCGCGCGATGTGGCATGAGATCGTCAACTTCGACGACTACGGCGCGCTGCTCGGGCTGGTCCGCAACTCGCTGATCGCGGGCGCGGTGCTCGGGCTGGTCGGCGGGCTCGCCGGGACGTTCGTCGTGATGCGCGACCTGGCGTTCGCGGTGCACGGCATCAGCGAACTGTCGTTCGCGGGCGCGGCCGCCGCGCTGCTGCTGGGCGCCGGCGTCGCGGGCGGCTCGGTCGCGGGCGCGCTGGTGGCCGCCGCGCTCATCGGCGCGCTCGGCACCCGGGCGCGCGACCGCGGCTCGGTCATCGGGGTGCTGATGCCGTTCGGGCTGGGCCTCGGCGTGCTGTTCCTGTCGCTGTACAAGGGCCGCGCCGCCAACAAGTTCGGCCTGCTCACCGGGCAGATCGTCGCGATCGACACGCCCCGGCTGTCGTGGCTGCTCGCGACGTCGGCGGTCGTGCTGGTGTGCCTGGCGGTCCTGTGGCGGCCGCTGGCGTTCGCGAGCCTGGACCCGGACGTGGCGGCGGCGCGCGGCGTCCCGGTGCGCGCGCTGTCACCGGTGTTCATGCTCGTCCTCGGCCTGGCCGTCGCGGTGTCCGTGCAGATCGTCGGGGCGCTGCTGGTGCTGGCGCTGATCTGCACGCCGGCCGCGGCGGCGGTGCGGGTGACCGCGTCGCCGGTGCTGGTCCCGGTGGTCAGCACCGTGCTCGCGACCGTGTCGGTGGTCGGCGGCATCCTGCTGTCGCTCGGCGCCGGCGTCCCGATCAGCCCGTACGTCACCACGATCTCGTTCGTGCTGTACGGGGCGTGCCGCGCGGCCGGCGCCGTCCGGGCCCGGCACGGCTGGACGGCCCGGCGCCATCCGGCGCGGCGGTACGACACCGTCTCCACATGATCTCTTGACGCCCGCCCGGCACTGGCGGCCGGGCGGGCCCGGACCCCCCGTCGCCGTATCGGATATTCCGGATCCCTGTTCGCCGGGACGTTGCGATTCGCTTACCCGCCGATGGGCATCGCCGCAGGTCGGCAGGGCATCAGCACTCTGCGAGTGCAGGGCGACAGGGAAGGGGACGCGATGTGGGACTTCGCGGGCCGGGACACCGCCATCGACCTGGGGAGCGCGACCGTGCGGATGCATGTGAAGGACCGCGGGGTCGTCGCGCGCGAGCCGTCGCTGCTCGCCCGCTGCCTGCATACCGGCAAGATCCTCGCCCTCGGCCTGCCGGCGCAGGAGATGGCCGGCCGGAACCCGGACGTGCGGCTCGTCCGGCCCATCCGCGAGGGCGCCCCCACCGAGACCGACGAGGCCGAGTACCTGCTGCGCGCCCTCGTCCGCGCCCACCACGGGCGCCGCCACACCGCGCGGCCCCGGCTGGTGGTGACGGTGCCGAGCGGCATGTCGTCGGTGCACTACCGGGCGCTGCAGTTCTCGGCGTTCCAGGCCGGCGCGCGCCGCCTCACGCTGGTGCCGACCCCGATCGCGGCCGCCATCGGGATGGGGCTCACCTCGTCCGGCCGCAAGGAGGTCGTCGTCGTCGCCGACATCGGGGCCGACATCACCGACGTCGGCGTCATCTCCTTCGGCGGGCTCGTCACCTCGCACACCGCGCTCGCCGGCGGCTCGTCGCTGGACCGGGCGATCGTCGCGCTGGTGCGGCGCGAGCACAACGTGCGGATCTCGCCGGCCGCCGCCGAGGCCGCCAAGCTGGAGGTCGGCGCGGTGCCGCCGATCGGCCGCCGCCCGCTGCGGCAGACCGTGGTGCACGGCCGCGACCTGTCCACCGGCCTGCCGCGCGGGATCGTGCTGACCACCGCCGACGTCGCCCGCGCCATCGCCGGCCCGGTCGCCGACATCGTCGCCGCGATCCAGCAGGGGCTGTCCGGCTGCTCCCCGGAGATCTCCGGGGACCTGCTCGGCGTCGGCATCACGCTGACCGGCGGCACGTCCCGGCTGCCCGGCCTGGACCGGCTCATCAGCGAGCGCACCGGCCTGGCCGCGCGGATCGGCGACGACACCGGCGACGCCGCCGTCATCGGCGCGGCCGACGTGCTGCGCTCGTCCGGCTCGCAGGAGCCGCCGGCCCGCCGCAGCTCCCCGCGCCCGCACCTGCTCACCACCGTGCCGGAGTTCTAGCGGGCCGCGACGCGGGGGCTCGTGGGGGCCGCGCGGGTCTCGTAGGGTACGTCCCGGACGAGGGAGGTCCCATGAGCGACGCGCCCGGACGCGACGGCCCCGGCGAGCCCCGGCTCGAGGAGGTGTCGGACGGGGTGTTCGCCTATGTCCAGCCCGACGGCACCTGGTGGATCAACAACACCGGCTTCCTGGCCGGCGAGCGCGGGGTGATCAGCGTCGACGCGTGCTCGACCGAGCGCCGCACCCGCGCCTACCTGGAGGCGATCGGCCGGGTGACCGTCCGTCCCGTCCGGACGCTGGTGAACACCCACCACCACGGCGACCACACCTTCGGCAACTACCTGTTCCCGGGCGCGACCATCGTCGGGCACGAACGGACCCGCGAGAACGCGCTCGCGTGGGGCGGGCCGTTCGACGAGCCGTTCTGGACGAAGGTCGACTGGGGCGGCGTCGAGGTCGAGCCGCCGTTCCTCACCTACACCGACGGGGTGACGCTCTGGTCGGACGACCTGCGCTGCGAGGTCCGGCACGTCGGCACCGCCGCGCACACCACCAACGACTCGATCGTGTGGATCCCCGAACGCCGCGTCCTGTTCTGCGGCGACCTGCTGTTCAACGGCGGCACCCCGTTCGTGATGCAGGGGTCGGTGGCGGGCACGATCGCGGTGCTGGAGGAGGTCGTCGCGCCGCTGGACGCGGCGACGATCGTCCCGGGCCACGGTCCCGTGGCGGGCCCGGAGCTGATCGGTGACGTCCTCGGCTACCTGCGGTTCCTTCAGGCGACGGCGGCGCAGGCCAAGGCCGCCGGGCTGGCGCCGCTGGAGGCGGCGCGGGAGACCGACCTCGGCCCCTACGCGGAGCTGACCGACGCCGAGCGGATCGTCGGCAACCTGCACCGCGCGTACGCCGAGCTCGACGGCCTGGAGCCGGGCGGCGAGATCGACACCGCCACGGCCCTGCTGGAGATGGTCGACTACAACGGCGGCCGCCCCCTGACCTGCCGCGCCTGACACGCCCGGCCCGGCTCGGCGGCGGCGCGCTCGTCCCGGTCGGTGCGTCAGCGGAGTTCCGCGGTCGTCAGGAGGCGGATGTGGGCGGTGGCCCAGGCCTCGGCGGTGCGGTGCGGGTCGTCGGCGGCGAGCGCGGCGGCGAGGCCGGCGAGGGTCGCGGCGGCGGCGCGCAGGCCGATGCGCCGCAGGTCGTCGCCGGCGCGGGTGATCCGGTCGCGCAGTACCGGGGTGGTGTGCAGCAGGCCGCGGTGCGCGGCCTCGGCGCAGACGTCGAGCGCGGCGTGCACGACGTCGCCGAGCGGGTCCGGCGCGGCGGGGGGCGGGCCGTCCAGCACGGCGGTGCCGGTGCCGGGCGCCAGGTCGGGGACGACGACGCCCGACCCGGTCCACACCGCGAACGGGTCGATGACGAGCCCGCCCCGGTCCCGGCGGACGGCGCCGGTCACCATGCGGGGCGCGTCGGCGAGCGCCGCCGCGAGGGCGTCGAGCGCGGCGGGACGGTACGGGCCGTGCTCGGCGGACACGACGGCGGTCGCTCCGGCGGCGTCCGCGATCACCGCGTCCAGCCGCTGCGCGCCCGGGTGGTAGCCGACGTCCCGCACCTCGGCGACCGCGACCGCGCGGACCAGTTCCGCCTCCACGCGCGGCCGGACCAGGCGGGGCGGCAGCGCGTCCAGCGCCCGCACCTCTGCCTTCAGGTCGCGGACGAGCAGCCCGGCGGGCAGCCCTTCCCAGGCGTCGCCGAGCGGCGTGACGGTGGTCTTGGCGATCCGGCCCGCCGCGACGCGGACGACCCGCCCGGCGCTGCGGGCGGCGCTCTCCGACACGACGTTGGCGGCGGCGAGGGCGCGCAGCGGGGAGCCGAGGACGCGGCGCCCGGCCAGGTCGGCGCCGGTGAGCTGCTCGCCGTCCGGGACGTTCCAGCGGCGCTTGAGCACCAGGACGACGCCGGTGCCGGCGTGCGCGAGGAAGACGTCGGCGGTGCGGACCCCGCCGGTGCCGCCGACGCGGCAGCCGAGCGCGGTGAGCCGGACGCGGCGCAGCGGCGTCTCGGCGGGCTCGTCGGTGCCGAGCACCTGCGAGCGGGTGCCGCCGGCGGCGGACGCGCGGTGCCGGGCGTGCACCTCGGCGATCAGCGCGGCGAACCGCGCGGGGTCGTGGGCGGCGTCGCGCCCGTGGTAGGCGGCGAGCTGCCCGGCGAGGTCGTCGAGCGCCCCGGCGGGCCAGTGCAGGTTCCGCGCTGTCAGCTCGGCGGCGGTCCGGCGCAGTGCGGTGGCGAGGACGGGGCCGGCGTGCACGGCGCCCTCCAGCAGGATCTGGTCCACCAGGCCGACGGCCGCGTCGAGCCCGCCGCCTCGCTCCCCCTTCGTCTCGCCGCCGACGTCGAGGCGTACGTCGGCGCCGGTCAAGCCGCGCTCGTCGGCGGCGCGGAAAGCCCAGGCCGCCAGCACGGTCATCTCGCCGCGCACGGACGCGACGGCGTCGGTGTGCACGTAGCCGAGCTCGCCGGGCACCAGGAACCGGACCGTGCAGGTCTGCAACTCGACGCGCGCGACCGGGTCTCCGGCGGTCGGCCGGTGGATCGTGGCCGCGTATCCCGCGCGGTGGGCGCGCCGGGCGGCGGTCAGGGCACGGCGGCCGAGGACGGCGGCGAGCGCGTCGTCGTCCAGCGACCCGGGCGACCAGCCGGCCGCCTCGCCGGGTTCTTCGGCGCGGTCTTCGGCGTCGTCTCCAGAGGCGTCGCGCTGGTAGGCCAGGACGAGGCAGATCTGGTGGCGGCACGTGCCGGTCGCCGCGCAGGTGCAGGTCGCGGCCTCCAGGCCCGCGCCCGCCGGGAGCGCGGCCGTGGTGCCGTCGGGGTACCTGCCCTCGACGCCGCCGTCCGGCGCGACCGTCATCTCCGGTCCGTTGCCGGCGTCCAGGTCCTTGGCGGCGCGCTTGACCAGGCCCCGGTTGGCGAGGGCGGCGAGCGCGTCGGGGGTCAGCGCGAGCAGGTCCGCGCGGGTCATCCGCCGATCCTCTCGGCGACGAACTCCGCGAGCCGGCCGGGGGTCATCGCGCCGACGTGCGCGCCGGCGTCGGCGAGCCGCCGCCCCATCTCGCGGTCGAACGCGGGGTTGGCGGCCTCGTCCAGCGCGGCGAGGCCGAGCACGCAGGTGCCCTGCTCCACCAGCCGCCGCACCTCCCGGACGAGCCGGCCGGGGTCGCCGCCCTCGTAGAAGTCGCTGATCACGGCGACGATCGCGCGGCGCGGGTTGTCGACCAGCCCGGCGGCGTAGGCGACCGCGCGGCCGATGTCGGTGCCGCCGCCGAGCTGCACCTTCATCAGCAGCTCCGCCGGGTCGGTGACGTCGGACGTCAGGTCGACGACGGAGGCGTCGAACGCGACCAGGTGCGTCTTCAGCCCCGGCAGGCCCCACAGGCAGGCGGCGGTGACCGCCGAGTGGATCACCGAGTCGACCATCGAGCCGGACTGGTCGACCAGCAGGATCATCTGCCACTGCTCGACGTGCCGCCGCGTCCGCGACACGAACCGCGGGCTCTCGATGTAGAGGCGGCGCTCGTCGGGGCGGTAGTGCGCGAGGTTGGCGCGGATCGTCCCGCGGAAGTCGAAGTTGCGGGAGTTGCGGATGCGGCTCGGGCGCCGCGACCGGGTCCCGTGGAACGCCCGCCGGACCTCGGTGGCGAGCTTGTCCATCAGCTCCCGCACCACGGCGTCGACGATCCGCCGCGCGAGCGCGAGGACCTCGGGGTTCATCAGGTGCTTGGTGCGCATGACGGCGCGCAGCAGCGCCCGGTCGGGCTCGATGCGCTCCAGCACGGCGGGGTCGGTGACGATGTCGTGGATCTCGTAGCGTTCGACGGCGTCGCGTTCGAGCCGCTCGATGGTCTCCTTGGGGAACAGCCGGTGCACGTCGTCGAGCCAGTCGACGGTGGTGAGCACGGACGGCCCGTCGCCGCCGGTCCGGTCGTCGGGCCGGCCGCCGCCGGGCGCGGTGCCGGGACCGCCGGCGCGGACGCCGCGGCGCGCGAGGCCGGGGTCGCGGCCGTAGAGCCAGGCGAGGGCGCGGTCGCGGGCGGCGGCGTCGCCGCCGAGCGGTCCGGTGGCGGCCCCGGCGGGGGCGCCGAGGATGAGCCGCCAGCGTTCCAGGTCCGCGCCGGGGTCGGGGGTCATGGTCGTCCTCCGGTGAGTCCGGCGGTCTCCAGGGCGCGGTCGACGCGCTCCTCCAGGGCGCGGGCCTCGGCGATGGCGAGCGGGTCGCCGCCGGGGCGCAGCAGCGCGCGGCCGGACCCGCGCAGCCCCCGGCGGGCGAGCAGCTGCCCGGCGATGGCCTCGCGCTCGCGCGGCGGGAAGTACTCGAACGCCTGCCGCAGCGCGGGCAGCGCGATGAGGAAGTCCTCCTCGGTGAGCGCGCCGACCAGCTCGTCCAGGACGGCCAAGACCGTCCCGCCGGCGTCGAGGACCTCCTGCCTGGCCAGCGCGAACAGCCCGGCGAGCCAGTCGCCGAGCACCCGCGGGGCGGAGGCGCCGCGCACCGCGCGGGCCGGGTCGGCGGTGTCGCCCAGGGCCCGGCCGAGCCCGAACGCGGCGCCGCGCAGGTCGGGCGGCGCCTCGGGCGCGGCGGCGACGCGGCGGGCGACGCCGAGCGCCGCGTCCCGGTCCAGGCCGAGCGCGGCGGACGCGTGCAGCAGCGCGTCGCGGGTCGCGGCCAGCGCCCGCAGCCGCGCGGGGTCGGCGGGCTCCGGGCCGCCGCGGATCCCTTCGGCGAGCCACAGGATCCGTTCCGTGCACTGCTCGATGACGGTGCCGAACAGCGGGCTGCGGGCCGTGCCGAGGACGTGGTCGTGCCGCCACAGGCCGAGGACGGCGTCCAGGGCCCGGCCGAGCGCGCCGATGTCGGACGCGCCCGCGACGCCCGCCTCGATGGACGCGGCGATCCGCCCGGACTGCCCGGCGCATCCGCACAGCGCCGCGTCGAACAGCACGTCCGCCAGGCCCGCCATGTCGCCGGCCGCGCCGGACGTCCGCTCGTCCAGGACGGCCGCCGCGGCGTCGGCGAGGGTCGGCCCGTACGCGCCCGCCTCGATCAGCGCGGCCAGCCGGGTGCCGTCCGGGTCGGCGGTGTCGACGTGCCAGACCTCGTCCAGCACCGGGTCGGCGCCGGTCGCCGGGCCCGACTCGCGGTCGGCGCCGGGGACGCCCAGGACGCGCAGCCGGTGCAGCGCGCGGCTGCGCTCCAGCCCGCGCGCGGCGGTCAGCTTCAGCGCGACCCGGCCGCCGCGGCCGAGGCCGAGCCGTTCGAGTTCGGCGGCGGCGTCGTGGACGAGCGGCGGTGCGGGCGTGTCGGGGTGCAGCCGACCGACCCGGTTCCCGCTCAGCGCCGCCACCATCTCGGCGACCGCGGGATGCGCGCCCGGCGCGAGGGGGCCGCGCCACGTCCACGGGAGCCGCTGGTCGAGGTCCTCGCCGACCAGCGCGGACACCAGGCCGTCCAGCAGGTCGGTGCGGGCGGGCGCGCGGTGGCCGCGCAGCCGGGTCAGCCCGTCGGTGAGCGTCCGCGCGGCGATCAGGTCGGCGGTCGACACCACCTGCCTGCGTTCGCGCAGCCGGGTCACGACGGTCTCGGTCAGCGCGGCGGCGGCGCCGTCCGGGCCGTCCTCCCAGAGCCGCTGGTAGTACTCCGGCGACGGCATGCCCGACTGGTAGCCGGTGAACGCGTCCAGCCGCCGGAAGGAGTACGGGACGAGGAAGCTGCCGCCGGTCGCGCCCTCCGCGGGTGCCGGGACCTCCGGCCACTCGGTGCCGCCGTCGCGCACGAGGACTTCGAGGGCGGGCTTGTGGAACCCGCCCGTCACCACCACGACCGGGCGGTCGCCGGCGTCGGCCTCCGCCGCCCGGATCCACGCGGCCATGTACGACTCGCGGGCGGAGTCGTCGGGCCCCGGGTCGGCGTCGCCGCGGACGAGGGCGAAGTAGGCGTCGAGCCGCGCGGGCAGGTCGTCGGCGTCGATCTCGAACAGGTGGTCCCACAGCACGTCGGTGTTGTCGACGGCGAACTCGCGGCACAGCCGCGCGGTGGCGTCGGCGTGGCGGCGCTCGGCGTCGGCGTACCGGTTGCCGCGCTCGGCGAACGCGGGATGCCAGGCGGGCAGGTCGATGAACCGCAGCTCCGCGCCGACGGCCCGGCCGGTGGTGAGCGCCGCCCATTCCGGCGAGTAGTCGCAGAACGGTGACCAGGAC
Organism: Actinomadura opuntiae; assembly: GCF_030283205.1. Lineage (GTDB taxonomy): Bacteria > Actinomycetota > Actinomycetes > Streptosporangiales > Streptosporangiaceae > Spirillospora. The sequence goes on from NZ_JASNWF010000031.1 coordinate 15,307, forward strand.
GAGTGCACCCGCTCGGCGTCGCGGTAGAAGCTGTAGACCGCGACGGGCGGCTCGTGGCCGAGCAGCAGCTCGTCCAGCCGCCCGCTGAAGTCGGCGGGGCCCTCGACCAGCACGTACGCGGGGCGCAGCCGCGCGATCGTGTCGCGGACGAGCCGCGCGCACGCCGGGCTGTGGTGCCGGACGCCGACGAACGTGACGGCCATCAGCCGGGCAGCAGGTGCCGGGCGGCGTGCAGCGCCCTCCACTGCTCGCCGTCGCGCCGCGGCGCCTGCTGCTCCAGGTAGCGGCGCAGCCGGGTCAGGTCGTCCGGGCTGTCCTTGGCGGCCGTCCCGGCGAGGCACTCGACGATGTCGGCGGCGCCGCCCGCCTCGCCGCGCAGGAACCAGCCCCGTACCCCGACCGCGTGCGCGACCGACACCGCCTCGGCCGTGCTCATCACCGCCGACAGCCGGTCCATCGGCCGGCCCTCCTCCGTGGTGGCGTTGCGCAGTTCCCGGAACGTGGTGACCAGCACCTCCAGGACGTCGCGGCGCGGTGCGACGCCGACGCCGCTGCGCTCCAGCAGCCGCGCGGCCTCCTGCTCGACCAGGTCCAGTTCGGTGGCGAAGTCGGCGATCGGGAACACCGTCTCGAAGTTGAACCGCCGTTTGAGCGCGGCGCTCATCTCGTTGACGCCCCGGTCGCGGGTGTTCGCGGTCGCGATCACGTTGAACCCGTCCCGCGCGAACACCATCGACTCCGGCCCGGACAGCTCCGGGATCGCCAGCACGCGATCCGACAGCGGCGACAGCAGCGAGTCCTGCACCTCAAGCGGGCACCGGGTGATCTCCTCGAACCTGACGACCCTGCCCTCGGCCATCCCGGTCAGCAGCGGCGCCGGCACCAGCGACCGCGTGGACGGCCCCTCCGACACCAGCAGCGCGTAGTTCCAGGAGTACTTGATCTGGTCCTCGGTCGTCGCGGCGCCGCCCTGGATCGTCAGCGTGGACGTCCCCGACACCGCCGCCGCGACCAGCTCCGACAGCAGCGACTTCGCGGTGCCCGGCTCGCCGACCAGCATCAGCCCGCGGCTCGTGGCGAGGGTGACGAGGGCCCGGTCGATCAGCGCGGTGTCGCCGACGAACTTGCGGGTCACGCCGAGCGCCTCGTCCCCGACGATGAAGCGCCGCGCCCCGGTGAGGCTGAGCGCCCAGCCGGGCGGGCGCGGCCCCTCGTCGTTCTCGCGGAGCCGCTCCAACTCGTCGGCGAACCGCACCTCGGCGGGCGGCCGCTGGTACTCGGTCATGGCGTCCGTTCCGGGTCGGGCCGGCCGGGGAGGTGATCTTCCATGCCGCCCCACGGTAGAGGAGCGCGCCGACAATCCGCGGCGAGCCCGACCACGGGGACGAGCGCGACCGCGCCCGCCAGCGCGCCGAACCCCACCGCGCCCCGCACCAGGTGCCGTCCCAGCGACTCACCGGTCATGGCCGCCCTCCAGCGCCTCATGGACCGCCGCCCGCGCCCGATGCAGCCGCGACTTCATCGCGGGCACGCTCAACCCGAGCGCGGCGGCGGTCATCGGTCCCGAGATCCCCTGCACGTCCCGCATGATCAGGACGCGCCGCCGGTCGGCGGGCAGCGCGGCGATCGCCGCCGCCACCCGCTCGGCCTCCAGCCGCCGGAACACGTCCTCCTCCGCCGACGGCGCCGCGCCGTCCGGAAGCAACGCCGCACCCACGGCGATCACCGCGATGGTCATGACAACCTCCGTTCCCGCACCGGCAGGGCACCGGCGCCCTCATAGGAGGCCGCGTCCCTCCGAAAGGATTCACCCCGCACCCGTTTCCGCCCGGAAACCCGTCCCCGCCGCGACGTCCTATCCTGCGCCGACCGGGCGTAGCTTGGACGATGAGGGGTGGTCGACCATGGCCGACGACGTCCGCCGCATAGGCGACAACATCCGCGCCGCCCGCCGAGCCAGAGGCATGTCCCTGGAGGTCGCGGCCGGGCTCTGCGGCCACACGAAGGGATGGCTGAGCCGCGTCGAGAACGGGCGGCTGCGGCTCGAGCGACGCTCCGACATTGCCGCGCTGGCCCAAGCCCTCGAAGTGTCGGCGGACGCCCTTCTCGGCATGCCCGCGCCGGAGATCCGGCCCGACCGCCGCGAGTTCAGCCTCGTCCCCATGCAGAACGTCCTCTTGGACGCCGCCCCGGACGACCCGCCGGACACCCCAGCGCGTCCGGTGGCGGCCCTGCATGAGGAATTGCTCCGCCTGGAGCAGGCTCACCGCCAGGGGGACATGGGCACGATGATCCGCGGCCTGCCCTCCATCATCGGCGAACTCTACGTGCACGCCTCAGGCGAAGGTCGCTCTCGCGATGAGGCGCTGAAACTGGTGATCTGTGCATGCGGCTCGGACGCGACGTGCACGCTGCGCTTCCTCGGCGAGACGAACCTGGCGTGGATCAGCGGCGAACGTGCGCGCGAGGCGGCGGAGCTGCTCGGCGACCCGGTCTGGACGGGCGCCGCCGCGTTCGGCCGCGCCCACGCGCGCAGCTCGACCAACAAACCGCGCGCCCTCATGACCTCGGCCCGCGCCGCCGACACCGTGGAGCCGCACGTCGGCGACGATCGCTTCTCCCGCGAGGTCTACGGCATGTTGCGCCTGTCGTCCGCCCTGGCGTGCCAGGTCGAGAACGACCACGACGGCGCCCGGCACCACGCCGCCGAAGCCGCCCGCATCGCCGAACCTCTCGGCGACGCCCCGGACGCCTGGGAACTGTTCGGTCCCGCCAACGTCGGTGTCTGGCGCACGTCGCTCGCTGTGGAGGCGGGTGAGCCCGGCGAGGCGCTGACGCACGCGGACGCGGTCGAGCCACGCGCCCTGGCCTCCAACAATCGGCGCGCCGCCCTGCGCATCGAGCGCGCTCGTGCCCACGCGATGCTCGGCCGCAACGCGGAAGCCGTCCGCGAATTGCGCCAGGCCGAACGCCTCTCCCCGCAGCAGGTGCACAACCATCCGCTGATCAAGGACCTCGTCGCCGACCTGGTGACCCGCGCCCCAGGCCGCGACCTGCGCGGGCTCGCTTGGCGCATGAACCTCGCCTGAGCGGTGGGTGGAGGGGTTTCGGGGGCGCAACCTCGGGAGTGTGTTCGTACTTAGCGTGGTCGTCTCGTTGCGGAATGTGAGACGAACACGGAGGGTGCATGAGGCGGGGGTGTTGCGAGCCGCCGGCGCTTTACTCGTGGGACGTGCCGGAGGCGTCGGCGGGTGGGGTGTCGGACGACTGGGCGACGGTGGCGCGGCACGTGGACGCGGCGCTGCGCGGGCTGCCGGGCGGGGCGCGCGGTGTCGTGCGGCGGGTGCGGGTCAGCCTCGTCGGGCGCGGCGGGTACGTCGACCTCGGTGAGGTCGCGGAGGCGTCGCGGCTGGACGGCGGCGTCGTGTGGACGGCCCGGTGAACGCGGTGCGGTACCTCGACGCGCTGGCGGCCGAGCTGGTCGGGAAGGGGTGGACGGTCGCGCTGCGGCTCGGGGAGCCGCCGCTGCTGCGGGTGTCCCACCGGTCGGCGCCGCGCGTCGGGGAGAGCGTCATGGTGGTGGTCGTGGACGGGGCGCCGTGGTTCCGCGATTCGGTGGGGTGTCTCGTCGGGCCGTGCTCGGACGTACAAGCGGCCGGGGTCGTGGTGGGGCGGACGCTGCGGACGATCGTCCGGGGGCGTGTTCGTGCTGGTGGGAGCAGTGCGGGACGATGGTGGCGAGGAAGAGGAGGACGTGTGACGCGTGAGCTTGGGGACGGGACGCTGGCGGTGGGGGCCGGGAGGCCGCCTGCGAAGAAGTACGCGCCGCCGTTGCCGGGGCCGGTCTTCGCGGCGCATTTCCACCTGCCGGGCGAGCCGACGGGCCCCTACACGTACGGGCGCGACACCAATCCGACGTGGACGCTGCTGGAAGCGGCCATCGGGGAACTGGAAGGCGGCGCCGAGGTCATTTCTTTCTCGTCGGGAATGGCGGCGATCGCAGCGGTCCTGTTGTCACTGGTGCGGTCCGGTGATGTGGTGGTGCTGCCGGACGACTGCTATCAGACGACGCGGGCGTTGAAGGAGCGGCTCGAATCGTATGGCGCGGTCGTCCGTATGGGGCCGACGGCGGGGAATGCGCAGATCGAATTGCTCGACGGCGCCCGGCTGGTGTGGGTGGAGACGCCGTCCAATCCGAATCTGGACGTATGCGATGTCGCGCGACTGGTCGAGGCGGCGCACGAGGCGGGCGCGCTGGTCGCGGTCGACAACACGCTCGCGACGCCATTGGGGCAGCGGCCGTTGGACCTGGGCGCGGACTTCTCGGTGGCCAGCGACACCAAGGCGTTGACTGGTCACGGTGACCTGCTGCTGGGCCATGTCGCCACGCGGGACGCGGCGTTGGCGGAGAGCGTGCGGCTGTGGCGGAAGACGGTCGGCGCCATTCCGGGGCCGATGGAGGCATGGCTGGCACACCGTTCGCTGGCCACTCTGGAATTGCGGCTGGACCGGCAGGACGTCAATGCGATGGCGCTCGCCGAGGCGCTGCGGAAACGGCCGGAAGTCACCGGCCTGCGGTATCCGGGATTGCCGGACGATCCGTCCCACGAAATCGCCGTGAAGCAGATGCGGCGGTTCGGGTGCGTCGTTTCCTTCACGCTGCCGGACGAGGCGTTCGCGGAACGTTTCCTCGGCGCGATGCGGCTGGTCAACCAGGCGACGAGTTTCGGTTCCGTGCACAGTTCCGCCGAGCGCCGGGGACGGTGGGGCGGCGACGCCGTGGAACCGGGGTTCGTGCGGTTCTCGGTCGGCGTGGAGAACACCGACGACCTCGTCGCCGACGTCCTGCAAGCGCTCACGGAGGCCGGCGACGAGCGATGACCTCGGTCAATCGAGGTTCGTGAGGTCGGCGAGGATCTCCGACAGCAGGACCGGATCCATACTGGCGAAGCCGTTCTCGATGGGGAACGCCGGGTCGTACGCGCGAGGTGCGGGCGCGATCCAGACGTGCTCCAGCTTCTGCTCGGGGTGCAGGTCGACGTAGCCGGCGACGATGCCGGGGGCGAACTGCACCACGACGTGGTGGGTGCCGGCGCGGCGGGAGATCCAGCGCTGGACGCCGCCGTCGAGGGCGGGTCCGCGTTCCCAGCCCGTCCGGGTCAGGCCGAGGATCTTCCCGTACGGGACGCGAAGGCCCTCGAAGCGGGCGAGGCGGCCGTCGCGGCCCTCGCCGTCGGCGAGGGTGAACACGGGCCGGGCGAGCTGCGGGAACGGCTGGGTGATCTCGTAGTCGGCGAACGCCTCCGCCCAGGCGGGCAGGGCCTCGCCGAGCCGCAGCGGGTGGGCGATCCGCACGCCGCCGGCGAGGTCGAAGGCGTCGTCGTGGACGTCGGCGGGCGTGCGGTCCTCGGCGAGCCGGAACGCGGTGCCGCCGGACGTCCAGACCAGGCGCCGCGCGATGTGCCACATCAGCGGGTGCCGGACGAAGAACGCCGCGAACTCGTCGGGCGTCCAGGTGCGGCCCTCGACCATCGCGGTCTCCAGCCGGGCGATCTGGAGGGACGCGACGGCGCGGACGTCCTTCTTCAGGGCCGTGAACCGCCGGTGCACGGACGGGTCGTCGTTGGGGCCGGGCTTGGGCAGTGTCTTGCGGCGTTTGCCGTCCTCTCCGGTGACGTAGGGCCGGAGCTGCTCGTCGAAGCCGACGGTGAAGCGGCGCGGGCCGTAGTCGAGCGTCATCGTGCCCGAGTCGTCCAAGCCGAATGACGGGACGAGCCGGTCGGCGAGCTGCTCGCCGTCCAGCCCCTTGCGCGCGGCGACCTCGCGGAGTTTCCCCTGCGCCTGCCGCTGCAACCCCTTGTAGCGGCCGCTCCGCGCGATGCCGTCGAGGTGCAGCAGGGCGAGGTCGGTGCCGATCGCGGCGAGCGCGTCCAGGCCGGCGGCGGCGCGGTCGTGCCCGGCCTGGCCGGGCCACTCCTTGATCAGCGGGGTGAGGCGGCGGACGGTGTCGTCGTCGCCGAACCGGCCGAGCGCGGGCAGGACGAACCCGGAGCGGCCCGGCATTCCGGCCTCTCGCCACGCCTCGAACACCGCCCAGGCGAAGGCGGTGAGGGACGCCGGGTCGCACAGTGCGGCGGTCTCCTCGGCGGCCTCGGCCGCGCCGGGGAACGCGTCCGGCCGCAGCGCCATCGCCCACAGGTGCACGAGGTTGCGGGCGGCGCCGGGCGGCAGGCGCAGCCCGGAGTCCCGCAGGACGGGCCGGGGCAGCGCCTCGGTGTCCAGCCATCGGGGCAGGTCGGGCGGCTTCGGCCGCGTGTGTGCGGGCTCGGTCTGCACCGGCGCATCCGCGAGCAGTTCCGCGACGGCCCGCGCGGCCTCATCGCCATGCACGCGGGCCGCCTCCACGACGTCGCCCTCGATGAGGCGCAGCGCGTGGACGGCGTTGCGGCGCGGTCCGACGCGTTTGCCGAGCGCGTCCGGCACCAGGTACGGGACGGCATCCAGCCCGTGCCGGGCGAACCACGCGCGGGCGAGTTTCTGCGCCGACTTGAGCCGGTAGAGCCAGTCGGCCATCAGCCGCGCGACGTCCGCGCCGAGGAACGGCAGCAAGACGGGCCCGGTCCCGAACGGGTTCGCCTTCGCCATCCGGACCGACACGTCCCACGCCGCGTCCTCGAAGCGCGCGATGATCGGCTTGAGCGAATGGTCGAAGTCCCAGGTCACCGGGGGCGGTGCCCAGGCGGCGAGCAGCGGGCGGGCGAGGTGCTCGGGCGCGCTCGCCAGAAACCCGGCCTGGCTCGGGAGATACATCGACCCGTCGCGGACCCTCTCGGCCTCCCGTTCCCAGTCGCCGTCGGCCCAGGGCCCGCCGTAGGGGCGGATCGCCGCCCACTGGTCGCGTTCGCCCGGCTCCCAGACGATGCGCCGGTCGTGCGGCGGTTCGAGGCCGGGCACGACGGGGTGCCCGGCCTCGGCCTTCGGCGCGGCCGGTTTCCGCAGCCACGGCGGGTCGACGAGGTTCGCGGGCAGCGCGTCCGGCGGCGCGTCCTTCATGGTCTTCCTCTCAGCGGGCGTCGGCGGTGAGGGCCGTCAGGTCGGCGATGACCTCGGACGCGGTGACCGGGTTGAGCTCGCCGAACGGCAGCGGGTTCCCGCGGTGCATCCACAGCTCGTCCCGGCGGCGGCACAGGCACACCTGCCTGAGCGTCTGGTCGCCCATCGTGTCCGGGGCGCCGACGGCGATGCCGGGGTCCAGGTCGATGACGACGTGCAGGTTCAGTCCGGCGGGACGGGAGATCCAGCACTCCACGCCCGCGTCCTGCGGCGCGCCGCGCTCCCATCCCCGCTTGGTCAGCCCGAGCATCCGGCCGACGGGGACGGTGGCGCCCTCGAACCGGGTGAGGTGCCCGCTCGTGCGCTCCTCGTCGGTCAGCTCGTACACCGGGCGTCCGAGCTGCGGGAACGGCTGGAGGATCTCGTAGTCGGCGAACACCTCCGCCCATGCGGAGACCAGATCGGTGCCGCCGAGGTGCACGGGGTGCACGACACCGACCACGACCGTCTCGGGAAGGTTCAGGGCGGAGTCGTGCACGCCCGCGAACGTGCCGTCCTCCGCCACCCGGAACGTGATGCTCTTGTACTGGTCCATCTCGACGGCGATCCAGACCAGCCGCCGGACGAGGTGCCGGACCAGCGGATGCCCGGCGAGCAGCTCCCGGAACTCGGTGAGCGACCAGCGGCGGTTGCGCACCATCGCCGTCTCCAGGCGGGCGATCAGGTCGGCGGCGACGGTCCGGACGTCCTTCTTCAGCGCGGAGAACGCCTTGTACGCGGCGGGCGCGAGCTCGGGGTCGTCCTTGGCGCCGGGCTTGGGCAGGGCCTTGCGGCGCGTGCCGTCCTCGTCGGCGACGTAGGGCCGGAGCTGCTCGTCGAACCCGACGACGAACCGGCGCGGGCCGTAGTCGAGCGTCATCGTCCCGGCGGCGTCGAGGCCGAAGTCGGGGACGAGACGGTCAGCGAGCTCCTCGGCGGTCAGCTCCAGCCCGGCGGCCACCTCGGCGATCTTCTCCTGCGCGCGCGTCCGCAGCCCCTTGAACTTCACCTTCTGCGCGATCGAGTGCAGGTGCATCAGCGCGACGTCGGTACCGATCGCGGCGAGGACGTCCAGGCCGGTCACCGCCTTGGCGTGGCCGCCGTCGCCGGGCCACGCGCGGATCACGGGGGTGAGGCGGCGGACGGTCTCGTCGTCGCCGAGCCACCCGAGCTGCGTGAGCGCCCAGCCGTCCTTGGACGGCCCGCCGTTGGCCTCCCACCGCCGGAACAGCGCCCATCCGAACTCCGCCAGCGACGCCGGGTCGCACAGCTCGCGGACGGCCTCGATCCCCGCGTAGACCTCGCCGGGCTTCGACATCGCCAGCATCGTCAGGACGTGCCCGGCCGCCGCGTCGGGAAGCGCGCGCTCGCGGTCGCGGAGCAGGATCTGCGGCAGCAGTCGCACGTCCGCCCACTCGCCTACCACCGGCATCTTGGCGGGGAGGATCTCCAGCGGGTCGACCGCCAGCAGGGTCTCGATCGCGGCGGCGGCCTTGTCGCCGTGTGCGCGCGCCGCGTCCACGACGCGTTCGGCGCCGTGCTGGGACGCGACGAACCGGAGCGCGGCCTCGGCGGCCCGCCGCTCCGCCCCCGCCTTGCCCAGTGCGGCGGGCAGCAGCTCCGGGACGGCCGCGAGGCCGTGCCGCGTGAACCAGGCGCGGGACGTCCGGCCGGCCTGCTTCAACCGGACGAGCCAGTCCGCCATCAGCCGGGCCACCTCGTCGCTCAGGAACGGCAGCAGGACCGCGCCGACCCCGGCGGGATCGCGGCGCGCGGCGCGCACGGCGGGGTCGAGCGCGTCCACTTCGAAACGGGCGACGACCACCCGCATCCACTCGTCCACGTACCAGGGCGCGGGCGGGTCCCAGTCCGCCAGCAGCGGCCGGACCAGCTCCTCGGGTGCCTCGACGAACAGCATCGGCTGCAGGTGGTCGGGCAGGTCACCGTTGCGGAACTTCGCGATCTGCGCGGGCCACTCCAGCCGCTCCGCCCACCGCCAGTAGTGGTGCAGGTCGACCGTCCACTCCTCGCGCTCCCCCGCCCGCCACGCGATCGCCCGCATGCCGGGCGCGGGCAGGTCCGTGATGACGACGGGCTTGGTCTTCGCGCGCGGGCGGTTCCACGGCGGGTCCACCAGCAGCGGCGGCAGCGACGCGGGATCGGCCGCCGGCATCCGCGCGCCGACGTCCAGCGCCGCCCGGACCGCCGCCCGCGACGCCTCGGGCAGGCCGGGTAGCAGCTCCTCCGCGAGCGCGGATTCGGCGCGCACGTGCGCGGACAGCAGGTCGGCCGCCGCCGGGCGGTCGGCCGCGGCGGCGAGCAGCCGCAGCGCCCGCGCCGGGAACCGCCGCGCCGCCGCGAGGGCCGCCGGGCCCGCGTACTTGCGGTTGAGCCGGTCGAGCAGGGCCTGGAACGCGGCGTCCACCGGCAGGACGGCCAGGGCGTCGAACTGGGTCCGCGCCGTGTCGCCGTCGACGTAGGGGGCGTCGAGGGAGTCGGTCAGGAGATCCAGTACGGCGTCCGGCCCGACCCCGTCCACCAGGCTGGCGATGACGCCGAGGCCGCGGGCGGAGTAGTCGAGGGACAGCCCGAACAGGTCGAGGTGCTCGCGTTCCCCGAACGCGCACAGGAGCATCCAGCGGTCCCCGTGGCTGATCGCGCGCAGCGTCCCCAGCGGGTCGGCGCACAGGTCGGCGAGCCACGCCCCCTGGTCGGGCGCCAGGTAGGTGGCGACGATCTTTTGCAGGGTCGTTTCGCGGTGGCGCGCCAGGCCCTGCACGGCCGCGAGGTGGACGTCGTCATCGGCGGCGGCGAGCAGCGCGCGCAGCCGCCGGGCGCTGTCCTCGCTCGCCCACCAGCAGAAGTTCTCGTCGGGCTTCCGCCGCCTCACGCCGCTCCATTTCATGGCGGAACCGGCGACGGCGAAATCGGCCCAGAGCCCCGCGAGCGCGACGTACGCGCAGGCGGCGAACGGCAACCCGTGCTCCTGGATCCACGCGTCCACGTACGAGTTCGGCTGCCCGTACCCGTGCTGCCCGTGCAGCGGCGCCGTGACGAGCGCGACCGCCGCGGCGCCGACCGGCTCGGCCTCGCCGCCCAGGTAGGCGCGGGCCGCGCCGGCCACCTCCGGCGGCGTGCCCGGCAGCGCGAGGACCTCCTCGACACCGGACCGGACGCCGTCCATCAACTCCCGCGCCCGCGCCGCCGCCTTGCGGTCGGCGCGGACCTCGGGCCAGGCGCGCGGCCGGTCGCGGCGGGGGTGCAGCCGGCGCAGCCATGCGTCCGGCATCACCAGGGCGTTCTCGTCGGGGCGGGCCTCGGCCGCGGCGTCCGTCGTGCTCATGACGGAACCGTAGGGGAGATCACCGACAAACCGGCGCCGGAACGGTCGAACCGGCGTCACGGGGAGCGGCGCATGTCCTCCTCGACCAGCTCGGCGGCCTTGCGGGCGGCGATGAGGACCGGGTCCCAGACGGGCGAGAACGGCGGCGCGTAGCCGAGGTCCAGGCCGGTCATCTCCTCGACCGTCATCCGGTTCCACAGCGCGATGGCCAGGCCGTCGATCCGCTTGGCGGCGTTCGCCTCGCCGACGATCTGCGCGCCGAGCAGCCGGCCCGACCGGCGCTCGACGACCAGCTTGGTCTTCATCGCGGTCGTGTCCGGCAGGTAGCCGGCGCGAGTGGTGGACTCGACCACGACGCCCAGCGTGTCGAACCCGGCGGCCGCCGCCTCCCGCTCGTTCAGCCCGGTCCGCGCGACCTCGGCGTGGCAGATCTTGGAGACGGCGGTGCCGGCCACGCCGGGGAAGGTGGCGTAGCCGCCGCCGATGTTGACGCCGGCGACGCGGCCCTGCTTGTTGGCGTGCGTGCCGAGCGCGATCGCGACCGGCAGGCCGGAGACGAGGTGGCGGTTCTCGACGCAGTCGCCCGCCGCCCACACCCGCTCGGTGCGGGTGCGCATCCGCCGGTCGGTGACGATCCCGCCGGTCGGGCCCGTCTCGATGCCGGCGGCGCGGGCGAGATCGGTGCCGGGACGGACGCCGAGGCCGAGGACCACCAGGTCGGCGGGGATCGTGCGGCCCCCGGCCCGGACCGCCGTCACCCGCCCGTCCGAGCCGGTGTCGAAGCCCTCGACGCCGGCCCCGAGACGCAGGTCGACGCCGATGTCGCGGATCGCGTCCGCGACGAGTGCGCCCATGTCGGGGTCGAGCGTGCTCATCGGCTGCTCGGCGGCGTCCACGAGCGTCACGTCGAGGCCGCGCGTCACCATCGCCTCGGCCATCTCCAGTCCGATGTAGCCGCCGCCCACCACGACGACGCGGCGCGGCTTCTCCCGGTCCAGGACGCGGCGGATGGCGATCCCGTCGTCGAGCACCTGGACGCCGTGCACGCCCTCGGCGTCCGCGCCGGGCAGGTCGGGGCGGGCGGGCACCGCACCCGTCGCGATCATGAGCTGGTCGTAGGGCTCCCAGGTCTCGCCGCCGCCGTCCACCTCCCGGACGCGCACCCGCGCCCCGTCCAGGTCGATCTCCGTCGCCTCGGTGCACAGCCGCAGGTCGATGCCGCGCTCGCGGAACTCCTGCGGGGTGCGGGCGATCAGGTCGTCCGCGTCGTCGATCATGCCGCCGACGTAGTACGGGATGCCGCACGCCGAGTAGGACGCGAAATGCCCGCGCTCCAGGACGGTGACGTCCAGGTCGTCCGGCCCGCGCCGCCTGCGCGCCTGGGACGCGGCGCTCATCCCGGCCGCGTCTCCCCCGATGACGAGCAGCCGCTCGCGTCCTGCCATGGGCACCTCCCGAAGATCGCCCCCGAGCGTACCGGCGGGGCGGCGGGTCAGATCCCGTAGACGCGGCGGGCGTTGCCGGACGCGACGAGCCCGGCGACGCGCTCGGCGTCGGCGGCCGTCCAGGCGCCGTCCTCGACGCCGCCCGCCAGCAGGCCCGCGAGCCCGCGCCGGAACAGCAGCGCGCCCAGGTGGTACAGCTCGGCCAGGCCGAACGCGTCGGAGGAGTACAGCACCTTCCCGAACGGCGCCAGCTCCAGCAGCTCGGCGATCAGCGCGGGCGCCCGATGCCCGAGGTTGTGGGTCGCGAGGCCGACGTCCACGTACACGTTCGGCAGCACCTGCGCGAGGTAGCCGGCCTGCCGGTGGAACGGGTAGTTGTGCAGCAGCAGCGCGGGGACGCCCGCCCGGTCCATGGCCCGCAGCAGCTCGATGAGCAGCAGCGGGTCGCCGCGCCGCAGGTCGGCGTCGATGTCGCCGTACCCGACGTGGAACTGCACCGGAAGGCCGAGGTCGACCGCGCACCAGATCAGGAAGCGGTGCAGGATCTCGTCGCAGACCCGCATCTCCTCCTGCCGCAGCAGGATCCCGGCAGCGCCCGTCACCTCGGCGTCCGACGGCCGCACGCCCGACAGCTCCAGCCCGGCGCGGTAGGCGGCCACCGACTTGGCGCCCGCCACGCGGGGCGCGCAGGCGGCGAGGCGGGAGCGGACCTCGTCGGCGAAGTCGTGGGCGTCCACGCCGTCCGCCGCGACCCGCTCGGCGACCGTCTCCAGCCGGACGATCTCGTGCGCCCGCGCCCCGGCGAGCCGGCCGAGCGCGGGCGGGTCCAGCAGCGCGCCCGGGTTGTAGCCGGTGTCCACGCACAGGGCGTCCAGCCCGGCGGCCGCGAGGAACCGCCGGTTCACCTCGGCGGCGCCCAGCTCGGCGCGGCGCGCGAGGTAGGCGCCGGGCTCGGCGTGCGCGGCCAAGTCCAGGACGGGCGCGCACCAGCGCCGCAGCGCGAACCCGACCTGCGTGTCGAACATGCTCACCCCGGGCGGCCCGCCCGACCCGGCCTCGGTGAGCAGCGCCTCGAACTCCGCGCGGTCCAGGTCCCCGGTGTGGACGCCGTGGCAGTGGTGGTCGATCAGCGGCAGCGACTCCAGGTATTCGAGCACCCTCCCTACGTCCCCGGAAACGCGGCGGCGTCCCTGAAATCACGGAGCGTTCTTCCTACGATGCCTGTGCGGGCGCTCCCCTGCCGGAGGCCCGCGTCCGCCGCCCTGCGACCGGGAGCCGAACCGTGGAACAGACCTTCGACAACGCCCTGGACGGGCCCGAGCGCGCCCGGCTGGGCGCGCGGGCGGCCGAGGCCGCCCGGCGGCTGGCCGGCGAGGAGGTCGCCGCCGTCGCGCTGACCTGGGTGGACGTCAGCGGCGTCACCCGCACCAAGACCGTCCCGGTGAGCCGGCTGGAGCACGCGGCGACCTGGGGCGTCGGGATGTCGCCGGTGTTCGACGTGTTCCTGCTGGACGACTCGATCGTGTCCGGGCGGCACGCCGGCGGCCCGGTCGGCGACCTGCGGCTGCACCCGGACCTGGACCGGCTCGTCCCGCTGGCGGCGCTGCCGGGCTGGGCGCACGCGCCCGCGAACCGGTACGCGCAGGACGGCGCTGTCCACCCCCTCGACAGCCGGGCGCTGCTGCGCCGCGAGGCCGACCGGCTCGCCGCCGGCGGCTGGACGGTCAAGGCGGCGTTCGAGATCGAGTGGGCGGTGTCGAGCACCGCCGGGGAGTTCACGCCCGCCTGCCACGGCCCCGCGTACGGGATGACGCGCGTCAGCGAGCTGGCCGGCTACCTGCGGGCGCTGCTCACCGCGCTGGAGCGGACGGGCGTCTCGGTCGACCAGCTGCACCCCGAGTACGCCGCCGGGCAGTACGAGGTGTCGGTGGCGGCCGAGGACCCGGTCGGCGCGGCCGACACCGCCGTCCTGGTCCGCGAGACGATCCGGGCGGTGACGCTGGAGCACGGCATGCATGCCTCGTTCTCCCCCAAGGTGGTGGCGGGCTCGGTCGGCAACGGCGGGCACGTCCACCTGAGCCTGTGGCAGGAGGACACCGGGGACGGCCCGGCGAACGCGATGGCCGGCGGCACCGGGCCCTGCGCGATGACGGACGCGGGGCAGGCGTTCGCGGCCGGGATCCTGGACCGGCTGCCCGCGCTGCTGGCGATCGGGGCGCCGTCGGTGGCCAGCTACCTGCGGCTCGTCCCGTCGCACTGGGCGGGCGCGTTCGCGTGCTGGGGGCTGGAGAACCGGGAGGCGGCGCTGCGGTTCGTCACCGGCGCGCACGGCGAGCAGGACCGCGCCTCGAACCTGGAGGTCAAGTGCTTCGACGGCGCCGCGAACCCCTACCTCGCGCTCGCGGCGCTGCTGGCGGCCGGACGGTCCGGGCTGGACGCCGGGCTGACGCTCCCGGACCCGGTCGAGGTCGACCCGGCCGGGATGACCGACGGCGAGCGCGCCGCGCGCGGGGTGCGGCCCCTGCCGTCCACGCTCGCGGACGCGGTGGCGGTGTTCGAGCAGGACGCCGTGCTGCGGGACGCGCTGGGCGAGGCGGTGACCGACACGGTCGCGGCCGTCCGGCGCGGGGAGGTCGCGCTGTTCGACGGCGCGACCCCGCAGGAGATCGCCGCCGCGACCCGCTGGCGGCACTAGCGGCCGGGCGCGGGGCCGGGCGCGGCGTGTCCTCGGGGAAGCATGTAAGGATTGAATTGTTGATGCCATTTACAGGGTGGCATCGGAGCGGGAGCCGGGGCAATGCGGATCACCGGGTACAAGAGCCACGGAGTGGCGGCGGCCGTCGCGCTGGTCAACGCCGTGACCAGCGCCGACGGCGACGACTCCGCGGAGGCGCTGCGGGGGCTGCTGCGCGAGAACGGGTTCTTCTGGCACGAGTTCGAACCGGCCGACGCCGGGGAGTTCCGCCGCTGGGGGCGGACGCTGCGCCGGTTCTTCGACGCCGCCGACCTCGACGAGGCGATGCGGCTGCTGAACGGGCTCATGCTGGAGCTGCCGCTGCATCCGCACCTCGCCGAGCACGACCCGCACGGCGTGCACATGCACTACGCGCCGCCCTCGTCCCGGCTGCCGGACCGGTTCCGCGCGACGACGCTGATGCACCTCGCGGAGCTCGTCGTCGAGCACGGGATCGACCGGACGGGCGTCTGCGACGCCGAGGGATGCGACCGGGTGTACGCCGACACCTCGCGGGCGGGGCGGCGCCGGTTCTGCTCGGAGGCGTGCGCGAACCGGACGAACGTCGCCGCCTTCCGCGCCCGCCGGCGAGGCTGAGCACCGCCCGCCGGCGCGGCTGACCGCGCCGCCCGGCCGGATTTTGCCGGGAGTTCACCGTGCGGCGGGAAGGAAGCGGATCGGCCTCCCCTTGAGTATCGGGCGCCCGAAAGGGCATGCCGACCTCGTACCGCCGACTCCGACCCGACCACTGCACCGATGCCTCAAGCGTTCTTCCGCCGTCCCGGCTTCCTCGACCGACAGGGCCGCGCCGTCCGCTCGCCGATCCAGGTGGCGACGGAGGCCCCCTCGTCGGTGTACCGGATCGCCCGGTTGACGATCACCGCCGTCGCCGCGTTCCTGATCGCCCGGTACGTGCTGCCGAGCACCGGCCAGCCGCCGCTGCTCGCGCCGCTGACCGCGCTGCTGGTCGTCCAGCACTCCGTCTACGAGACGATCAGGCACAGCCTGCTGCGGGTGGGCGCGGTCGCCTCCGGGGTGATGATCGCGGTCCTGTTCGCCCACGGGGTGGGGTTCTCCTGGTGGAGCCTCGGCCTGTCGATCCTCGCGGCGCTGGTCATCGGGCAGGTGCTGCGGCTCGGCGACCAGATGCTGGAGGTGCCGATCAGCGCGATGCTGATCTTCGCGCTGGGCGCGTCCAACTGGTCCGGCGCGACCGACCGGATCCTGGAGACGCTGGTCGGCGCCGCCACCGGGCTGGTCGCCACGTTCCTGGTGCCGTCGGTGCGGGTGCGTCCCGCGGAGGAGGCCGTCCAGGACGTCGCCGAGCAGCTCCGGGAGCTGATCCAGAGGATCGCCGACGGGCTGCAGGGCGACCGCACCGAGGGGGAGGCGGCCCGCTGGCAGGAGGAGGCGGAGCGGTTCGCCCGCGACATCGGCCGCACCGACCAGGACCTGCGGGACGCGGAGGAGAGCGTCCGGCTCAACCCCCGCACCCGGGCGCGGCGGCTCGTCGACGCGGGCGTGGCGCTGCGCAACGCCGTCGAGACGATGGAGCACTTCACGCTGTCGCTGCGCGGGCTGACCCGGTCGCTGGCCGACGACGAGCGGCTCGGCCCGCGCGGCCGGCTGCTGACCGATCCGACGCTGCGCCGCCAGCTCGGCGACGCGCTGGCGGGGATCGCCGCGAGCGTCGCCGCCTACGGCCGGCTGGCCCGCTCGGACCTGGCCACGGACGCCCGCCCGTACCTCGCGGAGAACGAGCTGGAGGTGCGGGTGGACATCGCCCGCGAGCGGCGCGCCCGGCTCACCCGCAGCCTGCACGAGCGGGCCGCGGCCGGCGACCTGTGGCCGCTGTACGGCGAGGTGTCCATGGACATCGACCGGCTGATCGAGAACCTGCGGGTCGAGCACCGGGCCCGCGCCCGCGAGCACTGGCGGCGGCACCGCGGCGCGACCCGGCACCTGCCGGAGCGGCCGGTCCGGGTCGTCCAGCAGGCGGGGCACCAGCTGCGCCGCGCCGCGGCGTCCGCCGCCGCGGCGGCCGAGCGCACCGCCCGCGACTCCGACGACTTCTACCGCTGACCCCGCGCCCGGCGGCGCGTCGCGACCAGATCGCCGGAGTGCTCGGCGCGCTCGCCGCCCACCTCACCGCCCGGTGCCCGTGGGCGGAGCGCGAGCCACAGGGCGGGAAGGGCGCCGAGGGCGGCGATGGCCGCCGCGGTGACCAGCATCGCGCCCAGGCCGTCCAGGCGGTACGGGATGCCGAGCACGGCGACGCCGGCGGCGATCCCCGCCTGCTTGGCGGTGTTGGTGATGCCGCCCGCGACGCCCGCGCGCTCGGGCGGCGCCGCGGCCAGCGCGACCTGGCTCGAGACGAGGTTGCTGATCCCGCCGAGCCCGCCCGCGACGAATCCGGGCACCATCAGCGGCCACGACCGGGCGGGGTAGGCGGCCAGCAGGAGCAGCGACGACACCGCGATCAGCAGGGGGCCGAGGGCGACGAGGAGGGCCGGCGGGACCCGGTGCGAGACGCGGCCGAGCAGCAGCGGGGTCGCCAGGGCGGGCAGGCTGTAGGTGAGGAACCACGTCCCGGCCGTCGCCGGCGAGGTGCCCATCTCGCCCTGCACGTACAGCGAGAAGTAGCCGAGGGCGCCCGCGCCCGCCGCGTGGTAGGCGAACGCGGCCGCCGCGTTGGCCGCGTAGAGCCGGTTCCGCAGCAGCGACAGGTCGATCATCGGCTCGGGGACGCGGCGCACCGCGAGCACAGCTCCCCCGGCGACGGCCGCCGCCAGGGGAACCAGCACGCCGGGGGCCGTCCAGCCGAGGCGCGGTCCCTCGATCAGCGCCCACATCAGGCCGCCGAGCCCCGTGGTGAGGCACGCCGCAGCCAGCGGGTCGAACGGGCGGGGCCGGGGGTCGCGGGACTCGCGCACCGCCGGCACGGCGAGGGCGAGCGCCGCCAGCCCGACCGGCACGTTCAGCAGGAAGATCGCCCGCCAGCCGAACAGCCCGGTGAGGACGCCGCCGGCCAGCGGTCCGGTGGCGATCGCGGCGCCGGACGCGGCGGCGAACACCCCGAGCGCCCGGTTGCGCGCGCGTCCGGCCGGGTAGGCGGCGGCGAGCAGCGGCGTGGCCGTCCCGTACAGCACGGCCGCGGCGCAGCCCTGCACCGCGCGCAGCGCGTCCAGCGCCGCCGCGGACGGCGCGAGCGCGCAGGCCAGGGACGCGGCCGTGAACGCGGTGAGGCCGGTCAGGAACATCCGGCGGCGCCCCCAGCGGTCCGCCAGCGCCCCGGCGGGCAGCAGCAGGACGGCGAGCGCGATGGCGTAGGCGTCGACGGCCCACTGCACTCCGGTGAGCCCGGCGTCCAGCCGGCGCCGCATGTCGGGCAGCGCCACGTTGACGCCGACGAGGTCGAGGACGAGCAGGTAGCCGGCCGCCGAGGCCACGGCGGCGGTCCACGCCGGACGGTGCGCGACGCGCATGGCGCCTCCTTTGTATACAGCGTAGATATACGGCGTATATTAAGGGCTAGACTGCGATCCGTGAAGACCCCGGCGCAGCGCGGTCGCGGCACCCGCGGCCTCACCAGGGACGAGGTGCTCGACGCGACCGTCGACCTCGCCGAGGAGCGCGGCCTCGGCGCGGTGAGCATGCGCGCCGTCGCCGACCGGCTCGGCGTCACCCCGATGGCCCTGTACCGCTACGTCGGCGACAAGCAGGGGCTGCTGGACGGGCTAGTCGAGCGCCTGCTGCGCGACATGCCGGACGACGATCCCGCGCTCCCCTGGCGCGACCGGCTGCGCGCGTTCGGGGCCGGCATCCGCGCCGTCGCGCGCCGGCACCCCGACCTGTTCATGCTGCTGCTCACCCGGCCGACCGTGACCGAGGAGGCGCGCCGCCCGCGCAACGCGATCCAGGCGATGCTGCGCGACGCCGGGGTCCCCGAGGAGGTCGTCCGGCCGCTCCAGCGGCTGCTCGACACGGTGGGCATGGGGTTGGCCGCCTCGGAGGCCAACGGCCGCTTCACCGGCGACCCCGAGGGCGTCGAAGAGGTGTACGACCTGGCGGAGGAGATCTTCGTCGCCGCGATCGAGCGGTACGCCGCGTCGTCCTGAACTTCCAGGAATAGGGCGACCGGTCTACTTGTAATCGCTAGACCGGTCGGTCTAGAGTGGCGGGCATGGCACCCCAGGGCGAGACGAGGGAACGGGTCCTGCGGACGGCGGCGGAGCTGTTCCGGCGGCAGGGCTACCACGGCACCGGGCTGAACCAGGTACTCGCGGAGAGCAGGGCCCCGAAGGGGTCGCTGTACTTCCACTTCCCGAACGGCAAGGAGCAGCTGGCGTCGGAGTCGGTGGCGCTGGCGGGGCGGGAGGTCGGCGACGCGCTCGCGCAGGCGGTGCTCGGCGCGCGCGACGCGCGGTCGGGCCTGGCCGCGGTGGGTGAGCACTTCGCCCGCGGCCTGCTGGAATCGGACTTCACCGAGGGATGCCCGGTCGCGACCGTGGCGCTGGAGTCGGCCGCGCAGAGCGAACCGATCCGCTCGGCCTGCGACGGCGTCTACGGGGACTGGCGGCGCGGCATCGAGACGGCGTTGCGCGGCTGGGGCGTCCCCGAGGACCGCGTCCCGCCGCTCGCGGCGATGGTCCTGTCGTCCCTGCAGGGCGCCCTGCTGCTCGCCCGGGTCCAGAAGGACGTGACCGTGATCGGCACGGTCACGGCACAGCTCGGCGACCTGGTCGAACAGGCCGCCTCCTAAAGGAGACCCTTATGCGCGTGCATCACCTGGACTGCGCCCGGATGCTGGAGATCGAGCCCGCCGACGAACCGCTGGAACCCGCCCACGGCGTCAGCCACGTCCTCGTGGTGGAGACGGACTCGTCCGGGCTCGTGCTGGTCGACGCCGGGATCGGCACCGGCGACATCGCGGACCCGTCCGGGCGGCTGATGGACGACTGGGTGGAGATGACGCAGCCCGCGCTCGATCCCGCGACGACGGCCGTGGCGCAGATCGAGGCGCTCGGCCTGTCGCCCTCGGACGTCCGGCACATCGTGCTCACGCACCTGCACCGCGACCACGCGGGCGGGCTGAGCGACTTCCCCGACGCGGCGGTGCACCTGTTCGAGGCGGAGCGGGCGGACGGCGGCAAAACCCCCGCGCAGCTCGCGCACGGCCCGAAATGGGTGACCTACGAGAGCGGGCCGGGCGACCATTGGAACGGGTTCGACGGCGTGCAGGCCCTTGACGGCATTGCGGAGGAGATCCTGCTGATCCCGCTGCACGGGCACACGCCCGGCCATGCCGGAGTCGCAGTGCGGGACGGCGACCGCTGGCTGCTGCACGCCGGCGACGCGTACATGTACCACGGCGAGGTCGACCGGCCCGAACCCGTCGTGCACCCGCTGATGGAGCTGGTGCAGGCGAGCGGCGAGGTCGACCGGGAGCAGCGGCTCGCCGGTGTCGCGCGGCTGCGCGAGCTGGCCCTCGATCCGGGCAGCGGCGTGGAGGTCTTCTCCGCGCACGACCCGTGGGAGTTCGCCCGCTACGCGTGAGTGAGGCGGTGGGCGAGGGCCGTGTGGCGGCGGCCCGCGCCCGCCGTGCGGACGGCGGCGGCGAGCGCCCGCCGCGACCCGACCAGGACGACCAGCTTCTTCGCGCGGGTGATCCCCGTGTAAAGCAGGTTGCGGCGCAGCATCATCCACGCGCCGGTCGTCAGCGGGATCACGACCGCCGGGTACTCGCTGCCCTGCGACCGGTGGATCGTGATGGCGTAGGCGTGCGCGAGTTCGTCCAGCTCGTCGAAGGCGTAGTCGATGCTCTCGTCCTCGTCGGTGCGGACGGTCAGCGACTGCTCCTCCAGGGACACGGCGGTGACGACGCCGACCGTCCCGTTGAAGACGCCCGCCTCGCCCTTGTCGTAGTTGTTGCGCAGCTGGGTGACCTTGTCGCCGACGCGGAACACCCGTCCGCCGTAGCGGCGTTCGGGACGGTCGTCGCGGTGCGGGGTCAGGGCCTCCTGGAGCTGCGCGTTCAGGGCGCCCGCGCCGGCGACGCCGCGGTGCATGGGCGTGAGCACCTGGACGTCGCGGCGCGGGTCGAGTCCGAACTTGCGCGGGATCCGGTTGGCGATGACGTCGACGGTCAGCTCGGCGGCCTCCTCCTGCTCCTCGCAGGGGAACAGGAAGAAGTCGGGGTAACCGCGGGTGTGCGGATGCTCGCCGGTGTTGACGCGGTGCGCGTTCACCACGATCCCGGACTGCTGCGCCTGCCGGAAGATCTTCGTCAGCCGGACGCGCGGGATCACCTCGGCGCCGAGCAGGTCGGCGAGCACCTCGCCCGCGCCGACGGACGGCAGCTGGTCGACGTCGCCGACCAGCAGCAGGTGCGCGCCGCGCGGGACCGCCTTGACCAGCTTGTTCATCAGGATCAGGTCGACCATGGAGCTCTCGTCGACCACGACGAGGTCGGCGTCGAGCGGGCTGTCCTGGTCGTACTTGGCGTCGCCGCCGGGCTGCAGCTGGAGCAGCCGGTGCACGGTCGCGGCCTCGTGCCCGGTGAGCTCGGCGAGCCGCTTGGCGGCGCGTCCGGTCGGCGCCACCAGGACGATCTTCGCCTTCTTCGCGGCGGCCAGCTCCACCACCGACCGGACGGTGAAGCTCTTGCCGCAGCCGGGCCCACCGGTCAGCACGGCGACCTTGGACGTCAGGGCGAGCTTGACGGCCTGCTCCTGCTCGGGCGCGAGGGCCTGGCCGGTGCGGCGCTTCAGCCAGGGCAGCGCCTTGTCCCAGTCGACGTCCGCGAACGCCTTGAGCCGGTCCTCCTTGGCGTCCAGGAGATCGCGCAGGCCGCGCGCCACCGACCGTTCCGCCCGGTGGAACGGGACGAGGTAGACGGCCGGGATCGTCGCGGCGTCCTCCCCCTCCCCCGGGATCGGCTCGCGGACGACGCCCTCCTCGCGGGCCAGCTCGTCCAGCGCCGGGACGATCAGCTCCCGCCCCACACCGAGGATCTTCTCCGCCGCCGTCACCAGGTTCGGCTCGGGCAGGAAGCAGTGCCCGTCGTCGGCGGCCTCCGACAGCGTGTACTGGAGGCCCGCCTTGATGCGCTCCGGGCTGTCATGGGGAATCCCGACTGCCTGCGCGATCGTGTCGGCGGTCTTGAACCCGATGCCCCACACGTCCGCGGCGAGCCGATAGGGCTCCTTCTGGACCGTCTCGACCGAGCGGTCGCCGTACTTCTTGTAGATGCGGACGGCCAGCGACGTCGAGACGCCGACACCCTGCAGGAAGACCATCACCTCCTTGATGGCCTTCTGCTCCTCCCACGCCTCACCGATCCGCTTGGTGCGCTTGGGGCCGAGCCCGGGGACCTCGACGAGCCGCTCCGGCTCCTCCTCGATGACCCGCAGGATGTCGGTGCCGAAGTGGCCGACCATCCGGTCCGCCATCACCGGCCCGATGCCCTTGATCATGCCGGAGCCGAGGTAGCGGCGGATGCCCTGGATCGTCGCCGGCAGCACCGTGCTGTAGGAGTCGACCTCGAACTGCTTGCCGTACTTCGGATGCGACCGCCACCGGCCGGTCAGCCGCAGGCTCTCCCCCACCTGCGCGCCGAGCAGCGCCCCGACGACGGTTAGCAGATCGTTGCCCGTCCGCTCCGTCGCGACCCGCGCGACCGTGTACCCGGTGTCCTCGTTGGCGTACGTCACCCGCTCCAGCACCGCCTCCAGCACCACCGGCCGAGGCGGTTGAGGCTGAGCCGGATTCGTCATGGAACCCATGATGTCGGAACCACCGGACACCCCGCCCCGCCTCCCGCGTTGACTTGCGGCGAGTCGTTGTTATGGCGCGTTCCAAAACAACGACTCGCCGCAACTCAACGAACGGCGTCCGGTCGGTCGAGGAAGTCGTTGATGACCTTCAGCCATTGCTCGGGCTGCTCGGCGAACGGCAGATGCCCGGTGGGCATCTCGGCGATCTCGGCGGCGGGTATGGCGGCGGCCAGCTCACGCTGCAGGGCCGGGGAGATGAGCGGGTCCGCGGTGGTGACGATGACGAGGGTCGGCGCGGCGATGCTTGCGAGGTGGCCGCGGACGTCGATCCTGCGCACCAGGTCAACCTGCTCTGAGGTGCCAGCCGGCAGAGCGGTTGCGAGCTGCTCCGTGGCGGCCCGGACCTGGGCGGGGGTGAGGGCGTTCAGTGCCGGTTCCCCGAGCGCCATCAGGTTCAGGTAGGCGGCGAGCACCGCGTGCTGACCGGTGTCGAAGAGCTGCTGCCAGATGGAGGCGGCCAGCTCGGTACGGGTGTCGGCGTGTGCGAACGTCGCGCTCAGGACAAGCGAGCTGACGCGCTCCGGGTACCGCACGGCGAGACGGATCGCGACCGGTCCGCCGAGCGAGTACCCGCTGACCGCGAAGGTGTCGAGCCCTTCGGCGTCGGCCGCCGCGACGAGCTGGTCCACCAGCTCGTCGGCCTCCAACGGGCCCGGCGCCGCCGGAGTGGCACCGGAGCCGGGGTAGTCGACCCCGACGACGGTGTGCCGCGCGGCGAGCCCTTCCATGATCGGTCCGTAGTTGGCCTCGATCCCGCCGCCAGCACCGTGGGCGAGCAGCAGACCGGGACCCTCGCCCCGGACGGTACGGGCGAAGGCGGTCGACGTCGTCATCGGGAACTCCCTTCCGAACGAGCTTTAGCGATCACTAAAGCCGGATGCGAGAACGACCGTAGCAGAGCTCTTTAGCGATCGCTACAGCGGGGCGGTAGGCTGGCGGCCATGAGCAGCGCCCGCACCCCGTCCGAGGCCGCCGCGCCGACCCGCCGCGCGTTCGACCGCGATCAGGCCCTGGCCACGGCCCTGCGCGAGTTCTGGACGCACGGGTACGACACGACGTCCATCGCCTCACTGACCGAGGCGATGGGGATCAGGCCGCCGAGCCTGTACGCCGCCTTCGGCGACAAGCGGCAGCTGTTCGAGGAGGCCGTCGACCTCTACTCGCGCACCTACGGCACCGCGCCGGCGCGCGACCTGGACGCCCGCTCGGCCATCGCCGCGATGCTGCGGCACCTCGCCACGGACTACACCGACCCGAGCCATCCGCCCGGATGCTTCATCATCAGCGCGGCGACGAACTGCGGCCCCGGCTCGCAGGACGTCAAGGCCAAGCTGCGCGCCAAGCGCGAGGAGACCAAGGCCGCGATCGCCGCCTGCATCCGCGCCGACATCGACGCGGGCCGCCTCCCCGCCACCACGGACGCCGACGGCCTGGCCGCCTTCTACGCGGCGGTCATCCAGGGCATGAACCAACAGGCCTGCGACGGCGCGACCCGCGAAACACTCCAACACATAGCCGACACCGCAATGACGGCATGGCCAACCACCGAACACGCAGCCACACCGCCCACCGAGCACAAGAAGTAAAGCGCCCAGGCACGCAGCTCACATCACGCCAGACCGCTCAAGACCCCGAGGCCCGGACGCACGCCACGAACGCCGCCCACTCTCCACGAGTGAACTCGAGGATCAGAGCAGCAGACAGCGCCTTGGAGTCACGAACGCCGACCATGCCGTCCGCAGAGCGGGCGACCTCGACGCAATTGCCGTTCGGTTCGCTGTGGCGCGACTTGCGCCAGCCGGTGTAGTGGTGGGTCATACCTCTGATCCTGCCGCGTCGGTGAGCCGGTCGGCTACCCGGCTGAGGAAGGTAAGGCTGTCTTCCGGGGGCAGCGCAGCCTTACAGAGTCGGTCGTACATCTCGACGTATCGAGCGATCTCGGCGCGTTTGGTCATTATGACGTCGGTGGTGACGGTGTCGATGACGGCCATCGACGGGTCACCGGGCTCAGGGAAGGTGTAGAGGGAGAAGGAAGACTTGGGCAGGAAGCCGCCGGGGACAGGACGGTCGGCGGAAAGCACTTGGATAGTGATCCTTTCTTCGGCCTCGACCAGGTCGACCAGGCGACGGAGTTGGGCGGCCTTCACCGCTGGCGGGATGGCGAGTCGGTGGAGCATCGTCTCGTCCAGCACCGCCCCGTAGGCCGGGCCGTCTTCGGCGAGTAGGCGCGCCTGGCGAAGGGTGCGAGCTTCGGCCATACGTTCGGGACGGTAAGCGAGCGGTCCTTGGCACGCGTCCAACTCGATGAGCGCCTCGATGAACTCGGCTGTCTGGAGAGCGGCGGGCATCGCAGTCTGGTCGTAGCTGCGGATGGTGTCTGCGCCCGATTCGAGGTCGGCGTAGAGCTTCTGCCGGGGGCCCATGGAGTCGCCGAAGCGGTCCCACCAGCGTTTCTCTCCGGCGTCGCGCGTCAGGCGGACGATCCTCTCGTGCTCGCGGCCCGTGACCTCCAGGACGTCCAGGATGCTCATGATCTCGATGAGGTCGGGGCGCACCTGGGCGTTCTCCAGGCGGGTGATCTTCGTGCGGGACATGTACACCCGGCCGGCGAGGTCGTCGCTGGTCATGTTCCGCTCTTCGCGGATCTTGCGGAGTTCGGCCGCGAGCCTGCGGCGGCGAACGTAGGGGCTCGGCATGAGCCGCCTCCCTCTGATCAGGTCGATCACCGTACGTGAATGGTCAACAACTTTCTGAAGTCGACTCCGAGCTGCAACCTACTGACCGCATACGGTCACGACTGTTCTGCCTACGCAGGTCACTGGGTTGCTGTGCGAATTCGCACGTGCGGGTTTCGCACGTGCGGGATCCGCATGTGCGGAGACGTCCTGTGCCGATCGGCCTGCCGGAGGGCATTGGTGGACGATTCTTCGTGCTCGTTCAGTGGCCGGTTGTGACGATGTGGGGGTGGAGGGCGGCGGGTGCCGATCGCTCCGCAACCGTTCGTCCTCATCACGAGCAGAGGTGATCAGATGACCCCCGCGACGCTTCTCGCCGCCGAGCCGGTGCCGCTGTGCTGGCGCCGTTCGTTTCCCGGCGCGGCCGAGCAGGCCCGCGCCGTCCGCCGGTTCGTCGGGTGCCTGCTGGACGGCTTCCCGCGGCTGGACGACGTCCTTCTCGCCGCCGACGAACTCGTCGTCAACGCGCTGCGGCACACCGAGTCGGGCCGGTGCGGCGGACGGTTCACGGTCGAGGTCGCGCATGCGTACGACCACGTCCGCGTGTCGGTGAGCGACCAGGGCGGGCCTGGCGAGCCCGTGTGCCGGGAGGCCGGCGAGCTGGACGAGTCCGGGCGCGGGCTGCGCACCGTCTCCCTCACCGCCGCGAGTTGGGGATGGCACGGCAACGACCGGGGCCGCACCGTGTCCGCCGTGTTCGCCGGGAAGTGGTCGGCGTGAAGGGGCAGGCGTCCTGGGCGCACGGCCAGGTCCACCAGCGCGTCCACTCCGTCATGACCGCCGCGATGCGCGCCGACGCCAGGACGATCGACACAGCGCTCCTGCAACTCGGCGACGGAGGTCTCGACCCGTACAGCCGGGAGTTCGTGCGCGAGGCGCGGCGGCTGGTGCTCGCCTGCACGGCCGCGCTGACCTGCGTATTGTCCGCGCACCGGCCCGGCGCCGGGCCGGGCGGCGACGAGATCTGCCGGGGCTGCGGCACGTCCGGCTGCCGGACGCTGCACGGCGTCGCGGACGTCCTCGCCGCCTACGCCGTCCGTCCGGTGACGATCGACCGGGCCGAGGCGTGGCGCCGCGCCGACGCCTGGTTCAACCGGGACGGCGACCCGGCACCCGTCGCGATCGCGGAGTTCGCCGATGGCTTCGCGGCCTGGCGGGTCCCGGACGAGACCGCACAGGTCATCGTCATCGTCATCGACCGCGAACGCGGAACGCTCACGCTCTGGCCCCCGCTCCCCCTCGACACCCTCGCCCGCGAGTACCGCACATATCGCCGCGCCGATCAGCAGACGCGTTGAGTTGCGGCGAGTCGTCGTTATGCGGCCGCCCATAACGACGACTCGCCGCAAGTCAACGGGGTGCGGCGGTCGGCGTGCGAGGGGCGGGAGCGGGTTTCTTGATCGGGAGCGGAACATGCAGGTCACCGGGGTCGGGAAGTGATCTTGACGGCCGGGGCGTGGCCGGATCCGGCTGCGATTCTGGATCTTCCGTTGATCGCGACGTACGTTCCGGGCGCACCCGTACCGCACGTACTGGGAGGTAACGCTGGTGTTCCGCTCCCGAACCCCGGCACTGGCGGCCCTGAGCGCCGCCGCCGTCACTCTCGCAGCCGCCGCCCTCGACGCCGCACCCGCCACCGCGCAGCCCGCGGCCGGGAACGATCCAATCGCCGGCTTCACCGCGCAGAACTCCCGCTGGCAGCGCCAGTACGAGAAGCTGTTCAGCGCGATCCCGTCGGCCGCGAAGGCCCGCGCGCTCGACGCCGAGCTGGCGAGCGAGCCCGCCGTCACCACCACGACCGGCGACCGGCACCGCGTCGAGCGGATCGTCCGGCAACTCCGCTCCTACGGCCTGAAACCCGAGGTCAAGACCTACTACGCCTACACGTCGCTGCCGAAGAAGGTCAGCCTCCAGATGACGGCGCCGCGCCGCGCGGTGCTGCCCGTCAAGGAGAAGCGGCGTCCCTGGCAGCAGCACTGGGACGAGGTCATCCCGGCGCACAACGGGCTGTCGCCGTCCGGGAACGTGCGGGGCCAGGTCGTCTACGCCAACTACGGCCGCCCGCAGGACTTCGAGCAGCTCGACAAGGCCGGCATCTCGGTCAAGGACAAGATCGTCCTGGTCCGCTACGGGCAGGTGTTCCGCGGCGTCAAGCCGCGCGAGGCCGCCAAGCGCGGCGCCAAGGGCGTGCTCATCTACTCCGACCCGGCCGACGACGGCTTCACCAAGGGCGCGGTGTACCCGGACGGGCCGTGGCGCGCGCCGGACGGCATCCAGCGCGGCAGCATCGCGCAGATCCAGCTCGCGTCCGGCGACCCGCTGACCCCCGGCTGGTCGGACGACTCGCCGAACACCCGGCGGCTCAAGCCGTCCGAGGCGCCGATGCTGAGGGGGCTCGTCCCGACGCTGCCGATCTCCTACGGCGCCGCCGAGCCGCTGCTGCGCTCGCTGACCGGCGCGCAGGCGCCGGAGGACTGGCAGGGCGGCCTGCCGTTCACCTACCGGATCGGCCCGGGCGGCACGCAGGCGCACCTGGACCTGACGAACACCTTCCAGGTCCGCAAGCTCTGGGACGTCACCGTGAAGATCCCAGGCAGCGAGCGTCCCGACCAGGAGGTCGTGCTCGGCGCGCACCATGACGCGTGGGTGTACGGCAGCGACGACAACCTGTCCGGCACGGAGAACGTCCTGCAGATCGGCCGTGCTCTCGGCACGCTGCTCAAGCAGGGCTGGCGGCCTAAGCGGACGGTCGTCCTCGCCACCTGGGACGGCGAGGAGTACGGGCTGTTCGGCTCCACCGAGTACGCCGAGCAGCAGGCCGAGCGGCTCCGCAACGCCGTCGCGTACGTGAACATGGACGGCGCGGGCGGCTCCCACTTCGGGGCCGACGCGACGCCCGCGCTGGACCAGTCCGTCATCGACGCGGCCAAGGAAGTGGCCTGGCCCGGCACCAGCGGGACCGCCTACGACGCGTGGAAGGCCCAGAACGACGGCAAGACGCCGATCGACCGCATCGGCGGCGGCTCGGACTTCCAGGCGTTCTTCCAGCGCTACGGCGTGCCCGCGATGAACCTCGGGTCCTCCTCGACGGGCTCGTCCGGCAACTACCACTGCTCGTGCGACGACTTCTACTGGATGTCGCACTTCGGCGACCCGACGTGGGAGTACCACGCGGCGATGTCGCGGCTCGTCGGCATCGCGACGCTGCGGCTCGCCGACGCCGACGTCATCGCCATGCGGTACGCGCCGTACGCCGCCGAGACCGCGCAGTACCTGACCGCGTTCACCGACCAGCAGCGCAAGCAGCTCGGCAAGGTGGTCGTGGACGTGTCCCGCGACATCGACCAGGCCAAGGCGTGGCAGAAGGCCGCCGACGCGTTGCAGGCGCGCGCGCAGCAGGCCCTCGGCAGGGGCGACACGGCGGAGTTCCGGCGGCTGAACGCAAAGCTCATGCAGGACGAACGGGACCTGCTCACCCAAGCCGGGCTGCCGGGACGCCCGTGGTACCGGCACCAGATCTACGCCCCCGGCATGGACACCGGCTATGCCACGCAGCGCCTTCCGGGCCTGAACGACGCCCTGTTCCTCCAGAACGACCCGGCGACCGCGAAGGCCTACGAGGCGCGCCTGTACACCTCCCTCCGCGCGGCCACCCGCACCCTCACCCCGTAGGCGCTCCGAGCCGGGCCGCGCGGGCAGTCAGGTCCGCGCGGCCCGGCCGGGGGTCTCGCCCTTCGCCACCTCCAGGACGCCGGTCTCGGTGACCAGCGCGGTCACCAGGCGGGCCGGGGTGACGTCGAACGCGGGGTTGAACCCTTCGGCGCCGCCCGGAGCCGTCCGCGTCCCGCCCCAGGCCAGCACCTCGTCGGGGTCCCGTTCCTCGATCGGGATCCGGTCGCCGGACGCGAGCGCGAGGTCGACGGTGCTCCACGGCGCGGCGACCACCAGCGGGATGCCCACCGCCGCGCACGCCAGCGCGACGCCGACCGAGCCGATCTTGTTGGCGGTGTCGCCGTTGGCGGCGATCCGGTCGGCGCCGATGACCGCGACGTCGACCAGCCCGCGCAGGACGGTGCTCGGCGCGGCGCCGTCCGCCTGCACCAGGCAGGGGATCCCGGCCCGGACCAGCTCCCACGCCGTCAGCCGGGCGCCTTGCAGCAGCGGGCGCGTCTCGTCGGCGTAGACCTTCTCGACCCGGCCCCGGCCGTGCAGTTCGCGGACGACGCCGAGCGCGGTCCCCCATCCGGCGGTCGCGAGGGCGCCGGCGTTGCAGTGGGTGAGGATGCGCAGCGGACGGTCCGGCGTGCGGGCGGTGATCCAGTCCGCGCCGAACGCTCCGATCGCGCGGTTGCCCCGGACGTCCTCGTCCAGCACGGCCTGCGCCTCGGCGACCACGGCGTCCACGCCCTTGCCGACCAGCGCCGCGGCCCGGTCGACGCCGGCGGCCAGGTTCACCGCGGTGGGCCGCGCCTCGCGGACCCGGGCGATCGCCGCGCCGCGCGCCGCGTCGTCCCAGCCCTCCCGCTCGGCCTGGAGCATCGCGATCGCGACGCCGAACGCGCCCGCCACGCCGAGCGCGGGCGCGCCGCGCACCACCAGCCGCCGGATCGCGTCCACGAGTCCCTCGACGTCGCGCACCACCACGTGCTCGACGCGCCCGGGGAGCACGGTCTGATCCAGCAGCCGCAGCCCGTCCCCGGCCCATTCCACGGTCCGCACGTCGTCCGTCATATCGCCCATTCTGCCTCCCGGGCGGCGCGAAGCCTTACCCGGCAGGGCTTTGCGGCCTTCGCGACCACGCCGGTCATCCATACCGTGACCTGCGGTAACTTGACACGGGTCGAACTCTTGTTCGAGATTGGACGCAGAGCGCGCGAGAGGAGGGACGACCGTGCCGGAGGCGGCGCTGCGGGACCTGGCGAGGTCGCTGGAGCACGCGTCCGCGCCGCCCGCCCGCGCGGTCCCGCTGCTGCCCGCGCTGCGCCCGGTGGTCCCCGGCGGGCTGCGCCCCGGCTCGGTGGTCGGGCTGGACGGGCCCGGCGCGGCCTCGCTCGCCCTCGCGCTCGTCGCGGGCGTCTCCCGGCACGGCGGCGAGGACGGCTCCGGCGGCTGGTGCGGGATCGTCGGCGTCCCGTCGTTCGGGGTCGTCGCCGCCGAGGGGATGGGCGCCGAGCCCGAACGCCTCCTGCTGGTCGACGACCCCGGCGACCGCTGGCCCGACGTGGTCGCCGCGCTGGCCGAGGCGGTCGAACTGGTGCTGCTGTGCCCGCCCGAGCGTCCCGGCGCCGCCGCCGTCCGCCGGCTGTCGGCCCTCGCCCGCAAGCACGGCTGCGTCCTCACGCTGACCGGGCCGTTCGCCCGCGACTGGCCGGGCGTCCGGCTGCGCCTGCGCCTGGACGGGATCGCCTGGGAGGGCGTCGGCGACGGCCACGGGCGCCTGCGCGGCCGGCGCGTGCAGGTGGTCGCCGAGGGCCGCGACGCTCCAGGCCGGGGCCGCCGCGCCCATCTGTGGCTGCCCGCCCCCGACGGCAGCGTCAGGCCCGCCGCCCCGGTGCGGCCGCCGCTGGAGATCGTCCCGCCGCCCGCGGTGAAGGACGGCGCGCCCGTGCACACCCGCCGCGACGGCGAAGCGGCCGTCGTCCGCATCCGGGAGGGGATCGCGTGACGCGGGTGCTGGCGGTGTGGTGCCCGGACTGGCCCGTGACCGCGGTCGGGGTGGAGGCCGCCACGGCGGGGGCCGTGGTGGTGCAGGGGCGGATCGCGGCGTGCTCGGCGGCGGCGCGGGCCGAGGGCGTCCGGCGCGGGCAGCGGTTGCGCGACGCGCAGCGCCGCTGCCCCGACCTGGTGGTGCGGGAGCGCGACACCGACGCGGAGGGGCGGTTGTTCGAGGCCGTCGTCGAGGCGGTCGCGGAGCTGGCGCCGAGGGTGGAGGTGGTGCGGCCGGGGCTGTGCGCCATCGCGGCGCGCGGGCCTGCCCGGTTCTACGGCGGTGAGGAGGCGCTGCGCGTCCTGGTGCAGGACACGGTCGTGGAGGCCGGGTACGACTGCGGGTCCGGGATCGCGGACGGGTTGTTCGCCGCCGAGCTGGCAGCGCGCGCCGGGCAGGGCGGCGTGGTGGTGCCGGAGGGCGGCGCGGCGGCGTTCCTGGCGCCGTATCCGCTGTCGGTGCTGGACCGTCCGGAGCTGGCCGACCTGCTGCGGCGGCTCGGGATCGCGACGCTGGGCGCGTTCGCGGCGCTGCCGTCCGGGCACGTCGCGGGCCGGTTCGGGACGGACGGGGCGCTGGCGCACCGGCTGGCGCGGGGCGAGGAGCCGCGGCCGATCGCGCCGGTCCGCGCGGCGGCGGACCTGTCGGTGCGGGCGGCGTTCGACCCGCCCGCCGAGCACGCCGAGCAGGTGGTGTTCACGGCGAAGCGGCTGGCGGACGAGCTGCACGAGGGGCTCGCGGCGGGCGGGCTGGCGTGCGTGCGGCTGGAGGTCGAGGTCGGGTTCGCCGACGGGCACGTGCTGCGGCGGCTGTGGCGGCATGACGGGCGGTTGTCGGCCCTCGCGGTCGCAGAGCGGGTGCGGTGGCAGCTGTCGGCTTGGCGGGACGGGCGCCCGGCGGCGGGCACCGACCCCGAGGGCATCGAGGCGCCCGCCGAAGAGGAGGCCGTGTGGGGCGGTGTGACGTGGCTGGAGCTGGCGCCCGACCAGCTCGTCCCGGACGGCGGCCGGCAGGAGGCGCTGTGGGGGCGGACCGCCGTCACCGACCGCGTCGCGCGGGCCGCCGACCGGATCCAGGGGCTGCTCGGCCACGGCGCGATCACCCGGCCGGTGCCGGCGGGCGGGCGCGGACCGGGCGAGCAGGTCGTCCGGGTCCCGGTCGGGGACCTGCCGCCGGCGGGCCTGCCGGACGGGCCGTGGCCGGGCCGCCTGACCGCGCCCGCACCGGCTGTGGTGCCGCCGGCGGCGCCGGAGGCGGAACTGTTCGACGCGTCCGGGGCGCCGGTGATGGTGTCGGCGCGGTGCGCGGTGTCGGCGCCGCCGGCCGCGCTGGTGGTCGGCGGCCGTCCGGCGGCGGTGACGGCCTGGACGGGCCCGTGGCCGGCGGACGAGCGCTGGTGGGACCCGGCGAAAGCGCGGCGCCGCGCCCGCTTCCAGGTCGTCACCGAGGACGGCTCCGCCTACCTCCTCGCCGTCGAGGGGCGGCGCTGGCACGTGGAGGCCACCTATGACTAGGCGGGTGGGCTGTGGGGTGGCATAACCCGCCGATCTCGTGGCGGGAGTTCGAGGAGAAGCTGTCGTGGCGTCCCGCCGAGCGCATCCCGCAGGAGGCGCCGGACGAGCCGGAGGCGCCGCGCCGCGCGGAGGGCGGCGTGCCGTGGGCGGAGCTGCACGTCCATTCGTCGTTCAGCTTCCTCGACGGCGCCAGCTCCCCGGACGCGCTGGTCGCCGAGGCGGCGCGGCTCGGCGTGGAGACGATGGCGGTCACCGACCACGACGGCATGTACGGGGCGGTGCAGTTCGCGCAGGCGGCGAGCGAGTCGGGCATCGGGACGGTGTTCGGTGCGGAGCTGAGCCTCGGGCTGCCCGGCCCGCAGACCGGGGAGCCCGACCCGGCGGGCCGGCACCTGCTGGCCCTGGCCAGGGGCCCGGAGGGCTACGCGCGGCTGTGCTCGGCGATCACGGCGGCGCAGCTCGCGGGCGGGCGCAAGGGCCGTCCGGTGTACGACCTGGACGCGCTCGCGGACGCGCACGGCGGGCACTGGGCCGTGCTGACGGGTTGCCGCAAGGGGCCGGTTCCGGCGGCGCTGGAGTCCGGCGGCCCCGAGGCGGCCGAGCGCGAACTGCGCCGGATGGTCGACATGTTCGGCCGCGAGAACGTCTTCGTGGAGCTGGTCGACCACGACCAGCCGGACGACGACGAGCGCAACGACGTCCTGTTCGAGCTGGCCGGACGGGTCGGGGCGGACGTCGTCGCGTCCAACAACGTGCACTTCGCAGCACCCGGCGCCGACGCGCGCCTCGCGCAGGCGATGGCGGCGGTGCGGGCGCGGCGCAGCATGGACGACATGGTCGGGTGGCTGCCCGCGAGCGGCACCGCGCACCTGCGCAGCGGCGCGGAGATGGCCGCGCGGCTGGCGCGCTTTCCCGGCGTGTTGGAACGCACGGTGGAGCTGGGCCGCGAGTGCCGGTTCGGGTTCGACGTGGTCGCGCCCCGGCTGCCTGACTGGCCCGTCGGGGACGGCCACACCGAGGCGAGCTGGCTGCGGCACCTGGTGAAGGAGGGCGCGCTGAAGCGGTACGGCCCGCCCGACAACGAGAAGGTGTCGGGCGCGTACGCGCAGATCGCCAAGGAGCTGGACGTGATCGAGCAGCTCAAGTTCCCGGGCTACTTCCTGATCGTCCACGACATCGTGGAGTTCTGCCGGAGCAAGGGGATCCTGTGCCAGGGACGCGGTTCGGCGGCGAACTCGGCGGTCTGCTACGCGCTCGGCATCACCGGCGTCGACGCCGTCCGGCACGGGCTGCTGTTCGAGCGGTTCCTGTCCCCCGGACGCGACGGCCCGCCCGACATCGACCTCGACATCGAGCACAAGCGCCGCGAGGAGGCCATCCAGTACGTCTACCGCAAGTACGGGCGCGAGTGCACGGCGCAGGTCGCCAACGTCATCAGCTACCGGCCGCGCATGGCCGTCCGGGACGCGGCGCGCGCGCTCGGCTTCTCCCCCGGCCAGCAGGACGCCTGGTCCAAGAGCATCGACCCGCGCGACCCGGTCGGCTCCGAGACCGACATCCCCGCGCCGGTCATGGAGCTGGCCGACCGGATGCTGACGCTGCCCCGGCACCTCGGCATCCACTCCGGCGGCATGGTCATCGCGGACCGTCCCGTCGGCGAGATCTGCCCGATCGAGTGGGCGACGATGCCGAACCGCAGCGTCCTGCAATGGGACAAGGACGACTGCGCGGCGGCCGGGCTGGTGAAGTTCGACCTGCTCGGCCTCGGCATGCTCGCGGCCCTGCACGACTGCTTCGACCTGGTCGCCGAGCACCACGGGCAGCGGCACGACCTCCAGTCGATCCCGCCGGAGGACCCCGAGGTCTACGAGATGCTGTGCGACGCCGACACCGTCGGGGTGTTCCAGGTCGAGTCGCGCGCGCAGATGGCGACGCTGCCCCGGCTGCGGCCGCGCGAGTTCTACGACCTGGTGGTGGAGGTCGCGCTGATCCGCCCCGGCCCGATCCAGGGCGGGTCCGTCCACCCGTACCTGCGGCGCCGCAAAGGCCTGGAGCCGGCGACGTGCCCGCACCCGCTGATGGAGCCGGCGCTGCGGCGGACGCTCGGCGTCCCGCTGTTCCAGGAGCAGATGATGCAGCTCGCCGTGGACTGCGCCGGGTTCACCCCGAACGAGGCCGACCAGCTGCGGCAGGCGATGGGCGCCAAGCGCGCGCCCGAGCGCGTCGAGCGGCTCCGCAAGCGGCTGCTGGACGGGATGGCCGAGCGCGGCATCCCGGCCGACATCGCCGAGAGCGTCTACGAGAAGATCCTCGGCTTCACCGGGTTCGGGTTCCCCGAGTCGCACGCGCAGAGCTTCGCGCACCTGGTGTACGCGAGCGCGTGGCTGAAGCGGCACTTCCCCGCCGCGTTCACGGCGGCGCTCGTCCGCAACCAGCCGATGGGGTTCTACAGCTCGCAGTCGCTGCTGGCGGACGCGCGGCGGCACGGCGTCGTCGTCCGGGGCGTCGACATCAACGCCAGCGACGTCCACCCGACGCTGGAGGAGCCCGTCGAGGTCGAGTCGGACCATCCGCACGCGCCCGCCGCGCCGCAGCCCGCGATCCGCGTCGGCCTCGCCGGCGTCCGCAACCTCGGCGACGACACCGCCGAGCTGATCGCGGCCGGACGCCCCTACGCGAGCATGGAGGACCTGGCCCGCCGCGTCCCGCTGTCGGCGGCGGCCCTGGAGGCGCTCGCGACCGCCGGGGCGTTCGATCGCCTCGGCCTGACGCGCCGCGAGGCGCTGTGGGCGGCGGGCGCGCTCGCCGGCACCGGGCCCGGGCAGCTCGAAGGCGTCACGCCCGGCGCGTCCGCCCCGGCGCTGCCGCCGATGACGCCGATCGAGGAGACCCTCGCCGACCTGTGGGCGACCGGCGTCTCCCACACCCATCCGGTCGCGCACGTCCGCGAGGCGCTGGACGAGCTGGGCGCGCTGTCGTCGCAGCGCCTCGCCGCGACGCCGTCCGACACCAACGTCGTCGTCGCCGGGCTGGTCACGCACCGGCAGCGCCCGCCGACCGCCGGCGGCATCGTGTTCATGACGCTGGAGGACGAGACCGGCATCATCAACGTCGTCTGCCCGCCGCAGGTGTTCCAGCGGCACCGGGGCCTCGCCGTCGACTCCCAGGCGCTGCTGGTCGGCGGGCGCCTCGAACGCGCCGACGGCGTCACCAACGTCCGCGCCACCCGGCTGCGCCGGCTCCCCGTCCCCGGCAAGGTCCGCGCCCGCAACTTCCACTGACCGGAGGCCGAACCCGGGCACTGCCCGGCGCGTCCGATGTGTGTCATCGTTGTCACGGAGAGGGTCGCGTGCCGCCGTTGGGGGCGGCCGCCAAGGCGCGGCTCCGGCGAAAGGCTGATCGCCGATGGAGAGCCCACGGTCGCATCCAGGGTCCGCCGCGCCCGCGCCGCGCGAGCTACGGCCGGACGACCCCACCCGGGTCGGGCGGTACGAGATCGAGGCCAGGATCGGCGAGGGCGGGATGGGCGCGGTGTACCTCGGCCGCGACCCCGGCGGGCGGGCCGTCGCCGTCAAGGTCGTCCGCCCGGACCTCGCCGGCAACAAGATGTTCCTCGCCCGCTTCCACGACGAGGCCGCGCACGCCGAGCGCGTCGCGTCGTTCTGCACCGCGCAGGTGCTGGAGCACGGCGAGGACCTCGGCCTGGCCTACCTGGTCACCGAGTACATCGAGGGGCCGTCGCTGCTCGACCACGTCACCGGCACCGGGCCGCTGTCGCCGGGGATGCTGCACGGCGTCGCGGTCGGCGTGGCCGCCGCGCTGGTCGCGATCCACAGCGCGGGCCTGGTGCACCGCGACCTCAAGCCGAGCAACGTGCTGCTGTCCATCTCCGGCCCCCGCGTGATCGACTTCGGCATCGCGCGGGCGCTGGACGCGGCGTCCTCGCACACCCGCACCGGGCAGGTCGTCGGCACCCCCGGCTGGTTCGCGCCCGAGCAGATCACCACCCAGCGCATCACCCCCGCGGTGGACGTGTTCGCCTGGGGCTGCCTGGTCGCCTTCGCCGCGAGCGGCCGCAACCCGTTCGGGCAGGGCTCCTTCGAGCTGCTGGCGGCGCGCGCCGTCCATGCCGAACCGGAGCTGGGCGCGCTGCCGGACTCGCTGTCACGGCTGGTGCGGGCCGCGCTGCGCAAGGACCCCGAGCAGCGGCCGAGCGCCCGCGACCTGCTGCTCGCCCTGGTCGGCGGCTCCGGAGAGGCCGACGTGTCGCAGACCCTCGGCGCGTCCTGGACGACGCCGCTGGTGCCCCGCCCGGACGTCACGTCCCGCGACCCCGGCGCCGTCCCGGCCCCGCCCCTGCCCCGGCCGCACCCGCAGACCGCGCCCGCGCACGAACGCCGGCAGCAGGCCCCCATGCCCGCCACCGAACGGCACCAGCAGGTCCCGCACCAGGAGACGGTGCCGTCCCGCGAGATCGCCCCGCATCCCGTCACGGTGCCTCAGCAACGGCGCGACCGGCCCGACCGGCGCAGGACGGCCCTCGCCGCGGGCGCCGCCGCCCTCGTCGTCGCCGCGATCGCGGCGGGCAGTGCCTACTTCCTCACCCGCCCCGACGACCACGGCGCCCACGCCAACACCGGCTCCACCGCGAAGGCCGCCGGCGGCTTCCCGACCGGCCCGATGCTCGTGCGGATCGACACCGCCTCCGGATGGCCGAAGGAATGCCACGCCGACATCGGCACCTACACGCCCGGCGCCGCGGCGCCCACCACCCTCGTCGGCGGGCCGGCCTGCGACACGCTCCCGGAGCGGTCACCGGACCACAGGTACATCGCGTTCAGCCGGTCGGTCGACGGGAACACCTCCGCGCAGGTCGCGAACGCCGACGGCTCCGGCGTGCACAAGGTCGCCGACATCGCGGGCGGCCGGGTGACCTGGTCGCCCGACGGCACCCGGCTGGCCTACATGGGCGGCTCCGGCGGCACCCACCAGATCTACACCGTCGCCCTCGCGGACGGCACGGTCACCCGGCTGACCGACGACGACTCGGCGAAGGACGACCCGATGTGGTCGACCACCGGACGGATCGTCTTCTGGAGCAAGAAGGACGGCGCCGAGCAGATCTACACCCTCGACCCCGACCACCCGTCCAAGCCCTGGGTGCGGGTGACCCACGACGACGTCCGCTCCGTCGACCCCGAATGGTCGCCGGACGGCTCGAAGATCGCCTACACGCGCGGCGCCTCCGCGACGAGCGACATCTGGGTGATGAACGCCGACGGATCCGGCGGCCACGCCCTCACCCGCGGCGGCGCGCACGACATGGACCCCGGCTGGTCCCGCGACGGCCGCTGGATCTGCTACGTCAGCGGCCCGGTCGGCACCCCGGAGATCCACGCCGTCCGCGCCGACGGCACCGGCGACCGCGTCGTCACCCCGCCCGGCAAGGTCCTCGGCCACCCGAGCTGGTCGTAGGGGCGGGTCAGCCGCCGAGGGAGTCCAGGCGGCGCAGGATCACGCCCTCGCGCAGCGCCCAGGGGCAGATCTCCAGCTCCTTGGCCTCGAACAGGTCCATCGCCGCGTCGGCGACGATCGCGCCCGCGAGGAGCTGGGGGGCGCGCGACTCCGACACCCCGGGCAGCTCCGCGCGCTCGGCGGACGTCAGCTTCGCGAGCTTCTCCGTCCACTCGGTGAGGTCGGCGTCCTGGAGGACGCGCCGCTGGTACGGTCCCTCGGCCGACGGCGCCGCGCCCGCGATCCGCGCGAGCTGCCGGAACGTCTTGGACGTCGCCACCGCGTGATCGGCGGGCCCGTACCGGGACACGTCCCCGACATGCCGGGCGATCTCCGCGCGGACGTACCGGCGCAGCGCGCGGACCTCCCCGGCGGGCGGCGGGTCGGCGGTGAACCAGTCGCGGGTGAGCCGGCCCGCGCCGAGCGGCAGCGAGAACGCCGCGTCCGGCTCCTCGTCGATGCCGGACGCGACCTCCAGCGAGCCGCCGCCGATGTCGACCACCAGCAGCCGCCCGGACGACCAGCCGAACCAGCGGCGCACGGCCAGGAACGTCAGCCGCGCCTCGTCCTCGCCCGACAGCACGTCGATGCCGACCTGCTTCTCCCGCCGGATCCGGTCGAGGACCTCCTCGCCGTTGGCGGCGTCGCGGACGGCGGAGGTGGCGAACGCGACCAGGTCCTCGACGCCCTTGTCCTCGGCGACCTGCAGGGCCTCGTCGACGAACTCGCGGAGCAGGCCCTCGCCGCGCTCCGACAGCCGGTCGCCGTCCTCCAGGTGCGCGGCGAGCCGCAGCTCCGCCTTGTGGGAGAACGCGGGGATCGGGCGCGCCCCCTGATGGGCGTCCACCACCAGCAGGTGCACCGT
The DNA here is from genome assembly GCF_030283205.1 of Actinomadura opuntiae. Classification (GTDB taxonomy): domain Bacteria; phylum Actinomycetota; class Actinomycetes; order Streptosporangiales; family Streptosporangiaceae; genus Spirillospora. Next base: position 54,091 of record NZ_JASNWF010000031.1, read on the forward strand.
GTTCGAACCCACGTCCAGCACGCCGAGTCGCATGCTCCGACGCTATCGGACACCCGGCCGGCCGGAACGTCAGACCAGCCTGAACGGGGACGCAACACCCGTACCGCTACGGTGGGGCCCATGGACGGGCACGAGGCGCGGCGCTGGCGGGTGCCGCCCAAGGTCGTCGTGGTCAAGTGCGCGGCGGCCGTCGCGGTCGGGGCGCTGGCCGCGCTGAGCGCCGGCGACTCGCAGCGGCTGCTGCTGGCGGGCGTCGCGGCGCTCGGCCTCGCGGTCGTCGCGCTGCGCGACCTGCTGGCGCCCGTCCGGGTGGCGGCCGACCGCGAGGGCGTCACCGTCGTCGCCGGCTACTCGGGGCACCGCCGCATCCCGTGGGGCGCGGTGACCGCGATCCGGGTGGACGAGCGGCGCCGGCTGCTGCTCCACACCCGGATGCTGGAGATCGAGACCGCCGACGACCTGCACCTGTTCAGTGCCTTCGACCTCGGCGCCGACGTCCACGACGTCGCCGACGACCTCTACCACCTGCGCGCCCGCACCACCCGCTGACCCCGACCACCAGCGCCCCTCCTCTTGCCTCCGGCGGCCCCGGCGTTCCATGCTGCGTCATGCGTCTGAAGCATCTTGGCCTGCCGGTCCGTGACGTGCAGCGCAGCCGGCGGTTCTACGAGACCTACTTCGGATTCGACCCCGCCTCCGCGCGAGGGGGCGGCGGCACGATCATCATCCGCAACGCCGACGGCGTGGCCCTCGCCCTCCACGGCGGCAAGGACATCGGGCCGCCGCCCGCCTTCGTCCACTTCGGCTTCCAGCTCTTCGCGCCCGAGGAGGTGACAGATCTGCTCACCCGGATGCGGGCGGACGAAGTGGACATCATCGAGCAGTATGACGATCCAGGCTGCGTCTCGTTCACCTGCACAGACCCGGACGGTCACCGAATCGAGGCGTACTGGGAGGTCTCCGGTGCCCTGACGGGCTTTTGACGGCCTGCGTCGCGGCGGCTCCGGACGAGCCGCACCTTGACCCCCGACGATCACCTGCTCGACTTCGAGGTTGTGACACACGCACTCAGGCGGGGAGGTCTTCGGTGGTCGGGTAGGAGGTCTGGGCGCCGGGTTTGCGGACGGCGGCGGCGCCGACGCGGGTGGCGTAGCGGGCCGCGTCCGGCAGGGAGTCGCCGCGGGCCAGGCGCAGGCAGAGCGCGGCGGTGAACGCGTCGCCCGCGCCGGTGGTGTCGACGGCCTCCACCTTCGGCGACGGGATGGGTGTCGTGCCGTTGGCGTCGGCGACCACGACGCCGTCGGCGCCGAGGGTGATGACGGCCGAGCGGGGGCCGGAGCGCAGGAGTGCTTCCGCCATCTCGTCGGGTTCGCCGGGGCCGCCCAGCAGCCAGGCGGCCTCGTGCTCGTTGACCACGAGGGGGTCGCAGAGCGCGAGGACCTCGTCGGGGACGGGCGCGGTCGGCGACAGGTTCAGCACGACGCGGGCGCCCGCCGAGGCCGCCGCGCGGGCGGCGGCCTCGATCGCGGGCATCGGCACCTCGAGCTGGAACGTCACCACGGACGCGGCGGCGATCATGTCGCGGGCCGCGGCGACGTCCTCGGGGGTGAGCCGGGCGTTGGCGCCGGGCGAGACGATGATGCTGTTGTCGCCGTCCGGCCCGACGGTGATCAGCGCGACGCCGCTCGGACCGGGCGTGACCGCCAGGTGCGCCAGGTCGACGCCGGCGCCGGCGAGCGCGTCGCGCAGCAGCGCGCCGTGCCCGTCGTCGCCGATCCGGCCGACGATCCCGACCCGGCCGCCGAGCCGTGCCGCGGCGACGGCCTGGTTGGCGCCCTTGCCGCCCGGGTGGGTGGCGAGGTCGGAGCCGAGGACGGTCTCCCCCGGCGCGGGCCGCCGGTCCACGCCGACCACCAGGTCCGCGTTGACCGAGCCGACCACGACGACGTCGTACTGATCGGGCACGACACTCCCCTTCTACTGCGTGGCGAACTGGGCGGCGTTCTCCGGCGTGGCGATCTTCACCGGCACCGGGGCGTTGGCGACCAGCTTGCCGCCCTTGGCGGCCTTGAGCGCGCTGTCGACGGCCATCTTGCCGAGCAGCCGGGGCTGCTGGGCGACGGTCGCGTTCAGCGTCCCGTCCTGGACGGCCTTGATGCCGTCCGGCGTGCCGTCGAAGGCGACCACCTTGATCTGCTTGCCGGCCTTGCCGCCGAGCGCCTTGATCGCGCCGAGCGCCATCTCGTCGTTCTCGGCGAACACCCCGTTGATGTCGGGGTGGGACTGGAGCAGGTTCGTCATGACGTCCAGGCCCTTGGTGCGGTCGAAGTCGGCGGGCTGCTTGGCGACGACCTGGATGCCGGGGTACTGCTTGAGGCCCTCGGTGAAGCCCTGCCCGCGCTCGCGGGAGGCGGAGGTGCCCGGCTGGCCCTGGATCACCACGATCTTGCCCTTGCCGCCCAGCAGCTTCGCCATCTGCGCGGCGGCGTCCTTGCCGCCCGCGATGTTGTCGGATGCGACGAGCTGCTCGACCTTGGCGCCGTTGACGGTCCGGTCGGCGGCGACGACGGGGATGCCGGCCCGGTTGGCGGCCTTCACCGCGGGCGCCGCGGCGTCGGAGTCGACCGGGTTGACGACGATCGCCTTCATCCCCTGGCTCGCGTAGTTCTGCACCTGGTTGACCTGCTGCGACGCGTCGTTCTGCGCGTCGCTGACGGTCAGCTTCACGCCGACCTTCTTCGCCTCGTCCTGCGCGCCCTGGCGGAACTGGACGAAGAACGGGTTGTTCAGCGTGGACACCGACAGCCCGATCTTCACCGAGCCGCCGCCCGCCGCGCCGCCGGACTTGGAGTCGTTGCCGCCGGTGGTGGCGACGACCGCGGCGAGCGCGACGATGACCGCGACGACCGCGGCGCCGCCCGCCCAGAACGTCGCCGGGCGGACCCGCAGGCCGCGCCGCCGGACGGTGTCCAGCAGCACCGCCGCCGCGATCACGATCCCGATGACGACCTGCTGCCAGAACGCCGACACCGACAGCAGGTTCAGGCCGTTGCGCAGGACCGCGAGGATAAGCGCGCCGACCAGGGTGCCGAACGCCCGCCCCTTGCCGCCGGACAGGCTCGCCCCGCCGATGACGACGGCGGCGATCGCGTCCAGCTCGTAGCCGTTGGCGGCCTGCGGCTGCGCCGAGGCCAGCCGGGAGGCCAGCACGATCCCGGCGACGGCCGCGAACGCGCCGGACAGCGCGTAGGTGACGAGCTTCTGCCGGTCCACCCGGATGCCCGACAGCCGCGCCGCCTCCTCGTTGCCGCCGATCGCGTACATGGCGCGGCCGCTGTAGGTGCGGGCGAGGATCAGCGCGGTCAGCAGCCCCATCACGATCATCACGATGACCGGGACGGGCAGGTACTCGCCGATCGTGTCGCCCAGATGGCTCACCGCGCCGGGGAACGCGATCGGGCTGCCGTCGGAGATCACCAGCGCCAGGCCGCGCGCGACACCGAGCATCGCCAGCGTCGCGATGAACGGCGGCAGCTTCCCGTAGGTGATCAGCACGCCGTTGAGCAGGCCGGCGACGACGCCGACCACGACCGCGGCGGCCAGCGCGAGCGGCCACGGCACCCCGTGCTGCGTCGCCGTCCAGCCGAGCACGACCGCCGACAGCGCGGCGACCGCGCCGACCGACAGGTCGATCCCGGCGGTGACGATGACGAACGTGGAGCCGAACGCCAGGATCGCGACGACCGCCGCCTGCACCCCGACGTTCAGCAGATTGGTGACCGTCAGGAAGTCGCCGGACGCGATGGCCAGCGCGACGACCAGGATGATCAGCCCGGCCAGCGCGCCGTTCTCGCCCAGCAGCCGGCCCGCGGCCTGCGCCGCGCCGCCGGACCGCGGCCCCTGCGGCCGCTTGCGCAACGTCTCAGTGGACATCGTCGTTCTCCTCCGCGTTCCCATCGGCACTGCCCGGACCGGCGACGGCCAGCGCCATCACCGCGTCCTGCGTCGCCTCGGCCGCCGGCAGCTCGCCGGCCAGCCGCCCCCGCGCCATCACCAGCACCCGGTCGCTCATCCCCAGCACCTCGGGCAGGTCGCTGGAGATCATGAGCACCGCGTGCCCGGAGGCGGTGAGGGTGTTGATCAGCTCGTAGATCTCGACCTTCGCGCCGACGTCGATGCCGCGCGTCGGCTCGTCCAGCACGAGCACCTTCGCGTCGGCGAGCAGCCACTTGCCGATCACGACCTTCTGCTGGTTGCCGCCCGACAGCGTGCGGACCTCCTGCCGCAGCCCGCTCATCCGCACGTTCAGCTTCCCGGCGATCTCGCCGGCGTCCTTGCGCTGCCCGGCCCGGTCGACGAGCCCGCCGCGGCTGAACCGGCCCAGCGTGACCAGCCCGAGGTTCTCCTGGACGTCGGCGCCGAGCACCAGGCCCTGGCCCTTGCGGTCCTCGGGGACGAGCCCGAGCCCGGCCTCCATCGCCGCGTGGACGTCGCCGGGCGGCAGCGACCGGCCGTCCACGATCACCTCGCCGCGGTCGGGGCGGTCCGCGCCGAATATCGTGCGGGCGACCTCGGTGCGCCCGGCGCCGACCAGCCCGGCCAGCCCGACCACCTCGCCCGCGCGCACCTCGAACGACACGTCCTCGAACACGCCGTCGCGGGTGAGGCCCTTGACCTGGAGCAGCGGCGGGCCGGCCTCGGTGCGCTCGCGCGGGTACTGCTGGTCGATCGAGCGGCCGACCATCAGCCGGACCAGCTCGTCGCGGGGCGTGTCCGCCGGGACCTCGGCGACGGACCGGCCGTCGCGCAGCACCGTCACCCGGTCCCCGATCCGCGGGATCTCCTCCAGGTGGTGGGTGATGAAGATGACCGCGACGCCCTGCTCGCGGAGCCGCGCGACGATCCCGAACAGCCGGTCGACCTCGCCGGTGGTGAGCACCGCGGTCGGCTCGTCCATGATCAGCACGCGGGCGTCCAGGCTCAGCGCCTTGGCGATCTCCACCATCTGGCTGCGCGCGATGCCGAGGCCCGCCATCCGGTCGTCCGGGTCGGCCTCGACGCCGACCCGCGCGAGCAGGTCCCGCGCGGCGGCGTTCATCGCCCTGCGGTCGAGGAGCCCGAACCGGCGCGGCTGGCGGCCGAGGAACAGGTTCTCCGCGACCGTCAGCTCCGGGACCAGGTTGAACTCCTGGTAGATGGTCGCGATGCCGAGCCGCGCGGCGTCCTGGGCCGTGCGGATCTGCACCGGCCTGCGATCCACTTCTATCGTCCCCGCGTCGGGACGGTGCGCGCCGGACAGCGTCTTGATCAGCGTGCTCTTGCCGGCGCCGTTCTCGCCGAGCAGCACGTGCACCTCGCCGGGCCGCAGGCCGAAGTCGACGCCGTCGAGCGCGAGCACGCCCGGGAACGCCTTGCGCAGCCCGCGCACCCGGAGGATCTCCCCCCGGTCCGGCAGCTCGTCGGCAGGCAGGCTCATGGGCGGCCACTCCCTTCCCTCTCGTTGCCTTCCGCACCGGGTTCGCCGCAGGAGCGCCGGACGACCAGCCGCGCGTCCAGCACGACGGGCTCCACCGGACGGCCCCCGATCCGCTCCAGCAGCGCGCGCACCGCGCGCCGCCCGAGCTCCTGGACGGGCTGGCCGATCGCGGTGACCGGCGGGTCCACATGGGTGAACCACGGGACGTCGTCGTAGGAGGCGATCCCCACGTCCCCGGGGACCGCCAGGCCGCGGGCGCGGATCTCGTCCAGCGCGCCGAGCGTCATGAGGTTGTCGCCCGCGACGATCACCTCGGGCGGTTCGGGCAGGTCCAGCAGCCGCGCGGCGGCGGCCCGCCCGCTGGCCGCCTGGAAGTCGCCGGCCTCCAGGTACTCAGGGCGGACCGGCAGCCCGGCGGCGCGCAGCGCGGCCCGGAACGCCGCGGTCCGCTCGCGGCCGGTCGACAGCAGCGCGGGCCCGGACACGAACGCGACCCGCCGGTGCCCGAGCGCCGCCAGGTGCGATACCAGCTCGCCGATCGCGGCGGTGCCGTCGGCGCGCACCGTCGGCACGTCCAGGCCGGGCAGGGTGCGGTCGAGGAACACCAGCGGGGCGCCGCCGGCGACGACGTCGCGGACCAGCGGCGTGATCTGCGCGGTCGGGCACAGCAGCAGCCCGTCGACCCGCTGCTCCAGCAGGGTCCGGACGTAGTGGTCCTGGCGTTCGGGCCGCTCGTCGGCGTTGCCGATGACGACCGAGTAGCCGGACGCGCGCGCCTGGTCCTCGATCGCGCGGGCCAGCTCGGTGAAGAACGGGTTGAGGATGTCGCCGATGACCAGCCCGATCGTGCGGGTGGTGTCGGTGCGCAGCGAGCGCGCGACGGCGTTCGGCCGGTAGCCCAGCTCGTCCACCGCCGCCAGGACGCGGATCCGCGTCGCCTCGGTGACCGGCGCGCTGTCGTTGAGGACGCGCGAGACGGTCGCGACGGAGACGCCGGCGAGCCGCGCGACGTCCTTGACCCCGGCCAAGGCCCACCTCCTCGCGGACGATGGTGTAATCGTTTACACGGTGTTCTTGTAAACGTTTACACGACGCGCCGCATTCCCGCAAGCGCCGAACGCCCGAAATGTTCCGCCGACCCCCGCCGCCCCCGTCCGGACGCGCACCTCAGTCGGCGTGCAATTCGGCCAGGTCGAGCACGCCCGCCAAGTCCTCGACGGTGGCGTAGTAGCCGACGATCGCGCCGTCCCTGGTCACCAGGAACGCGTCCCGGCCGCGCACGCCGGCGAGGTCGGCCCACACGCGGTGCGCGCCCGTCAGCCGCACCGCCGTCACCCGCAGCCCGCCCGGCCCCGTCCAGCTTGCTTGATCATCCCCCATGCACCGAACGCTACGCTGCGTGACTTTTCGTGATCGACGCAGGTCGGAGCCAGCTGTCCGGCGGGGCCGCTACCGTGGTGCGCCGTGAGCGAGGTGCATGAGTCCCGGCTGGCGCGCCGGGTGTCGGACGCCGCCGGCGACCTGGTGAAGCGGTCCCGGACCGTGGCCCCCGTGGACGTGTTCGTCCGGCTCGGCTGGCTCCGCACGGCGACCGTGGACGAATGGCGGCAGGGTCGGCACGACCACCTGCACGCCGCGATGACCGTCCGTCCCGACAAGGTCGCCGCAGCGCTGCGCGCCCTGCGCGCCTGGGCGGAGGCGAACGGCTTGGAGCCCGCCGAGACGCCCTACCCGGCCGCCACCCGCGACCACCGCGAGCTGCGCTTCACCGCCGGCGGGGGCGTCGCCGCCGAACGCGCCCACCGCACGCACTGGCTGTCCCCCGACCTGACGCCCGCGCAGCGCGAGCGCCTCGCCGCCCGGCAGGCCAAGGCGCCCGACATCACCGTCCTGATGCCGCCCGGCGACTGGACGTGCGACGGCTGCCACTCCCCCGGCGGCCTGCAGGTCGTCGAGGACGGCGCGCCGCTGTGCCTGGACTGCGCCGACCTCGGGCACCTGGTGTTCCTGCCGTCCGGGAACGCCGCGCTGAGCCGCCGCGCGAAGAAGGAGAGCGGGCTGTCGGCCGTGGTCGTCCAGCACAACCGGCGCCGCAAGCGCTACGAGCGGCGCGGCGTGCTGGTCGAGGAGGCGGCGCTGGAGCGGGCCGAGGAGCAGTGCCTCGCCGACGAGGACCTGCGGGCCCGGCGCCGCGAGCGCGACCGGGAGCGGCGGGCCGTCGAGGACGAGGGCTTCCAGGCCCGGATGGCCGACGCGATCACCCGGCTGTTCCCCGGCTGCCCCGACGGCCGCGCCGAGGAGATCGCCCGGCACGCCGGGCTGCGCGGCAGCGGACGGGTCGGCCGCACGGCGGCGGGCCGCGACCTGGACGACAGCGCCGTCCCCCTCGCCGTCATCGCCTCGATCCGGCACCTCGACACCGGCTACGACGCGCTGCTGATGTCCGGGGTGCCGCGTCGCGTGGCCCGCGACCGCATCCGCGCCGACGTCGACGCGGTGCTGGCCGCCTGGCGCCGCCGTCCCTGACCGCCTCCGGCGTTCCGGTTGCCCGGCCCCTGCGGGCCGTGGATCATGGCCGCGTGACCGACGCCACCGACGATCTCGACACCGGCACCCCCAACGTCGCCCGGATGTACGACTACTGGCTCGGCGGCAAGGACAACTTCGCCGCCGACCGGGAGGCCGCCGCGCGGATCGTGGACATCTCCGAGGGACGGGTGGTGCGCGGCGTCCGGCTGAACCGGGCGTTCCTGCGCACCGCGGTGCGCGACGCCGCGCGGGCGGGGATCGCGCAGTTCCTCGACCTCGGGTCCGGGCTGCCGACGCGGGAGAACGTGCACGAGGCCGTCCGCGACGTCCGGCCGGAGGCGCGGACCGTCTACGTCGACAACGACCCGGTCGTGTGCGCGCACGGGCGCGCGCTGCTGGCGGACGCGGCTCGCGCCGGGTTCGTCCAGGGCGACCTGCGGCGCCCGGAGGAGATCCTGGCGCACCCGACCGTACGCGAGATGATCGATTTCTCCGCGCCGGTGGCGGTGCTGCTGGTGTCGGTGCTGCACTTCGTGGACGACGCCGAGGACCCCGCCGCGCTCGTCGGCCGCTACCGGGACGCGCTCGCGCCCGGCAGCCGGCTGATCCTTTCCCACCTGGCCTCGGACACCTTCCCGGAGGCGATGGCGAAGGCCGAGCGGGTCTACGAGGACGCCAGCGCCCGCCTCGGCGCCCGGCCGAGCGCGCAGATCCGCGGCTTCTTCGACGGGTTCGAGCTGCTGCCGCCCGGCCTGACCGGCCCGCGCGAGTGGCTGGACGGCGGCGCGCGGACCGACGGCGAGCGGTTCGCCGGGCTGGTGGGCGTCGGCGAGAAGCGCTGACACCCCCGCCGGCCCGGCGCGTGCCGCTTCAGGGCCAGGCTGGTCGGCTCAGGCCATGTTGAAGGTGGCGGGGTCCGGGCCGACCCGGGTGCCCTTGTCCAGCTCGGCGATCGCCTTCATGTCGTCCGGGCTCAGGTCGAAGCCGAACACGTCGATGTTCTCGGCGATCCGCGTCGGCGTCACCGACTTCGGGATGACGACGTTGCCGATCTGCAGGTGCCAGCGCAGCACGACCTGCGCCGGGGTGCGGCCGTGCGCCTGCGCGATGCGGGCGAGCGCCGGGTCGTCCAGCAGCCCCTGGCCCTGGCCGAGCGGCGCCCACGCCTCGGTGTGGATGCCGTTCTCCTGGTGGAAGGCGCGCAGCCCGTCCTGCTGGAAGTAGGGGTGCAGCTCGATCTGGTTGACCGCGGGCACCGTGTCGGACTCGTCCATGACGCGGCGCAGGTCGTCGATCCGGAAGTTGGAGACGCCGATCGAGCGGATCCGGCCGTCGGCCTTCAGCTTCTCGAACGCCCGCCAGGTGTCCAGGAAGGCGCCGCGCTCGGGCAGCGGCCAGTGGATCAGGTACAGGTCGAGGTAGTCGAGGCCGAGGCGGCGCATGCTGGCGTCGAACGCCCGGAGCGTCTCGTCATAGCCCTGGTCGCTGTTCCACAGCTTGGTGGTGATGAACAGCTCCTCGCGCGGCAGCCCGGAGGCGCGCAGCGCGCGGCCCGTGCCCTCCTCGTTGCCGTAGGCGCTGGCGGTGTCCACGCTGCGGTACCCGTCGCGCAGCGCCACCTCGACGGCGTGCTCGGCCTCCTCGTCGGTCACCTGGAACACCCCGAAGCCGAGCTGCGGCATCATGGCGCCGTCGTTGAGCTTGACGTCCGGTACGGTCATGGTCCTCCCCCTTCGATGTCGCGTGCCCGGAATCCGCCGGTGCCGGAATCCGCCGTGCCAGGAGAGCCGTGCCCGCCAGATCCGGGACCGAACCTGTGACCCGGCTCCCACCGGCGCGCCGCGGGCCCGTCACGGGGCGGGCGGGCGGACCCGTTCGGCGAGCCGGCGCAGCGCGTCCTCGGTGATCGCGAAGTGGTGGCCCGCGATGCGCGCCGCCGCGTCGCCGTCGCCGCGCGCGATCGCGTCGGCGAGCGCGTGGTGGTGCGGCCTGGCCTCCTCGTAGATGGCCCAGGTGTACGGCTCGGCGGACACGCCGAGGCTCACCTCCGACAGCAGCCGCTCGTGCAGCCCGGCCAGCCGCGCGTTGTGCGCGGCGCGGGCGACCGCCGCGTGCAGCCGGACGTCGTGCTCGCGGGCCTCGCCGGGCGTCGCGGCGGCGTCGAACGCGGCCAGCGCCTCGGCGATGGCCGCGCGGTCGGCGGCGTCGGCGCGCTCGGCGGCGGTGCGGGCGATCAGGCTCTCGACGAGCCGCCGGTAGTCGAACAGCTCCTCGAACTCCGTCCAGCGCTCCAGCAGCGCGCTGCGCACCGCGCCCTCGCTGGCCTCCGCCCACTCGGCGCGGACGAAGGCGCCGCCGCCCCGGCCGCGCCGGACCTCGACCAGGCCGGAGTCGGCGAGCCGGCGCAGCGCGGCCCGCACGCTCTCCCGGCTGACCCGCAGCAGCGCGGCCAGGTCGCGCTCGCTGGGCAGCCGGTCGCCGAGGCTGAACTCGCCGAGCGCGATCGCCGTCGCCAGCCGGTGCGCGACCTGCTCGCCGGTGGTCGCCGGGCGCAGCGGCCCGAGCGCCTCGTGCTCCATGCTCCGCCGTCCCCCCGCTCCGCCGCGTGTCAGGTCTCGCTGTGCCGGCACGTCCGAAACCATAACTTCCCACAAAGGTCTAGAAATTAGACCTTTAACCGCATAGTCTCGCATCCGGCCGCGGCCCGCGCCGCGCCCGTCCCCCGCCGGCGCCCCGCCCGGCCGGGATCCTCCCAGCTCACCGGAGGTATGCGTGATCGCACCGGCGACCGCCGAGGGCCACGCCCCCTTCCGCGGCCACCGCACCTGGTACCGCGTCACCGGCCCGTCCGGCGCGTCCGGCCCGGGGAAGGCGCCGCTCGTCGTGCTGCACGGCGGCCCCGGCTGCACCCACGACTACGTGCTCGCGTTCGCCGACCTCGCCGCCGCGACCGGCCGGCAGGTGATCCACTACGACCAGCTCGGCAACGGCCGCTCCACCCACCTGCCGGACGCGGGCGCGAACTTCTGGACCGTCGAGCTGTTCCTGGACGAGCTGGACAACCTGCTCGCCCACCTGGGCATCGCCGGCGGCTACCACCTGCTCGGCCAGTCGTGGGGCGGGATGCTCGGCGCCGAGCACGCGGTGCGGCGGCCCGCCGGCCTGCGCTCCCTGGTGATCGCGAACTCGCCCGCCTCGATGCCGCTGTGGCTGGAGGCCGCCGCCGGGCTGCGGGCCGCCCTGCCCGTCGAGGTGGAGGCGACGCTCCGCGAGCACGAGGCCGCAGGCACCACCGACTCCGACGAGTACGCCAAGGCCATGCGGGTCTTCTACGACCGGCACGTCTGCCGGATCCCCTGGCCGGACGAGGTCGCCCGCACGTTCGCCGCGATCGACGAGGACCCGACCGTCTACCACACGATGAACGGGCCCAGCGAGTTCCACGTCGTCGGCACCCTGCGGGACTGGACGATCGTCGACCGGCTCGACCGGATCGCCAGCCCCACCCTCGTCGTCTCCGGACGGCACGACGAGGCGACGCCCGACGCCGTCCGCCCCTACGCCGACCGCATCCCCGGCGCGCGCTGGCAGATCTTCGAGGACTCCAGCCACATGCCGCACGTCGAGGAGCGCGAGGCCTGCATGTCCGCCGTCGGCGCGTTCCTCGACGCGCACGACCCCACCCCCTGACCCCGGAAAGGCGCGCGATGTCGACCGCCAGCCCCAACCCCGCGCCCTCCGGCGCCTCCCCCGGACCCGCCGCGTCCTCCGCCGCCGAGTCGGCGGAGGGGACGCTGAAGGCCTTCGGCTACGACCAGGAGCTCAAGCGCTCGCTGAGCATGGCCGACCTGGTGATCTACGGCCTGGTGTTCATGGTGCCGATCGCGCCGTTCACCATCTTCGGCGTCGTGTTCAACGGCTCCAAGGGCATGGTCGCGCTGACCTACGTCATCGGCCTGGTCGCGATGCTGTTCACCGCGCTCAGCTACCGGGAGATGTCGCGGGCGTTCCCGATCGCCGGGTCCGTGTACGCCTACGCCGGACGCGGCATCAACGACAAGGTCGGCTTCCTCGCCGGCTGGGCGATCCTGCTGGACTACCTGCTGGTCCCGACGCTGCTGTACGTGATGAGCGCGGCGGCGCTGAACTCGCTGCTGCCGGCCGTCCCGCAGTGGGCGTGGGTCATCGTGTTCGTGCTGGTCAACACGGTGATCAACTTTCTGGGCATCGAGTCGACCGCGCGGCTGAACCGGTTGTTCCTGTTCGCCGAGCTGGTGGTGCTCGCGCTGTTCGTCGGGTTCGGCCTGACCGCGGTGGCACAGGGCAAGAACGGCGCGCACTTCTCCTTCGACCCGATGCTCGAGCCCGGCCTGCTGACCCCCGGGCTCATCTTCGGGGCGCTGTCGATCGCGGTGCTCAGCTTCCTCGGCTTCGACGGCATCTCCACCCTGTCGGAGGAGGTCCGCGACTCCGGCCGCCGGATCGTCGGCCGCGCCACCGTGCTGGCGCTGTGCCTGGTCGCGGTCCTGTTCGTGGTGCAGACGTGGGTGGCGGCGCTGCTCGTGCCCGGCAAGACCGAGTTCTCCGGGGACGACGCGACCAACTCCGCCTTCTACGACATCGCGCAGATCGCCGGCGGGCACTGGCTGAAGGTCACCGTCGCGATCGCCGCGGCGCTCGCCACCGGCATCGCCAACTCGCTGGTCGCGCAGGCCGCCACGTCCCGGCTGCTGTTCAGCATGGCGCGCGACCGCAAGCTGCCCGCGTTCCTCGCCCACATCCACCCCACGCGCAAGACGCCCGAGCGCGCGATCCTGTTCGTCGCGGTGATCTCCCTGGTGCTCGGGCTGTTCTTCACCGGCCAGATCGACGTGCTGTCGTCGCTGGTCAACTTCGGCGCGCTGTTCTCGTTCCTGCTGCTGCACGTCGCGGTCTTCGTGCACTTCAAGCTACGGAACAAGAGCACACGCTGGGGCCTGCACATCCTCGCCCCCGCGATCGGCTTCGTGATCATCGGCTCGGTGCTGTGGAACGCCGACGCCCGCGCGAAGATCGGCGGGATCTGCTGGCTCGTCGTGGGGGCGCTGGTGATGCTGTTCTACCGGCGCTCCGGCCGCGGCACCGACCTGAAGCTGGAGGACTGATGCACATCCGCCGCACGAGCGTGCACAACGCGTGGGACAACGCGATCGCGCCCATCGCGACGATCGCCCCCGGCGCCGAGCTCACCGTCGAGACGGCGGACGCGAGCGGCGGGCAGCTCGGCCCCGGCTCCGGCTCCGCCGACGTCGCCGCGCTCGACTTCGGCCGCGTCAACCCCGTCACCGGCCCGTTGCTGGTCGAGGGCGCCGCGCCCGGCGACGCCCTGGTGATCGACGTCCTCGACATGGCGGTCGGCGCATGGGGCTGGACGGCCTGCATCCCCGGCTTCGGGCTGCTCGCCGACGACTTCCCGGACGCCCACCTGCGCATCTCGCGGATCGCGGACGGGGCCGCCGAGCTGCTGCCGGGGCTGCGCGTCCCGGTCGTCCCGATGATCGGCACGATCGGCGTCGCGCCGCCCGAGCCCGGCGAGCACTCGATCGTCCCGCCGCGCCGCTGGGGCGGCAACATGGACGTCCGGCACATCGGCCCCGGCGCCCGGCTCGTCCTGCCCGTCGGCGTGGACGGCGCGCTGCTGTCGCTCGGCGACGCGCACGCCGCGATGGGCGACGGCGAGGTCTGCGGCACCGGCGTCGAGACCGACGCGACCGTCCGGCTCCGGGTGGACGTCCGCCGCGGCGCCGCCCCGTCCACCCCGGTGATCGAGACCGACCCGCGCACGCAGCGCACCGGCGCCGCCCTCGTCACCACCGGCATCGGCCCCGACCTCATGGCGGCGTCCAGGGACGCGGCGCGCGCGCTCGTCGCGGAGGTCGCGGCCCGCACCGGCATGGCCCCGGCCGACGCCTACCTGCTGGCGAGCGTCGCCGCCGACCTGAAGATCTCCGAGGTCGTCGACGCGCCGAACTGGATCGTCTCCGCCCACCTGGAGCTGTCGCTGCTCACCTGACCGCCGCGGCCGCGATGAGTTCCCGGGCGGCGGCCGGTCATAACCCTGGAAACACCAGGAGACGAGAGGTGAACAGCGATGACCGACCGCGAACCCATCGACGTCCGCGACCTCGACATCTACGACAGCGGCGGCCCCATGCCCTGGGAACGGGCCCGGACCGCGCTGGCCGGCGGCCTGCCGAAGATGGAGACGCCCGTCTTCCTCGGCACCGTCCGGCCGGACGGGCGCCCGCACTCGGCGGGCATCGGCGCGCTCTGGCACGACGGCGAGCTGTACTTCACCAGCGGGCCGGGGACGCGCAAGTCCCGCAACCTCGCGCAGAACCCGGCCTGCACGCTGTCGACCCGGCTGGAGGGCATGGACCTCGTCCTGGAGGGCGAGGCCGCGCGCGTCACCGACCCGGCGGTGCTCGAACCGGTCGCGGCCGCCTACCGCGAGGGCGGCTGGCCCGCCCAGGTCGACGGTGACGCCTTCACCGCGCCATACAGCGCGCAGAGCGCCGGCCCGCCGCCCTGGCACGTGTACCGCTTCACCATGCACGCCGCCGTCGGCGTGGCGTTCGTCGAGCCGTTCGCCGCGACCCGCTGGACCTTCACGGTGTGACACCGTCCTACGGTGGTGCGATGACCGAACCGCGTGGGGACCTGCGTCCGCCGAGCCTGAACTCCGACGAGCGGACGACGCTGCTGGCGTTCCTGCACTACCTGCGGGACGCCGTGGTCGCCAAGGCGTCCGGCGTGCCGGAGGAGGCGGCGCGCGCGCCGGGCGTCCCGTCCGGCACGAGCCTGCTGGGGCTGGTCAAGCACCTCGCCCGCACGGAGCTGAACTGGTTCCTGTGGGCGTACGAGGGCGCCGACGTGCCGCTGCTGGACGACGGCGAGCCGCCGCTGCCCGGCGAGACGGCCGCGGACATCATCGCCGGCTACCGCGCGGCCGCCGAACGCACGGACGCGATCGCGGCGGCGTGCCCGGACCTCGACCGTCCGGGCGCCCGGTCGCTGCGCGAGACGGACCCGCCGTCCATGCGCTGGCTGCTGGTGCACATGATCGAGGAGACCGCCCGGCACGCGGGCCACGCCGACATCCTCCGCGAGCAGCACGACGGCTCGGTGGGCCGCTGACCTTCCGGGAACCGATCGGCTCCGGGCGGGCAACAAGGGGCGTCCCGATCCAGAGCCGAGAGGCCCCACCATGAGCGAGACGAGCCGGGCCGAGGCCGATGACGCCTCCTGCATCGGACGCTCCCGGCACGAGCCGGAGGCGTTCGCCGAGATATTCCGCCGGCACGCGCCCGACATCAAGCGGTACGTCACCCGCAGGCTCGGCGCCGACGCCGCCGAGGACGTCGTCGCCGAGACCTTCCTGACGGCGTTCCGGCAGCGGCACGGCTACGACCTGGAGCGCCCGAACGCGCGCCCGTGGCTGTACGGCATCGCCACCAACCTGATGGGGCGGCACGTCCGCACGGAGGTCCGGCAACTGCGGGCCCTGCGGCGCACGGGCGTCGACCCGGTGACGGCGGCGTTCACCGACCGCAGCGACGAGCGGCTCACCGCCGAGGCGTCCGGCCCGCGGCTCGCGGCGGCGCTGGCCGCGATGCCGAAGGGACGCCGCGACGCGCTGCTGCTGGTGGCGTGGGAGGGCCTCAGCTACCCGGAGGTCGCGCGGGCGCTGGGCGTCCGCGTCGGCACGGTCCGGTCGCGGATCAACCGGGCCCGGGCGCAGCTGCGCCGCGAGCTCGGCGGGACGGACGTCATGGCCATCGTCAGCGAGGAGCCCGTCCATGAATGAGATGACCCGACTCGAACGGTTCCGCTCCGAGGTCCCCCGGCCCGGCCCGTCCGACCTGCGCGCCGAGGAGGACCGGCTGCTGGCCGCCATGCTCGCCCCGGAACCGGCGGCGCCCCGGCCGCGCCGCCGCACCCGCCTCCGGCTCGCCGCCGTGACCGCCGGGGTCGCGGCGGCCTCCGTGACCGCGGGCCTGGTCGTGGCGGACCCCGGCGGTTCGCCGCACCGCGTCCCGTCCGTCCGCACGATGCCGGCCGCGCACGTCGAACTGCTCCAGCACGCCGCGGACGCGGCGAGCCGGACGCCGGAACTGCATCCGAGGCCCGGCCAGTTCCTCGTCTACCGATCGCTGACCATGGACCCGGTGGAGTCCAACAGCGGGCATGGCCGCACCCGTTACCTGGCACGCACGGAACGCACGATCTGGCTGCCCGTCAACGACGACGCGACCCACGGCGTCCTGCAGACCGACCCCCTGCCGCCCGAGCCCTTCCCCGGGGAGACCCTCCCGCCGGAGGCCCGCAACGAGGCCAGGCGCACCGGTCCCGAAAAGGCCGCGGACTTCGACCACCGCGCGGAGTGGCTGCGCACCGACTACGCCTACCTGAGCCGCCTGCCCGCCGACCCCGCGGGGATGTACCGGCACCTGTACTCCCACCTCGGCACCGGTCCTTCGGCCGACGGCCAGGCATGGCAGAACGTCGGAAGCATGCTCACCGAGGCGTACCTGCCCGCCGCGCAGCGCAAGGCGCTGTTCCGGGCGGCGGCCGCGATCCCGGGCGTCCGAACCGTCGGCCGGGCCGTGGACGCCGCCGGCCGCGCGGGCATCGCGGTGTCCCTGGACGTCCCCGGAAGCGGCCAACGGGACGAGTACATCTTCGCCCCGAAGACCTACCTCTACCTCGGCCGGCGGACCGTCGTCACCAACGCGTCACGCGCACACGCCCCGCTGGGCACCGTCCTGACCTCAACAGCACAACTCAGCATCCACCTCACCAACCACGCCCCCACCGTGAAACCCCACTGACCTGCGCAAGGGCCCGTCCTCCGGAGGTTGATTGGAGGACGGGCCCTGCGGTGGTCAGGCTTGGTTGCTCCGGAGGGTGTGGGGGCCGTGCAGGCCTTCGATGTAGACGTACTCGCCGTCGGTGCTGACGCCCTTCGTTCGCGCCCGGCGGCCGTCCCAGACGAGGCGGCCGTCGACCCGGACCTCGATCCGCTCGCCGAACGTCGGTACGCCGGCGCGGCCGGTCGCGGCGCGCGGCGCCTTCAGCTTTGCGCTATAGGCGCCGTTGGAGATTTTCCAGGACGCGTTGACGGCGCCGAGCGGTGTGGTGATGCGGCCCTGGGCGAAGGTGAGGTCGGCGGTGTGCGGGACGAAGTCGAACGTCCGCCCGCCGGTGCCGGTCGGGTTCAGGCCGAGGACGCCGAAGGTCAGCGCGGTGACGGGGCCGGTCGCCCAGGCGTGCGCGAGGCTTACGTAGGTGCTGCAAAACACGCATCCGTCGCCGGGGTTGCGGTAGGACTCCCAGAAGGTGCTGCCCGTGCCCTGCGGGTTGCTGAGCATGTAGCCCCACTCGCGCCGGATGATGTCGACGCCGGCCTGGTCGGCGGCCCGGCCGCCGGCAGCGAAGTGCGCGTTGGCCTCGATCGAGCCGGAGAAGACGCCCGGGTTGCCCTTGTTCTCGGGTGCGGTGGAGCCGACCTCGTTCCAGTTGCCCTTCAGTTCCGCGCTGATGCGGCGGGCCTGGGTCTGGTCGGCGAGGCCGTACCAGACGGCGAGGGCATTGCCGTCCTGCGGGTGGATGGCGTTGTTCGGGTAGAACTTGTACGCGCCGGCGGCGTCGTCCCAGAAGTTGGCGTTGATGGCGGTGCGCAGCGCGGCGGCTCGCTGGGCGTAGGACGCCGCGAGGTCGCCGTCGCCCTGGGTGCGGGCGAGCTGCGAGCCGGTATCGAGGACGCGCCACAGCAGCACGTTCGCGATGAGGTTCTCGCCCTTGGCCAGGATCCGGACGGAGTCGGACGTCCCGGTGATCGACAGCAGGCCGTTCGCGTCGATCTTTGTCGAGCTGTAGTCGACGGCTTTCCTGTACCGGTCCCAGATGCCCGAGATCCAGCGCGCGTCGCCGGTGTAGCGGTAGTAGTCCCAGCTCGCGGCGAGGGTCCACAGGTGGTAGGTGTCGGAGCCGTACTTGTTCAACTCCGGCCCGGCGTAGGGCAGCTCGCCGGTGTCGCGCTGGTGCTGGTAGATCACGTCGAGGGAGTTGCGGGCGGACGCGGTGTCGTCGAACGCCGCGTACGCGCTCGGGATCTCGATGCCGAGGTCGCCGGGCCAGACCGTCCGGTCGCGCTTGGCGCCGTCCACGAGGATGGACGCGCCGGAGCCGATGTCGCCGGTGTTGTCCCACAGCTGCGCGGGCGGCTCCCAGACTCGGCCGGTCTTCGGCGAGATCGTGTTCAGCTGGACGGTGTAGGCGCCCGCGTACCAGAGCCGGTTCAGCAGGTCGTCGCTGGAGTAGAAGTAGTTCGCGTACTTGGACGGGTCCTTCACCTGCGGCGCGGGCGTGTAGTGCAGCGACACCCCGTCCAGGTCGACGCTCCCGCCGGATTGCATGAAGACCGTCAGGTAGCGGAAGCCGCCGCGCAGGTACTTCTCGGGCGTGGTGTAGGCGGTGCGGCCGTCGACGTCGGCGGTGAGGGCGCCGTCGCGGCTGCGCGGGCCGCCGGTCGAGGCGTCGCTGTCGGTGCCGACGTAGGCGGACGACTCGTTGAACGCCAGCCCGACCTGCTGCGCGCCGTCCGATCCGGCGAAGTGCAGGGTGGTGAGGCCGCCGACCTCCTTGCCGAAGTCGAGCGTGACGTAAGAGCCCGCGCCGCTGAGCGTGGTCTTGTGCCCCTTGAGCACGGCGGACGGGTTCTCGACGCCGCCGCCGGTGTTGTAGACGGCGACGGGGCGGAGCGTCCGGGACGACGGCGACAGGTTGTACCGCTTCCACGGCGCCGAACCGTGCCCGGGGGCCGGGGCGGCCGAAGCCGGAACGGCCTGGGCCGCCAGCAGGGCGGACATTCCCAAGGTCAGAGCGGCGATGCGCCGCCTGGATACGCTGTGGTGCATGGGTTCCTCGGATTCCGGGGATTCACGTGCGGGAGGGCGGGCCAACGCCCTCCCGCACTCGTTCTCGGGGACGGGCGTCAGCGGGTGCGGATCGCCGCCTCGCCGTACGGGACGAGCCGGACCGGCCCGATCAGCCCGTACGCCTGCCGCGACGCCCCGCCGTAGACGCCGGGGTCGGAGACCCGCAGCCGGTTGTTCAGCGTCGTGGCGACCTCGACCTCGATCGTGTTGGCGCCGCGCCGCAGGTAGGGGCCGATGTCGGCGGTCGGGTACAGCACGCTGACCGGTGGGACGCGGCGGCCGTTCACCGTCACCCGGCAGGTGTCGAAGACCTCGCCGAGGTCCAGGACGGCGCCGGCACCGCCGTCCCAGTGGACCGTGGTGCTGTAGGTGCCGATGCCGGAGACGTCCGCGAGTTCGGGGATGTCGGGCCAGGGCTTGAGGGCGTCGAGCGTCAGGTCGTGGCGCTCCGTGCCGTCCGGGGTCATGTCCTCGACGCGCAGCCGCCAGCTCGTGAGGGTCTGCGCGGCGGGGACGGCGCCGATGGCGGTCGTGACCGTGCGCCCGTCCGCGAGCGTGGTGGCGTAGCTGCCGGCGGTGGCGGCGCGGACGATGAGCCGCTGCCCGTCCACCCGGACCTGGGCCTCCGAGGCCGTGGCGGACGGGTGGTGCCCGCCGCGCGCCAGCATGATCACGGTGGCCTCGGACGGCTGGAGCGCGACCCGGACCGTGACGGTGTCGCCGTCCGCCTTGTAGACCGCGATCGGTTCGGTCTCGCCCGTCCACAGGTCCAGCCGGTACGGGACGGCCTTGCGGTCGGCGCGGACGAAGGACACCTCGTGGTCGATCGCGGCGACCGGCGGCTTGACCGTCTCGGCGTGCTTGCCGTTGCACAGGTAGAAGTAGTCGACGCGGCCGTCCCGCCGGTGGGCGTTGAGCAGCGTGGAGCTCTGCGCGTAGCTGGCCTCCGGGCGCAGGCCGAGGGCGTCGAGCGCGCCCGCCACGTCGGTCTCCGCCGCGACCGTCTTCACGCGTGGTAGCGCGAACATCTCCTTGAGGACGGCGCGGAGCTGGTCGTTCTCTCCGTCCTTCGCGATGCCGGGGACGGTCGCGGCCGACCAGTCGCCCAGGAACACCAGCGGCAGACCCGCCTTGGCGAGCTTCAGCATTGTGCGGGCGCTGTCGAGCGGGAGCGTGCACGCGTTGCCGTTGAAGCGGTCGCCCTCGACGAACAGCACCTGGTAGGCGGGGCCGTCGGGGGCGAGCCGCCCGTCCCGGACCGTCGCCGACGGCAGGTCCAGCAGCGGCGCGCTGATCATCTGGTGCGTCCAGCCGAGCGGGACGCCGTACTTGGTGAACCAGCCGACGCCGATGCCGGTCTTGGTGTACCCCTTCTGGCGGAACACCGCGACGTCGATGCGGCTCTTGCCAGCACGCATGGTCTGGTGGATGCGCGCAAGGTAGGCGGCGATGTCGGGGACGTGCCGCCACGTCGGCTGGCGCGGCCCCCACGACTCGGCGAACCCGATGCCGCCGTTGTACGGAGTGAACGCCGCGAACCCGGGCCAGGCCGCGCCGGGCGCGGTCGCATAGGAGAACCCGTGGAAGACCGTCTGGTTGAGGCCGGCCGCGTAGGCGCCGCCCATGGTGCGCAGCAGCTTGTCCCACGTCGTGTTGTACGCGCCGCCCTGGTATGCCCCCGCCTCGCAGGACAGGATCTCCCGCCCGCCCATGTCGCGCCCGCCGGCGAGCGCGCGGTAGTCGTCCAGGTTCTTGAAGCCGAGCGACTCGCCTTCCGGGACGTCCAGGATCGCCGCCGAACGGATCGCGTCGGTCTGCAGCCCGTACGGCTGGGCGCGCAACTCCAGCCCGATCGAGTGCGCCCACGTCCGCAGCGCCTCGAAGTGGTACTCGTTCAGCAGGTCGGAGAGCGTCAGCCAGAAGTCGTGCCGCGCCTGCGCGGTGCGGCCCGCCTCGTAGGCGTAGACGGTGTTCTCCTTGTTCAGGACGATCACCGGCAGGTACGGCATCAGGTCGTAGCCGCGCCGCCTGCGGAACTCGGCGGGCAGGTCCGGGGTCCAGTTGAGGGCGGGCGTCTCCAGCTCGATCGAGTCCTCGAACAGCGTCCCGCCGGCCTTGCGGATCAGCTTGCGGACGCGCGGGGTGAGCAGCCGCGCCTCCCAGAACGCGGTGACCGCGCGCGTGCCCGCCTTGCTGAAGTGGTCGACGACGCAGGATTCGGGGCTGCTGTGCGGGCCGCCCTCGGGCTGCTGGCCGCTGCCGCGCCGCCAGTACGACAGCAGCACCCAGTCGCCGCCGTCCGGGGCCGTCCAGGTGATCCGGCCGTCCTTCGCCCGCTCGGTGAGGTCGGTGAACGAGGCGAAGGCGAGCCCGGTCTCCTTGCGGGTCGCGTTCGCCGTGTCGATCTTCACGGCGTGGACGGCGACGAGGTCCCGCTTCGTCACGCCCTTCGCCGCCGCGGCGACGGGCTCGGGCACCGGGCCGTCGTGCGTCGCGCCGCCCGCGACCGTCACCGTCCCGTACGCCAGCTCCTGCACGGCGGCGGCGTCGTCCGGCGTGATCGTCGGGACGGCGGCGGGCCAGGCCGGGCCGATCGTCAGGTCCACGGTCAGCCCGCGCCGGGCGGCCTGGTCGAGCGCGGCCTCGACGCCGGCGACCCACGCTGCGGTGCCCCAGCCGTGCCCCGCCGGGTCCAGGACGGACGCGTCCTTGATGCTGTGGTGCACGGCGGAGATCTCGCCGCCGCCGAACCCGGCGTCGGCCATCTGGTCGATCTCGCGGCGGATCTCGGCGGGGTCGACCAGCCCGTCCGGCCACCACCAGCGGAACCGCGGCCGCACGGCCGCGCCGGGCCGGGCGAACCCGCCCGCGCCCGGCGCTGCCGGAGCCGCGGCGACCGCCTCTCCCCCGAGCGCGGGGGCCGCGGCCGCCACGACGGCGGCGGCGGTGCCGAACTGCAGCACGCGCCGGCGGGTCAGCCCGCCCGGTCCCTGCTCGCTACGGTCGTCGTTCACTTTCGTCGTTCCTCCTGGTTCGATCGCGCGGGTCAGGTGCGCGCGATCACGGTGGTGCGGCCGGAGCCGACCGGGCCGATGGTGAGCAGTGGTCCGGTCGCGTCCCGGCCCGTAGCGCGGGGGGCGCGGGCATTTGGCCCGGTGACGCGGACGTCCCGGGGGCCGGTGCCGCCGAGTTCCACGACGACGCGGGCCGCGGTGTTGGGCGGCACGTCCACGTCGAGGCGGTAGCCCTTCGCGCGGTCGAGCGCGACGGCGACGGGGCCGCGGACGGTCGGGACGGTGCCGGAGATCCGGGTGAGGTCGCCGGGCCGGGGCCGCACCTCGATCTCGGCGGCGCCCGGCGCGGTGATCTGCACGCCGAGCACGTGCCGCGGGATCACGTTCGCGGGCGCCGAGCCCCAGGCGTGCGAGAACGTCATGTTGCTCTTGAGCGACGGGTCCCACGCCTCGCCGACGATGGTCGCGCCGAGGTCGTCCATCAGGTGCAGCCAGGAGTTCGTGCCGGTGGCGGTCATCAGCCCGATCGCGTCCTTCGCCCGGCCCGTCGCGAACAGCGCGTCCAGCAGGAACTGCGCGCCGTACACGCTGACCTTCATGCCGCCGGCGGCGAGCGTCTCGCCTAGTGCCTTCACCACCGGGTCCGGGACGGTGCCGGGCCCGGCGACGCCGAGCGCGACCGGGAACGCGGTGGCGTGCTGCGCGCTGTGGGTCGTGCCCGCGCCGTCCACGAACCGGCCGTTGGACGCGTCCAGCAGCGTCTTGCGCATCGCGTCCGCGAGCGCGTCGGCCTTCGCCCGCCAGGTCTTGGCGTCGGCGGTCTTGCCGACGACGGTCGCGATGTCGGCCATCGCGGTGAACGCCGCGTACTGGCACGCGTTCACGACCGTGTTGACCTCGGTGAACACGTAGCCGTCGCGGTTGGACACCGGCCAGTCGACCAGGTCGCCGAGGTCCTGGCTGGACGAGCCGGGCTTCTTGTGCACCAACCCGTCGTCGCCGATGTAGGACGTCAGGTGCTTGGTCGCGAGGAGGTCGTAGTCGGCGGCGAGCTGCTCGGGGTCGCCGGTGTGCAGGTAGTCCCGCCACGCCGACAT
Source organism: Actinomadura opuntiae (assembly GCF_030283205.1). Lineage (GTDB taxonomy): Bacteria > Actinomycetota > Actinomycetes > Streptosporangiales > Streptosporangiaceae > Spirillospora. Next base: position 77,186 of record NZ_JASNWF010000031.1, read on the forward strand.
CACGTTCATCAGCCGGTATTCGGTCGGCCAGGTGTGGTTGCGGGCCAGGTAGGCATCGGAGGCGCGGGCCAGCGCGAACGACCGCTGCACCGCGTACTCCGACGCCTGGTTGATCAGCGCGTCGCCCTCGTACGGGCCGCGCTCGCGGGTCGGGGTGTCGATGTAGAGGTCGCCGCGCGTGGCCTCGATCGAGTACCGGCACATCTCGTACACGCGGTCGAGGTCGCGGCTGGAGCTGGAGAACGAGGCGTCGGAGCCGCGCCAGTCGAGACGCCAGGCGCGGCCCGTGGCCGCGTCCGAGAGGTCGAGGTCGTCGTCGCAGATCAGCTGCGCGTAGCGGAAGCCGCGGTAGCCCCAGTGCTCGGCGGACTGGCGGCCGTCGCGCAGCGTCCAGACCTCCTTGTAGGTGACGCCGGCGCGCAGCGCGTACTTCACGGTCCCGTCGGCGTTCAGCTCCTCGCCGAGCCGGACCTCGACGGTCTGCCCGGCCTTGCCGTCCACCGACAGCCGCAGCCCGCCCGCGATCTCCTTGCCGAGGTCGACCAGCCAGGTGCCGGCCGCCACCTTCCGCACCGACGCGGGCCGGACGTCGTGCAGCCGGACCGGCTCGACCAGCGCCGGCACGAGGCCCTCGATCGCGGGTTTGACCTGCGCGGCGTCCCAGCCGGAGTCGTCGAAGCCGGGGCTCGTCCAGCCGATCGGCTCCTTGCGCAGGTCCCAGTACTCCTGCGGCCCGACGTAGTAGGTCGATCCGATCGTGCCCGCGTCGCGCAGCATTCCGGCCTGGCGGCGTGCCTTCCACGATTTGCCGCTGGCGAACGTCGCGGTGGTCCCGTCGGCGTAGGTGACGGCGAGCTGCGCGACGAACCGCTTGTCCTCGGTGGTGAACGCGAGGGCGGCGAGCGCGTTGCGGCGTCCCGGCTCTATCAGGCCGGTCACGTCGAACGAGTGGTAGCGCGGCGCGCCCGCACCGGCCCGCTGGGACGCGAACCCGGCGACCTCGCCGTTCACCCAGATCTTCGCCGGATACTGCCGGATCGGCGTGGGCGACTGCGCGGCGACGTGCAGGACGGCGGCGGCGATCGGCTTGCGCGCCGGGGTGAACTCGGTGCGTAGCAGCGCCCAGTTGTCATCGGCCGCGCCCGCCGACGACAGCGTCGACTGCCCCTTGCCGAGCGTCAGGACGCCGTCGGTGACGGTCCCGGCGGTGAACGTGCCGGGGCCGTCGGTGAAGTCCTCGCTGATGAGGGCCTTGCCGTCGGGCGCGGTGAAGGTGACCGAGGCCCACTCGTTCGCCTCGGACGAGCCGTTGCGCATTCCGACGGTGCCGGTCGCGTACGTGGCGTCGGTCGTGGTGTCGACGGCCGTGCCGTCGATCGAGGTCGTGAACGTCGTGCCCTTCATCTCGACGGTGACCTCGTACCAGCGGCCGATCTCGATCGGGATGCCGAGCGTCTTCTCCTCCAGCACCCGGTACGTCCCGTTCACGCACACGTGCTTCTTCAGCACGCCCGGCGATCCGGCGCGCAGTTGCCACAGGTAGTTCGCGCTCGCCGAGGACGCGCGGAACCATAGGCCCGCCGCGACCGAGGTGATCTGCACTCGGGCCTTGAGGACGCCGTCGCTGGGCGCGGTCGCGGCCGGAACCCAGACGGGCTCGGCCTTCCAGCCGTCCCGGCCGGTCGCGACCAGCGACGGCTCCGACCAGCGGGACGCCTTGTGCCCGTCGAACGTCCGGACCCGCCACCAATACGCCGTCCCGGCCGCGAGCGGCGGCCCGCCGTACGGGACGGCGACCGACGCGGCGGACGCGACGCGCCCGCTGTCCCAGTGATACGGCCCCCTGGCCAGCCGCGACGGGGTCGTGGCGAACTGCACCTGGTAGTGCGTCTGCCTCGTCCCCGGGCCGAGGTCGGCGACCTGCCAGCTCAGCCGCGGCTTCGCCGCCGTGACACCGAGGCCGTCCGGGAGCAGCGACGTGAGCAGCCCGGACGGCGTGCCCGCCGCGACGCCCTTCCCCGCGGGCGCAGCGGCGGCGGCCGTCCCGGCGTGCCCGAGCACGATCGCGCCGGTCGCGCCGATCGCCGACGCGCCGAGAAACCGCCGCCTGCTCAGCCCGACCTCGCTCATGCGTGTTCCCCGTGGGGGGACGACCCCCCACACCCCCCGGTTCGCTTCGCTCATTTGAGGGCCCCTTCGAAGGTCCAATCACCGGAGCCGATCTGGAAGACGGCCCGGTCGTTCTCGATGCCGACCCACTTGGCGTCCTTCGGCGCCTCCGGCCGGGTCGTGCCGCCGAACAGCGGGAACTCGACGCGCGCCGTCGTGTTGGGCGGGACGGTGGCGTCCAGGCGGAGCCGCTTGCCGGTGCGGCGCCAGGACGCGGCGGCGCGGCCGCGCGGCGTCTCGTACGTCGCAGCGGCGCGGGTGATGTCGCCGACCACGGCCGGGCGGATGAGCAACGAGGCGTAGCCGATCGAGTCGCCGGTCTGCGACAGCCCGGCGAGCCCGGCGTGGAACCACTCGTCGATCGCGCCGAGCATGAAGTGGTTCTGCGAGTTCCCGGACGTGGGCCCGTCCCAGTTCTCCGTCAGCGACGTCGCGCCGTGCACGACCTGGTAGCCGTAGCTGGGATTGCCGGTCTGGGTGGCGACGGCGTGGATGACGTCGTCGCGCCCGGCGGCCGACAGCACGCGGAACACTGACGGCAGCGCGATCTCCCCGACCGTCAGGTGGTAGCCCTTCGCGGTGATGCTCTGCACGAGGTGGGCGAGCACCTTGTCCTTGGACGCGGCCGGAACGATCCCCATGTCGAGGGCGAGCGCGTCGCACGCCTGGCTCCCGGACCCGTAGGTGTCGCCGGTCGCGTACTTGGCGTTAAAGGCGTCCCCGATGTCCCCGGCCAGCTTGGTGTACTTGGACGCGTCGTCGTCCTTGCCGATGACCTTCGCGATGGACGCCAGCGCCGTGACCGCGCGGTGGTAGCCGAACGTCGCGGTGACGCCGAGCGGGGTGCTGTTGTCGAACGTGATCCAGTCGCCGAGGCCGTAGTCGAGCAGGTTCCTCTTCGCCTTGGACGACAGGTACTCCACGTACCGCACCATGTTCGGGTAGTAGGTGCGGAGCGTCGCCTCGTCCCCGTACGCCCGGTACATCTGCCAGGGCGCGAACACGATGACGTTGCCCCAGTTCGGGTCGTCGCGGAACCCGCCGGAGAACACCGTGTACTCGGGCGCGATGTCCGGGACGAGCCCGTCGGACGTCTGCGCCTTGGCGATGTCGCGAACGATCTCGCCGTAGTAGGCCGTCACGTCGTAGTTGCGGGCGACGGCCGGGAAGACCAGGTTCGCCTGTTCCAGCCAGCCGAGCTTCTCGCGGTGCGGGCAGTCGGTGAGGACCGAGTACATGTTGCTCTGCACGGCGCGGTCGATGATCCGGTGGATGTCGTTGAGCAGGCCGTGCGAGCTGGTGAACGAGCCTGCGGTGTCGTTGGCGGCGCGGAGCACGATGCCGGTGACGGTCCGCTCGTCCGGCGCGGACGGCAGCCCTTCGAGCTGCACGTACCGGAAGCCGTGGTAGCAGAACCGGGGATGCCAGGTCTCGGTGCCCTTCCCCGACAGGGTGTAGGTGTCCCAGATCGGGGAGCCGGTGGTGTTCTGGCTGACGGTGCCGTCGTCGAGGAGCAGCTCGCCGGGGCGCATCGTCACCTTCGTCCCGGCCGGTCCGCTGACCCGCAGCTGCGCCCAGCCGGCGAAGTTCGTGCCGAGGTCGACGACGTACACGCCGTCCTTCGGCTGCGTGATCTTCTTGGTGCGGAAGGTCGCGACGCGTTCGATGGGCGGGGCGGCCCGGGCGGTGAGCTTCGCGGTGGGCGCGTCGCGGCGGACGGCGGCCGTCCAGCCGGTCGGGGTGCGGCGGGCGTCGAAATCCTCGCCGCCGTACCAGCTGCTGAACGTGGTGGCGCCGAGCGCGGTCTTCCACGATGTGTCCGACGCGACGACCTCGCGCGACCCGTCGGTGTAGGTGATCTCAAGCTGGCCGAGGAACGCCGGCTTCCCGTCCGAGCGGGTCAGCTTCTGGTACCGGCCCGGCGTGGCGGGGACGTTCGCCATGCCGTTGCCGACCTCGGCCTGGATCGTGTTCCCGCCCCGCCGCAGCAGCTTCGTCACGTCGTACGTCGAGTAGACGATGCGCTGCTTGTACGCCGTGTACGGCGGTTCGAGGACGGCGTCGCTCACCGGCCGCCCGTTCACGGTGACGTCGAGGACGCCGAGCGCCGTGGCGTACAGCCGCGCCGACCGGACGCGCTTGCCGACGTCGAACTCCTTCTTGAACAGCGGGAGCGCCTCGGGCTGGGCGTGCAGCGGCGGCGGGGCCTGCTGGCCCTTGACGGTCGCGGCGGTGTCGAACGTCTTGCCGTCGCTGGAGGTCTGGACGGTGAAGTCCTCAGGGAAGTTGGCGGTCTTCCCGTCGTCGGTCATCACGTCGGTGCGCGGATAGAGCAGCACCCGGTCGAACCGCCGCGCCTCGCCGAGGTCGATCTGCACCCAGATCGGATTGGCGAGGTCCTGATTCTCGTACTGCATGCTGGTGTAGCCGAACGGCGCGGCGTCGCTGGTCAGCGACCCATCGGTGATCGCCTTCGGCTCCCACTGGCCCGCGACGGTATAGCTCTCCGAGGCCGTCACCGGCGCGTGCAGCGCCACGTCGGCGCCGGACGCGCCGTCCCGCACCTCCACCTCGGCGAGCTGGAGCCGCGACACCTTGTACGGCCAGCCCTCCTTGATCGGGAGGCCGAGCCGGGTCACGTTCAGCCGGACGTACCGGGCGGTACGTGCGGTGAACGCGACCGTCGCCGGGGTGGGCTCCGGGTCGGACCACGCCGGGTTCCCGATCCACTGCGCCGTCCAGTCGGACGCCGCGAGCAGGCCCGTTTCGAAGTGCGCGGGCTCGCTCCACGCGGACGCGCGGCCCCGCTCGTCCCACACCCGGACCTGCCACGACACCCGCTGCCGGGAGCCGAGGGCGCGTCCGGCGTACACGGCGGAGACCGCGCCGCCCGCGACCTTGCCCGAATCCCACAGGTCGGCGCGGCCCAGGCGCGCGTCGGCACTGGCCGCGCGGACCTGGTAGGCGGTCTGCACCGCGTTGCGCGGACCGGCGGCGAACCGCCAGCTCAGCGTCGGCCGCGTCACGTCGATGCCCAGCGGGGACCGCAGATGCCCGGCCCGCAGGTCGGTGGGCGTCAGCGTCCGGGCGGGCGTCGCCGGCGCGGCGCTCGCCGGCGGCGGCACGACGCCGGCGGCCGTCACGGCTGCGGCGGCGACCCCGCCGGCCTGCACGAATCGTCTCCTGCTCAGCTCATTCGCCATCGAAAGGCCTTTCAGGCGTGCGTGGAGTGGAAGGCGAGGCGGCCGGACCCGGCCTGGAAGACCGCGTAGCCGCCCTGCATGCCGACGAAGCGGGCGCCGCCCGGCCCGGACACGTGGACGTCGCGCGCCGACCGCGCCGGGACGTGAACCTCGGCCGTGACGTTGACCGGAATGTTCACCGAGAGCGAGATGCCGTTCCCTCGCCGCGTCCACTGGACGCCGACATCACCGCGCTGGACCGGGATCGTGCCCGTCGCGCCGCTCAGACCGGACAGCGGCGGCCGGATCCGGACCGACGCGGACGCCGGGGCGGTCACGGTGACGCCGAGCAGCGACCGCTGCACGTCGACCAGGGACGTCGAGCCCCACGGGTGCGAGAAGCTCTGCCCGGTCTCCGGCGCGTCCCACGACTCCCAGGTGAACGTACCGCCGCGCGCGAGGATGTTGCCCCAGCCAGGCCCCTTGGTGTCGGTGAGGCGGGTGACGACATCCCCCGTACGGCCGGTGCCGTCGAGCGCCTGGAGCAGCCGGTGCGCGGTCATCGGGCCCATCTGCATGCCGAGCCCGGCGATGTAGGACCCGATCGCCTCCCGCGATTCGGCGGGCGCGACACCGTAGGCGAGCGCGTACGCGTTGGCGATCTGGGAGGCGTGCGTGCTCTGGCTGCCGTCGCTCTTGAGACCGTCGATGTAGACGCCGTCGGTGCGGCGGAGCTTGGCGTTGATGTTGCCGGTGAGGGTGCCGGCCTCCTTGCGCAGCGCCGCCGCCTCGTCGGACTTGCCGAGGGCGTCGGCGGCGCGGGCGGTGGCGTTCAGGACGTCCACGCCGAGCACGTTGATGACCGTCCGCGCTGCGGTGTCCATGTCGTGGCCGTAGCGCATGGTCGCGGGCCAGTCGACGATGCCGTACTTGTACTGGCCGGAACCGCCTTCGAGGTTGGTGACCAGGCCCGTCCCCGAGTCGATGTAGCGGCGGACGTAGCCGGCGACCGCGTTCATCACCGGGTACGCCTGCGCGAGCGTGGTCGCGTCGCCGGACTGCTGGAAGTAGTCCCACACCCAGCCGGGGAACATCTCGGTGTAGTCGGGGATGTCGCGCTTGCCGTCGCCGTTCGGGTAGACGGAGTTGAGCCGCCCGTCCGGCCAGTAGCGGGCCTGCGAGGCGATGAACTCGCGGATCGCCTGCCGGGTCAGCCGCCGCTCCCCGAACGCGCCCATCGCGGCGGTCGAGGTGTCGACGGCGTCGCCGAGGAACTGGCCCTTCTCGCGGGTCGGGGTGTCGAGGAACTGCGACTGCGACCCGTACAGCGCCGACCGCGCCATCATGTCGTAGGCGGCGTTCACCCCCTGGTCGGACGTGCGGACGGTCGCGGTCCGGTCGACCGAGTTGTGCTGGACGACGGCCGAGATGTCGTCGGGGTCGACGCCCGAGTCGGGGCCGATCTCGAAGTAGCGGAACCCCTCGTAGGTGAAGGCGCGGAACGTCTGGTCGCCGTCGCGCTGGGTGTAGCCGTAGGTGAGGTCGGTGTCCTGGTTGTCGTCCTTGGAACGCGACACCGTGCCGTCGTCGGCGAGCAGGTATCCGGCGTGCATGTCGACGTGCCGCCCGGCCGTCCCGTTCCGGAACCGGACGACCGGCACCGCCGGGATCACCTTGCCGAAGTCGGCGACCAGCGCGCCGGACGCCAGCTTCGTCACCTTCAGCGGGTGGACGGTCTGGTAGGCCAGCGACGTCTCCTGCCCATGGACGTGCTTGAACGTCGCGGTCGGGTGCGCGCCGACGACCTGCGGGGCCGCCCAGGACGAGGCGTCGAAGCCGGGCCGGTCCCAGCCGAGCGGCTCGGCGGTGCCGTCGATGTCCTCCACCCAGTCGCCACCGTCGCCGTTGCGGCGCGGAGCCGTCTTCCACGGGCCGCGCGCCACCTTCCAGGTGCCGTCGCTGACGACGACCTGCCGGGTGCCGTCGGCGTGGTCGATGACCAGCCGGACCAGCAGCCCCGGCTCGCCCTTCGGCCTCCCCTGCCCGGACCCGTACCAGTGGTAGACCGCGCCGAGCGTCGCGTCGCCGCCCGCCTTGAGTTGCGAGGTGACGTCGACGGTCTTGTAGTACAGGTCGTCGGCGTACTCGAACGCCGGCCCCCGGTCGACGGTCGCGCCGTTGAGGCGCAGGTCGTACTGCTGGTCGGCGGAGATGTGGACGCGGGCCCGCACGACCGGCGACGCGCCCACGGTGAAATCCTTGCGCGCCAGGGTGTAGTCGTCGGACTCGGTGGTGGTGCGGCGGATCCAGGACGCGCCCCACTGGCCGTCGCTCAGCCCGGTGTCGAACGAGGCGGGCCGCGACCACGGCGATGCCTTCCCGGTCCGGTCCCAGGTGCGGACCTTCCAGGTGTAGGACGCCTCGGACGCCAGCGCCGGGCCCGCGTACGGGACGTACTCCTGGCCCCCCGACTTCACCCGGCCGCTGTCCCACACGCTCTTCCCGGACGCGTCGCGCACGGCGATCTCATAAGCGGACTGGACCTCGCCGGGGTCGACGTCGCGGGGCCGCCACCCGAACTGCGGCGCGCCCTCCACGCTCAGCGGCCGGGCCTGGTCGCCGACCGTGAGGCCGACCGGGGACAGCGGCGCGTGCCCCGCCTTCAACGCGGCCTGCGCGGTGCCGGGCAGCGCCACGACGGCGGCGGAGGCTCCGGCGGCGGCGAGGAGCAGAACCTTGGAACGGATCATGAGGAAGAACCTCCAGTGGGGGAAAGCGGCGCTACGGCCGTACGGAGAAGCCGCTCATCTGCACGTTGGCGTTGGTGGAGTCCCAGCTCCTGCTGACCTCGATGCGCACGTACCGGGCGCTGACCTTGTCGAACGTCGTCGTCCCGCCCTCCTTGGGCGTGTCGGCGGCGGTGGCGACGGTGCGCCACGTCCGGCCGTCCTGGGAGACCTGGACGGTGTAGTCGCGCGGCCCGTAGTTGGAGCGCCCGCCGACGACGACGGAGCCCATCTCGACGGGCGCGCCGAAGTCGAGCCCGAACCGCACCGGGTTCTGCGCGGTCGGCCCCTGGCCGGCGGCGCGGCCCCACGAGACCCAGAACGTGCTCGCCGAGCCGTCGACGGCGAGCTTGGCCGGGTAGCGGTCCTGGCCTGCGTCCGCGACGACCCGCGGGAACGGCGCCCCGCCCGGGTTGAGCGCCAGGTCGCCGGAGTGCCGCAGCGTCACCGCGGTCTCGGCGGACGGTCCGGCGTCGCTGCGCGCGGTCACCTTCAGCGTGCTGGTGCCGGACGAGACGCCCTTGTCGCGCACGTCGACGGGCACCGTCACCGAGCCGCCCGCAGGAACCGTGACCTTGCCCTGCTGCGGCGTCGCGGTGATCCCGTCGGCGGCCGACGCCGCGACGGTCACGTTGGCCGCGCGGCCCGAGGCGTTGGTGACCAGCACGGTCGCGCGGTTGTAGCCGCCGTCCGCCAGCGGCAGCTCGGGTTCGAGGGCCTCGGCTGCCAGCACCGGCCGGTCGCCGCCGGTCGCGGTGAGGGTGAGCGGGCCGAACAGCCCGTAGTCCATCGGCGCCCGCGAGGACGCGCCGGTGCCGGGCGCGACCCGGACCGCGTTGAGCAGCGTCGAGGCGACCCGCACGGTGACCGTGTTGTCGCCCGGCCGCAGGTACCGGCCGACCTGGACGTGCCGCAGGTCGGACTGGTCGAGCGGCGCCAGGTCGTGCCCGTTGACGTTCACCCGGACGGTGTCGACCGGCGTGCCGAGGTCGAGTTCGGCGGCGTCGATGCCCTTCCAGCCGCCGTCGAGGGTGACGTGCGCGGTGTAGGTGCCGACGCCCGACACGTCCTTGAGGTCGACGGGGTAGCCGTTGGCCGTGGAGATCGCCGACCAGGCGGGCAGCGCGCCGTTCTCCCCGGCCTTCACCGTGACGGGCCCGAGGGTCTTGTGCGCGGTGTCGCCGGGCTTGCCGGACGGTCCGGGCCCCCAGGAGTCCACCGACAGCGACCACTCGTTCAGCTTCACCGGCTGCGGGACGGCCGCCGTCCCCTGCCCGCCCGGCCGTTCGGGCTTGCCCGGGCGGCCGGGGAACGTGGCGTCGTGCCGGGGCGTGACCGCGATGACCGTGGCGTCGTTCCCGGCGAGCCGGACGGGAACGGTGACGGTGCCGTGCCCGGACGTGTAGTCCGTGATCGGGGTGATCTTTCCGGTCCAGGTGTCCAGCCGGTAGGGGACGCCGTCGCCGGTCAGGGTGACCGTCTGCGCGGTCGTGGTGTTCGTCTGGTTGTAGAGGTAGTAGTAGTCGGTGGAGCCCGCCTGGCGGCGGACGTCGAGGATGGCGCCCGAGCCGTCGTGCGGCGTCGCGGCCGGGGTGACGCGCAGGCGGCGCAGCGCGTCCGGCGCGTCGGCCTCGCTCGCCGCCCGCACCACGGTCCGCTGCCGGAGCAGCTCGGAGAGCACCGACGTGAGCTTCGTGTCCTGGCGGCCCGCGTCGCCGTTGCCGGGCACCGTGCTCGGCACGTCCCCGACGATCACGACCGGCAGGCCCTGGCGCGCCAGCCGCAGCAGCTTCTCGGCGGCGGCCAGCGGCATCGTCTTCTGGTCCTTCAGCAGCACCGCGCGGTAGGCGGAGCCGTCGCCGAACAGGGCGCCGTGCGAGTAGGAGGCGTCCTTGCGCTGGAGCTGCGCCGGACTGAGGTACTCGTAGGTGTATCCGGCCGACGCCAGCGCCGACGAGTCCTGGATCAGCTTGTTCGACCCGGACCCGGTGGTGCCGGTCCCGTTCATGCCGAAGTCCTGCCAGTACACGGCGAGGTCGAAGCGGGGCTTGCCCTGCCGCAGGACGAGCTGCATCCGGGCGAGGTTGTCGTTGATCGCGCGGTAGTCGGCCCAGTTCGGGCCGCCCTTGTCGCCCCATGCCTCCGAGTAGGAGGTGTTGCCGCCGTAGGTCATGCCGGGCCACGCCGACTGCGGCCCGGCGCCCGCCGGTCCCCTGCTCAGGTAGGGGAAGCCGTGCCAGACGACCTGGTTCACGCCGCCGGCCAAGCCGCGGTAGACGGCCTGGAGGTTCGAGGCGTCCGATCCGGCGCCCGCCGTCGAGCCCCACACCGAACCGGAGAACGCGCAGCACTCGTCCGACACCACCGGCTGCCCGGACAGGTGCGCGCCCGTGGCGACCACGCGGTAGTCCTGCACGTTGCTGTAGGCGCCGACCGACTGCCCGAACGCCAGCGACTCGCCCTCGGGCACGTCGATGTGCGAGGCGGCCTCGGAGACGTCCACCGGGATGCCGTACGGCTGGATGCGGGTCTTGATGTGGTGCTTGTGCGCCCACGCGCGCAGCACGTCGAGGCGGTTGCGGATGTACAGGTCGCTGAGCGTCTGCCGGTAGTCGGTGCGGACGCGGGCGCCGACGCCGTCGCCGAAGTCGAAGAACGGCCTGTCGGTGATGCCCTGGTCACCGGCGCCGGCGAGGGCGGGCAGCACGTCGACCGGCGAGTAGCCGCGCAGCTTCGTCCACTGGTCGACCAGCTGCGACGTCCACTTCTGCGTGGTGCCGAGTTCGAGGGAGTCCTCGAACAGGTCGGTCTCGCCGATCCGGGCGAGCAGCTTCCGCACGTCGGAGGTGAGGATGTTCTTGTCGTAGAAGTCGGTGGTGGCCTTCGCGCCGGCCTCGCTGAACGGGTCGAGCGCGTAGTTGGTGCCGGTCGCGGTGTAGCCGGACAGGGACTGCCCGCTGGGCGTCTGGTAGAAGGCGATCAGCGCGTAGCTGCTCTTGTCGTCGCCGGGGAAGTCGACGGAGAGGCCGCCCTGCGCGTCCACCTTCGCGGTGACGTCGGTGACGCTCGACCGCTCCAGCATCCGAGGCGCGCTGGACGAGGCGCCGCAGGCCGCGTCGGAGCACTTGGCGACGAGCGCGGCGACGAGCGTCTTCTTCGCCCCGGCGGGCGGTGCGACGTTGAAGTTGGTCGGCAGCTCACCGGACCTGCTCGTGCCGCCCTTGTGGAACTCGTAGGAGAAGACGATCTGCTGCTGGGCGCTCGGGTCGTTGACGTCGTCGACCGTGGGGACGGTCGCGGGCCAGCGCGGGCCGATGGTGAGGTCCAGGCCGAGGCCCTTGTCCTTCGCCGCGGCCAGCATCGTCCGGGTCTTCTGCGCCCACAGCGGGGTGCCCCAGCCGTAGGTCTTCAGGAACTCGGGCGTGTTGTTGCCGGTGCCCTCGACGTTGAACGGGGCGACCTCGGCGCCGCCACCGCCCGCCTTCTTGATCTGGTCGAGCTCGGCGGCCAGCTCCTTGTCGTCGGTGTAGGCCAGCGGCTGCCACCAGCGGTACTTGGCCCGGACGGACGCCGGCGGGTCGGCGAAGGTGCCGCGGGTCAGGGCGGGCACGGTCGGCCCGAACGACTCCGCGCCCTCCGCCGCCTCGACGACCGCGAGACCGGACACGGCGAGCAGCGCCGCCACCGGCACGGCGACCAGCCGCGCCGAGGCACGGCGAGCGCCGCCCGTCGGCCGAACTTTGGAGCGGGTCATGAGGTGTACGCCTCCAGTTCGATGACGCGGCTGTAGTTGTGGTCGTTGGAGTCGTGGACGAGCAGCCGCAGCGCGGACGCCGACACGGGCGCGAAGGTCTTCTCGACGGTCCCGGCGGTGTTGCCGGTGACGGTGGCGACGGTCGTCCACTCGCCGTTCACCTGCGCCTGGACGTCGAAGTCGCGCAGGCCGGACTTCGACGCGGGGCTGCTCGCGCTGTCGAGCGTGTAGACCTTGACCCGGCCGATTTTCTGCGGGTCCTTCCAGGTCGCGGTGAGGGTGTCGGGGAAGGTCTTGGACGTGTCGTCGTTCCAGCCGCCGACGCCGTTCAGCCAGACGCCGGAGTCGGTGCCGCCGTCGTTGGCCCATGCGGGCGACGACCCGCTGTGGGTGCTGGACGCCGTCATGGTCGCGGAGCGGACGAGGTTCCCGGTGACCAGGACCGGGGCGGTCGCGGTCTCGTCGTCGGCCGTGACGGTGACGGTGCCCTTCGTCCCGTCCGCGCCCGAGCCCTTCACCTCGACGGGGATCTCGGTGGAGCCGCCCGCCGGGATCGTGACCCGTGCGGGGGCGGACGCGGTGAACCCGGCCGACGCGGTCGCCTTCACCGGGACGGTGACGGAGCGGCGCTCCAGGTTCGTCACGCGGAACCGGGCGTCGGTGGCCGCGCCGCCGGTCACCGGGATGTCCACGCCGAACGGCGGTTCGACGGCGAGCTGCGTGCGGTCCTGCTGGACGGCGTCGGGCGTGCGGACGGTGAACGTCCACGATCCCGACCCGACCTCGTACACCGCGTGCCCGTTCTGGACGCCGAGCGAGCGCGCGCCCGCCGGGGCCTTCGCGCCGGACGCGCCGAGCAGCGGGACCTCGACGCGGGCGGGCGCACCGGGCGGGACCGTCACGTCCAGCCGCAGGTCGTGCCCGGACCGGCGCCACGCGCTGGACGCCTTCCCGCGCGGGGTGTCGTACGACGACGAGGCGTGGGTGAGGTCGCCGACGACGGCGGGCCGGATCACGAGCTTGCCGTAGGCGATGGAGTCGTCGGCCTGCCGGATCCCGGCGAGGCCGGCGCCGAACCACTCGTCGATCGCGCCGAGCATGAAGTGGTTCTGCGAGCCGTAGCCGGTCGGGCCGTCCCAGTACTCGGTGAGCGCGGTCGCGCCGTGCACCACCTGGTAGCCGTAGCTGGGGTTGGTGACCTGCTGCGCGACGGCGAGGACGACGTCGTCACGGCCAGCCGCCGACAGCGTCCGGAACACCGACGGCAGCGCGATCTCCCCGACCGTCAGGTGGTAGCCGTCGTCCTTGATCGTGGAGACGAGGTGGTCGAGGACGGCCTGCCTCTGGTCGGCCGGGACGATGCCGAGATCGAGCGCGAACGCGTCCCCGGCCTGGCTGCCCGACCCGTAGGTGTGCTTGCCGGTGTCGAGGTACTTGGCGTTGAAGGCGTCGGCGATGTCACCGGCGAGCTTGCCGTACTTGGCGGAGTCGTCGTCCTTGCCGAGCAGTTTGGCGATCTTCGCGAGCGCGGTGGCGCTGCGCTGGTAGCCGTAGGTGGCGGCGACCCCGCGCGGGGTGGTCTTGTCGACGGCGGCCCAGTCGCCGAGGCCGTAGTCGAGCAGGTTTCCCTTCGCCTTGGACGTCAGGTAGTCCAGGTAGCGCTGCATGTTCGGGTAGAAGTCGCGCAGCGGCTTCGCGTCTCCGTACGTCACGTAGTGCTGCCAGGCGGACAGGATGATCGCGCTGCCCCAGTTCGGGTCGTCCCACACGCCGCCGGAGAACGTCACGTACGCGGGCGCGATGTCGGGGACGAGCCCCTCGGCGGTCTGCGCCTCGGCCATGTTCCGCAGCAGCGCCGGGTAGTAGGCGGCGACGTCGTAGCCGCGGGTGATCGAGCCCTGGACGAGCTGGTCCTCCTCCAGCCAGCCGAGCTTCTCCCGGTCGGGGCAGTCGGTGAGGATCGACATCATGTTGCCCTGCACGGCCCGGTCGATGATCTTGTGGATGCCGTTGAGCAGCAGGTCGGAGCTGTCGAAGGAGCCCGCGGAGGCGTTCCCGGCGCGCAGGATCGCCGCCGAGACCATGTCGCCGGACGGCGCCGCGTCCAGGCCGCTGATCTGGACGTAGCGGAAGCCGTGGTAGACGAACCGGGGGTGCCAGGTCTCGGTGCCGCCGCCCGCGAGGGTGTAGGTGTCCATGACCGGCGGGTTCTGCGCGCCGCCCGCGATCATCGTGCCCTGCTCGACGAGGCCGTCCGCGCCGAGCCGCTCGCCCGGCTTGATCGTCAGCTTCTCGCCGCGCTTCCCGCGCACGCGCAGCTGCGGCCAGCCGGCGATGTTCTCGCCGAGGTCGAAGACGTAGGTGTCCTTCTCCGGATGCGTGACCTTGACGGTCTTGCGCGTCCCGACCGGGACGATCGCCGGAGACGTCCGCGCGGTCAGCGCGATCCCGGGGTCGGGGGCCTCGCTGGCAGGCTTCCACGACGCGAGGTCCGCGGACGGCCCGTCCCAGCCCTTCTGCGCGAGCCGGGCGTCCTCGTCCTCGCCGCCGTACCACTGGCTGAACGTGGTGGGCCCGAGGTCGGTGCGCCAGGACGCATCGGTCGCGACGCGCGCGGTCGTGCCGTCCTTGAGGGTGACCTCAAGTTGCGCGAGCAGCTTCGGCGGCCCCTGCGCGCCGACGTACTTGGTGTAGCGGTCGTTGGTCGCGGCGACGTTGTAGGTGCCGTTGCCGAGTCGGACGCCGATCGCGTTGCCGCCGCGCCGCAGCAGCCTCGTCACGTCGTAGGCCGCGTACTCGACGCGCTTCTTGTAGTCGGTGTTCGGTGGCTCCAGGACGGCGTCGCTGACCGGCTTGCCGTTGACGGTCGCGTCGTAGATGCCGAGCGCGGTGATGTACAGCCGCGCCGACCGGACGGTGTTCTTCAGCGAGAACTGCCGCGCCAGCAGCGGCAGCGCGGGCATCGACGTCTGGTACGCGGGCGGCGGGACCTGGTCGGTGACGGCCTTGGCGACGGTGAACGGGCCGTCCGCCGCATCCGATGTCTGCACGGTGTAGTCGACGGGGAAGTTCGGGGTCTTCCCGTCGCTCGTCATCACGTCGGTGCGCGGATACAGCCGCACCGACGCGACGTCCTTGGCGGCGCCGAGGTCGAGCTGCAGCCAGATGTGGTGGCCGGGGTCCTGCGCGCCGTAGGCGTTGCTGGTGTAGCCGAACGGCGCCTTCTGCGTGGTGAGCGACCCGTCGGTGACGAACTCCGGCATCCATTTGCCCGGATACTCGCGGACCTCCGACGCGGTGACCTTCGCGCCCTTCGCCACGTTCGTCCCGGACGCGTCGAGCGCCTCGATCTCGGCGAGCTGCAGCCGCGACACCAGCGACCCGCCCTCGGCGATCGGCAGGCCCAGTTTCGACACGTCGACCCGCAGGTAGCGGGCCTTCGTCCCGGCGGGCAGGTCGACCGTGACGGGGCTCGGCGCCCGGTTCAGCCACCGGTCGTCGGTGATCCATTTCGCGGACCAGTCGTCCTTGCCGAGCAGGCCCATCTCGAACCGCGCCGGGCTGCTCCAGCCGGACGCCCGTCCGGAGCCGTCCCAGACCCGGACCCGCCACCACACCTGGCGGCGGGAGGTGAGCGCCGCGCCCCGGTAGACGGCGTTCGCGGTGCCGGACGAGACCTTGCCGGAGTCCCACAGGTCGGCGTGGCCGAGCCCGTCCCGGGAGGTGGCGGCCTCGACCTGGTAGGCGGCCTGCGCGGCGTCGCGGCCGGGCGCGGTGAGCCGCCAGCTCAGCGTGGGCGTGGTGTCGTCGATGCCGAGCGGGGCGTCGAGCGCGTCGGTGCGCAGCCCGAAGGCGCGCAGGTCGGCCGCGTCGGCGCGCGCCGGGACCGTGCCGGCGGCGCCGACGAGCAGGGACAGGAACGCGGCGGGCAGGGCGACGCGTGTCGCGGACGTGCGCATTCAGGCTCCCCGGACGGTGGTGAAGAACTTCAGGTCGCGGCCGGGCTCGGGCGTGAAGGCCGCGCCGCCGTCGTGGCTGACGGCGGACGCGCCGCCCCGGTACGGGTCGTGGTCTTTGTAGGCGACGCCGTAGCAGCCGGTCGCGGTGGTGGAGGAGATCCGGACGGTGTAGTGCGCGCCGCGCCGCACCCGGATGCCCGGGTGGACGGTCACGTTCCGCGCCGACCAGCCGATCTGCTCGGCCGGGACGGATCCGGACCACAGCGTCCTGGTCCCGTCGGTGACCTCGACGGTCAGCGGCTCGGACGGCGGGGTGCGCTCCACGCGGCCCTGCTCGGTGCCGTCCTTGAACGCGGTGACGGCGACGGAGGCGAGGCGGCCGCCGCGGCCCGCGGTGAACGACTGCTCGCGCCGCACGTTCCCGGCGACGTCGCAGCCGGTGCGGAAGCCGGTGACGCCGCTGCTCTGGTCGAGGCCGGGGATCGCCGCCTGCCGTCCCGGATGCCCGGGGTCGAGGCGGACGGTGGAGTTGCCGCACTTGATCGGGTCGATCGATCCGTCGGCGCCGAAGGTGAGCGGCTGCCAGTGGTAGTTGGCGAGCGCCTCGTTGGTGTGGAAGTCCCACAGGTCGCTGAAGTACAGGTAGATCGGCGCGCCGTGCCGCTGGCGGAGCGTCGCGACCTGGGCGGGCTGTCCGCCGCAGGAGTCCGCGGTGACGCTCGTCCCGGCGGTCGGGACGACCCACTTGGACAGGTCACCGGAGAAGTCGTCGGCGAGCAGTTCCTGCCCGGAAGCCGAGGTCACGTGCACGTTGTCGAACTTCGCCGACTCCAGGTTCGCGCCGTTCCACTCGCGGAACCCGACCTTGCCGACCGGGTACGTGGCGTCGGTGTAGCTGTCGACCTGCACGCCGTCGATCGACGTTGTGAGGGTGGAGCCGGACGCGGTGACCGCGACGTGGTGCCACTCCCCCGCGACGATCGGCTTGGAGAGCTGGACGACGTGGCTGGCGGTGGTGGCGCCGGCGCGGCGCAGCACGCTCAGCTTCCCGTTCCCCGTGCCGGAGCCCGTCAGCAGGAACAGGTAGCCGTGGTCGTCCTGGTTCATCCGGACGGAGAACCCTGCCTGCGCCGAGGTGCCCGACGTGGTCGGCAGCGGCGCGACGTCGAAGGAGAAGGTGTAGTCGGACCAGTCCTCGCCCTGCTGCGACAGCCCGTACAGGCCGCCGCGCGCGGTGAGCGCGCCGTCCTCGACCGTCCAGGCGTCGCGGCCCTTCCACGGGCCGAGCGGGCTCTTCGCGGTGAGGTAGGACGTGCCGGTGCCGGTGCAGTACCCGCAGTTCGGGTCCGACATCGTCAGGTAGTAGGTGCCGTTCCGCTTGAAGATCGACGGCGCTTCGACGCGGGTCACGCCGGTCACGTCGTACGGGCCGGCGGCGCGCAGGTAGTCGGAGGTCAGCTGGATGACGGCGATGTGCCATCCGGCGTTGCTGCACGCCAGGTAGCCGGTGCCGTCGTCGTCGACGAAGACGTCGAGGTCGGCGGTGCAGTGCGTGCCCGCCGGAAGGTCCGGGACGGGCTGCTCGGTGAACGGGCCGGTCGGCCGGTCGGCGGTGTAGACGCGGAACTTGTCCGCGGCCTCCTGGTCGTTCACCCACATCACGTACTTGCGGGTCGCCTTGTTGTAGACGGTGTGCGGGCGGAAGCAGAACTTGCAGGAGCGGGCCTTGGCGACGTAGCCGCGGTCGGTCCAGTGCACGAGGTCGGGCGAGGAGTACACCTTGAAGCCGCAGAACGTGCTGTTGACCGTCCACTGGTAGCCGCAGTCGTAGCTCGTCCCGTACAGGTAGTAGGTGTCGCCGAACCGCTGGATCGCGCCGTCGTGGGCGTCGACCGCGTTGCCGTCGGTGTCGAACCGGACGGTCTGCTCGCCGTCCGGCCCGTAGTTGGTGATCTGGGAGACGGTCGCCGCCTGCGCGGGCAGGGCGGCGAGCGCGCCGAGCAGCAGCGCGAAGATCGCGGCCAGTGCGACGGCGCGGCCTCGCCTCGACCGGAGTGGGGGGATGGTGCGCATGGACGTGGCGTCCTCTCGGAGGCTGCGCGGTGGGGTGGGAGGCGGCGCGTCGTCCGTTTGCGGGCATGCCGAACAGAACCCGTGGCCGTGCGGGCGGGGACGCACGGTCACGGGCCTGCGCTCGTCATCGCCTAGGGACGGATCCCCCGATCGCGCCTAGAGAGAGTTCGAGTCCGTCAGGGTCGTGCTGGTCGTGTCGGCCGTGTCATTCGTGGCGGCGGGGTCAGGGGTTCACGGTGACCAGTTCGATCTCCAGGAGGTCGGCGAGGGCCTTCAGGTCGGCGATCCGGTGGCCGGTGCCGAGGGCCCAGTGGTGGGAGATGCCGGTCGCGCTCCACGCGTCGACCCACTCGCCGGGGTCGCAGCCGAAGTCGACGCGGGACGTGGTGTTGCCGATCTGCAGCAGCGGGCCGTCCACGGTCTCGCCCTCGGACGCGACGAACGCGAACCGGCCGTCGCGGCGCTGGATGACGCCGAACGCGGTGACCGGGCCGTGCTTGACGTCGAACTCCACGGACACGCCGTAGCCGCGCTTGCCGTGGTAGACGCCGAGGCCGCGCAGCAGCGGCCGGCGGGCGCTGATCGCCAGGTGCGCGGGCCCGTCGTGGCCCATCTCGACATGCCCCCGATGGAAGTCGAGCGCCTGCAGCTCGGTGAACGAGCCGCCCGCGCCGAGCCGGTCGGCGATCAGCATGGCGAGCGAGGTGCGCAGCTCGTACTCGCCGGCCGCCGGGATCCCGCGTGCGGTGAGCAGCGACGCGCCGAGGATCATCCCGGCGCCGAGCCGCTCGTGGACCTCGCCGTCCAGGCCCCGGTGGTAGTAGGCGAGGCTGTCCAGCTCGAAGTCCTCCACGAGCCGGTCCAGGCCCGCCGACACGCGCGCCGCCCAGGTCAGGTCGTCGTCGTTGACGGAGGCGTCCAGCTCGAAGATCTTCTCCGCCTCCGCCTTCTTCGCGGCGGTCTCGGCGTCGGTGACCTTCTCCACCCGCACCCGCAGGTCGTCGAACTCCAGCACCTCGACGTGGCCGCCGAAGTTCGCGCTGACCAGCGTCAGGTCGGTGGAGACGTCCAGCATGCCCGGGTACAGGTGGCCCATCAGGCCGTGCCGGCCGCGCCGCAGCGCCGCGCGCACCCCGGCGGCCCGCACCCAGCGGCCGATCCTCGCCCAGGCCCGCTCGTCCTCCAGGTAGCCGGAGACCGAGCGGAACGGGACGCCGCACCGCGCGAACGCGTTCGCCATCTCCGGCAGCGGGCACGCGCCGCAGTAGGCGAGCCACTGCCCGGTGTCGAAGGTGGCGTGGTCCATCGACTCGGTCGGCTGCAGGTTGATCAGCAGTACGGGCGCGTCGGCTCGCTGCGCGACGGGGACCAGCATCGTCGCGGTCATGTAGGTGGTGAGGAACCCGACGATGATGTCGCAGCCGGCCGCGCGCAGCTTCTCGGCCGCCGCGGCGCCCTCCTGCGCGTCGGAGATGAACCCGACGTCCACCACCTCGGCGCCGAGCCCGCGCATCCGCTCCGACACCCGCTCGGCCGACCGCTTCAGCTGCGGCAGCAGATCGGGGAACTGCGGCCAGTACGCGCCGAGCCCGCCGGCCACGAGACCCACTTTCACGGGCGGCGGTGCCCCGGTGTTGCCTGCCATGCCTGCTCCTTCCTGTTACCTGGCCGTCAGGGTGCGGCGGCCGGACACGCGTGCTCGTGCGAACTGCGGACCGCAGGGGTCAGCGCAGGAACGCGGCGGCGACTCCGGCGTCCACGGGGATGTGCAGTCCGGTGGTGTGGGTCAGGTCCCCGCCGGTGAGGGCGAAGACGGCGGCCGCGACGTGCTCGGGCAGCACCTCGCGCTTGAGCAGCGTCCGCTGGGCGTAGAACTCGCCGAGCTTCTCCTCCTCCACCCCGTAGACGGCGGCGCGCTTGGCGCCCCAGCCGCCGGCGAAGATGCCGGAGCCCCGGACGACGCCGTCGGGGTTGATGCCGTTGACGCGGATGCCGTGCTCGCCGAGCTCGGCGGCCAGCAGCCGGACCTGGTGGGCCTGGTCGGCCTTGGTGGCGCCGTAGGCGATGTTGTTGGGGCCGGCGAACACGCCGTTCTTGGAGGCGACGTAGACGATGTCGCCGCCCATCCCCTGCTCGATCATCACCCGGGCCGTCTCCCGGGAGACCAGGAACGAGCCGCGCGCCATGACGTCGTGCTGGAGGTCCCAGTCGGCGACGGTGGTGTCCAGCAGCGGCTTGGAGATCGACAGGCCGGCGTTGTTGACGATCAGGTCGACGCCGCCGAAGGCCAGCACCGCGTCCCGGACGGCCGCGGCGATCTCGTCCTCGGAGGTGACGTCCGCGCCGACCGCGACCGCGACGTCCGCGACCCGCAGCGCGTTCGCGCCGAGCTCCGCCGCGACCTTCTCGGCCGCGGCGACGTCGCGGTCGGCGACGACGACGCAGGCGCCCTCGGCGGCCAGCCGGCGGGCGGTGGCCGCGCCGATCCCGGAGCCGCCGCCGGTGACCAGCGCGACGCGGGTCGCGAGCGGCTTCGGCTTGGGCATCCGGCGGAGCTTGGCCTCCTCCAGCTCCCAGTACTCGATGCGGAACTTCTCCGCCTCGTCGATCGGCGCGTACGACGACAGCGCCTCCGCGCCGCGCATCACGTTGATCGCGTTGACGTAGAACTCGCCGGCGACCCGCGCGGTCTGCTTGTTCGCGCCGAACGAGAACATCCCGACGCCCGGGACCAGGACGATCGCCGGGTCCGCACCGCGCATCGGCGGCGAGTCGGGGGCGGCATGCCGGTCGTAGTAGGCCGCGTACTCCTCGCGGTAGGCGGCGTGCAGTTCCTTGAGCCGGGCCTTGACGTCGTCGAGCGGCGCGTCCGGCGGCAGGTCCAGCACCATCGGGCGGACCTTGGTGCGCAGGAAGTGGTCCGGGCAGGACGTGCCGAGCGCGGCGAGCCGCGGGTGCTCGGCGCGCGAGACGAAGTCGAGGACGGCCTCGGAGTCGGTGTAGTGCCCGACCTGCGGACGGTCCGTGGACGCCAGGCCGCGGACCAGCGGGAACAGCGCGGCGGCGCGGGCGCGCCGCTCGTCCTGCGGCAGCGTCGGGTGGATCACCTCGCCGAACGGGTCGGCCTTGCCGTGCTCGGCGATGTACGCCTCCGCGGTGCGGATGATCTCGAGCGAGTTGGCCTTGCACTCCTCGCTCGTCTCGCCCCACGCGGTGATGCCGTGGCCGCCGAGGATCACGCCGATGGCCTGCGGGTTCGCCTTCCTGATCGCGGCGATGTCGAGGCCGAGCTGGAAGCCGGGGCGCCGCCACGGCACCCACGCGACCCGGTCGCCGAAGATCCGCCGGGTCAGCTCCTCGCCGTCGGCGGCCGTCGCGATCGCGATGCCGGAGTCGGGGTGCAGGTGGTCGACGTGCGCCGCCTCGACGAGCCCGTGCATCGCGGTGTCGATCGACGGCGCGGCGCCGCCCTTGCCGTGCAGGCAGTAGTCGAACGCGGCGACCATCTCGTCCTCGCGCTCGACGCCCGGGTAGACGTCCACGAGCGCGCGCATCCGGTCCAGCCGCAGCACGGCCAGGCCCTTCTCGGTGAGCGTGCCGAGGTCGCCGCCGGAGCCCTTCACCCACATCAGCTCGACGTCGCGGGCCGTCACGGGATCGGTGACGTTGCCCTTCGCCGAGGCGTTGCCGCCCGCGTAGTTGGTGTTGCGCGGGTCCGAGCCGAGGGTGTTGGCCCGTTCCAGCAGCTGCTCCACCTCGGGTGGAGTGGTCATCGGTGCTGTTCCCTTCGCAGTGTCGCGTGGTCGTGGCGTTCAGCGGTACCGGTCATGCGCCCCAGCCCGCGGCCTGGCCGTCCTTGCGCTCCTCGGCGACGCGCTCGAAGTAGCCGGACACCTTGTACGCCGCGACCGGGTCGGGGTGCAGGCCCATCTCCTCGCGCAGCTCCGCCAGCAGCGGCCGCACGTCGGTGTTGTAGGCGTCCATGAACACCGCGTTGGCCTCCAGCACGTCACCGGACTGCTGCGCGGCGCGCAGCGCGTCGGCGTCCACCAGCAGCGCCTTGGCGGTGGCCTCCTGCACGTTCATCACCGAGCGGATCTGGCCGTGGATCTTCGGCTCGATGTTGTGGCACTGGTCGAGCATGAAAGCCACGCCGGTCTCCGGGTCGTACCCGCCGCCGCGCACCACCTCGTACATGATCCGGAACAGCTGGAACGGGTCGGCGGCGCCCACCATCAGATCGTCGTCGGCGTAGAAGCGGGAGTTGAAGTCGAACCCGCCGA
>NZ_JASNWF010000032.1 GCF_030283205.1 Actinomadura opuntiae
CGCGCCGCGTCCACCGGCGCCGCCGCGGCCCGCCGCGCCGCCGCGCCCTCCGCGTCCGGGCCTGCCGGTCGACCGGCCCGACCGGTCTCCGGGCTGGGGATCGGGGGGATACCCGGTCCCGCCGCTGCGTCCGGTGCCGCCGCTCCCGCAGCCGAACGGCGTCCTGTGGGCGATCCTGCCGTTGATCACGTTCGGTTTCGCGACGCCCGCGACGTTCTTCTACGCCGCCGTCAAGCGCAACTCGTGGAACTACGGCGCCGCCTCGGCCGCCTACGGGTTCGGCCTGGTGACGATGCTGGCCGCCCTCGACAGCGGCAACGCGCTGCTGATCGTGCTCGGCACGATCCTGATGCTGACGCTGTGGCCCGTGGGAACCGCGCACGCCTTCGCCGTCCGCCGGAGGGTGTACCCCCGCGAGACGCCGGGCAGCCACCACAACAAGAGCGCCGTCGAGTACGCCAAGTACCGGCGGAACCTGCGCGCCGACGCCCGCGCCATCGCCGCCGACGACCCGGCGCTCGCGCACGAGCTGCGGATCGGCCGCCCGGACGTGCCCCGCGCCTACGACGACGGCGGGCTCGTCGACGTCAACCACGCCCCGCTGGAGATCGTCGCCGCGCTGCCGGGGATGACGGACGCGCTGGCGGAGCGGGTCGTCCGGCACCGCGACGAGCACGGCACGTTCGTCTCGGTGGAGGAGATGGCCATGGACTGCGACCTGCCGCCCGCGGTCATGCCGCAGCTCGCCGAGTACACGATCTTCCTGCCCTGACCCCGCGGACGCTCAGGCGAAGGCGACCTTGAGCACGCCGGTCAGCGCCAGCTGCGCCAGCGACAGCGGGACGAGCCACGCCCAGGCGAGCTTCTGCAGCTGGTCCTCGCGCATCCGCGGGTAGCTGACCCGCAGCCAGATCACGCAGAACGCCAGCACCGCGACCTTGACCAGCGTCCAGAGCCAGCCCAGCTCGGTGTTGAGGAACGGGCCCTTCCAGCCGCCGAGGAACAGCACGGTCGTCAGCGCGCACAGCACCACGATCCCGGCGTACTCCGCCAGGATGAACAGCGCGAACCGCAGCCCGCCGTACTCGGTGTACGGACCGAAGATGATCTCCGAGTCGGCGACCGGCATGTCGAACGGCGGGCGCCGCAGCTCCGCCAGGCCCGCCACGAAGAACACCACCGCGCCGACCGCCTGCCAGGGCAGCCACCACCAGCGCCACTCCACGACGATGCCCTGCAGCGACAGCGTGCCCGCCGCCATCGCCACCGACGACGCGGCGAACACCATCGGCAGCTCGTAGGACATCAGCTGCGCCGCGACCCGGATCCCGCCGAGCAGCGCGTACTTGTTCGCGCTCGCCCAGCCCGCCATGATCGCGCCGATCACGCCGACGCCCATCACCGCGAGCGCGAAGAACACCCCGACGCCGAGGTCGAGCGCGACCTGCCCGTCCGGGCCGACCGGCACCACGGTCAGGACCAGCAGGTACGGCACGAGAGCGACGCCCGGCGCCAGCTTGAACACCCACCGGTCGGCGTCGCGCGGGACGACGTCCTCCTTCTGCGCGAACTTCACGCCGTCCGCGACGAGCTGCGCCCAGCCGTGGAACCCGCCCGCGTACATCGGGCCGAGGCGGCCCTGCATGTGCGCCATCACCTTGTGCTCGGCCTGCCCGACCAGCAGCGGCAGCAGCGCGAACGCCGCCGCGACCAGCACCAGCTTGCCGATGATCTCAAGCATCCGGGTCCCGCTCCTCCCGCGGGCGAGCGGCGGCCCGGCGGCGCTCCGCCGCCTCCGCCCACGGGCCCTCGTCGGGCACGCCGGGCGGGCGGACGCGGCGGCGGCTGGGCGCTCCGTGCCCCGACTCGCCCGGCTCCTTCGCGCCCGGCCAGGGCTTGGCGACGCGCGCGGCGAGCACGAAGTCCTTGCGCAGCGGATGCCCCTCGAAGCCGTCCGGCAGCAGCAGCGGGACGAGGTTCGGGTGCCCCTCGAACACGATGCCGAACATCTCCGCCGTCTCCCGCTCGTGCCACGCCGCGCCCCGGTAGACGCCCGTCGCGGTCGGCAGGGCCGGCGCCTCCCGCGGCACCCGCGTCCGGACGAGCATGTGGTGGCGCCGCTCCAGCGAGTACACGTGGACCACGACGGCGAACCCGGCCTCCAGCTCGTCGACGCCGGTCAGCCAGTCGAAGAACCCGCAGGCCAGCTCGTCGCGGGCGAAGGTGAGCGCCTCCACCCACCGCTCCGGCGGCACGCCGACGGCCAGCCCGCCGGCCGTCTCCTCGGTCGTCACGTCGTCGCCGAACCGGTCGGTCCAGGCGGCGACCGGCTCCGCCGGGGCGCTCACCGGTTCCGGCCGATCTCGTCGTCGTTCCCGTCGTCGTCGAGGCCCGGGATGATCGACGGATCGTGCTCGTGGCGGGCCCGCCTGCCCGGCGGCTGTTCCTCGGCGGCCGGATCCGGCCGCGCCGCGTCATCCGGCTCCACAGTCGGCAACGGCCGCGTCGTCCCCTCGGCGGGCGACGCTTCCGGTTCGACAGTAGGCACGGGCCGCGTCTCCTCGTCCGGTCCCGCGGCATCGGCGGCCGACGCGTGCTGCCCCTCCGGCTCCACATCCGGAAGCGGCCGCGTCGGTTCGTCCGGGCGCACGGCCTCAGGGGGCGGCGCGTCGTTGCGCTCCCCTTCCGCCGCCGCGGTCGGCACCGGGCGCGTGGCCGCATCCGGCCGCGCAGTTTCGGAGGGCGGCGCATCGTCGCCGCGGCCCTCGGGCTCCACGGCCGCGGGTTCGGACGGTGGCGGCGGGACGGGCTGCGTCGCGTCCTCGGGCGGCGGCTGGAGGGGGCGGCGCAGGACGGTGGCCGAGAACGGACGCGGCGCGGGCGGCGGGCTCGTCGGGTCGCCGCCGTCGTAGCGGTCGCCGAGCGACTCGGCGGCGATCTTCTCCTGGAGGTGGACGATGCCCTGCAGCAGCGCCTCGGGCCGGGGCGGGCAGCCCGGCACGTACACGTCCACCGGGATGATCTGGTCGACGCCCTTGGTCACGCAGTAGGAGTCCCAGTACGGGCCGCCGCAGTTGGAGCAGGCGCCGAACGAGATCACGTACTTGGGCTCGGGCATCTGCTCGTAGAGCCGCCGGACGGCGGGCGCCATCTTGTCGCTGACGGTGCCGGACACCACCATCAGGTCGGCCTGGCGGGGCCCGGGCGCGAACGGGATGACGCCGAGCCGGATGAAGTCGTGCCTGCTCATCGAGGTGGCGATGAACTCGATCGCGCAGCATGCCAGGCCGAAGTTGAAGACCCACAGCGAGTAGCGGCGGCCCCAGTTGAGCACGAACTTGACCGGCTTGGGCGCGAGCCGCGACAGGGGTCCGACGCTCGGCGGCGGGAGATCGATGGTGCCCACGCAAGCATTGTTACAGCCCGGGGAAGGCCCGCCGCGGCCTCAGACCCAGGACAGGACGCCCTTCTTGCCCGCGTAGAGCAGCCCGACGGCCAGGAACGCCAGGAAGACGAACATCTCGCCGAGCGTGGTGGCGCCGTAGCCGGGGGCGGAGAAGACCGTCGCCCAGGGGAAGAGGAACACCGCGTCCACCGCGAACACCACGTAGAGGTAGGCGAACACGTAGTAGCGGATGTAGGAGTGGGCCCAGCCGCCGCCGACCGGGTCGACGCCGCACTCGTACGTGGTGAGCTTCTCCACAGTCGGGCGGTGCGGACGGAGCATCCGGTTCGCGGCCAGGCCGCCGCCGACGATCCCGCCGCCGGCGACCAGCAGCGCGGCAAGCCCGACATATGAGTCGAAATAGTTATGCACCGCCACCCTCCCATCCGCGTCCAAGCAAGTATCCCCGAAAGGGGCGTGCGGAGTGTGGCGTCGTACCTCCACCGCGGAGGATCACAATGTCATCGTTTTGCTGCACACTAGAGGATGCATTGGGGTCAGTTGACCTGGAAGGACGTGACCGGATGAGCAACCCCCCGCCGAACCCGGGCTGGGAGAACCCGGGTGGCGCCTCGTGGCCGCCTCCGCCGCCGCCCGCGGGGCCCGGCGGTTCCCCTGGTCCGGGCGGCCCCGGCTACCCGGGCGGCCAGGGCGCTCCGGGCGGCCCCGGTTATCCGGGCGGGCAGGGCGCGCCCGGCGGCCCCGGCGCTCCGCCTCCCCCCGGCGGGTACGGCGGCCCGGGCACGCCGCCGCCCTTCTTCCCGCCCCCGCCCGGCGCCCCGATGGGCCCGGGCATGCCGCCGCCCAAGCGCAGCAGCGGGCCGCTGATCGCGGCCCTGGTCGGCGGCGCCGTCGTGGTGATCCTCATCATCGGCGTCGTGGTGTTCGTGGTGGCGTCCAAGGGCGGCGGCAAGTCGCCCGAGGAGAAGCTGCGCGCCGCGGCCGACTCGATGTCCGCCGGGCGCGCCGTCGGCCTGAAGGGCACCTTCGGCGGCGGCGCCGACAGCATCCAGGGCCAGCTGGACGTCACCAAGGGCGGCCGCGCGACCGGCCCGGTGACCTGGAACAGCGACAACGTGACCCTGCTGTCGGCGGACGGCAAGCTGTTCGTGAAGGCCGACCAGTCGTACTGGCGCGACCAGATCGACAACGTCGAGGGCACGCCGTACTACCTCAAGAGCGGGCAGCAGTGGGGCCGGCTGAGCTCCGACAAGCTCGACGTCGACTTCAAGAACGAGCTGTCGCCGACCGCGCTGGCCGCCAAGCTCCGCGCGGCCGCCACCGCCAAGGTCAAGCCGCTGAAGACGACGTGGTCGGGCAAGAAGGCGCTGAAGTTCAGCACCTTCACCTCGACCCTCTACATCACCGACGCCGACGACGCCGAGCTGCTGCGCTACGAGGCGACCACGCCGCGGGTCGCGCTGGACGTCACGCCGAAGTCCTCGTCCGAGGCGTCCACGGTCATCTCGAACATGCGCACCAGCATGGGCGAGCTGAAGGACTCCTTCGACGCCTCGGCGCGCCCCTCGGTCGACGAGTGGAAGAAGGGCGGCTGCAACAGCAACTCCGGCTGCACCGTCGAGGCGAAGATCCGCCCGCCGTACGGTGCGTCCACGCCGATCACGATCGACGTCCGGTTCAACATCACCGCCGGCACGCTGACCGGCCGGGACCTCGGCAACTGCACCGACACGATCACGATCAACGGCAGCGACTCGGTGTGGGCGAGCTGCCGCGTCGCCACCTCCGCCTGGCAGAGCTGGGCCAAGTCCACCGGCGGCACGTTCTACAAGCACGCCCAGTACAAGGTGATCGGCGCCACGGCGTCGGAGGTCGCCTCGCTGCAGAGCGGCCTCGACAGCGAGTGACACCGCAGGTGGGGGCGGTCGGCGCGGAGGCCGGCCGCCCCCGCCCGCGGTGCCGGTATGCCCGGCGATGGCACGGTTTCCGGTCCGGCCGCTCGCATCGTCGGGCATCCTTGTGCCTTGTGAGCGCTGATCAGGACGACCCTTCCGCGGAGTCCGGACCTGCCCGGCCCGCACCGGACGACGTCCTCGTCGCGGGCGGCCCGCCCCGGCGGCCCGCGTCCGCCCCGCCGCAGGCCGACACCACGGTCGCCGACGGCCTCGCCGTCCCCGGCGGCGGCACCGCGGGCACCACTTCGCCGGACGGATTCCCGGCGCGAAGCGGCTACACCCCGCAGGACGGCTACGCCCCGCACGACGGCTACGCCCCGCAGGACGCTCACCCGGCGCAGACCGCGCCCCAGGCCGGTTACGCGCAACACGACGCCTACCCGCCGCAGGACGGGTTCGAATTCCAGGACGGCTACGCGCCGGGGTGGGACGGCGACATGGGCCAGGGTCCGGTGCCGCCGCAGGGGCCCGGTATCCCCGGCATGCCGCTGCCGCCCGGCATCGGCGGGCCGCAGCCGCGAGGCGGGAAGCTCAAGAAGCGGCTGGTGACCGGCGCAGGGGTCGCCGCGGTCGTGGCGGCGGCCGCGACGGTCGCCATGGTGTTCGTCCACGACGACGAAGGGCCCGGCAAGCCGCGCCCGAAGCCGTCCTCGACGGCGCCCGCGGCGTGGGCGCTGAAGGCGGGACGGCAGCTCACCTCCGGTCCCGGGTTCCACTACCGCGGGACGCTCACCGGTGCCAACGGCGCTCAGATCCAGGCCGACCTGCAGGTCACGACGGCGGGCTCAGCGGTCGGCACGCTGACGGCGGGAGCGTTGAAGGCCGACGTCGTGGCGGTGGACGGCGAGACCTACATCAAGGCGGGCCTGGGATTCTGGCGCGAGTACGCGGGCGAGCGGTCGCACCCCGAGAACTTCGCGGGCCGCTGGTCCAAGGCGCCCGCGGCCGTTCCCGGTTTCGACGTCCCGGACGTCCTGGGCGCGCAGGCGATCGCCGAGTCGCTCACCAAGGCGGCGGCGAATCCGCCCACCCAGACCGTGAACGGCGTCCGCACCTACAGGATCGCGGCCAAGGGCGCGACGTACCTGGTGTCGGCGGAGGCGCCGTACCGGCTGCTCGGCGTGCAGGCGGCCGGGACGGACGGCGCCCGGTTCAGCGTCGCCGACCTGCCCGATGCCGGCACGCTGTTCACCCGGCTGCGGCCGCGCGTGAAGGCGCTCGCCGGCGCCGCCGACCCGAACCTGCACTTCGACCCGGGCACGCTGACCTTCGTCGACTGCGACCAGAACACGGCGGGATGCACGGTGCGGGTGCCGGCGACGCTGTCGGCGCCGCAGGCGGTGCCGGACGGGGCGCGCGCCGCCCTGCGCGCGTCGATCGCGACCCGCGGCACCGCGCTCGGGTCCTGCGCCGCGTCCGCCCCGGTGCCGTCCGACCGGTCGCTCGTGCTGTCCTGCACCGTCACGGGACGGGCCTGGCGGACGTGGGTGAAGTCGGCGCTCGACCATCCCGGCTCCTACCCGTACTCGGCGCAGGCACGGGTGATCGGCGAGGCGCTGACCCGGGCGGACGTCAGGGCGCTGCTGGCCAAGGTCGACCGGGAGCGGAGCAAGATGGTCAAGAGCTCGCTGTCCGGCGCGTCCGGCTCCCCGTCGCCGGGGACGGGCGGGCACTGAAAGCCCTGCCGGGCCGCCGGGGGCCGGTGGAACAGAACGGAATTCAGCCTGTCTACACTTCGGGCTGTGAACTCCGTGCCCTCGGGGAGCGACGGCTCCCCGGCCCATCCAGCCCGGCTGGTCAGGCGACTGCACGTCGACCTGTGCCGGCTGGCCAGCTCCCTGTGTTCAGTGGTGAACCCGGGGACCAGTCCGGCTCGTAGCACCGGTTAGGACCCGCCCGAATCCAGCCGGGACGCGTGATCTTCCGCCTGAGGTGATAACCCTTGTGATACGGGGTCATGACCTCCCTGAGGGCGGGATGTCGCACATGACGGGCGGAGCGACGGCCGCGGTCTGCGCCTCTCAGACCACGGCCACCACCAGCGGACGCCGAGCGGCGGACGGCATCGGGCCGCACGCCCGGCGCCGCCGTACCGCGGGGCGGCCCGATCCCCGAGACCAGCATTCCATCCCGGACATACCATGAAGGTAAGCCTTAGTAGCATCACGATCCTGGGCGCCTCCCCCAGGACGGGTGCTGCGCGTCGAGGAGGTCTTCCTCTGTGACCAAACAGGTCCAGCAGCTCGACCGCGTCATCATCCGCTTCGCCGGGGACTCCGGTGACGGGATGCAGTTGACCGGCGACCGCTTCACCCAGGAGACGGCGGCGTTCGGCAACGACTTGTCGACCCTGCCGAACTTCCCGGCCGAGATCCGCGCCCCCGCCGGGACGCTCCCCGGCGTGTCGAGCTTCCAGCTGCACTTCGCCGACCACGACATCCTGACCCCGGGCGACGCACCCGACGTGCTGGTCGCGATGAACCCGGCCGCCCTCAAGGCCAACCTCGGGGACCTGCCCCGCGGGGCGGACCTGATCGTCAACACCGACGAGTTCAGCAAGCGCAACCTCGCCAAGGTCGGCTACGCCGCCGACCCCGTCACCGACGGCTCGCTCGACGAGTACCGGGTGCACGCGCTGCCGCTCACCTCGATGACGGTGACCGCCCTCGAGGGCTACGACATCTCCAAGAAGGACGCCGAGCGCGCGAAGAACATGTTCGCGCTCGGACTGCTGTCGTGGCTGTACCACCGTCCCACCGAGGGGACGGTCGGCTTCCTGGAGAAGAAGTTCGCCAAGAAGCCCGAGATCATGAAGGCCAACATCGCCGCGTTCCAGGCGGGCTGGAGCTACGGCGAGACCACCGAGGCGTTCTCGGTGCAGTACGAGGTCAAGCCCGCCGAGCACGACGCCGGCCTGTACCGCAACATCACCGGCAACGCCGCGCTGTCGCTCGGCATCGTCGCCGCCGGCGTGCAGAGCGGCCTGCCCGTCTACCTCGGCTCGTACCCGATCACCCCGGCCTCCGACATCCTGCACGAGCTGTCCAAGCACAAGCGGTTCGGCGTGCGGACGTTCCAGGCCGAGGACGAGATCGCCGCGGTCGGCGCGGCGCTCGGCGCCTCGTTCGGCGGGTCGCTCGGCGTCACCACGACGTCCGGGCCGGGCATCGCGCTGAAGAGCGAGACGATCGGCCTGGCGGTCGCGACGGAGCTGCCGCTGCTGGTCATCGACGTGCAGCGGGCAGGGCCGTCCACCGGCATGCCGACCAAGACCGAGCAGGCCGACCTGATGCAGGCCATGTACGGCCGCAACGGCGAGGCGCCCGTCCCGGTGATCGCGCCGCAGTCCCCCGCGGACTGCTTCGACGCGGCGCTGGAGGCGGCCCGCATCGCGGTGACGTACCGCACCCCCGTCATCCTGCTGTCGGACGGCTACCTCGCCAACGGCTCCGAGCCGTGGAAGCTGCCGGACGTGGCGTCGCTGCCGACGATCGAGCCGAACTTCGCCGCGCCGTCCGAGGACGGCTTCGAACCGTTCCGGCGCGACCCGCAGACCCTGGCGCGCCCGTGGGCGATCCCGGGCACCGCGGGGCTGGAGCACCGGATCGGCGGCCTGGAGAAGGCCGACGTCACCGGCAACATCTCCTACGACCCGGCGAACCACGACACCATGGTCCGGCTGCGCCAGGCCAAGGTCGACGGCATCGCCAACGACATCGCGCCGCTCGCGGTGGACGACCCGTCCGGCGCGGCCCGCGTCCTGGTGATGGGCTGGGGCGGCACCTACGGCGCGATCTCCGCCGCGGTCCGCCGCGTCCGGGCGGAGGGGCGCGACGTGGCGCAGGCGCACCTGCGGCACCTCAACCCGTTCCCCGCGAACCTGCCGGAGGTGCTGCGCTCCTACGACAAGGTCGTGGTCCCGGAGATCAACCTCGGCCAGCTGGCGATGCTGCTGCGCGGCCGGCTGCTGGTCGACGTGATCGGCTACAACCAGGTCCGGGGCCTGCCGTTCAAGGCCGAGGAGCTCCAGGACGTGATCCAGGAAGTGATCGACAGTGAGTGACACCAACGGGACCGGCGCCGCGAACGGCAACGGGAAGAGCCTGCTGTCGCTGGTCCCCAAGACCGACGCCAAGCAGACGATGAAGGACTTCAAGACCGACCAGGAGGTGCGCTGGTGCCCCGGGTGCGGTGACTACGCGATCCTCGCGGCCGTCCAGTCCTTCCTGCCCGAGCTCGGACTGCGCCGCGAGAACATCACGTTCATCTCCGGCATCGGCTGCTCGTCGCGGTTCCCGTACTACATGAACACCTACGGCTTCCACTCGATCCACGGCCGCGCGCCCGCGATCGCGACGGGCCTGGCGACCTCCCGCCCCGACCTGTCGGTGTGGGTCGTCACCGGCGACGGCGACGCGCTGTCCATCGGCGGCAACCACCTGATCCACGCGCTGCGCCGCAACGTCAACCTGAAGATCCTGCTGTTCAACAACCGGATCTACGGGCTGACCAAGGGCCAGTACTCGCCCACCTCCGAGGTCGGCAAGATCACCAAGTCGACGCCGATGGGCTCGCTGGACTCCCCGTTCAACCCGCTGTCGCTGGCGATCGGCGCGGAGGGCACCTTCGTCGCCCGCACCATCGACTCCGACCGCAAGCACCTGCAGTCGGTGCTGCGCGCCGCCGCCGAGCACCGCGGCACCGCGCTGGTCGAGATCTACCAGAACTGCAACATCTTCAACGACGGCGCGTTCGACCCGCTGAAGGACGCCGCCGTCCGCGACGACATCACGATCCGCCTGGAGCACGGGCAGCCGGTCGTCTTCGGCGCCGACCGGCAGAAGGCGCTGCGCCGGACGCCGTCGGGCTCGTTCGAGGTGGTGAACGTCGCCGACGTCCCCGCGTCGGACATCGTCGTGCACGACGCCTCGAACCCGGACCCGTCGGCGGCGTTCGCGCTGTCGCGGCTGGACCAGCCGGCGTTCGAGCACACCCCGATCGGCATCTTCCGCAACGTGGACCGCCCGTCCTACGACGAGCTGATGCGCGCGCAGGTCGACGAGGCCGTCGAGACGCAGGGCAGGGGCGACCTCGCCGCGCTCCTCGGCAGCGGCGACACCTGGCGCATCGACTGATCCGTCCGCGTTCCGCAAAGCCCGTCCCCGCATGCGCGCGGGGACGGGCTTTCGGCGCTTTGGAACCGCCCGGACGGGGCAGTGTTCATCACGTGACGAGCAATCCGCGATCGTTGGCCGGGTTCGGCCGCGACACGGTGCGGGGCACCGTCTCATCCTGAAAGACTGTTGGAGATCTTGTCAGCCCGGGGAGGTGACGATGCGGGTCGTTCCGCGCCGCAGGAAGGATCGTCGGCAGCCAGAGGACGCCGCCCCTGCCCCGCAACCGCCCCCGCCCGCCCGGCCGGACCGGGCCCTGTCCTGGCCCCCGCCTCCCGTTCCCCTCGTCCCGCCTTCCGAGGCCGCCCCGCCCGAGCAGCCCACGCCGCCCGACCAGCCCGCGCCGCCCGAGCAGCCCACGCCGCCCGACCAGCCCGCGCCGCCCGAGCAGCCCGCACCGTCCGACCAGCCGACACAACCCGCGCCGTTCGGGCAGGACGCGCCGCTTGGCCAAGCGGCATCGCCCGACCAGGCCGCGTCCACCGGGCAGGCCGCGCCGTTCGGGGAGGGCGCATCGGAACGCGGGGGGCGCTACGAGCACGAGTCGGCCGCCGCGGTGCTCGGGCAGGACGATCTGAGCGGCCGGGCGCCGACCGAGCCGATCCCGCCGGTACCGGGCCCGACGCTGATCCCGGAGCCGGAACGGCAGGCCGCGCCGCCTCCTCCCGGGCCGGCGAGGCCGGCGCGGGCGGCGGGGTTCGCGCCGTCCGGCGGCCCGGAGCGCGCGACGGCGGTGCTGCCCGCGGCCGACGTCCCGGACGCCGACCGGCGGCGGCGCGCCCGCGCCGAGCAGCGGCGGCGGGCGGCCGCCGAGACCAAGCGCAGCCGCGCCGCGCGCCGCCAGGGCCTGGCCTACCGCGAGCGGCCCGTCCCGGCGCCGGCCGCGGCCGCCGACCAGCACCGGTCCGCGCTGGTGATCATGGTGCTGACGCTCGGGCTGCTGATCGCCGCGGTCGCGGTGACCGGCGGGCTGATCGCGGCGTCGATGCGGACCAAGCCGGTGACGCTGGCCGCGCCGCTGCACGTGTACCCGGTGACGCAGGCGTCGCCGGGGCAGTGCCAGGCCGGGACGCCGGGGATCACCGGGCAGTCCGCCGCCGGGGTGACCTGCTACCGGCTCGCCCAGGGCATCGCGATCCGCAAGGTCGCCGACCTGCGGGTGCAGAAGTCGCGCGGGCCGTCCGCCGGGTACGACGTGGCGCTCACGCTGCGGCCGGTGGACCGGCACGCGTTCGCGCGGCTGACCCGCGCGACCGTGGGCCGCGACCTGGCCTTCGTGGTGCGCGACCGCCTCGTCACGCTGCCCCGCGTCGACATGCCGATCCTGGACGGGAAGGTCGTCGTGACCGGCCCGCCGAACCGCGCCGCCGCGAACACCCTCGTCCGCGAGCTCAAGGGGCACTGATCCCTTTTTGACAACCGCCGGTCGTCGGGCAGGGTGGACGCCGTGGACCTGGATCTCGCGCAGGTGCGGGCGTTCGTCGCGACCGCCGAGCACCTGCATTTCGGGCGCGCCGCCGGCGAGCTGTTCCTCACCCAGCAGGCGCTGTCGAAGCGGATCGCGCGGCTGGAGGACGTCCTCGGCGTGCGGCTGTTCGACCGCACCGGGCACGCGGTGGCGCTGACGGCGGCTGGCGAGCGGTTCCTGGAGCCGGCGCGGCGCGCCCTCGCGGCGGCGGACGACGCGATCGTGGCGGCCCGGCGCGACGACCGGCCGCTGCGGCTGGACGTGTGGGGCCACCTGTTCGACCCGATGCGCACGATCGGGCAGGTCGTCGCGCGCCGTCCCGACCTGCCGATCGAACCGAACCTGAAGCGCGGCCTGCCCGAGGTCGTGACCGCGCTGCGGCGCGGCGACGGCGATGCGGGCTTCGGCCGCGTCCACGCCCTGGACGAGCCGCTGCCCGGCGGGCTGGCGCACCGGCTGGTGCGGCTCGCGCCGATGGCGGCGGTGATGAGCGAGGAGCATCCGCTGGCGGGCGCGGCGTCGCTGCGTCCCGCCGACCTGAGCGGCACGACGATGTGGTTCCCCGCCGAGATCGGCAAGCTGGACTTCCTCGACCGGTTCCTCGCCGACTTCGGGCTGGCCGGGGAGTTCGGCGGGGTCAACCTCGGGCTGGAGTTCTTCCTCGGCCACCTGCGCGCCGAGACCGGGCACGTGTCGCTGCTGCCGGCGGACGTGCCGGTGCCCGCGGGCGTCCGGTCGGTGCCCCTGGCCGATCCCGTCCCGCTGTACTCGTGGTCGCTGATCTGGCGGGCCCGCGAGCAGCACCCGGTGCTGCGGTCGCTGCTCGCGGAGTTCGCGGCGGCGGCGCGGGAGCACGGCTGGCTCGACTACGACCCGGCCGTGCACTGGCTCCCGGCCACCGAGCTGGACGCCCGCCCCGCCGGGCGCCCCGCTCCCGGCGACCGTTAGGCCTGCGGCAGTTCGGTTCCCTGGACGGCCTGGATCTCCAGCTCGACCTTGAGGCTCTCGCCGACCATCGCGATCCCCGCCTCCAGCAGCTGGTTGTAGCGGATCGCGAAGTCGGTGCGGCGCAGCTCCGCGGTCGCGCGGAACGCCGCGCGCGTCCCGCCCCACGGGTCGGCGCCGCTGCCGAGGTACAGCAGGTCCAGGTCGACGGGCTGGGTGATCCCGTTGAGGGTGAGGCGGCCGTGCACCGTCCAGCGGTCCGGGCCGGTCGCGGTCAGCCCCTCGCCCTCGTAGGTGATCACCGGGTGCTGGTCGACGTTGAGGAAGTCGGCCGAGCGCAGGTGGTCGTCGCGCAGCTTGTTGCCGGTGTCGATGGAGGCCGCCTCGATCCGGGCCGTCACCCGGGACGCCTCCACCGGCTCGGTGATCTCGATGCCGCCCTCGAACGCGGCGAACCGGCCGCGCACGCTGGACAGCCCGAGGTGCTGCGCGACCGCCCCGACGTTGGAGTGCGCCGGGTCGATCGTCCACGGGCCGGGCGGCGGCAGCTCGGTGCCGCCCGCGCGGGCCAGCACCAGCGTGCCGAGGTCCGCCGCGCCGGACCCGTGCACGATCAGCGTCGACGCCGCCGGCTGGAACCCCATCGCCGTGACGATCACCGTGTAGGTGCCGGCGGGCAGCGGGCCGGCGGCGAGCACGCCGTCCTCCCCGGTCTGCTCCCGCGCGACCTGCCGGCCCGCCAGGTCCGTGACCGTGACGATGGCGTGCCGCACCGCCCAGCCGTCCTTCGTCCGCACCGATCCGCGCAGACCGCGCCTGTCATCCATCAACGACCCGCACTTTCCGTTCCGTGGCTCGTGTGATTGCGCCTGCCGGGGCCGCCCCGGTCGGGCGGCCCCGGGACCGGCCCTACTCGTCGGGGTAGCCGAGCTTCAGGTCGTGGTCGTCCAGGCCGCCGCCGGCCAGCGACAGCCCGGTCGCGACCGGCGGGTAGCCGGAGGCGATCACGGTGTACTGCCCGCCGGTCAGGTCGGTGAACGCGTACTCTCCGTCCGGGCCGGTGATCGCCATCGCGACGACGTTGCCGGCCGCGTCGACCAGCGTGACGCGGGCG
Organism: Actinomadura opuntiae; assembly: GCF_030283205.1. Classification (GTDB taxonomy): domain Bacteria; phylum Actinomycetota; class Actinomycetes; order Streptosporangiales; family Streptosporangiaceae; genus Spirillospora. The sequence goes on from NZ_JASNWF010000032.1 coordinate 14,063, forward strand.
TCGCCGACCGGTTCGCCGTCCTCGTTGCGGACCGTTCCGCGCACCCGCGCACCGGCCGGCATCTCGACGTCCTGCCGGGTCTGCCCGCCGCCGGCCACCTCCACCGGCAGCGCGACCGGACGGTGCGCCGCCGCGCTCACCGCGAGCGTGTACGCGCCGGTCACGACGTCCTTGAAGGCGTACTGGCCGGACGCGTCGGTCCGTCCGGTGCCGACGACCTCGCCGCGCACGTCGGTGACGACGACCATCGCGTTCGCGATCGGGCTGCCGTCGGCGCTGCGGACCGTCCCGCCGAGGCCGCCGTTGCCGGCCAGCATCAGGTCGAAGTCGACCGGCCGGTCGCCGACGACGAGGGTCGCGGCCTGCGGCTCGTGCTCGCCGGTCGCGGCGATCAGCACGTAGGTGCCGGGGCCGGGGGTCGGCAGCGCGTACCGGCCGTCGTCCTGGGTGATCGCGCGGCCGAGCTGGTGCCCGTCCACCCCGATCAGCGTCAGCGCGGCGGACGGGACGGGCGCGCCGTCGCCGGCCCGCACCACGCCCCGGACGGGGACGCCGCCGCCGTGCGCGTTCTGCGCCTGGGCGTTCTGCTGCGCGAGCAGCCGGGCCTGCGCGGCGGGATCGGCCGCCCGGGCCCCGCCGGAAGCGGCGGCCATGCCGTTGGGCGACAGTCCGTTCGCGGGCATCTCGTTCATCGCACCGACCATCTCCTTGGGAACCGTACCCGCCGCGACCGACGCCAGCTGCTGCTCGGCGAGGTGCTGTTCGTGTCCGCGGGCGTGCCTGCCGACCGCGGACGCGGCGCCGCCGGGGGCGGTGGACGCGGGCGGCCGGACGACGCCGTCGTCCACCGGCGGGGTGGTGGGGACGGTGGCCTGCGGGGCGCCCCGGCCCGTGCCGGCCTTGCCGCGCAGCGGCAGCTCCTTCATCGCCAGCACTGTAATGAGGCCGACGGCCGCCACCGGCACGCCGAAGATGAAGACCTGCTCCAGCGAGTTCGTGAACGCGGTGAGCACGATCGACTTGAACGGCTCGGGCAGCGCGTGCACCTGGGCGGGGGTGCCGAGGGAGCCGCCGCCCTTCGGCATCGGCAGGTGCGCCTCGCGCAGGCCCTTGGCGAGCTCGCCGGGCAGCTTGTTGTTCAGGATCGCGCCGAACGCGGCGACGCCGACCGCGCCGCCGAGGTTGCGGAAGAACGAGACACCGGACGTCGTGGACGCCAGGTCCTCCATCTTCGCGGCGTTCTGCGCGGCGAGGATCAGGATCTGCATGCTGAGGCCGAGCCCGACGCCGAGCAGCGCGAGGTAGCCCCCGATCTCCACCCTGGACGAGTCGACGTGCAGCCGCGACAGCAGGAACAGCCCCGCGCCGACGCACACCAGGCCGATCACCGGGTAGATCTTGTACCTGCCGGTCCGGGTGACGAGCTGGCCGGAGCCGATGGAGGCGATCAGCATGCCGACCACCAGCGGCAGCGTCATCAGGCCGGACGCGGTGGGGCTCAGGCCCTTGACGATCTGCAGGTACTGCGGCATGTAGATCATGACGCCGAACATCGCCATGCCGACGCAGAGCGACCCGAGGCTGGTCAGCACGAACGTCGGGTTGCGGAACAGCCGGGGCGGCAGGATCGGCTGCCGCGCGGCCCGCTCGGCGAACACCGCCGCGACCACCAGCAGGACCGTGAGCCCGATGAGCGCGTACGTCCAGGTGGAGGCCCACTCGAACTCGTTGCCGCCCATCGACAGCAGCAGCATCAGGGTCGTGGCGGCGCCGGTGATGGTGAACGCGCCGAACACGTCGATCCGGGTGTCGCGCTTCACCTTCGGCAGCTTGAGCACCTTCTGGATCACCAGGAAGGCGACGATGGCGAGCGGGGCGCAGACGTAGAAGCACCAGCGCCAGCCGAGGCCGTCGGCGTCCACGATGAACCCGCCGAGCAGGGGGCCGGCGACGGTGGCGACGCCGAACACGGCGCCGATGTAGCCGGAGTAGCGGCCGCGCTGCCGGGGCTCGACGATGTCGCCGAGGATGACCTGCGCCAGCGCGGACAGCCCGCCGGCGCCGAGGCCCTGGACGGCGCGGGCCGCGATCAGCATGCCGATGTTCTGCGACAGCCCGCCTCCCACGGAGGCGACCACGAAGATCAGCAGTGCGGCCTGGAAGGAGACCTTCCGGCCGATGATGTCGGACACCTTGCCCCACAGCGGGGTCGAGGCCGTCATCGTGAGCAGCGTGGCGCTCGCCACCCAGGACAGCTGGTCCTGGCCGCCGAGGTCGCCGACGATGGTCGGCAGGGCCGTGCTGACCACCGTGGACGAGATCATCGACGTCAGCAGCGCCATCATCAGGCCGGAGAGGATCTCCAGGATCTGGCGGTGCGTGTACTGCGGTCGCGCTTGCTCTGGCGCCGCCGGCCCGGCCGACGGCGCCACGCTCGCTTGAGCCACCATGCCCCCATGGAACGAAATTACCTGTGTTTTGCATATATGCTATGTACACGCTTGTTTACTTGCAACTCGGGGGATACTGGGGCGGTTCGGTGATCCACACGGGGACGGATCGGGATTCGATGATGCGCGCCGAGCAGGCCGAGCAGCACGAGCAGCGCGAGCACCGCAAGCGCGACCGGGAGGCCACCCGGCGCCGCATCCTGGACGCCGCCCGCGACCTGTTCGGCGAGCACGGGTACGACGACGTCACCGTCCGCATGATCGCCGCCGCGGCCGACGCCAACACCGCGCTGGTCAACCGCTACTTCGGCTCGAAGGCGGCGCTGTTCGGCGAGGTCCTGGCGGGCGAGTCCGCGCTGCGCGGCGTCATCGCCGGCGACCCCGCCGGGCTGCCCCGCCGGCTCGCCGAGCACTTCGTCCGGCAGATCGGCCGGCACCCGCCGACCCCGATGACCCGGATGATCGACCGCTCCGCCGGCAGCCCCGAGGTCAAGCAGATCCTGCTCGGCTACCTCGAGGACGTGATCGTCGAGCCGCTCGTCGCGCAGCTGGACGGCCCGAACCCGCGCGCCCGCGCCCTGCTGGCGTCCACGATCATCATGGGCGGCGGGCCCGTCCGGCGCCTGCTCGGCCTCAACGACCTGCGCAGCGCCGACCCCGCCGAACTCACCGACCGCCTCACCGCCATGTTCACCGCCGCCCTCTCCGCCCCGGGCCAGCCTTAGGCGCGGTACGCCGGAGGGTGTAACGGCGGGACGGGCCGTACGGCGGTGGGCGCAGGGCGGATCGACGCGAGGGCGGAGGGGCGTGCGGCGGGGCCGCGCATAGGCTGCTGACATGACGGTGGGCGGCGCGGTCCGGGCGCGATGGGACAGGACGAGCCGGAGGTCGCGCTGGACCGCCGCGGGGATCGCGGTGGCGCTCGCCGCCGGGGGCACCGCGTGGAGCGTCGGCGACGGCGGCCCGCCCCGCGTGCGCACCGTCGAGCAGCGCGTCCAGGTCGTCGACGGCCCGCACGACGACCAGCACGTCACGCTCGACACCACGTTCTACAGGCCGGTCGGGCGCGCGAAGGCACCCGCGATCATGCTCGGGCACGGGTTCGGCGGCGACAAGAACGGCGTCGCGGACGAGGCGCGCGACCTGGCCCGCGCCGGATACTCCGTGCTGACCTGGACGGCCCGCGGGTTCGGCGCGTCCACCGGGCAGATCGCGCTCGACTCCCCCGACTACGAGGTCAAGGACACCCGGCAGCTCATCGACTGGCTGGCGAAACAGCCCGAGGTGCAGCTGGACGGCCCCGGCGACCCGCGCCTCGGCATGGCCGGCGAGTCCTACGGCGGCGCGATCGCGCTGATGACCGCCGCCTACGACCGGCGCGTCGACGCCATCGCCCCGGAGATCACCTGGAACAGCCTGCCGGACGTGCTGTTCCCCAACGCGGCCGGCGCGGGCCCCGACCAGGGCGTGTTCAAGAAGCTGTGGGCCGGCGTCTTCTTCACCAGCGGCTCCCTCGGCGCCGGCTGCGGACGGTTCCTGCCGTCCATATGCGCGATGTACCAGAAGGTCGCCGAGCAGGGCGGACCGACGTCGGACGCCATCGCCACGCTGCGCCGGTCGAGCCCCGCCTCCGTCGCCGACCGGATCAGGGTGCCCGCGCTGCTCGTCCAGGGGCAGTCCGACTCGCTGTTCCCGCTCGACCAGGCGGACGCGAACGCGCGGGCCATCGCCCGCAACGGCGCGCCGGTCTCGGTCGTCTGGTACCAGGGCGGGCATGACGGCGGCGATCCCGAGACCGGGCGCATCCGGGGGCTCGTCCGCGACTTCTTCGACGCACGGCTGAAGCACGCCGACGCGTCCGGCACCCGGTTCATGGTGACCCGCGCGGGCGGCCTCGACTCGTCCACCCAGCAGGTCGTCGTGCAGGAGGCGCGAGCCCGCACGTATCCCGGGCTGTCCGGCGCCCCGCAGAACCTGCCGCTGGCCGGACGCGAGCAGACGATCTACAACCCGGCCGGCGGAACCCCCGCAGCCGTCTCCGCGCTTCCCGGACTCGGCGCGCTCGGCTCGCTCGGCTCCGCCGCCGGCGGCCTTCCGTCCGACATGCCCGGACAGACCGCCACGTTCGACACCCGACCGCTGGACCGTCCCCTCCGCATCACCGGCGCCGCCACCGTCCGCCTCAAGACGACCGAAGACGCCGCCACCGAGGGCGGCCCGCTCTTCGCCAAGCTCTACGACGTGTCCCCGGACGGCAACGCCACGCCCGCCCGGCGCATCGCCGCCCCCTTCCGCGCCACCGGCGGCGAGGCCACCGTCACCCTGCCCGCGATGGACCACCGGTTCGACCGCGGTCACCGCCTCCGGGTCGTCATCGCCACCACCGACATGGGCTTCGCGACGCCGCCGCGGCCCGCCGCCTACAAGGTGCGCGCCGTGTCCGGGCTGACCGTCCCGACCGACCCGTCCCTGGTCACCGCGCCCGCCCCGATCCCCGGGTGGGTGTGGGTCCTGCCCCTGATCGGCCTCGCGATCGCCGCGGCGCTGCTGCTCGGCGTCCGCCGCGGCCGCTCCCACGACCGCGGCACCGACGTCCCGCTGGAGATCACCGGGCTGACCAAGGCGTACGGGAACGGCCACCTCGCCGTCGCCGACCTGTCGTTCCGCGTCGAGAAGGGCCAGGTCCTCGGCCTGCTCGGCCCGAACGGCGCCGGAAAGACGACCACCCTGCGCATGCTCATGGGCCTCATCCGCCCCGACGCCGGCGAGATCCGCATCTTCGGCCACCGCGTCACGCCCGGGGCTCCCGTCCTTTCGCGGCTCGGCTCGTTCGTCGAAGGCCCCGGCTTCCTGCCCCACCTGTCCGGACGCGACAACCTCGACCTGTACTGGCGCGCCACCGGCCGCCCCTCCACCGAATCGCACCTGGACGAGGCGCTCGCGATCGCCGGCCTCGGCGCCGCGCTCGACCGGCCCGTCCGCACGTACTCGCAGGGCATGCGGCAGCGGCTCGCCATCGCGCAGGCGATGCTCGGCCTGCCCGACCTGCTCGTCCTGGACGAGCCCACCAACGGGCTCGACCCGCCGCAGATCCGCGAGATGCGGGAGGTCCTCGTCCGGTACGCCGCCGCCGGCCGCACCGTGATCGTCTCCAGCCACCTGCTCGCCGAGGTCGAGCAGACCTGCACGCACGCCGTCGTCATGGCCGGCGGCCGCCGCGTCGCCGCCGGCCCCGTCACCGAGATCGTCGGCTCGGGCCGCCGCCTCGAGGACGCGTTCCTGGAGATCATCGGGGAGACCTCATGACCGACGCGCCCCCCACCGACGAGCAGGCGGCCGACACCGCACCCGCGTCCGACCGCTCCGGCTACAGCGTGCGGCGCACCCTTCCGCTGCGCGTCGAGGCGATCCGCCAGTTCCGCCGCCGGCGCACCCTCATCGCCTTCGGCATCCTGCTCGTCCTGCCCTGGGTGCTGGTCGGCGCGTTCAAGATCGGCGGCTCCCCGTCCGGGAACGGCGCCCCGAGCCTGGTGGACGTCGCCACCGCCGGCGCCCTCAACTTCGCCTTGTTCGCGCTGTTCGTGTCGACCGGGTTCCTCCTCGTCGTCGCCGTCGCCCTGTTCTGCGGCGACACCGTGGCCAGCGAGGCCGGCTGGTCGTCCCTGCGGTACCTGCTCGCCGCGCCCGTCCCGCGCGCCCGCCTCCTCCGCCAGAAACTGATCGTCGCCCTCGCCTACGCCGTCGCCGCGGTCGTCAGCCTCCCCCTCATGTCGCTGGTCGCGGGCACGGCCGGGTTCGGCTGGGCCGACGTCGAACTCCCGACCGGCGGCACCGTCCCCGCGTCCACCGCCCTCGGCCGCATGGCGATCGTCGTCGCCTACTCCCTGGTCGCCCAGCTCGTCGTCGCCGCCCTGGCGTTCCTCCTGTCCGTCGTCACGGACTCCCCGCTCGGCGCGGTCGGCGGCGCCGTCGGCCTGGTCATCGTCAGCAACATCCTGGACGCCGTCACCGCCCTCGGCTCCTGGCGCGACTTCCTGCCGACCCACTGGATGTACGCGTGGATGGACGCCCTCCAGCCGCAGATCCAATGGACGGGCATGGCCAAGGGAGCGGCCATCTCCGTCACCTATGCCGCCGTCCTGTTCGCCCTCGCGTTCCGCCGCTTCCACACCCGCGACATCGTCTCCTGACCCCCATACCGCAGGACGGCCCCGCCGCGGAACGATCTTCATCGGCCACTCCCGGTCAGCACCGGACGTGACCGCCTGACCACGTCCGGTCGACCGGGCTTCCCGAAAAACGGTCGAACCGGCAGAGGATGTCGCATAAGCTCGCGGAACCTCGCCTGCGGCGCCCGCGTCGTAGTGAAGTGCAGGTGACATCGGCTCGATCGACGGGTTAAACCCGGCCCGACGGGGGAGATGATCAACATGGCACGGCAGCAGCTCATCAAGCGCCCCAGGCCCCCACGTCAACCGAGCCCGCCGGACCTGAGGACCCCCTCAGGCCGCCTCCTGCCGTACTGACCCCACCGCCCCGTCAAACCCCCGCCCACTAGAACCGCTTTTCAAACCGCACATGGTCGTGCCCGGCCTGGGGTTCGTGGACGTCAAAACCCATGGCCCGGTGGAACGCGATGGCCCCCGCATTGGCGGGCGACGCGACGGCCTTGACCTTCGTACGGCCGACCGCCGCGGCCTCCTCGAAGAACCTCTCGTACAGGGCCCGCGCCACACCGTCCTCACGACACCTGGGGTCTACCCCAACAAAATGGATGTAGGCCTCGTCCGGGTGATCCGCCGAAAGGAACCCCGGCTCCGTGCTCCCGCGCTCGATAGCCCCCAGACTCCTGGCTTGGCCAGCGCCGTACACTGACCAGGGAATTCACGGTCAGGAGAGCCATGCCCAGGGCGGACGCACAACGCAACCGCGACCTCATCCTCGCGACGGCCAAAAGGCTCTTCGCCGAACGCGGAGCAAGCGCCCCCCTGGACGACATCGCCCGTCACGCCGGCGTGGGCAACGCCACCCTGTACCGGCATTTCCCCACCCGCCGCGACCTGCTCATCGCCGTCTACGCCGACGAGGTAGCCGACCTCACCGCCAAGGCCGGGAAACTCCTCTCCCACCCCTCCCCGGCGGACGCCCTGTTCACCTGGCTCGACGCGTTCATCGCCCACATCGCCGACAAGAGCGACCTGGCCCACGCCATCCCGGAGGAGGGACGCACCCCCCTCTTCTCCGAATGGCACGAGGCCATGCGAATGACCCTGTCATCCCTCCTGGAAAGAGCCCAGGAAACCGGCACCGTCCGCCCCGAAACCAACGCAGCGGACCTTCTCGCGCTGGCCAACGGAATAGCCCTAGCCGGAGCCGACAAAGCCCAGACCACCCGGCTACTTCAACTGGCACGCGAGGGCATCACAACACACCCCCCAACCGACCGGTAATCCGCCCCAGGTCACTCTGCGGCTCGAAGCCGTCAACCATGAGGCCCGCACACCAGCGACGCACCCTCATGCTGGACGGCCGACGGCCCGCCCTCCGCCGAGCGCGAAGTGTCGATGGCGCGGAGCGCGATGAGTTTTGAGGGAACCGGCGGTCTGAGTGTGCGAGTGACCGACCACGGGCCACGAGCGGTAGACGCTGATCGATGAGGAGCCCGTGCCGAGACCGTCCCGGCACGGCAAGAACAAACGGAGGCACCGAATGCGGAAGCTGATTCTGGGCTTTTACGTCTCGCTCGACGGTAAGAGCGCTGACGGGGACAACGGAATCCGGGACGTCATGATGAACATCGACGACCCCGAGCAGGAGGAGTACTTCGTCAGCCGGCTGTGGGAGGCCGGTGCCTTCCTCATGGGCCGGAATACCTACGAGATCATGGCGGGATTCTGGCCCAACTCCGACCACCCGTCCGCCCAGGCCATGAACGAGATCCCCAAGGTCGTGTTCTCCCGCACCCTCAAGACCGCCGACGACTGGCCCGAGACCCGGATCGCCGCCGGTGACACGGCGGAGGAGATCGCCAAGCTCAAGGCCGAGCCCGGCAAGGACCTCGTCGCCGCCGGCGGCACCGCGTTCATGCACTCCCTGATCAAGCTCGGCGTGGTCGACGAGTACCGGCTGTGGGTCCTGCCCGCCGCCACCGGCAAGGGTGCGCCGCTGTTCCCCGAACTCGATCAGCCCCTGAACCTGCGCCTGGTGAAAAGCAGGGCCTTCCCGTCCGGAACTCTCGAACTGGTATACACGCCCGCCGACAAGTAGGCCCCGACGCACGGCCACAGCGGCACCGGGGCAAGTGCCAGCCCGGGTGCCGCCCACTCCCCAGCCAAGGCCCGCACCGACCACCACCCCCTGTCCGCCGAAGTCCGCTCACGAACGCTCAACTCAACAGCTCCCGCCCCGGCTAAGCACCTTGCAACGGGAGCAGCGCCCGCGAAGGCGAACCACAGTTCCCCGCCACAGCACCGGCGCCCCGAACGCCGCCGGGACCGCAAGCAGCGGCTCGGACTCCGCCACCTCCACCGCGTACCCATGCACCTTGAGCGCCTCCGTCAACCGCGATGCGCGCAAGAGCCAGCGGCAGTTGGCGGAGTCGTTGTGCCGCATCTCGGGAACGGCGTCCGTGACGCGCCATGAGATCAGCCGTTGGGAGCGAGGCGAGCGCATCCCCGACGTATAGCTTCCCTCCCTCGCTGTGGCGCTGGACGTCCCCCTGCAAACGCTTGAACGGGCAGCGGGCCACGCCCGCGGCGAGGACCTCGGCACCGGGACGCGTAGCCCCGCCGAGGCACTCGCCTATTTCCTGCCTGAGGACGTAGAGGCCACCCGCACGCGCGAACGCGCGCACTCGCCCTCTGCCTCTCATCGCCCTGGTGGACGCCAACGAGCAGGTGGTGGGTGCCGACGCCATTGCCCTGGGTGAGGCTTGGGACTTTTCGTGCCGTCGGGAAGGGCGGCCGGTACGCGGTGCGGGGACGGAAACGGCGCATTGAAAGGCGCTCGGCGGAGCCACTAAAGTGCCGGACGTCACACGCCGCATCCAAGGAGTCCCGTTGCGTTTGCTGAGCGTCACCGTGCTGGGGTCGGCACTCGTCGCGGCGGGCCTGCTGGCGCCGGCGACGGGTCAGGCAACCACAAAGGCGACGGGACGCGGCGGGGTCGCGATCGAGCCTGGCGTGGCCCGGGCCGGGGACACGGTGAGCGTGTCGGCGCCCGGCTGCGGCGGCGGGCGGCACCGGGCGTCGTCGGAGGCGTTCGGCCGCCAGGTCCGGCTGGACGGCTCACGCGGCACCGCCGTGATCGACGACGACGCCAAGCCGGGCACCTACCTCGTGCGGGTGCGCTGCGGGTCCCGCACGGCGTCCGGGACGGTGCGGGTGGCGGGGAGGCTCGCCTGGCCCGCGCTGCTGCCGGGCGCCCGCGACGGTCTCTAGGAAGCCGAGAGCTCTGCCTCGTCGGTGCATCCTGCGCTTCGACGGTGAGATGTGCAGCTAGCAGGACATCTGTCCATATATGCCATCAATCCTGGCGAATGGCAAGAGAGTTGACGGAGTGACTCATGTCACTAGTCAGACGCATGTATCGGACACTATCGATCTTGATCCACCGCTAGGTCGATGTGATACTTCCACAATATTGACCAGGTTTCGGCAAACTTATACCGGTACTTCCGGGATGCCCTTTTTGCCGCGAGAGGGGCTTCCCGCCGGAAGTTTTCCCGCACGACTCGTCGAACACCGTCCTTCGCGCGAGAGACGTCCAGTCTGAGGGGCACGTCACGATGACCGTCACCGCCGTCCCCGCACGGTCCCGGAAACCGAAGAACTTCCCTCTCTACCGCACGGTTTCCCGCTTCGTCCGCGACCCGCTGAGAGAGATCGAGCGGATCAGCGCCGCGGCGGGGGGTGAGATAGCGCGGCTCGACCTCGGCGCCTCGCACCCCTATGTGGTGACCCATCCCGACCACGTCCAGCAGGTGCTGCGCAAGGAGTCGGAGAACTTCGTCCGCGACGGGACCTTCTGGCGCCCCCTGCACGGCCTCTTCGGCGACAGCATCATGTCCGAGTACGCCGAGTGGGAGCTGAGCAAGCGCATCCTGCAGCCGGTCTTCTCCACCCGCACCATCAGGTCCTTGAGCGACCACATGGCACGTGCCATCAACGACGCCGTAGCGGAGCTGGACGAGCCGGCGCGCGAGGGCCGGTCCATCGAGGTGCTGCCGGAGATGGGGCGGATCGTCCACGACACCGTCATCAAGGTGCTCTTCGGCGACAAGATAAGGAAGGCCGAGGCCGACCGGCTCATCCCGGCGATGGAGCGCCTCGCCACATCGATCGCGTTCCGCTTCCTGCTGCCGTTCGTCCCTCGCTCCATCCCGCTGCCGGGCGACCGCGCGTTCTCCGCCGGCCTTCAGGTCATGGACGAGACGCTGTACGAGCTCGTGGACCGGTTCCGGTACGACCCGGGCGAGGGCTACGACATCTTCACCGCGCTCTGCAAGGCCCGGATGACGGAGGGCAGCGGCCTCGACGACAACTGGGTCCGCGACAACCTGCTCGCCATGTGGGCCACCAGCACCGAGACGACGACGGTCGCGCTGACCTGGATCTGGCCGATGCTCGACGCCCATCCGGACGTCACCGCGCGGCTGCGCGCCGAGATCGAGGACGTCGTGGGCGGCGAGGCGGTGCGGCCCGATCACCTGCACCGGCTCCCCTATGTGAAGCAGGTCGTGCAGGAGCTACTGCGCCTGTATCCGGTGGGCTGGATCTTCCCGCGGATCGCGTTGAACGACACCGTCATCGGCGACGTGCCCGTCAAGGAGGGCCAGACCGTCCTGATCAGCCCGTTCCTGACGCACCGCCTGGAGTCGGTGTGGGAGCGGCCGCTGGAGTTCGATCCCGAACGCTTCACTCCGGAGCGAGCGCGCGGGCGTCACCGCTACGCCTACTTCCCCTTCGGCGGTGGACCGCACCAGTGCATCGGGCGGCACGTGTTCAACATGGAGGCCGAGTTGATCCTCACCGCCATCCTCAGCCGCCACCGTCCGGAGCTGGCACCGACGGACGGGCCGGTACAGGCGCGGATCGGAGCGACGCTCCGCCCCGACCAGCCGCTCCACCTCGTCCTGCACCCGGCCGAGCGCTGATGGAGGGCACCGGCGGCGAAACGGCCGCCCCTCCGGCGTTCACGCCCGCCCTGGAAGCCGGGACGATCTGCGCGGTCGCCGGGCAGGCGCAGCGGCAGATGCGCTCCTGGGCGGCCGCCTATCCCGCGCTCTATGACGCGAAGGCGTTCGACCCGGCGCTGTTCAGCACCCTCGCGCTCGCGGCGGCGTTCAGCGGGCCGGGGCTCGGCGCGGACCGTCTCGCCATGGCCAACAAGGTCTGCCTCTGGTGCTTCGGGCTGGACTGGTCGATCGACTACGCGGCGTCGTCCCGGGCCGTGGTCGCCGGCCTGGTCCGGCGGTGCGCCGCCGTGGCCGACGGCGAGGAGCCCGAACCGGGGACGCCCGCCGAGAGCGAACTCTCCCGGTTCCTCGCCGACATCAGGGACGGGCTTCGCACCGAACCGGCCTTCCCGCGGTTGCGCGGCGTATGGCGCGACGAGCTGCAGCGAATGCTCGACGCGATGGCCCTCGAATGGGACTGGAAGGCCGCACGCGAAAACGGCGGGGCCGCCCCCTCGTTCGAGGACTATCTCGCGAACGCCGACAACCTGGGTTTCGCGTTCGTGTTCGTCTCTCACTGGATCGCCTCCGGTGGCGGTGGGGACGTGGCGGCCGTCCGCGAGGCGGGCTGGGCCGTCCAGCGGGTGATCCGGCTGCTCAACGACCTCGGGACCTACGAGCGCGACCTGGAATGGGGCGATCTCAACGCGCTCCTGCTCGGCCGCCCCCGCGCGGAGGTCCAGGAGCGGATCGCGGCGCTGACCGCGGAAGCGCGCGTTCTCATAGAGCGCGCGAGAGAAGGCGCCCCCGGCCTCGCCGACTACATGGAACGGCAGATGGACTTCTGTGCCGGCTTCTACGGGGTGACCGACTTCTGGGGTTCCTTGTGAGCATCGACGACCGGCCCATGTCGGAGACGGACGTCCCTTCACCTCCGCATGAAACCGTCCGCACGCTCCGCGAACCCGACGCCGGCCTTTCCGACGCCGAGCTCCGCCGCGCCACCGCCCGGATCATCGACGGGATGACCGAGCACCCCTGGGGCCGGACGTCGCCGTCGATCTACGAGACGGGCCGGCTGGTGACGCTCGCGCCCTGGTTGAGCGGGCACGAGAGGCGGGTCTCCTACCTGCTCGAGCGGCAGCGGCCGGACGGCATGTGGGGCGCCCCGGACCCCGGGTACGCGCTCGTCCCGACGCTCAGCGCCGTCGAGGCCCTGCTGACGGTGCTCACCCGGGACGGCGGGACGGCCGGCATCGGCCGCGACCGCCTCGCCCGCGCCGCGGATCGGGCGCTCGGCGCCGCCGCGGCCCGCCTGTGCGGCCCGTCCGCCCCCGCCTTCCCGCTGCCCGACCTGCCCGCGATCGAACTGATCACGCCGGCGCTCGTCGAGGGGATCAACGCGTCGCTGGAGCGGCTGCGGGACGCGCCCGTCGCCGGGCTCGGCGCGTGGGCGGGGCGCATCCTGAACCCGCCGGCCGGGATGGACGGCGCCAAGCTCGGGTTCGTCCGCTCGCTGCTCGCCTCCGGCGCGGCCGTCCCGCAGAAGCTCATGCACGCTCTGGAGGTCGCCGGTACGGCGGCGGCCGGGCTGCCGCACGCCCGCCCCGAGCCGACCGGGACCATCGGCGCGTCCCCCGCCGCGACGGCCGCCTGGCTGGGGGCCGGCGGGGCGCCCGAACCCGGCGATCCGGCGCGCTGGTACCTGGAGGCGGTCGTCGCCCGGCACGGCGGGCCGGTCCCGTGCGGCTTCCCGCTGACGGTGTTCGAGCGCGGATGGGTGCTGGCGTGGCTGGCGCGCGCGGGCGTCCCGTTCACCGTGCCGCCCGAAGTCGTCCTCAGCCTGACGGCCCCGCTCGGGCCGGCGGGCACCGCCGCCGCGGCCGGGCTTCCCTCCGACGCCGACACCACCGCCGGCGCGCTGTACGCGCTGGCCCTGATGGACGCGCCCTGCCGCCCCGACTCCCTGCTCCCCTACGAGCTGGACGAGCACTTCTGCACCTGGCAGGGCGAGGACGGGGCGTCCATCACGACGAACGCCCACGTCCTGGAGGCCTTCGGCCAGTACCTCGCGACCATGCGGGACCGCATCGGCGCGGCGTCGGCGGAGCGGTACGCCGACGCGGCCGTGAAGGCGGCGTCCTGGCTGTGCGGACAGCAGCGGCCGGACGGCAGCTGGGAGGACCGGTGGCACGCCTCGCCGTTCTACGCGACGGCGTGCGCCGCCATCGCGCTGGCCGCGTTCGGCGGGGAGCGGTCCGCGCCGGCCGTCGCGGCGGCGCGCCGCTGGGTCCTCGCCACGCAGCGCGCGGACGGGTCCTGGGGACGCTGGGACGGGACGGCGGAGGAGACGTCGTACGCGGTCCAACTCCTGCTGCTGACGGGTGACGCCCCCGATCCCGCCGCCACGGCGGCCGCCGCCCGTGCAAGGCCGCACCTGCTGCGCGGTCTGACCAGCGAGGACGATCGGGGGGACGAGGAGCCGGCCCTCTGGCATGACAAGGACCTCTACAGGCCCGGCGCGATCGTCCGGGCCGGGATCGTCGCGGCCCTTCATCTCGGCCGCGGGTCCGGTGTGTTTCGGTGAGGTGAATTTCGCCACACCGGTTCCGCCGCGCACGCCCCTCAAATGCGACAAAATCGCTTGTGTTGATGATTCACCTTGAGGGGGTATGGCCCTGTTGCTAGTCTTCTACGCCGTACGGAACGGCGACTAGCCGCCGCCCCTGCGGACCACGACACCAGCACGCCCGCCTCCGCGAATCACATGTGCACGCGGTTGCGAGCCAATTCACATATTGTTGGGGCGATTGTAATGCGCTTCCGCAACTCGCGCCTGCGAACCAAGATCACAGCGCTGTTGCTGTCCCTGACCGCACTCTGGGTTTTCGCGGCCTGGGTGACCCTGCGGGAAGGCGTCAATCTGCTCGGCGTCACGACCCTGGACAGCGCGATCGCCCAGCCGACCGACCCGCTCCTGGCCGAGCTCCAGAAGGAGCGGCGGCTGTCGATGATCGAATTCTCCCGGCCGGGCGCGTCGGTCCGCAGCGCGCTCGCCGCGCAGCGCGCCCGCACCGACGACGCGAGCGCCGAGGCCGTCAGGCGCGCCCGTGACGGCAAGGTGAAATGGTTCGCCGGGAACCTGCTCGAGCACCGCATCGACGAGATGATCGGCAGGTTGCGGGGGGTGGACGCGCTCCGCCGCTCCGTCGACGGGCGCACCGCCGACCGGACCCGAATCGCCGCCGGATATTCGGACGTCATCGAATCGATTTTCCGGGTCTACGACTCCCTGGCCACGCTGGACGACAAGGATTTCGCCGCCGACACCCGGACCGAAGTCGAGCTGAACCGCACCTGGGAACTGCTTTCCCAGGAAGACGCGCTGGTCGCCGGTGCGCTCACGGCCGGCCGTTTCAACCAGGCCGAACTCATCACGTTCACCCAGACGGCCGGCACCCGGCGGCACAACATCTCCGCCGCGCTCATCGCCATTCAGGACTCGGACGGCGCCCTTTACGACGCGCTGACGAAGAACGCGAAACTCGCGCAGGTCCAGTCCCTCGAGGACCAGATCATGCAGAACCGCCGGATCACCACCGGCAAGCCGCCGCACACCGTCACCCGGCCGGCGGTCACCCTCGACCAGTGGTCCGCGGCGGCGACGCCCGCGCTGAGCCAGGTGCGCGACAGCATCCAGGCGGGCGGCGACCGGCTCGTGGACCGCGCCAAGCCGATCGCCGCCGGGGTGATCCTGCGGCTGCTGCTGGCCGGTGGTCTGGGGTTGCTCGCGGTCATCGCGTCGGTCGTCGTGTCGATCACCACGGCCCGCGCCCTGGTGCGGCAGCTGGAGCGGCTGCGCGCCGCCGCCTGGGAGCTGGCCGAGCAGCGGCTGCCCGGCGTCGTCGAACGGCTCGGGCACGGCGAGAAGGTGGACGTCTCGGTCGAGGCGCCCCCGCTGCAGTTCGGCACCGACGAGATCGGGCAGGTGGGACGCGCGTTCAACGCCGTCCAGGAGACCGCGATCCGCACCGCCGTCGAGCAGGCCGAGCTGCGCCGCGGCATCCGCGACGTCCTGCTGAGCCTGGCCCGCCGCACCCAGACCCTCGTGCACCGGCAGCTGACCATGCTGGACACCATGGAGCGCCGCCGCGACATCGAGGTCAAGGAGCTGGAGGAGCTGTTCCGGCTCGACCACCTGGCGACCCGGATGCGGCGCAACGCCGAGAACCTCATCGTGCTGTCGGGCGCGCTGCCCGCCCGCGGCTGGCGCAGCTCGGTGCCGATGATCGACGTCGTGCGCGCCGCGGTCGGCGAGGTCGAGGACTACACCCGCGTCACCGTGCTGCCGTTCGGCCCGGTCGAGCTGGCCGGGCGCGCGGTCGGCGACGTCACCCACCTGCTCGCCGAGCTGATCGAGAACGCCGTGACGTTCTCCCCGCCCGACACCGTCGTGCAGGTCGGCGGGCACCTGGTCGCCAACGGCTTCGCGATCGACATCGAGGACCGCGGGCTCGGCATGACCGACGAGAAGCTCGCCGAGATCAACGAGCGGATCGAGAACCCGCCCGACTTCAACCTGCAGAGCTCGGTGCAGCTCGGCCTGTTCGTGGTCAGCAAGCTCGCCGAGCGGTACGGGCTGCGGGTCTCGCTGAAGCGGTCCGCCTACGGCGGCACCACCGCGGTCGTCGTCATCCCCAAGGAACTGGTCGTCGAGGACAGCGACCGGGTGCGGGTGCCCGCGACCGCCGCCGCCACCACGCGGAACGGCCTGGAGGTGCGCCGTCCCACCGCGGTCGGCGCCGGACGGTCCGCCGGCACGGGCGGCACCGCGACGCTCACCGCCGGCGGCACCGGGCCGCAGCAGCAGCCGTCCGGACCCGCTCTGGTGGCGGTGCCCGCGCCCGCGTCAGAACCGCCCGCCGCCGAACCGCCCGCCCATGCGCCGGCGGCGACCGGCGGCGACCCCGAACCCGGCCTGCCCGACGGGCAGGACGCGCCCCCCGCGGACGAGCCGCGCTCCCACGACGGCGACCCGTCCACTCCGTCCGGTGCGGGCGGCGGGCATCCCGACCCCAGCCAGCCGGAGGACCAGCCGCCCGTGCCCGACATCTCCACCACGCCTTCCGGCCTGCCCGTCCGCGTGCCGCAGGCGAACCTCGCCGAACCGCTGCGCACCGACGAGCCGGTCGTGGCCGCCGAGCCGGACGAGCCCGACGACCCGGGCCGCTCGCCCGAGGAGATCCAGCGGATCATGGGCTCGTACCAGCGCGGGACCCGGCAGGGACGTTCGGACGCGGCCGAGGCCCTCGGCAATCGAGCAGCGGAAGGCGAGGAAGGTCAGTGACGCAGAAGACCGGTTCATCGTCCGATCTGGGCTTTTTGCTCGACGATCTGGTCCACCGGTTGCCGCACGCGCGCAACGCGGTGGTGCTGTCGGCCGACGGCCTGCTGATGGCCTCCTCGGCGGGCATGAGCCAGGACGACGGCGAGCACCTGTCCGCGGTGGCGGCGGGCATCCAGAGCCTCGCCAAGGGCGCCGGCACCCGGTTCGGCGGCGGCCCCGTCCGGCAGACGATCGTCGAGATGCAGTCGGCGTTCCTGCTGGTGTCGGTGGCCGGCAAGGGCGCCTGCCTGGCGGTGCTGGCCGGCGAGGAGGCCGACGTGGGGCTGATCGCCTACGAGATGGCGATGCTCGTCACGAGCATGGGCCACCACCTCACCTCGCCGTCGCGCGCGGAGTCGGCCGCGGAGGGCCGGCCGACATGATGCCGCCGGAGGAGCCGGGCCAGGAGCCCTGGCCCGAGGATCCCGCGCTGCACACGCCCGGGCACGAGCGGGTCTTCGACGAGAGCGCCGGCCCGATGGTGCGGCCGTACGTGATGACCAGCGGCCGGATCGAGCCCGTGCACGGCCGGTTCGACCTCATCACGCTGGTGGTCGCGGTCGGCCCCGAGCCGGAGGGCGCGATCGGGCTCGGCCCCGAGCACCTGGCGATCATCCGGCTGTGCCAGCAGGTGATGTCGGTCGCCGAGCTCACCGGCCACCTCGACCTTCCCGTCGCGACCGTGCGGGTGCTGCTCGGCGACCTGCTGGGCAAGGGGTTCGTCTCGATGCAGGAACCCGAACCGGAGGCGGACATGCACGACATCAGGCTCTACAAGGCGGTGATCGATGGTCTCCGGGCCCTCTAACGCCGGGGGCGGGCGGCACGACGCGCGCGCCCGCCGGATGCCCACCGCGGTCAAGATCGTGATCGCGGGCGGTTTCGGGGTGGGCAAGACGACGATGGTCGGCACGGTCTCGGAGACGCGGCCGCTGCGCACCGAGGAGATCCTCACCGACGAGAGCGTCGGCGTCGACGACGTCTCCGGGGTGGAGCGCAAGAAGACCACCACCGTCGCGATGGACTTCGGCCGCCTCACCTTCCGCGACGAGTACGTCCTGTACCTGTTCGGCACGCCCGGGCAGGAGCGCTTCTGGTTCATGTGGGACGAGGTGGCGCTCGGCGCGCTCGGCGCCGTCGTGCTCGCCGACACCCGCCGCCTGTCGGACTGCTTCCCGTCCGTCGACTACTTCGAGCGGCGCGGCACCCCGTTCGTCGTGGCCGTCAACTGCTTCGAGGGCGCCAAGCAGTACGAGCTGGCGGAGATCCAGATGGCGCTGAACCTGGGGCCGAAGGTCCCCGTCATGCTCTGCGACGCCCGCCGCCTCGACTCCTGCAAGCAGGTGCTCATCGACCTCGTCCTGCACGCGATGAAGTCCCGCGGCCTCCCCGCCCTCGAAACCCAAGGCGCCTGAAGCCCGGAAGCGGGGCGTTGTGCCGCCGGCCGAAACCACCGGCAGCACAACGCCCCCGCGACCCCTACGTCTTCAAGCCCGACCGCCGGTACGTCTTTAAGCCCGGCCGCCGGTAGGTCTTTAAGCCCGACCGCCGGCGACCTCAACGTTGCGATCGCGTGCGAAGCCAAGTTCGAGCCTGCGAGAACTTGATCGCGCAGCGAGCCCCCAGGGCGAGTCGGAGCGATGCAGCGATCGCCGCACCGCCCGTTGAAGGAGGGCGCCCAGCGCCCGACGCCGAGGGCGGTGCTAGCCGGTTCTGGAGACGACGTAGTCGCAGAGGCCGGTGAAGGCGTCGCGGGCGGGGATGGCGGGGAGGGTGAGGAGTTCGGCGCGGGCGTCCTCCGCGCAGCGGCGCAGGTCGGCGCGGGCGCGGTCCATCGCGGGGTGGGCGCGCAGGAGCGCGAGGGCCTCGGCGTGCAGGGCGTCGTCGGACAGGTCCTGGACGAGCAGTTCGCGCAGCCGCGCGTCGTCGGGGCCGGAGCCGACGCCGCCGAGGACGAGGTGCATCGGGAGGGTGCGGATGCCTTCGCGCAGGTCGGTGCCGGGGGTCTTGCCCGACTCGTCGGTCTCGGAGGTGATGTCGAGGATGTCGTCCTGCAGCTGGAAGGCGACGCCGATCTTCTCGCACGCGGAGGTGATGGTGTCGACGACGTGCGGGGGGGCGCCCGACAGCAGCGCGCCGAACTGGCCGGACACCGTGATGAGGGAGGCGGTCTTGTCCGCGACGACCTGCAGGTAGTGCTTGAGGGGGTCGGCGCCCTCGGCGGGGCCGACGGTCTCCTGGATCTGGCCGCGCACCAGCCGGGCGAACGCGCGGGCCTGGATCCGGACGGCCTCGGGGCCGAGGTCGGCGAGCAGGTCGGACGCGCGGGCGAACAGGTAGTCGCCGGTGAGGATCGCGACGGTGTTGGTCCACCGGGAGTTCGCGGACGCCTGGCCGCGCCGGACGGTCGCCTCGTCCATGACGTCGTCGTGGTAGAGGGTGCCGAGGTGGGTCAGCTCGACGACGACGGCGGCGGGCACGACGCCGGGGGCGGCGGGGTCGCCGAAGTGCGAGGCGAGCAGCACCAGCATCGGCCGGAACCGCTTGCCGCCCGCCTCGACGAGGTGCTTGGAGGCCTGGGTGAGCAGCGGGTCCTCGCCCCGCACCGATTCCAGCAGCAGCTCCTCGACTGCGGCCAGCCGCTCCCTGGCGTCGGCCGCGAGGGCCGAGTCGACGGGAAGCCCGAACGGGCCGGGCTCCTGCCGAGCCGGCCCGCCGGACTTCTCAGCGATTGGGTCGCTCACCCAAGACTCCCTACCGGACGAACATGTGGGTCGTTGCGTGGCCCGCAAGGTCCAGAATGGGCTGCGGAATCACGCCGAGTACCACAGTAGCCGTCGCGCCGAGCGCCACCGCAGCCGCGGTCGCTGGGCCCGCGACGACGACGGGGCCGTCCGCCTCCGGCTCGCTGAAGAACATCACGACGATCACCTTCACGTAGAAGAAGGCGGCCACCGCGGAGGAGACGACGCCGACCACGACCAGCGGGGTCGCGCCGCTTTCGACGGCGGCCTTGAACACCGCGAACTTGCCGGTGAAGCCGCTGGTCAGCGGGATTCCGGCGAAGGCGAGCAGGAAGAAGGAGAACACCCCGGCGACGACCGGGGAGCGCTTGCCGAGGCCCGCCCAGCGCGACAGGTGCCCGGCCTCGCCGCCGGCGTCGCGCACCATCGTGACGACGGCGAAGGCGCCGATGGAGGTGAAGCCGTAGGCGACGAGGTAGAACATCGTGCTGGACAGGCCGTCGCGCGAGGTGGCGACGACGCCCATGAGCAGGAAGCCCGCGTGCGCGATGGACGAGTACGCCAGCATCCGCTTGATGTCGGACTGGGTGATCGCGATGATCGCGCCGACGACCATCGTGAGAATCGCCACTCCCCACATGTAGGGCCGCCAGTCCCACTTCATGGTCTCGAACCCGACGTAGTACACCCGCAGGATCCCGCCGAACGCGGCGACGACCGTGCAGGACGCCATCAGCGCGGTGATCGGGGTCGGGGCGCCCTGGTAGACGTCCGGCTTCCACATGTGGAAGGGGACGCCGCCGAGCTTGAACAGCAGCCCGACCGACAGCAGCGCGACGCCCGCCAGCAGCAGGGTCTCGCTGCCGGCGTCCTTGCTGACCTGCGCGGAGATGTCCGACAGCCGGACCGAGCCGGCGTAGCCGTACAGCAGCGCCGTCCCGTACAGGAAGAACGCCGAGGAGAACGCGCCGAGCAGGAAGTACTTGACGGCCGCCTCCTGGGAGAGCAGCCGCCGCCGGCGGGCGAGGCCGCACAGCAGGTACAGCGGCAGCGACATGACCTCCAGCGCCACGAACATGGTGAGCAGGTCGTTGGCGGCGGGGAACATCATCATGCCGCCGACCGCGAACATCATCAGCGGGAACACCTCGGTCTGGGTGATCCCGGCGGCGGCGCTGCGCTGCTCGGCCTCGCTGCCGGGCAGCGCGGACGCCTGCGGCGCGAAGTGGCCGCCGACGACGCCGCTGCGGCCGTTGCCGCGCTCGGCGATCAGCAGCAGGCTGACCAGGGCGAGGACCAGGATGGTGCCCTGCAGGAACAGGGTCGGGCCGTCCACTCCGAGGGCGCCCTGCGCGGCGACGTGGTGCGGGTCGTCGCGCCAGCCGAGCAGGATCGTCCACACGAACGCGCCCGCGAGGCCGAGGAACGCGACCGGCACCTGCACCGCGTACCGCCAGGTGCGGCCGACGAACGCCTCGACGAGGACGCCCGCGACGGCGATGCCGAGGACGAGCAGCAGCGGCCCGATCTGGCCGTACTCGATGTGCGGCGCGGGGATGTCACCCCCCTGGGCGAGCACCCCGTGAGCCGCCGGGCTCAGGTGACTGGTCGGGCTCATGGACGGGCTCCGTTCTCGGCGACGTTACCGGTGAGCGTCGGCGCCGGGTCGTGCCGGTCGACACGGGCGAGCGTCTCCTTCACCGACGGGTTGATCACATGCAGCACCGGCTGCGGGAAGAAGCCCATCGCCACGATGATCGCGATGATCGGGGCGACGGCCCACTTCTCGCGGGCCGTGAGGTCCTTCATGCCCTCGACGGCCGGGACCTTCGGGCCGCCCATCGTCCGCTGGTACATCCACAGGATGTAGACGGCGGCGAGGACGACGCCGGTGACGGCGAAGCACGCGGCCACCTTGTAGCGGCTGAACGTGCCGACCAGCACGAGGAACTCCGACACGAACGTCGACAGGCCGGGCAGCGACAGCCCGGACAGGCCGGCGACCAGGAAGGTCCCGGCGAGCACCGGGGCGGCCTTCTGCACCCCGCCGAAGTCGGTGATCCGCGCCGACCGGCGCCGGACGATCATGAAGCCGACGAGCAGGAACAGCGCGCCGGTGGAGAACCCGTGGTTCACCATGTACAGCGCGGCGCCGGACTGGCCCTGCGAGGTCATCGCGAAGATGCCGAGCACGATGAACCCGAAGTGCGACACCGAGGTGTAGGCGATGAGCCGCTTCATGTCGACCTGGCCGATCGCGAGGACCGCGCCGTAGATGATGCTGAGCACCGCGAACGCGAGCACGGCCGGGGTCGCCCACTTGGACGCGCCGGGGAACAGCTCCAGGCAGAACCGCAGCATCCCGTAGGTGCCGACCTTGTCGAGCACGCCGACGATCAGCACCAGCGCGCCGGGCGGGGACTGCTGCGCCGCGGTCGGCAGCCAGGTGTGCACCGGCACCATCGGCGCCTTGATCGCGAACGCGACGAAGAAGCCGAGGAACAGCCACTTGGCGGTGGTCGGGTCGACGTGCAGCCCGGTCAGCTCGGTGAACATGAAGGTGCCGTGGCCGAGGCCGCCCTCGCCGACCGGCTTGTTCGACAGCGGGTACAGCCAGATCACCGAGACGAGCATCAGCAGCCCGCCGAACAGCGAGTACAGCAGGAACTTCACCGCGGCGTAGGAGCGCTCGCGGGCGGCGCCGCCGCCGTAGTGCCCGATGATGAAGTACACCGGGATGAGCATCGCCTCGAAGAAGACGTAGAACAGGAACACGTCGGTCGCCGCGAAGACGCCGATCATCGCCGCCTCGAGGGACAGCAGCAGCGCGAAGTAGGTCTTCACCGACCGCTTCGCCGGGACGTCCACGCCGCCGGACCGCTCGTCCTCGTTCCAGGACGCGAGCATGACCAGCGGGACGAGGATGACCGACAGCAGGATCAGCACCAGCGCGACGCCGTCGACGCCGAGCGCCCAGTGGATCCCGAACTCCTTGATCCACCAGTACTTCTCGGTGAACTGGAACCGGTCGCCGCCGGCGTCGAAGCCGGCCGCCATCACCAGGGCGAGGACGCCCACGAGGGTGGAGACGCCGAACGAGAACCACTTGACCAGCGGCTCGTTGTCGCGCGGCAGCACGCTGACCGCGACGGCGCCCAGCAGCGGCAGCGCGATGAGGACGCTCAGCCAGGGAAAGTCACTCATGACACGTTCACCACCAGGAGAGCGGCGACCACGAGCGCAGCGCCGAAGAACATGGAGAGTGCGTAGGAGCGGGCGAAGCCGGTCTGGATCCGGCGGAACCGGCCGGACGTGCCGCCGATGAGGGCGGCGAGCCCGTTGACGGCGCCGTCGACGCCGCGTCCGTCGAACCAGACCGCGAGCCGGGTCAGCCACTGGCCGGGCCGCATCAGCAGCGACTCGTTGAGGGCGTCGCCGTACAGGTCCTTGCGGGCCGCGACGGTGACGAACGACCCCTTGGGCGCCTCGCGCGGCACGGGACGGCGCCCGTACTGCATCCACGCGATCGCGAAACCGGCGAGCATCAGGACGAAGACCACGATGCCCGGCAGCGTGACCCACTTGAATGATTCCGCGTGCTCGGGCTTGCCGGTGACGGGCTCCAGGAAGTCGGAGAACCCGCCGAGGATCAGCAGCCCGCCCGCGGCGAGCGAGCCGATCGCGAGGACCATCAGCGGGATCGTCATCACCTTGGGCGACTCGTGCGGGTGCACGCCCTCCTCCCAGCGCTTCTCGCCGAAGAAGGTCATGATCATCACGCGCGACATGTAGTACGCGGTGATGCCCGCGCCGACCACCGCGCAGACGCCGAGGATGGCGCCGGACGTGCCGCCCTTGTCGAACGCGGCCTCGATGATGGCGTCCTTGGTGAACCAGCCGGACAGGAACGGGAACCCGATGATCGCCAGGAACCCGAGCCCGAACGTCACATACGTCGCCATCATCACGCCGCGCAGCGCGCCGTAGTGGCGCATGTTGACGTCGTCGTTGGTGCCGTGCATGACCGAGCCGGCGCCGAGGAACAGGCCCGCCTTGAAGAAGCCGTGCGCGATGAGGTGCGCGATGGCGAACACGTACCCGGGACGGCCGAGGCCGGCGGCGAGCGTCATGTAGCCGATCTGCGACATCGTCGACCCGGCGAGGGCCTTCTTGATGTCGTCCTTGCCGCACCCGATGATCGCACCGGCGAGCAGCGTGGCCGCGCCGACGATCGTCACCACCAGCTGCGCGGTGTCGGACATCTCGAAGATCGGCCCGGACCGGACGATCAGGTAGACGCCCGCGGTCACCATCGTCGCCGCGTGGATCAGCGCCGACACCGGGGTCGGGCCCTCCATCGCGTCCAGCAGCCAGGACTGCAGCGGCAGCTGCGCCGACTTGCCGCACGCGCCGAGCAGGAGCAGCAGCCCGATCGCGGTCGCGGTGCCGGAGCTCAGCTTGGTCGCGAGGCCCGCGTGCTCGGCGCCCGCGCCGAGGATCGGCCCGAAGTCGACCGTGTTGAACGTGGCGAACATCAGCGCGATCGCGATGATCAGCCCCATGTCGCCGACGCGGTTGACGACGAACGCCTTCTTCGCCGCGGTCGCCGCGGTCGGCTTGTGCTGCCAGAACCCGATCAGCAGGTACGAGGCGAGGCCGACGCCCTCCCAGCCGAGGAACAGCACCAGGAAGTTGCCGCCGAGCACCAGCAGCAGCATCGCCGCGACGAACAGGTTCAGGTAGCCGAAGAACCGGCGCCGGTCGGGGTCCTCGGCCATGTAGCCGACGGAGTAGATGTGGATGAGCGAGCCCACCCCGGTGATCAGCAGTACGAAGCTGATGGACAGCGGGTCCACCAGCAGGTCCATGCCGATCTTGAACTGGCCGGCGCTGATGAAGTCCCACAGGTGCACGGTGCGGCGCCGTTCGGCGTCGCCGTAGCCGAGCATCTGGACGAGCATCGCCACGCCGATGGCGAACGACGCCACCGGCGTCAGCACGCCGAGCAGGTGCCCCCACTTGTCGGTGCGCCGCCCTCCGAGCAGGAGGACCGCGGCGCCCAGCAGGGGCAGTGCGACGAGAAGCCAGGACGCGGCCTGGATGCCTTCCGCTTTCATCCCCGACCTCTCAGTACTTCAGCAGGTTCGCGTCGTCCACCGACGAGGACCTGCGGGTCCGGAAGATGGTCATGATGATCGCCAGGCCGACCACGACCTCCGCGGCCGCCACCACCATCACGAAGAACGCGATGATCTGGCCGTCGAGGGTGCCGTGCATGCGGGAGAACGTCACGAACGCCAGGTTCGTGGCGTTCAGCATGAGCTCGACGCACATGAACACCACGATCGCGTTGCGGCGCACGAGGACGCCGAGGGCTCCGATGGTGAACAGGATCGCCGAGAGCGCCAGGTAGTGCCCCGGACTCATTGACCAGCCTCGCCTTCACGCTCGTTGCCGCCCGCGCCGCCGCCGGTACCGCCGGCGGCCGGCGTGCCGGCCCTGACGACGCGCGACTCGGCGTCCGCGTCCTTCGCCTCCTGCGTCGCCGCCTTCACCGCGGCGACGTCCTCGTCCACCGCGCCCTGCTCGGTGCCGCCGTACAGGTCGGCGTGCCGCTCGGCGGTGTCGGTGCGGGCCGCGATGACGGGGTTGACCGACAGCTCCGACGGCGTCCCGTCCGGCAGCAGCGCCGGCATGTCGACGGCGTTGTGCCTGGCGTAGGTGCCGGGGCCGGGCAGCGGCCCGGGGTGCTCGCCGGACGCGAAGCGCCGCTGCGACAGGTCCTTCTGGGTCGGCTTCGGCTCGGTGCGCTCGCGGTGCGCCAGCACCATCGCGCCCAGCGCCGCGGTGATCAGCAGCGCGCTGGTCGCCTCGAACGCGAACACGTACTTGGTGAACAGCAGCCGCGCCAGGCCGAGGACGTTGCCGTCGGCGTTGGCGGCCTTCAGCCCGGCCGAGTCGCCGAGCGCGGCGTTGCCGAGCCCGGTGCCGAGCAGCACGACGAACCCGATCGCGACGATCACCGCCCAGAACCGCTGGCCGCGGATCGTCTCCACCAGCGAGTCGGTAGAGGTGACGCCGACGAGCATCAGCACGAACAGGAACAGCATCAGCACCGCGCCGGTGTAGACGATCACCTGGACGAACGCCAGGAACGGCGCGTTCTGGATCGCGTACATCGCGGCGAGGCAGAGCATCACGGTCGCCAGCAGCAGCGCCGAGTGGACCGCCTTGCGGACCAGGATCATGCCGAGCGCGGCGCAGACCGACACGACGGCGAGCAGCCAGAAGAAGAACGGCTCCCCCGACTGCTTGTCGGCGACGTGCCCCGCAAGGACCCCGGCGGCCTGGAGATGCGCGGCCTGGAGGTGGGCGGTCACTTGCCCTCACCGCCCTCGGCCGCCTGCTCCCGCTTCACCGCGTTGTCGACGCTCGCCCGTCCGCCGCCCTGTGCCGGGACGGTCGGGGCGGCGTCCTCGGGCTGGAGGCCGAGGCGGTAGTAGTCCTCCTCGGTGTCGCCGAGCCGCATCTCGTGCGGCGGCGGCTCCATGCCCTCGCGCAGCGGGGCGAGCAGCATGTCCTTGGTGTAGATCAGGCTCTCGCGGCTGTCGTCGGCGAGCTCGTACTCGTTGGTCATCGTCAGCGCCCGCGTCGGGCACGCCTCGATGCACAGGCCGCACAGGATGCACCGCAGATAGTTGATCTGGTAGGTGCGGCCGTACCGCTCGCCGGGCGAGTACCGCTCGTCCTCGGTGTTGTCCGCGCCCTCGACGAAGATCGCGTCCGCGGGGCAGGCCCAGGCGCACAGCTCGCAGCCGATGCACTTCTCCAGCCCGTCCGGCCACCGGTTCAGCTGGTGCCGCCCGTGGAAGCGCGGGGCGGTCGGCTTCTTCACCTCGGGGTACTGAACGGTCTCGCTCTTCATGAACATCTGGTGGAACGAGACCCCGAACCCCTTGACCGGATTCAGGAAATCAGTGAGTCCCACTGGTGACCTCCTCGGAGGCGGATTCGATCGTGGCCGGGCGGGTGGGCTCCTCGCGGGCCCGGCCGTGGTAGTGGGGGGCGTCCATCGGCGGCACCGGGAACCCGCCGGCGGACGGGTCCCGGGGGGCGGGCGCGTCGGCGCCCGGGACGATCTCGCCGCCGTCGCCGCCGCGGACCATCTCCCAGACCACGGTGACCACCAGCACGACGGCGATGACCCCGGCGGTGATCCACAGGATCTGCTGGATGTCGTAGCCGTCGTTCTTGAACGCCTTGATGGTGGAGACCAGCAGGATCCAGGCCAGCGAGACCGGCATCAGGATCTTCCAGCCGAGCTTCATCAGCTGGTCGTAGCGCACCCGCGGCAGCGAGCCGCGCAGCCAGACGAAGAAGAAGATGAACAGCCAGAGCTTGACCAGGAACCACAGCACCGGCCACCAGCCGGAGTTGGCGCCCGACCACACGGTGGAGATCGGCGCGGGCGCCCGCCAGCCGCCGAGGAACAGCGTGGTGGCGAGGGCCGACAGCGTCGCCAGGTTGATGTACTCGGCGAGGAAGAACATCGCGAACTTCAGCGACGAGTACTCGGTGTGGAAGCCGCCGACCAGCTCGCCCTCGCCCTCGGGCAGGTCGAACGGGATGCGGTTCGACTCGCCCATCATCGTGATCACGTAGACCACGAACGACGGCGCGAGCAGCACCGCGAACCAGATGTGGTCCTGCTTGGCGACGATCTCCGAGGTGGACATCGACCCGGCGAACATGAACACCGCGACGAACGACAGCCCCATCGCGATCTCGTAGGAGATCATCTGCGCGGACGAGCGGAGCCCGCCGAGCAGCGAGTACGGCGACATCGACGACCAGCCCGCCAGCACGACCCCGTAGATGCCCATCGACGACATCGCCAGCACCAGCAGCACCGCGACCGGCAGGTCGGTGCCCTGCAGCGCGGTGTGGTGCCCGAAGATCGACACCGTCGGGCCGAACGGGATGATGACGAAGGAGATGAACGCCGGCACCGCCGACATCACCGGCGCGAGGACGAACACGACCTTGTCGACCTGGCGGGGGACGATGTCCTCCTTCAGCGCCAGCTTCACGCCGTCGGCCAGGCCCTGCAGCAGGCCCATGGGCCCGGCGCGGTTCGGGCCGACGCGCAGCTGCATCCGCCCGATGACCCGCCGCTCGACCCACATCGACAGCAGGACGGTCAGCACCAGGAAGACGAAGATGACCAGCACCTTGCCGCCGATCAGCCACCACGGGTCCTTGCCGAACGTGGCGAGCGTGGGATCGGCGGCGGGCGCCGCAAGCGGACTCATCGGGAACCTCCCGCGTTCTCGGTCGGGCGGGCGAGCGCGCCGCTCGCGATCGTGACGACGCCGCCCGCCGCCGCGCCCAGGTCCCGGTACAGGGCGCAGCCGGCCGAGTTCGTCGGCAGCCACACCACCCGGTCGGGCAGGTCGGCGGTGATCTCCAGCGGGAGCGTCGCCGCGCCGCGCGGCCCCGACACCGTGACGGCGCCGGTGGCGCCGATCTCCGCCGCGGTCGCGGGCGACAGCCGGGCCACCGCGGGCTTGGCGGTGCCGGCCAGGAACGGCTCGCCGTCCTGCAGCCGGCCCGCGTCCAGCAGCAGCCGCCAGGTCGCCACCAGCGCCTCGCCCTGCTCGGGCCGCGGGGGCAGCGCGTGCGCCACGTCCGGCGCGTCCGGCCGCGGGCCGCGGTAGGCGCCGAGCTGCGCCAGCTCGCGCCGCGCCGCCTCCGGCCCGGGCAGGCCGAGGTGGACGTCCATCTCGTCGGCGAGCGCCTGCAGGACCCGCAGGTCCGGCATCCGCCCGGCGGACTTCAGCACGACGTCGAACTGGCGGCCGCGGCCCTCCCAGTCGACGAACGTGCCGGACTTCTCGGCGACGGCCGCGACCGGCAGCACCACGTCGGCGCGGTCGGTGACCGCGCTCGGCCGCTGCTCCAGGCTCACCACGAACGGGGTGGCCTCCAGCGCCCGCAGCGCCGCGTCCGGGTCGGGCAGGTCGTAGGGGTCGACGCCGCCGACCAGCAGCGCGCCGCGCCGGCCCTCCGCCGCAGCCGCGAGGATGCCGGCGGTGTCCTCGCCGGGGCCGGCGGGCAGTTCCGCGACGCCCCAGGCGCGGGCGACCTCGGCGCGCGCCTCGGGGTCGGTGACCGGACGGCCGATCGGCAGCAGCCCGGGCAGCGCCCCGGCCTCGATCGCGCCGCGCTCCCCGGCCCGCCGCGGCACCCACGCCAGCCGGGCGCCGGTGACCTGCGCCAGCCGGACCGCCGAGGTCAGCGCGCCGGGGCTGGCGGCGAGCCGCTCGCCCACCATGATCACGGAGCCGGGGGTCTCCAGCAGCGTGCGGACGTCGGAGAGCGACGCGTCGCCGATCAGCGAGCCGAGCACCTCCGACTCCGAGCCGGGCACCGCCGGCAGCAGCGTCCCGCCGACCTTCTGCAGGCCGCGCGTCGCGAACGGCGCGATCCCGTACACCCTCAGCTTGTTCTTGCGGTGCGCCTTGCGCAGCCGCAGGAACACGATCGGGGACTCCTCCTCCGGCTCGAAGCCGGCGAGGACGACCACGGGCGCCTTCTCCAGGTCGGCGTACGACACCTCGATCGGGCGGCCCGCGACCGAGGACGCCAGGAACCGCGACTCCTCGTCCGACAGCGGCCGGGCGCGGAAGTCGACGTCGTTGGTGCCGAGCGCGATCCGGGCGAACTTGGCGTAGGCGTAGGCGTCCTCAAGGGTGACCCGGCCGCCGGTCAGCACGCCCGCCGAGCCGCGCGCCGCCGCGAGCCCGCGGGCCGCGACGGTCAGCGCCTCCGGCCACGACGCCACTTCCAGCTCGCCGCTCTCGTTGCGGATCAGCGGGTGCGTGAGCCGCTCGGGCCGCGTGCCGTAGGTGAACGCCCAGCGGCCCTTGTCGCAGTTCCACTCCTCGTTGACCTGCGGGTCGTCCCCGGCCAGCCGGCGGGTGATCTTCCCGCGCCGGTGGTCGGTGCGCAGCGCGCAGCCGGACGCGCAGTGCTCGCAGACGCTCGGCTGCGACACCAGGTCGAACGGCCGGGACCGGAACCGGTACGCGGCGCCGGTCAGCGCCCCGACCGGGCAGATCTGCACCGTGTTGCCGGAGAAGTAGGACTGGAACGGCTTGCCGTCGGCCGCGCCGACCTGCTCCTTGGCGCC
This sequence comes from Actinomadura opuntiae, assembly GCF_030283205.1. Lineage (GTDB taxonomy): Bacteria > Actinomycetota > Actinomycetes > Streptosporangiales > Streptosporangiaceae > Spirillospora. The sequence goes on from NZ_JASNWF010000032.1 coordinate 44,010, forward strand.
GCGCTCGAACAGGTCGATGAACGCGTCGCCGGCGATCTGGTCGGAGAACCGGGTGCAGCGGGCGCACTGGATGCAGCGCTCCCGGTCGAGCAGCACCTGGCTGGACAGCGGGATCGGCTTGGGGAACGTCCGCTTGGTCTCGGTGAACCGCGTCTCGCCGCGCCCGTTGGACATCGCCTGGTTCTGCAGCGGGCACTCGCCGCCCTTGTCGCAGATCGGGCAGTCCAGCGGGTGGTTGATCAGCAGCAGCTCCATCACGCCGTGCTGCGCCTTGTCGGCGACCGGCGAGGTCAGCTGGGTCTTGACGACCATCCCCGGCATCACCGCGGTGGTGCAGGACGCCTGCGGCTTCGGCATGCCGCGGCCGTTGCCGGCGTCGGGGATCTCCACCAGGCACTGCCGGCAGGCCCCGACCGGGTCCAGCAGCGGGTGGTCGCAGAACCGCGGGATCTGGATGCCGAGCAGCTCGGCGGCCCGGATGATCAGCGTGCCCTTCGGCACCTCGATCTCGAAGCCGTCGATGGTGCACGCGACCATCTCGACCGGCTTCTCCACCGCCGCCTTGTCGTCGGTGACGGTCACTTGGCACCTCCCCAGAGGGTGGACTCGGCCGGGTCGAACGGGCAGCCGCCCTGCTCGAAGTGCTGGAGGTACTCGTCCCGGAACAGCTTGATCGACGAGACCACCGGGCTCGTCGCGCCGTCGCCGAGCGCGCAGAACGAGCGGCCGAGGATGTTGTCGGACAGGTCGAGGAGCGTCTCCAGGTCCTCCTCCTTGCCCTGGCCGGCCTCCAGCCGCTTGAGCATCTGCTTGTACCAGTACGTCCCTTCGCGGCACGGCGTGCACTTGCCGCACGACTCGTGCGCGTAGAACTCCGACCAGCGCAGCACGGCCCGCACGACGCAGGTCGTCTCGTCGAAGATCTGCAGGGCGCGGGTGCCGAGCATCGACCCGGCCGCGCCGACGGACTCGAAGTCCAGCGGGACGTCCAGGTGCTCGTCGGTGAAGATCGGCGTGGACGACCCGCCGGGCGTCCAGAACTTCAGCCGGTGCCCCTCGCGGATCCCGCCCGCCATGTCGAGCAGCTCCCGCAGCGTGATGCCGAGCGGCGCCTCGTACTGGCCGGGCCGGGTGACGTGCCCCGACAGCGAGAAGATGCCGAACCCGGCGGACTTCTCGGTGCCCATCGAGGTGAACCAGTCGGCGCCGTTCTCCACGATCGAGGGAACCGAGGCGATCGACTCGACGTTGTTGATGACGGTGGGGCCGCCGTAGAGGCCCGACACCGCCGGGAAGGGGGGCTTGAGCCTGGGCTGACCGCGGAACCCCTCGAGGGAGTCCAGCAGCGCCGTCTCCTCGCCGCAGATGTAGGCGCCGGCGCCGGTGTGCACGACTACGTCCAGGTCGTAGCCGGAGCCGAGGATGTCCGTGCCGATGTACCCGGCCTCGCGCGCCTCGGCGACCGCCTGCTGCAGCCGGCGGATCACGTGCAGCACCTCGCCGCGCACGTAGATGAACGCCTGGTTCGACTTGATGGCGTACGAGCTGATGATGACGCCCTCGACGAGGAGGTGCGGGTTGGCCATCATCAGCGGGATGTCCTTGCAGGTCCCCGGCTCGGACTCGTCGGCGTTGACGACGAGGTAGCGCGGGTTCGGGCTCTCGGCGGGCAGGAACCCCCACTTCATGCCGGTGGGGAACCCGGCGCCGCCGCGGCCGCGCAGGCCGGAGTCCTTGACCATCTGGACGATCTCGTCCGGCGCCATCCCGAGCGCGTTGCGCAGCGCCCGGTAGCCGCCCTCGCGCTCGTACCCGGCGAGGGTGAACGAGTCCTCCTGGTCCCAGGTCCGGGTGAGGATCGGGGTTAGCGTCGTCACTGGTTTCGACCCTCCTGGCTGCCCGGCTTCACGTCGCCGCCGATCGGCTTGCCCGGCTCGTTGGGCGGCGGGTCGGTGACCTCGTGCGCCTTGACCGGCTCTTCGGGCTGCTCGCGGTCGGCGTCGGCGGACGGCGCCTCCCAGCCGCGCTCCTTGGCCAGCGCCAGGCCGCGCAGCGACTCCGGCCCGGCCTGGACGCCCTCGTGGGCGCGGCCGTCGGGGAACCCGGCGAGGACGCGCGAGGCGTCCTTCCAGCTGCACAGCTTGTTCGGGCCGCGCGAAGGAAGCACTTCCTTACCAGCGCGCAGGTCGTCGACCAGCCGCTTGGCCTTCTCGGGAGTCATGTTGTCGAAGAACTCCCAGTTGACCATCATCACCGGCGCGAAGTCGCAGGCCGCGTTGCACTCGATCCGCTCCAGGCTGACCTTGCCGTCCGGGGTGGCCTCGTCGTGCCCGACGCCGGTGTGCTCGGTCAGCTCGTTCCAGATCTGGTCGCCGCCCATCACCGCGCACAGCGTGTTGATGCACACGCCCACGTGGTACTCGCCGACCGGCTCGTGCTTGTACTGCGTGTAGAACGTCGACACGCCCGTCACCTGCGCCGGCGTGATGCCGAGCTGCTCGGCGCAGAACTCGATGCCGTCCTGCGAGACGTGCCCCTCCTCCGACTGCACCAGGTGCAGCAGCGGCAGCAGCGCCGACCGCGGCCTCGGATACCGGCCGATGATCAGCTTGGCGTCGCGCTCGAGGCGCTCGCGCACTTCCGGTTCGAACGTCATCGGTCCACTCCCCCCATGACCGGGTCGATGCTCGCCACGGCCGCGATCACGTCGGCGACCATGCCGCCCTCGGCCATCGCCGGCGTGGCCTGCAGGTTGACGAAGGACGGCTCGCGGAAGTGCACGCGGTACGGGCGGGTGCCGCCGTCGCTGACCACGTGCGCGCCGAGCTCGCCGCGCGGCGACTCGATGTGCGAGTACGCCTGCCCCGCCGGCACCCGGAAGCCCTCCGTCACCAGCTTGAAGTGGTGGATCAGCGCCTCCATCGAGGTGCCCATGATGTGCGCGATGTGCCGCGGCGAGTTGCCCATCCCGTCCGCGCCGATCGCCAGCTGCGCCGGCCAGCCGATCTTCTTGTCCTCGATCATCACCGGGCCCTTGACCGACTGCAGCCGCTCCACGCACTGCTCGACGATCTTCAGCGACTCCTCCATCTCCTCCATCCGGACGAGATAGCGGCCGTACACGTCGCAGGTGTCCTGCGTCGCGACCTTGAAGTCGTAGGTCTCGTAGCCGCAGTAGGGCTGCGACTTGCGCAGGTCCCACGGCAGGCCGGTGGCCCGCAGCACGGGGCCGGTGACGCCCAGCGACATGCACCCGGTAAGGTCGAGGTACGCGACGTCCCTGGTCCGGGCGAGATAGACGGGGTTGGCGTCCATCAGCTTCCGCAGCGCCTGGATCCGCTTGGGCATCCGGTCGAGATAGTCGCGGATCTTGCTGAGCGCACCGCTCGGCAGGTCCTGGGCAACGCCGCCCGGACGGACATACGCCATGTTCATCCGCAGACCCGTGATCTCCTCGAAGAGGTCAAGGGTGTACTCGCGCTCGATGAACCCGTTCAGCATGACGGTCGTCGCGCCCAGTTCGAGGCCGAACGTGGCGATGGCGACCAGGTGGGAGGAGATCCGGTTCAGCTCCATCATCATCACGCGGATGATCTGGGCCCGCTCCGGCACCTGGTCGGCGACGTCCAGCAGCTTCTCCACGCCCAGGCAGTACGCCGTCTCGTTGAAGATCGGCGCCAGGTAGTCCATGCGCGTGCAGAACGTGGTGCCCTGCGTCCAGGTGCGGAACTCCATGTTCTTCTCGATGCCGGTGTGCAGGTAGCCGATGCCCACCCGGCAGTCGTCGACGGTCTCGCCGTCCAGCGTCAGGATCAGCCGCAGGACGCCGTGCGTGGACGGGTGCTGCGGGCCCATGTTGACCACGAGCCGCTCGTCCCCGAGGTCCTCGGCGCCGGCGACGACCTGGTCCCAGTCCTGGCCGTTGACGTCGAACACGCGGCCCTCGGCCGCCTCCTCGGCGGCGTAGGCGTCGTACTCGGTGTACTTCGTGGAGCTCATACGTACGACCGCCTCTCGTCCGGCGGGGGGATCTCCGCCCCTCGGTACTCGACGGGGATGCCGCCGAGCGGGTAGTCCTTGCGCTGCGGATGGCCGACCCAGTCGTCGGGCATCTCGATGCGGGTGAGCGCCGGGTGACCGTCGTAGACGATCCCGAAGAAGTCGTAGGTCTCGCGCTCGTGCCAGTCGCACGTGGGGTACACCGGCACCAGCGACGGGACGTGCGGGTCGGCGTCCGGGCAGGTCACTTCCAGCCGGACGCGCCGGTTGTGGGTGATCGACAGCAGGTGCACGACCGAGTGCAGCTCGGCGCCCTCGTCCTTCGGGTAGTGCACGCCGGACACGCCCGAGCACAGCTCGAACCGCAGCGACGGCTCGTCCCGCATGGTGCGCGCCACGTCCAGGAGGCGCTCGCGCTTGACGAAGAAGGTCAGCTCGCCGCGGTGCACGACGACGCGCTCGATCGCGTCGCCGAAGTCGGGGAGCGCGCGCTCCAGCTCGTCGGCGATCTCGTCGAACTCACCGGCCTCGGCCGCGCCGCCGGGCCCGCCGTAGGGGCGCGGCGCGGTGACCTTCGGGCTCTGCCGGATGACCAGCCGCCCGTACCCGGAGGTGTCGCCGGTCGTCTTGGCGCCGAACATGCCCTGGCGGGCGATCGGCTGCTCGCGGCGCTCCTCCTCGGCCTGCGCGGGCAGCCGGTCGGCGCCCTGCTCGGCCCTCTGCTCAGGATTCTCGGAGCTCATCTAAACCGTTCCCTGTCCCAGCAGCGGGAGCTGTCGGCGCTTGGCCTCTTCCAGCTCGGCGATCTGCTTCTTGCGCTGCGGGCCGAGCTTGGTGTTCTGGATCTTGTCGTGCAGCTTGAGGATCGCGTCCAGCAGCATCTCCGGCCGCGGCGGGCAGCCGGGCAGGTAGATGTCCACCGGGACGATGTGGTCGACGCCCTGCACGATCGCGTAGTTGTTGAACATGCCGCCGGACGAGGCGCACACGCCCATCGCGATGACCCACTTGGGCTCGGTCATCTGGTCGTAGATCTGCCGCAGCACCGGCGCCATCTTCTGGCTCACCCGGCCCGCGACGATCATCAGGTCGGCCTGCCGCGGCGTCGCCGAGGCGCGCTCCATCCCCCAGCGGGAGAAGTCGTGCCGCGGGTCGCCGGTCGCCATCATCTCGATCGCGCAGCACGCCAGGCCGAACGTCGCCGGCCACACCGAGCTCTTGCGCGCCCAACCGGCGACCTGCTCGACCGTCGTCAGCAGGAACCCGCTCGGAAGTTTCTCCTCAAGACCCATGTCAGTCCCACTCCAGACCACCGCGGCGCCAGATGTAGGCGTACGCGACGAGAACGGTGACGATGAAGAGGACCATCTCCACAAGGCCGAACATGCCCATGTGGTCGAAGGCGACGGCCCACGGGTACAGGAAGATGATCTCGATGTCGAAGACGATGAACAGCATCGCCGTCAGGTAGTACTTGACGGGGAACCGCCCGCCGCCGACCGGCTGCGGGGTCGGCTCGATGCCGCACTCGTAGGCGTCCAGCCGGGCGCGGTTCCACCGCTTGGGGCCGGTGAGCGAGGCCATCGCCACCGAGCCGACGGCGAACAGCGCGGCGAGCACTCCCAGCACGATGATCGGAACATAGAGATCCATGTCTCTACCGCCCCTCCTCGGTACGTACGACGCTGTACGGGGCGCGGGATCCGGGGCCGGACCGGCGCGCCTCGGCGGCGTGACCCTGCGCACGCTCGTGAAAATTCTCACGAGCACGGGTCGCCACCCTAGCCAAGGTGATCAATAGCACTCCCCTCAGGGGGTCGGGTAATGCACTGTAGTCCGCTCACCTGCGGCTTCGCGGGGAACGGCGATATCTTCGGGAGCGTGCGGACCTCGCTCATGCCGCCGGCGCCGCCTTCTGCATCGCGTTGATGACCCGGTCCATCGCGTCGCCGCCCTTCGGGTCGGTCAGGTTGGCGAGCAGCTTGAGGGTGAACCGCATCAGGGTGGGGTGCGGCAGCCCGTGCGCGGTCAGGAACTTCATGATCCGCGGGTCGCCGATGGCCTGCACGAACACGCGGGCCAGCGTGAAGTAGCCGCCGTGCTCGTCCTTCAGGATGCGCGGGTACTCGTACAGCGTCCGCTCGCGCTGCGCCGGGGTGCGGCGGGCCAGCGCCTGCACCATGATGTCGGCGGCCAGCCGGCCGGACTCCAGCGCGTAGTCGATGCCCTCGCCGTTGAACGGGTTGATCATGCCGCCGGCGTCGCCGACCAGCAGCATCCCGCGGGTGTAGTGCGGCTGCCGGTTGAAGCCCATCGGCAGCGCCGCGCCGCGGATCTTGGAGGTCGCGTGCTCCTCGTCGAACTGCCAGTCCTCCGGCATCTGCGCGCACCAGCGCTTCATCATGCCGCGGTAGTCGACGTTCTGGAACGCCTTGCTGGTGTTGAGCAGGCCGAGCCCGACGTTGGAGGTGCCGTCGCCGACGCCGAACACCCAGCCGTAGCCGGGCAGCAGGCGCTCGCCGTCCCACAGCTCGAGCCACGCCTCCATGTACTCGTCGTCGTGGCGCGGCGTCTGGAAGTAGCGCCGGACGGCGACGCCCATCGGGCGGTCCTCGCGGCGGCGCAGGCCCATCGCCAGCGACAGCCGGGTCGAGTTGCCGTCGGCCGCGACGACCAGCGGCGCGTGGAACTCGACCTCCTCGCCCTCGTAGGTCGCGGTGACGCCCTTGATCCGGTCGGTGCGCTCGTCGACGATCGGGCCGGTCACGTTGCAGCCCTGCAGCAGCTGCGCGCCCGCCTTCGCGGCGTGCTCGGCGAGCAGCTGGTCGAGGTCGGTGCGCTTGCGGACCAGGCCGAAGTCGGGGAAGCTCGCCAGCTCCGGCCAGGGCAGCTCGACCTTGACGCCGCCGCCGTAGATGCGCAGCCCCTTGTTGCGTCCCCAGCCGGGGTCGTTGATGTCGACGCCCATCCCGATGAGCGCGCGGACCGCGCGCGGGGTGAGCCCGTCGCCGCAGATCTTGTCGCGCGGGAAGGTGGCCTTCTCCAGCAGCAGCACGTCCAGCCCGGCCTGCGCGAGCCAGTAGGCGGTCGACGATCCGGCGGGGCCTGCCCCGACGACGATGGCGTCCGCGTGTCGGGTGGAGTCGGTCACGGCGTTCCTCTTTAGCTCGTTCGCTTGTGAAGTACTTCACAAGGATCCGGTGGGGAGTCTATTCCTTTATCACGACCGGTGGGTACTTCTGGGCCGGTTCCGTTTTGGACCGGTCCCGACCCACCGGCGCCGCGATCAGCCGGGGTTGATCGCGTGGTGCATCGCCGCGACCCCGAAGGTGAGGTCGCGCCAGCGCACCTTCGTCCAGCCCGCGTCCTGGACGAGCCGCGCCAGCCCCGCCTGGTCGGGCCAGGCGAGCGTCGACTCGGCGAGGTAGCGGTAGGAGTCGGGGTTGGAGCTGACCCGGGCCAGCAGCGGCAGCCCGTGCCTGAGGTGCATCTTGTGGCCGAGCGCCAGCAGCGCGTTCGGCGGATGGCTGACCTCGCAGATCAGCAGCCGCCCGCCGGGCTTGGCCACCCGCCGCAGCTCGCGCAGCGCCCGGCCGGTGTCGGCGACGTTGCGCAGCCCGAAGGAGATCGTCACGGCGTCGAACGAGCCGTCCTTGAACGGCAGCCGCAGGGCGTCGCCCGCCGCGAAGCTCAGCCGCGGCACGCCCGCCTGCCGGCGCACCCCCACCCGGAGCATGCCGAGGGAGAAGTCGCAGGCCACGGTCTGCGCGCCCGCCTCGGCGAACGGCACCGAGGACGTCCCGGTCCCGGCCGCGAGGTCGAGGATCCGCTCGCCCGGCCGCGCGTCCAGCGCCCGGACGGCCTCCCGCCGCCAGCGCCGGTCCTGCCCGCCGGTCATCAGCGTGTTCAGCAGGTCGTACCGCTCGGCGGTGCCGTCGAACATCGCCGCCACGTCGGCGGGCTTCTTATCCAAGGAGGCGCGGGTCATGGACCTCAGCCTATTGCCGCCCCGCCCGCGCCGGAGAGGGCGCCCATGCGGGTCGATGCCGGACGGTGCGCGCTAGGCGTCTTCCTTGGTCTGCGCGCGCTGGAACCTGGCGCGCTGGGAGCTCAGGCCGGAGGTCACCGCGGCCGACATCCGGTCCCGCTGGTTCGACAGCAGCACGAAGCTGACGATGCCGCTGATCAGCAGCGACAGCATCAGGAGCAGGAACCCGCGGGCCCCGAACAGCGCGAGCACCCCGGCGGTGGCCACGAAGATCGCCAGCCGCGCGGCGGTGTAAAGCAGTACGGAACGCATGACCCTCCGAGAGTACCCCCGGTGGTGTTGACCCAGGGGAGCGACCCCCTGGAATCCCCGCCAACGGTGGGGCGGGTCAGCGCAGGACGTCGAGGAAGAGTGCGGGGTCCACGTTGCCGCCGGAGAGGATCGAGACGTAGGTGTCGGCGGCCGGCAGTTCGTCGCGGTGGTAGAGGTAGGCGGCGGTGGCGACGGCGCCGGCGGGTTCGGCGATCAGGCGGGCCTCACGGGCGAGGCGGCGCATGGTGCGGCGGATGTCGTCCTCGGTGACGGTGACGATGCCGTCGACGTACGCCTGCATGTGCGCGAACGGCAGGTCGCCGACGCGCTGGACGCGCAGGGCGTCGGCGATGGTGCGGCCGGTCTTCTCGGCGTCCCAGGTGACGGGGCGGCCCTCGCGGAGCGAGTCGCGGGCGTCGGCGGCCAGCTCGGGCTCGACGCCGATCACCTTGGCCTCGGGGCGCAGCGCCTTCACGGCGGTGGCGACGCCGGAGATCAGTCCGCCGCCGCTGACCGGGACGAGCACGACGTCCACGTCCGGGCGGTCCTGGACGATCTCCAGCCCGGCGGTGCCCTGACCGGCGATGATCCGGGCGTCGTCGTAGGGCGGGACGAGGGTGAAGCCGTGCGCGGCGGCGAGCTTCGCCGCGGTCTCCTCGCGCGCCTGCGAGGTGGGCTCGACGTAGACGATCTCGGCGCCGAGCGCCATGCAGGCGTCCACCTTCACGCCGGGGGTGGTGTGCGGCATGACCAGGACGGCGGGGATGCCGAGCGCGCGGGCGGTGTAGGCGACGGCCTGGGCGTGGTTGCCGCTGGAGTGCGTGACGACGCCGCGCTCGCGCTGCTCCTCGGGCAGGGACGCGATGGTTGCGTACGCACCGCGCAGCTTGAACGCGCCGATCGGCTGCAGGGACTCGGCCTTCACCAGCAGGGCTCCGTCGCCGGCGCCGGGGAAGGGGACGAGCGGCGTGCGCAGCGCGACGCCGGCGAGGCGTTCGGCGGCGCGCTCGATCTCCGGCAGCGAAACAAGATCGGACATGGTCCCGAGCGTATTGGGTCCGCCGCGGCGGACCGTTCACGCGGCTGTCAGGACGGCGTTGCGGGCGTGACACGGCAGGTCAAGTGTGGTGTGAGAGCCCCCGGAGACCGGGGTGGCGAGCACCGACCGTCATCCCTGCTGCTCGGGTCACTACGCAGCGTGATGTTTTGCGAAAACAAGGGAGAAATCGGTCTTGACCCGCCACACTGTTAAACAGTCCACCCGCGCCGAGAGCGGGACAAAGGGGGAGAGAAAACGTGGAGAGCACGAGCGAGCGCCTGCTGACCCCAGGGGAAGTCGCCGCCCTCTTCCGGGTCGATCCGAAGACGGTCACCCGGTGGGCCGCGGCCGGCCGGATCAGCAGCATCCGGACTCCCGGCGGACACCGCCGGTTCCGGGAGTCCGAGGTCCACGCGCTGCTGCGCGGCGAGGAACCGGTCGCCGAGCACTCGGTCCACTGACCCCGGCGTAAGCCGACCGGGGGATGCGGGGTGTCGTCCCCCCTCGAACGACACTGACCCCGGCGTAAGCCGACCGGGGGATGCGGGGTGTCGTCCCCTCGAACGGCACCGGCTCCGGAGCGCCGCCCGGATCGGTGCGCGCGGGCGGTCCGTCCGGCCCGGGTCCGCGCGATCGGCACGGCTACTCCTCCGCCTCGCCGGCCCGCCATTCCTCGAACCGGCGCGCCAGCTCGGCGTCCTCGTCCCGCCAGCGGCGCCGCCTGTCCGCCAGCTCCTGCTCGGTCAGCGACCGGGCGAGGAGCCGGTCGTAGTCGGGGTCGCCGGGGCCGATCTCCACGTAGGCGTCGGCGATGATCCGCCCGCCCCGCTCCCGGTCCGCGTCCGGACCGTCGTCGTCCCCGGGACGGTCGTCGTCGGAGCCGGCGAGGACGCTGTGGGGCACCCGGAGCGTGCCGTCGGGGAGCCGGATCACGTACATCGTCGATCACCCTCGGAGTCCATCGCCTTCGCCGGCATCGCGGTGTCCTAGATGCCGTATCTGCGGTTGAAGAAGAGCATGACTTCCAGTGCCGTCCTGATGTTGCCGGCGAGCATATCCACCAGCGCCGGGCGCTGCCGGGAGGAGATCGCCGAGAACGCGTCGGCGAAGAACTCGCGCCGGCCGAGCGCGTCGGGCTGCTTGTGGAAGTCGCTGGCCAGGTGCGGGCGGCACAGCTCGTACAGCTCCCGGAAGGCGGGGCTGTCGGAGGTCCACCCGCCGCCCTCGCCGTCGATGTCGTCGAGCGCGTGCCCGACCTCGTGCAGCATCACGTCCGGGGTCGGCGACGGCCGGTCCCCCACGATGATCTTGCGGTCGCCGTAGGCGCCGGCGCAGATGTCCCAGGTCGCGCGGCCGGACGGCAGCGGACGGTCGCGCAGGTGGCCCATGTCGTCCAGCTGCGGGACGCCGCCCGGCCCGACGTAGATGCCGTCCAGGCCGCCCGCGAGCTTCTCCTTGAGCGGCTCGGGCAGCGACGCCAGGCTGTCGACGGCCCGGATCACCTCGGGGGTCGGCGGGCCCTGCCGCGCGTCCCACTGCCGGTACAGCACGCTCTCCAGCACCCCGCAGTGCCGCCGGCCGTCGGCGGCGTGCGGCATGCCCGGCGGGTGCGGCTCGGCGCGCAGGGCGTCGTCGAGCTCGAAGTCGCTCCACGCGTAGTCGCCGGCGCGCGGACGGCCCGCGCCGCGCCGCCCGTACCGTCCGGTGCGCGGCTCGGCGGTGTCCGGGCCGTCGGCGCCGGGGGCGAGCGCGAAGTCGTCGTCGCGGCCCGCCTTGCGGAACCGGCCGAACCTGTCGCGGGGCTGGTTGCTGCGCGGCCGCACGTGCCCGGGCTCGGGGCGCTGCCCCGCGTCCGGCGGCGACGGCGCGTACGCGGCGTCGTCCCTGCGGACCGCCGCGCCCCGGGAGGCCTCCCGATTCCTCAGCTCCCGGGGCTTTCGGTGGACGCCTTTGAAGCGCATCGGGCTCCTCTGTCAGCGGGGCCCGCGGTGTCGCCGAGCGAGTGGGCCCCCGAGGCAGGGTAAGCCGGAACCCGACACGGCGTCATCCCCGCGAGTCACCGCGAATCGGGCGGGCGCGGATGTGCGAGGACCGCGGCGCCCGCCGAAACGGTGGCCGCGGTCCCCGATGACTGCTCGGACCGTGCTCAGGCGTAGGAGTGCATGCCCGAGAACATGTAGTTGACGCCGAAGAAGTTGAACAGCAGGCAGGCGAAGCCGACCAGCGACAGGATCGCCGCCTTGCGGCCCTTCCAGCCGGCGGTCGCGCGCGCGTGCAGGTAGGCGGCGTAGACGATCCAGGTGACGAAGGACCAGACCTCCTTGGGGTCCCAGCCCCAGTAGCGGCCCCACGCCTGGTCGGCCCAGATGGCGCCCATGATGATGGCGGCCGTCCAGATCGGGAAGGCGAACATCGTCACCCGCATCGACAGCCGGTCCAGGTCCTCGGCGGACGGGATGCGCGACAGCACCCCGGTGCCGGCGCCGGCCGCGCCGCCCTCCGCGCGGGTCTTCAGCAGGTACAGGATCGTCGCGGCGCCCGCCACGGTGAACGAGCCGGTCGCGATGATCGCGGCGGTGACGTGGATCGCGATCCAGTAGGAGTTGAGCGCCGGGCTGACCGGGCCCGCCGAGTCGTACAGCCAGATGTTGTCGACGCCGAGCGCGATGACCACGGCGGCCATCACGAACGCGCCGAGGAAGCGGGCGTTGTACCGCAGCGCCACGACCATGAACGCGGTCACGGCGGCGAACGACAGGGCCGTCATGAACTCGTACATGTTGCCCCACGGCCAGCGGTGCACCGCCATGCCGCGGGTCACCAGGATGCCGAGGTGCGACGCCCAGCCGAGCACGTTCAGCACGATCGCCAGCCGCGCCCAGTCGGTCCGCCGGCGCTCGGGCTCGTCGTCCTCGCCGGCCTCCCCTGCGGCGGCGGCCTTGGCCGGGGCCTCCTCGACGGTCTCGGCGCCGGCCGCGCCGACGAGGACCTTCGCCTCGGCCCTCTCGCCGTCGGCGACCGCCGCGGAGCGGCGGCCGAAGCCGAGATCGGCCGCGTAGGCCACCAGCGCCACGATGTACAGCACCACGGTGGTCAGCATGAGCTTGTCGCTCAGGTTCGCGAGGTCGGCGTTGCTCACCTCGTCACTCCTTCGGTTCGGTTGCCGACCCGGAACCCCGATCGGCGCCTGGTTCCGCTTCGGACCCGTTCTGTTCCGGCCCGGTGCCGTCCCGCCCGGTGCCGCCGTCGTCCCGCGCGGCGTCGTCCGGTCCGGTGTCCCGTCCGGCCTCGTCCTGCCGTGATCCGCTCTCGTCCTGCCCGGAGGTCTCCGGCCCGTCGCCCGCGCCGCCGGGGCCGCGCAGGGCGGTCACGATGTCGTCGAACTCCGAGGTCGGGTTCCCGAGGGTGAGCCCGCCGACCTCCACCACCGTACGCCCGCCCTTCCCGGCGCCCGCACGGACCCACACCCTGCGCCGCCGGACGAGGAACGAGGTCGCCACGCCCAGCACCGCCAGCACCGCCGCGATCAGCGCGGGGATGCGCCCGGGGTCGTGGTTGACCGACAGGGTCGCGTACTCCGCCATCCCGTCGAACGTGATCGAGCCCGCGTTGCCCGGGAGCTTGAAGGTCTCCCCCGGCTCCAGCAGCTTCTCCCCGCCCTTGATCGGCTGGAGGGTCTTGCCGATGCCCTCCAGCTTGTACACCGACTGCGGGGTGCCGGAGTCCAGGCCGAGGTCGCCCTTGAACGACGACAGCGTGATGACCGGGCGCAGCGCGCCGGGGAACGCCGAGACGATCTGCTTGCCGTCCGGGCTGGCGACCGCCGTCGGCCACAGGATCGCGTAGAAGGCGAGCTGGTCGGGCTCGGCGTCGGGGACCTTGATGACGCCCTCGGACGTCAGGTTGCGCGGCTCCATCTCCAGGAACGGGACGGTGTCCTGGAAGGCGACGTTCCCCTTGGCGTCCTTCACGGTGAACTTCGGCGCGTAGCCGTGCCCGAGCAGGTACACCTTCGTGCCGCCGACCTTCAGCGGATGGTTGATCCGCAGGTCGTACTTCTCGTCCTTGCCGGACGGCTTGTCGCGGTAGTGGATCCAGGCGTCGAACGCCGTGGCCTGCCCGCGCTTGTCGCCCTCCAGCTCGTACTTGGCCTTGAAGTCGTCCAGGCCGATGGTGAACGGGGCGAGGTCGCCGTCGTCGAAGAGCCGTCCCGGGGTGAACTCGTCGTACTGGCCGAGCGAGTTGGCGAACGTCTTGCCCTCGGTGATCAGCACGCTGCCGCGGTAGCCGAACATGTTGCCCGCGCCGAGCGCGAAGAGCAGCCCGAGCAGCGCCAGGTGGAAGACGAGGTTGCCGGTCTCGCCCAGGTAGCCCTTCTCCGCGGACGCGGCGCCGCCCGACACGTCCACCCGGAACCGGCGCCCGCGCAGCACCTTGCGGGCCTCGGCGAGGACGTCCTCGGGCGCGTCGTCGGTCTCGTACGTCACCGACTGCGGCAGCCGGTCCAGGTTGCGGGGCGCCGCCGGGGGGCGGGCACGCATCGACTGGTAGTGCTTCACCGCGCGCGGGATGACGCAGCCCGCCAGCGACACGAACAGCAGGATGTAGATCGCCGCGAACCAGGGCGCGGCGAACACGTCGAACATCGACAGCTTGTCGAGGACCGGGCCGATCGTCTTGTGGTCGGCGAGGTAGGCCGCGACCTTCTCCGGGGCCTGGCCGCGCTGCGGCAGCGCAGACCCGGGCACCGCGCCCAGCGCCACCAGGAACAGCAGGATCAGCGCCGTGCGCATGGTGGTGAGCTGCCGCCAGCCCCACCGCAGCCAGCCCAGGGGGCCGATGCCCCGGGGCCGCGGCACCTCCTCGGGGGCCTGCCGCGCGGCGGGCGCCTGGGTGCCCGTTTCGATGTCCTTGATGTCGCTCATATCAATGCCTCTGCCGATCCGTCGGCATCAGAGAACCGGCTCGAAGCCGCTGATCCACGACTTCAGCTCGATGTTCAGGTCGCCCCACAGGCCGCTCACCAGCAGCACCCCGATGAGGACGAGCATGCCCCCGCCGATCCGCATGACGAGGGGGTAGTGCCGCTTCACCGCGCCGAAGGCGCCGAGCGCGCGGCGGTAGGCGACCGCCGTCACCACGAACGGCACCCCGAGGCCGACACAGTACGCCAGCGACAGCAGCGCGCCGCGGGTGGCGCTCGCCTCGCTGATCGCCAGCGACTGGACGGCGCCGAGCGTCGGCCCGATGCACGGCGTCCAGCCGAGCGCGAACAGCGCACCGAGCAGCGGCGCCCCGGCCAGGCCCGCCGAGGGCAGCCGGCCCGACTTCATCGTCCGCTGCAGGCCCGGGATCAGGCCCATGAAGGCCAGCCCGAAGACGATCGTGACGGCGCCGAGCACCCGGGTGATCTGGTCCTGGTACTCCAGCAGCCACCGGCCGAGCCCGCCGAAGGCCACGCCGTAGCTGACGAACACGACGGTGAAGCCCGCGACGAACAGCAGCACGCCGGACAGCAGCCGGCCGCGGCGCTGCTCGGCGAGGTCCGCGCCCGTCATCCCCGTCACGTACGACAGGTAGCCGGGGACGAGCGGCAGCACGCACGGCGACAGGAACGACACGAGCCCGGCGAGCGCCGCCAGCGGCGCCGCCGCCACCAGCGACCCGCTCGTCACCGTCTCGTCAACGTTCACCGCGCCGCGCTCATTTTTCCGCGAGCACCTTCGTCACCAGCGAGTTCAGCTTGGAGTAGGTGGTCGCGCCGATGACGCGCGCGGCGATCTTCCCCTGCCGGTCCAGGACGAGGGTGCTCGGGATCGCGCTCGGCGGCACCTCCCGGAACGCCAGCGTCACCTGGCCGTCCCCGTCGAACAGGCTCGGGTAGGTGACCTTGAACTTGCGCTCGAACGCCTTGGCGTTGTCCTTGGAGTCCTTGAAGTTGACGCCGAGGAACTCCACGCCCTTGGCCTTGTTCGCGGTGTAGATCTGCTCCAGCGACGGCGCCTCGCCGCGGCAGGGCGCGCACCACGACGCCCAGAAGTTGACGACCGCGACCTTGCCCTTGAGCGAGTCGAGCTTGAACGACTGCCCGTCGAGCGTCTGGCCGGCGACCTCCTGCAGGGTCTTGCGCTGCCCCGGCTGGTACTGCGTGACGTTCCCGTCGCCCGAGATGAACCGGTTGTCGTTGCCGTCCGGGCCGCTCTTGGCCGAACCGGTTCCCGCGCAGCCGGCGAGCAGCCCGCAGAGCGCGACGGCAGCGGCGGCGGCGCGCGCGTGGGAGATTCGGGGGCTCAACGGACCCTCCTACTACTACAGGACGTAGTACACAACCTAGCGGTGCCGTCAGGCACCCGCGACACTGGGGCCCTTCGCGATCCCGTCGGCGGGCTCGCGGTACCCGACCCCGACCAGCCGGCTGCCCTCGAACGTGAGGCTGGTCACGCTGGCCAGCGCGCACTCCCGCCGGTTCGGGTGGTGCCAGAGCCGGCGGTGCTCGGCGTGCAGCCGCAGGATCCAGATCGGCAGCTGGTGGCTGACGCACACCGCCTCGTGGCCGCGCGCCGCCTCCCGCGCCCGGACCACCGCCGCGCGCATCCGCGCCGCCATCTGCCGGTACGGCTCGCCCCACGACGGCCGGAACGGGTTCACCAGGTAGCGCCAGTGCTCGGGGCGGCGCAGCGAGCCCGGCCCCACCCCGAAGGTCAGGCCCTCGAAGTGGTTCTCGGCCTCGATCAGCCGATCGTCCACCGTCACGGGCAGGTCGAACGAGTCGGCCAGCGGCGCGGCGGTCTCCAGCGCCCGCTGCATCGGCGAGGAGAACAGCGCGGTGACGTCCCGGTCGGCGAACCATTTCGCTGCGGCCTTGGCCATGAGGACGCCGTCCTCGCTGAGCCGGTAGCCGGGCAGCCGCCCGTACAGGACGCCTTCGGGATTGTGCACCTCACCGTGCCGCAGCAGGTGAACGATCGTCGTGTCAGTCATGGCCCGATCAGGCTACCCGCGCTGCCCGTCCAACCCGTCCACGGCCCGCGCCCCCGCGGACCGGACGTAGGCGGTGATGCGGGCGGCGACCCGGTCGAGGTCGGCTTTGGCGATCTTCGTGCCGTTCGTCGCCTGGACGAACCAGTAGGTGAGCGCGGCGTCGCACATGTCGGCGCGCGCGGCGGGCGCCAGGCAGGTGACGGGCGAGGGCAGCCCGTTGGACCCCATCGTGACGAGGGTCACCATCACGTACGGCGACGGTGGCGGCTGCTCGGTCGGCTGTTCGGTCGCCAGCGCCAGCCGCAGCGCCGGCGCCCCCGTCGGGACGTCCTGCCGGTCGTGCACGGCGGACGTGCAGGGGCCGAAGTTCCGCTTCGCCTTCGCGGCCTCCGGTGAGTCCGGGAAGTACTTGCAGACCTGGTCGGCGATGTTGCCGATGGATCCCTGCCAGTTCTGCGATATCCGGAGCGTCTTCGAGTCGCCGATCGTGGTGTAGCCGGCGTTCGCGCCCGTCGATCCGGAGCACCCTGTCGAGGCCGGGCCGATCAGGTGGCGGCCCTCGCCGAGGCTGTAGACGGCCGCGTCCTTCGGCAGCTTCACCTGCTCGGGCAGGCGGACCTGCGCTGGGCCGGGCGACGGCGTGACCTTGTTGCCGAGCCCGTCGGTGGTGGGGCAGTCCCGGACGGACGCCACGGCCGCGACGGGCCGGGTGACCGTGGGACGCGGCGCCGGGTCGTCCTTGGTGATCTGCTGGACGGCGATGGCACCGGCGCCGACGACCACGGCCGTTCCGGCGGCGGCCGTGGCGATGCCGCCCGCGCCGCCGAAGAACGCCTTGATCGCGCTCGCCGCGCCGGCCTTGCCCGCGGCGTTGCTCGCGGCGCTCTGGCCGATGGCCTGGCCGGCCGCGTGCGCGGCGCCCGGCGCGGCGGCGGTGCCGGCCGCGGACGCGGCGCCCGGGACGACCCATGCGGCCAGCGGGAACAGCGCCGCGAGCGCGACGGCGGACGCGGCGAGCGCGCGGACGCCGCGCGTCTCCCAGTCCGGCCCGTACGCCTCGAGGGCCGTCCGTTCCAGGTCGTCGACGAACGCGGCGGCGCTCGGCGGACGGTCGGCGGGGTCCTTGGCCATGCCCCGCGCGACGAGGGGGCGGAGGGGTTCGGGGACGGCCTCGACCGGGACGGCGCCCGTGCGGTGGGCCCGCATCAGCTCGGCGCGGTTCCCGCTGAACGGCCGGTCGCCGCTGACGCACTCGACGAACACGCAGGTTGCGGAGTACACGTCCGACGCGGGCGTGGCGGTGTGCCGGTCCCACTGCTCGGGCGCCATGTAGTACGGGGTTCCGGCGCCGCCGGCCTCCTGCCCGGCCGGGGTCGCGATGCCGAAGTCGACCAGCCGGCTGCGCCCGTCCGCCGGGACGACGACGTTCGCGGGCTTGTAGTCGCGGTGCACGACGCCGAGGGCGTGGGCGGCGGCGAGGCCGAGCAGCGAGCCCTTCAGCACCGACAGCGACGCCTCGGGTCCGAGCGCGCCGTGCCGGGCGAGGAGCTCCCTGAGGGACACCCCGTCGACGGCCTCCATGATGATCGCGGCGCCCTCGGGGCCCTCGACGAGCCGGAAGAGGCGGGCGACGTGCGGGCTCTCGGCGCGCCCGAGCATCCGGGCCTCGCGGCGGAGCCGCTCCCGCTCGTCCTCGCCCGCGGCCGCGTCCAGGTACTTGATCGCGACCGGGGTGCCGGACCGCTCGTGCCGGGCGAGCACGACGCGTCCCTGGGCGCCCGCGCCCAGCTCCCGCACCTCGGCGTACCCCTCGATCCGCCACCCGCTCATCGCCGCCTCCCACCAAGATCGCGAAGAAGGTACCGAATCGCGGGCGGCGCGGCGAACCGTCCCGGGGCGGGGGCGTCAGGCGGCGCGCTGGACGGTGCCGGGGACGCCGGCGCGCAGCGCGGTGACGGCGGCGCGGATCGCCGGGCGGCGCGCGGCCTCCTCGCGCCAGACCGCGTACACGCGGCGGGTCAGCGGCTCGGCCAGCGGGACGATCGCGACGTCCGGCGGCACGTCGCAGCGGCCGAGCCGGGGCAGGATCGCGTTGCCGAGCCCGGCGGCGACCAGGGCGAGCTGGGTGGCGAACTCGTAGGCCATGTGCTCGATGCGGGGCTCGCTGTCGGTGGCGCGCAGGGTGCGCAGCAGCCAGTCGCAGCAGATGCTGTCGGGCACCGAGCTGATCCACGGGTCGCCCGCCAGCTCCTTCAGCTCGATGCTGTCGCGGCCGGCGAGCGGGTGGCCGGCGGGCAGCGCGACGTCGGCGACGTCGTCGCAGATGGCGCCCTTGTGCAGGCCCTCGGGCAGCGGCAGCGGCTCGTTGTTCCAGTCCTGGACGACGGCCATGTCGAGGTCGCCGCGCACGACGAGGGGCATGCTGTGCAGGGGGTCCTCCTCGCGGACCAGGACGCGCAGCTCGGGATGCTCGGCGCGCAGCAGCGGCAGCGTCTGCGGCATCAGCCCGCGGACGGCGGTGGGGAACGCGGCGACGGTGAGCTGCCCGACGACCGAGCCGCGGTGCGCCTCCAGGTCGGCCTGGGCCTGCTCGACGAGGGAGAGGATCCGCTCGGCGTGCCCGACGAGCAGCTCGGCGGCGTCGGTGAGCCGGACGCCGCGGCCGTTGCGCTCGAGCAGCTTCTGGCCGGTCTCCCGCTCCAGCTTGGCGAGCTGCTGGGAGACGGCGGAGGTGGTGACGTGCAGGACGTCGGCGGCGGCGCTGACCGAGCCGTAGGTGGCGACGGAGTGCAGGGCGCGCAGCCGTTCCAGATCGAGCATGTAGCAATTCTAAAGCGAGATGTCGACAGATTCTAGCTTGTCCTAAAATAAGGGGAGGGCGACGATCGGGGCATGAGACCGCGCCACGTCCTGCTGGCCACGCTGATCGCCGCGATCTGGGGCTTCAACTTCGTCCCGATCAAGGTCGCGCTGGAGGACTTCCCGCCGCTGCTGCTCGCCGCGCTGCGGTTCACCGCCGCCGCGCTGCCCGCGGTGTTCTTCGTCCGGCGCCCGCCGGTCGCCGTCCGCTGGCTGTGGCTGGTCGGGCTCCCGCTGGGCGTCGGGCAGTTCGCGCTGCTGTTCATCGGGATGCGGCTCGGGATGCCCGCCGGGCTGTCGTCGGTGGTGCTCCAGGTCCAGGCGATCTTCACCGCGCTGTTCGCCGGGGTGCTGCTGCGCGAGCGGCTCGGCGCCCGGCAGGTCGCCGGGATGGTCGTCGCGTTCTCCGGCGTCGCTCTGCTCGGCGTCGCGCAGCGGGAGGGCGGGAGTCCGGTCGGGGCGTTCCTGCTGTGCGTCGGCGGGGCGGCGAGCTGGGGGCTGGCGAACGTCGCGATGCGCCGGATGAACCAGGCCACCGCCGAGCCCGTCGACGCGTTCGGGTTCATGGTCTGGATGTCGCTGGTCCCGCCCGTCCCGCTGTTCGCCCTCTCACTGATCTTCGAGGGGCCGGGAGCGGTGCCGGACGCGGCGCACCACCTGTCGGTCGCCGGGGTGAGCTCGCTGGCCTTCATCGCCTACGTCTCGACGCTCGTCGGGTTCGGCGTCTGGGGCTGGCTGATGCGCCGCTACGAGGCCGGCACCGTCGCCATGTACTCGCTGCTCGTCCCGCCGTTCGGGCTGCTGTCCGCCGCGCTGGTCCTCGGCGAGCACGTGGACGGGACGCGCCTCGCCGGCGCCGCGCTCATCATCTGCGGGGTCGCGGCGGGCAGCGTCCGGCTGCGGTTCCGCCCGTCCCGCACGCCCATCCAGGCGGCTCCGCCGGCGGAGCCCGTCCACACGAGGTGAGAGCCATGCACGGAATCAACGCGGCCCTGGTGACGCCGTTCACCCGCTCCGGCGAGGTGGACGCCAAGTCCCTCGAACGGCTCGCCGCGCACTGCCTCGGCAACGGCGCCGCCGGGCTCGTCGCGCTCGGCACCACCGGCGAGGCCGCGCTGCTGACCGCCGAGGAGCGGCGGACGGTGCTGGAGGTGTGCCGCGCCGTCTCGATCGAGCACGGGACGCCGCTGATCGTCGGCGCCGGGACGATGGGCACCGCGGACACGATCCGGGAGGCCCGCGAGCACGCGCCCTTCGCCGACGCGCTGCTCGTCGTCGTCCCGTACTACCTGCGCCCGTCCGACGACGGCGTGATCGACCACTTCGCG
This sequence comes from Actinomadura opuntiae, assembly GCF_030283205.1. Taxonomy (GTDB): domain Bacteria; phylum Actinomycetota; class Actinomycetes; order Streptosporangiales; family Streptosporangiaceae; genus Spirillospora. The sequence goes on from NZ_JASNWF010000032.1 coordinate 64,516, forward strand.
GCGGTCGGCGCGGCCGTGGACGTCCCGCTGATCGCCTACAACGTCCCTTACCGGACGGGGAAGGCGCTGTCCGGGGAGACGCTCGTCCGGCTGCTCGGGCTCGACTGCGTCGCCGGGATCAAGCACTGCGCGGGCGCCGTCGACCAGGACACCCTGGAGATGCTCGCGGCGCGGACCGGCAAGGCGGTCCTGTGCGGCGACGACGCCTACATCTACCCGATGCTGCAACTCGGCGCGTCCGGTGGCGTCGCCGCGTCCGCCTGCCTGGCGCCGCGCGCCTACGCGGACATGGCGGACGCGGCCCGGCACGGCAACGCGCCGCGCGGGCTGGCGCTGCACAACGCGCTCCTCCCGCTGGCACGAGCCCTGTTCAGCGAGCCGTCGCCGTCCGTGCTGAAGGCGTGCCTGGCCGACACCGGACTGATCGACGACCCCGCAGTCCGCGCCCCCCTGCACGCCCCGCACCCCGCCCCGGTCACCGAGGCCCTGCGCGCCTTCCGCGCCCTGCCCGACTGATCGCCGGTCAGGACGCGTGGGCCGCTGCGCGGGCGGCGTGCGGGAGGGCGTCGAGGATGCGGCCGATCGCCTCGTCGTCGTGGGCGGCCGACAGGAACCACACCTCGTACGCCGACGGCGGCAGGTAGACGCCGCGGTCGAGCGCCGCGTGGAAGAACGCCGCGTACGCCTTGACGTTCTGGCGCTGCGCGGCGGCGAAGTCGCCGACCTCGCCCTCGGTGAAGAAGATCGAGAACAGGTTGCCCGCGTTCTGCAGCGAGTGCGGGACGCCCTCCTTCGCCAGCGCCTCCGACGCCGCCTTCGACACGATCCCGGCCGCCCGGTCGATCGCCGCGTACACCTCGCCGGTCGCGCCGCGCAGCGTCGCCAGCCCGGCGGCGGTGGCGAGCGGGTTCCCCGACAGGGTGCCCGCCTGGTAGACGGGCCCGGCGGGCGCGAGCCGGTCCATGACCTCGGCGCGGCCGCCGAACGCGGCGGCGGGCAGCCCGCCGCCCATCACCTTCCCGAACGTCACCAGGTCGGCGGCGACGCCCTCGATGCCGAACCAGCCGGACCGCGACGCCCGGAACCCGGTGAGCACCTCGTCCAGCACCAGCAGCGCCCCGTACCGCTCGCAGAGCCGCTTCAGCAGCGCGTTGAAGCCGTTCAGCGGCGGCACGACGCCCATGTTGCACGGCACCGCCTCGGCGATCACGCAGGCGATCTCGTGGCCGTACTCGTGGAACGCCGTCTCCACCGCCGCGACGTCGTTGTAGGGCAGCACGATCGTGTCGGCGGTCGTCGCGCCGGTCACGCCGGGGGTGTCGGGCAGCGCGAACGTCGCCACGCCCGACCCGGCCGCCGCCAGCAGCGAGTCGACGTGCCCGTGGTAGCAGCCCGCGAACTTCACGATCTTCGAGCGGGAGGTGAAGCCGCGCGCCAGCCGGATCGCCGACATCGTCGCCTCGGTCCCCGAGTTGACCAGCCGGACCTTCTCCACCGACGTCCGCGCGACGATCTCCTCGGCCAGCTCGACCTCGCCTGGCGTCGGCGCGCCGTAGGACGTGCCGCGCGCGGCCGCGTCCTGCACCGCCGCCACCACGTCCGGATGCGCGTGCCCGAGGATCATCGGGCCCCACGAGCAGATCAGGTCGACGTACTCGTTGCCGTCGGCGTCGGTCAGGTAGGGGCCGCGCGCCGAGGCGATGAAGCGCGGCGTCCCGCCCACCGCGCCGAAGGCGCGGACCGGGGAGTTCACGCCGCCGGGGACGAGCCCCTCGGCACGCTCGAACAACTGCTGGGAGCGATCGGTCACAGTCACGTTTCCAGTCTCTCAGTTGCAGTTCGGCGACTGCGCTTGACCTCGCCGGGTACGGGCCGATATTCCACCAAGTACGACATCGGCGCCCGGTCGGGAGGCGCCCGTTATCTTCACCGGCGTCCGCCGTATCGGAGGGATGGCTTTCACCGTGGTCAACGGCTGGACGGTCCCGGGCTTCACCCATGAGCGCGAACTGGGCGACGGCGCCGCGGGCCGGGTGGTGCTGGCGGTCGACGACATGACCAGCACCAAGGTCGCGATCAAGTACCTCGCCGGCGCGCTGCGCGCCGACGAGGCGTTCATGGCGCGCTTCCGCGCGGCCGCGCGCACGCTGTCCCAGCTGGAGGACCCGAACGTCGCCGACTTCTACGACTTCGTGGAGGCCCCCGAGGGCGCCGCGGTCGTCATGCAGTACGTCGACGGCGTCGCGCTGCGCCGGATGCTGGCCGCGCAGGGCCCCACCGGCCCCCTCGCGGCCCTGTCGCTGCTCGGCGGGGTCCTGCTCGGGCTCGCCGCCGCGCACGCCCTGGACGTCGTGCACGGCGCCGTCCGGCCGTCCGCCGTGCTGGTGGACGGGGAGGGCAACGCCCGGCTCACCGACTTCGCGACCGCCCCGGCGGGCGCCGAGGCGCAGCTCGCCCCCGCCTACGCCGCGCCCGAACTGTGGGAGGGGGCGTCCGCGACCGTCGCAACCGACCTGTACGCGGCCACCGCGATCTTCTTCGAGTGCCTGACCGGGCGCCCGCCGTTCGCGGGACGCAACATGGCGCGCCTGCACCGCGAGGCCCCGATCCCCGCCGAGGAGGTCCCCGGCCCGCTGCGCGCGCTCATCGAGCAGGGCCTGGCGAAGGACCCGGAGAGCCGCCCGAAGTCCGCCGCGGACTACCTCGGCGCCCTCGAGGAGGCGGCCGTCTCGGCGTACGGGCCGTCCTGGGAGGCGCAGGGCCGCGGTCGGCTGACCGAGCTGGCGGCGCAGGCCGCGCTGCAGCCCGAGCCGCCCAGGTCCAAGCCGTCCCGCAGCAGCGGCCGCAACCAGGTCATCGCCACCGGGCAGCAGCCGGCGGGCGGCTCCCGGTCCCGCTGGATCGCCGGCGGCGTCGCCGCGCTGGTCGTCGCGGGCGCGGTCGCGGGCGGCGTCGCCTTCGCCAACTCCGGCGGCGACGACGGGCCGCCGCCCACCCCGTCGCCCGCGCAGAGCAGCACGCCGCAGCCGTCCCAGGCGCCCGGCGGCGTCGACCCGGCGCCGCTGGCCGCGCGCATCGTCCAGGCGACCGACCAGGCGCCCGGCGCCCGGTTCGCCTACCGACGGACCGGCTGCTGCGGCGCGCCCGCCGCGGCCCAGGGCGACTTCGGGCTGGTCAAGGGCGCCGAGCCGTCGTACGCCATGAGGATGTGGGGAACCGGCAAGGCCGTCCGCAAGCGGATGCAGGCCGTGGTCGTCGGCGATCGGGTGTACGTGCGGGCGGGCAAGAAGTGGCGGCCCGCGCCGGCCGGCGGCCGCGGCTATCCGGGGCTGGCCGAGCAGGTGCGGCGCGGAAGCTCGGTGTCCGCGGTGACGACGCTGCTGGAGGCGGCGAGCACGCTGAGCAAGGCGGGCGGCGTCTACAAGGGCGAGGCGCCGGTCGCGAAGCTCGCGCAGCGGCCCGGGTCGGGCGCGCTGTACGCGGAGATGGCACGCGCCACCGGCGTCCAGCAGATCAGCTTCGCGGTCAGGCTGGACGGCTCGTACCGGCCCGTCAAGCTCTGGCTGCGAGCCGGGCCGGCGAAGGGCCGCAACCAGATCATCACGACGTCCTACTCCAGCTGGGGCCGCAAGGCCATCAAGCCGCCGCGCTGATCGCACCCGCGGCGGCGGGGGCCGCCGTCAGTCGCAGCTGTCGGCGAGGACCTCCAGGAGCCGCAGCGGGTCGGGCAGCGGCCCGCCCCGCGGCGGCCGCAGCCACCCGGCCTCCTTGCCGGACGCCAGCAGCGACGGCGGGGCGACCACGTAGCTGTCGCGGCAGTGCCACCGCATCCCGGGCGTCTCGGTCACGGTCTCCGGCGAGGTGTCGAGGTGGCACGACCACCACTCGTCCTCGTCGACGGGCGCGCCGCGGGTCGCGACGAAGAACAGGTGCCGCTCGCCCCCCAGGGACGCGACGGGCCCCACCGGCAGGCCCTCGCGGGCGATCCGGTCGAGCGCCGCGGCGCCCGCGGCGGCCGGGACGTCGAAGGCGTCGAAGACCCGGCCGGTCGGCAGGATGATGTTGGCCTGCGGGCGCTGCGCCCACCACCGCCGGATCCGGTCCGGGTCGGCCGAGGCCTGGTGCGCCCACGCCGCCGACACCGGATGCGCCGCCGGGTCCGGGCAGCCGATCCGGTCGCACGAGCACGACCGGTCACCGGCGGCGGGCGGATGCGCGCCGGGAAAGCAGGGCCAGCCCATCGCGGCGTAGTCCAGGGCGGCCGAGGCCATCCGGTCGCGCGCCGCCCGCTGCCGCCTGTTCCCCGAGACCGCCAGCATCTCCGCCCCCCAATACCCAAGGTCGAACGTGGGTTCTTGATAGACGATGATGCCCGCGCCCCCGCACGTCAGACACGGCGCCCCCGCCAAAACGACCCTAAGTAACTACCCGCCCGTGATCATCGGAGCCTTCCTCCGCCGGTCGCACGGGGTTCCCGGGGCCGGTTCCCGGGTCAGCGGAGCTTCTTCGCCACTTCCGTGGCCCAGTAGGTGAGGGTGAGGTCGGCGCCCGCGCGGCGGATCGAGATCAGCGACTCCATGATCGTGCGGTCGCGGTCGATCCAGCCCTTCTCGGCGGCGGCCTCGATCATCGCGTACTCGCCGCTGACCTGGTAGGCGACGACCGGGACGTCCACGGCGTCGCGGACGCGGCGGACGATGTCGAGGTAGGCGCCGGCGGGCTTCACCATCACCATGTCGGCGCCCTCGTCCAGGTCGAGGAAGACCTCGCGGAGCGACTCGTCGGCGTTGGCGGGGTCCTGCTGGTGGGTGGAGCGATCGCCGAACTGGGGGGCGCACTCGGCGGCGTCGCGGAACGGGCCGTAGTACGCGGAGGCGTACTTCACCGAGTACCCCATGATCGCGATGTCGGTGTAGCCGGCCGTGTCGAGCGCCTCGCGGATCACGCCGACCTGGCCGTCCATCATCCCGGACGGCCCGACGACCTGCGCCCCGGCGGCGGCCTGCGCGACGGCGATGGAGGCGTACCGCTCCAGGGTCGCGTCGTTGTCGATCTCGCCGCCGGGGGTGAGGATGCCGCAGTGCCCGTGGTCGGTGTACTCGTCCAGGCACAGGTCCGTCATGACGACGGTGGCGTCGCCGAGGTCGGACGCCAGGTCGCGCAAGGCCAACTGGACGATGCCGCCGGGGTCGTCGGCGGCCGAGCCGGTGCCGTCCTTCACCGCGGGGATCCCGAACAGGATGAGCCCGCCGACGCCGGCCTCGGCCGCCTCGTGCGCGGCCTTGCGGAGGCTGTCGCGGGTGTGCTGCATCACGCCCGGCATGGACGCCACCGGCTGCGGCTCGGTGATGCCCTCCTTGACGAACATCGGCAGCACCAGATCGGCGGGGCTGAGCCGGGTCTCGGCGACCATCCGGCGCAGGGCGGGCGTGCGCCGCAGCCGCCGCGGCCGCGCGACGGGGAACTGAGCAGACATGATCCCTCTTTCCCGGTGCCCGGCCGTGCCGGGCACCGGTGAGCAGGCTTCTACTTGCGGCGCCGGGCTCCCCGGCGCATCTGGCTGGGCTTGCGCAGCGGGTCGCCGGCCTCGATCTGGGCCGCCCGCCGCTTGGCACCGTACTCCGCGAGCGCCTCGGCGAGCGCCGATACCGAGGGCTTGGGCGCCATCACGTCGACGCGCAGCCCGTACTCCTCGGCGGTCTTGGCGGTCTGCGGGCCGATCACCGCGATCACCGTGACGTTGTGCGGCTTGCCGGCGATGCCGATCAGGTTCTTCACCGTCGACGAGGAGGTGAACAGCACCGCGTCGAACCCGCCGCCCTTGATCGCCTCGCGGATCGGGGCGGGCGGCGGCGCGGCCCGGACCGTCCGGTAGGCGGTGACGTCCTCGCACTCCCAGCCGAGCTCGGTGAGCTTGGCGATGAGGGTGTCGGTGGCGATGTCGGCGCGCGGCAGCAGCACCCGGTTGATCGGATCGAGGTCCTCGTCGTAGGGCGGCCACACCTCGGCGAGGCCCTCGCTGGACTGCTGCCCGGACGGGGTCAGGTCGGGGTGGATGCCGAACTCGACGAGCGCGGCGGCGGTCTGCTCGCCGACGGCGGCGACCTTCAGCCCGGCGAACGCGCGGGCGTCCAGCCCGTAGGCGACGAACTTCTCCCGGACGGCCCTGACCGCGTTGGTGGAGGTGAACACCACCCACTCGTAGCGGCCGGTGACCAGGCCCTTGACGGCACGGTCCATCTGCTGCGGGGTGCGCGGCGGCTCGACGGAGATCGTCGGTACCTCGTCGGGGACGGCGCCGTACCCGCGCAGCTGGTCCGACAGCGACGCGGCCTGCTCCTTGGTGCGCGGCACCAGCACCCGCCAGCCGAACAGCGGCTTGGTCTCGAACCAGGACAGCTTGTCGCGCCAGCCGACCACGTCCCCCACGATGATCATCGCGGGGGCCTCCATGCCCTTGGTGTCGGAGGCGAGCCGCTGCAGGGTGGAGACGACCGTCTCCTGCTCGGTGGTGGTGCCGAGGCTGGTCATCGCGGCGGGAGTGGAGTCGGGACGGCCCGCCGCGACCAGGCCCTTGGCGACCTCCGCGACCGCGCCCTCCGCACCGAAGATCACGAGCGTCGCGTCGGACCCGCCGAACTGCTCCCAGTCGACGCCGCCGTTGGAGGCGTCCACGAACCGGAACTCGCGGTGCTCGGGATCGGTCAGCGGGATGCCCGCATAGCCCGGCACACCGGTCACGGCGGACACGCCGGGGACGACCTCGAACGGCACCCCGGCCTTGTGCAGCGCGGCGCCCTCGGTGGCCAGCCCGCAGACGACGCCGGGGTCGCCGTGGAACAGCCGGACGACGCGGCGGCCCGCCTTGGCGGCGCGCGAGGCGAGCTTCACCGGGTCGCCGTCGGCGGTGTCGAGGATCTCCACGTCCGCGCGGCAGTGCGCGAGCACGTCGGCGGGGCAGTGCGCGCGGCTGACCACGACGGTGTCGGCGCGCTCCAGCTCGGCGGCGGCGCGCAGCGTCAGCAGGCCCGGGTCGCCCGGGCCCATGCCGACGATCGCGACCGTGCCCGGGTCGGCGGTACGGCTCGGCCGGCCCGCCGTGGTCGATCCGGCGGCGCCCTGGCCGGCGGCCCCCGGGCGGGCGGGGCTCTGGCTAGCGGGGCTCAATCGCGCTCCCCCATCAACTGGTCGGCCCCCTGCGCCAGCAGCCGGTCCGCGAGATCGCGTCCCAGCTGCACGGCGTCGTCCGGGTGGCCGCTTGCGGACAGCCTGATCTGCCTGCTCCCGTCGATCGCGGCGACGGCGGCGGTCAGATGCAGTTCTTCTTCTACCTCGGCAGCGTATGTTCCCACGGGCGCGGAGCAACCGCCCTCCAGGACGGCCAGCACCGTCCGCTCCGCGGTGACGCAGGCCCTGGTCATCGGGTCGTCGACCGTTCCAAGCAGGGCGCGCAGGTCGGCCCGGTCGGCGCGGCACTCGAGCGCGAGCGACCCCTGCCCGGGCGCCGGCAGCATCTGGTCGGGGTCGAAGACCTCGGCGACCGCGTCCAGCCGGCCGATCCGGCGCAGCCCCGCGTGCGCGAGCACCACCGCGTCCAGCTCCCCGTCGGCGACCTTGCGCAGCCGGGTGTCGGCGTTGCCGCGGATCGCCACGACGTCCAGGTCCGGGCGCATCGCGCGCAGCTGCGCGACGCGGCGCGGCGAGCCGGTGCCGACGCGGGCGCCGCGCGGCAGGTCGGCGAGCTTGCACGGGCCGCACAGCGCGTCGCGCGGGTCGTCGCGCGGCGGGGTCGCGGCGAGCGCGATCCCCGCGGCGGACCCGGTCGGCAGGTCCTTCAGCGAGTGCACGGCGAAGTCCACCTCACCGGCCAGCAGCCTGTCGCGCAGCGCGTTGACGAAGACACCCGTCCCGCCGATCTGGGCGAGCAGCGCCTTGGAGACATCACCTTCGGTCGTTACCCCGACCAGCTCGACGGCATGCCCCGTGCGCTCGGTCAATGCGTCCGCGACCTGCTGCGACTGCGTCATCGCCATCAGGCTCCTGCGGGTGCCGAGCCGCAGCGGGCCCCTCCCGGCGGTACTCAATGCGCTGCTCCGCTCACTGCCCTGCTCCCACGCTCGGCGGGGCGGGCGGACACCCGGTCACCCGCGTTCACGACTGCTCTCCTTCACCGCGCGGCGCGCCGTCCCGGGCGCTCACCGCCCGGACGCTCGCGGCCTGCGCGTTCACCGTGTCCGCGCTCACGGTCTCGGCGTTGCCGGTCTCGGCGTTCACGGTGTCCGCGCTCATGGTCTCCGGCGCGGCGTCCGCGGGCGCGGTGCTCACGCAGTCGGCGTCGGCGCACTCCACCCGCGTCACCCGGGCGACCTCCTCGGCCTTCGCCGCGTCCGCGACCCGCGCTCCGCCGGCGGGCCCGCCGGCGCCGCGCGCGCCGTCCACCACCGTACGGGCGGAACCGCTCCAGGGGGCCGAGGCGCTCCCGGCCGGCGGCTCCGCGTCGTCGGCCTCGGCGCTCATGTCGGCGCGCGCCACCGCCACCGGCGCCTTCGGGTCCAGGTCGAACAGCCGGCGCAGCGCGTCGGCGTAGGAGTCGCCGCCCGGCGCCGCCGCCAGCTCCTTCACCCGGACGGTCGGCGCGTGCAGCAGCTTGTCGGCGACCCGCCGGACGGTCTGCTGGATCTCCCGGACGGCCCGCTCGTCCAGCTCGGGCAGCCGGCCCGCGAGCCTGGTCAGCTCCGACTCGACCACCGCGGCGGCCTTGGTGCGCAGCGCCACCACGGTCGGCGCGACCGCCGCGGCGCGCGCGGCGCTGAGGAACGCCTCGACCTCGTCGCGGACGATCCGCCGGACCGCTTCGACGGCCTCCGGGCCGATCGCCCGCGCAGCCTCCTGCGCGGTGCGCAGCTCGTCCAGCCCGGCGAGCCGCACGCCGGGCAGCGCGCCGACGGCCGGGTCAACGTCGTGCGGGAGCGCGAGGTCCAGGAAGAAGCGGTCGCGGCCGTCCGATCCGACGCCCTGCGCGATCACCTGCGCCGCCGTCAGCACCAGGCCCGTCGCGCCCGTGCACGACACCACCAGGTCGGCCTCGGCGAGCGCCGCGTCCAGCCCCGCCAGCTCCACCGCGCGGGCCGGGACCTCCAGCGACTCCGCCAGCCGGACGGCGTTGGCGTGCGTGCGGTTGGCGACCACGACCTCGCGGGCCCCGGCGCGGCTCAGCGTCGCCGCCGCCAGCGAGCTCATCGACCCCGCGCCGACGACCAGCGCCCGCACCCCGTCCAGCGGGCCGAGATGCTGCGCGGCGACCTCCAGGCCCACGCTGACCAGCGACGCTCCGGCCTGGTCGATGCCGGTCTCGGCGTGCGCGCGCTTGCCGACCCGCAGCGCCTGCTGCAGCACGTCGTGCAGGTCGCGGCCGAGCGTCCCCTCGTCCTGGCCGAGCCGGAACGCCTTGCGCAGTTGGCCGAGGATCTGGCCCTCGCCGACGACCATCGACTCCAGCCCGCACGCCACCGCGAACACGTGCTGGACGGCCCGCTCCTCGTAGTGCACGTACAGGTGCCGCGACAGCTCGTCCAGCGGGACGCCGGAGTGCAGCGCCAGCAGCTCGGAGATCGCCGAGACGCCGCCGTGGAACTTGTCGACGACCGCGTAGATCTCGACCCGGTTGCACGTCGACACGATCGCCGTCTCGGCGACGTTCGCGGACTCGTGCACCGCGTGCAGCAGCTTCGCCAGGTCGTCCCCGGTGACCGCCGTCCGCTCCAGCACCGGCACGGGCGCGCTCCGGTGACTCAGCCCGACGACAAGAACGCTCATGCTTCAACCGCCTCTACGTACTGCGTGGCGCCGGGAGGGGCGTCGCCGCTCGCCAGGGGGGCGTAGTCGCCGGGCCCCCCGGCCTTGCGCTGCTCGTGGAACGCGAGGATCTGCAACTCGATGGACAGGTCGACCTTGCGCACGTCCACCCCTTCGGGCACCGACAGCACGACGGGCGCGAAGTTCAGCACGCTCGTCACCCCCGCGGCCACGACGCGGTCGCACACCCCCTGGGCGGCGGCCGCCGGCGTCGCGATCACGGCGATCGACACCCCGTGATCGGCGATCACGTCCTCGAGCCGGTCGGTGTGCTCCACGGTCATGCCGGAGATCTCCTGGCCGACGATCGCCTCGTCGGCGTCGAGCAGGCCGGCCACCCGGAAGCCGCGGGACGCGAATCCGCCATAACCGGCCAATGCACGGCCCAGGTTACCGACACCGATGATGGCGACCACCCAGTCCTGGGTGAGGCCGAGCTCGCGCGAGATCTGGTAGACGAGGTACTCGACCTCGTAGCCGACCCCCCGGGTGCCGTAGGAGCCCAGGTGGGACAGGTCCTTGCGGAGCTTGGCGGAGTTCACGCCGGCCGCCGCGGCCAGCTCCTCGGACGAGACGGTCGCCACACCCCGCTCCTGGAGGCCGGTGAGGGCCCGCAGGTAGACCGGGAGGCGCGCGACGGTGGCTTCGGGGATGCCGCGGTCCGCGCGGTCGCGGTGATTGCGGTTCTGTCGGGTTGTCACGGCCTGCTCTTCGGGGCTCGACGCTGGGGGCGGGGCCCGAGAACCCCTCACCCCGGCTCGTGGCCGGCCGCACGGCCGCGGCCGGACCGCCCCAGGGCTACCCATCAGGTTAAGCCTTTGTGAATACGCGCACAAAGTGCCCCCCGGCCGGCGGGCCCGGCGGGCGGCCGGCGCGGCGCCGCGCGAGGCCCGCCCAGCAGCGGGTTTCGTGACCGTACCGGCCTGCGGGCCGTCCGGCGCGCCGCCGCACGGTGTGACCGATGAGACATTTCCGGAACCGCGTTCCAGCCCCGTCCCAACCCCGGTTCCGGACCCGCCCGCTTTCCGAACCGGGTTCTGGACCCCGGTCGGACGCGCGGTCAGGAGGAGCGGCGGGCCCTGGCGATCGCGTCGCGGAGCCGGTTCTCGTCGACCCGCCAGAAGTCGTGCTGGACGCCGTTGATCAGCGTGACCGGGATCTGCTCCCAGTACTCGCGGGTGTCCTCCTCGGACCGGGTGATGTCCCGCTCGTCCCACGGCACGTCCAGCTCGGAGGCGACGCGCTCGATGACGGCGCGCGCGTCGTCGCACAGGTGGCAGCCGGGCTTGCCCAGGAGCGTGATGCGGACGTCGGACGCCATGCTCACCTTCCCTGGTGGTCCGGTGCGGGCAGCGGGACCTTGGCCGCGCCGAGCCGCAGCTCGATCACGTTGGTGGCCAGCACGTGCGTGCGGGACTCGGCCATGAACCGCTGCAGGTGCGGCTGCCGGCGGTGCGCGGCGAACGCCGCCTCGTCCCGGAACAGCTGGTAGAAGATCCGCTGCGTGGGGCCGTTCACCACCTCGTGGCAGGCGAAGATCAGCGTGTCCGGCTCGGCGGACCGGGCAGCCCTGACCAGCTCGGCGGCGAGCCGGTCGAACGCCTCCTCGCGGCCGTCCAGCAGCGTGTAGACGGTGATCTGGCCGCACGCGCCGGCGAGCCCGCCGGAGGCGCCGCCGAACGGGCCGAGCCCGGCGAGCGGTCCGGCGAGGGCCCCGCCGGCGAGTTCGGGCACGGGCGGCGGCCCGTCGACGCTGGTCGGCCCGGCCGGGTCGTCGCCGAAGGCGGACGGGTCGAAGGCCGCGGGGGCCGGGACCGGGGACTCCAGTGCGGGCGGGTCGGGGAAGCGCAGCTCCTCGGCCGGCGCCGGCTCGGGGAAGCGCAGCTCGCCGCGCCGGGAGTCGGCGGGCGGCGTCGGCGCCGGGACGGGCTCGGACCGCGCGGCGTGCGCCGGCGCGGCGTGCGCCGGCGCCGCGTGCGCCGGCTCGGCGTACGCCTGCTCCTCGTAGCCGGTCGCGGGCTCCTCGGCGTACTCCTCGCCGTACTCGTCGTAGCCCTCGTCCTCCTCGTACACCGGGATGGTGCGCATCGCGCCGTACCAGACCAGGCCGGCGGCGGCGCCGAGCGCGATCACCGCGAGCGGGGCCGGCAGGAAGCCGCGGGTGCCGCTGACCACCAGCACCCCGGCCAGCGCGACGAGGGCGACCGGGATGAGCAGCTCGCCGGCCTCGCGGTCGCGCTTGCTCGCCAGGTAGGCGGTGACGCCGGTGCAGCCGACGAGCGCGATCACCGCGACCAGGTGCGCGCCGTCGATCAGCAGCAGCGGCAGCGCGTCGTAGGTGGCGCTCGGCTTGGGCAGGCTCTTGGACAGCGAGCCCTTGAGCGGGTCGACCAGCAGGATGACGATCGCGACGACCGTGTAGGAGATCGCGAACAGCCAGGCGGCGAACCGGACCTGCACGTACCGGGCGATCAGCTCGATCATCCCGAGGGCCAGCCAGACCGGCCCGACCAGCGCGGCGCCGAGCTCCATCACGCGGAAGAACGGGCCGTTGTAGCCGGCCATGAAGCCGATCGCCATGCACAGCAGCGCGAGCGTCAGGCCGACCTGGGTGAACGACCAGGCGATGAGGTAGAGCAGCCGGTCCTTGTAGGCGCGCTGAACGAGCAACCCGGTGGCCGCGAGGGCACCAAGGGTCGCAACGAGCGCGATGAGGGCATCGACCATGGCGTCCCCATGGTGCCCGATGGCGGGCGATGAGGGGTAACCGCCGCGGGCGGCGGGCCCCGTCCGGCCGTGCGCGGGCCGGTTCCGCATCACCGGTCCGGGCGCGCCGGACCCATTGCCTGGCGTACGGATCGGTATCTAGAGTGGCAGATCGCGTCGGAGGTCGCGTACGCCCCGAGGAGAACTGCATGAGCAGCTTGGCCCTCGAAGCCCGGGTCGTCCCGCTTCCTCGGCGTTCCCGGGAGCCCGCCCCCGGCGCCGACCGCGCCGAGGTCCTCAAGGCGCTGGTCATGCGGGCCCGCGAGGGCGACGCCGAGGCGTTCGGCTCGCTCTACGACCACTACGTCGAGCTGGTCTACCGCTACGTCTACTACCGGGTCGGCACGCACTCCCTCACCGAGGACATCACCAGCGAGACGTTCCTGCGCGCGCTTCGGCGCATCCGCGACTTCCGCTGGCAGGGCAAGGACTTCGGCGCCTGGCTGGTCACCATCGCCCGCAACCTCGTCGCCGACCACTTCAAGTCCGGCCGCTACCGGCTGGAGGTCTGCACGGCCGAACCGGTCGAGCCGGAGCGCCCGCAGGAGGGGCCCGAGCGGGCGGTGCTGGAGGCGATGACGCACCGGACGCTGCTGGCCGCCGTCGGCCGGCTCGGCTCGGAGCAGCAGGAGTGCGTGGTGCTGCGGTTCCTGCACGGGCTGTCGGTCGCCGAGACCGCGCTGATCATGGACAAGAAGTCGGGCGCGATCAAGGCGCTGCAGTACCGCGCCGTCCGCTCGCTCGCCCGGATGCTCCCGGACGACCTGCGCCGCTAGCACCTTATTAGACTAAATGTCAATTAACGTCGGGCCGTAACCCGCCGCGCCGCCCGGTCGTTCTTGCGGACGTGAGGAACAGGCACGACAAGATCGTCGAGGCGGGGCAGCGGCTGGACGGGCTGCGCCCGGCGGGGCAGCGGTCGGACGGGGCGGGCGCCGCCGGGCCGGCCCCCGACCCGCGCTTCCGCGCCCTGCTGCGCGAGCGCCTGGTGACCGCCGCCGGCCGCACCGCCGACCGCGCCGCCGACGGCCCGCCCGACCGCACCCGCGACCGTCCCAGTGACCGTCCCAGTGACACCGATCGCAATGCGGCGCGGGACGACGGCCGGAACGCGCGCATTGATTAGGCTCGGGCGTATGCGGCGATTCTGGCAGCGCGGCAAGGACGAGGACCATGTGAGCGCCGGGGAGGCGGCCGCCGCGGCGGCGACGCAGCCGGACCCGCTCCCCGACCCGGATCCCGCCGCGGCGGCGTTCTTCGACGTCGACAACACGATGATGCGCGGCGCGTCCATCTACTACTTCGCGCGCGGCCTGGCCGCCCGCAAGCTGTTCACCATGCGCGACCTGGCCATGTTCGCCTGGGGCCAGGCCGCGTTCCGGCTGCGCGGCACCGAGAACTCCGAGCACATCGGCAGCGCCAAGGAGGCCGCGCTGTCGTTCGTCGCCGGCCAGAAGGTCGCCGGGATCGTCCGGCTGTCGGAGGAGATCTACGACGAGGTCATGGCCGACCGCATCTGGCACGGCACCCGCAGCCTCGCCCTCCAGCACCTGGACGCGGGCCAGCAGGTGTGGCTGGTCACCGCCACGCCCGTCGAGGTCGCCCGGACGATCGCGCACCGGCTCGGGCTGACCGGCGCGCTCGGCACCGTCGCCGAGACCCGCGACGGCGTCTACACCGGGCGGCTCGTCGGGAACCTGCTGCACGGGCCGGCGAAGGCGGAGGCGGTCCGGGCGCTGGCGGCGCGCGAGGGGCTGGACCTGGCGCGCTGCTCGGCCTACAGCGACTCGATCAACGACCTGCCGATGCTGACGGCGGTCGGGCATCCGCACGCCGTCAACCCCGACGGCGCGCTGCGCGAGCACGCCCGGGAGCACGGCTGGCCGATCCACGACTTCCGGACCGGCCGGAAGGTGACCATGGTCGCGCTGCCGGCCGCCGCGGGCGCGGGCGCCCTGGCCGGCGGCGTCGCGGCCGGGATCGCGCTGCGCCGGCACTACCGGACGAGCTGAGACGGGCGCCCGCAACTCGCGACCTATCGCGAGTTGCGGCGGCACGCTCTACCCTGTCCGTGTGAGGACCGCCCGGGTGAAGGTCGAGCTGGCGCTGCTGTCGCGGGTCTCCTGCCGCGGACGCGACGTCACCAGCCCCCGCCTGCGCGACCTCCTCGCGCTGCTGGCCGCCGAACCGCGCACCGGCCTCGGCGTGAACCGGCTGGTCGAGGGCCTCTGGCCGGACGGGCGGCCGGAGAACCCGGGCAAGGCGCTGCAGGTCGTGGTCTCGCGGGCCCGCTCGCAGCTCGGCCCGGACGTCATCGCCAGCACCCCCTCCGGATACCGGCTCGGACTGGACGAGTCCGCGGTCGACGCGTCCGCCGTGGTGACGAGCGCGGCCGAAAGCGCCCGCCACGCCCGCGCGGGCGACCATGCCGCCGCGCTCGCGCACGCCGAGGAAGGGCTCGCGCTGTTCGACGGCCCGCCGGACGCGTCCGGCGACGACCCGCTCGCGCTGCTGCGCGCCGACCGCGCCCGCACCTACCGGGACCTCGTCCGGAGCCGCGCGCTGGCGCTGGCCCGGCTCGGCCGCCGCGACGAGGCGGTCGGCCCGCTCGCCGGCCTCGCCGCCGAGCACCCGCACGACGAGGAGATCCTCACCGAGCTGCTGCGCTGCGAGGCCGCGACCGCCGGGCCGTCCGCCGCGCTCGCCCGGTTCGAGTCCTACCGCCGCTCGCTGCGCGACGAGCTCGGCACCGACCCCGGCCCCGCGCTGCGGGCCGTCCACCAGGAACTGCTGCGCGAGACCGTCCCCGACGGCGCGCCCGCCGTCCGGCGCGGCATCGCGCACGAGCCCAACCCGCTGCTCGGCCGCGCCGGCGACCTCGCGAACGTCCTCGGCCTGCTGCGCACCTCCCGCGTCACCTCGATCGTCGGGCCGGGCGGCCTCGGCAAGACCCGGCTCGCGCACGCCGTCGCGCGCCGCGCCGAGCAGCGGATCGTGCACGTCGTCCCGCTCGCCGGCGTCGCGCCGGACGGCGACGTGGCGGGCGAGGTCGCCTCCGTCCTCGGGGTCGGCGAGGCGCGCGGCGCGCACGGCCGGATGTCGGTGTCCGCCGACCTCGCCGCCGGGATCGCCGACGCCCTCGGCCCGGCGCTGCTCGTCCTGGACAACTGCGAGCACGTCGTGTCCCGCGCCGCCGACCTGGTCGGCGCGCTGGTCTCGATGAGCCGCGACCTGCGGGTCCTGACCACCGGCCGGGCGCCGCTCGGGCTGTCGTCGGAGTCGGTGTACCCGCTGCCCGAGCTGGACGAGGCGACCGCCGCCGAGCTGTTCGAGCAGCGCGCCCGCGCCGCCCGCCCGACCGCCGACCTGCCCGCCGCGCACGTCCGGGAGCTGTGCCGCCACCTGGACGGCCTGCCGCTCGCGGTGGAGCTGGCGGCGGCGCGGGTGCGGATCATGTCGGTGGCGGAGATCGCCCGCCGGCTCGACGACCGGTTCGCGCTGCTGCGCGGCGGCGCCCGCGACGCCCCCGCCCGGCACCGCACCATGCACGCGGTCGTCGACTGGAGCTGGAACCTGCTGGCCCCGCGGTCCCGGGCCGCGATGCGGGCGCTGTCGGTGTTCCCCGGCGGCTTCACCGCCGGCGCCGCCCGCCACCTCGTCGGCGACGACGTGCTGGACATCCTGGAGGACCTCGCCGACCAGTCGCTGCTCGTCGTGGCCGACACCGGCGCCGGCGCCCGCTTCCGCATGCTGGAGAGCGTCCGCGAGTTCGCCGCGGCGCACCGCGAGGAGGCCGGCGACACCGACCGGGCCGTCACCGGGCTGCTCGCCTGGGCGCACGAGTTCGGCACGGCCCACCACGAGCGGCTGTTCGAGGCCGAACCGCTCGACACGGTCGAGCTCGTCCGGGCCGAGCAGGACAACCTCCAGCAGGCGCTGCGGTACGGGCTCGCCCGCCGCGACGGCCCGCCGGTCGCCGCCGTGGCCGCCGTCCTCGGGGCCCTGTGGACGATCGAGTCCGCCTTCACCCGGCTGTCCGCGCTCGCCGGGGAGGCCTCGGGCGTGCTGACCATGTTCCGGCCGGGGCCGGAGGACGTCGCCACCACCCGGGCGGCCCTCGCGCTGTGCTCCATGATCTCGCTGGTGCTGAAAGGCCCGCAGATGACGCGGACGCTGGTCGCGCTGCGCCGCCTTCCGCCGCCCTCGCCGTCCACGCTGGGCGGCGCCATGGAGCTCGTCGTCCGGGCCGCGCCGGAGATCCTCGCCGAGGGCTCCTCCGCCCTGGACGAGCTGCGCGCGAGCGACGAACCGCTCGTGGCCGGCATCGCCGACGTCGTCGCCGGATACGTCCTGGAACGGGCCGGCGACCTGCGGGGCGCGCTCGCCGCCACCGAAGCCGCGCTGAAGGCGGCCGAGGCCCCGGTCACCCCCTGGGTCGGGGTGGCCGCCCACTCCCGGCTCAGCGAACTGCTCATGCAGGTCGACGAGAGCGAACGCGCCCTGGCGCACCTGAAGGCCGCCCTGCGACTGCTGGAGCGGTACCGGTGGCGGGACATGTTCGGTCTGCACTGGGCGATCGCGGGCGTCAACCTCCACCTCGGCGAGTACGACGAGGCGGAACGCTGGGCCGACCGGTCCCTGGTCTCCGGGCCCGAGGAGTCCTACGGCACCGCCACCTTCGACCTCGGCGGACGCGCGGAGATGGCGCTCGGCCGCGGCGACACCGGCACCGGGCTGCGGCTGTGGCGGGAGGCCGTCGACCGGCTGAAGCGCGACGCGGACCCGTCCATCGAGCCGGCCTTCGACCCCTGGACGCTGGAGTCGCACATCGCCGCCGTCGTCGCGCACGCCCGGCACGGCCGGCTCGACCTCGTCGAGGACGTCGTCGCCGGGCTGCCCGCCAAGCTGTCGGCGCTGCTGGCCGACCCGCCGCCGCCCATCCCGGCGTTCTTCATGGACCTGCCCGTCCAGGGCGGCATCCTGGTCGCCCTCGCCATGGTCGACCTCGCCCGCGGCGGCGACCCGGCGCGCGCCGCCCGCATGATCGCGCTGGCCGAGCGGCTCAACTTCGTCCGGATGTTCCAACCGACGATGGCACCGGACGCCGTCCGCCGCGCCGCCCGGGACGCCGACGGGCCGGCGTACGCCGACGCGGTGTCGGGGTACGCCGGCCTCGACCGGGACGGGCTGCGGGCCGCCGCCCGCGCGGCGCTGGACGCATGGGTCACTGCGACGGATCGCGGTTGAACAGCCACTTCGACCACAGGTAGCCGACCACCGCGATGCCCGCGCACCACGCGACGGAGACCGCCGCGTCTTGCCCGGCGGGCTGGCCCATCAGCAGCTCGCGCAGCGCCTCGATCATCGGCGTGAACGGCTGGTACTCGGCGAACCACCGCACCCCGGCGGGCATCGTGTCCGGCGGGACGATCGCGCTGCCGAGGAGCGGCAGGAACTGGATGAGCAGCGGCGAGTTGCTCGCCCCCTCCGGCCCCTTCGCCAGCAGCCCCAGCGCCACCGCGAACCAGGTCAGCGCGAACGCCAGCAGCACCATCAGCCCCGCCGCGGCGAGCCAGCCGCCGAGCCCCGCGTCCGCCCGGTAGCCCATCGCAAGCGCCGCCAGCACCGACAGCACCAGGCTGGTCAGCGTCTGCATCATGCTGCCGGCGACATGCCCGGTGAGCAGCGACGACCGCGCGATCGGCATCGTGCGGAACCG
The DNA here is from genome assembly GCF_030283205.1 of Actinomadura opuntiae. GTDB lineage: Bacteria > Actinomycetota > Actinomycetes > Streptosporangiales > Streptosporangiaceae > Spirillospora. Next base: position 82,856 of record NZ_JASNWF010000032.1, read on the forward strand.
GGCGATGACGCCCTCGGTCATGTCCACCGCGACCGCCACGGACGGCGACATGCAGCCCGACGCCACGGCCATCAGGATGATCCCCGGCGTCACGTAGTCGACGTAGTCCACGCCGCCGACGCCCTTGCCGAGCGCCTTGCCGAACACGCCGACGAACAGCAGCAGGAACAGGATCGGCGTGATGATCGAACTGACCGACAGCGCCGGATAGCGCAGCGCGTGCCGCAGATTGCGGCGCAGCATCGTCGCCGAGTCCGCCGTCACCTGGGAGATCGCGGTCATCGCGAGGCCACCTTCCGCTCATCGTCCCGCTTGCCTCCGCCGGCCGGGGCGTCCCCGGCCGGGGCGTCGCCGGTCAGGGCGAGGAACACGTCGTCCAGATCGGGCGTGTGGACGGAGAACTCCTCCACCTCGATCGCCTCGTCCTCCAGACGGCCGAGCAGCGCTCGCAGCGACCGGACACCGCCGTCGCTCGGCACCTGGAGGGTCAGCGCCTCGTCGTCGCGGGCCGTCGCCGGCAGCACCCGCGCCGCCGCCTCCAACCCGTCCGGGCCCGCCAGCCGCAGCACCACGTGGCCACCCGGCACCATCCGCTTGAGCTGCTCCGACGTGCCCTCGGCGACCAGCCGGCCGCCGTTCAGCACGCCGATCCGGTCGGCGAGCCGGTCCGCCTCCTCCAGGTACTGGGTGGTCAGGAAGATCGTCACGCCGCCGGCCACCAGCTCCCGGACCAGGTCCCACATGGCCCGCCGGCTGCGCGGGTCCAGGCCCGTCGTCGGCTCGTCCAGGAAGATGATTTGCGGGTCGCCGACCAGCGTCATCGCGATGTCGAGCTTGCGCCGCATCCCGCCGGAGTAGGTGGACGCGAGCTTCCCGCCCGCGTCCACCAGGTCGAACCGCTCCAGCAGCGCGTCCGCGCGCCGGCGCCCTTCCGCCCGGCCGAGCCGGTACAGGTCGGCCATCAGGATCAGGTTCTCGCGGCCGGTCAGCAGGCCGTCCACCGCCGAGTACTGCCCGGTCACCCCGATCGCGCGCCGCACCCCGTCCGGATCGCGCGCCACGTCCCGTCCCGCTACCCGGGCCTCGCCGCCGTCCGCGCCGATCAGCGTCGACAGGATCTGCACCGTTGTGGTCTTGCCCGACCCGTTCGGCCCGAGCAGCGAGAACACCGTCCCGCGGGCCACCTCGAAGCCGAGGCCGTCGAGCACGACCTTGTCCCCGAACGCCTTACGCAGCCCGACCACCTCGATGGCCGTCTGCACCGGTTTCGTCGTCATGCCGCAGACTCTGCGCGACGCCGCCTTCAGACCGCTTTCACCGCGGTTTCAGCGGGTTTCAGTGGGCTTCAACGGGGTTCAACGTGGTTCAGCGCCTCGGCGAGCATCCCCAGGGTGGCCCAGTCGACGAGCCGCGCCGCGCGGATCTCCCCGTACGTCGCGATCTCCACCCACGTCCGCTCGGAATCGGCCTCGACCCCGTGCGGACGGTCACGCCGCGCCCGCAACCAGGCCAGCTCGTCGTCGGTGATCTCGACCGAGAACAGATGAGCATGATGCGCCGACACGGTCGCCGCGACCTGCCGGCTCCCGTGCGCGCGAAACCGACTCGGGTCGACCCGCAGGCCGGTCTCCTCCGCCACCTCGTCGACCGCCTGCGCCAACGGTCGAGTCGCCTCGGTGCCCGCCGCCGGAGACGAGCCGCCGGGCAGCTCATGGACGTACCCGTCAGGCGTCGAGGCCGGACTCCGGAACTCACGGACGAGCACCACCACCGTCTCGTCCAATGAGGGACCAGGACGGTACAGAGCGACCACGGAGACATCCGGCCGCGAAATGACGACCTCGTTGTCCTTGACCCTGCCCTCGTCAGCGACACGCATCCGAACATGCAGCGCCCAGAAGAACACCGCGCCCGGCTCGTTGGGGACCGCTGCCGTCCAGACGGGTCGGACGCCGAGCAGAGCATTGCCCGCGTTGCGCTGAGCGGTGTACCAGCGCTGAAAACTCGGAGTGCGCCAAATCTCCACCGGAACGCCGTGCTCGCCGGTCGCTGCCGGTGTGGTCGGGTCGTCCGTCTCCATGCCTTGTCATGCTCGCTGAGGCTGACCCACCTATCAAGCAGTGCGCTCGGCTCTGCTGGGCGCGGGCGAGCGTGTTGGGAATGCATTCTGAACGTCCGGACGCAAATCAGTTTTGGGAGCGCCGGAGTCGAGAGCGTCAACTCCTGAAACTTGGCGGTGCTGGCTTCTTGAAACCGAGTTCGGGTGCCGGAGTTCGGATGCTTGAGTTCGGGTGCCGGGTTTCGGCAATTCGGATGAGCGGGCATGGGTTAAAGGGGCGGTGGGGGCGGCGCTGCGTACGGGGCCGCCCCTCCAAAGTCAAGGGCGCCTTCGGCGTCGCTTCGCGATGGACTTCGTCCACCCTTGACTTTGGAGCCTCTGCGGCCCCTGAGGCAGCGCCAAGGGGCAGGCTCCGCCTGCCCCGCCTGGTCGCGCCGCCCCCACCGCCCGCCCACGTCCGCGTGTTCCACAAATCAGCCCAAAGGGACAATTCGCCGATCGACTTGAGGGCGGTGAGGCTGGGCCGTTCCTAGCTATATCTCTCCGCTGATCAACATAAACAAGGCCTCCTACCGATGTGCAATTGTCGGTCACCTAGGGCATACTTTAGGTATGCAGTCAGTGACGGTCGACCTTGCGGGCGCGTCCACCATGGAATTGGTGAACGCGCTCTCAACGATCGCCACTGAACTCGCCCAGCGAGAAGCGCCCGAATCGGCGGCCGCGTGCCTGGAACTCACCGAAGACCTGGCCGCCGCCTGCGATCTGCAAGAAAGCGCACTGGCCGGATTCATCGGCCGCGTCGACGCCACCGGAGAGCAGCAAAGGTGGGGATTTCCTTCCACGCGGGCGTGGCTGCGGTCGAGGCTGGGGATGCGGGAGAACCGTGCCAAGGAACGCCTCGCGTTGGCCCGACAACGGCACCGCCTGCCGCAGGTGACCGAGCGCCTCATCTCCGGGGAACTGTCCTACGGGTACGCCGCCACCATCAGCGACTCAGTGACCCGCCTGGACGAGGATGAATGCGCCGAGGCCGAACGGACCCTGCTGGGTTTCGTCGACCAGGGCTTCTCACCAGGGAAAGTCGGAGTGTTCGGCAATCGCATCCGCGACGTCATCGCCGAGAACAACGGCACCGAACGCGAACCCGAGGACGCCAAGCGCGGCTACGCCAAGTCCTGGATCACCAGCACCGGCTCCCTGGACGGCGGCCGCTACATCAAAGGCTGGCTGAACGCCGAAGACGCCGCGATCTGGGACGGCACGCTGGCTCCGCTTGCGAAGCCGGCCGGACCCGAGGACCACCGCGACGTCGCCGAACGCACCGCCGCAGCGCTGTCGAGCGTGCTGTCGGGCGGCCACAAGGCCACCAAAGTCACCGTCATCTGCGACCTGGAAACCCTCACCGGCGGCAAGGCGCCCGGTTGCCTCACCGACGGGACACCGATCCCGGCCGAGCAGGTGCGCCGCATCGCCCTGTCAGCCGGAGTCTCCCCGCTGATCCTGGGACGCGGACACAACCCGCTGTACCTGGGCTACCGGGAACGGTTCGCCAGCCCCGCCCAACGCCGGGTCCTGGAAACCCTCTACCCCACCTGCGCGGTGCGCGAGTGCGAGATCCCCGGGACCTTGTGCGAGATCGACCACGTCCACGGCTGGGCCTTGGGTCACAGTCCGACCGACATCGATCAGCTCACCCTCACCTGCGGATGGCACAACCGCTTCAAACACACCAGCACCCACCAGATCGGCATCAGCAAAGACCCGGACGGGCGATACGTCTACCGCCTACTCCCGCCACCCGACGCCAGGTCAAGAATCCGAACCGGGAACGCGCCACCGGGCGGCACACTCGGCCCACCCGATCCCGCCACCACCTGGGCCGCATAACCAACCCCACCCGCACATGACCGGCTCGCCCGAATCCATCTGGATCACGGGCGAGTCGGCATGCCCGCAAACACCGGCCGGAAGGCCCTCCGTTTAGACAGGGGATTTTCCGGTAAGTGCCACCATGATCATGCGAAATGCTAGGGTGGCTCGCCATGCTGGTGATCCGTACAGATTTCTCCGATCAGCGTGCCTGGGAAGCCGTGCGAGCGGCGATCGAAGACGTTGACGAGGGCAATGACGATGGCGATGGCGACTACATGTATCCGCCAGAGTTCAAAGAGGACAGGGCCTACCAGGAGTTCTCTGCGGAGGAGATAGTCTCGCGACTCCCGAAAGCCATCCAGGACCCGTTCGTCGCCGTAGTGGACAAGGCCACCATCACCTCAGCCGAGATGCCGATCCTGCTCATTGGCCTCGAGCGAAACGATGACTACGAGCGAACCTTCCGGGTGATCCCACGTGAGCTTCCCTCGATCGAGGTGAATCTCTCGCTGGGCAACATGGACTTCTTCGAGTTCGCTCAGTCTGCGGACGAGGACAGAATCTTCCGCGGCTTCTCAAGCTAGAAAAACGGCCGATCGCCCCGGTAACTCCCCGGCTCCGCCCTTACGTGGGCGGGCGGTGGGGGCGGCGCGACCAGGCGGGGCAGGCGGAGCCTGCCCCTTGGCGCTGCCTCAGGGGCCGCAGAGGCTCCAAAGTCAAGGGTGGACGAAGTCCATCGCGAAGCGACGCCGAAGGCGCCCTTGACTTTGGAGGGGCGGCCCCGTACGCAGCGCCGCCCCCACCGGCCGCTCGCCCTATGCGCCATGCACCATGGCTCCAACAAGCAACTCCCTCAATGACATCCCAGTGGCACGCACCAGAAACCCCTAGCTCGACCACGTCGGAGACCACCTGGCTATGGTTGGCCAGACCCCGGCGCTCGGCTCTGGAGACAACACATGTCCTATGACCTGGCAATTTGGGAAGGCGAGCGTCCCTCCGACGATGCGACAGCCGGCATTGCTTACGAGGCGCACATGGAAATGGACCTCGACGACGAGCCGCCCACGCCGCGCATCCGCGCTTACGTCCACGCTCTTTTGGCACGCTGGCCTGAACTCGGGGAAGCCGATGGTGTCCCCTGGGCAATGGGCCCACTGACCACAGGCCGAGTGCCTGCGCCCATAGCCCGCGCGCACAGACCATCAACCCGGCCAACATGACGGCTTAGAACGTGTCTCATGTGGGCCGCGTACGTCCTGCGGAATAATGCGGGATCGTGTCGTCGGATCTTGCGTTGCGTCTCGTGCCGGATGAGTTGTGGGAGCTTGCCGAACCGCTGATCCCGG
>NZ_JASNWF010000033.1 GCF_030283205.1 Actinomadura opuntiae
CAAGGGTGGACGAAGTCCATCGCGAAGCGACGCCGAAGGCGCCCTTGACTTTGGAGGGGCGGCCCCGTACGCCAGCGCCACCCCACCGCCCGAACACCCTTCTTGCCGCTCAGCCGAACACCCCTGAAGGAACGCCCCTCAAGGAACGCCCTCGCCAAAACGGTCGCAGGCTTCCTGAACGTTCTTAGGGTGTGCCGACCAGGCAGGCACACGCTGGTGCGATGAGTTTCCGTCCTCAGCGCGGTCTGAACAGGTATGGAGTCCTTCATCGAGGTCGACGGAGCGGCGCTGTGCGTGGAGACCTTCGGCGAGAAGGACGACGCGCCCGTCCTTCTCGTCGGCAACACGATGCTCACCTGGCCGGACGACCTCTGCGGGCGCTTGGCGGCGTTGCGGCGGTTCGTCATCCGTTATGACCTGCGCGGCACCGGACGGTCCGCCGACACCGGCTCGCCCGGCCTGCCCGTCAGCCCGGGCACAGACTCGGAGACCGATTCGCCGGAAAAGCCAAACAGCGGCGGCGGGACGTTGCGCGGGCTCGTTTCCGACGCGGTCGGGATCCTGGACGCCTACGGTCTGGCGAAGGCGCATGTCGTCGGGTTCGGGCCTGGTGGGTGGGTCGCGCAGTTGCTCGCGCTCGACCATCCCGGGCGCGTCGCCACGTTGACGTTGATCGCCACGCGGCCGACCGCGCCCGGGCCGAGCGATCCGGATCTGCCGGAGCATGCGCCGGAGGTGATGGCGCGTGCCATGAATCCGCCCGCGGTGGACTGGACCGACCGTGCCTCGGTGGTGGGGTTCATGGTGGAGAACGCCCGCCGCATGGCCGGGGCCGGGTTCGACGAGGCGGAGGCGCGGGCGAACGTCGAGCGCATCCATGATCGCACCGAAGTCGCGGACGATCCCGGCGCGGCTCACCGCGCGGACCAGATGGCGGGGCTCTTCGGCGCGCTCGACTGCGGACCGCGCTGGCGTGAGCGGCTCGGGGCCATCGCGGCGCCGACGCTGGTGGTCCACGGTGAGGACGATCCGTTCTTCCCGCTGGGCAACGGGCGCGCGCTCGCCGCCGAGATCCCGCGCGCCGAGCTGCTCGTCCTGCCGGGCACCGGTTATGAGATCCCTCGCCGGACGTGGGATGTGCTGGTCTCCGCGCTGCTCCGCCATACGTCCTGACCTGAAAACGGTTGGCCGGAGCGCCGCCGAGTCTGTTGGGGTGGCCCTGTGGACGGTCATCTGGGCGGCGCGGAGCTGGCCCGCGCGTACTACGGCGATCTCGTCCGGCCGCTCCTGGACGCGCACTTCCCGGGCCTCAAGTATGCGGCGGCGCGGCTCGGCTCGGGATCGGACGTGCTCGGGTTCGACGACGCGACGAGCCGTGACCACGACTGGGGTTGCAGGTTGACGCTCCTGCTGGACGACCCGCAGGCGGACGCGGCGCCGGACGTGACCGCGATGCTCGAACGGGAGCTGCCCGACCGGTACCGCGGCCGCCCCGTGCGGTTCCCCGTCACCTGGGACGAGACCGTGTCCCACAAGGTGGAGGTCTCGGCCGTGGGTGCGTTCTGCCGGTCGCGGCTGGGCGTCGATCCGACCGGCGGGCTGTCGGTCCTCGACTGGCTGTGCCTGGTCGGCCAGTGCGTCCTGGAGGTGACCGCCGGGCCGGTGTTCGAGGACGGGACCTCGACCCTGGCACAGATCCGCGCGACGCTCCGCCGCTACCCGCCGGACGTCGAGCGGTACGTCCTCGCGGCGTGGTGGCGGCGCGCGTCCCAGTGGCTGCCGGTCGTCGGCCGGACGGCGGCGCGCGGCGACGAGACCGGTTCCCGGATCCTCGCCGCGCGGGTCGCCGAGGATCTGATGCGGCTGGCGTTCACGCTGTCCGGCGCGTGGGCGCCGTACGCAAAGTGGCGCGGTACCGCCTTCAGGGAACTGCCAGTCGCAAGAGACCTCGCGGGCCCGCTCGACACGGCCGTCGCCGCGGACGGCAAGCGGGAAAGGGAGGCGGCGCTGGCAGAAGCGGCCGAAATCCTCCTGCGCGTCCAGCGCGAACGCGGACTGCCGGCACCGGAGAAGGCGATCACCCCGTTCTGGGACCGCCCCTATTGGATGATCGACGCCGCCGTCGCCGACGGGCTCGTCGCGGACATCGAAGACCCGGAGGTCGCCGAGCTGCGGCCGGGCATCGGGTCCGTCGAGCAGTGGGTCGACAGCGTGGACGTCCTCGGCCACGCCGACCGCCGCGCCGCGCTCCAGGTCGCCTACCGCACCTGGATGGCGCGCGGCCTCTAGGACAGCCGGAGCGCGAGGAAGAAGTCCACGCGGTCCTCCAGCCGGGTCAGGTCGCGGCCGGTCAGGTCCTGGATGCGCTGGATGCGGTACCGGACGGAGTTGACGTGCAGGTGGAGCTGCTCGGCGCACCGCGTCCACGACCCGGAGTTCTGCAGGAACGTCTCCAGCGTCCGGATCAGGTCGGCCCCGTGGACCTCGTCGTACGTGCGCAGCGGATCGAGCAGCCGCACCTTGAACATCTGCCGGACGTCGTCGGGCACGGTCGCCAGCAGCAGCACGTGCGTGGCCAGCTCGTCGTGCCGGACGACGCAGACCGGGTCGCTGCGCCCGGACGCCAGCCGCCGCGCGTACCGGGCCTCGTCGACGGCGCCCCGCAGCTCGCCGGCGCCGACGACGTCGCTGACGCCGACCGCGATCCCGGCGCCCGCGAGGCCCGGCGCGAGCGCGGCCAGCGCCTGCCGGATCGCGGCGGCGATGTCGGGCCCGCCCTCCGCGGCGACGGGCAGGAGCGCGATGGCCTCGTCGTCCAGCAGCCCCACGACGGGACGCAGGACCGGCATGACCTCGCCGAGGACGGTCCGCAGCTCGCCGGGACGCAGCGTCCCGCGCCCGGCCGCCGCGACCGCGACGTAGGGGGCGTGCGGGTCGAGCCCGGCCAGCTCCAGCCGCGGGACGATCTCGTCCGCGGCCGCCGCCGACACCACCAGCCGGACCAGCTCCTGGGCGAGCCGCCCCTCGACGCTGAGCCGGTCGTCCAGCCGGGCCCGTTCGAGCGCGGCGATCGCGGCGAGCTCGGTGGTGAGGGCGCGGCGTTCGGCGGGCCAGTCGGCGTGGTCGCCCTCGCAGGCGACGAACCAGTCGGCGACGCGCGAGGTGGTGTCCTCGGCGACCGGGAAGATCGACACGCCGGCCCCGGGCAGGTGGTGCGGCAGCCGCGGCGCGGTCAGGAACGCGCGCGCCAGCGCGGCGCCGTCCGGGGCGTCCGGCGGCCCGGCGACGACGCGTCCGGTGGCGGTCAGCACCCAGCAGCACATCCCGAGGTCGCGCCCGACCAGGTCGAGGACGGCGCCGAGGCCCGCGCCCTCGCTCATCCCGGCGACGAGCCGGCGGTGCCGGTCCAGCACGGCGGTCAGGTCGGCGGCGCGGGCGCCGGACAGGTGCCGGACGACCTCCTCGGTGACGGTCGCGAACGCCACGTCCTCCGGCACCTTGAACAGCGGGACCCGGTGCCGCCGGCACGCGTCGACGAGATCGCCGGGGATGGTGCCGGTGGCGAGGTCCCACGCCGCCAGCGCCGACACCCCGGCGCGGGCGAGCGCCCGGACGAACACCTCGGAGTCGGCCGGCTCGGACCGCCACACCAGCCCGGTCAGCACCAGCTCCCCGCCGCCGAGGTACCGGCCGGGATCCAGCAGGTCGGTGGTGACGACCCAGGTGATCACCCGGTCCAGCTCGTCCTCGCCGGTGATCACCTCCAGCCGCAGCTCCGGCATCGCGAGCAGCGCACGCAGCTTCATTAGACCAGTTAACCCATCGTTCACCGGCCCGGCTGTCAACGGCCCGCGGCCGCGATTGGAGCAACGCACGAAAACACCGGGGTGAGGCGGGTCACAGTTCGGACGTCCTGCCCCTTCACCCGAGGTCCGGTTGCCGTATCTACTGGCGGCAATGACGGAGACAGGGAGGTGCCGGTGAGGGAACGGCTCGACGTCACGGAGGGCGGGCTGCTGGCGTGCTGCGCGTCCCGCCGCTGGGCGGCCGAGGTCGCGGCCGGACGGCCCTACGCGGATCTCGCCGGGCTGCGGGCCGCGTCTGCGAAGGCGCTCGCGGGCTTGGACTGGGCGGACGTGGAGGAGGCGCTGTCCGCGCATCCCCGCATCGGCGACCGGATCAAGGACGCGGGCCGGGAGGCGGCGTGGTCGCGGGGCGAGCAGTCCGGGATGGACGCGGCGGCCGCGGAGCTGCGGACGGCGCTGGTCGAGGGCAACCGGGCCTACGAGGACCGGTTCGGGCACGTCTTCCTCATCTGCGCGACCGGCCTCAGTGCCGCCGAGATGCTCGCCGCGCTGCGGGACCGCCTGGGCAACGACGCCGAGGCCGAGCGGGCGGTCGTCCGCACCGAGCTGGCGAAGATCGTCGACCTGCGGCTGGCGAAGCTCGCCGCGGAGCCACGGGAGGGGAAGCGATGAGCCTGTCGACGCACGTGCTGGACGCGGCGAAGGGCCTGCCGGCGGCGGGCGTGGCGGTGCGGCTCGACCGGCGGGAGCCGGACGGGTCGTGGACGGCGATCGCCGAGGCCCGCACCGACGCCGACGGCCGGATCGGGGAGTGGGACGCCGAGCCGGGCACCGGAGCGCACCGGCTGACGTTCGACACCGCCGGCCTGTCCGACTTCTTCCCGGAGGTCACCGTCGCGTTCACGATCGACGACGCCGGGCGGCACTACCACGTCCCGTTGCTGCTGAGCCCGTTCGCCTACTCGACCTACCGAGGGAGCTAACCCGATGGCCATCGTTCTCGGCCCCAACCGCTACGGGAAGGCGGAGGTCCGCGTCGTCCGCGTCACCCGGGACGGCGGGACGCACCGCATCCGGGACCTGAACGTCGGGGTGTTCCTGTCCGGCGACATGGACGAGGTGCATCTGACCGGTGACAACGCCGCCGTGCTGGCGACCGACACGCAGAAGAACACCGTGTTCGCGTTCGCGAAGAAGTACGGGATCGGGGAGCTGGAGGAGTTCGGGCTGCTGCTGGCCCGCCATTTCGTGGATTCGCAGCCGACCATTCACCACGCCCGCGTGCAGCTCGAGGAGTACGCGTGGGACCGCATCACCGGCCCGCACTCGTTCGTCAAAGGCGGCACGGAAGTGCGGACGGCGGTGGTCCACAGCGACGGCTCCGACGGTGCCGAGTCGGTGGTCTCCGGCCTCCAGGACCTGACCGTCCTGAACTCGACCGGCAGCGAGTTCCACGGCTTCATCGAGGACGAGTTCACGACGCTGGAACCGACCAACGAGCGGATCCTGGCGACGGCCGTAACGGCGCAATGGCGGCACCGCGGCACCGACTCGAAATGGGACGAGTCTTACGCAGCCGCTCGCAAAGCGCTTCTCGACGCGTTCGCCACGACGCACAGCCTGTCGCTCCAGCAGACGCTCTACGCGATGGGCCGCCGGATGCTGGAGGAACGTCCGGAACTGTGCGAGGTGCGGATGTCGATGCCGAACAAGCATCACTTCCTGGTCGATCTGGAGCCGTTCGGAATGGACAACGACCACGAGGTCTACTTCGCGGCGGACCGCCCGTACGGGCTGATCGAGGGCACCGTGCTCACCGACGACGCCCCGGACGCCCCGTCCGCCTGGAACTGAGGGAGGCGGCGACATGGAGTTCCTTCGCCCGGCGACCTGGGCCGACGCCCTGGCCGCAAAGCGCGCGACGCCGGCGGCGCTGCCGATCCAGGGCGGCACCGACGTCATGGTGGAGATCAACTTCGACGTGCACCGGCCGGCGGCGCTGCTGGACCTGAACCGGGTCCGCGAGCTGACCGAGTGGGACGAGGCGGATGGCCGCCTGCGCATCGGCGCCGGCGTCCCGTACGTGCGGGTGATCGGCGAGCTGGGGGACCGGCTGCCGGGCCTCGCGCAGGCGTCCCGGACGGTCGGCTCCCCGCAGATCCGCAACCGCGGCTCGGTCGGCGGCAACCTCGGCGCCGCGTCGCCCGCCGGCGACAGCCACCCGCCGCTGCTGGCGGGGGACGCGGTGATCGAGGTGGAGTCGGCGGAGCGCGGCGTCCGGATGATCCCGGCGACCGAGTTCTACCTGGGCGTGAAGCGCAACGCGCTGGAGCCGGACGAGCTGATCCGCGCGATCTGGACCGCTCCCGCGCCCGGCCCGCAGTACTTCTCCAAGATCGGCACGCGGAACGCGATGGTGATCGCGGTCTGCTCGTTCGCGGTCGCGCTGCACCCGGAGGAGCGCCGCGTCGGCACGGGCGTCGGCTCCGCCGCCCCGACACCCCGCCGCGCGACCGCCGCCGAAGAGTTCATCTCGAACGAACTCGACTGGGACAACCGCGGCCCGCTCGCCGAGTCGGCGGCACAGCGCTTCGGCGAGCTGGTCCGCGAGGCCGCCGCGCCGATCGACGACGTGCGCGGCACCGCCGACTACCGCAAGCACGCGCTGGCGGTGATGGCGCGACGCACGCTGGCCTGGGCATGGAACGAGCACCGCGCCGTACGAAGGGAGGCTTCCTGATGCGCGTCAACGTCACCGTCAACGGCTCGAAGGAGACCGTCGACGATGTGTGGGAGGGCGAGAGCCTGCTCTACCTGCTGCGGGAGCGGATGGGCCTCCCCGGCTCGAAGAACGCCTGCGAGCAGGGCGAATGCGGCTCCTGCACGGTCTACCTGGACGGCGTTCCGGCCTGCGCGTGCCTCGTAGCGGCGGGCCAGGTCGAGGGACGCGAGGTCCGCACCGTCGAGGGCCTGGCCGAAGGGCAGCCCGGTGACGAGCGGCTCGACCCCGTCCAGCAGGCGTTCGTGGAGGCGGGCGCCGTCCAGTGCGGGTTCTGCACGCCCGGCCTGATCGTCCAGTCCCACGACCTGATCGAACGCAACCCCGCGCCGTCCGACGCCGAGATCCGCGAGGCGCTGGCCGGCAACCTGTGCCGCTGCACCGGCTACGAGAAGATCCTGGACGCGGTGCGGCTGGCGGCCCGGCGAAAGGCTGCACTGAAGTGACGACCATCATCGAGAACGCGCACGTCGTGACCGTGTCCGGGGACGAGCACCCCGGCGGCCACCTCGTGATCGAGGGCGACCGGATCACCGCCGTCGGCGCCGGTCCCGCGCCGGAGATCGCGGGCGCCGACCGGATCGACGGGACCGGCTGCCTCGCCACCCCCGGCCTGGTCAACGCGCACCACCACCTGTACCAGTGGGCGAGCCAGGGCCTCGCCACCGACAGCACGCTGTTCGAGTGGCTCACCACCCTCTACAAGCCGTGGTCGAAGATGGACGCCGAGGTCGTCGCGGGCGCGGCGAGCGCGGGACTCGGGTGGCTCGCCAAGTCCGGCTGCACCACCTCGTCCGACCACCACTACCTGTTCCCGCGCGGGCGCGGCGACCTGTTCGCCGCCGAGATCGAGGCGGCCGCCGAGCTGGGCGTCCGGTTCCAGCCGTGCCGCGGCTCGATGGACCGCGGCGAGTCGCAGGGCGGGCTCCCGCCGGACGAGGTCGTCGAGGACCTCGACACGATCCTCACCGAGACCGCGACGGCGATCGACCGCTACCACGACGCCTCGTTCGGCTCGATGCTGCGCATCTCGGTCGCGCCGTGCTCCCCGTTCTCCGTCACCCGCGACCTGCTCGTCCGGTCGGCGGAGCTGGCGCGCGAGAAGGGCGTCCGGCTGCACACCCACCTCGCCGAGACGCTCGACGAGGAGGAGCACACCAACGAGCAGTTCGGGATGACCCCGACCGAGTACCTGGACTCGATCGGCTGGCTCGGCCCGGACGTGTGGCTCGCGCACTGCGTCCACCTGCACGACACCGACATCAAGCGGCTCGCCGAGACGGGCACCGGCACCGCGCACTGCCCGAGCTCCAACGCCCGGCTCGGCGCGGGCATCGCCCGCGTCTCGCACCTGCTGGAGGCCGGCGCGACGGTCGGGATCGGCGTGGACGGGTCGGCGTCGGCGGAGTTCGTGCCGCTCGCCGGGGAGATCCGGCAGGCGGTCTACATGCAGCGCGCCCGGTACGGACCGACCGCGCTGACCGCCCGGCAGGCGCTGGAGATGGCGACGCTCGGCGGCGCCCGCTGCCTCGGCCGCGAGGACGAGATCGGCACGCTCGAACCCGGCAAGCTCGCCGACGTCGCGCTGTGGCGGGTCGACGGCTTCCACGCCGCCGCCGACGACCCGGTGGTCGCGTTCGCGTTCGGCGGCACCCCGCCGCTGGAGCGGCTGCTCGTCGGCGGCCGGACGATCGTCGCCGGCGACACGCTCGTCTCCGTCCCGCAGGACGTGGTCGGGCGGCGCGGCGCCGACGCGCACCGGCGCCTCATGCGACTCGCGGAGGAGGTCCTGTAGATGGCGGCCCCTGTGAAAAGCCCTGGTCATGTGGTCGCGCCGGGCATCGGCGGCATCGGCGACAGCCCGCTGCGCCCCGACGGCACCCTTAAGGTCGCCGGCGAGTTCGCCTACGCGTCCGACCTGTGGATGGACGGGATGCTGTGGGGCGCGACGCTGCGCAGCCCGCACCCCCGCGCCCGCATCCGGTCGATCGACATCGGCCCCGCGCTGGCGACGCCGGGCGTGCACGCCGTCCTCACCCACGAGGACGTCCCCGGCAAGAAGGTGTACGGCGAGGACCACACCGAGGACCAGCCCGTCCTCGCGATCGGGGAGGTCCGGCACCAGGGCGAGCCGATCGCGGTCGTCGCCGCCGACCACCCGGAGATCGCGCGCCGCGCGATGGAGCGCATCGCCGTCGACTACGAGGTGCTGGAGCCGATCACCGACCCGCGCGCTGTGATCGCCGACCCCGAGCGGCTGAAGGTGCAGCCGCTCGGCGGCATCACCCGGCACCAGCCGGTCCGCGTCGGGGACGTGGAAGCCGCGCGCGCACTGGCCGAGGTCGTCGTGACCGAGGAGTTCGAGGTCGGCATCCAGGACCAGGCGTTCCTCGGGCCGGAGGCCGGCCTGGCGATCCCCGCCGAGGACGGCGGCGTCGACCTGTACGTCTCCACGCAGTGGATGCACAACGACCTGTCGCAGATCGCGCCCTGCCTCGGCCTGGACGAGTCGCAGGTGCACATGACCCTCGCCGGCGTCGGCGGCGCGTTCGGCGGCCGCGAGGACCTCTCGGTGCAGATCCACGCCGCGATGCTCGCCCTGCACACCGGCAAACCGGTGAAGATGTCGTACAACCGGTACGAGTCGTTCTTCGGGCACGTCCACCGGCACCCCGCGTCCATGCGGTACGAGTACGGCGCCACGGCGGACGGGAAGCTCGTCTACGCCGACGTCGAGATCATCCTGGACGGCGGCGCGTACACCTCGTCCACCCGGAACGTCACCGGGAACGCCGCGTCGCTCGGCGTCGGCCCGTACGAGATCCCCAACATCAAGATCGACGCGTACGGGGTCTACACGAACAACCCGCCGTGCGGCGCGATGCGCGGGTTCGGCGCGGTGCAGGCGTGCTTCGCCTACGAGTCGATGATGGACAAACTCGGCACGGCCTGCGGGCTGAGCCCGGTCGAGATCCGCCGCCGCAACGCCGTCTCGCAGGGCTCGAAGCTCGCGACCGGCCAGGTCATCGAGTCGCCGGCGCCGCTGGCGGAGATGCTGACCCGGCTGGAGGCCATGCCGATGCCGCCCGCCTGCGACGCGTCCGACATCCGGAACCTGCCGGGCGGCGCGTCCCAGACCACCCACGGCGAGGGCGTGGTGCGCGGCGTCGGCTACGGCGTCGGGATCAAGAACATCTGCTTCTCCGAGGGCTTCGACGACCTGTCCACCGCCCGCGTCCGGCTGGAGGTCATCGGCGGCGAGCCGACCGCGCTCGTGCACACCGCAGCCGCCGAGGTCGGGCAGGGGCTCGTCACCGTCCAGGCGCAGGTCGCGCGGACGGAGCTGGGCGTCCAGAAGGTCACCATCGCCCCGGCGGACAACCGGGTCGGCGACGCCGGCTCGTCCAGCGCGTCCCGCCAGTCGTACATGTCCGGCGGCGCCGTCAAGACCGCCTGCGAGGCCGTCCGCGCCGAGCTGCTCGCGCGCGCCGCCCGCCGGTACGGCCACGACGACCTCTCCGCGATCGGCGGGAAGATCGTCTCGCGGGCGGCCGGGGTGCTCGGCAGCATCGAGGACGTCCTCGGCGACGACGCCATCGAGGAGACCCGGGAGTTCCACCACCGGCCCACCACCGGCATGGACCCCGTCACCGGCCAGGGCGTCACCCACACCCAGCTCGCCCTGTGCGTGCACCGCGCCGTCGTGGACGTCGACGTCGACCTCGGCCTGGTCAAGGTGGTCGAGCTGGCCGCCGTCCAGGACGTGGGGAAGATCCTCAACCGGCTGTCGCTGGAGGGCCAGATCCACGGCGGCTCCGCGCAGGGCCTCGGCCTCGCCGTGATGGAGGAGATCGTCGTGTCCGGCGGCCTCGTCCGCAACCCGTCCTTCACCGACTACCTCATCCCGACCGTCCTCGACATGCCGCCGATGCGGCTCGACATCCTCGAGAACCCCGACCCGGACGCCCCATACGGGCTCCGCGGCGCCGGAGAGCCACCCACGCTCTCCTCCACGCCCGCGATCGTCGCCGCCGTCCGCGACGCCACGGGCAGAGCGCTCACCCGAGTGCCGGTTCGACCGGAGCACATCGTCACCGAGGCGACCTCCGGCTAGCGATTGATCAACAGGGGCGGCCCGCGCTCCGTTCTCGGGGGACGGCGCAGGCATCCACCCCACAACCGCACCTTGATCGACCAGCACGGACGGCCCGCAGGGCCGCGCCGGTAGTCGATCACGCCCCCGTGCTTGCCCGGGGGCGGCGACCCCGGACCCCGGAGAGAGGGCACGAACCGTGACCGAGACCCAGGAGAGGCTTCCGGAGAAGCCGTCCGCCCCCGACCGTTCCGCGCTCGACCGGTTCTTCGACCTGCGCGGGCGGGGCACCACCGTCGCCCGCGAGGTGCGCGGCGGGCTCACCACCTTCGTCGCGATGGCCTACCTGGTCATCCTCATCCCGCTGATCATCGGTGACGCGAAGGACGCCACCGGCGCCACCCTGGACCCCGCGCAGCTCACCACGATGGTCGCGCTGTCGGCCGGGCTGAGCACGCTGCTGATGGGCCTGGTCGGCAACGCGCCGCTGGCGATGGCGGCCGGGCTCGGCGTCACCCCGATCGTGGTGTTCCAGGCCGCGCCGCACATGACCTGGCCGCAGGCGATGGGCCTGGTCGTGCTGGAGGGCGTGGTGATCGTGCTGTTCGCGGTCACCGGGATCCGGCAGCTGATCATGGACGCGATCCCGCTGGCGCTCAAGCAGGCGATCGGCGTTGGCATCGGCGCGTTCATCGCGCTGATCGGCCTGGTGGACGCCGGGTTCGTCGGCCACCACGGCACCGCGTCCACGCCCGTCCAGCTCGGCGTGTTCGGGCAGCTCGTCGGCTGGCCGGTGCTGGTGTTCTGCGCCGGCCTCGTGCTGACGCTCGTGCTGTTCATCCGCAGGGTTCCGGGCGCGATCCTGATCGGCATCGTCGCCGCGACCGTGTTCGCCGTCATCGTCGACAAGGTCGCGAAGGTGGACCCGAAGACGTGGGGCGCGGTCGAGCCGAAGCTGCCGCACTCGATCGTCGCGACCCCCGACTTCGGGCTGATGTTCAAGGTCGACCTGTTCGGCGGGTTCGGCCGGGCCGGGGTCGTCACCGCGACCGTCGTGCTGTTCACGCTGGTGCTGTCCGGGTTCTTCGACGCGATGGGGACGATCCTCGGCGTCTGCGAGGAGGCCGGGATGACCGACGAGAACGGGAAACTGCCCGGGCTCAGCCGCATCCTCACCGTGGACGGGTTCGGGGCGATCATCGGCGGCGGCGTCAACGGCTCGGCGAACACCGCGGTCGTGGAGTCGGCGGCCGGCGTCGCCGAGGGCGCCCGCACCGGCCTCGCCAGCGTGGTCACCGGCCTGCTGCTCACCGCGCTGATCTTCCTGACGCCGCTCGCCGGGGTCGTCCCGGTCGGCGCCGCCGCGCCCGCCCTCGTCCTGGTCGGCGCGCTGATGATGGCGCACTCCCGCAAGATCGACTGGGCCGACATGGAGATCGCGATCCCGGCCTTCCTCACCGTCGTGCTCATGCCGTTCACGTACTCGATCACGGTCGGCGTCGCCGCCGGCGTGCTCGCCTACACCCTGCTCAAGGTCGCGCGGGGCAAGTTCGCGGAGATCCACTGGCTGCTGTACCCGCTGTCGTTGATCTTCGTCGCCTACTTCGCCCTGCACCCGATCCAGGAAGCCCTAGGTATTTAAGTGAGGTCCGTTCATGCGTGAGATCGCCGACCGGCTCGCCGCCTGGAACGACGCCGGGGTCCGGTACGCCGTCGCCGTCGTGGTGTCGGTGCGGGGCAGCGCGCCGCGCGCGCCGGGCGCGGCGATGGCCGTGTCCGCCGACGGTGAGGCCGTCGGGAGCGTGTCCGGCGGCTGCGTCGAGAGCGCGGTGTACGAGCTGTGCCGTATGGCCCTCGACACCGGCGAGACCGTCCGCGAGACGTTCGGCTACAGCGACGACGACGCGTTCGCCGTCGGCCTGACCTGCGGCGGGACGGTCGAGGTACTCGTCGGGCCGGGGCCGTTCCCCGCGTCGGCGCTCACGCGTGACGACCAGGTGGCGTTCGCCCACCTGATGGACGGATCGGGCGTCCTGGCCGTCCATCCGACCCACCACACCGGCACCACCGGACGCGCCGACATCGACCGGGCCGTGGTCGCTGAGGCCCGCGCCATGCTCGACGCGGGCAAGACCGGGATCATCTCGGTGCGGTGCCGGGACGCCGTGGAGGCGTTCGTCCACAGCTACGCACCGCCACCGCGGCTGCTCGTCTTCGGCGCGATCGACCACGCGGCGGCGCTCGCGCGGCAGGGCAGCGTCCTCGGCTACCGCGTGACGGTCTGCGACGCGCGGCCCGTCTTCGCCACCCCGGCCCGCTTCCCCGGCGCCGACGAGGTGATCGTCGACTGGCCGCACCGCCGCCTCGCCGCCGAGGCGGAACGCGGCGCGCTCGACGGCCGGACGGTCGTGTGCGTGCTGACCCACGACGCCAAGTTCGACGTCCCGCTGCTGAAGGTCGCGCTGCGGCTGCCCGTCGCCTACGTCGGGGCGATGGGGTCGCGGCGCACCCATCACGACAGGCTCGCCCGGCTGCGCGCGGCCGGGCTGTCCGACCGGGAGCTGGCGCGGCTGCGCTCCCCGATCGGGCTCGACCTCGGGGCCCGCACCCCGGAGGAGACCGCGCTGGCGATCGCGGCGGAGTTCACCGCCGCGCGCCGCGACGGCACCGCGCTGCCCCTCGGGCAGATCAACGGGCCGATCCACCACGACCGGGCCGCCGTCGCGGCGGCCCAGTGAACGGAGGAGAGGACGTGCCACCCATATTCCTCAACGGAGGCGCGATGCGCGGGGGACCGCTGCATCACCTGCTGGACGGGGCGCCGCTCGTCGCGTCCACCGGCACCGCGCCCCGCTATCGCTTCTACTCGGTCGGGGACCGCTGCCCGGCCCTGTCGCCCGTCGCGCACGGCGGCACCCGCGTCGCCGGCGAGGTGTACGAGGTGACCCTGGACGTGCTGCGCGACCGGCTGCTGCCCGCCGAGCCGCCCGAGCTGGAGCTCGGCGTGATCGAGCTGGACGACGGGTCGTCGGCGCTCGCCATGCTGCTGCGCCGGCCGTACACCTCCTATGTCGGGCTGACCGACATCACCGAACATGGCAGCTGGCAGAGCTACCAGAGTTCGAAGGAGGCGGCGTGATGAGCCGCATGTGGGCCGTCAACTGCTCGATCCTGTTCACCGACCTGCCGCTGCTGGAGCGGCCCGCCGCCGCGAAGGACGCCGGGTTCGACGCGGTCGAGTTCTGGTGGCCGTGGCCGGGCGTGCCCGTGCCGTCCGCGTCGGAGGAGGACGCGTTCTGCCAGGCCATCGAGGACGCGGGCGTCCAGCTCATCGGCCTGAACCTGTACGCGGGCGACATGCCGGCGGGTGAGCGGGGCGTGCTGTCGGACCCGGCGCGCGCCACCGAGTTCCGCGGGAGCGTGGACGTCACCGCGCGCATCGCCGAGCGGACGGGCGTCCGGGCGTTCAACGCGCTCTACGGGCAGCGCCTCGACGGCGTCGCCGCGTCCGAGCAGGACCGCGTGGCCGACCAGAATCTCGCCTTCGCCGCCCGCAAGGTCGGCGCGTTCGGCGGGACGCTGCTGATCGAGCCGCTCGCGCGCGGCCTGAACGGCGCCTACCCGCTGGAGACCGCCGCCGACGCGATGGCGGTCGTGGAGCGCGCCCGCGCGGCCGGGGCGGAGAACGTCAAGCTCCTGTTCGACACGTTCCACCTGGTCAGCAACGGCGACGACCTGGAGAAGGCCGCCCGGCAGCACGCCGCCGACATCGGCCACGTGCAGATCGCCGACGCGCCCGGCCGCGGCCGTCCCGGCACCGGCGGCATCGACTTCGGCGCGCTGCTCGCGCTCCTCGACGAGATCGGCTACCGCGGCCGCATCGCACTGGAGTACGTGGACCCGCAGCCGGACTTCGCATGGATGGAGAACCACCGCACATGAGCAAGATCGGATTCATCGGGCTGGGCATCATGGGCGCGCCGATGGCGGCCCACCTGGTCCGCGCGGGCCACGACGTGACCGGCTACGACGTCGCGCCGAAGGGCGTGGAGGCGCTGGTCGCCGCGGGCGGGTCGGCGGCGTCCGGGGTGCCGGGCGCGGTCGCGGGCGCGGAGGTCGTCGTCACGATGCTGCCGCAGGACGAGCACGTCGAGGCCGTGTACTTCGGCCCGGACGGCGTCCTGGAGAACGCCGCGCCCGGCACGCTGTGCATCGACTTCTCCACGATCCGCCCCGAGACGTCGATCAGGGTCGCCGAGGCGGGGCGGGAGCGCGGGCTGCGGGTGCTGGACGCGCCGGTCAGCGGCGGCGAGAAGGGCGCGGAGGACGCCGTCCTGTCGATCATGGTCGGCGGGGACGAGGCGGACGTCGCCGCCGCCGCACCGGTCTTCGAGGCGCTCGGGAAGACCGCCGCGCGGGTCGGCGGCAGCGGCGCGGGCCAGTACGTCAAGGCCGCCAACCAGCTGATCGTCGGCGGCACGTACGCGCTGGTCGCCGAGGCGATCGTGCTGATGGAGGCGGCGGGGGTGGACGCCCGCGCCGGGATCGACGTGATCGCCGGCGGGCTCGCCGCCAGCCGCATCCTCGACCTCAAGCGCGAATCCATGCTGGACCGCGAGTTCGCTCCCGGCTTCCGCATCGACCTGCACCACAAGGACATGGGCATCGCCACCGCGGCCGCCCGCTCCGCCGAGGTGTCGCTGCCGATGACGGGCATGGTCGCCCAGCTCATCGCCGCCGCCCGCGCCCGCGGCTACGGCTCCCTCGACCACTCCGCGCTGCTGAAGGTCGTCGAGGACCTCTCCGGCAGAGCAACCGACACGGCTTCCGGCACCACCGCCGCCTGACCCGAAGGGAACACCAGACATGCCGAAGATTCCCGTCATGCGGGCGGTGGTCGAGGTCCTGAAGTCCGAGGGCGTGGACGTCGCCTACGGCTGCCCCGGCGCCGCGATCCTGCCGCTCTACAAGGCGATGGAGGAGGACGGCGGGATCGCGCACCTGATCGTCCGGCACGAGGAGGGCGCCACGCACATGGCCGACGGCTGGTCGCGCACGACCGGTGGCGTCGGCGTCGCGATCGGCACCTCCGGGCCGGCCGGCACCAACATGATCACCGGCCTGTACACCGCGCACGCCGACTCCGTCCCGATCCTGTGCATCACCGGGCAGGCCGCGTCGGACAAGCTGCACCAGGAGGCGTTCCAGGCCGTCGACATCGTGTCGATCGCCGAGCCCGTCACCAAGTGGGCGGTGCAGGTGAAGGAGGCCGCGCAGGCGCCGTGGATCTTCCGGGAGGCGTTCCGGATCGCGCGCAGCGGCCGCCCCGGGCCCGTCCTGATCGACCTGCCGATCGACGTGCAGAAGCAGCTGATCGAGTGGGACGCCTCGATCGACGCGCCGCTGCCGGTCGCGAAGGCCGAACCGCACCGGCCGCGCGTCGAGAAGGCCCTCGACCTGCTGCTCGCGGCGGAACGCCCGCTGATCCTGGCGGGCGGCGGCGTGATCCTCGCCGACGCGCACGCCGAGCTGGTGGAGCTGGCCGAGCTGCTGCAGGTCCCCGTCCAGGCCACGCTGATGGGCAAGGGCGCGATGGACGAGGACCATCCGCTCTATGCCGGTATGACCGGTGTGCAGACGTCGCAGCGGTACGGCAACGCCTCGTTCCTCGAATCGGACCTGGTCCTGGCGCTGGGCGCCCGGTTCGGCGACCGCCACACCGGACAGCTCGACGTCTACCGCGAGGGGCGGACGTTCATCCACGTCGACATCGAGCCCACCCAGATCGGGAAGGTGTTCGGGCCCGACCTCGGGATCGTGTCCGACACCCGGCTGTTCCTGCGCGCGATCACCGACCTGGCGCGCGAGCGCGGCGCGGTCCGTCCGGCGGGGGAGTGGGTCGCGCGGATCCGGGAGCTGAAGGCCACGCTGACCCGGCGCGAGGACTTCGACGACGTCCCGATCAAGGCGCCCCGCGTCTACAAGGAGATCAACGAGTTCTACGGGCCGGACACCTACTTCGTCACCGCGATCGGGCTGTACCAGATCTGGGGCGGCCAGCACCAGAAGGCGGCCAAGCCCCGGCACTACCAGGTGTGCGGGCAGGCCGGGCCGCTCGGCTGGGAGATCCCGGCGGCGATCGGCGTGAAGACGGCCCTCGCCCGCACCGAACCGGAGGCCGAGGTCGTCGGGATCGTCGGCGACTACTCGTTCCAGTTCCTCGTGGAGGAGCTGGCGGTGGCCGCGCAGTACGACGTCCCGTTCGTGCTGATCATGCTGAACAACGAGTACCTCGGGCTGATCCGGCTGGCGGAGGACCACGGCGGCTACGCCATGAACTACGAGGTCGACATCCGCTACGACGAGCACGGCACCGACAACGTCAAGATCATGGAGGCGTACGGGTGCGCCGGCCGCCGGGTGCTGGAGCCCGGTGACGTCCGGCCCGCGCTGGAGTGGGCGCGCAAGGAGGCCGCCCGCACCTCCCGGCCCGTCCTCGTCGAGATCATGATCGAACGGGAGGCCGACACCGCCAACGGCGTGCGGATCGACGACGTCCGCGAGTACGAACCCGTCCCGTAACCCGTTCTGGAGAGGAGGCATGCGTGCGGGGACACGTGCTGATCGCGCCCGACAAGTTCAAGGGCTCGCTGACCGCCGCCGAGGTCGCCGGGCACGTCGCGGCCGGGCTCGCGCGGGCGCGCCCGGACGTGCCCCTCGCGCTGCTGCCCGTCGCCGACGGCGGGGACGGCACCGTCGAGGCGGCCGTGGCCTGCGGGTTCACCGAGGTCCGCGCGGAGGTGTCCGGGCCGACCGGGCGGCCGGTCGCCGCGTCCTACGCCGTCCGCGACCGGACGGCGGTGGTCGAGCTGGCCGAGGCGTCCGGGCTGCGGCGGCTGCCCGGCGGGACCCCGGCGCCGCTGGAGGCGTCCAGCCGGGGGACCGGCGAGCTGATCGGCGCGGCGATCGACGGCGGCGCGACCCGGATCGTCCTCGGGCTCGGCGGCAGCGCCTGCACCGACGGCGGGACCGGGATGGCCGCCGCGCTCGGCGCCCGGTTCCTCGACGCGTCCGGCGCCCCGCTGCCGCCCGGCGGCGGGGCGCTGCGCTCGCTCGCCTCGATCGACCCGGGCGGCCTGCCGTCCCGGCTGCGCGGCGTGACGGTCGTCGTGGCGAGCGACGTCGACAACCGCCTCCTCGGTCCGGACGGCGCCGCCGCGGTGTTCGCGCCGCAGAAGGGCGCGTCCGCGGCGGACGTCCGGTCCCTGGAACGCGGCCTCGCCCGGCTGGACGAGGCCGCCCGCCGCGACCTCGGCGCGTACGCGGCGGCCCGTCCGGGCGCGGGCGCGGCGGGCGGCACGGGGTTCGGCGCGATGGCGTTCCTTGGCGCCACCGTCCGTCCCGGCATCGCCTACCTGCTCGACCTGCTCGGCTTCCCCGCCCGCGTCGCCGGCGCCCGGCTGGTGATCACCGGTGAAGGGTCGCTGGACCGGCAGTCGCTGCGCGGCAAGGCGCCGATCGGCGTCGCGCGCGCCGCCGCCCGGCACGGCGTCCCGGCGATCGCCGTCGCCGGACGGTGCGCGCTCACCGGCGAGCAGCTCCGCAAGGCCCGCCTCCAGCAGGCGCACGCCCTCACCGACCTCGAACCCGACCCGGAGCGGTGCATGGCCGAGGCCGGCCCGCTCCTCGAACGGCTGGCCGAACGCATCGGCCGCGAATGGCCCGCGCTGGGAGGAGCCGCGTGACGTACGACCTGGTGATCCGGTCCCGGCGGGCCGTCCTGCCGGACGGCGAGCGCCCCGCCGCCGTCGCCGTCGCGGACGGGCGCATCGCGGAGATCGGTGCGTATTCGGCGGAGCTGCCCGCCGCGTCCGACCTCGACCTCGGCTCCACGGCGCTGCTGCCCGGACTGGTCGACACCCACGTCCACATCAACGAACCGGGCCGCACCGAATGGGAGGGCTTCGCGACCGCGACCGCCGCCGCGGCGGCCGGAGGCGTCACCACCCTGATCGACATGCCGCTGAACTCGCTGCCGCCCACCGTGTCGGCCGGAGCGCTCGCGGTCAAGCGCGCCGCCGCGTCCGGGAAACTGCACGTGGACGTCGGGTTCTGGGGCGGCGCGGTGCCCGGGAACCTGCCGTCGCTGCGGCCGCTGCACGACGCGGGCGTGTTCGGGTTCAAGTGCTTCGCGTCCGACTCCGGCGTGCCCGAGTTCCCGCCGCTGGACGCCGACCAGATGCGCGCGGCGTTCCACGAGATCGCCGCTTTCGGCGGGCTCGTCATCGTCCACGCCGAGGACCCGTCCGCGCTCACCACCCCGGCCGATGGGGGATATGCGGCGTTTTTGGCGTCGCGTCCGCCCTCCGCCGAACGCCGCGCCGTGGAGCAGGTCATCCGGCTCGCCGAGGAGACCGGTGTGCGCGCCCACATCCTGCACCTGTCCGCTGCGGACTGCCTCGACCCGCTCGCCAAGGCGCAGTCGGACGGCCTTCCGATCACCGCCGAGACCTGCCCCCACTACCTGACCCTCACCGCGGCCGAAGCCAGCGGGCCGGCCTACAAGTGCTGCCCGCCGATCCGCGACCCCTTGAACCGCGACGCGCTCTGGGAGGGACTCGCCTCCGGCGTCATCTCCTGCGTGGTCAGCGACCACTCGCCGTCCACGCCCGACCTCAAGCAGGGCGACTTCGCCACCGCCTGGGGCGGGATCTCCTCCCTCCAACTCGGCCTGCCCGCCGTCTGGACGGCCGCCCGCGCGCGCGGGCACGACCTCTCGGCGGTCGTCCGCTGGATGGCCGAGGCGCCCGCCGCGCTCGCCGCCGTCCCCGGCAAGGGCCGCATCACCGTCGGCGGCGACGCCGACCTCGTCGCGTTCGACCCCGACTTGCCCTTCACCGTCGACCCGGCCCGGCTCCGCCACCGCCACCCCGTCACCCCCTACGAAGGCCGCACGCTCACCGGGACCGTCCGGACGACCTGGCTGCGCGGCACCCCCGTCAACGGCACCCCGTCCGGACGCATGCTGACCCGAAAGGAGACCCCTTGAGCGGCTTCACGGCCCTTCCCGACCTCGCCGTCCGCACCCTCGGCGGCTCGGTCATGGCCGCCAGCGACGAGTCCTTCGAGGAGAAGGAGAACCTGATCAACCCGTGGGCGCCGGCCTTCCGCCCCGAGACGTTCGGCCCGAAAGGCCAGGAGTACGACGGCTGGGAGACCCGCCGCCGCCGCGAACCCGGCCACGACTGGGCGCTCGTCCGGCTCGGCCTGCCCGGCGTGATCCGCGGCGTCGTCATCGACACCGCCTGGTTCAAGGGCAACTACCCGCCCCACGCCTCCGTCGAGGCCTGCGCGGTGGACGGCCACCCCACCGACCTCTCCGGCGCCGACTGGGTGGAGATCGTCCCGAAAAGCCCGCTGAAGGGCGACGCCGCGCACGCTTTTCCCGTGCACGTCGAACGCCTCTTCACCCACGTCCGGCTGAACATGTTCCCGGACGGCGGCATCGCCCGCCTGCACGTGCACGGCGACGTCGTCCCGAACCCGGCATTTCTCACCGGCCTCACCGTCGACCTGGCCGCGCTGGAGAACGGCGCCCGCGTCGTCGAATGCTCGAACATGTTCTATTCGTCGCCCGACAACATGCTGTTCCCCGGCCTCGCCCGCAACCAGGCCGAAGGCTGGGAAACGGCCCGCCGCCGCGAACCCGGCAACGAATGGGCCCTCATCCGCCTCGCCGCCCCCGGCACCATCCACATGGCCGAGATAGACACAACCAACCTGAAATTCAACGCCCCCGCCGAGGTCTCTCTCACCACCGCCGACGGCACCCCCCTCCTCCCGCGCACCCGCCTCCAACCCGACGCCCGCCACCGCTTCCGCCTCGAAACCCCCGAGATCGACCACGTCCGCGTGAACATCTACCCCGACGGCGGCATAGCCCGCCTCCGCCTATGGGGCCCCCTGACCCCCACCGCCGAACAAACCCTCAAAACCCGCTGGACGTCTTTGCAAATAAATGCCTGATTCGTCCTTGCAACGCCCAGAACTGTCCTTATAACTGCCAATTTGGCAACACAATGTGACGCAGTTAACACGCCGAGTCATTCGATAGTCACGACATGCAATGGTGATCGCAAAGTAGCTTTCCGTGTCGTGATCAGCGCTCAACACGAAACCCCGATCGAGATCATCCGCGAGAACCCGGAGGTCATACCGCAGTTGCTGAAGCTCGCGTTCGGCATCGAGGTGTCGGACGACGTCACGGTCAGATCAGCGTCCGAGGCGTGCACGCACCTGGCGCCCACCGCGTACACCGCCGACAACGTCGTCGAGATCTGCGAAGGAGGCGCCACCGAACCGACGCTCGCCGTCGTCGCCGAGACCCAGCGCGCCGTTGACCCGAGGAAGCGCCACAGCTGGCCCGTCTACCTCACCACGCTCCACGCGAGGGCCGACTGCCCGTGCTACCTGGTCGTCATCTGCCCCCGGAAGTCGGTCGCCGACTGGGCGCGCAAGCCGATCTCCATCGGCCACCCCGGGTTCGACCTCGCACCCCTCGTCGTCGGCCCGGGCACCGGCCCGCTCGTCACCACCACCGCCGAGGCCGCCGAAAAGCCCGAGCTGACCGTCCTGGCCGCCCTCGCCAACGTCACGCCGCCGGACGCGCGGACGCTCGAGATCACCCACGCCGCCCTCGCCACGATCGACGGCACGGACCAGAAAACCGCTCAGCTGTACACTGACATGGTGCTGGCTGTGCTCCCCAAAGCCGCCCAGAACATCCTGGAGGACCTCGTGACCACCGGTACTGCCGAGTACAAGTTCAAGAGCGAGCCCTTCCTCCGCCACTACGCCGAAGGCGAGGCCAAGGGAGAGGCGAAGTCGGTCCTGAAGATCCTCGCGGCGCGGGGCCTGACGGTGTCCGACGAGGTGCGCGAGCGAGTCCTGGGCTGCCAGGAGGAAAGCCAGTTGGACGACTGGCTGATCCGAGCCGGCACCGTAACCTCGGCCGAGGAACTCTTCGAGTAGCCGCACTGCCCCCGCGCCGTGGCGTCGTTCTAGGCGGAACCACCGAGCACAAGCCCCCAGCAGAGCGTCAAGCCGGTCGCGCGGTGCGGCCAGACCCGGCCGGGCGCACCCCGTCCGTCCGGGTCCCTGACTTGGCGCCGTCGATGAGCTCGTCGTCGCGACGGGCGTTCAGGATCTGCGCGTTGACGCGGCGCTCGCCGGGCGTTCAATGCCGATCCGGAACAGCTGCCGCTGCGCGTCCACGACCTGTGCCGGGCGTCCCTGATCAGGCGAGCCGGGACGGCCTCCGAGATGAGTCGGCCGGGGTGGGTGGCGTGCCGAAGTGGTGCCAGACGCTAGTGCGCGGTTCGTCGTCATCGCGCGGGCAGGCCGTGGACTGAGCCTGGAGGCTCGGCAGGCCATCAAGCGCGAGCCTCGGCGTCGGCGGTCTTGCCACGTGTTGGGGACGGCCGCGCCGGACGTGTCCGCCGCGGTGTTCGGGTGGCCTCCGGGGGTGCGTTCAGCCGGGCGTCACCGTGTAGGGGTCAGTTTTCGGCGGGTTCTTCTTCTAGGAGGTCGTCGAACTCGCCGTCCTTGACGCCCGCGATGAAGGCGTCCCACTCGGCCTCGGTGAAGTAGAGGATGGGGCCGTCGGGCTTCTTGGCGTCGCGCATCACGACGGCGCGGTCGCCGAAGTCCTTGTGCTTGACGGGAACGTCCTTGCCGTCGATGAACTCGATGATGACCCCGTCGCTGAGGATCGGTTCCTGCTCGGTCACTGGCACACCTTCTTCGTCGCTCCGGTCGCGTCCAAGAGTAATGGGCGGTGACCCGCCGCACACCGGAAAGCGGCGCCGCGAACGCCGCGGGCGCGATCGGCGAAGCAGGAGTGACCATCCACCCGGAAGGCATGACATGAACCGAGAGAACTGGACATGGCCGCGGTGACCTCGGCGCGGGACCCGCGCACCGAGGGGGACGGCGAGATCATCGCGCGTTCCCGGGACGAGCCGGAGTGCTTCGCCGGCGTGTTCGACCGGCACTACGGCGCCATCCACGGGTTCGCGGCGCGGCGGCTCGGCGCGGGCCTCGCCGACGACGTGGCCGCCGAGACGTTCCTCATCGCCTTCGACCGGCGCGGGAGCTACGACGTCGCGCGCGGCGACGCGCGTCCCTGGCTGTACGGGATCGCCTCCAACCTCATCTCCCGGCACCGCCGCGCGGAGGTCCGCCAGTACCGGGCGCTCGCCCGCGCCGGCGCGTCCGATGTCGCCGAGGGGCACGCGGAGAGGGTCGCCGGACGGCTCGACGCGCAGGCGGCGCGCGGTGCGCTGGCGGCGGCGCTGGGCTCGCTGGCGTCCGGCGACCGGGACGTCCTGCTGCTGGTCGCGTGGGCGCAGCTCGGCGTGCAGGAGACCGCGGAGGCGCTCGGCATCCCGGCCGGGACGGCGCGCTCGAGGCTGCACCGGGCCCGCAAGAAGATCCGCGCCGCGCTCGGCGGCACCGACCCGCTCCGAGAGGACCCGAACCGATGAACGACCTGGACATCCTGCGCGACGCCTGGGCCGAGCCCGCGCCGCCGTCCGGTGAGGCCCGCACCTCGGCCCGCGCCGCGCTGCTGGAGCGCGCCGCTCCCCGTCCGGCGCGGCGGTTCCGGCTCCGGCTGCCGCGCCCGGCCCTTCGGCTGGTCGCGGTCGGTGCCCTGGCCGCCGCTGTCGCGGTGGGTGTGACCGTCGTCCAGTCGGGCGGCACGGACGAGCACGGACGGCCCCGTCCGGTACTGCCCGGCATCCCGGCGGGCCCGGTGGCCAACGCGTCCGAAGCGCTCGAACGCGCCGCCCAGGCGGCCGAGCGGCGCCCGTTCACCCCGCCGAGGCCCGACCAGTGGGTGTACGTCGAATCGCGGGTGCGCAGGGGTGACACCCCGAACGGTCCCGTCTCCAAGGGCAAGACGCTGGTGACGCGCGACTGGAAGCGCGCGGACGGCAAGAAGGTGGCGGCCCTGGAGCACGGGAAGATCGTGTTCGCGGACACGATGCCGACGACGCCGCCGTCCGACTACGCCTCCCTCGCGGCGATGCCGACCGCCCCGGACGCCCTGCTGGCCTGGCTCTACCAGCAGATGGGCGGGCTCGGCGACACGGCAGAGGGCCGGTACGAGACCGCGTACTCGATGCTCGGCGCCGTCCTGCGCGACAACCTGCTCCCGCCGAAGACGGAGGCGGCGGTGTTCCGCGCGATCAAGCAGATCCCGGGCGTGGCACTGGCGCGGGCGCACGTCCAGGGCCGTCCGGCGCTCGCCCTCGCCCGCCTGGAGGAGGGCTGGCTGCACGAGGAGCTGATGCTCGACCCGAAAACCTACCGGTACGTCGGCGAGCAGTCGGTCGCCGTCAAGAACCACACCGGCCACGGCGACGACGGCGACCTCGTGGTGAAGAAGGGTGACGTCCTCAACATGACGATCCGCCTCAAAACCGCCATCGTCGACGCCCCCGGCCAGCAACCGTAAGCTCGGCCGCGGGTCACGGGTGGGCACGCGGAGCGAGCGTTAGCGAGCGGAGCGGGCACGCCCGCCGGTTGACAGGCTGTTTCCCGCGGAGCGCCAGCGGAGCGGGAAATGGTCTGTCAACCGTTGACGGGGGTTCCAGGGGGTCGTCCCCCTGGGCTAGTCGAGCAGGCGGTCGGCGGAGATCTCCAGGCGGGCCTGGATCTCGTCGGCGGTGGCCTGGCCGCGGAGCATCTCGATCATCTCCATCGTCCAGACGGCGGACAGCGCGCGGGCGACGACGCGGCGGCGGTCGTCGGCGGGGATGTCGCCGGACGGGCCGTTGGCGGCGCGCAGCATCAGGTTCGTCATGCGGTCGCTGAAGTCGGTCTTGACGTCCGACAGCAGCAGCGAGCGGATCAGCGCCTCGGCGAGCTCGGGTTCGCGCATCAGCCCGCGGGTGGCGCGCATCAGCACCTCGACGGTGCGCTGCGCGGGGGCGCCGCCGCGCGGCGGGCGGCGCTCGATGCTGCGCTCGAGGAGGTCGATCTCCTCGCTGACGACCGCGACGACGAGGTCCATCTTGGACGGGAAGTAGCGGTAGAGGGTGCCGAGCGCGACGCCGGCGCGCTCGGCGACGGTGCGCATCTGCATCGCCTCGATGCCGCCGCGCGAGGCGAGCGCGGCGGCGGCCTGGACGATACGCTTGCGCCGCTGGTGCTGGCTGCGCGAGCGCACGCCCTGCCCCGCGGCCTGGCCCGCCCGCCGGTCCGCCGCGGGAGCGCCGGAAGGCTCGTCCCCGGTCACTGTCGGCTCTGCGGTCACGGTCATCCTCCTCGCGCGGGCGCCCGTTGCGCCGCCGCTCCGGCCTCAAGGGTACAGCCCATGCGAGAACCTGTTATCTGATCGTGCGAGGACGGCCGGTGGACCGGTGTCCGCGGGGCGGTCACCGATCCCTTACATGCTAGGTGAATCCCCGTTTCGCGGGCGATGATCACAACCCTGGACACAGACTAGAATCTGTTCTACTTTTTCGCCGTGGGCGTCCGTCCGGCCGGCCGCGCCGCCAGGAAGGGAGCGGATGAGTGGACTTCAACCTCGACGAGGCCCAGCAGGAGCTGAAGGGGCTCGCGGCGGACCTGCTCGCGCGCGAGGCCGCGCAGGAGCGGCTGGAGGCGTTCGAGAAGAGCGGCGCCCCCTATGACGCGGCCACCTGGAAGGCGTTCGCGCAGGCCGGCCTGCTCGGCGCGGTGCTGCCCGAGGACGCCGGCGGCGCGGGGCTCGGGCAGATCGAGCTGGCGGTGATCCTGCGCGAGGTGGGCGCCCGGACGGCACCGATCCCGGCGTACGCGTCGCTGGCGCTGGCGGCCGTCCCGATCGGCGCGCACGGCACCGCCGAGCAGCGCGCGCTGCTCGCCCCGCTGGCCGCGGGGGAGACCGTGCTGACCGGTGCGTACCGGGAGGTCGGGCTGGCCGGCGAGGTCGCCGCGACGGCCCGCCGCGACGGCGACGGCTACGTGCTGGACGCCGTGAAGACGTTCGTCCCCTACGCGCGGGAGGCGGAGCGCATCCTCGTGCCGGCGCGGGTCGAGGGCGCGGGCGTCGGGGTGTTCCTCGTCGAGCCGTCCGCCGCGACGATCACGCCGCAGCCGGCGGAGACGACCGAGCCGCTGTCGCGGGTCGCGCTCGACGGCGTCCGCGTGGACGCCGGCGCGCTGCTCGGCGGGGCCGCCGACGGCGCCGCCTGGAACACCTTCAGGCTGACCGCCGTTGCGGGCGCGGTCGCGCTGTCGTCCGGCGTCATCGAGGGCGCGCTGGAGCTCACCAAGGAGTACACGAAGACGCGCGAGCAGTTCGAGCGGGCGCTCGCGCAGTTCCAGGCCGTCACGATGCAGATCAGCGACGTCTACATCGCCAAGCGGGCGCTGGACGTGGCCGTCTGGGCGGGGGTGTGGCGGCTCGCCGAGCGCGCCGCCGACGCCGAGGAGCTGCTCACGATCGCGGCCTACAACGCCTGCGACCCCGTCGTGAAGGCGCTCTACACCTGCCAGCACCTGCACGGCGGCATCGGCCTGGACATCACCTACCCGCTGCACCGCTACTTCGCCTGGGGCAAGCACGCCGGGCACCTGCTCGGCGGCCCGGAAGACCGGCTCGACTCACTCGGCGCGCTCATCGCGCAGGAGGCGTGAATGTTCATCGACCTGACCGACGAGCAGAAGAAGCTCCGCGCCGAGCTGCGCGAGTACTTCGAGAACTGCCTGACGGCCGAGCAGCGCGCCGCGATCGGCGCCGACCCGTTCGGCCCCGCCTACCTGGAGCACTGCCGGCGCCTCGGCCGCGACGGGATGCTCGGCGTCGCGCTGCCGAAGGAGTACGGCGGCCGCGGCTACGGCCCCGTCGAGCAGACGATCTTCGCCAACGAGATCGCGCGCGCCGAGGTCACCTACCCGCTCATCACGCTGAACTCCGTCGCGCCGACGATCCTGCAGTACGGCTCGGAGGCGCACAAGGAGTTCTTCATCCCGCGGATCCTCGCGGGCGAGTGCCACTTCGCGATCGGCTACAGCGAGCCGGGCGCCGGCACCGACCTCGCGGCGCTGCGCACCACCGCCGTCCGCGACGGCGACCACTACGTGGTGAACGGCCAGAAGATCTTCACCTCCGGCGCGCAGACCGCCGACTACGTGTGGCTCGCCGCGCGCACCGACCCGTCCGCGAAGAAGCACAAGGGCATCTCGATGCTCATCGTGGACTGCGAGGACCCGGGGTTCTCCTGGACGCCGATCATCACGATGGACGGCGCGCACCACACCAACTCGACGTACTTCCAGGACGTCCGCGTCCCCGCCGACATGCTGATCGGCGGGGAGAACAACGGCTGGGACCTGATCGTCAACCAGCTGAACCACGAGCGTGTCACGCTCGGCCCGGCGGGCAACATCGGGCACACCCGCAACCGGTTCGAGCGCTGGGCCCGCGCCACGCCCGGACGCGACGGCCGGCCGCTCATCGAGGAGCCCGCCGTCCGGCGCGCGCTGGCGCAGGTGCACGCCTACCTGCGCGTCAACGAGATCCTCAACTGGCAGGTCGCGGCGAACCAGGACCTCGGCTGGCTCGGCGCGGCCGACGCGTCCGCCACGAAGATCTACGCTTCGGAGCGGGTGCAGGAGGTCGGCCGGATCGTCGGGGACGTGCTCGCCCGGTACGGCGACCCGGGCCACCCGGGCACGGCCGAGTTCATGAAGGTGACCGACCGGATGGCCAAGGGCGCGCTGGTGCTGACCTTCGGCGGCGGCGTCAACGAGATCCAGCGCGAGCTGATCGCGATGATCGGGCTCGGCCTGCCGCGCGCGCCGCGCTGATCCGGACGAGGAGACCCGTTGCACGACGAACTGATGGCCCTCGCCGGACGGCTGGCCGCCGCCGGCGAGCAGGCCGCCCTGCCCTGCCCCGACCCGGTGAACGCCGCGATGATCCGCAACTGGACGCAGGCGCTCGGCGACGCCGGGACCTGGGACGACGTCGCGCCGCCGGCGATGATCCAGGTGTGGTCGATGCCGGGCCTGGTCCGCCGGCCGGACCAGAAGGGCGTCGCGGACGACCCGCTGCGGCTGCTCGACGAGGCCGGCTACACCGGCATCGTCGCGACCAACTGCGACCAGACCTACGACCGCTACGTGAAGGTCGGCGAGCGGTTGCGGACGCGGATGCGGTTCGGCGGCGTCACCGGCCCGAAGAAGACCGCTATGGGCGAGGGCTACTTCGTCACCTGGTACCAGTCCTGGTACGGCGAGAGCGACGAGCGCGTCGCCGAGATGCTGTTCCGGGTGCTGAAGTTCAAGCCGAACAAGAAACAGCAGCCGCCGGCAAAGGGCGGCAAGTACCCGCTGCAACCGGCGATCGGCCGCGACACCGCGTTCTTCTGGGACGGCGTCAACGCGGGCGAACTGCGCATCCAGCGGTGCGCGGACTGCGGCGCGCTGCGGCATCCGCCCGGTCCGATGTGCCCGAAGTGCCATTCGCCGAACCGTGACCACGTGGTGGCGAGCGGGCGCGGCGAGGTGCACAGCTACGTCGTCCACCACCACCCGCCCGTCCCCGGCCGGACGCCTCCGTACGTCGTCGCGGTCGTGGAGCTGGAGGAGGGCGTGCGGATCGTCGGGAACGTCAACGGCTGCGCGCCCGACGACGTGAAGGTCGGCATGCCCGTCCGGCTGGTCTTCGAGCGGATGGACGACGAACTCGTCCTGCCGCAATGGATCCCGGCGGACGCCCCGCCGCCCGAGGAGCCCGCGGCCGAACCCGTGGCCGAGGCCTCTGCGGGGGCGGACGGGTTGCGCATCGAGCTGACGCCGACGTTCATCATCTCGACGGCCATCGCGACGCGCGACTTCATGCCCGTCCACCACGATCCCGCGGTGGCCCGCGCCCAGGGCTCGAAGGACATCTTCGTCAACATCCTGACGAGCGTCGGGCTCGTCCAGCGGTACGCGCTGGAGACGGTTCCGGACGGAGAGCTGGAGAGCATCGAGGTCCGTCTCGGTGCCCCCGCCTACGCCGGTGACGTCCTCACGCTGACCGGCGACCGCGCCGACGACCGCACCCTGCGCGTCCGCGGCGCGGTGAGCCTCGGCGACCACCTGACCGCCACGGTCCGCTTCAGGGGGAACGGATGAGCCTCTCAGGGAAGGCGGCGATCGCCGGGATCGGCGCGACCGAGTTCTCCAAGGAGTCGGGCCGCTCGGAGCTGCAACTCGCCGCCGAGGCGTGCCTGGCCGCGATCAAGGACGCCGGGCTGTCCCCGTCCGACGTCGACGGCCTGGTCACCTACACCGCCGACGCCAACTCCGAGATCGCCGTCCAGCGCGAGCTCGGCATCCCCGCGCTGCGGTTCTTCTCCCGCGTCGACTACGGCGGCGGCGCCGCCTGCGGCACCGTCGCGCACGCCGCGATGGCCGTCGCGACCGGGCAGGCGAACGCGGTGCTGTGCTACCGGGCCTTCAACGAGCGCTCCGGCCACCGCTTCGGCCAGGCCGCGCCGTCGGCCCGCGTCGACGCGACCGGCCTGGAGTTCTCCTGGCACCTGCCGTTCGGC
This sequence comes from Actinomadura opuntiae, assembly GCF_030283205.1. Taxonomy (GTDB): domain Bacteria; phylum Actinomycetota; class Actinomycetes; order Streptosporangiales; family Streptosporangiaceae; genus Spirillospora. The sequence goes on from NZ_JASNWF010000033.1 coordinate 29,272, forward strand.
TTCGCGACCCCCGCCGCGTGGGTGGCGATGCAGGCCCGCCGCTACATGCACGACTACGGCGCGACCAGCGAGGACTTCGGCCGCGTCGCGGTCGCGATGCGCCGTCACGCCGCCACCAACCCGGCCGCCTGGTTCCACGGGCGCCCGATCACGCTGGAGGAGCACCAGGCGTCCCGGTGGATCGTCGACCCGCTCCACCTGCTGGACTGCTGCCAGGAGTCCGACGGCGGCGTCGCGGTGCTCGTCACGTCCGTGGAGCGCGCCCGCGACCTGGCCCACCCGCCCGCCGTCATCGCCGCGGCCGCCCAGGGGACGGGCCCGGACCAGATGATGATGTTCGGCTACTACACCGGCGAGCTGTCGGCCCTCCCGGCCATGGGCACCGTCGGCGACACGCTCTGGGCGCAGTCCGGGCTGGCCCCGGATGACGTCCAGACCGCGATCCTCTACGATCATTTCACCCCGTTCGTCCTGGTTCAGCTGGAGGAGCTCGGCTTCTGCGGACGCGGCCAGGCGAAGGACTACATCAGGGACGGTGGCATTGAGCTCGGCGGCAGGCTTCCGGTCAACCCCCACGGGGGTCAGCTGGGTGAGGCGTACATCCACGGCATGAACGGCATCGCGGAGGCCGTGCGGCAGGTGCGCGGCACCGCGGTGAACCAGGTCCCGGACGTGCACAACGTGCTGGTCACCGCCGGTACGGGCGTTCCCACGAGCGGGCTCGTCCTCACCGCCGCCGGCTGACGCCGCCCCGCGTTTGCCCGCGCGGCGGCGGGACAGACTCACCCCGAACGCCGCCGGGCTCCCATGAGGCGCGCGCGACCGTCCGCGCCGGTCCGGCGGCACACGGGGGACGAGTGCGATGAGAGTCATGCTGCGGGCGCGGATGGACACCCGGCTCGGCAACGAGGCCATCAAGAACGGCACGCTGCCGAAGACCGTGCAGTCGCTGATCGAGCGGCTCAAGCCCGAGGCGGCCTACTTCACCGCCCTGGAGGGCCGGCGGACCTGCACCCTGGTGTTCGACATGCAGGACACCTCGCAGATCCCGTCCATCGCCGAACCGCTCTTCCAGAGCCTCGGCGCGGAGATCGAGATCGTCCCGGTGATGAACCTCGACGACCTCCAGAAGGGCCTCTCCGCGCTCTGACCTCGCTCGGCCCGGCCCGGCCGCGCTGCTCTGGGCGGATCCGCCGTGGGCGGATACGGCTGTGACCGGTGCCCGCGCCCGCGCAGAGTGAAGGGCATGAGCGAGGAACAGAAGAGCCCATTGTTCAACGAGCGCGTCCGGCGCGAGCTCTACGCGCAACGCGTCCTCGTGCTGGACGGCGCGCTCGACGACGACAACGGCACACTGCTGGCGACCCAGCTGATCACCCTGGCGGGGGAGGACCCGTCGGCCGACATCGCGCTGTGGATCCATTCCCCGGGCGGGTCGGTGCCGTCGATGCTCGCGATCCGCGACGTCATGCGGCTCGTCCCGTGCGACGTGGCCACCGTGGTGCTCGGGATCGCCTACAGCGCCGGGCAGTTCCTGCTGTCGTCGGGGACCCGCGGCAAGCGCCGCGCGATGCCGCACGCCCGGGTGCTGATGCACCAGGGGTCCGCCGGCATCGCCGGCGCCGCCGTGGACATCGAGCTGCAGGCCAACGACCTGCGCCACACCCGCGACACGGTGCTCGGGCTCATCGCCGAGGACACCGGCCAGCCGCTGGAGCGCGTCTTCGAGGACTCGCTGCACGACCGCTGGTACACGGCGCAGGAGGCGCTGGAGTACGGGTTCATCGACGCGATCGTCAGCGAATACGACGAGGTCGTGCCGGTCCGGCACCGCTCCGTCGGGCTCAGCGCCCCGACCGGAGGCGCCCGATGAGCACCTACACGATCCCGAACGTCATCGCGCGCGACTCGCGCGGTGAACGGATCATGGACGTCTACTCGCACCTGCTCACCGAGCGGATCATCTACCTCGGCACCGCCATCGACGCCGGGGTCGCCAACGCCCTCGTCGCGCAGCTGCTCCACCTGGAGGCCGACAGCCCCGACAGCGACATCCAGCTGTACATCAACTGCGAAGGAGGAGACCCGAGCGCGATGCTCGCGGTGTACGACACGTTGCGCTTCATCCGGCCGCAGGTGGCGACGACGTGCGTCGGGCAGGCCGTCGCGGTCGGCGCGGTGCTGCTCGCCGCGGGCGCTCCCGGCAAGCGGGCCGCGCTGCCGCACACCCGCGTCGTCCTGCACCAGCCGATCGGGCAGGGACGCGGCGCGATTCCGGACCTCATCCTCCAGGCGGACGAGGTCGTCCGCGTCCGCGCGGACATCGAGGAGATCCTCTCCCGGCACACCGGGCAGGACACCGCGACGCTGCGCGCCGACACCGACCGCGACCGCGTGTTCACCGCGAAGGCCGCCTTGGACTACGGCCTCATCGACCACGTGATCGAGGAGCGGCAGCCGGCGCCCCGTGCGGTGCTACGCGGCTAGCGCGTAGGCGGCCTGGCAGGTCGGGCCGGCCGGTGCGGTGCCGGCCGGCGCGGCCAGCAGGCTCGTCGCGACCGCGAGCGTGAGATCGGCGAGCGTCACGTCCAGGGCGCCGGCGACCGCGGCGATCATCTCGCTCGACGGCTCCTTGACGCCGCGCTCCATCTCGGAGAGGTACTGCGGGGACACCCCGGCTCGGCGCGCGGTCTCCGTCAGTATCTCCCCGCGCTCGTTGCGCAGGCGCCGCAGGCACCGGCCGAGCGCGTCGCGCCACAGCGGCTCCGCCGTCCGGCGCGTCGCGTCCGGCTCCTGCGGCGTCTCGTCGGCGGGCATGAGCGGGCGGGTGATCTCGGCCATGCGCTCACGGTAACCCGGCGCCGCGGCCGGACACCACGCGTTCCGCCCACCGCAGAACGGCCGGGGACGACGCGGTCAGCCGCGGCCGGGGGTGCGGGGGTTCTTGGTCTCGGCGCCGTGGGCGAAGCCGCCGGCGTCCTCGGGGGTGCGCTGCGGGGAGGCCTGCGCGGACAGCCGGGGCAGGACGCGGCGCAGGTCGTCCAGCAGCAGGTCGGCGAGGTCGTGGCTGAAGCCGTTGCGGACGACGACGCGCAGCACGGCGAGGTCCTCGCGGTTCTTCGGGAAGGTGTAGGCGGGGACGAGCCAGCCGTGCTCGCGCAGGGCGGCGGAGACGTCGAAGACGTTGAACCCGGTGCCGTCGTGCACGCGGAACGCGAAGACGGGGATGTCGGAGCCGTCGGTGAGCGGCTCGAACGGGCCGAGCTTGGCGACCTCGGCGGCGAGGCGGGTGGCGACGTCGCGGCAGTTCTGCTGGACGCGCCGGTAGCCCTCGAAGCCGAGCCGCAGGAAGGTGTAGTACTGCGCGACGACCTGCGCGCCGGGGCGGGAGAAGTTCAGCGCGAAGGTCGGCATGTCGCCGCCGAGGTAGTTGACGTGGAAGACCAGATCGTCGGGGAGCGCGTCCTGGTCGCGCCAGAGAGCCCAGCCGACGCCCGGCATGACCAGGCCGTACTTGTGCCCGGAGGTGTTGATCGACGCGACGCGCGGCAGCCGGAAGTCCCAGTGCAGGTCGGGATCCAGGAACGGGGCGACCATCGCGCCGGACGCGCCGTCCACGTGCACGGGGACGTCCACGCCGGTGCGCTGCTGCAGGTCGTCGAGGGCGGCGCAGACGTCGGCGACCGGCTCGTAGCTGCCGTCGAAGGTGGAGCCGAGGACGGCGACGACGCCGATGGTGTTCTCGTCGCACAGCTCGACGGCCTCGCGGGCGCCGAGGTGGTAGCGGTCGCCCTCCATCGGGACGTAGCGGGGCTCGACCTCGAAGTAGTCGGCGAACTTCTCCCAGCAGATCTGGACGTTGATCCCCATCACGATGTTGGGCCTGCCCGTCAGGCCCTTCTTCTGCCAGCGGCGTTTGAGGGCGAGGCCGCCGAGCATCGCCGCCTCGCTGGACCCGGTCGTGGAGCAGCCGACGGCGCGGCGCGGGTCGGGCGCGTTCCACAGCCGGGCGAGCATGTGCACGCAGCGCAGCTCCAGCTCCGCGGTCTGCGGGTACTCGTCCTTGTCGATCATGTTCTTCTCGGCGCACTCGGCCATCAGCCGCAGCGCCTCGGGCTCGGCCCAGGTGGAGACGAACGTGGCGAGGTTCAGCCGGGCGTTGCCGTCGAGCATCAGCTCGTCGTGCACGATCTGGTAGGCGGTGCCGGGCTCCATCTCGCCGCGCGGCAGCGCGTACCGGGGCACCTCGACGGGCTCCCGGCTGAAGATCGGGTTGACCTGCAGGTCGCGGTCGCCGCGGCCGTCGTGCCGGGGATGCTTGAGCGCCATGGTCGCCGTCCTCTCCGAGCCGTCCCGGGGAGGCGGTACCCGCCCGCCCCGGAGCCACACCGGGGCGGGGGCGGGAGCACCGGCGCTAGGAGTTGAGGCCGTCCTCGAGGATGGCGAAGGCCTGGTCGACCGTCTCCGACAGCGAGCCGAAGGCGCCGCGGTGCCGGCGGGCGACGTCGGCGGCGGACTGGAAGCCGCAGGTGGCGGCGGCGGCGATCACGTGCGGGCGCAGCTCGGTCGCCGGGTCCAGGCCCATCCGCTCGGCGATGATCTGGGTGAGCAGCTGCTGCTTCTTCTGCGCGTGCTCCAGGCTGCCCGCCATCAAGGTGGGGCTGTCGCTCATCATGCTGAACATGCACTCGAAGCGCTCGGGGTCGAAGCCGAGCTCGCCGCGCTCGCAGGCGCGGGCGATCTCCACCACGGTGCGCCGCAGCGCGGTCATGATCGGCTCGTCCGGGGGCCGTTCGGCCAGCGCCGTCATGACGGCGCGGGTCTGCTCCTCCTGGAAGGTGAGCGCGACGTCCTCTTTCGAGGCGAAGTAGCGGAAGAACGTGCGGGACGAGACGTCCACGGCGTCGGCGATCTCCTCGACGGTGGTCGCGTCGAACCCCTTCTCGGCGAAGAGGGTGAACGCGGCGTCGACGAGCGCCTCACGGGTGCGCTGCTTCTTGCGTTCGCGCCGGCCCGGGGGCTGGGAACAGGGACCCGCGGACGCGGCGTCCGGGCGGGCCTCGGGGGCGGTCGCGGTCATGTGCGAAGTGTAACCACGCGCGGACCCGACGCCAAGTGGCGGCGGAAGACTGTTGTCGTGATCTGAATCATGTCCTTCAATGACGCGAGGCATTTGACGACAAGTGTCAGAGCATGACAGTTTGGAGCCTCAACGTCGCTACGGAGGCTCGACCATGTCCCAGATCCGAGGCGCCGAGGTGCTCGACCCCGGCGCGTCCCGCCCGTCCCGGCCGCGCGACCAGGCGCGCGGCCGACCCGCCCGCCGCGGCCACGGCCATCCCTGGCTCACCCTCGTCGCCGTCGCGCTCGGCGTGATGATGGTCGGCCTGGACGCGACCGTCGTCTCCATCGCCAACCCGGCGATCGCCAAGGACCTCGGCGCGTCCCTGTCCGGCCTGCAGTGGGTCACCAACGCCTACCTGCTGGCCCTCGCCGTCACGCTGATCCCGGCCGGCAAGATCGCCGACCGGTTCGGCCGCAAGCGCACCTTCCTCGCCGGGGTCATCGGCTTCGGCGTCGCCTCATTGGCGATCGGGCTGTCCGGCGGGCTCGGCATGGTGATCTTCTGGCGGGTCGTGCAGGGCTTCGCGGGGGCGCTGCTGCAGCCCGCGAGCCTGGCGATCCTGCGCAACACCTTCCCCGCCGACAAGCTCAACGCCGCCATCGGCATCTGGGGCTCCACCGTCGGCATCTCCATCGCGGGCGGCCCGATCGTCGCCGGCCTGCTGGTGGAGAACGTCAACTGGGAGTCGGTGTTCTTCCTCAACGCCCCGCTCGGCCTGGTCGCGCTGCTGGTCGGCCTGTGGGTGATCCGCGAGTCCAAGGACGAGGAGGCCGCCGGGTCGTTCGACGTGCCCGGCGTCGCGCTGCTGACCGGTGCGCTGTTCGCGCTGGTCTGGGGCCTGATCAAGGCCGGCGAGCACGGGTTCGGGCACGCCACCCCGCTGGTGTCGTTCGCCGCGGCCGTCGTGCTGTTCGCCGCGTTCGTGTGGAACGAGCTGCGCGTCGAGCGGCCACTGCTGCCGCTGTCGCTGTTCCGCTCGGTGTCGCTGTCGGCCGCGACCGGGCTGATCGTCCTCGGCTTCTTCGGGATGTTCGGGACGATCTTCTTCATCACCCTCTACCTGCAGCAGGTGCACGGCATGAGCCCGGTGGACGCGGGCGTGCGGATGCTGCCGATGACCGGGATCTTCATCGTCGCCTCGCCGATCGCGGGCGCGCTCACCAACCGGTTCGGGCCGCGGGTGCCGCTCGTGCTCGGCATGGCGTTCACCGCGGCCGCCATGTTCGGCCTGTCCCGGATCGGGGTGGACGCCCCGTACGTGCAGCTGTGGCCGTGGTTCGTGCTCGTCGGCCTGGCGTTCGGCATGGTCATCGTCGCCGGCACCGAGGCGATCGTCGGCAACGCGCCGGCGCACCTGGCGGGCGTCGCGGGCGGCCTCCAGCAGACCGCCTCGCAGCTCGGCGGCGTCCTCGGCACCTCCGTGCTGGGCGTGCTGCTGTCCACCAAGGTCGGGGACGTGCTGTTCGGCCGGCTCACCGAGTCGGGAGTGCCCGCGGGGGCGGCGCACCAGCTGTCGGGGACCGGCGGGCTGGTCGCGCAGGGCGTCGCGCCCGTCCCGCCCGGCACGCCGCAGCCCGCCGCGAAGGCCATCACCGACGGCAGCCACCTGGCGTTCATGGACGGGTTCCAGACCTCGCTGACGGTCGCCGGCGCGGTCGCCCTGGTCGCGGTCCTCGCCGCGCTGTTCGTCCGGCGGGGCGGCACCCCGGTGGACGCCGCCGCCGCGGTCTGACGGCCCGCGGTGCGCCGTCCCGGCCCGCCGCCGAGGGACGGCGCACCGCGCCCCGCGCCGAACCGACCGCTCGACACCGAACCGACCGCCCGACACCGAACGACCGCCCGGCGCCGAACCGTCCGTCCGGGACGCCCGTACCCGGGACCAGGGAGGGGCCTTGGAGAAGCTTCCGTTTTCCTGTGAGTCTTGGGGGTATCGGGCCTCCGACACTTCTGGAGCACCTAGGCTTGCCGGGATGATGGGCGGGTTTATCAAGCGGTACCCGATGCCGCTGACGTTCCTGGGCCTGTTCGGCACGATGTGGCTGGTGCAGGTCCTGCTGCTGCCGCCGGGGGCCCGGCGCGCGCTCGTCGCCTGGGCCAGCACCAACCTGGCGAACCTCGCGGTCGACCCGGTCGGCACGATGGTCGCCTCGGCGTTCGTCGCCGAGGGCTCGCAGGGCGCGCTGCTGGTCGTCGCGGCGCTCGGGCTGTTCCCCGTCGTGCGGCGGTTCGGCAACGTGCGGGCGGTCGTGCTGGTCGCGGCCTCGCACGTGCTCGGCACGCTGATCAGCCAGGGCATCGCGTTCGTGCGGCTGGAGGCCGGCCTGCTGTCGGACTCGGTCCGCACGATCTCCGACGTCGGCCCGTCCTACGTGCTGTGCGCGGCGCTCGTCGCCGCGGTCCTGTACGGGCACGGCCGCGTCCGCCGGCTGCTGGCGTTCGGCGCCTGGGCCGCGCTCCTGCCCTTCCTGTTCGCGGGCCTGTCCTCACTCGAGATCGCCGCCGTCGGGCACCTGGTGGCGATGGTCAGCGGCGCCGTCGTCGGCGGCCTCCTGCTGCTGTTGGAGCGGCGGCGCGCCACCGGCGCCACGCCCGTCGCCGACGCCATCGAGGCGGCGGAGAGCAGGGCCGTCCAGGCGGTGCAGGAAGTGCACGACTCCTTCAAGCCCAGCCCGTCCCCTTCCGAGGCCTGACGGCCCGGCCGCCCGTCACGTGCCCGGTGGACGCGACGCGCGTCAGCCCTGGCCGGGGTCCGGAGCGGGGTTGGACGTGGGGCTCGGCGCCGGGGTGCCGGGGTCGTCGGTCGCCGGAGGCGTGGACGGCGGCGTCGTGGGCTCGGTCGAACCGTCGTCGGGCGGGGTCGTCGGGTCGGGGTTTCCGGTGTCCGGGGGAGTGGTCGGCGTGTCGGAGTCGGGCGGCGTGGACGGCGCCGGCTTCTCCGGCTTCGCCGGGCTGCCGGTGCCCGGGTCGGAGCCGCGCGCGGGCGTGGAGTGCTCCGGGGACGTCGCCGGCGCGGACGTCGCGCCGGGAGTGCCCGGCGCGGTGCCGTAGCCGGGGCTGCCCGGCGCGGGCTGCGGCTGGCCGTCGAACGCGCCGGTCACCGGGTTCTTGGACGGGTCGGGCTTCCCCCCGGTTGACCGCTCGGAGCCGGTGAGGCCGGCCGGCGGCGGCGTCTCGCCGACCTTGGTCGTCTTGGCGGACGCGGGGTCGGTGCGTCCGCTGCCCGCCGTGGGGACCAGCGAGGCGGCGTTGCCGCCCTTCGCGGTCGGCCAGGACGTCAGCAGCCCGATGACGGCGGCGGCGGACGCGGCGACGCCCGCGACGGCGCCGAGGCCCTTGGACCAGACGCCGCGCTTGGCGCGCGACGTGCGGTCGGGCTCGCCGATGACGACGAGCGGGGTCGGGGCGACGACGCTCGGCAGCGGCCGCGTCGCCTCCTCCTCGCACGCGGCGAGGACCTGCGCCCGCAGCCAGTCCGGCGCGTGCGCCGGGGCGCGCTTGGCGAGCAGTTGCGGCAGCCGGCCCTTCTCGAACGCGGCGATGAGCTCGAGCTGCGGCTCGGTCGTGCCGCGCATCAGCGTGTCGAGGACGGCGCGCTCCAGCCGGGTCCGGGCGGCGTTCAGCAACTGGCCGACGGTGTCGGGCGCGAGGCCGAGGACGCGGGCGATCTCGTGGGTCTCCAGCCACTCGCCGGCCCACAGCAGCAGGACCTCGCGGTGGTCGGCGCGCAGGCCGCCGGCGGCGCGCACCAGCGGGTCGGGGTCGGCGAACAGCAGGCCTCCGGCCGGGGCGGCGAAGGCGCCGCGCTCGGCGCAGGCCGTCCGGGACAGCGAGTACAGCCAGAGCACGCTGTCGCCGCGCGGCGGCTGGTGGACCGCCGCGGCGAAGGTGTCGCCGACCGCCGCCGCCGCGAGCTGGTCGCCGACGAGCGACCAGCAGTAGGCGTACAGGCGGGCGGCGTGCGCGTCGTAGAGCGAGCTCAGGTCGCCGCGCATATGACCTCCCGGTCGTGTCCGCTGCTGGCACCGGCCTGCCCGTATCGGCGCATACCGGTCGGTAGCGGGACTCTAGCGCCTGGGGTCAACCGGTGAGAAGCCGGGGAGTGAACATCGTGTCGAATAGTACGGAAAGTAATCGGTTCGGTGGCAGACGGTCATGTTCACCCAGATTTAAGGAAGTTCACGAAAATTCGCGGATTCCTGATCCGGTTCAGCAGGGAAGGATTCGAACTCGTGATCGAGTTTTTCGGGAGGCCGCGTGCCAGGACTCACTGAGGACGACGTCTACCAGCACATATACGGCGTCTGCTTCAAGACCGGCCCGCCCGGGACGGTCGGCGCGGAGACCGAGTGGTTCGTCGTCGACGGCCGCGACGCGACCGCGCACGTGCCCGCGCGGCGGGTGCGGATGCTCGTCGACGAGGCCGGGCCGCCGCCCGGCGGGAGCACCGTCACCTACGAGCCGGGCGGGCAGCTCGAACTGAGCTCCGCGCCGTACCCGGGGCTCTCCGCCCTGCATTCGGCGCTCGCCGGGGACATCGCGCATGTGCGGGACGCGCTCGCCCCGGCCGGGCTGGACCTGGTCGGGCACGGCGTCGACCCGGTCCGCAGGCCCCGCTTCCAGGCCGAGCACCCCCGCTACGGGTGCATGCGCGACTACTTCAGCGCGGGCGGGTTCGCCGACGCGGGCATGGCGATGATGTGCTCGACCGCGTCCGTGCAGGTCTGCCTGGACATCGGCGCCGACCGCGCCGACGCGGCCCGCCGCTGGCGGCTGACGCACGCGCTCGGGCCGCTGCTGGTCGCCGCGTTCGCCAACTCGCCGCTGCACGCCGGCCGCCGCACCGGGCTGCGCTCGTCCCGGCAGGCCATCTGGACCGAGCTGGACCCGTGCCGCACCCTGCCGGTGCTGCGCGACGGCGCGGACGGCGACCCCGCCGAGGCGTGGACGCGGTACGCGCTGGACGCGCGGGTCATGCTGGTCAAGACCGCGTCCGGCGCCTGGGTGTCCGACCCCGGCATGTCGTTCCGGGAGTGGGTGGCCAAGGGCGAGCCGGGCGCCCGGGACCTGGACTACCACCTGTCCACGCTGTTCCCGCCGGTCCGGCCGCGCGGCTGGCTGGAACTGCGGATGATCGACGCGCTGCCGGACCGGTACTGGCCGGTGCCCGTCGCCGTCGCGACCGCGCTGCTGGACGATCCGGCCGCCTCGCGCGTCGCCGAGGAGGCGGCGGAGCCGGTGGCGCGCCGGTGGGCGGAGGCGGCCCGCGCCGGGCTCGCCGACGCGCCGCTCGCCGCCGCCGCGCGCACCTGCTTCACCGCCGCGCTGGACGCGCTGCCCCGGCTGGGCGCGGCCGGGCTCGTCCCGCTGGTGGAGGAGTACGCGCGCCGCTACGTCGAGCGGGGCCGCACCCCCGCCGACGACGGCCCGGCCCGTCCCGCGCGCGCCGGTTCCGCCGGCGACGCTCCCACCACGATGTCCGAGGAGGACCTGACATGGCACCGCTGAGCTCCCCGGGCTCGATCGCCGAGCACGACGAGGACGCCCTGAAGGACCTGATCGCCGGTGAACTCGGCAGGGTGCGCGACCGCAGCTTCGGCCTCACCACCGACGTCCTGGACGGGGACGGCCTCACCTCGCAGGTGTCGCCGCTGATGTCGCCGCTGGTCTGGGACCTGGCGCACGTCGGCAACTACGAGGAACTGTGGCTGCTGCGGGCCGCCACGGGCGCGGAGCCGATGCGCCCGGAGATCGACACGCTGTACGACGCGTTCGAGCATCCCCGCGCCGAACGGCCCTCGCTGCCGCTGCTGTCGCCGGAGGAGGCGCGCGCCTACATCGGCACGGTGCGCGCCAAGGTGCTGGACGCGCTGCCGTCCGTGCGGTTCGACACGGCGGATCCGCTCACCTCGGGCGGATTCGTGTACGGGATGGTCGTCCAGCACGAGCACATGCACGACGAGACGATGCTGGCGACGCATCAGCTCCGCAAAGGCGCTCCCGCACTGCTCGACCCGCTGGCGGAACCCTTGCAGAAGCCCGCCGCCGCGTCCGGGTCCGACGAGGTGCTCATCCCTGCGGGGTCCTTTGAAATGGGCACATCGGACGACCCCTGGGCGTACGACAACGAGCGTCCCGTCCACAGGGTGGATCTGCCCGCGTACTACATCGACGTGGAGCCGGTCACCAACGCCGCCTACACCGCCTTCATGGAAGCGGGCGGATACGACGACCCGCGCTTGTGGACGCCCGCCGGATGGGAATGGCGCACCACCTCCGGTAAGCGCGCCCCCGCGTTCTGGTCGAAGGAAGCAGGACAGTGGGTGCGGCGCAGGTTCGGGCGCACAGAGCCGGTTCCGCCTAGCGAGCCCGTCCAGCACGTGTGCTGGTACGAGGCCGACGCCTACGCGCGATGGGCGGGCAAGCGCCTCCCCACCGAAGCCGAATGGGAGAAGGCCGCGCGCTGGGACCCGGCCACGCAGCACTCCCGCAAGTTCCCCTGGGGCGACGTCTACGAGGAGGGCCGCGCCAACCTCGGGCAGCGGACGCTACGCCCGGCCGAGGCCGGCTCCTATCCGTCCGGCGCGTCCGCCTATGGAGTCAGGCAGCTCATCGGCGACGTGTGGGAGTGGACGTCGTCGGACTTCCACGGCTACCCGGGCTTCCGCTCGTTCCCCTACAAGGAGTACTCCGAAGTGTTCTTCGGCCCCGACTACAAGGTGCTGCGCGGCGGTTCGTGGGCGACGCACCCGCTCGCCATCCGCGGCTCCTTCCGCAACTGGGACTACCCGATCCGGCGGCAGATCTTCTCCGGCTTCCGCTGCGCGCGTTCCGCGGTTGCCGGAGGGCGTGGGGGGTCCTCCCCCCACAAGGCGCATGTGGGTGAGGCCTGAGTGTGCCGCCATCTCGGATACCTCGGCACCGAGCGGACCCTGCATTCGCTCATCTACGAGGGCGAGCACTCCCTTGAGCACCAGGCGTACGCGCCGCGCATGACGCAGGGGAACCTGCTGAACGCCGACGGGTACGGCGCCGGCTGGTACTCCGGCGGCGCCGCCGTCCGGTTCCGCCGGGCCCAGCCGCTCTGGACCGACCAGTCGTTCCGCGAGATCGCCGGGACCGTCCGCGCGTCCTGCGCCGTCGCGGCGATCCGCTCGGCGACCGTCGGGTTCCCGGTGGACGAGTCGTGCGCGCAGCCGTTCCGCGAGGGCCCCTGGCTGTTCAGCCACAACGGCAAGGTCGAGGGGTTCGCCGGCGTCGAGGCCAAGCTGCGCGAGCTCGCCGGGGACCTCGCGGGCGTCCCGGACGCCCGCGCCCCGCTCGACTCGGCGCCGCTGTTCGCCATCGCCGTGCGGCACTGGCGCGACGGCGCGTCCCTCGGCGAGGGCCTGGCCGCCGTCGTCGCGGCCGTCACCGGCCTCACCGGCGGCCGCTACAACCTGCTCGCCTCCGACGGGACGGCCCTGGCCGCCACCACCTGGGGCGACTCCCTGTTCGTCCGCGAGGACGGGGACGCGATCCGGGTCGTCTCCGAACCGCTGGACGGGCGCCCCGGCTGGCGGCCCGTCCCGGACCGCTCGCTCGTCACCGCCGGACCCGGTTCCGGCGTCCGTATCGACTCCCTTTGACATGGACCCGCTGTAGGAGGACCACGTGGACCGGTTCCTGACCGCCGACGACCTCGCCAAGACGCTCCGCCAGGACGTCCGGGAGGGGCTCACCGGCACGCCGAAGACCCTGCCGCCCAAGTGGTTCTACGACGAGCGCGGCAGCGCGCTCTTCGAGGAGATCACCAAGCTGGAGGAGTACTACCCGACCCGCCGCGAGCGCGAGATCCTCGTCGCCCGCGCCCCCGAGATCGCCGCGATCACCGGCGCCCGCACGCTGCTGGAGCTGGGCGCCGGGTCGGGGGAGAAGACCCGGCTGCTGCTCGACGCCCTCGCCGGGACGCTGCGCTCCTACGTCCCGGTGGACGTCAGCGGCGACTTCCTGGAGGAGGCCGCGGCCGGGATCGCCGCCGACCATCCCGGCCTGACCGTCCGGACGGTCGTCGCCGACTACGAGCAGCACCTGCACCTGCTGCCGGCGGGGGAGCGGCGGCTGATCGCCTTCCTCGGCGGGACGATCGGCAACATGCCGCCCGCCGCCCGCATCGGGTTCCTCGGCGGCCTGCGCGCCACCATGTCCGAGGGCGACTACCTGCTGCTCGGCGCCGACCTCGTCAAGGACACCGGACGGCTCGTCCGCGCCTACGACGACGCGGCCGGCGTGACCGCCGAGTTCAACAGGAACGTCCTGCACGTCATCAACCGGGAGCTGGACGCCGACTTCGTCCCGGACGCGTTCGAGCACGTCGCGGCCTGGGACGACACCGACGAGTGGATCGAGATGCGGCTGCGGTCCACCCGCGACCAGGACGTCCGCGTCGGCGGCCTCGACCTGGAGGTGTCGTTCGCCGCAGGCGAGGAGATGCGCACCGAGATCTCCTCCAAGTTCCGCCGCGAGCGCCTCGAGACCGAACTGGGCGCCGCCGGGCTGGAACTCGCCGAGTTCTGGACCGACGAGGCCGGCGACTTCTCCCTCTCCCTAGCCCGCCCCGCCGCAGCCTGAACGCACGTTCATTTGCGGCGAGTCGTCGTTATGCGCGCCGCCATAACGACGACTCGCCGCAACTCGACGACGCGGGCGGTGGTCAGGGGGCCTTGCGGAGGGGGCGGGCCAGGCCGAGGCGCCTGAGGTCGGCGGCGAGGCGGGTCGCCACATAGCGGTGGCCCGCCTCGTCGGGGTGCGTCCCGTCCCGCTTGATGTACTGCGGGGCGTTGCCCTGGTGGGTCAGCCGGTTCCCGGTGATCCACCGCTCCGCGAGCGGGTCGACGAACGGGAGCGACATCTGCGTGGCCAGGTTCCGCAGCGCGTTGCGGACGGCCAGCTCGTTGGGCGGCGGCGTGTCGTTGCCCCACAGCGGGCCCATCAGCACGATGTGCGTGCCTGGCCAGCGCTGCCTCGCCCGCTCCAGCAGCGCCCGCGCCGCCGCGGCGACGCGCGGCGCCGGCACCCGCCAGTCGTTGTGGCCGCCCGAGACGACCAGCAGGTCGGGCGCGGGCCGCCAGCCGAGCTGGCTCTCGAACAGCTGCAGGAACGCCTGCCCGCCGACCGTCTTGACGAAGCCGGTCCCGGCGCGTCCCTCCACGACGACCTGCCAGCCCATCAGCCGCCCGGTCGCCGACGCGTAGGTCTCCTCGGGCTGGACGCCCCGGTCGCCGACCGTGTAGCTGTCGCCGAGGAAGAACACCACCGGCGGGCGGGCCGCCTTCCCCGGGCCCGCCTTCCCGGGGGCCCGCTGCGGGGCGGGGCCGTCCGCCCGGGCCGTCCGGTGCCCGGCTCCGCTGACGCCGCCGCAGCCCGCCAGCAGGGGCAGGCCGAGCAGGCCCAGGCACAGCAGGAGGGTCGCCGCGCCGCGTCGGGCGCGGCGAGATGTCATGGAGGACCACCAAATGTTGGGGAAGATGCATCGGTATCTTACTGATCCCCTCCTTCCGCACGGGCCCATCTGAGCGCAATCCCCCGCCTACACTCGCCGTTCACCCCGTCCTCACGCCGCGTCCGGCGCCGCGCAACCCGTCCCCGAGAGGGTTCCGCGGTGACCCGACACCCGCGGCTGCGCGAACTCGACCTGCTCCGCTTCCTGGCGGCGACGGCGGTCGTCCTGTACCACTTCACCGGGTTCGGCGGAGCGGGACCGTGGCCGGAGCACGCGCGCGAGATGTTCCCCGGGCTCGGCGTGGTCACCCGGTACGGCTACCTCGGCGTCGACCTGTTCTTCGTGATCAGCGGGTTCGTGATCCTGATGAGCGCGTGGGGGCGCTCGCCCGGCGAGTTCGGCGTCTCCCGGCTGGTGCGGCTGATGCCCGCGTACTGGGCGAGCGTGCTGCTCGGCGCGGTCGTGTACGCGGTGTTCCGGCAGGGCCACGGCGTCCCGGGGCTGGTGGTGCCGAACCTGACGATGCTCCAGGGCGGGCTGGGCGTGGAGAACGTCGACGCCGTCTACTGGACGCTCTGGGTGGAGATGCACTTCTACGTGCTGGCGGCGGTGCTCGCCGGGGTCGGGATCACCTACCGCTCCTGCCTGATCTTCATGGCGGCGTGGACCTTCGGCGGCGTCTTCGCCGACGAGGCCGGCAGCGACCTGCTCCAGATCATGCTGGTGCCGACGTGGAGCCCCTACTTCATCGCCGGAATGGCGCTGTTCCTGATCCATCGGTTCGGGCCGACGCTGCTGCTGTGGGGCTACGTCGCGGTCTCCTACCTGCTGGCGCTGCACTGGGGCGCCTGGCGCGCCGGGACCGCCTTCAAGGGCGCGGACGACCGGGTCGTCGAGGTCGCCGTCACCGCGATCTTCCTGGTGATGATCCTCGTCGCGACGGGCCGGCTGGGGTGGGTGCGGTGGCGCGGGCTGACCGTCCTCGGGGCGCTGACGTACCCGCTGTACCTCGTCCATTCGCAGCTCGCGCTCCCGCTGCTGGACGCCGTGTATCCGGGGCTGAACCGGTGGGCCGCCCTCGCGGTCGTGATCGCGGCGTCGCTGGCGCTCGCCTACGCCGTGCATCGCTGGGTGGAACGGCCCGGCGCGGCATGGATGCGCGCGCAGTTGCTGGCCTCCCTGGAGCCGATACGGGGCCGCAAGCCCGTCCCCGCCGAAGAGGTGCCCGCCCCGCGCGCCCCCGAGCCGGAGCCGGAACTGGTCTCGCGCTGACCGTCCGGCTTGCACGCCCTTATGTTGGTCGGTCATGGCCATAGGGGTGGACGCCGCGGTGGTGCTGTCGACCGCGGTGAGCCTTGCGTTCGTGCCGCGTTTGGTGCGGAGCGGGGGTGTCGGCGGAGGCGGAGGTGTCGGCGGAGGCGCCGGACGCGTCTGGGCCCGTCCGGAAGCGTTCCTCGCGCTGGTGGTGGCGCTCGTCTACCTCAACCAGGTGCTCTTCACCGTGTACATACTGCGCGTGCATGGCGGGGACGCGTCCTTCATAGCGCGGTACGTGCCCGAGGGGTGGTTCGCGCTGGCGGACGGGTCGTCCATGCGTTCCCTGGCCGCGCACTTCCCGCACCCCGGGCTGCTGGCGCCGTGCATGCTCCGCGTACCGGCGTTCCTTGAGCTGCCGTTCGGCTTGCTCTCCTATGTCACCGTGCTGCGGTGGCTGGATCGCGGGCTGTACAGGCGCGTCGCCACGTCATGGACGGTGTGGGCCGCGTCCCTCTCCTACACGTTCTGCTTCTGCGCCGTGGAGTGGATCCTGCACACCCCCTACACGGTGGACGACATCATCATCCGCGCGTGCACCGGCCTGGTGACGCCGTTGCTCATCCAGTGGCTCGCCCGGCAGGACACCGACGCGCCCACGGTTTCGTCGTTCCCGCAGATGCTGCTGTTCGCCATCTCGGTGTGGGCGCTGGGCCAGCTGGTGCTGACCGTCTACGACACCGCCCTCCTCTACAACCTCGGGCATTTCGGTGGACGCCTGCCGGGCGCGGTGGTCTCGGCGGTGATCCTGGTGGCGGCCCGCTGGCGGGCAGCCCGGACGTCCCAGGGCGGTGAGTCCGGGCTGGCGCTGATGTCCATCGGCACCGGGCTGCGCTGGGCGCTCGGGCTCTTCTTCGTTCCGGCGCTGGCCGTCCGGTACGGCGTGAACTTCGGGACGCCGCTCATCGCCGCCGCGGCGGGCCTGCTGATCTGCGCGGCGGGCGCGGTGTACGCGCTGCGGGAAGGGCTCTCCGGTGCCGGGACGCGCCGCACGCTGCTGTGGGCCGCCCAGATCGCCTTGGCACTGCTCGCCGGGGGAGCGGCCGGGGTCGCCGCCGTCCTGCTGGTGACCGACACCTACTACGAGGCCGGCGTGCTCCGTGCCGCCGCGCTGTGCTTCGCCGTCGCCGTCGCGGTGTGCGCGCTGACCGACCGGTGGATCGACCGCCGCGCGGTGCCCCGGAAGACCGTCGCGCCGGGGGTGTGACGTTTCCGGAACGCGGTGCGCTGAGTGAATTGTGGGTGGCCGTCCGATGTGAGCGGGCATCGGCCGGCCACCTTCCCTGGCGGGCCCGTCTCCCCCGATCGGGCCCGCCGGGGCTTTCCGGGTCACCCGGGTCACCGGATCAGGCCGGCGCGTCCTGGGGGCGGAGCTCGTCGGCGTAGCCGACCGACAGGCGGCGCATGACGCCCGACTCGTCGATGGTGTACTGGCCCATCCGCGACAGCGGCGGCGAGTAGGCGTGGATGGACACGCTGGCGTCGGCCACCCCGGTCAGCCGGTGGATGTGGTCGGGCCCGAAGCAGAACGACCGGCCCTCCGCGACGACCGTGCGGACGTGCGCGCCGCCGATGCGGGGGTTGTTCTCCTCGATGGCGCCGCTGACGACCCGCACCGCGCCCGAGGACACGTCGTGGTCGTGCCACCCGGTGTCGTTGCCGGGCGTCCAGCACAGCAGCCAGACGTCGACGTGCTCGTCCCGGTGGAGGGAGGCGTAGTGCCGGCGCCCGTCCGGGAACTCGACGTGCCGCCGCCACAGCTCCGGGCGCCCGGCCAGGTCGTCCACCAGCGCGCGCAGCTCGCGCTTGTCGAGGGGGCGGGCGGGCAGGTCCGCGAAACCGGGGGCGCGGGACAGGACATCGTGCGACACGGTGCGCTCCTTCCTTTTCATGACGGGACGGCTGACGCGGTGAGCAGGGGCGACGGCTACTGAACCGCATCAGTTAACCGTTTCAGTGAAGCGGTTCAGCAACCGACTCGTCAAGTGGGGTCCCCCCTCCTGTCAGCGGGGCCGTCTAACGTTGGAGGGATGTCGGAGAGGCGCAAACGCGCGACCATCCGTGAAGTGGCCCGGGCGACGGGGCTGTCGCCCGCCGCCGTCTCCTACGCGCTGCGCGGCATCCAGACCTCGGAGGAGACGCAGGAGCGGGTCCGCGCGGCGGCCGAGGAGCTCGGCTACGAGGCCCATCCCATCGCCCGCGCCCTCGCCAGCGGCCGCACCGACCAGGTCGGGCTGCTGTGCGGGTCGCTGGAGGACTACTGGCAGCAGTCCCTGGCGACCGGCATCGGCCGCGCGCTGCTGGCGCGCGACCGCTACGCGCTGATCGTCGACGCCGGCGGCGACCCCGAGCGCGAGCTGGCCCTCGCCCGCCGGCTGCGCGACCAGCGGGTCGACGGGCTGATCGTCCAGCCGCTCGACCCGGCCGCGCCCTTCTGGGCCGAGCTGTCGGAGACGGTCCCGGTGGTGTCGATCGGCGACGCCCTGCACGGCGGCCGGTCGCAGGGCGAGGTGGTGTTCGACAACCGGCGCGGCGTCACGCTGGCGCTGGAGCACCTGCGCGGCCTCGGCCACCAGCGCGTCACCGTGTTCACCCCCACCGGCGCGAGCACCCCCGACCGCCCGGCCGACGTGCACGTCAACGCCGAGGCCGAGCGGCTCGGGCTGCGCGTCGACGTGGTGGTGGTGCCGCAGTCGCTCGCCGAGGCGACCGAGGTCGCGCTGCGCGTGCTCGGCGGCCCCGACCGGCCGACGGCGGTGTTCTGCTTCGCCGACTCCATCGCCTACGGCGTCTACGCCGCCACCCGCGAGCTGGGCCTGGAGGTGCCCGGCGACATCGCGGTCTGCGGCTACGACAACCATCCGATGTCGGCGCTGCTCACGCCGCCGCTGACGTCCGTCGACTGGGACATCGACGGCATCGTGCACGCCGCCGTCCGGCTCGTCGTCGACGTCATCGACGGCAAGCCGCGCAAGCGCCGCGTGGTGCGCGAGCCGTCGCTGCGCATCCGCACCTCCACCGGCGGCCCGCCCGCCTAGGGGTACAGGAACGCGAGGCGGGGGAGGAGGTCGGCGGCGACGGCGATGTCGGCGTCCAGCGGCCGGTCCTCGACACGCGGGTCCAGGACGGCCCCGGCCAGATCGAACGCCGACCGCAGCGGGCCGCCCGACGGGGCCCGCCCCTGCATCCGCAGCGCCCGGACGGCCGCGACCAGCTCGCAGCCGAGGCCGAGCCGGTAGGCGGCCACCGCGTCGGTGGTCGCGCGCGCCGACTGGGTGGAGAAGCCCGCGTGCTCCTCGACGCCGCGCGACAGCACCGCGCTGCCGAGCGCGGCGGGCGTGGCGAGCCGGCGCACGTCGGCGAGGCAGGAGTGCGCCACGTACTCAAGGATCATGATCCCCGACGACGCCTCGGTAGCGCCCTGGAACGGGTACAGGCCGGTGAACGACGGCTCGGCGAGCGTGCCGAGCCGCGCGGCGGCCAGCGCCATCGTCTGGAACAGCGCGGCGCGGGCCGCGTCGAGCGCGAGGCCGACGTAGGCGGTGTGGAAGTTGCCGTTGTGCCAGACCGTCCGCCCGGCGACGTCCACCAGCGGGTTCTCGGCCGCCGCGTTGATCTCCCGCGCGACCACCTGCTCGGCGTACCCGGCCGCCTCCAGCGCCGGGCCGTGGACCTGCGGGAACGCCCGGTAGCCGTACGGGTCCTGGATCCGCATCGGGGCGGGCCGGTCGAAGGCGAGCAGGGTGCGCATCGCCTCGGCGGCCTCGCGCTGGCCGGGGTGCGGGCAGGCGTCCTGCACGGGCGGGGCGTACGGCTCCTCCGACGCCCGGACGGCGAAGTGCGACAGGGCGGCCACCACCGTCGAGGCGCGCAGCGTCTCCCGCAGGTCGGCCACCGCGACCGCCGCCTCCCCGAGGGTGGCGGCGTTGGAGCTGATGAAGGCCAGCGCGTCGGCGGACTGGAGCCGGTACCGCGGGCCGCGCTCGGGCGTCCCGTCCGGCCCGGCCAGCCAGGACCGCTCGCCGAGCAGGCACAGCGCGGTCGACGCCAGCGCGGTCAGGTCGCCGGTGCCGATCGCCCCGTACACCGGGACGGGCGGGAGAAGCCCCAGGTTGAGCACGTCCGCCAGCGCTTGGAGCGCTCCAGGTTCGACGCCCGAGCCGCCCGCCGCGATCTGGTTCAGCCGGACGGCCAGCATCGCCCGGACGATCTCCGGCGCCACCAGCGGCCCCGCCCCGGCCGCGTGGCTGCGCAGCAGCCGCAGCCCGTGCGCGTCGGCGTCCTCCCACTCGACGTCCACCACGCGGTTCGCGCCGACCCCGGTCGTCCGCCCGTAGACCGGCTGCGCCGCGGCGACCTCGCGGGCCACCCGCCAGGCCGCGCGGGCGCGCTCCACCCCCTCGGGAGCTATGGCGACCATCACATCTTCGCGGGCCGCGAGCACGACCTGAGCGCAGGTGAGCGAGGCGCCGTCGATAACGATTCGGCTGTTCTCCACGGGCCTACGCTACTTTCCCCAGATTTCAGATAGTTATCCTCAAGAACTGATGTTCCTGACAAGGCGGGACTCTGACGGGACGGTACACATTGGTTACGGTTGGGGAGAAGGCCGGAGTCGATCATCGGCGTTGCGACGCCCAACGAGGACGTGAATCGTTTGATCACCTTTGAGGGCGTGACCAAGCGCTACCCGGACGGCACCGTCGCGCTCGACGACGTCAGCCTCGAGTGCCCCACGGGCCGGATCACCGTGTTCGTCGGCACCTCGGGCGGCGGCAAGACCACCGCGCTGCGCACCATCAACCGGATGGTCGAGCCCACCGCCGGGCGCGTGCTCATCGACGGCGGCGACGTCCGCGAGCGCAGGCCCGCCGAGCTGCGGCGCGGCATCGGCTACGTCATCCAGCACGCCGGGCTGTTCCCGCACCGCACCATCGAGGACAACATCGCCACGGTCCCGTACCTGCTGCGCTGGAACAAGAAGAAGGCCCGCGCCACCGCGCACGAGCTGATGGAGCGCGTCGGCCTCGACCCGTCGATGGCCCGGCGCTACCCGTTCCAGCTGTCGGGCGGCCAGCAGCAGCGCGTCGGGGTCGCCCGCGCGCTCGCCGCCGACCCGCCGATCATGCTGATGGACGAGCCGTTCAGCGCCGTCGACCCGGTCGTCCGCGCCGAGCTGCAGGACGAGTTCCTGCGCCTGCAGGCCGAGCTGCACAAGACCATCGTGTTCGTCACCCACGACATCGACGAGGCGATCAAGCTCGGCGACCGCGTCGCGGTGTTCCAGACGGGCGGGAAGCTCGTCCAGGTCGACGCCCCCGAGGACCTCCTCGCCCACCCCGCCGACGACTTCGTCGCCGGGTTCATCGGCCAGAACCGGGGCATCCGCACCCTGTCCTTCGCCGAGACGGGCGGGCTGCGGCTGCGCGACGACGCGGTCTTCGCGGCGTCCGCCGACGCCCGGGAGGCCGCCGGGCTGGACTGGGCGCTCGTCGTCGACGCGGACCGCAGGCCCCTCGGCTGGGTCCGGCCCGCCGACGAGACCGGCCCGCTGGCGGAGGCGCGGCTCGCCCCGGTCGGCGCCACCTTCCGCGCCGGCGCCGACTCGGTCCGCGTCGCCCTGGACGCGGCCGTCCTGTCCCCGGCGGGCCTGGCGGTCGGGGTCGACGAGGCGGGCAGGGTGGTCGGCACCGCGGGCGGCGCCGACCTGCTCGCCGTCCCCACCCACGGCTTCGACGGCCGCGCCGACGACGGCCTCCCCGCCGACGCGCCCGAGGGCGCAGGCGCGGGCGAGCCCGCCGAGGCGGCGAAGGCCCCGTCCAAGGACGGTGTCGGCGACTGATGGACATCGACTGGGGCTGGATCGGCGAGCACACCGACTCGCTCGGCGACCACGCCCTCATCCACATCCGGCTCGCGCTGCTGCCGGTGCTGTTCGGGCTGCTCATCTCGCTGCCCGCCGGGGTCGCCTGCCGCCGCTGGCGGTGGCTGTACGCGCCGGTCCTGACCGTGTCGAACGTGCTGTACGCGATCCCGTCGCTGGCGCTGTTCATGCTGTTCATCCAGTACACCGGGCTGAGCGCGTCCACGGTCATGATCCCGCTGACCCTCTACAGCCTGTCGGTGCTGATCCCGAACGTGGTGGACGGGCTCGGCTCGGTCTCCGAACCGGTCCGGCAGGCCGCCACCGCGATGGGGTTCGGCACGCTGCGCCGGCTCGTCCAGGTCGAGCTGCCGATCGCGGTGCCCGTCGTCATCGCCGGCGTCCGGGTCGCCGCGGTGTCGTCGATCAGCCTCGTCGCGATCGGCCAGCTGATCGGCCAGGGCGGGCTCGGCTACGACATCATCCGCGGCTCCCAGCTGCAGTTCCAGACCCAGATCCTCGCCGCGTCCGTGCTGATCGTCCTGCTGGCGCTCGCCACCGACGCGATCCTGGTCATCGTCCAGCGGCTGTTCACCCCCTGGGCGCGGGCGCGCAGGAGGGCATCGTGAACGACGTCTGGAACCAGATCCACCTGTGCTGGACGTGGCTGACCGCGTCCGCGCAGTGGCACGGCGAGGACGGCATCCCGCACCGGCTCCTCCAGCACGTGGTCTACAGCGGCGTGTCGCTCGCCTGCGCCGCCGTGATCGGGCTGGCCCTCGGCCTGCTCATCGGGCACACCGGGCGCGGCGGCTTCGCCGTCGTCAGCATCGCCAACCTGGCCCGCGCGATCCCCACGTTCGGCCTGGTGGTGTACGTCGTCCTCGTCCACTACAGCATCACGGCCGCGCTGATCGCGCTCGTCGCCCTCGCCGTCCCGCCGATCCTCGTCAACACCTACGAGGGCCTGCGCGGCGTCGACGCCGACACCAAGGACGCCGCCAGCGGCATGGGCATGACCGGCTGGGGCGTGCTGTGGAGGGCCGAGGTGCCGATGGCGCTGCCGCTGATCCTGCTCGGGCTGCGCACGTCCGCGATCCAGGTGGTGGCGACCGCGACCATCGTCGCCTACCCCGGCTTCGGGGGCCTCGGCCGCTACATCATCGACGGGCTGGCCCGCAACGACTACCAGCTGGTCGTCGGGGGGACCGTCCTGGTGGTGCTGCTCGCACTGATCGTCCAGGTGGTGTTCGCGGCGCTGCGCCGCCTCGTCGTCTCGCCGGGCCTGCTCGGCACCGCCCGGTCCTCCTGACCCTTTTCAACCTAAGGAAACGACCATGAAGAACATCATCCGTGGCGCGGCCGTCGGCCTCGCGGCCGCCCTGACGCTGTCGGCCTGCGGCGGCGGGGGCGACGACAACGACAAGAACCCCCTGTCCGGCGGCGGCGCCTCCAAGGGCACCATCACCGTCGGCGGCGCCAACTTCCCCGAGAGCGGCCTGCTCGGCGAGGTCTACGCGCAGGCGCTGGAGGCCAAGGGCCTCAAGGTCAACCGGAAGTTCAACATCGGCGCCCGCGAGATCTACTACGACCAGGTCGTCAAGGGCGGCATCGGCGTGATGCCGGAGTACAACGGCGCCCTGCTCACCACCTCGGTCGACAAGACCAGCACCGCGGCCACCACCGAGGAGGTCAACGCCGCCCTCAAGGCCAAGCTGCCGCCGTCGGTGGAGGTCCTGAACTCCGCGCAGGCCGAGGACAAGGACTCCGTCACCGTCAACCCGCAGACGGCGTCGAAGTACAAGCTGAAGAGCATCGCCGACCTCAAGCCGGTCGCGAACCAGCTGACCATCGCGGGCCCGTCGGAGTTCAAGACCCGCCAGCAGGGCCTCGTCGGCCTGAAGAAGGTCTACGGCCTGGACTTCAAGAAGTTCCAGCCGTTCGACGCCGGCGCCCAGGCCACCCTGGTCAAGCTGCTCACCCAGAACAAGGTGCAGGCCGCCGACCTGTTCACCACCGACCCGACGATCGTGGAGAAGAAGCTCGTCGTCCTGGAGGACCCGAAGCACGTATTCAGCGCGCAGAACGTCACGCCGCTGGTCAACAAGTCCGCGGTGAACCCGACCGCGGTCGCGGCGCTGAACGCCGTCTCCGCCAAGCTCACCACCCAGGACCTCCTGGACATGATGAAGCGCATCGCCATCGACAAGGACGACCAGGAGAAGGTCGCCGGCGACTGGCTCAAGAAGAGCGGCCTCGCCTGACGGCCCGCCCTACGGAAGCCCGCCGCGCCGCCGCGGCGGGCTTCCGCACGTCAGCCGCTATGAAAACGTGATGATTGCCAAGAGTCAAAGGCTCTTCATTGGGGACAC
This sequence comes from Actinomadura opuntiae, assembly GCF_030283205.1. Lineage (GTDB taxonomy): Bacteria > Actinomycetota > Actinomycetes > Streptosporangiales > Streptosporangiaceae > Spirillospora. The sequence goes on from NZ_JASNWF010000033.1 coordinate 53,424, forward strand.
TCAGCGCCGACACGACAAACAAGGAGGCCCCCCGATGCCCTGGCTCATGATTCTCGTCCTGCTTCTCGCGCTGCTCCTGTTCGGGATCGGCTTCACCCTGAAGGTGCTCTGGATCGTCGCCGCCGTCGTCCTGATCGTGTGGCTGGTGGGCTTCGTCGCCCGCAGCACCGGCCCGTCCGGCCGCCGTGGCCGCTGGTACCGCTGGTAACCCGGCCGCACCTAGCACCGCACGACGCCCGCTCCGTGCGCGCGGCCGTCCTCCAGCAGGCGGACGGCCGCGCGGGCGGTCGCCGCGTCCCGCTGCCTGCGCGGAGGCGCCCACCGTTGGTCCGGCCCTTTGGCGACGTCCGGCCCACGTCCGACGTCCTCGCCATGATCAACGAGGCCTAGAGCCGCTCCAGTAGGGCTTGGGTGTGGTCGCGTTCGGCCTGTGCGTCGAGGCGGTCGAACGCCGCGAGGGCGCGGGCGAGTTCGGCGCGGTCGTCGTGGAGGCGCCCGCGGGCACGGGCGAGGCAGGCCGCGGCCCAGGCGTTCTCCTCGGCGAGCGGGGCGGCCGTCGCCAGCAGTTCCGCCGCGTCGGGCAGGCGTGCCGCCACGGCCAGTTCCGCGCCCGCCGCCCGCGCGTACGCGAGGTATTTGTCCAGCGGGGCGTCGACCGCGAACGCCCTGCGTACAAGGGGTTCGGCGGCGTCGTACCGCTCGTCGTGGAGGGCGATGCGGGCGTCGACGAACGCCGCGACCGGTGCCGTGTCGAGCGTGCCGCCGCCCACCTCCGTGGCACGCTCCCGCCACAGCGCCACCGACCCCGGCTCATCGAGCATGGCGCCGGCCAGCACCGTCATGCTCACGGCCGGCAGCATCCAGAGCGGGGCGGGGCGTCCGGCGCGTTCCCACTGGTCGATCATCCGTTCGGCGTGGTCGATCGCGTCGTGGAAACGGCCGGTCAGCGCGAGGGGCTGGACGAGGCGGCTGGCCGTGATGTGGGTGTCGCGCAGCAGGTCGTCGCCGATGCCGGCGCGGGCGGCGGCCATCGCGCCGGGCAGGTCGCCGGTCATGATCGCGTAGACGCAGGCGCGGCCGTAGGTGTTGCAGATCTCCGGTGCGCAGTACGGGTCGTCGCGGTCCATGGACGGCAGCAGCGCCAGGCGTTCGCGGGTGATGCGGTCGGCCTCGCGCAGCCGTCCGGCGTGCAGGGCCGCGGTCCCGGCGGCGCAGAGGCCGGAGCTGATCAGGACCGGGTCCGTCGTCGCCCGGCTGGCTGCGAGGGCGTCGGCGGCGAGGTCGGGGTCGGGTGCGCCCTTGTCCGGGCCGGCCAGCCACGCGCGGGCCAGCGCCAGGTGCGCCGCGACCTCCGGATCGTCGCCGGGTGCGGCCGCGACCGCCCCGTCGAGGAGGCCGCGCAGGCGCTCGTACGGGACGCCGGTCTCGAACGCCTCGGGGTACCGGCAGGCCGTCTCGACCGCGAGGGCCAGGTCGATCGCCCGGCCGCGGGCGTCGCCGGCCCGTGCCGCCTGTTCGGCCGCCTCCAGCAGCAGGTCGTACACGTGCTGGTTGGACGTGGTGCTGACGTGCGCGCACCCGGCTCCGGCGCGCAGGTCGCGGGCCGCCGAGGCCGCGTTCGGCGCGAGCGCGGCGGCGGTCCGGTGGTGGGCGAAGGACTCCAGCAGGTGGCGGCGGGCGTAGGTCAGGTGCGCCAGCGCGCTCGCCAGCCGGTGCGTCACCTCGCCCGGGCCGCCGGCCCCGGCGAGCGCGACGCGCAGGTCCGCGGCCATGGCGTCGAAGTCCTCGCGCCAGGCGGGATCGCCGAGCCTGCCCTCCGTGGCCGACGCCGCGCCGGCGGCCCAGCGGAGGTGGTGCGCCCGGGTCTTGTCCTCCTCGCCCGCGGCCGACATCTGCGCCAGCGCGAACGCGCGGACGGTCTCCAGCAGGCGCCACCGGCTGGCCCGCCCGCGCACGTGCACGACGAGGCTCTTGTCGACCAGCCGGCCGAGCAGGTCGGCGACGCCCGCGCGGTCCCCGCCGACGGCGGCCGCGGCGTCCATGTCGAAGGCCCCGACGAACACCCCGAGCCGCCGGAACAGCGTCTGCTCCTCCTCGTCGAGCAGGTCGTAGCTCCACGACAGGACCGCGCGCAGCGAACGGTGCCGCTCGTCGCCGCCGCGCACGCCGGACAGCAGCCGCAGCGCGTCGTCGAGCGCCGCGAGCAGTCCCGTGGGGCCCAGCGACGCGCCCCGGGCCGCGGCCAGCTCGATCGCGAGCGGCATGCCGTCCAGCCGCGCGCACAGCTCCGCGACCACCGCGGGCTCGGCCACGAACTCCGGGTCCGCGGCCAGCGCCCGGTCGCGGAAAAGCCGCTCGGCGTCCGAGCCCAGCGGCAGCGGCGCGATCGGCACGCTGCGCTCGCCCGGCACGCCGAGGCGTTCCCGGCTTGTCACCAGGACGCGGGTGCCCGGGCAGGCGGCCAGGATCCGCTCGGCGAACCCGGCGGCCTCGTCGATCACGTGCTCGCAGTTGTCCAGGACCAGCAGCGACCGCCCGGTGCCCAGCCGCGCCGCGATCGCCTCCTCCAGCGGCTGGTGCGAGCCCTCGGTCACCCCGAGCGCGGTCGCGACCGCGCGGGCCACGAACCCGTCGCGCACCGGCACCAGGTCCACGAACGCCCCGCCGGACGGGAACAGCGCCACGGCCTCCTCGGCCGCCACCGCGGCCAGCCGGGTCTTGCCCACCCCGCCCGGGCCCAGCAGCGTCACCAGCCGGGCCTGCTCGACCGCGGCCAGGACGGCGGCGCGCTCGGCCGCGCGTCCCACGAACGTCGTCCCGGACACCGGCAGCCCGGCCACCCGGCCCGGCTCCCGCTCCCCGGCGCGGGCCAGCTCGGCCAGCGCCCACCGGTCGGCCATGCCGTACTTGCGCAGCAGCGACGACACGTGGCTCTCCACCGTGCGCACGGAGATGTGCAGCCGGTTCGCGATCTGCGCGTTGGACAGCCGCGCCCCCAGCGCGGCCAGCACCTCGGCCTCCCGCTCAGAGATCCGCTCCGCCACCCTGGGCCCCTTTCCGTGGCAGCGTCCGTGGTGTTCTGCGGTCAGCACGGATGCCCGCACCCGCCTGCCTGGACGACGCTGAAGGCACCGACAGGGGAGGACACCATGAACACCCTAACCGCGCGTCCCGCCGCAGATCTGGACGAACTCGTCACCGCCGTACGCGGCGCGGTCGCCCGCAACGCCGGCTGGCGCGAGACCGCGTCGTACGTGGGCGACGCGCTCCGCGAGCACATGCCCTCGCCCGGCCTGCTTCCCGCGGACCTGTTCGACGGCGAGCGCGGCACGTACCGCAGCCACCGCGTGCACGTGGAGCCGGACGGCTCGTTCTCGATGGTGGCGATCGCCTGGCAGCCCGGCGCGCTGACCCGCATCCACGACCACGTGACCTGGTGCGTGTTCGGCGTCCTGACCGGCGTGGAGCACGAGGACCTCTACACCCTCTCCGAGGACGGCTCGACCCTGATCGAGGCCGGCCACAACCCGAACCTGACCGGCGAAGTCAGCGCCTTCGCCCCGCCCGGCGACATCCACCGCGTCCGCAACATCGGCGACGAGATCGCCGTCTCCCTGCACATCTACGGCACCGACCTGGACCGCATCGGCTCCAGCGCCCGCCGCTTCTACGACCTCCCGGTCCAGAACCGACAGGAGAACTGACATGACCACGCCGAACGAGACCGCCGAGATCCTGAACCGCCCGCTGAGCCAGGAACTGCTGGCCCGCGACATCACCCGCATGGCGTACGTCGCCGAGGACGGCACGCCGCGGAACGTCCCCGTCGGGTTCAGCTGGAACGGCACCGAGATCGTCATATGCACCGCGCGGAACGCCCCGAAGCTCGCCCACCTCCGCAAGAACCCCGCGGTCGCCCTGACGATCGACACCGAGGTGCACCCGCCCAAGATCCTGCTCATCCGCGGCCACGCCGAGCTCGACGTCACCGACGGCATCCCCGACGAATACCTCGAAATGAACACCACCTACCAGATGACGCCCGAGCAGCGGGTCGAGTGGGAGGCCGGGGTGCGCTCGCTCTACCACGAGGGCATGGTCCGCATCGTCGTCACCCCGACCTGGGCGAAACTGATCGACTTCGAGACGACCCTCCCGAGCGCCGTCGAGGAGCTGATCCGGCAGCAGGCCGAACGCCAGGCATCCGGCTCCTGAGGGCCGGACCCGGCGCGGGCCCGTCGCGGTGTTTTGTCAGCGGGTGCGCAAAAGGACGGGGCAGGCTGTCCGTTCTGTGAGCAGTGGCGGCGGGCGGGCGAACCTAGGCTCTGCCTAGGACGGCCGGGCCGCGGGCCCGGCGGCACGCCGTGGCGCAGGGGGACGCCCGCAGGAAGGACGGCCATGCACCCGCTTCCCCTCACCGCCCGGCGGCGTTCGGTCGCCGCAGTGGCGCTGACCTGCACCGCCCTGGCGGTACCGGCGGTCGCGTCGCCGCCGTCCGCGCGGGCCGACGCGCTGAGCCCGGACCGCGTCACCGTCACCGTGGACGGCGCACCCGCCTACCGGCTCGACGGCGACCTGCGCTCCGGCGGGATCACCGTCACCGAGGCCACGCCCGACTACAACACCAACAAGGTGCAGGGGCAGGGGAGGCTGCGCGGCGCGGAGGGCGGGACGGCGACCGTCCGGTTCGGGCTGACGCGCACGCTCGCGGGCCTGTCGGGGACCTTCAGCCTCGACGACGCCGGAGTGCAGATCTCCGCGACCGTCATCAGCGGCGTGCAGACGCCCACGGACGGCACGGTGACCTGGCAGGGGCAGGGGACCGTGAAGGCCGACGGCCGGACGAGCACCCGGACGGTCGGCTTCACCGTCCAGGACCGCCACCCCGACCCGGGCGACCACGCGATCCACCTCGTCCACGCGGGGCAGAAGCGGGTGGCGATCCTCCGGCTTCCCGACGGCTACGACGGCACGCCCCTTCCGGCCCTGTTCCACTTCCCGGGACTGTTCGAGACGCCGCTGTTCGCCGAGTTCTACGGGCGCATGGCCGACTACGCCAAGACCCGCGGCTTCATCATGATCACGCCGGAGCACTACGGCACCGGATGGCAGGGCGTCGCCGGCGGCCAGCCGGGCGCCGACGTCGACGACCCGGGCTTCGTGTCCGCGCTCCAGGACGTCCTGGTCAAGCGCTTCAACGCCGACCCGCGCCGCCTCTACGCCTCCGGCATGAGCAACGGCGGGTTCTTCACCAGCAAGCTGGCCTGCGAGAACACGCGGTTCGCCGCCTACGCGCCGGTATCCGGCCAGCTGGAGGACCAGGCCGCCTGCCATCCCGGCCGCGCCGTCCCCATGCTGATGATCCACGGCGACGCCGACCCGATCGTCCCGTACGCCACCGCGACGGCCGCCGCGCCCTTCTGGGCCCGCAACAACGGCTGCGCGGCCACCACGACCGACACCGACCTGCCCGACACGCACCCCGACGACGGCACCACCGTCACCAGGCACGACTACAACGGCTGCCCCGCCGGCGCCCCGGTGATCCTCTACCAGATCAAGGGCGGCGGCCATAACTGGCCCGGCGGCACGCCCTATCTCGGGCCGCTGCTCGGCGGCACCACCCAGGACATCGACGCCAACGCCGTCATCTGGGACTTCGTCTCCCGCTTCCGCCTCTCCTGAATCAGCCGCCGTCGACGGGCCGCAGCCGGGCGAGCACGTCGCGGCGGCCCCGGGCGGTCAGCCCGATCCCGGTGGCGGCGTCGATGCCGATCACGCCGGTGAGCAGGCCCAGGACGGCGCGGGGCGGCCCGTCCAGGACGAGATCGGGATCGGCGGCGCGTCCGGCGCGGGCCCGGACCTCTCCTCCGCCGATCTCGATGACGGCCTCTTCGCCGGACGCGATGAGCTGGACGACCGCCGGAGGAGCATCGGGGTCGGCGTCGGTGGCGAACCAGGCGGGAGCGTAGGCGAGCCAGCGCGCCTGGAACGCGTCGTCCGGGCGTTCGGCGTCCATGAGCCGCAGCCCCCACAGCCCGAGCGCCTTCAGCACCGGCTCCAGCGCCAGACCGTCGTCGGTCAGGGCGTAGAGGACGGTCGCGACGGGCGGAGGGGCGTCCTCGCGGCTGATCAGCCCGGCCTCCTCGAGCTCCTTCAGGCGGGTCGACAGGAGGTTGGTCGCGACGCCGGGCAGCCCGTTCTTCAGATCCGTGAACCGGCACGGACCCCGCAGGAGCAGCTCTCGGACGATCAGCAGCGTCCAGCGGTCGCCCACGACGTCGAGGGCCCGGGCGATCGAGCAGTACTGGCCATAGCTTCGCACCCGCCGAGCGTAACGCAGTGCGATTTACTATAGAAACCATCAAGTTGAAAAACTAAACTGCCGGAATGACCTACGACGAGACCGGCGTCGACCGGACGATCCACCGCCTCCTGCGCGAGCATCCCGGCGACCTGGGCGACCTCGACCAGTTCCACATCGGCGGCGCCGACGCGGTCGACCTGCTCATCGGCGGCCTCGCGCTCACCGAGGGCGACACCGTCCTGGACGTCGGCTCGGGATTCGGCGGCCCGGCCCGCCAGATCGCCCGCCGCACCGGCAACCACGTCACCGGCCTCGACATCACCCCGGCCTACGTCACCGCCGCCCGTAACCTGACCGCCGGATCCGGACTGGACGACCTCGTCCGATTCCAGGTCGGCGACATCGCCGACTTCGCCCCTGACCCGCCCTTCCAAGCGGCGATCACCATGCACGTCCAGATGAACATCGACGACAAGACGGCCTGGTTCTCCCACATCGCCCGCTGCCTCGCCCCCGGCGCACGCCTGGCCGTCTGGGAGGCCTGCGGCTCGCGGGACCTGTCCTGGCCGATGCCCTGGTCGCTCGACGGCACCGACAGCTTCGTCGTCACCGCCGACGCACTGCACGACTCGATCGAGCAGGCCGGCTTCACCACCACCGAATGGACCGACGAAACACCCTGGGTCCAAGCCTGGATCGCCAAGACCTTCGCCGACGGCCCGCCCGCCGGCCCGGCGCTGCCGATGCTCCTGCACGACGGCTACACCCGCGTCATCAACTACGCCACCGCGCTCACCGACGGCACCCTAGAAATCTGGCGAGGCACCTTCACGCGGAACGGCTCGTCAACGGGACGTGCGTAGGGAGGCGTCCAGGGCGCTCATGAGCTGCGCAACGCGGCCCTTGACCTGCGGCGCGGCCGGATACCGGCTCAGGACATCGACCAGAACCGGCGTGGCACGCCGCCGACTCTCCTCGATGCTCTGGTCTCCGGCTTCGTGATCGTCGCCCGCTAGCAACTCGGCCACACGCGCCGCGGCCGCGGCCGCGCGCAGGATGTGACCCACCTGCGTGGCCTTCGCGATCGGATGCAGGTACGCGGCGGCCGCGGCATCACCGGCCGCACGCGCAGCCAACCGCGCGGCCTCGGTGCCCGCCTCCTTCGCGGCCCGGTGCGCGTCCAGCGAGGTGACCCGCTGCAACCTGCTCCGCCTCGCACCGTTCACGAACTCCCAAGCGGCCTCAACAGCCGCACGCGGCCGCGGATCAGCGGGAACGGCCTCCTCGAACACCGGAAGGACTTCCTGAGCGCTCTCCACCGCATACCGCGCCACGACCCGCAACTCGTCCACGGTCAACTCGAAGTCCCCGGCCGCCATGATCCCAACCCTCCCACTCAGATCCGACGAGCCCGGAAAGTTCCGAAGGAAATCCGGGAGGCGTGTCGGATCGGGGCGGGGGTGTTCGTAGCAAGGGTGAGGCCGCAAGACGCGGCGCGACGAACGTCCCGCAAGGAGACACCATGGCTGCCACCTACACCTTCGACATCTTCTCCACCCTCGACGGCTTCGCCAACCACAACGGCGACTGGGGCGGCTACTGGGGCAAGCAGGGCCCCGAATTCCTCGCGCACCGCGCCGCCGCCTACCGCGACCCGCTGCGCATGGTGCTGGGGGCCAAGACCTACTCGTCCAACGCGCCGTTCCTCGCCGCAGGCTTTGACCGGAGCCTGTTCGACGAGTGGATCACGCGCATGTTCGACTCCCCGGTCACCGTGCTCTCCAGCCGGCTCACCGAGCCGCTCGACTGGCCGGACACCACCATCGAGTCCGGCGACCCCGTCGAAGTGGTCACCCGCCTCAAGGCCGAATCCGACGTGCCGCTGCGCTCCCACGGCAGCCTGACGCTCAACCGGACGCTGCTGAACGCCGGCCTGATCGACACCATCGAGGTGACGGTCTTCCCCGTCATCTCCGGCAAGACCGGCGTGGACCGAATCTTCGACGGCGCCGACGACTTCGACCTCGAACTGCTCAACGCCCAGACCTTCGACGACCACACCCAGGTACTGACCTATCGCCCGACCCGCCACCCCTGACCCGACCAAGCCGTCGGGTGTGCTGCACCAGGGCGTGGGCCGACAGCGCCTACCGCACCAAGGCGATCGACCCTGCGGCCACCCTGGGCATCGGCCTGGAGCCCGTCCGCCGCGACCCCGCCATCAAAGGATTCGTGCCGCTACCGCGGCGCTGGATGGTGGAACGCACGTTCGGCTGGCTGATGTTGGCGACCGGTCCCACCGACGCGAACCGCTCCTGCCACTTCATTGTCTAGCGCGGATGGGGGCTTGCGGCAAGAGCCGGGTCGGCGTGCAGAATCGCTGCTCGCGCACCGAGAGCCGGGGCGCGGGAGGGGGATTGGCATGCGGGTTCTACTGTCGACGGTCGGCTCGCGCGGGGAGGCCCAGCCGGTGATCGCGCTGGCGGTGCGACTGCGCGGGCTGGGGCACGATGCGGTGGTGTGCGCGCCGCCGGACTTTCGGGCCTTGGCGGAGTCGCTCGGGGTGGCCTACGTGCCGGTGGGGCCGGAGTTGAGGGGGACGGCCAAGGCCGACGCAGGGACGGTGCCGACACCGCAGGAACGCCGGCGGATGATCGAGGGGACGGTCGCGGACCAGTTCAGGGCCGTCCGGGCGGCGGCGGACGGGTGCGACGCCGTGGTCGGCGGGGGAGCGCTGGCGATCGCGGCCCGTTCGGTCGCCGAGGCGCTGGGCGTGCCGTACGTGTACGCGGCGTTCGCGCCGATCACGCTGCCGTCCCCGCATCACGCGCCGCCGGTGTTCGGCATGCTCGGGCAGAGCCGCGCCGACGGGCCGGTCGACGCCGCAAGGCTCTGGGCCGAGGACCGGCAGCGCTGGAACGCCCTGTGGCGGGTCCCGCTGAACGACCAGCGCGAACGGCTCGGCCTCAAGCCCGTCACCGACGTGCGCTCCCATTTGTTCACCGACCGTCCGTGGCTCGCGGCCGACGCGGTTCTCGCGCCCTGGCCCGGGCCGCCCGGCCCGGACGTCCTGCAGACCGGCGCCTGGCTGCTCGACGACATCCGCCCGCTGGACCCCGAACTGGAGGCGTTCCTCGCCGCGGGCGAGCCGCCGGTCTACTTCGGGCTCGGCAGCATGCGCGCCCCGGAGGGCATCGCCGCGACGATGCTCGACGCGGCCCGCGCCCTTGGCCGGCGCGTCGTGATCTCGCGCGGCTGGGCGGACCTGGCCGTCTTCGCCGACGCGTCCGACTGCCTGTCGATCGGCGAGGTCAACCAGCAGGCGCTCTTCCCCCGGGTGGCGGCCGTCGTCCATCACGGCGGCGCCGGGACGACCACCGTCGCCGCCAGGGCCGGGACGCCGCAGCTGCTCCTGCCTCAGATGTTCGACCAGCACTATCACGCGGAGCGAGTTCGTCACCTTGGGCTGGGTGCCTCCCTCCCGCCCGCCGACAGCCTGCGCGACGCTCTCGGCCGAGCGCTGGACGCCGCGCCGACCGCGCGTGCCCTCGCGCCGACGATCAGCCCCGACGGTACCCTGACCGCTGCCGACCACCTGCTCACCCTCGCCGGTACGGCCGGGCCTACGTCATAGGTGATCCGTCTAAAGCTCCTGGAGCGGACGGCTCGGATGAAGGCGCTCCACTCCGGTGCCGTGAAGTCGAGGATCGGGCCTGCGCCGTGTTGCCGGCTGCCGCGGACGCCGGTCCTTCCGGGCTTCGCCATTCCCGGTGGGAAAGCGGCGGGATCATCGGGCATTGCGGCGAGCCGGTGTGCCTCCGGTCGGATTCGAACCGACACTGCGACTCTTTTAAGGAGTTTGCCTCTACCGTTGGGCTACGGAGGCGGGCGGTGGTGTCACCGGCCGGAATACAGGCCGGCCGGGCGGGTGCGGGCCGCCCCGCTCACCGGAGCCCCGGCCGCGCACCGGGTGCCGCATCGCGCCACCGGCCCCCGCAGCCCCTCCGCGGATATGTCGAGTGACCATTCCCGGCCTTATTGGCCGGGCGGCCCGGCACGCGGCCATCCGAACATGGCTGCGTCTTGTGACCGGGCAATGGCCGACCGTGGTCATGGTCCCGTATTCTTCGGATTCCCCGTCCGAGCATGGAAACCATAGTGCCGCAGCGCGCCCCCGATTTCCGCATATTTCCCTTGCGGGACAAAGGGCGGCGAGGCCGGTTCGGGCCACGGGGTCAGGCGCTCACCTTGTCGAGGAAGGCGTCGAGGTTGACCCGGGTGCGGGCGATCTTCTCCGCGACGGTGAGGGACTCCTCGAGGTCCCCGCCCACCGCCGCCTGCTTCTTGCCGCGCAGGTAGAGCGGGCAGGCGAGGTCGGCGCAGAAGTACTGGCCGACGGTGTTGCCCTGGCGCCCGGCCTCGCCCGTCCGCCGCGCGGTCATCAGGGCGACGCCGCCGCTGGAGTGCGTCGTCAGGCACAGCGAGCACATGCTGCGGGAGGTGAAGCCGCGGAACGTGCCGGACGACCCGCGCAGCGCGATCCCGACGAGGCGGCCGTCGCGCTCGGCGACCAGGTACGCCCGCTCGGGCGCCCCCGGATCCCGCCAGCCGAGGAAGTCGAGATCGTCCCAGGGCTGGTCCGCGAGGTCGCGGGGCAGGCCGAGCCGCTTGGCCTCGCCCTTGGAGCAGTTGACGAAGGACGTGCGGATGTCGCGTTCGGTCAGGGGTTCCATGCCCGCCACGCTAGGTTCCCTAGAGCTATTAGGCAAATAGTTAATCTTCCTAGGGAGTGCTATCACCGGCAGGGCGGGGATCAGGAGGGCGGGCGGCCGGTGAGGCGGGTGGTGAGGGTGCCGGCCGTCCGCCGGATGGGGGCGGCGAGCGCGGGCCAGGTCTCGGGCGGGTGGCGGTCGCGGCGGAAGGTGATGGTGACGGCGGCGGTCGGGTGGCCGGTGTGGTCGAAGGCGCACGCGGCGATGCTGGCGAAGTCCTCGGTGATGTAGCCGTCCTCGGACGACCAGCCGCGCCGGGCGTCCTCGGCGAGGACGCTGCGCAGGTCGGGGAGCGAGGCGGGGCCGTGCCCGGTCCGGTTCACGAAGCGGCCGGGGAACAGGGCCCTCACCTGGGCCGCAGGCAGGTGCGCCAGCAGGGACAGGCCGCTGGCGGTCAGGTGCGCGGGCATCCGGACGCCGACGTCGGTGACCAGGGTGGCGTGCCGGGGCGGCTGCTCCTTGAGCAGGTAGAGGGTCTCCGCGCCGTGCAGGACGCCGAGCTGGGCGATCTCGCCGACGCGGTCGACGAGGCGGCGCAGCAGGGGCCGGGCGAGGCGTTCGAGGGGCTCGTGGCGCAGGTAGGCCGAGCCGATCTCGAAGGCGGCGACGCCGAGGCCCCAGCGGCGCTCCTCGGGGATGGAGGTGACGAATCCGTCCTCGGCCATCGCCGTGAGCAGGTGGTAGGTGCTGGAGCGGGGCAGGTCGAGGGCGCGGGCGATCGCCGAGGCGGGCAGCGGGCCGGGCGCGGCGGCCAGCAGGCGCAGCACCGCCAGGGCGCGGCGGGCGGCGGGGACCTGGCTCATCCTCGCATTGTCTCGTATCTGAGACGGATCCGGCCGCCCGGCCCTGCCCGCGGCGTCCGCGGGCGGGTGGAATCGTGGGTATGGGTTTCGTCATGGGAGACACGAGCGTTCGGGTCGGTCCGGATCCGCTGTCGTTCGATCAGGTCGTGGCGGTGGCGCGGGACGGCGCGGCGGTCTCGCTGACGGACGAGGCGCTGAAGCTGATCGGCGGGTCGCGGGCGCACATCGAGGAGCTGTCGTCGCGCCCGCTGCCCGTCTACGGGGTCTCGACGGGGTTCGGCGCCCTCGCGACCCGGCACATCCCGCCGGAGATGCGGGCGCGGCTCCAGCTCAACATCGTCCGGTCGCACGCCGCCGGGTCCGGCGCGGAGGTCGAGCGGGAGGTCGTCCGGGCGCTGATGCTGCTGCGCCTGCACACCCTCGCCACCGGGCGGACGGGCGTGCAGCCGGTCACCGCGCGCACGCTCGCCGGCCTGCTCAACGCCGGGATCACCCCGCAGGTGTTCGAGCACGGCAGCCTCGGCTGCTCCGGCGACCTCGCGCCGCTCGCGCACGTCGCGCTCGCGCTGATCGGCGAGGGCCAGGTGCGGGACGCGGCCGGTGAGCTGCGCCCGGCGGCCGAGGTGCTCGCCGAGCACGGCATCGCCCCGGTCGAGCTCGGCGCCAAGGAGGGGCTCGCCCTCCTGAACGGCACCGACGGCATGCTCGGCATGCTCGTCCTGGCCATCCGGGACCTGCACAGGCTGCTGACCGCCGCCGACGTGGCCGCCGCCATGAGCGTCGAGGCGCTGCTCGGCACCGACCGGGTGTTCGCCGCCGACCTTCAGGACCTGCGGCCGCATCCGGGCCAGGCCGCCTCGGCGGCCAACCTGCGGGCGCTGCTCGCCGACTCCGAGATCATGGAGTCGCACCGCGGGCCCGACTGCACCCGCGTCCAGGACGCCTACTCGCTGCGCTGCTCCCCGCAGGTCAACGGCGCCGCCCGCGACACCCTCGCCCACGCCGAGCTGGTCGCGGGCCGGGAGCTGGCGTCCGCCGTCGACAACCCGGTGGTGCTGCCGGACGGCCGCGTCGAGTCCAACGGCAACTTCCACGGCGCGCCCATCGCCTACGTGCTGGACTTCCTCGCCATCCCCACCGCCGACGTCGCGTCGATGTCGGAGCGGCGCACCGACCGGATGCTCGACAAGGGCCGCTCGTCCGGGCTGCCCGCGTTCCTCGCCGACGACCCCGGCGTCGACTCCGGGCACATGATCGCCCAGTACACGCAGGCCGCGATCGTCTCCGAGCTGAAGCGGCTCGCCGCCCCCGCGTCCGCCGACTCCATCCCGAGCTCGGCGATGCAGGAGGACCACGTGTCGATGGGCTGGAACTCCGCCCGCAAGCTGCGCCGCGCCGTCGACGGCCTGACGCAGGTGATCGCGATCGAGATCCTCACCGCCGCGCGGGCGCTCGACCTGCGCAGCCCGCTGCGTCCGGGGCCCGCGACCGCCGCCGTCGTCGCGAAGCTGCGGGAGGCCGTCCCGCCGCCCGGCCCGGACCGCTACCTCGCGCCCGAGATCGCCGCCGCGACCGCCATGGTCCGGGACGGTTCGCTCGTCGCCGCCGCCGAATCCGTCACCGGCCCCCTCTCCTAAGGAGCCCGCACATGTCCGGTCCCCGTCCCGTCCGCGCGCCGCGCGGCACGAAGCTCACCGCCGCCAAGGGCTGGCCGCAGGAGGCCGCCCTCCGGATGATCCAGAACAACCTCGACCCGGAGGTGGCCGAGCACCCCGACGACCTCGTCGTCTACGGCGGGTCGGGACGGGCCGCCCGCAGCTGGGACGCCTTCGACGGCATCGTCCGCTCGCTGTCGGACCTGGAGGGCGACGAGACGCTGCTCGTCCAGTCGGGCAAGCCGGTCGGGATCTTCCGGACGCACGAGTGGGCGCCGCGCGTGCTGATCGCCAACTCCAACCTGGTGCCGCAGTGGGCGACCTGGGAGGAGTTCCGCCGGCTGGAATCGCTCGGCCTGACGATGTTCGGCCAGATGACCGCCGGGTCGTGGATCTACATCGGCACCCAGGGCATCCTGCAGGGCACCTACGAGACGTTCGCGGCCGTCGCCGAGAAGCGGTTCGACGGGTCGCTCGCCGGGACGATCACGCTGACCGCCGGGCTCGGCGGGATGGGCGGCGCGCAGCCGCTCGCCGTCACGATGAACGGCGGCGTCGCGATCTGCATCGAGTGCGACCCGTCCCGCATCGAGCGGCGCGTCGAGCACCGGTACTGCGACGTGAAGGCCGACTCCCTGGACGACGCGCTCCGCCTCGCCGAGGAGGCCAGGGCCGCGCGGCGGCCGCTGTCGATCGCGGTGCTGGGGAACGCCGCCGACCTCGTCCCCGAGCTGCTGCGACGCGGCGCGCCGATCGACATCGTCACCGACCAGACCAGCGCGCACGACCCGCTGATGTACCTGCCGAGCGGCGTCGCGTTCGACGACATGGCCGCCGAGCGCGACAAGGACCGCGACGGCTTCATCGCCAAGGCCCGCACCTCGATGGCCAAGCACGTCGAGGCGATGGTCGGGTTCCAGGACGCGGGCGCCGAGGTCTTCGACTACGGCAACTCGATCCGCGGCGAGGCGCAGCTCGCCGGGTACGAGCGGGCGTTCGAGTTCCCCGGGTTCGTCCCGGCCTACATCCGGCCGCTGTTCTGCGAGGGCAAGGGCCCGTTCCGGTGGGCGGCGCTGTCCGGCGACCCCAAGGACATCGCGCGCACCGACCAGGCGATCCTCGACCTGTTCCCCGACAACGAGCCGCTGACCCGGTGGATCCGGATGGCGCAGGAGAAGGTGCACTTCCAGGGCCTGCCGTCGCGGATCTGCTGGCTCGGCTACGGCGAGCGCGACAAGGCCGGCGAGGTCTTCAACGACCTCGTCGCGCGCGGTGAGATCAGCGCGCCGATCGTGCTGGGCCGCGATCACCTCGACTGCGGTTCCGTCGCCAGCCCGTACCGGGAGACCGAGGGCATGAAGGACGGCTCCGACGCCATCGCCGACTGGCCGCTGCTGAACGCCATGCTCAACACCTCGTCCGGCGCGACCTGGGTGTCCGTCCACCACGGCGGCGGCGTCGGCATCGGCCGCTCGATCCACGCCGGGCAGGTGTGCGTCGCCGACGGGACGGCCCTCGCGGGCGAGAAGCTCCAGCGCGTCCTGACCAACGACCCCGGCACCGGCGTGATGCGCCACGTCGACGCCGGATACGACCGCGCCGCCGAGGTCGCCGCCGAGCGCGGCGTCCGCATCCCGATGCAGGGCTGATGAGCTTCGAGGAGATGTGGGCGGAGCTGCTGCCCGCCGGGCGCGATGCGGATACCGGTGGGTATCACCGGTTCGCGTGGACGCCGCCGGAGCTGGAGTGCCGCGCCTGGTTCGCCGACGAGGCGCGACGGCGCGGCATGCCGCTGGAGCACGACCGCAACGGCAACATGATCGCCTGGTGGTATCCCGGCGACGGCACGCGAGACCAAGCGGTGCTGACGGGCAGCCACCTCGACTCGGTGCCCGGCGGCGGCGCGTTCGACGGGCCGCTCGGGATCGTGTCGGCGTTCGCCGCCGTCGATCAGCTGCGGGAGCGCGGTGCCGTCCTGCGGCGGCCCATCGGGATCGCGGCGTTCGCCGAGGAGGAGGGCGCCCGGTTCGGAGTGGCGTGCCTGGGGTCGCGGCTGCTCGCCGGTGCGATCGACCCGGCGCGGGCGCGGGGGCTCACCGACGGTGACGGGCGGACGTTCGCCGAGGTTCTGCACGGTGCTGGGCTCGATCCGGAGGCGATCGGGCCGGACGAGGATCTGCTCGGACGCGTCGGCTGCTACATCGAGCTGCACGTCGAGCAGGGGCGGGCGCTCCGCGAGCCGGTCGGTGTCGCCAGTTCGATCGTGCCGCATGGGCGGTGGCGATTCGGGTTCGCGGGCGAGGGCAACCACGCCGGGACGACCGCGCTCGCCGACCGCCGCGACCCGATGATCCCGTTCGCCGGGATGGTCCTCGCCGCCCGCGACGCCGCCGGACGCAACGGGACGGTGGCGACGGTCGGGAAGGTCCGGGTCGTCCCGGGCGGGGTGAACGCGATCGCCTCGTCCGTCACCGCCTGGCTCGACGCGCGCGGGCCCGCCGACGACGCCGTCCGCACGACCGTGGACGAGGTCGGCGCGGCGGCGCGCGAGGCCGCCCGCCTCCACGGGGTGACGGTCGAACACGCCGAGGAGTCCTACACCGAGATCGTCGACTTCAACCGCGCCCTGCGCGACCGGGTCGTCACGACGCTCGGCGGCGCGCCCGTCCTGCCGACCGGCGCGGGGCACGACGCGGGCGTCCTGTCGGCCCGGGTGCCGGCCGCGATGCTGTTCGTCCGCAACCCGACCGGGGTGTCGCACGCGCCCGCCGAGCACGCCGAGACCGCCGACTGCCTGGCCGGGGTGGACGCCCTCGCGGCGGTACTGGACGACCTGGCCCGCGGGTAGGGATCCCGACATGCAATGGCATGCCCAGTTCGCCTGGCTCGGAGACGGGGTGGCGGCCGACGTCCTCATCGAGGCCGACGGCGAACGGATCACGAGCCTGACGCGCGGCGTCCCGGCCCCGCCGGACGCCCGGCACCTGCCCGGCCTGACCCTGCCGGGCCTCGCGAACGCGCACTCGCACGCGTTCCACCGCGCCCTCCGCTCCCGCGTCCAGGAGAACCGGGGCACCTTCTGGACGTGGCGCGAGCAGATGTACCAGGTCGCCGACCGTCTCGACCCCGACTCCTACCGGGCCCTGGCCAGGGCCGTGTTCGCCGAGATGGCGCTCGCCGGGATCAGCTGCGTCGGCGAGTTCCACTACCTGCACCACCGACCCGGCGGCGAACCCTACGACGACCCGAACGCGATGGGCGAGGCGCTGATCGCGGCCGCCGCCGACGCCGGCATCCGGATCACGCTGCTGGACGCCTGCTACCTCACCGGCGGCATCGGGCAGCCGCTCAAGGGCCCGCAACTGCGGTTCGGCGACGGCACCGCCGGCAACTGGGCGCGGCGCGTCGACAGCCTCCACGAGCAGACCGACAAGGCGGGCCGGCTGCACGCCCGCGTCGGCGCCGCGATCCACTCGGTCCGCGCCGTGCCCCGCGAGCAGGTGCGGGCCGTCGCGTCCTGGGCCAAGGAGCACCGCGCGCCGCTGCACGTCCACCTGTCCGAGCAGCCCGCCGAGAACACCGCGTGCCTCGACGCCTACGGCATGACGCCCGCGCGGCTGCTCGCCGAGGCCGGCGCGCTCGGCCCGCTTACCACCGCCGTCCACGCCACCCACCTCACCGGCGACGACATCGGGCTCCTCGGCGCCACCACGACCGGCGTGTGCATGTGCCCGACCACCGAACGCGACCTCGCCGACGGCATCGGCCCCGCCCGCGCCCTCTGCGGCGCCGGCGCCCCGATCTGCCTCGGCTCCGACCAGCACGCGGTCGTCGACCTGTTCGAGGAGGCCCGCGCCGTCGAGCTGGACGAGCGGCTGCGCACCCGCGTCCGCGGCCACTGGACCGCCGGCGAGCTGCTCGCCGCCGCCACCTCCGCCGGGCACTACGCGCTCGGCTGGCCGGAGGCGGGGCGCCTGGAACCCGGCGCGTACTGCGACCTCGTCACGGTCGCGCTCGACTCGGTCCGCACCGCCGGCGCCGGGCCCGCGCACGCCGCCGAGGCCGCCGTCTTCGCCGCCACCGCCGCCGACGTCCGGCACGTCGTCGTGTCCGGCCGGCAGATCGTGCACGACGGCCGCCACCTGCTGGTCGGCGACGTGCCCGCCGCGCTGGCCGCCGCCATCGAGTCCGCCACCCGCGAGGAGACCGGTTGAGCACCGTCATCACGAACATCGGGGAACTGGTCACCAACGACCCCGCCCGGGGCGGCGGGCCGCTCGGCATCGTCCGGGACGCGGCGCTGGTGATCGAGGACGGCGCCGTCGCGTGGACGGGGCCCGCCGCCGAGGCCCCCGCCGCCGACGAGGCGTTCGACGCCGCCGGACGGGCCGTCCTCCCCGGCTTCGTGGACTCCCACGCCCACCTCGTCTTCGCCGGTGAACGCGCCGAGGAGTTCGCCGCCCGGATGAGCGGGCGCCCGTACGCCGCCGGCGGCATCCGCACCACCGTGGAACGCACCCGCGCCGCGTCCGACGACGAGCTGCGCGCCAACCTCCGCCGCCTGGTGGACGAGATGGCGCGGCAGGGCACGACCACCGTCGAGTGCAAGTCCGGCTACGGCCTCACGGTCGACCAGGAGGAACGCGCCGTCCGCATCGCCGCCGAGATCGCGGACGAGGTGACGTACCTGGGCGCCCATGTCGTCCCGTCCGAATACGGCGACGACACCGCCGCCTACACTCGCCTGGCCGCGACCGACATGCTCGCCGCCTGCGCGCCCCACGCCCGCTGGATCGACGTGTTCTGCGAGCGGGGCGCGTTCGACGCCGACCAGGCCCGCGAGGTGCTGCAGGCGGGGATCAAGTCCGGGCTGACGCCCCGCCTGCACGCCAACCAGCTCACCGAAGGCCCCGGCGTCCGGCTCGCCGTGGAACTGGACGCCGCGTCCGCCGACCACTGCACGTTCCTCAGCGACGAGGACGTGGACGCGCTCGCCTCGTCCCGCACCGTCGCGACGCTGCTGCCCGGCGTGGAGTTCTCCACCCGCCAGCCCTACCCGGACGCCCGCCGCCTCCTGGACGCCGGCGCCGCCGTCGCCCTCGCCACCGACTGCAACCCCGGCTCCTGCTACAGCTCCAGCATGGCGTTCTGCATCGCCGTGGCCGTCCGCGACATGCGCATGACCCCGGCCGAAGCCGTCTGGGCCGCGACCGCCGGCGGCGCCCGCGCCCTGCGCCGCACCGACGTCGGACGCCTCGCCGCCGGCGCCCGCGCGGACGTCCACGTGCTGGACGCCCCGTCCCACGTCCACCTCGCCTACCGTCCCGGCGTTCCGCAGACATTCGCCGTATGGAAACACGGCCACCGGGTAGGTGCTCCCGAGTAACCGACCCCGGGAGGCAACGGAATGGCCGAGTTCCTGACGGACATCAAGACCCTGCGCGAGCGCGCCCGCCAGGAGATCGACAAGGGCCCGATCACCGAGGCGTACGGCGCCGACGTCACGCGGGTGATCCAGGTGTGCAACGAGGCGCTCGCCACCGAGATCGTCTGCACGCTGCGCTACAAGCGGCACTACTACACCGCGACCGGCATCCACGCCGAGGCCGTCGCCGGCGAGTTCCTCCAGCACGCCGCCGAGGAGCAGCAGCACGCCGACATGCTCGCCGAGCGGATCGTCCAGCTCGGCGGCGAGCCCGACTTCGCCCCCGACACCCTCACCACCCGCTCGCACGCCGAGTACGACGACAGCCGCGACCTCGTCGCGATGATCAAGGAGGATCTGGTCGCCGAGCGCATCGCGGTCGCGTCCTACACCGAGATCATCCAGTGGCTCGGCGACGGCGACCCCACCACCAAGCGCGTCTTCGAGCAGATCCTCGCGCAGGAGGAGGAACACGCCGACGACCTGCGCGGCATGCTCGAACGCCTGCCGCAGGCCGAGAAGCGCTAGCCGGGCAGGTAGCGGCGGTTGACCCTGACCAGGGGCGTGCGGTCGCTCGCGACGTAGTCCGTGGACAGGACTTCGGCGACGAAGAGGGTGTGGTCACCGGCCTCGACGCGCTGGCGGGTCTCGCATTCGAGGGCGGTGACGCCCGATTCGGGGATCAGCGCGCCGGAGACCTCGCCGCGGTGGTGGGGCTCGCTCGCCAGCAGGATGCGGGCGCCCGGGCGGCCCTCGGCGGCGAACCGGCCGGCGAGGGCCCGCTGGCCCGCGGCGAGGACCGTCGCGGCCCACCGGTCGGCGCGCGACAGCACCTCCGCCAGGTAGGACGACGACGCCACCCCGGCCAGCACCATCGGCGGCTCCAGCGACACCGACATGAACGAGGTCACCGTCGTGCCGAGGTCGTCGCGGCCGTCCCGGACGGTCAGCACGACGACCCCGGTGGCGAACCCCGCGACCGCCTCAACGAAATCTGTGCTCAGCGGATCTCCCAGGTGCCGGGGAGGGTGAGCGGGCCGGCGGAAGGGAGGCCGAGGCGGGCGGCGAGCCCGCCGAGCGAGCCCCAGCCGTCGAAGCGCGCGGACGCGGCGGTCCGGTCCTCGCTGGACTCCGGCGGCCGCAGCCGCTCCAGCGGCGACGCGTGCGGGTAGGAGCGGACCGGCGCGTCGGAGGCCAGCCCGGCCTTCTTGCGGGCCAGGTCGAGCGCCGTGTCGATGCCGCCCAGCTCGTCGACGAGGCCGTTGTCCCTCGCGTCGGCGCCCGTCCAGACCCGGCCCCGGGCCAGCTCGTGGACGCGCTCGCGGGACAGGTCGCGGCCCTCGGCGACCTTCGCGGTGAAGTCGTCGTAGATCTTGTCGAGGGAGGCGTTGATCCGCTCCCACTCGGAGTCGCTGAAGTCCTTGGTGGCGCTGAACATGCGGGCGTGCTCGCCGTCGGCGACCGAGCCGAGGCCGATGCCGATCCGGTCCAGCAGGTCGTTCACCACGGCCTTGCCGACGACGACGCCGATCGAACCGGTGATGGTGCCGGGCTGCGCGACGATCGTGTCCGCGCCCATCGCCACGTAGTAGCCGCCGGACGCGGCGACGTTCCCCATCGACACGACCACCGGCTTGCCGGCGCGGCGGGCCAGCACCACCTCGCGCCAGATCGCGTCGGACGCCACGGCGGACCCGCCCGGGCTGTTGACGCGGAACACGATCGCCTTGACCCGGTCGTCCTTCACGGCGGCGCGGAACGCGGCGCCGACGGTGTCGGAGCCCATCGCCGGGCCCGAGTTCGGCAGCGGGCCGCCGCGGCCGCTGCGGCCGAGCCGGATCGGGCCCTGCCCGTTGATCAGCGCGACCACGTCCTGGCGGCCGGGCTGCGGGATGCGGCGGGTGAGGCCGTGCGTGCGGTTGTAGCGGGAGACGTAGCGCAGCTGCGCCTGCTCGCCGAACTCCTTGCGCAGGAAGGCGTACACCTCGTCGCGGTAGCCGAGGTGGTCGACCAGGCCCTCCTCCAGGGCCTCGCCGGCGAGCAGCGGGCCGCGGTTCGTGAGGTCGCGGACCTTGTCCTCGGGCAGGTCGCGGGCGGCGGCGATGCCCGCGGTGATCTGCTCGCCGAGGGAGGTGACGAGCCGCTGCGACGACTCCTCGTGCTCGGGGGTGTACGTCTTCTCCATGAACGTGTTCGCCATGGTCTTGTACTCGTAGCGCTTGGCGAACCGGGGCTGCACGCCCGCCTTCTCCAGCGCGCCCGCGAAGAACGGCTCCTCCAGCGCGACGCCGGTCAGCCCGACCTCGCCGGTCGGCTGCAGGTACACCTTGTCGAAGCCGGTGGCCAGGTAGAACGGGACGGTGCCGTGCCCGCCCTCGCCGAACGTCTCCGCCCAGGCGACGGTGAGCTTGCCGGCGTCCCGCAGCGCCTGGACGGCCTCGCGCAGCTCCTGCGCGAGCGCCAGCCCGACGCCGCCGGTGACCTTCACCACCAGTGCCTTCACCCGGTGGTCGGAGCGGGCGCGGCGCAGGCCGTCCAGGACGTCGCGCAGGCTCGTCCGGCGCATCGACAGGATCGCCGAGACGGGGTCCGCGGGCGCGGTCTCCACGATGCCCTCGGTGAGGTCCAGCTCCAGGATCAGCGGTGCCGTCCGCCGGTCCCGGGCCTGCTTGATGACGTTGACGACGGTTCCGGGATCCACCATGGCCCCCAGCCTATGCGTTCGTTCGCGGGGCCCTCGTACGCCCCGGGGCCGGTGTGCTCTCCACCGCGAGGACGAGGCTAGCGGCGCGCGAAGGCCCTGTTCGGCAGGACGCTGGCGGACGCCTGCGCGACGGGGCGGCCCTGCGCGTCGCTGATGACCGCGTTGGCGACCATCCGGGTGCTGCCGGGGTGCACGCACGTCCCGGCGACGGTGTAGGTCTCGCCGGCGCGGACGCCGCGCAGGTAGTCGACGTTCAGGTTGAGCGTGAGCATCGGCATGAAGTGCTCGCAGGTGCTGCTGCCCGCGAGGCAGACCGCGTTGTCGAGGATCATGGCGTTGTATCCGCCGTGGACGGTGCCGCCGGGGTTGCACAGCTTCTCGGTGGGCGTCCAGGCGATGTCGACGCGTCCGGGTTCGGCGGACGTGATGACCTGCCCGATGTGGTCGTTGATGTCGGAGATCTGCGGGAAGTGTCCGTCGGCCATCGCCTGGATCAGCTCGGCGCCCGTCAGCGTGTCCCACATCCGGGCCGTGTCCCGGGCCGCCGCCGGCTCCGCGTCGACGCTCAACTCGTCCTCCCTGATCATGGGCATCCAGACACCGAATGGTATTCGGCGCGGCGGCGCCCCGGCACTGTGCCCTTCGTCACCGGGCGCCTCAGCCCGTCTTGTGCAGCGTTCCCGACGTCGTCCCGATGCCCGTCGAGGTGTACTCGAGCCCGCCGGACACCTGCTTCAGCGACACCGGCCCGCCCGTGCAGAACCCCTCGCTCCCGGTGCTGCGGATCGCCGTCTCGTCGAAATCGACCTTCGAGCCGGACACGTCGGAGACCGTCAGCCGGGTCTGGCAGCCCCACCGGTCGTAGTCGGCCGTGCCGCCGTCGCTCCCGCCGGTCAGGTGCACCGTCACCTTCGTGCTGACGTCGCCGATGGTGATGCCGCCCGTCTGCGTCAGCGTGCCCTCCCACGTCCCGCCGAACGCCGCCGGCAGCGACCCGCCGCTGCTGGCCGGCGACGTCCCGGACGGCGACGAGGTCGCCGGCTGCGGGGACGTCGCGGAGGAGGTGCCGTGGCCGCCGGGGGACGACCCGTTGTCCGATGACGGCGAATCACCGTCCCGGTTCAGCAGGACGAAGGCGGTCACGCACGTCACGACGAGGATGGCGGCGACGGCCGCCTCGATGAAGCGGACGCGCCTGCGGTGCTCCTGCGGGCCGGGCCGCGGCGGATCGGGCAGCGGCGGATGCGGCTGCGTGGGGTCGCGCGGCGGGAGCGGGTTCGTGGACGGCCCGGACGCACCGCCGCCCGGGTGCGGGCCCGGCGGAGGCGGCACCGGGACGGGCGGCCCCGGGAACGCCTGCGGCTGGGTGACGTCCCGCCGCGACAGCGGCGCCGGAGGCGACGACGGATCGATGAGCCGCATCGCGAGATCGCGGGCGGTCGGGCGGAGGTCCGGGTCCTTGGCGAGGCACGCGGCGAGCACCGGGCGCAGCGCATCGGGCACCCCGCCGAGGTCGGGTTCGGCGGTGGCGATCCGGTGCATCGCGGCCTGCGGCGTCGCCGCGCGGCCGAACGGCGGATGCCCGGTCGCCGCGAACACCATGGTGCCCGCCCAGGCGAACACGTCCGACTTCACCGTCGGCGGATGGTCGCGCAGCCATTCGGGCGCGAAGTAGGCGGGGGTGCCGACCATCTGCGTGCGGGTCTCGGCGTCGATCGCGCGGGCGATCCCGAAGTCGACGACGCGCGGGCCGTCCGGGCCGAGCAGCACGTTCGCGGGCTTGAGGTCGCGGTGCACGATCCCGGCGGCGTGGATGGCGGCCAGCGCGGTCGCGGTGTTCACCGCCAGTCGCTGGAGGTCGCCGCCGCGCAGCGGGCCGCCGTCGGCGACGCGCTGCTGCAGCGACGGCCCGTCGACGAACTCGCTGACGACGTAGGGGAGCGGGCCCTCGGCGGAGGAGTCGAGCACGGCGGCGGTGGCGAACGCCGCGACCTGCCGTGCCGCGGCCATCTCCCGGGCGAACCGGGCGCGGGCCCGCTCGTCGGCGTTCTTCAGGACCTTCACCGCGACGCGCTCGCCGGACGGTGCCTCGCCGAGATAGACGACGCCCTGGCCGCCCTCGCCGAGCCGTCCGGTCAGCCGGTAGCGGCCGATCTCGCGGGGATCGTCGGGAGCGAGGGGCAGAGCGGGCATCTTCGGGTTCCTCCGGGCATGGTGCACCAGCGTCGGCCCCCCGAACGACGACACCACCGTACTTCGGTCACCGAGCGGATATCGTCGGCTCATGGGCGATGGGGACGGCTGGGCCGAGTGCGACCAGGGCCACACGCACTGGGGGCGGTTCGGCGCGGCGGGCCTGCTGGCCTACCACCGCGACGCGGACGGCCAGATGTGGGTCCTGCTCCAGCAGCGCGCCTGGTGGGGTCTCGGCGGCGGCACGTGGGGGATGTTCGGCGGCGCGACGCACAGCCATGAGGACGGCGTGACGGGCGCGCTGCGGGAGACCGCCGAGGAGTGCACGCTCGACACCGGGCTCGTGCGCGTGCGCGGTACCCGGGTCGAGGACCACGGCGGCTGGGCGTTCACCTCCGTGATCGGGGCCCTGGACGAGAAGGTCGCGGTGAAGCCCGCGTCGCGGGAGACGCGCCGCGCCGAGTGGGTCCGCCTGGAGGAGGTGGACGACCGCAAGCTGTTCGCGCCGTTCGAACGGTCGTGGCCGCTGCTGCGGGAGACGATGAAGGGCCTGGTCCTGGTCGTGGACGGCGCGAACGTCGTCGGGTCCCGGCCGGACGGCTGGTGGAAGGACCGGGCGGGCGCGAACGCCCGGCTCCGCGACTCGCTGAAGGCCCTCGACGAGGGCGTGCGCGGCCTGCCGCCCGGCCTCGTCGCGTTCGACCGCTGCTTCCCGGAGGTCGTGCTGGTCGTCGAGGGCGCGGCGCGGCGGGTCGCGGACGAGCCCGTGGACGGCATGGACGGCCTGCGGGTGGTCGCGGCGCCCGGCAGCGGCGACGATCACATCGTGGAGATCGTCCGGCGGCCCGAGCCCGACACCGAGTACCTGGTCGTGACCGCCGACCGGGAGCTGCGCGCCCGCTGCGAGGAGGCCGGCGCGCACGTCACCGGCCCCCGCTGGCTCACCGACCGGCTCGCGAGTCGCTGACCCGGTGGCCGGCGTCGCGCAGCGCCTGCGTCGCGTCCTTCAGCCGGTGGTCGGGGACCAGGACCAGGTCGGCGTGGTAGGTGGACGCGACGAACACCGGCACCCCGGCGCCGGCGAGCGGGCCGACGACCGCCGCGAGCATGCCGGGCAGGTCGAGGCCGTGGCCCGCGTCGCCGTAGAAGCCGACCCAGCGCTCCGCCTCGGCGAACGGCGACGCCTCCCGCACGACGGTGAGGCCCTCGGGGGCGCGGACCAGGGCGATCCACTCGTCGTCCTCGGGGAACGTCGCGTTCGGCAGGTGCTCCACCATGAACTCGGACGGGACGATGTGCAGGTGCTGCGCGGCGCTCATGGCGCCACCCTATTCAGGGCGGCGCCGATGGAGCGTCACTCGGGGACGAGCCAGACGGCCCCGAGCGGCGGCACGCGCAGCGTCGCCGAGGCGGGCAGCCCGTGCCACGGTTCGGCGGTCGCCTCGACGCTTCCCAGGTTCCCCACACCGCTGCCGCCGTACTCGTAGGCGTCGGTGTTGACGACCTCGCGCCAGCGGCCCTCCCGGGGCAGCCCGATCCGGTAGTTCTCGTGCGGGTTGCCGGCGAAGTTGACGACGCACGCCATCACGGGCTGTTCGTCACCGTCCTTGGACTTCCCGTAGCGCAGATAGGACAGCGTGTTGCCGACCGCGTCGTTGCCGTCGATCCAGCGGAATCCGTCGTGGTCGCTGTCGCGCGACCACAGCGCGGGCTCGGCGCGGTAGGCGTGGTTGATGTCGCGGACGAGTTTCTGCAGCCCGACGTGCAGGGCGCCCTCGGCGGCGTTCTCCAGCAGCCACCAGTCGAGCGGGCGCTGCTCCGCCCATTCGGCGCCCTGGCCGAACTCCTGGCCCATGAACAGCAGCTGCTTGCCCGGATGCGACCACATGTAGGCGAGCAGGGTGCGCAGCCCGGCGAACTGCTGCCAGGTGTCGCCCGGCATCTTGCTCAGCAGCGAGCCCTTGCCGTGGACGACCTCGTCATGCGACAGCGGCAGGACGTAGTTCTCCGAGAACGCGTACACCAGCGAGAACGTGATCTCGTTGTGGTGGTAGTTGCGGAACACCGGCTCGTGGCGGAGGTACTCGAGCGTGTCGTGCATCCAGCCCATGTTCCATTTGAAGCCGAAGCCGAGGCCGCCGAGATGGGTCGGGCGGGACACGCCCGGCCAGGCCGTCGACTCCTCGGCGACGGTGAGGACGCCGGGGTTGCGCTTGTAGACCGTCGCGTTCATCTCCTGGAGGAACGAGATGGCCTCCAGGTTCTCGCGCCCGCCGTAGATGTTGGGCGTCCACTCGCCCTCGTTGCGCGAGTAGTCCAGGTAGAGCATCGACGCCACCGCGTCCACGCGCAGGCCGTCGACGTGGAACTCCTCCAGCCAGAACGAGGCGTTGGCCACCAGGAAGTTGCGGACCTCGGCGCGCCCGAAGTTGAACACCAGCGTGCCCCAGTCGGGATGCTCGCCCCGCTTGGGATCCTCGTGCTCGTACAGCGCGGTGCCGTCGAAGCGCGCCAGCGCCCACTCGTCCTTGGGGAAGTGCGCCGGCACCCAGTCGATGATGACGCCGATACCGGCCTGGTGCAGCTTGTCGACGAGGTAACGGAAGTCGTCCGGGGTACCGAAGCGGGACGTCGGCGCGTAGTAGGACGTCACCTGGTAGCCCCAGGACGGGCCGTAGGGATGTTCCGCCACCGGCAGGAACTCCACATGGGTGAACCCCATGTCCTTGATGTACGCGGTCAGTTCCTCGGCGAGTTCCCTATAGCCGAGCCCGGGGCGCCACGAGCCGAGGTGCACCTCGTACACGCTCATGGGCTCGTGCAGCCACTCGTGCTCCTTGCGGCCGTCCATCCATTCGGTGTCGTCCCACTCGTAGGACGAGGTGTAGATGCGCGACGCCGTCGCCGGGGGAAGCTCGGTGTACTGCGCCATCGGGTCGGCCTTGGCGCGCCACTGGCCGTCCGCGCCGAGGATCTCGAACTTGTAGCGCATGCCGTCGCCGACGCCGGGGAGGAACACCTCCCACACGCCCGTGGCCCCGAGCGACCGCATCGGATGCGCGCGGCCGTCCCAGTGGTTGAAGTCGCCCACCACGCGTACGCCGCGCGCCGTCGGCGCCCACACGGCGAAACCCGTCCCGGACACCGGGCCGAACGCCGACGCGTAGGTCCGCACGCGCGCCCCCAGGGCGCGCCACAGCTCCTCGTGCCGGCCCTCGCTGATCAGGTGCAGGTCGAGCTCGCCGAGCGTCGGCAGATGCCGGTACGGGTCGTCCTGCACGGTCTCGACGCCGTCCGCGTAGGTCACGGCCAGCCGGTAGTCGGGGACGGCGAGGGGCGCCTTCCCCTTGTCACCGCCGGACAGCGACGCCGACTTCGGCAGCGTCCCGGCGAACACGCCCTGGTGGAAGTGGCGCAGGGGGTGCCGGTCCCCGTTCGGGAGCACGACCTCGACCTTCTCCGCGAGCGGCCGCAGCGCCCGGACGGTCACCCCGTCGCGGCCCGGATGCGCCCCGAGGACGCCGTGCGGATCGTGGTGATCGCCTCCGACGAGCCGGTCGATCTCCGCGCGCGTCACCCGTGCCATGTCGTCATGGCCTCCTCGTCTGGGGTCTCGGGGGCCGGGGGCGGCCTCCGGAATCAACACTGATGCCGTTTCCCAGTAGGAGTGCCCGGAGATCGGCCGGACTCACATGGTCGGCGGAGGCGGATTTGCGACCGCACGGGCGGCACGACTCTTCGTCGGGGGTCGCGCCGAATGTGCCGCCCATGCGGTCACGTCTACCTCGCCCCAGGGGTGACGGTGACCCCGCCGCCCTGGGATCCATTCCTGTGTCACCTCAGCGACACAGGTACCTTCCGTACCGGAACGTCCCGGCCCGGTCCGCCCCCGCCCGCGGACCGGGCCGCGCCGCTCCCCGCGGCGCCTCATCGCGGCGGCCTCACGCGTCCCCGCTCGGCTGCTCCCGGAGGAGCTCGCGCAGCCCCGCGGGATCGTCCGCGGCCACCGTCATCGCGCATCCCGCCTGCAGCTGGGCGTCGGTCAGATCGCCGCTCCGGGTGGCGTACCAGCGGCCCGCGTCGCTGCGCCAGACCTGCCAGCCCGGAAACTCGCCCTCGATGGCCGTCTTCAGATCCTCGAAGTCGCCCATCAAGGTCGTCCTTTCCCTGAGGCGCTCTTCTGTATACAAAAGTCTTACTCGGTCTGAGAGGTGTCAAGCTGTCCGTAAGCGGACCGTGCCCCCGCGGATAGCAGCCGGCTAGGTATGAGTGACGGAGAGGAGGGGGCGAAATCGAACACCGCGTCGAATGACCGGGGGCGCGCCTGAACGAAGGGGAGGTGACGCCGGTGCCGGACCGTCCCGCCTACCTGCGCATCGCCGACACGCTGCGAGAGGGGATCCGGGACGGCGGCCTTCCGCCGGGAACCCGGCTGCCGACCATGGCGGAGCTGTGCGCCGAGCACGGCGTCTCGGAGATCGTCGTGCGCCAGGCCGTCGCGCTGCTGCGCACCGAGGGGCTCGTCGAGACGCGCCGCGGCGGCGGCACCGTGGTCCGGGTCGTGCCGCCGGCCCGCCGGGTCGCGATGGAGCGCTACCGCGCGGTGACCAGGCCGCTCGCGGTGCCGGAGACCACCTTCACCCGCGACCAGAAGATCGGCTGGCAGGACTACCGGCTCGACAGGGAGTTCACGCGGGTGCGCGCCGACGACGACCTCGGCGCGCTGTTCGAGCTGCCGACCGGCACCGAGCTGCTGCGCCGCCGGTTCGTGTTCTACGCCCGCGGCGAGCCGCAGCAGATCTCCGTCAACTACCTGCCCTGGGCGCTGGTCGGCGGCACCCCGGTCGCCGACCCCGAGCGCGAGCCGTGGCCCGGCGGCACGGTCGCGCAGCTGGCCTATCTCGGCCACCCGCCGACCCGCGTCGAGGAGTCGGTCCGCTCCCGCATGCCGACCCCGGAGGAGGCCGAGGCGCTGCGGATGGGCGGCGGCGTGCCCGTCATCGCCATCACCCGCCGGATGCTGTCGCGCGCCTCGGTCATGGAGGTCTGCCGCGACATCGTGCTGCCCGCCGACCGCGTCGTCCTGGACTACGCCATCGACCTGTGACGCCCCCGGCGCCGCCCGCCCGCCAGGCGCGGCGGCGCCGGCGGGCTCAGCCGGCGAGGTGCTCCAGCGAACGCAGCGGCACCGGTAGCCACGACGGCCGGTTGCGCGCCTCGTAGCGGATCTCGTAGACCGCCTTGTCGAACTCGAACGCCCGCACCAGCGCCGCGTGCGCGGCCGGATCGGGGCCGCCCGCCGCCGCGTACCCGGCGCAGAACGCGGCCCGGTTGCGCTCCGCCCACGCGCGGGCGCGCAGCTCCAGCACCTCCGCCGCCTCGGGCGCGAGGCCGGCGTCCGCGATGAGCAGGAACCGCGCCGCGTACTCGAACGAGCGCAGCATCCCGGCGACGTCGCGCAGCGGATGCGCGGGCGCGCGCCGCTCGGCGGCCGGGCGGGCCGGCTCGCCCTCGAAGTCCAGCAGCACCCAACCGGTGTCGGTGCGCAGCACCTGGCCGAGGTGGTAGTCGCCGTGCACCCGCTGGAACGGCAGCTCCCCGGCCGACGCGGCCACCTCGTCGAACACCGCACGGATCGCGGGCGCGTGCGGGCGCAGCTCCGGGACGGCGGCGGCGACCGCGTCGAGCTGGTCGTGCATCCCGGCGACCAGCTCGCGCAGCCGCTCGGGCGGCGCGGTCGTCACCCCGAACGCGCGGCCGAGGTCGCGGTGCACCTGCGCGGTCGCGGCGCCGAGCCGCTCGGCCTCGGCGGCGAAGTCGCCGCCCGCCTCGCCCGCGTCGTCCGCCGTGAACGCCACCGGCGGGCCGGGCGGGACGGGCTGGGCGAACCAGTCGCGCACGCTGGTGAGCGCCAGCTGCCAGCCGTCGGTGGCGCTGCGCAGGAACTCCGACAGCAGCGCCAGCGTGATGGGCTCGCCGTCCCCGCCGTCCCCGCCGGGCGCCAGCTCGATCCAGCCGTGCACGGCCGGGACGTGCTCGCAGCCGGCGCGGGTCAGCGCGAGGTTGACCTCCAGGTCGGGGTTCACGCCGGGGGAGAGCCGGCGGAACAGCTTGCACATGTACGCGTCGCCGAAGACCAGCGAGGTGTTGCTCTGCTCGGCGGTGGACGGCGTGCCGTCCAGGTCGGTGCGGACGCCGGTGCCGGGCGCGCGGTGGAACCGCAGCGGCCCGATGACCGACTCGCCCGCCATGTGGGCGAGCAGCGGGCGGGTCAGCTCGGGGTCGTGGGCGGCGTCGTAGGCGTGCCCGGTGATCCCTGTCGTTCCGGACAGCAGGCCGATCTCGTGCGACCGCAGCCGCTCGGGCAGCTCGCGGCGGACGCCGAGGAGCAGCTGGTAGTGCTCGGTGACGCCGTGCTGGCGGACGTCGAGGACCAGGTGGTGCAGGCCCGGGTCGCCGGTCTGCAGCTCGGTGGCGGTGCCGATGGACAGCTCCTCGATCGGGCTGTCCTTGCCGCCGAACCAGCGCTGCCGGGGCAGCCAGCCGGCGAGCAGCCGGACCAGGGACGGGTCGCCGGCCCGTCCCGGACCGCCGGCCACGGCTACATCACCCCTTCGCGGTCCGGGTCATCGGGCGGCGGCGGAAGCAGGAACCAGTAGAAGCCGTGGCCGGGGAGGGTGAGCAGGTAGGGCAGTTCGCCGATGGCGGGGAACTGCACGCCGCCCATGCACTCGATCGGCGTCGAGCCGCGGAACCGCCGCAGGTCCAGCTCCACGGGCTGCGGGAACCGCGACAGGTTGTTCACGCACAGCACCGTGTCCGCGCCGCCCCACTGGTTGGCGTCCGCGCCGTTGATCTCGCGGGTGAAGGCCAGGACGGAGGGGTTGGAGGCGGAGAGTTCGACGTAGGAGCCGACGCCGAAGACGGGGTGGCGTTGCCGGATCTCGATCATTTTGCGGGTCCAGTGCAGGAGGGATCCGGGGTTGTTGACCTGG
>NZ_JASNWF010000034.1 GCF_030283205.1 Actinomadura opuntiae
CGGGCGCGGGCGCCGGTCACGGCCGGGCGGCGGCGGGCGCCGGCCGCGCGGCCGGCGTCCCGGGACCGCGCCCGGGGCCGTTCCCGGCAGAGTAGCGGGCCCGCGCCGCCGATGCCGGGAGCACGGCGCCGATGGTGACGATCTTCATCGGCCGGCCCTCACCGGTCGGGGGCGCCGCGCAGCACCGAGCGGATCCGGGCGAGGACCTCGGTGAAGCGGGACTCGGCGCCGTGCCGGGTCGGCCGGTAGTACTCGCGGCCGTCCACCGAGTCGGGGGCGTACTGCTGCCGGACGACCCCGCCGGGGTGGTCGTGGGCGTACTTGTAGCCCTGCCCGTGCCCGATCTTCGCGGCGCCCTTGTAGTGCGCGTCCCGCAGATGCCCGGGGACGGGCCCGGCCAGGCCCTTGCGGACGTCGCCGAGCGCGCCGTCCACCGCCATGATCACCGCGTTGGACTTGGGCGCCAGGGACAGGTGGATCACGGCCTGGGCGAGGTTGATGCGCGCCTCGGGCAGCCCGACGAACTCCACCGCCTGCGCCGCCGCGACGGCGGTCTGCAGCGCGGTCGGGTCGGCCATGCCGACGTCCTCGCTGGCGTGCACGATCAGGCGCCGCGCGATGAACCGCGCGTCCTCGCCGGCCTCGATCATGCGGGCCAGGTAGTGCAGCGCCGCGTCGACGTCGCTGCCGCGGATGCTCTTGATGAACGCGCTGATGACGTCGTAGTGCTGGTCGCCCTCGCGGTCGTAGCGGACGGCGGCCCGGTCGACGGCCTTCTCCAGCACGTCCGCGTCGATCACGGCGCCGTCCTCGACGACGAGGGCGGCGGCCTCCAGGTAGGTGAGGGTGCGTCGGGCGTCGCCGCCGGCGAGCCGGATGAGGTGGTCCTCGGCGGCGGGGTCGAGGCCGACCTTGCCGTTCAGGCCGCGCTCGTCGGCGAGGGCGCGGCGGACCACCTCGCGCAGCTCGTCCTCGCCGAGCGGTTCGAGGGTGAGCAGCAGCGACCGCGACAGCAGCGGGCTGATCACGGAGAAGAAGGGGTTCTCGGTGGTGGCGCCGATGAACGACACCCAGCGGTTCTCCACCGCCGGGAGCAGGGCGTCCTGCTGGGCCTTGTTGAAGCGGTGCACCTCGTCGACGAACAGGACGGTCTGCCGGCCGGTCATGCCGAGCTCGCGGCGGGCCAGGTCGATCTCGGCGCGGACCCGCTTGACGCCGTCGCTGACCGCGGAGATCTCCACGAACCGGCGGGAGGTGACGTGGCTGACGACGGTGGCGAGGGTGGTCTTGCCGGTGCCGGGCGGGCCCCACAGCACCAGCGACATCGGGACGTCGCGGTCGACGAGCTGCCGGATCGGGGTGCCGGGGCCGAGCAGGTGCGCCTGGCCGACGACCTCGTCCAGCGCGCGGGGCCGCATCCGCACCGCGAGCGGCTGCCGGCCCGCCTCCGCCGCCGTCAGCGGCGCCGCGGAGGCGGCGCCGTCGCGGTCGCGCGACGGGCTCGCGGCCCCGGCCGACGGATCGTCGAAAAGCCCCTCCGGCTGGTCCGGTTCCGCCCTGCTGGTCACGCTCCGACACTATCTCGCCGCAGCGACATTCCCGTCCGCTCGGGTTCCCGGTCGGCCAGCGCCCGCATCCTGGACGTCGCCCACAGCGTGACGATCACGATGGCGCAGCCGACGATCCCGTCCGTCCAGTAATGGTTCGCGGTGACGACCACGATGAGGAACGTGAGGACGGGATGGGCGACCATGATGAACCGCCAGCGGCCCCGGCCGTAGCGGACGGCGCCCCAGGCGACCAGCAGCGCCCATCCGACGTGCAGCGACGGCATGGCGGCGAACTGGTTGGCCATGCCCTCCCCCGGCTTGGAGCTGTAGGAGCTCGGGCCGTAGACGTTCATCAGGTCGATGAAGCCGTGCCCGGGCAGCATGCGGGGCGGTGCCAGCGGGAAGGCGAAGTGCAGCGCCAGCGCCGCCGCCGCGGTGACCGCGATCACGACCCGGACGCGCGGCCAGCCCTCCCGGTGCCGGAACCACATCCACCCCATGAACAGCAGGATCGCGGGGAAGTGCACGCGGACGTAGTACTCGTTCGCGGCGCGCACCCAGCCGTCCCAGCCGAGCGCCCACTTCTGGAACGCCGACTCGTCCGGCAGGCGCAGCGTGCGCTCCAGGTCCCACAACCACCGGGCGTGCGCGAACGCGTCGCTCGGGCGCCCGTCGGCGAAGTGCCGGCCCAGCTCGTAGGCCCCGATCACCACGCCCATCAGCAGGACCTGCAGCACGGTCGCCACCACCAGGCGGCGGCCGGTCATGTCGCGTCGCAGAATCGCCTCCGTCACCCATGAACGCCGCATGGGGTTCATCCTCCAGCCGCCCGGCGCGGCACGCCTGGTCCGACAGGAGGGTATCGGCCTCCGCCCGGAGTTCGAGACCGGCCGGGAACCCCGCGTCCCGCTGCGGCGTTGTCACCGACCGGATGAAGGCACAATCGGGAGCGTGACGGTGTCGGGTACGGCCCACCGCCGGCGCCACGGGCAGGCGGGTCTGCTGGTGGCGCTGCTCGTCGTGGCCGGACTCGTGTTCAGCTACGGCCTGGGGCACGCCCCGCCCGACCGGGTCTGCATCGAGAACGGGATGAACGTACCCGCCGAGGTCGCCGCCGCGATGCACCACGACGGCCGGGCTCCCGCCGTCCACACTCCGCCGGGGCACCACGGCACCCCCCAGATGTCCCTCAGCGCGCCGCTGAGGCTCCCGCCGCTGGCCCCCGCTGACGCGTGCCTGTGCCTGGCCGTGCTGTTCGCCCTCATGCTGCTGGGGCTAGCCGGGGGCCGCCGGGCGGTGCTGCGCCTGCCCGCGCGCTCGGGCCGAGCGCCCGCGCCGCGCGGCGGCGCCCTGTCCCCCGTTTCCCTGGCCTCTCTTCAGGTTCTCCGGCTGTGACGGACCGGCCGTAAGGCCGCGGCACCGCCGTGCGCGCATACCCGCGCCGGCGCGATGCCGCCATGTCCGTACATCCGTTGAGACCTTTGAGAGGACCGCTCCATGTCCAAGAGCGCCCGGAACAAGCAAGCCCGCAAGAAGAACGCCCTGACGCAGCGTCAGGTGCCGTGGGGCGGGATCGCCTTCTTCACCGTCATCGGCCTGGTCGCGGTCGTCGCGATCGGTTACGCGTTCCTGCAGTCCAGGCCGTCGTCCGCCGACGGCGCCTCGTCGATCAAGGGCGTGGTGGTGAAGGACGGCCTGACCCGCAACCACACCAGCGGTCCCGTCAGCTACGACGGGAACCCGCCGATGGGCGGCGACCACGACTCCGTCTGGCAGAACTGCGACGGCCGCGTCTACGACCAGGCGCTGCGCAACGAGAACGCCGTCCACTCCCTCGAGCACGGCGCCGTCTGGATCACCTACCGGCCGGGCCTGCCCGCCGCCCAGTTGGACGCGCTCAGGGCCAAGGTCGAGCGCACCGACTACACGTTCCTGAGCCCGTACCCGTCGCTGGACGCGCCGATCGCGCTCACCGCGTGGGGCCACCAGCTCAAGCTCCAGGACGCCGGGGACGCGCGCGTCGACCGGTTCCTGCGCGCGTTCGTCAAGGGCCCGCAGACGCCCGAGCCCGGCGCGGCCTGCGACGGCGCCAAGGACACCCCGTGACCGGCCGCCGCATAACGGTCGCCATCGCCGCCCTGGTGCTGCTCGCCGCCGCGGCGCTGCTCGGCACGACGGCCTGGAAATCGGGCGAACCGGCCACTGACGGGCCGGAGGCCGGGTTCGCCCGCGACATGAGCGCCCACCATGCGCAGGCCGTGGAGATGTCGTTCATCGTCCGGGACCGCACGTCCGATCCGGCCGTCCGGCTGCTCGCCTACGACATCATCAACACGCAGTCGGCGCAGATCGGCATGATGACGGCCTGGCTCGACCAGTGGGGCCTGCCCAAGACCGACCCGGCGGGGCCGATGCGCTGGATGTCCGGTCACGCGGGGATGGCCATGCCGGCCCCGGCGACCGGCGCCGCGATGCCGGGGATGGCGACCGACGCGCAGCTGGCCGAACTGCGCAAGGCGTCCGGCAGGGACGCCGAGGCGCTGTTCCTCCGGCTGATGATCGCCCACCACCGCGGCGGCGTCGACATGGCCCGCGCCGTCCTCGACCGGACCGGCCGCGACCAGGTGCGGCGGCTCGCGCGGACGATGGTCGGCGGGCAGCTCTCGGAGATCGCCCAGATGGACGCGATGCTCCGGGAACGCGGCGCGGCGCCGTCCTGACGGCCCAGCGGGCGGTGCGGTCCGCGCCGCCCGCCGGGCCGTCCGGACGACCTTCGCGATAGCGCTTGACAGCACGGTCCGATCGCGGGTCACTGACCACCATGGCTCACAACCTCAGCGGCTACCACCGGGCTCTGGACCTGTTCGAGGGACTGGTGGCCGGCGTCCCCCGGGACGGCTGGGACGCCCCCTCCCCCTGCGCCGGCTGGACGGCCCGGGACGTCGCCGGCC
The DNA here is from genome assembly GCF_030283205.1 of Actinomadura opuntiae. GTDB lineage: Bacteria > Actinomycetota > Actinomycetes > Streptosporangiales > Streptosporangiaceae > Spirillospora. The sequence goes on from NZ_JASNWF010000034.1 coordinate 4,502, forward strand.
ATGTCATCGGCGGCCAGTACCTGGTCCGGTCGCTGGCGACCGGGGAGCCCGCACCGGACGTCACCACCGACCCGGCGCGCTTCGCGGCCGAGGACGCCGAGGCGGCGTGGCGCACCGCCCGCAAGGAGGCCACCGCCGCGCTGACGCCGGGCGGGCTGAGCCGCCCCGTCCCGGTCGGCGCCCTGGGGCGGCTGCCGCTGGGCGACTTCCTGGAGGGCTACATCCTGGAGCCGCTGGTGCACGCCTGGGACCTGGCCCGCGCCACCGGCCAGCCGTCCCGCCTGGACCCCGACCTGGTCCACCACGCCTTCGCCACGGCCCACATGATCGCCGCCGACCTGCGCACGGCCGGCCGGCTCGCCCCCCAGCTCCCCGCCCCCCAGGGCGCCGACGAGCAGACCCGCCTCCTGGCCTTCCTGGGCAGACCGATCACCTGACGCATTCAGCCCCTACAACATCCTGGCTGACCCACCTAGCGAAAGACCGGCCCCTAAGCCCCCCGACTCACACGGAGCGAGCGCAGGCGAGCCCGCCGACCGCAACGGGGTTCCGGGCCTCACCCCCGGCTGCTTGAACCTCAGCCACCGGTCACGGGCAGGCACGCGGAGCGAGCGCAGCGAGCGGAGCGGGCCTGCCCGCCGACCGAGAGGCCGTTTCGCGCGGAGCGCCAGCGGAGTGCGAAACGGCCTCTCGGTCGTTGACGGGGGTTCCAGGGGGTCGCCCCCCTGGGAAAACACAGCCCCCTGGGCAAGTCAAGAGAATTCGGCGAGGGTCCTCTCGGCCTCTTCGAGCCAGGCACGGCGGGCGCCGAGGGCTTCCTCGGCGTCCTTGACGTCCCGGTCGCGGCCGGCGGCGCGGGCCTTGTCCAGGCGCTTCTCCAGCTGCTCGATGGAGCTGCGCAGCTGGTTGACGGTGGCCTCGGCGCGGGCGCGGGCCTCGGGGTTGGTGCGGCGCCACTCCGCCTCCTCGGCGGTGCGGACGGCCTCCTCGATCTTGCGGAGCCGGCCCTCGAGGCGGTCGCGCTGGTCGCGGGGCACCATGCCGGCCGCCTCCCAGCGCTCCTGGACCGCGCGCAGCGCCTGCCGGGCCTGGCGGACGTCGCGGACGGGCAGCAGCCGCTCGGCCTCGGCGAGGATCTTCTCCTTCTCCTCGGCGTTGCCGCGGAACTCGGCGTCGCGCTCGGCGAAAGCGGCGCTGCGGGCCTGGAAGAAGGTGTCCTGGGCGCCCTTGAAGCGGGCCCACAGGTCCTCCTCGGCGTCCCGGGAGGCGCGGCCGGCGAGCTTCCAGCGGCGCATCAGGTCGCGGTAGGCGGCGGCGGTCTCGCCCCAGTCGGTGGAGTCCTGCATGGCCTCGGCCTCGGCGACGAGGCGCTCCTTCTCCCGGCGGGCCTCCTCGCGCTGGTCGTCCAGGGTGGCGAAGTAGACCTTGCGGCGCTTGGTGAAGGCGTTGCGGGCCGACGACAGCCGCTTCCACAGCGCGGTCTCGGTGGGCCGGTCGATGCGGTCGGCGGCCTTCCACTCCTCGACGAGCTGGCGCAGCCGCTCGCCGCCGTTCTTCCAGTGCGTCTCCTCGGCGGCGATCCGCTCGGCCTCGGCGACGATGCGCTCCTTGATCTCGCGGGCCTCGTGCCGGTGCTGCTCGCGCTGGGCCTTGACCTCCTCGCGGCGGCGGCCGACCTGCTCGGTCAGGGCTTCCAGCCGGCGGGCGAGGGCGTCGAGGTCGCCGACGGCGTGGGCCTCGCCGACGGCCTCGCGCAGCCGGGCGATGCTCTGCTGCGCCTGGGCGGGCTGCAGGTCGGTGGTGCGGACGCGCTGTTCGAGCAGGCCGATCTCGGTGGCGAGCGCGTCGTACTTGCGCTTGAAGTAGGCCAGGGCCTCCTCAGGGGCGCCCGCCTGCCAGGACCCCACGACCCGTTCGCCGACGGACGTCCTGACATAGACGGTGCCGTCCTCGTCCACCCGGCCCCAGGGATCGGTCGCGCTGGACACCCTTGCCTCCTGAATCGCAGGTCCGATCGGGCTCACGGCCTCCGGACCCTCCACACCTTAGTATCCCGATCGCCTAAACCGGGGCGATCGTGACGTCCTGGATCGTGACCTTCTTCTTGGGCTTGCCGTCCTCCGCCGGCGTGGAGCCCGCCTTGGCGATCTTCTCCAGGATGTCCAGCCCCTTGGTGATCTTGCCGAACACCGAGTAGTCCGGATCCAGCTGCGAGTCCTTGTAGACCATGAAGAACTGGCTGCCGTTGGAGTCGGGCTGCGACGAGTGCGCCATGGCGAGCGTCCCGGCCGTGTACTTGGCGTTCGCCGTGTTCTCGTTGGCGAACCGGTATCCGGGGCCGCCCATGCCGGTGCCCGCGGGGTCACCGCATTGCAGGACGTTCAGGCCGCCGCTGGTCAGCCGGTGGCACGGGCTGTCGTCGTAGAAGTTCTTCTGGGCCAGGTAGGCGAACGAGTTCACCGTGCACGGCGCGGCCTTGGCGTCGAGCTGCATCACGACGTCGCCCTGGTCGGTCTTGACCGTGGCCTGGACGGTGCCCTTGTACGCGGGCTTCTTCGGCGGGGTGCCGAGGCTCTTCACCTTCCCGGCGGGCTGCCCCTCGGGGATGTACGCGCAGTGCGGGCCGTCGGCCTTGGACTCCCCGTCCTTGCCGGTGTACACCACGATCGCCGCGCCGCCCACGACGACGACCGCCACCGCGACCCCGGCACCGATGATCTTGGCGCGGCGGGCCTTGGCGGCCGCTTGCGCCAGCGCCTGCTGCTGTCGCTCGTAGCGCTGCCGAGCGAGCTGCTTCTTGCGGTCCTTCCCCGCCACGTGCCTGCCCTTCCGCTGTGATCAGGTGAACGTGCAGCGCATAGTAGCGGCACCCGCGCGCCGGACGGACCGCTACCTGAACGAACCCTCAGGAAGCCGGACCGGCCCGCGGCCGCCCCGCCGATCGGCCCCGCGGCGCCTCCCGCGGGGCGCGCCGCGACACGGCGATCGCCCTATCTCGTTCGCGATGGCCGTGGCCGCGCCGGTACGCTCGGACGAGCCCACCCGAGATGGTTCTAAGGAAGGACGACCGTGCTCGTCGCCGGGTTCCCCGCTGGATCGTTCGCCGCGAACTGCTACGTCGTGGCGCCCGCCGCGGGCGAGGAGTGCGTCATCGTCGACCCGGGGCAGGACGCCGAGGCCGGGATCGAGGAAATCCTGCGCGAGCACCGGCTGAAGCCGGTGGCGGTGCTGCTGACGCACGGCCACATCGACCACGTGTGGTCGGTGGCGCCGGTGTGCGGCGCCAAGGACGTCCCGGCCTACATCCATCCGGACGACCGCGACCTGCTCACCGACCCGGCCAAGGGGCTGTCCCTCGGCCCGGGCCAGCAGTTGTTCGGGGGGCTGGAGCTGACCGAGCCGGACGACGTGCAGGAGCTGGCGGACGGCGCGGTGCTGGAGCTGGCGGGGCTGAGCTTCACCGTCGACCACGCGCCCGGCCACACGCCCGGGTCGGTGACCTTCCGGACGCCGAGGACGCAGGAGCTGCCGGACGTGATGTTCACCGGCGACCTGCTGTTCGCCGGGTCGATCGGCCGCACCGACCTGCCCGGCGGGTCGTACGAGGAGATCCTCGCGAGCCTGTCGCGGGTGTGCCTGTCCATGCCGGACGAGACGGCGGTCCTGCCCGGGCACGGCACCCAGACCACAATCGGCCGCGAGCGCGCGACGAACCCGTTCCTGGCGGAGCTCAAGCCCGCCGGCGGACCCGACAAGGGATTCTGAGCCTAAAAGATCATGAGTTCGAGTTTCCGGGCCCCCAAGGGGGTCAGTGAGTACGTTCCGCCGCGCGCGGACCTGTTCTACGCCATCCGCGAGGCGTTCGCCGACCAGGCGCGGCTGGCCGGTTACGGCTACCTGGAGCTGGCCGTCTTCGAGGACACGAACCTGTTCCGGCGGGGCGTCGGGGAGTCCACCGACGTGGTGTCCAAGGAGATGTACACCTTCGAGGACCGCGGCGGCCGGTCGCTGACGCTGCGGCCGGAGTTCACCGCGTCGGTGCTGCGGGCCGTCCTGGAGAACAACCTGCACAAGGGCGCGCTGCCGGTGAAGGTGTGGACGTCCGGGCCCGCGTTCCGCGCCGAGCGCCCGCAGCAGGGCCGGTACCGGCAGTTCTACCAGCTCGACCTGGAGGCGATCGGCAGCGAGGACCCGCAGGTCGACGCCGAGACGATCGCGATCGCCGCGAACTGGTACCGCTCGCTCGGCCTGACGCAGGTGCGGCTGCTGCTGAACTCGCTGGGCTGCAAGGAGTGCCGTCCCGCCTACCGGGCCCTGCTCCAGGACTTCCTGCGCCGGCTCGACCTGGACGACGACACCCGCGCCCGCGTCGAGATCAACCCGCTGCGCGTCCTGGACGACAAGCGCCCGCAGGTGAGGGCGCAGCTCGCGGACGCCCCGCTGATGGCCGACCACCTGTGCCCGGACTGCAAGGCCTACCACGACCGGGTCCGGGAGCTGCTGTCCGACCTCGGCATCGCCTGGGAGGACACCCCCACCCTCGTCCGCGGCCTGGACTACTACACCCGCACCACCTACGAGTTCGACCACCCGCTGCTCGGCGCGCAGTCCGGCATCGGCGGCGGCGGGCGCTACGACGGCCTGTCGGAGGACATCGGCGGCCCGCCGCTGCCCGGCATCGGGTTCGGCCTCGGCCTGGACCGCACGATCCTGGCGCTGGAGGCCGAGTCGGCGCAGGGCGAGGGCGTGGCGTTCGCCGCCAAGCCGCGCTGCGAGGTGTTCGGGGTCGCGCTCGGCGACGCCGCCGAGCGCCGGCTGTTCGCCCTGGTCGCCGACCTGCGCCGGGCCGGGATCGCCGCCGACATGGCCTTCGGCGGCAAGAGGCTGAAGGGCGCCATGAAGGACGCCGACCGGTCGGGCGCCCGGTACGCCGTGATCCTCGGTGAGCGAGATATCGCCGGCGGCGTCGCCCAGGTCAAGGATCTGGCCGAGGGCGAGCAGACCGCCGTCCCGCTCACCGAGCTCACCACGACGTTGAAGGAAAGGCTTCAGAAATGATCCGCACCCACGAGGCGGGCACGCTCCGCAAGGAGCACGCCGGGCAGCAGGTCACGCTGGCCGGCTGGGTCGGCCGCCGCCGCGACCACGGCGGCGTCACGTTCATCGACCTGCGCGACGCCTCCGGCACCGCGCAGGTCGTCTTCCGCGAGGACGAGGCGGCGCACGACCTGCGCTCGGAGTTCTGCGTGAAGGTCGTCGGCGAGGTCCGGGTCCGGCCCGCGGGCAACGAGAACCCCGAGCTGCCGACCGGCGACATCGAGGTCGCCGCCACCGACATCCAGGTGCTGTCGGAGTCGGCGCCGCTGCCGTTCCCGATCGAGGGCGACGTCAACGTCAACGAGGAGATCCGGCTCAAGTACCGGTACCTCGACCTGCGCCGCGACGCCGTCGCGCAGGCGATGCGGATCCGCTCCGAGGCGTCGTTCCTCACGCACGAGGTCATGCGCGAGCACGGCTTCGTCAACGTCGAGACCCCGACGCTGACCCGCTCCACCCCCGAGGGCGCCCGCGACTTCCTGGTGCCCGTCCGGCTCAAGCCCGGCCACTGGTACGCGCTGCCGCAGTCGCCGCAGCTGTTCAAGCAGCTGCTCATGGTCGGCGGCCTGGAGCGCTACTACCAGATCGCCCGCTGCTACCGGGACGAGGACTTCCGCGCCGACCGGCAGCCGGAGTTCACCCAGATCGACATCGAGATGTCGTTCGTCGAGCAGGACGACGTCCTGCGGGTCGGCGAGGACCTCGTCGCGCGGCTGTGGAAGGAGATCGCCGGGTACGAGATCCCCCGGCCGATCCCCCACATCACCTACGCCGACGCGATGGCCCGGTACGGCTCCGACAAGCCCGACCTGCGGTTCGGCAACGAGCTGACCGACATGACCGAGTACTTCGCCGGAACGTCGTTCCGGGTGTTCCAGGCCCCCTACGTCGGCGCGGTCGTCATGCCGGGCGGCGCGTCCCAGACCCGCAAGGAGCTGGACGGCTGGCAGGACTGGGCGAAGGCCCGCGGCGCCCGCGGCCTGGCCTACGTCCTCCTCCAGGAGGACGGTACGCTCGGCGGCCCCGTCGCCAAGAACCTCTCCGACACCGAGAAGGAGGGGCTCGCCGCGAAGACCGGCGCGTCCCCCGGTGACGCGATCTTCTTCGGCGCCGGCAAGCGGCACGCCACCCAGGAGCTGCTCGGCGCGGCCCGCCTGGAGATCGGTCGCCGCCGCGGCCTGATCGACGAGTCGGCGTGGAACTTCGTCTGGGTCGTCGACGCGCCGATCTTCGAGCCGGTGGAGAACGACAAGGGCGAGCAGATCGGCTGGACGTCGGTGCACCACCCGTTCACCGCGCCGAAGCCGCAGTTCGCCGACACCTTCCACGAGGACCCGGGCTCCGCGCTCGCCGACGCCTACGACCTCGTCCTGAACGGCAACGAGATCGGCGGCGGCTCCATCCGTATCCACCGCGCCGAGATGCAGCAGCGCGTGTTCGACGTGCTCGGGCTGTCGAAGGAGGAGGCCGAGTCGCAGTTCGGCTTCCTGCTGGAGGCGTTCAAGTTCGGCCCGCCGCCGCACGGCGGCATCGCGTTCGGCTGGGACCGCACCGTCATGCTGCTGGCCGGCGGGGCGACCATCCGCGACGTCATCGCGTTCCCGAAGGCCGCGTCGGGCCTGGACCCGCTGACCGCGGCGCCCACCACGATCACTCCGGCGCAGCGCAAGGAGGCGGGCGTCGACGTCATCCCGGAGGACGCCCCCGCCGAAGGCTGACCCGCGAACGCCGGAAGGGCGGCCACCGCGATCATGCGGTGGCCGCCCTTTCCGCTGCTCAGCGAGTGTCGCCGCCCGCCCTCGAACCGCGGCTCCGTCGCGAAGACGCCGTGCTCACGGCGAACGCAGCGGAGCGCCAGCGGAGCGGAGGTCGCCCTCGTCCGTCAGCGGGTGGCGCCGCTGGTGACGCGGTAGACGTCGTAGACGCCGTCGATGGTGCGGACGGCCTTGAGGACGTGGCCGAGGTGCTTCGGGTCGCCCATCTCGAAGGTGAAGCGGGAGACGGCGACGCGGTCGCGGGTGGTGGTGACGGACGCCGACAGGATGTTGACGTGCTGGTCGGACAGCACCCGCGTCACGTCCGAAAGCAGGCGGGGCCGGTCGAGGGCCTCGACCTGGATCGCGACGAGGAACACCGAGTCCTCGCCCGGGGACCACTTGACGTCGATCAGGCGGTCGGGCTGGGTCTTCAGGCTGGCGACGTTGGCGCAGTCGGCGCGGTGGACGGAGACGCCGTGGCCGCGGGTGACGAAGCCGACGATGTCGTCGCCGGGCACCGGGGTGCAGCAGCGCGAGAGGCGGACCCACACGTCGGGGTCGTCGGCGACGACGACGCCGGGGTCGCCGGCGGGGCGGCTGCGCTTGCGGCGGGTCGGCAGTGCGATCTCGGCGAGGTCCTCCTCGGCGCTCTCCACGCCGCCGAGGGCGTCGACGAGGCGCTGCACGACGGTCTGCGCGGACACGTGCCCCTCGCCGACCGCCGCGTACAGCGACGACACGTCGGTGTAGCGCATGTCGCGGGCGAGGGCGAGCAGCGCCTCCCCCGACATCATCCGCTGCAGCGGCATGTTCTGCTTGCGCATCGCGCGGGCGATCGACTCCTTGCCGGACTCGATCGCGGTGTCCCGGCGCTCCTTGGAGAACCAGTGCTTGATCTTGTTGCGGGCGCGGGCGCTCTTGACGAAGCCGAGCCAGTCGCGGCTCGGGCCGGCGTCCTGCGACTTGGAGGTGAACACCTCGACGGTGTCGCCGTTGTCGAGGGTGGACTCGAGGGGGACGAGGCGGCCGTTCACGCGGGCGCCGATACATCGGTGCCCGACCTCGGTGTGGATCGCGTACGCGAAGTCGACGGGCGTGGCGCCCTGCGGCAGCGCGATGACGTCGCCCTTCGGGGTAAAGACGAACACCTCCGAGACCGACAGGTCGAAGCGCAGCGACTCCAGGAACTCGGCCGGGTCGGCGGTTTCCTTCTGCCAGTCGAGGAGCTGGCGGAGCCACTGCATGTCGCCGGCCTTGCGGCCGCCGACCGTCTCCTCCTTGTACTTCCAGTGCGCGGCGACGCCGTACTCGGCGCGGCGGTGCATGCCCCAGGTGCGGATCTGCAGCTCGACGGGCTTGCCCTCCGGGCCGATCACCGTCGTGTGCAGCGACTGGTACATGTTGAACTTCGGCATCGCGATGTAGTCCTTGAACCGGCCGGGGACCGGGTTCCATCGCGCGTGGATCGAGCCGAGCGCGGCGTAGCAGTCGCGGACGCTGTCGACCAGGACCCGGATGCCGACCAGGTCGTAGATGTCGTCGAAGCTGACGTCGCGGGCGATCATCTTCTGGTAGATCGAGTAGTAGTGCTTCGGCCGGCCCGTCACGGTGGCCTTGATCCGGGCCTCGCGCAGGTCGGTGGATACGTTCTCGATCACTTCCTGCAGGTAGACGTCGCGGCGCGGGGCGCGCTCGGACACCAGCCGGGCGATCTCGTCGAACCGCTTGGGGTACATCGTGGCGAACGCGAGGTCCTCCAGCTCCCACTTCAGCGTGTTCATCCCGAGGCGGTGCGCGAGCGGCGCGAACACCTCCAGGGTCTCGCGGGCCTTCTTCTCCTGCTTGTGCCGCGGCATGTAGCGCAGCGTGCGCATGTTGTGCAGCCGGTCGCCGAGCTTGATCACCAGGACGCGGATGTCGCGGGACATCGCCACGACCATCTTGCGGACGGTCTCGGCCTCCGCGGCCTCGCCGTACTTGACCTTGTCGAGCTTGGTGACGCCGTCGACGAGCGCGGCGATCTCGTCGCCGAAGTCGGCGCGCAGCTCGTCGAGGGCGTACTCGGTGTCCTCGACCGTGTCGTGCAGCAGCGCCGCGCACAGCGTCTCGGTGTTCATGCCGAGCTCGGCGAGGATGGTCGCGACGGCGAGCGGGTGCGTGATGTACGGGTCGCCGCTCTTGCGCTTCTGGTCGCGGTGGTAGTGCGCCGCGACGTCGTAGGCGCGCTCGATCAGCCGCAGGTCCGCCTTGGGGTGGGTGTTGCGGACCGTCTTGATGAGTGGTTCGAGTACCGGGTTCATAGTGGGGCCCCGCTGGGCGCCCAACCTGGCGAGCCTACGGCGCACCCGGGCGGCAGACGGTGGGATCGCGGCCGGCGTCGGCCTGGTCTGGGCATCGGAGGGGGTGGCTCCCGGTCCGGCGGGCGGCTGCGGTGTGGCGGGCCCCCCGACGGGGCGGGCCTTCCCGTCCGGCGCGTCGGCCGCTCCGCCGCCGGTGGGCGCGGTGGCCTGCGGCTTCTCGCCGGAGGTCCGCGAGGCGGACGGTTCGGCGGCGGACTGTTTCGCGGTGGACGGTTTCGCTGCGGGCGGCTCGGCCACCGGCGGTTTCCCGGCGGCGGGTTCCGTTGCCGGGGCTTCCTCGGCGGACGGTTCTGTAACGGCGGGCTCCACCGCGGGTGCGTCCCCGACCGGCGGTTCCTGGGCGGGGGGTTCCTGGGCGGGCGCTACGTGGTCGGGGGGCTCCCCGGCGGTGGCGGGCGGACGGGCGGCGGGCCGGTCGGCGCGTCGCCGCGCGGCGGCGGGGGGGCCGGTCCGCTCGGCGGGCTCCGCGGCGGCGTCCCGCTCCCGGCGGGCGTCGTCCGCGGCGTCCGCTGCGGCGTCGGTCACCGCTCCGGTCGATGCCACCTCACCGCGCACCCAGCCTCCTCAGCCCTCGCGGGCGTCGTCTCCGCGGGAACGCGCCCGTCCCCGGCGGACCCTGTTGGCGCCAGTGTATCCGCCGGTCATTTCGTCCTAGACCGTAACCAGGGAATGAACGTTCAGATTCCCCAGCTTGTCGCGTCCGTTCAGGAAGGACAGCTCCAGCAGCACCGACAGGCCGGCGACCTCGCCGCCACCGCGCCGGACGAGCTCGGCGGCGGCACGGGCCGTCCCGCCGGTGGCCAGCACGTCGTCGACGATCAGCACCCGGTCGCCGGGCTCGAAGGCGTCGACGTGGATCTCGATCGTCTCGGTCCCGTACTCGAGATCATAGGTCTCCTCGTGCGTCCGCGAGGGCAGCTTCCCCTTTTTGCGGACCGGCACGAACCCCGCGCCGAAGTGGTAGGCGACCGGCGCGGCGAGGATGAACCCGCGCGCCTCGATCCCGACGATCTTGTCGATGGTGCCGCGCCCGTGGTGGTTGACGATCGCGTCGACGACCCCGGCGAACGCCACGTGGTCGGCCAGCAGCGGGGTGATGTCCTTGAACACCACGCCCGGCTTCGGATAGTCGTCCACGTCGCGGATCCGCTCCTGGATCAGCTTGCCGAGGTCCACCGTTTCACTCCCTGTGACGAATCCCACGTACTGGTGCTCATAACCGGGCCGTGCCCGCGCCCGTCACCACCGTGGGTGACCGGCGCGGGCACGGCCCGTCTGCGCTCTACTTGCCGCCGCCGCGGCGCTGCTGGCGGCTGCCGCGCCGCGGTTGCTGCCGCGGCCCCGTCTGCACGACCTTGCGGACGCTCACGCCGGACGGCAGGTTCCCGGTGCCCGACGAGGCGTCGTCCGGCTCCGGATCGTCGTCCTTGCGGCCGGCCGGGGCGTCGCCGGGCGCCCCGGTGGCGGCCTTGACCTTGGCGTTGCGCACCTGCCGCTTGGCGCTCTGCTCGCGGCGGGCCATGTTCGCGCGGATCTGCTTGTACTTCGGCTCGCGCTCCTTGAGCTGCACCAGCAGCGGCGTCGCCACGCACAGCGAGGAGTACGTACCGATGATCATTCCGACGAACAGCGCGAGCGACAGGTCCTTCAGCGTGCCCGCGCCGAACAGCGTGGTGCCGATGAACAGGATCGCGCCGACCGGCAGGATCGCGACCAGCGAGGTGTTCAGCGACCGGACCAGCGTGCTGCTCAGGGCCTGGTTCGCCGCCTCGCTGTAGGTCGTCCTGGAGGTCGGGCCGAGCGGCTTGGTGACCTCCTTGATCATGTCGAAGACGACCACCGCGTCGTACAGCGAGTACCCGAGGATCGTCAGGAAGCCCAGCAGCGTCGCGGGCGTGACCTCGAACCCGGACCAGGCGTACACGCCCGCGGTGATGATCAGGTCGTGCACGAGGGCGACCACCGCGGCCAGCGCCATCCGCCACTCGAACGCCAGCGACAGGTAGCCGATGATCAGGATCATGAAGACGGCGAGCGCCTGCCACGCCTTCTTCTGGATCTCCCCGCCCCAGGAGGCACCGACCACCTGGGTGCTGACCTTGCTGGCCGGGACCTTCAGCTCCTTGGTGATGGTCGACTTGACCTGGGTGACCTGCTCGGACGACAGGCTCTGGGTGGTGACCCGCCAGTCCTCGCCGGCCTTCTGCACGATCGGGTCGTGCGCGCCGCCGTCGACCGCGGCGCCGCGGACCTGCTCGATCGAGGAGCTCGACGCCTTGAAGGTGAAGACCGACCCGCCCTTGAACTCCACGCCGAAGTTGAGGCCCTGGATCAGCAGCCCGGCGATCGACAGGATCAGCAGCGCCCCGGACAGCGAGTACCAGATCTTCGGCTTGCCGACGATGTCGGCGCTGATCTCACCCCGGTAGATCCGGGAGATGACCGCGCGCAGCCCCATGGCTCAGGCCTCCTGGCTCGTCTTGCGGGCGGCGACGCCGCCGGCGTCCTGGGTGGTGCGGCGCAGCCGCTTGGCGTCCAGCCCCGACATCGGATGCCCGCGGCCGAAGAACCTCGTCCGCGACAGCAGCGCGACCATCGGCTTGGTGAAGAAGAACACCACCACGATGTCGATCAGCGTCGTGAGGCCCATCGCGAACGCGAACCCGGCGACGCCGCCGACCGCGAGGAAGTACAGCACCAGGGCGGCCAGGAAGGTCACCGCGTCGGCGACCAGGATGGTGCGCCGCGCCCGCTTCCAGGCGTTCTCCACCGACGAGCGCAGCCTGCGGCCCGCCCGCAGCTCGTCGCGCAGCCGCTCGAAGTAGACGATGAACGAGTCGGCGGTGATGCCGATCGACACGATCAGGCCGATGATGTGCGGCAGCGAGAGCCGGAAGCCCATCCCCTCGCCGAGGATCACCACCGCCTCGTAGGTGATCACCGAGGCGACGATCAGGCTGGACACCGCGACGAGGCCGAGGCCCCGGTAGTAGAGCAGGCAGTAGACGACGACCAGGCCGAGGCCGATCGCGCCGGCGATCAGGCCGCCGGTCAGCTGGTCGGAGCCGAGCGTGGACGACACCTCGTCGATGGAGCTCTGCTTGAACTCCAGCGGCAGCGCCCCGTACTTCAGCACGTTCGCCAGGTCGGTCGCGTACTGCTGGGTGAAGCTGTCGGCGGGCCCGTCGATGCTGGCGTTGCCGCCGGTGATCGCGCCCTGGTTGATCTGCGGCGCGGACACGACCTGGCCGTCCAGCACGATCGCGACCTGCGCCTGCGGCGAGGACGGGTTGCCCTGGTAGGCCTTGGACGCGTCGGTGGTGACGTCGCCGAACTGCTTGGCGCCCTTGCCGTCGAACTTCAGCGACACCGACCAGCTCGCCTGGCCCTGCTGGGAGTTCGGCGGCATCGCGGTCGCGCTCTTGACGTTCTCGCCCAGCACCCGGACCGGCCCGAGGATGTACTTGCCGACCTGGCCGTCCTCGACCTTCTGGGCGCACGCCGCGACGAACTTGCGCTTCGGGTCGTTGGAGCCCGGCGCGTGGCGGTCGCCGTTGTAGCAGTCGAGCGACTCGAACTGCTGGACGACCGCCTTGTCGGTGACGCCGGGGTAGGTCTGCTCGCCGGTGGACGGCGAGGGCGACACCAGCGGCGAGGACGCCGACGGGGACGCCGAGGGCGACGGGTTCGGCGTCGGCGCCGCCAGCGCGTCGGACACCGCCCGCTTGCGCGGTGTCGCCGAGGGCGACGGGGAGGTCGACGACGACGGCTTCGAGCTCGCACCCGGGCTCGGACTGGTCGTGCCGGACGGGCTCGCCGAGGGGGTCGGGGTGGCCCCGCCGGCCGTGGGCTTGCCGTCGGCGTAGGCGAACACCTGCCGGAACTGCAGCTTGGCGGTCGTGCCGATCAGCCCCACGACGCGGCTCTGCCCCTCGCCGGGCACGTTCACCACGATGTTGTTGCTGCCCTGCTTGGCGACCTCGGCGTCGGACACGCCCAGACCGTTGACCCGCTGCGTCATGATCTTGACGGCCTGGTCCATCAGGCCCGCCGGCGGGTTCTTGCCCTTCTCGGTCTTGGCGGTGAGCGTGACGGTCGTCCCGCCCGCCAGGTCCAGCCCGAGCTTGGGCTTGGTCTGTCCCTGCAGGAGCGCGACGCCGGCCAGGATCGCGATGACCGCGAAGAGGGCGAAGAGCGTGCGCCCGGGCTTGGGAACGTTGCTAGGCGAGGCCACTGGTCGTTTTCTTCCCGTCCTTGAGTCGTTGCCGCCGGCGCGTCAGGCCGAGGGCTTCTCCCCGGCCTTGGCCTTGGGCTTGGACTCGTCGGCCTCGTCCTCGCCGTGGAGGTCCGCCGTGCCCTCGGCACCGGCGTCCTTGGACAGGTCCACCTCCGACGGCTCGTCCTTGGACAGGTCGACGCGCTCGCCGTCCTCGTCCGCCTCGAGGTCGTCGTCGGCCTCGTCGTCCAGCTCCTCCGGCTCGTCGTCCTTGAGGACCTGCATGACGGCCTGCTTGACGAAATGGACCTCGACGCCCGGCGCGATCTCCAGCAGGAGACCGTCGTCGTCGACGGAGACCACGGTGGCGCGGATGCCGCTGGTCGTCAGCACCCGGGCTCCCGGTTCCATGGCGCTCTGCATGTTCATCTGCTCCTTGCGCCGCTTGCTCTGCGGCCGGATGAGCAGGAAGTAGAACACCACGGGGACGGCGAGGAGCAGCAGCAGGTTGAAACCCCCGCCGCCGGACGACGCCGCCAAAATCATGTCGCTGCCCATTACTGGGGCATCCTTCCGATGTGGTTTGCCCAGCCTGTGACCGGATCGGCCACCCCATGGGGAACGCGGGCTGGAGTCGGTGGAACCAAGTCCCGGAGTCTAGAGAGTACGCGAGACCCCGGCAACGACGTGACGATCCGCGACGCGGGGAAGTTCCCATCCCGTTACAACATGATCACTGTTCGGGCCGATCGGCGCCGTCGTCCACCTCGAACAGCGTACCGGCCATCGGCGACGCGGCCGGCTGGGCGATGCCCAGGTGCGCCCACGCGGCGGGCGTCGCGATGCGCCCGCGGGGCGTCCTGGCCAGCATTCCCTGCCGGACGAGGAACGGCTCGGCGACGACCTCCACCGTCTCCGGCTCCTCCCCCACCGACACCGCCAGCGTCGACAGCCCCACCGGTCCCCCGCCGAACTTGCGCATCAACGATTCCAGGACGGCCCGGTCGAGGCGGTCCAGACCACGCTCGTCGACCTCGTAGAGTCGCAGCGCGGCCTTCGCCAGCTCCTGCGTGATCACGCCGTCGGCGCGGACCTCGGCGTAGTCGCGGACGCGGCGCAGCAGCCGGTTGGCGATCCGGGGCGTCCCCCGCGACCGCCCGGCCACCTCGGCGGCGCCGTCGTCGGTGATCTCCACGTCCAGCAGCCGCGCCGAGCGCCGGACGATCACCTCCAGCTCGGCGGGCTCGTAGAAGTCCATGTGCGCGACGAACCCGAACCGGTCGCGCAGCGGGCCCGGCAGCATTCCCGCCCGGGTCGTCGCGCCGACCAGCGTGAACGGCGCGATGTCCAACGGGATCGCGGTCGCGCCCGGCCCCTTGCCCACAACGACGTCGACCCGGAAGTCCTCCATCGCCATGTAGAGCATCTCCTCGGCGGGCCGGGCCAGCCGGTGGATCTCGTCCAGGAACAGCACCTCGCCCTCGGCGAGGGTGGACAGCACCGCCGCCAGGTCGCCGGCCCGCTCGATCGCCGGGCCCGAGGAGATCCGCAGCGGCTGTCCCAGCTCCGCCGCGATGATCATGGCGAGGGTCGTCTTGCCGAGCCCCGGGCCGCCCGACAGCAGCACGTGGTCCGGGACCCGGCCGCGGCGCAGCGCGCCCCGCAGCACCAGCGACAGCTGCTCGCGGACCCGTTCCTGCCCGACGAAGTCGTCCAGCTTCTTGGGCCGCAGCGCGGCCTCGATCACCTGCTCCTCGGCGCCCTCCGCGTCCGCCGAGACCAGCCGCTCCCCCTCGCCGCTCATCGCCTCGCCTCCGCTCGGCGGCTGACGGCCCTTCCGTTCGCGTCCATCACTTGGCGAGCTTCTTCAGCGCGGACTTCAGCAGAGTCGCGACCGGGGGCGCCTCGGCGCCGTCGAGGTCGGCGGCGACGGCGTCGACCGCGGCGTCGGCGTCCTTGGCCGACCAGCCGAGGTTGATCAGCCCCATCTGGACCTGGGCGCGCCACGTCTCGGACGCGGCGGGCACGCGGACGTCGGCGGCGGCGTCGCCGACCGGGCCGCCGAGCCGGTCCTTCAGCTCCAGGACGATGCGCTGGGCGCCCTTCTTGCCGATCCCCGGCACCTTGGTCAGCGCGGTCAGGTCCTCGGTGGCGACCGCGCGGCGCAGCGCGTTCGGGGTGTGCACGGCCAGCATCGCCAGGGCCAGGCGGGGGCCGACGCCGCTGGCGGTCTGCAGCATCTCGAAGACCACGCGCTCGTCGTCGTCGGCGAACCCGAACAGGGTCAGCGAGTCCTCCCGGACGACCAGCGAGGTCGGCACCTTCGCCTCGTCGCCGACCCGCAGCCCGGCGAGCGTGGCGGGCGTGCACTGCACCGCGAGGCCGACGCCGTGCACGTCGATCACCGCGCCGTCCGGCCCGGCGGCGGCCACCCGGCCGCTGACGAAGGCGATCACTTGATGCTTCCTCCTCTGCTCCGCCCCTCCGGGGCGGTGCCGTTCCGGGCGGCGAGGCGCTCGCGCTCGGCCCGCGCCAGCTCCTCGATCCGCGAGACCTGCGCCCGCGCGAGCCGCCGCTGCGCGCTCCCGCGCCACACGTGGCAGATCGCGAGGGCGAGCGCGTCGGCCGCGTCCGCGGGCTTCGGCGCGACGTCGAGGTTCAGCAGCCGGGTGACCATGGCGGTGACCTGCGCCTTGTCGGCGCGGCCGTTGCCGGTGACCGCGGCCTTGGCCTCGCTCGGGGTGTGCAGCGCGACCGGGAGGCCGCGGCGGGCGGCGGCCAGCATCGCGATGCCGGCGGCCTGCGCGGTGCCCATCACGGTGCGGACGTTGTGCTGGGAGAACACCCGCTCCACGGCGACGGCGTCGGGGCGCAACTCGTCCATCAGCGCCTCGATCCCCCGCTCGACGCCGAGCAGCCGGAGCGCATGGTCCTCGTCGGCGTCGGTCCGCACCACGGACACGTGCACCAGGTGCAGCCGCTTGCCGGGCGCGCCCTCGACGACGCCCACACCGCACCGGGTGAGCCCGGGGTCCACCCCCATCACCCGCACGGCCGCTCCTTCGATCATCTGTTCGGCCGAACACGCTACCAAGTCAGGATGACATCGTTCGCGCGCGGCGGGCGTGTCCCGCTAGAAGTAGTCGAGGGAGAACGGCGCGGCCGCGAACGGGGCGGAGAGCGCCCCCGCGTCCCCGCCGTGCAGCAGCCCGGCGCGGCGCAGGGTGGCGACCGGAACGCCCGCGTAGAGCGCGGACAGGCCGCGCACGCCCATCCGCACGGCGGCGGCGTCCGCGCCGGAACGTTCCAGCCGGCCTTCGCCGTCCTTGACCTCCAGGCGCCAGTGCCCCGAGTTCGCGGGGCGCTGCGGGTCGTCGATCTCCAGCGGGACCGCGGCAGTCACCCCCTCCGGGTAGCCGCGCGCCGCGATCGCCGCGGGCGCGTCCACCACCCGCAGCATCCACTGGCTGCGCCGGACGGTCTCCTTCTCGCGCTCGCCCGGCAGCCACAGGACCGGGTCCATGGGCGAGACGCAGGCCCGGACGGTCGGCGCCGTCGAGGACCCGGAGCCCACGATGGCCCAGAGGGCGCGCAGCGTCCGCTCCGAGGACGCCACGGCCCGGACGACCTCCAGCGCCGTGTTCCCCTCGGCCCAGCGGTAGGCGAGGAACCCGTCCTCGGCCAGGTAGCAGTACTCGTCGCGATCGTCGAGGAAGGCCGGCCACATGCTCTCGTGCCAGCCGATCGGGCCGCAGTCGCCGGCGGCCGCGTGGACGCGGCCGATCACGGCCGCGACCTCCGCCGCGTCGCCGGGCCCGGCGCGGCGGACCGGCACCCGCTCGGCGGCGATGCCCCGCAGCGCCTCCGCCGGAATCTCGATCATGTGCTGGGCGCCGGCGTGCTCCCAGCCGAGCGAGCGGTAGATCCGCGTCGTCGCCGGATACAGCATCGACAGCGCGTGCCCGAACTCGGCGCAGCGCTCCAGGATGCCGGTCATCAGGCGGCGTCCGAGCCCGCGCCCGCGCTCCTCCGGCGCGACCGTGATCCCGCCGATGCCGCCCATCGAGACCGCCCGCCCGTGCCACCACTGGGTCATGTCGTGGATGCGGCCCGTCGCCAGGACGCGGTCGCCGTCGAAGCCCGCGAACTGCCGCCCCGCCGCCAGCACCGGCCCGGCGTAGCGCATCGTCCTCTCCCACTCGGCGTCCGTCAGCGCGCCGAAGGCGCGGGCACGGATGTCGCGGGTGGCGTCCATTTCGCCGGGTTCGAGGGCACGGATCTCCATGATCTCGACCGTAGGCCATGCCGGCGGCCTCCCGGAACGCCGAACGCCGCCGCGCCCTCGCGGGCTGCGGCGGCGTTCACGGCACGCGACGCGTCTCAGGCGTCGATCGTCTCCATCACGTCGTTCGGACACGTCATCGCGGTCCTCGCCCCGGAGGGCGCCAGGCCCACGACGCTAGTCCAGCGAGGCGAGGACCTCGTCCGGGACGTCGAAGTTGGCGTAGACGTCCTGGACGTCGTCGGAGTCCTCGAGGGCGTCCAGCAGGCGGAAGACCTTCTTGGCGTTGTCCTCGTCCAGCGGGACGGTCACGCTCGGCAGGAACTTGCTCTCGGCCGACTCGTAGTCGATGCCGGCGTCCACGAGCGCGCTGCGGACCGCGACGAGGTCGCCGGCCTCGCTGACGACCTCGAAGTTCTCGTCGTCGAGGTCGTTGACCTCCTCGGCGCCGGCGTCCAGGACGGCCATCATGACGTCGTCCTCGCTGGTGCCCGCCTTCGGGACGATCACGACGCCCTTGCGGGTGAACATGTAGGAGACCGAGCCGGGGTCGGCGAGGGTGCCGCCGTTGCGGGTGAGGGCCACCCGGACCTCGGAGGCGGCGCGGTTGCGGTTGTCGGTCAGGCACTCGATCAGCACCGCGACACCGCCGGGCGCGTAGCCCTCGTAGGTGATGTTCTGCCAGTCGGCGCCCCCGGCCTCCTCACCGGCGCCGCGCTTGCGCGCGCGCTCGATGTTGTCGTTGGGGACGGAGTTCTTCTTCGCCTTGTAGATGGCGTCGTAGAGGGTGGGGTTGGCGTCGGGGTCACCGCCGCCGGTGCGGGCCGCCACCTCGATGTTCTTGATCAGCTTGGCGAAGAGCTTGCCCCGCTTGGCGTCGAGGGCCGCCTTCTTGTGCTTGGTCGTCGCCCATTTGGAATGGCCGGACATTCAGTCAATCCTCCTTGCGCATCGCCCGGCGCACCAGATCGGCGAAGTAGTGGTGCACGCGGAAGTCGCCCGTCAGCTCCGGGTGGAAGGCGGTCGCCATCAGACGGCCCTGGCGGACGGCGACGATCCTACCGGCGTTCGGCCCGCTCTCGGCGCGTCCGATGACCTCGACGGCGTCGCCGACGGACTCCACCCAGGGCGCGCGGATGAAAACGGCGTGGTACGGCGTGTCCCCCATACCGGTCAGCGGGACGTCGGACTCGAAGGAGTCGACCTGCCGGCCGAACGCGTTGCGCCGCACGGTCATGTCGATGCCGCCGACGGTCTCCTGGCCCGCCGCGCCGTCCCGGATCCGGTCGGCCAGCATGATCATGCCTGCGCAGGAGCCGTAGGCGGGCATGCCCGCCTCGATCCGCTTGCGCAGCGGCTCCAGCAGCTCGAACGCGCGCGCCAGCCGCCACATGGTGGTGGACTCCCCGCCCGGCAGGACGAGCCCGTCGATCCGGTCGAGCTCCTCGGCGCGCCGCACGTTCAGGGTGCGCGCGCCCGCCAACTCGAGGGCGCGGGCGTGCTCGCGCACGTCGCCCTGGAGGGCGAGGACGCCGATCGTCGGTACGGCAGCAGTCACGTGGGTGAACCTCTCGGGGGTCGCGCGGACGCGGGTATGGCCGAAACCCTGGACGTTCCTTACAACGCGGCAGGGCGTGGCGGATCTTCCCCGGGCCGGGCTTGCGGGAACTACGCGTGCTTGAAGCGGCGGAGCGGGAGTTCCAAGGGGAGGAAGCCGTCCCTGCCGCGGTCGGCGATGCCGCGGCCGAACATGTGCGCCGCGGCGAGCGCGAGCCCGAACTCCTCGGGGTCGAAGGGCAGCGGGACGTCCGGGGCGCCGGCGTCGATGGCCGCCCAGAACGGCCGCTCCGCGGGCAGCCGCTCGCCCTGGTCGACGACGACGCCGTCCTCGGCGGTGACGAACACGTCGCGGAGCAGCTCGCCGGCGGTGTACCAGCGGAACCAGCAGCCGCGGATGACCGTGTGCAGGACCAGCACCCCGCAGGACGCGCCGGGCAGCGCGGCGGCCGCGGTGTCGGCGATCCGGCGGGCGTCGTCGTCCAGGCAGAACAGCCGCCGGTCGCACAGCAGCAGCGCCCGTTCGAACGCGCCGACGAACAGCTCGTCCTCGTACGGCCAGAGCGCGAAGTCCAGGACCGTGTCGCCGGTCTCGGTGAGGGTGGCCGCCGGGTAGAGGCCGCGCGCGATCCGCGCGGCCGCGCCCGGGTCGGGTACCAGGCCCGGCCGGAACACCTCGGTGGGTTCACCCGCGCTCGCGCACGCCAGCGCGATGGACCAAGCCATGCTCTCCCCTCCCGCGGCCGGGCACCGCGCAGGGGCGCCCGGTCTCCGGGGGGCCCGCCCCGGCGACCCGGCCCCTCACCGGCCGCGCCGCCAGCGTAATCCCTCCGGCAGCGCGCCGGGGAGGGGGACCCGGCCGGCGGGACGGGTCACCAGCCGCGGTGGGCGAACTTCTGGTCCTCGCCGAGGGAGGCGACGTTGATGCCGACCATGGCGTCGCCGAGGCCGCGGGACACCTTGGCGATGACGCCGGGGTCGTCGTGGAAGGTGGTGGCCTTGACGATCGCCTCGGCGCGCTGGGCGGGGTTGCCGGACTTGAAGATGCCGGAGCCGACGAACACGCCCTCGGCGCCGAGCTGCATCATCATCGCGGCGTCCGCCGGGGTGGCGATGCCGCCGGCGGTGAACAGCACCACGGGCAGCTTGCCGGCCTGGGCGACCTCCTTGACGAGCTCGTAGGGGGCCCGGAGCTCCTTGGCGGCGACGTACAGCTCGTCCTCCGCCAGGTTCTGCAGCCGGCGGATCTCCTGCCGGATCTGCCGCATGTGCGTGGTGGCGTTGGAGACGTCGCCGGTGCCGGCCTCGCCCTTGGAGCGGATCATCGCCGCGCCCTCGGTGATGCGGCGCAGCGCCTCGCCGAGGTTGGTGGCGCCGCACACGAACGGGACGGTGAACGCCCACTTGTCGATGTGGTTCTCGTAGTCGGCCGGGGTGAGCACCTCGGACTCGTCGACGTAGTCGACGCCGAGGGCCTGCAGCACCTGCGCCTCGACGAAGTGGCCGATGCGGGCCTTGGCCATGACGGGGATGGAGACAGCGCCGATGATGCCGTCGATCATGTCGGGGTCGCTCATCCGGGAGATGCCGCCCTCGGCGCGGATGTCGGCGGGCACCCGCTCCAGGGCCATCACCGCGACCGCGCCGGCGTCCTCGGCGATCTTCGCCTGCTCGGGGGTGACGACGTCCATGATCACGCCGCCCTTGAGCATCTCCGCCATGCCGCGCTTGACGCGGGCGGTCCCGGTCTCGGGCGCGTTCTCCGGGGCGGAATTCAAAGTGGACACGGGCATTCCTCACGTGCGCGGACGACAGGTCGTCTTCCATGGTATTGCCTGCTTGGGGGCCGTTTCGACGGCCCCGCGGGGGCAGGCCAATGGGCGCGAATTGGCCGTTGACCGGCCGCGCGCGGCGCTATGGAATGTGGGGCTTGCCGTCGTTCAGCAGGACCACCCACACCTGCCCGCGGGCGAACGTCATCGGCTTGCCGCCGGCGGTGGTGTAGGTCGTCCCGGCGGTCTCGGACGGCCGCGACCACTTGGCGTCGTAGGCCTTGCCGTCGCGCAGCACGGTGGCGCGGCCGGTGCCGGTCGTCTGGATCAGCGGGGTGTAGCTGCCGAGGAAGTCGTGGAACTTCGAGCGGGTCGTCTTCGCGTACTGGACGACGATCGTGGCGCCGCCGAGGCGGCCGCCTTCGGCCGCGGTGTCGGGCCTGCCGCCCCAGCTGGCGAGCCAGCGCTTCTCCTTGGCCGACCAGGCGAACCCCATGGTCGCGGCGGGCCATTTCGCGGTGAACGACTTCGTCGGCCTGCCGCCGTCGGGCGCCGCGCCGAACCGGAAGCCGATGTCGCGGGGCGCGGACGCCTTGGGGGCCTTCTTGAGCAGGGCCTTCGGGTCGCCGTAGAGGTTGTAGGGGATCTGCCTCGCGCCGGAGCGGGAGTAGGCGGAACCGGCGTTCTCCTGGGAGATGTCGTACACCGGCGCCTTGCGGATGTACTTCTTCATCTTGCTCTGGACGCCGGAGAACGCGAAGGCGGGGTGCCCGAACTGCGGCAGGATGTGCAGGTCGGAGATGCGGGCGCTGCGGACCGGCCCGACGCGCTTGGGCAGCGTCGAGGAGTACACCGCCATCAGCCGGGTCTCGCCGCCCTCGACCTGCTCGACGTAGACGATGTCGGCGGCCGACACGCCCGCCTGCGGCAGCGCGGGCTTCGTGTTCTCGATCTTCACCGCGAGGACGGGGTTGGTGAGCCCCTTGGTGCCGCCGGTGAACGGGTGCGTCGTCGGCGCGGGCGTCCCGGACGCCGTGCCGCCGTGCGCGCTCGGCGGCGCCGCGGTGCCCGGTCCGTGCGAGTCCGAGCAGGCCGCGAGGGCCGAGCCGAGCACGACGGCGCCGAGCCCCGCGGCCGCCCGCCCCCGT
Organism: Actinomadura opuntiae; assembly: GCF_030283205.1. GTDB lineage: Bacteria > Actinomycetota > Actinomycetes > Streptosporangiales > Streptosporangiaceae > Spirillospora. The sequence continues at coordinate 26,691 of NZ_JASNWF010000034.1, forward strand.
GCCGTCCTGTGCCACGCGTGTCGCATAACCCTCCCTTTGCGGCGATCTGCCCGAGGGTAGCGAACGGACCTGATGCGTTCGCCCGGTCGGCTGTACGCGCGGGCGCCCCCGATCCGCTCGATCGGCCCCGGCACGCGGGGCGGATCCGGGCGGCGGTCACCACCGGGGCGGGTCGTCGTCGATCTCGAAGAAGTCGGGCAGGGCCGCCCGTCCCGCCAGCGGCAGCACCCGGATGAGCGGCTTGCGGCGCGCGGCACGCGCCTGGGCGACGGCGTCGTTGTAGAAGCGGCGGGCGTAGGCGACCTTCGCGGCCGAGGAGGACAGCTCCTCCAGGACGTCGGTGCCGTCGCCCCCCTTCCCCGCGACCGTGCCGGCGAAGTCGGGCTGGTCGGCCACGGCCCGCAGCGCGCGCGACAGATCGCTCTCGGCGAACTCGCGGCCGTCGGCGCCGGCGGTGCGGGCCTCGTGCGCGGCGGTGGCCAGCACGAGGCTCGCGGCCGGGTCCAGCAGCCGGGACGCCGCGAGCTCCAGCGCGGCGGCGGCCCGCCGGACCAGCGCGGCGTCCAGCGCGGCGCGGGCGGTCTCGACGCGGACGTGCAGCCGGTCCAGCCGGGTGGCGCGCCACGACACGTACACCCCGACGAGGAACACGACGGCGATCCAGAACAGGACGTCGATGATCCAGTGGTAGTGCACCGGGGTCCCCTCAGGCCCCGGAGCCGGACTCGACGACGCCGGTGCCGGCGTAGGCGACCGTCTCGTAGACCCGCAGCACGTCCCGGGCCACCGACGACCAGTCGTAGGCGCGGACGGCGGCGCGGGCCTCCGCGGACAGCTGCTTGCGCCGGGCCGGGTCGTCCAGCAGCGTCTCGGCCGCGGCGGCGAGGGCCTCGTGGTCGCCGGCCGGGAACAGCGCGCCGGCGCGGCCGCCGAGCAGCACCCGGTCGAACGCCTCGATGTCGCTGGCGAGGATGGGGGCGCCCGCCGACATCGCCTCGGCGAGCACGATGCCGAAGCTCTCGCCGCCGAGGTTGGGCGCGACGAACACCTCCACCGAGTGGTAGGCGCGGATCTTGTCCTCCTCGCTCACCATGCCGAGCACGGCCACCCGGTCGCGCAGCTCCGGGGAGACGCGGGCGGCCACGTCGTCGGCGTCGCCGGGCCCGGCGAGCAGCAGCCGCAGCCCGGGGCGGCGGCGGCCGAGGATCTCGAAGGCGCGCAGCAGCACCGGCAGGCCCTTGCGCGGCTCGTCCATCCGGCCGAGGAAGCCCAGCGCCTCGGTGCCGCCCGGCCCGTCGCCGCGGCCCGGCCAGCCGGGCAGCGGGTCGGCCATCGCGTACCGCTCGGTGGCGACCCCGTTGGGGATCAGCACGGCGTCGCCGCCGAGGTGCTCGACCAGGCTGGTGCGGGCCGCCTCCGACACCGCGATCCGGCCGTTGATCTTCTCCAGGGCGCTGCGCAGGATCGGCGCGGTCACCGACAGCGCGCGGGACCGCTCGTAGGAGGCGTGGAAGGTGCCGACGATCGGGCCGTCGGCCGCCCAGCACGCCAGCAGGCCGAGCGACGGCGCGGCGGGCTCGTGGACGTGCAGCACGTCGAACCGGCCCTCGTTGATCCAGCGGCGGACGCGCGCCGAGGACAGGAACCCGAACGCCATCCGCGCCACCGACCCGTTGTAGGGGACGGGGACGGCGCGCCCGGTCGAGACGGCGTAGGGCGGCAGCACGGCGTCGTCGTCGGCCGGAGTGATCACCGACACCCGGTGGCCCAGCTCGATCAGCGCCTCGGCGAGGTCGCGGATGTGCTGCTGGACGCCGCCGGGGACGTTCCAGGTGTAGGGGCAGACGATGCCGACGTTCACCGCGGCGCCTCTCCCGGCGCGGCCGGATCGAGGTCGTCCACCCAGACCTTCTGCAGCATGTGCCAGTCCTCCGGGTGGGCGGCGATGCCCGCCTCGAAGACCCGCGCGGTCTCCTGCGTCATGGTCCGGATCTTCTCCCGCCTGGCGCCCCCGTCCGGGACCGGGATCTCCTCGTGGACGCGGGCCGCCCAGTACTTCCCCTCGTACCAGAGTGTCACGGGAATGAGGGCGGCGCCGGTCTGGAGCGCCAACGCGGCGGAGACGGCGGGCATCCGGGCGGTGGCGCCGAAGAACTCCACGTCGACGCCGCTCGCGGTGAGGTCGCGGTCGACGACCAGGCAGACGGGCCGGCCCGCGCGCAGCCGCTGCGCCATCCGGCCGAAGGCCGAGGCGCCGGTGTGCGCGAGGACCTCCATGCCGAGGCTCTCCCGGAACGCCACGAACCGGTCGAACAGCGACTCGGGCCTCAGGCGCTCGGCGACGGTCGTGAACGGGTAACCGCAGGCGGCGAGCCAGGCGCCGGCGTGCTCGTAGTTGCCCATATGCGGCAGCGCGAGGACCACTCCCCGGCCCGCGTCGAGGTTGGCGAAGATCTTCTTCTCGCCGGTGACCCGCATCCGGCCGAGGATCCGCGCCCGGTCGTACTCGGGCAGCCGGAACACCTCCAGCCAGTAGCGGGCGTAGCGGCGCAGCACCCGCTTGCTGAGGACGCGGACCTCGTCGTCGACGGCGTCCTTGCCGAGGACGCGGCACAGGTTGCGCTCCAGCTGCCGGACGCCGGACCCGTGGGCCTGCCAGGCGCGGTCGGCGACCGCGGTGAACGCGAGCCGGGCGGCGCCCTCGGGCATCTTGCGGACGATCGTCCAGCCCAGCGCGTAGGCGGCGTCCATCACCTCGTCGCGGAGCGCCGCCGGCGCGGAGGGGGTCATCGGCGCGGGCCCGGCCCGGCCTTCGCGTGCGCCTTCTCGCCGTTCTCCTCGTCCTCGGAGTTCCCGGACTCCCCGGACGTCGCAGGCCCGGCGGCCTCCGGCGCGGGGGCGGCCTTGGCCTGGGCGTAGACCGTGGCGAACCGCTGCCCCACCGTGACCGTGCTGAGGACCGCCAGCACCCACAGGGCGATCGCCAGGACGTAGGGGACGCCGAGGCCGTCGAGCCCCGCGGCCACCAGTGCGATCAGCAGGCGCTCGGAGCGCTCGGCGATGCCCACGTTGCAGGTGTACCCGAGGCCCTCGGCGCGGGCCTTGGCGTACGACACCACGACCCCGGCGACCAGGCAGAACAGCGCGACGCCGGCCAGGACGTGCTGCCCGTCCCGGTACAGCCCGATCATCAGCCCCGAGAAGATCGCCGCATCCGCGACGCGGTCGAGCGTGGAGTCCAGGAACGCGCCGAACTTGGAGATCTTGCCGGTGACCCGGGCGACCGCGCCGTCCAGCATGTCGAACAGCACGAACGCGGTGATCACCAGGGTGCCCCAGAAGAACTCCCCGCGCGGGAAGAGCACCAGGGCGCCGGCGGCGACGCCGGCGGTGCCGATGACGGTGATGGCGTTGGGCGACACCCCGGTCCGCGCGACCGTCCGTCCGATGGGCGTCAGGACGCGCCCCAGCGCGGGCCTGATTCTGTTGAGCATCGCCGTCCGTTCTCCTGCTGCCGGATGGAAGCGCCGCGGGGACCGGCCAGGGGGCCGCCGTTGGCGGGCCCAATCGTAGTGCGGTCGCCGGTCCGGTGCGGTCGGCCCGGGGACAGTGGCGGTCCGCGGCGGCCCGCGGCCCCGCGCGGCGGACGCGAGCGGGTTGTTTGCCGTTCACCCCTTGTGATCCCGCCCGACACGGGAAAGGGTATTGACACGGGTGTGACGTCGGTCACGCGCGTTGGACGAGGTCGGACGCCGCACTCGGACGTCAGGGCCGGGCCCTCCGGGCCGGGCCCCAGCCGCACGCGGGCCCCCGCCGGGAGGCCCGTCCGAGGAGGTAGCCATGGCGGACAAGGGAGGACACCCGGGAGCCCCCGGCAGGGCACCGGAGGCCGGCGGGTGCGACAGGGTGCGCAACGTCGCGCTGGTCGGCCACTCGGGGGCGGGCAAGACCACGCTCGTGGAGGCGCTGCTGAGCGCCGCGGGCGCGCTGCAGCGGCCTGGCCGGGTCGAGGAGGGCACCACGGTCAGCGACTTCGAGGAGATCGAGGTCCGCCAGCAGCGCTCGGTCAACCTCGCGCTCGCCCCGCTCCAGCACGGCGACATCAAGGTCAACCTCGTCGACACCCCCGGCTACGCCGACTTCGTCGGCGACCTGCGGGCCGGGCTGCGCGCCGCCGACGCGGCCCTGTTCGTGATCTCGGCGGTGGACGGCATCGACGGCCTGACCCGGATGATCTGGGAGGAGTGCGCCGCGGTCGGGATGCCCCGCGCGGTCGTCATCACCAAGATCGACCAGCAGCGCGGCGACTTCGACGACGTCGTGCTGAGCTGCCAGGACGCCTTCGGCGAGGGCGTCCTGCCGCTGTACTTCCCGGCGTCGGGCGACGACGGCCTGAAGGGCCTGGTCGGGCTGCTCACCCAGCGCTGCCTGGACTACTCCTCCGGCGAGCGCACCGAGTGCGCGCCCGACCCGCGGTACCTGGAGCAGATCTCCGAGCAGCGCGCCTCGCTGATCGAGGGGATCATCCAGGAGAGCGAGGACGAGACCCTCATGGACCGGTACCTGTCCGGTGAGGAGATCGACGTCAAGGCGCTCATCGAGGACCTGGAGACCGCGGTGGCGCGCGGCAGCTTCTACCCGGTGCTCGCCACGTCGGTGCCGCACGGCGACCATCCCGGCCCGGTGGTCGGCATGCTGGAGCTGCTGGAGGTCATCACCCAGGCGTTCCCCTCGCCCCTGGAGCACGGCATCCCGGCGGTCACGCCCGTCGACGGCGGGCCGCCGAGGCGGATCGGCTGCGACCCCGACGGGCCGCTGGTCGCCGAGGTGGTCAAGACCACCTCCGACCCGTACGTCGGGCGGATCTCGCTGGTGCGGGTGTTCTCCGGGACGCTGCGCCCCGACACGACCGTCCACGTGTCCGGGCACGGCATGGCCGAGCGCGGGCACGAGGACCACGACGTCGACGAGCGGGTGGGCGCGCTCACCTCCCCGCTCGGCAAGGCGCAGCGGACCGTCACCTCCTGCGGCGCCGGGGACATCTGCGCGGTCGCGAAGCTGGCGCGCGCCGAGACCGGCGACACGCTGTCCGACCCGTCGGCGCCGGTGGTGATGGCGCCGTGGACGATGCCGGACCCGCTGCTGCCGGTGGCGATCCGGGCCAGGTCCAAGGCCGACGAGGACAAGCTCAGCCAGGCCCTCGGCCGGCTGGTGGCCGAGGACCCGACGCTGCGGCTGGAGAACAACGCCGAGACCCGGCAGCTGGTGCTGTGGTGCATGGGCGAGGCGCACGCCGACGTGCTGATCGACCGGCTCAGCGGCCGGTACGGCGTCGAGGTGGAGCGGGTCGAGCTGCGGGTGCCGCTGCGCGAGACGTTCGGCGGGTCCGCCAAGGGCCTCGGCCGGCACGTGAAGCAGAGCGGCGGCCACGGCCAGTACGGCATCTGCCACGTCGAGGTGGAGCCGCTGCCGTCGGGCGGGGGCTTCGAGTTCGTGGACAAGATCGTCGGCGGGGTGGTGCCGCGGCAGTTCATCCCGTCGGTCGAGAAGGGCGTCCGGCAGCAGATGGAGCGCGGCGTGTCCGCCGGGTACCCGCTGGTCGACATCAGGGTCACGCTGTACGACGGCAAGGCGCACTCGGTGGACTCCTCCGACATGGCCTTCCAGGCCGCCGGCGCGCTCGCGCTGAAGGACGCCGCCGCCCGGGTCCCGGTGCTGCTGCTGGAGCCGGTGGACGAGGTCGCCGTGCTGATCGCCGACGACTACGTGGGCCCGGTCATGTCCGACCTCACCTCGCGGCGCGGCCGGGTGCTGGGCACGCAGGCGGTGCCGGGAGGCCGCACGATGATCAAGGCGGAGGTGCCGCAGCTGGAGATCGTCCGGTACGCGATCGACCTGCGGTCGATGTCGCAGGGCACCGGCACGTTCGACCGGACGTTCCTGCGGTACGAGCCGCTCCCCTCGCACCTGGCGGACAAGGTCGCCGCGGCCGAGGCGGTGCACGACTAGCGCGGCGGGCGGGGGCGGGTCCCGTGCGGCCCGTCTCCGCCTTTGGACCTCCCCGGACATCCCGGATGATCCTTCCGGAGTCGTCCAGCTGGCGCCGCGGACTCATCCCTGAGGGTGACTCCGATTTCGGCATCTCGGGCGATGGCGGCGCGTTCCCGTCGTGAAACTCTTACTGCGCTATGAGCGACACGGGGGAAGATCGGCGGCGCGCCCGGCCCGGGCGCCGCAACGTGATGCGGGGCCTCGGCCTCGCGGCCGGCGGGCTGCTCGCGGCCGGCGGCGGGTTCGCCACCGAGCAGGCCTGGCGGAAGGAGGACCCGCCGATCCCCGCGTCCGCCGCGTCCGTCGACTCCTGGCAGCCGCCCGACCGGCAGGTCGACGTGGTGTGGGCGGTCAACACCCGCCGCCGGCTGGTCGCGCTCACCTTCGACGACGGGCCGATGGAGCGCTGGACGCCGCACGCCCTGGACGCCCTGGACGAGGCCAAGGCGCCGGCGACGTTCTTCGTGGTGGGCAGCCGCCTGGTCCGCAACGCCCATCTCGTCGAGGGACGGCTCGGCCGGCACGAGATCGGCAACCACACCTGGAGGCACGACGACCTGTCGAAGCTGAGCCTGGCGCACGCCTACCGCTCCATCCACCGCACGCACGAGGCGATCAAGGAGGTCACCGGGCGGACCGCGACGCTGCTGCGGCCGCCGTGGGGCCGGCTCGGCGGCACCACCCTGCACGTCGCCGCCCAGCACGGCTACGACCTCGTGCTGTGGTCGCTGCTGGTGCAGGACAGGGCGCTCGGCCGCGAGCCGGACGAGATGGTCGCCGCCGTCGTCGACAACGCGCGCCCCGGCACCATCGTCCTCGCCCACGACGTCGGCGCCGCCAGCCGCGAGACCGCGATCGAGCGGCTCCCCGCGATGATCCGCGGGCTGCGCGGCCGGGGTTTCGACTTCGTCACCGTGTCGCAGCTGCGACGGGCCGCGCTCTAGGCTTGCCCGGTGAACGTTCCCGTCCTCCGCCTGAGCGCCCGCGCACGGCTCTGGCGGTCGCTCGCGGGCGCCGCCTTCGTCGCCGCGCTGCTGCTCGCCAGCGCGTACGGGAGCAACGACGACTTCCCCGTCGGGCCGATGACGCAGTTCGCGTTCTCGGTGAAGAACGACGGCGGGACGATCGGCTCCTTCTGGCTGGAGGCCGACACCGCCGAGGGCCGGCACGTCGAGCTGTCCCGGGACGCCGTCGGGACGGGCATGAAGCGCGCCGAGATCGAGGGGCAGATGGACCGCATCGTCCACCGCCCGTCGCTGCTGCAGGGCATCGCCGAGGGGCAGCACCGGCTGCATCCCGGCGACCCCCGGCTCACCAGGATCTACGTGGTGGAAGAGATCAAGAGGCTGGAGCACGGCGAGGTCGTGTCGACCCGGCGCGTCAACCGCGTCGTCTGGGACGTGCGGTGACCGCCGCCGCGACGCCGGAGGCGCCACGGCCCGTCGCGCCCGCCGGCCCGGAGCCCGGTCCGGCCCGCACCCTCTGGGGCCGCTGGTGGTTCGGGCCGGTCCCGCGCGCCCGCGTCGCCTGGCTGCGGATCCTCGGGTACGCGTTCCTGCCGTTCGACATGCTGCTGCTGACCGGCAGCTCGCTGGCGCACGCCCGGCTGCCCGCCGACCTGTACCGCCCGGTGCTGCTCGGCCGGCTACTGCACCTGCCCGCGCCGACGCCCGCCGCGATGTACACCCTGCTGGCCGTCACGCTCGCGGCCGGTTTCGCCGCGGCGACGGGCCGGTTCCTGCCGCGGCTGACCGGCTACGTCTGCGCGTGCGGGTACCTGTGGTGGGTCACGATCAGCATGTCGTACGGGAAGGTCGACCACGACCACCTCGCGCTCGTGGTGGCGCTGTTCGTGCTGCCGAGCGTGGGACGGGCCAGGATCGACGACGAGCGCGGCTGCGAGGCGTCCGCGTGGGCGGTGCGCGGCATCCAGGTCTCGGTGGTGGCCGCCTACTTCCTGTCCATGTGGGCGAAGGTGAGGATCGGCGGGTTCCCCGAGTGGCCGAACGGGGCGACCGTGCAGTGGGCGCTGAGCCGGCGCGGGACGGCGTTCGGCCGCAGCCTCATCGACTACCCGCTGGTGCTGAAGGCCAGCCAGTGGTTCATGTTCACCGCTGAGGCGATCTCCCCGGTGCTGCTGTTCCTGCGCGGCCGGCCGCTGTACCTGTTCGTGCTGTTCTTCGCGGGGTTCCACGCCGTCACCTACGCGCTGATGAGCATCCACTTCCTGCCGCACGCGATCTGGCTGGCGGCGTTCCTGCCGCTGGAGAAGCTGACCGGGCGGCTGCCGGCGCGGCTGCGCCGCGTCCTCGGCGCGCGGGCGGGCACGGCCGCGCCCGAGGCGGCCTGAGGGCCGGTGGCGGTCAGCCCTGGGCGCCGGGCCGCTGCGCGGCGGGCAGCATGCAGGCGGCCGTGCCGCCGGGCATCCGCTGCCGGTTGTTCGCGACGAGCCGGTACACGGCGTGCGCCAGCCAGCTCACCGGAGGCGTCCGCATGACGACGCCGGGGACGCGCCAGACGCCGCCCGCAGCGGTCAGCAGCCGTCCGATGGCCTCCGCGCCGCCGCTGACGCGCCCGGCCCGGTCGACCCACAGCACCTCGTGCTCCGCGCGCTCCTGCGTGGTGCCGAGCGCGGCGAGGTCGGCGAACTGGAACGCGATGACCTCGGCGTCCACGGGGACGCGGCGTTCGAGGAACCGCACCGAGGTGGTGCAGAACCCGCAGTCGCCGTCGTAGACCAGCACCGGCCGCTCGCGTCGCGTCATGGCGTCCATCATGCCGTGGCCTCCGACCGCTCGTGCGCGAGGGGACCGTCAGTCCTGCGGCCAGGCGTCGGCGAGGATCTGCCGGGTGTCGCGCAGCAACTGCGGCAGCACCCTGGTGTGCCCGACGACCGGCATGAAGTTGGTGTCGCCGCCCCACCGCGGCACCACGTGCTGGTGCAGGTGGGCGGCGATGCCGGCCCCGGCGACCAGGCCGAGGTTCATGCCGACGTTGAACCCCTGCGCGCCGCTGGCCTTGCGCAGCGCGGCCAGCGAGCGGCGGGTGAAGACGGCCAGCTCGGTGTACTCCGGCTCGTCGAGCTCGCCGTAGTCGGCCACGTGCCGGTACGGGACGACCATGAGGTGGCCGGAGTTGTAGGGGTAGAGGTTCAGGACGGTGAACACCGACCGGCCGCGCGCCACGACGAGGCCGTCCTCGTCGGTCATCGCCGGGATCTCGCAGAACGGGCAGCCCTCCCCGGCGCCCGGGCCGGTGGGCTTGTTCTCGCCCTTGATGTAGGCCATCCGGTGCGGGGTCCACAGCCGCTGGAAGTGGTCGGGCGCGCCCGCGCCGCCCCGCTCCTCCTCCAGGCGCGGCCGGCGCTCCCCGGCGCCCGGCCCGGACGCCTCGTCGCGCCCCTGCTGGTCCACGGGCTTCTCCGGCTCTGCGGTCAAGGCGGCGGTCTCCTTTTGTTCACGGCCTGACCAGCAGCATAGAGAGAGGAGCCCGCGGGCACGTAGCCGGGCTGCCCCGCGGCCGCGGCGGACGCGCCCGCGAACGGGGGCCTGCGTGACGTATCGTCGCTGTCTCCGACACCATGGTCGTCCAGCCGACCAGTGGGAGCGATCATGAGCGAGCTCGACAAGGGCCGCGCCGCGGACGGCGCCGAACCGCACCCGGGGGCGGGGTCGATGCCGTTCTTCCCCGGGGCGTCCGGCCGGCCGGTGGCGCCGCCGCTGCCCGCGTCCCCGCCGGGGCCGTCCGCCCCGGCCTCGTCCGCGGGCGCGCCGCCCGCCCGGTCCGCGCCGACCGCGTCCGCCGCGCCGCCGGTGGAGGGGCGGATCATGATCGGTGACGAGATCGCCGAGAAGGTCGCGGTGCTGGCCGCGACGGAGGCCGGCGGCGTCTGCGCGCTCGGCTCCGGGGTGCGGGTCCGCCGCTCGGGCGACGCGGTCACCGTCGACGTCGGCGTCGTGGTGGAGTACGGCCACGTGATCATGGACGTGGCGGCGGCGGTGCAGGCCGAGGTGGCGCGGATGACGGGGCTGATGCTGGGCGCGCGGGTCGCGGCGGTCAACGTGTCGGTCGAGGACGTCCGCCGCTCGCCGGGAGCGGGATCCGGCGAGGCGGGCGCCGGCGGGGCCGCTCCCCTCCCGCCCATGGGAACGGGCCCGGGCGCAGGACACGCACTCTAGGCCCGCCCCGTCCGCATACCAAGCGGTTTCCGGCGTCAGGCGGGCCGCGCGTAGCAGTTCTGCATGGCCACCCCGACCGACACGGTCGTCACCTTCACCTTCTGGACGAGGCCGGCGGAGACGTTCTTGAACCGGAAGGTGTGCGGCTTCCCGCCCGCGACGCTGCTCTGCCGCGTCTGCATGGCGTGCCCCTTGATCGACATCTCGACGCGGACGAGGCCGCTGGCGGAGACGGTGATGGTCACGTCGACGTTCCCGCCGGAGGCGCGGTAGAAGGCCGTCCCCTGCGGGCACCAGTCGGTGCCGCCGGCCTGGTTCTGGTCGGGGAGCTGCATGCCGCCGCCCTGGCCGCCCCCGGTGTACGGGCTGCCTCCGCTGCTCTGCGGGACGGGGTTGGACGGCGTCACGGGCTGCCCGGACGGGCCGGGGACGACGCCCTGGCCCACCGCGGGCGACGAGCCGGGATCCGCCGTCCCGGTGGCGCCGGTGGCACCGGTGCCGGTGCCGTCGTGCTTGTTGTCGAGCAGCGGCACGAGGAGCACCACGAGAGCGGCCGCCACGAGCAGCACGGCGCCCCCGTAGCCGGCGACCCGGCCCCAGATCGAGCGCGCCCGCCGCGGCCCCCGCCGCCGCGGCCTCGTGGACTTCATCTCGGTCCTCTCCCCGGTCCGTGGCACGTGACCGTTGAGGCTACCAACTCCGCGGATCCCCCATGTCCCCCATGCGCAGGTCCGCCCGAGGCCCCGCCCGGACCGGCCGCCGCGCTCACGCCAGCAGCCGCCGGGTCAGCTCCGCCAGGCCCCGTGCCACCTCGCCGGGCCCGTGCAGCGGCGCGACGACATGGCTGACGGTGACCCGCATCAGCATGACTCCGGCGGCCCGCGCCACCTGGGCGAGGCGCAGCGCGTCCCAGTCGCCGGTCGCCACCATCGCGGAGGTCGCGTCGAGCAGCCGCTCCAGCGGAACGTCCCGTGGACACATCCCGCGCACCTGAGCGGCGGCGCCTGGAGCGAGGTCCCCGCGCCACCGCTCAAGTGCGTCTACGCGCTCGACGCGGACGGCGCGGGCACGTGGGCCGCCGGGTACGGCGACCGCGCCAACGGCGGCTCGGCCGTCTACCGCTGGTCCGGCGGGACGTGGGCGCCGCAGGCCACCGGCGCGGCGGACGTCCGCGTCATCAGGCAGCGGACACCGTACGACGTGTTGGCCGTGGGCGACGCCGGCGCCTACCACTGGGACGGGTCCGGCTGGCAGCGGAGACCGGGGCCGGACGGCGTCCGGTTCACCGGGGCGCTCGCCGACGGCGGCGCGAGCGGCGTCCGGGCGGTCGGAGTGCGGCGGAACGCCCCGAGCGGCTCGGTCCTGCTGCACCACACCGACGGCGCCTGGCGGACGGAGATCGACACCGACGCGGTCTTCAGCGGGCTCACGCGCGTCCTGGGCACCCGGACGCTGTGGGCGGTCGGCGCCCGGGCCGGCAAGCCCTGCGTGCTCTCCAAGGACTGACGGGCCCCCTCGGCCGCGCCCGCACGGGGGCGGGCGCGGCCGGGGGCGGCACCGTTCAGATCTGGACGCGGGCCTCCACGGGCTTGACGATCTCCTCGACGGCCTCGTCGATCGGCACGCCGTTCTTCTGCTCGCCGTTGCGGTAGCGGAACGACACCGCGTCCTTGGCGACGTCGTCGTCGCCCGCGAGCAGCATGTAGGGGATCTTCTGCTTCTGCGCGTTGCGGATCTTCTTCTGCATCCGGTCGGAGGAGGAGTCGACCTCCACCCGGACGCCGCGCTCGCGCAGCCGCGCGGCGACCTTCTCCAGGTGCGGGACGTGCGCGTCGCCGATCGGGATGCCGACCGCCTGCACCGGCGACAGCCACGGCGGCATCGCGCCGGCGTAGTGCTCGACCAGCACGCCCAGGAACCGCTCGACCGACCCGAACAGCGCGCGGTGGATCATCGCCGGGGTCTGCCGGGTGCCGTCGGCCGCCTGGTACTCCAGCCCGAACCGCTTCGGCTGGTTGAAGTCCAGCTGGATGGTGGACAGCTGCCAGGTCCGGCCGATCGCGTCTTTGGCCTGCACGGAGATCTTCGGGCCGTAGAACGCGGCGCCGCCCGGGTCGTCCACCAGGTCCAGGCCGGACTCCTCGGCGGCCTGGCGCAGCGCCTCGGTCGCCTCCGCCCAGTCGGCCTCGTCGCCGATGAACTTGTCGGAGTCGTCCCGGGTGGACAGCTCCAGGTAGAACTCCGAGAGGCCGAAGTCGCGCAGGACGCTCAGCACGAAGGACAGCAGCGACTTGATCTCGTCGCCCATCTGCTCCTTGGTGGTGTAGATGTGCGAGTCGTCCTGGGTCATGCCGCGCACGCGGGTGAGGCCGTGCACCACGCCCGACTTCTCGTACCGGTACACCGAGCCGAACTCGCACAGCCGCAGCGGCAGCTCGCGGTACGACCGCCCGCGCGCCCGGAAGATCAGGTTGTGCATCGGGCAGTTCATCGGCTTGACGCGGTACTCGACCTCGTCCACCTCGAACGGCGGGAACATGTCGTCGCCGTAGTAGGGCAGGTGGCCGGAGATCTCGAACAGCGACGACTTGGTGATGTGCGGGGTGTTGACGAACTCGTAGCCCGCCTCCTGCTGCCGCCGCCGCATGTAGTCCTCCATCTCCTTGCGGATGATTCCGCCCTTGGGATGGAAGATGGGCAGGCCGCTGCCGAGCTCCGGCGGGAAGGAGAACAGGTCGAGTTCGGCGCCGAGCCTGCGGTGGTCGCGCTTCTCGGCCTCCTCCAGGAACTTCAGGTACTCGTCCTGCTTCTCGCGGCTCTCCCATGCGGTGCCGTAGATGCGCTGCAGCTGCGGGTTCTTCTCGCTGCCGCGCCAGTACGCGCCGCCCGACCGCATCAGCTTGAACGCCGGGATCACGCGGGTGGACGGCAGGTGCGGGCCGCGGCACAGGTCCTTCCAGCGCAGCTCGCCGGACTTGGCGTCGAGGTTGTCGTAGATGGTCAGCTCGGCGCCGCCCACCTCCACGTTCGCGCCGTCCGCCGCTTCCTCGACCGGGCCGGAGCCCTTGAGGCCGATGAGCTCCAGCTTGTAGGGCTCGGCGGCCAGCTCGGCGCGGGCGTCGTCGTCGGAGACCGGGCGGCGGGAGAACCGCTGGCCCTGCTTGACGATCTCGCGCATCCGCTTCTCGATGCGCTTGAGGTCGTCGGGGGTGAACGGCTCGGCGACGTCGAAGTCGTAGTAGAAGCCGTTCTCGACCGGCGGGCCGATGCCGAGCTTGGCCTCGGGGAACAGCTCCTGCACGGCCTGCGCCATGACGTGCGCGGCGGAGTGCCGCATGATGGCCCGGCCGTCGTCGGAGCCGATCTCGACGGGCTCGACGGCGTCGCCGTCGTGCAGCTCGCCGGCCAGGTCGCGCAGCTCACCGTTGACCCGGGCGGCGATCACGGTGCGGCCGTCGGCGTCCAGTGCCTGTCCCGCGGTGGTGCCCGCCGGCACCGCCCGCTCGCTCCCGTCGAGGGTGATGCGCAGCTCAGACACGGTGGACACGGGTACTCCTCGTGATGGTGGGTTGGGATCGACGGGTTCCGATGCTATCGACTCGGGGTGTCGCCCGGACGCATCCGGTTCCATCGGCCTGCTCCTGTCCTCCTCGTGGGAGGTCCCGCGGCGACCCCGGAAAGCGGCGAAGGCCCCGGGATCGCTCCCGGGGCCTTCACAGCGTGCGATGTCAGTGCATGCGGCCGTGGCGCCGGGGGCGACCCGGCGTCGTCGTCTGGAACGCGTGCGATACGGCCTGCATGGGCCCATCGTAACCGAAGGGCGCCCCCTGCGGCAGCACGGTTTCCGCGGTCACGCGCGGGCCGCGCGTGACCGCGGCCGTTCGAGATGGTCCATGTCCTCCAGCTCGCGTCCCTTCGTCTCCGGGACGGCCCGGATCACGAAGAAGAACGCCAGCACGGAGAACGCGGTGTACAGGCCGTAGGCCAAGCTGAGCGAGAAGCCGGAGATGCCGGGGAACGTCGTCGTGACCACCCAGTTGGCGAGCCACTGCGCGGCGGCGGCGACGGCCAGCGCCGACGCCCGGATGAAGTTGTTGAACATCTCGCCGAGCATCACCCATACGACCGGGCCCCAGGTGGCGGCGAAGGCGGCGACGAAGACGTTCGCGGCGACGAGCGCGATCGGCCCGGCGGCGCCGCTCAGCTCCGGCTTGCCGTCCACGACGTGGGCGGTGGAGAAGCAGACCGTCAGCGTCCCGAGCGACAGCGCCATGCCCGCCGCGCCGCCGAGCAGCAGCGGGCGCCGCCCGACCCGGTCGACCAGCGCGATCGCGACCAGCGTGAACGCCACGTTGACGATGGAGTTGATCACCGAGGTGAGCATCGCGTTGCTCTCGGAGAAGCCGACCGCCTGCCACAGCGAGGACGAGTAGTAGAAGATCACGTTGATGCCGACGAACTGCTGGAAGACCGACAGCAGGATGCCGACCCACACGATCGGCAGCAGCCCGAGCCGCGAGCCGCGCAGGTCGCGCAGGTGCACCGGGCGGTCCTCGGCGATCGACCGGACGATGTCCTTGATCTTGCCGTCCACGTCGCCGCGGCCCATGACCCGCGCGAGCACCCGCCGCGCGTCGTTCATCTTGTGCTTCTTCACCAGGTAGCGCGGCGACTCGGGGATGGTCGTGGCGATCACGCCCCAGAACACCGCGGGCACGGCCGCGCTGGCGAACATCCACCGCCAGGCGCCGCCGCCCCAGGGGAAGGTCCCGGTCGCGCCGCCGTCGGACACCTGCGCGATCACGTAGTCGACGACCAGCGCAGCGAAGATGCCGAGGACGATCGCCATCTGCTGCAGCGAGCCGAGCCGGCCGCGCAGCTCGGCGGGCGCGATCTCGGCGATGTAGGCGGGAGCGATGACGGACGCGGCGCCGATCGCCAGGCCGCCGACCAGCCGCCACGCGGTGAGGTCCACCGCGCTGAAGGCGAACGCCGAGCCGAGCGAGCTGATCACGAACAGGGCGGACGCGGCCAGCATCACCTTGACCCGGCCGATGCGGTCGCCGATCGGGCCGGCGAACCAGGCGCCGGCCGCGCAGCCGAGCAGCGCCGCCGACACCACGAACCCGACCGCGAAGCCGCTCAGGTGGAAGGTGTCCTTGAGCGCGTCGACCGTCCCGTTGATGACCGAGGAGTCGTAACCGAACAGGAACCCGCCGAGGGCGGCGGCGCCCGCCAGGAGAGCGGCGGTCGCGGCGGAATGCGAGGGACCGCCGTGGTGCTCCCCCGCCGCCGTCGTGCTCGGTTCGCTGCCCGGTGTGCTCATGGAGCCGGATCTTCCCCGTAGGAAGGACCTTATGCGGCCCCGTTGCCCGGGCCCCACCTCCGGATGGCGATTGCGAGACCGTGCGCTGGAACGCGGTTGGACGAGCGGCCCGCCGGAAGGGGCGCCTCCCCGGCGGGCCGTCCGTCACAGGTCGCCGGCCGGGCTCACGTCACCAGTCGTCGGCCGACTCCGCGGCGAGCCGGACGAGTTCGCCGCCCGCGTCGACGTCGTAGCGGCGCATGGTCGACAGCGGCGGCGAGTACACGTGCACGCTCACCGCGGGCGCGTCGGAGGTGTTGCGGACGTCGTGGACGTAGTCGGGCCCGAACGAGCGGGCCTGCCCCGGGCCGACCTCGCGCCGGGCGCGGACGCGGTGCTCCTCGAGCGTGCCGAGGGCGACCGCGAAGGCCCCCGCGGAGCCGCCGTGGTCGTGGAAGCCGGTGGACTGGCCGGGCAGCCAGCTGATCAGCCAGATCTCGTGGTCGGCGTCCTGGTGGAGCCGCTCGTACCAGCGGCCCTGCGGGTCGAGCCGGACGCGGTGGACCCATTCCTGCGGGTTCGCCGCGATCGCGCGGGCCCGCTCGGCGAGCCGCGGCGGCGCGAACGGCGCGGCGGCGTCCTTCGCGTCCCCGGCGGCGGGCGCGGCCGCCTCGGGCGCGCCGGTCTCGGCCCTGGTGGTCGTGGTCGTGGTCATCTGTCGTTCTCCTCGGCTGTGCGGTCGGACGTCCTGGAGCGCTCCCGCCGATGGGCCGCGGCGGGTGAGCGTCAGCGGGGCGTCGGGGTACACAGCGCGCTGGCCTGGCGGCGCAGGTCGACGTGCAGCCGTTCGTGCAGCGTGATGGAGATCGTCACCTGCCTCAGGTTGGCCCATAATTCCTATAAAGTCAATCGGGAAAGGATGGAAGAGCGTCCGGCCCGCTGGGCAGCGGTGATACCAGCGGGGGCGGCCGGATCTCCCCCCGCGGAGGCAGGCGGGCGCGGCGCGCGGCGCTCTAGGCTCGCAGCGAGATGAACGAACCACACCGCTCCGCCGCCGGGGGGCGGCCCCGGCTGCTCGCCGGGGTCCCCTCGGCCGTCATGCCGGGCCGCGACGAGCCGGCCGTCACCCTGCTGCCGCGCCGGATGCTGCTGCGCGCGCCGATCCTCGCCGTCCTGGTCGCCCTGACGATCGGGTTCACCGCCGGCTCCATCGCGATCTCCATCGACCAGTACCACGTGGACGCGGGGGCGGCCTGGCCGCTCGGCGTGCTGATGGCGACGCCGCTGGTCTTCGCGGCCCGCTGGCCGCTGGCCGCCTGGCGGATCGCCGCCATCGGGCTGCTGGTCACCGTGTTCGTCCGGCACGGCGACGGGTTCATGCCGTGGCCGGTCACCGCGATCCTGGCGCTGGTGGTCATCCTGTTCTTCACCGGCGTCGGCTGCGACCGGGAGACGACGCTCGGCGTCGGCGCGGTCACGATCGTGGGGGTGCTGCTGCCCGCCGTGCTGCTGGGCATGCCGGGCTGGTTCGGCATGATCCTGGCCGGCGTCACCGCGCTCGCGCTGACCTTCGGCGACGCGGTCGGCGGCCGCCGCTCCGCCGAGCAAGAGCTGCGCCTGCGCGAGGAGCAGCACCGCCAGGACCTCGCCCGGCAGGCGGTGCTGGAGGAGCGCGCCCGCATCGCCCGCGAGCTGCACGACGTCGTCGCGCACCACATGTCGGTGATCGCGATGCAGGCCGAGGCCGCGCCGTTCAAGATCCCGGACCTGCCGGACGCCGCGCGGGAGACGTTCGGCGTGGTGCGGGACGCGGCCCGCGAGGCGCTCACCGAGACCCGCCGCGTCGTCGGGCTGCTGCGCTCGGACGACGAGGGCGCCGAGCGCGCCCCGAGCCCGGGCCTGGACCGGCTCGACGAGCTGGCGGCGGCGGCCCGCAACTCCGGACTGTCGGTCGCCACCGCGGTCGTCGGGATGCCGCGCCCGCTGGACGCCGGGGTGGACCTGTCGGCCTACCGGATCGTCCAGGAGTCGCTCAGCAACGCCGCCCGGTACGCGCCGGGGTCGCGCGTCCACGTGGAGATCAGGTACGGCCCGCGGGCGCTGGCGGTGACGGTCGCCGACGACGGCGCGCGCCGCGCCCCGGACGCCTCGGAGGGCGGCGGGCACGGCCTGGTCGGCATGCGCGAGCGCGTCACCATGCTCGGCGGCGAGCTGTCGGCCGGCCCGCGCGACCCGGCCGGATGGGCCGTCGCGGCCGAGCTGCCCTACGGAGGCTGATCATTGGCCGTAGGGTGGCGTCGTGACGATTCGGGTGCTGATCGCCGACGACCAGGTAATGATCCGCGACGGGCTCGCGGCGCTGCTGTCCTCCGATCCGGAGATCGAGGTGATCGGGCAGGCGGGGAACGGGCGCGAGGCCGTGGACATGGCCCGCGCGCTGGATCCCGACGTCGTGGTCATGGACATCCGGATGCCGGAGATGGACGGCCTCGCCGCGACCGCGGAGCTGATCGGCGAGCCCGCGCGGGCGGACGGCGACCCGGCGGACGTGCGGCCGAAGGTCCTGGTGCTGACCACGTTCGACCTGGACGAGTACGTCTACGAGGCGCTCGGCGCCGGGGCCAGCGGCTTCCTGCTGAAGGACGCCTCGGCGGCCGACCTGGTCGCCGGGGTGCGGGTGGTGGCGGGGGGCGACGCGCTCCTCGCGCCGTCCATCACCCGCCGGCTGATCGGCGACTTCGCGCGCCGGCGCCGCCACCAGCGGCCGAGCCCGACGGCGACGGCGGGGCTGACCCCGCGCGAGATGGACGTGCTGCGGCTCATCGCGCGGGGCCTGTCCAACGCCGAGATCGCCGCCGAGCTGGTGCTCGCCGAGCAGACGATCAAGACGCACGTCGGGCACGTGCTGACCAAGCTCGGGCTGCGCGACCGCACCCAGGCGGTCGTGTTCGCCTACGAGAACGGCCTGGTCGGCTAGCCCGGCCGGCCGGGGTCAGCGGGACGGGTCCAGGACGAGCTTGCCGGTGGTGCGGCGGGCGCGCAGGTCCTCGTGGGCGCGGCGGACCTCGGTGAGGCCGTACTCGCCGCCGCCGATGACGCGCAGCCGGCCGTCGGCGGCCAGGCCGAACAGCTCCTCCAGCGCCGTGCGCATCACGTCGCCGGGCATCTGGAACACGTGCGCCAGCCACATGCCGGCGATCGTGGTGGAGTGCGACATCAGCGTGGCGGGCCGCACCGGCGACGGCTCCTGGCGGGACGCCATGCCGTAGAAGGCGAGCCGGCCGAACGGCGCGAGCGCCTTCAGGCTCTGGTCGGTGACGGTCCCGCCGGTCATCTCCAGGACGGTGTCGACGCGGCGGCCGCCGTTGGCCTCGATGAGCGCGTCCTTCAGGTCGGGCTCGTTGGCGTCGACCGCCACGTCCGCGCCGAGTTCGAGGGCGAGGTCGCGCTTGTCCTTGGAGGAGGCGGTGGCGATGACGCGGCCGGCGCCCCAGGCCTTGGCGAGCTGCACCGCGAGGGTGCCGACCCCGCCGGCGGCGGCGTGCACGACGACCGACTCCCCCGGCGCCAGGTGGACGCTGCGGCGCAGCAGCACCCACGCCGAGGCGCCCTGGACGATCATCCCGAGCGCGGTGACGTCGTCGATCGCGTCGGGGACGTCCCAGGCCAGCGCCTCGGGCGCGACGGCCTTCTCGGCGTACCCGCCGGTGCCGACGAGCGCGACGACGCGGCGGCCGTCCGGGGTGGTGCCGACGACCTCGCCGCCCGGCACCATCGGCAGCGTCGACTCCGACAGGTAGCTGTTCTCGGCCTGGTGGGTGTCGGCGTAGTTGATGCCGGCGCGGGAGACGTCGACGAGCAGGTGCCCGGGCCCGGCGACCGGGTCGGGCAGCTCGGTGACGGTCAGCACCTCGGGGCCGCCGAACTCGGTGATCTGGATCGCGCGCATGACTCTCCTGTTCGTGCGTGGGCGGGTGGGCTCAGCGGGGGCCGGGGACGCCGCGGAACCTGAACGGCTCGGACGGGCGGCCCGGCACCACGTACCACGCCTCGCCGACGCCGTCGGCCTCCAGGATCCGCATGAACGCCTCGACGACGTCGCTCACCTCCAGGATGGGGAAGCCGCTCTCCTGGAGCTCCTGCTTCATCCCGCCGAGGATCGCGGTGTCGGCGAACGAGGGGCACAGCGCGTTCACCCGGATGCCCTCGGGCTCGTAGGTCGGGCCGAGGGCGCGGACGAGCCCGACGACGGCGGCCTTGTTCGCGCCGTAGACCGGGTCGAACGGCGTCGCGGTGAGCGCGGCCATGCTGGCGGTCGCGATGATGTTCCCACCGCCGCGGTTGCGCAGCGCGGGCAGCGCGGCGTGCACGCCGTAGACGACGCCGTCGAGGTTGATGCCCATGGCGCGGCGGTAGACGGCGGGGTCGAAGGTCTCGTCGAGCCGCCCGCCTCCGGCGATGCCCGCGTTGAGGAACGCCACGTCCAGGCCGCCGAAGCGCTCGACGGCGGCGGCGACGGCCGCCTCGCTGTCGGCGGGCTCGCGCACGTCGCAGCGGACGAACGCGCCGTCGAGCTCCTTGGCGAGCGCGGCGCCCGCGTCGTCGTCGACGTCGGCGAGCACGACCCGGGCGCCCTCGCGGGCCAGCCGGCGGGCGACCGCCGCGCCGATGCCGTTGGACCCGCCCGTGATCAGCGCGACCTTGCCGGTTCCGTCGAAGGCTGCCATCGGGACTCCCCTCCCAAGTAACTGACTCGTCAGTTACTCTAGCGGAATGGACTTCGGTTTGAGCGAGCGGGCCCAGGAGCACCTCGGCCGCCTCCAGGACTTCATGGACAGCCACGTCTACCCGGCGGAGCCGGTCTACGCGGCCCAGCGGGCCGAGCTGCGCGCGCAGGGCCGCGAGCACCACGTCCCGCAGGTCGTGGAGGACCTGAAGGTCGAGGCGCGCAAGCGCGGCCTCTGGAACCTGTTCCTACCCGACAGCGAGGACCCCGCACACGGCCTGACGGTCACCGACTACGCCTCGCTGGCGGAGGTGACGGGCCGCTCCCCCAGCCTCGCGCCGGAGGCGACCAACTGCGCGGCCCCCGACACCGGCAACATGGAGGTGCTGCACCTGTTCGGCACGCCCGAGCAGAAGGAGCGCTGGCTGCGGCCGCTGCTGGACGGGGAGATCCGCAGCGCGTTCGCGATGACCGAGCCGGAGGTGGCGAGCTCGGACGCCACCAACATCTCCACCCGGATCGAGCGCGACGGCGACCACTACGTGATCAACGGGCGCAAGTGGTGGATCAGCGGCACCGCCGACCCGCGCTGCAAGATCATGATCGTGATGGGCAAGACCGACCCGGAGGGCCACCCCTACCGGCAGCAGTCGATGGTGCTGGTCCCCCTGGACGCGCCCGGCGTGGAGGTCGTCCGGCCGCTGCCCGTGTTCGGCTACCAGGACCAGCACGGCCACTGCGAGATCACCTTCACCGACGTCCGCGTGCCGGTGGAGAACCTCGTCGGCGAGGAGGGCGGCGGCTTCGCGATCGCGCAGGCGCGGCTCGGGCCCGGCCGCATCCACCACTGCATGCGCGCGATCGGGATGGCCGAGCGGGCGCTGGAGCTGATGTGCGAGCGCGCGGCGTCGCGGGTGGCGTTCGGCGGGCCGCTGGCCAAGCAGGGCGTGGTGCGCCAGCAGATCGCCGAGTCGCGGATGGCGATCGAGCAGGCCCGGCTGCTCACCCTCAAGACCGCGTGGCTGATCGACAAGCAGGGCGTGCAGGCGGCCCGGTCCGAGGTCGCGGCGATCAAGGTGATCGCGCCGCGGGTCGCGCTGGACGTCGTCGACCGGGCGATCCAGGTGCACGGCGGCGCCGGGGTCAGCGACGACACCCCGCTCGCCGCCATGTGGGCGGGGCTGCGCACCCTCCGCCTCGCCGACGGGCCGGACGAGGTGCACGTGCGCTCGGTCGCCCGCGCCGAGCTGGGCAGGTACCTCGGTAAATGACCGACGGCACGGGGGTCGCGGGACCGGCGGCACCGGGCGTGCGGCGGCGCATGCCGTACGCCCGGCGGCGCGAGCAGCTGCTCCAGGTGGCGCTGGCCGAGTTCGGCCGGCGCGGCTACCACCTGACGCAGATGGAGCACGTCGCCGCGGCGGCGCAGGTGTCCAAGGCGCTGCTCTACCAGCACTTCGCGTCCAAGGAGGAGCTGTTCGCCGAGGTGACGGAGGCGATCGTCACCGAGCTGACCGGCCGGCTCACGGAGGCGGTGCCCGCCGCGCACGGCACGGCGGGCGGCATCCGGGCGATGATCCGGGTGCTGTTCGACTACGCGACCGAGGAGCCGGACGCGTGGTCGCTGGTGGTCCGGCACCTCGACAAGCCGGAGGTCGGCCTGGAGCTGCGGGAGCTGCGCGACCGGCTCGGCACCGCGTTCGCCGACCTGCTGCTGCGCCGCCGCCGCGCCGACCCCAAGCTGTCGCCCGCCGCGCTCGAGGTGAACGAGCGGCGGGCGCGGCTGCTCGTCCCGCTGATGTACGGGTCGATGCTGTCGATGGTGTCGTGGTGGCTGGAGCACCCCGACACCTCGCGCGAGCGGGCCGAGCAGATGGCGGTGGAGTTCATCTGGCTGGGCCTGGACCGGCTGCGGACGGGCGAGCGCCTGCCCCGCGAGTGACGGTCGACCGACCGGAGGGCGGCGGCGGTCAGCCCGCGGCGACCGGCCGGCCGAAGACGTCGTCGCGGGCGAGGTCGAGCGCGGTGAGGACGGCGCCGCGCAGCACCGCGTCGCCGTCGTAGACGGCCGGGCGCACCACCGTGGCGGCGGGGCTCAGGGCGGCCAGCCGGGCGGCGACCAGGCCGGCGAGGCGGTCGCCGCCGCCGCGCCCGAGCGAGCCGCCGAGCACGAGCAGGCCCGGGTCCAGCACGGCGACCAGGGCGAACGCGCCTTCGGCGACGCGGTCGGCGAAGGTCTCGGCGTCCAGGTCCCCGGCGGACGCCAGGTCGACCAGGTCGCAGAACTCGGCGCCGCCGATCCGGAGCATCCCGACCTCGCCGGCGCCGCCGGACGCGCCGCGCCGCAGCCGGCCGTCCAGCACGATCGCGGCGCCGACGCCGTCGTCCAGCCACAGCAGAGCGAAGTCGCCGTGGCCGGCCGCGGCGCCGTCGCGGTGCTCGGCGACGGCGGCCAGGTTGACCTCGTTCTCGACGACCACCCGCGCGGTGGTCCGGTCCCGCAGCGCCTGGAGCAGGTCGGGGCGCCAGCCGGGTATGGCGCCGTCGGTCACCAGGCCGGTGCCCGGATGGATCAGACCGGGCGTGCCGACCACGATCGCGTGCAGTTCGATGCCGCCCGCGGTGCCGGCGACCGCCTCGTCGATCAGGGCGGGCAGGTCCGGGTGGTCCGGCAGCGGGCGGGAGGACGCACCGGCCGGGTTCCCGGCGAGGTCGGCGACCTCGACGTGCACCGCGTCCCGGCGCAGGTCGACCCCGGCGACGTGGGCGCGGCCGGCGACCAGGCCGTAGAGCCGGGCGTTCGGGCCGCGCCGGTCGGCGCCGGTCTCCCCGGTGACCTCGATCAGCCCGTCCGCGCGCAGCCGCTCGACCAGGTCGGACACCGTCGGCCGCGACAGCCCGGTCAGCGCGCGCAGCTGCGGCGCGGTGAGCGGGCCGCGCTCCAGCAGCAGGTCCAGGGCGAGCCGGTCGTTGATCGCGCGGGCCATCGTCGGGTCGGCGGTCTTCACGGGAGCCATCGTAGCCAGCGATACCGTGATATCGGCTTTTCATCAGGAAGCCTGCCTGTTAGTTTCTGTGGCCATGAGCCGTCCCCATCGCGCCATCGCCGCCGTCTTCGCCGTGCACGGCGCCGTCGCGGGCACCCTCGCGACCCGCATCCCGTGGATCCAGGACCATCTCCACCTCGGCGCCACGATGCTCGGGCTCGCCCTCCTGTGCCCCTCCATCGGCGCGTTCGCCACGATGCCGACCGCGAGCCGGATCGCCCACCGCATCGGGGAGCGCACCGCCACCCGCCTGCTGATCGCGTACTGGGCGGCGGTCGTCGCGCTGCCCGCACTCTCCCCCGCGCCCGGCTGGCTGTTCGCCGCGATGCTGCTATACGGCGTGGGCGCCGGGATGTCGGACGTGGTGATGAACGGGCACGCCGTGTCGGTGGAACGGCACCTGAAGCGGCCGATCATGTCGGGGCTGCACGGGCTGTGGGCCGTCGGCAGCCTCGCGGCCGGCGGCGTCGGGATCCTCGCCGCGCACGCCGGAGTGGACGCCCGCGTCCACCTCGGAGTCGTCGCGCTCGTCCTGCTGGCGGCGGGCGCCGTGGCGGGCCGCGGCCTCCTGCCCGACCGGGCGGACACCGGGGCCCCGCCGCCCCGCCGGTTCGCGCTGCCGAACCGGGCGATCGCGGTGATCGGCGTCGTCGGCTTCTGCGCCACGTTCGCCGAGGGCGCGAGCGCCGACTGGTCGGCGGTCTACCTCACCAAGGTCGTGGACGCGGGCCCCGGGCTCGCCGCCGCCAGCTACACGATCTTCATGGCGTGCATGGCGGCGACCCGGCTCGCCGGGGACCGCCTCGTCCGCCGGTTCGGTCCCGTGGCGGTCGTGCGCTGCGGCGGCGCGGTCGCCGTGCTCGGCGGCGTCCTGGTGGTGGTGGCGCGCAGCGCGGTGCCGGGCATCGCCGGGTTCGCGCTGCTCGGCGCCGGCGTCGCGACCGTCGTGCCGCTGGTGTTCGCGGCGGCCGGCAGTGCCGGGAACACCCCGGGCGAGGGCGTGGCGGGCGTCGCGACGATCACCTACCTGTCCGGGCTGACCGCGCCGGCGGTGACCGGCTGGGCGGCGGGCGCGCTGTCCTACCCGGCCGCGTTCGCGCTCATCACCTGCATCGCCGCGCCGACGGCGCTGTTCGCCGGCGCGCTGCGCCCGCGTCCCGCGGCGGTGGCGGCGCCCGCCGGACCGGCCGTCGAACCGCCCGTCCGGGAGCTGCGCCCCTGAGAGGCGGGCGCGGGCGGCGGGCAGTGCACCGGCACGCCGCGGTCTACGGCGGCCGGGCATGCGAAAGGCCGGGGACGGCGAACCGTCCCCGGCCTGTTCACGCTTTGGGCGCGGGCCTTACAGGGGGTAGACACCCTCGGCCTGCGGGCCCTTCTGGCCCTGGGTGATCTCGAAGCCGACGCGCTGGTTCTCGTCAAGGCTGCGGTAGCCGTTGGAGGTGATCGCCGAGTAGTGGACGAACACGTCCGGGCCGCCGCCGTCGGGGGCGATGAACCCGAAGCCCTTTTCGGCGTTGAACCACTTCACGGTGCCTTCGGCCATGATGTTCTCCTCTGGGTGAACGGAATCGCCGGCCGCCGGGCGGCGGCCGGGCTGCAAGCGGACTCATCTCACGTCCGCCCGGATCACCCGGAGCTGCAACGGAGAACGCCCTCGTCTTGAACTTCTGCGGGCGTTTCATAAAGCAAACGTTCGAGACTGCTTGGCCGCCGCGCCTGGCCGGTCGCGGCGACAGCAACGAACCTACCCCATACGGGCCCGGCTGGAACCCCGACACACCTAGGTCAGATCATCCAGTGCCTCGGCCGCGCGGTGGCAGTCGTGGAAGGTGCAGTACAGCGGCACGGGGGCGAGCCGCACGACGTCCGGCTCGCGCGCGTCGGCGACCACGCCGCGGGTCTCGGCGAGCCGCCGGACGAGCCCGCCGGCGCCGGGGACCCGCAGCGACAGCTGGCTGCCGCGCGCCGCCGGGTCGTCCGGAGTGATCACCTGGACGCCGCGCAGCGGCGCGAGCCGGGCCGCGAGGTAGCCGGTGAGCCGCTCGCTGCGTGCGCGCAGCGCGTCCATCCCGATCCGGTCGAAGATCTCCAGGGAGGCCAGCACCGGCGCCAGCGCGAGGATCGGCGGGTTGGACAGCTGCCAGGCGTCGGCGGAGGCGGGCGGCGCGATGTCGGGGTCCATCCGGAACCGGACCGACGGCTCGGTGCCCCACCAGCCCGCCAGCTTCGGCACCGACGGATCGGCGACGTGCCGCTCGTGGACGAAGCAGCCGGCGACCGCCCCCGGCCCGCTGTTGAGGTACTTGTAGGTGCACCAGGCGGCGAAGTCGACGTCCCAGTCGTGCAGCCGCAGCGGGACGTTCCCGGCGGCGTGCGCGAGGTCCCAGCCGACGACGGCGCCGGCGGCGCGGCCCGCCTTGGTGATCGCGGGCATGTCCATGAGCTGGCCGGTCAGGTAGTTGACGCCGCCGAGCATGAGGAGCGCGACGGTCCCGCCCTCGCGTTCGAGGAACGCCAGGACGTCCTCGGTGCGCAGGTTGTCCTCGCCGTCGCGGGGCCGCAGCCGCACGACGGTGGCGGCGGGGTCGAGCCCGTGGTGGATCGCCTGGCTGGCGACCGCATAGGAGTCGGACGGGAACGCCGAGTCCTCGATGACGATGCGGGTGCGGTCGCCGGAGGGCCGGTAGAAGCTCGCCATCATCAGGTGCAGGTTGACCGTCAGCGAGTTCATCGCGACGACCTCGTGCGGCAGGGCGCCGACGAGGCGGGCGGCGGGCTCGCGGAGCAGCTCGTGGTAGTCGACCCACGGGCGGCGTGCCTGAGTGTGGCCCTCGACGGCGAGCCGCGCCCAGTCGTCGAGCTCCTCGCGCAGGCGGCCCGCGACCGCCTTCGGCTGGAGGCCGAGGGAGTTGCCGGCGAAGTAGGCAGCCTCCGGGTACATTCCGCCGGGCGCGGGCGGGATGAGGAACTCCTCGCGCAGCGACGGCAGCGGGTCGGTCTCGTCCAGGCGCAGCGCCTCGCGCTCCCTGGCCTCCCGCTCGGCGCTCACGACGCGCTCCCCGCGATCGCAGTGTCGGCGACGCCGGTATCGGCGGCGGGGACGGCGGTCGTGGGCGCGAAGAACGCCTGCGCGTTGCCGCCGAGCAGCTTGGCGCAGTCGGCGTCGTCCAGGCCGGGGCACGCCCGGATCGTCGCGCCCGGCTCCTGCTCGCCGAGCGGGAACGGGTAGTCGGTGCCCAGCATGACGTGGTCGGCGCCCATCACCTCGACCAGCAGCCGGAGCGCGCGCGGGTCGAACACGGCGGAGTCGACGAAGAACCGGTCGGTGTACTCCGACGGCGGTCGCGGCGAGTCGGCGCGGACGATGTCGCGCCTGTGCCAGGCGTTGTCGGCCCGTCCGAGCGTGAAGGCGAGGCTGCCGCCGCCGTGGCAGAAGCACAGCCGCAGCGACGCGGGGATCCGCTCGAACGCGCCGGACAGCATCAGCCCGAGGATGCTCAGCTGCGTCTCGGCGGGCATGCCCGACAGCCACGGAAGCATGTGGCCCTGCATCCGGTCGGCGCCGAGCATGTCCCACGGGTGCGCGAGCACGGGCAGGCCGATCCGCGCGCAGTGCGCGAGGAACTCGACGATGCCGGGGTCGTCCAGGTTGCGGTCTCCGACGTGGTTGCCGATGTGCACGCCGCGGTGCCCGGCCGCCGCTGCGCGCGTCGCGACCTCGCAGGCGAGCGCCGGGTCCTGGAGCGGGACCTGGCAGAGCGGCAGCAGCCGGTCCGGCGCGTCCGCGCAGAAGGCGAGGATGCGGTCGTTGACCAGGTCGCACCAGTCGGCGGCGCGGGACGGATCGGCCGCGTACCCGAACATCAGCGGGGTGGACGAGACGGCCTGGACGTCGACGCCGGCGGCGTCCATGTCGGCCACCCGCCGCACGGGGTCCCACAGCCCCTCCTCGACCGGCCGGTACTCCCGGTCGCCGCTCATCATCATGCCGGTGCCGTCGCCGTGGACGCGCAGCCAGGGCTCGCCGTCGTCGGTGAGGACCCGGCCCTCGGCGCGGCCGAGCCGGGGGAAGACATGGGCGTGGACGTCGATGACTGTCACTGGAGCTCCGTCGAACGCGAGGGGGTCAGGCGCGCGGCGCCGTCTTCGGGACCATGGATTCGGGCCACCTGCGGCCCGGGTGGACGGCGCCGCAGTTCGGGCACTTGCGATCGCTGCCGTAGAAGCCCTCGAAGGCGGGCGGCAGGTCGTCCACGATCGAGCGGACCTGGAGTTCGGCGCGGTGCAGGAGGTGGTGGCACTCGGTGCAGTACCACTCGAACGCCTCCGTGAGCCCCTCCGGCCGCGGGATCTCCACCACCAGGCCGATCGAGCCCTCCTCGGGCCGCTGCGGGGAGTGCCGCACGTGCGGGGGCAGCAGGAACACGTCGCCCTCGTTGATCTGCAGGTCCGTGGGCGGCCTGCCCTCCTCCTCCATGACGCGCAAGACCATGTTGCCCTTGAGTTGGTAGAAGAACTCCTCGGTCGGGTCGTCGTGGAAGTCGGTGCGCTGGTTCGGCCCGCCGACCACCATGACGATCAGCCCGGCGTCGTCGAACACCTGGACGTTCCCGACCGGCGGCTTGAGCAGGTCGCGGTGCTCGTCGATCCACGCCTCGAAGTTGAAGGGGCGTCCGAACGTCAGCTGCGGCAGGGTCATGCTCCGGCCTCCTCGCCGTTGCGTGGGATGTGGGCGACGCACGAGATCTCGATGAGCAGGTGCGGGTGGGGCAGTTGGTGGACCGCGACGGTGGTGCGGGCCGGGCCGGTCTCGTCGAAGTGCTCGCCGTAGACCTCGTTGTAGCCGCCGAAGTCGTTCATGCTCACCAGGTAGGTGGTGACGCTGACGACGTCGGACAGCCCTCCCCCGGCGGCCTCCAGCAGGTCGGCGATGTTCTCGATGACCGCGCGGGTCTGCTCGCGGATGTCGAGGTCGGTGACGCCCATCGGGTCGGCGCTCGCGCCGGCGAACGTGCCGTCGGGCCGCCGCGAGCTGGTGCCGGACACGAACACGAAGTCGCCGGCCCGCTTGACGTGGGGGAACCGCCCGCGCGGCTTGGCCTTGCCCTGGACGAGGATCGCGTCGCTCACCGGGTCGTCACCTCCACGGCGCCGAGGCCGGCGCCGGTGACGCGGACGTGGGCGTCCTTAGGTAGCGGGACGGCTGCGGTCGCGGCGCCCGCCAGCACCACCCAGCCGGGCTCCAATGCCATCCCGGCGCCGAGCGCGAGGCGGGCGGCGGCGCGCAGCGACCGGGCCGGGTCGCCGAGGATCGCGGCGGACGATCCGGTCTGCACCGGCCGCCCGTCGATCTCCATCAGCAGCCCGACGTTGGACAGGTCGCGCGGCTCATGCCAGGCGCCGAACCCGTACAGTGCGGCGGAGGCGTTGTCGGCGATCACGTCCGGGAGGGTGAACTTGAAGTCCTCGTAGCGCGAGTCGAGGATCTCGAACCCGACGGCGACGCCCGCCACGGCCGACTCGACCTCGGCGACCGAGCGGACCTCGCGGCCGATCAGGTACACGATCTCCGGCTCGATGCGCGGATGGATGAGGTTCGACAGGTCCGCCGACTCACCGGCCTGCATCCCGTCGGTGAGCAGGCCCCAGATGACGTCGTCGACACCCATCTGGACCATCTTCGCGCGGCTGGTGAAGCCCATCTTGACGCCGGAGAACCGCTCCCCGCGCCGGATCCGGTGCTCGACCATCTCGCGCTGCACCGCGTAGGCGGTCGGCACGTCGAGCGGCGCGGCGTCGCTGAGCTTCGGGATCGCGCGGACGTCGCGGACGGCGTCGTCCAGCGTCGCGGCGAGCGCGTGCACGTCAACGGTCACGATTCCTCCCCGTCCTGGTCGGTACGGCCGAAGGCGACGCGGACGTCGCCGAGGCCGTCGATGCGGGCTTCGAACACGTCGCCGGGCGCGGCGGGAACGACCGGGCCGAGAGCGCCGGTCAGCACCGTGTCACCGGCGCGCAGCGGGCGCCCGACGCGGGCGAGGGTGTCGGCGAGCCACAGCGCGGCGTTCAGCGGGTGGCCGAGGCACGCGGCGCCGGTGCCGCTGGACAGCTGCTCGCCGCGCCGCTCCAGCACCATCCCGCACAGCCGCAGGTCCACGTCCTCGAGCCGGACGGGCCGGTTGCCCAGCGCGTACATGCCGGACGAGGCGTTGTCGGCGACGGTGTCGGCGAGCGTGATGTCCCAGTCGCGGATGCGGCTGCCGACGATCTCGATGGCCGGCAGCGCGAATGCCGTCGCGCGGATCAGGTCGGCGACGGTGTGCCGCTCGTGGGTCAGGTCGTGCTCCAGGACGAGCGCGACCTCCGCCTCGACGCGCGGCTGCAGGACGGTTCCGGCCGGGATCTCGTCGCCGTCCGGGACGGCCATGTCGGCGTACAGCATCCCGAAGTCGGGACTGTCGACGCGCATCTGCTGCTGCACGGCGCGGGAGGTGAGGCCGATCTTGCGGCCGGACAGCCGCCGCCCCTCCCCCAGCCACCGCTCGGTCATCCGGTCCTGCACGGCGTAGGCGTCGTCGGCGGTCGCGATGAGGTCGCGGACGGGCTCGCAGGGGACGCCCGAGGCGTAGGCGCCGAGGATGCGCTCGGCCGCCGCGTCGATGTCGCTGGTCACTTGGCTCGCTCTCAGATCTGGATGCACACGTTGACGGGCTCGGAGAAGAAGTCCAGTGAGTACTCTCCCCCTTCGCGGCCGATCCCGGAGGCCTTGACGCCGCCGAAGGGCGTGCGGAGGTCGCGCAGGTTCCAGCAGTTGACCCAGACGATGCCGGTCTCCACCTTCGGCGCGACGCGGTGCGCCCGGGACAGGTCGCGGGTCCACACGGTGGAGGCGAGGCCGTAGGGGCTGTCGTTGGCGAGCCGGAGCGCCTCGTCCTCGGTGTCGAACGGCGCGACGTGGCAGACCGGCCCGAAGATCTCCTCGCGGACGGTCCGGGCCGTCTCGGGGAGCCCGGTCAGGACGGTCGGCTCGACGTGGAAGCCGCCGTCGCGCTCGTCGCCGAACGACGGCGCGCCGCCGCCCGCCACCACGGTCGCGCCCTCCTCGCGGGCGAGCCGGTAGTACGACAGCACCTTGTCGCGGTGCGCGGCGGAGATCATCGGGCCGTAGTCCGCGAGTTCCCTGGCGCGCGCGCCGAGCCGTTCGACGAAGTCGTCGAAGACGGGGCGTTCGACGTAGACGCGCTCGGTGCACAGGCAGATCTGCCCGGAGTGGGTGAAAGACGAGCGGACCGTGCCGTCGACGGCGGCGTCGAGGTCGGCGTCGGCGAACACCAGCGCCGGGTTCTTGCCGCCGAGCTCGAACGAGACCGGTGTGACGTGGTCGGCGGCGTTGCGCATGATCGCCGACCCGGTCGCGGACTCGCCGGTGAAGGCGATGGCGTCGACGCCCGGATGCCCGGTGAGGAACTCCCCGGCCGCGCCGGGGCCGTGCCCGTGCACCAGGTTGAACGCGCCCGCCGGCAATCCCGCCTGGTCGATGACCTGAGCGAGCAGCGTCGCGGTGGACGGCGTCTCCTCCGACGGCTTGACGACGACCGCGTTCCCGGCGGCGAGCGCCGGCGCGACCTTCCAGGTCATCAGCAGCAGTGGCAGGTTCCAGGGCGAGATGATCGCGACGACGCCGAGCGGCCGCCGCACCGTGTAGTTCAGGGCCTGCCCGCCGCCGGCGCTCCAGCCCGGGACCTGCGTGGTGTAGGCGCGCTCGGGCCGCCCGTACAGCAGGTCGGCGTAGGCGCGGAAGTTGCCGATGGCGCGGGGCACGTCGACGGTCTCGGCGAACGCGCGCGGACGGCCGGTGTCGGCGATCTCGGCGTCCACGAACTCGGCGAACCGCGCCTGGATCCCGTCGGCGATGCGGCGCATCGCGGCGGCCCGCTCCTCGACGCCGGCCGCGCCCCAGGGTCCGCGCAGCGCCTCGCGCGCAGCCGCCACCGCGTCGTCGACGACCTCGCGCGGCGCCTCCGGGACGGCGCCGATCTCCGCGCCGTCCGCGGGCGAGATCAGCGGGAAGGCCGGTCCGTCCGAACGGAACACGCCGCCGACGTAGTGCTCAGCCTTCATCCCGCTCCTCCATGACGCGACCTGCCCCGACGGTCAGATCCTCCGCCCGGACAGCTATGCCTTGCAAATACCAAAGATCCGCAGAGCTATTACGATGCTGTGATATCAAGGCGGCATGCGTGCGATCGACCTGCTCAACGGGCGGCTCAAGCTGCGGCACCTGGTCCTCGTCGTCGCCATCGCCGACCAGGGCAGCGTGCTGCGCGCCGCCGAGCACCTGCGGCTGGCGCAGCCCGCGGTGACGCGCAGCCTGCGCGAGGTCGAGCACATCCTCGGCGTCGAGCTGTTCACCCGCGGCCCGCGCGGCGTGACGCCGACGATGTTCGGGGAGGCGTTCGTCGAGCACGCCCGGGCCGTGCTGGCCGAGCTGCGCCGCGCCGGCGAGCGGATCAGCGGCCTGGCCGACGGCGAGGTCGGCACCGTCACCATCGGCACCCTGCTGGCCGGCTCGAACGTGCTGCTGCCGCGCGCGATCGCGGCGCTGAAGAAGGACCGCCCCGGCATCACCGTGATCGTCCAGGAGGCCACCTTCGACGCGCAGGTGCCGCGGCTGCTGGACGGCGAGATCGACCTGATCCTCGGCCGCCTCAACCCCATCGGCGACCTGCGCGGACTGCGCCAGATCACGCTGTACGGCGAGCCGATCCGGCTGGTCGCCCGGCACGGCCATCCGGCCCGGTCGCGCGCCGGGCTCTCCCTCGCCGACCTGCTCGACTACCCGTGGGTGCTGCCGCTGGAGCAGACCGCGCTGCGCGCCGAGCTGGAGCAGGTGTTCCGCGCCGGGGGGCTGGAGCCGCCCGGCGACCTGGTGGAGTGCACGTCGGTGCTGACCGTCCGGACGCTGGTCCGCGATACCGACATGATCGCCGCGCTGCCGCAGCTGGTCGCCGAGACCGACGCCGACATCGCGCCGCTGCCGGTGCCGCTGGAGACCGTCCGCCGCCAGGTCGGCGTCACGCTGCCCGCGCACCGCGCGCCGACGCCGTCGGCCCGGCTGATGCTGGACCACCTGCGCCGCGAGGCCACGAAGATCGCGGCGGCCTGATCACAGCGAGCCGACCAGGCCCAGCAGCGCCTTGAAGGGCGCCGAAGCCGGATCGGCGAGGTCGAGCACCACGTCGAAGTGGTCGCGGTCCGGCACGACCATCGCCTCTCCCGCGCCCCACAGCGGCGCGAACGTCCGCGACTGCTCCACGAACCCGGCGCCGTCGTGCTCGGCGACCGCGACGACCGCCGGGCAGCGCCGCTCGCACGGCAGCAGCGCCGGGCTGAGCGCCGCCGCGCGCTCCACGTCCAGCTTCACGTACTCGTTGACGTAGACACGGGTGATCGGGCGGATGTCGAACAGCCCGCTGAACGGCATGGCCGCCTTCACCACGTCCTCGGGGAGCCCGAACTCCTCCTGCCAGCCGCCGACCATCGTCATGCCGGTGAGATGCCCGCCGGCGGAGCTGCCGCCGACCACGATCCGCTCGGGGTCGAGGCCGTGCTCGCGGCCGTGCCGGTGCACCCAGGCGATGGACGCGCGCACCTGCCGGACGATCTCCTCCAGCGTCGCCTTCGGCGCGAGCGTGTAGTCCGGCACCACCGTGGCGATGCCGTGCTCGTGGAGCGCGCGCGCCATGAACGACGAATCCGCCCGCGACAGCGCCATCCAGTAGCCACCGTGCAGGAACACGAACACCGGCCGCAGGCCGTCGTCGTCGACGCCCCACACGTCGAGCCGCTCGCTGCTTGCCTCGTCGTAGACGATCCCCGGGTGGCCGGGCAGCCCCTGCACGGCCGCCTCCGACTCGGCCCGGTAGCGGACCATGTGCCGCTCGAAGAGCTCAGGCCCGGCCTTGCGCCGCACGTTGTAGGCGACATCCAGTTCCTCGTCGCTCAGCTCGCTGCCCGGCCAGTCGTTCACGTCGACCACGACCACCCACCCCTCCCCGGTCCGCCCCAGCCTCCCGCCACCGCGCCGGATCGATCAAATACCGGTCTCGTCCTCCGCTATGACCATCGCGCTATGCCCATACCGGCTCGGCCGACTCCGCGACCCGGCCGTCCGCCCCGAAGACCATCGAGGACGACGGGACCGGGGAGGTGTCGTCCTCGCCCATGGTCAGCGTCGGAGCGCACCTGCCCGGGCAGACGGTGCTCGTCCGCTCGTACTCCAAGTCGCACGGCCCTGACCTGCGCATCGCCGTGATCGGCGGCGCGGCCGAACCGGTGGAGCGCGTCCGCGTCCTGCGCAGCTTCGGCACCGGCTGGACGAGCCGCATCCTGCAGGACGCGCTGGCGCACCTGCTGACCGATCCGGCGGCCGTCGCGGCCGTCGCCCGGGCTCGCGCCGCCTACGCGGAACGCCGTGAAAGCCTGGCGTCCGCCCTCGCGGAACGCGGCGTCGCCACCGGGAACCGGGACGGGCTCATGCTGTGGGTCCCGGTCGCCGACGAGTCCGCCGCGCTGGTCACGCTCGCGGCGCACGGGGTCGCCGCCGTCCCGGGCAGCCGGTACCAGATCGTCCCGGCCGGCGCCCATGTCCGGATCGCGACCAGCCGCCTCCCCGACGCCCCGCTCAGCGTCGCGGAGCTGGCCGACCTCATGGCACTGGCGGCGCGTCCTCACTGACCGGTGCCGGGACGAGCCCGGGAAGGTCCCCGGCGTGCGTCTGGAGGTAGGCGGCCAGCGTCTCCGGGATGAGGTCGACCGACGCCAGGCCCGCTGGCGTGCACGGGAAGCGGTCGACGTCGTACCGGCCCTTGGACGGGTCGTCGAACTCGGGGCCGTGCCGCAGCGACAGGTCCATTGTGAGGAGCCGGCAGACGTAGAAGACGTTGAGGCGATGCAGTTCAGGAGTCTGCTCGGCGCACGCGAACACCTGCCGGACGGGACCTGCGGTGGCGCCGAGCTCCTCGTCCAGCTCCCGGCGCAGCGCCTCCTCCGGCCCGGCGTCGGTCGGCTCGATCTTGCCGCCGGGGGTCGTCCAGTAGACGGCGCGACCGGGCACGGTGCGGCGCAACAGGACCAGGTCGCCGCCGTCCAGCAGCAGCGCGCGGACGGCCCGCCGGACGCGGGGCGCGGGTTCGCCGATCATGAGTTGAGGTAGGCGAGGACGGCCAGGACGCGGCGGTGCCCGCTGTCGGTGGGCGGCAGGCCGAGCTTGGCGAACACCGCGCCGATGTGCTTGCTGACCGACCGCTCGGTGATGACGAGGGTGGTCGCGATCGTCGCGTTGTCGAGGCCCTGCGCCATCAGCCCGAGCACCTCGCGTTCGCGCGGCGTGAGGGCCTGGAGCGGGTCGCTGCGGGAGGTCATCAGCTGGGAGACGACCTCGGGGTCCAGGGCGGTGCCGCCGGCGGCGACCCGGGCGAGCGCGTCGAG
Organism: Actinomadura opuntiae; assembly: GCF_030283205.1. Taxonomy (GTDB): domain Bacteria; phylum Actinomycetota; class Actinomycetes; order Streptosporangiales; family Streptosporangiaceae; genus Spirillospora. The sequence continues at coordinate 61,488 of NZ_JASNWF010000034.1, forward strand.
GAACTCGCCGACCCGGCTGACGCGGTCCTTGAGCAGGTAGCCGACGCCCTCCGCGCCGCCCGACAGCAGCTCGGCGGCGTAGGTCTCCTCCACGTACTGCGACAGCACCAGCACCGGCAGCCCGGGGATCCGCTTGCGGGCCTCGATGGCGGCGCGCAGCCCCTCGTCCCGGAACCCGGGCGGGAGCCGCACGTCCAGCACGGCGGCGTCGGGCCGGTGCTCCAGCAGGGCGGGCAGCACCTCCGGGCCGCTGCCGGCGACCGCGGCGACCTCGTGCCCGTCGGAGGTCAGCAGCAGTACCAGGCCCTCGCGCAGCAGCACGTTGTCCTCGGCGATCACGATCCGCACGGCAGGTCCGCTTCCAGCGTGGTCCCTCCCCCGTCGGGGCTGTCGATGCGGGTGGTCCCGTCGAGCGCGGCCACCCGGCGGCGGATGCCGGCCAGGCCGCTGCCGCGGCCCGCGTCGGCCCCGCCCTTGCCATCATCGCGCACCCTGATCAGCAGCCGGGCCCCTTCGCGGCGGACGGTGACCGACGCGGTGCGGGCGCCGCTGTGCTTGGCGATGTTGGTGAGCGCCTCCGCGACGACGAAGTAGGCGGCGGCCTCGACGGCGGCGGGCGCGCGGCCGGCCCCGTCGAGGTCCATCTCGACCGGGGTGTGCTGCCCGGCGGCGAGCGCGCGCACCGCCCCGGCCAGGCCCCGGTCGGACAGGATCGGCGGGTACACGCCGCGGATGACGGTCCGCAGCTGGGTCAGCGCCTCCTCCACGCCGTCCCGGGCCTGGAGGAACAACGTGCGGGCGGCGTCCGGGTCGGTCTCGAATCGGCGGTCGGCGAGGCCGAGCCGCAGCGCGACGGCGACGAGCTGCGCCTGCGTCCCGTCGTGCAGGTCCCGCTCGATGCGGCGCAGCTCGGCGCCGTGCGCCTCCAGCGCCTCGGCGCGGGTCTCGGTGAGCTCCTCGACCCGTTCGGTCAGGCTGGTGCGGCGGGTGGGCCGCAGCAGCAGCTCCGCGAGCCGGGCCTGCCAGCGCACGCACCGCGGCACCAGCCACAGCAGCAGCACCAGGTCCAGGGCCGCCTGGAGGAACGGCAGCGTGAGCGCCTGCGGCCAGGTGTTCAGGTCCACGAACGCCGACACCGAACCCTTGGGCGCGGCCCACCACCACAGCGGTATCGACGCCGTGTACGGGATCGCCGGCCAGAGCCCGACGGCCATCACCGCCAGGACAAGGCCGGTGTATCCGTTCGCCACCATCCACGCGATGTCGCGCCACAGGGCGGGCGACCGGACGATCCGGCGGGCCTCCCCCAGGCCGGAGTCGTTGCGGGGCTGGTACGGCTCGGGGATCTCGCGGCCGAGCACCTCGCCGGCCCGGCGACGTTCGGCGTTCGCAAGCGCGCGCAGCGGTTTCACCGCGTCCGGAAGCCATGGAAGCGCGACGACCAGCAGCGCGAGGAACAAGAGCAGGGGCGCCAGCCCGAACAGCGCGGGGACGGAGATGCGCAGTGCGGCCACCAGCCGCCCGGTCGCATCCGCGCTGCGCCGCAGCGCACCTGTCACGCTCATCTGTGCCCTTGTCATGTCGTCTCACCGCACACGCTATGTGAGCGCGTCGCGCTGCGCACCGGGGTCGGCACCCATGCCGATGGTGTAGCCCGCTACACCATCGATCGGGGAGTGCGCCCCGATGTGCCCGGCCTGCTCCGGAACCTAGGTTCGTCCTGGTGAGAGCGGGTTTTCCACGGAGGGCGAGCATGACGACGATGACGGCCGAGGCGACCGCGGTGGCGGTGCGCCTGGAGTCGGTCACCAAGTCCTACGGCGCGGTGCGGGCGCTGGACGAGGTCACCTGGACGTTCCCCCGCGGCGGGTTCACGGCCGTGATGGGGCCGTCCGGCTCGGGCAAGAGCACGTTCCTGCACTGCGCGTCAGGGCTGGACCGGCCGACCGCCGGGACGGTCCGGATCGCCGGCACCGACCTCGGCCGGCTCGGCGAGGCGAAGCTGACCCGGCTGCGCCGCGAACGGATCGGGTTCGTGTTCCAGGCGTTCAACCTGATCCCGTCCATGGACGTGGAGCAGAACATCACGCTGCCGCTGCGGCTCGGCGGGACCGAGCCGGACCCGGCGTGGCTGGAGGAGGTGGTGCACCGGGTCGGGCTGGGCGACCGGCTGCGGCACCGCCCGGCGGAGCTGTCGGGCGGGCAGCAGCAGCGCGCCGCCGTCGCCCGCGCCCTGATCACCCGTCCCGAGGTGGTGTTCGCCGACGAGCCGACCGGCGCGCTCGACCCCCGGTCGGCCCGCGGGGTGCTGCGGCTGCTGCGCGAGGCGGCGGACGTGACCGGGCAGACGGTCGTGCTGGTCACCCACGACCCGGTGGCCGCGGCGACCGCCGACTCGGTGCTGTTCCTCAGCGGCGGACGGATCGTCGACGAGTTGTCCGCGCCGTCCGTCGCGGCCGTGCTGAACCGCTGGGAGTCGCTGTGAAGAGGATCGAGGGCAAGGGCGCGTTCGCGGGCGTCTTCGCGGCACTGCTGTTCGCGGCGGTGCTGGTCGGGGCCTGCGGGGTGCTGCTGGAATCGGCGCTGCTGGCGCACGCGCCGGTGGACCGGTACGCCGCCGCGGACGCTGTCGTGACGGGCCCGCAGAAGGTCACGCAGCGGATGAAGCGGGTCGGCGACGACCCGGAGCAGCAGAGCAGGCCCCTCGCCGAGCGCGCCCGGGTCCCGGTCGCGGCGGCCGGGCCGCTGCGCGCGGTGCCGGGCGTGCGGGCGGTGGTCGCGGACGTGTCGTTCCCCGTCCTGACGTCCACCGGGCGTGCGGTGACGGGCCACGGCTGGGACTCGGCCGCCCTGCGCCCCTACCAGCTGAGCGAGGGACGGGCGCCGCGGCGTCCGGACGAGGTGGTGCTGAGCCGGTCGGCCGGTGTCCGGCCGGGCGCGGCCGTGCGGTTGCAGGCCGGCGGGACGCCCCGCCCGTACCGGGTCACCGGGCTGGTGTCGTCCGGACCGGCAGCGGCGTTCTTCACCACCGGCACGGCGATGGCGCTCAACGGGCACCCCGGCCGGGCCGATGCCCTGGCCGTGCTCGCCGACGGGAAGCCGGACGCCGACGCGCTGCGCAAGGCGGCCCCCGGCCTGACGGTCGCCACCGGTTCGGCGCGCGGCGACGCCGAGGACCGCGCCGTCGCGTCGGCCCGTCCCGACATCGTGGAGATCGCCGGATCGTTCGGCGGCGTCGCCGTGATGACGGCGCTGGTCGTCGTCGGCGGGCTGGTCGTGCTGTCGGTGCGGGAGCGGGGCCGGGAGTTCGCGCTGCTGCGCGCGGTCGGCGCGACGCCCTGGCAGGTGCGGGGACGGCTCGTCCGCGAGACCGCGCGGGCGGCGGTCCCGGCCGGGCTGATCGGCGGTGTCGTGTCCCTCGGCGCGGGCGCCGCGATGCACGCCGCCATGATCCGCAAGGGCGTGCTGCCCGACGGGTTCGGGCTCTCGCTCACGCCGCTTCCGGCGCTGGCCGCGCTCGCCGTCACCGTCCTCGCCGCGACCGTGTCCGCGCTGCTCGCCTCGCTGCGGATCTCCCGGATCCGGCCGGTGCAGGCCCTTGGCGAGTCGGCCGCCGAACCTGCGAAGCTCCCCCGCTGGCGCGTCATCACCGGCGTCGTGCTCCTCGTCGCCGGCGCGAACGCGCTCGGCGTCTCGACGGTCACGTCCGGGCCGACCGCGAGCGCCTCGCTCGGCGGGCTGGTCATGGCGCTGATCGTCGCGGTCGCGCTGCTCGGGCCGCTGCTGGCGCGGCTCGGTGAGCGGGTGCTGGGCCGTGCCGCCGCCGCGCTGTCCCCGGTCGCCGGGCGGCTGGCCCGGCACGCGGCCGGCGCCGCCGCGCTGCGCGCCGGCTCGATCATGACGCCGGTCGCGCTGGCCGTCGCGTTCGCGGGCGTGCAGCTGTTCGCGCAGTCCACGGTCGTCCACGCGACCGCCGCGCAGTTCGCCGACGGGAACCGCGCCGACCAGGTCATCGTGGCGGACGGCCCGGGCCTTCCGCAGGGCGCGGCGGACGCGGCGCGGCGCGTCCCCGGCGTCACCGCCGCGACGCCCGTCAAGAGCACCACGGTCGTCATGGCGGTGAAGGAGCTGGGCGAGAAGAACCTGCGGTCGCTGGGCGCCCAGGGCGTCGGCGCGGACGCCGCCGCCACCATGGACCCGAAGGTCGCCTCCGGCGGGCTCGCCGCGCTGCACGGCACCGCGGTCGCGCTCAGCCGGGACGTCGCGGGCGGGCTCCACGTCGGCTCCACCACCCCGCTGTGGCTGGGCGACGGCACCCGGATCGACGCCCGCGTCGTGGCGGTTTACCAGCGGGGACTCGGCTTCGGCGACGTCCTGCTCCCCCACGACCTGGTCGCCGCGCATTCGTCCACGCCCCTCGACGGCCATGTCCTCGTCCGCGGGCACGCCGACCTGCGGCCGGTCACCGCCGCGTACCTGGGTGCACGGACCGTCGACCGCGACGCCTTCGGCGCGCGGCTGTCGGACGAGACGAGGCTGCAGGGCTTCGTCAGCTACGTCGTGGTCGGCGCGATCGCCGGGTTCATCCTCATCGGGCTCGTCACGACGCTGGCGCTGGCGACGGCCGCGCGGCGCCGCGAGTTCGCCCTGCTGCGGCTCGTCGGCGCGACCCGCCGGCAGGTGCTGCGGATGCTGCGGCTGGAGGCCCTCATCGTGCTCGGCACCGGCGCCGCCGCCGGATCCCTCATCGTCGCGGTGGTCATCCCCGCGTTCGCGACCGCCGTCACCGGGCTGCCGCTGCCCGCGATCTCCCCGCTGACCTGCGCGGCGATCCTCGCGACCGTGGCGGGCTCGGGCGCCGCCGCCGTCCTGCTGCCCGCCCGCGCCATGCTCCGCCGGCGCACCTCCCCGAAGATCTCCTGAAAGGCGCGCACCATGAACGACACCGGCACCGGCAACACCGTCCGCTGGACCGTCTTCGGCCTGCTGCTGGCCGTCAACGTCATCGCCAACATCACGCTGAAGGGCACCTGGCCGGAGATTCCGATCAGCGTCCTGACCGGACTCGGCGCCGTCGCGGTCGTCCTCGACTTCCTCATCCGCGGCCGCCGCCGGGAACGCTGAGCAGGGACGCCGCGCCGCCCGGGCGGACCGAACCCTCCGGCTCGTCCCCCGGGCGGACCGCACCGCCGTTACCATCTCGGAGTGCCAAGATCCCGTTGGCATGCTCTGTACCGGAACGGCGTGAAATGGATGATGTCGAGATCCGGCGGCACCTGCCGGGCAACCTCCCGCAGCTGTTCGCCGACGGCGCGGACGGCGCCGGCCCGGGCGCAGACGGCGCCTCCGAGCGGACGCTGTCGGTCTCGCTGCCCGAGGGCGACGTGGTGTGGCCGGACCCCGGCTACCCGCAGCGGTCGCTGCTCATGCGCCCCGCGTTCTGGCTGAGCGACGAGCCCGTGCACGGCGAGCTGTGGTCCCGGCTGCGCGCCGAGCACTCCCGGTCCGGCCTGTGGCCGCTGCTGCTGGACGAGACCGACCAGCCCTGGGCGTCCGGGCAGATCGCGCCCGAGCCCGTCACGGAGATCGGCAACTACTCGCCCGACGCGTTCCTGTACGAGGTCTGGGCCGACTGGGCGGAGCAGGCGGGCGACGACGACCACGACGACCTCGCCCCGTTCGGGCGGCACTGTCCTGGCCCGGCCCCCGCCGGGACCCTGCTGGACGACCCGGACGCCGTCGCCGACCGGTACGCCCGGACCCTCGGCGTGCGCGGCCCGTCCCTCGGCCTGGTCGCGGTGGACCGCGGCGCCGACGCGATCGCCGCGGTCGGCTGGCAGGGCGCGCTCAACCACAACGAGTGGACCGCGCCGCTCGCCGCCGTCCTGCGCAGCTGGGAGGACCGGTTCGGCGCCCGCGTCGTCGGGCTCGGGTTCAACACCCTGGAGCTGAGCGTCGCCGCGCCCCCCGTCACCACCCGGCACGCCGTGCACGTCGCCGCCGAGCACTGGGCGTTCTGCCCGGACATCCTCTTCCAGGGCCCCGGCACCCTCGCCGGCTACGCCGAGGAGATCCGCGGCAAGACGTACTGGTCGTTCTGGTGGGACTAGGGGCCCGCGGCCCTTCGGCGCGGTACCGGCGGCACACGCCGATGCCCGGGGACGCGCGTCCCGATATTACCTATTCGGGGTCTTAGCAGCTGTTTTGTGACCATTGGGGCGGTGATGCCGAAGGAGACGGCTTTGGACGGGGGCGCCGACGATGACCGAAACACAGGAGAAGACCGAAGAGCGGCACGGCCTGACCGATGACCTGCCGCTCGACGAGCTCAAGGACGCCGGCCAGGAGGTGGTGCGGGCCCTGATGGTCAAGGGACTGCACGGCGCCACCCACATGGTCCGCGACCTGACCGAGAAGCTCGGCGACGGCAGCGGAGACGGGAACGGGGACGGCGGCGGCACCGGCGCGAAGATGGCCGCCCGGGGCGCGCAGAAGCTCGCCGAGGGCCGGTCCCCGCTGCGGGCCGGGCTCAGCGCCGGGATGACCGGTGCCAAGGAGACCGTCAAGAACGTGTTCGGCGGCGGTGGCGACGGCGGCGGCGCGAGCGGCGGTGACGAGGCCAAGGCCGTCACGATCGTCGAGGAGTTCGACGTCGGCCTGCCGCTGCGGACCGCCTACGACCAGTGGACCCGGTTCGCCGACTATCCGAGCTTCACCAGCAAGGTGGAGAACGTCGAGCAGGAGTCCGACGAGAAGATCAAGTGGCGGGCCCGGATCTTCATGTCCCACCGGAACTGGGAGTCCACGATCACCGAGCAGGTCCCCGACGACCGCATCGTCTGGAAGTCGGAGGGCGACAAGGGATACGTCGACGGCGCGGTCACCTTCCACCGGATCGCGCCCACCCTGACGCGCGTGCTCCTGGTGGCCGAGTACCACCCGGACGGCTTCTTCGAGAAGACCGCGAACCTGTGGCGGGCGCAGGGCCGCCGACTGCGCCTGGACTTCAAGCACATCAAGCGGCACATGATGACCAGGGCGATCCTCGAACAGGACGACATCGAGGGCTGGCGCGGGGAGATCCGCGACGGAGAGGTCGTCAAGACCCACGAGGACGCGCTCAAGGAAGAGAGCCAAGCGCACGACGGCGGCGACTCCGAGAACGGCACCGCGGCGCACGAGGGGGACGATGCCGACGCCGGGCAGGCCGAGGAGAAGTCCGAATCGAGCTGACACCGCCAGCCCGAGGCCACCACCGGCCGCGCCCGCGCCGGTGCTCGGAAAAGGGGGACCCATGGACGACGGCAAGTCCGGCCGCTCAGAGGCCGCCAAAGACGACAACGGCCCCGCCGACGTGAGGGTCGGGGAGATCAGGCGGCCGGAGCCGCACGCCGCGGCGGACGGCGCGCCCGACGTCCACCTGAACGTCCCGCAGCTCAGGGTGGGCGAGATCTCCCTCGAGGTCGAGAACCTCGACGCGCACGTCGCGCTCGGCGCCCAGGTGCTCGACATGCTCCGGCTCAACGTCGGCGCGGACGTCTACCTGGGACGGGTCAAGCTGGAGATCAAGGACGTGGAGGCCGAGGCGCTGCTGCAGGTGCGGCTCGGCAACGTGGCCGCCATCGTCGGCCGCGTGCTGACCACGCTGGACCGCAACCCCGAGATCCTGGAGCACATCGGCCGCGGCGTCGAATCGGCCGCCCGCGGCGCGGGCGAGGCGGTCGGCGAGCTCGGCCGGGGTGCCGGAGGCGCCGTCCGGGACGTCGGCAGGGGCGCCGGCGGCGCGGTCCAGGAAGTGGGCCGAGGCGCGGGCGGCGCGGTCCAGGAGGTCGGCAGGGGCGCGGGCGGCGCGGTCCAAGAGGTGGGCCGGGGCGCTGGTGGAGCCGTCGAGAACGTCGGCGAAGGCGCCGGCGGAGCCGTCCGGGACGTCGGCAAGGGCACCGGCGGCGCGGTCCAAGAGGTCGGGATGGGCACGGGCGGAGCCGTCGAGAACGTCGGTGAAGGGGCCGGTGGAGCCGTCGGTGACGTCGGCGCGGGGGCCGGTCGGGCGACCAGGAAGGTCGGCGAGGGCACCGGCGAGGCGGCCGGGAAAGTCGGGGAAGGCGCCGGACGCGCGGGCGAGGCCGCCGGGAAGGCTGTGGATGGAACCGCGGCGGGCACGAGCGACGCGGCGCAGGAGGCCTCCGGAGACAAGGCATCGGAGGAAGAACGGCCTCAAGGCGGAACGCCGCCCGAGGACCGCTCGGAGAACGACCGCGCGGACTCGTCCGGCGGGACCGGCGATGGCGAGACCGACGATGATGCTGGTGGCGATTCACCGCGGGCGGGGTCGCAGGATCAGGGCGCCACGATTCAGAGCGCCTTCCGCGAGGCGGAGGATTCCGTGCGCGACCTGATCAAGACCCTCCGGCGAGCGGTGTCCTGATCGCCTGAGCCGCTGTCGCACCGATGATCTCGTAGGCGCCACGAAAACGTGGCGCCTACGAGAGCGAGTGGAACGATCGTTCAGCGGCGGGCTCAGCCCTCGCGGTGCCGCTTGGACGACGGCTCGCCGTAACCGGGCTTCGGATCGGGCGAGGCGTCCCGCTGCTTGCCGCGGTGGATGTTGTCCAAGCGCTCGGCGTGATGGTGCGGCTGGTGCTTCGGTGCCGTGTGCGGCTGCTTGGACGCGCCGGTGGTGACGTTGCGGGCGCTCGGGGCCTTCCCCTCCGCCCTGGCCTCGCGGGCGGCCTTCCGGCGCTGCTGCTCGTTCCCTTCCATCTTCTTGCCGGCCATGATCCCCCCTCGTCTCAGCGTTCCATCCGATCGCGGTCATACCCACCCGCCACAGTGGGATTCGACCGTAACGTCGCGTTGGTCGCAGAGCGGGACGGACCGGACGCGTAGCGGGTTTCGGGTGGCGACCGTCTCAAAGATGTGATGTTTTAGATCCTGCACGGAGGTGCGACGAGCGCTTCTGATCAATAACCTGCGATCATGGCGAATGTCGGGGCACGCGCGGCCAAGTGGCTTGTACGGGGATACATCGCCAGGAAGCAGCGTGCCGGGTTCAATCTCGAGTCGATCCGGTTCCTGCCGAACTCCACGCTGGCGCCGTTGCGCCGCGACGGCCTGGACCCGGTCAGCGACCTCACCGAGATCCGCGAAGCGCGGCCGGTCAGCAGGCTCCCGCTGCCGTTCGGCTTCGGCGTCTGGCTGGTGACCGGGTACGAGGCGGCCAAGGCCGTCCTCGCGGACGCGGACTCGTTCAGCAACGACCTGTCCAACCTGGTGGGCAAGGTGGACGTCCCGGCCGGGTTCACCCCCGGCGGGCTGGGGTTCTCCGACCCGCCCGTCCACACCCGGCGGCGCAAGCTGCTCACGCCGGAGTTCACCATGCGGCGGCTGAGCCGGCTCACCCCGCTGATCCACACGATCGTCGAGGAGCGGCTCGACGCGATGGCGGACGCGACCGGGCCGGTCGACCTGATGGAGCAGTTCGCGCTGCCCGTCCCGCTGCTGACGATCTGCGAGCTGCTCGGCGTCTCCCACCACGACCGCAGCGACTTCCAGCGGCTGAGCAGCGCGCGGTTCGACCTGTTCGGCGGCGCGAGCGCGTCCGTGGGCGCGATCTCCGAGTCGATGGACTACCTGCTCGAGGTCGTCCGCCGGCAGCGCGCCGAGCCGGGCCCGGGCCTGATCGGCATGCTGATCCGCGAGCACGGCGACGAGCTCGACGACCTGGAGATCGCCGGGCTCTCCGACGGCGTGCTCACCGGCGGCCTGGAGACGACCGCGAGCATGCTCGCGCTCGGCTCCATCGTGCTGCTGCGCGACCGCGAGCAGTTCCAGCGGGTGCACGACGACGACCAGGCGATCGGCCCGTTCGTGGACGAGCTGCTGCGCTACCTGACGGTGGTGCAGCTGGCGTTCCCGCGGTTCGCCCGCAAGGACACCGAGGTCGCCGGGGTGCACATCGCCGAGGGCGACGTCGTGCTGATCTCGCTGTCGGCCGCCAACCGCGACCCGGCGCTCGGCGACGCCATGGACGGCTTCGACGCCGCCCGCAGGACGCCGCCGCACCTGGCGTTCGGCTGGGGCGCGCACCGCTGCATCGGCGCGGAGCTGGCCAAGATGGAGCTGCGGGCCGCCTACCCGGCGCTCGTCCGGCGGTTCCCGGACCTGCGGCTCGCCGTCGAACCGGACCGGCTCAGCTACCGCAAGCTGTCGATCGTCTACGGCGTCAACTCGCTGCCGGTGCACCTCGGCTGAGCGCCGATCGGCGCGGGTAATCGCGGAGAGCGCGGGTAGTGGCCTCCGCGTGACCTCACTACTCAAAGGCGTCCTGCGCGGTATGGCGGCCGGCGCCGCCGGCACGACCGCGCTCAATGCGACGACCGAAGCGGACATGGCGCTACGGGGCCGGCCGGCGAGCGGGACGCCGGCCGCCGTCGTCTCCGAGCTGGCCGGCCTCGCCGGCGTGCGCGTGCCCGGCGACGACCGGGAGCGCGGCGACCGGCTGGAGGGTCTCGGCGCGCTCAGCGGGTCGCTCGCCGGGGTGGCCGTGGGCGCGCTGGCGGGCGGCCTGCGCGCGGCCGGGATCCGGCTGCCGACGATCATCGGCGGGCCGCTGCTCGGCGCGGCCGCGATGGCGGCGGCCGACCTGCCGATCGCGCGGCTGGGGATCTCCGACCCGCGCACCTGGAGCAGGACGGACTGGATCTCCGACGCCGTGCCGCACCTCATCTACGGGATCACGACGCATGCCGCGCTCGCCGCGATGTTCCGCGCCGACGAGGAGCGCAAGGCCCTCCGGCAGCCGGCGCCCGACCGCGCGTCCGGCCGGGCCCTGGTGCGCGCCGCGGCGCTCGGGGCGGCCACGGGCGCCCGCAGTTCCGCCGGACTCAGCGCGCTGGCGATGCGTTCGCGGCGCTACCATCCGGGCCTGTCGGGGCGGCTCTCGCATCCCGCGGTCAAGACCGTGAACGGCCTGCTCACGGTGGCCGAGATGGGACTGGACAAGCTGCCGTCCGCGCCGCCGCGCACCTCGCCCCAGGTCCTGGCGCCGCGGGTGCTGCTCGCGGCGACCGCCGCCCGGGCCGTGGCCCGGCGGGACGGGATCCGCAGCGGGCCGCCGGTGCTGCTCGCCGCCGCCACCGCGACGGCGAGCGCGGCGGCCGGTGTCCGGCTGCGCGCCGCGGCCGCCCGCCGGACGGGCTCCGACCTGCCCGGCGCCCTCGCCGAGGACGCCGCCGCGGTGCTGCTCGGCAGGCTGGGAACCGCCCGCTGATACAGTGGTGACGGACGAATGATCTCGCAGAGGGAGACCAGAAGTGGCGGGTGAAGACGACATCTCCGGGTGATCCCGGATGTGATCGGCCACCGGTGCGCGCGGACGAGCGCCGCCGCCGTGGCCGCGCCGTCGTCTGATCATTTCCCTGCCCCTGCCCGGGCGGCTCCCGCGCGCCCGCTGCCTTCCACGAGGTCGTTCACGTGTCCGACGCACGCATCATCTGCTCCGGCCTGTCCTTCTCCTGGCCCGGCGACGTCCCGCTCTTCCACGACCTGTCGTTCTCTGTCGGCGGCGGCCGGACCGGGCTGGTCGCGCCCAACGGCGCCGGCAAGAGCACGCTGCTCGAGCTGATCGCCGGCGAGCGGCGGCCGTCCGCCGGCACCGTCGCGGTCGAGGGCGTCCTCGGCCACCTGCCGCAGACGCTCCCGCTCGCCGGCGACCTGACCGTGGCCGACGTGCTCGGCGTCGCCCCGGTGATCCGGGCGCTGGACGCCATCGAGTCCGGCGACGCCGCCGAGGAGCACTTCGCCGTCATCGGCGACGACTGGGACATCGAGGAGCGCACCCGCGCCCAGCTCGACCGGCTCGGCCTCGGCGACGTCGGCCTGGACCGCCGCCTGGACACCCTCAGCGGCGGCCAGGTCGTCTCGCTCGGCCTCGCCGCCCAGCTGCTGAAGCGGCCGGACGTCCTGCTGCTCGACGAGCCGACCAACAATCTCGACGCCGACGCGCGGCACCGGCTGTACGACGTCCTGGAGGACTGGAACGGGTGCCTGCTCGTGGTGAGCCACGACCGCGCCCTGCTCGACCGGATGGACCGCATCGCCGAACTCGACCGAGGCGAGGTGCGCCTGTACGGCGGGAACTTCACCGCCTACGAGGAGGCGCTGCGGGTCGAGCAGGACGCCGCCGAGAAGGACGTCCGCAGCGCCGAGCAGGAGGTGAAACGGGAGAAGCGGGAGATGCAGCAGGCGCGGGAGCGGGCGGCGCGGCGGCAGAGCAACGCCGCGCGCAACGTCAAGGACGCGGGCCTGCCCAAGATCCTCGCCGGTGCCCGCAAGAGGCGCGCCCAGGAGTCGGCCGGACGGGCCGACGGGACGCACGCCGCGCGTCTCGGCGACGCCCGCGCCCGCCTCCAGGAGGCCGAGCGCGCGCTGCGCGACGACCAGGCGATCAGCCTGGAGCTGCCCGGCACCGCCGTCCCCGCCGGGCGGACGGTCTTCCTCGGCGAGCGGATGCGGATCCGCCACGGTGACCGGGACGTGTTCGCCGGGCCCGGCGTGAGCCTGGAGATCCGCGGGCCCGAGCGCATCGCGCTGACCGGCGCGAACGGCGCCGGCAAGTCGACCCTGCTCCGCCTGATCCACGGCGACCTCGTCCCTGAGGGCGACGGGCGCACGCGGCGGGCCGACGGCCGCGTCGCGTACCTGTCGCAGCGGCTCGACCTGCTGGACCTCGAAGGCACCGTGGCGCGGAACCTCGCCGCGTTCGCGCCGGGCATGCCGGAGGCCGGGCGGATGAACCTGCTCGCCCGCTTCCTGTTCCGCGGCGACCGCGCGCACCTGCCGGTGGGCGTGCTGTCGGGCGGCGAGCGGCTGCGCGCGACCCTCGCGTGCGTGCTGTACGCCGAGCCGGCGCCCCAGCTGCTGCTCCTGGACGAGCCGACCAACAACCTCGACCTGACGAGCGTCGCCCAGCTCACCGCCGCGCTGAACGCCTACCAGGGCGCCTTCGTGGTGGTCAGCCACGACGAGCGGTTCCTCGCCGACGTCGGGGTGAACCGCCGGCTGCGGCTGGCGGAGGGCCGGCTGCTGGAGGACGCCGCACCGGCCTGATCACCGCCATGACCAGGTATTTGCGATGAATGCCCGATTCGCTGGCGGGTATCGGAGTCGGCGTGGCCGTGACCGTCTGAGCCGACCTTCGGGGGGATCATGAAGGAGCACGAACTGGTGTCGGCCGTCCGCGAGACCGGGCGCATCGACACCCCTGACCACGCCGAGCGCGCCATCAGCGCCACGCTCGCGGTCCTCGGCGAGCGGCTGGCCGGCGGCCAGAGCCGCGATCTGGCCGCCCAGCTGCCGCCCGCGCTGGCCGGGTCGCTGCCCCGCCAGGGCGGCGGGGAGAAGTTCGGGCTGGAGGAGTTCTACCAGCGCGTGGCCGACACCGAGGGCACCCGCCCGGCGCAGGCGCGCCAGCACGCCCGCGCGGTGGTGGCCGCCGTCAAGGCGTCCGTCGAACCGGGCCTGTTCGAGCATGTGATCGCGCAGCTCCCGGCCGACTACGACGACCTGCTCGGCACCCAGCCCGTCCAGCACTGACCCGCGCCCGCCCGGGCGGCCCCACCGGCCGCGGCGGTCCCGCCCGGGCGCTGCCGCGCGTCACCGGTCCTCTACGATGCGGCGCAGGGGACCGAAGGGACGGGGGCGGCTCGATGCGCGGGCGGGACGGCGGACTGCGCAGGCGAGGCAGGGCGCTGCCCGCGGCCGTCGCGGCGGCGGTGGCGCTGACCCTCGCCGCCGACGCGTGGGTGATCATCACGGGCCGGGCGGACGGAGGCGGGCACGAGCGCCCGCGCGGCGACCTGGTCTCGGTCGCCAGGGCGGGCGCGCCGCCCGTCCCGGCCGTCGCCCCGCTGACCCGCCGCTACACGCCGCACCTGCTGGTCGCCGGGTCGACGCCGCTGCCGGCGCGGGCGGTCGAGCGCGCCCGGCGGCTCAAGGGCGTCACCGGGCTCACGGTCGTCGACGCGGCCCGCGCGCAGGTCGGCGGGCACCGCGTGGGGCTGCTCGGCGTGGACCCGTCGTCGTTCCGGGCGTTCGCGCCGGAGGCGACCGCCGAATCCGACCAGCTGTGGCGGACGGTGGCGTCCGGCGGCCTCGCCCTGTCGTTCTCGCTCGGGCAGGACGGCGCGTTCCCTCTCGGCACGGTCGTGCGGGCGGGCAGCAGCACGCATCCCGGCCAGGTGCGGGTCGGCGCGTACGCGTCGATGGGGATCGGCAGCGTCGACGCGGTCGTTTCGCACGCGCAGGCCCGCGCACTCGGCCTGCCCGAAGGCAACGCCCTCCTGCTCAGCGCGCCAAAGACCGACGTCCGCAAGCTGGGCAAGCGGCTGAAGCGGATCCTGCCGCGCGGGACGAAGATCGCGGCACTGAGCGCGGCGTCCTCCCCCGCCAAGGCGGTCAAGCCCAAGAACGCGCCCCGGTTCACCGGACGCCCCGACGGGACGCTGCCCCCGCGCACCCCCATCACCGGCAACCTGATGACGCCGACGATGCGCACCGCGCTGCTGGAGATCAACGGGATGTTCGGGCCGTTCCCGACCATCGGCTGCTACCGCTCCACCGGCGACCCGCAGGACCACGGCGACGGGCGGGCCTGCGACTTCATGGAGAACACCGCGGGCCGCATGCCGAGCGCGCAGGCGCAGCGGCACGGCGACGAGGTCGCGGCGTACGCGGTCGCGAACGCACGGCGCCTCGGCGTCTCCTACGTGATCTGGAAGCAGCACATCTGGAACGTGCGGGGCGGCGGATGGCGCCCGATGGCCGACCGCGGGAGCATCACCCAGAACCACTACGACCACGTGCACATCTCGGTGCTGCGGTAGGCGGTCAGGGCAGGTCCTGCTCGCACCACACCGACTTGCCGTCGGTGGTGCGGCGGACACCCCAGCGCTGCGCGAGCCGCCCGACGACGTGCAGGCCGCGCCCCGACTCCAGCATGTCGTCCTCGTCCTGGTGGCGGACGCGCGGCCGGCCGTCGGAGGAGTCGAACACCTCGCACACCAGCCCGCCCTCGCGGACCAGCCGCAGCCCGACGCGCCCGCCGGCGTGGCTGATCGCGTTGGTGACGAGCTCGGAGACCAGCAGGACGGTGGAGTCGGTGAGCTCCTCCAGCCCCCAGCGGGCGAGCCGGTCGCGGACCAGGCCCCGCGCCCGCCGCACGGCGGCCGGCTCGGCGGGCAGCTCCCAGGTGGCGTGGTGGTCCTCGGAGATCCGGCACAGCCGCGCCACCAGCATCGCGATGTCGTCGCGGTGCTGGTCGTCGTAGACGCCGTCGAGCGCCGCCTGGCACAGCTCCCCCAGCGGCCGCGCGGCGGCGCCGGGCCCGAAGACGCCGCGCAGCCGGGCCAGGCCGTCGTCGATGTCGCGGGCCCGGTTCTCCACCAGCCCGTCGGTGTAGAGGAACAGCAGCGTGCCGTCCTCGACGGTGAACTCGCGGCTGACGATCGGGCCGTCGCCGCCGACGCCGAGCGGCGGCGCGGGCGGCACCGCGAGGTAGTACGACTCCGCGCCGGGCGGGGCCAGCAGCGGCGGCAGGTGCCCGGCGCTGGCGACCTCGCACCGGCCGCTGACCGCGTCGTACACGACGTAGGCGCAGGTGGCGAAGTGCGGTTCGCGGTCGCCGAGGGTCCGCATCAGCGAGTCGAGCCGCTCCAGCGCCTCGGCGGGCGGCAGCTCCAGCTCGGCCAGGGTGTGGATCGCGGTGCGCAGCCGGCCCATGGTCACCGCCGCCTTCACCCCGTGCCCGGCGACGTCGCCGACGACGAGCGCGACCCGCGCGCCCGGCAGCGCGATCGACTCGTACCAGTCGCCGCCGACCTCGATGAGCCGGCTGCCCGGCAGGTAGCGGTGGTGGACCTCGATCGGGGACGGCGCCGACAGCCCGGTCGGCAGCAGGCTGCGCTGCAGGGTCAGCGCGGTCGCCCGCTCCAGCGAGTACTGCCGGGCGCTCTCCACGAAGACCGACGCGCGGCCGGCGAACTCCATCCCGATATCGATGTCGTAGCGGTCGAAGGGGCGGTGCGCGGCGTTGCGGACGCAGACGAAGAAGCCGAGCACGCCCGCCGCCGAGATGATCGGCAGCAGCAGCATCGACGAGCCCTTGAGCAGGTCGGCGACCGGCGGGCGGTGCCAGACCTCGGCGAGCCGCGCCGCGCCCTCGCCGTTCAGCGCGGTCAGCTCCGGCCCGCCGGTCTCCAGGCATCGAGCGTAGGGGGTGCCCGCCGGGTAGACGACGGACTCGCCGGTCGGGAACGCGGCGTCCCACGCGGGGTCGCCGTCGTCGAACCCGATCGCCATCCGGCGCAGCGGCGGCCCTTCCGGGCCCGCGGGCGCCTCGTCGGCGTCGAGATGGCTCTCCAGCAGCATCAGCGCGCCGGAATTGCAGAAGTGCGGGACGAGGACGTCCATCAGCCCGCGCGCGAGCAGTTCCAGATCGAGGGTGGAGCCGATGCGGGGTAAGCCGTCGTCCAGCAGGGCCCGGCGGATGACGGCTGGGTCGACGAACCGGTCGGCGAGCGGCACCGGGACCCGGATGACCGCCAGCGCGGCGAGGCCGCCGGGCTCGCCGCCGTTCATCGGGTGCACGGTGACGACCGCGTCGAGGGTGCCGCCGCCCGAGGTCTCGACGGCGAGCATGGCGGTGCGCTCCCGCCCGTGCTTCACCGCCTCCAGCAGCGGTTCGAGCGCGCCGGGGATCACCTCGTCGAGGCAGGCGCCCAGGAGACCGTCCGGATTCGCGGAGAGAACTGCGGCGGCGTTCCGCTCGGACTGGAGTATTCTCCCCGAGGAATCCGTGCCGAGAATGAGAATTCGGGTGGACGACTCCATCGCTCGATTATGGGACATGGCGCCGCCGGATGAGGCCGATACGGCGCGGTAGACCGGCCCGCAATTTCGTTCCTGCGGGCGGCCCCCGTTATCGGCGAATGGACGCCGCGGGCCGGGCGCGGATCCGCGCCGCACGCGCCCGCCCCCGCGGAGCCCGGTCGCGCACCCCGGGGTCAGCCGCGCGTCCGGAGTTCCTCCAGGTACTCCTGCCACGTCCGCTGGCCGGCCTTGTGATCGGGGGCCAGGTGGTGGCCCTCCTTGAAGCCCCGCGCGGTCTTGCCGAACAGCGGAACCGGCAGCCGCACGCCGTGCTTGCCGCGCGCCTGGAGGTAGCTCCGGGCCATCTCCTCCAGCGTCAGCACCTCGGGGCCGCCCATGTCGTCGACCCGGCGGGCGGGCCCGGGTGCGAGCGCCAGCTCGGCCATCCGCGCGGCGACCTCGTCCACGTCGATCGGCTGCACCCGCAGCCCGGACGGCAGCGGCATGATCCCGGGGACCTTGGTGAGGACGTCCAGCACCATCGCGGGGAGCGTGTGGAACTGGGTGGTCCGCAGGATCGTGTAGGGCAGCCCGGAGTCCTCGATGAGCCGTTCCACCTGGTGCTTGATCCGGTAGTACGGGTAGGGGATCTTGTCGACGCCGACGATCGAGATGTAGACCAGATGCGGTGCGCCCTGCTTCCACGCGGCGTCGACGAGGTTGCGGGCGGCGGTCAGGTCGTCCTTGTAGTGCCGCCAGTCGCTGGCGCAGTGCACGATCGTCTCGGCTCCGGCGAGGGCCCCGGCGAGCCCCTCGCCGGTCTTCAGGTCCGCCCGGTGCCAGGCCACGCCGTCCTCGCCGGTCCTGGAGCGCCGGCTCAGCGCGCGCACGGGCGCGCCGTCGGCGGCGGCGAGCCGGCGGGTCAGGGGCGCGCCGAGCGTCCCGCTCGCCCCGGTCACGATGATCATTGGCTCCTCCTTCGTCTGCTAAGAGGGACCGGGCAGTCTCCCAGAGCGTGACAGCGCGCGGGCGGCGAATGCGAGCTTGTCCGGATTGGCTCGGGCAGCCACGGGCCCGTGTAGGTCTCGCGGCGCGCCCGCGCGGAGGCGAGCCGGTTGAGACACAGGTTGGTGACGACCTTGAACAGCCAGGCGCGGGGGTCCTCGACGGCGGCCCGGTCCGTGCCGTTCCAGCGCAGGTAGGCGTCCTGCACCGCGTCCTCGGCCTCCTGCACCTCGCCGAGCATCCGGTAGGCCAGGCCGGTCAGCCGGGGCCGCAGCTCCTCGAACGCCGCCAGCCCGTCCTCGTCCATGGCCGCGGGCTCCGCGGGCCCGGTGCCGGGCTGCATTCACGACCTCCCGAAGACCTGCGGCGGCGGCGTGGGCGTGACGATCTCCTCGCCGTCGTGCAGCGGCACGGCGCCGGCGCAGAACGCGGCGAGGTCGTCGCCCGCCACCATCCGGGCGCGGGCGATGCCGCCCGCCGCGCGCCGGGTCAGCTCGGCGACCGGCAGCGGCTCGCGGGATCCGGCGAGGATGAGGTTGCCGAACCGGCGCCCGCGCAGCACCCCCGGATCGCCCATCAGCAGCGCGTGCGGGAACACCGACCGGACGGTGGCGGCGACACGGCGCGCGAACGGCAGCCGGAACCCGTCGGCGACGTTCGCCAGGTACACCCCGCGGGGCCGCAGCACCCGCGCCGCGTCCAGCACGAACTCGCGGGTCGCCAGCTCCACCGGCATCGACGCCTCGGCGAAGGCGTCCATCACCACCAGGTCGTCGGACTCGTCGGCGAGCGCGGCGATGCCGCTGCGCCCGTCGGTGATCCGGATCCGCAGGCCCGGCACGCCCTTGACGGGCAGCCGTTCGCGCACCACCCGCACCAGCTCCGCGTCCGGTTCCAGGACGATCTGCCGCGATCCCGGCCGGGTCGCGGCGATGTAGCGGGGCAGGGTGCAGCCGGCGCCGCCGATGTGCACCGCGTCGAACGCCTCGTTCTCCACGCCCAGCGCGTCGACGACGTCGCCCATCAGCCGCATGTACTCGAAGTCGAGGTAGGTGGGGTCGGACAGGTCCACGTAGGACTGCGGGACGCCGCCGACGAGCAGCATCCAGCCGCCGTCGCGGTCGGCGTCGCGCAGCAGCTCGGCCTCGCCGCCCGCGATCGTGAACGTGTCCGGCCGCGGACCGTGCCTGTCCTTGCGCGCCATGGCCCCCACCCTACGGAACCGTCCCGCGCGGAGATGACCGGCGTCAGGCCTGTTCGGTCAGAGCCTGCTCCCCGGCGAAGTGGCAGGCGCTCGGGTGCGCGGACCCGTCGCGCTCCACCAGCTCGGGGACGTCCTGCGCGCAGACGTCCCGCGCCTTCCAGCAGCGGGTGCGGAACCGGCAGCCGGACGGCGGGTCCAGCGGGGACGGCGGCTCGCCCTCCAGCTGGATCTGCCCCGCCCAGCCCGGCGCGTCCGGGTCGGGCACCGGGACGGCCGACAGCAGGGCCTGCGTGTACGGGTGGGTCGGATGCTCGTAGAT
Source organism: Actinomadura opuntiae (assembly GCF_030283205.1). Classification (GTDB taxonomy): domain Bacteria; phylum Actinomycetota; class Actinomycetes; order Streptosporangiales; family Streptosporangiaceae; genus Spirillospora. The sequence goes on from NZ_JASNWF010000034.1 coordinate 80,882, forward strand.
CTGCGCCTCGTCGCCGGTCTCCACGACCTTGCCGAGGTACATGACGGCGATCCGGTCGGAGATGTGCCGGACGGCCGCGAGGTCGTGCGCGATGAACACGTACGCCAGGCCGAGCTCGCGCTGCAGCTCGGCGAGCAGGTTCATGACCTGCGCCTGGACGGAGACGTCCAGCGCGGACACCGGCTCGTCGCAGACGATGACGTCGGGGCGCAGCGCGAGGGCGCGGGCGATCCCGACGCGCTGGCGCTGTCCGCCGGAGAACTGGTGCGGGTACCGGCTGACGTGGTCGGGGTCGAGGCCGACCAGTTCCAGCAGCTCCTGGACGCGGGCGCGCCGCTCGCCCTTCGGCGCCACCTCCGGATGGATGGCGAACGGCTCCCCCACGATGTCGCCGACCGTCATCCGCGGGTTCAGCGAGGAGTAGGGGTCCTGCAGCACCATCTGGATGCGGCGGCGCAGCGCCCGCAGCTCCTTGCGCGGCAGCGCGAACACGTCCCGGCCCTCGAACCGGACGGTCCCGGCGGTCGGCCGCTCGGCCGCCAGCAGCAGCTTGGCCAGCGTCGACTTCCCGCAGCCGGACTCTCCGACGACGCCGAGGGTCTCGCCGCGGCGCAGCTCCAGATCGACCCCGTCGACGGCCCGGACATGCCCGACCGGGCGCCTGACCACCACGCCGCGGGTGACCGGGTAGTGCTTGACCAGGCCCTCGACCCGCAGGATCGGGTCCTCGCCCGGCCCGTCAGACGATGCCGGCACCGTGCACCTCCTCGGCGAAATGGCAGGCGGCCTCGTGCCCCGGCGCGACCGTGACCAGCGGCGGCCGCTCGGCGGCGCACAGCGGCTCGGCGCGCGGGCAGCGCGGGTGGAACGGGCAGCCCGGCGGCAGCGCGGCCGGGTTCGGCGGCGCCCCCTTGATCGGGACGAGCGCGTCCCCGCGCCGGTCCAGCCGCGGGACGGACGCCAGCAGCCCGCGCGTGTACGGGTGGGCGGGGCGGGCGTACAGCTCGCGGGCGGGGGCCTGCTCGGCGACCGACCCGGCGTACATCACGACGATCCGGTCCGCGACGCCCGCGACGACGCCCAGGTCATGGGTGATCAGCACCATGCCCATGCGCAGCTCCTCCTGGAGCGAGGCGAGCAGCCGCATGATCTGCGCCTGCACGGTGACGTCCAGCGCGGTGGTCGGCTCGTCGGCGATCAGCACGTCCGGCTCCAGCGCCAGCGCCATCGCGATCATGATGCGCTGGCGCATGCCGCCGGAGAACTGGTGCGGGTAGTCGCCGAGCCGCTGCGCGGCGGACGGGATCCGCACCCGCTCCATCAGCTCGACGGCCTTGTCGCGGGCCGCCTTCCGGCCGAGCCCGCGGTGCACCCGGTACATCTCGCGGATCTGGTCGCCGACGGTGAACACCGGGTTCAGCGCGGTCAGCGCGTCCTGGAAGACCATCGAGATGCGGTCGCCGCGGTAGCCGCGGCGGCGCCGCTCGGGCAGCCCGAGCAGCTCCTCGCCGCGCAGCCGCACCGACCCGCCGGTGATCTGTGCGGGCGGGCTGTCCAGGATGCCCATCACGGCCTGCGCCGCGACGCTCTTGCCGGACCCGGACTCGCCGAGGATCGCGACGGTCTCCCCCTCGCCGAGGGTGTAGGACAGCCCGTTCACCGCGCGGACGTCGCGCCCCCGCACGCGGAACACCACGTGCAGGTCGTCGACCTCCAGCAGCGGCGGCGGGGCGGCCGGCTCCTGCGGGACGTCCTCGGTCAGCTCGGTCGTCATGCGTGCGTCACCATCTCCGGGTCACCGCAGCTTCGGGTCGAGGGCGTCGCGGGCCGCGTCGCCGAGCATCAGGAAGCTCAGCACCGTGGCCGACAGGAACACCGCGGGGAAGACCAGCAGGTGCGGGTGGTCGACGAAGGAGTCCTTCGCCAGGTTCAGCTGCAGGCCCCAGGACACCTTCGGGTACTGCAGGCCGACGCCGAGGAAGTCCAGCGTCGCCTCGCCCGCGATCACGTTGCCGATGTTGAGGGTGGCGACCACGATCACCGGCGCGATCGCGTTCGGCAGGACGTGCCGGGCCATGATCCGCCGGTCGGAGGCGCCGAGCAGCCGCGCGGCCTGCACGTAGTCGGCGTCCCGGACGGCGATCACCTGCGCCCGCATGATCCGGAGCATCGTGGTCCAGCCGAGCAGCACCAGCACCAGCGTCATCGCGCCGATGCCGTGGCTGGGGAAGGCGACCAGGATGACGGTCGCGCCGAGCACGAACGGCAGCCCGAAGAACACGTCGGTGAGCCGCGCGATCAGCATGTCCAGCAGGCCGCCGTAGTAGCCGGCCAGCATCCCGAACACCAGCGCGATCGCGAACGCGAACAGCGTGACCGCGACGCCGATCAGCAGCGTCGGGCGGGCGCCGTGCACCACGTGCGCGTAGTAGTCGCAGCCGGCCAGGTCGGTGCCGAACCAGTGCGCGCCCGACGGCCCGAGCTTGGCGACGTTCGGGTCGCAGCCCTCGTTGACGCCCGTGCTCGTGAACAGCCGCGGCACCGCCGCCATCAGCGCGACCACCGCCAGGAACGCCGCCGAGGCCCAGAACACCCAGCGGCGCCGCAGCTCCCGCCACGCGTCGTCCCACAGCGACGCCCGTCCGAGCTCGCCGCCGGCGACCGCGACGGCCGCCGCGGACGTGCCCGGCGCGCCCGCGCCCGCGCCGGC
>NZ_JASNWF010000035.1 GCF_030283205.1 Actinomadura opuntiae
CTGGGCGGCCAAGTCTCCTCAGCCATCGGACGGCGACTACATGGCAGCCATACCCAGAGCCCCCGGGCCCACCGATCTTACGAACGACCAGTTCAGACCCAAGGAAAAAGGTAGGACGACATGGGAAATCTGGACGGTACGGCGGCGCTGGTGACCGGCGGCGGCAGCGGCATCGGCCTGGCGTGCGCGGTCCGGCTCGCGGAGCAGGGCGCGGCCGTCACCATCTGCGGGCGCACCGAGGACCGGCTGCGCGAGGCCGCCGCCAAGGCTGGCAAGGACATCGAGTACGTCGTCGCGGACGTCACCGACGACGCGCAGGTCGAGAACGCCGTCCAAGCGGCGGCGCGGCGCGGCCCGCTGCGGACGGTGGTGGCGTGCGCCGGCGGGTCCAGTTCCATCGGGCCGATCGCGCACCTCGACCTCGACGCCTGGCGCGCGACGATGGAGCTGAACGCCACCGGCACCATGCTGACGATCCGGCACGCGGCGCGGGCCATGGCGGGCGCGGGCGGCGGGTCGATCGTCGCGATCTCCTCGATCGCCTCGTCCAACACGCACCGCTGGTTCGGCGCGTACGGCGTGTCGAAGGCGGCCGTGGACCACCTCGTCCAGCTCGCCGCCGACGAGCTGGGCGGCGCCGGGATCCGGGTGAACGGGGTCCGCCCGGGGCTGACCCGCACGGAGCTGGTGGCGGGCATCGCCGACACCGGCCCCGTGCTGGAGGACTACCTGGCCTGCATGCCGCTCGCCCGGGTCGGCGAGCCCGAGGACATCGCCGCCGCGGTCGGGTTCCTGGCGGGCCCAGACGCGTCGTGGATCACCGGGCAGATGCTGAACGTGGACGGCGGCCACCACCTGCGCCGGGGCCCCGACTACTCCTCGGTGTTCGAGCCGCTGTTCGGCGAGGCGGCGCTGCGCGGCCTGCCCGCCGAGGAATGAGCTCGGCACGCCCGGCGGCTCAGCCGAGCCGGGCGGCGATGCGGTCGCCCGCGCCCGCGTCGCCCAGCAGCCGCGCGAACGCGGCGTCCTCGCGCTCGCGGGCGCGCCGCACCTCGTCGCGGCGGGACGCGAGCAGCAGTTCCTTGGTGGCCACCAGCGACGCGAGCGGCTTGGCCGCGATGTCCCGGGCGATCCCGCGCGCCGTGTCCAGCAGCGTCTCCGCCGGGCACGCGCGCAGCGCCAGGCCGCAGCGCACCGCCTCCTCGGCCGTGACCCAGCCGCCGGTGAACAGCGCCAGCGCCGCCTGCTGGTGGCCCATGCGCGCGGGCAGCAGGTAGCTGCCGGCGGCCTCGGGCACGACGCCCATCGACGCGAACGGCGCCATCAGGCGCGCGTGCTCGGCGATGAGCACCACGTCGCAGTGGCCCAGCATGGTGATCCCGAGTCCGACGCCCGACCCGTTCACCGCGGCCATGAGCGGCTTGGTGAAGTCGGCCAGCGCGTCCACGAGCGCGACGAACCCGCTGCCCATCTCCTGGCCCGAGCGTCCGGCGGCGTGGTCGCGGGCGATCTCGGCCATCTCCTTGATGTCGGTCCCGGCGGTGAAGGTGCGCCCCTCCCCCGTCAGCAGCACCACCGAGACGCCGTCGTCGGACGCGGCGTCACGCAGCGCCCGCGCGGTCGCGTGGTACAGCTCCTCGTCGAAGGCGTTGGCCGCGTGGGGGCGGGCGAAGACCAGCGTCCGCACCGCACCGTCGTCCTCGATCCGCAGCGTCTCGGTCATCGCCCGGTCCTCCTCAAGATCTCTGCTGGGAGATACTTGATACAATATTTGTCGATCGCCTCGGGGGTCGGGGCCCGGTGAGCGGGAGTGCCGGGGCCGTCAGGGCCGGCGGGCGGTGCGCAGGTCGCGCAGAGCGGTGGGGAGCGCCGCCATCAACAGCGCCGCGGTGAGGACGAACGCCCACGGGTAGCCCGTCCGCCCGGCGACCAGCCCGAAGCCGAGCGCGCCGATGCCCATCCCGGCGTCGTAGGCGAAGTTCCACAGCGCGCTGACCGTGCCGTATCCCGAGCGCGGCACCCGCGCGTACATGAGGGCGAGCGTGGCGTTCTGCAGCAGCCCGAACCCGACGCCGAACACCGTCACCCCGGCGATCACCGCGAACGCGCTGTGGGTGAGCGCGATGAGCAGGACGCCGGCCGCCGACAGCACCAGGCCGGGAGGGATCATCCCGGCCTGCCCGTGCCGGTCGCCGCGCCGTCCCGCCACCACGCGGGCGACGGTCGAGGCGAGCGGCTGCAGGAACAGCGCGATCGCGACGACGCCGGTCGACGCGGACGCGACCGCCAGCGGCAGGAACGTCACGATGATCCCGGCCACCAGCGCGGACGCGCCGAAGACGAGCGCGGGACGCGACAGCGCCGGCATCCGCAGCCCCGCCACGATCCCGACGGCCCGCTCACCGCCGCGCTCGCCGTCCGGCAGCCCCGGCACCGAGGCCACCGCGACGAGCGCGGCGAGCCCCGCGACGACGGCGACCGGCGTGTAGCCGACGTGCTGGGCGGTCCAGACGCCGAGCGGCAGCGCGCCCAGCGCCGGGGCGCCCGCGACGATGCCGACCAGCGCCAGCCCCTCGCCGCGCCGGTCGTCCGGGATGAGCGCGGCGGTGAGGGCGCCGCCCGCGACCACCGTGATCGCGAACCCCAGGCCGCGCAGCAGGCAGATGACCGCGATCCACGCCATGCTCGACGACGCGGTCAGCACGAGCGCGGGCGCTCCGAGCAGCACGAGCCCGCCGGCGAGCGCGACCCGGTACCCGTAGCGGCGCACCAGCCACGGGGTGCCGAGCTCGCCGCACACGGTCGCGAACATCAGCGCGCCGGTCGCCATGCCCGCCGCCCCGCCGCCTCCGCCCGTGCCCTGGGCGTACAGCGGGACGACCGACAGCAGCAGGTAGAAGCTGACCGCCGAGCCGAGGATGGACACGAACCTCAGCAGCAGCGGACGGGTCAGGAGCGGCGGCCTCGCGGCGGGTGCGGCGGCGGGGGCGGAGATCTCGGGGCAGTGCGTCATCGTCATGCCGATAACGCTAGGGACCGGGCGGATCGCCGATAAGCTCCATTTCCATGCCGCTGGAGTGGTCCGGTTTGTCGCCCGATCTGCTGCTGCCGCTCGACCGGGCGTCGGCCGAACCGCTGCGCGGCCAGCTGGAACGCCAGGTCAGGGACGCGATACGGAGCGGCCGGCTGGGGGCCGGCGAGCGGCTGCCGTCCTCGCGGGAACTGGCCCGCGCGCTGGGGCTCTCGCGCGGCCTGGTCCAGGACTGCTACGCCCAGCTGCAGGCGGAGGGGTATCTCGTCACCCGGGTCGGCTCGGCCACGCGCGTCGCGGCCGGGGCGGCGCCCGCGACCCCGCCGGCGCCGCCACCGCCCGCTCCCCCGGCCGGCCGGCTGATCGCCGACTTCCGTCCCGGCGTGCCCGACCTCGGCTCCTTCCCGATGGCCGACTGGCTGTGGGCGGTCCGCGAGGCGGGCCGGACGATCCCGACCGCCGCGCTCGACTACGGCGACCCGGCGGGCGCCGTGGCCCTGCGCGAGGTGCTGGCCGGCTACCTGCGGCGCGTCCGGGCCGCGGCCGCCGAGCCGGACCGGATCGTCGTCTGCTCCGGCCACGCCCAGGGGCTGCTGCTGGCGCTGAGCGCGCTCGCCCGCGCCGGGGTGCGGACGGTCGCCTACGAGGACCCCGGCGGCCCGCGCTCCACCAGCGGGGCCGCCGCCTGGGCCGGCCTGGACGCGGTACCGGTGCCGGTCGACGCGGACGGCGTCGACGTGCGGGCGCTCGCCGCCACCGACGCCCGCGCGGTGGTCGTCACCCCGGCGCACCAGTGGCCGACCGGCGTCGTCATGGCCCCGCACCGGCGCCTGGAGCTGATCGCGTGGGCGGCGGACCGGGACGCCGTGATCATCGAGGACGACTACGACGCCGAGTTCCGCTACGACCGCGAGCCCGTCGGCGCGCTCCAGGGCCTCGCCGCCGACCGGGTCGTCTCGATCGGCACGGTGAGCAAGTCGCTGGCGCCCGCGCTGCGCATCGGCTGGCTGCTCGCCCCGCCCGCGCTCGCCGCGGCCATCGTGGAGCACAAGCTGCTCAACGACCGCGGCTCCCCGGTGCTCGACCAGCTCGCCCTCGCCCGGCTCATCGAGTCGGGCCGCTACGACCGGCACCTGCGCCGGATGCGGCCGGTGTACGCGGCGCGCCGGGCCGCGCTGGTCGCGGCGCTCGCCGAGCACGCGCCCGGCGTCCGGGTGACGGGCCTGGACGCCGGCTTCCACGCCGTCGCGCACCTGGACGTCCCCGGCGGCGAGGCCGCGCTGATCGAGGCGGCCCGCGCCCGCGCCGTCGGCCTGCACGGGATGAGCGCGTGCCGCGCGGACGGCGCGGAGACCCCGGTGCAGCTCGTGCTCGGTTTCGGCGACACCGGCGAACGGGCCGTCCGCGCGGGGATCGCCGCCATCGGCGACCTCCTGTCACCCCGCTGACCCGGCCTCGACGGGCTCGCGGCGGCGCCGTGCGGAGACGTCGTGGCGGGCGGGGATACCGCCGTGGCGCCCCCGCCCGCGCATACCGCGCTCTGTCCTTTCAGTTCGTCCGCCGGATCAGAGGGTCTTCACCGTGCCTCCGTCGATCAGGTAGTCGGCTCCGGTGATGTTGCCGGCGACGTCGGACAGGAGGAAGGCGATCAGGGCCGCGACCTCCTGCGGTTCGGTGATGCGTCCGGTGGTGATGCCGAAGGCCGCGGGGATCTGCTCGAGGAACGCGGCGTGCTCGACGCCCGAGGCGGCCGCCACCTCGGCACCGAACCCGTCCGGTGCTTCCCAGACGGCCGTGCGGACGACACCGGGAGAGACGGTGTTGACGCGCACTCCCTGCGGGCCGAACTCCTCGGCGAGGGACTTCCCGAGCGCGGCCAGGGCCGCCTTCGCCGAGCTGTAGGCGACCGGTGCGGCGGCGGGCAGCCGCGAATTGATGGTCGAGACGTTCACGATCGAGCCGCGCCGCTCGATCAGGTCGGGCAGGGCCGCCCGGCTGGCGCGGACCGCGCTGAGCAGGTTGATGTCCAGGACGCCGGCCCACTGGGCGTCGTCGGTGTCCAGAAAGCCGCCGAGCCGCACGTCGTCACCGGCCCCGACGTTGTTCACCAGCAGGTCGATGCCGCCCAGTTCGGCGCGGGCGGCGTCGATGAAGCCGGCGACGCCGTCGGCGGTGCTCAGGTCGGCCGAGACCGCCAGCGCGCCGGTCTCCTTCAGTTCGGGGGTGATGGTGCGGGCGGCCCCCGCGACGCGGACGCCCTCGGCGACCAGCGTGCGGACGGTGGCCAGCCCGATGCCCCGTCCGGCGCCGGTGACGACCGCGGTCTTGGAGGCCAGGTTGAGTTCCATGGTCATGACCTTTCTTGGACTACAGGTACAAAATCAGGGCAGGCGAAACCCACGTATGGGACGAGCGGAAAATCGGTCAGAGAGCCTCGAGGATCCCGTCGATCACCCGGCCGAGCCGTTCCGGGCCCTCGGAGACGCGCGCCACCACGCGCATCCCCACCAAGGTGTTCATCAGCAGGCTCCCGAGGGCGGCGGCATCACGGCCGGGATCGATCTCCCCTGACCGCTGCCCCTCCTCGATGAGCGCCCGGAAGGCGCCCTCGGCCCGGTCGAGCATGCGGCGGACATGAGCGGCCGCCTCCTCGTCGACCCCGGCCAGCTCCGCCGCTGCGTTCACCGCCATGCAGCCGCGGCGGTCCGGGTCGGCCAGGTCCATCTCCACAAGGGCTCTCAGCGTCTTGCCGAGACGCTCCTTGACCGAGCCGGGCTGGTCGAGCATCTCCACCAGCTCGGCGGTCTGGGTGTCGCGGTACCGGCGGAGCGCCCGCTCATACAACCCGTGCTTGCTGCCGAACGCGTTGTACAGACTCCCCTTTCCGATACCGAGCGCGTCCACGAGGTCCTGGGGCGTGGTGGCGGCGTATCCCTTCCGCCAGAACACGTCCATGGCCTGGCCGACGGCGACCTCCGGATCGAACTGCTTGGGCCTTGCCATGCCCCGGACACTATCCCGTTCTGTACTTTGAGGTCAAGTATTGCTCGCGTCAGCGGGTCTGGGCGTGCTCGATGAGCTGGTGCAGGAACAGCGCGCCGTCGTCGGCGGCCCAGACCGACAGCAGTGCCAGCGCGACCGTGGCGATGACGAGCCAGCGGCGGAGCGGCGGCGGGGGCGCGAGCAGGGCGGCGACCCGGCGCGGCAGCGGGCCCGGGCGGCGGCGTCCGAACGCGCGGCCCGGGCCGATGCCAAGGGCCGCGACCTGGGGGCCGAGGCCGGGACGCCGGTTGTGCGCGAGGGCGGCCTTGCCGATCGCGCGGGCGACGCGCTCCCGGTCGGCTCCGGCGGCGGCCCGCTCGTCCGCCCAGCGCTCGGTCGTGAACGTCACCGCGCCGCGCAGCGGCAGCAGCAGCGGGTTGGCGGCGGCCGCGACGTGCACCAGCGCGCGGAACACGTGATGGCGCCCGGAAAGGTGGGCGCGCTCATGCGCGAGCAGCGCGCGCCGTTCGGCCTCGTCGAGGATCGACAGCATCCCGGTGGAGACGACGACGCGGCCGGGGAGCGCGAACGCGTCCGCCGCGTCGTCATCGATCACCGCGACGATCCCTTGGCCGGGCAGCGCGCGGGCCGCCCGCGCGCCCGCCAGCAGGCCCCGGACCCGGCGCGCGGCGGCCCAGCTCGCCGCCGCGAGGCTCGCCGCGAGCGCCGGGCCCGCCACGGTCGCCACGACCGGGCTGGTCTCCGGGGCGCGGTGCAGGACGTGCTCGGACAGGTGGCCGAGCGCCGCGATCATGGGCAGCCGCAGCGTCCCGCCCAGCGCCAGCTCGGCCAGCGACGCGGTGCTGGCCAGCGCCAGCACGACGGCCGTCGCGGTGAGCAGCCACGTCGCGGTGCGCGGCGGGAGCCGTCCCGACAGCGGGCGCGCGGCGAGGGCCATCACGGCGGGCAGCACCAGGGGCAGCAGGCCGTCCGGGTCCATCGCCGCTCACCCGCCTCCGAGCAGCGCGCGGACCAGCCGCTCGTCCTGGTCGGACAGGCACTCCACGAACCGGGCGAGGACCGCGGCGCGGTCGGGCCGCCCGTCCATGGCCTGGTGCATCCGCCGCGCGATCAGCCCCGGCTCGTCGCTCACCGGCGCGTACCGGTAGGCGCGGCCGGCCTTGCCGCGCACCAGCAGTCCCTTGCCGTGCATGCGGGTCAGGATCGTCACGACCGTGGTGTAGGCCAGGTCGCCGCCGAGGCGCTGCCGGACGGCCGCCGCGGACAGCGGCTCCGCCGCCCGCTGCAGCACGTCCATGATCTCCGACTCCAGGGCGCCCGCGGCCCTGCGCCCGCCGTTCACGGCCGGCCTCCCGGCGGGCCGCGGCACGGTCAGCGCGCCCGCCGGTGGGCGCCGCGCGAGCCCGCCGGCCGCCGCGGCGCCTGCGACCGCGGCTCCGCCCCCGGCCCGTACTGCCCGGGCGGCCCCTGCTGCCCAGGCTGCCCGTACTGCCCAGGCTGACCGGGCTGACCGGGCTGACCGGGCTGACCGGGCTGACCGGGCTGACCGGGCTGCCCGTACTGGCCCGGCTGGCCATACTGCCCCGGCTGGCCCGGCTGGCCATACTGCCCCGGCTGACCGGGCTGGCCCGACTGGCCGTACTGGCCCGACTGGCCATACTGACCGGGCTGCTCGTGCCGACCGGACGGGCCGGGCTGCTCGTGCTGGCCGGGGGTCCGGGCGCGGGAGCCCGCGCCCCGGCGCCGCGCCTTCAGCAGTTCGAGCGCGACGGGGATGAGGGACACCGCGACGATCACCGCGACGGCGGGCAGCAGGTACTTGTCCACGTCCGGGATCGAGGACCCGAGCAGGTAGCCGCCCAGCACCAGGCCGAGGCTCCACACCAGCCCGCCGGCGATCTGCCAGAGGGTGAACACCCGCGTCGGCACGTCCAGGGCGCCGGCCAGCGGATTCAGGACGGTCCGGACGACCGGGACGAACCGGGCCAGCACGATGGCCTTGCCGTGCCCGTACCGGGCGAGGAACTCCTCCGCCCGCTGCACCCCTTCCAGCAGGTGCCGGTTGCGGCTGCGGGCGAGCAGCGCGCGCCCGCCGCGCCGCCCGATGACGAAGCCCGTCTGCGCGCCGGCCAGCGCGCCGAAGGCCGCGGCGGCCAGCACCGCCGGCAGCGAGAGGCGGGTGTCGCCGTGCGAGCTCGCGGTGCACAGCAGCCCGGCGGTGAACAGCAGCGAGTCGCCCGGCAGGAAGAAGCCGACGAGCAGCCCGGTCTCGGCGAACATCACCACGGCGATGCCGATCGCGCCGAAGGCCGCCAGCAGGGATCCCGCGTCCAGCGGGTTCACCGCCGCGGGCAGCGCGCCGATGGCGTCGATCATGGGATCCCCCGTTTCCAGGGACCGGGCCCGCGCCCGGTCCGGCGTCCCCGAAATCTACACGCTTGTAGATGGAGGTCGCGACCGCGTCGCACCGGGTGATCATCGCACGGCGGGACGGGCCGGCGGGGCGGAAGCGGGATCATCGAGCGGATCCTCCGGACCGGACCGGCCGCCCGCCGCACGGCGCAGCCGGGACCGGGCCGCGCGGGGCAGCCCGGAGCGGCCCGCCCTGCGCAGCGCGGGCAGCGCCGCCCGCGCGGGCCATCCGCCGGCGGCGATGCGCAGCGCGAGTTCGCCGGTCTCGGCGACGTGGGGCTCCAGCCGGTCGCCGGCGGCCCGGGTCAGCCGGGGCCGGACGGGCAGGACCACCCCGCGGTGCGCGGTCCCGTCCGAGGTCAGCCGAACCTCGACGGCGCTGCCGTCCGCGTCCAGCCGCAGCCACAGGCCCCACGACCGGTCGGCGAGGCCAGTCGGGCGGATGACGGTCTCCGGGACGAACACCGCCTCCCACGTGATCTCGCCGTTCCACAGCCGGACGGTCGCCGGCACCTCGAACACGCGGTCCGTCCGGTGCCGGTCGCGGATCTCCAGCGCGCCCCCCAGCCCGGTCCCGGGGCCGATCCGGCCGAGCGGGTTGACGACGGTCCCGGACATGCGCAGGGCCCGGCCGACGCGGCACATCCGGGTGACCCGACCGCCGAGCCGCAGCGAGCCGAGCGGGGCGGTCGCGATGCCGAGGTCGGTGATGTCCAGGACGCGGCGTCCCAGCGCGGTGCCCAGGTGGGCGCCCGGCCAGTAGACGCGGCCGTCCCGTTCGACGGGCTCGACCGCCAGGACGGGTTTCCCGGTCCCGCGCGGCGCGTAGTCGGCGGCGGCCATCGCCGCGTCGGCGCGTCCTTCCAGGACCATCAGCGCGGCGATCGCCGGGACGCGGCCGGCCTTCTCGATGAGGGTCTCGTCGAGTTCGGCGAGGTAGGAGCGGGCCAGCTCGATGAACGCCTCCCGGTGCCCGGGGTCGCGGCCGCGCAGCTCGCGCAGGCAGCGCGGCAGTACCCGGCCGACGAACCGCGCCTCCACGCGCCGCGCGAGCGCCTCCGCGTCCCGGGCGCGCAGCGCCGCTCCGGTACGCCGCAGGATCTCCAGCCGGTCGGCGAAGTCGCCGAGATCGGTGCGCGGGACGTCCCCGGAGCAGGCGAAGCGGTTGTAGGCGCGGTCGGGGACGACCACGATCGCCTCGGCGGCCGCGTAGGCGCGGGCGGTGAACAGCAGGTCGGCGTGGCGCAGCCGGTCGACGAACCGCAGGCCCTCGCGGTCGAGGAACGCGCGCCGGTAGCACTTGCCGGCGGATGACGCGTCGTCCAGCAGCGCCGGCGCGTCCATGATCCCGGCGTGGAGCCGCCGTTCCTCGTGCAGCTTCGGGAACCGGGTCCGCTCCCCGTCGCGGGACACCCGGACGCGGCGCCCCGCCACCAGGTCGGCGCCCGCCTGCGCGGCGGCGGTCACCATGGTCTTGCAGGCGTGCGGGTCGAGGGTGTCGCCGCCGTCCAGGAACATCACGTACCTGCCGCGCGCGTAGCGCAGGCCGAGGTTGCGGGCCCGGCCGTCGCCGCCCGACCGCTCCGGCACGGCGAACGCCCGCACCCGGTCCGCGGCGCCCGCGACCAGCCGCGGCACCGCCCGCGCCACCGGGCCGCCGCCCGCCTCGCCGACGATCACCACCTCGACGCCGGGCAGCGACTGCTCCAGCGCCGAGCGGACCGCGCGGGCGAGCCGGCGCGGATCGTCGCGGGCCACCACGACGACGGTCACGTCCGGATCCGGCAGCAATCGGCCCACCTCCTCGCCCCGGCGGAGTCGCCGGCGGCCGCACCGGTGAATGCATGAGGCCACTGGCCGGATCGTAGGAGGCGGAGGGTTATCGGAACGTAAGCGCCGCGGCACCCTCCCGCGAACACCGGACGTCCGATAACACGCGGCGGGCCGGACGGTCAGGCGATGCGGCCGACGCCGCCCAGGTACGAGGGGACGGTGAAATCGGGCGGCGTGTCATCCCGCCGCCAGCTCTGCACCGGGACGAGCCCGGGCTCCAGAAGCCCGGTGCCGGTGAACAGCTTCTCGATCGAGGCGCGGCTGCGCAGGGTGAACGACCCGGACGGCGTCCTGGTGTAGATCTGCCCGATCTCTTCGAACGCCTCTCCCGGCCGCTCGCCGGGGAACGGATGCGACACGATGAGGTGGCTGCCCGCGGTGCAGCGCTCCCGGAACGCGCCGACGATCGCGGCGGCCTCCGTGTCGTCCGGCACGAACTGCAGCACGGCGCAGAAGACGACGGCGACCGGTTCGGAGAAGTCGATCCGGGACTCGATGTCCGGATGGTCCAGGACGCTCTGCGGGTCGCGCAGGTCGCCGTCCACGACCGTGGCGGCCGGGCTGGCGGCGAGCAGCGCGCGGGCGTGCACCAGCACCATCGGATCGTTGTCGACGTACACCACGCGCGAGTCGGGGGCGCAGCGCAGCGCCACCTGGTGCACGTTCTCCTGCGTCGGCAGCCCGGCCCCGACGTCGAGGAACTGGCGGACGCCGGCCTCGGCGGCGGCCTGCACGGCCCGGCCGAGGAAGCCGCGGTTGTCGCGGGCCGCGACCCGGATGTCGGTGCCGCTCTCCCGGCTGGCCGCGATGACCTTCTCGGCCGCGTCCCGGTCCACCTGATAGTTGTCCTTGCCCATCAGGTAGTAGTCGTACATCCGCGCCACGCTGGGAACGGTGGTGTCGACCCCCGCCGGCGCCTGCTCGGGACCGCTCACCGGCCACCGCCTTCCGTTCGTGCCCTGTGCGGTCACCCTATAGTCGTCAGCCCGCTCACTCCGCCGAGACGAACGATCTTTCCGGGAGCGCGGGCCGCTCCCCACCCGGCCTCCGATAGCGTCGCGTCCATGCGGCTTCATGTGGGATGCGCGATGTGGGCGCACACGCCGTGGCAGGGCCGTTTCCTGCCCCATCCGCTGCCTCCGGCCGAGCGCCTGCACGCCTACGCGTCGTGGTGCAACGCCGTGGAGGGCAACACGACGTTCTACGCGACGCCCACGCCCGCGACGGTGGAGTCGTGGGCGCGGCAGACCGCGCCGGACTTCCGCTTCCTGCTCAAGCTGCCGAAGACGATCACGCACGAGCGCCGGCTGGCGGGCGCCGACGAGGAGCTGCGGTCGTTCCTGGCGGCGGTCGAACCGCTCGGCCCGCGCGTCCACGCCCTCTGGGTGCAGCTGCCGGGCTCGTTCGGGCCGAACGACCTCGGCGCGCTGGCGGCGTTCCTGCGCCGCCTGCCGCCCGCGTACCGGTACGCCGCCGAGGTCCGGCACCGCGCGTTCTTCGAGGACCCGCGCCGCGCGCGCGACCTCGAACGCGTCCTCGGCCTGGCCGGCGCGGAGTGGGTGCCGTTCGACACCACGGTCCTGTTCCAGACCCCGCCGACCAGCGACGCCGAGCGGGACGCCTGGACGAAGAAGCCGCGCGTGCCGCGCCGGGCGCCCGCCCTCACCGATCGCCCGGTCGTCCGCTACCTCGGCCGGGACGACACCGCCCGCACGGTCGAGGGCTGGCGGCCGTGGGCGGAGAAGGTCGCCGGGTGGTTGCGCGAGGGGCGCTCGCCGACGGTGTTCGTCCACACCCCCGACAACGCCGAGGCGCTTCCCCTGGCGCGGCGCTTCCACGACGACGTGCGGGCTCTCGTCCCCGAACTCGAACCGCTCCCCGAGCCCCTCCCGGCCGAGCCCCCGACGCTCTTCTAGGGCGGACGTCCGGTGGTTCAGGACGCGACGAGGCGCTCCGAGAGCGTCCAGAGCCGGTCGGCGTGCCCGGGGTCCAGCGCGTAGGGCAGGTAGTGGCCGCGCGGCGGGTCGCCTTCCCCGGTCCACGGCTCGGCGATCGCGCAGTCGTCGAGGTACCGGCCGCCCACGCCTTCGAGCTCCGGTGCGACCGCCGCCCAGACGGAGGTGGCCGCGCCCTGCGCGGGGGTCTTCCAGCCGGGCGGTTCGACCGGGTGGCCGAACTCGTCCGCCCAGCCCATCTCCTGCAGCCGGTCCAGCGTGATGTGACGTTGCAGCCCCGTCATGATGCCGCCCGGCATCACGGCGTTGCAGGTGATGCCCTCCCCCGCGTAGCGCGCGGTCAGGCCGACCGCGAACAGGGCGTTGGCCGTCTTCGACTGCCCGTAGGCGACCCACGGGTCGTACGGGCGGCGTTCGAAGTTGGGGTCGTCGAAGTCGATGTCGCTCCGGCGGTGCGCGCGCGATGACAGCGACACCACCCGCGCCGTGCCCGCCGCGCGCAGCGCGGGCAGCAGGCCCGTCGTGAACGCGAAGTGGCCGAGGTGGTTGGTGCCGAACTGCGACTCGAACCCGTCGGCGGTGCGGGTCAGCGGCGTCGCCATGATCCCGGCGTTGGCGACCAGGATGTGCAGCGGCCGGCCGGTCGCCACGTGCCGCTCCGTCCACCGCCTGACGGACTCCAGCGAGCCGAGGTCGAGCGGCCGGAACACGACCAGCTCGTTGCCCGTCTCCTTGCGCAGCAGCTCCGCGGCCCGCTCCCCGTTGTCGGGGTTCCGGCCCGCCAGCACGACGCGCGCGCCCGCCGCGGCCAGGGCGCGCGCGGTCTCGGCGCCGAGGCCGGACGCTCCGCCGGTCACGATCGCCTCCTTGCCGGTCAGGTCGTGGCCGGCGACCACGTCGGCGGCGGTCGAGGACGCTCCGTAGGTCATCGCATTCTCCTCGGATCGGTGATGCCACGAGGCTCCCGCTCGGCGCGGCGCCGCGTCAGGGCGCGCTGTTCCTGGCAGTGACGGGGCTACCCACACCGCCGCGGCGCCTGCGAGACTCGACGGGTGGACAGGTCGAACGGGCTCGGCGGCTTCCTGCGGGCCCGCCGCGGACGGCTGCGGCCGTCCGACGTCGGGCTTCCCGAGGGGACGGGCCTCCGCCGCATCCCCGGGCTGCGGCGCGAGGAGCTGGCCGCGCTGTCCGGAGTGAGCATCGACTACTACATCCGGCTGGAACAGGGCAAGGAGACCAACCCGAGCAACGCCGTGCTCGACGCCCTCGCCCGCGCGCTGATGCTGGACGAGGAGGAGCACGCCCACCTGTACGCGCTCGCCAACCACGCCGCGCACCGCACGTTCCCGGCACGGCGCCGCGACGCCCCGGACGTGCGTCCCGCGATCCGGCTGCTGCTCGACAACCTCCGCCCGTGCCCCGCGTACGCGCTGACCGCGACCAGCGACGTCCTGGCGGGCAACCCGGAGGCGTTCGCCCTCTTCGCGGGCATCGCCGACTGGCCGGAGCACCGCCGCAACACCATCCGGTACGTCTTCCTGCATCCGGTGGCCCGCGACCTGTTCCCCGACTGGGACCATTCGGCCCGCCGGTGCGTCGCGAACCTGCGCGGCGTCCTGGCCGCCGACCCGCAGGCACCGGGCCTCGATCCTCTGGTGGACGAGCTCACCGCGCAGAGCGCGGAGTTCGCCCGCCTCTGGAACCGCTACGACGTGCGGGACCGGCGCAGCGAGAAGAAGTCCTTCCACCACCCTGTCGCCGGGGCCATGACCCTCGACTACGAGGTGCTGCGGGTCAGCAACACCGGCGTGCGTCTCGCGGTCTACCAGGCCCCGCCCGGCACGCCCGACCGCGACGCCCTCACTCTGCTGTCCCTGGCGACGGACCCCGCCTACACCGGCCAGGATCACCGCCGCGTATGACCGCCTACGACGTCGTCGTCGCCGGTGGCGGCCACAACGGTCTCGTCGCCGCCGCTTATCTCGCGGGCGCGGGCCGCCGGGTGCTGGTGCTGGAACGGCTCCCTCATCTCGGCGGGCTGGCCGTGTCGGCGCGGCCCTTTCCCGGCGTGGACGCGCGGGTCTCCCGGTACTCCTACCTGGTCAGCCTGCTGCCGACGAAGATCGTCCGGGATCTGGGGCTGCCGGTCGAGCTGCGGCGGCGCCGGTTCGCGTCGTACACGCCGTCCGGCGGCACGGGCGTGCTGGTCGACGACGCCGACGGCGCCCGCACCGCCGCGTCGTTCGCGTCCGTCACCGGCGACGACCGGGACCACACCGCATGGCTCGCCTTCTATGGGGCCGCCGGTGACGTCGCGCGGCGCGTCGCGCCCACGCTGCTGGAACCGCTGCCCAGCCGTGCGGACCTGCGCGCAGCGGTCGGCTCCGGCGAGGCGTGGCGGCTGTTCTTCGAGCGTCCGATCGGCGTGTCGGTGGACGAGCGGTTCCACCACGACACGGTGCGCGGGATCGTGCTGACCGACGCCCTGATCGGCACCTTCGCCGATCCGGCGGACCCGTCGCTGCTCGCGAACCGCTGCCTGCTCTACCACGTGATCGGGAACGGCACCGGCGACTGGAACGTGCCGGTCGGCGGGATGGGCGCGGTGACGGAGGCGCTCGCCGCCACGGCGCGAGCGGCGGGCGCGGAGCTGCGCACCGGCATGGAGGTCCTCGCGATCGACCCGGCATCGGGCGAGGTGGCCTTCCGCGGCGAGGACGGCGCCGAGCACACGGTCACCGGGCACCGGATCCTCGCCGCGCTGCCTCCGGCGGTGCTGTCCCGGCTCCTCGGCGAGCCCCCGCACGATCCGCCGGAGGGCTCGCAGCTGAAGGTGAACATGGTGCTCGCCCGCCTGCCTCGGCTGCGCGACCCGTCGGTCCGTCCCGAGGAGGCGTTCGGCGGCACCTTCCACATCAACGAGGGACGCGACCAGCTCGCCGCCGCCTACGCGCAGGCGGCGGCCGGGACGATCCCCGCCGTTCCCCCGGCGGAGGTGTACTGCCACTCCCTGACGGACCCGTCGATCCTGGGCGCGGACCTGCGCCAGTCGGGAGCGCACACCCTGACGCTGTTCGGCCTGTACATGCCCGCCCGGCTGTTCCGCTCCGATCCCGCGCGGGCGCGCGACGAGGCGCTGCGCGCGACGCTCGCCTCGTTCGATTCCGTGCTCGCCGAGCCGATCGAGGACTGCCTGCTGCGCGCACCGGACGGCACCCCCTGCCTGGAGGTGAAGACGCCCGTCGACCTCGAACGCGACGCGGGCCTGCCCGGCGGCCACATCTTCCACCGCGATCTCTCCTGGCCCTACGCGGAGGACGGGCCCGCCGGCCGGTGGGGCGTCGAGACCGCTCACCCGCGCCTGCTGCTGTGCGGCGCGGGCGCCCGCCGCGGCGGGGGCGTGAGCGGCATCCCCGGCCACAACGCCGCCCGCGCCGTCCTCGAAGCGCGCTAGATCTGGAGCTGGTCGGCCAGGCGGGCACGGTGGACGCTCGGCGAGCCGAACAGGAGCTCGGAGCTCTTGGCGCGCTTGTAGTAGAGGTGCGCGTCGTGCTCCCAGGTGTAGCCGACGCCTCCGTGGTACTGGACCATGTTCGTGGCCGTCTGGAAGTAGGCGGGGCCGATGTAGGTCTGCGCGAGCGCGGCGGCCGTCGGCAGCTCGGCCACGTCGTGGTCGGCGGTCCAGGCGGCGTAGCGCAGGACGGACTGGGCGAGCTCCCAGGCGCCGTACATGTCGGCGCAGCCGTGCTTGACGGCCTGGTAGGAGCCGATGGGGCGGCCGAACTGCACCCGCGCCTTCGCGTACTCGACGGTCAGCTCCGTCGCCCGCCGCATCCCGCCGACCTGCTCGGCGGCGAG
Organism: Actinomadura opuntiae; assembly: GCF_030283205.1. Classification (GTDB taxonomy): domain Bacteria; phylum Actinomycetota; class Actinomycetes; order Streptosporangiales; family Streptosporangiaceae; genus Spirillospora. The sequence continues at coordinate 16,093 of NZ_JASNWF010000035.1, forward strand.
CGCGACGGCGGCGCGGCCGGCGACGGTCTCCAGCGCGGCGCCGGGGTCGGCGCTGACCAGCCGGCGGGCGGGCGTTGCGGCGAAGGCGACCTTGGCGAGCCGCCGGGTCGGGTCGAGACCGGTCAGGGCCGTCCGGGTGACGCCGGGTGCGCCGCGCTCCACCGCGAACCAGCCGGGCCCGCCGGACGTGCGCGCGTAGACGAGGATCAGGTCGGCGGAGTCGCCGGCGAGGACCGGGCTCTTGGTGCCGGTCAGCTCCCAGCGGCCGTCGCGCTCGGCGGCCGTGGTGGCGCCGCCCGCGAGGTCCCAGGTGCCGTCCTCCGCGGCGGCGACCGTCCCGATGAGGTCGCCGGCGGCCAGCCTCGGCAGGTGGTCGCCGCCGGCGCCGACGTCGTCGAGGGCGAGCAGCACGTCGGTGGCCAGCACGGCCGAGGCCAGGAACGGCGACGGCGTCAGCGCGGCGCCGAGTTCCTCCAGGACCACGGCGCGCTCCACGTTGCCCGCGCCGGCGCCGCCGAACGCCTCCGGCACGACCAGGCCGAGGACGCCGAGGTCGCCGAGGGTGCGCCACAGCGCGCGGTCGAACCCGTCCGCGGAGTCCATCGCCTCGCGGACCGCCGCGCTCGGCGCCCGGTCGGCGAGGACCTTGCGGACGGTCGCCCGCAGCTCCTCCTGCTCGGGGTCCAGTACGAGCCTCATCGGGCGTCCTCCGTCCGCTGCGTGCCGACCCTGAGTTCGCGGAACGGGACGTCCCGGTCCACCTGCGGTTCCTTCGGCAGCCCGAGGATCCGCTCGCCGATGATGCTGCGCTGCACCTCGTTGGTGCCGCCCGCGATGCTCGTCGCGGGCGCGGAGTTGATGCCGAGCGCGAGGTCGTCGCCGTGCCGGTCACCCGGTTCCCACGCGACCGCGCCGGCGCCGGCCAGCTCCCCGGCGACCTCGATCGCGCGGCGCAGCTGGAGCGCACCGGCGAGCTTGGCGACCGAGCCCCGCGCGCCCGGCGGACGACCCGCCTGGATCTCCTGCCGCATCCGCGCGTTGAACAGCTCCAGCGCGCGCTCGTGCGCGTACAGCCCGGCGAGCCGCTCGCGGTGCGCCGGGACGTCGGTGGCGCCCTTCCGGCGGGCCAGGGCGAGCACCGCCTCGAAGCCGAGCGCGCTGCTGCGTGACGGGCGGGCCGAGCCGATCGACACCCGCTCGTGCCCGAGCATGGTGATCGCCGCCCGCCACCCCTGCCCGACCTCGCCGATGACCGCGTCGGCGGGGATGCGCACGTCGTCCAGGTAGACCTCGTTGAACGGCGCCTTGCCGGACATGTCCTTCAACGGCCGGACGGTCACGCCGGGCGCGTGCATGTCCACGATGAACATCGTGAGTCCCGCATGCTTCGGGACGTCGGGGTCGGTCCGGGCCAGCAGTGCGCCGAAGTCGGCCCACTGGGCGTTGGTCGTCCACACCTTCTGCCCGTTCACCACCCAGCCGCCGTCGTCGCGGACGGCCCGCGCCTGCAGGCTCGCCACGTCCGACCCGGCGCCCGGCTCGGAGAACAGCTGGCACCAGATCTCCTCGCCGCTCAACAGTTTCGGCAGGTAGCGGCTCTTCTGCTCGGGCGTGCCGAGGTCGACCAGCGTCGGCCCGCACATGCCCATGTTGACGATGAAGGGGTAGGTGGGCAGGTCGTACTCGGCGGCCTCCTCGGCGAAGATCTGCTGCTCGGCCGTGCCGAGGCCCTGCCCGCCCGCCTCCTGCGGCCAGGTGATGCCGGCGAAGCCCGCCGCGTACAGCGCCGCCTGGAACCGCTTGGCCTCGCTCAGCTGCTCGGCGGGCGGCAGGCCGCCGACCGGGCCGGGGGCGTTGTCGGCGAGCCATGCGCGCGCCCTCGCGCGGTAGTCGTCTGTCATCTCGTCGTCTCCGCTCGTCAGATGTCCTGTGCGCGCAGGCCCGCGCGGGCCTTCTCGGCCAGCTCGACGCCGAGGGACGCGCGCTCGCGGGCCTCCGCCAGGTAGCCGTCGTCGGCCATGTGTCCGGCCAGGTAGCGGGCCTGCACCCCGGCGCCGATGCACGCCGACCGCCACTGCGCGAACGCCACCCAGTACGGGAGGTCGGACACGTCGCGCCCCGACAGCCGCGCATACCGTCCGGCGAGGTCCGCGCGGGAAGCGAAGCCCGGCACGGTCGTCGGCCCGGGCGGCGCGGCGCCGGCCGGATCGTCCGGTTCCTGCCACGTCGACAGCAGGTAGCCGAGGTCGGCGAGGGCGTCGCCGGACGTCGCCAGCTCCCAGTCGAACACCGCCCGGACCGTCCCGTCCGGGCCGAACGCGAGGTTCCCGGGCCGGTAGTCGCCGTGCACGATGCCCGTGCCCTGTTCCGGTACGCGCGCGGCGAGCAGGTCGTGCACCTCGACGAGCAGCGGCAGGTACTCGGCGCCGGACTGGTGCGCCTGATGCAGCCAGCGCCGCAGCTGCCGCTCGGCGAACCCGGTACGGCGCACCATGTCGCCGAGGCCGGCCTCGTGCGGGTCGATCGCGTGCAACGCGACGAGGACCCGGACGAGGCTCTCGCACGCGTTCTCTTTCGCCTCCGGAGTCAGCTGGTGAGCGGCGTTGCGGTCGGTGAGGACGATCCCGTCCACGAACCCCATCACGTAGAAGGGCGCACCGGTCACGGCGGCGTCGTCGCAGAAGGCCAGCGGCTGCGCGACGGGGACGCCCGTCCCGGCCATCGCCGAGATGAACCGCCATTCCCGGCCCATGTCGTGCGCGGTCTCGAGCACGCCTCCCGTCGGCGGCCGGCGCAGCGCGTAGGCGGCACCGGCGGCGTCGGTGACCCGGTACGTCAGGTTCGACCGCCCGCCGGACACCAGACCGAACGCGACCGGCCCGGCCAGCCCCTCCACATGGGACGCCAGCCACTCCCCGACCCGCTCGGCGTCGATCCCCGGCGGACCGGGGACGGCCGCGCGCCCGTCCCGCATCGCCGTCAGCCCTTCCCCGCGCCGGATCGGATCCGGTTCGGCCCGGCGAAGCCGAACAGGTAGCCGGCGACCTTGCGCATCTGGACCTCCTCGGCGCCCTCGGTGATCCGGTAGCGGCGGTGGTGCCGGTAGATGTGCTCGAACGGGGTGTGCCGGGTGTAGCCGAGGCCGCCGTGCACCTGCATCGCCCGGTCCGCCGCCTCGCACACGAACCGGTTCGCGCGGTAGTTGCACATCGACACCTTGTCGCTGATCTCCGCGTGCGGGACCCGGTCCAGCTCCCAGGCCGTCTTGCGGACGAGCCCGCGCAGCATCTCCGCCTCGGTCTGCAACTCCACCAGCGGCCACTGGATCGCCTGCCGGGTCGCCAGCGGCTGCCCGAACGTCACCCGCTCCCGCGCGTACGCGACGCTGCGGTCGATGCAGTACTGGCCCGCGCCGACGCCGGACGCCGCCTGCCGGATCCGGTTCTCGTGCACGAAGGTCTGCGCGACCGCGAGCCCCTCCCCCTCGGCGCCGAACACCGCCGAGTCCGGGACCCGCACGTCCCGGATGGTGACCTCGGCGTGGTCGGTGGGCATGTTCAGCGTCCACCAGTGGAAGTCGACCGAGAACCCCGGGGCGTCGGTGGGGACGAAGAACGCGGTGATGCCCCGCGCGTCGCCCGGCTTGCCGGAGGTTCGGGCGAACACCACGTCGTGGGTCGCCGAGTGCATGCCGGAGTTGAAGCGCTTGGCGCCGTTGAGGATCCAGTCGCCGCCGTCGCGGACGGCGGTGGTCTCCATCCACGTCGCGTCGCTGCCGTGGTCGGGCTCGGTGAGGCCGAAGCCGATGCGCTTCTCGCGGGCGAGCATCGGCTGCAGGAACTCCTCCTTCTGCTCGTCCGTCCCGAACTCCAGGAGCATGTGCGCGAACGGGAAGTTCCCGACGACCGACGACTCGTTCTGCAGGTCGTTGTGCAGGCCGAGGCCCTTGTGCGCGAGGTGCTCGCGGATCACCGCCATGTCCAGGTTCGTGCCGCCGGAGCCGCCGAGCGACTCCGGCAGGCCGTAGCGCAGCCAGCCCGCGGCGTCCGCGCGCCGGAACATCTCGGCGAGCAGCTCCTCCCATTCCGGGCGCGGGACGCCGCCGTTCTCGAAGTCGGTGCGCGCGTACTCGCGGCGGTGGTCGAAGAACCGCTCGTTGTCGTCCTGCGCCTGCAGCGGCGCGATCTCGCGCTCGATGAACGCGTCGAGATCGGCCAGGAGCCGGGTCAGCTCCGCGGGCAACTCGAAGTCCACTCACCCTCCCTAACGCTTGCTCTGGCCAGCTTGGCACCGCGGACGGGCGGCGGGGAAGCCGCCCGCACCCGGCCGGTCCCGGTCAGCCGATCTTCGTTCCGTGCGACTCCCAGTACGGGTCGCGCAGCTGCCGCTTGAGCGCCTTGCCCGACGGGTTGCGCGGCACCTCGGCGATCCGGTCGAACCCGCGCGGCACCTTGTAGGAGGCCAGGTGCTCGCGGCAGAACGCGTCCAGTTCGGCGTCGGTCGCCTCGGCGTCCGGGTGCACGACGATCGCCGCCTGCACGGACTCTCCCCACTCCTGCGACGGGATCCCGAACACGGCCGCGTCCGCGATGGCCGGGTGCGCGGTCAGCACGGCCTCGATCTCGGCCGGGTAGATGTTCACCCCGCCCGAGATGATCATGTCGGTGCGGCGGTCGCAGATGTAGTAGAAGCCCTCCTCGTCGCGGTAGGCGATGTCGCCGACCGTCAGCCACTCGCCGAGCTTGGCGTCCTCGAACTTGCGGTCCGCCTTGTAGTAGGCGTCGAACGTCGCCTTGCTGCGCACGTAAAGATCACCGGGCACGTGCGGCTCCTCGACGCGCTCGCCCTTGTCGTCGAACAGCGCGATCTCGATGCCGGGCGCGGGACGGCCGCAGCTGCCCGGTTTGCGCATCTGGTCCTAGGGCCGCAGGATCGTGTCGACGCCCAGCTCGGTCGACCCGTACACCTCGAACAGCGACCCGTCGCCGATCTTCTCGACGTAGCGGCGCTTCAGCTCGAACGGCCAGGGCGCCGCGTTGGCGATGAACCGCCGCAGCGACGACAGGTCGCGGGCGGCGATCACCTCGTCCGGCAGGTCGAGCACGCGCCGGATCGGGGTCGGCGCGGAGAACGTCGCGGTCACCCTGTGCTTCTCGACCAGCTCCAGCCAGCGCTCGGGATCGAAGTCGCGCATCACCACGACCGTCCCGCCCATCTGCTGGACGATCAGCATGAAGCTCATCGGGCCGGAGTGGTACAGCGGCCCGGTCGTCAGGTAGACGTCCTCGGGCTGGTAGCCGATCTCGGTGACCAGGCCGATGACGATCTCCGGGTCGGGCTGCCCGCGCACCACGCCCTTCGGCTTGCCGGTCGTCCCGGAGGTGTAGAACATCGCGGTGCCGGCGGCCGGGTCGTCGCCGGCGGCCGACGGCTCGGTGTCCGGGCTCGCGGCGGCGCCCGCGTCCAGGTCCGACGCCCACTCCGGCACGCCTCCGGTCGCGCAGCGGAACGCCAGCCAGCTCCCGACGCCCTCGACCTCGCGCGCCGCGAGCTCCAGCTGGGCCGCCTGCTCGGCGTCGAACAGCACGATCGCGCTGTCGGCGTTCCCGACGACGTAGGCCGCCTCCTCCGGGCTCAGCCGGTAGTTCAGCGGGACGCCGATCGCGCCGGCCTTGCGCAGCGCCGCGATCAGCGCGACTACCTCGGTACTGTTGCGCCCGCACCAGGTGACCTTGGTGCCCGCCCGGACACCGAGGCTCACCAGCAGGTTGGCGTAGCGGTTGACCAGCGCGTTGAACTCGGCGTAGCTCAGCCGCCGGTCCCCCTCGATGATCGCGGTCCTGGACGGGTGCGCGGCGGTCAGCGCCGCCAGCGGATCGGGGACGGGTGCGGTCACGGTGTCACACTCCCGGTAGCCGGCTGGGATGGCATTGAACGAATGTACGTTGGAATGCAGGCGGAATCCAGAGGAGGATCTTCGTGGACGACGACGCAGGCGCCGCGCCGCAGCGCGCGTCCCGGGGGCGCGGCACCCCGGCCCACCGCACGCCCGCCGACGTCACGCCCACGTCGAGCGACGCGCTGTCGCGGCCGGGCGACACGCCCGGCACCCGGATCCTCATCTCGGCGGCCGTCGAGACGATGTCGGAGAAGGGGTTCAACGGCACGTCGGTGCGCGACGTCGCCGACCGCGCCGGGATGAGCCCGGCCGTGCTCTACCACTACTTCGGCTCCAAGCACGACCTGCTCGTGGCGATCATGCACCGGACCATCGACCACCTCATCGAGCGGTGCCGGGCGGTGCTCGACGCGGGGCCGCCCGACCCCGCCGGCCGGCTGCGCCGGCTCGTCCGCGAGCACGTCCTCGTGCACACCGAGCTGCGCCGCGAGGCCGTGCTCGGCGTCGGCGAGATGCACAGCATCGAGGAGCGCGAGCGCGCGCTGCTCATCGGCAAGCGCGACGAGCACGAGCGGCTGTTCCACCGGGTCGTCGACGACGGCGTGGCGTCCGGCGCGTTCGGCACGCCCTATCCCGCCGAGGCGGTGCGCGGCATCCTCACGATGGCGACGGGCGTGTCGGTGTGGTTCCGCGAGGACGGCCCGCTCGCCGCCGTCGAGGTCGCCGACCGCTTCGGCCGCCTCGCCCTGGCCCTGGTCGAGGCCGACCCCGGCGCCTGACCCTCAGCGCTCGAAGCGGGTCGTGCGGCGGACCTTGTCGAGCGAGGCGAGGATCGCGTCGAGGCGCTTCGCGGTCGGGTCGGTGACGTACTCCAGGACGGCGTGGTCGAACGCGGCGGCCATCACGGTCGGCATCGAGTCGGAGCCGTCGAAGCGCACCGTCCTCGCGCTCGCCAGCGTCTGCGCGATCCGCCGCGACAGCGGATCGGGGTAGTCGCTCGGCGGGACCGACCGGTTGAGCGAGAACGCGCCGCTGCCCGGCCGCTGGATCCAGGTCTCCTGGGCCTTCGCCGTGGTCAGGTAGGCGACGAGCTTGCGCGCGGCCGGGGTGGCGCGGAACATGCCGAGCAGGTCGCCGCCGATCTCCACCGCCTGCCCGCCGGGGAACGGGACGAAGTCGTAGTCGCCGCCCGCCTGCGGGCGGCCGGAGGTCTGGCCGTAGAAGGCGGTGATGAACGACCCCGCGTGGTCGAACAGGCACCCGGGCGGGCTGGCGAACATCGGCGCGCCCGCCTTGCCGTAGCCGGTGAGCAGGACGGCGTCCGTCCCGGACGGGGTGCCGGCGACGACCGAGCCGAATTTCTGCCAGGCCTTGCGGACCGGGTCGGACGTCCACGCGAGCGTCCCCGACACCCACTGGTCGTAGACGGCCGGACCGGACTCGTGCAGCAGCACGTCCTCGATCCAGTCGGTGCCCGGCCAGCCGGAGTTGGAGGTGTCGGCGAGCCCGAGGCACCAGGGCTTGGACGCGGCGCCGGACGCGATCTTCGCCAGGTCGTCGAACGACCCGATCGGCTGCGCCAGCCGCGCGCGCGTGTCCGCGGGCAGGCTGCGCGGGGCGTACCAGATCAGGCCCTTCACGGCCGCCTTGACGACGATGCCGTAGGGGCGGCGGACGCCGTCCGGGCCGGTGGCGCCGGTCAGGTCGCCGCCGATGCCCTGCCGGGCGCCGCCGACCGGCCTCAGCTCCCCGGCGGCGGCGTAGGTGCGCAGGTCGCCGGGGTTGGCGAGGACGGCGGTGTCGGGCGGCGTGCCGTCGTGCAGCTCGCTTGCGAGGACGGCACGGGCGTCGCGGGTCCCGGTGTAGTCGACGTGGATGCCGGTGCTCTTCTCGAAGCCGGACAGCATCGCCCGGAACGCATCGCCCTCGGCCCCCGTCCACGAGCCGAGCACCGTGACGCTCTCGCCGGACCCGGCGCCGCCGCAGGACACGGTGGTGAACGCGCAGAGCAGGAGGAGCGCTGCCAGCAGTCGCACGGTCAACTCCTGTACTCGCGGAGCCGGAGCCACACGCCGAGCCCTGCGAGGACCGCCACCGCCAGCGAGAGCAGCGGCAGCCCGGCGTCCAGGCCCCGCGTGTCGGTGGCGTCGGACAGTTTCGCCTCGAGGGGACGCTGCGCCTTGTCGGCCGCGACGATGTCCAGGCCGCCGTCCTGCGGGGCGGCGCGTCCCGCGCGGAGCGCGCCCGCACCGGCGTCGGCGCTGCGGATCTGCGCCTGGACCGTCCGGTCGAAGGCGGGCAGCCCATTGTCGGACGCGCCGGCGAAGGCGTGGTCGACGTGCAGGAACGTGGCGGACGTCCAGACGATCAGCCCGGCCAGCACCACGGACGCGGAGGCCAGCGGCGGGTTGACCAGGCGCCGGAATCGCCGCGCCATCGCCACCTGCGCGTAGCCGAGCACGGCGAGCAGGGCCGCCCCGGCGACGGCGGCGGCGACCGCGAGGCCGCCTCCGGTCCAGGGGGAATGGCGCTCATCGGAAATGCCGTTCAGGTCCCGCTGCGCGATCTCGTCGATCCGCGACAGCAGCCCGCCGTCGCCGTGCAGCATGTCGGAGGCGTAGCTGAGATAGGCGTAGCCGAGCTTTTCGAGCCCTTCGCGGTAAGTCGCGTCCGCTTGCTCGACCAGTCCCTGATAGGTGACGACCTGCGCGTTCACGGCGCGCAGCAGATCGCGTCCGGCGGCGCCGCCGAAATCGAGTTCGGCGAGGCGCGCGAGATTGTCGCTGGCCGTCGTCAGATCGTCGCGGAACTGCTGGCCCGGCCCGATGAGCTGCGCCGCGCCGGAGCGGAAGCTCTGCCACGCGGCCCGGTCGGCGTCCGACAGCGCAGCGTGCGCGGTGCGCGCGCTGACGTAGGCGGGAGCGCCGCCGTCCTTCACCGACGACACCGCCGACCGGCTCCCCACCAGCACCGCCGTCGCCGCGAGCCAGGACAGCACCGTGAGCCCGACGGCCGCGGCGAGCACCGTCCACAGCCAGCGCGGGGTGCTCCACCGCCTCGGGACCGCCCGGGCGGCCAGCGCTACCGACACGCCGGCCATGCTAGTCCGCGGCCCTTTTCCGGTTCCTTTCGATTACCGGAGGAAAGCCGCTCCGGCGGGCCCGAAAAGTGGCCGGTTCAGGACAGTCCCGCGGCGGTCACCGCAGCTCACTGCGTTTCGTAGGCGAGATTCGGGCGCAGCCACCGCTCGATTTCGGGAAGGGCGAGACCGCGCCGCGCCGCGTAGTCCTCGGTCTGGTCGCGGCCGATCCGGCCGACGGTGAAGTACCGCGCGGACGGATGGGCGAAGATCAGCCCGCTGACGCTGGCGGCCGGGGTCATCGCGTACGACTCGGTCAGCCCGATCCCGAGCTCCTGCGCGCCGAGCAGGTCGAACAGGTCCTTCTTCTCGCTGTGGTCGGGGCTCGCCGGGTAGCCGAGCGCCGGTCGGATACCGCGGAACCGCTCGGCGTGCAGGTCCTCCAGCTTCGGGTCGGCGTCCGGCTCGAACCAGTCGCGCCGGGCCTGCAGGTGGACGTACTCGGCGAACGCCTCGGCGAGCCGGTCCGCCAGCGCCTTCACCATGATCGACCGGTAGTCGTCGTTGTCGGCCTCGAACTGCGCGGCCAGGTCCTCCGCGCCGAGCACGGTCACCGCGAACCCGCCGAGGTGGTCGCCGGACGGGGCGATGTAGTCGGCCAGGCACCGGTTCGGCCGGCCCTCCGGCTTGGCGGTCTGCTGCCGCAGCATCGGGAACCGCGTCCCGTCGCCGGTGTCCACGACGATGTCGTCGCCGTCGGAGTGCGCGGGCCAGAACGCGTAGGCGCCGCGGGCGCGCAGCAGCCCGTCCGCGATGATCTTGTCGAGGAGGCTGTTGCCGTCGTCGAACAGCTCGCGTGCGACCGGCTGGTCGAGGATCGCCGGGTACTTGCCCTTCAGCTCCCAGGCGAGGAAGAAGAACTGCCAGTCGATCATCGCGCGCAGCTCGTCCAGGTCCGGCTCGACGGTGCGGACGCCGGTGAAGGCGGGCACGGGCAGGTCGTCGAAGGAGACCGTCTCGCGGTTCGCGCGGGCCTTCTCGATGGTCAGCATCGGGGCGCGCTGCTTGCGCTCGTGCTGCTCGCGCAGCCGCTGCTGCTCCTCGGCGTTGGAGATCGCCAGCGCGCTCGCGCGCTCGGGGTCGAGCAGGTTCGACACCACGCCGACGACGCGGGAGGCGTCCAGCACGTGCACGGTGGTCTGGTCGTAGGCGGGCGCGATCCGCACCGCGGTGTGCTGCCGGGACGTGGTCGCGCCGCCGATCAGCAGCGGCAGCTTCATCCCGCGGCGCTGCATCTCGGTCGCCACCGACACCATCTCGTCCAGCGACGGGGTGATCAGGCCTGACAGCCCGACCGCGTCGGCGCCCTCCTCGATCGCGGTGTCGAGGATCTTCGCGGCGGGCACCATCACGCCGAGGTCGACGACGTCGTAGTTGTTGCAGCCGAGGACGACGCCGACGATGTTCTTGCCGATGTCGTGCACGTCGCCCTTGACCGTCGCCAGCACGATCTTGCCCTGGCCGCGCTCGGCCTCGACGCGGCCCTCGGCCAGCGCCTTCTCCTTCTCGGCCGCCATGAACGGCTCCAGGTAGGCGACCGACCGCTTCATCGCGCGGGCGCTCTTGACCACCTGCGGCAGGAACATCTTGCCGGAGCCGAACAGGTCGCCGACGACCTTCATGCCGTCCATCAGCGGGCCCTCGATGACGTCCAGCGGACGGGGCAGCCGCTGCCGGGCCTCCTCGGTGTCCTCCTCGATGAAGTCGACGATCCCGTGGACGAGCGCGTGCGACAGCCGCTGCTCCACCGGCGCGTCCCGCCAGGACAGGTCGACCTCGCGCTGGGTGCCCTTGCCCTTGACGTTCTCGGCGAACGACACGAGCCGGTCGGTGGCGTCGGGGCGCCGGTCGAACAGCACGTCCTCGACGAGTTCGAGCAGGTCGGCGGGGATGTCCTCGTAGACGGCGAGCTGGCCGGCGTTGACGATGCCCATGTCCAGCCCGGCCTTCACCGCGTGGAACAGGAACGCCGAGTGCATCGCCTCGCGGACGACATCGTTGCCGCGGAAGGAGAACGACAGGTTGGAGATGCCGCCGCTGGTGCGGGCGCCGGGGCAGCGCTCCTTGATCCGCGGAAGCGCCTCGATGAACGCCTTGGCGTACCCGTTGTGCTCGGCGATGCCGGTCGCGACGGCGAGGACGTTCGGGTCGAAGATGATGTCCTCGGCCGCGAACCCGGCCTTCTGGGTGAGCAGGTCGTAGGCGCGGCCGCAGATCTCCACCTTGCGGTCGGCGGTGTCGGCCTGGCCCAGCTCGTCGAACGCCATGACGACCACGCCGGCGCCGAAGTCGCGGATGCGGCGGGCCTGCTCCAGGAAGGGCTCCTCGCCCTCTTTGAGGCTGATCGAGTTGACGACGCCCTTGCCTTGGACGGTCTTCAGCCCGGCCTCCAGCACGCTCCACCGCGAGCTGTCGACCATGATCGGGATGCGGGCCACCTCGGGCTCGGTCGCGATCAGGTTGAGGAACGTCGTCATCTCCCGCTCGCTGTCGAGCAGGTCGGCGTCCATGTTGACGTCGAGCAGGTTCGCGCCGCCGCGCACCTGCTCCAGCGCCACGTCCACGGCCGCCTGGTGGTCGCCCGCCTCGATCAGCTTGCGGAACCGCTTGGAGCCGGTGACGTTGGTGCGCTCGCCGATCATGACGAAGCCGGTGTCGCGCCCGATCTCGAACGGCTCCAGGCCGCTGTAGCGGGTCGCCTTGCCGGGCGAGGCGACCTCGCGCGGGGCGGTGCCGCGGACGGCCTCGGCGATGCGGGCGATGTGCGCCGGGCCCGTCCCGCAGCAGCCGCCGACCGCGTTCACCATGCCGGACGCGGCGAAGTCGCCGAGCTTCACGCCCATCTCGTCCGGTGTCTGGTCGTAGCCGCCGAACGCGTTCGGCAGGCCGGCGTTGGGGTGGCAGGCGGTGTAGGTGCCGGCGATCCGCGCGAGCTCCTCGACGTGCGGGCGCATCTCCTCGGCGCCCAGCGAGCAGTTCACGCCGACGACCAGCGGCTCGGCGCGCTCGATCGACCGCCAGAACGCCTCGACGGTCTGCCCCGACAGCGTCCGGCCGGACAGGTCGACGATCGTGACGGAGATCCACAGCGGCAGCTCGGGGGCGACCTCGCGGGCCGCCGCGATCGCGGCCTTCGCGTTCAGCGTGTCGAAGATCGTCTCGATCAGCAGCAGGTCGACGCCGCCCTCGGCCAGGCCCGCGATCTGCTCCGCGTAGGAGGCCTTGACCTGGTCGAACGTGACGGCGCGGTAGGCCGGGTCCTCGACCCGGGGCGACAGCGACAGCGTGACGTTGAGGGGGCCGACCGAGCCGGCGACGAACCGGTTCCCGTACTCGTCGGCGGCCTGCCGGGCGAGCCGGGCGCCCTGCACGTTCATCTCGTGCACCAGGCCCTCGAGCCCGTAGTCGGCCTGCCCGATGCTCGTGGCGGTGAAGGTGTTGGTGGTGGTGATGTCGGCGCCGGCGTCGAGGTACTGCCGGTGGACGTCCAGGATCACGTCGGGCCGGGTCAGGTTCAGCAGGTCCGGGTCGCCGGTGACGTCCTTCTCGTGGTCGCCGCCGATGCGGTCGCCCCGGTAGTCCTCCGGGGAGAGCTTGGCGCCCTGGAGCATCGTGCCCCACGCGCCGTCGAGCACCACGACCCGCTCGTCCAGAAGCCCGCGCAGCTCTTCGGTCCTGCCCACCAGCCACCTCCCGTGTTCGTTGGGAGGCGCCCTTGCGTGTCACGGTCTGCGGGCCGAGCGTGGCGGACGCGCGCGTCCGTTGCAGCGCCTCTCGGCCCGGTCCCGAGGTTACCCAATCGACCCGGCGCCTGTGAAACTCCCATCGGGCTTTTCCGCGTAGCCCCAGGCGGGAGCGGGGACGGGCGGCGTCGCGGGGTCAGGTGCGGCCGCAGGCGCGGCGCAGCGCCGCGGTCAGCGCGTCCGGGTCGAAGGCCGGCAGGACGGCGGCGAGGTGGCCGTCGGGCCGGACGAGGTGGACGGTGTCGGGACCCGCCCCCAGCGCGGCGCGGATGACGCCGTCAGTGTCGATGGCGTCCAGGGCGTGCACCATGACCGGTGCTCCGGCCGCCAGGTTTCGGATCCGGGAGCACCGTCGCTTGTCGGCGGCCAGGACGACGAACTCCGTGCCGAACAGGCGGCGCAACCGGGTCTTGTGCCCGTCGACTTCGCAGGGGCCGTCCGGGCAGAGGACGCCGGGGATCGGCGGCCGGGCGGCGCCGGCCGTGTGCGGGAAGTCGTCGGCGGGGCCGGACGGGGTGGTCAGCGGGGAGTCCAGGTACCAGTACGGCTCGGCGAGCTTTCCCGAGTCGATGGTGGCACGGGCGGCGGGATCGGTGAGGGCCGCTTCCAATGCGCTCAGCCGCCGGTCCTTCTCCTCACCGGTGTGCGGGACGAGGAACTCCATGGTGCGGGTGGTGACCGCCAGGTTCTCCTGGGCCGCCGCGCGCCGTTCGGCGTCGTAGCTCGCGAGCAGGTCTTCCGGAGCCTGGCCGTGGCGCACGAACGCGAGCTTCCAGGCGAGGTTCTCGGCGTCCTGGACGCCGGAGTTCAGCCCGCGCGCTCCGAACGGCGCGTACAGGTGCGCCGCGTCGCCCGCCAGGAACACCCGCCCGTGTCCGAAGGTCTCGGCGCAGCGCTGATGGAACCGGTACGCCGACGTCCACACGATCTCGTACGGGGCGTCGCCGGTGATCCGCCGGATGCGGGCGTCCAGCGCCCCGGAGGCACGCTCGGCTTCGAGGTCGTAGCCCGCGGGCAGTTGCCAGTCGATGCGCCAGGTGCGGTCGGGGCACTGGTGCACCAGCACCTGCCGGCCGGGATTCCAGTCGGGGTCGAAGTAGAAGCGGCGCTCGTTCGGGAACGGCAGGTCGGCGCGGATGTCGCAGATGAGGAACTGGTCGTCGAACGATCGGCCGGGGAATCCGGCGCCGAGCAGCCGGCGGACGGTGCTGTGCGGCCCGTCCGCCCCGACGAGATGGCTGCCCGCGACGGCGGTGTCGCCGTCGCGGGCCGCCGCGTGGACCAGGACGCCGTCCGCGTCCTGCCGGAAGCCGGTGACGCGGTGCCCGTACCGGACGTCCACCAGCGGTTCGGCGTCCGCGAGGTCGTGCAGGTACCGCTCGACCTCGGCCTGCGAGATGTTGATCCACGGCGGGACGGCGTCGCCTCCGGCGCCGGGGAAGGTGACCGCGAACAGTTCGGTGCCGCGGTAGTAGGTGCGGCCGGTCGTCCACGTGACGCCGCGCGCGATCATCTTCTCCGCGCAGCCGACTCGGTCGAGGACGTCCAGGACGTCGCGCTGGAAGCAGATCGCCTTGGACCCGGCGGGATCCCGGTGGTCGGCGGCCTCCAGCACGACGGTGGGGACGCCGAACCGCGCCAGCAGCAGCGCCGTCACTAGCCCGACGGGCCCGGCGCCGGCGATGACGGCCGGGCCGCTCCCGGCACTCCCGTCGGGTTCGGGTTCAGCTCTGGAGTTCATCCCAGACCGCCCGGTCGCGCTCGGCGGTCCAGATGGCCGGGCGTCCGATGCCCGACAGCTCGTCCCACAACCGGGACACGTCGAACGGAAGGCAGTGCTCGAAGATCGGCCACCGTCCGTACTCCGGTTCCAGCTCGGTGTGGACCGCCTCGAACGCCTCCTTCAACGTCCCTCCGCGTCCCTGCACGGCCGTCACCTCGCGGATCATCACTTGCAGGAAATGCCGCGTCTGGCCGATCGCCGCGTCCACCGCCTCCCGGCCGGCCGCGACCGCGCCGCGTCCGCCGACCAGTGCTTCGGCGCCCAGCGCCGCGACGCGGTCCAAGGTGCCCGACGCCCAGTCACGGTGGAAGGCGTCGCCGGTGTACAGCGCCGCCTGCGCTTCGACCAGGTCACCGGCGAACAGCACCTTCTGCCGCGGCAACCACGCCACGATGTCGCCCTCGGTGTGCCCGCGGCCGCAATAGCGCAGCACCAGCTCGCCCCGGTCGCCGCCCAACTGGATGGTGAACCGGTCGCTGAACGTCGCCGTCGGCCACGTCAGACCCGGAATCGACTCCGGCTCCTTGAACAGCCGCGGCATCCGCCCGAACTCCGACTCCCAGTCCTGCTTCCCGCGTTCGGCGACCAGTTCGCGCGTCTTCTCGTGCGCCACGATGACGTCGGCATCGAACGCGCTCGCCCCCAGCACCCGCACCGCGTGATAGTGCGACAGCACCAGATACCGGACGGGCTTGTCGGTGTACTCGCGCAGCATCGACAGCCATTCACGCGCCGCCACCGGCGTCGCCAGCGCCTCGAAACAGACGACGAAATCCTCGCCCTCGACCGCGCCGACATTCGGATCGCCTTCGGCGGTCAGCGCATAGACGCCGTCCGCCAGCACCTCCAGGCTCCGCTCCTTCTCCGCCAGATCGGCCGACGACGCGAACGGTTTCATCCGATGCCTCCCCTGCGGTCCCGCCGGACTCGGTCGCCCCTGGAGTCCTGCCCGGGGAGCACCGGCGGAGAACAACGAACTCCGACAGCGGGACCGGCCGCCGATTGGCACAGTCTCCGGTGCCCCACTACACGCTTCACTTGCCGATGAAGCCCTTCGACTGGAGCCAGGTCTGCGCGACGTCCGTAGGCTCCTTGCCCTTGATGTCGACCTCGCCGTTGAGCGTCTGCAGGACGGAGTCGCTGAGCGCCGCCGCGACCGGGTTCATGATCTTCTCGATGGCGGGATGGTCCTTGTACACCGAATCGCGCAGCGTGAGCGCCGGGTTGTAGACGGGGAAGAACTTCTTGTCGTCTGGGATCGAGGTGAGGCCGAGCGCCTTGATGCGCCCGTCAGTGGTGGCGACCTCACCGAAGTTGCACGGCTTCCCCTTGCCGATGGCGTCGTAGATGGCTCCTTCCGCAAGGGTCGCGACCGCCGACTTCGGCAGCGTGAACCCGTACGCCTTCTGCAGCCCCGGCCATCCGTCGCTGCGTCCGGCGAACTCGCTCGCGACGCAGGTACCTGCCTTCGCCGGATCGGTGTGCGCGAGTTTCGCGTAGCCGGACAGGTTCGTGATGCCGAGCTGCTGCATCGTCGTGGTCTTCACCGCGATCGCGTAAGTGTTGTTCGCTGGCGCGGCCGCCAGCCATTTCACGTGGTTCTTACCGAGGTCCTGCTGCGCGACGGCCTGGTACTGCTCGGTCGGATTGTTGAGCGGCTTGGTCTGCTTGAGGTAATTGATCCAGGCCGTCCCGGTGTACTCCCAGTACATGTCGATGCCGCCGGACGTCAGCGCGGCGCGCGTGGTGTTGCTGCCCTGCAGCCCGCACTTCTCCTTGACGGTCGCGCCCGCCGACCGCAGCGCCAGCGCCGTGATCTGGCACAGGACGAGCTGCTCGGTGAACTCCTTGCCGCCGACGGTGACGGTGGCGCCCTTCAGCGAGTTGCCCTTGGCGAGGCTGCCCGCCTCGGCACCGGTGCCGGACGAGCTGAAGCACCCGGCGGTCAGGCCGACGGCGGTGACGGAGGCGACGATCGGGAGCAGGCGCATGGTGACTCTCCTCGAAGGGGGTTCAGACGCCGCGCGGGCGCAGGTAGTGCTCGACGATGCCGATGAGCCAGTCCGCCGCCATCGCGAGCACGGCGGTCAGGACGCTGCCGGTGAGCAGGATCGGGGTCCGGTTCAGCGCGATGCCGGTGTTGATGAGGTCGCCGAGCCCGCCCGCGTTGGTGAACGCGGCCAGCGTCGCGGTCCCCACGTTGAGGATGACCGCGACCCGGACGCTGGCGAGGATCACCGGCACGGCCAGCGGCAGCTCCACGCGCAGCAGCACGGCGGTCCGCGACAGGCCGATGCCGCGCCCCGCGTCGATCAGCGAGCGGTCCACGCCCTGCAGGCCGACCATGGTGTTGCGCAGCACCGGCAGCGCGGACACGAGGATGAGCGCGATCACCGCCTTCTGGAAGCCGATGCCGACCGTGACGGCGAGCAGCACCAGCACCCCGATGGACGGGACGGCCTGCCCGACGTTCGCCAGCGCGAGGAACGGCGCGGCCAGCGGGCGCAGCCCCGGCCTGGTCAGCAGCACGCCGAGCGGGATCGCGATGGCGAGCACGAGGGCCGTCGACGCCGCCACCAGCTCGATGTGCTCCACGAACCGCTGGATGATCACGTCCCGGTTGATCGACCGCCGCTCGATCGCGTCCAGGTGCCGCCCGCGCAGGTAGACGAAGAGCGCGGCCGTCGCCAGCACCAGAACGGCCGGCGTCGCGGCCACACCGGCGGCCGAACGCCCCACCGCCCGCGCGCCGCCGCGCTCGTCCGCGCGCCCGTCGAGCACCGTCGTGACGCTCACCGCCGCCCACCCTCCCCGTCCGGCCCCCGCATCAACGCCGCCCCACCACTTCCCAAAGGCTCGTTGGTACTGGTCGGCCCGCTGGTACGCGGCACTTCGCCGGTGCGCGAGGCCTCATCGGACCGCGACACCTCCCCGGAACGCGGCACCTCACCGGAACGCGGCACCTCACCGGAACGCGGGACCTCACCGGAACGCGGCGCCTCCCCAGTGCGCGAGGCTTCCCCGGACCGCGGCGCCTCCCCGGACCGTGGGGTTTCTCGGACGATCGTGGACCAGGAGACGGCGCCGGCGGGACGGCCGTCCTCGTCCAGGACGACCGCGCCCTCGTCTCCGTGCCGCAGCATGGCGTCGAGCGCCTCGTAGAGGCTCTGGTCCGCACGCACGCTGGTCGAGACGGTGCCGACGGCCTCGACCGGCACCAGCTCGATGGACCCGACCTCGACCAGCCGGAGCCGGCGCATCGCGGCGCCCGATCCGACGAACGAGGCGACGAACTCGTCCGCGGGTTCGGCGAGGATCGCCGCGGGCGCGTCGTACTGGACCAGGCGGCCGTGCTGGCCCAGCATCGCGATGCGGTCGCCGAGCTTGAGCGCCTCGGTCAGGTCGTGCGTGACCAGCACGATCGTCTTGCCGATCCGTGCCTGCAGCTCCAGGAAGGCGTCCTGGAGCCGCTCCCGGGTGATGGGGTCGATCGCGCCGAACGGCTCGTCCATCAGCATCGCGGGCGGGTCGGCGGCGAGGGCGCGGGCCACGCCGACGCGCTGCTGCTGCCCGCCCGACAGCTCCTTGGGGTAGCGGCTCCGGTACGTCCCCGGGTCGAGGCCGACCATGTCGAGCAGCTCGTCGACGCGGGCGCGGACGCGCTTCTTGTCCCAGCCGAGCGTGCGCGGGATGAGCCCGATGTTCGCGGCGATCGTCATGTGCGGGAACAGCCCGACCTGCTGGATGACGTAGCCGATGCGGCGCCGGAGCCGGTCGGGGTCGACGCGGGTGACGTCCTCGCCGTCGAGGAAGATCCGCCCCTCGGTCGGTTCGATCAGCCGGTTGATGAGCCGCAGCGTGGTCGTCTTGCCGCAGCCCGACGGCCCGAGCAGCACCACGATCTCGCCCTCGCGGACGCTCAGCGTCAGCCCGTCCACGGCCGGCGCGGCCTGCCCCGGGTAGCGCTTGGTGACCCCGTCGAGGCGGATCATCTCCTTCATCGCACGCCCCTCGGGGTGGTCAGCCGCAGCACGACGGCGAACAGCAGGTCCAGGGCGAGCGCCAGCAGCGCGACGCCGATCGTGCCGGCGAGCGTGTCGTTCAGCGCGTTCGCGCCGCCGATCCGCGACAGCCCGCCGAAGATCAGCTCGCCGAGGCCGGGGCCGGCGACGGCGGCGGCGATCGCGGCGATCGCGACCGTCATGATCGTGGCGACCCGGACGCCGGTGAGCACGACCGGCCAGGCCAGCGGGAGCCGGATCCGCAGCATCCGGCTCGCCCGGCCCATCCCCATCCCGCGGGCGGCCTCCTCGACCGCGCCCGGCACCGACTCCAGCCCGGTGATGGTGTTGCGCAGGATCGGGAACACCGCGTACAGCACCAGCGCGGTGATCGTCGGCGCGAGCCCCAGCCCGAACAGCGGGATCAGCAGCCCGAACAGCGCCAGCGACGGGACGGTCAGCATCGTGCCGGTGACGCCGAGCGCGAGCCGGCTCACCCGCGGGCGGCCCTCCACCGCGATGCCGAGGCCGATCCCGATCACCGCCGCGATGCCGACCGCGATCAGCACCACCTCGGCGTGCTCGGCCATCTGCCGGGCGATCGTCGGCCACCGGTCGGCGAGGTAGTCGGAGAAGCTCATGCGCGCCCTCCGTCTCTCGGCGGCGGGGGCGGGGGAACCGGGGCGAGGACGGTCAGGCGGGCGTCTCCCATATCAGAAGAGGCTGCCTACGGGTGATCAGTATGGCAAGAAAAGTCAGGACACAGATCTGTTAACCGGGACTCAGCCGGGTTCGTCCCGCAGGTGACGCAGCAGCAACGCCAGCTCCAGCCGCAACCGGCCACCCGGCGCGTGGAAGGAGAACCCGAGGTGCCGCTCCGCCTGCGCCAGCCGCGCGGCGATCGTGCTGTGGTGCCGGTGCACGCGGGCGGCGGCCTTGCGGGTCGACCCCGTCGCGCAGAACGCGACCAGTACCTCCAGGACGTCGTCGCCGTGCGGTTCGGCGGCGAGCCGGTCCAGCGCGGCCACGTCCGCGACCTCGGCGATGTCGGCGGGACGCAGCCGCGCGGCGACCGCGGCCAGCCCGCCGAGCCGGTCGTGGCGCACCACCGCGGGCAGCCCGTCGCCGAGCGTGGTGAACCGCAGCGCGGCCCGCGCCCGCCGCCACGCCTCCGGCGCCTCGACGCCCGGCAGCGCGGGCCCCACCCCGATCCGCGCCCCGTGCGGCGGCCGCCGCTCCAGCTCGGCCGGGACCTCGCGGGTCAGGACGGCGTGCATGCGGCCGGGCGACGCGGCCCGCGCGTCCCGGCCGAGGGCGCCGAGCACGGCTTGCACGCCGGTGCCGGTGCCGGCGACGGCCAGCACGTGCAGCGGGGCGGCGGGCTCGAAGCGCAGCGTCCGCAGGGCGCGGGACCGGTCGACCTCCGCGGCGTCCGCCGACAGCACCAGCTCCACCAGCGCGGCGTCGTCCGGCTCGTCGCGCCCGTTCTCCAGCAGGACCGCGGCGGCGATCGCGAACCGTTCGAGCACGATGTCGTCCAGCGGGAGCGGCGTGCCGGCCCGCTCCAGCCACACGCGTCCGGTCTCGGAGAATTCCCGGACGGCCCGCTCCTGCGCGCCCGCGCCGGGTTCCGAGCGCAGTGACACGCCGCGCGCCGGGTCGGCGAGCCCGGCGGGGCATTCGGCGAGCGTCGCGGTGGCGCGCACCAGCGCACGGGGGCTCGCGCGCCCGGCGATCAGCCGGTCGAAGAAGCCGATCACCCGGACGGCGTTCTCCGCGTCGGCGTCCAGCCCCGACAACCGCAGGAGCAGCCCCTTCATGGACGGATCGTACGACACCCGACGAACGGCGGATTCCGGAAGGCGTTCCCCGGCGGATGGCGGCTGGGCAAGCCTCGCGGCGGCGGCGAAACTGTCGGTCAGCCGCCGAGAGGAGCCCGACAGTGACGTACGCCTTCGACCCGGAGCTCGCGCCCTGGATCGCCATGATCCCCGAGATCACGCTGACCGATCCCGTCCGGATGCGGCAGGCCGACGAGCAGCTCCTCGGCGCGCGGCCCCGGTACGAGCCGCCCGTCCCGGTCGAGGTCCGCGACGTCTCCGTGCCCGGCGACGGCACGGCCGTCCCGGTGCGGATCTTCACTCCGTCCGCCGCCACCGGCCCGCTGCCCGGCCTGGTCTACATCCACGGCGGCGGGTTCGTCCTCGGCAGCGTCGACGCCTTCCACGACGACGCGCTGTGCATCGCCGCCGAGGTCGGCGCGGTGGTGCTGTCCGTGGAGTACCGGCTCGCGCCCGAGCATCCGTTCCCGGCCGGTCTGGAGGACTGCTACACCGCGCTGACCTGGACCGCCGCCAACGCCGCCGACCTCGGCATCGACCCGGACCGGCTCGCGGTCGGCGGGGAGAGCGCCGGCGGCGGCCTGTCGGCCGCGACCGCGCTGCTGGCCCGCGACCGGGGCGGCCCCGCCCTGTGCTTCCAGCTCCTCGGCATCCCCGAGCTCGACGACCGCCTCGACACCCCCTCGATGCGCGCCTACATCGACACCCCCATCTGGAACCGCCCGAACGCCGAGCTGAGCTGGGACTACTACCTCGGCGAAGGCGTCCGCGGCACCGCCGGGGTCTCCCCCTACGCCGCGCCCGCCCGCGCCGAGGACCTCACCGGCCTGCCGCCCGCCTACGTCACCACCTGCGAGTTCGACCCGCTGCGCGACGAGGGCCTCGCCTACGCGCTCCGCCTCGTCCAGTCGGGCGTCGGCACCGAGGTGCACCACTACCCGGGCACCTTCCACGGCTCGTCCCTGATCTCCGACGCCGCCGTCTCCCGCCGCATGGCCGCCGACCGCCTCAACGCACTCCGCCGCGCCCTCCACACGGCCAAGCAACCCATCTGAGCCGAGACGCTCACAGTTCCAAGGTCAGGCGAGGGGTGCGGGCGCGCGAGACGCAGATCATCATGAATCCGCCGTCCGCGCGCTCGGCCTCGGTGAGCACGGAGTCACGGTGGTCGGGCTCACCGTCGAGGACGGCGGTCTCGCAGGTGCCGCACGTGCCCTCGCGGCACGAGGACAGGACGGTGACGCCCGCCTCCTCGACCGTCTCCAGGATCGAGCGTCCGGCCTCGATCTTCAGCGTGCGGCCGCTGAGCGCGAGTTCGACCTCGAACGGCTCGTCCGGGCCGGTGACGGGTTTGGCCGCGAACCGCTCGGTGCGCAGCGCGCCCGGCATGCACCGCTCCTCGACCGCCGCGAGCATCGGCTCGGGGCCGCAGCAGTAGACGAGGGTCCCCGGCGCGAGGCCCGACAGCGCGGCGTCGAGGTCGGGGAGTCCGAACTCGTCCTGCGGCCGCACGTCGACCCGGTCCCCGTAGCAGGACAGCTCGTCCAGGAAGGCCATCGCCGTCCGCCGCCGCCCGCCGTACAGCAGCCGCCAGTCCGCGCCCGCCGCGTGGGCGGCGGCCACCATGGGCAGGATCGGCGTGATGCCGATGCCTCCGGCCAGGAACAGGTAGCCGGGTGCGTCCTCCAAGGCGAAGTGGTTGCGCGGGCCGCGTGCCACCAGGCAGTCGCCGATGCCCAGCCGCTCATGGACGAACGTCGACCCGGGCCCCTCCTTGAGCACGCCGAGCCGCCATGCCCGCTCGTCGGCCGGATCGCCGCACAGGGAGTACTGCCGCTCCAGACCACCGGGCAACAGCAGGTCGACGTGCGCCCCGGGCCGCCAGGACGGCAGCACGCCACCATCGGCGGCGCGCAGCGTCAGCCCCACGACGCCTTCAGCGAGGTCCGTCCTTTCCTGGACGACGACCTCCGTCTCGACGGTGATCTGCTCGGCCACGGGCCCTCCTTCGCGTTCGGCGTCGCCCCGACCCTCGCCGCTCGCCCACCCGTGCAACACCCCGCCTTCCGCCGAACGGAAGCCCTCCCCCCGGCGCTGTGGCGCTGTCGGAGGTGCGGCCTAGGGTGCTGAAAGCATCCATCATGGGGAGGGGCCGGCGGCATGGACGTTCTCGAGCAGGTCCGGGAGATCTGCATGGCGATGCCGGAGGCGACCGAGAAGCCGTTCGGCGGTCATACGTCGCCCTCCTTCCGTGTTCGCGACAAGCTGTTCGTGATGACCAGCGAGGACGGCTCGTCCATGATGTTCAAGGCGGGCCCGGGCGTGCAGGAGGCCCTGGTCTCGGAAAGCCCGGAGCGCTTCTTCGTCCCGAAGTACGTCGGCGCCAAAGGCTGGGTCGGCGCCCGCCTGGACGTCGAGCAGGACTGGAAGGAACTGGCGGAGCTCATCGAGGACAGCTATCGCCTGATCGCTCCCAAGCGGCTCGCGGCACTCCTCGACACGCCCGGCAACGCTCCCCGCCAATAAGGCACCTCCCTCACCAAGGTCTTCGCTTTCGGCAGGCGGGTAGGCCGCCGGTTCTTCGAGTGAGGGCGGTCAGGCGGGCGGTGATGCGTTCCATGGTCGCGGGGTCGGGGTTCCAGCCGCGCTGGAGCAGAGCGGTCAGAAGCGCCTCCAGGTAGGGGCCCGGGCGGGACAGGAAGAGCTTGGTGACGGGGATGATCTGCCAGCCCATCTCCTTGGAGAGCCAGCGCCGGCGGCCTTCGTCGTGGGCGCGGGCCGTGCGGCCTGTGTGGTGGCGTTCTCCGTCGTACTCCATGCCGACGCGGTAGTCCTCGTAGCCGAGGTCGACGTAGAACCAGCGGTCATCCGGCCCGGCGACCGGGATCTGCGTGCGCGGGCGCGGGAATCCGGCGTCGACGATGGCCGTCCGGGTCCAGCTCTCGCCGGGTGAGGCCGCGCCCTGGTCGCCGAGGCGCAGGAGGTCGCGCAGCCGCCTGTTGCCGCGGTAGCCCTCCAGGGTGCGGGCCATGGTCCTGAGTTCATCGGTGTCGACTCCCTGTCTGAGGAACTGGTCGAGTGCGGCGACCGCTTCGGCGCGCGGAAGCCAGCGCGTGCAGTCGAGAGCGGTCCGGGTGCGGGAGGTGACGCGCACGCCCGCCCTCTCCTCGATGTGGCCGGACGGCAGGTCGACGTGCTCGGCGGTCAGGGGCGGGCCCGTCGCGCACTCGGCGGGCCGCGGGGTGATGAGTTCGACGTCCCAGTCGGTCTCGCTCACTCCTGGCGGGAGGACGTCGATGCCCCAGATCCACGCGGCGCTGCGGCGGGCGATGACCGCGTCGGGCGGAAGGAGCCGGCTGAGCGCGGCGGCCCGGTCGGTGAGCGAGGAGCCGCGGTCAGCACCGAAGTAGATGCCGGGGCCTACGGGGACGACCGAGTCGGCGGACGTCCGCTTCCAGGTGACGCTGTATCCGTTCATGTCCACCGATGATGGCCGCCCCGCCCGTCCGGTGATAGGGCACCGCGAAAATGTGGATAACTTCGGATCACCCCAGTTCAGAGGCGTTTTCCGGTCAGCAGCGGCAGGGTTGCGGCGGCGCCGCAGAACGCGACTATCGCCGCGGCGGCGAACAGCGCGTTCAGTCCGTCCGCGAACACCGAATACCGGCTCAGGACCGCTCCGTAGGCGGCGATCCCCACGGCGGATCCGACCTGCATGACGGTGTTGTTGACGCCGGACGCCATGCCGAGCCGCGACCGGTCCGCGACGTCGACGGCCAGGCCGCCGAGGGTCGGCAGCACGATCCCGCACGCGAGGCCGGCCAGCACCATTCCCAGCACCAGATGCGTCCAGGACGAGCCGGGCGCGAGCCCGTGCATGAGCAGTATCGCCAGCCCGAGAAGCGCCAGCGATCCCGAGACGAGCGGCCCCTTCGGGAGGCGGTCCATGACGGCTCCGGCGACCGGACCGGCGAAGAGGATGGGGACGACGAGCGGCAGGAAGCACAGCCCCGTCTCGAGCGCCGAGAAGCCGAGCTGGTCCTGGAACCACAGTGACACGTAGATGAGCAGGGCGAACACGCTCGCCTGCACGGTGAACGACCCGATCTGCGTTCCGCTGAACGCGCGACGCCGGAACAGCGACAGATCCAGCATCGGATCGGTCCG
This sequence comes from Actinomadura opuntiae, assembly GCF_030283205.1. GTDB lineage: Bacteria > Actinomycetota > Actinomycetes > Streptosporangiales > Streptosporangiaceae > Spirillospora. The sequence goes on from NZ_JASNWF010000035.1 coordinate 40,666, forward strand.
CCGCCCCTCGACGACAAGGAACGCCGCCAGGCTCACCGCCGACCCGCCGAACACGAACGCCGTCTCGGCGCTCCCCCACCCAAGGTCCTGGCCGCGCACCAGGCCGAAGACCAGGAGAGACAGAGAGACGGCCAGCAGCATGGGGCCGACCAGATCGATGCGGCGCCGGTCGCCGGGTCCTTCCTCGCGCGGCAGCGAGCGGACGCCCATGACCAGCGTGACCACGCCGGCCGGCACGTTCACCAGGAACACCCAGCGCCAGCCGAGGCCCGAGACGAGGGCGCCGCCGACGACCGGTCCGAGCACGACGGCGAGCCCTGCGGCGGTCCCCCGCACGCCGAACGCGACACCGCGGGCCCGGCCCGTGTAGCACTGCGCGATGAGCGCGAGCGTCGTCGCGAACATCAGCGCTCCCGCCAGCCCCTGGACGGCCCGTGCCGCGATGAGCGTCCCGGCGGTGGGGGCCAGCCCGCACGCCAGGGACGCCAGCGCGAACAGCGACACCCCGGCGAGGAAGCAGCGGCGGCGTCCCCAGCGGTCGGCGAACGCCCCGGCGGTGAGCTGGAACGCGGCCATCGCCATCGTGTAGGCGTTCATCACCCATTGCAGGTCGCCGAGGCCGGCGTGCAGGTCGCGGCGCATCGCCGGGACGGCGACGGTCACGATCGTGGCGTCCAGCATCAGCATGAAGACCGCGGCGACGATCGCCGCGAGCGGCCACCATCCGGGCGTCCGAACCCGCGTGCCGTCCATGCCAGCGGCTGATCTCTGCTCGACCATGACGCTCCTCCCTAGCACTGTTAGGCTTAAACTAGCATCGTTAGATAATCCCTTGCACTGCTAGATTTGAGTCCGTTCCCGAGGAGGTGCTGTGATGGCCGGCCGGAATCACGGTTTCGTGCGCGATGAGGAAACGCCTGCCGCGCCGCGCCTGGACCGCGCGGAGATCGTCCGGGCGGCCCTGGAACTGCTGGACGCGGACGGGTTCGACGCGTTCAGCATGCGCAGGCTCGCCGCCGCGCTCGACATCAAGTCACCGTCGCTGTACTGGCATGTCAGCGGCAAGGACGAGCTGTTCGACCTGCTGGTCGACACCGTCATCGGCAAGTGCCCGCTGCCGGACGGGGACGACGGGCGCCCCTGGGACGAACGGCTCATCGAGATCGGCCTCGACCTCCGCCGGGTCCTGCTCGCGCATCCCGCGGCGACGCGCCTGCTGCCCGGACGGCTCCCGTTCGGCCCCCACGGGTTGCGCCTCGCCGACCATGTCGTCGGCCTGCTGCGCCGGGCGGGCTTCGACGACCGCATGGCGGGCTACGGGTACCTGCTGCTGATGTTCTACGTGACCGGTTTCGCCGTGCAGGAGATCGCGTTCGGGAAGGGCCCCGAGAACGGAGACCGGCTCGCCGAGGTGACCCGCTATCTGGAGGGGCTGCCCTCCGACCGCTACCCCGACCTCGTAGCCGTGGCCGGGGAACTGCTGGCGCCGCGCCTCACCGACCGTTTCGAGTTCGGGCTGAGAGGCGTCATCGACGGCCTCGCCGAGAAGCGCCGGCCGCAGTGACCCGGGCGGACCGGCGTCAGAGCGCGGCGTCGGGACGCACCGCTGTGACGGTCGAGGCCGCCCAGGCACCGATGCGGTGGATGAGGTCCGGCGTCGCGGCGACCTCCGCGTGACCGAAACCCGGTTCTATCCACAGTTCCTTCGGGTCCCGCGCGGCGTCGTACAGCTGCCGCCCGTGGTCGGTCGGGAAGAACGCGTCGGCGTCACCGTGGACGATCAGCAGCGGCGCGGGCGCGATGCGCGCCGCGACCTCGTGCGGCGCCTCCGGCACGGGGTCCCATCCCTTGGCCGCGATGCGCGTGCCCCGCGCCAGCCGCACGGCGAGCCGGCCCAGCGGCCGTTCGATCACCCAGTGGACGCGGCGCATGGGAACGGTGTCGCGGTAGTACCAGCGGGCGGGCGCGCTCACCGAGACGACGGCGTCGACGTCACCGTGCAATGCGGCGTGCCGGATCGCGACGGCGCCGCCCAGCGAGAACCCCGCGACGGCAACCCGTCGGTAGCCCCTGCTGCGCGCCGCGGCGACCGCCGCCTGGATGTCGAGCACCTCGAGGTCGCCCACCGTGGAGCGGCCGCCGGACCGTCCGTGGCCGCGCAGGTCGAGGGCCAGAACGCCGCCGTACCGGTTGAGCACGGCGCCGATGCGGCGGAGCGCGGGCTGCCGCCAGGAGCACGTGAAGCCGTGCGCGAGCACGAAGCAGAGGTCGCCGTCCCCGCCGAGGTGTCCTGCGTCGATCCGCACGCCGTCGGCGGTGTGAAGGTTCAGGGACTCCGGAATCACCACGTGTTCAATGATCGGACATGGCCCTTCGCGTTTTCCTTCCGCCCCCGGTCACGAGTGGTGCCGGTGGGGCTGAACGTGCAGGTGGGTGGGTAGGCAGCGGATGTGTCGGGGGCGCTGAGCGATTCGGGGGCGGCCCGTTCCCGTACCGGGCGCCCGCCGCCGCGCGCCACCGGTGAGCACGCGGTGCGGTCCATGCTCTCGTCGGCGTGGGCCCATGACCGGGCCGCGGAACTGCTGGAGGACATGGCCGCCGTCCACCCGGAGGAGGCCGAGGCGCATCTGCAGTCGGCCGAGCGGCAGCGCAGGTGGGCGGAGAACGACCGCGATCTGGTGGAGCGGTACGCCCCGCGGGCCGGTGACCCGGACGGTTTGTGATGACGGCCCCGCGGGTGCAGGGTGAGGGGACGGCGGCCTGAGACGGCCATAGGCGAAGGATGTGGACATGACCGTCGATCCAGAGAGTCTCGGAACGACACGTCGTGCGTTGCACGGGGTCGCCGAACTGCTCCTCGCGGGCCCGCAGCACAGGGAGAGCGGGACGATCCGGTTGCGGGTGCTGGAGGGCGGTTTCGGGACCGTCCGGGCACCGGAGCTGCGGGTCGCCGGAACCGGGCTGGTGGCCGGCGACCGGGTGATCCCGCTGAACGGCGCCACGTGCGAGGAGCTGGCCACGGCGGCGGGCGTCGAGGCGGGCGCGCCGCAGGACCTCTACAAGGACGGCAGCGGAGTCGGGGCAGAGGAGACGCTCGGCGTGGACGCGGGCGCGGCGGCCCACATCGAGGAGTGCTTCGCGCGCGGACACAAGGCTCTGGTCCGGTTCGCGCCGGATGTCGCCCCCGTCCTGTGGCCGGAGCACTTCGACCTGAGCATCACCCTCGACGAGGTCAACTACGGCATCTCGCCGGGAGACTCCTATCTCGGGGAGCCCTACGCGTACGCGGGTCCATGGGAGCCGAGGCAGGGCGCCTTCTGGAACGCCTCGTTCGGAGCGGCGCGGCCGGTCCGGCTGCTGCCGGGCGCGACTGCGCTGCACGACTTCTTCAGGGAGGCGCGGGACCGGGCCGCCCGCGACCCCGCCCGGCGTCCCTGACCACGCTCTGTGCAAGGATCGGAACCGTAGGCTGATCAGGGAGGTCCTTGTGCGCATCGGTGTTTCCCTCGGCGAGCGCGGCGGCGCGGACGCGCTGGACAAACTGGCCGACGATGTGCGGCGCGCCGCCGACGACGGTTTCGCCTCGGCGTGGCTGTCGAACATCTTCGGCGTCGACGCGCTGACCGCGCTCGCGGTCGCGGGAAGCCGGGTTCCGGGCATCGAGCTGGGGACCGCCGTCGTGCCGACGTACCCCCGGCATCCGGCGGCGCTGGCCCAGCAGGTGCGGACGGTGGCGCTCGCCCTCGGGGAGAACCGGCTGACCCTCGGCATCGGCCTGTCCCACAAGGTCGTCATCGAGGACATGTACGGCTACGACTTCGGACGGCCCCTGCGGCACATGGACGAGTACCTGTCGGTGCTGCTGCCGCTGCTCGACCACGAGACGGCGTCGTTCACCGGGGAGACCCTGCGCGGCCAGATCGGGCTGACCGTCCCGAACGAGGGCCGGGTGCCCGTGCTGCTGGCGGCGCTCGGCCCGAAGATGCTGCGGCTGGCCGCCGAGCGCACGGACGGGACCGTCCTGTGGATGACGGGCCCCGCCACCGTCCGCGAGCACATCGCGCCGACCATCACGGCGGCGGCCGAGGCCGCGGGCCGTCCGGCGCCACGGATCGTCTGCGTCCTGCCGGTGTGCGTCACCGGCGACGCCGGGCGGGCGCGCGAGCGCGCGGCGAAGGCGTTCGAGGTGTACGGGACGCTGCCGTCCTACCGCGCGATGATGGACCGGGAGGGCGCCGAGGGCCCCGCCGACCTCGCGATCATCGGCGACGAGGACGCGGTCGGGGCGCGGCTGGAGGAGCTGGCCGCGGCGGGCGTCACCGACTTCGTGGCCGGCGAGTTCATGCCCGGCGACGACCGCGCCCGCACCCGCGCGTTCCTGAAGTCCGCCGCCGCCCGCTGACCGGCCGGCCCGCGGCGGCTCAGGACGAGATGACCTCGTAGAGGTTGCCGCTGGAGTCGGAGAAGTACAGGCCGCGCGCGCCGAGGGGATGGGCGGTGTCGATGCGGCCGTTGTCGGGGTGGGCGGGCTGGTCCCCGTAGGGGATCTCGCGGGCGTCGAGGCGGTCGACGACGGCGTCGAAGGTCGCCGCGTCCACGTCGAACGCCAGGTGGTGGCCCTGCGGGTAGGCGACGGTCAGGAAGTCGAGGGTGAGGCCGTCGTTGACCTTGATCGGCACGAAGTGGCGGGCGTGCGGGTGCGGCCCGGTGTAGGTCAGGCCCATGACGCCCGCGAAGAAGCGGGCGGCCTCGTCGTTGTCGGCGGCGGTGACGATGGTGTGGTTGAGCGTGATGGTCACTCGGGGGTCCCTTCGGCGGACGCGTCGGCGGGCGTTTCGGCAGGAGACTCGGCGGGCGTTCCGGCGAGCGCGCCGTGCAGGAAGACGTCCAGGTACTCCTCCAGCGACGGCGCCGGCTCTTCGGGGCCGGTCGGGGGGCGGCCGCGGGTGAAGACCAGCCCCATGAACATCCCGGCGATCTGCTCGGGGGGCAGCCGGAGCCGGTCGCGCTCGGGCTCGAAGAGCTCGGCGAGCGCGCCGCGGGTGCGGGCCATGGCGGACGCGCGGTCGATGGCGGCGTCGGCCGCCTCGCCGCCGCCGTGCGAGCCGCGCCCGCGCCGGCCGGTGGCGTGCAGCGCGCCGAGGACCATGCCCATGCGGCCGAGGTAGGCGTCGATCGCGGCGGCGGCCTCGGCGAGCCGCCCGGCCAGCGGCTGGTCGAGCGGGATCTCCTCGATCTCGGCCAGGACGTGGTCGGTCCGCAGCGCCTCGATGACGCAGGCGTCGAGGAGCTCGTCCTTGTCGCTGAACACGCGGAAGATCGTCGCCTCGCCGATGCCGGCGGCGCGGGCGATCTGGCCGGTGGTGACGGCGGTGCCGTGCTCGGCGACCAGCGGCAGCGCGGTGCGGACGATCATCTCGCGGCGCTGCTCGGGGCTCATGCCGGGGGCGCGGCGGCGCCTCCCGCCGTCCCGGCCGCCGCCCTGCCCCCCGCCCTGCGCGCCGTCCTTCGGGGTCTCCATGCGGCCCACCGTACGGTGTGAGTACTCACTCCGTCAATGCTGGAGTGAGTACTCACACCGAAGGCTGAGCGAAACCGGATAAGGCGGCTGATAACGTTGCACTTCGAGCGCGCCCTGGAGCGAAGTCCGGTGCGAACCCGGCGCTGTCCCGCAACTGTGGTGCCCCTGTCGAAGTGGCCGAGCCAGGTCGCCTCCGCGCGCGCCGACGACTCTCGACCTCGTGGAAGGGCGATCCGTCATGACGGGCCGCGGCTTCCCTGCAGCCCAGGAGGCTCCTGTGAGACCCGTGCGCGTCCTCGGCGCGGCCATCGCGACCGCCGCGGTGGCGCTCGCCGCCGCCGGTTGCGGCGACGACGGCAAGACCAAGGCGTCCGGCGACGGCGCCAAGACCGTCACCGTCCAGGCGGGCAACGGCGCGGTGACCGTCCCCGCCCATCCGAAGCGGATCGTGTCGCTGTCCCCCACGCACACCGAGACGCTGTTCGCCATCGGAGCCGGATCGCAGGTCACCGCGGCCGACAGCCTGTCGGACTACCCCGCGAACGCGCCCCGGACGAAGCTGTCGGCCTTCAAGCCGAACGCCGAGGCGATCGTCAAGTACCGGCCCGACCTCGTGGTGCTGTCGAACGACATGGACGGCGTCGTCAAGGCCCTGCAGAAGGTCAAGGTCCCGGTGCTGCTGGAGCCGGCCGCCGCGAAGCTGGACGACGCCTACGACGAGATCGCCGACCTGGGGCTGGCCACCGGGCACGTCGCGGAGGCCAAGAAGGTCACCGACGGCATGCGCGCCGACATCCAGAAGACCGTCGCCGCGTCCGCCAAGGGCAAGGGGCTGACCTACTACCACGAGCTGGACAACCAGCTGCACACCGTCACTTCCCAGACGTTCGTCGGGCAGGTGTACGGCCTGTTCGGCCTGCGCAACGTCGCCGACGCGGCGGACAAGGCGAGCGGCGGGTACCCGCAGCTCTCCCGCGAGTACCTGGTCAAGAAGGACCCGGACCTGGTCTTCCTGGCCGACACCAAGTGCTGCGGCCAGAACGCCGCGGCGGTCGCGAAGCGGCCCGGCTTCGGCGACCTCAAGGCCGTCAAGGACGGCGGCGTGGTGCCCCTGGACGACGACCTCGCCTCGCGCTGGGGGCCGCGCCTGCCGCAGTTCGTGAAGGCGATCGGCGACGCGGTGCAGAAGACGCGGTGATCCCCGCTCTGCCGGGACGGCGGCGGCGCCGGAGCGGGGACGCCGGCCCCCGGGCGCGGGGACGGCTGCGGCCGCTGCCGCTGGCGGCGGCGCTGGTCCTGCTGGTCGCGACGCTGCTGGCGGGACTGGTGGTGGGCGCCGCCGGCCTTCCCGTCACCGGGATCCTGGAGGAGCTGGCCGACCGGATCCCGTTCGTGCACCTCGACAGCGGGTTCAGCACCGTCGACCAGAACGTGCTGTTCCAGCTGCGGGTGCCGAGGGTGCTGATGGCCGCGCTCGTCGGCGGGATGCTGTCGATGGCGGGGGCCGGATACCAGGGGGTGTTCCGCAACCCGCTGGCCGACCCGTACCTGCTCGGCGCGGCGGCGGGGGCGGGCGTCGGGGCGACCGTGGTGATCGTGCTGGTGCCGGGCGACCCCGGCTACGGCGTCCCGCTGGCGGCGTTCGCGGGCGCGATCCTCGGGGTGGCGATGGCGTACGCGCTGGGCGCCACGGCCGCGCGCGGCAACCGGGCGGCGACGCTGGTGCTGGCGGGGGTCGCGGTGTCGTCGTTCCTGTCGGCGGTGCAGACGTTCCTCCAGCAGGTGAAGGCGGAGGAACTGCAGCGGATCTACTCCTGGATCCTCGGCGGGGTCGGCTCGGCGGACTGGCACCAGCTGGCGCTCGTCGCGCCGTACTCGCTGGTCTCGGCGGTCGTGCTGCTCGCGCACGGCCGGCTGCTGGACGTGCTGAGCGTCGGCGACGAGGAGGCGGCCTCGCTGGGACTGTCGGCGGCGCGTGTCAGGCTGACGGTGCTGGTGGCGGCGTCGCTGGCGACGGCGAGCGCGGTGGCGGTGAGCGGCCTGATCGGGTTCGTCGGCATCGTGGTGCCGCACGCGGTGCGCAGGCTGGCGGGCGGGTCGTACCGGGTGGTGCTGCCGCTGTCGCTGCTCGGCGGGGCGGCGTTCCTGGAGCTGGCCGACCTGGTGGCGCGCACGGTGATCGCGCCCGGTGAGCTGCCGCTCGGCGTGGTGACCGCGTTCGTCGGCGGCCCGTTCTTCGTGGCGGTGCTGCGCGCGAGCCGCCGGCAGGTGGAGACGTGACGGTCGCGGTGCGGGGCCTGGACGTGGCGCTGGGCGGGCGCCCGGTGCTGCGGGGCGTCTCGCTGAAGGTCCCGGCGGGGTCCTGGACGGCGGTGATCGGGCCGAACGGGGCGGGCAAGTCGACGCTGCTGCGGGCGGTGCTCGGGCTGCTGCCGTGCGCGGGCGAGATCACGGTCGCGGGCGCCGACCTGTCGGCGATGAAGCCGCGCCGGCGCGCCCGGCTGGTCGCCTACGCCCCGCAGAGCCCGAGCCTTCCGGTGGGGATGACGGTGTTCGACTACACCCTTCTCGGCCGTTCGCCCTACATCCCGCACCTGGGTCGGGAGAGCGCCCGCGACCGCGCCATCGCGGGCGAGGTCCTCGACCGGCTGGACCTGACCGGCCTCGCCGAACGTCCGCTCGACCATCTGTCCGGCGGCGAGCGGCAGCGCGTGGTGCTGGCGCGGGCGCTCGCGCAGCAGACGTCCGTGCTGCTGCTGGACGAGCCGACGACCGCGCTCGACATCGGCCACCAGCAGCAGGTGATGGAGCTGATCGACCGGCTCCGGCTGTCGGACGGGCTGACCGTCGTCACGACCATCCACGATCTGACGCTTGCCGGGCAGTACGCCGACGCGCTGGTGCTGCTGTCGGGCGGGCGGGTCGTCGCGTCCGGAACGCCCGCCGAGGTGCTGACGCGCGCCGCGATCCAGGAGCATTTCCAGGCCCGCGTGCACGTCCTTCCCGGGCCGGACGGCCGGCCCCTGCTGTCTCTGGAGCGCCCGTGAACATCGAGCTGGTCTGGCGGGAGGAGGACGGCGCGCGGCTGGCCGCGACGGTGTGGCGTGCGGGCGCCGGCTGGCGCGCGGTGTCGTCGGCGATGCTCGGCGGCGGGATCGGCCCACTGGGTTGGGTGCTGAACGCGCAGGTCCGCGGCGCGTACGCGCGGCTGGACCCCGTCGCCCACCTGGAGGAGTTGGCCGCGTCGTTCGGGCTGGACGGTCCCGGCGCCGGCATGCTGACCGCCGCGTCCGTCGCCCGGACGATGCGCCGGGAGGACGGCGGCGTCACCGTCTCGGCGACCGTCGGCCTGCGCGTGCCGACGTGGGCCGCCGCGCCCGAGGGGGCGGCCGACCCCGAGCTGGCCCCGCTCCATCTCGACGTGCCGCCGCCGGCGCGGGAGCCCTCGCCGCCGGAGCAGGAGCAGGCGTGGCGACCGGGGACGGTCAACATCGTCGTCGCCGTCCCGGTCGCGTTGAGCGACGCGGCCCTGGTGAACGCGGTGGTCACCGCCACGGAGGCGAAGACGCAGGCGCTCCTGGAGGCGGGCTTCCCGTGCACCGGGACGGCGTCCGACGCGATCTGCGTGGCCGCGCGGACCTCCGGCGAGGCCGAGCCCTTCGCCGGTCCCCGATCGACATGGGGATCGCGGATCGCGCGCGCCGTGCACGCCGCAGTGCACGCGGGCGCCCTTGACTACGCCGAGTACCTGCGGAGGAAGCCCTAGCCCAGCGTACCGGCCGCCCCACCACCCCGGTGCGGTGCGGCGGCCGGTGTCAGGGCCAGTGCCGTGTGGTGAAGGGCCTCACCTCCTCCTCGTCGTCCGGTTCGCCGGCCTGACGGTCAGCCGGCGTGGGGAAGCCGGCGGCCGTTGACCGCGAGCGGGTCGGTGCCGTCCAGCAGCGACTGGTTCGGGCGGGTCGCGTTCGCCGGGGCGCCGTTGCGCGGCGATCCGTTGAACGGCGGCAGCGGGTGCAGGCCCGTCGGGGCCTCCGGATCCGCGGCGGGACGGCCGTCCGGACGCGGGTCGGCCGGGCGGGTGAGCGCGTCGACGCGGCGGCGCGCGCGGTCGGCCTCGGCGCGCGCGGCGTCCCGTTCGGCGGTGAGCGTCTGGACGGCGGCGCGCAGTTCCTCGTTGGCCCGCGACAGGTCCCAGTTGTGCTGCTCGACCTCGCGGGCCCGCGCCTGGACCTGGTCACGGTCGGCGACGGCCTGGCCGCGCTGGGTCTCGGCGTCGCGGACGGCCGCGCGCAGGTCCTCGGCGGCGCGCCGGGCGGCGGCGGCCTCGATCCGCTGCCCCTCGGCGGCGGTCTCGGCCTCCGACAGCCGGCTGTGCAGGCCGACCAGCTCGGCGCGGGCCGTCTCCAGCGCGGCGAGCAGCTCGCCCTCGCGGCCGGCGACGCGGTCGCGGTCGCGGTCGGCGGCGAGCCGGGCCGCCTCGGCGGCGTCCGCGACGTCCTTGGCCTCCTGCGCCTCCCGCCGGGCGGCGTCGCGCTCGCCGGCGGCCTGCTCGGCCTCGGTGCGGGCGGCGGCCGCCGCCTCCTCGGCGGCGTCCGCGCGGGCGCGGGCGGCGGCGGTCTCGCGCCAGGCGGCCTCGGCCTGGCGCTGCGAGGCGTCCCGCTCGCGCTGCGCGATCGCGATCTCCCCGGCCGCGTCGGCGCGGACCTCGGCGACCCGCCGCTCGACGCCGGCGACGCCCAGCTCGGAGACCAGGGATCCGGCGAGCCGGTCGGTGACGGCCTCCAGCCGCTCCACCATCTCCCACGTCCACGCCACCTGGCCGGTGAGGCCGGGCGCCTCCCGGGCGCGTGCGCGGCTCGCGTGCGCGGCCCGCTCGCACGCGCCGTCGTTGTCCTGGCAGTAGCGGACGGTGCGGCCGCCGCGCACCGGCTGCGGTACGGGCCTGCCGCAGCCGGCGCACGGCCAGACCGCGACCGGGTCGCCAAGGCGCGCGATCCCGGCGCGGGGTCCGGTGTCCGCGTCGCCGCCCGCGGAGGCGGGCGCGGCGTCGGTCGGGCGTTGGAGGGGCTGGGTCACCGCCGACGCCTCCTCCGCCGGCGGCGTCTGGCCGGTGTAGGCGGGGTCGGTGTAGAAGCCGGGGTCGGTGATCACAGGAAGATCGGTCAACGTCGGGGCGGCAGGGGTCGGGGCGCTGTCGAACGGGGCGACCTTCTGGTCTTCCATGTGCGGTTGTACGGGGCGCAACGGCGAAGCGTTCGACGGTCACGCCGGCGACTTGCGGCGCCCCTCCCCCGCGCGTCCCGCGAACCCGCCTAGCCTGCCTGTTCCCGCAGGTAGGCGTCCCGCACACGGCTGCGGCTGAGCTTGCCGGAGGGCGTGCGGGGCAGGGACGCGCGGAACTCCACCCGGCGCGGGTGCTTGAGCCTCGCCAGCCGGGGCTCGCAGTGCGCGAGCAGGTCGGCGGCGAGCGCGTCGCCGGGGACGGCGTCCGGCGCGGGTTCGACGAGGGCGACGACGCGCTGCCCCCAGTCCTCGTCCGGGACGCCGATGACGGCGACGTCGCCGACGGCGGGATGCTGGAGCAGCACCGACTCGATCTCGGCCGGGTAGACGTTCACGCCGCCGGAGATGATGAGGTCGGTGCGACGGTCGCTCATGTACAGCCAGCCGTCCTCGTCGAGGTGGCCGAGGTCGCCCGGGGTGTAGAACTCGCCGCGCATGGCGGCGGCGGTCTTGCCGGGGTCGCCGTGGTACTCGAAGCCCGGCTGGCCGCCGGCGTAGATCAGCCCGGTCTCGCCGGGCGGCAGCTCGTTCCCCTCCGGGTCGAGGATCTTGATCTGGACGCCCTCGACGGCGCGGCCGACCGTCCCGGGGTGGGCGAGCCAGTCGTGCGGGGTCGCGACGACGACGGCGCCGCTCTCGGTGGAGCCGTAGTACTCGTACAAAACGGGCCCCCACCACTCCATCATCCGCTGCTTGGTCTCGACGGGGATCGGTGCCGCGCTGTGGTACACCTGCCGCAGCGACGACAGGTCGTAGCGGGCGCGGACGTCGTCGGGCAGCGCGAGCATGCGGTGGAACATGGTCGGCACCATGAAGGAGTTGCCGACGCCGTGCCGCTGGATCAGCTCGAGGGTGTGCTCGGGCCGGAACCGGGGCGCGACGACGACGGCGTGACCGAGGTTGAGGGCCATCATCGCGTGCACGCAGGGCGCGGAGTGGTAGAGCGGCCCGATCGCGAGATGCACCTCGTCGCCCGGTTCCAGTCCCAGGTGCTTCATGAGCGTCTGGCGCATGACGTCGAAGAGCAGTTCCGGCGGCACGTCCGGCAGCGGGCGCCGCACGCCCTTCGGCCGCCCGGTGGTCCCGGACGTGTAGAGCATGATCGAACCCATCCGGCGGTCATCCGGTGGTGAGGCGCTGCCGGACGCGCACAGCGCGGCCATCGAGCGGTAGCCCTCGGCGGGGTCGACGCTGACCCGCAGTTCCGCGGCCATCCCGGCCTCGTCGGCGGCGCCGGTGACGACGGGCGCGAACGCGCTCTCGGTCACCACGGCCTTGGCGCCGCAGTCGCCGAGGATGTAGCCGATCTCGGGCTCGGTCAGATGCCGGCTGACCGGGACGACGTAGAGGCCGGACTGCATTCCCGCCAGCAGCACGGTGAGGAACTCGGGCCGGTTGCCGAGGACGGTCGCGACCGCGTCGCCGGGGCGCAGGCCGAGCCCGGCCAGCGCGTTCGACAGGCGGTTCACCTCGGCGTGCAGCTCACCGTAGGACACCGGCACGCCGGGGGCCAGGATCGCCGGGCGGTCCGGGTCGTTGCTCGCGATCTCGAAGAAGCCGACGCCCTCGACGCCCATGCGCACTCCCTTGCCGCGGTCGGATGGCCGGATGACCTTTCATCCCATATGACCCAGCGCGGCCTCGGCCCGTCAAGATTGCGGCCCGTCCGGAAACCCCGGACGGCCCGCCGCGCCTCCCGCTAGCCGGCCTGCGCGGCCTCCAGCGCGGCGCGGGCCATGGTGTGCAGCAGGTCGCCCATCGCGTCGCGGTCGAGGCCGGCGGCGCTGCGCGGGGTGGAGTTGAGCAGGCCGAAGCAGGCGTGGACGGCCGCGCGCGTCCGCCCGTCGGGAAGGCCGGGGCGCAACCGGCGCAGCACACCCACCCATTCCTCGACGTAGGCGCGCTGCAGCCGCCGGACCTCGTGGCGCTGCGGCTGCGGGACGTTGTCGAGTTCGCGTTCGTGGACGGTGATGAGCGCGGGGTTGTCCAGCGCGAACGCGATGTGAAAGCGCAGCAGCGCGTCGAGGGCGCGGCCGGGATCGGGGTCGGCGGCACGGCGGACGCCCTCGGCGTGCAGCCGCTCGCTGATGTCGACGAGCATCTCGGCGAGGACGGCCTCCTTGCCGCTGAAGTGCCGGTAGAGCGCGGGGCCGGTGAGGCCGACGGCCCGTCCGACGTCGCCGATGGACGCCCCGTGGTAGCCGCGGCGGGCGAACAGCTCGGCCGCGGCGGCGAGGATCTCGGCGCGGCGGGGGTTCACCGCGGCGAGGGGCGGCCCGGCGGCCGGGTCGCCGGGCGCCGGAGCCGGGTAGGAGGTCATGGGAGGAGTCTAGACCAAGCTTGTTAATGAGCATTAACATCTCTACCATCGGCGTTGTTAACGAGCATTAACTGGGAAGGGACCATGTCCGGACCCGAGATCGGCGGCCGCGCCGACGTCGCCGGCGAGGCGTTCAAGGCGAGCGCCGCGCACAACGAGGCGCTGGTCGCCGAGCTGCGCGACCGCGTCGACCGGGCCGGGCGCGGCGGTCCGGAACGGGCCCGCGAGCGGCACGTGGCGCGCGGCAAGCTGCTCCCCCGCGACCGGGTCGACACGCTGCTCGACCCCGGCTCGCCGTTCCTGGAGCTGTCGCCGCTGGCCGCGAACGGGATGTACGGCGACGAGGCGCCGGGCGCCGGGATCATCACCGGCGTCGGCCGGGTGTCCGGCCGCGAGTGCGTGATCGTCGCCAACGACGCCACCGTGAAGGGCGGGACGTACTACCCGATCACGGTCAAGAAGCATCTGCGCGCGCAGGAGGTGGCCCTGCACAACCGGCTGCCCTGCGTCTACCTGGTCGACTCCGGCGGCGCGTTCCTGCCCCGCCAGGACGAGGTGTTCCCCGACCGCGAGCATTTCGGCCGCATCTTCTACAACCAGGCGACCATGTCCGGGCGCGGCATCCCGCAGATCGCGGCGGTCCTGGGCTCGTGCACGGCGGGCGGCGCCTACGTCCCGGCGATGAGCGACGAGGCGGTGATCGTCCGCGGCCAGGGCACGATCTTCCTCGGCGGCCCGCCGCTGGTGAAGGCCGCGACCGGCGAGGTCGTGACGGCCGAGGAGCTCGGCGGCGGCGAGCTGCACTCCCGCACGTCCGGCGTGACCGACCACCTCGCCGAGGACGACGCGCACGCGCTGCGGATCGTCCGCGACATCGTCGGCACGCTCGGCCCGCGCGAGCCGCGCCCGTGGGACGTGGCGCCGTCGGAGGAGCCGGCGGTCGACCCGTCCGAGCTGTACGGGGTCGTCCCGCCGGACCCGCGCACCCCCTACGACGTGCGCGAAGTCATCGCGCGGATCGTGGACGGCAGCCGGTTCCAGGAGTTCAAGAAGGAGTACGGCGCGACGCTCGTCACCGGGTTCGCGCGCATCCACGGGCACCCGGTCGGGATCGTCGCCAACAACGGCATCCTGTTCAGCGAGTCGGCGCAGAAGGGCGCGCACTTCATCGAGCTGTGCGACCGGCGCAGCGTCCCCCTCGTCTTCCTGCAGAACATCACCGGCTTCATGGTCGGCCGCGAGTACGAGGCGGGCGGCATCGCCAAGCACGGCGCGAAGATGGTCACGGCCGTGTCGTGCGCGCGCGTCCCGAAGTTCACGGTCGTCATCGGCGGCTCGTTCGGCGCGGGCAACTACGCGATGTGCGGCCGGGCCTATTCGCCGCGTTTCCTGTGGATGTGGCCGAACGCCCGCATCTCGGTCATGGGTGGCGAGCAGGCCGCGAGCGTGCTCGCGACGGTCCGCCGCGACCAGATGGACGCCCGTGGCGAGGAGTGGCCCGCCGAGGACGAGGAGGCGTTCAAGGCGCCGATCCGCGACCAGTACGAGGCGCAGGGCAACCCGTACTACTCGACGGCCCGGCTGTGGGACGACGGGGTGATCGACCCGCTCGACACCCGCCGCGTCCTCGGCCTCGGGCTGTCCGCCGCCGCCAACGCGCCGCTGGAGCCGGTCGGCTACGGCGTCTTCCGGATGTGAGGCACGTGATGTTCGACAGCGTCCTGGTCGCCAACCGGGGTGAGATCGCCGTCCGCGTGTTCCGCACGCTGCGGCGGCTCGGGATCCGCTCGGTCGCCGTCCACACGGATGCGGACGCGGGCGCGCGCCACGTGCGAGAGGCCGACGAGGCCCTCCGCATACCGTCCTATCTCGACGTCGACGCGGTGGTGGGCGCCGCGCGGACCGCGGGTGCGGCGGCCGTCCACCCGGGCTACGGGTTCCTCGCCGAGAACACCGCGTTCGCGCAGGCCTGCGCCGACGCCGGGCTGGTGTTCATCGGGCCGCCCGCGTCCGCGATCGAGGCGATGGGCGACAAGATCCGCGCGAAGCAGACGGTCGCGGCGGCCGGCGTCCCGGTCGTCCCCGGACGGGACGAACCGGGCCTGTCGGACGCCGAGCTGGAGGCCGCCGCGCTGGAGGTCGGCCTTCCGGTGCTGCTCAAGCCGTCGGCGGGCGGCGGAGGCAAGGGCATGCGGCTGGTGCGCGACGCGGCGGACCTGCCGGAGGCGATCGCGTCCGCCCGCCGCGAGGCGCGCGGCTCGTTCGGCGACGACACCCTGCTCGCCGAGCGGTTCGTGGAGAACCCCCGGCACATCGAGATCCAGGTGTTCGCCGACGCGCACGGCAACGCCGTCCACCTGGGCGAGCGCGAGTGCAGTCTGCAGCGCCGGCACCAGAAGATCGTCGAGGAGGCGCCGTCGCCGCTGCTGGACGGGGCGTCCCGCGCGCGCATGGGCGCCGCCGCCGTCGCCGCCGCGCAGGCGGTCGGGTACGTGGGCGCGGGGACGGTCGAGTACATCGTGTCCGCCGACCGCCCCGACGAGTTCTTCTTCATGGAGATGAACACCCGGCTCCAGGTCGAGCATCCCGTCACCGAGCTGGTCACCGGGCTTGACCTGGTCGAACTCCAGTTGCGCGTCGCGTCCGGCGAGCCGCTGCCGTTCGGGCAGGACGACGTCCGGCTGGACGGGCACGCGATCGAGGCGCGCGTGTACGCCGAGGACCCGGCGCGCGGCTTCCTGCCGACCGGCGGCACCGTCCTGGCGCTGACCGAGCCGGACGTCCGCGTCGACTCCGGCCTCGACGTCGGGACGGAGGTCGGCGGGTCCTACGACCCGATGCTGGCGAAGGTGATCGTCCACGGCGCCGACCGCACCGAGGCGCTGCACCGCCTCGACCGCGCGCTCGCGCGCTACACGCTGCTGGGCGTCCCGACGAACGTGGCGTTCCTGCGCGCGCTGCTCAAACACCCGTCCGTCGCGTCGGGCGACCTCGACACCGGCCTGGTGGAACGCGCCCTCGACGAGCTGACCTCGGGCGACGGCGTGCCGCCGGAGATGCTCGCCGCCGCCGCGCTCGACCGGATGCTCGCGCTGGAACCCGCCGACGACGACCCGTGGGCGATCCCGGACGGCTGGCGGCCCGGCGCCCACGCCTGGACGCCGTGGATCATCACCCCGTCCGGCGGCGAGCCCGTCGAGGTTCGCGTGCAGGGCCGCGCCGCGTCCGCGCTGGTCGCGATCGGCGACGGCGAACCGGTCCCCGCGTCGCTGACCGGCACGACCCTCACCTACGGCGGACGGACGGTCTCGTTCGCCGCCGCCCGCGACGGCAGCACGCTGTGGCTCGGACGCGACGGGCACGCCTGGGCGCTGAGCGAGCACGTGCGCGCGGAGGGCGGCGCCGCGGCGGACGCGTCCGGCGACGGCGTGCTGCGCAGCCCGATGCCTGGCACCGTCCTGGCCGTCAAGGTCGGCGAAGGCGACCGCGTGGACGAGGGCCAGCCGCTCGTCGTCGTCGAGGCGATGAAGATGGAGCACACCGTCACCGCGCCGCGCGCCGGGGTCGTGGCGCGGCTGCCGGCCCGCGCGGGCGCCCAGGTCGCCCTGGACGCGGTGCTGGCCGTGATCGAGGAGGCATGATGGCGACACCGCTGCCCGGTCTGCCCGAGCGGGTCACGATCTACGAGGTCGGGCCGCGGGACGGGCTGCAGAACGAGAAGGCGATCGTCCCGGTCGAGGTGAAGGCGGAGTTCGTCACCCGGCTCGCGGACGCGGGGCTCACCACGATCGAAACGACCAGCTTCGTGCACCCGAAATGGGTGCCGCAGCTCGCCGACGCCGAGGAGCTCCTCGACGTGCTCCCCCGTGCCGGAAACGTCCGGTATCCGGTGCTCGTCCCGAACGAGCGCGGCCTGGACCGGGCGCTCGCCAACGGCGTCACCGAGGTCGCGATCTTCGGCAGCGCCACCGAGACGTTCGCGCGCCGCAACCTCAACCGGACTGTGGACGAGTCGATCGCCATGTTCGCGCCCGTCGTGGAGCGCGCCCGCGCCGAGGGGCTGTGGGTGCGCGCGTACGTGTCGATGGCGTGCGGCGACCCGTGGGAGGGCGACGTCCCGATCGAGCAGGTCGTGTCCGTCGCGACCCGGCTGATGGACCTCGGCTGCTCCCAGCTCAGCATCGGCGACACGATCGGCGTCGGCACACCCGGCCGCGTCACCGCGCTGATCGAGGCGCTGGTCGCGGCGGGCATCGGCACCGACCGGCTCGCCGTGCACTTCCACGACACCTACGGTCAGGCGCTCGCCAACACCCTCGCCGCGCTGCGCGCCGGCATCACCGTCGTCGACGCCTCGGCGGGCGGCCTCGGCGGCTGCCCGTACGCCGAGAGCGCCACCGGAAACCTGCCCACCGAGGACCTCGTCTGGATGCTGAACGGCCTCGGCGTCGAGACGGGCGTCGACCTCGGCAAGCTCGTCGCGACCAGCCGCTGGATGGCCGGGCGGCTCGGCCGCCCCAGCCCGTCCCGCGTCGTCCAGGCCCTGTCACCCACCACGGAGAAATGATGATCGACTTCAAGCTCACCGACGAGCAGGAGGAGCTGCGCCGCACCGTCGAGCGGTTCGCGCGCGAGAGCGTGGCCCCGGTGATCGGGGACCTGTACGAGCGCGGCGAGTTCCCGTACGAGATCGTCGCGGCGATGGGGAAGATGGGGCTGTTCGGGCTGCCATTCCCCGAGGAGCACGGCGGGATGGGCGGCGACTACTTCGCGCTCTGCCTGGCGCTGGAGGAGCTGGCGCGGGTCGACTCGTCCGTGGCGATCACGCTGGAGGCGGGCGTCTCGCTCGGCGCGATGCCGGTCTACCGGTTCGGCTCGGACGAGCAGAAGGCGCGCTGGCTGCCGATGCTGACCTCCGGTGAGAAGCTCGCCGCGTTCGGGCTGACCGAGCCCGGCGGCGGCTCCGACGTCCCGGGCGGGATGCGGACGACGGCCCGGCTGGACGGCGACTCGTGGGTGATCAACGGGTCGAAGGCGTTCATCACCAACTCCGGCACCGACATCACCGCGTTCGTGACCGTCACCGCGTTCACCGGCGACGGCGAGATCTCCACGATCATCGTGCCGAGCGGCACGCCCGGCTTCACGGTCGGCCGCAAGTACTCCAAGGTCGGCTGGTCGTCCTCCGACACCCGCGAGCTGTCGTTCGACGACGTCCGGGTCCCGGCGGAGAACCTCGTCGGCGAGCGCGGCCGCGGCTACGCGCAGTTCCTGCGGATCCTGGACGAGGGCCGCATCGCGATCGCCGCGCTGTCGGTGGGCCTGGCCCAGGGCTGCGTGGACGAGTGCCTGCGCTACGCCGGCGAGCGGCAGGCGTTCGGCAAGGAGATCGGCCGCTACCAGGCGATGCAGTTCAAGATCGCCGACATGGAGGTCCGCGCGCACACCGCCCGCCTCGCCTACTACGCGGCGGCGGCGAAGATGCTGGCCGGCGAGCCGTTCAAGAAGGAGGCGGCGATCGCCAAGCTCGTCGCGTCGAACGCGGCGATGGACAACGCCCGCGACGCCACGCAGATCTTCGGCGGCTACGGCTTCATGAACGAGTACGCGGTCGGCCGCTTCTACCGGGACGCGAAGATCCTGGAGGTCGGCGAGGGGACGTCGGAGGTCCAGCGGATGCTGATCGCCCGCGCCCTCGGCCTGCCGCCCTCGTGACCGGCGAGAAACCAATGGTGAAGGCGACCTCACCGCAATAGCGGGTGCAGCCGGACGGCCGATTCGGCCGTCTCTTATGGGCCCAATATCAGCAGAATGCGAATGGTTCATGAGCCGCGGGTAGGCATGGCGCCGTGATAGCGATCCTCATTGCGGTGCTGTGGCCCGCGGCTCTCGGCCGATACGCCCGGCGGGTGGAACGGGGCGAGAGCCCGAACGACGAGAAAATGCACCGGATCCAGCGGGCGACCATCGCCGGTCTGGTTCCCTTCCTGGTCATGTGCGTCGTGGCGGTTCCCGAACTGAAGGCCGAGGGCCTGATACATCTCCGGCACGGCGACCACGGCACTCAAAGCCCCGTACTCGCCGTGGTCTTCTTCGTCGTCTTCGCCATTGAGCTGGCCGGTCTGCTCGCCGCCGTCCATCCTGTTCGCGCTCGCCTGCGGGGCGTGGAATGGCGCCCGGGGCAGGCACTGGGCCGCCTGCTGCGCCTTTCGGCGGTGATGATGCTGCCGGGCCTGCTCTGGCTGGCGGCACTGCGTCCCATCATGTGGCTTTCGGCCCGCCTGCCGGTGGCGTTCGCCGCCTTCCTGGGCCTCTGGACGATCCTGTTCGTGCTCATTTCCCCGCTGATGATGCGCCTGGCCCTCAAGACCCGCCGAATGGACCCGGAACGGCGCGAGCGGCTTCTCGCGCTGTGCCGCGAACAGGGCGTGCGGATAGCCGACGTGCGGGTGCTGGACACCGGGGCCGAACGGCTCGGGAACGCCATGGCGTCCGGCGTCCTCCCCCGCTGGCGTTACGTGCTGATCTCCGACCGGCTGCTCGACGAACTGGACTCCGAGGAACTCGCGGCGGTCCTCTCCCACGAGGTCGCGCACATCCGCAAGAAGCACCAGCTGATCAAGGTGGGCTGCTACATCGGGTCCATCGCCGTTCTGACGCTCGCGCTCGCGGGCCTGCGGGCGGCGGGGCTCCCGCACGCGGCGACGAGCACGCTCTCGCTGCTGGCGGTTCCCGCGATCTTCCTCGTGCAGGGGCTCGCCGGGATCCGGATGGAGCGGGCCGCCGACGACTACGCCGCCCGGACCGTCTCCAAGGAGGCGCTGCGCGGCGGTCTGGAAAAGCTCGCGAAGGCGAACGCGATGCGCCACCGGACGGGCTTTCTATGGAACGTGTTCCAGCAGCATCCGGGCATGGACCAGCGGTTGCGGCGGCTGTCCGCCGGGTCCGGCGCGGCGGCGTCCTGACCCGGCCGCCGCGCCGGTCACTCGACCAGGCGGTCCAGGACGGCGAAGGCCTTCAGGACCGTCTGGCGCTCCTCCTCGGTGCAGTGGTCCTGAAGGGCGCGGCTCAGCCATTCCTCCCGGGCCTGCCGGGACCCCTCGACCCACTCGCGCCCGGCGTCGCTGGGCGTGACCAGCTGCCGGCGCCCGTCCTCGGGGTCGGGGTCGCGGCGGATCAGCCCGCGCTCCTCCAGCGCGGCGATCGTGGCGGCCATGGACTGCGGGCGGACCCGCTCGGCCGCCGCCAGCCCGCTCGCGGTGGCCGCGCCGTCCTTGAGCAGCCGGCTGAGCACTGCCGTCTGCGACGGGGTGAGGTCGTGGCCGCCGCCGATCTCCCGCAGCCTGCGGCGCAGCCGGCTGAACACGATCCGGACCTCACGGGCGGCGCGGGCGGCCGACGGGGAGATGGCCTGCGCGGTGTCGTCCATGGCGCCATTCTAAGTTAACCAGGATAAACTGTCCAGTTGAAACTGTCGAATTGGTGGAGCCCCGCAACGGCCGGCACCGCGACGGCGACCAGCACGAACCCGATCGCGGCCAGCGTACCGAGCCTGCCGAAGACGTCCGTCCACATCGAGGTGCGCTGGCGGCCCGGCGCCGGACCCCTGGTGCGGCCGCTGGTGGCGCTGGCCCAGAAGTCCGCCGCGGCGGTCGCCTGAACGCCTTGACGGCGGTGGGAGCGCGCGCCGACGATGGCGATCATGGCAGCGCAAGGAGGCGACGCTATGGCAGGGACGGGCGGGGCCGGCACGGGGCCCGGCGAGATCGCGCAGGACGGCTCGGCGGTCGAGTTCTACGCCGCGATGCCGCCGGACATCGCGAGCGCCGCGCTCGTCCACACGGCGATCCGGGCGGGCACGCCGATCCTGGAGTTGGGCGCGGGCGCCGGGCGCGTCACCCACCCCCTGCTCGACTTCGGCCATCCGGTGACGGCGGTGGACGACTCGGCCGCGATGCTGGCCCACATCAAGGGGGCGCGCACCGTCTGCTCGCCGATCCAGGACCTGGACCTGCCGGAGCGGTTCGGCTGCGTGCTGCTGATGTCGTACCTGGTCAACTACGGCGACCGCGACGCCCTCCTGGCGGCCTGCCGGCGGCACGTCCGGCCGGACGGCGTGGTCGTCGTGCAGCGCGAGGCGCCCGGCTGGCAGGAGGCCGCGGCCCCGCGCGAATGGGAGCACGACGGCATCCGGTACCGCATGACGGACGTCGAACGGCCCGCTCCCGGGATCCTCGCGGCGACCATCGAGTACCGGATGGGCGACCGGCGCTGGACGCACTCGTTCACGTCGCGGAAGCTCGGCGACGCGGAGCTCCCCGCCGTGCTGGAGGCGGCGGGCCTGCGCCTCGACCGCATCCTGGACGACGCCGCCGGCTGGTTCACCGCCCGCCCCATCTGACCTCAACAACGCTCGATGTTCTTGCAGGACATCCACTGGACGTCCGTCGCGACGGTCCGGCCGGGATGGGAGCGCGCGAAATGTCGGACCCGCGCGCGAGATTGATCGCGTCGAGCGGAGCCGGAACCGGTGGAGGCCCGGATGGACGAGAGCGCCTGGTGGGCGTTGGTGGAGGACGCGCGAGCCGAGGCCGGTGACCGCGCCGACGATCGCGACTCCCCCGACGATCCGCTGGTCGGCCTGGTGACCGATCGGCTCGCCGCCCTGGACGGCCCCGAGATCGTCGCGTTCGACGTCCGGCTCACGCGGCTGCTCGACTCGGCGTACCGCAGGCCGCTCTGGAACGCCGCCTACCTCATCGAGGGCGGCTGCGGCGACGACGGCTTCATGGACTTCCGCGCCGGGCTCGTGCTGCTGGGACGCGAGGTGTTCGCCCGGGCCGTCGACGATCCCGACTCGCTGGCCGACATCCCCACGGTGGTGCGGATGGGCCGCGAGGAGCGTGGCTGGATCGGCGCGGAGGGCCTCCACTACGCCGCCGGGAACGCCTATGAGCGCGTCCGGGCGGAGAGGGCGCCGTTCGACGCGGCGATCGAGACGGCCATGCGCTCGATGCGGCGCCCCGAGCGTCCCGCGAGTGAGGGTTGGGACGTCGAGGACGACGCCGAGACCCGGCTGCGCCTCCCCCGCCTCGCCGCCCTCTTCCTCTGAACGGAGTTCCTTAGCACGGAGTAGCTTGACAGCTAATGCAATTAGCTTTAGCTTGTGGCTAACGTCATTAGCCACAGGGAAGGCCGCAGGTCATGAGCACTGTCACTGTTCCGACCGTCCGCAAGCGCTCCGTCTCGGTCGTCGCGCGCCGCGCCGCTTGGGCGGTAGGGGCGCTGTTCTGGGGTGCGTTCGCCGTGCTCGAAGGGGTCAATCACGGCTGGCTCGCGGCCCTCCTCGCCGTCGCGTTCTTCGTCGCGCCCGACCTGACCTTCCTGGCCGGGGCGCGGGACGCGCACACCGTCGAGCGCGGGCAGCTTCCGGCCCGCGCCGTCCCGTACTACAACACCGCGCACCGCGCGCTGATCCCGCTCGCGCTCATGGCGCTCTACACCGTCGCGCCGATCACGTGGGCGCCGATCTTCGCCGGCCTCTGCGGCTGGCTCGCGCACATCTCGGTCGACCGCGCCGCCGGTTACGGCCTGCGCACCAAGGACGGCTTCCAGCGCCGCTGACCCGCGCTCCCCGCCGGTATGATCTTCGCGGCGTGAACTGACGCGAGGTGCCCCTCGGGGAGAATCGGGAAGCCGGTGCGAATCCGGCACGGGCCCGCCGCGGTGACCGGGGAGCCGCCGCCCACGCGCGCGAGCGCGGCCACTGGCCGTCAGGCCGGGAAGGCGGGCGGACGGGCGTCGATCCGGGAGTCCGAAGACCGGCCTCGCTCCAACGGCCGCCGCCCCGGCGGCCCGACCGCAGCGGGAGCCTGCCCATGAACCTCTACGACGTCATCCACCGCCGCCGCGACGTGCGCGCCGAGTTCACCGGCGCGCCGATCCCGGACGACGTCCTCGACCGAGTCCTCACCGCGGCGCACGCCGCGCCCAGCGTCGGCCTCTCCCAGCCCTGGGACTTCGTCGTCGTCCGCGACCCGGACGTCCGGCGCGCCTTCCACGACCACGTCCGGTCCGAGCGCGACGCGTTCGCCGCCACCCTCGCCGGCGAAGCCGCCGCCCGTTTCGCCCGCATCAAGATCGACGGGGTGCTCGAATCGACCCTGTCGATCGTGGTCACCTACGACGCCGAGCGCGGCGGCCCCGCCGTCCTCGGACGGCACGCGATCGCCGACGCGGGCCTGTACTCGGTGTGCCTGGCCATCCAGAACCTCTGGCTGTCCGCCACGGCCGAGGGACTGGGCGTCGGCTGGGTGTCGTTCTACCGGGAGCCGTTCCTGCGCGACCTCCTCGGCATTCCGGCTGGTATCCGGCCGGTCGCCTGGCTGTGCCTGGGCCCCGTCACGCATCTCGAATCCGTCCCGGACCTCGAACGGCACGGCTGGCGCCAGCGCCGCCCCCTGGACGCCGCCCTCCACCACGACCGCTGGTGACCGCGGCACCCGGATAATCGGATGCGCGCCCCGCGCCCGCCGCGTGATCATGCCTGCATGGACTCGGTGCGCATCAGACTCATGTCGCGGGACGACCTCCCGGCCGCCGAACGGGCTGCGGCGGTGGCGTTCCTGGAGGGCGACCGCCTCAGCCGCCGGGTGAGCGAGCCGGAACCCGAGCCTCCGACGGCGGAGGAGTCGCGCCGGTGGATCGAGCTCGTCGGCTACTTCCTGTCCGTCGATCCCGCAGGCTGCTGGATCGCGGAGGAAGGGCGGGACGTCGTCGGCTTCGCCATCTCCCAGAACCGGGGAGCACTGTGGTACCTGGCGACCTACGGCGTCCTGCCCGGCCGGCAGGGTAAGGGCATCGGCAGGCGCCTGATGGACGCCGTCCTCGACCACGCCGGCGGCCGTCCGGTCCTGCTCTCCTCGACGGTGCATCCGGCGGCCACCCGCCGCTACCGGCTGGCGGGCTTCACCCTGCACCCGCAGATGCGGATGGTCGGCACCGTCGACCGCTCCACGCTGCCCGCCGTCCGCGGGCTGCGGGAGGGGCGCGACGACGACCTGGAGTGGATGGACCGCCTGGACACCGCCGTCCGCGGCGCGGGCCACGGCCCCGACCACGCGCACATGCTGGAGACGCTGCGGCTGGTGGTGTCGGACGCATCCGACCGGCGGGGTTACGTCTACATCGACGAGCGGCGGGGACGTCCCGAACTGCTCGCCGCCGACCGTCCCGAGACCGCCCAGAACCTGCTGTGGGAGGCGCTCGCCTCGACGCGGGGCGACACGCTCGTCAACTGCATCACCACCGGCAACCACTGGGCCGTCGACGTCGGCCTCGCCGCCCGGCTCGACATAGGGCAGGAGGGCTACATCGCCGTCCGCGGCATGCCCGCCCCCGCTCCGTACCTGGCGAGCGGCCACTACCTGTAAGCCGGTCCCCCGCCCGGACAGTAAGGTCGCCGACCATGAGCGACGTGCGGGTGGTGCTGATCGGCGGGACGTCGAACACCGGGAAATCGACCGTCGCGCAGGCGGTGGCGGAGAAACTCGGATTCGAGCACAGGTCGACGGACTACCTGGCGCGGCACCCCGGGCGCCCCTGGCGAACACCGGAACACGAGGTCCGGCCACATGTCGTCGAGCACTACGCGACGCTCTCGACCGATGAGCTGATCGCGTCCGTCCTCGACCACTACGAGCGGCTGTGGCCCCGCATCGAGGAGATCGTCACGGCCCACGCGACCGGCCCCGGCCTCGTCCTGGAGGGCTCGGCGCTCTGGCCCGTCCGCGTCGCGAACCTCAACGTCCCGCACACTGGCGCCGTCTGGTTCACCGCGGACCCCGCCGTCCTGCGCGCCCGCGTACACGCGTCCGGCCACTACGACGGGGCCACGCCGGAGGAACGGCACCTGATGGACCGTTTCCTCGCCCGCACCGAGCGCTACCAGACGCTGATGCTGGACGACGTCGAAAGGCTCGGCCTCGACCGCATCGACACGGGCACCGGCCGCACCGTACCCGAACTGGCGGACGCGGTCCTCGCGGCCGTCCACGCCCAGCACGCCGCCGGACGATGACCCTCCGAGCCCGCCGCGAGAAGGGGTGGGCCGCTTCGGGGCAATCAAGGACGTGACCCCCCTCCACGTTTCCAGAAGGGTCCCGCATGGCCATTTCCCCGCCGCCGCGGGACGAGCCGTGACGGGCGCGCCCTCCGAGATCGGCACGTCGGCGGAGCCGGAACCGTCCGACGCCGACATCATCACCGCCGCGCAGCAGAACCCCGAACGGTTCGCGGACCTTTTCGACCGGCACTACCTGGAGATCCACCGCTACGTCGACCGGCGGCTCGGCGCGGACGCCGCGGACGACATCGCGGCCGAGACGTTCCTGATCGCCTTCCGGCGCCGTTCGGTGTTCGACCCCGCGCACGCGTCGGCGCGGCCCTGGCTGTACGGCATCGCGACCCGGCTGATCAGCCGGCACCGCCGCGACGAGCTGCGCCGGTACCGCGCGATGGCCCGGATGCACAGCGCCGACGTCGCGGAGAGCCACGAGTCCAGCGTGACGTCGGCGGTGGCGGCCGCGAGCTCCGGCCTGAGCCCGGCCCTGGCGCGGCTTCGGCACGGCGACCGGGACGTCCTGCTCCTCGTGGCCCTGGCCGAACTCAGCTACCCGGAGGTCGCCGAGGCCCTGGGCATCGCCTACGGCACGGTCTGCTCGCGGCTCAGCCGCGCCCGCAAGCAGGTCCGCGCGGCACTGCGCGCGTCGGGACACGAGGAGGACGACCGTGGATGACCTCGCCCTCATCCGGCAGATGCACTCCGCCGAACGTCCCCCGTCCCCCGAGACGACCCGGACGGCCCGCCGCCGCCTCCTCGCCGAGGCCGCCCAGCCCCGCGCCCGGGGCCGCCGCGTCACGCCGCTCCCCCGGTCCAAGCGGTGGGTGACGCTCGTCGCGGCGGCCACCGTATGCGTCCTCGGCGGCGTGTCGTGGACGGCGTACCGGTGGGAGACACGACCGCTGTACCACCCCGAACCGCTGGCCAACCAGAACGGACCCGCGTCGACGTTCCTGCTCGCCGCCGCGGACGCGAAGACGCGGCACGCCTCGGACGGACGGTTCTGGCACGTTCACCGCGTGGTGGGCGAAACCGCTGTGGCGTCGTCCCCCTACCACCCCGGTGTGCACTACACAGTGCAGCTCACCAAGGACACCTACGCTCTCGGCGCCAAGACTGCGCAGGAATTCGGCCCACTCCCCCACGGCAAGGGGACGACGGGCGTCAGCTGGGACGACCTGAACGTCCACATCCACCCCGTGACCCCCGCCGACGCGAAAGCCTGGGAGGCGGACCTGCAACCCGGCACACAGGACCTCGGCCTCACCGGACCGGACGAGGAACGCGGCCCGTTCAAGCAGGAGGGCGCCGAACTCGACTTCGGCCCCGACGACCAGCGCCGGCTCCCCGCGAACCCGTCCGAACTCCGCGCGTGGATCCTGAACTACGCGACCAAGTTCGACCACCAACGGCTCCGCGAGCCGGACCTCTACCTGTTCACGGCCGCCCCTATCCTGCTGGTCGACCGCGTCGTCACCGACCGGGTGCGGATCGCGACCTACCGGATGCTCGCCGGTCTCCGCGACGTCAGGACCATCAAGGGCACGGACGCCGCCGGGCATCCAGGGCAGGGCGTCGCGATGAGGCAGACCACCCGCGACTACGGCACGATCGAGTGGCAGCTACTCATCGACCCCGCGACCGGACGCCTCACCGCCAGCCAGGGCATCGTGGTGAAGCCGGGAAGCAAGAACGCCGGCCTTCCGCCCGGCACCCGCCAGTTCTTCGAGATCGTCAAGAAGGCCGAGTGGACGAACGCGCCCCGCGACAGCCTCCTCCCGAAGTCGATCACCGACCCGAACTGGCAGCCCTGACACCACTGCGCAGCGTTGACTTGCGGCGTGTCGTCCTTATGAGGACGTTCATAAGGACGACACGCCGCAAGTCAACGAGCCGCTGCGTCAGCGAGCCGGGTCGAGAGAACCGGCCTTGACGTCGGCGAGCAGGGACGCCCACCCGGACGGCGCGACGGCCAGCACCGCCCCGTCCGGATCCTTCGAGTCCCGCACCGCCACCCGGCGCTCCCCCGCCGCCACCTCAACGCACTGTCCGCCGCCCCCCTCACTGTGGCTACTCTTCCGCCACGCAGGTGCGGCCTCGACGCACTCAGAACCCTGGCTTCCGCTGTGACTGCTCCTGCGCCACGCGGCCGCGACCTCGACACACTCTGACCCGCCACCGCCGCTGTGGCTACTCTTCCGCCAAGGGGAGAACCAAAACTCCTTGCTGGTCATGGTGCTGACACTAGCCGCTCGATCACCGCTATGGAGTCTGATGGCCCAAGCGCGGCGGCTCGCAGGTGGTCAAACACCATGTCGTGATAGCGGATATCCGCAAGATCCTCTAGATACCAACCTGCAGTCTGGTTCTCGACAAGAACAACAGACAAATCCTCAGTCGCCAGGGTGGTAAACGAACCGTTGTGACCAGGGTGCGCCCCCGCAGTGAACGGGAGTAGCTGTAAGGTCACATTCGACAGGGCTGCCACATCTAGCAGGTGTTGAAGCTGCCGTCGCATCACTTCAGGGCCGCCAAACTGCTGGCAGAGGGCCGCCTCGCTGAGGATGGCCCAGAGACGAAGAGGTGTGTCACGGTAGAGGATCTGCTGACGGCGCATACGCAGCTCAGTGAGCCCGTCGACGTCATGGGGATTGCCCATGGGAATCGTGGATCCAATGACTGCACGGGCATAGTCTTCGGTCTGAAGTAGCCCAGGAATTAGGTGGAGTTGAAATGTCCTGCTGGACGTAGCCTCCGCCTCAATCGAGATGTAGTCCAACATTGAAGGGGAAATTTTCCCCTCGTAGCGGAGCCACCAGCCCTTCTTACCGGAGTCTCGGGCGAGGTCGAAGAGGACTTGGCGCTCGTCGGGGTCGGTGAGGCCGTAGCGGTCGAGCATGTTCTCCAGGGCGGGGCGGCGGATGCCGCGTTTGCCGGTTTCGAGCTTGCTGAGCGAGGACGGGGTGCGGTTGAGCAGGCGGGCGGCCTTCTGGAGGGTGAGCCCCCGCTCCTCGCGGATGGCGCGAAGGCGCTGGCCGAGCTTGCGGCTTCGCATGGTCGGACGCTGCGCGTTCTCCATGACGTAATCATGCCTTGACTTTACGTGACGGTGAAGGTTTCCAACGAAGGCGGCAACAGTGCCTCAGTCAAATGTGACCGGGGACCCGGTGCCCGAGGACCTGGAGCCGAGGTCCGGGAACGCATCGTTCGGCGGCGGACGTCCGGCTCATTCTTTTCGGCGACAGCGATGCGAAGGGAGTGAGCGATGACTGCGCCGACCACGAGGTTCGACGCGCTTCTGTTGCCGGGGATGGACCGGGCGGTGGGGCATGCGCGGCGCTGGCTGCGGGACGTGCTGGGCCGCGAGCACCCGTGCATGGACGACGCGGCGCTGTGCATGAGCGAACTGCTGACGAACGCGCTGCGCTACACCGAGTCGGGCCGGGACGGGCAGATCCGCGTGGAGGTGGCGTACTCGGCGCGGACGGTCCGGATCGAGGTGATCGACGATGGCCGGGCGGCGACGGCCCCGCACGTCGCCGAGGCGGCCGAACTGGACGTCTCGGGACGCGGCCTGCGGATCGTCGCGTCCATCGCGAAGGACTGGGGCACGGAGCCGCGCGGCGACCGCCGCGCCGTCTGGTTCGAGCTCTAATACCGTCTGGTCCCGCAGAGGTCCCGCTACCAGGTAGCCGCCCGCCGCAGGTCACAGGGGATTTCGGGGCGGGTCGTCACATCGGGGTCGTGCGGTCCGTCAGGGAGTCGAAAGCGAACGGAACCGAAGGAGCCCACGATGGAAGCACGCTTCGACTACTACGGCACGGCCACCGGCAAGAAGGTCACCAAGTACATCAACTCGGCGGGCAGGGCGGGCGAGGGCTCGGGCCTGGCCGACGCCACGGTGCAACTGGTGCTGCTGCGGGCCAGCCAGATCAACGGCTGCGGGGCGTGCACCGACATGCACTACAAGGACGCCGTGCACGCCGGCGAGCAGCCCGAACGTCTGAACATGGTCGCGGCCTGGCGCGAGGCGACGGTGTTCACGGACGCCGAGCGCGCCGCGCTGGAGCTGACCGAGGAGAGCACCCGCATCGCCGACGCCGCCGGCGGTGTCGGCGACGAGGTGTGGGCGAACGCCGCGAAGCACTACGACGACGAGCAGCTCGCCGCTCTCATCTCGACCATCGCCGTGATCAACGCCTACAACCGGATCAACGTCATCTGCCGGACCCCGGCGGGAAACTACCGGCCGGGCCAATGGTGAGCCGCTCCCGCCCATTGACGATCAGGAGACGGTCAGAATCGAGCCCTAACGACGTCGGAGGGCCTCCACCATGCCGGCCTTCACCGACGGCCATTCGGCGGCGATCACCGAGTACATGGCGGTGTCCCGCAGCTCGCCTTCCTCGCCGGGCACCCACGACTCGGAGTGGCTGCGCAAGACGCCCTCGCAATGCACGCCGAGCCGCTCAATCGCCCGCCGCGACCGCTCATTCCGCGCGTCCGTCTTGAGCTCCACGCGCGCGACCCGCAGCGTCTCGAAGGCATAGTCGAACAGGAGCTTCTTCGCCTCGGCGTTGACGCCGGTGCCCTGCGCGGACGCGGCGAGCCATGTCCAGCCGATCTCGATCGCGCACCACCGGTCCCGGCCCGGCCACGGGCGCGGATGCAACAGTGATGTGTGCCCGACTGCTTTGCCGTCCCTGACCTGTGCGAACGAGATCAGGTCAGGGCGGCCGAGCTTGTCGGAGACGTACGACTCCATCTCGGCCGCGGACGGCACCGGCGTGAACCCGTACGAGGAGCGGTCCTCCTCGGCGGCCTCCGCCAGTTGCGGCACATGCGCCACCGACAGCGGCTCCAGCCTGACCAGCCTCCCGGCCAGCACCGGAACGTCCACGCGGTCCTCCCAACTCGACGTCAGCTCCGGACGCGCTCCGCCAAGCGATTGGCCATGGCCGTCTTCACGGACGGCCATTCGGAGGCGATCACCGAGAACATCGCCGAGTCGCGCAGAACGCCCTCCTCGCCCGGCGTCCACGACGGCGACCAGTTCCGCAGGACGCCTTCGAAGCGCACGCCGAGCCGCTCGATCGCCCGCCGCGACCGTTCGTTGCGCGCGTCGGTCTTGAGGTCGACGCGCACCGCGCCCAGGGTCTCGAAGGCGTAGGTGAACAGCAGCTTCTTCGCTTCGACGTTGATGCCGGTGCCCTGCGCGGACGCGGCGAGCCACGTCCAGCCGATCTCGATCGCGCACAGCCGGTCCGTGCCGGGCCACGTCCGCGCATCCCACAGCCCGGTGTGCCCGACCGCCTTCCCATCCGCCACCCTGATCTGCGCGAACGGCGTCAGCCCAGGCCGGGCGAGCTGCCCGGCGACGTACGACTCCATATCCGCCGCACCGGGCACGAGCGTGAACCCGTAGGACGACCGGTTCTCCTCGGCGGCCTCCGCCAGCTCCGGTACGTGGTCCATCGACAGCGGCTCCAGCCTGACCAGCCTCCCGGCCAGCACGGGGACATCAAGGCGCACGCCCATGAACTCTCCTCATCGCTCCTGGCATTGGCACCTTGCCGCCGAGGCAGGTTGCCGAACCGTCACCGGGCCAGGTCCCTCAGGTCCTCTGGATGATCACAACGCCCCGCATCCTGCCCGCCGCCCCCACCCCCGTCAACACGATTTCCGCCCCGCGCGGGCCTCTCGCACCGCCTTGGCAACACACCAATGCGTTTCCGATTGAGAATCTCGTTCGGTATGCGCCCGAACGGAAAAGTGTCCCCGTGGTCATTACAGAGGACTCGATACGCGCTAGCATCCCGTGGGCTCGCCCGGCTCGCCGTCCCCGGCAAAGCGACCGGCGCACGGGTCTGCATTTGTTACCAACTGTCCGATTTACACTAGTTAGATGGCGAATCAATGTCGGAAATGCTGGGGGAAACTCCCGCGAACCAGGCGTCCAGGTCGCTAGCCTCTACCTCGACCGCACACCCCCGTGGCATGGTCGCAAGGAAGGGACCGAAGCATGCCCGCATGGACGGACGACGAGAGAAGCAGCGCCGCCGACTCGACCTCCGGCACACCGGAGCGGTCATGGCGCAGGAGCACAGGGTGTGCGGATAAGACGGAGTGCACGGGAGAGTCGAACTGTGTCGAAGTGGCGCGGCTTTCGCCCGAGCTGATCGGACTGCGGGACTCCGCACGGCCGGAGGCTGTTCTACGCCTCTCGAGAAAGCGTTTCTCCGCACTTCTCCAGGCGATCAGCGACCGCGACGAAGGATGATCGCGATGACGTCCCGGACCAGGTCGGCAGGGGTCAACGAGCCGCCCACTCCTCGGCGGCCCGCGAGATTCGGCGGAGGGACTCGTCGGCGGAAAGCGAGACCGACCTCAGCTCGTTCCAGCACAACCGGTACATGTGCGTGGCGTTGTCGTCCTGGAGTACCGCCATCGTCAAGAGATTGTCCAGGTACACGGCGTCCGGGAATCTGACGTCGTAGGCAGGGGAGAATTCGAGAAGCGTGAAGGTGTCCGAGAATATCGGTTCCCGGTCGGACTCAAGCGGAAGCACGTAGACGTGCACGTTCGGTAACTCGGCAAGGTCGAGGAGGTCGAGCATCTGCCCGCGCATGGTGTCGCTGTCGCCGATGGCGCGCATCAGCACGGACTCGTCGATCACGGCCGAAAGCGTCAGGGGATTATCACGGCGCAGTACGTCCTGCCGTCGCATTCGCAGATCCAGCCGGCGCTCGACCTGCCGCGGCGTGGAAACGGCGATGACCCTTCCGCTGTCCAATATCCGATGCGCGTACTCCCTGTTCTGCAGCAGCCCGGGGATGGAATACGTCCCGAAAGTCAGAGCGGTGCGGGCCTCGTCCTCCAGAGCGACGTAGGTGCCGAACTCGCCGGCCATGACGTCCCGGTACTCGGCCCACCAGCCCTGTTCCGTCGCGGCCTGCGCGAGCGCGAGAACCTCCCCCTTGTGGCTCTCGCCCACCCGGTACAACTCCAGCAGCAGCCGGACGTCGGAGACCCGCACGCCGATCCGGGCGTTCTCGATCCGGCTCAGCTTGGAGGGCGACCAGTCGAGCCGCTCCGCGATCTCCTCGACCGTCCCGCCGAGGCGTTCCCGCAACCGCCGCAACTCGATGCCGAGGCGGCGCCGGCGGACGGTCGGCGCTGCTGCCACCCCAGCCTCCCAGCGAATCGGTTTCGACCCTCGGGCCCGGACGCCGATCTGCAAGTTGCAGGGCAACGATAACCTCGCGATTCCGGGATCACCAGCCCTCGCGGAAAAGCGGTTCCCTACCTTTGACAACCTCCTGTCCCACCAGAAGTCGTCAAGCTTGCCAGATGGATACAGAGGCGATGCATGTCGCCGTGCACCTTGCACGCTCGCCGGATCCGGTCGCAGACTATTGGCGGACCTTCTAAGAGCAGAGCGACGATCGCCGCCAGGCGGACGTGCGGGATTGGGGGCGCTCGAGTGAGCGGCAACCCGGTGCACCGGAGCATTCTGGCCGTCGACCTGGAGAACTCGACGGGTGCCTTCCGCACGAATCCGATCAAGCAGGAGTTGCGCGGCCAGATCTACGGCCAGCTGAAACGGGCCATGGCGCACACCGGCATCGACGACCGGTGGTGCGATCCCTTCGAGGACCGCGGCGACGGCGTCCTCGCGCTGTTCCATCCGGTCGACGAACTGCCCAAGACCTATCTGCTGTCCCGGCTCGTTCCGCGGCTCGCCCACGAGCTCACCGACTACAACCGGTCGTTACCGGCGGCGGAACGGCCCGGCAGGAGCATGCGGTTGCGGGCCGTCGTGCACGCTGGAGAGGTCCACCGCGACGACAACGGCCCCTTCGGGGAGGCCATCGACCTGGCGTGCCGCCTGTTGGACGCCCCGAAGCTGAAGAAGTGCCTGCGGGCGAGCAGCGCACCTCTCGTTCTGGTCGTCTCCGAGGACATCTACTGGGGGATCGTCAAGCACGGATACGACGGGATATGCCCGGCGGCGTACCGTCCGGACGTCCGGGTCTCGGTCGCCGCACGCCGCCGCACGGGGTTCGTCCACGTGCCGGAGATAGCCGCCGAGGTCGAGAGCCGGCCGATGGCCATCGCGTGACCCCCCTGCTAACGGGAACCGTCCGGACCGAGGGGGGCACCGGCCGACCGCCGTCTGACAGAGGCCCGCGGCGGGGCGGGCGGCGCGTGGTGGCCGAGGCCGACGGGGCGGGGCGGACGGTTACGGAAAGTTGTCGGGAAATTTCGGCATACGGGCGATGAGTTCTTCGTAGCGCCCCGGTCTGCCTGTGCGTCCGCTTCGGTACGCCGCGGGGAGGGGGAGACCTCGATGTCGGATGCGTCACACTGTGTTGACCTCGAGTGCGGTCGAGGTCGGAGCCTCGGGTCCGGGGAGCAGCGCAGACCCCGGTCAGAGTGTCGGACCCTCCTGGAATAGTCCCGAAGGTCGCGGAGTTTACTCGTTCGCGAAAGTGTCAGTCTCTGCAGTATTTTGCTGCGGTATCCCCGAGAACGTTCCCCCGGTCCCTGCGTGCCCGCGTGCACGGGCCCTGACGATTGGAAGAGAGTTGACCGCTCCCGCGTCTTCGCAGACGGCGGACGGCCCGCTGGAGGACCCGGCCCCCACCGGAGGGCTGGACCGCGGCGTGCTCGCCGTGGCCATGTGCGTCGTGCTCGGCGCGATCATGTCCATCCTCGACGTCACGGTCGTCAACGTCGCGATCAATGACCTGACCAAGGAGTTCGACGCCCCGCTGGCCACCATCCAGTGGGTCGCGACCGGATACACCCTCGCGCTGGCCACGGTGATCCCGATCACCGGCTGGGCGGCGGCGCGGTTCGGCACCAAGCGGCTCTACATGATCTCGATCGGGCTGTTCGTGATCGGCTCGATGCTGGCCGGGCTGGCCTGGTCGGCGAGCTCGCTGATCCTGTTCCGGGTGCTGCAGGGCCTCGGCGGCGGCATGATCATGCCCGCCGGCATGACGATCCTGACGCAGGCCGCCGGCCCGAAGCGGGTCGGCCAGGTGATGAGCGTCGTCGGCATCCCGATGCTGCTCGGCCCGATCCTCGGCCCCATCCTCGGCGGCTGGCTGGTCGACGACGTGTCGTGGCGGTGGATCTTCTTCATCAACCTGCCGATCGGCATCGTCGCGCTGTTCATGTCCGCGCGGATCCTGAAGAAGGACGAGCCGCAGCGGGCCGAGCGCCTCGACATCCCCGGCCTGATCCTGCTGTCGCCCGGCCTCGCCGCCCTGATCTACGGCCTGGCCAAGGGCGCCGAGCTGAAGGACTTCACCAAGCCGGAGGGGCTGATCCCGACGGTGGTCGGCGCCGTCCTGGTGATCGGGTTCGTGTTCCGGGCGCTGAACGCCAAGAGCCCGCTGATCGACCTGCGGCTGCTCAAGCGCCGCTCGGTGGCCGCCGCGTCCGGCACGATGGTGCTGTTCATGGCGGCGTTCATGGGCGCGATGCTGCTGCTGCCGCTGTACTACCAGACGGTGCGCGGGCAGGGCGCCCTGCACTCGGGCCTGCTGCTGGCCCCGCAGGGCCTCGGCGCGATGATCACCATGCCGGTCGGCGGCAAGCTGACCGACCGGATCGGCCCCGGCCGGGTGGTCCTCGTCGGCCTGGTCGTGGTGGTGCTGTCGGTGGCGGGCTTCGCCGCGATCCTGGAGGCCGGCACGTCCTTCTGGGCGCTCGGCGCGGTGCTGTTCGTGATGGGCCTCGGCATGGGCATGACGATGATGCCGACCATGGCGGCCGCGATCCAGACCCTCGAGCACGACGAGGTGCCGCGGGCCAGCACGATGCTGAACATCATCCAGCAGGTGTCGGCGTCGCTCGGCACCGCGCTGATCTCGGTGCTGCTGGCCAACAAGCTGGCGTCCAACCTCAAGCCGTTCGGCGCGGGCGGCCAGGCCAAGCCCGGGCAGAAGGTCCCGGAGGCGATCATGCACAAGATCGCCGGGCCGATGGCGGACGCGTTCCAGCACACCTACTGGTACGCGGCGGGGCTGCTGCTCCTGGCCTTCCTCCCGGCGCTGTTCCTGCCGCGCAAGCGGCCGGACACCACCGCCGCGGAGAAGACCGAGGTGCCGATCGCGGTTCACTAGGACGCCTCTGGCGCCTGCCGAAGCCCCGGTCCGGGATTCCACTTCCCGGACCGGGGCTTTCGCCGTCCGCGGGCCGCTCAGCCCCGTCCATGGACGGTTCCAACGCCGTGTTCCAACGCCATATGGTCCAACGCCGTGTGGTCAGGCGGACGCCGGGCTCTGGTCCTTCCAGTACTCGTCCCGGAGCAGCCGCTTGTAGAGCTTGCCGGTCGGGTGGCGCGGCAGTTCGGGCCGGAAGTCGACCGAGCGCGGGCACTTGTAGTGGGCGAGGTGGTCGCGGCAGTAGGCGATCAGCTCGGCCTCCAGCGCGGGGCCCGCGTCGTCCATGGACGCCGGCTGGACGACGGCCTTGACCGCCTCCCCCATCTCGGCGTCCGGGACGCCGAACACCGCGACGTCGGCGACCTTCGGATGCACCGCGAGGACGTTCTCGGCCTCCTGCGGGTAGATGTTCACCCCGCCGCTGATGATCATGTAGGAGCGGCGGTCGGTGAGGTAGAGGAAGCCGTCCTCGTCGACGTGGCCGATGTCGCCGAGGGTCGTCCACCCGTGCCCCCAGGGGTCGCGGGACGCGTCGGTCTTGGCCTGGTCGCCGTGGTACTCGAACGACGGGCCACCGCCGAAGTACAGCGTTCCGGGGGTGCCCGGGGGCTGCTCGGCGCCCTCCTCGTCCAGGACGTGGACCTCGCCGAGGATGGGACGGCCGACGGTGCCCTTGTGCGCCAGCCAGTCCTCGGAGTTGGTGTAGACGAAGCAGTTGCCCTCGGTGCCCGCGTAGTACTCGTGCAGGATCGGGCCCCACCAGTCGATCATCCGCTCCTTGACCGGGACGGGGCAGGGCGCGGCGGCGTGCACGGCGCACGCCAGGCTCGACAGGTCGTACTTGGCGCGGACCTCGTCCGGCAGCTTCAGCATCCGGATGAACATGGTCGGCACCCACTGGCTGTGCGTGACGCGGTACTTCTCGATCGCGGCGAGGGCCTGCTCGGCGTCGAACTTCTCCATCACCACGACCGTGGCGCCGCACCGCTGGAAGATCATCGAGTAGCGCAGCGGCGCGGCGTGGTAGAGCGGCGCCGGGGACAGGTACACCGAGTCGGCATCGGCTCCGAACAGCCCGGTGATGAGCATGTAGAGCGGGCCCGCGGTGCCCATGGGCGCTTGCGTCAGCGGCGGTTTGACGCCCTTGGGGCGCCCGGTCGTGCCCGAGGAGTAGAGCATGTCCGAGCCCTCGCACTCGTGCTCGATCGGCTCGGCCGGGTACGCGGCGACGCGTTCCTCGTAGGAGTCGTAGCCCGGTGCCGTGCCGCCGAGCATGAGGCGCAGCGGCACGTCCGGCGGGTCCTGCGCGGCGGCCGTCATCGACGCGCTGGTGATGAAGGCCTTGGCCTCGCAGTTGCCCACGATGTAGGCGAGCTCCTCGGCCTGGAGCCGGGAGCTGACGGCCGTGTAGTAGAGCCCGGACCGCTGGGCGGCCCAGGCCACGGCCAGGTAGAGCGGGTGGTTCTCCAGCATGAAGGCGATGTGGTCCCCCGGCCGCAGGCCCTCCGCGAAGAGCAGCCGCGCGAGCCGGTTGGACGCGTCGTTCAGTTCCCCGAAGGTGACGACCCGGCCGGAGCCCGCCATGATCACGGCGGGCTTGTCGGGCGTCTGTGCGGCTACGTGCCCCAGGTGCATGGCCGCACGCTACCGGGCCGGACAGGCGAATGGAATCCCGTTCGGTTTATTGGACGGTCAGACCAGCATGTGGTCGAAGTCGCCGTCCTTCGCCCCGCCCACGAAGGCCTCCACCTCCTCGCGCGTGTAGACGAGCACGGCCCCCTCCGGGTCCCTGGAGTTGCGCACCGCGATCTCCCCGCTCGGGAGTTCGGCCATCTCGACGCAGTTCCCGCTCGGGTTGCTGCGCCGGCTCTTCTGCCAGACCAGCCCGTCGCGCCAGTCCGGCATCTGGTGGCCGTTCATCGTTTGTGCCCCCTCAGGCGTCTCAGCCTTCCCTGCCGGGAAGGCCGCGATCTCGCCCCACCCCACACCATGGTACGAGATGCACGTGCATTCGTTCTTGCATTCGTTCATGCAGACGGTCTTGCATCTGCACGACTTGGGGAGCAAGATAGCGAACGCTCGCCGGTACCGACCCAGCACGCCTTCGAGGTTCGAGAAATGACCGTTGACCAGGCAGACGACGTCGCGGCCCACGCCGCCATGGGCGGCCGCGGACCGCGGCACCCCGTGCACGCGCCCTGGCCGGACGCCCCGCAGGCGGCCGCGCGCCCGAACTCCCCCGCGCGCGTCGCGGAGTCCGCGCCCGGGCTGGCCGGGCTGTGGCCCGCCGCGCACGCCGGCACCCCCCGCACCGCCCGCAAGGTGCTTCCAGCGGAGATCACCGCGCCCCGCACGGCGCGCGAGTTCACGCTGGCCACACTGCGCGGCTGGGGCCTGACCGAGGAGGCCGAGGACGTCGTCGTCGCGGTCTCGGAACTGGTGACCAACGCGCTGCGGCACGGCTTGGAGGGCCTGCCTCAGCCGCTGCCGCTGTGCCCGATCCAGATCGTCCTGGTGGGGCACCCGCGGCGGCTCGTCGTCACGGTGACCGACCCGGGGGCGCGCGCGCCCGAGCCGCTGCCGAACGACCCGGGCGACTTCGTCGAGGGCGGCCGCGGGCTGCTCGTGGTCGGCGGGGTCAGCGACGCGTGGGGCTGGGCCCGGCTGTCCACCGGAGGGAAGGCCGTGTGGGCCTCCTTCGACCTGCGGATCAGCCCTCCAGCGCGCTGACCGGCGACGGGACCGACCGGACCGGGCGCTCCAGCTCGCTGAGGAAGTCCTGCGCCCAGCGGTCCACGTCGTGCTCGATGACGCGGCGGCGCATCGAGCGCATCCGCCGGGCCTGTTCGCCGGGCTCGGCGCTCAGGGCGGCCAGCAGCGTGCCCTTCAGCCCGTCGATGTCGTAGGGGTTGACCTGGAAGGCGCCGCGCTTCAGCTCGGCGGCGGCGCCGGCGAACTCGCTGAGCACCAGCGACCCGCGCAGGTCGCGGCGGCACGCGACGTACTCCTTGGCCACCAGGTTCATCCCGTCGCGCAGCGGGGTGACCACCATCACGTCCGCGGCCAGGTAGAGCGCGGTCAGC
Organism: Actinomadura opuntiae; assembly: GCF_030283205.1. GTDB lineage: Bacteria > Actinomycetota > Actinomycetes > Streptosporangiales > Streptosporangiaceae > Spirillospora. The sequence goes on from NZ_JASNWF010000035.1 coordinate 79,172, forward strand.
TCGGCACGGTCATACGAGCTGTGCAGATAGTGGATGACCGGAAACCCGATCTCGCCGTACTCGCCGTTGATCCGGCCGACCTGCTGCTCGATCTCCTCGCGCAGCAGCTGGTACTGCTCGACGCGCTCGCGGCTCGGCGTCGCGATCTGCACGAACACCGCCTGGCCCGGCTTGAGGTGGCCGTCGCCGAACAGCTCGCCGAACGCCTGCAGCCGCTGGGTGATGCCCTTGGTGTAGTCGAGCCGGTCGACGCCCAGCAGGATCGTCGCGTCCCCGAGGTCGTTGCGGAGCTCCTGCGCGCGCTCGACCACGTCGGTGCGGGCGACCAGGTCGTTCAGCTCGCCGACGTCCACCGAGATGGGGAAGGCGCGGGCCCGCACGACGCGGTCGTCCCAGAACACGTCCTGCTTGGAGTAGCGGGTGTCCAGCAGCCGCCGGCACAGCCGGACGAAGTTGGCCGCCGCGCCGGGCAGCTGGAAGCCGACCAGGTCGGCGCCGAGCAGCCCCTCCAGGATCTGCCGCCGCCAGGGCAGCTGCCAGAACAGCTCGACCGGCGGGAACGGGATGTGCAGGAAGAAGCCGATGCGCAGGTCGGGGCGGAGCGCCCGCAGCATCGCCGGGACGAGTTGGAGCTGGTAGTCCTGCACCCAGACGATCGCGCCCTCGGCCGCGACCTTCGCCGCCGCCTCCGCGAACCGCCGGTTCACCCGCACGTAGGCGTCCCACATGGCGCGGTCGTAGATGGGCGGGGCGATGACGTCGTGGTAGAGCGGCCACAGCGTGGCGTTGGAGAACCCCTCGTAGTAGAGGGCGACCTCCTCGGCCGACTGCGCGATGGGGTGCAGCGACATGCCGTCCTCTTCGAACGGCGCCAGCTCCTCGTCGGGCGCGCCCGTCCAGCCGATCCAGGTGCCGTGCCTGCGGCGCATCACCGGGGCGATGGCGCTGACGAGCCCGCCGGGGCTGCGCCGCCATGCCGGGACCCCGTCCTCGCCGACGCTCCGGTCCACCGGAAGCCGATTGGCCACCACAACGAACTCACTACCGCGCGACACCAGCGACCCGCCTCTCGAGGAACTCTCCGCCATCACCATGCCCAGAAACGGTCATCGAGAACATTGTGTCAGTTCGACGTAAAGACCCGATGACAGAAAACCGGGATGTCAGGGAGGCGGGGCGCCCACGGCCCGGTTTTGGACCGGACCATATCCCTTTCCAGGCTGGTGACCGTTGTTTACCGTGAGGTCACCTTCCCCGAGCAACGGGAAGGAAAAGTCGCGTAGATCACACTGGCCGCGCGCGTGGGCCGATACGGCGGGTCAGACGCGGGCGGGCTGCCGCTCGGCGACGCCGCTCTCGCCGCGCCGGGCCAGGCGCCGCCACAGCACCGCGTCCAGCGAGATCCGGCCGCCGCCGGCGAGGGCGAACAGCAGCGCGGCGGCGCCGAGGACCAGGACGTACTCGTAGCCGCCCTTCTCCGAGAAGAGGCCGTGGTCCCGGTGCACGAACCAGAACGCGCCGGCCATGTCCACGGCGATCAGCACGCCGGCGACGGGGAGCAGGACGCCGGCGACCAGCGCGATGCCGCCGGCCAGCTCGACCCAGGTGCCGAAGTAGGCCGACAGGCCGGGCATCGGGATGCCGAGCTTGTCGAACTGCGCGGCGACCGCCGCGTGGCCGGTGTCGTGGAGCTTCTGCCAGCCGTGCGCGATGAAGACCGCGCCGAGGGCCAGCCGGCCGATCAGCAGTCCGGCGTCGGGCAGCAGGGGATGGCGTCGGGCGGGGAGCATGCCGGTCCTCCGATGTCTCGCGTCGATCGTCAAAATTTGAACCAACAGGACCGTAGCAGACTTGGTTCAAATTCAGACCATCTAGAAACTTCAGTTGACGTCCAGGTCAACTAGAATCACCGCATGACGGACGCGGGGGACGCCCTGGAACCGGCCGAGCTGCGCGCCTGGACGGCCTTCCTGGCCGCCGGCCACCTGCTCGACCACGAGATCGAGCGGCAGCTCAAACGGGACGGCGGGCTGTCGCACGCGGAGTTCGAGGTGCTGGTGCGGCTGCGGCTGGCCGACGGCGGCCGGCTGCGCATGTCCGACCTCGCCCGCGAGGTGATGATCTCCAAGAGCCGGCTCACCTACCAGGTCACCCGGCTGGAGCAGGCCGGGCTGGTCCGGCGCACCGGCTGCGAGTCCGACCGGCGCTCGGTGTGGGCGGAGCTCACCGAGGACGGCGCCGCCGCCCTCGACCGCGTCCGGCCGGGGCACCGCAGGGTCGTCCGGGAGGCGCTCATCGACGTCCTCACCCCCGAGGAGATCGCGCTCCTCGGGGACGCCCTCACCCGCGTCGGCGACCGCCTGCGCACCCGCTGAGCGGCGGCCGGACATCCCGGGGCCGGCCGGGGTTCCCAGGCCGCGACCGTGCTGGGACGCTCGGTTCCATGCGGGACTTCGGCGGGATCGTGGAGCGCGTGCCGGCGCGGTCGGTGCGGCCGCGGAGCGCGGACGAGGTCGTCGAGGCGCTGCGCGAGGCGCGGACGCGGCGGCTGGACGCGGTCCCCCGCGGATGCGGGCACTCGACGTTCGGCCAGTCGCTGACCAACGGGATCTGCCTCGACATGCGGGGCCTCGCGGGCGTCGAGGACGTCGCGCCCGGGCACGCGGTCGCCGCCGCCGGGACGACGTGGCGCGAGGTGCTGGCCGCGACGCTGCCGCACGGCCTGGCCCCGCCCGTGCTGACCGACTTCCTCGACGTGACCGTCGGCGGGACGATCTCGGCGGGCGGTGTCGGCGGCACCTCCCACCTGCACGGAACGCAGGCCGACCACCTCCTCGCCCTCGACGTCGTGGAAGACGGACGGGTCGTCCCGTGTTCGCCGCGCGTGCGGCCGGAGCTGTTCGGCGAGGTCCGGGGCGGGCTCGGGCGCCACGGCGTGATCACGAGCGCGACGCTGCGCCTCGTCCCCGCCCCGGAACGGGTGCTGACCTGCACCGTTCCCTGCCGGGACGCGGCGGACCTGCTGCGGCTGCAGGACGGGCTCGCGGCCGACGACGTCTCGGGCCAGGCCAAGCCGTCGCCGGACGGGTGGCGGTACGAGATCAAGGCCACCCTGTACGGGGACGGCCCGGTCCCGCCGGGCACCACCGGGACCGAGGAGCTGCCCTTCCTCGCGTTCGCCGACCGCATGCGCCCCGACGTCGAGGAGCTCGTCGCGCTCGGCGAGTGGGCGCGGCCGCACCCGTGGGCCATGGTGTTCCTGCCGCGCGAACGCGCCGCCGACGTCATCGAGACCACGCTCAAGGGCATGACGCCTCACGACCTCGGCCTCAGCGGTGTCGTCCTGGTCAAGGCGCTGCGCGTCGGGCACGTGCCGATGCTCGCCGCGCCGCCGGAACCGGTGCTGTTCAGCGTCCTGAAGACCGCCTCCCCCGGCTGCGCGTCCGTCTCCGACATGCTCGCCGCCAACCGCGCCCTGCTCGACCGGGCCCGCGCGGTGGGAGGCACCGGCTACCGGGTCGGCGCGATTCCGGATTGATTTCGGTCCGCGCGATGAGTTTCGGACGGCCCGCGGGTCTACTCGCGATGTCGATCACCACGACGCGGCGCGGCGGGCCGCGGGGGCCCCGCCGCACAGCCGCGCCGGACGGCGCGATCTCGTGGACGGCGCGGCTACTGGGCGAGGGCGATGACCTCGGCGCCGGGGAGGCCCGCGACCGCCTTGCCGGGGAGCAGGATCTTGGACTTGCGCAGGCCGCTGCCGATGACGACGCGGGGCGCGGCGGCGACCGCCTCGTCCACCAGGATCGGCCAGCCGGCGGGCAGGCCGATCGGGGTGATGCCGCCGTACTCCATGCCGGTGAGCGAGGTCGCCTGGTCCATCGGCGCGAACGAGGCCTTGCGGGCGCCGAGGTGCTTGCGGACGACGCCGTTCACGTCGGCGCGGTCGGTGGCGAGGACCATGCACGCCGCGTACGTCACCTCGCCGCCCCGCTTGGCCGCGACGACCACGCAGTTGGCGCTGACCTCCAGCGGCACGTCGTAGCGCTCGCAGAACGCCGCCGTGTCGGCCAGCTCGGGATCGATCTCGGCGGTCTCGGCGTCCGCGACACCGCCGATCGCAGCCGCCACCGGGTCCGCCAGCAGGTCCGTCCGCCCGGCGGCCGGTTCCCAGTCGAGCGTGCCGACCATGGTCGTCCTACCTTTTTCCTTGGGTCTGAACTGGTCGTTCGTAAGATCGGTGGGCCCGGGGGCTCTGGGTATGGCTGCCATGTAGTCGCCGTCCGATGGCTGAGGAGACTTGGCCGCCCAGAGC
>NZ_JASNWF010000036.1 GCF_030283205.1 Actinomadura opuntiae
GGATCCTGCTGGAGGCCCGCGCCGCCGTGCCCGTCGACGGGACCGGCGTCGACCAGCACCGCCAGCCGGGTGCCCGCGCCGCGCCGCGCCGCCGCGACCCGGTGCGCCTCCTCCGCGGTCAGCGCGCCGAACACCGCCGCGATCAGGCCGTCGCCCTCCCGGCCCGTCCCGGCCGCGCCGCCCAGCGCGGCCAGCCCGGGCGTCAGCGACGCGGCCTTGGACCGGCGCGCCACCGCCAGCGCCTCCAGCAGCAGCCCCTCGAACGCCCCGTCGAAGGACGCCGCCGCCGACAGCGCCTCGCCCGCGTCGGTGACGAACCGCAGGGTCATCCCCGTCCGGCCGAGGTGCACGCCGATCGACGCGGCCACCGACACGGCCTGCTCGAACGAGCCGCCGGGCCCGTCGCCCCAGTGCGCGCGGCGGCGCGTGTCGAGCAGCAGCGTCCCGCTGCTCTGGAAGTGCTGCTCCTCGCGCCGCACCATCAGCTCGCCGTGCCGGGCGGTGGACCGCCAGTGCACGCGGCGCAGGTCGTCGCCGTGCCGGTACTCGCGCGGCGCCACGTCGTCCTCGCCCGCCGCCGACATCGCGCGGGCCAGGCTCTCGCCGCCCCCGCCCCACGCGCCGGTCAGCCGGGTCGCCGGCAGCGGCACGATCGCCGGGGTGACAGTGAGGGTGTCGGACATGCTGAACGAGCGGACCAGCTCCACCATCCCGAACGGGTCGGCCAGCCGGACCGTCAGCGGCCCCACCCGGAACCGGCCCCGCACGTCGGAGCGGATCCGGTAGCCGAGCTCGCGCGAGCCCTGCGACTCGATCCGGTCCAGCACGAACCGGGCCCGCCCGCCGAGCGCGTACGGCACCCGGTCCTCCACCAGCAGCAGCCCGCTCGGCAGCCGCGAGACGTTCTCCAGCCGCAGGTCGACGCGGGTCTCGTGGCCGACCGGCAGCCGGGCCGGCTCCAGCCGCCGCGCGCACGCCAGCCGGTAGCGGGTCCGCGACACCGCCAGCGTCGACAGCAGCGGCAGCACCAGCACCAGCACCCCGGCGCGCAGCAGGTCGCGCTCGCCGAGCACGAACGCGCACACGATCGCGGTCGCGCCGGCGGCCACGAAGGACCGCCCGCGCGTGGTCAGGCCGGCCAGCGCCCTTCTCAACCGGTCACTTCCCGGGGGAGGGCACCGGGAGCCGCCGCACCAGGTCGGCGACCACCTGCTCGGGGCGGCGCCGCTCCACCTGCGCCTCCGCGGTCGGCAGCAGCCGGTGCGCGAGGACGGGGACGGCCAGCTCCTGGACGTCGTCGGGCAGCACGTAGTCGCGCTCGTCCAGCGCCGCCCACGCGCGCGCCGCCCGCACCAGGTGCAGCGTGGCGCGGGGCGAGGCGCCGAGCCGCAGCTCCGGGTGCTTGCGGGTCGCGGTGACCAGGTCGATCGCGTACTGCCGCACCGACGCCGCGACGTGCTGGCGGCGCACCACCTCGATCAGGTCGCGGACGTCGGAGGCGTGCGCGACCGGGGTCAGCCGGTCCAGCGGCGAGGACCCGCCGTGCGCGTCGAGCATCTCCAGCTCCGCCGCCGGGTCGGGGTACCCCATCGAGATCCGCGCGGTGAACCGGTCGCGCTGCGCCTCCGGCAGCGGGTAGGTGCCCTCCATCTCGACCGGGTTCTGCGTGGAGATCACCATGAACGGCGGCTCCAGCGCGTAGGTGGTGCCGTCCACCGTGACCTGGCGCTCCTCCATGCACTCCAGCAGCGCCGACTGCGTCTTCGGCGACGCGCGGTTGATCTCGTCGCCGACCACGATGTTGGCGAACACCGGCCCGGGCTTGAACTCGAACTCGCGCAGCTCCTGGTTGTAGGCGCTCACCCCGGTGATGTCGCTCGGCAGCAGGTCCGGGGTGAACTGCACCCGGCGCACCGAGCAGTCGACCGAGCGCGCCAGCGCCTTGGCCAGCATCGTCTTGCCGACGCCGGGGACGTCCTCGATCAGCAGGTGCCCCTCGGCGAGCAGCACGGTCAGCGCGAGCCGCACCGCCTTCGGCTTGCCCTCGATCACCGACTCGACGGCGTCCCGGATCCGGCCCGCGACCCGCGCGAGCCCGGCCAGGTCGCGGCCGCTCCCCTCGCGCGCCCCCGCCGAGCCGTTCGCCGCGCCGCCGTCCAGGCCGCCGCCCGCGCCGCCGGGCCGGGCGGAGCGCGGTGCCGGGGGGTCGGTCTCCATGAACGACTCTCCGTGCGTGCCTACTGCCACCAAACCCTCCTCAGCCGTCCGGCCGCGCGGTGCTCCTCGAAGGCCCCTGACGGAGCCCGCCCCCCGGGAGCGGGGGCCCGTCTCCTCGCGACCGGTGCGGCGCTCTGTGCGCCCGCCCAACCGACAGTACGTCGTCGGAGGGCCCGCCGCGATGTTCATGTGGAACGCGAGCCCATTGTGCTCCACGGGGATCGCCGCCACAGCCCCGCGGCGCCCACCACTTCCCCCCACCCGCCGCTCCCCGCCCGTCCCGCGGGCCCCGTGCGGAACCCCGGCGGGGGCCGCGGGCGACGCCCCCCGGGAGGGGGCGGGAGGCGGCGCGCGCCCGGGCGCCCGCCGCCCCCCACTCCGCTCCACCCCGTCTGACCTGCGACTTTCTTGACGATCTTCGTGTGCGGAAGGCGTTTTCCTTGTTGACGGTGGGGAAGAGTGGAGTAGAGTGGGGCGCCGTGGGGAGCGGTAGCGCCTCATACGGCGCGGGAGGTGGGGCCGGTGTTCCTCGGCACCCATGCACCGCGTCTCGACGACAAGGGACGACTGTTCCTGCCGGCGAAGTACCGCGAGGAGCTGTCGGGGGGATTGGTGATCACGAAGGGCCAGGAACGCTGCCTGTACGTCTTCCCCATGGCGGAGTTCCAGCGCATCACCGAGGCTCTGCGCGCCGCGCCGGTCACCGAGAAGGCGGTCCGCGCCTACAGCAGGGTCTTCTTCGCCAGCGCCTCCGACGAGGTCCCCGACAAGCAGGGCCGCGTCACGATCCCGCCGCCGCTGCGCAGGTACGCGGGGCTCACCCGCGACTGCGCGGTCATCGGCGCCAACACGCGTCTGGAGATCTGGGACGCGCAGGCCTGGGAGTCCTACCTCGAGCAGGAGGAGCAGGCGTTCTCCGAGGTCTCGGAGGAGGTGTTGCCAGGGATCCTGTGACGCACGACCCGTCGGTCCGTTGACCGGCACCGGCCCACGTTCGGCCAGGTCTCCAGCCGCTCTCCGAGCCAGCTGGCGCAGCTTCCCCGGCGCCAGACGGCGACCCCCCGCGGAAACGCGGTGATCTTCCTCAGGGCAGCGGATGGGGACCTGGCCGGGCGAGGCCGCCGCCGGGGGCGGGAGGTCCGGACCGGCGATGCCACACAGTCCGCGAGCGAGGTGGCAGTACCAGGGGGTGAACCATGGACGTGGGAGACCACGCGACGGGGGCCGGTCACGTACCGGTCATGCTCGGTCGCGTTCTGGAGCTCCTCGCCCCCGCCGCGGCCGCCGCCCGCGACGCCGGGCGCCCTCCCCGCTACCTCGACGCCACCCTCGGCATGGGCGGCCACGCCGAGGCCATGCTCGAGACCCACCCCGACCTGCGGCTCATCGGCCTCGACCGGGACACCACCGCGCTGGAGCGCTCCGCGCGACGGCTCGCGCGGTTCGGCGACCGCGTCGCGCTCGAGCACGCCGTCTACGACGAGATCCCCGCCGTCCTGGCCCGGCTCGGCGTCCCGGCCGTGGACGCGGTGCTGTTCGACCTCGGCGTCTCCTCCCCGCAGCTCGACGAGGCCGACCGCGGCTTCGCCTACTCCTACGACGCCCCCCTCGACATGCGGATGGACCGCACCCAGGGCCTCACCGCGGCGGAGGTCGTCAACGGCTACCCGCCCGCCGAGCTCGCCCGCATCCTGCGCGAGTACGGCGAGGAGCGGTTCGCCCAGCGCATCGCCGCGGCGATCGTCCGCGAGCGCGAGCGCGCCCCGCTCGAGACCACCAGGCGGCTCGCCGACCTGGTCCGCACCTCCATCCCGGCCGCGACCCGCCGCACCGGCGGCAACCCGGCCAAACGGACGTTCCAGGCGCTGCGCATCGAGGTGAACGGCGAGCTGGACATCTGGCGGCGGGCGCTGCCCGCCGCCCTGGACGCGCTCCCGGTCGGCGGCCGGGTCGCCGTCCTCAGCTACCACTCGCTGGAGGACCGCATCACCAAGCGGGTCCTCGGCGCGCAGGCGGCCGACACCACCCCGCCGGAGCTGCCCGTCCCGCTGCCCGAGCACGAGCCGAGGTTCCGGCTCCTGACGCGCGGGGCCGAGCTGCCGTCCGACGAGGAGACCACGACCAACCCAAGGGCCGGGTCGGTGCGGTTGCGCGCCGCCGAGCGGGTCCGGGAGGCGACATGACGACGACGAGCCGACGCCCGCCGGCCACCGCGCCCGCCAGGAACGCACCGAAGAACGGCGCACCGGGAACGGGCGCGGAGAGGACGGGCGCGCCGGGCGGGCCGCGGGATCCGGACCGCCCGTCCGGCGGCGGCGCCGCGGGCACGACGACCGCCCGGCCCGCACCGCCGCGCCGGCCGGCCCCGGGTAAGAAGGCCCCGTCCAAGGGCAGCCCGGCGAAGGGCAGCCCGGCGAAGGGCCGCGCCAAGGGCGCGGTGAAGAGCGCGCCGGCTCCGGCGGCCCCGCCCGCGAGCGCCCCGTCCACCACCCGGCGGTCCCGGAGGGCGCAGCCGGCGGACGTCGCGGCGCGGCGCGAGCCCCGCCTGGCCCGGCGGGCCGCGGCCGGGCCGCCGCGCGCCCCGTTCGTGCTGCTCATCATCGCGCTGCTCGGCGGCGCCCTGGTGAGCCTGCTGCTGCTCAACACCGTCCTGGCGAAGGACGCCTTCACGCTGAGCAAGCTCGAGCAGCAGAACAAGGAGCTCGAGCAGAAGAGCCAGTCGCTGCAGGCGCAGAACGAGGAGGAGAGCTCGCCGCAGAACCTCTCGTCCAAGGCCAAGGCGCTCGGCATGGTCCCGAACACCACGCCGCGGTTCTACTTCCCCGACACCGGCAGGACCAGCGCGGGCAGGCTGCGGCCGGTCCCGCAGGCGGCGACCGCGTCCGCGGGCGCGACGGCCGTGGTGGGCGTCCCCGGCACGGTGGTGCCCGGCGACGGCGTCCCCCAGCCGGCCGCCGCGGGCGGCGGCGCCCGGAACGGGAGCGGCCGGCCGTGACGCGCAGCGGACACGCCGGTGAGCGCGCCGGCGGCGGAGTCGAGGAGCGGGGGACGCGGTGACGAAGGGGCCGGGACGCGGGACCGCCGGGCCGCCGCCCGGCCGCAGACGCGGCTCCCCGGGGTCCCGCGGCTCGGCGGGGCGGGACGACAAGAGCGGCCCGGGCGCGGCGCGCGCGCCCGGGCGTCAGACCGGCGACCCGCCGCGTCCCCCGGCAGGACGGGCGGACGCGGCGGGCCGGCCGGGGAAGAAGGGCGGCCCGGCCGCCCGCCGCGCGTCGCGCGGCGGCACGGTCCCGCAGCCCCGCAGGGGCACCGGAGGCACCGGCGGCAAGGAGAGCGGTAAGAAGGCCGCCGGAAAGAACGACACAGAGAAGAAGAGGACGGCCGCCAAGGGCGCGTCCCGGCGAGGCACGGGCGGGACGTCCGCGCGGAGCCGGACGGCCGCGTTCCGCACGACCGCGCCCACCGCGCGGCCCGGCGGCGCGTCCGGGCCCGGCGGGACGCGCCGCGAGGGCCCGCGCGGGCCGCGTCCCGGCGGCGGCTCGGGCGGACGGCCGCCGCGCCCGCCGCGCAGGCCGCGCGTCCCCTTCCACCGGCGCGACCCGATGAAGCGGCTGAACGCCGGGCTGCTCGTCGTGGCGTTCGTGCTGTCGCTGTTCGCGGGGCGCCTCGTCCAGCTGCAGACGATCGAGTCGGGCAAGTACAGCGCGCAGGCGATGGAGCAGCGGCTGAAGAAGCTGACGCTGCCCGCCGTGCGCGGCGCGATCACCGACGCGCAGGGCAACCCGCTCGCCATGACGGTGGAGGCCCGCGCGATCACCGCCGACCCGTACGTCATCAAGCCGGAGAAGCGGCAGGCGATCGCCAGCGCGCTCGCCCCGACGCTCGGCCTGAACCCGGCGTCGGTGGTGAAGGCGATCAGCAAGAAGGGCACCCAGTTCGTCTACCTGGCGCACGGCGTCACCCCCGAGCAGGCGAGCCTGATCACGTCGTGGAACTTCCAGGGCATCGGGACTTTGCCGGAATATCGCCGGGAGTATCCCAACGGTTCGCTGGCCGCGAGCGTCATAGGTTTCGTGAACGGAGCGGGACAGGGCGCGGCCGGCCTGGAGAGCACGCAGAACGACGTGCTGTCCGGCCGGGACGGCTGGCAGCGCGTGGAGATCAGCCTCGAGGGCCAGCACATCCCCATGGGCGAGGACCAGAAGAAGCCGCCCGTGCCCGGCCGCGGCGTCCGGCTCACCCTCCAGCAGGACCTGCAGTTCAAGGCGCAGGAGGCGATCGAGAAGCAGGTCAAGGCGACCGGCGCGCGCGGCGGCACCGCCATCGTGATGGACCCACGCACCGGGCGGCTGCTGGCGATGGCGTCGGCGCCCGGCTACGACCCCAACCACGTGACGAAGGGCGACCGGGACCTGTGGGGCAGCGCCCCGGTGCAGGACGCCTACGAGCCGGGCAGCACCGGCAAGGTCGTCACCGCCGCGGCCGTCATGGAGCACGGCGGGGTCACCAAGGACACCCCCTTCACCGTCCCCGACAAGATCCGGAAGTACAGCGTGGAGTTCCACGACTCCGAGCCGCACGGCGTGGAGCACCTGACGTTCGCCGGGGTGCTGGCCAAGTCCAGCAACGTCGGCACCATCCTGGCCAGCCAGACCATCAGCGAGGAGCAGCTCTACCGGACGCTGCGGGACTTCGGGTTCGGGCAGAGGACCGGCCTGCCGCTGCCGGGGGAGACGGCGGGGCTGCTCAACCCGCCGTCGAAGTGGTCGGGCACCGACCGGTACCCGATCGCGTTCGGGCAGACCGTGTCGGTCAACGCGGTGCAGATGGCGAGCGTCTACGCGACCATCGCCAACGGCGGCGTCCGCGTCGCCCCGACCCTCGTGGAGGGGACCGTCGGGCCGAACGACAGGTTCACCGCGGCGCCCGCGCCGCAGCGCAGGCAGGTGATCAGCCAGGGCACGGCCCGGCAGATCAGCGACATGCTGGAGGGCGTCACCACCCCTGAGGGCACCGCGCCGAAGGCGCAGATCAAGGGCTACCGGGTGGCGGGCAAGACCGGCACCGCGCAGCGCTTCGACGCGGGCTGCGGCTGCTACAGGGGCTACACGGCCTCGTTCGCCGGGTTCGCGCCCGCCGACGACCCGCGGCTGGTGGTCCAGGTCGTCCTGCAGGACCCCAGGCGGGGCAGCCACTATGGTGGCGACGTCGCCGCGCCCGTGTTCCGCGACGTGATGAGCTTCGCGCTGCAGTCCGAGAAGATCCCGCCGACGGGGAGCGAACCGCCGATCACCAAGATCTACGCCCGAGACTGACCGCAGCGAGTACCCTCACTCGCCGTGAGTCCACCATCCGTTTCCCAGCGTTCCCGTCCCACCGGCACCGAAAGAACCGCCATGCGCCCGACCACTGCACAGGCCCGTCCGCTGGACGGGCTCGCGGCGACTCTCGGGATCGAGCGGGGCGACCGGCGCGGCGCGGAGGTCACCGGGATCACGCACGACTCGCGGGCGGTGCGGCCTGGCGACGTGTACGCGGCGCTGCCCGGCACCCGCGCGCACGGCGCCGAGTTCGCCGCGCAGGCCGCCGCGTCGGGCGCGGCCGCGATCCTCACCGACCCCGCCGGCCGCGACCGCGCCGCCGCGACCGGCCTGCCGGTGCTGGTGGTCGCGGACGTGCGGGCGCGGCTCGGCGACGCGGCCGCCTGGGTGTACGGGGAGCCGGGACGCGACATCGCGCTCATCGGCATCACCGGCACCAGCGGCAAGAGCACCACGGCGTTCCTGGTGGAGGCGGGGCTGCGCGGGGCCGGCCTGACGACCGGGCTGGTCGGCGGCGTGGAGATCCGCGTGGCCGACGAGCGGGTGCCGAGCGCGCTGACCACGCCGGAGGCGACCGACCTGCACGCGCTGCTGGCGATGATGCGCGAGCGCGGCGTCGGCGCCGCCGCGATGGAGGTGTCCAGCCACGCGCTGGTGCAGGGCCGGGTCGGCGGCGCCCGCTACGAGGTCGCCGTCTTCACCAACCTGTCCCAGGACCACCTGGACTACCACCCCACCATGCAGGACTACTTCCTGGCGAAGGCGCGGCTGTTCACGCCGCAGTACGCGCGGGTCGGCGTCGTGAACCTCGACGACCACTACGGCCGCGAGCTGCTGGACATCGCCCCGATCCCGATGACGACGTTCTCGGCGTCCGGCGACCCGGCCGCCGACTGGCGCGCCGAGGACGTGCGGGTCGGCGCGGACGGCAGCGTGTTCCGCGTCGTCGGGCCGGGCGGCGTCGAGGCCGACGCCTCGGTGCGGCTCGCCGGGCCGTTCAACGTCGCCAACGCGCTCGCCGCGATCGTCGCGCTGGTGGAGGCGGGGGTCGGGCTGCCGGACGCGGTGCGCGGCGTCGCGTCGCTGGAGGGCGTCCCCGGCCGGCTGGAGCGCATCGACGAGGGGCAGGACTTCGTCGCGCTCGTCGACTACTCGCACAAGCCCGGCGCCGTCGAGGCGGTGCTGACCGCGCTGCGCCCGGTCACCGAGGGCGCCCTCGCGGTGGTGCTCGGCTGCGGCGGCGACCGCGACCGCGGCAAGCGGCCGCTGATGGGGGAGGCGGCGGCCCGGCTGGCCGACATGGCGTATTTCACCAACGACAACCCGAGGTCGGAAGATCCGCTGGCGATCCTCGCCGCTATGGTCGAGGGCGGGCTCAAGGTGCCGCAGCGGCACCGGGCGCACATCGTCGTGGAACCCGACCGCGCCGCCGCCATCGCGCTGGCCGTCGGCCGGGCCCGCCGCGGCGACGTCCTCGTCGTCGCGGGCAAGGGGCACGAGCAGGGCCAGTACGCGGCCGGCGAGGTGCAGCCGTTCGACGACCGCGAGGTCGTCCGGGAGGCGCTGCGGCGTGCCGCGCCTCGGGAAGAGAAGTAGAGGGGACGGGACGCAGGCGTGATCCCACTTGCGCTGTCGGCGATCGCGGAGATCACCGGGGGCACCGTCGACGGGGCGCCCCCGGACGCCGTGGCGGGCGGTCCCGTGGTCATCGACTCCCGGGCGGTGGTGCCCGGGGCGCTGTTCGCGGCGTTCAAGGGCGAGCGCGCGGACGGGCACGAGTTCGCCGCGGCCGCGCTGGCGGCCGGGGCCGCCGCGGTGCTGGCGCAGCGCCCGGTGGGCGGCCCGGCCGTGCTGGTCGAGGACGTGAAGGAGGCGCTCGGCCGGCTGGCCCGCGGCGTGCTGGCGCGGCTGCCGGACACGACCGTCGTCGCGGTCACCGGCTCGGCGGGCAAGACCTCCACCAAGGACCTGATCGCGCAGCTCGTCGGGCGCGCCGGGCCGACGGTGTGGCCGCCGGGCTCGTTCAACAACGAGATCGGGCTGCCGCTGACGGTGCTGCGCGCCGACGAGCGGACCCGCCACCTGGTGCTGGAGATGGGCGCCCGCGGCGTCGGCCACATCGCCTACCTGACCCGGATCGCCCCTCCCGACGTGGGCGTGGTGCTGAACGTCGGCACCGCGCACCTGGGCGAGTTCGGCAGCCGCGAGGCGATCGCGGAGGCGAAGGGCGAGATGGTGGAGGCGCTGCGCCCCGGCGGGACCGCCGTGCTCAACGCCGACGACCCGCTGGTGAGCGCGATGGCGTCGCGCACGGCGGGCGAGGTCGTGACGTTCGGCCGGTCGGAGGGCGCCGCCGTCCGCGCGGTGGACGAGACGCTCGACGACCAGGGCCGGGCCCGGTTCATGCTGGTGACGCCGGAGGGCTCGGCGCCGGTCGCGCTGCGGCTGTACGGGTCGCACGCGGTCGCGAACGCGCTGGCGGCCGCGGCGGCGGCGCGGGCGGCGGGCCTGGCGGTCGGCGAGGTCGCCGCGGGCCTGTCGGAGGCGGAGCCGGCCAGCCGGTGGCGGATGGAGGTCACCGAGCGGGACGACGGGGTGACGGTGGTCAACGACGCCTACAACGCCAACCCCGACTCGACGCGGGCCGCGATCGACGTGCTCGCGCACATGGCCCGCGGCCGCCGCGCGTTCGCGGTGCTGGGCGAGATGGCCGAACTGGGCGGTTCGTCCGCCGCCGAACATGCCAGGATCGGGCGGCATGCCGCGCGCAGCGGGCTGGACGGCCTCGTCGTCGTCGGCGCGAACGCGGCGGCGATGGCCGAGGGTGCCGCGCAGGTGGCGTCATGGACGGGAGAGTGCGTGCAGGTGGATGACGTCGGCGCGGCGGTGGCCGCGCTCAGCGAGCGGCTCGCGCCGCGGGACGTCGTGCTGGTGAAGGGCTCGCGGGTGGCGGGACTGGAACGGGTCGCCGAGGCGCTGCTGGCGCCGGACGGGCGGGCCGGTCGATGACCAACATCCTCATCGCGGCCGGGGTCGCGCTGGTCTTCGTCATGGTGGGCACCCCGGTGTGGATCCGGATCGTCAACCGGCTGGGCTACGGCCAGATGATCCGGGACGAGGGCCCCGAGGCCCACCTCACCAAGCGCGGCACCCCCACCATGGGCGGCACCGTCTTCATCGTCGGATCGCTCGTCGGCTACGCGGTCGCGCACCTGTTCACCGGCGAGGTCCCGACGATCTCGGGCGTGCTGGTGCTGTTCCTGATGACCGGCCTGGGGTTCGTCGGCTTCGTCGACGACTTCATCAAGGTGTTCAAGCAGCGCAGCCTCGGGCTGCGCAGCGGCGCCAAGATGATCGGCATCGTCCTGGTCGGGGTGGTCTTCGCGGTCGCCTCGCTGAACTTCCCCAACGGCTACGACATCACCCCCGCCGACCCCCACCTGTCCTTCCTGCGCGACTTCGGCCCCTCGATCGGCCCGTACCTGTTCGTGGTCTGGGCGCTGCTGCTGATCGCCGCGATGTCCAACGGCGTGAACCTCACCGACGGCCTGGACGGCCTGGCCGCCGGCCCGGCCGGCATGGTGCTGGCCGCCTACGTGGTCATCGGCAACTGGCAGCTGCGCAACTCCTGCTCCGCCGCCCTCGCCCCCAACTGCTACAACGTGCGCGACCCCCTGGACCTGGCGGTGGTGGCCGCGGCCGTGCTCGGCGGCGTGTTCGGCTTCCTGTGGTGGAACGCCCCGCCCGCGAAGATCTTCATGGGCGACACCGGCTCGCTGGCCCTCGGCGGCGTGCTGGTCGGGCTGGCGATCCTCACCCGCACCCAGTTCCTGCTGGCCATCCTGTGCGGCCTGATCGTGATGATCACCCTGTCGGTGATCATCCAGGTCGGCGGCTTCAAGATGACCAAGAAACGGGTGTTCAAGATGGCTCCGCTGCAGCACCACTTCGAGCTGTCGGGCTGGGCCGAGACGACCATCGTCGTGCGGTTCTGGCTGATGTCGGCGCTGTTCGTCGGGATCGGCATCGGCCTCTTCTACCTGGAATGGATGCCCAAGAAGTGACGACAGGTCCCTGGGACGGCCTCGCCGTCTGCGTCGCCGGGCTCGGCGTCTCCGGCCGGGCCGCGGCCCGCGTCCTGGCAGCGCGCGGCGCCCGCGTCACGGCCGTCGACGCCCGCGACGGCGACGAGCAGCGCGCGCAGGCCGCCGAGCTGGAGGAGCGCGGCGTCGCGGTGCGGCTCGGCGACGGCGACACGCTCCCGGACGGCACCGGGCTGGTCGTCACCTCGCCGGGATGGCGGCCGGACGCGCCGCTGCTCGCCGCGGCCGCCGCGGCCGGCATCGAGATCATCGGCGAGGTGGAGCTGGCCTGGCGGCTGCGGCCCGCGGACGCCGCGCCGTGGCTGGCCATCACCGGGACCGACGGCAAGACCACCGTCGTGCGGATGCTGGCCTGCATGCTTGCGGCCGCCGGGCACAAGGCCCTCGCGGTCGGCAACGTGGGCACGCCGATCGTCGAGGCCGTAGGGGGTTCCGGGGGTTCCGGGGGGGCGTCCCCCCAGGAAGAGCACGCCGAGCCCTACGACGTGCTGGCGGTGGAGCTGTCGAGCTACCAGCTGCACTGGTCGAGCTCGGTCGCGCCGCTGGCCGCGACCGTGCTGAACATAGCGCCCGACCACCTCGACTGGCACGGCTCCATGGACGCCTACGTCGGCGCCAAGGCGAAGATCTTCGCGCCGGGCACCGTCGCGGTGTACAACGCCGACGACGCCACCTCCGCGGCCCTGGCCGAGCGCGCCGTGGGCGTCGACCGGCGCGCCGGGTTCACGCTGCGGGTGCCGCGCCCCGGCGAGCTCGGCGTCGTCGAGGACCTGCTGGTCGACCGCGCCTTCGTCGCCGACCCGGCGTCCGAGGCCGCCGAACTGGCCGCGCTGGACGACGTCCGGCCGTTCGCGCCGCACAACGTCGCCAACGCGCTGGCGGCGGCGGGCCTGGCGCGGGCGTTCGGGGCGCCGCCGGAGGCCGTCCGGGAGGGGCTGCGCTCGTTCGTGCCCGACCCGCACCGCATCCAGCACGTCGCCGACGTCGCCGGCGTCGCCTACGTCAACGACTCCAAGGCGACCCAGCCGCACGCCGCCGCCGCGTCGCTGGCCGCCTACGAGTCCATCGTGTGGATCGCCGGGGGCCTCCTCAAGGGCCTGGACGTCGACGACCTGGTGCGCTCCTGCGCCGGCCGGCTGCGCGGCGTCGTCCTGATGGGACGCGACCGGCACCGGATCGCCGAGGCACTCGCGCGACACGCGGCCGATGTCCCGGTCGTGGACGTCCCCGACACCGACACTGGGGCCATGGACCGCGTCGTCACCGAAGCAGCCGGGCTCGCCCGTCCCGGCGACACCGTGCTGCTCGCCCCCGTCGGGGCCTCCTTCGACATGTTCGCCAACTACCCGGCCCGCGGCGAGGCGTTCATCGCCGCGGTCGGGCGCCTCGCCGCCGCCGGAGACCCGCGGGTCTCATGACCGCCGTACCGGCCGAAGAGGAACGGACGCGCCGGGCGGGGCCGCGCGAGCAGGTGGCCGCCGCGGTCGGGCTGCTCGACCGCCCCCTCACCTCCTACTACCTGGTGCTGAGCTGCTCGGTGATGCTGCTGGCGCTCGGCCTGACCATGGTGCTGTCGGCGTCGTCGGTCAAGCAGCTGCAGGAGACCGGCTCCGCCTACACGCTGTTCCAGAAGCAGGCCGTGTGGATGGTGATCGGGCTGCCGCTGATGTGGCTGGCGTCCCGGCTGCCGGTCAAGACGTTCCGCGCGCTGGCCTACCCCCTGCTGCTGCTGTCGATCGTCGCGCTGGCGATGGTGCTGATCCCCGGTCTCGGCCGCAGCGCGGGCGGCGCCACCCGCTGGATCGACCTCGGGCCCGTGCAGATCCAGCCGTCCGAGCCCGCCAAGCTCGCGCTGGTGCTGTGGGGCGCCGACCTGCTGGCCCGCAAGGAGCGGCTCGGCCAGCTCACCGAGTGGCGGCCGCTGCTGGTGCCGCTGCTGCCGGGCGCCGGGGTGCTGGTGCTGCTGGTGATGCTCGGCAACGACCTCGGTACCACGCTGGTGCTGCTGACGATCTTCCTGGCGCTGCTGTGGGTGGTCGGCGCGCCCGGACGGCTGTTCGTCGGCATCGCCGGGCTGGTCTGCCTGCTGGTGTCGATCCTGATCGTCGTCGAGCCGTACCGGATGCAGCGGCTCACCGGCTTCCTGGACCCGGCCGGCAACCGGCTGACCAGCAACTACCAGGGCATCCAGGGACTGTTCGCGGTCGCCTCCGGCGGGCTGTTCGGCACCGGGCTCGGCGAGGGGCGCGCCAAGTGGGACTACCTGCCGCACGCCGAGACCGACTTCATCTTCGCGATCGTGGGGGAGGAGTTCGGCCTCGTCGGCACCCTCGTCGTGCTCGGGCTGTTCGGCCTGCTGGCCTACGCGGGGCTGCGCATCGCCCGCCGCGTCAAGGACCCCTTCACCCGGCTCGCCGCCGCCGGCGCGACCTCCTGGCTGGTCGTGCAGGCCATCGTCAACATCGGCGCGGTGATCGGGGTGCTGCCGATCACCGGCATCCCGCTGCCGCTGGTGTCCTACGGCGGCTCCGCGCTGATCCCGACGCTGATCGCGCTCGGCATGCTGCTGGCGTTCGCCAAGCGCGAGCCCGGCGCGCGGCAGGCACTGTCCGCACGCGGCCCCGGACCGGTCGTGAGGGCTCTAAGCTGGCTTCGACCGGCACGGCGCTGAAATCCCCCCGCCGGGGTGCCGGCGACCCGGCGTCCGCGGCCCGCACGGCCCCGTGCGGGACGGGCGGAACGCGAGCGGGCGGCACCCGACACGTCGAACACGCTGAGGAGTTGTCAACGAGCATGAGGGTTGTCCTGGCCGGCGGCGGCACCGCCGGACACATCGAGCCCGCACTGGCTCTCGCCGACGCGCTGCGCCGCAACGACCCCAACACCGGGATCGTCTGCCTCGGCACCGAACGGGGCCTGGAGACCCGGCTGGTGCCGCAGCGCGGCTACGAGCTCGCGCTGATCCCGCCGGTCCCGCTGCCGCGCACGCTGACCCCCCAGCTGCTGTCGGTCCCGGGACGGCTGCGCGGCGCGATCAACGCGGCGGCGAACGTCCTCGACCAGGCGCGGGCCGACATCCTGGTCGGCTTCGGCGGCTACGTGGCGACCCCCGGCTACCTGGCCGCCCGCAAGCGCAAGGTGCCGATCATCGTGCACGAGGCCAACCCCAAGCCGGGGCTGGCCAACAAGCTCGGTGCCCGCTTCACCGACCACGTCGCGGTCTCCCACCAGGACTCGCCGCTGCCGAACGCCACCTTCGTCGGCATCCCGCTGCGCCGCGAGATCGCCGCGCTGGACCGGCTCGCGATGGGCGACAAGGCCCGCTCCTACTTCGGCCTGCTGCCCGACCTGCCCACCCTGCTGATCTTCGGCGGGTCGCAGGGCGCCCGCTCCCTCAACCAGGCCGCGGTGGCCGCCGCCCCCTACTTCCGGCAGGCCGGCATCCAGGTGCTGCACATCGTCGGTCCGAAGAACACCGAGGAGCCCGAGCCGGTGCAGGGCGGCCCGCAGTACGTCACCATCCCCTACTGCGACCGGATGGACCTGGCCTACGCCGCCGCCGACATGGCGATGTGCCGCGCGGGCGCGATGACCTGCGCGGAGCTGGCCGCGGTCGCGCTGCCCGCGGTGTACGTGCCGCTGCCGATCGGCAACGGCGAGCAGCGGCTGAACGCCGAGCCGATCGTCGCCGCCGGCGGCGGGATGCTGGTCGACAACGCCGAGCTGTCGCCCGACTGGATCGCCCGCAACCTGCTGCCGGTGCTGGCCGACCCGGGACGGGTCGCGCACATGTCCGAGGCGGCCGGGCGGATGGGCCGCCGGGACGCCGACGTCGCGCTGGCCCGGATGGTCTACGACGTGGTCCGCGCGGCGGGCGCCGCCCGATGAGCCTGATCGACCCGTCCGAGGTGGTCCCGGCCGGCGAGCTCGGCCGGGTCCACTTCATCGCCATCGGCGGCGCCGGCATGTCCGGCATCGCCCGGATCATGCTGCGGCGCGGCCTCGCCGTGTCCGGCAGCGACGCGCGCGACTCCGAGCTGCTCGGCCAGCTCGGCGACCTCGGCGCGAAGGTGTTCGTCGGGCACGACGCCGCGTACGTCGGCGACGCCGACACCGTCGTGGTGTCCACCGCGATCCGCGCGTCCAACCCCGAGCTGGTCGCCGCCCGCGAGCGCGGGCTGCGGGTGCTGCACCGCTCGGCGGCGCTGGCGTCGCTGATGGCGGGGCGGCGCGCCGTCGCCGTCGCCGGCACGCACGGCAAGACGACCACGACCTCGATGCTGACGGTCGCGCTGCAGCACGCGGGCGCCGACCCGTCGTACTGCATCGGCGGCCAGCTGGTCACGACCGGGCTCGGCGCCGACGAGGGCACCGGTGACGTGTTCGTCGCCGAGGCCGACGAGAGCGACGGCTCGTTCCTGATGTACACCCCGCGCATCGCGGTCGTCACCAACGTCGAGGCCGACCACCTCGACAACTACGGCGGCTTCGAGATGGTGAAGGAGAACTTCGCCCGGTTCGTCGACCGGGTCGAGCCGGGCGGGACGCTCGTCGCCGGCGCCGACGACCCCGTCGCGATGGAGCTGGCGGAGCGGGCGCGGGCGCGCGGGCTGACCGTCCGGACGTACGGGGAGGCGCAGGGCGCCGACCTGCGGGTCACCGGGTTCACCCCGCGCGGCCTCGGCTCCCGGTTCACGATCGAGGGCGTCGGCGAGGTGGCGCTCGCCGTCCCGGGCCGCCACAACGCGCTCAACGCCGCCGCCGTCGTCGCGGTGGCGCAGGCGCTGGGCATGGACGACGCGGCCGTGCGCGAGGGGCTGGCGGCGTTCGGCGGCGCGATGCGGCGGCTGGAGCGCAAGGGCGAGGCGGGCGGCACCGAGGTGTTCGACAGCTACGCCCACCACCCGACCGAGCTGACCGCCGACCTGGACGCCACCCGCGACTACCTGGGGGAGAAGCAGCAGCCGGGCCGGATCGTCGCGGTGTTCCAGCCGCACCTGTACAGCCGCACCCGGTTCTTCGCCGCCGAGTTCGGCGCCGCGCTCGGCCTGGCCGACGTCGCCGTCGTGCTGGACGTCTACGGCGCCCGGGAGGACCCGGAACCCGGGGTGACCGGGGCGCTCGTCGCCGACGCCGTCCCGGCCGGCACCGAGACCGTCTACGCGCCCGTCCGCGACGAGGTCCCGGGCCTGGTGGCCGGGCTGGCGCGGCCCGGCGACGTCGTGATCACGCTGGGCGCGGGCGACGTGACCGCGCTCGGCCCGGTGATCCTGGAGCGGCTCGCGACCCGCTGAGGCGCGCGGGCGCCGCCGGGTCGCCGGGACACGCCGCCGCCCGCGGGATCGGCGGTCCGCGGGCCGATCACTGTCAAGCTGGGGTCATGACCGAGGCGCGGACGGACCAACGGGAGAGCGCGGACGAGGACCCGGCGGCCGGACCGGGGACCGCCGCGGCGCGGGCCCGCCCCGGCCGCTGGAAGGTGATCTTCGTCGCTCTTCTCCTGGTCGCCGTGCTGGCCGCCGTCGGCTGGGTGCTGCTCGGATCGAAGCTGCTGGTCGTGCGGCACGTGGAGGTGAGCGGCACCGCGCTCGCGCCGCGCGACCGGATCGTCGCCGCCGCCGGGATCCGGCTCGGCGTCCCGATGGCCCGGCTGGACACCGGCGCGATCCGGGGGCGGGTGGAGCGGCTCCGCGAGGTCGAGTCCGCCGAGGTCCGCCGGGACTGGCCCGCGACGGTCCGGATCGCCGTCCGCGAGCGCGTCCCGGTGGCGACGCTGGAGCGCGGCGGCCGCTACGAGCGCGTCGACCGGCACGGGGTGACCGTGGCCGACGGGGTGTCGCGCCCGGAGGGGCTGCCGGAACTCGCCGTCGCCTCGCCCGGGCCGTCCGACCCGGCGACGCTCGCGGCCCTCAAGGTGCTCACCGGCCTGCCCGAACGGCTGCGCGGCCGGGTCACGCAGGTCGAGGCGGCCGACCCGGCGTCGGTGGAGCTGCACCTGGAGGGCGGCGTGACCGTGACGTGGGGCCCGCCGGAGCGCGCCGGCGAGAAGATCAGGCTGCTGGAGTCGCTGGAGCGCACCGCGGCGGGACGGTCCCTGCACCACGTCGACGTCAGTTCGCCGGAGGTCCTCGTCACCCGTTGAGGCAGGTGGCGGGGCGTCCCGGGGGAGCACCGGGGCGCGGCCGAATGTCAAGGCGTTCGGGTCCCGTGCGTGTGTCGGGGCGATTCCGGGCGTCCGATGGGGCACGCTGGAACGGTCGGCCGGAGTTCGGCCGGCGTCGGACGGACCGGAGGGCGGACCGCGGCGTGCGCAGCGGCAGGGGGCGGACACGTCCGTCGCCAACCAGGGCAAACCCGTGCCCACTGCGACACGCCGGGGGAGTTCGGGGGAGGTTAGTTGACCCTGGCGGTAAGGCCGCCCTACTGTCCGTATCAGTCCTCAGGTTGACATAAGTGTAAGCCTCAAGTTGAGGGTGAGGGTTGAGGGTGGCTCGGATCGACGATCGGTTCCGCCCCCGGCCCGCGCCGGAAACGCACCCAGGTCAGGAAACTCCGCGGCGGACGGTCGGCAGACCGGACCGGCGGGTCGGATAGAGCGAGCGGAAAGGCCCCTCGTCGTGGCAGCACCGCAGAACTACCTCGCGGTCATCAAGGTCGTCGGCATCGGCGGCGGCGGCGTCAACGCCGTCAACCGGATGATCGAGGAGGGACTCAAGGGCGTCGAGTTCATCGCGATCAACACGGACGCCCAGGCGCTGCTGATGAGTGACGCCGACGTGAAGCTGGACGTGGGCCGCGAGCTCACCCGGGGCCTCGGCGCCGGGGCGAACCCGGACGTGGGCCGCAAGGCCGCCGAGGACCACCGGGAGGAGATCGAGGAGGTCCTCAAGGGGGCCGACATGGTCTTCGTCACGGCGGGTGAGGGCGGCGGCACCGGCACCGGCGGCGCGCCCGTGGTCGCCAACATCGCCCGCTCGCTCGGCGCCCTGACGATCGGCGTGGTGACGCGCCCGTTCAGCTTCGAGGGCAAGCGCCGCGCGATGCAGGCCGAGGCCGGCATCGAGACGCTGCGCGACGAGGTCGACACCCTCATCGTGATCCCCAACGACCGGCTGCTGTCGATCTCCGACCGGCAGGTCAGCGTGCTGGACGCCTTCAAGGCCGCCGACCAGGTGCTGCTGTCCGGTGTCCAGGGCATCACCGACCTGATCACCACGCCGGGCCTGATCAACCTCGACTTCGCCGACGTCAAGTCCGTGATGTCCGGCGCCGGCTCGGCGCTGATGGGCATCGGCTCGGCGCGCGGCGACGACCGCAGCGTGGCCGCCGCCGAGATGGCGATCTCCAGCCCGCTGCTGGAGGCCAGCATCGACGGCGCGCACGGCGTGCTGCTGTCCATCTCCGGCGGCTCCGACCTCGGCCTGTTCGAGATCAACGAGGCGGCGCAGCTCGTCTCCAACGCCGCCGCCCCGGACGCCAACATCATCTTCGGCGCGGTCATCGACGACGCGCTCGGCGACGAGGTGCGGGTGACCGTGATCGCCGCGGGTTTTGACGAGGGGCGTCCCGCCAAGCCGGCCCCCGAACCGGAGGCCAGGCGGGCCGCCCCGCCGCCGCGCCCGGTGCCGCCGCCCGCTGCGCCGCCGGCGCCGGCCAACCCGATCCCGAGCCGGGTCGGGCGCGCCGACGGCGCCCCGCAGCAGTCCGTGCCGGCGCAGTCGGTCGCGCAGGCCGCCGCCGCGCAGCCGTCCCAGCCGTCGCACCAGCCGTCGCACCAGCAGGGCCACCAGCAGGCGCAGCCGCTGTCGGCGCCCGTCCCGGCGCCCGGGCCGCGGTCCGAGCCCGAGCGGCCCGCCGGGTCGGCCGGCGACGACCGCGCCGCCGGCCGGGGCGGATCGCCCCCGGGCGAGTCCCGGAGCGAACCGGCCCGCGCCGAGCAGCAGCAGCCCGCCTCCCAGCAGGGGACGCAGCCGGGCGACCGCGACCAGGGCTCGGCCGAGTCCGGCTCGCGCGCGCCCGCGCCCCGCCCGTCCGCCGAGGGCTCCCCGTCCCGGGTGCACGCCGGCGAGAACGACCGCGGCCCCGCCCCCACCGGGCAGCGCTCCTCGCGCCGGGTGGTGTTCGAGGAGGACGACGACCTCGACGTGCCCGACTTCCTGAAGTGATCACGACCGTCGCCCTGGGCGACGGCGTCGGCGCCGCCTTCACCGGGCGGACCGGCGGCGTGAGCACGGCCCCCTACGACTCCCTGAACCTCGGCGGCGCGGTCGGCGACGACCCGGCCGCCGTCACCGCCAACCGGCGGCGCGCCGCCGCCGCCCTCGGCGTCGACCCCGGCCGCACCGTCTGGATGCGGCAGGTGCACGGCGCCGACGTCGCGTTCGTCACCGCCCCCGGCGACCACGGCCCGATCGACGCCGTCCTCACCACCGTCCCCGGCCTGGTGCTCGCGGTCCTGGTCGCCGACTGCGCCCCCGTCCTGCTGGCCGACCCGGCCGCCGGCGTCGCCGGCGCCGCCCACTCCGGCCGCCCCGGCACCGCCGCCGGCGTCGTCCCCGCGCTGGTGAAGGTGATGTGCGAGCGCGGCGCCGACCCCGCCCGCATCCGCGCCGCGATCGGCCCCGCCGCGTGCGGCGGCTGCTACGAGGTGCCCGCCGAGATGCGCGACGAGGTCGCCGCCGTGGTGCCCGCCGCCCGCGCGACGACCGCCAAGGGCACTCCCGGGCTCGACCTCCGCGCCGGCATCGTCGCGCAGCTCGCCGCGAGCGGTGTCGACGACGTCACCGTCGACCCCCGCTGCACCCTCGAGACGCCCGACCTGTTCTCCTACCGCCGCGACGGCCGCACCGGCCGCTTCGCCGGATTCGTCTGGCTGCAGCGAGGCGGCGCGTGACCCCCGGCGAGCCGAGCGGCGCCGCGGACCCGGACGAGCGGCGCGCGGAACTGGCCGAGTCGCTGGCGCGGGTCCGCGGCCGGATCGCCGCCGCCTGCGCGGCCGCCGGGCGCGACCCCGCCGAGCTCACCCTGATCGCGGTGACCAAGACCTTCCCCGCCTCCGACGTCCGGCTGCTGGCCGGGCTCGGCCTCACCGAGGTCGGCGAGAACCGCGACCAGGAGGCCCGCCCGAAGGCGGCCGACTGCGCCGACCTGCCGCTCACCTGGCACTTCGTCGGCCGGCTGCAGACCAACAAGGCCCGCGCCGTCGCCGGGTACGCCGGCGTCGTCCACTCCGTCGACCGGTCCCGGCTGGTCGCCGCGCTGTCGGACGCCGCTGCCCGGGCCGGCCGGACGCTGCGCTGCCTCGTCCAGGTCTCGCTGGACGAGGCCGAGCACCGCGGCGGCGCCGCACCCGACGAGGTCCCGGGCCTGGCCGACGAGATCGCGGCGGCCGAGGCGCTGGAGCTGGGCGGGGTCATGGCCGTCGCGCCGCTCGGCGCCGACCCGCTGCCCGCCTTCGAGCGTCTCGCGGCGGTCGCGGGGGAGATGCGCCGGAACCATCCGCACGCCCGGGTCGTCTCAGCGGGCATGAGCGGTGATCTGGAGCAGGCGATCGCGTGCGGCGCGACACACCTGCGGATCGGTACGGCGTTGCTCGGCGGCCGACGGGCAATCGTCAGGTAATGTCCCGGGAGTGGTACCTGCCGGACGCGGGCCCACGTAGACGGATCGGTCCAGCGGCGCCGGACGGCGCCGGGTGCCGCGGCCACAGGACACGGAGGGGCGTATGGCCAGCGCGATGCGCAAGATGGCGGTCTACCTCGGCCTGGTGGAGGACGACCGCTACGACGACAAGTACGGCGACGAGTACGACTACGAGCCGTACGACGACGAGACCGACCCCGGCCAGGGGCGCCGTCGCGAGGACGAATCCGGCGGTCAGCTTACCCGAGCCGAGGAGGCCGCGGACCGGGATCGCGATCATCACGCCGCGTCATCGGCCGAGCGACGCTCCGTGGCGCTCTACGAGTCCGGTACCACCGACCTCGCGCGCATCACTACGCTGCACCCCAGGACCTACAACGAGGCGAGGACCATCGGGGAGCACTTCCGTGAGGGCACACCGGTGATCATGAATCTGACCGAGATGGTCGACAGCGACGCCAAGCGTCTGGTCGACTTCGCGGCGGGTCTCGTGTTCGGCCTGCACGGGAGCATCGAGCGTGTTACCAACAAGGTGTTCCTCCTGTCACCGGCCAACGTGGAGGTGACGGCGGAGGACAAGGCCCGGATGGCAGAACGAGGGTTCTTCAACCAAAGCTGACAGCCACATGCGAGAGTGTCCGTGAACATCGTTGGACAGGTGCTGACGTACCTCCTGTACATCTTCCTGCTGTTCCTGATCGGCAGGCTGATCCTGGAGGTGCTGCAGTCGTTCGCCAGGCAGTGGCGTCCCAGAGGGGTGGTGCTCGTGATCGCCGAGGCGACCTACACCATCACCGATCCGCCGCTGAAGCTGCTGAGGCG
Source organism: Actinomadura opuntiae (assembly GCF_030283205.1). Lineage (GTDB taxonomy): Bacteria > Actinomycetota > Actinomycetes > Streptosporangiales > Streptosporangiaceae > Spirillospora. The sequence goes on from NZ_JASNWF010000036.1 coordinate 22,106, forward strand.
TTTCATCCCTCCCATACGGCTGGGTAACGTGGCGCTGGACCTCAGTTTCACCTTCCTCATCCTTGTGGTCTGGGTCTTGATCATCTTCGTGCAGAGGCTCTGATCGGATACCGTCCTTTGGGACAGACTCCAAGCGCGCCAAGGAGACGAACATGCCGCTGACACCCGCCGATGTGCGGAACAAGCAGTTCAGTACCACCAGGCTGAGGCCGGGGTACGACGAGGAGGAGGTGGACGCCTTCCTCGACGAGGTCGAGGCCGAGCTCGACCGCCTCATCCAGGAGAACGAGGAGCTGCGGGCCAAGCTCGCCGAGTGCCTGCGCGGCAAGGTCCCCGCCATGGCCGCCCCCATCGTCGAGCCCAAGCCGGACGTCCAGAAGATCCCCGAGCCCCCCCGCCCGGAGCCGCAGCCGCAGCCCGAGCCGGAGCCCGCCCCCCTCGGCGGCCTCGGCATGGCGCCCGCGCCCACCGGCGAGGACAACATGGACACCGCCGCGCGCGTGCTCGCGCTGGCGCAGCAGACCGCCGACCAGGCGATCGCCGACGCCCGCCGGGAGGCCGACGAGACGCTCGGCCGCGCCCGCCGCGAGGCCGAGGAGATCCTCGGCAAGGCCCGCCGGCAGGCCGACCAGATCGTCAGCGAGGCCCGCTCCCGCGCCGAGGCCCTCGACCGCGACGCCCAGGAGCGGCACCGCCAGGTCATGGGCTCGCTCGTGCAGCAGCGCGAGGAGCTCGAGCGCGAGGTCGACAACCTGCGCGCCTTCGAGCGCGAGTACCGCAGCCGCCTGAAGGTCTACCTCGAGGGCCAGCTGCGCGACCTGGAGGCCGGCAGCACCGAGACCGGCGCGTTCGCCGCCGTCCCGGGCGCGGCGCCGTCGGTGGCGCAGCCCACCGGCCCGCAGCCGACCGGACCGCAGGGCGGCCCGCAGACCGGACCGCAGAACGCGCTGCCGCACGGCGAGAACCGCAACGGCGGAGCCGGCGCGGGCCCCGCGGGACCGGCCTTCCCGTCGCCCGCCGAGCACACCCAGCAGGTGCAGCACTCGGCGACCGGCGCGTTCCACTCCGGCGGTGGTGACAACCCGCCGCACGAGAGGCGCTGACGCGGGCACCGCAGGCGATAGTGTCGTTCCGATCGCCGCGCCGAGGATGGCATCGAAGCCGTCCCGGCGGCGTCGGTGCGTCCACACCGGGCCGTGAGGGGCCCGGAGCCGAGCGGTCCGAACGAGGGGGAGAGACCCTGTGATCATCCTGAGTGGCGTTCTCGTGGTGGCGGCGATCGCCCTGCTGGTTGCGGGGATCGTCGCCGGCAACGGAGACAGCGCCCAGGTCTTCGGCCTGGACGCGCTGGTGGTGATCTACATCTCGATCGCCGTCAGCATCGTCTCCGCGCTGTGCCTGGCCATCGGGGTGTTCCTGCGCCGCAAGGAGCTCTTCGGCAACGGGACCCCCGCCGCGCCGGCCAGGAAGAGCAGGAAGTCCAAGCGCCCCCGGCCGGCCCCGCCGGCACCGGCGGCCACGAGCGCGACGGGCGCCCCCGCGGCGCCCCGCACCGCGCCGGACGCCGCGGCCGACCCCGACGACGAGGTCGAGATCCCCGTCCAGCCGGTCGACGTGCCCGAGGACGCGCTGGTGTTCGTCGTGCGCGGCCGCAAGCGCTACCACCTCGACACCTGCCGGCAGCTCGCCGGGCGCGACACCGAGGAGCTCACGTACGCCGAGGCGAAGGAGGAGGGGTTCAGCCCCTGTACCGCCTGCCTGCCCGACACCGCACTGGCGGCGCGCGCCGCGGCGTCGGGCCCCGGGTCACCCGGCCCGGGCAGGACGGCCAAGGACGGCCCCGACCTCACCAAGCCCGGCGCGGACCGCTCTACCGCCGCCCCGGAGACCGGCCGGGCCGGCCTCGCCGGCCTCGCCAAGCCCTCGCCCGCCGGCCCGCACTCCCCGTTCGACCGGACCGCGGAGATCCCGCGCGGCCCGGAGCCGGCCGAGCCGGAGTACGCCCGCCCGCCGTCCGGTGACCGCGAGGACCCGGCGGCCGGCCGCGTGCCGTCCGCCTGGCCGTCCTCGCCCGCCGACCCCGAGCCCGAGGACGCTCCGTCCCCCTTCCGGAGCCCCGCCGGGCCGACGCTGACGGACATCCCCGTCGCGGGCGCGGCGCCCGAGCCCGAGCGCGCCGAGGAGCCCGCGGCCGAGCCGCGGCACGCCGCGCCCGAACCCGAACCCGAGCCCGCGCGGGAACGGTCCGCGGAGGCAGGTCCCGCGCCGTCCCCCGACATCACCGCCGATCTCGGCCCCGACCCGCTGAACCTGCGCGACGCGGCGGCCCCGCGTCCCCGCGACGCCGAGGACGAGACCGTCCCCGAACCGTCCCCGCCCGCCGAGTCCGCCCTGGACGAGACGCCCGACGAGGCGCCCGCCGACGAGACCGAGGCCGACGAACCGGAAGAGCCCGCGGACCCCGGTGACGACGGCCCGCAGGTCCGCATCCTCAGCGGCACCAAGCGCTACCACCGCACCGACTGCGCCCTGATCGAGGACATCGGCGACGAGGCGGACGACCTGGAGTCGCTGTCGCGAACCGAGGCCAAGGCCCGCGGTTGCACCCCCTGCCTGGTCTGCCAACCCGACCGCGAACACGCTCGGTAGTTGATTGCAGTGCCCTTGGCGGTCAGGCGCCAGGGCGCCTTCCCTTCAACGGGCACTGCGGCGATCGCTGCATCGCTCCGACTCGGCCCTGGGGGCCTCGCTGCGCGATCGGATTCTCGCAAGCTCGAATCCGGCTTCGCACGCGATCGCAACGCTGAGGTCGCCGGGGGCCGGGATTAGAACGCGCGGCCCTTGCGGTCTGCGTGGGGTTGCGGCCGCGGAGCGCGGGATCGGCAGGTCGGTCAAGATCGAGCCGAGCGACGACGTCCAGGGCGGGGTAAACGCGCTGTGGGACGACGGCGCCCGCGCGATGCAGATCATTTAGCAGGGGTGATCGCGACCGGCGCCGTCCGGCGCGTGGGCAACGCCTTAGTCCCGCCGGGCGTCGTGTACTCGCCGTCGTCGCTGGCGGCCCGGCTCGGGTCCTTGCTGTGGGCAGGGCTGAGGCGCGCGGGTTACGGGGTGCTGGGGTCAGTGGTGGCGGCGGCGTTCGGCGCGTAGTTCGCGGAGGCGTTCGCGGCGCTCGTCCCGGCGGCGGTGCATGTCCGTGTGCCGCTCCAGGATCTGCTCGTGGCGCTCCTCGATCCGATCGAGGTGCCGCCGGTGGCGCTCCATGTGCCGGTCGCGGCGGCCGCGGCCCTCGCCGATCTCGCGGCGGCTCACGTTGATCCCGCCGAAGACCACCATGCCGGTCAGCCGGATCAGCGGCGCGTCCGGGTCGATGACGTCGTCGGGCAGCTCGGCGCCGCCGAACACCATGGCGGCGGAGTTGGTCACCCGCACCCCGGGCGGCACCGTGATCTCGATGCCCCCGAACAGGCAGCTGACGTTGACGGTGACCTCGCCCTGGCTGAGGACGGCCTGCCGGAAGTCCAGCTCGACGCCGCCGAACACGCAGGAGACGTTGGTGGTCGGCTCGACCAGCCAGCGACCCTTCCGGGTCGCCCCGCTGAAGACCGCCACGAGGGTGGACGACTGCGGGGTCGGCGGCGGCAGCGGTGCCTCGTCCTTGTGCAGCCGCACCTTGGGCCGCGGCGCCTGCTCGGACGGCAGGTCGGCGAGGAGCGGCTCGAGGTCGGCGTAGGTCTTGGCCCGGTAGGCCGCGTCGATGCGCTCGGCGTGTTCCTCCGGCGTGATGCGCCCCTCCGCGAGCGCCTCGCGCAGACGGTCGGCGACCTGGTCGCGGTCGGCGTCCGATGCGCGCATGCGCGCCGGGGAGTCGGGCTCGGAGGGCTGCTCGGGAAGGTTCACGCGACCATCATCGCAAACGCCGCATCCAGAACGCGATGTGTCGCGAAAAACCCGACCCGACCGCTCCGGCCCGGCTGCACACGTCGACGGAAAGCCGGACCTCAGCCACCGCCACGGGCAGGCACGCGGCGCGAGTGCAGCGAGCGGAGCGGGCCTGCCCGCCGGTCGACAGGCTGTTTCGCCGCGGAGCGCCAGCGGAGCGGGGAAACAGCCTGTCGACCGTTGACGGGGGTTCCAGGGGGTCCCCCCCTGGGCCAACACTGTGACGGGGGTTCCAGGGGGTCGCCCCCCTGGGCAGATCAACTCTTGCGGAGCCAGTACGTCAGGCCGAGTTCGTCGTCGCGGCCGGCGGTGAGGCCCTCGGGGCGGCCCTCGGTGACGGAGGTGGCCAGGACCTCGGCGCCGACCTCGTCGCCGTGGGCGCGCAGCGCCTCGGCGAGGTCGTCGCCGGCGGCCTGCCACCACAGCTCGATCCGGTCGGTGACGTCCAGGCCGGCGGCCTTGCGGGCCTCCTGGACGAGCCGGACGGCCTCCCGGACCAGCCCGGCGCGGCGCAGCTCGGCGGTGACGGTGAGGTCGAGGGCGATGGTCTCGCCCGCGGCGCTCTCGACGGCCCAGCCGCTGCGCGGCCGCTCGGTGACGATGACGTCGCCGGGCGACAGCGATACGGCGCCGACGCCCTCGGCGTCGACCTCGGCCGATCCGGTGTCGCGCAGCGCGTGGACGAGCGCGGCCGGGTCGGCGGAGGTGACGGCCTTGGCGACCTTCGGGGTGTCCTTGGCGTACCGCTTGCCGAGCTCCCGGAAGTTCGGCTTGACCTCGTACTCGACGAGGTCGCCGCCGATGGAGGACAGCTCCTCGAACGCCTGGACGTTCAGCTCCTCGGCGATCTGCGCGCGCAGCTGCTCGGGCAGCGCCGTCCAGCCGGCGGCGCCGACGAGGGCGCGGCCGAGGGGCTGGCGGGTGCGGACGCCGCTGGCGGCGCGCGCGGACCGGCCGAGCTCGACCAGCCGCCGGACGAGGGCCATCTGCGCGGTGAGGTCGGCGTCGAGGAGGTCCTCGTTCACCGCGGGCCAGTCGGCGAGGTGCACCGACTCGGGGCCGTCCTCGGGCCGGATGACGTCCCACACGTGGTCGGTGATGAACGGGACCATCGGCGCCATCAGCCGGGTGAGGGTCTCCAGGCACTCGTAGAGCGTGGCGAACGCCGCGGCGCCCTCGGCCGTCTCGGGGCCCTCCCAGAAGCGGCGCCGGGACCGGCGGACGTACCAGTTGGACAGGTCGTCGACGAACTCGGCGAGGCGGCGGCCGGCGCGGGCGGTGTCGAACTGCTCCAGCGACGCGTCCACCTCGCGGACGGTTCGGTGCAGCTCGGCGAGCGCCCAGCGGTCCAGCAGCGGGCGGTCGGCGGGCGCGGGCGCCTCACCGAGCCGGTCCGGCGTCCACGCCTTGCCCTGCGCCTGCGCGGCGTTCGCGTACAGGACGAAGAAGGACGCGGTGTTCCAGTAGGTCAGCAGGACCTTCCGGACGATCTCCTCCAGGACGGGGTTGCCGACCCTGCGGGACGCCCAGGGCAGGCCGTTGGCGAGCATGAACCAGCGCACCGCGTCGGCGCCGTGCTGGTCCATCAGCGGGATGGGCCGCAGCACGTTGCCGAGGTGCTTGCTCATCTTGCGGCCGTCTTCGGCGAGGATGAGGCCGAGGCACAGGACGTTCTCGTAGGACGACCGGTCGAACACCAGCGTCCCGACGGCCATGAGGGAGTAGAACCAGCCGCGGGTCTGGTCCTGCGCCTCGCAGATGTACTGGGCGGGGTAGGCGTTCTCGAAGACATCGTTGTTGCGGTGCGGCGCGCCCCACTGCGCGAACGGCATGGAGCCCGAGTCGTACCAGGCGTCGATGACGTCGGGGACGCGGCGCGCCTCGGCGCCGCACCGCGGGCAGGGGAACGTGACGTCGTCGACGTAGGGCCGGTGCGGGTCGAGCGAGGACATGTCGCTTCCGGCCAGCTCGCCCAGTTCCTTGAGGGAGCCGACGCAGGTGATGTGGTCCTCGTCGTCGCCGCACACCCACAGCGGCAGGGGCGTGCCCCAGTAGCGGCTGCGGGACAGCGACCAGTCGACGTTGTTGCGCAGCCACTCGCCGTAGCGGCCGGTCTTGACGGTCTCGGGGAACCAGTTGGTCTTCTCGTTCTCCTCGAGCAGCCGGTCCTTGATCTGCGTGGTGCGGATGTACCAGGCGGGGAGCGCGTAGTACAGCAGGGGCGTGTGGCAGCGCCAGCAGTGCGGGTAGCTGTGCTCGAAGTGGCCGCCGCGGTACAGCAGCCCGCGCGCGCGCAGGTCGTCGGTGAGGGCTTCGTCGGCGTCCTTGAAGAACTTGTTCCCGACGAGGGGCACCTCGCGCAGGAACCGGCCGTCCGGCCCGATCGGGTTGACGATCGGCATGCCGTAGTTCTTGCAGACGGTCATGTCGTCCGCGCCGAACGCGGGCGCCTGGTGGACGAGCCCGGTGCCGTCCTCGACGGTCACGTAGTCGCCGAGCACGACGTAGTGCGCGTCCGGGATGTCGACGAGCTCGAACGGCCGCCGGTAGGTGGTGCGCTCCAGCTCGCGGCCCTGGTAGGTCGCGAGGCGCTCGGCGCCCTCGCCGAGGACCTGGTCGACGAGCGGCTCGGCGACCACGAGGATCTCGTCGGACCCGGCGGGACGGGCCGCGACGTAGGTGACGTCCGGGTGGACGGCCACGGCGGTGTTGGACACCAGCGTCCACGGCGTCGTCGTCCAGATCAGCAGCGCGGCGCCCATCTCGGCCAGCGGGCCCGACGTCACCGGCATCCGCACGTACACCGACGGGCTCGACACCGTCTCGTACCCGCCGGGCTGCCCCAGCTCATGGTCGGACAGGCCGGTGCCGCAGCGCGGGCAGTACGGGGTGATGCGGAAGTCGCGGAACAGCAGCCCCTTGTCGAAGACCTGCTTCAGCGACCACCACACGGCCTCGACGTACTCGGGGTCCATCGTCCGGTACGCCTGGTCGGTGTTGACCCAGTAGCCCATGCGCTCGGTCATCTCTTCGAACGCGTCCACGTGGCGCAGGACCGATTCGCGGCAGCGGTCGTTGAACTCCGCGACGCCGTACTCCTCGATGTCCTTCTTGCCGGTGAGGCCGAGTTCCTTCTCCACGGCGACCTCGACGGGCAGGCCGTGGCAGTCCCAGCCCGCCTTGCGGGGGACGTAATAGCCCTTCATCGTCTTGAAGCGCGGGAAGATGTCCTTGAACACGCGCGCCTCGACGTGGTGGACGCCGGGCATGCCGTTCGCGGTGGGCGGGCCCTCGTAGAAGACCCAGGGGGTCCCGGACGCGGTGCGCTCCAGGGACCGCTCGAAGACCTTGCTCTCCCGCCAGCGGCGCAGCATGTCCCGCTCCATGGCGGGCAGATCGACCTGCGCGGGCAGCGGCCGGAAACTACGACTCACTGGGGCGGACCTCCGGATCGGCGCGTATCTCGTGCACGTGGACCGGAGGGACGAGACGCCTGCCCGGACCGGCCGAGCGGGGACCCGCGGTACCACCCTCCTTGACCGCGCCGCCCGGCCTCCCGGACATGCGCGATCCGCTTCGTTCGAGTCTCGGCTGCCGGGTCTACTGGGCCCGCGGGCGGAAAGCGCCCGGGACGGTTCTTCCGGCGGCTCCGGGGTGATCAGACCGCCGCGCTCGCCCCCGGGCTCGCACCGTCCCCGGGTCGCTCATGGCTGCGTGCGGCGGCAGGTGTCCCCTTCACGGCCTGCCACAAAGACTGCTGCCCCGACTCTAACGCACCGCGCCCTGCGCCTCTTCCCGTTTACCGGCCCGCCGAACCCCGCCCGCGGCCCGGCCGCGACGGCCCCCGCTCCTTTGCGATCTTCTGCGGTTTCCTGGAGTTTCCTTGTGAGCGGGCCCCGGGCATAAGGGGTCGGTAACCGACCCTGGGTGTTTACCCGGCCTTTGAAAGGGGACTTATGCTGCCCGCACTGCCTGTCGAGGCGATCAGCGCCGACGAGGCCACCATGGCCGGCGCGGGAAAGAGCGCGGTGCCCTCCGGCAAGACGGGGTCATCGGGCAAGACGGGGTCATCAGGCAAGACGGGGCCCTCCGGCAAGAAGGGACCGGCCGCCAAGAAGGGCCGGGGCGGGCGGCAGGCCGCCGCGAAGGCGCCCGCGGCGAAGCCCGCCGGGTCCGCCAAGCCCGCCGCCAAGCGCGGTGCCGCCAAATCCGCGGCCAAGGCGGGCGCGGCCGGGACGGACCCGGGCAAGGCCGGGACGGTGACGGCCGCGGAGCTGCCGGTCCGCAAGGGCGAGGGGCACTGGACGCCCGCCGAGCTGGCCGAGGTGCGGGCCGGGCTGGAGGAGCAGATCGCCGCGCTGCACCGGGAGATCGCGGCGTCCGCGGTGCAGATCGCGGAGGGCGACATCAGCGAGGGCGCCGGCGACGACCAGGCGGATCTGGGCGCCAAGACCTACGAGCGCGAGCACGAGCTGGCGCTGGCATACAATTCACAGGACCTGCTCGCCCAGATGGAGCGGGCCGTCCAGCGGATGGAAGCCGGCACGTACGGGATCTGCGAGTCGTGCGTCGAGCCGATCGGCAAGGCGCGCCTCCAGGTCTTTCCGCGTGCGACCCTGTGTGTGACATGCAAACAACGCGAGGAACGTCGCTGAGCGACCCAACGAACCCTGACGGAGGGGCCGGGGAATCCATGGGATCTCCCCGGCCCCGCCGCGTCGGCGTGCTGATCGCCGTGGCCCTGGCCGCGCTCGCCGCCGACATCGTGTCCAAGACCATCGTGGTGGCCGCGCTGCACGACCGGGCGCCCGTCCGGCTGCTCGGCGGGCTGCTGAAGCTGCGCGAGACCCGCAACAGCGGTGCCGCGTTCTCGATCGGCACCGGCTACACGATCGTCTTCACCGTGATCGCCTGCGGTGTGGTGGTAGCGATCCTGCGCACCGCCCGCAACCTGCGCAGCCTGCCCTGGGCGGTCTGCCTGGGGCTGCTGCTCGGCGGCGCGATCGGCAACCTGATCGACCGGCTGTTCCGGGCCCCGGCGCCGCTGAAGGGCCACGTCGTCGACTGGATCGAGTTCCCGCACTACCCGGTGTTCAACCTGGCGGACTCGGCGATCGTCTGCGGCGGCGTCCTCGCCGTCCTGCTGGCGGCCCGCGGCCTCCAGATCGACGGCACGCGCCTGGCGGACGACAAGGACGCCGACAGCGACGCCCAGAGGGACGCCGTCGAGGACGGGGTCGACGAAGGGCCCGGGAAACCGGACGCGCCCTCCGCCGGGCCGTCCGCGCCCGCCGCCGAGGGCGAGCCCCCCGCGCGGGACGAGCCGGCCGCCCGTGACGAGCCGGCCGCCCGGGAGACCGGGCCCGCCGCTGCGAACGGTGACGTCCCGGCCCGGGAGGAGAAGCCTTGACGGGCGAGGTGCGCAGCCTCCACGTGCCGGACGGCCTGGAGGGGGAGCGGATCGACGCCGCGCTCGCCCGGCTGTTCGGGCTGTCGCGGGGCGGGGCCGCCGACATCATCGCCGCGGGCGAGGTCCTGCTGGACGGCCAGGAGGTGGCGACCAAGTCCGAGCGGCTGCACGCGGGCGCCTGGCTGGAGGTCACGCTGCCGCCCCCGCCGGCGCCGCCCGCACCGGTCGCCGAGCCCGTCGCCGGCATGGGGATCCTGTACGAGGACGACGACATCGTCGTGGTGAACAAGCCGATCGGCGTCGCCGCGCACCCCACCACCGGCTGGACGGGCCCGACCGTCCTCGGCGGGCTGCTCGGCGCCGGGCACACGATCGCCACCAGCGGCGCGTCCGAGCGGCAGGGCATCGTGCACCGGCTGGACGCCAACACCACCGGCGCGATGGTGGTGGCCAAGAGCGAGGTCGCCTACTCGCGGCTCAAGCGGGCGTTCAAGGAGCGCCGCATCGACAAGCGCTACCGGGCGCTGGTGCAGGGCCATCCCGACCCGTTCCGCGGGACGGTGGACGCGCCGATCGACCGGCACCCGTTCGGCGACGGCCGGTTCGCGGTCGTGGCGGGCGGCAAGCCGTCGGTGACGCACTACGACACCGTGGAGGCGTTCCGCGCGGCCACGCTGCTGGACATCGACCTGGAGACCGGCCGCACCCACCAGATCCGGGTGCACATGTCGGCGATCCGGCATCCGTGCGTGGGCGACATGGCCTACGGCGCCGACCCGACCCTCGCGGAGCGGCTCGGGCTGCGGCGGCAGTGGCTGCACGCCGCCCGGCTGGGCTTCGAGCACCCGTCGCGGGGCGACTGGGTGGAGTTCGAGAGCCCGTACCCCGACGACCTCGCCCACGCGCTGGAGATCGTCTCCACCGAGTCCTGACCGCGGCGCCGTCGCGGACGCCGGTCAGCATCCGGCGGTCAGCGTTCGGCGGCGTCCAGGCCCGCCTCGATCACCGCGTTCATGATCCTGGCGAGGTGGTCGCGGCCGAGGGACGGGGCGTGCTCGGCCATCGCGTCGACGATCTCGCGCTCCCGGTCGTGGTTGCGGCCCGCGAACCCGCCGACGGGCTTGAGTCGCTGCACGACGGCGGCGACGGCGGCGCGGTGCTCCAGCAGCACGGCGAGCGCCGCGTCCAGCCCGTCGATCGCCGCGCGCGCCTCCGCCACGGTGGCGAGGTCCTCGACGGGCGGCAGCGGCACGCGCAGCAGCGGGGCGCGCGGCCCGTCGGGTTCCCCGGGCGTCCCGCAGGCGGGGCAGGACGGCCCGGAGGCGCCACCGGCGTCGATGACCTGGTCGTGCATGTCGGTCTCCCTCTCTCGCGGCGGCCGTGCCGCGCAGGGGATCCGTGCCCGGGGCCGCGTCCATCGAAAAGGCAGGGCCCGAGTGGGCTCTGCCTTTGGCCGGCTCCGGGGTCATCGCTCAGGTCGTCGCGGTGACCGGCTCGCCCGGAGCCGGCCGCGTAAACCTGGAATGGCGATGTTCCACCCGGCGATGGTACGGCGGGACGCCGGGGCCGAGTCAAATCCCGGACACCGGTCTCGCGTCGTGAGACGGCCCGGAGGGGTGCGACGGGTGTTCCGCCGGGTGTCCGCCGTGACGCACGAGACGGTGGGCGAGTCGGGGAGCGGACGGCCCCCGGACGGGGTTAGGCTCTCAGGACCGCGTCATCCCGGTGTCCCGCCGGGGTGGCGATCTTCCCCCGGGACCGATAACGCGACCACGTGCGGGCCACGCACGTGGGCGGTCGCATGCGAGCATCAGGAGGCGCAGCGGGCATGGCCGACTCTTTCGTTCACCTGCATGTTCATACCGAGTACTCCATGCTGGACGGAGCCGCCCGGTTGAAGCAGATGTTCGAGGAGGTCGGGCGGCAGGAGATGCCGGCGATCGCGATGACCGACCACGGCAACATGCACGGCGCCTACGACTTCCACAGGCAGGCCACCGCCGCCGGCGTCACCCCGATCATCGGCATCGAGGCGTACATGGCGCCCGAGTCCCGCTTCCACAAGAAGAAGGTCCAGTGGGGCGAGCCGAGCCAGAAGCGCGACGACGTCTCCGGCGGCGGCCTGATCAACCACATGACGCTGTGGGCGCGCAACAAGGCCGGCCTGCACAACATGTTCAAGCTGTCCAGCCGCGCCTACACCGAGGGCTTCGTCTTCAAGTACGCGCGCATGGACGAGGAGCTGCTCGCCGAGCACGCCGAGGGCGTGATGGGCACGACGGGATGCCCGTCCGGCAAGATCCAGACCCGGCTGCGGCTCGGCCAGTTCGACGAGGCGCTCAAGGCGGCCGCCACCTTCCAGGACATCCTCGGCAAGGACAACTACTTCCTCGAGCTGATGGACCACGGCCTCGACATCGAGCGCCGCGTCCGGCAGGGCCTCATCGACATCGGCAAGAAGCTGAACATCCGGCCGGTCGTCACCAACGACTCGCACTACACCCACGAGTCGGAGGCGACCGCGCACGACGCGCTCCTGTGCGTCCAGGTCGGAAAGCAGCTCGCCGACCCCGACCGGTTCCGGTTCGACGGCAGCGGCTACTACCTGAAGACGGCCGACGAGATGCGGGCGATCGACGCGTCCGACATCTGGCTCGAGGGCTGCAAGAACACCCTCCTCGTCGCCGAGCGGGTCGAGCCGGAGGGCATGTTCGAGCACCGCGACCTCAGCCCGCGGTTCCCCGTCCCCGAGGGGGAGACCGAGGAGAGCTGGTTCCGCAAGGAGGTCTGGAAGGGCCTGGAGCGGCGCTTCCCCGACGGGATCCCGGACGAGTACCGGCGGCAGGCCGAGTACGAGATGGGCGTCATCCTCGGCAAGGGGTACCCGTCCTACTTCCTCGTCGTCGCCGACTTCATCATGTGGGCCAAGGAGAACGGCATCCTGGTCGGCCCCGGGCGGGGCAGCGCCGCGGGCTCGCTGGTCGCCTACGCGATGGGCATCACCGACCTCGACCCGCTCCCGCACGGGCTGATCTTCGAGCGGTTCCTCAACCCCGAGCGCGCGTCCATGCCCGACATCGACATCGACTTCCCTGAAGACCGGCGCGCCGAGGTCATCAAGTACACGACGGAGAAGTGGGGCGCCGACAAGGTCTCCTTCATCGCCACCTTCGGCACCATCAAGGCGAAGGCCGCCATCAAGGACGCCGGCCGCGTCCTCGGCTTCCCCTACGCGCTGGGCGACCGGATCTCCAAGGCGTTCCCGCCCGCCGTCATGGGCAAGGACATCCCGCTGTCGGGCATCTTCGACGACAAGCACCCGCGCTACGGCGAGGCCGGCGAGCTGCGCAAGCTGTACGAGGAAGAGGCCGACGTCAAGCAGATCATGGATCTGGCGCAGGGCCTGGAGGGGCTGATCCGGCAGACCGGCGTGCACGCCGCCGGGATCATCATGTCCGGTGAGACGATCACCGACCACGTGCCGATCATGCGGCGGGACGCCGACGGCGCGATCATCACGCAGTTCGACTACCCGACCTGCGAGACGCTCGGCCTGCTGAAGATGGACTTCCTCGGCCTGCGGAACCTGACGATCATCGACGACGCGCTCAAGGGGATCAAGAAGAACAAGGGCGTCGACGTCGACCTGCTCGAACTGCCGCTGGACGACCAGCCGACCTACGACCTGCTCGCCCGCGGCGACACGCTCGGGGTGTTCCAGTTCGACGGCGGCCCGATGCGCTCGCTGCTGCGGCTGATGAAGCCCGACAACTTCGAGGACATCTCCGCCGTCGGCGCGCTGTACCGGCCGGGCCCGATGGGCGCGAACTCCCACACCAACTACGCGCTGCGCAAGAACGGCCTCCAGGAGATCACCCCGATCCACCCGGAGCTGGAGGAGCCGCTCAAGGAGATCCTCGACACCACCTACGGCCTGATCGTCTACCAGGAGCAGGTCATGGCGATCGCGCAGAAGGTGGCGGGCTACACGCTCGGCAAGGCGGACCTGCTCCGCCGCGTCATGGGCAAGAAGAAGAAGGCCGAGCTGGACGCCCAGTTCGTCGGGTTCGAGAAGGGCATGCTCGACAACGGCTTCTCCAAGGAGGCCGTCAAGACGCTGTGGGACATCCTCGTCCCGTTCTCCGACTACGCGTTCAACAAGGCGCACTCCGCCGCGTACGGCCTCGTCTCCTACTGGACGGCCTACCTCAAGGCGAACTACCCGGCCGAGTACATGGCGGGCCTGCTGACGTCCGTCGGCGACGACAAGGACAAGAGCGCCCTCTACCTGTCGGAGTGCCGCCGGATGGGGCTGAAGGTCCTGCCGCCGGACGTCAACACCTCCGAGGCCGACTTCACCCCGCTCGGCGACGCCGAGATCCGGTTCGGCCTGTCGGCGGTCCGCAACGTCGGCCACAACGTGGTGGACGGGATCGTCGCGGCCCGCAGGGAGAAGGGCGCCTACACCGACTTCAACGACTTCCTCAACAAGGTCCCGCCGCAGGTGTGCAACAAGCGGGTCGTGGAGTCGCTGATCAAGGCGGGCGCGTTCGACGAGCTCGGGCACCAGCGCAAGGCGCTGCTGATGGTGCACGAGCAGGCGATCGACTCGGTCATCGACATCAAGCGCAAGGAGGCCGTCGGGCAGGACTCGCTGTTCGGCGCGCTGGAGGACGACGGCGGCGAGGACGCGTTCGCCGTCGCGATCCCCGAGGGCGAGGAGTGGGACAAGACCACCCTGCTGGCCTTCGAGCGGGAGATGCTCGGCCTGTACGTCTCCGACCACCCGCTGCTGGGCGTCGAGCACATCCTGGAGCGCGAGGCCGACTGCACCATCGCCGCGCTGAACGAGGGCGAGCGGCCCGACGGGCAGATCGTGACGATCGCGGGGCTGCTGTCCGGATTGCAGCGCAAGGTCACCAAGCAGGGCAACTCGTGGGCCATGTTCCAGCTGGAGGACCTCGCCGGCTCCATCGAGGTGCTGTGCTTCCCCTCGTCGTACCAGCTGTGCTCCACGCTGCTCGCCGAGGACGCGATCCTGATCGTCAAGGGCAAGCTGGACCGCCGCGAGGACGTCGCGAAGATCATCGCGATGGAGGTCACCCAGCCCGACCTGACCATCACCGAGGGCACCGGGCCGCTGTCGGTGACGCTGCCGCTCGGCCGCTGCACGCCGCCGACGGTGTCGCGGCTGAAAGAGGTGCTGATCACCCACCCCGGCTCGTCGGAGGTGCACCTGCACCTGCAGAACGGGCCGCGCACCACGGTCGTCCGGCTGGACGACCGGCTGCGCGTCGCGCCGTCGCCGGCGCTGATGGGCGACCTGAAGCAGCTGCTCGGCCCGTCCTGCCTGGGCTAGCCGGGGGTTTGCCGCCGCCCGGGCCGGGCGGCGGTCAGCTGCCGAGGGCGGCCGGGGTCGCGGGCGTCAGGTCGGCCTGCCAGTCGACGAAGCGGCCCAGGCCGTCGAAGCGCGCGCGGGCCGTGCCGCCGCCGGGCAGCGGCATCTCGGTCACCTCGTCGCGCTGCCGGTAGGCGACCCGGTGGTGCGACAGCAGGCCCGCGAGGGTGAGCCGCGGCTCGTGCGGGAACAGGCTCGTCGCGCCGGTCAGCAGCCGGGGTACGGGGATCGGGTCCCAGCCGGCGGCCGGCACCTGCGGGTCGTCGACGTGCAGGTAGGCCGAGCCGCCGTCGTAGCCGGCGCCGATGTAGCCGGCGCCGCGCAGCACCCCGCCCGCCGCCATCGCGATCAGCTCGCCGCCGTGCCCGGCCGGCCCGTCGTACCAGGACAGGTCGACCTCGGGGGTGGTGAACTCGGTGATGCCGAGCCGCTCGCCGAGGGCGCGGATCGCCAGCGTCGGGACGACGGCCGGGTGCGCGTCGCCGAACTGCGGGTTGGCCCAGCCCCACAGCCAGGTGCGCTCGCGCGCGGCGTAGGAGCCGAGCAGCGAGACGCGGACGGTGGCGCCGCCGCTGGTGTAGGTGCGGGCGGTGAGGTCGGCGCTCCAGTCCTCGCGCGGGAGGAACTCGGCGAGCGTCTCCTGCTGCTGCAGGACGACGGCCGCCAGGGCGGCGCCGAGGCGTTCGAACGCGGGACTGAATCCGGACATGTCGGGCACATTATCCCAGTAGCCGGGGCGGTCGCGGGTGAGAATCACAACGGGAGTCGGGCACCCTTCGATTGTCGATCGGCTGACCTGGGCAGGCTAGGCTTTCGCTGTCAGAGGACACTTCCACCGAGGAGCGTACGCAGTGCGGCGACCGACCGGGAGGCAGTTGACGACCTGGCTGGTCACCACCGCCATCGTGACGCCTCTCGGGCCGCTCGCGGGGCTGCTCTGGGGAAACACCATCCCCCGGGTCGGGTATGTCGTCATCCAGGGTGAGGCCCTGGTCGCCGACCCGGAAGGCGAGGGCCCGATCGGGGTGGACGGCCGGTTCGCGCTGATCGCCCTGTCGGCCGGCCTGCTGTGCGGCATCGCCGCCTACCTGGCGGGCGGCCGCCGCAACGACATCGCGCTGCTGCTCGGCCTGGCCGCCGGCGGCGTCGCCGCGTCCCTGCTCGCCTGGAAGACCGGCCACCTGATCGGGCTCGGCCACTACCAGGACGTCGTCCGGCACGGCCGCGACGGCGCCACCGTCACCGGCGTCCCCGACCTGCGCGCCAAGGGCGTGCTGATGGCCTGGCCGCTGGTCGCGGTCGCCGCGTACGGCCTGCTGGAGGTGGTGTTCCGCCGGCTACCGCCGGGCGATCGCCGCGACGGCGGCGCCGGTGAGGGCGATGAGGTCGGCGGGGACGAGCTCGATCTGGAGTCCGCGCCGACCGGCCGAGACGTAGACGGTGGCGAGCGCTGACGCCGACGCGTCGATCACCGTCGGCAGCCGGCGGCGCTGCCCCAGCGGGCTGATCCCGCCGACCACGTAGCCGGTGGCGCGCTCGGCGTCGCGCGGGTGGGCCATGACCGCCTTCTTGCCGCCCGCCGCCGCGGCCAGCGCCTTCAGGTCCAGCGACCCCGACACCGGGACGACCCCGACGGTCAGCCGCCCGTCCACCTCGGCCAGCAGCGTCTTGAAGATCCGGTCGTGCGGGATGCCGAGCGCGTCGGCCGCCGCCGCGCCGTAGGAGTCGGCGTCCGGGTCCGGCTCGTAGGAGTGCAGCGTGAACTCGATCCCGGCCTTGGACGCGGCGACCGTGGCGGGCGTGCCCTTGCCGCCCGCCCTGCTCCCCCCTGCCTGCTTGCTCATGGGGACAGTCTGCCGTGATCTTCGGCTGCGGGGGCGCCGGGCCTGGACGCGGCGTCAGTTCAGGGTGAACGAGCCGTCCAGGAACTGGCCGGCGGGGATCATCGGCAGCGCGTCCAGGATCCGGTTCTCCCGCAGCAGCAGGTCGCGCTCGGCCGCCAGCCGCAGCGCCGCGTCCTCGCACTCCAGCAGCCGCTGCTTCTCGTGCCCGTCGAGCACGACCGACGCGGCGATCAGGTAGGACAGGGCGACCGGGTCGTCCGGCAGGTCCGGGTCGGCGACGGGGCCGGCGCCGGCGGCCGAGAGCCGCTCCCGGTAGAGCCGGAACAGCCGCCGCACCCGCCGCGCGGCGGGCCCGGTGCCGGCGCCCGGCTCCTCGGCCAGGAACTCCACCTCGCCCTGCAGGTAGGGGCGCGACCGGTCCAGCTCCTTGACCCGGAAGCGGCGCGTCCCGGTGGTGACGATGTCGTAGCGGCCGTCGGGGTGCCGCCGGGCCTCGCGCAGTTCGGCCAGGCAGCCGACGCCGGCGAGGCGGCGCGCCGCGTCCTGGCCGACCTCGTGGCCGAGCTCGATGCCGACCACGCCGAAGCCGCGCGGCTCGGGCCGCTCGAGCAGGTCGCCGATGAGCAGCCGGTACCGCTCCTCGAACAGGTGCAGCGGCAGCACCAGGCCCGGGAACAGCACGGTGCCCAGCGGGAACAGGGGGAGCCGCTCCGTCATGTCGCCTCTTTCCCGCGCCGGCCGGGACGCCCTCGGCGCCAGCGTACGCCGCCGTCGATGATCTTGGTAAGGGGCGATTTTTCACAGTGTGAAGCGGGTGTCACGTCCCCGGGCGCGCGGGGCGGACCGGGCCACTTCGCGCGATTGGCCGTGCCGCCGCCGGACGCGCCACCGGTAGCGTCTGCGGCATGAGGATGCTCGTCGTGGACGCCTTCACCGACCGCCCGTTCGCCGGCAACCCCGCCGGGGTCTGCCTGCTGGACGGCGCCGCCGACCCGGACTGGATGCAGCGGGTCGCGGCCGAGATGAAGCACTCGGAGACCGCCTTCGTCCGGCGCATCGACGAACCGGAGGCCGACTTCGAGCTGCGCTGGTTCACGCCGCTCGTCGAGGTCGCGCTCTGCGGGCACGCGACCATGGCCGCCGCCCACGCCCTCTACGAGACCGGCGCCGTGGCCGCCGACCGCCCGATCCGCTTCCGGACGCTGAAGAGCGGCGTCCTCACCGTCGCCCGGGACGCGGACGGCGGCCTGGCGATGGACTTCCCGTCCTGCCCGCCCGAGTTCACCCCGCCTCCGGCCGGGCTGGCCGAGGCGCTCGGCGGCGTCGAGATCGGGTGGACGGGGCGCAACGTCCAGAACGACCTGATCGTCGAGCTCGCCGACGAGGACGTGGTGCACCGGCTGAAGCCCGACATGGCGGCGCTGGCGCGGATCGACGCGCGCGGCGTGGTCGTCACGGCGCACCTCGCCGAGCGCGAGCACGACCGCGAGCACGACTTCGTGTCCCGCTTCTTCGGCGCGCGGCTCCTGCTCGGCGACGGCGAGGACCCCGTCACCGGGTCGGCGCACTGCGCGCTCGCCCCCTTCTGGTCGGAGCGGACGAACCTGCAGGAGATGACCGGGTACCAGGCGTCCGAGCGCGGCGGCTACGTCCGGATGGCGATGCGCGGCGACCGGGTGATCATCTCCGGTGAGGCGGTCACCGTGCTGGACGGCACGTTGCGCGTGTGAGCGGCGCCGCACCCGTGACGGCAGTGACGGGGGAGGCTCGGGGGACACGCGACACGGGCGTCTCGGCACCTGAGACGGTGCACGGGGGACGGAGGCCACTCCGTAGACTGGACGGGTGATTTCCCGTATCGACCTGCGCGGCTCCCTTCCCGGCGACCCGCGCACCGTGCTGCCCCGCGCCGAACTCGACGTCGAGGCCGCCCTGGACAAGGTGCGGCCGATCTGCGAGGACGTGCGCCATAGGGGCTCGCAGGCGGTCCGGGAGCACACCAGGGCCCTGGACGGGGTCGAGCTGGAGAGCACCCGGGTCCCGGTCCGGGCCGTCCACCAGGCCCTCGCGGGGCTCGACGCCGCCGTGCGCGACGCGCTGGAGGAGAGCATCCGCCGCGCCCGCGCCGTGCACCGCGACCAGCGCCGCACCGACACCACCACGCGGGTCGTGCCCGGCGGCACCGTCACCGAGCGGTGGATCCCGGTCGGCCGCGTCGGCCTGTACGTGCCGGGCGGCCGCGCCGTCTACCCGTCCAGCGTGGTCATGAACGTCGTCCCGGCGCAGGAGGCGGGCGTCCAGTCCCTCGCGGTGACCTCGCCCGCGCAGAAGGACTTCGGCGGCCTGCCGCACCCGACGATCCTGGCGGCGTGCGCGCTGCTCGGCGTCGAGGAGGTCTACGCGGTGGGCGGCGCGCAGGCGATCGCGATGTTCGCCTACGGCACCGACGAGTGCCCCCGCGCCGACCTCGTCACCGGCCCCGGCAACGTCTACGTCGCCGCCGCCAAGCGGCTGCTCAAGGGCGTGATCGGCATCGACGCCGAGGCCGGCCCGACCGAGATCGCGATCCTCGCGGACGACACCGCCGACCCGGTGGACGTCGCCGCCGACCTGATCAGCCAGGCCGAGCACGACACGCTCGCCGCCGCCGTGCTGGTCACCGACTCGGTCCGGCTCGCCGACGAGGTCGAGCGGGAGCTGAAGGCGCAGGTCGCCCGCACCAAGCACACCGAGCGGATCACCGAGGCCCTGGCCGGGCGGCAGTCCGGCATCGTGCTGGTGGACGGGATCGACGACGGCCTGAAGGTCGTCGACGCCTACGCCGCCGAGCACCTGGAGATCCAGACCGCCGACGCGGCCGCCGTCGCCGCCCGCGTCCGCAACGCCGGCGCGGTCTTCGTCGGCCGGTACGCGCCGGTGTCGCTCGGCGACTACCTCGCCGGGTCCAACCACGTGCTGCCGACCGGCGGGTGCGCGTGCCACTCGTCCGGGCTGTCGGTGCAGTCGTTCCTGCGCGGCGTCCATGTCGTGGAGTACGACCGCGACGCCCTCGCCGAGGCCACCGGGCGCGTCGTCGCGCTCGCCGAGGCCGAGGACCTGCCCGCGCACGGGGCCGCCCTGAAGGCCCGCTTCGACTGGGAGATCCCTTCGTGACCTCGCTCAACGACCTGCCGCTGCGGGACGACCTGCGCGGCCGGGAGCCCTATGGCGCCCCGCAGCTGGACGTGCCGTACGCGCTCAACACCAACGAGAACCCCTACCCGCCGTCGGACCGGCTGGTGAAGGCGCTCGGCGAGGCCGTCATGGACGTCGCCGGATCGCTGAACCGCTACCCCGACCGCGACGCCGTCGCGCTCCGCACCGACCTCGCCGCGTTCCTGAACGCCGACACGCCCGGCGCCGGCCTCACCGCCGGGCGGGTGTGGGCGGCGAACGGCTCCAACGAGATCATCCAGCAGATCCTGCAGGCGTTCGGCGGGGCGGGCCGCACCGCGCTCGGCTTCGAGCCGTCCTACTCGATGCACCCGATCATCACCGGGGTGTCCGGGACCCGCTGGATCGACGCGTTCCGCGACGAGGACTTCGGCCTCGAGCCGGCCCGCGCGATCGCGGCCGTCGAGGAGCACCGGCCCGACATCGTGTTCCTCACCTCGCCGAACAACCCGACCGGCACCGCGCTGCCGCTGGCGGCGATCGAGGCGGTCCTGGACGCGGCGCCCGGCATGGTCGTCGTCGACGAGGCCTACGGCGAGTTCCGCCGGGAGGGCACCCCGTCGGCGCTGACCCTGCTGGACGGCCACCCGCGGCTGATCGTCACCCGGACGATGTCCAAGGCGTTCGCGATGGCGGGCGCCCGGCTCGGCTATCTGGCCGCCGACCCCGCCGTGATCGAGGCGCTGCTGCTGGTCCGGCTGCCGTACCACCTGTCGGCCGTCACTCAGGCGGTAGCCCGCACCGCCCTCGCGCACGGCGAGGAGCTGCTCGGCACCGTCGAGGCGCTGCGCCGCGAGCGCGACGGCCTGGTCGCGTGGCTGCGCGCCGAGGGGTTCCGGGTGGCCGACTCCGACGCCAACTTCGTGCTGTTCGGGACGTTCCCGGACCGCCGGAGGGTCTGGGAGGCGCTGCTGGAGCGCGGCGTGCTGATCCGCGAGGTCGGGCCGCCCGAATGGCTGCGGGTGAGCGTCGGCACCCCCGAGGAGACGGCCGCCTTCCGCACTGCACTTAAGGAGAGCGTGTGACGCGCAAGGGACGGATCGAGCGCGGGACCAAGGAGACCCAGGTCCTCGTCGAGATCGACCTGGACGGCACCGGGCAGGTCGACGTGGCGACCGGCGTGGGGTTCTTCGACCACATGCTGGCGCAGCTCGGCAAGCACGGGTCGTTCGACCTGACCGTCAAGACGGCCGGGGACCTGCACATCGACAGCCACCACACGATCGAGGACACCGCGATCGCGCTCGGCCAGGCGTTCCGCGAGGCGCTCGGCGACAAGGCCGGCATCCGCCGCTTCGCCGACGCCTCCATCCCGCTGGACGAGGCGCTCGCCCAGGTCACGGTGGACGTGTCGGGCCGCCCGTACCTGGTGCACGTGGAGCCGGACGGCATGGCCCCGATGATCGGCCCCGAGTACGACACCACGATGACCCGGCACATCCTCGAGTCGTTCGTGTCGAACGCGCAGGTCGCGCTGCACGTCCACGTCCCGTACGGGCGCAACGCCCACCACATCGTCGAGGCGCAGTTCAAGGCGCTGGCGCGCGCGCTGCGCGACGCGGTGGCGTTCGATCCGAAGGTGCACGGCATCCCGTCCACCAAGGGAGCGCTGTAGCCGTGGGCACTGCTGCTCTCGAAACTGGCGGACTGCACTTCACGTTCGGCAACGTCGCGGTCTTCGCGGTCGCGCTGTTCCTGCTCGCCGGCGTCTACAGCTTCGTCAGGCAGGGGCTCAAGGGCGCCGCGCTGATCGTGCTGTTCCTCGCCGGGCTGGCGTTCGCCGGGGGTGTGATGTGGCTGTGAACCCGAAGGTCGTCGTGCTCGACTACGGGTCGGGCAACCTGCGCTCGGCCGAGCGCGCCGTGGCCCGCGCGGGCGCCGACGTCACCGTCACCGCCGACTGGGACGCCGCGCTCGCCGCCGACGGCCTGGTCGTCCCGGGCGTCGGCGCGTTCGCCGCCTGCATGAAGGGGCTGCGGGAGGTGCGCGGCGAGCAGCTCATCGGCCGCCGACTCGCCGGTGGCCTGCCGGTCCTCGGCATCTGCGTCGGCATGCAGATCCTGTTCTCCAAGGGCATCGAGCACGGCGTCACCACCGAGGGCTGCGACGAATGGCCCGGCACGGTCGACCGGCTGGAGGCGCAGATCGTCCCTCACATGGGCTGGAACACCGTGGACGCCCCGGAGGGCTCCGTCCTGTTCGAGGGGCTGGCGGACGCCCGGTTCTACTTCGTCCACTCCTACGCGGCGCGCCGCTGGGAGCTGGAGCCCGACCCGACCGGCACCCTCCGGCCGCCGCTGGTCACCTGGGCCGAGCACGGCGACCGGTTCGTCGCCGCGGTCGAGAACGGCCCGCTGTGCGCGACCCAGTTCCATCCGGAGAAGTCCGGCGACGCGGGGGCGCGGCTCCTGCGCAACTGGCTGTCCACCCTCTCCTGACGGCGCTTGCCCGTTCACCTGTATCGATAGGGTTCCCGCATGACTCTGACGCTCCTTCCCGCCGTTGACGTCGCCGACGGCCAGGCGGTCCGCCTGGTGCAGGGCGAGGCCGGCACCGAGACCTCCTACGGCGCGCCCCTCGACGCCGCGCTGGCCTGGCAGGACGCGGGTGCGGAGTGGATCCATCTGGTCGACCTGGACGCGGCGTTCGGGCGCGGCTCCAACCGGGAGCTGCTCGCCGAGGTGACCGGGCGGCTGGACGTGAAGGTGGAGCTGTCGGGCGGCATCCGCGACGACGCGTCGCTGGAGGCGGCGCTGTCCACCGGCTGCGCGCGGGTCAACATCGGCACCGCCGCGCTGGAGGACCCGGACTGGTGCCGCAAGATCATCGCCTCGCACGGCGACAAGATCGCGGTCGGGCTCGACGTGCGGGGCACGACGCTCGCCGCGCGCGGCTGGACGCGCGAGGGCGGCGACCTGTGGGAGGTCCTCGCCCGGCTGGAGGCCGACGGCTGCCCGCGTTACGTCGTCACCGACGTCACCAAGGACGGCACGCTGCGCGGCCCCAACACCGAGCTGCTGCGCGAGGTCTGCTCCCGCACCGACAAGCCCGTCGTGGCGTCCGGCGGCGTCTCGTCCCTCGACGACCTGCGCGAACTCGCCAAGCTCGCCGGGGTGGGCGTCGAGGGCGCGATCGTCGGGAAGGCGCTGTACGCGCAGGCGTTCACGCTGCAAGAGGCGCTGGAGGCCGTGAAGTGACCGTCGCCGTACGGGTCATCCCCTGCCTGGACGTCGACGCCGGGCGCGTCGTCAAGGGCGTCAACTTCCAGAACCTGCGCGACGCCGGCGACCCCGTCGAGCTGGCCCGCCGCTACGACGCCGAGGGCGCCGACGAGCTGACGTTCCTGGACATCACCGCGTCCAGCGCCGACCGCTCCACCACCTACGACGTCGTGCGCCGCACCGCCGAGCAGGTGTTCATCCCGCTGACGGTCGGCGGCGGCGTCCGCAGCGTCGAGGACGTCGACCGGCTGCTGCGCGCCGGGGCCGACAAGGTGTCGATCAACACCGCGGCGATCGCGCGGCCGGAGTTCCTGCGGGAGGCCGCGCACCGGTTCGGCTCCCAGTGCGTCGTGCTGTCGGTCGACGCCCGCCGCGCCGACGGCACCGCGTCCGGCTTCGAGGTGACGACGCACGGCGGCCGCCAGGGCACCGGCATCGACGCGGTCGAATGGGCGCGGCGCGGCCAGGAGCTCGGTGTCGGCGAGATCCTGCTGAACTCGATGGACGCCGACGGCACCAAGGCCGGCTTCGACCTGGACATGCTGCGCCGCGTCCGCGAGACCGTCACCGTGCCCGTCATCGCCAGCGGCGGCGCGGGCGCCGTGGAGCACTTCGTCCCGGCCGTCGCCGCCGGCGCCGACGCGGTGCTCGCCGCCAGCGTCTTCCACTTCGGCGAGATGAAGATCTCCGAGGTGAAGGACGCGCTGCGCGCCGCGGGCAACCCCGTCCGCTGACCTCCCGTCCGCTGCCCCTCCGTCCGCTGACCTCCCGTCCGCCGACCCCCCGCCGCGAGAAGGAACCCCCCGTGTCCGCATCACCCCGGTGCGCCCTCGCCACCTGCGCCCGGCTGCCCGAGGGCAGCGACGACGCGCGGATGCTGGCCGCCGCCCTCGGCGGCCTCGGCGTCGCCGCCGACATCGCCGTCTGGGACGACCCGTCCGTGGACTGGTCCGCCTACGACCTGGTCGTCATCCGCTCGACCTGGGACTACACCGACCGGCGCGACGCGTTCCTCGCCTGGGCGCAGAGCCTGCCGCGCGTGCTCAACCCCGCGGACGTGCTGCGCTGGAACACCGACAAGCGCTACCTGCGCGACCTGGAGGCCGCGGGCGTCCCCGTCGTCCCGACCCGCTGGGACCCCGACGACATCCCCGCCGACTGGCCGGAGTACGTGCTGAAGCCGTCGGTGTCCTCCGGCTCGCGCGACACCGCGCGCTGGGGCCGCGGCGAGGAGGACGCCGCCCGCGCCCACCTGCGCGACCTCCGCGACGCCGGCCGCACGGTGATGCTCCAGCCGTACCTGGAGGCCGTCGACACCGCCGGTGAGACGGCCCTGGTCTTCATCGGCGGCGAGTACAGCCACGCGGGCCGCAAGGCGCGCGTGCTGAACCCCGGCGCCGGCATCGAGGGCCTCACCGGCCTCGGCGACACCCGCGGCCGGGTCACCGCCACCACCGCGACCGCCGCCGAACTGGACGTCGCCCACCGCGTCCTCGCCGCCGTCCCGGGCGGCCGCGACCTGCTCTACGCGCGCGTCGACCTCGTCCCCGGCCCGGACGGCGACCCGCTCCTGATCGAACTGGAACTGACGGAACCCGCCCTCTACCTCGAACACGCCCCCGGCAGCGAAACCCGCCTCGCCGAGGCCGTGTTGGCCCAGGGGGGCGACCCCCTGGAACCCCCGTCACGAGCCGGTCGAACCTCGCGCCGCGGCTGAGACCGACTGAGACCGTGCGGGGACGTGCGTCGCGTCGCTGCGGTCGCCCGGGGCGGGGGCTGAGACCGTTTTCCGGGGCTAAGCGGGATCCTCGTCGTCGGGGGCGGAGGACTCGGGGGAGCGGTCCACGACCGGCAAGATGATCGCGGAGGGGTGGTCCGGGTCGTGGAAGACCTCCTGGTCGGCCGGGACCATCCGGCGGGCGGTGAGGAGCGGCTCGCCCGTGCCGGGGTTCGCGGCGACCTTCGGGTGGGCGCCGCTGGCCACGTGCACGCGGACGCGGTGCCCGCGCGCGAAGCGGTGCCCGGTGGGCCACAGGTCCACCGCGATGCGGCGGACGCCGGCCGTGCCGACCGGCTTCTCGGCGAACGCGGGGAGCCGCAGCCCGCCCTCGCACACGTTGCGGGACGTCCCGTCCGGGGCGACGTCGCAGAGCCGCACGACGAAGTCGGTGTGCTCGCGGTCGGACCGGACGAACAGGTCGGCGCCGACCGGGCCGATCACGTCGAGCGGTTCGGTGAGCGGCGGCGAGGTGAACACCAGCACGTCCGGGCGGCGCTCCAGCGGCCGGTTGTCGACCGGGCGGGAGCTGCCGAGCAGGGTGGGGCCGCCGAGCGCGGGCGTCGGGCGGGCCGGGTCGAACCGGTAGGTGCTCGGCTCGGACGGGCGCGGGCCGTCCTCGCCGAGCCCGCCGCCGGGGTGCAGGTGCCAGCGCTCCTGCCGCATGCCGGGCGGCGGCCAGTCGCTGTAGTGCCGCCACTCGCGAGCGCCGGTGACGTACAGCCGGACGGGTTCGGCGCGCAGCCCGGACGGGTCGCCGCGCAGGTGCGCGCGGAACCAGGCGAGCGTCTCGCGGAACGACACCAGCCCGTGCCGGGCGTCGGTGTGCCACCAGGGGCCGATGGTGAGGTAGGGCCGGTGCCCGGCGGCGCGCAGCGCGAGGTAGTCCTTGATCTCCCACGGCAGGAACACGTCGTACCAGCCGCCGAGCAGGCGGACGGGCGCCTCGACCTCGCCGACGGTGCCGCTGAAGTCGCGGCCGTCCCAGTAGCCCGCGTCCGTGCCGTGGTTGGCGAGCAGGTCCTGGTAGAAGCGCATCTGCGCGCCGCCGGTCGCCACGTCCAGCTCCGACAGGGGCAGGCCCGAGCGGGCGGCGCGGACGGCGCGGCGGCGCGACAGCAGCGACGCGGTCAGCAGCCCGAGCGGCTGCTGCTGCCGGTGGGTGAGGTCGGTCCAGGTGAGCGTGGACTCCAGCGCGAACGAGCCGCCGACGTAGGCGGCGTCCCGGAACGACGACGCGGTGATCTGCAGCGACATCGCCCTGAGCTCGGGCCCGGCCTCGGCGGCGATCGCCCAGGCCGCGTAGCCGAGATAGCTGGCGCCGTAGGTCGCGAACGTCCCGCCGAACCACGGCTGCTCCTTCAGCCACGCGACGGTGGCGAGGCCGTCGTCGCGCTCGCCGCCGAGCGGGTCGAACTCGCCGCCGGACCCGAACGTCCCGCGCGCGCTCTGCACGACGAGCTGGAACCCGAACGGGACGAACAGCAGGCCGTTCGCCAGCGCGGCGGGGCCGCGCCGCCCGTAGGGGGTGCGCACCAGGATCGTCGGCGGCGGCCGCCGCGTCCCCTCCGGGACGTAGCGGTCGGCGAGCAGCGTCACGCCGTCCGGCATCGTGACCGGCAGGTCGCGCTCCACCGTGTAGCGGAGCCCGCGCGGGGGGCGGACGCGGATCTGCCGGGCGGGCAGTCGGTCCCTGAGGGCCATGCGACCTCCCAAGATTGCTACTACCTAGTAAGGTAACCGCTCCCGCCCGGCCGACACCTCCGCGGCCCGCGGAAAGTCCCTGACGTGCGGGTCCGCGGTCTGGGAGGGTGGCGGCACGACACGGTGGCGTTCGGATCGGGGGGGACCGGGATGTGGCCGGGAGCGAACAGTCCGGCGGGGCCCGCGCCCGCCGGACCCGCGCCGTCCCCCGGATTCGCGCCGCCCGCCGGGCCCGGGCCGGCGGGTCCGTCCGCGGGCTGGTACGCGCTCCCCGTCGCGCTCGTCGTCCTGGCGGCGGGTCTCCTGACCGTGGCGGCGCTGGTGCGGGACGACTCCGGCGCCGCGCGCGGGCCGAGCGCGACCGGCGACGCGGTGAGCGGCCTGCCCGTTCGGCTGTCGGCCGGGCACACCTACTTCCTCTACGTGCGCCGGGACGGCTCGTCGCCGTTCGGCTGCGCCGTCGCGCTGGGCGCCGAGCACGGCCGCGTCCGGCTCACCCGCAAGAACTCCTCGCGCGCGGCCGACCGGCCGGGCTACCGCTACACCGCGTCGATGACGGCGCCGGTGACCGGGACGGCCGTGCTGACCTGCCGGGGCACGGACGGCCCGCTGCTGGTGACGCCGGACGCAGGCGCCCGCTGCTACGCCGGCGCCGCGTCCTCCGCCGCGCTCGGCCTCGGCGCTGCCGTCGCGGCCGTGTTCGGTCTCACACTGGCGAGCCGGCGCCGCGCCCGGCGGCGGGCGCGCGCACGCGCCGCCGGAGGGAACTCCCGGACGGGCCGCCTCGCCACCGGACTGCCCCCGCACTGACGGCCCGGCCCGCGCGCGGGAGTGCGGGGGTCAGCAGGCGTAGCCGGCGTCGCGGGCGAGGTGGCGGCCGATGACCATCCGCTGGATCTGGTTGGCGCCCTCGAAGATCTGCATCACCTTCGCCTCCCGCATGTACCGTTCCACCGGATGGTCGCGGGTGTAGCCGTCGCCGCCCAGCACCTGCACCGCGTCGGCGGTCACCTTCATCGCCGCGTCGGTCGCGGCGAGCTTGGCGATGGACGCCTGCCGCGCGAACGGCAGCCCGCGGTCCTTGCGCCGGGCCGCCTCCAGGTATCCGGCGCGGGCCGTCTCCACGGCGGCGGCCATGTCGGCGAGCAGGAACGCGATCCCCTGGTTGGCGATGACGGGGCGGCCGAACTGGCCGCGCCCCGCCGCGTACCGGACGGCGTGGTCCAGCGCCCCCTGCGCCAGCCCGACCGCGCACGCGGCGATGCCGAGCCGCCCGGCGTCCAGCGCCGCCGCCGCGATCGGGAACCCGCAGCCCTCGTCGGCGATCCGCCAGTCGTCGGGCACCCAGGCGTCCTCGAAGTGCAGCCGCGCGGTGGTGGAGGCGGTGAGGGCCATCTTCCGCTCGGGCGGCCCGAAGGCCAGCCCGTCCATGCGCCCCTCGACCAGGAAGCAGGTGAGGCCGCCCGGGCTGCCGGACGTGCGGGCGAACAGCACGTAGAAGTCCGCCTCGCCGCCGTGCGTGATCCACGTCTTGGTGCCGGTGATCCGGTAGCCGTCGCCGTCCGGGACCGCCAGCGTGCTGACCCCCGCCGCGTCCGGGCCGGTGAACTCCTCCGCCAGCGCGTACCCACCGAGCAGGTCGCCCTCCAGCAGCTCGGGCAGCTGCTTGCGCTGCACGTCGGTGCCGCAGGCGAACAGCGGGAAGCACGACAGCGTGTGCACGCTCACCCCGACCGCGACCGACGCCCACACCGCCGCGATCTCCTCCAGCACCTGGAGGTACACCTCGTAGGGCTGGCCGCCGCCGCCGAGGTCGGGCGGGTAGGGCAGGCCGAGCAGCCCGGCGCGGCCCAGCATCCGGAAGATCTCGCGCGGGAACGCGCCGGCCTCCTCGGCGGGCGCGGCGCGCGGCGCGAGCTCGCGGCGGGCGATGTCGCGGGCGAGCGCGACGACGTCTGCGGCCTCGGGCGAGGGGAGCATGCGATCTGCGGGCATGCCCACATCATGGCTGATCAGAGGCCCTGTGGGCGGCGGACCGGAAATGGTCTCCGCTTTGTTCCTTTTGGCGCGGGGAACAAAAACGCCCGAGCGTGGTAAACCTTCCGACCGCGCGTTCGTCTCTGCTCCGTGACGTACCAGCAGACGACAGGGGCCATCGCGGTGGGGCTCACGCGTCCCGGCGACGGGTACGAGGAACTGTTCACCGCCCACTTCTGGGGCCTGGTCCGGCTCGCGACGCTGCTCGGCGCCGACGACGCCGAGGACGTGGTGCAGGACGCGTTCGTCCGGCTGCACCGCAAGCGCCGCACGCTGCGCGACCAGAACGCCGCGCTGGCCTACCTGCGGTCCAGCGTGTGCAACGCGTCCCGCAGCCGGCTGCGGCACCTGCGGATGGCGCGGCGCCGGCACGCGCAGCTCGCGCCGCCGCCCGACGTCGGGTCCGCCGAGCACCAGGTGGTGCACGACGAGGACGTCCGCGCGCTGCTGGCCGCCGTCGCGGAGCTGCCCGGACGGCAGCGCGAGGTGCTGGTCCTGCGCTACTGGCTGGACCTCGGCGAACGCGACACCGCCGAGACCCTGGGCATCGCCGTCGGCACGGTCAAGGCCCACACCGCCCGCGCCATCGCGGCGCTCGGCAGGCGCCTGAAGGACGAGGAGGCGACATGAACGGCATCGAGGAACGGCTCAAGGACGCGTTCGGCGCGCGGGCGGACGCCGTCCGCCCGCACCCCGGCGCACGTGCGGAGAACGCCCGCCGGATCGGCCGGTCCCGGACCCGGCGCCGGGTGGCCGCGCCGGCGGTCGCAGTGACCGCAGTCGCCGCCGCGGTGGCGGCTCCGACGGTCCTGCCCGAGGCGTCGCACCGGGCGGGACCGAACGCGGCGACGGGCGTCCGGTCGCCGGGGAACCTGGTGGACCCCTCGACCATCGTCACGATCCCCGCGGCGCTGCCGGGCGGCGCGGCGTTCACCCCGGACGCGCTCGGGGCCGACGGTTCGGTCGTCGGCCGCACCGCCGACGGCCGCGTCTACACCGCCGGGCCGAAGGGCGGCCGGCCCAGGCCGCTCGGCGTCCGCGCCGAGGGCGGACTGGCGGCCGGGAAGGGCTTCGTCACCTGGATCGCGCCGGGCTCGTGGAAGCTCAGCTGCCGCACTTCCAGGGGACGCACCGGCGTCATCGGCCCGCAGGGGGCCACGCCCGCCGATCCCGTCCTCGTCGGCGGGGGCGCGGTCATCGGCGACGACCCGATGAACCAGCCGTTCGTCGCCACCGGCTGCGGCGACGCCGGCCGCACCGTCGCCAACCACGGCAAGGGCATGCTGGGGCAAGCGCTGGCGTTCACGTACCCGACGCTGTTCGTCGCGGACACCATGAACGACAAGGTCCTGCGCGAGATCGACGTCAGGACCGACGCGATCGTCCGGGAGCACCCGCTGCCGCCCGGCGTCCGCCCCCTGAAGCTCACCGGCAAGTCCGGCAACGGCGGCGAGCGCCGGGCCGTGTCCGGCACCGGCCCCGAGCAGAAGTGGCGGGCGGCGGCCAACGGCGACTACTTCGCCTCACTCGTGGACGGGACGCTGCGGATCGTCGCCCGCGACGGCTGGAAGACCGTCACCGCCCTCGACCAGGGGAAGGCGCGGGGCGCGAAGGCGGACGGCGGCACGCGGCTCACCGCGGGCGACCACCTGATCGCCTACACGAACGCGGGCGTCTCGGGCGTGATCGACACCGGGGCGCTGGAGAGCGCGCGCAAGCACCCGACCGGCATCCGCTTCGCGGTCGTGCAGGGCCCGGTCCTCGCCGCCGGCGACTGGCTCCTGTGGCGCGACGGCCGCGCCTACCACCTGGGCCGCGTCCGGTGACCGCCGCAAGGACTCCGCACCTAAGGATCCCCGCATCGATGGAGGACGCGATGAGCGGGCCGTACGACACCGAGGCGGACGTGTTCGCCGACGTCCGCGACATCTACACCGGCCACGCCAAGCACGGCGTGATGCGGGCCCGCAACCTCGACCTGCTCCTGCGCGCCTGCGCCGACCACGGCGTCGAACTGGGCGACTACGACCGGCGGGTGCTGCGCCGGCTCGCCGCCGGACCGCCCGAGACCGCCCAGGTCGTGGCGAGCCTCATCGCCCGCGCCGCCTTCTCACCGGGCGGCGAGCCCCGCTCGAAGCGGGCCTGACCGGTGCCTTCCCGCTCCGGGCGCCGGTTCAGGCGGTGAGCTCCTTCTCCAGCGGGGTGCGGAAGCGGGGGATCGGGCGCACGTCGCCGTACCAGGCGGCGATGCGCTCGGCCTCCCGCGCGACGGCGGCCTCGGCGTCGGCTCCGGCGTCCTCCAGCAGCCGGACGGCGATCTCGCCGTCCTTGCGCTGGGCCCAGCCGCCGACGATCCGCCCGTCCCACCATATGGACGGGCCGATGTTGCCGTTGCGGTCGAACAGCAGCGGGCCGTGGTCGCCGAGGAACCAGCCGCGCTCCTGCCAGCCCATCGGGGTGGGGTCGAGCGCGGGCAGCAGGGCTGCGGCGGGCTCGGGCGGGGGAGCGGGGTCCAGGTCGTCGGCGAGGACGATCCCGGGGGCGCCGTCGAGGTCGACCTCGGCGGTGTCGAGGCGGGCGAGCGCCTTGCCGACCTCCCCGGCCGTCCAGCCCGTCCACCATTTGAGATCGGCGGCGGGCGCCGGGCCGAAGGCGCGCAGCCAGCGCCGGGCGACCTCGGCGCGCGCCTCGTCGGCCGGGACCCGCTCGATCCCGCCGGGCAGCCACGTCTCGATCGGCGCCCACCGGTACTGGCTGCTGGTCCAGCCGCCGTTCGGGCGGCCCCGCACGATCAGGCCCTCGCAGCCGAGCGTCACCAGCACCCAGGTCGTCACGTTCGTCGGCCGCGAGTACGGCTTGCCCGGCGCGGGGTCGACCTGGGTGCGCAGCTCCGGCACGGCCGCGCTCAGCTGCGCGCCGGTCGCCTCGCCGCGCTCCAGCAGTACCCGGTGCGTCGCGTCCTCGACCTCGCGGATCCACTCGGCGACGTTCTCGATGTCGCTGCCGCGCTCGATCAAGGTGCCGTACCTGCGGCGCTGCTTGGCGGCGAGGGCGTTCGCGGTGGACGCCTGGAGCGCCGGGACCAGCTCGACCGGCGCGACGAACATCGTCCGGCGCATCGCCAGCATCCGCAGCAGCGTCCGGTCGTCGTAGAGGGCGCGCTCCACGTCGGACGGCCCGGCCGTGACGCTGCGGGCCGCGACCGACAGGAACACCGTGGCCGGGTCGGTGGCGTGCAGCACCACCAGCGACCGGGCGATCTCCGTGACGTCGTCGGTCCGGCCGGACGGGGCGAGGCGGTGCCGCCGCATGAGCCTGGCCCGCCGCTCGGCGACGCTGATCGAACGCATGAACGAATCATAGGGCCCGCGCGGCGCCCGGCGCGCCGGGGAACTGGATCTTCGGCCCGCCCCGTGCTGCACTGTGCGGATGACCGGTGACGTACGGACGACCGGTGACGACACGGCGGGCCTGGTCGTGTGCGCGGCGCTGCGGCTGGAGGCCCGCGCGGTGCGGCGCGGGCTCGCCCGCGCCCCCGCCGTGGTCGTCGGGTACCGCGCCCGGCGCGTTCCCCGCCTGCCCGAGCGCGCGGCCGTCGCCGTCGTCGGCTTCGGCGGCGCGCTCGACGACCGGCTCGCCCCGGGGACCGTCGTGGTGGCGGACGAGATCCGCGGCGGCGGCAAGCCCGTGCCCTGCCCCGGCGCGCGGGCGCTGGCCGCCGACCTCGCCCGCGACGGCCTGCGCGTCCACGTCGGGCCGCTGGTCTCCGCCGACCGGGTCGTCCGGGAGCGGGAACGCCACGTGTGGGCGGCGGACGGCGCCTGCGCGGTCGACATGGAGTCGGCGCGCGTCGCGGCGGCCCTTCCCCAGGGGACGCCGGTCGCCGCCCTGCGCGTCATCGTGGACGGCCCGCGCCACCCGCTGCTGCGGCCCGGCACGATCACCCGCGGCGTGGCCGCCTGGCGCGTCCTTGCCCGCACCGGCCCGGCTCTGGAGCGCTGGGCCGCGGAGCCGGTCTGACGGCGGCCCTGGTCAGGAGTGGCTCATCCCGTGCATGTCGCCGGACTGGATGTGCCCGCCCAGGTCCTTGCGCAGCGACTGCAGCGTCGCCTGGGTGCTGACCGCCACCCACCGCGTCCCCACCAGGTACGTCCCGCCCCACGGTTTCGCCTCGTTCAGCCACGCGTTCATGCCCTGGTCGCTGGTGAAGCTGACCAGCACGTACTGGCCGCGCGAGTTGCGGCAGTTGCCCTGCTGGAGCTGCTGCGCCTTGCGCCGGCCGACGAGGTCGCAGCCCGTCCGGGCGGCCAGCTCGTCCAGGCTCGCCGGTGCGGCGGCCCGGTCGCCGTCGCCGGACGCCCCGGCCCTGCCGGCCTTGCAGCCGGCCGCCAGCGGCAGCACCAGCACGGCGGCGACCGCCAGGGCCAGGCCGGCGCGGGGGAGTCCCGCTGCGCGTCCGAGGTGATGCGTTGAGCCCATGGCCCGTCCTCCCGGGGTGAGATGCGCGGTACGACGGGGCATACGCGCGCGGACCCGGAAGGGTTCAGCCGGACCACGCCAGCCGAAACAGGTCGGCGTGGACGGGACGCGGGTTCAGGTCGCCAGGCGGGCTCCGGCGGCGGCCCGCACGTCGGTCTCCTCGGCGTCGTCGTTGTGGAGGCGTTGCAGCCGGATGCGCGTCTCGCGGGTGAGCGGCGCGAACCGGGCGGCCTCGATGCGGACGCCCTCCTGGCAGTCCCAGAGGCCCTCGATGGTGTACGCCTCGGAGGTGTGCGGGGCGGTGCGGGTCAGAGCGGTCACAATGCGGGGTCGTAGGAAAGCGTAGGGGGATTCGGTCCAAGCGGTCTTCAGCAGCGGGACGGCCTCGCCGGCGCGCAGCCTCCCGAGCCCCTCGATCGGGCTCGCGGCGGCGCGC
Organism: Actinomadura opuntiae; assembly: GCF_030283205.1. GTDB lineage: Bacteria > Actinomycetota > Actinomycetes > Streptosporangiales > Streptosporangiaceae > Spirillospora. The sequence continues at coordinate 55,567 of NZ_JASNWF010000036.1, forward strand.
CACTCGCGCGCCTCCAGGGCCTCGCGCAGCTCGTCCATCAGCAATGGGACGTCCTGGCGGGTGCCGTGCCTGGCGAGCATGCTGAGCCCCATGAACGCGCAGCCGCCGCGTTCGGCGGCCCACGCCCGCGCCCACGGCAGCGCCTCCGGCCCGTACTCGCGCAGCGCCCGGCACATCGCGCCGCCGAACCTGCTCGGCCGCTGCGGCAGCACCTCCTGCGCGAGGTCCAGCAGCGCCGGGGTCCGCCGCCGCCCCAGCTCGAAGATCGCCGCGATGGCGGCGTCGTCGCGGCGCCTGGCCAGCTCCAGCAACTCGGCCTCGGTGCGCTGCGCCCCGCCCGGGATCGTGTTCACCGGCCGCCGCGGACGCCCCGCCTCCCGCCGCCGCGCCAGCGCCTCGGCTATCCGCGGCTGCCGCGCCGCCCATCTCTCGGTCACCGGATTCGGCCCCCACACCATGAGCCTGCGGATGTCGCCGTCGTCGCACCGCGCCGCCACCAGGCCGTCCAACCCGTCCGCCAGCGCCGGGTCGCCCAGCCGCACCAGCTCGTCGAGCGCGTCGAACCAGTGCGCGCCCTCCTCGGCGTACCGGCGCAGCGGGATCGCCGCCTCCCGCCGGCTCAGCCGCACCAGGTCCCCCAGCACCTCCAGCGCCAGCCGCACCCGCCACTCGTCCCCGTCCGCCTGGTCGGCCGGGTCGGCGAGATGCTCCGCGACCGGCCACACCGGCAACTCGAGGTCCACCATCAACCGGGCGTAGTACAGGCTCCGCGTCTCGCACTGCCGATCCCACCGCGGATCCGTGCGGACGCAGTCGTAGACGTACTCGCCCGCGCCGGGCCTGTCCGCCGCGCGGAGCGCGGCCCTCCCGAGCCCTCGCTGCAGTTGACCGCGCAGCGTGCTCGCCGATTCCAACACGACCTCGTTGCTCACCCCAGCAGAATGCGCACCCGACCAGATAACGGGCAAGTGCTTTTGGTCCCTAGATGCTTCTCTGGGCGATCCAGGAGGCGTGCAGGTCGGCGTAGACGCCCGGCCGGGCGACGAGCTCGGCGTGCGGGCCGCGCTGCACGATCCGACCCGCCTCGAAGACGATCACCTCGTCGGCCGCCTCGGCGGTGGACAGCCGGTGCGCGATGGAGACCGCGGTGCGGCCGCGGGTCGCCCCCTCCAGGGCGCGCTGGATCCGGACCTCGGTGGCCGGGTCGACCGCGGAGGTCGCCTCGTCCAGCACGAGCAGGTCGGGATCGGCGATGTAGGCGCGGGCCAGCGCCACGAGCTGCCGCTCGCCCGCCGACAGCGACTCGCCGCGCTGCCCGACCGGGGTGTCCAGGCCCTGCGGCAGGCCCTCCAGCCAGTCGGCGAGGCCCAGCTCCGCCACCGCCAGGGCGAGGTCGCCGTCGGTGGCGTCCGGACGGCCGTAGCGGATGTTGTCGGCGAGGGAGGCGTCGAACAGGAAGCCGTCCTGCGGCACCATGACGATCCGCTCGCGCAGCGAGGAGAACCGCACCCGGTCCAGCGGCACGCCGTCGACGAGCACCCGCCCGGACACCGGGTCCATCAGGCGGGTGAGCAGCTTGGCGAACGTCGTCTTGCCCGACCCCGTCTGCCCGACGATCGCGACGCGGCTGCGCGGCGCGATCTCCGCGGTCACGTCGTGCAGCACGGGCGGGCCGCCCGGGTAGGCGAACCCGACCGACTCGAACCGCACCTCGATCGGGCCGCGCGGCAGCGTCTCGCCGTCCTCGCCGGGGTCGGCGACGTCCGGGACGGTGTCGAGGACCCCCAGCACGCGCCGCCACCCGGCGATGGCGTTCTGCGCCTCGTTGAGCACCTCCGTCGCCGTCTGCATCGGGCTGACGAACAGGGTGACCAGGAACAGGAACGCCACCAGCTCACCGGCGGTCAGGTGGCCGCCGATGCCGAGCAGCGTCCCCACGACGACCACCCCGGCGGTGGCGGTGGCCGCGACCAGCTCGCTCACCGGGAACGTCAGCGCGACCATCGCCTGCGCGCGCGTCTGCGTGCTGCGGTAGTCGTCGACCGTCGCGTCGACGCGGTGCGCGGTGCGCTCCTCGGAGGCGTGGGCGCGGATGACGGCCGCGCCCACCACCGACTCGCTCACCGCGGCCAGCAGGTCGCCCATCCGCTCGCGCACCTGCATGTAGCGGGCCGACACGATCCGCTGGAAGCGGCGCAGCGCGAACGCCAGCGGCAGGAACGCCGCCCACACCAGCAGCGCCAGCTGCCACGAGTAGACCAGCATCAGCACGCTCGCGACGAGCAGCTGCCCGATCGACACGATGAACATCAGCCCGCCGGACTGCATGAAGTTGCTGATCTGGTCGACGTCCGAGGTCACCCGCGACACCAGCGAGCCGCGCCGCTCGCCGCTCTGCGTCAGCATCGACAGGTCGTGGACGTGCCGGAACGCCTTGACCCGCAGCCCCGCCAACCCGCCCTCGGACGTCTTGTAGAGCCGGACGTTCATCGCGTACGCGCACAGGGCCGTCAGCAGCACCGCGACCGCGCACAGCAGCACCGCCGAGCGGATGTAGCCGATGTCGGGGCCGCCGGCGCGGTCCAGGCCCTTGTCCATCGTCTGCTGCACGGCGATCGGGACCACCACCCGGCCCGCCGTCGACAGCAGCGCGAGCACCAGCGTCCCCGCCAGGCCCGCCCGGAACTCCGGGCTGAGCCGCAGGCCGCGGCGCAGCGTCGACAGCCCGCCCTCGGTCGTGGACGTCTCGTCAATGCCGGTGAGCGTGCTCACGCCAGGGCCTCCTCGCCGCCGTCGAACGCCTCTTGATCCGCTTCCGCCCTCTCGTAGGCGGTGACGAGCTCGCGGTAGCCCGCGGACGTCTCCAGCAGCTCGGCGTGGGTGCCGCGCGCGGTGACGCGGCCGTGGTCCAGGTACACGACCTCGTCGGCCAGCGAGATCGTGGCCTTGCGGTAGGCGACGACCACGACGGTCGCGCCGCCGCCGTCCTCGCCGGCCGTCTGCGCCTCCCGCAGGCTCTGCAGGATGCGCGCCTCCACCTGCGGGTCGACGCTGGACGTCGCGTCGTCCAGCACGAGCAGCCGGGGCCGCCGCACCAGCGCCCGCGCCAGCGCGAGCCGCTGCCGCTGCCCGCCCGACAGCGACGCGCCCCGCTCGCCGACCCGCGTGTCGAGGCCGTCGGCGAGCGCGGCGACGAACCCGTCGGCCTGCGCGAGCCGCAGCGCCTCCCAGACGCGCTCGTCGGGGACGTCCAGGCCGAGTGTCACGTTCCCGCGGACGGTGTCGTCGAACAGGAACGTCTGCTGCGGGACCAGCGCGGCCGTCTCGGCGACGCCGCCCCGCCGGACGTCCCGCAGGTCGACCCCGTCCAGCAGGACCGACCCGTCGGCCGGGTCGACCAGCCGCACCAGCAGCGAGGTGAGCGTCGACTTGCCGGAGCCGGTGGGGCCGACCAGCGCGACCGTCCGTCCGGGGGAGGCGGTGAACGACACGTCGTGCAGCACCTCGCGGTCCCCGCCGGCGCTCGCGTAGCCGAACCGGACGTCGCGGACCTCCAGCGCGGCGGCCTTGTCCTCGCCGAGCGCCGCGTCCCCGAACGGCAGCGACCCCGTCGCGTCCAGCACGCCGCGGACCCGCTCCCACCCGACGACGCTGCGCGGCACCTCCGCCAGCACCCAGCCGAGCGCCCGGATCGGCCACGACAGCAGCGTGAACAGGTACGACACGTGCACCAGGTCGCCGGCCGTCATCGCGCCGGAGTCCAGCCGCACCGACCCGATCAGCAGGACGGCCAGCACGCCGAGGTTCGGCAGCGCCTCCAGCACCGGGTCGAACAGCCCCCGGATCCGGCCGACCGCGATGTTGGCGTCGCGCAGCTCGTGCGCCCGCTCCCGGAACCGCTCGGTCTCCGACCCCTCCCGGCCGAGGGTCTTGACCACCAGGCCGCCCTCGAAGCTCTCGTGCGCGACCTCGCTGACCTCGGCGCGCAGCTGCTGCGCCCGCGTCGCCACGGGCGCGAGCCGGCGCTGGTACACCACGTTGATCAGCGCGATCGCCGGGAAGATCAGGAAGCCGACCACGGCCACCGCGACATCGGTGAGCAGGATCGACACCGCCGCGATCAGCAGCATGAACACCACGCCGACCGCCATCGGCAGCGGCGCGATCGGCGCCCACACCGCCTCCACGTCGGCGTTGGCGTTCGACAGCAGCTGCCCGGTCGGGTGGCGGTGGTGCCAGGCCAGCGGCAGCCGCAGGTACTGCCGGGTCACCGACCGGCGGTAGGCGGCCTGCATCCGGTACTGCATCAGCCCCGCGTAGAAGCGGCGGCCCGCGACGCCGAGCGCCTTCAGCAGCGCGACGCCGACGATCGCCGCCGCCGCGCCCGACAGCGCCCCGGCCGTCGTGTGCCCGTCCCGGAACGCCGGGACGACGACGGTCTGCGTCGCCCAGCCGAGCACCTGGGCGGTCGCGACGGTCATCGCCGCGTACACCGCGCTGGCGACGACCGACACGGTGAAGACCCGCGGTTCGGCGCGGACGGCGACCCACAGCACCCGCATCCCCTCGCGCAGGACATGGGGGCTTACGCGTCTGGACGCAGGCGGCACGGCTGACTCCTCGATCACGGCACGGCGACCCGGGGCGTTGCCCCCTGCGTACGGGGTTGTGGGGGTTCGGGCCTGAATAGTCCTTACCATGCGGCCCGGGCGCTTATTCCCGAGCGGGGCGCGGCGGCCTACGATCATCCAATGAGCACGCCCGAGGACGACCCCGTCCGGCGCGAGCGCGGCCTGCTGGCCGGCGCCCTGGCCGAGGCGGGACCCGACGCCCCCACCCGGTGCGGCGGCTGGGACGCCCGCGACCTGGCCGCGCACCTGGTCGTCCGGGAGGGGCGGCCGGACGCCGGGCCGGGAATCCTGCTGCCCCCGCTGGCCTTCTACACCGAGCGCGTCCGGCGCCGCACCGCGCGTGCCCTCCCGTTCGAGCGGCTGGTGGAACGGTTCGGGCAGGGTCCGCCGAAGTTCTCGCCGTACGCGCTTCCGGGGGTGGACAAAATCGCCAACGGTGTCGAGTTCTTTGTTCACCATGAGGACATCCGCCGGGCCCGGCCGGACTGGGAGCCCAGGGAGCTGTCCGGTGAACTCGAGGAACTTCTCTGGCGACGGATAAAAATTGCCCGCTTTGTCCTAAGAAAAGTTCACGTCGAGGTAACGCTGGTGCGGCCCGACGGACGCAGCGCCCGGGTGTCCGGCGGCGGCCGCGCGCGGGGCGGCGGCGGGCGCGGCGGCTCCGGCGGCGGCTCCGGCCCCGTGCGGGTGCACGGCCCGGTCGGCGAACTCGTCCTGTGGGCGCTCGGCCGCACGGACGTCGCCCGCGTCCGCCTCACCGGGCCCACGGACTCTGTCAAGACCCTGACCGAGACCGGTTGGAGTCTTTAACGGGCAGGTAACGGCAGGGTTCGCCGAGAGGAGAAACGCAAGCCTTCCCGCTCCTGCGTTTTACGCGGAACCGGTGATACGGTGGGGCTGTCGGTTGCAGTCGTGGTTCTCGATCGTTTGTCCAGACGCCCGCGAACTGATGGCAGCGGGCGTTTTGGCTTTTCCGGGACCGTACCGGGGGCGAGAGCGTTCCGCAGCGACCGCGCCGGGTCCGCGAGGTGTGGGCCCGTGTTTTGCCGCAAGGAGAAAGACATGCCCCAGCAGGGCACCGTGAAGTGGTTCAACGCCGAGAAGGGCTTCGGCTTCATCGCCGTGGACGGCGGAGGACCGGACGTCTTCGTGCACTACTCGGCCATCCAGTCCTCCGGGTACCGCTCGCTGGACGAGAACCAGCGCGTCCAGTTCGAGGTGACGCAGGGTAACCGGGGTCCGCAGGCCGACCAGGTCGTCCCCCTGTAACACCCGCAGTCGTACGTCTGGGCCCGTCTCCCCCTCTCCCAGGGGTAGGCGGGCCCTTTCGTCTCCCGCCGTCCCGCACCGCCGTCCCGCACGCCGCCCGCACCGCGGCCCGGCGCCGGGGGCCGTCACGGGTACCGGGACCCACCCGGCACAATGGACGCATGCCCGTTCCCCCGTCCGACCTGGACCCGAAGATCGCCGAGCGGCTGAAGCGCGACGCGAGCGGACTCGTGCCCGCGATCGCCCAGCAGTACGACACCGGCGAGGTGCTCATGCTCGGCTGGATGGACGACGAGGCCCTGCACCGCACCCTCACCACCGGCCGCTGCACCTACTGGTCGCGCAGCCGGCGGGAGTACTGGGTCAAGGGCGAGACCTCCGGCCACCAGCAGTGGGTGAAGTCCGTCGCCCTCGACTGCGACGCCGACGCGATCCTGGTCAAGGTCGACCAGGTCGGCGCCGCCTGCCACACCGGCGACCGCACCTGCTGGGACGCCGACGTGCTCGACGCCGTGGTCGGGGAACGCCCTGACGCCCGCTCATGACCCCCGGGCGTGAGCGCGGCCTCACCGCGCTGCTGTGCGCCGCCGGCGCGGGCCTGGCCCTGCTCGCCGGGAGCCGCACCTGGGCCACGGTCAAGGCCGAGGACGCCATCACCCCGTTCTCCCAGCACCTGACCGGCCACGACCTCGGCGGCACCGCGACCGCGCTCGGCTGGGCCGGCCTCGCCGGGCTCGCCGCCCTGTTCGCCACCCGGGGCCGCGTCCGGACGGGCGTCGGCGTCCTCATCGCCCTGTTCGGCGCCGGCGTCGTCTACGCCTCCGCCGCCGCCGTCCAGCGCGGCCACGTGCTGTCGGTGGCCGGCGACAAGAGCGCCCTGCTGAAGATCGGCGCGCACCCCTCGCTCGCGGTGAACCTGTGGTGGATGGCCTCGGTGACCGGCGGCGTCCTGCTCGTCGCCGGCGGGCTGGTCGCCGCCGTCCGCGGCACCCGCTGGCCCGGCATGTCCGCCCGCTACGAGCGGGCCGGCGCCCCCGCGTCCCGTCCCGCCGCCCGGCGGAAGGCCGCCGGGAGCGGCGCCCCCGCGCAGGACCCGTCCGCCCTGTGGAAGTCCCTCGACCGCGGAGAGGACCCGACCGCCGCGGACGAGCCCGCCGGCCCCGCCGACCAGGACCCGGCCGGACGCGAGGAGGGCGACCCCGCCGCGCACCGGAACGGCCGCCCGTGACCGCCGACGGCCTGGTCCTGGTCGCCGAGCACGACCCCGCCGTCGCCGAACTCCAGCGCCGCTACCTCGCCCGCGAGGGCTACGACGTGCGGATCGAGGCCGACCCCGGGCGCGCGCCCGCCGCCGCCGAACGCGCCCGGCCCGACGTCGTCGTCCTCGACCTGTCCACCAGCGCGCTGCCCGCCGACCTGTACCGCCGCGTCGCCGAGGCCGCCCGCCCCGCGCCCGTCGTGGCGGTCACCGGCCCCCTCGACCCCGCGATCTCCCGCGCCCTCGGCGAGCACCAAGTCGACCGCCCCTTCGGCCCCCGCGTGCTGGTCGCCGCCGTCGCCGACGCGCTGCGCCGCCGCGGCCCCCTCCCCGCGCCCGGCCCCCTGCGCGCCGGACCCGTCGCCGTCGACCCCCGCGACCGCACCGTCGCCGTCGGCGACCGCCGCGTCGCCCTCACCGTCACCGAGTTCGACCTCCTCGAGTTCCTGATGGCCAACCCCGGCCGCGTCTTCAGCCGCGAACAGCTCCTCGACGCCGCCTGGGGCCCCGGCGCCGGCGCCGGCAGCCGCACCGTCGACGTCCACGTCGCCCAGCTGCGCGCCAAACTCGGCCACGACAACCCCATCCGCACCGTCCGCGGCGTGGGGTACGTGTTAGACGCGTAGCCCTCGGCGTCGAGGTCGCTTGAGCCGAGGTTCGGGGCTTGGGGTGCGCTTAGGGTGGGTGGGGTGAGCCGTGCAGTTGCGCCAGTGCCTTCGCCGACAGGGAGCCGTCCGGGGCGCGGGGGAGTGGTGCGGGCGCTGATGCCGCAGGGGGCCGTGCTGGCCGCGGCGGCCGCCGGGTCGGTGCTCGTCGCGCTCGTCGACCCGAACCAGCCGGGCCACTACCCGACCTGCCCGTTCCTGGCCATGACCGGCTACTACTGCCCCGGCTGCGGCGCGACACGGCTGGTCAACGCGCTCACGCACGGGCATGTCGGCACCGCGTTCGGGTTCAACCCGCTGCTGTTCCTGCTGCTGCCCGTCTTCGGCTACCTGTACGTCCGCTGGACGGTGCTCACCGTGCGGAGGCGGCCGATGTGGTCCGCGATGTTCCGGCCGGCGGCGGTGTACGCCTTCCTCGCCGTGGTGATCGTCTACTGGATCGTGCGGAACCTGCCGTTCGCGCACGCCCTGGCGCCCTGACCCGCCGGCGGCGCGGCCGGGCGCGCGAGCGCCGTGCCCGCCGGGCGTCCAGGACCCCTCCCGGATGCGAGGACCGTCGGTGGGGGCGGCTACGATCGGTGCACGGATCGACCGCAAATAGGGGGCCTGCCACGTGAGCGTCTTGGACGAGATCATCGACGGCGTCCGGGCCGATCTCGCCGAACGGCAGCGGGAGGTTCCGCTCGGCGCGCTGAAGGACAAGGCCGCCGCCGCCCCCGCCCCCCGCGACGCGCTCGCCGCGCTGCGCGGGCCCGGCGTCTCGGTCATCGCCGAGGTCAAGCGCAGCAGCCCGTCCAAGGGCGCGCTCGCCGCGATCGCCGACCCCGCCGCGCTCGCCCGCGACTACGAGGCCGGCGGCGCCAAGGTGATCAGCGTGCTGACCGAGCGGCGCCGCTTCGGCGGCAGCCTGCAGGACCTCGCGGACGTGCGCGCCAACGTCGGCGTCTCCGTCCTGCGCAAGGACTTCATCGTCACCTCCTACCAGCTGTGGGAGGCGCGCGCGCACGGCGCCGACATGGCGCTGCTGATCGTCGCCGCGCTGGAGCAGGACGCGCTGGTGTCGCTGGTCGAGCGCGCCGAGTCGATCGGGCTGCTGCCGCTGGTCGAGGTGCACACCGAGGAGGAGGCCGCCCGCGCGGTGGACGCGGGCGCCAAGGTCATCGGGGTGAACGCGCGCGACCTGCGCACCCTGCAGGTCGACCGGGGCGTGTTCGCGCGCGTCGCGCCCGCGATCCCCAAGGACGTCGTGAAGATCGCCGAGTCGGGGGTGCGGGGCCCGCACGACCTGCTCGCCTACGCCTCCAGCGGCGCCGACGCGGTGCTGGTGGGGGAGAGCCTGGTGATCGGCCGCGACCCGCGGACCGCGGTCGCCGACCTGGTCGCCGCGGGCGCGCACCCGGCTCTGCGGCAGAGCGGCTGACCGGCCGCGGTGGAAACTCGATAGGCTGCGTGCCATGCCCGCAGAGCCGCTCCACGAGCGATGGCGGGGCCTCGCCGCATCTCCCTGAGACTGTCCGACGCAGGCCCCTACACGCATGACAGGACGCGTTTTCCCATGACCATCGACAGTGCGGCGCGCGGTGCCGCCGTCCCCGACGCCACCGGGCACTTCGGCCCCTTCGGCGGCCGGTTCGCCCCCGAGGCGCTGATGGCGGCGCTGGACGAGCTGACCCGCGAGTTCGAGACCGCGAAGAACGACCCCGCCTTCACCGCCGAGCTCGACGACCTGCTCGCGAACTACGCGGGCCGGCCGAGCCTGCTGACCGAGGCCGGGCGGTTCGCCGAGCACGCGGGCGGCGCCCGGGTGCTGCTGAAGCGCGAGGACCTCAACCACACCGGCTCCCACAAGATCAACAATGTGCTCGGGCAGGCGCTGCTCACCCGGCGGATGGGCAAGACCCGGGTGATCGCCGAGACCGGCGCCGGGCAGCACGGCGTCGCCACCGCCACCGCCGCGGCGCTCCTCGGCCTGGAGTGCACCGTCTACATGGGCGAGGTCGACACCGAGCGGCAGGCCCTCAACGTCGCCCGGATGCGGATGCTCGGCGCCGAGGTGATCCCGGTGCGGACCGGCAGCCGCACCCTCAAGGACGCCTGCAACGAGGCGTTCCGCGACTGGGTCGCCAGCGTCGACCGCACCCACTACTGCATCGGCTCGGTGATGGGCCCGCACCCGTTCCCGATGATGGTCCGCGACTTCCAGCGGATCATCGGCGTGGAGGCGCGGCGCCAATGCCTCGAGCTGACCGGCGCCCTGCCGGACGCGGTCGTCGCCTGCGTCGGTGGCGGCTCCAACGCCATCGGCATGTTCCACGCCTTCGTCCCGGACGAGTCCGTCCGGCTCTACGGGTTCGAGGCGGGCGGCGACGGCGTCGCGTCCGGCAAGCACGCCGCGACGCTCGTCGGCGGCTCGCTCGGCGTGATCCACGGCATGCGCACCTACCTGCTGCAGGACGACGACGGCCAGACCCTGGAGACCCACTCGATCTCCGCGGGCCTGGACTACCCCGGCGTCGGCCCCGAGCATTCCTGGCTGCACGACTCCGGCCGCGCCGAGTACCGCGAGATCACCGACGCCGAGGCCATGGACGCGTTCTCGCTGCTGTGCCGCACCGAGGGCATCATCCCGGCGATCGAGTCCGCGCACGCGCTGGCCGGCGCGCTCAAGGTCGGCAAGGAGCTGGGCCCGGACGCCACGATCGCGGTGTGCCTGTCCGGACGCGGCGACAAGGACATGCACACGGCCGCCTCCTTCTTCGGCCTGATGCCGGAAGGAGACCAGCGGTGACCGCCAAGGACGCCTACGACAAGGCCAGGGCGGAGAACCGCGCCGCGCTCGTCGGCTACCTGCCCGCCGGGTTCCCCACCCGCGAGGGCGCCATCGAGGCCGCCAAGGCCATGGTCGACGCCGGCTGCGACGTCATCGAGATCGGGCTGCCCTACACCGACCCGATGATGGACGGCCCCGTCATCCAGGACGCCGTGCACCGGGCGCTCGTCGGGGGCGTCCGCGTCGCCGACGTGTTCCGCACCGTCGAGGCGATCGCCGCCACCGGCGCCCCGACGCTGGTGATGACGTACTGGAACCCCATCGACCGGCACGGCGTCGGCGCGTTCGCCCGCGACCTCGCCAACGCCGGCGGCGCCGGGCTGATCACCCCCGACCTCACGCCCGAGGAGGGCGGCGAGTGGATCGACGCCGCCGACGAGCACGGCCTCGACCGGGTGTTCCTCGTCGCGCTCAGCTCCACCGACGAGCGGATCGAGACCATCACCGGCGCGTCCCGCGGGTTCGTCTACGCGGCGTCGCTGATGGGCGTCACCGGCGCCCGCAACGCCGTCGACACCGGCGCGCCCCGGCTCGTGGAGCGCACCCGGGAGATCATCGGGCGGTCCGGCCGGGACCTGCCGATCGGGCTCGGGCTCGGGGTGAGCAACGGCGCCCAGGCCGCCGAGGTCGCCGGCTTCGCCGACGGCGTGATCGTCGGCTCGGCGTTCGTCCGCCGGCTGCTGGACGCCCCGGACCTCGCCGCCGGCCTCGCCGGCGTCCGCGCCCTCACCGCGGAACTGGCCGAGGGCGTCCGCAAGGGCCGCTGACAAGGGCCGCTGACTAGGGCCTCGGCTGAGGCCCGCCGGGAAAGATCATCGACGTCCGCGGAAACGGCGCGACCGTTTCCGCGGACGTTTTTCCGCGTTCCGGGAACTCCGCGTCACCGCCGTCCGGTTCATGCATGTGACGGCCTCCCGCTCCCGTAAGGTGTCTTCGCCGGCGGAGGCCGTCCCGGAAGGATCCACGATGACGCAAGAGATGACGGCGCGGGAACGCGCGGCGGCGGCGGCGCCCGTCCCGGCCCTGTGGTACCAGGCCGTGGCCTGGCTGCTGACGCTCGCCGGGCTCGGCATCTCCGTCTACCTGACGATCAGCCACTACGACGAGGGCGCGCTGGTCTGCTCGGCCACCAGCACGGTCGACTGCCACGCGGTCACCACCAGCGAGTACTCCACGCTGGCCGGCATCCCGATGCCGCTGCTCGGGCTGGCGTTCTTCGTCGGGTTCGGCGCGCTGCTGACCCCCTGGGCGCTGCGCTCGCAGTGGCCGCCGCTGCGCTGGGGGCGGCTGGCGGCCGTCTCGGTCGGCGTCCTGTTCGTGGTGTACCTGGTGACGGTGGAACTGGCGGTCCTGCACAAGATCTGCCTGTGGTGCAGCGGGGTCCACGCCGTCACTATCCTGCTCTTCGTCCTCGTTCTGTTCGACGAATTCCGGCGGATCGGTCAGGCCGACTAGGTCCGCCGGGTCCCGCGCCACGCAGCACGCGCGGCCCCCATCCATAGGAGTACCAATGAGCAAGGCCGCACGAGAGCGGTCCGCGAGAGAGCGCCTCGCCGCCGAGCGGCGGCGGCAGGCGGCGCGGGCCAAGCAGCGGCGGCTGCTGTCCATCGTCCTCGGGGCGGTGGTCGCGGTTGCGGTGATCGTGGTGGCGACCGTCCTCGTCATCGACCAGAAGAACAAGAACGGGCACGCCGAGGCGCACAAGGGCGCGCTCGCCCCGCTCAGCCGGCAGTCCGACGGGTCGATCCTGATGGCCAAGGCGGGCGTGACCAAGCCCGAGCTGGAGATCTTCGAGGACTTCCAGTGCCCGATCTGCAAGCAGTTCGAGTCGGCCACCGGCTCGACCGTGCAGCAGCTCGCCGCCGAGGGCAAGGTCAAGGTCGTCTACCGGCCGTTCCACCTGTTCGGCCAGCAGAAGGACCCCGTCAAGACCAACTCGCTGCGGTCGGCCGAGGCGGCGCTGTGCGTCCCCGCGGACAAGTGGATCTCCTACCACGACGCGCTGTTCAAGTTCCAGCCGGCCGAGGGCGAGAAGGGCTTCTCGCCCGACGACCTGGTCAAGTGGGGCAAGGACGTCGGCGTCAGCGACCCGAACTTCGAGAAGTGCGTGCGGGACGAGCAGAAGAAGTCCACCGTGGACTCGATGACCAGCTACGCCCTGCAGACCCGCGGCATTGACGGCACCCCCACGGTGTTCCTGGACGGCAAGAAGCTCGACGCCAGCCAGTTCATGGACCCGTCCGCGCTCAAGGTCACCATCGACGCGGCCGCGGCCGTGTCCGGCAAGAAGTGACCCCCGCCGGGAACTGACCGGGGAGGCGGCGGCCCGCCACCGAGGGGGCCGCCGCCCGACCCGCTGACCATCCGCGCCGCCTCACCGCGCCGGACGCTCCGTCCCACTACGCTCTGGTGTCCTCAGGCAACACACCGTCACGGGCGATGGGGGATCGATGAGCAAGGCCGACAGGGAGCGTTCCGCGCGGGACCGGCTCGCGGACGAGCGGAGGCGGGCCGCCGCGGCCCAGCGGCGCAGGCGGCTGCTGGTGGTCGTGCTCGGCGCCGTGGCGGCGGTGGCCGTCGTGGTCGTCATCGTCGTGGTCGTGGTGGGCCGCAACGGGGGCGGCGGCTCCAAGGTCGACGACTACACCGGCCCGATCGCGCCCGCCACCCGGCAGCAGGACGGCTCGGTCGCCATGGCGAACTCCGGCGTCACCTCGCCCGTCCTGGACGTCTTCGAGGACTTCCAGTGCCCCGCCTGCAAGGCCATGGAGGCCCGGGTCGGCGGCACCATGAAGAAGCTCGCCGCCGAAGGCAAGGTCAGGGTCGTCTACCGGCCGTTCCAGCTGTTCCAGCAGGACCCGCTGATGTCGAACTCGCGGCGCGCCGCCAACGCCGCCGCCTGCATGCCGGCCGACCACTGGGTCAAGTACCACGACAAGCTGTACGCCGAGCAGCCGCCCGAGGGCGACAAGGGCTTCCCCAACGCCGACCTGATCAAGTGGGCGGCGCGGCTCGGCGTCACCGCCCCCTCGTTCGCCGCGTGCGTGAACGGCGGGCAGAAGCTGGGCCAGGTCGACCGGGCCACCGCCTACGCCGGCAAGGCCGGGGTGACCGCGACGCCCTACCTCGCGCTGAACGGCAGGCAGCTCGGCGACGACGCCCTCGGCTCCCCGGACGGCCTGGAGAAGGCCGTCGCCAAGGCCGGCTCCGGCACCCCGCGGTCGGCGGGAACGCGCCCGTCGCAGGGCTGAGCCGCCCCCGGCCGGGACCGGTGCGGGACGCCCGCGCGGCGTCCCGCACCGGTCTCGTACCGGTGTCCGTAGCGCGGCGATCGGCTGTCGGTGGCGCGGACGTTTCCGCCCCATGCCGCCGGAGGCGGTAACGTCAACGGTCATGCACCCGGTCGCCTTCATCCCGAGCCCGTCGCAGGGC
>NZ_JASNWF010000037.1 GCF_030283205.1 Actinomadura opuntiae
CACCCCGCCGGCCGGCCCGCGCGGCGCCCCCGCGCCCGCCGCGGCCGGCCCGGCCCAGACGGCCGGCCCCGCGCCGCGCGGCCGGCCGTCCGCACGAAAGGACACAGGATCATGAGCGTTGACGCGCTGAAGAGCGCCCTGCCGGGCTACGCCAAGGACACCAAGCTCAACCTCGGCTCGCTGACCTCCACCTCGCAGCTGTCCGAGCAGCAGCTGTGGGGGACGGTGCTGGCCTGCGCCCTCGCCACCCGGAGCGCGACCGTCATCCGCGAGCTGGCCGAGGAGGCCGGCGACTACCTGACCGCCGAGGCCTTCGAGGCGGCCAAGGGCGCCGCGTCGATCATGGCGATGAACAACGTGTACTACCGCGCCACGCACCTGATCGGTGACGAGACCTACGCGACGCTGCCCGCCAAGCTGCGGATGTCGATCATCGGCAAGCCGGGCGTGGACAAGGTCGACTTCGAGCTGTGGTGCCTCGCCGTGTCGGCGATCAACGGCTGCGGCCGGTGCCTGGAGTCGCACGAGAAGGTCGTCCGCGAGGCCGGCCTGTCGCGCGAGCTCGTCCAGGAGGCCCTGCGGATCGCCGCCGTCGTGAACGCGGCCGCCGCGACCCTGGACGCCGAGGCCGCCCTGGCGCCCGCGACCGTCTGACATCTCCGCGCGACGCGTGAGGCCCGGGTGCTGGAAAGCACCCGGGCCTCACGCTTCGCGCGGCGGGATCACTCCCACTCGATGGTGCCCGGCGGCTTGGACGTGATGTCGACGGCGACCCGGTTGACCTCGCGGACCTCGTTGGTGATCCGGGTCGAGATCTTCTGCAGCAGCTCGTACGGGAGCTTCGCCCAGTCGGCCGTCATGGCGTCCTCGCTGGTCACCGGGCGCAGCACGATCGGGTGGCCGTAGGTGCGGCTGTCGCCCTGGACCCCGACCGACCGGACGTCGGCCAGCAGCACCACCGGGAACTGCCAGATGTCGCGGTCGAGGCCGGCGCGGGTCAGCTCCTCGCGGGCGATCGCGTCGGCGTCGCGCAGGATGTCCAGGCGGTCGCGGGTGACCGCGCCGATGATCCGGATGCCGAGGCCCGGGCCCGGGAACGGCTGCCGCCAGACGATCTCCGACGGCAGGCCGAGCTGCTCGCCGAGCGCGCGGACCTCGTCCTTGAACAGCGTCCGCAGCGGCTCGACCAGCTTGAACTGCAGGTCCTCGGGGAGCCCGCCGACGTTGTGGTGCGACTTGATGTTGGCCGCGCCGGTGCCGCCGCCCGACTCCACGACGTCGGGGTAGAGCGTGCCCTGCACGAGGAACTCGACCGGCTCCGCGGCGTTCTCGCCGACGATCTCGCGGGCCGCCTCCTCGAACACCCGGATGAACTCGCGGCCGATGATCTTCCGCTTCTCCTCCGGGTCGCTGACGCCGTCGAGGGCGGCGAGGAAGCGGTCCTGCGCGTCCACGACGTGCAGGTTCACCCCGGTGGCGGCGACGAAGTCCTTCTCGACCTGCTCCGGCTCGCCCTTGCGCAGCAGCCCGTGGTCGACGAACACGCAGGTCAGCTGGTCGCCGATGGCGCGCTGGACGAGCGCCGCGGCGACCGCCGAGTCGACGCCGCCCGACAGCGCGCAGATCGCCCGCTTCCCGCCGACCCGCTCCCGGACGGCCTCGATCGACTCGTCCGCGATGTTCACCATCGTCCAGTTCGGCCGGCAGCCCGCGCCCTCGTAGAGGAACCGCCGCAGGATCTCCATGCCGTTCTCGGTGTGGAGCACCTCCGGGTGGAACTGCACGCCGAAGAAGCCGCGCGCCCGGTCCTCCATGCCGGCGACCGGGGTCACGTCCGTGCTCGCCGTCACCGTGAACCCGGCGGGCGCCTCGCGGACGAAGTCGCGGTGCGACATCCACACCGCCTGCTCGTGCGGCAGCCCGGCGAACAGCATCCCGGGCGAGGTGACGGCGACGGTCGCGCCGCCGTACTCGGCGACGTCGGAGTTCTCCACCGTCCCGCCGAGCGCCTGCGCCATCACCTGGTGGCCGTAGCAGATCCCGAGCGTCGGCACGCCCAGCTCGAACAGGCCCTCCGGCGCCGCCGGCGCCCCCTGCTCGTACACCGACGCCGGCCCGCCCGACAGGATGATCGCCTTCGGCCGCTTGGCGAGCATCTCCGCCGCCGGCATGGTGGACGGCACGATCTCGCTGAACACATGGCACTCGCGGACCCGCCGCGCGATCAGCTGCGCGTACTGCGCGCCGAAGTCGACGACGAGAACGGTGTCAAAGGACTGGTCTACGGCCACCAACACGCCTTTCGCACGGGCCCGGAAAGACCTCCAGTCTACGGGGCCCCATCCAGGGCCGATGCGCGCGCCCGGGTCACGCCGGTCACATTGGGCGACTGGCCGAAAACGGTCGGCATCCGTTTACCTTGATCACACGCGCAGCAGGACTTCTCTCTGATACGTCTTGATAACGCCCTGTGTCCAGTCGTTGTCCGTACGCATTCAGCGTCCTCCCCTAGGAGTGTCGTGAAGCTGCTCGCCGCCGCCGCCCTGCTCGCAGCCCTCGTCCCCGCCGTGCCGACCGGCGCGGGCGCCGCGGCCGGGCGAGCGCACCCCGACGACGGCCCCGACGGGCGCGCGATCACCGCAGGTCCCGCGGCGCGCTCCGCCAGCGCACGCTCCGCCGCCGCCTCCGGCAGCGCCGCGCGTGCCGCGGCCCGGCCCGTCGACCCGCACGCGTGCGCCACGCCGCTGGACCGGCTGCGCCGACCCGACGCGCACGTGCGGGAGCGCAACGCCCTGACGCCGGCGGAGTCCGCGAGCGTCGAGCAGCGCCTCGGCCGGGTCCTCAAGGGCCTCGGGCTCGGCGCCATGGACCGTCCCGACGACCAGTCCGCCCCCTCCGACCTGCGCGCCGCCGGCTCGATCAGCGTGCCGGTGTACTTCCACGTCCTGCACGACGGCTCCACCGGCAACGTCCCGACCTCGGTCGTGAAGCGGCAGATCAGCGTGCTGAACGCGTCCTACGGAGGCCGGTACGGCGGGGCGAACACGCGCGTGTCGTTCCACCTGGAGAAGATCGACCGCACCAACAGGGCGTCGTGGTTCGACGAGCCGGAGCGCTACGAGGGCACCTACAAGCCGAAGCTCCGCAAGGGCGGCAAGGGCACCCTGAACCTCTACAGCGCCCGCATCGGCGGCGACCTGCTCGGCTGGTCCACCTTCCCGTGGAAGTACAAGTCCGAGCCGAAGATGGACGGCGTCACCATCCACTACGGCAGCATGCCGGGCGGCCCGATCGACAACTTCAACCGGGGCTTCAGCGCCACCCACGAGGTCGGCCACTGGCTCGGGCTCTACCACACGTTCCAGGACGGATGCGGCGGCCAGGGCGACCGGGTGTCCGACACGCCGGCCGAGCGCGACCCCACCAACGGCTGCCCGTCCGGCAAGGACACCTGCCCCACCGCCGGCAACGACCCCGTCCACAACTTCATGGACTACAGCTACGACACCTGCATGACGTCGTTCACCGCCGGCCAGGGCGCCCGCATGCACAAGGTCTGGACCGCCTACCGCCGCTAACACCACCCCCTCCCAACAGAACAACCCAACTACGCGGCACGCCAACGCGGCACGCCAACGCGGCACGCCAACGCGGCACCTCAGCCCGGCACGCCAACGCGGCACCTCAGCCCGGCACGCCAACGCGGCACCTCAGCCCGGCACGCCAACGCGGCACCTCAGCCCGGCACGCCAGCGCGGCGCGTCAGCGTGCCTTGTAGGCGGCCAGGAGGCGGGTGGCGTCGTCGGTCGGCAGCCGGCGCACGGCCTCGCGGATCGTGACGCCGGAGACGTCGGCAATATGGTCCTGCACCCATGCCTCCACCCAGCCGGGGTCCTTCTTCGACAGCTCTCGCAGCACCCACCCCAATGCCTTGCGGATGAAGAACTCGTTCTCGCCTATGAGGGCGTCGCCGTACCTGGTGAGCCGGTCCAGATCCGGTGTTCCGGCCCGGACGCCCGGTAGGAGCGCCAGCAGCGACGTGCGCCGGATCCACAGGTAGGGGTCGCCCACCCACACGTCCAGCGCCTTCCCCAGCTCCGGGAAGCGGAGGACGAGCACGCCGACCACCTTCTCGGCGAGATGGTCCACCAGCGCCCAGCTCGCCGAGTCGCGGATGAGCCGCTCCGCCACGGCCAGGTCTCCCGGCTCCAGCAGCTCGACCCGCCTGGCCAGCACCTCCACGGCCGCCATGCGAGCCTCGTGCACGGGACGGCCCTCGTCCGCCGCCGTCCACAGCGCGTCCACGAGCCCGAGCAGCTCGTCCCGCGCCGGCTTCGCCCTGACCGCCGACAGCGCCACCTTCCGCAGCGCCGGGACGGGCACCCCGATGTGCGCGAGGTCGCTCTTCAGGTAGCGCTTCTCGCTGTCGGCACGCACCGGGTCGGCCTGGGCGCGCAGCTCGTCCAGGATCCCCGCGGCCTCGCCCTCGACGTCCATGCGACGAAGCTACGCCGTCCCTCCGACGATCCGGCGCTCACGCTACATCGCCGGTCCGACAATCCGGCGCTCGCGCTATGGCACCCGAGTCCCGGTTTTTCGTTGCTATTCGTCCAGGTTTGCCAAAGACGCGACTCATGTCGGCAATCACCCTTGTTCCAGCGATGACTCCGCTCCCCCCGCGCGCCGTCCCCCGGGCGCGCCGCCCCCAAGGAGTGCCATGAAACGCGCTGGAATCGCCACCGCCATAGGCATGCTCGCCGCATTCACCGCGTACGCCCCGGCCGCCGCTCCCGCCCTCTCCGCTCCCGTTCCGGGTGCGAAGTGCAGTTCCGAGCCGGCCGCCGCGCAGGCCCGCGTCCGTGCCGGCTCGCACGCCACCGAGCGCCACCAACCCGGCGCCGCCAAGGTGGCCGCTATGGAGAAGGACTTCCACAACCGGCTGGGACGGCTCGCCGTGTCCGGCAAGGTCAAGGCCGCTGCTGCGATGACCGTCCGGGTGCACTTCCAGGTCATCACCAGCGGCAGTACCGGCAGCCTGTCCGACGCCACCCTCAGCAAGCAGCTGCAGGTCCTCAACAGCGCCTATGCGCCGAGCGGCGTCTCCTTCACCCTCGCCTCCGTCAAACGGACGAACAACGCGGCGTGGTTCTCCGACCCTGAGGGCAACGAGACCGCGATGAAGAACGCGCTCCACACCGGCGGCGCCCAAGACCTCAACCTCTACACCGCCGACCTGGGCGACAGCCTCCTCGGCTGGGCCACGTTCCCGAGCGACTACCGTTCCCATCCCAAGATGGACGGCGTCGTCATCCACTACCAGAGCGTCCCCGGCGGCTCGCTGACCAACTACAACGAGGGCGACACCGCCACCCACGAGGTCGGCCACTGGATGGGGCTCTACCACACGTTCCAGGGCGGCTGCAGCGGCCAAGGCGACCGCGTCTCCGACACCCCCGCCGAACAGAGCCCCGCCTCAGGGTGCCCGACCGGTCGTGACACCTGCTCCTCGTCCGGCCTGGACCCCATCCACAACTTCATGGACTACAGCTACGACTCCTGCATGTACGAGTTCACGCCGGGCCAGACCCAGCGCATGCGCGACCAATGGGCCGCCTACCGCGCCTGACCCGGACGGTGGTCCCGGCGCCGGAGCGCCACCCCCTCCGGCGCCGGGCGCCCCTCGTCTCGCGACGTCAGACGCGTGTGAAAGTGTCGGCGTTGGTCATTGCCGCATGCGCCCACGGCAGTTTGAGCAGTTCGGGCGGCCGCCCCGGCGCGGGCGGCTTCACGGCCGAGTCGGACACCACATGCCACACCGTCTCCAGCCGCCCGTCACGCAGGAGTCCGGTGAAGGACGCGACGGAGTCGCCGTGCGGCCCCAAACGGCCGAACGCGAAGTGCACGCACTCGCCGACGTGCAACCCCGTGATCTCGGCATCCTCACCGGCGAACGCGCTGTCGCCGAGCGCGGTGCGGAACGTGCCCCGCAGCCGGCCGCCGGCGTCGTCGGTGACGACCAGCGTCGATCCGTACTGATTGCGCCACGTGCCGACCCAGCTCACAGTGTTGTCGTTGTGCATCCCTCCACGATCACCCGCACACCGCCGACGGTCCACACTCCGCCGGGCGGGCGTCCGGCAGTGCCTCCGGCGGCCGGGCCGGCCGAGGTTATCCACAGAATGACGTTCCACTTCCGCCGCCGTGGGCGGGGCGTGAGCATGGGACGCGGTGGGCCTGTCAGGAAGGGGCCGGCCGCGGCCCGGTTCGGAGGCGGGGACGGACCGGGCCGCGCGACCGGTCAGGTGATCTCGACGATCGGAAGGTGGAGCGCCGCTGGAGCATTCGCGGGAACGACGGGATTCTTCGGAAGGACGGGGGTGATTCTTCGATAGGTGCCGCCCGGCTCGGGGCGAGTGTCGGCCTCGCCCCGGTTGGGCCAGAAGGACATCGCGCGCTCGGCCTGCGCGGTGATCGTGAGGGACGGGTTGACGCCGAGGTTGGCGGAGACCGCCGAGCCGTCCACCACGTGCAGGCCCGGATGCCCGTACACCCGGTGGTAGGCGTCGATGACGCCGGATTCGGCGGAGTCGCCGATGGCGCAGCCGCCGAGGAAGTGCGCGGTCATCGGGACGTCGAACAGGTCGCCCCAGGTGCCGCCGGCGATCCCGCCGATCTCCTCGCCGATCAGGCGGGTCGCCCGGTGGCCCTCGGGGATCCAGGTGGGGTTCGGTTCGCCGTGCCCCGCGGACGCGCGAACGTCCCAGCCGAACGGCCCCCTCTTCGGGCGCAGGGTGATCGAGTTGTCCCGGGTCTGCATGACCAGCGCGATCACCGTGCGCTCGGACCAGTGCCGCACGTCGAACAGCTGGAGCAGGTCACGGGGGCGGCGCGCCGCCTCGCGCGCGAACTTCAGGAGGCGGGGGGTGTGCCGCTCGCCGGGCCGGTCCCCGTCGATCAGCAGGGTCTGCAGGCCGGCGAGCAGGTTGGACCCGCGGCCGTAGCGGACCGGTTCGATGTGGGTCTCGGGAGTCGGATGGAAGGAGGAGGTGATCGCGACGCCCTTGGAGAAGTCCGGGCCGGGCGTGCCGTTGCGGCGGCCGCCGCCGAGGATGGCCTCGGAGTTCGTGCGGGTCAGCGCGCCGAGCCGATCGGACAGCCGCGGCAGCAGGCCGGTGCTCTTCAGCTTGTGCAGGAGCTTCTGCGTGCCGTAGGTGCCGGCGGCGAACACCACCTGCTCGGCGGTGAGCGTCCTGCGGTTGCGCCCGAACGAGCCGGTCCGCACGATCTCGACCGCGTAGCCGCCGCCCGCCAGCGGCTTCACCGAGGTCACGCGGCTGAGCGGCATCACCCGGGCACCGGCCTTCTCGGCGAGGTACAGGTAGTTCTCGGTGAGCATGTTCTTCGCGCCGTGGCGGCAGCCCACCATGCACTCGCCGCATTCCAGGCAGCCGCGGCGGCGCGGGCCCGCGCCGCCGAAGAACGGGTCGGGGCTCTCGACGCCCGCGCCACCGCCGAAGTAGACGCCCACCGGGGTCTTGACGAAGGTGCCGGCCGCGCCCATCCGGTCGGCGACCTTCTTCATGACCTTGTCGGCCTCGGTCGTGGTCGGGTTCTCCACGACGCCGAGCATCCGCTTGGCCTGGTCGTAGTAGGGGGCCAGCTCGTCCTGCCAGTCGGTGATGTGCGCCCACTGCTTGTCCTGGAAGAACGGCGCGGGCGGCACGTACAGGGTGTTGGCGTAGTTCAGCGACCCGCCGCCGACGCCCGCGCCGGCCATCACCATGACCCGGCTGGACTTCTCCCCGCGGATGAGGTGCAACCGCTGGATCCCGGTGAGGCCCAGCGCGGGCGCCCACAGGTAGCGGGAGACGCGCCAGTTCGTCCGGGGCAGCGCGGGGTAGCGGGAGCCGGGGCCGGCGGACGGGGCGGTGTCGAACCGGCGGCCAGCCTCGATCACGCCGACCTTGTACCCCTTCTCGGTCAGCCGCAGCGCCGAGACGCTGCCGCCGAATCCCGACCCGACGACGAGCACGTCGTAGTCGTGCTTCACGGCCATCCTTACTTGATCCGCAGCTTCTTCATCAGCTTGATCCCGGTTGCCATGACGTCGGCGAACCTGTCGTAGCCGATGGAGCCGGGCGGCTCGAGGTCCATGAGGTGCTGGCTCGCGATGGTCTGCACCTCGGTGAACTTCAGCAGGCCCTCGGAGCCGTGCCGGCGGCCCACGCCGGACTGCTTCATCCCGCCCATCGGCGAGTCGTACGACGCGTACGCGGCGCCGTACCCGTCGTTGATGTTGACGGTGCCCGCCTTGATCCTGGCGGCGACCCGGCGCGCCCGCGCGGGGTTCTTCGTCCACACCGAGGCGTTCAGGCCGTAGGGGGTGTCGTTGGCGCGCGCGATGACCTCGTCCTCGTCCCGGTACTTGTAGACCGCGACGACCGGGCCGAACGTCTCGCTGGCGCACAGGTCCATGTCGCCGGTGACGTCGGCGAGGAGGGTCGGCTCGTAGAACAGCGGGCCGACGTCCGGGCGGGCCTTGCCGCCGGCGAGGACGGTCGCGCCCTCCTTGACGGCCTGGTCGACGTGCCGCGTCACCGCGTCCAGCTGGCGCTGGTAGGTCAGCGAGCCCATCTCGGCCTCGAAGTCGAGCCCGGTACCGAGCTTCATGCCCTTGACCAGCTCGACCAGGCGCGGGACGAACCGGTCGTAGATGTCCTCGTGGACGTACATCCGCTCGATCGAGATGCACAGCTGCCCGGCGTTGGTGAAGCACGCCCGGACGGCGCCGCGCGCGGTGCGCTCGACGTCGGCGTCGGGCATCACGATCATCGGGTTCTTCCCGCCGAGCTCCAGCGAGTACGACACGAGCCGCGGCGCGACCCGCTCGGCGATCGCCTTGCCGCCGCGGGTGGACCCGGTGAACGACACGTAGTCGGCGTTGTCGATCAGCATGTCGCCGATCTCCCCGGGGTCGCCGACGACGATCTGCCACAGGTCGCGCGGCAGCCCCAGGTCGACCAGCAGGTCCAGCACCCACAGGCTGGACAGGCACGTCTGGGTGTCCGGCTTGTGGATCACCGCGTTGCCCGCCATCAGCGCGGGCGCGATGTCGCTGGCGCCGAGCGCGAACGGGTAGTTCCACGGCGCGATCAGGGCGACGACGCCCTTGGGGTGCCGCAGCTCCCGCACACGGGTGAGACCCGGCATCATGCCCTGCCTGCGCTGCGGCTTCAGCAGCTTCCCGGCCCGCCGCGCGTAGTACAGCGAGCACAGCGCCACGTCGAGGAACTCCTCCATCGCGTGGCGGCGGGCCTTGCCGGTCTCCAGCTGGATGATGTCGAGGATCTCCTCGCGCCGCTCGACCAGCGCGTCCGAGAGCCTCAGGAACGGCTTGACCCGCTCGCTCACCGGCAGCGCGGCCCACACGCGCTGCGCCTCGCGGGCCCGCTCGTAGGCGGCGCCGACGTCGTCCGCGCCGGACAGCGGGACCGCCGCGAGCGGCTCGCCCGTGAACGGCGTGGGGATCGTGACCGTCTCGGCGCCGCCCGATGCGACATGGGAG
The DNA here is from genome assembly GCF_030283205.1 of Actinomadura opuntiae. Lineage (GTDB taxonomy): Bacteria > Actinomycetota > Actinomycetes > Streptosporangiales > Streptosporangiaceae > Spirillospora. The sequence goes on from NZ_JASNWF010000037.1 coordinate 9,566, forward strand.
GCCAGCCGGTCGATCAGGGACTGCGGGAGCTCGTGCTCTGCCACGCCTTTGGCAGGGACCGTCGGGGATGCCATGCAGGCAGCGTATGACCCCCTGGCCATTTTTGGCTACCCGCAGGTAACAGGGCACTTGCCGTGAAATGCCCCACCTTCGTGGGGTTTCTTCGTCCGGCAGTGACAACCATCCACGAACGGACCGTTCCAACCCGGGGAGAGTTGCGCAAGTCCGGGACTGACCGCGTCCGACCGGTGTATTCCGAGAACAGGAGGAGAATCCGGCGCCCATCCCGCCGCCCTCGGACGTCCGCTGCCGCGCGTCCGGGGGTGCCGTGGACGCGCGCCATGGCAGCGGAGGGAACAGCACATGAACGACGCCCACGGCGACCTACGGCCCGAGGGTGACCCGACGGACGCGAGCGACACCCGCTCCCCGCGCCCGCCCAGCGGCGGCAGCACCCCGTCCGCACCCCCCACCCACACGACCCCGATCACCCCCACCCCGCCGGAGGGCCCCACGACCACCAAAACCGATCCCACCCCGACCGGCCCCCCGGCGACCACCGCGACGCCTCCCGTCACCACCCCAACCCACACGACCACCCCCACCCCAACCCAGGCGACACCGCCGCGTGCCGCCACCACAGGCACCACGGCATCCCCCACCGGCACCACGACCCGGGCAAACACCCCCACCCCAAGCCAGGCCACGCCACCGGGCCGCACCAGCACCAGCACAGGCGCGGCGACGAACGCCGTCGGCACGCCAACGCCGGCGACCACGTCAGCCAGAGCTGCGACTCCGGCGAGCACCTCCGCGTCCGGTGCCCTCACCGCCCAGGACGGCCCGGCGAATGAGCCCGGCGATCCCGCAGGCCAGCACAGCCCACTCGCCGGGACCTCACCCAGCGCCAACACGAGCCCGGCCAATGGCGGCGGTGTGCTCGCCACGAAGACGCGTCCAGCCGAGACGAACGCTCTCACCGAGAGGTCAAGCGAGATCAGCAACGGAACCCCCGCGCGCGCCAACGTCCCTGCGGCCCGAGTGGGCGAATCCGAGGGCGGGAGCCGGGCGCCGGGCATGCCTGGCGGATCGCCGCCTCCCGGCTTCGGCGGCGGGTCCCTGGCCAAGGAGCCACGGACGTTCCAGCGGGGCAACGGCCACGACGGTCGGCAGCCCGCTCGCGGGACGGCGCGCGGGGGGCAGGCGAGCGCGCGGCAGGAGCGCAGGGAGCAGACGCGGACCGCGCTGCTGTCGGCGGCCGAACGCCTGTGGGCGGAACGCGGTATCCACGGCGCCTCGCTCGACGACATCGCTGCGGCGGCAGGCTTGACCAAGGGAGCGGTGTACTCCAACTTCGCCGGGAAGACTGATCTCCTGCTGGCCCTGCTCGAACGGTTCACCAGCGACCGGCTCGGCACCGACGTCTGCGACGAACTGCGGTCCGCCGACCAGTCGCGCGACGAGGAGGAGCGCACCGGACGCGGCGCCGCACGCGACGGCTCCGACGACCGCGCGCGCAGGCTAGCGCTCCTGCTGGTGGAGTTCTGGCTGTACGGCATGCGCGACTATGCGGCGGGCTGGCGGATCGCCGACTGGTACGCCGAGCGCCGCGCCCACATGGCCAGCGAACTGCGGGATGTGGACGGCATCGCCCCGTCCGAGCGCGCGGCCCTCGCCATGGCACTGGATTTCGGGCTCGCCTTCCAGCACCTGCTCGATCCCGACCGCGTGCCCGCCGACCTGTACTCGACGGGCATCGACCTGATGCTCGGCCGCGCCGCCTCCTGACCACCGCCCCACGAACCGCCGCACCCGACACTCACCCCACCGGACCTGGCCCCACCCCGCCAGGCCCGACATCCAACCTGCCGGCTTGGCGTCCATTGCACGGGAGCGGCCCTGCCAGGCCTGGTGCCCCCACCCATCAGGCCTGGCACCCGCCCACCAGGCCCTCGCACCGTCCACCGACCCACCGGCCCTCACGCCCACCCCGCCAGGCCGCACCACCCGCCGAGCCTTGGCACCCGCTCACCGGCTCCGGCTGCCCTTCGGCCTCGATGCCCAGCCCGCCGGGCTCGGTGGGGATGGTCCCTTTGGGCGTTTGGAGACCTTGCGCTGAAATGGAGGCTGGCACCCGCCGTCCTGCCACGCGACGGGATGTTTCGCCACCCCGTGCCACACGCGCGGGCCTTCCGCGATCACGGCTGCGGAGCACCGACCATGGAGCCGCGCGAGGCGCCCGAGCGGGGGACATCGTCGGCCCAGTCACCTGCCGGGCCCGGCGTCAGGCCTGCCGGGTCTGGTGCCCTTTCCGCCTGCCCTGGCGCCGTCCGCCCGGTGTGGTGCCCGGCCTGCAAGCACTGGCGCCCTGGCCAACGGCCCGGCGCGCATGAACGCGTCCACGTACCCCGACGCCGGCCACACCGCCGCCAGCAGGCCGATCACGGCGAACACCCCGGCGCCACCGCGGTTGCCCTGCAGCTGCGTGATCGCGTCGACCAGGACGTTCTTCACCGCGCCCGGCGCGATCCCGCTGAGGTGGCCGGTTGCCGGAGCCGACGGCCGGGCCCGGCTACCCGCCGAACCGCGGAACCATCGGCGATGCCCAGCGTCCTATCCAGCGGCCCTGGCCAGTTGCCAGACCCGATGCCAGACCCGATGGCCGGGCTTGGCTTCGTGGGGTGGGGCTAGGACGGGGTGGCGGTGGGGACGATGTCGGGGGCGCCTCGGCGGCTGGCGTCGGCTTCCTGGTCGTCGTCCTTGGCCTGGGAGGCGCGTTCGGCCTCGACGCGCTTGCGGTAGTACTCGATCTCGCGGTCGCGCTGCTTCTTGGACCAGCCGAGGACGGGGGCGAGGAGGTCGGCAGCCTCCTGGGCGACGTTGACGCCGCGGTCCCAGGTCTCGATGGAGATGCGGGTGCGGCGGGCGAGAACGTCGTTGACGTGGCGGGCGCCCTCGTGGGAGGCCGCGTAGACGACCTCGGCGCGCAGGTAGTCGTCGGCGCCCGCCAGCGGCTTGCCGAGGTCGGGCTTGTCGGAGATGAGCTCCAGCAGGTCGTCGGTGAGGGTGCCGTAGCGGCCCAGCAGGTGCTCGACGCGGGCGACGTGCACGCCGTAGCGGGCGGCGAGGCGGTGGCGGGCGTTCCACATGGCCTGGAAGCCGTCGCCGCCGACCAGCGGGATCCGGTCGGTGCAGGACTCGGGGATCTTGCCGTCGAGGCCGTGGGCGACGGCGTCGATGGCGTCCTTGGCCATGACGCGGTAGGTGGTGTACTTGCCGCCCGCGACCAGGACGAGGCCGGGGACGGGGTGGGCGACGACGTGCTCGCGGGACAGCTTGGACGTCTCGTCGGTCTCGCCGGTGAGCAGCGGCCGCAGGCCCGCGTACACGCCCTCGACGTCGTCGTGGGTGAGGGGTGTGGACAGGACTGTGTTGACGTGGTCGAGGACGTAGTCGATGTCGGCCTTGGACGCGGCGGGGTGGGCCTTGTCGAGGTCCCAGGCGGTGTCGGTGGTGCCGATGATCCAGTGCCGTCCCCACGGGATGACGAACAGCACGGACTTCTCGGTGCGCAGGATGATCCCGGTCGAGGAGTGGATGCGGTCCTTCGGGACGACGAGGTGGATGCCCTTGGACGCCTTGACGTGGATCTGGCCGCGACCGCCGACGAGCTCCTGGATGTCGTCGCTCCAGACCCCGGTGGCGTTGACGACCTGCTTCGCGCGGACCTCGGCGGTGGTGTTGGCCTCCAGGTCGCGGACGCGCAGCCCGGTCACGCGTTCACCCTCGCGCAGGAAGCCGAGCACCTGCGTGCGGGAGGCGATCTGCGCGCCGTACTCGGCGGCGGTCCGCAGCACGGTCATGACGAAGCGGGCATCGTCGACCTGCGCGTCCCAGTACTGGATGGCGCCGGTGAAAGCGTCCTTGCGCAGGGACGGCGCGAGCCGCAGCGCGCCGCGGCGTGACAGGTGCCGGTGGTGCGGGACACCCCGCGACATGCCCATCTGCAGCGACAGCAGGTCGTAGAGCGCGACGCCGGCGCCGAAGTACGCGCGCTCCCACACATGGTGGGTGGTCGGCAGCAGGAACGGCACGGGGCGCACCAGGTGCGGCGCGATCTGCTGGAGCAGCAGGCTGCGCTCGGTGAGCGCCTCGCGGACCAGGTCGAAGTTGTACTGCTCCAAGTAGCGCAGCCCGCCGTGGATCAGCTTGGACGACCGGGACGACGTGCCGGACGCGAAGTCCCTCGCCTCGACCACCGCGACCGTGAGGCCGCGCGTCGCCGCGTCCAGTGCGGCGCCGGCCCCGACGATCCCGCCGCCGACGACCACGACGTCGAACTCCTCGCGCGCCATCCGGTCGAGCGCGGCGGCACGTTCGGCGGGGCCGAGCCGTGAGCTGCCGAGGCCGGTCACAGGTGATCCCGTCATCGCGATTCCCCCCAGATCGGTTCGTGTTACGAGCAGTACCTACCCAACAGTAGGGACGGGTCCACCCGTGATGCGCCCGATTCGGCGTGGGGTCGCTCTCAGTCGGTGGACCGGCGCGGCGCCACCACGACCTGTACCCGCTGGAACTCCTTCAACTCCGTGTAGCCGGAGGTCGCCATCGCGCGGCGCAGCGCGCCGATCAGGTTCATCGAGCCGTCCGCGACGTGCGAGGGGCCGTGCAGGATCTGCTCCAGCGAGCCGATGGTGCCGAGGTGCAGGCGGGTGCCGCGCGGGACGTCGCCGTGGTGGGCCTCGCTGCCCCAGTGGTAGCCGCGGCCGGGCGCCTCGCTGGAGCGGGCGAACGGCGAGCCGACCATGACGGCGTCGGAGCCGCAGGCGAACGCCTTGGCGATGTCGCCGCTGTTGGTCATGCCGCCGTCGGCGATGACGTGCACGTACCGTCCGCCGGACTCGTCCATGTAGTCGCGGCGGGCGGCGGCGACGTCGGCGACGGCGGTGGCCATCGGGACGGCGACGCCGAGGACGGTCCGGGTGGTGTGCCCGGAGCCGCCGCCGAACCCGACGAGCACGCCGGCGGCGCCGGTGCGCATCAGGTGCAGCGCGGCGGTGTAGGTGGAGCAGCCGCCGACGATCACGGGGACGTCGAGGTCGTAGATGAACTGCTTGAGGTTCAGCGGCTCGTGGCGCCCGGACACGTGCTCGGCGGACACGGTGGTGCCGCGGATGACGAACAGGTCGACGCCCGCGTCGATGACGGCCTTGTGGAACTGGGCGGTGCGCTGCGGGGACAGCCGCGCCGCGACGGTGACGCCGGCGTCGCGGATCTCCTGGATCCGGCGGCCGATCAGCTCCTCCTTGATCGGCGCGGTGTAGATCTCCTGGAGCCGCCGGGTGGCGGCGGCGTCGTCCAGCCCGGTGATCTCGGCGAGCAGCGGCTCGGGGTCCTCGTAGCGGGTCCACAGGCCCTCGAGGTCGAGCACGGCGAGGCCGTCCATCCGGCCCATGGCGATCGCGACGGCCGGGCTGACCACGCTGTCCATCGGGGCGACGACCAGCGGCATCTCGAACCGGTAGGCGTCGATCTGCCAGGCGACGCTGACCTCCTCCGGGTCGCGCGTGCGGCGCGACGGGACGATGCCGATGTCGTCGAAGGCGTACGCCCGCCGGCCGCTCTTGCCCCGGCCGATCTCCACCTCAGCAGCCACTGCGCCCTTCCTCCACCTCGCGGACAAGCCGATGTTCCCGCCGGCGGCGGGAACAAGCCCCGCACGAGCTTACGGCAGGACGCGGCGCACCCCGCGACCAGGATGGATCCCGCCCGCCCACGACGACCCGCGCGGCGAGCACTGCGGACGGACCGAGCCTGCGGACGGACCGGACCTGCGGGCGGCGCGGCTCGGCGTGCGGCTCGGCACGCGGCCTGGCGTGCGGCCTGGCGTGCGCGCTGGCGTGCGAGCACGGCGCGGGGGCGGAGGAGGAGGGGTGGGGTCAGCGGCCCTGGTAGTTGGGGGCCTCGACGGTCATCTGGATGTCGTGCGGGTGGCTCTCGCGCAGGCCGGCGGGGCTGATGCGCATGAGCTGGCCGCGCTCCTGCAGCTCGGGGATCGTGCGGGTCCCGGCGTACCACATCGACTGGTGCAGGCCGCCGACGAGCTGGTGGGCGACGTTGGCGAGCGGGCCGCGGTAGGGCACCTGGCCCTCGACGCCCTCGGGGATCAGCTTCTCCTCGGCGGTGACGTCGGCCTGGGCGTAGCGGTCCTTGGAGTAGGAGGCGCCGCGCTCGCGGTTGCGCATCGCGCCGAGCGAGCCCATCCCCCGGTACGACTTGTACTGCTTGCCGTGCACGAAGATCAGCTCGCCGGGCGACTCCTCGACGCCGGCGAGCAGGCTGCCGAGCATCACCGTGTCGGCGCCCGCGACGATGGCCTTGGCGATGTCGCCGGAGTACTGCAGGCCGCCGTCGCCGATCACCGGCACGCCGGCCTCCTTGGCGGCGCGGGACGCCTCGAAGATCGCGGTGAGCTGCGGGACGCCGACGCCGGCGACGATCCGGGTGGTGCAGATCGAGCCGGGCCCGACCCCGACCTTGATCGCGTCCGCGCCCGCGTCGATCAGCAGCTTCGCCCCGGCGTAGGTGGCGACGTTCCCGCCGACGACCTGGACGGGCGCGCTCGACTTGATCGTGGCGATGGTGTCGGCGACGCCCTTGGAGTGGCCGTGCGCGGTGTCCACGACGATCACGTCGGTGCCGGCCTCGATGAGCGCCCGCGCGCGCTTGATCGCGTCCTCGCCGACGCCGACCGCGGCGGCGACCAGCAGCCGGCCGTCGGCGTCCTTGGTCGAGTCGGGGTACTGCTCGCTCTTGGTGAAGTCCTTGGTGGTGATCAGGCCCCTGAGCCGCCCGTCGCCGTCCACGAGCGGGAGCTTCTCCACCTTGTTGCCCGCCAGCAGCCGGAACGCCTCGTCGCGCGACACGTCCACCGGCGCCGTGACCAGCGGCATCTTGGTCATGACCTCGCGCACCGGACGGGAAAGGTCGGTCTCGAAGCGCATGTCGCGGTTCGTCACGATGCCGACCAGCACGCCGCGTACGTCCGTCACCGGGACGCCGGAGATCCGGTAGCGGGCGCAGAGCTCCTCGACGTCGGCGAGCGTCGCGTCCGGCAGGCAGGTCACCGGGTTGGTGATCATCCCCGCCTCGGACCGCTTGACCCGGTCGGCCTTGCCCGCCTGCTCCTCGATCGACATGTTGCGGTGCAGCACGCCGATGCCGCCCTGCCGCGCCATCGCGACCGCCGTGCGGGCCTCCGTCACCGTGTCCATCGCCGCCGACACCAGCGGGATCCGCAGCGAGATCTCCCGGGTCAGCCGGGTCGTGGTGTCGGCCTCCCCCGGCTGCAGGTCGGAGTAGCCCGGCAGCAGCAGCACGTCGTCGAAGGTCAGGCCCTGCGGGAGGAATTTGGCGGGCTCGGCGGCGGGGTTCATGGTTGCCTTCCGTAGTGGTGACGGTATCCGGCCAGGTCACGGCGACCCTGTTCCCATGGTAGGCCGTCGTCCCGCGCCGGGACGGGCTGTTGCGGACACCGGGCACGTGGCCTTGATGACACCCCGTAACGCGCGCCGCGCCCGCCCGCATTCCCCTTCCGGACGGGCCTTCACCGCACTCCGCGGCCCGCGCCGCGGACACGCAGAGTAGTTGTTCGCGCACAGAGGAGACCGGGGGGTGCACCTGGCGGGGCGGCGCGCAGTAGCGTGGACCCGTGCACGACGATGCCCCGCTCGACCCGTTCGCCGGAGACCCGGAGGATCCGGCGGCGTCGCTCGGCGACCCCGGCGAGGACGCCGCGCCGCTGAGCGTGGCCGAGCGCGAGGACGTGCTCGCCGACCTCGCCGACCTGGAGGTCTTCCGGGCGCTGCTGGAGCCGCTCGGCGTCCGCGGCCTCACCGTCGACTGCGCCGACTGCGGCAAGCTGCACTACATCGACTGGGACCTGCTGCACGGCAACCTGCGCCACCTGCTCGACCAGGGGCTGCCCCGGGTGCACGAGCCCGCCCTGTCGCCCGACCCCGTCGACTACGTGAGCTGGGAGTACGCCCGCGGCTACGTCGACGGCGTGATCGACAGCGAAGAGGGCCGCGAGGAGAACTGACCGGCGTCCGGAGCGGGAGCGCGGCACGACGGCCGGTCACCGTCGCCTCCGGAAGATAGCTCAGTCCCGGTCGGGGTTCTCGTACTGGTTCATGCGCTTCTCGGCGCGGCGGCGGATGTCGTCGATGGTGCGCCGGGCGTCGTCGTCGGGCGGCGCGGACGGGCGGATCATCGGGCTGACGTGCGGGGCCCGCGCGCGGTGGGGCGCGGTGCGGTGCGGGCGGCCGGGGGCGCGGAGGATGTGCTCCAGGTTGCGCTTGATGCGGTCGTAGTCCCGGTGGCCCGGGTCTTCGGCGGCGGTCGGTTCGGCGGCGGGACGCTCCGGAGCGGGCGCGGGCACCGCGGCGGTGGCGGGAGGCTGCGGCGTGCGCGGCGAGGTGTGGGTGCCCGCGTCGGTGTCCTTGGCGCGGGGCTCGGCGGGGCCCGACACCCCGGCGCCGGCGGGCGGGGACGCCGCGGCGCGGTCGGTGACGCCGCCGCCGGCGGCGGCCACGCCGGTGCTGGCCAGCACGGCGCCGGCGACGCCGAGCGCGACGATGGTGCGGGGCCCGCGGCGGCGCGGCCCGGGACCGGGGGTGGACGGCGGGGCGCCGGGACCCGGGTCGGGCGGGCCGGCGGCGTCGCGTCCGAGGTCCGGCTCGTCGACGTCGGCGATCAGCGCGCGCAGCAGCCGGACGGCCGGGTCGGCCGCGCCCTCGTCGTCGGGGCGGGCGCGCTCGGCGGCGGGACGGTCAGCCGCGGAACGGGGGGCGGAGCCGGCAGCGCGCCGCGCCGCCAGCGCGTCGATGACCGCGTCGGTACGGCGCACCGCGCCGAGGTCGGCGAGCAGGGTGACCGCCGGGGCCTGCGGCCGGCTCGCCGGCTCGCGGGTCCCGCCGCGGTTCGAAGGCCCGACCGGATCCGGGGCGCCAGGGCTCCGCTCCGTCAAGCGATCGACTCCTCTCTGGCCATCGCGCGGAGCCGGGCCAGGGCCCGGTGCTGCGCGACCCGTACCGCCCCCGCGGACATGCCCAGCACATTACCGGTCTCCTCCGCCGACAGGCCCGCCACCACGCGCAGCAGCACCAGCTCGCGCTGGTGGTCGGGGAGCCGCGTCAGCAGGTCGCGGGCGCGCTGCGCCTCGATGTAGCGGACCACCGTCTCCTCGGGGCCGGGACGGTCGTCGGGGCCGTCCGGCAGGTCCTCGGTGGGCACGGCCGCGCGGACCGCGCTGCGCAGCGCGTCGGCGATCTTGTGCGCGGCGATGCCGAAGACGAAGGACGCGAACGGGCGGCCCATGTCGCGGTAGCGGGGCAGCGCCGACAGCACCGCGATGCAGACCTCCTGGGCCACGTCGTCGGCGATGTGGTACTGCCCGGAGACCCGGCCGAGGCGGGCGCGGCAGTAGCGCACGATCATCGGGCGGACCTCGGCGATGAGCACCTCGATCGCGCCCGGGTCGCCCTGGACGGCGAGGTTGGCCAGCTCCCTGAGGTCGCCGTCGCCCTCGTTCGCGGCCCGCAGCACGCGCATGCGGCGGCCGGTGTCGTGGTGCGGCGGAGGGGCCGGTCCCTCCGAGGGGTCGGCAGCGCGCGCGGTCATGGTCCCGGCGTAGCTTCCCTCGGTCACGTCAAGCATGATGCCCAGCACCGCCGGGCGTGTCGCCACTGTCGTCGGCAACGGAATGGTCACAGTGCACGGACGACCCCGAAAATACCACGCATTGCGGTCAGTCGACCGCCCAGAGTGCCGAAATCGTCCGTCGAGCGCCGAAGAATCGGCGGGCCGGCGACGACCCCCGGCCCCCCGAAAACGGCGAAGGTCCCCGCCCGGAAGAGCGAAGGCCCCCGGCCCGGAAACGGCGAAGGCCCCCGCCCGGTGGGGGCGGGGGCCTTGTGGCGATCTTCGGGGCGGGCGAGCCGCTCGCCCGCCGTGCGGAAGATCAGTGGCCGTGACCGTGGCCGTGACCGTGGCCGCCGGCCGCCGGCTCCTCCTCCTCGGGCTTGTCCACGACGAGCGCCTCGGTGGTGAGCAGCATGCCCGCGATCGACGCGGCGTTGGTGACGGCCGAACGGGTCACCTTCACCGGGTCGATGACGCCCTGGGCGATCAGGTCGCCGTACTCGCCGGTGGCGGCGTTGTAGCCGTGGCCCGGCTGCAGCTCCTGCACCTTGGAGACGACGACGTAGCCCTCCTGGCCGGCGTTCTCGGAGATCCAGCGCAGCGGCTCGACCAGCGCGCGGCGGACCGCCTCGGCGCCGGTGGCCTCGTCGCCGGACAGGCCGAGGGTGTCGAAGCCCTCCTTGGCCACGTGCACCAGCGCGCTGCCGCCGCCGGACACGATGCCCTCCTCGATCGCCGCGCGGGTCGCCGAGATGGCGTCCTCGAGGCGGTGCTTCTTCTCCTTCAGCTCCACCTCGGTGGCGGCGCCGACGCGCAGCACGCAGACCCCGCCGGCCAGCTTGGCCAGCCGCTCCTGCAGCTTCTCGCGGTCCCAGTCGGAGTCGGAGTTCTCGATCTCGACCTTGATCTGGTTGACCCGCGCGGTGATGTCGTCCGCGGAGCCCTCACCGTCGACGATGGTGGTGGCGTCCTTGGTGACGGTGATGCGGCGGGCGCGGCCGAGGTCCTCCAGGCCGATGGAGTCGAGCTTGAGGCCGATGGCCTCGCTGACGACCTGGCCGCCGGTCAGGGTGGCCATGTCGCCCAGCATCGCCTTGCGGCGGTCGCCGAAGCCCGGCGCCTTGACGGCGACGGAGGTGAAGGTGCCGCGGATCTTGTTGGCGACGAGCAGCGCCAGGGCCTCGCCCTCGACGTCCTCGGCCACGACCAGCAGCGGCTTCTTGGTCTGGGCGACCTTCTCCGCCAGCGGCAGGAACTCCTGCACGTTGGAGATCTTGCCGTCCACGATCAGCACGTAGGCGTCCTCGAGGACGGCCTCCATGCGCTCGGGGTCGGTGACCATGTGCGGGGACAGGTAGCCCTTGTCGAACTGGAGGCCCTCGGTGAACTCCAGCTCGAGGCCCATGGTGTGGGCCTCCTCGACGGTGATGACGCCGTCCTTGCCGACCTTCTCGAACGCCTCGGCGATCAGCTCGCCGATCTGCGCGTCCTGCGCGGAGATCGTCGCGACGTGCGCGATCTCGCCCTTCTCCTCGACCTCGCGGGCCGACTTCAGCAGCTGGTCGGAGACGTACTGGGCGGCCGTGTCGATGCCGCGCTTGAGGCCGAGCGGCGAGGCGCCGGCGGCCACGTTGCGGATGCCCTCGCGGACCAGGGCCTGCGCCAGGACGGTCGCGGTGGTGGTGCCGTCGCCCGCGATGTCGTTGGTCTTGGTCGCCACTTCCTTGGCGAGCTGGGCCCCGAGGTTCTCGTAGGGGTCCTCCAGCTCCACCTCGCGGGCGATGGTGACGCCGTCGTTGGTGATGGTCGGCGCGCCGAACTTCTTGTCGATGACGACGTTGCGGCCGCGCGGGCCGATCGTCACCTTGACGGCGTCCGCGAGAGCGTTGACGCCGCGCTCAAGAGCCCGGCGAGCGTCCTCCTCGAACTCCAGGATCTTCGCCATGGGGATACTCCTATGTCACGCGGTCCGCCCCGGCCGCCCCGCCGGTGGGCGGCGCGGGCCGGGGCGGGCGCATCACGTCTCGGTGATTACTTCTCGATGACCGCGAGCACGTCGCGGGCCGAGAGGACGAGGTACTCCTCGTTGTTGTACTTGACCTCGGTGCCGCCGTACTTGCTGTAGAGCACGACCTCGCCGACCTTGACGTCGACAGGGACGCGCTCGCCCTTGTCGTCGACGCGGCCCGGGCCGACGGCGAGGACGGTGCCCTCCTGCGGCTTCTCCTTGGCGGTGTCCGGGATCACCAGCCCGGAGGCGGTGGTGGTCTCGGCCTCAAGCGGCTGGACGACGATGCGGTCCTCGAGCGGCTTGAGAGCAACCTTGGTGGCGGTCGTCACGATCTGACCTCCCCTTCGATTGGTCCTCGGCCGGCCATGGCTGACCGACCGGCACTGGTGACAGAAGAGGCGACCCTGGACCGGCCTGTCGTCGCGGGTGCCAGACCGAACCTTTGTCGCTGTGTTGGCACTCTCGCGTTGAGAGTGCCAGTCAGTGAGACTATGCCGTGCCCGTTTGCCCGTCAACACGGACACGGACGCACGCCCGCGGCGTTCCGGACCGTTCACCCGGGGATCATCCGCGGGTTCCGGCCGCTACCGTCCAGGACATGGACATCGCGTCGTTCCGGGAGCTGCTGACCCCCGCCGGCCAGGCACTTCTCGCGGAGGCGGGCGAAGCGGACGTGTCCGAGGCGGGGCTGCTGGGCACCGCGTCCCGGCTGCGCGCGCGGTACGGGGCGGACCTCGTGGCGGCGGCGCTGACCCAGGTGCGGCTCCGGCGGCGCGCGGAGGCCAAGTTCGGCGACGACGCCGGCCGCATGTACTTCACGCAGGCGGGGCTGGAGCAGTCGACGCGCGCGAACGTGGCGGCGCATCGGGCGCTGCGGTTCGCCGCCGTGTTGCCCACGGGCGCGCGCGTGCTGGAACTGGGGTGCGGCATTGGTGCCGACCTTACGGCGCGTTCGCGAGTGGGTCTTACAGGGGACGGCGTGGAACGCGATCCGCTTACGGCCGAGGTGGCGAAGGCCAATGTGACCGCTCTGGGGCTGGACGACCTCGCGCGCGTGCGCGTAGGCGATGCCGTGGAAGAGGCCCCAGACGGATATGCCGCCGTGTTCGCCGACCCAGGACGCCGGACGGCCCGTGGCCGCGTCTTCGACCCCCGCTCCTACGAACCGCCGCTGGACACCGTCCTGGATCTCGCGGGACGGGCGCCCGCCGCATGCGTCAAGGTCGCGCCCGGCATCCCGCACGAGGCGGTGCCCAAGGGCGCGGAGGCGGAGTGGGTGTCGGTCGCCGGCGACGTCAAGGAGGCCGCCCTGTGGCTCGGCGGGCTCGCCGGAGAGGTCGGGCGGCGCGCCACGCTCCTGCCGTCCGGCGGGGACGCGTGCACGCTGACCCCGGCCGGGCTGGGCGACCCGGACGTCCGCCCGTGGGGCCGCTACCTCTACGAACCGGACGGGGCCGTCATCCGGGCCCATCTCGTCGCAGAGGTCGCGGACCTGGTCGGCGGCGGGCTCGCCGATCCGCACATCGCCTACGTCACCTCCGACGAGCTGCGCCCGACGCCGTTCGCGTCCGCGTACGAGATCGAGGACGTGCTCCCGTTCTCGGTGAAGCGCCTCAAGGCCGAGCTGCGGCGCCGGGAGGCCGGCGTGCTGACGGTCAAGAAGCGCGGGTCGGCGGTCGACGTCGACCGGCTCCGCCGCGACCTCGGCTTCGGCGGGCGCCGCGGCGGGTACGGCGGCGCCGAGGCAACGGTGGTGGTGACGCGGGTCGGCCGGGACCCGGTCGCCCTGCTCGCCCGTCCCGTCCGGGCGGCCGACCCGCCCAGGGCGGGCCGCGCCCGCTAAACGGTCCAAAGATCTTCCGCGCGGCACCGCAACGCCAAGGACGTCCGCGCGACGCACCATGCCCGTGCAAATCATTCGCGCTTTCCGGCATTGCGTTCACCAGGGATTACGGGCGCCCGGCAAGGCGGCCGCGGCGGCCGTTGAAACGGCGCACCGAGATCAACGGGCGGGGAAACACCAAGGCAGGTTCAGAGATCGGGTTCCGGGCTCCCACGAATGCCGCCCGGAAATGGCGTTGCGGCCCGGTGGACGGCGCCGCGTCAGGCCGGCGCGGACCGGCGGGAGGGGCGGGAGGGCGGCACGGGAACTGCCGATGTTGGACGAGATGTACGGACAGACTCCCCGCCGCGGGCGGTCCGGAGGCGCCCGGCGCACCGTCCCGGCGGCGGAACCGATCCCCGCAATTGCCCAGAAGCCCTCGAATCACAGAAATCACCGTATGTTCGGTGAACACCGTCAATCCCCGCCAGTGGGATAACAGGCGCATTCCGCAGAACCCGCGACGTTCCCTGCTCCCCGTTATAGCGGCGCTTCACACGCACTACAGTGGCGACTTCACGATTCATTGCCGTACGCCATTTCGACGCGTCCGGCACACGAAGGAGCATCGGGTGGAAACGAATCACAACTTCCTGCAGACGGGGGGTCAACCGGTCTCGGATCGGATGCGGGAGTTGCTCGCCCGTGCGGCGCAGGACCACGTCTATGAACAGCGCTCACAGGGTCAGGTCCTGGACGAGATCCGCCAGCGGCTGGAAGGGATGGAGTGGCTGCTCCGCGAGGTCCGCGAGCGCGAGATCAGCGGGCTGACCGGGCAGCTCGACACCGTCCGCGGCCAGGTCGACGAGCTGGTCGGCAAGCCCCCGGAGTGGGCCGAGGGGCTGGCCGAGCACATCGACGGCCTCGGCGAGCGGGTCAAGCCGGTCGCCGAGCTGCCCGCGCTGTGGGCCGACGTCGGCGTCGTCGCCGAGAACGTCGACGAGGGCCTGACCCGCATCCAGGCCGTCCTGGACTCCGCGCAGCACATCACCGACGCCACCCAGCAGGCGTCGCAGCGCATGGAGGAGATGACCAAGCGGCTGGACAAGCTCCAGGGCAGCATGGAGGCCGCGTCCGTCCGCTTCAACCGGCTGGACAAGTCGCTGGCCGAGCTCGGGCACCGGTCCGAGCGGCTGGAGCACTCGATCAACGGCGTCACCGCCCGGGTCGACCAGGCGCTCGGCGAGATGGCCGAGCGGATGGAGCAGGGGCTCGAGGCGGTCAACGGCCGGGTCGAGGGCGTCGGCGGCCGGCTGGACGGGCTGGACGGCCGGCTGGACGGGGTCGACGGGCGCCTCGAGGGCCTGTCGGGCAAGCTGGAGGGCGTGGACGGCCGGTTCGAGAGCATCGAGGGCCGGATCGACGGCGTGGGCGAGCGGATCGGCCGGCTGCCGGCCACCCTGGAGATCGCCGAGCTGCACCGCATGGTGGGCGAGCTGGCCCGCCGTCCGATGATGGACCACAGCGACCGGTTCGACGCGCTGGAGAAGCACCTGGCCGACGCGGTCGACCCGCTGATCGAGGAGCTGCGCGCCCGGCCCGACCGCGACGAGGTCAAGGCCACGATGTCGCAGATCGCCGAGACGGCCTACAGCGACGTCGCCAAGCGCATGGACGAGTTCTCCCGCCGGTTCGAGGACGTGCACGAGGACGTGCGCAAGCGGATCGAGGGCATCCACGAGGAGGTCGCCAAGCGGGTCGACGTGGCCCTGGAGGAGTTCACCGCGCAGGTCGACCTCGTGTCCCGGCGGGTGGAGTCGGTGCACATCGACGTCACCAAGCAGGTCGAGTCCGTGCACCACGAGGTGGCGAGGCAGGTGAGCGGGGTGCACGACGACTTCGGCAAGCGGATCGGCGACATCCACGAGGACGTCACCCGGCAGGTCGGCAGCATCCACGACTCGGTCGCCAAGCAGGTCGCCGGAATGCAGGAGGACGTGGCCCGGCAGGTCGGCGGGGCGCAGGAGGAGTTCGGCCGGCGGGTGGACGGCGTGCAGGACGAGGTGACGCGGCGGGCGGAGTCGGTGCAGGCGGAGTTCGCCAAGCGCTTCTCGCACGTGCAGGACGAGGTGGGCCGCAAGGTCGACGGCGTCCACGACGACGTGTCCAAGCAGGTGAACGCGGTGCACGAGGACGTGCTGAAGCGGCTGTCCACGCTGGAGGAGACGATGCTCGCGCTGGCCGAGGCGCTGCTGCGCCCGCGCCGCGACGGCAAGGACTGACCGGCGCGGGTGGGGCCGCTCCCGCACGGCGGGCCCGGCCCCACCCGCCCCGCGTCCGCGGCCCCACCCGCCTCCGCGTCCGCGGTGGCGGACGGCCCCCGTCCCGGGTGTTCGGATCCCGCACGGAATCTGCGAGGTTTGTCCGGCAATCCGGTGAGACGACCGGAGGGCCTCCGGCACGCCACCGCGATGACGTGCATTTTGTTACGTTCCGTCTTCGCAAAATCACTCCCAATACCCTTCGGAATCCGTTTTCATGGATCTCGTGACTCGCACACCGGCTCCCTGCCTGCCGACCGGCGCCCCACCCGGCCACGCCACCCTGCGCTGGGTGGAGGGCTGCCTCGGCAAGGGCGCCGAGGTGCGGATGGTGCGGCCGCTGCCGGGCGGCACCGCGCACGCCAACCACGCGCTCGTGGTGGAGACGCCGTCCGGGACCGCGCACCGGCTGGTGCTGCGCCGCTGGACCGGCCGCGACACCGGCCTGGACGCCGGCCCCGGCCGCCGCTCCTACGGCGACACCGAGTTCTCCCCCGAGCGCGAGATCGCCGCGCTCGCGCTGCTGGCGGGCTGCGAGATCCCGACCCCCGGGCTCGTCGCCGCCGACCCGTCCGGCGCGCACTGCGACGTCCCCGCGCTGCTGATCAGCCGGCTGGTCGGCCATCCGCCCCGGCCGTCCCCCGACGACCTGCCCGAGTACCTCATCCAGCTCGCCGCCGCGCTGCTGCCGGTGCACGCGCTGCACGGCGCGTCCACGATGCCGCCGTACGTCCCCTACAACCGGCTCGACCAGCGCAACCCGCCCAAGCACGCGACGCGGCCGCGGCTGTGGGAGCGCGCCTTCGAGATCGCCGCCGGGCCCGCGCCGGACGCGCCCGCCCGCTTCCTCCACCGCGACTACCATCCCGACAACACGCTGTGGTCCTACGGCAAGCTGACCGGCGTCGTCGACTGGTCGGACGCCTCGTGCGGCCCCGTCGCGGTCGACGTCGCCCGGATGCGCCGCGCCCTCGCCCTGCGCTACGGCGTGCCCGTCGCCGACCGCTTCCTCGCCTCGTTCGACCAGGTCTCCGGCGGCCACCAGCACGACCCGTACTGGGACGTCCGCTGCCTGCTCGACCTGCTCCCCGAGGACGACGGCCGCATCATCGACGAGGCCAAGGTCCCCCTCTTCGAGGACTACCTCGACTCGTTGGCGGCCGCCCTCAGAGGGTGACCGACTCGACCGGGAGGCTGGAGTCGGCGGGGAGGTCCAGCTCGGACGGGTCGAGGCCGGAGGCGACGAGTTCGGAGCCGAGGGCGGCGACCATCGCGCCGTTGTCGGTGCACAGCTTCGGGCGCGGGACGCGCAGCCGGACGCCGGCGGCCTCGCAGCGCTCGGCGGCCAGGGCGCGCAGCCGCGAGTTGGCCGCGACGCCGCCGCCGATCAGCAGGTCGTGGACGCCGTTGTCCTTGCAGACCTTGAGCGCCTTCTGGGTGAGGACGTCCACGACGGCCTCCTGGAAGGACGCGGCGACGTCCGGGACGGGGACGGCCTCGCCCGCGCGCTCCTTGGCCTCCACCCAGCGCGCCACGGCCGTCTTCAGGCCGGAGAACGAGAAGTCGTAGGTGCCGTCGTTGTACTTGCCGCGCGGGAACGCGATCGCGGCGGGGTCGCCCTCGCGGGCCATCCGGTCGATCACCGGGCCGCCGGGGAAGCCCAGGCCGAGGACGCGCGCGACCTTGTCGAACGCCTCGCCCGCGGCGTCGTCGACGGTGCTGCCGAGCGAGCGGACGTCGCCCGCGACGTCCGGCACCAGCAGCAGCGAGGAGTGCCCGCCCGACACCAGCATCGCCACGCACGGCTTCGGCAGCGGACCGTGTTCGAGCTGGTCGACGCAGACGTGCGCGGCGAGGTGGTTGACGCCGTACAGCGGCTTGCCGAGCGACAGCGCGTACGCCTTGGCGGCGGCGACGCCGACCATCAGGGCGCCGGGCAGGCCGGGGCCGGCGGTGACGGCGAACGCGTCGATGTCGGTGAACGCCACGCCCGCCTCGTTCAGCGCCCGCTCGACGGTCGGGCCCATCGCCTCCAGGTGCGCGCGGGACGCGACCTCGGGCACCACGCCGCCGAAGCGGGCGTGCTGCTCGACGCTGGAGGCGATCGCGTCGGCCAGCAGCGTGCGGCCGCGGACGATCCCGACGCCCGTCTCGTCGCACGAGGTCTCGATGCCGAGGACCAGCGGTTCTTCGCGGATCATGTGCTCCCCCTGGTGAAGCCCACCGGACGGCGCTCCAAGCGGCGGCACATCACCACCGCGTCGACGTCGGCGGGCTGGTAGTAGCGCTTGCGGATCCCGACCTCGAAGAACCCGAACCGCTCGTAGAGCCGGCGCGCGGGCGGGTTGTCGGCGCGGACCTCCAGGAACACCGCCTCGGCGTTGCGGCGGGACGCCTCGTCCATCAGCTCGGTGAGCAGGGCGGCGCCGATCCCGGCGCCGCGGCGGTCGGCGCGCACCCCGATCGTCTGCACGTCGGCCTGCCCGCCCGCGGCGGCGAGGCCCGCGTAGCCGACGATCTCGCCGCCGGGCTCCTCGGCGACGACGTAGTGGCGGGTGGCGGGCTGGCCGGCCAGCTCCTCGGCGAGCATCTGCTCGCTCCACGCGTCGTCGGGGAACAGGACCTGCTCCAGCGCGTGGACGGCGGGCAGGTCGGCGCGGGTCATGCCGCGCAGCACGACGTCGGTCACCGCCCGGTCACCTTCTTGCGCGGGCCCGGCTCCTTCGCGTCGGGCCTGCGCAGGTACAGCGGCTCGGGCGGCAGCAGGTCGGGGCCCTTCTCGCCGGCCAGCCGCGCGACGGCCAGCTCCGCGACGGCGGACGCGGTGGGCAGCAGCGGCTCGTGCCCGCCGGCGCCGAGGACCTCCGGGTACAGGGCCGCGCCCTCGCCGATCACCGGAAGCCCCTCTGGGGCGCCGTCCAGGACGTCGGCGGCGGGGCCGACGGCGGGCTCGGTGGCGCGGGCGCGCGACGAGGCGTACCGCGCCCAGTAGACCTCCTTGCGGCGGGCGTCCGTGGCGACCGCGAACGGCTCGTCCCGTCCGGAGGCCCAGGCGATGGCGTCTAGCGTGCAGACACCGTGCACCGGGACGCCCAGCGACTCGCCCATCGCGCGCGCCGTGACCAGCCCGACGCGCAGGCCGGTGTACGGGCCGGGGCCCACGCCGACGGCGATCGCGCTGAGCGTGTCGGGCGCCGCGCCCGCCTCGGCCAGCACGGCCTTGATGGACGGGGTGAGCAGCTCGGTGTGCCTGCGCCGGTCGACGGCCTCGGCCTGGGCACGGCGCCGCGCGCCCTCGCCGGGGATCCACTCATGCAGCGCCACCGTGATCGCGGCGGTCGCGGTGTCGAAAGCCAAGACCAGCACGGGTTGTAAGCCTAGTCCAGCCGGTGGCCTGCACGGTGCCTCATCCGGGACGGCGGTACCGCGGCCCCGGGCCCGGCGGGGAGGTCAGGCCTTGTCGAGCGCCTGCAGGACGGTCTTGGCCACCTCGGTGGCGCCGTCGCCGGCGTCCTTGGACGACAGCGGGTCGCCGTCGTCGGATCCGGAGTAGTGGATCGTCACCAGCACGTTCGCGAGCCGCACGTTGGTGATCGCCTCGCCGGAGCCCTGCCCCTTGTCGACGCTGTAGACCAGGTAGCCCTCGTCGCCGACGCCCTTGACGTCGCTCTTCTCGGTCAGCTCCTGCCCCGCGAGCAGGGACTTGCCGGACTCGTCGGCGCTGCGCTCGGTGGCGATGGTGCTCTGCGCGACGGCGGTCGGGGTCTGCCCGGACGTCCCGGCGATCGCGCGCAGCTCGACGGTGAGCTGGCGCTTCTTGTCACCGGCGTAGGCGCCCCAGACGCAGCCGTTCTGCTGGTCGTTGTTCTGGTAGTTGTCGGCCGGGTTCTGCTCGGAGCCGGGGGCCAGCCGGTCGATCAGATCCTTGCCGAGGACCGAGCAGGAGTCGGGCACCGCCGAGCGCTCGCCGCTCGCCGTCGGGGAGCTGTCGGTGGCGCCGCTGCCGACGGCCTGGCCCGTGCCGTGCTCGGCGCCGCCGCCGACGCCATTCAGGATGAGGAACACCGCCAGCGCGCAGGCCGCCACGGCGCCGCCCGCTGCCAGCAGGATCGCGCCGCGCCGGCCGCCGCGGCGCTCGCGGGCGACCCGGTGGCTGCCGCTGGCCGTCCGGTATCCGCCGCTTCCGGCCCGGTGGCCGCCGCTCCCGGCGGCGTATCCGCCGCTGCCCGCGCGGTATCCGCCGCTCTCCGCCGCGTAGTCGCCGCTGCCGGACCGGTAGTCGCCGCTGCCCGAGTCGTAGCGGTCGCGCCGGGCGGAGTAGCCGCCGCTGTCGGCCGGGTAGTTGCCGCTGCCGGACCCGGTCTCGTAGCTGCCGCCCGTCGCGTAGTCGCCGATCGGGTAGCTGCCGCTCTCGGAGGGGTAGCCGCCCGTCGAGTACCGGCCGCCTTCGGACGGGTACGCGCCGCCGGCGGTCGAATACCTGCCGCTCTCGGCGGAGTACCGGTCGCCGCCGGCCGGGTAGCCGCCGCTCGTCGAGTAGCGGCCGCTCTCGGGGGGCTGGGCGCCGCCCTGGGCGGGGTACCCGCCGGTCGGGTACTCACCTGTGGGGTAGCCGCCGGTGCCGTAGCCGCCGCTCGCGGCCGGATAACCCCCGGTTCCTGACGAGGGGTAGCCGCCCGAGGACGAAGGGTAGCCGCCGGAGCCGACGGGCGGGGGCGGGGGCGGGTAAGCGCCGGAGCCGGGCACGGAGGGGTAGCCGCCGGTTCCGGGCGCGGACGGGTAGCCGCCGGTTCCGGGCGCGGACGGGTGGCCGCCGGAGCCGCTCTCGCGGTCCCCGGCGCCCGCCGGGTGGCCGCCCGTGCCCGAGGCACGGCGGCCGTCCTGCCCCGGGTACGGCCCGTACGCGCCGTCCCTCGTGCGGTCGTCGCCGCTGCGATGGCTGCCACTCACCGGATCCCACTCCTGCTTTGCGGAAATCTCTGATATGTCGCGTAGGTGAGGTTCGTTCCGGCAAAGAGTACGACATCTCACAGCAAAGTGGTCCGGCGGCACTTACGAAAATCGGAGAAGATCTCCGATCCTTCTCAGTCCAGGTCGCCGGGCAGGTCGCTCCAGCGATCACCGACGCCTTCGATCCTTACTTCGCGCGTCTCGCCCGGCCCGTCCCCGCGCGAAATGATCACTTCCAGCCGGTCGTCGGCGAGGCCCTCGGCGAGGCCTTCTCCCCATTCCACGATCGTCACCGATTCCGCCACCGAGGCGTCGAGATCGAGATCGTCGAGCTCCGCGAAACCGCCCAGCCGGTAGGCGTCCACGTGCACCAGCGGCGGGCCGCCCGCCAGCGACGGGTGCACCCGCGCGATGACGAACGTCGGCGAGGTGACCGGCCCGCGGACCTTGAGGCCCTCGCCGATCCCCTGCGTCAGCGTCGTCTTGCCCGCGCCGAGGTGGCCCGTCATCACCACCAGGTCCCCGGCCCGCAGCAGCCCGGCCAGCCGGACGCCGAACTCCCGCATGTCCCCGTCGCTCGGGACGGTGACGGTCATGCCGCTCATGCCGTGCGCTCCTCCTCCTCGCGGCCGGCCTCCAGGCAGCCCGGACGGACGCGCTCGACCAGCCGGCGCAGCCCGCCGGTGACCACGCCCGGATACTCCAGCGGCAGCACGTGCCCGGCCTCCTCCACCTCTACCAGCTCCGCGTCCGGCAGCGCCCAGGCGACGCGGCGGCCGTGCGCGGGCGGGGTCAGCCGGTCCTGCCCGCCGACCGCCACCAGCACGGGCACCCGGCCCAGCGCCTCCAGCGACCCGACCTTGTCGTGCACCATCAGCGCCGGGTAGAACTCCGCGATCACGTCGATCGGGGTCGCCCTGATCATCTGCTCCAGGAAGTCGACGACCGTGGGGCTGACCTGCTTGTCGGCGAACGCCATCTTCCGGGTGACGACGAACGCCAGGTCGGCGCCCAGCCCGCGCGCCCGGTCCACCAGGTCGGCGCGCCGGCCGAGGCCCCGCAGGGTGCGCGGCGCCAGCGGCCGGACGACCTTGGCCAGCAGCAGCGGCAGCCCGAGCGTCATCTCCGCCAGGTCCCCGCACGAGGTGTTGACCAGCGCGGCGCCGACGACCCGCGGCCCGAACAGCTCGGGATGCGCGTCCGCCAGCGCCATGATCGACATGCCGCCCATCGAGTGCCCGACCAGGACCACCGGCCCCTCGGGGGCCGCCGCGCGCAGCACCGCGGCCAGGTCCTCGCCGGTCTGCTCGATCGTCGCGTGCACCGGGTCGCCGCGCCCGGAGCGGCCGTGGCTGCGCTGGTCCCAGAACACCATCCGCAGCCGTCCCCGCAGGTCGCGGCGCTGGTAGTGCCAGGAGTCCTGGTTCAGGCAGTAGCCGTGGCAGAACACGACCGTGAGCTCGGCGTCGTCGGGGCCGTCGACCTCGACGTGCAGCTTCAGGCCGTCGGAGGCGCGGACGGACATCGTCCGGCCGCGCAGCTCGCCGAACGGCTCGCCGGCGTCCGGGTCGGGGCGCAGCCGCACCCGGCCCACGGCCAGCCGCCGCAGCCCCACCGCCGCGCCCACCCCGGCCGCGCCGACACCCGCGACGGCCCCGGCGATCCCGATCAGCCGCCTGTTCCTGACGTCCATCCTCACGCCCCCTGCCGCCCCCGATAGACCCTCGGCACCCGGGACCCGATCCGGGTGACGATCTCGTAGGAGATCGTGCCGAGCGCGTCCGCCCACTCCTGCGCGGTCGGCTCGCCCCGGTCGCCCGGCCCGAACAGCACGATCTCCTCCCCCGCCGCCATCTCGTCGTCCCCGAGATCGATGACGAACTGGTCCATGCAGACCCGTCCGGCGATCGTCCGGCGGCGACCGGCCGCGAGGACCTCCAGCACGTTCGACCCGTGCCGCGGGATGCCGTCGCCGTACCCGGCCGGCACCACCGCGAGGTTCGTCTCGCTCTTCGTGAAGTAGGTGTGCCCGTACGACACGCCGCTGCCCGCCGGAACCCGCTTGACCAGCGCCGCGTCCGCCACCAGCGTCATCGCCGGCCGCAACCCGAAGGTACCGAGCGACGGCACCGGTGTCAGCCCGTACGTCGCGATACCCGGCCGTACGAGGTCGAACCGCGCCTCCGGCAGGGTCAGCGCCGCCGCCGAATTCGCCAGATGCCGGACCTCGAGCCGCGCGCCCGCCTTCTCCGCGTGCTCCACCATCTCGGTGAACGCGCCGAGCTGCGTGCCGATGGACGGATGGCCGGGCTCGTCCGCGCACGCGAAGTGCGACATCGCCCCCACCACCCGCAGGTGCCCGGCCGCCTCCGCCGTCAGCGCCGCGTCCACCAGGTCGCGCCAGTCCTGCCCGCGCGCCCCGCCCCGCGTCATGCCGGTGTCGGCCTTCAGGTGCACCCGCGCCGGGCGCCCCGCCCGCTCGGCCGCCCGGACCAGCTCGTCCACCAGCCACAAGGCGCCCACGGTCAGGTCGACGTCGCGCGCCACGGCCTGCTCGAACGGCTCGCCGGGCACGCCCAGGCACACCAGCGTCCGGACGTCCACGCCCGCGTCCCGCAGCGCCAGCGCCTCCGCCAGCTTCGCCACGCCCAGCCACGTCGCGCCCCCGACGAGCGCCGCGCGCCCCGCCTCCACCAGGCCGTGCCCGTACGCCTCGGCCTTCACCATCGCCATCACCTCGGCGCCGCCCGCCTTCTCGCGCAGCAGCCCGATGTTCCCGGCAATGGCGTCCAGGTCGACGCGCGCCTCCGCAGGAACCCTCATGGTCACCCAGTCTGCCGTTCCCGAGCCCGTGCCCGGAGCACCCCCGCCCGGACCCGCCCCGGTGAGGCGCACCCCCGTGCGCCTTCTGCCCCCTATGACGCGTTTCCTCCGCCCACGGTTCGACATCAGCGGAGCGGACGCCTCAACCGTCACGCGAGCGCGCTACCTGACCGGTGGGGGCGAAGCCGAAGGCGAGCCCCCACCGGGAAGCTCGCGAAGCGAGGCCGCGCTCGCCAAATCACGGTCAGGGTGCGAGCCGCTAGGCGAGCGCCCTGGGCCGGGATTTTTAAACACTACGGAACGCGTCGGGGAGGGCGGTGATGACGTCGTGGGCGCTGATCGGGGACTCGGCGGCGTCGGGGTGGGGGGCGGAGGCCAGGCGGGCGGCGAGGCCGTGCAGGTAGGCGCCGGCGGCGGCCGCGTCGAGGGCGGGCATGCCACCGGCGAGCAGGGCGCCGACCAGGCCGGACAGGACGTCGCCGGTGCCGGCGGTGGCCAGCCGCGGGGTGCCGGTCGGGTTGACGCGGACGGGCCGGTCCTGTTCGGCGACCAGGGTCGTCGAGCCCTTGAGCAGGACGGTCGCGGACAGTTCGACGGCGGCGCGGCGGACGTGCTCCAGGCGGTGGGCCTCGATGTCCTCGCGGGTGGCGTCGATGAGGCGGGACAGCTCGCCGGCGTGCGGGGTGAGGACGGTCGGCGCGGGACGCAGCAGCAGGTCGCGGCGGCGGGCGAGGACGGTGAGGCCGTCGGCGTCGACCAGGACGGGCAGGTCGGTGGACAGGACGGCCTCCAGCAGCGACTCGGCGGCGTCGCCGGTGCCGAGGCCGGGGCCGGCGA
This sequence comes from Actinomadura opuntiae, assembly GCF_030283205.1. Taxonomy (GTDB): domain Bacteria; phylum Actinomycetota; class Actinomycetes; order Streptosporangiales; family Streptosporangiaceae; genus Spirillospora. Next base: position 34,032 of record NZ_JASNWF010000037.1, read on the forward strand.
CCCACGCCTGGACGCGGCCGATGCGTTCGAGGACCTTCGCGTCGTGCGGGCCGGGCTCGATCACCGTGGTGACGACCTCGGGCCAGCGGTGCCGGACGAGTTCGACGGGGTGCGCGACGGAGGCGAAGCGCACCATGCCCGCGCCGCCGCGGACCGCGCCGCCGGTGCTGAGGACGGCGGCGCCGGTGTACTCGTCGCCGCCGGCGAGGATGCCGACGACGCCGCGCCGGTACTTGTCGGACTCGGGCCCGGGCTCGGGCGGGCGGACGTCGGCGGGGCGGGCGGCGACCACGTCGGGGTCGGGCAGGTCGTCGCCGAGGCCGATGTCGACGAGCTCGACGACGCCGCAGTGCGAGGCGCCGGGGTCGATCAGCAGGCCGGGCTTGTGGGTGCCGAAGGTGACGGTGATGTCGGCGTGCACGGCGTCGCCGGCGACGCTTCCGGTGCCGGCGTCGACGCCGCTCGGGACGTCGCAGGCGACGACGAGGCCGGGCGCCTCGGAGGCGAGCGCGGCGAGGCGGGCGTGCGGGTCGCGCAGGGCGCCGGTGCCGCCGATGCCGGTGAGGCCGTCGACGATGAGGTCGGCGCCGGCGACGGCGTCCGCGGGGTCGTCGCCGAGGAGGCGGCCGCCGGCGGCGCGCAGCGCGGCGAGTCCGCCCTCGTGGATCTTGGAGCCGGCCTGGACGGCCAGCACGCGGGCGCCGCGGCGGGCCAGCCGGGCGCCGGCGTAGAGGGCGTCGCCGCCGTTGTCGCCGCCGCCGACCAGCAGCACCACGCGGGACCCGTAGACGGCGGGCAGGACGCGGGCGCAGACCGCCGCCAGTCCCGCGGCGGCCCGCTGCATGAGCGCGCCTTCGGGGAGCCGCGCCATCAGCGCGCGCTCCGCCGCCCGCACCTTTCCGACCTCGTGCGCGTACCTCATCCGCCGCTCCCCTGGTGCGCCGTCCCGACGATCACATCACTTACCCTGCCACGCCGCCGCGCCGCGTAACCGGGCGGAGGGGAACGAGCGGGCGCGGCGCAATCGGCCCGGCAATGGCGGCCGTTCACCGGGTCCGGTTCATGGTGTGCTGCACGAAAGGTGAGTTAGCGTGTGATTTCGCGGAAGTTGCAGTGCGGCGCGGGTGAGGAAAAACCCGTAAAATGATCAGCCAACGTGCAGCGCAGGACGGTCCCGGTGCGGCACACTGCGACGGGGCCGCTCCCCGGACGGAAGGGGGTCGGAACGGTGATCGCGTCGCGGGGTGCGTCCGGTGACATGACCCCGTTCCGGGGTCCGACCGTCCGGCAGCGCCGGCTCGCCGCCGAACTCCGGCGGCTCAGGGAACAGAAGGGACTCACCGGAGACGATGTCGCCGAGCGGCTGGCCTGGTCGACCGCCAAGGTGAGCCGGCTGGAGAACGCGCGTACCGGCGCGAAGATCGACGACATCCTCGCGCTCATCGACCTTTACGACATCGCCGAATCCCACCGAACCGAGCTGATCGCCCTCGCACACGATGCCTCCGAGAAGGGCTGGTGGGAGGGTTACCGGGAACTCCCCGGCGGCTACTCCGCACTGATCGCACTGGAAGACGAAGCGAACAAGATCACGCAATGGGAGACCTACATCGTTCCGGGCCTCCTGCAAACCGAGGCGTACGCGCGTGCGACGATCTCCGGGCTGCATCTTTTCGACACCGTTCCGCCGCGGGAGATCGACCGCAGGGTCGAGGTGCGGATGCGTCGCCAGGGAATCCTGCACAGAGCAGAACCTGTCGAATACACCGTCCTGCTGGACGAGTCCGTGCTGCAGCGCCTCGTCGGCGATCCCGCGGTCATGCGAGCGCAGCTCGACCATCTCCGCACGGTCGCCGAACTGCCGAACGTGACTCTGCGCATCATGCGGCTGGGCGTCGCCCATCCACTCATGGAGGCGTCTTTCCAGCTGCTGGAGTTCGACCCGGTTCACGACGTCGTCTTTCCGGACATCGTTCACACGGAAAGTCTCACGGTCAGCCAGTTCATCGACGAGAAGATCACGCACATGTATCGCCTCGCCTTCGAAGGAATGGCACGGGTCGCACTCGGCAGCGCCGAGTCCGTCGAATTGATCGCGCGAGCGCGGGCCGTCTGGCGTTGACACCGCCCATGGCGGTGCATAAACCCAGGAAAGGCCAACGCGTGTCCTCGTTCGAAATGACGACCGAAACCACCGGGTCCACGGCCGGCGCGACCGGCTGGCGCAAGAGCGCGCGCTGCGCGGGCAACGGCGCCTGCGTCGAGATCGGGAGCCTGCACGGCGGCGCGGTCGCCGCTCGGGACGCCTACGACGGCGACGCCGGCCCCGTGCTGACGTTCTCCGCCGCGCAGTGGCGGGCGTTCACGGCCGCCGCGAAGGCCGGCCGGTTCGACCTGGCCGGCTGACCCGGGGTTCCGGGGAGGAAGTTCGAGGGCCCGCGTCGGCGCACGCCGGGGCGGGCCGCCTCCGTGCCGCGGCCGCCGTCAACGTTGATCATCGGCATTTCCGGCGAATCTTGTTACCTTGTTCTTGGCATCGGCAGCGCCGCCGTGAGCAGAATGCGTCTCCGATTCGGGAGCCAGGATGAGTTTCCATGCCACGCCGTCCCCCCGCTGGAGGAAGAGCACCCGCTGCGGGGCGAACGGCACGTGCGTCGAAGTGGCCGGGCAGGACGACGGAATCGTCTCCGTACGCGCCGGGGCGGCCGACGATTCGCGCCTGGACTTCGCCCCGCGGGAATGGCGCCGGTTCGTCGCGGCCGTCCGGCGGGGAGACTTCGACTTGCACTGAAACTTGCATTTACTGAGAATCTCAGAATCGAACGAGAATATCGCCGCGCGCACCCGTGCCCGGCGGGGCCGGGACGGCACGGAAAAGGGCGGAGAAGGCGTTCGCCCCCTCCGCCCCCGTGCCGGGCGCTACTCGACGGTGACCGACTTGGCGAGGTTGCGGGGCTGGTCCACGTCGTGCCCCTTGGCGGTGGCCAGCTCGCACGCGAACACCTGCAGCGGGACGGTCGTCACCAGCGGCTGCAGCAGCGTCGGGACGGCCGGGACGCTGATCAGCGTGTCCGCGTACGGCTGCACCGACGCGTCGCCCTCCTCGGCGATCACGATGGTGCGGGCGCCCCGCGCGCGGATCTCCTGGATATTGGAGACGATCTTGTCGTGCAGGACGTCGCGGGCCCGCGGCGGCACGACCACCACGACCGGCAGGCCCTGCTCGATCAGCGCGATCGGGCCGTGCTTCAGCTCGCCCGCCGCGAAGCCCTCGGCGTGCATGTACGCCAGCTCCTTGAGCTTCAGCGCGCCCTCCAGGGCCACCGGGAAGCCCACGTGCCGGCCGAGGAACAGCACGCACCGCTCGCCGGCCAGGGACCGGGCCAGCTCGCGGACCGGCTCCATCGTCTCCAGGACCTTGTCGACCTTCTCCGGCATCCGCTCCAGCAGCTGCACCATCGCGAACACCTCGTCGCCCCACTTGGTGCCGCGCACCTGCGCGATGTAGAGCGCGATCAGGTACACCGCGACGAGCTGGGTGAGGAACGCCTTGGTCGAGGCGACCGCGATCTCCGGGCCGGCGTGCGTGTAGAGCACGCCGTCGCACTCGCGCGGCAGCGTGGAGCCGTTGACGTTGCAGATGCCGAGCAGCTTGGCCTTCTGCTCGCGGGCGTGCCGGACCGCCATCAGCGCGTCCATCGTCTCCCCGGACTGGGAGATCGCGATGACCAGCGTCGTCGGCGACAGGATCGAGTCGCGGTAGCGGAACTCGCTGGCCAGCTCCACCTCGCAGGGCAGCCCCGCCCAGTGCTCGATCGCGTACTTGGCGATCAGCCCGGCGTGGTAGGACGTCCCGCACGCCACGATGATGATCTTGTCGACCTCGCGCAGCTCCCGGTCGGTGATGCGCATCTCGTCCAGGTGCAGCCGGCCGTCCGCGCCGATCCGGCCGAGCAGCGTGTCGGCGACCGCGCGCGGCTGCTCGGCGATCTCCTTGAGCATGAAGTAGTCGTAGCCGCCCTTCTCGGCGGCCGACACGTCCCAGTCGACGTGGTACTCGGTCACCTCGGCGGGCCGGCCCTCGAAGTCGGTGACCGTCACCCCGCCGGAGCGCAGCTCGACGACCTGGTCCTGGCCCAGCTCGATCGCGTCCCGGGTGTGCTCGATGAACGCCGCGACGTCGCTGGCCAGGAAGTTCTCCCCGTCGCCGACGCCGACCACCAGCGGCGAGTTGCGGCGCGCCCCGACCACCAGGTCGTCGTCGCCGGCGTGCACCGCGACCAGCGTGAACGCGCCCTCCAGCCGGCGGCACACCCGGCGCATCGCCTCGGCCAGGCCGTCGCGGGCGTTGCCGTCCACCGCGGCGAGCTCGTCCTCCAGCAGGTGCGCGACGGCCTCGGTGTCGGTGTCGGACCGCAGCTTGTGCCCGGCGTCCTCCAGCTCGGCGCGAAGCGCCGCGAAGTTCTCGATGATGCCGTTGTGGATCACCGCGACGGTGCCGGTGCAGTCGGTGTGCGGGTGCGCGTTGCGGTCGTTCGGCGGCCCGTGCGTCGCCCACCGCGTGTGCCCCATGCCGAGCGTCCCGGCGGGCGGCGGCTCCTCCGCCAGCGCCTCCTTCAGGTTCACGAGCTTGCCCGCGCGCTTCGCCGTCGCCAGCCGTCCGCCGGCCAGCACGGCCACCCCGGCCGAGTCGTAGCCGCGGTACTCCAGCCTCGCCAGCCCGTCGACCACGACGTCGAGCGCGGGCCGGCCGCCTACGTACCCCACGATTCCGCACATGGCGGCAACTCTATTCGGTGTCCCGGCCCGGACCTACCCGCAAGGGGCGTAGACGGGTGGCGCTAGGTTGGACGCCCGGTGAAAACCCGGAGACCCGCCTGAACCGGGGATTACCGTTCAGGCCATGACGAGCGGATGGGACAGCGTGCCGACCCCTTACGTGGAACTCTCCCGGGAGGCCTGGCGGTCCCTGCGCGAGAGCACCCCGCTGCCCCTCACCCCCGGTGAGCTGGACGCGCTGCGCGGCCTGCGCGACCCGATCGACATCACCGAGGTCGAGGAGGTCTACCTGCCGCTGTCGCGGCTGCTCAACCTGTTCTTCCAGTCCGACGGGCGGCTGCGCGACACCGTCAGCGGCTTCCTCGGCGGCGAGGTCGCCCCGACCCCGTTCATCATCGGCGTCGCCGGCAGCGTCGCGGTCGGCAAGTCCACCACGTCGCGGCTGCTGCGCACGCTGCTGGCCCGCTGGCCCGAGCACCCGAGCGTGGAACTCGTCACCACCGACAGTTTCCTGTATCCGAACGCGATCCTTAACGAGCGCGGGATCATGGAAAGGAAGGGTTTCCCCGAGTCCTACGACCGGCGGGCGCTCGTCCGGTTCGTCTCGTCGATCAAGGCGGGGGCGGCGCAGGCCGACATCCCGGTCTACTCCCACCTGGAGTACGACATCGTCCCGGACGCCAGGCAGACCGTCCGGCGGCCCGACATCCTGATCGTCGAGGGCCTGAACGTGCTGCAGGCCCCGCCGCCCGGCACCCTCGGCGTGTCCGACTTCTTCGACTTCTCCATCTACGTGGACGCGCGGGTCGAGGACATCATGCAGTGGTACATCGACCGCCTCTTCGCGCTGCGCCGCACCGCGTTCACCGATCCGCGGTCCTACTTCCACAAGTACGCCCACGAGCTGGACGAGGACGAGACCGCCGCGTTCGCCAAGCGCGTCTGGCGGGACGTCAACGAGATCAACCTCGTCTCCAACATCCTGCCGACCCGCGCCCGCGCCACCCTCGTCCTGCACAAGGACCGCGACCACGCCGTCCAGCGCGTCCGGCTACGCCGGATCTGAGCCCACGGGCTCCGGGGCCGCCGGCGCCGTGGCGGCCTGCGCGAGCCGCACCGCCTGCGCCTCCTGGAAGCGGGTGATCCGCCAGACGACCACCGAGGCCAGCGCGGCCGCCGCGATCCCGAAGGCCCAGTCGACCACGCACAGGGTGATCTCGCGGTGGATGTGCCCGACCGTCCCGGTGAGGTCCCCGTCGCCCAGCCGTCCGACCAGGATCCAGACGACGAACGCCGCCCACCAGGCGTTGACCGGCCAGGCCGACCTGAGCGGCGGCGCGCTGACACGCCACACCGACGCGACGACGTTGCGCGGGATCCAGAAGTTCAGCACGGGCACGAACCACCCGGCGATCACCCACGGCCGGCCCCAGCCCTCCGGCACCTCGATGACCTCCGCGGCCGTGCGCGCCTGCCACAGCCAGACGAGCACGGCGACCCCGGTGAGGACGAGATCACAAAACCGTGACGCCCTTCGCCGGGACGGCCCGCACGCTACTCGGCGCTGGCGATGGTCAGGGAGCGCAGGCGGAAGGCCGCCAGGAACGCGGCGCCCACCGTGACGATCACGAGCAGCGGGATCGCGACCCCGAGGTCGACCGACGAGGTGACCGGCGAGGCCGGGGTCAGCGCGTCGGTGACCGACAGGGCCCACTGCTGGATGGACGCCGACTTGGCGCCCGGCGCGAAGCTGCCCAGCAGCGACTCCCAGACCAGCGCGTACAGCAGCCCGATCGTCACCGCGTTGCGGCTCACCACCGCCAGGGCGACGAACACCGCGCTGTAGGCGACGCCGCCGACCAGCACCCCGACGGTGAAGGCGGGCGCGAGCTGCGCGGTCGTCCCGGTCAGCAGCAGCCCCGCCAGCAGGGTCGGGACGACCGAGAACGCCGCGACCAGCACGATCGCGACCGCCAGCTTCGTCAGCACGATCACCTGCCGCGGGATCGGCTTGGTCAGCACGTACATGATCTGCCCGTCGTCGATCTCGGGGCCGATCACCCCGGTGCCGGCGATCAGCGCGAGCAGCGGCAGCAGCGTCGCCAGCCCGAACTTCTGCAGCACGTTCGCCGAGACGTCCAGGTCGTTCTGGCCGGTCCAGCGCAGCACCGCGGCCAGCACCACCAGCAGCACCGGCAGCGCGAGCAGCAGCAGCGCGCGCCGCCGGCCGAGCATCGCCCGGAAGGTGATCATCGCAATGGTCGCGTTCATCGGAGCATCACCGGGCCACCAGGTAGGAGAAGACGCTTTCGAGGGACTCGTCGGCCGGGGAGACCTCCCACAGCCGCACGCCGGCGTCCCGCGAGACCTGCGGGAGCAGCCAGGTGAAGCGCTGGAAGTCGACCGCCTCGACGCGCAGGCCCTTGTCGGTCAGCTGGACGCTGCGGGCCGACCCGTCGGCGATGACGGCGGCGGCGAGGCCGCGGTCGTCGGACGAGCGGACGAGGAAGACGTGCGGCCGGTCGGTCATCAGCCGGCGGATCTTGCGGAAGTCACCGGACGCGGCGTGCCGCCCCGCCACGATCACCTCGATGTGCCCGGCGAGCCGCTCGACCTCCTCCAGGATGTGCGAGGAGAACAGGATGGTGCGGCCCTCGTTCGCCATCCGGATGATCAGGTCCATCAGCTGGAGGCGCTGGCGCGGGTCCATGCCGTTGAACGGCTCGTCCAGCAGCAGGACGGGCGGGTCGTGCACGAGCGCGGACGCCATCTTGATCCGCTGCTTCATGCCCTTGGAGTAGTTGCCGATCGTCCGGTTCGCCGCGTACGCCATCTCGACCCGGTCGATGGCCTGGCGGGTCGCGGCCTGGGGGTCGGGCAGCTTGTGCAGCTTCGCCATCGACAGCACGAACTGCTCGCCGGTGAGGAAGTCGTAGGCGCTCTCGCGTTCGGGGACGAGCCCGAGCCGCCGGTAGATGCCGGGGTTCTGCCAGATCGGCTCGCCGTCCAGGGTGATCGTCCCGGACGAGGGGGCGAGGAACCCGCCCATCATGTGGATGAGCGTCGACTTCCCGGCGCCGTTCGGGCCGAGCAGCCCGGTGACGCCCGGGCCGATCGTCATCGACACGCCGTTGACGGCGACCACGTTGCCGTACCAGCGGGAGACCTTCTCCAGCCTGATCTCGCTCAAGACAGCCCCGCCTTCCGGAAACGGCGGTAGACCACCGCGATCGAGCCGACGACGATGGCGGCGCACAGGGCGAGCGCGACGAAGCCGGCGAGCGTGCCGGACGGCACGTCCACCGCCGACCGCTGCTGGCCGAGCAGCCGCACCTGGACGATGTCGACCAGGTTGAACGGAGCGAGGACGCCGATCCACCCGGCCAGGGTGAAGTTGGTCTGGTGCTCGGCGATGCCCTGGATGATCAGCGTGAACGTGCTGGTGATCATGTAGACGGCGATGACCGCGGCGACGCCGAGCCCGCGGCGCGGGGTGAACGCGGCGACGAGCATCCCGATCGCGGCGAGCACGAGCGCGAACAGCACGCAGCCGGCGAGCCCCGCCAGGTAGTGCAGGAACTGGTGCCAGGAGCCGGGCACCTTGGTCACCAGCCCGCCGACGTACAGCACGGTGACGGGCACCGCCATCAGCGCGAACAGCGCGGTCGCCAGCGCGCCCAGCTTGGCCAGCACGAAGTCGAGATGGCCGACCGGGCGGGAGAAGTACAGCGGGACGACGTGGAAGCGGATCTCCCGGGACGCCAGCACCGGCGCCTGCGTGGCCAGGAAGATCGCGATGATGACCTGGAGCGTCACCGCGTAGGAGGAGTAGCGGATCAGCGCCTCGGGCCGCTTGGCGACCGCGACGACCGCGACCGACCCGGCGGCCGGCAGCAGCATGATCGCGGCGAGCAGGAACGGCATCACCTTGGCGCGGGCGGGCCGTCCGAGCCCGAACGCGGCGCGCAGGTTGTGCACGTACAGCGACCGCATCACGTAGGCGCGGCCGTTGCGGCGCCCCTCGTAGTGGCGGTAGCCGATGTCGTGGATGGTGCTGGTGCTCATCGCGGGCCTCCCTGCGGCGTACCGGGCGGCATCGGGACGGGCGGGGCACCCGGCGGCGCCGGCGGCGGCACCCCCGCTCCCGGCGGACCGGCCGCTCCCGGCGACCCCACCGGACCGGCCGCTCCGGGCGGCCCCGGCGGGACGGTCTCGGCGGGCGGGGTCTGGAAGACCTCCTCGATGTGGTGGCGGCGCTGCTCCATCCGGATCAGCCGCAGCCCGAGGTCGGCGACGCCGTCGCGGACGAGGTCGTAGGTCGCCTCCCCGGCGATGTCGACGACCAGGAACCGGCCCTCCGGGTGCACGGACACGCCCTGGTCGTACAGGTGCTGGCCGAGCCGGTCGCGGCCGTCGTCCACCTCGACGGTCAGCACCCCGCTCGCGGCGGTGTAGGCCTCGACGGCCTGGGAGCGCAGCAGCTTCCCGCCGTCGATGATGACCACGTGGTCGCAGACCCGTTCCAGCTCACCGAGCAGGTGCGAGGTGACCAGCACGCTGATGCCGAACTCGGCGCCGATGCGCCGGATCAGGTCGAGCATCTCGTCGCGCCCGGCCGGGTCGAGGCCGTTGGTCGGCTCGTCCAGGAAGACCAGCTTCGGATCGTGCACGAGGGCCTGCGCCAGCTTCACCCGCTGCCGCATGCCGGTCGAGTAGCCGCCGATGGGCCGGTAGCGCTCCTCGTACAGCCCGACGTGGCGCAGGGTGTCGGCGGCGCGCTCGCGCGCGGCGGTCGGCGGCAGCCCGCACATCCGCGCCATGTGCACGACGAACTCCGTCGCGGACACGTCCGGCGGCAGGCACTCGTACTCGGGCATGAACCCGACGCTCTCCCGGATCCGGACGCCCTCGCGGGCGATGTCCATGCCGAGCACCGTCGCGGTGCCGGCGGAGGGGGGCTGCAGGCCGAGCAGGATCTTGATCAGCGTGGACTTGCCGGCGCCGTTGGCGCCGACCAGCCCGACGACGCCGGGCTCGACGGCCACCGACAGGTCGTCCAGGGCGGTCACCCGGGGGAACCTCATCGTCAGGCCCTGGGTGGCGATAATCGGCATGTCCCCGAACCTAGCGGCTGGGCGGGGCCGCGACGTCACCCTTAGGTGGTAGGCGGCTGCGCCTTAGGTCGACCGTCTGGCCGCCGATCGGCCCCTCTGGCGGAGGACGGCGTTCCACACGGCCCGCTGGACGAACAGCGTCACCGTCCCGGCGATGATCATGCCGGCGAAGTTGACGCCGAGCTGCTCCAGCGACCCGGTGATCTCGGTGCCGTGCCGCAGCGCCAGCGCGACCGCGAGGTTGCCGGCCGCCGGCACGGTGGTGACGGAGATGAAGACCCCGACCAGCGCCGAGGACTTGCCGGCCGTCAGCGACAGCACCCCGGCGGCGCCGGCCAGCAGCGCGACGATGAACGACCAGCGGTCCGGGCTGTAGATGAACGCGGTGAGCGGCCGGTTCTCCGGCAGCCGGTCGCTCTCGATGACGCCGATCCACTTGCTGACCAGCGCGCACACGTAGGTGATGACGATCGCCGCGGCGAACCCGACGATCAGCGCCTTCACCGCCTGCCAGATCCGCCACGGCTGCCGCCGGAAGATCCCGTAGCAGATCGCCGCGACCGCGGCGAACTCCGGGCCGAGCACCATCGCGCCGACCACCAGCACGGGCGAGTCGATCAGCGCGGCGATCGCGGCCAGCTGCGTGGCCAGCGCGAGGAACGCGATGAACGACCAGGTCAGGATCGTCCCCTCGGTGACCTGCCGGTCGAACTCGTCCCAGACGACCGCGTCGTCGCCGTGGCCCGGCGCCCGCCGCTCGGCCCGGTCGGCGACCCTCGACATGGACAGGTCGATCTTCTCCATCGCGATGGAGCCGCCCTTGTCGATGCCGAGCCGGCGCAGCGCGGCGAGGACCTCGTTGGCGGACTCGCGCGCGACGTCGCTCTGGACGAGGTCGCCGCGCGGCGAGCGCGCGGCGCCGGGCAGGACGACGACGTTCGTGGCGCCGGCGCACTCCGACAGGGCCGCGCACACGGCCTCCGTACGGTCCGGCGGGACGATCGCTCTCAGGTGCAGCACCCGCCACATGCTGCCGTAAAAGCCGGGTGAACGTGGCGCCGGCGCGAGTCCGTACGATTTGATCGTTTATTTACCCGCTTCTGGGTGAAAGACGACCAAAAACCTCCAGGTGGTGACGGCATGACGCGACGGGAACGGGTTCGGCGGGATCGGGGCCGCACGGCCCTCGCCGCGGCGGCGCTCGCACTCGCGCTCCCGCTGCTGGCCTCCGGCTGCAAGACGGACGCGGGCGCGACGGGATCGGGCGGATCGTCCGGCGGGTCCGGGTCCGGGCCCGCGGCGAACGACGGGCACTCGGTCAGCCCGCTCGACAACCCCGACGGCACCAAACCGGGCCTCGCCGCGATCACCTCCTCCGGCGACCGCGCCAAGGCCCGCGCGCTCATCGGGAAGGTCGACACCAAGGGACGCGGTCCCAAGACCGGCTACGAGCGCGACGAGTTCGGCTACGCCTGGATGGACAACGCGCCCGACGTCCCGTTCGCCCGCAACGGCTGCGACACCCGCAACGACCTGCTGAAGCGGGACGGCCAGGACATCGACTACCGGTCCGGGTCCAACTGCGTGATCATGTCGCTCACGCTGGCCGACCCGTACTCCGGCAAGACGATCCACTGGAAGAAGTCGCACGCGACCGCCATCCAGATCGACCACGTGATGCCGCTGTCCTACGACTGGCAGATGGGCGCGTCGCGCTGGTCCAAGGACAAGCGCGAGTCCATCGCCAACGACCCGCTGAACCTCATCCCGGTGGACGGCCCGCTCAACGGCGCCAAGAGCGACTCCGGCCCCGCGTCCTGGCTGCCGCCGAACAAGCGCGTCCGCTGCTCCTACAGCGTCCGCTTCGCGCAGGTGTCGCTGAAGTACCACCTGCCCGTGACCACCGCCGACAAGAAGATGATGCTCAGCCTGTGCGGCGCCTGACGGCGGACCGCGCCCATATGCTCGTCCAATGAGCAACGAACCCGACCACAGGCCCGACGACGACGGCGCCGACGGCGCCGAGCGGCCCCGCGTCCGCACCGAGCGCGGGATCGGCGCCCGCGCCACCGGCGCCGAGGTGACCGGCGCGTCCGCGACCGGCCTCACCCTGCGCCTCGGCAACGGCCTCGGCTCCCTCGCCGTCGGCTCCATGGCGCTCGGCGCGATCGCCATCGGCGCCGTCGCGATCGGCAAGCTCGTGGTGAAGCGGGCGGTCATCGCCCACCTGGAGGCCGGCACCGTCGAGATCGGGCACCTCAAGGTCGGGCGCCTGGAGATCGACGAGACCTGACCCCCCGGCGCCCGCCCGGCTAGCCGAGGAGGTCGCGGACGACCCCGGCCAGGCGCTCGGCGACGGCCTGCGCCTGGTCGTGCGACGCCGCCTCCACCATCACCCGCACCATCGGCTCGGTGCCGCTCGGCCGGATCAGCACCCGGCCCGTCTCGCCCAGCTCCGCCTCCGCCTCCGCGACCGCCGCCGCCAGCCCCTCGTCGGTCTTCGCGCGCGCCTTGTCGACGTCCCGGACGTTGATCAGCACCTGCGGCAGCCGCGTCATCGCCTTCGCCAGCTCGTCCAGCGGACGGCCGCTGCGCACCATCGCCGCCAGCAGGTGCAGGCCGGTCAGCACCCCGTCCCCGGTCGTCGCGTGGTCCAGCATGATCACGTGGCCGGACTGCTCGCCGCCGAAGACGAACCCGCGCTCCTTCATCGCCTCCAGCACGTACCGGTCGCCGACCGCGGTCTCCACCACCGCGATCCCGGCCTCCCGCATCGCCAGCTTGAAGCCCAGGTTCGACATCACCGTCGCGACCACGGTGTCGGACGCCAGCGCGCCCGCCTCCCGCAGGTCCAGCGCCAGGATCGCCATGATCTGGTCGCCGTCCACCACCTCGCCCGACGCGGTCACCGCCAGGCACCGGTCGGCGTCCCCGTCGTTGGCGATGCCCGCGTCCGCGCCGTGCTCGCGGACCGCCGCGCACAGCGCCTCCAGATGCGTCGACCCGCAGCCGGCGTTGATGTTCAGCCCGTCCGGCGCCGTCCCGATGGTGATCACCTCGGCGCCCGCGCGGCGCAGCGCCTCCGGCGCCACCTCGCTGGACGCGCCGTTCGCGCAGTCCACCACCACGCGCAGCCCGTCCAGCGACACCGGCACCGTCCCCAGCAGGTGCGCGACGTACTGCTCGACCGCGCCGTGCGCCTCCCGGACCCGGCCGACGCCCGCGCCCGTCGGCGGCTCCCACGCCTCGCCGATCCGCGCCTCGATCCGGTCCTCGAGCTCGTCCGGCAGCTTGTAGCCGCTGCGGTCGAAGAACTTGATCCCGTTGTCGGGCGCCGGGTTGTGCGACGCCGACAGCATCACCCCGACGTCGGCGGCCAGCTCGTGCGTCAGATGCGCGACCGCCGGCGTCGGCAGCACCCCGAGCCGCAGCACGTCCACGCCGGAACTCGCCAGCCCGGCCACCACCGCCGCCTCCAGGAACTCGCCCGAGGCCCGCGGGTCGCGCCCGACCACCGCCAGCGGCCGGTGCCCCCGGAACGCGCCCTGCTCGCCGAGGACCCGCGCCGCCGCGACGGACAGGTCCATGGCCAGCGGGGCGGTCAGGTCGCGGTTGGCGAGCCCTCGCACGCCGTCGGTCCCGAACAGACGAGCCACAGTTCAACTCCCGGAAAGACGAAAAGACCGCACGGGCGCCGGGGAGCGGGTGCGCGCCCCCTGCGCCCATGCGGTCAAATCTAGTGGGCCGGGCCCCCCGAACATGGGCGAGCCGCCGCACCCGGTGCGCCGCCCGTGCGGGGCGGCCGCGAAACAGACCACGGGGTGCGGCGGCTCGTGCCGCCGATCAGCGCTTGCTGTACTGCGGAGCCTTGCGGGCCTTCTTGAGACCGGCCTTCTTGCGCTCCGGCACCCGCGCGTCGCGGGTGAGGAACCCGGCCTTCTTCAGCGCCGGGCGGTGCTCGATGTTCGCGAACTGCAGCGCCCGCGAGATCCCGAGGCGCAGCGCGCCGGCCTGGCCGGTGGTGCCGCCGCCGTTGACGCGCGCCAGCACGTCGAACTGGCCCTCCAGGCTCAGCAGCACGAACGGCTCGTTCACGATCTGCTGGTGGACCTTGTTCGGGAAGTACTCGTCCAGCGTGTGGCCGTTGATCTTCCACTGGCCGGTGCCCGGGACGATCCGGACCCGCGCGATGGCCTGCTTGCGGCGGCCGGTGCCCGCGGCCGGGCCGGTGGCGACCGGCTGGCCCAGGAAGCTCTCGCCGGCGGCCTCGGGGGTCTCGGTGCTGTACTCCGACGGGGCGTCCTCGTAGGAGTCGAGGTCGGCGCCCTCGGCGGGCGTCTCGGTGGACTCGGTCACGCTTCTCCTCAGGTGTTCTGGCCAGGGCGGCGGGCCCGGTGATCGGGTGCCCCGGCGGCCTCCGCGGGCGCGCGTCGTCGCGCGTCCGCGTTACTTCGCGGTCTGGCTGATCTGGGTGATCTCGAACGGGACGGGCTTCTGCGCCTGGTGCGGGTGCTCCGGACCGGCGTAGACCTTCACCTTCCCGAACATCTTCCGGCCGAGGGAGGTCTTGGGCAGCATGCCCTTGATCGCCTTCTCGACCGCCCGCTCGGGGTGCTTGGCCAGCAGGTCGGCGTAGGACACCGAGCGCAGACCGCCCGGGTAGCCCGAGTGCCGGTAGGCCTTCTTCTGCTCCAGCTTGTTGCCCGACAGCGCCACCTTGTCGGCGTTCACGATGACGACGAAGTCACCGGTGTCGAGGTGCGGGGCGTAGATGGGCTTGTGCTTACCCCGAAGCAGCTGCGCGACCTGACTGGCGAGACGGCCCAGCACGACATCGGTCGCGTCGATGACGTACCACTGACGCTGTACGTCAGCGGGCTTAGGGGTGTACGTGCGCACGGTCGTCAGCCTTCGTTTCTCGTCGACTTCACAGCGGATATCCTGCTCGCGCCGATCAGGACTGTTGGATCTCCGACCTGGCGCTCCGGGAGGCCGGGGCCCGTAGGGCGCGCACCCGTCGCCTGGACGGACGCACATGGGGCACACCGACACGTCGTTGCGATTCGTCTCCCGCCCGGACAGGCGTCGACGCATACAACAAACCCGCAGGATACCCGCGCTCACGCGCACGGGTCAAAACGCGGATGTGGCAGTCTCCCAGCCACTACCAGTATGCAGCATCTTCCCAGGGGGGCGACCCCCTGGAACCCCCGTCACGACCGACAGGCTGTTTCGCACTCCGCTGGCGCTCCGCGCGAAACAGCCTGTCGGTCGGCGGGCGGGCCCGCTCCGCTCGCTGCACTCGCTCCACGTGCCCGCCCGTGACCGTGGCCGAGCTTCAAGCTGGGGGCGTACCGCCCACGCGCGTGGCGAGGTCCGGGGCGGGGGTGGGTTTTCGGGCGATCTTGGGGTCCTTTGTGGCGTATGGGGATAAGGTGCCGCCGACCGGTCCACGCCGGCACCGCCGGCCCGCACCCGGGAGCCCCCGCTGCCCACTGCCCGCAGATCCGGCCGACCGGCCGGACGCCATCAGGCCCGGCCCTCCGGCGCCGGGCGCCGTGCCGCCGCCCGCCGCGGACGCGGGGGACGGCCCGGCGGCCGGCCGCTCATCGCGATCGCGGCGACCGTCGGCGCGTCGGTCCTCGCCATCGGCACGGGCATCGCGCTCGACCGGCTCGTCCTCCCCCAGCTGCGTTCGGAGCCGATCGCCGCGTCCGACCACGCGGGCAGGCCGTCCGCCTCCGGCCCGTCGGGCGGCCTGGACGAGCCCGCCGCCACGCCGGGCACCGACAACGACGGCGGTGCGCGCGAGGCGCCCGCCGGCGGCAGCGGCGGCACCGGCGACGAGGCGCCGCCGCTGGACACGGTGAGCGCCTCGCCGTCCCCCGAACCGGCGAAGACCAAGACGCCCACCGTCAAGGACGCCCCCAGGCGGCCCGGTGCGACCGCGGCCCCCGGTTCGTCCGGCCCGGAGAACGCCGTCGTCGCCCTCACCAACGCCGAGCGGGCCAAGGCGGGCTGCGACGCGCTCCGCGTCGACCGGCGGCTCGTCGCCGCGGCCCGCGCGCACTCCGCCGACATGGCCGCGCACGACTACTTCGACCACGACTCCCCGAACGGCGACAGCCCGTGGGCGCGCATGCGGGAGGCCGGCTACGCGGGTCCCGGCGCGGAGAACATCGCCCGGGGCTACGCGACCGCCGCCGCGGTCGTCGAGGGCTGGATGACCAGCCCCGGTCATCGCGCGAACATCCTGAACTGCGGGTTGCGCGCCATCGGCGTCGGCATGGCCGCCGGCCCGGACGGCCCGCTGTGGACCCAGGACTTCGGCTGGACGTGACGGGACGGGCCCGCACGGTGACCTTCCGCAAAGCAGCGGCGCCCGGTTCGCCCCCATGTCATGGTGGGTGTTCCGAAGGTCCAGACCGCTGAAAGAGGAACGGTAAGGTCCAGAGCCATGGGTTATCCGGGCGATCAAGGCAAGCCCGGCGGCCGGCCGTCCGGGCCGTCGCCGCAGGCGCCGTACGGCTCCGGAGCCGAGGCGCCACCGTACGGCAACGACAACGACGACCCCTTCGGCCCCGGGCCGCTGGAGGCGGAGCCGTTCGGGCCGCCGCCGGGCGGACCGCCCGGCGCGACGGCCGTCTGGGGCGAGCCGCCCTCGTCGGCGGGCCAGGACACGTCCCCGCCGGGCGGCTTCGGGCACGAGCAGTTCGGCCAGGAGCAGTTCGGTCAGGAGCAGTTCGGTCAGGAGCAGTTCGGGCACGGCGGCCAGGAGCCGGGGCACCAGGGCTTCGAGCAGGGCGGGTTCGGGCAGGAGGACGCCCCCTACGGCGCCCCCTCGCCCGGCGGCTACCCGCAGGGCGAGCTCGACGGCCCGCCCCCTGGCGAGGACGCCCCGTCCGGGCGGCGCCGCAACCTCCCGCTGATCATCGGCGGTGCGGTCGTGGCCGGTCTCGTGCTCATCGGCGGCGGCGTCGGGGTGGCGTCGATGATGAAGGACGACCCCAAGCCCGCGAAGAAGGGCCCGCCGGCCGCCGCGTCGACCAAGCCGGCGGCGCCGCCGTCCCCGACCGTCCCGCCGCTGCAGCCGGTGAAGCTGCAGAGCCGCGCCACCGACCCGGTGAAGCTGACGCTGCCGGAGGTGTTCGGCAAGTCGTCGTTCAAGGCGGGCGGCCGCAAGTACGTGCGGACCGCGACCAGCTCCACGAAGACGTGCGCCGCCGTGGTCGGCGGCGTGAAGCTGGAGAAGGCTCTGAAGAAGGGCGGCTGCAACCAGGCGCTGCGCGCCACCTACGCGCTCAGCACCGGCTCGCTCATCGGCACCATCGGCGTGCTGAACCTGAAGTCGGAGGCCGACGCCAAGGCGGCCGTGAAGGCGGCGGCCGACAAGGACGCGTTCCTGCAGGCCCTGCCCGGCAAGGGCGTCACCAAGCACGCCGGCAAGGGCCTGGCGTTCGGCACCTCGCAGGCGCGCGGCCACTACGTCGTGATGACCTGGGTGCAGCGCCCGGACGGCAAGGCGATCGCCGCCAAGTACCATAAGGCGGTCAGCGTGTTCGGCGCCGAGCTGTACAAGAGCAGCGACCTCGCCTTCGCCCTGCACTACAGGGAAACAGAAGGCAAACCCCTCAAGAAATGACCGGTTTGAATACCCTGTCTGCTTATGTCTGGACCTAGAGACACCCGGGAGACCGCCGAGACGGCGGGGACGGCCGCCGCCCCCGCCGCTCCGGCGCCCCCCAGCTTCGGTGCGGTCCCTCCGGCTGGAGGCACGGCCGGCACCGAGGCGGCTCCCGCCAGCCGGGCCCCGTTCGAGGAGGCCGCCGCGGCCTCCGCCGACGAGGCCGCGCCCTCCTCGCTCCGGCTGCCCGCGTTCGGCCTGCAGGCCCCCTGGTGGGCCGCCGAGCCCGCCGCCGAACCGACCGGCGGCGACCCGGCCGGCCCCGCGGCCGCCGGTTCCGGAGCGCCCGTCGGGACGGCCCCGCCCGGCACGCTCGTCGCCGGGGCCGGCGTCCCGAACGTCGACTCCCGCCGCGCCGTCCCGTCCGAACCGATCGTCGACCGGCCCCTCGCCTTCGGCGACACCGATCCGGACGGGTTCGCCGCCGTCCGCCCCGACGAGGACCCCGCCCCCACCGGCACCGAGGCGCCGAACCCGACCACGACGACCGGGCCGATGGGGATCGCGCCGCCCGTCCCGGCGAAGGCCGCCCCGGCCGCCGAGACACAGCCCACCCTGAAGACACAGCCCGCAGAGAAGGCGCAGCCGGCCGCCGTGCCGGAGTCCGCGCCCCCGCAGCCCGCCGCCACGGACGCGTCGGCGGCGTTCGAGGAGGCCATGGTGGCCGAACAGACCCCCGCGCCGATCCTCGTCCCGGACGCGATCCTGCCGCCCGGCGTGCTGCCGCCCACCGGCAGCGGACCGTTCCCGCACAGCGGCGGTGACGACGCGGCCACGGCCGCCACGGCCGAGCAGCCGGCGATGGCCGCCGTGATCACCCCCGTGTACCACGCCGAAGGCGGCGTCCCGCTCGACGCGCCCGGCCCGGCAGACCCCGGCGGCCCCGCCGGACCCGCGGCGCCCGGCCAGCCGCGCCCCGGAGCAGGCAGGCGCCGCCTCGTGCTGGTCGGCGGCGGCGCGGCCGTCGTCCTCGCGGCGCTCGTCGCGCTGTTCGCCGTCGGCGGGACCGGGTCGAAGGGCGACGGTGCCACCCGCAAGGACGCCGGGCCCTCCCACGTTGCGGCACCGCCCCCGGCGGCGAACACGCCGCCCAAGCCGAAGCCCGTCGACATCAACGACGAGCGGACCGACCCGAAGGACCTGTCCTTCACCGAGGCGTTCCCCGACCCCAGCGTCGACCTCGGCGAACGCACCTTCGACCGCGACCGCTGGTCCATCAACAAGGACCTGGCGTACGCGGCGCGGGGCACCATGCTCAAGGCCCTCCAGCAGGAGAAGTGCCGCAAGGTCGTCCGCGCCACCTTCATCAACCAGATGAAGACGTGGGCCGTCACCACCGGGATCGCGGTCATGCCGAACCGGGCCGCGGCGCTGCGGGCGAGCCGCGCCGGCGACCCGGGCAAGTACGAGTGGTTCCGCGGGATGTCCGGCGAGCAGGCCAAGGACATCGACCGGGCCGGCGGGTACGCCGCCGCCACCGTCCGCGGCCGGTACGTCATCTACGCCTACGTCCAGGACCCGAGCGGCAAGCAGGTCAAGCCCGGGAACGTCCAGGCCAAGCAGATCGCCCAGCAGTTCCTCGGCTACAGCGCCCGGCCGATCGAGGCCCGCGCGCACGGCTGACCCCCCGCACCCGGCGGGCACGCGCGGCGGCCGAGGGCAACGCCCCCGGCCGCCGTCACGTTTCCAGGGCTAGGACGCGGCGCCGGGCTGGTCGGCGTTCGCCGCGTTCGCCGCGTGCTCCGCTGCCGCCGCGACGGCGTTCAGCGTCCGGACGCGCCGGGTCTCCTGCGCCCGCCTGGCGAGGCTGTCGTCGCCGGGATAGCGGATCTCCTCCAGCGACAGGCCGTGCGCCGGCGCCACGTTCACGCCCGAGTCGCGGACCCGCGCCGCCAGCACCTCGGCGGGCCACTCCACCTCGCGGCGCCCGTCCCCCACCATCAGCAGCGCACCGACCAGCGCGCGGACCATCGAGTGGCAGAACGCGTCCGCCTCCACCGTCGCGAGCGCCAGATGGGGGTCGCGGTCGTCGCGCGCCCACTCGTAGCGGAGCAGCTCGCGGATCGTCGTCGCGCCCTCCCGCTTGCGGCAGTACGCGGCGAAGTCGTTCTCGCCCACCAGCAGCCGCGCGGCCTCGTTCATCCGGGACAGGTTCAGCGGGCGCGGATGCCACAGGACGTCGTGGCGGCGCAGCGGCTCCACGCCCACCGGGTTGTCGCACACCCGGTACACGTACCGGCGCGACAGCGCCGAGAACCGCGCGTCGAACCCCTCGGGCGCCACCGACACCCGCCACACCCGCACGTCCGGCGGGAGCAGGCCGGCGAGCCGGCGCGGCATCGTCCCGTTGATCGCCGAATACGCCGCGACCGGCACCACCAGGTGCGCGACCTGCGCGCGGGCGTGCACGCCCGCGTCCGTGCGTCCGGCGACGGTCAGCATCGGCGGCGGATCCAACCGCAGCATCCGCGCCAGGGCGTCCTCGATCACCCCCTGGACGGTGCGCTGGTTCGGCTGCCGGGCCCAGCCCGCGAAATCCGTCCCGTCGTATCCGATGTCGAGGCGGAGTCGTACCAGTGCGGTCATGTCAGGTGGACTGTCCTTCGCCACTGCTGCCCGTCCGTTCCGCCCGATGAGCCCGTGGTTTCATCGGGTCTTCCATCGACACGCTCCCCCGCCGTCCGCAGCCGCCTGACCTGACCATGCCCTCAAGTCTGGCAAAGATCAGGCCCACCGTCGCGCTCCCGACGGTGGGCCTGTTCATGTCTTGCGACCTGCGGTATTGCGCGTTACTTTTCGTCGCCCTCGGCCTTGGCCTCGGTGGACTCCGCGGTCTCGGCCGTGGCCGGGGCCTCGGTCTCCTCGGCCGCGGTGTCCGCCGGCTTCCCGGCCGGCTTCTCCTCGGTCGCCGGGGCGGCCTGCGCGGTCGCCGGGGCGGCCGACAGCTGCTCCTGCACCAGCTCGATCACGGCCATCGGGGCGTTGTCGCCCTTGCGCGGCCCGATCTTGGTGATGCGGGTGTAGCCGCCGGGACGGTTCTCGAAGCGCGGCGCGATCTCGGTGAAGAGCGTGTGCAGGACGCCCTTGTCGCGGATCGTCCGGGCCACCAGGCGACGGTTGTGCAGGTCGCCCTTCCGGGCCTTGGTGATCAGCTTCTCCGCCAGCGGACGCACCCGCCGGGCCTTGGCCTCGGTGGTGGTGATGCGTCCGTGCTCGAACAGCGACGTCGCCAGGTTCGCCAGGATCAGCTTCTGGTGCGCGGCGCTGCCGCCGAGGCGGGCACCCTTGGTGGGCTGCGGCATGGTTCTTCCTTCCTGCACCGGCCGTACGAGGTACCGGTGTCAGCTGGTTCCGCGGCGGCCGGGGGACGCGCCCCCGGCCGCCGGGAATCGGGTTTCTAGTACTGCTCGGTCTCGGCGTAGCCGGCGTCGTCGTCGCCGTAGTTGTCGGCCGCCGCGCTCGGGTCGAACCCGGGCGGGGAGTCCTTCAGCGACAGGCCCATGTCGTTGAGCTTCTGCTTGACCTCTTCGATCGACTTGGCGCCGAAGTTGCGGATGTCGAGCAGGTCCTGCTCGCTGCGGGCGACGAGCTCGCCCACCGAGTGGATGCCCTCGCGCTTGAGGCAGTTGTAGGAGCGGACCGTCAGGTTCAGCTCCTCGATCGGCAGGGCCAGGTCCGCGGCGAGCGCGGCGTCCGTCGGGGACGGGCCCATGTCGATGCCCTCGGCCTCGACGTTGAGCTCCCGGGCCAGCCCGAACAGCTCGACGAGGGTCTTGCCCGCGGAGGCGACCGCGTCGCGCGGCAGCATGCAGGCCTTGGTCTCCACGTCCAGGATCAGGCGGTCGAAGTCGGTGCGCTGCTCGACCCGGGTCGCCTCGACCTTGTAGGTGACCTTGAGCACGGGCGAGTAGATGGAGTCGATCGGGATCCGGCCGATCTCCTGGCCCGGCTGCTTGTTCTGCGCGGCCGAGACGTAGCCGCGGCCGCGCTCGACCGTCAGCTCCATCTCCAGCTTGGCCTTGTTGTTCAGCGTGGCGATGTGCAGGTCCGGGTTGTGGACCTCGACGCCCGCCGGCGGCGCGATGTCGGCCGCGGTCACCTCGCCCGGGCCCTGCTTGCGCAGGTACATCACGACGGGCTCGTCGTGCTCGGAGGAGACGACGAGCTCCTTGAGGTTCAGGATGATGTCGGTGACGTCCTCCTTGACCCCGGGCACGGTGGAGAACTCGTGCAGCACGCCCTCGATGCGGATGCTGGTGACGGCCGCACCGGGGATCGAGGAGAGCAGGGTACGACGCAGCGAGTTGCCGATCGTGTAGCCGAAGCCCGGCTCCAGCGGCTCGATGGTGAACCGCGACCGGTACTCGTCGACCTGCTCTTCGGTGAGAGTGGGACGCTGAGCGATGAGCATGGTGGTGCCTTCTTCCCGCGGTGCCCGCTATTTGACGACCGCGTTTCGGATTGTTCCCCGTCCCACCAGGATGCCACGCGGAGCGCGGCATCCCGGCGGAACGCGTTGAGCCCCTACTTGGAGTAGAGCTCGACGATCAGCTGCTCCTGGACGGGAGCGTCGATCTGCTGCCGGACCGGCAGCGCGTGCACGAGGATCCGCATCTTCTCGCCGTCGATCCCGAGCCACGCCGGAACCTGGCCCTCGCCGACCTCGGCCTTGGCCACCTGGAACGGCGTCATCTCGAGCGACTTGCTCTTGACGTCGACGATGTCGGCCTCGCTCACCAGGAAGGACGGGATGTTGACCTTCTTGCCGTTGACCCGGATGTGGCCGTGGCGGATGAGCTGGCGGGCCATGTCGCGGGACTTGGCGAAGCCCGCGCGGTAGACCACGTTGTCGAGCCGGCGCTCGAGCAGGCGCAGCAGGTTCTCACCCGTCTTGCCGCCCTGGCGGTTCGCCTCGACGTAGTAGTTGCTGAACTGGCGCTCGAGCACGCCGTAGATGCGCTTGGCCTTCTGCTTCTCGCGCAGCTGGAGCAGGTACTCGGTCTCCTTGGGGCGACCGCGCCCGTGCTCGCCCGGCGGGTAGGGCCGGATCTCGATCGGGCACTTGGGGCCCATGCACTTGCTGCCCTTGAGGAACAGCTTCATCTTCTCGCGGCGGCAGAGCTTGCAGTCCGCACCGGTGTAACGAGCCATTGTTCTAGATCTCCCCTGCCTCAGACACGCCGACGCTTCGGCGGGCGGCAGCCGTTGTGCGGAACGGGCGTGACGTCCTGGATGGAGCCCACCTCCAGGCCGGTGGCCTGGAGCGAGCGGATCGCGGTCTCGCGACCGGAGCCGGGGCCCTTGACGAAGACGTCGACCTTGCGCATGCCGTGCTCCATCGCGCGCCGGGCGGCGGCCTCGGCGGCCTGCTGCGCGGCGAACGGGGTCGACTTGCGCGAGCCCTTGAAGCCCACGTGGCCCGAGGAGGCCCAGGAGATCACGTTGCCGTTGGGGTCGGTGATCGAGACGATCGTGTTGTTGAACGTGCTCTTGATGTGGGCGTGCCCGTGAGCGACGTTCTTCTTCTCCTTGCGGCGCACCTTCTTGGCGCCGACACGGCTCTTAGGAGGCATCTGCTCTCTCTACTCTCGAGGTCATCGATCCGGAGGACCGACTCCGGACTACTTCTTGCCGGCCTTCTTCTTCCCGGCCACGGTCTTCTTCTTGCCCTTGCGGGTGCGCGCGTTGGTCTGGGTGCGCTGGCCGTGGACGGGCAGCCCGCGGCGGTGCCGGATGCCCTGGTAGCACCCGATCTCGATCTTGCGGCGGATGTTCGACTGGACCTCGCGGCGGAGGTCGCCCTCGATCTGGTAGTTCCGCTCGATCCAGTCGCGCAGCTGGACCAGCTCGTCGTCGCCGAGCTGGTGCACCCGCAGGTCACCGCTGATGCCGGTGCCCTCCAGGGTCGCCAGGGCCCGGGTCCGGCCGATGCCGAAGATGTAGGTGAGAGCGACCTCGAGGCGCTTTTCGCGCGGGAGGTCGACGCCGAGGAGGCGTGCCATCGTGGGCAGTTCCCTTCATTGCGCGGAGGTATGGACGCACCGCGTCCGCACACACCCTGCCCGGGTGGCGGCCTCGGCCTCCGTCGTCCGAGGGTGTCCCCTTCACACAGTGGTGCCGTACGACCCGGTCACGGGACGTACGGCGACCTGTGCGAAGGCTGCGATGCGCTTGCTGTTGTGGACTTTCCGGCTGGAGCCGGTCAGCCCTGGCGCTGCTTGTGGCGCGGGTCGGAGCAGATGACCATGACCCGGCCGTGCCGGCGGATGACGCGGCACTTCTGGCAGATCTTCTTGACGCTCGGCTTGACCTTCACTGGGTCTCCTGATGGATAAGGGTCACCCCCGCGCCGCCACGCACGGGGAAGGCAACCCCAGTGGGACTACTTGTAGCGGTAGACGATCCGACCGCGCGTGAGGTCGTAGGGACTCAGCTCCACGACGACGCGGTCGTCCGGCAGGATCCGGATGTAGTGCATCCGCATCTTGCCGCTGATGTGGGCGAGGACCTTGTGCCCGTTGTCGAGTTCCACCCGGAACATGGCGTTCGGGAGCGACTCGATGACGGTGCCCTCGATCTCGATGGCCCCTTCTTTCTTGGGCATGTCCTCCGCGCTTCGCTGATCGGCTCATGGGACCCGGTCCTGCGCCCCGCGAGGGGCACGGCCGCGCCCATGCCACGACGCGGACGCATCGAGAGCAAGGGGAACAGGCGGCCGACTACGGACCGGCACAGCAGTCTACGTCACCGAACCACCGAATGCGAAATCAACGCATGATATGGGTCCGGAGACTGCTTCCGAGTCAAGCATACCCCGCTCCCGCGTTGTACCTTTCAGAAGAGATACGTCGGAGGAGGGTCAGCATGCCGAGCTATGACTTCGCGCTGATCCTCAGCCGTCCCCTCTACGAGGACGAGCTTGACCCGCTGTTCGACCGCACGCACGGGGCCGTCACCGTCTCGGTCATCAGCGAGCCGCAGCACGCCGACCGTCCGGGCAACGCCTCCTGCGCCTGGCAGGGCGCCACCCTGGCCGCCGCCATCATGGAGGTCGTCGAGCACGTCGAGGCCAGCGCGGAGGGTTTGCACGTGCTCCAGGTCGAGGCCGACCCGCTGCTGACGATCCGCGACATCGCCGACCGCGTCGGCCGGTCCGCGGACTCGGTGCGGCACGCCATCACCGGCGCCCGCGGCGCCACCGGGTTCCCCGCGTCGGAGATCTCCACCGCCGGCCACCGGCTGTGGCGCTGGTCGAAGGTCGCGGCCTGGTACGGCATCGACGACCCGCAACTCGTGGAGGCCAAGCCGACCGTCCAGGCCATCAACGGATGGCTGGCCCTGCGCGACGTCGTCCCCGACGTCGCGCCCGCCGCGGAAGAGGTGACCTCGGCCCTGTCCCTGGTCATCCCGCACGTCGCCTGAGGGCACGAACCCCGCGTCCGGTACGTTACTCGGACGGCACCCGGCATACTGGCGGCAGCGAAGAAAGATCATCGCGGCGTCACGCCGCCTCCCTCCCCGGCCCCGCACGGCCCCCGGCCGCCGCGGTCGCGAGCCCGCCGCGGTTCGCGCCCGCGCGAGCCCGGCCGCGCAACGGGCCCCGGGGCGAGCCGGAGCGATGCGGTGATCGCGCGCCGCCCGCTCGCGGGAGGGCCCGGGGCCCGACCGCCGAGGGCGGCGCAGACCAGCAGGTGCTGGGACGTGCCCTGGCCGGCCGTGCCCTGGCGAGGGGAGGATCGATGGCGATCATCGCTCAGCTGAGCGACATCCACCTGGCCGCCGGACCGGACGGCGAGGTGGACGACGGGTCGGGGCCGGTGCGGGCGCTGCGCGCGGCGGTGTCCAGCCTGCTGGCGCTGCCGGCGCGCCCGGACGCGGTGGTGCTGACCGGCGACCTCGCCGACGGCGGGCGTCCGGAGGAGTACGCCCGGCTGCACGCGCTGCTGTCGCCGCTGCCGATGGCGGTCTACCCGATGCCCGGCAACCACGACGACCGCGACGCGATGCGCGCCGCGTTCGGCGACCATCCCGCGGTCGTGGACACCGGGGTCTCGCCGCAGGCGCCCGTCCAGTACGCCGTGGACGTGGCGGGCGTGCGGCTGGTGTGCTGCGACACGACGGTGGACGGGCATCCGCACGGCCACATGAGCGAGGAGCGGCTCTCCTGGCTGGACGGCACGCTCGGGGCCGCGCCGGCGACGCCCACGGTGGTCGCGACGCACCATCCGCCGTTCCCGATCGGGATCAGGTTCATCGACGACATGCGGTTCGTCGACCCGGCCGGCTTCGCCACGGTGATCGGCCGCCATCCGCAGGTCGTGCGGATCATCTCGGGGCACGTGCACCGGGGGTCGGTGGGGTCGCTGGCGGGGACGGTCAGCACGACGTGCCCGAGCACCTACCGGCAGCTGTTCCTGGACCTGACGCATCCCGGCCGGGCGGCGGTGACCGGGGAGCCCGCCGGGTTCGCGGTGCACCTGGTGAGCGACGAGGGCGCGGCCACGACGCATTTCGTGCCGACCGGCAACTACCGCCCGCTGATGGACGTCGAGTAGCGCCGGGTCAGCGGCGGTCGCGCGGCCCGAAGATCGTGCCCATGAGCAGGACCGCGCCCCACGGCCCGGCCACCCAGATCCACCACGGGTAGACGAGGTTGCCGGTCACCGCGAGCGCCAGCCACACGACGAGGTTGATCGCGCTGACGGTCGCCCACGTGGCCCAGGCCGCGCGTCCGCCCGTCCGGTACAGGTCAGTGCCGGAGCGGCGGGTCGCGGGGCTGGCGGTGCTGTTGGGGTGCGAGGCCGGGATGGGGTACTGGAACAGGTCCTGCTCGGGCAGGTCGGAGGTGACCTCCTGCAGATCGCCCAGGGTCTTGGCCGCGTACGTGGACTCGAGCCGCTCGTGCATCTCGTCCATCGTGATCCGGCCCTCCGCGCAGTGCTCGCGCAGGCTCGCCGCCACCCGGTCGCGATCGGCGTCCGATGCCCGGATCTCAGGGTTCGGCGCCATCGATGCCTCCTGCTCTCGAGCCGGGACCGTCCTACCCGTCAGCCTACTTCGAGCTTGGCGAACCACTCCCGGCCCTCGTCGAGCGCCGTGAGGACGCGGGGGCCGTCCGGGGTGACCGCGAAGGTGTGCTCGAAGTGCGCCGACGAGCGCCCGTCGGTGGTGATCACCGTCCAGCCGTCGTCGAGCTCCAGGGTCTCCTTGGTGCCGAGGTTGACCATCGGCTCCACCGCGAAGCACATCCCGGCCTCCAGCACGGGGCCGTGGCCGGGCGCGCCGTGGTTGGGGATCAGCGGGTCCATGTGCATCTCGGTGCCGATGCCGTGCCCGCCGTAGCCCTCGACGATGCCGTAGGAGCCCTGAGAGCGGATGTAGGACTCGATCGCGTGCGACATGTCCGTGAGGCGCGCCCCGGCCCTCCCGGCCGCCAGGCCGTGCCACAGGGACGCCTCGGTCACCTCCAGCAGCCGCCGCCGCTCCGCGGAGACCTCCCCCACCGGGACGGTGATCGCGGCGTCGCCGTGCCAGCCGTCCACGATCGCGCCGCAGTCCAGCGAGATGATGTCGCCGTCGCGCAGGATCTTGTCCGGGCGCGGGATGCCGTGCACGATCTCCTCGTTGATCGACGCGCAGATCGTCCCGGTGAAGCCGTGATAGCCGAGGAACGACGGCACGCCGCCGTGGTCGCGGATGTGCCGCTCGGCGACCTCGTCCAGGTCCTTGGTGCTGATCCCGGGCTTGACCGCGTCGCGCAGCACCTCCAGCGTGCGGCCGACCAGCAGCCCCGCCGCGCGCATCAGCTCGATCTGCTCGGGCGTCTTCACCTGGATCGCGGGCCTGCGCCGCTTGAACATCTCTCCCCCTCACACGGAAACCGCCGGGACCGCCACGGGCGGTCCCGGCGTCGAATGCCCCGCGCCTCCCGGACGGGTACCGCTCCGCGGCCCCGGAGAGGCGGCGCCTCCCGGCGGGGACCGCCACGGCGGCCCCGGTGCGCGGACGGCGGGCCCGCCCCCTACCGCTCCAGCGGGCGGAGGGCGGCGAGGGCGCGCTTGGTGACCTCCTCGACCGGCCCGGTCGCGTCGATGCCGACGAGGATGTTCTCGTCGGCGTAGAACTGCACCAGCGGCGCCGTGTCGTGCTTGTAGACCTCCAGGCGGTGCATGACGACCTCTTCCTTGTCGTCGTCGCGCTGGAAGAGGCGGCCGCCGCAGTCGTCGCAGACGTCGTCCTGCTTGTCGTCGAAGTCGACGTGCCAGATGCGGCCGCACTTGTCGCAGGTGCGCCGGCCCGACAGCCGCCGGACGACCTCGTCCTCGTCGACGACCAGTTCCAGCACGATGTCCAGGCGGGTGTCCCACTCGGCGAGGATCTTCTTCAGCGTCTCGGCCTGCGGGACGTTGCGCGGGAACCCGTCGAGCAGGAACCCGTCGCGCGCGTCGTCCTCGGCCAGCCGGTCGCGCACCATCGCGATCGTCACCTCGTCGGGGACGAGGTCGCCGCGGTCCATGTACTGCTTGGCCTGCCGGCCGAGCTCGGTGCCGCCGCTCACGTTGGCGCGGAAGATGTCACCTGTCGAGATCTTCGGGATGGACAGATGAGATGCGATGAACTGGGCCTGCGTCCCCTTGCCCGCTCCAGGGGGGCCCACCAGCACGATACGCACTACCGGAGGAAGCCCTCGTAGTTGCGCTGCTGTAGCTGACTCTCGATCTGCTTCACGGTATCCAGTCCGACGCCGACGACGATGAGGATGCTCGTGCCGCCGAAGGGGAAGTTCTGGGTCGCGTTCAGGAGTGCGAACGCCACCATGGGGATCAGGGCGACGAGCCCCAGGTAGAGCGCACCGGGTGTGGTGATCCGGGTCAGCACGTAGTCGAGGTACTCGGCGGTCGGCCGGCCAGGACGGATACCTGGGATGAATCCACCATACTTCTTCATGTTGTCGGCCACTTCAGTGGGGTTGAAGGTGATCGCCACATAGAAGTAGGTGAAGAAGATGATGAAGACGAAGAAGATCCCCATATGCCAGGGGTTGTCCTGCTGCAGGTAGGGCTGCACCTTCTGCAGCCACTTGGTGTTCGGCCACAGCTGCGTCGCCAGCACCGGCAGGTACAGCAGCGATGAGGCGAAGATCACCGGGATGATGCCGGCCTGGTTCACCTTCAGCGGGATGTAGGTCGAGGTGCCGCCGTACATCCGCCGACCCACCATCCGCTTGGCGTACTGCACCGGGATGCGGCGCTGCGCCTGCTCGACGAAGACCACGCCCGCCATGATCGCCAGGCCGACGATGATCACCAGCGCGAAGACGAACCCGTTCTTGGCCTTGTAGATGCTCCAGAACTGGGACGGGAAGACCGCCACCACCTGCGTGAAGATCAGGATCGACATGCCGTTGCCGACGCCGCGGTCGGTCATCAGCTCGCCCAGCCACATGATCACCGAGGTGCCGGCCACCATGCAGATCACCATGGTGACGATCGGGAACACGCCGGTGTCGTACAGGATGTCGTCGCTGCCCGACTGCCCCTGGAACAGCTGCCCCGTGCTGGCCATCGCCACGATGCCGGTCGCCTGCAGGATGCCCAGCCCGATCGTCAGGTACCGGGTGTACTGGGTGATCTTCGTGGTGCCGGCCTGGCCCTCCTTCTTGAGGGCCTCCAGCCGCGGGATCACCACGGTCAGCAACTGCAGGATGATGCTCGCCGTGATGTACGGCATGATCCCCAGCGCGAACACCGACAGCTTCAGCAGCGCGCCGCCGCTGAACAGGTCGACGAGGCCGTACAGCTGGTTGCTCTTCTTCGCCGCGTCCGCGGTCGACTTCAGCACGCTCACGTTCACGTTCGGCGTCGGAAGGGTCGCCCCGACCCGGAACACCAGGATCATGAACAACGTGAACAACAGCTTCTTACGCAGGTCGGGCGTACGGAAAGCCCGAGTGAACGCGGTCAGCACCATTCCTCCTGCGCGACTGGCGAGATCATGGCCGCCGAGGGGCCGGTTACAGGTCCATGAGGTCCGGTGGAGACGAAGATCGTGGGGAATCTCACGCGCGTCGCCTCCGCCGGTGTGACTCTAACAGCAGATGAGACCGGGGCCGCCCCGCCCGCCCCGCGGGCACTGCGGCCCGCGGCGCAAGGCGAAGACGGCCCCGGCATCGAAGGTGTCGCCCTACAGCTCGTCGGCGGTCCCGCCGGCGGCGGCGATCTTCTCCTTGGCGCTGCCGGAGAAGGCGTGCGCCTTCACCCGGACGGCCACCGAGATCTCGCCGGTGCCGAGGACCTTCACCGGACGGCCGCGGCGCACCGCGCCCTTGGCCGCCAGGTCCTCGGCCGTGACCTCGCCGCCCTCGGGGTAGAGCGCGGCGAGCTTGTCCAGGTTCACGACCTGGAACTCGACACGGTTGGGGTTCTTGAAGCCCTTCAGCTTCGGCACCCGGCGGATGAGCGGCATCTGGCCGCCCTCGAACCCGACCGGCACCGTGCTGCGGGCCTTGGTGCCCTTCGTGCCGCGGCCCGCCGTCTTGCCCTTGGACGCCTCGCCGCGACCCTTGCGGATCTTGGACTTGTTGGCGCCGGGGGCCGGACGCAGGTCGTGGATCTTCAGCGGGGCGCCGTCGGCGCCCTTCTCCAGATCGGCGGCCATGTCAGTCGACCTCCTCGACGGTGACCAGGTGGGCCACCGTCCGGATCATGCCGAGCACCTCGGGGCGGTCCTCGCGGACGACGCTCTGCCCGATCTTCTTCAGGCCGAGGGTGCGCAGCGTGTCACGCTGGTTCTGCTTCTCGCTGATCACGGACTTGGTCTGCGTGATCTTCAGGTTGCCCATCAGCCCGCGACCTCCGCCCGCGGCTCGCTGCCCGCCGCGCGGGCGCGCAGCATGGCCGCCGGGGCGACGTCCTCGATCGGCAGGCCGCGCTTGGCCGCGATCTCCTCCGGACGCTTCAGCGACTTCAGCCCCGCGATCGTGGCGTGCACGATGTTGATGGCGTTGTCGCTGCCCAGCGACTTGCTCAGCACGTCGTGGATGCCCGCGCACTCCAGCACCGCGCGCACCGGGCCGCCGGCGATGACGCCGGTACCGGGGGCGGCCGGGCGCAGCAGGACCTCGCCCGCCGCGTCCCGCGCCTGCACCAGGTGCGGGATGGTGCCCTGGATCCGCGGCACCTTGAAGAAGTGCTTCTTGGCCTCCTCGACGCCCTTGGCGATCGCCGCGGGCACCTCCTTGGCCTTGCCGTAGCCGACGCCGACGGTGCCGTTGCCGTCACCGACGATCACCAGGGCGGTGAAGCTGAACCGGCGACCGCCCTTGACGACCTTGGCGACACGGTTGATCGCCACGACCTTCTCGATGTACGACTGGCCCTTGTCGGCGCCACCGCGGCGGTCGTCGCGGCGGCCGTCGCGACGGTCGCCACCCTGACCGCCGCCACGCCTCTGCGCTGCCATCAGTGGTTCCTCTCGTTTGCCTCGTTGAGGGCCATCACAGCTCCAGGCCCCCCTCGCGCGCACCCTCCGCGACAGCGGCGATGCGGCCGTGGTACTTGTTGCCGCCGCGGTCGAACACGACCGCGGAGACGCCGGCCTCCTTGGCCCGCCGGGCGACGAGCTCGCCCACCTTGCGGGACTTGGCCGTCTTGTCGGCGGAATCGGAGCGCAGGTCCGCCTCCATCGTCGAGGCGTAGGCCAGCGTGTGGCCCTTGCTGTCGTCGATGACCTGGACGAACACGTGCCTGGTGGAGCGGGTCACAACCAGGCGAGGACGCGCGGCGTTGCCGACGACCTTCTTGCGGACCCGCAGGTGCCGGCGCTTGCGGGACTTGGCCCGCGCCGACGTGGCCTTCGCGGCCAGGGCCTTGGTGCCTGCCATGACTACTTACCAGCCTTTCCGACATTCGGAAGCGCAGCGGCGGATCTGCTCGCCCTCATCACTTGCCGGCCTTTCCGACCTTGCGGCGGATCTGCTCGCCCTCGTACCGCACGCCCTTGCCCTTGTACGGGTCGGGCTTGCGCAGCTTGCGGATGTTGGCGGCGACCTCGCCGACCTTCTGCTTGTCGATGCCCTCGACGGTCAGCTGGGTCGGCCGCTCCACCGTGAAGGTGATGCCCTCCGGGGGCTCGACCGTGATCGGGTGGCTGTAGCCGAGCGAGAACTCGAGGTTCTTGCCCTTGGCCACCACACGGTAACCGACGCCCTGGATGACCAGCGTCTTCTTGTAGCCGTCGGTGACGCCGACGACCATGTTGTTGATCAGCGAGCGGGTGAGCCCGTGCAGGGCGCGCACCGTGTTGATGTCGTTCGGCCGGGTCACGGTGACCTGGCCGTCCTCCATCGACACCTCGATCGGCTCGGCGACCGTGTGCGACAGCGTGCCCTTCGGCCCCTTGACGGTGACCTCGCGGCCGTCGAGGCTGATCTCGACGCCACCGGGCACGGTGATGGGGAGACGTCCGATTCGCGACATTGTTAGAGCCCTCCCCTCACCAGACGTAGGCGAGGACTTCGCCGCCCACGCCGCGCTTGCCCGCCTGCCGGTCGGTCATCAGGCCGGAGGACGTCGAGATGATCGCGACGCCCAGCCCGCCCAGCACCCTCGGCAGGTTGTCCTTCTTCGCGTACACGCGCAGACCCGGCTTCGAGACGCGCTTGATGCCGGCGATCGAACGCTCGCGGGTCGGTCCGAACTTCAGCTCGATGGTGAGCTTCTTGCCGACCTCGGCGTCCTCCACGGTCCAGCCCGAGATGTAGCCCTCCTGCTGGAGGATCTCGGCGATGTGCGCCTTGATCTTCGAGTACGGCATCGCCACCGAGTCGTGGTACGCCGAATTCGCGTTCCGCAGACGCGTCAGCATGTCTGCGATCGGGTCGGTCATCGTCATGGCCTGCTGGCCCTCCCTCGCCACGGTTTCCTCGGGTCGATGCGGACCCGTGGACCTTTGGCGTGGTCGTGGGCACCCGTGCGGATGCCCGGTGGTTGATACACGCCGGCGGGCTCCCCCCGTCGCCGGGGGGAGGCTCCTACCAGCTGGACTTGGTGATGCCCGGCAGCTCGCCGCGGTGGGCCATCTCCCGGAAGCACACACGGCACAGGCCGAACTTCCGGTAGACCGAGCGCGGACGCCCGCAGCGCGAGCAACGAGTGTACGCGCGCACGCCGAACTTCGGCTTCCGCGCCGCCTTGGCGATCAGCGACTTCTTCGCCATCTGAGTGCTCAGCTCTCCTTGTTGCGATCCTCGGCCGGAACCCCGACCGCGATGGTCAGGCTTCCTTGAACGGGAAGCCGAGGAGCTTCAGGAGCGCCCGGCCCTCGTCGTCGGTCTTCGCGGTCGTCACGACCGTGATGTCCATGCCCCGCGTCCGGTCGATCTTGTCCGGGTCGACCTCGTGGAACATGACCTGCTCGGTCAGCCCGAAGGTGTAGTTGCCGTTGCCGTCGAACTGCTTCGGCGACAGGCCGCGGAAGTCGCGGATACGGGGCAGCGCGGTGGCCAGCAGCCGGTCCAGGAACTCCCACATCCGGTCGCCGCGCAGCGTGGCGTGCGCGCCGATCGGCATGCCCTCGCGCAGCTTGAACTGCGCGATGGACTTGCGGGCCCGGTTCACGGCCGGCTTCTGGCCGGTGATCAGCGACAGGTCGCGGATCGCGCCCTCGATCAGCTTGGCGTCCTTGGCCGCGTCGCCGACGCCCATGTTGACCACGATCTTGGTCAGCCCGGGGATCTGCATGACGTTGGCGTAGCCGAACTGCTCCTGCATCTGCTTCGCGATCTCCTCGCGGTAGCGGAGCTTGAGCCTCGGCTGCGGGACGGGACGCTCGGTGACGGTCTCGGTCATCGGTCTCAGATCTCCTTACCGCTACGGCGCGAGATCCGAACCTTCGTGCCGTCCTCGTTGATGCGGTAGCCGACCCGGACCGGCTTGCCGTCCTCGGCGAGCGCGACGTTGCTGACGTGCAGCGGCGCCTCGACCGTCACCCGGCCGCTCTCCCGGCCGGCACGCTGCTGGTCGGCCTTGATGTTCTTGGTGATGAGGTTGACGCCCTCGACGACCACGCGGTCCTCGCGCGGGAGGACGCGCAGGACCTTGCCCGTGGCGCCCTTGTCCTTGCCGGCGATGACGACGACCTCGTCGCCCTTGCGGATCTTCATCACAGCACCTCCGGCGCGAGCGAGATGATGCGCATGAACTTCTTCTCGCGCAGTTCGCGGCCCACCGGACCGAAGATGCGGGTGCCGCGGGGGTCCCCGCCGTCCTTGATCAGGACCGCGGCGTTCTCGTCGAAGCGGATGTAGGAGCCGTCCGGGCGCCGGCGCTCCTTGCGGGTGCGCACGACGACCGCCTTGACGACGTCACCCTTCTTCACGCCCGCGCCGGGAAGGGCGTCCTTCACCGTCGCGACGATGATGTCGCCGACTCCCGCGTAGCGCCGACCCGAGCCGCCGAGAACGCGGATGCAGAGGATCTCCTTCGCACCCGTGTTGTCGGCGACCTTGAGTCGCGACTCCTGCTGGATCACGTCAACTCCTGTTCGTCACACCGGTTCTCCCCGCGTCCCGCGGGGAGCCTGGTGGAACCAGTAATTACTTGGCCTTCTCGAGGATCTCCACCACGCGCCAGCGCTTGCTCGCCGACAGCGGGCGGGTCTCCATGAGACGGACGCGGTCGCCGACGCCACACTCGTTGGCCTCGTCGTGCGCCTTGTAGTTCTTCGTGCGGCGGATCACCTTGTGGTACTTGGCGTGCTTCACGCGGTCCTCGACGGACACGACCACGGTCTTGTCCATCTTGTCGCTGACCACGAGGCCCTCCAGGACCTTGCGGCTGCTCCGCGCCTTGGTCTGCTCGGTCATTCGGTGCCCTCCACGGCGTCCTCGGAGACCGTGACGATGCCGAGCTCGCGCTCCCGCATCACGGTGTAGATGCGGGCGATCTCGCGCTTGACGGTGCGCAGCCGCCCGTGGCTCTCGAGCTGGCCGGTCGCGGCCTGGAAGCGGAGGTTGAACAGCTCCTCCTTCGCCTCCTTCAGCTTGGTGACCAGCACGTCCTCAGGCTCGGTCCGCAGGTCGTCGGCGGTAAGACCCTTGGCCATCAGGACTCACCCACCTCTCGCTTAACGATCTTGCACTTCATCGGAAGCTTGTGGATCGCGCGGGTCAGCGCCTCGCGGGCGATCTGCTCGTTCGGGTAGGAGATCTCGAACAGCACGCGGCCCGGCTTGATGTTGGCGACCCACCACTCGACCGAGCCCTTGCCGGAGCCCATCCGGGTCTCCGCCGGCTTCTTGGTCAGCGGGCGGTCCGGGAAGATGTTGATCCACACCTTGCCGCCGCGCTTGATGTGGCGGGTCATCGCGATACGCGCGGCCTCGATCTGCCGGTTGGTCACGTACGCGGCCTCGACCGCCTGGATGCCGTACTCGCCGAACGTCACCTTGGTGCCGCCCTTGGCCATGCCGCGGCGCTTCGGGTGGTGCTGCTTGCGGTGCTTGACCTTGCGAGGGATCAGCATGGGTTACTCAGCTCCCCTCACCCTGCGGAGCAGCGTCGGCCGTCTGCGCCGGCTGCTCGGAACTCTGCTGCTGCTTGGGCGCCTCGCCCCCGCGGGCCTCGCCGCCGCGGGCGCCGCCGCGCTCGCCGCCGCGTCCGCCGCGGCCACCGCGGC
>NZ_JASNWF010000038.1 GCF_030283205.1 Actinomadura opuntiae
GTCGCCCAGCGTCAGCTCCAGGCTCGCCACCGGGCCCTCGACCGTCCGCTCGGCCGGGCCGCCCGGATCGCCGCCGACCCGCACCTCCCGGCCGTCCGCGAGCATCACCCGCGCCGCCGCCTCCCCGCTGGCCAGCACCGCGAGCCCGGACGTCCCGGACGGCCCGGCGACCGCGCACGCCGCCGGGCGGCTCCCGCGCCGGGCCGCCAGCACCCGCGCGGCGCGCCGCACCAGCTCCGCGCCGTCGCCGCCCGCCTCCGCGACCTGCCGCAGCGCGGCCAGCAGCGCGTCCACCAGCGGCGCGGTCACCGCGTCCGGCGCCGCGCACACCAGCGACAGCTCGCCCTCCTGCGCGACCAGCCCGTCGCCGGGCAGCGGCCGCGCGAACGCGCCGCCGCTCACAGCAGCCGTCCGCCGCGCAGCCTCCACCGCACGAAGAACACCCGGATCGGCCCGTTGACGAACAGCCACTGGCCGAGCCACACGAACACGAACATCGTCAGGAACATCGAAGCCGACACGTGTCCTTCGATGCCGGGAACGAGCCCCGCGTTCAGCAGCAGCCACATCACCGTCCCCTCCGGGACGACGGTCACCAGCCCGAACAGCGTCGGCCAGTCCTTGTCCCAGCGGAACTGCATCAGCAGGTGGTACGCCAGCTCCCACACCAGCCCCACCGCGATCACCGCGAGGAGCATCAGGAACGCCGTCCGGTACGCCGCGCCGAGCGAGCCGGGCCGGCCCGGCAGCACCGGGACGACCAGCGCGGTGAGCAGCGCTCCGACGGTGGCGAGCACGAACACGCGGGTCTGCAGGCGGCCGGCGAGGGTGGGGATCACGGTGGGGAGCTCCTGCTGGTCAGATGGGGCGGCCGGCGAACCACTTGATCCACTGGCCGGTCGAGCGCACCGGGCCGAGCCGCGCGCAGAACCCGCGCCGGGCCAGGTCGGCGGCGATGTCCAGCGCCGCGGTCTGCATGCCGAGGAAGCTGTCGACGGCCGGGAAGTGGTTGCCCGCGGCGGCGGCGCCGGAGGCGTACAGCACGCCGCCCTCGCTCTCGGCGCCGAGCACCTCGAAGTGCTCGCCGACCGCGAGCCGGCCCGCGCCGTTGCGCCGCGCGCCGCCGTACTGCAGCAGGTCGGCCAGCACCCGGTGCTCGGGCATGTCGGCCTCCAGCCCGGTGCAGTCGATGATGAAGTCCGAGGCGTACCGGCCGAGGCGCCCGTCGTCGCTGCGGGTCAGCGACAGCAGCCGCCCGTCCGGGGACGGCTCGACCCGGTCCACGACGGCCTGGAACGGGTGGTACCAGCCGCCCGCGCGGCCCTCGCGCATCTGCTGCTGCCAGCGCCGCAGCCGCGGCGTGGTCGTCCCGCCGACGGCCTTGGACAGCGCGGCGCGCCCCTCGGGCCCGGCGCGCCGGAACTGCGCCTTCAGCTGCCCGCCGAACGCCGACTTCGGCAGCGTGAACGCCTGGTAGGCCCAGCCGTCGCCGCCCTTGCGCCGCATCCACAGGCCCTGGCCGTGCGAGCCGGTGACAAACGTGCGGAACATGTGCAGGATCTGCGTCTGCAGCCCGTACTTCGCCCGGTCGTCCATCAGCCGCTGCAGCACCCGGGACGCGACGATGCCGGCGCCGCGCACCACCACCACGCCGGGACGCGACTTCAGCGTCTCGTACACGTGCTCGTGCGGCTCGTAGGCGTTGACGACGCGGTGGTAGTCGTTGTGGGTCTCGCGGAACTGCTGCAGGTCGGGCAGGAACTTCAGGCCCGGGTAGCCGACCGCCAGGTGCACGTACTGCGACCGCATCACGACCCGCTTGGTCGCCGACGCGCCGGGCGGCGGCGTCAGGACGGTGAAGTAGCCGCCGCCCATCCGGCGCCGCACCATCCGGACCTGCCCCTTGGCGAGCATCTGCCAGTAGGAGATCCGGTCGGCCTCCCGGCGGACCGTCTCGAACACGGTCGCCGCGCGGGGGCTGAAGAAGTCGGTCAGGATCGGCTCGGTCAGCACCTGCCACAGCAGCTTCACCGACTTGTCCTGCCACGCCTCGTGCAGCGCGTAGGAGGGGAAGCCCCAGATGTTGTCGGGCCGGGCGCCGGCGTCGGAGCGGATCCGCTCGCCCGGCGGCAGCTGCGAGACGCGGGTCAGGTACTCCCAGGACTGCCAGGGCGCGTCGCGGCTGGACAGCACCCGGATCGAGCCCGCCGGGACGCCCTGGACGCGCAGCACGTCCACAAGCGTGAACGACCCGAGCCCCCCGCCGACCGACACCAGCGGCGCGTCGTGGACCGGGATGCCCGCGGCCTGCACCTGCTGGTCGTGCCAGACCGGCGATCGGAGCAGTTCGGGCGTGAGATCACCAACTGGTCGGGCACCCTGCAACGACGTCCCCCGCGACAAGATCAGACGAATCGGCCGACACCCTATCCCAAACGGTCCGGCGTGCAGGGCCGATCGCGGCGGCCGCAGGATTGAACGCCGCCGTCCGGGTATGCGGTCGGGCATGTCTGCATCGGCGGAGCGTCTGCGTCAGGTCGGGAGGTTCGCGCAGGGTGGTAAGTACGTAAAGCGGGATAAAGCTGGAAAGGCGGCCGGTGCGGCCGAGGACTGGAAGACCGCGGCGCTGCGCCGCGACCTGGCCGACCGGGTGGACGGCGAGGTCCGCTTCGACCCGGGATCGCGCGCCGCGTACGCGCACGACTCGTCCAACTACCAGCAGCCGCCCATCGGCGTGGTGGTGCCCCGCACCGTCGAGGCCGGCGTCGAGGCGGTCGCGGTCTGCGCCGAGCACGGCGTGCCGGTGCTGTCGCGCGGCGGCGGGACGAGCCTGGCCGGGCAGTGCTGCAACACCGCCGTCGTCATCGACTGGTCCAAGTACTGCCGCGAGCTGATCTCCGTCGACCCGCAGCGGCGGACCGCGATCGTCGAACCCGGCGCGTGCCTGGACGACCTGAACGAGGCGCTGTCGGGGCACGAGCTGATGG
Organism: Actinomadura opuntiae; assembly: GCF_030283205.1. Lineage (GTDB taxonomy): Bacteria > Actinomycetota > Actinomycetes > Streptosporangiales > Streptosporangiaceae > Spirillospora. The sequence goes on from NZ_JASNWF010000038.1 coordinate 2,988, forward strand.
TCGGCCCGAAGCCGTCGACCCACGACACCTGCACGATCGGCGGGATGATCGGCAACAACTCGTGCGGCGCGTCGGCGCAGGCGTACGGGAAGATGGTCGACTCGGTGGTCCGGCTGGAGGTGCTGACCTACGACGGCGTGCGGATGTGGGTGGGCCCCACCTCCGACGAGGAGTACGAGCGGATCCAGGCCGAGGGCGGCCGCCGCGCCGAGATCTACCGGGCGCTGCGCGCGCTCCGCGACGACGGCATGGAGCTGATCCGCACCCGCTACCCCGACATCCCGCGCCGCGTGTCCGGCTACAACCTCGACTCGCTGCTGCCCGAGAAGGGCTTCGACGTCGCGCGCGCCCTGGTCGGGTCGGAGTCGACACTGGTCACCGTGCTGCGCGCCGAGATCTGCCTGGTGCCGGTCCCGCCGTTCCAGTCGCTGGCCGTGCTCGGCTACGACGACATCTTCGCCGCCGGCGACGCGGTCAAGCGGGTCCTGCCGTCCGAGCCGCTCGCGCTGGAGGGCATGGACGACACGCTCCTCAACCTGGCCAGGCAGGACAAGCTCGCCGGGCCCGAGGTGCTGAAGGACATGCCGGAAGGCGCCGGCTGGCTGATGGTGAGGTTCGGCGGCGACACCAAGGACGAGGCCGACCGGCGCGCCCGCGAGCTGATCGAGCGCCTGGAGAACGAACCCGACCCGCCGCACTGCACGTTCGTGCACGACCCCGCGGTCGAGGAAATGCTCTGGAAGGTCCGGGAGGCCGGGCTCGGCGCCACCGCCTACCCGCCCGGGCAGCCCGACACCCACGAGGGCTGGGAGGACTCCGCCGTCCCGCCCGACCGGCTCGGCGACTACCTGCGCGACTTCCAGGCCCTCATCGACGAGTTCGGCTACGGCCCGGTGTCGCTGTACGGGCACTTCGGGCAGGGCTGCGTGCACACCCGCATCCCGTTCGACCTGGAGGACGAGAAGGGCACCGGCAACTACCGCCGGTTCATCGAGCGCGCGGCCCGCCTCGTCGTGGACTACGGCGGGTCGCTGTCGGGCGAGCACGGCGACGGGCAGTCCCGCGGCGAGCTGCTGCCGCTGATGTTCGGGGACGAGGTCGTCCGGCTGTTCGGGATGCTGAAGGCGATCTTCGACCCGCGCGGGAAGATGAACCCCGGCAAGGTCGTCCGCCCCTACCGCCTCGACGACAACCTCGACCACCTCGGCTACGACCCCGCCGAGCCGAAGACCCACTTCTCCTTCCCCGACGACAAGCACCGCTTCACGCACGCGGCGGCCCGCTGCGTGGGGATCGGCAAGTGCCGCGCCTCGTCCGGCGGCGTCATGTGCCCGAGCTACCGGGCGACGGGGGAGGAGGAGCACTCCACCCGCGGACGCGCCCGCATCCTGATGGAGATGATGCGCGGCATGCCCGGCGGCGGGCCGGACGGCGGGGTGCCGGACCCGGCGGTGCCCGGTCCCGGCGGCGCCGCGGTCATCACCGACGGCTGGCGCTCCGACGACGTCCGCGACGCCCTGGACCTGTGCCTGGCCTGCAAGGGCTGCCGCAGCGACTGCCCGGTCAACGTCGACATGGCGACCTACAAGGCCGAGTTCCTGTCCCACCACTACGCCGGCCGGATCCGCCCGCCCGCGCACTACACGATGGGCTGGCTGCCGCTGTGGGCGCGGATGGCCTCGGTGGCGCCCGGCGCGGCCAACACCGCGCTGAACGTCCCCGGCCTGGACCGGGTGATCAAGCGGCTCGGCGGCATCGCCCCGGAGCGGCAGATGCCGCGGTTCGCGTCCGAGCGGTTCACCGACTGGTTCAAGCACCGTCCCGCGCGCACCGGCGGCCGGCGGGTCGTGCTGTGGCCCGACACCTTCACCAACAACTTCCATCCGCACATCGCCAAGGCCGCCGTCCGCGTGCTGGAGGCGTCCGGCTACCAGGTCGAGGTGCCGCCGGTACCGCTGTGCTGCGGCCTCACCTGGATCTCCACCGGCCAGCTCGGCGTCGCGGCCCGCGTGCTGCGCCGCACCGTCGACGCCCTGGCGCCGCGGCTGCGCGAGGGGATCCCCGTGGTCGGCCTGGAGCCCAGCTGCACGGCGGTGTTCCGCGCCGACGCCCCCGAGCTGATGGAGGGCGACCGCGTCGAGGACGACGTCAAACGGCTGCGCGACCAGACCCGCACGCTCGCCGAACTGCTCGACGAGCACCAGGAGGAGGCCGGCGGCACCTCGCCCGTCGCGTCCCACGACGTGGTCGCCGGACTCGACCGGCCAAAGGTCCGCGCCATCGCCCAGCCGCACTGCCACCAGCACGCCGTCATGGGGTTCGGCACCGACGAGCGCGTCCTGGCCCGCGCCGGCGTCGAGGTCGAGACGCTCGACGTCGGATGCTGCGGCCTGGCCGGCAACTTCGGCTTCGAGAACGGCCACTACGAGGTGTCCACGAAGATCGCCGAACAGGGCGTGTGGCCCGCGGTGAAGGACGCCGACCCCGGCACGACCGTGCTGGCGGACGGGTTCTCCTGCCGCACGCAGATCGAGGCGGGCACCGACGCCCGCCCCCGCCACCTCGCCGAACTCCTCGCCGACCTGCTCCCCGACGACGACGGGGACTGACCGGCCGCGGCGCGGCGGTCAGCCGCGCGGGACCACCAGCGCCCACGACTTCACCGAGCCGTGCCCATGCCAGGGCAGATGGTCGGCGATGTGCCCGAACGAGGCGGCCGCGTCGCCGTTCATCAGCGTCACCTCGGTGATCGGCCCGGACGGCAGCCGCGCGCAGAAGGTGAACAGCCACACCGGGCGGTCCGGCAGCGCGTAGCCGGTGAACAGCTCCTCGATCACCACCTGCGTCGGGGGCCGGTCGGCCATCGCCGCCCGGTCGGCCTCGGTCAGCCCCCCGAAGTCGCGGGTCGCGACGGGCCCGTACCAGACCCGCGCGGACCGCTCGCCGGCGGCCAGCGGTGCCTCCGTCGCGTGCGCGGCGAGGTCGCTGCCGGGCAGCAGCGCGGCGGCGAACACCGGGAACACCGTGTGCGCCCAGCCGTCGAGCGCGTCGGCGGCCGGATGCCGGTCGCCGCCCGGCACGCCCACGGCCTGGTCCCAGGCGAACATCCCGCCGAAGCTCGGGTGCGACACCCCGATCGGCAGCTGGACGAGCCCGTTGTCCTGCGGCTGCGGCGCGGCGATCGCGATCCGCACGCCGGTGCCGGCCACCTCGACCTCCGCGCCGCCGGCGGACGCGGGCAGCCCGTGCCCGTCCGCCAGCATCCGCGCGAGCAGCCCCGCGATCTCTTCCGCCCCGATGTCCATGATGATCACCGTAGCGGGGCGGGCCCGCGGGCACCCGCCGTTCCCCGGATCGGCCCGCGGCGGGCGGGAGCCGTCAGGCGGTCAGGCCGACGAGGGCGTCCAGGGTCCGGCCGAGCGGCGCGTCCAGGGTCACCAGCGCGTGCTCGTCGCCGCGCGTCGCGCCCCGGTTGATGATCGCCACCGGGATGCGGTGCCGCGCGGCGTGCCGGACGAACCGGTACCCCGACAGCACCGTCAGCGACGACCCCAGCACCAGCAGCAGCCCGGCGGACTCGGTGAGGGCGTAGCAGTCGCGGACCCGGGCGGGCGGCACGTTCTCCCCGAAGAAGATCACGTCGGGTTTGAGCAGGCCGCCGCAGCGCGCGCAGTCCACCGTCCGGAAGGAGGCGACCTCGGCGTCCGACAGCACCGCGTCGCCGTCCGGGTTGATCACGTCGGGGCGGGCGTCCCAGCCGGGGTTGGCGGCGCGCAGCCGCTCCTCCAGCCGCGTCCGCGGCGTGCGCTCCCCGCAGCCCAGGCACACCACGCGTTCCAGGCCGCCGTGCAGCTCGACGACGCCCGTGGCGCCCGCCGCCTGGTGCAGGCCGTCCACGTTCTGGGTGATGATCCCGGCGAGCAGGCCGCGCCGCTGCAGCTCGGCGACCGCCCGGTGGCCGGTGTTCGGGCGGGCGCCCGCGATGTGCCGCCAGCCGAGGTGGCTGCGCGCCCAGTAGCGGCGCCGCGCCGCCGCGTCGCCGGTGAAGCGCTGGTAGGTCATCGGCTCGGCGCGCCGCCGCCGGCCGGTCTCGCCGCGGTAGTCGGGGATGCCCGACTCGGTGGACAGCCCCGCCCCGCTCAGCACCACCACGTCGCCGTCGGCGGCCAGGTCGGCCAGCACCGCCAGCTCCGGGGCCGCCGCCCCCGCCCGTTCTTCAACAACCTGCGTCACCTCTCCATGGTGCACGACGGCGCGGCTGACCGTCCGTCCTGACAGAGCGTGAGCGTCCGCCCGTCGCGAACGGGCCGATCTTGACCGCGTTGACTGACTCCCGTCACGACCTGACCGGGATACGTGCAGGTCAGATGCCCCAATGACGGAGTTCGAGCAATTTTCTGGCGGGTGGTGACCGAAGTCGGTCACGGGTGCTACGTTCCCCTGCGTGACCTCGAGCAAGCGACGTGCGCAGATCGTGTCATCGGTGCGCACGAAGGGGGCGGCGTCCGTCCGGGAGCTGGCCGCGAGCCTTCGGGTGAGCGAGTCCACGATCCGCCGCGATCTGGACCTGCTCGACCGCAACGGCGAGCTCGTCCGCACCTACGGCGGCGCGGCGCCGACCCCCCGGGCGGCGGCGCCGGAGGTCTCCTTCGCGGTGTCCGCCGAGCACGACAGCGCCGAGAAGGAGGCGGTGGCGGCGCGGGCCGCCGCCCTGGTCGAGGACGACATGGTCGTCGTGCTCGACATCGGCACCAGCACCCGGCTGCTCGCCCGGCACCTGCGCGGCCGCCCGGTCACCGTCATCACCGCCAACCTCGCCGTGCTGGACGAGCTGCGCGACGACGAGGCCGTCCGGCTCTGCCTGCTCGGCGGCGTGGTGCGGCGCAACTACCTGACGCTGGTCGGGTCGCTCACCGAGACCGCGCTCCGCCAGGTCCGCGCCGACCTGGTGTTCCTCAGCTGCACCGGGGTGCGGCCGAACGGCCTGGTGGTGGACGACATGGAGGTCGAGACCCCGATCAAGCAGGCGATGATCGAGTCCGCCGACCGGGTCGTGCTCGTCGCCTCCGAGGCCAAGTTCCCCGGCACCGGCTCCCTGCGCGTGTGCTCGCTCGCGCAGGTCGACGCGCTCGTCACCACGGCCGGCGCCGATCCCCAGACTCTCGAGCTCTGCCGGCAGGCGGGCGGGAAGGTGTTCATCGCATGAAGCTGGCCATTCTCGGCGGCGGCGGGTTCCGGGTGCCCTACGTGTACCAGGCGCTGCTGCGCGACCACGGCTCCCCGCGCATCGAGGAGGTCTGGCTGCAGGACTCCGACGCCGGCCGCCTGGAGGCGATGGCGGCGGTGCTGGCCGCGCTCGCGGGCGAGAGCGGCGACGCGGCCGGCGAGGCCCCGAAGGTGTTCACCTCCACCGACCTGGACAGGGCGCTGGAGGGCGCGGACTTCGTGTTCGCGGCGATCCGCGTGGGCGGGCTCGCCGGGCGGGTGTGCGACGAGCGGGTCGCGCTCGACCTGGACGTGCTCGGCCAGGAGACGACCGGCCCCGGCGGGCTCGCCTACGGCCTGCGGACCATCCCGGTCATGCTCGACATCGCGCGGCGGGTGAAGGCGCTCGCGCCGGACGCCTACGTCATCAACTTCACCAACCCGGCCGGGATGATCACCGAGGCGATGCAGTCGGTGCTCGGCGACCGGGTGCTCGGCATCTGCGACACCCCGTCCGGCCTCGGCACCCGGGTCGCCGCCGCGCTCGGCCTCGACCCGTCCCGCGTGCAGCTGGACTACGTCGGCCTGAACCACCTCGGCTGGATGCGGCGCATCCTGCACGACGGCGTGGACGTGCTGCCCCGGCTGCTCGCCGACGACGAGCTGCTCGGCTCGCTGGAGGAGGGCGTGGTGTTCGGCCGCGAGTGGCTCCGCGAGCTCGGCGTGATCCCCAACGAGTACCTCTACTACTACTACTTCAACCGGGAGGCGGTGCGCGCGACCCTCGACGCCCCGCAGACCCGCGGCGAGTTCCTGGCCGAGCAGCAGGCGGCGTTCTACGAGCGGATCGCGGCGGCGTCCGGCGGCGCGGCGATGGAGCTGTGGCGCGAGACGGTCGCGTCCCGCAGCGCCAGCTACATGGCCGAGATGAAGGGCGCGGCCACCGGCACCGAGCTGGAGGGGCACGCGGGCGTCGACCCGGTCGACGAGGGCTACGCCGGGGTCGCGCTGAGCGTGATGGCCGCGATCAGCCGCAACGAGCCCGCCACCATGATCCTCAACGTGCGCAACGGGTCGACGGTGCCCGCGCTGCCGGCCGACGCGGTGGTGGAGGTGCCGGTGCTGGTGGACGCCGGCGGCGTGCACCCGCTGTCGCTGGCCCAGCCCGACCTGCACCAGACCGGGCTGATGCAGCAGGTCAAGGCGGTCGAGCGGCTGACGATCAGCGCCGCGCGGACCGGCTCGCGCGCCGAGGCCGCCCGGGCGTTCGCGCTGCACCCGCTGGTCGACTCGGTGTCGGTCGGGCGGCGGCTGCTGGACGGCTACGCCGCCCGCATCCCGGAGGTCGCGGCCGTGTTCGCGGGCGGGACGTGACGGGCGGCCGGCCCGGAGGAGCTCCGCCCCGCCCGGGTCCCCGACCATCCGGTTTTGTCATGACATTCGGTCATCCTGGTCTCAGCTCTGACGGTCCTCGTGAGGAGGCGCAATGACAGCAGGAACCCTGCGCGGGGTCCCGTCCGCGGAGGTCCGCGGCGGCGGCACCGGAGCGGCCGCCGGCACCGAGGCGGCCGGGGCCGCGGTCCCGGGCCGGCCGCCCGAGCCGTCGATGGCCGACCCGTGCGCGGAGCGCGAGGCCGTGGGCGAGCGGCTGCGCCGCACGCACGACGCGGGCGAGGAGGGGCCCGCGCCCGACCTCGACGTCTTCCTGTCCGGCCAGGTCTTCATGGACATGATCTTCACCGGGCTGCCCGGCCTGCCGCCGCCCGGCACCGAGCTGTTCACCGACGGGCTCGGTTCGGCGCCCGGCGGCATCGCCAACATCGCGGTGGCGATGAGCCGGCTCGGGCTGCGCGTCGGGCTCGCCGCCCCGTTCGGCGACGACCTGTTCGGCGCCTACCTGTGGCGCACCCTCGCCGAGCAGGAGGGCGTGGACCTCGGCCACTCCCGCCGGGTCGGGTCCTGGCCCACGCCGGTCACGGTGTCGCTGGCCTACGACTCCGACCGCAGCATGGTCACCTACGCCAAGCCCGTCCCCGACATGGGCTCCGCCGACGACTCCTACGAGGAGGTGCTCGGTTCCGCGCCGCCGTCGGCGCGGGCCTGCTTCATCGACATCGAGCGGCCGGTGCCCGCGTGGGCGCGGCAGATGCGCGCGGGAGGCACCCTGGTCTTCGCCGACCTCGGCTGGGACGCCACCGAGACGTGGTCCAGCGAGGTCCTCGACCGGCTGGAGCACGTGGACGTGTTCCTGCCCAACGCGGTCGAGGCGATGGCCTACACCCGCACCGCCTCGCCCGAGGCCGCCGCCCGCGCCCTGTCGGAGCGGGTCCCGGTCGTGGTGGTCAAGCGCGGCGGCGCCGGCGCGATCGCGATCGACGCGCGCACCGGCGAGGTCGCCGAGACCGACGCGCTGCCGGTCCGGGCGCTGGACGCCACCGGCGCGGGCGACGTGTTCGGCGCCGGGTTCCTGTTCGGCACCCTCGCCGGGCTGCCGCTGGAGGAGCGGCTGAAGTTCGCCAACCTGTGCGCGGGCCTGTCGGTGCGGCACCGCAGCGGCTCGCTCGGCGCGCCCTGCTGGGGGGAGATCGCCGCGTTCGGGGAGTCCGGCGAGGTCCCCGAGGAGGTCCTCGAACCGTACGCCTTCGTCGTCGACTACATCCCCGACTCGGCCACCGACACCGTCGTGCGCGCCGAGCCCACCCTCCGCGACGACCTGCAGCACTCGTCCTGACGGACCGTCCGAGCCCCCCGCCCCACCCCCCGGACCCGTACCGCGCGGCCCGCCGCCCGGTACGGGGACGGCAGCGCAGAAAGGAGCCGCAGGAATGCCGACGCTCACGAGACGGGGCACGGTCGCCGCGGCGGCGGCCCTGGTGACCGCGCTCGCCGCCGCCTGCGCGCCGGGCTCGTCGGACGACAAGCCGGCGAGCAAGGCGCCCGCGGCGGTCAGCACCGACGTCGCCAAGGCCGGCAACGTGACGCTCACCGTCTGGGACCAGGAGGTCCAGGGCGGGCTGAAGGAGCAGATCGAGAAGCTCAACGGCCAGTTCGAGGCCAAGTACCCGAACGTGAAGATCAAGCGGGTGTCGCGCTCGTTCAGCGACCTGCAGAAGACGCTGCGGCTGGCGCTGTCGGGGAGCAACCCGCCCGACGTCGTCGAGGCCAACCAGGGCTACGCGTCCATGGCGCAGTACGTCAAGGACGGCATGCTGCTGCCGCTCGGCGCCTACGACAAGGCCTACGGGTGGTCCAAGCGGTACCCGAAGGGGCTGCTCGACCTCAACAGCGTCACCAAGGACGGCAAGCTCATCGGCTCCGGCGACCTGTACGGCGTCTCGCTGAACGGCGAGATCGTCGGGCTCTACTACAACAAGGAGAAGCTCGCCAAGCTCGGCATCCAGCCGCCGAAGACCTGGGACGAGTTCGAGCAGGCCCTCGCCACCGCCAAGGGCAGGGGCGAGGTGCCGATCGCGTTCGGCAACCTGGAGAAGCTGCCCGCGATGCAGCTGTACGGCATCCTCCAGGACGCCGCGACCGGTAAGGACGCCGTCCGGAAGCTGGTGTTCGGCAGCGCCGGGTCCTGGACGGACGCGCCGAACGTGCAGGCCGCGCAGAGGCTCGCGGACTGGGCGAAGAAGGGCTACCTCACCAAGGACTCCAACTCGGTGAAGTGGGACGACACCCCGGTCAACTTCGCCAAGGGCGAGGGCGTGTTCATGTTCGGCGGCACCTGGTGGGCGCCGGACCTCGACGACCGGATGAAGGACAAGGTCGGCTTCGCGCTGCCGCCCGCGCCGCAGGCGGGCGCGCCGGTGGCGACCATGGGCGGCGAGAGCCTGCCGTGGTCGATCACGTCCAAGTCCAAGCACGCCGACGTCGCCGCCGCCTACATCAACTTCATCACCTCGCCCGAGGCGATGAACGTGGCGGTCCAGACCGGCAGCCTGCCCGTGCTGCCCGCCACCACGCAGCCGGACAAGCCGCTGATGAAGGAGGTGTCGGCGGCCTGGGCCGAGCTCAGCAAGAACGACGGCACCACCCCCTACATCGACTACACGACCCCGACGTTCACCGACGCGTTCGGCGGCCCGCTGCAGGGCCTCGTCGCCGGCAAGACGTCCGCGCAAGAGGCCATGAAGGCGGCCCAGGACGACTACACCGCCTTCCAGAAGAAGAAGTAGTGACGACCGGCCCGGCGTGACCGCCGGTCCCGCCGCCGCCCGGCATCCCCGGCGCGGCGGCGGGGCACCGGCCGCCCCCGCGCAGGACGCGGGGCGGTCCGCGCCGACGAGGTGACAGCGAGGAGCGCGCACATGACGACCGTCGCGCGGCAGAAGACCCCCGAGCCGGGGGCCGAGGCGTCCGGCTCGAGCAACGGGCGGCCCGCGGGGCGCCGGAGCAGGTCCCGGCCGCCGGGCGAGCCCCGCGCCGTCGGCTGGCTGTACGTCCTGCCGGCCCTGGCGGTGTACGGGACCTTCCTGCTGTGGCCGCTGCTGCGCGGCGCGCAGTTCTCCCTGTACCACTGGGACGGCATCGGCCAGGCGACCTGGGCGGGGCTGTCCAACTACACCGCCACCTGGACCGACCCGACGCTGCGGGGCGCCTTCGGGCACCTGCTGATCCTGATCGTGTTCTACGCGGTCCTGCCGTGCTGCATCGCGTTCGTGCTGGTCGCCGTCATGTCCCGGACCAAGGTCCGCGGCCTGACGTTCTTCCGCACCGTGCTGTTCATGCCGCAGGTCATCGCGATGGTCGCGGTCGCGGTGGCGTGGCAGTGGGTGTACTCCACGCACGGGCCCGTCAACACCGTCCTCGGCTGGCTGCACGACCTCGGCCTGCCGGACTGGCGGCACGGCTGGCTCGGCGACTTCACGTTCGCGCTGCCCGCCATCGGGCTCGTCGGCACCTGGGTCGAGATCGGGCTGGCGCTGGTGCTGTTCCTCGCCGGCGTGCAGAAGATCCCCCGGGAGCTGTACGAGGCGGCGCGGATCGACGGCGCCGGGGCGGTCCGGGAGTTCTTCACCGTCACCCTGCCGGGGCTGCGGCGCGAGTTGTCGGTCGCGCTGACGCTCACCACGATCATGGCGGTGCGCAACTTCGACCTCATCTACATGGCGACCGCCGGCGGCCCGGGCGACTCCACGAAGGTGCCCGCCTACGAGGTCTACAACCGCACGTTCAACACCGGCGAGGTCGGGCTCGGCTGCGCCATCGGCGTCACGCTGGCCGTGCTGGCGTTCGCGGTCACCGCGGGCGTCGGCCGCCTCGTGGAGGGGAGGGGCGAATGAGCAGGCGCTACGAGCGGATCTTCAACCACGCGGTGCTGGCGCTGTTCGCGGTGGTCGCCCTGTTCCCGATGGTCGGCATCGTGGCGCAGGCGCTGCAGCTGCCGGGGAACCTGTCGTTCGGCACCTTCCGGGTCGCCTGGAACGAGGGCCACTTCGGCGCCTACCTGCGCAACAGCGTCATCGTCACCGCCGTCACGGTGGTGCTGGCCAGCGTCTTCTCGATCATGTCGGGGTACGCGCTCGGCGTCATGCGCTTCCGCGGCGCCGGGGCGCTGTTCCTGCTGTTCCTGGCCGGCCTCACCATCCCCACCGAGGCCGTCGTGGTGCCGCTGTACTTCGACCTGCGCTCGGCCGGGCTCGACAACACCTACGCCGGGCTGATCCTGCCGCAGGTCGCGATGTCGGTCGCGTTCGGCACGTTCTGGATGCGCGCCTACTTCCGCAGCGTGCCGCCGTCGCTGATGGAGGCGGCGCGGATGGACGGCGCGTCCAGCTGGACGACCCTGTGGCGGGTGCTGGTGCCGATCGGCCGGCCCGCCATCCTCACCATGGTCGTGCTGATCACCATGTGGACGTGGAACGAGTTCCTGCTGCCGCTGGTGATCGTCAACTCCGACGAGGGGCTGCGCACCGCGCCGCTCGGCCTGTCGTTCTTCCAGGGCGCGCACAAGACCGACTACTCGCTGCTCATGGCGGGCGCGCTGATCATCGCGGCGCCCGTCGTGATCGTCTATGTCTTCCTGCAACGCCGGTTCATTGCAGGGATGCTCTCGGGGGCCATCAAGGAGTAGGGAGTCCGGGGCCGCCCCCGGCGGCCCCGCAACGGAACAGGAGAGTTCATGCGAAGACTCGCCCTACCCGCCGTCCTGTCCGCCGCGCTGGCGGGCTCGGCCATCGCGCTGGCCGGCCCGCCCGCGCAGGCGCGGACGGCACCGTCCGACCGCACGGCACCGTCGGAACGGGGCCGGCTGGACGTGCTGTTCGTCGGGGCGCACCCCGACGACGAGTCCGGCACCCTGTCGACCCTCGGCCAGTGGAACGAGTTCGATAAGGCCAGGACGGGAGTGCTGACCGTCACCCGCGGCGAGGGCGGCGGCAACGCCGCGGGGACGGAGGAGGGCCCGGCGCTCGGCCTGCTCCGCGAGGACGAGGAGCGCCGCGCGGTCGGCAAGGCGGGCGTCACCGACGTCCACAACCTCGACAAGGTCGACTTCTACTACACGGTGAGCGCGCCGCTCACCGAGGACACCTGGGGCCACGACGACACCCTCGCCAAGGTCGTGCGGATCGTCCGCGAGACCCGCCCCAAGGTGATCGTGACGATGAACCCGGCGCCGCTGCCCGGCCAGCACGGCAACCACCAGGAGGCCGCGCGGCTGGCGACCGAGGCGTACCGCGCCGCCGCCGACCCCAACGCGTTCCCGACGCAGCTCAGCAAGGAGGGCCTGAAGACCTGGGCGCCCGGGCGGCTGTTCCAGGGCGGCGGCGCGTCCGGCCCGACCGGGCAGGAGTGCGCCGCCAAGCTCACCCCGAGCACGCCGGCGTCGGTGGCCTACGGCGTGTGGGGCGGCCGGACGTCGGCCCGCAACGGCGGCAAGACGTGGGCGCAGGTCGAGCGGGAGGCGCAGCGGCTGTACGTGAGCCAGGGCTGGGCCGGGTTCCCGGACGCGCCGTCCGACCCGTCGAAGATCGGCTGCGACTACTTCACGCAGATCGCGAGCCGCGTGCCGTTCACGCTCGGCAACACCGACCCGTCGGCGCCGCTGGAGGGCGCGGTCACGCCGGTCAAGGGCGGCCTGCCGCTCGGCACGCAGTTCTCCCTGACGACCGGGTCGTACGGCGTGACGCCCGGCGCGGCGTTCACGGTGACGGCGCACGCCAGCGCGCCGAAGAAGCTCGGCAACGCGCGCGCCGCGCTCTCGGTGCCGTCCGGTTGGAACGTGACAGGAAGCGGTGACCTGGGCAAACTCGGGTCCCGCGAGCGGACGGCGACGTTCACCGTGACGCCGCCCGCCGGCGCCTCGGTGGGCCGCGCGCAGATCTCCGCGACGCTCACCTCCGGGCGCGCCACCGGCCAGACCGCGACGATGGTGAACGTCCAGCCGCCCGTCACCGGCCAGCAGCAGCCGCTGCCGCGCGTCGACGACTTCGACACCTGGGCCACCAAGACCGGCGTGCCCGCGCTCATCGGCCAGATGAAGCGGGTGCTGACGGTCGGCTCCGGCAAGTCCCGCGACGTCCGGGTGGACCTGGTGAACACCACCTCGTCCGCGCAGTCCGGCACGGTGAAGCTGGACCTGCCGAAGGGCTTCTCGGCCGACGCCGCGTCCAAGCCGTACACGCTCGCGGCCGACGCGAAGGGCACCGCCACCTTCAAGGTGACCAACACCGACGCCTCGCTGCCGACCTCCAACCAGGGCGGCTCCGGCGGCGACTACGACTACACCATCACGACCACGCCCTCGTCCGGCCCGGCCGACGTGGAGACGGCGGCGCTGGAACTGGTCCCGGTAGCCGAGATCCCCAAGGCGGCCGCCGCCCCGAAGATCGACGGCAAGGAGGAGACCGGCGAGTACACCGGCGCCGAGCTGAACCTGTCGCGGGTGTGGGAGGGCGACGCCTGCGCGTCGGCCGCCGACTGCTCGGCCACCGGCAAGGTGACCTGGACCGACGACGCGCTGAACGTGCTGGTGAAGGTCCGCGACGACAAGCAGGGCACGGTGCTCGGCGCCGACGACTGCAAGCGGCACTGGCGCACCGACTCGGTCGAGATCGGGATCGACCCGCGCGGCGACTCCGAGAACACCTCGACCACCTTCAAGACCGGCATCTTCCCGCAGATGGCGGACGGCAAGCCGTGCTTCGAGCGCGACGCCGACGCCCACCAGGGCGGCGCGGATGCCGCGCCCGGCATGCAGGTCGCCGCGACGGTCAACCAGCCCTACGACGGCTACACCGTCGAGGCGAAGATCCCGTTCAAGGACCTGCCGACCGCCGTGGACCCGGCGCGGATGGGCCTGAACGTCTTCGTCTACGACTCCGACACCCAGGACAAGACCGGCCAGACCCGGATCGGCTGGTCGACCTGGGGCGGCGTGCAGGGCGACCCGTACCGGTGGGGCCAGACGACCCTGCCCGGCTACACGCCCGACCCGGGCCTGCCGACCACCCCGCCCGCGCCGGTCATGCCGACCGACGCGGCGGCCTCGGTGAACTCGCCGCAGTCCATCGAGCAGGCCGTCCGGACCGGGATCCCGCTCGCGGGCGGCCCGGCGGCGCCGCGCTCCGACAGCGCGCGCATCTCCGGTACGCCGAAGGTGTCCGGTGGGTCGACGACCTTCCGGCTGCGGGCGACCGGCCCCGGCACCGCCCACGTGACGGTCTGGGACGGCAAGGTCCTCGGCACCAGGACGGTCGAGGTGAAGCGCGCCGGCCCGCAGTCGGTGACGGTCACCGGCGCGAGCGGCCTGCTCGCCGTCGCGTTCGAGGCGAAGAAGGGGGGCACGGCGAGCAGCGTCGCCCGGCTGACGCGGTGAACGGTGCCGCCGCGCCGGGTTCGCGCCCGGCGCGGCGGCGTTCCGCCCGCCTGTTTTCGGGCCGGTCAGCGGCCCACGAGGGTGTGGGAGAAGGAGTAGCGGTCGGCCCGGTAGACGTGGTCGCCGTACTCGACCGCGGTGCCGTTGTCGTCGAACGCGGTGCGGGTCATGGTGAGCAGCGGGGTGCCGCGCCGCTCGTCCAGCAGCCGCGCCTCCGCGGCCGTCGCGGCCCGCGCCCCGATCGTCTGGTGCGCGATCCGCAGGTTCACCCCGGCGGAGCGCAGCGTCTCGTACAGGCCGTGCTCGGCGAGATGCTCGGCGGTGACGTCGAGCAGCCCGGCGGGCAGCACGTTGGTCAGCAGCGCCAGCGGCTCGCCGCCGGTGAGCCGCAGCCGGCGCAGCCGCAGCACCTCCGTGCCGGCCGGGACGCCGAGCCGCTCGGCGGCCTCCTCGCCGGCCGGGGCGGGCCCGAACTCCAGCACCTGAGTTCGGGGCTCGGCGCCGGCGGCGGCGAGGTCGTCGTGCAGGCTGGTCAGCTCGATCGGCCGCCGCACCTGCGCCTGGACGACCTGGGTGCCGACGCCGCGCTTGCGCACGAGCAGCCCCTTGTCGACCAGGTGCTGGATCGCCTGCCGGACGGTCGGCCGCGACAGCCGGTAGCGGGCCGCCAGGTCCAGCTCGTTGTCCAGCCGGGCGCCCGGGGGCAGCTCGCCGGACCGGATAGCCGCCTCGAGCTGCTGGGCGACCTGGAAGTACAGCGGCACGGGGCTGCCGCGGTCCAGCGTCACCGTCGGTCCTTGCACGCGGGCTCCTTCCGTGGGTCGCGAGGCAGGATAGCCGACCCGCCGTCCGGAGATATTTAAGTCCTTATGTCAGGACATAGTGTTGACAGAGATTAGATCGTTCCATGAGACTCGGTCGCGGTTCACGGGTGGAAGGGGTGCGATGAGGATCGGGCTGGCTGGAGCGGGACGGATCGGGACCGCGCACGCGGAGACGCTGCGCGCGCAGCCCGGCGTCGCGGAGGTCGTCGTCGCCGACGCCGACCCGCGCCGGGCGCGGGAGGCGGCGGACAAGCTCGGCGTCCGCGCCGCCGCGGACGTCGGCGCGCTGTTCGGCGCCGGGCTGGACGCGCTGGTCGTCGCCGCGCCGACGGACGCGCACGCCGGCCTGGTGGTGCGCGCGGCGCGGGCCGGGCTGCCGGTGTTCGTGGAGAAGCCGGTGGCCTCCGACCTGGCCGGCACCGTCGAGGTGCTGGAGGCGGTGCGCGGCGCGGGCGTGCCGGTGCAGGTGGGCTTCCAGCGCCGCTTCGACGCCGGGCACGTCGCGGCGCGGGAGGCGGTGCGCTCGGGCCGGCTCGGCTGGGTGCACACCGTCCGCTCCTGCACGCTGGACCCGGCGCCGCCGCCGGAGGAGTACATCCCCGCCTCGGGCGGCCTGTTCCGCGACTGCTCGGTGCACGACTTCGACGCCGTCCGGTTCGTCACCGGCCGCGACGTGGTGGAGGTGACCGCGACCGGCGCCAACCGCGGCTCGGCGGCGTTCGCCGCGGCCGGCGACGTCGACACCGGCGCGGCGATGCTGACGCTCGACGACGGCACGCTCGCCGTGGTGTCGGCGAGCCGCTACAACGCGGGCGGCTACGACGTGCGGCTGGAGGTCCTCGGCTCGCTCGGCGGCGTCGCCGCCGGCCTGGACGACGGGACGCCGCTGTCCCCGGCGGGCGCGGGGCTCCAACCGGCCGGGCCGCCGCACACCGGGTTCCTGGAGCGGTTCGCCGGCGCCTACGCGGCCGAGCTGCGGGCGTTCGTCCGGATGGTGGCCGGCGGCACCGACAGCCCGTGCCCGCCCGAGGAGAGCCTGGAGGCGTTCTACGTGGCCGAGGCGTGCGAGATCTCCCGGCGCGAGCGTCGCGCCGTCACGATCGAGGAGGTGCGGCGATGACGACCGCAGCGAGCCGCGCGGCCCACGACCTCATCACCATGGGCCGCGTGAGCGTGGACGTCTACCCCCACCAGGTCGGCGTGCCGCTGGAGGACGTCGAGTCGTTCGGCAAGTACCTCGGCGGGAGCCCCACCAACGTGGCCGTTGCCGCCGCCCGCTATGGGCACCACACCGCCATCGTCACGCGGACGGGCGCCGACCCGTTCGGCCGGTTCGTCCACAAGGCGCTCCGGGGCTACGGCGTGGACGACCGGTTCGTCACCGACGTGCCGGGCCTGCCGACCCCGCTGGCGTTCTGCGAGATCTTCCCGCCGGACGACTTCCCGCTGTACTTCTACCGGTACCCGAAGGCGCCCGACATGGAGATCCGCGCCGACGAGCTGGACCTGGACGCGATCGCCGCCGCCCGGATCTTCTGGGCGACGGTCACCGGGCTGTCGCAGGAGCCCAGCCGCGAGGCGACGGTCGCCGCGCTGGCCGCGCACCCCGGCACGACCGTCCTGGACCTGGACTACCGGCCGATGTTCTGGGAGTCGCCGGACGCGGCTCGCACGCGCGTGCGAGAGGCGCTGGAGCACGCGACCGTCGCGGTCGGCAACCTCGAGGAGTGCGAGGTCGCCGTCGGCGAGCGCGAGCCCCGCGCCGCCGCCCGCGCGCTACTGGACCGGGGCGTCGAGGTGGCGATCGTCAAGCAGGGGCCCCGCGGCGTCCTGGCCGCCTCGGCGGACGGCGCCGTCCAGGTGCCGCCGACGCCGGTGGAGGTGGTCAACGGGCTCGGCGCCGGGGACGCGTTCGGCGGCGCGCTCTGCCACGGGCTGCTGAGCGGCTGGGACCTGGAACGGATGGTGCGGTTCGCGAACGCCGCCGGGGCGATCGTGGCGTCCCGGCTGTCGTGCGCGGACGCGATGCCCACCGCCGGCGAGGTCGAGCGGCTGCTCGCCGCGTCCGGCGGCCCCGCGGCGGGGGAGAGCAGGGAGGTCACCGCGTGAGCGCGGGAACGTTCGCCGAGCGCTACGCCGCCCTGGCCGGGACCAGGGCGGCGCATCCGGAGGCGGTGGCGCGGGCCGCGGCGCTGCGGGCGCGCCCGGCCGGGCCGCCCGGCGCGTCCGGGCCGCTGATGATCATCGCGGCCGACCATCCGGCGCGCGGCGCCCTCGGCGCCGGGGGCGACCCGCTGGCCATGGCCGACCGGCGGGACCTGCTGGAGCGGATGTGCGCCGCGCTGGAGCGGCCGGGGGTGAACGGCGTCCTCGGCACCCCCGACGTGCTGGAGGACCTGCTGCTGCTCGGCGCGCTGGACGGCAAGGTGGTGCTCGGGTCGATGAACCGGGGCGGCCTCGCCGGCGCATCGTTCGAGATCGACGACCGGTTCACCGCCTACACCGCCGCCGCGATCGCGGCGGCCGGGCTGGACGGCGGCAAGATGCTGCTGCGGGTCGACCCCGCCGACCCCGCCACCGCGCGGACGCTGGAGGCGTGCGGGCGCGCGGTGACCGAGCTGGCCGGGCATGGGCTGATGGCGATGGTCGAGCCGTTCATCTCGGCGCGCGGCGGCGACGGGCGCGTCCGCAACGTGCTGACGGCGGAGGCGATGATCCGCGCGGTCGCGGTCGCCTCCGGGCTCGGCGCCACGTCCGCGCACACGTGGCTGAAGGTCCCGGTGGTGCCGGAGATGGAGCGGGTCATGGCGGCCTCGACGCTGCCCGCGCTGCTGCTCGGCGGCGAGGTCTCCGCCGACCCGGACGCCGCGCTCGCCGGGTGGCGGGAGGCGCTGAAGCTGCCGACCGTCCGCGGCCTGGTGATCGGGCGGAGCCTGCTGTACCCGCCGGGCGGGGACGTCGCGGCGGCGGTCGACGCGGCGGTGGCGGTCCTGTGAACGCAGGCGACGAAGGGATGGACATGGGCATGGACATCGCTCCGGCGGACGCCGGATGGACCTACTCGGGGCTGCGCGTACTGGCGCTCGGCCCGGGGGAGGAGACGGCCGTCGAGACGGGGGACGCCGAGACGCTCGTGCTGCCGCTCGCCGGATCCTGCCGGGTCGCCGTCACCGTCCCCGGCGAGCCCGCGGTGACGTTCGACCTGGACGGGCGCGCCGACGTGTTCTCCCGGGTGACCGACTTCGCCTACGCGCCGCGCGACGCGACGGTGACCGTGTCGTCGCGCGACGGCGGCAGGTTCGCGCTGCCGTCGGCCCGCTGCGAGCGCCGGCTGCCTCCCCGCTACGGCCCGGCGGGCAAGGTGCCGGTCGAGCTGCGCGGCGCGGGGCGGGCGAGCCGCCAGGTCAACAACTTCTGCACCCCGGAGGCGTTCGAGGCCGACCGGCTGATCGCCTGCGAGGTGCTGACGCCCGGCGGGAACTGGTCGTCCTACCCGCCGCACAAGCACGACGAGCCCACGGCCACCGAGTCGGTGCTGGAGGAGATCTACTACTTCGAGGTCGCGGACGGCCCGGACGGCCGCCCCGGCATGGGGTACCAGCGGGTCTACGGCACCGCCGACCGGCCGATCGACGTGCTGGAGGAGGTCCGCACCGGCGACGTCGTGCTCATCCCGCACGGCTGGCACGGCCCGTCGATGGCGACGCCCGGCTACGACCTGTACTACCTGAACGTGATGGCGGGCCCCGGCGAGGAACGGGCGTGGCGGATCTGTGACGACCCGGCCCACGCCTGGGTACGCGGCACCTGGGAGGAACAGCCGATGGACCCGCGGCTGCCGATGACCTCGGCCGCCGGACGCGAGTGAGAACGGCGACGGCTCCAGCGCCCATTAACGCGACGGGAAAGAGGACAAGCGTCCCCTGAGCCGAACCGCGGTGAAGGTGTTTTCGCCGTTCTCGCATGGTGGTGACAAAAACGCCTGTGGGAAATGTGCGCGGTGGGGCAAGTGGCGGCGCGCGCCGTGCCAGTAGCTTCCGAATCCTTGCCTTCCCAGAAGACCGCGAGGTGACGGATGACCGCTGTGCGCCGGGCCGACGGAACTCCCCGGGTGGTGGTCACCGGGTTCGGCGTGAAGAGCCCGGCGGGCGGCACCCCGGACGAGGTCGTCGCCACCGTCTTCTCCGGGAAGTCGCAGGCCGTCCACGTCGCCGAACTGCTGGAGGCGGGGACGGCCGTGTCGTACGGATGCCCCGCGCAGCCGTTCGACGAGGAGCGCTATTTCACCCGTCCCGAGCGGCGCCGGCTGGACCGGATGACCCGGCTGGGCGTCGCCGCCGCCGACGACGCGCTCGCCGACGCGGGACTGCTCGGCGCGGAGCGGCCGCCGCCGGGCCGGCGCGGCGTGTTCGTCGGGACGGCCGCCGCGAACCTGGCGTCGGTGGTGGCGCTCGGCGGCCACGAGCACGCCGGGACCCTGCACCGGGTGCCGGTCCCCGCCGTCCCGATGATCATGCCGAACGCGACCGCCGCGAACATCTCCATCCGGCACGGCTGCGAGGGGCCGTGCCCGACCTACTCGACCGGCTGCGCCAGCGGCGCCACCGCGATCGGGGAGGCCGCCCTCGCGATCCGCGCCGGCCGGATCGACACGGCGGTGGCGGGCGGCGTCGACGCGATCCTCACGCCGTTCGTGATGGCGGCGTTCGCCCGCATCGGCACGCTCGCCCGCCGCGACGACGCGCCGCACACCGCGAGCCGCCCGTTCGACGCCGAGCGCGACGGGTTCGTCGTCGGGGAGGCCGCCGCGTTCCTGGTGCTGGAGCGCGCCGACCGCGCCGCCGCCCGCGGCGCCCGCGTGCACGGCGAGATCGCCGGGTACGCCGCCGCGAGCGACGCCGCGCACATCGTCGCGCCGCGCCCGGACGGCAGCGTCGCCGCCCGCTGCATGGCCGCGGCGCTCGCCGACGCGCACCTGGACCCGCGCGACATCGGGCACGTGTCCGCGCACGCCACCGGCACCCGCGGCAACGACGCCGCCGAGGCCCTCGCGATCGACCGCTGCTTCGGCGGCGGCGCGCCGCCGGTCACCGCGACCAAGGGCGTGACCGGGCACGTCCTCGGCGCCGGCGGCGCGCTGGAGGCCATCGTGGCGCTGCGCGGCGCCGCCGCCGGCCTCGTCCCGCCGACCGCGAACTTCGCCGGGCCGGACGGGGAGACCGGGCTGATCGACGTGGTGCACGGCGAGGCGCGCGCGGTCCCGGTGGCGCCGGTGCTGTCGAACTCGTTCGGGTTCGGCGGGCACGACGCCGCGCTCGTCCTCGCCCCGGTGTGAGCGGTCACGGGCCTGACGGGCGTGTCAGCGGGTCGTGGCGAGCGGCTTGCCGCGCTGCCGGTCGCGCGGCGGCCGGCGCCCGCCGGCGCGGCCGACGACGGCGCCCGCCGCCAGCAGCACGGCGCCGACGGCCGCGGCGCCGATCGGGACGGCGGTCTTCAGCAGGTTGATCTTCGCGGCGCCGTCCGAGGACTTGCCCTGCAGCGACTTCTGCGACTCCGGTGTCATCCGCAGGTCCATCTGCCCGACGACGAGGCGTCCCGGACCGGTCCGGGGCTGCAGGGTGGACAGCACCTTCTGCTCCTGGTCGATCGGCGCGCCGGTGCGCGGATCCACCCAGTAGGTCGCGTCCGCCTGGTAGTAGCGGTCGACCGCGACGGACGGGCTGTTCTTCCCCCGGCCGAGCAGCTCGCCGGGCACGTCGGGCAGCTGCTGGCCCGGGACCTTGGTGGCGGGGACGTGCTGGACGAACCGCCAGGCGAGGACGCCGTGCACGCGCTCGCTGCCGTCGAACACCGCGGGCCACGGACGGCGCGTCGCCGGGTCGTAGACCTGCTTGGCCTTCTTGGTGGCGTGCACGGGCCAGAACAGCCCGAGCCCGGACTGGCGCACGGAGGTCTCGCCCTGCACCGAGGCGCCGCAGCAGTTGGTGAGCCGCCCGGTGCGCCGGTCGAAGGCGACCCGCTGGTTCTGGATCTCGATCGTGGTGCCCCGCGCGACGTCCTGCACGACCGTCGAGGACTCCCACACGGCGATGTCGTCCTGCGAGGACGTCACGTCGCCGCGGACGGTGTTGGTGGCGACGACCGTGGCGCCGGTGACCTGCTGGAGGCGCGCGGCGTCGAAGTAGGTGGCGTTCTCGGCCCGCAGCCGGGTGACCTGGTACACGTCCGTCGGCGCGGCGATCAGCCGGGGGGCGACGTAGAAGCGGACCAGCACGGCGGTGAGGACCAGGAACGCGCCCAACCCTATGAGCACCATGCCGATGACGTTGCGCAATGCCGCCTCCTCGTCGTCGCCGACTCCCTCGCCCCGATCGCCGGACGCGGTGCCCGGTCCGCACATCGTCCGCCAAGAAGGCGACGAAATGAATGCGTGCGCTCGGGAAAGTGAAATTTTGTGCGGGCGCCCACCGCCGCCGGGCGGCGTTTGTGCCCCGGGACGGGCCGCGCGCCGAGCACGGCCGAGCGCGGGCCGCGCCCCCCGCCGAGCCCCCGGCGGGGTGTGAGCGCCAGTTAACGCGGGGGTGATGTCCGGGACCCATACGGGAAATAAGGCTTGCCGAGGATCAAGGCATGGAAGCTCGCAACGAACCGGACATGCACCTGGTCGTGGTCGGCCACGGACCGGCCTCGCACCGCCTGGTGGAGGCCCTGCGCGAGCGCGACGGCGCCGGGACGTGGACGGTCACCGTCATCGGCGAGGAGTCGCGCACCGCCTACGACCGCGTGGCGCTGACCACCCACCTGGAGGGCGCCGACCTGGCCTATCCGGCGCACGGCGGCGGGGTCTCGGTCATCACCGGCGAGCGGGTCACCGCGATCGACCGCGCCGCGCGCACCGTGGCCACCTCCGCCGGGCGGACCGTCGGCTACGACGCGCTGGTGCTCGCCACCGGCTCGGCGCCGTTCGTCCCGCCGGTCGAGGGCCGGGACCTGCCCGGCGTGTTCGTCTACCGCACGATCGACGACCTGGACGCGATCCGCGAGTACGCGCGCGACCGGGCGACCGGCGCGGTCGTCGGCGGCGGGCTGCTCGGCCTGGAGGCGGCCCGGGCGATCCAGGGACTCGGCCTGCGCAGCGGCGTGGTGGAGGTCGCGCCGTGGCTGATGCCGCGCCAGCTGGACGAGGGCGGCGGCGCGATGCTGCGCCGCCACATCGAGGCCCTCGGCATGGCGGTGCACGCGGGCACGCCGATGCAGCGGATCGAGGCGGGCGAGGACGGCGCCGCCGCGCGGATCGCGCTGGCCGACGGTTCGCGGATCGACGCCGAGGTCGTGGTGTTCTCCGCCGGGATCCGGCCGCGCGACGAGCTGGCCCGCGGCTGCGGGCTGCCGGTGGGGGAGCGCGGCGGCATCGTCGTGGACGCCTCCTGCCGCACCGAGGACCCGGCGATCTGGGCGATCGGCGAGTGCGCGCTCGTCGGCGGGACGGTGTACGGGCTGGTCGGGCCGTGCTTCTCGATGGCGGAGGTCGTCGCCGACCGGCTGCTGAACCCCGGGAGCTCCGCGGCATTCGAGGGCGCCGACATGTCGACGAAGCTGAAGCTGATGGGCGTGGACGTCGCCAGCTTCGGCGACCCGTTCGCCGGCCCGGACCAGGGCGCGCTCGGCGTCACCTACACCGACCCGGTCGCCGGGGTCTACAAGAAGCTCATCGTCAGCGACGACGCCAAGACGCTGCTCGGCGGCGTGCTGGTCGGCGACGCCGAGTCGTACGGGGCGCTGCGCGCCTACGTCGGCGGGAGCCTGCCCGGCGCCCCCGAACAGATGCTGTTCGGCGGCACGGAGGCGGCGGGCGGCGACCTGCCGGGCGCCACCGTCATCTGCTCCTGCAACAACGTCACCGCCGAGACGATCCGCGGCGCGATCGCGGCGGACTCCCTCACCGACGTGGCCGCGGTGAAGGGCTGCACGAAGGCCGGGACGAGCTGCGGCAGCTGCGTCCCGCTGGTGAAGCGGATCCTGGACGCCGAGCTGACCGCCGCCGGGATCGAGGTCAGCAAGGCGCTCTGCGAGCACTTCGACTACAGCCGCGCCGAGCTGTTCGACATCATCCGGGGCGGGCGGGTCACCAGCTTCACCCAGCTCGTCCAGGAGCACGGCCGGGGACGGGGCTGCGACATCTGCAAGCCCGCGGTCGCCTCCATCCTCGCCAGCCTCGGCAACGGGCACATCCTGGAGGGCGAGCAGGCCGCGCTGCAGGACACCAACGACCACTTCCTGGCCAACCTGCAGAAGAACGGCACCTACTCGGTGGTCCCGCGCGTCCCCGGCGGCGAGATCACTCCGGAGAAGCTGATCGTGATCGGCGAGGTGGCGCGCGACTTCGGCCTCTACACCAAGATCACCGGCGGGCAGCGCATCGACCTGTTCGGGGCCCGGGTCGAGCAGCTCCCGGAGATCTGGAAGCGGCTGGTCGACGCCGGGTTCGAGTCCGGGCACGCCTACGGCAAGGCGCTGCGCACGGTGAAGTCGTGCGTCGGCTCCACCTGGTGCCGCTACGGCGTGCAGGACTCGGTCGCGATGGCGATCCGGCTGGAGCTGCGGTACCGGGGCCTGCGCGCCCCGCACAAGCTGAAGTCGGCGGTGTCGGGCTGCGCCCGCGAGTGCGCGGAGGCGCAGAGCAAGGACTTCGGCGTCATCGCCACCGAGAACGGCTGGAACCTCTACCTGGCCGGGAACGGCGGCATGCGCCCCCGGCACGCCGACCTGTTCGCCTCCGACCTGTCCGACGAGGAGCTGGTCCGCACCATCGACCGGTTCCTGATGTTCTACATCCGCACCGCCGACCGGCTGCAGCGCACCGCGAGCTGGATGGAGGCGCTGGACGGCGGCGTCGACTACCTCCGCGAGGTCATCGTGGACGACCGGCTCGGCATCTGCGCCGAGCTCGACGCCGCCATGGAACGCCACGTCGCCGGCTACTCCGACGAGTGGCACGACACCCTCGCCGACCCCGACCGGCTCCGCCGGTTCGTCTCGTTCGTCAACGCGCCGCAGACCCCCGACCCGAGCATCGAGTTCGAGGTCGAGCGCGAGCAGATCAAGCCCGTGCTCCTGCCGCTGGAGGTCAAGTGAAACGCGAACGGATCGTCGTCGTCGGGAACGGGATGGCCGGGGCGCGCTTCGTCAGCGAGCTGCGCTCCCGTGACCCCGGCGTGCCCGTCACGGTGTTCGGCGCCGAGACGCAGCGCCCCTACAACCGGGTGCTGCTGTCCAACGTCCTCGCCGGGAAGACCAGGCCGGACCACATCAGCCTGGTCGACGCGGCCTGGTACGCCTCGCACGGGGTGGACGCGAGGCTCGGCGTCGAGGTCGTCCGCATCGACCGGGAGGCGCGCGCCGTGCACGCCTCCGACGGCACCGTCACCCGCTACGGCACGCTCGTGCTGGCGACCGGCAGCACCGCGTTCGTCCCGCCGATGCCCGGCCTGGAGGACGGGCTGCCCGGCGGCGCGCTGGTGTTCCGCACGCTGGACGACTGTCGGCGGATCTCCGAGCTGGCCGAGACCGCCAAGCGCGCGGTGGTGGTCGGCGGCGGGCTGCTCGGCATCGAGGCGGCGCGCGGGCTGATGGGCCGCGGGCTGGAGGTGACCGTCCTGCACCTGGCCGGGCACCTGATGGAGCGCCAGCTCGACCCGGCCGCCGGCCGGGTGCTGGCGCGGACCCTCGCGAGCCTCGGCATCGGCACCCGCGTGCAGGCCAACGTCGCGGGGCTGTGCCTCTCCGGCACCGGCGACGACCGGGTGGTCACCGGCGTCGAGCTGGCCCTGCCGGACGGCGGCCGCGAGGTGATCGACACCGACCTGGTCATCCTGTCGTGCGGGGTGCGGCCCGAGGTGTCGCTGGCCCGCGGCGCCGGGCTCGCGATCGGCCGGGCGATCGTCGTGGACGACGAGCTGCGCTCGGTCTCCGACCCGTCCGTCCGCGCGATCGGGGAGTGCTCCGAGCACCGCGACGAGGTGTACGGGCTGGTCGCGCCCGCGTGGGAGCAGGCGACCGTGCTGGCGGGGCTGCTGGCGGGCACCGACCCCGCCGCGCGCTTCACCGGCGCCCGGCAGATCACCCGGCTGAAGGCGGCCGGCATCGAGCTGGCGTCGATGGGGGAGACGCACTTCGGCGACGAGGACGACGGCGTGGAGGTCGTCCGGTTCACCGACGCGGCGCGCGGCACCTACAAGAAGGCGGTGATCCGGGACGGCCGGCTGATCGGCGCGATCCTGCTCGGCGAGACCTCCGCCGCCGGGGCGCTCACCCAGCTCTACGACCGGGCCTCGCCGCTGCCGTCCGAGCGGCTGGACCTGCTGTTCCCCGGGCTCGGCGGCGCGCCGGAGGCCGCCTCGCCGGTGCGGATGCCGGACGCGGCGACGGTCTGCAACTGCAACAACGTCAGCAAGGGCCAGATCCGCGCCTGCTGGCAGGACGGCGCGCGCACCGCCGACGAGGTCTCCCGGCGGACCCGCGCCGGCACCGGCTGCGGGAGCTGCCGCGGCGCGCTGGAGGGCATCGTGTCCTGGCTGGACGAGCAGGAGTCGGTGGACGCCTGAGGAAATAACCCGAACAAATCTGTTCAAGTTATTGGCCGAGCGGGCTACGCTAACCCGAACAATGATGTTCGAGTTAGGAGCCGTCGTGCACGACCACGCGACCGCGTCACCCCGCGCGCACCCGGGCCCGCCGCCCGCCGACCCCCGCCGGTGGCGGGCGCTCGCCCTGCTGTGCGCCGCCCAGTTCATGCTGATCATCGACATCACCGTGGTGAACGTGGCGCTGCCCTCCATCGCCGCGGACCTCTCGCTCGGCCGCGGCGGCCAGACCTGGGTCGTCACCGCCTACTCGCTGTGCTTCGGCGGCCTGCTGCTGCTCGGCGGCCGGCTCGCCGACGCGCTCGGCCGCAGGCGCGCCCTCCTGCTCGGGCTCGCGCTGTTCACCGCCGCGTCGCTGGTCTCCGGCCTCGCCGCCACTGGGGGAGTGCTCATCGCCGGGCGCGCGGCGCAGGGTATCGGCGCCGCGCTGCTGTCGCCGGCCGCGCTGTCGATCGTCACGACCACCTTCCACGGCCCCGAGCGCAACCGCGCCCTCGGCGTGTGGGCGGCCATCGGCGGCACCGGCGCGGCCGTGGGCGTGCTGGCCGGCGGACTGCTCACCAGCGGACCCGGCTGGGAATGGGTGTTCTTCGTCAACGTCCCGGTCGGCCTGGCCCTGCTGGCCCTGGTGCCGGCGACGGTCGCGTCCGTGCCGCCGGTGCGCGGGCCGCTCGACCCGGGCGGCGCGGTCACCGCCACCCTCGCCGCCGGGGCGCTCATCTACGGCCTGGTCAAGGCGGGCGAGGACGGCTGGGACGCGGCGTCGGCGCTCGTCCCGATCGGGGGCGCCGTCCTGCTCGCGGCCGGGTTCGTACTGGTCGAGCGGACCGTCCGGACGCCGCTGGTCCCGCTCGGGCTGCTGCGGCGCCGGACGGTCGCCTCCGGCAACGCGCTGATGGTGTCGGCGTCCGTGCTGCTGCTGTCGGGGTTCTTCCTCTGCTCGCAGTACCTGCAGAACCTGCTGCACTTCTCCGCGGTGAAGACGGGCCTCACGTTCCTGCCGGCCGCCGCCGCCACGATCACGGGCGCCCACCTCGCGTCCCACCTGGTCGGCCGGATCGGCGGACGGCCCGTCGCCGCGTCCGGGTTCGCGGTCGCGGCGGCCGGGGCGCTGCTGTTGGCCCAGGTCCCCTCCGGCGGGCACGCCTGGCCGGACGTGCTGCCCGGCTTCGTGCTGCTGTCGCTCGGCGTGGGCGCCGGATTCGTGTGCGCCACCACGACCGCGATGAACGGGATCGGCCACGACGAGGCGGGCCTGGCCTCCGGCGTCGTCAACACCGGCCACGAGATCGGCGGCGCCCTCGGCGTCGCGCTGGCGACCGCCCTCGCCGGCGCGAGCATCGGCGGCCACACGGCCGGCGGGTTCCAGACCGCGTTCACGGTGTTCGGCGTGATCGCCGCCGCCGCCGCGGTCCTCGCGCTCGCGCTCGTCCCGGCCGGGCGGCCCGAGCCCGGCGACGGCCCGGTCTTCGCGCACTGAACCGCCGCCCGGCGAGCCCTACCCTGGCCCCATGACCTCCGCGACCCGCCGCCGCGCCGACGCCGAGCGCAACATCGAGGCGATCCTCGACGCCGCGCTCGCCCGCCTCGGCCGCGACCCCTCGGCAAGCATGACCGAGATCGCCAAGGCCGCCGGGGTCGGGCGGGTCACCCTCTACGGGCACTTCCCGTCCCGGGAGGCGCTGGTGGACACCCTGTTCGACCGGTCGCTCGCCGACGCCGACGCCGTCCTCGGCGCCGTCGACGTCGACGCCGGGCGGGCGGACGAGGCCCTCGCGCGCCTCGTCCGCTCGTCCTGGCGGGTCCTGGACCGGCAGCGGACGGTCCTGGCGGTCGCGCTGCGGGTGCTCGGCCCCGAACGGGTCCGCGACCGGCACGCCGCCGTGTTCGCCCGCCTCGAGCGCCTGCTGCGGCGGGGCCGCGAGGAGGGCGTGTTCTCCGCCGCCGAACCGCCCGGCTGGCAGGCCACCGCGGTCTACTCGCTGATGCACGCCGCCGCGCTGGAGGTCGACGAGGGTCGGCTGGACGCCGCGCGGGCCGCGGAGACGCTCGTCCCGACGATCCTGGGCGCCCTGCGCGGCGGCGCGGCGGGGGCCGCCGGGTAGGCTCCGCCGCATGGCCGTCTACGCGCTGGGAGACCAGGTCCCCGACATCCATCCGACCGCGTACGTCCATCCGGGCGCGACCGTCATCGGGTCGGTGACCCTCGGCGAGGGCGCGACCGTCTGGCCGGGGGCCGTGCTGCGCGGCGACTACGGCTCCATCACCGTCGGCGCCCGCACCTCCGTCCAGGACGGCACCGTCGTGCACACCACCGAGGAGTGGCCGACCGTCATCGGCGCCGACTGCGTCGTCGGCCACAACGCCCACCTCGAGGGCTGCGTCGTCGAGGACCGCTGCCTCATCGGCTCCGGCTCGGTCGTGCTGAACC
Source organism: Actinomadura opuntiae (assembly GCF_030283205.1). Classification (GTDB taxonomy): domain Bacteria; phylum Actinomycetota; class Actinomycetes; order Streptosporangiales; family Streptosporangiaceae; genus Spirillospora. Next base: position 30,915 of record NZ_JASNWF010000038.1, read on the forward strand.
GCGCCCGCGTCGGCACCCGCGGCGTCGTGGGCGCCGGCGCCGTCGTCACCGAGGACGGCGCCGTCCCCGCCGGCCACACCGCGCTCGGCGTCCCCGCCAAGGCCAGGCCCGGCGGCATCGACGAGAAGTGGCACGCCGAGGCGGTCGCGATGTACGTCGCCAACGGCCGCCGCTACGCCGCCGAGCTCGAGCAGATCCGGCCCTGACGCGGGGGAGGCGCACATGCTCGACGGACGGCCCCTCATCGACGCCCACGTCCACACCGCGCGGCTGCCGACCCTGCCCCCGGCGTGGCGGCAGTGGGCCGAGGAGTTCGGCTCCGCGCACCCCTGGCAGGACCTCTACGACGACTCCGGCACCCTCGTCCCCGAACGCGTCGACGCCTACTTCGAGGCCGAGGGCGTCGACGTCGCGCTGCTGCTGTGCGAGTACAGCCCCAAGACCACCGGGTACCAGCCCATCGAGGACCTGGTCCCGCTGCTCAAGCACAACCCGCGCCGGTTCAAGCCGATCGCCAACCTCAACCCGCACCTGCACTACCCGATCGACGCCGAGCTGGAGCGCCAGCTCGGCTTCGGCGCCGTCGCGCTCAAACTGCACCCCGTGCACGGCGGGTTCAGTGTCGCCGACCCCGACCTGTACCCGGCGTACGCGGTGTGCCGGGACGCGGGCGTCCCGGTCGTCGTGCACTGCGGCACCAGCTCGTTCCCCGGCTCGGCCAACCGGTACGCCGACCCGACGCCGATCGACGACGTGCTCCGCCACTTCCCGGGCCTGACGTTCGTCCTCGCCCACGGCGGCCGCGGCTGGTGGTACGACGCCGCCGCGTTCCTCGCGCTGTCCCGCGAGGAGGTCTGGATCGAGCTGTCGGGGCTGCCGCCGCGCCGGCTCCCCGAGTACTACGCCCGGCACGACCTGAAGCGGCTGGCGCGCAAGTTCGTGTTCGGCACCGACTGGCCCGGCGTCCCCGGCATCGCCCGCAACGCCCGCGCCATCGCCGACCTCGGGCTGGACGAGGAGACCGTGTCGCTCGTCCTCGGCGGCAACGCCATGCGCGTCTACCCGGGGATCGCCGCCGGACCGGAATAGGGACACGACGCGATCGGCTGATTGGGATGTCCGAAAAGGGGACGCGGTTTCACGAGCGCGCAACCGGTGATCGTTGCGGCGACCAGCGGGGCGCCCAGCGCTCCTCGACCCCCCATCGGAGGACCGCATGCTCGCGATCGTCGCCGCGATCGTCTTCGCACTCGCCCTGCTCTTCGACCTGGCCGACATCTCCTCGGACGCCATCAACAACGGGACGCTGACCGTCCTCGGCCTGCTGCTGCTGTCGCTGCACTTCGCGGGCGTCGGCACCGGCCGGGACTGGCGCAGCTACACGCGCCGCCGCCGGCGCCGCTGACCGGCCCGCAAACGCCGCGCCCGGCGCCGTGACACCTCAAAAAATCTACAATGTAAAGGCGCCGGGCCGCGGCACCGGTCCCTCACTCGTCCGGCTCGTACGCGAACGCGCGCAGGGCGTCCGGCGCCACCACCGTGATCTTCCGGCGGCCCGTGCGCACCAGGCCCTCGCGGCGCAGCGCCGCGAGCGCGCGGGCGACGGTCTCGCGGGAGGCGTCCATCCAGCTGCCCAGCTCCTCCTGCGACAGCGGCGGCCCGATGTCGACCGAGCCGTCCGCGGCGGGCGGGGCGTAGCGCGCCGACAGCTCGGCGAGATGCGACAGCAGCATCGCCAGCCGCCGCGGACCCTGCGCCGACACGTTCGCCTGCACGCGGCGGTCCGCGTCGTCCAACCGCCGCACGAACGTGCCGCTGACCAGCAGCCACACCCCGGGGTGGGCGTCCAGGAACGCGGTGAAGCGGGCGGCCGGGACCACCAGCGCGCGGATCGCGGTCAGCGCCGTCACGGTCGCCGACCGCTGCCGGCTGCCGAGCACCGCGCTCTCGCACACCAGGTCGCCGGGACCGCGCACGGCCAGCACCACCTCGTGGCCGTCGGTCGTCGCCGACGTCGCCTTCGCCCAGCCGGACCGGATGACGATGATGTGGTCGGAGTCCTCGCCCTGGTAGCACAGCGGGGCCTTCGCCGGGTAGGTGCGCGGCCGGGCCGCCGCCTCCAGCGCGGCGCGCTGCGCGGGATCGAGCTCGCCCCAGAAGCCCTCGCCGCGGCCGGGCGGGGAGGGCGCGGCGACTCCGCCGCGCGGTGGGGTCCTGGTGTTCACGGGGTGCCGGCTTTCCGAGCCCCGCCGGGCTCACGGGTCGGGACGGTCGGCCGGCGCGCGCCGCTGCGCGCCGGCTGGTGAACCGGTATCCGCGGCAGATGGGGGGAGTGGGGCGGTGAGGCCCAGTGCCGCGGATACCGGTCCGCTCGTGCGGCCGCCGCGGCCCGACCGGGCGCCCGGTCGACGGCCGTCATCGCCCGTCCCGCGGCGGCGTGCGTGCTCTCCGCATGTCCCTGGGAGAACCCCTCATTGAGCCACATGCTGCGCGCGCGGACGCGCCCCGTCTGCGTCATCTGACACTTTCGGGGAAAATTGCAGCCGAGATTTCTCCGCGCCGGGACCCGGCCGCGCCCCCGGTGCCGCCGGAGGCTAGCGGGAGAGGGCGTTCAGCAGCCGGTTGACGGGGCTGGAGAGGTTCCAGGTGTCGGCGAGCTCCAGCAGGGCCTCGGCGTCCCGCGGCTCCGAGGGCAGCCGGTCGTCGAGCTTCGCCAGCTCCGGCGCGTCGATGTCGGTGACGACCCGGACCACGGTCTCGGCGGACGCCAGGTACTCCCGCGCCGCCTCCATCCGCTTGCGGGCGCCCGCCGGGAACCCGTCGGTGATTCCCGCGTCCAATGCCGCGAGGATGCCGTCGACCGACCCGAACCGGGTGATCAGCGCGGCGGCGGTCTTGTCGCCGACGCCCGGCACGCCCGGCAGCCCGTCGCTCGGGTCGCCGCGCAGCGTCGCGTAGTCGCCGTAGCCGCGGCCGGGGATGCCGTACTTGGCCGCCACCTCCGCCTCGTCCATCACCTGCAGGTTCCGGATGCCGCGCGCGGTGTACAGCACCGACACCGGAGCGGTGTCGTCGACGAGCTGGAACAGGTCGCGGTCGCCGGTGACGATGTCGACCGGGCCGTCGGCCGCGCCCCGCACCGCCAGGGTGCCGATGACGTCGTCGGCCTCGTAGCCCGCGACGCCCACGCGGGCGAGCCCGACGGCGTCCAGCACCGCGTCGATCACCGGCAGCTGCGCCTCCAGCGCGTCGGGGGTCTGGTCGCCGCCGTCGTCGGCGACCCGGTGCGCCTTGTAGGACGGCAGCGCCTCGACCCGGAACGCGGGCCGCCAGTCGGCGTCCATGCAGCAGACCAGGCGGTCGGGGGAGCGGTCCTGGACGAGCCGCGCGATCATGTCGATCAGCCCGCGGACGGCGTTCACCGGCGTCCCGTCCGGCGCCGTCACCGACTCGGGCACCCCGTAGAAGGCGCGGAAGTACAACGACGGCGTGTCCAGCAGCATCAGCCCGCTCATGGGCTCATGCTGCCACGCGGCCCCGACATCGCGGCGGCGCCACGTCACATGCGCCGCCACGTCACACGAACCGACGCGTCACACGAACCGACGCGTCACACGACCTGGACGGCGAGCACGCAGGTGTCGTCGTCGGGGTTGGCGGCGCCCAGCGAGCGGAGCACGTGGTCGATGACCGCGTCAGGTCCGGCGCCCGGACGCTCGCGGACGGCGGCGAGCAGCATCCGGAACCCGTCGGCGACGTCGCGGTCGCGGCGCTCGACGAGGCCGTCGGTGTAGAACAGCAGCAGGTCGCCGGGGTGCAGCCGGGTGATGACCGACTCCAGGTCCGGGGAGTCCAGCGCGCCGAGCAGCACGCCCTCGGGCGCCTCCAGCAGCTCCGCCGCGCCGCCGCGCAGCAGCAGCGGCGGCGGATGCCCGGCCCGAGCCCAGGTCAGCACGCGCGGGCCCGGCTCGTAGCGGGCGGCGACGGCGCCGGCGGTCAGCGGCCGGTCCCGGCCGCGCGCGGGCGCGTCCAGCGGCGACGGGTTCAGCAGCATCCGGTTCAGCGACGCCAGCAGCCGGTCGGGGGCCGCGCCGGTGCACGCCAGCCCGCTGAGGGCGCCCCGGACCCGCGCCATGGCCGCCGCGGCGGCCGGCCCGTGCCCGGACACGTCGCCGATCGCCAGGAACACCTCGTCCCGCGACAGCGCGGTCGCCTCGTACCAGTCGCCGCCGACCCGCGTCTCGCTGCACGCGGGCAGGTAGCGGACGGCGGCGCGCAGCCCGGGCAGCTCGCGGGGGCCTCGGGGCAGCGGCAGCAGGGCCCGCTGGATCTCCACGGCGGTGTGCCGCTCCTCGGCGATCCGGCGGCGCCGGCGCGCCAGCTGCAGGCGGGTCGCGGCCATCAGCTCGCCGCGGCACCGCGGCGAGGCGTCCTGGAAGACGATGTGGAGCGCGGCCGGTTCGCCGCCGGCGTCCAGGACGGGCTCGGCCATCACCCGCAGGTGCCGGACGGCGCCCCCGGCGCGGACGCGCAGCTCCACGTCGGCGGGCTCGTGCCGGGCGAGCAGGGTGCGCATGAGGTGCTCGGCGTGCGGCAGGTCGGCGGGGACGACGTGGTCGGCGAGCCGTTCCAGCGGCGGCGGCCCGGCCGCGCGGTCCCGTCCGAACAGCTCGTACAGCCGGGCCGACCAGCGGGCCTCCCCGGTGGTCAGGTCCCAGCGGCCCCAGCCGAGGTCGCCGAGCCGCTGCACGAGCGCGAGCTGCGCCGCGAGGTCGCCGGCGTCGCCGGGGCCGGCGGCGGGCGCGGCGGCGTCCGGGCCGCCCCGTGCCTCCGGGGCCGCGCGCGGTGCCTCCGGGGCCGCGCGCGGCTCCGGGACGTCACCGGGGTCCGGGCGCTCGCCGGGCAGGTCGGGGTCGGCGCCGACCAGCAGCGCGGCGGCCGCCTCCGGCTCCATCCCGGCGTCGGCGGCCAGGTCCAGCAGATGGTCGTAGGCGGTCTCCACGTCGCGGCCGAGCCGCTCGGCCAGCATGCCCTTGGCCTGCTCGACGACGGCGACGACGCGGGCCGCCGCGGGATCGGCGGCGGGCGCTCGCGGCTCCTCGGGACGGGCGGCGTCTCGGTCCTGCCGCATCGGCTCAGCCCCGGCGGGCGGGCGCGGGCGGGCCGGAGCGGCGGCGGCCCGGCATTGTTGGGATCCTGGTGCGGTATCCGAGGCGGTGCGAGCTGTGTCGGAGCACGGACAGAATGTAACAGGAGCAGGTCACAGGGGAGGAGGAAGCGGTGCTCCACGGCGCGGCCCGCGCCTTGCGGCGGGGCGGCCCGGCACCGCGACCGGTATGGAGACGGATGTGACAACGGAGTTGTATCCGCGCGAGCGCCTCGGACGGGTGCGGGAGGCGACCGCGAAGGCGGGCCTCGGCGCGGTGCTGCTGACGCCCGGCCCGGACCTGCGCTACGTCGCCGGGTACGACGCCAAGCAGCTCGAGCGGCTCACCTGCCTGGTGGTGCCGGCCGACGGCGAGGCGTTCCTGGTCGTGCCGCGGCTGGAGCTGCCGGCGGCGCAGGAGTCGCCCGCGGGCTCGCTCGGCGTCGAGCTGGTGCCGTGGGACGAGACCGACGACCCGTACGCGCTGGTCGCCCGCCGGCTGCCGGGCGGCCTGGCGTCGGTGGGCGTCGCCGACCGGATGTGGGCGGCGATGGCGCTGCGGTTCCGCGCGGCGATGCCGGGCGCCGACCAGGTCGCCGCGGGCGGCGTGCTGCGCGAGCTGCGGATGCGCAAGAGCGCGGCCGAGGTGGCGGCGCTGCGCGAGGCCGGCGCGGCGATCGACCGGGTGCACCGCCGCGTCCCGGACCTGCTGCGGGCCGGGCGGTCCGAGCGGGAGGTCGGCCGGGACATCGCCGAGGCGATCATCGACGAGGGGCACGCGGCGGTCGACTTCGTCATCGTCGGGTCGGGCCCGAACGGCGCGAACCCGCACGCCGAGCTGTCGGACCGGGTGATCCGGCGCGGCGAGCCGGTGGTCGTCGACATCGGCGGGACGATGCCGAGCGGCTACTGCTCGGACTCCACCCGCAACTACTGCGTGGGCGAGCCGCCCGCCGACTACGCCGCGTACTTCGCGGTGCTGCAGGAGGCGCAGCGGGCCTCTTGCGAGGCGGTCCGGCCGGGCGTGACGCCGGAGGCGGTGGACGCGGCGGCCCGCGACGTCATCGCGGCGGCGGGGCACGGCGAGCACTTCTTCCACCGCACCGGGCACGGCATCGGCCTGGAGTCGCACGAGGACCCCTACATCGTGGCGGGCAACCGCGAGCCGCTGGAGCCGGGGATGGCGTTCTCGATCGAGCCGGGTATCTACCCGGGCCCGCACGGCGCCCGCATCGAGGACATCGTCGTGTGCACCGAGGACGGGTACGAGCCGATGAACGTGACCGAGCGGGGTCTGGTGGTCGTCCGCTGAGCCACCGGCCTCCCCGGCGTCCGGGGACGGGCGCGCGAGGGCGCGGACGGGTTTCCGTCCGCGCCCTCCGCTTGTTTCCGGTCGGCGGAAAATGACCCGGAAACGGGTCGGTAACGATCTCTGTACCAAATGCGTCTGCCGGTGCCGCGCGTATTGCGATCCGCCCGCCCCGCCCTGTACCACCTTGTTTCGAGTTACGCCGGGGTAGCGCTTGTCAAGCAGAGGAGACGCCGTGGCAGAGGTCGACCTGACCAGCGTCGGGAAGGTCTATCCCGACGGGACGCGGGCCGTGACCGACCTGAACCTCAGCATCGCCGACGGGGAGTTCCTGGTCCTGGTCGGACCGTCGGGGTGCGGCAAGACGACCGCGCTGCGCATGGTCGCCGGCCTGGAGGACATCTCCGAGGGCACGGTCACGATCGGCGGCCGGGCCGTCAACCGGGTCCCGGCCCGCGACCGCGACGTCGCCATGGTCTTCCAGAGCTACGCCCTCTACCCGCACCTGTCGGTGCGCGACAACATCGGGTTCGGGCTGTCGCTGCGCAAGCTGCCCAAGGCCGAGATCCGCGAGAAGGTCGACCGCGCCGCCGAGATCCTCGGCCTCACCGACCACCTGGACCGCAAGCCCCGCAACCTGTCGGGCGGCCAGCGGCAGCGGGTGGCGATGGGCCGCGCGATCGTCCGCGAGCCGCAGGCGTTCCTGATGGACGAGCCGCTGTCCAACCTCGACGCCAAGCTGCGCGTCCAGATGCGCGCGGAGATCGCCCGCATCCAGCGCGACCTCGGCGTCACCACGATCTACGTCACGCACGACCAGACCGAGGCGATGACGCTCGGCGACCGGGTCGCGGTGATGAAGAAGGGCGAGCTCCAGCAGGTGGCACCGCCGCAGGAGCTCTACGACCGGCCGGCGAACCTGTTCGTCGCCGGCTTCATCGGCTCACCCGCCATGAACCTGCTGCACGGCACGCTGTCCGGGGACGCGGCGAACCCGCGCCTGGAGATCGGCGGCCAGACCCTGGCGCTGCCGGCCGGGGTGCTCACCGGGCGCCCCGCCCTCGCGTCCTACCTCGGGCGCGACCTCGTGGTCGGCATCCGTCCCGAGGACATGGAGGACTCCGAGCTCGTGGACGCGCCCGAGGGGTCCGGGCTGACCTCCACCGCCGACCTGGTGGAGGCGATGGGCTCGGACGTGCTGGTCCATTTCGCGGTCGAGGCCGCCCAGGTCGTCACCGAGGACACCAAGGAGCTCGCCCGCGACGCGGGGACCGACGTGCTGGGCCACATGGAGCGGCCCCGCACGGACCTCGTCGCGAGGTTCAGCCCCCGCACCCGCGTGAAGGTCGGCGACCCGGTGACGATCCGCGTCGACACCGGGCGCCTGCACTTCTTCGATATCGAGTCCGGCGCGTCGATCTGGGGATCGGACGCGGCCGGGTCCGCTCAGGAAGGATGAGGGATGAGGGTCAGCAGAGGCATGGGGCGCCGGACGGTGGGGGCCGCCGTCGCGGCGGGACTCCTGCTGTCGGCCGCCGCCGCGTGCGGCGGCGGAGACGACGACAAGGGGAGCGGCTCGAAGTCCTCGGCCGGGGGGACGGAGCTCAAGGGCGTCACCGTCTCGGTGGCCGCCAAGTGGACCGGGACGGAGGAGACCAACTTCCGCAAGGTCCTGCAGGCGTTCGAGAAGAAGACGGGGGCGACCGTCCAGTACGCCTCCACCGGTGAGAACACCGACGCCTACCTCGGGCCGAAGCTGGCCGCGCACAACCCGCCGGACGTGGCGATCCTGCCGCAGCCGGGCCTGATGCAGCAGTACGCCGCCAAGGGCGACCTCAAGCCGCTGGCCCCCGACGTGGTGTCGGAGGTGTCGCAGAACTTCTCGCCGTACTGGAAGGACCTCGGCTCCTACCAGGGCAAGACCTACGGCGTGATCGCCAAGGCGGCCTACAAGTCGATCATCTGGTACCGGCCGCAGGCGTTCTCCGACGCCGGCGTGCAGCCCCCGGCGACCTGGGCGGACCTGGTGAAGGGCGCCGGCACCCTGCAGGACTCCGGCACCACCCCGTTCACGCTGGCCGCCGGCCCGCAGGACTCCTGGACGCTGACCGACTGGTTCGAGAACGTCTACCTCTCGCAGGCCGGCCCCGACAACTACGACAAGCTGGCCAAGCACGAGATCAAGTGGACCGACCCGACGGTCGCCAAGGCGCTGCAGACGCTCGCCGAGATCTGGGGCAAGCCGCAGTTCCTCAACGGCGGCCTCGCCACCGCGACCAAGACCAAGTTCGACGAGTCGATCACGCAGGTGTTCGGCCAGAGCAAGGCCGCGATGGTCTACGGCGGCGACTTCGCCGCCGCCAACATCGGCACCACCAAGGCCAAGGTCGGCACCGACGCCAAGGTGTTCGCCTTCCCCAAGGCCGGTGACACCGCCCCGGCGGTCATCGGCGGCGACGTCGCGGTCGCGATGAAGGACGGCAAGGGCGCGCAGGCGCTGATGAAGTTCCTCGCCTCCCCGGAGGCCGGCAAGGTCTGGGCCGGGCTCGGCGGCTACCTCACGCCGAACAAGGCGGTGCTGCCGGACGCCTACTCCGACCCGATCGCCAAGCAGCTGATCCAGCAGATGCAGCAGGCCGGCGACAACGCCCGCTACGACATGTCCGACCTGACGCCGGCCGCGTTCGGCGCGACGCCCGGCGCCGGCGAGTGGGAGGCGCTGCGCCAGTTCGTGAGCAAGCCGACCGACGTCAAGGGCACGCAGGCCAAGCTGGAGGCCGCGGCCGCCAAGGCCTACAAGTAGGGGAGCGGACGACCCCGGATGAAGCCTTCGAATGAGGGGGTGCCGCCGGCCGCCACGGCCGGCGGCGCCGCCGCCGTCACCGTCCCGGCAGCCCCTGGGCGCGGGCGCGGCGCGCGCGAGCGGCTGACGCCGCCGTCCTGGCTGGCGATGCTGTTCCTGCTGCCCGCGCTGGTGCTGCTCGGCTTCCTGGTCGTGTACCCGATCGTCTACTCGGTGATCCGCAGCTTCTTCGACGCCTCGGGCGGCTCGTTCGTCGGCCTCGACAACTACACCGGGGTGTTCCAGGGGCACGACAACCTCGTCGCGGTGCGCAACACCGTGGTGTGGGTCGTGGTCGCGCCCACGATCGTGACCATCATCGGGCTGTTCTTCGCCGTGCTCACCGAGCGGATCCGGTGGGCGACGGCGTTCAAGCTCGTGGTGTTCATGCCGATGGCGATCTCGTTCCTCGCCTCCGGCGTGATCTTCCGGCTGGTGTACCAGCAGGACCCCGACCAGGGGGTGGCGAACGCGGCGCTGGTCGCGATCCACGACACCTTCTCGCCGGGCACCAGCTACCCGGGCGCGGGCCCGCGCACGGGCGGCGACCAGCTCGTCCACCAGCAGGGCGGCGCGGTGCTGTCCTCCCGCCCGGTGGCGGCGGGGCAGACCGCGCTGCTCCCGCTGGTGAAGGTCAAGCCCGAGTACCTGCCGAAGGACGCCAAGCCGGCCGCGCAGCCGCCGGCGGCGAAGGACGGGCAGGTGACCGGGGCGGTCTGGTTCGACTTCACCAAGGGCGGCGGCGGCGAGCCGAACAAGCCGAACGCCGGTGAGAGCGGGCTGCCCGGCATCAAGGTCGAGGCGGTGCGCGACGGCAAGGTCGTCGCCAAGGCGACCACCGGCAAGGACGGCACGTTCACGCTGAAGAAGGTGCCGTCCGGCGCGGTGACGGTGCGGCTGCCCAAGAGCAACTTCACCGCCTCCTACGGCGGCGCCGAATGGCTCGGCAGCACCCTGATCACCCCGGCGATCATCGGGTCGTACCTGTGGGTGTGGTCGGGATTCGCGATGGTCCTGATCGCCGCGGGCCTGGCCGCCATCCCGCGCGACGCGCTGGAGGCGGCCCGGGTGGACGGCGCGACCGAGTGGCAGGTGTTCCGGCGGGTGACGATCCCGCTGCTGGCGCCGGTGCTGATGGTCGTGCTGGTCACGCTCGTCATCAACGTGCTGAAGGTCTTCGACCTGGTGTTCATCATCGGCGGCGGCGATCCGAACGCCAACGTGCTGGCGCTGGAGATGTGGACCGAGTCGTTCGGCGGCGGCAACGACCCCGGCGCCGGCAGCGCGATCGCGGTGCTGCTGTTCCTGCTGGTGCTGCCCGCCATGCTGTTCAACATCCGGCGACTGCGGCAGGAGCGCAAATGAGCACCGCGGACGGCACTGACGTCACCCCGGACGGCGCGCCCGGCGACACCGGAGGCACGGGCGGGACCGCCGCCGCGGCCGAGAGGGGCCGCCCGGCGAACGGGGCGGCCGGCGCGCCGCGCCGTGGCCTGGCCGCCCGGCTGGTCGGCCGCGCCGGCGGCACCGTCGCGCAGGTGCTGCTGGTCCTGGTCGCGCTGTTCTGGCTGGTGCCGACGTTCGGCCTGTTCGTGGAGTCGCTGCGCTCCACCGAGGACAACAACGCCGGCGGCTGGTGGAAGGTGTTCTCCCACCCGGCCCAGATCACGACCAGCGCCTACAGCTCGCTGCTGGACAAGCCCGACTTCGTCGACTCGTTCTGGAACACGGTGCTGATCACGGTGCCGGCGACGGTGCTGGTGGTCGCGATCGCGTCGCTGGCGGCGTACGCGTTCGCGTGGCTGGAGTTCCCGGGCCGCGACTGGCTGTTCCTGGTCGTCGTGGCGCTGCTGGTGGTGCCGGTGCAGGTGGCGCTGCTGCCGGTCGCCAAGCTGTACGGCAACATCGACGTCGGCGGGTTCAAGATGTACGGCTCGATCACCGGCGTGGTGCTGTTCCACGTCGCGTTCGGGCTGCCGTTCGCGATCTTCCTGCTGCGCAACTTCTTCGCGGCGATCCCCCGGGACCTGCTGGAGGCGGCGCGGATGGACGGCGGCTCGGAGTGGACGATCTTCCGGCGGGTGATCTTCCCGCTGGGCGGCCCGGCGATCGCCTCGCTCGGCATCTTCCAGTTCCTGTGGGTGTGGAACGACCTGCTGGTCGCCCTGGTGTTCGCCAACACCGGCGCGCAGCCGATGACCAAGTGGCTGCAGTCGCAGATGCGGCAGTTCACCGGCAACATCGACATCCTGGCGCCCGGCGCGTTCCTGTCGCTGGTGGTCCCGCTGGTGGTGTTCTTCGCCTTCCAGCGCTACTTCGTCCAGGGAGTGCTCGCCGGCTCGGTCAAGTAGTCGCCGGGCCGGCGCGGCCCGGCGACGTGAAGGCCCGTGCGGGGCGTCCCCGCACGGGCCTTCACGTCGCCTGCGACCGCTCCGGGGTCAGTCCTTGTTCAGGTTCGGCGCGGCGGCGGCCGCGGCGCCCGGGTGGCCGATCGCCAGGCCGCTCTCCGGGTCGAAGAAGTGCAGCCGCTTGGTGTCCACGGCCAGGTCGATGGCCTGCCCGGGCCGCACGTGCGAGCGGGAGTTGACGCGGGCGGTCCACAGCGCCTTGTTGTCCACCAGCGGGATCGCCATGTCGGCGTCGCCCTCGGCGGCGTCCTCGGCGAGGTCGGCGGTGTCCTTGTGCTCGACGGGCGGCGCGTCGATGGTGAAGATGACGTTGATCTCGCTGCCCAGCTCCTCGGTGACGCTGCTCTTCACCGACATCGGCGCCCAGTCGGGGTTGGCGTGCGCGGCGTCCTCGAAGTCGGAGGGACGCGCGCCGAGGATCACCTCGCGGCCGATGTAGTCGCGCAGCGCGGGCCGGTCGTTGAGCAGCGCGTCCGGTACCGGCAGCGTGAACCCGGCGAAGGAGACCTGCGCGCCGCCGTCGCCGCGGCCGAGCTGCGCCGACACGAAGTTCATCGCGGGCGAGCCGATGAACCCGGCGACGAACAGGTTGACGGGGTTGTCGAACAGCCGCTGCGGGGTGTCGACCTGCTGGAGCTTGCCCTCGCGCAGCACGCACACCCGGGACCCGAGCGTCATCGCCTCGATCTGGTCGTGGGTGACGTAGACGGTGGTGACGCCGAGCCGCTCGTGCAGCTGGCTCAGCGAGGCCCGCATGGAGACGCGCAGCTTGGCGTCCAGGTTGGACAGCGGCTCGTCCATCAGGAACGCCTGCGGCTCGCGGACGATCGCGCGGCCCATCGCGACCCGCTGGCGCTGGCCGCCCGACAGGGCGGCGGGCTTGCGGGCCAGGAACTGCTCGAGGCCGAGCATCTTGGCGGCCTCGCGGACCTTCTGCTTGATCTCCGCCTTCGGCGTGCCGCGCAGCTTTAGCCCGAACGCCAGGTTCTGCTCCACCGTCATGTGCGGGTAGAGCGCGTAGTTCTGGAACACCATCGCGATGTCGCGGTCCTTGGGCGCCAGGTCGTTGACCACCTGGCCGCCGATGGAGATCTTGCCGCCGCTGATCTCCTCCAGGCCGGCGATCATCCGCAGCGCGGTCGACTTGCCGCAGCCGGACGGACCGACCAGCACCATGAACTCGCCGTCCTCGATCGTCAGGTCCAGGCCGTCCACCGCCTTGACCCCGCCCGAGTAGATCTTGTCCACCTGGTCCAGCTTGATCTCGGCCATCCCCGCTCCTTTTTGGAAACGTTTCCCGTCCACCCCTGCCCAGCAGGGCGTTCTCTCAATGGCTGGAGTAAACATCATGGAATCGTTTCCATGGGAGAGTTGATCACGATAAGGTCGGAAACCTCCGGACATCAAGGGGGTGGGCGCCGGTGGCGGACGGCCGGTCGGCGACGATCAAGGACGTGGCGGCCGCGGCCGGCGTCGGCATCGCCACCGTGTCGCGGGTGTTCTCCGGCGGCTCGGTCAGCGCGGCGACCCGCGAGCGGGTGCTGGCCGCGGCCGCCGAGCTGGACTACCGGCCGAGCGCCCTCGGCCGCGGCCTCAAGCTGCGCCGCAGCGGCGGCATCGGCCTCGTCCTGCCCGGCGTCACCGACCCCTTCCACGCCGAGTTGCTCGCCGGCGTGCTGGCCAGCGCCCGCACGCTCGGCGGGCACGTGATCGTGGAGGCGTCCGAGGGCGACCCCGCGCAGGAGGCCGAGATCGTCGACCGGCTCGTCGAGCAGCGGGTGGACGGGATCATCGCGCTGCCCGCCGGGGACGAGGCCGACTGGCGCGCCGCCGTCCGGGTGTGCTCCAGCGTGGTGTTCGCCGACCGGGTGCTGCCGGGGCTGGCGGAGATCCCCGCGGTGCTCGCCGACGACGCCGGCGGCGTCCGCTCGCTGGTGGAGTACCTCGCCGGTCTCGGGCACCGGCGGATCGCCTTCCTCGGCGGGGCCGCGCCCGGCGGGCGGCCCGGCGTGCGGGAGCGGGCGTTCCGCGACGCGCTGGCCCGGCTCGGCGTCCCGGTGGAGGAGGACCTGATCGTCGCGGCCCGGTCCGCGCGCGACGCCGCGTACGCCGCCGCGGCCGGGCTGCTGCAGCGCCGCGCCGACGTGACCGCCGTGCTGGCCGCCGGGCACCTGCTCGGCGAGGCGGCCGTGCTGGTGGCCCGGGAGCTGGACCTGCGCGTCCCCGCCGACGTGTCGATCGCGATGGTCGACGACGTGGCCTGGGCCGAGCTGTGCGACCCGCCGCTGACGGCGGTGGCGCGGCCGGGCCGCGACATCGGCCACCGGGCCTGCGAATTGCTGCTGCGCGACCGGGCCCGGCGGGGCCGCGGCGGGCCCGTCCTGCTGCCGACCGAGCTGGTGGTGCGCGGCAGCTGCGGGGCGCTGCGCGGGGCCCGGCGCTGACCGTCCCGGGGGAAAAGAGCTGATCTGTGATCTGTGCGGGCCCGTTCACCGCCCGTGGCGCGCTAGATTTCCCGCGTGGAGGAGATCGATCGTCAGATCATGGCGCTGCTGGCCGAGGACGGGCGGATGAGTTTCACCGACCTGGCCAAGCGGACGGGCCTGTCGGTGTCCGCGGTGCACCAGCGGGTGCGGCGGCTGCAGAAGCGCGGCGTCATCCGGGGGTTCACCGCCCAGCTGGACAACGAGCAGATCGGGCTGCCGCTCACCGCGTTCGTGTCGATCAAGCCGATCGACCCGGCCGCGCCCGACGACGCGCCCGACCGGCTGGCCCACCTGGAGGCGATCGAGGCGTGCCACTCGGTGGCGGGCGAGGAGAGCTACATCCTGAAGGTGCGCGTCGCGTCCCCCAACGAGCTGGAGGACCTGCTGCAGCAGATCCGGGCGGCGGCGAACGTCGCCACCCGGACCACCGTCGTGCTCAGCACCCCGTGGGAGGGGCGCCGCCCGGCGCTGTGACGCCGGGGCGCGCCCTCCGGTAGCGGTTTCCGTGTCAGGTGCGGGGGGCGAACGCCTCCAGCGCCTCGCGAGCCAGGTACATCGAGTCCCACGGGTCGGCGTCCGGCCCGGTCAGCTCGGGGTCGAAGTTCAGGTCGACGAACAGCTCGGTGACGCCCTGCTCCGCCAGCGCGGCGAAGTCGCCGATGATCTGCTCGTAGGTGCCGGTGAGCGGGCGGCGCTCCCCGTCCGGCGGCGCGGCCTCCTCGGTGCGCACCCGCACCGCGCCCCGGCAGACGAACCGCAGCGCCGCCGCGTCGCGGCCCGCCCGGTCCGCGGCGTCCCGGACGATCGCGATCGAGCGGCCGATCGCGGCCAGCTCGGCGCGGCTGGAGCTGACCCATCCGGCGGCGAGCCGCCCGGCGCGGCGCAGCGCGCCCTCCGACGACCCGCCGAGCAGGATCGGCGGCTCGGGCGCCTGCAGCGGCCGCGGGTCCATGGTGACGGGCGGGACGTCGTAGAACTCGCCGTGGAACTCGCTGACCTCGCCGGGCTCGCCGGTCCACATGGCGCGCAGCGCGGCGATGAACTCCTCGGCGCGGGCGCCGCGCCGGGCCATGGACGCGCCGAGCGCGGCGAACTCCTCGGGCATCCAGCCGTTGCCGAGCCCGAGGTCGAGCCGCCCGCCGGTGACGTGGTCGAGGGTGATCGCCTGCTTGGCGAGCATCGCGGGGGAGTGGAACGGCATGTTCAGCACGGCGACGCCCAGCCGCACCTGGCTGGTGTACCCCGCGAGGTAGGCCAGCGTGACCAGCGGGTCGGGCACGTTGCGGTAGGTCTGGTCGGCCGAGCCGGCCGGGTTGACGACGCGCTGCAGCGTCCACAGGGAGTGGTAGCCGAGCTCCTCGGCGCGCTGCGCGATCAGCACCTGGTTGGCCGGGGTGGACCACGCCCCCGACACCGGTACCGCGAACCCGATCTGCACGGCTCTCCTCCTCGTCGCCGGGCCGCACCTTACAACGTCAAGGACGGGGCCCGGATGCGGCTTGGTCAAAGCGCCGAATCTACCGGACGCGCGGGCGCCGGAACGCCTTCCGCAGCGCCGCGTGCGCGGCCGGCGGGGCGCCCAGGTGGTCCAGCCCGAGCAGCGCCGCGCCGAGCAGCGGCGGGTCGTCCGGGACGATCAGCCGGGCGCGCGGCGCGAGCGCGGCGTAGCGCTCGGCGACCGCGTCCATCAGCAGCGGGCGGCGGGCGGCCAGCACGCCGCCGCCGAGCACCACGTCGGCGGGGGAGCCCAGCAGGCCGAGGCGGCGCAGCGCGACCGAGCCGAGGACGGCGACCTCCTCGGCGAGCCGCAGCACGACCTCGCGGGCCACCGCGTCGCCCGCCTCGGCGGCGTCGATCAGCACCGGGGCCAGGGCGGTGAGCCGGCCCTCGTCGAACTCGCCGAGGTGGATGCCGAGCCCGACGTCGATGGCGCGGTCCACGCCGAAGTGGGCGGCGACGGCCCCGGTCAGCGCGGTGCGCGGGCCGCGGCCGTCCTCGCCGCGGATGGCGTGCCAGAGCGCGGCGCGGCCGAGCGCGCCGCCGCCGCCCCAGTCGCCGGTGTGCTCGCCGAGGGAGGGGAAGCGGGCGGTGCGCCCGTCGGGGGCGACACCGGCGCAGTTGATGCCGGCGCCGCAGACGACCGCGACGCCCCATCCCTCGGTGACCGCGCTGCGCAGCAGCGCGAACGTGTCGTTGCCGACGACCACGCTGGGCGCGACGCCCCGGTCCAGCAGCAGCCGTTCCAGCCGTTCCTCCTCGCCGGGCAGGTCGACGTTGGCCATGTACGCAGCGAGGTGTACGACGTCGCCGTGCGGGACGCCGGCCTCGGCGAGCGCGGCGTCGATGGCGGCGCCGAGCGCGTCCAGGGCGCCGCCGAGCCCGGTGGTCTGCGGCCGGAACCCGGCGCCGCGCGCGGTCGCCAGCAGCTCCCCGTCCGTCCCGGCCACGGCCGCGTCGATCTTGCTGTTGCCGCCGTCGACGGCGACCAGCACCCCGCCCCGGCGGCGCGGCGGCGCTGCGGCCATCAGGCGGCCCACGGCAGGTGGGCGCGGTTCGCGGCGACCAGGTCGCGGGCGAGCCGGCCGGCGGCGTCCAGCTGCCCGACGAGCGGGTGCGCGAGCAGCGCGTCGGCGACCCGGTCGACGCCGCCGTGCAGCGCCGCGTGCAGCGCCAGCTCCTCGTAGCCGGACACGTGCGCGACCAGCCCGGAGAACAGCGGGCCGAGGGGCGGCACCGGCAGCGGGACCGGGCCGGACGCGGTGATCCGTGCGGGCACCTCGATCACGGCCCGGTCGTCGAGGAACGGGAGCGTGCCGTTGTTGCGGACGTTCACGACCTGCACGTCGCCGCGCCCGGTGAGCAGCGACGCGGCGAGCTGCACGGCGGCCTCGGAGTAGAAGGCGCCGCCGCGTTCCTCCAGCCGGGCGGGCTTGGTGTCCAGGGCCGGGTCGGCGTACATGGCGAGCAGGTCGCGTTCCAGCGCGGCGACCTCCTCGGCCCGTGTCGGCGCGCCGCGCTGCTCGCGCACGACGCGGTCGTGCTCGTAGAAGTAGCGCAGGTAGTAGGAGGGGACGGCGCCGAGCCGCCGCACGAACGGCGCGGGCAGCCCGGCCATCGCGGCCAGCTCCCCGGCGTGCCGCTCCAGCAGATCGGGCAGGACGTCGCGGCCGTCCAGCTCGATCGAGCGGACCCAGGTCAGGTGGTTGAGGCCGGCGTGGCCGAGCGCGATCCGCTCGGGCGCGGCGTCCAGCAGCGCGGCGGCGCGGCGCTGCACGCCGATGGCGACGTTGCACAGGCCGACGGCGCGGTGCCCGGCGTCCAGCAGCGCGCGGGTGACGATGCCGACCGGGTTGGTGAAGTCGATGATCCACGCGTCCGGCGCGCGGGCGGCGACGCGCTCGGCGATGTCGAGCACGACCGGGACGGTCCGCAGCGCCTTGGCGAGGCCGCCCGCGCCCGTGGTCTCCTGCCCGACGCAGCCGCACTCCAGCGGCAGCGTCTCGTCCACGTGCCGGGCTGCCTGCCCGCCGACGCGCAACTGGATCAGCACGACGGCGGCGCCGTCCACGGCCTCGTCGAGATCCCCGGTCGTCACGACCTTCGCGGGATGCCCGGCGCGCGCGAGCATCCGCGCGGCGAGCCCGCCGACCAGCTCCAGCCGCCGCGCGTCCGGGTCGGCGAGGACCAGCTCCGTCACCGGCAGCGCCGCCCGCTCGCGGGCGATCCCGTCGACCAGCTCCGGGGTGTAGGTGGACCCGCCCCCGATGACCGTCAGCTTCAACCCTTCACTCCCGTCAACGTCACACCCTGGATGAACACGCGCTGGGCCAGGAAGAACACCACCAGCACCGGCATGATGGTCAGCAGCGTCGCCGCCATCGTGAGGTTCCATTCGACGTGGTGCGCGGCGCGGAACGTCGCCACGCCGATGGCGAGCGTCCAGTTCTCCGGCTTGGCGTACACCAGCGGCCCGTAGTAGTCGTTCCAGCAGTAGAAGAACTGGAACAGCGCGACGGCGGCGAGCGCGGGCTTGGCCATCGGCAGCACGACCCGCAGCATGGTGCGCAGCTCACCGCAGCCGTCGACGCGCGCGGCGTCGGCGTACTCGCGGGGGATCGTCACCAGGAACTGGCGCAGCAGGAAGATGGAGAAGGCGTCGCCGAACGCCTGTGGGATGATCAGCGGCCAGAGCGTCCCGGTGAGGTGGAAGCGGGACCACACGATGTACAGCGGGACCATCGTCACCTGCGGCGGCAGCATCATCGCCGAGATGACGACGACCAGCGCGAGGTTGCGGCCGCGGAACCGGAAGCGGGCCAGCGCGTAGGCGACCGGGACGCTGGACACCAGCATCAGCGCCGTCGACAGCGCCGCGTACACGGTGCTGTTGACCGTCCACCGCAGCATGTCGCCGCTGAAGGCTCGGTGGAAGTTCTCGAAGTGCCATTCCTTCGGCCACAGCGAGGTGCTGAGGGCCTGCGAGTCGCTCATCACCGCGGTGAGGAACATGAACACCAGCGGCGCCAGGAACATCAACGCCAGGACGATCGCGGCGGCGTGCGTGGCGATCCACATCAGCGTGCGTCGGCCGCGCCCGCCGTAGACCAGGGAGGTTCCCGTCGTGGCGGTCACTGCGCCTCCTCTCCGGCGAACGCGTGGAACTGGCGCAGGAGCAGCAGCGTGAACGCCATCGCGATGACGAACATGACCAGCGCGAGCACGCACGCGTACCCCATGTTGAACTGCCGGAACCCCTCGTCGTAGAGCCACTGCGGGAACGTCAGCGTCGACCCGCCGGGGTAGCCGGGCGCGAACTGGGTGCCGGGCGTGTCGGCCTGCCCGGCGGCGACCTTCCCGGCGACCATCGCCTGCGTGAAGTACTGGAGCGTCTCGATCACGCCGGTGACGGCGGCGAACGCCAGGACGGGCGAGACCGTCGGCAGCGTGATGTGCCGGAACCGCGCCCAGGCGCCGGCGCCGTCGATGGCGGCCGCCTCGTACAGCGAGCGCGGCACGTTCAGCAGCGCCGCCAGCAGGATGATCATGACGTCGCCGACCGCCCACAGCCCGAGCAGCGACAGGCCGGGCTTGGCCCACGCGGCGTCGTTGAAGAAGTCGGGCAGCGAGAACCCCAGGTGCCGGGCGATCACCGGGAACGGGCCGGTGCCGGGGTTCAGCACGAACACGAACGCCACGGTCGCCGACACCGGCGGGATCAGGTACGGGACGTAGAACACCGCGCGCAGCAGGTTCCCCCCGCGCCTGATCCGGGTGAGCAGCTGCGCGACGCCGAGGCCGAACAGCACCCGCAGCGGGACGAGCACCGCCACCAGCCACAGCGTGTTGCGCATCGCCGTCCAGGCGTCGCCGTCGTGCAGCAGGTACCGGTAGTTGTCCAGCCCGACGTACTTCAGCGTGAACAGGTTGTAGCGGGTGAAGGAGAAGTACACGGTCGCGGCGAGCGGGTAGGCGAAGAACAGCCCGAACCCGGCCAGCCACGGCGCCAGGAACGCCAGCACCCGCAGCCGCCGGCGGCGGCCGGCCCGGGACACCGTCCCGAGCCGGTCGCGCCGCAGCGGCAGGCGCAGCGAGCCGGAGGCCACGGCGTCAGCCCCCGGCCAGCTTCAGCGACGCGTCGACCTTCCCGTCGAGGTCCTTCAGCGCCGTGTCCAGGTCGCTGACCTTGCCGGGCTCCCACTGGTCCTGCACGAACTGCTGGAACTTCACGACGTAGTCGTTGCCGTTCGGGGTGGGCGGCGTCGTGGCGCTGGCGGGGTTCTTGAAGACGTCGAGGAACGTCTTGAACTGCGGCGGCAGCGTCAGGTCGGGCGACGACAGCGAGGCGATCGTGGTGGGGACGTTCCCGAGCGCGTTGGCGAAGGTGACGAGCGCGTGGGTGTCGGTCGTCAGGTACCGGATGAACTCCCACGCCGCCGCGCGGTGCTTGGCGCCGCGCGGGATGCCGATGACGGTGCCGGTGACGAACCCGCTGCCGTAGCGGGAGTCCTGACCGTCGGGGACGGGCGCGGGCGCGGTCCCGTAGTCGACCTTCGGCGCCTCCTCCTGCATGAACTTGGTGCGCCACTCGCCGTCCACGGCCATGGCGACCTTGCCCTTCTCGAACGGGTTGGACGACTCGAACTCCTGGCCCATCGAGTGCAGGAACTTCTTGACGTTGTCGTAGCCGTACCAGTCGATGAGGCTCTTGTTCCATTGCAGGTAGGCCTTGACGGCGGGGTCGGCGGCGAAGCCGGCGCGCCCGTCGGGGGTGAGCCATTTCGCGCCGAACTGGGTGGCGAGGTGCTGCACCTGGTGCTCGTAGTACTGCGCGGACGGCATGAACCCGGCGACCTTGATGCTCCCGTCGGGGGCTCGGACGGTGAGCTTCTTGGCCAGCGCGGTCAGTTCGGAGAACGTCCGCGGCGGCTGCTCGCCCTTCATCAGGGCCTTGTTGTAGTAGAGCCCGTAGGCGTCGGCGAGCAGCGGCATCGCGCACCGGCGGCCCTTGTACCGGGTGTACTGCTGGACCGGCTTGGGGAACTGGTTCAGGTCGAGCTTGGATCCGGCGATGTCGCCGGACAGGTCCTGCCAGGCGCCGCTCTGGCACCACTGCCCGACGCTGTCGGTGGTGAACGAGGACACCACGTCGGGCGGGTTGCCGCCGCGGATGGCGTTGGTGATGCGGTCGTCGGTCTGGTCCTTGACGAGCTTGACGGTGATGTTGGGGTGCAGCTTGCGGAAGCCGGCGACGGCGTCCTGGAACGCCTTCACCTCGTGCGGGGCGCTCCAGCCGTGCCAGACCTCTATGGTCTGCTTCTCCCCGGCCTTCGGGCCGCCGGACTGGCCGCCGCTGCCGCCGGCCGTGCAGGCCGTGAGGCCGAGCCCGGCGGCGGCCAGCGCCGCGGCGAGCCGGCGCGTTGTCGATGTGCGCACTCCGGTTCTCCTTCGGGGGAGGGGACGGCCGGTGCCGCCGTCCGCTGTGGGGGAGCGGGGGTGGGACGGGTGCGGGTGCGGGACGGGGCGGTTCAGGGCCGCGCGGTGTCGGGGACGGTGGTGGAGAACACCGCGTCGCGGGTGTCCTGGAGCGCCTGCTGCAGCGCGCCGGCCAGGACCGGGTTCCCCTCGACGGAGCTGAGCCGCACCTTCGGGCGCGGGATCGTCAGGCTGTGCAGGTGCTGCTCGACGCGGGCGCGCAGCGGTTCCCCGCCGGCGCGCAGGACGTCGCCGGTCAGCACGACCAGCGCCGGGTCCAGGACGGCGACGACGGTGGCGAGCGTGGCGCCGAGCCGGGTGGCCAGCTCGGTGAGGGCGCGCTCGGCGCGGGCGCCGGCGTCGGCGGCGCCGCGCGTCCCCGGCCGGTCGGCGCCGGCCTCGGCGGCGGCGCGGCCGAGCGCGGTGGCCGCGTCCCGGCCGCGGAACCCGTGCTCGCGCATCAGCTTCAGCACGGCGGCGCCGCCGGTGAGGCTGTGCACGCCGCCGGTGTGGGTGCGGCGGACGTCGCGCATCAGCGGGGCGCCCACCGCGGGCGCGTAGCCGATCTCGCCGGCGCCGCCGGTCGCGCCGCGGTGCAGCGCTCCGTCCAGGACGACGGCCATGCCGACGCCGTCGGCGACCCACAGCAGCACGAAGTCGCGGGTGCCTGCGGCGCGGCCGCCGGCGCGTTCGGCGAGCGCGGCGAGGTTGACGTCGTTCTCGATGGCGACCGGGAGGCCGAGCCCGCCGGTGAGGGCGCCCACCGGGTCGGGGACGTGCCAGCCGGGGATGTGCGAGGCGTAGCCGAGCCGGCCGGTGGCCGGGTCGATCGCGCCCTGGATGCCGATGACGGCCCGGTGCAGGGCCGCGCGGGTGAGGCCCGCTGCGGCGGCGGCCTTGTCGAGCGCCTCGGCCATCCGGGCGACCGCGTCCACGCCGGTGCGGCCGGGCGTGGGCAGGGTGTGCTCGCCGACGACCGCCCCGGTGAGGTCGGCGACGCTGACCGTGATGCGGGCCGGGGTGACGTCGGCGCCGGCGACGTGCGCGGCGGCGCCGTTGATGCGGTACAGCTCGGCGGTCCGGCCGGGCAGCCCCTCGCGCAGGCCGTCCCGCACGACCAGGCCCGCCTCCTCCAGCCGGGCGAGCAGCTGCGAGGCGGTCGGCTTGGAGATGCCGGTGAGGTCGGAGATCTGCGGGCGGGTCAGCGGCCCGCGGGCCAGCAGCGCCTCCAGCGCGGCACGGTCGTTGATGGCGCGCAGCAGGCTCGGGGTCCCGGGGACCCCGGGGTTGCCGGAGGCGGGCACGGCGGCTCCTCGGAGTTAAGAAGGTTTCCTAACTTGGAGGAGAAAGTAAGGACTCTTAACGAATACGTCAAGCCCTGGGGCGTCCCGAAGCGGATCGGGCCGCGCGTCAGGGGGCGGCGACGATGTAGCCGACGTTGCCGAAGCCGAGCTCGTCGCCGGGCCGGACCCGGGCCGGGCCGGTGAGCCGCCAGCCGTTCACCCGGGTGCCGTTCATCGACCCCAGGTCGGAGACCATCCAGCCCTCGTCGGTGCGGTACAGCTCGGCGTGGAAGCGCGAGACCGTCAGGTCGGTGAGCACGAACTGGCAGGTGGGGGCGCGGCCGACGACGATCCGCGCCGCTCCGGCGGGCGGCAGCACGAAGCGCGGCAGCCGCGGGCCCCGCCAGGCCGCCTCGATCCGCGCGGTCACCTGCGACACCGTCGCCACCAGGCCGGTGAGCCGGCCCACGACGCGGCTGGTGGGCGGCAGGTCGTGCACGATGTCGTCCAGCTCGGCGCGGCTGCGCGCCTGCAGGACCTGGTCGACGCGGCGCTCGAAGGTCTCGTGCGACATCCGGCCCTCGGCCACGCGGTCGCCGAGGACGCGCAGCACCCGGTCCCGCTCGGTG
Source organism: Actinomadura opuntiae (assembly GCF_030283205.1). Classification (GTDB taxonomy): domain Bacteria; phylum Actinomycetota; class Actinomycetes; order Streptosporangiales; family Streptosporangiaceae; genus Spirillospora. Next base: position 53,990 of record NZ_JASNWF010000038.1, read on the forward strand.
TCGGACGCTCGCACCGGATACGAGGGCTGACCGTCCATGGCTGTGAGTATCCAGTTCCCGTCGTCGGCTGTCCAGAAATGGCCGTCTGGTGGAGGGCGGGCGATCGCCCTCACCCGCCCTCCACCTTTTCGATGCCTTCGAGACGCCGGAAGTTCGGGACCGTTCCCCGTACAGCCGCCGTTAGCGGACGGGAATCAGCGCGACAGCAGGTCGCGCGCGATGTGGGTCACCTGGATCTCGTCGGTGCCGGCGTAGATCTGGAACGACTTGGCGTCGCGGGCCAGCTGCTCCACCCGGTACTCGCTCATGTAGCCGTTGCCGCCGAACAGCTGCACCGCCTCCTGGGCGACCTCGCTGGCGGCCTGCGCGGCGTACAGCTTCATCGCCGACGCCTCGGCGAGCGTCGGGGTGCGGCCCGAGCGCTGCATCTCCACGTGCCGGAACACCAGGTTCTGCACGTTGAGGCGGGCGACCTCCATCTTGGCGAGCTTGAGCTGGATGAGCTGGAAGTCGCCGATCCGCTGCCCCCACAGCTCGCGGGTCTTGGCGTACTCCACCGACAGCTTCAGGCACTCCTCGATGACGCCGAGGGCCATCGCGGCGACGCCGGCGCGCTCGGTGACGAAGTTCTGCTTGGCCGACTCCTTGCCGCCCTGCGCGCCCGACGACAGCAGCCGGTCGGCGCCGGCGCGCACGTCGTTGAGGAACAGCTCGCCGGTGGGGGAGGAGTGCAGGCCCATCTTGCGCAGCGGCCTGCTCTGCTCCAGGCCGTCCATGCCGCGGTCGAGCACGAACGTGAGGATCTCGCGGTCGCGGGGGTCGCGCCCGTCGTCGAGCTTGCAGTAGAAGACGATGGTGTCGGCGTAGGGGCCGTTGGTGATGAAGGTCTTGCCGCCGTTGATGACGTACTCGTCGCCGACCTTCTTCGCGGTGGCCTGCATGCCGCCGAACGCGTCCGACCCGGAGTTCGGCTCGGTGATCGCCCACGCGCCGACCTTCTCCATGGTCAGCAGCGGCAGCGCCCAGCGCTCCTTCTGGTCGGGCGTGCCCCGCTTCATGATGGTCCCGGCGGCGAGGCCGAGGCCGACGCCCATCGCCGAGACCATGCCGGGGGCGACCTTGCACAGCTCGATGACCGGCAGCATCGTCATCGCCGCGTTGCCGCCGCCGGGGCCGTCGGCGTCCCTGTCCTTGTTCTCTGCGGCCTTCTTCTCAGGGCCGCCCTCGCGCTCCTTGGCGATCCGGGCCTGGAAGGACGAGCGCGCCATCTCGTCCATCCCGAACGTCTTGTACAGGCTCCGGAGCAGGTCGTAGGGCGGCAGCTCGCCGGAGTCCAGCGCGTCCAGGTTCGGCCGGACCTCCGCGTCGATCCAGCCGCGGACCGCGTCCCGGATCATCAGGTCTTCCTCGGACCACTCGATCATTCTCAGCCTCGCCCTTCCGGTTCCCGCAGGTTGCGGCACCATCCAAGCAGATCGCGGAAGCGAGCACTTATTTGGGGAGCCGGACGACGTCGGCCAGCACCCCGCCGTCCGCGGTGAGCCGCTCCGGGGACGGGCTGTCGTAGACGACCATCAGCCGGGTCCCCGCACCGTCGGAGCCGTCCAGGACGGCGAGGCCCTCGGCGTGGTCGTCGCCGTCGCCGTAGGGCAGGTCGCCGAGCAGCGGCAGCTCGTCGGCGGTGACGACCTCGGGCGCGTCCACCTCGGCGATGCCCGGCCAGCGGTGCACGCGCACGGGGCCGTCGAGGTCCATGCTGGGGCCGGTGAGGATCAGCAGGTCGTCGCCGTCCGGGCACAGGTCGCGGATGCCGAGCCCGCCGAGGTCCAGGAAGTGGGTGCGGTACAGCGCCTTGCCGTCGCCGACCGGCAGCAGTTCCAGCCGGCGCGGGTCGTCGGGGTGGGTGCCGGGGCGGATCTCCACCAGCACGGCCCAGCCGCGCAGCACCGGCCCGCGCAGCCCGATGTAGAGCCGGTCGCGGTGCGCGGCGATGCCCTCGATGTCGATGCCGTTGTCCTTGCTCGGTATCGACAGGAACGGCGCCAGGTGCGGGTCGTCCTCGAGCAGGTCGGTGACGGAGTCGTGGTGCAGGCCGAGGACGGCGGCGGTGCGGTCGCCGTCCTCGCGGACGACCTGCGGCAGCCCGTCCGCGCCGTTGGCCAGCGGGAGGCGGGCCAGCACGAACCGGTTGTCCTCGCGCACCACCGAGGCCAGCCGCTTGCGGGCCTTCGCGCCGGTGTGGCTCGCCTTGATCTTCTTGCGCTTGAGGCTGTGCGAGCCGATCGCCCACAGCCAGCCGTTGCTGCGCGCCAGGCCCTCGATGTCGGCCTCCTCGTCGGGGCCGGCGGGCAGCTCGACGAGGTCGGCGAGCGCGACGGTGGTGTGCCCCTCGTAGCCGGTGACGAGGCCGTCGTCGCCGAGCGTCGCGGTGAGCCGCTCGATGGTGGCCGTCTCGTCGCCCGCCACCCACAGGCAGCGGCCGTCCTGGCGCACGGCGGACAGGTTGGTGTGCGTCCCGGCGTCCCGGCTTTCGCGTTCGAAGCGCAGCTCGACCCGGCGTTCCACGATCATGAGCGGAATGTTCCCACAAAAGGGGCGTCGCTCCGGCGCGCCGCGCGCGGGGCGGAGCGGCCGCTACCGGTCCCAGAGGACGTGCAGGTGCGGCGGCTTGCGGAAGACCAGTCCGTGCGCGCGCGGCGAGTGGGACGGATCGAGGCGCAGGCCCGGCAGCTCCAGGAGCGCGGCGACCGCCGTATGGGCTTCCAGCCTGGCCAGGTGGGCGCCGAAGCAGAAGTGCGGGCCTCGGGCGAACGCCAGGTGCTCGGCGGCGTTCGGCCGCCGCACGTCGAACCGGCCGGGGTCGGGGAACGCCGCCGGGTCGCGGTTCGCGCCCGCGATCGACACGCGCACCAGGTCCCCCTCGCGCACCGCGACCCCGCCGAGGTCGATGTCGCGGGTGGCGTAGCGGTCGACGACCGACGCCGACGGCTCCAGGCGCAGCGACTCCTCGATCGCGGCGGGCAGCAGGCCGGGGTCGTCCAGGACGAGCCGCAGCTGATCGGGATGGCCGAGCAGGTGCAGCAGCGTGTTCGCGATCATCCCCTCGGTGGTGTCGATGCCGCCGAACATCAGGATCGCGGCGTTCGCCACGACCTCCGCGGTGGTCAGCCCGGCCCCGTCCGCGGCGGCCTCGGCCAGCAGCGACCCGGGCGCGCCGGCGGTGATCGCCTTCTCGACGGCGGCGCGCAGCAGCGCGTACGCCTCGTCCGCGCGGGCGGGGGCCTCGCCGCCGGCGGTGATGGCGGACACCGCCTCGACGAACGCCCCGTACCAGGACCGGATCGTCGCGGCGTCCACGCCCTCCAGGCCGAGCGCCTCGGCGACGACCGCGACGGCCAGCGGCCCGGCCAGCTCGCCGCGCAGCTCCGCGCGGCCGGCCGGCGCGAGCCCGCCGACCAGCCGCGCGACCTCCGCCTCGACGAACGCGGTGAACCGCTCGCGGGTGCGCGCGGGCCGGAACGGCCGGGCGAACGGGTCGCGGTGCCGGGTGTGGACGGGCCCGTCCAGCGACAGCATGCTCGGCCCGACGACCCGCGCGGTGGAGAAGCGCGGGTCGTCGACGGTGAACGCCGCCGCGTCCCGCATGACCCGCTGCGCCAGGTCGCGCGAGGTGACCAGCCAGCCGCCGAGGGCGGGCAGCCAGGAGACGGGCTCGGCGGCGCGCAGCCGGGCGAGCAGGGGGTGCGGGTCGTCCTCGAGGCGGGCCGCGGTCGCGGCGGCGCCGACCGGGAAACGGGACGTCGGCTCAGAAGTCACCCGTCCAAGGATATTCCGCCCGGACACCCCGGTACCTGATCTACATTGTAAAGGCGTCGGGCGATCAAGCCGCTTCGGCCCGATCGCGCCACCATTCGCGGCCACGCTCGGGGAGCGTATAGATCGGGTCGTAGTACTCATACTGGCGTGTCAGGGCGTCTGGATCGGACAGTTCCAGTCCGGTGCGGTAGTTCTTCGTCCAGTAGGAGACGCCGCGCTCGCGGTCGTAGTCGGCGAGCTGGTGCACCCAGCGCTTGCCGACGTAGGGGACGTCGCACACGATGCGCGGCGTCGCGAAGCCCGGCAGGTAGCCCATGATCGCGTGCTGCAGCTCCTGCGCCTCCCAGACGGCGAGCCGCCAGTGCTCGCTGTTGGGGATCATGTCGCACATGTAGAGGTAGTAGGGCATGATGCCGGCCTCGTCGAGCAGCGCGAACGACAGGTCGAGCAGCGCGCCGGGGGAGTCGTTGACCCCGCGCAGCAGCACGCCCTGGTTGCGGACGTCGCGGACGCCGGTGTCGAGCATCGCCCGGGCCGCCTTGGCGACCAGCGGCGTCACCGAACCGGCCGCGTTGACGTGGGTGTGGATCGCGATCTGCACGCCGCGCCCGTTCGCCTTGGCGGCCAGGCGCTCCATGCCGGCGCGGACCTCGTCCTGCAGCCAGTGCTGCGGCAGCCCCATCAGCGCCTTGCTGGCCAGCCGGATGTCGCGGATGTTGTCGATGTCCAGCAGCGCGCCGACGAACGCCTCCAGCCGCGGCCACGGCAGGTTCGCGACGTCGCCGCCCGACACCACCACGTCGCGGACGCCGGGGGTGCGGCGCAGGTAGTCGAGCATGGCCTCGTGCCGGTCCGGGGGCCGGATCGTGAACTTGTGCTTGTCGACGTTCGGCGTGGAGTTGCCGACCAGGTCCATCCGGGTGCAGTGCCCGCAGTACTGCGGGCAGGTCGGCAGCAGCTCGGCCAGCACCTTGGTGGGGTAGCGGTGGGTGAGCCCCTCGACGGCCCACATCTCGGCCTCGTGCAGCGAGTCGCGGGTGGCGTAGGGGTGCGAGGGCCAGTCGGTGCGCCGGTCGCTGAACACCGGCAGCATGTAGCGCCGCACCGGGTCGGCGTAGAACGCCTCGGTGGAGGAGGTGTCCATGGTGTTGAGCATCTGCGGCGGGAGCAGCATCGACATCGTCGCGCGCTCCGCCTGGTCGCGCTCGAGGTCGGCGTAGAACGCCTCGTCCAGCAGGTCGCCCATGAGGGCGCGGAGCTGGCGGATGTTCTTCACGCAGTGCGCGCGCTGCCACTGCGCCGACTCCCACTCCGCGTCCGTGACCTCGCGCCAGCCGGGCAGCCGCCGCCAGTCGGGCTCCTCCAGCGGCCGGCGCCGGTAGGCGTACGGCTGGCGGGCCGCGTCCCGGTCGGCCACCGGGGTCCGGACGGCCGCGTCCGGGTCCGGATGCAGGGCAGTGGTCATCGTCGACCGCCTCCTCGCGTCACATCGTTCGCATAAAAGTCTTGTATGGAGCCGACGTTACGGGAAGACTTCCACCGAAACTAGAGGTGACCGGTATATCTTCCGGGACATCACCATGGATCACACGGGACACGGACGTTGCGGAGGGCGCGGGGATGAGCGGAGCCGGGACGGCGGCGGGGACGGGGACCGCCGTGGGGCTGCACCGGGTGCTGGAGCCGGCGGGCGTGCTGCCGCAGGCGGCGGCGCGGCTGGACACCGACCCGGCGATCCGCCCCGACGAGGTGCGCGTCCGCGTCGAGCGGCTCAACCTGGACGCCGCGTCCTACCGGCAACTGCACACCGCGCACGGCGGCGACCCGGACGCGATCCGCGCCGAGGTGCTGCGGATCATCGGCGAGCGCGGCAAGATGCACAACCCGGTCACCGGGTCGGGCGGGATGCTCGTCGGCGCCGTCGAGGAGGCCGGGCCGGACTCCCCGCTCGGGCTGAAGCCCGGCGACCGCATCGCCACCCTCGTCTCACTCACCCTGACCCCGCTCGCCGTCACCGACGGCCTGGCCCGCTGGGACGGCCGCTCCGAGCAGATCCCCGCCGACGGGCACGCGATCCTGTTCGCGCGCTCCATCGCCGCCGTCCTGCCCGACGACCTGCCCGTCCCGGTCGCGCTGTCGGTGATGGACGTGTGCGGGGCGCCCGCGCTGACCGAGCGGGTCGTCGCCTCCCGCGAGCGTCCCGTCGTCGCGGTCCTGGGCGGCGCCGGCAAGAGCGGCTCGCTGTCGCTGGCGGCGGCGCGCCGCGCGGGCGCGTCGCGCACGATCGGGCTGGTGCCGACGGCCGCGGAGGAGGAGCTGCTGGCCGCGACGGGCCTGGCCGACGCGGTGGTGCGCGCCGACGCCCGCGACCCGGTCGCGGTCGCCGCCGCGATCGGCGAGCCCGCCGACGTCACCGTGGTGTGCGTGGACGTGCCGGGCTGCGAGCACGGCGCGATCCTGGCCACCGCGCCCGGCGGGACCGTGGTGTTCTTCTCGATGGCGACCTCGTTCTCGGCCGCCGCGCTCGGCGCCGAGGGGCTGGCCGCCGACGTGACCATGCTGATCGGCAACGGCTACGTCCCCGGGCACGCCGAGACCGCGCTCGGCCTGTTGCGGTCGGAACCGGCGCTTCTCCCGCTGTTCACCGCCCGGGCGGGGGCGGATTCGGCAGAATGATCGCCAGCTCCCCGGCTGCGGCGGGGAATCACGTGATCATCGAGGGAGACAGCATGGCGAGCGTCATCGAGGTTCTGCACGGGCGCGATCCGAAGGAGCGCCAGCGGCAGATCGTGGACGTGCTGGTCGAGGCGTTCGCGGACCTGATGGAGCGCAGCCCCGCCGAGTTCCGCCGCCGGTTCCGCAAGATGGCCTCCGACCCGTTCGCGTTCTACCGGGGCAGCGCCTGCCTGTTCTACGCCGACGTCCAGCACGACGACGACCGGTGGGCCGACGAGCGCACGAGCCGGGTGTGGATCCAGGGCGACCTGCACGCGCAGAACTTCGGCACCTACATGAACGACGACGGCGTGTTCGTGTTCGACGTCAACGACTTCGACGAGGCCTACGTCGGGCACTTCACCTGGGACGTCAAGCGGCTGGTGGCGAGCCTGGCGCTGCTGGCGTGGCAGAAGGCGATCTCCGACGCCGACATCCGGCGGCTGATCGAGACCTACGTGCGCGGCTACGTCGACCAGGTCCGCCAGTTCGCCACGCACGAGGGCGACGAGAAGTTCGCGCTCACGCTGGCCAACTCCGACGGCTACGTCCGCGACGTGCTGATCGAGGCGATGGGCGGCACCCGGATCGGGCTGCTGGCGGGCATGACGGTCGTCGAGGGCCCCGACCGCCGGTTCCGCGACCGGCCCGGCGTCCGCCGCCTCGACGATGCCGAGCGCGCCGTGGTGGAGGCCGCCTACCAGGAGTACCTGAACACGATCCCGGCCGAGAAGCGGTTCGGCAGCCTCACCTACCAGGTGAAGGACATCGTCGGCGCGTCCGGGTTCGGGATCGGCTCGGCGGGCCTGTCGGCCTACAACATCCTGGTGGAGGGCAACACCCAGGCGCTGGAGAACGACGTCATCCTGTCGATGAAGCAGGGCAACGTCGCCGCGCCGAGCCGGGTCGTCGACGACTCCCGCATCCGCGAGTACTTCCAGCACCACGGGCACCGCACCGCCGTGTCGCGGCGCGCGTTGCAGGCCAACACCGACCCCTGGCTCGGCTACACCCAGATCGACGGCGTCGGCTACGTGGTGCAGGAGCTGTCGCCCTACGAGGAGGACCTGGACTGGGGCGGCCTCACCGAGCCGGAGGACATGCTGTCGGTGCTGGACGACCTCGGCCGGGCCACCGCCAAGGTGCACTGCGTGTCCGACACCGACTCCGACCACACCCTGGTCGGCTTCCAGGTCGAGGACGCCATCAACGCGGTGATCGGCGCGGACGAGACCGCGTTCGTGGAGGACATGGTCGCCTTCGGCACCGGCTACGCCGAGATCGTCCGCCGTGATCACGAGTATTTCGTGGACGCGTTCCGCAATCACCAGATCCCCGGCCTGTAGCGTTCGGCCGCCGGCGGGCCGGGTCAGGCTGTGCCGGCGGCGCGGACGAGCAGGAGGGCGATGTCGTCGTGGCCCTGCTGGTCGGCCAGCAGGGCCAGGACGCCGTCGGCGGTCTCCTCCAGCGAGGGGGATCGCGAGGCGACGAGCGCGGACGCCAGCCGGGCGATGCCCTGGTCGACGGTGCGCATCCGGCTCTCCACCAGCCCGTCGGTGTAGAACGCCAGGGTCGCGCCGTGCGGGATGGCGCCGGCGAGCTGCTGGTACTCGGGCGGGTGCGCCGGGTCCGACACCCCGAGCGGCAGCCCGTGCGGGACGGCGAAGTGCCGGGCCGCGCCGTCGGCCAGCGTCAGCAGCGGAGGCGGATGCCCGGCGCACGCCAGCTCGCACCGCATCGTCGCCGGGTCGCAGACCAGGCACAGGCAGGTGGCGAACTGCGCGGCGTCCAGGTTCTGGGCGATGGTGTCCAGCCGGGTCAGCACCTCGGCGGGCGGCAGCTCGCAGCCGGCGAGGGTGTGCGCGGCGATCCGCAGCTGCCCCATCGCGGCGGCCGCGGTGACGCCGTGCCCGACCGAGTCGCCGATCACGATGGCGACCCGGTCGCCGGGCAGCTGGACGACGTCGTACCAGTCGCCGCCGACGTCGCTGCCGGCCGGAACGTACCGGTGCGCGATCTCGAGCCCGGCGGGGACGGTGACGCGGCCGGGCTTCAGGCTCGCCTGCAGCGCGGTCGCGGTGCGGTGCTCGCGCCGGTACAGGCAGGCGTTGTCGACGCAGGTCGCGGCGCGGGCCGCGAGCTCGCCCGCCAGCGCGGTGTCGGCGGGCGCGAACGGCAGCCGTCCGCGCTTGCGGCTGAACACCGCGAACCCCAGGACCCGCTCGCGCGCCACCAGCGGCACCGCCAGCAGCGACACGTGGTCCAGCAGCCCCTCCATCGCCGGGCCGGTGCGGTGCACGATCGCGTCGGGGATGGCGTCGCTGCCGAACTCGACCATGCGGGCGGTGTTGATGCAGCGGGCGTAGGGGGTGTCGGGCGGGTAGACGATGACCTCGTTGACGGGGAACTCGCGGGCCCAGGCGCGCGGGTCGTCCTCGGCGAAGGCGATCGCGAGCCGGCGCACCACCGCCGGGTGGGCGCCGGTCCCGGCGGGCGGGACGGGCCGGTCGTCGGCCAGCAGCGCCTCGAGCACGTAGATGGCGCCCGCGTCGGCGAACCGGGGCACCGCGACCCCGACGACCTCCGCGGCGGTGCGGTGCAGGTCGAGCGTGGAGCCGATGCGGCGGCCCGCCTCGTTCAGCAGCTCCACCCCGTCGGCCCACGGCGGCGCGACGGTCAGCGCCACCAGCGTCTGGCCGGAGCCGGCCGCCATCGGCTCGCACGACACCAGCGGGTCGCCGCCCGGCAGCGGCAGCGTGCCGCGCCACGGACGGCCGGCCGCGGCCTGCTTGAGCGCGGCGGCCAGCGACCCGGCGGCGGCGCGTCCGAGCAGGTCGGCCAGCCGCGCGCCCACCGCGGCGGGCGCCGGGCAGCCCAGCAGACGGGCGGCGCCGCCGGTGCAGGCGGTGACCGTGCCGTCGGGGGTCAGCAGGACGGTCACCGGACCGGCGTGCGCTGCGAATGGCTCTGACATCGGTCCTTCACTGTCGGCTGCGCGAGGACGGCGGCGGTGTGATTCGCGTTACGCTGAATCCCCCCGCGGACGACGCCCTCGGCTGAAAAGGGAGACGATGCATGGACTCCGAGTGGATCCCACCCGAGGTCGACAGTCAGAGACCAAGCGTCGCACGGGTGTACGACTTCCTGCTCGGCGGAGGGCACAATTTCGCGTCCGATCGTGACCTGGCGACCGGGCTGCTGCGGATCGAGCCGCAGGCGCGGGAGCTCGCGCAGGCGAACCGGGCGTTCCTGCGCCGCGCGGTCCGCACGGCGGCGCGGGCCGGCGTCGACCAGTTCATCGACATCGGGTCGGGGATCCCCACACAGGGCAACGTGCACGAGGTCGCGCAGGGTGTCAACCCGGACGCGCGGGTGGTGTACGTCGACAACGACGACGTCGCCGTCGCGCACAGCCGGTCGATCCTGGCGGGCAACGACCGCGCCACGGTGATCCAGGCCGACATGCGCCGCCCCCGCGAGATCCTGGCCGACCCGGAGCTGAACCGGCTCGTCGACCTGGCCAAGCCGGTGGCGTTCCTGCTCGTCGCGGCGCTGCACCTGGTCAAGGACGAGGAGGACCCGGCCGCCATCGCGGCCGCGCTGCGCGACGCGGGCGCGCCCGGCAGCCACCTGGTGCTGTCCCACCTCACCCACGAGGCGCAGCCGGGCAAGACCGCCGCGATCGGCAAGCTGTACGACCGGGCGACCTCCCCGGCGGTGTCGCGGTCGCACGCGGAGATCCTGCGGTTCTTCGACGGCTGGGACCTGCTGGACCCGGGCCTGGTGTACGTGCCGCTGTGGCGCCCCGACGACGACGACGAGGTGCGCGACCCCGAGCGGTTCCTGGTGTTCGGCGGGGTCGGCCGCCGCCCCTGACCTGCGGGTCCCCGGCCGGCCGGTGCGCGGCGGCGGGCCGGTAGTGTGCTGATCATGCAGGCCGCCGACGACCCGTTCGTGCGGGTGCGCGGCGCCCGCGAGCACAACCTGCGCGGCGTGGACGCCGCGATCCCGCGCGACGCGCTGGTGGCGTTCACGGGCGTGTCCGGGTCGGGCAAGTCGTCGCTGGCGTTCGGCACGCTGTACGCCGAGGCGCAGCGCCGCTACCTGGAGTCGGTCGCCCCGTACGCGCGGCGGCTGCTGCACCAGGTAGCGGCGCCGGCCGTCGACGAAGTGACCGGGCTGCCGCCGGCGGTGGCGCTGGAGCAGCGCCGGTCGGTGCCGTCCTCGCGGTCGTCGGTCGGCACGGTGACGACGCTGTCGAACTCGCTGCGGATGCTGATGTCGCGCGCGGGGGAGTACCCGCCCGGCGCCGAGCGGCTGGACTCCGACGCGTTCTCGCCGAACACCGCCGCCGGCGCCTGCCCGCACTGCCACGGCCTCGGCGAGGTCCACGAGGTCACCGAGGAGTCGCTGGTCCCCGACCCGTCGCTGAGCATCCGCGACGGCGCCATCGCGTCCTGGCCGGGCGCCTGGCAGGGCAAGAACCTGCGCGACATCCTGGACGCGCTCGGCTACGACATCGACCGGCCCTGGCGGGAGCTGCCGCGCGAGCAGCGCGAGTGGATCCTGTTCACCGACGAGCAGCCCGTCGTGACCGTCCATCCCGTCCGCGAGGCGCACCGCATCCACCGCCCCTACCAGGGCACCTACTCCAGCGCCAAGCGGCTGGTGCTGCGCGCCTACGCCGACTCCAAGAGCGAGGCGCGCCGCCGCCGCGCCGAATCGTTCCTGGTCTCGGCCGTGTGCCCGGTGTGCGGCGGGCGGCGGCTGCGGCCCGAGGCGCTGGCGGTCACCTTCGCGGGCCGCACCATCGCCGAGCTGGCCGCGCTGCCGCTGTCGGCGCTGGCGGACGTGCTGCGCCCGCACCTGGCCGGGGACGGGCCCGCCGCCGTCCTGGCCCGCGACCTGACCGCCCGCATCGAGGTGCTGGAGGAGCTCGGCCTGGGGTATCTCGCCACGTCCCGCCCGGCCCCGACCCTGTCGGCGGGGGAGCTGCAGCGGCTGCGGCTGGCGACCCAGCTGCGGTCCGGGCTGTTCGGCGTGGTGTACGTGCTGGACGAGCCGTCCGCCGGCCTGCACCCCGCCGACACCGAGGCGCTGATGACGGTACTGGAGCGGCTGAAGGCGGCGGGCAACAGCCTGTTCGTCATCGAGCACGACATGGAGGTCGTGCGCCGCGCCGGCTGGGTCGTGGACGTCGGCCCCGGCGCGGGCGTGCACGGCGGCCGCGTCCTGCACAGCGGGCCCGTCGCCGAACTGCGGGACGTCGCCGAGTCGGTCACGCGACGGTACCTGTTCGAGCCTCCCGAACCTCCGCGGCGGGAGCCGCGCGCCGCCTCGGGGGCGCTGGAGCTACGCGGCGTCACCCGCCACAACCTGCGGGGGCTGGACGCCGACGTGCCGCTCGGGGTGTTCACCGCCGTCACCGGCGTGTCCGGGTCGGGCAAGTCGACGTTCGTGGACGTGCTGGCCGAGCACGCGGACGGCAGCGCCGCGGTCGGGCGGGTGGTGCGGGTCGACCAGCGGCCGATCGGGCGCACGCCGCGCTCGAACCTGGCGACCTACACCGGGCTGTTCGACGCCGTCCGCAAACGGTTCGCCGCCACGGACGAGGCGAGGGCGCGCGGGTACGACGCGGGACGCTTCTCGTTCAACATGCCGGGCGGCCGGTGCGAGAACTGCCAGGGCGAGGGGTACGTCTCGGTCGAGCTGCTGTTCCTGCCGTCGACCTACGCGGTCTGCGACGTCTGCCACGGCGCCCGCTACAACCCCGGGACGCTGGAGATCGCCTGGCACGGCGCGAGCATCGCCGACGTGCTGGCGATGACGGTGGAGGAGGCCGCCGGGTTCCTCGCCGAGGTCGCCCCGGCCGCCCGCGCACTCGCCGCGCTGCGCGACGTCGGCCTGGGGTACCTGCGGCTCGGGCAGCCGGCCACGGAGCTGTCCGGCGGCGAGGCGCAGCGCATCAAGCTGGCCACCGAACTGCAGCGCGCCCGCCGCGGCCACGTGCTGTACCTGCTGGACGAGCCGACCACCGGCCTGCACCCGGCCGACACCGAGCTGCTGGCCCGGCAGCTGCACGCGCTCGTGGACGGCGGCGCCACCGTCGTCGTCGCCGAGCACGACATGGACGTGGTCGCCTCCGCCGACCACGTCATCGACCTGGGACCCGGCGGCGGCAACGAGGGCGGCCGAGTCGTCGCCCAGGGCCCGCCCGCCCGGGTGGCGGCCGCATCCGCGAGCCGCACCGCCCCGTACCTGAAGGCCCGCCTCCCCTGATCCGGCCGCGCCGTTCGAGGGTGCGGTGCGCGTCCCCGCCCGACCCCGGCGCGGCGGGACGGGCGAGGACGCGCGGGCCTGCGGCCTCGGGGGGGGCGGCGGGTCAGCGGGCGAACGCGATGGCCGTCCCGGCGCTGACGACGACCGCGATGACCACCAGGACCAGCGAGGTGCTGAGCGGGTTGCGCCGCTGCTCCAGCGGCTTCGCCTTCGTCTTCGCCGCACGGTTGACGGCCTGCGGCGACGGGGACGGCGCTGGCTTCTTCGGCCGCGGGCGCGGCACCATCGGGACCGGAGCGGGCGCCTCCACCCGTGCCGGGCGCGGTGCGGGCGCCGCCGGACTCGGCACCGGCTTGGGCGCCGGCGCCTCCGGGACGTGCACCGGAGGCGCGGCCGCGGGCGGCGGCTCGGCGGCGGGCGGTTCCGCGGGCGGCGGCGCCGGATGGGTCTCGGGCG
>NZ_JASNWF010000039.1 GCF_030283205.1 Actinomadura opuntiae
CCGCCCCGCCACCCAACCGCCCACCGCGCCCCCCACCGTCACCACCAGCACCAGCACCGGAACCCACACCGCCGCCACCCCCGTCGACCGCACCAGCAACGGCACGTACTCGTCCAACGACGTCACGCCCGTCAGCACCGCGACCAGGACCAGCGCCCCCCGCACCGCCGGCACGCCCCGCACCTGAGCCACGCCCTCCCGCAGGACCCGCGCGAACGACGCCTCGCCCTCCGCCCGGCCCGCCCGCTCGTCCGGCAGGAACCACCCCGCCACCGCACACCCCGCGCACGCCACCACACTCGCCACCCCCAACGCCCGGTAACCGCCCACCGCCAGCACCGGCGACGCGACCGCGCTCGCCGCCACCACCCCCAGCAGCGCCACCGCCTCCGAACGCCCGATCAACCGCGCATACGCCTGCGTTTCACCCGACCGCTCGAGCGCCTCGTACACCAGCGCCTGCAGCGCACCCGACCGCAGCGCCGACCCCGCACCCCACAACACGAAACCCGCCGCGAACGCCGGATACGACGGGACGAACGCCCACAGCCCGAACCCAGCGCCGGCCAGCAGGGGAGCGGCCACCAGCAGCGACTGCCGCGAGACCACGTCCGCCCACAGCCCGGCGGGCAGCTCGACGACGAAGCCCGTCACCGACCAGACCACGAACAGCGACGAGATCGCCGCCGCCGACAACCCGGCCTCGGCGAACAACACCGAATAAACCGGATAAAGAAGGATGAAGTCCTCAAGGAACGCGTAGACGTACAGCCTGCGCGCCAACCCGGACCCGGGGGAGGAGCATCAACATCGCCACGTCATGCCGCGACCCTAAACTCCGCGCAACTGTCGGCGCCACCGCTTAACCTGCCCGCCAGAGCCCAGAGCCCAGAGCCGGCCCAGGGGAGACTCATGACCACGCTGCCAGACCGCCCCAACACCGCCCTCATCGTGATCGACGTGCAGAACGGCGTCATGGCTCACGCCCACCAGCGCGGCACCGTCATCACCAACATCGCCGCGCTCGTCGACAAAGCCCGCGCCGAGAACGTCCCCGTCATCTGGGTCCAGCACTCCGACGCCGAACTGCGGCAGGGGACCGACGCCTGGCGCTACGTCCCCGAACTGGCGCGCCGCGCACCGGAACCGCTCGTGCACAAGAACTACGGCGACGCCTTCGAAGGCACCGACCTGGAACACGTCCTGGCCGGCGCCGGGATCGGCCGCCTCGTCGTCACCGGCGCCGAGACCGACGCATGCATCCGCTCGACGATCCACGGCGCCTTCACGCGCGGCTACGACGTCACCCTCGTCGCCGACGCGCACACCGCACCCGACAACAGCGAATGGGGCGCCCCGCCGCCCGGCCAGGTCATCGCCCACACCAACCTCTACTGGCGCTACCACCGAGCACCCGGACGCACCGCCGCCGTCGCTTCGACCGACGAGGTCACCTTCGCCCAGTGAGCGCGACCCGGAAGCGGGGCGTTCCAGGTCTACTTAACATAATGCTCATTATCGACCATCTGTGAGACCAGCTGGAAGCGGGGCGAGCCGGGCAGTTCCGTCGGTGCGTCAGCGTGGAAGCTCGTTGGTGTCGGCGCGGCGGACGCCTGGGGCAAGGCGTTCATCGACCCGAAAGTCCGGCGGCGACCATCAATGCCTGTGCTTCGAGCGCCAAGGGCGCGAGCGCGACCTGATCTTCTAGGCGACGTACCGTGCTGGCATCGCCATCGCAGCCCAGATGCTGACAGCACATGGCCGTGACAAGTACGTCCAGGACGCACGTATGGCGCTGAAACCGCAGGTCAGAGGCAGTTTTCCTGCACGTCAGCGCGCCTGGCGCGTTCGCCGTCGGCGCGATCGGCTTCGCGAGCTCCTCCAGGGGCGCCATGCGGGAGCTGTAGGAGAAGCCTGTCCCCTGCGAGAAGTAACGGGTCGGTCGTACGGTGCCCCGTGGGTGCTCGTCGGGCTGCTTGGTCTAACCAGACAGAAGCTGAATTCTGTCTGGTTTGCGTAGTTTGTCGCTTGTGTTCCCCTGTGTCACGTTGAGGTGAGGTCGATGAAGCGCAGGGCGTTGCGGACGGCGGCTCCTCCGGGGTCGTTGTTGAAGTAGACGTAGGCGTCGTCGGCGCCGTGCAGGCGGTCGGCCCAGGCTTGCAGCGTTTCGTCGTCGTAGTGGGGCCAGGGGTCGGCGGCGCCTTCATGGAAGCGCAGGTAGAGCCAGTCGGCCGTCCGCCACAGAGGCGTCAGGGGGCGGCCGAGGCGGTCGGCCCAGCACAGCGCCGCGCTGTGGCGTTCCAGGACGCGGCGCACCTCGTCGGTCCACCAGGTGGGGTGGCGCGGCTCGACGGCGACGCGGACGCCGGCGGGGAATCGGCGCAGGCACGCGTCCAGCCGGTCGGGCTCGGCCTGCAGGGTGGGCGGGAGTTGCAGCAGGACGGGGCCGAGCTTTGCGCCGAGGCCGCCGGCGGCTTCCATGAGGCGGGCGACGGGTTCGGCGGGGTCGTTGAGGCGTTTCATGTGGGTGAGGTAGCGGCTGGCTTTGACGGCCATGACGAAGCCGGGCGGTGTGTTGTCGCGCCAGGCTTCGAAGGTGGTGCGTTTGGGGAGCCGGTAGAAGGCGTTGTTGTTCTCGACGGTGGCGAAGACCTCGCCGTAGCGTCGCAGCCAGGCGCGTTGCGGGACGCCGGTCGGGTACAGGACGTCGCGCCAGTCGGCGTACTGCCATCCGGATGTGCCGATCAGCACGGGCCACTCCCCTCCCCTGGGCACCGGGTGGGGTCGTCCTACCCGCCGCGCGGCGGTTCTGTCGGTGGCGGGTTGTAGCGTCCGGCGGGTGCGCCCTGCCGATGTTCAGCGAGTGACCGTTGCCGAGGCCGTGGACCGTTACGCGGAGATGGTCCGGGCGAAGACCTCCACGGGGGCTCTGGCGCCCGCGACGGCGGAGGTCTACGCGCGGGACGTGGTGACGTTCGCGGAGCTGGCGGGCGCCGATCGGGTGCTGGACGATCTGACGGGACAGGACGTCGATGAGGTGCTGCTGGGGTTCGCGCGCAAGCCGGACGGGCGGCGGCGCGCGGCCGGCGCGCCGGTGGGCGGAGGCGGGACGCAGAGCGCGTCGTCGCAGGCGCGGTTCCGGCGGTCGGTGTCGGCGTTCTTCAAGTACGCGGTGGTGGCGGGGTGGGTTCAGCTGGATCCGATGCGGGCGGTGACGGTGCGGCCGAAGCATCGGGGCGGGTTGCGTGCGGAGCGGCGGGCGTTGACGGCGGAGCAGGCGGAGGGGCTGCTGGGGGCGGCGCGGGGTCTGGCGGAGGAGGGTCCGGTGGTGCGGCGGCGGGTGGATCAGCGGACGGAGTTGCGGGACGGGTTGATCGTGTTGTTGCTGGCGGCGGTGGGGCCGCGGGTGTCGGAGCTGACGCGGGCGAATGCGGAGGATTTCTTCGTCAACGGCGGGACGCGGTATTGGCGGATCTTCGGTAAGGGCGGGCGGACGCGGGATGTGCCGCTCCCCCAGCCGGTGGTGGAGGTGCTGGACGCGTATCTGGCGCAGGGGCGCCGGTTGCTGGATCGCGGGGTGGAGTCGCGGGCGTTGCTGTTGTCGTGGCGGGGGCGGCGGTTGGCGCGGGGTGATGTGCAGGCGGTGATCGATCGGGTGCTGGAGGGGGTGGAGCCGGGTCGGCGGCGGAGTGTGACGCCGCATGGGTTGCGGCATACGACGGCGACGCATCTGCTGGCGGCGGCGACGGACATGGATGCGGTGCGGCGAGTGCTGGGGCATGCGGATCTGTCGACGCTGGGGCGGTATCGGGATGAGTTGCCGGGTGAGTTGGAGGCGGCGATGCGGGTGCATCCGCTGCTGGGTCCGGTGGAGCGGGGGTGAGCCGTGGGATGGGGTGCCGCTCCCCCGGCGCGGTGGTGGTCACAGGAGGGTGCGGGCGAGGGTGTAGGCGGCGGTGAGGTCGGTGCCGCGGTAGTCGAGGGTGGCGATGTCGGCGAGGTGGTGGTCGGCGTTGACGGCGATGGTGTTGGTGAGGTGGCGGAAGAGGGGTGCGTCGGACATGGAGTCGCCGTAGGCGAGGCATTGGTCGGTGGTGAGGCCGTGGCGGGTGCGGAGTTGTTCGGCGATGCGGACCTTGTCGTCGGGGGTGAGGATGCCGGTGGTGTCGAGGGGTGCGGTGGTGAACGGGAGCGGGGGGAAGCGGGAGGCGATGACGTGGTCGAAGCCGAGGTCGAGGAGGCGGTGGGCGAAGAAGTCGGGTGACATGGTGATGACGGCGGAGTGTTCGCCGCGTGCGCGGATGTCGGCGCAGACGTCGGCGATGCCGGTGAGCCAGGGGCTTGCGGTGTAGGCGGCGGCGATGTGGTCGGGGGTGAGGTGGTGCCAGAGGCGGTGGATTTCGGTGGAGAAGCCGCGGGTGTCGAGGGTGCCGGCGGCGAATCGGGCTTCGAGGGCGTGGAGTTCGGGGAGGGTGCCGAGGTGGCGGGCGAGTTCGAGGTTGGCGGTGGTGCCGTTGAGGAGGGTGCCGTCCATGTCGAAGATGTGCAGGTGTGTCACGTGATGTGAGTGTGGTGGATGGCGGTGGTGGCGGGCGAGCGGGTTTTGGCGTCGGGGTGTGTGGGGCTGCTCGCGGTGTTCGGTGTGGTGGGCCGGTACGCGGTCGTCCCCCGGTGGGTGGTGGCCGCGTACCGGCTTACCGGACGGTGTGCGTTAACGGGTGGGTGCGGTGCCGCGGACGAAGTCGGTCAGCGGCAGGGGTGTGATGTGCGGGTACCTGGTGTTGTCGAGGGTGTCGAACTTGGCTTTGCCGCTCACCATGCACCACTGGTACTGCAGGGCGACGTAGTCGAACGGGTTCTGCGTGGCCGCCGCTTGGCGGTTGATTTCTGCGCGGAGGTCGTCGGCGGTGCCGAGGTGGTGCAGTCGCAGGGTGCGGCCGGAGCCGCGTTGGACGGCGTCGTGGAACTGCCGCATGGAGATGACCTCGCCGGCGAAGCGCATGGTGCCGGTGGCGGCCGGGTCGAGGGCGACGGCGGCGGTGTAGGCGGCGGTGTCGGCGACCGAGGTGAGGTCGAGTGGCTGGTCGGGGTCTCCCCAGTGGGACAGGGTGCCCTGTTCCCAGTCGATGAGTCCCATGAAGCCGGTCATCACCTCGTAGAAGGCGCCGTTGAGGACGGAGACGACTTCGAGGCGGGTGCCGAAGTAGGCGGCGGTGGCCTGCCGGCGCCAGTCGATCATGAAGTTGTCGCCGTCGTCGAGCTTGGTCACGTCGACGGCGAAGTCGGACGGGACGAACCGGTGGGCGCCGGCCTTCTCCGCGGCGTGCACGAGGTTGACCTGGCCGTCGATGATCACGTCGGGGCCGCCCTGGACGGCCGAGATCACAGTTGTGGCGTCGCCGACGGCGTCGGCCAGTCGTTCGGCCGGGTCAGTGAGGTCGCCTTCGACGAGTTCCAGGCCGTGGGCCTGCCGGGCGGTCAGGGAAACCTTCTTCTCCTGGCTGGTGCCGGGGCGGACCAGGGCCCGCACGGGGGTGCCCTGGTCGAGGAGGGCTTGGACGATCTGGCCGCCGAGCAGTCCGGTGGCGCCGGCCACGAAGACCTTGGGGAAAGAGGACATGGTGTTGGGCTCCTTAGTGGAAATCAACGTGGATGTTCGCCTGCGGTCCCGCGGTGCGGGCCGGAGGACGTTTAGGGTTGGGTTCAGGGAATGAGCAGGGTTTTGGCGGCGTGCGCGTTGGCTGCCCGTTCCAGGGGAAACGTTGGCCGATCACCGGTGTGAGGTGTCCGGCGGCGGCCAGGTCGAGGACCCGGTCTCCAGCGGTCACGTGGGCCGCTCTGATCAGGCCTTGGGCGGTGACGCCGTACCTGTAGAGGGCGACGGCTTCGGGTAGGCCGATGCGGTCGTCGACCGGGATGAGGGTGGCGGTGGGGGCGTATCCGCCCAGGCCCGTGGTGCTGGCCAGGACGCGTGCGCCGGTCAGGGCGGTGTCGCCGGCGGGGCCGACCTCGGTGACCCGTCCGGCGATCTCCTTTGGGTCGGTGGTCCGAATTCGTGCAGCAGAACGGCACGCATGGGGCATCACTTCCTTGGTGGAGAAGCGGTGTTGGTGGGCGTGGCGGTGGAGGGCGTGCAGAGGGCCGCGCCGAGTTCGGGCGCGCGAGAACCAGGGCCGGGGGCTGCGGCGGCCTTGTGCGGGTCGGTAGAGATCCGAGGGTGCGGCGGCGTGTCGGGGATGGCGGGCGGGGCGTGGTGGCGGCACGCTGCCGCGCGCCGACGGGGGGTGGAGCGGCGCCGGGCTTCTAGGTGGCCGCGGTGCTATGTCTCGCCGCGGGCGGAGGGCAGAACCGTGCTGGGCTCATCGTCCTTTCTTGATCGCTTCGCTGAGGGCGCCGAGGCCGGCGGCCAGTTGTTCGATGTCGTCCGCTTCCCAGTCCGCGAGGAGGGCGGCGATGGCGGCGGTGCGCGCTTTCCAGAGCTTGCTGATGGCGAGTTTCCCGGCCCGTGTGACGCTGACCAGTTGTGCTCGGGCGTCGGCGGGGTCGGGCCGGCGTTCGATGAGTCCGCGTGATTCCAGGCGTTTGGCGGGGGGCGACAGGGTGGACTTGTCGACCTCCATCAGCTCGGCCAGGACCGACAGGCGTACCGGTGCGTGCAGCGACACCTGGGCCAGCAGGGTGTAGTCCCCCAGGGACAGTTCCAGCCCGGACGACGCCATGATCTTGCGGCGTGTGGCCGGGGAGAACATCCAGTTGCCCACGGTGGCCAGTGCCGCCGCCACTCCGTCGACGGCCTCGCGCTGCGGGCGGGAGGGGCCGTCCTTGCCGGCCGGTGCCCGTTCCATCCTCACACCCCCGAACAGTTGGTTGCGTCAAACCAACTATGTCGCATGAGCGAACTGGATGCAAGCGCATGCACCTTCGGCCTCGGAACACGCCGGGTCGTCCGCGCGGATGAGCGGCGGGGCTGTCTTTAGTTGGGTTCCGGGTCGCCTTGCGGAGGATGCGCGGCGTTTGCGGCGCGGGCCATCGTCGGTACATGCCAAGCTCTACGGGACGGTGAACGTGGGGTGAACTTCGGCGGCCGTTGCGGTGTCGGACGGGGTGCCGGGCGGGTCGTCTCGAGCGTGAGGGAGAGCATGCAAGCGCCAGATATCAGCGTCCAGCTGTACCGGGATGTGACCGAGTGGGCGTGGGGCACGCCGTCGTGGGTGCATTCGGTGGCGGACGTCGGCACGAACGCCGGGCTGCTGTTGTTCGCGGTGCTGTTCGTGGCGGGCTGGTGGCGGGCGCGGAGCCGGGACGCGCGGTCCATGGGGCTGGCGCTGGCGGCGCCGTTCGCGATGGTGGCGGCGTACCTGGTGAGCGAGGTGTCGAAGGACTTCCTTCGGGAGGAGCGGCCGTGCCGGGCGGTGGCGGGGGCGGTGCACATCGCGGCGTGCCCGTCGCCCGGGGACTGGTCGTTCCCGAGCAACCACGCGACGATCGCGGCGGCGTCGGCGGCGGTGCTGGTGGTGGTGTGGCGGGCGCTGGCTCCGCTGGTGCTGCCGCTGGCGGCGCTGATGGCGTTCTCGCGGGTGTTCGTCGGGGTGCATTACCCGCACGACGTGGCGGCGGGGTTCTGCGTGGGCGTGGTGGTGGCGCCGCTGGTGGCGCTGGTGGTGGTGCGGCTGGCCGAGCCGGTGGTGGACTTCCTGCGCGGTTTCCCGGCGGGCGCGGTGGTGCTGGGGGCGCGTCCGGCGGTGGCCGGTGCGCCGGCCGGTGGCCTGCGGGGCGTGGGCGCGGTGCGGGCGCAGGCGCCGGTCCCGGCGGGGGCGGCCGGTGTGACGCGGGTGGACGGCCGCCGCGTGCCGGACGCTGCGGTGACGATGCCGGACGTGATGGGCGGCGTCCGCGGTGTCGGCGGCGTCGGCGGTGGGCGCGGTGTCGGCGGTGGCGCCGGCGGCGCGGTGGGGCGGCATCACCGGCCGGGCACGTAGGCGTCAGGCGGGTGTCGGCGGGCCGTTCCGGTGTCGGAGCGGCCCGCTTCGCGTTGCGCGGGACGGGCGCCGGTTCCCTGCCGAAAGTGGGGGTCGGGGGGTGGCGTTCGGGCACTGCGGGGCCGCTCCCCCGCCGCCTAGGTTCTGGCCTGGACAGGGAATCGGAACCGAGGGGACGGTGTGATGATCGCTTTGCGTGGGCTGACGAAGCGGTTCGGGGACAAGGCGGCGGTCGACGGGCTGTCGCTGGAGGTGGCGGCGGGGAAGGTGACGGGGTTCCTGGGGCCGAACGGCGCCGGGAAGTCCACGACGATGCGGATGATCGTGGGGCTGGACCGTCCGAGCGCGGGGGCGGCGCTGGTGGCCGGACGCCGGTATGGGGAGTTCCGGCATCCGCTGCGCGAGGTGGGGGCGTTGCTGGAGGCCAGGGCGGTGCATCCGGGGCGGTCGGCGCGGCGGCACCTGCTGGCGATGGCGCGCAGCAACGGGATCGCCGCGGGCCGGGTGGAGGAGGTGCTCGGCCTGGTCGGCCTGGAGGCGGTGGCGGGCAGGCGGGCCGGGTCGTTCTCGCTGGGGATGGGGCAGCGGCTGGGGATCGCGGGTGCGCTGCTGGGCGACCCGGGGGTGCTGCTGTTCGACGAGCCGGTGAACGGGCTGGACCCGGACGGGGTGCTGTGGGTGCGGCGGCTGATGCGGTCGCTGGCGGCGGAGGGCCGGACGGTGTTCGTGTCGTCGCATCTGATGAGCGAGATGCAGCTGACGGCGGACCGGCTGGTGGTGATCGGGAAGGGGCGGCTGATCGCGGACGCGCCGGTCGCGGAGGTGATCGCGTCCAGTTCCCGCAACGCGGTGCGGGTGCGCAGCCCGCGGGCGGCGGACCTGGCCGCGCGGCTCGAGGCGGGCGGCGTCGACACGGTGGAGGTGGCGCGGGTGGCGGAGCAGGAGCTGCTGGTGTCGGGCCTGCCGCTGGAGCGGGTGGGCTGGGCGGCCTATGAGGCGGGGGTCCCGCTGCTGGAGCTGAGCGAGGTGAAGGCGTCGCTTGAGGAGGCGTACATGGAGTTGACGGGGACCAGCGTGGAGTACGGCGCCGGTGCGGCGGCCGGGGCGCAGGCGTGATGGCGGCGGTGGGCGCGCGGGCGGGCGGCGCGGAGCGGGCGGGCGGGGGCCTGCCCGGGGCGGTCGCGGCGGAGTGGACGAAGCTGTGGTCGGTGCGGTCGACGTGGTGGGGCCTTGCGGGCGCGGCCGCGTTGATGGGGCTGCTGTCGCTGATCCTGGCGTCCTCGACGGTGTCGAACAACACCAACGAGGTCGCCTCCGACGACCAGGGGGTGGTGTCGGTGAGCGGCGTCGCGGTCTCCTCGCTGGACATGGTGCAGTTCGTGGTCGTGGCGGTGGCGATCCTGGTGATCACCGGTGAGTACGCGACGGGCAGCATCCGCTCGACGCTGCAGTGGGTGCCGCGGCGGGGGCGGATGCTGGCCGCGAAGGCGGCGGTGCTGGCGGCGGTGATGCTGCCGGCGGGCGTGGTGCTGGGTGCGGTGGGGACGGCGGTGGCCGGTCCGGTGCTGGGCGAGTGGGGCCGGCTGCGGGCGGTGGTGGTCGTCGACGACGCGCTGCAGATGGGGGTGTATCTGGCGCTGGTGAGCCTGCTCGTGCTGGGGATCGGGGCGATGCTGCGCAGCACGGCGGGGACGCTGACGACGGCGTTCCTGTTCCTGCTGGTGGTGCCGATGGTGCTGGTGAACGCCGGTTCCAGCGCGGGCCGCCACGTGGCCGACGCGCTGCCGAGCACGGCGGGCCGGTACCTGATGACCGGGGACGGTCCGTACCCGGAGGTGGCCGGGGCGGCGATCCTGGGGGCGTGGACGGTGGCGGCGCTGTGGGGCGGGGTGCTGGTGCTGCGGCGCCGCGACGCCTGACCGGCAGAAACCAGGGGGCTGCCGCGTCCGGTGACCGGATGCGGCGGCCCCCTCTTCCGGGGGTGTCAGGAGGCGGGGTCGTGGACGAGGCCGGCCTCGTGGGCGAGGATCGCGGCCTGGACGCGGTTCCTGACGTCCAGCCGGGTGAGGATGGCGCTGACGTAGGCCTTGACGGTGCCCTCGACGACGTGGAGCCGGTCGGCGATCTCGGCGTTGGACAGGCCGGCGCCGAGCAGGGCGAGGACCTGGCGTTCGCGGGGGGTGAGCCCGGCGGTGCGGCGGCGGGCGGCGGCGCCGGCGGCCATGCGGCCGCCCGACAGCTCGGTGATGACGCGGTGGGCGACCTTGGGCGACAGGAACGCCGCGCCGGCGGCGACGGCGCGGACCCCGGCGATCAGCTCGTGCGGGTCGCCGGACTTGAGCAGGAAGCCGCTGGCGCCGCCGGACAGGGCGCGGGCGATGTAGTCGTCCTCGCCGAAGGTGGTCAGGACGGCGACGGCGGTGGCGGGGGCGACGCGGCGCAGCTCGTCGGCGGCGGCGAGGCCGTCCATGCGGGGCATGCGGATGTCCAGCAGCGCGACGTCGGGATGGTGGGCCAGGGTGAGGTCGACGGCCTCGCGGCCGTCGCCGGCCTCGGCGACGACGTCGATGCCGGGGTCGGCGGACAGGATGGCGCGGACGCCGGCGCGGATCATGGTCTCGTCGTCGGCGAGCAGGACGCGGATCACTCGTGGCCTTTCGCGGGGTCGGGGTCGGCGGTGCTGTAGGAGTCCTTGGCGACCAGGCGGCCGCCGGCGAAGCACAGCCGGTACAGGTGGCCGGTGCCCAGCAGGTCGGCGGTGGGCCGGTAGTAGCGGCAGCGGGCGCCGGGCGGCTCGGGGACGCGGGCGCGGACGCCGCCCGCCTCGGTGGCCTGCATGGGCGGCAGGACGTGCTGGACGTCGGCGCGGGCGTCGCCGACGCGCAGGGCGGCGTAGTCGGCGGGGCGCAGGACGGAGTTGAGGGTGGCGTAGGCGTAGTAGCCGAGCATGACGGCGCCGAGCGCCGCGATGAGGGCGGCGGGGACGGTGATGGCCGTGACCAGGCCCCGGCGGACCTGGCGGCGCTCGCGTTCCAGGTGCCGGGCAGATTCGGACGGCTCGCCGGGCGCGGCGGGGGCCGGGAGCGGGCCCGGCGGCGTCTCGGGGAGGGTGGCGCGCACGGCGAAGCCGCCGCCGCCGGTGGGCGCGGCGTGCAGGGTGCCGCCGGCGAGGCGGGCGCGTTCGGCCAGGCCGGTGAGGCCGTGGCCGCCGCCGGTCGGCAGCAGCGCGGGGCCTTCGGGCGGCGGGTCGTTGACGACGCTGACGGTGAGGGCGGGCGGTGCGGTGCGGCGGGTGAGGGTGACGGTGATCGGGGCGCCGGGGGCGTGTTTGGCGGCGTTGGTGATGGCCTCCTGGACGATGCGGTGCGCGGCGAGCGCGATCATCGGCGGGAGGTGCGAGGACTGTGCCGCGGCGGTGGGGCCGCCGGGGGCCAGGTGGACGGGGACGCCGGAGGCGCGGGCGCGTTCGACCAGGTCGTGGACGCTTTCGTGGACCGGCTGCACGGGCGCGTCCCCGTCGCCGGGGGCCGGGGCGGGGCTCTCCCCCGGTTCGGTGCGGCGGGCGGTGTCCTCGCGCAGGACGCCGATGATCTCGCGCAGGTGCTCGGTGGCGTCGGCGGCGCCGGCGCGCAGTTCGGCGGCGGCGGCGCGGTGCCGGTCGTCCAGGCCCGCGGCGACCTGCAGGGCGCCGGCGCGGACGGCGATGAGGGCGAGCTCGTGGCCGAGGGTGTCGTGCATGTCCTGGGCGATGCGGGCGCGTTCGCGCAACCGTTCGCGTTCGGCGATGAGGTGCTGCTCGCGTTCCAGACGGTCGGCGCGTTCCCACCCGGCGTGCAGCAGCTCGCGGTACTGGCGCCAGTAGCGGCCGGCGAGCCAGGGCAGCACACCGAGCAGCACCAGCCAGATCGTCAGCGGGAACCAGGTGGTGACGTCGATGCCGCGGACGATGTTGAGCAGGGTGCCGGCGGCGAACACGGCGGTGAAGCCCCACAGCACCGTGCGGGCGCGGGCGCTGCGCAGCCCGGCCAGGTAGGACATGACGGGCAGCGCGAAGGCGAAGTTGCCGTGCACGGCGATCAGGGCGGTGGCGGTGATGAGCGCGGTCGCCGGCCAGGTCCGGCCGACCGCGACGGCGGCGGCCAGGACACCGAGGCCGGCGATCTTCAGCCACCACGACGGCCGGGACGGCTCGAGCGGGGAGATCAGGTCGAACACCACGGGCAGTGCCAGCACCGCCCACAGCACGACGTCCTTGACCAGCAGCGCCCGGCTCGGGCGGCGCACGGCGGCGCGCACCCGGCCGCGGGCCGCGCGCAGGGCGTCCCGGACGCCGGTGCGGCCGGGCGGCGCCCCGGTGTCCCCGGCGGGCCGCAGGGCGGGCCGCTCCCCCGGGCGCGGCGGGACGGTGGTGGCCGGGTCGTTCACCCGGACCACGGTACAAGCCGGTGATCTGCGCTGATACTGCCGAAAGTCAGGGGCCGCTACGGTGGGCGGGTGACCGTGCCCTCGCCGCGCCCCGGGCGCCCGGGGCGGCCCGCGCCGCCCGGCCCGCCCGCGCGGCCGCGGGCGGCACTCCCCCGCCCATGGTGGGAGCGGTGGGGTTGGGGCCGGGCCGCCGAGGCGCTGCCGGCGGTGGCCGCCCTGGTGATCACGCTGGTGATGAGCGCGGTCGCCGGCAAACCCGGGGACCGCCCGCTGTGGCCGGGCGGGGCCGCGCTGATCGCGGTGACGACGCTGGCGCTGGCGTGGCGGCGCCGGCATCCGGTGGTGCTGCTGGCGGTGGCGACCGTGGTGCCGCCGCTGTACTACCCGCTGGGCTATCCGGACGGGCCGATCGCCTTCGTGTTCCTGGTGGCGCTGTTCAACGCGGCGGTGCAGTGCCGGCTCGCGGTCCCGCTGGGCGCGGTGATCGTGGTGAACGCCGGGTTCCTGACCACCTCGGCGGTGCGGGGCGGCGGGGACGGCGGCGATCCCGACGCGGTGGCCGACGCCCGCGGCGTGGCGTCGCTGACGCTGGCGCTGCTGCTGACGGTCGGGGTCGGGCAGTACGTGCGGGGGCGGCGGTACCGGGTCGAGGAGGCCGAGCGGCGCGCCGCCGAGGCCGAACGCAGCCGGGAGGAGGAGGCGCTGCGGCGCGCGGCGCAGGAGCGGCTGCGGATCGCGCGGGAGCTGCACGACGTCCTCGCGCACCAGATCTCGCTGATCAACGTGCAGGCGGGTGCGGCGCTGCACCGCCGCGACGACCCCGCGCGGGCGTACGCGGCGCTGGAGGCGATCAAGGCGGCGAGCCGGCAGACGTTGCGGGAGCTGCGCGGGGTGCTGGGCGTGCTGCGGCAGGTCGACGAGGCCGGCGCGCCCGGGGACGGCGGCGGGGCGGGGCCGGTGGAGCCGGTGCCGTCGCTGGCGCGGGTCGGTGAGCTGCTGGAGCGGACGTCGGCCACGGGCCTGCGGGTGGTGCGGGCCGGCGACCTCACCGACGACGCCACCGATGCCGGGGACGGGGAGGGCGGCGGGCCGCTGGCGGCGGTGCCCGCGCCGGTGGGACTGGCCGGATACCGGATCGTGCAGGAGGCACTGACCAACGTCGTCCGCCACGCCGGCGCCCGGGAGGTGACGGTGGAGGTGCGGTGCACCGCGGACGCGGTGATCGTCCGGATCGACGATGATGGGTCGGGCCCACCCACCGGGGCGGACGGGGCGGCGGACGGGCCGGCGCGCGGGAACGGGCTGCGCGGCATGCGCGAGCGCGCCGCGGCGGTCGGCGGGGAGCTGACCGCGGGGCCGGCGCCCGGCGGCGGGTTCCGGGTGCGGGCGCGGCTGCCGCTGGACGCCCCGCCCGGCCGGGAGGCGCACGACGACGAGGCGGGAGAACAGGTGGCGGACGCGAAACCGCGGCGGGCGATGTGGGAGGACTCGTGATCGGGGTGGTGCTGGCCGACGACCAGACGCTGGTGCGGGCCGGGTTCCGCTCGATCCTGGAGGGCGAGGACGACCTGGAGATCCTCGCCGAGGCCGGGGACGGCGAGCGGGCGGTGCGGCTGGCGCGCGAGCTGCGCCCCGACGTGGTGCTGATGGACGTGCGGATGCCGGTGCTGGACGGGCTGGAGGCGACCCGCCGGATCGTGTCCGACCCCGCCCTGGCCGGCGTCAAGGTGGTGATCCTGACCACGTTCGACCTGGACGAGTACGTGTACGGGGCGATCAAGGCGGGGGCGAGCGGGTTCCTGGTGAAGGACACCGAGCCGCCCGAGCTGATCCACGGGGTGCGGGTGGTGGCGCGCGGCGACGCGCTGCTGGCGCCGGCGGTGACCCGCCGGCTGATCGCCGAGTTCGCCTCCCGGATCACCGCGCCGCCGCCCACCGTCCGGCTGGACGCGCTGACCGCGCGGGAGCGGGAGGTCCTGGAGCTGGTCGCGCAGGGCCTGTCGAACGAGGAGATCGCCGAGCGGCTGGTGCTGTCCCCGGCGACCGCCAAGACCCACGTCAGCCGCATCCTGGCCAAGCTCGGCGCGCGGGACCGGGCGCAGCTGGTGGTGCTGGCCTACGAGTCGGGAATGATCCGTCCCGGCTGGCTCGGCTGACCTCGCCCCGGCACACCGGACGCGGTGCGCGGGGCTGCAACGGGCCGGGCCGCGGCGGTGTTGAACAGGACGTGACGGTAACCGAGGAGGTCGTGATCCGGCCCGCAGCCCCTTCCGCCACCGGCGACGCCGCAGACGGCGCCGCGGACGGCGCCGCGGACGGCGACGACGGCGGCCGCGGCGCCGACCCGGCGTGCGCGCACGTCGTCGCGGCGCTGTCGGGCGACCTGGACGCCGGGTTCGCCGTGCTGTACGAGGCGTACCGGGGCCCGGTGTTCTCCACCGCGCTGCGGCTGTGCGGGCGTTGGGCGGAGGCCGAGGACCTGGCCGCCGAGGCGTTCCTGCGCGCCTACCGGGCGCTATGCGGATACGGGCCCGAGCGGATCGCCGAGCTGCGGCCGCGGGCGTGGCTGCTGACGATCCTGACCAACGTGTGGCGCAACGGGCTGCGGACCGCGGCCCGCAAACCGCCGCCGGGACCGCTGGAGGACGCGCCCGACCCGCCCGACCCCGCCGAGGGCGTGGAGGACGCGGCGGCGCGCCGCGAGACCGGGCGCGAGCTGGCGGGGCTGCTGGCCGAGCTGCCCGCCGCGCAGCGCGCCGCGGTGGTGCTGCGGCACGTCACCGACCTTCCGGTGGCGGAGATCGCCGAGGTGATGGGGGTGCCGGAGGGCACCGTGAAGTCGCACGTGTCGCGCGGCCTGGCCCGGCTGCGCCGCCTGCACGCCGAGGCCGATCCGCCCGGCCGGCGGGCGCGGCGCGGCGGAGCCGGGCATGATGACCTGGAGCAAGGGGGGACCCGATGAGCGGCACCGATTCCACGTCCGACGCGCTGTCGGCGATGGAGCCCACCGACCGGATGCTGGCGAACCTGGCCGGGCTGACCGCCGACGCCCCGCCCGCGCTGCTGGACAGGATCGTCGCGCGCCGCGTCCAGGTCGACGGGCCGCTGGAGGACCTGCAGGTGGCCTTCACCGACCGGGGCGTAACGTTCGTACGGGCCGGGATGGACCCCGAGAAGTTCGCCTGGGAGTTCCGGCTGCGGTTCGCGCGGCCGCTGCTGCCCGCCGACGCGCCGCCCGCCGGGCTGGTCCCGGCACTGCGGACCGGGCGGCTCGGCGACCTGCCCCTGGACCTGCGCGGCCTGAGCACCTTCGAGGCGGCGGTGCTGCGCGCCGCGGCGGCGATCCCGCGCGGGCAGACCCGCCCGTACGCGTGGGTGGCGCGGCGCGCGGGCCGCCCCAAGGCGGTGCGGGCCGTCGGGTCGGCGCTGGGCCGCAACCCGGTGCCGCTGCTGATCCCCTGCCACCGGGTGACGCGGTCGGACGGATCGCTGGGCGAGTACGTGTTCGGGGCGGCGGCCAAGGAGCGGCTGCTGCGCGCCGAGGACGTCGACGTCGAGGAGGTCACCGAGCTCGCGCGGCGCGGGGTGCGGCTGGTCGGCAGCGACACCACGCGGATCGTGTGCTTCCCGACCTGCGCCGACGCCCGCCGGATCACCCCGCCGCACCGCCGCGGCTTCCGGGACCTGGCCGCCGCCGAGACCGCCGGGTACCGGCCGTGCCGGCACTGCCGCCCGGACGGCCGCCCCGAGCTGTCGCTCGTCTGACCCCCTCCCCTCTCCCCCGGACCCGCCCCGCCGAGCCGCCCGTGGAGGCGCGGCCGGGGGCCCTGCGTGGCCGCGCGCGGCGCGTGTAGAGCGGCGCGTGGCGGGAATGGGGCGTCCACCTGCAGGGACGACTGGGGGGAGACACCATGCGGGTCGTCGTCACCGGAGCCACCGGCAACATCGGCACCAGCACCGTCGAGGCGCTCACCGCCGACCCCCGCCTCACCTCCCTGGTCGGGGTGTCGCGCCGCGGACCCGGCCCGCACGCCGGCACCGCCGCCCGCGGCGGCGACCGCGTCGAATGGGCGAAGGCCGACGTCACCGACTCCGACCTGGTCCCCCTGCTGCGCGGCGCCGACGCGGTGATCCACCTGGCGTGGCTGTTCCAGCCCACCCACCGCCCCGCCGTCACCTGGGACTCCAACGTCGTCGGCACCACCCGCGTGCTGGACGCCGTCGCCGCCGCCGGCGTGCCCGCCCTGGTCGTGGCGTCCTCGGTCGGCGCCTACTCCCCCGGCCCCAAGGACCGCGCCGTCGACGAGTCCTGGCCCACCCACGGCTGGCCCGGCGCCGCCTACAGTCGCGAGAAGGCCTACGTCGAACGGCTCCTGGACGCCTTCGAGGCCCGCCGCCCCGAAACCCGCGTCGTGCGGATCCGCCCCGGGTTCATCTTCGAACGCCAGAGCGCCGCCCAGCAGCGCCGCCTGTTCGCCGGGCCGCTGCTGCCCGGCCGGCTCGCCCGCCCCGGCCTGGTCCCGGTCGTCCCCGACCTGCCCGGCCTGCGCTTCCAGGCCCTGCACTCCGCCGATGCCGGACAGGCGTTCGCGCTCGCCGCGCTCGGCGACGCCCGCGGCGCCTTCAACATCGCCGCCGACCCCGTCGTCGACCCCCGCGCACTCGCCGGCCTGCTCGGCGCCCGCACCGTCCGGGTGCCCGCCCGCGCCGTGCGCGCCGCGCTGTCCGCCGCGTGGAACCTGCACCTGGTCCCCGCCTCGCCCGGCCTGTTCGACCTGGCCCTGCAAGTACCGATCATGGACACCGCGCGCGCCCGCGGCGAACTCGGCTGGACGCCCCGGCACACCTCCCTGGACGCGATGGCCGCGTTCCTGGAGGGACTGCGCACCGGCGCCGGACGCGACACCCCGCCGCTGTCGCCGGACACCGGCGGCCCGGCCCGCGTCCACGAGATCACCACCGGCGTCGGCCGCAACCCCTAGCCCTCTGCCCCCGCGTACCGTCCCCGCGTACCGTCCCGATCACCCCACTGGAGGTCACCCGATGCCGACGATCACACCGGACCACCTGCACGAGCTGCTGGCCTCCGCCGACCGCGACGCCGCGCTCGTCGTCGTCGGCGGGCAGGCCGCCGTCGTACCGTCCACGCCCGCCGGACGCGACGACGCCGACGGCGCCCTGGTGATCACCACGCGAGACGCCGTCATCGCCGAACTCGACACCGGCGCCAACGACGAGCAGCTCGAACGCCTCGCCCAGCGCCTCGACACCGCCCTCGACAGCCTCGGCGGATAGCCGCCCCGAGGCCAGCGGCGGTCGGGTCAGGGCTCGTCGGGCGCCACACTGCCGCGCTCCGGGACCGGCACCACCCCTTCGTCACCCGCGACGTCGCCCGCATCGTTGCCCGCGTCGTCGTCGTGCGGGACCGGGGGCAGGGCGGCGCAGGTCTGGTCGGCGAGCATGTTCACCACCGCCCGCGCCCCGCCAGCCCCGCCAGCGGCGCGGCGCTGCCGGTCGGCGCCCGTGCCCGCCCGCCGCACCCGCTCCACCAGCGCGAGCACCCGGCCCAGGTCCCCGGCCTCCTCCAGCGCCGGCGCGATCCGCGCGACCAGGTCGTCCACCAGCCGCCACGGCGCCGCCGTGGTGCCGGTCGCCGCGTCCATCGCCGGGCCCGCCATCGCGTTGCGCGCCGCCGCCCACAGCGCCGCCGCGCACACCTGCGCGTCCACCGGCGGCGCCTCGCGGCCCGCCGACAGGTCCGCCAGCGCGGTGGCGACCAGGCCCCGCACCAGCGCCGCGTGCAGCAGCGCCTCCCCCGCCGTCGCCGCCGCGTCCGCCACCCGCACCTCCACCGTCGGCCACCGCGGCGACGGCCGCGCCAGCCAGAACGTCATCGCCTCGTCCACCAGCACCCCCGCCTCCACCAGCGTCGCCACCCGCCGGTCGTACTCGGCCGCCGACGCCGACCACGGCGGTGTCCCCGCGCCGGGGAACCGTCCGATCGCCAGCATCCGGCGGCTGGCGAACCCCGGCCCGCCGCGACCGCCACCGGCACGGGTGCCGGTCGTGTCGAACGGCGAGTTCGCCGACAGCGCCAGCAGCACCGGCAGCCAGGGCCGCAGGTGGTTCACCACCGCGACCGCCGTGTCCCGATCGGGCACGCCCACGTGGACGTGGCAGCCGCACGCCTGGTAGTCCTCGACCACGTCCCCGTAGGCGCGCAGGATCCGCTCGAACCGCTCACCGGGCGCGGGCGGCGGCGGAGCCCCGCACAGCAGGGGCGTCCCCGAGGCCACCAGCCGGGCCCCCGCCGCCCGCGCCGCGTCCGCCAGGCGCTCGCGCCCGTACCGCAGCTGCGTGTCCAGCCCGTCCAGGTCGCGGCAGACCCCCGTGGCCGCCTCCACCTGCGAGGACAGCATCTCGGGCTGGAACGAGCCCCCCGAGTGCCGGAAACGGTGCACCCCCGCCCCCGCCAGCACCGGGCCCGCCGCGGGGACGCACTCGCCCGACACCGCGTCCACCAGCAGGAACTCCTCCTCCACCCCGACGCTCACCCCCGGCACGCACGCCATCGCACCGGCCGCCTCCGCCGTGGCGGGCACGCCGGGCTCCGGGATCTCCCCCGGAGCATCTCCCCCCATCCGGTTCCCCCCCTCGTCCTGTCCGGGCACGTCACCCCGGCAATGCCCCGACAACGCCGTCCCTCCCGCCCCGGCGCCGGTCTCCCTGACCGGATCGTTCCGCATCCCGCCGCGATCATGCCTGCCCGGCCGCCCGGACGGCCGCCAGACTCGAGGGCATGAACCGAGCCCTTCTCGTCATCGACGTCCAGGAGTCCTTCCGCGTGCGCGCCAACTGGGAGGCGGTGTCGGCGCCCGACATCGCCGCCCGCGCCGCCCGCCTGGCCGCCGCCGCGCGCGCCGCCGGGGACCTGGTGGTGTGGGTCCTGCACGCCGAACCCGGCACCGGCACCGCCTTCGACCCCGCCCTCGGCCACGTCCGCCTCATGGACGGCCTTCTCCCCCGCGACGGCGAACCGGTCGTCACCAAGACCTCCCGCAACGCCTTCACCACCACCAACCTGCAGCAACTGCTCACCGCCCACGGCGTCGGCGAGGTCGTGATCTGCGGTATCCAGACCGAGCAGTGCTGCGAGACCACCGCGCGGCTGGCCGCCGACCTCGGCTACCGGGTCACCTTCGTCACCGACGCCACCGCCACCTTCCCCATCGCCCACCGCGACGCCCCGCCCGGCCGCACCCACGCCGAGATCCTCGCCGACCCCGCCACCCTCACCACCGCCGACATCATCGCCCGCACCGAGTACGCCCTCGCCGGCCGCTTCGCCGCCATCGCCGCACTCGACGACCTCGCCCCGGCCACCGCCGCGGCCATCAGCGCAGCTGAAGGCCGGTAGGCTGACCGGATCGTGACCCAGATCGCCTTCCTGCTCGTCCCCGGCGTCCACCTGCTCGACCTGGCCGGGCCCGCCCAGGTGTTCTCCGCCGCCGACGACCTGCTCGCCGGCGGCACAGGCGGCGCAAATGGCCCAGGCGGCGTTGCACCGCACCGGTACCGGCTCACCTACGTCGCCGAGCAGGACACGATCACCACCGCCCAGGGCCTCACCCTGCGGGCCGCCACCGCCTGGCCCGCCCTGCGGCCCGCCGACATCCTCGTCGTCCCGGGCTGGCGGTGGCGCGCCGGCGCCCTGCACGCCCCGCCCGTCGCCGCCGCCACCGCCCGGCGGCTCGCCGCCCACCACGCCCGCGGCGGCCTGGTCGCCAGCGTCTGCGCCGGCGCGTTCGCCCTCGGCCACGCCGGGCTGCTGGACGGCCGCCGCTGCACCACCCACCACGAGATCCAGGACGACCTGGCCCGCCGCCACCCCCGCGCCACCATCGTCCCCGACGTGCTGTACGTCACCGACGGCCGCGTCGTCACCTCCGCCGGGATCGCCAGCGGCATCGACCTCGCCCTGCACCTGGTCGCCGCCCGCCACGGCCCCGGCACCGCCGCCCGCGTCGCCCGCTCCATGGTCGTCTACGCCCGCCGCAACGGCGACGAACCGCAGGTCGGCGCGATGCTGCGGCACCGCGCGCACCTCAGCGACACCGTCCACCGCGCCCAGGACCTCATCGACGCCCGCTACACCGCGCCGCTG
This sequence comes from Actinomadura opuntiae, assembly GCF_030283205.1. Taxonomy (GTDB): domain Bacteria; phylum Actinomycetota; class Actinomycetes; order Streptosporangiales; family Streptosporangiaceae; genus Spirillospora. Next base: position 20,569 of record NZ_JASNWF010000039.1, read on the forward strand.
CCGCTGGCCGGCCTCGCCGCCGCCACCGGCGTCAGCGAACGCACCCTCACCCGCCGCTTCACCGCCGCGACCGGCCTCACCCCGCTGCGCTACCAGCAGGAACTGCGCCTGGAACACGCCGAGCACCTCATCGGGCAGGGCGCCACCACCGACGCCGCCGCCCGCGCCGTCGGATTCACCGACGCCCGCATGCTCCGCCGCCTGCGCGCTCAGCCCCGCCCCACCGCGGGCCTGCGGTCACCGTCCGGATGACGAACCCGGCGTCCCGCGGAGGCGGTCAGCCGTGCAGGGCCAGGTAGGGGGCGAGCGCGAACAGGCTGACGATCAACGCGCCCGTCAGCGCGCCCGCCGGCACCGCGCGGGCGATGACCCAGCCCGCCAGCACCCCGGCAAGTTCCGGCACGCCCGTCAGCGCCGCCAGCGGCCAGTCCACCGCGCCCACCGCCACGTAACCCGCCGTCCCCACCGCCGCGATCACCACCGACTGCGCCTGCGCCGCCGCCAGCGCCGACAGCACCGGCGCGCCCAGCGCCACCAGCAGCGGCACGCTCAGCATCGGACCGCCGATCCCGAACACTCCGCTGGCCACCGCCACCGCGAACCCGACCGCCGCCACCAGCGGCGTCCCCGGCCCGCCCACCGGCCCGCCGCCCAGCCCGGCGGACGTAGCGGCGCGGCGGCCCGTCCGGTGCCACACCAGCACCGCCACCAGCGCCACGAACACCCCCAGAAGTATCCCGAACACACGCCCGGACACCGCGCTGTTGACCAGCACCCCCAGCGGCGTTCCGGCCACCCCCGCGGCCGCCAGCACCGCCGCGGTGCGGCGCGTGCCGCGCTCGCGCAGCTGCCCCGAGCGGGTGTAGGCGGCGGTCGCCAGCGCCCCGGTCGCCACGTGCGTGACGATCGCCGTCCCCGCCACCTGCGCCGGCGACAGCCCGGTCAGCGCGAACAGCCCGACCGTCACCAGCACCCCGCCCGGCCCGACCGCCGTGATCCCGACCCCGGCGACCAGCCCGAACAGCACCAGCCCCAGCAGCACCGGCATCCCGAGACCGCCCACGGCCCCTCCTCCCGCAAAGCACACGACGACACGGCCAAGAGCGGCGCGCTCCTCGCCCAGGTCAGAGCGAACGGCCAGGACGGCCAGGACGTCAGGCGCCGGGCGGCGCCGGGGCCCGGTGCAGGGTGGCGCGCAGCGTCAACCGGTCCGCGCGGATGTGCAGCGCCTCGCTGTCGACCGGCCGCCCGTCGGCCAGATGCGCGAGCCGGTCGATCGAGAAGATCGCCGCGCCCGCCGGGACACCGAGCAGCGCCGCCGTCGCCGGCGCGGCCGCCACCGCGTGCACCTGCACCTCCGCCCGGCCCAGCGGCTGCCCGGCGACCTCCTCGACCAGCCCGAACAGGTCCCGCTCGGCCAGCTCCCGCCCGAGCTCGGGCCGGCCCAGCAGCCCCTCGCCGATGTCGCCGGGAAGGTAGGTGGTGTCCAGCGACAGCGGCTCGCCCTCCAGCCGCCGCAGCCGCTCGATCCGCACCGCGCCCGCGCCGGGCGCCAGCCCCAGCCGCGCCGCCACCGCCGGCGGCGGCACCGGGACCCGGCCGATCTCGCGGACCTCGTTGGTGACCGTGCCGTGCCCGGTCAGCGCCTCGGCGAGCCCGGCGAGCCGGTCCAGCCCGTGCCCGTGCTTGGCCGCCACCACCGTGGTGCCCACGCCCCGCCGCCGCGTGACCAGCCCCTCGGCGCGCAGCAGCGCCAGCGCCTCGCGGACGGCGTTGCGGGACGCGCCGAGCCGCTCGCCCAGCTCCCGCTCGTCCGGGAGCGTCCCGCCGGGGAACGCGCCGCCGGTGATCTGCTGGCGCAGCACGTCGGCGGCCTGCCGGGCCCGCTCGGCCCGCGGCCGCGATGACACCCACTCCTCCCGGCGCGCCCGCGGCGTCCCGTCCATCCCGTCCCCCTTCCGCGGGCCCGCCGTCCCGGCGCGGCCCGCCACCTCCCACGATGCCGCACCCACATTACGCCACTGTTACGCCACCCGAGGTGACCTGGAAAGACGCCCGACCAGCGGCATCGCGGCAACCGCGGAGAGTTCGGCCACGCACCCCGGGCCTGCGGCCGTGCCGCGGCTCAGATCGGGACCTCGACGTGCCCGGGGGCGCCGCGGGCCACGGCGGCGCGGCCCGCGGTGACCTGCGCCGCCCACGCCTCGAACGCCTCCACCTCCGCCGCCGGCACCGCCACGTCCGCCTCCACCGCCGCCCCGTAGCGGACGTCGGACGGCTGGACGCCGCGGCCGTGCAGATCCCCCAGGAACCGTCCCGCCAGCGCGTGCTCCACCCGGACCGTCAGCGTCAGCACCGGCCGCAGCTCCACCACCCCGACCGCGTCGACCGTCTCCGACACCGCCTGCCCGTAGGCGCGCGCCAGCCCGCCCGCGCCCAGCTTCACCCCGCCGAAGTAGCGGGTGACCACCGCGACCGTGCCGGTCAGCCCGCGGCGCACCAGGACCTCCAGCATCGGGATCCCCGCCGTGCCGGCCGGCTCGCCGTCGTCGCTGCTCCTGGTGATCTCGCCGTGCTCGCCGACCACGTACGCCGAGCAGTTGTGGGTGGCGTCGCGGTGCGCGCGGCGGTGCGCGGCCAGGAACTCCACGGCCGCGGCCTCGTCGGCGGCGCGCGCCAGCGTGCACACGAACCGGGACCGGCGGATCTCCAGCTCGCGGGAGCCCCCGCCCTTGATCATGGGCATGCCGTCCCCGAGTCTAGGCGCCGCGCCGCCTCCCACACCGACGGCCTGGCCCCCCAACCGTCTGGTGTCAGCCCTTGGGGAACGGCCACGGGTTCGGCGCGCACCCGTACAGCGACTTGGTCTGCTGCACCATCACCGGCGCGGGACGCCCCTTGCCCGGGCACTGGCGGTGGTCGTGGCCGAGCGCGTGCCCGACCTCGTGGTTGATCACGTACTCGCGGTAGGAGGCCAGGTCGCGGCCGTAGGACGCGGCGCCCTCGCCGTAGCGCAGGGCGTTGATGACCGAGCGCTCCCCGTGCCGGCACGACAGCTCCCCGCCGGTGACCAGCGGCGCGCACATCCGGTCGGTCATCGCCGGGCTCGACAGCGCCACCCGGAACCGCACCGGCCCGCGGGCGACCCGCTCGAACCGCAGGGTGCCGCCGTGGCCCCAGCTGCGCGGGTCGTTCAGGACGCGCTGCACCTCGGCCGCGAAGTCCGCGCCGGTGATCGGCAGGCCCCGCTCGACCTCCACCATGTACCGCACGAGGGTGCCGCGCGACCCCGCCGGCGGCTTCGCCCGGCCCGGCACCACGGCGTAGCGGCCGCCCGCCGACGCGGGGATCTTCACCCGGGGCGGCTGGCGGCGGCCGTTCACCACCGGGCCCTGCACCACGGTGGTGCCGGTCTTCCCGGCGGACCGCCTCGACGGCGCCGGTGACGCCGGTGACGTGGCCGGGGCCGGATCCGCCTTCTGGCGGGCCGGGGCGTCGTCATGGCCGACGGTCAGCAGGGCGGCGACGGCGCCCGCGCCCAGCGCGGCGACGGCGCCGGTCGCGGCCCAGACCGTCCGGCGGCGCGGCCGCTTCGGCGGGCGCGGCTGAGGCGACGCGGCGGGGTCGTCCTGGAGATCGTGCACGGTGCTCCGCTCGGCGAGGGCGCCGGAGCCGCCCGGCCGCCGGGCGCGCCGGACGGCGCGCGCGGCCCGCCCCGCGATTCCCCGTCCGTCCCCCGACCTGCGCGGACGCACCCCGGCACATGTCGTTGATCTTGCGTTGATCGTATCGGGACGGGCCGGCGGCGGCCGCGGGTGGGTCAGGCGTCGATCAGGCGTCGACCAGGTCGATCAGGTCGGCGATGGAGGGCACCACCCGGTGCGGGCGGAACGGGAAGCGGCCCACCTCGTCCTTGCGGGTCACCCCGGTCAGCACCAGGATCGTCTCCAGGCCCGCCTCCACGCCGGCGACGATGTCGGTGTCCATCCGGTCGCCGACCATCGCGGTCTGCTCGCTGTGCCCGCCGACCACGTTCAGCGCGGTCCGCATCATCAGCGGGTTCGGCTTGCCGACGAAGTACGGCTCCACCCCCGTCGCCCGGGTGATCATGGCGGCGACCGCGCCGCAGGCGGGCAGCGACCCCTCCTGGGACGGGCCGACCGGGTCGGGGTTGGTCGCCACGAACCGGGCGCCGCCCTCGATCAGCCGGATCGCCTGGGTGATCTGGGAGAAGCTGTAGGTGCGGGTCTCGCCCAGCACCACGTAGTCGGGGCTGATGTCGGTCAGGACGTAGTCGGCCTCGTGCAGCGCCGTGGTCAGCCCCGCCTCGCCGATCACGTACGCCGACCCCTCGGGCCGCTGGTCGGCCAGGAACCGGGCGGTGGCCAGCGCGGAGGTCCAGATGAACTCGGCCGGGACCTGCAGCCCGAGCGCGGCCAGCCGGGCCGACAGGTCGCGGCGGGTGTAGATCGAGTTGTTGGTCAGCACCAGGAACGGCTTGCCGGAGGCGGCGAGCCTGCGGATGAACTCGTCGGCACCGGGGACGGGGTGGCCCTCGTGCACCAGCACGCCGTCCATGTCCGACAGCCAGTACTCGATCGGCTTGCGCTCGGTCATGTCCCCATTGTCGCAGGTGGAGATCTTCGGCTGGAACGGTCCGCGCGATGCGCCCGGGCCGTTGACCGGCGCGTGAGACAAATCATAGATTTGCCCCACGGCGCGCCGAACCGTGTTCGGTGACCGGGCCGCGCGGCGGCGCGCCGATGTGGTCCGCGGGAGGCGCGCGTGCAGAGCCGCGAGGTGAACAGCCCCGAGCTGAGGAGCATCGCCGAGGTCAGGGCCGAGATGACGGCCCCCGGGCAGCTGTTCGAGATGGACGAGGTCGACGTCCGCGGCGTGCGGACCCGCGTCTGGAAGAACGCCCCCACCACCCTGCGCGAGATCCTGGAGATCTCCCGCGGGCACGGCGACGCCCCGTTCCTGGTCTACGAGGACGACCGGCTGAGCTTCGCCGAGCACCACCGGCGCGCCGCGGCGTTCGGCCGGCTGCTGGCCGGGGCCTACGGGGTCGCCAAGGGCGACCGGGTCGCGATCGCGATGCGCAACTACCCCGAATGGTCGGTGGCGTTCTTCGGCGCCGCCGTCGCCGGCGCGGTCGTCGTCCCGCTCAACGCCTGGTGGAGCGCCGACGAGCTGGAGTACGGGCTGCGCGACAGCGGCGCCCGGGTGCTGATCGCCGACGCCGAGCGCGCCGAGCGCCTCGCCGGGGTCCTGCCGGGACTGGACGTGGCGGTGCTGGTCGCCCGCCCCGGCGGCGCGCCGCCCGCGGGCGCCGAGTCCTTCGACGCCGCCCTGGAGCGGGCGCTGGCCGACGGCGGCGAGGGGCTGCCGGACGTGGCGATCGGCCCCGAGGACGACGCGACGATCTTCTACACCTCCGGCACCACCGGACGGTCCAAGGGCGCCCTCGGCACCCACCGCAACATCACCACCAACCCCGTCAGCCTCGCCTACGGGCTGCTGTCGGCCGGCGTGCGCGCCGGCGGCAGCGTCGAGCAGCTCACCCGGCCGCAGCCCCGCGTCACCCTGCTGAGCGTCCCGTTCTTCCACGCCACCGGCTGCCACTCGGTGCTGGTGTCCAGCGCCATGCAGGGCGGCACCGTGGTGCTGATGTACAAGTGGGACGTCACCCAGGCGCTGGAGCTGATCGAACGCGAGCGCGTCACCGGGTTCGGCGGCGTGCCGACCATGGCCTGGCAGGTGCTGACCTCCCCCGACTTCGACAAGTACGACACCTCCAGCCTCACCGGCGTCAGCTACGGCGGCGCGCCCGCCGCGCCCGCCCTCGTCGAAAAGATCACCGAGCGGCTGCCCGAGCGGGTCCCCGGCAACGGCTACGGCCTGACCGAGACCTCCTCGGTCACCACCTACAACGGCGGGGTGAACTACCTGGAGCACCCCGACAGCGTCGGCCCGCCCGTCGCGGTCTGCGACGTCAGGGTCGTCGACCCCGCCACCGGCGAGGACCTGCCGACCGGCGAGGTCGGCGAGCTGCTCATCGCCGGGCCCAACGTCATCAAGGGGTACTGGAACAAGCCGGAGGCGACCGCGCAGGCGTTCGTCGACGGCTGGTTCCACAGCGGCGACCTGGCCCGCGTCGACGCCGACGGGTTCGTCTACATCGTCGACCGCGCCAAGGACATGCTGATCCGCGGCGGCGAGAACATCTACTGCGCCGAGGTCGAGGCGGCCCTGTACGAGCACCCCGCCGTCGCCGACTGCGCGGTCATCGGCGTCCCCCACCAGGTGCTCGGCGAGGAGGTCGGCGCCGTCGTGGTCCCCCGCCCCGGCACCGCGCCCGCGCCCGAGGAGATCCAGGCGTTCCTGCGCGAGCGGATCGCCGCGTTCAAGGTGCCCGTCCACTTCTGGTTCCGCGCCGAGGGACTGCCCCGCAACCCCGGCGGGAAGATCCTCAAGACCCGGCTGCGCAGCGAGCTGCTCGGCTGACCCGCCGCCTTCACCGCGCCCCGGCGCGCCCGCCCCACCCCCGGGCGCGCCGGTACCGTGATCACGTGAGCGAACAGCCCTCAGGAAACGCGATCCGTCAGATCAACGCGCCGGACCTGGCGCCCGGCCCCGGCTACAGCCACGTGGTCTCGGTCGACGTCCCCGGACGCCTGCTGGTGCTCAGCGGCCAGATCGCCCTGGACGCCGACGGCAACCTCGTCGGCGCCGGCGACCTGGAGGCCCAGACCCGCCAGGTGTTCACCAACCTGCAGGCCGCGCTGGCGGCCGCCGGCGCCCGCTGGGAGCACGTGATCCGGCTCGGCTACTTCCTACGGGACGCCACCCAGGCCGGCGTGGTGCGGGCGGTGCGCACCGAGATGCTGCCCGACGGCGTCGACCCCGCCGCATCCCTGATCCAGGTGTCCGGCCTGGTCCGCGACGACCTGCTCATCGAGGTCGAGGCCCTCGCGGTCGTCCCCGCCGGGCACTGACCCCGGACGCGTCGCGAGGGGCGGGACGCCCGGCGTCCCGCCCCTCGCGACGCGTCCGGCGCGGGAGGCCCGCGCCGGTCAGCGGCCCGACGGTCAGACGTTCACGCCGAAGTCGGCGGCGATGCCCGACAGCCCCGAGGCGTACCCCTGGCCGACCGCGCGGAACTTCCACTCCGCGCCGTTGCGGTACAGCTCGCCGAACACCATCGCGGTCTCGGTCGAGGCGTCCTCCGACAGGTCGTAGCGGGCGATCTCGCCGCCGCCGGCCTGGTTCACCACCCGGATGAAGGCGTTGCGGACCTGGCCGAAGCTCTGCTGCCGGCCGTCGGCGTCGTAGATCGACACCGGGAACACGATCTTGGAGACCTCGGCCGGGACGTTCTGCAGGTCCACCTTGATCTGCTCGTCGTCGCCCTCGCCCTCGCCGGTGAGGTTGTCGCCGGTGTGCTCCACCGACCCGTCGGGGCTCTTGAGGTTGTTGAAGAACACGAAGTGCTGGTCCGACAGCACCTTGTTCTCCGCCGAGCACAGCAGCGCGCTGGCGTCCAGGTCGAAGTCGGATCCCGTCGTCGTCCGCACGTCCCAGCCCAGACCCACCACGACCGCGGTCAGTCCGGGAGCCTCCTTGGTCAACGAGACGTTGCCGCCCTTGCTCAGACTGACTCCCACTGTGCCTACCTCCGTATCGGACCGGCGGATGACGGTCACCCGCGGCCTGTCTAAGCAGAACGGTAGCCACTCCCCGCCGGTTCCCCCGGCTGATTCCCCCATTCCCGCGTGGCGTGCCGCTTCGGCGGCCGGCGCGCCCGCACCGCGCCCCGTCCGGCCCGATGGCGGCGGGCCTCGGCGGGGTCAGCCGCCGGTGAGGAACGCGGTCGGCGCGGTGACCACCGGGGGCAGCTCGAACGCCGCCGCCAGCTCCGCGGCGCGCGGCGCCAGCTCGTCGCAGGTCCGCCGCCGCGCGGCGTGCACCTCCTCCAGCCAGCCGGGCGGCACCACCCCCTCGTCCAGCAGCGCGGCGGCGCGGCGGTCCATCCAGTTCAGGGCGTGCAGCCGCAGCACCGGGCCCAGCGCGGGCGGCCCGGACCGCGCGGCGTCGTCGCAGATCTCCAGCGTGAGGCGGTCGGCGCAGGCGGTCGCGGTGCGCGCGGCCAGCATCAGGTTGTCGTTCCAGGCGGTGAACGGGTCGGCGCCCGCGCCGGCGGCGTCCCCGACCCGTTCGGCGAGGCGGTCGCGCATCCGCCGCTCGGCCTCGCGCGCCAGGAACAGCCACACCCGCGGGGAGTCCAGGTCGCCGTCGTCGGGCGGGCCGGGCACCGCCTCGGGCGGGGTGTAGCGGTCCAGGTCGGCCATCGCCCGCGCCGTGTCGTACAGGATCAGCTCGTTGTCGCCGCCGGCGTTCATGTAGGCGTGGGTGAGGCCCCGGTAGGCGTTGAGGCGCTCGACGGCGGCGAACCCGGGCGCGCCCGAGTGCACCCGGCACATCGACACCGTCTCCTGGGCGGCGACGGTGGCGGCCGCCTTCAGCAGTGCCAGGTCCCGGTCGACGGCCGACCACGGCGCCCACGCGGTCCGCGGCCCGCCGGCCGGGGCGTCGGCGGAGGTGTGGCGGGCCTTGACGTGGGAGGCGACGGCGGTCAGCGCGTACGCCGACGCCAGCGCGCCCAGCACCGCCTCCTGCTGGTTGCGGTAGTCGGTCAGCGGGCGGCGCGGCGCCAGGCGGCCGAGGGTGGAGCGGCCCGCCGAGTGCGCCAGCAGCATCCCGGCGGACGCGCGGGTGATCGCCGCCGACGCCGAGATCACCGCCCGCCACACCGCCGGCGCGATGCCCATCGAGCGGGTCAGCCGCGCCGCCGGCGACCCGGCCGGGTCGTGGAAGGAGCCGTCGGGGTCGATGCGGGCGCCGTCGCTCAGCCACGCCTCGTGGGGGACGTGCAGGTCCTCCAGCAGCACGGCCGCGTAGTCGACCTGCAGCCCGGTGGTCTCCGGCGCCGGGACGATCCGCACGCCGGGCGGGGCGGCGCCGTCCGGGCCGCGCACCGGCACCGCGAACACGAACACCCCGCGCTCCTCGCCGCCGTGCACCAGGGTGGCGTACACGCAGGCGGTCTTGGGGACCGACGGGTGGGCGGTGCTGGTGGGGAACTTGGCGGCCTGCACGTCGGGGGTGCGCAGCACGAACCCGCCGGTGGCCGGGTCGTGGACGGCGGTGGTGCGCGGCGACAGGTGGCTGTTGCTGCGGCCGACCTCGGTCATCAGCAGCGCCCCGAACGAGTCCATCGACTCCAGCGATTCGCGGGCGGCGCGCGCGCCGTCCCGGCCGGTGCCGAACCGGATGATCGGGCCGAGCGCCAGGGTGTAGTGCAGCATCATCGTGTGGAACAGCGCGGGGTCGGCGATCGCGGCGCGTTCCAGCAGCGCGCACAGCGCCGGCGGGTCCTCCAGCAGCTCGGAGCCGGGCGGCGCGGCGAGCCCGGCGCGCCGCAGCCGGGCGTAGGTGAGGGCCTGGTGGTCGCGGGCGGTCAGGTCGCCGGGGTAGGTGAAGAACTCCTCGGGGACGGCGTCGGCGAGCCGTTCCCGCAGCTTGGGGCCGGGGGACGCGCCGCGCACGAAACCGGCGAGGTCGCCATCGGGGGAGGTGCCCATGGACATGCCCATCGCGCTGCTCTCCTGTCGGGACGGAGTGGTCGGGGCTGAGGGGGGCGGGCTCGCGGGCGGGGACGGGGCTCGCGGGGTTCGGGCCTGCCGGTTTCGGGCCCGCCGGTTTCGGGCCCGCGGGGTTCAGGCCTGCGGGTCGGGGGTGATGCCGGGCGCGGACTTGCCGACCGGCGGCTCGTCCTCCCCGGCCGCCGCGGGGACGCCGGGGCCGGTGACGTCGGGCGCGGTCTCGGTGGTGCGGGGCCGCGGCACGCCCTGGCGGGGCCGGTCGCGCAGCGGCACCAGGAAGGTGTGCGCGTCCGGGACGCTGAGGCGGGCGCACTGGCACAGCGCGTTCCCGGCGCCGGCCTCGGCGAACACCGTCGCGCCGGCGGCGTGCACGGCCCGCAGCGTCTCCGGCAGCCGGACGGGTTTGACGATGCAGTCGGCCAGCGCCCGGTGCAGGTCGTCGTCGTCGCGGTAGGCGCGGCCGCGCACGGGTGAGTGCACCGGCACCTCCAGCGGCCGCTGCGGGAACGCGCGGATCATCGCGTACCACTCGTCGTCGGCGCCGGCCATCGCGGGATGGTGCGACAGGTAGGGCACCGCGAGGCGGACGGCCCGCACCCCGGCGCCGCGGGCGGCGTCCAGCACCGCCTGCAGCGGCGCGTCGGGGCCCGAGACGACGGTGACCGACGGGGCGTTCAGGCACGCCACGACGACCTCGGGGGCGCCGGCGGCGTCGATGCAGGCGCGGGCGCCGTCCTCGCCGGCCTCCAGCAGCGCCATGCCGCCGCCGGCGCCGCGGCGGGCCAGGACGTCGACGAGGCCGACGGCCATGCGGGCGCCGTCGGCGATGGCGAACACGCCCGCGCACACCATCGCGGCGATCTCCCCGAAGCTCTGCCCGACCGCGAAGCCCGGCTGCACGCCCATGGCGCGCAGCGCCCGGTCGACCGCGACCGAGGAGGCGTAGCCGGCCAGCTGGGCGACGCCGGGCGCGCGGGCCGCCGCGCGGTAGCGGGCGGGGTCCTCCAGCAGGATCGCGCGCAGCGAGGGCCACCCGTCCGGCAGGCCCTCCTGGACGGCGTCCAGGACGTCGGCGGCGGCGCGTGCGGCGGCCGGCCCGGACCGCGCCAGCGAGGGCAGGTCGGGCACGCCCGCCGAGCCGGTCCCGGCGAACAGGAACGCGCAGACGTCATCGGGCTTGAGCTCCCCGGCGGGGTCGAAGGGGCCGTCCGGCTGGAAAGAGGAGTGGGACACGCGAGGTCTCCTTACCTGGAAGGAAGGCTCTCTTTTCTTTTCGGATAAAGGCCGCTTAACGAGGAGTTATGGAACACAAATCCTGAAATGGGATTATTCACTCATGGAATCGGCCTGGCAACCATCGGTGCAACGGACGGACCGCAGCGCGGCCGGCCGCCCGCGCCGGGCCCGGCCACGACCGCCGGCCTCGCCGCCGGTTGGGGGGAGCGACGCATGACCTGGAACGGCCCACAGCCCGCGCACACCCGGTGGGCGATCCGCGGCACCGGTTCCCACCTGCCCGAACGCCGGATCCCCAGCACCGAGGTGTCGCGCTCGCTCGGCCTGGAGCCGGGCTGGATCGAGCGCCGCACCGGCATCCGCAACCGGCACGCGGCCGCGCCCGGGCAGGCCGCCTCCGACCTCGCCGCCGCCGCCGCGCACGAGGCGCTGGACGCGGCCGGTCTGCGGCCCGGCGACATCGGGCTGATCGTGCTGGGCACCTCCACCCCCGACGAGCTCGGCCCCTCCACCGCCTGCCGCGTCCAGGCCCTCATCGGCGCCCGCGCCGCCGCGGCCCTCGACGTCGCCGCCGCCTGCAGCGGCTTTGTGTTCGGGCTGCAGGTCGCGCTCGGCTGGCTCGCCGCCCAGCGCGGCGCCGCCCCGTACGCGCTGGTCATCGGGGTCGAGGTGTACTCGCGGTTCCTCGATCCCGCCGACCGCGGCACCGCCGCGCTGTTCGGCGACGGCGCCGCCGCCGCGGTCGTCGGGCCCGTCCCCGCCCCCTACGGGATCGGCCCGGTCACCCTCGGCTCGGACGGCACCCGCGCCGGCGACGTCCTGATCCCCGCCGGCGGCTCGCGCCGCCCCGCCAGCGCCGCGACGCTGGCCGATCTTGGCCACGCCATCCACATGGACGGCCGCGCCGTCCGCGACTTCATCACCGCGATCCTCCCCCGGCTCGTCACCGAGGCCTGCGAGGACGCCGCGGTCAAACCCGCCGACCTGGCCCTGGTGGTCCCGCACCAGCCCAACCCGCGGCTGGTGGCCTCCCTGGCCGGGCACGCCGGCCTCGACCCGGCCCAGCTGATGATCGCCGGGCAGGACGTCGGCAACATCGGCGCCGCCAGCCTGCCCTACGCGCTGGACCGCGCCGTGCGCACCGGCCGCATCGCCCGCGGTGACCTGGTGCTGCTCGCCGGGTTCGGCGCCGGCCTGACCTGGGGCCGCACCCTCATCACCTGGCCGGACGCCTGACGCCGCGCCCTCGCGGCGGCCGGGACGCGGACAGGCCGCGCGGGGCGGACCCGCGCGGCCTGGCGAGGTGGGCGCTCGCCCCGGGCCCCCGGCACCGGTCACCGGCGCAGCAGGCCGGTGAGCGAGCGCAGCAGGGCGGCGGTCTCGGCGCGGCGGTCCCACGCGATCACCGCGCACACCGCGGCCAGCGCGGCGGGGAACAGCGCCCACGCGGCGTCCAGCACCAGCAGGTGGGTGGCGACCGCGCCGGCCAGCAGGCCGATCAGCGCGGTCGCGGCGAACCCGGCCAGCCGCGGCACCACCAGCCCGATCGCGCCGGCGGCCTCGACGGCGCCGGTCACGTACCGGAACCACTGGCCCCAGCCGATCCGGGTGAAGGTCTCGACCGCGTCGGCCTGCCCGGCGAACTTCGGCATCGCCGAGGCGAAGAACAGGAACGCGGCGATGAGGATCTGCGCGCCCCACAGCACCCGGCGCAGGACGCGGCGGCGGCCCCGGACGGTGCCGGTCGCGGTGCCGGTCGAGGAGGCGGTGGCGGGGGCGGCGAGGATCTGGGTGACGGTCATGGCGGTGTCCTTCCGTGCGGTGCGCTCGTTTCGTGCCTTCACTGACGCGTCGCACGGGCCGGCGCCGGATCGACACCGCGCCGGACTTTTTCCCAGAATTTTTTTCGCGGGCCCCGTCAGCCCAGGTCAGGGACGGCCCGCAGGACCGGCTCGCCGGCGTCCGGGCGGGCGTTGTGGCGGGCGGCGACCGCGGCGGTGACGCGGACGAACGCCGCCAGCGCCCGCGAGCGGGACTGCTCGGGCCACGCCAGCACCAGCGTCGTCGGCGGCGCGTCGGGCACCGGCACCGCCGTCAGGTCCTCGCGCAGCAGCCGCCGGTAGGAGCGCGGCAGCACCGCCACGATCCGGCCGAGCGCGATCAGCTGCATCACCTGGCCGCCGTCGGTCACCAGCGGGCCGTCGCCCTCCTCGGGCCGGTGCGGCAGCCGCGGCAGCCGCTCGCCCGCCAGGTCGGCCATCGACACGCTGTCACGTCCGGCCAGCCGGTGGGTGCGGGGCAGGACGACGTCCTGCGGCTCCACCATCAGCTCCTCCACGGCCAGGCCGGTGAGGTCGGCGCGCGGCGCGTACAGCAGCGCGGCGTCGGCGGTCCCGTCGTCGAGCGACTGGCGCGCCCCGTAGCCGAACACCATCTCCACCGGCAGCGCGTCCGGTTCCCGCTCGTACTCGGCGAGCATCTCCGGCAGCAGCCCGCCGCCGTCCCCGCCCGGCTTCATCGCCAGCACCAGCCGGGCCCGCTCCTGCCCGGCGCGGCGGGTGCGCCGCACCGCGGCCTGCACCGCCGCCAGCGCCGCCTCGCCCTCGGCCAGCAGCGTCTCGCCCGCCGCGGTGAGCGTCACCCGGCGGCTGGTGCGCTCCAGCAGCCGGACGCCGAGCCGCCGCTCCAGCCGCGCGACCGCCCGCGACAGCGGCGGCTGCGCGATCCCGAGCCGCTCGGCGGCCCGCCCGAAGTGCAGCTCCCGCGCGACCTCCAGGAAGTAGGCCAGCTCCCGCGTCTCCACCACATCCATACCTCCAGGGTATCGATCGGAGTGCGATCGGTGTTGGAGTCCGGCGGGGCCGCGGTGGTGGGGTGGGGGCATGAGCGAACGACCCATGAACGACAAGGTCGCCCTGGTCACCGGGGCGAACAAGGGCATCGGGCACGCCGTGGCGGCGGGGCTGGCCGCGCGCGGCATGACCGTCCTGCTGGCCGCCCGCAACCCCGATCTCGGCGAGAAGGCCGCCGCGCAGCTGCGCGACGCGGGGCACGACGTCCGGTTCGTGCAGCTGGACGTCACCGACGACGCGAGCGTGCGGGCCGCCGCCGACGCCGTGACCGCCTCCCCGGGACGCCTGGACGTCCTGGTCAACAACGCCGGCATCTCCGGCGGCCCCGGCGACCTGCCGTCCGAGGCCGACCTGGACGGCACCCGGCAGGTGTTCGAGACCAACCTGTTCGGCGTGATGCGGGTGACCAACGCGCTGCTGCCGCTGCTGCGCCGCTCCCCCGCCGCGCGGATCGTCAACGTCTCCAGCGGCACCGGGTCGCTGACCCACATGACCGACCCGGACCACTACTTCTGGAACCTGGGCGCCGTGGCGTCCTACCCCGAGTCCAAGGCCGCGCTGAACATGCTGACCGTCCAGTACGCCAAGCAGCTTCGCGACACCGGAATCCTGGTCAACGCCGTCGCCCCCGGCCCCTGCGCCACCGACTTCGCGACCGAGCACATCCGCGCGGGCCGCACCATCACCCGCACCGCCGAGCAGGGCGCCGCGATCGCGATCCGGATGGCGACCCTGCCGGGCGACGGCCCGACCGGCGGGTTCTTCGACGACGACGGCCCCGTCCCCTGGTGACCTCGGCGCGCGGTCACCGGGCCGCATTCACCAGGCCGACAGCACCAGGGCCTGGACGGCGAGCGCGGTGACGGCCTGCGCGGCCAGCCACCCGCGCGCCGCCGTCCCCCGCACGGACGCGGCCACCACCAGCCAGGCGGCGAACGGCACCCAGATCCGCTCGACCTCGCCCTTGGTCACCCCGGACAGGTCCAGGACGACCACGCCCACCAGCGCCGCGCCCGCCGTCAGCGCCACCACCGCCGCAGGGGGCAGCGTCCGCGTCCGCGCCGCCGCCCGCAGCACACTCGCCGCGCTCGGCAGCGCATAGGCGACCGCGGGTCCCGTCAGCAGCCCCAGTACCGCCAGGTCACCGAACAGGAAGTAGGTGTAGGGCCGCTGCGCGGACCCGCGGCTGATCAGGTAGGTGTCCAGGGTGGCGCGTACGCCGTCCGGCCACCAGAAGCCCAACAAGGTGAACGCGGTCGGAACCACCACCAGCCCCGCGCCGAGCCCCGCCGGCACCCACCAGCGGGGCCGCGTCACCAGCAGCACCACCAGCGGCACCGCGAACAGTGGCAGCAGCCCGTACGACAGGTAGGGCAGGCTGCCCAGCAGCAACCCGCCCCCGACCGCGGCGGCGACCGCCGGGCCGAGGCGCGCGCGGCGCGCCGCGACCGCTGTCAGCGCCGTCCCCCACGCCCCGACGGCCAGGAAGAACGCGTCCATCGCCGTCGCGATCCACAGCGCCAGCGGCGCCAGCGCCAGGAACGGCACCGCCGCCCGCGCCGCCCGCTCCCCCGCCGCGCACCGCAGCGTCACCGCGATCGCCACGACCGCCGACGTCCCCGAGGCGATGACGAACGCCGCCGCCCACCCGGTGCCGGGCAGCCCCGCCTTCTCCAGCGCCCACAGCAGCAGCGTCGGCAGCGGCGGATGCCCCCGCACGTGCGTGGTGTAGCCGCCGAGGCGTTCGGTGAAGGTGCGCAGCCACTCCAGCGGGTCGGGGCGCACCTGCGCCAGCCCCGCCGGGTACTCGGTCGGCGCGTTCAGCGGCCCGGCGAGGGCGTCCCACCCGTCGGCGACCGCGAGCGCGACCGCCCACAGCGCCGCGCCCGCCCACGCCAGCGCCATCAGCGCCGGCCACCGCAGCCGCGCCGCCGCCCGCGGCAGCGCCGCCACCAGCACCGCCGCGACCGCGACGGCCGGCGTCAGCTGCCAGGTCAGCGGCGCCTCCCGCGCCCGCGCGTGCAGCGGGGGCAGCAGGTCCTCGGTCTCCAGCCCGGCGCGGCGCAGGTACCAGCCGGCGGCGAACACCGCCGCGATCCCCGCCGCCCACACCGCCACGGCGATCCATCCCGGCCGGCTCGTGCTGCGCGCGTCCGGGGCGCTGGTGCTGGGCGTCCGTGTGTCGGTGGCGGTCATCGGTCCCGCTTCCTCTCCTCCGGCAGGACGGCGCGGTGCGCTCCGCCGCCCGCACCGCCCGCACCGTCCGCGCTGCCCGCGCCGTCCCGCCGGCGGCGTCCGGTGACCATCTGCACCGCCAGCACCGCGACCGCCACGGAACCGATCGCGCCGACGACGATCGCCAGGTTGCGGCCGTAGGGCAGTGGCAGCTGCGACGGGACGTCCGGGCGCCGCCCGTACCCCAGGACGAGCGGGAGCGCCACCGCCGTCACGCACGCCGCCACCAGCAGCGCGCCCCGCAGCACCCGCCGGTAGGCGACCGGGATCCAGCCCGTCACCACCCCCGCCACCAGCACGGCCGGGACCAGCACACCGTCGTGCAGGACGGCCGCCCCGACGAACCAGGTCGCCCAGCCCCGCACCGGGACGTCCGCGACCACCCCCCGCAGCCCGAACCCGATGAGCGCCAGCCCCGCCGCGTACGCCGCCACGTGGGCGAGCCTGCGCGCGTTCATGCGACCACCAGCCGTCCGACCCACTTGGTCTGCATGACGCCGGGACGGTTCGGCGCGATGAGCCGGCACGGGTAGCCGTGGTCGAGGTCGAGGGGCTCGCCGTTGACCCGCAGCGCCAGCAGCGTCAGCGGGTCGTGCCAGTGCGGCGGCTGCACCATCGAGGTGCGGTACAGGCCGTAGCGTTCCAGCGACTCGACGCGGACGTGGGCGTCGTCGTCGACGCCGGCCATGCGCAGCAGGTCGCGCAGCCGCACGCCCTCCCAGGTCGCCTCGGCGCTCCAGCCCTCCACGCACGCGATCGGCAGCCGCGCCGTCCGCGCCGGCATCGCCTGCAGCTGCGCCAGTGACAGGCTCAGCTCGCGGTCGACGCGTCCGGTGACCGTCAGCCGCCACCGAGGGTCGCGGGCCAGTGCGGTGACTCCGGACGCGGCGGCGGACTTGTTGACCGGCAGGTCCTGCGACCCGATCCCGGGACGGCGCGGAGCGAGCACCGCCAGCCGCGCCAGCGGCGAGACCGCCTCCCCCACCGTGGTCGCGACGACCACGCCGCTCGCCCCGAAGACCGTCAGCAGGAACGTGCGCCGCTTCAGGCCGTCCTGCGGGCGGGTCATCACCGTCCGGCGCGTCTTGGCCCACTCGTTGGCGACGTGGATCACCAGCGCGCCGATGACGATGTAGGCGGTCCAGTAGTGCGCGGTGGTGAAGAAGAACCCGAACGCGTACCAGTAGTCGATGTTCATCACGCCGGTGACCAGCTGGAACAGCGACCCGCCGACCAGGACGAACACCAGCAGCCGCTCGACCGCGTGCAGGACGGAGCGGGCCGGCGGCCACTGCAGCAGCCGGGGGTAGACCGTCCACAGCTTGGCCAGCAGCAGCGGCACCGCCGCCAGCCCGGTCATGACGTGCAGGCCCTGGGTGACCCGGTACAGGTTCACCGGGCGCGACGGCCACACCATCCACCCCGCCGGGTGCTGCATGAAGTGGCTGACCAGCCCGGTCACGAACGCGACCAGGAAGCAGGTGCCGAGGGCGATGCCCAGCCAGGCGGCGACGCGTTCGTCGTGCAGGCGGCTGGTGAAGCGCTCGGGCAGCGTCGTCAGCGCCGCCGGCGGCACCGGGCGCCGGAACGCGGGCCTGTTCAGGGACGCAGGGCGACGAACCACCGGCCGGCCTCCTCCCACAGTTCGGTGACGGTCGCCGCGCACGCGGCGGCCAGGGCGGCGGCGCCGTCGGCGGACACGTGCGCCCAGGGGAACCATTCGCCGACCGCGCGGTCCGACCGCAGCCGCAGCGGCTCGGTCCGCGACTCCGCGCCCGGCGGGTCCACCTCCATCAGCACCCGCCCGCCGGGGCCCAGCAGCGCCAGGACGCGGCGCAGCAGCCGGGCGGGGTCGCCGCCGATGCCGATGTTGCCGTCGGCCAGCAGCACCGTGCTCCACCGCCCGGTACCCGGCACCCGCCCGAACACGTCGCGGCACAGCGCCGGGGCGCCCGCCGCGACGGTCAGCGCGACCGCGCGGGGCGCCACGTCGATGCCCAGCACCGGGATCCCGCGCCGGGCCAGCGCGACCGTCAGCCGGCCGGGTCCCGATCCGACGTCCAGGGTGGCGCCCTCGCAGCGGTCCAGCAGGCCGGCGTCGCCGCCGCGCAGCGCCAGCCAGTCCCGCAGCGGCAGCGGGCGGCGGCGGCCGTCGGCGTGCTCGATCTCCACCGCCGCGCGGCCCCGCAGCGCCTCCTCGTACAGTTCGCCGATCATGCCGGGACGCTCCTGGTCCCCAGGTCCCGCACGGCGGCGGCGAACCGGCTGCCGGGCGCCTGCGCGGCGACCGCCTCGGCGTCGGGCGGGGTGTCCACGTCGGTCAGCTCCGGCATCCGCGCCACCCGCAGCCCGGCGGCGTGCAGCCGGGCGAGCTGGAGCGTTCCGGTGTCGGGCCGCGACATCGGGACGCCCAGCAGCAGCCGCTCGTCGGGGCGGCGCAGCCCGAGCAGCCAGAAGCCGCCGTCGCGGGCCGGGCCGAACACCGCGTCGTGCCCGCGCAGGGCCCGGCCGGCGCGGTCCAGCAGCGCGGGCGTGACCTGCGGGGTGTCCATCCCGACCAGCACCAGCGGGCGGCCGTCGTAGGCGTCGGCGAAGGCGTGCGCGAGGCGCTCGTCCAGGCCGCCGCCGCGCTGGGCGAGGACGGTGAACCCGTCGGGCAGCCACGGGCCGGGCGTTCCGGCCAGCGCCAGGACGCGGCGCCGCGCCGGGGCGGCGGCGACCGCCGCGAGGGTGTCGTGCAGGGCGGCCGCGGCCAGCGCGGCCGCCTCGTCGGGCGTGTAGGCGCTGGTCAGCCGGGTCTTCACCCGGCCGGGCAGCGGCTGCTTGGCGATGACCAGCAGGTCGGCGGCGGCGCCGTCCGGCGCGCTCACGGGGCCACCTCCGCCAGGACGCGGCGCATGTCGCGGACGGCGCGGACCGTCCCGCCGACCGTCCCGGTCACCTTCGACCGGCCGGTGCGCGGCAGGTAGGCCACCTCCAGCTCGCCGATCCGCCAGCCCGCGCGGGCGGCGCGCAGCACCATCTCCAGCGGGTAGCCGAACCGGCGGTCGGCCAGGCCGAGGGCGAGCAGGTCGGCGCGCGGCGCGGCGCGCATCGGGCCGAGGTCGTGCAGCCGGGTGCCGGCGCGCCGGTTCAGCGACCGGGCCAGCACGGCGTTGCCGAGCCGCGCGTGCGGCGGCCAGGCGCCGCGCGCGGCCGGACGGCGCCGGCCGAGCACCAGCGCCGGTGCGCCGCCGGCGCCGAGCCGGTGGAGTTCGGCGACCATGCGGGGCAGTTCGGCGGGGTCCAGGGAGGCGTCGGCGTCCATGACGCACACCGTCTCGGCGGTGGCGGCCAGCAGCCCGGCATGGCAGGCGGCGCCGAACCCGCGGGTCGCGGCGGGCACCACGTCGGCGCCGTGGTCCGCGGCCACGCGCGCGGATCCGTCGGTTGAGGCGTTGTCGACCACCAGGGGCCGGAAGCCCGCGGGCATCCGGGACAGCACCCACGGCAGTGCCTCGGCCTCGTTGAGGCACGGGAGAATCACGTCGATCACGGCTCTGACGCTACTTTCGGTGACGGGGCGGCGACCCTTACGAAGTGGTGACGGGCAGCCGGGCGGGGCCGGCCCCGTCCCGGGCGAACTCGGCGATGCCCTCGCCGAACGGCACGGACGGGAAGAATCCGAGCTCGCGGCGGGCGCGGTCGGGGCGGGCGACGATGTGGCGGACGTCGCCGAGCCGGTGACCGCCCGTGACGCGCGGCGGCGGGCCGTCGAGCGCGCCGGCGAGCGCGGCGGCCATGTCGCCGATGGTGCGGGGCTCGCCGCTGGCGATGTTGTAGGCGCGCAGCGCGCCCCGCGCGGCCGGGTCCGCCGCGGCCCGCTCCAGGGCCAGGACGTTGGCGCGGGCGACGTCGCGGACGTGCACGAAGTCGCGGCGCTGCGCGCCGTCCTCGAAGACCAGCGGTTCCTGGCCGTTCAGCAGCCGCGACCGGAAGATCGCGGCGACGCCCGCGTAGGGGGTGTCGCGCGGCATCCGCGGCCCGTAGACGTTGTGGTAGCGCAGCGCGGCGACCGAGCCGCCGGTCGTGCGCGCCCACGACGCCGCCAGGTGCTCCTGGGCGAGTTTGGTGTCGGCGTAGACGTTGCGGGGGTCCAGCGCGGCGTCCTCGGCGACGGCGCCGGGCGCCAGGGGCCGCCCGCATTCGGGGCAGTCCGGTTCGAACCGCCCGGCCCGCAGCGCCTCCTCCGGGCGCGGCGCCGGGCGCACGGGCCCGTGCACCTGGCAGGCGTAGGCGCCCTCCCCGTAGACGACCATCGAGGACGCCAGCACCAGCGTGCCGACCCCGGCGCGGGCCATCTCCGCCAGCAGCACCGCGGTGCCGTGCACGTTCACCGACGCGTAGTCGGGAAGGTCGGAGACGTCCACGCCGAGGCCGACCTTGGCGGCCTGGTGGCAGACGGCGTCGATGCCGTCCAGCCGCTCGGCGACGGCCGCGGAGTCGCGGACGTCGGCGGTGCCGGACGGGCCGCCGGAGGGGTCCAGGCCGTCGGGCCGCAGGTCCAGCCCGCGGACCCGGTGGCCCGCGGCGGTGAGGGCCTCGGCGATGTGCGAACCGATGAAACCGGCCGACCCGGTGAGCAGTACGTTCATGCCGTCGAACGGTAGGGCGCGGCGGCGGCCGGGACGGGCCCGAAGGCGCCGGTCAAGGTACCTTGTTCGAGATTTGTAAGATCTGCGGTCCTGCGCGCCGGCCGCCGTTCAGGCGGCGACGCGGGAGGCCAGCAGCCCGGCGGCCTTGTCGACGTCGGCCTCGGTGGTGGACAGGTGGAACGCGCACCGCAGCCGCCCGGCCCGCACCGAGGCGATCACCCCGTTCGCGTGCAGCAGGTCGGCGGTGCCGTCCGTGACCGGGACCGACACGATCGCCGAGTCGCCGGGCTCCAGCCCGAGCGCGGCCTGGAAGCGGCGCGCCAGCGCGACGTCGTGCTCGTGGATCGCCGCGACGCCGACCCGCTCGATGAGTTCCAGGGCGGGCGCGTGCCCGGCCCAGCACTGCCAGGCCGGGGACAGGTCCAGGCGGCGCGCGTCGGACGCCAGCCGCAGCGGCGTGCCGTAGATGGAGTCCCAGACGTCGGCGCCGGCGTACCAGCCCGCGCCGATCGGCGGCAGCGCGGCCAGCGCCTCCTCGGTGCCGGCCAGGAAGCAGGTCCCGCGCGGGCCGAGCAGCCACTTGTAGCCCGAGCACACCAGCCAGTCGACGCCGGCGGCGGGCAGCGGCAGCCATCCGGCGGCCTGCGTGGCGTCCAGCAGGACGCGGGCGCCGGCGGCGTGCGCGGCGGCGATCAGCTCGTCCATGGGGGCGATGCGCCCGTCGGCCGACTGCACCGCCGACACCGCGACCAGATCCACCTCGCCGGCCTCCTCGGCGATCCGCTCCAGCGGCACCGCCCGGACGGCCAGGTCGGGACGGGCCAGGAACGGGAACAGCAGCGAGGTGAAGTCGCCCTCGGCGACCAGCACGCGGGCGCCGGCGGGCAGCGACGCCGCGACCAGCCCGGCGAAGTAGGAGGCGTGCGAGCCGACGGCGACGCGGTTCGCGGGCAGGCCGAGCAGCCGCGCGAACGCCGCGCGGGACCGGGTGACGGCCTGGTCGAGGTCGGCCGGCACCAGCAGCCCGGCCGCCCGGTCCCGCTCGGACGCCAGCATCGCCTCGTGCGCGGCGCGCGGCGGCAGGCCGTAGGTGGCGGTGTCGAGGTAGGCGGCGCCGGCGGCGAACTCCCGCTGCGCCTCCCGCACGGAAAGGATCATGCCCCCAGGGTGGTACACCACCGGCCATAGGACAAAGTACGGTTTTCTGCATGACCCATCAGCGCGGTTGATACCTTGGGCTCATGCTGGACCTGCATCGCGGGCGGATCCTGCGGGAGGTCGCCCGGCTCGGCTCGATGACGGCCGCCGCGCGGTCCCTGGCCTACACCCAGCCGGCGGTGTCGCACCACATCGCCCGGCTGGAGGCCGAGGTCGGGACCCCGCTGGTGGTGCGGCACGGCCGCGGCGTCCGCCTCACCGAGGCCGGGCGGATCCTGGTCGAGCACGTCGAGGACGTCCTGGCGCGGATGGACGACGCCGAGGAGCGGATCGCCGCGATCGCCGGGCTGCGCGCCGGGCGGGTGCGGATCGCGGTGTTCCCCACCGCGGCGGCGTCGTTGCTGCCCGCCGCCCTTGCCGGGCTGCGCGACCGCGCGCCCGGCGTCACCGTCACGCTGATGGACGCCGAGCCGCCGCAGGCGCTGGCGGCGCTGCGGGCCGGTGAGGTCGACGTGGCGGTGGTGTTCAACCACGAGTACCTGCCGTCCGACACCGATGCGCGGTTCCGGGAGGTGGTGCTGTGCCAGGACCCGATCCGGATCGCGCTGCCCGCCGCGCACCCGCTGGCCGCCGGGCCCGTCGGGCTGGCGGACCTGGCGGAGGAGACGTGGGTGTCGGGCTGCGCGCGCTGCCGCGACCACCTGCGGTGGGCGTGCGGGCGCGCCGGGTTCGTGCCGCGGATCGCGTTCGCCACCGACGACCACGTCGCGGTCCAGCGGCTGGTCGCGCACGGGCTCGCGGTGACCGCGCTGCCGGGCCTGGCGCTCGGGCTGCATTCGGAGCCGGGCGTGACCGTCCCGGCCGCGCCCGACCTGGGCAAGCGCCGCGTCGTCGCGCTGGTGCCGGCCGGTCCCCGCCCGCCCGCGGTCGCCGCGCTGCTGGACGAGCTCGCCGCCGCGTCCGCCACCGGCGCCCCAGTCGTCGGTCCGGCCGCCGGGCCGGGCGAGGGGGCGGTCAGGACAGGTGGCGGTGCAGGTCGGTGAGGCGGGTCGCCGCGTCCAGCACCGCCTCGCTCAGCTCCGGCATCCGGTCGTCGCCGAACCGCACCGCCGGGCCCTGCAGCGCGACCGCGGCGAACGCGCGGCCCGCGCCGTCGCGGACCGGCGCCGCGACCGCGCGGACGCCGGCGAGGCGCTCCTCGTCGTTGACCGAGTAGCCGCGCTCGCGGATCCGCGCCAGCTCGGCCGCCAGTTCGGCGCGCGTGGTGAGCGTGGAGGGGGTGTAGCGGCGGTAGGGCTCGCGCATCGCGACGTGGTCGTCCTCGAAGGCCAGCAGCGCCTTGCCCATCGCGCAGGTGTGGATGGGGTTGCGGTCGCCGGGCGGCTGGTCGTAGCGCAGCGGGTGGGTGGAGGGCAGGTGCAGCAGCACCGCGACCTCGTCGCCGGCCCGCACGCCGAGGCTGACCGCCTCGCCGGTGCCGTCGCGCAGCGCGGTCAGCTCCGGCTGCAGCAGCGTGGAGCCCATCCGCTCCAGCGCCAGCCGCCCGAGGATCGCGGTAGTGGGGCCGAGGAAGTACCGCTCGGTCTGCGGGTCGCGGCCGAGCATGCCGGTGGCGTGCAGCGCGTGCACGATCCGGTGCGCGGTGCTCACCGACAGCCCGAGCCGGTGGGCGATCTCGGTGGGGGTCTGGCGGCCGGCGTCCTCGAAGGTGCGCAGCACCGCGACCGCCCGGTCGACGGTCTGGGTCCCCGGTTTGGGCCGGTGCCCGTCCGGGTCGCCGGGTCCGGCGGGCACCGCGCTCACCCGTCCTGCGGGCGGGGCGCCCGCAGGCTCGGCAGGTTGACCACGATGCCCTCCTGCGTGCTGCGCGCGATCACCACGACCGCCTCCTCCTCGCCGGACGGGTTCTCCTCGCGGTGCGGGACGTAGGGCGGCACGAACACGTAGTCGCCGGGCCCGGTCGCCACCCGCACCTCCCGCTCTCCCTCGGCGAACACGAACACCGGGTGCCCCGACACCACGTAGATCGCCGTCTCGGCCTCGCCGTGGTGGTGGTCGCCCGAACTGGTCGCCGGCGGGACGTGGGTGCGGCCCATCCACAGCCGCTCCGATCCCACGGTGGCGCCGGAGATCGCCTCGAACCGCCGCATCCCGGATGTCTGGGCGGTGTCGGAACGCAGCCGCGTCCCCCGGACCAGCTCGATCCTGCCGTGCCAGGCCGCCGTTCCCCGCGCCTCGGTCTCGTCGGTCACGCGTCCCATCCTCGCACCGGGCCGGGACCCGGGACGACCGGGGGCGCCCGCCCGCGGGGGCGTGCGAGGATGGGCGGGTGGGATCCGCGACGATGACCCCGGCCGCACCGCTGTCCCCCTCCCCGGCGGTGACCGCCCGGCACGGCATCGGGTTCGCGATGAACCCGTGCGCGAGCCTGCTGCGGCTGTACGCCGAGCACGGCCCGGTCGTGGCCGTCGGGACGCGCCGCCGGCCGTTCGTGCACCTGTTCGGCCCGGACGCCAACGCGTTCGTGTTCGCCAACTCCGGGCTGTTCCGCTGGCGGGAGGCGTTCGACCTGCTGGTGCCGGTGAACGGGGAGACCGCGCTGATCGTCAGCGACGGCCCCGACCACCGGCGCCGCCGCCGGCTGGTGCAGCCGGCGTTCCACCACCGCCGCGTCGAGGGGTACGTCGCCCGGATCGCCGCCAACACGGGCGCGGCGCTGGCGTCCTGGACGCCCGGCCGAACGCTGGACGCCTACGCCGAGCTGCGCGGCGTGATCCGCCGCAGCACCGTGGAGGTGCTGTTCGGCGACCGGCTCGCCGCCGACGCCGAGGTCATCGGTCGCGGCCTGCAGGTCGCGCTGGCCGGGATCGACCGCAACTTCGTGGCGCAGATGATGCTGCGCGCCCTGCCCAACCCGTACTGGCGGCGCGTCACCGCCTCCCGCGCGGCGGTCGCCCGGCGGGTGGACGAGGAGATCGAGCGGCGCCGCCGCGAGGGCGGCGGGCACGACGACGTGCTCGGCATGCTGATGGCGGCCCGCGACGAGGACGGCTCGGGCCTGACCCGCCAGGAGCTGCAGGACCAGGTGATCAGCCTGATCTCGGCCGGGTACGACACCACCAGCGCGGCGATGGCGTGGGCGGTGTACGCGCTGCTGGTGCATCCCGAGGCGGCCGAGCGGGCGCGCCGGGAGGTCGCCGGCGTCCTCGGCGGCCGGCCGCCGGAGGCGGCCGACCTGCCGAAGCTGACCTACCTGGACGGGGTGGTGCAGGAGACGCTGCGGCTGTTCCCGCCGGCGGTGCTGAGCGCGCGGGTGCCGGTGGAGGACTTCGTGTACGCCGGGCACCGGGTCCCGGCGGGCGCGATGGTGCTGTACTCCCCCTACGTCACGCACCGGATGCCGGAGGTGTGGCCGCAGGCGGGGCGGTTCCGGCCCGAGCGGTGGGATCCCGCATCGGAGCTGTACCGCCCCACCGGCGCCGCGACGTTCCTGCCGTTCGGCGGCGGGCCGCACCGCTGCATCGGCTCTACGCTGGCGACCGTCGAGCTGAAGACGATGCTGGCCTGCCTGCTGCGCGGCCCGCGGCTGGCGCTGGTGTCGTCCGCGGTGACGCCGACCAGCGTCACCGCGATGCGTCCCCGGGGCGGCCTGCCGGTGCGCGTCCTGCCGGACTGACCGGCTACTGACCGGCTACTGGCCGCTGCGCAGGCAGACGCAGAACGGGTGGCCGGCGGGGTCGGTCAGCACGCGCCAGCGGTCGCCGCCGGGCTGGAAGTCGGGCTTGGCGCCGCCCAGCTCGGTGACCTGCGCCTCGGCCTTGTCGAGGTCGTCGACGTAGAAGTCGAGGTGGTACTGCTGGGGGCGCTCCCCGGTCGGCCAGGTCGGCGCCTGGTGGTCGGGGACGCCCTGGAAGTAGAGGTTCTGCCCGCCGGGCAGGGCGACGGCGGAGGCCTCGGGGGTGTCGAAGGTGACCTCACCGCCGGTCAGCGCCGCGTAGAACGCCGCGAGCTTCGGCGGTTCCGGGCAGTCGATGTTGACGGCGATGAACTCGGCGATACCGGTCATGTATGTACTCCCTGGTCGTTCAAGGTCGATGTGGCACAGTCTTCCAGGAGAGACTGACATCTTCTGTCAGGTACGCCGGGAGGGATCGTCCGCCGTGGTGGCGCGGGTGAGGCGGGCGCCGACGGCGGCGAGCCGCTCGACCAGCTCGGGCGGTTCGACGACCTCGAAGTCCAGGTCGAGGTAGGCGATGCGCAGCGCGGTGTACTCCAGGGAGTCGGGGGCGGTGCGCAGCACGCAGGTGCGCTCGTCGACCGGTTCGACCTCGGCGCCGGTGACGCGGAACCGGTCGATGAGCTCCTCGGCGGAGGCGTGCACGGTCAGCACCGCCTGCCGCAGCGGCCGCGAGCGGGCCAGCGACCGGGTGACGAACGCGGCGGCGTCGGCGGCGGGCAGGTCGCGGGGCGGGCAGCGCACGCCGGTGGGGTGCGGGCGGGACACGCGGTCGACGCGGAAGGTCCGCCAGTCGTCGCGTCCGGTGTCGAAGGCGACCAGGTACCAGCGGCGCCCGGCGGTCACCAGGCCGTGCGGGTCGGCCAGGCGGGAGGTCTCGGCGCCGCCGGTGTCGCGGTAGGCGAAGCGGACCCGTTCGCGGTCGCGGCTGGCGGCGGCCAGCACGGTGAGGGTCTCGGGGTCCACGGCGGGCCCGGCGGGCGGCCCGGTCAGCGGGGTGGTGGCGGTGTGCAGGGCGCCGACGCGGCGGCGCAGCCGGGCGGGCAGGATCTGCTCCAGCTTGGCCAGCGCCCGCACCGACGCCTCGCCGATCCCCTCGACCGCTCCCCCGGCGGCGCCGCGCAGCCCGACCGCGATCGCGACGGCCTCCTCGTCGTCCAGCAGCAGCGGCGGCAGCGCCGCGCCGGCCTCCAGCCGGTACCCGCCGACCTTCCCGAGGGTGGCGTGCACGGGGTAGCCGAGGTCGCGGAGGCGTTCGACGTCGCGGCGGACGGTGCGGACCGTCACGCCGAGCCGCTCGCCCAGCTCCGGGCCCGTCCACTCGCGGCGGGTCTGCAGGAGGGACAGCAGTTGCAGCAGGCGCGCCGAGGACATGCCGCCAGTATGCCCGCCAATGAGGACCGTTCCTGACCTGTTTGCTTCGTAGCGTGGGCGGCATGCACGGGGACGACATCATCATCAGCAGGGCACGGGAGAACAACCTCAAGGACGTCTCGCTGCGCATCCCCAAGGGGCGCCTGGTGGTGTTCACCGGGGTGTTGGGGTCGGGCAAGTCGTCGCTGGTGTTCGGGACGGTCGCGGTGGAGGCGCGGCGGCAGCTCGCCGAGACCTTCAGCTGGTTCGTCCGTGACCGGATGCCCAAGCACGAGCGGCCCGACGCCGACGCGATCGAGAACCTGGCGCCCGCCGTGGTGGTCGACCAGCGGCCCATCGGCGGCGGCGCCCGCTCCACCGTCGGGACGGCGTCGGAGATCAACCCGGTGCTGCGGGTGCTGTTCTCCCGCCACGGCGTCCCGAGCGCCGGGGAGGCCTCGGTGTACTCCTTCAACGACCCGCGCGGCATGTGCCCCGGATGCGACGGGCTCGGCCGCGTCACCCGCGTCGACCTGGACCGCTTCCTGGACACCTCCAAGACCCTCAACGAGGGCGCGGTGAACTTCCCGCCGTTCGGCGTCGGCACGTTCGTGTGGCAGCTGTACGCCGAGTCGGGGCTGTTCGACCCCGACAAGCCGCTGCGCGACTTCACCGCCGATGAGCGGGACCTGCTGCTGTACGGCAAGGGGTTCCGGGTGAGGCGGCGCAACCGGACGGGGTCGCTCGGCAGCAACGCCTACGAGGGCCTCGTCGAGCGGTTCGACCGCCTCTATATCAAACGGGACATCGACACCCTCAAGGGGACGGTGCGGGAGGCGGCGCGGCGGGTCGTGCGCGAGGACGCCTGCCCCGAGTGCGGCGGCGCCCGGCTGAACGCGGCGGCGCGCGCGTCGAAGATCGCCGACCGGTCCCTCCCCGAGTTGTGCGCGCTGGAGATCGGCGACCTGATCGGGATGCTGGAGGACGTCACCGACCCCGTCGCCGCGTCCGTCGCGGGGGCGGCGCTGGCGCGGCTGCGTCGTCTGGAGGAGATCGGCCTGGGCTACCTCAGCCTGGACCGCGAGACCCGCACCCTGTCGGGCGGGGAGGCGCAGCGGCTGAAGGTCGTCCGGCACCTGGGGTCGAGCCTGACCGGGATGACGTACGTGTTCGACGAGCCGAGCGCCGGGCTGCACCCGCGCGACGTGGACCGGCTGGTCGCGCTGCTGCGGCGGTTGCGCGACAAGGGCAACACCGTGCTGGTGGTCGAGCACGACCCGGCCGTCATCGCCGCCGCCGACCACGTCGTGGACATGGGGCCGGGCGCGGGCGCGCGCGGCGGCGAGGTGGTGTTCACCGGGACCGCCGCCCGGCTGGCCGGCGCCGCCACCCCCACGGGGCGGTCGCTGCGCCGGGTCACGCCCGTCAAGCAGGCGTTCCGCACGCCGTCGCAGTGGCTGACGGTGACCGGTGCGAACGCCCGCAACCTCGCCGACGTCACGGTGCGGTTCCCGGCCGGCGCGCTGACGGTGGTGACGGGCGTGGCGGGGTCGGGCAAGACCAGCCTGGTGATGGAGGAGTTCGCGGCGCGCCACCCGCACGCGGTGGTGGTGGACCAGTCGGCGATCACCGCGTCGCGTCGCTCCAGCCCCGCCACGTTCCTCGGCGCGATGGACCCGCTGCGCCGCCTGTTCGCCAAGGCCAACGGTGTGGACGCCGCGCTGTTCAGCCACAACTCCGCGGGCGCCTGCCCCGGGTGCGACGGCGCCGGAGTCATCCGCACCGACCTTGCGTTCATGGACCCGGTCACGGTGCGGTGCGAGGCGTGCGGCGGGCGCCGCTACCGCCCCGAGGTGCTGGCCCACACGCTGCGCGGCCGGTCCATCGCCGACGTGCTGGAGACCCCCGCCGCGCAGGCGCTGGCGCTGTTCACCGGCGACGACCCGGCCGAACGGGCGATCGCCGCGCGGCTGCGCGCCCTCGCCGACGTCGGCCTGGGCCACATGCCGCTCGGCCGCCCGCTGTCGTCGCTGTCGGGCGGCGAGCGGCAGCGCGTCAAGCTCGCGGCGCGGCTGCACCGCACCGGTCAGCTGTACCTGCTGGACGAGCCGACGACGGGCCTGCACGCCGACGACGTCGCCGCGCTGCTGGCGCTGCTGGACCGGCTCGTGGACGGCGGCAACACCGTCATCGTCGTCGAGCACGACCTGGCGGTGGTCAAGCACGCCGACTGGGTGGTGGACCTCGGCCCCGGCGGCGGCCGCGCCGGCGGCCGCGTGGTGTTCGAGGGCACCCCGGCCGACCTGGTGCACGCGCAGGAGTCGGTCACCGCCGACTTCCTACGCCGCTCCCTCACCGCCCAGGCCGAAGCAGCCGCAAGCTGACCTGCCCCGCCCGACCAAGGCGGGGCAGGCCGCCGATTCCGGGCGGCCGGCCCGGGGGTCAGTCGGTGGGGGTCAGTCGGTGGGGGTCAGGCGGGCGGGGAAGCCGCCGGTGGCGATGGGGCCCCAGCGGTCGATGGTGATGCGGATGAGGGACTTGTCCTGGCGGCGCATCGCCTCGCGGTACTCGTCCCAGTCGGGGTGCTCGCCGGCGATGCAGCG
Organism: Actinomadura opuntiae; assembly: GCF_030283205.1. GTDB lineage: Bacteria > Actinomycetota > Actinomycetes > Streptosporangiales > Streptosporangiaceae > Spirillospora. Next base: position 50,041 of record NZ_JASNWF010000039.1, read on the forward strand.
GTAGTAGTCGACCAGGGCGTCGGCGGCCTCGGGCATGTCGATGACCTCGGCGGTCCCGTCGACCTGCACGTAGGGGCCGTTCCAGTCGTCGGACATCACGCACAGCGACACCCGGGCGTCGCGGCGGGCGTTGCGGGCCTTGACGCGCTCGGGGTAGGTGGACACCACGATGCGGCCCTCGGGGTCGACGCCGCAGGTGACCGGGGACAGTTGCGGGCGGCCGTCGGAGCGGGTGGTGGCGATCAGGGCGCGGTGGCGGGGGCGCAGGAACTCCAGCAGTTCGGAGCGTTCGACGCGGTTCGCGGTGGCGATCGAAGGAGCCATGCCTCCACCTTAGGGAGGGGCCCGAGGCCGCCCGTTGTCGCCCCGCACAATGATCGCCGGGAAGTTTTGAGGGCTCACCAGTTCATCGCCGTCCGGGCGGGCTGCATCATGACGGGCGTCCCCTCTCCCCCGCCGCCCGATGAGGTCCGCCATGCGCCCCGCCCGTACGTCCGGAGTCCTGCTCGGTACCGCGCTGCTGGCCGGCGCGCTGATCGCGCCGCCCGCCCTCGCCGACGCCCCGGCGCAGGCGCCCTCCGCGACCTCGGCCCTGGCCGCGGCGCCGCGGCTGGCCACGGCCGCCAACTTCCGCGACCTCGGCGGGTACGCGACCGCCGACGGCCGTCACGTCCGCACCGGTGTGGTGTACCGGTCGAACTCGCTGGCGGACCTGTCGGCGGCCGACCAGCAGACGCTGCTGGGCCTGGGGATCACTCTGGACGTGGACCTGCGCAACGTCCAGGAGCGCTCCGACGACCCGGACCGGCTGCCCGCCGGCATCGCCTACAAGGTCGCCGACGTGGAGGACCTGTCACACGGCATCTCCTTCGCCGACCCGGCGCTGGGCAGCCTGCTGTACGGGTTCCTGATGGGGCTGATCACCGGGTCGTCCAACCTCGGGCAGTCCATCGCCTACCCGTTCATGGTCGACTACAGCGGCGCGAGCCGCGCCTACCGCGACCTGCTCACCTCGATCGCCGCCAACCCGGGCGCGACGGTGTTCCACTGCACCGCCGGCAAGGACCGCACCGGGTGGGGCGCGGCGGTGCTGCTGCCGCTGCTGGGCGTCCCGAAGGCGACGGTGTACCAGGACTACCTGGCCAGCAACACCTACCTCGGCCGGTCCGACGCGGTGGAGTCCTCCTGGTTGGACGAGGCGTTCCACGAGGTCGACCAGGTCTACGGCGGCTTCGACAACTACGTGCACCAGGGCCTGGGCCTCAGCGACGCGACCATCGCGGCGCTGCGCGCCCGGCTGCTGACCTCCTGACCCCTGGGCGGCGTGCCGGGCGGGGCCGGGCCCGTAGGCTGCCGTTCCATGATCGATCAGACGTCGGCGTACCTGTCCGGGCTGTTCTCGCTGGAGGGCCGGACGGCGGTGGTGACGGGCGGCAGCTCGGGGATCGGGCGCGCCATCGCCGGGGCGCTGGCGCGGGCGGGCGCGTCGGTGGTGGTCGTCGCACGCCGCGAACGCGAACTCGCCGGCACGGTCGCGGACCTGGAGTCCCGCGGCTGCCGCGCCGCGTGGGTCAGCGCGGACCTCGGGACGCGGGACGGGGTGGCCGACGCGGCGCGCCGCGCCGCCGACCCGTTCGGCGAACCCGACATCGTGGTGAACGCGGCGGGGATCAACCTGCGGCCGCCGATGGAGGAGCTCGGCGAGCAGGTCTGGGACGCCACGATGGTGGTGAACCTGGACGCGCCGTTCCTGCTCGGGCAGCGGTTCGGGCCGGGGATGGCCGAGCGGGGGTACGGGCGGCTGATCCACATCGCCTCGCAGCAGGCGTTCCGGGCGTTCGTCACCAGCGGCGCCTACGGGGTGTCCAAGGCGGGGCTGGTGGCGCTGGCGCGGTCGCAGGCCGAGGCGTGGTCGGCGCGCGGCGTCACCGCCAACGCCCTGGTCCCGGGGTTCGTGCTGACGCCGCTGAACGCGCGGCTGCAGGCCGACCCGGACCGGGTGGAGCAGCTGGCGGCGCGGACGATGACCGGCCGCAACGGCGTCGCCGAGGACTTCGCGGGCGCGGCGGTGTTCCTGGCCTCGCCGTCGTCGTCCTACGTCACCGGGCAGGCGATCTTCGTCGACGGCGGCTTCTCCGTCCACTGACCCCGGGGCCGGGGCGGGGTCAGTCCCACAGGCCGGTGGCGCGGACGGCGTCGGCGGGGCCGGTGGCGTGCACGATCCCGGCGACGGGACGGCCGTCCTCGTCGTGGACGAGCCAGCCGCCGAGCTGCACGACCGGGACGCGTCCGGCGCGCATCGCCAGCGCCAGCTCCGACAGCGTCCCCCAGGACCCGCCGATGACGATGACGGCGTCGGCGGCGTTGACGATCACGTTGTTGCGGGCCTGGCCGAGCCCGGTCGGCAGCGCGACGCTCAGGTCGGGGCCGGCGGCGGACCGGTCGGCGGCCGGCAGCACCCCGACCACGGTCCCGCCGGCGGAGCGGGCGCCGGCGGCGACGGCCGCCATGACGCCGCCGTGCCCGCCGCAGAGCACCACGGCGCCGCGGGCGGCCAGCAGCCGCCCGGTCTCGTGGGCGCGGTCCCAGTCGCGTTCGGTGCACTCGGCGGGCCCGCACACCGCGACCTGCACGGCCATCGGGCGGCCCCGCCTACTGCGCGCCGTGCCGTTCGGCGATCCGGTCGATCACCGCGGCGAGGTCGAAGTCCTTGCCGGTCAGCCCGCCGGCGCTGTGGGTGGACAGCGCGAAGGTCAGGGTCCGCCACCGGATGTCGATGTCGGGGTGGTGGTCGGCGTCCTCGGCGGCGCGGGCGACCTCCTCCACCACCGCGATCCCCTCCAGGAACGACGGCGCCTTCACCTCCCGGCGGATCTCCTTACCGGTCCTGCTCCAGGCGGGCAGGGCGCGCAGGCGGTCGGCGACGGCGGTGTCGTCGAGCGTGTCGGCCATCGGTGATCACTCCCGGTCGTCGGGTCGCTGCGGTCTCCTTCCGAGTACATCATGGGCGCCGCCGCGGCCTGTGACGCGGGTCACCCCGCACCGGAGGACAGGTCGTACAGGGTGGTGCCGCCGACGGAGGCGGCCGTGAAGGTCGCCGCGACCCACGCGCCGATCCGCTGGGCTTCGTCGCTGCCGCTGCCGCTGCCGTTGCCGCCGGCGCGGCCCATCATCGTCCCGCCGCCGCCGACGAAGTAGTGGATCCTCCCTTGCCGGACGAGCCGCTGGAACTGCGCGAGGGTGGGGGCGGGGTCGGTGCCGTTGAACCCGCCGACCGCCATGACCGGCGCGCCGGTGGCCAGCTGGTAGCCGGCGGCGGTGTTGGACCCGATCGCGGCGGCGGCCCAGGTGTAGGACGAGGCGTTCGCCTTGAGCGCGGCGGTGACCTGCGCGCTCGGCGTCCCGGCGTTCAGGAGCCCGCCGGCGCCACCGGGCCCGCCTCCGGGGCCGCCGCCTCCGGGACGTCCGCCGCCGAACCCGCCCTGACCGTTGCGGAAGCCGGGAAGGCCACGGCCGGGACCGGTGGCTCCGGGCTGCCCGCCACCGGTCTGCGGGGGCGCGAATCCCTGCCCGCGGTTGGTGCCGCCGGGGCCGCGTCCGCCGCCCGGCCCGCCCCGTCCGGGGCCGAAGCCCGCGGAGGTGCGGGGACCGGCGGTGACGATGGAACCGGTGTGGGGCGTAGCGGCGGTGTCGACCGCGTACGCGGCGGGCCCGGCGAGCGACGCCGCGGCCGCCAGCACCAGAACTGCGGCCAGCAGCCGGCCGCGCAGCAGCCGCACGCCCGCCAGCGCCGCGGCGGCCGGCAGCCCGGCGGCGACGATGACGGGGCCGAGCCAGGGGTGCCAGCCGGGGTTGCGGCCCAGCAGCAGGTAGGCCCACACGGCGGTGACGGCGACCGACACCGACAGGAACGCCGCGCCCTCGGTGGTGCGCCGCCGCTCCCACAGGATCGCGGCGCCGATGCCGACGAGGGCGGCAATGGCGGGCGCGAGCGCGACGGTGTAGTACTCGTGGAAGATCCCCTGCATCTCGCTGAAGACCGCGCCGGTGAGCAGCAGCCAGCCGCCCCACACCAGCAGCGCGGCGCGGGCGGGGTCGGTGCGGGGCGCGCGGCGGGTGGCCCACAGCCCGGCGGCCAGCAGGATCAGCGCGGCGGGCAGCAGCCAGGAGATCTGCCCGCCGATCGCGGCGCCGAACAGCCGGCCGGCGCCGGCGTCCTGGTTGAGGTTGCCCAGGCCGCCGGTCTCCTCGCCGTTGAGGCGGCCGAGGCCGTTGTAGCCGAGCGCCAGTTCCAGGACCGAGTTGTGCTGGGATCCGCCGATGTAGGGGCGGGATGAGGCGGGCACCAGCGCGACGGCCAGCACCCACCATCCGGCCGCCGCGGTGAACGCGGCGCCGGCCAGCAGCAGCTGCCACAGCCGCCGCCGCACCGGGGTCGGCGCGGTGACCAGGTACACCAGCGCGAACACCGGGACGACCAGGAACGCCTGCAGCATCTTGGCCAGGAACCCGGTGCCGACGCAGGCGGCGGCGACCAGCAGCCAGCGGGTGCTCGCGTTCTCCTGCGCGCGCAGGGCGGCGTAGGCGCCGGCGGTCAGCAGCAGAACCAGCAGCGCGTCGGGGTTGTTGAACCGGAACATCAGCGCGGCGACCGGGGTGAGGGCGAGCGCCGCACCGGCCAGCAGCCCCGCCCAGGCGGGGAACCGGCGCCGCACGGCCGCGTACAGCAGCGCGACGGTCGCCACGCCCATCAGCGCCTGCGGGACCAGGACGCTCCAGGAGTTCACCCCGAAGATCCGCGCGGTGAGCTCCATGGGCCACAGCGCGCCGGGCGTCTTGTCGACGGTGATGGCGTTCGCGGCGTCGGAGGAGCCGAAGAAGAACGCCTTCCAGCTGGTCGCGCCGGCCTGGACGGCGGCGGAGTAGAACGCGTTGCCCCAGCCGGACGCGCCCAGGCCCCACAGGTAGAGCACGGCGGTCGCGGCGAGCAGGACCAGCAGCGCGGGCCGGGCCCACGCGGGGTCGGCGGCGGGCCCGCGCAGCACCCGGTGCAGGAGGCGGTGCGGGAGGCCGCCCCGCCCGCGCGGGGTCGCGGGCGGGGCGGCCTGGATCGTGGAGGTCATCGTTGGGGTCCCAGGGGTCAGCCCAGCTTGTACAGCTGGGCGCCGGACGAGCCGGACGAGCCGGTGGAGGAGGTCCCGCCGTATTCGGCGGGCTTGACGAGGGTGCCGTTCTTCTGCACCCAGGCGGTGACGGAGGCGTCGCCGCCTCCGGGGCCCATGCCGCCGCCGAGCAGGATGTAGCGCAGCTTGCCGTCCTTGACGTACTGCTGCAGCTTGGCGACGGTCATGGCGGGGTCGCTGCCGGTGAAGCCGCCCATCGCGATGACGGGGCGTCCGGTGCTCAGGATGATCGAGCTCGCGGACTGGGCGCTGGACACCGCCACCAGCCAGGTCGCGCTCCCCTGGTTCTTCTCCAGGTAGGAGATCATCTGGGTGCTGGTCTCGCCGCCGGGCCCGCCGCCGAAGCCGCCGCGTCCGCCGCCGGACCGCTGGGTGCGGTCACCGCGCGTCCAGGGCGCCTGCCCGTCGGAGTTCTGCCCACCGGAGTTCTGCCGGGGCGCGCCGCCGGGGAAGCCGCCCGGCAGCTGCCCGCCGGGGGCTGCGCCCGGTGCTGCGCCGGGCAGCTGGCCGCCGCCGGGGAAGCCCTTGGATCCGCCGGGCCCGCCGCGCATGCCGCCGGGTCCGCCGAAGCCGGTGGACGGCCCGGCCTGCGGGTTGTTGCCGTTGGAGGCGGTGGAGGCGGCCGACACCGCGTACGCGCCCGGTCCGGCCAGTGTCGCGACGGTGGCGAGGACGGCTCCGGCGACGGCGGCGCGGGTCGCGGCGCGGCGGACGAACCGGCCGCCCAGCAGCCCGGCGACCGCCAGGACGGCCGCGGCGGCGATCGTCCAGCGCAGCCAGGGGTGCCAGGACGGGGTGCGGTCCAGCAGGACGAACGCCCACGCGCCGGTGACGGCGATCGCGGCCGACAGCACCAGCGTCCACATCCACGAGCGGCGGCCGTCGCGGCGGCCGGCGGTGAACAGCAGCGCGGAGCCGGCGCCGGTGAGCGCGGCGATCGCGGGGCCCAGCGCGGTGGTGTAGTAGGGGTGGAAGGTGCCTTCGGCGAAGCTGAAGATGACGTAGTGGACGGCGAGCCATCCGCCCCACAGCAGCAGCGCGGCGCGGGCGAGGTCGGTGCGGGGCCGCTTCCACAGCAGCGCCAGGCAGGCGAGCAGCGCGACGACGGCGAACGGGATCAGCCAGGAGATCTGGCCGCCGACGACGTCGTTGAACAGCCGTCCGGCGCCGGCCTGGCCGCCGAAGGAGGCGCCGCCGCCTCCGCCGCGTCCGCCGCCGGGGCCGTTGCTCTCGCCGAAGACGCGGCCGAGGCCGTTGTAGCCGATGACCAGGTCCCAGACGGTGCCGTCGGTGCTGCCGCCGATGTAGGGGCGGCTGCCGGCGGGGACGGCGTCGACGATCAGCATCCACCAGGCCGAGGAGGCGGCCAGGACGGCGCCGGCGGCGGCCAGGTGCGCCACGCGGCGCACGATGCCGGGCCGCGCGGTGATCAGGTACACCAGCGCGAACGCGGGGACGACCAGGAACGCCTGCAGCATCTTGGTGTTGAAGCCGCAGCCGATCAGGAACGCCGACAGCAGCAGGGGCCGCAGCCGCCCGGTCTCGATCGCGCGCTGGCACGCCCATGCGGCGGCGACCAGCAGCAGCACCAGCAGGGTGTCGGGGTTGTTGTCGCGGTTGATCGCCACGGTGATCGGGGTGAGGGCCAGCACCGCGGCGGCGATGAGCGCGGCGGGGTGCCCGAACGCGCGGCGGACGGTGGCGTGCAGGATCGCCACGGCGGCGACGCCCCCGATGACCTGCGGGAGCAGCAGCGCGGGGGTGCCGAACCCGATGACGCGGGCGAACAGGTCCTGGACCCACAGCGCCATGGGTGGTTTGTCGACGGTGATGTAGTTGCCGGCGTCCAGGGAGCCGAAGAAGAACGCCTTCCAGCTCTGCGAGCCGCTCTTGACGGCGGCGGAGTAGTAGGTGTTGGCGTAGCCGCCGCCGGTCAGGTCCCAGGCGTACAGGGCGGCGGCGACGGCCAGGACCGCCCACAGGGCGGGGCGGGACCAGCGCGGGTCGCCGGGGGCGCCGAGCAGCAGCCGGCGGATCCGCCCGCCGGGGGCGGGGGCCGCGGTCCCTGCGGCGGGCGCGGGAAGCGTCTGGGTCATGACAGGGTCCCTCCGGTCTCCTCGGCGGCCGGCGCGCGGCCGTCCCCGGGGATCGTCGCGTCGGTGCGGGGGGCGCCGGCGTGCGGGGCGCCGGCGTCCGCCGGGCGGTCCCCCAGGCGGCGGGGGTGGAAGATCCAGGCGCGCATCAGCAGGAACCGCACCAGGGTGGCGACGGCGTTGGCGCCGATGAGCGCGGCGACCTCGACGGCGCGGGACGCGCCGGGCGCGGCGGCGTGCAGCAGCGCCAGCCCGCCGGTGGACAGCGCGAGGCCGAGCAGGAACGTCGCGCCGCCTTCGAGCTGCTGGCGGAACGCGCGCCGGGTGCCGGTGACGCCGAAGGTGAAGCGGCGGTTGGCGGCGGTGTTGCCGATGGTGGTGATGACCAGCGACAGCGCGTTGGCCCACAGCGGTCCCATCGCCAGCCGCAGCAGCACGAACAGGACCAGCTGCGCCAGGGTGCTGATGGCGCCGATGACGGCGAAGGCGGGCAGCTGCCGCGCCATCCCGGCGGGCAGGGCGGCGCCGGTGCCGGTGTTCGTGCCGGTGCTGGTGCCGGGGGCTCGGCGGCCGCCGACGGGGGCGCGGAACGCGCCGGTGAGCATGCGGCGCGCGACGCGGGCCATGCCGCGCAGGTCGTCGCGGGCGGTGCGGACGACGTCGACGCGCGAGTCGGGGTCGTCGACCCAGTCGACGGGGACCTCGTGGATGCGCAGCCCGTTGCGTTCGGCGAGCAGCAGCAGCTCGGTGTCGAAGAACCACTCCTGGTCCTCCACCGACGGCAGCAGCGCCTGGACGATCTCGGTGCGGGCGGCTTTGAAGCCGCACTGGGCGTCGCTGAAGCGGGCGGCGAGGGTGGTGCGCAGCAGCAGGTTGTAGCAGCGGGAGATGACCTCGCGGCGGGGGCCGCGCACCACGGCGGACCCGCGGGTGAGCCGCGACCCGATCGCCAGGTCGCTGTGCCCGGAGATCAGCGGTGCGACCAGCGGCAGGAACGCGTCCAGGTCGGTGGACAGGTCCACGTCCATGTAGGCGACGACGTCGGCGTCGCTGGTGCTCCACACGTGCCGCAGCGCCCGTCCGCGTCCCTTGCGTTCCAGGCGGACGGCGTTGACGCGGTCCATACGCGCCGTGAGCTGCTGCGCGATCCACCAGGTGGCGTCGGTGCTGGCGTTGTCGGCGACGGTGATGCGGAAGGGGTAGGGGAAGGTGTCGGCCAGGTAGGCGTGCAGGCGTTCGACGCTGGCGGCCAGGACGCGTTCCTCGTTGTGGACGGGGACGACCACCTCGACCAGCCGTCCCCGCCCGCCGTGGTCGTGCACGGGCGGGGGCGGCGCGGCGGGCGTGCCCCGTTCGGTGACAAGGTGACTCATGTGACCGAGGTTCGGCGGCGGGTGTGGGAAGCCCCTGAGCCGTTGATGAACGGGGTATGAGAAAACCCGCGGGCCGCCGCCGCGGCGCGGTCGGTCGCGGCGGTCGGTCGCGGGGTGCGGTCAGTCGCGGGGGTCGGGGGTGCCGGGGAGGCGGACGCGGGCCAGGGTGCCGCCGCCGTCGGCGGCCTCCAGCGCGACGCGGCCGCCGCTCTCGCCGACGACGCGGGCGACGATCGACAGGCCGAGCCCGGAGCCGGGCAGGCTGCGCGCCGAGGGGGACCGCCAGAACCGCTCGAACACGTGCGGCAGGTCGGCGGCGGGGATGCCGGGGCCGTGGTCGCGGACGGTGAGCTCGCCGCCGGCGAGGCCGACGGTGACGGTCCCGGCGGGCGGGGAGAACTTCACGGCGTTGTCCAGCAGGTTCACCACGGCGCGTTCCAGGGAGGCGGGGTCGCCCTGCACGTACCAGGGTTCGGTGGCGGCCCGCACGGTCAGGCCGGGGCCGCGCAGCCGGGCGCGGTCGACGGCGCGGTCGACGACCTCGTGCAGCGCGACGGTCTGGCGGACGGGTTCGGCCTCGTCGGGGCGGGCGAGTTCCAGCAGGTCGCCGACCAGGCTGGACAGTTCCAGCATCTGGGCCTTGACGCTGACCAGCAGGTTGTGGCGGGTGGCGGCGGGCAGCTCGCGGCCGGTGGCCTCGGCGCGCAGCAGCAGGTCGATGTTGGTGCGCAGGCTGGTCAGGGGGGTGCGCAGCTCGTGGCCGGCGTCGGCGATGAGCTGCTGCTGGCGTTCCCGGGAGGCGGCCAGCGCGCCGGTCATGGCGTTGAAGGAGCGGCCGAGCCGGGCGATCTCGTCGGTGCCCTCGGCGGGGATGCGGATGCCGAGGTCCTCGGTGCGGGCGATGTGCTCGGCGACGCCGGTCAGCTCGTCGACGGGCCGCAGCGACGCGCGTGCGATCATCAGGCCGGCGGCGGCCGACACCAGCACGCCGAGGGCGGTGACGGCGACCAGCAGCAGCGCCAGGTTGTCCAGGGGCCCTTCGACCTCGTCCAGGGAGATCGCGACCGACACCGCGAACGGGGTGCCGTCGGAGGTCTGCGCGGGGAAGGTCAGGACGCGCACGTCGACGGTGCGGCCGGTGGTGGTGGTGCCGGTGCCGTCGCGCAGGACCCGCTCGTCGCCGCCGCGGGCGACGCGCGCGTCGGCGGCGGTGACCTTCAGCGAGCCGGCGTCGGGGAGGGTGCAGGCCCGGCCCTGCGCGTTGACCACCTGGATGATCTCGTAGGGGCCGGGCGGGCGGCCGTCGCCGCCGCTGGCGGTGGCGTCGGGGCGGCACGCGGCGAGCGCGCCGGCGATCTCGCGGCCCATCATCCGCTGGATGCGGCCGCCGGGGCCGCCGGGGCCGCCGGGTCCCTCGGGGCCGGGCGGGCCGGCGGCGG
>NZ_JASNWF010000040.1 GCF_030283205.1 Actinomadura opuntiae
CCTACCTGGCGCTGACCTACGACCACCGGCTGATCGACGGCGCGGACGCCGCCCGCTTCCTCGGCACCATCAAGCACCGCCTGGAGGAGGGCAACTTCGAGGCCGACCTCGGCCTCTGACCCGAACGTGGGCGGCGACACGGAGGCCTCCGTGTCGCCGCCGATCTCGCCACATCCCTGCGTTGTCCGGCGGAAATCCGGATGAATCAAGCGAAGCGGTTGAAGAGGCGGCCGGCGTTGCCGCGGTCGACGTCGGTCAGTTGCGCGGTGCTCAGCCCCTCGAAGGCGAGCAGATTGTCAATGTTGCGCTCCACCGTAGCTTCAGGTGCGGCGGGCCAGTCGGTGCCAAACAGGATGTGCTCGGGACCAGTGACCTGGAGAGCGGGAAGCAGGGAGTGGGCGGCGGCCGCCAGGGCCGTTTCGTAGTACAGGCCGCGCAGGACACCTGTCACGTGCCCGGGGTCGATCCCGGCGTCGGTCGGGCCCATGCCCATGGTGGTGTGTTCGGCGATCCGCCACCCCAGAGTCGGCAGGACGCCGCCGCAGTGGGCCAGGATCAGCGTCAGGTCCGGGTAGCGCTGGAAGACGCCGGTGTAGATGGCGTTGACGATGTTGCGAGCGGTGTCGAAGGGGTATTCGCTCACCGAACTGGGACGGCCGAACCCGAGCACGTCCACGTGCGGGCAGTCGGTCGGGTGCAGAAAGACCGGCACCTTCCGCCGGTCCAGGTCGGCCAGGACCGGCTCATAGAAGGGTTGGCCGAAGTAGTGGCCGAGGCTGTTGGAGTTGAGCAGCACTCCGTCCAGCTCCAGCTCGTCGAGAGCGTAGGCGATTTCGGCCAGCATCGTGTCGGGGTCGTCGAGCGGCACAGCGGCGAAAGCCCCGAACCGGCCCGGATGTGCGGCGATCAGTTCGGCGTACTCGCGATTGACATTTCGGCAGAAGCGCTTCGCGAAGGCAGGATCGTCGTCGGTGCCGGCGAACGGCCACGGTGCGGACAGGAGCTGCGTGGAGATCTCATGGCGATCCATGAACGCCAGTGCGGCCTCAGCCGTCCAGCTCGGGGAGATCTTGTAGCCACCGGCCAGGGTGAACCCGGAGTCGAACAGCGCGGCGACCGTGCCTCCCAGGTAGTGGGCGTGTATGTCGATGCGATCGCGGGCCATCAGTCTCGCCTTCTGTTGGGCGTAGGTAAGAGCGTTCAGGCGAGCGCCGCCGCAGCGTCGACGATCGAGTCGTCCCGGTACTCCGGCGCGGGTGCCTCAGCGGGGCTTGTCGTTATCAAATATAGCGCGTACGTTGGGCCCGCCATCCGTACTGCTCGCGGCCGGTGTGGGGTCGGTCTCAGCGGACTTGGTGGAGGGAGATGGAGTCCGTGGATGTTCAGCGATCAGATGCTCGGAGAAGGGCAGGTGCGGCCGACGGCGGTCAGCCGGCCGACGGGTCTGAAGGCATGTTTAGGAGGACCCCTGCCATCGAGCCGCCGGGCAGAGCCGGGAGCCTGTCAGTCGTTGCGCTCCGGGGCCGACGGATCTCGCTCCGTCCCGGCGGCGACCGGAGCGTCCGCCGGGGCGTTGCTGGTGTTGTGTTCTGCGATCAGGCGGTGGGCTCCTTCCCGATCGTGAGACTCCAGGGCGTCGACGATGGCCTCGTGCAGGGCGTGCCGGGAGGAGATGTACTCCGGCAGCGGTTGCGCGCTGCTCGGCAGCACGGCCAGGGTGTGGGACTCGATCTGGTCGAGCAGATTGATGTAGAGCGAGCGCAGCATGGCGTGCGGGCTCACGGCGGCGATTCGGGCGTGCAGCGACCAGTTCGCATGGATGAACGCCGTGGCGTCGTCGCGTTCCACGGCGACGGCCATCTCCGCCAGGATGCTCCGCATCTCCGCGATGTCGGCGAGGGAGGCATGCCAGAGCGCGTCCTCGATCAGCAGTGGATCCAGTGCGTCGCGAATGCGTATCGCCTCGGCGACGGAGGTTTCGCCGGCGTCCAGAGCCAGGACCGAGTTGCCGAGCCGCACCATGGGCGACGGCTCGGCGGCGAACACCCCGCCTCCCGGACCCGGCCGGACCGTCACCACGCCGCGCGACTGCGCTATGCGCATCGCCTCATTGAACGTCCCCACCGACACCGAGCATCGGTCGCGCAGCTCGCTCTTGGAACCGAGCCGGTCGCCGGGCGAGGCCGCGCCGGCGAGGGAGATGAGCAGTTCCGCGGTGCTCTCCGCACGCGACAACCGGGGCGACCGGCCCTCCCGGCCCCGCCCCCGCAGAGCAGGGGCGTCCCGCGACGCCTTGTCGAAGCCCGCCGGACCCGCCATCGCTCCTCCACACCACCTGGGGGGACATTGAGCATGAAGAATACCCCGGCCGCCTTGACGTCGTCCGTCAACCTGGCTCAAGATATCCATATTCATCATGCTTAATTGGGCGTTGCTTCGCGACCGCCCGAGGGCGCCGCCGCCGTCTCCTGGCCGCGCCGGCGCACCGGTCGCGACGGCGACCGCCGTCCCGGAACCGACGTCCGCACGGCGCCACCGCAAGGCCCGAAGCACCCCGCCGGGGGGTGAATCCCATCCCATCGATTGGAACAGCCGACTCATGCGCATCGCCAACCTGTCCGGCCGCCTGGTGATCGTCACCGGCGGGCCCGGCGCCGAAACCGCCTACGACGTCGAGAAGAACAGCAACGGCCGGTTCGGCTCCCGGCCACAGGCCGTCTACGACGAGTGGGAAGCGTTCACCTCCTGGGCGGCGACCGCGGACCTGGCCGGGGGGACCGCCGTGGACCCCGTCGAGCTCGGCTCGCCGGCACCCGAGCCCCGCCAGGTGCTGGCGATCGGCCTGAACTACCGCGACCACGCCGCCGAATCCGGCTTCGATGCCCCGAGCGGCGAGCCCCCGGTCTTCACCAAGTTCCCCAGCTGCATCACCGGGCCCCGCGCGACCATCGCGCTGCCGCCCGGAGGGCACGTCGACTGGGAGGTCGAGCTCGTCGCCGTCATCGGCCGGCGCGCCTACCGGGTAACCGCCGACGAGGCGCTGTCGTACGTCGCGGGATACACCGTCGGGCAGGACATCTCCGAGCGGATCCTGCAGATGGCGGCCCACCCCCCGCAGTTCGGCATGGGCAAGTCCCTCCCCGGTTTCGGGCCGGTCGGTCCGTGGCTGGTCACCCTGGACGAGCTGGACGACCCCAATGACCTGGAGCTCGGCTGCGCCGTCAACGGGGAGCAGATGCAGCACAGCCGCACGAGCGACCTGATCTTCTCGGTTCCGGCGCTGGTCGCGCGGCTGTCGGCGACGCTGCCGCTGCTGCCCGGCGATGTGATCTTCACCGGCACACCCGCCGGAGTCGGGCTGAGCCGCGAGCCGCAGCGGTGGCTGGCCCCCGGCGACGTCCTCACCAGCACCGTCCAGGGGATCGGCGAGATGCGCCACGCGTTCGCCGCGGCGAAGGACGGCGCCCCATGAGCCCGCACCGGCCGGCGTCGGTCACCTCATTCCCGCACCCCGACGACCTCGCCGCCTTCATGACCGGCGCACACAGCGGGCGTGACCCGGACGGCACCGGTTCGGACGGCCCGGCCGGGCCGTGCCGGCCCCGCACACAGGAAGGTTCACCGCAGCCATGGGCAAACGAGCACTGACCGGAGTCCGGGTCTTCGATGGAACGCGGTTGTCGCGACCGCGGACCGTGGTCATCGACGGAACCGTGATCGGTGCCGATGAGACCGGGGCCGAGGTCGTCGACGCCGCCGGCGGCGTGCTGCTGCCCGGCCTGATCGACGCGCACATCCATCTCCATGACCGTGGGACGCTCGAGCAACTGTGCGCCCACGGCGTCACCACCGGCCTGGACATGGGGACCTGGCCGCCCGAGCGGCTCGCGGCGCTGCGCGGCGTGGCGGGACTGACCGACATCCGCAGCGCGGGCACGCCCGCCATCGGCCCGGGCGGCCCCCACTCCAGGATTCCCGGCAGGCCCGCGGACGCCGTCCTCGACGACCCGGGTAAGGCGGCCCGCTTCGTCGCCGATCAGGTGGCCCAGGGCTCCGACTACATCAAGATCGTCCTGGAGGCGCCCGGCGAGGGCGGTCCCGACCAGGCCGCCGCCGACGCCCTGGTCGTTGCCGCGCACACCGCGGCGAAGAAGGTCGTCGCACACGCGTCCTCGCCCGGAGCCTTCCGCATGGCCCTGGACGCGGGCGCGGACGTGATCACCCACGTGCCGCTGGGCCTGCCCCTGGACGACGCCGACGTGACCCGCATGGCATCGCAGGGCAGCATCGCCGTCCCGACACTGACCATGATGGAAGGCATCGCCGCCGCCGTCGGCAAGCCGGAGACCTTCGACGCCTCCGTCCGCAGCGTCGCGCTCCTGCACCGGGCCAGCGTGCCCATCCAGGCCGGCACCGACGCCAACACCCAGACCGGCGTCCCCTTCCAGCCCGCACACGGCAGCAGCATCCACCGTGAACTGGAACTGCTCGTGCAGGCCGGCCTCAGCACCGCCGAGGCACTACGGGCCGCCACCTCGCTGCCCGCCCGCCATTTCGGGCTCACCGACCGCGGCGCGATCGAGCCGGGACTGCGCGCCGACCTGCTCCTGATCGACGGCGATCCGCTCGGCGACATCTCCGCCACCCGAAACATCCGCCGGGTGTGGTGCAACGGCACCGAACACGCCCCCCGTCAGGCCGACCGGTGAACCGGCGGCCGACGCCCCTCCTCCTTTCCAAGGGACGAACGCCATGAACGAGCAGATCAACGTCAAGCACTGGATCGACGGCACGTGGGTCGGGTCGCCCCGGGTGTCCGACAGCGTGAACCCGGCCACCGGCGAGGTGATCGGCACCTACGCCGACGCCGGTGTCGAGGAAGGGCTGGCCGCCATCGAAGCCGCCGCCCGGGGCTTCGCCTCCGGCTCCTGGCGGCTCGACCCGATGATGCGCGCCGCGGCCCTGAGCCACCTCGCCGACGCCTACGCCGAACGCATGGACGACGTCGTCGACACGCTCTGCCGCGAGAACGGGAAACTGCGTCCCGAAGCCGGATTCGAGGCGCACTTCATCGTCCGCGCGCTGCGCTTCGCCGCGGGACTCGCCGTGCATCCTCTCGGTCGCGTGACCGACACCCACCCCGGCCGCCAAGCCATGTCGATCCGCCAGCCCGTCGGCGTCGCCGGGCTCATCGTCCCGTGGAACTCCCCGGCCTACCTGTGCATCCGTGCGCTCGCGCCCGCGCTCGCCGCGGGGTGCACCGCCGTGGTGAAGATGCCCGGCCAGGCCGCCCAGACGGCCGCCCTCATGTGCGAGATCCTCGCCGGCGTCCCCGAACTGCCGGCCGGGACGGTGAACGTCGTCATCGAATCGGGCTCCGACGTCGCGCGGCTGCTGGTGGAGTCGCCCCGGGTGCCGGTGATCAGCTTCACCGGCAGCACCAGGACGGGACGGCTCGTCGCCCAGCAGGCGGCGGCCCGCTTCAAGCGGGTCGGCCTCGAACTCGGCGGCAAGACCCCGCACCTGGTCTTCGACGACGCCGATCTCGACCTCGCCGTCGCCACCGCCGCCCAGTCCTCGACCGTGTTCGCCGGCCAGTTCTGCATGACCGGCAGCCGGGTGCTGGTGCAGCGCCGCGTCGCCGACGAGGTGATCGCAGCGCTGGCGGACCGGCTGGAGAACGTGCGGCCTGGCCCCGCCGCCGACCCGGCCAGCCAGATCGGTCCCATGATCGACACCGCGTCCGTCGCCCGCGTGGACGCCGCCGTCCAGGACGCTCTCGCCGCCGGCGCCAAGGCGATCGTCCGCGGCGGCCCCAGCACCATCCCCGCCCTGGCCGGCGGCGCCTTCTACCACCCCACGCTGCTGTCGGTGAGCGACTCCTCGCTGCCCATCGTCCAGGAGGAGACGTTCGGTCCCGTCCAGACGGTCCAGGTCTTCGACACCGAAGAGGAGGCCGTCGCCCTGGCCAACGACACCGACTACGGCCTCAGCGCCTGCATCTGGACCCGCGATGTGGACCGGCCCGTGCGGGTCGCCCGGCAGTTGGAAGCCGGCCTCATCTCCGTCAACAGCTGGGCCAACCTGACCATCGAGTTCGAGGAAGGCGGTTTCAAGTCCAGCGGCGTCGGCCGCCTCGGCGGCCTCGCCAGCGTCGAGGACTTCCTGGAGCACAAGCAGATCACCCAGGACTACGCCCCCGTCCCCCACTGAACGTCGGTACGGCGGGGAGCGCGCTCCCCGCCGTACCGACGAAGACCATTCGCCGGGTATCGGTGCGGGTCCGGATCCACCCAGGTCCGCACCGACCCGGCGCTGCACCACCTCCCCGTCCCGCCTTCGGTGCCTTCGCGCGCCCGGTCAGGAGCGATCGATGCCCACAACCCCGTCCCACACCGGCCGTGTCGCCGTCGTCACCGGCGCGGCAGGCGGCTTCGGTACCACCATCTCCCTCGAGCTCGCCCGCCGGGGCGCCGACATCATCGCGGTCGATCTCAAAGCCGCGGAAGCCACCGTCTCGGCCGTCCACGGGATCGGCCGGAAGGGCATCGCGCTGCAGGCCGATCTCGCGGACCCGGAACAGGTCGAGGCCATCACCGGCGACATGCTCGGTTTCGCCGGCCACGTCGACATTCTCGTCAACAACGCGGGCGTCTTCCCGTTCAGGGACATCTGGGAACTCGACTTCGCCGAATGGAAGCGGATCCAGGCCATCAATCTCGATTCGCAGTTCCTCATGGCGAAGGCCGTGATGGGTTCGATGCGCGAGAGCTCGTGGGGACGCATCGTCAACCTGGCGTCCAACTCCCTCGGCCTGGCCGTGCCGAACATGGTCCCGTACATGGCCGCCAAGGGCGGTGTCGTCGGTTTCACCCGGGCCCTGGCCACCGATCTCGCGCCGCACGGGATCACCGTCAACGCGATCTGCCCCACGGCCTCCAGCACTCCCGGCGGCCAGGACTTCATCGGCGACGAGGTGCTGCATGCGGTCGCCGAGATGCAGGCCATCAAACGCATCGGAACCGCGACCGACATCGTCGGCGCCGTCTGCTTCCTGTCCAGCGATGACTGCGCGTTCATGACCGGTCAGACCATCGTCGCCGACGGCGGCCTCATGCGCGTCTGAGCAATGTGCGCGGCCGGGGCCCCGGGCGCCTGCAATCAGAAGCGTTCCGAAGTCGCCGTGATCGGTATCGACGACCACCCCCTGGCAGCCCTCTACACCCCTGCGCTCACCACGGTCGCGCTGGACGAGCCCACCTCCAGCGCCGCCGATCTCGTCCGCCGCATCGACGCCGCCCGGACCGGCGGTCCGGCCCCCGCGACGGCACCGGTTCCCCCGGCGCGTCTCATCCCCCGGGCCTCGACCTGATCACTACGGTTCGCCTCGGCCCGTTCACACGCCGACCTTCGGCTGGGCCGGCTCGGGCAGGTAGAGCCAGTCGGTGTGGGTGTAGTCGTCGTGAGCGCGGCTCGTGAAGATGTAGTTGCGCAGCAGTCGGCCGATCCCGTCGGTGTGCCAGATCTCGCCCCAGGTGCGGGCGGCGGTCTGAGCCCGGGACGCCTTGTGCAAGCGTTGGCGTTCGTAATCGGCGAGGACCTTGTCGTAGTCGTCGCCGTACTCGGCGAATCGCTTGCCCAGGGCGGCGGCATCCTCCAAGGCCTGGCAGGCCCCTTGGCCGAGATACTGGAGCATCGGGTGGGCCGCGTCGCCGAGGAGGGTGACGCGCCCGGAGGTCCAGGTGCTCAGGGGGTCCCGGTCGTAGGTCTTCCAGTAGCGGCTGCGGTCGACGTGCTGGATGCCGCGGCGCACCTCGGGGCACGCGTCGGCGAATCGTTCGTCCAGCTCCACCGGGCCACCCCAGTCCGCTTCGCCGCGGGCATAAGCGTCGCTGCGGAACACCGCAACGGTGTTGTAGAGCTCTCCGCGGCGGATCGGATACTGCACCAGGTGCATTCCGGGGCCGATCCAGATGACGACGCTGGCCTCGCCGATATGCGCGTCCAGGTCGCCCATCGGCATGATGCCGCGGTAGGCGGCGTAACCGGAGCAGACGGGCTCGTCGGCGGAGACCAGCCCGCGGACACGGGAGTTCAGTCCGTCGGCACCGATCACCGCCTGCGCCCGAAAGCGGGAGCCGTCAGCGCAGTCCACCTGAACCGCCCCATCCGGAAGATGGGCCACATGGGTGACCTCCCTGCCGTTCTCCAAAGTGATCCTGTTCTCGGAACGGCATGCCTCCAGCAGGATCTCCAGGAGGTCACTGCGGTGCATGACCAGATAAGGGGCCCCATAGCGGTCACGAAAGGCGGGCCCGACATCGAGAGTGGTCAGATGCTCGCCGGTGAGAGCGTCCATGAAGACTCCGCCTTCGGGGAAGACGGCGACATCCCGCACACGCGGGTACAGGCCGAGGTCTGCCAGGACGCGCACCGCATTGGGGCCGACCTGCAGGCCGGCCCCTATCTCGGTGAACTGGGCGGCGCGTTCCAGGAGATGGACGGGCCGGCCGGCGCGGGCGGCGGCCAGGGCGGCGGCCATGCCGCCGATCCCGCCGCCGACGACGAGCAACCCAACATGGGCAGGTGCGTTCATGGGGCCTCCGGGGTCGGCCGGTCAGCGCCGGGCGGGGGGCGGAACGGGGCCGCGCGCGGCTCCGCTGGTCGGGCAGGGCACCGCGCCTTCGGCGGAAACCTCGACGCGCAAAGTGCCGATCCGGGCGATGGTGAGTTCGACGGTGTCGCCGTCCTCGATCGGAGCAACGCCCGCCGGGGTCCCGGTGGTGACGACGTCGCCGGGATGCAGGACCGTCACGGAGGAGGCGTAGGCCAGGAAGCGCGCCGCCGACCAGATGAGGTCCCGTGTGTTGGCCTTTTGCCGGAGCCGTCCGTTGACCTTCAACTCCAGGTCGACGTCCGCGGGAGAGCCGAGTTCTTCGGGGGTGACGATCCATGGCCCCAGCGGGGTGAAGGTGTCGAAGGACTTGCGGGTGGAGCGGTCCTCGCCGCCTCGCATGGTGATGTCCATGAGCCCGGTGAACCCGAAGATGTGGTCGAGGGCCCGCCCGGGTTCGATATGGCTGGCGCTACGGCCGACGATCAGCGCGAACTCGCCCTCGTGGTCGAACCGGCGGTCGGTGTAGGGCAGTCGGACGGTGCCTTCGGGGTCCAGGAGCGAGGACGGCGACTTGAGGAAGAACCCGAGCGCGCTGATGTGGTGCGCCTCGTTCATCTCCTCCTGGTGGTCGCGGTAGTTCACCGGAGCAGCGACGATCTTCGGCGGGTCGGGCACGGGCGCGAGGAGCCGCACCGATTCCAGCGGCAGCCCTTCGGCGGTGGTCCGCTGTTCCGATGCCCGTTGCAGCAGCGGCGCGACCGCGTCGAAGTGCGCGACGAGACGGCGGGCCAGGCTGGCGGGTGCGGCCGGCAACGATTCCGCGAGCAGATCGGTGACGTCCAGGATCCGGGCGTCGCTGATCAGGCCGATGCGGTCGCTGTCGAAACGCGCGATGCGCATGGGTTCTCCTTGCACGAAAGTCAGAGCGGGATGTCGGCGCCGCATGCGGGCGGCCGCCGGCTCAGTCGTCGGTCTCGATCCGCCGGTAGAGGCCGAGGCCCTCCAGGACCGGGGCGTCGCTGACGCAGAACAGGTCCAGGCCCGGCCCGGTGCTCAATGACAGCGTCGCCCAGGACGGCACGGCTACGACGTCCCCCTGCTCGAGAGGGAACTCGACGCCGCCGACCACGGCCCGTCCCTCGCCGCTGAAGACGGTCAGGACCTGCGAACCGGTCTGCCGGCTGCCCCCGGTCACGGATGCGGCGGCGACCCTGATCATCTCGCAGCGCAGGGTCGGCATGGCGTCGCGGCCGGTGGTGGGGTCGGTGAAACGGACCCGGGCGTGGTCGGCGCCGTCGGCCAGCAGCAGCGCGAGCGCACGGTCGGTGTCGGGCCAGCGGTAGGCCAGCAGTGGCGAATGCGCCGGGGGCACGGGGCCGTCCAGTGGTTGGGGCAGGAGTCCGGGGCCGCCTCCGAAGCGGTGCTCGGATGCCGACCGGGCGGGCCGGGCGTCGACGACGGCGGCCTCGCCGGGCTGGTAGAAGACCGCGCCCAGGAACTGCACGATCGGCAGATCGAGCACGTCCAGCCAGGTCATCGGGCGCTCGCCCGGGTTGTAGTGCTCGTGGAACGTCCAGCTCGGAGTGAGGACGAGGTCGCCGCGCGACATGTGCAGGGCGTCTCCGTCCACCGCCGTCCAGACGCCCGCACCGTCCAGGACGAACCGCAGCGCGGCCGGGGTGTGCCGGTGCGCGGGGGCACGCTCCCCGGCGGCGAGGGCTTGGACCGCCGCCCACAACGTCGGTGTCGCATACGGTGCGCCGCCGAGGCCGGGGTTTGCGCACGCGAGGACCCTGCGGTCGCCTCCGCCGCCGATCGGTACCAGGTCCCGGGCCCGGCCGGCCAAGGACCGCAGCGTCGTGCCGGGCCAGCGGTGCGGGAAGGCCCGGGTGGTCGGTTGTTCGGTCAGGAGCCCTTGAAGCCGCCATAGCGGCTGCAGGTCGGCCGCCGAGACGTCTCGGTACAGGTCGTCCACCGCGGCGGGCGGCGCTGCTGGGTTCATGGCGTGGTCCTTTTCTCTTCGCCGGGGCCGGGCCAGCCGGAGACCAGCGGCGTGTCCGCACCGATCCGGCCGGTGTCGTAGGCGCCTCCGGGTTCCCCGAGCGGCTCGGACCGGCCCGCCAGCACGCCGGTGAAGAAGGCGTCCTCGTTGCCGGCCCACGGTTCGACGTCCGCCTCACCCGGGGCGTAGATCGCGTCGACGGGGCACTCGGGCAGGCACGCGCCGCAGTCGATGCACTCGGTGGGATTGATGTACCGCTTGCGGGCGCCCTCGTAGATGCAGTCGACCGGGCACACCTGCACACAGGAGCCGTCGAGCTCGTCGATGCACGCCGCGGTGATCACGTGGGCCACGGCTCAGCGCTCCCTGCGGCCGGTGACGGAGCCGAGGAAGCACAGGGTCTTCGCCCAGGCGGCGTCGGCGACGTGCCGGTTGAGCACCGCCCACGGCCCGGAGGCGATCCCACGACCGTAGAAGACCACCGTGCCCGCCAGCGGGTCTCCGGCGGTGGCGGCCGTGAACGCCGCCCGGCCGCCGAAGCAGAACCCGGGCAGGGCGACCGACCCGCAGCCGATCCCGTGGCGGCGCTCGACCTCCCCGATTGCGGCCCGCACGTCGGGGATGATCTGGTCCGGGCCGAGCCTGCCGATCGTGGCCATCGCGGTCGCGGTGTCGTCGTAGTCCAACCGCTGCCGTTCCTCGCGGTGGAAGAGGTCCGGCGCGACGGCCAGGTACCCCTCCCGCGCGAGACGGCGGGTCACGTCCTGCACGTAGTCGGTGACTCCGAAGGCTTCCTGGAGGACCACGACCGCCGCGGCCGGTCTCGCGGCCGGGTTGCAGGTGTAGGCGCGCATCGTCCCGTCGGGGGTCTCGATGTCGATCCATGTTCCGTGTTCGATCGCTGTGGTCATGGCGTCACGTTCCTTGTTCACCGGGCTGTTTCTCTGGACGCGCCCTGCTTGCGCGCCCTGGTGGCTCGCCGTTCGCTAGGCCCAGATGGCCGGTACCTGCGACTGCTGGTCGGTGCCCGCTTGCGCGTACACCGGGGCGGCGGCCGCGTGCAGCGGCACGGGTGTGCGGGCCATCAGGTCGGGTTCGAGGGGATAGGTCACCGGGCTGTGGTCGGGGTCCAGATGGCGGTACTGCCCCTCGAGAGCGGACCGGGTGTGCACCAGGCACCAGGTGACCAGCTCCGCCACGTCGTCGGGCAGGTCCTCGCGGCACAGCACCGCGAAGTCGGAGAAGTCCAGGGTGCGCAGGTCGTGCTCAAGCCCGGGCAGGTAGCCCCGGGGGACGTCCGCCGCCGGCCACTCCCAGCGCGCGAAGCCGTCGAGGACCACCTCCGGCATCGGGAGATAGCGCAACTGGCGTTCCCTGCCGAGCCGCTGCCAGGCGGGCATCATGACCGCTTCGTGGATGACGGCGTTGGCGTGGCCGGTGCGCAGCCACTCCACCACGGGGAACGGGCGTTCGTCGTAATGGACCCGTCCGCCGCGGCTCCGGACCTCCTCCAAGTCGATTCCGGCCATCTCGAGCGCCCGGTGCACCGACCAGCCGACCAGGTTGATGCCGTCGTCCGGGCTGGTGGCGAGTCGGAGCGCTCCCGGATCGGCGGCCAGCTCGGTGAGGTCGTGCACGGGCAGGGCCGAGTCGACCGCGACGACGAGCCGGTCTCGCTGCGGGATGACGCCCAGTGCCCGCAGAGCCGGCACCGGGCGGCCCGCAGCGACGCCCCACCCGCGGTGGAACAGGCGGGCGGCGGGTGTCGGCGTCAGGACCGCGATGTCGGTCCGCCCGGACAGCAGTGCCTCGATGGAGTCCCGCCCGCCCCGGCCGGACCAGATCGCGAACTGCGATCCCGCGGCGGTCCGGTCACCAACCTCCTGGGCGATCCAGCCGCAGATGCGGTGCATGTTCGCCTGGCCCCAGTCGCCGCGCAGGTGCAGCGTCACCGGCCGGTCGATCCGGGGCCCGTCGGACACCGCTCCCCCGGCGGTCATCGGCGGTCACCAGCGGCGAGCCGGCTCAGCCCCTCGCCGTCCAGCACGTAGTGGATCTCGGTGATGTCGTCGTAGAGGAAGCCGATCCGCTCGAACTCGCGCTCCAGCGCGGCGGCGTCCTCGGCGTCGTAGACCGTGACGATCGCCCCGGTGAACATGTTGACGAACAGGTGCCTGAACTGGCCGTGCACGGATTCGGCGACCGTCGGCGCGTACCCGACGATCTCCTCCGCGGACAGTCCGGGTGCCTGATGCGTGGTGAGGAAGGTAGCCACAATCACCTCTGGGAGTCGTCATGCGAAACAGTGACCCGCATACTGCGACTTACAAAAGAGTTCGTCAAGGTCTTGACGAACCTTCGGTGCCGTGCTCCGGTACCGTGTCCCGCGTGACGAAGCACCAGGACACCGGCCCCCGCACCTCCCCGGACGCCGCCGCCGGCGGGGAGCGGCCCCGCCCGGCCAACCTCATCGGCGCCGTGGACAACGTCCTTCGCCTGCTGCGGCTCTTCGAGACCCGGCAGGTGCTGCGCGTCAACGAGGTGGGGCGGGAGATGGGACTGTCACGCTCGACGGTCCACCGCATGCTGGCGACGCTGCTGCAGCACGACTTCGTGATCCAGGACCCCATCTCCCGCGGCTACTGCCCCGGACCGGCGCTGGTCGACATCGGCCTCGCCGTCGTCCAGCAGATGGACATCCGGGTCTCGGCCAAGCCCTTTCTGGAGGCCCTCAAGGACGAGACCGGCGAGACCGTTCACCTCGCCGAGCTCCGCGACGCCGAAGTGGTCTTCCTCGACGGCCTCGAAAGCGACCGGCTGGTGCGTGCCGGGAACCGCATCGGCCAGTCGCTGCCGGCCTACGCCACCGCGGCGGGCAAGGCGCTGCTGGCCGAACTCCCTGACGCGGACGTGCGCGCCCTGCTCCCGGACCGGCTGCCGGCCGTCACCGACCGCTCGATCCGGACCGTCGACCGACTCCTCGACGAGCTCGATCAGGTCCGCGACCGGGGCTATTCGACCAACCAGGGCGAGAGCGAGGAGGAACTCAGCGCCGTCGCCGCACCCGTCCGGGACCGCCGCGGCCGCACCAGGGCCGCCCTGGTGACCACCGCACCCCGCTCCCGTGTCGACCGGGCATGGATCGAACGCATCGGCGCGGCCACCATCCGGGTCGGCACGGAGTTCGGCGCGACGCTCGGCTAACCGGTACAGCGTCCGCGTGACGGCGGTCCCTCCGCCCTGCGCCGCAGGTACCGCCAATGCGACTCCACCGGCCCCGGGGCGAACGTCCGCCCGGCTTTCGCTGCGGCCGTCTCCGCGTCGATCTCGGTCACCGCGCCGTCCGCCCGATCGAGCACCAGGTTGCTGCGGCACAGCCGCTCCAACCACAGACCGGTCACGACGGCCTCGGCGATCGACCCTCCGGCGAAGACGACGCCGTGGTGGGTCAGCAGCGCCGCCCGCTGCGCGCCGAGCGTGGCCGCGACGGCGGCGCCCAGTTGCGGTGTGCGGATCAGGTCGGGCGTCTCGCCGAACAGCGGTACGCCACCGGCGAACGCCACGCCCTCGTTGCCGATTAGCCGCAACGGTGTCGCCCGGCACGCCGCCAGGTGACCCCACCACGGATGGGTGTGGGCCACCACCCGCGCATCCTCACGGGCGGTCAGCACGCCGGCGTGGATCGGCCACTCGATGTGCGGCACCGCCCCGTCGACCGGGACCCCGCTCCAGCTCAGCAGGTGAAAATCGCGCCGGTCGGCGATCTCGTCCAGCCCGAGGCCGGGACGCTTGAGCCAGAAGCCTCGGCCCTGCGGATCGCGGAGCGAGCAATGCCCCAGGGTGAGATCGTTGTGGCCGGCGGAAGCCAGGACGCGGCAGGCGTCGGCGAGCTCGTCCAGCGACTCGCCCAGTTGCCGGACGGCGGGTCCACCGCACCCGTCACGGGGCCGCCGCCGGAGTCGCCGCCCAGCTGAACGCCGCGGGTTCAATGGAGGGCACCTCGGCCCCGCACTCCGGGCAGGGTTCGCCGGCCACCGAGGCATTGAACCAGTCGAGCACCTCCGCGTAGGCCCTGGACGGCGGATCGGGCAGCTCCCATTCGCGGCGCGCCAGGACGTGCCCGCACGCGGCGCACGTCCACACCGCGCCTTCCAGCACGCTGTGACGCGCCTTGTAGCGCAGTTGCACCGACTCGTCGGCCGGGCGGATCCGATGGGGCGTGCGGGCCGGGATGTAGACCATGTCCCCCGGGTCCATGTCGAAGAGGTTCACGCTGGTGTCCAGCAGATCCACCTGAGCCCGCCCGGACATCTGCGCGATCACGCTGTCCTTCTCGCAGACCAGGAAGAAGGGCTGTGCGACCGAGTTGCGCGACAGGTAGATCTGCGGGTCCACGTGCTCGGGCAGCAGCGGCGCGTCCTCGTACTGGCCGACCTCACCGGCGGCCTTGAACACGTGCAGCATCCGACGGCGTTCCATCACCGTTCCCCCTTCGCGGCCTCGTCCAGCGCCCGCCGTGAATCGTTGGCGGTTCTGACCTGCACCACGTAGCGCTGCCAGCCCCACGTCTCGATCGGGTAGCGGTCGTTGACGTGCCCGCACTTCCCGCACGTGCGGACTCTCTCCTCGTCGAAGGCCGCCGCGGCCTCCGTCCCGCCCCACAGCGTGGGGAACATCGCCACGTGGTCGTCCTCGGAGCCGCCGTAGGCGGCCGGGGCGTGGTTCGCCGCTCCCTGCGGGGTCGCGTCGTAGTCGAAGCGCAGCAGCTCCTGGTGGCACTTCATGCAGCGGAAGATCACCGCCTCGTTCTGGTCGCCTTCCTCGGCCTGATGCTGGGTGATCGTGATCAGCGCGAACGCCTCCGGGTCCGCCGGGTCGCGCAGGAACGAGTTCACCCCGTGCAGGGGCTGCGTGGCGTAGATCTGTCCCGTCGCCAGCATCGCTTTGTGCGCGCCGAAGACCACCACGACCTCTTCGGCCGTGTTGAAGTGGAAGAAGTGCCCGAACTCGGCGTCCGGAGCGCCCCGCAGAATCGCACCGCACGGGACGATCGAACCGGCGTCGTGGTAGGGGAACAGCGGCAGAAGCGCGCAGTTCGCCCCGGCCATGCGCTCGAACACGCTCGCCTTGAGCGGTGCCCGGCCGGGGTCGGGCGGCCCGAGTCGTGCACCGGAACCTTCTTCCAGCAGTTCCTGCGTCTCGCGAGTCGAGGTCATCACTCCTCCTGGCTCTTGACAAGCGGCCCCACACCTGCTCGAACTGTTCCGAGATGAGGTCGCCTGTTTCGCATGACGACACTACGCTGTTTCATGCGCGTGAACCAGGCCCCCGGATCCGGCCGCGCCGGCCCTCCTCTGATTCACCATGTTCATCCGACTGCAGGCACTTGACACACTGAGACAACTGCACTCAAGATCGACCTAATCATCATGCTGAATTGACCGTCGAGCGATCCTGCCGCCGTCATCGACGCCTCGGGCAGGCCTCGACGCCCGGTCCGGTCGGCCGTCTCGGTCGCCCCGCCTCGTTCCCTCTTGGAGACCGCCTGTGCGTATCGCCAACCTCTCCGGCCGTCTGGTCCTGATCGCCGACGGCCGGGCCGTCGACGTCGAGCGGGCCAGTAACGGCCGCTTCGCCGCGGACCCGCAAGCCGTGTACGAACGATGGCGGGAGTTCGGCAACTGGGCCGCGAGCGCCGACCTGCCCGCGGGAGCGGCGTTCGAGCCGAGCGAGCTGGGCTCACCGGTCCCCGCTCCGCGGCAGACGCTGGCGATCGGTTTGAACTACCGCGACCACGCTTCGGAGTCGGGGTTCGCGGCCCCCGAGGGGCTGCCGCCCGTCTTCACCAAGTTCGCCACCAGCATCAGCGGACCGGTGACGGAGGTGAAGCTGCCCGCGGAGGGACACACCGACTGGGAGGTGGAACTGGTCGCCGTCATCGGCCGCCACACCGAAGCCGTGAGCGAGGCCGATGCCTGGAGCCATGTCGCCGGTCTGGCGGTGGGCCAGGACATCTCCGAGCGGATCGTGCAGCTCGCGGGACCCGCGCCCCAGTTCAGCCTGGGCAAGTCATTCCCCGGTTTCGCGCCCATCGGCCCGTGGCTGGTCACCCCGGACGAGTTCGACGACCCCGACGACCTCGAACTGCGCTGCGCGATCAACGGCGAGGAGGTCCAGAAGAGCCGCACCAGCAACCTGATCTTCCCGGTCCCCGCCCTGGTGGCACGGCTGTCGGCCGTGCTGCCGCTGCTGCCCGGCGATGTGATCTTCACCGGAACGCCGGCGGGCGTGGGCCTCGGACGCGATCCGCAGCGCTGGCTGGCGGTCGGCGACGAGCTCGTCAGCACGATCGAAGGCATCGGCGAGCTGCGACAGACCTTCGTCGCCTGAACCCCCATCCCGGCGGACATAGGAGCCTCGCATGGCACTGCACCGTCTGGCCTCCATCACCATGGGGGTCCCCAACGTCGCCGAAACCGCCGCCTACTACGCCGACTTCGGCCTCAGCCCGGACGGCGACGGCTGGTTCACCACCCGAGACGCCGGACGCCAGCTGCACATCGTCCGCGCGCCCACCCGCCGCTTGGTCGAAGTTCGCATCGGCGCCGACCACATCGACGACCTCGGCGCGGCAGCCTCCCGATTGAAGCGCCTCGGCATCGACAGCACTCTTGGCGGCTCGTCCCTGACTGCGTACGACAAGGCCACCGGCGTACGCGCGGTGGTGGAGGTCGGTCCGCGTCTAGTGCAGGACCCGGTTCCCGCCACCGTCTATAACGGCCCGGGCCGGGTCGAGCGCGCCGACTCCCGGGCACCAGGCGTCCTGCGGACCGGACCCGTGCGGCCCCGCAAACTCGGGCACGCCGTCCTGGGAACCACCGACTTCGACACCACCACCGCCTTCTTCCGCGACGGCCTGGGCTTCAAAGCCTCGGACTACATCAAGGACCACGGGGCCTTCCTACGCTGTTCCACCGACCACCACAACATCCTGGTCCTGGCCGCCCCCGTCACCTTCCTGCACCACACCTCCTGGCAGATCGACGACATCGACGACGTCGGACGCGGCGCCGCCGCCATGCTCCAAGACCACCCCGAACGGCACGTCTGGGGCCTCGGCCGCCACCACGCCGGTTCCAACTTCTTCTGGTACCTCAAAGACCCTGCGGGCAACTTCAGCGAGTACTACTCCGACATGGACTGCATCATCGACGACCAACTATGGATCCCCGAAACCCTGGAAGGCGCCAAAGGCCTCTTCAACTGGGGCCCGCCACCCCCGCCGTCCTTCCTGGCGCCCGACGATCTCGCCGCCCTCATGACCGGCGCACACAGCGAGTCGAGGTAGGGGCCGTGACCGACAACACCTCCCCCACGTTGCACGACGTCGCGATCGTCGGTTTCGGCCCGGTCGGTCAGATGCTCGCCCTTCTGCTGGGCAAGGCCGGGCACGACGTCATCGTCGCCGAACGCTGGCCGGCCCCTTATGCGCTGCCCCGCGCGGTCCACTTCGATCACGAGATCGGACGCATCTTCCAGGCCGCCGGTGTAGGCGAAGACGTCCGCGCGATCACCGATCCCGTGCCCGACCATTACGAGTGGCGCAACCGGGATGGTGAGGCGCTGGTACGCATCGACTGGTCCGGTACCGGCCCGTCGGGCTGGCCCACCGCCAACTTCTTCTGCCAGCCCGAATTGGAGGCCGTCCTCTCCAAGGCCGTCGAGAAGGTGCCCGGTGTCGCCGTCCGCCGCGGATGCGAGATCACACAACTCGAACTCCGCGACGACCATGTCCGCCTGGGGGCCAGAGGGGCCGACGGTCCGGGCGAGATACGCGCCCGCTACGTGATCGGCGCCGACGGCGCCAACAGCTTCGTCCGCTCCACGATGGCCACCACCGTCACCGACCTCGGTTTCTTCTACGACTGGCTGATCGTCGACACCCTCCCGCACGAGCGGACCACCTGGTCGCCGATGAACTGGCAGCTGTGCGATCCCGAGCGGCCGACGACCATCGTCTCCGGCGGGCCGGGACGACGGCGCTGGGAGTTCCTGCGGCTGCCCCACGAGAGCGTCGAGGAGCTCAACACCCCGGAGACCGCCTGGCGACTGCTCGAGCCGTGGGGGCGCACGCCCGAGAACACCACCATCGAGCGGCACACGGTCTACACCTTCCAGGCCCGCTGGGTCGACCGCTGGCGCGAGGGCCGGCTGCTGCTGGCCGGGGACGCCGCCCACCAGATGCCCCCGTTCGCCGGGCAGGGCATGTGCTCCGGCATGCGCGACGCGATCAACATCGCCTGGAAGCTCGGCCTCGTCCTCCGCCGCCGCGCCGACGCCGGGCTGCTGGACACCTACACCTCCGAACGCAGTGAGCACATCCAGCACGCGATCGGCATGTCCATGGCGCTCGGCCAGGTCATCTGCGTCCTCGACCCCGGCAGGGCCGCAGCCCGCGATGCGAGGATGATCGCCGCCGGCGCCGACCCGCAACACGCTCTGCCTCCCGCCCCGCCGCCCGTCCTGGGCGACGGCGTGCTGCAGCGAGCACCCGACGGGACCCGCGCACCCGACGTCGGGCACCTCACTCCGCAGTACGAGGTGACTCATCGGGGTCGCACCGCGCTGCTGGACCACTTCACCGGTGGCGGGTTCACCGTCCTGACCGACGGCGCCTCCCCGCTCGACGCACTCGACGACACCGACCGCGCGTTCCTGTCCGAAATCGGCGCGACCCTCGTCGCCCTGCACGACAGCGAGGCGCCTCGCGAGGGGTACCTCGACGCCACCGGCGGCTACCTGCCCCACATGCGCGAGCACGGCCACGTCGCCGCGGTGATCCGGCCCGACTTCTACCTGTTCGGCACCGCAACCGACGCCAAGGGCCCACGAGAGCTGATCGGTCAACTCCGGGACCACTTGCACCGGCCCATGGCCTTTCTCCGCACCGACCCACACCAATGACCTGCTGATGACCTAAATCCGTGATGCGACGGCCGCGCTTGCGGCGGCAGCACTACGCGACGGGACTGCGGCGCCAAGGGGGCCAACGGGACGGCGGAATCTCCAGCACACGGCTGACCGGCTCGACCTCGAACCGTTCGCGGTGGGTATCGACGAACTCGACCAGCGCGGCGGTTTCCGGTCGAGTTCCCGGGCGAAATAGGCGCTCGCCGCCTTCAAGGTTTCATTCGCCCGCCGCAGCTCGCGGTTCTCGCGCTCCAGTTCGGCGATCCTTTGCGCGTCGCTGGTGGTGGTACCGGGCCGCCCGCGCTCTCTTGGGAGAGCGAAAGGAGTGTTTGCCATGACCGGCGATGATGTGTTGTATATCTTGGACGTACTCGGAAAAGCTGGCGCGGATGTCTGGGTCGGCGGTGGATGGGGCATCGATGCCCTGCTGGGGAGGCAGACCCGCCCCCATCGGGACCTGGATCTCATGCATCGCCATGAGCAAGAGCCGACTGTCGTTGCGGCTCTTACAGAAGCCGGCTTCGCCGAGTCGCTCAACTGGCGCCCCGTGCGTTTCGTCGTCGCGGATGCGACGGGACGCCAGATCGACCTGCATCCTCTGGCCTTCGCACCCGATGGAAGCGCCACTCAGGCTTCGTTGGAACCAGGGCGCCCGTTCATCTATCCAGCGGGCTGCTTCGTCACCGGCACGATTCACCACAGCACCGTTCCCTGCCTGTCAGCTGAACAGCAGGTCTACTTTCACCAAGGCTACGAGCCCAGCGACCGGGACCGTCACGACATGGCCCAGCTCCGCGAGGCGTTCGGGATCACTACGCACTTCTGATCAACAGCACTCACCTGTCGGACAGGCCAAACCGGTAGTGGAGAGGTTCCAGCGTCTGGCCCACGGCCGACCGTCTCCGATGTCGATCACCGAATGCTCTCCTCGCCGCCGCTCAACCAAGGGCTGAAGCACCGCGGGAAGGATCTCGCCCGGTATGCGGGCCTGCCGCAGAAAGATACTTAAATTTAGGCTTGACTTAAGTAGCGAACGAGATCAGTGTCGCCCCTAGAGAGCACTCCATGAGGAGGCCCCGGCTCTGGAGATCTTCATGTCCGCAGCTTCTGCACCCCCAGGTCGTTGGTCCGGATCGCTCAGAGGCCGGTCGATTCTCGCCGTGGTGGCTCTGCTCGGCGCTTGTCTGAGCGCGTTCGTGACCACGGCCGCGGTCGGAGCCCCCGCTGCACACGCCGAGACCGTGCCCCCGCCCCCGGCCGGCTGGACCACCGTGTTCAGCGACGATTTCGCCGGGGCCGCCGGTTCGCCGCCGTCGTCGGCGAACTGGTTCTACGACATCGGTACCGGATACGGCACCGGCGAGACCGAGCAGACCACCAGCTCCACCGCCAACTCCTACCTGGACGGCAGCGGCCACCTGGTGATCAAGGCCATCAACAACGGCGGCACCTGGACCTCCGCGCGGCTGGAGAGCGCGCGCGATGACTTCCAGGCCCCGCCCGGCGGCAAAATGGAGATGACGGCGTCGATCAGGCAGCCGAATCCCGCCAACGGTCTGGGGTACTGGCCGGCGTTCTGGGCGCTGGGGTCGCCGATGCGCTCGGGCGGCGGCTGGCCCGCCTCGGGCGAGATCGACATGATGGAGGACGTCAACGGCCTCAACCAGGCGTCGCAGACCCTGCACGACGCGTCCAACAGCCCCGGGCACGGGTTGATCGCCTGCCCGGACACCTCTTCGACCTGCCAGACCGGCTACCACACCTACTCGGTCATCATCGACCGCACCAACACCAGCGCCGAGACCCTGCAATTCCTCATGGACGGCACGGTGGAGAGCACCATCACCGAGGCATCGGTCGGCACGTCCGCCTGGCAGCAGGCCATCGACCACGGTTTCTTCATCATCTGGGATCTGGCGATGGGCGGTAACTACCCGAACGGGGTCTGCAACTGCAGCACACCGACCTCCGCCACCACCTCCGGCGCCTCGATGAGCGTGGCCTACGTGGCCGTGTACGAGCAGGGCGGCAACTCCACCCCCGCCGCCAAGGCCACCGCTACAGGCAGGGTCACCGGCATCAACGGCCTGTGCCTGACCAACCAGAACTCGCTGAACACCGAGGGCAACCCGATCGGCGTCAGCGCCTGCAACGGTGCTTCCGGCCAGACCTGGGCGACCTACAGCGACGACACCCTGCGCGTCCAGGGCGGCTGCCTCGACGTGGTCGCCGCGGGTACCGCCAGCGGCACCAACGTCGACTGGTACGCCTGTAACGGCACCAACGCCCAGGTCTGGCAACATCAGGCCAACGGTGAACTGGTCAATCCGCACTCCGGCCTCTGCCTGACCGATCCAGGCGGCAACACGGCCGCCCGGCTCGACATCGAGACCTGCACCGGATCCCCGCAACAGCAATGGACCGTGCCCTCCGGCGGCGGTGGCACCTGCTCGACGACCGACCTCGCGCTGGGCGGGACCGCCACCGCGTCGTCGCAGGAGTCCGGCGCCTTCCCCGCACCCGACGCGGTCGACGGGAACACCGGTACCCGCTGGTCGTCGGCTTTCAGCGACCCGCAATGGCTCCAGGTCGACCTGGGCGGCACCCACTCCATCTGCGGTGTGTCGCTCAACTGGGAGACCGCCTACGGCAAGGCGTTCCAGATCCAGGTCTCGAACGATGCGAACACCTGGACCGCCGTCTACTCCACCGCCACCGGAACCGGCGGCGTGCAAACCCTCCCCGTCACCGGGTCAGGCCGGTACCTGCGGATGTACGGCACCGCACGAGCCACCCAGTGGGGCTACTCCCTCTGGGAGCTCCAGGTCTACGGCACCTGACTGCGGCCAGAAACCGTTCGACCAGCGCGACGCGCAAGAACGCCTATCGAAAGGACGTCCGCTCGCTCACCCCCGCCCCGAAGGAGATGCGCATGCATCCCGTCCCAGCCCATTGGTCGTTCAGGAGAGCCTGCCCGGCCACCGCCTTCGCCGGGCTGCTCGTAGCCGCGCTCATCGTCCCGGGGCCGGCCGGCCCCGCCACGGCGGCGACGTGCGGCTCGTCGGACGCGGCGCTGAACCGTCCCGCCACCGCGTCATCCACCGAGAACGCCTCGTTCCCCGCCTCCGCCGCCGTCGACGCCAACTCCGGTACCCGCTGGTCCAGCGCCTTCAACGACCCCCAGTGGCTCCAGGTCGATCTCGGCACCACCCAGGACATCTGCCAAGTCGACCTCAACTGGGAAACCGCCTACGGCAAGGCCTTCCAGATCCAGGTCTCCGACAACGCCACCAGCTGGACCCCCATCTACTCCACGACCACAGGCACCGGCGGAAACCAGACCCTCAATGTCACCGGCACGGGCCGCTACATCCGCATGTACGGCACCACCCGCGCCACCCAATGGGGATACTCGTTGTGGTCATTCGGCGTCCACACGACCGGGACGACCACGCCTCCGGCCGACGAATTCTGGGGCGACACCTCGACCATCCCGCCGGCGCAGAACGTCCTCATGGTCAAGGTCCTCAACCGGACGAACGGGAAGTATCCCGACAGCCAGGTCTACTGGCGCTTCAACGGGCAGACCCACTCGATCGCCGAACAGCCTTACCTGGACATGCCGGTCAACTCCGCCGGCCGAATGTACTTCTTCCTCGGCTCCCCCGACAGCCGGTACCAGGACTTCATTGAGTTCACGATCGGCGCCGACGTCTTCAACGGCAACACCACCCGGGTCGACGGGTTCGGCCTCAAGCTCGCCATGCGGCTGCACGCCCACGACGGTTACGACGTGTCCGTCGGCGAGGACCAGGCCATCTTCCAGGAGGAGCGCTCGGCCACCTTCCAGCGGTTCATCGACGAGATGCCGCCGGAGTTCGACTCGCTGGCGACGGTGGAGGCCCCGTACCGGATCCCCGCGCCCGGCAACGCGCCCGTATTCCAACCGGGCGGCGCCCAGGCGGACTACTTCACCTCCTACGCCGCGTCCGCCGGCGTCTCAGCCACCACCGCCCAGGTCACCGGATGCGCGGGGCCGCTCGCGAACGACGCCGCGAAGTGCTCGGCGATCAACCGGCACGTCGCGCAGCTGCCGCAATCGCAGTGGTCCGACCCGTCGCTGTTCTACCAGGCCGCGCCCGCGAACTACTACGCCGAGTTCTGGCACGACCACGCCATCGGCCACCTCGCCTACGGCTTCCCGTACGACGACTACGCCGGCCAGTCCTCCTTCATCTCCCACGGCGACCCGCAATATCTCCTCGTCGCCGTCGGCTGGTAATCCAGGGAGACTCCCATGACCGCACTCCAGCGGCATACGAGCGTTCTCGCGCTCCTGGTGGTGCTCGCCGCGCTGATGTCCGTCCCCGCCCGCGTCGCGCACGCAGCGTCGCTGCTGTCCTTGAACAAACCTGTCACGGCGTCGTCCACCGAGGGCGCCGCGTTCCCCGCCTCCGCGGCGGTGGACGGCGATCCGGGGACCCGCTGGTCCAGCGCGTTCAGCGATCCCCAGTGGGTGCGGATCGACCTCGGCGAGACCAGGCACATCACCCAGACCGTCCTGAACTGGGAGGCCGCCTACGCGACCGCCTTCCAGATCCAGGTCTCCGGCGACGGCGCGAACTGGACGACCCTCTATTCGACCACCTCCGGGACGGGCGGAACCCAGACCCTCAACGTCAACGGCGACGGCCGCTACATCCGCATGTACGGGACGGCCCGCGCCACCGGCTACGGGTACTCCCTCTGGGAGTTCTCGGTATACGGCGACGTCGGAACCAACCCGCCGCCGGGCACGGGGACGCCGATCTCGGCGTACAAGCAGGTCACGGCGTCCTCCTGGGAGGGGGGCAACGCCCCGGCGGCGGCCCTGGACGGCCGCACCGACACCCGTTGGTCCAGCGGGTTCAGCGACGACCAATGGCTCCGCGTCGACCTCGGCGGCACCGCGACGATCACCGGCGTGACGCTCGACTGGGAGGCCGCCTACGCGACCGGCTACCACATCGACGTGTCGGCCGACGGCACGTCCTGGACGACCATCCAGTCCACGACCACTGGCAAGGGAGGCACCGAGAAGCTCGCCGTCACCGGCAAGGGCCGCTACATCCGTTTCTCCGGGACGGCCCGGGCGACCGGCTACGGGTACTCGCTCTGGGAGTTCCAGGTCTTCGGGACGGTCGACTCCTCCTCCGCCGGCCCGCCGCTGCTGTCCCCGCCGGCCAAGGCGCCGGCGACGACCGGCGAGTTCGCGCTGTCGGCACCCGCCGACCACGCGATGGTGACGAGCACCCGCCGTCCCGCCCTGTCCTGGGCGGGCGTCGCCGGCACCGCCCGCTACGAAGTGTGGATCAACGTCAGCCGCACCGACTACGACTTCACCGCGTCCGGTTCGCTGCTGGACCTCTACACCAAGGTCGCCGAGACGTCCGGAACGAGCTACACCCCGTCATGGGACGTCGGCGACCGCTGGACGTACAAGTGGTACGCCGTCGCGGTGAGCGGCTCCGGTGCGCGCAGCACCTCCGACATCCGCACGTTCAGCGTCTACCTTCCCGACATCGAGACCGTCGACGACGGCGTCGCGGTCATCAACGGCGCCAGGGACCTGAACAAGAACGGCTCCATCGAGCCCTACGAGGACTGGCGGCGGCCCGTGGAGGACCGCGTCGGCGACCTTCTCGGCAGGATGACCACCGAGGAGAAGGCGTACCAGATGTTCTACAACGCGCAGGCCTACGCCACGTCGGGCTGGCACTTCGGCCCCGCACAGCCGAACGATCTGGACAAGGTGCTGCGCAACGCGGCCGACACGCGCCTCGGCATCCCGCCGGTGTCTGCGGGCGACACGATCGCCGGCTACGAGACGACCTATCCACTGCAGAGCGCCCTCGCGGCGGCGAAGGACTACCCGCTCGACTACCGCCTCGGCGACATGCAGCGCCGCGAGGAACTCGAGGTCGGCGCCCGCGGCGTCCTCGGGCCGCTCGCGGAGGTCGGCACCAAAGTGCTCTACCCCCGCATCCAGGAGGGCAACGGCGAGAACGCCGAGGTCGCCGCCGCGCAGGTGCGGGCGCTGGTCGCCGGCCTGCAGGGCGGGCCGGAGCTGAACCCCGGCTCCGTCCTCGCCACGGTCAAGCACTGGCCCGGAGAGGGCGCCGGCGGCGAGGCCGGCATCACCTACGACGCAACGACGATCAAGTACCACATGATCCCGTGGCGGGCGGCGATCGACGCCGGCGCCGTGAACGTCATGCCCGGGTACGCAGGCAGCTCCTACCTCGATCCGGGCGGACCGGGCGCCGGCAGCAGCGCACCGATCCTGCGCTACCTGCGCGAACAGCTCGGCTACACGGGACTGATCACGACCGACTGGCTGCCGTCGTCCGCGTGGGTCAGCGCGGCCGACGCTGGATCGGACGTGATGGGCGGCGCCGACCCCGGCGCGTCCGGCTTCTCCATGGCCGACTTCATCGCGCAGGTGCCGATCAGCCGGATCAACGACGCGGTCACGCGGATACTGCGGCTGAAGTTCAAGCTCGGCGTCTTCGACCACCCGTACGGCGACCCGGTGAACGGCCCCTACCGGTTCCACCAGCCGTCCTACGTGGCGCTCGCGAACCAGGCCGCCCGGGAGTCGATCACCGTGTTGAAGAACGGCGGCGTCCTGCCGATCAGGCTGAAGCAGGGCGACGACATCGTGGTCGCGGGGCCGCGCGCCACCGACGGCGCCTCCTGCTGCATCTGGACCAGCTACTTCCACCAGAACTACGGCTCACTTACCCTGCTGGAGGCGATCAAGGCGCGGGCGGCGCAGGCGGGCGTGACCATCCACCAGGACAGCGCGCCATCACCGAAGCTGGCCGTCGTCGCGGTCGGCGAACCCTCCTACACCCACCGGACGGCCTGGGTGGACGAGCAGCCCTACCTTCCGGCGGACCAGCTCGCCCTCATCAGGCAGTTCCACGACCAGGGCGTCCCGGTCGTGGTCGTCATGGACCTGCCGCGCCCCACGGTGATCAGCGAATGGGATGGCATCGCCGACGCCATCGTGATGACCTACCGGGGCGGCGAGGAGGTCGGACCGGCGACGGCGAGCCTGCTGTTCGGCGACTACCAGCCGCGCGGACGGCTGCCGTGGCAGCTCCCGCGCAGCGCTGACCAGATCCTCGTACCGGGCGGCGTCGACCGGCCCGAGGATGCCGTGGAGAACTGGGACATCCCCTACGATCTCGGCGCCACGGCCGCCGAACGCGCCGACATCCGCGCCCACATCGACGCGGGCGAGCCCCCGCCCACCGACTACGGCAATCCCCTCTACCCCTACGGCGCCGGAATCCAGAACTGGCCCTGACACCATTGCCGGCGCCCCGCCGCCTCCCAAGTGAGCCGGCGGGGCGCTCCACCTCGCCTGAGCACCATTCGTCACCACGGACACAGCCCTTGCCGTGATCCTCCTGGTTCCCTCACGGCCTCCGAGGAGAACTACGCCTCCGGGCCGAGGCGGACTGGCTGTAGCGATCAGATCAAGCGGGGGGCGTCGAGGTCGTGGTAGACACGGTACGGTCGGCGTTCGGGGACGAGGGCGAGAGGTCTGAAGCTGCCGATCGGCTGTTCGGTTGCGCCCCGGTAAGCCGGCTGGAATGTGAGCGTGTCGTCCCGGCGGACCAGCAGACGCTCGATGTCGATGACCTCCAGCGGGGCGCCTGCCGCGAAGGGAGCGCTGAAGTCCGCCTCCTGAGCCAGGACGACGGGGCCGTGTGCGAGGGCGACACGGTGGGGGTGGAAGCGGTCGACCGGCAGCGCTCGCAACCGGGCCCCGGCCGTCACGGTCAGCTCATCGCCAGGGATCCAGGTCCTGCGGATGACCGCCCAGCCGTCGTGGACGGGGGCCGGAATGTCCCGCCCTGCGATGGTCAGGCTCAGGCCCGTTGACCAGTCGGGGACGCGTACGCGCAGTGTCATCTCGACAGGGCTTTCGGCGCTGACGCGCAGCCGTACGTCGTCTGCGCTGGGGAAGGTGGTCTCCTGCCGCACGGTGACCTGGCGGCCGCCGTAGGCGAAGGCGACCTGTGAGGGTACGAACAGGCCGATGGCCAGCCCGTCGTCGGCCGCGAAGTAGACCAGATCGGCCAGATGCGCGACATTTTGCAGGTAGGTGCCCGAGCAACATGGCCAGGCGTCCCAGTGCGGCAGCTTGGTGGCCGTGCCCAGCCGGTAGTCGGCGTAGTACGGGGTGCGGCCGTCGGGGCGCACGGGTGGGGTTGCGCCGATGCCGCTGTGGACGATGCGTTCTGCCCAGTCGAGGTAGCGGGCCTGGCCGGTGGCGGTCACCAGATAGGTAGCGATCTTGAAGGCCGCCCAGGAGCCGCAGGTGATCTCCGCGGTGTCGGTGCGCCATTCCAGGGCGCGGCCGAGTGAGCCGTCGTCGGGCAGGCTCCATTCTCCCGGTCCGTAGCCGCCGGTGGCGTAGCTCTGGGTGATGGTCACCCAGTCGTGGGCATTGCGCAGGATGCGCAGGTAGCGATCGTCGCCGGTGACGGCGTGCGCGGCTGCGGCGCTGGCGAAGGTGTTGACGTGGCTGTAGGCGTGCAGCCATACCGGCACGTCCCATGCCTGGCCGGGAGCGGGCGTGCGCTCGAAGTGGTCCCAGTAGGCGTCGTAATGCCATATCCGGGCGAAGTCGGCCAAGGCGGCGTCGCCGCCGGCGAGGTGGCCGTAGTAGAGGTTCTCCGCGAGGGTGTACCACTCCAGCAGGCCGGCGGGCTGACGGCCGTCGCGGTCGGTGGGCGTGGCCGGCCGCCGGGATCGATCCAGCGTCTCCGCCGCGCGGTCCGCCACCCGTTCCAGGACGCGCAGCGAATCTTGGTAACCGGTGTGAACGGCGGTGTCGACCAGCCCGCAGAACACCTTCTCCAAGCCGTAACTGCGCATGCGGGCGTCGCCGCTGTCCGGCAGCGTCGCGGCCCAACCGTCCACCAGGTCTACGGCCCGCTGACGCAGGCTGTCGTCATCGAGTGCGGCGCCGAGCCTGGCCAGGCCGCTGGCCCACTGCCCGAAGGTGGCCTCGGTCGTCCGGCTGGCCCACCCGGCCATGTCGGCGCCGGGTGCGGGCAGCCCGGCTTCGCGGCGGAATCCCTTGAGGACGTCGTCGATGGCGAGGCCCCCGTAGGTGGCCGCGGCGTCGGCGACCCGCTCGGCCAGCGGGCCGCGCAGGCGTACCTGTCCCGTATAGCCGAGTTCGCGCAGCTGGGTGGAATCAGAAGTCACGTGCATCGGCTCCTCGGGGAGGCCTTCGCGTTCGTGCGGCCGAGCCGGGCAAGGTCCCGGCGTGGGCGCCATCGCGGTTAGGGAACCAGTCTGCTGAACGCCGGCACATCAAGGGGTGCGGTCAGTCACATGAGGGACGGCCGGCGCTGCTCTCCCGAACGACCAGCGAGAATCGGGTGACGGTGTCGTTGACGGGCAGCTCGGTCCTGCTCTGTGCGCGTGCCAGGAGCCGGGCGACCGCGGTTTCGGCGATCTGGCGCTTGTCAGGGGCGATGGTGGTCAGGGTCGGGGTGCTGTAGCTGCCTTCGTCGATGTCGTCGAAGCCGACGACGGCGACATCCTCCGGGACCCGCAGGCCGTGTTCGAGCAGAACCCGGATCGCGCCCTGGGCCAGCAGGTCGGTAGCGCAGAAGACCGCGTCGGGACGAGCGGTGGACCGGCCGAGCAGCTTGCGCATGGCGATCATGCCGTCCTTGCGGTGGTAGCCCGCCGTCGGCAGGATCAGGCGCGGCTCCACCTTGCACCCGCCGGCCTCCAAGGCCTGGCGGTAGCCGGTGGTGCGCAGCCGGGCTATCTCGGAGCTCGCCTTGCGCTGGGAGCCGATGAAGGCGATGCGCCGTCGTCCCAGCGCAAGCAGGTGTTCGGTGGCGGCACGCGCGGCGGCCACGTTGTCGATGCCGACATGATCGACGAGACCCTGGCTGGAGCGCTCGCCGAGCAGCACGATCGGCGTACGGTCCCGGCGGCCCTCCAGTTCCGCACCGCTGAGGGCGACGGGGCTGTAGATCAGGCCCTCGACGAACTGGGTGGTAGTGCCGTTGAGGACCGCGAGCTCGCGGTCGGGATGGCCCAGCGTCTGCATGATCATGACAGTGAGGCCGCGTTCCTGTGCGACCTCCACCACCAGACGGGCCAGCTCGGCGAAGTAGGAGACGTCCAGCTCCGGGACGGCCAGGCCGATGATGCGGCTGCGACCGCTGCGCAGGCTGCGGGCGGCATGGTTGGGGCGGTAGCCGAGCTCCTCGATCGCGCGCAGGACGCGGGCTCGCACGTCCTCGCTCACGTGGGGATAGTCGTTGATCACGTTGGAGACCGTCTTGCGGGCCACGCCCGCTCGCGCCGCCACATCCGCCTGAGTGACCGTCATCCCCGCCTCTGGATCGTTGGCACAGTCGCTGATCGGCACGAGTATAGCCTTTACCACGTGGCAGGCCACGTGGTAAAAAGTGGCGCACCAGCCGCGAAACACATTCGAAACTCCACGAACCCCTGTCGCGGCCTCCCGGAGGACCCCATGAGAATTCCTCGACGGCTCGCGCCGATCTGCCTCACGATGTCGGCGGCGACTGCCCTGACCGCCTGCTCCAACACCGCCGCGACCTCCGGGCACAAGTCCAACACCCTCACCATCTCGGTGTGGGGCGTCAACGAGGACATGGACAGCATCAAGGCCGCGGCCAAGGGCTTCGAGCAGGCCAACCCCTCGATCAAGCTGAAGTTCAACAAGACCGACTGCGGCGCCGACTACGCCGTCTGCAAGACGCTGATCGCCGGGCGCAACATGTCCGACGTCCTGGTCACCGGTAGCTGGAACTTCAACGAGATGGCCAACGACGGCGTACTGGCCGACCTGACCGATCGGATGGCCGCCGACGGGGTCAAGGCATCGGACTTCGTCCCCGTGGTCATCGACTCGGACAAGGCCGCCAAGGACGGGCGCTTCTACGCGCTGCCGATGGGCTACAACGTCCAGTCGCTGTTCTACAACAAGGACATGTTCGCCAAGGCCGGACTCAAGGAGCCTCCGGCCGATGGCAACTACACCTATGACGACCTGCGGAAGTGGGCGCTCAAGCTCACACTCGACGCCGACGGCAACAACGCCGCCAGCCCGAAGTTCAACCCCAAGCGCATCGTGCAGTGGGGCTACAACAACCGCATCGCCGAACCGTCAGAGCCCGGCTTCTCCCCCGTGCTGTGGGCCTACGGCGGCGGAGTCCTGGGAGGCGACAAGCGCGACCGGTGCGACCTGGAAAAGCCCGCCACCGCGCAGGGCATGCAGCTGCTGCAGGACATGATGTGGAAGGACCATACTGCGGTCACCCCGCAGATGGAGCAGGAGACCCCCGGCTACCTGCGCTGGATCCAGGGCAAGGTCGCGATGCAGCAGGGCTCGCATGAGCAGGTCACCATCGCCGCCCAGCAGAACCCGTCGCTGAAGTACGACATGGCGGCGCTGCCCAAGGGCCCCGCGGGCAACGCGACGCTCATCCAGGTGCACAGCTGGGCCGCCTACGCCAAGTCACCCAACGTGGACAACGCCTGGAAGTTCGTGAAGCACATGGCCACCGCGGGCGCGGGCAAGCAGATGGGGCTCATCCCGGCCTACAAGGACGTGGCCGAGGGGCCAGCGTTCCTGAAGGCGCCGGGCGAGCCGTCCCACCTCAAGCAGGCACAGCTCGACCCGGCGGCCTGGCCGTTGACCCGTACCAACATCGACCCCAAGGGCGTGCTCAGTGCGGTGCTCGGACAGGACGGGTTCGGACCGGCGCTGAACGACATCATCACCGGCAAGAAGCCCGCGGCCGAGGCCCTCAAGGGCACCTGCGCCAAGGTCGACAAGATCCTCGGCTCCTGAAGGGAACGCCGAGATGGGTCGCCTGCGGCCAAGGGCCGCATCGCCGTCCTCGCGAGCGCCGCACGCACGCGCCCGGCGCCGCGAGGCGGGCACCGCGCTGCTGTTCCTGCTGCCCCAGCTGTTCGGGCTGGTGGCTTTCGTCGGCCTGCCGCTGGCGGTGTCGCTGTATTACTCCTTCACCCACTGGGACCTCGTCGCCCCCGCCCCCACCTGGATCGGCCTAGAGAACTGGAGCCACCTGCCGAGCGACGAGCGGGTGCCCAAGGTGCTGTGGAACACGGTCAAGTTCATCCTGACGGGGACCACCAGTTTCCTGTTGCTGTCGCTGGTGGCCGCGCTGTTCACCTACCGGCCGCGGCGCGGGGTGGCGGTCTACCGGGCACTGCTGTTCCTGCCGTACGTGCTGTCGCAGATCGCGGTCGGCATCGTGTGGCGGTGGATGTTCAACACCGAGTCCGGGCCGATCACCGGCGCGTTGGAGCTGTTCGGGCTGAAGGGACCGGAGTGGCTGCTCGATCCGGCCACCGCGATGCCCGCCATCGCGCTGGTCACCACCTGGCAGGGAATCGGCTACGGGATGACGCTCTACGTCGCCTCGCTGCACGGAGTGCCGGCTTCGCTGCCGGAGGCCGCGAAGATCGACGGCGCCAACGCCTGGCAGCGCTTCCGCCACGTGCTGCTGCCGATGATCTCCCCGACGGTGCTGTTCCTCATGGTCACCTCGCTGATCGGCGCGTTGCAGTTGTTCGACCCGGTAGTGGCCATGACCACCTCGGGCGGCAACATCAAGCTGGCCGGCGGTCCCGACGACTCCACACGCACGGTGGTGCTCTACATGTACAACCAGATGTTCAACTACAACGAGCGCCTGTCCGGACTCGGGTACGCGGCGGCGATCGCCTGGGTGCTGGCGCTGCTGACCTTCGCGCTCACGCTCGTGCAATGGACGTTCGGCAAGCGGTGGGTCTTCTACACCGGTGACCCCTCCGCCACGAAGGGCGGCGAGGGATGACGGTCACCGGCACCGCGGGAGTGAGCACGCGATCGCGGCCGTCCGCGCGGCGTGCCCAGATCATGCGGCCCGTCGGCAAGCGGGCCAGGACGGGCGCCTACCACATCGGGATGAGCGTGCTGGTGGTGATCTACATCCTGCCGGTGCTGTGGGCGGCGTCGATGTCGCTGCGCACCGACGCGAACATGTTCGACGCCGACCAGCTCATCCCGCACCCGGTCACCTTCGAGCACTACACCAACCTGTTCACCATCCTGCCCGACTTCGGCCGCTACGTTGGCAACACGGTGCTGATCGCCGTGCTCGGAACGGCAGGCACGCTGCTGTCGAGCTCGCTGGCCGGGTACGCGCTGGCCCGCTTCAGCTTTCCGGGCCAGCGGGCACTGCTGATGGTGATCCTGCTGACGTTGATGGTGCCGCCGCAAGTGACGCTCATCCCGCAGTACGTCATCTTCCGCAACCTGAACTGGATCGACACCCCGCTGCCCATCATCGTGCCGATGCTGTTCGGCAGCGCCCTGCCCACTTTCTTCTTCCGGCAGTTCTTCCTGACGCTGCCGCGTGAGCTGGAAGACGCCGCAGCGATCGACGGGGCGGGCCGCTGGCGCACCTTCTTCTCTGTGATGGCGCCGTTGGCCGGACCGGCCTACCTGGCGATGGGGCTGCTGACCTTCGTGCAGCTGTGGAACAACTTCTTCGTCAACACCATCTACCTGCAAGACCAGAACCAGTGGGTGCTCACCCAGGCGCTGCAGAGCCTCATCGGCCGCTACAACAGCCAGTACGGCGAGATCATGGCCGGCGTCACCCTGGCCTCCCTGCCGGTCATCATCGGCTACATCTTCGTCCAGCGCTGGGTGGTGCGCGGCATCGCCTTCAGCGGCATGGCCAACTGACCCCCTGGAAAGGAAATCGTCCGTGAAGGCACCTGCCACGACCGCGACCGTCCGGGTCGATCCGGCTCGCCTGGCCGACCATCCGCTGTCGAAAACGAAGTTCGCCGTCTTCAACAGCGGCATCGTGCACGCGGCCACCTACCGGCGCGACGAGGCCGCCCTGCGGGCCACCCGCCCTGAATCGGTGCGCATCGACATCGGCTGGGGCGCAGAGTGGATCGGCTACGAGCGAGAGATCAGCAAGCGCACCGGCGACGGATTCGCCTACGACTTCTCCGAGCTGGACGAGATCGGAACGTTCCTGAACGGGCTCGGCATCCGCCCCTACTGGTCCTACTGCTACGTCCCCGCCCCCTACCAACCCGAGGACGGCGACTGGCGCGACCTGGACAAGGACGACAGCGACTGGGTGGAGATGGTGCGTGCCTACGTCGAAGGCGCGCGCGAACGCGGAGTGCAGGTCGGCTACCACGAGGTCTATAATGAGCCCGACCTGCGCGACGAGAAGACCGGCGAGGCGGTCTTCTTCGGCGGCGACCTGAAGGACTACCTGCAGCTCTATCGCGCCACCGCGACGGCGATCCGCCGGGCCGACCCCGACACCCCGGTGGGCGGCCCGGCACTGGCCTCGGTGATGGCCAACGAGCACTGGATCCCGGCCTTCCTCGATGTGGTGCGAGCCGAAGCGCTGCCGCTGGACTTCTTCTCCTTCCACCACTACGGCACGCACAGCGTCAAGGTCGCCTTGGCCAAGGTGCTGCGGCACCTGGACGAGCGCCCCGACCTGGGCCAGGTGGAGGTCCACCTCAACGAGTACAACTCCTACCCCGTCGACTACCCGCGCGGCGGCATCCAGGACGGCCACCACATGGCGGCCGCCATGCTCGCCGACTTCGCCACACTGCTGGCCGTACCCGGTCTGACCAAGGTGAGCTGGGCGCAGTTCCTCGACAGCGGCCACGGCAACTACTCCGGCATGGTCACCATCGACGGCGAGCGCAAGCCCGTGCTCAGCGCGTACGAGTTCTACCAGAACATGCCCACTGACCGGTGCGTCCTGCAGGTCGACGGCCCTGCCGAGGTGGGCGGCCTGGCGGGGGCCGAACCCGGACGGCTGTGCGTGGCGGTGTGGAACCGCGCGTCCCGGGCCGTCCGCGCCGACCTGGATCTGGGCGACGACACCTTCGAGACCGTCGTGCTGCGCAGGATCGACGCCGAGCACGACGGTACGGCCGCCGAGCAGCGGCCGACCGGCCGGAACCAGCGACTGGACCTGCCTCGCGGCGGTGTCGCCCTGCTGGAGGTGCGCACCGCCGCCCAGCCGACCGCTGCGGCCGCGCCGGCGGGGACGGTTCGCCGGGTACGGCACCACTACACTGCGCGCACCACCACCTCCTGGGCCGACC
Source organism: Actinomadura opuntiae (assembly GCF_030283205.1). Taxonomy (GTDB): domain Bacteria; phylum Actinomycetota; class Actinomycetes; order Streptosporangiales; family Streptosporangiaceae; genus Spirillospora. The sequence continues at coordinate 34,812 of NZ_JASNWF010000040.1, forward strand.
TGGAGGAGAGCACCACCACATTCCGGCTCGGTACGGCAAGCGATCCGCATGCTGTACCGGTCATCACAGCCGACCTGACCGGCTGCGGCGGCTCGATGACCGTCAGCGGGCGGCTGAGCGGAGCGGACGGTGGTCCGGTGTCACAGGGTGATCTCACCGTACGCATCGATGGACCACGGGAGTGCCGGCAGGTCGCCCTGCGCAGCGAGTACAGGCACGTGGTGGACCTGGCCGACCTCGGCGCCGACGCCGGCCAGGTGCGCGTCACGGTGACGTTGCGTGAGGCGCCCGAGCACACCTTCGCGGTCGTCACTCTCACCTGACCCGACTTCGGCCGACGCGACAGCGCATCACCGGGGACCTAAGGAGTACCTTGCCCACGCCCTTGCACGACCATCATCCACGTCCACTGCTGGCCCGCCCCACCTGGCGGGACCTGAGTGGCGAGTGGCAGTTCGCCTACGACGACGGCGACGTCGGGCTCGCCGAGCGCTGGCAGCGCCGCGCCGAGATGTTCGACCGGACGATCAGGGTGCCCTTCCCGCCGGAGTCCCCGGCCAGCGGTATCGGTGACACCGGCTATCACCCGGTGCTGTGGTACCGCCGGATCTTCACCGTGGACCCGCCCCGGCCGGGCCGGCGCGTGATGCTGCGCTTCGGCGCCGTCGACTACCGGGCCGATGTGTGGGTCAACGGTGAGCACATCGCCTCGCACGAGGGCGGCCAGACACCGTTCGGCGCCGACATCACCGACGCGCTCGCCGCCGACGGGCAGCAGGTTCTGACCGTGCGCGCCTTCGACGACCCGCACGATCTGGAACAGCCGCGCGGCAAGCAGGACTGGCAGGAGCGCCCGCACGTCATCTGGTACGAACGCACCACCGGCATCTGGCAGCCCGTCTGGCTGGAGGAGGTTCCGGGCGACCATGTCGAGCAGCTGCGCTGGACGCCCACCGAGACCCCCGGCGAGGTCGATCTCGACCTGCGGCTCGCCCGTCGCACCACGGGTGCGGTCCGGGTGTCGGTGCGCCTGGAACTCGACGGGCGTGTCCTGGCCGACGAGACCTCCACGGTGACCGGATCCCGGCTGCGCAGGCGCCTCGTCGTGCAGGAAGGCGACCACGATGCCGAGCCGCACCACCTGCAGTGGACACCCGAACAGCCGACTCTGTGCCAGGCGACCATCATCGTGCGCGCCGTGGACGGCGCGGAATCGGGTGACGTCGTGCACAGTTATGTCGGCTTCAGAACCGCCGGCACCGAGACCCGCTCCTTCCTGCTCAACGGCCTGCCGTACCCCCTGAGGCTGGCCCTGTCGCAGGGGTACTGGCCGCAGTCTCACCTGGCGGCGCCGAGCGCCGAGGCGCTACGTGCCGAGGTCGAACTCATCAAACAGCTCGGCTTCAACGGCATCCGCGTCCACCAGAAGGTCGAAGACCCCCGTTTCCTGTACTGGTGCGACCGGCTCGGCCTGCTGGTGTGGGCCGACTCGGCGGCGAGTTTCTCCCACAGCCCTCGTTCCCTGGCTCGCACGACCCGCGAGTGGATCGAGATCGTCGAACGTGACGCCGGCCATCCCTGCGTGGTGGCGTGGGTAGCGTTCAACGAGAGCTGGGGCGTGCCCCAGCTCGCATGCTCCGCCGCCCAGCGCGATGCTGTACGGAGCCTGTATCACCTGCTCAAAGCGCTCGACCCGTCCCGGCCGGTGATCGGCAACGACGGCTGGGAGCATGTCAGCGGCGATTTGCTCGGAATTCATGACTACACCCACGATCCCGAAGCAATCCGCGACCGATACGGCGACGCCACCCGCCTCCGCCACACGGTGACGGGCGGACGGCCCGGTGGCCGCCGACTCACCGTCAACGACCAGGCACCCGCCGTGCCGGTGGTGCTCAGCGAGTTCGGCGGCTTCACCCACGCTCCCGACGACCCGACCGCCTGGGCCGGCTACGGAGTCACCGATTCCCCCGAGCAACTCCTGGAACGGCTCGCCGCGCTGTTCGAGGCCGTCCACGCCGCCAAGGACCTGGCCGGCTTCTGTTACACCCAACTCACCGACACCGCACAAGAGCGCAACGGTCTGCTGACCGAGGACCGCAAACCCAAAGCCGACCCGGTCGTGATCGCCCGCATCGTCCAAGGCCGACCCTCGCGTCCGTCGGGTGTGTCGACCTGACGGCGACGTCCGCGGCCGCGATGGGCTGATCCGCGCCCGTAGACCACCGTGCGGATAGCGTCGAACGGCCTGGCTACACGTTGATGTACTGTGCGGCGAGGACGGCTCCCACGTGGGTGGTGTGTTCGATGATCTGGTCGGCATCGAGGGGCGGGGCGCCGTCCAGCCAAGCGGTGAGGAGTTCGACGAAGCCGCCGACGCCCATCAGGGTGCTCATGCGCAGGGCCGTCTCGTCGACGTCCGGGCGGAAGTGAGGGCGTCCCGCCTCGATGACCAGGTCGGTGAAGGACTGGATAGTGTCGCGGCGGCGCTGCTGGAGGACCGGGCTGCCGGCGTGTTCGCCGAAGCCGATGCGGGCGCGGCGCGGATCGCCGGCGACGGACCGGACGAACGTGGTGATCGTGGCGCGGAGCTGGGCGATCGGGTCGGGTCCTGCCGCGATGATGGCCTCGGTGAGCAGGGCGTGACCGCGGCCCAGCCCTGGTCGCCCCAGATCTCCAGCGCCGCTTCCACCAGCCGCCGGCGCCGGTCGGCCCGGCGCTCGTCGGCGCTGCGGCCCCCGTAGGTGCGTGGTCCAGATCTCACCTTTCCATCTTGACGGCAGTCGCCCGCAGAATCAGTGTCACGGCGGGCCCGCCGGGCCGCGTGGATCACCGCGTGGACGCTTCGGCCGGTCACCGCGCGCATCCCGCTGAACGGCCTCGGGGTGCGATTCTCGCGCGGGTTGGTGGCCCGAGCGCTGGCCCGCCTGGGCCCGGCGGTCCCCGGCAGCCGCATCACCGGTGTCCGGGCACCGCGCGGCGAGTGGGTGCGGGGGCCGGGGGTCGGGCGCGACGACACGGTGATCCTCTACCTGCACGGCAGCGCCTACCTGCTGTGCTCGGCGCGGACGCACCGGGGGCTGACCTCCCGGTTGTCGGCCGCGACCGGGCTGCCGGTGTTCGCCTGCGACTACCGGCTCGCGCCCGAGCACCGCTTCCCCTACGCCGCCGCCGACGTCCGGCAGGCCTATGACTGGCTCCGCCAGACCTGCGGGTACGACGCCGACCGGATCGTGGTCGCGGGCGACTCGGCGGGCGGGCACCTGGCCGTCGACCTGGCGCTGCAACTGGAGCGGGACGGGCTGCCGGGCCTGGCGGCACTGGTGCTGTTCTCCCCGCTGATCGACCTGTCCCTGCAACCGGCCGAACGCCGGGAACGGATCCGCCGCGATCCGATGATCTCGGCGGCCACGGCGCGCCGGCTGGTCGGCCAGTACATCCGGGACGCCGACCCCGAATCCCCGAGGCTGGTCCTGGCTCCGCAGGCCGGGGAGCGGATGCCGCCCACGTTGGTCCAGGCGGGCGGGGCGGAGATGCTCGCGGCCGACGCCGAGCATCTCGCGGAGGTGATCACCGCCGGCGGCGGGCGGTGCGAGCTGCAGATCTGGCCGGGTCAGATGCACGTGTTCCATGCGCTGCCGCGGATCATCCCCGAATCCCGAGCCGCGCTGAGCGAGGCCGCGGCGTTCGTGCGCGAGATCGTCGCGGCTCGCTCCCGGGCCGCGGCATGAGCGGCGGGAGGACCCGCGGGGCGCACGCGGTCGTAACCGGCGCGGGCAGCGGCATCGGCCGCGCGTTCGCTGCGGAACTGGCGCGGCGCGGCGGCAGGGTCGTGTGCGCCGACCTCGACCCCGCGACCGCCCGGCAGACCGCCGAGCGCATCGGCGCGAGGGAAGGGGCTCGCGGATGAGGGACCTGTCCGTCCTGATCATCGGGGCCGGGTTCTCCGGCCTCGGCACGGCCGTCGCGCTGCGGCGCGAGGGAATCGACGACTTCGCCGTCCTCGTGCGGGCCGACGACGTCGGCGGCACCTGGCGCGACCACACTTGCCCCGGTGCGGCCTGCGACATCCCGTCCTTGCTGTACTCCTTCTCCTTCGCACCCAACCCCGGCTGGTCACGAACCTATTCGGGCAGCACCGAGATCCTCGCCTACATCCGCCGCATCGCGGACGCCCACGACCTGCGCCGACACATCACCTTCGGCGCCGACGTCACCGGGCTCGGTCTTCCAACGCACCCCCGTTGGGTCTGTCCCCCGCCGGAATCCGCACCAGCGACGGCGTCGAACACCAAGTCGACTGCATCGTGTTCGCCACCGGATTCCACGTCAGGAAAACCGGAACACCCTTCCCCGTCACCGGCCGCGGCGGCCGCGACCTCGCCACCGAATGGAACCGCGGCGCCCAGGCCTACAAGAGCGTCAACGTCGCGGGCTTACCCCAACCTGTTCATCACCGCCGGCCCCGACTCCGGCCCCGGGCACAACTCCCTGCTCGTCTACAGCGAGGCCCAGATCAACTACATCGTCCACGGCATCCGCACCATCCTGCACCGCAACCTCGCCACCCTCGACGTCAAGAAGAACGCCCAAGACACCTACAACCGCCGCATCCAGCACCGCCTCACCCGAACAACCTGGAACTCCGGCTGCAGCAGCTGGTACCTCACCGCCGACGGCTTCAACGCCACCATGTACCCCGGCTTCGCCACCCGATACAAACGGCAACTCGACCACCTCGACCTCGACCACTACTACCTCAGCCACACGCCCGCCGCCGAGGCCTGAGGAGAACCAGATCGGCAAGCCGGTCGGCCTCTCCAAGACGGAGTTGTGCCAGCGAGATCACCTTCACCCGTAGGTACGAGAACCGCAGCACCGACGACCCGGACATCGATCCCGACCCGCTCGAGTCCTGCGACGCCGACGACGCGAACGGCTCGTGGGCCCGCTGGTCAGAGCCATCCGTGATCGGCGAACCACTCCGCACACCAACTGGTCCACCGCGCGACGTAGGGCGTGCCCGTGGCCAGTCCGAGGCCGTGGGCGCCGCCCGGTACCACGTGCAGTTCGACTGGGACGCCGGCCCGGTGCAACGCAGAGGTGTACCGCAAGGCGTGTTCGACATCGACTGATTCGTCGGCGGCGGTGTGCCAGCAGAAGACAGGGGGCGTCGAGGGATGGACGCCGTATTCCAAAGACGCCTCTCGCAGTGCGGCGTTCGGAGCATCAGCACCGAGCAGGGCTCTCGACGAGCCCAGGTGGGGGCGGTGGGTGAACGAGATCACGGGATAGCAGAGCACGGTGAGGTCCGGCCGTTCGGCGCCTTCGGCGTCCCAGCCTCCCGACAGCCAGGCGGCCAGGTGACCGCCGGCTGAGAAGCCGAGAACGGCGACTCGGGACGAGTCGGCGGTCTCCCCGGCTGCGCCCCCGCGAAGGGCCCGCATGGCGGCCCGCGCATCGTCCAACGGCGCCCGTGTTCCCTGCGGCTCGGTGCCATAGCGCAGGACGCACGCGTGCAGGCCCAGGCCGTTCAGCCAGTCGGCCACAGGCTCGGCTTCATGCGGGGAATGGGCCCTGTAGCCTCCGCCTGGCAGCACGAGCACCACCGGTACCGGGGTCTCCGCGTCCGCCTCGGCGTGGAAGATGCGGAGTTGATCGTTCAAGTTCCCGGTCATCCCGCGGCTCTCCCGTTCGCGAGTTGCTCAGCACCCACAGAGGCGGGCGGCAATTGAAAGCATTTAAACATGTCCGGCGCCAAGCCGGAAGGCCGAGGTCATAGCCTCTGGCATCGCGTTCTTTGCTGCTCGACTCCTTGACCTCCCCCTGCTCCAACGCTACGGTTTTGGCTCTATTGAATAGTTTCAAACGCTCGGGAGCGCCTCTTTGCAGCCCTCGCGATCTCACCGCCCGTCGCCGGCCGGCCCGTTGCGGCCCGTCATGCTCACCACGGAGCGCGTGGTCGACCCTCTGGGGGTCGATGAGGGGCGGCCGCTGTTCGGCTGGCGGCTGGAAGGGGACGGCCGCGGCCGGGCACAGAGCGCATACCGCCTGGTCGTGGCTGTCGAGACAGACCCCGCGAGCACCGGCGCGCAGATGCTCTGGGACAGTGGTTGGCGGGAGGGCGACGAGAACGTTGATGTGGCTTACGGCGGCCCGTCCTTGTCGGCGCGCACACGATACCTGTGGCGTGTGCGCGTGGCCGATGAGCACGGCCGACGCTCCGCGTGGAGCGATCCCGCCGCTTTCGAAACCGGTCTGGCACCGGGAGGTCCGGACGCACAGGCCGCTTTTCCCGCCGCGTGGATCACCGCCCCCGGCGAACTGGAGTCGGCCGCCCTGCCCGGGCTCGACACAGCGGATGGGCAACACGACATATACCGGATCCGCGCCGCTTGCCCTGATCCCGCAACGGGCCGCAAGAACTGCGCCACGGTCTTCCGCGTCCGTTTCGCAGCCCGGTCAGGCGCCGTACCTGCCGCCGCACGCTTGCTCGCCACCGGCTCCGGCACGGTGACGGCGGTACTCAACGGCGTCCCCGTCCCGGTTGACGGCCTCCCCTCCCCCGCCCTGGCCGTGGCCATGGAGAAGCCGGTGGACGGCCATCATGCGCTAGCCGTCCTGGTACAGGACGATGACGAGCAGACCGGGCACGGCCCGGTCGACCGCGACAGCGGGCCGTACCTGCTCGCCGCTCTCACGGACGGCACCAGGAAGGCACGCCCCGGGCCCGCCGTCCCGCACGCGGTCGCCACCGACGATTCCTGGCGTGCCAGGCCGCTCTGTGCCGACGGTGAGGAGGACTGGACCGACCCGAGCCTGGACGACCGCGACGACGGCCGGTGGCCGCGCGCCATCGCCGACCGCCGCAACGGCGATGCCCCGGACGGCCGCGTCCCGTCGTCGCTGCGCCCCAGTCCCTATCTGAGACGTGCTTTCGAACTGCCGGCCCCGGTAACGAGGGCCCGGCTGTACGCCACGTCGCTCGGCCTGCATGAACTGCGCCTCAACGGTGTTCGTGTCGGCGATGAAGATCTCGCGCCCGGATGGACCGACTACGACCACCGCGTCACCTACCGCACCCACGACGTCACCGGCGTGCTGGCTCCGGGGGCGAACACTTTGGCGGCCGTGCTGGCCGATGGCTGGTACGCCGGAAACATCTGCATCTTCGGAGATCGGCACTACGGTGCGGTCCGCGCGCTGGCGGCCATGCTGGTAGCGGACCATCCCGACGGCAGCACGACCACCGTCGTCACCGCCGCCGACGGCCGCTGGCGCGCGAGCCGCGGTGGCGTGTGCTACGCCGACCTGCAGAACGGCGAGGTATACGACGCCCGGGAGGAGCCCACCGGCTGGGACACCTCCCGCTACGACGATTCCGGCTGGACGGCGGCCGTCGCGGCGGACGCCCCGCCCGGTGCCCGGATCGTCAGCGCGCTCGCCCCGCCCGTCCGCGCCCAGCGCCGGATCACCGCGGCCTCCGTGACCGCCCTGCCCGGCGGCCGGCTGCTCACGGACTTCGGGGAGAACCTGGCCGGGCGGGTGCGCATCGACGTGCGCGGCACGGCCGGTGCCCGCGTGCTGCTGCGCCATGCCGAGGCGCTCAGGCACGACGGCGAGCTCTACACCGAGAATCTGCGAACAGCCCGAGCCACCGACGAATACGTCCTTCGCGGAGCCCCTGACGGCGAGAGCTGGGAGCCGCGTTTCACCACGCACGGCTTCCGCTACTGCGAAATCATCCCACTCCCCCCGTCCGACGGCAGCGGCCCTGCTCCCACCGTCGATTCGGCCACTGCCGTCGCGCTGTGGGCGGACATGCCGGCCACCGGCGATTTCGCCTGTTCGCATGCGGGGCTGAACACCTTGCACCGCAACATCGGGCGCTCACTACGAGGCAACTTCCTGTCCGTGCCCACCGACTGCCCGCAACGCGACGAACGCATGGGGTGGACCGGCGACATCCAGGTCTTCGCTCCCACCGCCGCCTTCCACCATGACATCCGCGGCTTTCTGCGCAGCTGGTTGCGGGAACTGCGCGGCGCCCAGCACCCTGACGGCGCGGTGCCGCACACCGTCCCCGACATGTTCCGGCGCACCGTCCCCTACGGCGAGCGGGAGAGCGCGGCTGGAGCGGCGGGCTGGGGAGACGCCGCGGTGACCGTGCCCGCCGCGCTGCTGACCGCCTACGGCGATCGGCGAGCCGCCGGCGAAGCCCTGGACTCGATCGCCGCCTGGCTCGACCACCTCGCCGGCCACAGTGAGCAGGGAGTGCGGCCCGCCGGCGGTTTCGGTGACTGGCTGGCCCTCACCGACACGCCCACCGATCTGGTGGCCACCGCCTACTACGCCCACGCCGCACGCACCGCCGCCCGGCTCGCGGCTGCATGCGGTCACACCCATCGGCATGACGCGTGGACGGCGGCCTACCAGCGGGTACGAGCGGCCTTCCGAGAGCGATGGGTGGGCGGTGGCGGCGTCCTGCGTCCGGCGACGCAGACCGCGTACGTCCTCGCCCTGCACATCGGGTTGCTCGATCCGCATGAGATCGCGGACGCGGCCGACCGGCTGGCCGACGAGATCGCCTCTCGCGGGCACCACCTGACGACGGGGTTCCTCGGTACGCCATGGCTGCTGGACGCCCTGGCCGACGCCGGCCGGCTCGACGTCGCCCACCGGCTGCTGCTCCAGGACACCTACCCCTCGTGGCTGTACCCGGTCACCACGGGCGCCACCACGGTGTGGGAACGCTGGAACTCCTGGTCTGACTCCACCGGTTTCGCCGACGCCTCGATGACCTCGTTCAACCACTACGCCTACGGCGCCGTCGGCGACTGGGTCCATCGCACCATCGGCGGGCTCGCCCCCGCAGAGCCCGGATACCGCCGGGTCGTGGTCGCTCCGCGGCCCCCCGAGTCCATCGGCTGGGCCGAGACGTCGTTGCGCACCGTCCACGGCACGGTCGCGGTCGGCTGGCGACGTGCTCCCAGCGAACTCACGGTCGATCTCCAGCTGCCGCCCGGTGTCACGGCCGAGATCCGCCTCCCGGCCCTGTCCGGCGGCGGGGGTGAGCTCACCGAGTCGGGCCGCGCGGTCGGCGACGCCGAACACGTCCGGCAGCTCCCGCCGCGGCCGGATTGCGCCGCCGTCCTCGAGACCGGCTCCGGCAGCTATCGCTTCACCTTGGCCCGGCGTGCCGGGCTTCCGTCCTGAGCCCGGCGTCCGGTCGACCCATCCCCGGAAGGAACCGCCCCCGTGCCGTCCCCTTCGCCCGTCTCGCCCGCCGCCCCCCTGCCCGACGACTCCCCCGATCCGCGGATAGCGGCGTCGTGGCGGCGCCTGCAGAAAGACGACTACGACGTGGACCCGGTCCTGCATGACGGGATGACCGGCGAATGGCCCGCCGACCTGCCCGGCCGCCTCATCCTCGGCCTCAGCCGGCTGGCCGCCGTCACGGGCCGCGCTCCCCGCCGACTGCAGGACCTGGTCGAAGCGCTGCCCAGCCGGCTCAACGCCGCCGGATACCTCGGGCCCGTCCACCGTGACGCCACCGACGAGCAGCAACTCGCGGGGCACGGCTGGCTGGTCTCCGGCCTGCTCGCCCACCATCGGCTCACCCGCGACGACCGCTCCCGGCAACTGGCCCTGGACATCGTCGGCAGCCTGTTCCTGCCCGCCGCCTCCCGGCTGCCTGACTATCCGCGGCGCAGGCGGGGCGACGACACGGGCGCGGGCGCCTCCGGCCGCGTCATCGGCCGCAAGAGGCGCTGGCTGCTCTCCTCCGACACCTATTGCGTCTTCATCGCCCTGGAAGGTCTGGTCGCCGCCTACAGCGAGACTTTCGACCAGGCCATCGCGGACGCGATCGAGGAGCTGGCCGGGCTCGTCGACCGCGATGATCTGGTCGCCGCCCGAGCACAACTGCATGCGACCCTCACCGCCGCCCGCTGCCTGCACGCCTTCCACGAGCTGACCGGCTCGGCAGCCGTACTGGCCACCGCCCGCCGGCTCTACGAGCTGTACGCCGCCCACGGCCGCACCGCGAACTCGGCGACCTGGAACTGGTTCGGCCGCGCCGACTCCTGGACCGAACCCTGCGCCGTGGCGGACTCGCTGATCTTGGCGCTGGGCCTGTGGCGCACCACCGGCGACATCCGCTACCTGGACGACGCGCACGCGATCGAGCACAACGGGCTCGGTCACGCACAGAAACCGAACGGCGGCTTCGGCCTGGACGCCATCACCGGGCCTGGACGGCCGTGGCTGTCCAACGTCCACCCCGACGCCGCATGGTGCTGCTCGATGCGCGGCGCGGTCGCCCTCGCGGAGCTGCAGGAGCGCTCCTACAGCGTGACCCCCGGCAGTGCACCCGCCGACAGCGGACGCGCCGCCGACACCCTCGGCATCGACCTCTACCGCGACGGCATCGCGCGGCTCGACCTCCCGGCGGGGGCCCTCGTGCTGCGGCAGCGCACCGGATACCCGGTCAGCGGCAGGACCATGATCGAGGTCCTGCGCTCCGACCTCGGCCGGCCGCTGCGCATCCGTTTCATGCTGCCGTCGTGGACCGATCCCGCGCGGACCACGACCACGGTGCGAGCGGATGGACCGGCGACACAGGAGGAACCTGGACAGTTCATCACCACCCCGGCCGCGGGAGACCGGTACAGCATCGACTTCCCGGTGAATCTGCGTGTGCGGCCCGAAAGCGGGGACATGCGTGCTCTCACTCTCCGGCACGGAGTGCTGCTGCTGGGTGCGGAAGGCGCGGACGGCGCCGACCCCACCTTGCCGCCGCCCGCGCACATCGACTTCGCCGATCCATGGCGTGCCCGCTACCGGCATGGCCACCGCCAGTTCTCTCCGGTACGGGATGTCTTCGAGCGGTCCGGAGACGCCGCCACCGGCTTCCGGGCGCGCGTGGTCTTCGTGCCCGGAAGCCGGTGACGAATGCAGGTGGAGGCGCCCGATCAGGGGTAGCGCGTGTCCAGCATGACGCGCGGCGCCGACCGGCCGGCCCGGTACTGGTCGATCAGATCGCGGACGAGATTGAGGTAGTAGAAACCCCACCCGTCGGAATTCGGGCCATCGAGACGAGTGACCTTCGTCGGCTCGATGTCGTTGCTGCCCGGGACGCTGAACTGGTCCGGCGCCCCGAACTCGTTCCACTGTTGGACCAGGGCGAGTTCGGGCTCGTAGTCGTAGATGCCCTGCACCTGCCGGACCAGGGTGGCGCCCGACATCCGAAGCTGCGCGTCCCAGTTGCCGTATGCGCCGTAGTACTCGTTACCGCCGAGCGATGCGGCCGCGGTGACCATCTCCGCGCGCTGCTGCTGCAGCCCGAAGAAGCCGATCCAACCGACCGGCGGCCCCTCGGTGCGGTTGGATACGGCCTCGAAGACGACCTTGCGGCCCTTGAGGTCGGCGACGTTCCACTGCCGCACCATGAAGGACGTGTCCGTGCCGGGCGGTTCGGCCCAGCGCAGCACCTCCCCGCTTGCCGCGTCCTTGAGGTAGTACTGGTTGCGGGCAGCGGGCTCAGGGGGGCGCGCGGTGAGATGCGCCGGGTAGTCGGTGCCGATCGCGTTGAAGGACAGCACCTCCTGGGTGAGGACGAACGGGTCGCTGGTAATGGTGCCCGTCTGCTGCGCGGCGCCCTCGGCAGGCTTGGTGGAGACGTACTGGATCTCCGGAACGCCGGGGTAGGCGGCGTTCACCGGCATTTTGGCGATCTTCCATGCCGGGTCGGCCTTCCAGCCCTGGAGCCCCTTGGAGAAGTCGCTGACCGGTGTGGACTGCCCGTCGGCGTAGGGGGCGCGGGTGATCCACGACCACTGGCCGCCGGGGTTGAGCACGATCTCGCGGAACGCGCCCATCCAGCGCACGGTGAAGTCGGGGTCGTCCCAGGTCGGAGGGTCGGTCCAGCGAGCGCCGGTGTAGACCGTGAGCAGGGGCTTGCCGTCGTGTTCGAGGAACAGCGGCCGCAGTTTCGGATCCGCGAGGTACTTGGTCTTGATCCGGTCGATCTGAGCCTTCCAGTTCGCCGTCTGGCCGGCGGTGCCGTTGTCCAGCCCGAGGAGCAGCACCACCTGGGGCCGCTTCCTCAGGCCCGCGTACGTCCGGAGAAGAGCGTCCGAGCCCGCCATGATCTTGTCGGCGACCCCGTTGCCCCAGTTGCCGCCGAGATTGTTCGACCAGTCCAGCATGATGAAGTCGTAGCCCGCCCAGAGGATCCACTGCGCGTGCTGCTTGATCACCTTGGGATCGCTGGAGTCGTACTTGCCCAGCACCGGCTCGGCCTCCGCCGAGTCGAAGTGGTCGATGTTCTGCGGGCCGAACCAGGTCTCGTAGCCGATGCCGAACCGGGTGCGGCCGCGCCGGCCGCGAGCCGATCCGCGGGGCCGGGAGGCGGCTCCGCTCAGACGGGTGCCGTCCGGCATGGGCGGGGACGTCGCGGGGGCGGCCTGAGCGACGCCGGTGCCGGCGCCGAGGGTGACGGCGCCCGCCGCCAGAGCGGCCGTTCCGGTCCTCAGCAGGGTGCGCCGCGGGACGCCGGCCGGTTGGGGAGAGTCGTCGGACATCGGTCCTCCGGGGTGATTGCGCGGACGGTACGGGAGGTGGGGGTCTGCCACGGTCGACTGCGGCGATCCGGGCTAGAACGATTCATTCACGGCCGCATCCGAACCTTGGCGTAGCTCCAGGCGGCCGTCAAGGCTCTGCATCAACTTTCTGATCGCCGACCGCCATCTACCGTTCTGTACAGGGACAATGCTGCAAAAGCATTCACAACACTTCGGTCGCCTCCGCCCTCCAACCCGGTTGACTGGGCTCGATGCCACCTCTCATGATGGTGAATGCATTCAATGAATCGGAGATCGCAATGCCGTTGCGCGGGAAGTCCAGCCCCGCCCCCACCAGCCTGAGGGTGGAGGACCACCACACACTCGACACCGAGAACGGGATGGCGGCCGCTGGGCGCGCCCTACCGGTTGCAGGTTCCGGCAGGCCCCGTCTGTCATGGACGGTGCCGCTCGTACGCCAGGGACAGCGGCAGACCGGCTACCAGATCGTTGCCTGTCATGAACGCGACTTCACCGAACCCTCCCGGCCCGAAGCCGCTCCGGTTCTGGTTTGGGACTCCGGGCGGGTCGACGGGGACCGCAGCGCCCACGTGCGCTGGGGCGGCCCCGAGCTGCCGGCCCACTCCACGTTGCGCTGGCAGGTCCGGGTGTGGGACGAGTACGAACAGGTCTCACCGTGGTCATCTCCTGCCCCCCTGGTCACCGGGCCGCTGAGCGCGGCCGACTGGACAGCGCAGTGGATCGAGGTACCGCCGGCGAGGGCGGTCCGCACGGATTTCACCCTCGACGCGCGCGAGGTCGTCAGCGCCCGGCTCCACCTGGCGGGCCACGGCCTGCTCCGGGCGTACCTGGATGGCCTGCCGGTCAATCCCGACGCCAGCGACCCCTCGCGGACCGCGCTGTCGCGCGCGGCCGCCAGGACCTACGACGTGACCCGCCTGTTCGACGGCGGGAGGCGGCATGCACTGAGCATCGCGGCGGGCATCGGCTCCTACGGACAGGTGCTGTCGCATGTTCGGCTGCTCGTAGAGCTTGTCGCGCAATTGCGCGACGGCACCAGCGTCCGTATCGCCACCGGCCCGCAGTGGCGTCACGGCGCCACCTCGCTCGTGCGCGAGGACACCTTCTATCTCGAGGAGCACGACGCGCGGATCGGTGACGGCTGGACCCGGAGCGGGTTCGACGATGCGACCTGGGAGCCGGCCGCGCCCGCGGGCATGCCCCTCCCGGCCGTCGTCCCTGATGCCGGCCCCCCTGTCACGGTGACCGAGGAGCTCGCCGCGCAGCGGCGCGACGTGCACGGCTCGCACGTCTACGACCTGGGTCGCAATATCGCCGGCCGCAGCCGGGTCGTGCTGCGGGGGGCGGCCCCCGGGACACGGGTGAGAGTCGTGCACGGAGAGAAGCTGGACGCGGCCGGTCATGTCAACACCCTCAACATCCGGCTTCCCCATGACCGGGAACGTGAGCGGCAGGTCGTCGAATGGACCTGCGCCGGCGACACCGACGTCATCGAGGCGTGGTTCGCCGTCCACGGCTTCCGCTATGTCGAGGTGCACGGCGTGCCGGAGGGCACCGCGGTGGAGGTCACCGGGCGGGTGCTGCATTCCGATGTCGCCCGGACAGGATGGTTCACCAGTGCCGACCCGGTATTGGAGGGCTTGGTGGACACCGCTCGGCGGACGCAGCTCAATAACACCCACGCCCACCCCGAGGACTGCCCGACTCGTGAGGCGGCCGGTTGGACCGGCGATGCCGCGGTTTCGGCCGAAGCGGCCTTTTCTCATCTGGACATGGCGGGGGTCTACCGCCACTGGCTGCATGATGTCGCGGCCGATCAGCGATCCAACGGCGCGGTTCTCGGTGTCTCGCCGCAGTTGCTCGGCGAGCAGGAGCAGCCTGCCGACCCGGTGTGGGGCGCCGCCATGACACAGATCCCGCTGCTGCACTGGCGGTACGTCGGCGACGAGAGCCTGGTGGCGGAACTGCTGCCCGCCATGCGCCGGTGGTGCGACTGGCAGCTGAGCACCGTCGTGGACGGCGTGGTGCGCCGCGCGGAGATCAGTTACGGCGCCGACTGGCTGGCTCCCGAACGGACTCCTCCGGTGATGCTGCAGACGGCCGCCGTCCTCCGCTCACTGCGGGCGCTCGCCGAGCTCGAGGCGGCCGCCGGCGATGAGGCCGAAGCGGTTCGCCGGACCAGCCAGGCCAACGATCTCACCCGTTCCGCGCGCGCAGCGCTGCGCGATCCGGTAACCGGCGTCTGGGCCAACGCCGGCCAGGGGTCGGCCGCGCTCGCCCTGGTCTGCGGTCTCGCAGTCGGCCCCGGCGAGACCTCTCCCCTGCGCGACCACCTCCGAGCGGATGTGGCCGCTCGCGGGAACCGGATCGCCAGCGGTTTCTCCGCCACCCACGCCGTGGTCCGGGCACTGGGAGACGCCGACGGCGGGACGGCCGTACTCGCCGCGATCCGCCAGCCCGAGCAGCCCGGAATCGGCGCGATGCTCGCCGAGGGGCCCGGCACGTTCTGGGAGACCTGGTGGATCGACGACGAGAACGCCGGCGTCGCCTCCCTCGACCACATCGCCCTGGGGGCGCCCTTCGCGGCCTGGGCCTGGACCGATGTGCTGGGCCTGCGTCCGCTGACCGAAGGGTTCCGCCGCTTCGCCGTCGCCCCTGCGCTGCCCGGCCCGGTCGGCCGTGCCGGTGGCACCGTCGACACTGTCCGGGGTCGAATCGCCTTCGACTGGCAACTGGAGGCCGGAGACCTGAATGCGGCCTTGGAGGTCCCGGTCGGCGCCACGGCCGTCGTTACGTTGCCCGGTGTTCGCGCGGAGCGGATCATTGTGGACGGCGCCGAGGCCGCTGCCCATCCGTACGCACTCGTTACCGGCGGAGCCCTGGAGTTGCCCGCGGGCCGGTACCGGCTGTCCGCACGGGACGTGGAAACCGCGGCCACCGCACCCGCCATCGCCGCCACGCCCGAGGTGCCCCCGGGATCCACTGTCAGCACCGACGTCCTGATCCCCCCGGGCTTTTCCGTGCTGACGGCCGTCACCGACCCCGGGTGGTCGGCGGTCCTGAAGGGCGACCGGCTGGAGATCGGTGCACCTGCCACCGCAGATCCGGGCAGCACCGCATGCGTGAGATTGTGCACCGCCGCGGGCGGCCAGGAGGTGGCCAGCCGAACGGTGCGAGCCGGAGCATCGGGCCTATGGTTGTCCGATGGAGTCCTGGCCGATGGCTGGACCACCGACCCCGGTGTCGACCTCGTCGTCCACGACGCCCTTGTCTGCTCTCCGGTGTTCCATGCTCCGATCCCAGGGCCGATCCTGGAGGTGTCCGGCCCCGACCTGCTGCCTGACGACACCCGATGGGTGCGGCTGCCCTTCACCGATCCGGCCGATCTGTCGCACGCGAATTTCGCGTTCGCCGAGTTCGACCTGTGCCTGCCCGGGCCGGCGGGACGCCTGGTGGTGCCGGTGCTGCGGCTGACCGCCGCAGATGGCAGCGTGGTCGAGGGCACCGAGCGCATGCTGCCCGCCTGCTGGAACCGAGTGAGCATCGACCTGGCGAACTGGGCCGGGCTCGGGAACGTCGTCGAATGCGCTCTCGGCGCGCGATGGCTGAACGTCCACGACCCTGCCCGCGGCCCTAAGACGCCGCTGGCGGGCGGGCGCAGCCCGCTGCCCTTCCGGGTAGGCCACGTCGGCTGGACGAGCGCCCCCCGTACCTGGTGAGCACCGCCCCTACATCAAGGGACCTCTCTGTGAGCACGATAGTCAACCCGGTTGTGCGCGGCCTTGCGCCCGACCCGTCACTGTGCCGTGTCGGCGATGACTTCTACCTCGCCACCTCCACGTTCGATTTCCTTCCGGGGATCCGCATCCACCATTCGACCGACCTGGTGAACTGGCGGCTGCTCGGCGGCGCGGTGACCCGGCCGGCCCAGTACCGCCGCGACGGTGAGCCGGGCGAGTTGATGCTGTACGCGCCGACCATCCGCCACCACGACGGCCGCTTCTACCTGGCCTGCACCAATTTCTCCGACGGGCAGGGCAACTTCCTGCTCAGCGCCGAGGACCCGGCGGGCGAATGGTCGGACGCGGTTTGGATCGACACGCACGCCTTCGATCCGTCGCTGCTCTTCGCCGACGGGACCTGCTACTACACCCGCCGTACGCTGGAACCGCTCCCGGACGGCCGGCTCGGACCCGTAGTGCAGTGCGAGATCGACCCGGCCACCGGCCGGATGCTCGGCCCGATGCGCGAGCTCACACCCGACTACGCCGGGTTCTGCTCCAACGACATCGAAGGCCCGCACCTGTACAAGATCGACGACTGGTACTACCTGTTCAGCGCCGAAGGCGGCTCCTGGAAAGGGCATATGCAAACCTGCGCCCGCAGCCGATCACCATGGGGGCCGTTCGAGCCGTGCCCGCACAATCCCGTCCTCACACACCGCCACCGCGTCGGCCACCCCATCCAGACCGTCGGACACGCCGAACTCATCGACGCGCCCGACGGCTCCTGGTGGGCGCTGACGCTCGGCACCCGTCACGAGGCCCGTAACGGCTTCGTCTACCACCACAATCTGGGCCGCGAGACGTTCCTGGCGCCCGTGGAGTGGACGCCGGACGGCTGGCCGGTCATCGGCGAGAACGGCACCATCGAAATGCGGATGGCCACCGCCCGCCCCCTTCCCTCCGCTAAGGCGAGCACCGTCCGGCCACCGAAGACGATCTGGGCCGCGGGCTGGACCACCCAGGGGCTCCCCGTCGAGGGGCTGACCGGCGGGCAAGGGGACTTCACGCTTCCGTTCGCCCGTCCCCTCGACAGCGACGACCGCTCGAGCGGCATCGGCGCGGTCTTCCTCCCTCAGCAGGAGGACGCCGCCGGGTTCACCGCGACCTTGCAGGCCGCACCGGGAACGCCCGCAGAGGCCGGCATCGCCGTGCATTCCTCGCCGCACCACTACTACGCCCTGCTCGTCACCACCGGCCCGGGCGGGGGACGGGAGACCGTCCTGCGGCGCCGCGTGGACGACATGATCACCGAGAGCCGCGCGCCGCTTCCCGGCACCGGCTCGGTGGGGCTGAGCATCACCGCGACGGCCGAGACCTACACGTTACATGTCGCCGAAGCCGACCGGCCGCCTCGGGTGGTGGGCTCGGGATCGGCGCGGCTGCTGTCGGCCGAGACGGCCGAAGCGTTCGTCGGCTGCCGGTTCGCGCTCGTCGCCACCGGCGACGACCAGTGCCCGGCCGCCCGCTTCACCGACGTCGCCGTCTCATGGGACCCGGTGTGAGCGACCCTCCGGAACCGGTCCCCCGCAGCGCGGGGCGGTGGGCGGTGGCGGTCGCGGCGGGCACCCAGATGATGGTCGTCCTCGACACCGCGGTGCTCGCGATCGCATTGCCGCGCATGGCCGCCGATCTGCACATCCCCACCGGAGCGCTGCCGTGGGTGATGAACGCCTATGCGCTGCCGTTCGCCGCCTTCCTCCTCCTCGGCGGGCGAATCGCCGACCTCGTCGGCCCGGTCGCCACTCTGCGGATCGGGCTCGCCGTCTTCGCCGCCGCCAGCGCCGGCGCCGGACTGGCTCCCTCGCTGGGGGTGCTGCTCGCCTGCCGGGGCCTGCAGGGCCTGGGTGGTGCCATGCTGTCCCCCGCCAGCCTGGCGCTGCTCACCCGTTCCACGGCGGCCGGCACCGAGCGTGAGCGCGCCATCGCCGTGTGGGGGGTGACGGCCTCGGTCGGCGCGTCCGCGTCGGCGCTGTTCGGCGGCCTCCTCACCCAGACCCTGGGCTGGCGCTGGGTCCTGCTGATCAACGTGGCGATCGCGCCCCTGCTGGCCGCCGCCGGCCGGGGCCTCCCCCGGGACGTCTCCCACGAGAAGCGCCCCGAAGGGCTCGATCTGGTCGGGATGTCGCTGCTCGTCATCGCCTTCGGGGGGATCGACCTGGCGGCGACCGCCACCGGCGGCGGCTCGCAGCCGCTGCGCAGTATCCTCGCCGGTGGCGTGGCCGCCGCCGCCCTGGGCGGGCTGGTAATGGCCGAGCGGCGGGTGCGGCATCCGCTTCTGCCGCTCCGGTTGCTGCGTTCGCCTCGGGTGGCCTATACCAACGCCGCTGCGGTCGCACTGCTGGCGGGCACCGCGGCAACGACGTACTACACGACCCTGTACGCGCAGGACGTCAGCGGTCTTGCGCCCCTGACCACGGCGGTGTGCATGCTTCCCGCCACCGTGTCGAGCGTGCTGACCGCCCGGGCCGTACCACGACTCGTCGTCGCTGTGGGCACGCGCAACTGCCGCACCGCCGGTCCGGTGCTCGTCGCGCTCGCCCAGTTGGGGCTCGCCGCCGGCGAACACTCCCACGTGGAGTTCGCCGCGCTCATCCCCTTGCTGGTCGTGCAGGCGGTCGGCTCGAGCATCTCGGTGATCACGCTGACCTCGTCGGCGACTCGGTCGCTGCCCGCTCACCAGGCGGGACTGGCGGGCGGACTGATCACGGTGTCCGGGCAGAGCGGCGCCTCCATCGGGCTCGCGACGCTGACGGGACTGGCGGCGGCGCTCACCGCGACGGTGGACGGTTCAACGGCCGCCGCCAGGTCGGCCGCCATCGTGGGCCAGGTGACGATCGCCCTTCCGCTGGGCGCCGTCCTGGCCACGGCCGCCGCCCTTCTGGCCAGGCGAATTCCCCCTGGCGAGGCGGGCTCTCCGCAGGCTGGCGCTCCCGCCGGGGATACCGGACAGTAGGCCAACGGGGCGTTGAAATGATTCATCCATCAGCGCCCCCACTTCACCGCCGCCTTCGGACGCACCTCCGCGCGGATTCCCGAACGGGACTCCTTCGCGACCTCAGCAGAGCAACTCTCACCAGCAATGAGACCGTTCCGGTCGCGCCAGCCCGCACCCTCGGTCGTTACTTGGGGGCAACCTATTGACACGACCGAAACGATACGCCATCGTCAATGAAAGCTTTCATTAAGAGCCGTGCCGTGCCTGCCGAGCGCCCGTGCCGGCGGTCCGACGCACCGGACTCCACCGAACCGTCGGCGCCTCCGCGATCCGGCGCGCGGTGACGAGAGCTTCGCCTTCTGCGGAGCCGGTCCGCCCGTGGCGAGCGGGGGCGTCGCATCACCCGGACATGGCCGGCGTGGTGCCGGAGACGGTCAGGTGACGGTAGAGAGGACAAGACAATGACCATAAGGGCCGGACATCGCCGAGGGCGTTCCCTGGCAGCGGTCGCCGCGACCGCCCTGCTCGCCCTCGTGAGCGGCTGTGGAGGTTCCTCCTCCGGCGGGCACGGCGGCGTCGATGGAAGCAAGATCGTCCTGTCGGTGCAGAACCAGATCGTGCCGCAGTTCCAGCAGTACGCGGCGGCGTACGAGAAGGCCTATCCGAAGCGGAAGGTCACCGTGCAGTCATTGCCGGACGACGCGACCCAGTACGTCCAGCAGCTGGTCACCGCGCGGCTCGGCAACAAGCTGCCGGACGTGCTGATGAACGTCGACTACGCGGCCAACCAGCTCGCCGCCGGCAACGTCACGCTGGACATCTCCGACCGGCTGAAGAAGGGCACCGGCGGGCTGAAGGGCAGCAGCTTCCTGCCGCAGTTCCTCGGCCAGTACCGGCCGGTCAACCACCCCGACCAGATCACCGGCCTCCCGGTGAGCGCCGACTCAACCACGCTGTTCTACAACAAGACCCTCTTCAAGAAGGCCGGCGTCACCGAGTACCCGAAGCCGACCTGGACCTGGGACGACCTCTACCGGGTGGCGACCGAGATCCAGAAGAAGTCGGGCGGCAAGTTCGCCGGCCTGTTCGCCCCGCTGGGCATCGGTGACCAGGCGGCCGTCTACGCCCCGGTCATCCACGCCTACGGCGGCTACGTCTACGACCCCAGGACCAAGAAGTCGGGCATCGGCCAGCCGGCCGCCATCCAGGCCTGGACGCAACTGCTCAAGGCCTACGGAACGGCCTCGCCGAAGTACTCGGCCGACCTCGGCAGCCAGCCCGTGTTCATGAAGGGGCGCTCTGCCATGGCCTTCTCGGTCCGGGCCACCGTCCCCGCGACCAAAGAGCAGCTCAAGGACGACTGGGACACCCAGGTGATGCCGAAGATCAATGGCCGGAGCACCGTCGGCGGCGGCTCGTACGGCCTGTCGATCAGCAAGGGCAGCCACAACCAGGACGCCGCCTGGGCCTTCCTCGCCTGGTTCTACGACCCCAACGGCGGCATGAAGCTCGCGCAGGCCACCGGCCAGGTCGTGCCGCCCACGCAGCAGGGGGTGAACAACGGCGCCTGGCGTTCGCTGCCGGCGCCTCCCACCAATGAGGAGGCGTTCGCGCAGGACGCCAAGGACGCGTTCCTGCCGCCTCCCCTGCCCGGCAAGGCCCAGAAGGTGCTCACCGACAGCGTGATCAAGGCGGTGCAGCAGGTGCAGCTCCAGCACCGGCCGGTCGCCGCCGCCTTCGCGGACGCGGAGAAGGCCGTCAACCAGGCCCTTCAGTCGGCCACGAACTAGTCGGTACGTTCCGGGGCCCGTCCTGGTGGCGGGCCCCGGAACGAGGTCGGCCCGCCGGCCGGCGGAGAGAGAATGGTGCAGTAATGGCTTCGGCTCTGGACAACCAGCCCGCCCGGCGGACCGTTCCACCGGCGTACGGCTCCCGCCCACGGGCACGCGACCAGCGCGGGCGCCGGAACACGATCGCGGCGGTGCTCTTCCTGACGCCCAGCATGATCGGGTTCACCCTGTTCGTCATCCTGCCCGCCCTGGGCGCCTTCGCCCTGAGCTTCTTCGAGTGGGACCTGTTCGGCACGCCCCGATGGGCGGGCCTGGCGAACTTCTCGCGGCTGTTCCAGGATCCGCAGATGTGGACGTCCCTGCGGATCACCGTCGAGTTCGTCGTGCTCGGCGTCATCCCCACCATCGTGATCGGCTTCGTGCTGGCCGTGCTGATCAACAACCGGATGCGCGGGATCGGCGCGGTCCGCATCCTGTACTTCGCGCCCATGGTCGCCTCGTCCGCCGTGGCGGCCGTGCTCTGGGCCTACATGTACGACCCGCACGCCGGCATCGCCAACCGCGTGCTCGGCTGGGTGGGGCTCGGCGGCACCGCCTGGCTGTCCAGCACCACCTGGGCGCTGCCCGCGCTCACCCTGATGATGATCTGGCTGGGCCTCCCCCTGGTGATGATCCTCTATCTGGCCGGCCTGCAGCGGATACCCGCCGACATCTACGCCGCCGCCGCGCTCGACGGCGCCGGCTGGTGGCGCCGGCTCTGGAGCATCACCTGGCCCAACGTCCGGGCCACGACCATCCTCGTGGCCACGCTCCAGGTGATCAATTTCGTCAGCAACTCCCTGGAGGTCTCGCTGATGATGACCGACGGCGGGCCGCTCGGCCACACCCAGACCCTGGCGCTCTACGCCTACAAGACGGCATTCGGCGAGACCGACATGGGCTACGCCAGCGCCCTGTCGCTCTTCCAGCTCGCCCTGATCGCCCTCATCGTCGGGCTGTTCAAACTCTTCACCCGTCTGCGGAGGTCGGCATGATCCGGCGCAAGTCCTGGGCGGCAACGGCGCATTACACCGTGACCGTCGTGGGCGGTCTCGTCATGGGCCTGCCGCTGTTCTATCTGCTGTCGGCGTCGCTGATGTCGGCGCACGACATCCAGTCCAACCCTCCGCACCTGCTGCCGCCGACGGTGGTCTGGCACAACTACGTCGACGCCTACCACTTCCTGACCCCGCGAGTGATCGCGAACTCGTTCATCTTCAGCTTCGGCATCCTGCTCGTCCAGCTCGTCATCACCGTCCCCGCCGGTTTCGCCCTGGCGAAGATCCCCTTCCGGTGGACCGGGGCGGTGCTGGCGGTGATCATCGTGCCGATGTTCGTGCCGAGCAACATGACGCTGATCCCGCTGTACATCATCACCCACCAGCTGGGGCTGGTGGACACCTACCCCGGCATGATCCTTCCGATCGCCGGCCAGACCGCGTTCGCGGTCCTGCTCTTCCGCCAGTTCTTCGTCACCCTCCCGGCCGGGCTGATCGACGCCGCGCACATCGACGGCGCCGGATGGACCCGCACCCTGCTCTCGATCGCGCTGCCGCTGGCCAAGCCCGCGCTGGCCGCCTATTGCTCGATCAGCTTCCTGACCGCCTGGAACACCTACATCTGGCCCCAGGTGATCGCCCCCGACCGCAAGCACGCCGTGATGACCGTCGCCCTGGCGCCGCTCGCGCAGGGCCAGTACACAATGATCTCGCCGAGCATCGGCATGGCCGCGGCGGCCATCAGCATGCTGCCGGTTCTGGTGGTCTTCGTCGTCTTCCAGCGTTGGTACATCAACGGCGTCGTCGGCACCGGCCTGGAATGAACCACGGCCCGGTGCGGCACACGTGAATGAAATGTTTCAATAGAGCCACCGCCGGTCCCGAGACATCGCGGGCCGGCGGTGGCTCCTGGCCCAGAGAAGAAAGCAGAACCGATGGTCGGTATCAAGGACGTGGCTCGGCATGCCGGCGTCTCCGTGGGCACCGTCTCCAACGTGATCAACCGGCCCGAGATGGTCTCCCCCGAAACGCAGACCCGGGTCGAGGCGGCCATCAAGATCCTCGGATACGTCCGCAGCGAGTCGGCCCGGCAGTTGCGGGCCGGTCAGAGCCGCGTCATGGCGCTCCTTGTCCTCGACATCAGCAACCCCTTCTTCGTGGACATGGCGCGCGGCGCCGAGTCTGCGGCCCGCGAGGCCGGGCTGGTGGTCATGGTGTGCAGCAGCGCCCAGAGCGTCAGCGAGGAGGTCAGCCACCTGTCTCTCTTCGTCGAGCAGCGCGTCCGCGGCGTCCTGGTCTCCCCAGCTGATCCGACCGGCTCCAGCCTGGAGACGCTCAAGCAGCAGGACACCCCTTTCGTGCTCGTCGACCGTGTGGCCGGGGAACTGGGAGCATGCTCGGTCTCGGTGGACGACACCGTGGGGGGCGCCCTTGCAGGCCGTCACCTGGTGGGCGCGGGACACCGCAGCATCGCTTACGTCAGCGGGCCACCCCACCTCCAGCAGGTCAAGGACCGCCGCGAGGGACTCCTTCAGGCCATCAGCGAGGCCGGGCTGCCGCCCGAGACCTTGGTGGAGATTCCCACCAAGCACCTTGATGTCGCCAATGGACGCGACGCCGCGGCGCGGCTGCTCGGGCTCGCGCAGCGGCCCACCGCCGTTTTCTGCGCCAACGACCTTCTTGCGCTCGGTGTTCTGCAGGCGGTCTACGCCGCCGGCATCGCCGTCCCCCAGGAGCTGGCCATCGTCGGATACGACGACATCGAATTCGCCTCCGCGGCCGTCGTTCCCCTGACCTCCGTGCGGCAGCCCGCGTTCGAGATGGGGCGCAGGGCCACCGAGTTGTTGATGGAAGAGACTGGCGAACAGGCTGCCGAGCATCGCCACAGGAAAGTCGTCATGCTGCCCGAGTTGGTGGTCCGCGGTTCGAGCTTGTCCCGTCGCTGAGCGAGCGGTCCGGGCCGTCGGCCCAGACGACCGTCTGGGGGACGGCCGGGTCAGCGCAGGAACGCGGCGGCGACTCAGGCGTCCACGAGGATGTGCAGTCCGGCCGGTCAGGCGCCCCAGCCCGCGGCCTGGCCGTCCTTGCGCTCCTCGGCGACGCGCTCGAAGTAGCCGGACGCCTTGTACGCCGCGACCGGGTCGGGATGCAGGCCCATCTCCTCGCGCAGCTCCGCCAGCAGCGGCCGCACGTCGGTGTTGTAGGCGTCCATGAACACCGCGTTGGCCCCCAGCACGTCACCGGACTGCTGCGCGGCGCGCAGCGCGTCGGCGTCCACCAGCAGCGCCTTGGCGGTGGCCTCCTGCACGTTCATCACCGAGCGGATCTGGCCGTGGATCTTCGGCTCGATGT
>NZ_JASNWF010000041.1 GCF_030283205.1 Actinomadura opuntiae
TTCGCGATGGACTTCGTCCACCCTTGACTTTGGAGCCTCTGCGGCCCCTGAGGCAGCGCCAAGGGGCAGGCTCCGCCTGCCCCGCCCGGGTCGCGCCACCCCACCGCCCCCGAACCAGAGGACGAAGAGGTTGAGTGGGGAGAGCAGTTCCAGCGCGTATGGGGCACCGGCCTCTCCTCCCAGCAATGCAGAGCAGGTTGGGGGTCTGCTCGCCTTCCATCCCGTGGCTAAGGGAGATGAGAGGGCAGAGGGAGCAGGAAGCGCGTCCCTGGGTTGGTCGGGTTGATGGCCATGGTCTCGATGGGGCGTGGGGGCAGAGGGCTGGTGTGCCTGTGCCGTTGCTTAGGCCAGATCGTGGTTGGGTCAGCGCACGCTTGGGGTGGTTGCCCCTCGCCCGCTGAGCGAAGCCACCAGCTAGTGCGGGGCCGAGGCCGTCCGGGTTCTGGTCGGTGCAGCGGCCGCTAGCGGAGAGCGGAGGGCTGGGGGCTAATGAGGGCATGCCGGTTCGCCCGAGATCCGCTGTGGATTCGGGCGAGCCGGTCATGTGAGGGTGGGGCTGGTTATGCGGCCCAGGTGATGGCGGGATCGGGTGGGCCGAGTGTGCCCGGCGGCCCGTTCCCGGTCCGGGTTCTTCGGGCGTCGGGTGGTGGCAGCAGCCGGTACACATACCGCCCGTCGGAATCCTTGCTGACGCCGATCTGGCGTGGGCTGCTGTGTTTGAAGCGGTTATGCCACCCACAGGTGAGCGTGAGCCGATCAATGTCGGTGGGCGAGTTTCCCAGAGCCCAGCCGTGGATGTGGTCGACCTCGCACAACGTCCCCGGAATCTCGCACTCCCGCACCGCACACGTCGGGTAGAGCGTCTCCAGGACCCGGCGTTGCGCGGGGCTGGCGAACCGCTCCCGATACCCGAGGTACAGCGGGTTGTGGCCACGCCCCAAAATCAGCGGCGATACACCGGCCGCAAGAGCGATGCGGCGCACCTGCTCGGCCGGGATCGGCGTCCCGTCGATGAGACGGCCCGGAACGTTGCCGCCGGTCAGTGTTTCGAGGTCGCAGATGACGGTGACTTTGGTGGCCTTGTGCCCACCGGACAGCACACTCGACAGCGCTGCGGCTGTTCGTTCGGCGACGTCGCGGTGGTCCTCTGGCCCGGCCGGCTTGGCCAGCGGGGCGAGTGTGCCGTCCCAGATGGCGGCGTCTTCGGCGTTCAGCCAGCCTTTGATGTAGCGGCCGCCGTCCAGGGAGCCGGTGCTGGTGATCCAGGACTTGGCGTAGCCGCGCTTGGCGTCCTCGGGTTCGTGTTCGGTGTCGTCGCGTTCGGCGATGACGTCGCGGATGCGGTGGCCGAACACCGCGATCTTCCCCGGTGAGAAGCCCTGGCCGACCATTTCCAGCAGCTTGTTCTCTGCCTTGGCGCAGTCGGTGTCGTCCAGCCGGGCTACTGAGTCGGCGACCGTGGCGGCGTAGCCGTAGGACAGCTCTCCGGCCGCCAGTTGCTCGGTCACCTGCGGTAGGCGGTGGCGTTGCCGGGCGAGGGTGAGGCGTTCTTTGGCGCGGTTCTCCCGCATCCCCAGCCGAGATCGCAGCCACGCCCGCGTGGACGGATATCCCCACCTCTGCTGCTCTCCGGTGGCGTCGACGCGGCCGATGAATCCGGCCAGTGCGCTTTCCTGCATATCGCAGGCGGCGGCCAGGTCTTCGGTGAGTTCCAGGCACGCGGCCGCCGATTCCGGGGCTTGTCGCTGGGCGAGTTCGGTGGCGATCGTTGAGAGCGCGTTCACCAATTCCATGGTGGACGCGCCCTCAAGGTCGACCGTCACTGACTGCATACCTAAAGTGTACCCCAAGTGACCGACAATTGCGCGCCGAGCGGGGCCCTTCTTTCTTGCTGATCAGTGGAAAAATATTGCTCAGTTCACCCCGACCCCCCTGCCTTTGGCTGGTCGGTGAATTGTTCCTTTCAGGTGGTTTGTTGAGCACGCGGACGGATGGGGGCGGTGGGGTGGCGCGACCCGGGCGGGGCAGGCGGAGCCTGCCCCTTTGGCGCTGCCTCAGGGGCCGCAGAGGCTCCAAAGTCAAGGGTGGACGAAGTCCATCGCGAAGCGACGCCGAAGGCGCCCTTGACTTTGGAGGGGCGGCCCCGTACGCCAGCGCCACCCCACCGCACGGCCAACCCCTCCGCCTCTGCCCCAAACACCCTTTTACGAGCTGCTAATGCAGGCAGCAGGGCGCTTCAAAAGTCCACGCCGGGCGATGGGTGCGAGAAAGGAGCCGAGATCACCAGGACGGCGGGGGACGTGGGCTAGAAGAGGGTGCCCTCGTGTTCGATGCCTCGGAGGGTGTCGTAGTCGAGGGTGACGCAGCTTATGCCGCGGTCGGTGGCGAGGACGCGGGCCTGGGGCTTGATCTCCTGGGCGGCGAAGATTCCGCGGACCGGCGCCAGGTGGGGGTCGCGGTTCAGCAGTTCCAGGTACCGGGTCAGCTGCTCGACGCCGTCGATCTCACCGCGCCGCTTGATCTCGACGGCGACGGTGGCGCTGTCGGAGTCGCGGCAGAGGATGTCGACCGGGCCGATCGCGGTGGGGTATTCGCGGCGGATCAGTGTCCAGCCCTCGCCGAGGGTGGTGATGTGCTCGGCGAGCAGTTCCTGCAGGTGCGCCTCGACGCCGTCCTTGCGCAGGCCCGGGTCCAGGCCGAGTTCGTGGCTGGTGTCGTGGAGGATCTCCTGGATGGTGAGGATCAGCCGCTCGCCCGACTTGCCGTGCGTGACCGTCCAGCGGGCGATCGCGCCGTTGTCCTCGTAGGGCTCCTCGCGCAGGGAGCAGGGCGGGTTCATCCAGTTCAGCGGCTTGTAGGCGCGGTCGTCGGCATGGATGCTGACGCTGCCGTCCGCCTTGATCAGGACGAGCCTGAGGGCCATGGGCAGGTGAGCGGTGAGCTTGCCGGCGTAGTCGACGCTGCAGCGGGCGATAACGAGACGCACGCTGCACAACCTTAGTTCGGCCGTGAACCCCGCGTGACCGTCATGCGAGACCCGCGTACGCGCGGCACTCGTCGCGGTCGGTGGGCAGGCCCCAGTCGCGCAGGATCTCCATGAGGTTGACCCACTGCCAGCTGTCGTCCGGCAGGTCGGCGATGGTCCGGACGGTCCGCTGCTGGACGGGTGTGAGGGAGGTGTAGGGCGGGAGTGGGGGAGACGGCTCGCCGAAGGCCAGTTTCAGCGCGGCCGCGGCCATGGGGAAGGACGTCTCGTCGGACGTGCGGGACAGGCCGTCGAGGACGGCGTCGGCGGCTTCGGGCGGGGCGTCGTCCAGCGCGGCGAGGCAGGTGGCCGAGTAGAGGCGCAGGTCGCCGTTGAGGAAGGCGACGGGCGGACCGGGCATCTCGGGCGGCGTGACGGTGGTGGCGGCGAGTTCGGCGATGACCGGTCGTTCGGTGACGCCGAACCCAAGGAGGGCGACGGCGGCGGCCCAGCGGGGGAGGGGCTCGTCGCCCGCCAGGTGCTCGCGGAGCGGGGGGATCAGGTCGCGGTCGTCCAGCAGTCCGGCGGAGACGAGCGCGGTGGCGGTGACGGCGGGATCGGTCTCGGTGCCGAGCAGCGTCCGCAGCGCCGGCAGTGAGGCGGCGGCCTCCTCGGGGAACCAACCGAGCGTGTAAGCGGCCGCGGAGCGGACCTGCGCGTCGGCGTCGGCGAGCAGGGCGCGGACAAGGGGCAGCCCGGACCGGACGGCGTCGTAGGCGGCCAGTTCGGCTTCGGCGTTGCTCAGCAGGTAGCCGGCGTCCACCAGTTCGCGGTGCCGCCTCCGGGACGGGTCGTCGGCCTCCTCGGCCCAGGCGTCCAGACGGCGTTCCTCGTCGGCGGGGTCGGCGGCGCGCATCCGGGCGACCTCGCGCCGCCAGCCGGCGATGTCGACGCCGGACGGCAGGTGCGACTCGTCGAAGCCGATGGCCATCCCGGCCGCCAGGTACAGCAGGTCGTCGCGGTCGGGTGTCGCCGGGTCGGCGGCGAGGGCCAGCAGGAACGGCACCGCGGGGCCGGACGCCGGGTAGCGGTTGCCCTGGTGGTAGATGCTCGCGTAGAGCGCGTGCAGCGCGTCGCGGCGTTCCTCCTGGTCCGGTGCGCGGAGCGTCCGCAGCAGGGCCGGGACGTCGTCCGCGGAACCGTAGGCGTGCCTGAGGCCGCTCCAGTCGATGCCGTCCAGCCCGGCCAGCAGATCGTCCATGGCGCGGGATTCTGCCAGCCGTCCCTGAGCTGCATAAGCACCCCTAAGACCCCGCATAGGGCCCGATATAAGGAGTCATCCCGATGTAGGGGTGGGCGCCTTAAGACGAACCTCTTGGATGTCGGGTCGTTTCCACGGCCCGCGACGGGAGGAGGGGCCGTGTACCACCACGACATCATGTACTCGATCGCGCAGGAGCGGGGCCGCGAGCGGCGGGCCGAGGCGCGCGCGGCCCGGAACGCGGCGAAGGTGCGGCGGGCCCGCGAGTTCTGGGACGAGCGGCTGCAGCAGCTCGCGCGCCCGGCGCGGCGGCCGTCCCGGCGGCGCGGAGCGGCGCCGGCGGGCTGACCGCCGGCGCCCGGCCGCGGGCCGGCGGCGAGCCCGCCGCATGGCGCAAGTAAGGATCTCTGTCAAGCCTGGAATTGTCGGGATGCCGTGATTAGCGTCGCGGGTGGTGGGTGTCATCCGTCTGCGAAAGGACCCGCAATGTCCCTCGACGTGACCCCGGAACTCCTGGAGACGGCTCGGCAGGGCGAGGTCGGCGACAAAGAGTTCGTCGAGTGCATCAGGACGTCCCTCCCGTACGCCTGGGAAATGATCAGCGGCCTGGTGGCGCGGCTGCAGGTGGACGGCGGCGAGTTCGCCGACAACCTGACGCCGCCGCCGGACGAGCGGGCCCGCGGCCAGTTGCTGCGGGTGCTGGCGAGCGACGCGATGCGCGGGGCGCTGGAGCGCTACTTCGGAATGAAGCTGGCGTTCCAGAACTGCCACCGCGTCGCGGTCTTCCCGTCCGGTGATTCGGAGTCGTACCGCACGTTCGTCACGGCGCGCGAGCAGATCCTCAATCAGTCCCCCGAACTCCGCGACTGCTGAATCGCGACGCGGCGCGCCGTCCCTTCGCGATGGGACGGCGCGCCGCGTCATTGCAGGGCGGCGCGGGCTTTCGGGAGGACCTCCGCGCCGAGGCGGGCGATGTTGCCGAGCGTCGCGCGATGCGATCCGGCGGCCTCGACCAGCAGGATGAGGTGGCGGATCCCGGTGCGCTCGGCGGTCGCGACGAGCGATGCGGCGCAGTCGTCGGGGGAGCCGACGGGGTGCAGGTCGCACAGGTGGCGGGTGTAGGCGGCGGGGTCGCGGGACGGCCGGGGACGGTCGTCCACGGGCACGTATCCGTCCAGGCCGGGCCCGAGCCAGCGCGGCATCTCGGCCAGCAGCGTCCGGACGGCCTGCTCGCGGGTGTCGGCGACCTGCGCGAGGTGCGTGGAGATGTGCGGCAGTTCAGGGAGGCCGTGCCGTTCGACGGCCGCGGCTTTCTCCGCGTCGCCGACGTGCATTCCCAGAAGCATCGGCAGCCCGCGTTCCGCGGCGATGGCCTCGGTGGCCGGAGACGTGCAGGCGACCGAAATCGGCGGCGGGACGACCGGGCGGGGCACCACCGGAACTTCGCGAAACGAGAAATGCTCGCCCCGCCAGCCGAGCCGTTCCGACCTGAGCCAGGCGAGCAGCAGGTCGAGCGATTCGGCGAAGCCTTCCTCGTAACGGCGCAGTCCCGTTCCGAAGACCTCCAGATCGCGCCAGGGGCCGCCGCGTCCGACGCCGAGCCGGAATCGCCCGCCGGAAAGCAGTGACAGCATCGCCGCCTGTTCCGCGAGTGCCACGGGGTGCTGGTTGGAAAGGACGCTGACGGCCGTCCCGACGTGGATCCGGCGGGTCGACGCGAGAATGTGACCGGCCATCAGCGGCGCGGACGGGATGACGCCGTAGGACATGAAATGGTGCTCGGCCAGCCACACGTCGTCGAATCCGGCCCTCTCGGCGGCGACGGCGGCCTCGACCGTGCGGGTCAGGGCGGCGGCGTCCCCCTGACCGGGATAGCGGGCGGCGAGCAGGAAGATTCCGAAGCGCACGTCCCGGTCGTACCCGGCATCCGGCGGTGCCGAGCGCTCTGGGAGACTGCCGTGCATGACTGGTGGTTCGTTCAGCAGGGTCGGGGTCGTCGGACTGGGGACCATGGGCGCGGGCATCGCCGAGGTGCTGGCGCGCGGCGGCCTGGCGGTCGTCGGCATCGAGGTGAACCAGGACGCGCTGGAGCGCGGCCGCGGCCATCTGGAGAAGTCCACGGGGCGCGCGGTGAAGCGCGGCAGGCTCACCGAGGACGCGCAGCGCGAGATCCTCGGCCGGGTCGCGCTGTCCACCGACTTCGCCGACCTCGGCGACTGCGACCTGGTCATCGAGGCGGTGCCGGAGCGCCTGGACCTCAAGCGCAAGGTGTTCGCGACCCTGGACGGGGTGTGCCGCGCCGACGCCGTCCTCGCCACCAACACCTCGTCGCTGTCGGTCACCGACATCGCGGTCACCACGAACCGCCCCACCAAGATCGTCGGGGTGCACTTCTTCAACCCCGCGCCGGTGATGAAGCTGGTCGAGGTCATCCGCACGGTGCTCACCGAGCCGGAGGCCGTCGACCGCGTCGCCGCCCTGGTGACCGGCCTCGGCAAGACCCCCGTCACCATCGGCGACCGCGCCGGGTTCGTCGCGAACCGGCTGCTGTTCGGCTACCTCAACCAGGCCGCCGGGATGCTGGAGTCGGGGCACGCGACCCGCGACGACATCGACACCGCGATGACGGCGGGCGCCGGGCTGCCGATGGGCCCGTTCACCCTCATGGACCTGATCGGGCTCGACACCTGCCTGGAGGTGCTGGAGGCGATCCACGCCGAGACCCGCGACCGGCGGCACGCCCCGTCCCCGCTGCTGCGCGAGCTGGTCACCGCCGGGCTGCTCGGCCGCAAGACCGGCCGCGGCTTCTACGACCACGGTGCCCCGAAGGACGAGGCGCCCGCGCGGGCGGACGGACCCGCGCCCGTCGTCGGCGTCCTCGGCGCGGGCGCCCTCGCCGACGCGTTCGCCGCGCTGTGCGACCGCGCCGGCGCGCAGGTCCGCGATGCCGCCGCCGACCTCGCCGACTGCGACCTGATCGTCGAGGCGTCCGGCGATGCCGACGCCGGCCGCGAGCTGCTCGCCGCCGCCGCGCAGGCCGCCAAGCCGGACGCGATCCTCGCCGTCACGTCCGCCACCGTCCCGGTGGCGGAGGCGGCGATGGCGTCCGGACGTCCCGCCGACGTCGTCGGCCTCCACCTGCCGGACCTGCCTTCAACGGACAGGGCCGGCACGCTCGCCGAGATCGCGGAGACCGTCGCGACCGGCCCCGGCGTCGCCGACCGCGCCGCCGCCCTGGCCGGACGGCTCGGCCTCACCGTCGTCCGCTGCCGCGCCCGCGCCGGCTTCATCGTGGACGCGCTGCGCTTCCCCTACCTCAACGACGCCGCCGCGATGCTCGGCGCCGGCTACGCCGACCCCGACTCGATCGACGCCGCGATGACGCTCGGCTGCGGCTACCCGACCGGCCCGATCGCCGACCTGGACCGCCTCGGAGTCGACCGCGCGGTCGCCGTCCTGCGCGCGCTGTACGCCGAGACGCGCGAGCCGGCGCTGGCGCCCGTGCCGCTGCTGACCGAGCACGTCACCGCCGGACGCCCGCTCCGCTGAGCGTCCGGGGCTGAATATCCTGGGCGCATGAGCCCCCGCAAGAACCGCCGTGCCGTGTCCAAGAAGCCCGGGCAGGGCGGCGGAGGCGGGGGCTGGGCGCAACGCACGGAGGAGGGGCCGGACGGCGAGTGGATCGTCCGGTCGATCACGGGTGCCGCGGCGGTGAAGGCGTACCGCTGCCCGGGGTGCGACCACGAGATCCCGCCGGGCGTCCCGCACGTCGTCGCCTGGCCGTCCGGCGAGCGCGGCGGCGCCGACGACCGGAGGCACTGGCACAGCCCGTGCTGGAACGCGCGCGCCCGCCGGGCGCCGCGCGTCCAGCGGAGCCGGAACGCGCCCCGCTACTGAGGCGCTACCAGTCCCGCATGAGCGAGTGAGGAGTCCGATGGCGGAGATCAGGGCGGCGACGGTGCTGCCGGCGCGGCGCGAGGAGATCACCCTGCACACCTCCGACGGGCTGCGGCTCGTCGGGGAACTGGCGCTGCCGCCCGACCGGCCCCCGGTCGCGACGCTGGTCTGCCTGCATCCGCTGCCGACCGCCGAGGGCATGATGGACAGCCACGTGCTGCGCAAGGCGTCCTACCGGCTGCCCGCCCTCGCGGGCCTGGCCGTCCTGCGGTTCAACACCCGCGGGACGACGTCGGCGCGCGGCACCAGCGAGGGCGAGTTCGGCGAGGGCGAGACCGAGCGCTTCGACGTCGCGGCGGCGCTGGAGTACACCGAGTACCACGACCTGCCGCGCCCGTGGCTGCTCGGCTGGTCGTTCGGCACCGAGCTCGCGCTGCGCTGGGGGCTGGACCCGCTGGTCGAGGGCGCGATCCTGCTGTCGCCGCCGCTGAAGCGGGCCGGGGACGCCGAGCTGGACGCCTGGGGCGCCGACGGCCGGCCGCTCGTCGCGCTCGTCCCCGAGTTCGACGACTACCTGCGCCCGGCGGAGGCGCGCGAGCGGTTCAAGCGCGCGCCGCAGGCGGAGGTGATCGGGGTGGACAAGGCCAAGCACCTGTGGGTGGGCGAGCCCTACGTCCGGACGGTGCTGGACGAGATCGTCCGGCACGTGGCCCCGGACGCGTATCCGCTCCCCACGGAATGGGACGAACCGGACAGATAAACTCGCACGGCCGATCGCGGCCACTCCCGTCCCGCCGCCTCCGATACCGGGTAACGATGACCTAGCCGTGGCGTTGGCCCGCGGCGGTGTTTCGCGGACGCGGACGTGAGGAAACCGTATGACCGTGCAGCTGTACGCCAGGGACGTCGGTTCGGGGACCCCGCTCGTCCTGCTGCACGCCTTCCCCCTGTCCTCGGCGATGTGGCTGGAGCAGCGGCAGGGCCTGGCGAACCGGTTCCGCGTCGTCACCCCCGACCTGCGGGGCTTCGGCGGCTCCCGGCTCGGCACCGACGAACCGTCGATCGAGGCGATGGCCGACGACGTCGCGCACCTGTTCCGCCGCCTCGGCCTCCAGCGCGCCGTCGTCGGCGGCCTGTCGATGGGCGGGTACGTCGCGATGGCGCTGTGCCGCCGCCACCCCGACCTGGTCCTCGGCGTCGTGCTCGCCTCCACCCGCGCCGCCGCCGACACCGACGCCGTCCGGGAGAACCGGCTGCGGCAGGCCGAGCAGATCGACCGCGACGGCAGCGTCCAGGTGCTGCTGGACGAGATGCTGCCCGGCCTCGTCGGGCCCACCACCTACCGGCAGCGCGCCCTCGTCTACGGGCGCGTGCGCGGGCTCGTCCAGGCGACGCCCCCGCAGGCCGCCGCGTGGGCGCAGCGCGCCATGGCCGGGCGCCCCGAGTCGTTCGAGACGCTGCGCGGCCTCAAGGTGCCCGCGCTGGTGATGGTCGGCGACGAGGACGCCCTCGCCACCGAGGACGAGGCGCGCGCGATGGCCGACGCCCTGCCGAACGCCGAGCTGCTCGTCATCCCGCGCGCCGGGCACCTGTGCGCCGTCGAGCAGCCCGACCTGTTCAACCAGGCCGTCGCCGAGTTCGCCGCCGCGCTCGCCCGCACCACCCGCTGACGCCGCGCAGCCCGCCGTCGCCGCGCCCCTCGCCCGTCGCCGCGCTAGAGGGTCTCCTGCCGGGGCATGACCACCTCGCGGATCAGCAGCGAGATCGCCGCCGCGGTCGGGATCGCCAGCAGCGCGCCGACCACGCCGAGCAGCGCCGCCCCGACCAGCGCCGCGACGATCGTCACCGCGGGCTGGACGTCCACCGTCCGCTTCATGACCCGCGGGTACACCAGGTAGTTCTCGACCTGCTGGTACACCACGTAGAACACCACGCAGACGATGAGGTCGGTGGTCGTCCCCGTCAGGAACGCCACCAGGCAGACGATCACCGCGCCGATCGTCGCGCCTATCAGCGGGACGAGGTCGGTGACCGCGACGATCAGCGCGAGCGCCAGCGCGTACTTCACCCCGAGGATCGACAGGAAGATGTACGAGCACAGCCCCGCGATGAACGCGATCGTGAACTGGCCGGCGACGTACCCGCCGATCCGGTCCAGGATCTCGTCGCCGAGCAGCGCGACGCGGGCCCGCCGGGAGCGCGGCGCGAGCTGGTAGAAGAAGGTCTTGATCTGCGGCAGCGAGCTCATGAAGTAGAGCGTCAGGATCAGGATCGTGACGGTCTGGAACACGCCGTTGATCGCGACCTTGCCGATGCCGGTGGCGGTGTCGGTCAGCCCGTTCTGGAAGCCCGGGCTGTTGACGGCCTTCTCCGCGCGCTTCAGCAGCCCGTAGCGCTTGTCCCAGTCGGCCAGCGTCCTGTTGTTCTGCAGCTGGTCGACGAAGTCGGGGATGCTGTGCCGCAGCTCGGTGACCTGCTCGGTGACCGGCTGGACGAGCGAGGCGACGAACCCCGCGAAGAACAGGATCACGATCAGGAACACCGAGCCGACCGCGGCGCCGCGCGGCAGCCCGAGCCGGCGCAGCCGCTCCACCGCCGGGTTCAGGCCGACCGCGAGGAACATCGCCACCACGATCATCACGAGCACCGACTTGGCGTTCGTGGCGGCCTTCACCAGCATCCACGCCGTGATCACGCCGAGCGCGGCGGTGAACCCGAACACGAACGGGTGGGCGCGGCCGAGCGGCTGGCCGGGCCGGCCGAACGGGAACAGCGGGTTCACGCCGGCCTCGCGGCGGCGCTGCTCCACGTCGTGCGCCGGGTCGGGCGCGTCCGGGTCGGGCACCGCGGGGGAGGGCGTCCGCGCGCCGGGCACCGTCGGGCCCGGCGCCCCCGCGCCGGACGCCCCCGCGCCGGACGCCCCGCCCTCGCCGGACGCACCGCCCTCGCCGGACGCCGGTGACCGGGGGCCGGACGGCGGGCCCGCGGCGGCGAGCGCCGGGCGCGTCCGCGGCCCGCCGGTCGCCGGGTCGAGCTCCCCGACGGGCTCGGTCTCGATCTCGTCCGGATCGAGGGCGCCGCTGGGCGCCTTGGCGTCCTCGGCCTCGTTCTCGTCCGGCGGGTTGCCGGTCCCGTCCGCGCCCTTGTCGGCGGGCGGGGCGGGTGCGGGGATGGCGCCGGCGGTGCCGGAACGTCCCTTCCCGGGGGCCGCCGCCGGCCGGTCCTCGTCGGGGGTGTCGTCGGCCACGCCGCTCTCCTTCGCCGTCCTGCCGTCGGTCCTTCACGGGTCAGGACGCAAGCCGCCGACCACGCGCTACCGCTGTAGACGACGGAAAGCCCGGAGACGTTTCCGCCTCCAGGCTCTCCGTCGCGCCGCCGGGCCGTCAGCCGGCCCGGCGGGTCACTCCTGCCACCAGTCCTCGTCGTCCTCGTCGGACTTCTTGGCCTGGCCCTGCTTGGCGGGCGCGGCCTTCGCGGCGGCCGGCTGCTGCTGCTGTTGCTGTTGCTGTTGCTGCGGCTTGGCCTGGGCCTGCGGCGCCTGCTTCGGCTCGGCCGCCGGGATGGCGGCCTTCTCCGGCGGCGCGGCCAGCTCGGGCTCGCCGCCCATCGCCGGGGCGACGCCGCCGATGAGCTGGCGCAGCTGGTTGAGGTGGCTGGTGATGCTGTCGCGCTGCCGGGTCAGCTCGTCGACCTGGCGCTGCGCGGCGGTGCGGACGCGGTCGGCCTCGGCCTTGGTCTCGGCGAGCAGCTGCTCGGCCTGCGACTTGGCCTCGGCGATGACGTTGTCGGAGTTCTTGCGCGCGTTGGCCATGAGCTGCTTGGCGTGCGAGTCGGCCTCGCGCCGGGTCTGCTCGGCCTGCTGGGTGGCCTTGGCGGCGCGCTGCTCGGCGGACGCGGCGCGCTGCTCGGCCTCGGCGACCAGCTTCTGGGTCGCGGCCTGCGCGGCGGCGTGCCGCTCGGCGTCCTGCCGGTCGGCCTCCTCGCGGCGGGCGGCCAGCTGGATCTCGAACTCGGCCTCGGCCTGCGCCCGCTGCGCCTCGCTCTCCTCCAGGATGCGCTGGGCCTGCGCGCGCATCTCGTCGGCCTGCCGCTTGGCGGTGGTGAGGATCTCGTCGCGCTCGCGCTTGGTGGAGGCGCGCAGCTGCGCGACCTCGCGCTCGGTCGTGGTGCGCAGCTTGGCGATCTCGCGCTCGGCGCCGGCGCGCTTCTCGGCGACCTCGTGGTCGGCGGTGGCGCGCAGCTTGGCGACCTCGCGCTCGGTCGTGGAGGTCAGCTCGTCGGCCTCGCGGCGGGCGGAGGTGCGCACCTCCTCGGCCTCGCGCTCGGCCGCGTTGCGCATGTCGTCGCCCTCGCGCTGGGCGGTGGCGCGCAGTTCGGCGGCGTCGTTCTCGGCGGTGGCGCGCTGCTCGGCGGCGTCGACCTTCGCGGCGGCCTTGATCTCGTTGGCCTCGGACCGGGCGGCCTGGACGAGCTCGGTGGCCTGCTCCTCGGCGAGCCGCAGCAGCTGCTCGATGCGCGCGCCGAGGCCGGAGTAGGTCGGGCGCTCCTGCTCCTGCAGCTGGCGGTGGGCGTCCGACAGCTCCCGCTGCAGGGCCTGGGTCTGCTCGCGTGCCTGCCGGCCCTCGTTCTCGAGCTGTTTGATGTGCTCGTCGACCTGGTGCCGGTCGTAGCCACGGAGCACCACGTCGAAATCGCGCGGGGGCGTGTCCTCGAAGAAGTTGCTGAGCTGGGCGTCGATGTCGGACTGCATAGGGCTCAATCCTGATGTGACGGGGCTACGGGTGGTTCCGGGGACCGGTTGATCGCCTGGCATGAACGGGCGCCATGAACGTGCGCAGTGCCCCAGACCTCTTCCGGCGAATGAAGCGTACTCCGGACACTGCCGTGTTGGGGGCTCATCTTGACGCGCTGCGTGGTTTGTCCCGGTTTGCGGTTACGGCGTCCGGTGCCCCAGGTGCCCAGGTACGGGGGCCGCAAATGCACCAGATGTGTCCGAATGCTCACAGAGCGGCGGTCTTGCACCCCGCCGCTCCGCGAGGTGATATCGAACACGTCACGATCCGGTCGCGCCCGGGCCGCGCCCCGCGCCGGACGCGCGCCGCCCCCGCGCGGCGCTCCGGCCCGCCGGATCCCGCGGCCCCCGTCCCGCCGGCTAGGCCTTCTGGACCAGCTCCGTCAGCACGCCGTGGCAGTCCTTCGGGTGCAAAAAGTTGATCAAGGAACCCATGGAGCCGTTCCTCGGCGCGTCGTACAGCACCCGGACGCCCTTGCCGCCGATCTCCGCCGCCTCGTCCGCGACGGCCCGGTCGGTGCCGAACGCGATGTGGTGCACGCCCTCGCCGTTCTTGGCCAGCCACTTGGCGACGGCCGAGTCGTCCCGGATCGGCTCGATGAGCTGCAGGTAGCTGGCGGCCCCGTCGCCGGTCTCGTTGATCTTGAGCATGCACTCCCGGACGCCCTGCTCCTCGTTCACCTCGAAGTGCGCGTCGGTGAAGCCGTAGGTCGCTTTGTAGAACTCGACGGTGGCCTCCAGGTCGTGACAGGCGATGCCGATGTGGTCGATACGGGTCAGCATGGGCGTTTCTCCCTACGGACGGCCAGACAGGGGCGAACGGAAGCGCGCGCCGCTTCCCTGGGTATGGTGGCAAACGTCGCCGCAGCACCCTCCTGGAGGCCCCCTCATGACCGCCACGTCCGTGATCGTCGCCGGAGCGCGCACCCCCGTCGGGCGCCTGCAGGGCGCGCTGAAGGACTTCTCCGCCGCCGACCTCGGGGCGCACGCGATCAAGGCGGCGCTGGAGCGCGCCGGCGTCCCCGGCGACCAGGTGCAGTACGTGATCCTCGGCCAGGTCCTGCAGGCGGGCGCGGGGCAGATCCCCTCCCGGCAGGCCGCGGTCAAGGCCGGGATCCCGATGAGCGTCCCGTCCATCACGATCAACAAGGTCTGCCTGTCCGGGCTCGACGCGATCGCTCTCGCCGACCAGCTCATCCGCGCCGGCGAGTTCGACATCGTGGTGGCGGGCGGCATGGAGTCGATGACCCAGGCCCCGCACCTGCTGCCGAAGTCCCGCGCCGGCTACAAGTACGGCTCGATCGAGGTGCTCGACCACATGGCCTACGACGCGCTGACCGACGCGTTCGACGACGTCTCCATGGGCGAGTCCACCGAGCGCTACAACGCCAAGCTCGGCATCTCCCGCGAGGAGCAGGACGAGTTCTCCGCCCGCTCGCACCAGCGCGCCGCCGAGGCCATCAAGAACGGCGTGTTCGACGACGAGATCGCGCCCGTCGAGATCCCCCAGCGCAAGGGCGACCCGATCGTGTTCGCCAAGGACGAGGGCGTGCGCGGCGACACCACCGCCGAGTCGCTCGCCCGGCTGCGTCCCGCGTTCAGCAAGGAGGGGACGATCACCGCCGGGTCGTCCTCGCAGATCTCCGACGGCGCCGCCGCCGTCGTGGTGATGTCCAAGGCCAAGGCCGAGGAGCTCGGCCTGAGCTGGCTCGCCGAGATCGGCGCGCACGGCAACGTCGCCGGCCCGGACAACTCGCTGCAGTCCCAGCCGTCCAACGCCATCAGGCACGCCCTCGGCAAGGAGGGGCTGAGCGTCGACGACCTCGACCTCATCGAGATCAACGAGGCGTTCGCCTCGGTCGGCATCCAGTCGATGCGCGACCTCGGCGTCGGCCCCGAGAAGGTCAACGTCAACGGCGGCGCCATCGCGCTCGGCCATCCGGTCGGCATGTCCGGCGCCCGCATCGCGCTGCACCTGGCCTATGAGCTGAAGCGGCGCGGCGGCGGCGTCGGCGCCGCCGGCCTCTGCGGCGGCGGCGGCCAGGGCGATGCGCTCATCCTCCGCGTCGCCAAGGACTGACGCCGCGCCGCCGCGCGCGACCGCTATTGGGCGTTGGGCTGCTGGACGGTGACCGTCTTGAAGCCCAGCGCCCTCAGCATGTTCTCCAGCATCCGCTTGGTGTTGGCGTCGGCCTGCGCCGCCAGCTTGCTCTCCTGCGCCGCGGTCTGGATCTTCTGGCTCGCCAGGACGTAGAGCTGCTGCTGGTTGCTCGGGTTGCTGCTGAAGAAGTCGCCGAACCGGTCGAACAGGCCGCGCTCGGTCGCGTAGACGTAGCTGCGCTTGGTGTCGAGGTTGGTCGGCTCGAGCTGGGCGTGCGGCAGCGTGATGGTCGCGGCCGTCCGGTCGGAGTTCACCTTGATCGCGCCGGAGGCGATCCTGGAGAAGTCCACGTAGGCGTCGACGGAGCCGTTGCCCACGAACAGGGTGCGCTTGCCGCGCAGCGAGGACGGCAGGAACTTGGCGTCCTTCTCCAGGTCCACGACGACCTGGAAGTTGCCGCTGGCGGCCTCGTAGCGGTTCAGGTCGCGGATCGACTGCAGCAGCACCGGGCCGCTGCGGTCCTTGGTCTCCTCATGGAAGGGGTTCAGCCAGTGCGGCAGGCCGTCCACCGCCCGCTGCACGACGATGACGACCGCGATGGTCGCCACTATGAGCACCAGAGCGGTGAGGAAACCGCGCCGGGGGACGGGTCGCACGCGCTGGGGGGCGGGCTCGCGGGCCACGTCGTTCTTCGACATGTCCCCCACATTCCCGCACTCGCCGCCCGCTCACCTCATCCGGGCGACCCGGCGGCCGGACGCGTCGCGCGCGACAGGTCCGGATCGGCCGCCGCATGCTCCACCTCCAGCAGCGACTCGCTGCGCAGATGCGCCTCGTGGGCGGCGCGCCCGCCGCGCACCCCGAACAGCCGTTTGGTGACGATGATGTAGACGATCAGACCGATGTTGATGGCCAGCGCGCCGATCCGCAGCGCGGTGACCCTCTCGGCCAGCTCGTAGATCTCGACCGGCAGCCCGAAGCAGGTCGCCACCACCGCGAAGTACTCGCCCCAGCGCTGCAGCAGCCACAGCCCGACCGCCTCGATGATCTCGACCGCCGCGTACACCAGCAGCGCGACCGCCAGCCAGCGCAGCGTCCGCTCGTGCAGCCCGAACACGTGCCGGATCGAGGTGACGACCTTGGAGTGGTCCAGGTCCCAGCCGAACTGGTCGGCGATCGGGCGCAGCAGCGGGATCTCCTTCTCGAAGACCTCCTGGACGGAGCCGCGGCTCTCCGCGAACCGCCACACCCCGTACGCCGCCACCGCCACGATCAGCCCGCGGATCAGCCGCTCCACCGCGAAGAAACGCATGATGAACGCGTCCCGCAGCTCCTTGCCGCGTTTCACCAGCGGCGCCCGGTCCGCCGGGCCCGAGCCCTGCGGTTCGCCGTGCACGTACGCGCCGCAGCGCAGGCACCGCCACGCCTCTCCCACGGGGGACGACACGAGCAGCCGCTTGCGCAACGGCTCCTCGTCGGGCGCGTAGGTGATGTGCCCCTTGCGCGCACACGTCAGCAAGCTCCAGTCCACGCCGAACACCTTAGAGCGGACCGATGCCCGGTATGTCGTCCCATCTTGGTAACGGCCCGTGCGGGACGTTGTGAGCAGGGCCATAGGGGCGCGGGAAACCGGGAACGGGGGCGGGGCGTTGAGGGGTTCGTGGACATCGTGCGCGCTTTCCGTGTCGTCTCCATCGCAGAGGCGACGTCCTTCCTGGTCCTGCTGCTGATCGCCATGCCGTTGAAGTACGGCGCGGACCTGCCGGTGGCGGTGCAGGTGATGGGGCCGATCCACGGGATC
Source organism: Actinomadura opuntiae (assembly GCF_030283205.1). Classification (GTDB taxonomy): domain Bacteria; phylum Actinomycetota; class Actinomycetes; order Streptosporangiales; family Streptosporangiaceae; genus Spirillospora. Next base: position 16,818 of record NZ_JASNWF010000041.1, read on the forward strand.
CTGTTCCTCGGCTACGTCGGGCTGGCGTTCCTCGCCGGCGAGAAGCTCGGCTGGGGCCTCAAGCGCACCGTGCTCGCGCTCGTCGCGGCGGTGCTGCCGGTGGCGCCGTTCTTCGTCGAGCGCCACTGGGCCAGGCCCGCCGATGCCGGACGGCCCGAGCCGCAGCCCGCCGGGCGCTCCTGACCTTCCGCGTGGCCGGGGCGGACAGGGGGTGCCGCCGCGGTCACGCGGGGGACTTCGCGGTCTCCAGTTCCCGCCGGGACGCCGGCACCTTGCGCGCGGGCGCCTTGGGCGACGGCACGGGACGGTGGGCGTCGCGCGCCGTCCGCCCGGGACCCCGGTGGACGTGCCGGACCGCCGGGCGGAAGTCCGCCGGGCCCAGCGCGCAGGACCGGTAGCCGGCGAAGTGCCGGCGCAGCCACTCGCGCCGCCGGTCCTCGTCCCACGAGCCGAACCGGCGCGCCGCCTGCGCGTCGCGGATCGCCGGCGGCTCCTCGCCGAGCAGCCACGCGTCCACCAGGGCGCCGTAGCCGCGCGTCCGGCCGGGGGCCGCGCACGCGCTCGCGTTGAGCAGGCCGTCCCTGATCCCCTGGACGGCCCGCTCCTGATACCCGGGCGCCAGGTTCTCGTCCAGATGGACGCCCGCGACGCCGTTCGCCACCCCGGCGGGCGCCCAGCCGGGAAGCTGCTCCACGCGGGTGAAACCGCCCGGGGTGCCGCTGAGCCGCGCCGCGAGCGGCGTCACGGCCGTCATCAGCGAGGGCAGCGCCGCGCGCAGCGCCGGATGGACGCAGACGGTCAGCGGCCACTGCCGGCACACCCGCTCCGCCGCCACCGGCGTCACCGTCCCGCCGGCGCCGCGCAGCCCGAGCGTCGCGCCGGTCGTCGCCGCCAGCGCCACCGCCAGCGGCAGGACGAGCAGCAGCCGCCGCGTCGCCCACAGCACGTAGCCCAGGACCAGCGCCGCCGTCAGCCCCAGCGCCCACAGCACCTGGTAGGCGAGCACTCCGGCGCGCAACGTGGTGAACAGGTGGATGCGGTTGAACGCGGCCGGGGGGAGCAGGCTCAGCCACGACGTCCCGGGCACCCGCAGGATCGCCCACAGGCCCGTCACCACGAGCACCACGGCCGCCGTCGCGCGATGCGGGACGACGCGTCCGGCCAGGTAGCCCGCCGCGACGTGCAGGACCAGCGCGCCCGCGCCGGCGACCACGCCGAGCGGATGCGCCTGACCGGCCTCCTGCCGCAGCAGCGTGACGACCACCACCAGCGCGGTCACCACCGCGTACGACGCCAGCGCCGCCGCCGACAGCAGCAGCAGGTCGAGCAGCGCGCCCGTGGCGGGCGAGCGGGCCGTCAGGTCGCGCAGGTAGTCGAGCGGACGCTCCCGGACGGCCGTCCACGCGGCCAGCCCCGCGGCGGCCGGTCCGAGGAACCGCACCGCGTTGACCAGCGCGACGACGGAGTTGTCCCAGTACGCGACCGAGGGCAGCAGCGGCGGTCCGGCCGCCGCCGTCCCGACCGCGGACAGGACCGGCACCGCGACCAGCAGCGCCGAGCGGCGGGCGTCCAGCCGGAGCACCCGACCGAGGTCAGACACCGGCGCCGCTCCCCGCGGCCGCCCGTCTCGACCGCAGCCTCGACACGGGCAGCGACACCTGCCGTAGCGCGGCGGGACGCAGGTTCACGTGCGGGAGCGCCAGCCGCGCCGGCCGCCGCTTCACCGCGGCGCGCCGCACCCGGGCCCGCACCCGCTCCTTGGCGACGTGCGCCCCCGCCTCCTGGCCGCCGCGACCCGCCCGCCGCTCGTCCTCCCCGTCCTGCTCCGCGGCCGCCCGCGAGCCGGTTCCGGCCACGAGGCGGTCGGCGTCGGTGGGGCGGTCGGCGTCGGTGGGGTGCTCGGGCGCGGCGCGGCGGTCCATCGGCGTGCGGTGGTCGGTTCCCGGCAGGGGCTCGGCTTCGGCGGAACGGTCGGTCGCGGCGCGCGGTTCGGGCTCGGCGGGACGCGGCGCGGGTGCGTGCGGGTCGGGCTGGAGATTGGCGGCGTGGTCCGCGGGGGCGGTGCGGGCGCGGCGGTCGGCGGCGGTGCGGCCGCGGCGGGCCGCGGCGGAGTGCGTGGGCTGCTCGCTGAGCTTGCCGCGCGCCAGCGTGAGCAGGCGGTCGCACCAGCCGTTGAGCGTCTCGGTGTCGTCCGCGCTGACCAGGACGGTGGGCGCGAGCGAGCGCAGCACCGGGACCAGCTCCGCCATCGCGGCGGAGTAGGCGGAGCCGCCCGGGCCCGCCGCGCCGGTCGGCCACGGGTCGGCGGCGGCCCGCAGCTCGCCGAACGGGTCGTCCAGCACCAGCAGATCCGGGCCGTGCACGCAGGCGGCGGCCAGCCCGGCGCGCAGCCGGACGTCCGGCGGCAGCAGCGACAGCGCCGTCCCGGCGGCCTCGGCGAGGTCCAGCCGCTTCATGATGGACCGTGCCACTGACGCGCTCGTGCGCTTGTAGTACGCCGCGTACGCGACGAACTCGCCGGCCGTCATGTGCTCCGCGCGCGAGAACCGGGCCGGCAGGTAGCCGATCCGGGCCCGCGCAGCGCGCAGGTCCGCGGCGTTCGCTATGTCGTGCCCGAGAATGTGCAGCACGCCGGAATTGGGCCGGCGCAAGGTCGCGAACGTGGCCAGCAGAGTGGATTTACCGACACCAGGTGGACCGGCGAAGCCGACCACGCCTTCGGTCACGCCGAAGGTCACCGGGCGCAGGAGCCACCGCCCCCCGCGGCGGACACCCATTCCTCGGGCCACGATCGCGGAATGCTCCGCGATCACTTGTTTCCCCCCGTTGCTCGTCATGCGAGCGCGACGGTCGCCTGAGCCGGGCCGGTGGCCGCTCCCCGCGCCACGCGGCGCCCGCCGGCCGGACCGGCCGAATCGGCGGGGCCCGGGGCACCGGATCTCTTTTGCCGTCGCACGCTGCATCGACATCGCGACTATAACCGGGCTTGGTGATGGCTGTCAGCAATCTTTTTGCCTTTACGGCAGGACGCCTGGATTCTTTGCCTACCGACCGAAGGTGAGAATTCAAAAAAGGCGGACAATTGCGTCGGCATGCCTTCGGACCGGGGCGTCGCGGGCGGGGCCGGCCGGCGGCGCGCTCCGCTCGCAGCGGACGGGGGCACCGGCGGGCGCGGTCATGGGGCAGGATGGACCCATGCCTTCTCGGGACTTTTCGTTGCACGGGGCCATTGACCTGGGGGCCCGCCAGGCGGCCACCAGGAAGCAGCAGGAGCGCCGGGCGCAGGCCGGCGCCGCGCCCGCGGGCGCTCCGGCCGGCGGAGCCGGCGCCGGCGCGGGCGGCCAGTACGTCGTGGACGTCACCGACCAGACGTTCAACACCGAGGTCGTGGAGCGGTCGCAGACCGTCCCGGTGCTCGTCGACTTCTGGGCCGACTGGTGCGGGCCGTGCAAGCAGCTCAGCCCGATCCTGGAGAAGCTCGCCACCGAGGCGGCCGGCAAGTGGATCCTCGCCAAGGTCGACATCGACGCCAACCCGCAGCTCGGCGCGTACATGCAGCAGATGGGCGTGCGCGGCATCCCGTTCGTCGCGGCCGTCGTCGCCGGGCAGCTGCTGCCGTTCCTGAACGGCGCGGCGCCCGAGCCGCAGGTCCGGCAGGCGATCGACCAGCTCTTCGAGGCGCTGCGGCAGGAGGGCATCCTGCCCGAGGCCCCGGAGGGCGAGGCCGCGGCGCAGGGCCAGGCCGCCTCCCCGGCCGACTCGGTCTACGCGGCGGCCGAGGACGCGCTGCAGCGCGGCGACCTCGACGGCGCCAAGGCCGCGTTCGAGCAGGTCCTGGCCGGCAACCCGAGGGACGGCCAGGCCAAGCAGGGCCTCGCGCTGGTGGAGCTCAGCCTGCGGGTGCGCGGGCTGGACGCCGAGCGCGCCGTCCAGGAGGCCGCCGACAAGCCCGGCGACGTGCGCGCCCAGATCCAGGCCGCGGACGTGGAGATGGTGTCCGGCCGGATCGACGACGCGTTCGGGCGGCTGCTCGCCGCGGTGCGCGGCAGCGCGGGCGACGACCGCGACGCGGCCCGCACGCACCTGCTGTCGCTGTTCGAGCTGCTGCCGCCGGACGACCCCCGCGTGGGCAAGGCCCGCCGCTCCCTCCAGGCTGCTCTCTTTTAAATCCCGGCCCAAGGGCCTCGCCTGGCGGCTCGGCCCTTGACCGTGATTGGGCGAGCGCGACCTCGCTTCGCGAGCTTCCCGGTGGGGGCTCGCCTTCGGCTTCGCCCCCACCGGTCAGATAACGCGCTCGCGTGGTGGCCGGCGTCCGGCCGCAGCAGCGGCGGATCGGCCTAGTTCGGGGGGTTTGTGGCCTTGCTTCGCGCGGAATCGGGCATGGGTGCGGTGTGAGCGCTCGTGTCGTGACCATCTCGGCCGCGTTCGGCGCGCGGGGCGACCTCGTCGGGCCCGCCGTCGCCGAGCGGCTCGCGCTGCCGTTCCTCGACCGGGCCATCCCCGTCCAGGTCGCCGGGGAGATCGGCTGCACGCTGGAGGAGGCGCTCGCGCACGACGGCCGCGCCGAGAGCGGCATCGGCCGCATCCTCGCGGGCGCGGCGCGGCTGCCGAACGTCGCGCTCGGCGCCATGGACGTCTACCTGCCCGAGCAGGTGATCCTGCGGCCCGAGGAGTTCGTCCAGCACACCGAGCGCTTCATCCACCGCACGGCGGAGCGCGGCGGGGGCGTGCTGCTCGGCCGCGCCGCCGCCATCGTGCTCGCCGACCGGCCGGGAGTGCTGCACGTCCGGCTGGACGGCCCGCGCGAGCGCCGGCTCGCGGTCGTCGCGCGGGAGTTGGCGAAGGGCGCGGGGAAGCCGGCGCGGGCCGCGGGCGGGCGCGGTGGCCGCGCCGCAGGCGGGACGCGGGGTCCGGGTGAGGCGACCGGGACGCCGGACCGCGATGTTGAGCGTATGCTCGATGACAACGACCGCGCCCGCACGGCCTACGTGAAGCACTTCTACGGGGCCGACCCCGCCGATCCGCGGCTCTACCACCTCGTGATCGACACCACGAGGCTGCCCGTGCCCGCCGCCGCCGACCTGATCGCGGCCGCGGCCCGGGCGCTGTGAGCCGCCCGGCGGAGAGGGCGTCGGCCCCCGGGCGTGCGTGCCCACCAGGGACGCGGCGGCCGGGACGAGGACGTACCCGGTAGCAAGAGGGAGCAGGTTGTCGTGGCGAGCGTGCCCAGCGTTTCGTACTCCATCACCGTCCGGCTGGAGGTCCCGGCCGGCGGCAGGGCGGTCAGCCAGATCACGCACGTGGTCGAGAACGCCGGGGGGATCGTCACGGCCCTCGACGTCAACACCGCCGGGCACGAGACGCTGCGCATCGACGTGACGATCGCCACCCGCGACACCCAGCACGCCGAGGCGATCGCGAGCGCGCTGGAGAAGATCGACGCGATCAAGATCCACAAGGTCAGCGACCGGACCTTCCTGATGCACCTCGGCGGCAAGATCGAGATGCAGTCGAAGGTGCCGCTGCGCAACCGCGACGAGCTGTCGATGGCCTACACCCCCGGCGTCGCGCGGGTGTCGCTGGCGATCGCCCGCAACCCCGAGGACGTCCGCCGGCTGACGATCAAGCGCAACAGCGTCGCGGTGGTCACCGACGGGTCGGCGGTGCTCGGCCTCGGCAACATCGGCCCGGAGGCGGCGCTGCCGGTGATGGAGGGCAAGGCGGCGCTGTTCAAGCGGTTCGCCGGCATCGACGCCTGGCCGATCTGCCTGGACACCCAGGACACCGACGAGATCGTCCGGACGGTGCAGATCCTCGCGCCCGCGTTCGGCGGCATCAACCTGGAGGACATCTCCGCGCCGCGCTGCTTCGAGGTCGAGCGGCGGCTGCGCGAGCTGCTGGACATCCCGGTGTTCCACGACGACCAGCACGGCACCGCGATCTGCGTGCTGGCGGCGCTGACCAACGCGCTGCGGGTCGTCGGCAAGGACATCGCGAACGTGCGCATCACGATGGCGGGCGCGGGCGCGGCGGGCACCGCGATCCTCAAGCTGCTGATGCACGCCGGCGCGCGCGACCTGATCGTCTGCGACTACCGGGGCGCGGTGCACAAGGGCCGCGACGACCTGGACGACTCGCTGCGCTGGATCGCCGACCACACCAACGCCGCCGGCTACTCCGGCGACCTGCGCGGCGCGGTGAAGGACGCGGACGTGTTCGTCGGCGTCTCCGCGCCCGGCATCCTCACCGGCGACGACATCGCGACGATGAACAAGGACGCGATCGTGTTCGCGCTGGCCAACCCGGAGCCGGAGGTGTCGCCGGACGAGGCGCGCGAGCACGCCGCCGTCGTCGCGACCGGGCGCAGCGACTACCCGAACCAGATCAACAACGTGCTGGCGTTCCCCGGGGTGTTCCGTGGGCTGCTGGACGCGCAGGCGAACGGCGTCACCGAGGCGATGCTGGCCGCGGCGGCGCAGGCGCTCGCCGAGGTCGTCACGCCGGGCGAGCTCGGCCCGAACTACATCGTGCCGAGCGTGTTCCACCCTGATGTCGCGTCCCGCGTCGCCGGCGCCGTCCGCGAGGCCGCCGGCGGCCGCCCCCGCACGGAGGCCTGACGAGAACGGGCCCGGCGGGGCCTAGGCCGGGCATAGCCTAGTCGCTCTTCTTGGCGAAGATCTGCTCGCGGCGGCGCGGCCAGATCCCGCCGTACCAGAAGATGACGACGCCGGTGAGCATCACGCCGACGCCGGTCGCGGCCCGCGCCCACAGCACGGTGTCGGGGCCGGTGTGCGGCAGCTTGTTCGGCGCGGTCTTGTTCGGCGCGGCGCCCGCGTGCTTGCAGTTGGCCTTGAGCGTGCGGCTCTCGAGCCGCTGGTTGGCCCAGTCGACCTGGACGAGGGTGCGCCGGTCCTCCTCGAGCTTCACCGTGAGGGTCCTGCTGTCGTGCGCGGCGACGGTGCCGGGGACGGTGGCGCTCTCGTCGTTCTTGACGACGGTGAAGTCCTCGCGCTGCGTCCCGGTGTTGCGGATCGTGACGCGGACCGAGCGCGACGGGCAGGACACCGACCCGATCGAGGCCGTGACGGGCTGCGACGTGCCGCCGGTGGTCGGCGTGCTCGGGGGGCGGCTCGTCGGGGACTTCGTCGGCTTGTGGGACGTGGAGCCGGACGGGGACGGCGTCGTCCCGGTGCCGGAGGTGCTCGGGCTCGGCGAGGCCGAGGCCGTCGAGGAGGCCCGCGCGCCCGAGCCCGACGAGTTCGTCAGGGCCGGGATGGCGATCAGTGCTCCGATCACGAGAAACACTGCGGCGATGACGACCCTGGGCAACTGCATCGCTGTCCTCCTGACCCGCGGGGGGCGTCGAGCGGGCGGCCGGATGATCCGGGATCATTCTCAACCTAGGCGGTTGTGGTGCCGATATCCCCATCGCTAGGAATGCCTAACAGGCTAACGAGCGGGGGGACGTGCCGTGGGAGGTCCGCGCAACGCATGATGGAACCCATGGAAGACGGCATCAGGGTGGGGCTTCTGCTGGTCGCGACCCCGCAATTGGAGGATCCCAACTTCAGGCGCAGCGTCGTCCTGGTGGTCGAGCACGATGTGGACGGGGGCACGCTCGGAGTTGTCCTCAACCGGCCGACCGAGATTCCGGTCGACCGGGTGCTGCCGCCGTGGGCCGAGCTGGTGACCGGCCCCTCGGTGGTGTTCCAGGGCGGCCCGGTCGCGCTGGACAACGCGCTCGCCCTGGCCCGTCTGCCCGGTGAGGACGAGCCGCTCGGCTGGCGGGCGCTGGAGGGCGGCTCGGAGGTCGCCCGGGTCGGCCTGGTCGACCTGGAGGCCCCGCCCGGGCTGCTGGCGCCGGAGCTGCTGCAGCTGCGGGTGTTCGCCGGGTACGCCGGCTGGTCGGCCGGGCAGCTGCGCGGCGAGATCGAGGACGGCGCCTGGTACCTGGTGCCGGCCGAGGCGGGCGACGTGTTCGCCGCCGACCCGGACCGGCTGTGGCAGGAGGTGCTCCGCAGGCAGGGCGGTGACCTGGCGTTCGTCTCCACTTTCCCCGAGGACCCGACGTTGAACTAGCGACGCTGAACTAAGGTGATGGACGTGAGTACGAAGATCCTTCCCGAGAGCGACACCCAGCAGGACGTCCGGCCGGACCTCTCGCACGGTGACGGCGACCACGAGCGGTTCGCCCACTACGTGAAGAAGCAGAAGATCACCGAGAGCGCGGTGACCGGCACGCCCGTGATCGCGCTGTGCGGCAAGGTCTGGGTGCCCAACCGGGACCCGAAGAAGTACCCGGTCTGCCCGGAGTGCAAGGAGATCTACGAGTCCATGCAGCCGGGCGGCGGCAAGGACGGCGAGTGACGGCCGGCTGAGCGCCGGATGAGGGCGCCGGGCCGCGCGGCGACGCGCGAGGCCCGCGTGCGCCCGTGACGGCCCCGCGGTCGAGCGTGCGCCGGCAGGCGGACGCCCGGCCGCGGGGCCGCCGCGTTTCCACACTGCTTTTCTGAACAAACAGGGACATACGGGGGACAGATGCGGCGGTTCGCCGGGGTTTCGGTGTGCGCACTGATGGTCACAGCGTGTGCGGTACCGATTTCGATGAGTGACGGCCCGCGGGGGCGGGCCCGTGCGATGGGGGCGCGCGCGGCCGCCCCGGCCAAGAAGGACGAGGCCGTCCCGGCCGGGAAGCGCGAGGCCGTCCCGGCCGGGAAGGGCGACTGCGTCCCGGGGGCGGCGGCGCGGGCGGCGCGGCCGCGCGACCGGGCCGGGGAGCTGACCCGCGACCAGGTCGTCGCGATGCTCGCGGACCTGCGCGGCACGCTGCGCGAGCGGTACGGGACGCCGGACGAGGCGCGGTTCGACGCGCAGTGGCCGGGCCCGCAGGGGTCCGACGCGCAGAGGTCCGACGCGGGGCGGCGCAGGGTCCGGCTGACGGTCCCGGTGCGGTTCCACACGCTTGCCGCCGGACGGAGCGGCCGGCTGTCCGCGGCGTCGGTGCGCGGCCAGATCGCCACGCTGAACGCGGCCTACGGCGGGCGGATGGGCGGCGCGGACACCGGCGTTCGGTTCCGCCTCGTCCACTACGACGTCACGAACAAGGCCGCCTGGTTCTACCACCCGCAGAAGTACGAGCGCCGCATCAAGCAGCGGCTGCGCAAGGGAGGGCGCGGCACGCTCAACCTCTACACCGCAGCGGTGGGCAGCGACGTGCTGGGCTTCTCCACGTTCCCGCAGTGGTATCGCAGGAGCCCGCGCCTGGACGGCGTCGTCGTCGACTACCGCAGCCTCCCGCACGGGACGTACCGGCGCTTCAACCGGGGCTACACCGCCGTGCACGAGATCGGGCACTGGCTGGGGCTGCTGCACACGTTCCAGGGCGGCTGCACGCCGCCGGGCGACGGGGTGTCCGACACCCCGTACGAGGCGACGCCCGCGCAGGGATGCCCGCATTACAAGGACACCTGCCCGCAGCGCGGCGACGACCCGGTGCACAACTTCATGAACTACGGCTTCGACTCCTGCATGCGGAGCTTCACCGCAGGTCAGGGCCGCCGCATCCGGGCCGCGTGGGCCGCCTACCGGGTCCCGAAGCGGCGGCACGGGCACGGGCGCAAACGGGGTCGCCGGAGTGTGGATCGCGGCACAGGGGAGGCCGGGGCGGCGCGATCTGTCGGTGGGTCTCGGTAGCCTGCTATGACCGTGAGCACCTTCGCCGCATCGAGCATGCCCCCCGCGTTCCCCGAGCGGGCCGCCTGGGGGACCGCGCAGTCCCTGCGCGCCTGGCAGCAGCAGGCGCTGGAGGCTTACTTCGGCGCGGACGGGCAGGGGCCCGGCCCGCGCGACTTCCTCACCGTCGCCACGCCCGGCGCCGGTAAGACGACGTTCGCGCTGCGGCTGGCCCGCGAGCTGCTGGACCGGCGGATCGTCCAGTCGCTCACCATCGTCTGCCCGACCGAGCACCTCAAGCGGCAGTGGGCCGAGTCCGCCGACCGGGTCGGCATCAGGATCAATCCGGAGTACCAGAACGGCGACGGCCCGGTCGGCAAGGACTTCCACGGCATCGCGGTCACCTACGCGACCGTCGCGGCGCGGCCGGCGCTGCACCGCAACCGCACCGAGCAGCGCAAGTCCCTGGTGATCTTCGACGAGGTGCACCACGCGGGCGACGGCCTGTCCTGGGGCGACGCCGTCCGGGAGGCGTTCGAGCCGGCGACCCGGCGGCTCGCGCTGTCGGGCACCCCGTTCCGCACCGACATCAACCCGATCCCGTTCGTCCGCTACGAGGAGGGCCCGGACGGGATCAGGCGCAGCCGGGCCGACTACACCTACGGCTACGGCCCGGCGCTCGCCGACGGGGTCGTCCGCCCGGTCATCTTCCTGGCGTACGCGGGGGAGATGCGCTGGCGCACCCGCGCCGGCGACGAGATCACCGCGACGCTCGGCGAGCCGCTCACCCAGGACCAGACCGCGCAGGCGTGGCGGGCCGCGCTCGACCCCAAGGGCGACTGGATCAGGCAGGTGCTGGCCGCCGCCGACCGCCGGCTCACCGAGCTGCGCCGCGCCATCCCGGACGCGGGCGGGCTGGTCATCGCCACCGACCACGAGGCCGCCCGCGCCTACGCCAAGATGCTGCGCGCGGTCACCGGGCAGGGCGCCACGATCGTGCTGTCGGACGACCCGACCGCGTCCAAGAAGATCAAGGCGTTCGGCGAGACCGAGGACCGGTGGATGGTCGCGGTCCGGATGGTGTCGGAGGGCGTCGACATCCCGCGGCTGGCCGTCGGCGTCTACGCCACCTCCACCAGCACGCCGCTGTTCTTCGCGCAGGCGGTCGGCCGCTTCGTCCGCGCCCGCAGGCGCGGCGAGACCGCGTCGGTGTTCCTGCCGTCGGTGCCCACGCTGATGGGGCACGCCGCCGAGCTGGAGGAGGAGCGCGACCACGTCCTCGACCGGCCGGTCCGCGAGGACGGCCTCGACGACGACCTGCTCGCCGAGGCCAACCGCAAGCAGGACTCCCCGGACGTCGGCGAGGAGCTGCCGTTCGAGACGGTCGAGGCGTCCGCGACGTTCGACCGCGTCCTGTACGACGGCGGCGAGTTCGGCATGCAGGCCCAGCCGGGCTCCGCCGAGGAGGAGGAGTTCCTCGGCATCCCCGGGCTGCTGGAGCCCGAGCAGGTGACGCAGCTGCTGCGCAAGCGGCAGGCCGACCAGATCGCCAACGAGCGCCGGCGCAAGACCGGCGACCCGCGCGCCGACCGCACCTCCGCCGAGGACCTGCACGCCCTGCGCAAGGAGCTGAACGGCCTGGTCAACGCGTGGAACCACCGCACCGGCCAGCCGCAGGGCGTGATCCACAGCCAGCTGCGCTCCGCCTGCGGCGGCCCGCCCGTCCCGCAGGCCAGCGCCGAGGAGATCCGCGCGCGGATCACCAAGATCCGCGAATGGGCCACCAAGCGCGCCTGACCTCAGTGCTCGGGCGTCAGGTCCAGGGACTTGATGATGCGGGTGACCGTCTCCTCGGGGGAGTCGGTGACGGGGACGGTCAGGACGTGCTCGTCCGGGGCCGGGCGCTCGAGGTCGGCGAACTGGCTGTCCAGCAGGTCGGCGCCGAAGAAGTGGCCGTGCCGCCTGCGCATCCGCTCGGCGATGACGTCGCGGTCGCCGTCGAGCAGCACGGTGCGGACGCCGGGCCGGCCGCCGGCCAGCTCGTCGCGGTAGGCGCGCTTGAGGGCCGAGCAGGTGACGACGCCGGGCCGTCCGGAGGTGAGCCGGTCGTCGATCCAGGCGGCGATGGCGCGCAGCCAGGGGGCGCGGTCGGCGTCGGTCAGCGGGTGCCCGGCGCGCATCTTGGCGATGTTGGCCGCGGAGTGGAACGCGTCGGCCTCGGCGTAGTCCCAGCCGAGCCGCTCGGCGAGCAGGCTCCCGACGGTGGTCTTGCCGCTGCCGGACACGCCGGCGACCAGGATGACCGTGGGCTTTCGGGGGGTGCTCACGGTTCAGGCGCCCACGACCGGGTCGCCGGAGAGGGTCACGCCCTCGCGGCCGAGCTCGTCGAGGGTGCGGTCGACGGTGGTCTTGGCGACGCCCGCCGTCAGGTCGAGCAGCACGGTGGTGCGCAGCCCGGCGCGGGCGGCGTCGACGGCGGTGGCGCGGACGCAGTGGTCGGTGGCGATCCCGACGATGTCCACGGCGTCGACGCCGCGGGCGGACAGCCAGTCGGCGAGCGGGACGTCGTCGTCGGAGACGCCCTCGAAGCCGCTGTAGGCGGCGCTCTCGCGGCCCTTGCTGAACACCGTCTCGATGGGGGCGAGCGTCAGCGCGGGATGGAAGTCGGCGCCGGGAGTGCCGATCACGCAGTGCGGGGGCCAGCTGTCGACGTAGTCGGGGTGGTCGGAGAAGTGGTCGCCCGGGTCGAGGTGGAGGTCGCGGGTCGCGACGATGTGCGCGTAGCCGGCGCCGCGCTCGGCGAGGTGGCCGGAGATGGCCGCCGCCACGCCCGCGCCGCCGCCGACGGCCAGCGACCCGCCCTCGCAGAAGTCGTTCTGCACGTCCACGATGATCAGAGCCTTCTTGCCCACGACCGCTCCTCTGCCGGTTTCTCCCCGCCGTCGACGCTACCCCAGCGCCCCCGGTGCCCTTCAGTGTCCCGCCCGGCCGTCCGCCGTGCGCCGGTCAGGCGCGCGGGCCGCCGTCCACGAACTCGGTGGGGACGGCCGGCTCGCCCTTGGACAGCTGGAGCGCGGTCGGCGGCAGCTCCGCGACGGAGCGGACGTGCCGCTCGCGGGCGTCCCGCAGCGACTCGCGCCCGACGATCTCGCCGTCGCGGACGAGCGGGACGTGCAGCACGCGGTCGCGCCGGCCCGGGGCGGGCTCGCCGATCGACACCGTCTCGGCGTAGGCGGTGCCGTGCGCGTCGATGCGCCGGACGGCGCCCTTGCGGCCGCCGCGGCTCGGCTTGCCCGTGGACCGCTTCGCGACCGGGCGCATGGGCGCGTCCTCGTCCGGGCCGTCGGCGCGGGCGACGAGCTTGTAGACGAGCGAGGCGGTCGGGGCGCCCGACCCCGTCACCAGGGACGTCCCCACGCCGTAGCCGTTCACCGGCGCCGCCGCGAGGGCGGCGATGCCGTACTCGTCGAGGTCGCCGGTCACCACGATGCGGGTGTCGTGCGCGCCGAGCGAGTCGAGCTGCTCGCGCACGCGGCGGGCCACCACGCCGAGGTCGCCGCTGTCGATGCGGACGGCGCCCAGCGACGGGCCCGCCAGCTCCACGGCCGTCCGGACGGCCCGCTCGACGTCGTAGGTGTCGACCAGCAGCGTCGTGCTCTCGCCCAGGGACGCCAGCTGCGCCTCGAACGCGTGCCGCTCGCTGTCGTGCAGCAGCGTGAAGGAGTGCGCGCTCGTCCCGGCCGTGGGAACGCCGTAGAGCCGGCCCGCCTCCAGGTTCGAGGTGGTGGTGAACCCGGCGATGTAGGCGGCGCGGGCGGCCGCGACGGCGGCGCGCTCGTGGGTGCGCCGCGACCCCATCTCGATGATCGGGCGGTCCTGCGCGGCCTGCACCATCCGGGACGCGGCCGACGCGATCGCGCAGTCGTGGTTGAGGATCGACAGCACGATGGTCTCCAGCAGGACCGCCTCGGCGAACGTCCCCTCCACCACCAGGATGGGCGATTCCGGGAAGTAGCAGTCGCCCTCGGCGTAGCCCCAGACGTTCCCGGAGAAGCGGTACTTCTCCAGCCACTGCGCCGTCGGCTCGTCCACGATCCCGTTGGCGGCCAGGAACTCCAGCTCCGCGGCGTCGAACCGGAACGCCTCGATCGCGTCCAGCAGCCGCCCGGTGCCGGCGACGACGCCGTAGCGGCGGCCGGCGGGCAGGCTGCGCGCGAACACCTCGAAGACCGCGCGCCGGCCGGCCGTCCCGCTGCGCAGCGCGGCCTGCAGCATCGTCAGCTCGTACCGGTCGGTCAGCAGTGCGGTGCCGTCGTCAAGGTCCACAAGTGGAACCCTATGGCCAGGTGCGGGCACCATGGACATGGAGGTCATCACACCCGGCGGCGCCTCCCGGCGGGGCGCGGAGGGGGGCGCACAGCGCGCGGACGGGCCGCGGGCGACGGGCGAAGATCGCACCCGACGGCGCGGGGACGCATAGCATCGGGTGCGTGGGCGGCCCGACAACGCGGGGAAGGGGGATACGGCCGATGAACGTCGTGAGCGGCGGAGGGGGATCATGAGCACGGCACCCGCGCCGGTCGAGCTGGAGCGGCCCGACGCCGAGGAGGACGTGCGCGCCGACCGGCCGTGGCTGGCGATCGTCTGGAACGACCCGATCAACCTGATGTCCTACGTCACGTACGTGTTCCAGACCGTCTTCGGGTACCCCAAGAGCAAGGCCGAGAAGCTGATGCTGGACGTCCACCACAAGGGCCGGGCCGTCGTGGCCAAGGGCACGCGGGAGGAGATGGAGCGGGACGTGGAGATCCTGCACTCCTACGGGCTGTGGGCCACCGTGAAAAGGGACGACTGATCCCCGGCGAAGCTTTGGGCGGAGCGATCCGATGAGCAACGTGAAGAAGACCCGCAAGGGCATCGTCGTACGGCTGGAGCCGGAGGAGACGGCGCTGGTGCGGGCGCTGATGGAGCAGCTGGTCACCCTCCTCGGGGACACCCCGGGCGACGACGGCGAGCTGGCCTCCGTGGGCATCACCGAGAACGCCGTCAAGCCGGACGACCCGGTGCTGGCGCGGCTGTTCCCCGACGCCTACCGCGACGACGGCGAGGCGGCCGGGGAGTTCCGCCGCTACACCGAGATGGGACTGCGGGACGGCAAGCGCGAGGCGGCGCAGGCGGTGCTGGACGAGCTGAAGGACCCGGGCGCCGACATCGTCCTCGACAAGGAGCATGCGCAGATGTGGCTGCGCGCGCTGAACGACGTGCGGCTGGCGCTCGGCACCCGGCTGGACATCAGCGAGGAGTGGTACGAGGAGGCCGAGCAGCTCGACCCGCGTGACCCGCGCGCGCCGATGTTCGCCGCCTATGACTGGCTGACGATGCTGCAGGAGGGCCTCGTCCGCGCCCTCTGGTAGCGGCTCCCTGACAGCGACTCCGGCGCCCGCGGGGCGGGCGTTCCCGTCCGCACCCGGCCATCCGCGACATCACCGATTGTCGGGACGCGGACGCCCTCGGTGGTGTCCACTGATGGGTGAGGGGACGCCGCCGAGTCCCGCCGCGAAGGCGGGCCGCTAGCCAACCGGAGGGCGCGATGCCGGCAACGACCGGTCACAGCAAGCCCGTCGGCTCGATGGAGCTGGGCGACCACCTGTGCCTTTTCTTCGACAACGACGCCGAGCGGCGGTCGGTCATGGCCGCCTACGTCCGCGACGGGGTGCGCGCGGGCCACAAGGTGATCTACATCTCCGACGCGGTGCCCGCGCGGGAGGTCGCCGCCTGGCTCGGCGGCCGGGCGGGCGCCGGGCCCGACGCCGCTCGCCCGCAGGAGGACGACCCGTTCGACTTCGCCGCGGCGCTGGACGCCGGGCACTTCGTCGTCCGCACCGCCGAGGAGACGTTCCTGGCCAGCGGCAGGTTCGACCCGGACGAGAGCCTGCGGCTGATGGCCACGGAGATCGACCTGGCGCTCGTCCAGGGCTACTCGGGGGTCCGGATCGCCGGGGAGGCGCGGTTCTCGCTGCGCCGCTGGCCCGGGACCGAGCGGCACGGCGACTTCGAGCGCATGCTCGACCAGGCGTTCATGACCACCGACCTGAAGGCGATGGCGATCTGCCAGTTCGACCGCCGCTGGTTCGACGAGCCGCGGCTGGCGGTGATGGAGGGCGCCCACATGGGCCGGGTGCGGGCCGACGACCACTACGACGACGGCGCGCTGCGGATCACGCCGACCTTCGCGCCGCCGGGCGCGGCGCTGGCCGGGGTGCTGGACGCGGCGACCGCGCCGGCCGCGGAGAAGGTGCTGGCGTCGGTCGCGTCCACGGCGGGCCTGCTCTGCCTGGACCTGCACGGCCTGACCGGCTGGGACGAGGCCGGGCTGCGGCTGCTGGCCGACGCGGACCGGCCGGGCCTCGGCGCGGGCCGCGGCCTGCTGCTGCGCGGCGCCCCGCCCGAGCTGGCCGGCCGGCTGCGCGCCTCCGGGCTGCTGGCGCGGTCGGGCGTGTCGGTCGAGGAACGGACCGGGTGACCCCGGGCCCGGACCCGGCGAGCGGAGGGACGTGTCGCGCATGGCAGGCGGGAACCGCACGGCGGTCGGCGGCATGCGCTTCGGCGACCACCTCTACCTCGCCTACGACAACGGCGCGGAACGGCACGCCGTCCTGGCGGCCTACCTGCGCGGCGGGCTGCGGGCCGGGCACGCCCTGCTCTACCTGGCCGACGGCGAGCCCGCGGAGGCCGTGCGCGACCGGCTGCGGGCGGTCTTCGCGGCGGACGACCCCGACCTGCTCGCGGCCCTCAACGACGGCCGGCTGGCCGTGCCCGCCACCGCCGGGCGCCCGGCCGGCGAGATGATCGCGGCGGCCGGTGGCCGGGGCGCCGGGGTCCGGGTGACCGTCGAGGCGTCGCCGGCGTCGCGCGGCTGGCCCGGCACCGACGGGTTCGCGGCGTTCGAGGACGCCGTGGGCCGGGCGGTGGCGCGGACCGGGGACGCGATGGCGCTGTGCCAGTTCGACCGGCGCTGGTTCGGGTCCGGCCTGCCGGACGCGCTGGACGCGTGCCACGGCGGGCGGGCCGGCGCCGACGCCGTCTTCGACGACGGCGCGCTGCGGATCGACCCGCTGTTCGCCCCGCCGGGCCTCCGGCTGTCCGGCTCGATCGACGAGTCGACGCTGCCGGGGCTGCTGGCGGCGCTGCGCGGGCTCGACGACCGCGCCGCGCACGTGTGCCTCGACCTGGCCGGGGTGGAGTTCTGCGACCTGGCCGGGCTGCGCGCGCTGGTCGGCGTGAACGAGTGGAGCATCGTCCCCGACCGGCTGGTCGTGCTGCGGTCGGCGCCCCGCTGCGTGGAGATGATGATGCGGGTGACCGGCTGGGAGGGCGTGCCCGGGATCGTCCGCGAGGGGGCGCGATGAGCGCTCACCGGGCGGGCCCGCCGCAGGCCCGCGACGTCCTGCCGGAGGCGCCGCCGCAGACCGGCGGCCGCGACGCGCTGGTGCACCGGGCGGTGCCGTACGGCTGGCCGCGCGAGCTGGCGCTGACCGCTGTCCCGTACCTGCGGGCCGGGCGGCGCGCGGGCGAGGCGGTGGTGGTGATCGCGTCGGAGCCGGTCCGGGTGACGCTGCGCGAGCAGCTCGGCGCCGAGACCTGCACCGGGATCGAGTTCATCGACTCCGGCGACTGGTTCGGCGGCCCGATGCGGGCGCTGGCCGGCTACCACGACCGGATGCGCGCCGACTGGTGGCCGCGCGGGCGGCTGCGGCTGCTCGCCGAGCCGGTGTGGGACGGGCTGACGCCGCTGGAGACGCGCGAGTGGCAGCGGCACGAGTCGCTGCTGAACGTGGTGTTCGCCGGCACCCCGACCATGATGATGTGCGCCTACGACACGGCGTCGCTGCCCCGGAACGTGCTGGACGGCATGGCCCGCACGCACCCGGAGCTGACCGGCCCGGACGGCCCGCGCCCCAGCCCCGCGTACACCGACCCCGCCGAGTACTACGCCGAATGCAACGCGGGCGCGCTGCCGCCGCCCCCGACCGCCGCCGCGCACCGGGCGTTCGGCGCGGGCGGGCTGCCGTCGCTGCGCGGCTTCCTCGCCGCCGGGGCCGCCCGGCTCGGACTGCCGGAGGGCCGGACGCTGCCGCTCGTGCTGGCGGTGAACGAGGTCGCCACGATGATCGTCCGGGACGGCGGCGGGCACGGCTCGGTGCGGCTGTGGGCCGAGGCCGGCGAGCTGGTCTGCGACGTGGCCGGTCCCGGCCGCGCGCTCACCGACCGGTTCCTCGGCTACACCCCGCCGCGCCTCCCGCCCGCCGGCGACGGGCCGGGCGGCCGCGACGCCGAGGGCGCGATGTGGGCGGTGCGCCGGCTCTGCCACATCGTGCAGATCAGGTCCGGCGCGGGCGGCACCCAGATCCGGCTGCACGTCCGGCTCGACGGCGGGTGAGGCGCGCGCCCGCCGGGGCGGTAGCCTTCGGGCATGCTGACGATCGAGCGTGCCCTGGTCGAGAAGATCGTCGCGCATGCGCGCGCCGACCATCCGGACGAGGCATGCGGCATCATCGCCGGCCCGATCGGGTCCGACCGGCCCGTCCGGTACGTCGCGATGACCAACGCCGAGCGGTCCCCGACGTTCTACCGGTTCGACTCGCAGGAGCAGCTGAAGCTGTGGCGCGAGATGGACGACCGCGACGAGGAGCCGGTGGTGATCTACCACTCGCACACCGCGACCGAGGCGTACCCGTCCCGCACCGACATCTCCTACGCCTCCGAGCCGAACGCGCACTACGTGCTCGTGTCGACCCGCGCCGAGGGCACCGAGGAGTTCCGGTCGTACCGGATCGCGGACGGCGAGGTGACCGAGGAAGAGGTCCGGATCGTCGACTCCTACGACGCCGGGCACTGAGCCCGGTCGCCGGGGTCGCGGAGCCGATGGCGGCGGGGAGCGGCCGGAACGCGGCCGGTAAACTGGTCGACATGTGGACGAGCGGGGACGTGACGGGCGTGCGGCGCCGCGTCCCGGCCCTCGCGCTGCCACCCGTACAGAGCTTCCTGTTCGGGCATTCGCGCGCCGAGGTCGTCTACGACTGTTCGCCGGCCCGTTGATCCTGCCCGGAATTCCCCCGCTGCCCGCCCGGTTGTGACGCAGAGGGCGGGGAGCCCCGTACGACCGAAGGAGATCATCGCGATGGCGATCGAGGTCCGGATCCCGACGATCCTGCGCAACCTCACCGACGGCGCCAAGGCCGTCGAGGGCAAGGGCGGCACGCTCGACGAGCTGTTCACCGACCTGGACTCCCGCCACCCCGGGCTGCGCGACCGGCTGGTGGACGACAAGGGCCTGCGCCGGTTCGTCAACGTCTACCTCAACGACGAGGACGTGCGCTTCCTCGGCGGCCTGGAGACCGAGGTCTCCGACGGCGACGGCGTGACGATCCTGCCGGCCGTCGCGGGCGGCTGAGCCGGGCTGGACGGGCCGACATGCGATTCGACTCGCTGCTGGACTCGCTCGGCGGCACCCCGCTGGTCGGGCTGCCGCGGCTGTCGCCGAGCGCCGACGTCCGGCTCTGGGCCAAGCTGGAGGACCGCAACCCGACCGGGTCGGTGAAGGACCGGCCCGCCTTCTACATGATCGAGAAGGCGGAGAAGGACGGCCTGCTGACGCCGGGCTGCACGATCCTGGAGCCGACGTCCGGGAACACCGGCATCTCGCTGGCCATGGTCGCCAAGCTGCGCGGCTACCGGATGGTGTGCGTGATGCCGGAGAACACCTCGGCGGAGCGCCGCCAGCTGCTGGAGATGTGGGGGGCGGAGATCATCCCCTCGCCCGCCGCGGGCGGCTCGAACGAGGCGGTCCGGGTGGCGAAGGGGCTGGCGGCCGAGAACCCCGACTGGGTGATGCTGTACCAGTACGGCAACGAGGCCAACGCGCTGGCGCACTACGAGACGACCGGGCCGGAGATCCTCGCCGACCTGCCGTCGGTGACGCACTTCGTCGCGGGGCTCGGCACCACCGGCACGCTGATGGGCGTCGGCCGGTACCTGCGCGAGCAGGTGCCGGACGTGAGGATCGTCGCCGCGGAGCCGCGGTACGGCGAGCTGGTGTACGGGCTGCGCAACATCGACGAGGGCTTCATCCCCGAGCTGTACGACGACTCGATACTGACGACCCGGTTCTCCGTCGGGTCCCGGGACGCGCTGCGCCGCACCCGTGAGCTGCTGGAGCAGGAGGGCATCTTCGCGGGCATCTCGACGGGCGGCGCGCTGCACGCCGCGATCGGCATGGCGAACAAGGCGGTGAAGGCGGGCGAGCGCGCCGACATCGTGTTCGTCGTCGCCGACGGCGGCTGGAAGTACCTGTCCACCGGCGCCTACGGCGGCACGCTGGAGGAGGCCGAGGCGCGCCTGGAGGGCCAGCTCTGGGCCTGAGCCGGGCGTGATCCCGGCCACGGCGGCATCGCGGCCGGCACGGTAGAGTTCGTTCTCGAATGAGATTCTAGAACCGTGCCGGCCGGGTGGACGCCCGCCGGCCGGAACGGGGAGACAGCGCATGGGCGGGTTCGAGGCGGCCACCGCGGTCAGGCGGATCGGCGAGGGCCGGTACGCGGCCGATCTGGACGGCGACTTCGGCTTCGCCGAGGCGCTGAACGGCGGCTACCTGATGGCCGTCCTCGGCCGCGCCGCCGTCGACGCCTCCCCGCACGCGCACCCCATCGCCACCGCCGCGACGTTCCTGCGCCCCGCCAAGCCCGGCCCCGCCGAGCTGGTCGTCGACACCCGCAAGAGCGGCCGCACCGCCGCCACCGCGCTGGTCAGCCTCGTCCAGGGCGGGCGTCCCGCGGTGGAGGCGCTCATCACCACCGGCACCCTCGACGCCGCCGCCGAGCCCGCGTTCGCCGGCCCCGCGCCCGCCGTGGAGGTCCCGCCGCTGGCCGAGTGCACCAGCATGCTGCCGGAGGAGGGCACCGAGGGCTTCGCCGGCCAGGTCGACATGCGCTTCGACCGCTCCACCATGGGCTGGCTGGACGGCACGCCGAGCGGCCGGCCGGAGATCCGCGCCTGGTTCCGGCTGCGCGACGAGTACGGCCCGGACGCCTTCTCCCTCGCGCTCACCGTCGACGCGCTCCCGCCCGTCGCGCTCAACCTCGGCTCCAAGGGCTGGGCGCCGACCGTCGAGCTCACCTGGCACATGCGGGCCGTCCCGGCGCCCGGCTGGCTCGCCGTGCACGGCACCGGGCGGCTGCTGTCGGACGGCTGGTTCGACGAGGAGGTCGAGGTCTGGGACTCGGCCGGGCGCCTGGTCGCGCAGAGCCGCCAGATCGCCCGCGTCGGCATCGGCGCCAAGAAGTGACCCCCGGGCGGCGCGCGGCGTGACGCGCTTCACCGGCGTTTCGCGCGCCCGGCGAACCGATCGCGCGCGCCGCCCGTGAACTGGCGCGTTTTCCAACGGGTGACGGTGTGATGTCCAACGCATGACGCACCTGGACGGGGGTAAGTCGCCTAGCCTGTAGGACCATGTCAGCGACCGGCGACCTCGACCCGACCGCGCCCTCATCCGGTCACCGGTCGGACCTGCCGATCGGTGTGTTCGACAGCGGATTCGGCGGCCTCACCGTGGCGCGCGCGATCCTCGACCAGCTGCCGAACGAGCCGATCGTCTACCTCGGCGACTCGGCCCGCCAGCCGTACGGGCCGCGCCCGATCGCCGAGGTCCGCGCGTACGCCCTGGAGATGCTCGACCAGCTCGTCGACGAGGGCGTGAAGATGCTGGTGATCGCCTGCAACAGCGCCAGCTCGGCGATGCTGCGCGACGCCCGCGAGCGCTACGACGTCCCGGTCGTCGAGGTGATCAACCCGGCGACGCGGCGCGCGGCCCGCGCCACCTCCAACGGCCGGGTCGGGCTGATCGCGACGCACGCCACCGTCACCAGCCGCGCCTACGACGACGCGTTCGCGGCCGCGCCGCACATCGAACTGGTCAGCGCGGCCTGCCCGCGCTTCGTCGAGTTCGTCGAGGCGGGCGTGACGATGGGGGAGGAGCTGCTGGACGCGGCGCGCGGCTACCTGCGGCCGATCGTGGCCGCCGGATGCGACACCCTCATCCTCGGCTGCACCCATTACCCACTGCTGACCGGCGTCATCTCGTATGTCGTCGGCGACGGGGTCACACTGGTATCGAGCGCCGACGAGACCGCCAAGGACGTGTATCGAGTGCTGCACGACCAGGGGCTGGCGCGCGACGAGGCGAGGCCCCGGCCACGGCACCGGTTCCGCGCGACCGGTGATCCCGCCGTGTTCGCCGAACTCGGCCGGCGGTTCCTCGGACCGGAGATCGACGCGGTGGAGACGGCCGGCCAGGCCGGGCCGGGCGGCGCGGGGGGCACCGGCCCCGCCTTGAGCAAGGCTCTGACGACCTGATTCCTCGGGGACACAAGAGGAGGAGTGAGCGTGCGGGTCACAGTGATCGGCTGCTCCGGCAGTTTCCCGGGGCCGGACAGCCCCGCGTCCAGCTACCTGATCGAGGCCGACGGCTACGCGCTCGTGCTCGATCTCGGCAACGGCGCCCTCGGATCGCTGCAGCGCTTCCGCTCGCTGCAGGAGATCGACGCGGTGTGCGTCTCGCACCTGCACGCCGACCACTGCCTGGACCTGTGCGGGCTGTGGGTGGCGCGCACCTACCATCCCGAGGGCCCGCAGCCGCGGCTGCCGGTGCACGGCCCCGAGGGGACCGCGGTGCGGATGGCGAAGGCCTACGACCTGGAGCCCGAGCCGGGGATGTGCGAGACGTTCGACTTCCACGTGCTGCGCCGCGGCCCGTACGAGATCGGACCGTTCCGGGTGACGACCGCGCTGATGCCGCACCCGGTGGAGGCGTACGCGTTCCGCATCGAGCACGGCGGCAAGGCGCTCGCCTACTCCGGTGACACCGGGGTGTCCGACACCCTGGTGGAGCTGGCGCGCGGCGCCGACCTGTTCCTGTGCGAGGCGTCGTTCCTGGAGGGGCCCGGCCTGCCGTCCGAGCTGCACCTGACCGCGCGGGAGGCGGGCGAGCACGCCGCCCGCGCCGACGCCGGCCGCCTGGTGCTCACCCATCTGGTGCCGTGGAACGACCAGGACATGTCGCTGAAGGAGGCCAAGGCCAGCGGCTACGGCGGCGACATCGAGCTGGCCCGGGTGGGCGCCTCCTACGACCTGTGACCCGCCGTCCGGGCACTAGGGTGGTGCGCATGGCACGCCCCGATGATCGCGCACCGGACCAGCTCCGCCCCGTCCGCATCCAACGCGGATGGCTCGACCACGCGGAGGGGTCGGTGCTCGTCGAGTTCGGCCGGACGCGGGTGCTGTGCGCGGCCTCCGTGCAGGACTCGGTGCCCCGCTGGCGGCGCGACAGCGGCCTCGGCTGGGTCACCGCCGAGTACGCGATGCTGCCCCGCGCGACCAACACCCGCAACGACCGCGAGTCCATCAAGGGCCGGGTCGGCGGACGCACGCACGAGATCTCCCGGCTGATCGGCCGGTCCGTCCGGGCGTGCCTCGACCTCAAGGCGCTCGGCGAGAACACCGTCCAGCTCGACTGCGACGTGCTGCAGGCCGACGGCGGCACCCGCACCGCCGCGATCACCGGCGCCTACGTCGCGCTCGCCGACGCGGTGTCGTGGATGCGCGAGCGCAAGATGCTGCGCGGGAACCCGCTGGTCACCTCGGTCGCGGCGGTGAGCGTCGGCGTCGTCGCCGGGGAGGCGCGGCTCGACCTGTGCTACGAGGAGGACTCGGCCGCCGGCACCGACATGAACGTGGTGTGCACCGGCGACGGGAGGTTCGTCGAGGTGCAGGGCACCGCCGAGGGCGCCCCGTTCGACCGCGCCGAGCTGGACGCGCTGCTCGACCTCGCCGCGGGCGGCTGCGCCGACCTGACCCGGCTGCAGAACGAGGCCCTGCAGAAGGGGAAGCCGGGTCGGTGACGCGGATCGTGCTGGCGACCCGCAACGCGGGAAAGATCGCCGAACTGGAGCGGATCCTCGGCGGCATCGACGTGGCGGGCCTCGCGGAGTTCCCGGACGCCCCCGACGTCCCCGAGACCGAGTTGACCTTCGAGGGCAACGCGCTGCTGAAGGCCCGCGCGATCGCCGCGCACACCGGCCTGCCGGCCGTCTCCGACGACTCGGGGTTGTGCGTGGACGCGCTGAACGGGATGCCGGGCGTGCTGTCGGCCCGCTGGTCGGGACGGTTCGGCGACGCCGCCGGCGACAAGGACGCCGCGAACCTCCAGCTCGTCCTCGACCAGCTCGGCGACGTCGCCGACGGCCTGCGCGGCGCGGCGTTCGTGTGCGCGGCGGCGCTGGTGGTCCCGGCGGGCGGCGGCCGCGCCGCGGTCGAGCACACGGTCGAGGGCCGGATGCGCGGGACGGTGCTCCGCGCGCCGCGCGGCACCGGTGGCTTCGGCTACGACCCGATCTTCCTGCCGGACGGCGAGACCCGCACGACCGCGGAGATGGCGCCGGCGGAGAAGGACGCGATCAGCCACCGGGGCCGGGCGTTCCGGGCGCTGGCCGAGCTTCTCCCGGACGCGCTCGCCGCCGCCGGCCGCCGCTGAGCCGGCCGGTTCCCGGAATCTCCTAGAATTCCTCCCGGGTCATGACAACCGGACGGGCCGCCGCGGGGGTTCTGAGGGGTGTACGGACGACGTCCCCCGAGGAGCAACATGATCGACAAGGGTCGCATCCGCCGCGGGCCGATGCTGGCGGTGGCCGGGGCGGTGGGCGCGGGCGCGCTCGCCGCCGGGATCTGGACGGCCGCCGGCTCCGGCTCGTCGCCGCACGTCACGCCGGTGGCGGAGCGGAACGCGCTGGCGCATCCGAAGACCCCCGCCCCCGCGCCGCCGGCGCGGCACTGCGCGCCGGGGCGGCCGCCGGCGGTCCGCAGTCCCGCACCGGCCCCGCCGAAGGCGGCGCCGGGGGCGCCGGCCGAGCCGTCCGCCGTG
>NZ_JASNWF010000042.1 GCF_030283205.1 Actinomadura opuntiae
GTGTTGGTGGTGGTGTTGTGCTGCGCGGACCTGCGGTTTTGGGTGTGGGGGCGTGTCGGGGGCGAGGGTTTGTCGATTTCGGGGTGTGTGGGGTGGGACACGGGCGTGTCTCGGCGTGGCGGGTTGCCGGGTCTTGCCCGCGGGCGGGGGTCTAGGCCTCGGTGGCGGGGTCGGGTGCGGTGTCGCCACCGGCGGGGGCGGCGGTGTCGGGGGCGGGGTGTGCGCCCTTGGCGGGGCGGCGGCGGCGCGCGGGCGGGGTGACGCCGTCGGCGAGGCGGCGGGCGGTGACGAGGAAGCCGGTGTGGCCGACCATGCGGTGGTCGGGGCGGACGGCGAGGCCGTCGACGTGCCAGGAGCGCAGGAGGGTCTCGAAGGCGTAGGGCTCGGCGAAGGCGCCGTGGGCGCGCAGGTCCTCGACGACGCGGGACATCTGGGTGGTGGTGGCGATGTAGGCGCAGACCATGCCGCCGGGGATGAGGGCCTTGGCGACGGCGTCGAGGGTCTCCCAGGGGGCGAGCATGTCGAGGACGACGCGGTCGGCCTCGGTCTCGGTGAGGGCGTCCTCGAGGGAGCCGACAGTGAGGCGCCAGGAGGGGTGGGGGCCGCCGAAGAACTTCTCGACGTTGGCGCGGGCGATGTCGGCGAAGTCGGGGCGGCGTTCGTAGGAGGAGACGAGGCCGTGTTCGCCGACGGCGCGCAGGAGGAAGCAGCTGAGGGCGCCGGAGCCGGCGCCGGCCTCGATGACGCGGGCGCCGGGGAAGATGTCGGCCATGGCGACGATCTGGGCGGCGTCCTTGGGGTAGACGACGGCGGCGCCGCGGGGCATGCGGACGGCGAAGTCGGCGAGCAGGGGCCGGAAGGCGAGGTACTCGACGCCGCCGCTGGAGCGGTAGACGGTGCCTTCGGGGCTGCCGATGATGTCGTCGTGGGGGACGGAGCCCTTGTGGGAGTGGTAGAGCTTGCCGGGCTGGAGGGTGATGGTGTTGATGCGGCCCTTGGGGTCGGTGAGCTGAACCTGGTCTCCGGGCCGGAACGGGCCGTGCGGGATGCGGCCGGTGGCGGGTGCGGGCTCGGTGGGCCGGGGTTCGCTCATGGTGGTCAAGGCTAGCGGCGGGCGGCCGCAGCTCAGGCCGTCCGGGCTGGGGCGGCGGGCGGGTCAGACGCCGGCGAAGGCGCGGTCGACGTCGGCGACGGCGAGGACGCCGTAGACGCGGCCGTCGGGTTCGGTGAGGAGGTATTCGGAGGCGGGGTTGGTGCGCAGGGCGGTGATGAGGTCTTCGCCGGTGAGGTCGGCGGGGAGGGTGAGGTCGGGTTCGAGGCCGCGGGACAGTTCGCCGACAGTGATCCAGGGGCGGCGGTGCTCGGGGGTGGCGGTGACGGCCTTCTCGCTGACGATGCCCTGGGGGTTGCCGTCGTGGTCGGCGATGACGAGGGCGCCGGCCTGGTCGGCGTGGGCGCGGCGAATGGCCTCGGCGAGGGGGGTGTCGGCGGTGACGAGGGTGGCGCGGCGGGCGAGGCGGCGGGCCGACAGCAGGGGGACGCGGTCGCGGAAGCGTTCGGCGCGGATGGCCTGGGTGGCGCCGACCCAGATGAAGGAGGCGACGAGGGCGGACCACAGGAGGGCGAGCCAGCCGAAGCCGCCGTTGCCGCCCTCGTCGGTGCGGTAGGTGGCGAGGTAGGCGCCGGAGACGAGGCAGGCGACGGCGACGGCGCGGCCGACCCAGCCGGCGAAGATGGCGCCGCTGCGGCTGTGGCCGGTGGCCTTCCAGACGGCGGCGCGGACGAGGCGTCCGCCGTCGAGGGGCAGGCCGGGCAGGAGGTTGAAGACGCCGACGAGGAGGTTGGCGAAGGTGAGGGCGTCGATGAGCAGGAGGGCGACGTCGGGGAGCGGGAGGACGGCGTGGGCGAGCAGGCCGAGTCCGGCGAGGACGAGGTTGGTGAGGGGGCCGGCGAAGGCGATGAGGAATTCGCGGCCGGGGGTGGCGGCCTCGCGTTCGATGGAGGTCTCGCCGCCGAGGATGTGGAGGGTGACGGAGCGGACGGGCAGGCCGAGGACGCGGGCGGTGACGGCGTGGCTGAGTTCGTGGACGAAGACCGAGCCGTAGAGCAGGACGGCGTAGGCGAAGGCGACGAGGTAGCTGGCGGGGCGGTCGATGACGCCGTTGACCTGGCCTTCGAACATGACGGTGACGAGGATGGCGACCAGGAACCAGCTGGGCGAGACGTAGACGGGGACGCCGAAGGGGCGGCCCATGTAGAGGCCGGGCCGGGCGTCGGGGCCGCCCTTGCGGGGGCCGGGGTCGCCGGCGGGCGTCTTGCCCTGGGTCGGGGGCGCGCTGTTGGTCACGTTCTCGATGCTACGGCCCGGTGGGGGCGGGTCGGCGTGCGGTGCGGGGTGATCAATGGCGGGTGATCAATGGCGGGGTGGTCAAGGACGGGTGTGGCGGGGCTGCGGGATTTCGTCGGGGGTCTCGCCTACGCTGCTGTGCCATGACGACGACCGAGGCCGGTGGTGAGGTGTCCGTTCCGTCTCCGCGGGAGGGGGACGGGGTGGAGGGTCCTGCGGTGGTGGGGTCGCTGTCGCCGTCGCGGGCGGGTGATTTCATGACGTGTCCGCTGCTGTACCGGTTCCGGGTGATCGATCGGCTTCCGGAGCGGCCGAGCCCGGCTGCGGCGCGCGGGACGCTGGTGCACGCGGTGCTGGAGCGGCTGTACGACCTGCCGGCGGGCGGCCGGACGGTGGGGGCGGCGCTGGAGCTGCTGGGGCCGCAGTGGGAGCGGCTGCTGGCGGCGGAGCCGGAGCTGGCGGAGCTGTTCGGCGACGGTGAGGGCGCGGAGGCCGAGCGGGCGGAGTGGCTGGCGCAGGCGCGGCGGATGGTGGAGCGGTACTTCACGTTGGAGGATCCGCGGCGGTTGGAGCCGGCCGAGCGTGAGCTGTTCGTGGAGACGGTGCTGGATTCGGGGTTGAAGCTGCGGGGGTACATCGACCGGGTCGATGTGGCGCCGAGCGGTGACGTGCGGATCGTGGATTACAAGACGGGGACGGCGCCGCGGGCGGATTTCGAGGCGCGGGCGCTGTTCCAGATGAAGTTCTACGCGCTGGTGCTGTGGCGGTTGCACGGGCGGGTGCCGCGGTTGCTGCAGCTGATGTACCTGGGGAACGGGGAGGTGCTGCGGTACGAGCCGGAGGAGCGGGATCTGCGGGCGACGGAGCGGAAGGTGGAGGCTCTGTGGCAGGCGATCCGGCGGGCGATGGACTCGGGTGAGTGGCGGCCGCGGACGAGCCGGCTGTGCGACTGGTGCGATCACAAGGAGCGGTGCCCGGAGTTCGGGGGCACTCCCCCGCCGCTGCCGGCGGTGCCGGTGCGGCGGCCGTCCCCGGCGGATCTGGAGGGGCCGGCGATGGCGGGCGCGGCGCGCGAGCGCGACGACCTGTAGCCGCGTCCGCGGGTTCGCGGGGGCCTGACGGAGGGGCCGGGCGGAGGGGATGGGCGGTCGCGGGGCGTAGGGGCGGCGGGCCGGGTCATCCTTGGGGAGGACCGCGGATCCGCGTGCAGGAGGGGTCACGACCTGCCGCGACCTCCTAGGGTGAGAGTCGTGTCACCCCGCATCCGTGGTCTTCGTACTTTTCGTGCCTGGCTGCAGGCGCGTCCGCAGGCGGCGGACGCGTTGCTCGCGCTGGGGCTGCTGCTGGTGGGCCTGCCGCAGCTGTACCTGCAGGACTTCCCGGACGGCGGTGACTACGCGGACTTCCGGACGCCGGACGCGGCGGACGGGCTGATCGTCGTCGTGGTGACGATGGCGCTGACGTGGCGGCGGCGCCATCCGCTGCCGGTGCTGCTGCTGATCGTGGCGGGCGAGCTGACGCTGACGGTGTGGGGGTATCCGCCGTCGGTGCCGGACGTGATGGCGTTCCTGATCGCGATCTACAGCCTGGCGGCGCACCGGGGGCTGGCGCAGAGCGCGCTCGGCGGTGTGGCGGGGTTCGCGTCGTTCCTGGTGTCGCTGGTGATGATGCCGGTGGAGACGTCGCCGGTGGTGCTGGTGAGCGACTGCGCGCTGGTGGCCGGGGTGTGGGTGCTGGGCCGCAACCTGCGGCTGCGGCGGGCGTACTTCGCGGAGCTGGAGGACCGGGCGGCGCGGCTGGAGCGGGCGCGGGGCACCGACGCGCGGGCGGCGCGGATCGAGGAGCGGTCGCGGATCGCGCGGGAGCTGCACGACGTGGTGGCGCACCATGTGAGCGTGATGACGGTGCAGGCGGGGGCGGCGCGGCGGATCATCGACCGGGATCCGGGCAGCGCGCGGGAGGCGATGTCGACGATCGAGGAGGTCGGGCGGACGGCGCTGAGCGAGATGCGGCGGATCGTGGGGGTGCTGCGGACCGAGCGGGACGCCGACCAGGCGGGGCGGGAGCTGGCGCCGCAGCCGGGTCTGGGGGATCTCGGGGAGCTGCTGGACCATGTGCGGGAGACGGGCCTGTCGGTGCAGCTGTGGATCGAGGGCGAGGCGCGGACGCCGTCGCCGGGGGTGGACGTGGCGGCGTTCCGGCTGATCCAGGAGGCGCTGACGAACACGCTGAAGCACGCGGGGGCGCAGGCGCGGGCGTGGGTGCGGCTGTACTACACCGAGGCGGACCTGACGGTGGAGATCGAGGACGACGGGCGGGGCACGGCGACGATCGTGGCGGACGGGACGGACAATCCGGGGCACGGGCTGGTGGGGATGTACGAGCGGGTGGCGCTGTACGGGGGCGAGCTGCGGATCGGGCCGCGGGTCGGCGGCGGGTTCGGGGTGCGGGCGCGGTTCCCGCTGGAGGCGTGAGCGTGGCCGGGCGGGGATGCCGGGCCGGTCGGGCCGGCGGGGTCGGTCGGGGGCGTCGGGCCGGGCCGGGCGGACCGCCGCGGGGGCGGGGAGGGCATAGGGTGACGGTGGCCGGTGCCGGGTGCGGAGCGGGCCGTGGAGCAGGCCGGCGAGCGGGCCGCGGAGCGGGGCGAGGAGCGGGGACGATGGACGTGAGCGGGGTGGCGCGGTGAGCGCGGTGCGGGTGCTGCTCGTCGACGATCAGCCGTTGCTGCGCACGGGGTTCCGGCTGATCCTGGAGGCCGAGGCCGACATCGCGGTGGTGGGCGAGGCCGGGGACGGCGCGACGGCGGTGGAGCTGACGCGGTCGCTGCTGCCGGACGTGGTGCTGATGGACATCCGGATGCCGGGCGTGGACGGGATCGAGGCGACCCGGCGGATCATCCGGGAGGGCGCGGCGTCGCACGACCCGAGGGTGCTGATCCTGACGACGTTCGATCTGGACGAGTACGTGATCGAGGCGGTGCGGGCGGGGGCGAGCGGGTTCCTGCTGAAGGATTCGCCGCCGGAGGATCTGGTGCAGGCGATCCGGATCGTGGCGGCGGGCGATGCGATCGTGGCGCCGAGCGTGACGCGGCGGCTGCTGGACCGGTTCGCGACGCGGCTGCCGGCGGTGCGGGACGCCTCGCCGCCGCCGGGGCTGGACACGCTGACCGAGCGGGAGCGCGAGGTGCTGACGCACGTGGCGCGGGGCCAGTCGAACGCGGAGATCGCGGCGGAGCTGGTGGTGTCGGAGACGACGGTGAAGACGCACGTGGGGAACGTGCTGGCGAAGCTGGGGCTGCGGGACCGGGTGCAGGCGGTGGTGTACGCCTACGAGACCGGGCTGAGCCGCCCCGGGCAGGGCTGACCCCTCCCCCGGGCCGTCCCGGAGGCGCGGGGCGGGTGTCGGTGCTGGTGGGGCGGTGGTCCACGGGCCGGCTCTCAGGGGCGGCCCCCGAGCGGACCCTTCTTTCGCCCGTGGGCCCCCTACTCCGGTAGGACGACCCTGGTGCCACCTCTCCTGCCAGGGATGGAGTGGTAAGTCCATTCCTGGGGTGCATCTCACGGGGCCGCCGGACTCCTACTGTTCTGAGGGACGGATCGCCGGGGGACGAAAGCGCGGTCCGCGGCAGTCCGATTCCACCCTCATCCACTGACACAGGGGAGTTCACGTGACGAACACCGCCCCATCGACCGCTGACGCGCACTCCGCGCCCGGGGCGGGCGACTTCGCCGCACGGGCCCATCAGATCGCCAAGGTGTACGGGCGCGGCGACGCCCAGGTGGTCGCGCTGGACTCGGTGACCGTGGGGATCCCCCGCGGCCGGTTCACCGCGATCATGGGCCCGTCGGGTTCCGGGAAGTCCACGCTGATGCACTGCATGGCGGGGCTCGACTCGGTGGACTCCGGGCAGGTGTTCATCGGCGACACCGAGCTGACCGGGCTGAAGGACAAGCAGCTCACCCGGCTGCGCCGCGACAAGATCGGGTTCGTCTTCCAGGCGTTCAACCTGGTCCCGACGCTGACGGCGCTGGAGAACATCACGCTGCCGATGGACATCGCGGGCCGCAAGGCCGACCGGGCGTGGGTGGACGAGGTGATCGACACCGTGGGGCTGCGGCCGCGGCTGAAGCACCGTCCGACCGAGCTGTCGGGCGGGCAGCAGCAGCGGGTGGCGTGCGCGCGGGCGCTGGCGTCCCGCCCGGAGATCATCTTCGCGGACGAGCCGACCGGGAACCTGGACTCGAGGTCGGGCGCCGAGGTGCTGGGGTTCCTGCGGGACTCGGTGCGGCGGATGGGCCAGACGATCGTGATGGTGACGCACGACCCGTCGGCGGCGGCGTACGCCGACCAGGTGCTGTTCCTGACCGACGGGCAGATCGTCGACACGATGACCGGGCCGACGGCCGAGCGGGTGCTGGAGCGGATGAAGGGCTTCGAGACGGCGGGCCGTCCGGCCGGCGCTCCGGGCGGGCAGGGACCGGGGGTCGCGGCGCGATGATGGGCAAGGTCACGCTCCGCAACCTGGCGGCGCACAAGATCAGGCTGGTGCTGACGGCCGTGGCGGTGATCCTCGGCGTGGCGTTCGTGGCCGGCACGCTGATCTTCACCGACACGATGAACAAGCAGTTCGACGACCTGTTCAGCCGGGTCGGCAAGAACGTCGCCGTGGACGTGCGGGCCAAGAAGGTCGTCGGCGGCGACGATGACGGGCGGGCGGCGCAGCCGGTGCCCGCGTCGATCCTGAAGGCGCTGCGCGCCGTCGACGGGGTGAAGGACCCGCAGGGCAACGTCAACGGGTACGCGGCCGTCGTGGGCCGGGACGGGAAGGTCATCGGCTCGGGGTCGCAGGGCCCGCCGCAGCTCGGCTCGAACTGGAACACCGGCGGGTCGTTCGACCTGAAGGAGGGCCGGGCGCCGCACGGCCCCGGCGAGGTGATCATCGATGCGGAGACCGCGAAGAAGGGGAGGCTCGCGGTCGGCGAGACCGTCGGGATCGTGTCGTCGGGGCCGCCGCAGCGGATGCGGATCGTCGGGCTGATCGACACCGGGAACCTGATGGGCGCGAGCGTCACCGCGTTCGACACCCCGACGGCGCAGAGGCTGATGCTGAAGCCCGGCTACTTCAGCGACATCGAGATGGGCTCCACCGGCCCGTCGGAGGCGCAGCTGCGCGACCGGGTCGCGAAGGTGCTGCCGGGCGGCGTGGAGGCCGTCACCGGCACGAAGATGCGCGACGAGAACAAGAGCGACGTCGCGCAGATCATGGGGTTCTTCCGCACGTTCCTGCTGGCGTTCGCGCTGATCTCGATCTTCGTCGGGGCGTTCATCATCTTCAACACGTTCTCGATGCTGGTGGCGCAGCGGACCCGGGAGCTGGCGCTGCTGCGCGCGATCGGCGCGGCCCGCCCGCAGGTGACGCGGGCGGTGATCGGTGAGGCGGTCGCGGTCGGGGTCGTCGGGTCGACGCTGGGGCTGGCGGCCGGCGCGGGCCTGGCGGCGCTGCTGCAGACGCAGATGGGCGACGCCGCGTCGGGCGGGCTGACGTTCACCGCGACGCCGGTGATCTGGTCCTACGTCGTCGGGATCGTGGTGACGGTGGTGTCGGCGTACTTCCCGGCGCGGCGCGCGGCGAAGATCCCGCCGGTGGCGGCGATGCGCGACGACGTGGCGCTGCCGCAGCGGACGCTGCGGATCCGGGTGGCGCTGGGGTCGCTGCTGACGCTGGTCGGCGCGGGCCTCATCGGCGCGGGTCTGGCCGGCAACGGCGGGAACCCGGCGGTGCCGGTGGGCGCGGGCGCGTTCGCGGTGTTCATCGGGATCGCGATGCTCGCGCCGGTGATCAGCGTCCCGGTGGTGAAGGTGCTGGGGTGGCCGTTCGCGCGGCTGCTGGGCGCGCCGGGCCGGCTGGCGCGGCAGAACGCGCTGCGCAACCCGCGCCGCACCGCCGCGACCGCCGCGGCGCTGATGATCGGGCTGGCGCTGATCACGACGGTGAACGTGCTGGGCGCGACGATGCGCGCGTCGATCGACAAGCAGGTGGACGCGCAGTTCGGCGCGGACTACCTGGTGCAGGCGACCGGCGGCGACATCGCCCCCGACGCGGCGCAGAAGATCAAGGCGGCGCCCGGGGTGGAGTCGGCGTCGCCGACCTACGAGGGCACCGCGAAGATCGACGGCAAGCGCGGCACGTACATGTCGGGCGACGTCGGCGTGATCGCGAAGGCGGCGCGGCTGAAGATGGTGTCGGGCGGCACGTCGATCGGCCCGGACGGGCTGATGGTGAACGAGTCGACCGCCAAGGACAAGGGCTGGCACGTCGGGTCGACGGTGCCGGCGCTGTTCCCCGACGGGAAGACCGAGCGGCTGAAGGTCACCGGGATCTTCGCCAAGAGCGACCTGATCGGCGGCCGGATCGTCTCCGAGCAGGTGTACCTGCGGCACACGGTGCGGCCGTCGGTGGACGCGGTGCTGGTGAACGCCTCCAGGACCGACGCGTCGACCAAGACGTCGATCGAGTCGGCGCTGAAGGCGTACCCGAACCTGAAGGTGTCGGACCAGACGTCGCTGAAGAAGGACGCCCGCAAGCAGGTCGACGGGTTCGTGACGTTCCTGTCCATCCTGCTGGCGATGTCGGTGATCATCGCGGCGGTCGGGGTGGTCAACACCCTGGCGCTGTCGGTGATCGAGCGGACCCGGGAGATCGGGCTGCTGCGCGCGATCGGGATCTCCCGCCGGCAGCTGCGCCGGATGATCCGGGTCGAGTCGATCGTGATCGCGGTGTTCGGCGCGGTGCTCGGGATGGGCATCGGGGTGGCGTTCGGCGCGGCGCTGCAGAACGCGCTGAAGGACCAGGGCCTCGGGGTGCTGGCGGTGCCGTACGGGACGCTGGGCGTGTACCTGGTGGTCGCGGCGGTGATCGGTGTGCTGGCGGCGCTGTGGCCGGCGTGGCGCGCCGGGCGGATGGACGTGCTGAAGGCCATCTCCACCGAGTAGGGCCGGGCGGCCGGCCCGGTGCGCGAGCCCGCCGGGCCGGTGCGCAAAGGCGAAGCCCCGGTCCCCCTTCGAGGGGGGCCGGGGCTTCGGCGTGCGGGAGGCACGCCCATGGGCGGGTCCTCACCAACCGGCCCGGCCGGGGCCGGGCCGGCCGGTCGCTAGTCGGTCGGTTCGCCGTCGGTGTCGGCGGCCGGTGCGGCGCCGGGCGCCACCGCGGCCTTGGCGACCTCGTCGGTCGCCGACACCGTGGTGTTCTCCGGGAAGTGGCAGGCGGCATGGTGGCCGTGGCTGAGCTCGATCAGCGGCGGCTCGACCTGCTTGCAGATGTCCTGCGCCTTCCAGCAGCGGGTGTGGAACCGGCACGCGGGCGGCGGGTCGAGCGGGCTCGGCACGTCGCCCTGCAGCCGGATCCGCTGCCGCCCGCCGCGCTCGCTCGGGTCGGGGATCGGCACCGCCGACAGCAGCGCGTTGGTGTAGGGGTGCATCGGCCGCTCGTACAGGTCGTTGCGGTCCGCGATCTCGACGATCTTGCCGAGGTACATGACGGCGACCCGGTCGGAGATGTGCCGGACGACCGACAGGTCGTGCGCGATCACCACGTAGGTGAGGTCGAGCTCGTCCTGCAGGTCCTCCAGCAGGTTGACGACCTGCGCCTGCACCGACACGTCCAGCGCCGACACCGGCTCGTCCGCGACGATCAGCTTCGGCTTGAGCGCCAGCGTGCGGGCGATGCCGATGCGCTGGCGCTGGCCGCCGGAGAACTCGTGCGGGTACCGGTTGTAGTGCTCGGGGTTGAGGCCGACGAGCTCCAGGATCTCCTGGACGGCCTTCTTCACGCCGTTCTCGGTCTGGATGTTCTGCAGCCGGAACGGGGCCCCGACGATCGCGCCGACCGTCTTGCGGGGGTTCAGCGACGAGTACGGGTCCTGGAAGATCATCTGCAGGTCGCGGCGGAGCGGCCGCATCCGGGCCTGCGACATCCGGGTGATGTCCTGGCCCTCGAACCGGATGGTGCCGAAGCTGGGCTCCAGCAGCCGCATGATCATCCGGCCGGTGGTGGACTTGCCGCAGCCCGACTCCCCCACCAGGCCGAGGGTCTCGCCCTTGCGGACGGAGAACGACACGCCGTCGACGGCCTTCACCGCCCCGACCTGCCGGCGCAGCAGCCCCGCGGTGACGGGGAAGTGCTTGCCGAGGCCGTCCACCTCCAGCAGCATCTCCCCGTCCCGGACGGGACGGGCCGCTGCCGCGTCGGCGGAGGTCTGCGCGGCGCCGGGGACGGCGGTCCCCTGCGCGGCGGTCTCAGAAGTGCTCACAGTCCTGTTCCCCGTGCTCGTCACAGCTTCGGCCGGATCTCGGATTCCCAGATCTCCCGCTTCTTCTCCAGCGGGAGATGGCAGGCCACCTTGTGGCCCGGGACCGCCTCGACCAGGTCGGGCCGCACCGTCGTCGACTTGTCGCCGTTCAGGTCCCGGTAGGCGCACCGCGGGTTGAACGCGCAGCCCTCCGGCACGTTGATCAGGCTCGGCGGGGTCCCCTTGATCGGCATCAGCCGCTCGGTGCGCGCGCGGTCCAGCCGCGGCATCGAGCCGAGCAGCCCCCAGGTGTAGGGGTGCAGCGGCTTGTGGAACGCCTCGTCGACCGGGGCGTACTCGGCGCAGCGGCCCGCGTACATCACCAGGATGTCGTCCGACAGCTCCGCGACCACCCCGAGATCGTGGGTGATCATGATGACGGCGGAGTTGAACTCCTCCTGCAGGTCCCGGATCAGGTCCAGGATCTGCGCCTGGACGGTGACGTCCAGCGCCGTGGTCGGCTCGTCGGCGATCAGCAGCTCGGGGTCGCAGGACAGCGCCATCGCGATCATCGCGCGCTGCCGCATGCCGCCGGAGAACTGGTGCGGGTAGTCGTCGACCCGCTTGTCGGGCTTGGGGATGCCGACCCGGCCGAGCATGTCGACGGCGTGCTTGCGCGCCACCTGCTTGGACACGTCGTTGTGCACCCGGTAGGCCTCGATGATCTGGCTGCCGACGGTGTAGAAGGGGTGCATCGACGACAGCGGGTCCTGGAAGATCATCGCCATCTTGCGGCCGCGCAGCCGGCGGACCTCGCCGCGGGGGGCGCCGACGAGCTCCTTGCCGTCCAGCCAGATCTCCCCGGACACGTTGGCGTTGTCGCGGTTGTGCAGGCCGAGGATGCCGAGGCTGGTGACGCTCTTGCCGGAGCCGGACTCGCCGACGATGCCGAGGGTGCGGCCCCGCTCCAGCTGGAACGACAGGCCGTCCACGGACTTGACCAGCCCGTCGTCGGTCGGGAAGTGGATCTTGAGGTCGCGGACCTCGAGGAACGCCGTGGGAGCTTGCCCCCCGGCGGCCGGCGCGGTGCCGGCCGGGGTGGTGTCGGTCATCAGGCCAGCCTCACTCTCGGGTCGACGACGGCGTACAGCAGGTCCACGATCAGGTTCATCAGCACGACGAACAGCGCCGTGGTGATCGTCACGCCGACGACCACGGGCAGGTCGCTCTGGTTCACCCCGTCCAGGGCCAGCCGTCCGAGCCCGGGCAGGCCGAAGGTCGCCTCGGTGATGATCGCGCCGCCCAGCAGCAGGCCGAAGTCCAGGCCGAACACGGTCAGGATCGGCGTCAGCGTGGCGCGCAGCGCGTGCCGGGTGACGACCGTGGACTCCTTGAGCCCCTTGGCCCTCGCCGTGCGGACGAAGTCCTCGTTCATGGTCTCCAGCATGCCCGCCCGCGTGAGCCGCGCGTACATCGCGGCGTACAGCAGCGCGAGGCTGATCCACGGCAGGATCAGGGAGGTGAACCAGCCCGCCGGGTCCCTGCTCAGCGGTGTCCAGTTCACCTCGGGCAGGATGCCCCAGGCGTGCACGACGTAGGCCAGGCCCAGCAGGCCGGTGAAGAAGATCGGCAGGGAGACGCCGGCCAGCGCGATGATCATCGCGGCGCGGTCGAAGATGCTGCCCTTCTTCAGCGCCGACACGACGCCGGTCGCGACGCCCGCCAGCAGCCACAGCACGGCGGCGCCGACCGCGATGGACAGGGTCACCGGCGCCCGCTGCATCAGCTGCGGCGTCACGGCCTGGTTGGTCCGGAAGGAGTAGCCCAGGCACGGGGCGGAGCAGTGCACCGTGGACGTGCCGGTGTCGTAGTCACCGCCGGTGACGAGCGTCTTCATGAACTCGCCGTACTGCACGAAGAACGGCTTGTCGAGGCCGAACCGCTCCTTGATCGCGTGCAGCGTGGACGGGTCGGGCGCCTTTCCCGCGAACCGCGCCGCGAGGTCGTCGGTGGACACACCGGCGAGCTTGGGCAGCAGGAAGAAGATCCCGTACGTCACGAGGGTGATCACGATCAGCAGCGCTACGGCGCCGAGCAGGCGGCGAACAAGGAATGCGATCACAGCGTCTGGCACGGGCGGCCGCCGGGGGATCGGCCCCGGCGGCCACCCTCTGCCTTCACCTGCCTTCTATCGGGTAGTGCGGAAGGTGCCTGCTCAGCCGGTCACACCGAGGTTGGCGTAGTCGTACATGCCGTAGCCCGGGTGGACGTAGACGTTGGTGAGCTTCGGCGACCTGTACAGCAGGGACTTGGCGTAGACGGTCGGGATGATCGCGGCCTGGTCGCGGACGCGCTGGTCGATCTGGTTGTAGATCTGCGCGCGCTGGCTCGGGTCCTGGATCTTGACGACGTCGTTCCACATCTTGTCGATCTGCGGGTCCTTCAACATGGAGATGTTGACGTTGCCCGTGTCGACGATCGCCTTGCCGTCAGTGGCGGCCTGCAGGTAGCCGTAGCCGGTCGGCCAGTCGGGCGCCCAGCCGTAGGTGCCGAGACCCACGTTGTTCTTCTTGTTGAACGCCGGCGAGCCGATCTGCTCGTTGGTGTAGGTGCCGTGCGGGTAGCCCTTGAGGGTCAGCTTGATGCCGACGCGGCCGAGCGCCTGCTCCATCGCCTCCGCGGCCGCCTGCTCCTTCGGGCGGTCGCTGCGGAACAGCATCGTCACGGAGAAGCCGTTCGGCTTGCCGCACTTGGCCAGCGACTGCTTGGCGGCGTTCACGTCGCCGGTGTAGCCGACCTGCGCCTTGGTGTAGGCGTCGGTGCCCTTCTGGCGGCCCTCGATGTTCGACGGCATGATCGAGGTGGCCATCTCGCCGCCGACCGCGCCGCCGTAGGCGCGCCAGAGCGCGTCGCGGTTGGTCGCGTAGACGATCGCCTTGCGGCACTCGAGGTTCGGGATGACCTCGGTGTCGATCGGCATGTACCAGTGGAAGCCGGCCAGCGGGTCGTCGGAGTTGGCCTTGAGCTTGGGGTCGCTCAGGATCTTCTGCCGGGCCGCGGCCTGCACGCCGGTGCCGGGCAGGTCGATCTGCACGGTGCCGTCGATCTCACGGTTGTCGATCTCGTCCGCCGACAGGCCGGACTGGACGACGACCTTGTCCGGCAGGCCCTTGCGGTTCGGGTCGGTCTTCGGGTCCCAGTAGGTGTTGCGGACCAGGGTGCCGCCCTGCTTCATCTTGTAGTCGGCCTGCCACTTGTACGGGCCCGAGGAGAACGGGTGCATGCCGTACTGGGTGCCGGTGTCCTTGGCCTGCGGGACCGGGACGGTCTGGCCGCTGAACATCACCAGCTGGTCCCACTCGGAGAACGGCGCCTTCAGGTGGAAGACGACGGTCGAGTCGTCGGGCGTCGTGACGCCCTTGAAGTGGTCGAGGTTCTTGTCCTTGAACGGGCCCTTGTAGTCGCCCGCGTCGAGCATCTGGGTGAAGTACGACGGGCCGTTGCGCAGGACGCCGCGGTCGAAGGTGCGCGCGACCGCGTACTTGATGTCCTGGGCCTTGATGACGCTGCCGTCCTCGTACTTCAGGCCCGGCTTGAGCTTGTAGGTCCAGGTCTTGCCGCCGTCGGTCGCCTGGCCGAGGCCCTGCGCGAGGTCCGGCGACGGCTTGGTGCCCTCCTGGCCCGGCTTGGAGGCGTAGGTCACCAGCGTCCGGGAGTACAGCCGGATGAAGTCCATGCCGTAGGCGTAGTAGATGTTGGCGGGGTCGAGCGACTCGAAGTCGTCCGGCTGCGCCATCACCAGCGTGCCGCCCTTTTTGTCGGACGCGTTGACGATGCCCGAGGACCCGGCGTCGAACTTCGCCTTGCCCCCGTCGCCGCCGGAGTCGTCGCCCCCGCCACAGGCGCTGAGCCCGAGGCTCAGGACGACGGCTCCCGCCGCCGCCACGGAGATGACCTTGGAAGATCTCATTACTTCCCTTTCACTACTGCCGGCCAAGTGCCGGGGTCAACGGGACCGAGGGTCGAGAGCGTCGCGCAGACCGTCACCGAACAGGTTGAAGGCGAGCACGGTGACGAAGATCGCCAGACCTGGGACGATGACGAAGTGCGGGGCGACGGAGTACAGCTCGGTGGCCTGGTTCAGCATCCCGCCCCAGGACGGCGCGGGCGGGTTGATGCCGACGCCCAGGAACGACAGCGCCGCCTCGAACAGGATGTTCGTCGGGATCAGCAGCGTCGCGTACACGGTGATCGGCGCGACGAGGTTCGGCAGC
This sequence comes from Actinomadura opuntiae, assembly GCF_030283205.1. Lineage (GTDB taxonomy): Bacteria > Actinomycetota > Actinomycetes > Streptosporangiales > Streptosporangiaceae > Spirillospora. The sequence goes on from NZ_JASNWF010000042.1 coordinate 14,910, forward strand.
AGCTCCTTGAACAGGATGTAGGAGTTGCGCGCGCCCATGCTGCGGGCCGCGTCGACGAACTCCCGCTCCCGCAGCGACAGCGTCTGCCCGCGGATGATGCGGCCGATGTACGGCCAGGCGAAGAAGCCGATGACGAACACCAGGATCGCGATCCGCAGGTTGTTGCCCGACAGCCCGAGCATGCTGTTGGGCAGCACGCCCGACAGCGCGATCGCGAACATGATCAGCGGGAAGGCCAGGAAGATGTCCATCAGCCGGGCGATCACCATGTCGACCCAGCCGCCGAAGAAGCCGGCCGCGACGCCGAGCAGCGTGCCGATGACCACCGACACCAGCGTGGCGAGCACGCCGATGATCAGCGAGACGCGGGCGCCGTACAGCACGCGGGCGAACAGGTCGCGGCCGTTGACCGGCTCGATGCCGAAGATGTGGTGCGCGCCGATCCCGCCGAACTTGCCGTAGGGCGTGCCGAGCGTCGGGTCGACGAGGGTCTGGTGGAACTTGTCGGGCGAGGACCCGAACCAGCCGACCAGCAGGTCGGTGACCCCGGGCAGGGCGGCGACGATGAGCAGGACGATGAACACGGCGCTGGCCATCGCGACCTTGTCCCGCTTGAGGCGGGTCCAGGCGATCTGGCCGAGCGAGCGCCCTTGGATCGACTTGCGGTCCACACCCGCGAGGACGGCGTCCGGTTGTGCTTCCGCCTCGGAACCGGAGACCTCGATCGGTGCCCCCACGCTTCATACCTCCTACCGTCCGGCCACAGGTTCGGCCATGCCGCCGCCGGCGCGGTGACCGGCGGTCGCGGAGATCATCCGCTGACCCCGTGCCCGTTACGCCGCGTTTGCTGAAGGGAAAGGTAGCCCCTCGGCCACGACTGTCCATCCGTGAGACGGGCTGCGCCAGTACCCGTATCTGACTTGTGATCTCGTCGTCATCTCGGGCGGACGTGCTCGCTCAACCTGCTGGACAAATCGCCCGAATAGTACGTTCGCCTGCACCGTGCTCTGCAACACAAACCCGGTCTAGACCGGCAAGCTTTACCGTACTGAGTCCGTTCTGAGATTGATCGTCCGCAGGTCAGGGCTTCGGGACGCAGAAACGGCGGGCCGGGACGCCGCCGCGGGGAGGCGTCCCGGCCCGCCGCCGGACCCGGCCGGCGTCCGCGGGCGCGGCCGTCAGGAGATGCCGCGCTCGCGCAGGATCTTCTCGATCTCCGCCATCTCGGGGTCGCCGGACGGCTGCGCGCCGCCCACCTCGCCCCTCGGCTTCTTCCCGGCGCGGCCCGCCGCCTTCGGCGCGCCCGCGCCGCCCGCCGCGGCCTTCCCGCCGCCGTCGCCGCCGGATTCGGCGCCCGCGCGGCGGCTCAGCATCGCGCCGGAGGTCAGGTAGAGCAGGACCGCCAGCCCCGCCACCCCGACCCCGGCCCACTTCACCGGGCTGAACGCCAGGTCCACGAAGAAGTCGGTCACCCCGGTCATCGCCGCGGCCAGCGGCACCAGCGACAGCGCCGCGCCGCGCATCCCCGACGCCGCGCCGCGCCGCCGGTAGACCCCCCAGCTGATGACCAGTCCGACCAGGGTCACCCCGAGGCTGATCAGGTCGATCGCCGTATCGCTCATGCCGGCCCCTCACTCCGTGACGGTGCTGCTGTGCTGCTGTGCCGCCGCTCTCCTTCCATCGTCACACGTCCGGGGGCGGATGCCGCTCCTCCCGGCGGACGGTTTGCCTGCCGCGCGGCCTCCTCCTCCGGCGTGACCCGTCCCCTAGGGACCGCCGGTCGGGGCCAACGGAGATCAACATCGCGCAACGGTTGGACGTCGAACCGGTCGACCGGGCCGCCCGCAGGGCCGTCCGGACGCCGCCGCACCTCATCCGACCAGCGCGGACAGCCGCTCCAGCGTCACCTCGCGCAGCGAGCCGACCACGGTGCGGCCGGGCGCGGGCGCGATCGGCAGCACGCACGGCACGGCGACGGTGACGCATCCGGCCGCCTCCGCCGCGGCCACCCCGTTCGGGGAGTCCTCCAGCACCACGCAGCGGCCCGGGACGGCGCCGAGGCGGGCCGCGGCGGTCAGGTAGGGCTCGGGGTCGGGCTTGGTGCGCGCGACCTCGTCGCCGGCGACGCTGAGCGCGAAGAACTCCCGCCCGACGGCGTCCAGCACCGGCTCGATCAGCCGGCGGTGGCTGGAGGACACCAGCGCCGTGGTGACGCCCGCGTCCTTCAGCTCCGCCAGCAGCTCCTTGGCGCCCGGCATCAGCGGGACGCTCTCGCTCAGCCGCTCGTACATGCCGTCCAGCATCCGCCGCCCGACCTCCTCGGGGGAGGCGTCCGCGCCGGTCAGCTCCAGCATGTAGTCGACGGCGATGCTCAGCGAGCCGCCGACCAGCGCCCGCTGGTGCTCCTCGGTCCACCGCCCGCCGAGCCAGGCGACCACCTGCGACTCCACCTCGAGCCACACCCGCTCGGAATCGACGAGCAGACCGTCCATGTCGAACAGCACGGCCTGCAGGCCCCCGCGCCCGTCCCCCACAGCGTCCTTCCTTCCCTCGTCCCACCGCCGCGCGCGTCCGCGCGCCGTCACGCCGTCACGTGCCGAAGTGCCGTCACGTGTTGAAGTACTTGGCCTCCGGATGATGGACGACCAGCGCGTCCGCGGACTGCTCGGGCGCCAGCTGCAGCTCCTCCGACAGCGTCACCCCGATCCGGCCGGGGTCCAGCAGCCGCACGAGCTTGGCGCGGTCCTCCAGGTCGGGGCAGGCGGCGTAGCCGAAGGAGAAGCGGGCGCCGCGGTAGCCGAGCTTGAAGAAGTCCTCGATGTCGCCGGAGTCCTCGCCGCCGAAGCCGAGCTCGGCGCGGATCCGCGCGTGCCAGTACTCCATCAGCGCCTCGGTCAGCTGCACCGACAGCCCGTGCAGCTCCAGGTAGTCGCGGTAGGCGTTCTTGGCGAACAGCTCCCCGGTCGCCTCGGCGATCTTCGGGCCCATGGTGACCAGCTGCAGCGCGACCACGTCGGTCTCCCCCGAGTCGCGGGGCCGGAAGAAGTCGGCCAGGCACAGGTGCCGGTCGCGGCGCTGGCGCGGGAAGGTGAACCGCTCGCGCTGCGACCCGTCGTCGTTGAGGACGACCAGGTCGTCGCCCTCCGACACGGCCGGAAAGTACCCGTACACGACTCCGGCCTCGATCAGGCCCTCGGTCTGGACACGGTCCAGCCACATCCGCAGCCGGGGCCGCCCCTCGGTCTCCACCAGCTCCTCGTAGGTGGGGCCGTCCCCGCCGCGGACCGGCTTGAGGCCCCACTGGCCCATGAAGGTGGCGCGCTCGTCGAGGAAGGCGGCGTAGTCGGCGAGCGCGACGCCCTTGACGACCCGGTCGCCCCAGAACGGCGGGTCGGGGACCTTGTTGTCGACGGCGACGTCGGAGCGGGCGGGCATGTCCTCGGGTGCGGTGACCTGGAGCGTCGCGCCCCGCCGCACCTTGCGCTCGCGCAGCGGCGGCAGGGCCGCGCCCTCCTCGCCGCGCTTGACCGCCATGAACGCGTCCATCAGCCGCAGCCCCTCGAACGCGTCGCGGGCGTAGCGGACCTCGCCGTCGTACAGGCCGGCGAGGTCCTGCTCGACGTAGGCGCGGGTGAGCGCGGCGCCGCCCAGCAGCACCGGCCACTCCCCCGCCAGGCCCCGCGCGTTCAGCTCCTCCAGGTTCTCCTTCATGACCACGGTGGACTTCACCAGCAGCCCCGACATCCCGATGACGTCGGCGCGGTGCTCGCGGGCGGCCTCCAGGATCGCCGACATCGGCTGCTTGATGCCGATGTTGACCACGTCGTAGCCGTTGTTGGACAGGATGATGTCGACGAGGTTCTTGCCGATGTCGTGGACGTCGCCCTTGACCGTCGCCAGGACGATCCGGCCCTTGCCGCCGTCCTCGGACTTCTCCATGTGCGGCTCGAGGTGGGCGACGGCGGTCTTCATCACCTCGGCGGACTGCAGCACGAACGGCAGCTGCATCTGCCCGGACCCGAACAGCTCCCCGACGGTCTTCATCCCGTTCAGCAGCACGTCGTTGACGATCTCCAGGGCGGGCCGCTGCGTCAGGGCCTCGTCGAGGTCGGCGCCCAGGCCGTCCAGCTCGCCGTCGACGATGCGGCGCTCGAGCCGCTCCCACAGCGGCAGCGCCTGAAGCTCGGCGGCCCGGTCGGCCTTCATCGCGGCGGTGTCGACGCCCTCGAACAGCTCCATGAACGCGTGCAGCGGGTCGTAGCCGTCCGAGCGCCTGTCGTAGACCAGGTCGAGGGCGACCTTGCGCTGCTCCTCGGGGATCCGCGCCATCGGCAGGATCTTGGAGGCGTGCACGATCGCCGAGTCGAGGCCGGCGTCGACGCACTCGTGCATGAACACCGAGTTCAGCACGATCCGCGCGGCCGGGTTCAGCCCGAACGACACGTTCGACAGCCCGAGGGTGGTCTGCACGCCGGGATGGCGGCGCTTCAGCTCGCGGATCGCCTCGATGGTCTCCAGGGCGTCGCGGCGCGACTCCTCCTGCCCGGTGCCGATGGTGAAGGTGAGGCAGTCGACGACGACGTCCTCGATCCGCATCCCCCAGGCGCCGGTCAGCTCGGCGATCATCCGGGAGGCGATCTCGACCTTGCGGGCGGCGGTGCGGGCCTGGCCCTGCTCGTCGATGCACATCACCACGACCGCGGCGCCGTGCTCGCGGACGACCGGCATCAGCCGCCGCAGCTTGGAGCCCTCGCCGTCGCCGTCCTCGAAGCTGACGGAGTTGACGACGGCGCGGCCGCCGAGCATCTCCAGGCCCGCCTCGATCACCGGGACCTCGGTGGAGTCCAGCACGATCGGCAGCGTCGCGGCGGTGGCGAGGCGGAACGCCAGCTCCTTCATGTCGGCGGCGCCGTCGCGGCCGACGTAGTCGACGCACAGGTCCAGCATGTGGGCGCCGTCGCGGGCCTGGTCGCGGGCGATCCTGACGCAGTCGTCCCAGCGGCGCTCCAGCATCGCCTCGCGGAACGCCCTGGACCCGTTGGCGTTGGTGCGCTCCCCGATCGCCAGGTAGGAGGTGTCCTGCCGGAACGGGACGTGCTGGTACAGCGAGGACGCGCCCGGCTCGGGGCGGGGCCGCCGCTCGGCGACCTCCCGGCCGCGGACCCGCTCGACGACCTGCCGCAGGTGCTCGGGGGTGGTGCCGCAGCAGCCGCCGACCAGCGACAGCCCGTAGTCGCGGGTGAAGGCGTCGTGCGCGGCGGCGAGCTGCTCGGGGGTGAGCGGGTAGCGGGCGCCGTCTGCGGTCAGCTCCGGCAGTCCCGCGTTCGGCATGCACGACAGCCCGATCCGGGCGTGCCGGGCCAGGTAGCGCAGGTGCTCGCTCATCTCGGCGGGGCCGGTGGCGCAGTTCAGGCCGATGAGGTCGAGGCCGAGCGGCTCCAGGGCGGTCAGCGCGGCGCCGATCTCCGAGCCCATCAGCATCGCGCCGTTCTGCTCGATCGTCACCTGCCCGATCAGCACGGTGTCCGCGCCGGCGGCGGCGATGGCGCGGCGAGCGCCGATCAGCGCGGCCTTGGCCTGCAGCAGGTCCTGGCAGGTCTCCACCAGCACCGCGTGCACGCCGCCGGCGAGCAGCCCTTCGACGTTGCGCTGGTAGGCGTCGCGCAGCTCGGCGAACGCGACGTGGCCGAGGGTGGGCAGCTTGGTGCCGGGGCCGACCGACCCGATCACCCAGCGGGGCCGGTCCGGCGTCGTGTAGGAGTCGGCGGCCTCGCGGGCGATCCGCGAGCCCGCCTCGGCCAGCTCGAAGATCCGGTCGGTGATGCCGTACTCGCCGAGGTTGCCGAGGTTGGCGCCGAAGGTGTTGGTCTCCACGCAGTCGACGCCGGCCGCCAGGTACGCCTCGTGGACGGAGCGGACGACGTCGGGCCTGGTGACGTTGAGGATCTCGTTGCAGCCCTCGTGGCCCTGGAAGTCCTCCAGGGTGGGGCCGGCGTCCTGGAGCATCGTCCCCATGCCCCCGTCGGCCACGACGACGCGCTCCTTCAGGGCCCGGCGCAGGGTGTGCGATGTGGGAGTGCTCATGGGGTGCCAGTTTATCGGCGGGTCCCCGGCGCCCTCCGATCCGTCCACATGCTGATCCGGGCACATGCTGATCCGGGTACGGGGCGGGACTGGACGGGCTGTGCAAGAAGACGGTGACGGATGGGTCACCCGACCGATAACGTGCCCCCAGTTACTACCAACGGGTAAGGAACGGCATGAGCGCGTACCGCATCATCCTCGTCGGCACCGACGGCTCGGAGACCTCGTTCCGCGCGGTCGACCGGGCCGCGCAGCTGGCCGCCGCGACCGGCGCCACCCTGCTGCTCGCCTCCGCCTACAGCCCGATGCCCGAGCGCGAGCGCGCCAGCGCCGCCGACCGGCTCGGCGACCTGGCCTACAAGGTGCAGGGCTCCACCCCCGCCGACGACGCGCTGCGCGCGGCGCGGGAGCGGGCCGTCGCGGCGGGCGCCCGGGACATCCAGCAGGAGGCCGTCGAGGGCGACGCCGTCGACGTCATCAGCCGCCTCGCCAAGGAGCGCGGCGCCGAGCTGGTGGTGATCGGCAACCGCGGCCTCAACAGCCTCGCCGGCCGCATCCTCGGGTCCGTCCCGGCGAACCTCTCGCACCGGTCCCCGGTCGACGTGCTGATCGTGCACACCACCGACGGCAAGTGATCCGATCGTGACCTCCGTTCCGCCCCGGGCGTACAGCGCGGGGGTCTGGCGGCGGAACGGTGGGGTAGGTCACTGTCAGGACGTAGGCTGACAGCCACCGATCATGAGCGGGGCCCCCGGCCCCGGGAATGAGACCCCCGCCGGTGACGCTGTACCCAGGCGTCGGAAGGAGGCAGCGCGTGATCGAGCTGGAGAGCGTGCCGGAGCTCGTCGAACCGGTGCTCGTGGCCGCCTTTGAGGGATGGAACGACGCCGGGGAGGCCGCGAGCGGGGTCATCCAGCACCTGGAGTCCAGCTGGGAAGCGGTACCGGTCGCCGAGCTCGACCCCGACGACTACTACGACTTCCAGGTCACCCGCCCGATCGTGGAGATGGTCGACGGGGAGACCCGCGACATCACCTGGCCCACCACGCGGATCTCCTGGGCGCGGCTGCCCAACGGCAAGGACGTCGTGCTGATCCACGGCATCGAGCCGAACATGCGGTGGCGGTCGTTCTGCCGCGAGCTCGTCGGGCTGATGCTGGAGCTGGACGTGCGCAACGTCGTGCTGCTCGGCGCGCTGCTGGCCGACGCGCCGCACACCCGGCCCGTGCCGGTCACCGGCGCCGCGTCCGAGGCCGGGCTGGTCAACACCCTGCACCTGGAGCCGGCCCGCTACCAGGGCCCCACCGGGATCCTCGGGGTGCTGCAGGACGCCTGCGCCAAGGCCGACCTGGACACCGTGTCGCTGTGGGCGGCGGTCCCGCACTACGTCGCGCAGCCGCCCTCGCCTAAGGCGACGCTGGCGCTGCTGCGCCGCGTCGAGGACCTGCTGGACGTCACCGTCCCGCTGGGCGAGCTGCCCGAGGAGGCGCGGGCCTGGGAGAACGGCGTCAACGAGCTCGCCGAGGAGGACTCCGAGGTCGCCGAGTACGTGCGCACGCTGGAGGAGCAGAAGGACGCCACCGAGCTGCCCGAGGCCAGCGGCGACGCGATCGCCCGCGAGTTCGAGCGCTACCTGCGGCGCCGCGACCCGGGCTGACCGGGCCGTCACTCCTCGGGTTCGTCCGGGCGCTTGACCGAGGCGAACACGATCAGCGCGACGAGGACGCCGGGCAGCATCAGCATGACCAGTTCCATGCGCATGCGGCGGACTCTACCGGGCCGCGCCCGTGGCGCTCGGCGACCCGCCGGTGATGTCACGCGCACGCCGACAAATGCGTCGAACCTGAGCATCTGCGACACGGCGACACGCTGCGGCGCCCGGCCTGCGCACACCGGGTGAACGACCCCTTCGACCTGCTGTGAGTGATCCCGCCATGCGCGGGGGGCCGGTCAGAGGGCGATGCCGAGCAGGGCGTCGGCGAGGGCGCGGACCTGCGCGGGCGCGGCCTCGTCGGTGCCCTCGGCCGCCGCCCAAGCGTCGATCGCGGCGAGCGCGGACGGGGCGTCCAGGTCGTCGGCCAGGCGCTCGCGGACAGTGCCGGCGACCGGCGCCGCGGACGGCCCGGACGGGCGCGCGACGGCGGCGCGCCACCGGTCCAGGCGGGCGCGCGCGTCGCGCAGCTCGGCGTCCGTCCACTCCCAGTCGGACCGGTAGTGGTGGGCCAGCAGCGCCAGCCGCACCGCCATCGGGTCGACGCCCGCCTCACGGAGCTTGGACACGAACACCAGGTTCCCGCGCGACTTCGACATCTTCTCGCCGTGCAGGCCGACCATGCCGGCGTGCACGTAGGCGCGGGCGTGCGGGCGCTCCCCGGTGGCGACCTGCGCGTGGGAGGCACCCATCTCGTGGTGCGGGAACGCCAGGTCCGACCCGCCGCCCTCGACGTCGAAGCCCATGCCGAGGTACTCGATGGAGATCGCCGAGCACTCCACGTGCCAGCCGGGGCGGCCCTCCCCGAACGGGGAGTCCCAGCCGGGCTCGCCCGGCCGCCTGGCCATCCACACCAGCGCGTCCAGCGGGTCGCGCTTGCCGGGCCGGTCCGGGTCGCCGCCGCGCTCGGCGAACAGCGGCGCCATCTCCTCCCGCGTCAGCCGGCTGACCTGCCCGAACGCGGGGTCCGCGGCGACCGGGAAGTACACGTCGCCGTCGACCTCGTAGGTGGCGTCCCGGCCGCGCAGCTTCTCGATCATCTCGACGATCAGCGGAACCGCCTCGACCGCGCCGACGTAGCGCTGCGGCGGCAGGATCCGCAGCGCCGTCATGTCGTCGCGGAACAGCTGGATCTCCCGCTCGGCGAGCTCCCGCCAGTCCTCCCCGGTCTGCTGGGCACGTTCCAGAAGGGGGTCGTCGACGTCGGTGACGTTCTGCACGTAGTGCACCGTGTGGCCGAGGTCGCGCCACACCCGGTTGACCAGATCGAAGGTCAGGTAGGTGTTGGCGTGGCCGAGGTGCGTCGCGTCGTAGGGGGTGATCCCGCAGACGTACATCCGCGCGGTCTCGCCGGGCTCCGTGGGCCGCACCGCGCCCGTCCCGGTGTCGTGCAGGCTGAGCCGCCGCGCCACGGCGGGCAGTCCCGCGTCGGCGAGGCTGGGGACGTCGGAAGCGGGCCACGATCGCATACGGAAAGCTTATCCATGCCCTTCTCGCGAAATAACTCCGAGATCAGGTTGGCCGTCCCGAGTGTCCGCATCGTGACCCGGGCCGGCCGGCGCCCCGGCCCCCGCGCCGCACGGGTCAGGACAGCCGCACCCGCGGGTCCAGGAAGGAGTAGCCGATGTCGACCAGCAGGTTCGCCATGATGACGAAGAACGTCACCATCAGCGTCACCCCGATGATCACCGGGGTGTCGCCGAGCGCGATCGACTGGTACACCAGCTGCCCCACCCCCTGCAGCCCGAACACCTTCTCGGTGACGATCGTGGAGCCGATCAGCGCGCCGAGGTCGATGCCGAACTGCGTGACGACCGGGGTCAGCGCCGCCCGCAGCCCGTGCCGGTAGACGACGCGGCGCCGCGACAGGCCCTTGGCGCGGGCCGTGCGGACGTAGTCCTCCCCCAGCACGTCCAGCATCGCGCCGCGCGTCAGCCGGGTGTAGGCCGCGACCATCAGGAACGCCAGCGCGATCCACGGCAGGATCATCCGGCGGAAGAAGTGCATCTGCAGCGGCGGGCCCGCCTCGAAGAAGTACACGCCCGCCTCGCTCAGCTTGGTCGCGAACAGGTACAGCAGCACCAGCGCCATCACGAACGGCGGCGTCGACAGCCCGACCAGCACGAACACCGTCACGACCCGGTCCCACAGGCTGCGCGCCCGGGTCGCCGACAGCACCCCGGTGACCACGCCGCCGACGAACCACAGGATGCCGGCGCCGAACACCAGCCACAGCGTGGTCGGCAGCCGGTCCCCGATCAGCGTCGTCACCGGCTCCCCGTTGATGTAGGAGTCGCCGAGGTTGGCGTGCAGCAGCCGCCCGAGGAACTGCCCGTACTGCACGATGACCGGCTGGTCCAGGCCGAGGTTGCGGCGGATCTGCTCGAGGGTGTCGGTGGTGGCGCGCGGCCCGCCGATGACCCGCTCCACCGGGACGGGCGAGACGTGCAGGAACACGAACACCAGCGTTGACACCAGCCACAGCACGATGATCGCGTACAGCAGGCGGCGGATGACGAAGCGGATCATCGGCGCTCACTTCCCCCCGGTCGCGCGGTCGCCGCGCGGGTCCAGGGCGTCCCGGATCCCGTCGCCGAGCAGGTTGAACGACAGCGTGGTGAGCAGCAGCAGGACGCCGGGCACCGCCAGCAGCCACCACGCGGTCTGGAACACGTCGCTGCCCTCGCCGAGCATCGACCCCCACGACGGCATCGGCAGCCGCACCCCGACGCCGAGGAACGACAGCGTCGCCTCGAACACGATCGAGGTCGGGATCAGCAGCGAGGTCAGCACGGTGACCTGCGCGACCAGGTTCGGCAGGATGTCGACGAACATGATCCGCGCGTTGGACGAGCCGAGCGAGCGGGCCGCCTCGACGAACTCCTTCTGCTTCAGCGACAGCACCTGCCCGCGGATGATCCGGCCGAACGCCGCGAACGAGAAGAACGCGATCACCAGGATCGTCAGCGTGAGGCTGGCGCCGACCGAGGAGATCTGGAACGTGGTCGCCAGCATGATCGCCACCAGCAGGTACGGCAGCGCGAGGGTCATGTCCATCAGCCGGGCCAGCAGCGTGTCCATCACCCCGCCGACGAACCCGGCGAGGACCCCGACCAGCGTCCCGACGATCGAGGCGAGCACCGCCGACAGGATCCCCACCACCAGCGAGATCCGCGCCCCGTAGGCGGCGCGGACCAGCACGTCGCGGCCGAGCTGGTCGGCGCCGAGCCAGAACGTCCCGGACGGGCCGCGCGGCTGGCCGTTCACGTCCAGGCCCGTCTTCGGGAACGTCGCGTCGTAGGGGTGGCCGGTCAGGTGCGCCCACACCGGCGCGAGGATCGCGTAGAGCGCGATCAGCACCAGCACGACGATCGACGCGACCGCGAGCCTGTCGCGCCGGAACCGCGCCCACGCCAGCTGGAACGGGGTGCGGCCCTGCACCCGGGCGGGCGCGGTGCCCGCCGTCGGGTCCACCTCCTGCGCCTCGAGATCGGTGTAGCTGCTCATTCCTCGACCTCCGGGAGCTCCGGCTGGGTGGAGACCTGCGCGATCGCCGCCTGCTTGTGCGCGAGGCTCTCGCCCGGCTCCACCGGGAAGTGGCAGGCGGTCACATGGTCGGGCGGGTCGCCCTCGCGCGGGACGAGCGGCGGGTCCTCCCGGACGCAGCGGTCCGCGGCCTTCGGGCAGCGCGGATGGAACCGGCAGCCCGGCGGCGGCTCGATCGGCGACGGGACGTCCCCGGTCAGCACGATCCGCTCGGCCCGCTCGGCCTCGTCCGGGTCGGCGATCGACGCCGCCGACAGCAGCGCCGCCGTGTAGGGGTGGCGGGGACGGCCGTACAGCGTCTCGGCCTCGGCGGCCTCACCGACCTTGCCGAGGTACATCACCGCGACCCGGTCGCTGACGTACCGGACCACCGACAGGTCGTGCGCGATGAACACGTACGTCAGGCCCAGCTCGTCCTGCAGGTCCTTCAGCAGGTTGATCACCTGCGCCTGGATCGACACGTCCAGCGCCGACACCGGCTCGTCGCACACGATCAGCTTCGGCTTGAGCGCCAGCGCCCGCGCGACCCCGATCCGCTGCCGCTGCCCGCCGGAGAACTCGGCCGGGAACCGGTTGTAGTGCTCGGGGTTCAGCCCGACCAGCTCCATCAGCTCCTGCACCCGGCGCTTGCGCTCGGCGCCCGCCGCGATCGAGTGCACCGCGAACGGGTCGCCGATGATGGAGCCGACGCGGCGGCGCGGGTTCAGCGACCCGTACGGGTCCTGGAAGATCATCTGGACCTCGCGGCGGAACGCCTTCAGGCCCGCCCCGCCCAGCCGGGTGATGTCGTCGCCCTCGAACATGATCCGGCCCGCGGTGACCCGGTGCAGGCCGGTGATGCACCGCGCCAGCGTCGACTTGCCGCAGCCGGACTCCCCGACGATCCCGAGGGTCTCGCCGCGCCGCACCTCCAGGTCGACGCCGTCGACCGCGTGCACGCGGCCGACCTCCTTCTTGAAGACGATGCCCTGCCTGATCGGGAAGTGCTTGCGGACGCCGTCGACCGAGACCAGGACCTCCCCCTGCCCGGCGCGCGCCCCGCCGCTCCGCCCGCTCGCCTCGTGGTTCACCCGGCGCCTCCGTCCCCGCGCGTGCCGTCGTCCTCGCCCGTCTCCGGGGCGTCCGTCTCTGAGGCGGCGTCGACCGCCCCGGACGCCTCCGGCGCGCCGCCGCGCGCGGCCGCCGCCGGGCGCGCCCGTACGCGCCCCTCCTCGACCGCCCGGAGCCGCAGCCGCTCGGCGTCCTCGCCGAGCCCGACCGCCCGGTGCGGCAGCCAGCACGCCGACACGTGCGACGGGTCGTCGTCGCCCGTGACCGGGTCCAGGGCGGGCTCGTCGGTGACGCACCGGTCCATCGCGTACTCGCAGCGCGGATGGAACACGCAGCCCGACGGGATGTTGATCAGGCTCGGCGGCTGCCCGGGGATGGGCCGCAGCCGGTCCGCGCCGGCCGCCGCGGACGGCGTCGACTGCAGCAGCCCCTTGGTGTAGGGGTGGTGCGGCCGGTAGTACAGGGGCCGCCGCCGGGCCTTCTCGGCGGCCTTCCCGCCGTACATCACCAGCACGTCGTCGGCCATGTCGGCGATCACCCCGAGATCGTGGGTGATCATGATGAGGGCGGTGTCGTACTCGCGCTGCAGCCGCCGCATCAGGTCCAGGATCTGCGCCTGGACGGTCGCGTCCAGCGCGGTCGTCGGCTCGTCCGCGATGATCAGTTTCGGGTTCAGCGCCAGCGCCATCGCGATCATCGCGCGCTGCCGCATGCCGCCGGAGAACTCGTGCGGGTACTCCTCGGCGCGCCGCGCCGGCTGCGGGATGCCGACCGTGCCGAGCATCTCCACCGCGCGCTTGCGGGCCGCGGCGCGGTCGGTGTCCGGCTCGTGCGCGCGGATCATCTCCTCGATCTGCCGGCCCACCTTGTACAGCGGGTGCAGGCTGGACAGCGGGTCCTGGAAGATCATCGCGATCTCGGCGCCGCGGATCCGGCGCATCCGCCGCTCCCCCGCGGTGAGCAGGTCCGCCCCCTCGAACAGCGCCTGTCCGCTCACCTTCGCGCCCGGGGTGAGGCCCATCAGCGTCTGGGTGCTGACGCTCTTGCCCGAGCCCGACTCGCCGACGATGCCGAGCGTGCGGCCCCGGTCCACCTCGAACGAGACGCCCCGCACGGCGCGCACCACCCCGTCCGGGGTGCTGAAGGAGACCCGCAGGTCGGTCACCTCGAGAAGACTCATCGACGCCCCTTCGCGTCCCGCATCCGGCCGGCCGGCGGCCCGCGCCCGCACGGCGGGGCGGGCCGCTGCCCGGGCGCGGCGCCGCCGGCGGGCGCCCGGGCGCCGGCGGCTACGAGAGCTTCACCTGGTTGAGGTCGTAGGCCTGGTACTGCGGCAGGTACTGCGCGTTCTTCACCCGCGGCGAGTGGAAGATCGGGTACTTCTGGTTCATCAGCGGCACGACCGCGGCGTCCTGCATGATCTGCTTGTCGGCCTGCGCCCAGAACCCGGCCGCGGTGTTGACGTCCTTGGCCTTGAGCGCCTGGTCGATGAGCGCGTTGACCTTCGGGTTGTTGTAGTCGCCGTAGTTGGTGGAGTTCGGGCCGTACTGGCGGCCGTCGAACAGCGGGACGATGTTGGTGCGGCCGTTGTTGCCGTACCAGTCGGGCACCCAGCCGGGCCCCGCGATGTCCCACTTGCCGGCCTTGGCGTCGGCGGGCGTGACCAGCGTGGTGTTGTAGAAGGTGCCGTTGGTGTCGGGCGTCAGGTTCGCGGTGATCCCGCAGGCCTTCAGGTTCGCCTGCACCGACTGCGCCACCTTCGGGTGGTTGCTGGAGACCCGGTAGGGGAACCTCAGCGTCAGCCCGTTGGGGTACCCGGCCTGCGCGAGCAGCTGCTTGCACTTGTTCGGGTCGCCGGCGTTGCCGGGCGTCGGGTACAGGTTGAACGGCTGGTAGCCGACGCTGCGCGGCGGGATGACCTGGTTCAGCACCTCGCTGACGTCCGGGCCGCCGTAGATCTGGATCAGCGCGGTCTTGTCGATCGCGTAGTTGATCGCCTGCCGGACCTGCGCCTTGCCCAGCGCCTTGTTGTTGTTCGGGCTGAGGGTGTTGAAGACGATGTAGGGGTTGCTGGACGACCCCTCCATGATCTTGAAGTTCGGGTTGGACTTCAGGCTCGGGATCCGCGAGGTCGGCACCGGCTGGTCCCAGGCGAGGTCGGCCGAGCCCTGCTCCATCTGCTGCTGGACGACGTCGGGCGAGTCCTGCCCCATGGTGACCTGGATCCGGTCGGGGTTCTGCGCCCGCGTGGGGTCGGAGGCGGCCTTCCAGTTCTTGTTGCGGTCGAGGACGTACTGCTTGTTCGGCGTGTAGGAGACGATCTGGTACGGCCCGTCGGAGACGGTGTGCTGGCGGAACTGCGGGCTGTCGGGGATGTACCCGTCGTACTCGGCCGGCGCCGCCGCCGCGAACTCCAGCGCGAGGATGTTGGTGAAGTCGCTCGCGGGCTGGTTCAGCTTGATGACGAGGGTCTTGTCGTCCTTGGCGGTCAGCCCGGACACGTTGTGGCCGTTCTGATAGGCGGCCATGGCGGAGGCGCTCTTCGGGTCGACGCTCCCGTAGCCCTTGCAGAACGCGCTCATCCCGACGATGGTCTCGGTGTAGTACGCCTTGCCGCCGGACGGCTTGGCCGGGTTGCAGACCCGCTTGATGCCGCGGACGAAGTCCTGCGCGGTGACCTCGCGGGCCGGGACGGTGTTCCACAGCACGCCGGTGCGCAGCTTGATCGTGTAGGTCCTGCCGTCCTGGCTGAGGCCCCCGTTCTGCGTGCTGGGGAGCTCCTGCGCGACGTCCGGCTGCACCTTGATGGCGTCGTCGAAGGTGTTCGCGGCCTTGAACCCGAACAGCGTCCGGGCGAACTGGCGGGCGAGCATGTTGCCCCAGGTCGTGTAGACGCTGGAGGTGTCGAGGTGGTCCACGTCGGAGGACCCGACGACCTTCAGCGTGCCGCCGGCGCTCCCCCCGCCGCCACCGCCTCCGCCACCACCGCCGCCGCAGGCCGCCAGCGCGAGCACGGCCGCGCCGAGCCCGGCGGTGACCGCCGCCCCCCGTCTCCCTGCTGTCATCTGCGCACTCCCCCGTCTGCTGATGACCGACTGCCAGGCCGATCCGCGGACCGGGCCGCCCACGGGCCCGGCACGAAGATCGCGTTAGGTAGTCAAATTAGCACCCAGCGTCATGATCGCGCGGACACGGGGAGGAAAACGCGCGGCGCGGGGAACGCCGGGTCAGAGCACGGAGGCGCCGGTCAGAGCACGCGCGACCAGGCCGCCCCGTCGCCGGGGGCGGCGGAGAAGTCGTAGCGGACGCCGCCGGGCGCGAGCGCCGCGAGGCTGACGGAGGTGGTGCCCCACACGCGGCCCTCGCCCATGTCCAGCAGGGGCAGCAGCGCGCGGTGGTCGGCGCGGGGCAGGCCGTCGCCCTCCAGCAGCGGCAGCCACGCGCCCCACGCCGTCCGGACGTCGTCGGCTGTGCCGGGCTCGGGCCGGGCGGCGGCCGCCAGCCGGGGGCGGAAGTGGGCGAGCCGCGCCGCCATGTAGGCGTCCTCGGTGCCGCCCTCCTGCTGGTCCTCGCCCTCGAGCCCGCTGTTGACGATCATGTGCAGGCCGCGGCCGAGGACCCGTTCGACGAGCTCGGTGCCGTCCCAGCTCCACAGCCGGACCCGGTCGGGCTCGGCGCCGACGAGGTGGAACGGGTCGAACGCGGCGAGTTCGACCTCGCCGAGCTTGCCGTCGGCGGCCGTCCGCAGCGGCAGCTCGCCGCGGGTGGCGCGGCCGTCCTCGGGCGCCATCCGGCCCCGGCCGTTCAGCACCAGCGCGACGCGCGGCGCGGCGGGGTCCACGGCGAACCAGGTGCCGCCGGCCCGCAGGTCGCGCCCGCCGACCAGGCCGGGCCGGTCCGGCCAGTGCCGCCCCGGCGGCTCCCACTCCCGCGCGATGAACTCGTCCCGCACCCCCGCGAGGAGCACCGGGACGGCGGCGGAGGGCTCGACACTGATGATCGCCGTACACATGCCCCCAATTGGAGCACTCCCCCAATTTCCCCCACACCGCCGGGGTCCCGCGTACCCGTGGGCCCCGACCACATCCGTCCCACCCCGCACCGACCTGAACGCCCGCACCGTTCTAACAGCAACCACGTGACGACCCGAGCGTTGCGATCGCGTGCGAAGCCAGGTTCGAGCGAAGCAAGAACCTGATCGCGCAGCGAGGCCCCCAGGGCCGAGTCGGAGCGATGCAGCGATCGCCGCATTGCCCGCCGAAGGAAGGCCGTCTAACGGCCTGACGCCAAGGGCAATGCAATCAAAGGGGCGGCCAGGGGATGGCGGGCCAGTCTTCGGGCGGGTAGGGGTGGATGCGGTGCTTGAGCATCAGTTCGACGCGGTGGCGGGTGGCGTCGACCTCCTCGGCGGTGAGCAGCTCGGCGAGGCGGGCGGCGAGGGGGCCGCCGCGCAGGGCGCGGTCGACGCGGGTGAGGGCCTCGACCGCCTCGGGGGTGAGCGACTTGCCGCGCCACTGCCACAGCACGGTCCGCAGCTTGTACTCCACGGAGAAGCAGACGCCGTGGTCGCAGCCGTAGACGTGGCCGTCGCCGGGCGGCAGCAGGTGCCCGATCTTGCGGTCGGCGTTGTTGACGACGGCGTCGAACACCGCCATGCGGCGGATCGCCTCGTCCTCGGAGCGCGACAGCGCGACGAGGTCGACGTCGGGGTCGGGCTCCACCCACAGCTGCACCATGCCGGGCCCGTAGGGGCCGTCGCGGTGCACGGTCGGCGGGACGGTGCCCCAGCCCATGGTCTTGGAGACCTCGTAGGCGGCGACCTCCCGCTCGGCGAGGGTGCCGTCGGGGAAGTCCCACAGCGGCCGCTCGCCCGCGACGGGCTTGTAGACGCAGGCGGCGGAGACGCCGTCGTGCTCGATGGTGCAGTACAGGGTGGCGTTGGACGCCTGGACGAGGCGGCCCTCGATGGACAGCCGGCCGCCCAGCAGCAGCCGTTCGGCGGCGGCGACGTCGCGGGGGGAGACCCGGTCGCCGGAGGGGTCTTCGGCGGGGGCACGGTCCCGGGAGGACTGCGTCATGCGCTCATTCTCCCGGCCGCCCCGCCGGTGATCCAGTGCGGGTCCCGGTCCGCGGACGCGACCGGGCACGGGGTGCCGACCTCGCGCATCTCAGCCCAGGTATCCGTTCTGGCGGGGGCAGACGTGACCCTCGGCGTCCAGCGGCAGGCCGCACAGCGGGCACGGCGGCCGCCCGGCCGCGACGACCTGCAGGGCCCGCTCGGCGAACGCGCGGGCCTGCGCGGCGCTGATCCGCACCCGCAGCACCGCGATGGCCGGGTCGTCCTCGCCGACGTCGGCGTCCTCCTCGCCCTCGGTGACCTCCTGCGCCTCGATGACGACCCGCTCGTCGTCGGGGTCCCAGGCCAGCGCCATGGTGCCGACCTTGAACTCCTCCTCGACGGGCTGCTCCAGGGGGCCGTCGTCGCGCAGCTCGGAGGGGGTGACGGCGGGCACGTGGGCCTCGCCGCCGCTGCGCCGCAGCACCTCGTCCAGCAGCTCCTCCAGGCGCTCGGCCAGCAGCGTCACCTGGAACTTCTCCAGCCCGACGCTGGTGACCCGGCGGCCGGCGCGGGCCTGCAGGTAGAAGGCGCGGTCGCCGGGGCGCCCGACGGCGCCGGCGACGAACCGCTCCGGCAGGTCGTAGGAGATGACGGGCATGACAACGACCCTACGCGCCGCCGCCGACGACCGCGTCACTTGCCCCGGGTCCGGATTTCCGGTCATCGTCCCCGTCCGGCTTGGGCAGCAGGTCGGCGACGTCCCCGCCGGTGTCGTTGAGGCGGGCGACGAACGGCCGCAGCTCGGTGTAGCGGATCGCGGTCACCGAGGCGGGGTCGGCCTGGATCCGCTGGAACTGGTCCAGGTGCAGGCCGAGCGCGTCGGCGACGATGGCCTTGATGATGTCGCCGTGGCTGCACACCGCGTACAGGGCGTCGGGACCGTGCGCGGCGGCGACGCGCTCGTTCCAGTCGCGGACGGCGGCGACCGCGCGGTGCTGGGCGTCGGCCATCGCCTCGCCGTCCTCGCCGGGGAACCGGACGGCGCTCGGGTGGGCCTGCACGACCCGCCACAGCGGCTCCTCGGCGAGCTCCTTGATCGGGCGGCCCGTCCAGTCGCCGTAGCGGACCTCGCCGAACCGCTCGTCGAGCTCGACCTTGTCGACGATGCCGCCGGCGTCGCGGCCGTGCGGGGCGGCGACCGTCTCGGCGGTCTCGACGCACCGGTCGAGGGGGCTGGAGACGACGGCGGCGAGCGGCAGCGCCGCCAGCCGGCCGGCGACCGCGGACGCCTGCGCGCGGCCCCGCTCGTCCAGCCGCACGCCGGGGGTCCAGCCGGCCAGCACCGGCCCGGTCATAGCGGTCAGGCCGTGCCTAACCAGGAGAAGCGTCGTCACAACTGGCCACTGTAGGAGATCGGCGGCCCGAATGTGATCACCGGCGCGATTCCGCGCGGCGTCCCGGATGCGCGACAATGCGTTGCGTGATCGTGGACAAGGCCATCTACGCCGGCGGCGTCCGCAGCGACATCGACGGCGACATCAGCGACGCCTTCGACCTCGCGCGCGCCAACGGCGACTGCTTCCTGTGGATCGGCCTGTTCGAGCCCGACGAGCAGGAGTTCGAGCTCGTCAAGGACGAGCTGCGGCTGCATCCGCTCGCCGCGGAGGACGCGGTGTCGGCGCACCAGCGGCCGAAGATGGAGCGCTACGGCGACACGCTGTTCGTGGTGCTGAAGACCCTCGCCTACATCGACGAGACCTCCGACATCGAGGTCGGCGAGATCATGGTGTTCCTCGGCGCCGACTTCGCGGTGACCGTCCGGCACGGGGCGGGGAACCCGCTCGGGCCCGTCCGCAAGCGGCTGGAGGACGACAAGGAGCTGCTCAAGCACGGCGCGACCGCCGTGCTGTACGCGGTGTGCGACGAGGTCGTCGACCGGTACGGGCTCGTCGCGCACGAGGTCGAGGTGGACATCATCGGGCTGGAGCGGGCCGTGTTCGACCCGCGGGCCCGCGACGTGACCGCCGACATCTACTCGCTCAAGCGGGAGGTGCTGGAGTTCCGCACCGCCGAGGACCCCCTCGTCCCGGTGCTGCAGGAGATCGCCAAGGGGCGCGTCTCGGAGTGCGCCGGGACCCGCGAGTACTTCCGGGACGTGCTCGACCACCTGCTGCGGGTGGATGGGCAGGTCGACGCGCACAACGAGCTGCTCAACAGCGTGCTGAACGCGCATCTGGCGCTGCTCGGCAAGCAGCAGAACGAGGACATGCGCAAGATCTCCGCGTGGGCGGCCATCATCGCGGTGCCGACCGCGATCGCGGGGATCTACGGCATGAACTTCGCCCACATGCCCGAGCTGAAATGGTCGTGGGGCTACCCGGTGGTGCTGCTGGTGATGGCGGCGGTCTGCGTCCTGCTCTACCTCAGGCTCCGCAAGAGCGGCTGGCTCTAGCGGGAGACCGCATGAGGGTCACGGGCCGTCCGGGCCGGGCTTCCTGACGGAGACGGGCTCGGGCGGCGGTGGCGCGGCCAGCAGCACCGCCCACAGGTGCGACTCGGCGCCGTTCGACTCCAGCCGGCGGCGCAGCCGCTCGACCCCGGCCGTGGTGGGCAGCGCCAGCCACAGCAGCAGCGGGTAGCCGACGGCGAACCCGGCGACGAACACCACCTCGGCGTGCCCGAACATCGCCAGCGGCAGGCCCAGCAGGATCACGCCCTCGGCGAGGGCGAACCGCAGCAGCACGCCCTGCCGGAACTGCACCAGCGCGAGCCGCGCCGCCGCGGCGGGCGGGGCGCCCGGTGCCATCGGCTGCGGGGCGCGCGGCCCCGCCAGCGCCGCGACCGCCGCGGCCAGCAGCAGCGGCGCGTAGATCCACGGCGGGGCGTCCCCGGCCGCCCCGTTCCGGTTGTCGACGATCAGCGGGGTCAGCGCCAGGATCAGCAGCGGCGCGCCGACCAGCACCAGCATCATCAGGCGCATCCGGCCCAGCACCGTCGCGTCCCGCAGCGAGGCGAGGTAGCCCGGGTCGTCGCCGGGGCCGGCGCCGAACACCGGGCCGGCGGAGGGCCCGCCGGCGCCCTGCGGCGCCTCAGGCGAGTGCATCGAGAACGGGGCTGGGGCCATGGCCCGGCACTTTAGCCCGGCGGCGACCCGCCGGAACAGATCCCACCAGGATCTTCACGCCCGTCCGGCCACAGGCGCAACGCGCGGACGGGGCCGGCGGCGGCTCAGGTCGCGGAGATCGCGCCGGCCGCGAGCAGGCCGAGCAGGACGCCGCCGAGCGCCACCCGGTAGAACACGAACACGTTCGTGGAGTGCCGGGTGAGGAACTTCAGCAGCCAGGCGATGCAGGCGTAGCCGACCGCGAACGACACCACGGTCGCGATCGCGGTCGGGACGACCTGCAGCGACCCGTCGAACGCCTTGCGCAGCTCGAACAGCCCCGACAGCACCACCGCCGGGATCGACAGCAGGAAGGAGTACCGGGCGGAGGCCTCGCGGGTGTAGCCGAGGAACAGCGCGCCGGTCATCGTCGACCCCGACCGCGACGAGCCGGGGATCAGCGCGAGCGCCTGGAACCCGCCGATGATCAGGCCGTCGCGCATGTTCAGGTCGGCGACCTCCCGCTTGCCGATGCCGGCCCACTCGGCGACCATCAGCAGCAGCCCGAGGACGATCAGCGAGGAGGCGTTCAGCCACAGGTTGCGGGCGCCGTTCTCGATGAACCCGTTGAGCGCCAGGCCGACGACCGCGACCGGCACGGTGCCGAGGCCGATGTACCAGCCGAGCCGGGCGTCCTGGTGCGGGCGCAGGTCCGGCGTCCACAGGCTCTTGGTCCACGTCGTCAGGATGCGCACCAGGTCGCGCCAGAAGTAGATGACGACGGCGGCCATGGTGCCGAGCTGGATGACGGCGGTGAACGCGGCGCCGGGGTCCTTCCAGCCGAGCAGTTTCGGCACGATCAGCAGATGGCCGGAGCTGGAGATCGGCAGGAACTCGGTGAGCCCCTGGACGACCCCGAGCACGGTCGCTTCCACGACGTTCACGAGCGGCGGGTTCCCTCCGAATGCGAGATCGGCCACGGCGCCCGATCCCCGGTGAAGCGTATCGGCCGCCCGCCCCGGTCCCGTTCCGGGGGCCGCCGCCGCCCCGCCTGCAGGCCGTCCCACCAGGGCGAACCCCGTTTTCCATCACCGGGGAGACAGGGCATGCTCATGTTCCGGTCACCTTCCGTCCACCCGCCGCCGGATCCGCCGCCGGGTGGGCGCGGACGGCGGCGGCACGGTGGGGCGACGACGATCACCGCTACATTGACCGCCTATGAAGGAGCGTCACCTCGGGCGGAGCGGGCTGCTGGTGTCCCGGCTGGGCCTCGGCACCATGACCTGGGGCCAGGACACCGCGCCGGACGAGGCGGCGGCGCAGCTCGTGGCGTTCGCGGAGGCCGGCGGCACGCTCGTGGACACCGCCGACGTCTACAACGACGGCGACAGCGAGCGGATCCTCGGGGCCCTGCTGCGCGAGGTCGTCGACCGCGACGCCTTCGTCATCGCCACCAAGGCGGCGATCCGCCCGAACGGCCGCTACGACGGCTCCCGGCGGCACCTGCTGCGCGCCCTGGACGCCTCGCTGGACCGGATGGACCTCGACCACGTCGACCTGTGGCAGCTGCACGTCTACGACCCGGCGACGCCGCTGGAGGAGACCCTGTCGGCGCTGGACGAGGCGGTCTCCTCCGGGCGGGCCCGCTACGTCGGGGTGTCCAACTACGCGGGCTGGCAGATCTCCAAGGCCGCCGCGTGGCAGCGCGCCTGGCCGGGCCGCGCCCCGATCGTGTCGGCGCAGCTGGAGTACTCGCTGCTGAGCCGCGACATCGAGCGGGAGGTGGTGCCGGCCGCGCTGGACGCCGGGGCCGGGCTGCTGCCTTTCTCGCCGCTCGGCCGGGGCGTGCTCACCGGCAAGTACCGCACCGGCATCCCCGCCGGGTCGCGCGCCGCCGCGCCGCGCTTCGCCGACTTCGTCCAGCCCTACCTGGACGAGGAGTGCGCGCGGATCGTGGAGTCGGTGGTGACTGCGGCCGAGGGCCTCGGCGCGTCGCCGCTCGGCGTGGCGCTGGCCTGGGTCCGGGACCGTCCGGGGGTGGCGGCGCCGATCGTCGGCGCGCGGACCGCGGCGCAGCTGGAGGCCATCCTGGACAGCGAGGAGCTGACGCTGCCGAACGAGATCCGCGCCGCTCTGGACGACGTCTCCGACATGTCCCCGGCCCATCCGTGACCGGGGAGGCCGTCCGTGGCACGCTCGGGACGGTCCACGCCAACCGTGAGAGAGCCGCGACGGGAAGCCCGTGACCGACACCCCGCCTGACACCCCGACCGACACCGACTCCCCGGACGCCGGACGCCCGGCCGAGTCCCCGCAGGAGCGCGCCGCCCGCGCCGCCGAGGCGCTGCGCGCGGCCGAGGCCGCCGGGGCCCGCGCCGCCGAGGCCGCC
>NZ_JASNWF010000043.1 GCF_030283205.1 Actinomadura opuntiae
CGCCCCCACACCCAAAACCGCAGGTCCGCGCAGCACAACACCACCACCAACACCACCCCCGCACCGCCCCCCGAACACCACCCGAACCACTCCCGCACGACACGAGTACCGAATGGGCAGGTTACGGAAGCCCTCCAGATAGGTAGGGTCTCAGTAGGTCGTCGGCTCTCTTCGTGAGGAGGTGACGGGGCGTGGCCGCTCGTGACGATGCTGGGGCGCGCAGGGCGCAGCACGACAAGGAGGTCAAGGACCTCCAAACGCAGATCTCCTTCCTGGAGGAGGAGATCTCCGTGCTGCGCCGCAAGCTCGCGGAATCCCCGCGCCAAGTACGTGTCCTAGAAGAACGCCTCCATGAGGCACAAGCGAACCTGGCCGCAGTGACGGGCCAGAACGAGCGACTCGTAGCGACCCTCAAAGAGGCTCGCGAACAGATCGTGGCGCTCAAGGAGGAGGTCGACAGGCTCGCGCAACCACCCTCCGGATTCGGGGTCTTCCTCGAAGCCCGCGACGACGGAACCGTCGACATCTTCACCGGCGGACGGAAGCTGCGCGTCAACGTCAGCCCCGCCGTCGACGCCGACGAACTCCAACGCGGCCAGGAGGTCATGCTCAACGAGGCCCTCAACGTCGTCGAAGCACTCAAGTTCGAAGAGCAGGGCGAGGTCGTCATGCTCAAGGAGCTCTTCGACGACGGCGAACGCGCCCTCGTGATCGGGCACACCGACGAGGAACGCGTCATCAAGCTCGCCGAACCACTGCGCGGAGTCCCCCTCCGCGCCGGCGACTCCCTGATGCTCGAACCCCGCTCCGGCTACGCCTACGAGAAGATCCACAAGGCCGAGGTCGAAGAGCTCGTCCTCGAAGAGGTCCCCGACATCTCCTACGAGGAGATCGGCGGGCTCGGCTCGCAGATCGAGATGATCCGCGACGCCGTCGAACTGCCCTACCTGCACGCCGACCTGTTCCGCGAGCACAAGCTCCGGCCCCCCAAGGGCGTCCTGCTCTACGGACCGCCCGGATGCGGCAAGACCCTCATCGCCAAGGCCGTCGCCAACAGCCTCGCCAAGAAGGTCGCCGAGCAGACCGGCAAGGAGGGCAAGAGCTTCTTCCTCAACATCAAGGGCCCCGAACTCCTCAACAAGTACGTCGGCGAGACCGAGCGGCACATCCGCCTGGTCTTCCAGCGCGCCCGCGAGAAGGCCTCCGCCGGAACCCCGGTCATCGTCTTCTTCGACGAGATGGACTCCATCTTCCGCACCCGCGGATCCGGCGTCTCCTCCGACGTCGAGAACACCATCGTCCCGCAGCTGCTCAGCGAGATCGACGGCGTCGAAGGGCTGGAGAACGTCATCGTCATCGGCGCCTCCAACCGCGAGGACATGATCGACCCCGCGATCCTGCGGCCTGGCCGGCTCGACGTCAAGATCAAGATCGAGCGGCCCGACGCCGAGGCCGCCAAGGACATCTTCTCCAAGTACATCCTCACCGGCCTCCCGCTGCACCCCGACGACCTCAAGGAGCACGGCGGCTCCGAGGAGGCCACCGTCGAGGCCATGATCCAGCGGACCGTCGAGCGCATGTACACCGAGAGCGAGGAGAACCGCTTCCTCGAGGTCACCTACGCCAACGGCGACAAGGAAGTCCTGTTCTTCAAGGACTTCAACTCCGGCGCCATGATCCAGAACATCGTCGACCGCGCCAAGAAGATGGCCATCAAGCAGTTCCTCGACACCGGCCAGAAGGGCCTGCGCGTCAACCACCTCCTCGCCGCCTGCGTCGACGAGTTCAGCGAGAACGAGGACCTGCCCAACACCACCAACCCCGACGACTGGGCCCGCATCTCCGGAAAGAAGGGCGAGCGGATCGTCTACATCCGCACCCTCGTCTCCGGCACCAAGGGCGCCGAAGCCGGCCGGTCCATCGACACCGTCGCCAACACCGGCCAGTACCTGTAACCCGCACCACACCGAACGGCCACGCGGCGGCCGCCCCACCACCGGGGCGGCCGCCGCACGCCGTCCGCACCCCCGAACGGCCCCGCCCCGCGCCCCGACACGCCCCCGGGAAGCACCGGCCCCATGGCTCCACCCTCCCGGCCCCGATAGGCTCGACGATATGAGTGTTCGGCGGGTGATGGGCATCGAGACCGAGTACGGCATCTCCGTACCCGGACAGCCAGGGGCCAACGCGATGGTGACCTCCAGCCAGGTCGTCAACGCCTACCTCGCGGCATCGGCGGCACGGGCCCGCAGGGCCCGCTGGGACTTCGAGGAGGAGAACCCCCTCCGCGACGCCCGTGGCTTCGACCTCGCCCGCGAGGTCGCCGACCCCACCCAGCTCACCGACGAGGACCTCGGCCTCGCCAACATCATCCTCACCAACGGCGCCCGGCTCTACGTCGACCACGCCCACCCCGAGTACTCCGCGCCCGAATGCACCAACCCCCGCGACGCCGTCATCTGGGACAAGGCCGGCGAACGCGTCATGGCCGACGCCGCCGCCCGCGCCGCCATGGTCCCCGGCACCCACCCCATCCAGCTCTACAAGAACAACACCGACAACAAGGGCGCCTCCTACGGCTGCCATGAGAACTACCTCATGCGCCGCGAGACCCCCTTCGCCGACATCGTCCGCCACCTCACCCCCTTCTTCGTCTCCCGCCAGGTCGTCTGCGGCGCCGGCCGCGTCGGCATCGGCGTCGACGGACGCGGCGACGGCTTCCAGATCAGCCAGCGCGCCGACTTCTTCGAGGTCGAGGTCGGCCTCGAGACCACCCTCAAGCGCCCCATCATCAACACCCGCGACGAACCCCACGCCGACCCCGAGAAGTACCGCCGCCTGCACGTCATCATCGGCGACGCCAACATGGCCGAGCTGTCCACCTACCTCAAGCTCGGCACCACCTCCCTCGTCCTCGCCATGATCGAGGACGGCTTCCTCACCGTCGACCTGTCCGTCGACATGCCCGTCGCCGCCCTGCGCGCCGTCTCCCACGACCCGTCCTGCAAGCACCTGCTCACCCTGCGCGACGGCCGCAAGATGACCGCCGTCCAGCTCCAGATGGAGTACCTCGAGCAGTCCCGCAAGTACGTCGAGGACCGCTACGGCGCCGACGTCGACGAGATGACCAAGGACGTCCTGGACCGCTGGGAGTCCGTCCTGCACCGCCTCGGCGACGACCCCATGCAGCTGTCCCGCGAACTCGACTGGGTCGCCAAGCTCGCCCTCCTCGAGGGCTACCGCAGCCGCGACGGCATCGACTGGTCCCACCCGCGCCTGCAGCTCGTCGACCTGCAGTACGCCGACATCCGGCCCGACAAGGGCCTCTACAACCGCCTGGCGTCCCGCGACCGCGTCGAGCACCTCATCACCGAGGCCGAGGTCGAGCACGCCATCGACGACCCGCCCGAGGACACCCGCGCCTACTTCCGCGGCCGCTGCCTGCGCCAGTACGCCGACTCCGTCGCCGCCGCCTCCTGGGACTCGGTCATCTTCGACGTGCCCGGCCGCGAGTCGCTGCAGCGCGTCCCGACCCTGGAGCCGCTGCGCGGCACCAAGCAGCACGTGGGCGCCCTGCTGGACCGCTGCCGCACCGCGGCCGACCTCGTGGCCACGCTGACCGGCCAGAGCTGAGCCGGGCCCCTCCGGGGCTGACACGCGGGCGCCGTCCGGATCTTGGACGGCGCCCGTTGGATAGTGCCACTATCGAGTGGCGTCCCGCGCTGACCTGCGGCGACGGGCGATGTCGCGGTTTCGTGACCGCTTTGCCTGTTTCACCGGTCGGCGGACGGGCGATAACCGGATCAGGCCCCCGATGCCTAGAGCGACTGGACGAAACGGACCATAAGATCCGCTCGTCTACGAAGATCGGAGATAGGGTCGGGGTACCGGCAAGAAGCGGAGGTACGGAATGGCCACGAAGGACACCGGCGGTCAGAAGCAGACCACCCGGCGCACGGAAGAGGTCGAGGAGACCGAGGCCACGACCACCGAAGACGTCCAGGAGCGGCAGGAGAAGCTGACCGACGACGTCGATTCAATTCTCGACGAAATTGACGAAGTCCTCGAAGAAAACGCAGAGGAATTTGTTCGTGGGTTCGTGCAAAAAGGCGGACAATAATACGATAAATCCGGACATGTCCGAATCGCTCGGGAAATGAATGGCGTCCGGTAGCGCAGACCATTAAATGGGCGGCCAAGGATGTGGGCGAGACTGATAAAGTCTCGCCCATGTCCACGAAAAGGTGCCGTGACTGCGGCGAGGTCAAGCCGGTCACCGAATTCTGGAAGCGGAAGGCGTCCGCGGACGGTCTCGCGCTCTACTGCAAGGAGTGCTTCGGCCTGCGGAACGCCTCCTGCTACCGGGGGAAGCGGGCCGTGCAGGGCAAGGAGGCCCGCCCCTATCGGCGGCATTCGGCCGTGCCTGAGGGGATGAAATACTGCGCCCGGTGCGAAACGGTCAAACCGGTGAACGAGTTCGGCAGCAACCGGGCGAAGGGAACGGGCATCGCCGCGTACTGCAGGCCTTGCCATAACAAGGTCATCGCCGAGTACAAGCGCGAGCGATACGGCGGCCAGCGCAACTACATGCTCCAGCTCCGTTACGGGGTGACCGAGCAGGAGGTGGAGCGGATGGTCGCCGAGCAGGGCGGCGTCTGCGTCATCTGCCTGCGGGCTCCGGCGAAGCACGTCGACCACAGCCACCTCACCGGCCTGGTCCGCCGGATCCTCTGCTTCAGGTGCAACGGCGGGCTCGGCCAGTTCCACGACGACCCCGCCGTGCTCCGCCTGGCGGCGGACTACCTGGAGCTGCGGGGGCCGCACGCGCGAAGGATGCGGATCGAAATCGGGGCTCCGGTCTTCGGTGGACCGGATCGCGTCCGGTGGGATCCGTCCTGGAGGACGCGCGGGAACAGCCTGCAGTCCGCGCGGCACTACCACCTGCGGCAGAAATACGGGATCAACGACGAGGACGCGACATGGCTCCGTAGCGTGCAGGTCGGCTACTGCGCCGTCTGCTGCGACCAACCGGCGGAACATGTCGATCATGACCACGACACCGGTGCGGTGCGCGGTCTTGCCTGCACCGGCTGCAACAGCGGCATGGGGCAGCTGCGTGACGACCCGATCGCGCTTCGGCGGGCGGCAGATTACGTGGAGGGGTGGCTCGTCCGGACGGTGTCGGCGGCGGATGGCGGGACGCGGTTGTCGTTGACGGTTCCGGACGTCGACCCGGCGACGGTGCCGAAGGGCGGGTGGAAGGAGTTCTGGGAGGAGGACGGCCGGTACCGCAAGGAGACGCTGCCGTTCGACGAGGAGCTCGACATGCCGACGTGGGTCGGGACGGACGAGGAGGGTTCGTTCGTGTACTCCTGACCGCCCTCGGAGCGTGGACGAATGACGACACGCGCGCGCGGCGAGCCGGCCGTGCGCGCGTGTCGTCTGTGCTGATGGATGGGTGTTCGTGGGGGAAGGTTCGCCGTGGGCTGACGCGGTGGTGGATCACGCGGCATGCGCCGGGCGAGGGTTGAACAGTAGGGTCGTAGTCGTCTGCGCCGGTGGGGTATGTGAGGGCACCGGCGCCTGGTGGAGGGAAGGGAGTCGCGTGGCGTCCCACGATTCGCACACCGGACGTCTGCCGGGGCTGTTCACGAGCCCGGATACGTCTTCGTTCACGGAGTTCCTGGGGGTGTACTCGCCGGAGCTGCTGCCGGGCCGGCGCGCGGTGCCGGTGTCGCCGGTGGGGGACGAGATCCCGCATGGGACGACGATCGTCGCGGTGAGCTTCCCCGGCGGGGTGGTGATGGCGGGGGACCGGCGGGCGACGGCGGGGAACGTGATCGCGCAGCGGGACATCGAGAAGGTGTTCCGGGCGGACGAGTTCTCGGCGATCGCGATCGCGGGGACGGCCGGGATCGGGATCGAGATGGTCCGGTTGTTCCAGGTGGAGCTGGAGCACTACGAGAAGCGCGAGGGCCGGACGCTGTCGGTGGAGGGCAAGGCGAACCGGCTGGCGACGATGGTGCGGCAGAACCTGGCGATGGCGATGCAGGGGCTCGCGGTGGTGCCGCTTTTCGCGGGCTATGACGAGGAGCGGGACGGGGGGCGGATCTTCTCCTATGACCCGGCGGGCGGCCGGTACGAGGAGCGGGACTTCCACTCGATCGGTTCGGGGTCGGTGTTCGCGCGGGGTGCGCTGAAGAAGCTGTACCGGGCGGATCTGTCGGCGGAGGACGCGGCGCTGGCGTGCGTGCAGGCGCTGTACGACGCGGCGGACGACGACTCGGCGACGGGCGGTCCGGATCTGGCGCGGCGGATCTTCCCGGTGGTGGCGTCGGTGACGTCGGACGGGTACCGCCGGCTGGGTGAGGACGAGGTGGGCGCGCTGGCGCAGGCCGTCGTGGATGGACGTTACGACTCGCCGGGCGGTCCGACCGCCCCGCTGCGATAGAAGGGATCCGACCGGTGTCCATGCCGTTCTATGTGTCGCCCGAACAGCAGATGAAGGACAAGGCGGACTATGCGCGTAAGGGGATCGCGCGTGGCCGCAGTGTGGTGGTGCTGCAGTACGACGACGGCATCCTGTTCGTGGCGGACAATCCGTCGCGTGCGCTGCACAAGATCAGTGAGATCTATGACCGGATCGCGTTCGCGGCGGTGGGGAAGTACAACGAGTTCGAGAATCTGCGGCTGGGCGGTGTCCGGTACGCGGACATCAACGGGTACCAGTACGACCGTCGCGACGTGACGGCGCGGGGGCTGGCGAACGTGTACGCGCAGTCGCTGGGGACGATCTTCACGGAGACGAACAAGCCGTACGAGGTGGAGCTGGTCGTCGCGGAGGTCGGTGAGGATGCGGACACGGACCAGATCTACCGGTTGACGTTCGACGGGTCGGTGGCCGATGAGCACGGTTACGTGGCGATGGGCGGTCAGACGGAGTCGGTGGCGCAGGCGCTGAAGGACGGGTACGAGGAGGGGGCGTCGCTGGAGGGGGCGCTGCGGACGGCGGTGCGGGCGCTGGAGGCGCAGGATTCGGATCGGCGGCTGGAGGCGAAGTCGCTGGAGGTGGCGGTGCTGGACCGCAATCGGGAGCACCGGTTGTTCCGGCGGTTGCCGGCGCGGCGGATCGAGGAGTTGCTGGCGGAGGGCGCCGGCGGTTCGGGTTCGGGGTCGTCGGAGTCGGAGTCGGGTTCGGGGCCGTCGGTGGCGGATGTGGACGATGTGCTGGAGGACGGCGGGAAGGACTGATCCGCTGTCCGGGGGCGCCTGGTGAGTGTGGCGCCTGGGTGAGTTTGGCCCGTCGTGGCCGGGTGGTGTGGTGCCGTCCGGCCGCGGCGGGTTTGTTTCATGCGGGAAACGGTGGGCTTTTGAGACTGCCAAGTCGGGGCCGGGCCGCATAGGGTCATGGTGTGGACAGGCGCATCTTCGGGCTTGAGAACGAGTACGGCGTCACCTGCACCTTCCGGGGGCAGCGGCGGTTGTCACCGGACGAGGTGGCGCGCTATCTGTTCCGCAGGGTGGTGTCCTGGGGCCGGAGCAGCAACGTGTTCCTGCGCAACGGTGCGCGGTTGTACCTGGATGTGGGGAGTCATCCGGAGTACGCGACGCCGGAGTGCGACAGTGTCGTGGACCTGGTGACGCATGACAAGGCGGGGGAGCGGATCCTGGAGGGTCTGCTGGTGGATGCGGAGCGGCGGTTGCGCGAGGAGGGCATCGCCGGCGACATCTACCTGTTCAAGAACAACACCGATTCGGCGGGGAACTCGTACGGGTGCCATGAGAACTATCTCGTGGGGCGTCATGGGGAGTTCGGTCGGCTTGCGGACGTGCTGATCCCGTATCTGGTGACGCGGCAGATCATCTGCGGCGCGGGGAAGGTGCTGCAGACGCCGCGGGGTGCGGTGTACTGCGTGTCTCAGCGGGCGGAGCACATCTGGGAGGGCGTGTCGTCGGCGACGACGCGGTCGCGTCCGATCATCAACACGCGGGACGAGCCGCACGCGGACGCGGAGCGGTTCCGGCGCCTGCACGTGATCGTCGGTGACTCGAACATGAGCGAGGCGACGATGCTGCTGAAGGTCGGGGCGACCGACCTGGTGCTGCGGATGGTGGAGGCGGGGGTGGTGATGCGTGATCTGACGCTGGAGAACCCGATCCGGGCGATCCGGGAGGTCAGTCACGACATGACGGGGCGGCGGAAGGTGCGGTTGGCGAACGGGCGCGAGGCGAGTTCGCTGGAGATCCAGAAGGAGTACTTCGGGAAGGCGCGGGACTTCGTGGACTCGCGGGGCGGGGACGCGACGTCGAAGCGGGTGCTGGATCTGTGGGAGCGGACGCTGCGGGCGGTGGAGACGGGCGATCTGGACCTGGTGTCGCGTGAGATCGACTGGGTGATGAAGTACAAGCTGATCGAGCGGTACCGGCGCAAGTACGATCTGCCGTTGTCGTCGCCGCGGGTGGCTCAGCTGGATCTGACGTATCACGATGTGCACCGTGACCGGGGGCTGTACTACCTGCTGGAGAAGCGGGGCTCGGTGGAGCGGGTGTCGCGGGATCTGGACATCTTCGAGGCGAAGTCGGTGCCGCCGCAGACGACGCGGGCGCGGTTGCGGGGGGAGTTCATCCGCAAGGCGCAGGAGAAGCGGCGTGATTTCACGGTGGACTGGGTGCATCTGAAGTTGAACGATCAGGCGCAGCGGACGGTGCTGTGCAAGGACCCGTTCCGGTCGGTGGACGAGCGGGTGGACAAGCTGATCGCGGGGATGTGACGGCGGGCCGGGTGCCGTCGCAGTGGTCGGCGGCCCCCGGTGCCGGTGTGGCGGGGGTGAGTGGCGTGGTGTGCGCTACCGGCTGGTCACTTGGGTTGTAGGGTGAGCGCGCAGCAGCGCTCATCACCCCTCGAAGGACCCGTATGCGCCGTCGTGTTCTCCGTCGTGTCGTCGCCCTGTCCGCCGTCGCCGTGCTGGCGGTGCCGCTGGTGTCGGGGTGTTCGGGTGGTTCGGATGTGAAGGTGTCGGTGAAGGGCGCGTTCGGGCGTCTGCCGGAGGTGTCGTTTCCGAAGGGCGGTCCGGAGGGGTCGCTGGCGGTGAAGACGCTGAAGGAGGGGAAGGGCGCGGCGGCCCGCAAGGGTGATCTGGTGATGGCGGACTATGTGGGGTACCGCTGGAACAAGTCGGGCAAGAAGCTGGTGGCGAGCAGTTACGCGGAGGGTCGTCCGGGGTTCTTCTCGACGTGGCAGTTGGTGCCGGGTCTGGTGAAGGCGCTGGAGGGGGCGCGGCCGGGGTCGCGGGTGGTGGCGCGGATTCCGCCGAAGGACGGGTTCGGGGCGTCGGGTGACGCGCGGCATCAGGTGGGGCCGGGGGACACGCTGGTGTACGTCCTGGACGTGCTGGGGGTGTATTCGGGGAAGGCGGGGCCGCACGGGCAGAAGCAGGCTCCGCTGGACGATCCTGCGTTGCCGAGGGTGGCGGAGGCGCCGGCGGGGCAGACGCCGGTGGTGACGGTGCCGAAGGTGGCGCCGCCGAAGAAGCTGCAGGTGCGGACGCTGGTGCGGGGGGACGGGCCGGTGCTGCGGAAGGGGCAGCTCCTGGCCACGCAGTATGCGGGGTATTTCTGGCGTGATGGGCGGGTGTTCAATTCGTCGTGGTCGGCGGGGCATCCGTTCGGTGTGGTCGTGGGGACGGGCCAGGTGATGAAGGGCTGGGATCAGGCGCTGCTGGGGCAGCGGGTGGGGAGCCGGCTGATGCTGGTGGTTCCGCCGTCGCTGGGCTACGGGTCGAAGGGGTTGGCGCAGTACGGGATCCGGGGGTCGGACACGCTGGTGTTCGTGGTGGATCTGCTGGGCGCGCACTAGGGGCCGCCGGGCGTTCTATGTTCTATCTCCGCTGTTCTTAGAATGGCGGAGTGGAGGACATCGAGGCGGTGGCGCTGCTCCAGGATCCGGTGCGGCGGCGGTTGTACGAGTTCGTGGTCGGGCGCGGCCGCGAGGTGGGGCGCAACGAGGCGGCGGAGGCCGCGGGGGTAGGGCGGACGCTGGCGGCGTTCCATCTGGACAAGCTGGTGGACGCGGGGTTGCTGGAGGCGGGGAGCCGGCGGTTGTCGGGGCGGTCGGGGCCGGGGGCGGGGCGTCCGGCGAAGGTGTACCGGCGGTCGGTGGTGGAGCGGGGGGTGTCGTTGCCGCCGCGCGATTACCGGACGGTGGCGGGGCTGCTGGCGGAGGCGGCGGAGCGGGCGGGGCTGGACCGGGAGCTGCAGGAGGCGGCGCGCCGTGAGGGCGTCGCGTCGGCGGCGGGGGAGCCGTGCGGTGATCTGGACGCGTTGGCGAAGGTGCTCGAGGCGCGCGGCTATGAGCCGGTCCGTGAGGACGGCGGGGACGGCGGCGGGCCGGTGCTGCGGATGCGCAACTGCCCGTTCCATGCGCTGGCGGAGCGGTTCCCTCCTTTGGTGTGCGGGATGAACCTGGCGTTGCTGGAGGGGCTCGTGGAGGGGTCGGGCGGTGTGCGGGTGCGGATGGACGCGCGGCCGGGGTGGTGCTGCGTGGTGGCCGAACCTTCTAAAAACAATCAGGATTGACATAGAAGTGGCGGGCATGGTGGGGTGGCGCCATGACCGAACATGAGGACGTTCGCGCCGGCTTCCATCTCGCCCAGTTCAACGTCGCCACGCTCCACTTCCCCCTGGACGACCCCCGGACCGCGGACTTCGTCGCGCTGCTCGATCCGCTGAACGCGCTCGCCGACGGGGCGCCCGGGTTCGTCTGGCGGCTCGTCGAGGACGGCCAGGCGGACGCGACGCGGATGCGTCCCGCCGGCGACGACGTGATCGTCACGTTCTCGGTGTGGGAGTCGAAGGAGGCGCTGTGGGACTTCGTGTACCGCAGCACGCACCTGGCGGCGATGCGGCGGCGCCGCGAGTGGTTCCAGCGGCACGCGGAGGCGCACCTGGTGATGTGGTGGATCCCGGCCGGGCACGTCCCGACGGTGGAGGAGGGCCTGGAGCGGCTGGCCCTGCTGCGCGCGCAGGGTCCGTCGCCGCGGGCGTTCACGTTCACGGCGTCCTACACGGCCGAGGAGGCCGTCGCCGCCGACGCCGTGGTGGACGGGGCTGTGGTGGACGGGGCCGAGCCCGCCACGCTGTGACGAGGGCGGCCCCGGGCGGGGTCAGTCGAGGAGGGCGGCGGTGTGGCGGCCCGCGGCGGCGGCGGTGAGGAAGTAGGGGAGGTCCTCGTCGAGGCGGCGGCCCATGGTGGACAGCCGGACGCCCCACTCCTTCTCGGCGGCCCTGAGGGTGTCGTGGAGGCCGTCGACGGGGACGGGGACGAGGGTGTGGCGGTCGCCGAGCGGGGCGGCCTCGGCGGCGACGCGGGCGCC
Source organism: Actinomadura opuntiae (assembly GCF_030283205.1). Lineage (GTDB taxonomy): Bacteria > Actinomycetota > Actinomycetes > Streptosporangiales > Streptosporangiaceae > Spirillospora. The sequence continues at coordinate 11,373 of NZ_JASNWF010000043.1, forward strand.
GAACGCGCCGCCGAGTTCGGGGACGGGGACGTCGGCGCGGGCGAGGGCGACGCGGCCGTAGGCGGTCAGGGAGTGGTGCGAGACGCCGATGTGGCGCTCGCGCTTGTCGCCCTCGCTGACGCGCAGGGAGGCGACGGGGCGGCCTTCCAGCACGGATGCCGCGTTGACGGCCTCGCCCGCCGCGACGCCGGAGAAGCCCCATTTCGTGCCGGTGCCGAGGTTGCCGGGGCCCTGGGCGAGGACGACGGCGTCGGCGTCCAGCACCAGCCGCGCGGCGAGCAGCCCGGTGTGGACGGTGACGGCCTCCAGGTCGCCGCCGAACGCCTGCCCTGTGGTGACGGTGGCGGCGAGGGCGCCGGCGTCCTTGAGGCGGCCGATGGACATGGAGAACCAGGACGGCAGCGCGCCGCCGTCCGGCATGACGTAGACGATCCGGGCGCCGGGCCGTTCGGCGAGCAGCCCGGCGAGGATCGGCGGCAGCGCGGAGTGCAGGTCGGCGACGACGACGGGCATGCCGTCCAGGGAGTCGGCGTCGCGGAGGGCCTCGTGGTGGGGGGAGTCCTGCTCGTCGGCGCCGAGGACGGTGGCCTGCAGCGGGGTGTAGCGGGCCTTGACGAGGTGGCCGGGACCGGACGGGTCGGGCGGGAGCCGGTCGGGGACCGCGACGACCATGGCGTAGCCGCCGGTGCCGAGACCCATCGCCAAGGCCGTAGTGTTGAGCAGGACGGTGTCGCCGGGCTCGGGCCGTCCGACCAGGTCGGGGTAGGCCAGAGCGCGGTGCGCGCCGTCGCCTCCGATCACGACGTCGAGTTCGACCGCCCCCGGCCATTCGCGGCGGATGCCCTCTACTGTGCCTTTGCGCCATCGGATCACACCGGGAAACGGTAGCGTCCTGGGCGAGGAGCGGGGGCGCGATCGGGCCGGGAGGCCGGCGGGCGCCGCCGGAGGTCGCCGGAGCGGAGGGCGGAGCGTCAGGCTCCGCGGAAGGGGTTGGTGGCGAAGTGTCGCGGCGCAAGACCGAGCGCCTGCTGAATCTGGTGGTCTGCCTGCTCGCCACCCGGCGCTATCTGACCGCCGAGCAGATCCGGCGGGCGGTGCCGGGCTACCCGGACTCCGACGAGGCGTTCAAGCGGATGTTCGAGCGCGACAAGGAGGAGCTGCGCGAGCTCGGCGTCCCGCTGGAGGTCGGCAGCGACCAGCAGGGCGGCGGCGGCGAGGAGATCGGGTACCGGATCCCGCCGCAGGCCTACGAGCTGCCCGACATCCACCTGACGCCGGACGAGGCCGCGGTTTTGGGCCTGGCGGCGCGGGTGTGGCAGCGGGCGAGCATGGCGGAGGCCGCCTCCGGGGCGCTGCTGAAGCTGCGGGCGGCCGGGGTGGAGACGGACGTGGCCACGGCGGTGGGGGTGGAGCCGCGGGTGAACACCGGCGATCCGGCGTTCCCGGCGCTGTGGGAGGCGGTCCGCGACGGCCGTCCGGTGGCGTTCGACTACCAGGGGATCGGGCGGACGTCGGTGGCGCGCCGGCACCTGGAGCCGTGGGGCGTGGTGTCGCGGCGGGGCCGCTGGTACGTGGTGGGGTTCGACCGGGACCGCGAGGAGGAGCGGGTCTTCCGGCTGAGCCGCATCGTCGGCGAGGTGGCGCCGGACGGCCCCGACGGGTCGGTGACCGTGCCGGACGGGGTGGACGTGCGGAAGATCGCGTTCGACTGGGGCGACCCGGTGACCGAGCCGCGGCCGGCGACGGTGCGGCTGCGGGCCGGCGCGGCGCAGGGCGTGCGGCGGTGGGCGAAGGATGTGCGTCCGATGGCCGGCGACGGCGAGTGGGACGAGGCCGTGCTGACGTTCCGCGACGTGGACCGGTTCGCGCCGTACCTGGCGCGGTTCGGCGATGACGTGGTGGTGCTGGATCCGCCGGACCTGCGCGAGGCGGTCATCCAGCAGCTGAAGTCGGTGCTGGGGTGAGCGGGGCGATGGGCGAGACGAGAACCGGGAACACCGGCAGGCCGGCCGCGAAGGCCGCCAGGGCGGCGAAGGCGCCGGCGACGACGTCGACGGACCGGCTGGCGCGGCTGCTGGCGCTGGTGCCGTACGTGGTGAACCGCGACTCGGTGCTGCTGGGCGAGGCGGCGGCCGCGTTCGGGGTGACCGAGAAGCAGCTGATCGACGACCTGAACCTGCTGTGGTGCGTGGAGCTGCGGGCCCCGGACCCGTACTGCCCGATCGACCTGTCCTACGAGGGCGGGGAGATCACGGTGGCGGAGGCGGAGTCGATCGCGCGGCCGCTGCGGCTGAAGGTGGACGAGGCGTCGGCGCTGCTGGTGGCGCTGCGGATGCTGGCGGGCATCCCCGATCTGCACGACCGGGACGCGCTGTCGCGGGTGATCGCGAAGCTGGAGTCGGCGGCGGGCGCGGCGGCGGCGGTGTCCAGCAAGGTGGCGGTGGAGGTGGACGCGCGCGGCGGGTCGGCGGACTCGGCGCGCACCGGGCTCGGGACGCTGCGCGACGCGATCGCCGCGGGCCGCCGCGTCCACCTGCGGTACTACGTGCCGGCGCGGGACGAGAACACCGAGCGGGACGTCGACCCGATGCGGCTGCTGGTGGTGGAGGGCAACACCTACCTGGAGGGGTGGTGCCGCCGCGCGGAGGCGGTGCGGCTGTTCAAGCTGGACCGGATCTCGGACCTGGCGGTGCTGGACGTGCCGGCGCAGGTCCCCGAGGACGCCGAGCCGATCGACGTGGACGCGGGCCTGTTCCGGCCGTCGCCGCAGGACGTCGCGGTGACGCTGGAGCTGACCGCGCGGGGCCGCTGGGTCGCCGACTACTACCCGTGCGAGAGCGTGCGGGAGCTGGGGGAGGGGCGGCTGCGGGTGGTGCTGCGCACGCCCGACACCCGGTGGGTGCGGGGGCTGGCGCTGCGGCTGGGCGACCAGGGCCGGGTGGTGGCGCCGGAGTCGCTGGCCGAGGGCGTCCGCGACGACGCGTCCCGCGCGCTGGCCTTGTACGGGATGGCGTGACGGCGGGATCGCGCGGGATGGGGCGTGTCCGGGGCGGGTGCCGGTGGAGCATCGTGTCCCGGGATCGGCTACCGTGGCGGGCGTGACGTGGGTCGGAGTGTCGGTGGCGTTGGGCTTCGTCGGCCTCGCCGTGCTGGCCTGGTGCGCGTTCCGCGTCTACCTGGGCGTGCGGCGTTTCGGTCGTGAACTCGAGCGCACCAGACGGCGGCTCGCGCCCAAACAGTCGGCGCTGCGTGATGAACTGTCCGAACTCCAGGACGCTCGGGTGCCACAAGCGCCCGGGGACGGCGTACGATCGTCCTGAGGACCCCTGCTGAAGAGGAATGCCATGCTTGGTGGACTGGGCACGCCCGAGATCCTGATCATCCTGCTGGTCGTCGTGGTGCTGTTCGGCTCCGCGAAACTGCCGCAGCTCGCCCGGTCGCTGGGCAAGTCGGCGCGGATCCTGAAGGCCGAGACCAAGGGCCTGCGCGACGACGGCGACGACGTCGCCGAGCCGCCCGCGCCGCCGGCGGCCGCCGCCCCGGCCCCCGCCGACAGCGCCCGCGACAAGGCGGCGCGGCTGCGCGAGGAGGCCGCCCGGCTGGAGCGCGAGGCGGCCGCCGCCGAGGGCGCGCAGCGCGGCCGCGGCGCGCTGGCGTCCGGCGAGCCGATCGAGGGCGTGCCGGTGTCGGACCCGGGCCGGCTGCGCCAGGGCTGACCTGCCGCCCGAGCAGGCCGCGCACACCCCGCGCACACCCCCAGCCGATCCGAGCCCCGAAAGCCCGCCATGAAGCCCAGGCACGACACCGCCCCCGACGGCCGCATGCCGCTGATGGACCATCTGCGCGAGCTGCGTAACCGGTTGATCAAGGCGATCCTCGGGCTGCTGGCGGGCGCGCTGGCCGGCTGGCTGTGCTTCGGCCCGATCTGGGACTTCCTGAAGAAGCCCTACACGCGGATCCCGTCCGAGCACTGCCTGGCGGGCAAGTGCGACCTGGTCGTGCACGGGATCTTCGACGGGTTCTTCATCCATCTGAAGGTCGCGCTGATCGTCGGCGCGGTGCTGTCGTCGCCGATCTGGCTGTACCAGATCTGGGCGTTCGTGGCGCCGGGGCTGTACAAGCGGGAGCGCCGCTGGACGTACGTGTTCATGGCGGCGGCGGTCCCGCTGTTCTGCGCGGGCGCGGCGCTGGCGTACCTGACGATGGACAAGGGCCTGAAGATCTTCATCGGGCTCGCGCCGGGCGACACGACGGTGCTGGTCGGCGTGCAGGACTACCTGGGCTACGCCCAGGCGATGCTGCTGATCTTCGGGTTGACGTTCGAGCTGCCGCTGTTCGTGGTGATGCTGAACCTGGTCGGGGTCCTCACCCATGAGCGGATCCGCAGGTCGCGGCGGCTGCTGGTGTTCGGGGTGTTCGTGTTCGCCGCGGTCGCCACGCCCAGCCAGGACCCGTTCACCATGCTGGCGCTGGCGCTGCCGACCGTGGTGCTGTTCGAGTTCGCCGAGGTGCTGGCGTACTTCCACGACCGCCGCAAGCTGCGCCGCCCCGACCCCGACGCGGGCCTGTCCGACGACGAGGCGTCCCCGCTGGACCTGGAGGCGATCGACGCCGAGCTCGAGGGCGGCGGCCGCGCCCGCTGACCCGCCGGCCGGGCGCCGGCGAGCGAGCGGGCCCGGGCGGTCGTTCCCTCGGAGGGGCGGTAGGGGTTCTGGTGGGGCGCGCGGGAAAAGCGGTCCCGAATTGGGAATCGGGCCCGTCGAAACCGTAGGCTCGATGGCATGACCTCCCCCGACACCGCGCAGGCCGCGCAGAGCCCGGCCCAGCGGTACGCGGCCTACCGTTCGCGCACCGCAGGGAACGGCCCGGCCCTGCTGGACTTCCGCACCCTGTACGACTTCGAGCTGGACGCGTTCCAGATCGAGGCGTGCCAGGCGCTGGAGGACGGCAGCGGCGTGCTGGTCGCGGCGCCCACCGGGTCCGGCAAGACCGTGGTGGGGGAGTTCGCGGTCCACCTGGCGCTCACCGGCGGCACCAAGTGCTTCTACACCACGCCGATCAAGGCGCTGTCGAACCAGAAGTACGCCGACCTCGTCCGCCGCTACGGGCCCGGCAAGGTCGGGCTGCTGACCGGCGACAACAGCGTCAACGGCGAGGCGCCGATCGTGGTGATGACCACCGAGGTGCTGCGCAACATGCTGTACGCGCAGTCGCCGACCCTGGCCGGGCTGGCGTTCGTGGTGATGGACGAGGTGCACTACCTCGCCGACCGGTTCCGCGGCGCGGTCTGGGAAGAGGTGATCATCCACGTTCCGGACTCGGTGCGGATCGTGGCGCTGTCGGCGACGGTGTCCAACGCCGAGGAGTTCGGCGAGTGGCTGCACGAGGTCCGCGGCGACACCGCCGTGATCGTGGACGAGCACCGGCCCGTCCCGCTGTTCCAGCACATGCTGGTGGGGACGCGGCTGTACGACCTGTTCGTCGACACCGGCAAGGGCAAGGACCGGCAGGCCCGGCTGAACCCGCAGCTGACGCGGATGGCGGTGGAGGAGGTCCGCCGCGCCAAGGTCAACCAGGGGCGCCGCACCGGCCGCCGGCGGGCGCCGCGGCCGCAGCGGTTCCGGCCGCCGGCCCGCCCCGACGTGATCGAGCGGCTGGAGCGGGCGGGGCTGCTGCCGGCGATCACATTCATCTTCAGCCGCGCCGGCTGCGACGCGGCGGTGCTGCAGTGCCTGCACGCGGGGATCCGGCTGACCTCCAAGGAGGAGGCCGAGGAGATCCGCGCGCACGTCGAGCTGCGCACCTCCGACATCTCGCCCGAGGACCTGCGGATCCTCGGCTACACCGACTTCCTGGAGGCGCTGCAGCGAGGCGTCGCCGCGCACCACGCGGGGATGCTGCCGACGTTCAAGGAGATCGTCGAGGAGCTGTTCACCCGCGGCCTGATCAAGGCGGTGTTCGCCACCGAGACCCTCGCGCTCGGCATCAACATGCCGGCCCGCACCGTGGTGATCGAGAAGCTCGACAAGTGGAACGGCGAAGCCCACGTCGACCTGACGCCGGGCGAGTACACGCAGCTGACGGGCCGTGCCGGGCGCCGCGGCATCGACGTGGAGGGCCACGCGGTGGTGGTGTGGGGTCCGAGCGTGGAGCCGGCGTCGGTCGCCGGGCTCGCCGGCACCCGCACCTACCCGCTGAACTCCAGTTTCCGGCCGTCCTACAACATGGCGGTGAACCTCGTCGGCGCCGTCGGGATCGAGCGGGCGCGGACGCTGCTGGAGGAGTCGTTCGCGCAGTTCCAGGCCGACCGGGCCGTGGTGGGGCTGGCGCGGCAGGTCCGCAAGAACGAGGAGGCACTGGAGGGGTACGCCAAGGCCGCCGAATGCCATCTCGGCGACTTCATGGAGTACGCGGCGATGCGGCGGCGGCTGTCGGACCGGGAGGCGGAGCTGTCGCGGGAGCGGTCGTCGTCGCGGCGCGCCGAGGCCGCGAGGTCGCTGGAGCACCTGCGGCCCGGTGACGTGATCCTGGTGCCGTCGGGGCGCCGCTCCGGGCTCGCGGTCGTCCTCGACCCGGGGGTGGGGCGCCGCTCGGACGGGCCGGCGCCGCTGGTGCTGACGGTGAACCGGTCGGTGCAGCGGCTGTCGATCCAGGACTTCCCGCGCGCCGTGGAGCCCGTCGACCGGATCCGCATCCCCAAGTCGTTCAGCCCCCGCAACCCGCAGGACCGCCGCGACCTGGCGTCCACGCTGCGCAACAAGGTGCCCGACGACGCCCGGGAGCGGCGCCGCGGCCGCGGCGACTCCGCGGCCCCCGACGACGCCGAGATCGCCCGGCTGCGCGCCGAGCTGCGCGCCCACCCGGTGCACGGCTGCGACAAGCGCGAGGACCACGCCCGCTGGGCCGAGCGGTACCACCGGCTGGACCGCGAGACCGAGCAGCTGCGGCGCCGCGTCGAGGGCCGCTCGCAGGTGATCGCCCGCACGTTCGACCGGGTCTGCGCCGTGCTGCAGCAGCTCGGCTACCTCGACGGCGACGACGTCACCGCCGAGGGCCGCCGCCTCGGCCGGATCTACAACGAGCTGGACCTGCTGACCGCCGAGAGCCTGCGCGCCGGGCTGTGGGAGAAGCTCGACCACGCCGAGCTGGCCGCGTGCGTGTCCGCGCTGGTGTACGAGTCGCGGCAGCCCGACGACGCGACCCCGCCTCGCACCCCGACCGGCCCGTCCCAGGACGCCCTGGCGGCGATGGTGCGGTTGTGGGGGGAGCTGGAGGCCGTCGAGCGCGACAACCGGGTGTCGTTCCTGCGCGAGCCCGACCTGGGGTTCGCGTGGACGGCGTACCGGTGGGCCAAGGGCGACGACCTCGACGAGGTGCTGCTGGAGAGCGACAGGACCGCCGGCGACTTCGTCCGCGCCGTCAAGCAGCTGCTGGACCTGCTCGGCCAGATCGTCGACGCGGCGCCGGAGAACTCCCACCTGCGCAAGACGGCGCGCCGCGCCATGGACGCGATGCGCCGCGGCGTGGTCGCCTACACCTCCGTCGGCTGATCGGGGGCGGTCTGATCAGGGTGGGCTGATCAGGCGTCCTGCTCGGCGGGCAGGGCGAGGTCGGCGGCGACGATGGACGCGAACGCGCCGCGGGCGATGATCGCCACCCACAGGACGGGGGCGACCGCGAGGAGGGCGACCCAGCCGAGCCCGTTGACCAGCGCCGAGGTCAGGACCGCGACGACGGCGGTGCCGCCGCCGATGAACGCGGCGACGAGCCCGGCGCGCAGCGGGCCCGGGCCGTCGGCGGCGGCGTCGGTCAGCCCGAACTGGTGCAGCACGCACATGATCAGGCCGAGCGAGCCGAGCGCGAGCGCGCCTGTCACGTACAGGGCGGCGGCGAGGCCGGAGGTGAGGAAGCCGCCGACGTGCGCGGCGATGGGCTCCAGGTCGCCGACGTTCAGGAACTGCGGGAACGCCCGGTAGTCGGCCCGGCCGGTGGACAGGAACCGTTTCCAGCCGTCGCCGTCCGGGCCGTGCACGACCGCCAGGCACAGCAGCAGGCATCCCAGGAGCACCTGGCAGGTCGCCCAGCGGATCCGCCCGGCGACCAGGAGGCCCCGCGTGACCAGGAACCCGGCGGCGGTCAGCGCGACCTCCCCGGCCGCCAGGGCGGTGAGGAAGCCGTGCGAGAGGTGGTCGCGGTACTGAAGCGTCGCCCACTGCGGATGCGCGGCGGTGACGACAAGGCTCGTCGGGACGAAGATCAGGACGCTGTAGGCCATCGCGAGGGCGAAGTGGCGGCCGCCGGTGGCGCCCGCGACGCGCGGCGCGCGGCCCGGGACCGGCTCGGCGGCACGCCCCGCCGCGTCCTGCCCGCCGCGGGTCTCCGGCTCGGCAGGCGAACCGGCGGCGTCCGCGCGGGCGCGGCGCGCGCCGCGCAGCTGGTGGGCGGCGGCCAAAGCGATGCCCGCGCCGGCCGCGTACGACCACGGAAGGTCGGCGTAGATGCCCAGCATGCGGCGGTCTCCGGACGGTCAGGGGCGGGCGTGCCGGCGGCGGTCGCGGCGGCTGGCGAGGGTGCGCTCGACGCGGTGCCGGGCGAGCCGGACCAGCAGCGGACGCGGCGGGCGGCGCAGGAACGCCGGGGTGAGGTGGTGCAGGTCGGTGGCGGTGCGCAGCACCATGTCCGCGGCGCGCCGCCGGTTGTGGGTCCAGGGCAGCCCGTACTGTTCGCGCAACGGCTCGGGCAGCAGCGCGGTCGTGACCAGGCGGAACACCATCAGCGCCGGGGCGAGGGCGCGCAGCCTGCGCGGGTACAGCACGGCGGCGGCGACCTCGCGGGCGGTGTCGGTGACCTGCAGCGACGCCACCGTCTCGGCCATGTAGGCGCGGAACGCCGCCAGGTCCGGCGGCTGGGCGTCCAGCGGGCAGCCGAGGACCTCCGCGACGATCCGCGCCTGCCGGTAGTACTCCTCGGCCAGGTCCGGCTCGTCGTCGCCGGGCCGCATCACGTGCTCGTAGATGTACAGGGCCGAGTCGATGAGGGTGGCGTTCACCCACAACTGCAGGTCCGGGTCGTTGCCGGAGTAGCCCTCGCCGCGGACGGCGGTGTGGATGCCGCGGACCTTCGCGGCGATCCGCGCGACCTGGTCCGGCGTCCCGAACGTGGTGACGAGCAGGAAGTCCAGGGTGCCGAACAGCCGGGCGAGCGGCCGGTCGGCGAAGTCGCTGTGCTCGGCGACGCCCCGGGCGACCGCCGGGTGCGCCAGCTGCATCAGCAGGGCGCGCCCGGCGCCGAGGCCGATCAGCGGCTCGGCGGCGAGGGCGCGCAGCACCTCCCGGTCGGCGAGCCGCTCGGCGAGCCGGTCGCCCGCCGGCACGGGGCCCGGCAGCCGAGCCGGGTCCGCCGGGACGGCGGCGGGCGAGGTGCGGGGCGTGGTCACGGGGCCTCCCGGTGGTCGGCGGCCTGGTCCTGCCGCCATCCTCCCGCAACTATTGGCAGGGCGTCAATAAAGCCGGGCGCCCGTGCGCGGCGCCGCGGTTCCTGTCGAATCGTCGCCCTTTATCGTGTCAACGCACGAAAACATGCCACAGGGCGGGTGACCGGTGGCACAATCGAGGCTTCTGTCAACCCCCGAGGGCAGTGGGACCGCCGGTGCGGCGCCGTGACGGCGGCCACCCGGGCCGCCCACGCGCTCTGCGAGAAAGGTCCAGCCCCGTGGCCATCCGCGACAAGATGCGCGCCAACGCGGCGCACGTCCTGCAGCCGGGCGAGAACGTCCAGGCAGTGTTCGGAGCCCAGACGACCAGCCAGTACTTCGCGCTGCTGTCCTACTGGATCATCCTGTTCACCAACGCCTACCGGGTCGTCGTCGTCACCGACCGGCGCATCCTGGTGTGCCGCTCCGGGCGGCTGCGCATGACCCCCGTCAACGAGGTGCTGCGCGAACTGCCCCGGCACACCCGGATCGGCCCGCCCTCCGGCCTGTGGTGGCGCTGCGACTCCCTCGGCGAGCGCCTCTACGTGCACAAGCGGTTCCACAAGGACATCAACGCCGCCGACGGCGTCCCCGCCTGACCGGAGCCCTGAACGGGAGCGCCAGGGGGCGGAGGGCGGCCGGGTCAGGGCGCCATGGCCAGGATCGCGCCGGCGACCTGCCGGGGATGCGACACCAGCGACAGGTGATGGGCGCCGGGGACGATCGTGGGCGGCGGCGCGCCGATCCGCCGCGCCGTCTCGTAGGGGGACCTGCGGGAGAACACGTCGTCCTCCGCCCCGAACACCACCGCCTTCGGCACCCGGATCCGCGCCACCTCCGCCACCCGCGCCGCCGGCAGCCCCACCACCGCCTGCATCCGCCACACCGCGTCCTCCGCGCCCGGCATCTGGAACGGCCGCCGCCACTGCTCCACCCCCGCCCCGTCCAGGCGGGGGCAGGACGGCCCGCACTGCGCGCCGTAGATCTTCCGGATCACCCAATCCGACCGGACGACGAGCCGGGTCAGCGTCGTCCGGTACGGGTCGCGCAGCAGGAACCGCACGGTGTCGGCGCCCTCGCCGGCGCCGGTGTCGAGGGCGTCGCCGTCCAGGAACACCAGCCCGGCCGCCCGCCCCGGCGCCTTCAGCGCCGCCGCCGCGATCACCCCGGCGCCGCTGGAGTGCCCCACCAGCGTCGCCCGGTCCAGGCCCATCGCGTCCAGGAACCCCAGCAGCTGTGCGGCCTGGTGCGCGGTGTCGAACGGGCCGCGCCGCTCGCTGTAGCCCCACCCGGTCAGGTCCAGTGCGTACACGCGGTGCCCGGTCGCCAGCAGCGGCGCGACCCGCGACCAGGTGTCGGCGGACTCGAAGGCGCCGTGCACCAGCACCACCGGCGTCCCGCGCGCGCCCCACTCCCGGTACCGGGTGCGGAGCCCGTCCGCCTCGGCGAAACGGGCCCCGGCCGGCGGCCTCGCCCGTCCCGCCGTCGCCGCGTTGTAGGCGAACGAGAACACCGTGACGGCCACCAGCAGCACCACCACGGCGGCCAGCAGCCGCCGGCCCCACCTGAGCAGCCGCGAACGCCGCCGGGGGCCGGCGGGCTCCAGCGCCGTCGCGGCGGTCGCGGCCGACGCCGATGCGGACGGGTCGGGTACAGCGGTCATCGCACTCCTTCGGGGGATATCGATCATCCTCCCCGGAACGCGCGCGCTCAGGCGTCCGGCAACGGGCGCAATCTCCTCTGCTCCCGGCGCCGTACACCGGGCCCGCCGGAGCCCGCCGATCCCCTACCGAAGACGGAGGCGCATCGGCTGATGGGAGGATCCGCGCGGACCGCGCGCCGCGCTAGTGTGATCCCGATCACTGGAACCGACCCCCGGGGACGCGCATGATCGAGGCGGAGCACCTCAGCAAGCGCTACGGCGACAAGACCGCCGTGGACGACCTGTCCTTCACCGTCGTCCCCGGACGGGTGACCGGCTTCCTCGGCCCGAACGGCGCCGGGAAGTCGACCACCATGCGGCTGCTGCTCGGGCTGGACCGCCCCACCCGCGGGGACGCGCGCATCGCCGGACGGCACTACCGCGACCTGCCCGCCCCCATGCGCGTGGTCGGCGCCCTGCTGGAGGCCCGCGCCGTGCACACCGGCCGCAGCGCCTACAACCACCTGCTGTGCCTCGCCCAGACCCAGGGCATCGGCCGCCGCCGCGTCGAGGAGGTCGCCGACCTCGTCGGCCTCACCGAGGTCGCCCGCAAGCGCGCCGGCGGCTTCTCCCTCGGCATGGGGCAGCGGCTCGGCATCGCCGCCGCGCTGCTCGGCGACCCGTCCGTGCTGATCCTGGACGAGCCGGTCAACGGTCTGGACCCCGAGGGCATCGTCTGGATCCGCACCCTCATGCAGCGGCTCGCCGCGCAGGGCCGCACCGTGTTCGTCTCCAGCCACCTGATGAACGAGATGGCCGTCACCGCCGACCACCTCATCGTCATCGGCCGCGGTCGGCTCATCGCCGACTGCTCCACCGAGGAGTTCATCGAGCGCAGCACCGAGAAGATGGTGATCGTCCGCAGCCCGGACGCCGCCCGGCTCGCCGACGTGCTCGCCGCCGAGGGCGCCAAGATCACCCCGGAGGGCGACACCGTCCTCACCGTCACCCACATGGAGGCGCCGCGCGTCGGGGAGCTCGCCTCCGCCGAGCGGATCGTCCTGCACGAGCTGACCCCGCGGCGCGGCTCCCTCGAGGCGGCGTTCATGGAGCTGACCCGCGACAGCGTCGAGTACGGCACCGCCGCCGACCCGGCCGCGCCCGCCCCGCCCGCCGCGTCCGCCCCGCCCGCCATGCCGCCCGCCGCCCCAGGCGCGCCGGACGCCGCGCCCGCCGACAAGGGGGAGACCCGATGACCGCCACCGCCGAGCCCGCCGCCGCGCCGGCGGGCGACCCGGCCGGTTTCGCGCGCCCCGGCTTCGGCCGGCTGCTGATCGCCGAATGGACCAAGATCCGCTCGGTCCGCTCCACGCTGTGGTCGCTGATCCTGCTGGTCGTGCTCGACCTCGGCTTCACCGCGCTGTTCATGGGCCTCACCGTCGGCCAGTGGGACAAGACCGACCCCGGCGACCGCGCGCAGATCGCCGCCGACCCCGTCTCCACCATCCTCGGCAGCGGCTTCTTCCTCAGCCAGCTGACCATCTGCGTCCTCGGCGTGCTGGTCATCGCCTCCGAGTACTCCACCGGCATGATCCGCGCGAGCCTGCTCGCCGTGCCGCGCCGGCTGCCGATGCTGTGGGCCAAGGCCGTGGTGTTCGGGCTGATCGTCCTCGTCCTCGGTGTCGTGGTGTCGTTCGTGTCGTTCTTCATCGGCGCCGCGATCCTGCACGGCAAGGCGGACGTCTCGCTCGGCGACCCCGGCGTGCTGCGCGCCGTCATCGGCGGCGGCCTCTACCTGGCCATGCTCGGGCTGTTCGCGCTCGCGATCGGCGCGATCGTCCGGCACCCGGCCGGCGGCATCACCGGCGTCATCGGCTTCGTGCTGGTGCTCGCCCCGCTCGCCGCGCTGCTGCCCGGCAGCATCGGCGACCACGTGCACGCCTACCTGCCCTCGGAGGCCGGCCAGCTGATCGCCAAGGGGCACCAGGGCAAGGACGACCTGCTCACCCCCTGGCAGGGGTACGGGGTGTTCGCCGCCTGGACGGCCGCGCTGATGGCCGTCGCCGCGTTCCTGCTCAAGCGCCGCGACGCCTGACGCCCCACCACTCGCCGCTCACCGCGCGCAAACCACCGCCCGCCGCTCACGGCCCGTCCCCGCCGGATTCCAGCGCCGTGCGGAACCAGACGACCTTGCCGCCGGCGGTGGGATGCCAGCCGCGCGCCACCGACAGGGCCTGCACCAGCAGCAGCCCGTAGCCGTGCTCGTCGCACCGGCCGGGGGAGCGGCGCCGGGGCGGCCGCGGGTCGGCGTCCGACACCTCGCAGCGCAGCGTCCCGGCCACCGTGTCGGCCTCCAGCCGCACGTGCACGGGCGGGCGGCCGTGCATGAGGGCGTTGGCGACCAGCTCGTCGGCCAGCAGCAGCACCACGTCCGCGCCGGCCGCCTGCCCCCATTCGCCCAGCACCTCGCGGATCCGGACGCGGACCGCGGCGACCTGCGCGGGATCGTCGGGGACCGGCCACCCCGTGGTGGTGCGCACGGTCTCACCTCTGTACGGCGGTGGGACGGGGGAGCGGGCGCCGCCGGCGGTCGGGGCGGCCCGGCGGGCCCGGCGCCGCCGCGCGGGGAGCGGGGCCGTGATCCCGTACCGACACGGTAACGCCGTCCCGCCCGGATCGGCCAGAAAGTTCCGGAACCCGCACCGGCGGGTCAGGTGGTCACCGCCCCGCGCCCCGCCGCGTCCCGACCGCTCCGAAGAAACGTTGCACCGTGCAAAGGTCGCGGCTACCCTGTTGGTCAAACGCTTTAAGCAAATGACCAAAACCGGGGAGGCGGGATGGCGTCCGGCGAGGTGCCGACGCGGGTGCGGCTGCTGGAGGCGGCCGTCGCGGTGATGGCCGAGAGCGGCTGGGCGGCGGTGACCTCGCGCGCCGTCGCCGAGCGGGCCGAGGCCAACAACGCGCTCGTGCACTACTACTTCGGCTCGGTGGACGCGCTGCGCCGCGCCGCCGTCATGCACGGGATCGAGCGGGAGCTGGAGGGACCGGTCAACGCGATCCTGCAGGCCCCGGACGTGCTGGACGGCGTGGAGCAGGCCGTCGCCGTGCTCACCGCGAGCGGCGGCGGGCCCGGGCAGCGCGTCATGGCCGAGGCGCTGGTGGCCGGGCTGCGCGACGCGGAGCTGCGCGAGCAGAGCGCCGTCCAGCTCCGGATGTTCCGGGACCTGGTGGCGGCCCGGCTCACCGCCGACCGCGACGCCGGGCGGCTGCGCCCCGACGCCGACCCCGCCGGGCTGGCCGTCGTCATCGCCGCGCTGCTGGACGGGCTGCTCCTGCACGCCCTGATGGACCCGGCGACCGACGCGGCCGGCGCGGCGGCGTCCGTCACCGCGCTCCTGCGCGCCGCCGCCCCACCCGCCGGACCGGCGGACCACCCCCAGGCCGACCGAGGAGACGATGGAGATGCGGCACGACAGTGACCAGGCCCCGGCATCCGAGCGAGGGACCGCACCCCGGCGCGGCCCCGCGACCGGGCGGGACGGCACCGGGAAACGTCCCGCAGTGGTGCTGCGCGGTGCGTCCAAGACCTACGGCAGGGGCCGCGCCGAGGTGCACGCGCTGCGCGAGGCCGACCTGGAGGTGCCCGAGGGCGAGCTGGTCGTGCTGCTCGGCCCGTCCGGGTCGGGCAAGACGACCCTGCTGAACCTCATCGGCGGGATCGAACCGCCGAGCGCCGGCGAGGTCCTCGCCGGCGGGCGCGACCTGTCGCGGCTGGACGAGGACGGCCGCACCGCCTACCGGCGCGACACCGTCGGGTTCGTGTTCCAGTTCTTCAACCTCGTGCCGTCGCTGACCGCGCTGGAGAACGTCCGGCTCGTCGCCGAGCTGACCGGCCGCGGCGACCGCGAGCGGTCCGCCGCCGCGCTCGCCGCCGTCGGCCTCGACGAGCGCGGGAGCCACTTCCCCGCGCAGCTGTCGGGCGGCGAGCAGCAGCGCGTCGCGATCGCCCGCGCCATCGCCAAGGACCCGGCGCTGCTGCTGTGCGACGAGCCGACCGGCGCCCTGGACCTGGACACCGGACGCGGCGTGCTGCGCGTCCTGCAGGACCTCAACGGGGAGGGGCGCACCGTCCTGATCGTCACCCACAACGCCGCGATCGCCGCCATGGCCCACCGCGTCGTGCGGATGCGGTCCGGCCGCATCGTCGAGGTCGCCGAGAACGCGGCGCCCGCGCCCGCCGAGGAGGTGACCTGGTGAGCGTGCTGACCGTCAAGCTCGGCCGGGACCTGCGGCGACGCCCCGCGCAGCTGGTGTCGGTCGTCGTGCTGGTGATGCTCGGCGTCGCGCTGTTCGGCGCGTCCTACGACGCCTACAAGAACCTCGACTCCGGCTACCGGCGGCTCTTCGAGAAGTACCGGTTCGCCGACCTGACGGTGTCGGGCGGCGACACCGCCGCGATTGCCCGCACCGCCGCAGCCGAACCCGGCGTCGCCGCGACCGCCGTCCGCACCGTCGCCGACGTGCCGATGCGCATGCCCGGCGGCGGCACCCTCGTCGGCCGCGTCGTCGGCATGCCCGCCGGCTCGCAGCCCGCCGTCGACCGGGTGAAGGTGATCGAGGGCCGGTACCTGGACGCCTCCGCGCCCACCGGCGTCCTCGCCGAGAAGCACATCGCCGGCCACGCACGCCTCACGCCCGGCGCCGAGGTGGCGGTGTGGCACGGCGGGTCCTGGCAGCGGCTGGACGTGCGCGGCACCGCCTCGTCCACCGAATACCTGTGGCCCGCCGCGAGCCGCCAGGACGCGCTGCCCGCGCCCGGCTCGTTCGGCGTGCTGTTCGTCCCGGAGCCGCTCGCCGAGAAGATCGCCGGCACGAGCGCGCCGAACCAGGTCACCGTCTACTACACCGACAAGGGGCGCGGCGGTGCGAGCAGGCTGGACGCGACGCTCACCGCCGCCGTCCGCGGCCACGGCGCGGGCGCCGTCGTCACCCGCGCCGACCAGCCCAGCAACGCCACCCTCGCCGAGGACATCAAGGGCTTCGCCGAACTCGCCGTGCTGTTCCCCCTGCTGTTCCTGGCCGCCGCCGGCGTCGCGGTCTACGTCGTGCTGACCCGCCGGGTCGCCCGCGACCGCGCCGTCATCGGCACGCTGCGCGCCAGCGGGTTCCGCCGCCGCACCCTCGTCGCCCACTACCTGGCGACCGGCCTCGCGGCCGGGCTCGCCGGCGCGGTCCCCGGCGTCGCCGCCGGGGTGCTGCTCGCCGGCACCGTCACCCGGCTGTACGGCGACGCGATCGGCTTGCCCGAGACGTTCGTGTCCGTGCGCGCTGCGACCGTCGCCGGCGGGCTCGGCTACGGGCTGGCCGCGGGCGCGCTCGCCGCCCTGGCCCCCGCGCTGTCGGCCGCCCGCGTCCCGCCCGCCGAGGCGATGCGGGGCCTCGTCCCCTCCGCCGGGGGACGGGGCGTCCTCACCCGGCTCGGCGGGCTCGGACGCCTGGGCCGGCTCGGGCGCCTTCGACGCATCGGGCGCGCCGTTCCCGCGGGAGCGTGGCTGGTGCTGCGCGGTCCGGCGCGCCAGTTCCGCCGGACGCTCTACACGATGGCCGGGGTCGTCCTCGCGCTCGTGCTGATCCTGGTGTCCTGGGGGATGCTCGACTCGTCCAAGGCGACGGTGTCGCGGCAGTTCGACCAGGTGCAGCGGCAGGACGCCGAACTGACCCTCGCCGGGCCCGCCGGCCCGGCCGCCCTCGCCGCGATGTCGGCGACCCCCGGCGTCCGCGCCGCCGAACCGTCCGCGCAGGTGCGGGCCACCGTCACCGCCGGCGGGAAGGCGTACTCGACCGCGCTCGTCGGGTTCCGGCCCGGCACCGGCATGCACCGCTTCCTCACCCCCGGCGGCGGCGCCCGCCCGCTCCCGCCGAACGGCGTGCTGCTCGGCGAGGCGATGCGCGGCCGGCTCGGCGTCACCGTCGGCGACCGCGTCACGCTGCGGCTGCCCGGCGGACGCACCGCCGCCACCACCGTCGCCGGATTCGTCGACGAACCCCTCGGCACCTACGCCTACGCCTCCCTGGCCCAGGTCGACGCCTGGGCGCCCGGCACCGCCGCCGGCCCCGGAAGCGGCGGGCGCCGCGACACCGCGCTCGTCCGGTTCGCCCCCGGCGCCGACCGCGCCGCCGTCGAACACGCCCTGTCGGCCCGGCCCGGCGTCGTCGCCTACACCGACGCGCACGCGCTCAAGCACACGATGGACGGCTACATGAAGCTGTTCTACGTCTTCGTCGCCGTCATGCTGGCGTTCGGCGGCCTGCTCGCCTTCACCGTCCTGTTCGCCACCCTGTCGGTGAACCTCGCCGAACGCGGCACCGAACTGGCCACCCTGCGCGCCGCCGGCGTCGGCCGCCGCCGGCTCGCCCGCCTCGTCACCACCGAGAACCTGCTGGTCGTCGCGCTCGGCGCCGTCCCCGGCCTGGTCATCGGACGGCTCGCCACCGGCGCGTTCCTCGGCGCGTTCAACAGCGACCTGCTGGCCTTCCACGCCGACATCCGGCCCGCCACGTTCGCCTGGTCGGCGCTCGCCGTCCTCGCGGTCGCCTTCCTCGCCCAGCGGCCCGGCCTGCGCTCCCTCGCCCGCCGGAACCTGGGCGCGCTCGTCCGCGAACGCTCCGGCTGAACCCGCCCGCACACTGCGCGGCGCCCGCGCGGAACCGTTCCGCGCGGGCGCCGCCCGACCGCCGCCGCTCTGACCGGCCGGGTCAGGCGTAGACGCCGTCCACCCAGCTCTGCCACGCCTTGCGCGTCGCCTCCTCGTCACCGGACGCGCCGGGCGCGAAGCGGTGCAGCGCGATCCCCACCGGCGCGCCCCACGCGTCGCGGCCGAAGAACCGGTACATCGCGTCATCGGTGCGCAGGCCGAGGAAGTGGTCGTTGCGGAAGTCGACCACCGCGTCGGTCGCCCCGGCGCCCGGCAGGTCCACCCGCACCCGGTTGCCCTCGGACGCGCCGTCCGCCGCGGACGTCCCCAGACCGAGCGCCCGGCCCACCGCCGCGAATGCGCCCTTCGCCGCGGACGCCGCCGGGCCCTGCACGTCGGTGTGCACCGCCGGCCGGCCCGCGAAGTGCGTCAGGTACTGCCGCAGCGTGTGTAGGTAGAAGTCGGTGTGCCTGTTCGCGCCGTCGTACTGGTCGTCCCAGTTCTCCACGAAGATCCCGCTGTGCACGTAGCGGACCCACGACCGGCCGCCCTCGCGCGGCTCGATCAGGTGGTCGAGCTGGTTGAGCGCCTGCCCGACCGCCTTCAGCTCCTCCGGCGACTCCGACCGGGCGACCAGCCGGTGCGGCGGGTCCCAGACGGTCAGCGTGGCGCCGAAGCCCGCCGCGCCGCCCTCGCGCGGCTCGTACTCGGTCGGCCACAGCCACCCGGCGGTGTTCACTGTGATCGCGTCCCACACCCGCTCCGGCGCCGCGTCCACCTCGAACTCGCGGACGATCTCGAATTCCTTCGCCATGACCTGCTCCTCGCCTTCCGCGCCCTCGCGCGTCCCGTTCCGTTCGTGTGCGCCGTGCCGCCGCGCGGCGGCCGATGATCCTCAGGGCTCGAGCGAGCCGTCCCCGCCCGGCTCGACGCCCGGCCGCCCGGCGGTGTCCGCCTTGAGCGAGGGGTGCAGCGCGATGACGACCCGGTGGTCCCGGCCGCCCTCCGCCGAGGCGTCGTGGTACTTGCGCACCAGCGCGCCGACGCCGGCCGTCAGCTCCTCGACGAACGCCGCCCGGTCGGCGGCCGAGGCGAACCGCACCTCCCCGTCCAGCGCGTAGGTGGCGAGCCGCTTGTTCGCCCGCTCCGCGCCGGTGATGAGCGCGCCCACGTCGCGGACCAGCCGCGCCGCCAGCGCCAGCAGCCAGCGCGCCGACAGGGCGTCGCGGTGGCGGTCCGGGTCGGGCTGCAACCCGGGCAGCGCCAGCGGCGAGATGACGTAGGACGCAGCCGTCGCCCGCATCAGCCGTTCGGTCATGTTGCCCTTGCGGCGCTCCTCGACCAGCTCGACCAGCCCGTGCCGCTCCAGCGCCCGCAGGTGGTAGTTCACCTTCTGCCGCGGCAGCCCGACCCGCGCCGCCAGCGCCGCCGCCGACAGCGGCTCGGCCAGCTCGGCCAGCAGCCGCGCGCGCATCGGGTCCAGCGACGCGGCCGCCGCCGCGGACTCCTCGATCACCGTCACGTCCAGCATGCGTCCATCATGGCCACCGACAAGTGCAATTGTCAAGAAAAATGAATTTGTCGGTGCGCGGGTTAGCCTGAGCCGATGAACCTCATCCCGGCTCCCCGCGGCATCGAGCGGACCGGCGGCACCGGCCCCTGGACCGGCGAGGTCCGCGCCCGCACCGACGCGTCCCTGCCCCCGGAGGGCTACCGGCTCGCCGTCGGGCCGGACGGGGCGGACATCACCGGCGGCACCGAGGCGGGCGTGTCCTGGGCGCGCCAGACGCTCCGCCAGCTGCTCGGCCCGGACGCGTTCCGCCGCGCCCCCGTCGACCGGACGGTCCCCGACGTCCCGTTCGCGGTGATCGAGGACGCGCCGCGCTTCGCCTGGCGCGGCCTCATGCTCGACGTCGCCCGGCACTTCCTGCCCAAGGACGACGTGCTGCGCTACCTCGACCTGATGGCCGTGCACAAGCTGAACGTCCTGCACCTGCACCTCACCGACGACCAGGGATGGCGGATCGAGATCGAGCGCCACCCCCGGCTCACCGAGGTCGGCGCGTGGCGGCGCAGGACCCGGCTCGGCTGGGGCGAGCCGCCCCGCTGGGACGAGCGACCGCACGGCGGCTTCTACAGCCGCGACGACCTGCGCGAGATCGTCGCCTACGCCGCGGCCCGCCACATCACCGTGGTCCCGGAGATCGACGTGCCCGGCCACTCGCAGGCCGCCATCGCCGCCTACCCCGACCTCGGCAACACCGACGTCATCGACACGAGCGCGCTGGAGGTCGGGACCGCCTGGGGCGTCTGCCCCAACGTGCTCGCCCCCACCGACCGGGTGCTGCGCTTCTACGAGGAGGTGCTGGAGGAGGTCCTGGAGATCTTCCCCGGCCGGTTCGTGCACCTCGGCGGCGACGAGTGCCCCAAGGACCAGTGGCGGCGCTCGCCCGCCGCGCAGGCCCGCATCGCCGCCGAGGGCCTGGACGGCGAGGACGGCCTCCAATCCTGGTTCATCGGCCACTTCGACCGGTGGCTCACCGCCCGCGGACGCCGCCTGATCGGCTGGGACGAGATCCTCGAGGGCGGCCTCGCCGAGGGCGCGGCGGTGACGTCCTGGCGCGGCTACGCCGCCGGGATCGCCGCCGCGAAGGCGGGCCACGACGTCGTCATGTGCCCCCGCCAGCACGTGTACCTGGACTACCGGCAGGCGCCCGGCGACGACGAGCCCGTCCCGCTCGGCTGGGTCCGCACGCTCGCCGACGTGTACCGGTTCGACCCCGTCCCGCCCGCGCTGGCCGGCACCCCGCACGCCGCCCGAGTCCTCGGCGCGCAGGCCAACATGTGGACCGAGCTGACCGAGTCCCGCGACCGCGTCGACTACCAGCTGTTCCCCCGGCTGTGCGCGTTCGCCGAGACCGTCTGGTCGGACCTGCCGCCGCCCGCCGAACGCGACGCCGCCGGCTTCCTGCGCCGGATGGACGCCGCGCACTACGCCCGGCTGGACGCCCTCGGCGTCGCCTACCGGCCGCCGGACGGCCCGCGCCCCTGGCAGCGGCGGCCCGGCATCGGCGGCCGGGTCAAGCACGGCCCGCCGCCCCAGGAGTGATCGACACCCCGGGTCAGCGGCGCGTTCCTGGGTACTCACCCCCCACGTACGCCGGTGCGCGGAGGGAGGACACGGTGGCAGGCACGGGGGGACGGCACTCGCTGCCCAAGGCGCTGCGCGACTACGCACTGATCGCCGACGGGGAGCGCGGCGTCCTGGTCGGGCCGCACGGCGAGTTCGCCTGGATGTGCTTCCCCGCCTGGGACTCGCCCGCCGCGTTCTGCGGCCTGCTCGGCGGTCCCGGCGACTACGTCGTCCAGCCCGTCTCCGAACGCTGGGTGTGGGGCGGCTACTACGAGGACCGCGGGCTCATCTGGCACAGCCGGTGGGTGACCGGCGACGGCGGCATGGTCGAGTGCCGCGAGGCCCTCGCCCGCCCGGCTGGCCGCGACCGCGCCGTCGTGCTGCGCCGCTGCCGGGCCGTGCGCGGCCGGGTCCGGATGCGCGTCCTGCTGGACGTGCGGGCCGGCGAGCGCGCCGAGCGGATGCGGGACCTGCACCACCACGGCGCCGAGTGGACGGCCCGCAGCGGCACCGCCCGGATCCGCTGGCGCGGCGGCGACGAGGCGGTCGTGCGGGAGAACGCCGACGGCGGGCCCGTCCTCGCCCTCACCTTCGACCTCGCCGAGGGTGAGACCCGCGACCTGGTGCTGGAGATCGCCGAGGGCACCGCCGAGGGCCCCCTGGACGCCGCCGCGCTCTGGGACGCCACCGAACGCAGCTGGCGCGAGGCGGTCCCGTCCTGCACCGACACCATCGCCCCGCGCGACGCGCGGCTGGCCTACTCGGTGCTCACCGGGCTCACCAGCGCGAGCGGCGGCATGGTCGCGGCCGCGACGACCGCACTGCCCGAACGCGCCGACGAGGGCCGCAACTTCGACTACCGGTACGCCTGGATCCGCGACCAGTGCTTCGCCGGACGCGCCGTCGCCGTGCACGGCGGGCCGCCGCACCTGCTGCGCAACGCCGCCGAGTTCGTCACCGCCCGCGTCCTGGCCGACGGCGACCGCCTCAAACCCGCCTACACCGTCGCCGGCGGCGACATCCCCGAGCAGCGCGAGGCCGACCTGCCCGGCTACCCCGGCGCCACCGCCGTCACCGGCAACCGCGCGAGCGAGCAGTTCCAACTCGACGCGCTCGGCGAGTCGCTGCTGCTCCTCGCGGTGGCCGCCGAGCGCGAGCCGCCCGGCGCCGACCAGGTGAAGGCCGCCCGCGTCGCCGCCGACGCGGTCGCCCGCCGCTGGCGGGAACCGGAGGCCGGCATCTGGGAGACCCACGACGACCTGTGGACCCACTCGCGGCTCAGCTGCGTCGCGGGCCTGCGCCAGGCCGCCCGCTACCTGGCCGGCCCGGCGGAGGCGGCCGCGTGGAACGGCCTCGCCGACACCATCCTCGACGAGACCACCCGCACCTCCCTCACCGCAGGCGGGCGGTGGAAGCGCGCCCCCGGCGACGAGCGTGTGGACGCCGCGCTGCTCATCCCGCCGCTGCGCGGCTGCCTGCCCGACGACGACCCGCGCACCGTCGCGACCCTCCAGGCCGTCCGGTCCGAGCTCGTCCAGGAGGGCTTCGTCTACCGGTACCGGGTCGGCGACGAACCGCTCGGCGTCGCCGAGGGCGCCTTCTCCCTGTGCGGCTTCTTCCTCGCCCTCGCCGAGCACCGCCAGGGCGAGACCGCCCGCGCCCTCGCCACCTTCGAGCGGACCCGGTCCGGGTGCGCCACCAGCGGGCTGTTCTCCGAGGAGTACGACGTCCAGCAGCGGCAGCTGCGCGGCAACATCCCGCAGGCGTTCGTGCACGCGCTGCTGCTGGAGTCCGCCGCCCGCCTGCCCGGCTGAGACGCCCCGGACCGGGGCGGCCGTCAGGCGTCGGCGGGGGCGGCCGCGACCTTCACGCGGGCGGCGCGGTTGCGGGTCTCCACCCCGAAGGCGGCGACGACCAGGATCGCGAGCAGCAGCGGGACGGCGCCGAGCAGCGCGGTCGTGTTGATGGACGGCACCGTCGCGCCCACCACCAGCACGATCGTGACGGCCACCCCGCCGAGCTTGCCGACACCCGCCGACAGGCCCGAGCCGCGCGAGCGGATCCGCGTCGGATAGATCTCCGAGCTGTAGGCCGCCAGCACCGCGGCGATCGTGGCGGTCCCGACGATCGGGCCGGCCAGCAGCACGTACAGCCAGAAGCGGTCGTGGGCGAGGGACTCGCCGGAGAACGAGAACGCCACCAGCGCCGCCGCGGTCAGCGCGGTCAGCACGATGATCGTCTTCTTGGCGCTCCACAGCCCGTACATCGCGGCGGCGATGAACACCAGCGGCAGCCCCAGCAGCGAGGAGTCGCGCAGCGCCGCGTCGGCCGTCTTCTGCGCCAGCCCGAGCTTCTGCAGGTTGGACGGGATCCACAGCTGGAACCCGTAGGTCACCAGCCCGATGCCGAGCCCCAGCACCACCACCGCGGCGCTGAGCCCGGCGAAGGGCGGCCGGAACAGCGGGGTGAAGCCCGCACCGTGCGCGGCCTCCTTCCGCTCCTCGGCGGGGACCGCCTCCGCGACGGCCGCCGCGCCCGCCGCCGCGGGCGTCCCCGCGCCCGGCTCGGCGGCGGGCACCGGAGCGGTCACCGGTGCCGTCTCCGCGCCGGGCCGCTCGCCGGCGGTGTCCTCGATGGCGCCGTACCGGGTCATGATCGCGCGGGCCTCGTCCTCGCGGCCGTGGGCGAGCAGGAACCGCGGCGACTCGGGGATCCAGTGGTTGAGCGCGATGAGCAGCACGCCGGTCGGCATCCCCAGCAGCCACAGGATCCGCCAGGAGTAGTGCGGCACCAGCGCCGACGACAGCGAGCTCGTGATGGCGTAGGCCAGTGCCAGGTTCCCGCCGATCAGCACCATCACCCAGCCGCGGTGCCGGCCCGGGATCATCTCCGCCAGCAGCGAGAAGGTGATCGGCAGCATCCCGCCCGCCGCCAGCCCCATCAGCAGGCACATCGCCAGGTTCCAGCCGAACGACGGCATCGCCCCGCACACCGCGGTGGTCACGAACATGACCCCGGCCAGCAGGATCGACGAGCGCCGCCCGATGTGGTCGCCCAGCCACCCCCACAGGAACGACCCGGCGACCGTCCCGGTCAGGCCGAACAGCGGCAGCAGCGCCACCGGCCAGTGCCCGCCGGGGTTCAGGGCCGACTTCAGCCCGTACTCCTTGCCCATCCCCGGCGCCACGAACGACAGCGTGATCGGCTTCATCGCGTCGATCGTCACCGCCGTCGTCATGACGATGACGAGCCCGATGTGCGCCCGCCGGAACGGCGCGTCGTAGGCCGCGCGAACGCGCACCTCGCCGTCCCGTCGGGACGCCGCCAGACCGCGCGGGACCAGCCCGTAGGCGGTCAGCGCCAGGCCGACCACGATGAGCGCCATTCCGGTGAGCATCGGGGCGTCCATCGCCATGCCGCGCATGTGGTAGTGCATGTCCGCCGAGTCGATGTACATCGGCAGATGCAGCGCCACACCCGCGACGCAGGCGATGAACCCGGTCCAGAAGGCGGGCGGATGGGCGAAGGTGATGCCGCCCATGGGCCGTGTTCGCATCGGTGTCCTTTCGGGGGGACGCGGCCGGAGCGCCGGCCGCGGTCGAAGGCGGCGTCAGGCGGGTGACCCGCGCCGGGAACCATGGTCGTCAAGCCGGATGGGGCCGTGGGGCGCGCGTCCGGTCCCGGCCATCGCGCTCACACCTTCCGGTTGGACTCGAAGCGGAACGTCCGGGCCAGCCCGACCCGGACGGTCGCGCCGGGCGCCAGCTCGACGGGGGTGTCGGGCGGCAGCCGGACGAACTCGCCGCCGCCCGGCGCGCGCACCGCCGTGCCGTTGGCCGAGCCGAGGTCGACGACGTTGACCTGCCACTGCTCCAGCCGGACCAGGACGTGCCGGCGGGAGATCGACTCCTCGGCGTCGGTCATCCGCAGCGGATGCGCGCGGCCCTCGGCGACCTCCGGAGCCCGCTCGGGCCGCCGGCCGACCAGCTGGTCGTCCTCCAGCGGGACCGTCTGCCCGTCGTCCAGCAGCAGCACGCCGAGCGGCGGCCGCGGCCCGTGGAACGGCGACAGCGTGAGCTGCAGCATCGAGATGCCGCAGACCGCGCAGTAGTGCGCGCGCGGATCGTTGAAGTGCTCGTTCTTGCAGTTGACGCCGAGGACCTGCGGTCCGCCCGGACGCCGCTTGGGATGGCGCCGGATGAGGCTGACCTTCTCCTCCGACGCACCCTCGGAGGCGGCCGGCGGCGTGCCGTCCACCGGCGTCGGCGGAAGCGGCGCCCGCTCCACCGCCCGCTCCACCGCCCGCTCCACCGCCGTCGCCGGGGCCGGCGCGACCGGCGCCGGCCGGGCGGGCGCGGGCGCCTCGGGGATCGGCAGGCCCGGGGGAGCG
>NZ_JASNWF010000044.1 GCF_030283205.1 Actinomadura opuntiae
GGACGGCGACGCGGCGCTCGCCCCGGGCGACGGCGCGGCGGCGGTCCCGGGCGGCCGCCCTGCGGGCCGCGCGGGCCAGCCTGCGGCGGCGGGCGCGCTCGGTGGCGTCGGAGCTGCGCTGCAGCAGCTCCGGCGGGATGAGGTCGTGCCGCCCGGCGATGACCTCCTGCACCCAGATCTTCGCCCGGATCAGCGGGCGCCGGAACCGGACCTCGCGGCGGACGGCCCGCGAGTACTTGCGCGAGTCCGCGTCGTAGCGCCAGCGCGCCCACGGCGAGCCGGGACGCGCCACCCGGATCGCGCCGACCACCAGCAGGACCGGCAGGAACAGCCCGATCAGGCCCGTCCAGATCTTGCCCTTCAGCAGGGCGATCACGGCGAGGAGGAGGTTGGCGACGGTCGAGGCGAAGTACGCCCGGGCGAGCGCGCTCCCGACCGGGTCGGGGACGACGTCGGCGAACCCGAACGGGCGTATGCCGAGCAGCAGCAGGCCGGTCACGGCGATGGCGACGAAGACGGCGTCGACGGACGCGCGGCCCTTCTCCGTCCAGTAGACGTCGCTGAGATGCAGCAGCAGCGCGAACTCGTCCAGCACGAGCGCGGAGCCCGTCCCGAACACGACGGCCGCGACGCAGTTCAGCGCCACGTACGGGTCGGGGACGGCGAGGCTCGCGACGCCGCCGACCAGCATCAGCACGACCCCGAAGACCACGTGGTGGACGTGGGTGTCGCCGGCCCGCACGTTGCCGAACCAGCCGCTCACGTTCGCGCGGATCAGCCGGACGATCACTCGCGTCACCACGAACGTCACGATGAACGCACCGAAGAAGCCGAACAGCGGCAGCCGCCCGGTCGCCACGATGCGCTCCCGGAAAAGGTCGATCATGTATCCCCCTGCCGTGCACCATAATGCCCCGGTGACATGCGGGGATATCGTGGGACCCGGACGATCGACGAGGATCGGGGGGAACGTCGCCGTGAGCCGCACCGCAGACCGCTGCGACCCGGGGTGCCGGGCCTGGATCGCCGAGGCGATCCGCAAGGTGGAGGCCGATGCCAACCGCAGCGCCGACACGCACCTGCACGTGTTCCCGCTGCCGCCCGAGTGGGGCATCGACCTGTACCTGAAGGACGAGTCGGTGCACCCGACCGGGTCGCTGAAGCACCGGCTCGCGCGGTCGCTGTTCCTGTACGGGCTGGCGAACGGCTGGATCCGCGAGGACACCGTGATCATCGAGGCGTCCAGCGGGTCGACGGCGGTGTCGGAGGCGTACTTCGCGCGGCTGCTCGGGCTGCCGTTCGTCGCGGTGATGCCGGCGTCCACGAGCCCGGAGAAGATCGGCCTGATCGAGTTCTACGGCGGCCGCTGCCACCTGGTGGACGACCCGTCCTCGATCTACGACGAGTCACGGCGGCTCGCGGCCGAGTGCGGCGGCCACTTCATGGACCAGTTCACCTACGCCGAGCGCGCGACCGACTGGCGCGGCAACAACAACATCGCCGAGTCGATCTTCGAGCAGATGCGGCTGGAGCGCTTCCCCGAGCCGGCCTGGGTCGTGGTCGGCGCGGGCACCGGCGGGACGTCGGCGACGATCGGCCGGTACGCGCGGTACCGGCGGTTCCAGACGCGGCTCGCGGTGGTCGACCCGG
This sequence comes from Actinomadura opuntiae, assembly GCF_030283205.1. Classification (GTDB taxonomy): domain Bacteria; phylum Actinomycetota; class Actinomycetes; order Streptosporangiales; family Streptosporangiaceae; genus Spirillospora. Next base: position 1,651 of record NZ_JASNWF010000044.1, read on the forward strand.
AGGGCTCGGCGTTCTTCGGCTCGTACGCCGACGGCGACCCGGAGCGGACCGCGGCGGGCTCGCGGATCGAGGGCATCGGCCGGCCGCGGGTCGAGCCGTCGTTCCTGCCGACGGTGATCGACCGGATGATCCGGGTGCCGGACGCGGCGTCCGTCGCGGCGATGCGCTGGACGAGCCGGGTCAGCGGCCGGGACGTGGGCGGCTCGACCGGCACGAACATGTGGGGCGCGGCGGAGCTGATCGCGGGGATGCGGGCGCGCGGCGAGCGCGGCAGCGTGGTGACGCTGATCTGCGACGGCGGCGAGCGCTACGCGGGCACCTACGGGTCGGACGCGTGGCTTGCCGCGCAGGGCCTGGACATCGCGCCCTACGAGGCGGCGCTGGAGGCGTTCCTCAAGACCGGCGAGATGCCGGTAGACGTCTGATCAGCCCTTGAAGCGGATCGGGTTGAAGACGTCGGCGTAGATGAGCAGCCCGCCCATAACGATCAGGACGGCCGCCATCACGTAGGTGACGGGCAGCGCCTTGGCGACGTCGACGTAGCCGGGGTCGGGCCTGCGGAACACCCGGGCGAACGCCTTCTTCAGCGCCTCCAGCAGCGCGCCGGCCATGTGGCCGCCGTCCAGCGGGAGCAGCGGGATGAGGTTGAACAGCCCGACCGCCAGGTTCAGCGAGCCGAGCAGCATCACGAAGTACCAGACCTTCTCGGTGGTCGAGAGGGCCTTGGACGCCGCGACGTCGCCGCCGATGCGGCTGACGCCGACCACGCCGACCGGGCCGTTCGGGTCGCGCTTCTCGCCGCCGAACGCGGCGTTCCAGACGCCGACCATCTTCTGCGGCATCCGGACGAGCGCGCCGGCGGTGTGCTTGGTCATGGACCCCATGGCGTCGGCGACGGCGCCGGGCCCCTGCCGCTCCATCGCCTCGGTCGGCGTGATGCCGAGGAAGCCCACGTTGACGATCTTCTGGTCGTCGTTCAGGTCGTGCATCTGGTTGCGGACGATCGGGACGCTCAGCGCCATCTCGCGGCCGTCGCGCCGGATCGTCATGGAGACCGTCTGCCCGCCGGAGTCGCGGATCAGCCGCTGCAGCCGGTCGTAATCGTCGATCTTGTGCCCCTGGTAGGACACGATCCGGTCGCCGGAGCGCAGCCCGGCCTGGTGCGCGGGGGTGGGCACCGCGCCCGCCGGGCACTTGGTGAGGTCGGACTGGCTCGCCGGGACGATGCAGTCCGAGACCTGCTGGACGACCGGCTGCGGGGTCTGCTTCCCGATGCCCATCAGCAGGATCGAGAAGAAGATCACCGCGAGCACCAGGTTCATCGCCGGGCCCGCGAACATGATGATCAGCTTCTGCCACCACGGCTTGGCGTAGAACACCCGGTCGCCGTCGTCCGGCCGCACCTCCTCCAGCGCCGCGCCGCGCGCGGACTCGATGAGGCCCTGCCACGGTCCGGTGCTGATCTGCCGGACGGTGCCGGGGGCGTCGCCCTTGCGCGGCGGCAGCATCCCGATCATGCGGATGTAGCCGCCGAGCGGGATCCACTTGACGCCGTACTCGGTCTCGCCCTTGCGCCTGGACCACATGGTCGGCCCGAACCCCACCATGAACTGGGTGGTGCGGACGCGGAACAGCTTGGCGAAGCTGAAGTGCCCGAGCTCGTGCAGCGCGATCGACACCAGCAGGCCGAAGAACAGGATCAGCACTCCCGCCAGCCAGCCCATGCGTCATGCCCCTCCGTCGTGCACCCCGCCCGCCGAGGGGTGGCCTCCAGCAACCACCTCAGGGTACGTCAACGCGCCGGGTTTGGTTGAGCTAGCCGAGGAAGCCCCGCAGCAGGGCGGCGGTGCCCTCGAGATGCTCGGCGACGGCGCGGCGGGCCCCCTCGGGGTCGCCGGCCAGGATCGCCTCGACGATCGCGGCGTGCTGGACGGCGGCGTGCTCGATGTTGCGGCCGAGGACGGGGATGGCGTTGAGCAGGTCGGTGACGCGCATCCGGGCGTCGGCGCAGGCGGCCGACAGCAGCGCCGAGCCGGTCATCTCGGCGATCGCCAGGTGGAACAGGGTGTCGAGGCGGCGGTACTCGTCGGGGCCGGCGGCGTTCAGCTCGGCGAGCCGGGCGCGCAGCCCGTCGCGCCGGTCGCGGGACAGCGCGGTCGTGGCGAGGATCTGCGCGGCGCCGGTCTCGACGGCCATCCGGAAGGTGAGGGTGTCGTTGAGGTCGTCGCCCATCTCGGCGAGCGCCCGCCTCAGGTCGGCCTGCCGGGGCCGCGGGCGCTCGTAGGTGACGAACGTGCCGCCGAACCGGCCGCGCCGCGACTCGACGTAGCCCTCCTGCTGGACGGCCCGGATCGCCTCGCGGAGCGTGACGCGGCTGACGCCGAGCAGCGGGGCCAGCTCCCGCTCGGGCGGGAGCCGGTCGCCGCGGTCGACGACGCCCAGCTTGATCGCCTGGAGGAGGCGCTCGACGGTCTCCTCGAAGGCGTTGCCGGTGCGGACGGGCCGGAACACCGCCGCGGCCGCCAGGTCGGGGACGCCGGAGCCGGGGGCGCCCGCGGCGGGCGCGCCCGCGCCGGACGCGCCGGGCGCGCGGGGGCCGGGCTCGGGTGCGGGCATGACCGTCCTTCGGTCCGCGGGGGGCTTCGGGTCCCACGTTACATGTGCGTTTCGTCGGGTCCGGGGGGTTGACGCGGACCCCTCCGCAAACATTAATGGTCTGTCATTAGCCCATTGCGGCTGTGTCGAAACCCCCGTGGCACGCGAGGAGGTGCTCGTGAGCATCGACGAGCACAAGGCATCCCCCGACCCCCGATCCGACGACGAGAAACGGCTGCACGAGCTGGGCTACGCCCAGGAACTCAGCCGGTCCATGTCCGGCTTCTCCAACTTCGCGGTCTCGTTCACCATCATCTCGGTGCTGTCGGGCTGCCTGACCTCCTACACCATCGGCCTCAAGGGCGGCGGCCCCGTCGTCATCACCTGGGGCTGGCTCGGCGTCGGCGCGATGACGCTGCTGGTCGCGCTGGCGATGGCCGAGGTGTGCTCCAGCTACCCGACCGCCGGCGGCCTGTACTACTGGTCCGCCAAGCTCGCCCGCACGAACGGGGCGGCGTGGTCGTGGTTCACCGGCTGGTTCAACTTCATCGGCCAGGTCGCGGTGACCGCCGCGATCGTCTACGGGTCGGCGGCGTTCCTGAACCCGCTGCTGGACCTGCAGTTCGGCTACTCGGTGACGCTCGGCCACACGTTCCTGCTGTTCGCGGTCCTGCTGGTCGTGCACGCGCTGCTCAACCAGTTCGGCGTGAAGATCGTCTCGGTGCTGAGCAGCGTGAGCGTGTGGTGGCACGTGCTCGGCGTCGCGTTCGTGGTGGGGGTGCTGGCGTTCAAGCCGTCGCACCACCAGTCGGCCGGGTTCGTGTTCAGCAAGTTCGTCAACGAGACGGGCTGGCAGTACGGCGCGTACGCGGCGCTGATCGGCCTGCTGCTGTCGCAGTACACGCTGACCGGGTACGACGCGTCCGCGCACATGACCGAGGAGACCCACGACGCGGCGCGGTCCGGGCCGAAGGGCATCGTGAACTCGGTGCTGATCTCGGTCGTGGCCGGCTGGGTGCTGCTGCTCGGCGTCACCTTCGCCATCCAGGACTACGGCAAGGCGGTCGCGGGCGGGCCCGCGGAGATCTTCATCGCGGCGACCGGCGACACGATGGGCAAGGTGCTCATCCTGGTCTCGTTCGGCGCGCAGTTCTTCTGCGGGATGTCCTCGGTGACGGCGAACTCCCGGATGATCTACGCGTTCTCGCGGGACGGGGCGCTGCCGTTCTCGTCCTTCTGGCACCGGATCAACAAGCGCAGCCGGACGCCCACCAACGCGATCTGGCTGGCCGCCGGCGGCGCGTTCGTGCTGGCGCTGCCCGCGATCTGGAACCTGACCGCGTACCTCGCGGTGACGTCGGTCGCGGTGATCGGCCTCTACATCGCCTACGTGATCCCGACGTACCTGCGGCTGCGGCAGGGCAAGGACTTCAAGGCCGGCCCGTGGAGCCTCGGCCGGTGGAGCCGGCCGATCGGGATCCTCGCGGTCGCCTGGGTCGTCGTGATCTCGGTGCTGTTCATGCTGCCGCCGGCGAACCCGATCACCAAGGACAGCTTCAACTACTCCCCCATCGCGATCCTGGTCGTCCTCGGCGGCGCGGGGCTGTGGTGGGTGCTGTCGGCCCGCAAGTGGTTCACCGGCCCGAAGGTGCAGGGCAGCGCCGAGGAGCTGGCGGCCATCGAGCAGGAGCTCCAGTCGCTGGGCTAGTCCCGTTAGGAGACCGGAAACGTGACCACATCGCTCACCCTCGACGAACTGCGCGGGGAGGCGGCGGAGGGCCGGATCGACACCGTGATCGTGGCGATCGTCGACATGCAGGGGCGCCTGCAGGGCAAGCGGCTGTCGTCCCGCTACTTCCTGGAGGAGGTGGCCGGGCACGGCTCGGAGGGCTGCAACTACCTGCTGGCCGTCGACGTCGACATGAACACGGTGGACGGCTACGCCATGTCGTCCTGGGAGCGGGGCTACGGCGACTTCGTCATGCGCCCCGACCTCGGGACGCTCCGCCGGATCCCCTGGCAGGAGGGCGCGGCGCTGGTCCACGCCGACATCGTGTGGGAGGACGGCTCCGACGTGGCGCCCTCGCCCCGGCAGATCCTGCGGCGCCAGCTCGCCAGGCTGGCCGAGCGGGGCTGGGGCGCCTACGTCGGGACCGAACTGGAGTTCGTCGTCTACCAGGACTCCTACGAGGACGCCTGGCGCAGGGCGTACCGCGACCTGACCCCGGCCAACCAGTACAACGTGGACTACTCGCTGCTCGGGGGCGCCCGCGTCGAGCCGCTGCTGCGCCGGATCCGCAACGGGATGACCGGCGCGGGGATGTACGTCGAGTCGGCCAAGGGCGAGTGCAACCTCGGCCAGCACGAGATCGCGTTCCGGTTCGACGAGGCGCTGCGGACGTGCGACAACCACGTCCTCTACAAGACCGGCGCGAAGGAGATCGCCGCCCAGGAGGGCATGTCGATCACCTTCATGGCCAAGCCGAACGAGCGGGAGGGCAACTCCTGCCACGTGCACATCTCGCTGCGCGACGCCGACGGGGCGCCGGTCATGGCGGGGGACGGCCCGCACGGGCTGTCGAAGATCGGCGAGCACTTCATCGCGGGCCAGCAGGCGTGCCTGCGCGACTTCACCCTGCTGTACGCGCCGAACATCAACTCCTACAAGCGCTACCAGCCGGGCTCGTTCGCGCCGACGGCGATCAAGTGGGGCGTGGACAACCGGACGTGCGCGCTGCGGCTCGTCGGGCACGGGCCGTCGCTGCGGATCGAGAACCGGGTGCCGGGCGGCGACGTCAACCCGTACCTGGCGGTATCGGCGCTGGTCGCGGCGGGGCTGCACGGCATCGAGAACGAGCTGCCGCTGGAGGAGCCGTTCGCGGGCAACGCCTACGCGACCGAAGCGGACACCGTCGTCCGGACGCTCCGCGACGCGGCCGCCGACTGGGAGCGCAGCCCCCTGGCCGCGGACGCGTTCGGCAAGGAGGTCGTCGAGCACTACGCCAACTGCGCACGCGTAGAGCTGGACGCCTACGACCGCGCGGTGACGGACTGGGAGCTGTTCCGCGGCTTCGAACGCCTGTAGCCACGCAACCGAACCACGTTCACTTGCGGCGAGTCGTCGTTGCGAGGCGGCTCATGACGACGACTCGCCGCAGGTCAACGACAGCATCGAGGGGACATGAGCGAGTTCGAGGTTCTGAATCCGGCGACCGAGGAGGTCGTGGAGGTCGTCGCGCTGGCGTCGGCGGACGAGACCGACGCGGCGGTGGAACGCGCCAAGCGGGCATTCCCGGCGTGGCGGGACGTGGCGCCGGGCGACCGGGCGCGGCTGCTGCGCGCGTTCGCCGAGAAGGTCGACGCGCACCTGGACGAGCTGGCCGCGCTGGAGGTCCGCAACGCCGGGCATCCGATCGGGCAGGCGCGCTGGGAGGCGGGCAACCTGCGGGACGTCCTGCACTACTACGCCGCCGCGCCCGAACGCCTCACCGGGCTGCAGATCCCGGTGCCGGGCGGGATCAACGTCACGTTCGCCGAGCCGCTCGGCGTCGTCGGCGTGATCGTGCCGTGGAACTTCCCGATGCCGATCATGGGCTGGGGCATGGCGCCGGCGCTGGCCGCGGGCAACACCGTGATCGTCAAGCCCGCCGAGCCGACCCCGCTGACCGCGCGCCGCGTCGGGGAGCTGGCGCTGGAGGCGGGCCTGCCGGAGCACGTGCTGCAGGTGCTGCCGGGCGCGGGGCCGGTGGCGGGACGGCGGCTGGTCGACCACCCGGACGTCCGCAAGATCGTCTTCACCGGCTCGACCCGGGTCGGCAAGGAGATCATGCAGGCGTGCGCGCCCGCGGTGAAGCGGCTGACGCTGGAGCTCGGCGGCAAGTCCGCGAACATCGTCTTCGCGGACGCCGACCTGGAGAAGGCCGCCGCGACCGCCCCGTACGCGGTGTTCGAGAACGCCGGCCAGGACTGCTGCGCCCGCTCCCGGATCCTGGTGGAGCGCCCCGTCTACGACCGGTTCCTCGAACTGCTCGAACCGGCCGTGCACGGCGTCGCCGTCGGCGACCCGCGCGACGCCAGGACCGAGGTCGGGCCGCTGATCAGCGCCGCGCACCGGGACAGGGTCGCCTCCTACGTGCCGGACGGCGCGCCGGTCGTGATCCGCGGCTCGGCGCCCGAGGGCCCGGGGTTCTGGTTCCCGCCGACCGTCCTCGCCACCCCGGACCACGCGGCGCTCCCGGCCTGGCATGACGAGGTGTTCGGGCCGGTCGTCACCGTCGTCCCGTTCGAGGACGAGGCCGACGCGTACCGGATCGCCAACGACACCCCCTACGGGCTGTCCGGCTCCATCTGGACCCGCGACGTCGGCCGCGCCCTGCGCGCCTCCCGCGCCGTCGAGGCCGGGAACCTGTCGGTGAACTCCCACTCGTCCGTGCGGTACTGGACGCCGTTCGGCGGGTTCAAGCAGTCCGGCCTCGGCCGCGAGCTGGGCCCGGACGCGCTCGGCGCGTTCACCGAGACCAAGAACGTCTTCATCGCCGGCGAACAGCCCCGGCAAGCCCCCCGTCAGTGACAGGAGAGAGCAGCATGCAGCGTCTGGAAGGCCGGGTGGCCGTCGTGACCGGCGGCGCCAGCGGCATCGGCCTGGCCACCGCGCGCCGTTTCACCGACGAAGGCGCGAAGGTCGTCGTCGCCGACGTCGACGAGACCGCCGGCAAGAACGTCGCCGAGGAGCTCGGCGGCCTGTTCGTCAAGGTGGACGTCACCAGCGAGGACGAGGTCCAGGCCCTCTACCGGACGGTCCAGGACGCCTACGGGCGCATCGACGTCGCGTTCAACAACGCCGGGATCTCCCCGCCCGACGACGACTCGATCCTGGAGACCGGCCTGGACGCCTGGAAGCGCGTGCAGGACGTCAACCTGACCAGCGTCTACCTGTGCTGCAAGCACGTCATCCCGTACATGCTGGAACAGGGCAAGGGGTCGATCATCAACACGGCGTCGTTCGTGGCGGTGATGGGCGCGGCGACCTCGCAGATCTCCTACACCGCGTCCAAGGGCGGCGTCCTGGCGATGTCGCGGGAGCTGGGCGTGCAGTTCGCGCGGCAGGGCGTGCGCGTGAACGCGCTGTGCCCCGGCCCGGTGAACACCCCGCTCCTCCAGGAGCTGTTCGCCAAGGATCCGGAGCGGGCGGCCCGGCGCCTCGTCCACGTGCCGGTGGGGCGCTTCGCCGAGGCGTCGGAGATCGCGGCGGCGGTCGCGTTCCTGGCCTCGGACGACGCGTCGTTCATCACGGCGTCGGAGTTCCTCGTGGACGGCGGCATCTCCGGGGCCTACGTGACGCCCCTCTAGGGTGCCGTTGTGAGGTGCGGTGCTAAGCGATCCGTGGTTTCTTGGCATGCGCGTCGGTATGCGCCCGCACGGCTTTCTGCGCATCATGGCGCTTTCCACCCCGGTCCCTGGAGAAAGTGATCCCTGTGAAGCGCAGTCTCGTGGCGGTCCTGGCGTTGTCGCTCGCGCTCGGCGGATGCGGCGGCTCGGACGGCAAGAAGGGCTCCGCGGCGTCGTCCGGCGCCCCCTCGTCCGCCCCGGCGACGGCTCCGGCGCCGTCCGGGACGTCCGACGCGTCCGGCGGCTCGGCCAAGGGCGGCGCGACCGCCGTGCCCACCGCCCCCGGCGGCAACGGGACGGCGGCGGCCGCCAAGAAGTTCAACGACTGCGTGCGCAGGCAGGGCGTGACGATGCCCAGCCCGCACCCGAAGTCGACGCCCTCCCAGGCGGACCTGGCCAAGATCAAGGCGGCGCTGCAGGCGTGCGTGAAGGCGATGTCCGGCACCCCCGCCCCCACCCCGAAGTAACCGCACGACCGACGGCCCGGGCCGGGGCGCGCGCCGCCCCTTGGCCCGGGCCGTCGTGCCGCCGGCGGCGGCTGGTGGCGGGGCGTTGCCGCTGCTAGCCTTGCGGGCAGCCGTTCATCCCGTGCGGGAGAGTCCCACGCAGCCGGCGTGGGACGCCGAAGGAGCAAATCCTCCCCGGAACCTCTCAGGCCCATGGACCGCACGGGCCAGGCGACCTCTGGAAAGCGGGGACCCGTTCCCCCGCCGAAGGTGAAAGCCCGCGCCGCGTCCCGTACGGGGCGGCGGGTGAAGCTCTCAGGCGCCGATGACAGAGGGGGAGGCACCGATACGCCCGGTGCGCGAGTGGGACGATGGACCACGCGCGCCCGCGACGAAGGAGCCGAACCGATGTCCGCCGATCCGACCGTGAAGAAGACGCCGCTGCACGACGTCCACCAGGACCTCGGCGCGAATCTCGTCGACTTCGCCGGTTATCTGATGCCGCTGCGCTACGCGAGCGAGACCGCCGAGCACCAGGCCGTCCGCACCGGCGCGGGGCTGTTCGACCTGTCCCACATGGGAGAGATCTTCCTGTCCGGCCCCGGCGCCGCCGACGCGCTGGACTACGCGCTGGTCGGGAACCTGTCGCCGATGGCGGTGGGCAAGGCCCGCTACACGATGATCTGCGACCCGGACGGCGGCGTCCTGGACGACCTGATCGTCTACCGGCTCGCCGACGAGACCTGGATGGTCGTCGCGAACGCGGCGAACGTCGCGGTGGTGCGCGAGGCGCTGATCGAGCGGGCCGCGGGCTTCCAGGCCGCCGTCGACGACCGCTCCGACGCCTACGCGCTGATCGCCCTGCAGGGCCCGCGGGCTCAGGAGATCCTCACCGGGTTCACCGGCGCGCCGCTCGCCGACCTGCGCTACTACGCGATCCTCGCCGACCGCGTCGCCGGCGTGGACGCCCTGATCGCCCGCACCGGCTACACCGGCGAGGACGGCTTCGAGCTGTTCGTCGACGCCTCCGACGCCGTCGCGCTGTGGAAGGCGCTCGCCGCGGTCGGCGGGGTGGTACCCGCCGGGCTGTCGGCGCGCGACACGCTCCGCCTCGAGGCGGGCATGCCGCTGTACGGCAACGAGCTGACCACCGAGACCACCCCGTTCGAGGCCGGCCTCGGCCGTGTCGTCAAGCTGGACAAGGCGGTGGACTTCGTCGGGAAGGCCGCCCTGGCGGCGCAGGCGCAGACCCCCGCGGGCCGTAGGCTCGTGGGACTGGTGGCGCGCGGGCGTCGCGCGCCCCGGAAGGGGTACCAGGTCGTCACGTCCGGCGGCACGCCGTGCGGTGCGGTGACGAGCGGCGCCCCGTCGCCCACACTGGGCAAGCCGATCGCCATGGCCTACCTCGACAGCGGCGTCGAGGAGACCGGCCTCGCCGTGGACGTGCGCGGCAGGCAGGAGCCGGTCGACGTGGTGGCCCTGCCTTTCTATAAGCGTTCCTAACAGGTAGTTGTCCGGGGGTGTGGGGGTCGGCCCCCACAATGAACAGAGAGAGAAAAAGACGTGAGCGTTCCGGAGCAGCTCCGCTACAGCGAAGAGCACGAGTGGGTCGCCGGCCTCGGCGGCGAGGACGGCATCGTCACGGTCGGCATCACCGCGCACGCCGCCGACGCGCTCGGCGAGATCGTCTACCTCGAACTGCAGCCCTCCGAGGGCGACACCGTCGAGGCCGGCGAGACGTGCGGCGAGATCGAGTCGACCAAGTCGGTCAGCGACCTGTACTCGCCGGTCAGCGGCGAGATCACCGCGATCAACAGCGCGGTGGTGGACGAGCCCAAGGTGATCAACGACGACCCGTACGGCGAGGGCTGGATCTTCAAGGTGCGGATCTCCGACGAGCCGGGCGACCTGCTGGACGCCGAGTCCTACGACAAGCTGATCGAGGAGAGCTGACGTGGGCCTGCATGACTCCCTCGCCGCGGCCGACCCCGAGGTCGCCGAGGCGGTGGACGCCGAACTGCGCCGCCAGCAGTCCACGCTGGAGATGATCGCGTCGGAGAACTTCGCGCCGGTGTCGGTGCTGGAGGCGCAGGGCTCGGTCCTGACCAACAAGTACGCCGAGGGGTACCCGGGCAAGCGGTACTACGGCGGCTGCGAGTACGTCGACGTCACCGAGCAGCTCGCGATCGACCGGGCCAAGGCGCTGTTCGGCGCCGAGCACGCCAACGTGCAGCCGCACAGCGGCGCGCAGGCCAACACCGCGGTGTACTTCGCGCTGCTGCAGCACGGCGACACGATCCTCGGCCTCGACCTCGCGCACGGCGGCCACCTCACGCACGGGATGCGGCTGAACTACTCCGGCAAGGTGCTGAACGTGGTGCCCTACCACGTCCGCGCCGAGGACGGCCTGGTCGACATGGAGGAGGTCGCCTCCCTGGCCGCCGAGCACCGGCCGAAGATGATCGTGGCGGGCTGGTCGGCGTACCCGCGGCAGCTCGACTTCGCCGCGTTCCGCGAGATCGCCGACTCGGTCGGCGCGCTGCTGATGGTGGACATGGCGCACTTCGCCGGGCTGGTCGCGGCGGGGCTGCATCCCTCGCCCGTCCCGTACGCCGACATCGTCACCACCACGACGCACAAGACGCTCGGCGGCCCGCGCGGCGGCCTGATCCTCGCCCGCGAGGAGTACGGCAAGAAGATCAACTCGGCGGTGTTCCCGGGCATGCAGGGCGGCCCGCTGGAGCACGTGATCGCCGCCAAGGCGGTCGCGCTGAAGATCGCCGCGTCGGACGAGTTCCGGGCCCGGCAGGCCGTCACGGTCGAGGGCGCGAAGCTCCTCGCCGAGCGGCTGCTCGCCGAGGACTCGGCGAAGGCCGGCGTGAAGGTGCTGACCGGCGGCACGGACGTGCACCTGGTCCTGGTCGACCTGGTCGACTCGGAGCTGACCGGGCGCGACGCCGAGGACCGGCTGCACGAGATCGGCATCACCGTCAACCGGAACGCGGTCCCGAACGACCCGCGGCCGCCGATGGTGACGTCCGGGCTGCGGATCGGCACGCCCGCCCTCGCCACCCGCGGCTTCACCGCCGAGGACTTCACCGAGGTCGCCGACGTCATCGCGCTGGCACTGCAGCCGTCCTTCGACAAGGACGCGCTTTCCGCGCGGGTGAAGGCCCTCGCCGAGAAGCACCCTCTCTACCCCGACCTGTAACCTCTCCGCGCCCCCTTCCCTCGCGGGGAGGGGGCGCGCGCTACGACGAGGTAGCACCCATGGCCATCAGCGTTTTCGACCTTTTCAAAATCGGCATCGGCCCTTCGTCGTCCCACACGGGCGGCCCTATGGCGGCGGCCCACCGCTTCGCCCGCGGATTGCAGCGCGACGGGCTGCTGGAGCGCACCGCGTCCGTCCAGGCGGTTCTTTACGGCTCGCTCGGCCTCACCGGAAAGGGCCACGGCTCCGACAAGGCCGTCATTCTCGGGCTCGAAGGCGACAAGCCGGAGACCGTCGACGTCGACGGCGTGGACGAACGGCTCGCCGCCATCCGCGAACGCAAGGAACTGCGCCTGTTCGGGTCGCACGACGTCCCGTTCGCCGTCGGCGAGCACCTGGTCTTCGAGCGCAAGGAATCGCTGCCCGGCCACCCGAACGGAATGCGCTTCACCGCGTTCGACGCGTCCGGCGACGAGCTGCGCTCCAAGGTCTACTACTCGGTCGGCGGCGGCTTCATCGTGGACGAGAACGCCACCGGCGCCGACCGCATCAAGCCGGACGACACCGTCCTGCCGCACCGTTTCGACACCGCCGCGGAACTCCTCGACCGCTGCCGCGAAACGGGGCTGTCGGTCTCGGCGCTCATGCTGGAGAACGAGAAGGCGTTCGGCCGCACCGAGCAGGAGATCCGCGCCGGGCTCCTCACGCTGTGGCAGGTCATGCGGGCCTGCGTCACCCGCGGCTGCACCCGCGAAGGGCTTCTTCCCGGCGGCCTGAAAGTGCGCCGCCGCGCCCCGCAACTGCACCGGCAGCTTTCGGCGGAAAAGGCGTCCGACCCCCTTCACGCGATGGACTGGGTCACCCTTTTCGCCCTCGCCGTCAACGAGGAGAACGCCGCCGGCGGGCGCATCGTCACCGCCCCCACCAACGGCGCCGCCGGCATCATCCCGGCCGTCCTGCACTACCACGACCGGTTCGTGCAGGGCGGCGACGACGAGAGCGTCGTCCGCTTCCTGCTCACCGCCGGCGCGATCGGCGTGCTGTTCAAGCAGAACGCGTCCATCTCCGGTGCGGAGGTCGGCTGCCAGGGCGAAGTGGGCTCCGCCTGCTCGATGGCCGCCGCCGGCCTCACCGAGGTCCTCGGCGGCACTCCGGAGCAGGTCGAGAACGCCGCCGAGATCGGCATCGAGCACAACCTCGGCCTCACCTGCGACCCCGTCGGCGGCCTCGTCCAGGTCCCGTGCATCGAGCGAAACGCGGTCGGCGCCATCAAGGCGATCAGCGCCGCCCGCATCTCCCTGCGCGGCGACGGCCGCCACTTCGTCTCCCTCGACAAGGCCATCAAGACGATGCGCGACACCGGCCGCGACATGCTCGAGAAGTACAAGGAGACCTCGCGCGGCGGCTTGGCCGTCAACGTCATCGAGTGCTGAGCGGCCCGTCCCGGGGGCGGGTCAGGCGGTGAGGGCGCCGCGGCCGGTGGGCGAGTGCGCGCCGGGCCGGGCCTCGTTGCCGCACTGGCGGCAGACGACGAGGGGGCTCAGGGTCTCGCCGCAGGAGTGCCGCCAGCGGACGGGCGGGTCGTCGGGGTGCAGGTGCCGGTCGCCCCACGCCATCAGGACGATCAGCACGTCGCACAGCTCCCGCCCCGCCTGCGTGAGGTGGTACTCGTAGCGGGCGGGACGGTCGCTGTAGCGTTCGCGGCGGACGATGCCGTTCGCCTCGAGCTTGCGGAGCCGGGCCGTGAGGATGTCGCGGGCCGCCCCCGTGTTGCGGACGATCTGGTCGAACCGCCGCACCCCGTAGCTGAGCTCCCGGATCGCGAGCAGGCTCCAGCGCTCGCCGACGATGTCGAGGGTGTCGGCGATCGAGCACTCGCGGGGGTGGGCGTCCTTCGGCATACCGGGAAGCCTAGCCGCCGGCCCCGACCAGCCCGCCCGTCACAGGCGCTCGATGATCGTCGCGTTGGCGAGGCCGCCGGCCTCGCACATGGTCTGCAGGCCGTAGCGTCCGCCGCGGTCCTCCAGGGCGTGCAGCAGCGTCGTCATGATGCGGGCGCCGCTGGCGCCGAGCGGGTGGCCGATCGCGATCGCGCCGCCGCGGACGTTGACGCGGGCGAGGTCGGCGCCGGTCTCGCGCTGCCAGGCGAGCACGACCGGGGAGAACGCCTCGTTCACCTCGAACAGGTCGACGTCGCCCAGCGTCAGGCCGCCCCTGGCCAGCACCTTCTCCGTCGCCGGGATGATCGCGGTCAGCATCAGCAGCGGGTCGTCGCCGGTCACCGCGAACGCGTGGAACCGGGCGCGGGGGCGCAGGCCGAGCCGCTCGGCGACGTCCGCGCCCATGACCAGCACGGCGGCGGCGCCGTCGTTGATCGGGGACGCGTTGCCCGCGGTGACCTTCCAGGCGATCTCGGGGAACCGCGCCGCCGTGCGCTCGTCGTAGTAGGCGGGCTTCAGGCCGGCGAGGATCTCCGGTGAGGTGCCGGGACGGACGGTCTCGTCGCGCTGCCCGGTCCAGGCGACCTCACGGTCGAACTCGCCGTTCTTCCACGCCTCGGCGGCGCGGCGGTGCGACTCGTAGGCGTAGGCGTCGAGCTCCTCGCGGGACAGGTCCCACTTCGCGGCGATCAGCTCGGCGCTGATGCCCTGCCCCACCAGGCCGTCGGGGTAGCGCTCCTTGAGCATCGGGCCGAACGGGTCGCTGCCCGGCAGCACGCTCGACCCCATCGGCACCCGCGACATCGACTCGACGCCGCACGCGATCGCGATGTCGTACGCGCCGCTCTGCACGCCCTGCGCGGCGATGTGCAGGGCCTGCTGGGACGAGCCGCACTGCCGGTCGACGGTCATGGCGGGGACGGTCTCGGGGAACCCGGCGGCCAGGACGGCGGTCCGGGTGATGTTGACGGCCTGGTCGGCGACCTGGGTGACGACGCCGCCGACCACGTCGTCCACCTCCCCCGGATCGATGCCGGCCCGGTCGACCAGCGTCTTCAGCGTCCGCGCCAGCAGGTCGGCCGGGTGGTCGCCGTGCAGCGCCCCGCCGGGCTTGCCCTTGCCCACCGGCGTCCGGACGGCCTCCACGATCACCGCGTCCCGCATGACCCACCACCTCCGTTTGATTCTCCAACTTACTGATCAGTATGGGACAAGCGAGTTGGAAAACACAACCCACCGGCCGTGGAAGAACCCGGGGGCGCGGCGGATGCGCCGCGCCCCCGGGTCTTCGGGCCGCTCAGCGGGAGGGGCCCATGCCGTGGTCCGTCTGTCCCTTCATGCGTCGAAAGGCCCCTGGACGGAGCCGCCCGGAACTGGCAAGTCGGACAAGCGAGCCTCCAATCCCTCGACGTCATGTTCTGCTTCGCACGCTAGTCGGACAACGCGCGACATAAGCCCAACGGGCCCCAAAGATGGCGCCAAGGGTCAGAGCACCGTCTCCGCCCGGTCACCGGACACCAGCCGCAGCCGCACGACCGCCGGCACCGCCTCGCGGCCCAGCGCCGCCGCCAGCCGCGGCATCCCCTCCTCCTCGATGCGGCGGCGCAGGTCGGCGGGGTCGGCGCGGCGCCCGTACGCCACGTTCAACCGCAGCTCCGGCCGCCGCGACGAGCCGAGCAGCCGGGCCCGCACCGTCCGCACCCCCGGGTACTCGCGGACCTCCGACTCCAGCGCGTCCGTCACCGCCCGCCCCGACAGCCGCGTGCGCCCGCCGGACGGGTCGGGCTCCATCGCCAGCCCCGGCAGCCTCCCCGACCGGCCCTGCGCCAGCAGCCAGGCCAGCCCGAGCAGCGCCAGCACGATCAGCGCGGCGGCCACCGCCGGCCAGAACCAGCCGTGGTCGGCGGCGTACCGCCGGACGGTCGCGCTGAACACCGGGCCCGTCGCCCGGCCGTCCCCGAACACGCCGAGCCCCCGCGCGAACCCCACGCCGCCCGCGGCGACCATCAGGGCACCGACCACGACCAGCCCCGTCCGGTTGAGGTGAGCGGGACGCCGGTTCATCTAGCCCTCCTTGTGCTTCATCCGCACCGTCACGGCGCGGGCGGGCAGCGGCCGGATCCGCTCCAGGCACTCGCGGACCGCCTCCGCGACCCCCTCGTCGAGCCCCTGCGCATCGTGCACCGGCGTCTCCGCGACGACCATCACCCGCGTGCGCCGCAGCCGCACCCGCCGGACGCGCGACACCCCCGCCGCGTCCGCGGCCGCCGCCGCGACGGCGCTGCGCAGCCCGCGCCTGCTGACGCCCATCACCACCTCGGGCACGGCGCCGTGCAGCGGCACGATCCGCGACCGCCCCGGCAGCAGCCCGGCCAGCAGGAACACCAGGCCGACCAGCCCGAGCCCGATGCAGATGCCCCGGGTGACCCAGCCGTCCCACCGCACGTCGATCAGCTCCCGGTAGGCGAAGACGTGCAGCGACGCGCCCGTCATCGCGGCGATGACGTCGATCGCGCCGATCACCGCCGCCGCGGTCAGCAGCAGCGCCGCCACCGTCCCGACCGGCACCCGCCGCGACCGGAACGCATGCCGCGCCGCCCGGTCGGCCCTGCGCTCCCCGGACGTCCGCTCCCGCCGCGCCGGCGCCCGCCGCCCCGCGTGCGCGATCACGAGACCGTCCTCGCGCCGGGGCGCTCCAACTCGGCCACGTCGACGTCCACCTGCCGGACGGTGAGGCCGGTCATCGCCTCCACCCGGTCCCGCACGCTCTCGCGCACCTGCCGCGCCACGTCCCGCACCGGCATCGGGTACGCCACCGACAGCGCCACCTTCGCCGTGACGACCTCGCCGTTCACCCGGACGTCGGTGCGGGCCGCGCGGCGTCCCGGCACCCCCACGCCGAGCACCGACCGGCCGAGCCCGCCGGCCCCGGCCGTCTCCCGCGCGGCCTTCGCCACGATGCGCGCCACGGCCCGGTCGCTGATCGTCGTGCGGCCCCGCCCGTCCGGCGTCACCGCGACCGCCTGCCCTGGTTGAACGAGAACAGCTCGCGGATGTCGAGCCGCCCCTCGATCGCCCGCCCGATCAGGAACCCCAGGCAGCCGAGGAACAGCACGATGAAGAACGCGCCGAAACCGCCGAAGGCGCCCGCGAACCCGAGCGCCACCCCGAACGCCAGCCCCACCAGCGGCCACAACGGAATCATTTCGCTCCCCCTTCGGCGATGTCCCCGATCAGCACGTGCACCGGGCGCTCCCCGGCCAGCGGGCGCACCGCCCGCCGCACGTCCTCCGCCGTCCGCGTGAACGGCCGGCCCGTCCGGGCCACCACCCCGATCTCGATCTCCCCGTCCCGGACGACCACCCCCGCGAAGGGCCGTCCCGCCCGGTACGTCACGATCCGCGCCCACGGACCCGCCGTCAGCCCCGCCACGAACCGGCACCCGCGCACCACCTCGGCGACCCGCTCGGCCAACCCCCCGCCCCCGTCACCAAGCCCCGCCTTCCCCCCGGCGCCCGCACCTTCACGCCCCGGCTTCGCCTCGGCGGGTCGGTCGCGCCGCCCCGCCGCGGGCTGCGTTGCAGCCGACGAGCCGGATGCGTCGCCATCGCTCGGCTTGGTGAGGCGGTCGGTGTTCGGCGGGTGTTGCGCGGTCTGGTTCTCCGGGTTCGGGGCGGCGGGCCGGGGCGGGCGGGCCTGCGGGCCGGGGGCGTCGCCCGGCGACGGGTCGCGGGCGGTCCGGTTCGCCGGGTGCGGGCGGCGGGTGCGGGCGGTCATAGCACCCGGGGCCCCGTCGGCTGCTCGGGCTCGGCGCGGTCGTCGTCGGGGAGGTGGATGTCGTCCACGGTGATGTCGACCTCGACGACCTCCAGCCCGCACATGTGCTCCACCTGGCCGATCACGTTGGAGCGCACGGCGCTGGCGAGATCGGGGATCGAGGCGCCGTAGTCGACCACGAGGTCGATGTCGATGGCGGCCTGGCGCTCCCCGACCTGGACGCCGACGCCCTGGGTGGGGTCGGCGCCGACGCCCGGCAGGCGCTCCTTGACCGAGCCGATCGTGCGCGACATGCCCGCGCCCATCTCGTGCACGCCGCCCACCTCGCGGGCGGCCATGCTGGCGATCTTGGCGACCACGACGTCGGCGATCGCGGTGCGGCCGCCGGGCGTGACGAGCTCGCTCGCCCCGCCGCCGCGGGCGCGGCGCATGCCGTCGTCAGGCCGGTCCCGCGTGGCGACCGAGCCGTCCCTGTGTCCCTCGTCCTGGCTCACGGTGTCCCCCCGATACGTCGGCGATGTGCGATTGATGCTCGCCGGGGGCCGCCCCAAACCCGTCGAGGACGGACGAATGGCCAGGTCAAGCGGGTTTTACACACGGAGCGGGGGCCGGCGCAACCGCCGGCCCCCGCTCCGCGCGGCGCCACCCCTTGAACGCGGCGCTACCCCTTGAACAGCGCTACCCCTTGAACATCGCGCGCATCTTCCGGGCGGCGTCGCCCGGCTTGACCTTCCGCGGCCGGTCCCCCGCGCGTCCGGCGTCGTCGGCGGCCTCCCCGGTGCGGGCCGCGCGGGCCTCGCCCGGCTCGTTCCCGCGCTCCGGCTCGGCGGTCCTGCGGTCCACCTTGTCGTTCGGGTCACCCACGACAACTCCCCCGATGTCGCTGACGGATCGTTCGCCCCTTAGGTACCCCGCGGCACGCCCGTCTACCCCGGGTAGAAGCGGACCTCGGGCCTGCCGACCTGCCCGTAGTGGGGACGGCGCGTGGCGAGCCCGTTCTCGGCGAGGTACTCCAGGTAGCGGCGCGCGGTGACCCGGGACACGCCGGTGAGGTCGGCGGCCGCGGCGGCCGACACCCCCTCCCGCGCGCCGGTCAGCACCTCGGTGATCGCCTGGAGCGTCTCGCCGCTCATCCCCTTCGGCAGCGACCGGTGGTCGGGGGTGCGCAGCGTCGCGAGCATGCCGTCCACGTCGGCCTGCCCGGTCACCTCCCCCGCGCCGAGCAGATGCTCCCGGTACCGGGCGTACCGGACGAGCTTGTCGCGCAGCGAGGCGAACGTGAACGGCTTGAGCAGGTACTGCACGACACCGACGGACACGGCGGAGCGGATCACCGCGAGGTCCCGCGCGGAGGTCACCGCGATGACGTCGACCTCGCTGCCGCCCGCCCGCAGCGCCCGGCAGACGGTGAGGCCGTGGGTGTCGGGCAGGTAGAAGTCGAGCAGGACGACGTCGACGGTCGTCCGCTCGCAGAACCGCAGCGCGTCCGCGCCGGAGTGCACGACCCCGGCGACCGAGAACCCGGCGACCTGCTCGACGTAGGCGCGGTGCGCCTCGGCCGCGACCGGGTCGTCCTCGACCACCAGCACCGAGATCATCGGGCGTCCAGGGGCAGCCGGACGGTGAACACCGCGCCCTCGCCGGCGTCGCCGCCGCCGACCTCCACGGTGCCGCCGTGCCGGCGGACGGCCCGGCCGACCAGCGCGAGGCCGAGCCCGTGCCCGACCGGCCCGCCGGACGACTTGGTCGTCCAGCCGCGGCGGAACATCTCCGGGACGGCCGCGGGGTCGACGCCGGGGCCGCTGTCGGCGACCCGCAGCACCAGCCGGCCGCCGTCGCGGCGGACGCCCACCCGCACCCGCGGCGGGCGCACGGCGGCGTTCTCGACCGCCGCGTCCACCGCGTTGTCGATCAGGTTGCCGAGGATGGTGACCAGGTCGCGGGGCTCGACGACGCCGTCGATGGCGGTGTCCTCGGCGATCTCCAGCTCGACGCCGCGCTCGGCGGCCTCCGCGGACTTGCCGAGCAGCAGCGCCGCCAGCACCGGCTCGGTGACCGACCCGACGACCCGGTCGGTGAGCCGCTGCGCCGTCGCGAGGTCGGCGGTCGCGAACTCCACGGCCTGCTCGGGGCGGCCGAGCTCCACCAGCGACACCACGGTGTGCAGCCGGTTCGCGGCCTCGTGCGCCTGCGACCGCAGCGACTCGGCGAACCCGCGGACGGTGTCCAGCTCGCCCGTCAGCCCCTGCAGCTCGGTGTGGTCGCGCAGCGTCACGACGTTGCCCATGGCCCGGTCCCGGGAGCGGACGGGCGAGGTGCTGACGACCAGGACGCGGGTGTCGCCGACGTGGATCTCGTCGGCGCGCGGCTCCGGCGAGGTCAGCGAGGCGACCAGCTCCGCCGGCAGCCCGAGGTCGCCGACGTGCCGGCCGCGCGGCCCGTCCGGCGGCAGGTGGCGCAGGTCGAGCAGCTCGCGGGCCGCGTCGTTGCACAGGACGACGCGGCCGCCGCGGTCCAGCAGCACCAGGCCCTCGCGGACGGCGTGCAGGATCGCCTCGTAGTACTCGAACATCTCCCGCAGCTGGCCGGGCGCGACGCCGCGGGTCTGGCGGCGCAGCCGCGCCGACACCAGGCAGCTCCCGCCGATGCCGAGGACCAGCACCATCGCCGCGACGGCGACCAGGACCAGCAGCCGGCGCCGCAGCTCCGCGGAGATCGCCCGGATGGTGATGCCGACCGCGACGAGCCCCACCACCCGGTGCCCGTCCCCGAACACCGGCGCGACGGTCCGCACCGACGGCCCGAGGGTGCCGGTGTAGGTCTCGGTGAAGACGTGCCCGGCCAGCGCGGGCCCGATCGTCCCGATGAAGGTCCCGCCGATCTGCTTCGGGTTCGGGTGGGTGTAGCGCAGCCCGTCCGGGCTCATGATCGTGATGAAGTCGACGCCGGTGTCGCGGCGGATCCGCTCGGCGTACGGCTGCAGGATCCGGGTGGGCGACGGCGCGGACAGCGCGGCCCGCACGTCCGGCGCGTCCGCGATGCTCTCGGCCAGCGCCGTCACCGTGTGCGCGGCCCGCTGGTCGGTCGCGCGCCGCGCGTCCAGGTAGGCCAGGGTGGCGCCGGCCGCCACCAGCAGCGCGACGATCGCCGCCTGCAGCGCCAGCAGCTGCCGGGCCAGGCTCCAGCGTCCGGGCGCCGCCCATCCGGGACGCCGCATCCCACCCGTACCTTCCGTCTCGGCCCTTTCCTTACGGATCTGCCGTGAACGAAATGTACACAACCGTGACCGTTACCAGAAGATCGCGCATAGTGACGGGTGCACCGCCTCCGACCTGTGCGCTTCCTTGTGCGCCGGCACCCGACGTGTGCATGCGCCCGCTCCGCGGCGCATGGGCGCCGGCCCGAGCGCGGGCCCCCGTCCGGACGCGCCGACCCCCGCCCGGCGCTCCGGACGGGGTCCGTGTCCGAAACCGCTCAGGCGGTCTCCGGCTGCGGTTCGCGCGGCTGCCTCTGCTGCTGCGGGAAGTCCAGCCGGAAGCGGACGACCGCCTTCAGGTCGGGCATGCCGAGGGCGCGCCGGTAGCGCTCGATCGGGCCCGCGCCGATCTCGCCGTAGACCTCGCTGAGCAGCGCGTCGCCCGCGCAGGTGACCTGCATGGCCAGGCGCGGCCGGTTGGCGGTGCCGGTGAGGCGGACCCGCACGTCCCGCACGTCCGGGAGCTCCTTGACGTCCTTGACCAGGACGTCGGCGGCGGCGCGGGCGTGCGCGCGGGTCCGCGGGTCGAGGTCGGGCCGGCGCAGGTGGACGACGGTGCGGCCCTGCACGACCAGCCACAGCTGCCCGGCGAGCGCCAGCACCTCGGCGACGCCGGCGGCGACGGGCAGGAACCACGGGGCGCCGGCGGCGAACCGCACCAGCGCGGGGTCCAGCGGCGGGCGCCCGGCCAGGCCGGACGCGCCGAGGGCGAGGGCGGACGCGCCGCACAGCAGCAGCAGGGCGCCGGTCGCCGCGATCGGGATCCTCATCGTCAGTCCTTCCGCCAGCCCAGCCGGACGTCGACCAGGGGACGGTGCATCGGCTCGATCCGGTCGAGCCGCGCGGCGACCGCGCTGTGCACCAGTTCCTCCAGGTTCGCGGGATTGCGGTACTGCGTGACGGCCCGCACGACCAGCCGGCGCCGCAGCACGCCGAGCCCGCGGGCCCGGGCGCGCTCGATGCCGGGGACGGTCAGCGCCGCGTCCGCCGCGGCCCGGCGCAGCGCGGACCGGCGGACGGCGCCCGCCAGGCGCGGGTCGGCGCCGTCCAGCGGGACGCCGCGCAGCCGCCCGGGCAGCGCCGCGAGCAGGAACAGCAGCCCGCAGCCGGCCATCGCGGCGGCGGTCTCGCGGACGCCTGCGTCGCGCCACGGGCGGTGCCGCAGCGCGTGCACGAGCGCGCCCATCCCCGGCACCGGGTGGACGCCCGAGTGCAGGGCGGCGGCGAGCAGCTCGATGGCGGCGATCCCGCCGGCGGCGGTGACCACCAGCGCGGCCGCCAGCCCGGCGAGCGCGCGCCGCGGGCGGAACTCGCGGACCGCCAGGCGCCGCGCCTGCCTCCTGCTGCGCTCCTCCTCGATCAGGTCCTTGACCAGAGCCTCGGCCATAGCCACCCCCGTGAGCCATCGGCACGTCGGACATCACTACTCATGGTGAGGCATTGTCACGCGGAGTGAAACACGCCATGCCGACATCTCACGCTTTCACCTGCGCGATCGGTCAGCGGGGGCCCCGCGGAAGGCTTCGGCGGTCAGCGGAAGACGACCGTGCGGTCCCCGTTGAGCAGCACGCGGTGCTCGGCGTGCCAGCGGACGGCGCGGGCCAGCGCGAGGCATTCGACGTCGCGGCCGACCGCCACCAGCTCCTCGGGGCTGTGGGTGTGGTCGACGCGGGCGACCTCCTGCTCGATGATCGGCCCCTCGTCCAGGTCGGCGGTGACGTAGTGGGCGGTGGCGCCGATCAGCTTGACGCCGCGTTCGTGCGCCCGGTGGTAGGGACGGGCGCCCTTGAAGCTCGGCAGGAACGAGTGGTGGATGTTGATGATCGCGCCGGGGAGCTTGGCGCAGAAGTCGTCGGAGAGGATCTGCATGTAGCGGGCCAGGACGACGAGGTCGGCGCGGTAGTGCTCGACCAGCGCGAGGACCTCGGCCTCCTGCGCGGGCTTGCCGCCGGGGCCGGCCGGCAGGTGGTGGTAGTCGATCCCGTAGGACTGGGTGAGCGGCCGCAGGTCGGGGTGGTTGGAGGCGACCGCGACGACGTCGACGTCGAGCAGCCCGGAGCGCTGCCGGTAGAGCAGGTCGTTCAGGCAGTGCCCGCTCTTCGACACCATGATCAGCACGCGCGGGCGTTCGGCCAGGTCGTGCAGCCGCCACTGGAGCCCGAGCTCGGGCGCCAGGGACGCGAACGCGCCGCGCAGCTCGTCGGCGTCGGTGCCGGGCAGCGCGGCGAACTGCACCCGCATGAAGAAGGTCCCGGAGTCGGGGTCGCCGAACTGCTGGCTCTCCACGATGTTGCATCCGCGTTCGGCGAGCAGCCCGGAGACGGCGGCGACGATGCCCGGCCGGTCGGGGCACGACAGGGTCAGCACGTACTGGTCGGCTCGGTCCATGTCTCGGTCTCACTCTCGCCGCGAAGGCGCAGCTCACATGCGGATACGGGGCTACGAGCCTACGCGGCGCCCCGCCGTCCGGGGGCCGTGCCGCGCCAAGCAGGCCCCCGGCACCGGAATGCCGGGGCCACGGTGCGGGGGTTCAGCCCAGCTTGCGGAACATCTCGCGAATGTCGGCGACGAGGAGGTCGGGAGCGTCGTGGGCGGCCCAGTGGCTGCCGCGGTCGTACTCGTTCCAGTGGACGATGTTGGTGTGGTCGCGCTCGGCGAAGCGGCGGTGCGGGCGGCGCCCCAGCCCCTCTCGGCGGTGTGGCCGGAGAACCCGAACCCGGCCAGCGACGAGATCACGACGTGCAAGGCGTCGGCGGGGTCGCCGCCGTGGGCGCGCCAGTCGTACTCGTCGCGCCAGCGGGCGACGAGGTCGCGGACGAAGGAGATCGGCACGCCGTACTCCCAGCCGGGACCAAGTCCGGGCGGATCTGTCTACTCGTGAGTAGTTTGAGAGCGGGCGTTGAGGTTACTTTTGCTCGCATGCGGCGAATCCTGGTCCTGGCGCTGGCGGTCTCCCTCGTCCTCGCGGGCTGCACGAGCGGGGGCGGCGGCGGGAAGAAGGGCGGTGGGAAGGGCGGGAAGCGGCCCGCCACCGTCGACGGCATCCCGACGAGTGCGGGCACCCACAAGATGAAGATCGACGTGGGCACGCCCGGCCACCGCGAGTACCTGCTGCACGTCCCGTCCAAGGTGTCGGGCGGGAAGTGGAAGGGCGGCAAGCCCGCCGACCGGCCCGCGCTGGTGATCGCGCTGCACGGCGGCCTCGCCAACATGAACAAGATGGAGTCGCTGACGGGGTTCGACAAGATCTCCGACGACAAGGGGTTCGTGGTCGCCTACCCCGACGGGTTCATGACGACCTGGAACGCCGGGAGCTGCTGCGGCGCCGCGAAGATCGGCCACATCGACGACGTCGGCTTCCTGAGCAAGCTCATCGACAAGCTGACAGGCGCCGGGCTGGCCGATCCGGACCGGGTGTTCGTCACCGGCTTCTCCAACGGCGCGGGGATGGCGTACAAGCTGGCCTGCGAGAAGGCCGACAAGGTCGCGGCGATCGGGGTGGTCGAGGGGTCGCTGGTGACCGGGTGCGATCCGGACCGTCCGGTGTCGGCGATGATCTTCCACGGGACGGCTGACCAGAACGTCCCGTTCAACGGCGGCGGGAACCGCGACATCAACGACAAGCGGCCCTTCCCGCCGGTGTCGAAGGCCGTGGACTTCTGGCGCAAGGTCGGGAACCTGCCGAAGCCGCACGAGGACGTGAAGGCGCTCAGCGGCAACACCGACTGCCAGGGGACGGGCAAGGGCGCCAGGGGCGTCGAGGTGACGTTCTGCAAGGTGCAGGGCGGCAAGCACGCGTGGCCGTCCGAGGCCGGCGAGATGCTGTGGAAGTTCTTCGACGCCCATCCCCGCAAGGGGTGAGCGGGCCGCACCGCGGGGCCGACGGTATGTGAGAGCTTTTCACATTTACCGCTATTGTGGCAGTGTGGCAGACATGAACCTCCGGGACCGCTACGACGCCGCGACCGCCGGACTCGAGGCGCCGTTCGCCGCCGTCGACCTCGCGGCCTTCCGCGCCAACGCCGCCGACCTGGTGCGCCGCGCCGCCGGCAAGCCCATCAGGATCGCCAGCAAGTCGGTGCGCTGCCGCGCCCTCCTGGAGGACGCGCTCGCCATGGACGGCTTCGCCGGCGTCATGGCGTTCACCCTCCCCGAGGCGCTCTGGCTCGCCGCCGAGGGCGTGAGCGACGACATCCTCGTCGCCTACCCGACCGCCGACCGCACCGCGGTCGCCGCGCTCGCCGCCGACCCCGCCGCCGCCCGCGCGATCACCCTCATGGTCGACTGCCCCGAGCACCTCGACCTGATCGAGGAGGCCGCCGGCGACGCCCGCGTCCGGGTCTGCATCGACATCGACGCCTCCTACCGCCCGCTCGCCGGGCGGGTCCGGATCGGCGCGCTGCGCTCCCCGCTGCGCACCCCCGCCGACGTCGCCGGGTTCGCCGAGCGGATCCTCAAGCGCCCCGGCCTGCACCTGGCCGGGCTGATGGCCTACGAGTCCCAGATCGCCGGCGTCGGCGACGTGCCGCCCGGACGGCCTGCGCGGGGCCGGGTGATCCGCGCGATGCAGCAGCGGTCCCGGATGGAGCTGGCCCGGCGCCGCGCCGCGATCGTCCGGGCCGTCCGCGAGCTGACCGAGCTGGAGTTCGTCAACGGCGGCGGCACCGGCAGCGTGGAGAAGACCGCCGCCGAGCGCGCCGTCACCGAGATCGCCGCCGGGTCCGGGCTGTACCAGCCGCACCTGTTCGACTACTACTCCAACTTCACCGGACGGCCCGCCGCGCTGTTCGCGCTGCCCGTCGTCCGCCGCCCCGGCCCCGGCGTCGCGACCTGCCTCGGCGGCGGCTACCTCGCCTCCGGGCCCGCCGACGACGTCCGGCTCCCCCGGCCCTACCTGCCCGCCGGGCTGTCCTTCGACCCCAACGAGGGCGCGGGCGAGGTGCAGACGCCGCTGCTCGGCCACGCCGCCGACGGCCTGCGGATCGGCGACCGGGTCTGGTTCCGGCACACCAAGGCCGGCGAGCTGTGCGAGCGGTTCGCCGAGCTGCACCTGATCGACGGCGACCGGTTCGTCCGGACCGTCCCGACCTACCGGGGCGAGGGCCGGACCTTCCTGTAGCCGCCCTTCAGCCGCCGTAAGTGGCGTCGCCCGCCCCGCCGGCGGCTAGGTTGGCGGTATGAGCGACGCTCCGATCATCAGTGTGCGCGGCGAGGCGGTCCTGGAGGCCGAGCCGGAGATCGCCCGGCTGTCGGTGCACGTCCAGTCGCAGGAGCCCGACCGGCGCAGGGCGCTGGACCGGCTCACCGAGCGCAACCGGGCCGCGCTCGACCTGATCGGGTCCTACGGGGACGCGGTCGAGCGGCTGGAGACCGGCGGGCTGGTCATCACCCCGCTGGTCAAGTACCGGCGGCGCGAGGGCGACATCCGCGCCTACCAGGGCACCGTCCTGATCAAGGTGACGGTCGCCGACTTCACCGTGCTCGGCGAGCTGGTCGCCCGGCTCGGCGACCTGGAGCGCGCCCGCGTGGACGGCCCGGACTGGGACCTGCGCCGCGACAGCGACGTGCACCGCCGCGCCGCCGAGCAGGCCGCCCAGGAGGCCGTCGCGCGCGCCCGCCGGTACGCGGAGGCGCTCGGCGCCCGGCTCACCGGGCTGGTCGAGCTGTCCGACGAGGGCCTCGGACGCGACGAGGGCGTCACCGGGCCCGTCGCGCTGGCCGGCGCGTTCAGCCGCGCGCCCGGCGAGGCGGGCGAGGCGGAGCCGATCGACCTGGAACCGGAGATGCAGATCGTCCGCGCCGCCGTCGAGGCCCGCTTCACCGCCACCGCGCCCGACCTCGGCTGACCGCGCCGATCGCGCCGATCGCGCCGACCGGGCCGACCGGGCCGACCCCGCGCGCTGAACGCGCCGGGGCCCGCCGCCGTACTGGGGGACGTGGAAGCACCCGGCTGCGGCGAGTACCGGTCCGGCCTCGGCGCCTACGCCCTCGGGGGGCTCGCCGGGGCCGAGGCCGACGCGCTCTCGGCGCACCTGCGCGGCTGCCCGCCCTGCCGCGCCGAGCTGGCCGACCTGCGCGGCGTCGCCGAACTCCTCGCCCGCGCGGCGCGCACCGCCGCCCTGAGGACGCCGCATCCGCGGTCCGCGGTGCCCGGGAAACGCGAAGGCGCCGGCCGCGGGTCGCGGTCCGGCGCCTTCCGGGGCGGGTTCAGCGGCGCTTGCGCTTACGGCGCCACAAAGCGAAGGCGGTCAGCGTGACCGCGGCGGCGGCGCCCGCGTAGACGACGCGACGGTCGAGCCGACCCGGCTCGCCGTCCTCGCCCTCCGGACGCACCATCGCGTTCACGGCCCGGACGATCTGCCCGGCCTCCTCCTTGATCCGCTCACTGCCCTTGTGCGCGAGGTTCCGCGGGTTGACCCGCTCGGCGAGCTCGTCGATCGTGCGGGCGAGTTCCAGGCGGGTGCGCTCGATCTCCCGCTCCAGCGCCTCCGGGTCGCGGTCAGCCATGCCGTTGTCCTTATCGTCTATCCGAGCGGTCGGGTCGAGCGAAGCATGATCCGAACAGTGTTGCAGGTCTTCCCGCCGGGCGCCCGGCGCACCCCGGGCGGTACCGTTGGACCCACCATCCGAGCGAAAGGCGGCACAGGGTGTCACAGCGGCTAGAGCCGGGCGATGCAGCCCCTGACTTCGAGCTACCGGACGCCGACGCGTCCCCGGTCTCGCTGGCCTCGTTCCGCGGCAGGCGGGTGATCCTCTACTTCTACCCGGCGGCCATGACCCCCGGCTGCACCAAGGAGTCGGTCGACTTCCAGGGCAGCCTGGCCGAGCTGGAGGCGGCGGGCGTCGCCGTCGTCGGCGTCTCCCCCGACAAGCCCGCCAAGCTCGCGAAGTTCCGCGAGAAGGAGGGGCTCGGCTTCCCGCTGCTGTCCGACCCGGACGCCGCCGTGCTGCAGGCGTACGGCGCCTACGGCGAGAAGAAGCTCTACGGCAAGGTCGTCGTCGGTGTGATCCGCTCGACGTTCATCATCGACGCCGACGGCAAGATCGAGAAGGCCTACTACAACGTGAAGGCCACCGGCCACGTCGAGCGGCTGCGCCGCGACCTCGGGCTCTGAGGCCCGCCGGCGCCGGACGCGGCGGGAACGGGTGCGGGCGGGGGGACTCGAACCCCCACGGTGTCTCCACCAACAGGACCTAAACCTGCCGCGTATGCCTACTTCGCCACGCCCGCCGATGCTCCGCGCGGGAGCGCGTTCAGCTTAGCGTCCCCGGTGGGCGGCATGTCAGCGGATTACCGGCGCCCGCCCCCAACGACGGCGTTGCCGGGCGCAACTCGGCGAATCACCGATCCCCATGCGCGCGGAACGGACCCTCGCTCCTGGCGAGGGTCCGTTCCGCGTGCCGTCACCCGCGGCGGACGGTCAGCTCGCGTGCTCCGTGGCAGCGGCGGTCTCGCGCCCGCTCCGCTCCTCGGCGGGAGCCTGGTCGGGGCGGCGGTAGAGGGCGCCGACCACCACGGCGGTGACCGCGAGCACGACGGCGGCCGACAGCAGCGCGGTGTGCAGGCCGTCCGCGAAGGCCGTCTGGGCCTGCCGCATCACCTGCGGCCCGGCGTGCGCCGCCATGGCCAGGGACGTGCGGGCCTGCTCGGCGACCGGCCCGGGCAGGCCGGAGGTGTCCAGGTTCGAGCGGTAGCCGGACTGCAGGAGGCTGCCGAGCACCGCGATGCCGAGGGCGCCGCCGAGCTCGCGGGCCAGGTCGTTCATCGCCGAGCCGACGCCCTGCTTCTCCGGCGGGAGCGCGTCGGTGATGGACGCGGTGGCGGGCGTCATGGCCAGGCCCATCCCGGCGCCGAGCGGGACGAGGCCGCCCAGCATCACCCAGTAGCTGGTGCCGGTGTCCAGCAGCGACAGCACCAGCAGCCCGACGGCGACCAGGATCAGCCCGGCGACGATGACGCGGCGCGGCCCGACCTTCGCGGCGGCGCGGGGCGCGATGCCGCGGGCGGACGGCATCATCGCGGCGGCCATCGGCAGCAGGCAGGTCGCGGCGAGCAGCGGGCCGTGCCCCTTCACCAGCTGCAGGTACTGCAGGACGATGAAGACGAAGCCGAAGAAGGCGAAGAACTGCACGGTGATCGACAGGGTGCCGGCCGAGAACGCGCGGATCCTGAACAGCCGGGGGTCCAGCAGCGGGTTGGGCCGGGCCAGCTCCCAGCCGACGAACCCGGCGAGCACGACGACGGCGGCGGCGAGGCCGATCAGCGTGCGGGCGCTCGTCCAGCCCTCGGTGGGCGCCTCGATGATCGAGTAGACGCCGGCGCCGAGCCCGACGACGGTGATGAGCGCGCCGGTGATGTCGAGCCGCGGCGCGTCCGGGTCGGCGGACTCGGGGACGACCGCGAGCGTCGCGACGAAGGCGATCACCGAGAGCACGATGTTCAGCAGGAACACCGACCGCCACGACCACTGCTCCAGCAGGCTGCCGGAGACCAGCAGGCCCAGGATCGCGCTGGCCCCGGCGACGCCGGCCCACGCGCCGACCGCGCGGGTCCGCTGCCGCGCCGGGAAGGTGGCGGTGATCGTGGACAGCGTCGCGGGCATCACCAGCGCCGCGCCGACGCCGAGGACGCCGCGCATCGCGATCAGCCATTCGGGGTCGCTCGCCAGCATCGCCGCGACGGACCCGGCGCCGAAGACGACGAGCCCGGCGGCGAGCGCGCGGCGCCGGCCGTAGCGGTCGCCGATCGCGCCGCCGAGCAGCAGCAGCGCCGCGAACACCAGCGCGTAGGCGTCGATGATCCAGGCGAGCTGCGTCTGGCTGGCGTGGGTGTCGCGGGCGATGGACGGGATGGCGGTGTTCAGCGACGCGACCGCCGACACGACGGTGGCGAGGGCGAGCATGACGGCCGGCAGCACGGCCCGGTGGACCTGCCCTCCGGGCGCCGGTTCGGTGGTGGCCATCGAAGCCTCCTGGTGACGGATCCTGTTCGCGGTGACACCTCGAATCTGGCCCCAGCGGCCACTACATTTCAACCATGATGAATAAATCCGGGCCGGCGCCGGGGGGCGCCGCGCGCGGGCGCCGGCGCGGCAGCCCCGACACCCGCGCGCAGATCCTCGCGGTCGCCCGCCGCCGCTTCCTCGCCGACGGCTACGCCCGGGTCACACTGCGCTCGATCGCCGCCGAGGCGGACGTCGACGCCGCGCTGATCAGCTACTTCTTCGGCTCCAAGAAGGGACTGTTCGGCGCGGTGCTCGGGCTGCTGGCCAACCCGCCGGACGTGCTGGCCGCCGCGCTTCCCGGCGACCCCGCCACGCTGCCCGAACGCGCCCTGCGCGCGATGCTGGCCACCTGGGACGACCCCGAGCGCGGCCGGCAGCTGACCTTCATGCTGCGCGCCGCGACGCAGGACGACGAGCTCACCCGGCTGCTGCGCGACGTCGTCGGCCGCGAGATGATCGACCGCATCGCCGAGCACGTCGGCGGCCCGGACGCGCGCCGCCGCGCCGCCGCGTTCAGCGCCCAGCTCGCCGGAGTGATCTTCAGCCGGTACATCTTCGCGCTGGAGCCCATGGCGTCGATGACGGCCGATGAAATAGTCGCCGCCCTCGCCCCGGGCATGCGGGCCGTCCTCTACCGCCGCGCCCGGCCCGCACCGCGTCGCACTATGTGAAAAATGCGTCGCGGTATTTACCCGGCGGGATCGGCCCGGCACCGGGCGGCGGCCTACGCTTGATGGGTCTGCCGGCGCCGCGGCAGGCGGGGAACGCCGGGAACGAGGACGAACCTGGGGCCGCCGTGAGCGATTCCTTCACCCATTGCGTACTGCCGTACGACGGGGTGGACGACTTCCTCGGCGGGGCCCTGCCCTTCCTGCGGGACGGCGCCGAGGCCGGCGACCGCGTCGTGGCCGTGTGCGGCGTCGGCCGCGAGATGCTGCTGCGCGAGGCGCTCGGCCCGGCGGCCGGAAGCGTCGAGTTCGTCGAGTCCGCGACCTGGTACTCCCACCCCGCGCGGACCCTCGCCGACTGCCTGAGCGACGCCGACGCCACCGCGTGGCGGGGCCGCCGGCTGCGCGTCCTCGGCGAACCGGTGGTGTGGGCGTCGCGCCCGCCGCTGGAGGTGCTGGAATGGCAGCGCGTCGAGGCGATGCTGAACATCGCCTTCCGCGGCACCGGCGCGGCCATCATGTGCCCCTACTCCTCGTCGCTGCCCGCGGGCGTGGTCGCGGCCGGGCGCCGCACCCACCCCGAGACGGTGCGCGGCGCCAGGTCCGTGGCCAACCCGCTGTACATGGACCCGTGGGCCTACAGCGCGCGGTGCGACGGCGAGCCGCTCCCCCCGCCGCCCGAGGACGCCGACGAGCTGAAGATCGACCTGCCCGACCTGTACTGGCTGCGCGCCTACGTCACCGACTACGCGCGCCGCACGCCGCTGCCCGAGGAGGACCTGCAGCGGCTGCTGGTCGCGGTCACCGAGCTCCTCACGAACGCGCACCGGCACGGCGCGCCCCCCATCACGCTGCGGATGTGGACCGAGGCGCCCGGCGCCGAACCCCCGGCCCTGGTGTGCGAGGTCGCCGACCGGGGCCGCTGGGCCTCCGGCTCGGGCTACGGGCTCGTCCCGCCCCGCCCGTCCGGCGCCGCGACCGGCGGCCGGTTCGGGCTGTGGGCGGTGCGGCTGCTGTGCACGATCGTCCAGATCCGCACCGGACCCGGCGGGACCACGGTGCGGCTGCGGCTCCGGCTGCCCGCCGTGCCGGCCCTGCTCGACCGGGAGCGGGTGAACGGAGGGTGAGGAACTCACTGCGTTGGGCTTCCAAAACCCTTCCGGGGGCGTACGCTGAACCAATCCGCACCGACCTCGATGGGCAGGCCATGGAGACACCCTGGTTCGCCAAGCGACCCGTCAAAGACATCCGGCCCGGCGACCACAGCTGGCTGGCCTACAGCGGCTTCGAGGAGCGCGACAGGGTCATCGGCCCCTTCGTCCGGGAGGGGCTGGACACCAACGAGAAGGTCGTCTACGTGACCGACGCCCCGGCCGAGCGGCTGCCCGGCCTCGGCCCCCGGCACCGCGTGGACGTGGCCGCCCACACCAGGACGGGCCAGCTGCGGGTGATCTCCCGCCGGGACGCCTGCCTGGACCGGCGGGGCGGCTTCGAGCCCGCCCGGATGCTGGAGACGATCGGCCGGGAGGTCGACGCGGCGTTCGGCGAGGGCTTCCGCGCCGTCCGGCTGACCACCGACTACAGCTGGCTGCTCAGCGAGCCGGGCCGCTCGGACATCGCCGAGATGCTCGGCTGCGAGCACCGGGTCGGCGACGCCGTCTCGCCCAGCACCATGGCGATGGCGATCTGCCAGATCGACCGGCACGCCTGCCCGCACGACGAGCTGATCGCCCTGCGCGACACGCACGAGGTGCTCGTGGAAGTGAACCCCGAGTTCGACGACGGGATCCTGAAGATAGTCCGCACGTTCGAGCCCAACGGGCTGCGCGTGGAGGGCGAGCTGGACGCCGCCCGGCACCAGGTGTTCGCCGAGCAGCTGGCGCAGGTGTGCCTGGCCCGGCGGCGCGTCCACCTCGACTTCACCGACCTCGGCTTCATCGACCTCGGCGGCCTCAACCTGCTGGCGCAGCAGGCCACCGTGTTGCCGGCCGACGAGGCGCTGGTGCTCGACCACCTGCCGCCCGACGTGGAGAACGTCATCGAGATGGTCGGCTGGCACCGGCTGCCCGGTCTCGAGCGCGGCCGCGGACGCGCGTTCACGGAGACGGAAGGCATCGCCTGATGAGCTTGGAGCACAGGGCGTTCGTGTACGGCGGCACGGACCACTTCCTTGCGGTGACCGAGCCGTTCCTGCGGTCGGGGCTGGAGGCGGGGCAGGCCGTGGTCGCGGTCGTCCGGCAGCCGAACCTGTCGGCGCTGCGGGACCTGTTCGGCGACGACGACGCCATCGAGTGGGTCCCCGCGGAGGACTTCTACCAGCATCCCGTCCGCACCCTGCGCGACTACCAGGCCCTGGTGAACAAGTTCGCGCCGCGCCGGGTGTGCGCGCTGGCCGAGCCGGTCTGGGCGGGCTGGGACGAGCGGCAGACGCTGGAGTGGATCCGCTACGAGTCGCTGATCAACGAGGTGTTCAAGGACTCCGGGGCGCGCGCGCTGTGCCCCTACGACCGCGACGCGCTGCCGCCCGAGATCGTCGAGCAGGCGCGCCGCACCCATCCGGTGCTGCTGTCCGACGGCCCGGCCATGGCCAGCGGCGACTACGTCGAGCCGGTGACGTTCGGCGCGCGCTGCGACCGGAGCCGGCGCTTCGGCCGCCCGGCCGACGCCGAGTACTTCCCGGTCCTGGACGACGACCTGCACGCGCTGCGCTCGTTCGTGGCCGAGCGGGCGCTGCTGCACGGGCTCGCCAAGCGGCCCTCGCAGAACCTCGTCACCGCGGCGAACGAGGTGGCGGCGAACGCGCTGCAGCACGGGCTGCCCCCGGTCGGGATGTGGATCTGGCGGGACGGCCCGGAGCTGCTCTGCGAGATCGGCGACAACGGGCTGTGGCGCCCCGCGCCGGACGCGCTCACCGGCTTCATCCCGCCCGACTCGGCGCTGCAGCGCGGCTTCGGGCTGTGGACGGTCCGGCTGCTGGTCGACCTGATGGAGCTGCGCGCGGGCTGGGACGGCACGTTCGTCCGGCTGCACGTCAGGTAGTCCCGTGGAGCCGCTGAGGATCGTCCGCACGGCGGAGCCCGCCGGGCTCGCGCTCACCGGCGAGCTGGACGCCTCCCGGCACGCGATGTTCGCGCGGGCGCTGGAGTCCGCGCTGGGCGAGCTGCCCGCCGACCGCGAGTTCCATCTCGACCTCGGCGGGCTCGACTTCATCGACCTCGGCGGCATCTGCATCCTCGGCGACGCCGCCTGGAGCCGCGTGTGCGGCGCGCCCGTCGTGCTCGACCGCACGCCGCCGCAGGTCCGCGCCGTCCTGGAGACGGTCGGCTGGGGCACGCTGCCCGGCCTGTGCTTCGGCGAACCCGCCGACTGACCCCCGCGACCCGCCGTACGGCGCGCGTCCCCGGCCGGGGACGCGCGCCGTCAGGTGTGCGTCGGGGTCGCCCCGGGCGGTGTCGAGGTCGGGAAGGGCCGGTCCGGCGCCGTGCCGCTGGGCGACGGCTCGGCCCTGCTCGCGCCGGGCGGGTTCCGCGGCCCGCGCGCCGCCCCGGGAGAGCGCCGGGTCCCGGGCGTGGCGCCCGGCACCGGCGACCGCGACGGCGACGGCCCGCCCGTGGGCGGTTCGGCCGGGCCCGGCGCCGGCGTCCCGGGCACGGGCCTCCCCTGGCCCGGGGCGGCGGGAGAGGCGGGCGGCGCCATCGGGCGCGGCTTCACCGGCTGCCCGCCGCCGGGCCACAGCAGCAGCGCGATCGTCACCAGGACCGCCGCGGTCACCGCCGCCGCCAGGACCGGGAACGCCCACCGCCACCGGGTGCGCTCCGGGGCACGGACCGCCCGGCCCGCGTCCTGGAACCGGCGGACCGTGCCGGGGCCCGCGGTGACGTGGTCGGCGGCCGCACGGTAGTGGTCGCGCAGCAGGGCTTCGAGCTCGTCGTTCACGCCCGGCCCTCCTTCATGTGCTCCCGCAGCGCCGCCATGGCCCGCGCGGTGTGGCTCTTCACCGTTCCCCGGGAGATCCCGAGCGTCTCGGCGATCTCCTTCTCCTCCAGGTCGCACCAGTAGCGCAGCACGACCACCGCGCGCTGCTTGGCGGGCAGCGCGCGGAGCACCTCGTCCAGGTCTCCCCCGGCCGCCCCCGGGGCCGGGGGCGGCCCGGCGAGGCGCTCCACGTCCGTCACCGACCCGACCGGGGTGTCCCGGCGGCGGGCGCGCCGCCGGTTCTCGTCGATGGCGAGGTTGACCAGCACCCGGCGCGCGTACGCCTCCGGGTTGCCCGACGACAGCCGCCCCCACTTACGGGCGACCCGCTCGTAGGCGGTCTGCAGCAGGTCCTCGGCGAGGTGGCGGTCGTAGACCAGGAACACGGCGGTGCGCAGCAGCCGGCCCGCGGTGGCGGTCACGAACTCGTCGAACGTGATCTCCGCCCCGCGGATCTCCTGGGCGCTCATCGTGGACAGGCGGCTACCTCCGGGGCGCCGAGGGGACGGCCGGCGGCGTCACCGTCCGCCCGGGAGGCGCCGGCCGCGCCGACGGGGGCGCGGACGGCGCCGGCCGCGGCGGCACCGTCCGGGGCGGGCGCGGCCCGCCCGGCCGCGGACCGCAGTCGGTCGTGCTCGGCGCCGGCCGCGGC
>NZ_JASNWF010000045.1 GCF_030283205.1 Actinomadura opuntiae
CAGCGGCGCGGGACGGGCGGCGCGGTGGTCCGCGCGGCCCTCGCGGAGGCGGCGCGGCGCGGTGAGCGGCTGGTGGTGGTGCTCGGGCATCCGGACTACTACCCGCGGTTCGGGTTCGTGCGGGCGTCGTCGCTGGGCATCGCGGCGGCGTTCCCGGTGCCGGACGAGGCGCTGATGGCGCTGGTGCCGGCGGGCGCGTCCGGTCCGGTGCCGTCCGGCGTGATCGAGTACCCGGCGCCGTTCGGGGTGTGAGGGCGCGGGCCGCGCCCCCCGGGGGGCGCGGCCCGCGTGCGGTCACCGGCCGCGCCGGTGGAAGGTCCGCACCGACAGCGGCGCGAACACCGCGATCAGCGCGATCGACCACAGCAGCGTCGCGGTGACCGGGTGCGCGAGGGGCCAGGCCAGGTCGGCGCGGCCGGTCGGCGCGCCGGGGTTGCCGAACAGCTGCCGGCAGGCGGCGGTGGCGGCGCTGACGGGGTTCCAGTCGGCGATCGCGCGCAGCCAGGCGGGCATGCCGCCGGTCGGGACGAAGGAGTTCGACAGCATCGTGACCGGGAACACCATCGGGACGAACTGGTCGGCGGTCTGCTCGTTCTTCACCACCAGCCCGAGGTAGCACCCGGCCCAGCTGAGCGCGTGCCGCAGCAGCGCCAGCAGCAGGAACGCCTCGGCGGTCGGCCACACGCCGCGGTGCGCGCGCCACCCGACGACCAGCCCGGTGCCGGCCATGATGACCAGTGCCAGGACGCCGCTGATCACATCGGCGCCGGCCTGCCCGAACGGGACGGCCGAGCGCGCCATCGGCATCGCGCGGAAGCGGTCCATGACACCGCGGGAGGCGTCGGTGGCGACCCGCATGGTGACGGCCATGACGGAGGTGAACGACACCATGACGAACAGGCCGGGCATCAGGTACTCGCGGTAGTTGCCGCCGCCGGGGACGGCGATGGCGCTGCCGAACACGTACCCGAACAGCACCACCATGACGGCGGGGAAGATCAGCGCGGCGATCAGCTCGCCGGGTTCCTGGCGCAGCCGGCTCAGCTCGCGTCCGACGAGGGTGAGCCCGTCGGCGGCGCTCCAGCGCAGCCGCGCGGCCAGGGACGCGCGGGCGGGCGGGACGGTCAGGGCGGGCGCGGTCATCGGACGGTCTCCTTCTCACGCCGCTCGGCTGCGGTGCCGGGGCCGGTCTGGTCGGGGTCCTCGTCGGGGTCGGTGTCGCGGCCGGTGAGGCGCAGGAACACCTCGTCGAGGGTGGGGCGGCGCAACCCGACGTCGTCGGCGGTGACGCCGGCGCGGTCGAGTTCGCGGACGACGTCGGCGAGCCGGACGGCGCCGCGGGTCAGCGGCACCGTCAGGCGGGCGCCGTCCAGGGCGGGGTGGGCGCCGGCGATCCCGGCCAGGACGCGGGCGGCCTCGCCGGCGTCGGCGGGGTCGGCCAGCACGACGTCGAGCCGGTCGCCGATGGAGGACTTGAGCGCGTCGGGGGTGCCGCCGGCGATGACGCGGCCGTGGTCGATGACGACGACGTCGTCGGCGAGCCGGTCGGCCTCCTCCAGGTACTGGGTGGTGAGCAGCACGGTGGTGCCGTCGGCGACCAGGGCGCGGACGGCGTCCCAGATCTCGCCGCGGCTGCGGGGGTCCAGGCCGGTGGTGGGCTCGTCCAGGAACAGCACCTGGGGCCGCAGGATGAGGCTGGTGATCAGGTCGAGGCGGCGGCGCATGCCGCCGGAGTAGCCCTGGACCTGCCGGTCGGCGGCCTCCATCAGCCCGAACCGCTCCAGCAGCTCGTCGGCGCGGCGGTGGGCCTGGCGGCGGGGCAGGTGGTACAGGCGGCCGAACATGCGCAGGTTGCCGCGCCCGGTGAGCTTCTCGTCGACGGCGGCGTACTGGCCGGCCAGCCCGATGCGGGCGCGGACCTCGTCGGGGCGGTCGGCGACGTCGTACCCGGCGACGCGGGCGCGGCCGGAGTCGGCGTCGGCGAGGGTCGCCAGGATCCGCACGGCGGTGGTCTTGCCGGCGCCGTTGGGTCCGAGCAGGCCGCAGACGGTGCCGGGCGTGACGGCGAGGTCGAGTCCGTCCAGGGCCCGGGTGGCGCCGAAGCGCTTGTGCAGGCCCTCGGCCAGCACGATCGGTTCGTCCGGCATCGTTCCTCCATTGGGTACGCCGTACGCGGTGGGTGGCCGCCAGCGTAGACACCCGAGTACGGTGTACGCAACTAGAATTCCCGGGACGGGGCCCGCGGGGCCCCGGATCCGGCCGGAGGGAGCACGGTGGCGGACGTCGAGGCGGTCAACATCTTCGCGATGCCCGAGCGGCAGGGCCGCGGCCCCCGGCCCGCCTACAGCCGCGCCCAGATCACCGAGGCGGCGGTGCGGATCGCCGACGCCGACGGCCTGGAGGCGGCGTCGATGCGGCGGATCGCCGCCGAGCTCGGCACCGGCGCGATGTCGCTGTACCGCTACGTCCCCTCCCGCGACGACCTGATCGAGCTGATGTACGACCACGTCGTCGGCACCCTGGGCGTCCCGGACCGGCCGACCGGCGATTGGCGCGCCGACCTGCGGCTGGTCGCCCGCAACACCCGCGAGATGTGGCTCGCGCACCCGTGGCTGGCCGACCTGCACCGCGCCCGCCCGGCGTTCGGCCCGAACCAGCTGCGGATCCTGGAGTTCGGCTTCGGCGCGCTGGACGTCGGCATCCCGGTCGACGACATCATCACGCTGGTGACCATGCTGAACGGCTACGTCGTCACCACCGTCCGCGCCGAGATCGAAAGGGAGCGCGAGCGGCGCCGCACGGGCCTGACGATGCAGGACCTGATGCGCCAGAGCTCCCCCTACGTCCAGCAGCTGCTGGACGCCGGCGAGCACCCGATGTTCGCCCGGGTGGTGAAGGACGCGGCGCTGCCGCACATGTCCCCCGACGACCAGTTCGCCTACGGCCTGGAACGCGTCCTGGACTGCATCGCCTCCTGCATGTGACGCGCCGCTCGGGCCCTTTCGGCGTTGGCGGGGCCGGTCAGGGCAGCCGGTAGGCGCCGGTCGCCAGGCCGTCGCGGACGGCGCGCGCGGTCTGCTCGGCGGTCAGCGCGCCGGAGTCCAGGACGTGGGGCTCGTGGTCGCCGAGGTCGGCGAACTCCTGGAACATCGCCAGGACCGGGTCCGGTTCGGTGAGCGCGCCGGGCCCGCGGGCGGTGGCGCGGGCGAGCACGACGTCGCGGTCGGGGCGCAGCACCACGTAGTGCAGCGGGACGCCGGCGCCGGCGGCGGCGCGGCGGAACGGGCCGAGGAACCAGGGGCCGACGACGCCGTCGAACACCACGTGGTATCCCCCGGCGGCGTATCCGGCCGCGGCGGTGGCCTGGACGCCGACGACGGTCTGGTTCTGCCGGTCCGCCTCGGGCAGGTACGGCGGGATCGCGCCCTGGTCGATGAAGGCGAAGAAGTCGTCGCCGTGCAGCCGGACGCTGGGTGTCAGGCGTGCGGTCAGCAGCCGGGCGACGGTGCTCTTCCCGCCGCCGCACGGCCCGGTCAGCACGATGACCGCGCCGCGTTCCCCGTCCGTCACCGCTCCCCCTCCGCGCGTCATGCCGCCGCTCACGCTAGCGCCAGGTCCGGCATGAACGCAGCCCGGTTATGTACCGCAAACTTCCCTATCGCTCCCTCAATAGGGTAGTTTGCGGAGTGATGACAGAGAAGATGTACTCGGTGGAGGAGGTCGCGGACCTCCTCGGGTTGCACGTGCGCACGGTCCGCGGCTACATCCGCGCCGGGCGGCTGCGGGCGGTGCGGATCGGCAAGCAGTACCGGATCTCGCCGGACGCGGTGCGGGAGCTGACCGGGTCCGCGGACCCTGCGCCGGGCGGCGGGTCGGACGGCGGCGCGGGCGGGCCGGCGGGGGCCGGGCGGGCGGAGGTGTCGAGCATCGTGCAGGTCGACGGGGTCGACCGGGCCGCCGCCGACCGGATCGCCACGTTCGTACTGGCCGGGGTGAACACCGGCCGCGGCGCCGGCGCCGCGCTGCGGGTGCAGACCGTCCACGACCAGGAACGGAACCGGATGAAGATCGTGATTTTGGGCGGCGTCGCCGCCACCGCGGAAGTGCTGCGGCTGATCGAGGCCGTGCTGGACGGCGGGGTGCTGGACAGTAGGGCGCTGGACGGCGGGCGGGAGGCCGGCGGTGCCTGACGTGGTGCGGGAGCGGGCCGGGGTGCCGGTGCTGATGTGCGACCCGGACGGGCCACCGGTGGCCACCGAGCAGGATGCGCTGGACCTGATCGGGTCGGCGTTCCTGGGCGCGCGGGTGGTGGCGGTGCCGGCGGAGCGGCTGGACGAGCGGTTCTTCTCGCTCGGCACCCGGTTCGCGGGCGAGGTCATGCAGAAGTTCGTCAACTACCGGCTGCGGCTGGCGGTCGTCGGGGACATCTCCCGGCATCTGGCGGCCAGTGTGGCGCTGCGCGCGCTGGTGCGCGAGTCGAACGCGGCGGACCACATCTGGTTCGTCCCGGATCTGGAGGCGCTGGACGCCCGGCTGCGCACGGTCGCCTGACCGCACCCGGCGTCCCGGCACGCGGGTCCACGCGGGTCTCGGCACGGTTCTGGTCGCAGGGGCGCGGGGTTCGCGTGGGCGCGGTGGGGCCCGGGAACGTTTCACGGCCGGATCCGGCCATGGGGGCGGGTGGTATCGGTCCCGGTGCCGGGCGCGGTCGGGACGGCAGAAACGGGTGGGGGCGGGCGTGCCCGGTAAAGGCGCAGCACGTCCCCGCCGGGCGGGGAATTACCACACGGCGGCGAGGGCCCGCAAGGTGTCGCGGTGGCCACGGTAATGGGCCGCGTGTGGTGATATCGGAAGGGCCCGGCGGGTCGGTTAGGTTCTGCTGAGAGCACGTCGCGTCGCGCGTTCGCCGGTCAGGCGCCGGGCGCGCGCGTTTCCGGGAGAAAAACCCCGTTCCCCCGCTCTGACGTGCGGCGATGTTGGGCACGAAATGGCCGCAGATCATTGGAGAAGCATGACCTCGCTCGCTGGATCCGCCGTATCGTCCGACCTGCTCGCGCACGCGCGGCAAACGCTCGACGGAAGTGCGTTCTTTTCCGATCTGGGCGCAGGAAAGGCTCCGGTCGAAGTCGTCCGCGATGTTTTCGGCCAGTACTACCTGTGGCGGAACCAATTTCATCGCTGGCTCGGCGTGTGCGTGGTGAAGAGCCCGGCGTTCGGGACCGAGTCCGACGCCTCGCGGGTGCTGTCGGGGCTGACCGCGCACATCCGGGAGGAGGTCGGCGGCGACCACCACGGGCTGGCGGTGCGGCTGCTGCGGGCGCTGGGGATCGAGCGGCCCGCGGCGGTGACGCCGCTGCCGGTGACCGCCGCCTACTGCGCGTCGTTCCCGGCGCGGTACCTGGATCCGGCGCGCAGCGGCGCGGAGGCGGTCGCGGCGCTGGCGGGCCGGGAGATCGCGAGCCCGGCGCGCAACCGCATCGTGATCGACGCGCTGTCGGCGCACTACGGGGTGGCCTCGGGGCTGGAGTTCCTCACCCTGCACGAGACCAAGGGGCCGGGGCAGTTCGCGGCGCTGTGGGACGTGCTGGTCAACGGCTACTTCGCCGACGAGGCGCTGATGGCGCGGGCGGCGCGCGAGGAGATCGGGGAGCACGTCGGGTTCTGGGACGCGGTGTACGCGCAGCTGACGCGCGGCCTCGCCGGCGTGCCCGCCTGACCGTCCCGCCGGCGCGGGACGGGGGTCAGCGGCCGGTGGTGGCGACGATCTTGCCGATCTGGGCGCCGGCCTCCAGGTAGCGGTGGGCCTCGACGATGTCGCCGAGGTCGAAGACGCGGTCGACGGCGGGCGCGAACGCCCCGGTGCGCAGGCCCGAGGCGACGAACGCCTCGGCGCGGCGCAGCCGCCGCGGGTCGGTGGTCAGCTCGTGGACGGTGTAGGTGCGCATGTTGAGGGCGGGCATGCCGAGTTCGAAGCCGGGGTAGGGGGTCGGTTCGCCGCTGAGCGCCCCGTACTCGATGAGGGTGCCGCCGGGCGCGACGGCGCGGGCGAGGTCGATCACTCCGGGGCCTGCCACGGCGTCCAGGACGAGCCGGGCCCCCTGCCCGCCGGTCAGGTCCAGGATCCGGTCGGCGACGGCGCGGCCGCCGCTGACGATCACCTCGGCGGCGCCGGCCTTCAGCAGCGCGTCCTTCTTGGCGGGGGTGCGGGTGACGGCGATGGACCGGGCTCCGGCGCGGGCGGCGACGTCGATGGCGGCCAGTCCGACGCTGCTGGAGGCGGCGTTCAGCACGACGGTGTCGCCGGCGCGCATCCCGCCGGTGTCCACCAGCGCCCCGTAGGCGGTCAGGTAGGGCATCCACACCGCCGCGCCGCCGACCGCGTCGAGCCCGTCGGGGCGGTGCAGCACGGCGGAGGCGGGGACGACCGCGGTGTCGGCGTAGACGCCGTAGTCGTTCATCGAGAACGCCGGGATCACGCTGACGGGCTGCCCGGGGCGCAGCCCGGTGACGCCGGCGCCGGCGGCCCGGACCACGCCCGCGGCCTCGGCGCCGAGCCGGGCGGGAAACGCCCTGACCGGCTCGATGTAGGTCCCGGAGCGGAACAGCGCCTCGGCGCGGTTGAGGCCGATCGCCTCGACGCCGACCAGCAGTTCGCCGGGGCCGGGCTCGCCGGGGTCCACCTCCTCCAGCCGCAGCACGTCCGGGCCTCCGGTCCGGTGGAACCGCACCGTCCTGGTCATCGCGACCTCATCTCCTCGGGTTTCGGGCGGCGGCGCCGCGCGCCGCCGGGTCCCGCCCACCCAAGCCGAAAGTACGATCACTGTCAAACTTCGATGTTGATCGTACTTCGGTGGCTGCCGTACGATGCGGCCGGGGAGGTTCGGGGATGGCGACGGCACGGCACGGCGGGCGCGACCGCGTCCCCCCGCACCCCGACGTCCGGCAGGTCGGGCTGCAGCGGGTCCTGGAGGCGCTGGTCGACCCGGTGCGCCGCCGGATCGTCACCGAGCTGGCCGCCGCCGGCACCGACCTGAGCTGCGGCACGGTCGACCTGCCGGTCGGCAAGTCGACCGCCACCCACCACTTCCACGTGCTGCGGGAGGCGGGCCTGATCCGCCAGTACTACGTCGGGACCTCCCGCATGAACGCGCTGCGCCGCGAGGAGTTCGACGCAGTGTTCCCCGGGCTGCTGGACGTCGTGCTCGCCGAACGCCACCAACACTGAAGGCCCCTCCAGCGCCGGTGCGGGCCAGGCGAAAACGGTTTGCGGCCCGGCGCGCGCGCCGGGGACTCTCGGGGGCATGGATCGCGAGGTTCTGCGCTACTACGAGCGCGGCGAGGAGGACCGGCGGCTGCGCGAGGGCGACGGGCGGCTGGAGCTGTGGCGGACCCAGGACGTGCTGCGCCGGGTGCTGCCCGCACCGCCGGCGCGGGTCCTGGACGTGGGCGGCGGGCCCGGTGTGCACGCCGAGTGGCTGGCCGCCGACGGCCACGCGGTGGAGCTGGTCGA
Organism: Actinomadura opuntiae; assembly: GCF_030283205.1. Lineage (GTDB taxonomy): Bacteria > Actinomycetota > Actinomycetes > Streptosporangiales > Streptosporangiaceae > Spirillospora. The sequence goes on from NZ_JASNWF010000045.1 coordinate 7,511, forward strand.
TCCCGTCCCGCTGCACGTCGAGCAGGCGTCGCGGATCCCCGGCGTGACCGCCCGGCACGGCGACGCCCGCGACCGGCGTGCTGCGCGCCACGCCTGAGATGGGGTTCACCACCGCCTACCTGCACGAGCCGCAGGAGCCGCCGTGCGAGTTCGTCGACGCCGGGCTGCCCGGCGCCCGCTCCTACGGGCTGGAGGGCGCGGCGTGGCTGTTCGGCGGCCTCGGCGACCTGCTGGAACGCGACCGCGCGGCGGTACTGGAGGCGCTGCGGGCGGTGGAGTCGGTTGCCCTCGCTGCTCGGGGTGAGCGGGCACGTCATCACGGTCGCCGCCCGGCCCCGTTCAACCGGCCCCGGCTGAGCCCGTTCAGGCGGCGGGGAAGTCGCGGCGCTTGATCTTGGCCTTGTCGCAGCCGGGGTCGGCGGGGTCGCGCCAGAACACGATGCCCTCGTAGGGGTGGGCGCGCAGCCAGGCGGCCAGGCCGTCGTGGTCGCGGGGGACGTCGCCGAGGTCGTCGGCGCCGTGCGGGACCAGGGTGTGCTCGGCGACGCTCTCGGGGTTCCCGTTGATCTTCGGGCCGATCAGCTCGTAGGTGCCGGCCGCGAACCGGCGTCCGGCCAGCGCGGCTCGCAGGTGCTTCCAGAACGCCGACTGCTCGGCGGGCTCCCATCCCACGGTCTTGCCGGTGGCGGCGTCCTCCGCGACGGGGACGAAACCGGGCGGGGCGGGACGGCCGGCCTTGACCTCGCGGCGGGCCAGCCAGCGGTCGCCGTCGAACCGCACGCAGGTGCCGTCGTACTTGCGGGTGGCGCGCCCCTCCCCGGCCGCCACCCAGGCGCAGGACGGGTCGGTCTCGCGGGTGACGTGGCGGGGGTCGCCGTCCCAGTCGCGGACGAACAGTGTCGGTATCTTGCGCATCGGTGCCCTCCTCGGCGGCGGGTGTCCCGCGGGGTGCCTGTGGCGTGCCGCAGTGTGCCTGTGGTGGTGCGGGGTCTCCCCGGCAGGGATCGAACCTGCGGCGCCCGGCTTCGGAGACCGGTGCTCTGTCCTCTGAGCTACGGGGAGCCGACCCCGCCCCCGGGTGACTGGAAGGGGGCGGGGCGCGAGACGCTGGTGGGATTCGAACCCACGTGAAACGGATTTGCAGTCCGCTGCCTGATGTCCGCTCGGCTACAGCGTCGAGAAGCCGGTCCGGCGGCCGTCATGAGAACGGGCCGCCGTTCCGGGTGGGAAGGGCGGCCGTCGCGCGGGGTGCGCGCGGGTCAGGGGGCCGCCCGCCGAGTGGTCCGGGAGCAGGTGCAGGTTCGTGCGCCGCGCCGGCGGGTCATGGTCTGCTCCTCCCCTGGTGGCCTGCTGGTGCGATCAGCATGCCCGGCGCCGCCGGGCCGCCGCAACGGGTTTTCGCGACCGGGCGCATGCGGGCGGACGCCCGGGGCACAGCACCGTTCCGGGGGGCCGCGTCGCCGGATGTTCCATTGAGCGGAAAGGCGCTGTTCCGCCCGGTGCCCGGTCCGGCGAGGCTGGGGTGCACGGGCCGCGCCTGCCGGCGGGGCCGCGGGCCGCTCGCGGGCGCGGGCATGGTGGAAGGAGCCGACGATGGCGCTGTTGGACCCCGGGACGTGGACCGGAAAGATCTTCACCGGCGCGTGGGCGGCCGCGGACGGCGGCGTGCTGGACGCCGTCGAGCCGGCGACCGGCGCGACCCTGGGCACGCTGGGCCGGGCGTCGGCGCGGGACGTGGCGGACGCCGCGGCCGCGGCCGCCGCCGCGCAGCGCGACTGGGCCGCGCGCACCTACGAGGACCGCGCGGCGGTCCTGCGGCGCGCCGGCCGGCTGTTCGAGGACCACGCCGCCGAGATCCAGGACTGGATCGTCCGGGAGGCCGGGTCGGTGCCGGCGAAGGCGGAACTGGAGGCGCGCTTCGCCGCGGGCCTGTGCTACGAGGCCGCCGCGCTGGCCTCCCACCCGCAGGGCCTGGTGCTGCCCTCGGCGCAGCCGCGGTGGAGCCTGGCGCGGCGCCGCCCCGCCGGCGTCGTCACCGTCATCGCCCCGTTCAACTTCCCGCTGATCCTGTCGATGCGGTCGGTGGCGCCCGCGCTGGCGCTCGGCAACGCCGTCCTGCTCAAGCCCGACCCGCGCACCGCGGTGTGCGGCGGCGTCACCGTCGCGCGGATCTTCCAGGAGGCCGGCCTGCCCGAGGGGCTGCTGCACCTGCTGCCCGGCGGCCGCGAGACCGGCGAGGCGGTGGTGGCGGCGCCGCAGGTGCGGGTGGTGTCGTTCACCGGGTCGACGGCGGCGGGCCGCACGATCGGCGAGGTGTGCGGGCGGCTGCTCAAGCGCGCCCACCTGGAGCTCGGCGGCAACAACGCCCTCATCGTGCTGCCGGGCGCCGACATCGGCAAGGCGGTGTCGGCGGGCGCCTGGGGGTCGTTCCTGCACCAGGGGCAGATCTGCATGACCACCGGCCGGCACCTGGTCCACCGCAGCCTGCACGACGAATACGTCGCCGCGCTGGCCGACAAGGCCGACAAGCTGCCCGTCGGGGACCCGGCGTCCGGGCAGGTCGCGCTCGGCCCCATCATCGACGAGGGCCAGCTCGCGCACGTGGACGCCCTGGTCCGCGACACCGTCGCCGCCGGCGCGCGGCTGGCCGCGGGCGGCACCCACGAGGGCCTGTTCTACCGGCCCACCGTCCTGGCCGAGGTCGAGCCCGCCATGCCCGCCTACGCCCAGGAGGTGTTCGGGCCCGTCGCGCCGGTCGTGCCGTTCTCCAGCGTGGACGAGGCGGTCGCGCTGGCCTCCGACAGCGAGTACGGGCTGTCGCTGGGCATCCTCGGCGACGTCGGCCAGGCGATGCGGATCGCCGACGCGGTCCCCACCGGCCTGGTCCACATCAACGACCAGACCGTCAACGACGAGCCGGTCGTGCCGTTCGGGGGGCTGGCGGCCTCGGGGAACGGGTCGCGGTTCGGCGGCCCCGAGGCCAACATCGAGGCGTTCACCGAGACGCAGTGGGTGACGATGCGCGACCAGATCGCCCCCTACCCGTTCTGACGCGCCGTCCCCGCCCCGCCGCGGCACGCAACCGGGGCGGGGCGGCGTCTAGGCGGGCGGGACGCGGTCGGCGCCGATGGCGACGCCGACGATCGTGCAGGGCTCGGTGCCGTGGTTGTGCCAGGCGTGCCGGGTGCCGTTCTGGACGACCACGTCGCCCGCCCGCAGCACCGTCCGCTCGCCGTCGTCGAGTTCCAGCGTGGCCTCGCCCGCGACGACCAGGACGTAGTCGAGGGTGTCGGTGGTGTGCATGCCGGGGGCGCCGGGCTCGTTCGCGGCCATCGCGCCCGGCATCTGCCGCTCCAGCTCCTCCAGGGCCGCGGCCGTGTCCAGACCGGGAGCCGGGACCGGCTCACCCGGCGGAACCGTGTTGATCATGAAGCGTGAACCGTCCCGCGGCGGATACCAGGCCTCGGCGCGGCGCGGTGAGCCGTCGTCGGGGTAGGTGGGGCGCTCGTCCCGGCCCCACAGCCGGAAGAACGCGCAGCCGGGCATCAGCTCGGAAGTGATCGGCTCGACGTCGCGGTCGTCGACCACGCGGGACTTGCCGTCGGCGTCGTGGCCGGTGACCACTCGGCGGACCTTCGGACGCTCCATCCGGTCACTCCTCCATACGGTGGCGTATTGATACGCCACCGTATGTTCCGGGTCGGGCGACCGTCAATACGCTGGCGTATCCTGTGCCGCGTGGTGAACGAGTCGACCCGCCTGTCCGCCCGGGACTGGGCACGGGCCGCCCTGAAAGCGATCGCGAACGGCGGGCTGGCCGCCGTCGCGGTCGAACCACTGGCGCGAACCCTCGGCGTGACCAAGGGCAGCTTCTACGCGCACTACCGCAACCGCGACGAGCTGATCACCGCGGCGCTCGAGGAATGGGCGCGCAGCCACGGCGACGAGGGGCTCGCCGAATTCGCCGCGATCACCGATCCGGCACAGCGGCTGCGCGAGCTGCTGACCGTCGTCGTGCAGGCCGTCCAGCCGCTGGCGCCCTCGGTGCACCTGAGCCTGCTCGGCGACCGCAACGACCCCCGGGTCAGGGACGCGGTCGGCCAGGTGAACCGCGCCCGGCTGGACCTTCTCACCCGCACCTACCGCGAACTCGGCCTGCCACCCGACCGGGCGCAGTCCCGGGCACGGGTCGCCTACGCCGCCATCCTCGGCCTGCTGCACCTGGCACAAACCGACCCCGACGCCCCACACTCCGCCGTACTCGCCGACGAGGCCACCGCCATCTTCCTGCCGACATAACGCTGCCCCCCGAGAACGCGGCGGCTCGGCATCCCCGGCGCCGCGCAGCCGACGAAGCCGACGTGGACGGAGACCCCGAACGCCGCGCGCAACCACGCCCCGCCGGTCTTCTCGCGTGACGGCCTCGTAGGCTGGCCGTCTGATTGCCGCGCCGAGCCGTCAGGGAGTGCCATGGGCCGCGATCCGGACTACCTGGCGTTCCTGCGCCGCCGCCTCAGCGAACCCGGCCCCCGGCAACCCGCACGCACCATCGAGGACGCGCGCCGCGAACACGCCGCCGACCTGGCCCGCTCCCCGTGCCCGCCCGTACCCGTCGTCCGCGACCTCACCATCGACGGCCCCGCCGGACCGCTGCCCGCCCGCCTCTACCACCCCGGCGGCGACCACCCCGCACCCACCATGGTCTACCTGCACGGCGGCGGCTGGGTCCTCGGCGACATCGACGCCTACGACCCCGTCGTCCGGGCGCTGGCCACCGCCGCCACCGGCACCGCCTGGCTGTCGGTCGGCTACCGCCGCCCACCCGAAGACCCCTTCCCCGCCGCACTCGACGACACCATCGCCGCCGTCCGCTGGACCACCGCCAACGCCGCCCGCATCGGCACAGACCCCACCCGCATCGGCATCGCCGGCGACAGCGCCGGCGGACAACTCGCCGCCGCGGCCGCCGGCCTGCTGCGCACCGCCGGCCCCGACCGACCCGTCCTGCAACTGCTGGTCTACCCCGCCCTCGACCTGCGCGACGTCCCACCCGACCCGCCCGACCCCGACGGCCTGACCTGGCCCGCCTCCGGCGTCCACCGCGCCCTGCGCATGTACCTGCACGGCACCGACCCCGCCCGGCCCGACGTCTCCCCCCTCCTGGACCCCGACCCCCGCGGACTGCCGCCCGCCATCATCGCCACCGCCGAACACGACCGCCTGCGCCCCCAGGCCGAACGGCACGCCGCACGGCTGCGCGCCGCCGGCGTCCCCGTCACCCTCATCACCGGAACCGGCCTGGACCACGGATTTCTCGGCTGGACCTCGTTCGCGCGCCGCCCCGCCCGCGCCGTCGCCGAGATCGGCGCCGCCGTCCGCACCGCCCTCACCACCCCGCCCGCCACGGCTTGACCGCCCTTGACCGTCCCCGCGACGGCACCGCACCGACCACCACCGTCACTTGCCCGCCCCGTTTAACCGCTTTGACGTGGGCAATCACCATAACGAGCCGAATTTTCGCCGACCCTCGCCAACGGTTGAGGAGGACCATCCCTTGCCGACCACGCACCACATGCGCATGGTCCGGGCCGAAGAGTCCGGAACCGAGGAATGGGCCTGCCCGACCTGCGGCCGCCGGATGCTGCTGCGCTGGCCGCCCCACTACAGCAAGCAGATCATCGACCCCGGCGACGAACGCGCCTGCCACATCGGATCCTCCGCCGACCTGCCCGACCCCGGCACCGAACCCGCGCTCCTCACCACCACCGGCGCCCCGGACCGCACCGCACCCCGCCGCTGGCTCCGCGAAACCGGCGTGGACCCCGCCGCCACCCCCTCCGGACCCTGATCACGATTTACAGCGGACCGCCGTCACCACCGCCCGAACCCGACGGCGAAGGAGACGGCGACGGACTCATCGGCTGCGGCGTCGTCGGCGCCACCGAAGGCGACTGGAACGTCGGCAACGGCTCAGGCGGCGGAGACGGCGGATCCTTCGGCCGCGGCTGGCACGCGAACAGCACCGCCATCAGCAAAGCCAGCACCACCAAAGCCCCCGCCAACGTCAGCACCGCCGCCACCAGCCCCCGCTCCGGCGGACGATCCGGAGCCGGCACCGGCCCGCCCCCCACCTCCGGCCCCGGACGCTGACCCGCCAGCGCCGCCTCCGACGACCCCAGCCAATACGGCTGGAACTGCGGACCGCGCCGCAGCCCCCACCGCCGGCCCGCACCACCCAGCAGCACCGGCTCCAGGAACCGCTCCGCAGCCGCACCGCCCGCCTCGAACGCCGTCGCCACCCACGGTGCCGGACCATCCGGCTGCGCCGCCACCACCGGCGCCCCACCATCACCCGCCCCGCCACCACCACTCACCGCACCGCCACCACCGCTAAGCCCACCGGCCCCACCCGGCACCGCCGCATTGATCGCCGCCCGGAACCGATCCCGCGCCGCCGCGTCCCCCGCCGCCCCCCGATTCAACACCGCCACACACGCACGCCGCCCCTCACCGTCCACCCCCAAGAACACGATCCCCGCCGCGGACTCCGACAACCGCGCCGACAAACGAAACGGCCCCACCTGCGCGGGATCCCCCGGGGGCAACGGCCTCGACATGGCCGCAACCCTAACAACCACCCCGCCCCCGGTCAGGCACGGATCGCGCACGAACGGGTACAAGTGATCGCGTAGGGTCGGAACGCGCCCGCTCACACCCGCCACACAGTGAGGGACACCCACATGACCATCGCCGCCAACGACGTCGACGAGGCCGCCGCGCTGCTGCAGAACACCCTCGCCGAAGTCAAGAAGGTCATCGTCGGCCAGGACCACATGGTCGAACGGATGGTCGTCGCCCTCCTCGCCCGCGGCCACTGCCTCATCGAAGGCGTCCCCGGCGTCGCCAAGACCCTCGCCGTCGGCACCCTCGCCAAAGTCGTCGGCGGCACCTTCGCCCGCCTGCAGTTCACCCCCGACCTCGTCCCCTCCGACATCGTCGGCACCCGCATCTACCACCCCTCCACCGAGCAGTTCGACGTCGAACTCGGCCCCGTCTTCGTCAACTTCGTCCTCGCCGACGAGATCAACCGCGCCCCCGCCAAGGTCCAGTCCGCCCTCCTGGAGGTCATGGCCGAACGCCAGGTCTCCCTCGGCGGCAACACCTACCCCCTCCCCCGCCCCTTCATCGTCCTGGCCACCCAGAACCCCATCGAGTCCGAAGGCGTCTACCCCCTCCCCGAAGCCCAGCGCGACCGCTTCCTCATGAAGATCGACGTCCACCACCCCTCCGCCCACGAGGAACTCCACATCCTCCAGCGGATGAGCGTCGACCCGCCCGAGGCCACCCCCGTCCTGGACGCCGACCGCCTCGCCGGCCTCCAGCGCGCCGCCGAAGAGGTCTCCGTCCACGAACTCGTCGCCGACTACATCGTCCGCCTCGTCATGGCCACCCGCGAACCCGAGCAGTACCGCCTGCCCGACCTGCGCCCCGCCATCGAGATCGGCGCCAGCCCCCGCGCCACCCTCGGCCTGGTCTCCACCGCCCGCGCCCTCGCCCTGCTGTCCGGACGCGACTACGTCCTGCCCGACGACGTCCAGGCCGTCGCCCGCGACGTCATCTCCCACCGCCTCGTCCTCACCTTCGACGCCCTCGCCGACGGCGTCGACCCCGGCGAGGTCGTCGACCAGATCCTCGCCGCCGTCCCCCCGCCCCGCGTGGTCTGGAACCACGGCGCCGCGGCGGTGACCAGCGCATGACCACCGGCCCGCGCCGCGACGGCGCCCTCGCCCGCCTCGCCCCCGAACGCACCCTGCGCCGCCTGGAACTGCAGGTCACCCGACGCCTGGACGGACTGCTCAACGGCGAGCACCTCGGCCTGCTCCCCGGCCCCGGCACCGAACTCGCCGAAGCCCGCGTCTACCAGCCCGGCGAGGACGACGTCCGCCACATGGACTGGGCCGTCACCGCCCGCACCACCACCCCGCACGTCCGCGACCTCGTCGTCGACCACGAACTCGAAGCCTGGGCCCTGGTCGACCTCACCCCCAGCATGGACTTCGGCACCGCCGCCATGGTCAAACGCGACCTCGCCGTCGCCGCCCTCGCCGCCGTCGGCTTCCTCACCGTCCGCCTCGGCGACCGCGTCGGCGCCTACCTCCAGCACCCCGGCGGCCTGCGCCGCTGGCCCGCCCGCACCGGCAGGGCCGCCTTCTACGCCCTCCTGCAGGCCGTCCTGGACGCCCGCACCGAACCCGGCACCGGCCCACCCGCCGCCATGTCCGGCACCACCGCCACCTCCGGCGCACCCCACGGCGACCTCGCCGCCGCCATCACCTCCCTCGCCCGCGGCCAGACCCGCCGCGGCCTGCGCGTCGTCATCTCCGACTTCCTGCCGCCCGCCCCCACCGGCCGCCCCGGCACCACCGACGACCCCGACGCGCCACCCGACTGGGAGAGCCCGCTGCGCCGCCTCGCCGCCCGCCACCAGGTCCTCGCCGTCGAGGTCATCGACCCCCGCGAACTCGACCTCCCCGACATCGGCCTCGTCGAGATGACCGACCCCGAGACCGGCGCCGCCCACGAGATCGTCCTCAGCCGCCGCACCCGCCAACGCTACGCCGAGGCCGCCCGCGCCCAGCGCACCCGCACCCGCGACGCCCTGCGCCGCTGCGGAGCCCACCACCTCGTCCTGCGCACCGACCGCGACTGGATCGCCGACGTCGCCCGCTTCGCCCTCCGCCAACGCCGCGCCGCCGGACGGGCCTTCACCACCGCGGGAGTGCGCCCATGACCTTCCTGTCGCCCGACCGCCTCTGGCTGCTGGCCCTCGCGCCGATCCTCGCCGGCCTGTACGTCGTGCTGCAGATGCGCCGCCGCAACTACGCCGTCCGCTTCACCAACCTCGCGCTGCTGTCCCAGGTCGCACCGAAACGGCCGGGCTGGCGCCGGCACGTCGCCGCGACGCTGTTCCTCATCATGATCGTGCTGATGATGATCGGGTTCGCCCGCCCCGCCAGCTCGGTGAAGGTCCCCCGCGACCGCGCCACCATCATGGTCGCCGTGGACGTGTCGCTGTCGATGATGGCCCAGGACGTCCCGCCGAACCGGATGGAGGCCGCCAAGGCCGCCGCCAAGAAGTTCATCCGCGAACTGCCCGCCCGCTTCAACGTCGGCGTCGTCTCCTTCGCCGGCAACGCCAACCTCATCGCCGCGCCGTCCGCCGACCGCGACACCGCCATCGCCTCCCTCGACCAGCTGTCCCTGGCCAAGCGCACCGCGATCGGCGAGGCCGTCTTCACCTCCCTGCAGGCCGTCAAGACCTTCGACACCCAGGCCGCGCAGGACCCGCCGCCCGCCCACATCGTCCTGTTGTCCGACGGGGACAACACCACCGGACGGTCCGTGCAGGAGGCCATCGACGCCAGCCGCGCCGCGCACGTCCCGGTGTCCACGATCGCGTTCGGCACCCCCTACGGCACCGTCGACATCGAGGGCGAGACCACCAGCGTCTCGGTCAACAAGGAAGCCCTGAAGACCCTGGCCACCAGCACCGACGGCAAGGCCTACGAGGCCGCCGACGCCGGCCAGCTGCGCGACGTGTACGCCAACATCGGCACCTCGCTGGGCTTCAAGACCGAGCACCGCGACGTCGCCGCCCGCTACACCGGCATCGCGCTGCTGTTCGCGCTGGCCGCCGGCGGATTCTCCCTCGCCTGGTTCTCCCGCCTGCCCTAGCCGCGCGGCACGGGGACGCTCCGAACGCTGATACGGTCGGCCGACGTGGGGGAACACTACTTCGCCGAGCGGCCCGGCGCCGCGAGCCGCCGCCGCACCGTCGACCTGGTCCTACCCGACCTGCATCTGAGGCTGGACACCGACAGCGGCGTCTTCTCCCCCGACCGCGTCGACGCCGGCACCCGCGTCCTGCTGGAAACCGTGCCTCCACCGCCGCAGACCGGCGACCTGCTCGACCTGGGCTGCGGCTACGGCCCCATCGCCCTCACCCTGGCAAGCCGCTCGCCGCAGGCGAGTGTTTGGGGTGTTGATGTGAACCACCGAGCTTTAGAGCTGGCTGGATTCAATGCAAAAATCGCCGGCCTTGACAATGTAAGGTTCAAGTTGGCGGACGAACTGGACCCCGGTCTGCGGTTCGCGGCCATCTGGTCGAACCCGCCGATCCGCATCGGCAAGGCCGCCCTGCACGACCTGCTCCTCGCCTGGCTGCCCCGCCTCTCCCCCGGCGGGCTCGCCCACCTGGTCGTGCAGAAGCACCTCGGCTCCGACTCCCTCCAGCGCTGGCTGAACGACCAGGGCTTCCCCACCGAGCGGATCGCCTCCCGCTCCGCCTACCGCGTCCTGCGCGTCACGTCCCGCACGGAAGGCCACACCCGATGAGCACCCCCGACTCCGCGCCCGGCCGCAGGCAACTGCGACCCACCGACGTCAAGCGCCTCAACCGCGGCTGGCGGCGCCGCACCGAGGGCCGCCTCGGCCTGCTGGTGGAGTCGGTCACCCAGCCGTTCAACATGGGCTCGATCATCCGCAGCGCCGCGGTGTTCGGCGTCGAACGGCTCTGGCTCGCCGGCAACGCCACCACCCCCGACCAGCGCAACGTCGCCAAGACCGCGCTCGGCACCGAACGGCTCGTCCCGTGGGAGCACGCCGGCACCCCCGCCAAGGCCGCCGCCGCCATCCGCCAGGAGGGCCTGCGGATCGTCGCGATCGAGCTGACCGGCGACGCCGTCCCGCTGCACGAGGCTCCCCTGGACGGCGACGTCTGCCTGGCCGTCGGCGGCGAGGACCACGGCTGCTCCCCCGCCCTGCTGGCCGCCGCCGACGCCGTCGCCTACATCCCGCAGATCGGACGCGTCGGCTCCCTCAACGTCGCCGTCGCCACCGCCATCGCCCTCGCCGAGGCCCGCCGCCGCGAATGGTCCGCCTGACCCGCACATAGCGGACGGCCGCGTTGGGCGACGTCTCGGGTTTTGCGGGAATGGCAAAACAGTTCGCTGTTTTGGGGGTGGGGAACGAGCATGGCGGCGGAACCACGACGACACTCCTCAAAGGACGCACGATGAGCGACGACGGCACCACCCCCGAGCAGTTCTGGGACGCCCGCTACTCCGAGAGCGAGCGGATCTGGAGCGGCGACCCCAACACCGTCCTCGTCCGTGAGGCATCCGACCTGCCGCCCGGCACCGCCCTGGACCTCGGCGCGGGCGAGGGCGCGGACGCGATCTGGCTGGCCCGCCGCGGCTGGCGGGTCACCGCCGTCGACATCTCCCAGGTCGCCCTCGACCGCGCCGCGCGGCACGCCGCGGACGCCGGCGTCGGCGACCGCATCGACTGGCAGCGCCACGACCTCGCCGCGTCCTTCCCCGACGGCGAGTACGACCTGGTGTCCGCGCACTTCCTGCACTCCCCCCGCGACATGCCCCGCGAGGAGATCCTGCGCTCGGCCGCCGCGGCCGTCGCGCCCGGCGGGATCCTGCTGATCGTCGGCCATGCCGGGCTGCCGCCGTGGGAGGAGCACGACCACGGCGACGACGACCCCCACCACGACATGCATCTGCCGACGCCCGACGAGGTGCTGGAGTCGCTGCGGCTGCCGGACGGCAAGTGGGAGGTGCTGCTGAGCGGCGAGCACGAACGCGTCCAGACGGGGCCCGACGGACGCAGCCACACGCGCATCGACAACGCTCTGAAGCTGCGCCGCCTGCCCTGACGCCCGTCAGCGTGCGGACCTCCCGGCCTCGGCGGCCTCCGGCCCGGGACCGCCGGCGGCCGGTGCCGGTTGCGGCTTGCCGCGCAGCGGGACCTCCTTCACCAGCAGCGCCGCGGCCAGCGACACCGCGCACACCACCGCCCCCAGCAGGAAGACCTGGTGCGTGCCGGTCACGAACGCATGCAGGTAGGCCTCCCTGGCGGCCGGCGGCAGACCCGCCGGGGACGCCCCGCCCGCACCGTCCGACGGAAGCCTCCCGTCGAAGGCCCGGTTGAACAGCGAGCCGAACACCGCCACACCCACCGACCCGCCGATCGTGCGGAACAGGGTCATCGCCGCCGACGCGGCCCCAAGGTCGCGCATCTCGACGCTGTTCTGCGCGATCGTGGTGACCATCTGCATCAGGCAGCCCATCCCCGCACCCACCAGCGCCATGTAGCAGCCGGTGATGGTGCGGGACGTCGAGGCGTCCATGGTCGACAGCAGGAACAGCCCCGCCGTCATGCACGCCGTGCCGATCACCGGGAAGGCCTTGTACCGGCCGGTCGCCGACATCACCCGGCCGCCGATCTGCGAGACCACCACCACCGGCGCCATCAGCGGCAGGAGCAGCAGCCCCGAGTCCGACGCCGACGCGCCCTGGACGGTCTGCTGGAACAGCGGCAGGTACAGCGCGCACCCGAACATCGCCACCCCGGAGACGAGGATCAGCGCCGACATCAGCGGGAAGTTGCGGTGCCCGGTGAAGATCCGCAGGGGCAGCAGGGGCTCGGCGGTCCGGTGCTCCACCGCCACGAACGCCGCCGCCCCGGCCACAGCGGCCGCGAACAGCGCCATGACCTGCCAGGACGTCCACGGGTAGGTGCTGCCCGCCCAGGTCGTCGCGAGCACCAGCGCGCAGACCACCGCCGTCATCAGGGTGATGCCGGCCCAGTCGACGCGGGCCTTGGCGCGGGTCGCGGGCAGGCGCAGCAGGAACCAGCACCACACCAGCGCGAGCGCGCCGAGCGGCAGGTTGACGTAGAACGCCCAGCGCCAGCCGGCGTGGCCGGTGATGAACCCGCCGACCAGCGGTCCGCCGATCGTGCCGGCGGCCATCACCGTCGCGGTCATGCCCTGGTACCGGCCGCGCTCGCGGGGGCGGCACCAGCGAGCCGATGAGCGCGAACGCCAGGCCGCCGATGCCGCCCGCGCCGATCCCCTGCACCGCGCGGAACACGATCAGCTGGACCATCGACTGCACGGCGCCCGACAGCGCGGACCCGGCCAGGAACACCACGACCGACAGCAGGTAGACCTGCTTGCGGCCGTACAGGTCGCCGAACTTGCCCCAGACGGGCGTGGAGGCCGCGGTGGCCAGCGTGTACGCGGTGACGACCCACGAGATGTGCTCCAGGCCGCCGAGGTCACCGACGATCGTGGGCATCGCGGTGCCGACCACCATGTTGTCCAGCATCGACAGCAGCATCGCGAGCATCACGCCGAGCAGGGCCCAGCGGACGGCGCGGGGAGCGGGCGGGGACGGATCGGATGCGGGCATGGCTGATCACCTCACGGAGAGTGGACGTCGGGGAGCACCGGGCTGGAACCGGGGCGTTCGGCCGCCGGGCCCGGCTCCCCCACAAAAGCACACCCGATTAAAAAGTGCAACGACTCAACTTTTCGAGTGAGGCAACCCAGACGGTAGGATGACCGCCATGACGGAGACGATGGGCCGCCGGGAACGCAAGAAGGCCGCCACCCGCAAGGCGCTCGCCGACGCCGCCCTGCGGCTGTTCCTCGAGCACGGCTACGACAACGTCGGCATCAAGGACGTCGCCGAGGCCGCCGACGTCTCCACCACCACGCTGTTCAAGCACTTCCCCAGCAAAGAGGCGCTGGTGTTCGACCTGGACGCCGACGTGGAGGCCGCCCTCGTCGCCGCCGTCCGCGACCGCCCCGCCGGCACCTCCGTCCCGGCCGCGCTGCGCGAGCACGTCCTGCACCGCAAGTTCGTCGAGGGCGACCCCGCCGCCGAACGCTTCGCCGCGCTCGTCGAGAGCCACCAGGCCCTGCGCGACTACGCGCACCGCATGTGGATGCGGCACGAGACCGCCCTCGCCCGCGCCATCGCCGAGGACGCCGGCCGTCCCGACGACGACCCCGCCTGCGCCGCCCTCGCCCACTTCGCACTCGAGACCGCCGCCCTGGCCCGCGGCCGCACCGACCCCCGCCAAGCCGTCGACCGCGCCTTCGACCTGCTGGAACACGGATGGCAGGCCACCATCGACACCACCCCGACCGCCTGACACCACCGCACCCCGAGGGCCCCGGCCCGCCCCGTCGAGAGACTCCGGCTTGCCGAAATAGGTAGACCGGTCTAGTTTCTCAGCATGGTCAACGACGAGGGAGGCCCCATGAGGCGGCATGCGCTGGTGTTCGGAGCCGGCGGGTTCATCGGCCGCCACCTGGTGCTCGCACTCCACCGCCAAGGGATCGCCGTCACGGTGGCGACCCGCAGCGACCGGTCGCACGCGGACCTGAACGCCTGGCTCGCCGACCACGGATGCCGGACGCCCCCGGCCGAGCTCCGCGTCGACTTCGAGGCGGAGAACCTGGCACAGGGCGACGCCTCGGCCTGGGCGGACGTCAGCGAGGTCTACAACTGCGCGGGCGCCTACCGGTTCGGCATGGCGGTCGAGGAGGCGCGCCGCGCCAACGTCGACAGCGTCACCGCGATCGCGTCGTTCGCCGCGCGGCTGCCCCGGCTGCGGCGGCTGGTGCACGTGTCGGGCTACCGGGTGGGCGGCCAGGATCCCGCGACGGTCCCGTGGAGCGACGATCTCGTGCGCCGCACCTACGGGCGCCTCGGCGCCTACGAGGCGTCCAAGATGGAGGCGGACGCGGTGTTCCAGGCCACCGCCGACCGGCTCGGCGTCCCCTGGTCCATCGTCAACCCCAGCAGCGTGATCGGGGACGCCGCGACCGGCGAGTCCGACCAGCAGCTCGGCCTCGCCGCGAGCCTGGCGCAGCTCTGGCGGGGCTCGCTCGCGGCCCTGCCCGGCGGCGCGCGGACGTTCGTCCCCGTGATCACCGTCGACCACCTGGCGCGCTTCATGACCCTGCTCCCGGACGACCCGGAGACCGCCCGCGGATCGTTCTGGGTCCTCGACGACCGCACTCCCCCACTGCCCGACCTGCTCTCACTCACCGGCCGGCACTACGGGGTGCGGGTACCGCGGATGCGGCTGCCGGTACCGGTGATCAAGCGGTTGCCATCCGCCCTGACCAAAGCCGGCACGGAGACCCTGAGCTTCCTGTCGGACGACCGCTACCCCACGGGCCCCGCCCACGCGCTCGCCGAGCGGCACGGATTGCCGATGCCCGACACCACCGGCGCGATCCTGCGGTGGGCCGACCACCTGGCCGCCCACCGCTTCGGGGCGGCGCCCACGCGGGGACCGGCGCGGCGGTTCACCCGGTACGCGGGCGTCCGGACGTTCGAGCTCGGCGAACCGGACGCCCCGACCGTCGTCCTGCCCGGTCTCCCGGTCAACGCCGACTCCTGGGCCGCGGTGGTCGCCGACCTCGGGCACGCGCGCGCCGTGGACCTGCCCGGGCTCGGCCTGAGCGCCGGCAGCCCCCGCGACCTGGAGGCGTGGCTGGACGCGCTGGTCGAGCACACCGGCTCCGTGCATCTGGTGGGCCACTCCATCTGCGCGGCCGCCGCCCTGCAGACGGCCTTGCGGCATCCGGAGCGGATCACCGGACTGACGCTGGTGGCACCGTTCTTCCTCCAGCCCCGCGCCGGGCTCGCCACGCGGATGCCGCTGCTGACCCGCCCCTACCTGGGGCGCGCGCGTCCCGAGTCCCTCGCGCGGCTGCTCACCGGGTCCACCGCGCAGGCCGAAGCGCTCGCCTCCTGCGCCGAGGACCTGCGCCGCGGCCGTGTCGCCGCCCACGCCGCGAGGCTCTTGGCCGCCGCCGGCCGCGAGCGGTGGCGCGAGGAACTGCGGGACGGCCTGCGGCGGTACCCCGGCAACCTGCATTTCATTACCGGCACCGAGGATCCCCTCACCGGCGACGGAAGAGCGCTCATCGACTCGTTCGGTGAGCGCGCGACGGTGACCGTGATCGAGGGCGCGGGTCATCATCCGCAGCTGACCCACGGCCAAGAACTGGCGCGAGCGATCGGCGGTCACCTGCCGTCCGCGCGGCCCGAGGTGCGCGCCTGACGACGATCGGCCAGAGCGCGAGGGACGGCGCCGCGGTCAGGCCGTCTGCTCCATGAGGGCCGCGAACTCCTCCAAGGAGATCTTCCCGTCGCGGTTGGCGTCGGCCGCCACGACGACCTCCACGGCCCGCGTCTCGCTGATGTCCCGGCCGAGCTTGGACATCAGGTTCTTCAGTTCGGCCGTGGAGATGTACCCGTCGCCGTCTACGTCCACCAGCTCGAACGTCGCCCGGTACTCGTTCACGTCGGCCATGGGACTTGCTCCTCTTGCTGATCGTATGAGGAGGCGACGCTAGCAGTCATTGAATCAACCCGGCGCCTTCACGTAGTAAGGTAAGGCCGGGCGCGGGCGTCGGCCATAATCGGACGGGTGCCCCGCTCGTACGCCTTCCTCGACCACCCGGGCCCGATCCCGTTCGCCCACCGCGGCGGCGCGAGCGGCCGGCCGGAGAACTCGATGGCCGCCTTCCAGCGCGCGATCGACCTCGGTTACCGCTACCTGGAGACCGACGCCCACGCCACCGCCGACGGCGTCGTCGTCGCCTTCCACGACCGCACGCTCGACCGGGTGACCGACCGGACGGGAATGATCGCGCGGCTGCCCTACGCCGAGGTCGCCAAGGCCCGCATCCGCGGCGCCGAGCCGATCCCCCGCCTGGAGGAGATCCTGTCGGCCTGGCCGCAGGCGCGGGTCAACATCGATCTCAAGGACGCGCCGGTCATCGGCCCGCTCGCCGAGGTCCTGCACCGCACCCGCGCGTGGGACCGGGTGTGCATCACCTCCTTCTCCACCCGCCGGCTGGCGCAGATGCGCGCGCGCCTCCCGCTGTTCACCCGCGAGGACGTGTGCATGGCGCTCGGCCCGCGGGGTCTGATGGCGCTGCGCGCCAGGTCGTACGGCGGCCCGACGGCGAAGCTGGTCAGGCTGGCCGCGACGGGCGTGGCGTGCGCGCAGGTCCCCTACGGCCTCGGGCCCGTCCCGTTCGTCACCGAGGCGTTCCTCTCCGAGGCGCACCGCCTCGGCCTGAAGGTGCACGCCTGGACGGTCAACGATCCCGCCGCGATGAACCGGCTCCTCGACCTCGGCATCGACGGCATCATGACCGACGACCTGGTCGCCCTGCGCCACGTCATGGCGTCCCGCGACCTGTGGCCTCGGTCCGCCCCGGCCTCCTGAGCGAGCGTCGCCGGCGCCGGTTCAGCGGCCGAAGCCGGGCGGGCGCGGCGGGCCGCCCGGACGGTACTCCGCCGCGATCCGCAGCGGCGCGTGCTGCGGACGCTCGGGCTGCTGCCCGGCGGCCGGGCCGGCCCGGGTGAGGTCGAGGCGCCCTGCGCGCAGGCTCTCCAGCAGTTCCAGGTCCTCCGCCGACACGAGGGCGGCCATCACCTTCCCACGCCGGGTCAGCGCCACGCGCTCCCCCGTGTAGGCGACCCGGTTCACCAGGTCGGCGAACTCCTTGCGTGCCTCCGTCACCGGCTTTTCCACGCTGTTCATCGTATAGCGAACTCCGCTGGCCCCCTCTCGCCGCCGAGTGTAGGTTTACGAAACGTACAGAACGTACGCTCTGTACAGACGAGCGGAGGGTGCATGTTCGACCGACCAGAGGAGACCCGTCCGGCGCCGCGGCCGGAGACGTTCGCGCCGCGGACGATGGCGAAGGTGGCCGAGGCGCCGCAGCTGGCGGACGCCCAGCTGTACGAGCGGCTGCTGGCCCAGCGGATCGTGTTCCTCGGCACCGAGATCGACGACCAGGTCGCCAACCGGGTCAACGCGCAGCTGCTGCTCCTCGCCGCGAACGACGGGCAGCGGGACATCACCATCTACATCAACTCCCCCGGCGGCGTGGTCGACGCCGGGATGGCGGTCTACGACATGATGCAGTTCGTCCCGAACGACATCTCGACGGTGGCGATGGGGATGGCCGCCTCGATGGGGCAGACGCTGCTGTGCGCGGGGACGCCCGGCAAGCGGTACGCGCTGCGGCACGCGCGGGTGATGATGCACCAGCCGCACGGCGGGATCGGCGGCACCGCGTCCGACATCAAGATCCAGGCGGAGCAGTCGCTGTACCTCAAGCGGACCCTCGCCGAGCGGACCGCCTTCCACACCGGCCAGCCGCTGGAGAGGATCGAGGCCGACAGCGACCGGGACCGCTGGTTCACCGCCGAGCAGGCCCGCGAGTACGGCTTCGTCGACCACGTCATCGACAGCACCGACCGGGTCGGGTCGTGATGCGCGCCGAGGGCCGCTACACGGTCCCCTCGTTCGTCGAGCGGACGGCGTACGGGATCAAGGAGACCACGCCGTACAACAAGCTGTTCGAGGACCGCATCGTGTTCCTCGGCGCCCCGGTCGACGACACCACCGCCAACGACGTCACCGCGCAGCTGCTGGCGCTGGAGGGCATGGACCCCGACCGGCCGATCGCGCTGTACATCAACTCGCCGGGCGGATCGCTGACGGCGATGATGGCGATCTGCGACACGATGCGCTACGTCCGGCCGGAGATCGAGACGACCTGCGTCGGGCAGGCCGGCTCGGCGGCCGCGGTGCTGCTGGCGGCCGGGTCGCCGGGCTGGCGGGCGGCGCTGGCCAACGCGCGGATCCTGCTGCACGAGCCGTCGGTCGAGGTGTCCCGCGGGTACTCCAGCGACCTGGAGATCCAGGCGCGGGAGGTGCTGCGGCTGCGCGAGCGGACCGAGGCGATCCTGGCCGAGGCGACCGGGCGCAGCCCCGAGACCGTCCGGCGCGACCTGGACCGCGAGCGCTACTTCACCGCCGAGCAGGCCAGGGAGTACGGGCTGATCGACGACGTCCTGACCGGCCGGGGCTAGCCGCGGCCCGCCGGACGATCGGCGGGGGCGGCGCGGTGCGGCCGCAAAGAGCAGGGTTGGGCGCGGTGCGATCCGGGAATCTTGTGACGGTATCCAGCGTTGGTCAGGGCAAGACCGCAAGCCGTCTGGGAGGCACGTGACGATGGCCGAGCGCGCACTTCGCGGCACCCGACTCGGAGCGACGAGCTACGAGAACGATCGCAACACCGATCTGGCCCCTCGGCAAGAGGTGGACTACACCTGTACGAAGGGCCACCGGTTCACCGTGACGCTCGCAGCCGAGGCCGAGGTGCCGATGACCTGGGAATGCCGCAGCTGCGGCGCCACGGCCCTGCGGGTCGACGGGGAGCTGCCACAAGCCAAGAAGGGCAAGCCGCCGCGCACTCACTGGGACATGCTCATGGAGCGCAGAACGGTGGAGGACCTGGAGGAGGTGCTCGCCGAGCGGCTGGAGATCCTGCGTGCGGGGCGCAGGAGATCGGCATGACCGACCGAGGTCGGTGAGAAGGGCCCGCACCGCGAGGTGCGGGCCTTTTGTCGTCCTGTCCCCTCGTGGACCGGGCGTGGACCGGGCGGCGCCGCGTCAGGTGCGGGAGGGGTGGTCGTCCTCCTCGACGACCTCGCCGCGGACGACGGGACCGCGCGGCGTGCCGGCGTCGCGGTCGTCGGCGCCGGGCCCGAACGGGCCGAGCGGCCCGAAACCGCCCGGGCCGGGGCCCGCGGCGCCGGGGAAGGTCATCGAGGCGCGGTCGCCGGCGATCCGCATCCGCCGGGCGGTGTACCGGGACGCGAGCCGGCGGACGAGCGGCCGGGTGAACGGCAGCACGAACACCAGCCCGACCACGTCGGTGATGAGCCCGGGGATGAGCAGCAGCACGCCGCCGGCCATGACCAGCGCCGCGTCGCCGAGCTCCCGGTCGGGCGCGACGCCGCGCCGCACGGTCTCCTGCAGGCTGTGCCAGGCGCGGCGCCCCTCGCGGCGGACGATCCAGCCGCCCAGCAGGGTCTCGGCGGCCAGCAGCCCGATCGTCGGCCAGGCGCCGATCGCCTCCCCGACCTGGACGAGCAGGTAGATCTCCAGAACCGGTGTCAGCAGGAACGCCAGGACCAGTGCTAGCGGCAGCATGGCTCCATTTTCGGGTCGCGGTGCGCGTGTACCGGGGTCAACGCCGGGACGGCCCCGAACGTTTCCCCCCGACGCGCCCGGCGACCCCCCACTGGGTGATGCGCAGCGCCGCCTCCATCATCACGTCCCGGCTCATCTTGCTGGTGCCGTGCACGCGCTCGACGAAGGTGATCGGCACCTCGACGACCCGCAGCCCCTTGCGCAGCGCGCGCAGCGCCAGGTCGATCTGGAAGCAGTAGCCGCGCGAGTCGACCCCGTCCAGGCCGATCTTGTCGAGCGTGGCGGCGCGGAAGGCGCGGTAGCCGCCGGTGGCGTCGTGCAGCGGGATGCCCAGCATCAGCCGGGCGTAGGTGTTGGCGCCGCGCGACAGCGCCTCGCGGCGCTTGGGCCAGTTCTCCACCTTGCCGCCGGGCACCCAGCGGGCGCCGATGACCAGGTCGGCGTCCTCCAGGGCGGCCAGCAGCCGGGGCAGCTCCTCGGGCTGGTGGGAGCCGTCGGCGTCCATCTCCACCATGACGTCGTAGCCGTGCTCGGCGGCCCACCGGAACCCGGCGATGTAGGCGGGGCCGAGGCCCTCCTTGCCGGTGCGGTGCAGGACCCTGACCTGCTCGTCGGCCGCGGCCATGGCGTCGGCGACCTCGCCGGTGCCGTCCGGGCTGGCGTCGTCCACGACCAGCACGTCCACCGACGGGACGGCCTTGCGCACCCGGCCGGTGATGCGCTCGATGTTCTCCCGCTCGTTGTAGGTCGGGACGATCACGAGCACCCTGCCGAGCTCGGCTGGGATCTCCATCGGTGTCAGTTCTCCTCGTTCTTTCGTGCCGTCGCCCATGCCGCGGCGCACAGCGCCCCGATACCCAGCGCGACCAGCGCCCATTCCGGCCACTCGCCGAGCCGGTCCGACAGGGTGCGCTCGGTGCGCTCAGGGACGCTCGCGACCTGGATGTCGGGCACGAACTCCCTGGACCGGTCGATCATCCGGCCGTCCGGGGCGACGATCGCGCTGATCCCGCTCGTCGCGGCAACCAAGATCGTACGGCCATGTTCGACCGCGCGCAGCCTCGACATCGCGATCTGCTGCGGCGGCAGGCTGGTGCGGCCGTAGGTGGCGTTGTTGGTCTGCACGACGAGGATCCGGCCGCGGGCGGCGTCGCGGACCTCCTTGTCGTAGGCGACCTCGAAGCAGATGACGTCGCCGATGTCGACCGGGCCGAGCCGCATGACCCCGGACCTCTTGCCCTTGGCGAAGTCGCGGGGGATCAGCGCGAACCGCTTGATCAGCTTGGTCAGGACGTCGCGGAACGGCAGGTACTCCCCGAACGGCACGGGGTGCCGCTTGACGTAGTAGTTCCCGGGGCCGGTCGCCGGGTCCCAGACGATCCCGCGGTTCTCGACCTTCTTGCGGTCGGGGGTGTCGGTGAGGGCGCCGACCAGGACCGGGACGCCGACGTCCCGCACCGCGCCGTCGATGGCCCGGTAGGCGTCGGGCTCGGTGTAGGGGTCCAGGTCGCTGGAGTTCTCCGGCCACACCACCAGCTGCGGCCTGGCGACCTTGCGGGCGCGGATCTCGGCGGCCAGCTCGTGGGTGGCCTTGACGTGGTTGTTCAGCACGGCCTTGCGCTGGCCGAGGAAGTCCAGGCCGAGGCGCGGGACGTTGCCCTGGATGACGGCGACGGTGACGTGCGGGCCGTCGGCGGGGGTCGGGATGAGCGCGCCCGCTCCGGTGACCGCGGCGGCCACCGCCAGGGCGAGCGCGGCGGAGGCGGCGGCGCGGCGCCGTCCGGGTGCGCGCGGCGCGGATGCCGTCGTCTCGCCGGCCGTCTCGCGGGCGTCTGGCCCGGCCGCTTCCGGCCGTTCCGCGCCCTGGGCGGCATCGGGGGCGTTGCGGCGGGACGGGCGGAGCCGCCAGACCGCCAGGGCGGCGAAGGCCAGCAGCCCGCCGACCAGCGCGGTCAGGAAGGTGACCAGGGGCGCCCCGCCGGCCGAGGCGTAGGGGGTCAGGGGCGTGGCGGTCTGGCTGAAGGCCAGCCGCGCCCACGGGAACCCGCCGAACGGCGCCCGGCCCCGCAGCGCCTCCTGCGCCACCCACAGCCCGGCCGTCCACAGCGGCCAGCCGGGCAGCCGGGTGACCAGCGCGATCGCGGCGCCCATCGGGACGAAGTACAGCGCCTCGACCAGGCTCAGCACGGCCCAGGCGTCCGGGCCGACCGGGATCAGCCCGTCGAGGGCGGGCAGGAAGAACGCGGCGCCGGCGAGGAAGCCCAGCCAGCCGCCGGTGCGGGCGGCCTGCCCGCGTATCGCGAGGGTGAGCGCGGCGACGGCGGCGAACGCCAGCGGGGTGAGGTCGAACGGCGGGAACGCCGAGCACAGCGCCAGGCCCGCGCCGATCACGACGAGGGTGCGGGGCCAGCCGGCGCGCCCGCCGGTCCGCAGGAAGCGGCGCAGCCGCCGCCCGAGCCGCGCGGCGCGGCCCGGACGCCCCGCCGTGCCGGGGGCGCCGTCCGGGTCCGCGGGTCCGCTGGCCGGAGGCCGGTCCGGGAGGGTCTCCTGGGCCACGTCCACCCCTCGTTCACTCGATCCGTTCGCGGGAACGCTACCGGCACGCCGTGCCCGGAGCGACCACGTACCGGTCACGGTATGCCCGCTTCCACGGCAACGGTACGTGCCCGCGACCTCGCGCGACCCCGCGGACGCGGCGGGAGGGGGGCGTGCGGGGGCGTGCGGACGCGGAAGAGGGCCCGTGACATCCGTCGGGCCGGAGCCGTCCCACAGGCGGTGAGAACGGGTCTCCGTTTTCTACTGGATGTCCGGGCCCTTCCCGGGTCCAACCCCCGCGCGATCGGGCGGCTCCGCCCGGGCACCGGCCCGGACCACCGCACTGGCTCGGGCGGGCACGGCGTCGGCCACCGGTGTGGCCCGCTCTCGTCCCGCCGCGGCGCGGTGCCCGGTGGCGCCCCGGGCGGCCGATCGGTGAGTCCCGTGCTGGACTGCAGCAAAACTACCGGCTTCGCGGGCCTTGTCAACCGCCGCATGTTCTGCGGCGACTCTTCGTTCTCCCAGCTCAGACCCATGATCGCGGCTGGGCGCCAATTCCGTCCCGGCCCCGCCGGGCGATCACTCCCGAGGCCGTCACCGCCCGGGCGATCACCGCCCGGGCGCGGGGACCACGACGGTGCCGGTGGCGGTGACCGCCACGATCGGCTCGGCCAGCACCTCGGCGGACGACTCGCCCTTGTCGGGACGGCCTCGGCACACCACCCGCGCCTCGAACTCCAGCGTGCGGCTGCGGGTGCCGACCCGGGTGACGACGGCGGTGGCCTCCAGCACGTCCCCGGCCCGGACGGGCGCGCGGAACTGCACGTCGGAGTAGGAGGCGAACAGCCCCTCGTCCCCGTCGGTGCGGATGCACACCTCGGTGGCGACGTCGCCGAACAGGCCGAGCATGTAGGCGCCGTCGACCAGGTCGCCGGCGTAGTGGGCGTGGGCGTAGGGCACGTAGCGGCGGTGGGTGACGGTCAGGCCCTGGCGGGGGTCGCTCATCGTCGGTCCTCTCCTTCGTCGTCGTCCGCCTGCCGTGCGTCCTGCACGGCCTGGCCCGGGAGCAGGGCGTGGACGAGGTAGCTGGCGACCTCGGCGGGTGTGGTGCCCTTGCCGAAGATCCGGTCGACGCCGAGGTCCTCCTCGGTGACGGTGTCGAAGCGGGGCCCGCCGACGACCAGCAGCGGCCGTCCCATCCCGGCGGCGACGGCGGTGGGGTACTCGGCGTGGAACGCGGCGGCCATCTGCTTGGTGTTGTGCAGGTGCGCGTTCTTCTGGGTGACGACCTGGGAGACCAGGACGGCGTCGGCGTTCTCGGCCTTGGCGCGTTCGACGAGCTCCTCGACGGTGACCTGGGCGCCCATGTTCACCACCTGGATCTCGCGGTAGTACTCCAGGCCCTTCTCCCCCGCGAACCCCTTGACGTTGAGGATCGCGTCGATGCCGACGGTGTGGGCGTCGGTGCCGATGCACGCGCCGACGACGACGAGCCGCCGGTTCAGCGCGCCCCGGATGGCGAGGTTGACCTCCTGCGAGGACAGCAGCGGGTAGGCGCGCTCTTCGGGGACGGGGATGGAGGCGTAGTCGATGAGGTGGCCGACCCGCCCGTAGACGATGAAGAAGGTGAAGTCGGGGCCCATCGGCTTGGCGTGCACCACGCTGGCGGGGTCCAGGCCCATCTTCCCGGCCAGCTGCAGCGCCGCGGCGTCGGCGCGCTTGCCCGCCGGGACAGGAAGGGTGAACGACATCTGGACCATGCCGTCGCCGGTGGTGTCGCCGTAGGGGCGGATCACCTGGCGGGTGTCGGCGGGCTGGACCGGGGCCTGCGACCCGTGCGTCTCGACCGTCATGCGGGCACCTCCTGGGCGTCGGCCGTGCTGCGGCGGGCGTGCGGGTCCTCGGTGTCGAGGATCTCGATGGCGGGGTTGACGTAGCCGTCGGCGCGCTCGACGACGCCGTCCAGGCCCTTGCCGCCGTCCGGGGGGCGGCGGGTGACGCCGAAGGTGCCCTCGGCGATCGCGGTGAGCAGCCCGTCGTCGTTGATGCGCTCCAGCAGCTC
The DNA here is from genome assembly GCF_030283205.1 of Actinomadura opuntiae. Taxonomy (GTDB): domain Bacteria; phylum Actinomycetota; class Actinomycetes; order Streptosporangiales; family Streptosporangiaceae; genus Spirillospora. Next base: position 32,007 of record NZ_JASNWF010000045.1, read on the forward strand.
CACCGACTCCGACAGCACCTGCTTGGCCCGCTGGACGATCATCCCGTCGGGGCGGGGCATGAAGTCCTCGGCGAGGGCGCCGCAGGCGTCGCGGACGTAGCGGACGTTCTCCAGCGCCAGGTCGCGGTCCGACAGCCAGGGGGTGTGGATGCCCTCGGTCATCATCCCGATCAGGATGATCGACTGCCCGGTCAACACCCCGGCGAGGTTGAAGAAGGCGTCCAGCAGGTAGCCGGCGAAGATGTTGCCGGTCATGTGCTTGGTCGGCGGCATGTACTTCAGCGGCGCGCCGGGGAACAGCTCGCGGACGAGCTGGGCGTGCGCCAGCTCCAGCCGGAACGACTCGGGGATCGCCGGGTTGATCTCGAAGGCGTGGCCGAGGCCGAGCTGGGCGTCGGCGAGGCCCGCCTCGTGCCCGAACCGCTCGTTGAGCAGCTGGCTGACGATGACGGTGTGCGCGGCGTCGACCGCGTCGGCGGTGGTGAGGTAGTTGTCCTCGCCGGTGTTGATGACGATGCCGGCGCGGGCGTGGATCTGCCGGGAGAAGCGCTGGTCGATGAAGGTGCGGCGGGGGTTGATGTCGCGGAAGATGATGCCGTACATGCAGTCGTTCAGCATCATGTCCAGGCGCTCCAGCCCGGCGAGGGTGGCGATCTCCGGCATGCACAGCCCGGAGGCGTAGTTGGTCAGCCGGACGTAGCGGCCGAGCTCGCGGGAGACGTCGTCCAGCGCCGCGCGCATCAGCCGGAAGTTCTCCTGGGTGGCGTAGGTGCCGGCGTAGCCCTCGCGGGTCGCGCCCTCGGGGACGAAGTCCAGCAGCGACTGCCCGGTCGAGCGGATCACCGCGACGACGTCGGCGCCCTCGCGGGCGGCGGCCTGCGCCTGCGGGATGTCCTCGTAGATGTCGCCGGTGGCGACGATGAGGTAGACGAGGGGGCGCGGCGGGTCGGCGGCGTCGGGGGTGGGCAGTTCGGCCAGCAGCGCGTCGCGTTCGGCGCGGCGGCGGTCGATGCGGGCGATGCCGCCGCGGGCGGCGGCCGTCGCGGCCTCGCGGGCGTGCGCGGCGTCGGTGCCCGTGGGCAGCCGGAACGACACCCGTCCCCGGGCGGCGGCCTGCGCGAGGTCGCCGAGGGTGCGGTGCGGGCCGGTCAGCAGCGCGTCCCACACCGGCAGCGCCAGGCCGTGCTCGAGGCCGACCTGGCCGCGGACGGCGTCGGCCAGGTGGTTGGCCCACGGGCGGCCCTCGTCGTCGGCGCCGGTCAGCCCGGCCAGCCGCAGCAGCGCCCGCTCAACCGAGACGGTGGTGTGGGAGCGGGCCATCCGGATGATCGGTTCGGCGGCCCGGGCGGCGAGCCGCCGGGCGGCGCCCACCACCTGCGGGTCGAGGTCCAGCTTTCCCTGCGGCGCCATTGCCGTCTCCCCTCACGCTGCCGCCCCTCTCAGGCCGGTTGCCGACAATCGTCCTCTTATGCGAGTTCTCTACCGGAGATCTTCCGGCATCACCACCGTGAATCGCAAGAACTAACAGCACTTCCCTGAGGTCGCGGGTGCGCGCCCGCCTCCCTGCCCGTTCCTTCCCCGCCGGCGGCGCCCGCTCCCCCGCCCGGGCGAAACCCCGGCATGGGACAGCCTTTGCTTCCCGCCGTCGACGACCGGCTCACCACCAGGTGACGACCAAGGCGAAACCACGGCATGGACACGCTTGGTAAGCCTAGAATCACCCACAGTCGCGCGCGGGCGGGGATCTGGCCCCGCACGCGGAGTGACCGGTCCGCCGGGAGGGGCATGATCATTTATATTGCGGCCGCGGTGTGCGCCGTCATCGTGGTGATCCTCGCGAGCCGGCTGGTACGGCGGGGGCGGCACGGCGTGGACGACCCCGACCCCGACGGCCCCACCACCGGGCACACCGGGGCGATGCTGTCGGCGCTGTTCCTGCTGGCCTTCGCCATCGCCATCGTGGTGCCGTGGACCACGGCCGACTCGGCCCGGTCCAACACCTACGCCGAGAGCCAGGCGGTCGTCGAGGCGTACTGGGCCGCCTCCCGGCTGCCCGCCGCCGACGCCCAGCGCGTCCAGGCCGACCTGCGCGACTACGTCGAGCTCGTCCGCGGCCCCGAGTGGCGGCTGATGCGCGAGCACGGCCGGCTCAGCGCCGCCGGCTGGGCGCGGCTCGACGCGCTGCGCCGCGAGGTGATCGCGGTGAAGGCGTCCAGCGACGAGCTCCAGAACGCCCAGCAGACCGTGCTGGACCACCTCACCGAGATCTCCGCGGCGCGCCACCAGCGGGCCATGGACGCCAAGACCACCCCGCCCCTCGGCCTGCTGGTCGTGACCGTCCTCACCGGCATCGTCGTCATGCTGCTGCCCCTGTTCGCCGGGGCCCGGCCGCGCGGGATGACGCTGATCCCGCTCGGGATGATGGCCGGGCTGCTGGCCGCCGGCATCTACCTGGTCTTCGACATCGCGCACGTGTTCCGGGGCGGCCTGGCCGTCCACCCGGACGCGTTCACCGGCGCGGCGGCGGAGCTGCGGCGCATCACCGGAGGTGGATGAGGGTGCGCCGCCTGCCGCTGCTGCCCGCCGCGATCTCCGGCGCGCTGGCCGGGACCCTCGCCCTGCCGCCGTCCGCGCTCGCCGACCCGGCGCCCGACCCCTCGTCGTCGGTCACGGTCACCGGCGACAACGGCGGCGGGGTGAGCGTGTGCATCGACGGGGAGGTCCACGTGAACGTCGGGCCGGGCGCGCCGGGCTGCGCCGCGCCGCCCAAGCCCGCACCCGAACCGCCGCCCAAGCCGGCGCCGCCCCCCCCGAGGCCGCAGGCCCGCGCGTCCTCGCCCGTCCCGCCGCGCCGGGGTC
>NZ_JASNWF010000046.1 GCF_030283205.1 Actinomadura opuntiae
GCGCGGCCGGCGCCCGCCGCCGCCCGGCCGTGACCGGCGCCCGCGCCCGGCGCCCACGCCCGCGCCCGGGCCGGTAAGGTCGGTAGGCCAATGCCCGGCCAGGGCCGCAACCACAGCGAACGGAAGCCCTCATGCTCACTGGTGGACAGCTAGCAGGTCTCATCGTGGCCGTGTTCTGGGCTGTGCTCGTCGCGTTCGTCGCGCTGACGCTGCTGCGGCTCGCCCGGCTGCTCGGCGAGGCCAGCAAGCTCGTGCGCGACCTCGGCGACCAGGCGGCCCCGCTGCTGGACGACATGACGACCACGGTGAAACGGGCCAACGAGCAGCTCGGCCGCACCGACGTCATCACCAAGCAGGTCGCCGGCGTCACGCAGAACGTCTCGGCCGTCACCACCGTGATGACCTCGGTGGTCGGCGGGCCGCTGGTGAAGGCCGCCGCCTTCTCCTACGGGGTGCGCAAGGCCCTGAGCAGCCGCGACGGGGACGGGCGGTCCGGCGCGTCCGGCCGTCCGCAGCTCCCGGCCCGCTCCTCGGGGAAGGGGCGCAAGTGAAGCGGCTCTTCTGGCTGTCGGTCGGCGCGGGCGCGGGCGTCTACGCCACGCACCGCGTCAAGCGCCGGGTCGAGCGGTTCGCGCGCCGCTGGTCCCCCGAGGGGGTCGCGGCGCGGGCGGTGTCGACCGGGCAGTCCGCCGGCGAGCGGATGAGGCTTTTCGCGGCGGACGTGCGTACCGAGATGCAGGCCCGCGAGGAGGAGCTGCGCGAGGCCGTCCGCATGGACCAGGCTCCGCCCGAGACCCCGGGGCCCCGGCCCCGCCGGGTGCTGCGGGCGCGTTACACGATCATCGACGACGAGAAGGATGGCCACTGATCATGGAGTCGGCAGAGGTGGCGCGCCGCTTCCTGAAGTTCTTCGAGGAGCGCGGGCACACGGTGGTGCCCTCCGCCAGCCTGGTCGCCGAGGACCCGACCCTGCTGCTGGTGAACGCCGGCATGGTCCCGTTCAAGCCGTACTTCCTCGGCCAGCGCACCCCGCCGTCGCAGCGGATGACCAGCGCGCAGAAGTGCGTCCGGACGCCCGACATCGACGAGGTCGGCAAGACCACCCGGCACGCCACGTTCTTCCAGATGCTGGGCAACTTCTCCATCGGGGACTACTTCAAGGAGCAGGCGATCCCGTTCGCCTGGGAGCTGCTGACCCGCTCGCGCGAGGACGGCGGCTTCGGCTTCCCCGAGGACAAGCTCTGGGTCACCGTCTTCCACGACGACGACGAGGCCCGCGACCTGTGGCACAACAAGGTCGGCGTCCCCCTCGACCGCATCCAGAAGCGCGGCATGGAGGACAACTTCTGGTCGATGGGCGTCCCCGGCCCCTGCGGCCCCTGCTCGGAGATCTACTACGACCGCGGCCCCGAGTACGGGCGCGAGGGCGGCCCGGTCGCCGACGAGGACCGCTACCTCGAGGTGTGGAACCTCGTCTTCATGCAGTTCGAGCGGGGCCCGGGCAACAGCAAGACCGACTTCCCGATCCTCGGCGACCTGCCCGCCAAGAACATCGACACCGGCATGGGCCTGGAGCGCATGGCGGCGATCCTGCAGGGCGTCGACAACATCTACGAGACCGACACCCTGTGGCGCGTCCTCGACCGCGCCGCGAACCTGACCGGCTCCGCCTACGGCCGCGACCACCGCGCCGACGTGTCGCTGCGCGTCATCGCCGACCACGTCCGCAGCGGGACGATGATGGTCGCCGACGGCATCCGCCCCGGCAACGAGGGCCGCGGCTACGTGCTGCGCCGCATCCTGCGCCGCTCCATCCGCAACCTGCGGCTGCTCGGCGGCGAGGACGCCGGGCTGATGCACGAGCTGACCGCCGTCGCGATCGCCGCGATGGGCGAGCAGTACCCCGAGCTGGTCCGCACCGCCGCCAACATCCACACGGTCATCGACGCCGAGGAGGAGTCCTTCCTCCAGACGCTGCGCACCGGCACCGCGATCTTCGACACCGCGGTGGAGGAGACCCGGCGCTCGGGGAAGAGGACGCTGGCGGGCGACCAGGCGTTCAAGCTGCACGACACCTACGGCTTCCCGATCGACCTGACGCTGGAGATGGCCTCCGAGGCCGGCTTGCAGGTCGACGAGGACGGCTTCCGCCGGCTGATGAAGGAGCAGCGGGACCGCGCCAAGCAGGACGCCCGCGACAAGAAGACCGGCAACCTCGACGTGTCGGTCCTCGACGAGCTGCTCACCGGCGCCGGCGGCAAGGTCGACTTCATCGGCTACCACGACGTCACCGGCGACGCCCGGCTCGTCGGGCTGCTGGTCAACGGCGCCAACGCGCCCGCGGCCGGCGAGGGCGCCGAGGTCGAGGTCGTCCTGGACCGCACCCCGTTCTACGCCGAGGGCGGCGGCCAGCTCGCCGACCAGGGCGTCATCCGGCTCGGCAACGGCGCGGTCATCGACGTGCACGACGTGCAGTCGCCGCTGGCCGGCCTGATCGTGCACCGCGGCCGGGTCCGCAGCGGCGAGGCGCAGGCCGGCGACTCCGCGCACGCCGAGATCGACCTGACCCGGCGCGCCGCGATCTCCCGCTCGCACACCGCGACCCACCTGGTGCACGCCGGGTTCCGGCGGGCGCTCGGCGAGTCCGCCGCGCAGGCCGGCTCGGAGAACTCGCCCGGCCGGTTCCGGTTCGACTTCACCGCCTCCGGCGCCGTCCCGCCGAGCGTGCTGCGCGACGTCGAGGACGAGGTCAACGAGGTCCTCATCGGGGACCTGGACGTGCGGGCGTTCCACACCTCCATCGACGAGGCCCGTGCCATGGGCGCGCTGGCCCTGTTCGGCGAGAAGTACGGCGACGAGGTCCGCGTCGTGGAGGTCGGCGAGTACTCCCGCGAGCTGTGCGGCGGCACGCACGTCGCCCGGTCCGGGCAGCTCGGCCTGGTGAAGGTGCTGGGCGAGTCGTCGATCGGCGCGGGCGTGCGCCGCGTCGAGGCGCTCGTCGGCATCGACGCGTTCCGCTTCCTGGCGCGCGAGAGCGTGCTGGTCGCGCAGCTCGCCGAGCAGATGAAGGCGCGCAAGGAGGAACTGCCCGAGCGCATCTCCGGCGTCGTCGGCCGGCTCCGCGAGGCCGAGAAGGAGCTGGAGAAGCTGCGCTCGCAGCAGATCCTCGCCGTCGCCGGGTCCCTGGCCGACGGCGCGAAGGACGTGAACGGCATCGCGTTCGCGGGGCACCGCGCCCCCGCCGGCACCGGCGCCGACGACCTGCGCAAGCTCGCCGTGGACGTGCGCGGCCGGCTGAAGGCACGGCCCGCCGTCGTGATGGTCACGGGCGTCCCCAAGGACCGTCCCGTCGTGGTCGTCGCCGTCACCGAGGGCGCGCGCGAGCGCGGCCTGAAGGCCGGCGCGCTCGTCGGCCTGGCCGCCAAGGCGCTCGGCGGCGGGGGCGGCGGCAAGGACGACCTCGCGCAGGGCGGCGGCGCGAACCCCGCCGCGATCGACGACGCGCTCGCCGCGGTCGAACGAGCCGTAGGGGCCGCGTGAGCCCCGCCGGCGGGTAAGGAGCGGCGTGCGATGAGGCAGGGCGTGCGGCTCGGCGTGGACGTCGGGAGCGTCCGGGTGGGCGTCGCCCGGTGCGATCCCGGCGGCATCCTCGCCTCGCCGCTGGAGACGGTGAAGAGCGGCAGGGGCGACATCGACCGGCTCGTGGAGCTCGTCGCCGAGCACGAGGCGATCGAGGTCGTCGTCGGGCTGCCGACGTCGCTGTCGGGCCGGGAGGGCCCGGCGGCGCAGTCGGCGCGCAGGTTCGCCGCGAGGCTGGCCGACCGCCTCCCCCCGGAGGCGGTGCGGCTCTACGACGAGCGGCTCACCACCGTCACGGCCGAGAGCGGCCTGCGGGCCGGGGGAGTGCGGGGGCAGGCGCGCCGCAAGGTCGTCGACCAGGCGGCCGCGGCGGTCCTGCTTCAAGCGGCCCTGGACGGGGAACGGTTGACGGGGCGCCCCCCAGGCGAGATCGTCCGGGGGAGCTCATGAACGATTTGAACCTTTTCTCCGATCCGTACGACGATCCGTACGGTGCGGAGCAGCCGCAGGAACCGCCGAGCAGGCGGGACCGGCGGCGCGCCCGCAAGCGGCAGAAGCGCCGCCGCCGCAGCGGCCGCGCCGCGTTCCTGTTCGCGCTGGCGTTCATCGTCGCGGTGTTCGGCACCGCGGGCGTGTTCGGCGCCGCGATCCTGGACAACCGGCTGCACCCGCCGGACTACTCCGGCTCGGGCTCCGGCACGGTCACGGTCCAGGTGAAGGACGGCGCGAGCGGCGCGGTGATCGCGGCGACGCTGCAGGAGCACCACGTGGTGAAGAGCACCCGGGCCTTCGTCAAGGTCTACAACGGTGAGACCCGCGCCTCCAGCATCCAGCCGGGCTTCTACCAGATGCGCCGGGAGATGTCGTCGAAGGCGGCGATGGCGCTGCTGCTGGACCCGAAGTCGCGGGCCGGCAACCAGATCACCATTCCCGAGGGCCGCCGCGCCCAGGAGATCTTCGAGCAGCTGTCGAAGAAGACCGGCATCCCCGTGCGGGACTTCCAGACGGCGGCCAAGGACGGGCGGGCGCTCGGCCTGCCGTCGTACGCCAAGGGCAGGGTGGAGGGGTACCTGTACCCCGGCCGCTACGACCTCGACCCGAACGGCTCGGCGCAGCAGATCCTCAAGAGCATGGTCGGCCAGTTCACCAAGGCCGCCGCCGACGCCGATCTCGAGGCCAAGGCCAAGGACGTCAAGCTCGACCCCGGCCAGGTGGTGACGTTCGCGAGCCTGCTGCAGGCCGAGGCCGGCAAGCCCAGCGACATGCCCAAGATCTCGCGGGTGATCTACAACCGGTTCGCCCAGGGCATGCCGCTGCAGTTCGACACGACGGTGCTGTACGCGTTGAAGGAGCGGAGGCTGACGGTCACCAACCAGGACCTGAAGGTCAACTCGCCCTACAACACCTACCTCCACAAGGGGCTGCCGCCCGGGCCGATCAGCAACCCGAGCGAGGAGGCGATCGAGGCGGCGCTGAACCCCAAGGACGGGCCCTGGCTGTACTTCATCGCCACCGACCCGACGCACAAGATCACCAAGTTCGCCACGACGGCGTCGGAGTTCCAGAAGTACAAGCAAGAGTTCGAGGCCTGGCAGAAGCAGCACCCGGGCAGCTGACGCGGAGACGGCGGCCGGCGCGGCGGGGTCCCCGCCCGCCGGCCCGTTCTGCCGCAGCGGTGCCGAACGCGAGAAGGAGAGCGGAGAACGTGGAGGACGTGCGGCGGGCCGCCGTGCTGGGGTCGCCGATCGCGCATTCGCTGTCGCCGGTGCTGCACCGGGCGGCGTACGCGGCGATGGGGCTGGACACCTGGCGCTACGACGCCGTCGAGTGCGGCGAGGACGGCCTGGCCCCGCTGCTGGACGGCCTCGGCCCCGAATGGGCGGGCCTGTCGCTGACCATGCCGCTCAAGCGGGTCGCGCTGAAGCTCGCCGACTCGGTGTCCGACCTCGCCGAACGGGTCGGCGGCGCCAACACCCTCGTCTTCCGCGACGGGCGCCGGCACGCCGACAACACCGACGTGCACGGCATCGTCACCGCGCTCACCGAAGCGGGCCTCGGCTCGCCCGGCACCGCCCTGGTGCTGGGCGGCGGCGCCACCGCCGCGTCGGCGCTGGCCGCCCTCGCCGAACTGGGCCTGGACGCGGCGGTCCTCGCGGTGCGCAACCCCGACCGTGCCGCGGAGGCGGCCGAGGTCGGCGAGCGCTGCGGGCTGCCGGTGCGGGTCGTCACCCTCGACCAGGTCGGCGACCACCTGCCCGCCGGGCTGGTGGTGTCGACGCTGCCGGGACGGGCCGCCGACGCTTTCGCCGGTCCCGTCGCCGCGTCCGGCGCGGCGCTGTTCGACGTGGTCTACGCGCCGTGGCCCACCGCGCTCGCCGCGACGGTCGAGCGCGCCGGCGGGACGGTCGTCGGCGGCTTCGCGATGCTGCTGCACCAGGCCGTCCGGCAGGTCGAGCTGATGACCGGCCGCGGCGGCGTGCCGGTCGCGGCGATGCGCGCGGCCGGCGAGGCCGAACTGGCCCGCCGCGCCGCCGCCTCCGCCGGCTAGCACGCCGCCGGTCAGGACGCGGCCGGTCAGGACGCGGCCGGGGGCGGGCCGCGCGGCGTCCGCCGCCGCTTCAGCGACTCGTCCACGCTGGCCAGCACGATCGGCACGATCACGCTCAGCCAGAAGTCGCGCCATCCCCACGCGCCGAGCGTGACGCCGAACGCGCTGGTGAAGCAGACGAAGCCGAGCACGAGCGCCGACCAGTGCCGCCGCACCAGCGCCACCGGGTCGGCGCGCCGGCGGTGCGGCAGCAGCGCCGCCAGCGGCCGCTCCCGCGCGTGGGCGCGCTGCACGACCGTCGCGTCCGGGAACCAGTGCAGGACGTCCGCGGTCCCCGCGAGCGGGACGCGGGTGAGCGCGATCAGCGTCTCCAGCCGCCACCACAGCGTCCACAGCGACGCGCGGCCGCCGGGCTGGCCGTTGCGGCGCGGATCGGCGACCTCGCCGCGCACCAGCGTCCGGAACGCGCGGGCGACCGTCGGGCCGTGCGGGCCGCGCGGGTCCCGCAGCAGCGCCGTCAGCGCGATCGGCAGGCCGTAGTGCCACAGGGCGAGCCGCCACACCGGCCGCGACCCGGCGCCGTGCGGGGACACCTCGTAGGTCTCGATCCAGGTGTGGTCGTCGTCGGGATCGAGGTGGGCGAGCAGCCAGTCGTAGGCGTCCAGCAGCCGCTCGGTCCGCAGGCCCGGCCGCGCCTCCGCCAGCGTCACCAGCACGAACGCGGTGTGGGTGACGGTCGGTGCGGCCGCCCGCACCGGTCCCCACGCGGGCCGGTGCGCCGTCCGGCCTGCGGTCAGCCATTCCACTCCCCGGTCCACCGCCGGGTCGTACGGGTTGAGCTGGGCGAGCGCGCGCAGCGCCAGGCACGTCTGCCATACCCGGGACGCGGACCCGTACAGCGAGCCCCAGCCGCCGTCGGGATTCTGGTTGCGCAGCAGCCACCGGTAGGCGCGCCGCAGGTGCGGGGCGTCCTCGCGCAGGTCGCAGCGGGCGCGGGCGAGGAACCGCGCGATCCACCCGGTCGCCTCGACGACCGGCATCCCGAGACTGGTGCGGGTCGCCCAGCCGCCGTCGCGCAGCGCGTCGGCCGACGCGACCTGCCGTTCGGCCAGGAACGCCAGGCCCTCGTCGAAGTACTCGAACGGGCGGCCCGCCTCCACGAACGCCAGCAGCCCGAGCGCCGTCGCGGTCGTGCCCGGCTCGGGGCTCGCCAGCTCGTGGTACCAGCCGCCGCCGGTGCCGGGCGCGGGCGCGTAGGTGTCGCGCAGGACGTCGAGGGACTCGTTCAGCCGGGTCTGCAGCACGGCCATGTCGATGACCGGGGCGGCGACGGCGCGGGAGGACGCGGTGGCGGGAGCGGCGGCGCGGGGGGCCTGGGCGGGGAGCGGCGGGGTCTGGTTCACGATGGTGCCTTCTGTCCCTTATGTGCCCATTAGGTCATGCTTTGTACCTCACGGGTTCCATGTCTGTATCCGTCGCCGTACAGATCGCCGGCGCGGGCCGCCGGGCACGCTGGAAGGCGACCGTCCGTGCGACCGTGGTGCTGGAGGAGGCGTTGGCCGAGCCATCGGTGCAGCCCGGCCGCGAGTGCGTGCTGTGCCCGCCCCTCCGGTACCGGGTCAACGCCATGGCCGACCTGCCGGGCGAGGCGTCCGTCATCGCGCGGGACCGCGACTTCCTGCTGATGCCCGACGTCGCGCCGCTCGCCGACGGGCACCTCCTCCTCGTCACGCGGCGGCACCACCAGTGCGCGGGCGACTTCGGCGAACCGCTGTGGGATCGCGCGCTGCGCTGGCGCGACCACGTCGCCCACCTCTACCGGCGGGCCTACGGCACCGGCGAACTGCTGCTGTTCGAGCACGGGCCCGCGCTGTCACAGGGCGGCGGCGCGTGCATCGACCACGCGCACTGGCACTTCCTCCCGGGCGTCCACGGGATCCGCACCGTGGTGGAGGGACGCGGCCTGCCGGGGACGCCCGCCGGGTACGCGGCCCTGCGGGCGCGCTTCCGGACGGGCCACTCCTACCTCCTCATTGACGAACAGGGGACGTCGACCGTCCATCCCGGCGACGGAGTGCGCGGCCAGTTCCTGCGCTGGGCCGTCACCGTCGCCCTGCACGGGGAAACTGCAAGCAACGCGGTGCCCGCCATGGCCTGGCGCTGGCAGGAGACGTTCGGGCTCCCCGAGAGCCGCGGGCGGTTCCTGCGCACGGTGCGCGAGCTGCACCGCGCGGAGGCCGCCCTCGACGGCCCGTCGGCCTCCGGCGGCCGGGACGACGATCAGCGCGACGACAGCCACCAGTAGAGCTCGCACGCCGCCAGCCGGTCACCGAACCCCGTCCGCGCGTCTCCGTCGCGGTATCCGGTCGGGTACTCCAGCAGCAGATGGTCGCGCCGGTAGGCCAGCGCCCGCTCCAACTGGGTGGCCCCGAACCGCAGCAGCCACAGCGGACGCCCGCTGACCGCCCGATCCAGCGCGGGCGCCAGCGCCCGCACCTCGCCCGGCCCCACCGGCACCGGCCGCCCGAGCAGCCGCGCCAACGTCGGCACCTCGGCGATCACCAGGTCGGCGGCCGACAGCAGCGGCAGCACCTCCGCCGCCGGAAGCCGCGCGTCGATGTCGTGCGGGACGAGGTCGAACGCCACCAGGGTGCCGGCCGCGCGTGCCGTCCGCGCCGCCGCGTGCAGCGCCGCCCGCGACACCGGCGACAGCAGCGAGTACCCGTCCAGGAACAGTGCGTCCGCCCGGCGGATCCCGGCCGTGGCCGAGCGGACCTCGGACTCGGTGAGCCGGCGGCCCGGCGCGTCCTGCTCCGCCACCAGCAGGCGCACGCCCGGCCCGCCGTCGGCCGGCCGGTCGCGGACCATCACCGTCACCCCGTTCGCCGTGCCCGGCTCGACCCGCAGCCGGTCCCGGGCGCCGATCCTGCGCAGCTCCCGCCGGATCACCGGGGTGAAGTCGTCGTCGCCCACCTTCGCCAGCACGCTCACCCGGCGGAAATGGGCGACCGCGCACCGGGCCAGGTTCACCGCCGTCCCCGCGACCAGGGCCCGCGCCGGCGCGTAGCAGAGCCGGTCGGCGGTCAGCTCGCCGAAACGCACGTCGTCCAGCGCGGCCCGCACCTCGATCCGCACGTCGCCGATGACCACCAGGGAGAACCGGCGCCGGCCCGTCCCGTCGAGGCCGGGCCACCGCACGGGGGAGGGGACGGCCCCGCCGCCGCCCGCGCCCGCACCCGCGCCCATCCGGCCGGTCAGCAGGGAAGCCGGAGGAACGCCCGCATCACCGGACGCAGGCTCGGGATCAGCTCGTAGGCGCACACCTCGTGCAGCGGCACCCACGCGCAGCCGTCCAGGTGGTCGCTCTCGTCCCGGTTGCCGACGTCCACGTCGAACGTCAGCGGACGGCAGCGGCGCGCCGCCGCCACCACCCGGATCAGCCCGCCGGGCGCGGCCGCGGACCGGTCGGCCATGAACCACTGCCAGAGGTGGAACGGCGGGCCGGGATCGACCTTGAGGCCGACCTCCTCCCAGACCTCCCGGCGGATGTGGTCGTCGAGGTCCAGGTCGTCCTCGACCTCCAGCCGCCCGCCGGGGACCTCCCAGCGGCCGGGGTGGAACGGGTCGGACGCCGCCTTGCGCACCAGCAGCAGCCGGCCGGCCGCCATGATGAACGCCTTCTGCGCGAACTGCAGGCGGACCGGGGACGAGGCGGTGAGGAAGCCGGCCGGACCGGTCTCTACTGAGGGCATCGCGTGAATACCTCTCTGGCACCGGCCCCACCGGGCCGTCCTGGCATCACCGTAACAAGGCGTCCGCCCGCCGCCGAGGCACCTGCCGGGCCAGAAGACCGTCACTTTCACGCGCGAATCCACGGCCGGACGGCGATCCGCGACCGGTACGCGTGCGACGGAGCGGGTCGCAAGCACGTTTGCGACCCTCGTGGCCGGACCTCGCCGGCCGGGCGGTGGCAGTCGGGAATGCGGCGCTCGACGGGCGGGTTGTACCGGTCGGCGTACTCGGAGGTTCGGGCGCGGATCCGTGCGGCGCGAGCGGGCTGAACAGGTGGTAGTCTTAGTGGCCGACCGGCCCTGTGCGCGTGACCGAGAGGTTGTGCGCGCCGGGCGCTCAAGCGGAGGCCACCTCCCACCTGACCGGCCGCGAGGCCGGTGGGTATCGGTCCGGCGAACGGGCGGCGCGCTCGTTCCGCCGTCGTCCCCGGGCGGTTCCGCCGTACGGGGAGACCGAAGGTGGCCCCGCACGTGAGTCGTGCGGGGCTTTTCGCGTGAGAGCCTCGGGGTACGACCGGTCCCAGAACTTGAGAACGGCCCCAAGGAGGTCCCATCAGCGCCGAACCGCGTATCAACGACCGCATTCGCGTGCCCGAGGTCCGGCTCGTCGGCCCGAACGGCGAACAGGTGGGCATCGTGCCCATCGCCAAGGCCCTTGAACTCGCGCGTGAGTCGGACCTCGACCTGGTCGAGGTGGCGCCCACCGCGCGCCCGCCCGTCGCCAAGCTCATGGACTACGGCAAGTTCAAGTACGAGTCCGCGATGAAGGCGCGTGAGGCGCGGAAGAACCAGGCGCACACGATCATCAAGGAGATCAAGCTCCGCCCGAAGATCGACCCGCACGACTACGAGACCAAGAAGGGTCACGTGGTGCGGTTCCTGAAGGCGGGGGACAAGGTGAAGGTCACGATCATGTTCCGTGGTCGTGAGCAGTCCCGTCCCGAGCTCGGTTTCCGGCTGCTGCAGCGGCTGGCCGACGACGTCGAGGACCTCGGCTTCGTCGAGTCGCGGCCCAAGCAGGACGGCCGCAACATGATCATGGTGCTCGGTCCGCACAAGAAGAAGGCGGAGGCCAAGGCCGAGCAGCGCGCGGCGAGCCGCGAGCAGGACGCCGCCGCCGGCCCGGCCTGACCGACCGCCCGACCGCGCGAGCGCGAAGGCGGCCACGGCGCCCGGTCGCGGACACCCGGCCGCGGCGCCCGGCACGGTGCCGCCCGCCGCGGAGCGGAGCGCACCGGGCGCGGTACCCGCCGCTCGGCGGTGGTGCCGGACCGGCCCCGACGCCGGTCCGGCCGCAACGCCCGCGGCCCGCAAGGGCCGCCGGGCCCCCGCTCCGGCGGCGGGTCCGCCGGCGGCCTCGCGGCTTTCGCGAGGACGCCACGCACGTACATTGAAGCCTGACCCGGCGCGCCGCACGCGTCCGTGTGCGACGCGCCGATCAGGTGCGCCCCCGTGCCGCCGCACGGGGGCCCGGCAACGAGGGAGACGACGGCGACCATGCCGAAGACGAAGACCCACAGCGGTGCCAAGAAGCGCTTCAAGCTGACCGGCTCCGGCAAGGTGATGCGCCGCCGCGCCAACAAGAACCACCTGCTCGAGCACAAGCCCACCAAGCGGACGCGCCGCCTGTCCGGCCCGGCCGTGGTGGCCGACGCCGACGCCAAGAACATCAAGAAGCTGCTGCGCAAGTAGCACCGACCGGCAACAACGACGACCGGCCGGCGCCAGGACGGCTCCGGCCCCCACGAAGGAGTTCAGCACGTGGCACGCGTGAAGCGGGCGGTCAACGCCGCCAAGAAGCGTCGGGTCGTTCTGGAGCGGTCGAGCGGCTACCGCGGCCAGCGTTCGCGGCTGTACCGCAAGGCCAAGGAGCAGCAGCTCCACTCGATGACCTACGCGTTCCGGGACCGCAAGGACCGCAAGGGCCAGTTCCGCCGCCTCTGGATCCAGCGGATCAACGCTGCGGCCCGCGCCAACGGCATCACCTACAACCGGTTCATCCAGGGCCTGAAGGCCGCCGAGATCGAGGTCGACCGGCGCATGCTGGCCGAGCTCGCCGTGAACGACGCCCCCGCGTTCGCCGCCCTGGTCAAGGTGGCCAAGGACGCGCTCCCGGCGGAGGCCGCCTGAGCCGGGCGACCTGGCGACGGGCGGGTACGGCGACATGGCGGGCCGCGAGCTGACCTCTATCCGATCACCGCGGGTGAAGGCCGCTCGGCGGCTCGCCAAACGCGCCTTCCGGCGCCGTGAGGGGCGGTTCCTCGCCGAGGGGCCGCAGGCGGTGCGGGAGGCGCTGGAGATCCCCGGCGGGCTGGCCGAGCTGTTCACCACGGCCGAGGCCGAGAGCCGCCATCCCGAGCTGGTGGGCGCCGCCGAGCGCGCCGGGGTGCCGGTGCTGCGGGTCAGCGGCGAGATCATGGCGGAGCTGGCGCAGACCGTCACGCCGCAGGGCCTGCTGGCGGTCTGCGGGTTCGTGGACGTCCCGCTGGCCGGCGCGCTGGAGGCCGGCCCCCGGCTGGTGACGGTCCTCGCGCACGTCCGCGACCCCGGCAACGCCGGGACGGTCCTGCGCACCGCCGACGCTGCGGGATCGGAGACGGTCGTGTTCACCGACGCGTCCGTCGACCCCTACAACGGCAAGTGCGTGCGCGCCTCGGCGGGCAGCCTGTTCCACCTGCCGGTCGTGGTCGGCCCGCGCTTCGACACGCTGATCCCCGAGCTGAAGCGGGCGGGGCTCACGGTGCTGGCCGCCGACGGCGCGGGCGACCGCACCCTGGACGACGCCATCGACCAGGGGGTGCTGGCGCGGCCCACCGCCTGGGTGTTCGGCAACGAGGCGTGGGGGCTGCCCGAGGAGATCCTCCGGCACGTGGACGAGGTGGTCCGGGTGCCGATCTACGGCCGGGCCGAGAGCCTGAACCTGGCGACGGCCGCGGCCGTATGCCTGTATGCCTCGGCGCGGGCGCAGCGCCGGGACTGACCCCGCGCACCGACCTCGCGGGGGCACGTACGAGAGGCCGCGGCGGTTCGATGCGTTCCGTGGCCGGTTGGCCGCAAGCGGTCGCCTTCGCGACCGTTTCGGGGCTTGTGAGCTGCGAAGATGGTCTTCCCGTGGACGGAGGGGCAGGGGGCCCGCCGGCACGGGGGACTCATTCCCAGGTAGGAGCGGGATACCGGTCCGGCGGTGGATCTCATCCCTCCGGTCCGCTGCCTACGGTGTTGACCAGGGGCGTTGACCAGGGCGGCGACGGTGCCGCGCAGAGTGGGGGCGAACGTGATGACCGAGGAGACCAGGCCGGCGAGGCGGCCGGGCCGGCGGGCACCAGAGGTCCGGTGCCGGACGGGCGCCGCGCAGGCCGCGCCCCGCGGCTCCGCGGCGCCGGCCGCGCCCGCCGGGGCCCTCCCCGACGCCGGCCCCCAGGGCGCGGCGCCGCCCGACGCGACCGGCGCGTGGACACCGGCCCGCGTGGCCGACCTGGTGATCGAGGTCGCCGAGCCGCGGCCCGGCACCGCCGTCGTCACGGTGACCGGCGAGATCGACCTGCACACCGCGGACGCGCTGCGCACCGGGCTGGTCAAGGCGCACGCCGCGGGGGCGCGGCGGCTGGTGCTCGACTTCGCCGCGGTCCCGTTCTGCGACGCGGCCGGCCTCGGCGCGCTCGTCGGCGCGCACAACGAGATCTCCGGCTCCGGCGGCGAGATCGTGCTGGCCGGGGTGCGGCCGGCCCAGCTGCGGCTGCTGCGCATCACCGGGCTGCACCGGCTGTTCGTGCTGCACTCCGACGTCGCGGGCGCGCTCGCCGGCTCGCCGACCGGCTCCCGCTGACGCCGCTCCGGCCGGCCGCGCCCGGCCGGAGCGTCTGCGGGCACGGCCCCGCCCGGGGCCTTCCCGGCGGCTACAAATGCCTTGCCGCGAGGCGTTCTCCGGGTCCCGCAAGGGCCCCGACTGCGGATAGAGTCTCTTCTCGACAGGCCGCGCTCTACCGGTGTTCTGGAGGCCGCTGTGGGCGGAGAGGAACCCCCCGGCGTGGCCGCGCGCGCTCACTCCGGGCCGGGGCAGGCCGACGACCTGCCCGACGGGCTGCTGGTCGCCGACCGCGACGCCCGCGTCGTGGTGTTCAACGCCGCCGCCGCGCGGATGACCGGGATCGCCGCCGCGGCCGCACTGGGCCGCGACTTCCGCGACGTCCTGCCGCTGCACGACGCCGAGGGCCGCGACTGGTGGAAGTGCCTGGCCCCCTACGAGGGCCTCGCCACCCGCACCCGGCACCCCGAGCGCTCGCTGTTCCTGCCCGGCGGCACCGAGCTGCTGGTCACCGCCGGGTACCGGCGCGGCGAGGGCGGCCGGGTCGAGCGCTTCACCGTCTGCCTGCGCGACGCCCAGCGCCGCGCCCGCCAGGAGCGCGACCGCGCCGACCTGGTCTCCACCGTCGCGCACGAGCTGCGCTCTCCGCTGACCAGCGTCAAGGGCTTCACCGCGACGCTGCTGGCCAAGTGGCACCGCTTCAACGACGACCAGAAGCGGGTCATGCTCGAGACGGTCAACGCCGACGCCGACCGGGTCACCCGGCTGATCACCGAGCTGCTGGACGTGTCCCGGATCGAGGCGGGCCGGCTGGAGATGCGCCGCCAGGTCGTCGACCTGCCGGACGAGGTCCGCAAGGTGATCGCGGGCCGGGTCGCGGCCGGCGACGCCGAGGACCGGTTCCGCTTCGAGGTCCGCGGCGAGCTGCCCGAAATGTGGCTGGACCCCGACAAGGTCGACCAGATCCTCGGCAACCTGGTGGAGAACGCGGTGCGGCACGGCGCCGGCACCGTCACGATCGTGGTGGAGCCGGACGCGCACAAGGAGGGGGCGGCCGTGTCGGTCCGCGACGAGGGCGAGGGCATACCGCCCGAGGCCGTCCAGCGGGTCTTCCGGCAGTTCTGGCGCGGCCCGGGCGGCAACCGGCGCGGCGGCACCGGGCTCGGCCTGTACATCGTGAAGGGCCTGGTCGAGGCGCACGGCGGGACGATCACCGTGCGGCGCGCGCCCGGCGGCGGCGCCGAGTTCCGATTTACCGTGCCCGCCGGGGCCCCCGACCACGCGAGCTGAGCCCGTCCGGGCGCGGCCCGCCGCCGCGGAGGGGCACGGGCGGGCCGCGCGTCACGCGCACGCTTTCCGGATCTTCACCGCCCGCGCACTAGACTGCGGGCGTCCCACGCCGACCGGAGTCGATCACACCACCATGTCTGCACCCAACAAGTCCTATGACCCCGTCGAGGTGTCCGCGTTGCAGCCCGAGCAGCTGGACCGGGCCCGCGACGAGGCGCTCGCGGCCATCGCCGCGGCGACCGACCTCGACGCCCTCAAGCAGGTCCGCCTGGCGCACGCCGGCGACCGTTCCCCGCTGGCCCTCGCCAACCGGAAGATAGGCGCGCTGCCGCCGGCGGCGCGCGCCGACGCGGGCAAGCGCATCGGCGCCGCCCGCGGCGCGGTCTCGAAGGCGCTGAAGGAGCGCCAGGCCGTCCTGGAGGAGGAGCGCGACCAGCGCGTCCTCGTCGAGGAGACCGTCGACGTCACCCTGCCCTGGGACCGCGCGCCCCGCGGCGCCCGGCACCCGCTGACCACCATGCAGGAGCGGATGGCCGACGTCTTCGTCTCCATGGGCTTCGAGGTCGCCGAGGGGCCCGAGGTCGAGGCGGAGTGGTTCAACTTCGACGCGCTCAACTTCAAGCCCGACCACCCGGCCCGCACCATGCAGGACACCTTCTTCGTGGAGTCGGAGGAGTCCGGGCTGGTGATGCGCACCCACACCTCGCCGGTGCAGATCCGGGCGCTGCTGTCGCGCCCGCTGCCGGTGTACGTGGTGGCGCCGGGGCGCACGTTCCGCACCGACGAGCTGGACGCCACGCACAGCCCGGTGTTCCACCAGCTGGAGGGGCTCGCGGTCGACGAGGGCCTGACCATGGCGGACCTGCGCGGCGGCATCGACGCGTTCGTCACCGGCATGTTCGGCGAGGGGCTGCGGACGCGGTTCCGGCCGTCGTACTTCCCGTTCACCGAGCCGTCGGCGGAGGTGGACATGCAGTGCTTCGTGTGCCGGGGCGCGTCCGCCGAGCCGGGCGGCGAGCCGTGCCGCACCTGCGGCTCGGAGGGCTGGATCGAGCTGGGCGGCTGCGGCATGGTCAACCCGCGGGTGCTGGTGGCCTGCGGCGTCGACCCGGAGCGCTACAGCGGCTGGGCGTTCGGGCTGGGCGTCGAGCGGACGCTGATGTTCCGGCACGGCGTGGAGGACATGTACGACATGGTGGAGGGCGACGTCCGGTTCACCCTCCCGTTCGGGATGGAGATCTGATGCGGGCCCCGCTTTCCTGGGTGCGCGAGCACGTCGAGCTGCCGGCCGGCGTGACCGGCCGCGACCTGGCCGCGAAGCTGATCGCCGCGGGCCTGGAAGTCGAGACGGTCGAGCGGGCCGGCGCGGACGTCTCCGGGCCGATCGTCGTCGGCGAGGTCCTGGCGATCGAGGAGCTGACCGGCTTCAAGAAGCCGATCCGGTACTGCCAGGTCGACGTCGGCGACGCGAACGGCACCGGCGAGCCGCAGAACATCGTGTGCGGCGCCACCAACTTCGCGGTCGGCGACCGCATCGTGGCGATCCTGCCCGGCGGCGTGCTGCCCGGCGGGTTCCGGATCGGTGCCCGCAAGACCTACGGCAAGGTGTCCGAGGGCATGATCTGCTCGGTCACCGAGCTCGGCATCGGCGACGACCACAGCGGCATCCTGGTGCTGCCGCCGGACGCCCCGGTCGGCGCGGACGCGGTGGAGCTGCTCGGCATCCGCGACGATGTGCTGGACATCGCCGTCACCCCCGACCGCAGCTACGCGCTGTCGATCCGCGGCATCGCCCGCGAGGCCGCGATCGCCTACGGCGTCCCGTTCAAGGACCCGGCGGACGTGGAGCTGCCCGCCAAGAACGGCGAGGCCTACCCGGCGAGCATCGGCGACCCGACCGCGTGCGACCGGTTCGTCCTGCGCGAGGTCCGCGGCTTCGACGCCGACGCCAAGACCCCGGTGTGGATGCAGGTCCGCCTGCACCGCGCCGGGATGCGCCCGGTGTCGCTGGCGGTCGACGTCACCAACTACCTGATGCTGGAGCTCGGGCAGCCGCTGCACGCCTTCGACCGGGCCAAGCTCACCGGCCCGATCGTGGTGCGCCGCGCCGCCAAGGGCGAGAGCCTGGAGACCCTCGACCACGTCAAGCGGACGCTGGACCCCGAGGACATCCTCATCACCGACGAGTCGGGCCCGATCTCGATGGCCGGCACGATGGGCGGCCTCGCCACCGAGATCGACGAGCGGTCGACCGACATGGTCGTCGAGGCGGCGCACTTCGACGCGATCGGCACCGCCCGGATGAGCCGCCGCCACAAGCTGCACAGCGAGGCGTCCTACCGGTTCGAGCGCGGCGTCGACCGCGAGCTGCCGCTGTACGCCTCCTACCGCGCGGCGCGGATGCTCGCCGAGCTGGGCGGCGCGGAGATCGTGCCGGGCGTCACCCACGCCGAGGCCCCGGCCGAGCGCGTGACGATCACCATGCCGGCCGGGCATCCGGACCGGGTCGCGGGCGTGGCCTACGGCCGCGGCACGGTCGTCCGCCGGCTGGAGGAGGTCGGCTGCACGGTCGAGGGGGACGACGTCCTGACCGTGACGCCGCCGTCGTGGCGACCCGACCTCGGTGACCCCAACGACCTCGCCGAAGAGGTCATCCGGCTGGAGGGCTACGAGAACATCCCGGCCCGCGCCCCGCGTCCGTCCGCGGGCCGCGGGCTGACGGTGCAGCAGCGGCTGCGCCGCCGCGTCGGCCGCGCGCTCGCCGGCGCCGGGTACGTGGAGGTGCTGGCGTTCCCGTTCGTGTCCGCCAAGGACTGGGACGACCTGCAGCTGCCCGCCGACGACGCGCGCCGCCGCACCCTGCGGCTGGCGAACCCGCTGTCGGAGGAGGAGCCGCTGCTGCGCACCACGCTGCTGCCGGGCCTGTTGCGGACGCTGGCGCACAACGTGGGGCGCGGGTTCCCCGACACGGCGCTGTTCGAACTGGGCGTGGTGTTCCGGCCGCGCCCGGGCGCACCGGAGCGGTCCCCGCGGCTCGCGGTCGACCGCGGCCCGACGTCCGAGGAGGTCGCGTCCGCCGAGGCGGCGCTGCCCGACCAGCCGCACCGGGTGGCGGTCGTGCTGTCCGGCGACCGTGAGCCGTCCGGCTGGTGGGGCGGGGGGCGCCCGGCGCTGTGGGCGGACGCGGTGCAGGCCGCGCGCACGGTGGCCGCCGAGGTCGGCGTGGAGCTGGCGGTGAAGGCCGACCGGCACGCGCCGTGGCACCCGGGCCGCTGCGCCGCGCTGTACGTCGGCGACACGCTGGTCGGCCACGCCGGTGAGCTGCACCCGCGCGTCACCAAGGCGTACGGGCTGCCGGCGCGCACCTGCGCGATGGAGCTGGAGCTGCGCCGGCTGGGCGAGCCGGTGGCCGTGCGCGCGCCGCACGTGTCGACCTACCCGGTCGCGACGCAGGACGTGGCGCTGATCGTCGACGCCGAGGTCCCGGCCGCGGACGTCGAGTCGGCGCTGCGCGACGGCGCGGGCGAGCTGCTGGAGTCGGTCCGGCTGTTCGACGTCTACACCGGCGAGCAGGTGGGGGAGGGCCGCAAGTCCCTGGCCTACTCGCTGCGGTTCCGCGCTCCCGACCGCACCCTCACCGCGGAGGAGGCGTCGCAGGCCCGCGACGCCGCGGTCGCCGTCGCGGCGGACCGTACCGGCGCGGTTCTGCGCGGCGCCTGACGGTCGGCTTCCTAAGGGGCGTCCCCGCGCGATGCGCGCGGGGGCGCCTCTTCGGCTTGCGGCGGGAAAGGCGCTTAATGCTACTTGTGTTGTGTTTGGAGTCCGGTTAGCCTGGACGTGTCACATCGCCGCCCGGTAGGGGAGTTCGTTGGAGTTCTGAGGTCCGGCACCGCGCGGCGGCCGTTCGGCGGCCCGCGCACGCGACCTCGTGGACCCACGTCCCGCCGGGCTTTCTCATGCCCTCCTGCGCGTCGCGCGCGCCTTCGCGGTGTCTCCATGTGTTCCGCAGCCCGCCCGCCATGGAGGCCGCCTCATGTCATTCGCCATCGTCTGCTCGGATCTGTCGTTCGCCTGGCCCGACGGCACCGCCGTCCTGGACGGCCTGGACGCCGCGTTCGGCGCCGGCCGCACCGGCCTGATCGGGGTCAACGGCTCCGGCAAGTCCACCCTGCTCAAGCTGATCGCCGGGGAGCTGCGTCCCGCGTCCGGCTCCGTCGCCGTCGACGGGGAGATCGGATACCTGCCGCAGACCCTCGTCCTCGACGACGCCGCCACCGTGTCGGACCTGCTCGGCATCAGCGCGACCAGGGCCGCGCTGCACGCCATCGAGCGCGGCGAGGCCACCGAGGAGAACTTCGCCGCCGTCGGCGACGGCTGGGACGTCGAGGAGCGCGCCCGCGCGGAGCTCGACCGGCTCGGCCTCGGCCACGTGGGCCTGGACCGCGGCGTCGCGACGCTGTCGGGCGGCGAGGCCGTGATGGCCGGGCTCGCCGCGCTGTTCTTGGCGCGTCCCGACGTGCTGCTGCTGGACGAGCCGACCAACAACCTGGACCTGGACGCCCGGCGCCGCCTGTACGACGCCGTGGACGCCTGGACGGGCGTGCTGGTCGTCGTCAGCCACGACCGGGAGCTGCTGGACCGGGTCGACGCGATCGCCGACTTGCGCGGCGGCGCCGTCCGATCGTTCGGCGGGAACCTGTCCGCCTACGAGGAGCTGCTCGCCGTCGAGAAGGAGGCCGCGGAACGGATGGTCCGCGTCGCCGAGACCGACCTGCGCCGGCAGAAACGCGAACTGGAGGAGGCCCATATCAAGCTGGCGCGCCGCAAGCGCTACGCGAACAAGATGTACGAGAACAAGCGCGAGCCGAGGGCCGTCATGAAGCTGCGCAAGCGGGAGGCGCAGGTCTCGGCGGGCAAGCACCGCATCATGCACGAGGAGCGCCTGGCCGG
The DNA here is from genome assembly GCF_030283205.1 of Actinomadura opuntiae. GTDB lineage: Bacteria > Actinomycetota > Actinomycetes > Streptosporangiales > Streptosporangiaceae > Spirillospora. Next base: position 19,964 of record NZ_JASNWF010000046.1, read on the forward strand.
GGCGCGGACGCGGCTCGCCGAGGCGGAGGACGCGGTGCGCGACGACGCCGAGATCCGGATCGAACTGCCCGCGACCCGCGTCCCGGCCGGACGGACGGTCGCGACGGTCACGGGATTGCGCGCTGCGGAACCGGGCCCCGGCACGCTGACCGAGTTCATCGTGCGGGGACCGGAGCGGATCGCGCTGACCGGGCCGAACGGCTCGGGCAAGACGACGTTCCTGCGGGCCCTCACCGGCGAATCGGTTCCGGACGGGGTGTCGGTCCGGATCGGCGTGGACGGCGTGCGGTACCTGCCGCAGCGGCTGGACGTCCTCGACGACGACCGCAGCGTCGTCGACAACGTCCGCATGTACGCGCCGTCGGCGACGCCCGCCGAGATCCGGCAGGGGCTGGCACGGTTCCTGTTCCGCGGCGCGCGCGCCGACCGGCCCGCGGGCACGCTGTCGGGCGGGGAGCGGTTCCGGGCGGTGCTGGCCTCGCTGCTGCTCGCCGACCCGGCACCCCAACTCCTGCTGCTGGACGAGCCGACGAACAACCTCGACATGGCCAGTGCGCGGCAGCTCTCCCAGGCGCTCGCCGCCTACGAGGGTGCGCTGATCGTGGTCAGCCACGACCTGCCGTTCCTGCGGACGCTCGGCCTCACCCGCCGGCTGCGCACGGACCGCCGCACCGGCCTGTCCGAAGGAGGCCCGGTGTAACGCGGGAGGCCCCGCGCGGAACGTCCGCGCGGGGCCTCGCCGGGCCGCCGGTCAGGTCAGGACGCGGCGGGTGAACGTGCGGGTGGCGGCCCACGTCAGCAGGGCCGTCCCGCCGACGATGGCCAGCAGGAACGCCCACACCGGCATGTGCGGGATGCCGGGCGTCAGTGTGCTGCGCAGCCCCTCGCTCACGTACACCAGCGGGTTGAACAGGCTGAGGATCTGCAGCCAGCGGATGTGGTCCAGCGCCGACCACGGGTAGTACACGCAGCCGAGCATGGTCATCGGCAGCAGCACCATCGCGAACAGCACCTGCACCTTCTGCGGGTTCAGCAGGGTGCCGAGCAGCAGCCCGCCGGACGCGGCCAGCAGCGATCCCACCACCATGACCACCACCAGCACGGGCCAGTTCTCCACGTGCACGTGCGGGGACTGGCCCTCGGCGTGGATGAGCAGCACGGCCGGGAACACCAGCAGCCCGCCGATCAGCCCCTGCAGCGCCGCCGCGACGATCTTCTGCACCGCCAGCAGCGGGATCGGCACCGGCGCCAGCGCCCGGTCGGTGATGGACTTCTGCCAGTTCAGCTCCATCATCAGCGGGAAGATCACCGCCATCATCGCCTGCATGATGATGGACGAGCCGACCAGCCCGGGCACCAGGATCGTGGAGAACGTCGGCCCGCCGGGGCCGCCGGCCATCGCGCCGCCGCCGAGCTTGGGCAGCACGTAGGAGAAGACGAACACGAACATCACCGGCTGCACCAGCACCCGGACGAACGTCGACAGGAAGTTCTTGCGCATCACCCGCGCCTCGCGCGCCATCATCGCGGCGAACGTGCGGGGGATCGTCGCCCGCGCCGCGGGCGGCGGCTTCAGGACGGCGGTGGCCGGGGCGGTCATTCGCGGTATTCCCTTCCGGTGAGGGTGAGGAAGACGGTCTCCAGGCTGGGACGCAGCTGCGTGGCGTCGGTGACGCCGACCCCGGCGGCCGACCCGATGCCGACCAGCTCGCCGAGGATCCCGTCGGGCTCGGTGGCGAACACCCGCACCTGGCCGCCGGTGACCTCGACCTTGCTGATGCCGTCGCGGTCGCCGAGCTTGTGGATCTCGTCGGGCGCGGGCGCGTCGTAGGCGACGGTGATGACGGTGTCGGCGCCCGCGGTGGCCTTCAGCTCGTCCACGGTGCCGGCGGCGAGGAGCCGGCCGTGGTCGACGACCGCGACCCGGTCGCAGAGCGCCTCGGCCTCCTCCATGTAGTGGGTGGTGAGCAGGATCGTCTGCCCGCCGGCCTGCAGGCCGCGCAGCACCTCCCACAGGTTGGTGCGGGTCTGCGGGTCCAGGCCGGCGGTCGGCTCGTCCAGGAACAGCACCTCGGGGCCGTGCATCAGCGCCCGGCAGATCATCACCCGCTTGGCCTGCCCGCCCGACATCTCGAACGGGTTGCCCTTGCGGTGCTCGGTCAGGCCGAACAGCTCGATCAGCTCGTCGGCGCGGCGCCGGGCGTCCCGCGCGCTCAGCCCGAAGAACCGGCCGCGGAACTCCAGGTTCTCGGCGGCGGTGAGGTCGCTGTCGAGGGTGTTGTTCTGCGACACCACGCCGATGCGGCGCTTGATCTCCACGGCGTCCTTCACCACGTCCAGCCCGGAGACCCGGGCGGTGCCGCCGGTCGGGACGACCAGGGTGGTGAGCATGCCGATGGTGGTGGACTTGCCGGCGCCGTTCGGGCCGAGCAGCCCGAAGAACTCGCCGCGCGGCACGTCCAGGTCGATGCCCCGGACGGCGGGCACCGCGGGCCGCGGGCCGGCGGCGGGGTAGGTCTTCTTCAGCTCCACCGTCTGGACGGCGGGCTCGGGGGGTGCGCTCACGCGCTGTCTCCCTTCCCTGGCTTGCCCTCGGAGTAGTTCTCGAACTGCTTGATCAGGTTGAGCAGGAACCGCCGGACGGCCGCCTCGTCGCCCTCCTCGACGACGTCGTACAGCTCGTTCAGGTCGCGGCCGATGGGCTGGGACTTCTCGGCGAGCAGCCGGCGGCCCTCGTCGGTGATGCGCAGCATCACCCCGCGCCGGTCGCGGTAGGAGCGCTCGCGCCGGACGTGCCCGTTGCGCTCGAGCGTGTCGACCACCGAGGTGATCGTGGCCGGGGTGACCAGCAGCCGCTTGGCGCACTCGCTCGGGCGCAGGCCGTCCTCGACGACCAGCAGGCGGAGCAGGAAGTACCCCGCCGGGCTGATCCCGTGCTTCTCGACGATCCGCCAGACGATCGGGCCCGCCAGCCGGGACGCGGCGCCGAAGAGGCGGCCGACCGGCCACTCCTCCATGGGGCCGAGCGCCTTGAGGTCGCCGATGCCGAGGTTCTCCATGGCGGCGATGTTAGGGCACAGATGTTCAGGTGGCAAATCTTTAGGTGCCTAACTACCTGTCGGATCACAGCTGTCAATGTAGGTTGACATTCGGACGACTGTCAACCTCTGTTGACGCCGTTCCGAGACCTGTGTCGCTCGTCTCAGATCGGGTCCGGCGAGACGCTCGACGTTGAATAGATTTCCAGTTGCATGCATACTCTTACTCGCTGCTTCCTGAGGAGGGACATGGGAATCCGGACGGCGGTCGCCGGCGCCAGCGGGTACGCGGGCGGCGAGCTGCTGCGCATCCTGGCGGGACATCCAGAGTTCGAGATCGGCGCGCTCACGGCGGGCTCCAACGCGGGCACCGAGCTGGGCGCGCACCAGCCGCATCTGCGATCCCTGGCCGGGCGCGTCCTGGCCGAGACCACTCCGGACACCCTCGCCGGCCACGACGTCGTGTTCCTGGCCCTGCCGCACGGCCAGTCGGGACCGCTCGCCGCCGACCTCGGCGACGACGTGCTCGTCGTCGACTGCGGCGCCGACCACCGGCTCACTGACCCGGCCGCCTGGGAGGCCTTCTACGGCTCCCCGCACGCCGGCACCTGGCCCTACGGCCTCCCCGAGCTGCCCGGGCAGCGCGACGCGCTGCGCGCCACCAGGCGGATCGCGGTCCCCGGCTGCTACCCGACCGCCGTCACCCTCGCGCTGTTCCCGGCGTTCGCCGCCGGGCTCGCCGAGCCCGACGTCGTCGTGGTCGCCGCGTCCGGGACCTCGGGCGCCGGCCGGTCGCTCAAACCGCACCTGCTCGGCAGCGAGGTGATGGGCTCGGTCAGCGCGTACGCCGTCGGCGGCGTCCACCGGCACACCCCCGAGATGACGCAGAACCTCAGCGCCGTCGCGGGGGAGGAGGTCACCGTCTCCTTCACCCCGACGCTCGCGCCGATGAGCCGCGGCATCCTCGCGACCTGCACGGCCAAGGCCCGCCCCGGCGTCACCGCCGCGACGCTGCGCGCCGCCTACGGCGACGCCTACGCCGACGAGCCGTTCGCCGGGCTGCTGCCCGAGGGGCAGTGGCCCGCCACCTCCATGACCCTCGGCGCGAACACCGCGCTCGTCCAGGTCGCGCTGGACGAGGCCGCCGGCCGGATCGTCGCGGTCGCCGCCGTCGACAACCTCGCCAAGGGCACCGCGGGCGGCGCGGTCCAGAGCGCCAACCTCGCCCTCGGCCTCCCGGAAGAACTCGGGCTGACCACGATCGGAGTGTCCCCTTGAGCGTCACCGCCCCCCGCGGTTTCCGCGCCGCCGGCGTCGTCGCCGGGCTGAAGGACAGCGGCACCCGCGACCTGGCCCTCGTCGTCAACGACGGGCCGTCCCGCGCCGCCGCCGCCGTCTTCACCCGCAACCGCGTCAAGGCCGCGCCCGTCCTGTGGTCGGAGCAGGTCCTCAAGGGCGGCCGCGTCCGCGCGGTCGTGCTGAACTCCGGCGGAGCCAACGCCTGCACCGGCGCACCCGGCTTCCAGGACGCCCACGCCACCGCGGAGAAGGCCGCCGAGCTGCTGGCCGACTCCGCCGGCGAGATCGCGGTCTGCTCCACCGGCCTGATCGGCGAGCGGCTGCCGATGGACGCGCTGCTGCCCGGCGTGGACAAGGCCGTCGCGGAGCTGTCGCGCGGCGACGGCGGCCTCGCCGCCGCCGACGCGATCCGCACCACCGACACCGTCGGGAAGATCTCCTTCCGGCAGGGCGACGGCGGCTACATGATCGGCGCGATGGCGAAGGGCGCGGGCATGCTCGCCCCGTCCCTGGCCACCATGCTCTGCGTGATCACCACCGACGCCGACCTGCCCGCCGACGCGCTGGACCGGTCGCTGCGCGCCGCGACCCGCGTCACCTTCGACCGGCTCGACTCCGACGGCTGCATGTCGACCAACGACACCGTCCTGCTGATGGCGTCCGGCGCGACCGGCACCGTCCCCGGCGAGGAGGAGTTCACCGCGCTGCTCACCGAGGTCTGCGCCGACCTGACCCGGCAGCTCCTCGTGGACGCCGAGGGCTCCTCCAAGGCCATCGCGATCGAGGTCGTCGGCGCCGCGTCCGAGGACGACGCCGTCACCGTGGCCCGGTCCATCGCCCGCAACAACCTGCTCAAGTGCGCCGTCCACGGCGAGGACCCCAACTGGGGCCGGGTGCTGTCGGCGATCGGCACCACCGACGCGGTGTTCGAGCCCGACCAGCTCAACGTCGCCATCAACGGCGTCTGGGTGTGCCGCAACGGCTCGTTCGGCGACGACCGCGACAAGGTCGACATGCGCCCCCGCGACGTCACGATCACCGCCGACCTGTCGGCCGGCCCGCACAGCGCGACCGTCTGGACGAGCGACCTGACCGCCGACTACGTCCACGAGAACTCGGCGTACTCGACATGAGCGCGATCACGAGCGGCGCCCAGATGCGCAAGAACCGCGCGGGCGTCATGGGCAAGGCGGAGACGCTGATCAAGGCGCTGCCGTGGCTGGAGCGCTTCCACGGCACGACCGTCGTCATCAAGTACGGCGGGCACGCGATGTCCGACGAGGCGCTGCGGCACCAGTTCGCCGAGGACATCGTGTTCCTGCGCTACGCCGGGCTGAAGCCGGTCATCGTGCACGGCGGCGGCCCGCAGATCAACGCGGCGCTGGAGCGCAACGGGATCGACTCGACCTTCACCGCCGGCCTGCGGGTCACCACCCCCGAGGCGATGGAGGTCGTCCGGATGGTGCTGACCGGCCAGGTGCAGCGCGACGTCGTCGGGCTGATCAACCGGCACGGGCCGTTCGCCGTCGGCATGTCCGGCGAGGACGCGAACCTGTTCACCGCCGAGCGCAAGCACGCCGTCGTGGACGGCGCGCGCGTCGACATCGGCCAGGTCGGCGAGATCGTCGAGGTGGAGGTCGGCGCCGTCCGGGCGCTGCTGGACGACGGACGCGTGCCGGTCGTGTCGAGTATCGCGCGCGGCGACGACGGCGAGGTGTACAACGTCAATGCCGACACGGCCGCGGCGGCGCTCGCGGTCGCGCTGGACGCGGCGAAGCTGGTCGTGCTCACCGACGTGGAGGGCCTGTACGCCGACTGGCCCGACAGCGACGACGTGATCGACCGGCTGACCACCGACGAGCTGGCCGCGCTGCTGCCGGACCTGTCCGCCGGGATGGTGCCGAAGATGGAGGCGTGCCTGGCCGCCGTGCGCGGCGGCGTCCCGCAGGCGCACGTCCTGGACGGGCGGGTCCCGCACTCGCTGCTGCTGGAGATCTTCACCGACGAAGGGATCGGAACGATGGTGCTGCCGAGCCTCCCCGGCGGACCGGTGACGGAGGACCCCAGATGACGCGGGCGGCAGGGAGCGGCGACGATCTGCGGGCGCGGTTCGAGGCCGCGTTCATGCCGAACTACGGTGTCCCGCCGGTGCCGCTGGTGCGCGGCGAGGGCTGCCGGGTGTGGGACGCCGACGGCCGCGAGTACCTCGACCTGATCGGCGGTATCGCGGTCAGCTCCCTCGGGCACGCCCACCCGGTGCTCGTCGAGGCGGTGTCGAAGCAGGCCGCGACCATCGCGCACACCTCGAACCTGTTCCTGAACGAGCCGGAGGTGCTGCTGGCCGAGCGGCTGCGGGAGCTGCTCGGCGGCGACGGCCGGGTGTTCCTGGCCAACAGCGGCACCGAGGCCAACGAGGCCGCGCTCAAGCTCGCCATCAAGTACGGCAAGGCGAACGGCCGGACGTACTTCGTCGCGACCGAGAACGGCTTCCACGGCCGCAGCATGGGCGCGCTGTCGCTGACCGGGAAGAAGGCGATCCGGGAGCCGTTCGGGCCGTTCGCGATCGACGTCCGGTTCGTCCCCTATGGTGACGCGGACGCGCTCAAGGCCGCCGTGGACGAGCGGTGCGCCGCCGTCTTCCTGGAGCCCACGCAGGGCGAAGCGGGTGTCGTGCCCCCGCCGCACGGCTACTTCACCGCCGCCCGCGAGATCTGCGACGCCACCGGTGCGCTGTTCGTCGCCGACGAGATCCAGTCCGCCATCGGCAGGACCGGAGCCTGGTTCGCGTTCCAGCACGAGAACGCCAAGCCGGACGTCCTCACCCTGGCCAAGGGGCTCGGCGGCGGCATGCCGATCGGCGCGTGCATCGGGTTCGGCCCGCACGGCGAGATCTTCGCCAAGGGCGACCACGGCAGCACGTTCGGCGGCAACCCGGTCAGCGCCGCCGCCGCTCTCGCCGTCCTGGCCACCATCGAGAAGGACGGCCTGCTCGCCAACGCCGCCGAGGTCGGGGAGATCCTCGCGTCCGGCATCGAGGCGATCGACCACCCGCTGCTCGAGGGCGTCCGCGGCCGAGGACTGTGGCGCGCCGCCGTCCTCACCGGACCGCACGCACCCGCCGTCGAGGCCGCCGCCCGCGACGCCGGGTTCCTCATCAACGCCCTGCAGCCCGACGCGCTGCGGCTCGCCCCGCCGCTCACCCTCACCGGCGAGCAGGCCCGCTCGTTCACCGCCGCGTTCCCCGCGATCCTCGACACCGCCGCGTCCGCCCTGAAGGAGAGCTGACCCATGACCGGCACCGTCCGGCATTTCCTGCGCGACGACGACCTCGCGCCCGCCGAGCAGGCCGAGGTCCTCGACCTCGCCGCGAAGGTGAAGAAGGACCGGTTCGCCCACCGGCCGCTGGAGGGCCCGCGGTCGGTCGCGGTGCTGTTCGACAAGCCGTCCACCCGGACCCGGCTGTCGTTCGCGGCCGGCATCGCCGAACTCGGCGGCAACGCCCTGGTCATGGACGCCGGCACCAGCCAGCTCGGCCGCGGCGAGACCATCGCCGACACCGCCCGCGTGCTGGAACGCCAGGTCGCCGCGATCGTCTGGCGGACCGCCGGGCAGGAGCGCATCGACGAGATGGCCGCCGGCACGGCCGTCCCGGTCGTCAACGCCCTCACCGACGAGTTCCACCCCTGCCAGATCCTCGCCGACCTGCAGACCGTCCGGGAGGCCAAGGGCGGGCTCGCCGGCGCCACCCTCGCCTACTTCGGCGACGGCGCCAACAACATGGCCCACTCCTACCTGCTCGGCTGCGCCACCGCCGGCATGCACGTCCGCGTCGCCGCACCGCCGTCCCTGCCGCCCGACCCCGCGGTCGTGGCGCGCGCCACCGAGATCGCCGCCGCCACCGGCGGCTCGGTCACCGTCACCGGCGACGCCGCGCAGGCCGCCGCCGGAGCCGACGTCCTCGCCACCGACACCTGGGTGTCGATGGGGGAGGAGGGCAAGGACACCTCGCTCTACGAGCCCTACGCGGTGAACGAGGACCTGCTCGCCCGCGCCGACGGCGAGGCGATCGTCCTGCACTGCCTGCCCGCCTACCGCGGCAAGGAGATCTCCGCCGCCGTCCTCGACGGCCCGCGCAGCCGCGTGTGGGACGAGGCGGAGAACCGGCTCCACGCCCAGAAGGCGCTGCTGGTCTGGCTGCTGGAGCGATCCCGGTGACGACCCCGATGACCAAGACCGCCCGCCAGTCCCGGGTGATCGACCTGCTGACCCGCCACCCCGTCCACTCGCAGGGCGAGCTCGCCAAGCTCCTGCAGGACGCCGGCGTCGACGTCACCCAGGCCACGCTCTCCCGCGACCTCGTCGAGATCGGCGCGGTGAAGCTGCGCGCCGACGACGGCAGCCTGATCTACGCCGTCCCCGGCGAGGGCGGCGAGCGGATCCGCCGGGCCCGCACCGGCGCCGCCGAGACCTTCGCCGGACGGCTCTCCCGGATCGCCGCGGAACTGCTGGTCTCCGCGGAGGCGTCGGCGAACCTGGTCATCGTCCGCACCCCGCCGGGCGCCGCCCAGTACCTGGCCTCGGCGATCGACCACGCCGAATGGTCGACGATCCTCGGCACCGTCGCGGGCGACGACTCCATCCTCGTCATCGCCCGCGACCCGAACGGCGGCGAGGACGTCGCCGAGGCGCTCATCGGGCTGACCGCCGGCCGCGAACGGCGAGGCTAGGGCGCCGCGCGCCCGAGAACCCGGAACGGACCGCCCAGCCCGGCTCGCGGGCGCCGGACGCGCACCGCCGCGCCCGGCATGGTGGGATGGCAGGACACGAACGTACAGCGGTGGGAAGAAGAGGATTTCCGTGACCAAGGCACCGACGCGACTGTGGGGCGGCCGGTTCGAGGGCGGTCCGTCGGACGCGCTCGCGCGGCTCTCGGTGAGCGTCCAGTTCGACTGGCGGCTCGCCCCCTACGACCTGATGGGCTCGCGCGCCCACGCCCGCGTCCTCAACCGGGCCGGGCTGCTCACCGACGACGAGCTGGACCGAATGATCGGTGCCCTCGACGACCTGGAGGCCGCCTGCCGGTCCGGGGAGTTCCGGCCCGCCGTCGCCGACGAGGACGTGCACACCGCCCTCGAACGCGGCCTGCTGGAGCGCCTCGGCGCCCTCGGCGGCAAGCTGCGCGCCGGCCGCAGCCGCAACGACCAGGTCGCCACCGACCTGCGCCTGTACCTGCGCGACCACGCCCGGCAGATCGTCTCCCGGCTCGTCGAGCTGGAGACCGCGCTGATCGCGCAGGCCGAGCACAACCTCGGCGTCGCCGCGCCCGGCATGACGCACCTGCAGCACGCGCAGCCGGTGCTGTTCTCCCACCAGCTGCTCGCGCACGTCCAGCCGCTCACCCGCGACATCGCCCGGCTGCGCGACTGGGACAAGCGCGCCGCCATCTCCCCGCTCGGCTCCGGCGCCCTCGCCGGCTCGTCGCTGCCGCTGGACCCGCAGGCCACCGCCGCCGAACTCGGCTTCGACGCCGCCGCGCCCAACTCCATGGACGCCGTCGCCGACCGCGACTTCGTCGCCGAGTTCCTGTTCACCGCCGCGCTGATCGGCGTGCACCTGTCCCGCCTCGGCGAGGAGGTCTGCCTCTGGGCCTCGCAGGAGTTCCGCTGGATCGAGATGGACGACACCTACGCCACCGGGTCGTCGATCATGCCGCAGAAGAAGAACCCCGACGTCGCCGAGCTGGCGCGCGGCAAGGCCGGCCGGCTCATCGGCCACCTCGTCGGCCTGCTCACCACCCTCAAGGGCCTGCCGCTCACCTACAACCGCGACCTGCAGGAGGACAAGGAGGGCGCGTTCGACGCCGTCGAGACGCTCCTGCTCGTCCTGCCCGCCATGTCCGGCCTGATCGCCACCATGCGGATCAACACCGAGCGGCTGGAGACCTCCGCGCCCGACGGCTTCGCCCTCGCCACCGACCTCGCCGAACTGCTGGTGCGGCGCGGCGTGGCGTTCCGCGACGCCCACGAGGTCGTCGGCCACCTCGTCGTCTGGTGCCAGGTCAACGACAAGGACTTCGACGACCTCACCGACGACGAGCTGGCCAAGGTGTCCCCGCACCTCACGCCGGACGTCCGCGAGGTCCTCAACGTCCAGGGCGCCCTCGCGTCCCGCAAGGCCTACGGCGGCACCGCCCCCGACCGCGTCCGCGAGCAGATCACTGCGCTGCGCGCCCAGGTCAACGAGCACGCCTCCTGGGCCGCCGAGGACTGACCGCCGCGCGACCGCCCCGCCCGCCCGCGGGGCGGTCGCCCCGGTCCCGGCCGCCCCCTAGGCTGGTCGACCGGCGGACCACCCCCTAGACCACGGTGAGGCGATGGACGGAGCGCTGCTGCCACGGGACTTCTTCGACCGGCCGGTGGACGAGGTGGCGCCCGCGCTGCTCGGACACGTGATCACGCATCGCACCGCCGAGGGCGAGGTCGCCGCGCGGCTCACCGAGGTCGAGGCCTACGCGGGCCCCCTGGACCCCGCGTCCCACGCCTACCGCGGCAAGACGCAGCGCAACGCGGTCATGTTCGGGCCGCCCGGGCACGTCTACGTCTACTTCACCTACGGCATGCACTTCTGCATGAACCTGGTGTGCGGGCCGGAGGGGACGTCCTCGGCGGTGCTGCTGCGTGCCGGGGAGATCATCGCGGGGGAGGAGATCGCCCGGGCGCGGCGCCCGAAGTCGTCCGTCCGCGACCTGGCCCGCGGCCCCGCCCGGCTGTGCCAGGCCCTCGGCATCGTCCGCGACCAGAACGGCCTGGACGTGTGCACCCCCGGTGGTGAGATGACCATCCTGCGGGGCGAGCCCGCCGACCCCGCGCTGATCCGCAGCGGCCCGCGGACCGGCGTCAACGGCGCCAAGGAGGTGCCGTGGCGGTTCTACATCGACGGCGACCCGACCGTGTCGCCGTACCGCGCGCACGTCCCGCGCGTCCGCGGGAAGGCCGCCGGCCGGGCCTGACCTCCGAATATCGTTGGCGTGGGCTTCCGCCCATCGGGCAGTCTGGTGAAAGAGCCGGACGGCAAGGCTGAGACGAGGGAGAACGTGACCGACATCCTGGATGACCTCGCGTGGCGCGATCTGATCGCGCAGTCCACCGATCTGGACGAGATGCGGGCGCAGCTCGCCGCGGGGCCGGTCACGCTGTATTGCGGGTTCGACCCGACGGCGCCCTCGCTGCACCTCGGCAACCTCATCCAGATCCTCATCCTGCGGCGCTTCCAGCAGGCGGGGCATCGTCCCCTCGGCCTCGTCGGCGGCGCCACCGGCCTCATCGGCGACCCGAGCGGCAAAAGCGCCGAACGCGTGCTGAACTCCGAGGAGACCGTCGCCGGCTGGGTCGAGCGGATCCGCGGCCAGGTGTCGCGGTTCCTCGACTTCGACGACGGCCCGACCGGCGCCACCATGGTCAGCAACCTCGACTGGACCGGCCCCATGTCGGCCATCGAGTTCCTGCGCGACATCGGCAAGCACTTCCCGGTCAACCGGATGCTCGCCCGCGAGACCGTGAAGGCCCGCCTGGACACCACCGGGATGAGCTACACCGAGTTCAGCTACGTGCTCCTGCAGTCCATGGACTTCCTGGAGCTGTACCGCCGGTACGGATGCGTGCTGCAGACGGGCGGCAGCGACCAGTGGGGCAACCTCACCGCCGGCGTCGACCTGATCCGCCGCGTCGAGGGCGGCACCACGCACGCGCTGACGACACCGCTGCTCACCAAGGCGGACGGGACGAAGTTCGGCAAGACCGCCGGCGGCGAGACGTACTGGCTCGACCCCGAGCTGACCTCGCCGTACGCGTTCTACCAGTTCTGGATCAACGCCGACGACCGCGACGTGGAGAAGTTCCTCAAGGTCTTCAGCTTCCGCTCCCGCGAGGAGATCGAGGACCTGGTCAAGCAGGGCGCCGACCGGCCCGCGGCGCGCGTGCCGCAGCGCGCCCTCGCCGAGGAGATGACGACTCTCGTCCACGGCGCGGACGAGACCGCCGCGGTCGTGGCCGCCTCCAAGGCCCTGTTCGGGCAGGGCGCGCTGGAGGAGCTGGACGAACGCACCCTGAGGTCGGCGCTGGCGGAGGTCCCCCGCACGGAGATCCCGCCCGGGGAGCTGCCGCCCGTGGTGGACCTACTGGCGGCGTCGGGCCTGTGCAAGAGCAAGTCCGAGGCCAGGCGCACGATCGCCCAGGGCGGCGTGTACCTGAACAACGCCAAGGTCGAGTCGGAGGACGCCGCCCCGGCGCCGGACGACCTGCTGCACGGTCGCTTCCTCGTCCTGCGGCGGGGCAAGCGCAACGTCGGCGGCGTCGAGGTGACCGCGTCCTGAACCGCACGCGGCGAGCGCCCGTCCGGACCTCTCCGGGCGGGCGCTCGTCATGTCCGGGGAAAACTTCGGTAGACACACGTCACAGTGCGGTCACGAGGAGCCACAACTGGGCCGGTCTGAGACCAGGAAACGCCTTCTGACCTGCTTAAACGTGGCCTGGGCGATCGATTTGACGGTCCTGTCGCGGGGACCTAATGTTCTACACGCCCCACGGGGGAGCGGGACGCTTGACACGGCGGCCGGCCCCGGGGGAACCCTCCCCAGACCGGCTGGAACGGACGTGTCCGTTCTAAAAGGGACGTCGAGGGCCGAACCGCCCATAGTTTGACAAAGCGGGCGGATCGGGTAGGATCGAAGGGTTGCCCCGGAGCGAGGGCCGCGGAAGCGGGTCTGGCGCGGTGGGTGTCCGTTTCTTGAGAACTTAACAGCGTGTTAAAAGCCAGTGCCTTTATCGATCCGGCTTTTGGGTCGGATCGCCCCGTAGCCGTTCTCGTTTTTCGGGGATGGTGGGGATTTCTTTGAGGCAATACGGTCCTTCGGGATCGTTTGCTGGGATTTTCTTCTGAGGTTTGGCTGCTCTGGGGTTCGCCCCCTGGGGTGGTCGTTCGACCT
>NZ_JASNWF010000047.1 GCF_030283205.1 Actinomadura opuntiae
AGGGGAAACACCCGGTCCCATTCCGAACCCGGAAGTTAAGCCCTTCAGCGCCGATGGTACTGCATGGGAGACTGTGTGGGAGAGTAGGACACCGCCGGACTCATATTATGGAAGGCCCCGCCGTTTTCGGCGGGGCCTTCCGCATTTGCGGGGTCTTTCGCTCAAGGGTTCATGAGTGCTTTCGCGTAGTTGGCCAGCGAGCGGTTGTAGCGCGGCAGGTGGCGGGAGAGCGCGCCGAGCGCCAGGGCGGCCGCCTCGCGGTCACGTCCGAGGTCGGTGAGCGCCAAGGCCAGGAAGGCCGTGAGGGCGTCGTCCAGTTCGTCGGAGCCGGCGTCACGCTCGGCGGTCAGCAACCTGACGCTCTCTTCCGCCTGACCGAGGTTGCGGAGCGTGCTGGCGAACTGGATGGTGGCGCGGCGCCGATGTGATTCGGGAAGCCCGGCCGAGAAAGCACGTCGGTAATGGACGGCGGCCTCGTCCTCGTGGCCGATGGAGTCATGAGCGGAAGCGACCTCGTACTCCGCGATGGCGTTCCCGGCGGGAAGCTCGCCGGCCAGGTCTTCGATCTTCGTGAGGAAAGCTCGTGGCTCGTGGTCGTCGAAGGTGGCCCAGAGGTCGGCGACCCGCTGCCTCCACTGATCGTCCGGAGTGATCATTGTCGCAGCCTTCCACACCGTTGCCGTCGTAGACGAATCGTGGTCCGGCCGTCGCTCTGACCGTCCTGAGCAGGGCGTATGCGAGCCCGGAGCAGTCCGGCGGCCGAGGACGTGCCAGTCGGACGGGCGGGCGGAACGTCCGGCCGCAACGCTTGTGCAACGTGTGATGAGACAGAATTGGTCCGTTCGACGATGGTCGGACTCATGGTCGCGCCGGTGCCGACCCACACTTTTGCACCGGCGCGGCCACCGTCCAACCGATGATCGGAAACGTCCACCGCCGGGGGCTCGCACCGAGGTGGACGGAGCTGCTGCTCAGTACGAGCGCTTCCGGACCTCTTTGGAAGGACGCGCGCCTGCCGCGGGATATGGATCACGCTCCCGCTGGCAGCAGTCGGCTGACCACGGTGAAGTGGATGGCACGCGTAGACCAGCACAGAGACAGCCGGGCCATCGTGCTGACTTGCAGCACGCTGCCCTTCTGCGCTGTCACCTCGCCAAGCAGCCGTCTGTCCTGTCGTATCCGCCCTGTGCTCAAGCTGAAGATCCTGAGGGTAGCCACCGCTCCCTCGCGGACTGGCGGGGTCGCCACCTCGCCGCCGTTACGCCGGGCCGACGGACGCCGTTGTCGCCGGCGTATCGCTCGGCACCTGGACCGACGCGGCAGCGAAATGTCGCGTGACGTTCATAGCCGACCAACCCACTGCTCCTGCGAGCCACGCTGCCGGGCGTCCCACGGACGTCGGCGCCCCTTCGAACCCCGCCGGCCGTGCACGTTTACGGCGGTGCCCATCATGGCGCTCGGCAACATTACGATCCAGACCTAACTGTCGCCGCTGCTGCACAGCGCGTCAGGCGTGAACGCGTCCGGCACTGATTGGCGTCGTCGGCATCACCGACGCGCGGCTCAGCGGCACCCTCGTCGGCTATGTCGGTCCGCGGTGATCATTCGCCATGGCCACAACTGTTTCCGCTAGTACGTTTGGCGGGAACCGCGGCCCGCTGCCACGGCGGCGGGCCGAGTTGGTCGAGCGGTACCGGACGGTGCAGCAGTTCATCGAGCTGGCGAACATGGCCCACAGCGGATACGGCGGTGCCTCAGGGGCAGGCTCAGCAGGGGCCGTTCTGCACCGGATAGTGGATGATGACCGCACCACCGGTGGCGTAGTTGGCGACATCGGCAGCCGCCTGCCGGCCTTGCGGAGACTCCCTCGCCGCGGTCATTGCCGCAGCGTCAGCGAACTCGGCCTCGAAGACCGCGAAGTACGGCGTCTGTCCCTGCGTCGCTGCCACCTCGAAGCTGTAGCGCCACGCGAGCAGGCCGGGCATGCGCGTGGCCAGCGGGAGGTGGTTGCTCACGTAGTAGTCGCGGAAGTGGTCGGGGTCGGCGGGCTCGGGATACAGGACCACCAGCTTGTGCATGACAACCTCCGTTCAGCGGCGAGCGACCACAACCTCCCGGGGATCTCGGGCCGTCGCCATGCCGGCACAGCCCCCTCGATACCTGGTCGGTCGCACAACCCGGTAGTGATCGCCTTCCGAAGCCCCCCAGAGCGCTTCGGAAAGCGAATCGATGGCCACACGATAGTGTGTCGGATATCGAAGCGGCAAGGTGGGACGGCATGACGGATGGCGGCACCCAGGCCGGGCCGGGCGGTCTGAGGGTCGGGTACCGGCCGACCACTGATGGCCATCCTCGACCTGTTCGGCCGTAGGTGGTCCTGCGGATCGTCTGGGAACTGTGACACGGCCCGGTCGGGTTCCGTGCGTTGCAGGAGCGCTGCGACAACATGTCCTCCAGCGTGCTGCGGCAACGGCTGACCGAGCTGCTCGACGCCGCCTTGGTCGAGCAGTATCCGGACACCGCCTACGCCCTCACCGAACTGGGCCGCGGCGCCCACCGCGCGCTGCGCCCGCTCGTCCGGTGGTCCGCAGAGTGGGCCGCGACCCTCCCCGCCGCCGGTTCGCGGGCAAGCCGGCGTCGGGCACCTGCTGACCGGTCGCCGTCAGGGTGCCGTGTGCGCCCAGGTGAAGAGGGTGAAGGTCCGCCGCTCGCCCTGGATGACGGTGACCGGGGCGTCGGTCGGCCGGTACCCGGCGGCCCGGGCCACCGCGATGCTCGGCTCGTTGTCGGGCTCGATCTCCAGGAGGGTGCGGGGGAGACCGGCCTGCGTGTGCGCGTAGCCGGTCATCAGCTGGAGCGCGCGCGAGGCGAGCCGCTGCCCCCGGTGTTTCGCGCCGATGACGTAGCTGATGGTGCCGAGGGACAGGTTGAGGCGTATCTCGCCCTTGGCCTCGAAGCCGTCGGTGGTGATCGCCAGCTGCACGCGCTCGCCCCTGCCGATCGCCTCGCGCGCCTGCTCCAGGTACCGGTGCGCGGCCGGGCGGTCGAACGGCGAGGCGAGCGGCGTGCGGCGCGCGACCAGCGGGTCGTCCAGCAGTGCGACCAGCGTGTCCAGGTCGTCGTCGGTCCATTCGCGGAGCACCAGGCCGTTCCCGCGCAGCACGGACGTGGGCGGCGTCTCGTCCACCGGGCACCTCCCATCCCGTTGGCGTCCCGTGCCCGTGGCGGGCGGCGCCGGGTCAGACGCCGGGCGGTCGCCGGAACGTGGCGGCGTTGCGGGCGCACCAGTCGGCGAACGTTCGCGGGGCGCGTCCTGTCAGCCGTTTCACCGTATCGGTGCGGAACCCCGCGGTGTCGGCGCGCATCAGTGAGAAGCCCTCGACGAGCGCGTCGGCGAGCGCCGGGGGAGCGCCGCCGGGGAAGCGGGCGCGGACGGCCTCCTCCGGTGTCCGCACCTCGCGGACCTGCAAGTCCTGCCCGATGGCGCGGGCCAGGACGGCGACCTGTTCCGCGACGGTGAACAGCTCGTCGCCGGTGAGGGCGTACGTCTCGCCGTCGTGGCCGTCCTCGGTCAGGACGGCGGCGGCCACGGCGGCGATGTCGGCGGTGTCGATCGGCGCGAACCGGCCGGGACCGATGGGATCCAGGACGTATCCGCCCTCCCGGATGGTCGGCAGCCACTCCAGCGCGTTCAGCATGAAGCCGCCGGGCCGCAGGATCGTCGAGGGAATGCCGGACGCGCGGACGATCTCGTCGCGCTCGTGGTGCCAGCGGCCCATGGCGGGCATCGGATCGCCGAGCACGTTCGTCGACGACAGGAGCACGATGTGGCGGACCCCGGCGGCGCGGGCGGCCGCGACGGCGTTCGCGGCCTGGGACGCGCCGATGCCGGGCGTGAGGAGGAACAGCCGCTCGGCGCCGGCGAAGGCGGGCGGCAGGGTCGCGGGCTCGTCCAGGTCGGCGACGGCGCGTTCGGCGCGGTCCGGCAGCCCGGCGGCGCGGGCCGGATCGCGGACGAGGATCCGCACGTCCGCGCCCTTGGCGTCCAGGTCGCGGACGAGGTCGCGGCCGATGTTCCCGGTGGCCCCGGTGACCAGTAGCATGGCGACTCCAAAGTCGTTTGCCGTCTAATGAACGCGGGGAACGTTAGCCGGTAAATGATTAGCCGTCAATCGATCGTCGCGGGAGGCCGCATGCCCGAGTTCCTCGACCTGCACGGGCGCACGTCCAAGGTGCTGCGCGCGGCCGCCGACGAGGGCATGCGCCGGCATGGCCTGCATCTGGGGCAGAACCACCTGCTGGCCGCGCTCTGGGAACGCGACGGCCGCACCCCCGGTGAGGTCGCCGCGGAGTTGAACGTCACCACGCCCACGGTCGTCAAGATGGCCACCCGGATGGCCGCCGCCGGGCTGCTGACCCGCCGCCGCGACGAGCGCGACAACCGGCTCGTCCGGCTCTGGCTGACCGATCAGGGCCGCGCGCTCCGCGAGCCGGTCGAGGCGGAACGCCGCGCGCTGGAGGAGGCCGTCCTGGCCGACCTCACCGCCGCCGAACGCGAGCATCTGATGACCGCGCTGGCGAAGATCCACCAGGCCGCAGCCGCCCTGCTCGACAAGGCCGTCACGACGGGCTGACCGCTTTCACGCGGATGAGCAGCGCGCTTACGTTGTCGTGGCCACCGGCGTCCAGGGCGCATTGGACGAGTGCCTTCACTTCGTCGAGAAGGTCACCGCCGGGCGTGCGCAGTACTCCGCGAAGCGCGTCGGACTATTGCCGACCCAGTAGGCACGGACGCCGTCCGGTCCGGCGATGCCGGCGACATAGGTGCAGGCGGGAGCGTCATGGATCGATCCGGCCAGCGCGGTGACGGCACGGGCCGCGCGTACCGCGGCGTCCGTGAGTGCGGTCTCCGGCAGGACGCCGGCCCGCAGCCGGGCGGCGGTCGACGCCGCTCCCACCTCGGACGCCACCTGCGCCGCGCGCTCGGGCCGCGCCGACATGGAGACGCCGTCGCAGACGACGCCGACGGTCCACGCGCCCGCGGAGGCCAGCGCCACCGCGTCGGCGTTGACGCCGCGCCGGAGGCCGCGGTCGCTGACCGCCGCCGCGCCGTCCGACGCGATCTCCACGCGGGTGCGGAATGCGGGCTGTGCTTTTCCGCAATCCCAGCAGTGGCCGTCGGGCGCGACCGTTCCGCCGCACTGAACGCAATCGGACGAGCCCGGCACCCATCACCCCGTTCTGTCAGACCCCGCTGTTACCTTCCGGGGCATGACCCTACTCGCGAGATATGAAGACGGCGATTATCGAGCCGAATTCGATAGGCTCGTGATCCGCGGATTCTGGCCTGCGGGCGTCGGCGGTACCGGAGAACTGCGCCATCTGAACGTGCCGCTCCTGGCGGAGCACTCCTTCGGCGGACGCGCCAAAGGCGACGTCGCGGCCGCCGGCGCCGGATGGCTTCTCGGCACGGCGGCGCCGCACGCGCATGTGGTTCTCGAGGCGCACGACGGTCCGCCGCCGCATGACGCGGCCGGATGGTCCGACGCGATGGAGACACCCTTTCTGACATCTCGCGCGGAGATCGGGTTGACGCATGCTATCGGTGACGATTTCGCGGGCGGCCTGAAACTCGCGCGCCCCGGCCTCCAGCGAGTGCGCGTGCTTCGGCGACGCATATCCGACGGGCACCGGTGGCTCCTGCAGTTCTGGCCGGTGGCCGGCCCGCCGGAGGTGCCGCGCTTCGCGTCCCGCGTGTGTCCGGCGGTCGGCGAGGGGCGGGGCGACAAGCGCTACGGGCCGCTGGCGATGGACGTCCTCTCCGTCGCGTTGTGGTCGCCGGGCCGGCACACCCGCGCCGGCCTGGCGGGACGCCTGCTGGCGACGCCCGAGCAGATCCGGGAGGCCTTGCGGTACCTGACCCGGCGCGGGCTGCTGCGCGTCGGCGGCGCCGTGGACGGCGACCCGACGTCGACGATCGCGCTGGTCCCGCTCCGCCCGCGGCCCCACGACGCCGGTGTTCCGGCCGTCCGGTGGCCGACGGCCGGCTGACATTTCGGATCGCTGATCCGAAATAGGGTACGCTCGGCGCCATGGGACGGCGGAAGACGCGGACGGACGCGCTGCGCGGCGAGCTGCTGGCGGTCGCGGCGCGGCTGCTGGCCGCCGGCGGCACCGGCGCGGTGACGACCCGCGCGGTCGCGTCCGGCGCGGACGCTTCGCTGGCGGCCGTGAATGAGCTGTTCGGCGGGAAGGCCGGGCTCGTCCGCGCGCTGTTCACCGACGGCTTCGCCCGGCTGGCCGCCGACCTACGCGCCCTGGCGCCTGCCGGCGACCCCGAGACCGGCGTCCTGGAGCTGGCGCTCGCCGTGCGGTCGTTCGCCCGACGCGAGCCGCACCTGCACGAGGTGATGTTCTCCCGGCCGTTCGCCGAGTTCCGCCCCGAGCCGGCGGACGCCCGCGCCGCCGAGGAGGTCTACGCGATCGTCGTCGGCCGGGTCGCCGCCGTCCTCGGTCCGGACCGCGCCCAGGGCACCGCCAAGGACTCCGCCATCGGCCTGTTCGCCACGGTGCAGGGCCTGCTCTCCCTGGAGACGTCCGGCCTGCTGGGCAGTACCCCCGAGGCGGCGGAGCGGCGATTCCGACTGACGGTCACCGCGGCGCTGCGCGGCCTTGCCGATGCGGCGGCCCGTTCCCCTCAGGAGGCGAGATGACCACCGCACCCGCGGGCTTCGTGCCCTACGACCGTCCGAGCCCGCTGCTCACCGCGATCGGCGGCTTCGCCCGGCACACCGACGACCCCCTGCGCGCCGGGTTCGCCGTCGACGGCCCCAAGACCAACGCGCGCGGCCTGCTGCACGGCGGAGTGATCGCCGCAATCGGTGACGTGGCGATCGGGCACGCCCTCGCCCGCAGCACCGATCCGCCGACGCCGCTGATCACCGTCAACCTCTCCTGCGACCTGCTCGGCACCGCCCGCGAGGGCGGCTGGGTCGACATCGCCATCACCCCGACCCGGGTCGGGCGGCGGCTCGCCGCGGGCACGGCGGTATTCACGGCGAACGGCCGCGTCATCGCCAACGTCAGCGCCCTGTTCATGCCGTCGGCCCACTGAGGGCGCGGACGGGTCAGGCGGCGTAGTTGCGGACGAGGCGGAGTGCCTCTGCGGCGTCCGGCCCTTCGGCGCGCAGGCCGGTCTGGTCGGGTGTGAGGCGGCGGGCGCCGACCCTGCAGAACTCCGCCGCCGAGCCGGTGATCTGGTTGGGGGCGGTCGGGTCGCCGAACGTCCACTGCGTTCCGTCCGGTGCGGTGAGGTCGCAGAAGACGGGCGCGTCCGGGCGGCCGGCGACCGAGAAGGCGTAGGGGAGCGTGCGGTGGGCGAGCCACGCAATGTGGCGCAGCCGCGCCGTGTCTGGATAGGCGATGCCCAGCGGGACGGTGATGTCCTGCGCGTGCGCCCAGTGCTCGGCGAGCCGCGTGGTGGCCAGCGTCCGCGGGGACAGCGGCGTCCGCACCCAGCTGAGGCGGGTGCCCGGCGGGTGGGCGCGCAGCGCGTCCGGTGTGGCGAACGCGGCCTTGCGCCAGCGTGCGAGCAGCTCGGCGGGCGGCGCTCCGCGTTCGGCGGCGACCCGTTCCGCCATGGCGCCGTCGACGGTGGTCGCGGTGGCCGGCAGGAACGCGGCGCCCTCGGTGATGGACGGACTGGTGACCACCTCTTCGCTCTGCGTGAGATGCAGGACCACGTCGGCGACCGTCCAGCCCGCCGCGTCCGACGGCGCGGACCACTGCTCGGGGGTCAGCGCCGCCAGGACGGCGTCCAGTTGCCGGTACTCCGCCGCCAGGTCCTCGAAGACGTCCGCCATCCCGCCACCATACCGAATCGTGTTCGGTTTCGGTATGGCCGCGGGATTAGCGGGCGAGGAGGTCGACGACGCCCGTGGTCCCCTCGTCGGCGTGCCCGTCGTCGAGACGGCGTCGCATGAGGTCCATGAACGGTGTGAGCAGTTCCGAGCTGACCCGCTGCTCCTCGGCCGTCCGCAGAAGCGTCGCGTTGCCCCGGACCATCATGGCGAGGTTGGACGTCACGCCCTGCGTGTAGTCGCCGCTCTCCAGGTGCTCGGCGACTCCGTGCGCGGACCCGGCCATAGCGGTGAGCCAGCCGGTGAGCATCGGTGCGAAGTCCTTCAACGGGACGTCCTCGTTGCGGACGAGCGCGAAGGCATGGGCGATCCCCGCCATCATCCCCGTCATGGCGCTCAGGAGGGCCACATCGTGCAGGGCGGCGAAGCCGGGATCCGCGCCCACGAAGGTGGCACCGGCGGGCACGGTGAGCGTGGCGCGGTGCTCCTCGAACAGCGGACGCGACCCGCTGTAGAGGACGTAGCCGCCCGATCCCTCCACACCGATCATCGGAGGGACCGCCATGATCCCGCCGTCCAGGAACCGCGCGCCCCGCTCCTCGGCCCACGCGGCGCGTGCGCGGGCCTGGCCGGGGGTGCCGGTGGTGAGGTCGACCAGGTCCTTGCCCGCCAGGTCGGCGTCCGCGAGAACCGTCCGGACGGACGCGTCGTCCAGCAGGCAGGTGACCACCAGAACGTTCGCCGCCACCGCGGCGGCGGCCGTGGCGGCGATCTCGGCCCCCTCGGCGGCGAGGGGTTCGGCGCGGCCTGGCGTGCGGTTCCAGACGGTCACGGGATGTCCGGCGGCGAGCCACGCCCTGGCGAGCGCGGTGCCCATGTCGCCGAGTCCAAGAAGGGTGAGTGAAGTCTTGCTGGAAGTGTCGTCGTTCATGCCGATTAGGCTGGTCGGCGGACCCGAAGATGATCAAGTACGCACTTCCAAGTGCGTGCTCACCTCCGGGTAAGCGACCAGGTGGGGGTGTGGCCATGGCGACCGGGCGCCGGCCGGGTGCGTACGTCTGCGGGATCGACGCGGCGATGGACGTGATCGGCGGCAAATGGAAGGTGCTGATCCTCTGGGCGCTCAACGAGGGGCCCTGCCGCTTCGGCGAGCTGCGCAGGAACCTGCCGGGCATCACCGAGAAGGTGCTCGCCTCGCACCTCCGGGAGTTGGAGGCGGACGGGATCGTGCACCGCGAAGAGTACGACGAGGTCCCGCCGCACGTCGAGTACTCGCTGACCGTCCTGGGCGTCTCGCTCAACACGGCCCTGGCGCCGCTGGGGGCGTGGGGGCGCGAGCACGTTCTCGGCGCCGCGGAGCACGCCCTCCATCATGCGCCGGGCGGAGCATAGGATCCGATCATGCTGACCGCCGCGCTCGCGTTCGCCGGCGCCGCGTTGATCATCAACGTGGTGCCCGGCCTGGACACCCTGCTCGTCCTGCGCACGTCCGTCGCGCAGGGGCGAGCCGGCGGCCTCGCGGCTGCGTCCGGCATCCTCGCCGGCTGCTGCGCGTGGGGCCTCGCCACCGCCGTCGGGCTGACCGCGCTGCTGACAGCGTCCCACCTCGCCTACGACGTGCTGCGCGTCTGCGGGGCCGCCTACCTGGTGTGGCTGGGCGCGACGGCGCTGTGGAAGGCCCGCCGCAAGGAGGCCGCTCCGAAAGAGGCCCCCGAACCCGTCGCGGCGGTGACGACATTCGGGGCGTTCCGGGCCGGGGTCGGGACTAACCTGCTGAACCCCAAGGCCGGCGTCTTCTACATGAGCCTGATCCCGCAGTTCGTACCGCACGGGGCGCCGGTGTTCGGCACGACGATGCTGCTCACGGCCATCGACCTCGCGGAGCTGGCCGTCTGGTACTGGGTCGTGTCCGGCGCCGCCGCCAAGCTGGCCGAGCGGCTCCGGCGGCCCGAGGTGCGGCGCCGCCTGGAGCAGGTGGCGGGAGTCGCGTTCCTCGGGTTCGCGGCGAACCTTCTGGCGGATCGCGCCTGACCGGTCCGGATCGGCCGTAGGCTTTCACGGGTGACCGAGAAGCTTTGGGAGATCGAGCCGTCCGGGCCGCTGCGCGGCGACGTCACCGTGCGCGGGGCGAAGAACGCGGTCAGCAAGCACATGGTCGCGGCGATGCTCGGCGCGGAGGCCAGCACGATCCGCAACGCGCCCGACGTCGGCGAGGTCGGGATCACCGCGGGGATGCTCGAGCACGTCGGGATGACGGTGGAGCGGGCCGGCGGGGAGATCGCCGTGGTGCCGGGGCCGGTGGCCGACCCGAGCGTCGGCAAGGCCTTCACCGGGCTGAACCGGATCCCGATCCTGATGCTCGGCCCGCTGCTGCACCTGACCGGCGAGGCGTTCGTCCCGCTGGTCGGCGGCGACCCGATCGGGCGGCGGCCCGTCGACTTCCACGTGGACGCGCTGCGCGCGTTCGGCGCCGAGGTCACGATCGCCGCGGACGGCATCCACGCGCGCGCCTCCAGGCTCGTCGGGACGCGCATCGACCTGCCCTACCCGAGCGTCGGCGCCACCGAGACGGTGCTGCTCGCGGCGGTCCGGGCGCAGGGCAAGACGGTCATCCGCAACGCGGCCACCGAGCCGGAGATCATCGAGCTGGCGCTGTTCCTGCAGCGGATGGGCGCGCGGATCTCGTTCGCGCCCGACCGCAGGATCGTGGTCGAGGGCGTCGAGCGGCTGAGCGGGGCGGTGACGCGGCTGGAGGGCGACCGGATCGAGGCGTTCTCCTACCTGGTGGCGGGCCTGGTCACCGGCGGCGAGGTGCGGGTGCACGGCTGCCCGCAGGACCGCCTCGTCACCGCGATCACCACGCTGGCCCGGATGGGCGCCCGGTTCGAGATCACCGACGACTGGATCATGGCGTCGGCGCCGGACGGGCTGCGCCCGGCGGCGGTGCAGACCGACACGCACCCGGGGTTCGCCACGGACTGGCAGACCCCGCTGATGGTGCTGTTCACGCAGGCGGACGGCATGTCGGTGCTGCACGAGACCGTCTACGAGAACCGGCTCGCCTACGTTCCCGTGCTGCAGAGCATGGGCGCCGAGATCGAGGTCTACGACACCTGCCTGGGCGGTCCCGCCTGCCGGTACCACGACACGGCGGCGCTGCACTCGGCCGTGGTGCGCGGGGTCAGCAAGCTGCGCGGCGGCGACGTGACCATGCCCGACATCCGCGCCGGGTTCTCGGCGGTGCTGGCCGCGGCGGTCGCCGAAGGACCGTCCACGCTGCGGGGCGTCCACCACATCGAGCGCGGCTACCACCGGCCCGTCGAGCAGTTCCGCGCGCTGGGCCTGGCCCTGCGGGCGGGTTAGCCGCGCGCGTCAGCCGACGCCGGAGCCGTCCTCGGCCTGGTAAAGGCCGTGCCGCGGCGGGTCGCATTTTCTTTTCCGCGCCGAGCTTGGACCCGGCGATGGCCGAAAGTTGCAAGACGAGCGAGCGGGCGGCGGCCACGCTGGAGGCATGGATCTGAACAAGGCCTCCGACTTCATGGCGACCCACGCCCGGCTCCTCGACCGGCGCCGTTTCGAACTGCTCACCGGCGAGGGCGACCGGGACGCGGCGCTGTCCGCGCTGAACGCCTACCGCAACCCCGACGGCGGCTACGGCCACGGCCTGGAACCCGACCTGAGGTCGAGGACGAGCCAGCCGGGCCCCGCCCTGCACGCCTTCGAGGTGTTCGCCGAAATCGCGCCCGCCACCGCCCCGGAAGCGGTGGCGCTGTGCGACTGGCTGCAGTCGGTGTCGCTGCCGGACGGCGGCATCCCGTTCGGGCTGCGCGTCCCCGACCCGGCCGGCTGCGCGCCGTTCTGGGCGGGCGCCGACCCGGACGTCTCGTCGTTGCAGATCACCGCCGTGGTCGCCGCGATGGCGCAGCGCACCGCCGGCCACGACCCGGCGGTCGCCGCGCATCCGTGGCTCGCCCGCGCTACCCGCTTCTGCCTGGACGCCGCCCGCGCGAAGACCGACCTGCACGCGCTGGAACTGGCGTTCACGCTGTGGCTGCTGGACGCCGTCCACGGCACCGAGCCCGACGCCGCCGAGATCATCGCGCTGCTGGGCGAGCGGATCCCGCCGGATGGGCTCGTCCGCGTCGCGGGCGGCCTCGAGGACGAGATGATGCGGCCCCTCGACTTCGCGCCCTACCCCGACACGCCCGTCCGGGCCCTGTTCGCTCCGGACGTCGTCGCCGCCGAGCTGGACCGGCTGGAGGCGCAGCAGGAGGACGACGGCGGCTGGAGGGTCGACTTCGCCAACTACTCGCCCGCCGCCGAGCTGGAGTGGCGCGGCTATCAGACGGTGAAGGCCGTCTCGATCCTGCGCGCCGACGGCCGGGCCTGACCGGCCGAGGCCGCTCGCGGCGCGTGAGGACCCGCCGTTCGTGGGAAGGGATGGAGGGCCGCACCCGCGCACGGACGGAGAGGGGAGCCGCATGCCGGCCAGGCCGACGGGAAACGTGCTGATCGTGGGGGCCGGTCCGACCGGGCTGCTGCTCGCGGGCGACCTGGCCGCCGCCGGCGTCGGCTGCACCGTGCTGGAGCGGCGCGAGGAGGAGACCGACAACCTCACCCGGGCGTTCGCCGTGCACGCGCGGACGCTGGAGCTGCTGGACGCCCGCGGCGTCGCCGACGAACTGGTCGCCACGGGCGAGCGGGCCGGCGGGCTGCGGCTGCTGGGCGCGACCGCGCTCGACCTGTCCCGCCTCCCGGGCCGCTTCCCGTACGTGCTGGTCACGCCGCAGTACGAGACGGAACGGGTGCTGCGGCGGCGGGCCCTGGAGGCGGGCGCGGAGATCGTCCACGGTGCCGAGGTGACCGGCCTGCGGCAGGACGCCGAGGGCGTGGACGTCGACGTCCGCATGGCCGACGGCTCCACCGCGACGCGCCGCGCGTCCTATGTGGTCGGCACCGACGGCGTCCGCAGCACCGTCCGCAAGGCGCTCGGCCTGCCCTTCCCGGGCCGGGCCGTGGTGCGCTCGGTGATGCTGGCCGACGTGCGGCTCGACGAGGCGCCCGCCGAGGTCCTCACCGCCGGCGCGACGGGGGACGCGTTCGCGTTCCTCGCCCCGTTCGGCGACGGCTGGTACCGGGTGATCGCCTGGAACCGCCGGCACCAGCCCCCCGACTCCGAACCGGTCGACTTCGGCGAGCTGCGCGACGTCGCGCGCCGCGCGCTCGGCTCCGACCACGGGATGCGCGACCCGCGCTGGACGTCCCGGTTCCACAGCGACGAGCGGCAGGTGCCGCGCTACCGGGCGGGACGGGTGTTCCTCGCCGGCGACGCCGCCCACGTGCACTCCCCGGCGGGCGGCCAGGGCATGAACACCGGGATCCAGGACGCGGCGAACCTCGGCTGGAAGCTCGCCGCCGAGCTGCACGGCTGGGCGCCGTCCTGGCTGCTGGACAGCTACCACGAGGAGCGGTACCCGGTCGGACGGCAGGTGCTGCGCGGCAGCGGCGCGCTGCTGAGGTTCGCGATGGTGGAGCCGCCGTGGCTGCGGCGCGCCCGCAGCGCCGCGGCGTGGGCGGCCACGCACGTCCGGCCGGTCGCGCGGCGGCTGGCGGGCGCGGTGTCGGGCATCGACATCGCGTATCCGGCGCCGCGCGGCGCGCACCGCCTCACCGGCATGCGCGCCCCGGACGTCCCCGTCGCGGGCGCTCCCGGGCGCCTGTACCGGCTGCTCGGCGACGGCCTGTTCGTGCTGGTCGTGGCCGCGAACGACCCGGCGGTCACCTACCTGGCAACCAAGCGGTGGGCCGGGCGGGTGCACTGCGTGCTCGCGGGCGGCGCCACCCGCACGACGGCGCTGGTCCGCCCGGACGGCTACATCGCGTGGGCGTGCGACGAGACCGCGCCGGACCGGCGGGCGGCGGCGATCCGGGAGGCGCTCGCGCAGTGGTGCGGGCGGCCCGCCGACCGCCCGGCGCACGACCGGGGCGGGCGGACGCGGCCGGCCCGGCCCGTCTAACCCGGCCATCACCCTGACATCGCACGACCGGAGGGACCGCCATGGCAGACGGCACGGGGGGCCGTAACGTCGCCCGCAAGCTGATCGGCTCGCACCTGGTGAGCGGCGAGATGGAGCCCGGCACCGAGATCGGGATCCGGATCGACCAGACCCTCACCCAGGACGCCACCGGCACGATGGTGATGCTGGAGCTGGAGGCGCTCGACCTGGACCGCGTGCGCACGGACTTGTCGGTGCAGTACGTCGACCACAACCTGCTGCAGGCCGACGAGCGCAACATGGCCGACCACATCTTCCTGCGGTCGGCGAGCCGCCGCTACGGCCTCTGGTACTCCAAGCCGGGCAACGGCGTCTCCCATCCCACGCACATGCAGCGGTTCGGCGTGCCCGGCGCCACGATGGTCGGCTCCGACTCCCACACCTGCGCGGCCGGATCGCTGGGCATGCTCGCGATGGGCGTCGGCGGGCTCGAGGTCGCGATGGCGATGGCCGGCGAGCCGATCCACGTGACGATGCCGCAGATCTGGGGAGTCCGGCTCACCGGGGACCTGCCGCCCTGGCTCAGCGCCAAGGACGTCATCCTGGAGATGCTGCGGCGGCACGGCGTCCGCGGCGGCGTCAACCGGATCATCGAGTACCACGGCCCCGGCCTGGCGTCGCTGACCGCGATGGACCGGCACGTCATCGCGAACATGGGCGCCGAGCTCGGTGCGACGACGACGGTGTTCCCGTCCGACGAGCGCGTCCTGGAGTTCCTGCGCGGCGAGGATCGTGAGGACGACTTCACCGAGATCGTCGCCGATCCGGACGCCTCTTACGACGTCACCGACGAGATCGACCTGTCGGCTCTGGAGCCGTTGATCGCCCGGCCGTCGTCACCGGGCGATGTGGTGCCGGTCCGGGAGGTGGCGGGGGAGGAGGTGCACCAGGTCGTCGTCGGGTCGTCGGCGAACCCGGGGCTGCGCGACTTCGCGTCCGTCGCCGCGATCGTCAAGGGCCGCCAGGTGCATCCGCACGTCTCGTTGGACGTGAACCCGACCTCGCGGCAGATCCTCGTCGACCTGACGAAGATGGGCGCCGCCACCGACCTCATCCAGGCCGGTGGGCGGATCCACCAGGCCGGCTGCCTGGGCTGCATCGGCATGGGGCAGGCGCCCGCGATCGGCCGCAACAGCCTGCGGACGTTCCCGCGCAACTTCCCCGGCCGGTCCGGCACGGCCGACGACCGGGTGTGGCTGTGCTCGCCGGAGACCGCCGCGGCCGCCGCGCTCACCGGGAGGATCACCGACCCGCGCGACCTGGACATGGACCCGCCGGTGGTCCGGCTGCCGGAACGCTCCAGCGTGAACCGGGGGATGCTGGAGGCGCCGCTCCCCGAGTCCGAGGCGCGCCGTGTCGAGCTGGAGAAGGCGCCGAGCATCGGCGTGCTCCCCGAACTCGACCCGCTGCCGGACGACCTGGACGTCCCGGTCGTCATCAAGGTCGGTGACGACGTGTCCACCGACGAGATCCTCATGGCGGGCGCGCGGGCCCTGCCGTACCGCAGCGACATCGCCAAGCTCGCCGACTTCACCTTCGTCCGCATCGACGAGGGCTATCCGGACCGGGCGCGGGAGGCCGGCCCGCACGCCGTCGTCGGCGGCCGCAACTACGGGCAGGGCTCCTCGCGCGAGCACGCCGCGATCGCGCCGCGCCACCTCGGGCTCCGGCTCGTCCTCGCCCGCGGGTACGCCCGCATCCACTGGCAGAACCTGGTGAACTTCGGGATCCTGCCGCTGGAGTTCGCCGACGAGGCCGACTACGACCGCGTCGAGCAGGGCGACCGGCTGCGGATCGAGGGCGTCCGCGACGCCCTGGAGAAGGGGAGCGGGGTCGAGGTCCGCAACCTCACCAAGGACGAGACGTACCGCGCCCGGCACCGCCTGTCGCCCCGCCAGCGCGCCCTCGTCGCCGCCGGCGGCCAGATCCCCGCCCTGCGCGAGCGCACCCGCCCGCCCCGTTGAGTTGCGGCGAGTCGTCGTTATGACGTTGCTCATAACGACGACTCGCCGCAAGTGAACGGCGCTCGGGGCGTCAGAAGCGGCGGTTCTCGCGGCCGTAGCCGAGTTCCTCGGCGACGTCGGCGACGTTCTCGTAGTCGCGGTCGGGCAGCGTCTCCAGCGCGCCGATCGCGTTGTCGTCCGCGCCCGCGCCCGAGGCGTGCGCGACCAGGTCGTTGGGGCGGGCGGGGTAGCGGACCCCGCTGAGCATCCGGGCGAGGGCGCTGCGGCCCTCCACGTCGCTCGCGCTCATCCCGGGCGGCGAGCCCTCGCGCGGGTCGCCGGCCAACGCGGTCGGATCCCAGGGCTCGTCACCGGAGTACGGCTCGGTCTCCTTGAACTCCTCGGCGTGGGTGGAGTGCCCGCCGCGGACCATGCCCTGCGTCTCGTGGCCGATCTCGTCGTCCACCTTCGGACCGTGCTTGTCGCTCTTGTCTGGCATGTTCGTCCTCCCTGCGCCTTGACAGGGGGAAGCGTTCCCGGGCGGGCTCGTCTAAACAGCCGGCCGATCATCGGGGCGCGGCGCGGTACGGTGTGGCGCATGCTGCCGGAGGAGGGCGTGAACGCCGTTCGGGTCGTGGTCGGGCTGCTCGTCCGGGGCGAGTACGAGGAGCTGGAGACGCTCACCGACGCGCGCCGCCTCACCGCGGCGCAGATCGGCGCGGCGATCGAGCGGCACGGGCGGGACCTCATCAGCCCGCCGGACGAGGCGTTCCGGGAGATCGAGGCGGCCCCCGCCGTCCCGGAATCGGCGGACGAGCGGGCCTTCCGCGTCGACTTCCCGCTCTGGACGGCGCAGGACGGCCGCTCGGACCTGACGCTCGGGCTCACGGTCGCCGAGGTGATGGCGGACGTCTGGGCGGTGGAGCTGCACGGCGTCCGCCGCGGATCCGGCCGGCCCGGCGACCCCGGCGAGCCTCGCCGCTGAGGAGGGCCCGCCGGGCGCTCTCGTTCGGGCCCATATCATCGGGTCGCCCGGTTCCGGGCGGCGCGCGGCGCTCGGGCCGGCGCCCGTCGCAGCCAGGGGAGGACGCGAAGTGGCAGCGCACATGACGCCGGAGGAGTTCCGCCGGTACGGCAAGCAGGTCATCGACTGGATCGCCGACTACCAGGAGAAGATCGAGTCCTATCCCGTGATGTCGCGGGTCCGCCCGGGCGACGTGCTGGCGGGCCTGCCCGCGCACCCGCCGGAGCGGGGCGAGGGGTTCGAGGCCGTCCTCGCCGACATGGACCGCGTCGTCATGCCCGGCGTCACCCACTGGCAGCACCCGGGCTTCTTCGCCTACTTCCCCAGCGGTGCGAGCGGCCCGTCGATCCTCGGCGACCTGCTGTCGGCCGGGCTCGGCGTCCAGGGCATGCTGTGGGCCACGAGCCCCGCCTGCACCGAGCTGGAGACGCGGGTGCTCGACTGGTTCGCCGAGCTGCTCGGGCTCCCGGACCGGTTCCGCGCCGGCGGCCCGGGCGGCGGCGTCATCCAGGACTCGGCGTCCGGCGCCGCGCTCGCCGCCGTCCTCGCCGCCCTGCACCGCGCGGACGGCGGCGCCGCCGGACGCGACGGCATCACCCGGCGGCACACCCTCTACGTCAGCTCCCAGACCCACTCGTCGCTGGAGAAGGCCGCGCGGATCGCCGGGATCGGGGCCGCCAACGTCCGCGTCGTGGACGTCGACCCCGCGACCCTGGCCATGGACCCCGCGCACCTGGACTCGCTGCTCACCGAGGACGCCGCTGCAGGCGCGCTTCCCGTCATGGTGTGCGCGACCATCGGCACCACCTCGACCACGGCGGTCGACCCGGTGCCCGCGATCGGCGAGGTCTGCCGCCGGCACGGCGTCTGGCTGCACGTGGACGCGGCGTACGCGGGCGTCGCGGCCGTCTGCCCCGAACTGCGCGGCATCAACGACGGCGTCGCCGAGCACGCCGACTCCTACGTCACCAACCCGCACAAATGGCTGCTCACCAACTTCGACTGCACCGCGATGTGGGTCGCCGACCGCGAGCCGCTGGTGGGCGCGCTGTCGATCCTGCCGGAGTACCTGCGCAACCGGGCGTCCGCGTCCGGCGAGGTGATCGACTACCGCGACTGGCAGATCTCGCTCGGGCGCCGGTTCCGCGCGCTGAAGCTGTGGTCGGTCATCCGCTGGTACGGCGCGGAAGGGCTGCGCGAGCACGTCCGGACGGGCGTGCGGCTCGCGGCGGGGCTCGCGTCCCGGATCGCCGCCGACCCGGCGTTCGTGCTGCTGGAGGAGCCGCGGCTCAGCCTGGTGTGCTTCCGCCCGCGCTGGGACGGGCTGGACGGCGACGAGGCCGACGCGGCGACGATGCGGCTGATGGAGCGGCTCAACGCGTCCGGCGACCTCTACCTCACCCACACCAAGGCCGGCGGCCGGGTGCTGCTGCGCGTGGCGATCGGCGCCGCCGGCACGACCGACGCGCACGTCGACGCGGCGTGGCGGCGGATCCGCGAGGAGACGGCCGCCCTCGCCTGACCCGGGGACGCGGCGCCGGGTCAGCCCTGCGACAGGCGCACGGCCCGCAGAATGCGCCGCACGAGCGAGGCCGGCTCCGGCGCTGCCCGGTCCGCGTCGGGCGCGGTCTCGCCCGTCCCGGGCGGCGGGGCGGCCGGGCGGCGGGGCTCGCCCGCCAGCTCGTAGTGGACCGGCAGCGCGCGCAGGCCGCGGATCAGCGGGGACGAGCGCCAGGCCAGCTGGTCCGGCGGCAGCGCCAGCCGCAGCCCGGCGAACCGCTCGAACAGCCGCTCCACCGCGATCGTCGTGACGGTGGTCGCCAGGTCGCGGCCGAGGCAGGCGTGCGGGCCCGCGCTCCACGCCAGGTGGGCGCGGGAGCTGTAGATCGCGTCGGGCGCGCTGGTCCCGGTGAACGCCGGGTCCAGGTGCGCGGCGGCGGGCGACACCATGACCGGGTCGCCGGCCGCGATCTGGAACCGGCCGACGCGCACGTCGGAGCGGGGCCAGCGGAACGCCAGGTTCGCCATCGGCGGGTTGGCGGTGGAGGCCCGGTTGATCGCCTCCTGGATCAGCCCCGCGGACAGGCTGGCGCGGGCGCCGGTCTCGCCGATCAGCACCTCGGTGATCGTGTTGCAGATCAGCGTGCCGGTGACGTCCCCGACCAGCCCGGTCATCATCGCCATCTCGCCGGTCAGCTCCTCGGCGGTCAGGTCGGGGACCGCCGCCAGCATGGCCGACGGCAGGTCCCGGCCGGGCGCGACGGTGCGGGCCGCGCAGACCTCCGCCATCCGGGCCAGCAGCCGGGTGGACGCCTCCTGGGCGTCCGGCCCCGCGTCCAGCACCCGCCACAGGTCGACGATCAGCCCGTCGTCGCCGCCCGCGTCCCCGTCGCCGGTGCCGAGCAGCCGCCCGACGACCATCAGCGGCAGCGGCCGCGCGTACTGCGCCGCCAGGTCCGCGTAGCCGGTGCGACCGCCGTTCTCGGCCAGCACGTCGATCAGCTCGTCGGCGTACCGCCGTACCGCCTCCTCCAGCGCCTTGGCCTCGGGGCGGGTGCGGTCCTGGAACGGGCGCAGGCCCTCGCTCCAGGCGCTGCGCAGCCGGGTGGACTCGGCGCCGTCGCGGAAGCCGCAGTTGTCGGACTCGACCACCGGCAGCATCGGCCAGTCCGCCGGGACCGTCCCCTCCCGGTAGGCGCGCCACGTCTCCACCCGCCGGCTCCAGATGCCGCGGGTGTCGCGCAGGATGTCGAGCGTCTGCGGGTAGCCGATGACCAGCCACACCGGAACCCCGAGCACGTCCACCGGCGCGACGGGCCCGTACTCCGCGCGGAGCTTGTCGTAGAAGACGGCTGGACGCGCCTCGTAGTCGCGGTTGAGCAGCGGCAGGACGGCGAGCGACTCCAGGGGCGGATGGGCGGGTGCGGGCTCGGCCTGCGGGATCTGGGGCTCCACGATCACAAACCATAGAGAGTTCCTCCCAGCCTGGCCGGTTGATGGGGAAAACTCCCAAGTTGATCTTTCCGGCGGGTGCGGATCGCCGTCCGGGCCCGGGGTATGTGAGGCTAGGGGTGCCCCTTACAGAGCTGGAGGTCCGTATGGCCGACTCGGCAGCAGAAAGCGACGGCGACGAGGACGAGGTGAAGCGCAGGTTCCGGGAGGCCCTGGAGCGCAAGCGCGGCACGGAGGCCAAGAACGCCGGGGGGACGGGCCGGAACGGCTCGAAGGTGCGGGGCGTGCACGAGCGCGCCGACCACCAGCGCCAGTTCCGCCGCAAGAGCGGCTGACGGGACCGTCCGGCGAGCGGGCCCCCGTGCGATCGGGCACGGGGGCCGTTCCATGCCGG
This sequence comes from Actinomadura opuntiae, assembly GCF_030283205.1. GTDB lineage: Bacteria > Actinomycetota > Actinomycetes > Streptosporangiales > Streptosporangiaceae > Spirillospora. Next base: position 20,229 of record NZ_JASNWF010000047.1, read on the forward strand.
CGCCCGCCGCGTGCCGCAGCGGACGGGGCGTCAGCTTCCGTAGAGCGTCTTCTCGTAGGCGGGGCCGTAGTGGCGCTCCAGTTCCTCGAGGCTCTTCTCGGTGTACTGGACGTCCTTCACGATCCGGGCGTGCGAGGGGAGCGTGTCCTCCGCCCACTCCGCGGGCTTCCACAGCTTCGAGCGCATCAGCGCCTTCGCGCAGTGGAAGAAGATCTGCTCGATGTCCACGACCAGCGCCAGCGACGGCCGGTGCCCCTTCACGATCATGTCGTCGAAGAAGGGCGCCTCGCGGACCAGCCGGGCCCGGCCGTTGATCCGCAGCGTCTCGGCCCGCCGCGGGACCAGGAAGATCAGCCCGACGTGCGGGTTGCTCAGGACGTTCATGAAGCCGTCCGCGCGGCGGTTGCCGGGCCGGTCCGGGATGGCGATCGTGGTGTCGTCGAGCACGCGCACGAACCCGGGCGGGTCGCCCTTGGGGGAGACGTCGCAGTTGCCCTGCGCGTCGCTGGTGGCGATCAGGCAGAACGGCGACCGCGCCAGCCACTCCCGGTCCCACGCGTGCAGCGTGACGCGCTCCTTGTCGATGGCCCGCCGCATCGGGGCGCCGAGCAGCTCGCGCAGCTCCTCGGGCGAGGTGACCTCGACGACGCCGGTCGACTCGGCGGCGCCGGGAGCGTCGGCGGAATCGGGGGCTTCGGTGGAATCGGGGGCGAGCGTCATGCCGCTCCTTCCGCCGGGGAATTCGGAAGATCATCCTAACCTGCGGCGGATCGGGGCCCGCGGCCCGGGACGGGCGGCCGCGCCGAACTCGCCGGCGCCCGGCCGGTGACTTTCCGGCGGGACCGGGGTCAGTTCAGGTGGGGACGGTCCCCGGAAGGCGAGGGCGGGGATGAGCACGATGGAGACGGTGGCGCTGCTCGAACGGTCCGTCGGCTACGCGCTCGGCGGGCTCGGCGACGTCACGCCCGCGATGCTGGGCCGGCCGACGCCGTGCCGCGGCTGGGACCTCGCGATGCTGCTGCGGCACACCGCCGATTCCCTGGACGCCCTGCTGGAGGCCGTCGACACCGGCTCGGTCCGGCTGGACCCGGCGCCGGAGCCGCCCGGCGGCCCGCCGGGGGACGACCCGGCCGTGGCGCTGGTGGCGGGGTTCCGGTCCGGCGCCGTCCGGCTCCTCGGCGCCTGGACGGCCGCCGAAGACCGGCCGGTCACCGTCGGCGGATGCGCGATGAGTGCGTGCATGGTGGCCGTGACCGGCGCCATCGAGCTCGCCGTGCACGGCTGGGACATCGGCTGCGCCACCGGCAACCCGCGGCCGATCCCGCCCGCCCTTGCGGGCCGGCTGCTCGTGCCGGCATCGGCGCTGGTCACCGACGCCACGCGCGGCGGGCTGTTCGCCCCCGCCGTCCCGGTCTCCGGCACCGCCGCCCCTGCCGACCGGCTCCTGGCCCACCTGGGCCGCGACCCCGCGGTCTTTCAGGCGCGCGGCGCGTAGCGGCGGACGCCGCCCTCCTCGTGGGCGTCAAGGACGCCCTGGTCGGCCAGTACGTCCAGGTGCGCCTCGATCTCCAGCACGGCCAGCATCTGGCTGAAGGAGTCCAGGTCGGCGAGCTTGCGGCGCCGCCGCGTCCAGGTCATCGCCGCGGCGACCTCGAAAGCCGTCCCGTGGCCCGCACGGACCTTTCCGGCGGCGGCGTCGAGCCGGGCCGCGTGGTGCTCCAGCAACTCGTCGATCCGGGCGTGCGTGCTCGGCGTCACCGGACCGTGCGCGGGCAGCAGCAGCGTGTCGGGCATGTCGCGGACGAGCCGCAGCGAGTCCAGGTAGCTGCGCAGCGGCCGGCGCTCCGGCTCGGCCTCCAGCCCGATCGACGGGCTGATGTGCGGCAGTACGTGGTCGCCGGCGAACAGCAGCCCCGCCGCCGCGTCCCGCAGCACCACGTGCCCGCGGGTGTGGCCGGGCGTGGCGAACACGTCGAGCCCACGGCTCGTCAGCGCGACCTGCTCCCCGTCGTCCAGCCACGCGTCCGGCGCGGTCAGCGGCGACTCCTCGTCGGCCGGGTCATGCGGGATCCCGGCGATCTTCGCGGCCAGCTCGGCGGCGCCGCAGCAGCGGAGCATCTCGATCTGGCGCGCGTGCACGCCGCGGCGGGCGCCGGATGCCTCGATCGAGGGCCGCTCGCCGCGCCCGATCCGCACGCGCGTGCCGAACGAGCCGCGCAGCGCGAGCGCCTGCGAGTAGTGGTCCCGGTGCGCGTGCGTGACGAGGAACTGCGCCACGTCGTCGAGGCCGTGGCCGAGCGTGCGCAGCGCGCTCTCCACGGCCGTCCGGCTGTCCGGCATCGCCCAGCCGGAGTCGACGAGGACCGGGCCGGCGGAGTCCTCGATGACGTACACGTTGACGGCGTGCAGCGACGGGATCGGCAGCGCCAGCGGGATCCGGTGCACCCCGGGCGCCACCGGATGAGCTCCCGGCTCGTACCATTCCGCCGTCTGTTCCACCACCGGTGCCGTCACCGCGCGCCCCCCGATTCTCGAATCGCGTTCTATTAGTGGAACTTACTTCATCCCCGAAACCGGCCGTGCCGGCGGGGGTGCCGCGCGCCCGCCGGTCAGCCGTGCGCGGCGTCCCGCTCGGCCGCGCGCCGCGCATCCTTCGCCGCCTTCCGCGCCTCCCGCGCCGCCTCCTCCGCGCGGGCCCGCGCCTGCTCGGCCCGCTCCGCCTTCCGCGCCGCCGAGTCCCGCTCCGCGGTGGCCCGCTCCAGCTCGTGCCGCAACCGCCCCACCTCGGCGGACGCCTCGTCCGCCGCCTGCTTCGCCGCGTCGGCGCGCTCGGCCCTGTCCGCCAGAGCGCGCTCCGCCTCGTCGGCCCGCCTGGCGAGGGTCTCCGCCCGCTTGGCGCGCGCGGCGCTCGTCCGCGTGACCTTCGGCCGCTCGGCCTTCTTCGGTGCCGGAGCCGCCTTCTTCTCGGTCTTCGGCTTCGCTTCCCGCTTCGGGCCGGGCTCGGGGGCGAGAGCGAAGCCCGCCGGGACGAAACCGGTGTGGCTGCGCGGCTGCGGCAGCCGCCCTGCGCGCACCTCGGCCGCGATGCCCTCGTCCACCGTGGCCGCCTGCAGCGTGTCCTCGACCTCCCGGACGGCCTGGTCGCGCAGCGGACGCCCCTGCTCGCCCGCGAGGTCGCCCGCGCGGCGCAGCAGCGCCGCCACCAGGCGCGCCCGCTGCTGCTCCAGATCGCCGAGCCCGCTGCCCGAGCCCCACGCCTCGCGCATCCGCGCGCCGACCTCCAGCAGCCGGCCGAGATCGTCGGACGCCGAGCGCGCCAGCAGGTTGACCGCCCACGCCGACAGTGTCGGCCGGCGCAGCCCGCCGATCCGCTTGGCGAGCGCGGCGTCGCCGTCCGCCTTGGCCTCCCGCGCCAATCGGCTCCGGGTCGCCACGAACTCCTCCGGCACGACCCCGTACAGCTCGTCGGCCGCCGTTGAGAACTCCACGCCCGTCTCCTACCCGCCCGGACGCGGTGCCAGGGGCCCGTGGCGCGGGCCGGTTTCTCTGATACCGAGAGGTCTAGACGCGATATGTCGCTTCTGCCTATACTCGTCTGCGAGTAATCGAGGACGGGGAGCCCGGCATGGCGAAGCGGCGGAAGGTGAGCAACCTCCTGGGCCTCGCCGTGCTGTCGACGGTCTCCGCCAGGCCGATGCACCCCTACGAGATGGCCTCGCTGATGAAGGCGCGCGGCAAGGACCACGACATGGACATCAAGTGGGGCTCGCTCTACACGGTCGTCCAGAACCTGGAGAAGCACGGCTTCCTGGCGGTGGAGGGCAGCGTCCGCGACGGCGCCCGCCCCGAACGCACCGTCTACCGGATCACCGACGCCGGGCGGGACGAGCTGGCCGACTGGGTGCGGGAGCTGATCGAGGTCCCCGAGACCGAGCACCGGCGGCTCGAGGCCGGGCTGTCGGTGCTCGGCGCGCTCGGCCCGGACGAGACCGCCGAACTGCTGCGCCGCCGCCTCGACGCGCTGGAGGAGCGGATCGCGGGCGACCGGGCCGCGCTCGCCGCGGCGACCGAGGTGCCCCGCGTCTTCCTGCTGGAGGCCGAGTACGCCCTGGCCATCCTGGAGGCGGAGGCGGACTGGGTGCGGGCCTTCCTCGGCGAGGTCACCGGCGGCACGCTGGAGGGCCTGGCGCTGTGGCGCGCGTTCCACGACACCGGACGCGTCCCGCCCGAGATCGCCGAACTCGCGGAAAGGGGTGCCACCGAGAGCTGAGCACGGCCCGGCGGCGGTGCGGCAACACCGCCGCCGGGCCTCAGAACCCACCACGGAAACCCGCTCGCGGAGCAGGTCCCGGCGGCGAGACCTCGACACCAGCCTATCCGGGACGCCCCGACGAGCACGTCACGCCGCATGGAGGCGACCATGGCGCATGCCATCGAGGCCGACCGACTGGCCAAGCACTATCCCGGCGACGTCCGGGCCCTGGACGGGCTGTCCGTCACCGTCGGCCGGGGCGAGATCCTCGGCCTGCTCGGCCCGAACGGGGCCGGCAAGTCCACCACCATCAAGATCCTCACCACGCTCATCCGGCCGGACGCGGGCACCGCGTCCGTCGCCGGGCACGACGTCCTGCGCCGCCCCGGCCGGGTGCGGCGCGCCATCGGGGTCGTGGCGCAGCAGTCCGGCGCCGACCCCGGCGCCTCGGGCCGCGCGAACCTGGTCCTGCAGGGCCGGCTGTACGGGATGGGCGGCGCGGACGCGCGCCGCCGCGCCGACGAACTGCTCGACCGCTTCGGGCTGCGGGACGCCGCGTCCCGTCCGGTGAAGACCTACTCCGGCGGGATGCGGCGCCGGCTGGACGTGGCGCTCGGCCTCGTCCACCGGCCGCAGGTGCTGTTCCTGGACGAGCCGACCACCGGGCTCGACCCGGAGGCCCGCGCGTCGATGTGGGCGGAGATCGCCCGGCTGGCGGGCGACGACGCGCTAGCGATCCTGCTGACCACGCACTACCTGGACGAGGCCGACCGGCTCGCCGGGCGGCTGGCGATCGTCGACCGCGGCCGCGTCGTCGCCGAGGGCACGCCCGACGCGCTCAAGGGCGAACTGCGCGGCGACGCCGTCCACCTGGAATGGGGCGAGGCGCCGGACGAGGCGCGGGTGCGCGCGGCGCTCGGCCGGCTGCCCGGCGTCCGCGACATCGTGCTGGACGGCGCGCGGCTCAGCGCGCGCGCCGACGACGGCGCCTCCGCGGTGCCCGCCGTCCTGGCGGCGCTCGACCAGGCCGGGATGCCGGTGGCGGCGGCGACGGTCGCGCGGCCCTCTCTCGACGACGTGTACCTGCGCTACGCCGGACGCCGGTTCGCGCAGGCCGACGCCGAACCGGACGCGGCGCCCGAGCCCGTGGCGATCGGAGGCGCGCGATGAGCGGCCTCCTCACCGGCACCTGGTGGATGACGCAGCGCCGGCTGTCGGCGCTCGTCCGCAACCCGGCCGTCCTGGTCATGACGCTCGTCCAGCCGATGATCTGGCTGTTCCTGTTCGGCGAGCTGTTCAAGCGGGTCGTCGACCTGCCCGGCTTCGGCGCCCCGTCCTACCTCGACTACCTCGTGCCCGGGGTCGTGGTCATGAACGCGGTGTCGCTGAACTCGTTCGCCGGGATGGCCACCATGGACGAGATCGAGCGCGGCACCCTGAACCGCTTCCTGGTGACGCCGGTGCGGCGCAGCGCGGTCACCAACGCGGGCGTCGTCGAGCAGGCGCTCAGCACCGCGTTCCAGTCCATCGTGATCACCGCGCTCGGGTGGTTGGCGGGCGCGCACTACCCCGGCGGCGCGGCCGGGATCGCCGTGCTCGTCGTCGCGTCCGTGCTGGTCGGCGTCGTGCTCGCCGCGCTGTCGAACACCCTCGCGCTGCTGATGCGCGACCGCAACACCATCATCGGGCTGAACGTGATGCTGCTGCTGCCGCTGACGTTCCTGTCGTCGGCGTTCATGGCGAAGGGGCTGATGCCGGCCTGGATCCGGCACGTCGCGGCGTTCAACCCGGTGAGCTGGGCGCTGGACGCCGGGCGAGCCGCGATGGCCAGCGACCCGGACTGGGGCTCGGTCGCCCTGCACGGCGGATGGCTGCTGGCCCTGACCGCGCTCACCGTCGCGCTCGCGGTCTTCTCGCTGCGCAGCTACCAGAGGTCGCAGTGACCCGGCGTCCGAGCAGGGGTCAGCGCGTGTCCAGGAAGCGGTCGAGGACGCGGGTGCCGAACGCCAGGCCGTCCAGCGGGACCCGCTCGTCCACGCCGTGGAACATGCCGAAGTAGTCCAGGTCCGGTCCGAGCCGCAACGGTGCGAACCCGAAGCTGGTGATGCCGATCGCGTTGAACGACTTGGCGTCGGTGCCGCCCGCCATCACGTACGGGACGGGCCGGGCCAGCGGGTCCTCGGCCCGCAGCGACCCGGCGAGCGCGGCGAACGTCGCGCCCGCCGGGTCCGCCGCGGGGGCCTCCTCGTGGTTGATGAACTCCCGGGCCACCTTCGGGCCGAGCAGCCGGTCGATGGTCTCCAGGAACTCCTCGCCGGTGCCGGGCAGGTAGCGGCCGTCGACCTGCGCGGACGCCGTGCCGGGCACCACGTTCACCTTGTAACCGGCCTCCAGCCGCGTCGGGTTGGCGGAGTTGCGGATCGTCCCGGCGAACAGGTGGCCGGCACGGCCGAGCCGCGCCGCCTCCTCGTCCAGCCGGTCGTGGTCGATGGTGGTGCCGAGGGCGTCGGCCAGGCCGTCCAGCAGCGCCCGCACGCCCGGCGTCAGCCGCACCGGCCACGCGTACGAGGCGATCCGCGAGACCGCGTGCGCGATCTCCGCGACGGCGTTGTCGGGCGCCGGCTTGGAGCCGTGCCCGGCGGTGCCGCGCGCCGTCAGCCGCATCCAGGCGGTGCCGCGCTCGCCGGTCGCGACCGGGTAGATCCGGGCCTTGCCCTCCTCGACGCTGAACCCGCCCGACTCGCTGATCGCCTCGGAGCAGCCCTCGAAGTACCCGCGGTGCTCGCGCGCCACGTACCGGGAGCCGTACTCGCCGGTGCACTCCTCGTCGGCGAGGAACGCCAGCACCAGGTCGCCGCGCGTCCGGCGGCCCGCGCGCAGCCGCGCCCGGACGGTCGCGAGCGTCATCGCGAGGCTGCCCTTCATGTCGACGGCGCCGCGCCCCCACACGCATCCGTCGCGCACCTCGCCGGAGAACGGCGGGACCGTCCAGTCGGACGCGTCGGCGGGGACCACGTCCAGGTGCCCGTGCACGAGGAAGGCCGGGTGCGACGGGTCGGTGCCGGGGATCCGGGCGAGCACGCTGGCGCGGCCCGGCGCCGACTCCACGATCTCGGCCGCGGCGCCGACCTCGTCCAGCAGCGCGGCGACGTGCTCGGCGGCGGGCCGCTCGGGCCGCGCCACGCCCTCGCCCCGGTTGGCGGTGTCGAAGCGGATGAGGTCCGCGCAGATGGCGGCGGCCTCCGTCCCCGGGTCCGGCGCCGTCCCCGTCCCCGCCGTCTCCGCCGTCGCGTCCGGCCGCCGACTCACCACGGGCCTCCCTTTCGCAGCAAGATTTCATTTTCTCCGGCCGCTGACCTGTGTCAACGGTTGATCAACAAGTCTCGATCCGGTTTCGACTCGGTCAGCGCCATACCGAAAGCGCCGCGCCGGTACGACGCTGCCACCAACCTGAAGAGCGGCGGGTGGTCCGGGCCCGGCGCACGAGGGGACAGCACGAGGAGGAGCATGACCAGCCTCAGGGACGCGGGACCGCGCAGGGGCGGGCGCGGGAGGGTCGCCGCGCTGGCCGCGGTGGCTTTGGCGGCCTCGCTCGGCCTGTCGGCCTGCGGAGGGGGCGGGGGCGAGAGCGGCGGGGTGTTCACCGCCGGCCACTCCGAGCCCGACCATCTGGTGCCGGCCAACACCACGAGCAGCTACTCCTTCGACGTGCTCAGCGGCCTGTTCGACAACCTCGAGGGCCTCACCGCGGACGGCAAGCCCTACAACCTGGCCGCCGAGTCCGTCGCCACCCAGGACCAGAAGACCTGGACGATCAAGGTCCGGCCGGGGCAGAAGTTCCACAACGGCGAGCCGGTGACCGCCGCCAGCTTCGCCGACGCGTGGAACGCCGGGGCCTACGGCCCCAACGCCTACTCCGCCAACGACTACTTCTCGCACATCGAGGGGTACGACGCGATGAACCCGGAGGACGAGAAGGCCAAGCCGAAGGCCGACAAGCTCTCCGGCGTCCACGTCGTGGACGACGCCACCCTCAAGGTCGTGCTGACCGCGCCGTTCAACCAGTTCCCGCTGCTGCTGACCTACCCGGCGTTCGCGCCGATGCCCAAGGCCGGGCTGCAGGACCCCAAGTCGTTCGAGAACCACCCGATCGGCAACGGCCCGTACATGATGAGCGGGAACTGGGAACGCAACAAGCAGATCAAACTCGTCCCGTTCCCCGGTTACACCGGGCCGCGCAAGCCGAAGAACAAGGGCGTGATCTGGAAGAGCTACTCCAGCGCCGACAGCGCCTACACCGACCTGCGCGCCGGGAAGATCGACGTGCTGCAGACGATCCCGGCCGCGAAGGTGCCGGAGGCCAAGCGGCTGCTCGGCGACCGGTTCCTGCCCCGCAAGATGGGCACGATGGACTACCTCGGCTTCCCGCTGTGGGACAAGCGGTTCGCCAACCCCGACCTGCGCAAGGCCATCTCGATGGTCATCGACCGGCAGGGCGTGAACAAGGCCGTCTACAACGGCGACTACCTCCCGGCGGACTCGCTGCTGCCGTCCATCATCGAGGGGCACCGCGCGAACGCGTGCGGCGAGCTGTGCACCTACGACCCCGCCAAGGCCAAGGCGCTGTACGACAAGGCCGGCGGGTTCAAGGGGACGATGGAGCTGTACTTCTCCAACGCGCAGCCCACCTATTACCAGTGGATGCAGATCGTCGCGAACTCCCTGAAGCAGAACCTCGGCATCCAGGACATCCAGTTCCGGCAGGTCCCCGCTTCCGACTACTTCTCGATGCTGAACAAGCGTGAGGAGAAGGGCCCGTACCGGCAGAACTGGGAGGCCGACTACCCGAGCGCCCAGAACTACCTCGAGAACATGTGGGCGTCGGACGCCAACCGGATGGGCTGGAAGAGCAAGGAGTTCGACGACCTCATCGCCAAGGCGAACAGCTCCGCCGACCACGGGCAGGCGCTGCAGTACTACAACCAGGCCGAGGACGTCGCCATCCGCGAGATGCCGATGATCCCGCTGTGGACGTGGGCGGGCCAGGGCGGCCGCTCCAGCCACGTTGACAACGTCACCATCACGGCGTGGTCCACCGGTCTGCTCGTCAACCAGGTGACGGTGAAGTAGCCGGCGATGTGGCGCTACGTCCTGCGGCGGCTCCTCCAGGCGATCCCCGTCTTCATCGGGACCACGCTGCTCATCTACGCGATGGTGTTCGCGTTGCCGGGCGACCCGATCCAGGCGCTCGCCGGCGACAAGCCCGTCCCGGCGAACGTCCTGGAGACGCTGCGGGAACGCTACAACCTGAACGACCCGCTGCTGGTGCAGTACGGCAAGTACATGTGGGGCCTCCTCCAGGGCAACCTGGGGGAGAACTACGACGGGCAGAAGGTCGCGGACATGCTCGGCGGGCGCTGGACGGTGACCGCGCAGCTCGCGCTCACCGCCTGGCTGTTCGAGCTGGTCATCGGCATCGCGCTCGGCGTGTGGGCCGGGCTGCGCCGCGGCCGGGTCGCCGACACCCTGGTGCTCGGCGGCACCACCCTGCTGATCGCCGTGCCGGTGTTCGTGCTCGGCTACACCGCGCAGATCCTGTTCGGGCTGCACTGGAAGATCTTCCCGACGGCCGGCACCGACGAGGGCTGGCCGATGAGCTACCTGCTGCCCGGCATCGTGCTCGGCTCGCTCGGCCTGTCGTACGTGGCCCGGCTGACCCGGACGAGCCTCGCCGAGAACCTGCGCGCCGACTACGTCCGCACCGCCAACGCCAAGGGGCTGTCGCGGGCGCGGGTCGTCGGCCGGCACGCGCTGCGCAACTCGCTGATCCCGGTCGTCACCTACCTCGGCGTCGACTTCGGGAACCTGATGGGCGGCGCGATCGTGACCGAGGGCATCTTCAACCTGCCCGGCATCGGGCAGCAGGTGTTCCAGTCCATCCAGCTGAAGGAGGGCCCGGTGGTGGTCGGCGCGGTCACCGTGCTGGTGCTGATCTTCCTGCTGGTCAACCTGGTCGTGGACCTGCTGTACGGGCTGCTGGACCCGCGGATCAGGTACGAGTGACGCGAGCAGTGACGAGCGACCCGGAGGGGCATTGAAGACGATCGACCCGGGCGCGGCCGACCCCGGCCCGCCCGGCGCGGAACCGGAGCCGGCCGC
>NZ_JASNWF010000048.1 GCF_030283205.1 Actinomadura opuntiae
CGACGACGCCCTCGGCTCCCCGGACGGCCTGGAGAAGGCCGTCGCCAAGGCCGGCTCCGGCACCCCGCGGTCGGCGGGAACGCGCCCGTCGCAGGGCTGAGCCGCCCCCGGCCGGGACCGGTGTCCGTAGCGCGGCGATCGGCTGTCGGTGGCGCGGACGTTTCCGCCCCATGCCGCCGGAGGCGGTAACGTCAACGGTCATGCACCCGGTCGCCTTCATCCCGAGCCCGTCGCAGGGCGTCTGGCACCTCGGACCCATTCCGCTCCGTGCCTACGCGATCATGATCATTCTCGGTATCGTCGCCGCGGTCTGGGTCGGCGAGCGACGCTGGGCGGCCAAGGGCGGCAGCCCCGGCACGATCATCGACGTGGCCGTGTGGGCGGTGCCGTTCGGCCTGGTCGGCGGCCGCCTCTACCACGTGATCACCGACGCGCAGCGCTACTTCGGCAGCGACGGCGACCCGGTCCGCGCGCTGGAGATCTGGAAGGGCGGCCTCGGCATCTGGGGCGCCATCGCCCTCGGCGCCGTCGGCGCCTACATCGGCTGCCGCCGGCGCGGCATCTCGATCCTCGCGCTCGCCGACGCGTGCGCGCCCGGGATCGTCCTGGCGCAGGCGATCGGCCGCTGGGGCAACTACTGGAACCAGGAGCTGTACGGCAAGCCGCTGCACACCTTCTGGGCGCTGAAGATCGACCCGAGCCACCGGCCGACGCTCGGCGACGGCCCCGCCCTCGACCCCAAGTACGAGAACATCGGCACCTACCACCCGACGTTCCTGTACGAGTCGCTGTGGTGCATCGGCGTGGCGATCCTGATCATCTGGGCGGACCGCCGCTACAAGCTCACCCACGGCCGGGCGTTCGCGCTCTACGTCGCCGCCTACACCGTGGGGCGCGGCTGGATCGAGGCGCTGCGCATCGACGACGCGCACCACTTCCTCGGCCTGCGGCTGAACGACTACACCTCGATCGTGCTGTTCCTGGCCGCCGTCGGCTACCTGTACTGGGCGCGCGACAAGACGGGGCCGGAGGCCGTGGTCGGGCACGCGCCCGGCGCCACCGGGCCCGCCGGCGACGCCGCCGCCCCGGCCGTCGCCGCCGAGACGGAACCGGAGCCGGCGTCCGGCAAGGACGGGAAGGCCGACGAGTCCGACGCCGACCCCGAGACGCTCGCGTCCGGCCAGGACGAAGCCGACGAGGACGAAGCCGACCAGGACAAGGTCGGCCAGGCCGAGGCCGACAAGCCCGAGCAGGACCAGCCTGAGGACGAGGCCGAGCAGGACGAGGCCGCTGAGCCGGAGGAGGCCGCGAAGGCCGCGAAGGCCTCGGAGGCCTCGGAGGCTGCCGCGGACGAGCCCGCGGAGACGGCGGAGACGTCCGGAACCGAACCGGCCTCGGACGCGGCGGAGGAGCCCGCTGAGCGCCCGGACGCCGAGCCTGAGGAGCCCGCCGAGGAGCCGGCGGCCGAGAGCCCGGAATCCGCCACCAAGCCCGAGCTGGAACTGGAGCCCGAGCCGGAGCCGGCCGGCGCGAGCGTGCACAATGAGCCGGACGGTGCCGCCGACGCTGCCGAGCGGGTAGGGAAGGGTGAGCCCGTCAAGGACGGGAAGTAGGAACGGCACGATGACCGGTTCGGGGGAGATGACCGGGGAGAAGTCCGGCCAGGCACCGGAACTGCACCACCAGCACCGCGACGTCAGCGGGGGCTGGCTGCGTCCCGCGGTCTTCGGCGCGATGGACGGGCTGGTCTCCAACTTCGCGCTGATCGCGGGCATCGCGGGCGGCCAGCAGGGCTCGAAGGTGGTGCTGCTGGCGGGCCTGGCGGGGCTGGCCGCGGGGGCGTTCTCGATGGCGGCGGGGGAGTACATCTCGGTCGCCTCGCAGTCGGAGCTGGCGCTGGCCGAGATCGAGGTCGAGCGGCTGGAGCTGGCCCGCCATCCGGTGGCCGAGCAGCGCGAGCTGGCCGCGGTGTTCGAGGCCCGCGGGGTCGACGCGGAGACGGCCGCCGAGGTGGCGCGGCAGCTGTCGCGCGACCCCGAGGAGGCACTGGAGGTGCACTCCCGGGAGGAGCTCGGCGTCTCGCCGCGGGACCTGCCGTCGCCGCTGCTGGCGGCGGGGTCGTCGTTCCTGTCCTTCGCGGTGGGGGCGATGCTGCCGGTGCTGCCGTACCTGCTGGGCGCGGCCACGCTGTGGCCGGCGGCCGCAGTGGCGGCGCTGGGCCTGTTCGCGGCCGGGGCGCTGGTGTCGCGGGTGACGACGCGGGCGTGGTGGTTCGGCGGGGCGCGCCAGCTGCTGTTCGGCGCGGCGGCGGCCGGGATCACCTACGCCGTCGGCGCGCTCATCGGCACCAACGGCCTGTGACCGCCGGGGCCCGCGCAACAAATCCGGATGAATCGCCCTTTTGGGCGCGGCGGGTGCGGCCGGACCGCTAAGCTCCGGGGCGTGATCGAGGCGCGTGATACTGGTTCCCCCGCGGCCGGGCGCGACGGCGCAGGGCAGGACTTCTGGCCGGAGGACAAGCCCCGCCGGAACCTCCCGAACCCCAAGCTGCTGTACGGAGGCGCGGCCGCCGTGGTCGCCGTGGTCGTGATCGCGGTGGTGGCCGTGGTCGTCCTCGGCGGCGGGGGCGGCGACGGCGGCAAAGCCGCCGAGAAGGCGACGCCGACCGCCTACACGCCGGACTTCAGCGGCGACGGCTTCGGCAAGATCGCCCAGCGCACCGCCGACACCCGTGCGATCACGCAGGGGGAGGCGTTCTCGGCCGACGGCAAGACCCTCAAGCAGGGCAAGTACACGCTGACGCTCGCCGCCTCGGACCTGACCTCCGACTGCAAGAGCGCCAGCTGGGGCTCCCGGCTGCAGGCCGACCTCGCCAGGTACGGCTGCTCGCAGGTGGTGCGCAGCGCCTACGTGAGCCCCGACAAGAAGTACGTCGGCCAGTTCATGGTGGTGAACCTGGCGAGCCAGGAGGGCTCCGCGCAGGTGCTGCGGGACCTGGACAAGGCGACCGGCGCCGGATGGCTGACGCCGCTGCAGCCCAAGGGCGTCCCGTCGTTCGGGCCGGGGTTCACCGCCGCGTACGCCAGCGTCTACGGCCACTACGCCGTGGTGACGTGGGTGGAGCGGGCCGGCGGCGCCCGTCCCGACTCGCTCAACGAGATGATCGACGTCAGCCTCGTGGTCGAGAACGCCGGGGACTTCCTGTACCAGCGGCTCGACCTGGCCGGCAGCGGGGCGTCGTAGCGTGCGCCCCGGCGGAGAGCGCCTGACCGGCGGCCGTGCGCGCGGCGCGGCGGTCCGGCCGGACGCGGGCGCGCCACCGGCGCGCGGGCAGTAGTCTGCGCCGTCGTGGATCCCGAAGACCCCGGCCGCGGCAGCGGCCGCCCGAGGCGGGCCCCGGCGAGCCGTTCCGGCCGCCGGCAGGCCACCCCGCGCCGGACCCCGGGCCGCACGGGCGGACCCCGCCGGGTGGGAGCGCCGCGTGACGGCGCCGCCCGGCAGGAACGTTCCGGAGGGCGCCGCCGGGGCGAGCGTCCGGCGCCGCCGCCCGAGAGCGCACCGATCGATCCGCCTTCCTATGGCGGCGACCACGGGCCCGCGGGCTCCGCGCCGTCCGGCTACCCGGACCCGCCCTACACGGACCCGGCGTACACCGAGCCGCCCTACGCCGAGCCGCCCTACGCCGAGCCGCCCTACGCCGAGCCGCCCTACGCCGAGCCGCCCTACGCCGAGCCGCCCTACGCCGAGCCGCCCTACGCCGAGCCGCCCTACGCCGGGCCCGGCTACCCGGATCAGGACTTCTACCAGCAGGATCCGGCCTACGCGGACGCCCCCTACGAGGGCGAGGAGCCCCTAGACGCTCCGGTCGCGTCGCCCGCCGCCCGCAGGCCCGCACGGGCCAGGAAGCCCCGAGGGCGCGCCAAGACCGCCAAGACCGCGAAATCGGGTAAGGCGCGTGCGCCCGGCCAGCCGGACGGCCCCGTCCGCCGGAGCACGCCCGGGAGCGGCGGCCCCGGCGCGAAGCTGTACTTCGGTGCCGCCGCGGCGCTCGCCGTGCTGGTGGTGATCGGGCTGGTCGCCGCCGTGACGCTGGGCGGAGGCGGCGACGGCGACGGCGGCGGGAAGGGCGGTCCGGCCGGCGGCGCGACCCGCAAACCGGCGGGCTCCGCGGCGGGCAACGGGAACTCGCCCGATTCCTACTCCAGCTCGCCGTCGTCGTCGGCGTACGCGGCCATCGCGTCCCGCAAGACCGACGCCAAGCCGCTGACGGCGGGGGAGGCGTTCCCGTCGTCGGCCTCGAAGCTGTCCCCGGACGACGCGAACGTGCGGCTCACGCTGCGGGCCAAGAAGCTGGACGGCGACTGCACGGCCGCGGTCTGGGGGGCGTCGGTGGCCGCGGAACTGGCGCGCGGCGGCTGCACGCAGGCCGCCCGGGAGATCTACTCCGACACCCGGCACGGGTACGGGCTGGCCGTCGCGGTGTTCAACCTGGCGGGCTCGGCGGACGCCGACCGGTTCGTCGGCCTGCTGGACCGCACGCTCGGCGCCGGGTTCGTGCTGCCGCTGCCGGCCCAGGCGCCGCTGGACCGGTTCGGGCAGGGCTTCGGGATGGCGCGCGGCCTCGCGATGGGCCACTACGCGGTGGTGTCGTGGGCGCAGCGGCTGGACGGCACCGGCGACGAGTCGGACGAGACGCTGCTGTCGCTGCTGATCGAGGGCGGCAAGGCCCCGGCGGTGCTCGGCCGCGCGGCCGCCGCGTCCCACTGAGCGGGCCCCGGCGCCCGCCCGGCGGGCACTGGGATACCTGCGCGTGTTTCGACCGTGTTGCGGACTCCGCTCGGTAAACCTCACCGCCCGGTGATGATCCTCACCAGGTCACGGCGTTAGGCAACTTTGAGGACCCGGTAGCCTGGTCTAAACCACTCGGAGATGACACGCAGCCGATCGCCGCGGAGAAGTTTCGCGATCCGGTGCAGTCGGGCATGATCCCGGCAGTGATGTAATGTCATCTCACCGCAGCAGGGCCAACGTCGTCCCGGACTGCACTGACACGAAGCCAGTGACACACGACGACGACGGGAGGGTTGATGGCTGCTGCTGCCCTCACACCGGGCCGCCCCGGATCCCAGGGGCTGTACGACCCGGCGAACGAGCACGACGCGTGCGGCGTCGGCATGGTGGCCGACCTGCACGGCCGCAAGAGCCACGACATCGTCCAGAACGCCCTGACCGTCCTGAAGAACCTGGACCACCGCGGCGCGGTGGGCGCGGAGCCGGACGACGGCGACGGCGTCGGCATCCTCGTCCAGATCCCGGACGCGTTCTTCCGCGCGGAGTGCGGCTTCGCGCTGCCCGAGGCCGGCGCCTACGCGGCCGGCATCGCGTTCCTGCCCGCGGACGCCGAGGAGCGCGCCGCCGCGGTCGCGCACGTCGAGACCCTGTGCGCCGAGGAGCACCTGACGGTGCTCGGCTGGCGCGAGCTCCCGCACGACGCGAAGTTCACCGGCCCGGCCGCCCGCCGGGTCATGCCGCACTTCGCCCAGCTGTTCGTCGCGCCGGCCGCCGGCGGCCCGCACGAGGGCAAGACCGGCCTCGACCTGGACCGCGCCGTGTTCTGCATGCGCGAGCGCGCCGAGCAGGATGTCCGGGTCTACTTCCCGAGCCTGTCCAGCCGGACGATCGTCTACAAGGGGATGCTCACCACCCCGCAGCTGGAGCCGTTCTTCCCCGACCTGTCGGACCGCCGCTTCACCAGCGCGATCGCGCTGGTGCACTCGCGGTTCTCGACCAACACGTTCCCGGCGTGGGAGCTGGCGCACCCGTACCGGTTCATCGCGCACAACGGCGAGATCAACACCGTCCGCGGCAACCGGAACTGGATGCGGGCCCGCGAGGCGCTGCTGAAGTCCGACCTGATCCCCGGCGACATCTCCCGGATCTTCCCGGTGATCGACATCGAGGCGTCCGACACCGCCTCGTTCGACGAGTGCCTGGAGCTGCTGCACCTGGGCGGCCGGTCGCTGCCGCACGCGGTGCTGATGATGATCCCCGAGGCGTGGGAGAACCACGCCGAGATGGACGCCGACCGCCGCGCGTTCTACGAGTTCCACTCCACCCTGATGGAGGCGTGGGACGGCCCCGCCAGCGTCAGCTTCACCGACGGCACCGTCGTCGGCGCCGTGCTGGACCGCAACGGCCTGCGCCCCGGCCGCTACTGGGTGACCGGCGACGGCCTGGTCGTGCTGGCCAGCGAGGCCGGCGTGCTGGACATCCCCGCCGACAAGGTGGTGCGCAAGGGCCGCCTGCAGCCCGGCAAGATCTTCCTGGTCGACACCGAGGCCGGGCGGATCGTCGAGGACGACGAGGTCAAGGCGGAGCTGGCCGCCGAGCACCCGTACGCGCAGTGGCTGCACGAGGGCCTGGTCCGGTTCGAGGAGCTGCCGCAGCGCGAGCGGGAGATCCCGACGCACGACACCCTCGTCAAGCGGCAGCAGACGTTCGGGTACACCCTCGAGGAGCAGCGGATCATCCTCGGCCCGATGGCCAGGACCGGCGCCGAGCCGATCGGGTCGATGGGCACCGACACCCCGATCGCGGTGCTGTCGGAGCGTCCGCGGCTGCTGTTCGACTACTTCAAGCAGCTGTTCGCGCAGGTCACCAACCCGCCGCTGGACGCGATCCGCGAGGAGCTGGTCACCTCGCTGCAGTCCACGCTCGGCCCGGAGGGCAACCTGCTGGAGCCCGGCCCGGAGTCGTGCCGCCGGCTGGTGCTGCCCACCCCGATCCTGGACA
The DNA here is from genome assembly GCF_030283205.1 of Actinomadura opuntiae. Taxonomy (GTDB): domain Bacteria; phylum Actinomycetota; class Actinomycetes; order Streptosporangiales; family Streptosporangiaceae; genus Spirillospora. The sequence goes on from NZ_JASNWF010000048.1 coordinate 6,793, forward strand.
ACGACGAGCTCTCCAAGATCATCCACATCGACGACGAGGGGTCGCTGCCGCACCTGCAGGCGCACGTCGTGCACGGCCTGTACGACGTCGCCGGCGGCGGCGAGGCCCTGGAGGCCCGCCTGGAGGAGATCAACTCCGAGGTGAGCCGGGCCATCGAGGCCGGCGCGCGGATCATCGTGCTGTCGGACCGCGGCGCCGACTCCGCGCGCGCCGCGATCCCGTCGCTGCTGCTCACCGGCGCCGTCCACCACCACCTGATCCGGGAGAAGACCCGCACCAAGGTCGGCCTGGTGGTCGAGTCCGGCGAGGCCCGCGAGTGCCACCACATGGCGCTGCTCATCGGGTACGGCGCGTCCGCGATCAACCCGTACCTGGCGATCGAGACCGTCGAGGACATGGTCCGCGGCGGCGCGCTGCCGGGCGCCGAGGCGGGCGGGCCGGACGAGAAGCAGGCCGTCCGGAACCTGGTGAAGGCCTACGGCAAGGGCGTCTTGAAGGTCATGTCGAAGATGGGCGTGTCCACGGTCGCGTCCTACACCGGCGCGCAGATCTTCGAGGCGATCGGCCTCGGCGAGCGCGTGGTGTCGCGCTGCTTCACCGGCACCACCTCCCGGCTCGGCGGCGTCGGCTTCGACGTGCTGGCCCGCGAGGTCGCCGAGCGGCACGCCCGCGCCTACCCGCCGGGCGGCAACGAGGCCGCGCACCGCACGCTGGAGATCGGCGGCGAGTACCAGTGGCGCCGCGAGGGCGAGCCGCACCTGTTCAACCCGGACACGGTGTTCAAGCTGCAGCACGCCACCCGCACCCGCCGCTACGAGATCTTCAAGGAGTACACCTCCAAGGTCGACGCGCAGGCGCAGAAGCTGATGACGCTGCGCGGGCTGTTCCGGCTGAAGGAGGGCGCGCGGCCGCCGGTGCCGATCGAGGAGGTCGAGCCGGTATCGGAGATCGTCAAGCGGTTCTCCACCGGCGCGATGTCCTACGGCTCCATCTCCGCGGAGGCGCACGAGACCCTCGCGATCGCGATGAACCGGCTCGGCGGCAAGTCCAACACCGGCGAGGGCGGCGAGGACCCGGTCCGCTTCACCCCGGACGCGAGCGGCGACCTGCGCCGCAGCGCGATCAAGCAGGTCGCGTCCGGCCGGTTCGGCGTGACCTCGGAGTACCTCACCAACGCCGACGACATCCAGATCAAGATGGCGCAGGGCGCCAAGCCCGGCGAGGGCGGGCAGCTGCCCGGCCACAAGGTGTACCCGTGGATCGCCAAGACCCGGCACTCCACGCCCGGCGTCGGCCTCATCTCGCCGCCGCCGCACCACGACATCTACTCGATCGAGGACCTCGCGCAGCTGATCCACGACCTGAAGAACGCCAACCCGGCGGCTCGGGTGCACGTGAAGCTGGTGTCCGAGGTCGGGGTCGGCACGGTCGCGGCCGGGGTGTCGAAGGCGCACGCCGACGTGGTGCTGATCTCCGGGCACGACGGCGGCACCGGCGCGTCCCCGCTCACCTCGCTCAAGCACGCGGGCGCGCCCTGGGAGCTCGGCCTGGCCGAGACCCAGCAGACGCTGCTGCTGAACGGGCTGCGCGACCGGATCGTCGTGCAGACCGACGGGCAGATGAAGACCGGCCGGGACGTGGTCGTCGCGGCGCTGCTCGGCGCCGAGGAGTACGGCTTCGCGACCGCGCCGCTGGTGGTGTCGGGCTGCATCATGATGCGGGTCTGCCACCTGGACACCTGCCCGGTCGGCGTCGCCACCCAGAACCCGGTGCTGCGCGAGCGGTTCTCCGGCAAGCCGGAGTTCGTGGTGAACTTCTTCGAGTTCATCGCCGAGGAGGTCCGCGAGTACCTCGCCGCGCTCGGGTTCCGGTCGCTGGAGGAGGCGATCGGGCACGTCGAGATGATCGACGCGCACGAGGCCGTCGAGCACTGGAAGGCGTCCGGGCTGGACCTGGCGCCGGTGCTGCACGCCCCCGAGACCCCGTACGGGGACGCGCCGCGCTGCGTCGCCGCGCAGGACCACGGGCTGGAGAAGGCGCTCGACAACACCCTCATCCAGCTCGCCGAGGGCGCCCTCGCCTACGGCGACAAGGTCACCCTCGACCTGCCGATCCGCAACGTCAACCGCACCGTCGGCACCATGCTGGGCCACGAGGTGACCAAGAAGTGGGGCGGCGCCGGGCTGCCCGACGACACCGTCGACGTCACCTTCACCGGCTCGGCCGGCAACTCCTTCGGTGCGTTCGTCCCGCGCGGCATCACGCTGCGGCTGGTCGGCGACGCCAACGACTACGTCGGCAAGGGCCTGTCCGGCGGGCGCCTGACGCTGCGTCCCCCGGCGGAGGCCGCGTTCGCCGCCGAGGAGCAGATCATCGGCGGCAACGTGATCCTGTACGGCGCCACCTCGGGCGAGCTGTTCGCCCGCGGCGTCGTCGGGGAGCGGTTCTGCGTCCGCAACTCCGGCGCCACCGCCGTCGTCGAGGGCGTCGGCGACCACGCCTGCGAGTACATGACCGGCGGCCGCGCCGTCATCCTCGGCCGCACCGGACGCAACATCGCGGCCGGAATGTCCGGCGGCATCGCCTACGTCCTGGACCTGGTGCACGACCGCGTCAACCGCGAGATGGTCGACCTGGAACCGCTGGACGAGGGCGACGAGGCGTTCGTCAGGGAGCTGGTCGAACGGCACCTCGCCGAGACCGGCTCGGCGGTCGCCGAGCGGCTGCTGGCGGACTGGACCGCCGCCGCGGCCCGCTTCACCAAGATCATGCCGCGTGACTACCGGCGCGTCCTGGAGGCGATGGCCGAGGCCGAGGCGCAGGGACGCGACGTCGACGAGGCCGTCATGGCCGCGGCACAGGGCTGAGAGAGGGGGATTCCCACATGGCTGACCCGAAGGGTTTCCTGACCGTCCAGCGGGAGCTCCCGAAGCGCCGCCCCGTGGACGTCCGGATCAGGAGCTGGTCGGAGGTCTACGAGGACTTCGGCGCCGACCGGCTGGAGAAGCAGGCGAGCCGCTGCATGGACTGCGGCATCCCGTTCTGCCACCAGGGCTGCCCGCTCGGCAACCTCATCCCCGAGTGGAACGACCTCGTCTACCGCAAGGACTGGCACGAGGCGATCGAGCGGCTGCACGCCACCAACAACTTCCCGGAGTTCACCGGGAGGCTGTGCCCCGCCCCGTGCGAGAGCGCCTGCGTCCTCGGCATCAACCAGGACCCGGTCGCCATCAAGCGGGTCGAGGTCGAGATCATCGACCGGGCGTTCGCCGAGGGCTGGGTGCGGCCGCAGCCGCCCGCGGTGAAGACCGGCAAGAAGGTCGCGGTGGTCGGCTCCGGCCCGTCCGGGCTCGCCGCCGCCCAGCAGCTCACCCGCGCCGGCCACGACGTCACCGTGTACGAGCGCGCCGACCGCATCGGCGGGCTGCTGCGCTACGGCATCCCCGAGTTCAAGATGGAGAAGCGGCACCTCGACCGGCGCCTCGCCCAGATGCGCGCCGAGGGCACCGTCTTCAAGACCTCGGTGAACGTCGGCGTCGACATCACCGCCGACGAGCTGCGCGAGCGCTACGACGCGGTGGTGCTGGCAGGCGGCGCCACCGTCTGGCGCGACCTGCCCATCCCCGGACGCGAGCTCAAGGGCGTCCACCAGGCGATGGAGTACCTGCCGCCGTCCAACAAGGTGCAGGAGGGCGACCTCGAGAAGTCCCCGATCGACGCCGCGGGCAAGCACGTCGTCGTGATCGGCGGCGGCGACACCGGCGCCGACTGCATCGGCACCGCGATCCGGCAGGGCGCCGCGTCGGTGACCCAGCTGGAGATCATGCCGCGGCCGCCGGAGGAGCGCACCGGCGCCCAGCCGTGGCCGACCTACCCGATGCTGTTCAAGATGGAGAGCGCCCACGAGGAGCTCGCCGACCTGGGCGGCGACCGGCTGTACGCGGTGTCCACCACGGAGTTCGTCGGCGACGCGGACGGCAACGTCCAGGCGCTGCGGATCGTCGAGGTCGGCGGCCCCGACACCGGCTTCGCGCCGGTCGAGGGCACCGAGCGCGAGATCCCCGCGCAGCTGGTCACCCTCGCGATGGGCTTCCTCGGCCCGCAGCGCGAGGGCCTGCTGGAGCAGCTCGGCGTGGAGCTGGACCAGCGCGGCAACGTCGTCCGCGACCGCGACTACAGGACCTCCGTGGACGGGGTCTACGCGGCCGGCGACATGGGCCGCGGCCAGTCCCTGATCGTCTGGGCGATCGCCGAGGGACGCGCCGCCGCGCACGGGGTGGACGCCCACCTCACCGGCCACTCCGCCCTGCCCTACCCGATTCCGCCCACGGCGCGACCGATAGCCTGATCCGCGAACATTCGCCCGCCGTGCCTCCGGTGTCCGCCGGAGGCGCGGCGGCTTCGCGCGTACGGGGGTTCCCATGCCGACCCGGCAGATCGAGGTCACCGACTGGCACCTGGAGCAGCTCGGCCCCGCCGACCTGCGCCCCGCGCGGACGCCCGACGTCCCCGTCGGCGTCGTCCGCGCGGAACTGCCCAGCCCCGAGCTGAGCCGGTACCTCTACACCGCGGTCGGCGGCGACCACTACTGGACCGACCGGCTGGCCTGGACCTACGACCAGTGGCTCAACTGGCTGACGCGGCCCGGCGTGGAGACCTGGGTCGCGCACGTCCGCGGCACCCCCGCCGGCTACGCCGAGCTCGACCCGCAGCCCGACGGCATCGTCGAGATCAGCTGTTTCGGGCTGCTGCCCGCCTTCACCGGCCAGGGCATCGGCGGCCACCTGCTCACCGTCGGCACCGCCCGCGCCTGGGACCTCGCCACCCGCTGGGACGACCGCAAGCCGACCCGCCGCGTCCGGCTGACCACCAGCTCCAACGACGCCCCCGCCGCGCTGAAGAACTACCAGGCCCGCGGCTTCCGGGTCTACGACGTCACCGTCGCGACCGCCACCGTCGGCCACACCCCGCCCGGCCCCTGGCCCGGCGCCCGCTGACCCCGGTCCACCCCGGCCCACCCCGGTCTACGGCGTCAGGTCCGCCGCCAGTTCCCGCAGCACCTCCACCAGGTGCTCCACGTCCGCGTTCGTCGTCCGCCAGTTCAACGGCGCCGGACGGAACACCGTCATGCCCCGGTACGTGCTGGTGCCCGCGTACACCCGGCCGTCCTGCAGCAGCGCCTCACCGAGCCGCGCGTTCAGGCCGTCCAGCCGGTCCTCGGGGACGCCCGGCGGACGGTACCGGAAGCACACCACGCACAACCGCACCGGCGCCAGCAACTCCAGATCCGGCGCCTCCTCCACCAGCCTCCCCAGGTGGGCCGCGACATCGAGATGCCGCTCCACCATCGCCCGGTACCCCTCCCGCCCGTACGCCGCCAGCGTCGCCCAGATCGGCAGCGCCCGCGCCCGCCGCGACGACTCCGGACCCAGCATGTTGTAGTTGACCCGCTCGCCGTCCTCGCCCGGCAGGTACGCCGCGCCCCACGCCCCGAACGCCCGGCTCAGCATCTCCGGGTCGCGGACGAAGGAGAACCCGCTCTCGTACGGCACGTTCAGCCACTTGTGGCCGTCCGCCGTCACCGAATCCGCCCGCTCCACACCCCGCGCCAGATGCGCCGACCGCGGCGACAGCGCCGAGAACAGCCCGAACGCCCCGTCCACGTGCAGCCACGCCCCGTGCCGCTCCGCCAGATCCGCCAGCTCGGCGATCGGGTCGGAGTCGCCGGTGTTCACCTCCCCGAGGTTCGCCACGATCACCGCCGGGCCGCCCGCCTCCGCCAGCGCCGCGTCCATCGCCGCCAGATCCACCCGCCCCGCATCATCGCGCGCGAACACCCGCAGCGTGTCCCGCCCGCAGCCGAGGATCTGCAGCGCCTTGCGGGTGCTGACGTGCACCAGCCCGCTGCTGAACACCGGCATCACTGGAAGCCCCGCCAGACCCCGCGACGCCACGTCCACGCCGTGCCGCTCCGCCCACCAGTGCCGCGCGCACGCCAGCCCCGTCACATGCGCCAGCGTCGCGCTCGGCGTCAGCACCCCGCCGAACGACGCCGGCAACCCGAACAGCTCCCTCAGCCACCGCAGCACCACCGTCTCCGCCCGCGCCGCCAGCGGCGAGGCCAGCCACAACCCGGCCGCCTGGTCCAGCAGCGACGCCGTCCAGTCGCCCGCCATCGCCGCCGGCGTCGACCCGCCCACCACGAAGTGGAAGAACCGCGGACCCGACGAGTGCGTCGCCGCCCGCGTCCCCACCCGCACCAGCCGCCCGACCGCCGCCACCGAACCCGCGCCCCGCTCCGGCAGCGGCCCGTCCAGCTCGTCCAGCAGCGCGTCCATCGCCCGGTCGTGCACCGGACGCTCCCGCAGCCCGCCCAGATACGGCCCCGCCGCCTCCGCGACCAGCCCCAGCGCGTCGGCCGCGATGTCAGTTTCGTCCAGAGGATCGCTCATGACACCAGCAGACCACGGAACCGTCCCGCCGATCATGCCGGACGGCCCGCCGCCCCGGCCGATACCCCTTGTGATCAGCGGACCGGTCCGCTACCGTCCCGCCAGACCCGCACGCGGGACACCAGGGGCCCGGTCACCCACCGCTGGGGTGGCCGGGCCCGCCGCGTCCGATTCCTGCAAGACCCCCGCACCGGGCGCCCCTACGGTGAGCCGCATGAGAACGCTGCACGCCACCGACCTCGCCCGCGCCTGGGAGTTCATGCGGCTCAACGCCCGCCTCATCGACCGCCACCGCTTCGCCCTCCACTTCCGCGGCGCGCCCGCCGCACCCGTCATCGCCGCCCTCGCCGCCTACGAGAACCCCGACGGCGGCTACGGCCACGCCCTCGAACCCGACCTGCGCGGCGAGGCCAGCCAGCCCGTCCCCGCCCAGCACGCCCTCGACGTCCTCCACCAGGCCGGCGCCGACGACCACCCCGCCGTCGACCGCATCGCCGGCCACCTCGCCGCCGTCACCGCGCCCGACGGGGGAGTGCCGTTCGTGCTGCCCGCCGTCCACGACGCCCCCCACGCCCCCTGGTGGACCACCGCCGACGACCCGCCCGGCGCCATCAACCCCACCGCCGCCCTCGCCGGCCTGCTCCACCGCGCCCGATCCCGCCACCCCTGGCTCGACACCGCCACCGCCTTCTGCTGGAAACACCTCGAGAACCCGGACGCCGACCTCGGCCCCTACGACGTCCTCGCCATCCTCACCTTCCTCGACCACGTCCCCGACCGTGCCCGCGCCGAAGCCGCCTTCACCCGCCTGCGCGCCACCCTGACCGACCACGCCCGCAGCGACCACCACGGCGCCCTCGACTTCGCCCCCGCACCCGGCGGACACGGACACCGCCTCTTCGACGCCCGCGCCCTCGACGACGCACTCGACGCCCTCATCGACGCCCGGTACGACGACGGCGGCTGGGACGTCGACTTCCTCATCTGGACGCCCGTCACCCGCCCCGAATGGCGCGGATTCGTCACCGTCGAACGCCTCAGGACACTGCGCGCCTACGGCCGCCTCAAGCCCTGACTCACATCAGCGCCCGCACCGGCTCGCCCGCCAGCGCCCGCACCTCGTTCGCGAAATGCGCCTGATCGGCGAAGCCCGCCGCGAACGCCACGTCCGACAACGCCATCCCCGACCGCGCCAACGCCAGCGCCCGCTGGAACCGCAGCACCCGCTGCAGCACCTTCGGCCCGTACCCGAACGCCGCCAGCGACCGCCGCCGCAGTTGCCGCTCACCGAGGCCCAGCGTGTCCGCCACGTCCCGCACCGACCCGTCCGCCAGCCCCGCCACCACCGCCGGCACCAGCGGATCCACCGGCTCCATCCGCGCCGCCCGCGCCCGCAGCGCCGCCACCAGCACCTCCCGCCGCGCGTCCAACGACTCCGCAGCCGCCACCGCGTCGGCCAGCTCGTCCGCCGCACCGCCCCACAGATCCCGCAGCGGCGTCCGCGCGTCCCGCAACGCGTCCGCCGGCACGCCCAGCACCGGCGGCGCCGCCCCCGGCCCGAACCGCACCGCCGCCATCACCGTCCCCGGACGCAGCGCCGCCGGCATCGGGCCCGTGTCCGGGCCCGCCACCTGCACCCCGTCCGCCGACCAGATCACGTCCACGCACCCGTCCGGCACCACCCGCTGCACGAACGGCTCCGCGCCCGCGGGCAGCCCCGCCGTCCACGAGCAGACCAGCCCCGCCCCGCGCTCGGGGACCTCGCGATAGCCCGTCGGGTTCATCCTTCCTGCATACCATCCGCCCGGACGGGCAGGGGACGGCAAAGAACCGAAAGGGAGGTAACCCCACATGGCCACCGATCTTCAAGGCAAGACCATCGCCTTCCTCTGCGCCCCCGAAGGCACCGAGCAGGTCGAGCTCACCGAGCCCTGGAAGGCCGTCGAGCAGGCCGGCGGCACCCCGCGCCTGGTCTCCACCCAGTCCGGCCGCCTCCAGGCCTTCAACCACCTCGACAAGGCCGACACCTTCGCCGTCGACACCACCGTCGACGTCTCCGACCACACCGAGTTCGACGGCCTCGTCCTGCCCGGCGGCGTCGCCAACCCCGACTTCCTGCGCACCCAGCCCAAGGCCGTCGCCTTCACCCGGGCGTTCTTCGACGCCGGCAAGCCCGTCGCCGTCATCTGCCACGGCCCGTGGACGCTCATCGAGGCCGACGTCGTCCGGGGCCGCACCCTGACCTCCTGGCCCAGCGTCCAGACCGACCTGCGCAACGCCGGAGCCACCTGGGTCGACGAGGAGGTCAAGGTCTGCGAGGGCGGCCCCAACGTGCTCGTCAGCAGCCGCAAGCCCGACGACCTCAAGGCCTTCTGCCAGGCCGCCGTCGAGGCCTTCAAACGGTGACCGGCCACATATGGTCTAGACCTCTGACCTAGACCATTCGGTGAACCTTGGGCGACCGCATCCTGCACGAATATCCGTACCAGCGGGTAACTAAGTACGGTTGTGGACGTGACCCGTCGAGCGAAGATAGTCAGCACCATCGGTCCCGCCTGCTCGAGCACGGAGCAGATCAACGCCCTCGTCGAGGCCGGCGTCGACGTCGCCCGGCTCAACATGAGCCACGGCGAGCACGCCGTCCACGAGGAGGTCTACCACCGGATCAGGGCGGCCGCCGACGCCACCGGACGCGGCGTCGGCATCCTCGCGGACCTCCAGGGCCCCAAGATCCGCATCGGGCGGTTCCCCGACGGCCCCGTCCGCCTCACGCTCGGCGACGAGTTCACCATCACCACCGAGGACGTCCCCGGCACCCGCCGCGAGGTCTCCACCACCTACCAGGGCCTGCCGGGCGACGTCGGCCCCGGCGACAGCGTCCTCATCGACGACGGCCGCGTCGCCCTCGAGGTCACCGCCGTCGACGGCCCCCGCGTCACCACCGTCGTCAAGGTCGGCGGCATGGTCTCCGACAACAAGGGCCTCAACCTGCCCGGCGTCCCCGTCAGCGTCCCCGCCCTCACCGAGAAGGACGAGACCGACCTGCGCTGGGCCCTGCGCCTCGGCGTCGACCTCGTCGCCCTCTCCTTCGTCCGCACCCCCGCCGACGCCGACATCTGCTACCAGATCATGGAGGAGGAGGGCGTCCGCGTCCCCCTCATCGGCAAGATCGAGAAGCCCCAGGCCGTCGAGCTCCTCCCCGAGATCGTCGCCGCCTTCGACGGCATCATGGTCGCCCGCGGCGACCTCGGCGTCGAGCTCCCCCTCGAGCAGGTCCCGATGGTCCAGAAGCGCGCCATCGAACTGTGCCGCGAGAAGGCCCGCCCGGTCATCGTCGCCACCCAGATGCTCGAATCCATGATCTCCGCGCCCCGCCCCACCCGCGCCGAGACCTCCGACGTCGCCAACGCCGTCTTCGAGGGCGCCGACGCCGTCATGCTCTCCGGCGAGACCAGCGTCGGCCAGTACCCCATCGAGTCCGTCCGCACCATGAGCCGCATCGTGGAGACCGCCGAGCAGGCCACCCTGCACGCCACCCACACCCTGCAGCGCATGCCCGAGACCGTCGGCGGCGCCATCGCCCGCGCCGCCGCCGAGGTCGGCGCCATCGTCGGCGCCGAGGCCCTCGCCGCCTTCACCATGTCCGGCGAGACCGCCCGCCGCCTGTCGCGCTACCGCTCGCCCATCCCGCTGCTGGCCTTCACCTCGGTGCCCGCCGTCCGCGGCCGCCTCGCCCACGTCTGGGGCGTCGAGACCTTCATCGTCCCCCAGGTCGACCACACCGACGCGATGTTCCGCCAGGTCGAGCAGGCCCTCCTCGAGCTCGGCCGCTGCCAGAAGGGCGACAGGGTCGTCGTCGTCGCCGGCTCGCCCCCCGGCACCGCCGGCTCCACCAACGCCCTCCAGGTCCTCAACATCGGCGAGAACCACTGACCTCCGCCGCCCGCCGGTGACGCCGATCACCGGCGGGTCTCATTTGGACGACGCTACGGACACCACGTCAACCCTCAGTACTTAGCCCCCACGAACCCATCCAGGCGCGCCACCGCCTCCCGCCTGGCGACCGAGATGTTCTTCGCATTCATCTGCGTCCAGGCGACCCCGAGGCGATCGAGCGCATCGGTGAAAAGCCGCTGGATGTCGAGCGAGACGTTGGTGAAGTTGTAGCGCGGATACTCGTACCACCGGTCCTCGTCCTTGAGGCGTCTGCGCACCCGGTTCATGCTCCGGCAGCCGTCCGAGTGGATCAGGCCCCGGACGAACTCCTCGGTATACTGATCCACGATCTCCCGCTGCCACCCGGCCAGCTCGATCTTCCTCTCGTGCTTGCGCCCCGGCCCATGCTGCGGGAACAGGCACGGCCAGTGTTTGGAGTACGAACCGACCATCGTGCAGCCGATCCTCTGGCGGCGTCCGACGCGGGAGCCGGGCAATACGGCGCTCACCGCCTCGGCGGCGGCGTCGATGAGACCGGGCCAGGCATCAGCGCAGGCGATCTCAAGCCTGTAGACGCCTTTGGCCTGCCGGGCGATATGGCCATCGCCCAGATAAAGACCGAGCAGGTAGGCGTATTGCCGCTCGTCCAATGGCCAATCAGAACACCGAGGGCAGCCGCGCCTGGACTGATTGCCTCCCGGGCGGTCCGGGTGGAGTTCGGGACGCCGGCTCCCGTAGCGCCACTTGCGGATGGCGCCGACGGAGACACCGCAGGCGCGAGCCACGGCGTGATCTGTCAGGCCCTGCTGTTTCAGCCGCCAGGCTTGTCGGACGATCGCTTCGTCGTGCATGGCGGCACCGTCGCATCCGCCACTGACAGTTTCGAGTCGGCTTCGCACGGTGATCTTTGAGTGTGCGTGGGCTGCTGCACGACTTGAGCTGCCAGTGTGAGCGAGCCTGCGCGTGATCGAGTCGTTGAGCGGAAGGACGCTGGATGCTAGCGGGGCGCATTCGGGACGAGCCTGCATGAATGTCGCCGTGCCGTGCACCTAGTCATAGGGCCGCTCGGTGGCCTGGCGTGCGGCGAGCTGCCACAGCCGAGCCGTCTCTTGGGCGAGGCTCGCAGGCGCCCTAGGGGCGGCCAGGAGTGGCATCGCTTCGAGTGATGTCAGGCCGGCCGTTATCGAAAAAGTGCCCCGAGTGGGATTCGAACCCACACTTGATGTGGTTTGAGCACATTCCCTCTGCCATTGGGGTATCGGGGCATTTGTCCTGATAAACCGGACATATTTTGTGAGATGGCTCCCCAGGAGGCCTGGGGGAGGGGTGACAAGGACCAGGGTAGCGGGTTTCGGTAGGCTCGTGCGCGTGGAGAGCGCTCGGCGAGTTGTGATCGCGGAAGACGAGGCACTGATCCGGCTGGACCTGAAGGAGATGCTGGAGGAGGACGGGTACGAGGTCGTGGGCGAGGCCGGGGACGGGGAGACCGCCGTCCGGCTGGCCGGCGAGCTGAAGCCGGACCTGGTGATCCTGGACGTGAAGATGCCCGTCCTGGACGGTATCTCGGCGGCCGAGCGGATCTCGGCGGACCGCATCGCGCCCGTCGTGATCCTGACGGCGTTCTCCCAGCGCGAGCTCGTCCAGCGGGCGACGGAGGCGGGCGCGATGGCCTACCTCGTCAAGCCGTTCGCCAAGACGGACCTGACGCCCGCCATCGAGATGGCGGTGAGCCGGTACACCGAGCTGCGGGCGCTGGAGGCGGAGGTCGCCGGGCTGCAGGACCGGCTGGAGACCCGCAAGGTGGTGGACCGGGCCAAGGGGCTGCTGCAGGAGGCGAACGGCTGGTCCGAGCCCGAGGCGTTCCGGTGGATCCAGAAGACCTCGATGGACCGCAGGCTCACCATGCGCGCGGTGGCGGAGGCCGTGGTGGCGGGCGCCACCGGCGGCGCCGTCGGCGGTGCGGCCGGTGATGCCTCCGGTGGTGGGGGCGAGTCCCCGGCGGGCTGACTTCCTGCCCTGTCATCCGGCGCGTTGTCAAGATCCAATGCGCCCGCCCCGGACCGGGCCTGACCGGCACGCTCCGTAATCATCCCTGGCAAAACGGGGGAACGGATGGGCACGGGGGCGTAACGAAGCAATAACCCTTCGATCCGGGGGTGCTGTTCTGGGTCGGGTCGACGGTGTACGACATAGCTGGTCCCCGCGTGACCGATATCTCCTCCCGAGGTGGTCGGCGCCCGGGGCATGACTCGTACCCGATCCGGTGCGGATCCGGATGTGAAAGGTTGGGCACCTTGCGGCGCAACAGGATGAGGGTGACCGGCGCGATCGCGCTGGGTGCGGTGATGGCGCTGGGCGCCGCCGCCTGCGGTGAGGGCGGCGGTGGCGGGGGCAAGGATCTGACGATCGCCTACATCGGGGTCCAGACCGGTGACAACTCCCCTGAGCTCGGCATCAACATCTCCAACGGGGTGAAGCTGGCGATCGACCAGTACAACGCCACGAACCCCAAGAAGAAGGTCTCGTTCAAGATCTACGACACCAAGGGCGACCCGGCCGTCGCGCCCGGCCAGGTCCAGAAGGCGATCGACGACGACGTCACCGCGGTCATCGGCCCGGTGTTCTCCGGTGAGTCCAAGGCCACGGTGCCGAGCCTGGAGGAGGCGGAGATCCCGAACATCTCCCCCTCGGCGACCTCGACCGCGCTCGGCAAGAACGGCTGGAAGTTCTGGCACCGGCTGATCTCCAACGACGACGCGCAGGGCCAGGTGGACGGCGACTTCATCGTCAAGACGCTGGGCGCCAAGAAGGTCTTCGTCATCGACGACAACCAGGAGTACAGCGTCGGCCTGGCCGACAAGGTGTTCTCCACGGTGCAGGCGCAGGGCGTCACGCCGCAGCGCGACAAGATCGACCCGAAGGCGACCGACTACTCCAGCACGGTCAACAAGGTGAAGTCGGTCAAGCCGGACGCGATCTTCTTCGGCGGCTACTACAACGGCGGCGACAAGCTGCTCAAGCAGCTGCGGGACGGCGGCGTGACCGCGAAGTTCGTCTCCGACGACGGCGCGCTGGACCAGAAGCTCGTCGACGGCGCCGGCACGAAGCAGGCGGAGGGCGCGCTGGTCTCGTGCGCGTGCCAGTCGATCAACCCGTCGGCCGACAACCCGGCCGTCGCGAAGTTCATCAACGACTACAAGGCCGCGTTCCACAAGGACCAGGGCACGTACTCGGCCGAGGGCTACGACGCCACGACCGCGATCCTGGACGCCTTCAAGGCCGGCAAGACCACGACCAAGGACGTCAACGACTACCTCAAGACGGTGAACTTCCAGGGCGTGTCGAAGCCGGTCAAGTTCGCGGCGAACGGCGAGATCGAGGTCAAGACCATCTACATGTTCCAGGTGGTCGACGGGAAGCTGAAGTTCCTCGGCGACGCCTCCAAGGTCAAGCCCGAGTGAGCTAGGCCCGCCACGACGCAGGACGGACGCCGGTCCTCCGGCGCGGGGCGGGAGCGCCACAGCGCTCCCGCCCCCTCTTTCTTGAGGAACCCTCTGTGCTCCACGACTTCACATCCCAGTTCTGGGCGAACACGGTCGACGGGCTGACCGTCGGGTCGATCTACGCGCTGGTCGCGCTCGGCTACACGATGGTCTACGGCGTGCTCCGGCTCATCAACTTCGCCCACTCCGAAATCTTCATGATCGGCACGTTCGGCGGGCTGACCCTGATCCAGGTGGTCGGCTTCGACAACGGCCCCTACACCGGCATCGCCCTGGTGGGCGTGCTGCTGGCGTGCCTGGTGGCCTCGATGGTGGCCTCGGGCGGCGCGGCGCTGCTGCTGGAGCTGATCGCCTACCGGCCGCTGCGCCGCAAGGGGGCGTCGCGGCTGGCGGCGCTGATCTCGGCGATCGGCGCGTCGCTGTTCCTGCAGGAGCTGTTCGCGACGCTGGTGATCCCGCACTTCTTCGGGCACGGCGGCGGCCGCGACCCGATCCACGTGCCGGACCTGCTGAGGAAGGAGACGCTGTTCTCGATCGGTTCCGGGGACGTCCGCAACGACAAGCTGCTGATCTTCGTCGCGGCGATCGTGATGATGGTGATCCTGGACCGGTTCGTGAACGCCTCCAAGCTCGGCCGGGGCATCCGGGCGACCGCGCAGGACCCCGAGACGGCGGTGCTGCTCGGGGTGAACATCGACCGGGTCGTCGTTGTGACGTTCCTGGTCGGCGGCCTGATGGCGGGTGCGGCCGGCTTCTTCTTCGCGCTGCTCTACCAGCAGACGATGTTCAACATCGGCTTCATCCTCGGCATCAAGGCGTTCACGGCCGCGGTGCTCGGCGGCATCGGGAACCTGCGCGGCGCCCTCGTCGGCGGGTTCACGCTGGGGCTCATCGAGAACTACGGTGGCTCCATCTTCGGCTCCGAGTGGAAGGACGTCATCGCGTTCACGCTTCTCGTGGTCATCCTCCTGTTCCGTCCCACCGGCATCCTCGGTGAGTCCCTCCAGCAGGCGCGCGCATGAGCGACAACACGAACAAGACACGGAACGCGGCCGGCTGGCGCGACGCGCTGGGCGGCCCCCTCGAGACGGTCCGCACGCGGTGGGACCGGGCGCCCGGCTGGCAGCGGTGGGCGGTGTACGTCCTGCTGGTCGTCGGTGCGCTGTTCCTGCCGTACGAGGGGCTGGCGCCGGCGATGTCGCCGGAGTCGTCCTGGCAGACGATCCTGTTCTATCCGATCGGCATCTACGTGCTGCTCGCGCTGGGCCTGAACGTGGTGATCGGGTACGCGGGCATGCTCGACCTGGGGTACGTGGCGTTCTGGGCGATCGGCGCGTACACGATGGCGACGATGGCGGTGAAGCACGGGATCGGGTTCTGGCCGCTGCTGCCGTGCGGGATCGTGCTGGCGGCGGTGTCCGGGGTGATCCTGGGCGCTCCGACGCTGCGGTTGCGCGGCGACTACCTGGCGATCGTGACGCTGGGGTTCGGGGAGATCGTCCGGAAGGTCGCGGAGAACACGAACTGGCTGGGCGGGACGCGCGGGATCAACAACATCCCGCATCCGCCGAGCCATGAGGGCGTGTGGTTCGCCGGGGTCGACCTGTTCACGTACAAGATCAGGGACGCGCGGCCGTACTACTACCTGCTGGTCGCGGTGATCGTGCTGGTGGTGATCTTCTCCAAGCGGCTGGAGGCGTCCCGGATCGGCCGGTCGTGGACGGCGATCCGGGAGGACGAGGACGCGGCCGAGATCATGGGCGTGCCGACGTTCAAGTTCAAGCTGCTGTCGTTCGCGACGGGCGCGGCGATCGGCGGGGCGGCGGGCGTGGTGTTCGCGGCGAAGACCGGGTACGTGGCGCCGGCGAACTTCCCGTTCCTGCTGTCGGCGACGATCCTGGCCGCGGTGGTGCTGGGCGGTGCGGGCAACATCCCGGGCGTGATCGTGGGGGCGTTCCTGGTGGCGTGGCTGCCGGAGCGGTTCCGCGGCCTGGCCGACTACCGCGACCTGGCGTTCGGGGCGATCCTGGTGGCGATGATGATCTTCCGTCCGGAGGGGCTGATCCCGTCGAGGCAGCGCAAGGCCGAGATGGCCGAGGGCGGCGGCGGGATGGGCCATCTGGGCGCCGAGATCGACACGGCCGGTTCGGAGGCCGAGGTGGGGAGCAGATGAGCGAGGTGTCCGGCGCCGCGGGCGGCGAGTCCGGCGGCGTCCTGCTCGAGCTGTCGCAGCTGACGATGCGCTTCGGTGGCGTCGTGGCGCTGAACGCGGTCGACCTGACGGTCCGCGAGGGCGAGATCTTCGGGCTGATCGGGCCGAACGGCGCGGGCAAGACGACGGTGTTCAACACGGTGACCGGGGTGTACCGGCCGACGTCGGGCGACATCACGTTCGCCGGCGGGAGGCTGAACGGCCTGAAGCGCCACCAGGTCACCAAGCGGGGCGTCGCGCGGACGTTCCAGAACATCCGGCTGTTCCCGAACATGACGGCGGAGCAGAACGTGCAGGTGGGCGCGGACGCGCACCACACGGCCGGGCTGATCAGCGTGACGTTCGGGCTGCCCCGGCACCGGCGGGCCGAGCGCGAGGGCAAGGCGCTGGCGCGGGAGCTGCTGGACTTCGTCGGGGTGTCGCACCGCACGCACGACATGGCGAAGAACCTGCCGTACGGCGACCAGCGGCGGCTGGAGATCGCGCGGGCGCTGGCGACCGATCCGAAGCTGCTGCTGCTGGACGAGCCGGCGGCGGGGATGAACCCGGCGGAGAAGATCGCGCTGATGGAGCTGATCCGCAGGATCCGCGACAGCGGGCGGACGGTGCTGCTGATCGAGCACGACATGGGCCTGGTGATGGGCATCAGCGACCGGGTCGCGGTGCTGGACTTCGGGCAGAAGATCGCCGACGGGCTGCCCGCCGAGGTGCAGAACGACCCGAAGGTCATCGAGGCGTATCTGGGGGCTCCGGCCGATGCTTCTTGAACTGAGGGACGTGCGCGTCCACTACGGCAAGATCGAGGCGCTGAAGGGCGTGTCGCTGGAGGTCGGCGAGGGCGAGATCGTCTCGCTGATCGGCGGGAACGGCGCGGGGAAGACCACGACGCTGAAGACGATCTCGGGGCTGCGGTCCTGCTCGTCGGGGTCGGTGTTCTTCGACGGCGCCGACATCGGGTCGATGCCGGGGCACAGGCGGGTGCTGGCGGGCATCGGGCAGGCGCCGGAGGGCCGGGGGATCTTCCCGGGCATGTCGGTGCACGAGAACCTGCTGATGGGCGCGTACGCCCGCAAGGACGACCACTCCAAGGAGCTGGCGGAGGCGTACGAGCTGTTCCCGCGGCTGGCGGAGCGGCGCACGCAGGCGGCGGGCACGATGTCGGGCGGCGAGCAGCAGATGCTCGCGATCGGCCGGGCGCTGCTGTCCAAGCCGAAGGTGCTGCTGCTGGACGAGCCGTCGATGGGGCTGGCGCCGATGCTGGTGCAGCAGATCTTCTCGATCATCGAGGAGATCAACCGGCGCGGCACGACGATCCTGCTGGTGGAGCAGAACGCGCAGCAGGCGCTGCGGCTGGCGCACCGGGCGTACGTGCTGGAGACGGGGCGGATCGTGCGGTCGGCCCCGGCGTCGGAGCTGCTGGACGATCCGCAGGTGCGGGCGGCGTACCTCGGCGGCGACGTCGGTGACGCGGCCGGCGCGGCCGGCGGCCCGGACGCGTCCGGCGGGGTCGCGCTGGACAAGGCGGCGAAGGACGGTTCCGAGGAGGAGGCGTCCGGGGCCGGTGAGGCGGGCGCCGCGAACGGCGGCAAGGACGCCTGACCGGTTGCCGTCCCGCGACCCCAGGGTGGAACTGCCGCCGCTCAGCGCAGCGGCAGTTCCACCCCGGGGTCGTGCGGCAGTTCGATGCCGAGTTCGTCGGTGGGCGTGGAGTACAGCCGCAGCGCCCGGATCCGGGCGTCCTTGGGGACGTCGTACATCAGGTCGAACTCCAGGCGGTCGTGCGAGCCGAGCTCGATGTCGGTCGGCTGCCGCTTGACCCGCATCGCGTTGACGTCGGGCGGGTAGGCGCCGCGCGAGGTGACCAGGAGCTGCCGGTCCAGGTCGACCTTGTGGAAGGTGGCGTAGCGGTTCTCGGCGAGCATCCGGACGCGGGTGAAGCCGCCGAGGCGGGACGGCAGGTCGGCGTGGCTGCCGGTGATGGTGGTGAGCCCGGTGCTGAGGCCGATCGCGGCGAACACGACCTGCCCGTCGGCGGCCTCGCGGTAGGGGAGCGGGCGCTCGCCGTCGCGGACGGCCCGGGCCGGGACGCGGTAGTGCGCGTCGTCGTGGCCGCCGCACGCGGACGCCAGCGGGACGAGCGGCGCGAGCAGCAGGACGGAGGTCACCGTGCGCAGGACCGCCGCCGCGCGCCGTACCGGGAGGGGCCGCATGGTTCCGCACCGTAGGACGGCGTCCGCCGCGTGCACCAGATCCTGGGACGTGCTGGGACCGTCCCGTGACATGCGTCGGGCCTGGGATCACCTTTGGGGCCGTACGGCCCTCGCGGGCGCGTGCGTTGTCTACTCGGTGATCCCAGGCCGTTCCGATCCACGCTACAGACCCCGGCCGGTCGATCGCAAAGAAAGCGGCGGATCGGGCGCGGGGGGACGGACGGGCCGCGGGCGGGAGGGGTCAGGCGTCGGGCGCGTCGCGGAGCATGCAGGTGAGGCGCGCGGTGCAGACCCGGCGGTCCCGCTCGTCGGTGATGACGATGTCGTAGGTGGCGAGCGTCCGGCCGCCGTGGGCGCGGGTGGCGACGCCGGTGACGTACCCCTCGGACGCGGAGCGGTGGTGGGTGGCGTTGATCTCGATCCCGACGGCGATGCGGCCGGGGCCGGCGTGCATCGCGGACCCGGCGGACCCGAGGGTCTCGGCCAGCACGCAGGAGGCGCCGCCGTGCAGCAGGCCGTACGGCTGGGTGTTGCCCTTGACCGGCATGCGGCCGACGACGCGTTCGGCGGACACCTCCAGGTACTCCACGCCCATCGCCTTGGCGAGGTCGCCGCGGGACTCCATCCCCTCCCCGGAGAGGATCTTCGCGGCCAGGTCGTCGCGGCTCAGGCCGCCGGTGTCGCTCACTTACGCCTCCACAAAACTGTCGTACGCGCAGACTAGAGTCCTGGTGTGGCGAACACACCAGCGACCCCTGACAAGCGTGACCGGCTCCTCCTGCTCGACGGGCATTCCCTGGCCTACCGCGCGTTCTTCGCGCTGCCGGTGGAGAACTTCTCCACCACCGACGGGCAGCCGACGAACGCGGTGTACGGCTTCACCTCGATGCTCATCAACGTCCTGCGCGATGAGCAGCCCACCCACATCGCGGTGGCGTTCGACCGCGGCGAGCCGACCTTCCGGCACGAGCAGTACGTGGAGTACAAGGCGGGCCGGGCCAAGACGCCCGACGAGTTCCGCAGCCAGGTCAGCCTGATCTTCGAGGTGCTGGACGCGCTGCGGATCCCGCGGATGTCGGTCGCGGGGTTCGAGGCCGACGACATCATCGCCACGCTGTCGGTGCAGGCCACCGAGGCCGGGCTGGACACCCTGATCGTCACCGGCGACCGGGACGCGTTCCAGCTCGTCAACGAGCACGTCACGATCCTGTACCCGGTGAAGGGCGTGTCCGAGCTGGCCCGGATGGACCCGGCCGCCGTCGAGGCCAAGTACGGGGTGCCGCCCGAGCGGTACCGGGAGCTGGCGGCGCTGGTGGGGGAGAGCAGCGACAACCTGCCGGGCGTGCCCGGCGTCGGCCCGAAGACGGCCGCCAAGTGGCTGGTGAAGTACGGCGACCTCGACACCCTCGTCGCCAAGGTCGACGAGATCAAGGGCAAGGCGGGCGACAACCTGCGCGAGCACCTGGCCGGGGTGCTGCGCAACCAGCAGATCAACAAGCTCGACACCGGGGTCGGGCTGGAGCTGACGCCGCCGCAGCTGACCATGGGCCAGTGGGACCGCGACGAGATCCACACCCTGTTCGACTCGCTGCAGTTCCGGGTGCTGCGCGAGCGGCTGTACTCCTCGCTGTCGGCGGCCGAGCCCGAGGCCGACGAGGGCTTCGAGGTGCAGGTGGAGGCGCTGGAGCCGGGCGCGCTGGGCGCCTGGCTGGAGGGCAACTCCGGCGGCCGGCTCGGCGTAGCCGTCGCCGGCACGTGGGGGCGCGGCACCGGCGAGATCACCGCGCTGGCGCTGGCGTCCAAGGAGGGCCCGGCCGTCCACCTCGACCCGGCCGAGCTGATCGAGGACGACGAGCGCGCCCTGGCCGCCTACCTCGCCGACGCCTCCAAGCCGAAGGCGGTGCACGAGGCGAAGGGCCCGATGCTGGCGCTCGCCGCGCGCGGCCTGTCCCTGGAGGGCGTCACCAGCGACACGGCGCTGGCCGCCTACCTGGCGCTGCCGGGCCAGCGGACGTTCGACCTCGCCGACCTGGTGCTGCGCTACCTGCACCGCGAGCTGCGCAGCGAGACCGAGGACTCCGGGCAGCTGACCCTGGACGGCTCCGGGGAGGAGGAGGCCGCCGAGGCGCTCGCCGTCCGCGCCCGCGCCGTCACCGAGCTCGCCGACGTCCTCGACAAGGACCTGGACAAGCGCGGCGCGACGCGGCTGCTGCACGAGGTGGAGCTGCCGCTGGTGGGCGTGCTGGCCGGGATGGAGCGTGCGGGCATCGCCGTCGACGCCGACCACCTGGCGGGCCTGTCCGCCTCGCTCGGCGGGCAGGTCAAGGAGCAGGAGCAGCAGGCGCACACCGCCGTCGGGCACGAGTTCAACCTCGGCTCGCCCAAGCAGGTGCAGCAGGTGCTGTTCGACGAGCTGAACCTGCCGAAGACCAAGCGCACCAAGACCGGCTACACCACCGACTCCGAGGCCCTCACCACGCTGCTGGAGAAGGACGGCCACCCCGTCCTGGAGCACATCCTGCGCTGGCGCGAGGTCGCCAAGCTCAAGAGCATCGTCGACTCGCTCATCCCGATGGCCGACGACGCGGGCCGGATCCACACCACCTTCAACCAGATGATCGCCGCGACCGGGCGGCTGTCGTCCACCGACCCGAACCTCCAGAACATCCCGATCCGGACCGCCGAGGGCCGGCAGATCCGAGAAGCGTTCGTCGTCGGCGCCGGGTACGAGTCGCTGCTGACCGCCGACTACTCCCAGATCGAGCTGCGGATCATGGCGCACCTGTCGGAGGACGAGGCGCTGCTGGAGGCGTTCGGATCCGGCGCCGACTTCCACACCATCACCGCGTCCCGCGTGTTCGGCCTGCCGCCCGAGCAGATCGACTCCGAGCTGCGCGCCCGCATCAAGGCGATGAACTACGGCCTGGCGTACGGGCTGTCGGCCTACGGGCTGTCGCAGCAGCTGCGGATCTCGCCCGACGAGGCGCGCGGCCTCATGGAGGAGTACTTCCAGCAGTTCGGCGGCGTCCGCGACTACCTGCGGAACATCGTCGCCAAGGCCCGCCAGGACGGCTACACCGAGACGATCCTCGGCCGCCGCCGCTACCTGCCCGACCTCAACTCCGACAACCGGCAGCGCCGCGAGATGGCCGAGCGGATGGCCCTCAACGCCCCCATCCAGGGCTCCGCCGCCGACATCATCAAGGTCGCGAGCCTCAACGTCGACCGCGCCCTGCGCGAGGCCGGCCTGACGTCCCGCATGCTGCTCCAGGTCCACGACGAACTGGTCTTCGAGGTCGCCCCCGGCGAACTCGACACCCTCAAGTCCCTCGTCAGCGACCAGATGGCGGGCGCCTACGCCCTCCGCGCCCCCCTGAGCGTCTCCATGGGCACCGGCCGCACCTGGCAGGACGCGGCGCATTGATTCAATCCCGGCCCAAGGGGCTCGCCTGGCGGCTCGCCCCTTGGCCGTGATTGGGCGAGCGCGGCCTCGCTTCGCGAGCTTCCCGGTGGGGCTCGCCTTCGGCTTTGCCCCACCGGTCAGATAGCGCGCTCGCGTGCCGGCTGAGGCCACCTGAGGCGGGCCCTCGTCCGTGTTCGATGCCCCGCGCCCGTTCTGGGCGCGGGGCATCTTTTCATGGGCGGCGAAGGGGTCATGCGGGCGGGGTGTCCGGCTTTACCGGTGGGTTCCCGACTTGGTGTGATGGGGTCCGACCGTGGAGGGGTCTGAGGAGATCATTCGGGTACGCCGCAGGGTGTCCGTTGATGTCCGGGGGGTCGTACGCTGTCCCCCTGGTCCTGTTCGGGTCTACCGGCGGGGGAAACGTGCCTCTCCTTCACAAGATCGCTGGAGTTGTGGTCGTCTGCGCCGTGATCCTGGGACTGACGTTGCCAGGGGAGCGGCGCGAGCGCGGTAAGGAAGCCACCGCGGCGCGGGCCGGGGCGACGGCGAAGGCGGCGCGCGACGAGCGCGCGGCCGCGGCCGGCAGGCCGTCCGGGCTGCCGGCGCCGGGCGCGCCCG
>NZ_JASNWF010000049.1 GCF_030283205.1 Actinomadura opuntiae
GCGCCGGCCGCGCCGGCCGGCCGCCGCGCCGGCCGGTTCGCGGGCCGGTTCGCGGGCCGCGCTCCCGGGAAGTGATCATGACCGGGCGCCGTTGTGCCCTGAAACGATCACGATCCGGGAGGCGGGCGATGGCGGACGACGCGGCGCTGGAGAGACTGCTGGAGGAGCGCGACCTCGGGGTGCTGGTCACCCTGAAGCGGGACGGGCGGCCCCAGCTGTCCAACGTCAACTACCACTACGACGCGGGCTCCCGGCTGGTCCGCGTCTCGATCACCGCGGACCGCGCCAAGGCCCGCAACCTGCGCCGCGACCCGCGCGCGAGCCTGCACGTCAGCGCGGCGGACGGCTGGTCCTACACGGTCGCCGAAGGCACCGCCGAGCTGAGCGAGGTCGCGGCCGATCCGCACGACGCGGCCGTCGAGGAGCTCATCGAGGTGTACCGGGCCATCGGCGGCGAGCATCCCGACTGGGACGACTACCGGCGCGCGATGGTGCGCGACGGGCGGCTCGTCGTCCGGCTGCACGTCGAGCACCTGTACGGCATCGCCCGCTCCTGATCGCCGCGGGCCGGGCGCGCCGCGCGCCCGGCCCGCGCGGTCAGTGCACCTGGCCGGACGGACGCAGCACCACGGAGTTGACCTCGACGCCCGCCGGCTGCGACAGCGCCCACACGATCGACTCGGCGACGTTCTCCGACGTCATGACGGGGCCGTCGGGCACGCCGCCGTCCCGCGAGTCCCAGAACGGCGACTCCACCCGTCCGGGGGAGACGAGGGTGACGCCGACGCCGGAGCCGGTGACCAGCACCCGCGCGTTCTCCGCCAGCGCCGACACCGCGAACTTGGTCACCGAGTAGAAGTTGCCGGGCGTGTTCTTCACGCCGGCGGTGCTGCCGACCAGCACGATCCGGCCGCCGCTCGCGCGCAGCGCGGGCAGCGCCGCCCGGATCAGCAGCGCCGGGCCCAGCACGTTGGTCAGCAGCATCTCCCGCCACTGCCCGGGGTCGCCGTCCGCGAGGTCGTCGTGGGTGGAGAAGCCCGCGTTGGCGACCACGTGGTCGAGCCGCCCGAACCGCTCGACCGCCCCGTCCACCGCCGCGCCGACCGCCTCCGGGTCGGACGCGTCGCCCGGGAAGGTCAGCAGCGCCCCGCCTGCACCGGCCTCGGCGGCGAACGCCTTCAGCCGCTCCTCGCCGCGTCCGGTGATGGCGACGCGGTGGCCCCGGCCGAGCAGGATCCGGGTGACGGCCGCGCCGATCCCGCTGCCGCCGCCGGTGACCAGGGTGACCGGGGCGCCGTCCGCCGCTGTGCTCATGATCGTTCCTTACTGTCGGTGCCGGCGCGACCGCCGGCTCGGCGAACCCAACGACCGCCGAGCGTACGGCGACCGCCCCCACCGCGGCGAACGCCCCGCCGCAGCCAACGCCCCGCCGCGAGATCGGGTCAGGTGCCGAGGAGGGCGGCGAGGACGCGGTTGTCGCCGTGCTGCCAGAGCGTGCCGACCTCGGTGAAGCCGGACGCGCGCAGCGCCTCGGCGTGCGCGGACAGCAGCCGCGACGGCGAGTCGTGGTGGCCGGTGACCTCCTCGGTGCTCCGGCCGCGCAGCTCGGCGAAGGCGGGGTCGGCGCCGATCGCCTCCCACCACTGCTCCCAGTTCTCCGGGCGCGGTCCGGCGGCGCGGTGCCGGGCCCGCCGGCGCTCGCGCAGCGCGCCCTCCAGCCGGTCCAGGCCGGGCGCGGCGTCGTCGACGTGCAGGTTGTCGCCGTTGAGGAACAGCCCGCCGGGCCGCAGCAGCGTCGCCAGCTCGCCGTACACCACGCGCAGTTCGGCGGGGGAGATCCAGTGCAGCGCGGTGGTGCTGAGGGCGGCGTCGGCCTGCCGGGGCAGGCGCAGCCGGGCGGCCCAGCCGGGCTCGCGCAGGTCGAGGGACGTGAAGGCGATGCCGTCGCGGCCGGCGTGCACGGCGCGGCCGAGCGACAGCAGGAGCGGGTCGGTGTCGATGGCGACGACGGTGGCGCCGGGGATGCGGTCGAGGAGCCGGCCGGCCAGCGAGCCGGGCCCGCAGCCGAGGTCCAGCACGAGCGGGTCGGGGCGGCCGGCGGCGGCCTCGACGGCGTCGATCATCGCGGTGAAGCGCTCCTCGCGGTCGGGCACGTAGCCCTCCTGCTGGGCGTCCCAGCGCGCGATCCAGGTGCCGGCGGTCTCCTGGTCGAGCAGCGTCATGACCCCTCCTGTGACTGTCATGTAGCCTTTGGACAGTTACACGCTAAACCGGAAATAGGTGACTGGTCAAGTGAACTTCAACAGTTACACCGACGGGGTGGTGGCGGACGCCGTCACCCTGGTCAACGAGCTGACCGAGGGCGAGAGCCGCGGCCGCCCCTTCGCGGTGCCCGACCTCGTCACCGCGGGCGAGGCGTTCCTGGAGGGCGCCGGCTGGGGCAGGAGGCTCACCGCCGACCAGGCCGCGGAGCTGGCCGCCGTCGCCCGCGAGCTGCGCGTGGTCTTCGAGGCCGCCGCCGGCGGCGACCTGGACACCGCCGCCGGGCAGATCAACCGGCTGCTGGAGGAGACCCGCGCCAGGCCCCGGCTGGAGCGCCACGACGGCGAGCCGTGGCACGTGCACTTCCACGGCATCGGCGACACCATCACCGCCGACTGGGGCGCGTCCTGCGCCACCGGCCTCGCCGTCGTCCTCGGCGGCGAGTTCGCCGACCGGCTCGGCGTGTGCACCGCGCCGCACTGCGACCGCGTCTACGTCGACACCTCCCGCAACGGCAAGCGCCGCTTCTGCTCGACCGCCTGCCAGAACCGCGTGAAGACCGCCGCGTTCCGGGCGCGCGCGCAGACGCCGCCGTCCCGCGGAGCATGATCCATATACGCGGTGGTGCGTTCGCGCATCCGCGGTGCAAAAGGCGCATCCCGGGACCGGAAGCGGCCCTAGGCGCCCTACCGGTTCCGTGTCACGCTGACGGTCCCCCACACCGGGAGGGACGACGATGTGCGACGCCGACCCGCTGGCACCGCCCGCGGTCGCGCGGGCCCTGGAGGAGTACCGGGGACTGCTGCGCGAGCACGGCCCGACCTGGGGCGAGCCCACCAACGGCTTCGTCCGGCAGATCGAGACCAGCGCGTTCCTGCTGAACGAGCACGACTTCTGGATCACCGGCCTCCAGCAGCTCCTGGCCCGGTTCCCGGACGCCTCCGCGGAGGAGATCGACGCGCGCGTCCCCGAACTCGACGCCGCCGAGGTCGTCCGCGACGCGCTCGCCGGCCGGGCCCTGGACAACCTCGCCGTCCTGCGCCTCACCGCGGACGGCGCGTCGCTGAAGAGCGTCGCCCGGACCCTGCTGGACGGGCGGGACCTGCGCACCACCCTCCTCATCGACTCGTCCCGGAGCACGCCCGCCACCGTGCGGATCGACGGCGCCGACCACGAGATCCCGCCCGGCGGCGCCCGGCTCGTGCCGATCACCTCCGGCAGCGGCGTCACCGCCGACGGGACGCCGGTCGCGCTCGGCGCGCTCGTCCAGCGCGCCCCCGCCGGGCGGCTGCGGCTGCGCGCCGGATTCCCCTGCCGCTGGACGGTCGTCGACGCCGACGGCCAGGGCTGGTACCCGGACGGCGCGCCCGAGCGGATCGACGCGAACCGCGCGCCCTACTTCCACGGCGACGACGTCGTCCTGGACGTCCCCGCCGAACCGCTCACCGTCCGCGTCACCCGCGGAATGGAGTACGGGACCGCCGAGCGGACCCTCACCCCGGCGGCCGGCGCGGAGACCCTCGTGGACCTCGCCCCCGCGCGGCTGTACGACGCGGCCGCCAAGGGCTGGTTCGGCGGTGACATGCACGTCCACATGAACTGGACGGGCGACACCGTCGGGACGCCCGCGCAGGCCGCCGCCGTCCAGCAGGGCGAGGACCTGCACGTCCTCAACCTCGTCGCCGGGAACGTGGCCGGCGACCGCGTCTACGACCGCGAGGCCCTGGAGCACTGGGCCGGGGACGACCTGCCGTGGTCGGACGCGACCCACATCGCCCGGCTCGGCGTCGAGTACCGCAACGACCTGCTCGGCCACCTGTACGCGTTCGGCGTGGACGCGCCGCCCGGCCGCTACCACACCGGGTTCATCGGCGCCCCCGACTGGCCGCCCAACGGCGACGGCTACCGGGAGCTGCGCGAACGCGGCGCGCTGATGGGCTACAGCCACCCCTTCCACCTCCCGGCCAACGACGACGACCCGCCCGCCGCGCTGCTGACCTCCGGCCGCAACTGCTCGGCCCGCGAGATCGTCGCCGACGCCGCGCTCGGCCTCGTCGACTCCCTCGACGTCGTCAACCACTCCTCCATCCAGGCGACCGCCGTCGTCTACCGGCGGCTGCTCGGCGCGGGCAACGCGCTGGCCGCCACCGCCGGGACGGACGCGATGCTGTCGTTCCAGCGGCGCGGCAACCAGTCCAGCCCGCCCGGGTGGGGACGCGTCTACGCCCGCGTGGACGGCCCGCTCACCGCCGCGTCGTTCGCCGAGGCCGTCCGCCGCGGACGCACCTTCGCCACGACCGGGCCGTGGCTGGAGCTGGAGGTGGACGGGCACGGCCCCGGCGACGTCCTGGACCTCGCACCGGGCGACCGCGTCACCGTGACGGCCCGGACCGTCGGCCCCGAGGTGCTGACCGTCCAGCTGCGCACGGCCGACGGCGTCATCGCCGAGGGGCCGCCCGGCGAGATCACCGCCGAGCTCACCGTGGAGCGCCCCACCTACCTCGTCGCCGTCGCGTCCGGGCCGCCGCACCCGCGGTCGATGAACCACGCCGGCGCGTTCGCCCACACCAGCCCCGTCCACCTGAACGTGGACGGCCGGCCCGTGGCCCGCGAGGCCGACCTGCGCTGGTGCCTGGACTACCTCGACGGCCTGGAGGAGATGATCCGCCGCGCCGCCCGCCTGGACGGCCCCGCGCAGCTCGCCGACCACCTCGACCTGCTCGACCGGGCCCGCGGCGTCTACCGGTCGCGGCTCGCCGAGGGCTGACCGGACGCGGCTCGCGGAGGCCGGCCGGACGCGCGGGCCGAAGGGCTTGTGCCCCGGTACCCGGCTGGCTACCGTGCGGTAATCACGCCGGGGAGGGGCCACCATGCCGTACGAGATCGAGGCGACCGCCGCCACCGCCGCCACGCCCGCCGAGGTCTTCCGGCACCTCGCCGTGCCCGAGGCGTGGGGCGCGTGGGGCCGGTTCCCCACCCCCGCCAGGCAGACCCGCAAGGGCGACACCACCACCTACGGCGTCGGCGCGGTCAAGACGATCTGGCCCGCCGCCGAGCAGACCGTCGCCTACGAGCCCGACACCCATTTCGCCTACATCGCGCTCAAGGGTCTGCCGCTGCGCCGCTACCGCTCCGACGTGCACCTCGACCAGCGCGGCACCGGCACGTTCATCCGCTGGCAGGCGCAGTTCGAGCCGCTGGTCCCCGCCACCGGCCCGCTGCTGCGCCTCGGCCTGAAAGCGATGATCGAGGCGTTCACCCGCTGGCTCCCCGCCCACGCCGAGCACTGCCCGCCCGACTGCCCCGCCCGCCGCGCCGGCGACCTCTAGCCGCCGTCCTCTGGCCGCCCTCCGCCGGACGGCCCGCGCGAAGAAAAAGGTGCAGGCCGAGAGCACCCCGCAGTTCCCTCGGCCTGCACGATCGAGCCCCCCTTGGGCGATCAGCCCGCGCGGTCCGGGCCGTACACCTCCCACAGCTCCCCGGCGAAGAACCGGCCGAACCGCACCAGCGCCTCCGCCCCGTCCGGGCCGGTCGTGCGGAAGGTCGCCAGCTGCCGCGCGAAGTCGGTCAGCCGGATGTGCAGGACGCCCGCCCCCGCGACCGGCGCCCCGCCCTCCGCCTCCTCCGGGACGTGCCCCTCCAGCAGCCGCACGTACAGCGTGGAGGTGTCCGGCCAGATCCGCGTCGGCGGACCGTGCAGGACGTTCTTGTGCCCCGTGAGGGTCAGCGGCCGGCCCGCCCCGTCGGTGAAGTACAGCCGGTACTTCATCAGCCGGCGGTCCTCCCCGCCGTCGGGGACGAACAGGTTGAACCACCCCCGCTCCACCTCGCGGCGGCCCCCGTGCCCCCGCGCGTCCACCCACCCCTCGGCGGACGCGGTGTGGTCCGGCTCGGTCAGGAACCGGTCCACGTCGTGCGCGGTGATCGTCAGCCGGAACGACAGCGGGATCCGCCCGCCGGCCAGCTCGCCGATCCGCGCGTCGCTCTCCCCGTAGGTGATGAACCCCTTCATCTCCTCGGTGAACGACAGCGACGTACGGCCGGGCGCCGCGGCGGGCGGTCCCCCCGGACCGCCGCCGCTCCCCGGACCCGTGCCGTACGCCGGGTCGCGCCCCGCCCCGTCCGGCGAGCCGGTTCCCCCGGCCGGCTCGGCCCCCGTGTCGGACGGGACGGTCCCCGCACCCTCTGCCCCCGAGCCCTCGTCCCCCGAGCCCTCTGCCCCCGGCTCCGGCGCCCCCGCGCCTTCCGCCCGGCCCGCGCCCCCGTGCGCGGACAGGTTCTCCAGCAGCCGCGTCGCGAGCCGGTCGGCCTGCGCGGCGATCGTGAGCGAGGGGTTCGGGCCCACCGGGCCCGGCATCGCCGCCCCGTCGGAGATGTAAAGGCCCGGGAACCCGAACACCTCGCCGAAGGCGTCGCAGACGCCCTCGCCCTGGTGAGCGCCCATCGGGGCGCCGCCCAGCGGATGCACCGTGATGATCCGCTTGCGGAACCACATCGGGTTGTCGGCGTAGTGCGCGCCGAGCACGTCCGCGATGCCCTGCATGGTCTTGCGGACGCGGGTGAACAGCGCCTCGCTGGTCTCGGCCGAGTACTCCGCGGCGAGCCGACCGCCGCGCAGGAACAGCCGCCCGTCCGCGGTGTCGCGGCCCATCCCGAGCAGCGGCAGCGAGCTGACCGTCAGCGCCCCGTCGCCGATCAGGTCGGAGATCTCCGCCGACAGGTTGGTGTCCGGCGCGTCCTTGAAGAACTCGGTGAAGCGGCCCCACAGGAACCTCACCGCGCGCTCGATCTCGTGCCGGGTGTCGAAGCCCTGCACGATCCAGTCGGCGAACCCCGGGTAGCCGCCGTCCTCGATGTAGGCGCCGCGGCCCGCGCCGGGCACCCCGTCCACCTCGTCGGGCAGCCGGATCGCGGTGGTGATCACCGGGCCGCGGGCGGCGTCCAGCGGCCGGACCCGGTCCCGGTCCCTGGCGTTCAGCAGGAACGTCAGCAGGTCGCCGTTGCCGCTGAACCGGCTGCCGAGCGCCTCGCTCAGCCCCGGGAACGCCTCCTTGCACTTCAGCAGCAGGAACGTCGTCCCGTAGGTGCCGGCGCCGAGGACCAGCCGGTCGCAGGAGAGGGTGGCGACCTGGGGCCGCCGCTCCCGGACGGTGAGGTCGGCGTGGTGGACGTAGTCGACCTCGTACCCGCCGCCCGGACGCGGCCGGATCGCCTTCACCTCGTGCGAGGTGCGGATGTCGGCCCCGTGGTGCTTTGCCGCCGACAGGTAGGTGTGGTCGAGGCTGTTCTTGGCGCCGTCGTTGCAGCCGATGTCGCACTCGCCGCACATCCGGCACGTCCGCCGGGCGGCGCCGTGGATGTTGCCGTACCCGGCGTCGGCGATCGGCAGGCCGATGCCGGGCGTGCCGCCGGGCCGGCCGGCGAAGCTGACCGCGAGCGGCGGCAGCGCGATGTCGAGGCCGAGCTCGGCCGCCGCGTCCTGCATGGCGTGCGTCTTCGGCGTGTCGTTGAACGGCGCGCTGTCCAGCGGGTACGGCGTGGCGCCCAGCATCTCCTCGACCGCGCCGTAGTGCGGGTCGAGGTCGGCGCGGGAGATCGGCCACGGCTCGTAGCCGCCGCCGCGCATCGGCTCGTCGTGCACGAACCAGTGCTCGTCCTTGCGCAGCAGCACGTTGGCGTAGATCAGCGAGCCGCCGCCGAGCCCGGACGACACGACCGAGTCGCAGCCGCCGAAGCTCCACACGTCGAACATCCCGTACAGCCCGGCCGCCGGGTCCCAGAAGGCGCGCCCGACCTGGGCGGGGGAGCGGGGGAAGCTGCCGGGCGGGTACGGCCGGCCGCGCTCCAGCAGCACCACCTGCCGCCCGGCCTCGGCCAGCCGGAACGCGGTCACCGAGCCGCCGAACCCGGAGCCGACGACCACGGTGTCGACGTGCTCGGCCGTCGCGCGGGGGGCGCCCATGTCAGCCCGCCTTCCGCTTGAGGAAGTCCACGACCCGCGGGAACACCTCGGTGGCGGACTCGGCGCCCATGAACGGGTCCTGGTGCCCGTAGCCCGGGAGGATCTCCAGCTCGTGCAGGCCCGGTGTGATCCGTTCGAGCGTGCGATGGCAGACGATGTTGGAGTCGGTGAACACGTGGTTGCGGTCTCCGGTGAGGAACAGGATCGGAGTGTCGACGTCCGCGGCGCCCGCCAGGTAGTCGGCGGGCAGGCCGGCGTGGCGGGGGTCGCGCGGGTCGTACCTCACCGCGCGGCCGGCCTTCACCATCTTGTGGACGTGCCGGTAGTAGTGCACGCCGACGGAGCCGAACAGGTCCGTGAGCCGGCCGTGCGTGACCGGCGACATCTTGTCGTGGCTGAAGATCGGCTTGCCGCCGCCCCACATGAAGCTGAGCATGTGGCAGGCGGGCTCGTCGCAGGCCGGGTGGAACGGCCCGACCGCCTTGGCGATCATCCAGCCGCGGGTCAGCGCGGGAGCGGTGCCGTAGCGCGGGTCGAGGTGGGAGGGGCCGAGCACGTACTCCAGCATCGCCGGCCCGTACCCGAGCTTGATCCGGGACCACAGCGGCGTGCGCGGCGTCAGCGCGACGCTGTTGCAGGTGAGGCTGGCGATGCCGGTGACGGTGCCGGCGAACAGCGCCATCGCGAACGACACCGACCCCAGGCAGTGCGAGATCACGTGCACGCGCCGGTCGCCGATGTGCTTGCGCAGCTCGGCGATCGCCGCCGGATGGTCGTACTGCGCGACGTCGTCGAGGGTGAAGCGGTGCGTCTCGGAGTCGTAGGGGAACCGGCCGCTCATCCGGAAGTCCAGGGCCCACACGTCCCCGAACCCCGAGTCGTGCAGGAAGCTCACCAGGTTCTCGTGCTCCGGCATGATGTACATGTCGCTGGAGGTGGTGAGCCCGTGCACCAGCAGGACGACGTCGTCGCCGTCGGCGCGGTGGAACCGGGTGAGGTTCAGGCCCAGCCCGTCCTCGGTCGCGAAGGGGTGCACGGAGACCTCGGCGTCGGTGACGCCCGCGAGCGTGAATCGCGCGATCCGCTGGCCCATGTCGTTCCCCTTCGGCTCTCTGACGGCCCCAACCTTGCCAAACGCGGCGGTACGCCCGGCATCGTGGAGAACCCGTACTTACGTGGTGGGTGGGACGCGGGAGCCCGTGCGCCCGCGTACGTGAGATGAGAGGGCCGCTCAGCCCTGTCGGTTCATCGCGGTGGCCACCCCGACCCGGGACGACACGCCGATCTTGGCGAACACCCGGGACAGGTGCGTCTCCACCGTCCGGACGCTGAGGTAGAGCCGCTCGGCGATCTGCTGGTTGCCGAGCCCCTCGGCGACCAGCAGCGCGATCTCGTGCTCGCGCGGCGACAGCCCGAACGGCAGGTCCCCCTTGCCGGCCTTGCCGCGCCCGCCGGCGGGCGCGGTGCGGGCGGCGCCCGGCACCCGGATCCCGAGCCGGCGCTGCTCGCGGACGGCCTGCGCGTGCAGCCCGAGCATCCCGCACTCCTCGAAGACCGCCGCCGCGGCGCGCAGCCGCTCGCGGGCCTCGCCGCGCTCGTCGGCGGCAGCGTGCGCGATCCCGGCCGACAGCTCGGCGCGCCCGGCCTCCAGCCGGCGGCCCGCCCCGGCCAGCAGCCCCGCCGCGTCCGCTGCGAGCCGCGCCGCCCGGCCCGGCTCGGCGACCCGGAGCGCGTGCGCGCGCGCCAGCCGCGCCACCCCGACGTCGCCGGCGAGCGCGGGGTCGGCGATGGCCTCGGCGATGTCGGCCCACCGGGCGGCGTCGGCGGCGTCGCCCTGCCCGGCCCGCACGCAGGCGAGCTGCTCGGCGCACATCACCAGCGTGCTGAACTCCAGGCCCTGCGTCCCGTCGCCGCACGCCGCGATCAGCGCCTGCGCGCCCTCCTCGGTACGGCCCGCGTTGATCGTGGCCAGCGCGAGCGCGACGTGCGCCATGTGCGTCCACCACTCGCCCGACCCGGTGTCCTGCGCGACGGCCTCCTCGCCGGCCCGCAGCGCGCGGTCGTGGTCGCCGGCCCAGCTCGCCGTCAGGCACTGCTGGATCAGCCCGTAGGCCAGCACCTCCGGCGAGTCCAGCGCGCGGCCGACCGCGGTCGCCTCCTCGGCGTCCGCCGCGGCCTCTGCCAGCCGGCCCCGCAGCATCAGCACCCGCGACCGCCCGGCCAGCATGTAGCCGAGGATGAACGTCTGCCCGGTCGCCCGGGTGATCGTCACCAGCCGGTCGGCGTTGCGGACGGCGCTGTCGTGCATGCCGAGGAACGACTCGGCGAACAGCAGCCAGACCATGCAGTCCAGGCAGTCGGCGAAGTCGCCGTCGGACGCGGCGGCGAACAGCTGGTCGGCGGCCTCGGCGTAGGCGACCGCCTCGGCGACCTCGCCCCGCACGTACGACACGATCGGGCGCATCGACGCGACCGCCGCGGTCAGGCCCGGCCCCCAGCCGGGCGCGCTGTCGGGCAGCGTGTCCAGCACGGCCTGGGAGCCGCGGGCGTCGGCCCGCTGGATCCGGTCGGCGACCAGCCGGATCCGCAGCAGCACCGCCTCGGGGGTCTGCCGGTCGGTGATGCGGCGCAGCTCGTCCAGCACCAGCGCGCGCGCCTCGTGGATGCGGCCGAGCTGCCGCTCCATCCGCGCGCACATGTGCACCGTGCGGGCGCGCCGGACGGTGTCGTCCAGCGGCAGCAGGCTCAGCAGGGTGCGGGCGGTCTCCCGGCCCTCCTCGGCGTGGCCGCTGAACGCCTGCACCTGCGCCAGCTCCACCAGCAGCTCGATCCGGTCCGGGAGCGCCCTGCCGTCGGCCGGGCCGCCGGGCGCGGCGGACGCCTCGGTCCCGTCCGGCATCAGCCCGAGCGCCGCCTCCAGCCAGTACGCGGCGGTGCCGGGCGCCTGGGGCGCGACGGCGCGGGCGGCCTCGACCAGCGTCCCGATCGCCTCGGCGTCGCCGAACCGGGCCGAACGCAGCACGTGGTGGGCGCGCACCGCCGCCGGGGCGCCGAGCTCGGCCAGCCGCGCCGCCACCCGCGAGTGCGCCGCGAACCGCCAGCCCGCCGCCGTCGAGGCGTACGCGACGTGCCGCACCAGCGGATGCCGGAACCGGAACCGGCCGCCCGACGTCGGCCGGACCACGTCGTGCGCGGTCAGCGCGTCGAGCGCGGCGAGCGCCTCGTCCTGCGCCATCTCCGCGGCGACCGCGGCCAGCGCCGGCTCGAACACGTCCGCCGCGACGGCCGCGCCGCGCGCCATCAGCAGCGCCTCCGGCGGCAGCGCGCTCAGCTCCACCTGCAGGGCGGTCCGGACGGCGGGCGGCACCTCGGTCAGGTTCGCCACGCCCTTCTCCCAGTCCCGCCCCTCGATCCCGTCGGCGCCGAGGACGCGGTCGCCGTGCCGGCCCATCCGGGCCAGCGCCTCCAGGTAGAACGGGTTGCCGCCGCTGGCCTTGTACAGCGACTCGGCGAGGGCGCGGGGCACGTCCGGGCCGAGGAACTCCTCCACCTCGCCGCGCGACAGCGGCTCCACCGGGACCCGGGTGCCCGCCGGCCCGGCCGCGTCCGCCAGCGCCGCCAGCCGCGGCGACGCCTGCGCCGGCCGGTAGGCCACCGCGACCAGCACGTTCGCGCGCGGCGGGTGCCGCACCAGGTGGTCCATCAGCTCGATCGTCGCGTCGTCGGCCCAGTGCAGATCGTCGAGGATCAGCACGAGCCCGGACGGCGCGGCCAGGCGTTCCAGCAGATGCCGGACGCTGCGGTGCAGCTGGTAGCGGGCGACCGGGTCGGCGGCCCCGTCGGGGGCGTGCCCGGCGTCCGGACCGGCGACGCGGTCGGCCAGCGCGGGGAACACGGTGCCGAGCAGCCGCAGTGCGCCGGACGACAGCTCAGGGACGTCGTCTTCCAGCCGGTCGTCGAGGGCGTCGACGACGGCGCCGAACGGCATCTCCTGCTCGAACTCGGCGGCGCGGCCGGCCAGGTAGGGCAGCTTGCGGGCGGACGCGCCGTCGGCGAGCTCGTTCAGCAGCCGGGTCTTGCCGGCGCCGGGCTCGCCGACCAGCGCCAGGAAGCCGTAGCCCGTGGCGGTCGCGTCCAGCGCGCGGTTCAGCGCGCCGAGCGCGTCGCGTCGCCCCACCAGCGGAGCACCGGCGTCGCTCATGTCCACACCCCACAGAGACAGGCGGCCGACACGCCCTGATCATGCTTGCCGTGGTTCCCGGTCCTTCAAGCGGGTTTTACCTTATCGGGTCGAACGTCAATAGGAGCGGGACAACACGCCCCGCGCGTCCCTGCTATCAACCGCCGACGCGCCCCGCATGTCAACCACAGGGAGTGAAACCCTCCCAGGAACGTGACATCCCCGCGCCGCGCGTCAGCGGTCGAGGCCGAGGCGGTCGGCGGCCTCGTCCCAGCGGGCGGTGTCGCCGGACGGCTCGTGGCGGCGCAGCGGCTGCGTCGCGGCGACCAGCGCGCGGGACTCGGCGAGGGTGCCGGCCAGGCCGTGCGCGCGGGCCTGGGTGAGGACGTTGCCGAGCGCCGTCGCCTCGACCGGGCCGGCCACGACCGGCAGCCCGGCGGCGTCGGCGGTGAGCCGGCACAGCAGCTCGTTGCGGCTGCCGCCGCCGACCAGGTGCACCACGTCGATCTCCTGCCCGGACAGCCGGGACGCCTGACGCAGCGTGGCGCGGTGCGCCAGCGCGAGGCTGTCCATGATGCAGCGGACGGTCTCGGCGCGGGTCGCGGGCTCGGGGAACCCGCGGCGGCGGCAGTGCGCGGCGATCCGCGCGGGCATGTCGCCCGGCGGCAGGAACTCCGGGTCGTCGGGGTCGATGAGGCTGCGCAGGCCCGGGACGTCGGCGGCCTCGGCGAGCAGGGACGGCAGGTCCGGGTTCCCCCACGCGCGCATCGACTCCTGCAGCAGCCACAGGCCCATGACGTTGCGCAGGTAGCGGACGGTGCCGTCCACGCCGCCCTCGTTGGTGAAGTTCGCCTTGCGGCTCGCCTCCGTCAGCACGGGCTCGCGCAGCTCGACGCCGACCAGCGACCACGTGCCGCAGGAGATGTAGGCGAACCGGTCGGTGGTCGCGGGGACGGCGGCGACGGCGGACGCGGTGTCGTGCGAGCCGACCGCCACCACCGGCAGCGTCGCGGGCAGGCCGGTCTCCTCCGCCACGTCGGGGCGCAGCGTCCCCAGCACCTCGCCCGGCTCGCGGATCGGCGGCAGGAGCGCGGCGGGCAGGCCGAGGCGGGCGAGCAGGTCGCGCGACCAGGCGCCGTCCCGCACGTCCAGCAGGCCGGTCGTGGACGCGTTGGTCCGCTCGGCGCCGACCGCGCCGGTCAGCCAGTGCGCGAGCAGGTCGGGGACCAGCAGCAGCGTGCGGGCGCGCGCCAGGTCGTCGGCGGCGAGCTGGTAGACGGTGTTGAACGGCAGGAACTGCAGGCCGGACGTCTGGTACAGCAGGTCGTCGCCGACCTCGGCGCGAATCCGGTCCATGACGCCGTCGGTGCGGGAGTCGCGGTAGTGGACGGGGTTGCCGATCAGCTTGCCGTGCTCGTCGAGCAGCCCGTAGTCGACGGCCCAGGAGTCGATGCCGATCGACGCGAGACCGGCCGGCGCGGCGCGCAATCCGTCGAGGACGTTGCCGTAGAGGCCGAGGACGTCCCAGTACAGGGTGCCGTTGACCCGAACGGGCCGGTTCGGGAACCGCCGGACCTCCGCCAGCTCCAGCGTGCCGGGCCCGACCCGTCCGGCCATGACGCGCCCGCTGGACGCGCCCAGATCCACGGCGGCGAAGGTCTCGGTCATGCGCGTCTCCTGTGGGGGGACGACCCCCCACGCCCCCCGGTTCGCTTCGCTCATTCTGAGATCACGACTTCCAAGGTGCGGGGCCCGTGCACGCCCTCGACGCGCGACAGCTCGATGTCGCTGGTCGCGGACGGCCCGGACACGAACGTCAGCGGGCGGTGCGGGTCGAGCCGCTCCAGCGCCTCCGGCACGTCCGGCGCCACCTGGTCGGCGAGCACGACGATCAGGTGGTAGTCGGGGACGAGCGACAGCGCGCGCGGGCCCTGCGCCGGGCCGTGGTCGAGCACGATCGTCCCGGTCTCGGCGATCGCGGCGGCGCAGCCGGTGACCGCGCCCGCCAGGCCGTCGAGCGCGGCGATGTCCGGGCCGCGGACCAGGTCGCCGTTCACCTGCGACGTCCACTCCTGGGGCAGGTCCGCCGGGACCCCGTACACGCCCGGACGCGCGGCGAGGCGCTCGGCGACCATCGCGGCCAGTCCCGACGCCGGGACGCGCAGGACCGTCGCGCGGTAGTCGGCGACCCGCTCGGCGAACAGGTCGAGCACGCCGTCCTCGTGGTGGCGGCGCAGGTAGCCGCGGTCGATCGCGGCGTATCCGGCGGCGACCTCGGCGGCCGGGCGCGCCGGCATGATCCGGTCGATCCGGCCGAGGATCTCCTCCCGCGCGCTCACTGCTCCTCCTCCGTGCGTCCGCCGTCGGTCCGTTTCCACCAGGCGCGGAACGACTCGGGCGGCGGCGCGGGCGCGTCCCGCGTCTCGGTCCAGGCGCTGAGCGGCCCGGGCAGCCGCCGGATCCGGCCGCGCGGCGCGACGATGCGGCGGCTCGCGGACGCGGCGCGCTGCGCGAACGCGAGGCGGGTGGGGGAGCGCAGCGTCCATCCGGCCGCCGTCATCGCGACCCGTTCGAGGGGATGCCGGGGGCCGTGCTCGACGGCGCGGGCCCGCAGATGCACGAGCACTTCGGGGATGTCGATGGCGACCGGGCACGCCTCGAAGCACGCCCCGCACAGCGACGACGCGTACGGCAGCGACGCGTCCACCTCCGACCCGATGCCCCTGATCTGCGGCGACAGGATCGCGCCGATCGGGCCCGGGTAGGGCGAGCCGTAGGCGTGGCCGCCGGCGCGCTGGTAGACCGGGCACACGTTGAGGCACGCCGAGCAGCGGATGCAGCGCAGCGCCTGCCGCCCCACCTCGTCGGCGAGCGTGTCGGTGCGCCCGTTGTCCAGCAGGACGAGGTGGAAGGTCTGCGGGCCGTCTCCGGGATGCACGCCCGTCCACGTCGAGGTGTAGGGGTTCATGCGTTCGGCGGTGGAGGAGCGGGGGAGCAGCTGGAGGAAGACCTCCAGGTCCCGCCGGCTCGGCACGAGCTTCTCCACGCCCATCACCGAGATGAGCGTGTCGGGCATGGTCAGGCACATCCGGCCGTTGCCCTCCGACTCCAGCACGACGAGCGTGCCGGTGTCGGCGACGGCGAAGTTCACCCCGGAGATCCCGACCTTCGCCGACAGGAACTTGGCGCGCAGGTGACGGCGCGCCGCCTCCGCCAGCGCGGCGGGGGAGTCGGTGAGGCCGTCCGGGACGTCCTCCATCTCGCGCAGGAAGATGTCGCGGATGTCGGACCGGTTCCGGTGGATCGCCGGGACCAGGATGTGCGACGGCCGGTCGTGCCCCAGCTGGACGATCAGCTCCGCGAGGTCGGTCTCGTAGGCGGTGATGCCGTGCTCGGCGAGCGCCTCGTTCAGGCCGATCTCCTGCGTGGCCATCGACTTGACCTTGACGACCTCGGTCTCGCCGGTCGCCTTCACCAGGTCGGCGACGATCCGGTTGGCCTCCTCGGCGTCGCGCGCCCAGTGCACCGTCCCGCCGGCCTCGGTGACCTTCTCCTCCAGCTGCCGCAGGTAGTGCCCGAGGTTGGCGAGGACGTGGTCCTTGATCTGCTTGCCGGCCTCGCGCAGCGCGTCCCAGTCGTCCAGTTCGGCGACGGCGGCGGCGCGCTTGTCGCGGATCGTGGTGGTGGCGTGCGCGAGGTTGCCGCGCAGCCGCGTGTCGGCGACCGCGCGCCGCGCCGCGTCCGGAAACGACGGCATCCCGACATAGGTCGGCATCGCGGACGAGGTCATGAGGGGTCCTCCTCGGTGGAGGCGAGGATCTCGGCCAGGTGGACGGTCCGCACCCCCGCGCGGGTGCGCGTCAGCGCGCCCCCGATGTGCATCAGGCAGGAGTTGTCGGCGGCGCACAGCGCCTCGGCCTTCGTCTCCCGCACGGCGGTCACCTTGTCGGCGCACATCGCGGCCGACACCTCGGAGTTCTTCAGCGCGAACGTCCCGCCGAACCCGCAGCACTCCCGCGCGTCCGGCAGGTCGACCAGGTCGATGCCGCGCACCTCGCGCAGCAGCCGCAGCGGACGGTCGCCGACGTGCAGCATCCGCAGCGAGTGGCACGTCGGGTGGTAGGTGACGCGGTGCGGGAAGTACGCGCCGACGTCGGTGACGCCGAGGACGTCCACCAGGAACTCCGACAGCTCGTACACGCGGGACGCGACGCCGGCCGTCCGCGGCGCCAGCTTCGGATGCCAGTCGCGGATCATCGCGCCGCACGACGCCGACGGCGTCACGATCGCGTCGTAGGGATCGAACGTCTCGGCGAACCCCTTCACCATGTGCAGCGCCTGGGTGCGGTAGCCGGTGTTGAGGTGCATCTGGCCGCAGCAGGTCTGCGACTCGGGGAACTCCACCTCGTGGCCGAGCCGCCGCAGCAGCCGCACCATCGCGCGCCCGGTCCCCGGGTACATCGTGTCGTTCACGCAGGTGAGGAACAGTGCGACCTTCATGCTCGTGCGCTCTTCATGGTGAGGCGATCTCCCGGTCTCCGGCGGCGGCCCGGCTGGACTCGCGGACCACCAGCTCCGGCTGGAACATGACCTGCTGGTGGGCGTGCCCGCGCGACTCGTCGCACTCCTCGAGCAGCAGCTCGGTCGCGATGCGGCCGAGCTGGTAGGTGGGCTGGCGGACCGAGCTCAGCGGGACGGCGGCCGCCGCGGTGAACTCGATGTCGTCGTACCCGATCAGCGCCACGTCGGTCGGCACCTTCACACCGGCCTGCAGCAGCACCCGCAGCACCCCGAGCGCCAGCAGGTCGTTGGCGCAGAAGATCGCCTCGGGCAGCGGCCCGCCGGACTCCAGCAGCCGGTGCGCCGCCTCCTGCCCGGCGCGGGCGTTCATCGCGCCGACCCCGACCTCCTGGAGCACCTCGCGATCGAGGCCCGCGGCGCGCAGCGCCCGCAGCGCGCCGCGCCGCCGGTCCGCGCACTGCCGCAGGCCCGCGGGGCCGGTGACGAACGCGAGCGTGCGGGCGCCGTCGTCGAGCAGGTGCGTCACCGCCAGCTCGCCGCCCGCGACGTCGTCGACGGCGACCGAGCACTGGTTGGCGCGCGGCGTCGGATGGTCCAGCAGCACGACGGGGACGCCGCGGTCGCGCAGCCGGTCGGCGTTGCCGCCCTCGTCGCCGACGGGGGTCAGCAGCACGCCGCGGACCCGCTGCTCGGCCAGCACCCGCAGGTTGCGCTGCTCGCGCTCGTCGGACTCGCCGGACGAGGACAGGATCACCGCGTAGCCGCGCTCGCTGGCGACGTCCTCGACCCCGCGCGCGACGTCGGTGAAGAACGGGTTCGCCAGGTCCAGCACCATCAGCCCGATCGTGCTGGAGTGCCCGGCGCGCAGCGTCGACGCCGACCCGTTGCGGACGAAGCCGAGCTCCACGATGGCCTGCTCGACGCGGGTGCGCGTCGCGGCGGCGACCCGCTCGGGCCGGTTGAGCACGTTGGAGACGGTGCCCGGCGAGACGCCCGCGTGCGCGGCGACCTGCTTGATACCGACGGTGCGGACGCCGCCGTTCCCGCCCTGGCCGTCCGCCGCCGGGCCCGCGACCGCGGGGCGCCCGGTGTCGTCTGTGCTCAATCTGTGCCCCCGGTCGCTCCGCTGGTGTGCCGCCGCTCACTTTGGGACATCGAATTAAAACGTGTCAACCCCGCTGTCGGAAGTGGCCGCGTCCGAGCCGGGCTGACCGGAGCCGGACGGGAGCGACTTCCGAAACCCGCCCAACCCCGGTGAAGCAAGGGTTTGCGCAGGATCGGGGCGATCTTCCGGCGAAGTTCCCTCTTGACGGGTGCTCCGGCTCACATCTAGCGTCCTCCGCAACATCGCGTTAAAACGTTTTTCATCCATCCGTCACAGACTCCCCGTCCGAGGAGGGTGGCCATGAGTGCACCCGGCAGGCCGACGCCGCCGACATTGGCACTGGTCAACGTGAGCAAATCGTTCGGCGCCGTGCGGGCCCTGCAGGGCGTCACCCTCGAGCTGCACGCCGGGGAGGTGCACGCGCTCGCCGGCGAGAACGGCGCGGGCAAGTCCACGGTCGTAAAAACGTTCGCAGGCGTGCACCGCCCGGACGCCGGCGAGGTCCGAGTCGACGGCGAGCCCGTCGCGTTCAACGGCCCCGCCGACGCGCAGGCCGCCGGCGTCGCCGTCATCTACCAGGAGCCCACGCTGTTCCCCGACCTGTCGGTCGCGGAGAACATCTTCGTGGGCCGCCAGCCGCGCGCCGGGCTCGGCCGCATCGACCGGCGCACCGTGCACGCCGAGACCGCGAAGCTGTTCGAGCGGCTCGGCGTCGCGCTGGACCCGCAGCAGCCCGCCCGCGGCCTGTCCATCGCCGACCAGCAGGTCGTCGAGATCGCCAAGGCCATCTCCCGGGACGCGCGGGTGCTCATCATGGACGAGCCGACCGCCGCGCTCACCGGCCAGGAGGTCGCCCGGCTGTTCAGCGTGACCCGCACGCTGCGCGAGCAGGGCTGCGCGATCCTGTTCATCTCGCACCGGCTGGAGGAGATCTTCGAGATCTGCCAGCGGGTCACCACGCTGCGCGACGGCACCTACATCGGCACCGACCGGGTCGAGGACATCACCGCCGACGACCTCGTCCGCCGCATGGTCGGCCGCGACCTCGACGCGCTCTACCCCAAGCAGGACGTGACGCCCGGCGAGGTCGCGCTGAAGGTCAGCCGGCTGACCCGCGAGGGCGCCTTCACCGACGTCTCCTTCCAGGTGCGGCGCGGCGAGATCGTCGCGCTGGCCGGGCTGGTCGGCGCCGGCCGCAGCGAGGTCGCCCGCGCCATCTTCGGGGTCGACCGCTGGGACGCCGGGGACGTAGAAGTAGCAGGGCGGGCGCTGCCGCCCGGCAGCCCGACCGCCGCGATGTCGGCCGGGCTCGCGCTCGTCCCCGAGGACCGCCGCCAGCAGGGGCTGGTGATGGACATGTCCATCGAGCGCAACATGGGTCTCACCCAGCTGCGCTCCCTGCGCAAGGAGACGGCGCGCGGCCCGCTCATCTCCCGCAAGGTCGAACGCAGCCGCGCCGCCGACTGGGCGCTGCGGCTCCAGCTGAAGTACGCCCGCCTCACCGACACCGTCGGCGTGCTGTCGGGCGGCAACCAGCAGAAGGTCGTGCTCGCCAAGTGGCTCGCCACCGAGCCGACCGTCCTCATCGTGGACGAGCCGACCCGCGGCATCGACGTCGGCACCAAGGCCGAGGTGCACCGGCTGCTGTCGGAGCTGGCCGCGCAGGACCTCGCCGTACTGATGATCTCCTCCGACCTGCCGGAGGTGATCGGCATGGCCGACCGCGTCCTGGTCATGCACGAGGGCCGGCTCACCGCCGAGCTCGCCCGCGCGGACGCGACCGAGGAGAGCGTGATGGCCGCCGCGACCGGGCGCGCCGGAACCGGAAAGGCGGCCTGACCCATGACCGTGCTCACCCAGTCCCCGGCGAAGCCGGGCTCCGGCGGCCCGCCAGGCGGCGGGCGCCGGCTGGTCGAACTCGTCCTGCGCGCCCGCG
This sequence comes from Actinomadura opuntiae, assembly GCF_030283205.1. GTDB lineage: Bacteria > Actinomycetota > Actinomycetes > Streptosporangiales > Streptosporangiaceae > Spirillospora. The sequence goes on from NZ_JASNWF010000049.1 coordinate 19,967, forward strand.
AGCTGAGCATCCTCGGCGCGCTGGTCGTGCTGGTCATCGGCACCGAGCTCGCCAACCACCGGTTCCTGTCCGGGCAGGGCGTCAAGGACATCTTCCTCAACGCCTCCATCCTGGCGCTGCTGGCCGTCGGCCAGTCGATGGTCGTCGTCACCCGCAACATCGACCTGTCGGTCGGCTCCGTGGTCGGGCTCGTCGCGTTCACCACCGGCAAGTTCGCCTCCGGCGGCGACCGCAACGTCGTCCTGGTGGTGCTGCTCGGCGTCGCCATCGGGCTGGCCTGCGGCCTCGTGAACGGCCTGCTCGTCAGCTTCTGCAAGGTGCCCGCCCTGGTCGTCACCCTCGGCACCCTCTACGTGATCCAGGGCCTGGACTACCGGATCGCGCACGGCGACCAGATCGGCGCCGCCGACCTGCCGTCCTCGGTGCTGTCGCTCGGCAACGACTCCATCCTCGGCATCCCGTACCTGCCGGTCATCACCGTCATCGTGATGCTGATGATGGGCTACTACCTGCGCTCCTACTCCTCCGGACGGGAGTTCTACGCGATCGGGTCCAGCCCCGAGGCGGCGAACCTCGCCGGCATCTCGCTCCGTCGCCGGGTCCTCACCGCCTACCTCGTCAGTGGCGGCCTCGCCGGCCTCGCCGGGGTGCTGTGGCTCGCCCGGTTCGGCACCGTCGTCGCCGACGCCGCGCACGGCTGGGAGCTGAAGGTCGTCAGCGCCGTCGTCGTCGGCGGCGTCGCGATCACCGGCGGCGTCGGCACCGTGTACGGCGCGGCGCTCGGCGCGCTGCTGCTCACCACCATCGGCAGCGTGCTGGTGGTGCTCAAGGTCAACTCGTTCTGGCAGGACGCCATCACCGGCGTCCTCCTGCTCCTGGCGATCAGCGTGGACCGGCTGCTGGCCCTGCGCGTGACCAGGGCGCTCAAGCAGCGGTCGCTGGAGTCCGGCGTCCACCGCGACGACGGCCCCGCGGCTCCCGCGGCGGCTCCCGGCAACGCGACCGCCAAGGCGACCGCATCGACGACCAAGGACGAGGCGCCGAAAGGAAAGGTGTCGTGACCACTGACACGAAGAGCGCCCCGCGCGGCCAGAGCCTGGGCCAGAGCCTGGGCCGGCTGCTGCGGTGGGAGACCGCCGTCACCGCCCTGCTGGTCATCGTCTTCGCCGGCGGCGCCGGGTTCTCGCCCGACTTCGCCAACACCGACAACCTGTCGTTCGCGCTCGGCGACCTCAGCGAGATCGCGCTGATCGCGCTGCCGATGACGCTGCTGGTGGTGTGCGGGCAGGTCGACCTGTCGGTCGCGTCCGTGCTCGGCCTGTGCAGCGCCCTCACCGGCAAGATGTGGGACAACGGCATGGCGATCGAGACGATCATCCCGGTCGTACTGGTCGTCGGCGTCGTCTGCGGCCTGGTCAACGGCCTGCTGGTCACCCGGCTGGGGCTGCCTTCGCTCGCGGTGACGATCGGCACCATGACCCTGTACCGGGGCCTGGCGTACGTCGTGCTCGGCACCGAGGCCATCTCCGAGTTCCCCACCCGGTACACGAACCTGGCGACCGAGTCGATCCCGGGGACGCCGATCCCGTACCCGATCGCGCTGTTCGCCGTCCTAGCGATCATCACGGCCGTGGTGCTGCACGCCACCGGCGTCGGACGGTCGCTGTTCGCGATCGGCTCGCAGGAGGACGCGGCGTACTTCGCCGGCATCCGGGTCAAGCGCCTCAAGCTGATCCTGTTCGTGGTGTCGGGGCTCGTCGCCGGGTTCGCCGGCATCGTCTACACGCTCCGCTACGGCAGCGCCCGCGCCGACAACGGCCTCGGCCTGGAGCTCACCGTCATCGCGGCGGTGCTGCTCGGCGGCATCGACTTCGACGGCGGCAAGGGCACCCTCGGCGGCGTGATCGCCGCGGTGCTGCTCATCGGGCTGCTGCGCAACCTGCTGATGCTCAACGACGTCTCCACCGAGGTCCAGTCGATCGTCACCGGGCTGCTGCTCATCATCAGCGTCCTCACCCCGCGGCTGATCGCCGTGGTGCGCGAGGCACAAGGCCGGCGGCGGGGCGCGCGACCCGCGGTCCCCGCCGCCGTTCCCTGACCCGCGTCCCCCGCCGCATCCGAGAAACCCACCCCAGAGCACGACCTGGAATCCCGAAAGGCAATCGTGATGACCCTTCGTTTGCGCGCCCCGCGCCGCCTCGTGGCCGTCGCGTCCGCGGGCGCCCTCGCCCTGTCCCTCGCCGCGTGCGGCGGCACCACCAAGGACTCCTCGGACGACTCGGGCAGCAAGGCCGCCGCCGGCGGCGACAAGGCGGACCCGAACGCGCCCCTGAAGAAGGGCCTGAAGATCGCGTTCCTGCCCAAGCAGGTGAACAACCCCTACGAGACGATCGTCGACAACGCCGGCATCGCGGCCGCCAAGGAGTACGGCGGCTCGGCCAAGGAGGTCGGCCCGTCCGACGCCTCGGCGTCCTCGCAGGTGTCCTACATCAACACGCTGATCCAGCAGCGGCACGACGCGATCCTGATCGCGGCCAACGACCAGAACGCGGTCTGCGGCCCGCTGAAGCAGGCGATGGCCAAGAAGATCAAGGTCGTCGCCTATGACTCCGACACCGCGCCGGAGTGCCGCAACGTGTTCATCAACCAGGCCAGCTCCGAGGAAATCGGCCGCAGCGAGGTCAAGCTGCTGGCCGACCAGATCGGCGGCAAGGGCGACATCGCGATCCTGTCGGCGACCGCGAACGCCACCAACCAGAACACCTGGATCAAGTACATGCAGGACGAGCTGAAGAAGCCGGAGTACTCCGGGATGAAGCTCGTCAAGATCGCCTACGGTGACGACGACGACCAGAAGTCGTTCCAGCAGACGCAGGGCCTGCTGCAGGCGTACCCGAACCTGAAGGGCATCATCTCGCCCACCACGGTCGGCATCGCGGCCGCCGCCCGCTACATCGACGGCTCCAAGTACAAGGGCAAGGTCACCTTGACCGGCCTCGGCACGCCGGACCAGATGCGCAAGTTCATCAAGGACGGCACCGTCAAGTCGTTCGAGCTGTGGGACCCGAAGAACCTCGGCTACCTCGCCTCCTACGCGGCGGCGGCGCTGTCGTCCGGCCAGATCACCGGCAAGCAGGGCGAGACGTTCAAGGCCGGCAAGCTCGGCGAGCGCACCATCGGCGCCAACGGCGAGGTCATCCTCGGCCCGCCCACGGTGTTCGACGCCAAGAACATCGACCAGTACCACTTCTGATCCGCCGGGATCCGATTTCCGATGGCATCCAAAGGCACGAAGCGCGTCTGCTTCCTGCTGAAGGTCCGGCAGGACCGCCTGGAGGAGTACAGGGAACGCCACCAGGCGGTCTGGCCGGAGATGCGGGAGGCGCTGCGCGCGGCGGGCTGGCACAACTACTCGCTCTTCCTGCGCGAGGACGGCCTGCTCGTCGGCTACCTGGAGACCGACGACTTCCAGGCCGCGCAGGAGGCGATGGCCCGCACCGACGTCAACGCCCGCTGGCAGGCGGAGATGGCGCCGTTCTTCGAGGACCTCGACGGCCGCCCCGACGAGGGGATGCGGCCGCTCCCCGAGGTCTTCCATCTCGACTGAGGGCCGCCGCCGCCACCCGGCGGCGGCCCCGGACAGCAGAAACGTGAGGTTGCACCCGTGAACGACACCAGCGCGGTGAAGGACGCCCTGCGCCGCCAGCAGATCGAGACTCCCTCGTGGGCGTACGGCAACTCGGGGACCCGCTTCAAGGTCTTCGCCCAGCAGGGGGTGCCGCGCACCCCGCAGGAGAAGATCGACGACGCCGCGCAGGTGCACCGCTTCACCGGCGTCGCGCCCAGTGTCGCCGTCCACATCCCGTGGGACAAGGTGGACGACTACGCCGCGCTGGCCGCGCACGCCAAGGAGCGCGGCGTGCGGATCGGCGCGGTCAACACCAACGTGTTCCAGGACGACGACTACAAGCTCGGCAGCGTCACCAACCCCGACCCGAAGGTCCGCCGCAAGGCCCTGGACCACCTGCTCGAATGCGTCGACATCATGGACGCGGTCGGG
>NZ_JASNWF010000050.1 GCF_030283205.1 Actinomadura opuntiae
CACCGCGCCAACCGATTCGCCCGCCGATCCAACTCCGCATAACACACCTCAACCCCACCACACACCACCGCAACCGCCTCCGGAGACCGCACCACCTGCGCCTCGAACAACCCGTGCACCGTCGCGGCCGAGGCCCCCACCACCCCCGACCCGCTCCACTCCACCAGAATCCGACGCAGTTCCTCCCCACCAAGGACGTCCACCGCCCGCAACGGAACCGCGTCACCACCTTCCAACGCCGCCACCACGCCCTCGGCCGCCGTCCGCACCAACTCGCCCACCGCACGGGGAGCCACGGGAGCCACCGCGTCGATGGCGAGTTCCAGGGAGTCGCCGTTGTCGTCCACCGAGACGGCCAGGGGGTAGTTGGTGCGTTCGCGGACGTAGGCCAGCCGGATGCCTTCGGTGGCCCGCGGCTCGCCGGCGGGCTGGTCGGGATCGCGGCGGGTGTTGTGCCGGTAGTTGAAGAAGCAGGTGAAGACGGGGGTGTCCCCGGGGACGCCCGCGGCCTGCTGCGCGAGCGACAGCGGCGCGTGCTCGTGCTCCAGCAACTCCGCGAGCTGGTCCCGCATCGCCAGCACCGACGACCGCACATCGGTACCGTCCACGCGCACCCGGACGGGCAGCGTGTTCAGGAAGGGGCCGGGGATCCACTCGGCGCCCTCGCCGGCGTCCATGCGGCCGAACAGGACGGTCCCGAACACCACGTCGTCACGCCCGCTGACCGCCGCCAGCACCCGCGCCCACACCACGTGCATCACCGTCGCCGCCGACACACCCAGCCGACGCGCCGCCGCCCGCACCCGCGCGTCCAGTTCGGCGGGGAACGCGAGCACCTCGCGGGCCGACCGGGCGCCGTCGCCGCGGACGTCCACCAGGCCGAACGGCGCGGTCGGCTCGGTCACGTCGCCCAGCAGCTCGGCGAAGTACCGCTCATGCCCGGCGTCGTCGGCGCCGCTTCGGGCCTGCGCCACGAAGTTCCGGAACGGCGACGGTGCGGGCAGCTCGTCACCCCGCCCGGACAGGAACGCACGCACCTCCTCCAGCAGCACTTCGAGCGCCATGTGGTCCTGGACCATGTGGTGTATCCGGACCAGGCCCAGCCAGCGGTCGCCGCCGGGAAGGGGCGTGGCGTGCATCCTGATCAGCGGCGCCTCGGTCAGGTCCATGGCCAGCCCGGCGGATCCGACCAGCGCCGCCACCGGGTCTTCGGCGTCCTCGGCCGGCGGCACCTGCCGTACCGGCAGGGCCGCGCGCCGCCACACCACCTGGACGGGCTCCCGGAGCCCCTCCCACACGATGGACGTGCGGAAGACGTCGTGCCGTGCGATCACCCGGTCGAGTGCCGCGGCGAACGCGTCGAGCAGAGCCCGGGACTCGAACTCGAACACGGCGGGCAGTACGTAGGCGTCCTCGCCGCCCTCGGCGAGCAGGTGATGGAACAGCAGCCCGCCCTGCAGCGGCGCGAGCGGATACACGTCGGCGACGTTGGCCGCGCCGCCCTCCACGGACGCCACGATGCGCTCGACCTCGGCGTCGTCGAGGTCCACCAGCGGCAGCATCTCCGGTGTGATCTCGGTCGCGTCCGCCGGGATGCGGTTCTCGGGGACGGCGACCCGCGCGTCGTCCCCGGCTGCGGCGAGCAGCCCCGCCGGGGTCGGCGCCTGGAACAGCGCGCGCACCGACACCGCCAGACCCCGGCTCCGCAGGCGCTCGACGAGCCGGATGGCCAGCAGCGAGTGCCCGCCGAGCGCGAAGAAGTCGTCGTCCATGCCGACCTCGTCCACGCCGAGGACCTCGGCGAACACGCCGCACAGGAGTTCCTCGCGCGGGCCCGCGGGGGCACGGCCCGCGCCGGGCGCCGCGGTGAGGGCGTCCGGGACGGGGAGGGCCCGGGTGTCCACCTTGCCGTTGGGCGTCAGCGGCAGTTCGGCCAGTTCCACCAGCGCCGCGGGAACCATCGATTCCGGCAGGTGCTCCCGCGCGAACGCCCGCAGCTCGCCCGGGTCGACGACGGCGCCGGGCTCGGGGACCACGTAGGCGACGAGACGCCGGCGGGGTGCCGGGCGCCCGCCGCCGTGTCCCGGACGCTCCACGTGTTCCAGCACGCCTTCCGCGCCCCAGCGGACGATCCTGCCGGTGCGGCGCATCGTCGTCCCGGGCTCGAACGGGCACGCGACGAACCGTTCCGCGGTCGCCGCCCTGCCGGCCAGGTGCACACGCCCCGCCTCGGCGCCCGCGACGTACAGGTCCCCGGGCACTCCCACCGGCACCGGCTCGAGGAAGCCGTCCAGCACGTACGCCCGCGTGTTGGCGACCGGGGCGGGCCCTTGGAGGTCGACGCCCGCGAGGACCTCGCGGAACCGCCGCCGCGTCCCGGACGGCAGCGGTTCCCCCACGAGCACGACCCGGCGCAGAGCGGCTCCCGCCGGCGGTTCGCGCAGGAAGTCCGCGAGCGCCGGAGACGCCACAACCGCGGTGGAGGCCCGCGCCGCCGCGTCCGGCAGGACCAGGGTCGCGCCGTGGACGAGCGGCCAGAGCCATCCGCGCGGCGAGGCGTCGAGCACCCGGTCGCCCGCGCCGAGGCCGAACGCGTCCCGCATCCACATCAGGCGGTTCGCGACCGAGGTATGGGTGACGACCTCTCCGTCGGCGAACGCGGCGTTCTCCGGACGCGGTGCCTGCACCGGGGCGGCGGCGCGACCGGTCGGGTCCGCGCCGTCGAGTACGCGGTCCGCGCCGTCGAGTACGCAGTCCGCATCCGCGGCCCGATCCGCGGGAACGTAGGCGCCTCCGGCCTTGAGGATGCCGAGCAGCGCCGCGACATGGTCCGCGTCGCTCCGCATGCGCACGGCGACCTTCGCCTCGGGGCGCACGCCTCTGCTCGTCAGCGTCGAGGCGATCCGGTCCGCCCGGGCGGCCAGTTCCGCGTAGGAGTACTCGGTGATCCCGTCCGCCACCGCCACGGCCTCGGGCGTACGGGCCGCCTGGGCATCGAACAGCTCCGGCAGCGTGCCGGAGGGGAGATCGGCGGCGGTGCCGTTCCACTCCACCAGGATCCGGTGCAGTTCCGCGTCGTCGAGGACCCGGGCCGCGCTGACGGGCGCGTCCGGATCGTCCAGCACCGCGTCGAGCGTCCGTTCCCAGTACCGCGCGATCCGTGCGGCGGACGCCTCGTCGAACAGGTCCGCGGCGACCGTCACGGAGCCGGTCATCCCCGCGGGGGCGCCCCCGGCGTCCCAGGTCTCCTCGACGTCCACCTCGACGTCGAACTTCGCGCTCTGGGGGACGTGCGGCGCGGACGCGGTCTCCGGCCCGGCCGCGGCGCGGTCCTCGGTGTTGTGCAGGGTGAGCATCACCTGGAACAGCGGGTTCCGGGACATCGAGCGGCTCGGCGACAGCTCCTCGACGAGCTTGTCGAACGGGAGGTCCTGGTGCTCCAGCGCCGCCCAGCCCGTTCCCCTGACCCGTGCCAGCAGCGCGCGGAAGGTGGGGTCGCCGGAGAGGTCGGTGCGCATCACCAGGGTGTTGACGAAGAATCCGACCAGGTCGTCCAGGGCCGCGTCCGTGCGGCCCGCCACGTCCGTCCCGATCGGGATGTCGGTGCCCGCCCCCAGCCGCGAGAGCAGTACGGCCAGCGCCGCCTGCACCACCATGAACGTCGTCGCGCCCTCGGCCCGCGCCAGGTCCACCAGCCGCGCGTGCACATGCGCCGGAACCGTCACGGGAAGGCTGTGGGCCCGGTACGAGGCCGTCGCAGGGCGCGGACGGTCGAAGGGAAGCGCCAGTTCCTCCGGCGCGCCCGACAGCGCCCGCCGCCAATGGTCCAGCTGGCGCGCCATCACGCTGGACGGGTCGCCGGGATCGCCGAGCAGCTCCCGCTGCCACAGCGCGTAATCGGCGTACTGCACCGGCAGCGGCTCCCACGCCGGGGCGCGGTTCTCGCTGCGCGCGGCGTACGCGAACGTCACATCGCGCTCCAGCGGGCGAAGCGACCACCCGTCGCCCGCGATGTGGTGGACGACGATCAGCAGCACCCGCTCGTCCGGACCGGCGGCGAACAGCCAGGCCCGGATCGGCGCCTCCCTTGCCAGATCGAAGGTGTACCGCGCCGCGTCCGCGACGGCGCCCTCCATCTCGCCCGCCGCGACGTCGACCCGGGCCAGCTCCCAGTCCAGCTCTCCCATGTCCACGACGCGCTGGAAGGGCTCGCCGTCAACGGTCCCGAAGACCGTGCGCAGGACCTCGTGCCGCTCCAGGACGTCGAGGAACGCGGCGTTCAGGGCCTTGGCGTCCACGTTCGCGGGCAGGCGGCGCACCAGGGGGATGTTGTAGGCCGCGCCGGGCCCTTCGAGCTGGCCGATGAACCACAACCGGCGCTGCGCGAACGACAACGGAATCATCGGGGGCCCTCCTGCGTACGCATCGGCCGCAGCGCCGGCCTCGCCGGCCTCTGCTGGTGCAACTGCTCGGCCACACCCGCGACCGTCGGCGCTCGGAGGAGCTCCCGCAGGGGCAGCTCGACACCGAACTCGGCGCGGACCTGGTTGATGAGCCGGACGGCCAACAGCGAATGGCCGCCCAGCACGAAGAAGTCATCGTCGATCCCGACCGTCTCCAGCCGGAGCAGCCGGGCGAACAGCCCGCAGAGGGCCGCCTCGCGTTCGTTGGACGGCCCGCGCCCGCCGCCCGCGGAGACCGCGGGGCCGGGGGCGGGCAGTGCCGCGCGGTCGAGCTTGCCGTTGGCCGTGACCGGCAGGTCGTCCAGGACCACGAGGGCGGCGGGCACCATGTACTCCGGCAGCCGTTCGGCGGCCAGCGCACGGACCGACTCGGCCAGCCCGTCGCCGCCGCCGGTGCCCGCGGGCACCACGTAGGCGACCAGCCGGTCGTCCCGGGCGACCACCACCGCCCGCGCCACGCCCTCGTGCGCCGCCACGGCCGCCTGCACCTCGCCCGGCTCGACCCGGAAACCCCGGATCTTGAGCTGGTCGTCGGTCCGGCCGAGATACTCCAGGCACCCGTCGGCCCGCCACCGCGCGAGGTCTCCGGTGCGGTACATCCGTTCCCCCGCCGCGAACGGCGCGGCGACGAACCGCTCGGCGGTCAGCCCCGGCCGGCCCGCGTACCCCCGCGCCAGCTGCACCCCGGCCAGGTACAGCTCGCCCGCGACGCCGACCGGCACCGGCCGCAGGGCCGCGTCCAGCACGAACGCGCGGGTGTTGGCGACCGGGGCGCCGATCGGCACCGGCCCGTCCTGCCCGGCGCGGCATTCCCATGCCGTCACGTCCACCGAGGCCTCGGTCGGCCCGTACAGGTTGTGCAGCGCCGCTCCCGGCAGCACCTCCAGCGACCGGTCCGCCGTCCCGGCCGGCAGCGCCTCCCCCGAGCAGATCACCCGCCGCAGTCCCGTGCATCCGGCCGCGCCGGGATGCGCCAGGAACGCCTCCAGCATCGACGGGACGAAGTGGACCGTCGTCACCCGCTCCGCGCGGATCAGGTCCGCCAGGTACGCCGGGTCGCGGTGCCCGCCCGGCCGGGCCACCACCAGGCCCGCGCCCTGGAGCAGGGGCCAGAAGAACTCCCAGACCGACACGTCGAACCCGTAGGGGGTCTTCTGCAGCACCCGGTCCGCCGCGGTCAGCCCGAACCGGGCCTGCATCCAGGCGAGCCGGTTCACGATCCCCGCGTGGGGGACGAGGACCCCCTTCGGCCGCCCGGTCGACCCCGACGTGAAGATCACATATGCGGGATGGTCCGGTCGCGGCGCCGGCCGGGCCACCGGGCCCGCGTCCAGCAGCGCCGCCTCCCGCACCGCCGCGGCGGTCACCACCTGGCGGGCGCCGGCGTCGGCCAGCATCGCCTCGGCCCGCGCGGCGGGCGACTCCGGGTCGATCGGCAGGTACGCCGCCCCGGCCTTGAGGATCCCGAGCAGCGCCACGACCAGGTCGGCGCCCCGCTCCAGGCGCACCCCGACCACCGATTCCGGGCCCGCGCCGCGCTCGGTCAGCCACCGCGCCATCCGGTTCGCCCGCGCGTCCAGGTCCGCGTAGGTGGTCTCGGTGCCCTCGAAGACCACCGCCACGGCGTCCGGCGTCCGCGCCGCCTGCACCTCGAAGAGCTCCGGCACCGTCGCCTGCGGCACCTCCGCGGCCGTGTCGTTCCACTCCACGACGACCTGCCGCAGGCCCGCATCGTCCAGGACGCCGACCGCGTCCAGCCGCGCTTCGACGCCGCCGTCCAGCGCGACCTCCAGCGCGGCCAGCAGGTTCTCCGCGGCGGTCCGCACCAGGACGGCCACCGCGGCCGCGTCGATCCCCGCGATCGCGTCCACCGCGATGTCGATGCCCTCGCCCGTGTCGTCGACGGCGACCTGGAGCGGGTAGTTGGTGCGCTGCCTGGAGAACAGCATGCGGATGCCCTCGGTCTGCCCGTCCGGGGCGGAGCGCGGCGCCGGGTTGTGCCGGTAGTTGAGGAACGAGGTGAACAGCGGCGCGTCGCCGACGATCCCGGCGGCCCGCTGGGCGGACGCCAACGCGGCGTGCTCGTGCTCCAGCAGGGCCGCCAGCTGACCGCGCATCGCCGTGACCGCCTCGACGACGCCCACGTCGCCGGTCCGCACCCGGACCGGCAGCGTGTTGATGAATGGGCCCGGCACGCGCTCCGATCCGGCCCCGGCGTCCAGCCGGCCGAACAGGACCGTGCCGAACACCACGTCGTCGCGTCCGGCCATCACCGCCAGCGCGCGCGCCCAGGCGACATGGAGCACCGTGGCCGGACTCGCGCCCAAGCGGCGCGCCACCGCACGCAACCGCCCGTTCCACTCCGCCGAGAACGGCACGACGCGGTGCACCGCGTCCGACCCGTCGCCGCGCACGTCGGTGAGCCCGAACGGCGCGGTCGGCTCCGTCACGTCGCCCAGCAACTCGGCGAAGTACCGCTCGTCGTCCCCCTCGGCGGCCCGTGCCCGCGCCTGCGCGACGAAGTCCCGGAACGGCGGCGGCTCCGGCAGGCCGGCGCCGCGTCCGGCCCGGAACGCCTGGACCTCGTCGAGCAGGACCTCCAGCGCCGTGTGGTCCTGGACGATGTGGTGGATCCGGATCAGGGCCGGCCAACGGCCGGTTCCCGCGCGCTCGGCGATCCGCACGTCGATCAGCGGCGCCCGGCCGAGGTCCATCGTCGTACCGGCCGACGCCACGAGCGCGGCCGCCGGGTCGGCGACCTCCGGGTCGAGACGCACCTCGTCCACCGGCAGTTCGGCGCTCCGCCACACCACCTGCACGGGTTCCCGGAGGCCGTCCCACACGATCGACGTGCGGAGGACGTCGTGACGGTCCACGACCTGCCGCAACGCGTCCACGAAACCGTCCAGCCGGCCCCGTGAGTCGAATTCCAGAACGGTCGGCAGGATGTAGGCGTCCTCGCCGCCGTCGGCCAGCAGATGGTGGAACAGCAGGCCCTCCTGCAACGGCGCGAGCGGGTACACGTCCGCCACGTTCGCCGCGCCGCCCGGTATCGACGCCACCACCCGGTCCACCTCGTCCTGGTCCAGCTCGACCAGGGGCAGCATCGCCGGAGTGATCTCCACCGCGCCCGCCGGAATCAGGTTCGGCGGCACCGGCGCGCGGGCGGTGCCCGCCGACGCCGCCAGCCCCGCCGGGGTCGGGGTCTCGAAGAGCGCGCGCACCGACACGAGCACGCCCCGCGACCGCAGTCGCTCCACCAGCCGCACCGCGAGCAGCGAATGCCCGCCCAGCGCGAAGAAGTCGTCCTCCGCCCCGATCCCCTCGACACCGAGGACGTCGCCGAACACCTCGCACACGATCTCCTCGCGCGGGGTGGCCGGTGCCCGACCCTCCCCCGCCAGGCCCGCGAAGTCCGGCGCGGGCAGCGCCCTGCGGTCCAGCTTCCCGTTCGCCGTCAACGGCAGGGAGTCCAGGACCACGACGGCGGACGGCACCATGTGGCCGGGCAGGCTCGCCGCCGCGTGCGCCCGCACCTCCAGCGGGTCGAGGTCGGCCGCGGCCGCCACGTACCCGACGAGCCGCGCGTCACCCGACGGGTCCCGCTGGACGGTCACCGCGGCGCCCGTGACGGCGTCATGGCGTTCGAGCACCGCCTGGACCTCTCCCGGCTCGATCCGGAAACCGCGTATCTTCACCTGGTCGTCGGTGCGGCCGAGGCATTCAAGGGCGCCCTCGAAGCGCCATCGCGCCAGGTCACCGGTCCGGTACATGCGCGCGCCCGGCTCGAACGGGCAGGCCACGAACCGTTCCGCGGTCAGCCCCGGACGGCGCAGGTAGCCGCGGGCGAGCTGGACGCCCGCCAGGTAGAGCTCGCCCGCCACGCCGGGCGGCACGGGCCGCAGCGCCGCGTCCAGGACGTAGGCGCGGGTGTTCGCGAACGGGGTGCCGACCAGGACCGGCCCCTCGCCCACCGGGGCCGATGTCGCCCAGACGGTCGCCTCGGTCGGCCCGTACAGGTTCACGGCGTCCGCGCCGAGCCGCCGGATGCGGGCGGCGAGCGCCTCGGGCAGCGCCTCGCCGCCGACCAGCATCCGGACCTCCCGCGGCCAGGGGCCCACCTCCAGCAGCGCCCGCCACAGCGACGGGACGGCCTGCATCATGGTCGCGCCGCCGTCGCGGACGAGGGCGAGCAGCGCACCCGGATCCCGCACCGTCTCCCGGTCGGCGAGGACCACCGACGCGCCGTTGACGAGCGGCAGGAACAGCTCCAGGGCCGCGATGTCGAACGACAGCGTCGTCACCGCCACCATCCGGTCGCGGCGCGTCGGCCGCACCCGCTCCGCCGCGGCCCGCAGGTGGTTCACCAGCGCGCCGTGCCCGACGACGACGCCCTTGGGACGGCCCGTCGAGCCCGACGTGTGGATCACGTACGCGGGATGCTCCGGCAGCAGGCGGCCGCCGCGCTCGGCCGCGCGGACGGGTCCGGCTTCCAGCTCCGCCAGTTCCGCGCGTACCGCCGCCGCGTCGAGGACGATCGTCGGCCCGGCCCCGGCGGGCACCGAGCCGGCGCACGCCGACGAGGTGACCACGCAGGCCGGGTCCGCGTCGGCCATCATGAAGGCGATCCGGTCCGCGGGATATCCGGGGTCGACCGGCAGGTAGGCGCCGCCGGACTTCAGGACGCCGAGCAGCGCGACGACCAGGCCGGGGCCGCGGTCCATCAGCACCGCGACCGGCGACTCCGGCCGGACGCCGCGGGCGATCAGGAGCCGCGCCAGCCTGTTCGCCCGGGCGTCCAGTTCGCCGTAGGTCAGGTCCGCGCCGTCGGCGGCGATCGCGACCGCGGCCGGGTCCCGCGCCACGCTCGCGTCGAACAGCTCGGGGAGCGTGGCGGCCGGCGCCTCGACGGCCGTGTCGTTCCATTCGGCCAGCACGCGGCGTTCCGCGGCCGCGTCGAGGACGGGGATCTCGCTCAACGGCAGGTCGGGACCGCCGTCCAGGGTCCGCTCCAGCGCGGTCACCAGGTTCGCGGCGGCGGTCCGCAGCAGCGCTCCGACCGCACCGGGGTCGATGGGGGCGATCGCGTCCACCGACGCGGCCAGCCCCTCGCCGTCGTCGTCGACGGCCACGCCGAGCGGGTAGTTGGTGCGTTCCCGCGCGTACAGCAGCCGTATGCCCTCCGCGGCCGGACGCCCGCCCGCCGCGGGCCCGGCGTCCCGGCGGGTGTTGTAGCGGTAGTTGAGGAACGAGGTGAACAGCGGGGTGCCGCCCGGGACACCGCTCGCCTGCTGGGCCAGCGCGAGCGGTGCGTGCTCGTGCTCCAGAAGCCCGGCGAGCTGGCCGCGCATCGCCGACACGGCCTCCAGCGCACGCAGCTCTCCGGTCCGCACCCGCACGGGCAGCGTGTTGAGGAACGGGCCGGGCACTCGGTCACCGCCCTCGCCCGCGTTCATGCGGCCGAACAGCACGGTGCCGAACACCACGTCGTCGCGGCCGCTCAGCACGGCCAGCACGCGTGCCCACGCGACGTGCAGCAGCGTCGCCGGGCTCGAACCGAGCCGCCGCGCGACCCTCCGCAGCGTCCGCTCCGGCCCGGACGGGAACCGGACGACATCGCGGGCGGAGTCCGCGCCGTCGCCTTGCGCGTCCAGCAGGCCGTACGGGGCGGTCGGCTCCGTCACGTCGCCCAGCAGCGCGGCGAAGTGCCGCTCGTGCTCCGCCCTGTCGATGCCGCCGCGCGCCTGCGCCACGAACGTCCGGAACGGCAGCGGCGGGGCCAGGTCGCCACCGCGACCGGTCAGGAACGCCTGGACCTCCTCCAGCAGGACCTCCAGCGCGGTGTGGTCCTGCACCATGTGGTGGACGCGCACCAGCGCCAGCCAGCGCCCGTCCTCGGAGACGGCCGTGACGTGCAGGTCGATGAGGGGCGCCCGCGTCAGCTCCATCCGCAGCCCGACCGTGTCGATCAGCGCGCGGACCGGATCGTCCGGCGCCGGGCCGAGGGCGACCTCGGTGACCGGCAGCCCGACCCGGCGCCAGACGACCTGGACCGGCTCCCGCAGCCCCTCCCACACGATCGACGTGCGGAACACCGCGTGCCGCTCCAGGACGCACCGCAGCGCGCCGGTGAACGCGTCGAGCCGGGCCCGCGAGTCGAACTCGAACACGGCCGGGAGGACGTAGGCGTCCTCGCCGCCGTCGGCCAGCAGATGGTGGAAGAGCAGGCCCTCCTGGAGCGGCGCCAGCGGATACACGTCCGCGACGTTCGCCGCGCCGCCGCTCACCGACGCCGTGATCCGCTCGATCTCGCCGGCGCCCAGCGTCACCAGCGGAAGCATGTCGGGCGTGAGTTCGGTGGCGCCGTCGGGGATCAGGTTCCCGGGCACCTCCACCTGCCCGGCGCCGGTGGACGCGGCGAGCCCGGCCGGGGTCGGCGTCTCGAAGAGCGCGCGCACCGACACCTGAACGCCCCGCGCCCGCAGCCGCTCCACCAGCCGCACCGCGAGCAGCGAATGCCCGCCGAGCGCGAAGAAGTCGTCCTCCGCGCCGACGTCCGCCACGCCGAGGACGTCGCCGAACACCTCGCACACGATCTCCTCGCGCGGGGTCGCCGGGGCCCGCCGGGACCGCGCGGTGAACTCCGGGGCGGGCAGCCGGGTGGTGTCGACCTTGCCGTTGGCGCTCAGCGGAAGTTCGGGCAGCTCGATCACGGCCGCCGGGACCATCGCCTCCGGCAGGTGCTCGCGCGCGAAGGCGCGCAGCTCGGCCGGATCCAGGTCCTCCCCCGGTCCCGGGACGACGTAGGCGACGAGGCGCCGGTGAACCGGCCGGAGCCTCGTCCTCGCGCGCACACGGTCACGGTCCGCGCCGTCGAGCAGGTCCGCCCCGCCCAGCCGCATCCGCGGGTCGGCGGTGAGCGCGTCCAGCAGCCGCACCAGCAGGCCGGCGAACCAGCCCGCGGTGGCCGGCTCGAACAGGTCCGTCGCGACGATGACGCCGCCGCGCAGTCCCGCCGGGCGCCCGTCCGCGTCGAACGTCTCGGCCAGCGCGACGTCCAGGTCGAACTTCGCGACCGCCGCGCCCGGACGGGCCTGCGCCGTACCGCCGCGCCCGGCGTTCTGCAGCGTCAGCATCGCCTGGAACAGCGGGTGCCTGGACAGGGACCGGGGCGGGGCCAGCTCCTCGACGAGCTTCTCGAACGGCACGTCCTGATGGGCGAACGCCGCGAGGCTCCCCGCCCGGACGCGGCGGACCACCTCGACGAAGTCCGGATCGCCCGCCAGGTCCGTCCGCATCACCAGGGTGTTGACGAAGAGGCCGACCAGATCGTCCAGCGCCTCGTCCGTGCGCCCGGCCACATCCGTCCCGATCACGATGTCCGTTCCCGCGCCCAGCTGCGAGAACAGCACCGCGAGGGCTGCCTGCAGCACCATGAACGTGGTGACGTTCTCGGACCGGGCGAGGTCCACCGTCCGCGCGTGCAGCGCGGCGGGGATCTCCAGCGGCGCGCGGTGGCCCTGGTAAGAGGCGACGGCGGGGCGGGGCCGGTCGAACGGGAGGGCGAGTTCGGCGGGCGCGCCTTCCAGCGCGTCACGCCAGTACGCGACCTGGCGGGAGAGCAGGCTGGCGGAATCGTTCTCGTCACCGAGCAGGTCGCGCTGCCACAACGCATAGTCGGCGTACTGGACGGGCAGCGGCTCCCACTCGGGAGCCCGCCCCGCGCAGCGCGCCTCGTAGGCGTGCGTCAGGTCGCGCCGCAGCGGGCCCATGGACCAGCCGTCGGCCGCGATGTGGTGCAGGACCACGACGAGCGTGCTCCCGCCGAACAGCCAGGCGCGGATCGGGATCTCGGCCGCCAGGTCGAACGCGTGGGACTCCGCTGCCTGGACCGCGGCGTCCACGTCCGGTGGGTCGACGTCGACGACCGAGAGCTTCCAGTCGAGGTCCTCGGGCTCGAGGACGTGCTGGTGGGGTTCTCCGTCCACGGCGGCGATCACGGTGCGCAGGCTTTCGTGGCGCCCGATGACGTCCCGGAACGCGGCGTCCAGGGCGTCCTCGTCCACCTCTCCCGACAGGTTCAGCACGACCGGGATGTTGTAGGTCGGGCTCGGTCCTTCGAGTTGGGCGATGAACCACAGGCGCCGCTGGGCGAACGACAGGGGGACCATCAGGACTCCTTCCCGGCGGCGCGCATGGGCCGCAAGGCCGGTCGCGCCTGCGGTGCCTCACCGAGCCGTGCGGCGAGTCCGGCCGGGGTGGGCGCGTCGAACAGTGCCGTGATGTCGATCTCGACACCCAGCACGCTGCGGACTCTGCTCACCAGCCGCACGGCGAGCAGCGAATGCCCGCC
This sequence comes from Actinomadura opuntiae, assembly GCF_030283205.1. GTDB lineage: Bacteria > Actinomycetota > Actinomycetes > Streptosporangiales > Streptosporangiaceae > Spirillospora. Next base: position 12,817 of record NZ_JASNWF010000050.1, read on the forward strand.
CAGAGCGAAGAAGTCGTCGTCCACACCGACCTTCTCCAACCCCAGCACCTGCGCGAACGCCTCACACAGCAACTCCTCCTCGCGACCGGCGGGGGCCCTGCCCGCGCCCGCCTCCGCGCCGTAGTCCGGGGCGGGGAGCGCCTTGGCGTCGAGTTTGCCGTTGGCGGTGAGCGGCAGCGCCTCCAGCGGCACCACCACCGACGGCACCATGTACTCCGGCAGCCGACGCGCCGCCAACTCCCGCACCGAGGCGGCCGAGATCTCGCCGTCAGGAACCACGTAGGCCAGCAGGCTCCCGTCGCGGGCGACTACTGCGGCGTCCATGACCTGCGGATGGGCCATCACCGCCGCGCGGACCTCGCCCGGCTCGATCCGGAAACCCCGAACCTTCACCTGCTCATCCACCCGACCCAAAAACTCCAACACCCCACCCGCACCCCACCGCGCCACATCACCCGTCCGATACATCCGCTCCCCCACCCCGAACGGACACGCCACAAACCGCTCCGCCGTCAAACCCACCCGACCCACATAACCCCGCGCCAACTGAACACCCGCCACATACAACTCACCCGCCACACCCACCGGCACCGGCCCCAAACCCTCA
>NZ_JASNWF010000051.1 GCF_030283205.1 Actinomadura opuntiae
GGGGTCGGTGGGCGGGTCGGTGTGGGGTGTGCCGTTGGTGGCAGTGGCGTTCGGGGCGTTCCGGTGGTCGGTCGCGGCGGCGGACGCGCGGTTGCAGGAGCGGGTGGGTGACGGGGCGCGGGCGACGGTGACGTCGTTGGCGGGGTTCGGGACGGAGGCGGTGAGCGTGGCGGTGTTCGGCGGGTATGCGGTGGGGTCGGCGTGGGCGGGTCCGGGTGTGCTGGTGGCGGTGGCGGCGGTGCCGTTCGCGGTGGTGGCGGTGGTGGTGTGGGTCGTGGATCGGCGTGGCTGAGGTCGGGTTGAAGTCGGGCTGAGGTGGGGCTTCTCCGGCTGGAGTAGGCGGGGCGGTGGCGTACATCTCGGGATGTAGGCGGCGGTGGGGCGCTACGCGAAAGGCGCAGGTGGTTTCCGGGCTTGCGCAGGATCCGCGGGCGGGGTGCGGGGCGCCAGGATCGTGTCGTGGTTTCCGCCGATCGTTCGTGGGGGTTGTGATGGACCCGTTGGTGCTGGCGCGGGTGCAGTTCGCGTTGACGGCAGGGTCGCATTTCCTGTTCGTGGCGTTGACGCTGGGGTTGGCGACGCTGGTGGCGTTGATGCAGACCCGGGCGACGGTGTCGGGCAGTGCGGTGCATGCGCGGATGACGCGGTTCTGGGGCCAGTTGTACGTGGTGAATTACGCGGTGGGGATCGTCACGGGGCTGGTGATGGAGTTCCAGTTCGGTTTGAACTGGGCGGGGATGTCGCGGATGACGGGCGGGGTGTTCGGTGCGCCGCTCGCGCTGGAGACGATCGGGGCGTTCTTCGTTGAGTCGACGTTTCTGGGGTTGTGGATTTTCGGGTGGGACCGGTTGAACCGGTGGGTGCATCTGGCGTTGATCTGGGTGGTGACGTTGACGGCGTATCTGTCGGCGTATTTCGTGCTGGTGGCCAATGGGTGGTTGCAGCGCCCGGTCGGTTACGAGATGCGGGACGGGGCGGCGCGGCTGACGGATGTGGGGGCGTTGCTGGGGAATCCGACGGCGCTGCTGGCGTTCGGGCATGTGCTGTTCGGGGGGTTGCTGACGGCGGGGTTCTTCATGGCGGGGGTGAGCGGTTATCACCTGCTGCGGCGGACGGCGGAGGTGGAGTTCTTCCGGCGTTCGATGCGGATCGGGCTGGTGACGCTGATGGCGGCGGTGATGCCGGTGGTGATCGTCGGGGGGATGCAGTACCGGTATCTGCAGCCGACGAAGACCGGTGGTGACGAGGCGGCGGCGGCCGTGGCGGACTTCTCGGCGCGGTTCGGTCCGGGCGACTACATGGCGCCGGGGATGGCGGGGGTCGGTGAGGCGGTGATGACGGGGTTGTGGTCGTTGATGTGGCTGCTGGCGATGGTGGCGCTGGTGAAGGTGTGGTCGGGGCGGTGGCTGGTGCGGGGGCGGGTGTTCCACGTGGTGATGATGTGCGCGGTGCCTCTCCCCTACGTGGCGATGCTGGCGGGGTGGATGTTCCGTGAGGTGGGGCGGCAGCCGTGGATGGTGTACGGGGTGCTGAAGACCGAGGATGCGCTGTCGCCGGGTGTGGGGTCGGGGATGGTCGCGGTGTCGTTCGTGGCGTTCACGGCGCTGTTCGCGGTGCTGGTGGGGGTGAACGCATGGTTGCTGGCGCGGTTCGCGCGGCGGGGGCCGGAGGGGTCGGCGCTGGGGGCCGCTCCCCCGGTGGCGCCATCGGCGCCGGTGGCGTCGGTGACGTTCTGATGGTCGGTTCGGTGACGGTGCGACGGGAGTGTGCGTGATGGAGTCGTTGGCGATGGTGGTCCTGGCGGTGTTCGCCGGCGGGTATCTGGTGCTGGCGGGTGCGGACGTCGGGGTGGGGATGCTGCTGCCGTGGCTGGGGCGCGGTCAGGGTGAGCGGCGGGTGGTGATCGCGTCGTTCGCGCCGTTCTTCTTGGGGAACGAGGTGTGGCTGGTGGCGTCGGCGGGGCTGGTGGCGGGGGCGTTTCCGGGGTTGGAGCACCGGTTGCTGGAGGAGCTGTATCCGCTGGTGGTGGTGTTGCTGATCGGGTGGGTCGTGCGGGACATGGGGTTGTGGCTGCGCGGCCGGGTGGACGCGTCCGGGTGGCGGTCGGTGTGCGACGGTGCGGTGGTCGCGGGCAGTTGGGCGCTGGCGCTGGGGTGGGCGTCGCTGCTGGGTTCGCTGCTGGGCGGCGGCGGGTTGAACGCGGGCAGTGTGCTGGGGTTGCCGTTGGCGGGGTTGTTCGCCTGGCATGGTGCGGGGTTCGCGCGGTTGCGGTTGGCGGGTGATTTGGCGGAGCGGGCGGAGCGGTGGCGTGGCCGGTACGGGATGTCGGGTGCGGCGCTGGTGGTGGTGCCGGTGGTGGCGGGTGTGCGGTTGCCGTGGTCGGAGGCGGTGGCCGAGGGCGGTGGGTTGTCGTTGACGGCGGTGTCGGCGGCGGTGCTGCTGCCGTTGCTGGTGGCGTCGCAGGCGCTGGTGTGGCGGACGTTCTGGGGGCGTGTTGATTCGCCCTCGTACCTGTGAGCCGGGGGGCGGGGGTGAAGGGTGTGGAGCGGCGTCTGCTGGGGCTTCTCCCCCGCCGGGTGCTGGTGGCGCTGGGTGTGCTGGCGGCGGGGCAGGGTGTGCTGTTGGTGGTGGCGGCGGGTCTGCTGGCGCGGGCGGTGGCGGGCCTGGACGCGGGTCTGCTGCCGTGGCTGGTGGCGGCGGTGGCGGGCCGCGGGCTGCTGGCGTGGGTGTCGTCGCTGGTGGCGGGACGTGCGGCGGCCGGGGTGAAGCGGGAGCTGCGGGAGGCGCTGCTGCGCGGTGGGGCGGTGGACGCGGGGTCGCGGGTGACGTTGCTGACGCGGGGTCTGGACGCGGTGGATCCGTTCTTCGCCGGGTACGTGCCGCAGTTGCTGGCGGCGTGCGTGGTGCCGCCGCTGGTGGTGGCGCGGTTGGTGGCGGCGGACTGGGCGTCGGCGGTGGTGGTGCTGGTGACGTTGCCGCTGGTGCCGGTGTTCGGTGCGCTGGTGGGGATGCGGACGGCGGCGCTGACGGGCCGGCAGTGGGCGTCGCTGCATCGGCTCGGGGGGCATTTGCGGGACGTGGTGGCGGGGTTGTCGACGTTGCGGGCGTTCGGGCGGACGGGGCATCAGTCGGGTGTGGTGCGGGAGCTGGCGCGGGAGCATCGGCGGGCGACGACGGGGGCGTTGCGGGTGGCGTTCTTGTCGTCGCTGGTGCTGGAGCTGGTGTGCGCGTTGTCGGTGGCGTTGGTGGCGGTGCCGGTGGGGTTGCGGTTGCTGGAGGGCGGGATGGGGTTGTCGGCGGGGCTGCTGGTGCTGGTGTTGACGCCGGAGGCGTATCTGCCGTTGCGGGCGCTGGGGACGCGGTTCCATGCCAGTGCGGAGGGTGTCGCGGCGGCGCGGGAGGCGTTCGCGGTGCTGGACGCGCCGTCCGCGCCGTCCGGTGGGCGGGTCGTGGTGGGCGAGGGTGTGCCGGAGATCGTGCTGGATCGGGTGACGGTGCGGTATCCGGGTGCGGAGCGGGCGGCGCTGGAGGAGGTGTCGTTGCGGGTCGCGGCGGGTGAGCGGGTCGCGGTGACGGGGCCGTCGGGTGCCGGGAAGTCGACGTTGCTGCTGGTGGTGGCGGGTCTGGTGCGTCCGGTGTCGGGGCGGGTGCTGGTGGACGGTGTCGATCTGGTGGAGCTGGACCTGGTGGCGTGGCGGCGGCGTCTGGGGTGGGTGCCGCAGCGTCCGCATCTGTTCGCGGCGTCGGTGGCCGACAACATCCGGCTGGGCGACCCGGGTGCGGGGTTGGAGCGGGTGGTGGAGGCGGCGCGGGCGGCGGTCGCCGAGGAGTTCGTCGCGGGACTGTCGCGGGGGTATGCGACGGTGCTGGGTGAGGGCGGTGCGGGGGTGTCGGCGGGGCAGCGTCAGCGGTTGGCGGTGGCGCGGGCGTATCTGGCGGGTGGTCCGGTGATGTTGCTGGACGAGCCGACGGCGCGGTTGGACGTGCGCAGTGAGCGGGCGCTGGTGGAGGGTGCGGCGCGGCTGTTGGCGGGGCGGACGGCGGTGGTGGTGGCGCATCGTCCGGCGTTGTTGTCGCTGGCCGATCGGGTGGTGCGGTTGGAGGGCGGCCGGGTGCGGGCGGGGCTGGTCGAGGAGTGCGCGGGAGAGGGGCGGGCGGCGTGAGCGGGTTGTGGGGTGCGGTGCGTCCGCACGCGGCGCGGCTGGTGGCGGCGGCGCTGGCGGGTGTGGCGGCGGAGGTGTGCGGGCTGGGGCTGGTCGCGACGGCGGCGTGGCTGATCGCGCGGGCGTCGCAGCGTCCGGAGCTGTCGGTGCTGGCGGTGGCGATCGTGGCGGTGCGGGGGCTGGCGCTGGCGAAGGGGTCGCTGCGGTATGTGGAGCGGCTGGCGGGTCATGACGCGACGTTGCGGGCGCTGGCGGAGTTGCGGGGACGGGTGTTCGACGCTTTGGCGGTGCGGCGTCCGGCCGAGGTGGGGCTGCGGGACGGTGGGGCGTTGACGCGGATGGTGTCGGATGTGGAGGCGGTGCAGGACCTGCTGCTGCGGTGCGTGCTGCCGGGCGTCGCGGCGGTGGTGTGCGGGGGTGTCGGTGTGGTGGTGTGCGGGCTGGTGACGCCGTTGGCGGGGGTGGTGGTGGCGGTCGGGTTGCTGGTGGCGGGGCCGGTGCTGGCGGTGGTGGCGGCGTGCTGGAGCGGCCGGGCGGCGGCGCGGGTCGCGGCGGGGCGCGAGGAGCTGGCGGTGCGGGCGCTGGACGTGCTCGAGGGCGCGGCGGACCTGAAGGTGTTCGGCGCGGACACCCGGTTCGCGGGCGCGGCCGGGGACGCCGCCGCGCGGTTGCGGGGTGCGGAGCGTGCGGCGGCGCGGGTGTCGGCGCTGGTGGCGGGGGCGGGTGTCGCGGTGCAGGGGTGCGTGGTGGCGGCGGTGGTGTGGGTGGTGGTGCGGGGCGGCGGAACCGGTGAGCAGGTGGGTGCGGCGGTGGCGGGGTTGGCGGCGCTGGTGGTGGTGGATGCGGTGCTTCCGCTGGCGGTGGCCGCGCAGCGGCTGCGGGAGGTGTGGCCTGCGGCGCGGCGGGTGGATGCGGTGCTGGCCGCTCCCCCGGCGCCGCGTCCGGTGCGTCCGGTGGCGGTGCCGGCCGGGCCGTTGGCGGTGGAGCTGCTGGGTGTGCGGGTCGCCTATCCGGGTTGCGGCGGCACGCCGGATGGTGCGGGTGAGGTGGCGCTCGACGGGGTGGATCTGCGGGTGGAGCGGGGCCGGCGGGTCGCGGTGGTGGGCGCCAGCGGTGCGGGCAAGAGCACGCTGCTGGCGGCGGTGTCGGGTGAGGTGGTGCCGGTGGCGGGGTCGGTGGTGTTGGGCGGGCATGCCCTGTCGCTGTACGAGGGTGCGGACGTGCGGGCGGCGGTGCGGGGGCTGGCGCAGGACGCGCACGTGTTCGGCGGGTCGGTGCGGGCGAATCTGCTGCTGGCGCGTCCGGGCGCGACGCAGGGCGAGCTGGAGGCGGCGGCGCGGCGGGCGCGGTTCCTGGAGGTGGTGGAGGCGTTGCCGGACGGGTGGGACACGCCGGTCGGCACGGGCGGGCACGGGTTGTCGGGCGGGCAGCGGCAGCGGCTGCTGCTGGCGCGGGCGCTGCTGGCCGATCCGCCGGTGCTGGTGCTGGACGAGCCGGCGGAGGCGCTGGATCCGGTGATGGCCGACGCGATCACCCGGGACCTGCTGGCCGGGCCCGGCGGCGGGACGCTGCTGCTGGTGACGCACCGGCTGGCGGCGCTGGACGCGGCGGACGAGGTGGTGGTGATGGACCGAGGCCGGGTGGTGCAGCGGGGCCGTCACGACGAGCTGGTGGCGGTGCCGGGCGCGTACCGGGATCTGTGGGAGGCGGAGCTGCTGGCCGTCTGACGGCCCCGGCCGCTCCCCCGCCGGGGCATCAGGTGAGGTCGTGCAGGGCGCTGGCGATCGCGGTGACGGCGTCGTCGATGGCGGAGGGGGCGGTGGCGGCGTAGCCGAGGACCAGGCCGGGCGGGCCGGGCCGCTGGGCGTGCCAGGACAGCGGCTGGGTCTTCACCCCGCGGGCGAGGGCGGCCGCGGCCAGGCCGGTGTCGGCGAGTCCGGGGCGGTCGGGGAAGGTGACGAGCAGGTGCAGGCCGGCGGCGGCGCCGTGCACGACCGCGCCGGGCAGCCGGGCCCGGATCGCGGCGATCATCGCGTCGCGGCGGGTGCGGTGGCGGCGGCGCAGCAGCCGCAGCTGCCGTTCCAGCTCCCCCGACTCCATCAGGTCGGCCAGGACCAGCTGCGGGAGCGCGGCGTTGCCGAGGTCGGCGAAGCGTTTGGCGTCCGCGAGCGCGTCGCGGTGGCGGGGCGGGGCGATCACCCATCCGGTGCGCAGCGCGGGCGCCAGGAGCTTGGAGACGCTGCCGGCGTAGAAGACGCGGTCGGGCAGCATGGCGCGCAGCGCGGGGACGGGCGGGCGGTCGTAGCGGTGCTCGGCGTCGTAGTCATCCTCGATGACCAGGCCGCCGGCGGTGGCCCAGTCCATCAGGTCGCGGCGCCGGGCGCCGTCCAGGACGGTGCCGGTCGGGAACTGGTGGGCGGGGGTGAGCAGGACGGCGGGGGCGCCGCTGCGGCGCAGGGCGTCGACGCGGACGCCCTGGTCGTCGACCGGGACGGGCGGGGTGCGCATGCCCCAGTGGGCCAGGTGCTGGCGGGTGCCGAGCGAGCCGGGGTCCTCGACGGCGACGGTGCCGACGCCGGCGGCGCGCAGCACCTGCGACAGCAGGCCGAGCGCCTGGGCGGTGCCGGCGACGATGACGATGTCGGCGGGGTCGGCGCGGACGCCGCGGTTGCGGGCGAGCCACCCGGCGACGGCGGTGCGCAGGGCGGGTGTGCCGCGGGGGTCGCCGTAGCCGAACGACGGTGCCGACAGGGTGGACAGGACGCGGCGTTCGGCGCGCAGCCACGCGGCGCGGGGGAAGGCGGCCAGGTCCGGGACGCCGGGGGTGAGGTCGATGCGGGCCGGGGCGGCGCGCAGCGCGTCGAACACGTCGGCGCCGGGCCGTCCGGGGAACACCGCGTGGCCGGGCGGAGGGACGGGCTCGGTGGACGGCACGGGCGGGGCGGATGGGGCGGGCGGGGCGGTGAGGGGTGCGGCGACGACGATGGTGCCGGCGCGGCCGCGGCCGGCGAGGTGCCCGTCGTCGATGAGCCGCTGATAGGCGTCGGTGACCACGCCCCGAGAGACGCGCAGGTCGGCGGCCAGGACGCGGGTGGCGGGCAGGCGGCTGCCGACGGGCAGGCGCCCGTCGCCGATCGCCTCGCGCAGCCGCCGGGCGAGCCAGTCGGCCATCCCGCCGGGCGGCGCGTCGGCGGTGTCGAGCTGCAGGAAGTCCGCGCCGGTCGCCGCCCTGCTCCCCGAGGTGGCCGCCGACCCGGTTATGGACCGGTCGGATCTGTCGCCATTGGACCTGTGCATCAGGCCATTGTGGCGGCACGGTGGGCACATGGAAACAGCGACCGCCTCCGGGCGCCCCGCCGAACCGGCGCCCGGCTACGTCCACGGCTACTCGGCGCACGAGACGCGGCGGCTCGGCGACCAGGCCGACGCCCTCGCCGCGCTGCTGCACGCCCCCACCGGCGACCCCCTGCACGACCTGCACGACCGGGACGAGCGCGACCCGAACCAGGGCACCGGCTATGCGCCCGGCGCGCGGGTCCTGGAGGTCGGCTGCGGGGTGGGCGCGCAGACCGTCCACCTGCTGGCGTCCTCCCCCGGCATCGACCTGACCGCCGTCGACGTGTCCGCCGAATCGCTCGCTCGGGCCCGCGAGCGGGTGACGGCCCGGTTCCCGCGCGCACGGGTCCGGTGGCTGCGCGCCGACCTGCACGACCTGCCGTTCCCCGCCGCCGCGTTCGACCACCTGTTCGTCTGCTTCGTGCTGGAGCACCTGCCCGACCCCGCCGCCGCGCTCGCCGCGCTGCGGCGGGTCCTGCGGCCCGGCGGCACCCTCACCGTCATCGAAGGCGACCACGGGTCGGCGTTCTTCCACCCCGACAGCGCCGCCGCCCGCGCCGCGATCGGCCACCAGGTCCGGCTGCAGGCCGCCGCGGGAGGCGACGCGCTCATCGGCCGCCGCCTGCACCCCCTGCTGACCGCCGCCGGATACCGGCAGGTCACGGTGCGGCCCCGCACCGTGTACGCCGACCGGAGCCGCCCGGAACTGGTGGAGGGCTTCACCCGCAACACCTTCATCGCGATGGTGCAGGCCGTGCGCGGCGACGCGATCGCCGCGGGCCTGACCACACCGGAGGAGTTCGACCGCGGCATCGCCGACCTGCGGCGCACCGCCGGCGAAGGCGGCACGTTCCACTACACCTTCTTCAAGGGCACCGCGACCAACCCCGCCGACCCGCACGAGCGGCCGGACGGCGGGCCGCCGTGCTGACCCTGCTCGAGACCGCCGCGGTCGCGACCTACCTGGCGGTCCTGGTCTGGCGGATGGAACGCGGCCACCGCGCCCGGCCGCACCCGCGGCCGCGCCTGGCCGGCAGCGGCCAGAGCCGCGACCGCGACGCCGAACGCGTCCGCGCCGACCTGCGCGCGCTGTCGGTGCGCACGCCGGCCGGCGCGGACGGCGGGGTCACTCGGGCAGGAGAGGGCCCAGCGGGCCGAGGTCGAGGTTCAGGTCGCCGTCCTCGAGGTCGAAATGGTCCTTCAGCCGGGTCATCGCCTCGTCGAGGCGCATCAGCGCCAGCCCGAGCCGCTCGACCTGCTCGTCGGTGAGGTCGCCGCCCTCCGCGCGGCGCAGAGCCTGGCGCTCCATCAGCTGCCGGATCAGCTCCACCAGCGTCAGCACCAGCTTCACCAGGTCCCGCTCGACCGTCTCGGGGTCGGTGCGCAGCCGCTGCATGGTGCGCGAGGACTGCTCGCGCAGCGCCGAGGCGTGCGCGGACGCGCGGGTCGCGCGGACCGGGGCCTGCGCGGACGCGCCGCCGGTGCGGCCGGCCAGGATGTCGTCGGTGAGCGGGTCGCCCGCCGCGGGGTCGCGCACCGACACCTCACCCGACACCGGCGCCCGGTCGGCGCCCCGCTGGTCGGCGCCCCGGCGGTCGGCGCCGCGAGGGCGGCCCGAGCCGGGCTCCGGGTCGCGGGGTGCGGGGGTCATGCTTCCTCCTCGCGCAGCAGTTCGTCGCCGCGCAGCAGTTCGTCGCGGACCGAGGTGACCAGCGCGCGCAGCGACACCCGCACCAGGTCCACCTCCGCGATGGAGATCACCAGGTCGCCGGCGATCATCACGCCGCCGGCCAGCAGCCGGTCCAGCAGGTCGACCAGCGCGATCCGCTCCATCGGGACGTCGCGGCCGGAGTCCAGGACGGCCGTCACCGCCGCACCCCGTCCCGCGCCGCCCCGCTCCCGGCCCCGCTCCCAGTCTCGGTCTCGGTTTCGGACGCCGGGGCGGTGGTGTCGATGAAGGAGTAGGGGGGCCACGGCCCCGTCAGCTCCACCTCGATGCCGGGATACCGCTCCCCCGCCGCCCGCGCCGCGTCCGCGAACGCCGCCGCGGCGTCCTCGTCCAGCAGGTAGGCGGCGTTGAGGATCTGCACCCCGGCGTGGCCGGACAGCTTGGGGTCCTGCGGCGGGTGGTGGCGGGCGGCCACCGCGAGGGCGGCCAGGCCGTCGTGGATCGCGGTGGCCTGCTCGCTGACCTTGCGGCCGGCGTCGGTGCGGCGCCGCCGCTCCTGCTGGCGGCGCCGCAGATACGCCGTCCCCGCCCCGGCCCCCTGCGCTCCGGCATCGGGCTCCGGTGCGGCGGGCTCGGAGGGTTCGGCGGCCTCCAGGGCGTCGCGGTGCGCGTAGGCCTTCACGCCCCACTCGACGCGGCCGGCGACGCGGTCCAGCGCCTGGGCGAACCGGTCGCCCTGCTCGGCGAGCACCTGCGCGACCCGCGCGTCGTCGCGGTAGATCGTGGCGATCCGCACCGGCGCGGTCGGCGCGGCGTGCGCGGCCCGGTCCACCACCTCGTGGTGGGCGCGGGCCGTCGCCTCCAGCCACGCCAGGTCCTCCAGGTTCTCGCGCAGCGCCGCCTCCCCGTACTCCGCCAGGCGGACGGTGCTGACCAGCGCGGTCAGCCCACCGGACCCTGCGGACCCGGCAGACCCGGCGGACACGGTGCGGACGGGTGCGCCCGCCACGCCGACGGCGCCTTCCAGCGCGGCCGGGTCCAGGCCGCGCGCCACCCCGTAGAGGTAGACGGCGAGCTCGTCGTCCTGGACGTGCTCGGCGGTGGTGGGGTCGCCGGTGGCGGTGCGGTGGTCGGTCATGATCCGGCCTCCTTCTCCTGCGCCCGCCCGGCCGGCGCATCCGCGCCCTCAGCGGAGCCGCCGGTGGAGCCGGCCTCCAGCGCGGCGAGCCGCTCGCGCAGCCGCCGGTTCTCCTCCAGCAGCTCGCGGTCCGCGCCGCCCTCCACGCGCCCCTCCCCGTCCGACCGCCCGGACTGGGCGGTGCGCGCCTTGGACGACAGCGACGGGTCGTGCTCCCACCAGTCGATGCCCATCTCCCGGGCGCGGTCGACCGAGGCCACCAGCAGCCGCAGCTTGATCGTCAGCAGTTCGATGTCCAGCAGGTTCACCCGGACGTCACCGACGATCACGATGCCCTTGTCCAGGATCCGCTCCAGCAGGTCGGCCAGGTTCGCCGACTGCCGTTCCCCAGCCATCGACTTGGCGGGCCCCCGCGAGCCGGTCCAGGAGATCTCGCTCAATGGTCCTCAGTCCCTTTCCACTCGTCCGCGCGGATAGCGGCGAGCGCGCCGGTAGGACACCAGTTCGCCATCCGCGTCGACCTCGGTCTCGTAGATGGCGAGGATGTCGGCGGAGTCGGGGATGCGGTGGGTCTCCACCACCTCCACGCAGACGCGCCAGCCGTCCTCGCCGGCGCGCTCGATCCCGACGACGCTCTCGGCGGTGCGCCCGGTCATCGCGGTCACGTGCTCGGCCGCCCGTTTGGCGGCCTCGGACGCCGACATCATCACTGGCCTCCCTGTCCGGCCGCGCCCGTCACAGGCCGCGGGCGCGGCCCTCGTGCAGCCGGGCGATCAGTTCCTCTTCGCGGGCCGCGGCCTCCTCGTCGTCGATCTCGCCCGCGGCGACCCCGTCGGCGATCTCCTGCATCTCCGCGGCGATCCGCCCCGGATCGTACAGCTGCTGCTCGGCCTGCTCGGTGAGCACCTCCGCCAGCCACACCACGCCGCGCACGGGCGCCAGCGGGAGCGTCACCAGGCCGGTGAACAGTCCCATCACGCCTCCGGGACGAAGTCGTAGGGCGGCAGCGGACCGATCAGCCGCAGCCGGATCCGCTCGCCGTGCGCCTTGCCGAGCTCCTCCACGGCCTTCTCGAACTCCTCGCGGCGGTCGGCGCGCACCAGGAACGAGGCGTCCAGGACGTCCTCCTCCCGGGCGGGGGTCTTGCGCACGAACGCCTCGGCGGCGGGCGCGGCCGCCTCCAGCAGCACCTGCCCGTCGTGCTCGCGGCGCCGGTCCATCGCCTGGGCGATCAGCTCGCCGAGGCGGACCTGGTCGTAGTAGACGGCGTCGGCGACGTCGGCGGGGACGTCGCGCAGCCGCTGGGACAGCTCGGCGACCTCCGGCTCGGACTGCATGATCTCCCGCAGCACCGTCTCCTGGACGTAGGTGGCCTTCAGCCGCAGCTCCACCCGGCCGTCCAGCTGGTCCATGACCTGCCCGAGCCGGTCGGAGTTGCCCTCCAGCAGCTCCTTGCGGACCGCGGTGCGGTCCGACAGCGCGGCGCCGAACCGGAACGGCAGCACCACCAGGCCCGCGTCCAGCAGGGCGTTCAGCACCCGCTGGTGCGCGACCAGGTCGGCGCGCTCGCCCAGCGGCCGGCCCGCGGGCAGGTCGCTGACGACCGCGGCGCAGCGGCCGCCGTCCTCCACCAGCGTCACCGGCCGGTCGTCCAGGCCCGCGACGTCGCCAGGGAGGGACGCGCCGGCGCGCGTCACCCCGTACACGTACTGGGGGGTCTTGTCCTCACCGGGTTCGTTCGGGGAGGTCATTCGTCGTCCTCCTTCTTCCGGGACGACCGGCGCCGCGCGGGCTCCTTGTCCTCGTCCTGGTCCTGGTCGTCGTCGGAGCCGCCGCCGAAGGTCTCCTTCAGCCGTTCACCGGCGCCTTCGAGCGCGCCCCTGGTCTTCTTCTTCGCGCCCGACTCCTGCATGCCCTCCACGAACTGCGGGAGGCCCTGCGAGGTGCCGTCGTGGGCGATGTCGAGCCGGTTCACCGCCTTGGCGAACCGCAGGTAGGTGTCCACGCTGGCCACCACGATCCGCACGTCCACCGTGAGGATCTCGATGCCAACCAGCGACACTCGGGCGTAGATGTCGATGACCAGACCCTTTTCCAGGATCAGGTCGACGACGTCGGCGAGGCTGCTGCTGCCGCCACCGCCGCCGCGCTGGACGGTGCTGGTGCCCGAGGTCTGCTGGGCGATCGGCCCAGTCATGTCATCTCCTTGTGTGGGGGACGTTCATGCTCCCCCCTACCCCCCTCGACCTGTCTAAACGGGCATACCGGTTTTGGTCGGGCGCCGGTCAAGCGACACGACGCACCTCCGGGACCGTGCAAAGCACGGTCCCGGAGGCGTTCGGTCCCATCGACGCGCGCAGGACGACCTGCGAACAGCGCCCTGCGGGTCTGGCGGGTCGGCGGGGGCGCGTCAGCGTTTGGTGCGGCGGCCGATCAGGATGCCGGCACCCGCGGCCGCGACCACCGGCGCCGCCCGCAGCAGCTTGCGCAGCGTCAGCAGCTTCGCCAGCCCGGCCACCCGGCCCGGCAGCGCCACCACCTGGCCGCCGACCTGTCCCGCGGCCTGACCGCCGGTCCGCGCGGCGGCCGCCGCGCCCTCGCCGACGCCCGCGCCCGCGGTGCGGGCGGTTCCCTGCGCGGCGCC
>NZ_JASNWF010000052.1 GCF_030283205.1 Actinomadura opuntiae
CCGGGATCAGCGGTTCGGCAAGCTCCCACAACTCATCCGGCACGAGACGCAACGCAAGATCCGACGACACGATCCCGCATTATTCCGCAGGACGTACGCGGCCCACATGAGACACGTTCTAAGGGCCCCGGCCGCTCCCTCGGTCCGGAGCGGCCGGCGAGCAGCTCGTCGCGGACGATCGCGGGGCCGCCGTCCGGCGCGGTCCCGACCATCGCGTCCGGACGATGTTTTCGCAGGTCACGAGAAATTGAATCCAGACGTGCGCCGCGTTCGCGCAGGCGCGGTGCGGCCCGGGTCGTTCGGTTCGTGCCACATCAGGGGCGGTTCGTCCGGCGCGCGCCCGCATTGCCGAACCGGCAGAGAATGATCACGGAAGGCGAGAAATGCGTCTGGGGGAAAATCGGGAGTCCGACGGCTCGGCGCACCCGCACGGGACGAGGCTGCCGAGCGAACCGGCCCGAGCGGCTGGGAGACTGCTGGCATGACTCTGGGAAGGATCGTGCTGACCGGCGCGGCGGGACGGGTTGGGAGCGCCGTGCGGGCGCCGCTGCGCGAGGCGGCGGGGACGCTGGTGCTGGCCGACCGGGCTCCGCTGGCCGCCGAGGCGCCGAACGAGGAGGTGCGCCGCACCGACCTGTCGGACGCGGCGGAGATCGTCGCGGGCGCGGACGCGGTCGTCCACCTCGCCGGGGTGCCGGACGAGGCGCCGTTCCCCGAACTGGTCGAGGGCAACATCCTGGGCACGCAGCGGATGCTGGAGGCGGCGCGGGTGACGGGCGTGCGGCGGGTCGTGCTGGCCAGCAGCAACCGGGTGACCGGCCTCTACCCGTCCACCGAGACGGTGTCGCCGGAGATGCCGCCGCGCCCGGACGGCCTGTACGGGGTCAGCAAGGTCGCGGTCGAGGCCCTCGCCCGGCTGTACGTCGACAAGTTCGGGCTGGACGTGGTGTGCCTGCGCATCGGCAGCCTCGACGCGCGCCCGGACGAGCCGCGCCACCTGGCGACGTGGCTCAGCCACCGCGACTGCGCGGGCTTCGTGCTGGCGGCGCTGACCGTCCCGTCGCCGGGGTTCCTGGCGGCGTACGCGGTGTCGGCGAACGCGCGCCGGTTCTGGGAGCTGGACGACCGCCTCGGGTACCGGCCGCAGGACGACGCCGCGGCCTACGGCGTCCCGGACACCTTCGTCGGGCCCGGCACCCCGCAGGGCGGCGACTTCGCCTCGCCCGAGTTCACGCTCCGGTACCTGGGGCCCGCGGCCGGAGGGACCACCGACGCGCGAGAGTGACATTCGGTTCACACGAGAAGCGACGGACCGTTATCCTGACCTCCGGGTTACCGGTTCCTGACGGAAAGTCGAAGGGGTCCATGCCAACGTCCACGTGGTTCCGCCTCAACGTCGCCAAGCGGGAACGGGTCCTCGAAGTGGCGATGCGCGAGTTCGGGGAGCACGGGTACTCGACCGGCAGCCTGAACACCATCGCCCGCGAGGCGGGCATCGCCAAGGGCTCGCTGTTCCAGTACTTCAGCGACAAGCTGGAGTTCTTCGCCTTCGTCTGCGACGAGGCGTCCCGCCGGATCCGCGAGGAGATGGAGCGGCGGATCGCGCGGGTCGACTTCGACCAGCCCTTCGACGAGTGGCTGTTCGACGTCCTGTGCGACTGGACCGAGTACATGGCCGACCACCCGCTGGAGCGCGCGGTCACCGCGGCGACGAACTTCGAGCTGGACAACAGCGTCCGGTCGGTCGTGCGCGACACCGCGAACCAGCACTACCTGCAGGTCATCCATCCGACGCTGGAGCTGTGGAAGGCGCAGGGCGGCATCCGCGAGGACGCCGACCTGGAGGTGCTCGCCACGATGATCCTGACGATGCTGCCGTTCCTGGCGCTGGCCCCCTACTACGACGGCCTCGACCCCATCCACGACCTGCGCGGCCGCTCGCCCGCCGAGCAGCGCCCGGTGATCCGGCAGCTCGTCGCGGGCTTCCGGCCGATGTTCGCCCCGGAGAAGCAGCCCTAGTCCTCCAGGTCCGCCACCAGGACGTCCATGTAGCGCGCCGCGTACCGGGCGGTGGTCGGGAGGTCGTCGGCGTCGGCGGCCGACAGCACCCGCGGGCGGACGATCCGGTGCGCGCGCCCGAGCCGCTCCACGCCGCCGCGCTCCTCGGCGAGCAGGTTGCGCACCCAGTCGGTGTCGGCCCCGTACGGCAGCCCGACGATGAGCCGGTCGCCGCTGCGGAACGCGGTGACGGGCGTGCGGTACTCGCGTCCGGACGTGCGGCCCTTGTGCACGATGACGGCGAGCGGCGGCAGGTAGGGCGCGTAGACGCCCTGCACCCGGTTCGTGACCGCCTTGTTGATCCGGCGCAGCCGCCGGGGCATCAGTGGTTTCGGCATGCCCCATGCCTAACACGTCCGGGACGCGCGCGCCCGCGGCACGCGCGTCCCGGACGGTCCGCGCTCAGCGGGTGAGGAGGTACTCCTCGGGCTTGGCCTTGCGGTTGCCGGCCCAGAACTCGAAGGTGTGGCCGGGCCACAGCGTCCGGTTGACGCCCTGGTCGTCGAGGTACCAGCTGTTGCAGCCGCCCTCGTTCCAGACGGCGCGGCGCAGCCGGCGCTGCATCCGGTCGTTGAAGCGGCGGGACGCCTCGGGCTTCGGCTCGATCGCGTCGGCGCCGGACTCCTGCAGCAGCCGCAGGCAGCTGAGCACCTGCTGGATCTGCACCTCGATCATGAACACGACCGAGTTGTGGCCGAGGCCGGTGTTCGGGCCGAGCAGCATGAAGAAGTTCGGCATGCCGGGGATCGTGGTGCCGCGGTGCGCCTCGATGCCGTCCGCCCAGATCTCCTGGAGCTTGACGCCGTCCCGGCCGGTGACGCGCAGCTCGTTGAGGGCGTCGACGACCTTGAAGCCGGTGCCGTAGATGATGCAGTCGACCTCGTACTCCTCGCCGTCCTGCGTGACGACGGAGTTCTCCCGCACCTCGGCGATCCCGGACGTCTCGACGTGCACATTCGGGCGGGTCAGGGCCGGGTAGTAGTCGTTGGACAGCAGGACGCGCTTGCAGCCGATGGTGTAGTCCGGCGTGACTTTGGCGCGCAGCTCCGGATCGGGGATCTGCTTGTCCAGGTGCCGGCGGGCGAGCTTCTCCTGCGGGAGCGACAGCCGCGGGTCGATGGTGAAGCCAACCGCGCGGGCCTCCAGCGCCCAGTAGATGCCGTTGCGGAACGCGCGGGCGACGCCGGGCACCTTGTCGAACGCGGTGCGCACGGGCTTGGGGAAGGTGAAGTCGGGCTTGGGCTGGATCCACGGCGGCGTCCGCTGGAACAGCACCAGGTCCCCGGCCTCCTTCGCGACCTGAGGGACGAACTGGATCGCCGACGCGCCCGTCCCGATGACGGCGACGCGCTTGCCGGCGAGGTCGTAGGAGTGGTCCCACTGGGCGGAGTGGAACGCGGCGCCCTGGAACCGCTCGATGCCCGGCAGGTCGGGGAACGAGGGGATGTGCAGGGCGCCGATGCCGGACACGATCGCCTTGGGGGTGAGGACCGTCCCGTCGGCGAGGGTGACGTTCCAGCGGCGGGCGTCGTCCTGGTACTCCATGCGGTCGACGGCGGCGCCGAACCGGATGTGCTCGCGGACGCGGTACTTGTCGGCGGTGCGCTCCATGTAGGCGCGGATCTCCGGCTGCGGCGCGAACATCCGCGACCAGCCGGGGTTGAGCTCGAAGGAGAAGGAGTACATGTGCGAGGGGACGTCGCAGGCGCACCCGGGATAGGTGTTGTCGTGCCACGTCCCGCCGAGGGCGTCGCTCTTCTCCAGGATCACGAAGTCATGGAAGCCGGACTGCTTCAGCCGGATCGCCATGCCCAGCCCGGCGAAGCCGGAGCCGATGATGACGATCGCCGGGGCACGCTCGCTCATTAGCCGTCCTCTCGCGGTAACCTACTCGGAGTAAGTTACTATGAGTAGATTACTGACGGTAGGTCCAACAGATAGGATTCTCCTGTGAGTGCCGCCACACCGCATCCCCCGCCGCGCCGCCGCCGGATGTCGCGCGCGGACCGCGAACGGCAGATGCTGGACGTGGCGGAGGAGGTGTTCGGCGAGCGCGGCTACCAGGGGACCTCGATGGACGAGATCGCCGAGCGCTGCGGCGTGTCCAAGCCGATGCTCTACGAGTACTTCGGCTCCAAGGACGGCCTGCTCGTCGCGTGCGTCGGCCGCTCCAAGGCCGAGCTGCTCGACGTCACGCAGAAGGCCATGGCCGGCGCCACCGCCCCCGAGGACATCCTGTGGCGCGGGATGGTCGCCTACTTCGGGTTCATCGACGCGCACAGCAAGTCGTTCGCGATGCTGCTGCGCGAGCCGGCCTCCGGGTCGCCGGAGACCGTCGAGGCGGTGGAGGCGACCCGCCGCCAGCAGAGCGAGCTGATCTCCGGGGTGCTCGCGACGTTCGCCCCGAACGCCGGCGAGCGGGCGATCGCCGCGTTCACCGAGATCATCATCGGCGCGTGCGAGCGGCTCGCCCAGTGGCGGACGTGGCATCCCGAGGTCAGCGTCGAGGACGCGGCGCGGCACATGACCGACTTCTGCTGGAAGGGCCTGAGCCCCTACCTGGACTGAGCACCTGCCTGGACTGGGCCGGGTCAAGGGCGCGACGCGCGCGGCAGCGCGTCGAGCGCGCCGATGAGCAGGTCGAGGCCGAACTCGAAGTCGGTCTCCGGGTCGTGGCTGGCCAGCTCCTGCGAGAGCGCGACCACGTGCGGGAACTCGGCGGCGTCCAGCCTCGCCCACGACTCGGCCGGCGTCTCGACGAGGTTGTCCAGCGTCTTCACCACGCCGGTCTCGCGCAGCTGCGCGCCCAGCGCGTAGGCCATCAGCGCCCGCATGATCCGCACCGAGGTCGGGCCGTCGAAGCCGGCGGCGTCGGCGAGGGCCAGCGCCCGCTCGGCCGGCCGCAGCCCCAGCTGGGTGTCGATCTTGTGGGTGAGGACGATCGTCATGCAGCGCGGGTAGTCGTGCGCGACCTTCCGGAAGGCGCGCACGAGGGCGCGCGCCCGGTCCTGCCAGGGCTCGTCCGGGTCGTCCTCCAGCTCCAGGCCCGCGATGACGTGCTCGGCGACGCCCTCCAGCAGCGCGCCCTTGTTCGGCACGTGGTTGTAGAGCGACATCACCGCCACGCCCAGCTCGCCGGCCACGCGGCGCATCGACAGCGCGTCCGGGCCCTCCCGCTCGATCAGCCCGACCGCCGCCTGCACGATCCGCGCCCTGGTCAGCACGGGGCGCGGCGCCGGCGTGGCGGACGTCACGTCGCCGTCCATCGGTCCCGCCCCTTCCCGCCGTTGACACCGTAAGTGCACCGTGACACGGTACGTACAACGTACGTAAGACGTACACCGTACATATCAGGGTACGTCTCGCGCCCTCGGGGAGGAACGCCCGTGTCGACCCATGACCTTTACACCGAGCCCGTCGCCGCGTCCACCTGGAACGTGCCGATGGCCGGCGACGCCCGGTTCACCTGGGAGTACGACGACGGCCGCGACCGGCTTCTCGCCCTGTACCAGAAGGGCAAGGACAAGCAGTGGGACTCGGTCAAGCGGATCGACTGGGACCTGGAGGTGGACCCGCACGACGTGCTCGGCGTCCCCGACCAGTCCCTGGCCATCTACGGCACCAAGTACTGGGACAAGCTGACCGCGAAGGAGCGCGGCGAGCTGCGCCGGCACTCCACGTCCTGGCAGTTCTCCCAGTTCGTGCACGGTGAGCAGGGCGCGATGGTCACCGCCGCGCGGATCGTGGAGTCGGTGCCCGACCTGGACGCCAAGTTCTACTCCGCCACCCAGGCCATGGACGAGGCCCGGCACGTCGAGGTCTTCACGAAGTTCCTGCACGAGAAGGTCGGGATGGTCTACCCGATCAACACCAAGCTGCAGGACCTGCTGAACGAGACCCTCAACGACTCGCGCTGGGACATGCCCTACCTCGGCATGCAGGTGCTCATCGAGGGCCTCGCGCTCGCCGCGTTCGGCGTCATCCGCGACATCACCACCAAGCCGCTGCCCAAGCAGATCCTCGCCTACGTCATGCAGGACGAGGCGCGCCACGTCGCGTTCGGCCGGCTCGCCCTGCGCGACTACTACAAGCAGCTGTCCGCGTCCGAGCTGAAGGAGCGCGAGGAGTTCGTCATCGAGGGCTGCTACCTGATGCGCGACCGCATCCGCGGCCGGGAGATCTGGACCAACTTCGGGATCGACCCCAAGGAGGTCGACGAGATGGTGGAGAACTCCCCGTACATGAAGATGTTCCAGAGCCTGCTGTTCAGCCGGATCGTCCCGTGCGTGAAGGACATCGGCCTGTGGAGCGAGCGCATCCAGCGGACCTACGACGACATGGGCGTGCTCGACATGTCCAAGGCCGACCTCGACGCGCTGATGAACCAGGACGAGGACATCGCCGACAAGCTCGACGCCGAGCGCTTCGCCGCCGAGGAGGCCGAGCGGAAGGCGGAGGTCGACGCCGTCATCGCCGACGCCGCGGCGGGCTGAGTACGGTTGGGGATCATTCCGCTCGGGACGTCTCGGAGGTCTGCATGCCACTCGCGCACTTCGACGGAGCGCTCGCCGTCGTCACCGGAGCCGGCAGCGGGCTCGGCCGCGCCACCGCGCTGGCCCTGGCCGAACGCGGCGCGACGGTGCTGGCCGCCGACATCGACCTGCCCTCCGCCGAGCGCACGCTGACGCTCGCCAAGACCCTCGGCCCGGGCGGCGCCGCCTACGAGGTGGACGTCGCCGACGCCGCCGCGATGGAGGCGTTCGCCGCCGAGGTGAAGCAGGCCCACCGTGTCCCCGACATCGTCGTCAACAACGCCGGCATCGCGGTCGTCGGGCCGTTCCTCGACCACGGCGTCGACGACTGGAACCGCATCCTCGGCGTCAACCTCTGGGGCGTCGTCCACGGGTCGCGGCTGTTCGGCAGGCAGATGGTCGAGCGCGTCAACGCGCTGCCGAACAAGCCCGACAAACCGAACTTCGGCGGGCACATCGTCAACATCGCGTCCGCCGCCGCGTTCGCGCCGACCCGCTCGCTGCCCGCCTACTCCACCACGAAGGCCGCGGTGCTGATGCTCAGCGAGTGCCTGCGCGCCGAGCTGGCCTCCTCGCGCATCGGCGTCACCGCCGTGTGCCCCGGCTTCGCCGGCACCAACATCGTCAGGAACGCCACGTTCGTCGGCGGCGACGCCGCGCACCGCGAGCGCGTGCGGGCCCGCGGGCAGAAGGCGATCAAGCTCCGCAACTACCCGCCGGAGAAGGTCGCCGAGCGGGTCGTCAACGCCATCATCAAGAACAAGCCCGTCGTCCCGGTGAACTTCGAGGGCCACCTGCTGCACGCCCTGTCCCGGATCTCCCCCGCGTCGACGCGCCTGCTCGCCAGAATCCCCGTGCAGTAGGGCCGGCCCGCCGTGCGAGGCACGGCCGCGCGCGGCCCTCCGGCCTCTCCGGAGAGGAGAAGGACCGATGCCCCCCGAACTGCTCGCCGACCGTCCGAAGAGCTGGACCGCGCGGATCCGCTGCAAGGACGGCGACCACACGCTGGAGCTGACCGACCGGGAGGTGGTCGCCGAGCGGCTGCTGCGCACGTCCCGCAAGCACTCCTTCGACCCGGACGTGGACGTCGACTGGGACGCCCCGCAGGACCCCGACGTCTGGTACCTCCCGCCGCAGCTGGTGTCGCTCTACGAGACGCCGCTGTGGGACGGCCTGACGCACCGGCAGCGGGTGGAGCTGACCAAGCGGGAGATGTGCAGCATCGCCTCCTTCGGCATCTGGTCGGAGATGCTGCTGATGCAGGCGCTCGTCCAGCACGCCTACCGGCGCCGCTACGACAGCGAGCACGTCGCGTACGCGCTGACGGAGATCGCCGACGAGTGCCGGCACTCGAAGATGTTCGGCCGGATGGTCCGCACCTGCGGGCTGCGCACGCACCGGCCGCGGGCGCTGGAGTACCACTTCGCCAAGCTGTTCGGCGCCGTGTACGACCCGATGCCGATGTTCGCGGGGACGCTGGTGGTGGAGGAGTTCACCGACGCGTTCCAGCGGCTGACGTTCCCCGACGAGAACGTGCAGCCGATGGTCCGGCAGGTCACCCGGATCCACGTCGTCGAGGAGGCGCGGCACATCAAGTACGCGCGCGAGGAGCTGAAGCGGCTCGTCGCGCACGCCTCCCCGGTGCGGCGGCGGGCGGCGGCGTACGCGCTGGCGCAGGGCACCCGGCTGATGGCCACGCAGGTGATCCACCCGTCCTGCTACGAGGCCGTCGGGCTGGACCCGAAGCTCGCCCGCCGGGTCGCGGCGCGCAGCGAGCACCGCCGGGACACGATGGCGTGGGCGTTCCGCAAGTGCACCGCGTTCTTCGACGAGGTCGGATTCCTGGACGGCCGGGCCCGCGACGTGTGGGTTCGTGCGGGGCTGCTGAAATCGTAACCGGTTCTACTCCGCGGCCATTCCGCGCGGTGTCGAAACGAATTCCAGCACAATGGCCGCCGCCGAATACCGCACGGTTTTACGGTGGTCCCGGAAACCGGAACGCGACGGGCCGCGGAGTGGGGTCCACTCCACGGCCCACTCGACGGGACGGGCTGCTGACCTGGAGATCACCTCACCCAGGACACTCCAACCGCTTGCACGGTCACGTCGTCGACCTCCTCCTCCCCATGCACCGCAAAGCACGCCGGCCGCCGGACACGAGTGGGAGCACGACCGGTGCACTTCCTCCCCTTTACCGGAAACACCTTAGAAGGTTCTGACAGAAAATAAGCCATGATCGGCCGATTCAGGTCAGAAATGCGTCAACGTGCTCAGCACTTCGCGGGCGACGCCCTCGGCCGTGCCGAGGCACGCCCCCTCCCGGGCGCCCTCGCGGCCCTTCGCCGCCTGCTCGCTGTAGCTCACCGTCACCAGCACGTTCCGCAGCCGCGCCGTCACCTCGCCGACGACCGTGGGCTGCCCGTCGTCGGCCTTGAACCACCGGAACGCCTCGTCGCCGATGCCCGCCCGCCGGCTCAGGCTGATCGTCCGGACGAGGGGCGCGTTGTGCGCCTGCGTCCAGGACGCCCGGTAGTCGCCCTCCGCGTCCCGCACCGGCGTCGGCGTCTTCGCGGGCGCGTGCAGGTTCACCTCGACGCGCAGCCAGCGGAACTTCGGCCCCCGCGCCGTGTAGGTGCACGTGGTGAACGTCGAGTTGGCGCTCTCGGCCCGCTTGGCGCCCGGGATCGTCCGGCGGACCGTGCCGTCCGACACCATCGCGCACGGCTTGGGCAGCGAGGCGATCGTCTGCTCCTGCATGGGCGTGGTGGACGGGCTGGCCGGCCCAGCCGTCCGGCCGGGCGACTCCGCCGGCGTGCTCGCGCCGGGCGGCGACGCCTTCGGACCCGCCTCCTCCTTGTCCTTGCCGTGCCCCGGCAGCAGCAGGAACACCCCCACCGCGGCACCGACGAACGCCACCAGCGCGACCAGCAGCGCCAGCAGCCGCGGCCGGCGCGACGGCGACGGCGGCTCCGGCGCCGAGTACACCCGGTGGAACGGCTCGCGCTGCAGCCCCACGCCCCGCTCCTCACTCCCCCGCGCGTCTTCGACCCGCCACTGGTCAACGTAGTCAGGGCCGCCGCGGCTGACCAGGGGTCCCGCCGGGGCCTATTGTCAGACCTCCTGGTCACAATGGGGAAATGCGGATAGCGGAGATCGCGCGGACGTCGGCGGCGGTGGCGGGCACGGCCGGCCGCAAGGCCAAGGTGGCGGCGCTCGCCGGATGCCTGCGCGCGGCCGAGCCCGGCGAGGCCGCGACCGTGGTCGCCTACCTGTCCGGGGAGCTGCCGCAGCGGCAGATCGGCGTCGGCTACGCCGCGCTGCGCGACGTCCCGCCGCCCGCCGCCGAACCGTCGCTGACCGTCCCCGAGGTCGACGCCGCGTTCACCGAGATCGGCGCCGTCTCGGGCGCCGGGTCGGTCGCGCGGCGCCGCGAGCTGCTCTCCGCGCTGCTCGGCCGCGCCACCCGCGACGAGCAGGGCTTCCTGATCCGGCTGCTGTCCGGCGAGCTGCGCCAGGGCGCCCTCGACGGGGTGATGGCCGAGGCCATCGCCTCAGCGGCCGAGGTGCCGTCCGCCGAAGTGCGGCGCGCGTTCATGCTGCGCGGCTCCCTCGGCCCCGTCGCCACCGCCGCGCTCGCCGACGGCGTCGACGGGCTGCGCGAGTTCACCCTGGAGGTCGGGCGCCCGGTCAAGCCGATGCTCGCCGCGTCCGCGCCGTCGGTCGAGGAGGCGTTCGCCAAGCTGAAGGCCGAGGCCGCCGTGGAGTGGAAGCTCGACGGCATCCGCGCCCAGATCCACATCCGCGACGGCGACGTGCGGGTGTTCACCCGCACCCTCGACGACATCACCGCGCGGCTCCCCGAGGTCGTCGCGGCCGTGCGCGACCTGCCCGTCCGCGAGGCCGTGTTCGACGGCGAGGTCATCGCGCTGCGCCCCGACGGCGCCCCGCACCCGTTCCAGATCACCGCCGCCCGCACCGCCACCCGCACCGCCAAGGACACCGAACCGGTCCCCCTCACGGTGTTCCTGTTCGACGTGATGCACCTCGACGGAGACGACCTGCTCGACGCGCCCGGCGCCGACCGCAACGCGGCACTCGTCCGGGCCGTCCCGGAAGACCTCCGGATCCCGCGGACCGTCACCGCCGACCCGGCCGCCGCCAAGGACTTCTTCGACGACGCCGTCGCCCGCGGCCACGAGGGCGTCCTCGTCAAGTCGCTCGACACCCCCTACACCGCGGGCCGCCGCGGCGCCGGCTGGATCAAGGTGAAGCCGCGGCACACCCTCGACCTCGTCGTCCTCGCCGTCGAATGGGGCCACGGCCGCCGCCAAGGCCTGCTGTCCAACCTGCACCTCGGCGCCCGCGACCCCGACACCGGCGGCTTCGTCATGCTGGGCAAGACGTTCAAGGGCCTCACCGACGAACTCCTCGCCTGGCAGACCGAGAAGCTGCGCGAACTCGCCGTCCGCGAGGACGGCTGGACGGTGCACGTCCGCCCCGAACTCGTCGTCGAGATCGCCTTCGACGGCGTCCAACGCAGCCCCCGCTACCCCGGCGGCATAGCCCTCCGCTTCGCCCGCGTCCTCCGCTACCGTCCAGACAAAACCGCCGCCGAAGCGGACACCATCGAAACCGTCCGCACAGTCGCGCCTGTTTATTAGCAGCGCCCTTGGCGTCAGGCCGCTAGACGGCCTTCCTTCGGCGGGCGCTGCGTGCGATCGCTGCATCGCTTCGACTCGGCCCTGGGGGCCTCGCTGCGCGATCAAGTTCTCGCTTCGCTTGAATCCGGCTTCGCTCGCGATCGCGACGGCTCAGGTTGTTGCGGGACTGAGGCGGTGGCCGGTGTGGGCTGGTGACCAGTGCGGTGGCTGGGGTTGTCGCCAGCGCTGGGGCGGTGGCTGGGTGGGAGTTGGTGTGGGGTGGTGGTTGGGAGTGTCGCTCTCGTTCGTCTCGGCCTGACGGTGCAGGGGGGTTAGCGGCGGGAGGTGGGGAGTTTGCGGCGGGGTGGGGGTG
>NZ_JASNWF010000053.1 GCF_030283205.1 Actinomadura opuntiae
GCTGTCGGCGAGCATGAACGCGACCCGCTCCGCCGGATACTCCGGATCCACCGGAACGAACGCAGCCCCCGCCCGCCACACCGCCAACACCGCCACCACCATCTCCACCCCACGCGGCATGCAAATCCCGACGATCGACTCCGCGGCCACACCCTGGGCCACCAGGAAACACGCCAACCGCTCCACCCGGGCGTCCAGAGCCGCATAGGTCAGCTCCACGTCGCCGCATTCCACCGCCACCGCACCCGGCGACCGCACCACCTGCTCGGCGAACAACTCGGGAGCGGACACCTCCAGTCCCTCGACGGCCGTGTCGTTCCACTCCCGGAGCACCCGATGACGCTCGCCCTCGACGAGCACGTCGACGGCGCTCAGGCGGGTGCCGGGATCGTCGGCGAGCCGTTCCAGCACGCGCACCAGGCGGGCGGCGATCCGTTGGACGGTCCCGGCCTCGAAGAGGGCGGCCGCACCGGTCACCAGTCCGCGCACCCCGGCCGGGACTCCCCGGGCGTCGAACGCCTCACCTAGCAGGACGTCGAGGTCGAACCTCGCCGGGCGCGGCGCGGCGGCCATGCCGTCGGCGCGGACGTCCGGCAGGTCGAGGACGGCCTCGGCGTTGTTCTGGAAGGTCAGCACCACCTGGAACAGCGGATGCCGGGAGCGCGACCGCGCCGGGGCCAGCTCCTCCACCAGCCGCTCGAACGGCACGTCCTGGTGGGCGAACGCCGCCAGGCTCGTCTCCCGCACCCGGGCCAGCGCCTCGGTGAACGTCGGGTCGCCCGACAGGTCCGTCCGCATCACGAGCGTGTTGACGAAGAACCCGACCAGGTCGTCCAGGGCCTCGTCCGTGCGGCCCGCGTTCGCGGCACCGATCGGGATGTCGGTTCCCGCGCCCAGCCGGGACAGCAGCACCGCCAGCGCCGTCTGGACCACCATGAACATCGTCACGCCCTCGGCCCGCGCCAACCGCGCCAGCCGTGCGTGCACCTCCGCCGGTATCTCCAACGGGGCGGTGTGCCCGCGGTGGTCGGCGACCGGCGGACGCGGATGGTCGAAGGGCAGGCGAAGCTCCTCCGGAGCCTCCGCCAGGGCCGTGCGCCAGTAGTCGACCTGGGCCGAGACGAGGCTGCCGGGGTCGTCCTCGTCGCCGAGCAGCTCGCGCTGCCACAGTGCGTAGTCCGCGTACTGCACCGGGAGCGGCTCCCATGCGGGAGCGCGGCCCGCGCGCCGCGCCGCGTAGGCCGCCGAGAGGTCGCGTGCCAGCGGCTCCAGCGACCAGCCGTCGGTGGCGATGTGGTGCAGTACCACGACCAGGACCTCGCCGCCCGGTCCGGCGTCGAAGAGGCAGGCCCGGAGCGGGATCTCCCGGGCGACGTCGAACGGTCGACCCGCCGCCGCCTCGACCGCGCCGTGCAGTTCGTCCGGGGCGACCTTCGCGACCGCCAGCCGCCAGTCGAGGTCGCGGGGGTCGAGCACCCGCTGGTAGGGCTCGTCGTCGGCCAAGGGGTAGACGGTGCGCAGCACCTCGTGCCGTCCGATCACGTCCCGCAGCGCGGCCCCGAGTGCGTCCCGGTCCACCTCCCCGGTCATGCGGAGCACGATCGGCACGTTGTAGGCGGAGCTCGGGCCTTCCAACTGCCCGATGAACCACAGGCGGCGCTGCGCGAACGACAGCGGCACCCGCCGCGGACGCTCCGACGCCGTCAGCGCCGGGCGTGCCTCGCCGGCGTCGGCCAGCCGGGCGGCGAGCCCGGCGACGGTCGGGGTCTCGAACAGCGCGCGGAGGGGCAGCTCCACGCCGAGCACCGTGCGGACCCGGCTCGTCAGCCGGATCGCCAGCAGCGAGTGCCCGCCCAGCGCGAAGAAGTCGTCGTCGGCCCCGACCGCGTCCACGCCGAGGATCTGCGCGAACACCCCGCACAGCAGCTCTTCCTGGACGGTGGCGGGGCCGCGGCCTGCGGACCGGGGCAGGTCCGGTGCCGGCAGCGCGGCGACGTCGACCTTGCCGTTGGCGGTCAACGGCAGCCCGTCCAGCTCCACCACCGCCGCCGGAACCATCGACTCGGGGAGGTGGGCGCGCAAATGGGACCGCAGTTCAGCGGGGTCGATGACGGAACCGGGTGCGGGGACGACATAGGCGACCAGGCGCCGTTCGGGGACGGCCGCGGCCTCGGTCGCAGAGGCCCGGACCGGTGCGTCCGCCAGGCGCCCGTCAGCGAGCCACCGGACGCGCCGTCCCGTGCGATACAGCCGCTCGCCCGGCCCGCCGTACGGATTGGCGACGAGGAGGCTCGCCGTCATTCCCGGCCGGTGCTGACGGGCTTGCGGAACGGCGGCACCGGACACGTAGAGCTCGCCCGGCACGCCCACCGGGACGGGAGCGAGGCGCTCGTCCAGCACCAAGGCCCGCGTGACCGGAAGCGCGAGCTCCGCAAGCCCGTAGAGGTGACGGCGGCCGGCGACGGAGCCGCCACCGACGCGAACGGTCGCGCCGCACAGCAGGGGGTGCCAGATCTCCCAGGCGGAGGCGGTGTCGGCGGGGACCCGGTCGCCGGGTGCGATCGGGGCGGCGTTCGCCTCCCCGCGGACATGGTCGACGATCGCCTGGTGCGTTGTCAGCATGCCGTCGGGCCCGACGTGCGCGGGCTGTGAGGGATGCGGCCGGCGTCCCGATGGACGTGTCGAAGGCTGCGCCGCCGGCTCCGCGGGATCCAGGACCATCGCCTGCGGGCCGTCCGGAAGCCATGCCGCGCCGCACTTGGCGACGGCCAGTCTCGCCACGACGGCCGCGGCCTCGTCCGGAGCCGTCACGGTGACGGCCTGCCCCGGCTCGACACCCCGGTCGACCAGGAGCCGCGCCATCCGGTTCGCCCGCCGGTCCAGTTCGGCGTACGACAGTTCGACGCCCTCGCCGCAGACCGCCACGGCGTCGGGCGTGCGATCGGCCTGCGCCTCGAACAGTTCGGGAAGCGTGGCCGGTGCGCCCTCGACGTCCGTGCCGTTCCGCTCGGCGAGGACGAACCGCGCTTCCTCGTCGTCCATGACCGGGACCGCGCTCAGCCGCAGTCCCGGGTCGGCCGCGACCGCGTCCAGCACCCGCAGCAGCCGCGCCGCCAGCCGCTCCACCGACGCCGGCCCGAACAGATCGGCCGCGCCGACGATCCCGCCGTGCAGCCCGGCGGGGGAGCCGTTCTCGTCGAACATCTCGCCGACGCCGAGCTCCAGGTCGAACTTGGCCGCGGGCGCGCCGGCCGCCCCGCCGACGGTCCGCGCGCCCGCCAGGTCGAGGACGGCCTCGGCGTTGTTCTGGAAGGTCAGCATCACCTGGAACAGCGGATGCCGCGACATCGACCGGGCCGGGGACAGCTCCTCGACGAGCCGCTCGAACGGCACGTCCTGGTGCGCCAGTGCCGACAGGCCGGTCTCGCGCACCCTGGCGAGCACCTCCCGGAAGGCCGGGTCCCCCGACAGGTCGCTGCGGATGACGAGCGTGTTGACGAAGAACCCGACCAGGTCGTCCAGCGCCTCGTCGGTGCGGCCCGCGTTCGGTGTTCCGATCGGGATGTCGGTGCCCGCCCCCAGCCGCGACAGCAGCACCGCCAGCGCCGACTGCAGCAGCATGAACATGGTGACGCCCTCGGCGCGCGCGACCTGCGCGAGCCGCGCGTGCACGTCGGCCGGGACGCGGAGCGGGACCTCGTGCCCCTCGTAGGAGGCGACGGCGGGACGCGGCCGGTCGGCCGGCAGTTCCAGCTCTTCCGGGATCCCGGCGAGGGCGTCGCGCCAGTAGGCGACCTGATCGCCGATCTCGTCGCCGAGGAGGTCGCGTTGCCAGAGCGTGTAGTCGGCGTACTGGACGGGCAGCGGCGTCCAGTCCGGGGCCCGGCCCTCACGGCGCGCGGCGTACGCGGCGGACAGGTCGCGCGCCAGCGGCGCCGTGGACCAGCCGTCGCTGGCGATGTGGTGAAGCGTCAGGACGAGCACCCGGTCCCCGAGCAGCCAGGCGCGCACGGGAACCTCGGAGGTGAGGTCGAACGCGTACTGCGCCGCCTCCGCCACCAGATCGTCGGAGGCGGAATCGACCACGGCCGGTTCCCATTCGAGGTCGTCGGCGGCGATGACGTGCTGGTAGGGCTCCCCGTCGGCCACCGGGAAGACGGTTCTCAGCACCTCGTGCCGGTCGATCACGTCGCGCAGCGCCGCCCGGAGCGCCGCTCGGTCCACCTCGTCCGGCAGGTGCAGGACGATCGGGATGTTGTAGGTGGCGCTCGGGCCTTCGAGTTGGGCGATGAACCACAACCGCCGCTGCGCGAAGGACAGCGGGATGCGTTCGGGGCGTTCCCGTGCGGTGAGGGGCGTTCGGGCCCGGCCGGCGCCGTGCAGGCGGGCGGCCAAGGCGGCGACCGTGGGCGCCTCGAAGACGGTGCGCACCTCGATCTCCACGCCGAGGACGGCCCGGATGCGGCTCACGAGCCGTACGGCCAGCAGGGAATGGCCGCCGAGGGCGAAGAAGTCTCCCTCGACCCCGACCCATGGCAGTCCGAGCACCTCGGCGAAGGCCCCGCAGAGCATCTCCTCCTGAACCGTGGCCGCCCGGCGCCCGTCGCCTGCCGATGAGCCGTAGTCGGGGGCGGGGAGCGCCTTGCGGTCGAGCTTGCCGTTGGCGGTGAGGGGCAGGGCGTCCAGGACGACGACGGCCGACGGCACCATGTGCTCGGGCAGCCGCCCGGCGGCGAACTCCCGGACATCGACGGTCGGTTCGCCGTCGGTGACGACATAGCCGACCAGGATGTCGTCCCGGGCGGTGACCACCGCGCTCGTGATCTGAGGATGGGCTTCCAGGACGGCCCTGACCTCGCCGGGTTCGATGCGGAAGCCCCGGACCTTGACCTGGTCGTCGGTACGGCCCAGGAACACCACCTCGCCCTCGGCGGTCCACTTGACCCGGTCACCCGTCCGGTACATGCGGACGCCGGGCCGGTACGGGCACGCCACGAACCGCTCCGCCGTCAGCCCGGGCCGCCCCACGTAACCGCGGGCCACCTGGGCGCCCGCGACGTACAGCTCACCCGGCACACCGACCGGCACCGGCCGCAGCCGGTCGTCGAGGACGTAGAAGGCGGTGTTGGCGACCGGCGACCCCACGGCGCCCGAACCGAGCCGGGCCGTCGCCACACCGATCGTGGTCTCCGTCGGCCCGTAGTGATCGAACGCCTCGCAGCCGCCCGCCAGGACCTCCTCCACCAGCGCGGGCGGAACCGCCTCCCCGCCCACCACCAGCGAACGGGCGGGCAGCACCCGGGACGCGCCCAGCGCCGCCAGATGCGAGGGCACCACCTTCATGAAGTCGATCGCATGCTCGGCCACGTAGGCGGCCACGGCATCGGGATCGGTGACGGCGGCCTCGTCCAGGATGTGCAGTTCGCCGCCTGCGGCGAGACTGGCGAACACCACCGTGTTCCCGAGATCGGTGGCCTGCGCCTGCAGCAGCGCATAGCGGCCCTTCCCGAACCCCACGCGTCCGGGGACGGAGGACACGTAGTTGACCACGGCGCCGTGCGTGATGCCCACGCCCTTGGGCCTGCCGGTCGAGCCCGAGGTGTAGATCACGTAGGCGAGCCCGTCCGGCTCCACCCGGACCTCGGGCGGCGTCTGCGGATGCAGGCCGATCAGCGGGTCGTCCAGGGTGACCATGCGGAGCCGGCCGGCCGGCAGATCCTCCATGATCTCCTCGGCGGTCAGCAGCAGCGCGGCTCGCGCGTCGGCCAGCATGAACGCGATGCGCTCGGCGGGCTGGGCCGGGTCCACCGGCAGGTAGGCGGCCCCGGCCTTCCACACGCCGAGGATCGCCGTGACCAGGTCGGCGCCGCGCGGCAGGCACAGCCCCACGACCGACTCCGGACCCACACCCTGCGCGATCAGGAAATGCGCCAGCCTGTTCGCGGACGCGTCCAGTTGCGCGAACGACACCCGCTCGCCGCCGGCCACGATCGCCGTCGCATCACCGGCGTGCGACCGGAACAGCTCGGCCGCAGAACTCGCGGGAACCTGCGCCGCGGTGGCGTTCCAGTCGACCAGCGTCCGGCGCCGCTCGGCCCTGCCGGTGATCTCCACCGCGCTCAGCCGGACGCCGGGATCCGACGACACCGCGTCCAGCACGCGCACCCACGCGTCCGCGACACGGCCCGCCCACACCGGATCGAACAGGTCCGCCGACACCGTCACCGAGCCGCCGAGACCCGCCGGGACGCCCTCGGCGTCGAACGCCTCCCCCACCATCACGTCCAGGTCGAACTTCGCCGCCGACCACGACCGGCCGGCCGGCTCCGCCGACGGTCCGCCGGCCCTCAGGCCGGGCAGGTCGAGGTGCGCCTCGATGGTGTTCTGCAAGGTCAGGACGGTCTGGAACAGCGGATGGCGGGCCATCGACCGCGGCGGCGCCAGCTCCTCCACCAGCCGCTCGAACGGCACGTCCTGGTTCGCGAGCCCGGACAGGCTCGTGTCGCGGACGCGCGCCAGCACGTCCGTGAAGGCCGGGTCGCCGGTCAGGTCCGTCCGCACCACCAGCGTGTTGACGAAGCAGCCGACCAGGTCGTCCAGGGCCTCGTCCACCCGCCCCGCGTTGGCCGAGCCGATCGGGACGTCGGTCCCGGCGCCCAGCCGCGACAGCAGCACCGCCAACGCGCCGTGCAGGACCATGAACAACGTCACGCCCTCGGCACGCGCCACCTTCAGCAGCCGCGCGTGCACATCGGCCGGGACCTTCAGCGGGACCCGGTGGCCCCGGTGGGAGGCGACGGCGGGACGCGGCCGGTCGAACGGAAGCGCCAGCTCCTCGGGCGCACCCGACAACGCCTCACGCCAGTACGCGACCTGCCGGGAGATCGGACTGCCGGGATCGGACTCGTCCCCGAGCAGCTCGCGCTGCCACAACGCATAGTCCGCGTACTGCACCGGCAACCGCTCCCACTCCGGGACACGGCCTTCGCACCGCGCCGCGTACGCCACCGAAAGGTCGTGGGCGAGCGGGGCCTCGGACCAGCCGTCGGTGGCGATGTGGTGAAGGGTGACCACGAGGACGTGCTCCTCGGGGCCCGGACTGAGGAGCCACGCCCGGATCGGCACGTCCGACTCCAGGTCGAAGGCGTGCTCCATCAGCCGCGTGACCGTCTCGCTCAGCTCGGACGGCGCGACCTCCAGCGCCGGCAGCCGCCACCGCAGGTCCTCGGGGCGCAGAACCCGCTGGTGGGGCTCGCCGTCGAGGGAGGGGAACACGGTCCGCAGCACCTCGTGCCGTCCGATGACGTCCCGGAAGGCGAGGTTCAGCGCCTCCGGGTCCACCCGGCCGGACAGCGGCAGGACCACCGGGATGTTGTAGGCGGGGCTCGGCCCCTCCAGCTGGTGGATGAACCAGAGCCGTCGCTGCGCGTACGAGAGCGGGACGCGCTCCGGGCGCGCCATGGGCCGCACGGCCGCGCGCGCCCGTCCCGTCCCGGCGAGGCGGCCGGCGAGACCGGCCGGGGTCGGCGCCTCGAACAGGGCCCGCAGCGGGACCTCCGCGCCCAGGACGGCCCGCACCCGGCTCACCAGCCGGGCGGCCAGCAGCGAGTGCCCGCCCAGCGCGAAGAAGTCGTCGTCCACCCCGACGCCGTCCACACCCAGCACCTGGGCGAACACCTCGCACAGGAGCCGCTCCTCGCGGGTCCCGGGCTCGCGTGCCGAGCCGCCCCGGTACTGCGGGGCGGGCAGTCCTCCGGTGTCCAGCTTGCCGTTGATCGTCAGTGGCAGCGCCTCCATCACCACCACCGCCGACGGCACCATGTGCTCGGGCAGCCGCTCGGCCGCGAAGTCCCGGATCAGCGCGGGCAGCCCTTCGCCCGCGCCGGGCGCGACGACGTAGGCGACCAGCCGCGGGTCCCCCGGGACGTCCCTGCGCGCGACGACCGCCGCATGCGTCACCGCCGGGTGGGCCGCCACGGCCGCCTGGACCTCCGCGGGCTCGATCCGGAACCCGCGGATCTTCACCTGGTCGTCGGCGCGCCCGGCGTACTCCAGCCGGCCGTCCGCGGTCCAGCGCGCGCGGTCGCCCGTCCGGTACATCCGCTTTCCGGGCTCGAACGGGCAGGCCACGAACCGCTCCGCCGTCAGCGCCGACCGGCCGACGTAGCCCCGTGCCAGGCCGCGCCCGGCGATGTACAGCTCCCCGACGACGCCTGGCGGTACGGCCGCAAGGTTCTCGTCCAGCACGTACACCCGCGTGTTGGCGTTGGGACGGCCGATGTACGGGTCGTCGCCCGGGTGCAGCGGGCCCGCCATCGTCGCGCACACCGTGATCTCGGTCGGCCCGTAGGCGTTGAGGAACCGGCGGCCCGGCGCCCAGCGGTCGATCTGGGCCCGGTCGAGCGCCTCACCGCCCGACAGGAGCGTCGTCACCGGCGCCAGGTCGGCCTCCTCGAGCACGCCGAGGACGGACGGGGGGAGCAGCACGCGCGTGGCGCGGTGCCGCCGCACGACCTCGGCGAGCCCGCCGCCCGGAAGCAGCTCGTCCGCCGGGGCGGTGACCAGGCACGCCCCGGACCACAGGGCGGTGAGCCAGTCCCACGTCGCGGCGTCGAACCCGATGGAGGCGAACTGCAGGATCCGGTCGCCCGGGCCCGCATCCCACCCCCCGGCGGCGATCAGGTTCACGGCGCCCTCGTGGGTGAGCGCGACACCCTTCGGGTGTCCCGTGGAGCCCGAGGTGTAGATCACGTAGGCGAGATTCCCGGGCCGGGGCCGCCGGGCTTCGAGTCTCCCGGCGGGCTCCTCGCCGTGCGGCGCGTCCGCCAGCAGCGTGGGCAGCGCGACCGATTCCGGGACCGCACGGGCACCGGGCGTCGACGTCAGCAGGACGCGAGCGCCCGCGTCCTGCAGCATGAACGCGATCCTGTCCGGCGGGTTCGCCGGATCGACCGGAAGGTAGGCGCCGCCCGCCTTGAGGACGCCCAGCACCGCGGCGACGAGATCGGCGCCGCGTTCCAGCAGGACCGCGACGACCGTGTCCGGGCCGACTCCGCGAGCCGCCAGCA
The DNA here is from genome assembly GCF_030283205.1 of Actinomadura opuntiae. GTDB lineage: Bacteria > Actinomycetota > Actinomycetes > Streptosporangiales > Streptosporangiaceae > Spirillospora. Next base: position 9,069 of record NZ_JASNWF010000053.1, read on the forward strand.
GACGCGCCAGCCGGTCCGCCCGCGCGTCCAGTTCGGCGTAGGACAGCTCGACGCCGTCGCCCACCACCGCGAGTGCATCCGGCGTGCGCGCCACCTGCGCCTCGAACAGTTCGGGGAGCGTGGCCGGCGGCAGCGGCCGGGCCGTGTCGTTCCAGGCGGTGATGACCCGGCGGCGCTCGTCCGCCTCGAGGACGGGGATGTCCCGGATCCGGATCCGCGGATCGGCGGCCACGGCCTCCAGCAGCCGCGCCAGCCGGGTCGCGAGGCGCTCGACCGACGCGGGCTCGAACAGGTCGGCGGCTCCGACGATCCCGCCGCGCAGCCCCGCGTGCGCACCGTCCTCGCCGACGCGGTGCTCCACGATGCCGAGTTCGAGGTCGAACTTGGCGGGCAGCGGGCCCGCCGACGCTCCCTCGGCCCGGACGCCGGGCAGGTCGAGGGCCGTCTCGGCACGGTTCTCCAGGGTCATCATCACCTGGAAGAGCGGGTGCCTGGCCATCGAACGGGCGGGCGCCAGTTCCTCGACCAGCCGCTCGAACGGCACGTCCTGATGGGCGAACGCCGACAGGCTCGCCTCCCGGACCCGGGCCAGCACGTCGGCGAAGGTCGGATCGCCCGACAGGTCCGTCCGCATCACCAGGGTGTTGACGAAGAAGCCGACCAGATCGTCCAGGGCCTCATCGGTACGGCCCGCGCTCGCCGCACCGATCGGAATGTCGGCACCGGCCCCCAGCCGCGACAACAGAACCGCCACCCCTGCCTGCACCACCATGAACATCGTCACGCCCTCGGCTCGCGCCAACGCCGCGAGCTGCGCGTGGACGTCCGCCGGTACGTTCAGCGACGCGCGGTGGCCCTGGTAGGAGGCGACGGCGGGGCGGGGCCGGTCGAACGGGAGGGCGAGTTCGGCGGGCGCGCCCTCCAGCGCGTCGCGCCAGTACGCGACCTGGCGGGAGAGCAGGCTGGCGGAATCGCTCTCGTCACCGAGCAAGTCGCGCTGCCACAACGCATAGTCGGCGTACTGGACGGGCAGCGGCTCCCACTCGGGAGCCCCACCCGCGCAGCGCGCCTGGTACGCCGTCGAGAGGTCACGGGCGAGCGGGGCCATGGACCAGCCGTCGGCGGCGACGTGGTGCAGGACCACGACGAGCGTGCTCCCGCCGAACAGCCAGGCGCGGATCGGGATCTCGGCCGCCAGGTCGAACGCGTGCCCGGCCGCTTCCGCCACCCGTTCGTCGGTGGCGGAGTCGGCGAGCGTGAGCCGCCAGTCGAGGTCGTCGGGATCGGCGATGTGCTGGTACGGCTCGCCGTCCTCCGACGCGATCATGGTGCGGAGAACCTCGTGCCGCCCGATGACGTCCCGGAACGCGGCGGCCAGGGCGTCCTCGTCCACCTCTCCCGACAGGTTCAGCACGACCGGGATGTTGTAGGTCGGGCTCGGTCCTTCGAACTGGTCGATGAACCACAGCCGCCGCTGCGCGAACGACAGCGGTGCCCGCTCCGGGCGTTCGGCCGCCCGCAGCGGGGGCCTCGCCTCACCGGCCCCCGCGAGCCGTGCGGCGAGTCCGGCCGGGGTGGGCGCGTCGAACAGGGCCGTGATGTCGATCTCGACACCGAGCACACTGCGGACCCTGCTCACCAACCGTACGGCGAGCAGCGAATGCCCGCCCAGAGCGAAGAAGTCGTCGTCCACACCGACCTTCTCCAACCCCAGCACCTGCGCGAACGCCTCACACAGCAACTCCTCCTGCGGTGTGAGAGGGCCACGGCCCGCGCCCGCGCCGACACCGGGCGCGGGCAGCGCCCTGGTGTCGAGCTTGCCGTTGGCGGTGAGCGGCAGCGCCTCCAGCGGCACCACCACCGACGGCACCATGTACTCCGGCAGCCGACGCGCCGCCAACTCCCGCACCGACTCCCGCACCGCCGCCGGCGGCGCGTCACCGGCGACGACCACATAGGCGACCAGCGCGCCCTCGCGGGCGATCACGGCGGCGTCCATGACCTGCGGGTGCGTCATCACCGCCGCGCGGACCTCACCCGGCTCGACCCGGAAACCCCGAACCTTCACCTGCTCATCCACCCGACCCAAAAACTCCAACACCCCACCCACACCCCACCGCGCCACATCACCCGTCCGATACATCCGCTCCCCCACCCCAAACGGACACGCCACAAACCGCTCCGCCGTCAAACCCACCCGACCCACATAACCCCGCGCCAACTGAACACCCGCCACATACAACTCACCCGCCACACCCACCGGCACCGGCCCCAAACCCTCA
>NZ_JASNWF010000054.1 GCF_030283205.1 Actinomadura opuntiae
CTCCCTCGCCGACGTACTCACCGACCTGCAAGACCGCCAAGCAGCCCTGCTGGACCACCACCACTACAGCCTGGCCGACATCCAAAAGGACACCGGCCTACCCACCCTCTTCGACACCATCGTGGTGTTCGAGTCCTATCCGTGGGACGGTGCCGGTGCCGAGATGGCGGAGTTCGGCCTCACGATGAGTCGGCTCCGGTATTCGACCGGGACGCATTATCCGCTGACGCTCATGGCCGTCCCGGAACCGCTGCGCATGACACTCCAATACCAGCGCGAGGTGCTCGAGCAGCAGGCCGTCCAGCAAATGGCGGACCGGTACCTGCGCGTCCTCGAACAGATCATTGAGAACCCCGACGTCCCCGTTGGTTCCGTGGAAGTGCTCTCTGCCGAGGAACGGGCGTTCTTGGAGCAGAGGCAAGCGCGGCCCGTCGCATCGGAGGGCAGGCGGCCGGCGACCCGCGCCACGAACGACAAGGCGCTGCTGCCCGGGATGTTCGAGGCGGCCGTGGCCGCCATGCCAGGCGCCGTCGCCGTCACCGACGGCGCCCGCTCCCTCACCTACGCCGAACTGGACGCCCGCGCCAACGGCTTGGCATTCGAGCTGATCGAACGAGGCGTCGGCCCGGACCGTCCGGTCGCGGTGGCGACGCGGCGGCCGCTGGACTCGGTGGTGGCGCTGCTCGCGGTCGCCAAGGCCGGCGGCGTGCACCTGCCGATCGACGCGCGACGTCCCGTGCTCGATGCAGTCGGCAGTCTGAACGGCACCGGTCCGCAGGTCGTCCTGACCGATCGGGAGACCGCGGAGATGCTGCCGGAGCCGGGGATTCCGTGCCTGTACGTGGACGGCACGTGGACGCCCATCGATCAAGCTCCGACCGACGCCGACCGGCTGCGCCCGCTGCGTCCGCAACACCTGGCGTATGCGAGCGGTCCCGGATCGGACGGCTCGCCATACGGCGCGGCCGTCACCCACAGGAACGTCACGGGTCTCGTCACGCAGCTGGCCGCGCGGCTCGGCACCGGCCCCGGGGCCAGGCTCGTGTCCTGTATGCAGGCCGGCTCCGACACGCGGATCACCGAGACGCTCGTGGCCCTGTCCACCGGCGGCACCCTCGACCTCGCCGGGGATCCGGCGAGCCCGTCGCCGTCCGGTACCGGAAGCAGGACCATCATCAGCACGGCGCCGTCCGCGCTCGCCGGGCTGCTGGAGAGCACGGACGGCCACATCGGTGCCGCCGCCGTCGTCTTCTCCGGCGAGGAACTGCCCGCTGACCTGGTGACTCGCGCACGCGAGGCCATCCCGGGAGCGAGCGTCCTGAGCTGGTACGGGCAACCGGAGACCGGATCCGCGACGACCCTGACGGTCGATCCTTCGGACGACTGGGCCGCCGCCGGAACCGCCCCGCTCGGAATGCCACTCCAGGACGTTCAGGTGCTCGTGCTCGGCCCGGGCCTCGCACCGGTCCCGCCACGGGTGACCGGAGAGCTGTACATCGCAGGCCCCGGGCTCGCCCGCGGCTACCTCGGCGCCCCGGGCCTGACGGCGTCCCGGTTCGTCGCCAACCCGTTCGACCCGTCCGGCGGACGGATGTACCGCACCGGCGACCTCGTCCGCCGGACGAGGACCGGCGAGCTGATGTACGTCGGCCGCACCGACGACCGGGTGCGCCTCCGCGGCATGCGGATCGCGCTGGGCGACGTCCAGTCGGCGGTCACCGCGCATCCGGGGGTCGCACAGGCGGCCGTCGTCATCCGCGACCGAGCCGACGGAACGAGACTGCTGGTCGCCTACGTGGTGCCGGAAACCGCCGGTGACCCGGTGGACGACCTGCGCGACTTCGTTGCGGACCGCGTGCCTGCCCCCATGGTGCCCGTGGCGTTCGTGACGGTCGACCAACTCCCCCTGACAGCCGACGGCCAAGTGGACCAGGCCGCGTTGCCGACGCCGGTGACGGAGAGCCGCAGCCGGTGAACGACGCGAAATCGAGGTAACGCCATGATCCCGTTGTCGTATGCGCAGAGCCGGCTGTGGTTCCTGTACCGGTTCGAGGGCCCGTCGGTGACGTACAACCTGCCGGTGGTGCTGCGATTCCGCGGCGCAGTGGACGCCGACCTGATGTCCGCGGCTTTGCGTGACGTGGTGACGCGGCACGAGAGCCTGCGGACGGTGATTGGCGAGGACGAGCGCGGGGTGGCGTTTCAGCGGATCGTTCCGGCGGATGAGGTGGCGGTTGAGGTTCCGTTGCGTCGGGTGCAGCCGGAGCGGGTGGCGGACGCGGTAGCTGAGGCAGTGGCGTACGAGTTCGCGCTGGAGTCGGAGATCCCGATTCGCGGGTCGCTTTTTCAGTGTGGTGAGGACGAGTACGTCTTGGTCGTCCTGATGCACCACATCGCAGCGGACGCAGGATCGATGGCGCCGTTGGCGCGGGACCTGTCGGCGGCTTATGCCACGCGGGCCCACGGGCAGGAACCGGGGTGGGAGCCGCTGCGGGTCCAGTACGCCGACTACACGCTGTGGCAGCAGGAACTCCTGGGGGACCTTTCCGATCCGGAAAGCGTCGCGTCCCGGCAGGTCGAGTACTGGCGCAAGGAACTGGCGGACGCCCCGCAGCCGTTGCCGCTTCCCACCGACCGGCCGCGTCCGGCAACGCGCAGCCATCGGGGCGAGACGGTGGAGTTCACCGTGCCGTCCGAACTGGCGGCCGAAGTCGAGCAGGTCGCGCGCCGGCATGGTGCGACGGTGCCGATGGTGTTGCAGGCGGCTTTTGCGGTGCTGTTGTCGCGGTTGGGTGCGGGCGCCGACGTCACGATGGGCTCGCCGATCGCCGGCCGTACGGACGAAGACCTCAACGATCTGATCGGGTTCTTCGTCAACAACTGGGTTCTGCGTGTCGATGTGTCGGGTGGGCGGTCGTTCGCGGAGGTTGTGGGTGAGGTGCGGGATAAGGCGCTGGCGGCGTACGACAACCAGGATGTGCCGTTCGAGCGCCTGGTGGAGCTGCTGAACCCGGAGCGATCGACTGCCTATCACCCGCTTTTCCAGGTCGCCTTCGTCTGGCAGAGCACCATCGCGACGCCCGGGGACGCGGTGCGGCTGCCCACCCTCCAATGGTCGGTCGAGCCCACCGTCAACCAGGCGGCGAAATTCGACCTGAGCCTGATCATGGCCGAGGCCGATGCCGCCGAGAGCCGGGAATTCCGCGGATTCCTCGAATTCGCCACGGACCTGTTCGACCGGGGAACGGCCGAGCGCTTGGCGGAGCGTTTTGCGCGCGTGTTGGAGTGTGTCGTCGGTGATGTGGGGGTGTTGCTGCGTGAGGTAGGGGTGTTGACGGGCGTGGAGCGGTCGTTGGTGGTGGAGGAGTGGAACGACACCGATCTTGGTGTGCCGGGGTGGGTGTTGCCGGGTGTGTTCGAGGCGGTGGTGGCGGGGTCGCCGGATGCGGTGGCGGTGGTGGCTGGTGGTGTGTCGTTGAGTTATGGGGAGTTGGAGGGTCGGGCGAATGCGTTGGCATTTGAGCTGATCGGGCGTGGTGTGGGTCCGGATGTGTTGGTGGGTGTGGTTTTGGGTCGGTCGGTGGATTTGGTGGTGGGTTTGCTGGCGGTGTCGAAGGCGGGTGGGGCGTATGTGCCGGTGGATCCGCAGTATCCGGGACCGCGGATGGAGTACGTGCTTCGCGATGCCGCACCGCTGGTGATCGTCACCGACCATCAGACGGCTGGCGTTCTTCCTGACATCGATGTGCCGTTGGTGTTCGTAGATGATGAGCGGAGCTTGCTGGAGCGAGCGCCAACGGACGCTGATCGTCTTGGGCGGTTGGTGCCGGAGCATTTGGCGTATGTGATCTATACGTCGGGTTCTACGGGCGCGCCTAAGGGTGTGGGAGTGAGCTTCGGCAGCGTGGTCTCGCTGTTTGTGGGGACGGATCATTGGGCTGGGTTTGGTCCGGGTGATGTGTGGGCGTGGTGTCATTCGCAGGCGTTCGATTTCTCGGTGTGGGAGATGTGGGGTGCGCTGCTGTACGGCGGTCGTGTGGTGCTGATGCCGTGGGATGTGGTGCGGTCCCCGTCCGACCTTTGGCAAGTGCTGGTCGATGAAGGCGTCACGGTGCTGAGCCAGACACCGGCGGCTTTCTATGGGCTGATCGAGGCGGCCGACTCGCAGATGGTGGCGGAGTCGGCGTTGCGGATGGTGGTGCTGGGTGGTGAGGCGGTGGATCCGGCGCGGCTGCGGGGTTGGTGGGGGTTGGCGGATCCGGCGCCGGCGGTGGTGAACATGTACGGCATCACCGAGACCACCGTGCACGTCACCCGCCTCGAACTGGAACCCGGCAATGAGCCCGCTGGCGGCTCTCCGGTGGGTGTGCCGTTGGAGAACGTCCGCACCTACGTGCTCGACGACGCACTCATGCCGGTGCCGCCGGGTGTGGTCGGAGAACTGTATGTCGCGGGCAATGGTGTGGCGCGCGGGTACCTGAATCGTGCGGGTTTGACGGCGTCACGGTTTGTGGCTGATCCGTTCAATCCTGATGGTGGGCGGTTGTATCGGACGGGTGATCTGGCGCGGTGGACGCGCCGCGGCGAACTGGTGTACGTGGGCCGCTCTGATGATCAGGTGCAGGTGCGGGGGTTCCGGATCGAGCCGGGCGAGATCGAGGCGGTGCTGGCCGCGCACCCTGCTGTCGCCCAAGCTGCGGTCATCGCCCGCTCCGACGACGCCACCGCATCCGACGTCACCGATGTAGGGAAACGACTCGTCGCTTACGTGGTTCCGAACCGTTCGGAAGCGGCGCAGCCTGCCACTGAAGGAATCGACGGCGTTCTGGAATTCCACGGAGATCTGGTCGTCGTGGACGGCATCGTCACCGACCACATCGTTTCTGAACTGCGTGGTTTTGCTGCGGGGCGGTTGCCGGAGTACATGGTTCCGGCGGCTTTTGTGGTGTTGGAGCGGTTGCCGTTGACGGTGAATGGGAAGGTGGATCGGGCTGCGTTGCCGGCTCCGGTGTTTTCGTCGGCGGGAGAATACCGGGCCCCTGCGTCTGCGGTGGAGAAGGCGTTGGCGGAGGTTTTCGCCGAGGTGCTTGGTGTGGGCCGGGTCGGTGTGGATGATGATTTCTTCGCGTTGGGCGGGGACAGCATCCGTTCGATTCAGGTGGTGACGCGGGCTCGCCGTGCTGGTGTGGTGGTGACCGCCCGGCAGATCTTCCAAGCGCGCACGGTCGCCGCGCTGGCCGCCGTCGCCGATGGTGCGGATTCGACCCACGTGTTGGCGGAGCTGCCCGGTGGTGGTGTGGGTGAGGTCGGGTTGTTGCCGGTGGCGCGGTGGATGCTGGAGCGCGGCGGCAAGTTCGGCCGGTACGCCCAGTGGATGGTGCTGGGCCTGCCCGCCGGAATCGAGCATGCC
>NZ_JASNWF010000055.1 GCF_030283205.1 Actinomadura opuntiae
TCACCGCGCCGCGCCGCCGCCGCGAGGGCCGCGCGGACCACCGCGCCGCCCGTCCCGCGCCGCTGGTGCCGCGGCGGCACCGCCACCGGCGCCAGCGCCAGCGCGGGCGCGCCGCCCACCCGGCACCGCGTCAGCAGCGCGTACCCGGCGATCCGGCCGTCCGGGGACTCGGCCACCAGCGACAGGCCCGGCAGCCACGCCGGGTCCCGGCGCAGCGCGTCGACCAGGTCGGCCTCGGCGGCGGTCGGGAACGCCGCCTCCAGCACCCGCCGCACCGCCGCGGCGTCCGCGGCGGTCTCCGGCCGGGTCCTCCAGTACCCGCTCACCGGCCGCGCCCCCGCTCCTTGTACATCTGCCGCTGCCACCGGCTGACGGCCTTCCACTTGTCGCGCTGCTCGGCGCGCAGCCGCGCGTCGGACCGCGAGGCGATCCACGCGTTCTCCCGCAGCAGCTTGCGGTAGCTGTCCAGGCGCCGCTGCGCCAGCGTCCCATCGGCGACGGCCGCCAGCACCGCGCAGCCCGGCTCGGCCAGGTGCGCGCAGTCGCCGAACCGGCAGCCCTCGGCCAGCTCCTCGATGTCGGCGAACGTCTGCCGCAGCCCGTCGCCGGCGTCGAACAGCCCGACGCCCCGCAGGCCCGGGGTGTCGATCAGGACGCCGCCGCCCGGCAGCGGCAGCAGCTCCCGCCGGACGGTGGTGTGCCGCCCCTTGCCGTCCGATGCGCGGACGGCGCCCGTGGCGAGCGCGTCGGCGCCCAGCAGCGCGTTGCCGAGGGTGGACTTGCCCGCGCCCGACGGCCCGACCAGCGCCACCGTGCCCGACAGCACCGCCGCGACCACCTCGACGCCCTCGCCGGTCGCCGCGCTGCACGCCACCACGTCCACGCCCGGCGCGGCGGCGACGACGTCGGCCTGCGCCTCGGCGGGCGAGGCGACCCGGTCGGCCTTGGTCAGCACGACCACCGGCCGCGCGCCGCTCTCCCAGGCCAGCACCAGCAGCCGCTCCAGCCGCCCGAGATCCGGGGCGGGCACCAGCGGCACCGCGATCGCGACGGTATCGACGTTGGCGGCCAGCACCTGGCCGCGCGAATCCCGCGACGCCGACGACCGGACGATCGCGGTGCGGCGCGGCAGCAGCACCGCCAGCACCGCACGCCCGTCCGGGCCGTCGGGGCGCAGCGCCGCCCAGTCGCCCGTGCACGGCGCCGCCGCCGGATCGGCCGCAGCACCGAACGCCCCGGCCGAAGCCCGGCTCAGGCCCGACTCGGTCACCACATCGCACAGGCCGCGGTCCACCGCGGCCACCCGCGCCGGCACCAAACCGGCCGCGCGGTGAGCAACGAACACGTTCTCCAGGGTCTCGTCCCAGCCGTAGGCGGACAGGGAAGACCCCTCGAAAGAAGACAACGGAATGGAACCCTTCGCATGAAAGGGCCTCGGCGAGCACGCCGGACGAGACGGGCCGGGGTCAGCCGGAGGCCCGGGGAACGAGGACGGGCTGGCTGCCGCGCGCGACAGCGAACGCAGCAGCGACCGCGACAACGGCCATGCGACCTCACCCCCCTTTCGGTTCCGCGCCCGACCCTACCCACCGCCGCCCGCGCCCGGCCACCCGTTTAACGCGCCCGCCCGCGGCCCGGCGGCGCGGACTCCCGGACCGGGTGCCGCGACGGGGGAGTGGAACCGCCAATCGGAACGTATGGTGATTTCAGGCGGCGGACCGTGATAGGGGGCATGGCCGTGGACGAAAGGGACCGGCAGGACGAGCAGCCGCGCGACCGGGAACCCGGCGCGACCGGCTCGACCGGCGGGCTCGCCGAGCGCGCCGCGCAGGCCGACCGCGCCGCGGCCGAGCGGCTGGAGGAGCTGTGGAACGGGCTCGCGCCCGTCGCCGGAGGCGCCGCCCGCCTGGCCACCACCGTCAGCGAACCCGTCCGGCACGCCGCGCGCGACGCCGCCTCGCTCGCCGCGTCCCGGATCGTGGACCAGATGGCCGGCACCCCGGTGATGCGGGCCGTGGAGAGGGCCGCCCGCGACGCCGCCGTCAAGGCGGCCTCCGCCGCCGCCGAGAAGGCGGTGCGCGAGGCGCGTGCCGCCGCCGAGGCCAACCCCGCCACCGCGAGCGCGCTGGAGGCCGCCACCGCCGCGATGACCCTCGCCGAGCAGGCCGCCCAGCACCCCATGGCCCTCGCCGCGCGGCGCCTGGCCGCCCGCAGCCCCCTGGCCCGCGCCGCCACCGCCACCGCGCTGGACATGGCGGGCCGCACCATGACCACCGCCGCCGCCTCACCGGCCGTGCAGGCCGCCACCCGCGCCGTCGTGGACGCCGCGATCGACACCGTCGCCGACGCGGCCGTCGACGCCGCGCTGGTCGCCGGCCGCGACATCGTCGCCCGCGTCGTCCGCGAGACCGCCCGCGACACCGCCCGGGACCTGGCCGCCGCGCTGCGCGAGCGCGCCGGCGCCTCGCCCGAGCTGACCGCGATCGCCGCCGAGCTCACCCCGATCGCGGACGCCGCCGCCGGCGCCGCCCGCGACCTCGCCGACCTTGCCGACCGCACCGGCGCGCGCGAGGCCGCCCGCTCGGCCGGCGGGCTGCTGGCCGCCGCCGCGGGCGGCGCGTTCGCCCGCACCGCCCGCGACCTGGCCGTCCGCGCCGCCGTCCAGGCCGCCACCACCGCCATCGAGGTCGTGATGGCCGAACTGCTCCGCGAGGCCCTGAAGATCGCGATGAAGGACGTGCTGCGCGACATCGTCCTGGACGTCGCCCGCGACGTCGTGGTCGACGTGGCCCGCACCACCTGGACCACCGCGACCCGCCCGGCGCCCGGCCCCGTCGTCGTCCGCGCCACCGCCGAGACCGTCACCACCGCCGAGACCCGCCCCGCCCCAGCCGGCACCGCCACGACCGTCACCACCGAGACGGTCGTCACCGAGACCGTCACCGCCGAAACCCGCGACGTGTGGGCCCAGGCGACCGACGACCGCCCGGACCGCTGAACGCCCGCTCAGAACTTCCTGAAAGATCCATGAGAAACACCGGCCGGTGGCCGGACCCCTCACCGGCGGTGTTTACGGTGAGTGCATGGAGCCCGGCACCCCGCAGGCGGCGCCCGCCGCGCGGATACTGATCGTCGACGACGAGCCCGCCGTCCGCGAATCGCTGTCCAGCAGCCTGGAGTTCGAGGGCTACCGGGTCGCCGAGGCCGCCGACGGCGCCGCCGCCCTCCAGCGCGTCCAGGCCGAACCCCCCGACCTGGTCGTGCTGGACGTGCTGATGCCCCGCATGGACGGCCTGACCACCTGCCGCCGCCTGCGCGCCGCCGGCGCCACCATGCCGGTGCTGATGCTCACCGCCCGCGACATGGTCGGCGACCGCGTCACCGGCCTGGACGCCGGCGCCGACGACTACCTCGCCAAACCCTTCGAGCTGGACGAGCTGCTCGCCCGCGTGCGGGCCCTGCTGCGCCGCACCGCGATGAACGCCGACACCGCCGCCGGTGCCCGCCGCGAGGACGTCCTGGCCTTCGACGACCTGCGGATGAACACCCTCACCCGCGAGGTCGCCCGCGCCGGCCGGCCGCTGGCCCTCACCCGCACCGAGTACATGCTGCTGGAGATGTTCCTGGCCCACCCCCGCCAGGTCCTCACCCGCGAGCAGATCCTGGAGACCGTCTGGGGCTTCGACTTCGAACCCGCCTCCAACTCCCTCGACGTGTACGTGATGTACCTGCGGCGCAAGACCGAGGCCGGCGGGATGCCGCGGCTCGTCCACACCGTCCGCGGCGTCGGGTACGTCCTGCGGACGGCGTCCCCGTGACCGCGCGGCGGCGCCCGGCCGGGAGACCGCCGACGGCCCGGCGGGTCCGAATGACACGGCGGGTCCGAATGGCACGGCGGTTCCGAATGGCACGGCGACTCACCCTGCGCGCCCGGCTGGCGCTGCTGACCGCCGCCGCCGTCGCCCTGGCCGTCGCCGTCTGCGCCGCCGCCGGCTGGTACCTCACCCGCAACCAGCTCTACCGCGAGCTGGACCGCCGCCTCGGCGCCTCCGCCGCCGGCCCGCCCGGCCCCGAGGGACCCGGCGGCCCCGGCGGACCCGGCGGCCGCATCCAGCGGATGATGGGCCGCGAGATCGCCGGCGCGCTCGCCGCGTGCCGCCCCGACGCC
>NZ_JASNWF010000056.1 GCF_030283205.1 Actinomadura opuntiae
TGTGTCGGTGTTCGAGTTGTTCGGGCCGTTGGTGTCGGGTGGGTGTGTGGAGGTGGTGCCCGATCTGCTGGCGCTGGCGGACGGGGTCGGTGACGTCAGCCTGGTCAGCGGCGTCCCATCCGCTTTCGCGCGGGTGCTCGGGTCGGCTGCGGAGAACGTCAGGCCGGAAGCCGTCGTCCTGGCGGGTGAGGCGCTGACGGGCGACCTCGTCGCGGCGATCCGCCAAGCGCTTCCCGGTGCCCGGGTGGCGAACATCTACGGGCCGACCGAGGCGACCGTCTACGCGACCGCGTGGTTCGCAGACGTCGAGGTCGGCGGAGCGGTGCCGATCGGCGTTCCGGTCGCCGATACGCGGGTCTTCATCCTGGACGGGAGCCTGCAACCGGTGCCCGTGGGAGTGGCCGGGGAGTTGTACCTGGGCGGCGGGGGCTTGGCGCGGGGGTATCTGGGGCGTGCGGGTCTGACGGCGGAGCGTTTCGTGGCGTCGCCGTTCGGGGCGGGTGAGCGGCTGTATCGCACGGGTGATGTGGTGCGGTGGAACGCCGGCGGGCAGGTGGAGTACCTGGGCCGGTCGGACGAGCAGGTGAAGGTCAGGGGCTTCCGGATCGAGCCGGGCGAGATCCGGTCGGTGATCGCCGCGCACCCGTCGGTAGCTCAGGCGGCCGTCGTCGCCCGGGAGGACGCCCCCGGAGACAGGCGCCTTGTCGCCTACGTCGTGCCGGGCTCGGCGGAGACCGGCGACCTGCCGTCCACCGTCAGGGCCTTCGTGGCCGAGCGGCTGCCGGGGTACATGGTGCCGTCGGCGGTGGTGGTGCTGGATGCGCTGCCGTTGAACGCCAACGGCAAACTCGACCGCAACGCCCTGCCCGCACCCGACCTCACCGGCGGCGCGGGTGCCGGACGCGGCCCCTCGACCGCCCGCGAAGAGCTCATCTGCGGCGCGTTCGCACAGGTGCTGAGCATCGACGGCGTCGCGGCGGACGACGACTTCTTCGCACTCGGCGGACACTCCCTGCTGGTGATCCGGCTGGTGGAGATCCTCCGGACGCACGGCATCCCCGTGTCGCTGCGCGCGCTGTTCGCGACCCCGACCCCGGAGGGCCTCGCGGCGATCGTCGGCGACGGCGAGGCGGTGGACGTCCCGCCGAACCTCATCCCGGTGGGCGCGACCGAGATCACGCCGGAGATGCTGCCGCTGGTGGACCTCGACGACGCCGAGGTCGAGCGGGTCGTGGCGTCCGTGGAGGGCGGCGCGGCGAATGTCGCCGACGTCTATCCGCTCGCGCCGCTGCAGGAAGGCCTGCTGTTCCACCACCTGCTGGCGGAGGGCGGCGAGGACGCCTATGTCCTGCCCACGGTGCTGGAGTTCCACTCGCGTGCGCGCCTGGACGCGTTCGTGGACGCCCTCGACCGGGTCACGGCGCGGCATGACGTCACCCGTACATCGGTCGTATGGGACGGACTGCGCGAACCGGTGCAGGTGGTGTGGCGTCGCGCCCCGCTACCGGTGGAGGAAGTCGTTCTCGACGCCGCCGCCGACGACCCGGCAGGGTGGCTGCTGGCAACCGTCGGCCTGTCGATGGACCTGGACCGGGCGCCGCTCATCACCGTGCACATCGCGGCCGTGCCGGGGAGCGATCGGTGGCTCGCGCTGGTGCGCATGCACCACATCGTGCAGGACCACACCGCTCTCGAGGTGCTGCTGGAGGAGGTGCGTGCGTTCCTGTCCGGGCGGGGTGACGAGCTGCCCGCGCCGTCGCCGTTCCGGAACTTCGTGGCGCGGGCGCGGGCCGCCGCCGACGACGCGGAGCATGAGCGGTACTTCGCCGAGCTGCTGGGCGACGTGACCGAGCCGACCGCGCCGTTCGGCGTGGTCGACGTCCGTGGTGACGGCACCCGTGCCCGCCGCGACGTGGTGCCTTTCCCGCCGGAGCTGGACGCGCGGGTGCGGGCGGCGGCGCGTCGGCTGGGTGTGTCGGCGGCGACGGTGATGCACGTGGTGTGGGCGCGGGTGCTGGCGGCGGTCAGCGGGCGTGACGACGTGGTGTTCGGGACCGTCCTGTTCGGCCGCATGAGCGCGGGCGCGGACCGCGTGCCGGGCCCGTTCATGAACACGCTGCCCGTCCGGGTGCGCGTGGACGGCGCCGATGTGCGGTCGTCGGTGCTGGCGATGCGGGATCAGCTCGCCGGGTTGCTGGAGCACGAGCACGCGCCGCTGTCGCTCGCGCAGCGCGCCGGCGGCCTGCGCGGCGACCGGCCCCTGTTCACCTCCCTGTTCAACTACCGGCACAACAGCGGCCAGGAGCCGGAGGGCGCGGACGGCCCCGACGCCTTCGACGGGATGCGGACGCTTCTCGTCCGCGAACACACCAACTACCCGCTCCTGGTCTCGGTCGACGACAACGGCGACTCCCTGGAACTCGACCTGGAGGCCGTCGCGCCGATCGACCCCCGTGCGGTGGGCGAGTTGGTGCGGACGGCGGCCGAGGGCGTGGTGGCGGCGTTGGAGGGTGGTGACGAGGTTCCGTTGCGGGCGGTCGGGGTGCTTGGCGGGAAAGAGCTGCATCGGATTCTGGTGGAGTGGAATGAGCCCGCGTCGGCGGATGCGTGGGCGGGGACGGTGCACGGGTTGTTCGAGGCGCAGGTGGTGCGGTCTCCGGAGGCGGTTGCGGTGGTGTGTGGTGGGGTTGAGGTGTGTTATGCGGAGTTGGATCGGCGGGCGAATCGGTTGGCGCGGTG
>NZ_JASNWF010000057.1 GCF_030283205.1 Actinomadura opuntiae
CCACTCCAGGCCGTGGTCGAGCGCGTCGGCGCGCATCTCCCGGCACGCCGCGTGCGCGGCGCCGCCGCCGGCGTCGCGGCCCCCGCCCGGCGGTCCGCCGCCGTCCCGCCGGCGGTCCCCGCCCTCCGGCCGCGGCCGCGGCGGCGAGGTCAGCACCGCCCAGCGCCGCCGCCGGGTGAGCGCCCGCAGCGCCACCGGGACGGCCAGGAGCAGCAGCACCAGCACCCCGCCCGCGATCCACGGCGCCGCCGACGCCCCGCCGCCCCCGGAGTCCTTCCCGGACGGGCCGCCCTGCGGGCCGGCGTCGCTGCGGCGCGGCGCGGCCTGCGGCGTCGCCGGCGACCCGTCCGACCGCGAGGTCGCCGTCGGCGTCGGCAGCGCGCCCTCGTCCTGCCGCCCGCCGCCGGTGGCGGCCGGCTCGGTGTAGTCGGGCGTCACGGCGGTGCCCTGCCCGGCCGCGCCGGACGGCGTCGGCTCGAACCGCACCCACCCGGACCCCTCGAAGTACAGCTCGGGCCAGGCGTGCGCGTCCCGCGACCGCACCACCCACGTGCCGGGCCGCGTCTGCGTGCCGGAGGTGTACCCCATCGCGACGCGCGACGGGATGCCGAGGATCCGCGCCATCAGCGCCATCGACGCGGCGAACTGCTCGCAGTACCCGCGCTTGCTGCGCAGCAGGAAGTCGACGAGGTCGTTGCCGTGCTGCGGCGCCGGCGTGGACAGGTCGTAGGTGAACCCGCCGGTCAGCGTGAACCAGCGCTGCAGCTTCACCGCCTGCGCCCGCGCGGTCGCCGCGCCCGCCGCCACGTTCTGCGCGAGCGTCCTGACCTGCGGCGGGATGTTCTTCGGGACGGCGGTGTAGTGGGAGACGACGTCGGCCGGGTAGCCGGCCGCGGACGACAGGTCCGCCGCGGTCGGCTCCGCCCGCAGGCTCTTGACGGTGTAGGCGCGGCCGCCCGCCGAGTCGCTCAGCGAGTAGATCATCAGCGACCGGGGATGCACCCGCCAGTCGCCCTTGATCGACACCTGGGACGGTGCGTACGGCACCGGCAGGAACGTCATGTCGCGGACCTCGCCGCTGACCTTCACCCGCGTGGTGACCTCGTGCACCGGGGCGATGCTCAGCCCCGGCGGCGGCGGCAGCGTCCGGTCCGACAGCCGGTCGGCGGAGCTGCTGCGCAGCCTGCTGTAGGTCCAGCGGTCGCCGTCGAACCGGTCCAGGGCGTACAGCCGCAGGTAGTCCGGGCCGTCCGGGTCGTCGGTGCGGTAGGTCAGCACGACCGAGTCGTCCAGCCGGGTCAGCTCCCGCTTCAGGCTGACCAGCGGGTCCGGCGTGGTGACGGTCTGGGTGCCCTTGCCCCCGCCGCCGCCCATGCCGAACATGCCGCGCGGATGGACGCCGGGGACCGCCATCGGCAGCAGCACCGCGATCGCCACCGAGCCGACCGCGATCCGCCGGCCGCTCGCGGCGCGCCGGCCGCCGTCCACCCGCAGGCGCTGGCCGGCCGGCGGCTCCGCCCCGGCCAGCGGCAGCTCCCCGCCGTGCCGGTGGACGGTGACGGCCCGGCCCCAGCCGCCGACCTGCTCGCGCGCGTCGGCCATCAGCAGGCCGAGGAACCCGAGCGCGCCGACGCCGAACGCCAGCCAGCCGACGCCGTCCTGCCGGACCGCGGCGGGCACGCTGTACATCGCCAGCAGCGGCAGCCCGGCGGGCGCCGCGCGGCGCAGCCGCACCGCCAGCAGGTCGACCAGGACGGCCACCACCCCGATCCCGGCGGCGGCGAGCAGCCCGATCCCCGAGACCAGCGGCACCGGCGCCGCGTACCGGTTCGCGGCGTGCCAGCCGTCCCCGGCCAGGTCGACCAGATGCGACAGCGCCCCCGGCGACGGGACGAACCCGAGCCACGCCTCGCCCCGCGCGTACGTCACCGTCAGGTACAGCAGCAGCACCGCCAGCCCGCACAGCGGGTCCAGCAGCGCCGGCAGCCGCAGCCGGCGCGACAGCACCCCGCCGCACGCCGCCGCCAGCACCGCGCCGAGCCCCGCCCAGAACCAGCGCCCGGTGGCGAACAGCGGGTACAGGCCGATCGAGCAGGCCAGCGTCGCCACCGCGGCCATGACCGTCATCCGGATCCTCATGCCCCGCCTCCGGCCGCCTCCGCCGTCTTCTCCCCGCCAGGGCCGCCGCCCGCGTCCGCGTCCGGTGCGTCCGCCTGATCGGGCGCCTCGTGGTGCCGCACGCCGGTGCCGGACCGGCCGGCCCCCGACCACGCCCCGGCCAGCTCCGCCGCCGACCGGACGACCAGCACCCGCCAGCCGCCCGCCCGCAGCAGCCCGGCCGCGGCCGCCGCCGGCAGCGGCCCGCCGTCCTCGTCCGCCGCCCGCGGCGCCGGAGCCCTCGTCCCCGCCGCCCGC
>NZ_JASNWF010000058.1 GCF_030283205.1 Actinomadura opuntiae
TGATGGGTAGGGGAGCGTCCTGCAGCCGGTGAAGCCGCCGAGTGATCGAGTGGTGGAGGCTGTGGGAGTGAGAATGCAGGCATGAGTAGCGAATGGAGAGTGAGAAACTCTCCCGCCGGATGACCAAGGGTTCCTGGGGCAGGCTAATCCGCCCAGGGTAAGTCGGGACCTAAGGCGAGGCCGACAGGCGTAGTCGATGGACAACGGGTTGATATTCCCGTACCCGCTGGTATGCGCCAACGCTGAATCCTCTGATGCTAAGACTCTGAATCCTGGTTGGTGCCTTCGGGTGTCTTCTGGGCCTAGCAGTCGGCCCGAGGGGGTAGTAGGTGAGTGATGGGGTGACGCAGGAGGGTAGCTCAGCCCGGGCGATGGTTGTCCCGGGGTAAGGCTGTAGGGAGAGAGACAGGTAAATCCGTTTCTCATTCATCCTGAGAGCTGATGCCGAGCCGTTTTAGGTGAAGTGAGTGATCCCATGCTGCCGAGAAAAGCCTCTAGCGAGTGTACCGGCGGCCCGTACCCCAAACCGACTCAGGTGGTCAGGTAGAGAATACCGAGGCGATCGGGTGAACTGTGGTTAAGGAACTCGGCAAATTGCCCCCGTAACTTTGGGAGAAGGGGGACCAGGCCTGGTGAACCGTTTTGCACGGGGAGCTGGGTGTGGTCGCAGAGGCCAGGGGGAAGCGACTGTTTACTAAAAACACAGGTCCGTGCGAAGTCGTAAGACGCTGTATACGGACTGACGCCTGCCCGGTGCCGGAACGTTAAGAGGACCGGTTAGAGGTTTCGATCTCGAAGCTGAGAATCTAAGCGCCGGTAAACGGCGGTGGTAACTATAACCATCCTAAGGTAGCGAAATTCCTTGTCGGGTAAGTTCCGACCTGCACGAATGGCGTAACGACTTCCCCGCTGTCTCAACCACAGGCCCGGTGAAATTGCAGTACGAGTAAAGATGCTCGTTTCGCGCAGCAGGACGGAAAGACCCCGGGACCTTCACTACAGCTTGGCATTGGCGTTTGGAACGGTTTGTGTAGGATAGGTGGGAGACGGTGAAGCCCGCACGCCAGTGTGGGTGGAGTCATTGGTGAAATACCACTCTGGTCGTTTTGAGCGTCTAACCCGCGCCCGTGTATCCGGGTGGGGGACAGTGCCTGGTGGGTAGTTTAACTGGGGCGGTTGCCTCCTAAAGAGTAACGGAGGCGCCCAAAGGTTCCCTCAGCCTGGTTGGCAATCAGGTGGCGAGTGCAAGGGCACAAGGGAGCTTGACTGTGAGACGGACGTGTCGAGCAGGTGCGAAAGCAGGGCCTAGTGATCCGGCATCTACGTGTGGAAGTGGTGTCGCTCAACGGCTAAAAGGTACCCCGGGGATAACAGGCTGATCTTCCCCAAGAGTCCATATCGACGGGATGGTTTGGCACCTCGATGTCGGCTCGTCGCATCCTGGGGCTGGAGTAGGTCCCAAGGGTTGGGCTGTTCGCCCATTAAAGCGGCACGCGAGCTGGGTTTAGAACGTCGCGAGACAGTTCGGTCCCTATCCGCTGCGCGCGTAGGAGAATTGAGAGGGTCTGTCCCTAGTACGAGAGGACCGGGACGGACGGACCTCTGGTGTGCCAGTTGTCCCGCCAGGGGCACGGCTGGTTGGCTACGTTCGGTCGGGATAACCGCTGAAAGCATCTAAGCGGGAAGCCTTCCTCGAGATGAGTTCTCCCTCCCACTTCGGTGGGGTAAGGCTCCCAGTAGACGACTGGGTTGATAGGCCGGTGATGGAAGCGCGGTAACGTGTGGAGTCGACCGGTACTAATAGGCCGAGTGGCTTGAACACACGGCACGATCAAGATGAATCGCTGTGTGGTGTTCGCGTCCCTGTGTGGTTCCCAGAAAACAACCTGGGCACCCGTG
>NZ_JASNWF010000059.1 GCF_030283205.1 Actinomadura opuntiae
CAACCACACCAGGAAATCCCGGTAATCACGCGGCCGCGGCAACACCGAACCATCCCCACCAGCGCCGTACAACCCCATCAAATCCTGCATCAACAACGGCAACGACCACCCATCGAACAACAGGTGATGAGCCATCAGCACGAATTCGAATCGGGATTCGCCGACCCGGATCAGCTTCATCCGCATGAGCGGCGCCGTCGTGACGTCGAAGTGGTCGCTTCGGTCGGCGGCCAGCAGTTCCTCCAGGCGTTCGGGACGTTCGTCCTCGGGAACGTCTCGGAGGTCGATCTCCTCCCAGGGAAGCTCGACGCGCGACCGCACGATCTGCATCGGCTCACCATCGGTACCGAAACCGAACGCCACCCGCAGATTCGGATACCGATCCAGCAGCCCTTGACCGGCCGCCCTCAGCCGCTCCGCATCCACCGCACCGTCCAGATGCAACACGAACTGCATCTGGTACGGGTCCAGGTCGCGGCCCGCGAGGATCGCGTGGAAGAGCAGGCCCGACTGCATCGCCGTCAGCGGCCAGACGTCCACCACATCGGGATGCCGGGCCTCCAGCACGTCGATCTCCAGCTGGGTCAGCGGCACCAGCGGCAGGTCCGACGGCGTCAATCCGCCCGCGTCAGTGGAAGAGGCATGCCGTGCCAGGCCGGTCAGCGCCTCCACCCACAGGTCGGCCAGTTCCTGTACGCGCTCGCGGGACAGGACACCGGACGCGAAGCCGATCGATGCGTTCAGCACCGGCCCTTGCTCGGAGTCGATGACGACGGCGTTGACATCGACGGCGTGCGCGACCGGCATGTCGGCGTCGAATTCCGCCGACACTTCTTCCAATGCTGAGATCGGCGTCCATCCCTCGCCGCGCGCTTCGCCCGGAACATCGGTGTCGGAGAATCGGCCCAGGTAGTTGAACCCGATCTGCGGGGTCGGGAATTCGGCGAGTTCTTCGGCGGTACCGGTGTTCAGGTAGCGGAGGAGGCCGTATCCGATGCCTCGGTCCGGGATTGTCCGGAGCTGTTCCTTCACCGCCTTGACCGCACGCCCCGCGCCGGCGCCACCCGCGAAGGCCTCTTTCAGATCGACGCCGCCGACGCTCACGCGCACCGGGAAGATCGTGGTGAACCAGCCGACCGTGCGCGACAGGTCAGCGCCTTCGATCACCGCTTCCTCGCGGCCGTGGCCCTCCATGTTCAGCAGCACCGACGACTCGGCCGTCCCGCGCGCTCGGCGCCAGGCCGCCACCGCCAGCGCCAGACCCGCGACCAGTCCATCGTCCGGACCACACCGGAATGCTGCAGGCAAGGCCGTCAGCAGCGCACGGGTGACGTCCTCGGACAGCCGCACTTGCAGCCGGTCGACGGTCGAGACCACGTCCACGGCCGGGTCGATGCGGCGGGCGCCGAGTACCGGGTCGGGGGCTTGCAGTGTCGAGCGCCACAGGTCCAGTTCCGCGACCCGTTCCGGGCGCTGGGCTTCGTCGGCCAGCGCGGCACTCCACCGCCGCACCGACGTCCCCACCGGCGGCAACGCCGGCGTCTCGCCCT
>NZ_JASNWF010000060.1 GCF_030283205.1 Actinomadura opuntiae
CAACCACACCAGGAAATCCCGGTAATCACGCGGCCGCGGCAACACCGAACCATCCCCACCAGCGCCGTACAACCCCATCAAATCCTGCATCAACAACGGCAACGACCACCCATCGAACAACAGATGGTGACTGGTCAGCATCAGCTCGAAGCTCTCGTCACCCATGCGGACGAGCGCGAGCCGGATCAGCGGCGGAATCGCCGGGTCGAAATGCCGCCGATGGTCGGCCGCCAGCAATTCCTCCAGCCGTTGCGGACGTTCTTCTTCGGCGACGTCTCGGAGGTCGATCTCCTCCCAGGGAAGCTCGACGCGCGACCGCACGATCTGCATCGGCTCACCATCGGTACCGAAACCGAACGCCACCCGCAGATTCGGATACCGATCCAGCAGAGCTTGCCCGGCCGCACGCATTCGCTCCGCATCGACCGGACCGTCCAGATGCAACACGAACTGCATCTGGTAGGGATCGAATTCACGGCCGGCCACCATGACGTGGAACAGCAGGCCCGACTGCATCGCCGTCAACGGCCAGACGTCCACCAGGCTCGGGTAGCGGGCCTCCAGCACGTCGATCTCGGCTTGGGCCAGCGACACCAGGGACAGGTCCGACGGCGTCGGGCCCCCCGCTTGCGGGTCCTCCGCCTGCCGCGCCAGGCCGGTCAGAGCCGCGCACCACAGGTCCACCAGTTCCTGCACTTCGTCACGCGTCAGAACCCCGGTCGCGAAAGTGATCGCCGCGTTCAGGGCGGGCCCCTGCTCGGAGTCGATGACGACCGCGTTGACATCGACGACGTGCGCGACCGGCATGTCGGCGTCGAATTCCGCCGACACGTGCTCCAGGACGGAGACCTGTGCCCAGTCCTGGCCGCCGGATGCGCCGGTGTCGGAGAATCGGCCCAGGTAGTTGAACCCGATCTGCGGATCCGGGAATCCGGCGAGTTCTTCGGCGGTACCGGTGTTCAGGTAGCGCAGCAGGCCGTAGCCGATACCCCGGTCCGGGATCGTCCGGAGCTGTTCCTTCACCGCCTTGACCGCACGCCCCGCGCCGGCGCCACCCGCGAACGCGTCGTCCAGGTCGACCCCGTCCACATCGACGCGGACCGGGTACACGGTGGTGAACCAACCGACCGTACGCGACAGGTCAGCGCCTTCGATCACCGCTTCCTCGCGACCGTGGCCCTCCATGTTCAGCAAAACCGACGACTCGACCGTCCCACGCGCTCGACGCCAGGCCGCCACCGCCAACGCCAGACCCGCGACCAGGCCATCGTCCGGACCACACCGGAACGCAGAGGGCAGCGAGGTGAGCAGCTTCTCGGTCACGTCCGGAGCCAGCCGCACCTGCACCTGATCCACGGTCGACATGACGTCGGTAGCCGGGTCGATGCGGCGCGCGCCGAGCACCGGGTCAGGGGCTCGCAGTGTCGAGCGCCACAGGTCCAGTTCCGCGACCCGTTCCGGGCGCTGGGCTTCGTCGGCCAGCGCGGCACTCCACCGCCGCACCGACGTCCCCACCGGCGGCAACGCCGGCGTCTCGCCCT
>NZ_JASNWF010000061.1 GCF_030283205.1 Actinomadura opuntiae
GTCCTACCTTTTTCCTTGGGTCTGAACTGGTCGTTCGTAAGATCGGTGGGCCCGGGGGCTCTGGGTATGGCTGCCATGTAGTCGCCGTCCGATGGCTGAGGAGACTTGGCCGCCCAGAGCCCCGCGACGACTCGACCGCTCATTGGGAAGCGCGATCCGATCGCTGTGTAGGACAACGTCGGCGAGGTCGTCTGCGGGATCGAGGTGACGAGCGGATGGAGGTGACCGGTGCCCCAGATCTGGGCCGGGATGGACATCGGCAAGCAGCACCACCACTGTGTGGTGATCGACGCAGACGGGCAGCGGTTGCTGTCGCGCCGGATCCTGAACGACGAAGCGGCCCTGTTGGAGCTGATCAGTGACGTCCTGAACCTCAGCGAGGAAGTGCTGTGGGCCGTCGACCTCAACCACGGGGGCGCCGCGTTGCTGATCGGGCTGCTGCTGAGCCACGACCAGCCCATCGCCTACCTGACCGGCCGGAGCGTCCACCACGCTTCGGCCACCTACCGGGGCGAGGGCAAGACCGACGCACGCGACGCCTTCGTCATCGCCGACCAGGCACGGATGCGCCGCGACCTTGGACTGCTGCGCCCCGGTGACCAGATCGCGGTCGACCTGCGCACCCTGACCACACGCCGCGCCGACCTGGTCGCCGACCGGACCCGGCAGATCAACCGGCTCCGCGCCCAGCTGCTGGAGATCTTCCCCGCCCTGGAGCGCGAACTGGACATGACCTGCAAGGGTCCGCTGACGCTGCTGACCGGCTACCAGACCCCGGCTACGATCCGCCGCGCCGGGACCAACCGCCTGGAGACCTGGCTGCGGGCCCGTAAGGTCCGCGGCGCCGCCACGCTTGCCCGGACCGCGGTCGCTGCCGCCCAAGCCCAGCACACCGCCCTGCCCGGTGAGAAGCTGGCCGCCGCCATGGTGGCCCGTATGGCCAAGGGGGTGATCGCCCTCGACGAAGAGATCGCCGAACTGGCCGCTCTCATCGAGGCCCGGTTTCGTGAGCATCCGCACGCCGAGGTGATCGCCAGCCTGCCCGGCATGGGCACCATGCTGGGCGCGGAGTTTCTCGCCGCCACCGGCGGCGACATCGACGCCTTCGGCACCGCTGACCGTCTGGCCGGCTACGCCGGTCTGGCACCCGCGCCCCGCGACTCGGGCCGCGTCAGCGGCAATCTGCGCCGCCCCCGCCGCTTCCACCGCGGGCTGCTGCGGGTCTTCTACCTGTCCTCCATGGCCAGTCTGCGAACCTGCACGGCCTCGCGGGCCTACTACGACCGGAAACGCTCCGAGGGCAAGGGACACAAGCAGGCGCTGTTGTCGCTGGCCCGTCGCCGCGTCAACGTGCTGTGGGCCATGATCCGCAACGGTGAGTGCTACCACCACTCACCGCCCGTCACGGTCGCGGCTTGACAACCTCATTGGGAAGTCTCCT
>NZ_JASNWF010000062.1 GCF_030283205.1 Actinomadura opuntiae
AGGACGGAGGGGTTGGAGGCGGAGAGTTCGACGTAGGAGCCGACGCCGAAGACGGGGTGGCGTTGCCGGATCTCGATCATTTTGCGGGTCCAGTGCAGGAGGGATCCGGGGTTGTTGACCTGGGCTTCGACGTTGACGGCCTGGTAGCCGTAGATGGGGTCCATGATGACCGGCAGGTACAGGCGGGCGGGGTCGCATTGGGAGAAGCCGGCGTTGCGGTCGGGGGTCCATTGCATGGGGGTGCGGACGGCGTCGCGGTCGCCGAGCCAGATGTTGTCGCCCATGCCGATCTCGTCGCCGTAGTACAGGACCGGTGAGCCGGGCAGGGACAGGAGCAGGGCGGTGAAGAGTTCGAGTTGGTTGCGGTCGTTGTCCAGCAGGGGGGCCAGGCGGCGGCGGATGCCGATGTTGGCTTTCATGCGGGGGTCTTTGGCGTATTCGGTGTACATGTAGTCGCGTTCTTCGTCGGTGACCATCTCCAGGGTGAGTTCGTCGTGGTTGCGCAGGAAGATGCCCCATTGGCAGGATTCGGGGATCTTGGGGGTCTGGGCCATGATCTCGGAGATGGGGTAGCGCTGTTCGCGGCGGACGGCCATGAAGATGCGGGGCATGACGGGGAAGTGGAAGGCCATGTGGCATTCGTCGCCGCCGGCGGCGGGGTCGCCGAAGTACTCCACGACGTCGGCGGGCCATTGGTTGGCCTCGGCGAGCAGGACGCGGTCGGGGTAGAGGCGGTCGACCTCGGCGCGGACGCGTTTGAGGTAGGCGTGGGTTTCGGGGAGGTTCTCGCAGTTGGTGCCTTCGCGGGCGTACAGGTAGGGGACGGCGTCCAGGCGGAATCCGTCGATGCCCAGGTCCAGCCAGAACCGCAGGACCTCCAGCATGGCGTCCTGCACGGCGGGGTTGTCGTAGTTCAGGTCGGGCTGGTGGGAGAAGAACCGGTGCCAGTAGTACTGCCCGCGGACCGGGTCGTAGGTCCAGTTCGACTGCTCGGTGTCGACGAAGATGATCCGCGCATCGGGGTATTTCTCGTCGGTGTCGTCCCACATGTAGAAATCGCCGTACGGCCCGTCCGGATCGGTCCGCGACGCCTGGAACCAGGAATGCTGGTCACTGGTGTGGTTCATCACCAGGTCCGCGATGACGCGGATGCCGCGCGCGTGCGCCTGCTCGATCAGTTCGACGAAGTCGCCCAGTTCTCCGAAGTCGGGGAGGATCCTGGTGTACTCGGAGATGTCGTAGCCGCCGTCTTTGAGCGGTGACTGGTAGATGGGCAGCAGCCACAGGCAGTCGACGCCGAGCCATTCCAGATGGTCGAGTTTGGAGATGAG